>CAVWMF010000001.1:0-232500 GCA_963756025.1 uncultured Acidimicrobiaceae bacterium
CGCAAGGGGTCACAGGTTCGAGTCCTGTACGGCCCACTCGAAGAATCCCCAGGTCAGAGCTTGCGTTGAGTCCGATTTCCCTTCAGCCAAATCCGCCTTCGCCGTCGCGCCGGGCCGTTTGACGCCGTCTCACGTGGGTACGTACACGAAGAGCGGCTGGGAGGAAACGATGCCGAGCGGAGCGTGGACGGCCAAGCGGGAACGGCAATATGACCACATCAAGAGTGGTTTGCGGGAACGGGGCGAATCGGAGGAAGTGGCAGAGGAGATCGCCGCTCGCACCGTCAACAAGGAACGGGCGAGAAGTGGTGAATCCATGGAGGCCAGCCGTTCCTCGACCGAGGACATGTCTTCGGGCCGACGCGGTGGCCTCCGATCCCATCGAGGACGGGGTGGCCGCACCCGCGACCAGCTTTACGCCGAGGCGAAACGGCGCGGCATTGACGGGCGGTCGAAAATGTCGAAGGCGCAACTCGAGCGGGCCGTCGATGCGTGACGACGCCCGTGCGTGAAGCCACCGCTGCGGGCACCTCGACGTAACGAAACGTACCTGATGATAGTCGTGCGAGATCGACAGTGAAGGGCGAGCCCGCCATGAGAGAGGCGGCGCTCGAGCCCCAGCCCGCTGAACCGGCACGTGACAATCGTGAGCGGAACCAGCGTGGGCGGAATGAGTCTTTGGCCGAAAGGGACGACCGCAACCTTATGGAGCTCGTGAAGAGCTGCGGGTGGCCGGGCTCGGTGTCCAGGTGCTTTTCGGGTTCCTGCTCGCGCTTCCTTTTTCGGTTCGCTTCGTGAGACTGGATGGTGCGCAGTTGAATCTCTACGTCACGAGCTTGCTGCTGGCCGCTCTTGCCACGGCACTGCTCGGAGGGCCGGTGGCGTATCACCGGCTGGTCTTCCGTCGCCACAAGATAGGTCGTCTCGTCAAAGCATCGAACGTCATGGCCATCGGTGGGCTCGCTGCGGTGGGCTTGGCTATCTGCGCAGCCGTTGCGCTCGTCGTCAGCGTCGTCTACCGAGGCGTCGAGGTGCCGTTGATCGCCGCAATGACCTTCGCCACATTCTTTACCCTGTGGTTCATTTTGCCGATCGTCAATCGCGGGCCAAGCCCCCGTGAGGGCAACCGCACGGACTGAAGACGTCGAGCGTCTCATCCCGGGTTGCCCAATAGATGTCGCACCGGGGCACACGCCCCGAACACGCCGCCTGCCGCAGGAGCGGCATGGCTCAACTACAACGCGGAAAGCAGCACCACCGGCTGCAACGCCGTTTCGTAGTACCGAGCGTACTGGTCGCGATGGACGCAGTTGATGTCCCCCGGATAAACGCGCTTAGAGGCGGGATCCTCATCCGTTCGTGCTGAGCGGCCCGAGGCGGCACTGGAAGAACGTGAGCTGCGTCACGGGCGGGGCTACAAGCACGGTGCTCAACCACCCCGGTGCGCCAGCGGTGTGAGTGTCGCAGCGTTCTTCCCGAACGCTGGAGTCGGGACGGTCGCTGGCTGCCTTGCTGTTCGTCCCCGTGCGTCAGCTCAGCCGAGGTCGGCCCTGTACGCCGCCAGGCTGTTCGGGAACTCGCCATCGGTGAGGAACGAGTCGAGGCCGCCGGCGTTGAAGTCGAAGTAGGTCTCGAAGATGACGTCGTTGGTGGGCGTCTTCATCCAGGAGATCATGTTGTTGATGTAGGTGGGGTCGTCACCGAGCCCGTGTCCGTCGGGACGGATGATCGAGCCCCACTCGCAAAAGGCCAGTGGCTTGCCCTGCGCAGCGGCGAAGGCGTGGGCGGCGTTGAGCGCCGGGAGCAGCGACTCGTTCCAGGCGTTGGCCGGGGTCTGGGCGTCGCTCAGCCAGACCTGGTCGTAGGCGTCCAGGCCGATGACGTCGACGTAGGCGTTACCCGGGTAGGCCAAGGCCACGTTGTAGCCCGACTGGGTGAACGCCGTGGCGTCGGGGTTCCAGACGAACTTGAAGTTCTCTCCGGGCACCGAGCGCATGGCGCTGACGATCTGGTCGAAGTACTTGGCGAAGCTGACCTCGTCGGTCGGGTTCTGGGCGTTCCAGGCATTCCAGGACCCGTCGAACTCGAAACCGAGGCGCAGGTAGGCGTTGGACTCGCCGGCGGCGACCATGGTCTGGGCCAAGGTCACGTAATAGGAGTTGTAGGCCCCCGTCGCCCCTTGGGCCAAGGTGCCGACCGGGTTGCCCGAGGCGTCACTCGGGATGATGGGCACACCGAGGGACAGCTGGTAGCCGCTGTTGGTCCAGGCGTCGTTGAACAGCCAGGCGTCACCGCCGTTGGCCCCGTCCATGCCGGCCCAGCCTCCGTTGCTCGGCAGGTAGTCGACCGCGATGGTCGAATGGGTCCCGGTGGTCGCATTGAAGGCCGCCACACCGCCCACATCAGCTGGTCCCACATAGACGCCGAGGGCGAGTGAGGATGATTGGATCGAAGATGCGGTGGCCCCCGGGAAGGTCTTTGCGCTGCCGTCGCTCTGCACAAGGGTGTAACCGACGACGGACGGGTTAATGATCATTCCCCAGGTTTGGGTCCCACTTACTCCAGCTCCGGAGAATTGCACATCGCCGAAGGTAAAGATGCCTCCATCGCGGGCAACAAGCCAGTAACCGCCAGCGTCGGGTGAAGGTGCCATGCCCACAATGGGTTGGTTCAGATGTATCGCCCCGGTTGAACCGAAGAACTTCGCATCACCGAAAGTAAAGATTCCGCCATCGCTGGCCACGAGCCAGTAGCCGTCACCATCAGGCGTCGCAGACATTCCGACGATCGGTTGGTTCAGATGCATCGCCCCGGTTGAACCGAAGAACTTCGCATCACCGAAAGTAAAGATTCCGCCATCGCTGGCCACGAGCCAGTAGCCGTCACCATCAGGCGTCGCAGACATTCCGACGATCGGTTGGTTCAGATGTATCGCCCCGGTGGAACCGAAGAACGTCGCATCTCCGTAGGAGAAGATGCCGCCGTCGCTAGCCACGAGCCAATAGCCCTTTCCGTCGTGCGTTGATGCCATGCCTACGATCGGCTTGGCTAGTTGCACACCTGAAAGGGCCGGAGATCCGAACGTCGCCGCACCGCCGTGAGCAGTGACATCGCCAAGCCAGGTGGTCGTCCAGTAGCCACCGTCTGGAGCGCTGGCCATCAGGTGACCCCCGCCGTAACTCGAGGACGGGCTTACGGCATTCGATGAGATGGCCGTTAGTGAGCCAATGGCGTTCGTCGCGCCCTGGGCGGAAGAAGCCACATCAAGACCGACGGTACTGGCAAGCACGCCACATGTGATTGCCAGAAGTGCGATCCTCCATCGTGATTTTGCAAGAAGCGCTTTCCGGAGTATCTGGATCTGGTTCATTGTTCCCTTCAGCCCTGAGAGCAGAACCGTTGGGAATAGCAATGCAGATCGCTATTTCGGCGGCCCGGCTGACTCAGGAAGTCCCGTGGCTTTGCGTCCCCCTCTCGCGAGGGGTTTGCCTTTTCGTGCTTTCAACCTAAAGGCTTGTCTGTTTCGACTGACATGTCAATGCGAATGGCGAATCCGAACCCACTGCAACCCCGCAGCAACCGATATGAAATCCAGCTGCTCCCGAAACGACGAGGATCGCCCAAGCGTCCTCTCCGCGCACTGCAGAAATTTTCTGATCTCGGTCACAGCGAAGCCGACCGCAGCGGTGGAAGACCTGAAGCCTCATCGAAGCCGACAGGCTGAAAATTGATGGATCATGTGGTCGCAGTGAGGCCGCGTTGTGAAGCGACCTGGTATGGCTATGAATTCGGAACGGCCTCGTCAAAGTCGTTGAGTGCTTTCGGTCTTCGAAGTCCACGCGTAAGACCGCGGCGGTTGTAGACATTCTCGATCACGTGATGATGGCGCGGTGGTGTTCTCGGTCTCATCCTTGGAGCAACGCGAACGCGGCCGAGCGGTTCGACGAGAGATCCCGATGGCCGAAGATACCGGCTGGGCGTCTCCTACAAATACTCAAAGTTGATGCGCCGCAGCTCTTCAAGGCTCGACGATCTCGAAATTCCGTAGGCGACGCTGCGGCGAGATGAGGCTCGTTGCCTTATCTGCTTCGGTCATGTCTTGCGATCACGTTGTTGCGACACCAATCGAACTATTCGGTGTCACGGTGCAACGGAGTTCGCGTCGGGGCGAACCGACGCGAGTGTGGCGTTCGCACCATGCTGGGAAATCGGACTTGTCTTGGCGACGGCTGGAGTTGCTGTCACAATGCTAAGTCCTACGCCAAGGACGATTGACGACGTCAGTAATAGAAGTGAGTGCTTGATTGCTCGCATCACGTCTTCTCCTTGCTCGGTCGCCTTGTACGACGATGCTTTGTTGCAAGGATGAGTGATGGGTCTCACATCGTCGGCTATGGGCTCTCAACGTTGAGACAACTCATGGCACGGCCGTTGAAATGTCCTGATGGGAGGGGTTGCACTCGGAGCGCTGGTGCGGAGCACGCGTACGCGAACCCGCCGCAACCCCGGTCCCAATTCGGGGTTTGCGAACCGAACGAGCTCCGTGATGCTGCCGTCATCACTGCCCGTCGTGGATGTTGGCTCGTCGTCTTGCATGCATTCGTCAAGACCACCACAACTGTTCGGAACATCTGTTGTGATGCGCAGTTTTCTTCAGACCCGTCGCTTCGGGACCGGCAAGAGAGCGTCACAGAGCAGGACCCACCTGGCAGCCAGGTGGAGATGGTCAAGCCGCCGAGCCGAAGAACCCCGAGGAACCGAAGTCGAAGATGCCTCCGTCGGAGGCCACGAACCTGTAGCCGGTGCCGGTGCCGTCGGACTCCATGGCCAGTATCGGTCGGTTGAGCACGATGGCTCCGGTCGAGCCGTAGAACGGCGCGTTGAACGAAAAGATCCCGCCGTCCGTGGCCACAAGCCAGTAACCGTCGGTCGTCGCATCGACCGACATGCCGACGATGGGCTTGTTCAGACGAGTGGCCCCCATGGACCCGAGGAACGGCGCGTTGAACGAAAAGATCCCACCGTCGGAGGCGACGAGCCAGTACCCATGCCCTCCGTTCGACGGGGCCATGCCGACGATCGGTTGGTTGAGTCTGATAGCTCCCGTGGACCCGAAGAATGGTGCATTGAAAGAGAAGACACCTCCATCGGTCGCCACGAGCCAGTAGCCCCCTGTGGCCGGATCGACGGCCATGCCGACCATGGGCCGGTTGAGCCTGAGGGCGCCCGTGGACCCGTAGAAGGTGGCGTCACCGAACGTGAACACCCCTCCGTCGGAGCCGACGAGGTAGTAGCCACCCTCATCGGAGGTGGCGGCGATTCCGACGATGGGATGATTCGGTGCGCTGACGAGCCCGCCGAGGGCCGGGGCGTCACCGCAGGCCACCACCAGGCCCTGATTGTTGGCGATCCAATAGCCGCGGTCGTCACTGGTGGCGGCGATTCCGACGACCGTACCCGTTGGAAGTGTCCGGTTGCAGGTGGGTGATGCCGACGGGGAGGTTGTGACGGGGGGAGTGGGAGGTGTAGGGGCGTCGAAGGTCACGGTCGTCGGCGCGGAGACGGTTGGGGTGTAAGGGGTAACCCCGGCCTTCGTCGCGGTAACGATGCACGTGCCGGCACTCGTCGCGCTCAGCGTGTCAACGGAAATGGAGCATCCGGAGGCTGTGCCGTTGACGGCACTATAGGAAACGGCACCGCCCCCCGAACCACCGCCTGTGGTGAGGGTGAGCGACTCGCCAATGACGCCGCTCACCGATGTAAGGACGAGCCGTACCTGACTGAGCACTTGCACCTCTACGGCGCCGATGTCGCATTCGGGACCTTGTGGCCGCGAGATGCTTCGTTGATCGCCCCCCGTGGGACCAGGACACAACGAGATGTCGCCGGAAAGCAATTCTGAGTCCGCAACCGTGGTCCCCAGGGGAATCTGGTTTATGGCCGGACTCCCGGATTGAGGTTCCATGGTCTGTGTAGGTCCGCCATTGTCCGTCAACGGCCCAAGATCAGGATTCGCATCACTGAGGCTTGTCGTCTCGTTGAAGCCGCACGATCCGTCGCCGTCGAGGTTGTAGCCAAGGTCGGTCACCGTTGCGCCCGTGAGGTCGCAATCACTGGACGAGTCGTCGCCGACAAGAGTTCCCGCGATCCATAGGTTTGAGTTCTCGGCTGTTCCCTCGATGCCGACATCGTTCCCAGCAATCGTGCTTTGTGCGATCGTGGCGTTACCGGCTGTGTCGACCTCGACCCCGACATTGTTCGCCGTGAGGGTCGAGTCTGTGATTGTCGCCGAACCATAGGTGCCCTGTTTCACGCCGGTGACGTTGCCGGTGAGTGTCGAGTCTGTCAGGGTAACGTTTCCTCCGATGCCCCCACCCGCGAGCGCTACATTGCTGTTCGTAATGGTGCTATCGACGACATTGATCTCGCTGGCGTAGCCACTCTGAAGAGGGTTTCCACCTCCGCCATTGATGGTCACGTCCTCCAGCGTGAGCGTGCTGCGGTTCGCGCCAGCCGTCCCGGTGAGCGTCGTCGCATGCGACCCGTCAATTTTCAAGTCGCAGCCCTCGCAGGGAGCACTTACCAATGCGAATGTGCCCGGGCCAACCATGATGTCGATCTCCATCGGGGCGCCGGGTTCTGGATCGGCACCCGCAGCTTGGGTCAGCGCGTACTGGGTGGTGGCGCACGGGGCAGTTGGGTTCTGACAGTTGCTGGAGTTGCTACCGCTACTCGCCACCCAGACGGTCACATTAGGGGTCAGCGCGCCGGATGGCCCGGCGGCAAGGATCAGGAGCGGAGCTACGAGAGCCAAAGTCCCCAAGGCGACTCTCGTTTTCATAGAGGATCCTGCCAAAATCCCTCGCCCGTATACCGCCCTTGCCACGTCAGACCGACGCCTCGCTGGACGGGTCCGGAAGCGTCGATCTGAAGGCACCGAATCGTGCATACGCATTTAGCTGCCCTCTCGCTGGCAAGATCCCCCGAACTAAGTTTTCACTATAGGAACCAGCCACCTACACGGATAGAGGCAAAAGCCCTGAAAGTCGCAACGATCAATGGAGACCAGACGCTGGACCTAGATGGCGCGCTTGCGTCAGTGCCAACCAGAGCTCAGCGATGTCACCGTCACGCGAGCGGACCCGAGTGCCCGAAGGATAACGGTGCAGCTGCGACAGGTTGCGCCCAGCGTGAATTACCCGTAGCGCCGGGTGCCGGTCACGCAGTTCTCAGAAATTGGGCATCTGAGCTGGTCACCTCTTTGGCGGCCTCGGTACGACAAGGCCATTGCCGCCCATCCAGCCCTAGCCCGGACCTTTCAGTAAAACGCCCTACGTTCCTGCCGGATTGACGCGGAAAAGCCCTCTTGGCAAGGGAAACTGTTGATTGCGAAGCCAACAGGATCCAAACCAGGAGGGCACTTCCGAGATGAAGCGTAACGCGGGCCGACCCGGCATTGTGGTGACCACCGGCGGCAAGGGTGTCGCCGCTCATGCGGGCGCTCGGCTGTTGTGCGAACTGGCCGACGAGCTGGGTTGAGCACAAGGGCTTTCAGAGGCGATGGCGCCGACCAAGAAGCGACGCCGGGGCCATGACCGGGGCCAGGTGCTCGTCGATCTGGCCGTGGCCATCGCGGACGGGGCGACCGCCATCAGCGACCTGCGGGTGCTGGCCGATCAGCCGGCCCTCTTCGGCGATGTGGCCTCGGTGCCGACGACATGGCGGACCCTCGAGGCCGTCGATGAGGCTGCTCTCGAGCGCATCGCCTCGGCGCGGGCACACGGCGCGGGCCGAGGCCTGGGCGGCCGGCCTTGATCCGGGCTTCTACGTGATCGACCTCGACGCCACGTTGGTCGGTGCGCATTCGGAGAAAGAGGGGGCAGCCCCGAACTACAAGCACGGTTTCGGGTTCTCCCCGCTCATGGCCTTCCTCGACGCCACGGGTGAACCACTGGCCGCTCGATTGCGGCCGGGCAACGCCGCGCCGGGCAACGCCGAAGATCACGTCATCGTGCTCGACGACGCCTTGGCCCAGTTCCCGGTCGATCCGAAGCGGTGCGAGGTGATCGCCCGGACCGACTCGGCGGGCTGCTCGCACAAATTCACCGAGGCCTGCACCAGAGCGCGGCGTCCGCTTCATCGTCGGCCACAAGCTCAGTGCCGAGCTGGCGGCCGTGGTGACCAAAGTGCCCCAAAAGCGCTGGCGCCAGCGCCATCTCGGCCGATGGTACCGAAGAGCGCGAGTCCGGAGAGGTGGCCGAGATCACCGACCTGGTGGACTTGTCGCGCTGGGGCGAGGGCACCCGGATGATCACCCGGCGCGAGCTGCCCCATCCCGGCGCCCAACTCACCTTCAGCGATGTCGAGGGCCACCGCTACCAGGTCTTCATCACCGACCACGAAGAAGACGACGTCTGCTTCCTCGACGCTCTCTATCGGGGCCGGGGACGCTGCGAACGTCGGATCTGCGACATCAAGGACACCGGACTGACCAACCTGCCCTCGGCCAGCTTCGCCATCAACGCCGCCTGGCTGACCCTGGTCCTCATTGCCGGTGACCTGTTGGTCTGGATGAAGGGACTTTGCCTCGAAGGCGAGCTGGCCCGGGCCGAGCCCAAGCGGCTGCGCTACACGCTCTTGCACACCGCCGGCGTGCTGGTGCGCTCGGCCCGGCGCACCACCTTGCGCATCGCCGAGGGATGGCCCTGGGCCGACGACCTCGTGACGGCCTTCACTCGGCTGCCGAACTGGTCCAGCGCCTGAGCGAGTTCCACCGCTTCTCTTGTTGCAGGACACTGGGTTGACACAAACACGCCCATCGAACGGACATCGACACGCTCCACGCACTGAGACGCCTGGACCGGCCGCCACAATGGCCATGCCCGGATCAGCCACGCATCCCGCAGGCGCCCAGAATGCGCATTGAACGACAGAATGGATTTCAACCAGGGAGCTTACTGAAAGGTCCGGGCTAGACCTCGCCTTGTTGACGGTTCGCCCGCAGCTGCAGTACCTGTTGCCGCCGCCTGCCGCTTTGGAGGCCGAGCGGGGAAGGGGGCCCTGACGGACGTCGTCCAGCCGTGAGAGGTCCGCCCCCCAAAAGAGGCAGAATGAGACCTATGGATCAGATCACGCACTGGATTGACGGTAAACCCTGGGTGGGCGATGCGGAGAGGCGCGGAAAGATCTTCAACCCGGCGACCGGGGCGCAAAGCGGCGAGGTCGATTTCGCCACCGTCAACGAGGTGGATGAGGCGGTGGCCGCGGCGTCCCGGGCCTTTGCCGGCTGGCGGTCGGTCTCCCTGGCCAAGCGAACGAACGCCCTGTTCTCGCTGCGCTCGTTGCTGGCCGATCATGTGGGCGACCTCGCCCGGGTCGTGTCGGCCGAGCACGGCAAGGTGCAAGCTGACGCGGCCGGCGAAGTGGCCCGTGGGCTGGAAGTCATCGAGTTCGCATGTGGCATCACCCAGCTGCTGAAGGGCGAGTTCACCGAGGGCGCCTCCACGGGGGTGAACGTGCACTCCCTGCGTCAGCCCCTGGGCGTCGTGGCCGGCATCACCCCCTTCAACTTCCCGGCCATGGTTCCCCTGTGGATGTTCCCGCTGGCCATCGCCTGTGGCAACACGTTCGTCCTGAAGCCCTCCGAGAAAGACCCGTCTGCCTCCCAGTTCCTGGCCGAGCTGGTTGCCGAGGCCGGCTTCCCCAACGGGGTGTTCAATGTGGTCCACGGTGACAAGGTCGCCGTGGACCGTATCCTCTCCCACCCCGGAATCGCGGCGGTGAGCTTCGTGGGGTCGACGCCGGTCGCCCGGCATATTTACGAAACGGCGGCCCGCAACGGAAAGCGCGTCCAGGCACTTGGCGGGGCCAAGAACCACCTGGTGGTGCTCCCCGACGCCGACATGACCGAAGCAGCAGAAGCGGCCGTGAGCGCAGGGTTCGGGTCGGCGGGGGAGCGGTGCATGGCCGCCTCGGTCCTGGTGGCGGTAGGCGGATGCGGTGACCAATTAGTGGAGGGCATCCGACGGCGCGTCGACGGGTTGGCGGTCGGGCCCGGTGACGATCCAGAATCGGAGATGGGCCCCTTGATCACGCTGGAGCACCGGGACCGGGTGGCTTCGTATCTCGACATCGGTGCGGAGGAGGGAGCGAACGTCGTCATCGACGGGCGTCAGCACCCCAACAGCGGTGAAAAGGGGGGGTACTGGCTGGGGCCATGCCTCATCGACGAGGTCTCTCCGAGCATGCAGGTCTACCGCGATGAGATTTTCGGGCCAGTGCTGTCCGTGGTGCGGGTCGAGAGCCTGGACGACGCCCTCGAACTCGTCCGGACCAATGGCTATGGCAACGGAGCGGCAATCTTCACCTCGGACGGTGGGGCGGCCCAACGCTTCGAGACCGAAGTCGAGGCGGGCATGGTGGGGATCAACGTGGCCATTCCGGTTCCTGTCTCCTACTATTCGTTCGGAGGTTGGCAGGGCTCACTCTTCGGTGACCTGCATGTCTACGGGCCCGATGGCGTCCGCTTCTATACGAGGGGCAAGGCCGTGACCAGCCGCTGGAGCCAGATCGGCGAACACCACAAGAGCCTGGCGTTCCCCAATGCCGCCGCCAGCGAAGCCCGCTGATGGCGGTTTCCTGGGCCTCATTGGCTGAGAGGCTGGCGGCGACCAGCGTGTCGAATCCTCGTCTTACTTCGAGGCACCGTTCTCAGGGAGGACGGGCAAATCCTGCGTCGGACCGGGTGGCGGGCCAGAAATCGGTGGCTGACTCAAATTGCTGATCCTCGGGAGTGACCAAAGAGTTGTGTTTCTGTTGGGAATGGGTGGTCGGCACATTGACGGCCGCTTGCGATGCTTCCTTTGAGAGATAATCCAACTCGGGCGGGTCGACAGATCTGGACCGATCGACCTGTGGCCAGAATAGAACCTGTGGAGCGGACGTGAGCGAGAACGGCAACGGCAACGGCAACGGCAACGGCAACCGCAACGGCAACGGCAACGGCATTGGCAACGGCATTGGCAACGGCATTGTTATTGGCAGCGGGAGCACGGAAGATTGGTTCGAGCAACGCGTCGGTCCAGATGAGCCGCCGGTTCGCTTCGTTGAGCGACGCCAAGGCGGCCGCCGGCGGAGTGATTCCCGCGTCATGGGTGAGTTGCCGACCAGCCCGCTACCAGCTCCGACCGTGAGTCTCGTCATTCCGACACGCAACGAGGCCCGCAATGTGGCCGACGTCCTCGATCGCCTTCCTCGAATGGTCACCGAAGTAATACTGGTGGATGCAAGCTCCGACGTGACGAAGGTAATGGCGCGTTCAAGTCGGTCTGACATTCGGATTATCGGCGAGCCCGCCCCAGGGAAGGGAAACGCCCTACGAGCTGGCCTGGCGGCCGCCACAGGAGAGGTCGTCGTAGCGATGGACGCGGACGGCAGCATGTCACCCGAAGAGATCCCCCGGTTTGTCCACCCTCTCGCTCATGGATTCGACTTCACCAAGGGGTCTCGATTCATGGCCGGCGGAGGGTCCCTCGACATCACCCCGATCCGTCGTGCTGGCAACCGGGCTCTCGTTGAGGCGGCCAACCTCCTTCTTGGTGTCCGCTATACGGACCTCTGTTACGGATTCTTTGCCTTCCGGAAGATCTTCTTTGAGTCCTTGGATCTTCGTTCGACCGGATTCGAGATCGAGACGGAAATCATCGTGCGGGCGCAGCTCATCGGGCTTCGAATTGCCGAAGTCCCAAGCGTCGAACTCCCGCGTCGTAACGGCGAGTCGAGCCTTCGTGCGGTCCGTGACGGCACCCGTGTCCTACGGACGCTCCTGACGGAGCGGAAGCTTCAGCGCGCCGCGGGCGGCTCTGCGGGGCTCCATCATGAGATGTCGGGGGACCACCGTACTGTGGCCACTCCTGGCCTTGGTGTGCATCGCCCAGTGGCGGCCGAACGTCCGGCTCGTCCCGCTGAACGGTCACGCGCCACCCGAGATCACTCGACAACTGAACCTGCGCACGGTCGCCCCCTCAACTCGTAGCCCCAGAATTCACCCAACGCCTTCGGGAGCGGACCAACAGTCGAGCGTCGAGCCCGGTTCTGGTCGACGGGTCGGGGGGAGTGACCCCCTAGACCCTGCGAGAATCACCGCCTACGCTCGAAGCACCAACACCCAATCATCGGAACCATCCTCGTGTTTGGCGGGAGAATTGAATTGGCGTGTGCCGGTGTTGGCGAGAACTCCGATGGTCGAATAGGTACCGCTGGTGGGGTCATACCACCGTGCCGTGATCCTTCCCCGCATTTTGGCCAAATCAAGCGTCACGGTCGTTCGTTCCGGCAAATAGGCGATGCCTAGACTGCCGTCAGTGGTTGTGGCTGCGGTCACGTAATTGCTCGAACCTTCAGTACCTCGATTCTGAAAGGTCCCGTACCCGGCCGTCACGAATGTATGCATTTGGTCCGGCACCAACCTGTACCAAGCAACATGTTTGAAGAGGTTGCTCATGTACTGCAATTGCCGCACCCCGGTCGTGTCCAGATGTTTTTCCTCATCGGCCCAGCTCGGATCGTCCCACGTGTAGTGGTTGCCGTAGAGCAGTCCCGTCGCCCCGCTGGTCATCGTCCAGTACTCCTGACGACGTAGGTCTTTAGAATTTCCCGGGTTGATGTGGAGGTAATTCTCAAACTCATAATCGTTTTCGGTACTAAACACCGGCATCGTCGGAGCATTGAAATTGTAGCCGGCGAGTACCTCGGCATACGGGCTGTAATAGTCGTATGCGGCGTTGAGGTTGACGAAGGAGGCCCAGCTAGCGTCATCGGTAGAGAGACTTTCGTTGTAATTCAGTTCTACCGTCTGCAGCTGCTTGGCATCAACTGAGCGAATTCCTTCAGCGATGCTCAGCACGTAGGCATCATTGACGGGACCCCACTTTTGGTAATCGTTTCCGCTTTCCCACACAATGTTCGGGAAGTCTTCAAATGTTTTTCCGAGAAAGCGGCCATAGTTGTAGTCCTTTGTTGCCCCGTTATCCGCCAGAAAGGAAGAACTCTTTATTAGTTGCCCGGTATCTGCCGGATCTAGGAATAGGGTGAGGCCATAGTTCGCAGCTAACTGGACCATGATTCGCATGCGATTGAAGTAAGCCGGGTTCGGCGTCGAGATATCACCATTGGTCGTAAAGGGTGTTATCCCGTCGTACGTGGCGTAGTTGGCGCTATTCGCATTGTGGTTGCCGGTGTATTGCCCACAGATAAGTTCCACCAAGATTGCGTTGAAACCGTGCGCCCGCCGGTCAGCGAAGTAAGCATTCATTTGGGTAGTCGATAAGTCGACTGACATGGAGTGTGCTGAGTCACCGACGATCATGTAAGGGTGACCGGCTTGATCCAAAAGGTAGCGGTGGTTGCTACTGATTGAGGTCGCGAAAGGCCTCTCTGCAGCCCCAACATTCGAAATCGCGGTGCCCATGAGCAGAGGAATGAGCAGCCCGAAGAGTAAGGTCGAGCGCCTCAGTTTTGGCATCGTAAAGCCGTATGCGGAAGCCCTACATTTTTTTGGCGCCGCTAGACCAGGTGATTGCGATGACGGGACCCTGTCGGATCGAGTAAAACCCATCAACAGGGGCAGAGCTCCTGAGGACGGCCCGGGATTGTCGCGATGCTTCCACTCCCACGGGTCCCCGATCGAATAGATACTGGGCGTGTCATGGCGGACATTGTTGCAGCACGGGGACCCGTGGGAGTGGCACCGTGAAGCTTCGCGGCCCGAGTCATCCAGCCATCGGTTCCTCATCGTGAGGATTCAGCCCTCCTCGCGCAATGACCCACCGGTAGGAACCTCTTGAATGACCTGGCTTGACTCCCGACCCTCGGGTGAGTTTGCTCTCAGGCTCGGTGACTCAAATTCCACCTCATCGGATCTACTGACCTGAACGTGTTTCAGCAGAAACAAGGGTGTTGACCAGAATTATTGGTGGCTTACGTCGGCAATTCCGTCACTGGTGCAGTGGCGATCGATTGGCGAGCCGATGCTCGGCCCCGAATAAGAGATTGCATCGGACGTTCGACCGCATGGTGGAGAGCGACTGCGAGCGCAACCGAGACGGCTAACGCCAATGCTGCGACTCCGTAACCCCCGTGACCAACTTCATTCTGAAGGTTGATGATGACCAGCTGATGGACCAAGTAAAAGCAGAATGAAACCTCGCCTGCGTACACAAACCACCGAGACGCCAGCAGACCGGTTGGATGAATCATGTCCCGTCGAGCGGCCAGGACAATCAACCCAAAGAAGCCGATCGTCATGTACGCGTCGGGGAGGTTCTGGGATCGAGGAAGCACGGCGGTCATCAGCAGTCCTAGCGCCAGGAGACCGGCACCGATTCGCGCGGGAACACCTCCTCCCTCTTTCGCCTCTACGCCCGCGGCAACGCCGAGAAGAAACTCGCCGAGTCTCAATGCGGGATTGGCGAACCCGATGTTGCTTACGGTTGAGTTGTGTACGCCAATGCGCTCAAGAATGCCGCTCGCGACTGCCGTAATGACGAAGTAGACGATGACTACTAACCAGCGCCGCTTCGAAGACATGCGAGTGAGCACGACGAGAGAGAGGGGAAAAGAGCGCGTAGAAGAAAGCCTCACACGAAAGAGACCACGTTACGGCATTTGTGCCGAAAACAAACTGGTTTGGGGGGATCCACGCTTGGATCATGAGCACGTTGGTAGTAAAGGTTGCCCATGTAATCCTGTATGCGGTAATGGGAACAATGAGCGAGACTAAGATTGTAAGCAGGGCCGCTGGGTAGACTCGCGCAAACCTACGCCGGTAGAAGGTTCTAGGAGGTAGAGTTTGTGACGCGCTCCACGAGAGAACAAAACCCGAGAGAACGAAAAAGAAGGCGACTCCGACATACCCGACCTTCAATATTCTTACATTTGGGATGACACCCGCACTTTGCAAGTGAAAACCAAACACGAGAAGCGCGGCAAATGCTCGCAATGTAGTCAACCGACGCAAGTTGGCCCGCTTCGGTTCCATTTGCTTTAAATTCTAATAAAACGGCTAGCAGGTCGTCAAACGGGATGAACCCGCTGCAGGCTCAGTTTGGGGGATGCGCCCAAGAATGGCCGTTGCGGTCGACGATCCTCCGTCCGGGGATATAGACGCCCGTCCAGACCCCCGGGTCAGATCGGTGGCATCTGAAAGACCGATCTGCTGGCCGGAGCGGGGACCCGCTGATGGGTCGCCACGAAGAAGGTCCTACTCGTGGCACCTAAATCCGATTCTTCGTGTGCCAAGGGGGGGTTGCCAGTCCGGGTGAGAGCGCCATGGCAAGACAGTTGGATAGAAAAGTGACTTTTTGCCCTAGGCGACCTGCGGGTCTGTCCGCCACAATGACTTCACGTTGACGACTTTCGCTCATCAGGAAGAAAGCCCTGGGAGGTGAATGAGGCAACAGAAGGGCTGAGGGCGGTTGGCTTGGCGGAACACCTTTGTCGAATCTGGGAGGCCTGTTTGCCCAGTTCACGACTGCTATTGAGGGTTAGACGGAGGGGTCCGTGGAGTGACAATTCATGGTGATACGGAGGTGCTCGGTCGTGGTCTTTGCCATAACGGGGCGTTGAGGCATGCGGAGAAGAGTGAAAATTATGAAGGGCGGACCGAGTTGACTCTCACCCAGATCAATAGCCGGACCCAGCGGAAGCTGGGTGCGGATAACTTGGAACCGACGGTCACCATCGTGATTCCGGCGAAGAACGAGGCTCTCAACCTTCCCCACGTATTCGCAGGGCTTCCGCGTGATTTGTACGAGGTGATCTTGGTCGACGGGGGCTCAACCGACGACACCGTCGAGGTGGCACGGCAGCTCTGGCCGAACATCACGATCATTGGTCAGACGCGTAGGGGCAAGGGCAACGCACTGGCCTGTGGGTTTGAAGAGGCCAGTGGCGATTTTATCGTCATGCTCGATGCCGACGGGTCAACCGACCCGGCCGAAATCCCGCTCTTTATCGACGCCCTCAAACGGGGTGCGGACTTTGCGAAGGGTTCTCGGTTTATGTCGGGAGCAGGCAGTAGCGACATAAGTCGATTTCGGCAGATGGGAAACTTTTTCTTGAACAAGGTCGTAAATCTCTTGTACGGCACCCGCTATACGGATCTTTGTTACGGGTACAACGCTTTCCGTCGGGAATGCCTTTCCGTCATCGAGCTTGATGGGGGAGAGGTCGAGGGAGTCGATGAGCAAACCATGCTATGGGGCGACGGTTTCGAGGTCGAAACGCTCATCAATGTGCGCATAGCCAAGGCTGGACTCAGGGTGGCCGAAGTTCCTAGCTTTGAGCGGCGTCGTGTCTTCGGAACGAGCAACTTGAATGCGTTCTCAGATGGGATTCGAGTGCTCCGGACGATTCACGCGGAACGCAAGCGCGGTACTCGTCAGGCCGCCAATCGGTTGTCCGCCGCCGAACGCGAGGCTGGCATTTCGTGGTCCGTGCTTTCAACCTTGGCCGAAGAAGCCTGCTAGGAGAATCGCCTAGCGAAATGCTCGCGATTCTTGGCCCGGTCGGCAAGAATTTGGGCATGGCAACGGTCCAGCAGCGCTTCGAGAGTCCGAGGGAGATCCTCGGCAACCGATTGCGCGAGGGTTCGATCTATCGGCTCTTGGCCGACCCGGTTGAGCGCTCCGGCCCGGGCGTCGAGGTCGGTAAGAACCCGATCCCAAGACACCGACGAATTGGGCGGATCGAAGAATCCTTGTGAATGTTCGGTTCATCGCGGATTCGCCTCGACGAGGCGGCTCACGCGATTGGCCTTACTTCAGCAGCCTCCCAGCGCCGCATCAAGCAACGTCTGCCTACGTCGATGCGCCACTACAATTAGCGAGCGATCTCAGACGACGTAGCGTCGTCGCGGAGGACTCACGGTTGTCGCTCTCCAGCTTGGTCTGAGTTCGCTCGCGGATGGGCGACCTGTGTTGCGGTGGGTCGGTGACGGGCCGGCCAAGCCGGCCCTATGCCCATCGCCGAGGTCCCCCGTGAGCAAAGGATGCAAGGGTCCCCATAGCGTTCTCCCTTGACAATCAACTGCTGATCGACCGCGCCAACGGTCGGAGAGGAGGCCGCCATGGGGACCGTGGCCAGGCTACTGGACGAGCACGTGAGCTTTCGCTGCACCTCGGTGGACCGCATCGGGGTCAGGGGCTACATCCCGGGGATCCAATACGAGTTCGGGCTGATCAAATTCCTGCTCAACCGGGGAGGAACTATCCCGTCTCCTGCCCTGCTCAACCGCAACCGCGAACGGCTCGTTGCCGAGTTCGAGGCACTCGAGGCCGCCACGGGGGTGCCCGTCGTGCGCTTCAAGGCGGGAGAGTCCAAAGAGGACCTGGCGCGTCCCCATCAAGATGCGGCAGCGACCGCCGGTCGACCAGGACTGGTACTGGTGGGCAAGGCTCAAGAGAGGACTTCGGTCTGGCGGGGCTACGTCGACGAGACCCATGCTGGACGCAGCCATCCGCACATGGCTTGGCGTCGCCAGTCATCGGTGCCCGACCACTGGTACTTCTACTTCTCGGATCCCGAATGGGGACCCGCCTTTGTCAAGATGTGCACCTATGCGCCCTACCCACTGTGGTGTTGCGCCAACGGGCACGAGTGGGCCAAGTGTCAGCTGGCCAAGGCCGGAATCGGCTTCGAGGCCCTCGACAACGGACTGCGCTCCGTGGAGGATCCCGCCGCGGCCCATCGCATCTGCGCCAGCCTTAGTGCCGGTCATCTGCGCGGACTCCTGGCGCGCATGATGGCCGTCGTCCCCGATCCCCTTTGTGCGCGCGACCGCGCGGCCGGGTTCGAGTGGTCCTACTCCATCGCCCAGCTCGAAGTCTCCGACACTGCGGTGTTCGACCAACCGCGTCGGGCCCGGGCCTGGTTCGAGGCCGCCATCGGCGATCATCTCGACCTCGGTCGTCCCGAGCGGGTCTCTTTGGTCGTCGACCGCACGGTGGTCAACCGCGGCATACACAAGACACCGGGGCGTTTTGCCACCGAGGTCATCACCCGCGACGTCGCCCCTCAGCTCCAGATCCACTACAAGTCATCGAAGGCCAAGGCCTATCTGAAAGAAGGCCGCGCCCTCCGAGTGGAGACCACGGTCAATAACGCCAGCGATTTCGCGCTCCACAAGACCCTCAACGCCGAGAATTGGAAGGCGTTACGACGCGTCGGGGCTTCCACCAATGCCCGCTTCTTGGCCGCCCTCGGTGAGGGCCGACCCGGCCTCCCCGACCCAGCCACCCTCGAGTCGCTCGTGCTCCCGAGCGTCCACGACGGCCAGCGGGCACCCGCTCTGCGATTCGGCGATCCCCGGACCATGGCGTTGCTCGGTTCTGTGGCCGCGTTCGCCCACGTCATCGGTGGCCTCACCAACAGATCCCTGCGCACCCAGATGGCCGCGCACTGGCGGGAGGACTACTCCTCGGCCCAGGCCTCTTATGACCTGCGGCGCCTGCGACTCAAGGGCCTCATCGAACGAATCGAGGGGACCAACACCTACCGGGTCAGCGCCTACGGCCTGCGCATCAGTGCTTTCTTCACTCAGCTGGCCAGCCGTGTCATCGTCCCCGCCTTGACCGATCTCGCCGACCTCACTCGGCCCTCTCCACCAGCACCGCGTCCGCTCACGGCCGCCTGGCGCACCTACGAGCGCGAACTTGACCTCCACGTCCGAAGAGCTCGCCTCGCCGCTTGACTCAAAACTTGCCTCATCTGTTCAGAACCAAACTGTCAAGTGGGTCTAGGTACCTCCAGCTTGACAGCGGGCGGTAACGCCTCTCAAGCCGGTTCGCTGAAGTCCAAGATAGCTTTGTTGACGACAAAGCCCTCGGCATAGCGGGTCTGACACTCGACGCCTCTCAGCCGTAAGATGGCCCTGAAGGTTTCGTCATCCCACCAAGTTCGATCAAACTGCGACAGAAAACAGCTGTTCAGTATGTCGATCTTCTTTTGGACCGTGGCCTCGTCCAGAGCGAGATAGTGCGTCACCCGACCCAGGTCACCATCCCATTTGGGGATCTCATAGTGCAAGATGAGCGCTCCGCGCCAGACGGTCGACACCAGTTTGGCCAAGAGGCGATGATCTTGATGCGCGTCGTCGCTGCGAGGAGCCAACACGAGGTCAGCGTGGGATCCCCGTGCGACATTCTCGAGTGTCTGCTTCACGTCATCCCATCGGGCAGGCAGACGCCCATCGGGTAAATCGAGCAGATGGTGGGTCACCTTTGCACCCGGCAACAAGCGAACGGACGCGTTTCGGGTCTCCTCGTGCCGTTGCTCGGAGCCTGTCATCACGACGTAGTTGACTGTGATCTCGCGGGACGATGCAAGGACGAGCAGTGTGCCTCCGCATCCGATCTCAATATCGTCGGGGTGTGCACCGAGGCAAACGATTTCAAGGGGGCCGCGTGGAAGCCCGAGGCTGATCACGCGGAACGTCGCTCGTCGGGCGAAGGCTGGGGCGTCATCGCCCTCCATGACTTCCCAGCCTTGACAAATCTCAAAAGGAGGGTCATCACTCGACGTCGAGGGAGGGCACCTCAAGGGTGGGCGATGAGGTGATCAACGATCGACGGTCCCTCCACGGCATCCATGGGCAGTCGCCGCTCTGGTACAACTGCTCCAACGCCGCGCGCTCTTTTAGCGTGTCCATAGGTGCCCAAAAGCCATCGTAGGGGTATGCCTGCACCAGTCCGGCCGCCGCCGCAGCGGCACAGGCATTCATGACGAGGTCTTCACCCTCGTTCAGGTAGTCGAAGATCTCACGACGGAGCACGAAGTATCCGCCATTGATCCGAATGTCAAGATCGGCAACTGGTACGAATCCATTCACCCGTGCATCGTCACTCATGGAGACGACGTGGAAACTCTCCTGTGGCTTGATGGCGAGCATCGTCGCCACATCGTCACTCTCTTGGAGTTGCTTCACCATTGCGTCGATGGGAGCATCTGTGAGAACGTCTCCGTAATTTGCCAGAAACATCTCGTCGTCGTTCAAATGATGCCGGACCCGGCGTAGGCGTTCTCCGATGGGCGTTTCGATGCCAGTGTCTGCGAAGGTGATGCGCCAGTCACTTATGTCTGTGTCGAGCAGGTCGATCTGGGACCCACCCTTTGAGAGCACGAAGTCGTTCGAAATGGTTTCTTCATAGTTGATGAAATATTCCTTAACCGAACGCGCTCCATGGCCTAGACAGAGGATGAACTCTGTGTGACCAAAATGGGCGTAGTACCGCATAACATGCCACAGGACGGGCCGGTGGCCAATTGGCATCATCGGCTTGGGGGCCGAGTCTTCGCTCGTGCGCATCCGTAGTCCGAGTCCGCCGCAGAACAACACGACCTTCACCGCAGGGCCACCATTCTCAAAAAACTTCAAGTTCCGGCAGGGCGACGACTAGTTGAGCACCCCACTTGCGCGTATATGCAAGCTGCTTGGTGATCTCTTGGCGCAAATTCCACGGCATTATCACAATAAAATCGGGCTGAGTCTCAGTAAGATGTTCCACCGGATGGATCGGGATATGCGTCCCGGGCAGAAACTTCCCATGCTTGAAGGGATTTCGGTCGACGGTATACGACAGTAAGTCCGAGCGTATTCCGCAATGATTCAAGAGCGTATTGCCCTTGCCTGGCGCACCGTAACCGGCGACGGACGCTCCCTTGCGAGAACAATCAACGAGGAACTCCATCAGGTCATTTCGAATAGCAGCGACAGCCGAACCGAATCCCTCATGTCCTTTGAGATCGTGCAATCCAGCCGCAGCTTCATCCGCTAACACCTTCTTGACCTGAAGGCTAGGTGTGGACGCGTTTTCCGCAGGCGTCGACCACGTCCTGAGGGAACCGCCGTGCGAGCTCAATTCTTCGACGTCGACCACCGTCAAGCCCGCCTTCTCCAGAACACGTTGGGTCGTAAGGAGCGAGAGATATGAGAAGTGCTCGTGGTAAATGGTGTCGTACTCTCGTGATTCCACCAGGCGCAGCAAATGTGGGATTTCAATGCTCACGAACCCCGTATCGCAAACAAGTGCTCGCAAGCCACGGGCGAAATCGACGATGTCGGGTACGTGGGCGAAGACGTTGTTCGCGACGACAAGATCGGCATGACCGTGGTTTCGTGCAACACTCGCGCCCGTCTCAGCACCGAGAAACATGACCTCGGTGGGAACGCCACGGTCGAGGGCAGCCGCAGCCACGTTGGCGGCGGGCTCAATTCCCAGTGAGCGGATGCCTCGAGCGACCGCATGCTGTAGAAGGTATCCGTCGTTGCTGGCAACCTCCACGACGAACGACTCGGAACTCAGACCCAGTCGGTCTGTGGCTTGGTCGACAAACTTACGTGCATGCTCCACCCAGGAGTCGCTGTACGACGAGAAATAGGCGTAATCGGTGAAGATGTCTGATGCTGAGATGTAGGCAGGTAGCTGCACGAGGAGGCACGACGAGCACACCCGCACGTGAAGCGGATAGAAGGGCTCCATTTGGTCGAGCTTGTCAGCATCGATGAACAGCTCGCATGGAGGAGACATGCCCAGATCGACAAAGGTCTTGGTCAGCGGTGCGCCACAAAGGCGACAAGGTGGTGAAATCAACGAGGTGCCCCTTGAGGAGTAGTGATTCTCAGGGTCCCGTCGAGACGGCCCTCCTCGACCAACTGACTGATTCGCGCCAAACGAACGAAGCGTGGGCCTTCGAAATCCTCTGTGGTCAGTCCGATCCGCTCCATGTCCGAAACCAGTTCGCCTATTCCCTTGGGTACGGTCCATTGTGGCTCGAATGACGGTAACAGTTGTCCAATTTTGGTGAAGTCCACCCGGTAGTCACGCTTATCCGGCCCGGCGCTCTCAGCAAACGTGACGGGGCATCCCAAGGCCTCTGATACTTGCAACGCAATTTCGCGTATCTGGACGACGTCCTCGTCGCGTCCGACGTTGAAGGCCTGGTCGTGAACGACGTCCGACGGAGCTTCAAAGGCAGCCAGAAACGCGCGCGATATGTCTTCGATATGTACCAATGGTCGCCACGGTGTCCCATCCGATTGCAGCCTCACCTCGCCCTGGGTGAACGCGGTTCCAGTGAGATTGTTGACGACGATATCGGCCCTCAGTCTAGGGGAAGAACCGTACGCGGTGGCATTGCGAAGATAGACGGGGCTAAAGCTGTCATCTGCCAGCTTCGCGATGCCCTGCTCTGCCAAGACCTTACTTTCGCCGTACGGTGTGACCGGGTTAAATTCGCCGTCCTCTGCCACGGGTTTATCGCCCGCTGCGCCATATAGTGAGCACGAGGAGGAGAACAAGAAACGCGCGACCCCTGCTTGTTTGGCCATAGCGGCGACGTGAATCGCACCTTCGGCGTTCACCGAATACGTGGCTTGAGGGTTGAGGTGCCCGATTGGATCGTTGGATATGGCTGCCAGGTGTATGACGGCATCGAATCCGACGAGTTCGTCAGGCGTGACGTCTCGAATGTCGCGGGGCGATGAAGCGCTCTCTGCCATCGGGCCGAAGTCACAACCTTCGTACCAACCGGCGTCCAACCCCGCAACCTCGCAACCATGGTCACGGAAGTAGGGCACGAGCACTGCACCGATGTATCCGCGGTCGCCGGTGACAAGCACCCTCTTCGCCATGTGACAATGGTACCCCACCGTTCACCGAAAAAGGGACAGACCAGGGCTTCTGCAACCAATTCGCCACCCAGTCGTCTGAGAGGCGATAGCGTGACGGACGTGTACCTTCGGTTGCGTGCTGTTCGGCGGTGCTCGACGGAAGCGGCTCGGGGACTCAGCGCTATGGTGCCGCGATGATGGTCCAAAGCCGACCTGTGGCCTTGGTCGTGGGAGCTACGGGCGGAATCGGAAGAGCAGTAGCTGCTGCCCTCGGTGAGCGCTACACGGTCTGCGTTGCCGGGCGCGATGAAGCAGCGCTCACAGCACTGGCTGAGACGTTGCCCGAAGCCATTTGTTGGCGGGTGGACCTGTCGGGTGGGGATTTGCCTACCGAAAAGCCCCCGGTGCTTTCGAAGCTCGACCTTCTCGTCCATTGCGCCGGCTCGATCGAGCTCGGCAGTATCGGCGACACGCCGATGGAAATGTGGAGGGAAGTGTTCGACATCAATCTTTTTGGGGTCGTGGAACTGACGCGCAATCTGCTTCCCGCCCTACGCGCGACCCGTGGGCGCGTGATTGTCGTCAACTCAACGGCGGTCTCAGGTTCTCCGGCCAACCGTGCCGCTTATGCCTCCAGCAAAGTGGCGCTGCGTGCGTTCGCCGGAGCGCTTCACCAAGAGGAACTTGCCAACGGCATTCGGGTTACGAGCGTCTACCCGGGGCGGGTCGATACCCAGGGGCAGCGAAAGGTCCGCGCCTTGGAGGCGGGTTCCTATGAATCGGAGAGATATCTGAGTGCTTCGTCTGTGGCCGCCGCAATTCTTTGGGTGGTGTCTGCCCCAGCTGATACGCACATCACGGAATTCGAGGTAAAGCCCACGTGGCGATAGGGTCCTCGCTTCCTCTAAGGCTTCGAATGGGCAAGGTCGCCGAACTGCTCGTCAGCCTGGTCGGCGAGGTAGCTCGCGATAGCCATACTGGCCGTGGCGGCCGGTGAAGGGGCGTTCCGAACGTGTAAGAACCTTCCCTCGGTTTCAAGCCTAAAATCGTCGACCAGCGTTCCATCCGGATCGACTGCTTGTGCGCGAACTCCGGAGGGTCCCCAATGCAGATCGCAACTCTCGATCTCAGGGATAAAGCGTTGTACGGCCTGCAAGAAGGCGCGCTTGTTCAAGTCCCTCCAAATCTCGGCCATCCCCGTGCGCCAATACCGCCGAGCAAGACGTCGGAATCCCGGGTTGGAAATGGCTGCCCAGACATCAACAGCATTGAAATCTCTCCGACGGTAGCCCTCTCGGCGTAAGGCCAGAACGGCGTTGGGACCTGCCAGCACCCGGCCGTCCGCCATGCGGGTCAGATGAATACCGAGGAAAGGAAATCTGGGGTCTGGCACCGGGTAGATGAGTCCTCGCACCATTTGAGCCGCTGACTCGCTGAGCGTGTAGTAGTCACCCCTGAAGGGGATTATCTGTTCCTGTGGATTTGATCCGGTCATCTTCACTAGGCGATCGGCGTAAAGACCTGCACAGGCGACCATGTAGCGTGAGGTGACGGTCCAACTGCCTCCTGCCAACCGCAGGGAGTCCCGCTGCGGCGAGATGCTCGTGATCTCTGTTCCTAACCAAATTTCGCCCCCCCCGTCCTTAATGTCGTCCGCCATCGCGGCAGCTACCCGTCGGTAGTCGATGATCGAGGTCGAGGGTGACCACAGCGCACCATGTCCAACAGCGTGGGGTTCTACGTCCTTGATCCCGGACGGACCAAGCATCTCGATCTCCGGGACGCCGTTCGCCTCACCTCGTCGCCGCAGCTCTGTGAGTGACGAAAGCTCATCCGGATCAGCGGCGATCACGAGTTTTCCGCAACGGTTGACGGGGATTCCCTTTTCCTTTGCGTACTCTTCCAGCGAGGCCTTCCCGGTTGTGCAAAGCCGAGTTTTCAGCGAGCCAGGTACGTAGTAGAGGCCCGCATGAAGAACGCCGCTGTTGTGACCGGTTTGATGTGCGGCCAGAACCGACTCCTTGTCCACGACGAGCAGTCTGGTGCCGGGATGTCGCTGCAGGAGTTCACGGGCGGTGGCCAAACCCAAGATCCCCGCACCGATGACGACGACGTCGTACCTGTCGCTGTCGTCGTTCGCTGAGGAGAACGTCGTTGAGCTAGATCTTGACTCTGGTGGCTGCATTCCCGCTAGCCCGTACTCCGCTCTGGTCTTTTGCAAGTGCTGCGAAGCTCCGAGCGAATCCGGTCAACTCTCGCAGGCGGCTCCCCTTCCGAGGCACACGCACAATGTTGGTGAGCGGGAACTGCCGACCTTGCACACCCGAGGCTTCGGGCCAGAGAAGCCTTCGAGAACCTCGGTCTGCGGCCTCCGCTGTCGCGAGCTTTGCGATCGGTGTGTCCAAGCCGAACCGGCCTACGTAGCGCCATACGGCAGAGGTTTCGGAGCCGTGTACGACGAGCAAGCCATCTGAAGGGCCCTCCTCATGGTCTACGAGATACAGCGACATCAGACCGGCCCGCACCGATGCGTCAACGGCCGACGCGAAGAATGCCGCCATTTGCGACCCGGGTAGACCTGCTCCCCACCGGGCTGCCTCCTCCGGTCGAAGGAGATGGTCGACACACTCAGCTGGACTCTCAACTCTGCGAACCAATCCGGATTCCGCCGCCGTGGGTGATTCGATGTCGTCCAAGGGTATGTTGATAAAACCAGCACAATGATTATCGTCGAGCGCTAACGAAAGTGGATTAGCTGCAATGTAGCGATAGGCGATCTCAAGTGGAACCGAACATAGGCCAATTTCGCGACCTGAAGAGAGCAGCTTTTCCCAGAGAACCGCGGCGACGTCTTCCCGATCATCGGCTACGAGCATTTGATGGAAAGTGTCGCTCTCGTCAACGAGAAAGCTGAATGTGGGGCGGCCAAAATCTCGCACTCGATCATGAACGAGGGCGAGCCCTACCAGGACACCTGACTCCTCCACTGCCACCGACAACAGCCTGCCCCAACCCATCTCTTGCCACCACGGCAGGCAAATCCCAGGCCAGCTGAATGGTGAAGCATCGCAGCTTGCAGCAAGCTCGCTCCAGCCGTGCAGGTTGCTGAGTTCATCCCAAACTGTTATGTCCGTTACGTTCACGGCCTACGCGCCCGCCAGCGTGCCGATACCCGCTCGCCAGCAACGGGGATACCATCGGCTACAAGTTCCCACCCGAACCCCCTCCATCGATACGCCATCCACTTTTCCAGGACTGCAAAGCAACGGGCCTTCGCCTTTGGATCGAGCGGGGCTGCTGCGATGTTTCGGCGAAACTCCGACCAGGTACGCCAGAGGGGGAAGCGGGTGGACCCCCCATACCACTTGGCCCACACCAAGGCATCACGTCCCTTCGAGACAACCGCCATAGATCTTGTGGGATGAATTCTATTCGCAAAGAGATGATCAGGGACCTCCCCGAAAGGACCTCGGAATGCGAGGTCCGCCAGTAGGACGGTATCGGCTGCGTTGACCGTCTGAAATGGGCGGATCTGGTCAAGCTCTGATCGCCGGATCAAAGCGAACGCATAGGAGAAGTCATGGTTGTTGAGCAGAATCTGGTTGAAACGTACCCAGGGCCTATCGTCCGTGAAGCTCTGCCGGCGATATGAGCGCATGATTTCGTCGCCGCGCTCATTTATGTACCGGGTCAAGGTATGGCACGCCACAATCTCAGGCCGCTTGTCAAGTTCCTCGACACATTGTTCGAGATAGGTCGGATCGTAGACGTCATCATGAGCACACCACTTAAAGAACTCAGTGTCCCGAGAGGCTTGCGCGACGAAGTTGAAATTCCAAACTAGACCTCGGTTTTCGTCGTGTCGAAAGTACCGGATTCGAGGGTCGGCCGCGGCATATGACCTGCAAATCTTCTCCGTATGGTCGGTTGACCCATTGTCGGAAATGTCGAGGACGAAATCCTCCATGGTCTGAGAGAGCAATGAATCCAAGGCCGCGGCCAAATGACGATCTCCGTTGAAGACGCACAACCCAATCGCCACTCGAGGGGTAGTCATCAAAGGCTTGCTTTCACCATGAAACAGTTTAACGTAATCCAGCACCGTCGAGCAGTACAAATCCGTCCCGACCTGCGATTCCATGCCTCAGGCGAAGTTGTGGTAGACGACCAACCCCGCCATGCGCTTTTGTAAACATTACGATTCAATAATAGCACTTGCGGACCCAAGGGAGAGAACTCGCTAGCCCGTTTTCTAAGGCGTACAGTCCTTGTCGGCAAGAACTCCGATTGGGCAGAACGTCAGGGCTTTGCAACGCAGTTATCCGATCCGTTAGAGGTCCATGATGGTATAGATAAAAACGTGCTCCAGGTCGTTAGGTGCCTTATAGAAACCAAACGATTACAGGGCATTGGCAAGTGGCGGTGCGGCGCTATCCCGCTCGGACATCATTGTCACAGGGAGTGGCCAGGGAATCGACAACTCGGGGTCATTCCAGGCGATGGCAACATCCTCCGACGGATCGTGGGCGCGATCGATCCTGTACGAAATATCGGCGATATCCGTCAGAGCCTGGAAGCCGTGAGCGCAGCCCGCCGGAATGTAGATTGACTTCTGTGAATCTCCATTCAAATCGAACGCCTCCCAACTCCTGAACGTGGGGGACCGGGGCCGAAGATCCAGTACCACGTCGAAGATGGCCCCCGATGAGCAACGCACGATCTTTGCCTCTCCGTGCCCCGACCGGAGATGTAAGCCACGGATGACGCCTTTGGCCGATCGAGAGAGGCTGTCTTGGACGAAGGCGTGCGGGTCGATACCAGCAGCGCGAACAATGTCTGCATCGAACGTGCGAGAGAACATTCCTCTCTCGTCTACGTGCGGAGCAGGCGTGAAAACCAGGATACCTGACAGCTTCGATTCGGTGACGTCCATTGTCCCTCCGTACGAAAGCCCTGCAGGCATAGCGCGGATTCCTTGGCCGCAACTGGTTGCCGTTGCCGAATGAGCAATGATACAGGAATGACGGAGGAGAATGAGGTAGGTCCTCGTAGACTCGTGTGCCGAGGCTGCTCGTCGGAGCGAACGACCGAAATTGTCGACCTAGGAGTGGTGCCCGCATCGGACTGGTTTCCCCTGATGGGGTCTTCATCGGGAGATGATCCGCGGTGGAGCTTGCGACTCTTTCTGTGTGAGGAGTGCTTCTTGGCGCAGCTCGGCCCGGATGTCTATCCCACGCCGGAACCACCTCGTGCCGTGGAATCAGAGACATCACGACTTCACGCTGCGCGGTCGGCCAGCGAGGTAATGCGAAGTGAGGGGATGACTTCAGGGGACTCGATCATCGAGCTCGACAGTCATCATGGAGGTTCATGGTTGAACGGATTCATCGAAGCGGGGATGGTGGCCCGCTCTCCCGGGGAAACCGCAGATCTGGTTGTGGACGTTCACGCGTTGGCACACGAAGCGAACCTTGAAGCTCCTCTTGCCTCGCATGCCGCCCGTGTCGCAGAAGGTGGGCGATTGGTGCTTGAATTCCATCACCTTTTGCCCCTCATAGAGCAGTCCCAAGTAGACACGATTCGTCACGGGCATTGGGTGTATTTGTCCTTGCTGAGCGTGCAAAATCTTCTCAATCGACACGGTTTCGAATTGACACGGGCCGTTCAAGTTCCGGTATTTGGCGGCAGCCTACGGGTCACCGCTGGACGTTCTCAAGACCATGGCGAGGTGGATTCCAGTGTGAATCGAATTCTTGCTGCAGAGCGGGATGCCGGTCTTGATGACAGCCGCAGACTTCGTTCCTTTGGAAGCCGAGGGCAGGTCGTTGCATCACAACTTCGTGAGCACCTAGAGCAGGCACGCTCGCGGGGGGTGTCAGTTGCCGGGTACGGCGCACCGTCCAAAGCTCCGGTCATTGTTGCGTTGGCCGGTATCGATCAGACTTTGCTGCCTTACACGGTCGATCTGTCGCCGGACAAGAACGGCAGGCGATTGCCGGGGACTCAAATCCCCATATTCCTGCCAGAGGAGCTGCTTCGACTGCAACCCGAGGAAGTCGTGGTTTTCACTTGGGACATTGTGGACGAAGTCGCCAGGCAACTTCATGACGCAGCCAGAGGGACCGGTTGGGATCCTCGTTTCTACGTTCCCTTGCCAGACCCGGGATACTTCGAGATGTCAGGTCAGGCGGAGCGCAACAAAAGGATTATTTAGGGTCGCTAGACGTTTGCCAGGCTTAACTGGCATAAGGCCCAACCCATGGGATCTGACATTGCATGTCTCGGGCGTGTCGTTTTCGGTTCCCTTACGTAGTTTAGCTGAACACAAGTGTGGAACACGCAGCGGACGTATACTGTCCGCGCACAGTGACGGCCGTTATAAGGCGTACGCTTACGGCACAATAGTTCGGACCTGGATGCCTGTTCGCCACCACCGGTGTGGGCGCATGCGAAAGCCGCTAAATCCTAATACCTCGGTGTAAGCTTTCGATCCACCTCCAAAAACTTACGGAGTGTAAGAAAGTGATCCTGGAGAACGTTCACTGACTGCCCATAGCCACATTCGGAACTGCCGCGTGCAGGCGGCGTAATTTGCCGCAACACCCCGTGCCGTCGCAAGGGGAGCCTCGAGTCCCCACTAGGCGCCGCAGGCCGGGGCTCCCAACGGTCGATCATTCCAATCCGCCTCCGATTGGTTGCGAGATGGTTGCCTTTCACCTGGATGCTGGACTCGAAGCGGCAGGATGAGGTCAGTATGGATACGGCGACACAGTTGTCCGACGGCTGACGAGAGTGACCTGAATGGATTTTGAGACTAAGATTTTAAGACGTCCGGTGAGGTTGGAACGATCGATGCCCGTAATGCCCCAGCTTCACGATGGATCCGAGCCGAAGCTGGCGGGAAGCCCCGCTAAGAAAGTCCGGTTGATGTCTACGTTCTCGGTTGAAGTAGTCTCCAATGCCGGAAGAAAACTTAGGAAGAGCGGCCTTGCTTGTAAATCCGAGTCGGTATTCGATCGCCGGGGATCGTGCAATAAGAGACTATGACAGATCACGAGCGAACCATTACGAATCCTGATGCGTCAGCAGGGACCGGTCATTGGCTGACTAAGCCGGTAGCACTAGTCAGGCATAGTCTAGAAGGTCCGATCGTACGCAATGCCATATCGTTGTACGGTACCACCATCGTGACGAGTTTCCTAGGGTTTTTCTATTGGTTTATTGCCGCTAGATTGGTGACCACCCGGGCTGTTGGCATCGCGTCCGCTGTGCAGTCGGCTGCGCAGTTGATTTCGCTTATATGCGTTTTGGGCCTTAGTACGCTTTTAATCAGCGAGCTATCAATGGACAGGACGCACGCACGCACATTGATGCTTACAGCCTCCACCGGAGTAGGAATCTTTGCATTATTAGTCTCGGTGATCGTCGGATTCGGATTCCAGTCATTTTCATCGGATATAAGCAAAGGGGTCGAAGGGCCTGCCGGAATCGTCATTTTTGTTCTGCTTGGGTCGCTCACTACGATTCTTTTAGTACTTGACGACTCATGTATAGGCCTACTTCGGGGCGATCTTCAGCTGAGGCGAAATGCTGTCTTCGCGGTCAGCAAGCTAGCGCTTTTACCCATTTTTATTTGGGTTTGGGCCACGTCATCGGGGCTCGAACTGGTGCTAGCTTGGCTATCGGGTCTAGGTATATCCCTGCTGTTCATGGCTTTCGAGCTCGGCAACTTGACCAAGGGGCAACCTTCGCATTTAGATTTCAGACGTATCTTTGAAAAAAGAACGTTGATGTTTCGACATCACTGGCTAAATCTTTCCGTGCAAGCACCTCGTCTAATTTTGCCAGTGTTGGTTGCTGTTATAGTGAGTCCTCAAGCCAACGCGGCGTTCACCGCAACCTGGCTCGTTGTAGGTTTCGTACAGATCATTCCAAGCTTGCTTTCGACAGTTTTGTTCGCATTGGCTCCCGGCGATGAAGAGGCTCTGCAGCGGGAGTGCCGCAAGACCATGCATATTTCTTTGGTTGTCTCGGTCGTGTCGGCCCCGTTCTTCTTTATCTTCTCGGGGCTCATCCTCAAGCTGTTCGGACCGCAATATGCCATCGCCGGGACAACGATGGGCATCCTTGGGTTGGCCACGTATCCAGGGGCGATCAAATCCCACTACGTGGCCATTTCCCGGGTCAGAGGGAAAATGCAACAGGCCGTTTTTCTGACGATCATTGGGGCCACCTTGGAGGTGGGTTTTGCGGCAGCCGGAGCTGCACTCTGGGGATTGAATGGTGTTGCGTGGGGACTCCTCATTGCTCTGGTGGTGGAGGCGGTCGTCTACGCACCGACAGTGTTCGGTGTTCTGTTGGCTGCGCGTGCCTCGCGGATCAACTCGACGGAGCACATCTCCAATGCCGAGGACGAGGTCATTTCACCAGACCGGAATGTTCAGTGAATCCTCAACGCTCAGCGCATCGTCGTCCTTGCTTCGCAGCTGCCCAGAAATCCGGAGTAGATTCTCCTGCGAGGCGTTCTCGTGAAGATTCCGAGGAGAGATGCCCATTCCGGACGCAACCTCGCCGCCGAAACCGAGGCAAAGGTCTGCGTTGATGCGGCGTATCCAGAGAGAGAATCTGAAGGCGCCGGCCAAAGTGGTCGATGTCGAAATGACCAATGTGGCCGATGTAGGTCCGATCTCAGTGGAGGGATATCGGAGCTTGTGGTGTCTCTCGCGTGTCAGAGGTGTTCCCGCAAACATCTCGTTCTGGGATGTAGAGGGCCAGACCGAAGTAGATCCTAAAAAGTTGGCGAACGACCGGCATGTGCCCGATCTCGGGCCACAGGACACCCCGATCGTCGAGGCACGCGATACCACCGGAATCACCCTGACAGTCGCCATGTGCACGCGGGATCGTCCTGATGAACTACGTCGCGCCCTAGAAAGTCTGCAGGGCCAATCTGACGACGACTTTGAAATACTGATTGTGGACAATGCCCCCAGCTCTGAATCCTCGGCAGCCGTCGTCGAAGCAGTGAATCTCAAGAGATGCACCTACGTGATCGAGCCGAATAAGGGCTTGTCTCGAGCCCGAAACACCGCTGTCTCGCTCGTGAAGACTGACTACATGGCTTGGATCGATGACGACGAAGTCGCAGATCTTGATTGGATCAGGAGACTGAAGCAGGGATTCACTCACCCATGTATGCCGGCAGCCGTTTGCGGTGTGATGCTGCCTGCGGAACTGGAGACCGAGGCACAGGTCCGATTCGAGCAGTACGGCGGATTTAACAAAGGCCGCGGTATTTCAGCGGAGGTCTTGTCGGTTGCATCTGACGCCGCCATAAGACCCCTTTATCCGCTTCCGGCCATCGGGTCCGGCGGCAATATGGCCTTCCGGATGACGGCCTTGCGCGCAGCAGGCCCATTCGATGAGTACCTTGGTGCCGGGACTCGAACGCACGGTGGCGAGGAGACGAGGCTTTTCGCGCTGCTGCTCCGAGCAGGGGAGGTAGTACTGCATTGGCCGGAGGCAATTACATGGCATTATCACCGGCGCGGAATGGACGAACTTCACACACAGTTCTACGGGTATAGCGCCGGGCTGTCGGCGTTCTACGCCAGTATGATTCGATCAAATCCGTCCGTCATATTGGACATTCTCCGCCTCGCTCCGAATGCACTGAGCGACTTAGGATTGCGCAGAGGGGGTATCCGTTCTGATCAACTTCCTCAGGATTTCCCGCGCACGCTGCTGAGCGCCGGGCGAAAAGGGCTGCTTGCCGGTGCGTTCAACTACGCTTCCGAGATACGAGCGGCCAAGTCCAAGAACGCGCAGCGCTCCGGGCTCATTGCCGGGTGACTTGCAGCGGGACCAAACGAACGTAAAGGATCTGACTCTGCGTACCCTTGAAGTCCACGAAACAAACGTAACGACGACGGTGATCGGGTTCGGTTGCGCAAGCCTTTTCAGGCTTCCTCGTGCGGAGGATCGCCAAGTTCTCATGGAACAGGCCTATGAAGCTGGAATCCGCCATTTTGATGTCGCTCCGATGTACGGCCTCGGGCGAGCGGAGCCCGAGCTCGCGCGTTTTATTGGTCGGCGGCGGAGTGAGATCACTATCACCACAAAATTCGGCATTGAACCGAGTGCCCTCGGACGATTAGCCGGAGTGCTGCAGCAGCCGGTTCGCTCCTTGCTCAAGAAAATTCCGAGCATGCAAAAGCAGATCCAGGACTCAGGTCGGGGACCTACGTCGGGGTCTACGGGTAATCTCCTCTATACATCGATTGGCTATTCGCCAGGAGCGGCACGTGAAAGCCTTGACCGGAGCTTGCGTGCGTTGGATACGGATTACGTAGACTTTTTTATGTTCCACGAACCAAGTGGTGAACTGAATTTCGATATCCAGGACGTGGCCGGCTATCTTGACGCTGAAGTCAGCCAGGGCCGTATTCGTGCCTGGGGCATCGCAGGTGACATGAAGCACCTCGACAAGTCACTGAGTGGGCTCTCGCAGCGCTGTCGGATCCTCCAGTGCCGAGACGACATGTTCGAAAACGGTCAGGAAGGTGCGGAGGCGACACAGGCAAAGATCACCTTCGGCATCTTTGAGCGAGCGCTCCCGCTTCTGAACGACTATTTCCAGACTTCACCTCATGAGCGGCGATTGTGGAGCGACCGACTTGGTTTCGATGTCTCCGATGGGTCCAGCATCCCAAACCTACTCGTGCGTCATGCTCTCGATCGCAACAAGTCAGGACCGGTCCTGTTCAGTAGTACCCAGTCCGACAGGGTACGGGCCGCTGCGAGCCAGGGAGAAATCAAACAGGACCCGTCCGCCGTAAATGAGGAAAGCTCAGCCCTGATGGATCTCGCAGCATTGTTGAAGCAGGCCTACCCGCGAATGCGAATTACAGCATGATCGAGGATCTGAGCGACCTCCCGGAAAACTCGACGATCAGCGCGGAGCTGGTAGTGGTCGGTGCCGGTCCCGCCGGGATTGTGACTGCTCTTGAAGCGGCAAAGCACGGCATCAAGGTGGTGTTACTCGAAAGCGGCTTCAAAGAGTTCAACCAGTCTATACAACAACTTTCGGCCGAATCCGACCAGAAACACGATCGGCATGCGCCAATGACGATGGCCGTAAGACGTCAAGTGGGTGGTACGTCGACCATCTGGGGTGGCCGATGCGTGCCCTACGATCCAATCGATTTTGACGTTCGTCCGTTTGTTGGAACGGCGTCATGGCCAGTTTCTTACGAAGAGATGCAGAGGTACTTTCAACGCGCCTGCGATTGGCTTGTCTGCGGGCGCGGAATGTTCAGCGCCCACGGGCTTCCCAACGCTCCTCGGAGCATCGTTCCAGGCCTCGAAGATGGTGACGTCACCGCATCCACACTCGAGCGCTGGTCACTTCCCACTGACTTCGGCAAGACCTACTTGAAACAGCTAGAGAACTCCCCACATGTGAGAGTGCTCACGGGTCTGACTGCCACGGAGATCGTGTGCAAAATGGAGACGAGGCAGGCGGATCATGTCAACGTGCAAGCGCCAAAAGGTACTGAAGCGCGTGTGAATGGAAAAGCGTTTGTCATAGCTTGTGGTGGCCTTGAAGGCACCCGGCTCCTGATGTCTTCGACTGGCCCGCAGGGTGGCTCGTTGGGTGGGGGATCCGGTCACCTGGGCAAGTGGTACATGGCTCACATCGAGGGCGTCGTCGCGAACATTCAATTCACGACTTCGCCAGAATCAACGGTGTATGGCTACGAGCGTGATATCGACGGGGTATATGTTCGACGCCGGTTCGGATTCACCGAGGAGTTTCAGCTCGCAGAAGAGTTGCCAAACATCGCCGGCTGGATCGCCAACCCGGAACTGCCCGATGCGAAGCATGGGAGCGGGCCGCTTTCGTTCGTGTATCTCGCACTGAGTTCACCCCTGGGGCCACGATTCGCGCCTGACGCTCAGCGGCTCTCACTTACCGGTGGGGATATCCCGGGTACGCCGTACGGTGGCTCCGACATCACGAAGAAGTCTTCCCATGTCCGAAATATGCTCAACGAACCTGTGACAACGGGTCGCTTCATGGTGGGGTTTGGCGCGAAGAGATTTCTCGCGCGGAAGAGGCGAGCCCCAGGCTTCTTTGTGTACAACAAGCAAAATGTGTATCCGATGCAATATCATGGCGAACATCTACCGAGTCAGTCGAGCTATGTGAGCCTTTCGCAGGAAAGGGATGTGCTGGGTCGGCGCAAGTTGGATATTCGCTTGAAATTCTCGGATGCGGACGTCGATGGAATCGCCCGAGCCCACCAGCATTGGGATGCTCATCTTCGGGCCCTCGGGGTTGGACAACTCAGGTACCTCTATCCGGATACGCACGAAGCTATTGAGCGTCGGCTTGGTGGAGGTTTTCACCAAATAGGGACCACCCGGATGTCTGAGGTTCCAGCCAATGGCGTGGTCGACAAGAACCTTGCCGTGCACGGAGTGGAAAACGTCTATGTGGCGAGCAGCTCCACCTTCGTGACGTCAGGCCAGGCAAACTCCACATTCATGATCGTCGCGTTTGCGCTTCGTCTGGTAGACCACCTGCGCAAGTCATTGTCTTGACAACGCCAAACGGCGGATGAACTCCGGACCTGCGGGCAAGCGACCTCCCTACGAGGCGATCACAAATCAGAGGTTGGTCCTGCTGGTTACTTTGCGGCTGCGCGAGGACCTCGGAAACGCAGTGCGCTCCTTCCTCCCCCTTAGGGCACCCTTCGGATGATCTTCCAAATGCTTTTGAGTGTGTCATTGAATCCACCCACGCCCATGTACCAAGGATCCTGCGGACGCTTCGGCTGGAAGAATCGAGGTTCCTTCTTGTACTTCTCCCCGGGAACCTCCGTGTAGTAATAGGAGGCAAGTGAGAGCCGCGCCCTACCGGGAGGACAACGAACGGGATCGGGCACACCGTGGAACGACGACACCGTGGTCTCGAAAATCATCACCGTTCCGGCAGTCGGCAAGATTTGCCGACCACAGGCTTTGGTGTCCTTTGGCCAAAGTTCAAGCTGGCCCCCGTACTCGGGTTTCCAATCCGAGTTCAGAAATACCAATACGTTTACGCGATGAAACAGTCCAGTGACTGGATGTACCCGGAAGTCGCGATGGAGGGCTTGAAATGCCCCGGGCGGGCTTGCATGGAGTCCGCCCCAATGGAGACTTGGATCCGGTAACAGAGCATCGATGCCAGTCAAATCTTCCAGGAACGAAACAAACTCGGGGCTGCGGAGAGCGTCGAGAATGTCCTTGGCCGCGTGGCCGTCGACTTCCGGTGACTCCGCCTTTATGATCCGGCGACCGTTTTGAACTTCGAGGTCGAGTGCTCGATTCAGTTCTTGACGTTCTGCCTCGGCAATGAACTTCGGATCGACAAGGTCAGTCAGGGCCAGATGAGGCCAAGGGTACGCCGCCAGGTACTCCTCGCGGCGGCTGCTCGCAATCTGCCCCAGGGTTGAAAAATCGATTGGCGAACCAGTTTGGTGGTCCCACGTTTCGGTCGACATGGAATCAGCGAGTTCCATTAGCTAGTCGCAACCACGAAGCAGGCAACTGAATACCTCCGCATTGTCATGAAAGCCCCTCGGCACGAAATCGTAGTTCTGACCATTTAGAATTCTACCAAATGCCAGTACCCCCACTGGCTACCTACACAGATTATACTCCCCCGAGCGAATAGCCAGGTCGGCAGGGTTTTTGGGGCCGTCTTATACGCTCCCAGCGAAAAAGAGGTGGAGCGCACCGTCGGATTTGAGCACTCCGTCACCGATGCAATCTGCCCGTTGAGGGCCCGGTTTGACCTGCTCACAGGTCGGTAAGACCCGAGCGCTTGGATCTTTGCCGTCGGTACCTCGACCCAGCCCCGGCGACCCTTCGGGCTTCTCTCAAACCATCCATCGGGTGCATGCTTTGGTCGATTCAGAATGAATCGTGCGAAGCCGAGCTCACCAGGCGCGACGCGGCCGGGTTCATCCGCCGCGTGGGAGCAGTCCACTTCGAGTCCACGACCAGCATTGAAGAGTTCGACTTCGCAGACTGGCCGCTCAGATCCGCGGGCCTGACGCCCATGGGCTTCGTCGGGGCGTCCGGGTGGGCAAGACCATGATCGCTGGGCAAGCGCGGCGTTCACCAAGACCTCTCGCCACCTCATCGGAGACCTGACAGGTGGCCATGCGGACGGGAGTTGAGAGACCCGCCTCAAGTCACCCCCGGTTCTGCCGACGCTCTCTACGAGCCGGTGACAGAGAGGCCCGAAAGAATTCGAGCATTGCGGCCAAGAGATCAGCGGCCAGTTGACTGGTGTTTCCTGTCCTCGACTGCGTCGTCAACATAGCGCACCGCATCCATATATCGATCCAACAAGCGACCCCGAAACGAGGACGGGACGCCATGACCGACGCCCTGATCACCCTCTGCGCCTGGACGATTGCGACTAACCGGTGCCACCACAAAGCGATCGAGGACGCCGGGCCGTTTATTCCTCGCCGCGTTGTCGTCCGACGGACAACAACCCAGCCACCGATCGCACCCCGAGATTGACTACCAGCCCACCGGGTCCGGACTCGGACCTGCGGACGCTTCTGGACGGTGCAACTCCTAGCGGATTCGAAGCGTCGTCGAAGGCACCGAACCCGGTAGTCCCTCCGCCGAACATCTGGCCGCCCGAATCTATGACCCACTGCCCTCCGTCCGTCGACCAAGAAGGCGACTGTCGGCTGAAAGTGAATTACGAAACGCCTGGAGTTGCGTGACGGTCGACATCGTGCAATGCGAGGAGCGAAGAAGCGGTCAAATCCCCCCACCGGGCCGTGTGGGCAAAGGCGAGGAAGGTCGACGCCGACTTCTGACCAACCCGACGAAGCTCACGGTCTCACAGTGCGACTCTCGTCTCATGACCACTCCGCAACTTCAGTCGAGAATCGAGACCTGGTCCAAGACAATTGCGCCGGAGTTGGGCTTATGTAGGCCGTTCGTTGACCATCAGTGGCCACTCTGGTATTCGGACCACGGAGATCATTGGAATGAGCTGGCAGCGGTAGGAAAAGTAGCCGTAAATGCCGCCAGTAAGTGGTATCGGTGAGGTAAAATTCCGCGTGGTGTGGGTCAGGTTGTGAATTGCGGAACCTGCCGCACAACGAATGTTCAAAACTGCCGAAGGGAGATGCTGATGGCGAATTACGCGGACTGCCCTTCGAGTCCGAGGATCTCCGTTCGAGTTTGTCGGATTGCATCGCCGGCAATTGGCTCTCGGGTGTTCACCCTAGATGAGCCCGCCGAAACTTTTGTGGCCCTACTCACTCGTCGATTCGAGTCGCAAAATCCTAAAATCTGCACCCGATGTTGAATTCTAATGGCAGCCGGCATGGTAGCGGGCTAGGTGGAAGGTTCGACTCGGCGACATTGGTCCGTTCCTTTGTCGTGGGGGCACTCGTGATCGTCGCCGTTGGTGCGCTGCTGATCTACCACTCGGGGTCGAAGTCTGTTGGCTCGGCGTCGAGGCCGTCGACCACGTCAAAACCCAACGCATCTGGTGGCAGCCATCCACCAACCTCTACTTCTTCTGCATCCCGTCCCCCGATTCCTCTGGGTGTTTACGCTGGGCCGGCAAATCCAAGTGGAGTTGCAGGATTCGGGACATTGATGGGTCAAAAGCCTGAATATGCAGAAGACTTTCTCGATGACAGCACCTGGCAGACAATTGAAAATCCGGAATGGTTCATCTCAAAGTGGAAAGACACCGGGTACTCGATGGTCTGGGGTGTTCCGATGTTGCCCGGCAGCCCTCAGACGGGTACTGCTCCCGGCGATGTCTCATTGGCGTCGGGGGCGGCGGGGGCGTATAACCAATACTTCACGAACCTGGCCAAAGCGTTGGTTGAGGGCGGCCAAGCCGATTCGACGATTCGATTGGGTTGGGAGTTCAATGTCACTGGGGCATGGTATCCATGGGTAGCCACTGGGCAACCGACCAACTTCATTGCGTATTGGAGGCAAATCGTCACGTCCATGCGGTCAGTTCCTGGTGCCGATTTCAGATTTGATTGGAATCCAAATAATGAGAACTCAGCGTCTCCCAATTTGGTCGACTATTACCCCGGAGACGCTTTCGTTGATCTGATTGGTCTCGATGTCTACGACGTGGCGTACACGCGATACCCAGGATCGGCCAAAGAATTCTCGGATCTTGAGACGGAGCCGTTTGGCTTGAACTGGATGGCCGCGTTTTCAGCGAGTCATGGCAAAGCGATGACCCTCCCTGAATGGGGATTGGGTTGGGGGACCTCGCACGAAGGAGGAGTCATGACCTCCTACAACAATGCACTCTCCGGCGGCGACGATGCTACGTTCGTCAATGACATGATGAGTTGGATCTCATCCCACAACGTGGTTGAACCAATTTTCTGGGACTATGGACAAAGCTTGATAGGAAACGGATCCAACCCGAAGACTGAGGCTGCACTCGCAACCTGGTACGGTGGTCCTCAGGCACCAGCATAGAAATACGGAGGCCTTGGCAATGCTGAGGATGACTCGGGCTTAAGGTCCTTTACGCCGAGCTCTCTGCAACCCTCCGCAGTGCCCCTGCCAGCGGGCCGTCCCCGCCCATCCTCCCATTCAATTGCCGGCTCACGGCCGCGTCTTGTGACCGAAATACAAGGCATTGTCGTCGGTTGTAGCGACAAGACCCGGAATCCGCCCGACGGCTGGGACAAATTTGAGCCCGTCTTGACCCAACGCTGCACGACCGAGAACACCAATGGTTCTGCATTGGTTCTCTCCGGAAGAGACGGACCTCTCTCGATTGAGTACCAAGGAATACGAAACCGCCGCCGCAAAATGTGTCGCTTGTTTTTGAGGATTCCGGTTGAACAATGATCAGGCATCTTCCGTCGGTCTACTACGCCACGCCCACGCAATAGTCCGCCTGGCCGACCAATACGGCGAGGAGCGCACCAACGCCGCCTGCCGGCGAGCGCTGCAGATGGGCAACCCGTCCTCTACGACAGTCAAGGGATCTTGGTCGCCGCCACCGAGGCCGAAGGAACCGAACTTGTGCTCGTACGCGACATGCCGGCACGTCTCTATGGGCCACAAGACCTCTTCGCCCACCTGGGTGACAGGAAGGGGTCGGATGACCAAGACCCATCACCTCGAAACAACGCTGCGGGCGCTGCGACTCCGCGGGATGCTCGAGACCATCGACGCCCGATTGATCAGTCCGCCGCCGGTGAACTCGGCCACATCGAGTTCCTCGCCATGCTCTGCGAAGACGAGCTGACCCGGCGCGACGCGGCTGGTTCATCCCCGGTGCGAGCGGCTCACTTCGAGTCGACGACCACCATCGAGGAGTTCGACTTTGCCTATAACCCCAAAGTCCCCGCCGCCCAGGTCCGCGACCTGGCCAGCTTCATCGAGGCGTCGGAGTCGGTCATCCTCCACGGCCTGTCGGTGTGGGCAAGACCGTAATCGCCCAGGCGCGCACGCCCGCCGCCACGGTTACAGCGCGGCGTTGACCAAGACCGCCGTCTCGTCGGTGATCTGGCTGGCGGCCATGCCGACCGCAGAGGGGAGTCCCGGCTCAAGGCGTGGACGAGGCCCAACGTCTTGATCATCGATGACTTCGCCATGCGTGAGTTCACCCCTCCCAGGCCGACGACTTCTACGGTTTGGTCACCGAGAAGATCAAGAAGAGTTTGATCATCACGGTCAATAGATCAGACGCCGACTGGTACTCCCTCTTCCCCATCCCGTCGTCCCCGAGTCGATCCTCGATCGCATCGTGAACGCACAACACATCCCCATGGACGGCAAGTCCCATCGCCACAACGAGCGACCCGGAAACGAGGGCAAGAAGCCGTGACCGACGCCCAGGTCACCATCTGCGCCGCGACCATCTGCGACAAGCCGGTGCCACCGCAGAGCGGTCCGGGGCGCCGGGCCATCTGCTGCTCGCCGCCGTGTCGTCCAACAGCACAGCGACCCAGCCACCGTCTCGGCGTCGCACATCGATTGCGAAACCACTGAGTCCGGCGAGCGACCAAGTGGACGGGTCTGGTCAGTTGCCCTTCCGCCGATGAACCAAGAGCGTCGTCGTGGCCCGCGAACGTGGACGGCATTCAGCCGAACGCGTAGCGGCTCAGATCAACGACATCCTGACCCCACCCATCGACTCATGAGGTTGCCATTGACGAAACATGCGTCGCAGGTCGGACGAAGGGATTACTGGACGGGATCGTCAGGGAATTACGTGACGGTTTACATTCAACGTTGCTCAGTGCCCCCAATTGCGTTGCCGACCGTACTTTTCGAGGAGCCGCTCCCGACATTGTTCATCAGCCGGAACCGCGACTCAAACAGTTCGAGATCGTGATCTGGACCGTCGTGCCAGAGCAGCAACATCTTCACAAGTTCCGAGCCGAGAATCTGTCGTGCACCTCGTCGAGGTAACGACATCAACCGATGACCACTCGTGCGACGCGTACTGCATTTATGCACGCTATCTGGGAAGAATTCAGTGCAGTGACGGTGTCAAAGGGCCGTTGTGTCGAGACCTAGATCTGAGTTCCTGCTGTCAAGGCGCGTGAATTAAACAACCCGTGCTTGTGGGGAGAGGCTTCTCGATCCAGGAGCTGCTCCACACCGGGGGATTCAGCTTGTGGTGACGATTTCATTTCGTATGATGAACTCGGCGAACTGAAGAGTCCGAGAGTTCAATGACTTGAATTGCTTCGGGAAGATCTCACAATTGAGCGAACGACCCCGACAGCGACGGAGTCACCCTCGGCAGACAAAAGGGTGGCATTGGAGCGGATCGGCGATCGAAGTCGTAGTGTGACTTTTCGGCTTTCAGCAAACGGATGTCTGTCGGTTCTTCACCATATGTGTGCGTATGATTCGCCTTCCGATCGAGAGTCAACGGCTCGCGTTAGTACCAGGTTGACGGTACTTTTTGGTTACGACACGTGCAGTCCTCGTCGCACGGACCACCCGGATCTCATCTCGGTTGCCACGGGGTTGCAATTGTTTCGTATCCACCATCTGCATTGACTTGTCAGTGGAAACAGACCAGTATTTCTATTGAAAGCAACCGAAAAGGCAAACCCTTCGCGAGAAGGGGACGCAAAGCCACGGGACTTCCTGAGTCAGCCGGGCCGCCGAAATAGCGATCCGATTTGCTATTCCCAGCGGTTCTGTTCTCAGGACTGAAGGGAATAATGAACCAGATCCAGCAAATCCGGAAAGCCATTTCAACTCGATTGCGTTGGAGGATCGCAGTTCTTGCAGCCACATGTGGCGTGCTCGCCGGTATGGTCGGCCTCGATGTGGCTTCTTCAGCCCAAGGCGCGACCAACCCCACCAGCGCGACAGCGAGTGGCGCACACAATATTGCTCCCTCACCAAAGGCAGTCGCCGGTCCGTCCTACGGTGGCGGTGTGTTGATGGCTGCTGCTCCAGACGCTGGCTATTGGACAACAAGTTGGCTTGGCGATGTCACAGCTCACAGCGGTGCAACGTTGTACGGATCTCCGGTCCTTTCGGATGTTCGACTGGCGAAGCCGATCGTAGGCATGGCCTCAACACACGACGGAAAGGGCTATTGGCTCGTCGGAAGCGACGGCGGAGTCTTCACCTACGGAGATGCAAAGTTCTACGGCTCCACGGGAGCAATCCATCTGAACCAACCGATCGTGGGAATCGCTGCGACACCTGATGGTGGCGGGTACTGGCTTGTGGCCAGCGATGGCGGAGTCTTCACCTACGGAGATGCGAAGTTCTTCGGCTCCACTGGAGCAATCCATCTGAACCAACCCATCGTGGGGATGTCTGCGACGCCTGATGGTGGCGGGTACTGGCTCCTGGCCAGCGATGGCGGAATCTTTACTTTCGGTGATGCGAAGTTCTTCGGTTCGACCGGGGCGATACATCTGAACCAGCCCATTGTGGGCATGGCACCTTCACCCGACGCTGGCGGTTATTTTCTTGTTGCGCGTGACGGAGGCGTCTTTACATTTGGCGATGCACAATTCGTGGGATCTGGTGGGAACGGAATTCAAGTCTGGGGAATCATCATCAACCCCTCCGTCGTCGGATACAGTCTCGTGCTGAGCAATGGTTCGTTGGTGACGCCCAACACATCTTCGACGTTGGCGCCCACGCCTGCACCTACTCCACCAACGCCGGCGGCAACCCACACGACGCCAGTCACTTCGGGCAGTCACAAGACGGGTCCCGGCGCTTCGAGCACCCGCTCGACCACGACCACCACCCCGACAAGGCCGACAGCGTCTCCCACGTCATCCTCACTCGCCCTCGGCGTCTATGTGGGACCAGCTGATGTGGGCGGTGTGGCGGCCTTCAATGCGACCACCGGGACCCATTCGACCATCGCGGTCGACTACCTGCCGAGCAACGGAGGCTGGGCCGGCATGGACGGGGCCAACGGCGGTGACGCCTGGCTGTTCAACGACGCCTGGACCAACAGCGGCTACCAGCTGTCCCTCGGTGTGCCCATCATCCCGAGTGACGCCTCGGGCAACCCGGTCGGCACCTTGGCCCAAGGGGCGACGGGGGCCTACAACTCCTATTACGTGACCTTGGCCCAGACCATGGTCGCCGCCGGCGAGTCCAACGCCTACCTGCGCCTCGGTTTCGAGTTCGACGGGTCCTGGAATGCCTGGAACGCCCAGAACCCGACCGACGAGGTCAGCTTCGCCAAGTACTTCGACCAGATCGTCAGCGCCATGCGCTCGGTGCCCGGAGAGAACTTCAAGTTCGTCTGGAACCCCGACGCCACGGCGTTCACCCAGTCGGGCTACAACGTGGCCTTGGCCTACCCGGGTAACGCCTACGTCGACGTCATCGGCCTGGACGCCTACGACCAGGTCTGGCTGAGCGACGCCCAGACCCCGGCCAACGCCTGGAACGAGTCGCTGCTCCCGGCGCTCAACGCCGCCCACGCCTTCGCCGCTGCGCAGGGCAAGCCACTGGCCTTTTGCGAGTGGGGCTCGATCATCCGTCCCGACGGACACGGGCTCGGTGACGACCCCACCTACATCAACAACATGATCTCCTGGATGAAGACGCCCACCAACGACGTCATCTTCGAGACCTACTTCGACTTCAACGCCGGCGGCCTCGACTCGTTCCTCACCGATGGCGAGTTCCCGAACAGCCTGGCGGCGTACAGGGCCGACCTCGGCTGAGCTGACGCACGGGGACGAACAGCAAGGCAGCCAGCGGCTGCTGGGGCATCACCACTGCGGTAGGGACGGGCACTTCGGTGCAGTCCCTACCGCAGTGGCCTATCCCTGCCATGCCGCTATCACCGAAACCCGCTTGGTGGAAAACCGAAGAGGGTCTTGAGGGGAACGAGAATGAGCGTTGCCGTCGCTCCTTCTGATCGTCAGCCGTACCGACAAAGAGGTCTCGATGCTCAACGAGATCTGGGCCCTCGACAAGGACTGCACCAACTACCTGATGGCCAGCAAAAGCTCTCCTTCAAGTAACGGACCGGCGCCAAGGTTACTGAGCGCTACGACCGGGCCATGACCTCATATGCGCGCGGAGGCTCGCGCGTGACCAGCGAAGTCGATCGGGCCCGGCTGGAGAAGACCATCACCGGCATCGGGCCGGTTGTCGTCAAACTGTCCGTGGCCAGTTTGCAGGGGCGGGCTCAACCGGTCAGCGCAAGAAGTTCGGCAAGCTTTTCCAACGGCTTCATGTTTCCAGGGTCTCCCGGGAGAGGGTTATTGAGACTTCTTGCGATCCGGGCAAGGTCCTCAGAGGGGTGGACGGAAAGGTCCGTTCCCTTCGGCTTGTACTGGCGCGGGAGCCCATTCGTATTCTCGTTGGAGCTGCGCCGCCAAGGACTGTGAGGATCGCAGAAGTAGACCTGAACGTCGGTGTCGACCGATTCAGACTGGCGATGCTGATTGAGTTCTCGTCCCTGGTCCCAAGGGATTGAGCGCACGAATTCCCCGGGAGGGTCGGCGATGGCGGCCTTCATTGCTTCGTTCACGCCGGCCGCATTTTGCCGTTGGGGAGGTGCAGCAGCAGTAGCGGGTACTTCGCTCGAGGAGCGTGCCGACGGCCGAGTGGGTTTGCCTCCCATAATGGTGGGTCGGACCGGGCCGCCCTGCCAGCCTCTGAGCTGGTGGGTTTCTCCGGCCCGCCCGCCGAACCGGACGTGCGGCTTTCACCGCATCCGGCTCTCCACAGGTTCAAGCCGCTGGTACGGGTGATCCTTCCGTCGCAGCACTCGTCCATGGTGCAGGGATATTGGCGCGCCGGTAGCGGTATCGAGTGACCGGCATCGCTCGTGGCCGGAACATTGCCACCCCTTCGTTGCTGATCTCCCAGTTCGGGAGGTGGCGACGACGGATCGTTTCCCAGTTCGCTTTGGGGTGACGTTTGCGTTCGATGCCTCGATCGGCGGGTGAGCGCACGAACCTCTTCCATAACTGAGGCCAACGACCTCTTCGATGGATAGGTGTACACCCTCCGTCTGTCCGTCTCCGTTGGATGCGGAACCCCAAGAAGTCGAACCCCTCGTCGATGTGGCAGACCTTCGTCTTCTCTTCCGACCGGCGCACCCATCGGAGCGAGCACCGATGCAACCTCGTCGCGCAACGCCTCGGCATCTTCCCGGCCGCGGACACCATGACCACAAAGTCGTCCGCGTCACGAACGAATCTGTTGATGGCGCCGCCAGCAGGCGATGCTTGGAGCGGTTCCATTCCGAGCCGAGTGCTTCCCACTTCTGGGTGAAGTGCTCGTCAAGGACGGACAGCGTAATGTTGGCCAACAGCGGTTGACAGCGGCCACGCGAAACTCCCCATAGGCGGTCATAGGAATTCCCCACGCACGGCCAGCTGAATTCCCCACGTACGGACACCGGGCTCCCCGGTATCCAACCTTTCGGGGTACTCCTCAAGGAACGTGGCAGTACCTACTGACCACCGACCCGAGGAGGGACCCACCACATGTTGTCAGAGGAGAAGAGTATGGAGATACGAGAGGCCTACGACCTCACCGGCTCGTATCGATCCACGGCCGCCTTGTGCGGCGTCGACCATCACACCGTCCGCCGCCACGTGGCCGCCCGAGTCGCCGGGCTCGACCCGGCATCGGATCTCGACCCGCCCAAGGTGTCCGATCCCTACCTCGACAAGGTCGAAGGATGGGTCGAACGTTCCTCGGGCAAGGTGCGCGCCGACGTCGTGCACGAGAAACTGAGTGCCCTTGACTACGAGGGGTCGGAGCGCACCACCCGCCGCATTGGGGGCCGTCCTCAAAGCAGAGCGCTCGAAGCGCACCCATCGGGTCTACAAGCCCTGCCCCCGGACTCGCGCACCGGCGGATCCCGCCTATAACTCAGCCCGCATCCATTCCGCTTCTTGACCCGTGATCAAAGAACCGAACGTGAGACCGCTCAACGCCGTTACCGCCGCACTCCCCAATCCGGGGCTGGTTCTGTCAAATGCAGAGCCGATGGGGCTGCCCATGATCGAGAATTCGGCTCAGCGCTGATTCGCGCTCCTTAGGTAGACCCTCTGGATCACCGTTCTGGGCTTGGAAGAGAGCGCTACCGTGGAATTGACGGTCTCGTCGCCCAATCTTGAAAGTTGACGAGTCCAAGATTGACCGTCCTTCAAGGGGATGGTGTATGACAGTCGCTCGGCAGGACCAACTGTGACTCGCACGATGAAGGTGCGGTCATCTCCCATCTCATTCCGGATACCTACCTGAAACTTCGAGCTGCCTTCGTAGCCGACCGGTTTCGGAAGTACCCAGGCTTGGACGAAGTGCTCTTGCGAAGCTGTGGATTCTGTTCGTATCGAAAGCGCTAGCGCGTCGGCGCAGACGATCAGCGCCAGAAAAAATATAAACAGTTGACGAAGAGATGCGATCTCGCGATAGGAACGGATCCTCACTCTCATGGACGTACGGTCGGGTCCAGCGGCGGAATTTGCCGACCCGATCGCACTCTGATCCACCGACCCCCGAATGACCGATACAAGCGCACCGATCAGCGTGAAAAATACGACGAGAGCACCTATGAAAATCAACCAGTGAGATCGCGTCAGGCCGCCGGTGAGGTTCAAAATGAGTCCGCCCGCGATGGACAACCCGATACTGGCGGCGACCGCCCATACGTGCCTCTCCGTACCTTGAATGTCTCCCGTCAAATCACCAGCGGCTGCCACGAGTGCTGCACCGGGAAGATAGAGCACGAGCGGAATGCCGGCGATTCCAGCAACAATGGGTACCGGCGACCACGTAACCAGAAGCAAACAAATGGCCGTCCAAAAGAGAATCAGATCACTGGATTGTTTGACAGCTTGCGAGATCTTCATTGCTTTTCAGGATGCCTCTGAGACGTCGTAAATTACAATCGTGCCGTCGTCAAAAATGCGCGATACGCCGGGAATCGTCCTGAATTTATCGATCGATTCGAGCGGAACCGGTCGTGTATACGTTTTCTCATTGGCTTCGCGGAAGTAATTTCCGGAGGCGGGTAGCTGCTCGGCTATCCGCCGATCAATAGCTACAAACTCGACGCGTTGGGTGCGCACTATTCGTTTGTCCGCTATTGAGTATCGGGGAGAGAGTATTAATTGCGAGATTCCTGTTGGCTGGGCCTGAAATCCTAGTGACGACAGGATTGCCTCGGTTGTGACATCCGATGCAACGCCACCATTGGGAGGCAGGTTGTCTGCTGCCCATTGAGCTACACCAAGGTTGTGTTGGTCTATGGACCGCTCCCACCCGCTAACCAAAAATACACCTGGTAGGCGTGCGTAGTACACGGGCCATCCGCCCGCAATGCTCCCGGTTGCTAGAAGGACGATCAAACCGGTGCCCGCTAATCCTAATATCGTCCGCTTCGAGTTTCGAACCTTCTCAACGTAGGTATCCAAGGCCCAATCCTGACGCGTGATGGCGAGCGCGCCAGCAAAACTAACCGGAATCAACACAAACGTCAGCGCTCGTCCGGCTAGCTCGCTACCACCACTCGAAGTAGCTCGAAGTACGAGGACCGCGAATACTGACAAGGATGCAATCGCCATCCCGAAGACAGCCGAGGCAACCCGAGTGCGTCGGGCTTGCCAGAAGCGTCTCGCTCCGAGACATGTGATGAGTAACAGAATTGCAATAGCGATATATTCAGCGATCCTCTCCGCCGTTGGGGCACTGGGTAACGACGCTGCGCCACCTCCTGCGGTTGCCTTCCCTTGAGGGTTTGTTGCGGAGACGGCGGTGTTGAAAAATGATTGGATGACGGGCTTAAGGTAACTAAACGTGTCGGTAGCCACCGTGGTGTCCCAGACGACTACGACCGCCGAGATCGCCAGTGTTATCAAGAGAACGATGCCGGTTTTTCCTGGACGAGCGCGCCACAGCTCAGCAATTGCGAAGCAGAGTAGCATTCCAATTAAGATGTAACTTGTTACGTGATGGCTAACTGCCGTTACGGCGCCGCAAGAGATTGCCACCAATCCCCAAGCTACGGAGCTTCGCCCCTTGCTCCTGATCATTCGAGCGGTCGCCAGCAATGCTAAGACCAAAAAGGGAATCGCAATTGTCTGATATATGAAATAGGAGTCGAAAAACTGATAGTGCGACTCTGTCGCGTAGATAACAACGGCTAACGCTGCGATGCGATGATTTCTCCAAATCTCCAAAACCAGAAAGTAGAGGCCCACGGTCACTAAGACATGAGCTACTCCATCAACGATCAGGCCCGAGGTTATCAGCGAAAAATGAGTGACAGTAGCCAGGCATGTCGTGACTATCTCGAGTCCGGGGAATTGAGGGCTGATTGGCAGCGAGGTATTTGGGTGGAACAAATGGTGTGTGTGAAGAATGGATTGGGCAGTCTGGACATGCTGGAATTCATCCAAGAACCTGAATTGTCCAGGGCTGTAATAGGTCATCACAAGGTATGTCGTCACCGGCATGAAAATCGCAATTGCCAATGCTTCTGCCCTTAGCACCGTGCGTCGAAGTAGCAAGAAGCACGCTGGAAGGCCGTAAATAATTACTTGTCCCAGCCAAAAGACGGTGCCGGCCCAGGCGTGCCCGTAACGTGCGCCGGCGAAGGCGATCGCTATAACCAATGATCCGAGCGCCATGCCAACCGCGAGCTGAGGGACGAGGCCCAGGCTCCGCCACTGATTGCCTTCGCGTTGGCCGGCTAACAGCTCGTCGGCCGCAGTGGGAAGAATTTCTGCTTCTAATGTGCTCGTGCTCGACGGATTCATGGATTTAATCCGACAGCGCCGATTAGATGACTGTGGTTCCGGTGGGTTCGCATACGCAATAAGGTTGTTCCGGGCTGCTTGAAATCGTTCAATCCCTTCAAGTTGCCCGACGAACTAGAACAAGCGCGGTCTCCTGAGAAATTCTAGATGAATGATCGCTGGGTTTGATACGATCAACCGTGATCGGCACCTCGGGTTATCCAATATAGAGGTTTTGTCATCCGGATACACGTCATTAACACGACTGATTAAGTCTCCGTAGGCCCCATGCGTCATTGGGCCGGCTAGGTCAGGAGACGGCCACCTAAGCCTAAAGGCACAGATCCCCTTAATGGGAAGCGCCTTGTGGGAGGGCAGGTTGGGTTCTGTCGCGCGATTCTTCGTGAATAAACCCATGGTCGGATCGCCAACGCCCGAAGAGGCTTGCGCTCCGTCTAATCCCATGGTGCGAGCTGATTTTATGGCGCGAACTATAAGGTCGATGCAGGACATTCGCGTCCGTTCTTCTCGAAAGCCAAGGGTGAGACGCTGCAATTTCACGGGATTCCGATCTCTGCGTGCAAGGACTTGGTTCGTTGGAAGTGCGTTCGGATAACTAGGAGTGCATGACGGGCATCAATGCCGCGCTAATTGCTCCGGACAAGAAGCGAGCATAGGTATTGGTGATGTGAGAGGCGTTGGCGTAGACGTCGTCGTTGCCGATTATCGCGGTGCATTGAGATGAGCAGAACCACGGAGTTGTCGAAACATAGGTCGCACCGACCGAGGGAGCGAGCGCTGCAAGTGCCTGTTCGTGAGCAGCGATCACCGCGGTGCCTGCGGGCGTACTGCAGGCTTGGGCGTCTGAGGTGTGGGCCGAGAGACAGTCAGGCCCGGGTTGCGTCAGGTAGGGAATGTCCCCCCAGAGCACTTTTGCTGTGTGGGGCGAGTTGAGGGACTGCACCATTTCCTTCAATCCCGCTATCCATTCGGGATCTGTGATCGGCTGGTCCTTGCTGTCCATATTGCCGGCCCACCAGTTCGCAATTACGACCACGGCCGGATCCATTTTATTTATTCGCTTGGTCACGTACTGGTGCCACTTTGTGCATTCGGGATACGGGCGATTGAGGGAGTCGATCCACAAACTCAAGTCAACTGCAGCGCATTCAGTCTTCATGAGAAGCACAAGCTTCCAGTGCGCTTGTTTCGCCAACGCGTCGAAACCCGCAAGCCACATGCCAGCATGAGAATCGCCGAGCAATACGATTGTCTTTTTCCCTTTCGGATCTCCATAGACGCATTTGCCCGTCGTGCTGACGGCAGGAGCCGGATCGCAACCCCGCTGAGCTGCGACTGCAATGCCTGTATCCAAAGACGCGTCCTGCAAAGGTGGACTGATGTTCGACGGTACCTTCTGAATCGAGGTAGCGGCAGCGACCGTCCTCAGGACGCTGGCAGGTGTTGCAGGAGCCCCGGCCTTATTCACCGACAGTGTTTGTGCGGCGACAGGCCCGGTGATGGCGGCGATCAGAACAAACGACAAAGCGCAAGCAGTTCCGATGGCCCGATAGCGACGGGAGGTCATACGTTTGCTCCGTTCAAATGAGACGTGACTATGGCGGTTGGCTTGAACGCGGGCCCAGAACTTGTGTGACTATGGATTTCCCAGCTTGCAAATAGAAATGATGCAAGTATGAGCAGAAGTCCCATGACTACGCTCCTCACTGCGTGTCCAGCAAAAAATTTACCGAATCGAAACGGATTTTCGATTGCGAAATGCATGATTGCTGCCACGAGGATCGAGATGGCAACGAGTCCAAGATTCTGGGCTAACGTCAGTTCATGGCCTGCATATTCGAACGCAATAATGAGAATAGGCCAGTGGACTAGATAGAGAGAGTACGATAACCGCCCCATAATCTGGAAGGGCGGTAGTTTTAGGACTTGATCCACCCCCCGGCGGTGCGTCGACATACCCGCGACAATCACGGCAACCGTGCCAAGGACCGGTAAGGCGACAGCGTACCCGGGAAACTCGGTACTCGAAGTGAAAAGGAATGCTGAGAGAAGCACGGCTGCCATACCGACCCAACTAAGGCTGCTGGCAACTCGCCAGTCCATATTCTTGAGCCGAGCGCTTGCTACAGCCACGAGGCCGCCGATCGCGAGCTCCCACGCCCGGGTGAGGGGAGAAAAGTAGGACCAAGTGCCATTCTGGGCAGTTTCGATGACCGACCACGCAAATGAGGTGACGATGATAAGGCTGAGCACGCCGGCGAGTCTGTGATGAAGGGACCACCGTTTCCCGACTATGGCTGTGAGGATCAAGAGGGCCGGCCAAACGACGTAGAACTGTTCCTCAACCGCCAGGGACCACACCTGCTGCAGGGGTGACGGCGGGAGTTGCGATCCTAGGTACTGCGTACCGACCGCGGCGTAGTGAAGATTCGCCAGAAATACCGACGACCACAGCCCATCGTCCGCAGCCCTATTTCCGGCAAGGGCACCGAGCCAGTGGTAAGTAGCGACAACGGTCAAAACAATCGTCAGGGATACGGCAGGAAGAATTCGTCGTGCTCGTCTTGCATAGAAGTGGAGGAGCGAGTTTCTCCCGCTTCGATCGCGTTCTCGCAATAACAAGCTGGTGATCAAAAACCCGGAGATGACGAAGAAGACATCCACGCCGACGAACCCACCGGTTATCCCGGGAACGTGGGCGTGGAAGAGCACAACGAGGAGTACGGCAATGGCGCGGAGTCCTTCGATGTCTGGACGAAACGTGGGCCGTCGCGCAGACGCCGTGACTTCGGCATCTGAAGAACCGTGCTGCAGTTCGACGACTCGATCGCCCGACACTCCCGTACTCCCGCCTTCCTGATCAGGCCCGCATGTGAACGAGTTGCTTGGAACGTCCGATACTACAGTGACGCTCAGTTATCTATGGATCAACGATTCCAAAGTCGACCCGATCCCCGGGGAGCGTGACGACCCTTAAACTCTATAACGAATCGATGTCCAAATACGTTCAGGCCGACGAGGATCTACCGAGAAAGTTTTTACGGTTGCTACCGAGTTGCTACCGAGTTGCTATCGCCAGTTTCTATCGACTCGAGGTAACGACCGCCACGATTCACGGTAACTACATTGAACGGCGATCCACCGTCGGCAGTGACATTCGTTGCGCACCGACGTGCTCTAGCTTGTATGGAAGCGCTTAATGGTTCAAGCGAATTTAGTCCGAGGGGATGGACGGGTCGAGTCCCAAAATTGAGATATTCTTTTAGTGGGCTGTGGCCATCCGGGGGCATTTCGCACGCCTCGAGATGTTGATTGAGTGAGGAGCTAGCCCCACGTGAGTCAAGACCAGAAGGCATCAAGTGTGACGTTGCCGGTATCTGTCGTCATCGCGTGCCACTCCCAGAGGAGGCTGCGTCATCTCCGTGCGGCAATCGAGTCCGTTCAGGCTCAAGAACTCAAGCCGGAGGAAATCGTGATCACAGTTGATCACGAGCCCGATCTTTACCGGACACTCCGTGAAGAGTTTCCAAACCTCACGGTGGTCGAAAATGAACTCTCTCGTGGGGCATCGGGTAATCGTAATACTGGTGTGAAACACAGCATTACGCCTCTCGTGGCCTTTCTCGATGACGATGCCAGGGCGCGGCCAGGTTGGTTGGCGGCGCTGGTGGAGCCTTTTGCGGATCCCCTGGTTGTGTGTACCGGCGGCTATGTTGCTGCGGCCTGGGAGAGCCAAGAGCCTCGATGGTTTCCGCAAGAGTTCGCCTGGGTCGTTGGCGCATCCCATCTCGGCCTTCCGGTGACGAGAGCAAAGGTGCGAAACGTATGGAGCGAGAACATGGCCGTTCGGAGCGACGTGTTCGCCTCGGTGGACGGCTTCCGAGTCGATTTTGGGAAAGTGGGGACAGTGTCTCGGCCGGAGGACACCGACCTTTGCATCCGGATGGGCAAGGCGCTTCCGGGGGCTTCGTTGTTGTTTGTCCCAGAGGCTGTCGTTGACCATCATGTCGGGAACGAGCGCACTGGTCTCATGTTTTTTCTTCGACGCTCATACTTTGAGGGGCGCGGCAAGGTGGAACTCGCCCGAATCAATTCGGGCAATGATGATCTGACCGACGAGCAGGCCTTCTTACGCCGTACCATCCCGCAAGGCCTTCTTCGCTATGTGGGTCAGGGCATCGTCAAGCGTGACGGTAACGAACTTCGCCGAGCGACGGCGCTTCTCGGCGGAGTCTTGGCTGCGGCAATTGGTGCCGCTGTTTCCCTTGTTTCACAAAGGACGGTCCTCCGGCGCCGGTCCGCTGGTCCCGTGGCATAGCCGTTCGGTTCATGAACGAGACAAACGTGACGAGAGTCAGTCGAGCAGATGCCGCTCCACTGGTCTCGGCCATCATTCCGACGGTGGGGCGTCCGACGCTGATCAGAGCCGTCCAGTCCGCCCTCTCGCAGTCCTGGTCAAATATGGAAGTAATCGTGAGTATTGACGGGGCTCGTGATCTTGTTGACGGACTTGACCTTCCGTACGATCCGCGCCTTCACATCATTGCCAGCGGTTCCCACGTCGGCGGCCAGTTGACTCGCGGTAGGGGAATCGCTGAGAGTTCCGGGCAATTCGTTGCTCTTTTGGACGACGACGACGTATGGCTGCCAACGAAAATCGAGAATCAAATGATGATTGCAATGAGGCGCAAGAATGAAGGTGCCCAGCACGTGCTGATCGCATGTCGCTCGGAGATCGTTCTTCCGGATGGGCAAGTGGTTCGAACAAACCCACGTCGACTGCCCTCGGCGGGCGAATCTATTCCCCACTATCTCTTTGAGCGTCGACAGATCACCCCGGGCGAAACGGAGCTCTGCTCATCGATGCTTCTCTTCGATCGGGAACTCGCCGACGTCGTTCCACTCGATGTCAGTCTTCCCAACCATGATGACTGGAACTGGTTGCTGTCGGTCCATCTTCGTACCGCGACGAGAGCCGACTTCAGTCCGAACAGCTTGTTGCGGTACACGCAGAATCCGGCAGGAGTTTCGGTCTCGTCTTCGAGCACATCGTCCTCGAGCTCGGATTGGTTTCTCGACCAAAGGCCGAATCTGACGGCGAGAGAATTCGGGGATGCCATTCTTTGTCATTCGGTTCCGCTTGCAATTCGACGTGGAGAGTGGAGGGCCGCCGGGTCGCTGCTCGGCATGTCACTCAGGAAAGGGTCACCCGGATTGCCGGCGTTGGCCTTTGCGTTTCTCTTCGGAATCAGAGCGTTCTTGAGTAGTCTGGGTCCCTCCGGCAATCCCTAGTGTGGAGCGGCGAAGGCAATCCGGCGGAGACGCCTTTGCCTGACGTAGCCGTTGGCTACGAACCATCGGGCTGAATCAAGGAGGGCTTCTGCAGCGGGGCGAGGGGAGTAGCCCAACTCGACGCGCGCGCGCGTATCGTCGAACATCATGTTGGTGGTCGACATCCGGGCTGATTCGAGCGCCACGCTTGGCTCATGCCGAAGGAGACGACCTTCCACGAATTGCGAGAGCGCCCCAACGGCCACGGCGACACTTCCGGGCACTCGGATTTTGGGGGCCTTCAGGCTCGTGCACTCAGCGAGGCAGGCCAGAAACGACTCCATACTCATGTTCTCGCCACCCAAGATGTAGCTTCGACCGATCGTACCCTGTTCGAGCGCCAGCAAATGGCCCGTGGCGAGGTCGTCTACATGAAGCACGTTCAGTGTGGTTTCGACAAACGCCGGGACCCGGCCGTTGAGGAATTCGGTGACAAGCTTGCCCGTGGGCGTCGGTCTTCGGTCACCCGGACCGACTGGAAACGTGGGCAGGACCAAAGTGACCGGAACACCTTGGGCTGCAGCCCGGAGCACTTCATGCTCGGCAACGTATTTCGTCCTCTTATAGAGGCCAAACAGATGGGCCACGTCGGCATAGCGTGTTTCGTCCGCACCCTGCCCGGAGGTAGCCCCGCCGAGTCCGACGACTCCCACCGTACTGGTGTAGATGACGCGCTCACACGAAGCTCGCCGCGCCGCCTCCATAAAGTTAATGGCACCACCGACGTTGACGTCGTGAAAGTCAGCGGGATTCTTGGCCCAGAACCGGTAGAGCGCTGCCAGATGGAAAATGAATCGTGCGTCTGCGCACGCTGCTATGACGCCATCGGAATCGCGGACGTCGACTGGGAGGCGCTCTACGTTCAGTCCCTGAAGGTTTCGATCGTCACCGCCGGGTTCGACCAGAGCTTTGACGCGTGCGCCTCGGGCAAGAAGTGCGCGGACGACCGCTGAGCCGATAAATCCGGCTGCGCCTGAGACGACGATTCGGTCCCCTTCCTTGAGTGTGATCGCGGAGTTCAAGGTCTTGTGGATCCAGGTTCCGCCGACTCCAGGTCGGACGTCAAACCATTCCCGTTTACGCTGGACCCATTTCCGTTCGCCGGTCGAGGGACGTACGGAGCGTCGGGGCGATGGTTTCCCGAACGTCGCAGAGCGCCCTTCGTCATGGTCCGCCCGAATTCCATGAAGAGGCCGACTCCCTCATGGGCATCGTTGAGCACATCGTCCAACGCATCAACGAAATAGTCGATCTCGTCCTGTCCACAGATGAGGGCAGGGAGAAGTTTGATGATGTTCACGTTGTCCGCAGCGACCTGCGTCAATATGCGGTGCCGATGAAACAGAGGGACCACCATCATCTGAGAGAAAATGGCGGGCCTCATACGTTCGGCCACGTTAAAGCGCCGACGAAGGGCCTTGGACCTAGGGGGGCCGAATTCCAGCCCGATCATGAGCCCTTTGCCTCTGACCTCGTGGAACATCTCATAACGCTCGACGAGCGGTCTAAGCGCGCCCACGAGGGCGTCCCCGGCGATACGGGCCTTTTCGACGAGGTTTTCTTCCTCAAACGTTGCCAGCGTGGCGAGTCCCGCCACCATGGCCAACTGGTTACGGCCGAAAGTGCTCGAGTGCTTGAGCGCGTTCTGCAGAGAACTGTAGACAGACGAGAGGATGCGGTCCGATGTAAGAACGGCGCCTACCGGGACGTATCCGCCGGAAAGCGCCTTGGAAACCGTGATTATGTCGGGCTCGAGACCCCAGTGTTCGTAGCAGAAGAATTTCCCTGTCCGACCAAGCCCCGTCTGGACCTCGTCCATGACGAGCAACGTCTTATGTCGCCGGCAAAGTACCTGTACCTCATGCCAATATTCAGCAGGCGCCATGTAAACGCCTTTTCCTTGGATGGGTTCGACGACAAGCGCTGCGACATCCCCCAGTCGCAGTTCGTTTCGGAGTGCAGCGATGTCGCCGAACGGGACCGATGAGCAACCGGGGATCAACTGTCCGAATCCCTCCCGGAAGTCAGCGCCACCGTTGAGAGCGAGCGCCCCGGTGGTCAGTCCGTGAAATGCATGTTCGGCGAAGAGGATTCTGGGACGCCGGGTCGCTTGACGCGAGAACTTGATGGCTGACTCGATAGCTTCAGCGCCAGAGTTGCAAAAAAAGACCCGGTTGATGTTGTCTGCACAGCGGCCGACGAGTTGTTCGGCCAACAGGCCTGGCAATAGAGCGCAGTCCATCTGCACCATGTTCGGGAGATCGAGCTCGATAGCCTGGTGGAGTGCGGCCTTGAGGGTCGGGTGACTCCGGCCGAGCGCGTACACTCCAAAGCCCGAGAGGAAATCAAGATACCTCGCACCTTCGGCGTCGAAGAGATACGACCCCTCCCCGCGGACGTAAAAACGGTCGAATCCGATGGTCTTGAGCACCCGCGCCAACTGATGGTTCAAGTGCCTCTCGTGGAGTGCATAGTTCTCGCCGTGGCGACTACGCAACAACTCCGCAACGTCGAATGGCATAGATCTCCTTCGCGGCTTGTCTCGAAAACGGGCCCGGAGGGCCACGGTGGCACCCAACCCACGGTCCACTGATATCGGTGAAGGATTCGCTCTGTCCTTCGACGAGATCTACATTATGACATTTGACCGAGTCACGGTTCCGAATGCGGACTCTGTCGAGCGAGGCCTGATTGTCGCGACCTGAGGATCAGGGTCTTTGTGCGGCGAATCACACCCCTTACCGTACCCCGCTGATCGTGTCGATCGAGCAGGCGACCCAGCTCGTGTGAAAGTTGACGCCCGGCTTCGTAGAGAACGTAGCGCCAGCCGGCACCACCTGAATAAGGCAGGGCACCTCGGAGGAACCGGCGGACCGACTGCAAGATCGTCTCCCCGTCGGCGTGACTCCGAAATGCAGCAGGGAACACCGGATAGCTCTCGACGTCGCTCGTCGGATGCCTGAAGTGAGCAGGCGCAGTCGTGGCCGGCGATGTCGATTCAATCCGCAAGACCCAATTCACATATGCCTGCAGAAGGTCGATACCGGCCGGTCGAAAACTCATGAATGACCCGAAGACCCGGGGGTTCACGTCATGGATCCAATCGCGCCCATCTGCATCCCGGATCGCGTTGAGGTTCATCATTCCTGTCAATCCAAACTCACTCACGACTTTGAGCCCGGTGGCCAACAACGCGGTATCGTCGACGAGTCGAACGTGGCTGGCCGGCGCTAGTCCCTCTCCGCGTTGCAGCGTCTCGAAGGTGACCGCGACGTCGAATCCATGGCCACCGAACACGCCTCCGAACTGAAGTTGCCGACCATCGACATACTGTTCGAAAAAGTGATTCTCCGGGTCATGGCCATCAGCCAGCAGAGCATCCAGCTTCTCGGGGGACGTGACGATTGATACGCCTTCGCCTCCGCTCCCGGTTCTCGTTTTGTGAACAACCGGCAACCCAAGCCGCTCCATGATCTGCGAGGCATCGAGGTCGGGGCCACGTAAGACCAGTGGAGCGAAAAGCCCGATCTCTTCCAGCCGCTCTTGCACGAAGATTTTGTCCATCATGAGCACGCGGCGTGACCAGTCCGAAGCCTGGCTCACGTCAGGCATCTCCACGAGTCCTTGTTTCACCGCTGCTGCCACCCTCTCGGTCATCTGAATGTCGAGGATCTGCTCTCCACTGAGCATTCGGGCAAGATCGACGAGGTCTGTGAGGTGATTGAAACGGATCGTACGGTCAAAGAGAAGACAGGACGCTCCCCACGTCCATGGGGCGCTTGTAATGCGGACTGTCCGGATTCCAGCCTTCCTGATTCCCCCGGCAAGGAGAAAGAACGATTCCCAACAACCGTCATCGACAAAGAGAACCGATGGAGCACCCATCCGGATAACCCGGCGGCCCCTCACGGCGCTGCGCCACCCCACGCTTCGTGGCTCCGTGACGAGTCGGTCGGGATGAGGCGACGATGAAAATGTGCTCGTGTGTGCCGTACCGTTGATCCTTGCTGACGACAATCAGGGGGATGCTGAGCGCACCCAGTGAACGACATCATCGACCTCGCCGCTCTCGACATCGTAGATGAATCCGGCGATCTTCGTGAGCGGCAGGAGGTACGGCGTCTGAGTAAGCAGCGCTATGTCTTCACGGAGAGCGGCGGCATGGTCGTCAATCGGGAAGAATCCGAGATCGGCTCCCGTGAGTTCGCGCGAACTCCTCGTCGGTTACTCCGGCCAGGCCGCAATTGGTGTGCTGCATGACCACGACTGTCTGAACGCCCAGCACCTGGCTGGACAGGGCCAGACTCCGGAGAACGTCGTCGGTCACTCGACCTCCGGCGTTTCGGATCACATGGACCTCACCGAGGTGCAACCCGAGTACGGCGAAGACGTCAATCCGCGCATCCATGCACGTGACCACAGCCATCCGGCGACCCGGGCGAGGATCTGCGACGTTGGCCCGGGCGGCGGCGTATCCCTTGTTCGCTTCGAGAAGTTCGACGATCTCGTCCATGGATGATGAAACGGTAACAGCCCTGGAGCCCGGGCCTGAGCCCCGGCAAGCGGGGGCAATTCGGAGCGGGGCCGTCGAGCGCTCAGGGAGCCCAGATCAGGGGATAGATGCCAGTTCGGGCGGAATGGTTCGCTAGATTGTCGGCTCAATGACCAGTGGCTCGGAGTCCAAGGCACAACGACGGGCAGAATCGCAGCGCAAGGCGGCGGAGCGCCGGGCGGCGGAATTGCGCGCCAAAAGAGTCCGCACGACCGTGAGGTACGGCGGGGCCCTGGTGGTGATCCTGGTGGTGGTCCTCATCATCGTGCTCCTCTCGAGCTCGTCACCGAGCACGCCCACCGCCAAATCGGCCGCGGACGTCAAGACCGTGCCGATCCCATCCTCCCTGCAGATGGTCCCTGACCCCCCGACGACGCCGGGCTACGAAGGCATTCCGATCCCGATCGGGCCCAAGCTGGCCACCCTGGCCAACGCGGCCACGGGTCAGACGGTCGACGGGGTCCAGTGCCAGACCAACGAGCAGCTGGTCTCCCATGTGCACACGCACCTCACCGTCTTCGTGAATGGCAAGGCCCGGGTGATCCCCTACGGGATCGGCATCCCGGGGGCCGAGGCGGTAGAGACGGCACACGGTGCCTTCGTCGAGACCGGAAGCTGCTTCTACTGGTTGCATTCGCACCAGGAGGACGGTGTCGTCCACGTGGAATCACCGAGCACGTCGCTGAGCTTCACCTTGGGCCAGTTCTTCCAGATCTGGGGTCAGCCGCTGAGTTCCACGCAGGTCGGGCCGGCCACGGGGAAGCTCACCGTCTTCTTCACTGCACCGAACAAGAAGGTGGGGATCTACAAGGGGAACCCGGCGGACCTGCCGCTCGGCAACCACTACCAGATACAGATCGACGTCGGAACGCCGGTGGTCAAACCGGTCCAAATCACCAACTGGGGCAGTCTGTAGCCCGGTGCACTGCGATGCAGTCGTCGTCGGATTAGGGCCCGGAGGAGAAGAGGTAGCAGGCAAGCTCGCCGAAGCCGGTCTCGACGTCGTCGGCATCGAGGCCGAGCTCGTCGGGGGCGAGTGCCCCTATTGGGGCTGCATACCTTCAAAGATGATGGTCCGTGCGGCCAATCTGTTGGCCGAAGGCCGGCGCATAGCGGGCAACGCCGGATCGTCGGTCATCACCCCTGACTGGGGCCCGGTGGCACGGCGAATCCGCGAAGAGGCGACGGATTCGTGGGACGACAAGGTGGCCGTCGACCGGTTCGTCGACAAGGGAGGACATTTCATCCGGGGCCGCGCCCGGGTGACCGGTCCCACGTCCGTCGAAGTCGACGGCGAACCGATCATCGCCGAGAAGGCACTCGTGTTGGCCCCGGGCGCCCACGCCTGGGTCCCTCCGATGTTCACCGATATCCCGCACTGGACGAACCGGGAGGCCATTGCCACCGAAACGGTTCCCGCATCGCTTCTGGTCATCGGTGGGGGAGCGGTCGGTCTCGAAATCGGGCAGGTGATGGCCAGGTTCGGCGCCAAGGTGACCATTGTCGAGACGGGGGAGCGCATCGCTGGCTCCGAAGAGCCTGAGGTCTCCGAGATGATCACCCGGATTCTGCGCCTCGAGGGCATCGAAGTGCATACCGGGGTCGAAATCGTGAGCGTCTCGTCATCACCGGCAACGGGTTGCACCCTGCGCCTGGCTGACGGATCCTCGCTCTCGGCCGAACGCGTGCTGGTGGCGACCGGTCGGCGCTCCGACCTTAAAGGGTTGGGGGTCGGTGCGCTCGGGCTCGATGACACCGCACACGCCCTCCCCGTCGATGCGCGCATGCGCGTCACGCCCGGAGTGTGGGCAGTCGGCGATGTCGCGGGAAAGGGTGCGTTCACCTACGTCGCCATCTACCAGGCGAGGATATGTGTGGCCGACATCCTCGGGCATCCCATCGGTGAGGCGGAGTACCGGGCCGTGCCACGAGTGACCTTCACCGACCCCGAGATCGGATCGGTCGGGTTGACCGAAGCAGAAGCCCGGAAGTCCGGCGGCGAAGTTCGTGTGATGAGCGAGGCCATAGCGCAGTCGGCGCGGGGGTGGATAAACAAGGGCGAGGGCTTGATAAAGCTGATCGAGATGGATGGCGTACTCGTGGGTGCCACGTCCATGGGGCCATGCGGGGGAGAGGTGCTCGCGGTGCTGGCGTTGGCCGTGCATGCGCGCATTCCGGTGCGCACCCTGAAGGAGATGATCTACGCCTACCCGACCTTCTACCGGGCCATCGAGTCTGCTCTGCGGTCGACTGGATGAATTAGATTTTCCGGAGGACGTTCTCTCTGTTCACTCGGATCACTCTGCTGCTCGTGTGTCGTTCGCCGCGCTCGTCTCGTCATCCATCCGGCGAGCACAACGATGAGGAGTCCCCCCGTCAAGGGCAACCACGGGTTCGACCCTCCGCCGCCGTCGTGACCGTTCGCCCTGAAGGCCGCCAAGCTGTTGGGAAACTGGCCACCGGTCAGGAACGAGTTGAGACCGTCGGCGTCAAAGTCGAAATAGGACTCGAAGATGACGTCGTTGGTAGGTACGTGCATCCACGAAATCATGTTGTCGATGTAGGTCGGGTCGTCACCGAGCCCGTGCCCATCGGGGCGGATGATCGCCCCCCATTCGGTGATAGCCAAGGGCTTCCCCTGGGCGGCAGCGAACTGGTGGGCTGCGTTCAGCGCCGGCAGCAGGGACTCGTTCCACGCGTTGGCGGGGCTCTGGGCGTCGCTGAGCCACACCTGATCGTAGGCATCTAGCCCGATAGCGTCGACGTAGGAGCGGCCCGGCCACGCGAGGCCCACGTTGTAGTGCGCCTGCGTGAACGCCGTGGCGTCCGGGTTCCAGACGAACTTGAAGTTCTCTCCGCGAACGGAGCGCATGGCGATGACGATCTGGCCGAAGTATTTGGCAAAGTTGGCCTCGGCGCGGTGCGTCTTGGCCTCCCATGGGTACGCATCAGTGTCGAATTCCCAGCCCAATCGCAGGTACGCGTTGGACTCGCCGGCGGCGATCAGGGTCTGGGCCAAAGTCACGAAGTACGAGTTGTAGGCCCCGGTCGCCCCTTGGGCCAGGGTCCCGACGGGATTTCCCGACGAGTCGCTCGGGATGATGGGCACACCGAGGGACAACTGGTAGCTGGTGCCGCTCCAGGCCTTGTTCAACAGCCAGGCGTCGCTACCCCCGGCCCCGTCCATGCCGGTCCAACCACCGTCTGCGGGCAGGAAGTCACTTGCGATGGTCGAATGGGTCCGTGTGGTTGCATCGAAGGCTGCGACCCGGCTCGGCTTGGCCGCTCCTACGTAGACGCCCTTAGAAAGGGAAGTCCCCTGAGCCGTCGCGTTTGCGTCCGCGACACCAAAGAACGCCGCGACAGTTGCTACGACGACCAGTAGGCGATTGGCGTGCTTCGACATCTGGATCAACAGAGCCTTAGGAGTCTCGGGGTAGAACACGATACCCCGAATCAGGGAAGTTGATTCCGCGGGTAAATGAAAGTTCACGTTGAATTCCAAACCGTGCGATCGCGTGCGTTCGGATTCGAAACTACAACTCTGGCGTTTGCCGCTCAGAACGAGTCGGGAGTCAAGGAACCTTCTAGGAGTTGGCATGTCTGATGCTCGCCGCTACCGTTCGTATGGACCTGACGCACACATCGCAGGTAAGTTCTCGAACGAGGTGCTCGGACTCTTTGGCAGAAACGCATAGGCAGGGGAAGCATGTGAGGCCACGCAGATCCCTGAGAAGTCGGCCGCGGGCCGCCTCGTGCGGCCGTCCAGCAGCGTTGGTCGTGTCGCTTGGGTTGTTCGTGAGTATTTTCGGAATAGCAGCGGGCACGTTGGGCTTCAGATCTCATGCTGACGATGTGCAAAGTGTGAGACAGAGCGTGAATGAGCCAGAGCTACCTGCGCTGACTCATTGGAGTGAGGAGATGCCATCCTCGACGGTGGTGACCGCTCGATTGAGAGCGGGTTCGCACGCACGTCTGCCGTGGAGTCTGTCAGCGCCCCCCACAACCTCCGCTCCGCCCACTTCTTTGACGGAGGCGACGCGTGCAGCGCCACCCGCCACCATTCCGCCTGCGGTTGGGCCAAGCGCCAAAGCCGTGACGATTCCGAGTGCTTCCGCTGCGAAGCGGAGGACTTTGCCGTTCTCGTTCGCCACCGGCGTCTACGCAGGAGCAGGTAAGCCGAGTGGCGTCGCAGCCTTCGATGCAGCCACAGGGACCCGTTCGACCATCGCAAGTGACTTCCTGCCCGCAGACGGTGGTTGGGCCGGCATGGACGGGGCCGGGGGCAGAGATGCCTGGCAGCTGAACGCCGCCTGGAGCGGCACCAGCTACCAGTTGTCCCTTGGTGTGCCCATCATCCCGAGCGACTCGTCGGGAAATCCCGTCGGGACCCTGGCCCAAGGGGCGACAGGGGCCTACAACTCGTACTTCGTGACTTTGGCCCAGACCCTGATCGCCGCCGGCAAGTCCAACGCGTACCTGCGATTGGGCTGGGAGTTCGACGGGACCTGGTTCTCCTGGAGGGCCACCAATCCGACGGACGAGGCCAACTTCGCCCACTACTTCGACCAGATCGTCATCGCTATGCGCGCGGTCCCCGGAGAGAACTTCAAGTTCGTCTGGAACCCCGATGCCGCGGCATTCACCACCCCGGGCTACAACGTGACCTTGGCATACCCTGGGAGCTCCTATGTCGACGCTATCGGCCTGGACGCCTACGACCAGGTGTGGCTCAGCGACGCCCAGACCCCCGCCAACGCGTGGGGCGAGTCCCTGCTGCCGGCGCTGAACGCAGCCCACCAGTTCGCTGCCGCCCAGGGGAAGCCCTTGGCTATCACCGAATGGGGGGCGATCATCCGCCCCGATGGGCACGGGCTCGGTGACGATCCCACCTATATCGCGAACTTCACCTCATGGATGAAGAACCCCGCGAACAACATCATTTTCGAGTCATACTTCGACTTTGACGCCGACGGTCTCAATTCGTTCCTGACCGGTGGCCAGTTCCCCAACAGCCTGGCGGCCTTGCGGGTAGACATAGGCTGACCCCAGGGATAGCTGACTCCAGATACGGTCAGTGGACCTGCGGTCGCCGACAGGAGACCGAAGCCGACGGAGAATCAATCGGAAATCGTCAGATCTGAGAGGATGGCGGCGGCCTGGTGTTGCAGCAACGAGAGGTGGCCCTCGCCCGGGACAACCGTAAGCCGGGCGTCGGGGAGGAATCGGAGCAGGAGGTCCCGGTACTCGGGCGGGCCCGTATGGTCTTCTGCGCCCTCCCAGATGTGGACCGGCGCGGTCACTTCGCCGAGGGCGAACCCCCAGGGGTCGCCGAAGACCCGGTAGTCCTGTAGGCACCCTGCTGTTCCCTGGCGCATGGACTCTTTGACGAACGCCACCGCGTCAGCGGCCGGCCCCCTCTCCTTGAGGGCGGCGGCGTCGACGGCGGGAAAGCTCCGGCGAATCTCGCGGTAGAGCCGCGTCTCGGACGCATCGGCGATCGAGACGCGCAGAAGGGCGGAGGCCAGCCGGGGGGCGCGGCGCACCAGGAACAGCAGGATCCGGTCGTCGCCGGAAAGGCCCTTCGTCGTGCCGAAGAGCTCGAAGGGCACCGCGCTCGAGAGCAGCCCCACCGCCGTGACCCGCTCGGGCATCTTGGCGGCGCACACTGCAGCGTACGGCCCACCACACGACCAACCCATGACGGCGAAGCGGCCGATGCCGAGGGTGTCCGTCAAGACTGCCACGTCGGACGGCCAGTCGAGCAGGCGGCGCCCCTGCTGGTACGTCGACCGACCTATGCCGGGCCGGTCGGGTGCGACGAGGCGCACCCCCAGTGCGCGGGCGGCGACGTCTGCCGGCGCGGCATCGAGCCGGGAGCTCAGGCCCCCGTGAAAACTCAGGACGGGCCGGCCGTCGGGATCCCCGTACTCCTCGAAAGCGAGCTCCCGCCCGTCCGGCAACGTGACCGATCGGGTCACGCCGGCTGCACCCACCGACGTCCCTGCCCACCGGTGTTCAGTTTCGAGCGGGGAGGAAGTGCACGCACGCAGGCACGCTATAGGGTGCTGCTGTGAGCGCGAACGTGGATGAGCTTGTTGATGGGCTACTGGCCGACCAGCCGCCGGCGACGACACCGACCGAGGAGTTCCTGGGAGCCCAATTCGACCGCGGCCTGGCCTGGCTGCACTATCCCAAGGGGTACGGCGGTCTCGGGCTGACGCTCAAGGACCACCAGCAGGCCCAGTCGCGGCTGGCGGCCGCCGGCGCGCCGAACAGCGGCGTGAAGAACCCGATCGGCTACGGCATGTGCGCGCCGACGATCATGTCCCATGGCACGGACGAGCAGAAGGAGCGGTACCTGCGCCCGTTGTTCACCGCCGAGGAGATCTGGTGCCAGTTGTTCAGCGAGCCCGGCTCGGGGTCCGATGTCGCGAGCCTCTCGACCCGGGCCGTGGCGGACGGCGACGAGTGGGTGCTCAACGGGCAGAAGGTCTGGACCACGCTGGCCCACTTGTCGAGGTTCGGGCTCCTGTTGGCCCGGACCGATCCCGATGTACCAAAGCACAAGGGCATCACCGCCTTCCTGATCGACATGGAGAGCCCCGGGGTCGAGGTGCGGCCCCTGTACCAGATCACCGGCGAAGCAGAATTCAACGAGGTCTTCTTCACGGACGTCCATATGCCCGGGACGGCACGCCTCGGCGGGCAGGGCGACGGGTGGCGCGTCGCGGTCACCACCCTGATGAACGAGCGCGTCTCCATCGGCGGCGCCGTCGGCCGCCGGGGTTCGGGTCCGATCAAGGACGCGCTGCGCATCTGGGAGGAGAAGTGGAAGGGCGACACCTCTCCGCACGCGCTGGTTCTCCGGGACCGTCTGGTCTCCTGCTATATCCGCGGCGAGGTCATCAACATGACCAATCAGCGCGCCGCCCAGGTCCGCCGGGCCGGGACGCCGGGGCCCGAGGGCTCCGTCGGAAAGCTGGCCTACGCCGAAGAGAACCAACGCGTGTACGAGCTGTGTATGGATCTGTTGGGGAATGAGGGGATGTTGTATCCGGCCGGCTACCCGATGATCCGCCCCAAGTCTTTGGGCATGGGGACCACCGACGTGCACAAGTCTTTCCTACGCGTACGCGCCAACTCGATCGAGGGGGGCACGTCGGAGGTTATGCGCAACATCCTGGGAGAGCGCGTGCTCGGGCTGCCCGGTGATGTGCGGAACGACAAGGAGCTCCCCTGGAAGGACGTTCCCCGCAGCTGACGCTTGATCACGTTGACATCGACCCGGAGGCAAGCCGCATGATCAGGTGGTCGGGCGGGCCTCAGACTGATGCCGTGAGTCCCGCCACACTTTCCCCGGCCAGGGTGGGACCTTCGGTGTGAAGGTGACAGCGGACGGTCGTGCCGCTGGGCGTGACGAAGGGCTCGGGATCGACCGACGCGCAGATGTCCATGGCGAACGGGCAACGCTGGCGGAAGCGGCACCCCGACTCGGCGCTCTGCCCTGTATCCACCTCGCCCCTGAGCACGATGCGCGGGAGCGTCCGCTCACGATGGGGGTCGGGCACCGGGATGGCCGAGAGCAACGCCGCCGTGTAGGGATGGGTGGGCCGGAGATAGACCTCGTTGGCGTCGCCCTCTTCGACGATCTTGCCGAGATACATGACCGCGATCCGGTCGCTCAGATGGCGGACCACCGACAGGTCATGGGCGATGAACAGGTACGCCAGTCCCAGGCGGTCCTGCAGGTCGCTCAGGAGGTTGATGACCTGGGACTGTGTGGACACGTCGAGCGCCGAGACCGGCTCGTCGCACACCAGCAGGCTCGGCTCGAGGGCCAACGCCCGGGCGATGGCCAGGCGCTGACGCTGGCCACCTGAGAACTCGTGGGGCTGGCGACCGAGCACATGGCGTCCGATGCCGACTTGACCGAGGAGGTCGATCACCTTCTGGCGACGTTGCTCGGCGGTGAGGGAGGTGTGGATCTTGAGGGGCTCCCCGACGATCTCGAGGATGTTCTGCCGGGGGTCGAGCGACGAGTAGGGGTCCTGGAAGACCATCTGCATCCGTTGGCGCTCGCGTCGCAGCTTGGGCCCGCGCAAGGCTGTGATGTCCGTTCCCGCCAGCATCACGCTGCCTGCCGTCGGTTCGATCAGCCGCGTGACGAGGCGGGCGAGCGTGGACTTCCCCGAGCCGCTCTCGCCGACCAACCCGAGCGTCGTCCCCGGCTGGATGGAGAAGTCGACGACATCGACGGCGTTGACCGACCCCGACACTCGTTGCAGGACCCCGCTCCGGAGTGGGAATTGCTTGGACAGGCCCTTGACCTCCAGGATCGGTTCGCCTTCCTTCAGGGTGGCGCTCCCCGGTGTCGTGGCCGGCTCCGCCACCGCCCGGGCTCCGATGAGCGTCAGCTCGTCCTGGCGGAGACAACGGCTCAGCGGCACCACCTGGCGACTCGACGGGGTGCCGGCGGCGGGACCGGCGCCGCCCTCGAGCGTGCCCTTCGCCGGAGGGCGCAGCTCCACCGGCGTCGTGACACACGCCTCGTTCGCGTGGTCGCAGCGGGGATTGAAACGGCAACCCGAGGGGACCTGGTCCGGCCGGGGGACGATGCCCGGAATGAAGTGCAGCGGTTCTCCCGCCGGGGTGAGCTGGGGGATCGAATTGAGGAGCGCTGCGGTGTAGGGATGGCGGGGCTGGGTGAAGAGGGCGGTGGAGTCCGTCTGCTCGACGATCTGCCCGGCGTACATCACCACCACGTCATCGGCGACATCGGCGATGACGCCCAGGTCGTGGGTGACGAAGATCATCGCCATGTCCTCTTCCCGCTGCAGGATGTGGAGCAGTTCGACGATCTGGGCCTGCGTGGTGACGTCGAGGGCCGTGGTCGGCTCGTCGGCGATCAGGAGTTTGGGCGAGCACGACAGCGCCATGGCGATCATCACGCGTTGGCGCATCCCACCGGAGAAGGCGTGCGGGTAGTCGCGGGCCCGGGTGCCGGCGTTGGGGATCTCCACCCGCTCCAGCATCTCCACGGCGACCTTCCATGACTCGGCCTTGCTGAGGTGGCGGTGTGTGCGGACCTGTTCCGCGATCTGGTTGCCGACCGTGTAGGCCGGATTCAGGCTCGTCATGGGTTCCTGGAAGATCATGGCGATCTCGTTGCCGCGGATCTGGCGGAAATCGGCCCGGGACAGGTGCATAAGGTCGCGCCCCTCGAACCGGGCGGAGCCGTTGGCCCGGCAACCTCGAGGTGGCAGGAGGCCCATGATGGCCAGGGCGGAGACCGTCTTGCCCGAACCGCTCTCACCGACCAACCCCAGCGTCTTTCCCCGTTCAACGGTGAAGTTCGCATCTTCCATCACCGGGAACCACTGGCCGTTGGTCAGGAACTCGATCCGGAGGCCCTTGACCGCGAGCAGAGTGGATGCGGGTTCGATGGCGGACGGTGTTCCGGGTGCGGCCGCGGGTGAAGCGGCAGCAGTGGCGGCGGCTGTCGCGGCCGGTGGCTGCCGGTCGGACCTGGGGGTGATCCCGCGCAGGCGGGTCACGAGGGACGGACGCTTGTCGGCGTCGTTGGTGACGAGACTGGAGCTCTTGGGCCGTTCCCGGCCGAGGGAATCACGCAGGCCGTCGGCCACCAGATTGAAGGACAGGACCGAGAGCATGATGGCGAGACCCGGGAAGACGAGCGCCCACGGCGTCGTGAAGATGAATTGGTAGCCCTCGTTCAGCATCGAGCCCCAACTGGGGGTCGGTGGTTGCTCGCCGAGGCCGAGGTAGCTCAGGCCGGCCTCGACCAGGAGGGCGAAGCCGAGTGACAGGGAGACCTGAATGATGATGGGCGATGCGACGTTGGGCACGACGTGGCGACGTATCAAGCGGTTCGACGTGGCACCCAGCGATCGCGCGGCCTCGATGTAGTTCTCCTCGCGCACGGCGATGACCTCGCCCCGGAGGAGGCGCACGAAGCTCGGTATGAAGACGATGGCGATGGCGATGGCCGTGTCGTTGATGCTGGCGCCGAGGAGGGCCGCCACCGTCAGCGCCAGGATCAGCGGAGGGAACGAGAACATCGCGTCCATCGCCCGCATGATCACCGAGTCGACCGCGCCGCGGAAGAAGCCGGCGATGAGCCCGAGCGGTACGGCGAACACGAGGGCGATACCGACGATCTCGAAGGTGGCCCGTAGCGAAATGCGGGCGCCCCAGATCAATCGACTGAGGATGTCGCGACCCAGGTCGTCGGTGCCCAGCCAGTGTGCGGCCGAGGGCCCCGCGTTGACGATGTTGAGGTTCTGCAGGTTCGGTGGATACGGGGCGATAAGTGGAGCGAAGATGGCCGCCACGGTGACGATCACGAGGAAGGCCAGGCCGGCCAGGGCATAGGGTTGATGGAGGAAGCGGTGCCAGAAGCCAGAGCGCGCCCGCCCGCCGACACCCTCCTCGATGAGGTCGGAGGGGTCGGCCAGCCCGACGAAAGGGTCGCCGCTGGAGGGGGGAACGGCGAGGCTCATCCGAGACGGACCTTCGGGTTGAGATAGCCGTAAATGACGTCGACGATCAGGTTGATGATGACGAAGGCCGTGGCCGTCACGAGGACCACGCCCTGGACGACCGGAAGGTCCTTCTCACTGATCGCGGCGAGGATGTACTCACCGATGCCGGGCAACGAGAAGATCTGCTCGATGATCAACGTGCCGCCGAGCAGGTACCCGAACTGGATCCCGATGACGGTGACCGCGGGACTGAGCGCGTTCTTAAGGGCGTGCTTGCCGATGACGACCCGACGGCTCAAGCCCTTTGCGACAGCGGTGCGCATGTAGTCCTGGTCCAGGGTGTCGATCAGCGCTCCCCGGACCTGACGGGCGATCGTGGCCGCACCCCCGATCCCGAGAGCCACCCAGGGCAGGATCAGATGGTCGAACCACCCCCACGGCGAGGTGGACCATTGTACGTAGCCCAGGGCGGGGAGTAGATGGGTGTCGACGGCGAACACGATGACGAGGAGCAGCGCCAACCAGAAGTCCGGGATGGCCACGCCGAGGCTCGAGCCCACGGTGACCAGACGGTCGCTCGCCGTGCCGTTGCGGATACCGGAGATGATCCCCGCCGGGACGCCGATGAGGATCGACAGGAGCATGCCGCCGACGGCAAGGGCGAGCGTGACCGGAAAGCGTGCCTTGATCCCGGCGGCGACGGACTGGCCGGGGTTGAAAAGCGAGCTCCCGAGGTCACCGTGGAGGAGGGCGTTCAGCCAGCGGAGATACTGCCTCCAGAAAGGCTCGTTCAGGTGCAGTTGCCGCGTGATCTCCTGAACCTTGGCCGGATTGGAGTGCACCCCACCGGCGAGCGTCAAGGCCGGGTCTCCGGGCAGGAGCAGGACGAGGCTGAACACAGCGAAGGAGATCAGCAGCAGGAGGGGGATCGTGATCAGCAGCCGGCGGACGATGAACGAGAGGAGGGAGCCACCTGAACCCACCGGCGCTCAGCCCACTTCTTCGGACATCGGAACGTCGCTCGCACGACGCGCCGCGCTGACCGGGCCGCGGCCGCCCGGCATGACCATGCTCGTCATTGCCGCAACAAGACGAAGTTGCTCACTTCTTGACGTAGATACCGGCCAGGTTGGATCGGCACTGGCCGATGGGCGCGACAACCTTGCCACCCACCACCGACTTGTTGTAGGCGATGATCGACGGCTCGAACTCGATGGGAGTCTCGAGACCCTGGGCCATCACGGCTGCGCCCACCTTTTGCATAAGGGGGCCCTGCAGCTTGGGGCTCAGCGACGCGTTGGCCGCTTCGACGTCCGGCGTGAGGGCCAAGTCTTTGGTGCCCAGGTACTGCGCCGGGAAGCCGCTTGGTTCGAAGACGGCCTCGAACGTGTTCGAGATGTCGGGCCCGTTGGTCAGGTCCTCGCTCAGCAGGGCATCGCCTTCCTTGTGGAGGTAGACGTCCACCAGAATGTCGCTCCCGGGGATCAGCTGGATGCTGGCTTTGAAGCCGGCGGCGGCCATCTCGCTCTGAATGACGGTGGCCAGGCGCTGGAACGTGGTGTCGTTCGCCGGCACATCGAGCTTGAAGGAGATGCCATGGGGAAATCCGGCGGCGGCCAGCATGGCCTTGGCCTTCTTGGGGTCGTAGACGTACTTGTTGCCGACCTGCTTGTTGTAGCCCGGTGAATTCGAGGGGAAGGGCTGATAGGCGGGCCTCCCGACACCGGCGTAAACGACCTTGTTGATGGCCGCCCGGTCGATGGCGTATTCGAGGGCGGCACGGACCTTGACGTTGTTGAAGGGGCCGCGGTCGTTGCGTGTCTCGAGCACCGAGTAGTCGTAGGACTGGGTGATCGAAGTGCCGATGCTGGGATTGTTCTTCACCTCGGCGTACTGCTGGGGGTCGAGGGAGATCATGTCCACGGCGCCCGAGGTGATGGCGCTGACGGCTTGGGGCCCGGTGCTGACTTCAACGAAGTCCACCGCGCCGAGCGGGTAGGCCTTGGAGTCCCAATACTTCGGGTTCTTGACCAACTCGATCGAGGATCCGGGCTGATAGCTCTTGAGGACGTAGGGACCAGAGCCGACCGGGAGTCGTGGCGGCGTTGGCGAAGCTCGAAGGGGGGTAGACCATGCCGTCGATGTAGGTCGCGGCCCAGAGGAAGTCGCCCGCTGTCGGCCGGTTGAGTTGGACGACCAAGGTGTCGGGGTCGGGCGTGGTCATCGACGCGATGGCGGACAGCGAGCTCCGTAGTGGGCTCTTCTTCGTGTTGAGCAGGCTGTCCATGACATCGGTGGAGGTCACCGGTTCCCCGTTGGAGAAGACCATGTTGGGCCGGATGTGCAGCGTTACTGTCGACGAATTGTTGGAGACGGTCCAACTCTGGGCGACGCCACCGCTGATGTTGTACTGGCCGGGAGCCGTGACCGACTGGTAGATGTTCGACATCACTGTGTAGCCGCAGTCGTTGACCGAGGTGCTGGGGTCGAAGTTCGTAAACTCGTTATTGATGTCAAATCCGTATTTCAACACGCCGCTCGTGTCGTTGTTGGAGGCGGCACCCGCTCCCTGACTGCTCAGACTGGCTGCGGCCAGAGGTCCGAGGAGCGCCGCCGCAGCTGTTCCGGCGAGTATTGCCCGTCGTCCACCCAGGCGGGACCTTCGCGAAGGCTTCCGCCGATCCTTGCGTGTCCGCTGACTCTGTGATGCTTCGAACGAGCCCATCCGTGTCGCCCCCTTATGACAATGTTCGAGTCGCTGGCTTCGGCACGCCGTCGGCGCCCGTCGCGGACGCCTTCTGGGTGACACGAGAGTCAGCTTCGAGCGGCAGACTATACCCAGTCGACCCCGAATCCCGCACATCACGGGGCACCCGGGGAGCGCCGATCTCCTCGGTGCCTTCACATGGTGAGCGCCCGGGAGTTCCGGATCGACAGGGCGACGAGCGTCAGGGTGGGTCCGTACCCGGATCCGGTGGGAAACGGGGAGGAGTCGCAGACCACGACGTTGGGCACGTCGTGGAGGCGTCCCCACTCGTCACAGACCGAGGTCGCGGGATCGGTGCCCATACGCGCCGTCCCCACCACGTGGCGGGAGGCGGGAATGCTCGAGCTCTTGAACGATCCCTGGCGGAATTCCTCCCCCACGTGGGGAGAGGTGGCCGTGCGTGACCAGAGAGCCCCCGCCTCGTTCAGGATGCCTTCGAGTTTGGGGCCGTAGTAGGCGGACGCAGCGATTTCGTGCCGGTGAGGCTTGTAGGTGATGCGTGCCACAGGGAGCCCGTGGATGTCACGGATACCGGGGTCGAGGTCGATCCGGTTGGTCGACTGCGGCATGTCCTCACCCTGCATGGTGAATCCGACCATGTGATCGCGCATGGGCGATGCGCGCATCATGTCCTTGTGCTCGGGTCCCCAGGGGTAGAACTTCGATTCGAGCATCGGGTGTGCTGCCGCGCCATGCTCCACCAGTCCGCCCTTGAACCAGGGCAGGCCTGCCGTCGCCGCGGCGGCACGGGACTCGTTGTTGACGAGAATGAAGTCATCTTGGAGGTGCGTCACCGAGCGACCCTTGTGGGCGTGGAGACGCATCGGCAGCTGCCCGAACGTAAGGGTTTGGAAGTGGTACATGAGGTTGCGCCCGATTTCGGGATGCTCCAGGCCCGACAGGAGCAGGAGGCGCGGTGTCTCGGTGGCCCCGGCCGCCACCACGACATGACCCGCCGTTTCGACATGGTGTTCACCCGCGGCGTCGATCCACTCCACGCCGGTGGCCTTGCCGTTCTCCACCAGGATCCTCGAAACCATCGATTCGGGCCGCAGTTCCGCCTTCCCGCTCATGAGGGCGCGCCGCAGCGAGGCCACCGGGTCGCCCTTGGCATGAATGGGGCAGCCGAAATAGGCGCAGAATCCGCAGTTGTTGCAGGCCGGGCGGTCGTCATAGGGGACAGAATTGCAGGCCGTGGGCCCCGGGTAGGGGTGGTAGCCCAACCGTTCGGCGGCCGCGGTGGTGACGACGGCGCAGTACATCGGCGCACCCGGCGGCATCGGGTAGGGCTCGTCGCGCGGTGCGGCGAAGGGATTGGCCCCGGCCTCACCGGCTACCCCGATCAGCCGTTCGGCCTCTGCGTAATAGGGCTTGAGATCGTCGTAGCCGATCGGCCAATCGACGAGGCTCGCCCCTTCGATCGGTCCGAGGTCCGAGAGCACCCGGAAATCGTCCTCGCGAAAGCGCGGCACCTTGCCGTCCGCATGGGTGCCGCCACCGCCGACGGTCGCCGGCAGGTTGTTCACCTCGCCGACGTGCGTTCGATCACCGTCGGCCGCAGTGACACGGAACGTCCTCGGCTCCAGCCACGGATCCGGGCCGAGGAAGTGACGGCTCCAGTACTTGATCTCGTCGTTGGAGAATTCGTAGAGCAACTCGGAGGGCTTCTCCGTGTTGACCAGAAAGTTCTTCCCCCGCTCGAAGATGAGAACCGACCAACCGGCCGCCGTGAGGACATCGGCGGCGGTGGACCCTCCGGGACCGGAGCCGACGATGATGGCATCGAAGTCACGACTCACGGTTGGCTGACCTCCTCGTCGGTATAACCCCTGGGTTGGACGTCGCCGGCAAAATCGATGTACCGCCATCCGACCGTGTCGCGATTCCCGAGATATTCGGGTGCGCCGTACATTCCCTCACAGGCGTGCTCGTGCAGGAGCTCGAGGAACCCCTCGTTCGCTCGCAGTCGTGTGTCCTGCTCCTCGGGGGAGAGATCGACGAAGTCGTCTCCCAACGCGGCGATGCCGACACGGTACTGCTCCTGGAGCCCCACCACGGGTCCCAGCCGCTCGCGTTCGGGAAGGCCGAGCGAACCTTCGATCCGGGTCCGCCACGCCAGCTCGTCCCGGGAGTTGAGACGGTGGAACGTCGCGAATCGCGGATCTCCGCCGAAACGTCCCGAGAAGGGGCCGCCGGCCCAGATGAGTGGTGGGTCACTGGCGAATGCGCCGAGGAAGCCGTCGATGAAGTCCACGACGCCGGCTTCGGTGGCGCCGGGGTCCTGATCGGTGGGGATCAGTCGGGCACACGCCGCCTGCACGATCGCGTATTGGTTCTCGTCGAAGAATCGGGCCACGGCCGAGTGTACGTCGGCACCTCTGGACCGGGTGGTCCATCGATGGCGACGGAGGCGGTGCGGTCGTCCGATGAGCTCGTCACGGAGTCCGGTATCGCGCGAGGGTGGGGGAGTGGAGAGCGACCGGACAGACGTCGAACTGGAGAAGACGGGTGGCGGCCGAAGCTGCTGCCGCGTTGGTCGAAGACGGCATGGTCGTCGGCCTGGGGACGGGGACGACGGTGGCGTATCTCCTGCCGGCGCTGGGTCGTCGCCACCTCGACATCTCGTGCGTCGCCACGTCCCCGGCGACCGAGAAGCTGGCCCGGGCCGAGGGCATCGTGGTCGGGCCGTTCGAGGGGATCTCCCGGCTCGACATGGCCATCGACGGCGCAGACCAGGTGGATCCGGCCGGATGGCTCGTCAAGGGCGGCGGCGGTGCCCACACGAGGGAGAAGATCGTCGCCGCCGCGGCAGACCAATTCGTGGTGATCGTCTCGTCGAACAAGGTGGTCCGGCGCCTGGCGCCACCCGTTCCGCTCGAGCTTCTGGCGTTCGGGCTCGACGCCACCCTGCGCTCCCTCGCCACGACGGTGGTCCGCCACGCGCCGGAGAGTCCCGACGGTGGCGTCCTGGCCGATTACCACGGCGAGTTCGAAGACCCCGCACTCCTCGCCACGATGCTGGGTGCCACCGCCGGGATCGTGGAGCACGGGCTCTTTCCCCCGGCCATGGTGTCCCGGGTTCTCGTCGGTCGGGGCGACCGGGTCGAGACGCTAGACCTGCACGGGCTGAGCCGCTGCGGACTACGCCGCCGTAAAGGTGACCGGCAGAGCCGTCGGCGAGCGGAACACCTGCCCGCGGATGTGCGGGTCCATGTCGCCCGGGTTGAGGGCCAGGTTCGGCAACCGGTCGAGCACGCGGTTGACGAGAGCGCGTGTCTCGAGGCGGGCCAGATGCATGCCCAGGCACATGTGGGGTCCGTGGGCGAACGCAATGTGGGGGATGGCCGGTCGGAAGATGTCGAAGACTTCCGGGTTCTCCCAGCGGCTCTCGTCGTGATTGGCCGAACCGATATTGGGCGAGATGCTCGCGCCGGCGCCAAGCGTCACACCGCCGATCTCGACCTCGCACGTGGTCATGCGATTGATGGACAAGAGCGGCGGTTCGAAGCGCAGGGCCTCCTCGATCGCCTGCGGCAGCAGGGACCGGTCATTGCGAACGGCCTCGAGCTGGTCCGTGTGGGTGAGGAGCAGGTAGAGGAGGTTGCCCGAGGAGCGGTAGGTCGTCTCGGCTCCCGGCAGGCAGCAGCAGACGCAGGAACGAATAGATCGCCTCGTCCGTCAGCCGCTCACCGTCGACCTCGGCCATGACCAGATCGCTGATCACGTCTTCTTTGGGCTCCTCCCGCCGCAGTGCGACGAATTCGGCGAAGTAGTTGCGGAGGGCCTCTGACGCGGCCACTCCCCGGTCGATGTCGCCGCCGAGGGAGATGAGCTCGACGGACCAGCGCTGGAATTGCGCGAAGTCCTCCTCGGGGAGCCCGAGCAGGCGTGCGATCACGCGCACCGGGAACTCGAACGTCAGCTGGCGGACCAGATCGGCCTCGCCGTCAGCGATGAAGCGATCGATCAACTCGTCGATGATCGGTCCGATGAACTCGGGCTCCCACCGCGCCAGCGACTTCTCCCGGAAGGCGTGGGCGACCAGGTTGCGGTGCCCCCGGTGCTCCGGGTCGTCCATCCCCAGGATCATGTGACCCATGACCATGCCGATCGTGACGTCGTAGCCCGTGGAGGTGAACGTCTTGGCATCGCGGAGGATCCGCGAGCAGTCGTCGTAGCGGAAGGCATTCCACTCGGGTTCGCCCTCGAGTCCCTCGGGGAGGAAGTCCATCGACATGAGGCGGCCCTTCCACACCGGCGTCGTCCGCCGCTTCTCTGCGAAGTCCGGGTAGGGGTCTCGAGTGTCCCCGGAGACGACGTCGACAAAGGCGGCGAAGGGGTCGTATTCGTGCTCCTGGGTCTCAGCCATGGACCCTTTTTACACCGGGAGCGCCGGCGATGTGACGGCGGCCGCCCGTTCGTGGGTGGCGGGCCACGCTCGACGACGTCGACCCGGCTGAGGCGTAGGCTCCGGCCGGCATGAAGACATTGCGTACCCCCGATGAATGTTTCGCCGCACTGCCGGGCTTCGACTACGCCCCGCAGTACGAGGAAGTGGATGACGGGGAAGGAGGCTCCCTGCGCATCCACTACGTGCGCGAAGGTGACCCTGCTGCCCCCGTCGTCCTGTTGCTGCACGGTGAGCCCTCGTGGTCGTATCTCTACCGCACGATGATCCCGGTGCTGACCGGAGCAGGTTTGCAGATCGTGGCCCCGGATCTCGTGGGTTTCGGACGATCGGACAAACCGGCAGCGCGTAGTGACTACACCTACGCCCGACATGTCGAGTGGATGCGCTCGTTCCTCTTCGATCGTCTGGACCTCACCGGGATCACCTTGGTCTGCCAGGACTGGGGAGGGCTCATCGGGCTCCGGCTCGTCGGCGAGCATCCCGATCGCTTTGCCCGCGTGGTCGCGGCCAACACCTTCCTCCCCACCGGCGACGTGTCGCCTGGTGAGGCCTTCTTCAATTGGCAGCGTTTCTCCCAGGAGGTGGAGGTTTTTCCGACGGGCTTCATCGTCAACTCCGGCTGCGTCACCGTCCTGGCGCCAGAGGTGCAGGCCGCCTATGACGCGCCCTTCCCCGACGAGTCGTTCAAAGCCGGTGCGCGTGCCTTCCCCATGCTGGTGCCGTCGAGCCCCGACGACCCTGCGCACGATGCGAACGTGGCAGCCTGGAAAGGTCTCGCCGCGTACGTCCGCCCTTTCCTGACGGCATTCGGGGACGCGGACCCGATCACCCGGGGGGCGCACCGCGCCCTCCAAGAAGGCGTCGCGGGCGCCCAGGGCCAGCCGCATACGACCATCATCGGTGGCGGCCATTTCCTGCAGGAGGACTGCGGCGAAGAGTTGGCGCGGGTCGTGGTCGATTTCGTCGCGGCATCGACATAGCTCGCTCTGCGTCGACGGGCCGTCAATCGACGACGGCTCGGACGAGTGCCGGCTCTAGTCGCGGGGCGATTGCAGCATCATCCGGCTCGAGAGTCGCACGGCGAGACCGCAGAGCACGACGGCAAAGAGGGCCAACGCACCGATCTCGGGCAGCACCGTCGTGAAGGTGGCGTGGTGGTAGATCAGCCTGATGAAGGCATCCATGGCCCATGCCTGGGGCACGGCGTGGCCGACGGTGCGCACGGTGCTGCCCACGACGTCGAGCGGATAGACGCAACCACCGAGCATGCCGGCGGCGATACCGACGACGACCGCCGTGGCGATGGCCTGCTCTTCGCTGCGGGCCCATGTCCCGATGAGGACCGATGCGCCCGACAGGGCCAGAGCCAGGAGCGCGATGACGGTACCCACGGCAATGGGATCACCCCAGTGCACGCCGAAGAGGACCCGGCCCAGCACGAGCAGGCCGATCGACTGCGCCGCGGCGACGACGAGAAGGCTGAGGACTTGGGCGGCGACGATGGACCGCTGCCGCACCGGAGCTGCGGCCAACCGACGCAGGATGCCGAGGCGCCGTGACGCAACGAGGCCCGACGAGAGGACGAGCACGGTGATGCCCATGAACAGCACGAGATCGGCGGGTGCCACGTAGGAAAACGGGCTGAACGGGGCGGGCGTGTGGGTGTGCGCCAACACGGTGTCGGTGACGTGGGCCGAGGATCCCTCTGCGGCGATCAGGTCCAGCAGGGCCACGACATCGGTGCGCGCCTGCACGGCATCAGTCGTGGCTGACTGCGAGACGAAGTCGACGCGGATGGAATTCGGCTTGGCCGGGAGGCCCACCAGGCCGGCCACGACCCGTCCACGCAGTATGTCGTCGCTCAGCGCGGCGCGGTTCGGTTCGATCCTGACCTTGACCCCGGCCGTGTGCCGCACCAATTCGAGCAGACGCGGTGAAGGGTTGACGAGGCCGACGGGCTCCCTGGGGCTTCCGGCCAGGAGCCCGGTGACAAGGATGAAGAGGAGCGGGAACAGCGTGGCCAACGCGAGCAGCCGCCGATCACCGATGATGCGTCGGACGTTGACCCGCAAGATCGCGATCACGGCTGCACCATTCGCCGCACGCGGGTCATGGCGAGCCCGAACGAGACGACCGCGATGAGGCAGAGCACGAGGAACGGCCCGATAACAGAGCCGGCTGATTCGTGCAGCAACGCGAGGCGCCCGAAGCCGACCAGGGCCCACCCGTTCGGGGTGCCGAGACCCAGGATCTGGAGAACCCGGGGCAACGATCCCGGCGGGAGGAGATTGCCACCGACCAGGGAGAGGAACAGACCGACGATCAGCGCGACCCCGAAAGCCTCCTGCTCGTTCCGGGCCAGTGAAGTGAGGAAGGCACCCAATCCGCACATGGCCGCCGCCGCACCGATCGAGAGCAGCAGCACACCCAACGGCGCGCCCCAATCGGCGCCGAAGATGAACGTCGTCGCTCCCCAGACCACCAGAATGCTGACGAGGCCCGTGATGAAGATGGCCAGCATCTTGCCGATGACGATCCGCGTCGGTCGTATCGGCGCCGCCGCGATCCGCACCAACGTGCCACCGGACCGTTCGAGCATCAGCGAACGCATGCCGAGACCTCCGCCGATGAAGAGGAAGATGACCGCGATCGAGGGGGCGAAGTAGTCGAGGATGCCTCGACTGGCATTGCCGAGGCTCGTCGTCTGCACGCTGATGGAGGCGAACAGCGGGGCCGACCCTGGTCGGAGGTGTCCGGCGTACAGCCGACTGGCCAGGCCGGCGGCGAGCGATTCGGCCCATTCCTCGCCCGTCAGCGAGGAGGCCCGACTGACCACGTCGAAGCCGGGGGAGTGACCGGCACCCGGAGCCACTATCGGAATCAACAAGTTGGAAAGATTGTTGTGGGCCCCGTGCAGGATCACCCCGCCGGCCAGCCCGCCGTCGGCGACCTCTTTCCGGACCACCTCGGCGTACGGGACGACGCGCACGGTCACGTCGTCCGGAAGCTGCGTCGCATGGGCGGCCGCGGCCACCACCGCCGGCGTGGCGCCGGCCACGCCGATGGTGAGATGTCCTTTCGGTGCATCGTGACCGAAGGCGAAGCCCAAGATCGCACGTCAGCACGAGCGGTGCGATGAGACTGGAGATCACAATGGAGCGGTCCCGCGCCCTCCGGCGCAATTCGTTTGCCGCGATGACCCGGATCAGTCTCGGAGTTCCTTTCCGGTGAGCGCCAGGAACACCCCTTCGAGGTCCGGCGCAAGGACCTCGACGCTCGTGAGCTCCACACCGAGCCGGCCCGCCTCGCGGACCACGCTCGGCAACACGCCGGCGCCGTGGTCGGTCATGAGCTCGAGGCCTGCCGCGATCGGACGTACGTCGCTCACCGTGGGCAGGAGGAGGCAGGCGGCGCGCAGGCCGTCGGATGCCGCCTCCCCGAACGTCAGTCGGAGCCGGTCCCGCCCGCCGTACCGGCGGATCAGGGCCGCAGGTGTGCCTTCGGCAATCAGCCGTCCGTCGTCGATGATCCCGACCCGCCGGCAGAGCCGAGCCGCCTCTTCCATGTAGTGCGTGGTGTAGAGCACCGCGATCCCGAGTCCCGCCACGGTTTCGAGAATGGCGTGACGGCTCTGGGGGTCGACGCCGACCGTGGGCTCATCGAGGATCAACAAGCGCGGCCGGTGGAGCAGTCCGGCCGCGATGTTGGCTCGCCGCTTCATGCCCCCCGAGAACGTACCGATCCGCTCTTTCCCGCGGTCGGCCAACCCGACGAGCGTCAAGGTCTCGCTGATGCGTTGCTCGAGCAGCTCGCCGCTCAACCCATAGAGCTGACCGAAGAATCGGAGGTTCTCCCGGGCGGAGAGATCCGGGTAGAGGGCGAGGTCCTGCGGGACGTAACCGATGGCCGCCTTGGCCGCGAGCGACCCGCCCGGCTTGCCGTCGACGGTCACCGCTCCGTGGTCGGCCTCGAGCAGACCGCAGATTATGGCGATCGTGGTTGTCTTCCCGGCGCCGTTGGGCCCGAGCAACCCGTAACACTCGTCGTCCGCCACGGTGAAGGAGACATCGTCGACGGCCGTGCGGCCACCGAACTGCTTCCGAAGACCCTGACACGCCAGCACGGCTGGGACACTAACTTGGATCCCCGTGATCTCCCTGGAGCCGATCGGCGTCGTGGTCGGCGGTCGCACTGCTCTCGAGGATGACGATTGGGGCGGGGTGGAGTCGATCATCCGCCTTGATGCTGATCGCTTTGCCCCCGATGTCGTGGCCGGTCTCGATGCCTTCTCGCACCTCTGCGTGGTGTTCCAATTCCATCTCGTCGACGAGGCCGACATCGTCAGTGGGGCGCGACATCCACGGGGCAATCCCGACTGGCCGGAGGTTGGAATGTTCGCGCAGCGAGCGAAAATGCGGCCGAATCGACTCGGGGTGAGCAACTGTGCGCTCGTGGCGGTGGATGTTCTCGACCTTCACGTGCGGGGGTTCGACGCGATCGATGGCACTCCGGTGCTCGACGTCAAGCCGTTCATGCGCGAGTTCGAGCCCGCCGAGAGCCGGCAGCCGACGTGGGCAACGGAGTTGATGCAGGGGTACTACTACGGTTCGTTGAGGGCCGCCCGCAGCCGCTCGAGCGACATCTCCTCGGTCTTGTGCTCGCCGCATTGGGCACAGTCGGCCGCATGGCGCCAGGATCGGATCATCCGGGTGCCGCCGAAATTGAGGTACACCGTGAACGTCTCGGAGTCAGCGGGAGCTTCCAGCTGGTAGTAGGGCCGCCAACCGGTGGCGACGGGCTCCCCTCCCACTTCGGTGCCTTTCAGGATGCGCCTGAAGCGCATCCGGTCTGCATCGAAGACCCAGGTGCTGTTGCATGACTCGATCACCGTGGATGCGAGTTCACGTTCTGCTGTCATGGAGCCAGTATGGCGGACGGGTCTGACCGGGGCCATAGCCTTAACTGTGCCTCTTCTGGGGGATCCGTTACAGGTTCGTGACGTTCTCCATCATGGGATTCCTCCGTCGACGCGTAGGACGGCCCCGGTGGTGTAGCTCGAGGCGTCGCTGGCGAAGTAGAGCGCCGCCCCGACGATCTCCTCGGGCTGACCACCCCGCTGCAGTGCGAAATTCGCCTTGGCCCCCTGCTCGAAGGCCGGGATGTCCCAGGCGGCGGTCACGTCGGTCATGAACGGGCCCGCCATGATGCAGTTGACGCGCACCCTGGGCCCGAAGGCGTGGGCGAAGCCGACCGTGAGGGCATTCAGGCCGGCCTTGGCGGCGTCGTAGGGCAGCATGCCCGGGGCCGGTCGGATGGAGCCGGTGCTCGAGATATTGATGATGGATCCACCGTCGGGACCGCTCGCCATGCGTGAGCCGACCAGCGTGGTCAGCCGGAAGGGCCCTTTCAGGTTGAGGTCGACCACCTTGTCCCACATGGTCTCACTGACGGCGGGGAGCGAGTCGTAGAGCAACGACATTCCGGCGTTGTTGACGAGCACGTCCACGCGGCCGAAGGCGTCGTAGGACTGCTCGACCAGGGCATCGAGCTCGTCCCAGTGCCCGACATGACAGGAAATGGCCAGAGCGCGCCTCCCCTTGGCCTCTACTTCCCGGACCACCGCCTGGCAGTTCTCGAGCTTGCGGCTGGCCACGATGACATCTGCTCCCGCCCCGGCGAAGCCCAGCGCCATCGCCCGGCCCAGGCCACGACTCCCCCCGGTGACGAGCGCCACCTTTCCCGCCAGGGCACCCGTGCCGTCGCTCGTCATGCGGGGCAAGCTACCGGAGCAGCTCCGCCACCGCATGTGTCACCGCTTTGGCCATGGGGATGTGGAGGAATTCGTTGGGGCCGTGCGCATTGGAGTGCGGTCCGAGCACGCCGGTTGCCACGAATTGCGTGCGGGGAAAGCTCCGCTTGAGATCGGCCAGGAAGGGGATCGTGCCCCCTTCGCCGTGGAAGCCGACAGGCTGGCCGAAGGCTACCTGCGACGCGCGTTCGAGCGCGTCGGTGTTCTTCCGGTCGAGGGGAGGGGCGAGCCACCCGTCGGCCACGCCTTCGAGATCGATGGTGATGTGCGCACCCTCGTCGGTGGTGATCGCCGAGATCAACGCGTCCGCCGCCCCTTGTGCGTCCACGTCAGGGGGAAGCCGGAGCGAGATCTTCGCGGTGGTGAACGGTCGCAGCACGTTGCCTCCGTCACGTACGGCCGGTACCCCGTCCATGCCCGTCACTTCGAGTGCGGCCGCCCAGGCTTTGGCAATGAGCCGATCAGCCGCTGTCTCCCCGAGAAGCCGGAGCCCGTCGACGGTGGGCAGGGAGATGTCGCCGAACTCTTGCGCGGCCGCGCCGAGGCAGGCCCGCAGGTCGGCGGGGACGCCCTTCCCCAGCAGCTCGGGCAGCAGGATGGCGCCTGTCGACTCGTCCTCGATGCGCGAAAGGATCTTGCGCAGGATGCGGAAGGAGGATGGCACCACGCCACCACCCATGCCGCTGTGGATCCCTTCGGTGAGCACGTCCACGCGCACGCTGGCGACCAGATTGCCCCGGAGGGAGGACGTCAGCCACAGCCGGTCGTAGCTCATGCAGCCTGAATCGAGGCAGATCACCAGGGAGGGCGTGCCGATCCGCTCGCGCAGGTGCTCGACATACGCCGAGAGGTCGGGGCTCCCGCTCTCCTCACTGGCCTCGATGAGGATGATCACGCGCCCGCGCCCCCCGTCGGCCGCCAACAAGGCGGTGACGGCCGCGAACAAGGCATAGCCGTCGTCCGCCGTGCCGCGCCCGTAGAGGAGATCGCCCTCGCGGACCGGCTCGAACGCCGAGAGTCCTGGTCGCCAGTCACCCAACGGGGGCTGCTTGTCCATGTGCCCGTAGATCAGGACGGGATCGCCCGTGCCGCCGTTCTCCACCAGCAGGACCGGCGTGCGACCGGGTAACTGCACGATCTCGGTCTGCAGGCTCCCGTCCTGCTCCTTGGTCCACTGTTGGAGGAGGTCGGCGGCCTCATTGATGGCGCCCCGGTCCTCCCAGTCCGCGTCAAAGGCCGGGGAGAGGCACTTGATGCGGGTGTACTCGGCCAGGGTGGGGAGGATCCGCTCTTCCCAGGCCGCGTCGATGGAGGCGCGACCGTCGGTCATCCGCGCTGCCGGCGATTGTGTCAACGCGGCGAGTCGGTCCAGCGTCTTGGACATGCCGTCAGCCGTGATCGAGGGCAGCTTGCTGCGACGGAGCAACTTTTCCTGCTTGTCCTCGGAGATGTCCCAGCTCTCCCGGACCAGGGTTCCCCCGTCGGCCGGCTCGAACTCGTAGCGCCAGATACGCCCGCCGAGATAGCGCCCGAGAAATCCCGACAGCACCGTCTTCCAGGCGATGCGACGGTCTTGTTCGAACTCGATCACCGTGTTCGACATCGAGTAGCGCACGCCGGCCTTCATGGACATGCCGAATGTGGCACCCAGGGCGAGATTTCGGGGTGCACCCGCCTTGAGCTGGACCACCGACCCGGAGCCGTCGATCTCGGGGTGGCGGCTTGCATCCGCCACGATCGCGAAGAGGTCGGCGGCCGGTGCGGCGATGACCCGTTCAACACTGACAATGTTTCCGTCCACGACGTACCTCTCTGCGTGTAATCCGGCCTCCTTACTATCACTCACTCCTGCGACGAGGCACTCCTGCGACGGGGCACTCCTGCCACGAGGGCCTGCGCATGCCCGTACAGTGCAACCCGACGCCATGAACGACTTCACGGAGATCTGCACGTGACCGATACGGACGAACTCTCGATCTACTACAACCCGCGCTGCTCCAAGTGCCGCACGGCGCAGGGGCTCCTGACCGAGCGTGGTCTTGACGCGCACGTCGTCGAGTACCTCAAGGAGGCGCCCACGGTGCCGCAGCTCGAAGAGCTGATGGGGCAACTCGGCCTGACCGACCCACGCGCCATGATGCGAACGGGCGAAGCCGTCTATGCGGAGTTGGGCCTGGCCGATCAGTCGGGGCCGGCGCTACTCGGGGCCATCGCCGCCCACCCCATCCTTTTGGAGCGACCCATCGTGGTGCGCAATGGCCGCGCGGTCATCGCTCGGCCGCCCGAGCGCCTTCTCGAGCTTCTTGAGCCCTGAAAAGCCCGTCTATTCGTGGACGGCGACCTATTCCATGACGGCGAATTGAGCCAGGTCGCTCAGCTGCACCCATTCCAGGGTCGAGGCGTGCGTCGAGGCCAGGACCACGGGCGGGGCCATTCCCGCTTCGAACGCTTCTTGCCAACGACTGGCGCAGAGGCACCACTGGTCGCCCGGCACCAATCCGTCGAAGCCGTGTTCAGGATGCGGGGTCGAAAGGTCGTTGCCGACGGAGGCCGAGAAAGCGAGGAACTCCTCGCTGGCGCGGATGCACACCGTGTGGACCCCGAGGTCCTGCGCACCGGTATTGCAACAGCCGTCACGGAAAAATCCGGTGAGGGGGTTGTAGTTGCAGGGTTGGAGGTCGCCTCCGAGAACGTTCTGAGCCATTCCCCATTTCATCACGCGTGGAGAAGAGCGGCCCGCGCCACGGCCAGCCCGGGCCGCCGGGCGTCAGCTGCCGTCGAAGGGGCGGCCTTCGTAGCGATCGACCCAGGTGAACTCCTCGACGGGAAGCCGCCGCAGCCGGCGTGCCGGAGCGACGGGGCGGCCCAACACGACGAGGGCGGCCACGGCGCAGGTCTCGGGGATGGAGAAGAGCTCGCGCACGTCGTTCTCCCGCCGGATGGGCATGGTGGTGATGACGCCGCCCAGACCTTCGGCGCGGGCCGCCAACATGAGGTTCCAGGCGAAGGGGTAGATGGAAGCGCCACCGGCCAGTGTGTAGCGGTCGTGGTCGCGATCGACGGCGGCCAGGGCGGTCAGGTCAGCCAGCAACAACAAGAGGGCGGGCGCCTTGTCGAGGGTCTCGGCCAGGCCGGGTGTCGCTCCGGACGCCGCATGAGCCGCTGCGGCTGCGGCAAACTCGTGCGCCTTGCCGGCAGCGGCGGTCTCGGCCGACCGATCGGTGATCGGGGCCCAGGGGACCAAGCCGGCACTGTGGATGGCCAGGTACTCGTACCAGCCGGTCAGGTACAGGTCACGCAGGGAGCGACGGGCTGCCGGGTTCTTGACGACGATCACCCGCCAACCCTGGCGATTGCCGCCACTGGGAGCGAAGCGGGCCGTATCGAGCACCCGATGCAGGACGTCATCGTCAATGGGCTCGGGGAGGAACTCGCGTACCGCACCCGTGCTCCGCAGCGTCTCGATCAGACTCAGGTCCATCGCCATGACGGTAGCGGGCGGAGTCACCCCCGGCACGGGTCACCCCGCACGGGCCACCCTCGACAGAGGGCCCCGCCGCACGCCACTGTGGTGGGATGACCGCGCACCACCGTCTGCGAGACCTGAGCCGGTTCCCCCTCGTCATCTCCCCCATGGCGGGCGGACCCAGCACGCCGGCGCTGGTGGTGGCGGCGGCCGAAGCGGGTGCGGTGGGGTTCCTCGCGGCCGGTTACAAGTCCGCAGCCGAGATACGGGCCGAGATCGCCGCCGTCCGCAGCGCGACCCCGGCCGCGTTCGGGGTGAACGTGTTCGTTCCCGGTGACCCCACGCTGCACCCCGGCGCGCTGGCGGACTACGCCCGCTCGCTGGAGGACGAGGCCGCCGCACTGGGGGCGACGCTCGGCGAGCCACGTTGGGACGACGACGACTACGGCGCAAAGCTCAATGTGCTCCTCGACGCACCGCCCGCACTCGTCAGTTTCACTTTCGGCTGTCCCGCCAGTGACGTGGTGCGTGCGCTGCAGGAGAAGGGCTCCCTGGTCATCGTGACGGTGACCACTCCGGAGGAAGCCGTACTGGCGCGGCGGGCCGAGGTCGACGCCCTCTGCCTGCAGGGAATGGAGGCGGGCGCACACCGGGGCAGCTTCGCCAACGACGACAGCCCGGGGCAGGATCTCCCGCTCGCGGCGCTGCTCGCAGAGGCGCGGAGCCACGACGACGTCCCCCTCATCGCCGCCGGAGGCATCGCCGGTCCCGAAGGTGTGGCGGCGATATTGGCGGCCGGGGCCACGCAGGTGCAGCTGGGGACCGCGTTCCTGCGGTGCACCGAGAGCGGCGCCCATCCCCTCTACAAGGCGGCCCTCGTCGATCCCCACTTCACGTCGACGGCCCTCACCCGCGCCTTCAGCGGCCGCCGTGCCCGCAGCCTCCTCAACGGGTTCGTGCGGGCCCACGACAATGCGCCTGCCGCCTACCCGGAGATCAACCACCTCACCCGACCGCTGCGCGCCGCTGCCTCGGCGGCGGGCGATCCGGAGCACATGAGTCTCTATGCAGGCGAGGGCTTCCGCCGGGCGGAGGAACGATCGGCCGGTGAGATCATCGAGCAACTCGTGGCCGGTCTCGGGAGGTCCCCCCGGTCGTAGTGTGGGGACCCGTGCACATGATCTCGCCGATGGCCGGGCCGCGGTGACCTCACGGCGCGATGTCGACACGTTCGAGTTCACTCCTCCGGGGACCGACCGCGTGGCCGGCTATCTGCATCACCTGACCGAGGCCGGACAGGGCTGGATCAACCTCCTCCCAGGGGTGCAGCTCGATGACGACGAGCAGCAGACGGTGCCCGCCGGTCTCTTCAGCCTGTTCAGCCCCCGCCAACCCCCGGTCACCATGTGCACCCTGATGCCGGCCCGGCCGACGCGGCGGGCCTTCGACGGGGTGACCGTGGGCGTCCTGCACCCGACGGGCGGCAAGGCGGTGGCCCGCCTGGCGGAGGCCGGGGTCGCCCTGCCGGCGGAATGGCTCGTCCGCCAGGACCATCCCCGCCGTGGTCTGGTCCTGCTGACCAGGCACGGCACACCCGAGACCGAGGTCATTTCGTGGGCCATCCGGGCCGGTACGGCGCTCTGCCGCAAGCAGATGACAGGGGAGTGGCAGGCGGTGGTCTACCTGCCGTAGCGACCGGCTGCCCGGTGCCGCCGAGTGCCGCCCGGTGCCCCCGAGCGGTGTCGCCAGCCGGCGCCGGAAAGCCGGGTCCGGGGGTAGGCTAGTTATGTGCCGAAAGTAACTACTTTGCGTCGCTCCGCACCACCCAAGGGATCGGTGGACCAGATCCAGGCCGCCTTTCAGATCGTGGTCGGGTCCGTGACCCAGATCCGCGCCCACGAGCGGCTCCTCGAGGCGGCGGGCGTGCGGCTGGACCGCGCCGGGTCGGCGCTCCTCTACAAACTGCATGTCTACGGGGACTCGCTCCGTGTCACGGATCTGGCCGACCTGCTCGGCGTCGACGCGCCGACCGTCACCCGCAAGATCCAACAGCTCGAACGCGAGCAGCTCGTCTCGCGCCGTCCTGATCCCGACGACGGTCGGGCCAGCCGGATCATGTTGACCCGGGCCGGCCGGCGGACCATCGAGCGGGTCCTCGATGCCCGGCGCGAGTGGTACGACCACCTGGTCGAGGACTGGGACGACGCCGACCTCGCCACCTTCGCGTCCCTGCTCGGTCGGTTCGCCGCATCCCTCGAACGCGACGTCGAGGACACCCGTGACAGCTGACGCCACAGCGGCGTCGACCGCACTTCCCCCGCTGGCGCAGGAGTCGGAAGAGGAGGAGCACCGACGGATCGTGGTCGTGCTGGCCGCGCTCATGCTCGGCATGTTCCTAGCCGGGCTGGACCAGACGATCGTGTCCACCGCCTTGCCGACCATCGCCGGCGATCTGCACGGGCTCAACCACCTGTCGTGGGTCGTGACGGCCTACCTCCTCGCCTCCACCATCTCCACCCCGCTGTGGGGCAAGCTCGGCGACCTCTACGGCCGGAAGAATCTCTTCCAGCTGGCGATCGTGATCTTCCTGATCGGCTCCATGCTCTCGGGCTTGTCGCAGAACATGATGGAGCTGATCGCATTCCGGGCCGTCCAGGGGGTCGGCGCCGGCGGCCTGCTGGTGGGCGCGCAAGCCATCATCGGTGACGTGGTGCCGGCCCGGCAGCGCGGGAAATACATGGGCTACTTCGGCGTGGTCTTCGGGCTGACGAGCGTCGCGGGACCTCTGGCCGGTGGCCTGTTCACCCAACATCTGTCGTGGCGTTGGATCTTCTACATCAACGTTCCCTTCGGCATTGTGGCCCTGTTCGCCATTGCCGCCGTGCTCCATCTGCCCCCCGTGCGGGTCCCGCACAAGATCGACTGGGCCGGTACCTCGCTGCTGGCGGCCGCGGTCACGGTGATCATCCTCATGACCACATGGGGCGGGACGCAGTACCGGTGGGGTTCGGCCACCATCATCGGTCTGGCCGTGCTCGGCGCCGTGTTGCTGCTCGCCTTCTGCGTCGTCGAAACGAGAGTGGCCGAACCGATCATCCCGCTCGACCTGTTCCGTAACCGGACCTTCACTTCAGCGTCGGGCATCGGGTTCATCGTCGGCTTCGTCATGTTCGGGGCGATCATCTATCTGCCCCTCTATCTCCAGATCGTCCACGGGGCCACTCCGACCGCTTCGGGCCTCGAAGTCCTCCCCATGGTGGGTGGCATGATGGTGACCTTCATCGTCAGCGGTCGCCTCATCACGCGTACGGGCCGTTACAAAGCCTTCCCCGTGGCCGGATCCGTCGTCCTGTCGGCCGGTCTCCTGTTGTTATCGCGTTTGGGGCCGCACACGACGCTCGGCATGGCTTCGGTCTACATGTTCATCGTCGGGCTGGGGATCGGCCTCATGATGCAGGTGATCGTCGTGGCGGTGCAGAATGCGGTGCCCTACTCCCGTCTCGGGGTGGCCACCTCGACCGCTTCGTTCTCCCGCAGCATCGGCGGTGCGTTCGGCGTCTCGGCGCTCGGGGCCGTGTTCTCCAGCCGCCTGCTGCACAACCTCTCCCAGCATGCGACCAAAGCGCAGTTGTCGCTGGTCAAGGGCGGCAGCATCGCGGCCAACCCGACGCAGATCAAGCCATCTCCCACCGGGACAGCGCGCCGTGTTCGTGGAGGCCTTCAGCCATGCGCTCCAGGCGGTCTTCCTCGTGGCGGTGCCCTTCACCGTGCTGGCCTTCGTGCTCAGCATGGTGATGAAGGAGATCCCCTTGCGCACGACGTCGCAGATCTCGCAAGCCGACCCCGGGACCGCAGAGAACGACCCGTCGGGCACCGACACTGCCGACGCTGACCCTCCGGATATGGGGGGAGACGGCGTCCTGGGCGCCGTCAACCTCGTGGTGGGCGTGCCTGATCTCTGACGTCCCGGAGGGGTCCTGCACAGCTCGGGAGATCGAGGGGCGTTCCCCATTGGCTGCGTAGATCGGCAAGAGTGATGTATGGCCCCACGCCGCAACGTGCTGTTCATCACGGTCGATCAATGGCGCGGGGATTGTCTGTCCGCCCTCGGCCATCCGGTGCTCGAGACACCGGCATTGGACTCCCTGGCCCGCCGGGGCGTGCTGTTCGCCAACCACTGGGCCAACGCCGCACCGTGCGGCCCTTCCCGCGCCTGCCTCTATACCGGCACCTACCAGCATCGCAATCGTGCCGTGCAGAACGGCACCCCTCTCGACTCGCGGTTCACCAATGTCGCCCTTCTGGCCCGGGAGTTGGGCTACGACCCGGTCCTCTTCGGCCACACCGACACCGCAGCGGACCCGCGGACGGTGCCACCGGGTGATCCTCGGCTCTACACCTACGAAGGAGTCCTGCCCGGCTTTCGCTCCCTGTTGCACGACCCCTGGGAGGAAGGGAGCCCCGGTTGGGGGAAATGGCTGGCGGACCAGGGCTTTGACGTGCCGAACACACCTCATAGCCTCTACGAGCCGATCGAGGGATTCCCCGGATCCGAGGACCACGGTGCCACCTGGGCGCCGGCCCGCTTCCCGCCCGAACTCTCCCAGACGAGGTACGTGAGCGGGGCCGTCACGGACTGGCTGGAATTGAACGGTGAGAAGCCGTTCTTCATCCATGCCTCGTTCATCCGGCCCCACCCGCCCCGGCGCAACCCGATCGGCTACCACGACCTCTACGACGCCGAACAGATCGGGCCTTTCGCCGGGTGCAAGAGCCCGGAGGAGGAGGCGGCGATCCACCCCTTTGCCGGCATGGTGCTCGACGTTCCCAACGTGATGGCTCCGCGACGCGATAGGGACCGTCGGCAACTGCGGGCCACCTACTACGGAGCCCAGCGAGAGGTGGACGACGGCCTCGCGCCGATCTTCGACTCCCTGGTGGCGCACGGTCTGGCTGAATCGACCATGGTCATCGTGACGAGCGACCACGGCGAAATGGGCGGCGACCACTGGCTCCTCGAGAAGCTCGGCTATTGGGACGAGAGCTACCACGTCCCCCTGATCGTGGTCGACCCCCGCCAGGCGGCCGATCAGAGTCGCGGGGCTGTCGTCGACTCGATCACCGAGTCCGTCGACGTGCTCCCCACCATCTGTGAGTTCATCGGCGCCGACGTGCCACTCCAGGCTGACGGGTGGTCGTTGTCGCCCTTCACCTGCGGGCCCGGTGCCCCGGCGCATTGGCGGGATGCGGCGCATTTCGAATGGGACTTCTCGGATCCGTCCGGCCAGATGGTCGAACAGTTCCTGGACGTACCCATGAGCCACTGCTCGCTGGCGGTCTCGCGGAACGCGACGCGCAAGTACGTGCAGTTCGCCACCTCGGCCGAGATCTTTCCACCCTTGCTGTTCGACCTCACGGAGGATCCCGAACAGGTCCACAACCAGTGCCTGGATCCGGGGAGCAAATGGAAGGACGCAGCCTGGGAGGGCGCCCAGGAACTGCTCCAATGGCGGATGCGGACGGCGGAGCGCACGCTGAGTGGCCATTTTCTCTCCCCCGAGACCGGGTTGGTCTCGTCCCGCGATACCTGGCGCTGACCCACTCGTTGCGGCCGTGATCACCGTGGCATGCTGGGTGCGTGCGCGTCCTGGTCACCGGTGCCGGTCGTTCCATCGGTCGGGCGACCGCAGAGGTGCTGACCGAGCGCGGTCATGACGTGGTGGCCACCGCCCGCGATGTCGCGGTACTGCAGGACCTGAAGGTCGAACAGGTTCTCAGCCTCGACGTGCGGAGTGCGGAGTCGGTGGAGGCCGCGGTCGACGCAGCCGGACAGCTCGACGCCGTGGTCAACAACGCCGGGGTCACAGGTCGCGGTCCCTTGGAGGACTTCCCGCTCGAGGACGTCATCCGGGTGCTCGATGTCAACACGCTCGGCCCCCTCCGCATGGCCCAGGCGGTCATCCCACGGTGGAGGGCGCGAGGGAGCGGCATCCTGGTCAACATCAGCTCGGTGCAGGGTCGCATCGGCACGCCCCTCGAGGGGGTCTACGCCGCATCGAAGCACGCTGCTGGAGGCGCTGTCCGAGACGCTGCACTTCGAGCTGGGGCACTTCGGCATCCGGGTGGTCATCATCGAGCCCGGCTACATCGCACCCGGCATGCACCACACGGCCGATCACCGTGGGCCGGCGGTGTACGGAGCGCTGCACGAGCAGTGGGGCGGCACCGTCGAGACGCTCGTCGGCCCGGGGGGCAGGCCGGGTCCGGAGATCGTGGGGCAGGCCGTGGCCGACGCTCTCGAAGACCCCTCGACACCGTTGCGGGTCGAGGTCGGAAAGGACGCCGCCATGGTCCTGGCCCTCCGGCGCTCGCAAAGTGACGCGGAGCTGGAGGCCACCATGCGCCGGGCGCTCGGCCTCACGTGGTGAGCGGGAAGGAGCAACTATGCCGTATCACCTGATGACGGACGAGGAGGTGCATGCGTTCCTCACCGCGCTGCCGGCACGCACGGGCAAGCTGGCCACGGTGCGCCCGGACGGTCGACCGCACGTGGCTCCCGTCTGGTACGACGTCGACGACGACGGCGCACTGTGCTTCAACACGGGCGAACGCACCGTCAAGGGCCGCAATCTTTTGCGCGACAGGCGGGCCGCCATGTGCATCGACGACGACCGGCCACCGTTCAGCTTCGTCATCGTGGAGGGGGGCGTCGAGATCATTCACGACCTGGCCCAGGTCCGGGAGTGGGCGGGGCGCATCGGCGGGCGGTACATGGGGGCGGAGTTGGCCGCCGTGTACGGCGAGCGCAACGGCGTGGAGGGTGAGCTCCTGATCCGCCTGCGGCCCGAATCGGTCCATTCGGCCGCCGACCTGGCCAACTGAGACACGGCCAACGCAGACGCGGCCAACGCAGACGCGGGCCTCTTCTGCCGAGGGGCCTGGTCCCTACGCCGGCAGGCCGACCATGGGCCGGCCCGTGCCCGCCGGAGCCGACCGCCGCGACGGGCGGCTCCGTCCGAACTGCCCCAACGGGATGATGATGACGGCGAAAATCGCCGCGAGGAGAATGAGGTCGGGCAGGAGGCCCGGCATGGACCGTGGTCAGGGCGAGGTTCTTGACCGATGAGATACCCACCAAGGCTTCGAAAGTGCTGATGGCGATGACGACGCGCCGGAGCGTGTGCGTGGCGGCCGGGGCGAGGACGATCACGCCCCACGTGGCGTACCAATTCCACAGGATCGGACCCAGCAGGGCCACGACGAGCAGGGTGAGGCCGAGGTTGCGCGGCACGTTGTGGTTGGACGAGTCGATGAGAAGCCAGATCCCGATGGCGGCGGCGAGCCCCAACCCGATCGCACTGACCACGGTGCGTGCGCCGAGGGCGGAGAAGTGCACGTCGACTACATGCGCGACGGCCGCGGCAGCCTTCGAGATCGCGTTGACCGGCGTGACGGCGGTGAAGGACTTGTCGGCGGATGTCGTGGTCCGGAGCCAGCCCCAGCCGTTGCCCGCTCCCCACGAAATCGACTCCATGGTCACCAGCGCGACCAGGCCCGCTCCGGCGGTGTGGAAGATCCGCCGCGCCACGGACGCACCCGGCCCCGCCCAGGCCCAGCCCAGGAACGCGACACCGAGCAGGGCCGGTGATTTGACGCCGGCGGCGACCGCACACAGGACGACACCGGGAATGGTGCCCCACCGCATGGCGACGGCGAGTCCCGCCATGAGCAGACCGAGCATGAGGGCCTCGTTGTGGGCGCCCCCGATCAGCGTGGTCAGGACCAACGGGCAGCCGACGCCGAGGACGACGGCCTGCGCCGGATCCCGCCGGAGGCGGCGGGCGATGGTGGGGGTCGCGGCGACGACCAACGCGAGGCCGGCGACCTCGAGGAGGCGCAACAGGAAGATATCGGGGAGGATCCTGTGACCCGATGCCTTGTCGAGTGCGCCATCGACGGCCAAGAACGTCGGTCCGTAGGGTGAGGGTGTGTTCGTCCACACCGAGTCGGGCAGTGTGCTGAACGGCGTGGAGCCGAGGACCCCCGTGCCGTAGACGTAGGGATCGATGTGGTGGCTGACCATCTCGCCCTGCCCGGCATAGCTGTAGACGTCACGACTGAAAAGCGGCGGGGCCAGGAGGAGCGGCAAGGCCCAGATGACCACCACGAAGACGACGTTCCTCACGCGTACGCCCTGGTGTGACGAGAGGTGTCGCAAGAGTCCGATCCATACGCGCACCGAAAGGATCATCCCGCCGTAGACGGCGACGATGGCGTAGATCGGCGGATGTGCGAGGTCCGACCCGATCGAACCGAGGGGACCCCCGGGCATGCCGAAGAACCATGCGCCCGGCAGGTGGGTCTCGTAGGCCGAACCGCCGAGCAGTGCCCCCGCAACGATGGACAGCGTGGCGACGAACCCCAGGACGGCGGTGGCGGTCAGGCGCCGGGCGGCCCGTTCGACGCTCGACGTCGCCGTATCCCCGTTGGTCCTTCCGCCGGCCGTTCCCGTTCTCATGGCAACCCGGCCATCCTCAGTGGAATCCCAGTGTTGCGCAGAAGAATGCGCGCCGTCACGGGGGCGAAATCTAGCTGTCGCCAAAACGGAAGATGCAGTAAGGGAACCCATTTTCTCCGCCGACCAGAAAGCCGGGGAAAGAGGCTCCACGATGTGCGGGTTCCAGATGAGGATGGCTTACAGGTGAAGATCGTCAATTCGTGAAGACAGCGCGTATGCACATCGGGCCTTTGTGGCCCTATGCGGTCCTCATCGGCATCCCGGCTGTGGCATTCATCCTTCCGGACATCTTGGGTGGCCACCTCTTGATGACGGGTGACAATCTGCAGCAGAACTACCCGCTCCACGTGCTGGTCGGTTCCATGTACCGCCATGGCGAACTGCCCTTTTGGAACCGGTACCTCTTCAGCGGTACGCCGCTCCTCGCCGGCTTCAACGCCGGGGCGTTCTATCCCCTGATCGGGCTCTTCGCGATTCTCCCCGACCGCATGGCGTGGATAGCCACCGAAGTCATCCTCTTCTCGCTCATCGCCATCGGGATGTATCTGTTCCTGCGTGCGCTGAAACTGTCGACGATCCCGTGTGTGCTGGCCGCCATCGCGTTCTCGTTCTCCGGTGTCGTCCTGAGCCAGGTCAACCATGTCGACATGAGCGAGGGATTCGCCTCACTTCCGTTCATGTTGCTGGCGGTGGTGCACATCGTCCGGGACGGCCGCTGGCGCTGGTCCGTTCTCCTCGGTGTCGCCTTTGCGCTGGTGATCTTGGGAGGGGCGCCCGAAGCCATGCTCGACGAGGCGTTCTTGGTCATCGCGTACGCCGCCCTGTGCGCCGGGCTCGATCGCCCGAGCTGGCGGCGCGTGCTGACCCGGTGCGGTGGAGGCGCGGCGTTGGCGCTGGCCCTGGCCGCCGTGCAGTGGTTGCCGGGCATTGCCGCGATCTCGCAATTCCCAACGCTCGGCGCTCGGCGCCTCCTTCACGGGCTCGGGGAGCTTTGCACCCGCCAACGCACTGCTGTCGGTGGTGCCCTACTCTCTTCGGGGGCTACGGCCACCTCGGGGAGGCGAAGTTCTTCTCGCACTACAACCTGCCCGAGGTCGGCATCTACGTCGGGATCCTTCCGGTCATCGCGCTGCTCACGCTCTGGCATCCGCGGTGGCCGTCGCGCCTGGCCCGGCGCGAGCGGCGGACCTGGTACATCATCGCCCTCCTCGGGCTCCTCCTCGCGTTCGGGGCCAACACCCCCCTCGAGCATGTCTTCAACGAAATCCCGCTCTACGGCCGCCAGCGTTTGCAGAGCAGGAACATGATCGATGTCTCCGTCGCCGTCTGTGTCCTTTTCGCCGGCTGGCTCGACCGGTGCGAAGACCGCGACCGGGCCTTCCGGCGCTTCGACCGCTGGGCCGGGTTCATCCCCTTCTCGGTGGTGCTCGGCGTGATCACCTGGGCCGCCGTCGCGCCGCGGTCGTTGGTCACGTCACTGACCACGGCTTCCGGATCGGCCGCAGAGGTGCACACAGTGCGCGAAGCGAGTCTCATCGCGTTGGGGTTCTGCCTGCTGGCGGGCATCGTGACCTGGGCTCCGTTCCGACATGGGCCGGGGGCCATGGTTCGCCGTCGTGGCGGTCTTCATGGCGGTCGATCTCGGGTTGGTCGCGGGGACCGGCTCTCTCCTGACCGTTCCTTCGAATGCGTTGCTCGCCGGTACCACCGTTGTCGAGAACTATGTCGCCGGGCACATGCCGCCGGGCGGACGCTTCGCCTTCTACGATCCGCAGGATTATTCCAGTGGACTCACCACGGCCGATACCGGCCGGCCGGACGCCAACGTCCTGGCGCGACTCCCGTCGATCGGTGGCTACGCCTCGATCGTCGACGGAAGTTACAACGCGGCCACGTTGACCCATGCCCAGGGCGAGCTCAACGTTCCGCGTCTCGCCTCGGGCGCGTTCGACCAGCTCGACCTCCAGGCCATCCTGACCACGCCCGAGTACTTCCTCGTACCCCTGACCGGCGCACCGACCACGCTGCAAGAGGTCAGTCAGTCGTCCGAGATGAAGGGTGAGGATCCCGTCCTGCCGCTGGGCGACCGGGCCGACTTCACCGACACTGGGTACCGCTTCTATCCCGCACCACGCGGCGAGATCGCCGCTGGGCAGTCGAGCAGATGGTTCTTCGGGGAATCGCTCGTGGCGTCGCGTGCGACCTTGTTGCTGGCTCGGGGCGCCACGTCGGCGTCGGTCAGGTTCGGTACGGTGACCTCACACGGGACAACCAAGTGGGGAACTCCCGTTGCGGTGGCCCCGGGGGCGCGGAGTGTGACGAGTGGTCTGCCCGTCGGCGCGGCCGTCGGTCTGGTGGTCCAGGTGCTCTCGGGTCGACTTCCGCCGCACCAAGCGGACATCGTGGTCGGAACCAGAACCTACGAGCTTGATGGAGCGCTCTCCAGTGCCGTGCAGCCCGGTCCCTGGCACCAGGAGGGCTCAATCGATCAGTACACCCTCTATGGGCGGACGCAGGCGCCGCGTCCCGTCTTTGCGGTCGCGGCGGGCCACGCCACGGCCTCCGCGGTCGACGTGCTGGCGCAGAGTGACAACACCGAGTCCCTACGCGTGCGTGCCCGCGGCCCGGCCGTCATCGTCCGCGACGTGGCATGGGACGGCGGCTGGCGGGCTACCGTCTCGACCAACGGCGGGCCCGAGGTGACCGTAGCCGGTGGACAAGCGGGGTCTGGTCCAGCAGGTCGCGGTCCCGGCCGGCGTCGATGTGGTCCACTTCTCGTATCAGCCCCGGCACTGGCTCGTGGCCAGCACGCTCAGCGCAGGAGCAGCGCTGCTCCTGCTGTTGCTCCTCATCGTGACCGCAGGCCGGCGATGGCCGAACCGCCGGGACCGCCGGGGTCTTCGGTCCGATCCGATCAGCAGAATGGATGGGCCAGCGTGAGGAGGAATTCCCCTTCATCGGCCCCCCACATGTCGTCGACGACGAATCCCGCCGCGCCGAGCTCCTCCTCGACTCGTTCAGCGGTGAACTTGGCGCTTATCTCGGTGAGGATGTCCTCGCCCTGGGCAAAGCGGACGGAGATGCCGGCTTCGCGCAGCGCCACCTCGGAGGGCACTCGGGCCCGGAGGCGCATCTCGATCCATTGATCGGCTTCGTTCCACAACGCCACGTGCGCGAACAGCTCCGGATCGAAGTTCCCACCAAGTTGTTCGTTGAGAACATGGAGGACGTTCTTGTTGAACTGTGCCGTCACGCCCGCAGCGTCGTCGTAGGCCGCCACCAGCCGTTTGCGGTCCTTCACGAGATCGGCGCCGAGGAGCAGCGAGTCGTCGCTCGACATGGTGCAGTTGAGATCGAAGAGAAAGCGCGCCCGTCGGGAGGGGTCGAGGTTGCCGATCGTGCCGCCCAAGAACGCCACCATGCGCCGCCCATCGGTGGGGATCGTCGCCAGATGCTCGCTGAAATCACCGATGACCAGATGGACGGCGAGGGGCGCGTACTCCCCCGAGAGGGTCGATGCCGCGTCGCGGAGGAACTCGTCGCTGATGTCGAAGGGCACGTAGGTGCTCAGGGTGCCCAAATTCCGGAGGGCGCTGAGGAGAACCCGGGTCTTCTCGCAGGACCCCGCGCCGAGCTCGACCAGGGTGTCGGCCTTGGAGATCTCGGCGATGGTCGGCGCGTGCGTCTCCAACAGGTGCCGCTCGGCGCGCGTCGGGTAGTACTCGGGCAGCCGGGTGATCTCCTCGAAGAGCTGACTGCCGCGTTCGTCGTAGAACCAGACGGGCGGGATCGATTTTGGATCGCCCTCGAGACCGGCAATGGCGTCGGCCCGCATGCGCCGACGGACTTCGTCGGGAGTGACGTGGACATCGATGGTGTAGGTCATGGCCGGTCAGGGATCCTGGGCCAGTCGCAGGCCGCTGAAGGCCCACCGAGCTCCTGGTGGGAAGAAATTGCGATAGGTGGCGCGGGTATGACCAGGGGGGGTGGCGCAGCAGCCCCCCCGCAGCACGTATTGGCTGACCATGAATTTTCCGTTGTACTCGCCGACCGCTCCCGGGGCCGCCCGGAATCCCGGATAGGCGGTGTATGCACTCGATGTCCATTCCCAGACATCGCCGAGGAGCGCGTTGTTGGAAAGGGCCGGGCGGGGATGTGGTGCCTCCAGACCGAGGAAGTTCGTGCCCTCACCGGCGCCGTTGGCGATGGTCTCCCACTCCTCTTCGGTGGGCAGGCGCCTCCCGGTCCAGTGCGCGAAAGCGTCCGCTTCGTAGTAGCTCACATGGCAGACGGGCTCGTCGGGGTCGACGGGTCGCACGCCCGAGAGGGTGAACTGCAGCCACTGCGCGGGGTCGTCAGGGTGACGGAACCAGTAGAGAGGGGCTTCCCAGCCATGGGTCATGACGACCGACCAACCGTCGGAGAGCCAGAACTCGGGTCGTCCGTAGCCGCCGTCCTCCATGAAGGACAGCCACTCTCCGCAAGTGACGGGCCGGTCCGCCAGTGCGAAGGGTGCGAGATAGGTCTGGTGACGGGGAAACTCGTTGTCAAAGCCGAAGCCGTTCCCGGTGTGCCCGATGTCGGCCACCCCGCCGTCGTGCTCGATCCACCCGGCCTTGGGTGGCGCCGCGTCGCCGCCCCCCGATCGCGCACTCCGGCAGGTAGGTGGGGCGCATGGGATTACGCGAAAGGACGTGCTTGATATCCATGAGCAGCAGTTCCTGGTGCTGTTGCTCATGATGAAGGCCGAGGGTTATCAACTCGGGCACGCCGCGTTCGAGCTCGTGCTCCAGCAGCGTCGCGACCGCCTCGTCGACGGATTCCCGGTAGCGGGTGACCTCGGCGATGCCGGGACGGGAGATGAGCCCGCGTTCGGCCCGGGGGTGGCGCTGGCCGAGGGCCTCGTAGTACGAGTTGAAGATGTAGGAGAACGCTTCGTCGTAGGGGCGGTAGCCGGGCAGGTTCGGCCCGAGCACGAAGGTCTCGAAAAACCATGTGACATGGGCCCGGTGCCATTTCGTCGGGCTGACGTCGGGCATGGACTGCACCGTCTGGTCTTCGGCGCTCAGGGGTGCGGCCAGCCGCTCTGTGGTGGCACGAACCGAGGAATAGGCCTCGGTGAGGTCGGATTGCCCGCCTGGTCCGCTGTTCTCGGACATCCAACCCTCCGTCGACCGCCTGGCCCAGTGCAAAGACAGCCCATCGCCCTGTGATTTCGCTGCGCTCACCCTACCCAGCTGTGCCCGGAAACAAGCGCGCCCCCGGGACCGGGTCCGTTACGGGGAGGCCGGGGGCGGAATTTCGTTCTCTCCCGTAACATCCCGATGGACCGCCACCGCCGTATTCCAGCTGTTCGGAGTCGCTCCGGTGATCGGATCGTGGCTTCGGGGCGGCCCTGGCCCGGCCCGGCTCCCCTAGGTCCCGAGGGTACGGCCAAAGGAGGCGCAGGGCACGATGGCACCCGAACTGCTTCCGAACGCACCCAGCGGTGAGCGTCCCGGATCGGTCCGACGCGCATTCCGGTGGATGTTCGTCAATCGCCGGAACGGGCGCGTCACCATCGCACAGTGGCCCAACATCGCCTTGTCCGTGTTCCTCGTGGCGGCGGTCGTGGCGCGGCTCGCGCACCCCGCAGGCGAAGCCGGCCGTCTGACGCGGGTCCTCGCCGTGGGTGCCCTGCTCGTCTGGGCCCTCGACGAGGTGCTCCGCGGGGTCAATCCGTTCCGCCGGGTACTCGGTGTCGCCGTCGTCGTGGTCACCGTCGTCGGCCTGATCCGGTAAGTCGCCCGCTTTCGGCGGCGCTCCGCCAGTGCGTCAGCCCGAGGTGATGAGGGGAGCGTCAGGCTCCAGAGCGTCGAGCTCCTCTGTCCCACCCGTCTTCTCGAGGCTTTTCCGCATGCGCCTGGCCTCCCAGCGGTCGAGCAACTTGGAACCGAAGTAGAAGACGGCGAAGGCGTAGGTCCACCCCACGAAGATGTCAATCACGAAGTGCTCGGCGGTATAGACCAACGAGAAGGCCATGCAGATCGGATAGGCGGCCAGAAGGATGCGCTTGCGGGGGCTGGAGCCCTTCCAGAAGAAGAGGCAGATCAGCATGGGGTACGCACCGTGGAGAGAGGGCATCGCCGCCACGTTGTTGTCGAATTTGCTGCCGCCGGCGAAGAGGGATTGCCCCAGCCCGATATGGAGGTGCGCCCAGACCTGATCGATGATCCGGGTGGTGGGGGGAAGATGCCCGAACTCGCTCGCCATCCATGGGGGCATGGCGGGATAGAGCACGTACGTGATGTAGCCGACGAAGGTGAGTCCGACGAAGAGCGGGACGAAGCGGCGGAATTTCGGGTAATTCGTCTTCCACAGGACCCCGGCGATGATGAACGACGTGAAGAAGTGGCTCATGTAACAGGCCCAGACGAGATAGTCCCAGAAGTGGATTTCGCCCGGGATGTAGAGCCAACGCTGCAACTGCGCTGTCGGGTCGACGCTGAAGACGTGCGTGTCGAACCACACCTGCGGTGAATAGAAGGCCTGGACGACGCTCCCGTTCGCCGAGGATCGTTGGCCCCAGAACGTGTTGGAGGCGTAGCCGCGGAGGATCCCGTAGCCGAAGAGGACGGCGATGAGGGGCAGCCAGTCGAGCATCAGCCGCTTCCAGCGGACGCCGCTGCCGAGGCTGGAAATGACCAGACCGGCCACCACGTAGAGCAGCACCGAGTTGGTCGACCATGGGATGCCCGCAACGAGGTAGTACACGACGAGACTGGCCGCGAAGACCATCCAACCGATCGTCACCCGGCGCTGCCCCGGATCGGCCCACCGGTCGGCGAGCCAGACGCCGAACGAGCGCCTCCCGGTTCGAGGTGTCCGGACCGAGTCGAGATCGCCGTTGTCCCGTGGGTTCGTCAGGGGTGGCCCGGCCCGGCGATTGTCGTCTTCGGTTGTCGTCATGTGGTGAGAATGGCTTCCGTGTGCCCGAGGCGAGCCTGGCCGATCCCGGCGCCCGGCCCCAACGAATGCGTAATTTCGAGACGGCCTGATCGTCTTAGTTGGTTACAAATGTGTGAAAATCATAGCCTGATGGTCACGGAGCGGGAGGGCAACGGCTGGGAAGCGCCGCCGGACCGTTGACGCAAACCCCACCGCCCGGGATGAGACGGACGACGGCCGGGAGCGGGTCAGCACGACGGATCGGGTTCGGGCTCGTCCTGGTGGCCCTCGCCGCCTTTCTGGTCCTGGGCGGCTTCGAGGCATGGCACGACTCGGCGACGTTCGACGAGCCCGTCTACGTGTCCTCGGGTGCACTGGCCGTCCTGCATCACGATCTGGCGGACAACCCCGAGCATCCACCCCTGTTCAAGGTGTTGGCGGTTCTGCCGGTTCTCGCCGTCCATCCCGTGATTCCCCCGGGGAATTGGACGATCAACAACGAGCACCGTTACAGCGCCCGTTTCGTCACGGCGCAGCTGAAGGCCGGCACCATGCAGCGGGTGACGTTCGCGTCGCGACTCGTGCCGTTGTTGGAATGCGGCGCGCTGGCGCTCGCGCTCTATGCGTTGGCCTCCCTCCTGTTCGGCCTGTGGTCGGGCGTGGTCGCGGCGTTGCTCTGGTTGCTCGACCCGCTGGTGCTCGGACTGGGACATCTCGACGGGGTCGACCTCCCGTTCGCGCTCACCACCGTGCTCGTCGCATGGGCGCTCGTGCGTTGGCTTCGCTCGAGAGATCGGCGCTCCCTCGTCTGGCTCGGCCTCGCGTGCGGCGCAGTGGCTTCGGCCCAAGTCACCGGTCTGCTGGTGGTGGCGGTGGCAGTCGGGGTCGTGGTCGCCGCACAGGTCCGGGCGGGCGAGCGGTCGTGGGCGCGCTGGGGTCCGGTGGCGCTGATCGCGTTGACGACCTGGTTGGTCGTCTGGGCCGTCTACGTCGTCCTCGATCCGAGTGTGGTGGTGCATCCGTGGTTGCTACTCCCGCATTCCTATGTGGAGGGCGTGAAGTACCTGGCATCGAATGACACGGCCAGCTCGCCCGGCTTCCTTCTCGGCCACAGGTGGATCGGGGCGAATCCGTGGTTCTGGCCGGTGTCGTTGGTGGTCAAGGTCACGACACCGATACTCGTCCTGCTGATCGCCGGCCCGCTCGCCTTCATCGCCGCCGTCAGGTCGGGTCGGGTAAGCCGGGCGACGGCCCGTCAGACAGTGGTGGCCGTCGTCCTCCCGGCCCTGGTCCTGTTCGTCTTCGAGCTTCCGGGACCGCGCACGCTCGGTGTCCGCTACCTCCTGCCCTCGATCGCGTTGTGGATCGTGGTGGCGTCGCCGATCGCCCTTCTGGTCAGCGGGCGGCTCATGGCGATGGCGCTCAGCGTGGTGTTGGCGGCGGCCGCTGTCCTCACCGCACTGTCGTTCCCCGACTCGATCGCCTATACGGCCGCGCCATTTGCCCCCGGCTACCGGGTCGCCACCGACTCCAATGTGGACTGGGGGCAAGACTTCTCCGGACTGGTGCAATGGAGCAGCGGGCGCCACCCGCGGGTGGCGTACTTCGGGCCCCGGGGGATCACGAACGCCGATATCCCGGGGGCCCGGCGCCTGATCGGTGTTGCGCCCGGCCACATCACGGGGTGGGTCGCCGCATCGGCCAGCGATCTCACCAGCGCACTCCGCGATGACGGGCTCAGCTGGCTACGGGCGTACTGCCCCGTGGGCACGTTGGGCGGGTCGATCCTGCTGTACCACTTCACGACGCCCCCGAGCGGCACTGCCGGACCGTCCACCCCGGCACCGTTGTGTCCCGGGGCAGAGAGCCACCGGGTGAGCGGCTAACGGGTCGGCACGGCGGGGGAGCGGTTCAGGCGAGCACCTTGCGGCGGAAGTTGCGCAGCCCGAGCGTCATGAAGATCGCGCTGAAGGCGAAGAGCGCCGGATAGATCACATAGAGGTGCATGTGGGATGCATTCGTCAACGCAGCCCGCATGCCGTCGTTGACGTAGATAAGGGGGTTGATCAGCACGATGATCTGCAGCCAGTGGACGCCGCCCGCCTTGACCGGCGCGAGCCGCGTCCACTGGTAGTAGGTGCCCCCGAGGAACGTGATGGGCAGGACGATGAAACCGAACATGAGGCCGAGGTTGCGGGGCTCGAAGCTGGTCCCCAGCAAGAGACCGAGCGAGGTCATGGCCAGGCACGACAGTGGGACCAGGGTGATGATGAGCAGCCAATGCAGATGGATGTCCGCCTCGACGCCGGCCGCGTGGATCACCGACGCGATCGGGAGGACGACGATGGCCGAAAGGAGTCCTTGCGCCCCGCCCGAGAGCACCTTGGAGATGGCGACGAGCCAGATGGGACAGGGCGCCTGGACCCGGTCCTCGATCTCGCGCGTGAACCCGAACTCCTGTGCCAACGGCATGGCGACGGCCTGGATGCCCTGGAACATGATGGAGAGACCGACCACGCCGGGGACGAGAACCGTCGCAAAGGCGGACTCGGCCCCGGGAATGTTCGATGCACCGATGCCCTGCCCGATTTTGGGGAAGACGTAGAGAAAGACGAAACAGAGGAGGAAGGGCTGCACCAGGGTGCGAACCGTGAACTCCACCAGGTGCTTGCGCAGGACCATCAGGTCGCGCAGGATCAAGGCCCGGAGCGACGTCCAACTGGCCGCGGTCGCAGAACGGGTGGGAGCGGTCGCCACCCGTCGCGAGGGCTTCTCGGCCCCGGCGACAGTCAGCGCTTGGCCGGGCGCAGTCGTTGCGGTCATCAGTCGCGCAGGTCCTTTCCGGTCAGTCCTATGAAAACGGTCTCGAGCGTGGGCTCGGCGACGGACAGGTCCGCCAAGGTGAATCCCTCTGCTTCGGCGGCTTCGACGATGCGGGGCACCAGGCGATCGGCGCCCTTGACATGGAGCTCGACACCACCCGGGACGGGACGCGTCCGTGTCACCCCTTCGATCCGCCGGTTGAAGGCGGCGGCCAGCGCCTCGGTGTCTCCCTCCGCCTTCACGGTGACGATCGTGTCCGCCCCTACGCTTCGCTTGAGCTCACTCGGGGTGTCCAGGGCGAGGATCCTGCCGTGATCCATGATCGCAACCCGATCACAGAGCTTGTCGGCTTCTTCCATGTAGTGGGTGGTCAGCATGATCGTCTGTCCGTCGGCGTTGAGCTCGCGCAGGAGGTCCCACAGGGCCAAGCGGCCCTGTGGGTCGAGTCCCGCTGTCGGTTCGTCGAGGAAGAGGATGGCCGGACGGTGAAAGATGGCCCGCGCCACCATGAGGCGCTGCGCCATGCCGCCCGACAATGCGTAGACCGAGGCCCCGGCAAAGCGCGTGAGCTGAAATTGCTCGAGCAGCTCGTCGGCGGTCTGCTTCGATTCCCGCTTCCCCATCCCGAACAGCCGACCGTGGAAGTAGAGGTTCTCCCACGGTGTCAGCTGCCGGTCCAGGGTGTTCTGTTGGGAGACCACGCCGATCATCTGTTTGGCCAGGGTGGGATGGGCCACGACGTCGATGCCACCGATGAAGGCCTGCCCGCCCGTGGGGATCACCCTGGTTGTGAGCACGCCCACCGTCGTCGTCTTTCCGGCCCCATTAGGGCCGAGGAGGCCGTAGACCTCGCCCATGGCGACAGTGAGGTTGAGCCCGTCGACGGCGCGGAAGTCGGTGCCGGCGTACGTCTTGACCAGATCGACCGTCTGGATGATGGGTTGACCGACCTCGCCGTTCACGGCGGGCACGGCGTCGACATCGGTGGTCACGGTCATCGCATCCTCACAGTACCTTTCCAGGTCTCGAACGAAGTCGGTCAGTCTTCGGCCAATATCTGGTAGAGCTCTTTGCGCGCCTTCTGCACGACAGCGATGCCGCGCTCGACTTGCTCGTTCTCACCGGCGCCGGAGAGCTGCTTGGCCGCGCTCATGAGCTGCGTGACGGCCAACCGCAAGTTGCGGATCTGATCGTCACCCTCGCCACGAGCCTGCCAGGGGAGTGGAGCCTCACCGGCCGCCTCGGCTACGCCGGCCTCGGTCAAGTGGAAAACACGGGTTCCGTCCCCTTCGGACGAGCTCACCATGCCTTCGTCCTCGAGCATCTGCAGGTGCGGGTAGACGGAGCCGGGGCTCGGTCGCCAAAGTCCACCGCTCATCTCTTCCAGACGGCGCATGACTGCATAGCCATGGGCCGGCCCTTCTTGCAGCGCCGAGAGGATGGCCCGTCGGATGTCGCCGCGCTGCATGCGGCGACCGCCGCCCCAGCCGCCTCGTTCGCCGCCCCATCGTCCCCGGCCGCCACCGTCGCCCCGGGGGCCTCGGCCGTGCCCCGGACCCCGCCGACCGCCCCGGGGGCTTCCCGGCACTTCGTGGTCGTGGTCGTGATCGTGATCGTGGTCGTGGTCGTGGTCGTGGTCGTGATGTGGTTCGTGGTTCATGTGAACTCTCCTTGTGTCGTCGTGGCCGCTTCGAATGTCGTGGCCCCAGTGGTCGTGCCCGCGGTGGTCGTGGGTCCTGCCATGTCCGTGGTTCTCGGTGTGGTCTCTCAAGTTTGAAATCCTTCTCGGTTGGTTATTACGTTGAACACTAATGATATATCATAGAATTCCGAAGATGTCACGAAACTTTTGGGAATTTCCTTGGGCGACGCCGTGATCTGCAGGTCGGGCCCGCATACTGGGAGGGCTCATGAAGCTGTTCAGGTCCCACAAGTCGGTGCTGCCGGATCCCGGTAGCGCCCTGCCCGGACGGCCCGAAGCGATGGTCGTCATGGCGCCCCACCTGGTCCTGGGCGCTCGGATCACCGCGCCGTTTCCCGAGGGATCGGAGCGGGCCATCTTCGGGATGGGGTGTTTCTGGGGAGCCGAGCGGGTGTTCTGGAACCTCCCGGGCGTCGTCACGACTGCGGTGGGGTATGCGGGTGGATACACGTTGAACCCCACGTATCGCGAGGTGTGCAGTGGCCGTACCGGGCACGCCGAAGTGGTGCAGGTGGTGTTCGACCCGGCTGTTGTCAGCTATGCGGAGCTACTGCGGACGTTCTTCGAGAGCCACGATCCGACCCAGGGCATGCGTCAGGGCAATGACCGGGGAACGCAGTACCGCTCGGCGATCTACACCACCACGCAGGAGCAGGTGGCCACCGCAGACGCGGTTTCGGCAACGTTTCAGGCGGCGCTCACGTCCGCCCGCCACGGCGCGATCACCACGGAGATCGCTCCCGCCGATGCCTTCTTCTACGCCGAGCCGTACCACCAGCAGTATCTGGCGGCGAACCCCGGGGGCTATTGCGGCATCCGCGGAACTGGCGTCGTGTGCCCCCTCGGCTCGGTTGACCCCCCGACCCTCGGCGTGCCCCTCGAGTGAGCACGTGGCAACGGCACACGCATCGACGGGGCAATCGATGTAGCGTGCGCCCCACCGCCACTGCGAATGGAGACTCCGTGACCGTGCTCGTCAGGATTACTGCCCCTGGAATGGACCAGGCGGCCTACGACCAGGGGGCTCCGATACTCCACGAACTGGTGAAGAAGCAGCCCGGCTTCATCATGCACGTGGCCTATCCGACGTCCGGCGGATTCAACGTCGGCGAGGTTTGGGAAAGCCAGGCGCAGCAGGAAACTTGGTTCAACGAACACGTGAAGCCGAACCTTCCGCCCGCGCTCTTGGATGCCATGTCGACGGAGCACTTCGAGCTGCACGCCGTGGTGCAACCGTAGGCGTCGTGTGTCCGAACGGGTTATCTGACGTCGGATAGCCGGCCGAGCGTGGCCTCAGCTTCGGCCACGAACCGTCGCACGAGCTCACCGGCGGGGACGAGGTCGTTGATCCCCCCGACCGCTTGCCCCGCGGGGTAGCACTCCTTGTTCGGCTCGACTCCTTCGGTGTCAGCGTCGCCCCCGAGATGCATCACGCCGGTGCGGTAGGAGACGCCGATCTGTTCGGGGAAACCCTCGAGCTCGTCGGGGTGGGCCTCGAAATAGTCCGTATGGGCGTTCCGGACCACCCGCATGGTCTTCCCCGAATAGGCCCGACTCACCGTGGTCTGATCCTCGTGGCTGGCCAGCAGCCGCTCCTTGTAGCCACGCACCCCACGGGCCTCGGGTGTGGCGATGAACCGGGTGCCCACCCAGACGCCGTCTGCCCCGAGCGCGAGCGCAGCCGCAAGGCCGCGGCCGTCGAAGATCCCACCGGCCGCCGCCACAGGGACGAAGCGGCCGACGGCATCGACGATCTGAGGGATCAACGGGAACGAGGCCACTTGCCCGGTATGGCCGCCGGCCTCGGTTCCCTGCGCCACCACCAGGTCACACCCGGCTTCGACGGCACGGATCGCATGGGCCACCTTGCCGCACATGCTGACGACCACCACGTTGTTGCGGTGACAGAGCTCGACGACCTCGGAAGGAACGCCGAGGCCCGCTACGAAGGCGGTTGCGCCGCCGTCGATGATGCGTTCCACCTGGGCGTGCATGCCCCCGGGCATGGCGGTGAGAAGGTCGACACCGAAGGGTTTGCCCGTCGCACCACGCACGGCTGCCATTTCCGCGGTCATCGTGGCGTCATCCATGGTGGAGGCGCCCAGGCAGCCGAATCCCCCCGCCGCGGTGACCGCGGTAACCAGCGCGGCGTAGGAGACACCACCCATCCCGGCGAGCATGACGGGGTGCTCGATGCCGAGCAGTCGGGTCAGTCGGGTCCTCATGGGGTCAACTCTCTCCGGGGTGCTTTGTCTCTACGGGAACGGACGGCGAGCCTTTCACGGCGGGGACGGCGGGGACGGCGGGGACGGCGGGGACGGCGGCCCGCGGCACGGCGGCGGCGCGGGGTCCCGGATCGGCATCGGGTGGGCGGGCGCGCAGGAGCACCGCGCTCCCGACCAGTGCGGCGCCGAGTGAGCCGAGGAGCAGGCCCACCTGGGCGCCGGAGAAGAGCAAGGGTCGGGTGCCGAAGACGGCGTGTGCAAAGAGCAGGGGGACGGTGAGCCCCATGCCGCAGAGCAGGCTCACGCCGATGATGTGCCGCCACGTCGTCCGATCAGGCAATCCACAGAGTCCGAGCCGGACGACCAGTGCGACCGCCAGCGTGATCCCCAACATCTTCCCCGCGATGCGAGCGGTGAAGATGGACCAGATCACCGACGTGGAACCCGATGTGTGCCACACCGCGCCGGTCAGCACCACTCCGGCGTTGGCGACGACGAAAAGTGGGAGGACGATGTAGCTCGACACTGCGTGCACCGGGCCCTCGAGGGAGCGTCCGGCGCGTGCGCCCCGGGCGACCGGGACCATGATGCCGACGAAGGCCCCGGCGAGGGTGGGCTCGATGCCCGCACGGGCGAAGAGGTACCAGCTTGCCAACGCGGCGATGACGTAGGGCCACCACGGGTCGCGGACGCGCCGGCGCAGCAGGAAGATCACGACAAGTGCGCCCACGGCGGCCGCCAACCAGCCGTAGTGGATCTTCGTCGACGCCACCAGCGCCAGGACGACAACCGAGGCGATGTCATCGGCAACCGCCAATGCAAGCACGAACACACGTAACGGTTGCGGGACACGGCGTCCGAGGAGAGCGATGACGCCGAGGGTGAAGGCGACGTCGGTGGCCATCGGGATGCCCCAGCCCCGGGCCAGGTCACCGTGGGCGTGGGACCCGAGCGCGGCGATCGTGACCAGGTAGACCAACGCAGCGCCGGCCATGCCGCCCAGGGCGGCCAGTACCGGGAGGAGCGCGTTGCGGCGATCACGCAGCGACCCGTCGGCGACTTCCCGTCCGATCTCGAGGCCCACGGCGAGGAAGAAGATCGTCATCAAGCCGTTGTCGACCTCGTTCTCCACGGTCCGCAACGCGGCGGGAAGCGGCCCCGGTCCGGTCGTCACCCGGTGGCCCCATGCCGCGACATAGCTGTGGTAATCGAGGTTCGCCCATATCAGTGCCGTCACGAGGGCAACCACGAGGACGACCCCTCCGGCCATCTCAGTGCGTCCGAATTGGGCCAGGGCATCGGCCCATGCCTGCGGGTGCCACGGCGGCGGCGGCGTCCGATGCCGTGTCGTGTGGTTCACGAGACGAGATTCGGTGTCGCCGGCGGTCCGGCCTGGCAAGATGGCACCCGGATCAACATATTTCCACGAGGGGGCGAGCACGGTGACCGACGGAGGGAGTCCAGCGTGACGGTGACGGCGCTCCCTGCGGCGGAGCCGATGACAAAGCGCCGGCTCTGGCTCATCCTCGGTGCGCTCCTCCTCGGGCTCTTACTGGCCGCTCTCGACGGGACGATTGTCTCCACTGCGCTCCCCACGATCGTCGGAGATCTCCACGGCGGTTCCCATCTCACATGGGTCGTGACGGCCTACCTGCTGGCTTCAACGGTCTCGACCCCGCTGTGGGGGAAGTTGGGGGACCAGTATGGCCGCAAGGTCTTCTTCCAGGCCGCCATTGTCATCTTCGTCGTCGGCTCGGCCTTGGCGGGATTCAGCCACACCATGACCGAGCTCATCGCGTTTCGTGCCCTGCAGGGTCTGGGTGGTGGCGGCCTGCTGGTCGGCGCCCAGACGATCATCGGCGACGTCGTCTCCCCGCGCGAGCGCGGCCGCTACATGGGTCTCTTCGGGGCCATGTTCGGCGTGGCGACCGTCGTCGGTCCGCTCATCGGCGGCCTGTGCGTGACCTACCTCTCCTGGCGCTGGGTCTTCTACATCAACCTGCCCTTCGGCATACTGGCCCTCATCGTCACCGGGGCGGTGTTGCCGGGAACGCTGCGCCGGGTACATCACAGCATTGACTACCTGGGCTCGCTGACGCTTTCCGGCGCGGCGACCGCCCTGATCCTCTTTGCCAGTCTCGGCGGTATCTCGTGGAGCTGGGCGTCACGCCAGAGCGTGGCGCTGGCCCTCGGCGGGATCGTCCTGACGCTCCTCTTCCTTCTGGTGGAACACCGGGCCAAGGAACCGGTCATTCCGCTCAAGCTCTTCCGGTTACGCGTCTTCCAGGCCTCGAGTGCCATCGGCTTCGTCATGGGGTTCGCCATGTTCGGTGCGGTGACGTTCCTGCCTCTCTTCCTGCAAGATGTGAAAAACGTCAGCCCCACGCTCTCGGGCCTGCGTTTGTTTCCGCTCATGTTCGGTCTGTTCGGGGCATCCATCATTTCCGGTCGCCTCGTGACCCGGTGGGGTCGTTACAAGATCTTCCCCATTCTCGGCACGGCCTGCATGACACTGGGCGCCTTCCTTCTCTCCCTCATCGGCATCCAGACGAGCGTGCCGGTGACGGCGCTCTACATGTTCGTGTTCGGGGTCGGGCTCGGACTGACCCAGCAGGTGCTGGTCGTGGCGGTGCAGAACGCGGTCTCGTACGAGGATCTCGGCGTGGCGACGTCGGGGGCCACGTTCTTCCGCATGATCGGAGGATCGTTCGGCACAGCGGTCTTCGGGGCGATCTACGCCAACGTCCTGACCCACAAGCTCGAACCGGTCATCACCTCGCTCCCCAAGGGGACCAAGGTCAATTTGCAGACGCTGGATCCTTTCACGCTGCACCAGTTGGCCCGGCTGTTCCCGGTGGTCTACGACAAGATCCTCGCGGCGATCACCGCGTCCCTGCAGACCGTCTTCCTGGTGGCCGTCCCCATCGCGGCGTTCGCGTTCCTCCTCAGCTGGTTCCTGCCGGAACTTCCGCTGCGGCGGTCGATATCGACGCTCGAAGTCAGCGAAGGTTTCGGGCTCCCCGAGCCTCGCTCGTCGCTCCAAGAAATCGAACTGTCCCTCGAACGGATAGCCAGCCGGGAGAACCGCGTCGAGCTGTACCACACGATGGCGCAGCGAGCCGGAATCGATCTTCCACCCCAGTCGTGCTGGCTGCTCTACCGCCTGGCGGACCGGCCGGGGGAAACCGTGCTGGAGGTGGCTGCGCGCTTGAAGGTCAGCCGGGAGATCCTCCAACAGGGTGTTCGTGGCTTGGTCGCCGCGGGCATGGTGGTCGTCGTGCAGCGAGGCAACGACCACGACGTGAACCTGACGCCGGCCGGATTCGCCGCGATGGACCGCTTGACCGAAGCACGTCGCACCGGGCTGACCGAGTTGCTCGAGGGATGGAATCCGGCCGAACACCCCGAGATCGTCGAATTGGTGAAAGAACTCGCCAGCTCACTTCTGGCCGATGACAAGAAGATGCTCGAAGACGCGCTCCCCCATGAGACCGAGGCGGCCGCCGCGGCGGCCGGGGGTGGGAATCCCGGAACGACGTAGAGAAGGGAGCGTCCGGGCGCTCAGCTGTCCGTGAGGGCGGCGCGTAGCCGGGCCTTGGCTCCGTCGGCGGCGCCGATCGCATCGAGACCGAGCAGGGCGGCGCCCAACACCGGGGGCACCGTGAGCCGACGGAGGACCGCGCCCGGGGCCACGGCGAGGATCCCGTCGGCCACCCGGCCATGAAAGCCGGCGTCGTGGGTGTCGAAGATGCCACCTCCGAGAACCACCTCGACCGCGGCGTCGTGCACGCCCAGCCGCGAGATCGCCGCCCCGGCGAAGGCCGCCACTTCGTCGGCCAAGGTGTCCGCTGCGGCGCGGGCGGCGGCATCGCCCTCTGCTGCCGCGTCGAGCAAGCACGCGCGCCAGTTCGAACAACTGCCCATAGGGGATGGTTCCGCTGTAGACGCCGGTGAGGACGGCTTCGGCATCGACCTCGCCGAAATGCGCAGGCACACGGGTGCGGAGCACCGTGGGCGACCCTCGCCCGTCCCCCGCACGCAGCGCCAGCCCCAGGGCCCGCACGCCCAGCCACGAGCCGCCGGGGGCGAAGTCCCCGGAGAGCTCGGCCAGAGCAGGAAAACGAACGGCGGCCCCGTCGGGACCGATGCCGGCACAGTTCAGCCCGGTGCCGCAGACGACGCCGATGCCCCAGGTGGAGCTGGTGCCAGCCCGTGATACGGCGAACGTGTCGTTGAACAAGAGGTCCGAACCGGTCCAACCCCGCAGAGCGATCGCCGGCGCGAGGTGTTCTTCGTCAATCGGAAGGTCGATGCCGGCCAGGCAATACACGCCGATGTCGCAGAGCGGGAACGGCGGCTCGGTGATGCCGGCGGCCTCGGTGACGGCGGCGATGGCGGCGCCCACGGCGTCCATGGCGCCGTCGAGGCCCACGAGTTGGTGATTGCTCGGACCGACGCGGGAACGACCGAGCAGTGTGCCGTCGGCGGCCACCAGCACGGCATCTGTCTTCGTGCTGCCGCCGTCGAGCGCCAGCACGATCGGTTCGGGGCTGTCGCGCATGGTCGGATAGTACGTTGCATCGTGTGGGGATCAAGGTTGCGGTCGTCGGCGGCGGCAGCACCTATACCCCCGAGCTCGTCGACGGTCTGTGCGACCACGAGGACCGTATGGTCGTGGACGATCTGGTCCTGCTCGATCCCAGCGAGGAGCGGCGCGACATCGTCGGGGGCCTGGCGGAGCGCATCCTGCGCCATCGCGGCTGGGGCGGCACCTTTTCCACGACGGCCGACCGGCATGCGGCCCTCGAAGGGGCGGATTTCGTCGTCGTCCAACTGCGCATCGGAGGGCAGGCGGCGCGCCACGTGGACGAGACGCTCCCCGTCGGCTACGGCTGCCTCGGGCAGGAGACCACGGGGGTGGGTGGGTTGGCCAAAGCGTTGCGCACCGTGCCGACAGTGCTCGAGTTGGCCGAAGAGACGGCGGCCCGCGCGAACCGCGGGGCGTGGTTCGTCGATTTCACCAACCCGGTCGGCATCGTCACGCAAGCGTTGCTCGACGAGGGTCATCGGGCCGTCGGCCTGTGCAACGTGGCCATCTGGGGTCAGCGGCGCCTGGGCCACTATCTCGGTGTCGATCCCGACCGTGTGGAGATCGAGCACGTGGGATTGAACCACTTGAGCTGGATCCGCTCGGCCCGGGTCACCGGGGAGGCCGGGGATCGCCTGCCCGAGCTCTTCGCCGCCCGTGGGCCCGAGCTGGCGCTCGAAAGCGGGAGCCCGATAGAGGCGTTGCGACTGCTGGGGGCGCTGCCGTCGTACTACGTGCACTATTACTACCAACACGACGCTGACGTCGCCCAGCAGTCCACGCCCGGGTACCGGCCCAGGGCGGACGTGGTGGCGGAGCTGGAGGCCACCCTTCTCGAGGAGTACCGCGACCCGGCGCTGGTGACGAAGCCCGATGGGCTGTCGTTTCGGGGTGGCGCGTACTACTCGTTGGCCGCCGTCCGCCTCATGGCTTCGCTGCACGCCGGCACCGGTGACATGCAGGTCGTCGACATGCGGAACAACGGCGCCATTGCCGGCTTGCCCGATGATGCAGTGGTAGAGACGCGCGCGGTCGTTGATGCCGCCGGTGCCCACCCGATCGCGCAACGGCCGCTCCCTCCCGAAATGCTGGGCCTGGTCCAACACGCCAAGGCGTACGAGCAACTGGCGGTCAAGGCGGCGTGCTCGGGCAGTAGGGACGATGTGGTCCGGGCCCTCCTGGCCAACCCGTTGGTCGGCCAGTACCCCCTGGCCGCTGATCTGGCTGATGCCCTGCTGGCGGCGAATCGGCACTATCTGCCGCGCTTCTTCTCGCCGTAGCGGATCGGGGACCTACCCGGCGTTGTCGGTCGGTTGCGTCGTCGTGGGGGGTGACGTCGTCGTGGTGGTCGTCGGCTTCGTGGTCGTGGTGGTCGGCTTCGTGGTCGTGGTGGTGGTCGTCTTCGACGGGGGGCCCGCCGTCGTGGTCGTCGTCGCCGGAGCTGTGGTCGTCGTCGTGGGGGCGACGAAGGGCGAGGTTTCCCCCCGCTCGGAGGCCTGGCTGGCCGTCGGGGCCGCCGAAAGGTTCGTGCAACTCTGCGCGGCATTCCAGCTCGCCAGGGCGGTCGTCGCCGGGGTGCCGGTCAGGGGCTGCGGCAGGCCGGACACGATGGTGGCCGGACGCCATGTCGCCGCCACGATGTGACGTCCGACGGCCGTGACGAGAAGTGAGCCGCTGTCCGTCTCGGGAGCGGTGTTGTCGTAGAACGCGAAGTTGCCGAGGCCGTAGTCGACGTAGGCGGTGCCGAGGTAGCCCCCGCCGAGCAGGACGTGCGCACCGCTCCCGATGACGATGTCGGCGCCGGCCTTGACCAGCTGGCCGGCGAGCGGCTCTTGCTCGGGCGCCGGACAGGCCACCGTTTCGGCCCCCCAGTGCAGATAGACGACGACGGTGTCGGACGTGCGCCGGGCCACCTGGACGGCCCGGACCAACTGGGTCGGGTTCAACGCGGAGGCGACGCCGCCTTGGCTCGAGGTGGCCGTCCAGGTGCTCACCAGGTTGGGGGCGATGATCTGCGTGGCCGCGATGACGGAAATGCGCTGCCCCCTGATCGTGGTCCGATAGGGGGCGAAGGCCTGCGCCGCGTTGCCGCCGACGCCGACCATGGGGAACGACACCTGTTTGGCGGCCGCCAGGCCCTGGGCCAGGCCCGCCTGGCCGCAGTCGATCGCGTGATCATTGCCTTGGGAGATCACCGTGACGGAGGCATTGCGCAGCGCGGTCAGAGCGGTGGGTGGGGCGAAGAAGATGAAGGGTTTGTCCTGCCGCTGGGGGCACTGGCCGTCCGTGAGCGCGCTCTCGAGGTTCACCATGCGCAACTGGGAGTTGGCCAACAGCTGGCTCACCGTGTTGCCGAGCGCCGTGGCCGGATCCTCGGTGAGTCGCTGGCCCACCGCCCCTTCGAAGTGGACATCGCCGCCGAACGCCATGGTGACCGCTTTGCCGTCTCCCTTCCACGAGGGGTTGAGCGGAGAGTGCTTGGGGAATGTCTCGGTCGTCGTGGCGGCATGGTGCGGCGGAGGTTCGGGTGGCTTGGAGCCTCCACCGGAGAAGAAGGCCAGATAGATCAGGAAGAGAACGAGCAGGACGCCGACCGTGGCGAACTGACGGCGCCGGCGCCTGACCCTCCGTGAGACCACTTCGGCACTATGGCACACACTTCAGAGCTTGCTCAGAGCGTCTCTGCTCACTGTGGAGTCGGGTCACCCGGGGCCGGGCAGTTCCTCCCACAGCGAGGCGAGCGCGGCGACCAGACCCTTGCACCCGTTGGCGATCATCTCGAGGCAGGTGTCAAACCCCGCTTCATCGCCGTAGTACGGATCAGGCACGTCGGTGTCCGACCCCGAAGAAGGGTCGAACGCCCGCAAGGGGAACAGGCGCGACGGCTCGATGCCCAGACTGCGCAGTGTCTGCTGGTGACGTCCATCGAGGGCGAGGATCAGGTTGGACCGCTGCAACCGCGGGACCGAGATCTGGTGGGCGACGTGCGGCAGGTCGGGATACCCGGCACGCAGCAGGGCGGCCTTCGCCCGGGGGTCCATAGGCTCGCCGTCGTGCCAGGGCCCGGTGCCCGCGCTGGTGATGACCAGCCGGTCGCCCAGCGCCGTGCCATCGGGGAGGACGGTGGCCTCGGCCAAGACGCTGGTTGCGACCTCGGCCATCGGGGAGCGGCAGATGTTTCCCGTGCAGACGAAGACCATCTCGTAGGGCGTGCGCTCGACCCGGCGGGGGAGCGTGCCGAGCAACTCGGGGAGACGGCTCATTCGGCCTCCAGGGGGAGATTCGGGACCTCGGTCTCGGACATGGGCGCTCCTTCTCGGACCCCTCTCAGAGCGGCTGCCGAGTGGCCACCGGGCGGCTCTGGGAAGTGGGCGCACCATATCGCCTGCTTAACGGCGCCTGGGAATCATCGCGGCTCCCGAGGCTTCCGAGGGTCCGGGTGGGAAAAAGGAGGGGTCGCCGCGTCCCGTGTGCGTCGGCCTGGCCGTAAGCTGACAGGCGTGGCAGCGGCCAGGCAAGGGCGAAGTGGGCAGGCCCGCATTGTCAGTGTGGAGAACGCGTGCAAATATGGGCAGTGCATGGTCGTGACTAACAGGTTCGGCGCTGGATCGGGCGGGATGATGGGCCGAGGTGTGGGGGGTGTGGGTCGTGCCTCTTTCTGAGCACGAACAGCGGATACTGGCGGAGCTCGAGGAGTCCCTGGTTCGTCAGGACCCCGAGTTCGCCGAGAGGGTCCGCTCGGAGTCCGTGTACCGACACGCCGGTCGCTACTGCAAGTGGGCTGCCGCCACCTTCGTCCTCGGCGTGGTCGTCCTGGTCGCGTTCTTCGCCAAGACCCCGGTGGTCGGCTTCATCGGTGTCGTGATCATGTTCGGCTCGGCCGTCGTGTTCGAACGCAATCTCCGTCGCATGGGCCGGGCCGGATGGCACGACCTCACCCACGGCAGGGACGGCGAGCAGTCGAAGGCGTCCGCCGCATCGAATGGCTTCGAGGGAGCGGTCACCGAAGCGCGCGACTGGTTCCGCACCAGGTTCCACCGTCGAGAGAACTGAACTTCCAGCGGGTTCTCCCGCTTGCTCGTGGTCCAGTGCCCGGTCGGTCGTGAGATCGTGGTGACGGACCTGGCGTTGGCCGTCGACATCGGCGGCACCAAAATGGCGGTGGCGCTCGTGGATCGCCGAGGCAATCTCCATCGGAGGGAACAGGTTCCGACACCTCCGACATCGGGTCCCGGTGAAAAGGACGCCGAAATGCTGTGGCAGACCGTGGTCGACCTCGTCCAGCACGTCACCGACGGCCGGGCCGGCACGGGTGCGGCGGGTGCAGCAGTCGGAGCGGATGCCGAAGCTTCGATCGTGGTGTGCGGCGTCGGTTGTGGGGGTCCGATGAGTCCGGGAGGGGAAACGGTCTCGCCCCTCAATATCGGCGGGTGGAGAGGATTTCCCCTGCGGGCACGGTTGCGGGAGCTCACCTCGCGTGCCGACGTTCGTGGACAACGATGCGAAGGCGCTGGCTCTGGCCGAGGGTTGGATAGGTGCCGCGGCCGGGGAGCGCAACTTCATCGCCATGGTCGTATCGACCGGCATCGGCGGCGGCATCGTCCTCGATGGGCGGCTGCTCGGAGGGTCGTTCGGGCAACGCCGGCCATATCGGGCATGTGGTCGTCGAGCCCGACGGTCGTCGTGTGCGCATGCGGCGGTCGGGGCTGCCTCGAGGCGGAGGCGTCCGGCTCCGCGCTGGCCGAGATCACGGGCCGGCCGGCGGCACTGGCGCCGCCCGATGTCGTCGCACGGAGCCGGAACATTGGTGGGTCGCGCGGTGGCGTCGGTCGTCAATCTCCTCGATCTCCCGCTTGCCGTCGTCAGCGGATCGGTGGCCTTGGGCTTCGGTGATCCGTTCTTCGCCGCCGCCCAAAAAGAGGTGGAGCTTCGTTGCGGGCTGGAGTTCGCCCGAGGGGCCAAGGTCGTGCCGGGAGGGCTGGGCGATCGGGGACCTCTGATCGGGGCCGGCTGTGTGGGGTGGCGGGGCTTGGACGGGGCGCCGTGAGCGGGTCGTCGTCTGCGCTGTCGGGACGCAAGCGGCCGTGGAAGCGGACGTCGCAGAGGCAAAGACGTCGTGGTCGTGCTCTCGGCGGTGGTTCCCCACCCTTCGCTGTGGTGGGCGGGCGTCGCTGCGCTGGCCCGTCTTTCACGCCGCGGTTGGTGGCGCCGGCCGCCATTTCTCCCCGTTCCAGGCGATGCCTACTGGGATTTCCGACTGGTCACGGCATTCGGCGGCACGGGGCCGGAGGCCGTCGTCGAACGCCACGACGTCGTGGCCTACCTCCGATGGTGTCGAAGGACCCACCCCCGCCGCGGGTAGCCTCTGAGCGCAGTGACTTCTCTGATGGCCGGAGCCAACTCCCGCTGGGCCGCACGTCGAGCCCCGATCCCGCCGGCGGCTCCCATACGCCCCTTTCTGGTGGCCTGAAGATGGAGCGAGTGCTCCTGCTCAATGCGACGTATGAGCCGCTGGCACTCGTATCCGATCGCCGGGCCGTCGTCCTCGTTCTGGCCGGCCGGGCCGAACCCGTGGCCTTCCGCGAGGACTGCTCCGTCTTTCACTCGGCTTCGCTCGACGTGGACGTTCCTTCGATCGTCCGTCTCGCCCACATGGTGCGCATCCCGCGCTGGGCCCGCACGCCTCCGGTGACCCGACGCTCCGTCTTGCGGAGGGACGGCGGCCTGTGCGTCTATTGCTCCGAGCCGGCCGACACCATCGACCACGTCATTCCCCGCAGCCGGGGTGGGACGCACGACTGGTCGAACGTGGTGGCGGCCTGCAAGCGCGACAACCTCACCAAGGCCGACCTCCTGCTCTCCGAGTTGGGGTGGACGTTGCGCGTGAAGCCGGCTCCTCCGGACGGGTATCTGTGGCGGCTCCGCCACCTCTCGGACGTCGACCCGCTGTGGGAGCCGTATCTTGCTGCGGCGTCCTGACACCGCCCGGCGGGCCGTCGATCGCCCGGCGCTCGCCCTGACTGATTCCGGGCCTTATGCGGAGCCTGACCCGGACCCATTGTTCGACGTGGCGCCGTTCAGGGTTCTGACCGATCGCCATGCGGTTGTTCGCCAGGTAGGGCAGCCGACGGTGGTGCTCGGAAGCACCCAGCGGGCCGAGACCGTCGAAACGGAGCGGGCGGCCCAGCTCGGTGTGGCGGTGGTCCGGCGGCGCGGGGGCGGGGGAGCGGTTCTGCTCCGACCGGGTGACCACCTTTGGATCGAGGCGTGGATTCCCCGGGGGGATCCTTTGTGGGATGCCGATGTGGCGGCCGCGGCGGGCTGGGTCGGGGCCTGGTGGTCGGCTGCGCTCGCCTCGCGCTGCGCCGGTGCTTGTGTCGTCCACGAAGGGCGGGCCGAACCGGGGAGCCACGGGGCGCTGGTGTGCTTCTCGGGCAAGGGCCCGGGCGAGGTTTTCTTCCACGATCGCAAAGTGATGGGTGTCTCGCAGTGGCGCGGGAGGGAGGGAGCCCTCTTCCATACGTGCGCCTACACGCGCTGGGACCCCCGCCCGCTGGTGGAGCTCCTCGACCCGGCCGGCACTTCGCAAGAGGAGCTCGTTGCGGATCTGGCCGGCACGGCCATCGGGCTCGACGACCTGCAATCCGGGGAGGCTGACCTCGCCGTCCTCGGGCAGGAGCTCCTGTCGTCGTTCAGGGACTGGGGCCCGGGCCGGTCGTCGTAGCCGCAGCAGTCTCGGCGGCCCCGTTCGGTCCCGTCGGTCCCGCGCCCTTCGTCGATCCACCCGTTCGGCCGCGTGCCGCTGACCCCCACGCGTCCGCGACGACGCTGAACCGGGCCGGGCGACGACCCTCTCACGGCCTGGTCGAACCCCCTTTTTCAGGGACACGAGGGGTTGCAGCGCGGGCTTGGTTGCCAAAAGGGTGCGAGCGGGAGTTAGAGGGGTGTAGGTGGTTGCTAGGTGGGGGAAAAGGGCGTAGAGTGGCGCGAAATGGAGTAGAGAGCGTTCAAGGACGCAATTCAGGGAGCGTCGTGGGAGATCGGGCCAGTGGCAGGATTTGTGGGCAGATACGAGCATTCGCTCGATATCAAGGGCAGGGTGATCCTGCCTGCCAAGTTCCGTGCCCAGTTCGAACGGGGCGGCTACCTGGCGCAGCAGTCCGAGGGTTGCCTGGCTCTTTGGACCCCAGGGGAATTCGACCGGCAGATGGCCGTCATGCAGGAGCGGGCCGAGTCGGGTCGCGCCAATCGGAACAGGGCCCGCCTGTGGGCATCGAGCTCCCACGAGGTGGAGATCGACCGACAGGGTCGCATGGCGATCCCCTCCTACCTCCGTGCATTCGCCGGGCTCGAGAACGAGGTGTTGGTACACGGGGCGATCGACCGGGTCGAGCTTTGGAACCCGGCCTCGTGGGCCGAGCGCGTCCTTCCGGAGGAGAGCTGGCTCCTCGACGGCGACGACGAAACAGATGCAAAGGAGTGATCGCAGAGAACCTTCGCAAACCCATGACAGCAGCGGATGCCCGCTGGACCATGTGCAGCTCCTCGACCGGTGTGGCGGAAGATCACTCCACCCTCTTCCCCGGAGAAGTGGGAACTCACCCTTCGCTTCTCCATCCAGTCGGGGGGCTGCAGATGGCCCACTCATTCGAACACGTCCCTGTGATGCGCGATGAAGTCGTGTCGCTTTTCGCCCCAGTCCCGGGCGGCGTTCTCGTCGACGCCACGCTCGGTGGCGGAGGGCACAGTGCGGCGCTGTTGGCTGCGCACCCCGGCCTCCGCGTCATCGGGCTCGACCGCGACCCGGTCGCTCTGGCCGCCGCTGCCGAGCGTCTTGCTCCGTTCGGCGATCGGGTCACGTTGGTGCATGCCGCGTTCTCGGCTCTCCCTGATGTCGGCAGCAGGACCGCTGTCGGGGGTGTTGTTCGACCTCGGCGTGAGTTCGCCCCAGCTCGACCAGGCGGAACGGGGCTTCTCCTATCGTGCCGATGCGCCCATCGACATGCGCATGGATCCCTCCATCGGGAGAACCGCGGCGCAGTTGGTCAATGAGCTTCCCGAGGGGGCACTGGCCGAGCTCTTTCGGGAGAACGGCGAGGGGCGGATGTCCGGGCGGATTGCCAGGGCGATCGTGCGAGCCCGCCCGCTCACGTCGACCATCCAGCTGGCCGACGTGGTGTCCGCGGCCGTGCCGGCGGCGATCCGTCGACGGGGCCATCCGGCCAAACGGGTGTTCCAGGCCTTGCGCATCGCAGTGAACGACGAGCTGGGCGAGCTGGCGTCGGCTCTTCCGGTGGCCGTGGAGCGGTTGGCGGTCGAGGGCCGATGCGCCGTCATCAGCTACCACTCCGGCGAAGACCGGCTGACCAAGCAGATCTTCAATCAGGCCAGTACCGGCGGGTGCATCTGCCCCCCGGCGATGCCCTGCGTCTGCGGGGCCGTGGCGCGGCACGAGTTGGTGTTCCGGGGGGCGCGGCATCCGGGCCCCGAAGAGATCGACGCCAATCGCCGGGCGGGCAGCGCCCGCCTGCGGGCCATCGTGCGGACGGTGGCTGCCTAGTGGCGACTCCGTCATCAGGTGCGGCGCGCCGGGTCGCAGCCCCTCTCCCAAGGAGCGAACCCGGACGTTCGTCCAAGACGACGCCACTGGAGATCGTTCCTTCCCGTCGTGGCCATCGTGCCCGGGGACGGCTCGTCAAGTTCCTGCCCGTGGTCATGGTCGTGGTGGCGCTGCTGATCGTCGTGGGTGGGCAGGCCATTCTGGCCAACGGTCAGGTCCGCATGGCGCGTCTGGATCAACGTCTCCAGCTCGCGCAGAGCGAGCATCGCCAACAAGAGCTCGATGTGGCCGAGCGCGAGACCCCCTCACGCATCGCAGGCGCCGCCACCGCACAGCTGCACATGGTGCATCCCCTCCATGTGACCCAGCTCCCGTACGTCTCGTTGCGTACGCCACTGCCCACCCCCAACGTGACCCCGAAAGGCACCGCCGCCACGACCACAACCGTGGCGCCATGAGCGTCACGACGCGACACACCTCTGGACGCGCGCGCGCCGTCCCATCTGAACGCCGGGGGATCGAATCTCCCGCCAGGCCGCACACCGGGCGCCGGGCTGACACGGGGCGCACCGTTGCGCCGCCGAAGAAGGTGGCCCATCGTCAGGTCAGGCGCACCGAGTTCGCACCACCCCGACCCCCGCCCCGCCCCCGGCCCCGGCCCCGGACCTCACCCACGCGCCCCACCAACTCGTCCGGTCTCACGTTCCAGCGGCGCGTCCGCCTGGTGCGGATGGTGCTGGTGGTGGCCCTTTTGTTCATGGTCGGCCGGCTGGTCGACGTGCAGATCATCCACTCGGGCACCTACCAGGCCGATGCGCGCAACGAATCGCACCATCCGACCACGCTGAGCTCGCTGCGCGGCGGGATCTACGCGCGTAACGGCGCGCCTCTCGCGCTCTCGGTTCCGACCAACGACGTGATCGCGGACAACTTCCAAATTGCGCACCCCATGAAGACGGCGCTCGCGCTGTCCCCACTCCTCCACATTCCCGCTTCGACACTCGCCCCCGAGCTGCGCCGTCATTCGGGGTACGTCGTGTTGGCCAAGCAGGTCCCGCAGAGTGACGGGCAGAAGATCGCCACGGACGCGATACCGGGGATCACGCTGGTGGACGATTCGAAACGGGTCGTGACGAACGGCACCCTCGCCTCGCCCGTCATCGGGTTCACCAACGCGGCCAACAAAGGGGCGGCGGGGATCGAGTACGCCGACAACCGTCTGCTTTCGGGGACGGCGGGCGAAAAAACACTGATCGAGTCGCCGTCCGGCGTCGCGCTCCCGTCTTCGGGCGTCGGGCGGGCCTCCTCCAGGGCAGGGGTGGGCGTGGAGCTGACACTCGACACCCAGTTGCAGTACGAGTCGGAGCAGGCCCTGGCGCAGGCCATCAATTCGTCACATGCCCTCAGCGGGACCGCGGTCGTCATGGATGTGAAGACCGGGCAGATCCTGTCGATGGCCAATCTCGTGTCGACGCATCCGAACGCCCCGGTGACCGCCACGACACGCGCCGTCACCGCGGCAGGCGGTGTCATCCCGATCGGGCCCAAGGACAGCGTCAAAGAGGCGGCCAACAACAACGCCGTGACGCAACTCTACGAGCCGGGCTCCGTCTTCAAGCTGGTCACGTTCTCGGCCGCACTCCAGGACCGCCTCATCAATCCGAACTCGGTCTTCACGGTGCCCGATCAGATAACGCTCGACGGCTCCAGTTTCCACGACGCCGATCCGCACCCGACGGAGCAGCTCACCGCCACCCAGATTCTGGCGCAGTCCTCCAACATCGGCACATCGCAGATCGCACAGGGCCTCGGGGAGCAACGCCTGCTGGCCCAGGTGGGCAATCTGGGGTTCGGCAAGACGACCGGCCTCGCCTTCCCGGGTGAGTCGGCCGGGTTGGTGGCCACGGCGGCCCAATGGGAGCCGACCGACTACGTGTCCCTGCCGATCGGGCAGGTCGACGCCGTCAGCGCGCTGCAGGTGCTCGACGCCTACAACGCGGTCGCCAACGGCGGCACCTTCGTGCAGCCCAAGCTGGTGCAGGCCACGGTGAACCCATCGGGCGCCGTGGAGAAGTCGGCGCCGTCCCGGACGCACCGGGTCTTCTCGCCCGCAGTCGACTCCGAGCTCACGTCGATGCTGGAACAGGTCGTCTCGACGGGAACGGGCGCCAGTGCCGTGGTGCCCGGGTACACCGTGGCCGGAAAAACGGGCACGGCCCAGATACCGACGACCGGGAAAGATGCCTATACGGTGGGCGCCTACATGGCCTCGTTCGTGGGGTTCGCTCCGGCTGTCAATCCGACGTTCTCGATGATCGTCGTCCTCGATCGTCCGACGCCCATCTTCGGTGGCACCGTGGCCGCTCCGGTGTTCTCCCAGATCATGAGCTATGCGCTCCACCGCTACGACATCCCGACGACGCCGGGCGCGGCGACCCAGGGCGCGGCCGCACAAACGCCCACGAGCCAGGCGCAGGACATCACGTGAGCCGGTACCATCGACCGGCCGATGGTGCGAGGCGCGGAGCTCCCGTGCTCCTTCCGCTGTTCGGGCGACCGTGCGAACCGTGCAGATGAACCTTCTCTTCGACGACATCGAAGTCATTGAGACAGCGGGAAACCCTGCCGCAGTCGACGTTCGCGGCATTGCGCACGACAGTCGTCGGGTGGTGCCTGGCGACCTCTTCTGCTGCGTACCCGGCCTGGTCGCCGACGGTCATGCATTTGCGGCCGATGCGGTCGACCGGGGAGCCGTCGGACTGCTCTGCGAACACTTCATTCCTGAGCTGTTGGATCGGCCCGTCGTGCAGACACTCGTGGCGCCGGGGACCATCCGCCCCGTCATGGCCCGGCTGGCGGCTGCCTTCTACGGATTCCCGGCACGAGATCTCCTGATGATCGGCGTGACGGGGACCAACGGCAAGACGACCGTCACCCAGCTTCTCGGCGACGTCCTGGAGGCATCAGGGCGACCGACCAACGTCATGGGAACCCTCTCGGGGGCCCGCACGACGCCGGAGGCGACAGAAGTACAGCGGCTGCTGGCCCGGGTCCGTGATCGCCAGCTTTCCGATGGCCGGCGGCACGCCGTCGCCATGGAGGTGTCGAGTCACGCGCTCGTGCAGTCCCGGGTGGAGGGCATCCATTTCGACGTGGCGGTCTTCACCAACCTCAGCCACGACCACCTGGACTATCACGGAACGATGGATGCGTATTTCGACGCCAAGAGCTCGCTCTTCACGTCGGACCATGCATTGCGGGGAGTGGTCAACGCAGACGATCCGTGGGGCAGGCGGCTGCTGGGCGCGGCCCGTATCCCCATGGTCGAGGTCCATCGCAGCGACGCCGGCGACATCGTGCTGCAGCCGGGGCGCACCACGTTCACGTGGCGCGGTCAGCGGGTCTCGACGCCCCTCACCGGCGCCATCAACGTCGACAACACGCTGTTGGCCGCCGAAGCGGCCCTCACGCTGGGCCTCGAGCCGGCGGAGGTGGCCGAGGCACTGGCCGGGGTGACGCCCGCGCCGGGAAGGCTGCAGGTCATCGCCCGGCCCCGCCCCGGCGACGACCCGGCAGAGACGCCGCCGTTCACCGTTCTCGTGGACTACGCGCACACGCCGGCGGGTCTCGATGTCGTCCTGCGCGAGGCACGTGGGCTGACCGGGACCGACGGGAGGGTGCTCGTGGTCTTCGGTTGCGGCGGCAACCGGGATCGGGCCAAGCGGCCGAAAATGGGACGCGCCGCGTCGACCCTGAGCGATCTCGCCGTGCTGACCTCGGACAACCCACGGGGCGAGGATCCGCAGGCGATCATCGAGCAGGTCCGCGCCGGCGTGGGTGAGGGGCCCGCACAGGGGACGTTCGTAGTGGAGCCTGACCGGCGGTCGGCGATCAGGTTGGCGCTCGGCGAAGCCCGGGCCGGCGACGTGGTGATCATCGCCGGGAAGGGTCACGAGACGTATCAGGAGATCGCCGGCCGGAGACTGTCCTTCGACGATGTGGTCGAGGCGCGCCGCGCGCTGTCGGTGCGATTCCCGACGGACCCGGCGACGTGGGCTGCTCCGCCTTCCCGGCCTGAAGCCGAAGGCAATTAATCCGTGCTCGGTCTGGGCGACAGCGGCGGCATCGCGCTGTGGGTGAGCATCCTGGTCACGCCGGTCCTCCTGCGGTGGTTGCGCTCGCAGGGCATCGGGCAACCCATCCGCAAGGACGGGCCGGCCAGTCACAGCGTCAAGGCCGGAACGCCGACCATGGGGGGAATCGCCATCGTCAGCGGCGTCGTGGTCGGGTATGTCATCGGCCACTTCGGTACCCAGGTCAGGTTCTCGCGGACGGGGTACCTGGCGGTCATGGCGGTCGTCCTCTTCGGCCTCATCGGCTTTCTGGACGACTGGATCAAGGTCCGTCATCAGCGGAGTCTCGGGTTGAACAAGCGGGCGAAATCCCTGGCCCAGGTGCTCTTCGCCGTGCTCTTCGCCGAGCTGGCCCTGCATTGGGCCCACACCTCGACGGCTCTGTCCTTCACCCGGATCACGGTGCCGGGCATCGACCTGGGCCACGTGGGCTGGGTCGTCTTCGCCGTGCTGGTCATGGTCGGCACGTCGAACGCCGTCAACATCACCGACGGCGTCGATGGATTGGCGGCCGGCACCTCGACGTTCTGCTTCGCCGTATTGGCCATCATGGGTTACTGGATCTTCCGGCACCGGAGCATCTATCACGTGCTCCCGGCGTCGGCGATCGACCTGGCGCTGGTCGCGGTGGCGCTGGCCGGCGCCTGCATCGGATTCCTCTGGTGGAATGCGGCGCCCGCGAAGATCTACATGGGGGACACCGGATCGTTGGCCATCGGGGCCGGGCTGGCCGCGCTGTGCCTTCTGCTCAACCTGGATCTTCTCCTCCCCATCATCGGAGGCCTGTTCGTGATGGAGACCTTGTCCGTGATCGCCCAGGTCGTGAGTTTCCGTGTCTTCCACCGGCGTATTTTCCGTATGGCGCCCATCCACCATCACTTCGAGCTGGTGGGCTGGCCGGAGACGACCGTGATCGTCCGCTTCTGGGTGTTGGGCGGCCTCTTCGTTGCCGTCAGTCTCGGGATCTTCTACGCCGATTTCCTCTCCGTGGCGAAAATCACATGACGACGTTCCACCACTTCGGCGCCCTCATGGGCGAGACTGGCTCCATGAGTCGGGTGTCGGACCGCTCTTTCGCGCCGGCCGGCGCGGGGTCACGGCCGTGACGCCCCCTGCCACCGCGACCACCCGGTCCGGACCGGTGCCGGCGCGGACCGTGAGCGTACGGCCGGAGACCGCCAAGGCCCGCCCCTTGTCGGGGCTGCGGACCACGGTGGCCGAGCTCCCTACCGGAACGGTCCTCCTGGTCGTGGTCGCGCTGCTCTGCGTGATCGGTCTGGTGATGGTCGGTTCCGCGTCGTCGGTCGTGTCCATCTCGCTCTATGGAAGTCCGTGGGCCATCCTCATCAGGGAATGCATGTGGATGGCGGTGGGCGTCGTCGCCTTCACGTTGGCGGTCCGCTTCGACCACCGCAAACTCCGCCGGCTGGCTCCGCTCCTGCTCGGCGTCACCTTCCTCCTTCTTCTCGTGGTCCTCGTGCCCGGGCTCGGGGTGCACGTACAGGGCTCGAGCAGATGGGTCGGTTTCGGCCAGTTCCGGCTCCAGCCATCGGAGTTGATGAAGCTGGCGCTGACGGTCTTTGCCGCCGATCTGATCACCAGGCGGCTCGATGAGGGGGCGCCGGACCGACGGATCATCGGGCCCCTGCTCCTGGTCACAGGGTGCGCCGGCGTCCTGATCGTGGCGCAGCCTGACTTGGGCACGGCCATGGTGCTCGGGTGTGTCGCCCTCGCCATGCTGTTCGTGTCCGGGGTCCGGCTCGGGCCGGTCCTCAAAATTCTGGCCGGTCTCGTCGGGATCGCGCTCGTGGTAGCCGTGGCCTCGCCGTACCGGCGTGAGCGCCTGCTGTCGTTCATCGACCCGTCCTCGCACGGTGCCGGATCCGGCTACCAGGTGGTGCAATCGCTCATCGGCCTCGGCTCGGGCCACTTCATCGGGGCCGGCCTGGGCGGGGGGCAGGCGCAGTGGGGCTTCCTCCCCAACGCGCAGACCGACTTCATCTTCTCGGTCATCGGTGAGGAGTTGGGGTTCATCGGCGCCGCTCTGGTCCTGGTCCTTCTGGGTTCGTTCGTGTGGTTCGGCATCCGGGCCGCCACACGGTCGCCCCAGCGTTTCGGCGGCGTGTTGGCGGTGGGGCTCGTCGCATGGCTGGCCAGTGAGACGTTGATCAACATCGGGGCCGTCGTGGGCGTGCTGCCCGTCACCGGCATTCCGTTGCCGTTCATCTCCTACGGAGGCTCGTCACTGGTCATCACCATGGTGGCGGCCGGCATCCTCATCAACATCGCCCGGCAGGAGGGCACCAGTCGGGCGCCGAGCATCGTCCATGTGCCGCGGCGAGGGAATGTACGGGCCGCGGTCCGTGCCACGCCCGCCCGCGGGCGAGGTCGGTGACACAGGCGAGAGGGACGGTGATCGCCGGCGGCGGGACCGGAGGTCATGTCGTGCCGTCGCTGCAGATCGCCCGGGCGCTGGTCGCCCGGGGCCATGCGGCGGTCACGATCGAGCTCTTCGGTTCGCGGCGAGGGCAGGAGGCCACGCTGTGGCCCACCCTGGGGTTCCCTTTCAGGCTTCTGCCCGGTCGGGGCATTCGCCGCAGCATGGGCCCGGGTGCGCTCTGGGCCAATGCGGGTGCCGTGGTCGGACTGGTGTGGGCCACCCTCCGCTCGATGGCATCGTTCGTGCGGCGTCGTCCCCGGGTCGTCGTCGTGGTGGGCGGCTATGCCAGCTTTCCGGCCGGGCTGGCCGCGGTGGTCGTGCGGGCGCCTCTGGTGCTGGTGAACACCGACGCGGTGCCGGGAGCCGTCAATGCACTCCTCGGGCGGTTCGCGGCGGTGAACGCGGTGGCGTTTCCCGGCACGGGCCTCCCACGGACCCAGGTCACGGGGACGCCCGTCCGCCCCGAATTGGGATCCCTCGACCGCTCGGCCGAGGGCCAACGTGAGGCGAGAGTCATGCTCGGACTGCCGCAGGAGCGGCCCACCCTGGCCGTGTTCGGGGGTTCCCTGGGTGCCCGGCGGATCAACGCCGCCGTCGCCGACCTGGCCCGTCGCTGGTCGGGCCGGCCCGATGTCTCCATCTATCACGTCGCCGGCCGGCGGGACTTCGCCCGGTTCGCTCCGGGAGCGACCGCCGACGGTGACGGACGCGGCACGCCCCCGGGGCTGCAGTATCGGGTGGTGCCTTTCGAGGAGAGGATGCCCGAGGTCTACCGGGCCGCCGACCTCTGCGTCTGCCGTGCCGGGGCGATGACCGTGGCGGAGCTCCTGGTCGCCGGGGTGCCGGCGATCCTGGTCCCCCTGCCCGGCGCGCCGCGTGATCACCAGACGCGCAATGCCGAGGCGCTGGTGGCGGCGGGGGCGGCGATCCTGGTCCCCGACGCCGAGTGCACGGCGGATCGTCTGGAGGCCGAGGTCGGGGCCCTGCTGGGCGATGCCGGGCGTTTGGCGTCGATGGCCGCGGCGGCGCGGGCCCTGGGTCACCCCGACGCCGCAGCCACCGTGGCCCAGCTGGTGGATACGCATGCCCGCTGACCGGGACGACGTGCTCGACCTGCGTTCCCCCCAGCGGATACACATCGTGGGGATCGGGGGCGCCGGGATGAGCGCTATCGCGACGGTGCTGCGGTCGATGGGGCATACGGTCTCGGGTTCCGATCTCAAGGAGTCCCCGGTGGCGGTCCGGCTGCGGGCCCAGGGAATTGCCGTGGCGGTCGGTCACCGGGCAGAGAACGTCGGCGAGGTGGATGCGGTCACCTTTTCCCCGGCGGTGCCACCGACCAATCCCGAGATAGTCGCGGCGGCGGCCCGCGGCGCTCACGTCGTCGCCCGTTCGGGCGTGCTGGCCGCCATCTGCGCCACCCGGCGCTCGCTGGCCGTCGCCGGCACCAAGGGCAAGACGACGACGGCATCGATGTTGTCGCTCATCCTGATCGAGGCCGGCCTGCGGCCCTCGTTCCTCATCGGCGCCGACGTGAACGAAGTGGGGACCAACGCCGTCTGGGACACGGGCGAATGGCTGGTCGTCGAAGCCGATGAGAGCTTCGGGACCTTCCAGGAGTTGCGCCCCGCCTGGGCCGTCCTGACCAATGTGGCGTCGGACCACCTGGATCACTACGGGACGTTTCCCCGCCTGCGTGCTGCGTTCGATGCCTTCGTCGGGCAGGCCTCGGAGGGATCGGTGGTTTCGGCGGACGATGCGGAGGCGGCCGCCATCGGGCGAACGCACGGTGCGCTCGGTGTGGGCACGACGGCCGGAGCCACGTTCGTCGTGGACGAGCTGGTGCTGCACCGCAGCTCGGCGTCCTTCGCGCTCACCGGGCCCGACGGCGTCCCCCGTGGGCTGACTCTCGGGGTGCCGGGTCTGCACAACGCCCGCAACGCCGCCCTCGCCGTCGCCGCGGCGCTCCAGGTCGGGGTCCCCTTCGATGTCGCGGCAGCGGCGATGGCCCGGTTCACCGGTGTCACCCGGCGCTTCGAGTTCCGGGGTGAAGCCAACGGGGTGACCTTCGTCGACGACTACGCCCACCTGCCCTTCGCCATCGAGGCCGCCCTGGCCACGGCCCGGTCCGGGGGATGGTCGCGCATCGTGGCCGTCTTCCAGCCGCACCGCTACAGCCGGACGGCCGAGCTGGCGACAGAGTTCGGCCGCGCCTTCGCCGACGCCGATGCCCTGGTCGTCACCGACGTCTACGGAGCGGGCGAGGCTCCCGTTCCCGGGGTCTCGGGACTCCTGATCGCCGACGCCGTGCGGGCACAGGACGCCCGCCTGCCCGTGGTGTACGCCCCCGGTTGGGACGAGCTCCATCAGGTCGTGGGCTCCATGCTGCGCCCCGGGGATCTCTGCCTGACCCTGGGGGCGGGCGACCTGACGACCCTGCCCGACGAGCTGTTGGAATCGCCGCAGTGGTGAGGTCGCACAGCGTCGACGATTGCCACGACGCCGCCCGCTTCGACGCATTGGCGGCCGCGCTCGGCGGCCGCGCGGCACGCCACCGCCCCCTCGGAGCACTCACCACCTACGGCGTGGGCGGGACCGCCGCGCTCCTGGTGGACGTCGAGGGTCCGGACGATCTCGGCCCCGTCCGCACCGCCCTTATCGGCAGTGGCGTCCGGGTCTGCGTGATCGGGCGGGGCTCGAACCTGCTCGTCGCCGATGAGGGCTTCGACGGCGTGGTCGTGCGCCTCGGCCCGGGATTCGGCACGGTCCAGCTGCCCGATCCCGGGACGCGCCCGGGCCCCCTGTTCGTGGCCCGGGCCGGGGGTGCCACCCCGCTCCCGGTGCTCGCCCGGCAGGCGGCCGAGGCCGGATGGGCCGGCCTGACCTGGGCCGTGGGAGTCCCGGGCTCGGTCGGGGGGGCGGTGCGGATGAACGCCGGGGGCCACGGGTCCGACGTGGCCGGATGCCTGCTCCGCTACACCTGGGTCGACCTCCTGCACGACGAAGGAGGCACCGACGAGGTGTCCCGCCTGCGCTACGGCTACCGATCGTCGTCCGTGGTGGCGTCGCAGGTCGTGACGGAGGCCGCGTTCGCGGTCTCGCCGGGTGACGCCGAGGCGGAGCGGGCCGAGATCGCAGCCATCGTCCGCTGGCGGCGCGCCCACCAGCCCGGAGGCTCCAATGCGGGATCGGTCTTCACCAATCCGGCCGGTGACTCCGCCGGCCGTCTGATCGAGGCGGCCGGCCTGAAGGGCTTCCGCCTCGGCTCGGCACACGTCTCGGAGAAGCACGCCAACTTCATTCAGGCCGACAAAGGTGGGCGCGCCGCCGACGTGCGGGCCCTGATGGAGCATGTCCGCGCCGCCGTGCTCGCGCACAGCGGCGTGACCCTCACGGCCGAGGTCCGCCTCTTGGGCTTCCCGGAAGGGGAGACTGGCACAATGGGAGCCACGGCAGGGACCGGTTCGTGAGCCTGACCACCACCAGATCGCGGCCCACCCCGAGCGGGCCGCCCCGCCCGCGCGGCGACATCGATCCGCGCATATCGGCCCGGCGTACAGAGGTCAGCCGGCAACAGGGGCGCCGTCGCCTGCGTCTGGTGGGCGTCGTGCTGGCCGTCGTCGCCGTCCTCTTCGGCGGGTGGTGCCTGCTGCACTCGTCACTGTTCTCGGCCCGGGCGATCACCGTGGTCGGGGCGACCCACGAGACGGCGGCGCAGATCGAGATGGCAGCGGGGCTGGCCACCCACCCCCCGTTGCTCGATATGCAGACCGGGGCCGAGGCGAAGGGCATCGAGCGCCTCCCGTGGGTCCGCTCCGCCTCGGTCAGCGTGCACTGGCCCGACGGGGTGCGGGTGGTCGTCTCCGAACGGGTGCCGACGCTGGCGATGGGCACCGCGGCCGGGCAGTGGGCCGAGCTGGACGCCGACGGGCGGGTGCTGGCGGTGGTGGCGACCCGGCCGCCCGGGCTCATGCAGATCGGGGGGCCCCAGGCTCCCGGTGCGCCCGGAAGCGTCCTCGGGGCCCCGGATCAGCTCGGACTGCGGATTGCGGCCACCCTGCCCCCGTCCTTCCGGGCACAGGTGACGGCGGTGCGGGTCGTCTCGGCGGGGTTCGTCCAGCTGGCCATGACCACGCCCATTCTCATCGACATCGGTGACGCGACCCAGCTCCATGCCAAATACGAGGACGTCGAGCGCGGCCTTGGCCGGTGCAACCCTCCATGACGGTGACATCATCGATGTGAGTGTCCCGGGCGCGATGACGGTGACGTCACCGTGAGCGAGCATGCTTGACCTCCAGGAACGCCCCTCGTATGGTTGGCGCCGTTGTCGCTCTGTGAACGTCAACCTTCCCCAGAGGATGAGGGATTCGAGGTAGGAGCGGCGTGGTGACTCATGGTGGGTATACCCAGAGGGCGATTGGTCGGCGATCGACCCAAAGACGAGGGAGTTCATGACGACCGTTCCGTCCCAAGGTAACTACCTAGCCGTCATAAAGGTGGTCGGGGTCGGCGGTGGAGGCGTCAACGCCGTCAACCGCATGATCGACTCGGGGTTGCGCAACGTGGAGTTCATCGCGGCCAACACCGACGCCCAGGCGCTCCTGATGAGCGATGCCGACCTGAAGCTCGACATCGGGCGCCAGCTGACGCGGGGCCTGGGGGCGGGGAGCGACCCTGAGATCGGCCGCCTGGCGGCCGAGGAGCACCGGGCCGATATCGAGGAGGCGCTCCAGGGTGCCGACATGGTCTTCATCACCGCCGGCATGGGCGGTGGCACCGGGACGGGGGCGGCACCGGTGGTGGCCGAAGTGGCCAAGAGCATCGGGGCGCTGACGATCGGCGTCGTGACACGACCCTTCACCTTCGAGGGCCGGCGCCGGGCCATGCAGGCGGAAAAGGGCATCCAGATCCTCAAGGAGAAGGTGGACACCCTCATCGTCATCCCCAACGACCGCCTCCTGACCGTGTCCAACGACAAGACGAGCATGGTGAACGCCTTCAAAATGGCCGACGAGGTCCTCCTCCAGGGCGTCCGCGGCATCACCGACCTCATCACGGTCCCCGGTCTGATCAACACCGACTTCGCCGACGTGAAGATGGTGATGACCAACGCCGGGACGGCGATCATGGGGATCGGGGCCTCCATCGGCGAGGGGCGGGCCGCCAACGCAGCGCGGGCGGCCATCACGAGCCCTCTGCTCGAGGCCTCCATCGAAGGGGCCCGCGGCATTCTGCTCAACATCGCCGGCGGTTCCGACCTCGGCCTGTTCGAGGTGAACGAGGCGGCGGAGATCATCCACGGCGTGGCGCATCCCGATGCCAACATCATCTTCGGCGCGGTGATCGACGACAACATGGGTGACGAGGTGCGGGTGACCGTCATCGCGGCCGGTTTCGAGCGGTGGGAGGAAGGTGGTCGCCCCGCGACCACCGATCGGCCCCCGTCGATCTTCCCCAGTCCCGCCGACGCCGTGGACATCTTCGCCGAGACCTCGAGCAAAGAAGACGAGTTCGACTTGGGTGACGACGATTTCGACGTGCCCTCCTTCCTTCGGTAACGACGAAGTCGCGGCCCGCCTGGCAACCGTGCGCGGCCGCATCGAGCGCGCCGGTGGAGATCCGGCCCGCGTGCGGGTGGTCGCAGTGACCAAAGGATTCGGGCCCGAGGCCGTCGAGGCGGCCCGCGCCGCCGGGTTGACCGCTGTCGGGGAGAACTACGCCACCGAGTTGGAGTCCAAGGCGCCCGGGCCGCCGGGGACGGAGTGGCATTTTTTGGGCACGATCCAACGCAACAAGGTGCGTGCGCTGGCTCCGTTGGTCACCATGTGGGAGGGAGTGGCCCGTCACGCCGAGGCCGAGCGCATCGCCCGGTACGCACCGGGTGCCCGCGTCCTGATCCAGGTCGACGCGAGCGGTGGCATGCCGGGCCGTAACGGCTGCCCGCCGGCAGAGGTCGAAGCTCTGGCGGGATCGCTCTCATCGCTCCCGCTGCAGCTCGACGGCTTGATGACCGTCGCTCCTCCCGACGAAGCGGCGGCCGTCGCGGCCTTCCGGATCGTCGGGCGCCTTGCCGATGCTCTTGGTCTCGAAGAGCGCTCGATGGGGATGAGCGCGGATCTCGAAACGGCGGTCGCCGCCGGGTCCACCATGGTGCGCATCGGCCGCGCCTTGTTCGGAGAGCGACCACCCAAGGACCCGCAGTTGTCCCTCCCACGCTGATCACCAGGCACTACGCTGTGCCGGAACAGGAGAAGGTATGGCACCCTCGTTCATGAAGAAAACAATGGTCTACCTCGGACTACTCGACGACGAGTACGACGAGTACGACGACCTGGAAGACCGCGCCCCGCGTGCGTTCACAGCCACCCCGCGCAGCGACCCCCGACCCCAGGAGCAGGAGCCGCCCGAGGAGTACGGCGGCGGGATGAACCGCATCCGGCCCATGATCCCGCGGGAATCGGCCGTTCCCAGCCCCACCCGGGTACAGCCCAGCCCCGTCCCCCGACCCTCGGGTGTGCGGCCCGTTCCCATGGAGACGGCCATCGGCGGCACGGCGGCCCGCGTCCACATCGTGGCCCCCGCCCGTTTCGGGGACGCCAAGGAGATCGCGGACCGGCTCAAGGACAACCGCCCCGTCATCGTCAACCTGCAGCAGGCCGACCGTGACCTGCAGCGGCGGATGATCGACTTCTGCAGCGGCGTGACGTATGCCCTGAGCGGCGAGATGGAGAAGGTCGCCGATCAGGTCTTTCTTCTCGCTCCGACGAATGTAAAGGTTTCAGAAGAAGAGCGTCAACGGCTGGTCGAGCGCGGCTTTGGACGGGACTGAACAGGCTATTCTCAGGAATTCAGTGAATGTTTTCCGTCTAGCTGGGATCGCCGTCGAGCTGTACCTCTGGTTCATCATGCTGCCGATGGCGCTCCTGAGTTGGTTCCGGGTGCAGCCGGGCACCACACTCGCCCGGGTCCAGCTCTTCCTCTACCGGGCGACGGAACCGGTCCTGCGGCCCGTCCGGCGGGTCATCCGGCCCATGGGCGGCATCGATTTTTCCTTCATCGTCGTGTTTCTCGTGCTCCAGTACGTGGTGGTACGGGTTCTCTTTGCGTAGACCCCCTCCGTCCGCAAAAGAGGTGGTGGGTAGGGCCGCCTCCCATGGGTAGACTCGCCCCCCATGGACAGTGCGCCGACTTCCTCATCCATTCTCGACACGCTCCGTACGGTTGAGTTCCGCCTCGGGCTCAAGGGCTACAACGTCGACGAGGTCGACGAGTATCTCGATCGGGCCGCCCAGGAGGCTGAGGCTCTTCAGGAGACCAATCGTCAGCTGAACGAACGTCTGCGCCAAGCAGGCGACCGGATCGTGCAACTCGAGAAGGACGTCCGTGAGGCGGCGGCGACGCCGCAGGAACCCGCTGTCGCTCCGGCCGCGGTCGCCGCGGTCCCGCCGCCTGCTCCGGTGCCCGTCGCTGCCGCGGCGACAGTGGCCGCGGCGGACCTCCCGCCGTCCGACGAGACCTTGCAGCGGACCCTTGTCCTGGCCCAGAAGTTCGTGGATCAGATCAAGCGCGAGAGCGAGGCAGAGGCGGCGGCCACTGTGGCCCAGGCGGAGGAGAAGGCACGGGCGACGATTGCGGCGTCCGAGGCGGCGGCCCTCACGTTGCAGGCGGAGTCCCAGCGACAGGTGCGCGAGGACGTGGCGCGGCTCGAGGCGACCCGGACCGAACTGGCCACCGATGTCGAGAGCATGGCCCGCCATCTCGAGTCAGAGAGGAACCGGCTCCGCGACGCGCTCACCGAGATCCTCAACTGGGTGGACGAGAACGTGCAGCCCGCCAACGCCCTCATGGGGGTGCGGCCCAAGGGCAGCCCGGCCCCGCAGCCGGCCGCCATCAGCAGCTCCCCCAACGATGCTCCGGCGAACGGAGGCATCGACGGGGGCGAGCAACCGACGCTGAGCCTCGAGTCCCTCACCGACGCCACCGAGAGCGGAGTGCCCTACACCGCTTGATCCGTCGGGGTCGTATTGCCCCGCGGCCCGCTGTCCGCTATGGTCACCCGCTCCCTCGACGCGATTGCCGTCAGGGACCCGGCCAGTTGAATGGTCGCGAAGGAGGACACGATGAGCTCAGCGAGCAAGGCCACCGCTGCGAAGAAGGTGCCTGCATCGCGCCCACCGGCAGCCAAGAAGGCCGTGCCGGCGAAGAAGAGTGCGCCTACAAAGTCTGTAGCGGCGGCTAAAACGGTCACCCCGACAAAAGAAGCTCCGCCCACAAAGAAAGCTGTGCCCACAAAGAATGCTCAGGCTGCGAAAAAACCCGTCCCGACCGCAAAGAGTGGCGGGCCGGTGAACAAAGAGACAACTGTCACCAAGAAAGCCGCTCCGGCGGCCAAGAAAGCCTCCGGTCCGGCGAAGAAGCCGGCATCGACGGCGAAGGCCAGCGCCGCCGTGGCGGCCGCAGCGGCGGTGGACGCCGGCGTCGCGGAGACCGAGGTGACACCGCCCGTCCCGGTTCGCACCACGTTCACGCCCAAGCCGAAGCCCCCCGCCCCGGTTCGGCCCAAGACCGGCCCCTATGCCAAGGATCTCAAGTTCTTGGAGGAGATCACCGAACTGCTGGCGGAGGAGCGGGCGATCTATCAGGAGCAGGCCACGTCGCTCCGGGCCGAAGCGGACTCGCTCGCGCTCGAAAGAGAGCCCGGCGACGTGCAATTCGACGAGGAATCGGGCGAAGGCGGCACGGTCACCGTCGACCGGGAGCGGAACTTGGCCCTTTCGGGGCAGGCCGCGCTCGCCGTCGAGGAGATCGACTACGCCAGTGAACGCGTGGCCGACAAGACGTACGGCTACTGCGAGCGGTGCTTCCAGCCGATCCCCAAGCCCCGCCTGCGTGCCCTGCCGTACGCCCGGCTCTGCGTGGCATGCAAGAGCGGGGGGCTGTCGCGCCGCTGACCCCGGGCGGCAACGCTCGGGCGCGGGTCGTCGCCTTCACCCTGGCGGCCGTCGTCGTCGTGGCGGACCGGGTGACCACGACGGTGGCGCAACACCACATCCACGAGGCGGTCCATGTATGGGGGCCCTTCGGTTTGGCCCTGCAGTTCAATTCAGGCCTGGCCTTCAGCATCTTCACCGGCCGCTCGACCTTGGTCACGGTCGTCCTGGCGATCGGCGTGGTCGTCCTGGCCGTCCTCGTGGCGCGTGTCCGCACCATGCCCCAGGCGATCGGTGGCGGTCTCGTGCTCGGTGGAGGTCTGGGGAACCTCAGCGAGCGGATCGTCGGGCTGCGTCATGGTCTGGTGACCGATTTCATCACGCTCAGCCACTGGCCTACCTTCAACGTCGCTGACGCCGCCATCACCGTGGGGGTGATCGTCGTGGCCGCTTCCATCCTCTTCGGCCGTCCCGCCGGTGCGGCCAGATGAGTGAGCCAGATGAGTGACCCCGACGAGGCTCTGGTCGTCGAGGTCCCGGCCCTCCTCGCCGGTGTGCGCATCGACCGCGCCGTGGCCATGCTGGCGAATGTGTCCCGGGCCGTCGCCACGGGGCTCGTGGTGTCCGGCCGGGTCCTGGTCGACGACGTCCCGGCCACGATCGGACGCAACGCGCTCAAGGAGGGCTCCGTTCTCACCATCGCGCTACCCGAACCAGGCGGGAGTGAGGTCGAAGCCGAAACCGGTGTGCAGTTCCGGGTCGTCTACGCCGACGCCGCACTGGCGGTGGTGGACAAGCCGGCCGGCCTGGTCGTGCATCCCGGGGCCGGCCATCAGCAGGGGACCCTGGTCGGCGGATTGCTGGCCCGGTTTCCAGACCTGGCCGAGCTGGTGGCGACCGGCGTGTGTCCGGGGGATCGTCCGGGCATCGTGCACCGCCTCGATAAGGGGACGTCGGGGCTCCTGGCGGTGGCCCGCACGGAGCCGGCCTACCGCTCCCTGGTGGGACAGCTCGCCGATCGCACCATGGAGCGGCGCTACCTGGCCCTGGTCGAAGGTGAGGTCGCGGACGACCGCGGCGAGATCGATGCCCCCATCGGTCGATCGACGCGGACGCCGACGAAGATGGCGGTGTCAGCCAGCGGTCGGTCGGCCCGGACGGGTTTCACCGTGTTGGAGCGACGGACGTCGCCCCGCCCGGCGACGTTGGTGGAGCTCAGTCTCCAGAGTGGTCGAACCCATCAGATCCGCGTCCACATGGCGGCGATCGGCCACCCGGTTGTCGGTGACGCCCGTTACGGCGCCCCGGAGAAGGCTCTGGGCTCGGGTCGGTTCTTCCTCCACGCCTTCAGGTTGGCGCTGACCCATCCGGGGAGCGGCGAGCGGCAGGAGTTCTCCGCGCCGCTACCGGATGATTTGAGGACCTTTCTAGGCGGCTTCGTGGACGCCGAGGACGTCGGCGTCGAACGACAAGGCCGCTAGGGCCTCCTCCTCGGCCCGCCGGACCCGTCGCACGCCGACACCCAGGCGCTCGGCTGTCGACTGCAGCGAGGCCGGGGAGTCACCTCCGAAGCCGAAGCGCAGCCGCAGCACGTCGCGCTGCAGGTCGGGCAACTTCTCGACCGCGTCACGGACCCGGTCGTAGACCATCGTCTGCTCCACGTCGGCGACGAAGTCCGACTCGTCGGGTGCCACCAGCTCGCCCAGCGTGGTGGCCGACTCCGAGGCGGCGGGCTGATCGAGCGAGGCCGTCACACGGGCCACGTCTTCGAGCGCGTACCGCTCGTCAGCCGTCATCCCCGTTGCCTCGTCCAATTCGGCCACCGTCGGCGTGCGCCCGAGGGTCGTCGCCAGCTGCGCCTTGGTCAGCTCCAGGCGCTGGATGTGCTCGCCGACTTCGAGGGGGATCCGGATGGTGCGCCCGTGCTGTTGCACGGCACGCTGCAACGCCTGTCGGATCCACCAGGTGGCATAGGTCGAGAATCGGAAGCCTCGCTCCCAGTCGAACTTGTCCACGGCCCTCATGAGGCCGAATGACCCCTCCTGGACCAGGTCGGCCATGTCCACGCCGCGATCCTGGTAACGCCTCGCCCAGTGCACCACCAACCGGAGGTTGGCGGCCACCATCTGCTTACGTGCCAGCTCGTCGCCTGCGGCGACCCGCTTGGCCAACTCCACCTGCTGCTCGTGATCGGGCATGGGGAACTGGTCCAGGTCCTTCAACATCAGTCCAAGGGTGTCGGATGTATTCACCGCGCTCTTCATCAACTTCTCTCCCGACGCTCTGCGATCTCTCTCATTCCTTCGTTACCCGGGGTTGCCTTCTCTGAATCCGAATCTGACACTTACAACACCGGTAGGTGCCCGAGCATTCCACGTGGGTGTATCAACCTCGAGTTGCGCAGCGCACCCTCTTCTGGTGACCTACCTCGCATGACCGCACGGATGGTCCTCCTCAGGCACGGCGCCACCGAATGGTCGCAAAGTGGGCAACACACCGGGCGGACGGATATTCCTCTGCTCGAGATGGGGAGGGCCCAGGCGAAGGCGGCGGGCGAACTGCTCCGCGGGATGACCTTCGCCCAGGTCATCACCAGCCCTCTGCAGCGGGCCTTCGCCACCTGTTCGCTGGCCGGCTTCGAGGGGCATCCCGAGCCCGATCTCATGGAGTGGGACTACGGCGCCTACGAAGGGCAGACGACGGCCCAGATCTGTGGCGAGCGGCCGGGGTGGACGCTGTGGGATGACGGCGTGGTCGACGGTGAGAGGGCGGCCGACGTAGGCCGCCGGGTGGACCGGGTCATCGAACGGGCCCGGCAGCTCGACGGCGACACCCTGTGCGTGGCCCACGGGCACGTCCTACGGGTCCTGACCGCCCGATGGCTGGGGCTGCCGCCGGTGGCGGGACGGCTCTTCGCCCTCTCCACCGGGACCGTGAGCATCCTCGGTTGGGAGCGCGAGCACCCGGTGGTCCTCAACTGGAACGTGGGGCCGCCCGGGGCTCCACTGAGCCCGCCGTGAGCCGACGGAGCCCCGCCGCGACCCGGAGCCGGGTCGAGAAGTGGGGGAGTGCTACGTCGACGCCGTGACGTTGCCCTGGGCCCGGGCCACCATGTCGGCCAGGCTGAAGGACTGGAGGTGGGTGCGGATGGTCTCGCCGACGTCGGCCCAAACGGCCAGCAGGACGCACTGCCCTTCGTGGTCGCACGCCCCATCGGCGTGAGGCTCGCCGAAGTCTCCGGCGGCGATGGGGCCGTCCACGGCCGAGACGATCTGGGCGAGGCTGATGTCCTCGGGCAGACGGGCCAGGACGTAGCCGCCTCCGACCCCCCTCTTGGAACGCACCAGGCCGGCCCCCTTGAGGGCGAGGAGTATCTGCTCCAGATAGGGCTGCGGGAGCGCCGTGCGCTCCGCGATGTCGCGCACGGATGTCGGCGTCTCTGCGCCGTGCAGGGCGAGCGAGAGCAGTGCCCGGCTGGCGTAGTCGCCACGTGTCGAGACCCTCACACTCTGATGCTACCGGCCGCGTGATGCCGAGCGTGTGGTTTTGGGTAGGTGACAGTTCGGTCATAGTCTGACGCTGTGAGCGCTCCCGAGGTCGCATCGCCCGTCCTCCCCGACTACGGGGGTGCCTGCCTGACCGGTGTGATACCCGGGTTGCTCGACCATCTCTACGGGAGCGGGGCGCGGCCGTCGTGGATGCCCGAGCCGGTGCAGGCGGCCTCACAGATCGTGCTCCTGGTCCTCGACGGCCTGGGCTGGCTGCAACTCCAGGAACGATGGAACCTGGCGCCCACGCTCCTGTCCGGGAGCGGCGGTTCCATCACCTCGGTCGCCCCCAGTACGACGGCATGTGCGTTGACGTCGTTGACCACGGGGCATGCGCCGGCGGACCACGGGGTGGCGGGGTATCGAGTCGCCGCCGGCAACGAGATCATGAACATCCTGCAGTGGTCGATCGGCGGTGTGGACGCCCGGACGCGGGTGCCGGCGCACGTCTTCCAGCCCTGCCCACTTTTTCCGGGAGCGCCCGGGAAGGTCCCCGTCGTCACCCGCTACGACTATGCCACCACCGGATTCTCGGCTGCCCACCTCGGCGACGCCGAGCTGCACGCGTGGCATACCGTCGCCGGGCTGGTGACATCGGTGCGGGGGCTGGTGAGGAGGGGAGAGCGCTTCATCTACGCCTATTACGAGGGCATCGACAAGGTGGCCCATGCGCGGGGGTTGGGCGAGTACTACGACGACGAGCTGCGTGACGTCGACCGGCTGGTGGGGGACCTCCTCGGGGTACTGCCTCCCGGGGCGGTGCTTGTGGTGACGGCGGATCACGGACAGGTCGCAGTGGGCTCGTCGGTCGAGGTCCTGGGGGGCGACGTGATGGACGGCGTGACCCTGCTCTCGGGGGAGGGTCGATTCCGCTGGCTCCACACGCGGCCCGGGGCCACCGCGGCGGTGACCGAAGCGGCACGGGATGCGTTCGGCGACGTCGCCTGGGTGCGCACGCGAGACGAGATGGTCGAAGAGGGATGGCTGGGTGGAGTCCCTTCGACCACGGTCTCGGCGCGCCTGGGCGACGTCGTGCTGGCCCCTTTCACGGCCACCGCCTTCCTCGACCCCGCCGACACGGGCGAGCTGCGCCTGCTGGCCCGCCACGGCTCTCTTACGGCCGAGGAGATGCTGATCCCCCTGCTCAGTTGGCCCTCCACCTGACGCGGGGCTTGCCGGTGGCAGTATCAAGGGATGCCTGACGAGTCGACGCCCGTAGCCCCCGACGAAGTGCTCGAAGCCGGCGAGAGCCCGGAGACGGGCGGTGCGGCTGGTGTAGCCCCCGTGACCGCCGGAGGTGGCGCGGCCGGCGGTCCTGAGCAAGAGGCCCAGCCCCGGGAGTCGGTCTCGGAGCCGGCCAAGGTGCTGCGCATCGGATCCATGGTCAAGACCCTCCTCGACGAGGTACGGCAGGCACCACTCGACGAGAAGAGCCGGACGCGGCTGCGCGAGATCTACGAGCAGTCGATCCATGACCTCTCAGAGGGTCTCTCGCCCGACCTGGTGGCCGAGCTCGACCGCATGGCGCTGCCCTTCGACGAGGAGGCCCCGAGCGAGTCCGAGCTGCGCATCGCCCAGGCCCAGTTGGTGGGGTGGCTGGAAGGTCTGTTCCACGGGATTCAAGCCACGCTGATGTCCCAGCAGATGGCGGCCCGGAGCCAGCTCGAGGAGATCCGCAAGCGCGGGCTCCCCGGAGCCGGTGAGAGCTCGAACCCCCGCCCCGGCGCCTACCTCTGAGATGCGGGTGTCGGCGATGTCGTACGTGAGGAAACGAGGGAAGGTCAGCCATGCCTGAGGAGCCGACCGGATCACCGAGTGACGCACCGGGTGAAGGGCCGCCATCGTACCCGGGGAGCCCGGGACCGGCGCCCCAATCACTGCCGGCCCAGCCGGCCCCGATGTCACTGCCGGCCCAGCCGGCCCCGATGCCACCGCCGATGCCGCCGCCGGAGCCGACGCCGTCCTACCCGGCCCCACCCTCCTACCCGGCGCCCGCTCCGGGCAACGCGCCCGCCCCTCCGGGCAACTACCCCGCTCCTCCGGGCAACTACCCCGCCCCTCCGGGCAACTACCCCGCCCCTCCGGGCAACTATGCGGGCGGGGGTTACGCCCCGGGCCAGGGACAGGCTGCGCCCTACCCGGTCGCCGACGGTGCGGTCGTTGCTCCCTATGCCACCTGGGGCATCCGCCTGGGTGGGTACCTCATCGACTTCGTCATCTTCATCCCGGTGTTCATCATGCTGGCCCTGATCTTCCGCCACTCCCACGTGCTGACGGTGCACTTCAACACCCGCACCAACGGTGTCACGACACGACGGACCTTCTCGCTGCTCTCGATCCTCGTGACGGGTCTGGCGTATCTCGCCTACACGACCATCCTGTGCGGCGGCCCACGGGGTCAGACCGTCGGGATGATGGCTGTCGGCATCCGGGCCGTGCGTGACGGGACGCTCGAGATCGTCGGGTACGGGCGTTCCTTCCTGCGGTCCCTGGTGGAACAGATTTTCCGGCTCCTGGCCTTGACGACGATCTTTCTCGGCGTCATCTGGTTGCTCGACATGCTCTTTCCCCTCTGGGACAAGAAGCGGCAGACCCTGCACGACAAGATCGCCAGAACGGTGGTGCTGCGGGTGCGCAATGTTGCGTGAGGCGGGGTAAGGTCCAGAGTTCGCATACGAACAACACGGTTGTAAGTTCGACCGTTGAAAGGAGGGCCGGTGTCGGGGCGGTCGTTTACGCATCTGCACACCCACACCGAGTTCTCCATGCTCGACGGGGCGGCCCGGATCGGCGAGCTGGTCGCCGCCGCGGCGGCCGACGGGCAACCGGCGCTGGGCATCACCGACCACGGGAACATGTACGGGGTCTTGGACTTCTACAAGGCCTGCCGTGATCAGGGCATCACCCCGATCATCGGGACCGAGGCCTACATGGCGGCGGAGTCGCGTCACGAACGCCCCGTCCGCCGGGGCAAGGTGGACGACACCGGGGGCGACGCCGAAGGCGGGCAGAAACTGTACTACCACCTCACCCTGCTCTCCGAGACGATCGAGGGCTATCGCAACCTCCTGAAGCTCTCCTCGGCCGCCTACCTCGAGGGGTACTACTACAAGCCCCGGCTCGACTGGGAACTGCTGGAGCGGCACCACGCCGGCCTGATCGCCACCACGGGGTGCCTGGGCGGGGTCGTGCTGCAGGCGCTACTGGCCGGGAACGTCGAGGAGGCCGAGCGGCGGGCCGCCCGCCTGCAGGACATCTTCGGGCGCGAGAACCTCTTCGTCGAACTGCAGGACCACGGCATCGCTGACCAACACCGGACGAACCCGCAGCTCATTGAGATCGCCCGCCGGCTCGATGCGCCTCTGCTCGCCACCAACGACAGCCACTACACGCACCGCGAGGATGCGGTGGCCCACGACGCCCTGCTCTGCGTGCAGACCGGCGCGCTGCTCTCCGAGACCAACCGCTTCAAGTTCGAGGGGACCGAGCATTATCTGAAGTCGGCCCGAGAGATGCGCCACCTCTTCTCCGAGGTGCCCGAGGCGTGTGACAACACGTTGCTCATCGCCGAGCGGGCCGACGTGCAGATCGAGCTGGGCAAGCCGAGCCTGCCCGAGTTCCCCGTGCCGGACCATTTCGTCGGCGAGGTGTACGAGGACCGTGCGCTGGCCTACCTGCGGGATCTGACGATGGAGGGGGCGCGCCAGCGCTACGGCAGCGATGTCCCGGCGAACGTGGTCGAGCGCCTCGACTACGAGCTCGGCGTCATCGGCAACATGGGCTTCGCCGCCTACTTCCTCGTCGTGTGGGACCTGATCAAGTTCGCCCGTGACTCGGGCATCCGGGTCGGCCCGGGCCGGGGTTCTGCCGCCGGGTGCTGCGTGGCGTACTGCCTGCGCATCGTGGACCTGGACCCCATCCGCTACGACCTCCTCTTCGAGCGCTTTCTCAACCCGGGGCGCAAGCAGATGCCCGACATCGACATGGACTTCGACGAGCGCTACCGCAGCGACGTCATGCGCTACGCCGCCGAGAAGTACGGCAGCGACCGGGTGGCCCAGGTGGTGACGTTCTCGACCATCAAGGCGCGGGCCGCCGTGCGCGACGCGGCCCGGGTGCTGGGCAAGCCCTACATCGTGGGGGACCGCATCGCCAAGGCGATGCCGCCGCTGGTGATGGGGCGCGACACGCCGCTGCACGCATGCCTGACCAAGACCGAGGGCCACGAGGAGGGCTACTCGGCTGCGGCCGATCTGCGGGGTATGCACGAGACCGACCCCGACGCCAAAGAGGTCATCGACGTGGCGCTCGGCTTGGAGGGGCTGCGGCGCCAGGACGGGATCCACGCTGCGGCTGTCGTGATCTCGCGCGATCCGCTGACCGAGTACCTACCCATCCAGCGCAAGCCGGGTGCGGGGAGAAGCCCGAGGATGCGCCGATCGTCACCCAGTACGAAATGCACGGGGTGGAGGATCTCGGGCTGCTCAAGATGGACTTCCTCGGGTTGCGCAACCTCTCGGTGATCGAGCGCACGTTGGATCTGGTGGAGGCGGCGGGCGGGGAGCGGCCTGACATCGACGGCGTCGACCTGGCCGACGAGCCGACACTGGAGATGCTGCGCCGGGGCGACTCGGTGGGCGTGTTCCAGCTCGAAGGCGGCCCGATGCGCGCCCTGATGCGCTCACTGGCCCCGACCTCCTTCGACGACGTGGCCGCCCTGGTCGCGCTCTATCGGCCGGGCCCGATGGCGGCCAACATGCACAACGACTACGCCGATCGGAAGAACGGTCGCAAGCCGATCAAGTACGAGCATCCCGATCTCGAGCCGATCCTGGCCGACACGCAGGGCCTGATGATCTACCAGGAGTCCGTGATGCGGGTGGCCCAGAAGTTCGCCGGGTACTCGTTGGAGGAAGCGGACAACCTGCGCAAGGCCTGCGGCAAGAAGATCCGCGCCCTGCTGGCCGCCGAGCGGGAGAAGTTCGTGGCCGGGTGTGTCACGCAGGGCTACGAGGAGTCGCTCGGGACGACGCTGTTCGACATCATCGAGCCGTTCGCCGACTACGCGTTCAACAAATCGCACTCCTACGGCTATGGCCTCGTGGCGTACCAGACGGCCTGGCTCAAGGCCCATCACCCCACGGAGTACATGGCGGCGCTGCTGACCTCGGTCAAGGACAACAAGGACAAGACCGCGGTGTATCTCGCCGAATGCCGTACGCGCGGGATCGCCGTCCTGCCGCCGGATGTGAACCGTTCCGTCGCGGAGTTCGCGCCCGATCTTTCCGGCGACCGGGAGGGCGCCGCTGTCCTCTTCGGCATGGCGGCGGTCCGCAACGTGGGCGAGAGCCTCGTCGAGCGCATCGTGGCCGAACGCAACGCCAACGGGCCGTTCGCCGACATCTTCGACTTCTGCCAGCGGGTCGACCCGGTCGTGCTCAACAAGCGGACCATGGAGTCCCTGGTCAAGGGGGGCGCGTTCGACGCCCTGGGCCACCCCCGGCAGGGTCTGTGCCTCGTCATGGAGGGCATCGTCGACCGCACGCTGGAACGGCGGCGCGAGCACGACCTCGGTATCACCTCTCTGTTCGCCGCCTTCGAGACCGAGCAGGAGTCCGACCCGGGCTGGGGGACGGCCAAGATCGCCATCCCCGACACCGAGTTCGACAAGGCGCAACGGCTGGCTTTCGAGAAGGAGATGCTCGGGCTCTACGTGAGCGATCACCCCCTCATGGGCTACGAGCAGGCGCTGGCCCGTCACACCGACTGCAGCCTCTCGGACATGCGGGAGGAGGACGTCTCGGGCGACCGCTCGCCCGTGCGTGCGGTCGGGGGCGTGGTGACCGACCTGCGCCGGACCTACACCAAGAAGGGCGACCTCATGGCCCGCTTCGTACTGGAGGATCTCCAGGCGGCCATGGAGGTCTTCGTCTTCCCCAAGACCATGGCCGACTACGGCGCGCTGATCGAGAACGACGCCATCCTGATCGTCCGGGGACGCCTCGACACCCGGGAGGAAGAGCCGAAGATCGTCTGCATGGAAGTCAGCCGGCCCCGTCTGGAACGGGGCGGCGAGGACGTGCACATCGCCCTGCCGCTCGGGGTGTTGACCGATTCGACTCTGGTCGGCCTCAAGGGGATCTTGAGCGGGCATCCGGGGCCGTCGTCGGTGCTCCTGCACGTCGGGGCCAAGGTCCTGCGCCTGGCGCCCGAGTTCAACGTCGATTGTCGCAACGGTCTGGTGGGTGAGTTGAAACGACTTCTCGGACCGGGCGCCGTCCTGTCGTAACTGACGGTGACCAGGGATCCGACCGGGGCTCAACGGTCGTGATGTCGACCGCCGCCGGGTTCCCGGTTGGGTAAGCCCCCGGCGTAACCAGTAGACTTACCTCATGCCGATCGTAGTGAGCACCAAAGATTGCACTGCGCTCAGCGACGCTGAGCTGGTTGAAATGGCAGATCTCTGTGCGGAGCGCCCACCCGGTTTTGACATCGGGTTCCTCTCCAAGGAGCGCGAGGCGTGGGTGTTGATCACGCTGGCGCGGGAGGGGAACAAGCTTCGGGGCTACTCCTTCTGCACACTCGAGAGGATCGGCGGGACGCCTTCGCTCCTGGTGGGCCTGGCCCTCGTCGACCGCACCGCCCGTGCCGAGGCGACACTCAAGGGGATCATGGCCGATCAGTATCGTCGAGCCCTCCTGGCGTTCCCGGACGAAGACGTCCTGCTGGGGACCCGCCTGCTGGCGCCTGAGGGCTTCCGGGCCTTCTCCGGCCTGCAGGACGTCGTTCCCTACCCCGAGCACAAGTGCTCGGGCGAGGAGCGGGCGTGGGCCCGGCGCCTGTCCAAGCGCTTCGGCTGCGAGAGCAGGCTGGACGACCGCACCTTCGTGCTCAAGGGCGACGGGTCCGTCGTCGGCGGCCTCGACTTCTTCGCCCCCAAAGTGAAGATTCCCGAAGGCGTCGACGGGCACTTCGGCGGCTTCGATGCCGAGCGGGGCGACCGGCTCGTCACCTTCGGGTGGGCCATGGCCGAGGACCTCGCCGGAGGCAAGCTCGGGCGCTGAGGCTGCTAGCCGCGGGGGAGAACCGCGGCGCAGACCTTGTAGCAGTGGCCGTCCCGGGGCGGGCTCACCGTCACCAGCAGGTACTGCGGGTTGAATCCGAGCGCGGCCGCCAGGCTCTTGCCGCTGAGCCGCTCGCGGCGGGCCGCATCGAGGGCGCGTGCGGCATGGCGGTCCTCCACGGGTAGCCAAACGTCGTCGCGGTCCCAACCGAAGCGCACCCATGTCGACCCGTCGGCCTGGCGCCGAATGAGCTGAGGGCTACGGGTGGGCTCGATCAGGGCCACCGAGGGCCGGAAGCCGCGGAACTCCCAGTAGGGGGCCGAGGGCCCGGGAAAACCGAGCAGTGGACCTTCGGGGCTGGCCACCATGCGCCGGAGCAGCTTGCGCAGTTGGCGGCCCCGGAGGGTCCCGACGTGCCGGGGGAGGTTGGCGGCCGTCGTCGCCTCGGGCTGGGCCAGGTCGTCGCGTTCGGGATCGTCGGCCAAGGTGACCTCGACCACATCGAACACGGTGATGTCGGGTTCGTAGTTCTCGGGCCACGGCACCCGGACCCGGATGACCGTGCGGGTCGCGAGGTCGACCACCGTCGTGTCCTCCAGGGTCGAGGCCAGGACCAGAAGGTGCAACGTCGAGCCACCCGCGGTCGGGATCTTCTCCCGGCGGCGGGCCGAGCGCCGGAGCAGGCGGGCCGGGTCGGTCGGGACCTCGGGAGGGCGACGGGGTTTGGCGCTGACGCCGTCGTCGGTGCGCATGCCGTTGGGGTCGTCGCTCATCGGGGGAGGCCCTCGAGTTGTTCCCGCAGCGTCGACGGATCGCCGGCCGGTGCGTTGCAGGAGAAGCCGCGGCACACGAAAGCGGCACCTTCGGGCCGGCCGTCGAACAGGGGCGACTCGTCCGGATCACCCCAGGCCACGACGGCCCTCGGGAGCCACTGGCGGCGCACTTCGGCCAGGAGGTCCGGTCGGTCCCCGGTGACCACGATCTCCTGGCGGCCCATGAGCATGGGCAGCGCGGCGACCAGGTCGGCCAGGGCGCCGGGGTGGCGCGTCGAGCAGCGCGGCGGTCTCGGTGACGGTGCGCTCGGCGGCGTGGCGGAGCCCCTCGTCGTCACCGAGGGCGTTCGCCCGCAGCAGCGCGTGGACGGCGATCGAGTTGGTGGCGGGGAGCGCGCCGTCGAGATACTCCTTGGGCCGCACGATGAGCGTTTCCGAATCGTCGCCGGTCGTGAAGAAGCCGCCCGACTCGTCGTCCCAGAACCGCTCGAGCAATTCGTGCGCCACCCGGTTCGCCCGGCTCCGCCACAGGGTGTCACCGGTGAGCTCGGACAGGCGGACGCAGGCTTCGACGAGCCAGGCGTGGTCGGCCGCCACGGCGAGGTGCCGGGCCCGACCGCCCTGCCAGCTCCGCATCAGACGGCCGCCGTGGTACATCGCCGCCAGGAGGAACTCGCCGATCTCGACGGCCCGCGTGGCGTACTGGGCGGAGCCGGTGACCATGGCGACCTCGGCCAGGGTGGCGGCGGCCATGGCGTTCCACTCGGTGAGCACCTTCTCGTCGCGGGCCGGCTGGACGCGGCCGGCCCGCACGACCGACAGGAGCACCCGGGCTTCCTCAATGAGGGGAGGGCGTTGCAGCGGCGCACCCACGGGCCGGCACAGGATGGAGCGCCCTTCCCAGTTGCCGCCCGGTGTGATCCCGTACCAGTCGGCGGTCGGTTGGACCAGGTCGGCGGGGAGCGCCGCCTCGAGCTCGGCCAGGGTGAAGGTGGCATGACTTCCTTCGACCCCGCCGGCATCGGCGTCGAAGGAGGAGAAGAGGGCTCCCTCGGGCGTGGAGAGGTCCCGGAGGACGAAATCGAGGGTCTCGGTCACCACAGTGAGGTAATTGTCCAGCCCGGTCTCCTGCCAGGCATGGAGGTAGGCCCGGGCCAGGAGGGCCTGATCGGTCAGCATCTTCTCGAAGTGGGGCACCAGCCAGCGCGTGTCGGTCGAATACCGGCAGAAGCCGCCGACGAGATGGTCGTACATGCCGCCGGCGGCCATGCCGTCGAGTGTGGTCACGGCCATCTGGCGGGAGCGCTCCGATCCCGTGCGCCGGTGGTGGCGCAGGCAGAGCTCGACCAGTGAGGGGCGGGGGAACTTCGGGGCCGGTCCGAACCCTCCCCATTGCGGGTCGAACCCGCCCCAGAGGCCGGCGACGACCCTTTCGATGAGGTCGTCGGCATCGATGCCCACTGCGGGGATGCGAGGCGCCGGAACCGGGCCGGAGTGCGCCTCGGAGCCGGGGCCGGGGCTGTCCTCGGAGTCGGATCCGGACATCGTCTCGGCCAGCCGGACTTCCTTTCTGACCGCGTCCACCAGGGCTTCGGCTTGGGCCAGCACCCCCTCTCGTTCCTGCTCCCAGGCGGTGCCGAGGGCCTCGATGACCCGGCGGAAGGCCGGCATGCCGTGGCGCTCCTCGGGGGGGAAGTAGGTGCCGGCATAGAACGGCCGGCCGTCGGGTGTGCAGAAGACGGACATCGGCCACCCGCCCGAGCCCGTGAGGGCCTGGGTGGCCGCCATGTAGAGCGAGTCGAGGTCGGGCCGCTCCTCGCGGTCGACCTTCACCGAGATGAACCAGCGGGACAGGTCTGCGGCCGTGGCGTCGTCCTCGAAGCTCTCGTGGGCCATCACGTGGCACCAGTGGCACGAGGCATAGCCGATCGACAGGAAGATGGGCTTGTCCTCGTCCTTTGCCCGCCGCAGGGCCTCGTCGCCCCAGGGAAACCACTCCACCGGATTGTCCGCGTGCTGGCGGAGATAGGGGCTGGTTTCGTCCGCCAGATGGTTCACGCCACTCGATGCTACGGCCATGCGGGGGCGGACCCTGCCCGGAGCGTGGCCGGGCACGTGGAATGCTCCAGGGATGGAACGTGTGCTCACGCTCGAAGGCAAGACCGCACTCATCACGGGGGCCAGCCGGGGGATCGGCCTGGCCATGGCCGAACGCTTCCTCCAGGCGGGGGCGAACGTCATGCTCTCCTCGAGGACGGCCGACGATCTGGCCCGCGCCATGGAGGCCCTGGTGGCGGGTGGGGTCGACGCCGACAGGGTGGCATGGCAGGCGGCCCACGTGGGAGACGCCGAGCAGGCGCAGGCCTGCGTCGGCGAGACGATTGCCCGCTTCGGCGGCCTCGACATCCTCGTGAACAATGCCGCCACGAACCCCTACTTCGGTCCGATGATCGACATCGACGTGCCCCGGGCGCAGAAGACATTCGAAGTGAACCAATTGGCCGTCCTGATGTGGACCTCCTACGCGGTGAAGGCCGGTCTGGCCGGATCGGTCATCAACGTCGCCTCCATCGGCGGTCTCGAGGTGGAGCCCGGCATCGGCTGGTACAACGTGACGAAGGCGGCCGTCCTGCACATCACCAAGCAGCTGGCCTACGAGCTGGCCCCGAAGATCAGGGTCAACGCCCTGGCTCCGGGCCTCATCAAGACCGATTTCGCCCGGGCGTTGTGGGAAGGTCCGGCCGGGGACCGCGTGACCGCCCACATCCCGCTGGGTCGTCTCGGCTTGCCCGACGACGTCGCGACGGCGGCCCTGTTCCTGGCTTCGGACGCCGCATCGTGGGTGAGCGGGCAGACGCTCGTGGTGGACGGCGGCACGACGGTTCACCCGTCCGGGGGCGTCAGTTGAATGAAACCCTCTGCGGGAGCACCCCCCAGCTACGGTGACGGGGTGCCCCAGATTCGTCGCCCCTCATGAGCTCAGCCGCTGAGCTGACCCGTATCGCCCGGGCTGCCGAGACCCATTCGTGGAGCGTCTCGGTGCTCGCCACACCGCTCGCCGTCATGGCGACGCGCGAATCGGGGCGCATCGGGGAACCATGGGTCGTCATGGCCGTGCCGGGGGGAAGGGGCCTTCGGGTCTCCCTCTTTCAACCCGGGGACGCCCTTGACGCCTCCGGCGAAGGAATCGGCGAGGTCACGGGCAATCCCCGCGAGATGGGCCGCGAACTGCGTTCGATGCTCGAGGATCTGACCGAGGGTGCGGCGGCCTGAACCAGCAGGCGGACCGAACCGGTCCCGCTGGGAGCCGAGCCGGGTCGGGTCGGGTCGGGTCCGTTCAATTCGGGTCAGGTCAGGTCGGGTCAGGTCAGGGCGCGACGCATGACCTTGCCCGAAGAGGTACGCGGGAGCTCCTGGGTGAAGACGACGTCCTTCGGGGCCGCCCAGGGGGCGATGGTCGTGGCGACGAGCTCCTTCAGGTCCTCGACCTCCGGGATATCGCCGGTGGCCACGATCCAGGCCACCACCCGTTCGCCCCAGGCGGGATCAGGGCGCTTCCAGACCGCCACTTCCGCCACGTTGCGATGGGTCGAGAGGACCCTCTCGACCTCGTCGGGCCACACGTTCTCGCCCCCGGTGGTGATCATCTCAGCGATACGGCCGACCACCGACAGCGTGCCGTTCTCGGTGAGGTAGCCCGCGTCGCCGGTGGCGAACCAGGTGGACGTGCCGTCGGGACCCATCACACGCCCCGTGGTCCCGTCGCGGTAGCAGCGCATGAGCATGGGGGCGCGGAGGAGGATCTCGCCGGCGTCGACGTCGGTGCCGAAGTGGGCGATCGCGACCTCGACGTCGTCGAGAGGCACACCGTCGTAGACGACGCCCGAGCCCGTCTCGGTCATGCCGTAGGTCGTCACGACGTTGGGGGGGAGGTCTCCCGGCGGCCGGCTCCCCCCGAGGAGGATGCCGGTGAAGACCGAAGGATCCAGTCGGCGCAGTGCTGCGGTCACCAGCGAGACGTGCGACACGGCATGGGAACGCCCGAGGTCCTCGACGGTGGTCGCGTCGAACCCGGCCAGCACGGTGAGGGGTGTGCCCGTCAGGAGGGCCCGGGTCACGACCGAGAGCCCGCCGACGTGCGCCAGCGGGAGGCAGGCGAGCCAGCAATGGCGGGTCGGGTCGATGCCCAGTCGCTCCGAGGTGGCGCGGGCCGAGGCCACAAGGGCGTCATGGGTGAGGACGACACCTTTGGGCAGGCCGGACGACCCGCTCGTGGCCACCACGAGGGCATCGCCGTCCTCGGTCGGCCTGCCGCCCGTCAGGACGTGCTGCTCTCCGTCGGACGTCACCACGCGGGAGGGGCGCAGCGCTTCGAGGAGCGCCGCACGGGCGGGGGCCGGAAGGCGCGGGTCGAGGGGGGCCACGGCGTCGCCGGAGTCCCAGACCGCGCGGAGCGTGTCGACGAAGCCGGCCCCTCCCGGAAGGTCGAGTGCGACGAGTTCAGGCACTGGCCGGTAGCGTAGGTCGCCGTGCACACCGTGGTCACCGGCAGTCCCCATGATCCGCTCGACGATCTCCGCTCACTCGAGCCTCCGAAATGGGAGCAGGTGGGTTCGTACTCGGACATCCGCTACGAGGTGGGGGAGGGCATCGGCAAGCTGACGATCTGCCGGCCCGAGCGCCGCAACGCGTTTCGTCCGCAGACCCTCTTCGAGCTCACCGACGCCTTCAACCTGGCGCGGGACAATCCCGATGTCGGCGTCATCATCCTCTGCGGGGAGGGACCCGACGCCTTCTGTTCGGGTGGCGACCAGAAGATCCGTGGCGACGACGGCTACATGGGCGACGACAGCGTGGCCGAGCGCGGGATCGGCCGGCTGAACGTTCTCGATCTGCAGATTCTGATGCGCCGCATCCCCAAGCCGATCGTGGCCATGATCGCCGGGTACGCCATCGGGGGCGGGCACATCCTGCACCTCGTGTGCGATCTCTCGATCGCCGCCGACAACGCCCGCTTCGGGCAGACGGGCCCCAAGGTGGGGAGCTTCGACGGTGGATACGGGTCGTCGCTCCTGGCACGCACGATCGGGTTGAAGCGGGCCAAGGAGGTGTGGTTCCTGTGCCGTCAGTACGACGCGGCGCAGGCGCTCGAGTGGGGGTTGGTGAACACCGTGGTCCCGCTGGAGGACCTCGAGAAGGAGACCGTGGCCTGGTGCCGCCAGATCCTGAGCCTGTCGCCCATTGCGCTGCGCATGATCAAGGCCGGCATGAACGCCGCCGACGATGGGCTGGCCGGGGTACAGCAGCTGGCCGGCGACGCCACCATGCTCTTCTACATGACCGAGGAAGGCCAGGAAGGGCGCAACGCCTTCGTCGAGCACCGGAACCCCGACTTCTCCAAGTTCCCCCGACGCCCGTGACAACCCCGTGGCGGCTGTGGGTGGCTGGTGCGCGCCCGCGGACCCTGCCGGCGGCCGTGGTGCCCGTGGTGGTCGGCACGGCGGCGGGCTACGTCATGACCCGGGACTTCGTCGCCGGGCTTCTTGCGACAGGGCCTGGTTCCCACCCGAGCCAGGGGCCCGGCGTGAGCATCACGCATCACTTCTCGTGGCTCAATGCCGTGTTGGCGTTGGTGGTGGCACTCGGGCTGCAGATCGGTACGAACTACGTCAACGATTATGCGGACGGCGTGCGGGGGACCGATGAGGTACGTGTCGGCCCTGTTCGTCTCGTGGCGGGGAAGTTGGCCACGGTCAGGGAGGTGAAGATCGCCGCGCTGCTCGCGTTCGGGGTCTCCGCCGTGGCCGGCCTCGTGCTGGCCATCCGCGTCTCCTGGTGGTTCATCCCGATCGGCCTGCTCTGCGGCCTGGCCGGTTGGGCCTACACCGGCGGGAAGCATCCCTACGGCTATCTCGGCTTGGGCGAGATCCTCGTCTTCGTATTCTTCGGCCTGGTGGCGACGGCGGGATCGGCCTATGTGCAGCACGTGCCCTACGCCGCCGGTCCCCATTTCACCGTTCTCCCACCATTCTCGTGGGGCTTCGCCCTCTGGGCCGGGGTACCGGTCGGCCTGTTGGCGGCGGCTCTCCTGCAGGCGAACAACTTGCGCGACATCGGCACCGACGTGGAATCGGGGAAGAAGACCCTCGCGGTGCGCCTCGGCCGGAAACGGGCCGGGTACTTCTACGTGGTGACGCTCGTCGCAGCGGCTGCCTCCATCGGCGTGCTGCAGCATTACCGGGGTTGGGCGATCATCGCCTTGGCGGCGATACCGTTCGCGATCGTCCCGGCGCGCCTCGCCCTGAGCGAGAACAACGGGAGAGCACTGCTCCCGATGCTGCCGGGCACCGCTCGCCTGCAGCTTGTCGTCGGCCTCTTGCTGACTGTTGGGTTCCTCCTGGTCAGGCCATAGCGAGCCAATGGCGGACCAGTCTTGCCACCATGCCCGGCTGGGACAGGTGTGCCGCATGCCCGCCGCCGGGAATCAGGGAAGCCGTGCCATGGGGGGCTTCGTGGGCCATGCGGAGCGCGTGCGCAGCGAACCTGGCGTCATCGGCTCCGGCCAGTGCGAGCAGGGCCGGGGCGAGGTGGGGTATGCGATCCCACAGGGGCTCCTGCGTGCCGGTGCCCGACAGGCGCAGGCTCGATGCGAGACCCGTCGCGCTGTTGCGCAACCGCTCATCCGTCCGGGTGGCCGCGGCCGACTGGACGAACATCGGGTTCTGCACCCACTTCTCGATGAACGCCCCGACATCCCCCGAGCGCTCGAGCGCCGCCGCGGTGGACTCGTCCGCGTCGTCGCCGCTTTTGGCGGGCGGCCGGGTCCTCGATGCCACCGGTGCCGCCGATCAGGATGAGGCGACCGACGTCGAGATCCGTACCCGTCACGACATGCAGGGCGACGCGTGCGCCGAGCGAGTAGCCCAGGAGATCACAACGGCCGGTACCGATTGTGGCGATGACGGCATCGCGGACCAAGGCAGCCGTCGTGGGCAAGTCTGCCCGTACCGAGTCCGATCCCGCGTGGCCCGGGAGGTCGAGGGCGACGAGACATGGTCCTGCGCCAGCAGATCGCCGAAGTCCCCCCACAAGCGCCCTGTCTGGGTGAATCCGTGGAGGAGCACGACCGGCGGAGCGGACCCCGCGCCGCGTTGTTCGACATGGAGTCCCACGCATGGTGAGCGTACAGGCCACCTTTGCCGCCACCCTGGTCGACGAGTGGGTCCACGCCGGTGTCACCGACGCGGTGATCTGTCCCGGGTCGCGGTCAACCCCGTTGGCCCTCGCCCTCGCAGCGAGGCTGCACGTCCATGTGCGCCTCGACGAGCGCAGTGCCGGGTTCTTCGCCCTCGGGCTCTCCATGGCGACCGGCCGGCCGACCATCGTCTGCGTGACGAGCGGGACCGCCGGCGCCGAGCTCCATCCGGCCGTGGTCGAAGCCCACCAGGGGAGGGTGCCGCTCATCGTCTGCACCGCAGACCGTCCCCCCGAGCTGCACCACGTCGGCGCATCGCAGACCATCGACCAGATCGGGTTGTTCACCACCTCCACCCGGTGGGCGTGTGATCCGGGAGTTCCCGAGGGCTCGCAGGCGAAGTCGTGGCGGCCCCTGGCGGCCCGGGCATATGCGGAAGCGCAGACGGGGCCTCTCGGCCCGGGGCCGGTCCATCTGAACCTCGCGTTCCGTGACCCGCTGGTCGGCGAGGCCGGTCCGTTGCCAGCGCGACCAGGTCCCGCCTACGTCGCCGGAGGAGCCGGGAGGGTTGCACTCGATGCCCCGCTGAGCGGGAGAGGGATCATCGTCGCCGGCGCCAATGCCACCCCGGATCCCGCCCAGCTGCTCCTTCTCGGGGCCCGGCTGGGCTGGCCGATCCTGGCCGACCCCCGGTCGGGTTGCCGCGTACGGGGCACGATCGCCGCGGCCGACGCCATTGTCCGTGCCGCGGCCGCGGCCCGACCTGCCGTCGACGGTCGTGCTGCTCGGCGCGCCGTGGCTCTCCAAGGTGCTCGGCGAGTACGTCGCAGAAGCGGCGGCGCACGGAGCCCGTGTCATTTCCGTCGACCCCTGGCGGCAATGGACGGACCCTACGGTCGTCGTGAGCGAATTCCACGGCGTCGGGGGACAGAGCTGGGTCGAGGCGGCGCTGGAACAGGCCGAGTCCACCTTCACCGCCGGCTCCGTCGACCTCGAATGGCTCGAGCTGTGGCAGGGCCAGGAGGGAGCGGCCCAAGCCGCCATTGAGCAGACTCTCGGGCAGGGGCTCAGCGAACCGCTCGTGGCCCGCGTCGTCACCCGTCACGCCTCGGCGGACGACCTCGTCCTGATGGTGTCGGCCTCCATGCCGATGCGCGATCTCGAATGGTTCGCCCCGACGCTCGAAGCCCCACCGACCGTTATGGCCAACAGGGGGGCGAATGGCATCGACGGGGTGGTCTCGACCGCCCTCGGCATCGCGGCGTCGGGTCGACGGACGTTGGCTCTTCTGGGGGACCTGGCCTTCCTGCACGACGTCTCGGGATTGGTCAACCTGCCCGAGCTCCCCTGCACCTTCGTCGTCGTGGACAACGGCGGCGGCGGGATCTTCTCGTTCTTGCCCCAAGCGGCCGCGCTCGAACGCGACAGCTTCGAGCTGCTGTTCGGGACGCCCCCGCTGTCCGATGTCAGCGCGGTGGCACGCGGTTTCGGACTCGAGGTGCACGAGGTCGCGACGAGAGCGGAGCTGGAGGCCGCCCTGGACGCGACGGCGAACAACGCCGCACCCGCGCTGGTCCGGGTGAACGTCGGGGGACGGCCAGAGAACGTAGCGCTCCATGACGCTCTCAACCGGGCTGTCTCCGACGCACTGACGTAGAGTGCCGGTCAAACAAGGAGGAAACAATGATCGCAACGACGTGGGGCGACGGGCAGGTGGTGTACTCGATTCTCTGGTTCTTCCTCTTCTTCATCGAGGTGTGGCTGTCGATCTCGATCTTCATCGACATCTTCCGCAGCCACGATCTGAAGGGTTGGGCCAAGGCGGCCTGGATCATCCTCGTCATCCTCTTGCCGCTCGTCGGGATTTTGGCGTACTTCATCTTCCGCGGTGACAAGATGCGCGCCCACCAGGTCCAGGCGGCCCAATCGCAAGAGGATTACGCGCGTCAGTACATCCAGAATGTCGCCGGTACGAAACCGTCCGTGGCCGACGAGATCTCGAAATTGGTGGATCTGAAGAACAGCGGCGCCATCACCGACGCGGAGTTCGAGCGACTGAAGGCCCACGTGATCAGCCAGGCTCCGGAATCCGCCAGCTCGGCCGGCGGGTCGACGAATCCGTAAGCGGCCGTTCAGCCGGCCGGCGACACTTCCAGGCGCTCTCCCCCGCCCGCTCCTGCTGCATGAAACGTCGGGGACGGGGTCGACGATGTCAGGCGCCCGGTCGGACTGCGGAACGTGAGCGAGATGTTCGCATCACCCGACATCTTCCAGCCCAGTTCGTGGACGGCCCGATGATGCTGGTCGCACAGGGTGACCAGATTGGGTATGGCGGTAGCTCCGCCGTTGAGCCAGTGCACGACGTGATGGACGTCGGTGAATTCGGTATAGGTGCACCCGGGAAATCGGCAGCCCTTGTCCCGACGGCGGATCTCCAGCCGCTGGGCCGGGCTCGGGTGGCGACTGGCGGTGCCCTGTTGGAGGCTGTGGCCCTTCTCGTTGTCGGCCGACAGAATGATCCTGGCGTCACAGGCAAGTCGGCGTACCACCTCCGGGGCGAGCGGGCCCAACACATCGAGTTCGGCCCCGCCGGCGCCCGCGACAGCCTCGGCCCTTCCGGCCAGAAAGGTCAGGTCGGCGTGGACCACAACGGTCGTCCGTTTCGACGGGACCCCACCGGCATCACCGAGTCCGCACACTTCGACCAGTGCATCTGCCATCCGGTGCTCGAAGGGAGAGCCGCCTCTTGGGAGCCTTCCCGCTCGCGCGGTGAGCGACCCCTTCGACGCGGGCGTAGTGATCCTCGGGTAGGCAGCCCGAAAAGGAGCGACGTCGGTCGTCGAAACGGAGGAATCGCCGGGCGTGATTGCCGGCGGCCTCGCCGTCAGTTTGCCGATTGGCCGCGACGGCGAGCTCGCGGACCTGCTTGGCGGACCACTTGGTCGCCGCCGACGCGAGCTGGGCGTCGGTGTCGGGCTTGGCCACGTGGACCAGTGGCTTCACCTGGTCGAAGGAGAGCCTGCCCTGCGAGAGGGCCTCGGAGATCCTGGGGAGCCGTTCGAGCTTCTCGGCCGCGGTGACCCAGTCGCGCGCCGTGCTCGCCGTGACCGCGCACCGTTGCACCAGCCAGGCCACCATGGTGGTGGCGCCGTCGATCCGCCAGGCTTTGCGGCGATCGAGCTCGGCGACCGCCGACAGGAGCTGGCTCTGGTGGGCGGCGACCGCCCGATGATGCTGCGTGACACTGGAGACCAGTGCGTCGGTGCGGCGGGAGACGGTCCCTGGTCGGGGGCCGTCGCGAAGCGAGGTGGTTGCCATGGGGGCATCGTGAACCCTGGCTGTGACATCGGTGTCTGGTGGACCCCTCGTCGGCGCCCCGAGCGACGCTTCAGGTCCGGTCCACGAACGCCAGCGCCTCCCGGGCGAGCTCGCCCCAGTCCATCGGGGACGCGGGGTCCAGGCTCAGCCATTCCTTCATGGGGGTCCCCTTGTTGGCATCGAACCGGATGCCCTGGCCCGAGTCGACGAGCTCGTCGACTCGGGCCTTGGGGAGTTTTACGACCAGTCGGTCCCGTACCACCATGGTGAAGATCTTCTTGCGCACGCGCAGTGCGTGGGAGCCGAAACCCCGGCTGCCGTCGGGTGGGGTGACGCCCGGTATCTGTGAGAACTCGTCGACGAGCTGTTCGAAGCGCTCTTCGGGGCTGACATCCTTCGGCGGGGACGTGGGCCCGCCGCTCACCGGTAGCGGTCCGCCGAGATCCACGTCCCGTGGCTCCGGAACGGTAACGCCGCTTCCTCGGGCAGATGGATGATCGCCTGCGGCTTTCGTCCGAGCGAGGAGGCGTCGAGCACATAGAGATCGCTCGCCCTCCGCGTGGCGTCGTAGACGATCGTGAGGAGCCAGCCCTCGTCGTCGGATCTCCCGTCCTCGGCCCGCACGAAGAGCGGCTCGCTCGCCGTCTTGTACTGCCCCGGATTCCACGCGGTCACCTCGTCACGCGCCACGTCGAAGCGGAGGAGGCCGAGGTGGTCGACTTCACGGTCGACACTGCGGTCCCAGTTGGGCGCCAACTCGACGCCGTAGCCGTAGCGGAACGGCCTGCCTTCGCAGAGGGGGTCGGATGTCACGTACTCGACCAGTCGATCGTCCATTTGGGTGCGCTCGAGCTTGTCCCCGGTGAGACGCCATCGTTCGAGGACGGGGAGACCGCCGGCGATGAGGCTCATCCCGATCCCGGCCGGGTCGACGATCGGCCTGTCGAGGTCGACCGGCTGGCCCTTCTCGGGTACTTCGTAGCGGCACACGTAGAGCACGACGCTCCCGCCGGCCGCGCCACCCCCACCGCCGGCTGCGCCACCCCCACCGCCGGCCCTGGCGCCACCCCCGTCGTCCTCGTCGTAGGCATGCAGGACGTGGGTGACGAGGCACGGGTCGACCCTGACCCAGCGGACAGCGGAGCCATCGCCGTCCCGGTCGAGGACGCCGACCCATCCCTCGGCGCCGGGTGTCCAGCGGTAGGGGACTGCGGGCCGGTAGAGCTCCTCCGAGCCTTCTTCGACGAAGAACTCGGCGAATTCGGTCGGCGATTCGATGAAGGCGATGTGGCGGGCCGTCACGCCGAGATCGTGTTGCCACGTCGCCCGTTCGAGCTGCACCTCCATCTGGTGCGTCAGCGCGCCGGCCGCATCCCATTCGCCGATTCGGAGGAAGGGGGACGCGGTTTCGGTGCCCTGCTCGACGCCGAAGAGGATGCGGCCCCCGGTGCCCGCGTCCCGATGGACGTGGGAGGCGATCGGCACGCGCAGGCCGCCGTCGAATTCCTCGGACTGCAGGAGGCGGGAGAACTGTCGGGGGAGGCCCGACTCGGCCAGAGCCAGTAGCTTGCCGGCCTGCCAGAAGACGTTGGCGTTGGCCGAGGAGGGAGCGGTGACGTACGAGACGGCGGCGCCGTCGCGCAGCTCGATGGCGTGGAGGGCGCCGGCCCACGGATCGTCCGCGCCGCTGGCACCTTCGTCACGGCCCTCTTCCCCGGGGCCGGTGCCGTCGGCATCACCGAGGCGACCGGGATCGCCGCCATGGAGGCCGGGACCGATGCGAATGAGAGTGCCCTGGAGATCGGGCGGCAGCACGCCGTCGATTGGCAACGGCGGGTTCATGCGGCCACCACGCTACTTGGGTATGGCAAGGTTTGATATGCCCACGCTTTCGGAGGACCTCGCCTTTCGTGGCCTGATCCACCAGGTCACCGACCCCGCCCTCCTCAAACGACTCGACGCCGGGGGCATGACCGTCTATGCCGGCTTCGACCCCAGCGCCGACAGCCTGGGTGTGGGCAACCTGCTCCAGCTCTGCACCCTGCGCCGGTTCCAACTGGCCGGCCACCGGCCGATCGCCCTGGCCGGGGGCGGCACCGGCTTGATAGGGGATCCGGGGGGCAAGCAGGACGAGCGGTCCCTCCTGACCCGGGAGGTGCTCGACGGCTACCTGGCCGGGATCCGTCCCCAACTGGGCCAGTTCCTCGATCTTTCCGACGGCCTCCTCCTCGACAACAGCGAGTGGTTGGGCCAGCTGTCCACCCTGGACTTCCTGCGTGATGTGGGGAAGCACTTCACGGTGAACCAGATGGTAAGCAAGGAATCGGTCAAGAGCAGATTCGAACGGCCGGACCAGGGGATCTCCTACACCGAGTTCAGCTACATGCTCCTGCAGGCCTACGACTTCCTGCACCTGCACCTGCACCACGCCTGCGATCTGCAGATCGGGGGCAGCGACCAATGGGGCAACATCACCATGGGCGTCGAACTGGTGCGGAAGGTCTGCCAGGACGAGGTGTGGGGCCTGACCACGCCACTCGTCGTCAAGGTGGATGGGACCAAGTTGGGCAAAACGGAATCGGGCAACGTGTGGCTCAGCGCTTCGCGGACCAGCCCGTTCGCGCTCTACCAGTTCTTCCTCAACACCCCCGACGTGATGGTCGGTACCTACTTGCGCTACTACACCTTCTTGTCCCACGAAGAGATCGGGACGCTCGACGTCGAAACGTCCGAACGGCCGCAACACCGCGCCGGACCTCGGGCCTTGGCTCGCGCGGTGGTCTCCCTGGTGCACGGCGAAGCGGAAGCGACCAAGTGCGAGAACGCTTCGGAGGCGCTGTTCAGCGAGGAGATCGCCACGCTGAGCGAAGACATGCTGCTGGCGGTCACCGAGGATGCTCCCTCGACGGATATCGAGCGACAGTCGATCGCCGAAGGGCTCTCCCTCGTCGACGCGATGGCGCGCAGCGGCCTGGCCGCATCGCGGGGTGAGGCGCGCCGGACGATCCAAGGGCGCGGGGCCTACGTCAACAACGCCCAGCAATCCGACGTCGCCCGCGTCCTCGGAACCGACGACCTTCTGCACGACCGCTACATCGTGCTGCGCAAGGGCCGACACGATCTGCACGTCCTGCGCGCGGCGACGGAGTGATTCGTCGCATCCTGACCGTGGCCATTCTCGTCCTCATCGCCGTGGGGGCGGCGTCGTGTGCCGGCCAGGACCAGTCCGGGTCGGCCGCCCATCGACTCTCTGTGTGGGTAAAGGGCACCAGTTTCGGCGAGGACATCGGCACCTTGGTGGCTGACAACGCCCGCATTCCCAAGGCGGTCACCAAGGGCACCGGCACCGTCCATGGTGCGTGCGCGACCATGCTCGACGATGCCGAAGCGGCGAACGGCGAACTGCCGACCCCCGATCCCCAGGTGACGGATTGGCTGTCCTCCGCATATTCGTTGGAGGGAGACGCCGCCAACGATTGTTACGACGCCGGCAGCACCAACAAGAAACTGCTGGCGAAAGCCGAGGCGGCCGCGGCCAGGGCCCAGGCGCTCTTCTCGCGCGCCCTCATCAGGATCCAGTCGATCGACGGTCGGGTGCCGTCGACAACAACGACGACCGAGAACGGCCCGATCAGTATCTTCGGATGACGATGGAGCCGCCGGTCCATGACGAGTTCGACCGCCAACGCCGGCGCGTGCTGTGGGCACTGCCGACCGGCCTCTATCTGATCGGCAGTCGTCACGAAGACGCCGTGAATCTCATGACGGCGAATCTCGTGGTGCAGGTCTGCCTGGAGCCCAAACTCGTCGCGGTGGCGCTCGAGGGCGCATCAGTGACGGCTGATCTCGTCACACGTTCGGGGGCATTCACCGTGTGTCTCCTGGCGCGCCAGGACAAGGACGTGGTGCGCCGATTCGTCAAGCCGGTGAATGACGTGGTGCGCGCCGAGGGGGACGGCGCCGCGCCGGGCGCGGTGGTGCAGATGTCCGGGCAGGACGTGCACGAGGTGGGCCCGGCCCGTGTGCCCGTGCTCACCAAGGCGATCGGCTACATCCTGTGCGGGCTCGTGCGCCGTGACGAGCTCGGAAGCCACACCCTCTTCATCGGCGAGGTGAGCGAGGTCGGGGGAGAGCCGATCGAGGTGCTCCGCATGGAGGACACGAGGATGCATTACGGCGGCTGAGCCCGGGCCCGGTCGGGAGCAGCGAGGACGGGGCGGTGAGGACTACTCCGGGTCGGTGGGGCTGGTGGTGGGGCTGGTCTTGGGGCGCAGGTCGATGCGCAAGGTGAGGATGCCGTCGACCAGCTCGGCCTCGGCGTCGCCGATCATGGCGTAGTCGGTGAAATCCTGTTGGGCCTGCTCGCGGAACCGCTGCCGCTCGGGTCCCTCGATGGGCGGGACGCCACGGGTGCGCACAGCCTCGGCCCGCTGGCGGAAGCGGGCCACCATCTCCTGGGGGTCGAACACGACCACCAGCGTAGGTCGTTTCGGCCGATTGGCCCGGAAGCGCCTCGAGCGGCCAAGATCCTGGCCGCATGCGCCCCCGGCGAACAGGATCGGGGCTCCAGCCACTACACTGATTCGGCGGTCGAAGAGGCACACCGCCGCACCACGGGGTGGGACGCGGTAGTTCCATCCCAGGTTGACAAGGAGTTCTCGTGAAAAAGGGACGCCACCGCCGGTTTGAAGAGGCGCGAAGCTTGAAAAGATCAGCGACGGAGTCCACGGCACGGTGCGTGGAGTGCGGCGCTGAGCCCGACGACGTGCATGCTTCCTGGTGCTTGGCGGAAGAGGACAAGTACGACCGGATCTTGGGATCTACCCCGTCGCCGTCGTACGCGGAGGAAGATCCCCTCAACGATTAGGAGCCCCGGACGCGCCGTCCCTACGTGGATCGGCAGCCCGTGGCGGTCAGCCGGTGACGATTGCCCGGTGGCGCCTACCCAGTGACGACCGGGGTGAGCGGTTACTCCGGTAGGTAGGTGGTCTGCTCGGCCGGCGAGATCTGTTCATCGGATTCCGTGCGCGGCGTGGCGCTCGGTTCCGACTCGACGAGCGCGAGATTCGCCGTCTTGGCGTTGGCACCCGCGTTGCCGTTCGCCCTCCCGTTGCCGTTCCCGCTCGTGCTGCCGTTCCCGCTCGTGCTGCCGCGCTTGCGCACCGCTGGGTGTGGCAACGGGACTTTCTGTGCCCGCAGGCGCTCCCTCTGCTTGATGTAGGCCAGGAATTGCTTGTAGACGGTGGAGCCGACCATCTCGGTCAGCTCGGCTTCCATCTCTTCGTAGACCGGTATTTTGCCGACGAAAGCCTCGGGATCCTCGGTGCACCACCAGTGGAACTCCAGGCCGCCCTTGCCCCAGTGGCGGCGGTCCCATTGCCGGATGGTCGAGATGACGTGTCCGTCCTCCTCGACCTGGTCCTCACGGCGGAGGGGGAGCTGCCAGCACACCTCGGGCTTGTACGTGAGGGGGTTGACGCCACGCTTGAGGGCGGCGAGGTGCAGCGCACAGCCGGCGCCGGCGCCGAATCCGGGGCTGTTGAGAAAGACGCAGGCATCGCCCTTGATCCGGGTCACCAGCTCGCCGTGCTTGTTCTTGTGGATCACGGGCTTCTTGGTGCCGTGGTTCTCCCACTCTTCGGCGGTGAGGGTCTTCGCGACCTTTTCGACCCGTCGGGCGTCTTTCTTGTCGATCAGGTGGGCGCCGTAGCTGCAGCAGCCCTGGACCAACTCGGGCGCGGGGCCGGTGAGCACGCCCTGGCACCCGTCGCCGAAGATGCACTTCCAATTGCTGGTCAGGAACGTAACGTCGAAGACCCAGGTGCGCTCTTCGCCTTCGTCCTCGAAGCTGACCCATTCACGGGAGTCGACCGGGGGTCTCGCCACAGCGATGACGATACAACGTCTGCCCATCGTCGGGCCATGTGGCGTGGACGTCGTGCCCGAGGCCGTAGACTGCTCTCCATGGCCACAACTGCCGAAGACCTGACAACGACGACTCCGATCGTCTCGTTGACCCCCGAAGCACATCGCGTCGTGCGCGACGCCCTCAACGAGGAGCCCGAGCCAGCCAGCCTGGCGCTGTGGCTCGAAGTGCGGGGAGTGCAAGACGGTGCGTTCGTCTACGACCTCTTCTTCCAGGCGACCTCCGACGCCGCGGACGAGGACGAAGTACTCGCCGACGGCGACGTACAGGTCGTCGTGCCCGCCGGCAGCGTGGACCGTTTGCGCGGCGCCCGCCTCGAATGGTCGACCGACGGTGACGGCGGCCTCGTTCTGGTCAACCCGAACCTGCCCACCCCTGAAGAGGCTTCCCCGGGTGTGCCACCCGAAATCCTGGCCGCCGGGATCACCAGCCCGTTGGCCCTGCGGATCGTCAATGTCCTCGAGCAGTCGGTCAATCCTTCGATCGCCAGCCACGGTGGCCGGGCGGACCTGCTCGCACTCGATGCCGACGAGGGCATCGCCTATCTCCGCCTCTCGGGGGGTTGCCAGGGTTGTGCGATGTCGCAGATGACGCTGAAGCAAGGTATCGAGACGACGCTGCTCGAAGAGGTGTCGGAACTGAAACGAGTGATCGATGTCACGGACCACGGAGGCGGGGAGAACCCCTTCTACTCCTGAGTGGAGAGGGAGAGGGTGTCCCCGAACGTCCCCGGTCGTCATAGTGTCTGACGGTCGAAGGGGGCGTTGATGGCCAAGAAGAACGGTTCTGCCTCGAAGAAGTCCTCGTCGGGCACAACCAGTCCCCAGGTCATCGGTGCTGACCGCTGGGTCGGTGTCGCCGAGCATTGGAGCGAGGTTCCCCAGGAGCACGACTTCCCGGCGGCGTCGTCGTTTCTCGCGCTGGTCTGCGAGCCGACGGAGGTCCGCCGGCTCGTGGCCGCGCTCAAGCTGGCTCCCTCCGTGCGCCACCAGGCGAAGGATCTCCTGCGGGCCTCGGGTTTGGGCCTCCTGCCGGCCGACAACGTCCACGTGGCCTCCGACCTGGCGAAGATCAATCGGGGCGAGCCTCTCTCGCCGGTCCTTCTCGTGCGAGGGGACTTCCGGCGTGGCGTTCCGCTGACCATCGCGGACGGCTACCACCGGGTCTGTGCCAGCTATCACGTCAACGAGGACGCCTACATCCCTTGCCTCCTGGTCGATCACAAGGTCTCGACGGCCCTGCCCGGGTTTCGGCTCGGGCCGGTGGCGTCCGAACGCAAGGAACCCGGGACGAAGGAATCGGTGACCGGGGACACAGGCGCCAGCTCGGGGGGCACGAATAGCGGTCCGGTAGCGTAACTACGTGTTGCGCTTTCTCACAGCAGGTGAATCACATGGTCGCGCCCTGATCGTGACCGTCGAGGGTCTGCCCGCCGGCCTTCGGGTCGAGGCTTCCGACATCGCCAACGAGCTGCGCCGGCGGCGGCTCGGCTACGGCCGTGGTCCCCGCATGCGCTTCGAGGCCGACGAGATCACCCTGACCGGGGGCATCCGTCACGGCCGGACCCTGGGCTCGCCCGTCGCCATTGTGATCGCCAACTCGGAGTGGCCGAAATGGACAGAGGAGATGGCGGTCGAGCCCGGTCGCCCGGCGTCGGTCCTCACCCAACCCCGTCCCGGCCACGCTGACCTGGCCGGCATGTTGAAGTACGGCTTCGACGACGCCCGTGACGTCCTCGAGCGGGCATCGGCCCGGGAGACCGCCGCCCGGGTGGCGGCCGGGACCCTGGCCAAGCTGCTCCTCTCCCACCTCGGGGTGACGATCGTCAGCCACATCGTCGGCCTGGGCGAAGCGGTCACCCTGCCCGACAGCCCGCGGCCGGGGCCGGGCGATCTGGACCTGGTCGACGAGAACGAGGTGCGCTGCTTCGACCCGGTGGCCGCCGAGGCGATGGTGAGGGCGGTGAAGGCGGCCGCCAAGGAGGGTGACTCCCTCGGCGGCGTGGCGGAGGTCCTGGCCTACGGGGTGCCCGTGGGGCTGGGGAGCCATGTGCACTGGGACCGCAAGCTCGACGCGCTGTTGGCCCAGGCGCTGATGAGCATCCAGGCGGTCAAGGCCGTCGAGATAGGCGAGGGGTGGGACAACGCGGCCCGCCGTGGTTCGGCGGCGCACGACGCCATCAGGTTCGATCCCGCCGCCGGCTACGTGCGGCCCACCGACCGGGCGGGCGGCATCGAAGGGGGCATCTCGAACGGGGCCCTCCTGGTGGCGCGCGTGGCCATGAAGCCGCTGGCCACGCTCAACCGTCCCGTCCTCGAGACGGTGGATGTGGTGACCAAGGAATCGACGGTCAGCTTCCGGGAGCGCACGGACGTGACGGCCGTGCCGGCGATGGGTGTCGTGGCCGAGACCATGACCGCCCTCGTCCTGGCGGCGGAGGCACTGCGCAAATTCGGCGGCGATTCGTTGGCCGAGCTCGTGCGGAACCACGATGGCTTCGTCGCTTCATTGGGCACCACCCCGTCAGCGGCGATCGGTGCCGACGACGCTGCCGCCGACGACGCCGACGCTGCCGTCGTCGAGCAATGACCGAGCGGATCCTCCTGGTCGGCATGATGGGTGCCGGGAAGACCACGACGGGGAGGCTGGCCGCCGGGAAGCTCGGCTGGGAGTATCTCGACTCCGATGCCGAGGTACAGCAGGAGACCGGTCTGACCGTTCCCGAGATCTTCGCCCGCGACGGTGAGGCGGCGTTCCGGGCGGCCGAGACCGAGGTGCTCCGCCGGGCGTGCGAGAGCGCTGTGCCGGTGGTGGTCTCCGTGGCCGGCGGTGCCCTGCTGCGGCCCGAGAACCGGGTCCTGGTGCGCGCCAGCGGACACGTCGTCTGGTTGCGGGCCCGGGTCGAGACGCTGGCGCGCCGGGTGGGCGATGGCGAGGGGCGGCCGCTTCTGGACGACGATCCCGCAGCGGCGCTCACAAAGCTCGAATCGGTCCGCCGTCCGCTCTACACCGAAGTGGCGGACGACATCATCGACGTCGACGAACTCAGCCCCGAGGAGGTGGCGACGCGTATCGTGAACGGTGTCGGAGCGGCCGGAGCGGCTTCCGACGATGCGTGAGATCGAGGTTGCGCTCGGTGCGCGCTCCTACCCGGTCCTGATCGGCGACGGGGTGCGGCACGAGCTGTCCCGCCTGGTGCCCAGCGGGGCCAGGCGGGCGATGGTGGTGACCCAGGACTCGGTCGAGAAGGCGGGCTGGTTGGAAGGTCTCGACCCCGGCCTGCCCTTCGAGGTCAGCACCATCGGGGAGGGGGAGGCGAACAAGACCCTCGAGACGGTGGAGGTTCTCTGCCGCCGGTTCGCCCGGACCGGGCTCTCCCGTTCCGACGTCGTCATCGCGGTAGGGGGCGGCATCGTCACCGACGTCGCTGGGTTCGCGGCGGCCTCGTACCACCGGGGGACGCCGTACGTGAACGTGGCGACGACGCTGTTGGGGCAGGTCGACGCGGCCATCGGCGGGAAGACCGGGGTCAATCTGCCCGAGGGGAAGAATCTCGTCGGGGCCTTCTGGCAGCCCAGCGCCGTGCTCTGCGACACCGAGACCCTCTCGACGCTCCCACCCCGGGAATGGGCCTGCGGCAAGGGTGAGATGGCGAAGTACGCCTTCTTGGGCGAGCCGCCCCGGGCCGACACAGCGATGGAGGAACAGGTGGCGCGGTGCGTCGCCATCAAAGCGGACGTGGTGGCCGCCGACGAGCGCGAAGGGGATCGTCGCATGATCCTCAATTACGGTCACACACTGGCGCACGCCCTCGAGGCCGCCGGATTGGCGGACCATCCTGACTGGGACCTGCGCCACGGTGAAGCCGTGGCCATCGGCCTGATCTTCGCCGCGCTCCTGGCCCGGCGACTGGGGCGGATCGACGAGGGGCGGGTGAAGGAGCATCGAGCCGTGGTCGGCAGCTACGACCTCACCACCGAGCTTCCAACCGGTGCGGTCGCCTCCGAGCTCATGGCCTTCATGGCACGCGACAAGAAGGCGCAACAGGATCTGACGTTCGTGCTCGACGGTCCCCGGGGCGTCGAGCCGGTGCGTGGCGTGGCGGGTCCCGATGTCCTCGCTACCCTGGCAGACATGGGAGCACGGGTGTGAGGACGGGTGTGAGGACGCAGCGATGAGCCTCATCGTCCTTTTGTCGGGGCCGAACCTGAACCTTCTGGGCGAGCGCGAGCCCGCCATTTACGGCACCCTGACCCTGGCCGACCACGTGAGCCGGGCCGAGGCCGCAGCGGACCGCCACGGGCTGACGCTCGAGCACCACCAATCGAACCATGAGGGCGCCCTGGTGGATGCCGTCCACGACGCTCGTGGTCGGGCCGGCGCCCTCATCATCAACGCCGGCGCGCTCGAGTCACACCTCGTGGTCCCTCCACGATGCGGTGGCTGCCTTCGAGGGCCCGGCCGTCGAACTCCATCTCTCGAATCCGGCCGCCCGCGAGCCCTTCCGCCACACCTCGGTGCTGGCACCGGTGACCGCGGGACTCGTGGCCGGTTTCGGGGGCCTCGGGTACGAGCTCGCTGTGGACGCCGTCGCACAGCTTTTGAAGGGAGCTTCATGAACGCACTGCCCCCCATGTCCGTCGCCGGCCGGCTCGATGCGCTCCGGGCCCGCTTCGACGGCTTCGACGCCCTCGTGGTCACCACGCTGCCCAACGTGCGTTACCTGACCGGTTTCGCGGGTTCGGCCGGCCTTTTGGTGGTGACACCGCAGGGTGCGCTTCTCACGACCGACGGCCGCTACCGGACCCAATCCGCCAAACAGGTGAGCGAGGCGGGGGCGGACGTGGACATCACGATCGGCAACATGACCGATCAGCGCCAGGCCGTTTCGGACTTTCTCTCCGCGTCGCCCCGGGTGGGTCTCGAGGCGGAGAACGTGACCTGGTCCGGTCTGCGCGTCTGGACGAATCTGCTGACCTCGGCCGAGCTGGTCCCCACCTCGAACCAGGTCGAAGCCCTGCGCGAGGTCAAGGACGAGTCGGAGATCACCCGCATGGAGCGCGCCGCCGCCATCGCCGACGCGGCGCTCTACGAAGTGCTCCCGCTGATGTCCCAGGAGGTGAGCGAAGAGCAGTTCGCCCTGGCGCTCGACACGGCCATGCGCCGGGGCGGGGCCGAGAGCACCGCCTTCGAGACAATCGTGGCGGCTGGCGAGAACTCCGCCATGCCCCATCACCGGCCGGGCGCCCGCGCGATCCGCCGGGGCGACGCGGTGGTCGTCGACTTCGGCGCCACCTACGAGGGCTATCGCTCGGACATGACGCGGACCTTCTGTGTCGGTGCCGAGCCCGAAGGCGACATGGCCCGGGTGTTCGCCGTCGTCGGTGCCTCGCAGGCCGCCGGAGCCGCCGCGGTCCGGCCCGGGATCCTGGCCAAGGAAGTGGACGACGTCTGCCGCGCCATCATCTCGGACGCCGGTTGGGCCGATCGCTTCGAGCATGGGACCGGTCACGGGGTGGGTCTCGACATCCACGAGGCACCAACGGTCAGCCAACTGGGCACTGCTACGCTTGCTCCTGGCTTTGTTGTCACCGTCGAGCCCGGTGTCTACCTTCCCGGCCAAGGTGGCGTGCGTGTCGAAGACACCCTGGTGGTGACGGAGGGCGGCAGCCGACCCCTAACCCGTTTCACGAAGGACATCCATGGCATTCTCGACTAACGACCTGAAGAACGGCATGAGCCTGAACCTGCCCGAAGGGCTCTTCAGCGTCGTGGAGTTCCAGCACGTCAAGCCCGGCAAGGGGGGCGCGTTCGTGCGCACCAAGCTCAAGAACCTGCGCAGCGGCGCGGTGATCGAGCGGACGTATCGAGCAGACGAGAAGCTCGACCAGGCCATCATCGACAAGCGCGATATGCAGTTCTTGTACCGGGACGGCTCGGACTACGTCTTCATGGACACGAGCACCTACGAACAGATGCAGGCGCCGCCTGACACCCTCGGCACGGCGCCCGACTATCTCAAGGAAGGCGACGAGGCCAACCTGCAGATGTACAACGGCGAGATCGTCGGCGTCGAGCTCCCTGCCTCGGTGGAACTCAACGTGACCGAGACCGAGCCCGGGGTGCAGGGGGACCGGGTATCGGGGGCGCGCAAGCCCGCCACCTTGCAGACGGGACTCGTGGTGCATGTCCCGTTGTTCATCAACCCCGGCGACACCATCAAAGTGGACACCCGCACCGGCGAGTATCTGACGCGAGCTTGAGCCGGACCAAGGTGCCGGCACAAGGAGCAGAAGTGGGGCCGGGTGTCGACCCCGCCGCTCCCCGGCACCAGCAACGGGAGCGGGCGCTCTCGCTTCTGTACGAGGCCGAGCTCAAGGGGGAGACACCCCTCAAAGTCCTGGCCGGGCTCCCGGTTCGCCCCGATCCGTACGTGTGCACCTTGCTCGAGGGGGTCGAGGCGACTCGGCTCGAGGCCGATGAGCGAATCACCGCCGCCTCGGTCGGTTGGCCGCTCGACCGGATGGCGGTCATCGACCGCCTCGTGTTGCGCCTGGCCGTGGCGGAACTCCTCGACCCCGACGGGCCGCCGCTGGCTGTCGTCATCGATGAGGCCGTCGAGCTGGCGAAGACGTACTCCACCGATGAGTCGGGCGCATTCGTGAACGGGATCCTTTCCACCATCTCGGCGGAGGTCCGGCCGGGCCGAGGTTGACCAGTGCCCCGGCCCGACCGGCCCGGGTGGATCAGGCCATCCGGGCCGGGGTGGAGAAGGCCGTCCGACACCTGTGGCGGTTCTCCAGCCACATCCGACGGGCCATCGTGACTCCCGGGCATCCGGCAGGCCTCGTTGCGCCTTTTCGACTGTCCCTGAGCAAGAGCAAGGCAGAGAGATTGGAGGGCACGGATGCGTCAGGCGACGGAGTTCCGCCCAGGCCCGGCGAGGGGCCGCTGCGAGCGCGATAAGGTATGCGTCTGACCGTCAAGTGAGTCCCGTGAGGCTCATACGGACAGGAGGAGCAGTGGCCGAACGCGAACGCAGTCAGTACGCGACCCCTCGGGGGTGTGTTCGTGGCCCACTCCCAGGTTCTCTCCCCGGCGGATGTGCAGCGGGCCCTGACGCGTATGTCGCACGAGGTCGTCGAGCGCAACGGGGGCGTCGAAGACGTCATCCTGATCGGGCTGCAGACGGGCGGTGTCCCGCTGGCCGCCCGCATGGCGGGCCTGCTCGGTCAGATCGAAGGGGTCGCCCTGCCTGTCGGCTGCCTCGATGTGGCCTTCTACCGCGATGACATCGGCCTGCGTCCCGTCCTCCCCGAAGCCGTCACCAACATTCCCGGTGACCTCACCGGCAAGGTCGTGGTCCTCGTCGACGACGTGCTCTTCACCGGCCGCACCATCCGGGCCGCCCTGAATGCGCTGAACGATTTCGGCCGGGCCGGCGCCGTGCAGCTGGCGGTCATGGTCGACCGGGGTCACCGGGAGCTCCCCATCCGTCCCGATTACGTGGGGAAGAACCTGCCGACCCGGCGCGAGGAGATGGTCGACGTCGGCGACGAGGGCGTCTGGATCGGCACCCTGGAGAACAAATGAAGCACCCCCAGCACCTTCTCTCGATCGCCGATCTCGGGACCGACGGCATCGCCGAGGTCCTGCGGGTGGCCGAGGCCTTCGCCGAGGTGGAGCGTCGCTCCATGCCCAAGGTGCCGACCCTGCGGGGAAAAGTCGTGGCCACCCTGTTCTTCGAGGAGTCGACGCGTACCCGGCTGTCCTTCGAGACGGCGGCGAAGCGGCTCTCGGCTGACGTGCTGTCGCTGACGGTGGCCAACTCGTCGGTCAAGAAGGGTGAGTCCCTACGCGACACGGTCGAGACCGTGGAGGCGATGGGCATCGACGCGTTGATCATTCGCCACGCGTCGGCGGGTGCACCCCACCGGGTGGCCGGCTGGGCCACCCGGGCCCGGGTCATCAACGCCGGGGACGGCTGGCATGAGCACCCGACCCAGGCGCTCCTCGACTGCTTCACGGTGCGCCAGGTCCTGGCCGAGCGCAAGGGTGCCGCACCGGAGGAACTGGGAATCGACTGCTTCGCCGGCCTGCGTGTGCTCATCGTGGGCGACATCCGCCACAGCCGGGTGGCCCGTTCCGAGGTCCTCGCCTACAGCGCCCTCGGGGCCCACGTCACCCTGGCCGCTCCGGGCAGCCTGCTCCCGCCCTCCCTCGAGGGGTGGCCGGTCAGGGTGGCGCCCGACTTCGACGCCGCCCTGGGCCATGCCGATGTGGTCTCCCTGCTGCGACTCCAGTCCGAACGGGGGAGTGGCTCGTTCGTCCCCAGTCTGCGCGAGTACACGGCCGGTTGGGGCCTCACCTCCCGTCGGGTCGGCCTTTTGGCGGACGACGCCATCGTCACGCATCCGGGCCCGATGGTGCGGGGGGTCGAGATCGCGTCGGACGTGGCCGATCTGCCGCGCACGGTCGTCACGCAACAGGTCACCAACGGGGTGGCGGTACGCATGGCCATCCTGTTCCTCCTTCTCGGAGGCGAGTGGTCCGGAGAGGAGGAGGTAGAGGTGACTGACCGCAATGGCTGAGATCACCGTCGTCATCCGTGGCGGCTCGGTCGTGACGCCCGACGGTGAACGCCGTCTCGATATCGCGCTCGGGGATCGCACGGTCGTCGGGTTGGCCGAGACGATCGAGGCCCCGGCCGGCGCAAGGGTGCTCGATGCGCGGAACTGCCTGATCGCCCCCGGCCTCGTCGACCTCCACACGCACCTGCGCCAACCCGGCCGCGAGGAGGCCGAGACCATCGAGACCGGCGCCCGGGCTGCGGCGCTCGGCGGCTACACCGCAGTGTTGGCCATGCCGAACACCGAGCCGGCCATCGACACCGCCGGCGTTGCCCGCGACATCCTGGCCTGGGGTCGCACCGCGCTGGCCGAAGTGGCGGTGTCGGGCGCCATCACGGTCGGGCGCGCCGGCCAGGCCCTGGCCCCGCTGGGCGAGCTGGCCGAGTTGGGGGTCTGCATCTTCACCGACGACGGCGCCGGGGTGCAGGACGGCGCGCTGATGCGGCGCGCCCTGGACTACGCCAAGGGCCTCGGCGTCACGCTGGCCCAGCACTGCGAGGACGAGCACCTGGCCTCGGGCGGCGCCATGCACGAGGGGTGCTGGTCCAGCCGGTTGGGGCTGCCGGGGATCCCGGCCGCGGCGGAGGAGTCGATGGTCGCACGCGACATCCAGCTGGCGCGGCTCACCGGTGCCCCGGTGCACTTCCTGCACCTGTCGACGGCGGGCTCGGTCGAGCTCGTCCGTCAGGCGAAGGCGGAAGGGCTCTCCCTCACGGCGGAAGCGGCCCCGCACCACATGCTGCTGACCCACGCCGAGGTGGCCGACTACGACCCCGTGTTCAAGGTCAACCCGCCGCTGCGGGCGGAGGAAGACGTGGCGGCGGTGATCGCCGGGCTCTGCGACGGCACGATCGACGCGATCGCCACGGATCACGCGCCGCATGCACCCGAGGCCAAGGACGTTCCCTTCGACCAGGCGCCACCGGGGATGCTCGGGTTGCAGACCGCACTCCCCCTGGCCTGGCAGGTGCTGTCGCCCCTTCTCCCACCGTGGCGGATCTTCGCGTTGATGAGCGGCCGGCCGGCCGGCATCGCCCGTCTGACGGTGACCGACGCCCGCCGGGCCGGCCACAGCGCCCACGGAGGCCCGATCGAGCCGGGAGCGACGGCCAATCTCTGCGTCTTCGACCCGACGGCATCGACCGTGGTCGACCCGATGCGCCTGGCCAGCCGCAGCCGCAACACCCCCTACGCCGGGCGGACCTTCACCGGCGCCGTGCGCCATACGATCCTGCGTGGCGAACCGGTCGTGATCGATGCGGTGGCCCAGCGATGAGCGAGCAGGCGATGAGTGGGCAGGCGATGAGTGGGCCCTCGAGAGGTGGCGGTTCGAGGCGGGTCGAAGAGCGGTCCCCGGCACTCCTGGTGACCGCCGACGGGGTCGTCTTCGCCGGCGAGGCCGCCGGCGCCTCGGTCCCGGTGGCGACGGGGGAGCTCGTGTTCAACACCGCGATGAGCGGCTATCAGGAGATCATCTCGGACCCCTCCTACGCCGGGCAGGTGGTGGCCTTCACCAACACCCACATCGGCAACTACGGCACCAACGCCGAAGATGACGAGGCCGCGCAGCCGTTCTGCCGCGGCATCGTGGTGCGCGATCTCACCGTGACCCCCTCCAATTGGCGTTCCTCGGAAGGTTTGGAGAGCTTTCTCGTCCGTCACGGCCTGCCCGCGATCACCGGCGTGGATACGCGGCGCCTGACCCGGCATCTGCGCACGGTCGGTGCCATCGCCTGCGCGTTCGGGACGGCGGGCGAGGCCGAATTGGGCGCCGCCGCCGCCTCGGCGCCCACCACCGACGGGGTGGATCTCGTCTCGGGCGTCACCGCCTCGGTCTCGAGGACCTACGGGGACGGGCCCCTGCGCATCGTGGCCTTCGACTTCGGGGTCAAGACGGCGATGGTGCGCCAGTTGGCCGCACTGGGGACGGTGACGGTCGTGCCCGCCGCGACGTCCGCCTCCGAGGTGCTCGCCCTCGATCCCGACGGCGTCTTCCTCTCCAACGGGCCCGGTGACCCGGCCGCCCTGCCCGGGCCGCGCGACGTCATCGCGGACCTGTTGGGACGGGTGCCCATCTTCGGGATCTGCCTGGGCCATCAACTGCTGTCCGCCGCCTTGGGCGGCACCACGTACAAGCTTCCCTTCGGTCACCACGGGGCGAACCACCCGGTGCAGCGCCTCGCGACGGGCGTGGTCGAGATCACGAGCCAGAACCACAACTACGCCGTGGCCGCCGGTTCGGTGCCCGGCGCCGAAGTCACGCACGTGAACTTGAACGACGGTGTGATCGAGGGCATCCGGGCGCCCAAGGCAGCGGCGTTCTCGGTGCAGTACCACCCCGAAGCCGCTCCGGGGCCGCATGACGCCCGCTACCTGTTCGGCGAGTTCCGCTCGCTGATGGGGGAGCCCACCGCACGCGCCGGACAACGCTGACCGTGCCGCGCCGCGACGACATACAGACGATTCTGGTCATCGGCTCCGGGCCGATCGTGATCGGCCAGGCGTGCGAGTTCGACTACTCGGGCACGCAGGCCTGCCGCGTCCTGGCCGACGAGGGCTACCGGGTGGTGCTGGCCAATTCGAACCCGGCCACGATCATGACGGACCCGGCCACGGCCGACCGCACCTACGTCGAACCGTTGGACCCCGACGTGCTGACGGCGATCATCGAGAAGGAACGCCCCGACGCGCTGCTGCCCACACTGGGCGGGCAGACGGCGTTGAACCTCACGATGAAACTCGTCGAGCTGGGGGTGCTCGAGCGCTACGGCGTCGAGGTGATCGGGGCCCGTCCCGAAGCCATCTCGACGGCGGAGGACCGTGACAAGTTCAAGGCGGCCATGCAGGAGATCGGGCTGGAGGTCCCGCCGTCGGGCTTCGCCCACACCTTGGCCGAAGCCGAGGAGATCGCAGAGGAGATCGGGTACCCGATCATGGTGCGGCCGAGTTTCATCCTCGGGGGCTCGGGGACCGGCATCGCCCAGGACGCGGAGCACTTCACGCAGCTCGCGGTCGAGGGCCTGGCGGCCAGCCCGGTGGGGCAGATCCTGGTGGAGCGTTCGATCGCCGGCTGGAAGGAATACGAGCTCGAGGTCATGCGCGACGCCGCCGACAACTGCGTCGTCGTCTGCTCCATCGAGAACTTCGACCCCATGGGGGTGCACACGGGCGACTCCATCACGGTGGCTCCGGCCCAGACGCTCACCGATGTCGAGTACCAGGGGATGCGCGACGACGCCTTCGCCTGCCTGCGCCGGGTCGGCGTCGAGACCGGTGGGTCCAACGTGCAGTTCGCCGTGGACCCTCGCACGGGGCGCCGGGTCATCATCGAGATGAACCCGCGCGTGTCGCGCTCCTCCGCGCTCGCCTCCAAGGCCACCGGGTTCCCGATCGCCAAGATCGCGGCCCGCCTCGCCGTCGGGTACCTCCTCGACGAGATACCGAACGACATCACACGGGCCACTCCGGCCTCGTTCGAGCCGACGATCGACTACGTGGTGACCAAGATCCCGCGCTGGGCCTTCGAGAAGCTGCCGGGCACCGACGGCCGTCTGGGAACACGCATGCAGTCCGTGGGAGAGGTGATGGCCATCGGCCGCACGTTCTGCGAATCACTACAGAAGGCGTTGCGCTCCCTCGAACAGGGCCGGGCCGGGCTGAACGCGGACCCGGGCGAGGTGGTCCTCGACGAGCTGGACGACGAGCAGTTGCTCGGGCGCGTCGCCGTGGCCACCCCCGATCGCATCTTCGAGCTCGAGGCCGCGCTGCGTCGCGGCATTCCGGCCGACGTGGTGGTGGCCCGGACCGGCATCGACCCGTGGTTCATCGGGCAGATCGAGCGGATCACCGCCGAAAGGCAACGGATCGCCGCCGCCGGCACGCTCGACCGGGCCGGGTACCTGCAGGCGAAGCGCCTGGGCTTTTCGGACGAGCAGCTGGCCTACCTGCTCCACACCGATGCGGCCGCGGTCCGCCGGGAGCGGCTCGCCCTCGGGGTGCGGGCCACGTTCAAGACGGTCGACACCTGTGCGGCGGAGTTCGAGGCCTTCACCCCGTACCACTACTCCACCTACGAGGAGGAGGACGAGGTCCGCCCGTCCGGCCGGGACCGGGTCGTCATTCTCGGCTCAGGCCCCAACCGCATCGGGCAGGGGATCGAGTTCGACTACTGCTGCGTCCATGCCTCCATGTCCCTGCGCGATGCCGGCTACGAGACGGTGATGATCAACTGCAACCCCGAGACGGTGTCGACCGACTACGACACGTCGGATCGTCTCTATTTCGAGCCGCTGACGGCCGAGGACGTGGCCAACGTGCTCGAGGCCGAAGACGGCGCCGGGGGCCGGGTCGTCGGTGTCATCGTGGCCCTGGGAGGGCAGACGCCCCTCAAGCTCGCCGGGTCATTGCCCCCCGAGCTGGTGCTGGGGACCAGTCCGGCCTCGATCGACCTCGCCGAGGACCGCGAGCGTTGGAATGCGCTCTGCGGCTCGCTGCGGATCCCGCAGCCGCCCGGCGGGACGGCGACCACCACGGCCGAGGCGCTGGCCATCGCGGGGAGTGTCGGGTATCCGGTGCTGCTCCGCCCGAGCTACGTGCTCGGGGGCCGGGCGATGGAGATCGTCTACGACGACGACGCGGTACGGCGGGTCATGCACACCCTGACGACCGGCGCCCTGGCCCGAGAGGGCGGGGTGACCGCGGAGCGTCCCGTCCTGGTCGACCGCTTCTTGGAGGACGCGGTGGAGGTCGATGTGGACGCAGTGCGCGACGACACGGGCGAGATCCTCATCGCCGGGGTCATGGAGCACGTGGAAGAAGCGGGCGTGCACTCGGGCGACTCGGCATGTGCGCTGCCGCCGCAGTCGCTCAGCGACGATGTCCTGGCCGCCCTCGATCAGCACACCCGCTCCCTGGCCGACGCGCTCTCGGTGTGTGGTCTGATCAATGTGCAGTATGCCGTCAAGGACGGCCAGGTCTACGTCCTCGAGGCCAACCCCCGGGCCAGCCGGACGGTGCCCTTCGTGGCCAAGGCCACCGGCGTCCCCCTGGCCATGGTGGCGGCCCGGGTCATGGTCGGGCAGACTCTGGCCGAGCTCAGGACCGAGGGCCTCCTCCCGCGTAACGCCGTGGGCCACGTGCCGACGCTGGACCACGTCAGCGTGAAGGAGGCGGTGCTGCCCTTCGACCGGTTCCCCGGGGTCGACACCCTCCTCGGGCCCGAGATGCGCTCCACGGGCGAGGTCATGGGGGTGGACAGCACGTTCGGCCTGGCCTTCGCCAAGAGCCAGATGGCCGCCGGGACCCGCCTTCCTGACGCGGGCACCGTGTTCCTCTCCCTGGCCGACCGGGACAAGCCGGCGGGCCTGGAAGTCGCCCGGGCCTTCAGCGCGATGGGGTTCTCGATCGCCGCCACCCTGGGCACGGCCGGCTATTTCCGCTCCGAGGGCGTGACGGTCGACACCCTCGTCTCGAAGGTGGGCGAGGAAGGTGTGGCCTCCGATGCGGTCGAGCTCATCGCGCAGGGCAAGGTGCAACTCGTCGTCAACACACCACGGGGACTCGGCCCGCGGGCCGACGGGCAGCACATCCGCGTGGCCTCGGTGACGTACCACGTGCCATGTCTGACGACGCTGGCGGCGGCCCGGGCCGCGGCGGGGGGCATCGCCGATGCCCGGGCCCACCCTCTCGTGGTGCGGGCCCTGCAGGATCTTCACGCCGGGCCGGGTGCACCGACAGGCGCAGCGGGGTCATGACCGACCTGGCCACCGTGGTGGGATCGGTCGGTCTTCCCAACCCGATCATGACCGCCTCGGGGACCGCCGGGCACGGCGTCGAGCTCAGCGAGTACGGCGACCTGTCCGCGCTCGGGGCCGTCGTCGTGAAGTCCGTTTCGATCCGCCCCTGGGCGGGCAATCCGGCTCCCCGGGTCCACGAGGTGGGGTCGGGCATGTTGAACAGCGTCGGCCTCCAGGGCCCCGGCCTGGAGGCCTGGTTGGAAGACGATCTCCCGGCGCTGGCCGGGAGCGGGGCGCGGGTCGTGGTCAGTATCTGGGGACAGTCGGTCGACGAGTACGCCGGGGCCGCGGCGATGCTGGCCCAGGTGTCAGGGTCGATGGGTGCGTCCGGAGCGGTGGGTGTGTCCCGGGCGGCCGGTTCGTCGCAACCGGGCTCGGCCATCGTGGCCGTCGAAGTGAACGTGAGCTGTCCCAACGTGGAGGACCGGTCACGGATGTTCGCCCACTCGGAGACGGCGACGGCGCAGGTCGTGGCCGCTACGGAGTGCGGGCTGCCCCGGTGGGTCAAGCTGAGCCCCAGCGTGCCCGATATCGCGGCCATCGCCGGGGCCGCGCTCGGGGCGGGCGCCGAAGGGATCACCCTCACCAACACGCTGCTCGGGCTGGCGCTCGACCTCGAGACGGGCCGCCCCGTTCTCGGCGCCGGCGGCGGGGGGCTCTCCGGGGAGGTCCTCCACCCGGTGGCCGTGCGGGCGGTGTGGGAGTGCCGCAAGGCGTTCCCCGGGGCCGGGATCATCGGCGTGGGCGGAGTGGCCTCGGGGCGGGACGCGGTGGAGTTCCTGATGGCCGGGGCTGACGCCGTCCAGGTGGGCACGGCTACATTCCGTGACCCCCGGGCTCCCTGGAAGGTGCTGCGTGAGGTCGGTCGATGGTGCGAGAAGAAAAGGACGACCGTGAGCGCCTTGCGCGCCGCGGCGAGCGGGGGAAGCCGGTGAGCGACGGAGCAGCGGGCAGCGAACGGCGGAGCGGTGAGCGACGGCGCAGCGATCGCTGGGCCGCGAGCGTGGGCGAGGGCAGAGTGGGCGGTGGAGCAAAAGGAGCGGAGATGAGCACGAGGGCAAGCTTCGGCGTGCGGGTGGCGGAGGCGGTCGGACGTCTCGGGCCGCTCTGCGCCGGCATCGATCCGTCCGGCGCGCTACTGGAGACCTGGGGCCTGAGCGACGACGTCAAGGGTCTGCGCACGTTCTGCCGGACCTGTGTCGAGGCCTTCGGCGGGGTCGTACCGGTGATCAAGCCACAGGTCGCCTTCTTCGAACGCCACGGTTCGGCGGGTCTGGTCGAGCTCGAGCGGCTCCTGGTCGACGCGGCCGACGCCGGGCTGCTGGTGCTGGCCGATGCCAAGCGCGGGGACATCGACACGACTGCGGCGGCCTACGCAGACGCCTGGCTGCGCGAGGGCAGCACCCTGGCGGCGGATGCGGTGACGGCGCATCCGTATCTCGGGGTAGCCGCCCTCGCCCCACTGGTGGAGGCGGCCGCCGCCAGTGGCCGGGGGGTAATTGTGGTGACCCGGAGCTCAAATCCTGAAGGAAGGTCGCTGCAACGGGCGGTGACGGAGTCGGGTGTCTCGGTTGAGGACTCGATCCTGGCCGAGATCGCCGCCTGGAACGCCTCCTCCGACGTGCCGACCGGGACGGTGGGTGCCGTGATCGGCGCCACCCTGGAAATGTCATCATTTCCATTAGACCAGCTGGGAGGGGTAATTCTGGCGCCCGGGTTGGGCGCACAGGGGGCGCAACCCCGCGATATCAAGGCCAGATTCGACGGTTGTCAGCCCGGAAGTGTGCTGGTCAGCACGTCGCGAAGCCTCCTCTCGACGGGCCCGGATCCGGCGGATCTGCGCCGGGCGGCCGCCACTCTGGGTGACGAATTGGCGACCGTCCTGGGCTGAGTAGGACTTTTAGGTGTGAACGGCCCGAACGGAGGCGCTATGGTCTCGCCATGCCGCAACCTCCCGCACTCACTCCCGAGCAGCGCGCTGCTGCACTTGAAAAGGCCGCCCGAGTTCGCCGTGAGCGGGCCGTGGTGAAAGAGAAGCTCAAGATGGGCAGTCTCACGCTCGATCAATTGCTGACGCAGGCCGATTCCGACGAGACCGTCGGAAAGATGAAAGTGGTCTCGGTCCTCGAGTCACTTCCGGGTCTCGGCAAGGTCAAGGCGCGTCGCCTCATGGAGACCGTCGGCATCAGCGACAGCCGCCGTCTGCAGGGGTTGGGCGCCAAGCAGCGCGAGTCGCTGCTCAAAGAGACTGCGCGCTGAACCACTGATCTTCGTGCTCATCGGCCCCGGCGGGGTCGGCAAGGGCACGTTGGCAGCAGAACTCGTCGCAGCCGACCCGACGCTCTGGTTGAGCCGCAGTTGGACCACCCGTGCGCCACGTCCCGGTGAGCTCGAGCGCAACTCCTATGTGTTCGTCGATCGGACCACGTTCGAAGAGGCGGTGGCTCGGGGCGAGTTCTTCGAGTGGGCCGAGTTCCTTGGCAACCTCATGGGGACGCCCATCCCGCGACCGCCGGAGGGAGCCGACGTCCTCCTCGAGATAGATGTGCAGGGGGCCGAGCAGGTTCTGGCCAAGCGACCCGACGCCACAGTCATCCTGCTGTTGCCGCCTTCGGTCGAAGCGCAAGCGGCCCGTCTGGCCGCCCGGGGGGACGACGAGGAGCACATCCGCAAGCGGGTGGCCAAGGGCCAGCAGGAGGTCGAGCGGGGACGCCGGGTGGCGACGTACACCGTGGTCAACGACGACCTGCGTCAAGCCAGGTCCGAGCTGGCAGCTATAGTTGAACGGACCCGTACGGCCGCTCGGCGCGCCGCAACCCCGGAGGACACCTAAATGGCCCAAGGCCGCAACACGCTCATGGATCCACCGATCGAGGATCTGCTGGACAAGGTGGACTCCAAGTTCACGCTGGTCGCATTGGGCTCGGCACGGGCACGACAGGTGAACTCGTACTACAACAGCCTCGGCGAGGGTCTCGGGAAGGTCGTGCCCCCGCAGGTGGCCTCCGTCTCGGGCAAGCCGGTTTCGATCGCTTTCGAGGAGATCGCCGCCGGCAAGGCGACCTACACCCGGTTGGACCCCGAAGAAGAAGCGGCACTGGCCGCTGCGGAAGCCGACATTGTCGGCGAGGTCATCCTGACCGAGGTGCTGGCCGACGACCTGGTCACCAGCGAGATCGACGAAGCCCTTGCACTCCTGGGGGGCAACGACGCCACCAGTGAGCTGCTCGGCGCTGAGGTGAGCGACGTGCTCGGCGGCGATCTGCTGGGCGGCGACGTGCTCGACGCTGACGCTGACGCTGATGTCGACGCTGGCTTGGACGTGGTCGCCGACGCAGATGCGGGCGACGATGCAGTCACCGGTGATGCCGACATCGAGGTTCTGGCCGTCGGGGACGAGGACCCGACCGCAAGTTAGCCGTCGGGGCGCGGCGGATCCCGCTCGATGGCCGAAGAACCGCAGGCGTCTCCCCGCATCGTCCTGGGTGTGTGCGGGGGGATCGCGGCCTATAAGGCCGTAGAGGTGTGCCGGCTCCTCGTCGACGCCGGCGCCCATGTGGTTCCCGTGCTGACGAGCGAGGCCACCCGGTTCGTCGGTGCGGTCACCTTCTCCGCGCTGGCTTCGGAGCCCGTCCAGACGTCGTTGTGGGACGAGGCCTCGCCTATCCCGCACACCCGCCTGGGGCAGAGCGCGGACCTGATCGTGGTGGTGCCCGCCACGGCCCATTTCCTCGCCCGGTACGCGGCGGGACTGGCCGACGACCTCTTGACCGCGACGCTTCTCGCCACGCGTGCCCCGGTGCTGGTCTGCCCGGCCATGCACACCGAAATGTGGGAGCACCCGTCGGTGCGCGACAACCTGGCCACCTTGACGCGGCGGGGCGTGGGGGTCGTGCCGCCGGCGGTCGGGCATCTTGCCGGGGGCGATTCCGGGGAGGGTCGCTTGGCCGATCCGGCGGACATCGTCGCCCGGGCGTTGGAGATCGTCCGGAGCGGGGCGGGCGCCGTCGGCGGGGCGGGTCCCCGCGATCTGGACGGCATGCACGTGGTGGTGAGTGCCGGCGGCACCCGCGAGGCGCTCGACCCGGTGCGCTTCCTGACCAACCGGTCCTCGGGCAAGCAGGGTCACGCGCTGGCGGAGGCGGCGGCCCGCCGGGGAGCGAACGTGACGTTGGTCACTTCGTCGCCCCGTGCCCTTGCGGGCGACGTGGGCCCCGTCATCACCCGCGTCGAGGTGGAGAGCGCGGCCGATATGGAGGCGGCGATCGAGGAAACGAGCAGCACGGCTGACGTCGTCATCATGGCGGCCGCCGTCGCCGACTTCAGGCCGAAGAGGGCGGCCGAACGGAAGCTCTCGAAGGAAGATGGCGTACCGGACCTGGTCCTGGAGCCCACGCCCGACATCCTGATGGGCCTGGTCCGGCGCCGCCCCCGTGGGCAGGTACTGGTCGGGTTCGCGGCCGAGACCAACGACGTGGTCGAGCGCGGGCGCAGGAAATTGCAGCGCAAAGGCGTCGACCTCCTTGTCGTCAACGATGTCAGCGCGCCCGGAGCCGGGTTCGACCACGACACCAATGCCGTGACCATTCTCGGCGCAGACGGAAGTACCACCGAGATCGCCTTGACCTCCAAAGATGCGGTGGCCAATGCGGTACTCGATAGGGTGATTGCCCACCAGAGTGAGAATCGGAGCCCCAAGTGAAAACGACGTTCACCTCGGAATCAGTGACCGAGGGCCACCCCGACAAAATGGCGGACCAGATTTCCGACGCCGTTCTCGACGCCATGCTCGAGGGCGATCCGGCCAGCCGGGTGGCATGCGAGACGCTCTTGACGACCGGACTCGTCGTCGTGGCGGGCGAAGTCACCACGTCGACCTACGTCGACATTGCCGCCATCGTTCGCGAGACGGTGTGCGCCATCGGGTACGACAATGACGCCTACGGCTTCAACGGCCACACGTGCGGCGTCCTCGTCTCCCTCGATGCCCAGTCGCCCGACATCGCCCAGGGTGTGGACAAGGCCTTCGAGTTCCGTACCGGGACCGGCGGCGAGGACACGCTCAACGCCCAGGGTGCGGGGGACCAGGGAATGATGTTCGGCTACGCCTGCGATGAGACGCCCGACCTCATGCCGCTACCGATCTGGTTGGCCCACCGCCTGTCGGAGCGGCTGGCCCAGGTCCGGCGGATCGGCTCGGTGCCCTACCTCCGTCCCGACGGCAAGACCCAGGTGTCCGTCGTCTACGAAGGCGGCCGTCCCGTGCGGATCGACACGGTGCTCATCTCGACCCAGCACGCCCCCGGGATCGACCTCGAGGAGCAACTGCTGGTCGACCTCACCGAGCACGTGATCAACCCGTTGCTGCCGACCGACCTCGACACCGAAGGGGTGCGCATCCTGGCCAACCCGACCGGAATCTTCGAGCTCGGGGGCCCGCACGCCGACACGGGTCTGACGGGCCGCAAGATCATCGTGGACACCTACGGCGGGATGGCCCGCCATGGCGGCGGCGCTTTCTCGGGCAAGGATCCCTCCAAGGTCGATCGCTCCGCGGCGTATGCCGCGCGCTGGGTGGCCAAGCACGTCGTTGCTGCCGGGGCGGCCACCCGCTGTGAAGTCCAGGTGGCCTACGCCATCGGCGTCGCCCATCCGGTGTCCCTCATGGTCGAGACGTTCGGCACCGAGGTCGTCGATCCCGAGAAGATCGCCCGCGCGGTGAGCGAGACCTTCGACCTGCGCCCCGCCGCCATCGCCCGCGACCTCGATCTGCGCCGTCCCATCTACAAGAAGACGGCGGCCTACGGCCACTTCGGCCGCTCGGAGAAGGACTTCACGTGGGAAGCGACACCGCGGGTCGACGACCTGCGTTCGGCGCTCGGTCTTTGAGACCGCGCCTGCACCTCTGAGCGAAACCTCCACACCGGTCCCGCGCTGTGTGCGCGTGCGCACGGACGTGGCCGCAGTCCCGAAGTTGTTCGACTACATCGTGCCGGCGCGCTGGGCCGGGGACGTGCGTGTGGGTACCAGGGTGCGCGTGGAACTCCACGGCCGACGCGTCGGTGGGTGGGTGGTCGAGGACGATGTCACGCCACCCGAGGGGGTCGAGCTCCGCCCGCTGAAGGCCGTCTCGGGGTGGGGGCCCCCGCCGTCCGTGGTCGATCTGGCCACATGGGCGGCATGGCGCTGGGCCGGGCCGATCTCGTTCTTTCTCGGCGTGGGCTCGCCCCGGGAATCGGTGCGCCGGCTGCCCGTGGTGCCGACGGCAGTGGTGCCCGAGCCGCATGCGGTGATTTCTGACGTAGGGGAACCGGCGGCGGGAGCGGTGCGCGGCGGGGACGGGGCGGTCTCGACGCTCCTGCGGCTCGCGCCGACCACGGATCTGATCGACGTGGTTCTCGCCGTGGTCAACGACCCGCAGATTGCCGCACGACCGGGTGGGGTGTTGGTCGTCGTCCCCGCCGTCGGTTGGGCCGAGCGGCTCTGCGCCCGGCTGGTCCGGCGTGGCTACCTGGCCACCACCGACTGGGCCGAAGCCCGCGCCGGCTGGCCCATCGTGGTCGGCAGCCGGGCGGCCGCGTGGGCCCCGCTCACTCGCCTGGCGGCAGCCGTCGTGCTCGATGCCCACGACGAGGCCTACCGTGAAGAGAGCGCACCCACCTATAGCGCGGTCGATGTCATCACGGAGAGGGCCCGTCGGGACGGGTGTCCCTGCCTCCTGACCTCGCCGTGCCCACCCGTGGTCACGAGTGCCGGACGTGCACTGGTCGCCCAACCAGTCGCCGCCGAGAGGGCGGGATGGTCCACCATCGAGAACGTGGATCGGCGGGGGGCGGATCCACGCAGCGGCATGTTCTCCGAGGAGTTCGTCCGTCTGGCCCATTCGGTGCTCGACGATCCGGAAGCGATCGCCGGCCGGGGTCCGTTGGTGTGTTTCTACGACCGGACCGGCCGGGCCCGGATTTTGGCGTGCGCACAGTGCGGCGAGCTGGCGCAGTGCACCACGTGTGGCGCTGCGGTGGCCCAGACCGAATCCGGTCTCCGCTGTCCGCGCTGCCAGAGCGAGCGCCCCTTGATCTGTGCGGCCTGCGGACGGATGCGCATGAAGACGTTGCGGGCCGGCGTCACCCGTCTACGCGAGGAGGTCGCCGCATTGCTGGGTGTCGAGGTGGGCGAGGTCACCGGCGCATCCAAGCTCGAGGACGTACCGGCCGCTCCGGTCCTCATCGGGACCGAAGCGGTGCTGCACCGGGTCCGGCGCGCCGCCGCGGTGGTGTTCCTCGACATCGATCTGCATCTGTTGGCACCGCGGTTCAGCGCCACCGACGAGACGCTGTCGCTGCTGGTGCACGCCTCCCGCCTGGTCGGGCCGCGGCGGGGCCCGGCCTGGGCGCGGGTGCTCGTGCAGACCCGTGTGCCGGACCATCCGGTGTTGCAGGCGGTGGCCCGGGGTGAGCCGGCGGACGTCTTCGCGGCCGAGGAGTCGATGCGCGCCAGTGCGGGATTGCCACCGTTCTCGGCCCTGGCCGCCGTGTCGGGTCCCCTGGCCAACGGGTATGTCGACGCGCTGCGTCTCGCCGATGGCGGGGCGGGGGCCGGGAGCGGAGCGGGGGCCGATAGCGGCGTCACGTTCTCCGAGCTGGGCGAGGATCGGTATCTCGTCCAGGCTCCGGGGCACGCCGAGCTCTGTGACCTGCTGGCGAGCGTGCCCCGTCCCCCCGGTCGCGGCCTGCGTGTCCAGGTGGATCCCGCCACGCTCTGAGAGCGCTCAGTGGGCGCTCTGAGGCTGAGAAGGTCGTGGTCATCGTTAGAATGACCGTGTGCCTGGGTTGACGATTCGACAATACGGGGATCCGGTCCTCAAGGAGATCACCCGTGAGGTGATGGAGATCGATGCCGCGGTCGTCGCCCTGGCTGAGTCCATGATCGAGACGATGTACGAGGCTCCCGGTTCGGGATTGGCGGCGAATCAGGTCGGGGTGCAGAAGCGGATGTTCGTCTATGACATCGGCGAGGGGGCCCGCACAGTGATCAACCCCCGCATCGTCGAGAGCGACGGCGAGTGGACCTATGAAGAAGGTTGCCTGTCGATTCCCGGCTTGAGTTGGGACATCGTCCGACCGAATGCAGTCCACCTGGTCGGTCTGGACCTCGAGGGGAACGAGCTGTCGATCGAGGCGACGGAACTGGAAGGCCGGGTCTTCCAACACGAGCTGGACCACCTCGACGGAATCTTGCTCGTCGAGCGGCTCGACGCCGATCAGCGAAAAGAGGCGCTCCGCATCCTGCGGGCCCGCACGCTGGACCTGCCCGCGGGGGATCCCGACGGGCTCTCGCGGATCTTCAGCCGGTAGTCGCAGATCCTCTTCCGCGCCGGGCGTTGTCGGCACGGGCGCTGCCCTACGGTGGGCGAGTGGCACGATTCGCATTCCTCGGGACGCCGGACATGGCCGTCCGGCCATTGCGGGAACTGGTCGCTGCCGGACATGACATCGCACTCTGCATCACCCGCCCCGACCGGCGACGGGGAAGGGGAGGGGTGGTCACCCCCAGCCCGGTCAAGGAAGCGGCCCTCGCGCTCGGCTTGCCGGTTTCGCACTCCATGGAGGACGTGGCCGACGCCGGCGTCGAGTTGGCCGTGGTGGTGGCCTACGGCCGGATCATTCCCCTGACCCTGCTCGAGCGGGTCCCCATGGTGAACCTCCACTTTTCGCTCTTGCCGCGTTGGCGGGGCGCGGCGCCGGTCGAACGGGCGATCCTGGCCGGAGACACCGAGACGGGGGTATGCGTGATGAAGGTCGAGGAAGGGCTCGATACCGGACCGGTCTATGCCCGTCGCGTCGTGCCGATCGGGAGCGACACGGACCTCGTGGCGCTGCGGGCCGAACTGGTCAAGGTCGGCAGCGCTCTCCTGGTGGAGTCCCTCGCCGGCGGGCGGGCCGGCCTGCCCGTGCCGCAACCCCAGGAGGGGGAGCCCACCATCGCGTCGAAGGTGACCCCCGAGGACCTGCACCTTCACTGGGAGGACACCGCGACCCAGCTGCACCGAGTGGTGCGCCTCGACCGCGCCTGGACGACATTCCGCGGCAGGCGGCTCGGGATCTTGCAGGCGACACCCTCCGAAGCAGAGCCCGAGTCCGAGTCGGACTCGGGGCCCGGGGAGCATGGCGGCCCGCCGGGGATTCCTCCGGCAGCCCCCCCGGGGATTCCTCCGGCAGCCCCCCCGGGGACATTGGTGGGGACGTCGGTCGTCACCGGCCGGGGCACATTGCAGCTGCAACGCGTACAGCCGGAGAGCCGAGCGCCCGTGGCGGCGGAGGATTGGGTCCGCGGCGTGCGTCTCACGGTCGGTGAGCGCCTCGGCAGCGAGTAAACATGTGTTTGGTGACCGTGACGCCCATTGAGGGATGGAACCCCGATCAGTACGAGCGCTTCCATGCCGAACGCCGTCAGCCGTTCGACGATCTGGTCGCCCTCTGTCAACCTGTCCCCGCCGGTCGCGTCGTCGACCTCGGATGTGGGACCGGACACCTCACGGCGGAACTGCACGAGCGGATGGAAGCGGCCGAAACGGTCGGGATCGACTCCTCCGAGTCCATGTTGGCCCGCGCCCAGGCCGATCACGGAGACGTGCCCGGTCTGTCGTTCGCCCTCGGCGATATCGGGACGTGGCTCGGCCACGATCTGGATCTGGTCTTTGCCAACGCCTCGTTGCAGTGGGTGGACGATCACCTCAACCTGCTGGCGAGGATGCGCACCGCCCTCGGACAGGGTGGGCAGATCGCGTTCCAGGTTCCGTCGAATTTCCGGCACCCGTCGCACCTGTTGGCGTTACAGGTCGCCAACGAGCCCCCCTTCATCGATGCGTTGGAGGAGGACATCCCCGAGGACCGGGGCCGCTTCGTGCTCTCGCCCGAGATCTACGCGGACCTGCTCTATGAGCTCGGAGCGAAGAAGCAGGTCGTCCGCATGGAGGTCTACGGGCACGAGCTTTCGTCCACGGCCGACGTCGTCGAGTGGGTGATGGGCACGCTCCTCACCCCCTATCGCACCCGGCTCACGCCCGAGCTCTTCTCGGCCTTCGTCGATCGTTACCGGGAACGCCTGCTCGAAGAGCTCGGCGAGCGCGAGCCGTACTTCTACGGTTTCCGGCGCATCCTGTGTTGGGCCCGGTTCAGTTGAGGTCCCCGGGTCCCACCGGCCTGGTGCGCATCGCCCCCTCCGTGCTCTCGGCGGACTTCGGGGCACTGGCCGAGCAGGTGGGCGAGGTGACGGCCTCGGCCGATTGGCTCCACGTCGACGTCATGGACGGGCACTTCGTGCCGAACCTCACCATCGGCCCTCCGGTGGTCTCCTCGCTCCGCCGGCACACCCCGCTCTTCTTCGACTGTCATCTGATGATGACGAATCCGGAGAAGTACCTCAAGGACTTCGCCGATGCGGGCGCGGACGGATGCAGCGTGCACGTGGAGATCGGCAACACGCCGGCACTGATCGCCCAGATGCGCCAGCTCGGGCTCCGCGCCGGATTGGCGTTGAACCCCGACACGCCCTTCGAGGCCGTCGCCCCGTTCTTGGACAGCGTGGACCTCGTGCTGTGCATGACGGTCTTCCCCGGGTTCGGTGGCCAGGAGTTCATGGCCGAGGTGCTCGACAAGGTGCGCCAGGTCCGTCAGGCGATCGACGCCGGTTCGCTCGCGGTGGATCTCGAGGTCGACGGCGGAATCGATGTGGACACGGCCCCTCGGGCCGCGGAGGCCGGCGCCAATGTGTTCGTGGCGGGGAGTGCCATCTTCGGGCACGATCGTCCGTGGGAGGCCGCCGACAAGATCCGGGGGTCGATCGAGGCGAGCAGGGCCTGAACGTGATCAGGTGAAGCGCGCGCTCGTCGCCGGCGGTGGCATCCTCGGAACCTGGCATGCATTCGAGCTCTGCCGTGTCGGCTACTCGGTGCAGCACCTCGAGGCCGAGGTGGCGCCGCAGGGAGCCTCGGTGCGTAACTTTGGTCTCCTCTGGGTCAGCGGACGACGGAACGGGGCGGAGCTCGACGCGGCCCCGTGGGCCATCACCTACGTGGGGCCCGACGAGGTGGTTGCGCTGAATCCCGCGGTCCGCGGTGATGTCGCCGGGGGCCTTCATTGGTCCTCCCCGGTGTGTGGCTGGTGAGCGGTCCCGGCGGTCGGGGCATGACGTGTGCACCGGCGATCGCGGCCGACACGTTGACGGCGGCGGGGGTAGTCCCATGATCGGCCCGTTCGCCTTGGTCGTGCTCGATATGGCCGGGACCACCGTCCGCGATGACGGCGCCGTGGACGAAGCGTTCGCCAGTGCGCTGTCGGCGGTCGGCGTGGCGCCCGACAGCCCGCAGTTCGCGTCGGCGCAGGTCTACGTGCGCGACACGATGGGTCAGTCCAAGGCCGACGTCTTCGCCGCGCTGCTGGAGCCGCTGGCGGCCGCCCGGGCCACCATCGCGTTCGCCGAGGCCTACGAACGCATCGTCGCCGCCGGACGTGTCCTCCCGATGGAAGGCGCTGTCGAGACCTTTGCCACGCTGCGGGCGCACGAGGTCAAGGTCTGCCTGACGACGGGCTTCGCGCCACGCACCCGCGATGCGCTCATTGCGTCGTTGGGGTGGCAGACGCAGATCGATCTCGCTCTGTCCCCGGTCGACTGCGGCCGTGGTCGCCCGGCGCCGGACATGATCTTCGGCGCTATGCAGCGGCTGGACGTCCCCGACGCCGGTGCGGTGGCCGTGGTGGGGGACACGGTGAGCGATCTCGAGGCGGGCACGCAACGCGGGCGCCCGCGCCGTCATCGGGGTGCTCACGGGAGCCCATGATCGGGCCACGCTTTCGACCGCCCCCCACACCGATCTGCTCGAGGACCTCTCGGGGCTCCTCGGCGTGCTCGGTGGTCGGACGCGGCCGATTCCCTGACAGACTGGACCCGACGTGCGAGAAGAGAGGCCCAGGCCAGGTCCGGAGGACGGCGAGCGCATGAGCAATGACATGTTCATGGAGAGAGCCATCGCCGCCGGCGACTCGGTGCGGGGCAGCACGGCGCCGAATCCCTGGGTCGGCTGTGTCGTGGTGTCCGCACGCGACCCGGCACAGGTCTTCGAGGGCGCGACCGCCCCTCCCGGCGGCCCCCACGCAGAGGTCACGGCGCTGGCCCGGGCCGGCGAGCATGCCAGGGGTGCGACGCTGTTCACCACCCTGGAGCCCTGCGACCACCATGGGCGGACGCCGCCCTGTACCGACGCCATCATCGCGGCGGGCGTGGCCCGCGTGGTCATCGCCGTGGAGGACCCGGACCCGCAGGTGGCGGGCCAGGGGGTCACGGCACTGCGGGCAGCGGGGATCGAGGTGACCGTCGGGACGGCCGCGGCCGCGGTCACCGAGCAGCTGGCGCCCTATCTCAAGCACCGCACGACCGGTCGGCCCTGGGTGATCCTCAAGCTGGCGTCCAGCCTCGATGCGCGCACCGCCGCCCCGGACGGGACCAGCCGCTGGATCACCGGGGAAGAGGCCCGGGAGGACGTCCATCGCCTGCGGGCCCGCTCGGACGCGATCCTGGTGGGGGCGGGCACCGTCCGGGCCGACGATCCCGCATTGACGGTCCGGTTGGGTGGCCGGCCGGCCCCCACGCAGCCGCTGCGGGTGGTCCTCGGGGCGGCCCCGCCAGGGGCGAAGATCCTCCCGGCCCTCGAGCTGTCGGGACCGCTGGACGATGTGCTCGTCGAATTGGGACAGCGCGGTGTCCTGCAATTGCTGGTCGAGGGGGGTGCCTCGGTGGCCCATGCTTTCCATGCCGCGGGGCTGGTGGACCGGTACGTGTTCTATCTCGCCCCGGCGCTTTTCGGGGGCGATGACGGTCGCCCGATTTTCGCGGGACCGGGAGCTGGCACAATTGGGGATGTCTGGCGAGGAAAGTTGGTTTCCGTGGAGCGACTGGGAGAGGATCTTCGAGTGGAGGTTGCAGCCTGATGGGGTTCTCAGAAGTCAAGGAGGCCATCGACGCCATCGGGCGCCTCGGCATGGTCGTCGTGGTGGACGACGAGGACCGGGAGAACGAAGGTGACCTGGTCATGGCCGCTGAGGCGGCCACGCCGGAGAACATCGCGTTCTTCTTGGCCCACACCTCGGGGGTCATCTGCGTGCCCCTGCTGCCCGAGCGGGCCGATGCGCTGGACCTGCCCCTCATGGTGACGGCGAACACCGAGGCGCAGCGGACCGCGTTCACCGTCAGCGTCGACTTCCGGCACGGGACCACGACCGGTATCTCGGCCACCGACCGCTCCTCGACCATCGGCGCCCTCATCGACCCGGCGACCCGCCCCAACGACCTGAACCGGCCCGGTCACATCTTCCCCCTGCGCTACCGCGCCGGCGGCGTCCTCAAGCGGGCCGGGCACACCGAGGCGACCGTCGACCTCAGCCGGGCCGCCGGCCTCTCGGCCGCGGGCGTGCTCTGCGAGATCGTGACCGAGGACAAATCGGAGATGGCCCGCCTCCCCGACCTGGAGCGGTTCGCCAAGAAGCACGATCTCCCGATCATCTCGATCGCCGACCTGATCCGGTACCGCCGCCGGAACGAGAAGCTCGTGCGCCTCGTCTCCGAGGCGCGGATCCCGGCGGCCGAAGGCGAGTTCCGGGCCTATGTGTACGAGAACGTGCTCGATGGCGAGCAGCATCTCGCCCTCGTGATGGGTGAGGTCGCCGGTCACGAAGACGTGCTCGTCCGCGTCCACTCCGAGTGTCTGACGGGAGACGTCTTCGGTTCTTTGCGCTGCGACTGCGGGCCGCAGCTCCGGGCGTCGTTGGATCGGATCGAGGCAGAGGGCCGGGGCGTCCTGATCTATCTGCGCGGTCACGAGGGACGAGGCATCGGGCTGGGTCACAAGATCCGCGCCTACCAGTTGCAGGAGGAGGGACACGACACCGTCGATGCAAACCTGCAGCAAGGTCTGCCCGTCGACAGCCGCGAGTACGGCATCGGGGCGCAGATGCTGGTCGACCTCGGTGTGACGACCATGAGGGTCATGACCAACAACCCGGCCAAGTACGGCGGTCTCGAAGGATTCGGCCTCGACATCACCGAGCGCATCCCGCTGCAGCTGACGGCCAATCCCGAGAACATCGCCTACCTGCGGACGAAGCGGGAGCGGATGGGGCACATCCTGCACGGCCTTGACGACGTTCTCTGAGCCGGGGGCGGGCGCGAGCTGATGGCCGGCGCTGATCTGTTGCCCCTGCCCGAGGGGGCCATCGACGAGGTGGCGGCCCGAGTGGGGTCCTCGTTGCGGGGAGACCACGCCGGGACGGGCCTACGCATCGGCATCGCCTGTGCGCTGTTCAACGGCGGCATCTCGTTGCGGCTGCTGAACGGGGCTCTGGACGCCTTGGCCGAGGCGGGCACCGAACGCAACGACGTGACCGTGGCCTGGGCGCCCGGGGCATTCGAGCTCCCTCTGGTCGCCCGGGCCTTCGCGGCGGCCGGCAAGGTCGACGCCGTGCTGTGCTTCGGTGCGGTCGTGCGGGGCGAGACCGGGCACTACGACTTCGTGGCGGGGGAGTGCGCCTCGGGAATTCAGCAGGTGCAGCTCTCGACCGGGATGCCGGTCATCTTCGGCGTGCTGACCACCGAGACGTTGGAGCAGGCGCTGGCTCGTTCCGAGCCGGACGACGCGGGGAACAAGGGTCGCGAAGCGGCATTGACCGGGATCGAGATGGTGCGCCTGCTGCGGAGTGGGCCTCTTTCCTGATCACGTGCATCACGTGCCAACGACATCAGCGCACCCCCTCACCGATATCGTCAGTCTGGTCGATGCCCAGCCGCGACGAATCTGCCCGGCTGTACTCGAACAGCACAGGCCAGTGCCCGCCTATGGCGTTCTGGTCGCCCAAGTCTGGCGTCGGGGATGGCCCCGATCACGGTGAAGATCGGCGTGACGGCGGGCGGGAAAGTGGGGAGGTCGGTCCTGCACTCGATGCGTCGCTCCTGACGCAGCGCCGGCGTCAGGGTAGAGGTCCTCTTCCGCGAGGATGGCAGCCCATGGACACGCCATCGAACCGCCTGAAAGTCCACCGCAGGGACCTCAATCTCGATGGCTCGCGGTACACGATTCTCTCGCCAAGGCCGAGCACCGCGTCCCGGTTCGCAACAAACCGTTTTCACGAGACATGGCATGTCCTGGCCGATGTCGAAGGCGCTCGCCTGTTGGCCCGCCTGTGCTGGGCGATGGCGTACCAGCGGCACGACGGGACGGTCGCCGTCATCGATCCGGCCTTCGTGGTGCCCAATCCGTTCGACGCCGATCCATCCTCACCGATCGTGATCGTCAATACCGACCTGGGCCCCTTTCCCCGCGATAGCGCCGGTTCGCTTCGCCAGGCGCTGCCTTTCCGGACACCGTCGAATGGCACAGTCGTCCTCCAAACGAGAGGGCTCGATCTCGCCCTCGAAGACCCCGACGCGTTCGCAGAGGGACCCGATCAGGCCAGATGGCGCGACCCACACCGAAAGCGGCGCTGGATCGAGGGATCCGCCGGTCTCGTGATTCTGGCCGCGCCGGGGCCGGTGCTGAAGACCTGGGGGGTCGAACTCAGCCAACTCGGCGACCGGATGTATGAGGGATCGAGCCATTCCGAGTTGGACTATCCCACCAACGATGGCGAGGTCCAGGTGTTGGACGACTTCAACTCGCACGTCGAACGAGCCATCACTCTCAGAGCCCGATTGTTTCCTGATGCGGCGAGCCGACAACTCTCAAAAGAGGAGAAGCAGGTGATGTGGGACGCTCGGGAGGGGAATCGCTCCCCTTGACCCGATCTTCTTTCACCAACCGGAGGAGTGTTGCCTACGGGATCTTCTCAATCGAATCGCGGGTTCCCGGTGTACGAGCGGGTCGTCGGGACTCTTCTTCGGGGTCAGGCCGTCCCCGGCCCCCGCACCTACCGGGACACGGCACGGCGATGTTGTCGGGCACCCCGGCAGCCGGGACCGCCAAGAACTACGCCCTCAACATCACGGCAAATACAACGTCGGGTCGACCACGCGGACCTTCCATTTGGTTGTGAAGCCGTTCTACCTGCTCACGTCTGCCCCGCCCCGCCCGCTCACGTCCGCCTGGGCCGGTTCCGGTCCTGGGTCACGCCGGCCTCTGCCTTGGCCGCTTCCAGCTTGCGGGCCCGCGAGATGGCCCCGGCACCCTTGGGGTGCGCCGGGGGGACCCATCTGAAGTTCCCCGGTGACCCTTCGAGCCTCCAGCCGCCGTTGGTCTTGAGGGCATGGTGCTCGGGGCACATGCGCACCAGATTGTCGAGCTCGGTCGGTCCGTCGTCTTTGTAGTCGACGTAGACGTGGTCACGCTCGAGCCCGAGCCGCTTGCCACAGCCCGGGACACAACAGGTCCGGTCCCGCACGATGAGCGCGGCGTTCACGGCATTGGCGATGCCCCGATCGGCCCGGGTCACCGTTTTGATGTCGAAGCCCTCATTGACCAAAAAGCGCAGGGCACCTTCGCCCAACAGTTCGCTCGCCGCGGCCACCGACACCGGGCCGATGCCCTCGATCTCACAGAGCTCGTCACCTTCGCTCGTCCCCCGGCGCAACGCCTCGGCGTCGACGATGACCAGCGTCTCGACCCGGGAGGAGCGATGGGAGCGGCCCTTGCGGCCCGCACGGGTGCCGGCCGCATCGTCTTCATCGACTTCGTCTTGACCGACCTCGCCACCGTCGCCGGAGGAGCCATTCCCCTCGCCCCCGCCGGCCATGAAGTCGAGGAAGGCATCGAGCCGGTGCGCCTCGAGGGTGCTCGGGTCGCTCGACCCTGCGGCCTTCCAGCGCTCCTTGGCCTCGGCCTCGAGCCGGGGGGCGACCCGGGCCCAGTGCACCTCGTCACAAAAGAACTCGCCTCGCACCCCGCCTTGTGGGCTCTGGCGCCAGCGCAAGTGGCGCCGTTCGTGCACCCCTTGGCGCCGGGCCGCTTCGCTCTCTTTGCTCCGTGCCGCGGCGCGCAGCCTCGAGGCGGTATCGCTCAGCTCTTGGTGTGACGCCCCACCTTCGGCCAGATCCAACAGGGTCTTGGCACTCCCAGGAGCAGCCGCCTCGGCCTCTCCCATCAGTTTGAGCTCAGAGGAGGACAGTTCGCCTTCGTGGAGGGCCTCGGTCAGTGCCTCGTCGGCCCCGGCCCTCTTGGCCGAAGCCAGCCGCTCTTTGGCCGCGGCGGGCGAAGAACCCGAAACCGACCCCAGCCACTGGGCGGCCGAGCCGTGGCCGTCTTTGGCATGGGCCCCGGTCTCGACCACTCTTGGGGCATAGAGGGCAATCCCCGACGCGCCCAGTCGTTCGCCTTGGGCGAACAGATCCACGAACGCCTTGGCCTCGCCACCTGAGACAGCACCGGGTGCGGCCTCTCGCAGCACCTTTTGGACGTCGCGCACCGCAGATCCGAGCAGGGCGAGCGCCTGCTCCGTCTTGGTGCACGAGATGGGGCGAGAAGCCATGACGTGACCCTAGAGAGGGGGTGTATCAGACCAGAGAAAGGCCAGGTCGGCGCTGTGAAAGGCCGGGCCGGGGAACGAAAGGCCGGGTCAGCGCTAGGAAACCCCCTTACGGCACCCACGCGCACCGGCGGCCAAGGGGCATGGGCCGGGCGTAGAGGTACAGAGGTGCGGAGGTGCGGAGGTGCGGAGGTGTCGCGATTCGGGCGTAGCGGTGCGGGGATGCGGAGTGTCGGTGCGGGATGTGGGAGAACGGCACCTTGCGCGCCGTGAACGTGGCCACTCCGAGATTCACCTGACGAAGGCAGTTCGTTCTACGTCACTCGTGGCCATGTTGCCCCCGGAGACAATGGCCACGCCCGAGGCCGTGACTGCACCGCCGGAGACCATGGTCCCGACCGGAGACCAATGGCGCCCCTCGGGAGGGGAGTCGTGAGGGCCCGACGTTCACCCGAAAAGGGCGGCTTGTTCTTCCTCACCCGGGAGCATGTTGGCATCCCACTTCTCCTCGACCCGGCCGTAGTGCCAGTAGAGCAACGCCACCACCCAGGTGAGGATGAATGCCGCAACGATGACGAAGCCGGCGGTGTTGATGTTGAAGTTCTGGAAGAAGTTGAAGAAGGGATCGTTGAGGTTGGCCTCGGTGCCGATGAGCCCGAGGATCTCGATGGTGCCGATGAAGAAGGCGACAAAGACCGAGAGTCCGGTGATGGTCAGGTTGTAGAACACCTTGCGGAGGGGCTTGGCAAAGGCCCAGTCGTAGGCGAAGTTCATGAAACAACCGTCAATGGTGTCGAACAGGCTCATGCCTGCGGCAAAGAGGATCGGGAGCGACAAGATGGCGTAGAAGGGCAGCCCGCCCGCCACGGCTGTTCCCGCCAGCACCAGGAGGGCGACTTCGGTCGCGGTGTCGAACCCGAGGCCGAAGAGCAAGCCGACGGGGTACATCTTCCAGGGCGTGTCGATGCGCTTGGCGTAGCCACCGAAGAACCGGTTCATCAATCCCCGGTTGTTGAGCTGGCGCTCCAACTCGGCGTTGTCGTACCGGCCCTCTTTCATCTCACGGTAGACCTTGACGATCCCGATCATGACGACGAGGTTGAGGGCGGCGATCAGGTAGAGGAAGCCCCCGGAGACCGTCGTGCCGATGACGTTGGTCGTCTTGTGGAGGCCTGAGGAGTTGTTTCCTACCTGTGCGTCCAGTGCCCGGAGTCCGAAGTTCAAGAACACGGCCAGTAGGAACACGACGCTCGAGTGGCCCAACGAGAAGAAGAAGCCGACGCCCAAGGGTCGCTGGCCGTCGTTGACCAGTTTCCTCGTCGTGTTGTCGATGGCTGCGATGTGGTCGGCGTCGAAGGCATGGCGCATACCGAGGGTGTAGGCCAGGACGCCGGTGCCAAACCCGAAGAGCCCTGTTTTGGAGATGTGGTAGTGGTGTCCCGCCGCTGCGGCCAACATCCCCCAGCCCAACACGTTGAGGCCGGCAATGACGAGGACCATGCCGCCGACCCGCAACCATTCCCGGGGCGTGAGACCGTTGCGAAGCCTGGCCAATCGCGAGGGCGGGATCGTCCCGTACATCGCCGCCTGGGTCACATCGCCGCCTGGGTCACATCGCCGCCTGGGTCACATCGCCGCCTGGGTCACATCGCCGCCTGGGTCACATCGCCGCCGCTGGATTGGTTCTCGGTACGGTATGACTAATACGAACCAGACGCAACAACGAGATGTTTCTCTTTCGTGAAGATCTCGGCGCCGGCCGGTGTGGGAAACCCGCAGTTCACATCTCGGACACGGGGCGGATACCTCGGCTCCCTAGGCTTCGAGATGAGGCTCATGAGGGGACTGACCACCGAGATATCGGATTCCACGGACCAGTCGATTGATCCTGCGCTGATCAGGTTCCGGCCCGGCCAGCGGCACGAAGGCGATCACCCCATCCAGTTCTGCACGATCCACGGGTATCGGCGGGCCTTCGTCCGAGCGGGAACGGGGCCAGCGGTGCTCCTCATCCACGGCATCGGCGATAGTTCCGACACGTGGCGTCCCGTGATCGACCAGCTGGCCCGGGGCCACACGGTCGTCGCGCCTGATCTCCTCGGCCATGGCCGATCCGAGAAGCCGCGGGCCGACTATTCGGTCGCGGCCTATGCCAACGGCATGCGTGATCTGCTCAGCGTGCTGGAGATCGATCGGGCCACCGTCGTCGGTCATTCCCTGGGCGGGGGAGTGGCCGGGCAGTTCGCCTATCAATTTCCCGAACGGTGCGAGCGGCTGGTCCTCGTGGGAAGTGGCGGGGTCGGGAAGTCCGTGAACCCGTTCCTCCGCCTGGCCGCCGTCCCCGGGGTCGAGGTCATGATGCCGCTCTTCGGCCTGCCTCCGGTGCGGGCAGCGGGCAGGCTGGCGGCGGACGCGTTGCACCGGCTCTCCACTCCACTGGGCCGTGATGCCGAGGAGCTCCTCGCCGTCTTCGATGCGCTCCCCGATACGGCGGCCCGGCGGGCCATTCTGCGCACGCTGCGTTCAGGTCTGGACTGGCGGGGACAGGTGATCACGATGCTGGACCGGGCGTATCTCGCCGAGGGCCTTCCCACGTTGCTCGTGTGGGGTCGCCACGATGCGGTCATTCCCCTCGACCACGGCCATCTCGCACATGCGGCCATCCCGGGGAGCGAGCTCGAGATATTCGACGACGCCGGACACTTTCCGCATCACGCCGACCCCGAGCGGTTCGCCGAGCTCCTCTGCGACTTCATCGGGCGCACCACCCCCGCTCCGTTCGATCAGGAAGAGTGGCGGCGACGTCTGCGTGAAGGCCGTCAGACCATCGCGGTCGAAGGCGATCTCGCCGTGGCACCGTTGCCCGGGGCCCACTGACCCGCCCGGTCCACACGGCCGCCCCGGTCCACCCACCCCTCCCGGACCCGGCCGCCACCGGATCCGACCGGCCCACCCACCTCATCGGTACAGGATCAATTGGGTGCACCGGTACGCCGCCATCTGGCGCTCCGTCGACTCGTTGGTCACGACGGCGTCCCATACCTGCGTCGTCCGCCCGAGGTGCAGGGGCGATGCCTGGCCGATCACCACCTCTCCCTCTTTGGCGCTCGAGAGGAAGTTCGCGGTGCAGTCCACGGTGGTGAAGCTAGCGGCGCCTTGGGGCCAGTGGTGCGACACGCCGAAGGCGCAAAGGGCGTCGGCCATGGCGATGACCACCGGGGCCCAGAGGTACCCGGTCCCGGCGACGAGTGGGTGGGTCACGGTCAACCGTCCGGTGGCGTCGGCGCCCTCTCCCGTGACCTCGATCCCCAGCAGCTCCAACAACAGATGGGCGTCGTACGGAGCGGGCACGGTCCCGAGTCTGCCTTGCACCTGGCCACCCGTGCCGCCCGGGCCGGCCGGCGTTCCCCGGTCTGCGATGATCTCTGGATGCTTCGCCTGGTCCTGCCCAAAGGCTCGCTCGAGCGCGCCACCATGCAACTCTTCGCTGACGCCGACCTGGCCGTCTCGCGTGCTTCGGACGTGGCCTACCGGGCCACGATCGACGACCCCCGCATCGATGACGTGCGCATCCTGCGGCCCCAGGAGATCCCGGCGTACGTGGCCGAGGGGCTGTTCGATCTGGGTATCACGGGCCGCGACTGCGTCGAGGAGCGGGGGAGCGATGTGGTCTCACTCGGTGAGTTGACGTACTCCAAGGCCACCAACCAGCCGGCCCGTGTGGTGCTCGCCGTCTCGAGTGATTCGCCGGTGAGGAGTCTTGCGGAGCTGGCGGCGCTGCCCGGAAAACTACGGATCAGCACGGAGTACCCCGAGCTGACGCGCAAGATCCTGGCGGGACACGGCATTGACGCGGACATTTCGTTCTCCTACGGCGCCACCGAGGCGAAGGTGCCCGAGATAGCGGATGCAGTCGTCGACATGACCGAGACCGGCAGCGCCTTGCGGGCGGCCGGCTTGCGCATCATCGAGACGCTCCTGGTGTCGTACACCGAGCTCATCGCCAATCCGACGGCGGCGGCGGATCCGGCCAAGCGCCATGCGATGGAGCAGATCATGACACTCTTGCAGGGCACGCTCGAAGCCCGCGGCAAGGTGTTGGTCAAGCTCAACGTGTCGGCGGAGCAGCTCGACGGCGTGCTCTCGGTGCTGCCATCGATGCGGGCGCCCACGATCTCGGAGCTCTCCGGCGGCGGGGCGTTCGCGCTCGAAGCGGTCGTGGCGAAGTCCGATATCAACATCCTCATCCCGGCGCTGCGCGACAAGGGTGCGACGGACATCTTGGAGATCCCGCTCTCCAAGATCGTGCACTGACAACGACAACGACGACCTTGGCCGGCCCCGTCCCCTCCCCTCGACCGTTCTTCGGGCGGGTCACCTCGTTCGACGCCCGGCGAGGCCTGGGGACAGTGACCGACGAGGCGGGCGTCGAGTTCGACTTCCATGCCACCGCCATCCTCGACGGCTCACGCCGGATCGAGGCGGGCACCGAGGTCAGCTTCGTGGTGCGACCCGGGCACCGCGGCCGCTACGAGGCGCGCGCGGTGGCACCGATCGCATAGCGGCCGGCGAAGACCTCGAGCGCGGCGTCCACCCCGGCCCGGTCTCCGGTCGCCAACAGGTCGAGCAGGAGCCCACGTACCACCGCCAGTCCCAGTCGGGCGTGGACGCGCGCTTCGTCGGGGGGAATGCCCTGTTCGCCCGCCAGAGCGGTGCTGGCGTCGAGCCAGCTGTCGATCGCCTCGCCGAGCAGGGGGCGGACCTGCGCATCGCCCTGGAGGGCACGGCCGTAGAGCGCGAAGAACAGGCGCTCGAAGTCGGCTTGGGCCGGATCGGCGAGGAACTCCCACATGTCCCGGATGACCCGATCGACACCGCCGGCAGCCGAGGCCGCCTCGCCCCCGAGAGTGGCGAGTTGCTCCCGGGCCCGGGCTTCCACGGCACGCACCACCTCGACCAGGAGGCCGCTCTTCGAGCCGAAATGGTAGAGGAGCATGCGATGGCTGGTCCCGATGGCGTCGGCGATCTTGCGCAGGCTCATGTCACCGAGGCCGTCGATGACGAAGTGGTCCACCACCTGATCGACGAGCTTTTGCTTGGAGTCCTTGCCCGGCATGTCCCAAATGGTACACTTGCTGTGGCGGCTGGTGGACACCACAGAGGATCGGAGGCGTCGTGGGACTGCAGGTGATCGAGCACGAACTGACAACGAAAGGCACCCCCGGCGAAGGTGTTCGCGCTGCTCCTCGACGGGTCGACGTGGCCGTCGTGGTCGCCGATCGACTCCTTCGAACTGGTGGAGAAGGGTGACGGTGACCCCGAAGGCGTGGGGGCGGTCCGTATCTTCCGCACCGGGCGGCACCAGAGCCGGGAGCGGCTGAAGATGGTGAAGCCCAACGAGAGGTTCGTCTACGAGCTGATCTCCGGACTGGCCGTGCGTGACTATGTCGCTGTCGTCAAGTTGGAGCCCTCAGGGGAGGGGACGCGCATCATCTGGCGCTCGACCTTCCGCGGCAAGGTACCCGGCACCGGGTGGATCTACCGCCGTCACCTGGGCGGGTTCATCGGTATGACGGTCAACGGCCTCGCCGCAGCGGCCGAGAGCCAGGCGTTGGCGGGCCGCTAGGCCTTCTGTGGCGCTCGGTTCTGGCGGCGAGCGGTTCTGCCGGCGCTCAGTTCTGGTCGGCGCTGGCGGCACTCTCGGCGGCGGCCCGCTCGGCCCCCTCCAGCTGGACATACGCCAAGCGGAGCTGGGACAGCGCCTGCAGGAGCGACGGCTCGGCCTCGCCCAGACGGCCCTTCACCGCCTCCAGGAGGCCACCCAGCCCATCGATGGCCAACCTGGCCTCGAAGAACATCGGCGGGGAGTTCGAGAGATAGATCGTGGCCAGCTCGAATATCCCGTAGCAGTGGTTGGCCATGACGACCTCGGCCGGCGTCTGGGACAGCTGCCGGCGCATGGCATCCATCTCGGCCTGGGCCTCGGCGCTCAACGTGCCGCCGTCCTCGTCCCCGGGTCCCGACGACGGTGGGGGTCCGGGGGCGATCCCGGCCGCCCCGGAGATCCGGCCGACCCGCCGCCGCCCTCCTCTCTCGCGGGGAAGTGTTCGCCTGACGGTGTCCAAAGGCTGCTCATGCTGGTACAATATTCACCTTGAGTACATGGAAGCGGGGCCTCCGACCAGAAGGCCTCCACCTGGCCACACGTTCGCTCGTCGAGCGACAGCAGTGCGCCAGGTCGAAGGTTTTTCGGCGCGGGCTCAGCCCGTTGGTCGACCTCGCTCCACCGAATGGCTCGCGGAAAGACCGTGGGCCCAAGTGAGAGGTGTGGTGCCGCATCGTCGCTGAAACAACAACTGAGCACCGGATCAATGATCGCATCCGTGCCCGTGAAGTCCGCCTGGTCGACCCCGATGGTGTGCAGTTAGGCATCAAGGCGTTGCCCGAGGCCTTGGCTATCGCCAAGGAGCTCGATCTGGACCTGGTCGAGGTGGCCCCTATGGCCAACCCGCCGGTGTGCCGGATCATGGACTTCGGAAAATTCAAGTTCGACGAGGCCCAGCGGGCCAAGGAGAGCCGTCGGAAGACGGTTCACGTCGGGATCAAGGAAATGAAGTACCGGCCTAAGATCGGGCCGGGGGACTTCGACACCAAGACCCGCCAGGTCGCCAAGTTCTTGAATGAGGGCCACAAGGTCAAGATCACGATCATGTTCCGTGGGCGTGAGGTGTATCACCCCGAGCACGGAAAACGGATCCTGGATCGCATTGCCGAGCAGATGGAGGGCATCGCCAAAATCGAGGCCGAGCCCAAGCTCGACAACCGCAACATGATCATGGTGCTCGCCCCCGACAAGCGGGCCCGTCAGGCCGCCGCATCGAGGACAGCCAACCAACATCGCGGTGACAAGCAATCCGCCGCGGCGACAGCGGCGGAGACACCGGCAGCGACGACTAACGGGAGCGGGCCGGAGGCCGGCGTAGTGGCCTCCGATCCCGTGCCGACACCGGCAAACGAGGCAGCAACAACCGACGCAGCAACAACCGACGCAGTAACGACCGACGCAGTAACGACCGACGCAGTAACGACCGACGCAGCAGGAACAACCGAAGAGGGATGACGTCATGCCGAAGATGAAGACGGACAAGGGCGCTGCGAAGCGCATCAAAGTCACCGGCAGTGGTCGTCTCCGTCGTGGGCAGGCCTTCCGGGGGCACAACTTCGAGACGAAGAGCAGCGTACGCATGCGTCGTCTGGGTCGTGGCGCCGATGTCTCCAAAGCCGACGAGAAGTCGGTGCGGAGAATGCTCGGCCTCTGAGGTAGTTGCGTGGGCCGACCGGGCCCCGACGCAGACGCAGTAGCGAGAACGACGAGAAGAGAGGAGGACCCCCGATGGCCAGAGTCAAGCGATCCGTGCACGGTCGCAAGCATCACCGCGCCGTTCTGGAACAGGCGAAGGGGTACTACGGGAACAAGAGCCGTACCTACCGTTCGGCCAACGAGCAGCTCATGCACTCGATGCAGTACGCCTTCCGGGACCGCCGCGCCCGCAAGGGGGACTTCCGCAAGCTGTGGATCCAGCGGATCAACGCCGGGGCCCGGGCCCACGGCATGAGTTACAGCCGCATGATCAACGGGCTGCACCTGGCCGGTATCGAGGTCGACCGCAAGGTGCTCGCCGATCTCGCCGTGAGCGACCCCGAGGCGTTCGGCGCCCTGGTGCTGGCGGCCCAGAATGCGTTGCCGGCCAACGACGCACCGGCCAACGAAGCATCGGCCGAGCCGTCCGCCAACGAGCCGGCCGAGGTCCTTTCCTCCTGAGCCAACCGCTCGCGTTCACGCACCGCCGGGTACGGCGGGTGCGGGGGCTGCTGCAGAAGCGTTCCGCCCGCTGGGCTGAGCGCGTCTTCGTGGCCGAAGGCGTCGAGCTTCTGCGTACGGCGCTCCGGGCCGGGGTGGGGATCGAGTCGGTGTATCTCGCTCCCGAGGGGGCGGGGGACCCGCAGACCCGGGAAACCTGTGACCTGGCGCTCGCCGCCGGGGCCCGGGTGTTCCCCCTGGCGCCGGGGGTGCTCGAACGGGTGGCCGATACCGTCACGCCCCAGCCGGTCCTGACCGTCCTGCCGATGCTCGATGCGCCGGCCCTCGAGGCCGCTCCCGTCCCGGATCCCGCCGCCCAGCCGCTCATCATCGTCCTCGTCGATGTCCGGGACCCCGGGAATGCCGGGACGGTGCTCCGCACGGCCGACGCCTCGGGTGTCAATGCCGTCATCTTCAGCGGTGAGTCCGTCGACCCCTACAACCCCAAAACGGTGCGCGCCTCCGCCGGATCGATCTTCCACGTCCCCTTCAGCGTCCAGGCGGATCCGGCCGCCCTGGCGACCTCGCTCTCGGGCGGGGGCTACCGGACACTGGCCACGGTCGTGCGGGACGGTCACGACTACGCCGCACTGGACTGGTCGATCCCGACCGCCCTGTTCCTGGGGAACGAGGCCTCAGGCCTGGAGCCTGCGACGCTCGAGGCCATCGGCGGCGCCGTGGCCATCCCGATGGAGGGTCGGGCCGAGTCGCTGAATGTCGGTGTGGCCTGTGCCGTCCTCTGCTTCGAGGCGCTGCGGCAACGCCGGTCGTCGGGGCGGGGGTCGGCGGCATCTACCATTTCGGTCAGTGACTGAGCAGACGCAGGTGCAGATGCAAAGCGATATCGAACGGATCGTCGAGGAAGGGCGGGCCGCCATTGCGGCGGCGCCGTCGACCGATGCCCTGGGGCACGTGGAGACCGACCTGTTCGGCAAGCGCTCCGCCCTGTCGGGAGCCCACCGCTCGTTGGGCTCCGCTCGACCCCGACGCCCGCAAGGAAGCGGGACGTCAGTTGCAGGAGGCCCGGGCAGCGCTCGAGCACCTGGTGGCCACCCGCCGGATCACGCTGGCCGAGACCGAGCGGGTCGCCCTCCTGGCGGCGGACCGCCTCGACCTGACCGAGGTCATCCCCGCCCACGTCACGTCGCCGCTCAACCGGGGCCACCTCCACCTGGTGTCCCAGGCCCGGGACGAGCTGGAGGACGTGTTCGTCGGTATGGGCTTCATCGTCGCCGAGGGCCCCGAGGCCGAGACGGACTGGTACAACTTCGAGGCGCTGAACATGCCTCCGGCCCACCCGGCCCGGGGCATGTACGACACCATGTATCTCGACATCGGCGAGCCCGAGACCGTGCTGCTCCGCACCCACACGTCACCCGTCCAGATCCATTTGATGGAAGAGGCGGTGCGCAAGGGCACGCTACCGATCCATGCCGTCATGCCGGGGAAGTGTTTCCGGCTCGATACGCCGGACGCCCGTCACCTCCCCGTCTTCAATCAGATCGAAGGGCTCGTGGTGGACCGCGGTATCACGTTCGGCGACCTGGCCGGCACCATCCAGACGTTCACCTCGGCTTATTTCGGGGAGGACATGCAGTCGCGTCTGCGACCGGCCTACTTCCCTTTCACCGAGCCCTCGGCCGAGTTCGAGATCACCTGCGCCATCTGTCGCGGCGAAGGCTGCCGCACGTGCTCCAACATCGGATGGGTGGAGCTCGGCGGGTGCGGGATGGTGGACCCCGCCGTCTTCGCCGCCGTGGGGATCGACGCGGACGAATGGTCCGGCTTCGCCTTCGGTTTCGGTATCGACCGTTTGGCCCTCATGCGCCACGAGATTCCGGACCTGCGTTCCTTTATGGAGAATGACATCCGCTTCCTGTCTCAGTTCTGAGACGGCCCCGCCCCGCCCCTCATCACAGCTCTAGAGAAAGACATCCGTGCGCGCTCCACTCAGTTGGCTCCGTGACTTCGCCCCCTTCCCCGACGACACCGGGGTACTGACCGCCGCGCTCGATGATCTGGGACTCGTCGTCGAAGGGATCGAGCAGGTCGGCGAAGGCCTCGAAGACGTCGTGGTCAGCCGGGTCACCGGGATCGAGGCCATCAAGGGGGCCGACCGTATCCGCCGTATCGTCATCGATGCGGGCGGAGATCCGCTCCAGATCGTCTGCGGAGCCTTCAACTTCGAGGTCGGTGACCGGGTCCCGTTGGCTCCCGTCGGCGCGGTGCTGCCCGGGGGCTTCGCGATCGGCCTGCGCAAGATGCGCGGCGTCGAGTCCCACGGCATGTTGTGCTCGGGCCGCGAGCTGGGGCTCTCCGACGACGGAGCGGGCCTGCTCGTGCTCGGCGATGAGATCGAGGGTCCTCCCGGTACGCCCCTCACCGAGGCCCTCGGGCTCGAGGCGGACACCGTGTTCGACATCACGGTGGAAGGCAATCGTCCCGATGCCTGGTCGGTCGCGGGCATCGCCCGGGATCTGGCCGCCCGGCTGGGTCTCCCGTTCACGCTGCCTGCACCGCCCCCTCCCGCCGCGAGCGGGCGCCCGGTGTCGGAGGCCGCCAGTGCTGTGGTCGAAGACCCCGATCTCTGTCCGCGCCTCACCGTCTCGGTTCTCGGTGAGGTGGTGGTCGGGCCGTCACCGGAGTGGATCGCCCGGCGCCTGACCCTGGCCGGAATGCGGCCCATCAACAATGTCGTGGACGCATCGAACTACGTGATGCTCGAGCTGGGCCAGCCCACCCACCCCTACGACGTGGCGCGCCTGGGCGGGCGGGGCCTGATCGTGCGGCGGGCCCGGAGCGGTGAGACGCTCGAGACGCTCGATGGCGGTGACGCGGACGCTCGGTCGCCCCGGTCGCAGTTCGGGGGACACCGGCGAGGACTGTCTCATCTGTGACGGTGAAGACGTCGCGGTGGGCGTGGCCGGGATCATGGGTGGTGCGTCGTCGGAGATCGCCGGGACGACCACCGAGGTGCTGCTGGAGGCGGCGTATTTCACGCCGATGGCGATTGCGCGGACGTCCAAGCGACTCGGCCTGCGCACCGAGGCGTCGGCCCGCTTCGAACGGGGTTGCGATCCGTGGGGGATCGACGCCGCGGTGAACCGGTTCGTCGAGCTGCTCGGCGAGAGCATCCCGGGCCTGCAGGTGTGTGACGGCATCCTCGATGTGCGGGGGGACGTCCCCGAGCCGTTCACGCTGCAGGTGCCGATCGCACGCGTCCAGCGCCAGATCGGTGTGCCGCTTTCCGGCGTCGAGATCGCCGCACTGCTGGACCCGATCGGCTTCACGACGAGCGGCGGTGGGGGAGCTGTGGCCGACGACGGCCGGCTGGCGGTGCTCGTCCCCACGAACCGGCCCGATGTGCGTCCTGCCCCCTACGGGATCGACGACGTGATCGAGGAGGTGGCCCGGATGTTCGGGTACGCCAACGTTCCCCGGCACACGCCGACGTGGCCCCAACCCGGCCATCTCACCTCCCTCCAGCGGTCGCGACGGCTGGTGAAGAGCGTGCTCGCCGGCATCGGCGCCTCCGAGGGTTGGACCAATACGTTCGTCTCGGAGGAGTCGCACCACCGGGTGGGCCTGAGCGGTCCGGCGGTGCGCGTGTCGAACCCGCTCATCGCCGAAGAACCGTTCCTGCGGCGCTCGCTCATGCCGGGACTGCTCAGTGCGCTGGCCCATAACGCCGGGCGGCGTCAGGGCGCCATCAGGTTGTTCGAAGTCGGCGTCGTGTTCTCGCATCCCGGGGAGGGCGTGCCGCGGGTCGTCGAACGCAGCGGCGCCGGGGGCACGCACACAGCGCTGCTCCCGGGCGAGCGCGAGCTGTTGAGCGCGGTCTTCGCCTATGAGGACGACGACGCGCGGAGTGCCACGGCGGCCTGGCATGTCCTGGCCGACGCGTTCCGGTTGTCGGGCGTGCGCCTGGTCGCGCCGGGCGGAGGGGCGCCGCTACCGGGTCTGCACCCGACCCGCTCGGCCCGCTTGGTCGCCCGGGCGGTTTCGGAGTCGTCAGACGAAAATCCCGGGGTGCCGATCGGCGCGGTGGGAGAGATCGATCCCGATGTCGCGGCCCGTTTCGGGCTCACGCACGCGTCCGGGAGGGGGACCGAGTCCCGCCGGATCGGCTGGCTCGAGGTGGACCTCGGACTTCTCTTCGACGAAGAGGCCGTGGCCCGTAAGGCGATGGTCGCCGCTGCCGTGAGCCGCTTCCCCTCCTCGGACATCGACCTGGCGCTGGTCGTCGCCGACGACGTTCCGGCCGACGTGGTGACCGAGGTGTTGGCGACAGCGGCCGGCGATCTGCTCGAGTCGGTGGCGCTCTTCGACGTGTACCGCGGCCAGGGGATCGCCGAGGGAACGCGCAGCCTGGCCTTCCGGCTGCGGTTCTGCTCGCTCGACCACACGTTGACGGACGACGAGGTCGGCGAGTTACGGGCGCGTTGCATCGACGCGGTGACGAAGGAGTGCGGCGCGGCACTGCGCTGACCGTGCCGCCATCGACGGGGGCCGGATCGACCCGCTCATGAGTCGAGGAAGCGCAACACCGCCAGCACGCGCCGGTGATCGGACTGCGACACCGGCAGGTTGAACTTGGTGAAGATGTTGGCGACGTGCTTCTCCACCGCTCCTTCGGAGATGACGAGCTGCGCGGCGATGGCGGCATTCGAACGGCCCTCCGCCATGAGGGAGAGGACCTCTTTCTCACGTGCGCTCAGGACCGAGATGGAGTCGGTCTGGCGGGAGGCGCCCATGAGCTGGGTCACCACCTCGGGGTCCAACGCGGTGCCCCCCGAGGCGACCCGTCGGAGGGCCTCGACGAAGTCGCTGACGTCGGCCACCCGGTCTTTGAGCAGATAGCCGATCCCGGCCGCATCGTCGGCCAGGAGCTCGGCCGCATAGCGGGTCTCGATGTACTGGGAGAACAACAGGATGCCCAGACCCTCGTACTGGCGGCGCAGCCCGATCGCCGCCCGCAGCCCTTCGTCGGTGAAGGTGGGGGGCATGCGGATGTCGACCACGGCCACGTCGGGCCTCTCGCGCTCGATCGAGCGCCAGAGGGCCTCGGCGTCGGCGACGGCCTCGGTGATGACGAAGCCCCGATCAGCCAGAAGTTGGACGAGGCCGTCGCGGAGGATGGCCGAGTCCTCGGCGATCACGACGCGCAGGGGGGCGGCGGGAGAGGCGTCGGGAGAGGCGGCGGGAGAGGTCACTTAGGCGTGCAGGGGGAGATCCACGGTCACGACCGTCGGGCCACGGGGTGGGCTGACGATGCCGAGCCGTCCGTCGACCGCATGCACCCGGTCGGTGAGGCCGACCAGCCCGCTCGACGAGGACCCCATGCGTGAGAGCGAAGCCCCCCCGATGCCGTCGTCGCGCACGACCACCCGGAGCCAGCCTCCGTACTCCGTACACGAGATGCTGGCGCGGGATGCCTTGGCATGCTGGGTCACGTTGGCGAGCAGCTCGGCCACGCAGAAGTAGGCGATGGCCTCAATGGCGGGTGTCGGCCGTTCATTGAGCGCGAGGGAGAGCGACGTGGGAATCGTGCAGCGCGCCGCCAACGTGGCAAGCGCTCCTTCGAGGCCGATGTCCAGCGCGGGAGGATGGATGCCCCGGGCCAGGTCGCGCAGTTCGACGATGGCCTCCTTGGCGCCTTGGTGCGCGTCATTGACCAATTGACGGACCTGGTCGAGGTCGAGGTGGTCGTCGTCCGCCAACTTCTCCTTGGCCATGCCCAGGCGCATGGCCAGCGCCACGAGTTGGGCCTGGGTCCCGTCGTGCAGGTCGCGCTCGATGCGCCGCATGGCCGCAGCTGAGGAGTCGACCGTCTGCGCCCGTGCCTCCTCGAGCGAGCGCACGCGGACCGCGACGGGATCGGGCGACAGCAGGACCCGCATGATGCGACGGTCCAGACCGACCACGGCCCGCACCGCCCAGGGGGCCGCGAAGAAAAGAAGGACACCGACGAGGAAGATCCCGACCCCATGGCCAAACCCGATAGGCCCGCCTGCGAACAAGTCGGACCCGAAGAAGATCCGAGGCAGTCCGAAGACACCAGGATCGTTTTCGCCCCGGCCCCATATCGGAAACGTGATGCAGAAGAAGGCGTCCCACCACAAGCTGAAGGCGGCAAAGAGTCCGAGGAGCGCCAACGGCACTTTGACCACCAGGTAGGCCATCGAGCGCCATCCCGTGCGGTCGCGCAGGGCTGCCTGGAGCCAGCCGAAGAATCCGGGACGATGCTCGAACGGTTCAGGATCGTTGATCTCCTCGTTGAGGAGACCCCGGGCGAGCTGCCGATGGAATCCGCCGATGCCCCGTGAACCGCGCACGGCAAGGGCGATGATGGGAAAGCCGACAAACGTGACGGCGAGGACAATGCCGGCAAAGAGGGTGATGGCGACGAAGGCCATCCCGACGGCGGCCAGGGGTATGCCGATCGTGAGAAACCAGAACTCCGACCACGTCCGCTTGGCGAATGGCTCGTGCCAGACGATGCGAGCGAATTCTCGTGAGCGTTCGCCTGTCTTCTCTGAAACGACGGCCGCCATCTCCTTCACCAACTCACGCATCCGCGCACCGGGTTCGTCCGCCCGTTCCCCGGTCATGCGTCCCGCCGGTGCAGAAGGAGCATCCCGATCCCGAGGGCGACCGCGCAGTAGAGCCCCATGAGAGCGAGTCCGAGGCCCGGGGAGACCTGACCTTGCTGGCGCACGACGGTCGCCACCGAATTGGCCAGCATCTGCAACGGGGTGAAGCGGCCGGGGTTGCCGTGCGGGTTCAGCGGTTGGAGGAGAACGGGGAGGAGGAAGACGACTCCCACGAAGGTGGTGATGGCGCCGGCCGTGTGGCGGATGATGACGCCGAGACCCAGACCGAACATACCCAAGAGTGCCAGATAGGCCCCCGACATGAGAAGCGCCCGCAAGACCCCGGGATCGCCCAGGGAGACGACAGGGGCATTCCCCGAAAGGATGGCTCGGCCGGTGAAGAAACAGCCAAAGGCCAGAATTTCGCTCACGACCAGGGAAACGGCGGCGATCACGAGCACTTTGGCAGCGAGCAACAACGGCCGTCGAGGTATCGCGGCCAGCGAGGAGCGGATGGTCCCGCTGCCGTATTCGCCGGTGATCATCAAGATGCCGAGCAGGCCGATGGTGAGCGATCCGATGGCCAGCCCGGTCAGGGACTGGTTCGTCGGATCAAATCCCTGCTGCAGCACCGCCTGCGCCTTGCGATGGATGTTGCTGGTGGCGAGAACCGTCACGAGAAGCGTGCCGATGATCGTGGCGAGCAGTGTCCAACCCGTCGAACGGAGGGTCCGCAACTTGGTGAACTCCGCCTGTACGGCGTGCCGTAGGCCGTAGCTCCGCTGGGACATGGGTTGCGGCATGAGAGTCGTCATCTGCATTCCTTACTGAGCGTCCGAGTGCGCATGCGAGCGCGGGGCACATCGAGGACGGTGGTTCGCTGGCCGGAGCGGTACTCCACCGCATCCTGGGTCAGCTCCATGAATGCGTCCTCGAGGGAACCCTTGAGTGGTGAGAGCTCGTGCAGCGTCAGGATGCGATCGGCGGCCAACTCGCCGATCTCGGCCGAGCTCAAGCCCGTGGCCACGATCGAACCGTCCGCCTCGACCTTCGCGCCGGCGCCGGCGTCGTTGAGTGCGGCGACGAACAACTCGGTCATCGGTGTGACGACGCGCACGGCGTCCAGCTCGCTCTGGGCCGTGAACGCACTGACGCTCGTCTCGGCGATCAGGGTGCCGCGGCCGATCACAACCAGTCGCTCTGCGGTCAGCGCCATCTCGTTGATCAGGTGGCTCGACACGAACACGGTTCTTCCCTCGGCGGCCAGGTCACGTAAGAGGAACCGGGCCCAACGTATGCCTTCGGGGTCGAGACCGTTGATGGGTTCGTCGAAAAGCAGGACTCCTGGGTCCCCGAGAAGGGCGGTGGCGATCCCGAGCCGCTGTCCCATCCCGAGCGAATACCGCCCGGCCCGTTGGTGCGCCACCTCGGTGAGCCCGACGATGTCGAGGACCTCGTCGATGCGGGAACGGGCGATGTCATTGGACTTGGCCAGAAAAAGCAGGTGGTCATAGGCACTTCGCGCCGGGTGATATGCCTTGGCGTCCAACAGTGCCCCGACCTCGCGCAGCGGCCACGCCAGCTCGTTGTAGCGCTTCCCGTTCACCAGCGTCGTCCCCGAGGTCGGATTGTCCAGTCCCATGATCATGCGCATGGTGGTGGACTTGCCCGAGCCGTTCGGGCCGAGGAAGCCGGTGACCACTCCCGGGGTCACCTCGAAACTCAAGTTGTCGACGGCCAGGGTGCTGCGGTAGCGCTTGGTCAGACCCTTCGCAACGATCATGCCTCCAAGGTATGGAATTCCCCGGCAAATGAACATGTCGCTGACCGGCGTCCCGGCCTGGGGCTAGCACCCCTCCGTGGGCGGAGGATGACCGCATCGGGGCGACGTAGGGCGACGAACCTCATTCGAAAGCATCGTTGACAATCAGGTACCTCGTTGCTACGTTTCGCTGCAGTACTTGACATTGATATCAATAAAGGGGGAAGCGGGGGGCACACGTCACGACGTTGCCAATGTCATCCGGCCTCCAACGCTACGCCTGGCCGCTCGGCACCGGACCGTTGCAGCCTTCCGATGAGCCAGGCAGGGGGGAACAATGGCAAAAGTTGTGCAGGGCCTCGGGGACGAAGGCTCGGGTGCGCCGTTCGAGTCGGTGGCCGACGCCGTCGCCAAGGTGGGCGGCATCGAGGAGGAGTTCATCTTCGAAGGCATCGCCACCCAGTTCGGGTTGGCGGGTGGATCCGGTGAGTACCCCACGGATGGGCACTGGGATGCCGAGCCGATGCGTGAGCAACCATTCCGGTCCCGCTTCGTGTTGCTCCGGCCGGCGGATCCGGCTCGCTTTAACGGGACGGTCATCGCTGAGTGGAACAACGTCTCGGGCGGTCAGGACAAATTCATAGGCTCCTTGCTCGCGGCACGACTGATCGAGGACGGCTTCGCCGTCGTCGGCGTCACGACACAGCATGCAGGTGTCCATGGCCTTCCCAACACCGGCGAGGTGAGCGAGTACTTCGGCACCGTCATCACGAACCCACCCGGACTCCGGGATTTCGATCCTGACCGTTACGGCACGCTGCAGCACCCTGGCGACGGCTTCTCGTACGACATCTTCACGCAGGCCACGGAGTTGCTGGCGCCGGATCGGCCGCGTGACCCCGACCCCTTCGCCGGGTTCGACGTCCGTCACGTCGTCGCCACCGGTGGCTCGCAGTCGGCCTGCCGGTTGGCGACCCACATCAACGCCCTCGCGCCCCTGACCTCCTCCATCGACGGGTACCTCCTGACCGTCTATGCGGGCAACCCCTGCGCCCTCGACCCGGCCACCGCGCCGGACCGCCTCGAGGAGACCGGCGACAACAGCACCGTGAACATCCTCCCTTTCCGGACGTACAAGCTCCGGGAAGATCTGCAGATGCCGGTGCTCATTCTCAATTCCGAGACCGAAGCCGGGCAATGCCATCCGAACACGCAGGCGGACACGGCCCTCATCCACTGGTGGGAGGTTGCCGGAACCAGCCATATCGGTCTCCTCCCCGCCGAGCAGCTGGACTCTGCGTTCGGTGACACCGGCATCGCCGAAGCGTTGGCTCTTTCGGGCATGTGCCGAGTGTCCTTCGCCGAAATGAACCGTGCCGCGCTCCACGCCCTTCACCGCTGGATGGAAGAGGGCGAAGCGCCACCGCAGCAGCCACGGCTCGTAAAGAAAGGTGATCCGCCGGCGCTCCCGCGCGACGAGCACGGGAACGCAGTCGGCGGCATCCGGTGGCCCGAGGTCGAGGCACCGACCGCGACACACGTCGGCGAGAGCCCGACGGAAGGTTTCATCAACTTGATGGGTAGCTCGACGCCGTTCCCGGCCGAGAAGATCAGATCCCTTTACACGGATCGGCAAGATTGGCTGGACAAGTACGAACAGGCGACGCAACGGCTCGTCGAGGCGAATTTGCTGTTTCCCGATGACGGAGCGCTGATCGTGGCGCGGGCGTCGACCCGGGAGTTGCCCTTCTGAGGACGAGCCGTCCGATGATCTGCTGTAACCGTCACTCACAATAAGGGGGGAATATGAGGGGAAAGAGGAACAGAATGAAAGTACGGGTCGCGCTGAGCGCGGCGCTCGTGTCCATGGGCGGGCTCGTGGGGATCACCGCGGCCGGGGGAGGGGCGGCCGGGGCGAGCCCATCTCCGATCACCATCGGCGTGATCATCTCGCTGAGCGGCGCTGTCTCCGCAAATGTGCCCGCGAGCAAGGCCCTGGCCGGCCTGATCGCCCGGGTCAACGTCCAGAACAATCACGGAGGAGTGAACGGCCACCAGATCAAGCTCAAGGTCGTGGATGACCAGTCAACTGCGGGAGGCAACGCGCTCGCGGCGAAAGTCCTTGTTGACCAAGACCACGTCTTCGCCGTCATGGACGAGTCGACCTTGGCCTTCGGCGGGGCAAAGTTCTTGCAACAGCAAGGGATCCCTGTCGTCGGAGCAGGGGTGGACGGGCCGGAGTGGGGCGAACAGCCCTATACCAACATGTTCACGACTGAGAGCCTCGTGTCGACCCCGTTCAACGGCACCTATTACACGTACTCCACGCTCGGAAATTTCTTCAAGAGCATTGGCATCACAAAGCTCGCGGGGGTCGGCTACAACATTCCCGCGGCGGTACAGGCGCAGAAGGCCATGTTCGATGCAGCGGCCGCGGCTGGCATCAAGAAATGTTACGACGACAGCTCGGTCCCCCTGGGGGGTGTCAACTTCACCACGACCGCACTGGCGATCAAGGCGGCCGGCTGTAACGGCGCAGTGGGCACGACGACCATTCAGTCGACCGTGGCGCTGAGTGAGGCGCTGAAGCAGGCCGGCGCCAAGACCAAGTCGTTCTTCTACGAGGGGTATACGCAGGCTTCGCTCGATCAACCACAGGCAATGAAACAATACGACGGCGCGTATTTCGCAACGACCTTCCCCACGCAGAATCCCAATAGCGCGACCAAGGCGATGCTGGCCGCATTGAAAAAATATGCGGGCTACAAAGGGGGCATTCCCGATGATGCGCCGCTCTACGTCGACGGGGACCTGATGATCAAGGGTCTGGAGCTGGCGGGGAAGAATCCGACCCGGGCCGCCTTCATCTCCAATCTTCGCAAGGTCGGGAATTACACCGCGGGTGGTCTGCTCCCCAGCGCCATCACCTTCCAGCACTTCGGAACGCTCGGCATGTTGCCAGAAGTGGAGTGTGAGACATTCGCCCAGGCACAAGGCGACGCGTTCGTCCCGGTCAACGGAGGGAAGCCCGTGTGCGGAAAGCGCATTCCCATCAAATGATCACCGGACCATCGACCTGATGGTCCCCGAGCACGGAGAACGTATGGCGAAGATTGTGGCTGAAGTCGAGGGAACACCGATGAGTTCTATGGCGGACAAGGTGAAAGAGGTCGGCGGGACCGAGAAGGAGTACTTCTTCGAAGGCACGGCGACGCGTTATCGGCTGGCGGACGGCGTCACGGAATATCCGACGAACGGTCGATGGAAGGCGGAGGCGATCGACGAACAGCCGTTCCGCACCCGGATGCTCGTCCTGTGCCCCGACCCGGCGCAGTTCAACGGCACGGTGATCGTCGAATGGAACAACGTTTCTGCCGGCGAGAATTTCTTCCTGAACCGCAGTGCGCCGCAACTCCTCGGTGACGGTTTCGCCGTTGTCGGTGTCTCCGCCCAGTATCTGGGAGTGGAAGGGATGCCCGACATGCCCATCCCTTCGCTCAAGACGGAGAACCCGCAACGCTACGCGTCGATGAACCACCCCTCGGACGACTACTCCTACGACATCTTCGCCCAGGCCGGTGAGCTCCTCGGTCCGCAGCGACCACATGATGTCGACCCGCTCGAGGGGCTGGACGTCCGCCACCTGATCGCAGTGGGCGTTTCGCAGTCGAGTGCCCGGTTGGCCGGTTATCTCAACGGCGTTCATGCCGTGTCGTCGATCTACGACGCATTTTTGCTGGTGGTCTATCCGAACAGCCCCTGTGCACTGAACGGTGATTCCGCCCCGGCCGAGCTCCCACAGACCTATGGCCCGAACGGATTTCACCTGCTCGAGTGGTACAAGCATTTCCTACGCGAGGATCTCGAAGTGCCGATCATCGTGTTGAACTCGGAATCGGAGGCGTCCGAGTGCTATCCCAACACCCAGTCCGATACCGAGTTGTTGCGATGGTGGGAGGTCGCCGGTACGAGCCACACCAGCGTGGCCACCGCCGACGAATTGGAGGCAATGGGCTTCGTCGTCGGCACGCACGTTGCGTTCGCACCGGCGCTTCGTGGCGCACTCCACGCCCTGCAGCGTTGGCTCGACGCAGGTGTGGCGCCGCAGCACCAACCGCGGCTTGTGCGGGAAGGAACACCACCCCTCTTTCGTCGCGACGAGCACGGGAATGCCATTGGCGGCATCCAATGGCCCGACCTCGCAGCGCCGCTCGCCACGCATGTGGCCGAACGAATAGACGGCGATGAGAGCAGCCTCTTGAGGGGCTCCAGCACCCCGTTCCCGGCCGAAAAGGTCCACGCGCTCTATCCCGATCAGGCCGCCTGGTTCGCCAAATACAAGGCGTCGGTCGAACAACTCACACAAGCGGGCGTCATCCTCCCCGACGACGGCGCCGCCCTGCTGGCCAAAGCCGAGGCACGACCACTCCCGACCTGAGCGTGACGCCGGTTGGTGGTTGGCCGTCGGGTCAGGGGCCCGGAGCGCGGCAGACCGCCTCGATGTTGTGGCCGTCCGGATCGCGCACGAAGGCCCCGTAGTAGTCCTCGTGATATTCGGGAAAGAGCCGGGGCGCATTGAGGATCTCGGCGCCGATGGAGAGCGCAGCCTCGTAGAAGGCGTTGACGGCGCCGCGGTCGGCGGCCCGGAAGGCCACGTGCAGTTCCCGGTCCTCGTCGCGTTGCGCCGGTGAAATCCAGAACGCACCGGGCTCGGGCCCGAAGAACCCGACGGCAGGCCCATCGGTGGCGTCGGCGGTTATGCCCAACGGGGCGAGCACGGCTTCATAGAAGACGCGACTCGTGGGGACATCGGTCACTTGGAGGGAGACGTGGTCGATCATGGCCCAAGGATGGCAGGACACGCACCACGCGGCAATGGGTCAATGGGTCAGTGGGCGAAGTCGGTGGGTGAGCCAGCCGGACGACGCGGGACAGGGAGGCGCAGCGATCGGCCGGTGTAGTCTCGGCCTGGCGGCGCGATCGGCCGGTGGCGGTCGGCCCATTGGCCACCGAAAATGACGTCGGCGTGAGGGGGAGAAATGACAGCGCTCGATCAGAAGGCAATTGTCGTGGCGGGTGGCGCGACCGGAATCGGAGCGGAGACGGCGCGCCAGCTCGTGAAGGCCGGCGCGCGGGTCATGGTGGGTGACATCAACGAGGACGGAGGGCGTCGCCTCGTGGAGTCGATCGGTGACGGGGCACAGTTCTTCGGTTTCGACATCTCGGACGAGGACTCGGTCAAAGCGCTCATCGACAGCGCCGTTGCGACGTTCGGACGCCTCGATGGGCTGTTCTCGAACGCGGCGGATCTCAGCCCGGGAGTGCTCGGCAACGACACTGACATCGTGTCCATGGAAACTGAGACGTGGCATCGGAGCCTGGCCGTCGATTTAACCGGGTTCTTCTACGCGGCCCGCAACGCAGTGCCGCATCTCCTTCGCAGCGGTGGGGGCTCCATTGTGGTCACGAGCTCGGCCGCGGCGTTTGCCGGTGGTTCGACGCGGCCGGCGTACGCGACATCGAAGGCGGGCCTCGGCGCGCTGGTGCGTCACATCGCCAGCCGATGGGGCACGGACGGAATCCGCTGCAATGCGATCGCACCGGGATTGGTCCTGTCCGATGAGTTGCGCCCGAAGGTACCAGCCGAACGCCAAGAGGCGTATCTGGCATCGCAACTCCTGAACCGGTTGGGTGAACCCCGGGATATCGCCGCAATGGTCACGTTCTTGTTCTCCGATCCGGCGGAGTGGATCACCGGGCAGATCTTCGGAGTCGACGGCGGGATGGTCCTTCGTTAGCGCAACGAAACTGGGCCTCCTGGAGCAGGCGGCCGCTCGGTGGACACGAGCAGGCTTCGCCATCCGCTCACTCCCAACAACGCCATTCTCCTTGCCTCGTTCGTGGACTCTCGAGAAGCCCAAAAACGAAGAGGGAGATGGCGTGTGCGCAAAGCCCCGGGGAGATCTGCATGAGTATGCTGAAACCTGTATACTGATGCGATGAAGGCGGGAATCGTCGGAGCGTCGGGGTACACCGGAGTCGAGCTGCTCCGGCTCCTGGCCGGCCATCCTGACATCGACGTGGCCGTGGTCACGGCGCATTCGCACGCCGGGGAGGTGGTGGGTGAGCACACCCCATCGTTGGCCGCCGCCTATCCCGGCCTGGTCTACGAGGCGGCCGGCCCGGACGGGCTCGACGGGCTCGACCTCGTGTTCTGCGCCCTGCCGCACGGGGAGTCGCAGCGGATCGTGCCCTCTCTTCGGGATCGGGTGGGGGTCATCGTGGACCTGGCGGCCGATTTCCGGTTGCGGGAAGCGGCGCTCTATCCCACCTGGTACGGCGAGGAGCATGCGGCGCCCGAGGTGCTCGCCGAGGCCGCATTCGGCCTGCCCGAGCTGTTCCGCCCCGGCCTGGCCGGAGCGACGCTGATCGCCGCCGCCGGGTGTTACCCGACCACGGCGGGATTGGCCCTGGCGCCGTTGCTGCGGGCCGGACTGGTCGAGGCGAGCGGGATCATCGTCGACGCGGCGTCAGGGGTGTCCGGCGCCGGCCGCGGCCTCAAGGAGTCGCTGCACTTCGGCGCGGTCGACGAGGACTTCACGGCGTACGGCCTGCTGCACCATCGCCACACGCCCGAGATCGAGCAGATCTTGGGCGCACAGGTGCTGTTCACGCCGCATCTCGTCCCCATGGTCCGGGGGATCTTGGCGACGTGTTACGCCCGCCCGGCGGCCGGCGTCGGCACGGGGCGGACCGGACTGACCACCGCGGTCGTCATGGACGCGCTGCACGATGCCTACGACGACGAGCCCTTCGTCGTGGTGACGGACGCGCCCCCCTCGACCAAGGCCACCGCCGGATCCAACTGTGCCCACGTGACGGCCCGGGTCGACGAGCGCACGGGTTGGGTGCTGTCGCTGTGCGCGCTCGACAACCTGGTGAAGGGTGCGTCGGGCCAGGCCGTCCAGTGCGCCAACATCGCCCTCGGGCTCCCCGAGTCGACTGGTTTGCCGTTGGCGGGGTTGTACCCGTGAGCGTCACCGCACCCGAGGGGTTCGTGGCCGCCGGGGGCTCGGCCGGGATCAAGGCGGCCGGCGTACCCGATGTGGCGGTAGTGACCACCGATCACGGCCGGGCGGTCCCTGCCGCCGGCGTTTTCACGGGCAACTTGGCGGCGGCGGCGCCCGTGCAGATCAGCCGGGCCCATCTGGAGGCGACCCGGGGCCGGGCGGCGGGCGTGATCCTCACCTCGGGCAACGCCAACGCGGCGACCGGAGAGCCGGGCCGGGAGGCGGCGGCGCGCCTCTGCGGCGCCGTGGCCAAGGGGATCGACGTGCACCTGAACGAAATCCTGGTCTGCCAGACCGGTCTCATCGGCATTCCCTTCCCGCTGGCGGAGGTGGAGCCGCACCTGGCCGGGATCGTGGCAGCACGGCGCGGCAACGCGGAGTCGGGTGCGGCGGCGGCCCGGGCCATCATGACAACGGACACCGTGCCCAAGACGGCATTGGTGAAGGGGGCCGGGTTCACCGTAGGTGCCATGGCCAAGGGGGCGGCGATGCTGGCGCCCAACATGGCGACGATGCTGGCGCTCTGCACGACGGATGCCCTCGTGACGCCGGACTTGCTGCGCACCGCCCTGCGGGCCGCCGTCGACGTCTCGTTCAATGTCATGACGGTGGACGGCTGCACGTCGACCAATGACACCGTCCTCGTGCTGGCGAGTGGACGGGCGGGCGAGCCTTCGCTGGCGTCACTGACCGCGGCGCTCAGCGAGGTCTGCACGTCGCTGTCGGAGCAGATGGCCGACGACTCCGAAGGGACGACCAAGGTGGTGCACATCCGCGTGGTGGGTGCCGAGAGCGACGGTGCCGCACACGTGGCGGCGCGCAAGGTCGCCGACTCCATGCTCGTGCAGTGCTCCTTGAATGGGGAGGATCCGTACTGGGGGCGGGTCGTCAGCGAGCTCGGTTCGGCCGGGGTCGCCTTTGACATCGACAAGGTGGCGGTGTCCTACGGCGGCACGGTGGTCTGTGCGGGCGGGGTCGCGGCGGCGCACGATGCGGCGGCGGTGAAGGTCCATTTGGCGGGCCGGCACATTGAGCTGCGGTGCGATCTCGGACTGGGCAACGGGTCCGCCGCCGTCCTGGGCACCGACCTCGGCTACGGCTACATCGACGAGAACCGGACGACGTCTTGACGCCGCCGCCCAGCCGGGACTTCATCCCGTTCCCGGCCCCCGAGCCGCCGAAACCACTCCGGGGCCCGCTCCCGAAGAACACCCGGGCGCAGCGGGCGGCGGCGCAGAACACCGCCTCGCTCCTCGTCGAAGCGTTGCCGTACATCCAGCGCTTCCGGGGCAAGATCGTGGTCGTCAAGTACGGCGGCAATGCGTTGAACGGCTCGGCCGAGGGCAGCGACGACGCCCTGGCCTCGTTCGCCCAAGATGTGGTCCTGATGCGCGCCGTCGGCATCCTGCCCGTGGTGGTGCACGGTGGGGGGCCTCAGATCGGTGAGCTCATGGACCGCCTGGGCAAGGTCACCGAGTTCCGCGACGGGCTGCGGGTCACCGATGCCGAGACGCTCGACATCGCCCGCATGGTGCTGGTGGGCAAGGTCAACCGCGACATCGTCTCGGCCATCAACGTGCACGGCCCGCTGGCTGTCGGCATGTCGGGCGAGGACGCCAACCTCATCACGGCGGCCCAGAGCCACGTGGACCTGGGTTTCGTGGGCAAGGTGGCCGTGGTCGACCCCACCATGCTGCAGCGGCTCGTGGCCGAGGGGATCATCCCGGTGGTCGCCACCATCGGGGCCGATGCGGCCGGGCAGGCCTACAACATCAATGCGGACACCGTGGCCGGCGCCCTGGCCGAGGCATTGGAGGCCGAGAAGCTGATCTTTCTCACGGACGTCGAAGGGCTGCGGGTCGTGCCCGACGACCCTACGACGCTCATTCACCAGGCCAACCTCGACGTGGTCGACGAGATCCTGCGGAGCGGGGGAGCCGTCGGCGGCATGAAGCCGAAGATCGAAGCGTGTGCGATGGCCGTGCGCGGTGGCGTGGCCCGGGCCCACATCCTCGACGGACGGGTCCCGCATGCGCTGCTGCTCGAGCTCTTCACCGACTCGGGCGTCGGCACCATGGTGCTGCCATGAGCGCCCCAGGAACGGTGCCCGATCGCAGCGCCCTCATGCGCACCTACGCCGAGCCGCCGGTCACCTTCGTGCGCGGCGAGGGGACGCTCCTCTACGACGCGGCGGGAAAGAGCTATCTCGACTTCATCACGGGTCTGGCCGTGGTCTCGCTCGGGCATGCCCACCCCGCCGTCGCCGATGCCGTGGCGGCGCAGGCCCGGACGCTGACGCACGTGTCGAATCTCTACGGCAACACATTGGGGCCCGAAGTGGCGCTGACGATCGACCGACTCATCAACGGCGGGACCGGTCAGGCCGGCGGGCAGGTGTTCTTCACCAACTCGGGGGCCGAGGCCAACGAGTGCGCCCTGAAACTGGCCCGGCGTTGGGCCGGGGGCGGCCGTCATGTGGTCATCAGTGCCGACAACTCGTTCCACGGCCGGACCCTGGCCACACTGACCGCGACCGGACAGCCCGAGAAGCACCTGCCGTTCCTTCCCTTGCCGGAGGGTTTCATCCACGTCCCCTACGACGACGTGGCGGCGCTCGATGCCGCGCTCGATGCCGAGACCGTGGCGGGCGTGCTGCTCGAGCCGCTGCAGGGTGAGGGTGGCGTCATGGTGCCGAGTTCGGACTACCTGGGCGCCGTGCGCGCCCTGTGCACGGAGCGAAACGCGCTCCTGATGCTCGATGAGGTGCAGACCGGCCTCGGCCGCACCGGCCACTGGTTCGCCTTCCAGGCCCAAGATCTCGAGCCCGACGTGGTGACGATCGCCAAGGCGTTGGGCAATGGCATGCCCGTCGGCGCCTGCTGGGCCCGGGCCGAAGTGGCGGCGGCGTTCGGGCCGGGCGACCACGGCTCGACGTTCGGGGGCCAGCCGCTCGCCATGGCTGCGGCGAAGGCCACGCTGGCCGTGATGGAAGCAGAGGACGTGTGCGGGCGGGCGCAGCACGCGGGAGCACGCCTGGCGGCCGGGTTGGCCACCCTCCCGGGGGTGGTGTCGGTACGTGGCGCCGGTCTGCTCTTGGCCGCGCAACTGCGGCAGCCCACCGCCAAGGAGATCGCGGCGGCCGCATTGGGCGCCGGCTTGCTCGTCAACCCCGTCCGTCCCGATGCCATCCGGGTGGCACCACCGCTGCTCGTGAGCGACCAGGAAGTCGATGCGGCGCTGGCCATTCTGGCCGGGGTCATGGCCGACGTGGAGGCCTGACGCGCATGCCCGATCTGTTCGATGTCGACGACCTCTGGCCCCACGGCTACGACCGCATGCTCGAGTTGGCCACGAAGGGGGACGTGGGCCGTGTGCTCGAGGGCCAGGGCGTGGCCCTGCTCTTCGAGAAGCCGTCCGCCCGCACCCGCAATTCGACCGAGATGGCCGTGGTCGGCCTCGGCGGGCACCCGATCTATATCCAGGGGGCCGAGGTCGGCCTCGATACGCGGGAGTCAGCCGAGGACATCGCCCGCACCCTGGGTTGCTACCACCGCATCGTGTGCGCCCGCGTGTTCGATCACGACACGCTGGCCCGCATGGCGTTCGCCCTCGAGGGCAGCGGCTTCGATGTCCCGGTCGTCAACCTTCTCTCCGACGAGGCCCATCCCTGCCAGGCCATCGCCGACGTGATCACGTTGCGCGAGGTCCTCGGTCCTCTGCGGGGCCAGGTGCTGGCCTACATCGGCGACTCCAACAACGTCTGCCGCTCGTTGGTCAAGGTAGCGCTCATGGAAGGAATGGATGTGCGGGTCGCCTCGCCGCCCGGCTACTCCTTCTCGGCGGAGGAACTCGACCGGCTCACCGCGTTCTCGCAGAAGGTGGGCCGGGGCGGCACGCTGCATGCGACGAATGACCCCGAGGTTGCGGCGGGTGGAGCCGATGCGCTCTACACCGACGTGTGGACGAGCATGGGGCAAGAAGCGGAGATGGCGACCCGCCGCGCCGCGTTCGCGCGCTTCATCATCGACGACGCGCTGCTCGACGTGGCCGAGCCCGATGTCGCGGTCCTGCATTGCCTGCCGGCGCATCGCGGCGAGGAGATCTCGGACGCGGTCCTCGAAGGCTCCCACAGCGTCGTCTGGCGCCAGGCGGCGCACCGTCAGACGGCCATGCGGGGGATTCTGGCCTGGGCGGTCGAGGAATGATGACGGAGTCGATCCAGCGGGGGCGCCTGACGAAGAACCAACGTCAGCACCGGATCACCAAGCTGCTCGAGGCGCAGCCGGTGACCAGCCAGGCGCAACTCGTGGCGTTGTTGGCCGAGCAGGGCGTGGAGGCGACGCAGACGACGGTGTCGCGTGATCTGGAGGACCTGGGCGCCGTCAAGGTGAGGCTTCCCGGTGGCGACACGGCGTACGCCCTCCCCGAACTGCCGGTGCACCAGATCGCCCCCGAGGACCACCTGCGCCGGGTGCTGGGGGAGTGGGTGGTCGAGGTGGCGTACTCGGGCAACCTGGTCGTGCTGCGCACGCCGCCGGGATCGGCCCATGTCGTAGGCTCGGCGCTCGATCGGAGCGGGCTGGACGCGGTCATCGGGACGGTGGCCGGGGATGACACGGTCCTCGTCGTGGTAGACGAGGAGTTGGGGGGGAAGGTGATGGCGGCGCGTCTGGGCAACGTGGCCGGCATCGCACAAAGGAACGACGACACGGATCTGCACAACACAGCGACAGGAAGGGACTGACCATGGCGGAGCGAGTGGTATTGGCCTACAGCGGAGGCCTCGATACGTCGGTGGCCGTGCGTTGGCTGATCGAGAACGAGGGCGTCGAGGTGATCGCGGTCGCGGTCAACGTCGGGCAGGCCGCCGACCGCGGTGGTGAGGACTGGGATGCCATCCGCACCCGTGCTCTGTCCGCCGGCGCCGTGGAGGCCGTCGTGGTCGACGCCCGCACGGAGATGGCCGAGCAGTTCTGCGTGCCCGCGCTACAGGCCAATGCCCGCTACGAAGGCAAGTACCCGCTCGTCTCCGCGCTGTCGCGTCCGGTCATTGTCCGTCACCTGGTGGCCGAGGCCCGTCGCCATGGCGCGACCGCCGTGGCCCACGGCTGCACCGGGAAGGGGAACGACCAGGTGCGCTTCGAGGTGGGCACCCGCTCGCTGGCGCCGGATCTGAACATCTATGCGCCGGCCCGGGTATGGGGCCTGAGCCGCGAGGACTGCGTCGAGCTGGCGGCCAAATGGGAGATCCCCATCACGGTGACGAAGGACAAGCTGTACTCCATCGACGACAACCTGTGGGGGAAGGCGATCGAGTGCGGTGCCATCGAGGACCCGTGGGCCCCCGCCCCCGACGACGTGTACACCTTGACCCGGGCCACCGAGACCGAGCCGGTCGAGGTCATCGTCGGGTTCGAGTCCGGGGTGCCCGTCTCGCTCGACGGCGAGTCGTTGGACCCCGAGCCGCTCATCGCCAAGCTGAGCACGATCGCCGGCAGTCGCGGCTTCGGACGGCTGGACATGGTCGAGAACCGCCGGGTCGGGATCAAGAGCCGCGAGGTCTACGAATGCCCGGCCGCGCTCTCGCTCATCATCGCCCACGCCGACCTCGAGGACCTGACGATGGAGCGGGACCTGCATCACGAAAAGGCGCGCCTCGAGCCGCGCTGGTCCGAGCTCGTGTACGACGGGCTCTGGTTCTCGCCGCTCAAGTCCGCGCTCGATGCGTTCATCGCGCAGTCCCAACGCCACGTCACCGGCGAGGTGCGCCTGCGCGTCGCCCCGCCCGGAACCTGCACGGTGGTCGGGCGGCGCAGCCCCGTGGCGCTGTACGACCATGACCTCGCGACCTACGACGCGTCCGACTCGTTCCGCCACGCCGATGCCGAAGGGTTCGTCCGCTTGTGGGGGCTCGGCGTGGCGACGTGGTCGGCGCGCCAGGGCCCCGGCGCTGCTGGCGCGGGCGGGGCGTCGACGGGCGAGTCATGACACTCTGGAAGGGTCGCATCTCGACGGGGATGGCCGACGTGGTGGCGACGTTCACCGTCAGCCTTCCCTTCGACAAGGTGCTGGCGCCCGACGATCTCGTCGGCTCACGGGCCCATGTCAAGGGCCTCGGCAAGGCCGGCATCCTGACCGACGGCGAGGTCACGCAACTGCTGGACACGCTCGATCTGGTCGAGGAGGAATTCGACACGGGGGTCTTCGTCTTCGAAGAGGGTGACGAGGACATCCACACGGCGGTCGAGCGGCGGGTGACGGAGCTGGCCGGCGACGCCGTCGGCGCCAAACTGCACACCGGGCGCAGCCGCAATGATCAGATCGCCACCGATCTGCGGCTGTGGTGCCGCCGCTCGCTGGTCGGCGTGGCCACCGAGGTCATGGCCCTGCAGGACATCCTGGCCCAGCGCGCCCGCGAAGCCGCCGATGTCTACCTGCCGGGCTACACCCACATGCAGCGGGCGCAGCCCGTCCTGCTGGCCCATCACCTGCTCGCCCACGGTTGGGCCCTGGCGCGTGACGTGGACAGGCTGCTGGTGACGGTGGACCGGTTGAACATCTCGCCGTTGGGGGCGGGAGCGCTGGCCGGCTCATCCCTCCCGCTCGACCCCGACTTCGTGGCCGCCGAGCTCGGCTTCCACGGCCGCTTCGAGAACTCGCTCGACGCCGTGTCGGACCGTGACTTCGTCGCCGAGGCACTCTTCGACATTGCGCTGCTCGGCGTGCACCTCTCGCGCCTGGGCGAGGAGCTCGTGCTGTGGTCGACCGAGGAGTTCGGGTTCTGCACCCTCGACGACGCGTATGCGACCGGGAGCTCCATGCTGCCGCAGAAGAAGAATCCCGACGTCGCCGAATTGGCGCGGGGCAAAGCAGGCCGGCTGATCGGTCACCTCAACGCCGTGCTGATCACCCTCAAGGGTCTGCCGCTGGCCTACAACCGCGATCTGCAGGAGGACAAGGAACCGCTCTTCGATGCGGTGGTGCAGGTTTCACGCGCCCTCATCGCCCTGCGCGGCGTCTACGACACCGTGACGTGGAACGAGGAGCGCATGCAACGCGCCGCCGACGGCCCGGCCGCTGCCGCCATCGATCTGGCCGAGATGCTCGTCGAGCAGGGCATGCCCTTCCGCCAGGCCCACGCGCTCGTCGGTGGCATGGTGCGCGACTCGTTGGAGCGCCACGTGCCCCTGGTCGAGTTGGTGGCGGCGCACCCCGCCCTGGGGGACGCCGCGGTCGAGCTTCTCGAGCCCGGGGTGGCGGTCACCCGTCGCCGCACCCCCGGTGGCGCGGGTCCGGGGCCGGTGGGGGAGCAGATGAAGCGCTTCGCCCGGCGCCTCGAAGTCGATCGGACCCGTCTGGCCCAGTGGCCGGTGCGGTAGTCGTTCCCGCCGGCGAAGGCCGGGCGGTGCGGGTCAAGAAGGACGAGGTGTTCCGGCTGATCGACATCGACGGCGGTCAGGTGGCGGACCTGTTCGCCTTCGTCGACACGCCCGGCGGCCCGTTCACGGAGTGGATGAGCGCGGAGCACACGAGACCGAGCATCAAACGCCTGTTCCCGCGGCCGGGCGACGTCGCGCTGACGAATCGTCGCCGCCCGATCCTCCGGCTCGAAGAGGACACGTCACCGGGGTGGCACGACACGCTGTACGCCGCATGTGACCCGGCGCGTTACGCCTTGCTCGGCCATGGCGGACCGCACCGCTCGTGCGCGAGCAACCTCGGCGAGGCATTGGCGGAGATCGGCCGGGAACTCCCCGGGACGCCCGCGCCGATCGTCCCGCAGCCGTTCAACGTGTTCATGCACGTCGAGGTCGGGCCCGAAGGGGCGTTGCAACTGCACAGCGCAACGTCCGAAGCGGGGGACTCGCTGACGTTTCGGGCCCTGATCGACTGCATTGTGGCCGTCTCGAGCTGCCCGATGGACCTGGTGGAGATCAGCACGGGCGGCATCACGCCGCTACTGCTCGAGGTGACCGCCGGGTAACCGGTCGGCGCACAGGCGCACAGGCAACAATTGGGTGAACGCTTGATGAAGAAGGTCTGAAATACTTGTGCTGCGTGACCGGGTGGCGTACACCTAAGGGGCAGAGGGGGCCCGTCCTTCATCGATTCCCACCGAAGCGGAGCTGGCCTATGCAGCGAATGAGCGGCATCGATCCGATGTTCGTCTACTCGGAGACGCCGGTCACCCCCATGACGGTGGCCTACGCCTGTGTCCTCGATCCCACGACGGCTCCCGGCGGCTACTCATTCGAAAGGGTAAAAGCGGTGTTGACGGATCGGGTGCCGTCACTCCCGTCGTTTCGGAGCCGGCTCATGCCCATCCCTCTCGGGTTGGATAATCCGCGCTGGGTGGATGACCCCGACTTCGATCTCGACAATCACCTGCATCGAGTGGCTCTGCCGTCGCCCGGTGGTGAGAAAGAACTGACGGCGATGGTCGCCGCCGTGATGGGTCGCCCACTCGTTCCCCATCAGCCGCCGTGGGAGATGTACGTCATCGAGGATCTCGAGGGTGGGAGAATCGGTCTGATCGCCAAGATCCACCATGCCGTTGTCGACGGTGTTGCGGGTGTCCAGCTGATGGCGCAGTTGCTCGACTTGACCGAAGAGGGACGTCCGCCGGTGGTCTCCCCGCCGTGGGCCCCCGGTGCCCTTCCTTCCCGCACCCGGCTCGTCGCCACCGCGTTGCCGCATATCCTCACGAGCCCTCTGCGAGCCGTCCGGGCGACGCGCGAAGTTGGCCGCACGGCGTTACGACTCGCCCGCCGTGCGTTCGACGAGCAGGTGGGACCGATCACGATGCCACTCGGCGCGCCCAGCACGTTCGAAGTTCCTGTGGGCGCCGCACGATCGGTTTCGTTCGCCAAGCTCAGCCTGCGCGACGTGCGGTCGTTGAAGGACCAGTTCGGCGTGACGATCAACGATGTGGTGCTTGCCATCTGCTCAGGCGCCCTGCGGACGCACCTGGCCGATCATGGCGAAGAGGTGGCTGACCCGCTCGTGGCGATCGTTCCTATCTCGGTGCGCGGCGATTCGACCACCAACGGAGAGTTGGCGGACGGGAAGTTGGCCGACGCGGACTTGGGCAACCGGCTGTCGGCCATGTTCCTCCAGTTGGCCAACGATCTCGATCAGCCGTTGGAGCGCCTGGGGGCCATCGCCGCCGCCAGTAAGGCCGCGAAGGAACAGGAGCGCGCCGTCGGCTACGGGCCTCTGGCCTCCGCCGTGTCCGAGGCCGTGCCGCCGGTCGTGGCCCGACCCATGATTCAGCTCGGCATCCAGATCGGAGCATTGCGCCGGCTCCGCACCGGGAATCTCATGATCTCCAACGTGCCGGGTCCGAATTTCTCCCTCTACTTCGCGGGCATGCGCATGATGGCCGCCTATCCGCTCGGACCGGTGGTGGACGGCGTGGCGCTGAACATCACCGTGCAGACGTACGACAATTCGATGTTCATCGGGATCAACGCCTCGGCCAATGCGGTGCCTGACGTTGACGACCTGGCCCGCTCCATGGTGGCGGAGCTCGACCATCTGACTGAAGCGGCCGACCGGGACTATGCGGCGAGGGTCCGGGCCGCGTGTGAAGCCGCCCACCCCTCGGCCTCCCCACGTCACCGGCTGCGCCGGCGGTCGCCTGTGGCTGTGCTGCTCGGCGAGGCGAGCTGACGCAACTGGTGCGCCGGGCGCAACTGGCGCACCGGCGATTGCTCAACGAGTCTTGGGCTCGTGAAACGGGCGGACTTGTCAGGGGATCCGGTCGACCTGGCGCCGTGGTTGCTCAACAAGGTGTTGGCGAAAGGCGATCGGGCCGGGCGCATCGTCGAGGTCGAGGCCTACAAGGGTTCGATCGACCCGGCATCGCACGCCTACCGGGGGAGACGCCCCGCACATCGGTGATGTTCGGGCCACCGGGATTTCTCTACGTGTACTTCACCTACGGGATGCATTGGTGCGCCAACGTGGTGACAGGGCCCGACGGAGAAGCTTCCGCGTTGTTGATCCGTGCCCTCGCTCCGTTGCGGGGAGTGGACGAGATGCGCCACGAGAGACCGGCAGCCCGCCGGGACCGCGACCTGTGCAACGGTCCGGCCAAGCTCTGCCAGGCGCTGAGCATCACCGGGGCCGACAGCGGGACCGACCTTCTGGCGCGTCGTTCCCGAACCGACGGCCCGTCTGGGGCGGTCCGGCTGCTCGACGATGGGACACCGCCACCGGAACGTCCGGGTGAGGGGAAACGGATCGGCATATCCGTGGCGAAGGACCGCCCATGGCGGTTCTGGGTGCCCGGTGACGAGAACGTCTCGCGCTGACCGGGGCTCGAGGCCGACCGTCGGCCCCTACCGGCCCTTGACATCTGTTGTGAGTAGTCACTAACATAACGGCATGGTCCCTATCCGACAGAGCGCAGACGCCCGGCGTGCGTCCATCCTGCGGGCGGCCATCGTGGAGTTCGCACGATCCGGCTACGCCGGCACGTCGACCGAAGCCATCGCCACCCGGGCCGGTATTTCGCAGCCGTACATCTTCCGGCTCTTCGGGACGAAGAAGGATCTGTTCATCGCCACCTATGACATGGTGACTGCCGCAATCGAGACGGCGTTCATCGAGGCGGCCGAGGGTCTCGAGGGCGAGGACGCCATGAAAGCGATGGGACTGGCCTACATCGAGTTGTTGCAGGATCCCGATCTGCTCCAGGTCGAGCTGCACGGCTTCGCCGCCGCGGCAGCCGACCCCGATATCGCCCGGGCCTGTCAGGACACGTTCCGCCGCCTCTGGCAACTGGTCGGGAACTACGCCGACGTCACCCCCGAGGAGATGCGCGACTTCTTTGCCCACGGGATGCTCTGCAGCGTCCTGGCCGCCATCGACCTCACGTCCGTGGCCGAGCCGTGGGCTCAATCGTTCTTCGAGGACGTGACGGAGGAGGAGAAGCGCCTGGCCCTGCAGAAAATGGGCGGGCGGGCCGCCTCCGCAGCCGCAGCCGCAGCCTCCGAGCCGGCCTCCTAAGGACCCCCTCGTGTCGTGCCTTTTCGAGCCTGTCTTTTTGCCACTTGTAGTTAGTAAGCAGTCACAACTTATCCACACCCACTGGACGAGGAGAGAAACCCGATGACGATGACGACGACCCAGATGGAGACGCACGATCAGGAGGTGGGCGACAGCCCGGCCGCCGCAGGCGGTTCACCCGGGCGCGGTGCCGTCTGGGCCGTGATCATCACGGGCATGGCGCTCTTCATGGCCTCGCTCGACAACCTGGTCGTCTCGACCGCGTTGCCGGTCATCCGGACGCACCTGCACACCGGGCTCTCGGGTCTGGAATGGACGGTCAACGCCTACACGCTGACCTTCGCCGTTCTCCTCTTGAGCGCCGCCGCCATCGGGGAACGACTCGGCCGCCGCCGGGTCTTCGTGGCCGGGATCGCGCTCTTCACCGCTGCTTCAGCCCTGGCGGCCCTGGCCCCGAGCATCGGGATCCTCGTGTTCGCCCGAGCCCTCCAAGGCGCCGGCGGGGCCATGATCATGCCCCTGTCCCTCACCCTCTTGAGCCAAGCCGTGCGTCCTGAGCGCAGAGCCGCCGCACTCGGGGCATGGGGAGCCATCGGCGGCCTCGCCGTGGCTATCGGACCCTTGGTCGGCGGCGCGGTCACGACGGGCTGGTCGTGGCAGTACATCTTCTGGCTGAACGTGCCGATCGGGATCATCCTGGTGCCCTTGGCCCGTTGGAAGCTGGCGGAGTCGCGCAACCGCGCCACCTCCTTCGACCTCCGGGGCGTCCTCCTGGTGAGCCTCGGCCTCTTCGGCATGGTCTACGGACTGGTGCAGGGCAACTCGCACGGCTGGACCAGCACGAGCGTGCTGTCGTCCTTCGCGCTCGGCCTCGTCGGTCTGGCGACGTTCGTGTGGTGGGAACTGCGCACCGACGAGCCGATGCTGCCCCTGCGGCTCTTCAAGCAGCGGGCCTTCGCCGCCGTCAACGTGACGGCGATGCTCTTCAGCTTCGGCATGTTCGGCGCCATCTTCTTCCTGTCGCAATTCCTGCAGACCGTCCAGGGCTACTCGCCGCTGAGCGCGGGACTCCGGGTCCTGCCCTGGACGGGCGTGATGATGCTGTTGGCCCCGCTGGTCGGTGCGCTGATCAATCGGCTGGGAGCCAAACCTCTGGTGGTCACCGGCCTGGCGCTGCAAGCCACCGGGCTGCTCTGGCTGGCGCTGACCGTGAACGCCGGCACGGCCTACGTGGACATGATCACCCCCTTCATCGTCGCCGGGGTCGGGATGACCCTCTTCTTCGTGCCGCTGGCCTCGCTCGTCCTGGGCTCGGTGCCGACCGCCCTCGAAGGCGTGGCGTCGGGTACCAACAGCGCCTTCCGGGAGCTCGGCGGCGTTCTCGGCATCGCCGTGCTCGGCGCGGTGTTCTCGTCCTCGGGCGGCTACCACTCGAGCCAGGCCTTCGTGAACGGCTTCACGCCGGCCATCGAGGTCGGAGCGGCGGCCGTGTTCCTCGGCATGCTCACGGCGCTGGCCATCCCGGCGGCCCGCCGGGCCCGGGCCGGGCGGACCGCCGTTGTCGTGGAGGACGGGGTCGGGGTCGGGGTCGTAGGGGATGGTGTCGTGGTGGAGGGGAGCGTCGAGGTTCTGGGCGTGGTGCCCCTCGAGGAGCGGTATCTCGACCGCTGGCCTGAGGCGGCGTTGTCGCCGGAGTCCTTGAGCGCCTGAGGCGGGGGAGTGACTTTCCGTATCGAGCGGGTGAGAAATGGCCGGTGCGGACCGGTGGGCGTCGGTGTCGGTGTCG
>CAVWMF010000001.1:235000-929975 GCA_963756025.1 uncultured Acidimicrobiaceae bacterium
CGATCCGTGGATATCCGAATGGGGCAACCCAGCACCTGTCATGAGGTGTTACACCCGCCTGAATGTATAGGGCGGGGCGAGGGAACCGGGTGAATTGAAACATCTAAGTAACCCGAGGAGAGGAAAACAACAGTGACTCCCTGAGTAGCGGCGAGCGAAACGGGAAGAGCCTAAACCGTGCCGGTGTTAAAGCCTGATGGCGTTGCCGGTATGGGGTTGTGGGATTCGAGAGATGGGGCATCAGACCTGTCACGGAGTTACAAATCCAATGTTTAGTGGAAGCAGTCAGGAAAGCTGCACCATAGGGGGTAATAGTCCCGTACGCGAAAAGCATTGGACTCCGCTTGAACACCCGAGTAGCGCCGGATCCGGGAAAGCCGGCGTGAATCTGCGAGGACCATCTCGTAAGGCTAAGTACTCTTAGGCGACCGATAGTGAACTAGTACCGTGAGGGAAAGGTGAAAAGTACCCCGGGAGGGGAGTGAAATAGTACCTGAAACCGTTGGCTTACAAACAGTCAAAGCGTCGTTGCCCGTCGTAAGACGGTGCAGCCGTGATGGCGTGCCTTTTGAAGAATGAGCCAGCGAGTTACGGTGTGTGGCGAGGTTAACCAGTAATGGGTAGCCGAAGCGAAAGCGAGTCTGAATAGGGCGTCGAGTCGCATGCTGTAGACCCGAAGCCGAGTGAGCTTGCCATGGGCAGGCTGAAGCGAAGGTAAGACTTCGTGGAGGGCCGAACCCACCTAGGTTGAAAACTGGGGGGATGACCTGTGGCAAGGGGTGAAAGGCCAATCAAACTCGGTGATAGCTGGTTCTCCCCGAAATGCATTTAGGTGCAGCGTCGGGTGTTCAGCATCGGAGGTAGAGCACTGGATGGGCTAGGGGGCCTACAAGCTTACTGACCCCAACTAAACTCCGAATGCCGATGCTCAAGAACCCGGCAGTGAGACCACGAGGGATGAGCTTCGTTGGTCGAAAGGGAAACAGCCCAGACCGCCGGCTAAGGCCCCAAATTCTTGACTAAGTGGAAAACGATGTGGGAACGCAAAGACAGCCAGGAGGTTGGCTCAGAAGCAGCCATCCTTAAAAGAGTGCGTAATAGCTCACTGGTCGAGTGGTCCTGCGCGGATAATGTAACGGGGCTCAAGTCAAGAGCCGAAGCCGCGGATTTCCGTCATTAGACGGGAGTGGTAGGGGAGCGTCGATCTCGCAGAGAAGCGGCGGTGTGAACCGTCGTGGAGCGTGGTCGAGTGCGAATGCTGGTATGAGTAGCGAGAGAGGAGTGAGAAACTCCTCCGCCGTAAGCCCAAGGGTTCCTGGGGAAGGCTAATCCTCCCAGGGTAAGTCGGGAGCTAAGGCGAGGCCGAGAGGCGTAGTCGATGCACAACTGGTTGATATTCCAGTACTACCGTGTCCACGCCAATTCCAATCTAGAGGTACTAAGGGGATGACCTTCGGGTCGAGCCGACAAACTCCGGGGCGGACAGCAAAGGAGGGACGCAGGAAGATAGGTGAGCCCAGGCGTTGGTTGTCCTGGGGTAAGCGTGTAGGGAGGGATCTAGGCAAATCCGGATCCCATTAATCCTGAGACGCGATGCCGAGCCGTTCCAGGCGAAGTCACTGATTCTATGCTGCCTAGAAAAGCTTCTAGCGAGTTGGCACGGTACCCGTACCCCAAACCGACACAGGTGGGCGGGTAGAGAATACCAAGGCGATCGGGAGAACTGTGGTTAAGGAACTCGGCAAAATTCCTCCGTAACTTCGGGAGAAGGAGGGCCTCGATAGGGTGATGGACCTTGCGTCCTGATGCCTGAGGGGGCCGCAGTGAATTGGGGAAAGCGACTGTTTACTAAAAACACAGGAGCGTGCGAAGTCGTAAGACGATGTATACGCTCTGACGCCTGCCCGGTGCCGGAAGGTTACGGGGAACGGTTAGTCTTCGGACGAAGCTGTGAACCTAAGCCCCGGTAAACGGCGGCCGTAAACACAAGTTGCGGCTTCTTGGGAGTAATCCCTTGAAACAAACCTTGCTAAATGCTGGAAACTCCGAGTATCCGACGGTACTCATTCGTGTCACAACCACTCTGTACGGTTGCGGCATGGAAAGTAATAATCCGTCCGGTGCGGACAATCAGCAGGAAAGGCCCAGTTCCTCTAACTGGCTGGATCGAGTCCCATATGACCTGGGTAACTGGGTAGCGGGATTCGTCGATGGAGAGGGAAGCTTCAATGTCCCCATCCGTCGAGAGCGTGATCGCGGACTGCCATGGCGTGTCTCGTTGTCGTTCAATGTGTCGCAGATCGGTGAAGAAGCCCCAAAGCTACTTCAGGAGGTTTTCGGTACAGGAACGGTGCGAGGCCGAGGCGACGGTGTCTTCTACTTTGAAGTCACAAAGCCATCTGATCTTGAAGAGCGGGTCTTCCCGTTCTTCGATCAGTTCCAACTACGTAGTCCGAAACGGAATGACCTCGCGGTCTTCCGTGAGATCACTGAACTTGTCTTGTCAGGCCGACATCTTTCAGCTTCGGGCATCGAGGAAGCCCTCTTTTTGAGAGGGCCGATGAACCGAGGAGGAAAACGTCGGCGTAGCGATGAAGAAATCATCGCAGCGTTGAGGAGTTGGGAATCCTCAGAGGCCATATGCAGGGCTCCCTCTATGAAGCAGAGGGATGAAGATATGGTCCACACCCCATAGCGATATGGGGATTAAGGGAACTATAACGGTTAGTTAATACCTGGCTGTTGCAAAACCCCACTGTATGCTGGAACATCCGAGTATCCGGTGGTACTCGTCCCCATCTCTTCCTTCGGGAGTGGATGGGGAAAGTGAAAATCCACCCGGTGCGGACAATCAGCAGGAAACCACTTTCAGGTGGGATCCTCAGAGACTGTACGTGGGGCTCTCGAATCGAACACTCCGGTTACCGCTGGACGGTTCGAAGCGAGACGAAGATACAGTCCGACCCTCATGGCGACATGAGGAGCTAGACAGAAATGATCTAGCCGCTCAATGTGATCTACAGCGAGTTTGCTAGCGATCCTTTGAGTAGTAACAAAAGTGCCTAAGGTAGCGAAATTCCTTGTCGGGTAAGTTCCGACCTGCACGAATGGCGTAACGACTTTCCTACTGTCTCAACCACAGACCCGGCGAAATTGAAGTACGAGTAAAGATGCTCGTTAGCTGCATCAGGACGGAAAGACCCCGTGGACCTTTACTATAGCTTGATGTTGGGTTTTGGTACGATTTGTGTAGGATAGGTGGGAGACTGCGAAGCATTGGCGCTAGCCAGTGTGGAGTCAACCTTGAAATACCACCCTTTTCGTGCCGGGACTCTAACCTCGGTCCGTGATCCGGATCAGGAACAGCGTCAGGTGGGTAGTTTGACTGGGGCGGTCGCCTCCTAAAATGTAACGGAGGCGCCCAAAGGTTCCCTCAGGCTGGTTGGCAATCAGCTGTCGAGTGCAATGGCAAAAGGGAGCTTGACTGCGAGACCTACAAGTCGAGCAGGTGCGAAAGCAGGGCATAGTGATCCAGCGGTTGCTTATGGAAGCGCCGTTGCTCAACGGATAAAAGGTACCCCGGGGATAACAGGCTCATCTTCCCCAAGAGTCCATATCGACGGGAAGGTTTGGCACCTCGATGTCGGCTCGTCGCATCCTGGGGCTGAAGCCGGTCCCAAGGGTTGGGCTGTTCGCCCATTAAAGCGGTACGCGAGCTGGGTTTAGAACGTAGATCACACTGCGTCCCCAGGAAGTAATTCCTGGGTGTTTACTGGCTCATATCGGTGAAACCCTGAACATCACAACCGAACGTGATTTCAGGGCAATACCGAGGGAAGGCCAACACAATGAGTGCATCGGAAGTTGATGCATTTGCAACCCTAAACTATTCGAAAACGAAGCGAATATTCGCCGTAGATGTTGAGCGACATCTACGTAGCACGGGCGTGTTGTGCCCCTGTAACGACTTCTTCGCCAGCAACAGCGAAGAGATGGCTTCTTCAGGCTGATATCTAGCCCGTGGACCCCCACGGAAGCCATAACACGCCAGCCCCTAGAAATAGGGTGGAGGTATAGTCTATGCCCGTAGTAATACGGGATTCACATGCGTGAGACAGTTCGGTCCCTATCCGATGCAGCCGTAGGAGATTTGAGAAAGGCTGTCCCTAGTACGAGAGGACCGGGACGGACGTAGCTCTCGTGTGCCAGTTGTCCTGCCAAGGGCACGGCTGGTTTGCGACCTACGGGTGGGATAAGCGCTGAAAGCATCTAAGTGCGAAGCCCGTTTCGAGATGAAATCTCCCACAGGGTTAACCTGGTAAGGCCCGTGGCTAGACGACCACGTTGATAGGCCGGAGGTGTAAGTGCGGCAACGCATTCAGCCGACCGGTACTAATCGGCCGAGGGCTTGGGAACTTGCTCGTGCTCGCTTTGGAACGCTCAGGGGTTGCGGTAACGCAATCCTCTGGCCTCGTCTGCCGTGCTTCAGTGCGCCGCAGACGAGGTCGAGCGCACGGTTTCCGGTGGCCATGGCGGCGGGGAAACACCCGTTCCCATTCCGAACACGGCAGTTAAGCCCGCCCGCGCCGATGGTACTTGGGGGGAGGCCCCCTGGGAGAGTAGGTCGCCGCCGGGATTTCTAAATGGCGAAAGCCCCTCGAGTTCGCTCGGGGGGCTTTTGTCGTTCTCGGGTTCATGCCCGTCCTGCCATACTGCGGCCTATGTCTGGGCCGGGGCGCAATGGCGGCGGCACCGGCAAGGGCGGCGGTGGCTCCGGCAGACAGCGACAGCAGCGGCGGCGGCGACCCAGGAACCACACCCCGCAGCAACAGCCGCGGCTCATCGCCGTGGCCACGCCTGCGCCTCGCTCCCATGCGCGCCCGAGATACGGACGAGCCCCACCGCACCTCCACCCCTCTCGAGTTGCTCTTCGACCTCTGCTTCGTCGTGGCCGTGTCACAAGCGGCGAGAGAGCTCAGCCAGAGCCTCGCCCTGAATCATCTCGAATCGGGGATCCAGGGCTACCTGATGGTCTTCTTCGCGATCTGGTGGGCCTGGGTGAACTTCACGTGGTTCGCCTCGGCCTACGACGTCGACGACGTCCCCTACCGGCTTCTGACGTTTGTGCAGATCATCGGGGTCCTGATCCTCGCCGCCGGCGTCCCTGCCGCCTTCCGCCAGGGCAACTTCACGGTGGCCACCATCGGCTACGTGGTGATGCGGGTGGCGCTCGTGACCCAGTGGCTGCGCGCCGCACACGCCGATCCGGTGGGACGGTCCGCCGCCCGGCGGTATGCGCTGGGCGTCACGGTGGTCCAGATCGGATGGATCACCCGATTGTTCGTGCCCCATTCCGTGGCCGAGGTGGCCTTCTACGTCCTGGCGGTGGCCGAGCACGGGATGAGCTCGGGCGACTTCGCCCCGGCCCTCGAGGAGTTCTTCGGTTCGGCCGCGGGACTGTCGGCCTCGGTGATCACCCGGCTGACCACCGACTGGCAGCGCGAACGCGATCAGTTCGCCCACCGCTCCCTCAAAGAGGTCGACTACGTGTACCTCTACGCCGATGGGATCCACTTCAACGTCCGCCTCGACGAGGCCCGCCTGTGTGTCCTGGTCATCGTCGGCGTGCGGGTCGACGGGACCAAAGAGCTGGTGTCGATCACCGACGGGCACCGTGAGTCCACCGAGTCGTGGGCCGACGTGCTGCGTGATCTCAAACGCCGGGGCATGCGGACCCCGGTCCTCGCCGTCGGTGACGGCGCTCTCGGGTTCTGGGGTGCGCTCAGCGACGTCTTCCCCGACACCACGCACCAACGGTGCTGGGTCCACAAGATGGCGAACGTCATGAACGCCCTGCCCAAATCGGCCCAGCCGGCTGCCCGGGCCGCGCTGGCCGACATGATCGTTCCCGCCTTCGCCGAATGGGGGGGACGGGGAACGTCGTGGCACCCCGAGCACATCAGCGAGCGTTACGGGCTCTTCACCCTCATCGTGCTGGGAGAATGCGTCGCCGCGGCCACGATCGCCATGCAGGAGGCCACAACGTTCGGGCTCTCCGCCGGCCAGATCGGCGTGGCCGCCGGCGGTCTGCTCCTCATCTTCTCGTTCTGGTGGTGGTACTTCGAGCATCCCGCCGAGGAGGGACTGCGCATGTCGCGGAACCTGGCTTTCCTATGGGGCTACGCCCACTACTTCGTCTTCGCCTCCGTCGCCGCCCTGGGAGCTGGACTCGAGGTCGCCCTGGAAAGTACCCATCATGCGACCGGGGTCTCGCCGACGACGGCGGGCGGGGCCGTCGCCGTCGCCGTTTCGGTCTATCTCCTGGTGACCGGGGTTGTGTTGGACCGCCTGCAACCCGGCAGCGTGCTCAAGATGCGTTTCATCGCTCCCTTTGTCGTGCTCGTTCTCGTCATCGGGTTCAGTGCGGGCGGGCTCACCGTGGGCTTCGCCCTGCCGTTGATGGGTCTCATCGTGGTGGCCCTTGTGATCGTCGATCACCGAGCTTCGACGCTCCGTCCGGAAGGCCCGCGGGCCGGCTAAACGGGCCGACGCGGTGTGCTGGCATTTTGCTCGCCTAAACTCCATTGATGCCTGCTGATTCCCCCCGGCCTGATCGTCGCGCCTCCTCGGCGCGTCCGAGCGGCGACTCTCGCGGAGGAAAGGGCAGGTCAGCAGGGTCCCAAAGCCGGTCAAGCGGATCAAGCGCGTCACCCCGATCCGGCTCGTCCACGCGATCGGGCGGATCGGGTGCCCCCAGCCGATCAGGTGGATCTTCGACGGGCGGTGCACGTTCGGGCGGCTCACGTTCCGGCGGTGCTCGTCCCAGCGGTTCGGGTTCCGGACGCAGTTCTGCCGCTCCTCGCCGCGCCGACGGCGCAACGCGCCCGCCCCGGCGACCCGGCGGATGGCGCGACGAAGACGAAGAGCAGAAGAAAGGGGCCCGCCCGGTCCGGACCTCGAGCGGCGGTCCAAATCGACGGCCTCCGACGGCATCACGCGCCGGCTCCGGCGAACGCTCGAGCTCGGCCCGGTCAGCACGGCCTACCGGAGCGGGGGGAGCGGCCCGGACAGGTCGCCCGCCGTATCGAGGCGATCGAGATGACACACGATCACCCCGGCCCCCACGCGCCGGGGCACCATCTCGTGGAGCGCCAGCCCGTGGTGCGCCAGCCCGCGGTGCGCCTCCACGCGGAGCACCTTCTCGTGGCGGACCGGACCGGGGGACCTCATCTCGCGACGGGCAGTCACGGGGTGCGCCCCGTCGCACCGAAGGGGGTGCCCCGAGGTCGCCGCGATCCGCCAGCTCCAGCTCCCGCTCCAGTTCGGCGTTCCGCGAGCGGGCGCCCTATTCGCGTCCCTATGACGACGATCCGCTGCCGGGTCAGGCGAAGAAGTGGGGGAACGTGGCCCGTCGGGGCGCACGTGAGGTCACCCGGCGCGACACCGACGGGGAACAGCGCACCGCGCGTTTCTCCGATGACCAGGATCGACGCCGGACGGCGCCGCCCACGCGGCCGGAGCCCTGGGTAAGGACCGACGGCTCCCGCGACGAGTGGGAGGACACCGCTCGTCCGGCCGGCCGCGGACGATCCGCCGGACCCAAACCGAATGGTGTCGACCGGGCGGCCCGGGCCAGCAGCATGGCGCTCTCGACCCTGTCGACCCGCAAGGCGCTGCCGCCGGAGATCGCTGCCGAAATCCGCAACGCGGCATCCATAGCGACGGCGCTGCACCGGGAACGATTGGTCGAGAAGGCCGAATCGGCCTACGGGGCCTATGAACGCGGGCGCTACCAAGATGCTCTCCGTGCCATCAAGCCCGTTGCCGAGGAAACCCCCAGCGTGGCCGCAGTGCGAGAGCTCACCGGGCTGGCCGCCTACCGGTCGGGCAAATGGCGGGAGGCCGTCAAGCACCTCGAGGCCCACGCCCTCCTGACCGACTCCGCCGAGCACATCCCCGTCCTGATGGACTGCCAGCGCGCCCTGCGCAAGCCGAAAAAGGTGGCGGACCTGTGGACCAAGCTCCGCCAGAGCTCGCCCGAGCCCGACGTGCTGGCCGAGGGCCGGATCGTCGCCGCAGCATCACTGGCCGAGAGCGGGGATCTGCAGGGTGCCATCGCCATGCTGGCCACGGCCGGGGCGTCCAAGGCTCTGCGCAATCCTTCGAATCGCCACATCCGGCAGTGGTATCTCCTGGCCGATCTCTACGAGCGGGCAGGCGACGTGCCACGGGCCCGCGAGCTCTTCGAGCGGATACTGCGGGTGGACCGTGAGGCCTACGACGTGGCGGAGCGCCTGATGGCACTGGGTCCCGTGAGCAGACCCCGCTCGAGCCCTCGGAGCCGCCCCAAGCCCGCGGCCACCCCCAAGACCCCGGCCACCCCCGATACCCTGGCCACGCCAAAGAGCTGACGCTGTCGCGCCTGGGTCAGATGGCCACCAGCCGACGCTGACGCCTCAGCGTCAGGACGCCGGGCCCTCCACGGTGACGAGCGTGCCGATGGGCGTCAGGGGCCAGAGCATGCCGGCGTTGGCCACCGTCATTTCGACGCAGCCGTTGCTCTGGGGGAAGCCGTACTTGGCCCGCACGAAGCCGTGCAGCGCATCGCCTCCGTTGAAGTAGCTGGCCCACGGGACATTCGGGTCGTCGTAGGTCGAGCCGTCGGGGTTCGTCCCCTTCATCTCCGAGGACGTCACATGTTCGAAGACTGGATACGTGCCGTCAGCCGTGTCCGCCCCGGGGGCGCCCGTATTGACGGGGATGCCCGTGTACTGGGCCACGCCGTTGTTGTACAGGGTCAGGTTCTCCGGCAGGACCTTGGTGACGAGGACGTAGGTGTAGGGCGCGGCGTCGACCTTGCCCGCGGCGGCATCGGCCAGCAGGGTGGACCACACCTTGGGGCCGGCCAACCCGTCGACGGTCAGGCCGTTCTGGTTCTCGAACATCTCGACCGCCGCCTTGGTGATCACGGTCTCGACGCCCTGGGTCCACTGCGACGTCAGCTCGGCGGGCATCGGCCAGCGCCAGGCGAAGGTGCCCAAGGTCGGCTCGGCCGTGTCCTGCGGCGCCAGCGCGGCCGTGCTGCTCGGGGTGAACGATACGGGGAGGAAGTTGAGTTGCGCCAGCAGCTCCTGGAGCCGCAGGACGCTGCCGTCCGCCACGGTGAAGGTGAACGTCGAGGCGGCGGGAAGCGACCCGCCGTCCTTGGCCTTGATCCCCGTGCTTCCGCCCGGGGATGGTCACCACTTCGCTCGTCGAGGGGATGAACGGACCGGCCAGGTCGTAGCGAAGGGTGGTCGGGCTCGGTTGCACCCAGGCGCCGGCCACGGGGGGTGAGATCGTCGGCGTGGTCGTCCCGAGCGTGACCGGGGTCGAGAATGTGATGCTGATGTCGGCGTTGGTGGCGGCGCCCGTCGTGCCCGAAGTGGGGCTGGTGGCGACGACGGAGAGGGGAGTGGGCTTCACCGTCGTCTGCGTCGTGCCGCCGGCTCCCGCGTTCTTCGAACCGTTGGAGGACTTGCCGACGCCGTAGGCGATCGCAGCGGCGGCCACGACCAGCACGACCGCCCCGCCGATCAAGAGCCACGTGCGACCGCGTCGCGGCGGCTTCCCGTGGGCCTCGAGAACCTGCATCCAGTAACCCTTCCCCCGGCCGCGGATGTACATCCGTCCACCGGTGATCCTCCAGCCCTGCACAGTACGCTCGCGCTGTCCCCGATTGGCATCACCTGCCCAGCTCGAACCGGTCCCCGGGAGCCTAAACGGGTCCATCGGGAGGCCGAACCGGTCCCTCACGGGGACCCCCCATGGGGCTCCGGTAGGATTGGGGTATGAGCCTCGATCTCCATGCCCTGCTGGGTGATGACGCGGATTCGCTACTCGGGCACAGCGCCAAGGCCTTCCCCTCCGAAGGTCTCGTGCTGCCCGGTCCTGATTACCTGAGCAGGGTCTTCACCGACAGCGACCGCTCACCGACGGTGCTGCGCAACCTGGGTACGTTGTTCAACCACGGGCGGCTCGCCGGCACGGGCTACATCTCGATCCTCCCCGTTGACCAGGGCATCGAGCATTCGGCCGCGGCCAGCTTCTCCAAGAACCCGGCCTACTTCGACCCGGCCAACATCATCGAGCTGGCGCTGGCCGGCGAATGCAATGCCGTGGCGACGACGCTCGGAACGCTCGGGATGGTCTCGCGGCGCTACGTCCACCGGATCCCGTTCATCGTCAAGATCAACCACAACCAGTTCCTGCACTATCCGAACACCTACGACCAGATCATGTTCGGCGCCGTGCAGCAGGCAGCGGACCTGGGGGCTTCGGGGATCGGCGCCACCATCTACTTCGGGTCCGACGACGCCGACCGCGAGCTGCAGGAGATCTCGCACGCCTTCGCCGAGGCGCACCGACTCGGCATGTTCACCGTGCTGTGGTGCTACCTGCGCAACGGCGCCTTCACGAAGGACGGCGTGAACTACGAGTTGTCGGCCGACCTGACGGGTCAGGCCAACCACCTCGGCGTCACCATCGAGGCCGACATCATCAAGCAGAAGCAGCCCGAGAACAACGGGGGCTACAACGCCATCGGCTTCGGAAAGACCGACCCGCTGGTCTACGACCAGCTCACCACGGAGCACCCCATCGACCTGACGCGCTGGCAGGTCGTCAACTGCTACGCCGGGCGCATCGGCCTGATCAACTCGGGCGGCGAGTCCAAGGGCGACAGCGACCTGGCCCAAGCGGTGCGCACGGCCGTCATCAACAAACGGGCGGGCGGCATGGGGTTGATCGTGGGCCGCAAGGCGTTTCAGCGCCCGATGGCCGAAGGGGCGGCACTCATCCACTCCATTCAGGACGTGTATCTCAGCGACGAGGTGACCATCGCCTGATGGGCGATGCAGAGTCAGGCGAGTCCCGTGCCAATGCCAGTGCCAATGCGAGTACGGCGGGTGCGTTCGACCGGGACGTGGCCCGGTTCCTGCACGAGTACTTCGAGGCCGAGCCGGTCGGGGCGACCTTCTTCGGGTTGACCGAGTGGGATGCGCAGTTGCCCGACTTCAGTGCCGACGGCTTCGCCTCACGAGAGGCGGCGGCGAAAGCGCTGGCTGGAACACTTCTCGTCGACCGGGGCGGCCGGGCCAGGGGCCGGCACAGGAGCCACCGATGAGGCCCTGACCCACGACCAGCGGGTCGATCTCGCCCTGCTGCAGGCGCATCTGGGCCAGCAGGTGGCGACCGCCGGCTTCGCGCACTGGCGCCGCTACCCCACGACCTACCTGGAGAACGGTGTCTTCGAGCTCTTCGTGCACGGGACCCGTGACGAGGCGGCGGCCACGGCGGCCGCGGTCGAGCGGGTGCGCCAGGTTCCGGGGGCCCTGGCCGCTGGGCGCGAGAACCTGGACCCGGCCCTGGTCGACGCCGAGCTCCTGCGGCAGTGGGCGCTGCCGAACACGGCGGCGCAGGCGGCCTTCATGCGCGAGGGCCTCGAGGCGTTCGTGCAGAGCCCGGCACACCGCAAGGACTTGCGCCAGGCGGGAGCCGAGGCGGCGGAGGCGTACGACGAATTCGGGACGTATCTCGCCGATACTGGCGAAGAGGGCGACCGGGAGTTTCGTGTACGGCGAGGACAACTACGACGCCGTCCTGCGGGTCGGGGAGGGTTTCGCCTTCGACGTCCACGCCCTGCGCGAGATGGGCCGCCGAGCAGGTCGCGTCGCTCGATGCCCGGATGGGGGAGCTGGCCGGGAAGATCGGCGGAACCTCGGACTGGCGTCCCGTCGTCAGCGCGCTGCGCGACGACCACCCGGCGTCCATGGACGACCTGCTGCGGTGCTACCGCGACGAGACCGCACGCGCCCGGGCCTTCGTGCGCGAAAGCGGCCTGGTCTCCATCCCCGAAGGGGAGGAGTGTGCGGTGGAGCCGGCTCCGCTGTTCCTGCGGGCCGCCGCTCCCGTGGCGTCGTACTTCCCGCCCCCGTCCTTCGGGCCACGTGCCCACGGGACGTTCAACGTGCCCTTCACCCCCGACGACGCCACGCCGGAGGAACAGCAGGCACGCCTGCGCTCCAATTCGTACTTCGAGATCCCGGGTGTCACGGCGCACGAGGCCTACCCCGGCCACCACCTGCACTTCGCCGCCGCCCAGTTCGCCGCCGCCCCGGGCGCCTCCGCCCTGCGCCAGGTCCTGCAGAGCACGTACATGGTCGAGGGCTGGGGCCTCTACGTCGAGAACATGGTGGGGGAGCACGGCTTCTACCTGACGCCCGAGGCGAAGCTGGCCCAGCTCAACATGCGCCTCTTCCGGGCCGGGCGGATCGTGGTCGACACCAGCCTGCACCTCGGGGAGATGAGCATCGAGGAGGCCACCTCCTTCATGGCCGAGCGTTGCGGATTCCCGGGGCCCACGGCGTACCGCGAGGTCCTGCGCTACTGCTCCTATCCCACCCAGGCCTCCTCGTACCTCACGGGGGCCATGGAGATCGAACGGATGGCCGCGGCCGTGGACAGCGGCCGGGACGGGAGCTCTTTCGGCGTTCCACGATGCCCTGCTCTCCTCGGGCAAGCTCCCGCTCGGGGTGGCCGCCCAGGCCATCGGGCTCGTGAGCTGAGGACGTCCGAGGCGGCACCACCACAACCCCCGCGGCGCACATCACGGTCGCGATGGCCATGATGCGCGCACTGCGCCGCTACGTTGGCGCCAGAACCTCTTCGAGGCCGAGTTTGTAGTCGAGGCCGACGTCGGAGAGGCCGGCCAGCGCAGGATCCAAAGATTTGAGGAAGCGGGCCAGCCGCGGTCCGGCGTGCTCGGGGCCATGGTGCTCGACGTACCAACGTCGAGGGCTCAAGGTGCCCTCGCGCACACTGTCAAGGAGGAGTTGCGCGGCGACCGCGACGTCGCCTGGCCCGGAGAAGAATCGGCCGGTGCTCGGGTTCACATAGTGCCAGCCCCCCAAGATCTCCTGGTTGACGAGGACCGGTGTGTCCAGGGCCAGTGCCTCAGCCATGACGCGGGGCGACGGGTCCATCCCGCTCGACACGAAGACCATCCGCGACCGCCGGAACCGCTGCAGGAGCTCCGCCCAGGGGAGGAGTGGTTCGACCGTGAGGCTTCCCTTTGGGCCCGGTACGTGAGAGGGAAGATCGTCGATACGCTCCCGCCCGACGAGGAGCCCCTTGAGTCCGAGCTCCCCACAGAGGACCGGGAGGCATCGGCGCGCGAGATCCCAGTTCTTGGCGAACTCCTTCCACCACCCTTGGTCGCAGACGTAGACGAAGTCGTACTCGTAGTCGAAGTCAGCCGGACGATCTTCCTCCCCGCCCAGTGGGCTTCCCAAAGTAGCCACGACGGCGGGGTCGATGAAATCGGACTGCGGCAGCAGGATGGCGGGTACGCCCGCCGGAAGGTAGCGGCCAGGTTCACGGAAGCAATGGCACCACGCGACGCATGATCGGCTGATGTCGGGCGCTCGAATCGGCCGACTGTCGGGCCCTGGCTCCCCGGTCGATCGACAGACCGGAAAATCGAGGTAGCTCGTGAAGCCAACGAACCGCACACGTGCGCGCAGTTGGTGGAACACCTCGATGTGGCGGGCTGTGCGGATCGGCCCTCCGACGGCGACATAGCCGAACGGCGCGCCGCGTTGATCAGTCAGTGTGATGAACGGCCACCCGAGCGAGCGTGCGGACATGTATGTAAAACTACTGGTGGGGCTCACCGCATTTACGAGGCCGGCGAATCGTCTTCAGTCGAAGGACTATCTGAGGGAGATATCTCATGAGCAACGATGACCGTCCCTCCGAACGGCGTGACGAAGTAGAAGCGACCAGGGAAGCGCTGAACGACGACGACGACAAGACCCCGTTGCGCGAGTCGGCCCTCGAGAAAGAGGTCGAACAGGCCGGCCGCTTCAGAGGGGGGGAGGAGGTCCCGGTCAGGGGGTCTGGCGAGGATCAGCCTGAACCCACTCTGGTCGAGCTCCCGCAAGGACCGGGGTTTCCCACCCTTATCGAGCACCCGCAGGGTCCTGGTATTCCCACCCTCATTGAGGATCCCCAGGGGCCAGGCATCCCGACGCGCGTTCCTCCCCCGAGACAGACAGCGACAGCGATACGGACAGTGACAGCGACGCCGACGCCGACGCCGACGCCGACGCCGACGCCGACAGCGATGCCGACAGCGACAGTGACAGCGATGCCGACAGCGGCGGCGATGCCGACAGCGACAGCGGTGGCGATGCCGACAGCGACAGCGACAGCGATGCGGACAGTGACAGTGACAGCGACACCGAGACCGACAGCGATGCCGACGGTGACAGCGGTGGTGACAGCGGTGGTGACAGCGGCAGTCGCGGGGGCGATGCTGATTCCGAAACCGAAACCGAGACCGAGACCGAGACCGAGACCGAGACCGAGGCGGAGGTCGGCGGTGGTGGGCCCAACAGTCTGGTCGGCGAGGGCGGGCGTGGAGAGTTCGTCGAGCGGATTGCCGAGCGGGAGGGAATCATCGAGATTGACATCGAGCGGTTGGGCGAGGTCCGCGAAGAGGAGTGACGACCCGCTCAACCGATGAGTAGCGAACCCATGGAGGGCCGACGAGCCGAACTCCTTTCCCTCATCAAGCGTGAGGGCTTTCTCTACGCCGACGAGCAGCAACGCATCGCCAACCGTCTCGGCCGGCCCGGTCGATGGATGCTCTATCTCTGGCCGATCACCATGACCAGCCAGGGAATGACGATCTTGGCCGAGGAAATGCTCCGTCTCCTCGAACCATTCGAAGGAACCCAACTGGCCGCCTACGGAATGGGAGCCCTCCCGCTCATGACCGCCACGGTGAAAGCGGGAGGCGGGCGTTACACGGGCCTCCTCGTGCGCTCGGAGAAGAAGCGCTATGGGGCGATGCGGCGCATCGATGGCGCAGGCGACAGGTCGACGCCCGTCATCGTGGTCGACGACTCGATGAGCTCGGGCACGTCGTTCCGGGAAGCGTGTGCGGCGCTGGAGGATGAGGGATACAAGGTCGAGGGTACGGCCTGTCTCGTCGACTTCTCCTCGCGGGGCGGCCGGGAGCGTGCGGAGGCGCTGGGATATCGAGTGGCCATCTCCTTCAACATCTGGGACGACCTGGGGATGCGCGACCCGGACCCGATCCCCGGCTTCGTCGCCGCCACGCCCGCTGCCTGGTCCGAGCGATCGGTCCCTTCGGGCTTGCACCCGGCCGAGGCAGCCCGACGGGTGGCAGAACACCTCATTGCGCATGACGAGGTCCTGGGCCCTCCGACCACCTTCGACCGCATCGAGGACGGGCGAGGTGGCACCTTCGTAAGCCTTCGTCGGCGTCACGATGATCAGCGGCTGGCGAGACGGGGCTTTTGGCACTTCGACCCGAACGATGCTGACCCATGTCGCGACCTTGTGCTCGCCACTGCAGCGACGCTCCGTTCGTTGCCCCGACCCCTCACTCGAGCCGAGCTCGATGCGTCGAAGTTCGCCGTGAGCTTCTTCGGTCCACTCGAGGCGGTCGCGCCGGCGGCACTCGATTTCTCCCGCTACGGCATCGTCGTGCGGAGCCGGGTGGTCCCCCGCCGGCGGGGTGGTGCCCTGCCCAACACGCAGTATTTCACCAGCACCCAGGAGCAGTATCGGCATGCTCGTTCGACGAACGCCCGGCTGTTCGATCTCGAAGAGCACGACGTCTTCCGCCATGACGTGTTCAAACGGGTCGAGCCGGGCGAGAGCTGGCCGCCCTATGGGGTCGATGTCCGAACGACAGATGGTTGGTTGGACGTACCGGACGTCGGGCAACGCCTCCTCGAGCGGGCGCAGGAGGTGCTCACGTCGGTAAAGGACGGGGACCGCCCACCGAACCGGTGGGCGTTGCCCGACGATCTTTTCGCGGAGGCCATCTCCGGTGTCGCGGTCACCTTGTACGACCGGAGCACGCCCCGGTGCTTCGTAGCCTCAGGATCGAGCCTTGATCTGGCCCTGGTGCGGGCAGGGGCGGGGGCCTTCGTCGGTGCGGGGGCGGGGCTTTCGGATGACAACGCACCGGTCGCGTATTCGGTGAGTCTTCTGCACAGCCCGGAAGATCTCGGCGTGGCCACGGCAGAGAAAGCCGCCAAGAAGCTCCGCCGGGGTCGCGACTCGCTCGCCGTCCGTCAAGGGAGTGCCTCGGCCATCTTCCTCGAGTCCGCGATCGTGCAGCACGACTGCACGAAACATGAGCTTGCCGCCACTCTCCTGGCCGAAGCCGGCATCGTGGAGGAGGGGTCGGCCAGCTGGACCACGTACAAGACCGTCACCTGGGTGCGGGGCCCCGAGGGCGACTTCGAGGTCGAGAGCGGGAGCTGCCGGCGTCCACCGGGCCAGGCCATCGGGCCCGGGGATCTCCCTCTTCTCGCCGAGCACCTCATTCGTCGGTTCGACGGTGCCGGATGGCCGGCGTACTCCCTACGGGCGCTCGAGGGAACCTATGTCCGGGAGGGAACAGCGGCGCGCTGCCTCCATGCCCTGCGCGTGCTGCACGATGCGGGACGGGTGGGAGCAGAGGACAGTTGGTGTTCCGCCGCCTTGCCGGGCATTGAGTTCGCGTTGTCACACCTACGAGGTGGGACAACGCCAAACCTCGTCATACCGGGGCACCGTGCCGGGACGACAGCCGAGGCCTACCTCCTGGGGTCGATCGCCGGGGCGCGGCCGGACCTGGTGGAATCGCCCGAGGCGACCGCCCTCGCGGCAAAGCTCCGTGCATGCATCGGCAGCGACGGTTGTATCCTCCCGCCCCGCACCACGAAGACGCGGGCCGACGCTGACCTGTTCCCGGGCGTAGTCCTCTTCAATTTGGCGCTGTACGGCCTGGCCATCGGCGACGATCTCGGTCTCGATTGGAAGACCGTCTGCGAGTGGTACCTCCGCCGGGCGCGGCTCGTACGTCCGTGGCGGCTGATGGTATGGCATGCCCAAGTGTGGAACCTCGTGGCCGATCTGACCGGTGATCTGGGCTACCACGAGGTGGCGATCGAGTTGGCGGAGTGGATGGCCGCCCGGCAGCTCCAGATCGATGGGAGCTTCCATTCCGGCATGGGTACGGGAGGACCCGGCTTCGACACCGCCTTCAGTGCCGAGGGGATCGCGGCCGGATGGCGGTCCGCCATCGCGCTCGGCGACGAGGACCGGGCCCAGAGGCTCGGTGCGTGCTGGCAGGCGGCGATGGCCTTTACGGACCGGTTGCTCTTCCGGGCGCAGGACACCTATTGGACAGCGGAGCCGGCGAGGGTGCTCGGCGGGGTCCGATCGTCGCTGACCGGGTCGTCGCTCCAGATCGACTACACCGGCCACACGTTGCAGGCACTCGTGGGCGGCGTCCGCGCCATGAGGATGTCGGGGACGGGGGCCGGGTCGGGGTCGGGGACGGGCGAGGCGGCGCCGTGACCGATGCGACGGGCGTGCTCGCCCCTTCGCTGTGGGGGATCCGCAACGTCGACACCTTCTCGGTCGTCATCCTCGAGGAATTCCTCGCGCCGCCTGTCCTGTCCCGCCTGCGCGCAGACGGGCTGGGCTCGGCCGATCACTTCGTACCGAGCCGGGTGCTCGTGCTGCCCGGAGACGGCGGCGTGGATACCACGTACCGGCACTCCCGAGTCATGCCCGATCCGGCGGATTGGATCGTGGAGCTCTTCAGGTCGGAACTGCGGCGGGTGCTGCCCGACGTCCTGAGCAAGATGGGCCATACCCCGGTCCGACCCACCGCCATCGACGTCCAGATGGCGACGAGCGAGGACCAAGGACACTTTCAAGGCCACGTCGACGCCACTGATTCCGTCCTCACCGACCGGCGCCTCGCCTTTGTCTACTTCTTCTTCCGTGAGCCCCAGGCGTTCACCGGGGGACGGTTGCGGATTGTGGACCGCCTGGCCGGGGATCCCGGTGACCGCACGGCCCAATGCGTCGACGTCGTGCCTCGGCAGAACCGGATGGTCTGCTTCTCTCCCCGCTTCCTCCACGAGGTGAGCACGGTTTCGGTGCCGTCGCGGCGGTTCGAGGACGGGCGGTTCACGGTAAACGGTTGGGTCCGGTGGTAGGTGACGCAGGCGAGCGAAGCCCGCGGTATGCCGTGTTGCTCGCCGACGCACCAGATCACCTCGTGCCGAGTTCGGCCCGGGCCCAGCTCGCGGTAGACCTCGATCTGCTGCCGTACAGATCGGCGTGGTGCCAGCTCGAGGGCATGAGCGGCGCACCGGACGCAATGGCGATCCCCGTCACCGTGCACCACGATGCCTGGACCGCATGGGTGCGTCACCCCGGTCACGGGGCCTGCCTTCCGTACCTGCTCGACGAGGCCTCTGTCGTCGTCGTCGAGTCGACTCCGCCCGCCTGGCCCGTCGTCCGACCACTCGACAGGCTGCAGCGGTGGCAGTTGACCGCGGCCGGTGTGCTTTCGCCTCCCGGCTGGGCCGAGGAGGTGCAGGCGGCGTGGAAGCGCACGGCGGACACCGCCCATCACGATCTCGCGCGTCGCGGCGGCGCCGAGATCAGCGGCGCCATGGAACCCCTCCATCTCGGGAGACTCCGGCGTCATTTCCGCACCCTGCTCCGTTGGCAGGAGGAGGGCCGAGTGGGAGGGGTGCGCTGGTCCCGGTCAATCGTCGCGCCCGGTACCTCGCGGCTGGTCACCTGGGATGAGCCCGTTGCCCGCTTCTTCCATCACGAGCTGTCCGGAATGGCTTCTTGGGTCGTCGGTCACCCGGTGAAGCCGACACGTTGCGCCGTCGTCATAGACGTCACCGAGACCACGTCCCACCATGACCCGGCGCTTGAGGGCGTCCGGTCCCTCGACGTCGATGAACCACCCGAGGGATTCACCCTCGCGGTCCTGGTCGACGCCTGGCCCGAGCCGGATCGCCCCGCCACACCGCCGCCGCCACAGCTATTGACCCGCGACCGGTACATACACCCGGCGGTGCTGGGCGATGGCCTGCTGGTCAGGGGCGGGGTCGTTTGTGCTCATCTGGGGCTGACGGATCGCCTGCTTTCGACCGCGATCCTGTTCGGGTACGTGAGGGAAGGGTAGGGCTCGGCCCACCAGAGCGACGAGCCGGACCGGGAAGGCCCAGCGTGCAGCCCTATGCCGGAGGCCCAGGTCGGCGTGGGAGTAGGATGGACGCCCGAACGAGAGATTCGGCCGTTAGTTGGGCGCGCTCCGAACGAGGGGTGTTGACAGGCGCACGAGGGGGCTCCACGCCTATGCCGGCGGCGACATGCCGAGATACGAGGAAGAAGGACACAGCGCGTGGCAACCGGAACCGAGCAGCACACAGCCCAGCTTGATCAGGTCATCGTCAGGTTTGCGGGGGACTCCGGCGATGGGATGCAGCTCACGGGAGACCGCTTCACCACATCGAGCGCGCTCTTGGGGAACGACCTGTCGACCTTCCCGGACTTCCCGGCGGAGATCCGGGCCCCGGCCGGCACGCTCAACGGCGTCTCCGCTTTCCAGGTCCACATCTCCGACCACGACATCCTGACGCCGGGCGACTCGCCGAACGTGCTGGTGGCCATGAACCCGGCCGCGTTGAAGGCCAACATCGACCTGATGGACAAAGGCACGATCCTCCTTATCAACAGCGATGCGTTCGAGGACCGCAACCTGGCCAAGGCCGGCTACGCCGAGAACCCGCTCACCGACGGTTCGCTCGGGGCCTACACGGTCTACGAGGTCCCGATGACCTCCATCACCCAGGAGGTCTGCAAGGAAGCGGGTGTCAAGCCCCGTGACGCCGAGCGCTCCAAGAACTTCTTCGCCCTCGGGCTGGTGAGCTGGCTCTACACCCGTCCGATCGAGCCGACGCTGGCCTGGATCACCGAGCGCTTCGGGGCCAAGCCCCAGGTGGCCGAGGCCAACACCCGGGCCTTCCGGGCCGGCTTCGACTTCGGCGAGACGGCCGAGCTCTTCGAGTCCAACTACGAGGTGCGCCCCTCGACGTTCGAGCCGGGCGAGTACGTCCAGGTGACCGGCAACTCGGCGACGGCCTGGGGCCTCATCGCAGCGGCCCGGCTGGCCAGCCTGCCCCTTTTCCTGGGCAGCTACCCGATCACCCCCGCCTCGGACATCCTCCACGAGCTGAGCCGGCGCAAGGAATTCGGCATCCGCACCTTCCAGGCCGAGGACGAGATCGCCGGCGTCGGCGCCGCCCTCGGTGCGTCCTTCGGCGGGGCGCTCGGCGTGACCACCACCAGCGGTCCCGGCCTCGACCTCAAGTCCGAGACGATCGGCCTGGCCATCAACCTCGAGCTGCCCCTGGTCATCGTCGACGTGCAGCGGGGCGGCCCGTCCACCGGCCTGCCCACCAAGACCGAGCAGGCCGACCTCCTCCATGCGATGTACGGCCGCCACGGCGAGGCGCCGCTGCCCATCATCGCCCCGCAGAACCCGAGCGACTGCTTCGCCACCGCCATCGAGGCCGTGCGCCTGGCCGTCAAGTACCGCACGCCGGTGATCATGCTGTCCGACGGCTACCTGGCCAACGGGGCCGAGCCCTGGAAGCTGCCCGACCTCGACTCCTTCGAGCCGATCGAGCCCGGCTTCGCCTCGGCGCCCAATCACACCGATGAGGATGGGACCGAGGTCTTCTGGCCCTACATCCGCGATGCGGAGACGCTCGCCCGCCCCTGGGCCCCACCCGGCGTGCCCGGCCTCGAGCACCGCATCGGCGGTCTCGAGAAGGCCGATGGCAGTGGGAACGTCTCCTACGACGGGGTCAACCACGAGCGCATGGTGCATCTGCGGAACGACAAGATCGCCGGGATCGCCAAGGACATCCCGCTGCTCGAGGTCAACGACGAGTCGGGCGATGCCCGACTCCTTTTGGTGAGTTGGGGCTCGACGTACGCCGCCGTGGCGGCCGGTGTGAAGCGGGTCCGGGCCCGTGGCATGAAAGCGGCCCACGCCCACCTGCGCTATCTCAACCCGTTCCCGTCGAACCTGGGCGAGGTGCTGGGCCGTTACAGCCAGATCCTCGTGCCCGAGATGAACCTCGGCCAGCTCAGCCGGATCCTCCGCAGCGACTTCCTCGTCGACGCCAAGTCCCTCAGCAAGATGCAGGGCATGCCGTTCCGCGTCATGGAGATCGAAGCGGCCATCACGACCATTCTCGGAGGAAAGTCATGACGACCACAGCCATCCCGGTGACCACCCGCAAGGACTGGAGCAGCGACCAGGAGGTGCGCTGGTGCCCCGGGTGCGGGGACTACTCCATCCTCGCCGCCGTCCAGATGATGATGCCCGACCTCGGCGTGCGCCGCGAGAGCACCGTGTTCCTCTCGGGCATCGGGTGTGCCGCCCGTTTCCCGTATTACATGAACACCTACGGGCTGCACTCCATCCACGGGCGCGCCCCGGCGATCGCCACCGGGTTGGCGACGAGCCGCCCGGATCTCGACGTGTGGGTCATCTCGGGCGATGGCGACGCACTGTCCATCGGTGGGAACCACCTCATCCACGCCCTGCGCCGCAACGTGCGGGTCAACATCTTGATGTTCAACAACCAGATCTACGGGCTGACCAAGGGCCAGTACTCGCCCACGTCCGAGGTGTCGAAGGTGACCAAGTCCACCCCGTTCGGCTCCCTCGACACGCCCTTCAACCCGGTCAGCCTGGCTCTGGGCGCCGAGGCCACCTTCGTGGCCCGCACCCACGACATGGACCGGGCCCACATGCAGGAGACCTTCCGGCGGGCCCATCAGCACAACGGCGCCTCCTTCGTCGAGGTCCTCCAGAACTGCAACGTCTTCAACGACGGCGCCTTCGAGAAGATCACCGGCAAAGAGGTCCGCTCCAACATGCTCATCCCGCTCGTGCACGGCCAGCCGATCGTCTTCGGCGCCGAGGGCGAGCAGCGCGGGGTGGCGCAGCGGGCCGACGGCGGGCTCGAGATCGTCCCGGTGGGCGAGGCCGGCACGGCCGGGCTGCTCATCCACGACGAGAAGCGTGACGATCCCGGCCTGGCCTTCGCCCTGTCACGGCTGGCCAACGGCCCTTACGAGCCGACGCCGATCGGCGTCTTCCGGGCCGTCGAGCGGCCCGAGTACGGGACGCAGATGTCCCAGCAGATCGTGCAGACCCAGGAGAAGCGCGGTCTCGGCGACATCGCGGCGCTCCTGCGCTCCGGCTCCAGCTGGACGGTCGACTAGGCCCTCCGGTCGCCCTCAGTCGGGCCGTCGGCCGGGACTGCGGCCGGCCTGTTGGCCGGGGCCCGGGTCGTGCCTGCGCGGGGCGCACTCTCGACAGGAGGCCTCCGGCTCGTCATACTCACAAGTGTGGGCGGGACTCCGAAGACTTTGACCATCCCTGACGCGCGGGGCAACGGCGCTTCGTTCCGGGTGACGCGCCATCAGGCCGAGCGCAAGATCGTGCTGAGCCAATGGCGGGGCGGCGTGTGCGTGGCGTCGACTCCTATCGAGCTGAGCGATGTACCCGCGCTGATCGGGATCTTCGCCGATGCGCTGGGCGAATCCGTGGTCGAGTCGGTGGCCCGCCCGCAGGCCGCCGCCCGGTCGACGGAGGTCTGGAGCGCCAAGCGGGGGCTGAACCGTGACCGGGGGGAGAGCGGCCAGGGCCGGCTCGGCGTCGGAGGACGGGTGAGCGGGCAGGGACAGGGCCGCCAGGGCCAGGGACAGGGACAGGTCCGCCCGGGACCGGGGCGCCTCGCCCCGGCTGCGCTGCGCAGAAGCTCGGTACGCGCCTGGGCGACCCTGCAGGGTCGGATCCGTCCGGCCTGGGCCGAGATCACGCACCTGCGCCCGGTGCCCGAAGGAGCCGGGCGGGCGGAAGCGGCGCCTACAGGTCGAGCGAGCGGAAGACCATTCCCGTCCGGGGCTTCGGGCTGAAGAACGTCGTCTTGGGCGCCATCCGCTTGCGCTCGGCGGCCCATGACCCGATCTGGGCGACGGTGACCGGACGGAGGAGAAAGGCGGCCTGCGCCTCGCCGTCGTCCAACGCCGCAATGGCTTCGGTCACGCTGTGACGGTGCATCGATTCGTGCGGGGGCAGGTGTGACAGCAGCACGGCGATGAGGCTGGAATCGAGGTCGCTCCCGTCCGCCGCTTCGTAGGTCGCCTCCAACGGGTGCAACAGGTAGGCGCTGCCCCCGGTGACCAGGGTCAGTGAACGCGCCTCGGCCAGTGCACCGAGTGTCCGTTCGTCGGCGGCCCCGGCCCGCACGACGTCGAACCAGGGTGCGCAGGCGGCGGCGAGATCGAAGTCGGGCGGCAGGCCCGAGATCGTGCGGTGGATGGCGCCGACGGTGAGCTGGTCCTCGGCCAACTCCACGATGAGGGCCAGGACGAGATCGTACGGGCCGGCTGCACCACCGTTGGCGGCCCGGCATTCCCCTTGATACGTCAGGGCCGTCTGGTAGCGGTGATGCCCGTCGGCGATGACCACGGGCGCTTCGGCCACGGCCGTGGTGATGGCGTCGATGGCGTCGCGGTCATCGAGCACCCAGAGCTGGTGGCGCACGCCGTCGTCGTCGTAGGCGTCCGCACTCGGCTCGTCCTCGGTGGGGTCGAACGTGGCCGTCAACCCGTGCCGGAGCGACAGCCCCCAGATCGGCGAGAGGTTGGCCCGGGTGGCCCGGAGCAGGTCGAGACGGTCGCTCTTGGGTTTGGGCAGCGTCTGTTCGTGGGGCAGGATGTCGCTCTCCTGTCCGGGCTCGGCCAGGCCGAGGGCGCCGATGACCCCGGTCGAGGCCCGTCCGGCCTTGTCCGTCATCCGGTAGGGGTAGAGGCACGGCGTCGGGTCGGCCCGCAGGATGCCCTCGGCCTGCCAGCGCGCGAAGAAGTGCGGCGGCCACCTGGTAACGGTCACGGCCGCCCTGGAGGTCGGGTTCAGGCAGTTCGACCAGGACGGCGTTGGCATGGTGGCGTGAGGCGAGATGCACTCTCTCGGTCGAGCTGATCACGTCGTAGGGCGGCGCCATGACCTGGCCGATCGGCACTCCCGGGGCGTAGCGCAGCCCTCGGAACGGTTCGAATCGCGGCATCGCGCCACTCTCGCACATAGGGCCCGATCAGCGATGCCCAATTCGGGACCACGGGTGGACGCCGCCGGGACCGCCGGGCCGGGGGTGGCCATGGGGCAGATGGCCGCACCGCCATAGCTCGGCGCACGAGGCCGCATCGCGATTGGCCGCGGCCCGGGAGGGTCGCTCCCGTAGAATGGGCCCGGTGGACGAAGAAGAGGGTCTGAGCAGGGTACTGACCGCTCCCAACCTCATCACGCTCGTCCGGCTCCTCTGTATCCCGTTGTTCCTGTGGCTGCTCTTCGGCCTGCACCGCCAGACCGCGTCGGCCCTGCTGCTGGCCGCCCTCGGCGCGACCGACTGGATCGACGGCTACGTCGCCCGCCGGTACCACCAGGTCTCGACGCTGGGCAAGGTCCTCGATCCCGCCGCCGACCGGATCCTGGTCGGCACCGCTGTCATCGCGGTCATCGTGCACGGGGCGGTCCCGCTCTGGTTCGGGCTGGCCACCATCGCCCGCGAGGTGTTGGTGTCGGTCATGGTGCTCCTGCTCGCCGCCCTGGGCGCGGCGAGGATAAATGTGTTGTGGGTGGGCAAAGCGGGAACATTCGCCTTGATGTTCGCGTACCCGGGCTTCCTGATCTCCTATGGCAACGCCGCGTGGCAGGAACCCTTCCGCGTGGCGGCCTGGGTCTGCGGCATCATCGGCCTGACGTTGGCCTGGATCGCCGCCGCCGGGTACGTGGGGCCCGCCCGCGACGCGTTGCGCTCGGGGCGCGCCGCCCGCCGCTCGGCGTCGGCCGCCGCCGAGGGTGCGCCGGAGAAAAGCGCGGCATGAGCAGGAAGGAAGTCCAATGAAGGCAGTCCAATGAAGGCAGTGATCATGGCGGGTGGTGAAGGGACACGCCTGCGCCCACAGACGTCCAACCTCCCCAAGCCCATGCTGCCGCTGGTCGGCCGGCCGATGATGGAGCACATCGTCTCGCTGCTGCGGCGTCACGGCATCACCGACATCGTGGTCACCGTGGCCTTCTTGCCCAACGCCATCCGGAGTTACTTCGGCGACGGTTCCGAGCTCGGCGTGCGCATGGTCTACGCCACCGAGGAGACGCCGCTCGGCACGGCCGGTTCGGTGCGCAATGCCCGGGACGAGCTCACGGAGCGCTTCTTGGTGATCTCGGGCGACGTGCTGACCGACATCGACCTCACCTCCATGCTGCAGTTCCACGAGAAGAACAACGCCTTGGCCACGCTGGCGCTGTGCGCGGTGGAGAACCCGCTCGAGTTCGGCATCGTGATCACCCGTGAGGACGGGAGCATCGAGCGCTTCTTGGAGAAGCCGGGCTGGGGGCAGGTCTTCAGCGACACCATCAACACGGGCATCTACGTCCTGGAGCCCGAGATCTTCGATCTCATCCCCGAGGGCCGGTCCGTCGATTTCTCGGCCGAGGTCTTCCCGGCCGTCCTCGAGGCGGGCGGGCCGATCTACGGCTACGTGGCCAACGGCTACTGGGAGGACGTCGGCACCACGGCGGCGTATCTCAAGGCGCACGAGGACATCCTGGACGGCAAGGTCGAGGTGGACATTTCGGGATTCGAGCTGCAGCCCGGCGTGTGGCTCGGCAAGGGATCGTCCGTCGACCCCTCGGCCCGGCTGGGCGGTCCCGCCTTCATCGGGGAGAACTGCACGATCGACGAGCACGCGGTCATCGGGGCCTACACGACCATCGGCGCCAACACCCGCATCGCCGAGCGGGCCGAGGTGCGCCATTCGGTCGTCGGCGGGAACTCCTACGTCGGCCCGGCGGCCCGGGTCGAGGGTGCGGTGCTGGGGCGTTCGTGCGACCTGCGCCGCGGGGCCCGCTGCGAGCCGGGCTCGGTGGTCGGGGAGGGGTGCCTGATCGGGGCGCGCGCCGTGGTCCAGGGCGACGTCAAGGTCTATCCCTACAAGGTGGTCGAGGCCGGGGCGCAGGTCCAGGCGTCGATCGTGTGGGAGTCGGGGGGCGCCCGCACGCTGTTCGGCGGCGAGGGCGTGCGGGGGATCGTGAACGTCGACATCAGCCCCGAGCTGGCGGTGCGCCTGGCCAAGGCCTGGGCCTCCTCCTTCGAAAAAGGGTCGGTGATCACGACCTCGCGCGATACGAGCCGGGCGGCCCGGGTCATCAAGCGCGCGCTCATGGTCGGCTGCAACTCCGTCGGGGTGAATGTGACCGACCTGGAAGTGGCGACCATCCCCGTGACCCGCCACCACATCCGCACCAGAGGCACCCAGGGTGGGCTCACGGTGCGCCTGAGCCCCGACGACCCGCAGTCGGTGGCCATCCGCTTCTTCGACTCCCAGGGCCTCGATCTCTCGGAGAACGAGCAACGGCGTATCGAGCGCCTCTACCACCGGGAGGAGTTCCGCCGGGTGAGGGCGGGCGACATCGGGGACATCGACTTCTCCCCGCGCTCGATCGAGCACTACACCGCCGACCTGGTCGAGGCCTTCGACCTGCCGCACTCGTCGCAGACCGAGCTCAAGCTCGTCCTCGATCTCTCCTACGGCGCCGCCAGCTACGTGATGCCCAACCTCCTCTCCAAGGTGCACGCCGACGTCCTGAGCATCAATCCGTACGCGCAGACGCCCGGGATGATCTCGGTCGACCCGACCACGAGTGCGGCCCGGGTGGTCCGTTCGGTGCGCAGCTCGGGCGCCGATCTCGGCGCGGTGATCGACGCCGGGGGGGAGCACCTCACCCTGGTCGACGGGACCGGCCACGTGCTGAGCAACGACGAGGCCCTCATGGTGTTCCTCGAACTGGTCACGGCGGCGCCGCATGTCGCCAAGGGAGGCCGCGACAAGCCGGTGCGGGTCGCCCTCCCGCTCACCGTCAGCCAGAAGGCCGACGAGCTGTGCGCCGCCCGCGGGGCCGAGGTCCTGACCACCGCCCTGTCGTCGTCCAAGCTGATGGAGGCGGCCGACTCGGGCGGCGTGAGCTTCGCGGCCGATCAGGAGGGCGGCTTCGTCTTCCCCGAGTTCCTCCCTTCCTTCGACGGCGCGGCGGCGCTGATCAACCTCATCGCCCTCCTGGGCCGGTCCGGCGAGACGCTGGCCCAGGTGGTGGCCCGGGTCCCCGAGCTGCCGGTCATGCGGACCGAGGTGGAGACGCCCTTCGAGCAGAAGGGCATGGTCATGCGCACGCTCATGGAGCAGTTGGGCGAGGAGGGGGCCGAGTTGGTGCTCCTCGACGGCATCAAGGTGATCACCCCGACCGGGTGGGTGCTGGTCGTGCCCGATCCCGAGGAGCCCACGACGCACGTGTGGGCCGAGGGAGCCGACCGGGCCGACTCCGAGCGGCTCAGCCTGGGCTACGTCGAACGGCTGCGCCAGATGCTGGCGAGTCACGCCGGCGCCCCCCCCACGGACGAGTAGTCGGCACGGGGTGTCGGGGTGTGACGCAGCCCGGCGGTCCGCTAGCGTCGCACCCCATGAACATTCCAGACGACCTCCGGTACTCGGTTGAACATGAGTGGGTGCGAACCGAGGGTGTCCGGGTCCGCGTGGGGATCACGGATTACGCCCAGGACGCCCTCGGGGACATCGTCTACGTCGATCTGCCGGCGGTCGGGACCGAGGTCGAGGTGGGTGGGAAACTGGGCGAGGTGGAGTCGACCAAGTCCGTCTCGGAGATCTACGCACCGGTGGCCGGAACGATCACCGCCGTGAACGACGGCCTCCCCGATGCGCCTGAACGCATCAATGAGGATCCCTACGGGGAAGGGTGGATCTGCGAAGTGGAACTGGCCGATGCGACCTCCTTCGACGCCCTGCTCGACCCAGCGGCCTACCGCGACCTCACCGCAGGTTGAGCGCAAAGTCGGCCCTGGCCCCAGGGCCGGGGAAAGAATCCGCGCTGTCGAGTACCGTGGTTGCCGTGTTCTGTAACAACTGCGGGCATCGAAACCCCGAGGGCGTGAACTTCTGCTCATCGTGTGGCCATGCGCTGCTCGCGGAGGGCGAGGACGCGACGATCACCCTCCATCCGTCCGACGACAGCGGGGAGAGCTCCGAGGATGAAGCGACCCCCACTCTGGTGGAGATTCCGCACGGCGCCGGAGTCCTCGTCGTGACGCGCGGATCGAACATGGGCGCGCGCTACCTCCTCGGTGAGCACATCACCCGGGCCGGTCGCCATCCCGAGAGCGACATCTTCCTCGACGACATCACGGTGTCGAGACGCCACGTCGAGATCACGCACATCGACGGCGGCACCTTCATCATTCGCGACGTGGGCTCGCTGAACGGAACCTACGTCAACCGCGAACGCATCGACGAGGCCACGCTCCTCCCGGGTGACGAGGTACAGATCGGAAAATTCAAGTTGCTCTATCTGGTGGCGGGAAACGAGTGAGCAGCCGCACGTACCTCTCCATCGGAGACGTCCTCACGTTGTTGCGCGAGGAGTTTCCCGACGTCACCATCTCCAAGATCCGTTTCCTCGAGAGCCAGGGCCTGGTGAACCCCGAACGCTCGCCCTCGGGCTACCGCAAGTTCTTCGAGGCCGACGTGGAGCGTCTCCGCTGGGTCCTGCGCCAACAACGGGAGCACTTCCTACCCCTCAAGGTGATCCGTGACCGCCTCGACGCCGGCGACCTGAGCGAAGGCGGAGCCGGGGAGCCGGTGGCCGCGGCGGCTTCCGCTGGTGCGCCGATCAACGGCAAGGCCTCGGCACGGGCCCATGCGGTGGCCGGAGCCGGGCTCTCGGGGCGCAGCCGCGCCGGCGGACTCGGGGGTACGACCACGGCGGCCCGCACCGAAGGCCGCAGCGAGGGGCGTGGCGAAGGCCGGACGCACGAGCAGTCGACGCAAGCCGATGACGAGGCCATGGCGCGGATACTGGCGGACGCATCTCGCCGGGTGGCCCGTGTGCCCGAGAGCGCGCGTCAGCCCGCGCCGCTCCAGGCGGTGCCCGATCCCGGTGCGCCGCACTCGGCCGGTCATACGGATGTCCTGAACGTGCCGCGCGAGCACGACGCGGCCGTTGCCGCGGCCACGACCGCCGCCGCGGTCACCGAGGGCCTGCGGGCCGATCCGGATGCACCGCATTCCGAGGGGAGCGCCACGATACCGGGAGGTGCCCCGATCCCCGGCCATACCGGTGATGGTGGCGCACAGGAACAACAGGCGTCGCCGCGCCCATCATCGACGACCACTCCTGCAGAAGCGGTGCCTGTCGCCACTGAACCTGTCGCCACTGAACCTGTCGCCACTGAACCTGTCGCCACTGAACCTGTCGCGACGGCGCCGACGGCGATTGCGCCGGCAGCGACAGCGCGTGCCGCGGGCGAGAGCGGGGCAGCCGCGCCCCGTGCGGCGGAATCCGCACCGCAGGCAGCGGCGGCATCCCCCGCACCGACCTCGGCGCCGCATGCGGCGGGCGGGTCAGGCGCGACAGGAGCGAACGGTCCGACGGATGGCGGCGGCAGTGTCGCCACCGCAGCTGGCGACGCAGGTGGGCGCGGCGCATCGAGCCGGGGGTCCGGCGGGCAGAACGCAGGCGCGGGCGCCGGGTCCGACGCCGGTGGTGGTGCCGGGGGCGCGTCGGCGCGGCCCGAGGGTGGACGCCAGGCCGGCACGGACAAGCGGTCGAGTGGGTCCGGCGGTGCGGGCAGTGCCGCTGCGGGCCAGGGTGGGACGGCGGGGACGGGCGGGACAGGGGCCCGATCGGCCGGGCCGGCCGCTGAGCGGGGTGGCGGCGCGGCGGGGACGCGCCCGGCCTCGACGTCGGGCATGGTCACCGGGGCCAGCATGACGAGCGAAGAACTCTGCGCGGCCAGCGGGCTCAGCGAGATCGAGCTGGCCGGGCTCCAGGGCTTCGGGCTGATCGAGCCGACCATGGTGGCCGGGATCCCGACCTTCGACGAGGATGCGCTGACGGTCGCCAACCTGGCGGCGGCATTCCGCAAGTACGGCATCGAGGCGCGTCACCTGCGTCCCTACCGTAACGCCGTCGACCGGGAGATGGGCCTAATTGAGCAGGTCATCATCCCATTACTGCGCCAGCGCAACCCCGAGTCCCGGCAACGGGCGGTGGAGGCCGCAGACGAGTTGGGGGCCCTCGGGCAGACCATGCGGGCCACGTTGTTGCGGACCGCTCTGCGCCGCCACGTCGGGGGCTGATCCGGCCCCTCCCTGCGGGCGCTACATTTCACTCATGGTCCGAGTGCTTCTCCGTGCGGTCAGGGTGGACCTCCAGACGAATACCCCGGTCCTCCTTCTCCAAGAAGAGGATGGTGAGGGCAGGACCCTGCCCATCTTCATCGGCAATCCCGAAGCGACCGCCATCGCCTACGCCATTCAGGGTGTGGCCATGCCCCGGCCGCTCACCCATGACCTCATGAAGGACATGCTGGGCGCGCTCGAGATAAAAGTGGAGCAGGTGCTCATCACCGAGCTCCGTGCTTCGACGTACTACGCCGAGTTGCACCTGCGGCGCGGGGAGGAGCGGACGATCGTATCGAGCCGGCCGTCCGACGCCGTCGCCGTTGCGGTGCGCACCGAAACGCCCATCTTCGTGGCCGACGAACTGATGGAGTCCGAAGGCATCATCCTGGCGATCGAGACGGAAGAAGAGGACGACGAGGTGCCCGAGGAATTGGTGGGGGAGTTCCGCCAGTTTCTCGAATCCGTGCGCCCGGAGGACTTCGACGGTTGATGCGCGCAGGGCGCATCCTGCGCGTGGTGGCGACGTTGGCGTGCGGCGGCCTGATCGCTGCCGCATGTTCGAGCGGCACGCCGAGCTCGACGACGACGACCACCACCACGACGGTCCACCGCACGACGACGACCACCGTTGTCGACGCCCACGACGGCGAGCACCACGACGACGACGGGTATCGCTTCCTGCAAGCAGGTCAGCGTGACGCCGGGACAGACGCAAGGAGCGGCCGGCACCATCATCGGGACGGTCACCTTGACCGCGGTGGGCTCGGGCACCTGCACGATCGAGGGCTACCCGAATCTCACCCGCTACAACGCGAGCGGTGCCGTCGTGCCCACCACCGTGGTGCAGGGCCTGACCACGCATATCGCGGGTCCCCCGTCCCAACCGCCGTCGTTGGTCACGCTCGCATCGAGCCAGCAGGCCGAGTTCACCTTCCAGTACTCCGATGTCGTCACCGGCTCGGAGACGAGCTGTGCCGTGTCCTCGACCTTGTCGGTCACCACCCCGGGGGCGACGAGCCCCTCGACCCCGGTGCCGCTCTCGATCTCGGCTTGTAACAGCGGCACGGTCGACGTCTCGCCGATCTACGCCGCCACTTCCTGAGCGGCGCGTTCACCGCGGTGGAAACCGAGTCTCGCGGGTCTCCCGACGCACCGGTCGCTCCGTTCGGGCGTTGGCCCTCGCCGCTCGATGCCGCGGCGGCCGCGGCGGGAAAGGTCTCGCTGTCGGAGGTCTGCTCCGATGGGTCCTCTGTCTACTGGCTCGAGTCGCGTCCCGCGTGACGGCGGTCGTGTCGTCTTCGTCCGCGGCGACGACGAAGGGGTGGTGGATCTCTCCGCACCCGGGGTGAGCATTCGTAGCCGGGTCCATGAATACGGCGGGGGTGCCTGCTGCCTCGTCCCGTCGCGGCGAGCGGGGCGCCTTCGCCTACGTCGAGGCATCGGACCAACGCGTGTGGTTGCAACGTGGGCCGGGCGAGACCGCACGCCGCGCTCACGCCCGAACCCCCCGAGGGCGAGCGCTGGGCGCACGGCGGCCTCGGTGCCAGTGCGGACGGTGCGTGGGTGGTGGCGGTGCGCGAGATCGCATGTCGCCGGTGCGACAGCGCCGCCCCGGCGGTGCATCGTCGCGCTGGGCACCGGCTCCGCCACCGGTGCCGGCCCGGCCGGCGGCACCGGGTCGGGGAACGATGGGGAATCGATTCTCGCCGAGGGTCACGACTTCTACGGCGCCCCCCGGCTCGATCCGACCACCCAACGCCTCGCCGTCGTGGCCTGGGACCACCCCGACATGCCGTGGGACCGCTCCGCCGTCCTCGTCGTCCCGCTGGCGGTGACGGGCGATGCGGACGGGAACCTCCCGGCTCGTCGCCGGCCGGCGAGCCGTGGACGGTCGAAGCGGGGTGAGGACGTGTCGGTGGGACAGCCGCAGATGGCAGCGCGACGGCCGGCTGCGCTTCGTCTCGGATCGCCACGGATGGTGGCAGCCCCACACGCACAGCGGGAGGCCCGACGGTCGGCCTCGCACTGGCATCGACGACGACCGCGGCGGAGTTCCACGGCCCCGATTGGGCCCTGGGCCAGTGCACGATGGCCGAGCTCGCCGACGGCGTCCTGGTGGCCCGTATGACGTCGGAAGGCCGGGATTCGATCGTACGGATCGTGGGGAGGGGCGAGCCCCCGCTCGGTGGTGCATCAGCCCTGCGTCTCGATCGCGGCCCTCTGCGCCCACAAGGACGGCGTCGCCTTCATCGGCGCACCGCCCGACGGCCCGGCCACGCGTCTGGACGTTGGGGCCGCTCCGGTCGGGGCGGCCGTGGCCGAGACCGGCAGCCGCCGTGGCCATCCGTCCTTCGCCGCCGACGCCCTTGGGCCGCCGGCGACATCGCAGTCGGAGAGGCCTTCTCTCTCGTCGGGCGATCGGGTCGTCCCGTGCACGGCTTGTTCTACGAACCGGTCCTGGAGGGCACGGCCGGCCCACCCGGTGCCGCTGCCGCCGCTGCTGGTCCAATGCCACGGGGGCCCGACGGGATCGGTGCAGGCGGGCTACGACGTCGTGGTCCAGTACTTCACCAGCCGTGGCTTCGCCGTGGCCGCGGTCGACTACGCCGGGAGCGCGGGCTACGGACGGGCCTATCGCCTGTCCCTGTGGGGCCAGTGGGGAGTGGCGGACAGCGAGGACTGCGTCGACGCCGCCCGGCATCTGGCCGCCGCCGGACGGGTCGACGGATCCGCCATGGCCATCCGGGGCTCGAGTGCGGGTGGGCTCACCGCCCTCAACGCCCTGGCCGGTGGCGAGGGCTTCGCCGCCGTCGCGTCCTGGTACGGCGTCACCGATCTGCTCGCACTCGCCGAGACCACGCACGATTTCGAGGCGCACTACACGGACCGCCTCATCGGCCCTCTGCCGGCATGCCGGGCGCTCTATCAAGAGCGATCGCCGACCAGGCGGGCGGGCGAAATCAGGGGCTCGGTCCTCCTGCTCCAGGGGCTCGATGACCTGGTCGTCCCCCCGGCCCAGACCGAGGGGCTCCGCGATGCGCTCGTGGCGCAGGGGCGCCACTGCGAGGTCAGGCTCTTCGAGGGGGAGGGGCACGGGTTTCGCCGGGCCGAAACCGTGCGTGCCGCCCTCGAGGAGGAGCTGGACTTCTACCTGCGGGTGTTCGACCGGGAAGGCAGCGTCCCCTAGAGAAGTTTTCGGAGTGAAGTTTTCGGAGTATCTGTGGCCCGACTGGGTCTCGCTATGTCAGGCTGTGGCGAGCCCATGTCAGCCGCACCTCTTTCGATCGCTGAAGGGACCCCCATGTGGGGGCGGGCGCGGGAGCGGTATCGAGGCATCAGTCCCGAGACCGGTGACGCCATCCTCTACGGGCTGAGTGCGGTCTTCGCCCTCGTCACCATTCTCGGATCGAGCCTGGCGCTCTACCGGCAGTGGGCGGAGCTGGCCATCGGCCCGTTCGTCTTGGGCGACCGTGGCGTCGGCCATCTCGGCTGTCGTGGAAGCCCGCCGCGAGCCCACCGCCGGCGCCGACAGCGCCAGCAGTGGCAGTAGCGGCAGCGCACGTTCGTCGGGACGTCGCCAGTGGATCGCCCGCATCGCCATCGCCACCGTCGTCTTTGCCGGTGCGACCGCGATCCCGCTCGGGCTCGAGATCGTCTGGCGTTCCAACGGCGATCCCGGGTCGCACGTCCAACCCGAGGTGACGGTGATCGAGCGGGGAGGCCAGACGATCGTCAAGGGGAAGGACCCCTATCACGAAGTGACCAACCCGGACGGGAAGATCGTCTACCACGCCCGCGGCGAGTCGACGGTCGATGCGTTCTTGCCGTACCTCCCGCTCATGACGGTGTTCGGCATACCGAGTGAACGCAAGCACGACATCGCCCTGACCGATGCCCGCATCTTCTTCAGCCTGGCCACCTTGTTGGTGGCCGCCGCCGCACTGTGGCTCTGTCCGGCGGACGGTCGCCGCAAGATGCGCGCCCTTCAGGTCATCGCCATCCTCCCGACCGCGGCCCTTCCGCTGGCCACCGGCGGGGACGACATGGTCGTCGTGGCCTTCTTGTTGCTGGCCATGGTGCTGGCCCAACGACGACAGCCGTTCGCCTCGGGCGTCGTCTTGGGAATCGTGTCGGCCATGAAGTTCACGGCGTGGCCGCTGGCCGCGTTGGCGCTCTTCGCGGCGCGCAACCGGAAAGGGGAGCGGCGTCCTCTCACCATGTTCCTCGGCATGCTGGTCGTCGCCGGGCCCGTCGTGGGGTGGTACGCGTTACAAGGACCGTGGGCGTTCTTCGACAACGTGGTCCTGTTCCCGCTGGGCCTGTCGGGGGTCAAGTCGCCCGCGGCCAGCCCGCTCCCGGGCCATCTCATCGTCGAGCGCGTTCCCGTTCTTGCACCGTGTGCTCCCGGTGGTCGTCGGGCACGGTCGGTGGCCTCCTCCTGGCGTGGTACCTCTACCGGCGCCCGCCGCAAACGGCCTCGCAGGTGTGCAAGGTGGCGGGCGTCGTGATGGCGGTCATCACCCTGTTCGCGCCGGCCACGCGCATCGGCTACCTGCTCTACCCGATCAACTTCTTCGTGTGGGCCCATCTCTTCTCCGACCGGGACCAGGTGGCCACAGCTCGCAACCTGAACCTGTCTTGCAGACCTGAGCTGTCTCGCAGACCTGATCAGCGGGCGGATCAGTCCGGATCCGGTTGCTGGAACAGCCGGACGATGAAGGGGGTGGTGCCGCGGCGGGAGCGCCGGTACCGAACGTGGTGGGCGAGATCACCGCGCCCATCTCCCAGAAGAAGCCGTCCGAGCCGGCCTTCTTGCCGAGGATGTCGAAGGCCCCCGGGTCGTGGTCGGCCGGTCCGGTGCTGAAGATCTGCCAGCCCTGCTTCTTCATGACGCTCTTGTAGAAGGTCTCGAGGGCCGCTTGCGAGTTCGTCGGACTTGAGGGAGATCTGCGCGTCGTACTGCTGGGCGGATTGGGTGTTGTTGGCGTGCGAGACCCTGGTGGCGCCCTGGGGGATGGAGACCGCGTTGAGGATGTTGCCCGGGGGCTGGCCCGAGACCGTGATCACCTTGAGGTCATGCACGGCCGGCACGGCCCGCACCGGCGTCCCGGACACCGCGAAGGAACTCGTGGACGACTTCGTCTGCTGGACCGAGTTGGAGGTGAGGAAGCCGGCGCCGATGAAGAGGATGAGGATCACAGCCCGATGCCGGGCACGATCATGGCCGCCTTCATGTTGAATCCCGCCCGGGGCGGGGGGCGCAGTGGTGCCGCGTCGTCGAGACTCATGGCCTCAAAAGCCTACGTTGAGCGGCACCACCCAAAATCGGCGGCCTGCGGGGTCGACACCCCGGCCCGGATCAACCCGACCATCCGAAATGGTCGATGGGCCCGTGTCCCGCACCCAGGCGCCAGTCCGCCCCGCCGGCCAGGCCCCGGGCCACGAACGCCTTGGCCGCCCGCACGGCCTCGAGCACGCCGGCTCCGAGCGCCAGGTTGGCCGCGATGGCGGCCGAGAGCGAGCACCCGGTGCCGTGGTCGTTGCCGGTGACGACCCGCACGGCCTCGAGCACGGTGATCCCTTCGGGGCCGGCCACGACGTCGTGGGCCGCATCGGTGAGGTGGCCTCCTTTGACCACCACGAAGCGGGTGCCCCCGGCCCGGATCTGCTCCGCAGCTTCGGTCATGGCCTCGACGTTCATGAGCTCCTCCACCGGCCGGCCGGTGAGGGCGGCGGCCTCGCGCAGGTTGGGCGTGACGATCAGGGCGTGGGGGAGGAGGCGGGTCCGATACGAATGGAGCCCGTCGGGCGTCATGAGGGCCTGCCCGCTGGAGGAGACGAGGACCGGATCGACCACGAGGTGTGGGAGCCGGCCCGCCGCGGCGAGGGCGGCCACCACATCGACGATGCCCCGGGTGGCCAGCATCCCGGTCTTGACGCTCCGCACGTCGAAGTCGTCGAGCACGGTCTCGATCTGCAGGCGGACGAACTCGGGTTCCATGGCGGCCACGCCCCGCACCTCGGCCGTGTTCTGCGCGGTCACCGCGGTCAGTGCGGTGGTCCCGTGTACTCGATGCGCGGCGAACGTCTTCAGATCAGCCTGCGCCCCGGCGCCGCCGCCCGAGTCTGACCCCGCGATGCTGAGCGCGGTAGGAGGAGTGGCAGAGCCCGGCACCCGCCCACGATAGCGACGTCGGCGCGTTCGGACCGGTTCGGGAGCGGGGGTATCGTCATCGGTGATGACGTCCGACCCTCTGTCATCGCTGCCCGAGCCGCCATCGCTGCCCGAGCCGCCGGCACACTCCGAGACGCCATCGCACTCCGGGACGCTGTGCATCGCGGGCGAGTCGCTCTCCTCCCGCCTGCTGTTGGGCACAGGTGGGATGACGAGCTTGCGGGCCCTGCGCGAGGCGCTGGTCGAGTCCGGTACGGCGCTGGCCACCGTGGCCGTGCGGCGGGTCGATCCCTCGGGCAAGGGGGCGCTGCTGGACCTGCTGACCGAAGTCGGGGTGCGGGTCCTGCCCAACACCGCCGGGTGCTTCACGGCCAGCGAGGCCGTGCTGACGGCCAAGCTGGCCCGGGAGGCCTTCGCCACCGACTGGGTGAAGTTGGAGGTGATCGGCGACGATCGCACCCTCCTGCCCGACGCCGTCGAGCTCCTGGCGGCGGCCGAGCAACTGGTCGACGACGGGTTCGTCGTCCTGCCGTACACCACCGATGACCCCGTGTTGGCGTTCCGCCTGCAACAGGTCGGGTGTGCCGCCGTCATGCCCCTGGGGGCGCCCATCGGGAGTGGCCTGGGCATCCGCAACCCCCACAACATCGCCCTCTTGCGTGAGGCCGTCCAGGTACCGGTCATCCTCGATGCGGGTATCGGCACCGCCTCGGATGCCGCCCTGGCCATGGAGCTCGGTTGTGACGGCGTCCTGGTGGCGACGGCCGTGAACCGCGCCCACGAGCCGGCGGCCATGGCGCGTGCGATGCGGTTGGCCACCGAGGCCGGCTACCTGGCGCGCCGGGCCGGGCGCATCCCGGTGCGCTTCCATGCGGAGCCGTCCAGCCCCAACGAAGGACGGGCGGACTTCGGGGGCCTGGACACGGGGGGACCCCGTATCGACTGACCGTCTTGACGATCCCCCCTCCGGTCGCTATGTTAGGTCAGCCTAAGGTTAGGGATGCCTAAGGCCCAACGTAGGAGGGGATACGCAGGATGGTCCAGGATGAGATGTCGGGAGGGGATCGTCCGTGAGGGACCTCTTGGGCCTCGCGCCATGTGGCGTTGGCGTCGGTGAGCGCCGCCGATCGCACTCTGGTGGCCGACGGGAGTGCCGCCGGCACCACGGCCGCCATCAAGCCCGCCAAGGCCGGCATCAAGCCCGCCAAGGCCGCCATCAAGAAAGACGACCACCTGGTGAACGAGGCATGCCCCGGGGTGCCGTCATGAGGCGGCCACACGGGCGGCAACGGTCCCGGGTCCGCACCATGAGCGCCGGCGCCCTGGCCCTGGCCTCGGCCTCGGCACGGTTCTGGCCGTCGGGGGTCCGCTCGCCGGCGGGCCTCTCGCCGGGGAAGGGGCGGCCTCGGCCGCCGGCTCCAAAGGCAGCATCACCCTCTACAGCGGGCAACATGTCCAGACCACGCAGGCCCTGGTCAACGGCTTCGAGAAGAAGACCGGCATCACGGTCAACATCCGCTCGGACGACGAGGACGTCCTGGCGGACCAGATGGTGACCGAGGGCGGACGTTCGCCGGCCGACGTGTTCTTCACCGAGAACTCGCCGCCCCTGCAGTTCCTGGCCTCCAAGGGACTGCTGGCCCCCATCGCCCCGTCGACCCTGGCCAAGACCCCGTCCCGGTTCAACTCACCGCAGGGCAAATGGGTCGGGATCTCGGCCCGCGTGAGCGTCCTCGTCTATAACACCAGCATGGTCAAGGCGAGCCAGCTCCCCACGTCGGCGATGGACCTGGCCAAGCCGCGGTGGAAGGGCAAGCTCGCCATCGCCGGTGGGGAGACCGATTTCCAGCCCATCGTCACCTCCATTGCGCGCACCTATGGCAACGCAGCCGCGCTCACGTGGCTCAAGGCGGTGAAGGCGAATGCCGGCAGCAGCCACTCCTACCCCGACAACGAGACGCTCGCCGACGAGGTCAACCGGGGCCAGGCGGCCATCGGCATCATCAACGAGTACTACTGGTACCGCGAGCGCGACTGAGGTAGGGGCCAACAACATGCACTCGGCCATTGCCTACTTCGCGCCGCACGACGTCGGCTACGTGCTCGACGTCTCGGGGGCGGCCATCCTCAAGTCGTCCAAGCACAAAGCGCAGGCGCAGCAGTTCGTGGCGTACCTCAACTCCAAGGCCGGCCAGGAGATCATCGATCACAGCCAGAGCTGGGAGTACCCGATCGCCTCGGGCGTGCAGCGGACCGGTGAGACGCCGTTCGACCAGCTCCAGCCCAACTCGATCACCATCGCCCAGTTGGGCACCGGGGCCGAGGCGATCAAGCTCCTCCAGGAGGCGCAGCTCTTGTGACCGTGCGGTGACCCCGGCTGTCGCCACTCCGGCGAGCGAACGTCCCCCGGTCAGGCCGGGGGCGTCGTCTCGTCTGTCCTGGCACCGCCGGCGGCACGAGAACCGCCGCCTGCCCCGGCTCCTGCTCGTCGGCGCGCTGCTGGCCAGCGTGGCGGTCATCCTGCCCCTCGTCTTCCTCGTCACCCAGGCCGTGCAGGTGGGATGGGCCACCCTGGACCCGCTCCTCTTCCGGGGGCTCACGGCCCAACTGGTCTGGAACACGGTGAGCCTCACCGTCGTGGTCACCGCCCTGTGCGCGGTCATCGGGACGGTGTCGGCCTGGTTCATCGAGCGCACCCGATTGCCGGGCCGGCGTTTCTGGGCCGTGCTGGTGGTGATCCCTCTCGGGATTCCCGACTTCGTGGTCAGCTTCGGGTGGCGCGCCCTCTTTCCCGCCTTCGGGGGCTTCTGGGCGGCCGCACTGGTGATGACCCTGGCCGTCTACCCGCTCGTCTTCCTGCCCGTGGCGGCGAGCCTGCGCAACGCCGATCCGGCCCAGGAGGAAGTGGCGCGCAGCCTCGGCCTGGGCCGCATGGCGACCTTCTGGAAGGTGACGGTGGGACAGGCCCGGCTGGCCATCCTCGGCGGCGCGGTGCTCGTCGCCCTGGTCGTGCTGGCCGAGTTCGGCGCGTTCGAGATCCTCGGTTTCAACACGTTGACCACGGAGATCTACACCGAGTTCACCGTGGGCCTCAATCAGACGGCGGCCTGCGCCCTCTCCTTGATCCTCGTCGCGCTCGGTATCGTCATCCTCCTCGGCGAGGGGGCGGCCCGGGGCCACGGCCGGGCAGCCCGGCTGGGCGCCGGGCGCGGCGCGTCGGATACGTCCGCAGCCGCTCGGGCGCTCCATGCCGGCCGTGCTGGGCGGGGTGGTGGTGCTCGTCGGCCTGGCCCTGGGGGTGCCCGTCGGCTCCATCGTCTACCTCATCGTGCGGGGTGGGAACTCGACCTTGCCGCCCGCCTCCTTGTGGAGCGCGGCCGCGCACACGTTCACGTATGCCGCATCGGCCGGTGTCATCGCCACCGTGGCCGCGCTGCCCATTGCCTTGCTCTCGGTGCGCCATCCCCGGCGCGAGGTGCGGTTCCTCGAGCGCTCCAACATGCTGATCCTGGCCGTGCCGGGTCTGGTCATCGCCCTGTCCGCCACGTACTTCACCGAGCACCTCCTGGCCGGCTTCCTCTACCAGACGCCCCTCCTGCTGGTGCTGGTCTACGCCATCATGTTCTTCCCCATGGCCGTGGTCTCGGTCCGCGCCGCCGTGGCGCGTTCGCCGGTCGGGCTCGAAGAGGTCGGGCATTCGCTCGGCGTCCGGCGCAGCGCCGTCTTCTGGCGGGTGACGCTGCCGCTGATCGGGCCCGGGCTGATGGCCGCCTTCTGCCTGGTGTTCCTGGAGTCGGCCATCGAGCTCACCGCCACCTTGGTCCTGCATCCGACCGGCGTGCAGACGCTGGCCACCCAGTTCTGGGAGTACCAGACCGATCTTTCCTTCAGCCAGGCCGCGCCCTACGCCGGCGTGATCATGCTGATCGCCGCCATTCCCAGTTACGTCCTGGGTCGCTGGTTCGACCGCCTGCCCGCCCGCACGGCGAGCGCGCAGGCGACGGGGCCGGGGGGACCGGGGGCCCCCGGTGCGGGAGCCCAGGCCGTGGCCCTGGCACCGGGCACAATGGTGAGCCTGTGAAGGCTCTTTCCATCTCCGGCGTCGTCAAGTCGTTCGGGGGGCTGTCGGTGCTGTCCGGGGTCGACCTCGAGGTGCCCGAAGGATCGTTCACCGCGATTCTGGGGCCGTCGGGCAGCGGCAAGACCACGCTGCTGCGGATCATCGCCGGGTTCGAGCGTCCCGACGGCGGTGAGGTCCGCCTGGGTGACGAGGTGGTCGACGACGCGGCCCAGCGGTTCGTCCCCTGCGAGAAACGACGGATCGGCTATGTGCCCCAGGAGGGCGCGCTGTTTCCGCATCTCAGCGTCGGGCGCAATGTGGCGTTCGCCCTGCCCCGCGCCGAGCGCCACAGCAGCCGCGTGGACGAGTTGCTCGAACTGGTCGGGCTGGCCGGCCTGTCCCGCCGCTACCCCCACCAGCTCTCCGGCGGGCAGCAGCAGCGTGTCGCCCTGGCCCGCGCCCTGGCCCCGCAACCCGAGATCGTCCTCCTCGATGAGCCCTTCTCCTCCCTCGACGCCTCCCTCCGCGCCTCGGTCCGCGCCGACGTCCACGACGTGCTCCGGCTCTCGGGTGCGACCTCGATTCTGGTGACCCACGATCAGGACGAGGCGCTCTCCATGGCCGACCAGGTGGCCATCCTCCGGGCGGGGGTCATCGCGCAGATCAACACGCCTGCGGCGTTGTATCGAGCCCCGCGTGACGCCGATCTGGCCCAATTCCTGGGGGAGGCCAACCTCGTCGACGGCACCCTCAACGGGTGACCGCGTCCTGACCGGGTTGGGTGAGCTGCCGGTGGCCGGCCGAGCCGGGGCGGGGTGCCGGTGCGTGCGGCAGCGGCGCGGGCCGGGTCCGGGTGATGGTCCGACCCGAGCAGCTGCTTCTCAGTGATGACGACGCCGGCGCCGGGGCCGACGGTGCGGTCGCCGAGGGTGCGGCCGCCGGCAGGGCTATCCCGAGCGTGGTGCACAGCTACGAGTACTTCGGCCACGATGCCGTCGTGCGGGTGCAGCCCGACGACGCCGCCCTGCCTGAGCTGGTCGTACGGATCACGGGGGGCATCCCCCTCGCCCCCGGGACCCGGGTCGGGGTGAGCGTGCACGGTCCGGTGGTCGTCTGGCCCGAGCCGGCCGAGGTTTCCGGGCTCGAAGCGCCGGAATCTCTGCGAACCACGCCTGCGTAACTACCTCGTTGTCGTCCCCGCTGAGCTACCATGGGGTACCGAAGCGGGAGCACAGGAGGTGCGATGGCTGACGTGCCGACAACCGACGTCGGAGGGTTCCACGGTCCGCAGGTGTGTGATCTCGTGGGCATCTCCTACCGCCAGCTGGACTACTGGGCCCGGACCGGGCTGCTCCAGCCGTCGGTGGCCGCGGCGCGGGGGAGCGGGACCCGGCGGGTCTACTCCTACTCCGACGTCCTCGAGCTCAAGGTGATCAAGCAGTTGCTCGACGCCGGGGTCTCCCTGCAGTCGGCCCGGCGCGCCGTCGAGTGCCTCCGTGGCGACCTGGGTGCCGACGTGGCCTCGTCCAATCTCGTCCTGACCGGGACCAGCTCGGTCCTGGCCCGCTCGAACGGCGAGGTCGTGGACCTGCTCGCGGGCGGCCAGGGTGTGTTCAACATCGTGCCGTTGGCGGGGGTGGTGGACGAGCTCGAAGCCGACATCGTGCGCCTGGACATCGCGGCGCAGTCCCGCCCGTCGAGCGAACGACCGGCCGCCGCCCCGGTGGCCCGGGCCGCCGGCGAGTGAGTCAGGTCGTCCCCGCACATCACGCGCGGCCGCGGCCGCGCCACCCGTCGGATGCACCCGCCGGGAGAGTCCGGTTCGCCCATCCTTCCGAGAGGCTCTTCGCCGCGCTGCTCGACCTCTACGACGAGCGCTGGGAGTACGAGCCCGTCGAGTTTCCCCTCCGCTGGGACGAGTCGGGCTCTCCCATCTCGGGCTTTCGACCTGATTTCTGGCTACCCGAGCGGGGAATGTTCATCGAACTGACCACGGCCGAGCAGCGATTGGTCACGCGCAAGAACGGCAAGGTCCGCCGCATGCGGGAGCTCTACCCCGAGATCCCGGTCCTCGTGGTGTACCAGCGTGACTTCCTGGCCCTCCTCGAAGCGCACGGCCTTGACGTGCACGTGCCCTCCGCCGCCTAATCTGGCGAGGTGGTAGCCGACGACAGCGAGAGCACACCGCACTCGTATCGTCACTCGCCCCTCAATGCGGCGCACATCGCCCTCGGGGCGAAGATGGTGCCGTTCGGTGGGTGGGAGATGCCCCTGGCCTACCCCTCGGGCACCATGGCCGAGCATCGGGCCTGTCGGGAGGGGGCGGTGGCGTTCGACGTCAGTCATCTCGGCGCCGTGCGCGTCGAGGGGCCGACCGCGTTCGACCACCTGCAGCACTCCCTGAGCAACGACCTGCGGCGCATCGCCCCCGGCCGGGCGCAGTACACGCATCTGCTCGACGAGACCGGTTCGGTGGCCGACGACATCATCGTGTTGTGGATCGACGACGAGCTCTTCGACGTCATGCCCAACGCCTCGAACACCAGCCGCGTCGTGGCGGCCATCGGGGGCGAGGACGTGACGAGCGACCGGGCGGTCATCGCCGTGCAGGGTCCGAGCGCCCGGGCGCTCCTGGCCGAGGTGTCGCCCGATGCGGCCGCCGTCCGACGTTTCGGCGTCGCCCGCTTCGAGTGGGAGGGGATCTCCTGCGTGGTCTCGGGCACCGGGTACACCGGCGAGGACGGCGTCGAATGCGCAGTGCCGTCGGCCCAGGCCGAGGGTTTCTGGTCGGCCATTTTGGATACCGGCGTCGTGCCGGCCGGCCTGGGTGCGCGCGACACCCTCCGGCTCGAAGCGGGGCTGCCTCTCCACGGGCACGAGCTGGGACCGGGCATCACGCCGCTGCAGGCCGAGCTGGGGTGGGTGGTCGGTTGGGCCAAGGGTGACTTCATCGGCCGCGCCGCCCTGGAGGAGGAGAAGGCCGAGGGCCCGAGACGGCGCCTGCGCGGCGTGGTGGGGGAGGGGCGCCAGCCCCTGCGCGACGGTGCGGAGGTCGTCGCCGGCGGCAAGGACGTCGGCTTCTTGACCAGTGGCAACTTCTCGCCCATGCGCGAGCGGGGGATCGGCTTGGCCTTGATCGACGCGGACGCCCAGTTGCTCGACGGCGATGCCGTCACCGTCATCCAACGGGGCCGTCCGCTGCCGGCCACCATCGTCCGCCCGCCCTTGTGGCCGCAGAGAGTGGAGGAGTAATGCCCGACTACCTGCCCCATACCGAGGATGAATTGGCCCAGATGTTGGGGTTTCTCGGGCTTTCCTCGCTCGACGAGCTCTTCGCGGCGGTGCCGGCGGCGCTCCGCCTCGGCCGGGGCCTCGGGTTGGCCGACGGATCCCCCGAGCCCGACGTCCTGGTGCGCATGGAGTCGCTGGGTGAGGCCAACCGGGCCCGGGCCGATCGCCTCGTGTGCTTCGCCGGTGGGGGCGCCTACGACCACGAGGTGCCGCCGGTCGTGCGGGCCTTGGCCGGCCGCTCGGAGTTCGTCACCTCGTACACGCCGTACCAGCCCGAGGTGGCGCAGGGCATCCTCCAGGCCGTCTTCGAATTCCAGACCATGGTGGCCCGGCTGGCCGGACTGCCCGTGGCCAACGCGTCGCTCTACGACGGGGCGAACGCCTTGGTCGAGGCGGTGAACCTCGGCGTGGCGGCCTCGGGCCGCCAGACTGTCTGGCTCTCAGCCGGTGTGCCGCCGCACTGGCGGGCCGTCCTGAAGACGTTCGCCGCCGGCACCGGCCACCTGCTGGTCGATGTGCCGCTGCAGCAGGGGCTGACCACCTGGCCGGACGCGGCCGGGGGAGACACACCGGGCGTGCTCGTCGTGGGCTACCCGAACTACCTGGGGTGCCTCGAGGACATCGCGGCGGCCCGGCGAGTCTGCGATGCGACGGGTGCCCTGTTGGTGGTCGTCGCCGATCCGGTGTCCGCCGCCATCCTGCGCTCGCCCGGAGAGAGCGGGGCCGATGTCGTGGTCGGCGAGGGCCAACCGCTCGGGACCGCGCTGAGCTTCGGCGGTCCGTATCTCGGGCTCTTCGCCGTGGCGGCGCAACACGTGCGCCGGCTGCCGGGTCGGTTGGTGGGCGAGACGGTGGACATCGAGGGGACGCGGGCCTACGTGACGACCCTGCGGGCACGCGAGCAGGACATCCGCCGCGAGAAGGCCACCTCCAACGTGTGCACGAACCAGACGCTGATGGCGGTCTACGCCGCGGTGCAGCTGGGTTGGCTCGGGACCTCGGGACTGCGCGAGGTGGCTCTGCGTTGCGCCCGGGGCACGCGGTTCTGTCGTGAGTCGATGCTCACCCTGAGCGGGGTGGAGCCGATCACGGGTGTCACGCCCACCTTGCGCGAGTTCGCGGTGCGCCTGCCCATTCCCGCCCGTGTGGCCGTCGAACGGCTGGCCGACGAGGGGTACCTCGGCGGGCTGGCCCTGGCCGATCTGGTGGGGGACGAGGGCGACGGATCGGTCGACGGGTGACGATGCCGTCCACGGGTTGCTGGTGGCCGTCACCGAGCGCAGGACCCGGGCGGACGTGGACGGACTCGTGCGGACGCTGGACAAGGTGGTGCGATGAAGAGCGCTGATGATGTGGCCGACGTCGATGTAGCCGATGTCGTCGGGCGGGGCTCCGCCGCCGGTGGGCGTGCCACGAGCGCGCCGATCATGGGGCACGAAGCCGAGCCGACGCTCTTCGAGCTGTCCCAGCCGGGGCGGAGCAGTTGGCAGTTGCGCACGACCGGCATGCCCGAATGGGAGGTGGACGAACTGGTGCCGGCCGAGCACCGCCGCACCGAGCCCGTGGCGCTGGCCGAGGTCTCCGAGCGGGACCTCGTCGGCCACTTCACGAGGCTGAGCCACCGGCAGTTCTCGGTGGACCTCGGTGCGTATCCCCTGGGCTCGTGCACGATGAAGTACAACCCGAAGCTGTGCGACACCGTGGCCGCGCTGCCCGGATTGGCGGGCGTGCACCCGGGGGCGCCCGCCTCGCTCAGCCAGGGCTGGCTGCAGATTTTCGTCGAGCTCGAAGAAGCACTGTGCGAAGTGACCGGCATGGCCGCCGCCACGTTGCAGCCGGCGGCCGGCGCGGCCGGTGAACTGACCGGCCTGCTCTTGATGCGGGCGTACCACCAGGCCCGGGGCGAGTCGCGTCATCGGGTGATCATCCCCGACTCGGCCCACGGGACGAATCCGGCGTCGGTCACGCTGGGCGGCTACGAGACCGTCACCGTCCCGAGCGACGCGCGGGGTTGTGTCGACCTCGAGGCGTTGCGCGCCGTCCTCGATACGGATGTGGCCGGCATCATGCTGACCAACCCGAACACGTTGGGCTTGTTCGAAGAGGACATCGAGGCCATCGCGGCGGCCATCCACGAGGTCGGCGGGCTCCTCTACTACGACGGGGCCAACCTCAACGCAATCCTGGGTGTCGTGCGGCCCGGCGACATGGGGTTCGACATCGTCCACATGAACCTGCACAAGACCTTCGCCACCCCGCACGGTGGAGGAGGCCCCGGCGCCGGGCCGGTCGCCGTCTCGCCCCGCCTGGTCGACTTCCTGCCCGGGCCGCGCCCGACCCGGCTGGCCTCAGGGTCGGACTCCGACGAGTTCGGCTACATGACACCGGCGCAGTCCATCGGACGCGTGCACAGCTGGCACGGCAACGCGCTGGTCCTGGCCCGTGCGCTGGCCTACATCGACGTGCATGGCGGGGACGGCTTGCGCCGGGTGGCCGAGCGGGCGGTGCTCAACGCGAACTGGATCCGGCGACGGCTCTCCAGCGTCTACGACGTCCCGTTCGATCGACCCTGCATGCACGAGGTCGTGCTCTCGGCGGCGAGCCTGAAGAAGAAGTACGGCACCAAGGCGCTCGACGTCGGAAAACGCCTCCTCGAGTTCGGCTTCCACTCACCGACGATCTACTTCCCCCTCATCGTGGACGAAGCGCTGATGATCGAGCCGACCGAGACCGAGAGCCTGCAGACGCTCGAGGCCCTGGCCGACGCCCTCGAGACCATCGCCGACGAAGCGGCGGCGGGGGTGCCGCTGAACGAAGCGCCGCGTTCGACACCGGTGCGCCGGGTGGACGAGGCGCGGGCGGCCCGCACGCTGGTCCCGACCTTCGATGCCCGGCCGTAGACCCCCGCCCGGGGCGGGTGACTACCCGCAGGCGATCGTCCCGGTCGACCACGTGGAGCCCTGCGGGCGCCGCGTCCGGGCCACTCTCGGCGGCCAGGTCGTCTTCGACACGCTCCACGCCCGCTACGTGTGGGAGTGGCCGTTCTACCCGCAGTACTACATACCCTGGGCGGACGTCGATCCGCGTTTCGTGACCGACGAGCAGCACCCCCAGACCGACCACCGGGGACCGGTGCGGCTCTTCGGACTGACGGTCGGCGACATCGTGCGGCCGAGTGCGGTGCGCGTGTACGGGGACTCGGGCATCGAAGGGCTGCGCGACACGGCCCGCTTCGAATGGTCGGCGCTCGACCAGCTGGTTCGAAGAGGACGAGGAGATCTTCGTGCACCCGCGCAGTCCCTACGTGCGGGTGGATGCGCAGCGCTCGACGCGTGCGGTGCGCGTCGAGCGCAACGGCGTCGTGCTGGCGGCGTCGTCCTCTCCGGTGCTCGTGTTCGAGACGGGCCTCCCCACCCGGTACTACCTGAATCGCACCGAGGTGGATTTCTCGCACCTGGTGCCTTCGGACACCGTCACGTCCTGTCCCTACAAGGGGACGACCACCGGCTACTGGTCGTTCGCATCCGGCGACGACGAGCAGGCGGACCTGGCCTGGTCCTACGACTTCCCGACGCGCCAACTGCTCCCGATCGCCGGCCTGGTCGCCTTCTACAACGAGAAGGTCGACCTCTTCGTGGACGGGGAATTGCTCCCACGTCCCGCCACGCACTTCTCCTGAGAACGCGGCGGCCAGCAGATCCAGCTGGGATTGACCTGATGGTCACCGGATGGTGGCGCCGGCGGGCGGGAGGGGCCTTTTGAAAATTCGCCTTACGACGGAGCTCGCCCTGGACGGGGTCGGACGCCAAATTGAAAATGCTCCTTGCAAGAGTCCGGGAGGTGGCGATACGCTGTCGGGATCGGTCCGAAAGGACTGCAGGCGTGGGTTGAGGGGGGCATTACATGTTGTCCATGCATGTCATCGACGGTCACCGCACGTGGTCACGGCGGCTCGCAGCCGTTGCCTCGGCCGCAGCCATAGCCGGCTCCATGCTGGTCGCCGTCGCGACGACCGCGGCACCGGCCGGGGCGGCGAGCGCAAGTGGCACACCGATCGTCATCGGTGACCTGTGCAGTTGCACGGGGATTCAGGCATCGAGCGTCGAACTCTCGACGCCGACCGACCAGGCCTGGGTGAAGTCGGTCAACGCCCATGGGGGCATTGCCGGGCACCCGGTGACGCTCATTTCCGCCGACGATCAGACGAACCCGGCGGTGGCCACCACCGACATCGGCAAGTTCATAGAGACCGATCATGTGGCCGCCATCATCGACAACAGCCAAGAGGACTCGGCCTGGATCAGTGACGCCGTGAGTGCCGGGGTCCCGGTCATCGGCGGTGTGAACAGCGTCCTCGGTTACACGAACACCGACGTCTTCCCGTCCGGTTCGACGCTCAACTACGGCATCGCGGGCGAAGATGCCGGGGCGGCCAAAGCCGGTATCAAGACCGAAGCCATCTTCTACTGCGTCGAAGCGGCCTCCTGTAAGCAGATCACCGATCTGGCCGGCAAGGTCGGGCAACAGTTCGGCATCAAGGTCGTCTACACCTCGGGCATCTCCTTTACGGCACCGAACTATACGGCCCAGTGTGTGGCGGCCAAGGCGACAGGTGCTGATTCGCTGGAAACGGCCGACGCCAACATCGTCGTCGAGAAGGCGGCCGACAACTGTGCTGCACAGGGTTGGAGCCCGGTCGAGGTCACCGCGACGAGCGAAATCGGCAGCGGGATGGCCACCGACCCCACCTTCAAGACGATGATCGCTTCCATGAACGACGTCCCGTGGGTGGTCCATAACGCCGCCACGAAGGACATGTACGCCGCCATCAGCAAGTATGAGCCCTCGGTGGAGACCTCTTCGAACTTCGGGGAGCAGGTCGTCCTGGAATGGGCCAACCTCACTCTGCTCCAACACGCCATCGCTGCCGCGGACCCGCCCACGACGGCGAAGGTGACGGGTGCCGAAGTGAAGAAGGGCCTCTACCACCTGCCGGCCGGCGACAATTTGGGCGGCCTGGCGGCGCAGCCGATCCACTTCACCAAGGGAGTACCCGCCAACTTCAACTGCTGGTACTACATGGGTACCAAGAGCGGGAAGTTCGTCTGGTCGAACAACCACAAGCCCATCTGTGCGCCGCAGATGAAGCCTGGCACCGCCGAGGGCGGACCCGTCGTCAAGAAGTAGCGAGGGCTTCAGGACGTCGTCCCACTGCGTCGGTGGGATAACCCTTGCATCCGCCGCATCAACTCAATCGGGCCGGGGCGCACCGGACCGGATGGTGAGGACGTCGCTGATCCAGGCCATCCCCTTTTCGAGCGCGGCGGGTGGAGCCTCGGCCATCACGTGGCGGGCGATGTCAGCCACGGTGTTCCGGCGTAGCTCTTCCTTCCATGCGTCCTCGGCTTTCCCCATGGCGGCGGCGATGCCGCACACCGGTCCGTACAGGCGTTGCGCCACCTTCGTGGGGCCCTTGCGCCGGATCTCGGTGCAGCGGAAAATCGGATCGGTACCGTCGATGGCTTGGACGATGTCGAGCAGGGTGATCTGCGCTGCGGGCCGGGCCAGCCGGTAGCCACCGAAGCGGCCCGTCGTGGCATCGACGATGCCGGCGCGCATGAGCGCCTGCAAAGACTTGGCCAGGTAGGGGCCGGGGACGTCGTGGTACTCGGCCAGTCGGGCCGCCGGGAGGGTGGTCCCCTCCGGAAGTGCGGCGAGCAACACGATGCAGTGCGCGGCCCATTCGACACCTTCGTTCAGCTTCATATCTGGATCGTACTTGTCCGAGTATGTCGGGCGGGATATATTCGGATAGATAACATCCGAATAAAGGAGGGCGCCATGCGTCTCGCCGTGGCCGGTGGAACCGGGGTAGTGGGCAAGTTCGTGGTCGAGGCAGCAGAAGCGGCCGGACACGATGTGGTGTCGCTGAGCCGGCGCACCGGTGTCGACGTGCGTCGGGGCGCGGGACTGGCAGAGGCACTGCGCGGCTTCGACGTGATCGTCGATGCGACCAACGCAGGGACGACGAACCGGGACAAGGCCACGGCGTTCTTCACCGAGGTCGCCCGTAACCTCCAAGTGGTCGGCGCGGGGGAGGGGGTGTCGCATGTCGTCGTCCTCTCCATCGTGGGGCTCGAGCGGGTGCCCGGCTACGGCTATTACGAGGCCAAGTTGGCGCACGAGAAGGCGGCACTGGCGGGCCCACTCCCGACGACCATCGTGCGGGCCACGCAGTTCCACGAGTTCCCGGCGCAGATCCTGGGCTGGACCCGTCACGGCCCGTTCGCCGTGGTTCCCCGGAGTCGGATCAAGCCGGTGGCGGCGCGCGCGGTCGGTCAGGTCCTGCTCGACGTGGCCGTGGCAGCGGTGCCCGAGGACGGGTGCCGCCCTCGGGTCGAGGTCGCCGGACCCGAGGAAGCCGAGCTGGTGTCGTTAGCGCGCGAGGTCGTGCGTTACCGGGGTGAACGGTTGCACGTGATTCCGTTCAGCGTGCCCGGAAAAGCCGGGAAGGCCATGCGCTCCGGCGGCCAGTTGCCGACGTCGGACGTGCGCATCGTCGGACCGAGTTTCGCGGAGTGGATCGAGGGAGCGGACCTCGCTCTGGTGGGGTGAGGGCGGTCAGCGGCGAACCGGGCCTGCCGGCGCGGGAAGCGACGTGTACGGTCAGGGTTTGGTACGTCGAGCGAATCGTCCCCGCAGATACAGGACGACGCAGAGCATCGTTGCGACGACGCCGATCCCGATGATCACGACTCCAACGAAGAAGACGATGACACCGACGAGTGGCTCAGGTGCTGCCGGCTGTTGCCCTGCGATCACGACGTTGCGCGTTGTACCTGAGAAATACCAGCTACCGGCCGTGATGAGACTGCCGAGGAACGCGATCACGACACCAACAAGAGCCACCTTGAGGTCGTCTTCAAAGGCTGACTTCGGGTTCTGCATCGCTTGCTGACGAAATCGTCGCCAGGAATCCTTCCGATTCGGCCGCGGAGAAGGTGACGGATCGGAACGCTCGAACGACGGTCGCCGCCTGTTGCGGCGACGTTTGTCCTTTGGACGAGGGACGGCCCTTTGATGACTAATTCGACGAGGAGGCATGCTCTGGAAAGCCATCGCTTGCTATCACCGGATTCTGCCTGGCTCGACGTCGCACGCGTTGCCGGAGACACCGAGATGCGCTCACCCCGAGCATCCTAGGTCGCAGTCGCTTGCGGGACCGCAGTCTAACGAGGAGTCATGTTCGTCTGGCGGCCGAGGTTAGGATTTTGGTCGTGAAAGATGGTGCGGGTGCAGCCGAAGATGCTGAGCAACCTCAGCGCGGACCGAGCCGATTCCACGACGACTCGACCTCTGCGAGCGATCCGGTGCCAGTGGTGGTGGCGGATGAGCGCCTCCGGCGTTTCTGTCCCCAGCTCTACGGTTGGTCGGGGCGCAAGGCCGAGCGCAAACGCTTGAGGGAAATCATCATCGAACACATGCACTTCGGCGACAGTCGGGCTGCAGTCGTGGTTTCCACCACACCGCTCCTGGTCGCGGCGTACACCGACGAACTCGACTGTGTCGCCATGTTGCGGTTCGTGCCGGGACCCCCGATTCCCGATCTCACCGTCGGCTCGAGGCTGCTCACGGTGAACACGTACAGGCGTGGTTCGAACATGGACGGCGATCTGGTTCCCGGACCTCTCCGTATCGAGAGATGGGTCGGCTTCTACCCGATCATCGCTGATTTCATCTGCGCCAATCAGGATGTCGTCGACCGCCGGAAAGCGGAGATTGAGGACGACGAGTGGGAGCGCACGCTCCGCTTCGGCGTGGAGTATCTGAGCACCCACCCCGGAACGAGCCGCAACGGTGCACCCTGTCTGTCCTCCCGACCCGCCTGACCCGTCGGCGAGATCAGACCACGGGTGGCGCGGTGAAGGCTATCGGGAGAGGAATTCCAGAATCGTCGGTGCGAGGCGAGGCCACTCGTCGAAGAAGTTCCCTTTGCCGGCGACCGTGAGTCGCTTGACCCGGTTCCACTCGTCCTCACCCCAGGGCGGGTCGACCAGCTCGGAGCCCGGGATCAGGCGATGTAATTCGAGCGACAGGAACTCAGGATGGTACTCGTCTCCTTTTCCGCCGCGGAAGATGAGCGTCGGTAGCGAGAGGGCGGCGAGCTCCTCCTCCTTGATCCCGGGCACCGGCGCCTCGGGCATGGGGATGTAGGCGTTCAGCCAGCGCTTCTGGATGTCGATGAACTCCTGGGTGTCCATGGCGAGGAGTCGTTCCCGGTTGGAAGGGTTCGCCGCCAGGGTGTCATCCCATTGCGGCAGATCCACCACAGCGGGCATGCCGCCGACCAGCGCGGCGGCGATCACCGGAAGTATGTAGTTCATCGCGAGATACATGGTGCCGAACACGCCCCCGGACATCCACCACACGACAAGCCTGCTGACGACATCGGGGTGGCGGAGGGCGGTCACGAGCGACAGCCGGGATCCGGCGGAGCCACCGACGAGAACGGCCGGTGCCAGGCCGAGCGCCTGCAGGAGTGCGGCGAGGTCATCCGCGTGCATCTGCGACTCGGATGCCCCGGTGAACTTCACATCGGACTTGCCCGTATTGGGGCGATCCCACAGCAACACCTGATACTGCGCGGCCAACTTCTCGGCGAGCGGTCGCACCCCGGGGTACTCCATGCTGAAGCGCCCACCCGGCGTGAGAACGAGAGGATCGCCTTCTCCGAGCAATTCGTAGACGATCCGCCCTCCGTTGATGTCCATCGACGGCATCGAGTCTCCTTTGATCGGTCAGATCCCGGTGATCGTTCAGATTCTGGCGCGCTGGGCGCCGGTCGGTGATTCTCGACCCGCGGTCGAAGCGGTGTCAAAAGTCGATCCGGATGATCGACTGGTCCTCGTCGAGCGGGCATCGAGCGCCATTTCGTCAGCGTCCTCCACGTCCGCCTTGAGCGTCACCCGGCCGGTCATGGCGTCCTCGACGTCGACGACGTCGGCCAGCAGCCGGCTGGTCGCGTGTCGTCCGCTCCGGGCCGCCAATTGCACCGCTCGCCCGAGCTTGTCGGTTGCCCTCTGCTCCTGTCCGGCCCGACGCGCCTGCAGTCCCTCCTGGATCGCCTGGGCCAGTTCGGTCTGGTCCGTGTAGTGGGCTACGGCATGGCTCATCGGGGTGAAGAGGCTCGCTTCGTCGGTCCAGCTCGCCTTGATCAGGGCCTGGGCGTGCTTGCGGCCGCCCACCATCAGGCTCACCCGCGACGCCAACATCTCGGCGTCCAGAGGGCCAGCCGGCACATCGACACCGATGTGGTACTCGCGGACCTCTGTCGTCCACGCGCCAGTGGGAATCTCGACGGTGTGCGCATCGATGACGCGGGCCCAGGCCGTGAGATCTTCGATGGCCGGCGAGACCTGCCTGACGAACCGCACGTTGGCTCGCTCGGGTACCCACACCTGCAGTGTGGCCTCCACTTGGCGCGCCAGCGCAGCATCGATGATGGTCCGGAAGTCTCCTTCCATGTCGGCCGGCTGGCGGATGATGTCCACCGAGCCGAGGAGGGCCGAAGAGATGGTTCTCAACTCGCTCACCGCCCAGTCGCTGCCGATGCCCCGGCAGTCGCACTGGAACCGCCCGACGGCGGCGGCCACGGCTTCGTCCAATTCCTGCGCGGTCTCGTCCTCGTCTTTGCCGTCGGTCAGGAGTAGTGCGTGGTGGATGGCTCGGGGACGGAGCGCGCTCAGGCGGGCCGCGAGGTCGAGCCATTTTCCGATGGCCGTGCCGCCGACGGGTTGGAGGGTGGCCAACGTCGCCACCGCCTCCTGGCGCGTCGCCGGCGATGCCTGCACCAGCCCGTTGGTCGGCGGGTAGGCGACCTCCGCCGTCTCCGCCCCCCGCACAACGGCAAACCAGACACCGTCAGGCAGGATCTCGAGGGCGGCCCGGGTCGCCTTGCGTAACGCCCGGATCTTGTCCCACGGATGACCCATCGATCCGGAACAGTCGAGCAGGAAGATCTCGACCGCTTCGCGTGACCGCTCGTCGAACGTCGCAATGTCGGCACTGACCGAGACGATGGCCTCGATCGAGGACCCGCCGGGGGGCAGGTAAGGATTCTGATGACTGGTCGCCGTGAAGACAGCGGTGAGCGGTCGTTCGTCGGTATCGTCCTTGCGTCCTTGTGCATCCGACAGCTCGAGGGCCTCGATGGTCCCGGTGCGAGGGAGGATGCGAGCCTGGTGACGGGCCGTGCCGAACGCAACGAGAGAGCCCTGCACCACCCGGCCGGACGAAGAGCGGACTGAGCCCGAGATCCGTCCCACGATGGCCTCGAGGGCGTCCATGGTGGCCCGTGCGCCGCGTCCAATGCCGCGTGCAAGTGGCCTCATCACGATTGCGATGACCGAAGTGATTGATCGGATGACGGCCAGCAACGCGCGGCCGATCGCCGTGCCGCCGGTCCCGACGATGCGGGCCGCCCGCCGTCCGAGTGCGCGCAGCGGGCGCCAGAGTGCGGCGGCCATGAAGGCGAGGACGCCAACGAGGAATCTGCCGACGGCAGCGAGCCCGTGTGCGATGCGCCCGACGATGCGGGCGATGAGCCACGCCACACCCATGGCAAGCGCGGCGATCACCCGGGCGCCCGCAACGGCGACAGCCCAGAGGGGAGTGAGGATCCAGATGCAGACGCCGAGGAGGACACGACAGAACGCGAGCAAGGACCGCACCAGCATGGTGAGCACCAACGTCGCAAGAACGACGCCGGCTGTGACCATGGACCAGAGCAGGCGGGCCGCTCGCCCGAGGAATGTGACGGCACGGGTGATGGTCCAACCGATGGCTGCGGCTATGGCAACGAATACCCATGCGGTCAATCGCGCGGCGCGTCGCAGTACCGGCGCGAGAAGTCCGCTCACGACCCGGCCCACGAGGTGGAGCACCCGGTCCACTGTCCACGCGAGGTGCGACAGCCCTCGCCCGCACCAACGGATGATCCCCCGGAGCGGTCGCGAGAGCCGCCACAGTGTCGATCCCGCGGCGGCCAGGGCGGACGCCGCGGCCGTCATGCCCTGTCCGACAAAGTGGCCCACGAAGTGACCCACGTGGCGCACAGTGCCGACCAGCAGGCGGATGATCCACGCCACCGCGCCAGTCGATCCACCGGCACACCGGCGCACGACGAGCTTGCTGATCTCCCACACGGTGGTGAAGGGGAGGAGGACACCGGTGAGCACCCGGGTGGCCAGGCCGGCTGACGAGTCGACGCCGGTCGTTGTCACTGCTGTCGCTTCCCGATCCACCACCGAAGATGCGGTCGTCCTGTTCATGCGGACATGGTGCGCCGCACCGGTAAGGATCCGGTAATGGCGTCCCCTCAGCCCGGTGCGGCCGGCGTGCCCCTCTCGTCGGGTGCGGTCCAGCGCAGTTCCGGTTTTTCGAGCACGATCGCCTTTTCGAGCGCGATGATCTCGGTCGAGGGCTCTACCCCGTGCTCTTCTCTGAGGATGGATTGGTAGCGCTGGAAGGCCCGCAGGGCATGGGTCTGGCGGCCGGCGCGGTACAACGCCAACATGAGCTGGATCCACCGTCGCTCCCGCAGCGGCTCCTCCTCCACGGCGGCGCTCAGGTCGGGCAGAACGCCGTGATGGTCGCCCAGTTGCAGCCGGCCTTCGAAGAGGTCCTCTTCCGCGCTGGCTCGGCGCTCCACGAGACGCGCCACCTCCCCGGCTCCGGCCGGCCCGTCGACGAGGTCGGGCAGAGGTTCCCCCCGCCACAGTTCCAGGGCCCGGGACAGCTCGGCCACCGCCGACCCCGGGTGTCCGGAACGCAGGAGCTCACGGCCGCGTCCCGTCCGCCGTTCGAAGCGGAACGCGTCGACCTGATCTTTCGTGCCGCGCAGGCGGTAGCCCTGCGGGGTGGTCTCGATGACCTCGGCTCCCAGGGTCTGGCGCAGCGTCGAGATGTAGCCCTGCAGAGCCTTGTCGGCGGTCGTGGGCTCCTTGTCCCCCCACACGTTCCATTCGAGGTCGCCGGTCGAGACGGCCGACCCGATGCGCAGCGCCAAGAGGGCGAGCACGGCGCGCAGCTTCGGGGCGCCCAGTGTCACCGGGTTCCCTCCGACCGAGGCCTGAAGGGGGCCGAGGAGGCGGATCTCCATCTGCTGGCGACCTCTGATGACCCCGCGCGTGTCCTTCGAGGGGACGGAGACCTCGTGGGACCGTGAGACGCCGATGTCCACGCGTTCCATCGTCAACGTCGTCCACGCACCGACGTGGATCTGATCGCCGGCGTGGAGCGGTAGCCGTTGGTTCGCCGGGATCGGATCGCGTTCGGTGTTGAGGAACGTGCCGTTGGTCGATCCTTGGTCGACCAGGGCCCAACTCCCGTCGGGTTGGCGCATCAGCACGGCGTGCCGGTGCGACACCCCCAGGTCCTCCAGTGATCCCGACAGGTCGATCTCGGGCTGGATCCCCTTCGATGAGCTGCGCCGTCCGATGCGGACGTGGTCACCGACGAGCGGGAGACGGCGGGTGTAGGTCGTGGCGGGAAAGTCCATGTCCTCGGGATCGACCATCTCGTAGTACTCCCGGTCCGGCCGGGCGACGACTTCCCAGATCGCCTCCTCCCACACGGCGACGCTGTCCGGCGCGTTGAGTGAGTACCCGCACTCGCCACAGACGGGGCCGGCTTCCGTAGGCGATCCGCAGTTGGCGCAGAGCCGGGCCGGGGCCACCGCGGCGGACTTGGCTTCCGGAGGTCTTCGTACGGCGCGTCGTTCTTTCCCACCGCGCCCGCCCGATGACGGAGCGGGCACGCCGAGCGCGATCCCGCACGTGCTGCAGTAGTCCGTCGCCTCCGAGGCGTGGCCGGCGGGGCAGGTCGTGGTCAGCGCCTCGTCCGTCCCGTGCGAACCGACCGTGACTCGATGATCATCATGTCGACCTCATCCACCTTGGGCTTGGCCTTCACTCTCCCCGTCGCTGCGTCCTCGATGTCGACCACCTTGGACAACCGGTCGAGCACCTCGTCGTTGCCCGCATCGTGCGCCAGACGGGCCGCCTTGGCAAAGAGCCCGGTGGCCTTGCTCATGTCGTCGGCCCGCATGGCATCGACCCCTTCCTGCATGGCGTCGGCCAGTTCGGTCTGGTCCATGACTTCGGCCACCCGACGGTTGATCCTCGTCGACAACGCCTGGTCCTCGGTCCATTTGGCGAGCATGGACGCCTGGCCGACCGGCTCGCCGTCGACGACGAGCGTCACCAGTCCGACCCTCTTTTCGTCCCCCACCTCTCCCGGAGGTACGCGCACGCAGAGGTGGTACTCCCTCGTCTCGTCGCCCCACGAGCCGGTGGGGTACTCGCCGATCAAAGGACTCGTGTCGATACGTGCGCCCATGAGGTCGACAATCGGCTCCATTTGCTTCAGCACGACGACGTGACCCCCCTGCGGCGTCCAGACCCGAAGCGTCACCGCGCCGACCTGCCTGCTCAGGGAGGCCTCCATCATGGAGGCGAAGTCCGCCCTCAGCCCGGCCGGGTCCGGGACGATGTCCTGGGTGCCGAGGAGGGCATTGGCGATCTTCTTGAGCTCGGCCACCGCGAATTTGGCGCCGACGCCGCGGCAGTCGCACTGGAACACTCCCTCGGCCCGGCGCAGAGCCTCGTCGAGCTCCTCGGGTGACTCGCTCTCGTTGCGGCCGTCGGTCAGCAAGATCGCATGCCGGATCCCGGGCTGGTTCCGGAGCAGCTCGGTGGTCAGGTTGATCCACGACCCGATCGCCGTTCCCCCATCCGCTTCGAGGCGCCGCAGGGCCTGCTTGGCCTCGTCGCGTGAGGACGTCGTCGCCCGGGCCAGTGGGGGCGCGGAAGGGTAGACCATCCGGGCCTCATGGTTGCCGGCCACCACGGCGAAGAGGACGCCGTCGGGAAGGCAGTCGATGGCCGCGGCCGTGGCTTCCTTGGCCTGCCTGATCTTGTCCTTCTTCATCGATCCCGACGTATCGAGAATGATGACTTCGGCGCGGCCCTGGGGATCTTGGCCCGCGGTGCCCGCCCCGGGAACAGCCGATGTGCCCTCGGCCCGTACGGCGATCACGGCGTTCATGAGCATGCCGCCTGTCGGCAGGTACTCGTTCTGGAAGCTCTCGATATGGAATTCCGCCATTGTCGTTCTCACTCCTCCGTTGGGGCGGCCGGACTCCGTCCCGGACCGACCGGGACGACGGCGACGGTGATGTTGTCCTGGCCGCCGGCGTCGAGGGCGGCGGCCACCAGCATGCGGGCGATCCCTGATGCGTTGGCTGCAGCGCCGGCGGAGACGATCTTGGCGAGACTCTCGGGGTCCTCGAAGTAGTTCCAGAGCCCGTCGGTGCAGACGATCAGCAGACCGGGTTCGGTCACGTCGAGATCGGTGATGCGGGGATCGGCCGTTTCGGCGTCGGCGCCGATCCAACGGGTGATGGAGTGCGCCTCGCGCAGAGCGAAGGCCTCGTCCGGTGAGGCGCCCTCGGCTATCCGCTCCTGGGCCACTGTGTCGTCCACCGTCAAGAGTCGGCGACCGCCCTCCGATGCACCCAGCCAGTAGGCCCGGCTATCGCCGACATTGGCCACGACGATCTGGCCGGGCGTGGCCAGGGCGACGACCATGGTGGTGGACGGTGGCAGCTCATCACTGCGGTCTCCTTCGTCCATCGCCACCGCCACGGTGCGCTGCGCCTCGTCGAAGGCCTCGTTGAGGAGTTCGTGCAGCTCGTCCGTGCGCGGCCACTCGGGCGCGTCCATGGCCCGGCCGAGCACGCCGATTGCCTTTGCGGCCGCAGCCTGGGCTGCCCTGTAGGCCCTCGAGGTGGACCCCACGCCGTCGCACACCGCAATCGCCGAGCGGTCGCCGACGGAGAGAAGGGCTACCGCGTCCTCGTTGCGCTCCCGGCGCCAGCCCCGGTCCGAGATCGCCGCCACCGTTCCCTCCGAGAGTTGGATCTGCTGCACCTTCTCCGGGGACACGGAACCTTCCACGCCCGGCACGGTCCCGGGGTCGGCGCCGACCAGCGCATCGGTACTCAGCTTGGTGCCGCAGACTTCGCAGTACCGCTCGCCCTCGAAGACGGCGGACCGGCAGGCCGGGCAGGTGTCGATGGTGAGCTCGGCTTCTTCGCTCACGTGAGTGTCCGGGGCCGGTAGGCGTTGGCGAGGTCGACCAGTTCGAAACGCTCCTCGTCGGTGTGGGCCAGCTTGGCCAGCGAGCGGTAGGTGGTTTCGATCGCCGTCCGCACATTGCTCTCGGTCAAGGGCGCCCCGGCGAGCGAGGCCCCGCCCAGCGAGGCGTCGGCCCGCGCTCCGGGGTCGGCCATGGCGACAGGATCGGCGAGCAGCGCGAGCGTCTGGACATGGAGGTCGCGCGTCAGGGCCAGCCGCACCGACGGCTCGGCTCGCAGGCGATCGAGGAGGTGCGAAGCGGTGACCAGATCGCTCATGGCGGGATGCTGGCCGGAGATGTCGGCGCACAAGACGCCGCACAGGGCGATCTGGGCCGCAGCGTGCGAGCTGGATGAGCTCGGGATGCGCTCGAGGGCCGCCACGGCGCCGACCCGGTCCCCGAGCGCTGTCCTGACTCGTGACAGCCCGAAGCTCGCACTGGCGAATCCGGGGTCGGTGGCGGCCACGATCTCGAACTGGTGGGCGGCCCGGCGCAAGTCGTCCACCGCATCGAGCGACGACATGGTCCCGTTGGAGGGGTGCGCGAGCGCCGCCATCTCGTAGGACACGGCCAGAGCCAGCCTCGGCGCGAGCTCGCCGGGCAACTCGGAGATGACGGTGGTGAAGTACGAGTGGGCATCCTTGGGTCGCCCCGCGGCCAGCTGCACCACACCGCGCCACCATGCCGCCCGCCACCCGCTGCTCAGGGCCTCGGGTGAGACGAGTTCGGATTCGGCCTCGGCGAAGGCCCCTTCCTCGATGAACGAACGGGCGAGGCGGAACGCCACCTCGGGGAGCGCGGTGTCGAAGCCAGGAGGGCCCCGATCTGTTCGGAGCCCGACATGACGATCGTCGCCAGGACGCCGGCCGCCGGATCGAAGGGGTCGACCGCCGGGACCGGCAGGCTCTGCCAGCTGCTGGCCTCCGCCGCGTTGCCGAGCTCGCCGCTGAAGAGCAGGCTCGGAGCGGGCCGGGGATCCTTCCCGTCGATCGCCCTGACCTGGCGGAGCACGCCGATCAGCTGCTCACCCATCTCTTCGGCCGACTGGAACCGGGACGCCGGGTTGGGGTCCGTCGCCTTCACCAAGAACTCGTAGAAGGCTTCGTAGCGACTGAACAGCGGCACCTCGTTGACCGGTGGGAGCGAGGTGGCGTATCGCTTCTTGTCCTGGAAGCCCGCGAATTCGAAGCTGAGCACGGCGAGGGTGCGACCGACGGTGTAGAGATCCGAGTTGATCGATGCTCCGACGTCGGGGACTTCGGGGGCCTGGTAGCCCACCGTTCCGAACAGGTCGCTCTCCTCACCCATGGCCACCACGCCGCCGAGGTCGATGAGCGTCAGCTGCTCGTCGGTCTGGATGGCGTTGTCCGGCTTGAAATCGCAGTAGAGCAAGCCCTGATTGTGCAGGTAGCCGAAGGCCGGGAGGATGGCCAGCATGTAGGCGATGGCCTGCTCGAGCGGCAACGGCGCGCCGGTCTCCGCCCTGGTGCGCGCCCGGATCTCTCGCAGCGACTCGCCGGCCACGTACTCCATGACGATGTAGCCGGCGTCTTCGTGCTGGACGAAGTTGTAGATCTGGACGATGTTCGGGTGCTTGACCTCCGCCAGGAATTGGCGTTCGGCGACGGCGGCCGCCGCGGCTGCTTCGTCCTCCGAATCGAGCAGGCCCTTGAGCACCACCCACACGTAGCCGCCCCGGTGCGACAGGTTCAGGTTCTGGGCCAGATAGATCCAGCCGAGCCCACCGTGGGCGATGCATCCGGCCACGCGGTATTGCCCCGCCACCAGGTCGCCTTCCCAGAGCTTCGGCGAGAACGAGAACGGCGCTCCGTCCTCGGGGCAGAATCCCTCGGTCCGACCGGGCCGACCTTCACGGCTGCGGCCGACCTCATGGCCGCAGCGGGCACAGAAGCGCTTGCGCTCGGGCACCTCTGGATTGGCGAGCAGCACCGAACGGGGATCGCGCCGCGGGACGGACGGCATCTCGACGAGTCCGGCGCCCAGGCTTCCCCTGGTGCCCCCACCGAAGCCACCCGAGCCACCGGTGCGCCCCGACGGTGCCCCCTCACCCGCGCTCGCCCTGAGCGTGTTGGTGTCCGGAGAGGTCGATCCACTGATCGGCGCGGCCGTCCCCAGGGTGGCCGGGTGCCCGCCGCCATTGGACCCCGAACCTCCCGACGGCGTCGGCGACGACTGGGGGGCGAAGCCGCAGACGTTGCAGTAGCCGTCTTCGATGATCCCCGGACCCGGGCAGTCGACGCGCACGCAGGCCAGTTCGCCGGCGTTGGTGGCGGTGGGGTCCGGCGCGGGTGAGGGCGCCGGGGCGGCGGCGGGTGCGGGCGCCGGGGCGGCGGCGGGTGCGGGCGCCGGGGCGGCGGCCAGTGGCGGATTACCGCATACGTCGCAGTACCCGCCGTCGATCTCGCCGGTGCACCCGGTCCTCAGGCAGTTGGCCATGACGGCGCCCCTTTCGGCTCGGAAATCATCGGCGGGGTCACGATCGAACGTTGGTAGGCCGTGACCAGCGCACCGGCCGCCACGAGGTCGCACGGTGCCGAGAAGAGGAGATCGAGCGCATCGACGTACAACCGATGGAGCTCGAGGTCCTCACCTTGCCCCACGGCCTGCGCCTTGGCCCGGTAGGCATCCAGCCGACCCCGCAACTCGTCCCGGGCGGCGACCGCAGAGCGCGCCGTCTCCTGGAGATCGTCGATCTGTTTGCGCAGATCGCCCACGCGCGGCAGGAGAGCCCGGACACCGAATGCGGCGTCCGTGGGGCTCGTCGTGGTCAGACGGCCCGCTTCGGCCAGTTCGCGTCGCAACTCCTCGAGGACGTTTCCTATCGTTTCGAGTCTGTTCCGCTCCTCGACGTGCAGCACGACTTTGGCTCCTACTTCGGCTTGAAGCAGCCGCGTTTCCTCGAGCACCTGCGCACACTCGTCCAGGGATACGGCCACCGCGGCCAGGTTCGCCTCGAGCTTCTCGTGTACGGCCACCGATTCCCGTAGGGAGGTGGACGCCCGTTCGATCATCGTCGTGATCGGGGCGAGCACCTCGCCGGAGACCCCGAGCGGATCGCAGCGCGAGAGCTCTCCGGCCTCGTTCAGCGCGTTGCGGGCCAGGGCCAGATTATTCGGTCGACGAATGAAGCGGGCATCTGCTGCCGCTTCGAGCTCGGTGACCATGGCTTCCAACGCATCGAGCCGGGGGACGATCAACGTCCAGACGGCGGCCACTTCGTTGACGACGGCCATGACGAGCTCATAGTCACTCGACATCCGCGTGATCACGTCGTCGAAGGTGAACGAGTCCGTCGGCGCCACTCCTTCGGTCAGGGTCCGCTGGGCGTCGGGCCGCAGCACGGCGACCGATGGCCCGTGCAGCAGCTCAGCGAGGCGGCCGAGCGCAGCACGGGAGGGGGATGCTTTCGACCCGCGTGCCCGGGTCACCTGCTCGAGCGTGTCGGTCAGGGCCATTTGCCCACTCCAGAGTGAGGAGAGTCGGCGCTGGGCTTCGGTCCATTGCGCCGCGGTCCGGCCGGTGAGGGACGACGAGGCATCGAGCATCTGGCGGGTCACATCGGCATCGAGCTCGACGAGATTCTGGACGATGCGCTCAAGCATCGTCCGCAGGGCGACGATGCGGCGGTCGAGAGCCTCGATGGTCTGCGTCGTCATGTCGCCGCCTTGTAGGTCGGCGCGGGTGGACTCTGTGCTTGACCACCGTTCGCCGAACGGAGATCAGCGTTGTAGAGCGCTTCCCAGGTGCCGTCGACCCGCTCCTCGGCCAACACGCCGTTCACGAAGGCCGTGAAATCAGCGTGCTTCTGGCTGATGGCCATGCCGTACGGCTCCGGGCTGAACGATTGGTCGAGGATCACCGTGTTGGGGTCTTGCGCGTGGAGCCCCGTGAGAATCGCGTCGTCGGTCCCGATGGCGTCGACCTGGCCCTGTTGGAGCATCACGAGGCAGTCGGCCCAGTCATTCACGTCCCAGGCCACGATGTGCTGTGCTCCGGCCACGGCCACCAGGTTGCCGAGGGAGTCGGCCCCGCCGGTCGCACAGACGCGGCTGTGGCCCAGGTTGGCCGGACCGGTGATCGAAGAGCCGGTGGGCACCAGCAGCTTCTCCGCCGCGTTGTAATAGACGGTGGAGAAATCGACCGGATAGGGATCAGCGCTGCTCTTGGTCTGGCGTGCGCAGTTGATGGTCATGGTCTCGGCCAGGATGTCGACCTCTCCCGTCGCCACGGCCTTGCTCCGATCGGCGTTGGGGACGATCTTGAAGTCGATCGCCGGAGCGTGGGGGCCGAAGATGGCCAAGTTCACCTGCTCGAGCATGTCGATGTCGAAGCCCTGGAGCTGACCGGTGGTCGGATTGCGATAGGCCCACAAATTCGTGTTCTGGTCCACCCCGGCGATCAGGTACTTGCGGGCAAGGATGTGGGCCATCCAAGAGCCGGCCGGCATGTCACCGGGGGCGGGCATCGGGCTCGGCGGGGTATAGCTGGCGATGCAGTTCGATGCAGTGGGCGCGGTGGCTACGGGATGGACGATGGTGGCGTCCGCCGGCATGACGGCAGAGGCGTTGACCGCGTCGGATGGCGTCGAGCTGGGTGTCGTCGTACCGCAGGCCGCGGCGGCCAGGGCAACGCCGAGCAGAGCGGCGGCCGTGGCGAGGCGTGACCCGCGCCGGTTCATCGAAGGTAGGTGTGCGGGCATGGCGTTACCGGTACTCGGCGATCCGGGGGCGGAAGCCCAAGAGGATGAAGGCGGCGACCACGATGGAAAGAACGGCACTACCCCAGATGAGCCCCGCAATGTCATTGGAGGCACCGTCCATCGATTGGTTGAACGACCGCTGGGAGTGCGTGATCGCTGCGCTGAGGCTGCTGTCGAGATTCGACGAGACCGTCGGCAGCCGATCCGGGCCGCTCCCCGAGGCGAGGGCAACCGCCTTGTCCTGAGTCTTCACGTCGCTTGCGTTGTCGTCCTTCCTGATCTGCCTGTGGACGTCCGCATAGGCCGCCAGTGCGTTGTCCGCCTGCTTGATCTGCCCTTCCTCCACGGAGCCGGCCTCCTTGCTGGCCGATGCCATGAGGTTGTCGAACCGGCGCACGGTCATGTCGTAGTCCTGTTGGTAGGTGGGGAGCGAGTTGTGGGTGAGGAGGGTGAGCTCGTCATCGGCCATCATCTGGAGGGCCCCGATCCGAGCCTGGGTGAAGAGGACGACCGGACCCGAACCATTGGCCGTCGCGGTGTTGACACTCGAGTTCTGGGCGACCACGGCGATCGTGAACCACAGCGCAAGGACGAACACGATGACCGTTCCGACCGCCAGGAAGAGGTTGAGGGTGCGGCGGAAGTGTCGGCTCATCCAGACCTGCACGACGATGAGGAGGATCAATAATGCAAGGAGGAAGAAGACGGCGGCCCACAGCAGTGGTGAGCTCACCGCACTGTCCTGGTCGCTCGTCAGCTGTTGATTCTCCACGGTGTACAACCGGGCGGCGCCCGGGAGGATCTCGAGCCTCATGAGATTGTTGGCCTCGCCGATGTAGGCCGTGGCGAGCGGGTAGTAGCCCTGACGCTCGTTGAAGGTGGCGGTCTGGACCAACCCGGTGTAGGTCGGGAGGTTCACGGCGACGGACCGGATGGCGGAGGCGACTGCCGGGTCGCTCCCCGCCGCCTGGGCGGCGAGGGCCAGGTTGGCCGATGCATGAGCGACGTCACTCATGTAGTGGGTCCGGAGCGAGGCCGGCTGCAGTTGGCCTTGAAGGAAGGAGCCGGCGGCGGTCGTGTCCGCGTCCGACAGGTAGGTGTCGATCGCCTGGGCTTCGACGACGAGTGGCTCGGCTGTCTGCGACGCCGCCGAGGTGGCCGTGTCGCGGTTGTTGGCGGCGAGGGCGGTCACCAACCCGACGATGAGCGCGAGGGCGGCGAGTCCGATGGCCATCAGACGGAGCCGTGCCGGCGTGACGCCGCTCCGGGCCCGGGTGGCGGGGGAGTGATTCGTGCGGGCATGGGCGGGTGCGCCGCGGCGCCCGCGGACCTGTGGGGCGCGGTCGAGTGACGGATCAGGAAGCACCCCTACGGGCTCCGTCGCGATCATCGCCAGACCCTTCTGTTCGACACCACGGACGGGATCTGGTCATCCATCAAGAAATCCCGAACCATCGCGTTCGCCGGACCACATTGTTTCACCCCTTCAGTTTGAGCGACGTCGGTAAGCGCTCAGTAAAGGCGGATGCCGCCAACCCCTTCGGCAAAATCCGGCTCCCCCCGTGCCACATCATCGGAGGGTACCCCTCTAACCCCATGAAACCATGTTTTTGGCGCTTATGTGGGGCACCACGGTGCGCCGACGCTGTCGCGTCGCGATCCGACGAATCCTGACAGAGCCGTCAGGGTTGACGAGCGTCGACCAGACAGGGTCGCGTGATGAAACATGACAACCGCGGGTCAGCCCGGGGTAGATGAGCAGCACGACACCACTACGGAAGGTCTTGCTCTCGAGGAGCTCGAGGGCGGGCGCGGTGTCGATGTCCTCGAAGAGATGGCGACCACGCCCCCGGGCGACAGGGGTGACCAAAAAGATGGAACTCGTCGATCAGGCCATGCTGCATCAGCGTGACGTCCAGCGGGCCATTTCCGTACTTGATGATGTCGCCCCCGGATTGTTGCTTGAGATCGGCGAAGAAAGGAAGCCACGTCGCCGGGAATGATGGTGACATTCCAGGTCCTCTCGCGCAGCGTTGTGGATGCCACGTATTTCGGAAGGGCGTTCATCCTCTCGACGAACGCATGCGGAACGTCCGGATCGCCGTGATCGCCTTGCTGCATCGCCTGGTAGGCGGCGGACAGTCCCTCGTAGGTCCTTCGCCCGGAGCAGCATGTCGGTCCCGAAGAGCAACTCTGTGGCATAGGCATGTGGTCCTCGTCCAGATAGGGAAGGGCCCACTCGGTCGTTCCGACCTCCCCGCCCAGGGAGACGTGGTTGGATTCGATCAGCTTCCTCATGCGTTATCGCTTCCGAGTCCCGGCGGAGTTCAGACGGCTGCGGCCAGTCCGATGCCGGCGGCGGCGACACCGAGGCAGAGTGCGAGCCCCCCGAAGGTATAGATCCACGCTTCGGAGCGGTGACCGTCACGAAGGAGATGGACCGACTCCCAACTGGCGGTGGACCACGTGGTGTAACCCCCACACAGGCCGACGCCGGCGACATCGAGATCGTGGGGACCGAACCCGTGATACATCGAGAGGCCGGTGAGGAAGCCCAGGAGCAAGGACCCGGAGGCATTGACGACGAGCGTGCCGACCGGTAACGGGTCGGCCCGGCGACGTGCCGCATGGTGGATGATCAGCGCGCGCAGCATTGCGCCGATCGCTCCGGCGGCCGCAACCAACAACGCCAGGCCGAGAGTGGGGGAGTGGTTCGCCGAGGGAACGACAGCCGCGGTGGTGAGGAATGCGGTCACGGGGTTGTCCACCGCCGACCGACCGCATCGCCCAGTACGACGAGCGCCGTTCCCCCCACCAGTGTCGCCGCCAGATAGAGGAGGCTCAATGCTGCCTGTCCATTCTGGAGCAGCGTGATGGCGCCCACGGCAAGCGCGGAGTACGTGGTCCAGCCACCGAGGAGGCCGACGACGAGAAACGGACGGAGCAGTGGCTGCCGCGGCGCCCACTGCTCGACCACCGGCAAGAGCAGCCCGATGGCGAGGGATCCGCTGAGGTTGACGATCAACGTGACAGTGGGGAAGTGACCGGACCCATCGACGAAGGCGGTGTCGAGAAGGAATCTGGCTACCGTGCCGAGCGCGCCGCCGACCGCAATGACCAGCAGAACGTTCAGTGACAGCCCGAGGCGGGGGAGTGCGGGTTCTCTCAATGGATCGTGGCCGTTCGTCATGGTCCTCCTGCGCCTGGTCCGCACCGCGACATGCGTCGCCGTGCCCTCTGGTCAGGAGCCATCAGCCGTCTCGGCGGTTCGGAGCGTCTGCTCCCCGGCGGGACCCATCGCCGGACTGCGCTCCCGATTGTAGCTGTCGCCCCGGCGGGGGAGTGGAGTGTCCAATCAGAGGCGAGGCCCCGGCGCGTTGCGGAAGCGGAAGGGCTCACTCTCCCGCCCGGCGATGACGTACCAGCATTCGCCCGAGACATCGGCGTCGAGGATCCGCTGAAAGGCGGCGACGACGTCGCTGACGTCGAGAATGGGAAATCCCATGTCGAGCAGGACCTGCTCGGAGCCCTTGATGATGTTCGTGTAGGCAAAGGACGGACAGAGCGCATTGACCGTGACGCCCTCGGCGGCATATGCCTCGCCGATGGAGCGCACGAGGCCGACGACAGCGTGCTTGTTGGCGGCGTAGATCGGATCGAAGGGGACCGCCACCAGTCCGGCCATGCTGGCCGTGGCCACGATGGTTCCCCCGCCGGAACCGATGATCGCCGGTCGTGCGGCGGCAATGCCGTAGACGACGCCGTCGAGGTTGATGCGCATCGCCCGGCGATAGGCCTCGGGATCGAAGTCGTCGCCCATGCTGCACCACGAGGTGACCCCGGCGTTGAGGTGGGCCAGGTGCAGTCCTCCGAATTCCTGCACCGCAAAGGCCACGGCGGCGGAGCTGTCGGCCGGCTCCGTGACGTCGGTGTGGATGAAGCGGCCCCCCAGTTCGTCCGCCACCTGCGCTGCCCCGGGAGTCGTCGATGTCCGCCAGTACGACGTGCGCACCCTGCGCCGCCAGGTGACGGGCGACCCCTTCACCGATGCCGTTGCTCCCGCCGGTGATCAATGCCACTTTGCCGTCCATGTCCATGCCCGGATCGTAGGGGAGGGTGCGCCCCGCTAGCTTTGCGCCGGCCGGTGGCGCACGAACGCCACCGTGACGCCCCCCGTGATGGAAGGAGACCCGTGACCATTGCGACCGGCGACGAAAGCGATGTCACCCCCACGGCGAACCAGACCGAACGGCGCCGGTGGAACGATGCCTACTGGACGTCGATCTGGCCCAGGCGCGAGGCCTTCACGGACAATGTGACCGACGACCTGTTGAGTCACCTCGCCGCAGAGAAGGGCGAACGGATCCTCGAGATCGGGAGTGGCGGCGGCAAGGTCTCTCTCGCCGTGGCCTCGCGGGTGCGCCCTACGGGAGGGGTGGTGGGGGCGGACATTTCGGAGCCCCTCCTACGCCTGGCCCGCGAGAGGGCCCGGCAGACCTCCGCGGTCAATGTCGATTTCGTGCTGGCTGACGCCCAGGGAGACTCGCTCCCTGGAGCCCCCTTCGATGCCGCCACGAGCCAATTCGGGGTGATGTTCTTCGATGAGCCCGTCGTGGCCTTTGCCAATATAAGACGACAGGTCAAGGACGGGGGCCGGCTCGTGTTCGTCTGCTGGCAGTCCATGGATCGCAACCCGTGGGCCCTCGGCCACGCGATCGGGGCCTATACCCCGCCGCCACCCACCCCGGCCGCCGGCAAGAGCCAGACGGGGCCCTTCACCCTGGGTGATCTCGAACGGACGTCGGGGATCCTTACGGCGGCCGGCTGGGAGGAGCCCCGGGCGGCTCCGTACGAGCGGGTCGTCACCGTCGACCGATCGGCCATTTTCGACGATGGTCAGCTCGTCTTCAACGGCGTTGCCGAGGGGAACCTGCCGGCGGCCCGAGATGCGATTGAGCGCCATCTGTCTCAGTTCGCCCGGACCGACGGTCGTCTCGACGTTCCCGTGGCCTACTTCGTCGTCACCGCCCGATAGAGCCGATAGAGAGAGGAGAGGTGCAAATCTCCTGTCGCTGAGCCGCTTCCCGAATTTCCAGTCTAACTTAACATAATGATTATTATCGGCGGTCGGGGGAGTAGGGGTTCGATCGCTCACTCGGAGTCTGTTGTCTTGACCAGGATGTTCTCCAAGACGAGCGCGGCCCAAGTCGACGTCGTCAGAAGAGGTGAGGGAAGGCATTTGTCCGGCACCCACGCAGCTCCACCTTCGCACATCGAACATACGTTCGATGTGCGAAGGTGGTTGGAGCCGAAAGCGACTTGGTCGGTGTATGTCGCGTTGAGCGAATTGTCGCCTTGATTCTCTAGGGCACCTGCCGCTCGGTTTGTGCTTGCGCGTTGGCTTCAGCCAACCACGATCCGATGATGCCCAGGCAGTCTTTGCAAGGTTTGCGTCCCTGACTGAGGGGTGGCTTTGCCCGCACCCTGTTCTCTTTTTTGATTGCCTTCGCTCCATCGCACTTGTACAGGACGTGGTAGACGTCCTGGTCGGATGGCTCGGTGGCGTAGCAAAAGTCCATCGACACTCGTGCATTCTCCATCTACGCATCGTGGCAGGGCTTGCCGACACAGCCGACCGTATCCCTCTGCTGTGTGTGTCTGCCAACGGTCGGGAACGCCGATTCCGAAACTCCAAGCCTGCTCACAGCCGATTTGCGGCTGGCTGTGACGTCCGCTGGGTCTACTGCAACGTATGGCGCAGCCGGGAGAAGACGACGCATCAGGATCAGAAGGTTCGCCGGAGAATCCCACGCAGGAGATTCCGCTGAACGACGAGGGCGATGCTCCCCCGCCCGAGGCGCGCAATCGCAAGCGGAAATTCGTGATCATCGGCGCCGCCGCGGTCCTCGTCGTCGGCCTGGCACTCGGGCTGGGTCTCGGGCTGACGGGTGGTTCGCCGGCCACCGGGCTGGTGGTGACCACCCAGGTGGTCAAGGTGACGACGGGCACCATTAAGCAGACCGTCGCCGCTTCGGGGACCCTGGAGCCGGCGAGCCAGGCGAATCTCGATTTCGGCGTTTCCGGTGTCGTGACGGCGGTCGACGTCAAAGCCGGACAGGTGGTGAGCTCGGGCCAGGTGCTGGCGACCGTCGGCACGACCGCCCTGCAGGCCGACGTCAACTCGGCGGAGGCGCAACTTCAATCCGCCCAGGCGCGGTTGGCGAGTGACGAGTCCGCCGGCGCCGAGACGACCCAGATCGACTCGGACGAGGCATCGGTCACCTCAGCCGAGTCGGCGCTCACCTCGGCGCAGACCGATCTGGCCGACGCCTCGCTGCGGTCGACGATCTCGGGCACGGTGGCCTCCGTCAGCCTCACCGTCGGCCAGCAGGTGACGGGCTCGGGCTCGGGCGGCTCGGGCTCGAGCAGTTTCGGCGGCTCCGGTGCCAACGCGGCCAGCTCGAGCGCAGCATCAGCGTCCTCGTCGACCTCGACCGCGTCGACGGCGCAGGTCGTCATCATCAGCACCGACTCGTTCATCGTCAATACGACGGTCGACGACACGGAGATCGGCCAGATTCAGCAGGGGGACCAGGCCACGATCACGCCGACCGGCGCCACGACGCTCGACTTCGGCACGGTGGCCTCCATCGGTCTCATTGCGACGGAGAGCTCTGACGTGGCGACGTTCCCGGTGGTGATCGACGTCACTGGCGATCCGACCGGTCTCTACGCCGGTGCGACCGCTGACATCTCCATCATCGTGAAGCAATTGAACGATGTGGTCGAGGTCCCCACTGCGGCGATCACGTATTCCACCAGTGGTCAAGCCACCGTGACCGAGGTCAAGAACGGGGAGCACGTCAGTGAGCCGGTGACCGTGGGCCAGGCGGCATCGGGTGAGACCCAGATCACCAGCGGTCTCGCCGCGGGCGACAGCGTCGTGGAGCGGGTCGTCACCTTCAAGGGCGTACCGGGTGCGACCCGGACGGGCGGTCTCGGCGGCGGGTTCACCCGCGGCGGTGGCGCCGGATTCACTGGCGGTGGGTTCACCGGCGGCGGTGGCGCCGGGTTCACCGGCGGCGGGAGATTCGGTGGGGCGGGGGGATGACGACGCCCCAAGCGCCCTCCCCCGTCGACCTGGTGCACCAACCCCCGGCGGATCGCAGCTCGGTCATCGCGCTCGACCACGTCACAAAGGTGTACCGCAACGGGACCATCTCGGTGGCCGCACTGCGCGGCGATCTCACTGACGATCGATTCGGGCGAGTACGTGGCCATCGTGGGGCCCTCGGGTTCGGGGAAGTCCACCCTGATGCACATCCTCGGCTGCCTCGATACGCCGACGTGCCGGTACCTTCCACCTCGCCGGCCAGGACGTCAGCCACATGAGTGAGGAGGAGCTGGCCGAAGTGCGGAACCGGCGCATCGGCTTCGTCTTCCAGCAGTTCAACCTGTTGCCGTCCATGACGGCCTGGCAGAACGTGGAGCTCCCGCTGGTCTACGCCGGCGTGCACCGGGCCGAGCGCAAGGAAAGGGCGATGGACGCGCTGGCCCGGGTCGGGTTGGCCGGCCGGGTCCAGCACAGGCCGGGCGAGCTCTCGGGCGGACAGCAACAACGTGTGGCCGTGGCCCGGGCCCTGGTGACCGAGCCCGACCTGATCCTGGCCGACGAGCCGACGGGCAACCTCGACTCGGTCTCGGCCGACGACGTGCTCGGCCTCATGGCGGAGCTCCACGAGGCCGGCCGCACGCTCGTCCTGATCACCCACGACGTCGGCGTGGCGTCGGCCGCCGGCAGGGTCATCGGCATCCGCGACGGGTTGGTCACCGAGAACGACGAGCGCGACCTCGAGAGCGTCCGATGACCTGGTTGGAGACACTCCGTACCGGGTTCAACGGTATTCGCAGCCACCGGCTGCGCTCGGGGTTGACCGTCCTCGGGATCCTCATCGGGATCGCGGCGGTGATCCTGACCGTCGGTCTCGGCGAAGGAGCGCAGGCTCAGGTGAGCTCCGAGATCACGTCGCTCGGCACCAACCTGCTCACGATCTCACCGGGGAGCACCACGTCGGCTGCGGGCATCCGCGGCGGTTTCGGTTCGGCTTCGACCTTGACGGTGGCCAACGCCGCCGCGCTCTCCTCGCCCGTCGTGGCGCCGGACATCAAGGCCGTCGCACCGACCACGCAGGCCACCGAGACGCTCATCGCCGGGAGCGGCAACTGGTCGACGACGGTGGTCGGCACCACCCCTTCGTGGTTGACGGTGCGCGGCCGGACGGTGGCGCAGGGAAGATTCCTCGACAATCAGGATGTCACCGACCATGAAGCGGTCGTCGTCCTCGGCGCGACCACGGCCTCGGAACTGTTCAGCCGGGAGGACCCCGTCGGGCAGACGGTTGACGTGAGTGGCGTGCCGATGACGGTGGTCGGTGTCCTCACATCGGTCGGCTCGTCCTCCTCGTCGTCGACCACGACCAATCAAGACGACCAGGCGCTGGTGCCCATCACCACCGCGGCGGAGCGCATCTTCGGAGGGACCTCGCGGAACTCGGTGAGCTCCATCATCATCCAGGCCCGCTCGTCGAGTGACCTGACCGCGGCCTACCAGGAGGCCGACCACGAACTGTTGGCTGCGCACGGCATCACCACCGCGGCCGACGCCGACTTCACGATCACGTCCGAGGCAGCAGGAGCTCACGACGGCCACCTCGGTCGACCGGACATTGACGATCCTCCTTGGGGGTATCGCCGGAATCTCGCTTCTCGTCGGTGGCATCGGCGTCATGAACATCATGCTGGTCTCGGTCACCGAACGGGTGCGTGAGATCGGCTTGCGCAAGGCGCTCGGGGCCACGCCTCGGCTCATCCGACGCCAATTCCTCGTGGAGGCATCCGTGCTCGGATTGGCCGGAGGGGCCCTCGGCGTGGCGCTCGGGATCATCGGAGCCGTGTTCTTGCCGAGTGCGGTTGGCGACCCCATCACGATCAGTCCGTGGGCGGCCGGGCTCGCACTCCTCGTCGCCATGGCGATCGGGGTCGTGTTCGGCGTGTACCCGGCCAGTCGGGCGGCCCACCTGGCCCCCATCGATGCACTGAGGAGCGAATAGATGCAACACACAATGAGAGAGAGATCGAACAAAATGGCCACCGCCTCACGCAGGAGCAGCAAAGGACGAGGGAGAGGGCTGGCCGCAGGTTCCGCCCTCGGCTGCCTGTCACTCGTCTTCGGATTGTCGTCGGTGGCCGGGGCAGCGCCCGCCACCACAGGTCGTGGGAGTGCCACCAGCGGAAGCGTGGCCACCATTACCGGAAGCACCATGGAGGTGCAGAGCACGACCGCGCAGACGGCAGTGACCTGGACGCCGACCACGACCTTCTCCGAGACGGCGACCGAAACGGTCAGTGCGATCGCCGTCGGAGACTGCCTGACGGTCACGGGGACACCTTCGAAGAAGTCGAAGACGACCATTGCGGCCCGCTCGATCACGATCAGCAAGCCGTCGACAACAGGGACGTGCACCGGCGGATTCGGTGGCGCCGCGGGCGGAGCTCCCGCAGGCGGGTTCGGCGGCGCGCGGGCGATTCGGTGCCGGAGCCGGGCCGGGCGCCGGGGGCAGCGGCTCGGGCTCGGGGGAGACCCCGCCGAGCGGGAGCTTCCCCGGCCGTTCCGGTGGGAGCGCCCGAGGGGGATTCCCCGGTGCGACGAACTTTGCCCTCGCCACGGGCAAGGTGACGGCGGTCAGCGGCTCGACCGTCTCGATGTCGGGGACACTCCTGAGTCAGCTCTTCCGTTCGTCCAACTCGAAGTCGACGAAGCAGACGAAGCCCAAGACGCAGAAGCTCAAGATCACGACCGGGAAGTCCACGACACTGTCGGAGACCCAAGCCACCACGTCGTCCGCCGTGGCGGTCGGCGACTGCGTGAGCGCGTTCGGCACGGCCAGTAGCACCGGCGCCGTCACGGCCACCACCGTGCGCATCACCTCGACCGGGGGCAAGACGTGCACCACGGGATTCGGTGGCGGCGGGTTCGGCGGACGGTTCGGTGGCGGTGGCAGTGGTGGAACGAGTGGCACGTCCAGTGACTGAGGCTCCTGAGCGGAGCCGGCGCAGAACGAGACGGCGTCCACTCATCATCGGGGCCGTGGTCGTCGTCGCTCTCCTCGTCGCCGGTGGGGCAACCGCCCTCGCGGCCAGCGGCTCGGGTGACGGGGGCTATCGGATGGGCAAGGCCGTGCACGCCTCTGTCGCCAGCAACCTCGTCGTGGTGGGAACGATCGAGCCCGTGAACGACGCGTCCGCCAGTTTCCAGGTGGCCGGACAGGTGGCCACCGTGACCGCCGTTCCGGGAGCCCAGGTCACGGCCGGTGAGACGTTGGCCTCCCTCGACACGACGTCACTCAGCGAGTCGGTGTCCTCGGCCGAGCTCTCCTTGCAATCAGACGACGCCAAGTTGACCGAGGACGAAGACAGCGAGACCTCGGGTACAGGGACGACCACCACGACGACCACGACGCCGAAAGCATCCACCTCCACCGGCGGTGCGGGCGGGTCCGGCGCCGGTGGTTCCTCGCCGCAGGGCTCGATCAGCCAGGATCAAGCCACCTTGGTCGCCGATCAAGCCACGTCGTCCGCTGACCAGCAGAAGGAAGCGGCAGACCTGGCACAGGCGCAGAAGGCCTGCGGGGTCTCGCCGACGCCCACCAACGCGCCGCCGACGTCAACGACCACCACGACGACGACCACGACCACGACCTCCCCCACCACCTCCTCAGGGGACACAGCCTGCACGGCTGCGGTCCAGCAGGTCTCGACTGATCAACAGGCCGTGGCCACGGACGAGCGGACGGTTGCTTCCGACGAGTCGACCCTGGCCAAGGCCATCACCCAGCAGGAGTCCTCGGCGGGTTCCGGAGGGACGACTTCGGCGGCCACCGGCACGTCCGCCAGCGGAGGAACCAGCGCCAGGGGCAACGCGGCGAGTGGTTCGGCTTCTGACAGCGCGGCGCAGATCGCGTCGGACGAGGCGGCGATCGACACCGCGCAGTCCAATGTCATCAGCGCGCAGCAGTCGCTGGCTGAAGGGCAACTCACGAGTCCGATCAACGGCACGGTCGTCTCCGTCGGCATCAGTGCCGGTGACACCGTCAGCGCTGACTCGAGCACGGAGGACATCGTCATCATCGGGACGAAGTCATTCGAGGCGACGGCCACGCTGACCAGTGCGCAGGTGCCGTCGGTCAAGGTCGGTGCGGTCGGCCGACGTCACGGTGGACGGTAGCACAGGGACCATCGCCGGGACCGTGGCACAGGTCGGACCGGTGCAGTCGGGCGATTCGGGATACTCCTACCCCGTGGTCGTCGTGCTCCCCTCTTCGGCGAACAATCTCTTTTCCGGCTCGAGCGCCAACATCTCGATCGTGACCGGTGCGAAGCAGGACGTGCTAGCCGTTCCCACATCGGCCGTGCTGACGACGGGAACGCAGTCATATGTCCAAGTGCTCTCGGGGGGCAATCCGGTGGACAAGTCGATCAAGGTCGGCATCGTCGGGGGTGTCTACACCCAGGTGCTCTCCGGCCTGCAGCTCGGAGATGAGGTGATCCTCGCCAACTATGCCGACCCCGTGCCGGCCTCCAACACCTCGACCCTCGGCGGATTCGGCGGTGGCTTCGGGGGTACCGGCGGATTCGGCGGTGGCGGCTTCGGGGGCACCGGCGGTCGCTTCACGAGCGGCTCCGCGAGATTCGGGGGCTGACGCGGCCCTCTGGTTCCGGTCGTCGTGGCGCCAGCCCATGTGCTGCCGGTCCCTTTAACGTAGGGCGCATGTCGGTCGAACAGCCCGAGGTCCCGCCTCTCTACGACAGCAAGCCCCATCAGGCTCGCCAGGTCGCCGAGTCGTTCGGCTCGGATGCCCGACGCTACGACCGGGCCCGGCCCGACTACCCCGATGCCATGATACGGCGAGTCGTCGCCGGCAGCCCCGGTCCGTCGGTGCTCGACGTTGGCTGCGGAACGGGCATCGCGGCCCGACAGTTCCAAGCGGTCGGCTGCAGGGTGCTCGGCGTGGAGGTCGACCCCCGGATGGCGGAGTTGGCACGGCAAGTCGGCATCGACGTCGAGGTGGGCGCTTTCGAGACCTGGAGACCGGCCGGCCGGGAGTTCGACGCCGTCGTCTCCGGGCAGGCATGGCATTGGGTGGACCCGGTCGCGGGAGCGGCCACGGCGGCAGAGGCGCTCCGGCCCGGTGGCCGGCTGGCCCTGTTCTGGAACGTGCTCGAACCGCCACCCGATCTCGACGATGCGTTCTCCACCGTCTATCGGCGGGTACTGCCGGACTCGCCCTTCAGCCGCGGCATGCCGGGCATCGGTGGGTACGCGGGGTTCTTCGCCAAAGCATCCGAGGGCATCCGGGCTGCACGCAGCTTCGGCCATCCGGAGCAGTGGCGGTTCGACTGGGAGCGGACCTACGCCCGGGACGAATGGCTCGACCAAGTGCCCACCTTCGGCGGCTACAGCGACTTGCCCGCAGGCAAAATGGACGCGCTCCTGACGGGCCTCGGGGCGGCGATCGACGCGTCCGGGGGCAGCTTCACCATGCCCTACGCCACGGTGGTGGTCACGGCGAGGCGAAACGGCGTGGCGTGACACCGGACCTGCTGGTCTGAGAATCGAGTAGCGGCCGGCCCGTACGTGGACAGCGTTACAATTGGTCGTGAGGGTAGTTCGTGAAAGAAGTTTTGTCGGCATTACTCCCGGGTTGGCTTTCACTCTCTTGAACATATCGACTTGGGTGCATCCTGACGGAGTTCCTCCGTTGGCCTGTTGGGGGAGCATTTTTCGTCAGTGAGTCTCTCTACGTTGTTGGCGACCACCTCGCTGATGCGACATCGAGCCTGCATTGGCTGGCCGTTTCGATCTCAGGGGTCCAGCCCGGCACTGAGAGTTGTTGTGCAATCGGGCTCGGAAACCGCAGTGCAACTGACAGGATCCTAGGTGAGGAGGGAGATCAGCAGGCTCACGGCGAACGAATCGAATTCGAGCCACAGCTATCTGACCACCTCAGGGTCAGCGCTTGCGAAAGTGCATCATGTTTGAAACACGCGGGGTGGGGCGACGTTGAGGGAAATGCTCACGAACAAGGCGAGGGGCGGTCTGCGCCCCCCTTTGCGGTGAGGCACAAAGGTGACACGCAACCAAACTGCAACCGAAATGGCGACCTTTGGGGCGTACATTCCGGAATGGCCGTCCATCCCCAACATGGGGAGTCAACTCACTATCACGAGACATGGTTGCCTCGGCGCCCTGGAAGATTGCGTCAACTTGACGAGTCAGTGCGACACGAGGCGGGGTTATCCACTTCTCTCGTCGATTAGCAGGAGGAAAAATGAAAAAGACCGTCGTCACCGTCTTTGCTACCTTCGCCGTCGCCAGCGTACTGCTTCTTGGAATTGGAGCGTCAGGCGTGACGAACACCCTGGCGCTCCGAGGTGGGAACTCAGAGGCGATTACCTGTCCGAACGCTTTGACGTACACAAACGTCAAGGCGAAATCGGAGACGGTGAATTGCGCAAAAGCCACGCCTGTGTCCACTACGACCTCGACCCTCCCGAAGGTCCCACCCGCGAAAACAACAGCGCCGCCGACAACCACAACGACATCGACCACGACCACAGCGCCCACCGCTGGCACCTGCACAAGCCTGGCATTCTCATCCAGCGATCCTGAGGCGACCGATAACACAGACCCTGGCGACGTCGAGAACTGGTGGGTCAACAACGACGCATGGTCCGGATCACATGGCCCTCAGACCATCGCCGTATGCAACCAGTCGTCGTGGTATGCAGCCTCGAACCAGCCCAACCTCGGGGGTCAGGTGGAGACGTACCCCAACACCGAGTACGACGTGGGTGGCCGAGACAACCCCTCCACGACGCCAATCTCGGGGTTCAAATCCATCACGTCCACGTTCTCAGAACTCAACTCCGCCGCAGGTGGTTGGGACGCCGCCTATGACCTTTGGACCGACAACTGGTCGAACGAAACGATGATCTGGAACCAGTGGGCTGGCGACAATGCATTCTGGGCAAACTGTGCAAGCGCCTCGAACAGCACCACCTTCTGTGGCACCGAGCAAGGAGTTGCCCTGACCCTTGACGGCGTGGCATATCACTTCCTCGCTAATGGACCGCAGAACGCCAACGGAACTCCAATCCCCTGCACATCGAAGAACGAGGGGGACTGTGAGTACATGTTCTTCCGTGACGCGCAGGTGTCGAGTGGTTCAGTGGACCTGCTGGCAGCGTTCCAGTGGGAAGTTGCGCACGGCTATGCCAGTGCATCAGACGTCCCGACGCAGCTCGAGTACGGCACCGAGATCAGTTACACGAATGGCACCGAGACGTTCGCCGTGAATGGGCTCACGTTCAACGTCAGCAAATGATCGATTCGCCGGAGACGATGCGACGATCAGCGCGAACGATGCTGAGACAACGGTGGCCGCCCGTCCGCCACCCCGATGGAACGATGCTGACTTCCTCTCCGATGACGCGGCCGGGGCATGGGAGGGTGGCCTCGTTGTCGAAGGCGACGTCGGAGGCGGTGAGTTGCTTATCGTCGTTGTAGAAGTCGACGGTGATGCCAGCGATGAGCGAGTCCACTTCACTGTTGCGGCCAGGCTCGTCGGCTGCTTGCCTTGTGACGGGGTGGAAGGTCCAGATGGCGAAGTTGTTCCTCGCGGGGGCGAACGCGTTCGGCCGGGCTTCGACGGCGTTGGGCAGATGGCCAATCTCAGTGACCAAACCAGACACGGTCCGAGGGCGTGACGATGACTTCCGGGTTTCTCGGCCATCATCCGTAGAGTCGGAGTCCGGCAGAGCGCGGTGTGGCTGATTGCGGTGGCGGTGGCGATCGTCGTGAAGGTCACGGGTGGCCTTCGGGCTGCGGAGATCAACGCAGGCCCGCTCGACGTTGGCCAGGGTCTCGGGGGCTGTCATCTCGGCAGATTCTCACTTTCGGCCAAGCGGCGTCGAGGCGGCCGATGAGGCGCCGGTGGCAGCTGCCACCAAGCTGGGTACGTCTATGTCTGGGCCAGCGCAGCGATGCGGGAGTCGTAGTCGTCGGCCAATCGGCCCAAGGCATCGGCACAGTCCCCCGCGAACGATGAACCGTGCATCAGAGCCAGGGTGTTCGGACGCAGGTCGGCCAACGTGCGCAGCGTGGCTCCCGTGGAGGGAGCGAGGCAGGTGGCGTGGAAGACGTCCTCTGCGATGCCTGCGGGCTCAACGATGTCGTCGTGGGTGAGGGCAGGCCCGTTCCCGAGGTGGGTGAACAGATCACCGCAGAGCAGCGTACCCGTCGTCTCCTCGTAGAGGACCCGCGCTTCCCAGCCGTGTGGCACGTGGGGGGTGTCGATGTGCCGGACCTGCTTGCCGCCGAGGTCGATGACGTCGCCGTCGGCCAGCGGACGGGGTGGGCGGTCGGCGAGATCATCGAGGGAGACCATGCAGCCCATGCCGCCGTGTGCCACCTGCGCCGCGGGAGCGGCGGCGAGGAACAGGTTCATGGCGCCGCACTCGTCTGACTCGACGTGGCCGAAGGTGATCCAGCGCAGGGACTCGACCGGGAGGATGGTGGAAACCGCACCGCTTATCGCGTCGAACGTGCGGCGAGCCCCGGTGTGGAACAAGAGGGGCTCCTCGGCGTCGATGAGGAAGTGGTTGAACGTGAACCCGGTGGGGCCGATGTCGGGAACGAAGGCGGAAAGCCGGAAGATGCGATCGGCGATCTCGTCGATTTGGATATCCATGGTCGGTCTACTCCTTAGAGGGGAAGGGGGTGAGCGAGAACGCCGGTACCGGGGAGGCGACCGGAAAGGATGCGTATGAAGGTGATGGCGTCTATCTCGACGCGTTCTCCGTCCGTGCCCTGGCTGAACATTCCCCCGGCCGGGCCTTCGAGGACAAGTTCGAACGGTACATCGTGAATCGATGCCCACTCCCCCACGATGTCGGCGACGAGGCGACCGTCATGATCGGCGGTCAACTCCATGGGGCGATCTATGGCGGCGCATATGTCGATCCGGTGGGCCCAGACGTCGCGGGTGAACCCGACGTCGAGGAGGTATTTGAGCGGTGTCCAACCGATGGGCGGCCCGAAGGGGATCGGCAGGTAACGCATCGGGGGTGGCGTCCGCCACCGCCCCTTCACTGCCCGCGGACCGATGGCGGTCATCTGTTCGACGACCTGCAGATTGGAAAGATGGGCCCGTTCACGTATCTGTAGTTCGTTCATGCCGTCGACCCAGTGATGCGAATCGATCTCCCGGTTCAGCGGGACGCCCCTTCGGAGCTGGTGCACGAACGTCGGGAACGAGGCTTGGGCTTCGCCCGATCCGAGGATGTGCAGCGCAACCTTGCGGACATCCCATCCGGTGCAATCCGTCTCCGTCGTCCATTCCTCCGGCGAGAGCGTCGCGAGCAGGTCGGCGAAACGCCTGAACTCCTCTTCGGCGAGCACCCGTGCTTCGGGCCGTGCGATCCTCTTTTGGGCCAATGTGGTGGTGGTCATTGCTGCGCTCTCCTTTGTCGTGCGTCATCAAGGTGCAGGTCGACGAGTCGGTCCAAGTGGCGAACCCAGCGATCCCCGCCGGGGTCATTGCTGATCTGGGCGTCGATCAGGCCGGCGACCATGGCGATGATGCAGTCGATGTCACCCTGATCGTCCAGACCGGACGTGCGGAGGAGGGCGATCACCCGAACGAGTACCTCCTCGGCCAGCGCGTAGGACTCGGCCGAAGGCTCGAATCCGGGGATCGGGCGCTGGAGCAGGAGTGCGCAACGTGCCGAGTCCTCCACCGCGAACGTCACGAACGTACCCATGAACATCTTCACCGCAGCTCGCGGATCGCTGGGCAACTCGAGGCGGTCGAGGCGGTCGAGGAGTTGCCGGTTGCCATCGGCGAACATGGCGTCGTAAAGGCCGATCTTCGAGTCGAAGTATTCGTACAACGAAGGCTGTCGGATTCCCACTTCGCGTGCGAGCGCGTGCAGCGACAACCCACCGATGCCGTTGATCTCCGCCAGCTTCCAGGCGGCCTCGAGGATCGTGGCCATCCGCAATTGGCGTCGGGTGGTGGTCGCGTTACCTATCACTGATAGGTATTGTACCTATCAGTGATAGGAAGTCAAGAAGGCACTGCTGAACAGCACTGTTTCTCTGACTCCACGTGCATTCAGCGCCAAAGTGCAACTGCCGATGCATGACACAATCGCCAAACCAGGGTCGGCGCAGGGCGCACCGGTCTCTGGGCGAACAGGGCATGGCAGGCCATGTCCAAAGGGGGAGGCGCAATGGAACTCGTGGTCGTCGGTGCAGGTGTTGGCCGAACGGGGACGCATTCACTCAAGCTGGCGCTCGAGCAATTGTCGGGAGCGCCCTGTCATCACATGATGGAGATGATGGCCGACCCCGGTCAGGTACCGGCCTGGATCGACGCCATCGAGGGTCGGCCCGTCGACTGGTCGACCATGCTCGCGAACTATCGTTCGATCGTCGACTGGCCGGGCGGATCGTTCTGGCCCGAGCTTTCGGCTGCGAACCCGGACACGCTCGTGTTGCTCTCGGTGCGTGACCCTGAATCGTGGTACCGCAGCGCTTCCAACACGATCTTTCTGGCCTTCGATCGTGTGCCACCGGAAATGGCGCCGTGGATGGATGCCATGCGCAAACTCCTGCACGACAGGTTCAGCGACCAGTTCGAGAACCCGACAGCCATGATGGATGCCTACGAGCGCCACAACGACGAAGTGCGCTCGAAGGTCCCCTCGGCCCAGTTGCTGGAGTGGACACTCGGCGACGGGTGGGAGCCGATCTGCGAACGGCTCGGGCACCCGGTCCCCGCCAACCCGTTTCCGGTGACGAACTCGACGAGTGAGTTCCGCCAGATGATCGGCTTGCCGCCGCTCGCCTGAAGGTTCCTGGCGAAGAGGGTCTCGCCGGCAGGACTACCCCGACTCGGCCCGCGCACGGATTCTCTCGAGAGAGGTTCGGATGTGCGGGTCACGGGGATACATCACCGCCTGCTGTACGACTCGGATGAGGCCGGCTGTGATGAAGTACACGCTCACACCAGCGGGTAGCGAGATGTAGACCACGGCCAAGAGGAGCGGCGCCACTTTGAGGATGCGTTGCATCTGCGGAGGTTCTGTGGACGGCGTGGTATGCAGCTGCTTCGACTGCTTGATCTGCAGGTACTGCAGTGCCACGGCCACGAGCGCCATCGCGAGAAAGGGAATCCGGGCCTCCCAACCGATTCCGGGTGTGCGAACCGAATCGGCGAGGTTCAGCCCGAAGGCCACAAGGTGACCGTGCGCTGCCGCGATGGCGTTGTAGAGCTTCGTCCCATTGCTCAGGTACAGGGGGTCGGCCTTGAGCACGCCTCCCACCACCGATTGGTGGACCAGGCCCCGGATGGCGCCGTTGAGGACGATCAGGATCGGGAGTTGCGCCAGCAGGGGCAGGTACCCACGCACGAGGCTGATGTCGTTCTCCGCATAGAGCGTCTTGAGCGCGGATTGCTGGAGGAGAATGCGGTCCCGCCGTTCGGAGGCGGACATGCCCGGATGCAGCTTGTGCTTGGCCCGAAGGCGCTCGATATCGGGAGCGAGGACTCGCATTTTCATGGTGGCCCTGATGCTGCGCAGAGTGATCGGGTACAGCACGACCATGACCACGAGGGTCAAGAGTGCGATTGCCACCGCGCTATTGGGGATCAGGGCGTAGGTGCCAGCGAGGATCCACGCGAACGCGGCGTAAACGGGTGGCCGAATTGGCCGAGTATGGACGCGAACATTTTGTTCTCCTGTTGTCTCGGAGTGATTGAGGTCTAGACAGCGGTCCGCAGGGACCGGCGTCTAGATCAACACCGAGGCTGAGCCAGAAGAACGAGTTGCACAACACCCCGGGATTGCTCCGTTGCCGACTTTCCGGAACGGAAGAGGGCGATCCCGTCGAGAAGGCCCGAGAAGAGACGGTCACTCCACATCACGGTGGATGCGGAGGCGACGACGACGGCCACGAGGGCAAACGCCGCGACCATCACCACCAGCTGTGTCGGGTCGGGATTGAGGAGCGTGGCAGTGCCGAGGGCGACGCACGCGGCTGCCATCAGCGACCTCAGCACGACTCGATCCTACCTACGGAGTCGGTGAGGGACAAGGGATCGCGAATGTCTGATCAACTGTCGGAAGCGCAAGAGTTCCCGGAACGCTGATCAAGGAGAAGAAGATGGCCAAAGCGATTGGTGACGATTTCCCGGAGATCGAAGATCCGGAACCGCTGGACCCCGAGGACGCCGCAGAGGTCGCGCCGCTCGACAGTGAAATCGACTTCGATGACGAGCAGGAGGAAGACCAGGCTCCCCTCGACGTCGCTGAAGCCTCCGAGTTGGGCGTCTTGCTGGACGACCCGGAATCACTCTCCGACGAAGACGAGTGACCCGGGCGAGTGACCCGGGCGAGTGACCCGGGCGAGTGACCCGGGATCAGCGGGGTCTGTAGGCGATCAGATCGGTCAACAGGGCCTCCCAGGGAGAGTTCTCCCACCCGTCCTCTTCCCCGAGCTTCTTGGCCACGGCGACGGCGTCCTCCACCCATTCGATCCTGACATCTTCGAGCGGCGATGTCTTCCCCGCGACGTGGTGGCTGCCCGTGCCGGGGAGCGCGTCGGCGATGCCGAAGTCGAGAGCGAACCACTCGTCCTTCCAGATCTGGTGGCGCTCCTTCAACTGCGCCCAGCGGGGGTGCTTCTGATTCTTGTCGTCCGCCATCCTGATCGCCCACTTCACGCAGAGCCGGGCCCGGTGAGGGTCTCCCTCTGAGGTGGTCTCGGCGATTGCTGCCTCATGGGGGGCGATCTTCGCCGACTCAGCCTCCGGAAAAGAAGCGTGAATTTCCTTGACGAACACCTCGATGATGGGCGACGGGGAGATGGGAGTGGCCATGCCCGATGGTAGGCCACAGGGCTGGCGGAGCGGGCGGGCGGGCCGTCCGGGGCGACCCCGATGCGATGGCGTGCCGCGCGAGGCTATCTAGCCCTTGGCCCTTCGCCGCTATGTACCCCAGTTCGACGGTGTGCGTGCCGTCGCCATCTCCGCCGTGGTCGCCTACCACCTGGGCTACCTGCGCGGCGGGTGGGTCGGCGTCGACGTCTTCTTCGTCCTCTCCGGCTATCTGATCACGAGCCTGCTCCTGGCGGTCGACCGCTCCCGTGAGCACCTCGCCGGCTTCTGGGGCCGCCGGGCCAAGCGGCTCCTGCCGGCCGTGCTGGTGCTGCTGATCGCGCTCTCGCTCTATGCCTGGGCCGGCGGGCCGGGCCTGGTGCCGGCGCAGCTGCGCGCGCCCAGCCTGGCGACCTTGTTCTACGTGGCCAATTGGCAGCAGATCGTGGCCGGGCACGCCTACTTCGCCCGCTTTCTATCCGTAAGCCCGCTCCAACAGACGTGGTCGCTGGCCATCGAAGAGCAGTACTACCTCGTCTGGCCCCTCGTAATCCTGGCCATTACCGCCTTCGCCCGTTCCCGGCGCCACTGGGACCCGTCGCGGCTCCTGCTCGGCGTCACCGTCACGTTGGCGGTGGCCTCGGCCGTCTGGATGGGGGTCGCCGCACACCTGCTCGGGCCCAATCGGGCGTATCTCGGCACCGATACCCGGGCGTGGGAACTGCTGCTCGGTGGTGCGGCGGCCATGATCTGGCCCCCGGGCAGCCCCACCCCGGTGGCACGCCGGCGACTGTGGTCGAGCCTGGCGGTACTCGGGATCGTCGGTCTCGCGGTCGGGACGTCGCTGGCCGGTGGCCCACCGTCGTGGATCTGGGACGGCGGGCTCGTCGCCATCGCATTGTGCTCCCTGCTGGTCATTCTCGGTGCGCTGCGCGCCCCCGACGGCCCGCTCGGTCGCCTCCTCGCCGTCGGCCCGCTCCGGTGGTTGGGCATCATCTCCTACAGCCTCTACCTGTGGCATTGGCCGGTCATCGTGCTGATGACGCCCGACGCGACCGGCTGGTCGGGGTGGCCGCTCCTGCTCGCCCGTCTGGGCATGATGGTGGCTCTCTCCTGCGCCAGCTTCTACCTGATCGAGCGCCCACTGCGGCGGGCCGACTGGGGGGCATTGCGGCAGAAGGTCCACGTCCCGGCCTTCGGGTTCGCTGCGCTGGGCGTCGTGGTCACGGCGACGATCATTTTGGCCGGCACGGTCGGTCCCCCACCGGCCAGGACGGCACAGGTGGCGGTGACGCCGGTCACCGGTGCAAGCGGGACGTCGCCCCACGTCGACGTCGCCCTGCAGGCGACCGCGAAGCCGTACAAGGCCTGGATCTTCGGGGACAGCGTCATGGTGGACAGCTCGCCGGGGATCACCGCCGCGCTACAGGCCACCGGCGACGTGTCGGTGGCGGACAATTCGGCCTTCCCCGGGTGGGGGCTCACCATCGACCATTCCTGGTTGAGCGGAGTCCAGGACACGCTGGCGCACAATTCGCTCCAGATCGCCATGGGCATGTGGAGTTGGGACGACTCGTTGGCGCAGAGCGACCCCGTCGGTTACCGGGCACTTCTCACGCGGTTCGTCACGGCGCTGCTGGCCCCACCCGACGGCGTCAAGTTGGTCGTACTCCTGCAATTCCCCCAAGGAGGGCCGAACAACACGATCACCGATCCCGTCGCACGCGAGAGCGAGTGGAAGGCCCAGACCGCCGCCACGGATGCGTGGGACGATGCGGCCCGCCAGGTCGTGGCCAGCTTCCCGGGCCGCGCGCTGTATCTGACCACGCAGCAACTCTTCGCTCCGGGCGGCCGCTTCTTGACCTGGATGCGGACCCCGGCGGGTTCCTGGGTCCGCGCCCGCAAGCTCGACAACATCCACATGTGCCCGTACGGTGCCGCGCAGTTCGGCGCCTTGGTGACCGAAGAGCTGACGCCGGTCCTCGGCCTGGCCGCGCCCAAGCCGGGATGGGAGTTCGCGTCCTGGACGGAGGATCCCCGCTACAACGATCCGCCCGGGGCGTGCCCGGACGACCAGCCCCCTGCCGGCTACCGCGGCGTTCCCGTTCCCGTTCCCGTTCCCGTTCCCGCTCCCGTCTCCGGTTCAGGGGCGAAGTCGAAACGCACCTGAGCCGCTGAACTGGCGCGTACCGCGGAACTGGCGGGTGTCTGTTCAGCCGTTGAGGACGTTGTGCACCTCGGCCACCATCGGTGGGGCCAGGGACACGCCGAGCTCGGTGAGGATCGGTACCAGCGTCGCCCCGAAGGCATCGAAGTCTTCCTGCGACTCCCAGATGTCGAAGACGTTCATCGTGCCCTCGGACTCCAGTGCGACGTGGAGCGTCCGTCCCTTGGGGCTTCCCGCGCCTGCAGCTTCCAGTTGCTTGATCGCACTGTCGTACTTTTCCGGGGTGAAGCCGACGTGCGCGAAGTAGATGCCGAGTGCCATGTCGATCCGCCTTTACCTAGAGTGAACTGCTTTCGGGAGTGTAGAGCACCCCCGTTGCGGATGCTCGGGTGATGCGACCGGCCCGCGGATGGTTCAATCCCCTCCGAACCAACGCCGCACGCGGCTGGAGCCGAACTCGTCCTTGTCGGCGGCAATGGCCGCCGACGGACCCTCGAGATCCCCGACCGGCGCCGCGCCGCTCAAGAACGTGACACTCACGCGCGCGACCATGTCGTTCCCGAATTCGAGATAGCACGTCCCATGCCCGTCATACGTCACGGGTGCCGTGTCGCTCTTCATTTTTGCCGCGATCTGCGTCGCCACCACCGAGGCTTGCCCTTCCGAGAAGACGCCTGCTTTGGGAGTCCCGACGCTCGTCACGTCACCGACGGCGTAGACGTCTTCGAAGGCTGTTTCGAGTGTGAGGGGATTGACGGGGATCCAGCCGTCAACCGTCATGCCCGACTCCTCGACGACGCGGGGAACGCGATGGAGTGGAACGCCGAGAAAGAGGTCATAGGGCATCTCCGTCCCCTCGCTGAGCACGGCGACCTTCTTCTGCGGATCGAGGCTCTTGATCAAGCGTTCGGGATGCCAACTGATGTCCCGCTCGGCGAAGGCGACCAGGAGGGCCTCGGAGGCCGCCGGCGACGGCGGGATGGGGACGCCGAGCGGCATGACGAGCGAGATGGTCGAGCTCTCGCGCAGGCCGCGCTCAGTGAGATAGTCGTGCAGCAGGAGCGCGGTCTCGCTCGGTGCCGGCGGACATTTGAACGGGGTCGAGGTCACGCCGACGATGACGTTGCCACCGCTGAAATGTTCCAGGACTTCTCGGAGCGCGAATGCTCCTGCCACCGTGTAGAACTCGTTGCCGCCCTCGACGAGGCCCGGCGTGGCCGAGGGATCGAGATCCGCCCCGAGCGCCACCACCATGATGTCGCCCTCGAACGGTCCCGCGTCCGTCTCCACCCGTTTGGCCCCAGGATCGATCGCACGGATCGCCGTCTGCACGAAACGCAGACCTGGCTTGTTGATCGCGCTGTAGGCGTTGAAGACGTCGGTGGCCGGTTTCTTCCCGAACATCACATCCAGCTTCGAGAATCCGAAGATGAAGCCGTCGCTCTGATCGATGAGGACGATCTCGATATCGTCGCCGAATTGCTCGGAGAGTCGGGTGGAGAGCTCCAGGCCACCGAATCCCGCTCCAAGTATCAGGATTCTCATCCCGTCCCACCTACCCTCTCCCTCGTCGACGTGACTGCGCTTCTGGCGCAGCCGCGGCGTGATCAGCGGTGGACAGTACCGGTCGTATCCTGGCGTCGCAACGGGTGTGACGCGCCTTGTGCGGGTTTGCGGGCGGGCGTGTGGGCGTGTGGGCGTGCGGGCGATGGGTCTTCGGACTCCCTACGATGGGGCCCCGGCCGCGAACGGCGAATTCTGGGATCACCCTGAGTATCGAGGAGATGGCAATGGCAGACCATGTTGGATTGGACGGACATCACAAGGCAACGGTGGAGAAGATCTTCAGCCACCCCGTCAGTCACAACATCCAGTGGCACGACGTACTCTCGCTCCTGCAGGGCGTCGGCACCGTGATCGAGGAGCACGATGGCCGCTACAAGGTCACCCTCGGCACCGAGACCCAGATGTTCGACGTCCCGCGTCATCACGACATCGATGAGCAACAGGTCGTGGATCTGCGTCGCATGCTCAAGGGCGCCGGGATCACCCCGCCGGCGAGCTAGGCCTTCGGGACCTTCATCAGGGCGAGACATGTGCCTGCCCCGCGGGCCTGTTTTCCCGGGACTCTCTGCGCACTGCCGCACATGAGGTTCGCCCGACCTTCAGATGCCCGCGCCATGGCGCGGCTCCTCGAGGAACTGCAGTCCGCCGATCCCACCTATGACGAAGTCGGGGCCACGCTCAGCGGCAGAAAGGTGACGGGCTTCTCGCGGGCGCACGACGAGATCGTGCTCGGTCATGGTGCCGCGACGTTCGCACGAGCCGTGGAGGGCCTTCGACGATGGAAGGCACACGGGCTCTCGGGTCTCGCTGTTTTCCCCGAGGACGCAACGATCCGCACCGGTGAGACGGTGATCGTGACGATCGGGACTCCCCTGCTGGCCCTCGCGGCGCCGTGTCGCATCGTGGACGTCGTGGACGTCGTGGACGTCGTGGACGTCGTGGACGTCGAGGCCGAGATGAAGCGGTGGGGCTTCGCCTACGGGACGCTTCCCGGTCACCCGGAGCAAGGAGAGGAAGCCTTCGAGGTCACGATGGCCGCCGACGGGACCGTGCGATTCGCCATCACTGCGTTCTCCCGTCCGGGTGATCCACTGGTCCGACTCTCGGGTCCCGTCGGCCGGTGGGTCCAGGGCGTGGCGACGAGGCGCTACCTACGGGCCCTCGCCCGCTTCGTCGCCGGGGAGGGCCTGTAGTCCTGGTGGCGACCGGGCACTCGAGCGGCACCGCCATCCGCCCCGGGCCGGCCACCGTGCGGCCTCGCCTGCGGGAATCACGCCCGGGGAATTCGGGTTCCGGCCCGGCAACGAAGCCGGTACGGTACAGGTGCATGACGTCTTCGGTGATCGACTCCAGGAATGTGCGATGAAGGACTCTTCGGCCACGGCCATCGACGTCGTCATCGAGATACCGACGGGCAGCCGCAACAAGTACGAGTACGACCACGAGAACCATGTCATTCGTTTGGACCGCCGCCTCTTCACCGCCACGGCCTATCCGGCGGACTACGGCTTCGTGCCCGACACCCTGTCCAAGGACGGCGATCCACTCGATGCGCTCGTCCTGGTGGCGGACCCGACATTTCCCGGTTGCGTCGTGCGCGCCCGCATTCTGGGGGTCTTCTTCATGCGCGACGAGGCCGGCCTCGATGCCAAGCTCTTGACCGTCTTGGAGCACGATCCCCAATGGGACGAAGCCGACGACATCGACGACCTGCCACGCCACCTGCTCAACGAGATCGAGCACTTCTTCAGCATCTACAAGGATTTGGAACCCGAGAAGCACACCGAAGCCATGGGTTTCGAGGACCGTGCAGCCGCCCTCAGGGAACTGGAGGCCTGCCGGGAAGCCTTCCAGGCCCACGAGAACGGGCATTGAGTTTGCTTTGCAGGATCCAGCCGACACCGCTCTCCTGCCGTTTCCCCAGGGGATACCGACGGCGCCCGAGCGCACCGACAAAGGGTGACTCCGTGGCTCAACGAGCTCCGTAATGGCCCGATGGCAGCGTCAGGAACAGCCGCCGCTGCCGCTACCCGCTGCTGCCGCCGCTGCCGCTGCCGCTGCCGCCCGGATTGGTGAAGCCCCCGGCACCGAATGGATTGGTCTGGTTGCCCTGCACCTGCGACTCCTGCTGTTGCGCTTGCGCTTGCGATCCCAAGGTGACGGTCGTGGTGCGCCTGCTGTTGCCCACGTAGTAGGTGATTTGGACCTTTTGGCCTGCGCTCGCCTTTTGGATGATGTTCTCCAGAGCGACCGCTGAGTTCACCGCTGTTCCGTCGATACTGACGATCACGTCCCCCTGGACGAGTCCCGCCTTGGCCGCGGGCGATCCCGAGATCACATTGAGCACGACGACGCCCGAGGTCGGGGTGAACCCGTACTGCTGGCGCAGGGCCGGGGTCAACGTCGTGATATCCACGCCGAGGTAGCCGCCCTGGTTGGTGGCGGGCCCACCCTTTTCGAGTTGCGGCAGGAGAGACTCGACCTCGTCGGCCGGAATGGCGAACCCGATGTTCTGGGCGTTGGTGCCGTCGTCCGAACTGCCGGCGACAGCGGTGTTCATCCCGATGACCTGTCCCGATGTGTCGATGAGCGGGCCGCCCGAGTTGCCGGGGTTGATCGCAGCGTCGGTCTGGATCAGGTTCTCGAGGTTCTCCGTGGCGGTGCCCTCGCCGCCGGCGCTGACGGATCGGCCCAGGGCCGAGACGATCCCCTGTGTCACCGTGGGCGTGCCGGCAGCCAGTCCCAATGCATTGCCGATGGCGACGACTGCGTCACCGACGACGGCCTTGGACGAGCTCCCGAAGGTGACGGTGGGCAGATTCGGCTCCGGATTATTGATCTTGAGGAGCGCCACGTCCTGCTGCGCGTTGTAGCCGACCAGCGTGGCCGGGTCGTCCTTCTTCTGCCCGTACTCGGTCACGGTGATGCTGCCGGTCTCGCCCCCCTGGGTGTACAGCTCGATCACGTGGTTGTTGGTGATCACCTCTCCAGTGGACGTGATGATCATTCCCGTTCCCTCGTCCTCGTTGCCCTTCGACTTGACATCGATGGAGACGACGGCCGGGATGACCTTCTTGACCAGTTCGGGAATGGTCACGTTGCCACTCAGGACAGCCGCACCGGGGTCGGAGGTTCCCTCGTGGATGGTGACGGTGTCGTTGTTGTTGCCGCCATCGGCCAGCGCGGTCACGCCGGCGCCGACCCCGGCGCCGATGAGGGCCGCCACGATGGCGACGCCGATCCAGGAGCGGCGGTTGCCCGAACCTGAGCTCGCAGGCCGGGGAGCAGGCGGCAGGAAGGCCGGTGGTGTCGGCGTCTCCGCCGTGACAGGGCCGGATCCGACCAAAAGACCGGGGTCGGTGGGGTCCAGGGGGTTGATCGGGTCAGAGCCCTCAGCGGCCCCCTGGCCGGCAGGACCGGACGGACCGGACGTACCGGACGGACCGGCCGATGCACCCGAAGCGCCCGAAGCGCCCTCACCGAGGCCACCTGCGCCGCTGGCGCCCCCCGGCCCGGTGGCTTCAGGAATCGGCGGCAGGGGCCACACGGGGGTCGCAGGCGGGGGCGCTGACCAGCCGGGGGGCGGCTCCGTGGGCGGAGCCACCGGCGGAGCGAGGCCCGGAGACTGCTCGGGCCAGGAGTTGCCCCTGGATGCAGCGCCCTCTGGCCCTCCCGGGTCCGTCGAGGCCTCTGCATCGGCGGATGGCGGTACCTCAGTCGGTTCGGTGTCGTCTGTCATTGGGGATCCTCCTGAGAACGGACGAGGTCCGCCGCGCCGACCTCCCAGGCGGCAATCAACGGTGCGCGCGTGGATGTGGCGCCATGTTAAGGGAGGAGAAGAGGCGTACGACCTCGCCCCACGATGGCGGCTGCACCGGGTGGGTCGCTAGGCGCGGTAGCGTGTCCGCCGCATGTCACGCCGAATAGATATTGAGTTGACGAGCAAGAGCAGCGATGGGTCATGGACATGGCGCGCCGCTGGTGCGCGGCAACCCAAGGGCGTGGTCGAAGCGTCGTTGGTGCCCGAGAACCAGGAAGTCGGTGCGGTGCTCCGGGCCGAGGTCGAAACGGGGCTCGAGGGCATCGAGGTGTTGTCGCTCAGCGAGGTGAAGCCAACGCGCTCACCGGAGAAGAGCGGCCGTATCGAGGTTGTGGGCACGCCAAAGCGGGCGCCCGACGTTTCGGTCATTCTGGCCCCGGGCTCGGGGAAGCGCAGCCGCCGGCGTGACGAAGATGGTGACGATCGGGACGACCGTCGGCCCAGCCGAGGCGGACCACGCAGTGACCGTCCGAGCGGTGGCAGCGGCGGCCCCGGTGGCAGCGGCGGCCCCGGTGGAGGCGGCGGCCCCGGTGGCGGAGGCGGCCCCGGCGACCGTCCGAGCGGAGGGCGCAGCGGCCCCGGTGGGAGCAGCGGTCCCCGCCGATCCGGTTCGCGGCGTCCCGGCGAAGGTGACGGGCGCCCGGCACGTGGTGAGCGACCTGTCGTGCCGACCTCGACCGTGCATCGCAATGCGATGTTGGCTGCGCTGCGTCCCGAGCAGATCCCCGTGGCCGAGCAATTGCTGCGTGGCGGTCTGCCCGCCGTACGCCAGGCCATCGACGCCCAGAACTCGGCGGCGAAGGTCTCCGGTCGCCCCCCCGCGTCCACCGACGCCCTTTTGGCCATGGCGGACGAATTGCTGCCTGTCGTCAAGTTGGCCGATTGGAAGGACCGGGCCACGGCAGCACAACTGGCCGGCAAGGACTTCAGGCTGCGCGAACTGCGTGCCGTTGTCGCCGCCTCACGCACCGTCATCCTCGACGAGGACGGGCGGGCCCTGGCCAAGTCCCTGCAGGAGTCGCTGGAGAAGCGCGTCACCGCCCTGCGCGACGAGTGGCTGGCCCGCATCACCAACGCCATCAAGGAGGGACGTGTCCAGCAGGCGCTGGAGGCCTCCATCCGCCCGCCTGAGCCCGGCACCCGTTGCCCGGCTGATCTGGCCGTGCAACTGGCTTCAGCGGCCGGAGAAGCGATGACGGCCGAGTTGCCCCCCGAAGAGTGGATGAAGATGCTCGATGCCGTGGTCCTGTCCCCCGTGCGCCGTACAGTAAAGCCCGCCGGCATACCGGCCGACGAGGTCGCACGCCAGGCGGCGCGGCACGCCGCGGGCTCGGTGCCGGCGCTGGCAAAGCTGCTCGGTCTGCGGATCCCGCCTCCGCCCCCGCGCCGGCTGGTCACCGAGCACCGGCTCAGTTCAGCGGGCGGTTAAGGACAAGCAGTCGGGCCGTGAACCCCGACGCCTCCAGCCGTTGCTTGGAGAGGCGATCACCAGGGAGTGCCAGCGCGTCGATGTCGTGGCAACCTCGCTCCGCGCACCATGCCGCTACTGCTTCCAACAATGCCGTGCCGACACCGACCCCGCGCGCAGCCTCTTCGACGTAACAGCACTCGATGCGCCCACTGCGCACCGTGGATCCGTGGCGCGTGAACGTCATGGCGGCAGCGAGGCCGACGACGACCTCGAGGAACTCGCCGACGTAGAGCGCGGTGTCGTCCGAATCGGTATCGAGCCAGCGGGCGAGAAGCTCATTGTGGCTGACCTCACCCCGCAACATGGCGCCGCCGCGCATGGTGTCCACGTCGGACAAGGCACGGCTCAGGAGGTCGGCACAGGCCGCCCTGTCGTCCTCGCGTGCGGGGCGCGTCGTTTCCACGGCGACTCTTTCGCCTGACTCGCCCTACTCGACGGATCGATCAGGCTCCGGAGCTGTCGCTACCGGCGGCGTTGTCGCGGGCGGGGCGGCTTCGGGTGCGCCGGCTTCGGGTGCGCCGGCGGAGGCCTCGGGTGCGCCGGTCTCGGGTGCGCCGGCGGAGGTCTCGGGTGCGCCGGTCTCGGGTGCGCCGGCGGAGGCCTCGGGTGCGCCGGCGGACGTCTCGGGCGCCACATCTGCAGCCACGTCTGCGGCATCGATTGCTTCGAGAATCTGATGAGCGCGGTTGAGGATGGTGTGGCGGTTGCGGTGTGACGCCTCATAGCGCTGCAGGGCGGTCAGCTCGCCGGGCCCGAGGCTTTCGAGCCGTCGCACCACCTGGGAGGCGGAGAGGGTGTCGTAGCCGGCGAGGGCGCCCTCCACGATGACGCCGTCGGCGGGGTCGGCGTTGGGCCTGGGCGTCGGCACCGGCCGTGACGACAGCGCTGTGGTGACTCGTAGCGCGGCGTCCACCCCACCCGCCGGTGTGGTCGGGTCTGACGCGTCATCGGTGTCGTCTGATGATCCACGGTGGAGCAGCTTGCTCACTCGCTCGATGAGCTGGCGTTGACCCTGGGCCACGACGATCCGACCGACGACACGCGCGTTCTTCACGTCGGTCTCGAGACGTTGATGACCCTTGCCGATCAGGCCCGGGAGATCCTCGGCGACGGTCAGTGCGATGCCGACGGGCGCGAAGACGAGAAGATCGAGCGCCCGTTGCAGCGGGGTCGGGTCTTCCTCGACGGCGTCATCGCCGTTGTCAGCGGGCTCAGACACAGTCCCGGCAGAGCATCTTCTTCTTGTCGGCCAGCTGGCTCGGGTGTTTGACGAGGAAGCAGGAGCGGCAAACGAACTCGTCGGGCTGCTTGGGTAGCACGCGCTCGTTGCCTTCGGTGCGGTCCTCTTGATCCGTCGCTTCGTCGTCCTCGGGCTCGTCTTCGACGACGAGGCGCTCCTTCAGAATGACGTCGAGACTCGCTTCGACGTCTTCGTCCTCGGGCTCTTCCTCTTCTTCCTCGTCGTCAGCCTCGCCGGAGCGCTCCACCACCGCGGCGGGAGCCGCCGTGAGGATCTCGACGACCTCGTCGCCGACGGCATCCTCGTCGTCGTCATCGATTGCGACGATGTCGTCGTCATCGTCGAGTGGGTCGTCGTCCTCGAGGTCGACGAGGGCATCCTCGTCGAGATCAACTTCTAGGTCGTCAACCTCTGCGTCGTCATCGACGACGTCATCATCCTCCAGAGCGGAGGCCTCGGGTTCGAGATCTTTCGGCATGTCCTTCTTCTTCGTCGCCATGTGCCGCCGGAGCATAGACGGTTCGCAGGTGGGTTCGATCGCAATTTGGCACACCGCATTGCCCCAGCTCAAAGAGCTGGAAGCGGGTTAGGCGGTTGGGCCCTGGGGTCTTTGGCGCCGTCGTGCCTGCTCGATCAGATCCAGCAGGCACGACGTTCTCTACTCAACCCCCAGGGCCAACCTCCGCCTCTCACCTCATCACCCGCCGGGGTACAACTGCCGCAAAGGCCGTCAACTCCAAGTGGGCGTTTGGGACAGGGCCGTACATTACGTGTTGTACCCGAGGTGCCGTCAAGAGCGATGACCATCTTCCCACCAGGGACTACGGCGGTTGTTCCTGGTCAGCGACATAGAACAAATTCATGTTTCGCTTTCGTAAAATGACTGATTGCCAAATGATTGATGCGTTGCGTCACGGCACTTCGCATCAGCCGTTCTGCGACGTTCTGCGACGCGCCGCATGGGCTCCGCGTCGGCTCCACATTGTTCGTATTGCCGCATAATGCGGCCCGATCGTCGCCTCATGGTGTCGAGGATTTCTCCGCCCGCCGGCGCTCGGAACGGCGCTCGGATTCGAGGCGTTCCAAGTCCGTGCCGCCGTGGTCGACGAAGGTCATGGCTTCGGCCAACGCGTGATGGCCGGCGCGCTCAGCGATGGCTCGATGCATTTGTTGCGCGACCCGTCGATACGCCGGATGTCCCTGACTCCCCGAGCGGAGCTCGATGAGATGCATGGCCTCGCGCGCGTTGCACTGCAGGACGTAGCGGATTCGGTGCGCCAGCGCGACGGCGTACATCGATTGCTCGGGGAAGTCGGGCGCCAACGTGCGATAGAGATCCTCGGCGCGCTCGATCGCCTCGGTGTAGCCGTCGCCGAGTCCGGCCTCCGCCACGATCTCGGGCATGTCGTAGCCGAGGCCGATACCGAGACGCTGCCACTCGATGGTGAGCATCCTGTGTCGTTGCAGATCACGGAACGCGCCGTAGTCCGTGACCAACTCGAAGCGGTAGTCGGTGCGTTCGAAGGCCCGGCCCGGTCGGTGCCGACGATTTCGGCGATCCCCGACATAGGCCGCCAACAGCGCCACACGTTCGTTGTGGCTGAGCAGCCGGACGCGCGCCAGGGCGGCCCGCTCGGAACACTGCAAATGGCTAAAACAGGCCGCAGCAAGGACTTTCTCCTCGCCGTCGGGGTCGAAGTCCAGCAGGGTGACTTCAGGTTCGGGGACGCTTTGGAGGCCGGGGCCCGGGTCGTCGGCAACGGAGCCCACGGAGCCCACGAAGGTGTCCTGCTCGGGCCACAGCCGTTCGACGACGCGCGCCGTGGCATCGCGCGTCGATGCCAGATACGCCGTCCACTCCCCTCCCCGCTCGGCCACGTCGACGCGTTGGAGGAACGAAGGGATCACCTTGCGCAGTTCGGTCAGCATCATGTCGGCATAGGTGCGTGCTTCGGGGAGCGGGTGCGCGCGCATGCGCAGGAGCAGTTGCTCGTAGGACTGGCCCGTGCCGTAGAGGCCGATGTTGGAGAGGGACGCGGCGGGGAGCAGGCCGCGCAACGCATCGAGCGACTTGGCCCGCACGGCCTGGCGGTAGACGAAATCGCTATCGCCCGCCTGTTGCGGGAAGCGGTCGCTCACCCAATTCCGCATCGCCGGCATGAGCATGCCGTACGTGTCGAAGACGCGATCCATGTCGCCGACGTAGCGCGTGCCGTAGGGCGAATTGAGAATTTCCGTCGGCCGGAAATAACGGTAATGACCACTGTCGAGCCGGTTGTCGTAGGCGATGTAGCGGGTCGATTGCTCGAGATACGACATCAGGCGCCCCCACTCGAGCACCTTCGAGAGCACGTTCGAAGACTGCTCACAGGCCAGGTGTACGCCACCGAGTTGCGCCACGGAATCATCGCCGTATTCGACGAAGACCTTCTCGTAGAGCTGCTCGGCCCGGGCGAGGCCGATGGTCGCATCGAGCGAGATATCACCGGAGATATCGAGGTCGCCCACGAACTCGTCGAGGAACAGTCGCCGCAAACTCTTGGGTGAACGCGAATAGCGCGCGAAGAGGGCCCCTTTGACCACTTCAGGCAGGTTCACCAGGGCGAAGACCGGGAGATGGAGGTTGGTCACGTAGCGCCGGAGGACGGCCTCCTCTTCGGCGGTGAACTGCTCTTCTACGTACGGGAACATGCCCGACACACCATAGGACGGGGGCGAGGCGCTGGTGGCGGATACGCCGGCCATGAGCCGGCCGTTGTCGGGTCGCCCCGCCTCAGGGCGTCGGCAATCCGACCGCCACCACACCTCGCAGCAGCAGATCGACCGCCTGCCGGGCCGAGGTGGCCGTTTCGGGCGTGGTGGCGGCGTGCGCCACCTGCTGCACCAGGTCGGCCACGGACTTCACGGTGCGTACGAAGTCCCCCGGGGCCAGATCCCCCACATCACGGGCGGCCACGGCCAGGGCGGTCTCGAAGGAGGCCCCTCGGGCCCACGACGCCACCGCGGTGGCCAGCCCGGAGGAGGGCTGCCGGGTGCGGGGCACGAGATGCAGCTCTTCGATGGAGCGGATCCGCTCCGCCACGTGCTCGAGAGCGGCGCAGCGCCACTCGAGCTCGGCCACCCGCTTCTCCCCCAGCCGATCGGCCAGGGGTCCCTTGCGACGGCTGCGCCGGGCCACCGCCCGGGGGCCCGGACCGCCCGGCCCGGCGAGACGGCGGGCGCGCCGGGGCTCGAAGACCACGGCCGACACCACCCCGGCCAGGACGGAGGGCTCGGCGCCATCGAGGAGGTCGGCCGCCAGGGCCTCGGCCAGCAGCAGATCGGACTCGTGGTAGATCCGCGACAGGCGGTGGCCCGTTTCGGTCAGCGACCAGTCCTCCAGGTAGCCCAGCTCCTCGAGGACGGCCACCCGGTGGCTCAGCTGGATCGTCAGGAGGTCGGCCCGCTGGGCCTGCCATTGGGCGAAAGAGCGGCGGAGCACGTTGTCGGCTGTCTCCCGATCGAAGCGGGAGGCCAGGTTGACCGCCAGGTTGTAGGTGGGCCGGAAGGAGGAGCGCAGGTCGGGCGGGGGCGCCGAGGCCACCCGAGCCGCCTCGCTGAAGGCCGTCTCGGAGGACCACAGGGCCACGGCATGGCCCTCTTCGTCCAGACCGCGCCGACCGGCCCGCCCGGTCAGCTGCAGGTACTCGCCCGAGGTGAGGGTGGCCCGCCCGGCGCCGCCGTATTTGGTGAAGCGCTCGATCACCACGGAGCGGGCCGGCATGTTGATCCCGAGCGAGAGCGTCTCGGTGGCGAACACAACCTGCAGCAGGCCGGCGGCGAAGCATTCCTCCACCGTCTCGCGGAAGACGGGGACCAGGCCGGCGTGGTGCGAGGCCACGCCGGCCTCGAGGCCCTCCAGCCAGTCGTCGTAGCCGAGCACGCCGAGGTCCTCGTCGCTCAGGGACTCGACGCGCCGTTCGGCGATCTCGCGGATGGTGGCCCGCTCGCTGCCGTCGGTCAGCCGGACGCCGTCGCGGACGACCTGGCGCACCGCCTCGTCGCAGGCGGCCCGGCTGAAGATGAAGACGATGGCCGGCAGCATCTCCTCGGCCTTGAGGGCGGTGATCAGCTCGGTGCGCAACGGCGTGCGGTAGGGCAGCCGCGGTCCCTTGCCGCGGGGCTGCCACTGGGGCGGACGGCCCTGCAGGGAACGACGGATGGCCTGATCGATCTTTATCCCCTCATTGCCCGGCTTCCCGTTGACCAGCAGGGGGAGCAGCAGCGTCTGGTTGTCCTCGCGCCGCTGGGCGGCGAAGTGGTGGCGTAGCACGATGGGCCGGTGCCGCTCGACGATGACGTCGGTGGTGCCGCGGACCGAGCGCAGCCAGGCGCCGAGCTCGCTGGCGTTGTTCACGGTGGCCGACAGGCACACGAAGCGGACCTCGGGCGGCGAGAGGACCAGCACCTCCTCCCATACCCCGCCGCGGTAGGGGTCCTGGATGAAGTGCACCTCGTCGAGGATCACCGTGTGCAGCCCGGAGAGGAGGTCCGAGCCGGCCAGGAGCATGTTGCGCAGCACCTCGGTGGTCATGACGACCATGGGAGCGTCGGGGCGCACCGCGGTGTCGCCGGTCAGGAGGCCGACGTGCTCCTTGCCGTAGGTGGCGACGAGCTCACCGTACTTCTGGTTGGAGAGCGCCTTGAGCGGTGTGGTGTAGAACGCCTTGCCTCCGGCCCCGAGTGCCCGGTGGATGCCGTACGCGGCCACGAGCGTCTTGCCGGACCCGGTCGGGGCGGAAACCAGGACCGAGTGGTCGGCGTCGATGGCGGCGAAGGCGTCGCGCTGGAAGTCGTCGGGAGGAAAGGGAAGCTTGGTGATGAAGTCGCTTTCCTCGTCCGTCACGGTGACGGGCCAAGGGAAGACGTTCAACGGCCGGCCAGCTTCCCGATCCCGATCGAGATGAAGTAGAAGAACACGAGAGGCACGGCCAGGGCGAGCATGGAGAAGGGATCAGAGCTCGGGGTGAAGACGGCTGAGACGACCGTTATGAGGATCACCGCCCATCGCCACGAGTGTAAGAGCCGGGCCGGGGTGACGACGCGGGCCAGTTCCAAGGACACCAGTATCACCGGAAACTGGAAGGTGATTCCAAAAAGGGCCATCAGGGCCAGGATCAGGCCCAGGTATGGGATGGGGTCGTAGATCTGCTGCAGGTCGGGACCACCCACGGATTGCAGGAAGCCCAGCGCGTGCGGGAGGGTCAGGTAGGCGGTGGCCGCGCCGAGCAGGAAGAGCGTGAAGGCGGCCGCCACGAACGGGATGGCGTACTTCTTCTCCCGGGCCTGCAGGCCGGGCGTGATGAATCGCCAGATCTGGAAGAGGATCACGGGCGAGGCCAGGGTGAGGCCACCGAAGACGGCGATCTTGACCCGGAGGGAGAGCCCGTCCAGCGGCGAGGTGACATAGAGGTTGGCGCAGTTCTTCCCGCGCAGGCTGTTCGACGCGGTCACGCCGGGCAACCTTGTTCCGCCCCCGTTGGCCTCGCACAGGGGCCGGATCAGGAAGTGCAGGATCGGGGTGTAGAGGATGACCGCCACGATGGTGGCGACCAGGAACGCAATGAGGCAGATGACGAGCCGCCGGCGCAATTCGCCCAGGTGCTCGTTGAGCGTCATGTTGTCAGGCGAGGGCTTTTCCTTGCGCTCGCTGAGGAAGGGTAGGGCCATGTGCGATTCGATCTCTCAGGCCGCTAGTTGAGGCTGGGATCGCCCATGGCGCCCGGGCCAGGCGCTGTGGACCGGGTGGGGGCGGTGGATGGGGGCGTGGAAGCTGTGGTGGGCGTGGTGGGCGTGGTGGGCGTGGTGGGCGTGGTGGGCATGGTGGGCGTGGTGGGCATGGTGGGCGTCGCTCCAGGGGCAGGCATCGCTGCGTGCTCTCTAGAAGATTCGGCGCTGGCGGGGTCGGCGGATGTCCCGGCGGATGTTCCGCCAGGTGTCCCGGCAGTTTTGTCGGAATCTGGAACGACCACCGCCTCGTTCACGGAGGCCTCACCTGCCGTCCCGTTCCCGTTCCCGTTCACGGAGGCCTCACCCCTGGTTCCATTTGCGGCCGCCGCCCCATTGCCGGCCGCCGCCCCATTGCCGGCCGCCGCCCCGTTGCCGGCCGCCGCCCCGTTGGCGTCGGCCTCGTCCGGGGACAGCGTGGAGAGGTGGTTGAGCAACGCCGTCGGCGAGCGGGCCAGGCGGGCTATATCGGCGCTCGAGGGCAGGTCAGGGATGGAGCTGCGGACCTCGGTCTCCATGCGGTGGCGGAACTCGTTGAAGGTGCGCCACGCCGCGCCGGCCTGGCGTGCCACCTGGGGGAGCTTGTCCGGCCCGAGCAGGATCACCGCCACCACGGCGATGATCAGGAGCTTGGTGGGATCGAGATTGAGCACCGATCCTCACTCTACGGCCCCTAGAGAGAGGCGATCAGGCGCTCGACCCGCTCGTCGTGCGACTTGAAGGGGTCCTTGAGCAGGACCGTGCGTTGCGCCTGGTCGTTCAGCTTGAGGTGGACCCAGTCCACCGTGAAGTCGCGGCGCCGTTCCTTGGCCCGCTTGACGAAGGCTCCCCGCAGCCGGGCCCTGGTCGTCTCGGGGGGGTTGCTCATGGCATCGGAAATCGCTTCGTCGGTCGTGGTCCGGTCCACCTGGTCGCGGTTCTGCAGCTTGTAGTACAGGCCCCGGTTGCGGTCCACGTCGTGGTACATGAGGTCGATCATGGCCACCTTGGGGTGCGAGAGCGGGACGTCGTGGCGGGCCTTCATCTCCTCGACGAGGCGGTACTTGGCCACCCAGTCGCACTCACGCCACAGCGACGTGGGGTCGGCCTCGAGGCCCTTGAGGCAGTGCTGCCACATGTCGAGAGCGGTGTCCTCCTCGGGCGAGAGGCCCTTGCGGTCACGGAACTTGAGGGCGCGCTCGAGGTACTCGGTCTGGATGTCGATGGCCCGCATCTCGCGACCGTTGGCCAAGCGGACCCTGCGCTGGCAGGTGATGTCGTGGCTGATCTCCCTGATGGCGCGGATCGGGTTCTCCAGGGTCAGGTCGCGCAGCACGGTCGAGGAATCCTCCAGCATCGCCAGCAAGATGCTGGTCGTGCCCACCTTGAGGAACGTGGCGTACTCGCTCATGTTGGAGTCCCCCACGATCACGTGGAGGCGGCGGAAGCGCTCGGCGTCGGCGTGCGGCTCGTCCCGGGTGTTGATGATGGGGCGGCTGCGGGTGGTGGCGGACGAGACGCCCTCCCAGATGTGCTCGGCCCGCTGGCTGAGGCAGAACACCGCGCCCCGGGCGGTCTGGAGCACCTTCCCGGCGCCGGCGTAGATCTGGCGGCTGACCAGGAACGGGATCAGCACCTCGGTGTAGCGGTTGAATTCGTCGTTGCGCTCGGTCAGGTAGTTCTCGTGGCAGCCGTAGGAGTTGCCCACCGAATCGGTGTTGTTCTTGAAGAGGTAGACCTCGCCCCGGATCCCTTCTTCCCGGAGGCGGGCCTGGGCCCCGCTCACCAGACCTCCGAGAATCCACTCCCCCGCCTTGTCGTGGATGACGACGTCGGAGATCTTGTCGCACTCGGGGGTGGCGTACTCGGGGTGGCTCCCCACATCGAGGTAGAGGCGGGCCCCGTTCTCGAGGAAGACATTCGAGGAGCGGCCCCAGCTGACGACCCTCCGGAAGAGGTAACGGGCCACCTCGTCGGGGCTGAGACGGCGCTGGCCGCGCAGGGTGAAGGTGACGCCGTACTCGTTCTCGATGCCGAAAATGCGTTTCTCCACTACGCCACCGTACAGCGAGCTATGCCAGAAGCAGCGCCAGCTCCTCGTCCGCGATCCGCCGGAAGGTGCGCCGGGCGTCGGGACGGCCGTTGCCCCGGCTCAGCGTGGCCACCTCGAGGTCGCCCGCAGCCAGGGTGCGCTCGGGCCCGGCCAGGGCGGCGGTGGCCGCCTTGAGAGCGGTCGCGAGGTCCCAGTCGGCCTGCCAGGTGGCCGCCACACGCTCGGTGATGGTCTCGGCATCGCCCCCGAGGACGGCGAAGTGCTCCTCGTCGGTGATCGTGCCTTCGTAGGCGATGTGGTACAGCTGGTCGGGCTGTTGGCCGTTGCCGAGCTCGGCCACGAGGACCTCGACCTCGAGTGGCTTCATCTCGTGCGTGAACACGTTGCCGAGATACTGCGCATACAGATTGGCCAGCGACCGGGCGTCGACATCCTCGCGGCTGTAGGCGTAGCCCTTGGTGTCGGCATGGCGTACGCCCGCCACTCGCAGCTGGTCGTACTCGTTGTACTTGCCCACGCCGCCGAAGGCGATGCGGTCGTAGATCTCGCTGATCTTGTGCAGGGACCGTGAGGGGTTTTCGGCCACGATCACGATGCCCATGTCGTAGGTGGTGGCCACGAGCGAGCGACCCCGGGCGATGCCTTTCTGGGCGTATTCGGCCCGGTCCTTCATCACCTGTTCGGGGGCGACGTAGTAGGGCATGCTCATTGGGCCCGCCCTCCGTTCGCCTGGTTGGCTTGCCCGGCTCCGCCGGTCCCGCCGGTCCCGCCGGTCCCGCCGGCCCGGGAGGCCTGCTCAGTCCGGGTGGCCTGGTCGGCGGTCTGCTCGGCCCGGCGGCGGTCGATGAGGGCGCTGAAGCGCTCGGCCACCTCTTCCTCGGGGACCAGGCGGTAGCCCTCGGCGTCGACCACTGCGATCAACGGGTAGATGCCGCGGACCAGATCGGGACCGCCGGTGGCGGAGTCCTCGTCGGCGGCGTCGTAGAGGGACTGGATGGCCAGGTCGACCGCTTCGTCGCGGCTCAGGCCCTCGCGCCAGCCCAGCTTGATGGTCGAGCGGGCGTCGCGTCCGCCCGAACCGGTGGTCTGGAAGTCGGTGTCCTCGTAGTGGCCGCCGGTGGCGTCGTAGCTGTAGATGCGCCCGATGCCCCGGGTGGTGTCGTAGCCGGCGAAGAGGGGGACCACGACCAGACCCTGCATGGCCAGGGGCAGGTTCTGGCGCACCATCTGGGCCAGCTGGTTGGCCTTGCCCTCGAGGGAGAGCGCCGTGCCTTCGACTTTTTCGTAGTGCTCGAGCTGGACCTGGAACAGGCGCACCATCTCGACGGCCATGCCGGCCGAGCCGGCGATGGCGACCGCCGAGAAGCGGTCGGCGGCAAAGACCTTCTCCATGGAGCGGTGGGCGATGATGTTGCCCATGGTGGCGCGGCGGTCGCCGGCCATGATGACGCCGTCGGCGTAGCGCAGGGCCACCACCGTCGTGGCGTGGGGCGCGCCGGCGAAACCGGCCTCGGGGCCCCCGGCGTGGCTGCCAGGGGGGCCGCCGGCGCGGCCGTCACGGCTGCGTGCGTCACGGTTAAGGGGAATGTTGCCCGCCTGGCGCAGGAGCCCGACAAAGTCCGGGCCCGGATCGCTCTCCGGGGGAAAGAGGGGAAGAGCCACTGGTGACTACTGCCCGCCTTTCTGGACGTAGTTACGCACGAACTCCTCGGCGTTGTCCTCGAGGACCTCGTCGATCTCGTCGAGCAGGTCGTCCAGTTCGGCCTTGATCTTCTCGCCGCGCTCGGAGGTGGCCGGCGCTTGCTCCGCTGCCAGCTCGTCGTCGGTCTCGGTCTTGGAAGTGTCCCGTGCCGGGCTCTTTCGGATTTGTTCTTGTTCTGCCATCGCGTTGTCCTCGCCGCCGTTCCTGTTGCTCTTGCTTCTGTCGGTCTCGGGGTGCTTGTCGGTCTCGGGGTGCTTGTCGGTCTCGGGGTGCTTGTCGGTCTCGGGGTGCTCATCGGTGCCGGGCTTGTCAGGGCCGGTACTTGCGAAAGCTGAAAGCTAGAGGTCTAGCGTTCAGTTTTCACAAGGGTCTGTCCTCTGCGCTTCTCGTCCCTCTGCGCATCTTGTCTCTCCGATCAGCTTGTCCGTTCTAGGAGTTCAGCCGGTCCAGCAGGTCCGCCGGGCCGGTGCTCTGGGCCAGGAGTGCGCCCGTGTGTTCGGCTGTTCCCTTCAGGGGATCCATCATAGGGACGCGTCGGAGGGGGTCGGACCCGATGTCGAAGACGAGCGAGTCCCAGTTGGCGGTCACCACAGCCTCGGGCCAGCGGGCCAGGCACTTGCCCCGGAACCAGGCCCGGGTGCCCGGCGGGGGCTCGTTCACGGCCAGGTTGGCCTCGGCCGGCGTGATGAGTCGACGCAGGCCCAGGCGCTGGTAGACGGACTTGTCGGTCCGCAGGTCGTGGTACTGCAGAGCCAGGGCGGCCACCCGTGGATCGCGCCAATCGCAGTTGTGGCGGTCCTGGTAGGCCAGCAGGAGCTCCCGCTTGGCCACCCAGTCCAGGGTGTCAGCCAGCGTGGCCGGGTCGGATTCGAGGCCTTCGAGGACGTACTCCCAGTGCTCGAGGATCAGCTCCCCCACCTGGCCGTCGTCGCCCAGGGCGGTGAGGCCGTCGTGCTCGGCGTACTTGCGGGCGGCCCCGAAGAGCTCCCACTGCATCTCGAGGGCGGTCGCCGTGGTGCCATCGGTGAGGGTGAGGCCCCGGGTCAGGGAGAGATCGGCCGAGACCTGGTGCAGGGCGCGGACGGGGTCGGCCAGGGCCAGGAGCCGGGTCGGGCTGGCGTCGTCCTCAATCATGGCCAGCACGATCGCAGTGGTCCCGACCTTCAACAGCGTGGCGATCTCGGACAGGTTGGCGTCGCCGACGATCACGTGCAGGCGGCGGAACCGGGTTGGGTCGGCATGGGGCTCGTCACGGGTGTTGACGATCGGGCGCTTGAGTGTCGTCTCGAGCCCGACGACCTCCTCGAAGAACTCGGCGCGCTGGGAGATCTGGTAATGGACCCGGTCGGCATCGAGGGCGGGCGTCTCCACGCCCACCTTGCCGGACCCGGTGAAGATCGTGCGGGAGACGAAGTGGGGCACCACCCCGTCGATCACCTTGGTGAAGGGCACGGTCCTGTCCATCATGTAGTTCTCGTGGCAGCCGTAGGAGTTGCCCTTGCCGTCGGAGTTGTTCTTGTAGACGATCGGTGCCGGATGGTCCGGGATGCGGTGGGCGGCGGCGGTCATGGCCCGCCGCAACACCTCCTCGCCGGCCTTGTCGTGCACGAGGCATTCGAGGGGGGTGAGGCACTCGGGCGTCGAGTACTCGGGGTGGGCGTGGTCGACGTAGAAGCGGGCGCCGTTGGTGAGGACGGTATTGGCAAGGTGGGTCTCGACCATGGGGGCCAGCGAGCCCTCGCGGGCGAAGCCGCGGGCGTCGTTCCCCGGGGTCTCGTCCTCGAAGTCCCAGCCGATCTTCTGCTCGATGTCAGAGGCGTAGGCGTTCACCAACACCGATGACGCTGCGATGGGGTTCTGCTCGGCGCCGGGCGAATGGATCCCGTATTCGGTCTCTATCCCGCACACCTTGGTGGTGGCCACGCCCCGACCCTATCGGTCCCTGCCGGTCATACCCAGTCCCTACAGGTACTGCCCGGTACCCACTCGCTCAATCGACCGACCACCATGCACCTCGCGGTCCTCGGTGAGCAGGGTACGGACGTAGACGATGCGCTCGCCCTTCTTCCCCGAGATGCGGGCCCAGTCGTCGGGGTTGGTGGTGTTGGGCAGGTCCTCGTTCTCCTTGTACTCCTGGCGGATCGATTCGAGGAGGTCCGAGGTGCGGATGCCGCCTGAGTCGCCGGCGATGACCCGCTTGATCGCCAGCTTCTTGGCCCGCCGGACGATGTTCTCGATCATGGCCCCCGACGCGAAGTCCCGGTAGTAGAGGATCTCCTTGTCGCCGTTCTGGTAGGTGACCTCGAGGAAGCGGTTCTCGTCATCCTCCCGGTACATCTCGGCCACGGTCTTCTCGATGATGGCCTGGACCGCCTTGCCGGCGTCACCCCCACCGAGGCGGCCGACCTCATCGGCGTCGAGCGGCAGCGCGGTGGTGAGGTAGCGGCTGAAGATCTGGGCCGCGGCTTCCTCGTTGGGCCGCTCGATCTTGATCTTCACATCGAGGCGGCCGGGACGCAGGATGGCGGGATCGATCAGATCCTCCCGGTTCGAAGCCCCGATCACGATGACGTCGCGCAGTGATTCGACGCCGTCGATCTCGGCCAGCAGCTGCGGCACGATGGTGGACTCCATGTCGGAGCTGATGCCGGTGCCACGGGTGCGGAAGAGCGATTCCATCTCGTCGAAGAAGACGATGACCGGCATGCCCTCGTCGGCCTTCTCCCGGGCCCGCTGGAAGACCTGCCTGATCTGGCGCTCCGTCTCCCCCACGTACTTGTTGAGGAGCTCGGGGCCCTTGATGTTGAGGAAGTAGCTGCGCACGTTGGCGTTGCCGGTCGTCTCGGCCACCTTCTTGGCGAGCGAGTTGGCGACGGCCTTGGCGATGAGGGTCTTGCCGCAGCCGGGGGGGCCGTAGAGGAGGATCCCCTTGGGCGCCGGCAGCGAGTACTGGGCGAACAGCTCACGGTGGAGGTACGGGAGCTCGACGGCGTCGGTGATGGCTTCGATCTGCGTATCGAGCCCGCCGACGTCGGCATAGGTGATGTCGGGGACCTCCTCGAGGACGAGGTTCTCGCTCTCGAGCTTGGGCAGCTTCTCGATCAGCAGCTGCGTCCGGATGTCCATGAGCAGCGAGTCGCCGCTGCGGAGCTTGACGTCGAGCATCTCCTCGGAGAGCTCGGCCACGCGCTCCTCGTCGGCCCGGGCGAAGACGACACAGCGCCGCTTGTCTTCGAGTTGCTCCTTCAGGGTGACCACCTCGCCGGAGAGCTCCCCGTCTCGGACGAGGACCACGTTCAGCGACTCGTTCAACACGACCTCGTTGCCCTTGTGGATCTGCCCGGGATCGATGTCGGGGTGGAGGGTGACGCGCATTTTCCGGCCGCTCGAGAACACGTCGACGGTGCCGTCCTCGTTGACGCCGAGGAAGGTCCCGTAGGCCGCCGGGGGCTGCGTCAGCTTTTCGACTTCTTCCCGGAGCGAGGCCAGTTGCTCCTTGGCCTGCTGCAGGGTGAAGGTCAGCTTCTCGTTCTGCGAAGTGGCGTGGGCCAGCTGGCCCTTGCTCTCGAGCAGGCGCTCCTCGAGAGCCTGTACCCGGCCGGGGCTCTCCTGCAGGCGGCGGCGGAGCGCGTGGATCTCGTCCTCGGCGTCCGCCAGCTCAGATCGCAGGGCCTCGGCCTGGACGGCGAGGTCGTTGGAGTCCGGGGTATTGCTCACCACATTTACCCTAGTCCTGGGGTGGGGGCTGTCAGCCCTCATGCCTCGTTCGGGGCTGGCCGGGGCTGGCCGGGGCTGGCCGGGGCTGGCCGGGGCTGGCCGGGGCTGCGGCTAGGTCCAGGCGGCCATGAGGGGCGATCGGGCGAGGGCGGCCCAGCTGCTGGCCGGGGCCGGGGCCGGGGCCGGGGCCGGGGCGGGGGCGGGGGCGGGGCCGGGGTCCGTCCCGCTGGAGAGGTCGGCGGGCGCATGGCCCGGCCTGACCACTGACGTGGTCGATGCGGCGCAGGCGGTCGGGGTGAATGTAGCCAGCAGGGGCAGCTTCGGCACCTTCGGGACGGGGCGGGTGAAGTCGAGGAGCGTGGCCAGGTTGCCGGGGTCGGTCGGGGCGTGGGACGCATCGCGGGCCGTGAGCGGTTCGAGGCCCCAGCGCCACTCGATGAGCTTGAGCACCGAGGTGTGGTCGTAGAAGTTGTGGTTGACCGCGGGCTGCTTTCCCCCGATGCGGCTGAACGGGGAGGCGACGATACAGGGGACCCTGAACCCGCTCAGCACCTCGCCCGCGGCGTTCACGTCCTTGTCCACACCGGCCGCGGGATTGGCGCCGATCGGCACGCCTGCCGTGATGCGGCGTGGCGCCACGTGGTCGAAGAAGCCACCCCATTCGTCGTAGTTGATGACGAGCACGGTCTTGTGCCAACCCGGTCCCGTCGAGACGGCGTGGAAGACCTGCGACAAGAACGCGTCACCGGCCCGGATGTCGGCCAGGGGGTGATCGTCGCTGGAGGTGCCGTCCTCCTCGCCCAAGAAGCCGGGGTCCACGTACGAGACGTTGGGCAACGTGCCGGCCGCGGCGTCCTTCCGGAATTGCGAGAATTCATGGGAAATCGAGAGGTATTTGGCCCCGAACAGGACCATGAACGGGAAGTCGGTGTAGTAGTAGCGGCCCGTGGGCCCGCCGTGGTGGTTGAGCTGATCCCAGATGGTGGGGAGCGTGGAGACGGTGAGGGCGTCATCGAGGCGATCGGTCTGCGCCGCGTGCTGAAAGAAACGGTTGGGATACGTCGGCCCCAAGATGGAGCAGAAGTACCGGTCACAGGTTGTGTACGCCTGCGCCAGACGGCTCATGAACGGACGGTCCTCGGCCTCGTAGTAGCTGATGGCGAAGGAGTCGCTGACCGGGTCGGTGAGGAAGCCGTTCATCTGCCCGTTGTTGTACTGGAGCCGGCCTCCCTCATAGGAGTGGTCGGGGTCCCTGAAGCCACAGCCGTCGAATTGCGTCTGGTGAAACGTCTGGTGGCTCGTCCCCTGCCGATCCGGGTAGGCGAGCCCCGCCTGTCGCCCGTCGGCGTGCGGCAGCCACCCGAGGAAGTGATCGAAGCTGCGGTTCTCCATCATCACGACCACGACGTGCTCTATGCCGGACTTGCCCGGGGGTGGGAGGGCGGCGGCTGCTTTTTGGGTAGCTCCTGCCCCGCCGGGATTGGCCTCTCCGAGGAGGACGGCCCCCGAGGCTCCCAGGGCGCCCTTGACGAAGGTCCGTCGGTCCAATGGCATGAAGCTGGTTCCCTTTCATTCCCGTTTCGATCGCTCAAGCGTTCGTTCTGGTGGGTGGCCTTAGCGGCACACTGGGCATCTTCGCTTAGGAATGGTCGCCGGCGGGATCGCGGGCGAAGCGGGGCATGGCCGTGGCATGGCCGTGGGGTGGGTCGGGGCATGGCCGTGGGATGGGTCGGGGCACGGTTGCCGTACGGTTGCCGTACGGCCGTGGGCATGGCCGCCGACGGCGGCGTGCCATCGGGTTGAAGGGTGATGTGGGCAGGGCGTCGGCCGCCTCCCGGACGTGCTGGGCGGGGGGGTGGGACGACGCCGTCAGGCGTCGCAAAAGGTCCTTGGCGAGGCACGGAAACGATGATGACGAGGGTAGGTGCGGGTCGGCGACTAATATGAAAGCTCCAGCACGTGATGTTGACGGCGCGGGGGTCGGCTCATTACGGTCCCCTACGCCCGTCGGGCGGTCACTACCGAGGAGAGAGACAACGACATGAAGGTCTGGATCGACCAGGATCTCTGCACAGGCGATGGGCTGTGCGAGGAGATCGCACCGGCCGTGTTCACTCTTCTTGACGATGGTCTCGCCTACGTGAAGGAAGACGGCTCCGTGAAGAACGAGCCGGGTGGATCCGCCGGCATGGCTGCTGTGCCGAGCGACCTCGAAGAAGCGGTTGTCGAGGCTTCGGAGGAATGTCCCGGGGAGTGCATCTTTATCGAGCGGGACTGAGGCTGGGCGTCGGGTTCTTCCGACGCATTTGTCTCGGGCATCCTTCGTTCTCACGTGATTTCGTTCTGTCCCTTCTGTGGTTCTGGCCCTTGGTGTCGTTCTGGGCCTGGTTCGCGGGGAGAGCGATCGTTCGAGGATGGTGCTTTCACTGCGGGTCCACTCGCGCTGCTTCCTCCCTATAGGAGCGACGACGCTGCCCTGTAGGAGCGACGACGCAGCGAAGAACTCCATCTCCCGTTAGGGGCCCCGCCCCGGCTCGGCCCGGCTCGGCCCGCCCCGCCCCGCCCCGGCTCGGTCCGCTCGGCCCCGGCCCCCGCTCCGGCTCGGAGGCCCAAATCAGAACATGGGGCCGCCCCTTTTCACGGACGCGCCCATATGCCCCTTCAGGGGCAGGAATGGCGATTCTGAGGAAGATGGTGCGCACAGACGGTAATGATCCGATCTGCGTCTGGTCCGGACAAGCGGTGTGACTCCAAGTGGTGCGACCCCGAAGACCCGCCCTCGCCCTTAGGGACCGCCCTCGTCGCCGTCCTCGTCATCGTCGGACTCCCAGCCTGTGTCGTCGCCGCCGTCGGCGCCGTCATCACCGCCGTCACCCTCAGCGGCGTCGTCCCGGCCACGGACACTGCTGCGGTCCCCGTCACTGGTCCCGTCCCCCTCGCCCCCAAGGGATCCGTGGTTCTTCAGCCGATTGTGGAAGCCGCAGAGGACCTGCCCGTTCTCCTGGGTGGTCTCGCCGCCCTTGGCGAAGGGGATGATGTGGTCGATCTGGCAGCGCTCGGCGGGGGCCTCACAAAAAGGGTGGGTGCAGCACTGGTCCCTGACCTCGATGGCCCGCCGGGTCGCCCCGGTGAAGAACCTGGCCTTCTTGGAGCACTCGATGCGGGTCCCCGGAGCAAAGACGATGCGTTCGAAGTCCGCCCCCTCCAGCCAGGGCAAAAGGGCCCCGGGGCTGACCACGGGGCCCCCTTCGATCTGGCTGATGCGGCCGAAGAGGGTTTCATAACCGACCAGGACACTGAAGAGGGGGGAGGGACGCCGGTCGGTCGCTTTGGCCCCCCGGGAGCGCACCGCCATCTCGACGAGGGCATCGGCCCGTCGTTGCGCCGGGGTGCGGGGCAGATCACCCAGCTTGGGGTCACGCCCGAGCGTCTCTTTGGCGCCGGCCCACTCGGCCTCGAAGAGCTCTTCTTCGATCCGGGCCAGCTCGCCGGCCACAATGGCGCCGCCGACCGGGTCGAGGCTCCCGCCCAAGAGGTACATCCCGTGCAGGCTCTGGCTCACATAGGCGTCACGTCGGGCCCGCCGGGCCATGTCGGCCTCTTGTGCCCCGTCGGGGTCGGCCATCTGGGTGAAGTAGGCCACGGCGTTGGCGAAGGGCACGAACGTGAGCTCTTTGGCCGCTTCGACCAGGGTCCCTTCACAGAGCCCGAAGGCCTCGGGGTCGGCGTGGGCCACCGCCTGGGCCGCCTTGACCAACACGTCGACATGGGCCGGGCCGATCGACCCCGCACCGAACGCCTGGGCCACCACGGGCATGGACGGCAGGGCCCGGCCCCGGCGCAACTGAGCCCGCATCTCGCTGAGAGGCAGGTGGCACGAGGCGGCGACCCAGGCCGGGGCACTTTGGGCCCCGTCGCTCGCCCATTCCCCACCCTCGGCGAAACTGGCCACCGCTTTTGACAGCGTGCATGACATGCTCGACAGACCACGCTCCAAGGCAAGAATCGAGTCCCGATCGCCATAGGCGAACGGGTCCATCTGCGCCAAAGAAGCCAGCACCTCGCTGAGCGCAGCCACCACGTCGACAACATCAACATCCATGCCGCAACTCAAGCACGGGGGTGTGACATTTCACCCCTGCTGAGGGCCCACAAAAAAGAAAGAAATACCGTACAAAACCCGCAAACGAGCGACCGTTAAACGAGCGACCGTTGCCGGAGCGGTGGGAGCGGTGGGAGCGGTGGGAGCGACGGGAGCGGCGGAACGCCGGAACGCCGGAACGCTAAGTAGGGAAGGTGCGAGACCTTTACTAACGACAGACCTACAACGACAGACCTACAACGACAGACCTACAACGACAGGAGCCACGAGACGACAATCGTCAGACGCTGAGGCGGCGGGCCGTGGTGAGGAACCCCGTGTGGCCCACCATGCGGTGGTCCGGCCGGACAGAGCGTGGCTCGATATGCCAAGTACGCCTCATGATCTCCTGCGTTTCCGGCAGCCCGAACGGTGCGCCTTCGTCGTCAAGCGCCTGGCGCAGGAGTGCGGTCTGGTTGATCGTCGGCAGGTACGCCAGCAGGATGCCGCCGGGGCGGAGTGCGGCGGCGGCCGCGGGGATCACTTTGTGGGGCTCGGGCATATCCAGCAAGATGCGGTCGAGGTCACGCTCATCGATGCCCTCGGTCACGTCGCGGATCTCCACCCGGTACGGCGCGTCGGGCCCAAGGGCGGCAACGACGTTGGACGTGGCCCGCTCCGCGAAGTCCTCGCGGAGCTCGTAGCCGACGACGGAGGCGCCGGCACGCAGTACGGTCATGGAAAGCGCGCCGGAACCGACACCCGCCTCGAGCACCCGTTGGCCGGGACCGAGGTCCGCGGCGATGAGGATGGCACCGAGATCCTTCGGATAGATGACTTGGGCGCCTCTCGGCATCTTCAGCACGATGTCGCTCAGCGTCGGGCGCAGAACGAGAAATTGGCGCCCCGTGGAGCCCGTGATCGTGCGTCCCTCGTCTCCCCCGATGATGTTGTCGTGCGCAATGATCCCGGCGTGCGTGTGGAACGTGGCGCCCGCCACCAGTTTGATCAGGTAGCGCCGTTCCTTGGGGTCGATCAGAAGAATGCGCTCACCCGCCTCGAGTGCGTGCGACGGACTGCTCGGTGACGCGCTGCTGGGTATTGACGGCTTCGTGCCGACGCCCCCGCCCGGTTCCATGTCGACCTCTTCTGAGGGGGCCTCCCCGACACCCTCAACGCCCCCGACACCCTCGACGCCTCCAGGACTCGCGGCGGCTGAAGGCTCGGGACTAGGCGTTGTCGTCAACGGCATCAGCGGGCCGAGCGCCGCCGCGCACACCTATGGCGTCACCACCCCGGCCGTAGCCCCGGCGTTTCACCTCGCTCTTGCCGGCGCTCTTGCCGTCGCTCCTGCCGGCGCTCTTCGCCGCGCTCTCAGTGTCCTTCGCCGCCCGCTTCGCGTTCTTCGCACTGAGCTTCGCCTCTATCTTGGCGTTCTCCGCCCGCAGCTTCGCCTCCTGCTTGGCGCTCTCCTTCGCCTTCTGCTTCGCGCGGCGCTTGTCGGCCCGACTCCCGCCGTCCTCGCTCTCGAACACGGGATCGTCATAATTCCTGACCGAGATCAGGACTCGTTCGCCCGGCGAGATCCGCACCGACGACACCACGCCGCCCCGCTCATTCAACGACCGGCGCAGGACGAAGGCACACAGAGCGATCAGCGCCCAGGTCCAGTCGCCGGCGAGTCCGCGTCGCACGGAGGCGCGCAGGATGCGCCGTAGAAGAACGTCCATGAGGCGACCTACAGCCGCCGGATCTCAACGACGGCCGAGCGGCTGCGCCCGCGGCGACGCCCGAAGAGGAAGGCCAAGGTGACCGCGGCCATGGCGGCCGCGCCGGCGGTCGCCAGACCCTGAGGGGCGGCGGCCCGCGCTGTGGCCTCGCCCTCCCCCATCAGGTTGGAGTAGGCCGCTTGAAGATCCTCTCGCGTGATGCGTCGTCCGTTGGTCCCTGGCCCTGGCATCAGGTGTTTCCTTCCTTTGCCTCTCGTGGTGCACTCCCCTGCCCCGCCGTTGCGTTCCGGTTCACCGGGACCTTCTGGGCGCCCGGCCCCGCCGTGATGCGCCACGCCGCCACGCCCGCCACACCGGCCCCGATCAGCGAGACGGCGAAGTACGGGACCCAGGACCAGTTGCCGGTGAGCGCGGTTCCTGTCTCATCTTGGAGGACCCGGAGCACGCCGACGAGCAGGAGCAGGACGCCGACGGCGATCGCCAGTGACCCCGACACGCCCCAGAGCAGGAACCTTCCGAGCCCCTGGAGCGGCGCGAGCGTCTCCTGCTTGAGGTAATCGACGGTGATCTTGAACGCATCATCGCCGGCGCGACGCAGCCCGCGGGGGCCGTCAGCCGGATTCGAGCGAAATGGTGCCATGTGGCCCGCCATCCTGGTCTGTTGTCCGGTGTGGTGCAAACACCGGTCTGGTTTTCACTGCCTGGGTGTATTTTCTGCCCGGCACCAGAGACCCCCGCCGGTGGGATCCCCGGTGACCAGAAGCCGCCTCGACGTCGCCTTCACCCCGGCTGGTACTCCGCGACCCCGGCCGTCTCCGCCACAAACCATAGGGCTTCACCCCGATAGCCCCGGGGATTACCCCCCGAACACCCGCCGGACACCCCCGTCGACCACCCGGACGACTGTCCGGATCAGGCCCGCGGGCGGAAGATATAGGTGGAGTTGGCCCGGGCCACCAGGCGCCCGTCGGCCCCCGCGGCATGACCAGCCGTGGGGCCGCCGCTGCCGACGCCAGCCGTGGGGCCGCCGCTGCCGACGCCAGCCGTGGGGCCGCCGCTGCCGACGCCAGCCGTGGGGCCGCCGCTGCCGACGCTCGGGCCGCCGCTGCCGGGGGCGGTAGCCCAGATACTGGCCTCGACGAACGCCACCGTCGACCCGCCCGAGACAACTTCCGCCGTGCAGGTGAGGACGGCGTCGGGCGGGACCGGGGCGAGAAAGCTGATCTTCATCTCGGCATTGGCGCAGAAGACCTTGCGACCTTGCGTGAAGGTGACCGCGGCCGCTCCCATCGACGAGTCGGCGAAGGCTCCGAGGAATCCTCCTTGCATGGTGCCGGCCGGATTGGCGAAGCGCTCGTCCGCCGTCATGCGCCAGGTGCAGCGGCCCGGCACCGACTTGTCCACGCAGACCATGCCGAGGGTGAGGTCGCTGTTGGGGGGCACCTGCATGCGGTGACGTTTCGGTGACGACCCTGCCGGCTCCGGCGCGGTCCCCGGCGAATCCGGCGTGATTCCCGACGAGTTCGGCGCGGTCCCCGACGAGTTCGGCGTCATTCGTGGTGAGGATAGGCGAGCACTGGGTAGGGTGAAGCATGACCCCCGCAGCGTCTTCAGCAGCCTCCTCGGCAGCCTCCTTGGCAGCGTCCAATGCGCCGCCTCCGCTCCCCCCGGTCGTCCAAGATCCGGCGCTGGTCCAACTGGGCATCAACGTGATCCGCGGCCTCGCCATGGATGCGCCCGAGCAAGCCAATTCGGGCCACTCGGGCACGGCGATGGCCCTCGCTCCCCTGGCCCACGTGCTGTGGACACGGATCATGCGGCACGACCCGCAGGCGTCGCATTGGCCCGACCGGGACCGGTTCGTGCTGTCGAACGGGCACACGTGCATTCTGCTGTACTCGCTCCTCTACCTGACGGGCTACGACCTCTCGCTGGACGACCTCCGGCAGTTCCGCCAGTTCGGGAGCCGGACGCCGGGGCATCCCGAGCGGCTCGATACCGACGGCGTCGAAGTGACCACCGGTCCGCTCGGCCAGGGCGTGGCGAATGCGGTCGGCCTGGCCATCGCCGAACGGGTCGTGCGGGCCCGCTTCGGCAGCGACGTCTGCAACCACCGTACCTACGTCATCGCCGGGGACGGCTGCTTCATGGAGGGCATCTCGCACGAGGCGGCGTCGCTGGCCGGTCACCTCAAGTTGGGCCGCCTGATGGCGTTCTACGACGACAACCACATCACGATCGACGGCCCCACCGAGCTGACCTACAACGACAATGTCGAGGAGCGCTTCGAGGCCTACGGCTGGAACGTGCGCAATCTCGGTGAGATGGCCAATGACGTCGACGGCCTGGAAGCGGCCATCCGCGACGCACTCGATGCGCCGAGTGACGGCCCCGACGCCAAGCCCACCCTCCTGGTGCTGCGGAGTCACATCGGTTGGCCGTCGCCCAAGTTGACCGACACCGCCGCCGCCCACGGGTCACCGTTCGGAGCCGACGAGATCCGGGTGACCAAGGAGCTCCTGGGCCTGCCCCCCGACGAGACCTTCTGGGTGCCCGACGAAGTGCGCTCCTTCTACGAGCAGGAGGTGACCCGCGGCGGGGCCTACCGCAAGGAATGGGAAGAGCGCTTCGCCGCCTGGGACGGCGACCGGGTCGCCTGGGAGGCGGCGCAGGCCGGCCGGGGCATCCCGGGCTGGGACGACAAGCTCCCGACGTTCGAGGCCGGCACCAAGCTGGCCACACGTCACGCCATCAACCAGTGCATCAATGCCTCGTCGGAGGGTCTGCCCGGACTGGTGGCCGGGTCGGCCGACCTCACCGGCAACAACGGGGTGCTGGTCAAGGGCGCCGAGATCCAAGCGGCGGAGACCCCCGGCGGCGGCCAGCTGCACTACGGCATCCGCGAGCACGGGATGGGCGGCGTCATGAACGGTCTGGCGGCCCACGGCGGCGTGCTTCCCGTCGGGGGAACCTTCTTCGTCTTCAGCGACTACATGCGCCCGTCGGTGCGCCTGGCCGGGCTCTCGCGGTACCACGTGATCTATTCATGGACCCATGACTCCATCGGCCTGGGCGAGGACGGGCCTACGCACCAGCCGGTGGAGCAGTTGGCCTCCTTGCGGGCCATGCCGGGGCTGGACCTGGTGCGTCCCGCCGACGCCAACGAGACGTTGCAGGCCTGGCGCCTCGCCGTCGACGCCGAGCGGCCGGTCGGGCTGGCCCTGAGCCGCCAGGACATCCCGGTGTTGGCGCAGACCGAGGCGCTGGCCGAGGCCGGCGTGGCCAAGGGCGGCTACGTGCTGGCGCAGGCCAGCAGCGAGCCGCGGGTCGTGCTGATCGGTACGGGGAGCGAAGTGCATCTCTGTCTCGAAGCCGCCAAGCTCCTGGAGGGCGCAGGGGTGCCGGCGCAGGTCGTCTCGCTGCCGTGTTGGGAATGGTTCGAGGAGCAGGACGACGTCTACCGCGAACAGGTGCTCCCCCACCGCGTGCCCGCGCTCAGCGTCGAAGCGGGCTCGACCTTCGGTTGGAGCCGCTACGCCGACGACTCCATCGGGCTCGACCGTTTCGGGGCGTCCGCCCCCGGTACGACCGCCCTGGAAAAGTTGGGCTTCACGGTTGAACATGTGGTCGAACGGGCACATGCCCTCCTGAACGCCAAAGCGAAAATCCTGAACGAGCAAGCGACTGAGCAAGGAGCTCCCTACATGACCCGTCTCCATGAACTGTACGAAATCGGTGGCCAGAGCCCCTGGCTGGACAACCTGCGCCGCGACTGGCTCGAGGACGGGAAGCTGGCCGAGTTCGTCGCGATGGGCGTGCGCGGCCTCACTTCCAACCCCACCATTCTGGCCAAGGCCATCAGTGGGCAGAACACGTACGACGAGCAATTCGCCGAGCTGATGAAGGACCACACGGTCGACAGCGCGTACTGGGAGCTGGCCATCACCGACATCGAACAGGCGCTCCAGCTGCTGCGGCCGGTCTACGACGAGAGCGACGGCGAGGACGGCTACGTCTCGCTGGAAGTGTCGCCCGCCCTGGCCCATGACACCGAGACGACCGTGCGCGACGCCCGCATGCTCCACACCCGCATCGCCCAGCCCAATCTGTTGGTCAAGATCCCGGCGACGAAAGAGGGTGTGCCGGCGATCAACACCATGATCAGTGAAGGCCGCAGCATCAACGTCACGCTGATTTTCGGGATCGACCGCTACGACGAGGTGATCGAGGCGTATATCAGCGGTATCGAGGCGCTCGTGAAGGCCGGACGGACCGAAGACCTCCCGCACGTGGCGAGCGTGGCGTCGTTCTTCGTCAGCCGGGTCGACACGGAGGTCGACCGGCGCCTCGAGACGTTGGCCGGGGGAGCGACGGGTGACCCCGCCATCCTCGCCCTGCGGGGCAAGGCGGCGGTGGCCCAGGCCCAGGTGGCCTATCAGCATTTCCATACCGCGTTCACCACGGACCGCTGGAAGGCGCTCGACGCCCAGGGGGCCCGGGTCCAGCGTCCGCTGTGGGCGTCGACGTCGACCAAGAACCCGGCCTACGACGATCTGCTCTACGTGGACTCGCTCATCGGTCCATCGACGGTGAACACGTTGCCTGAGGCGACCATCGAGGCGTTCGTGGATCATGGGGTGCTGCATCGGACAGTGGACGCCGACCCCGATGCCGCGGCGGCGACGCTGGCCCAGCTGAAGGACGTGGGCATCGACATGGAGGACGTCGAGCAGACGCTCGAGAACGAAGGCGTCGCCTCGTTCGCCAAGTCGTTCGACGAGCTGCTGCAGTCGCTCAGCGACAAGGCCGCCACCTTCACGTGATAACGCCGGTGGACGACGTCCCGGCCGCGTTCACCCGGACGATCATCGAGGCGTTCGCCGCCCGCCCGGGCGAGCGCTTCGCGCTCATGCTCTCCGGCGGTCCGATCGCCAAGCTCTGCTACGAGCATCTGAGTGCGGCCACGACCGGCGCGGCGGCGGGGGCCGACGATGCGGGCAGCGGCACGGTACCGACGGCGCATCCGGCCTTCGACTGGTCCCTGGTCGACATCTACATGGGCGACGAGCGACTGGTCGCGCCCGACGACGAGGATGCCAATCAACGCCTCGTGCGTGAGGCCATCGTCGACCGGGTGGGCCTCCTCGGCTCCTTCCGGCCGATGCCGACGACGGGACCCGTCGAAGAATGCGTGGCCGACTACCAGCGGGTCCTGGCCAACGTCCTGGCCGGGCCCGGGATCGACCTCGTCCACCTGGGCATGGGGGCCGACGGCCATACGGCCTCGCTCTTCCCGCACGCCCCCACCCTCGATGCGCCGCCCGACCTCCTGGTCGCTGCGACCCAGGATCCGAACGGGCGGAACGCCCACCCCCGGTTGACCGTGACGCTCCCGGTGATAAACGCCGCCCGTTGCGCCGTCTTCACCGTCGCCGGCGACAGCAAGCGTGACGCCGTGGCCGCCCTGCGCCGCGGCGACGACATCCCGGCGGCCCGGGTGCAGGCCGCACGGGTCGTCTGGTTGATCGACCAGGCTGCGTCCGGCTAAGGGCGTCCGGCTAAGGGCGTCGGCTAAGGGCGTCGGCTAAGGCGGACGGCGGTGCGGACGGCGGTGCGGCCGGAGGGGTTGTATCGGTCGCGACGGACGGGTCCGGTCCGCCCCGGCCCCCGGGTGTCTAGATTGGCCCCAATGCTTTCCGACGTCGATCTCCTCCAGATGCCGTTGCCGGACCTGATGGCGCTGGCCCGTGGTGTGCGCGACGAGGCGTACGGCCGCCGGGTGACGTACTCGCCCAAGGTCTTCATTCCGCTCACGATGCTGTGCCGGGACCGCTGTGGTTACTGCACGTTCGCCAAGGCCCCGGCCCGGCTCACGTCCCCCTACCTCACGCCCGACGAGGTGCTCAGCATCGCCCGCGCCGGCAAGGAAGCCGGCTGTCACGAGGCCCTCTTCACGCTCGGTGAGCGGCCCGAGCTGCGCTACCCGTTGGCGAAGACCTGGCTGGCCGACAATGGTTTCGCCTCGACGGTCGACTACCTCGCCCACGTCTGTCAGCTCGTCCTGGAGGAGACCGGCCTCCTCCCCCACGCCAACGCCGGGGCCCTCTACGCCGACGAGCTGGCAGCGTTGCGCCCTTTTGCGGCCAGCCAGGGCATGATGCTCGAGTCGCTGGCCGAGGACCTCGACGCGCATCGCAGTGCGCCGGACAAGGAGCCGGCCCGGCGTCTGGCCACGCTTAACGCGGCCGGTGAGCTGCACATCCCGTTCACCACAGGGATTTTGGTCGGCATCGGCGACGACCGGCCCGGTCAGTTGGCGGCGTTGCAGGCCATCGCCGCCTCGCATGCCCGCTTCGGCCAGGTACAGGAGGTCATCGTCCAGAACTTCCTACCCAAGCCGGGTACCGCCATGGCCCGGGCCGAGCCCTGCCCGGCCGACGACCTGCTCTGGGCCATCGCCGTGGCCCGCCTGGTGCTGCCCGCCGAGGTGCACATCCAGGCGCCGCCGAACCTCTCCGACGAGTTGGCACCGTTACTGGCGGCCGGCATCGACGACTGGGGCGGGGTATCGCCGATCACGGCCGACCATGTGAACCCCGAGCGGGCCTGGCCTGCCCTCGACACCCTGCGCGCAGCGACGGAGGGCGCGGGGCATGTGCTGGCGGCGCGGCTGACGGTGTATCCAGCTTTCGCGCATGACGCGGCGACGTGGCTCGATCCCAATCTGGTCTTCCCCGTGCTCGACGTCTCCGATGCCGAAGGGCTCGCCCGTGACGCCGCGTGGTGCTCGGGAGGCGAGGTGGCTCCGCCGGTGTTGGTCGGTGGCTCCGCCGGTAGCGGCGACGCAAACGGCGACGCAAACGGCGACGCAAACGGCGACGGTGGTCACGGGCGGGCCCGGCGTTGGGCCGGGCCGGTCGCCGAGGTCCTCGACGGAGTCGCGCTCGGGCAGGAGGTGGGCGAAGCCGAAATCGTCACGCTGTTCTCCGCCCGCGGGCCTGAGGTGCGCATGGTGGCCGAGGTGGCCGACGACATGCGGCGCGCCGTCGTCGGCGACGCGGTGACCTTCGTGCACAACCGCAATATCAACTACACCAACGTCTGCACCTTCAAGTGCCGCTTCTGTGCCTTCTCCAAAGGGCCGCTCTCGCTGAACCTGCGCGGGGCGCCGTACCTGTTGGAGCTGGACGAGATCACCCGCCGCGTAGCTGAGGCGGAAGCCGAGGGGGCCACCGAAGTCTGCCTGCAGGGCGGCATCCATCCCGACTTCGACGGCGATTACTACATCCACGTGCTGGGCGCCGTGCGTGCCGCGTCCGAGCGCATCCACATCCACGGCTTCACTGCGCTGGAGGTGACCGAGGGCGCCCGTCGTTCCGAGGTCCCGTTGGCGGAGTACCTGACGCGGCTGAAGGCGGCCGGGCTGAAGACGCTCCCCGGCACCGCGGCCGAGATCCTCGACGACGACATCCGGGCCCTGATCTGTCCGGACAAGATCAACTCCGAGCAGTGGCTCGAGGCGCACCGTACGGCGCACTCGGTCGGCCTGCGGTCGAATATCACCATCATGTTCGGCTCGGTCGAGCACCCGAAGAGCTGGGCCAAGCACATCGTGCGCACCCGGGCCCTGCAGCGTGAGACGGGTGGCTTCACCGAGTTCGTGCCGCTCCCCTTCGTTCACATGGCCACGCCGATCTACCTGCAACACAAGGCGCGCCGTGGACCGACGTTCCGCGAGACGCTGCTGATGCACTCGGTGGCGCGCATCGCGTATCACGGCGACATCGACAACATTCAGGTGAGCTGGGTCAAAATGGGCGTGGAGGGCGCCCGTCAGGTCCTGCAGGCCGGCGCGAACGATGTCGGCGGCACGCTGATGGACGAGAACATCTCGCGGGCGGCCGGTGCGTCCCATGGCCAGGGCATGGGCGTCGGAGAACTCGAAGCCCTGGTGGCTCCCCTGGGCCGGCCGCTGGTGCAGCGCTCCACCCTCTACGCCCTGGCGGGGAGCGCCCCCGGGCTGTGAGCACGACGAGCGCCGGAAGCGCCGGCGACCTCCAGGCGGGCGGCAACAGCCCTGAGGCGCGGGCGCACGAGGTCGCCGATGCCCTCCCCGACGATCAGGAAGACCAACTGCACCAGGCCTTCGGGGAACTGGCGAAGGGGCACTCTTTGGGCCCGGCCCAGACGCGGGAGCTCCAGGCGATGATCGGCACCCTCAGCGATCTGGCCAAGGAGGGCACGTCGGTGGGCGACCTCAAGATCGCCAGTGCCGCCCTGGCCGAAATGACCGAGGCCTTCCGGGTCTTCCGCCCCTACCGCAAGATCCGCAAGATCACCATGTTCGGTTCGGCCCGGACGCTGCCCGAGGACCCGGTGTACATCCTGGCGCGGGACCTGGCCAGCCAGCTGGCGCAGGCCGACTGGATGGTCGTGACCGGCGCCGGGCCGGGGATCATGGCGGCCGGCCTCGAAGGAGCGGGGCGCGAGCATGCGTTCGGGGTCAACATCCGGCTCCCCCACGAAGAAGGCGCCAACGTCTTCATCGCGCAGGACCCCAAGTTGGTCGAAATGCGCTACTTCTTCACCCGGAAGCTCATGCTGATCAAGGAGTCGCACGCGTACGCCATCCTCCCGGGCGGGTTCGGTACCCAGGACGAGGCGTTCGAGCTCCTCACGCTCCTGCAGACCGGCAAGGCCGAGCCGGCTCCGGTGGTCATGCTCGAGACGCCCAACGGCTCCTACTGGCAGGGCTGGCTGCGCTTCGTCGAGGGAGAGGCCATCGCCTCGGGCTGGGTCTCGCCCGACGACATGGCGCTGTTCAAGGTGACGACCTCCGTCGAGGAGGCCACGGCGGAGATCCTCGGCTTCTACCGCAACTACCACTCCTGTCGCTGGGTGGGCGACCTCCTGGTGCTGCGCCTGCAGACAGCGCCGAGCCGAGCCGAGCTGGCCGAGCTCAACCGCCGCTTCGGCGACATCGTCTCCCAGGGCAGTATCCGCAATGCCACGGCGTTCCCACCGGAGCGCTCGAGTCAGGACTTCCCCGACCTGCCCCGCCTGGCGCTGCGCTTCGACAAGTGGCACTTCGCCCGCCTACGGATGCTCATCGACGCCGTCAACGAATGCACGGGGGCCTGAGGCGGAGCCCCGCATAGGGCAGTGCGGCCGCGGGCCAGGGCGGCGGGGGTCGCCGGGTCGCCGGGGTCGCACCGGCAAGCTACCGGCACACGCCTGTGAAATCTAAGAGCTGAGAGGTCTAGCGATTAGATATGAGAGCGTTGTCCCAGGAGAGGACAGCGTCCACCACGTCCAGCTGGATGATCACCGGTTCGCCCTTGTAGTGCTTCTGGCTCGAAGAGGGCATGGCCGCCGGGGCGGTGCGGAAGGGCGCGTATTTTTCGTCGAAGAGCGCGAGCACTTCTGCTTGCAGCGGCCCGTCGTCGATGATCACGGCGCGACAGGTCAGGACCGCCGCCTTGAGCTCGGCCCAACGGGCGCCGCTCGAGACCAGAAATGAACTGCGGGGGTCGTTCCGCACGCGCACGACCTTCTTCGTCGACGGACGCGTCCGGAGGTAGACGGCCTTGTCCTTCACGACGTACCAGACGGGAAGCGAGACGGGCCATCCGTCACTGCGCAGCGTCGTCAGTGATCCCTCGTGGCCCTCGGAGAGGAATTCCCACAGCTGCTCGTCGTTCAGCTCGATGCCCATGGCACCAGTAAATCAGCTCTCGCTGCGTCCCTCATGAGCCTGGACCGTCCCACACTTCGGGCACTCGGTGGCGTACCGCCCGCCCTTCCATTTGAGGGAGGCCCGGCATGACGAGCAGCGATCGTGGCCTTTCGCCATCTCCCGGTATTTTCCACCCGGCCGGAAACGCACGACCATGATGACGGCAAAGAGGGCCCCGAAGAAGATCCAGTAGATCATTCGAGCGTCTTGGCCGCATTGTGAAGTGCTTCGATCCACTCGTCGAGCGGGTACTCCCAAGCAGGGCCACCAGTACGTCCGAAGATCGTGACCCACAGTTGGCCGTTCACCCGCCGAACCTCTGCCGGGATGTCTATGACGCCGTCATGCCGGTGGTTGATCTCCGCGATCGGGAACTCCTTGTCAGGCGGATACGCCTTGAAGATCTCCAGGGTCATTGCCCAAACCTTCCAAAGTATTGAAGGGTGCCGGCCGGGCTGAACACTGCTCCGATGCCGTCAGGTAGCACAAATTTGAAGCCTCCCGGGAAGCGCCCGCCAGCCATAGCAGACAGCGCTGTGTGTTCATTGTACAAGATCGCATTTAGGGCATTTTGGCCGGCCCGGTTGATCGAAGCGGGTCCGCCCGACGTCGGTCCGAAGACTTCACCAGCCTTTGCATACGCCCGACCAACTCGCGTGAGCTGTCCACCGGCGTCGGCGGGATCGAGCTCCGTACCAGAGGCGGACAATCGGCTCAGGATCTCGCCGTCAGCGGCCGATGTCGGGGCAGCGAGCCCGAAGACCGCACCGAAGGTCTGAAAGAGGTTGTTCCATTGGGGGCTTCCAGAATTGGTGGGAGCGTAAGGCCGGCCGGTGATGGTGTAGTCCTGGCATCCGATCATTTGCTGTTCTGTCGGTGCGCCGGGACCTGAACACTTGGCAGCAGGAGGCTTTGCACACCGGTGCCGCGTCGTGCATTTCAGTGCCATGAGCGCAATGTGAGGTTGCGTTCCGGTGCCGGTGGAGGCGTGATGTTGCAGTGTCAGCCCCGCGGCCGACGCCATGGCGTTTGCCGGTCTGGAGCGGCCAGGGATGAGTGCACAGGTGAAGGCGAGACCGACGAGACCGGCGATCAAGACCCAAGCCAGCGAGGACGACCTGAACCTCGTTGACCCTGACGACCCCGGTGACCCTGACGACCCCGGTGACCCTGACGACCCCGGTGATCCCGGTGATCCCGGTGACCCCGGCGGCCCCGATGACGTGGTGGCCCGGCTCGACAGATCCGGACGGGCGCCCGGAGATTCCGGTACCGGTACGGATACGTGGACGCGTGAGGGTGTGGATATGGATGGCATATCCACACCCTGGGGATAGGTCCTCCTCCGACACTTCCCCCGATCCCTCCCCCACGATCTCTCTTCGCGCGAAGTCGAGGCCCGGGTAATGTTCTGCGCTTGCCTGCGTCCCGATTTCGTGCCGTATTGCGTCCCGATTCGCTGGCGTATCGCAGTGGTTGGTCTGGCAGGAATGATTCGCTAATGTCTTGCCGTGCCGGAAGCGACGCCAGGTGGCTCGTATGGCACCCTTATGAAATGAGAGGGGCGGCATTCTTATGATTCGCTTGAGCGTCTTTTACCCGACGACCGAGGGCGCGACCTTCGACCACGACTACTACAGGACCAAGCACGTCCCGTTGGCAGTCAAGACGTGGGGCCTTGACGGAGCGGAGATCGATAAGGGCATCGACGGTCCGTACGTGGCTGCGGTGCACTTCACGTTCGACTCACCGGAGGCTCTTGCTGCGGCCATGGGCAGCGAGAACACCGGAGAGGTGCTTGCTGACGTCGCCAACTACACGACCATCGCCCCCGTCCTCCAGACAAGCGAGATTGTGAGTTGACTCGCTGATCTGAGGTCAGAACTCTCGCTGACCCGAGAGGATGATCCGATGCATCGATCGGAAGACGCTGGGCCTGCCGGCTGCTGCGCGTCCCTTCTGAGGATGGTCAGGTCCGACGTCGGGGCCACCGGGAGCGTTTTCTGCTCGGGTGCGGTGGCGACACGTGCTCGGAGGATTCGGCCCACCGCTCCCAATGAGGTCGAAGCACCGGGACCATCTCGTCGAGGGCCCACTGGGCATCGGCCATCGTCCGTAGTGGGCGTTCGAACTCGAACTGCCAGACTCCCCACTTGCCCGGGTTGGGTGGCTCATTCTCTTGGTACCGCTTGAGCGGGCCGGTTGCCCATACGACTCCTGCCCGGCCGTCATCAGGGGCAACGATGAACAGATCGCCCTCGTCAGCATCGCTCTCCACCGTGAAGTCGGTGATCATGCCGAGTTTGAACCCGTCACATTCGACCCCGGGCAAGAGTGGAAAGCCGTAGTACGCCGGGGCACCCTCGGGAGGCTTCAAGAAGGCGGGGAGTTCGGGATCGGTCGAGATTGCCTCGGGGTCCAACGCCATGGGGTGACCATTGGAAGTCCAACTCTCGGGCGCCACCTGATCACTATCGCAGACGAGAACAACCGCCACCGACTTGCCCCCGCATCCTTCCGTCATTGGGCAAAGCGAGTACCCGCCCGTAAGCTTTCAGCCATGTTCGGCGAGCGGGAATGGGATGAAGGGCCCCGAGCCGCGTTCCGCCGGCCGCGTTCCGCCGGCCGAGTTCGCCCGGAGGCGTTCGGCCGAGGTCGCCGGTGCCGCGACGTATCGACGGTGCCTCGTCAGCGGCACCACCCGTGAGTGCGCCGGTAGAGGTTCCCGAGGACATCGCCGAGCGGGTCCACGCGCTCTGCCTCGCTCTCCCCGAGGTGACGGTACGCGTCGATTATTCACTGACCACGAAGAGGTCCACGGCATGGTCGTTCGACATCCGGCGGCGGTCGTTCTGTTTGCTCGTGGCCCGGGCGGGGCGGGCCGGCAAGCCCGTGCCACTGCTCGTGGTGCGGGCGGACCCCGACGATCGCGAGGCGTTGCTTTCGAGCGGACACCCGTTTTTCACCCCCCGGGCCGGCCGTGATCGCATCGGGGTGCTGCTCACCGACGAGACCGACTGGACGGAAATTCGTGAGCTCGTGATCGAGAGCTACCAGCTCCTCGCGCCGAAGAAGCTCACCGCACTGCTCGATGCCGAGCGCAGCCCAGCGAGCGAGAATTGGCGGACCTGACCCTCAGGGGCGGCGGTCCGTCCAGAGGCGCCAGCGCCACATTCGCCCGGATTTGAAGTTGCGGCGGATGGCCTCCGCTCGAAGATCGCTCTCCCCGATGTCCTTCGGGGTCAACGGCCAGCCACTTACCCATACAGCGAGTGGCGCATCAGGGGATTTCAGGCCTTGGCGCGGCCTGCCGATGGCTTCGAGCTGATCAGTGAGTTCGTCAGGATCAACGCGGGACGCCCGAGTGACTTGACGCACAGCGTGGCGGTGGCTTCGGTTGGCCCGGGCCTTCTTGCGAGGGAGATTCTTGCGCGAGGCCTTGTCGTTCTCGCCGTACGCATTACGGCGCTCATTCTGATAGTCCCTGATCTTCTTCTCCGGGGGCGTCTGTGACTTCTTCATGTCGCTCCGTTCCCTCCCGCCGACCTAAAGGTACAGACCGACTTGCGGCGCAGACGAAGTCGTCCGCGCGTGTTTGGTCCCTTCCCGTAGCGATATCAATTCGGCCAGGGTGGCGTCGCCTCCTCCATGAGATCCCTGGCCATCGAGCCACTGGCGCGCTTCGTTCGCGCTCAAGCGCCCCACCTCAATCTGTGCGATACAGCGACCCGGCCTCACGATGGCGGGGTGCAATCGGGTCACCGGTTCGTTCGTGGTGATGGCAACCAGGACCGAACGTCCCTGACCGAGAAGGCCATCGGTCAGGTTGAGCAACCGGGCCAACCCCTGCCCCGAGCGCTCCTTGGCGCTCGCTGCGATCAGCTCATCGCAGTCTTCGAGGATCAACATGCGCGACTTCGTTCGATTCCGCTCCTTCTCGTCCTTCTCGTCCATCTCGTCGTCCTCGTCGTCCTCACGGTCGTGGAGCGCGATCTTGAGCAGGTACGCCGAACTGCCGAACAGTTGCTCAGGGTCCACCACGTAGTCGAAGCGGCACCAGCTGCGCCACGCGTCGGCCAACGCCCGCAAGGCTGTGGTCTTCCCGGTACCCGGGGGGCCGTGGAGCAGCAGTAGCTTTCCACCGAGCTGGTCATGGTTCCGCACCATGAGGTCGTCCAGGGACTGGGCGGCCGGGCCCGAGTAGTTGCGACGGATGTCCGTCCACGTCTGGACCCCGACGCTCCGTTCATTGCGGACGGGTCCGTGGGCTCCGAGATGCCAGAAACCGACGCCGGCCTTTGTGCGGTCGACGACCTCAGGTTCTTCCGCCCCTTCCCTTGATTTCTCGAGAATCTCCTTGGCCAACTGCTCGGATGCCGCAAGCACGGTGATCCTGGCATTGCCGTGGTCCCAGCGAACGGCGGACGCGATCCAGCCGGTCCCGGCCGCGAGCACCGAACGAGTCCCGTCGTGGACGGCGACGCGATGAGGTGTCGCTCCGGGCGGCAACAAGGTGGCTCCCTCGCGGACGCGTGACAGGTTCGCACTGTGTGCGAAGTGGTAGCTGCCTGAGATGTAGTGCTCGACAAAGAGGAGGTCGTTGGCATCGACGACCGAATCGGCGTCGTCGAACGACATCACTCTTTGGGAGGAGCGTGGGATCTGTTTCATGATTGCTTGCCTTTGGACGCGGTGGCGCGTCGGAACGAATGACCTGAGACGTTCAGGTCGATGGTTTTCTCTAACGGTTTCGGGGTCAGGCGTCTTCTACGGACGCCGACGGCGCACTCAACCGAAGAGCAGGCGCGACGGCATCAGTAGCAGGCACCGGATGTCATCCGATCGAAGCGGTGCGTTGAACTGAGCCATAGTCGAAGCACTATGACGGAATCGACTTCAGAAGTCAATGGATTTTCCGGATTCCGCCGCCAATCGCCGGCTCTTCCCACAGCGACGCAATGACCCTGCGGACCGGGACAGGCATATCAGCGGACCGGTGGTCGGTCGTCGAACGGACTCAGTCGAACGGACTCAGGGGATCGGCTGGACCAGCTGCAGGACATTGCCTTCCGGATCGACGCCGTCGCAATGGATGCCCCCACGGAATGACCACTGCGCGTGAGGGGGGTCGACGGCACCTCCGAGTTCGGCCAGAACGGGGCGTAGGTCCTCGATGCTGTCCACACCGAAGGCGAGCTTGATGGGAACGCTCTCCCGACGCGACGGTGGATCAGAAAGAGTGATCCCTGCTGCTATGCGGTCGGGCGCGGCAACGAGCGACATCGTGAGTGCGTCGGACTCGAGCACGCAGTAGTCGGCGGATTCATCGATGGCCACCATGCGAAAGACCGTCAGATAGAAGGATCGCATCCGGTGCAGATCTTTGACGTAGACCACCGCACCGCTCTTCACTATGCAGATCCTACGAGCTGCCCTCCAAAGGGTTCGCGCCGAGCTGGCTCCCGAGCCAATGCAGAGACAGAGCACTACAAGTGGCGAACGTCACTGGTTAGGGGCGGATCAGGGTGGCCCTCGGCATCGGGCATGGCCACGAGTTCGTCGGGCCGACCGGTGGTCCTCCGATATGCGTCGGCAGAGGCGGTCCCTTCTGCAGGGAGGGTCCCGTGCCCGTTCAGCGTCGCCGTGGTTCCCGGTGGTAGTAGACGGTCATGGTCAGATCATCCTCCCCGGATGTGGGTTGGGAGTTGAATGTGATGTCGCCAATTTGGATGTCGCCCAGAGTGTCCACATGATCAGCGACCCTGCGTAAGAGCTTTGCAACATCCCCCTCACCTGGTCCGATGGGATTGGACAATGAGAAATGGAGGATCGTCCATGCATCTCCGCAACCCGAGTCAGGATCGAATTCCTCACCGATGTCGCGGTCATCTGCGGCTTCATCCATGGTTGGATTTCCGTCCTTTCTGTCCTGGTTTGCGATTCTGTCGTGGTTTGCGATCATGAGAGATCCCCGACCTCAAATCACCAACGTCCTCAAGTCCACCGACGTCCGAAGGGGCATCCCCTCTTGCGATGAGTGCCGCTGGGGGTGTCCCGGCGTCAGATTGGGGGTTGGTCCTCCCCCGACGCATCCCCGACGCCTGCCCCGACGTGACGGCGCCGCTCTTCAGCCACAAAGATCGACGGGACGGGCGCAGACGACGGCCCTCAGTGCCTGAGTGATCGCCACATCTGGTGGCTTACGCCCCGTCGTCGAGGGCGGTCTCCCCGTACGGGGCCAAGACGGTGACGGCTTTCTCGATCGCACGCCGGGCCCGCACGATGCGACGTTCGACCCGCAGGGCCTCCCCCGCTTCGGCCGAGTCGGGGTCGCACTGGGCACCCAGACGCAACGCGTCGAGGGCGATATCGGTCAACTCCTCCGCCATCCCTTCGAGGCGAGCAGCGACGTCCGCCATGGCGTCGGTGGCCGAGGTCACGTCAGCGAGGTGGAGGTCACTTGGGCAGCTCCAGGGTCTGCACGGCATAGTCCCCTTCGGCAAAGGCGGCACGCATGACCTTCTTGTCGAACTTCCCCACACTCGTCTTGGGGATCTCCTCGATGAACGTCCACTGGTCGGGCAGCCACCAGCGCGGGACGCGGTCGGCCAGAAAAGCGACCAGCGCGGCGGCGTCTATCGACGTGCCCGGCTTGGGGACGACAGCCACCAGCGGGCGCTCCGACCACTTGGCGTCGGGCACGGCGATGACCGCAGCCTCGAAGACATCGGGAAACGCCATCACCGCATTCTCGAGCTCGACCGACGAGATCCATTCGCCGCCGGACTTGATCACGTCCTTGGTGCGGTCCGAGATGGTCATGTACCCCTGCTGATCGAGGCAGCCCACGTCCCCGGTGCGCAACCAGCCGTCCTGGAACCGCCCGGGATCCTCCTCCTTGTAGTACGACCCGGTGACCCATGGTCCACGTACCTCGAACTCCCCGATGGAGGTGCCGTCGTTGGGGAGCACGGTGCCGTCCTCGGCCACCACGCGGACCTCGACGCCGGCCACCACCCGCCCCGCCTTGATCTTGTAGTACATGTCGTCGTGACCGTCGAGACGACGGGCGGGCGGGAGCCCGAACGCGGCCAGCGGGCTGGTTTCGGTCATGCCCCATCCCTGGATAATGGTCGCCCCGAACCGCTCCTCGAAGCCCTCGATCAACGATTGGGGCACCGCCGCCCCGCCGGAGGAGATGGCGCGGACGGAGGAGAAATCGACCGGCTTGTCGAGCTGGAGGAGGCCGTTCCAGATGGTGGGCACACCGCAGGCCAGCGTCGGGTGGAACTCGTTGAAGATGTTCCCGAGTTGCTCGCCCATGAGAAACATCTGCGGCATGATCATGTCGGTGCCGGCCATCCAGGCTCCGTACGGGGTGCCCCAGGCGTTGGCGTGGAACATGGGGACGATGATGAGAATGCGGTCCTTTTCCGTCATGCCCACCGACGAGGCAGCCTTTTCGGCCATGGCGTGGAGCCACGTGGAACGGTGCGAGTACACGACGCCCTTGGGGTTGCCCGTGGTACCGCTGGTGTAACACATCGCCGCGGCCGAGCGCTCGTCGAGATCGGGCCACTCGAAACCCGGTTCCTCGGCCGCCAGCAGGGTCTCGTAGGACAGGGTCTCGCCCAACGCCGACGCGTCACCGTCTCCGACCACGATGATGGTCTCCACGGTCTTGAGCTCGTCCTTGATGGCCGCCAGCAGGGGGATCAGGGAGTCGTCGACGATGATGACCTTGTCCTCGGCGTGATTGATGACGTAGGTCAGCTGTTCGGCCGGCAGCCGGATATTGAGCGTGTGCAGCACGGCCCCCATGCACGGAATAGCCAGGTAGGCCTCGAGGTGACCCTGGTTGTTCCAGCAGAACGTGCCGACGCGGTCGCCATTCTGGACGCCGATCCGCTGCAGCGCTGCAGCCAGCTTTTCGGCGCGCACGGCGATCTCTTTGAACGTGGCCGTGCGATGCCCTCCGGCTTCGATCGTGATGACCTCACTGTGGCCATAGGTCTGCAGCCCGTGGCGGAGGATGTCCCTGATCAGGAGTGGCGCGTCCTGCATCGTGCTCTTCATGGCTCAAGTATGGCCAGTGCGTGCGCCTCGTGCCGGCCGCAAGACCCGGCGCACGATCTGTCGCACGATCTGCCGCACGACCCGCCCGCTACCCGTCCTTGTCCCTGGAGTCGTCCTTGGTGCGTCGGTAGTTCACGAGTTGCCCGAGCGCGAAGGCGATGCCCACGCAGATGACCAGGATGATGACCCTGGTGTGCGAAATTGCTGCCAGCACGTCCATCTCCGATCTGTCGAGCGGACCCTAGGCCAGTTCCGACCGGCCCGGCGGCGTGAACGCCGGCGCGAATTGTGGCGCGTCGCCCTCGCCGTGCCGGACCGTTCTCCGGCGATGCGCTCCTCCCGGGTTCTCGCTATCGCCGCCGCCGGACTGATGGGTTCGGCCGTTCTCATGGCCGGGGCGATGGGGGCCGTCAGCGCTTCCGTGGCAGGTAGCGGGGGTTCCGGGGCCGCCAGCAGCGCCGGGGCCGGCGGCGGTGCCACGGTGGGAAACGGCGTCGCGGCCCCGAGTGCCACTGCTGCGGCGGAGATCCCGGCGGGGATGCTCACGTTGTATCAAGCGGCGGCCGCTGCCACGTGTGCCGGACTCCCCTGGGCCGTCCTGGCCGCCATCGGCACGGTCGAATCGGGCAACGGCACGTCCGACCTGCCCGGGGTGCATGCGGGGGCCAACGGGGCGGGTGCCGAGGGTCCGATGCAGTTCGAGCCGCGGACGTTCGCCGCCTATGCCATGCCGGTCCCGCCAGGCGGCATCACACCTCCCAGTCCCTACGACCCGGTCGATGCCGTCTACGCGGCCGCCCGGATGCTGTGTGCCAATGGCGCCGCCGGGGGCACCGATGTGCCGGCGGCCGTGTTCGCCTACAACCACGACGATGCATACGTGTCCGAGGTGCTCTCCTTGGCCGAGACCTTCGAGGAGGTCGCCCCGCCTGTGGCCACCACCTCCACCGTGGGGACCACGGCCGTCGCCTGGGCGCTGGCGCAGGTCGGCACGCCCTACATCTGGGGCGGCGAGACCCCCGGCGTGGGCTTCGACTGTTCGGGTCTGGTGCAGGCCGCCTACATGGCGGCCGGCGTCGGGCTGCCGCGAGTGGCACAGAATCAGTTCGATGCAACCCCCCCGTTGACCGAGGGCACGATGCTGCAACCCGGTGACCTGGTGTTCTTCGGGACAGGCCCCCACGACGTGTCCCACGTGGGCCTCTACGTCGGGGTTGAAGGCGGCCGGACCATGATGGTGGACGCTCCCCACACCGGGGCGGAGGTGCGTGTCGAGGCCTTCCCGGTCATTCCCGGTGCCAAATGGGGCAGCGACATCTTCGTCGGCGCCACGCGGCCCCACAGCTAGGACATCCGGGGGCCATCCGAGGGCGGGTGCGCGGGTCGGGGCGTCGCCCGCTGGGCCGAAAGTCGCCGCGGTCTACACTGCCGGGTGAAGGGGAGTACCCCACAATCGGTGATCGACATACCGGTTCCTCGTGAGCCCGGTCATCGGACCTGCATGCAGGTGGGCGAGACCTTCGTTCCAGCCACGCCGTCATGGCCGGGACGAGGGAGATCCCTTCGGTCCGGCGAGAAAGGTCACTGTGCACATCGCGATCATCGCCGCCGTCTTCCCCATCATCTTCGTGGGCGAGCTGCCGGATAAGACCATGTTCGCGTCGCTGGTCATGTCGACCCGGGGCAAGCCGCTGTCCGTGTGGATCGGCGCCGCCGGGGCCTTCCTCGTCCATGTCGTGATCGCCGTCACCATCGGTGTGGCCCTCTTCCACCTGATCCCCCATCGCGCGCTGGAAGGGGTCGTGTCGTTCATGTTCGCGGTGGGTGGTGTGCTGGCCATCCGCGAGGCGCGCAAGGAGGCGCAAGAGGAAGAGATCATCGAGAAGGAGACAGCGTCGGGCCGGCGTGTGGTGACCACGGCGTTCCTGGTCATCTTCTTGGCCGAATGGGGCGACCTGACGCAGATCCTCACGGCGAACCTGGCCGCCCACTACCACTCGCCTCTCTCAGTGGCGATCGGTGCCGTCGCGGCGCTCTGGGCCGTGGCGGCACTGGCGGTGCTCGGGGGGCAGAGTCTCCTGCGGGTGATCAATATCAGGACGGTGCGGATCGTCACGGCGGTCGTGCTCTTCGCGTTGGCCGCCTACACCGCCTGGGAGGCGATCAAGTAGAGCTCAAGGAGAACTCACGGAGAGCTCACGGAGAGCGGTCGCTCCGCCACGTCGCCTCGATGCCCCGCACGTCGCCCTCCTCGTCGAGCACCGTGCTCCAAAGGTCGTAGCCCAGCCGGGCCAGGTCGTCGCGGAGGAGCTCGGCCTGCCCACCGCCCAGCTCGAGCAGAACCATCCCACCGTGGCGCAAGAAGCGGGGGCTTTCCCGCAGGACGCGCCGGAGAATGTCGGTGCCGTCCGGACCGCCGTCGTAGGGCAGCGGGGATTCGAAGAACAGGGTGTCGCGTTGCAAAAGGGCGAGGGCGGGGGTCGGCACGTAGGGGACGACGGCCACGATGACGTCGACACCGCCCTCGGGCATGGGCGGCAACGGTTCGAAGAGATCGCCCGTGCATGCCTCGACCCCGTTGGACCGGGCACAGGCAACGGCACGCGGGTCGATGTCCGATGCGACGACACGGGCCCGGGGGTGCACCGTCGACAGCACCATGGCGATCGCCCCGGACCCCGTGCAGAGGTCGATCGCCCTGCCGTCGTCGGGCAGCAGTGCCGCGGCGCGTCGGGCCAGCGCCTCACTCTGCCCGCGCGGTACGTAGACGCCGGGATCGACCCGGACATCGACCTCGCAGAACAGCACGTGCCCGAGGATCCAGGTCATCGGCTCACCCGTGAGGCGGCGTTCGACGATGGCGCCCAGCATGCCGGCGTCTCCGGCGGCATGCGCCACGAGGTCGTCGGCCTCCTCCTCGGGCGCGACGAACCCCGCTTCGGCGAAGCGCGTGATGAGCGCCGCACGGTCGGTCGGGAACGTCACGTCCGCCATTGGAGCACGTTACGCCGCCACTGGACGCCGACAGGCCGAGCGCGATGGACGGGACTGGGCCCGGAGCCGGACTACGTGTGGCCCGACGAGGGCGTCGGCTTCCGACCCGCACAGCAGCGGTGGGGCGGCCTCTTTCCGTTCGCGGGCTCGGGCGCGCTCAACCGGCTCTACGTCCATCCTTAGATCGTGGATTTTGCCGAGCGTGCGTTGGGCACGGGCGATATCCGTCTGTATCAAGCGCAGGCGAGTGCCAAGTGCTCGGGGTTGACCAATTATGAGCAACCGATGCACACGGACCGGAATCACTCATGGCTCACCACCTGTACCGACGCACCGTGGTGGAATCTCCAGGGCTTCCTCTACCTGTCCGACGTTCGGGAATCCGACAACCCGACGCGGTTGGTGCCCCTCGCCCGTTCCACCCATGTGACGTCCCCGTACGGCGTCGTCATGCCCGACGCGGACCCGCAGCTCTACGCCGATGAGCGGGCGGCTCCGGGCGTGCGGGGGTCGTATCTCGCCTACCGGTCCGATGTGTTCCACCGGGGCGCTCCATTCGGGTCGCCCCGGACCGCCCGGTTCACGGCCGGCATCGCCTTCAAGCAGGCGCAGCAGGACTGGATCGGCTACGACCAGCAGCAGTCGCGCTCCACCGGGCCAGAGTGGACCGCCTTCGTCGAGGGCTCCACGCCGCGCCAGTTGGCGTTGTTCGGATTCCCGCCGCCCGGGCACCCCATCTGGAGTGAGGCGTTCCCCGAGAAGACGGCGCTCCGCTATCCGGCGCTGGACCTCGACCCCTGGTGGGCGAAATTGCCCGGCGCGTCGCGAGCGGTTGCTGCCGTGATGGAGGATTGACGACGATAGGCCGGGGCCGGCCGGGCCGGGGCCGGCGCCGGCCGGGCCTGGGCCTGACGATCGGCCGGTTGTCCCCGCCGGCTACGCCGCCGAGGAATCGTCCAGCCCTATCTCGGGCGGCGGTTCGTGCACGGCGGCCTCCCACAGTGCCGCGGCAGAGCGCATCGCCAGCAGGCGTGCCACGCCCACACCGACACCGGTCGCGACAGCCCAAGTGAGGGCATCGGCCCACGAGGAGCGGCGGTCTGCGGCCACCTTCGGCGGCGTCGATCCTCGCAATGTCTTCCAGATGATCTCGAGGAGACGTTGCGTGATGAGCCCGGTCAGGCCTCCCACGCCGAGGGTCAGCGCTTTCCAACCGTATTTCTTGGCGAATGGCACACGGACCACTTACCCCGATGATCCTGTACCTAACCTCGGGGGCAGGGGGCAGCGCACGCTGCCCGAGGCCCTACGTCGCCCGACCCCGCAGTGAGCGGTACTGCCGGACCAGCGCCGCCGTCGAGGCATCCTGGCCGGACAGGTCGGGCGCCTCCTCGGCGCTGAGGACCGGGGCCAGCTCCTTGGCCATTACCTTGCCCAGCTCGACCCCCCACTGGTCGAACGAATCGATTCCCCAGATCGCTCCCTCGACGAAGACCGTGTGCTCGTAGAGGGCGACCAACTGGCCCAGGACCGACGGCGTCAGCTTGGGGGCCAGAATGGTGGAGCTCGGCCGGTTGCCCGGCATCACCTTGTGGGGCACGAGCTCGGCCGGCGTCCCCTCGGCGGCGATCTCCTGGGCCGTCTTCCCGAACGCCAGGGCCTTGGTCTGGGCCAGGCAGTTGGCCATGAGGAGATCCTGCTGGCTGCCGTGGTCGTGGGTCGCTTCGGCGAACGCGATGAAGTCCGCCGGGATCAGCTTCGTGCCCTGGTGGATGAGCTGGTAGAAGGCATGCTGGCCGTTGGTGCCCGGCGCACCCCAGAAGATTTCGCCCGTCTGCCCTTCGACGGCGCTTCCGTCCAGGCGGACCGACTTTCCGTTCGACTCCATCGTGAGCTGCTGGAGGTAGGCCGGAAAACGCGCCATGCGGTGGCTGTAGGGCAACACGGCGTGGGTCTGGGCCCCGAAGAAGTTGTTGTACCAGACGTTGAGCAGGCCCATGATCACCGGGAGGTTGCGCTCGAGCGGGGTCGTGCGGAAGTGCTCGTCGATGGTGTGAAAGCCGGCGAGCATGTCGCCGAACGCCTCACGCCCGATGGCCACCATCAGTGAGAAGCCGATGGCGGAGTCGTAGGAGTAGCGTCCGCCGACCCAGTCCCAGAACTCGAGCATGTTGGCCGGGTCGATGCCGAACTCGGTGACGGCGGCGGTGTTCGTCGACACGGCGATGAAGTGCTTGGCGACGGCGTCGGACCCGACGCCGGCCGCACCGGCCGTGGCGTTGAGCCCGTTGAGAAGCCATTCCCGGGCCGCGGCGGCATTGGTGAGCGTCTCGAGGGTGGTGAACGTCTTCGAGCTGATCACGAACAACGTGGTGGCCGGATCGAGATCCTGCGTCGCCGCATACAGGTCGACCGGGTCCACATTGGACACGAAACGACTGAGCAGGTCGGGAGCGGCGTAATCCGCCAACGCGTCGTAGGCCATGGCGGGCCCCAGGTCGGATCCACCGATGCCGATGTTGACCACGGCCTCGATGCGCTTGCCCGTGGCCCCGACCCAGGAGCCGTTGCGGATGCGATCGGAGATGTCGCCCATGTGGCGCAGGACGGTGTGGACGTCTTCCACCACGTTCTGCCCGTCGACCTCGAGCTTCTGCTGCTCCGTCATGCGCAGGGCCACGTGGAGGACGGCCCGGTCCTCGGTGCTGTTGATGTGGGCTCCGGCGAACATGGCGTCCCGGCGGGCCTCGACCCCGGCCGCCAGGGCCAGGTCGATCAGCAGCGGCAGCGTGTCCTCGGTGATCCGGTGCTTGGAGTAGTCCAGGACGAGATCGCCGGCCCCGGCGCTCAGTCGGGTGGCCCGGTCCGGCTCGTCGGCAAAGAGCTGACGCAGATGGCGATCCCCGACGTCTCCGAAGTGCTTGGAGAGGGCCGACCATTCCGGACTATTCGTGAGATCGAACATCGCTACCTCGCTCGCTTTCTACGCCGATGACCCGGTGTCCGGCCTGGGCCGGACGGCCATGTCCGTAGCGTAGGGCCGTCGCCAGCGTCCATGGGAAGTTCCGGTAGCGTCGCATCGTGGGCGAGATGGAGGGGGCTGGGGCGGCCGAGCGAGCTGGGGCGGCCGATGTGGCGGAGGAGGCCGAGGCCGTCGACGCGTTCCTCCGGTCACTGGGTGCGACCGAGGAGCAGATCCGCACGGCCTGGTCCGATTGCCACGTCGCGAGGCTGGCCGGTGACCTCGTCTTCGCCGAGGGTGCCACGCTCAGCGCGAACGACGTGGCCGAAGGGACGGGAACCCCGCTGGAGCAGGTCCTCTCCTTGTGGCGGACCCTCGGCATCGTCGTCCCCACCGCCGAGACGCCGATGTTCTCCTCCCGCGATGCCGAGTTCACCCGATTCCTGAGCCAGATGCATCCGGTCGGCGAGCACGGCGGCGAGCTGCTGCGGGTGGTGGGCAGCTCACTGGCGCGGGTAGCCGAGGCGGCTGTGTCGGTCTATGTCCAGACGCAGGAACCCGAAATGGACTCGCCCGACGTCGACCTGCTGGCGTGGGCCATGAATCTGGCATCGGTGAGCGAAGCGGCGCTCCGTCTGGGCGATTCGATGGGCGTCATCTTCTCGCATCACATGCGTGACGCCATCGACCGCCAGCGGGTGACGCAGGCCGGGGTGAGCGATCGTTCCCTGAACCGCCTGGCCGTGGGTTTCGTGGATCTTGTCGGGTTCACTCCCCTCTCCATGCACACGACGCCCACCGAGTTGCTCGAGCTCGTCGGCGCATTCGAGGTGAAGGCATTCGAGGTGGCATCGGCGCACAACGGGCGTATCGTCAAGCACATCGGCGATGAGGTCATGTTCACCGCACTCGGGGCGGCGGAAGGGTGCGCCATCGGGCGTGACATCACCGCCGCGTTCGGGGCCGGTATCGAGCCGCGGGGCGGGGTCTGTTTCGGCGATGTGATCGCTCGCCACGGCGACTATTACGGCAAGGTGGTCAACCTGGCCTCCCGGCTGGCCGATCTGGCCATTCCCGGCGAGGTGCTGGTCGATGCCGACACCGCTGCTGCGGCGAAGGACGCGTTCGTCTTCAGTCCGGCGGGACATCGGCTGCTCAAGGGCTTCGACGATCCCATCGAGGTGTTCTCCCTTGACACCACGGTCCTGAACCCGACGGCGCCGAACGCAACGGTTCCGACGCCATCACCCGGCCGAGGCGAATGACCGTTCGGATCAGGATCGTCCAGATTCCCGTGTCGACACCGACCGTTTCGACGCCGGCCGCATCGTGACCACTTCCACCATGACCACTTCCACCGTGACCGTGTGCTGCAGGAACAACGACGGAGGGGGACGATGACGCACGAGCGGGAATTCGGCGGCCGCATCGGTCGCGATTGGCGTACGTCCGAGCCATGGTGGCCGCCCGAGACCACCGCTCCCGCCGGCGCACCCAATGTGGTGCTCGTCGTGCTCGACGACGTGGGGTTCGCCCAGCTCGGTTGTTACGGCTCCCCCATCGACACGCCGGTCATCGACGGCTTGGCCGCGGCCGGCGTACGGCTGGCCAACTTCCACACGACCGCCCTGTGCTCTCCGTCGCGCGCCTGCCTGCTGACCGGGCGCAACCACCATCGCAACGGGATGGGCCGCGTCGCCGACCTCGCCGTCGGGTTCCCGGGTTACTGGGGCCGGCCACCCCGGGAGAATGGCTACCTCTCCGAGATCCTGCGCCAGCAGGGCTATGCCACGTACGCCGTGGGGAAATGGCATCTGAGCCCCGACAACGAGACGGACATGGCCTCGACGCGCGCCACGTGGCCGCTCGCCCGCGGGTTCGACCGCTGGTACGGGTTCCACGGCGGCGAGACCCACCAGTTCATGCCGGCCCTGTTCGAGGACAATCACTCGGTGCGCCCACCCCGGGACATCGACGACGGGTACCACCTGAGCGCGGATCTGGCCGATCGGGCGATCGGGTTCGTCGGGGACCTGCGCGCCGTCGACGCTGATCGGCCCTTCTTCCTCTACCTCTGTACCGGTGCCTGCCATTCCCCCCATCAGGCCCCGAAGGAGTGGATCGACCGCTACCGGGGCGCCTTCGACGCCGGATGGGACGACTGGCGCGAGCGGGCCTTCGCCCGCCAGCTCGAGCTCGGGATCCTGCCGGCCGGGACCAGGCTCACGCCACGGCCTCCATGGGTGCCGGCGTGGGAGGACCTGGGCGAGGTGGAACGGACGTTGGCCGCCCGCTTCATGGAGTGCTTCGCCGGTTTCCTGTCCTACACCGACGACCAGCTGGGCCGGGTCTTCTCCTTCCTCGAGGACGTGGGCGATCTCCAGGACACCTTGGTGATCCTCGTTTCGGACAACGGCGCCAGTTCGGAGGGGGGATCTCAGGGATCGATCAACGACATCCGTCTCGAGAACCTCGACCCGGCGTCACTCAACGAGATGCACGCCCGCATCGATGAGATCGGCGGCCCGACGACGCACAACAACTATCCATGGGGTTGGACCATGGCCGGCAACACCCCGTTCAAGCGTTGGAAGCGCGAGGTGCACGAAGGTGGTGTGGCGGATCCGTGCATCGTGAGCTGGCCGGCGCGCCTGGGCGCCGCGGCCGGCGGCATTCGCCACCAGTTCGCCCACGCCGTCGACATCCTTCCGAGCGTGCTCGAGTTGGCCGGCATCGCGGCTCCGTCGTCCATCGACGGCGTGGAGCAATCGCATGTCGACGGGACCAGCTTCGCTCCCCTGCTCGGCGCCGAGGGGGCGGGTCTGCCGGCGACGCACACGACCCAGTACTTCGAGATGTTCGGATCCCGGGCCGTCTATCACGACGGGTGGAAGGCCGTGACGTTCCATCCGGTCGGCCCGATGTACGACGACGGTCGCAACCCCAACGCCTCCTTCGACGACGACGTGTGGGAGCTCTACCACGTGGCCGAGGACCTTTCGGAGTCCGAGGACCTGGCCGCGGTGGAGCCCGAGCGGCTGGCGGCCATGATCGCCTTGTGGTGGGAGGAAGCGGCGCGTAACGACGTGCTGCCGCTCGACAACAGGCCGCTGTGGGCGCTCATCCACAAGCCGCCCGACCGGCGCCGCGAGCGTGCGGTCTTTCGCTATTTCCAAGGTGGATCGCCCGTTCCCGAGTCGGTGGCCGTCCAGGTGCAGAACCGCTCACATCTGGTGCGGGCGGACGTGATGATCGACGACGGCCTCGTCCCGCACGGCGTGCTCCTCGCCGTCGGCTCCGCGTTGGGGGGCTGGTCGCTGCACATCGTCGACGGCCACCCCCGCTACGTCCACAACCTCTACGGCAAGACCCGTCACGTGCTCGTCAGCCCCGAGCCGATCGGCGCAGGTCCCCATCAGGTTGTTTTCGGGTTCACCAAGGACGAGGGGCTCGGTGGCCCGGCCCAGCTGCGGGTCGACGGCCGGCTGGTTGCCGAGGGCATCATCGACCGCTTCACCCCGGCCGGGTTCAACGGGCTCGGTGTCGGCCTCACCTGTGGCTACGAGTGGGGACCGGCGATCGGCGAGGGGTACGTGCCCCCGTTCACGTTCAATGGGCGCATTCTGCGGGCCGAGGTGGAGGTGACCGGACCCGTCGTCCGGAACCCGTTGGCCGAAATCGCCGCCATCCTGGCCGAGCAATAGGCCCGGCTGCGCTCACACCGGCTCGAACCAACGCACCTGGCCGCGCCCGTATTTCTTGGCTTCGTACAGCGCATGGTCCGCCCGTTCGATCAGTGTCAGGACCGTGACGTCCAACGGTCCGGAGATGGCGACGCCGATGCTGCACCCGATCGTCACGTCGGAGTCGCCTACCTGCACCACTGAACTGGCCACCAACTCACTGATTCGCTTGGCCAGCAGAGCCGTGGCAGTCGGATCGGGTTTCCCGAGCCACCCGACGACGAATTCGTCCCCGCCGTAGCGCGACACCACGTCGGAGGCCCGGGTGGTGGTGCGCAGGGCCTCTGCCACGGCTCGGATGGCGTCGTCGCCACCTTCGTGCCCGAGCGAATCGTTGATCTTCTTCAGATCATCGACGTCGATGAACAGCACGGTCAGGACCAGATCGCCTTGGCTGCGGCGGGCTCCGGCCAAGTCGATGTTCAAGGATTCGAGGGCCGCACCCCGATTGAGCAAGCCGGTCAACGCATCACGTGTCGCCCGCTCGAAGAGCTCCTCCCGCTGGATCTCGCTCGTCTGAATCGAGATGTGAAGGTTGGTGAGCGCGGATTGCAATGCCTCCCCCATGCGCCCCGGGAGCGGGGTCTGCAGGGCCGGATCATCGAGGTTTCCGCTGGACAAGGCAATGGCCTGGGCCTGGACACCGCGCAGGGTGGACGACATTTCGTTGAACGCACTTGCCGTGAGCGCGAGCTCTCTCGGTCCCGACTCATCGAGATGCGGGAGCTCGAGCTCACCTTGCTGGAGAGACTCGAAGGCTGCGCCGAGGTTGGCGATCGGACGTCGAACCGCCCGGCTGAGTGTGAGGACGCCGCCGAGGGAGAGCAGGACGATGAGTGCAATGAGAAAGAGGTTGACTTCGAGGCTGGAGTTGGCCGAATTCGCCTGGCTCTCCGTCGCCACCCGGAGGTCGGCCGAACTGGCAAGGACGAGGTGCGTCAACGAATTGGCCCACTCCACTTCGGACTTGCCTATTTTGGCGATGGCCGCTGCATTGGCGGCGAACGGAGGTCCGTCATGGTTCAGGCCGGTCGTGATGCCGAGTTGCACGTAACCCTCGAATGCGGCCGAGAGCGGGTTGTTCGCTCAGGGCCGACCACGCCGCGGTGCTCTTCGGTCCGAGTGGATGAGGGAAGTTGGCCGTCGCCGCCAGGAATTGCTGGTGGCTGATGATGAGGCTCTGGATGGCCGCCGGCGTGCCGCCCGTCCACGAGCACGGTCTCCAGAGAGCCGTTTCTCTGCAGACTTTCTTCACCGAGCCCGGAGGTCAACGCGTCGAAGGATGCATCGAGCGCAGTCAGGCGTTCCGATGTCGATTGCGAGACGGACGTCCGCGTGCTCTGCACCGCATTGAACGTGCGGAGCCATGTTGCGTCGACCTTCGTGCCGAGAGCGTCGAAGAACGCTTCGACCTGAGAGGGTGACGCTGTGCCATCGTCGACGCTGTGCCGTAGCGAGAGAAGCGCACGGTGATCGACGGCGAAGACCCCGTGGGGGCCGAACGCCGCCTGCTGGTCGACGAGCCTGCGGGCCTGCACGAGATTCTTCTTGAAGTCGACCCCGAGGAGACTGTCGAGCTGCTCCTCGGTGAGATGATTCTCCCGGGCCGCCACGATCGCCGCGCTCGGCACATACTCCCCATTCACGTCGATGCGGGCACGCAAGAGTGCGTCGAGTACCAATGAGGATTGGCGCACATCGACGGCCTGGTCGCGCCGCGAGACCTGTTGTGCGACCACGCTGGAGGTCAGTCCGACCGCGACAGCGACGGGGATGAGCACGATGATCACCAGGGAGGCGCGGATGCTGAGGGGAAAGAGTCTTCGTTTTGGGCGCCGACTGCCCGGGTCTCGTGCGGAGCGCGCGGCGCCGTCTGGCGCGGCGTCCGAGGGACGGCGGAGTGTGAAGCGCATGCATGTCCTGCCCTGTCCGCTTGGACTGCTCGAGAGGGCAGCCTGATCACTACGGACGATTCGTAAGCCCCATCATGTCGCTCGGGACTCAAGGACCCCTATACCCCGGCCCAACGCCGGCCCAACCTTTTCGGGGATACGGGGGCTACGTGGATGCCCCGGGGAATCGGACACAGGGGATGCCGGGGTGTCCTCCGCCTAAATGAACTCGGCGCCCGATTCGGCGTTGCGAATCAAGACGCGCTCGAACTTGGCCAGTGACAGTCCGGCCACGACGAACACGCCGACGCCGTAGAGGGCCGCTCGATCCGGCGGGAGGTGGAGGACCGTGGCCAGGGCCACCGTGAGGAAGAGCAGGACCGAGAGGAGCCTGGTGGGCACGCGCGAAGAGAACATGCACCCCACCAGGACGGCGAGCGCGGCCCAGCCTGCAGCGAAGACCAACCCGGCCGTGGGACCGACGAGTACGAAGGGCAAGAGGAGGGCCACCCCGAAGCCGGCCCCGCCCAGAGTGAGCATCCGGCGATTCCACGACTGCCGTGTGGTGTCGGGTCCTTGCATCCGGAGTGACACGCCGAGGAGCGCCAGGAGAGCCACCGCGGCGAAGCCGACGGTCATGGTGACTGCCCACACGAGTCCCAACCAAGTCATTGCCGCTCCAGGTTCGCCGCGTTCTCCCTGCCCAAAGGCTATATGAGCACCAGGGGCCCACCATTTCGCCCCGCCCGATCATCGTGCGCCGAACGTTCCGAAAGTGCCGAGGGCCGTGGGGACCAGGGGTTTGATCGACTTGGTCGGACCCGCGCCGTCCGCACGCCCGCTGGTGCGGGAGAGCCCGGCGCGGCAGGATCTCGCACATGCAGATCGACCTGCTTTTCGATCCCTTCGGCGCCCGGTGGTCCGATGTGCGCGACGGGGCCCTGGCCGCGGAGGGCGAGGGCTTCGACGGCGTGTGGCTCTACGACCACCTGGCCGGGTCGGTCCACCGCCAGGACCGGGTCCTCGAGTCGTGGACGACCCTCACCGCCATCGCCGCCGCCGTGCCTCGCATCGCCGTCGGCCCGATGGTGCTGAACGTGGCCAATCGCGACGCCGGAACGTTGGGCGTCATGGCGGCCACTCTCCAGGAGATCAGCGGCGGCCGCCTCCTGCTCGGGCTCGGGGCGGGCGGTGGCCGTGACACTCCCTACGCCGCCGAGCAATGGGCCTTCGATCGCCCGGTGAGCGGCGATCGCCTGCGCCGCGAGGCCGTGGAGACGACGGTCTCGGTCCTGCGGTCCGTGTGGACGGGGACCGTCGGCGGTGTCAGTGGATTCTTACGTCCCGATCCCCCGCCGCCGATCATCGTCGGCGGCTTCGGGCCGAAGATGGCCGAGCTGGCCGGCCGGGTGGCGGACGGCATCAACGTGCCGGGCGGGCCGCAGGCGAGCAGGCTGCTCGACATCGCGCGCGCGGCGCGCGTGGCAGCCGGCCGGGAGGATTCGCCGTTCGTCGTCACCGTGTCCGCAGATCTGGGAGCCCGCTCGCTGCAACGTCTGGAAGCACTCGACGTCGACCGTGTCGTGGTCTTCCTGGGGGCGCCTTCGGCGGCCCGTGTGCGCGAGGTCGCCGGCCACCGGCCCTGACCGATCGGGCCGCGGCGGCGTCAGCGGTAGGTGTTGTTGCTGGTGTGATCACCGGCGAGCCATCGCGCGAGATCGTCGCGTGCCGTCCTGCGGCGCTCCTCGTTGATCTGGACCGCTTCACGATGATCCACCGTGAATTCGAGGATGAGATCATTGGGGTCCAGCACGTACAACGAGACGCAGTAGCCATGGTCGAGCATGAACGTCATCGGTTCCTCGTAACCCGCCGCGGCGAGTCGGTCCTTGATCGCATCCTGCGTCTCGTGGTTCACCGCCAGCGCAACATGGCGGAACGGCGTGAAGTTGACCTGCGTCTTGAACTCCGCCTGATCCTTGGGGTCGGCGAACTGGAAGAAGGCCAACGCACTCCCGTCCGCCAGGGCGAAGAACGTGTGGCAGTACGTGCGCGTCGCCCCGAAGAGCTCGTCCGATTCGGTCCATGTGGCCACGAGCGGCATGCCGATGACGTCTTCGTAGAACTTCCGCGTGGCCTCCTGATCGTCGGTGATCGAGGCATGGTGGTGCAGTCGGATGGGGCCCGGGGCGGGTGAGAGGGTCTGACTCATTCTGCGGAGTCTGGCACGACGGGAGCGCTCATGAAGCCGGTCGCGCCGTGAGGTAGAGGAAGCAGGGACCCTCGTCGCTCGGGTGATCCGAATCGAGCAGCCCTTCCCAGACCCGATGGAAGCCGGCGCGCTCGAGCGCCCGCCATGAGGCGCGGTTCTCCTGCAGGACATCCACCACGACCGCCTCGATGCCGGGCAGGGTCGTCCAGCAATCGGCCACGAGGGCAGCGATCATCCGGGGCCCGAGCCCCCGTCCGGTCTCACCCTCTTCTCCGATCAGGTAGTCGATGCCCGCGGCCGCCAAGGAGCCGATCCCGACGGCGACCGTCCGCTCCCATTCGGGGTTGTCCTCCAGCAGGTACCGCTGCATGAATCCGATCGGCTTCCCGCCGCTCAGCGCAATGAAGCCCCGGGTGGGGTCGGAGCCGTCGATCATCGGCCCGTACCTGGCTTCGACCGCCCCGAGATCCGCCGGCTCGCGCCACCACTTCTCGACATGGGGGCGGGCCAGCCAGACGGCGAGGAGGGGGACATCGCTCCGTTCCAGTGGCCGCAGATCCAGGGGCCGCAGCATGATCGCCATGCCCCCAGAATGACCGACGCCCGAGGCCGCGCGAGGGCGACCACCGTTGAGCAGGAATGTTCCGGCCCACTTCTGGGTATGGCTCCACCCATGACCGTCGAGCGCAGGGATCTGTTCGCACAGTGGTTCTGGTCGACCGGACTCGTGGTGTGGCTCACCTTGGCGGTCGCCTTCGGTCTGCACCGGCGCTGGGACTATTTCGGCCTCGCCGTGCTCTGGGTCATGTGTTCGCTGGCGGGGTGGTCGCGCAGCCACCGGCACATGGGAATCTGACCCTTCCCGTCTTTGCGTTGCGTCAGCCCTCGCCGATGTACGTGATCCCCTGGGGTCCGGCCGCGAAGACGTCGATCACCGTGCACCCCTCCGCTCCGACCTTCAACGGGCCGTAGGCCGTCCCGGCCTTGACGATCCGCACGCTTCCGACTCCGTGCTGCTTCCGCGTTATCTCGATGGAACCCTCGACGACGAGCGAGCAGTAGTCGGAGTGGTGGAAGTGCACAGGCACCTCGCTGCCGGGGTCGTAGCGCACCATCAGCGTCCGGGTCTCGTTCCCGTCCTCCCCGAAGGGCAAGAACTTGTAGCGCAGCTTCTTGTCGGGCACCTCGATCCAGTCGGTCTGGTCCTTCCACGTGTCGAAGGCCTGCCCCTTGCGCGCTCTGTCGGGCGCTGTCCTGGTGTCGCCGGCCACGTCAGTCATCGCGTCGCTCCCTCGTGCTCTTTACGAGAGCCGACCCTACTTTGTCGCGTGGGTAAAGACGCTGTCCCGGGGTTCAGAGCCGCCTGCGGCGGACCACGGCGATAGCCTTCGGCGATGGAAACAGAGGAATACCTAGGTTTCGTGCGGGAGCGCGCCGACGCCCTGCTGCGTGCGGCGTCGCCCACTATGGAGGCACCGGTCCCGAGTTGTCCCGGCTGGACGGTGGCCGACCTGGTCGCCCACATCGGCGGGGCGTGGGGCTGGGCCTGCCGCCACGGTGCGCAGCGGTGCGCGGAGCGACGCTCCCGTCCCTCCCGAGGACATCGGAGGCACGGCGCTCATCGGGTGGGCGGAGGACCGGCTGCGCGAGATGCTCGACGCCATGGAGAGTGCCGATCCCGACGCCGACTGCTGGACCTTCGGGCTCCCCCGCACCCCGATGTTCTGGATCCGCCGTCAAGCGCTCGAGACGGCTGTCCACGCCTGGGATTGCACGGGTGCGGCCGGCGAGCCGTCGCCGATCGACGGAGGGCTGGCCAGCGACGGCATCGACGAGTTCCTCAGCGTGATGGTGCCCCGTCAGGTCAAGCAACACCCTGATGTCTGGACGGGTCAATCGTTCCACCTCCATCGCACCGACGGCGAGGGCGAATGGATGGTTCGCCTCGGGCCCGACGGCGAGGTTTCGAGCGAACATGCCCACGGAAAGGGGGATGTCGCCCTCCGTGGTCCGGCCTCGTCGCTCTACCTGTGGTCCTTGAATCGCCTCCCGGCCGGTGACCTCGAGGTGTTCGGTGACCCCGCGGTCGCCGCCCTCTGGACCACCGAGATCGCGTTCTGACAAGGAGGCGGCGCCTCATGATGGGTTTCGTCTTTCGTCTGATTCCTCCGCGTCCGTCGTTCGTCTTCGACATGTCGGCCGAGGAGCGGGCCACGATGACCGACCACGTCGGGTATTGGTCCGCCCTCAAGGCGCAAGGAAGAGTGGTGGCCTTCGGCCCGGTGAATGATCCGCAGGGTGGCTACGGCATCGGCATCGTTCTGGCCGAGGACCTGGCCGCCGCCGAAGCGATCCGCGACGCCGACCCGGCGGTGCGGTCAGCGCACGGATTTCGGGGCGAGATCGCGCCCATGCTCCGCCTCGTCACGCCGACCGCGACGTACGACGCCGTCGTCAACTGACGGAGCCGGGAGAGGCGCACTCGTTCGCCGCGCAGTATCACCGGTTCTCTCGGTGGCCCGCCGATAGTGTCCTCCGCACAGGGCGGGACCGAGAGCGAGGGGGCAGCAGTGGGACTGTTGAACGTCGTGTCATCGATTTCCGGAGCACCATCGATCCAGACGCCGGGGAGCTCGGGGACGCTCATTTCACCCGGCGGCTCGGGGTTTACGCAGACGATCTCGGGTCCGAGCTCGATTCTGACCGTCGCCAGTGTCGCCCTCGAAGTTCTCGCCGTCTTCGCCGTCATGGCGATCATCGGTCTCGTCATCATCATCGTGGTGGCGAACAGAGCCGATCCCGATCCGACCGGTCGCCGTCCCCAGTCCGTGTACTACTTCGCCGTCTCCTTCGTGACGCTGGTCACATCCATCCTCGGATCCATCGTCGTGGTCTTCTCTCTCGTCGCACTGATCGGAGACGGATCATCGAAGGCCGGCGATGCAACGGCGCGGGCATGTGTGCTCGGGGGCTTGATCACCATCGCCAGCTTCGTCCTCTTGTGGACCCATCTGCACCGGGGTGTCTCGCTCGTCGGATCCGAGACCACGAGCCCCACCCGACGGGTGGCCCAGAGCTACGTGTCCGCCGTCGCTTTTCTCTCCATACTGATCCTGCTCGTGGTCACGATCCTGGTGGCATATCTCGTCTTCGCCCTGGCCGGACCGGGGGTGTTCGGATCGTTCGGCGGTCGCACGCCGGTATGGCGTGCGCTTCTCGACGCCCTCTACATCGGCGGCGTGGCGGCATTCGTCCTGCAGACCCATCGGAACCTCGTCTCGCCCGGACTCAGGTTCTTCCGACCCATCCCGGCCGCCGCCGACACTGCAATCGCCGCCGAGGTGTAGGCCCGCCGGGCCACCAGGAGGCCTCGCCGCCGGGTTTATGGGCCAGAGGTTGACACGTGGAGCGACACGCCGCATCTGCGGCAGTACACGACGTAGATCGGTAGCGGATCCGTTTCGCCTTCGTCGGCATCCGGGCGTACCGACATTGTGCGAAAGCGTGCGCCGTCGGTCAGATCGGCTCGACATTGAGGACACCGTGGTTCCGTGCTGGTCCGCTCGACGCGGGTGAACTGCGTCGTGACGGAGCCCGACGTGAATTCCGCGCCTTGCTCCCCGGTTGGTTGTCCCGACATGAGGGCCTCGACGCGGCGGCGGGCCGAACCGAGGTCGACCCCGAGCCGCACGAGCACCTGGGCCGCCACGCCTTCGCCTTCCCGGATGAGGCCCAGAAGGATGTGCTCAGTCCCGATGTAGCTGTGATCGTGTCGCAGCGCCTCGCGGAGCGACAGCTCGAGGACCTTCTTGGACCGGGGCGTGAACGGGGGTGAGCCACTCGAGGCCGACGCCGACCCCTCGCCGGTTTCACCCAGCATTTCGGCGACCTCGCCGCGCACGGCCTCGAGGGTGATCCCCATTGACGTGAGGGCAGTGGCCCCGACGCCATCTCCTTCGAGGATCAGCCCGAGGAGAATGTGCTCGGTACCGATGTAGCTGTGTCGGAGGAGGCGCGCCTCCTCTTGGGCCAGAACCAGAACCGACCGGGCTCGATCGGTGAAGCGCTCGAACACCCTCGCGACGATACCTGCGCCGTGCCGATTTCGCGTCGTGCCCCCTCGTGCCGGGGCCAGGGTCAGGAGCCAGGGGCCGGGGCCGGGGTGGAACCGGGCATGGACGGGAGGCGACGGCTGTTGCACCAGGGGATGGAACGACCCCGGAAGATCCTGATGATCTCAGGCAGCTTGCGACGCCGCTCGACGAACACGGCCCTGCTCCTGACCGCGCAGGATGTCGCCCCGCCGGGCGTCGCCACTGTTCTCTATGACGGGACTGCCGGGCTGCCCCACTTCAATCCCGACGAGGATCACCCACCTCTACCGCCGCCGGTCGCCCTCCTCCGGGCGCAGATCCGGAGTGCCGACGCGGTCCTCGTGTCGACGCCCGAGTATGCCGGCGCGCTCCCGGGGTCGTTCAAGAACGTGCTCGACTGGGCGGTGGGTGACGACCGGACGGGCTCGATGAACGGCAAGCCGGTGGCCGCGATCAACGTCTCTCCCCGTGGTGCTGCGCTGGCCCACGCATCGCTCCTCAGCGTCCTGGGCTACCTCGGAGCGGTGATCGTCGAACCGGCGTGTCTGGACGTTCCGCTGACCCAGGAGAGCCTGGATGAGGACGGCCTCATCATCTCGGAGGCAATCCGGGGACAGGTGGCGGGCGCCCTGGGTGCACTCGTCGGGCCGGTGTCCTGACCGGGGAGACCCCGGCCCGGTTCAGCGAGCCCAGACGCCCAGCACGGTTTCTGAAGAAAGGAGATCTATATAGAGCGCGCTGGGCGAACGAAAGTAGGCCATCCCGATGTCGTGCCCGGCTTGGGTAAAGGATCCAATGCCGTCTTCCACCACGGAGACGAAAAAGCCGAGGGCTCCGGCATGCCGCGCTGTCAGTTCGACCCCCATCTCCGTAGCCACCCCCGCCAACACCAGCGAATCGATCCCCAGGCCGCGCAGCGTGATCTCGAGTGACGTCCCGATGAAGAACGACTGCGTCGGTTTGTCGATGGCCAAGTCGCCCTCCTGCGGCCCCAATTCCGCAAGGAACTGACCGTCCTCTGTCCGCTTCAGTTGGCCAACACTCGTCAATCCCTGACTCCGGAGCTGCTGCTGGAGTTTGGCGGCCGGAGTGAAGGCCAGCGGAGACTGGACGTGGCGGGCCCAAATGACCGGTACGTCCGCCTGGCGTGCCCCTTCCACCAGTCTGGTGAGAACCGGAAACAGTTCGGCGACATTGTGTGCCTGATTCGCGACTCCGTCCTGCACGTCCCACAGCAGGAGCGCCGTCCGCACCGGATCCAGAATCTCCTCGACCGTCAGTGGCAATTGTGACGTCACATGCTCTCCATTTCTCCGGGTCGCTGTTCACCGTTCTGGTCTTTGCGAGATCCCAGGGCCGCGAGAACCGGGAGGGTCTCGCGGGGCCCCAAGTTGTTCACGATCACATCGTCGAATCCGATTTCCCCGAGGCGTCGCAGCCGGCGGGCCGCTTCCTGCGGATTGCAGGCGAGGTGCACACGATCGTCCTCGTCGAACGGTTCGCCGTGTTGGCTCAGGTCGGCAAAGACGGTGCTCACTACGGCGCGCCTTCCCCCCTTCGCCCGGAAGCGCTTCATCGCGTCGTCGAGGGCCCGCCATGTGCGCGTGCCCGAGGCGATCCAGCCGTCCGCCTCTTGCGCCGCGATCTCGACCCATGTGCCACCCCAACTCCCGATCAGCACCGGAGGTCCGCCCAGGTGCGCGGGTTCTGGGTAGAGGCACGCCGAGTGGACGCGCTCTCCTCTCCACAGCGCCTTCATATCGGGTATGGCTTCTCTCAGTTCGCGGAACCTTGTCGTGAAAGGGACGCCCACGGCGTCAAAGTCCGCTTGCGTCGATCCGGCACCCACACCGAAGGTGAAGCGGCCACCGCACACTTCGTGCAACGTCAACGCCCGATGGGCCAGTTCCACCCTCCGGCGCAAGGGGACTTGCACGATGCAGGTCCCGAGCTCGACGCCCTCGGTCACGGTGGCGGCGATGGACAGCAAGGTGAATGGGTCAAGCGAACGGGTGCCGGCGCGACGGGCGATGACATCGCCGGCCCAAATACCCGTGAAGCCCGCCTCCTCGAGACGCTGCGCCGACGCCGCAATCGCCTTCACACCACCGGAGGTCTCCGAGCCGAGGGATCCGAGCGAGATCCCGATGGCAGGCATCTTTGTGTCCTCACGCCCGGGCGGCGTACGCAGCGTGGTCGTGACCCGCAAGCGCTGCCCGGACCTCGGGGCGACGACCGCGGGCCATGTCGCATCGTCAAAGCGAAAGGCGCGGGCCGCCCGGAGCGCTGCGTGTTGGCGGTCGGGGGGCGGCGGTACCAGCTGACGTGGAAAGTGCGCGCCGTACATCGGTGCACCGTGCGGATCCTCGGCGTCGAAGAGCGTCGCTCCCGTCGCGGGCGGGAACACCATGCTCTTGGCGGCGTACCTGCCCTCGAGTGGCTGTACGGGAACGGCGACGATGCGCAATGCGGGATGCCGGGCGAGTAGTTGGGTTAAGACGGTGGTGTCGTCCACCCGGGGCTGGGCGACGCAGACCGTGAGATGCGAATCCGCGACGTCACGCCAGAAGGCATCGCGGTCCTCGCCGTCGATCGCCGGCAGGGCCGGCAGGAAGATGGCGCGTGCGTCCGTGCCCGCGATGCGCTCGAAGGCCCGGAACAATGTTTCGGGTCCCTGTTCGGTGGGCAGGAGCCGGGGGCCGATGATCCGACCTCGATCGTGCGACTCGAAGTCCGAGGCCATCCAGTCGTTGTAGACCGAGAGAGCCGAGCGTCGGATCTCCGGGCCCAACCGCCCGTATCCCCGCAGCAGCGCCAATGGGTAGACGACGCACGCGTCGACGCCGGCCGCCTTCATGGCTGCCAACTGTGCCCCGGGGTCGGTGGCCGTCAGGGGAAGCTGCTCGTACAACCACCGGGGCTCGCCCCCACGCCCTGCGATCTCGTCGTCGAAGTCGGCGCCGAACGCGTACTCCGGCGCCTCCGAGGTCCAGGCCCACCCCTCGCCACCCTCGGCCAACGGGAAGACGTGCGGACAGTGGGCCCGGAGGTGGGTCGGGAGTCTGGTCTCGAAGAGATCCCGCGGTTCGGCCACGAAATTGAGCACCGATATGGCGCCGGATCCGATCACCTCGGTCTATCTTCCGTGACAGCAGGGGCGGGCCTGCGCCACCTGGGGATCACGGCGGCCCACCTGTCGTGCCACCTGTCGACTCAACTGACGCCACGTGGACGGAAGAGCGGGAGGGAGAATCCTTCGGCGCCGTCCTGGAACGTCACTTCGACCTCGAGGCCGACGCTGAGGGGCTCGTCCCCGATGATCCTGGAGTGGAACAGCGGTCCCTCTTCGAGTCGGATGACGGCCACGTTGTAGGGCACGTCGAGAAATGTCCTGGCGTACACGTGATGGAACACCGAATAGGTTTCGACGGTTCCGACACCGCGTGACGGTACCCACTCCATCGACGCGCTCCCGTGCTCGATGCAGCAACTGGCCGGCCAAAAGTGGCGGTCACACCGGCGGCACCGGTGCAGCAGGAGTGTGTGCGCACGACAGGCGTCCCAGAAGGGTTGGTCCAGATCGTCGGGGACCACATCGCCGGGCAGCGGAGCGCTCTCCGTCATCGCCGGGCTCCGAGGACGAGCGTCACAAGAGCGGAACTGCCGGTGATCCCCCCGTTTCCCCCATTTCCACTTACCAGCGCAAGTTCCGCACCCGGGATCTGGAACGAGGGTGCCGAGCCCCGGACCTGCAGAATGCCCTCGCTCAGCGGGGTGAACCCGGTGGCGTAGAAACCCGAGAGGTGGCCCCCTCCGGTGTTGGTGGGTATCGACCCCGTCGGCCCGGTGTTCCCGGCGGCCACGAAGGGTCCGCCCTCCCCCCGCTCGCAGAAGCCGTATGCCTCGAGCTGATCGATGGTGGCGAAGCTGAACGGCGCGTAGAGCTGCGCCACGTCGATGTCCCGAATGGAGACTTCGGCCTGTCGGAGCGCCGTGGAGGCGGCTTCCGCTCCGTCCCGTTCCTGGTACATGGTGCCGGCGTGCCATTGGCGAACGTTGTGACCCGTGCCGACGCCCAGAACATCCACGGGCTGACCCTTGCAGCTGGTCGCTCTCTCCCGGGACGTGACGATGACGGCCACGCCCCCGTCGGTGCTGCGACAGCAGTCCAGGAGGTGGAACGGCTCGACCACCATCCGTGACGCCTGATGGTCAGCCAACGTGATCGGCCGGCCCTCCCCGATGGCGCCTGGACGGTCGCACCCGTAGGACCGCTCCGTGACGGCGACGGCACCCATCTGTTCGGAGGTGGTTCCGAACTGTGCCATATGCCACAACGCGTTTTGCGCATAGGCCGCAGCCGGTCCGATCTGGCCGAACAGATAGGGATAGCCGTACGCCCCACCGCCGATGTCGCCCGCCGCCTGTGCCGCCTGGCCGCTGTTGGGCGTGACCCCGAAGACGCTGCTGGTGAAGGCTTCGCCGTAGACGCAGGCGACACAGGTCGCCTGGCCGGTGAGGATGGCACCGATCGCACTGAGAACGGCCAGGCCGGCCGAGGCGCCCCCACTCTGCAGGGCATAGCAGAAGCGGGGGGCCAGCCCGAGGTACCGGAGGTCTTCGAAACCCGATCCGATGAGGATGTACCCGTCGATATCCGCCCGGGCGAGACCGGCGTCGGCCAGCGCGAGCTCGATGGCCTGTCGCCGCAAGATACGGCCGGACAGTCCGAGCCCGATCCCCTGGTCGGTTACGCCGAGACCGACAATCGATGCGTCGAGAGCCGTCAAGGTGTGGTGCTGGACGGGGACGTGCCGGTCAGAGAAGCCGTGAACTGGAAGAGCCTCTCTGCGTTGCCGCGCAGGATCTTGTACCGCGTGCTTTCGGGTAGGTGGGCCATGCGCTTCGTGGCGAGATCGATTGAATCTGGCCACGTCGACGACTCGTGCGGATAGTCGACCTCGATCATCACGTTGTCTTCGCCGATAGTGTCGAGGTTGTTGAGGCCGGCGATGTCGTCGATGAAGCACCCATAGACGTGATCGCGATACAGGGCACGTATATCGAACTCCCCGTCAGCGGGGATGGCGCTGCCCGCGTGATCCTCGAATTGATGGCCACGGGCCACCCAGTAGCGGGTGTGGTCGTACACCTGCTCGGCGCGCTCCAAGAAATAGGGGATCCATCCGATCTCGCCTTCGGAGAGTGCGATCTTCAGATTGTCGTAGCGCGAGAAGAGGCCGCTGAAGAGCCATGACAGCATCGCCCCGGCCGTCCTGCTCGCTCCCCACGCCAGGTTGGCCATGAACGGTGCATCGGAGCAGACCGCCGGCAGGGTCGACGAGGAACCGGTGTGCATGCACACGACCATCTCGAGGTCGTTGGCGGCCGCCATGACGGGCTCCCAATAGCCGTTCGGATCATGGATCGACGGCAACCCGAGTGGCTCGGGGTTTTCGGAGAACGCGAACGCATGCGAACCGCGGGCGGCGCAGCGTTCGAGCTCGGTCACGGCGAGGGTCGTGTCCCACAAAGGGATCAGGGTCAACGGGATGAGACGACCGGGCGCGGATCCGCACCATTCGTCGTGCATCCAGTCGTTGTAAGCCTGCAGGGACAGCAGGGCCAGATCCTTGTCCTGGCCTTCGTAGAAGAGTTGGCCGCAAAATCGCGTCACGGAGGGAAAGCACATGGAGGCGATGATCCCCGCCTGGTCCATGTCCTCGATCCGGGCCTTCACGTCATAACACCCGGGCCGCATTTCGGCATAGGTCACGGGTTCGGGAGAGAACTCCTCGCGACGCTTGCCCGCAACCGCGCTCAATCCCGACGTGGGCAGGCGCCGCTGCTCGTAGAGCCAGAACTCGCCATCATCTGTCGTCTCGAGGCGAAGACCGACGTCGCGATACTTCTTGGGGAGGCGATCGACCCAGACGTTCGGCGGCTCAAGGACGTGATCGTCCACTGAAATCAACCAATCGAGACCCGCATGCTCCACTTCCATGGACATCCCTCCCCTCGTCGGCGTTGCCCGATGCCACACGGCCTCAACGGGAGAGACGGTACGTCGCTCGGCGACGGGCCTACTCACAACGTCTCGCTGTGTCACACCGACCAGCGGCACCCCACAGTCACTACATCGTCACGGCAACGATGAATTGCCGGAACATATACCCAGCTTCGAACAGGCCTAGTTCGGTCAGCAGACGGTGGGTGAGTGCCAAAAGTTTATGAGCGCAGCCAGATGCTGTCAAGGCTCGTGCACTCCCCGACGACCTGCAGGCCTGTCCGCCAAGAGGTTCGACGGCACAGCCATTTTGTCGGCACGGACGTGACGTGCGCGCGGAGTCGATAGGTTGGAACGCACGACACGAGTGTGAGGGGGCGTCGGGTGAGGAGCACCAGTTCTGCAGAGAGTCCGGCGCCGACCCCGGGCCCTCTGAGCGGTTACCGCGTGCTGGAGGTGGCACAGAACATCTTCGCCCCGGCGGGAGCGATGGTTCTCGCCGAGTACGGCGCGGAGGTGATCAAGGTCGAACATCCCGTCCGTGGCGATCCACACCGGGGACTCGTGACGGGACGCGTGCCGCCGACCGTCGACGGCGTCAACCTCGCCATGGCACAAGCGAACCGGGGCAAGCGGAGCATCGGGCTGGATCTCACCACTTCTGAGGGCCGGGAGGTTCTGTTCCGCATGATCGACAACGCCGATGTCTTTCTCACGAACTTCCTTCCCCGCACGATCAGGAAGTTCGGGATCGACGAGGATGCCGTCCGGCAGAGGAACCCGCAGATCATCTATGCCCGGGCCACCGCACAGGGCCCGGTCGGGCCCGACTCGGAGAAGGGGGGATACGACGCAACCGTTTATTGGGCACGCGGCTCGGTCGGGTCGACGGTGTCCCCGCAATCCGAAGCGCGCCCTCCGACCTCACCGCCGGCCTTCGGTGACCGGGCCGGGGCCATGAACATCGCCTTCGGGATACTCGCCGGGCTCTTGCAGCGTGCCCGCACCGATCGTGGATGCACGGTCGATGTGTCGCTCCTCAGCACCGCGGTGTGGCAGAACGCCAGCACCATCACCTATTCGATCGGCCACCAACGAGACCTCAGCCACCCGGTCCCCGCCGAAGTCGCGCCCGCCAACCCGCTGGCCAACGTCTACCGCACGCAGGATGGCCGGTGGGTCTATCTCATGATGATGGAGTCCGATCGGTTCTGGGCCAATTTCTGCCGACGCATCGGTCGCCCGGAGCTGGTGGACGATCCCCGCTTCGTCGACCACGGCACACGCGAGCGCAACAGCAAAGAGTGCATCAAGCTTCTCACCGAGCTGTTCGAGAGCAAACCGCTGGCCCACTGGCAGGAGCGGTTCTCCGACCTCAAGGGCGCCTGGGCCACCTTTCAGACGCCACTCGACATTGAGCATGACGCCCAGGTCGAGGCGAATGGCTATCTCGTCGAGGCTGAACAGGCCAACGGGAGTCGGGTGAAGCTCGTGCGACCCCCGGTGACGTTCGACGGTGCCCATCCTGTTGTTCGTCGAGCCCCGGAACACGCCGAGCACACCGAAGAGATCCTGTTGCAGATGGGCTATCAGTGGGAAGAAATCGCACGACTGAAGAGCTCGCGCGTCCTCACGTGACTCACCCCGGGAGGTGCGACAGTTGGAGGCGAGAAACCTCAGGGCAGGTGTTCGGGCATCCCGTCAAGGAGGCCGTCCACGTGGCCAAGAAGATTCGCTCAGGGGCCGTCCATGTCAACGGGAACTTCGTCGGGCCGTACGCCTCCTCGGGTGGTTACAAACAGAGCGGCTTGCGCCGAAAACGCGGCGTCGAAGGACTACGCGCCTTCCAGCAGGTCAAGCACCTCACGGCGCGGGAGTAGGACGGTGTCGAGACGGTCCCGACCGGGGTTCAGCGCAGCGCGAGTTGTCCCGGGACGATCGGTGACGGCAGCGCCGTCTCGCCCATCAGGAAGCGGTCGACGGCCGCCGCGGCGGAACGACCCTCGGCGATGGCCCAGACGATGAGGCTCTGCCCGCGGGTCTGATCGCCGCAGACGAACACGCCTTCGACATTGGTGGACCAGTCACGGTCCGCCGCCACGGCACCCCGGGCGTCGAGGTCCAGTCCGAGCTCTGCCACGGCGCCCTTGCGCTCGGTGCCGACGAAGCCCATGGCCAGCAGCACCAGTTCGCAGTCCAACTCGAACTCGGTGCCGACCATCTTTTGGAAGACGGGACGTCCGTCTTCGAGGACGGTCTCGACCTCGTGGCCCCGTAAGGCGCGCACGGCGCCCGTCCCGTCGTCGACGAACTCGGTCGTCGTGACGGAGAAGACGCGTTCGCCCCCTTCCTCGTGGGCCGACGACGTGCGCAGGATCAACGGCCAGAGGGGCCATGGATTGGTGTCGGACCTCTGCTGGGGGGGCTCGGGCAGGATTTCGAACTGGTGTACCGAGGCGGCGCCCTGGCGGTGTGCCGTCCCGAGACAGTCGGCGCCGGTGTCGCCGCCGCCGATGATGATGACCCGCTTGCCCCTCGCCGTGATGGGCGAGGCGGCAAGGGCACCCTCCCGTACGAGGTTCGAGGGCTTCAGGTACTCGAGGGCGAGATGCACCCCGTCGAGCTCGCGTCCGGGCACCGGGAGATCACGGGGCAGCGTCGCCCCGCCGGCCATGACGACGGCGTCGAACTGCTCGCGTACCTCGGCCGCCGAGCGGACGGTGACGTCGGGGGCGCAGGCCTTGCCCAGTCCGCGCTCCTCCCCGGGTTCCACCGGACCGTCACCCGCCGCCGCCCCACCATCTGCCGCACCGGCGGCCGCAGCGCCATCGCCCGCCGCCCCTCCGATCGAGGTGGAGCAGACGAAGGTCACGCCCTCGGCCTCCATCTGGGACAGCCGCCGGTCCAGCACGGCCTTCTCCATCTTGAACTCGGGGATGCCGTAGCGCAGCAGACCGCCCGGTTTCTCGGCTCGTTCGAACACCGTGACGTCGTGACCGGCGCGGGCCAGTTGCTGGGCTGCGGCCAGTCCGGCCGGCCCGGAGCCGACCACGGCGACGGAGCGCCCGGTGCGCACGGTGGCGAGTTGGGGGTCCACCCATCCTTCGGACCAGGCCCGCTCGACGATCTCGTACTCGATCCGTTCGATCGTGACCGGGTCTTCGTTGATCCCGAGGACGCACGCCGCCTCGCAGGGGGCGGGGCAGAGCCGGCCGGTGAATTCGGGAAAGTTGTTGGTGGCGTGGAGTCGCTCGATGGCGTCGGACCAGTCGTCCTTGTAGACGAGGTCGTTCCACTCGGGGATGAGGTTGCCGAGGGGGCAGCCGTCGTGGCAGAAGGGGATGCCGCAGTCCATGCAGCGGGCGCCCTGCTCCTGGGTCTGCTCGGCGCTGAAGGGCTCGTAGACCTCACGCCAGTCGCGCAGGCGCACCGAGACCGGTCGCCGCCGGGGCAGTGAGCGGTCGAACTCCATGAAACCGGTTGGCTTACCCATCAGATTTACCCACGTCCAGCTGCCTCCATGACGGCCTCGTCCACCGAACGGCCCTCGGCCTCGGCCAAGCGGGTGGCCTCGAGGATGCGCCGGTAGTCCCGTGGCATGACCTTGACGAATTCGCGTTGCTCGATCTCCCAGTGCTCGAGGAGCCGGGCCGCCACGGCGGAATCGGTCTCGACGCCGTGGCGCTCGACGAGGCTGCGGACGAGGAAGCTGTCCTCGCCGTTGAGCGGTTCGACGTCGACCATGTCGGGGTTGACCCGCTGGCCGAATGTGCGCTCGGGGTCGTAGACGTAGGCGATGCCGCCCGACATGCCGGCGGCGAAGTTGCGGCCGGTCCGGCCGAGCACGACGACGCGGCCCCCGGTCATGTATTCGCACCCGTGATCGCCGACGCCCTCGACGACGGCCACGGCGCCCGAGTTGCGCACGCAGAAGCGCTCGCCGACCTGGCCCCGGATGAACGCCTCGCCGGCCGTGGCGCCGTAGAGGATGACGTTGCCGGCGATGATCTGGTCCTCGGCGGCGAACACCGACTCGACCTGCGGCCGCACGACGAGCCGCCCGCCCGAGAGACCCTTGCCGAAGTAGTCGTTGGCGTCGCCGTAGAGGCGCATGGTGATGCCCCGCGGGACGAAGGCGCCGAAGCTCTGGCCGGCCGACCCGGTGAAGGTGAGCGAGATCGTGTCGTCGGGCAGCCCGGCTGCGCCGTAGCGCCGGCTGATCTCCGAGCCCAGCAAGGTCCCGACCGTGCGGTCGACGTTGGAGATGGGGAGGGCCACCGAGATGGGCGTGGCATCCTCCAACGAGGCGGCACACGCCGCCATGAACTGATGATCCAAAGCTTTTTCCAGACCGTGGTCCTGCAGGCGGGTCTGGTGGCGCGGCATGTCGTCAGGGACGTCGGGCACGGCCAGGACGGCGCTCAGATCGAGCCCGACCGCCTTCCAGTGGGCGACCGCCGCTTCGCTGTCGAGCAGATCGACCCGCCCGACGGCCTCTTCGAGGGTGCGCAGGCCGAGCGCGGCCAGCAGTTCGCGTACCTCCTCGGCGATGTACTCGAAGAACGTCTGGACGAACTCCGGCTTGCCGGAGAACTTGGCCCGGAGGGCGGGGTTCTGGGTGGCGATGCCGACGGGGCACGTATCGAGGTGGCAGACCCGCATCATGATGCAGCCCGAGACCACCAGGGGCGCCGTGGCGAAGCCGAACTCCTCGGCCCCGAGCAGCGCACCGATGATCACGTCGCGGCCGGTTTTCAGCTGCCCGTCCACCTGGACCACGATCCGGTCGCGCAGCCCGTTGGCCAGCAGGGTCTGCTGGGTCTCGGCCAGGCCGATCTCCCAGGGGATGCCGGCGTGCTTGAGCGAGGTGAGCGGTGCCGCACCCGTGCCGCCGTCGTGTCCCGAAATCAGGACCACGTCGGAGTGGGCCTTGGCCACCCCGGCGGCGACGGTGCCCACGCCGACCTCGGCCACCAATTTCACGTGCACCCGGGCCGCCGGGTTGGACGACTTGAGGTCGTGAATGAGCTGGGCGATGTCCTCGATCGAATAGATGTCGTGGTGCGGTGGGGGCGAGATCAGCTCCACCCCCGGCGTCGAGTACCTCGTCCGGGCGATCCACGGGTAGATCTTCTTCCCGGCCAGCTGCCCGCCCTCCCCGGGCTTGGCGCCCTGGGAGATCTTGATCTGCAGGTCGTCCGCGTTGACGAGGTACTCGCCGGTGACGCCGAAGCGGCCGGACGCCACCTGCTTGATCGCACTCCGCCGGAGGTCGCCGTTGGCGTCGGGCGTGAACCGCTCGGCGTCCTCGCCGCCCTCCCCCGTGTTCGACTTCCCGCCGATGCGGTTCATGGCGATGGCGAGGTTCTGGTGGGCCTCGGCCGAGATGGACCCGTAGGACATGGCCCCCGTCGAGAAGCGGGCCATGATCGACTCGATCGGCTCGACCTCCTCGATCGGGATGGGGCCTGTCCCACCGGGCCGCACTCCACCCGCTCCCGCGGCCCGGGGACCATCAATCTCTACTTGAGCTTCAGGGTCAAAACTATCAAGCTCGGATCGAGAGTTCGTGGCGTCGTCCGCGGTGCCGGCCCCGCCAGCCCCGCCGGCCCCGCCGGCGCCGTCGGCCCCGCCTGCCTCGCCTGCCTCGCCTGCCTCGCCGGCCCCGGCCGTACGCAGTCGCAGCAGCCCCCGCAGCGTGGCGAGCTTCTCAGCCTGGTCGTCGACCGCAGCCGTGTACTCCTTGAAAATCTTGTACTGCTTCGAGCGTGTGGCGTGCTGGAGCTTGAACACGGTCTTCGGGTTGAAGAGGTGGTATTCCCCCTCACGCCGCCATTGATACTCCCCGCCCACTTCGAGTTCCCGGTGCGCCCGTTCGGTCGGACGCTCCTCATAGGCCATGCGGTGCCGGGTGGCGACCTCGGCGGCGAGCACCGAGAGCCCGATGCCGCCGATGCGGCTGGCCGTGCCGGTGAAGTACTCGTCGATGAGAGCCCGGTCGAGCCCGATGGCTTCGAAGACCTGGGCGCCGGTGTAGGAGGCCACGGTCGAGATTCCCATTTTCGACATCACCTTGAGCACGCCTTTGCAGGCTGCCTTCATGTAGTTGCGCCGGGCCTGGCGCGGGGACACGCCCTCGAGCAGACCCTCGGAGATCATGTCGTCGATCGTGTCGAGCGCCAGATAGGGGTTCACCGCGGCGGCCCCGTACCCGATGAGCAGCGCCATGTGATGAACCTCGCGGGCGTCGCCGGTCTCGATGACGAGGCCCACCTGGGTGCGGGTCTTCTCGCGCACCAGGTGGTGGTGGACGGCCGAGGTCAGCAACAACGAAGGGATCGGCGCCCACTCCTCGGTGGCGTTGCGATCGGAGAGGACGATGATGTTGGCCCCGTCGGCGATCGCCTCGGACACCCGGCGGCGCACGTCGGTCAACGCCCGGGCCAGCGACTCCCCTCCGGCAGCGGTGGCCGCCCCGGCGACGCCGGCCGGCCCGACCTCGAACAGGCCGTCGACGGTGAAGGCCTTGAAGCCGGGCGTCTCGCTGTGCTCGTTGACGTACATCAGCTTGGCCAGGTCGTCGCGGTCGATGACCGGGAGCGGCAGGAGGATCTGGCGGCACGACCCCGGTCCGGGCTCGAGCAGGTTGCCCTCGGGCCCCACGGTGGCCGACAGCGAGGTCACCAGCTCCTCGCGGATGGCGTCGAGGGGCGGGTTGGTCACCTGGGCGAACAGCTGGGTGAAGTAGTCGTAGAGCAGGCGGGAGCGGTCCGAGAGCACGGCGATGGAGGCGTCCGAGCCCATGGAGCCCAGCGGTTCCAAGCCGGCCCGGGCCATGGGGGCCAGGATCACCCGCAGCTCCTCGGCCGTGTAGCCGAACATGCGCTGCTGGCTGACCACCCGCCCGTGCTGGGGGGTGAGCATGGAGCGGGGCGGCAGCTCGTCGAGCCGGACCTGGTCGTCGGCCAGCCATTCGTCGTAGGGGTGCTCGGCGGCCAGTGCGGTCTTGATCTCGTCGTCGTCGACCAGACGGCCTTCGGCCGTGTCGACGAGGAACATCCGGCCGGGCTGCAGCCGGCCCTTGCGTACGACGTGTTCGGGGGCGATGTCGAGCACGCCCACCTCGCTGGCCAGGACCACCAGGTCGTCGTCGGTCACCCAGTACCGGGCCGGGCGCAGCCCGTTGCGGTCAAGGACGGCGCCCACCACGGTGCCGTCGGTGAAGGTGACGGCGGCCGGCCCGTCCCACGGCTCCATGAGGGAGGCGTGGTAGCGGTAGAAGGCGCGCCGGGCATGGTCCATCGTGGTGTGGTTCTCCCACGCCTCGGGGATCATCATGAGGACGGCGTGGGGCAGCGAACGCCCGGCCAGGTGCAGGAGCTCGAGCACCTCGTCGAAGCTGGCCGAGTCACTGGCCCCCGGGGTGCAGACCGGGTAGATGCGGTTCAGGTCCCCCTCGATGAGGGAGCTCGAGAGCAGCGCCTCGCGGGCCCGCATCCAGTTGCGGTTGCCGGCCAGTGTGTTGATCTCCCCGTTGTGGGCCATGTAACGGTAGGGGTGGGCCAGGGGCCAGCTCGGGAAGGTGTTGGTCGAGAAGCGGGAGTGGACGAGGGCCAGGCCCGACTCGAAGAGCGGGTCCTCCAGGTCGGCGAAGAAGGTGCGCAGCTGTTCGGAGGTCAGCATCCCCTTGTAGACCAGTGTGCGCGCCGACAGCGAGGGGAAGTACAGCCCTTCCACGGCGTGCTCGGCCCGCTTGCGCAACACGAAGGCCTGGCGCTCGAGCGCCATCTGGTCGCTGCGCTCGGCCCCGCCGCCGGCCTGCACGACGAAGAGCTGCTCCATGATCGGCATGACGCTGAGAGCGGTCTCCCCCAGCCCCTCGGTGACGACGGGCACCGGGCGCCAGCCCAGCACGGCCAGTCCCTCCTCGATGGCCAGGGCCTCGACGACTTTCTTGGCCTTGGCCGCATCGTCGGGCTCGCCCGGCAGGAAGGCCAGGCCCACGGCGTAGGTGCCGGCGGCCGGAAGGGTGAAGCCGGCCGCCTCCGCTGCCCCGACCAGGAACCGGTGCGGGACCTGGACCAGAATGCCGGCACCGTCACCCGTCGAGACCTCGGCTCCCGAGGCCCCACGGTGCGCCAGGCGTTCGAGGACGGTGAGGCCCTTGTCGACGATGCTGTGGTCCGGCCGCCCGTGGAGATCGGCCACCATGCCGACGCCACAGGCGTCGTGTTCGTACGAAGCGTCGTAGAGGCCGGAGGCCATCGGTTCCTTTCGGATTGGGGCGTGAACGGAACGGCGACCGGGACGGCGCTGGCCCAGAAGCGGAAGGTACAGAATACACGACGGCACCAGGGGGTCCGCCAGCCCGGTTGCGGCCCTCAGAGCACCCGGCGGAGAAATGCGGCCGCGCGGTCGGTCCACCCGGCCAGCTCGGCTGCCGTCGAGGCCACATGGAGCTCGCTGTCGGGAATGAGCGAGGCCAACTCCTCGGCCGTCGACAGCGGATGGGCCGGATCGCCGGTCCAGGCGAGGATGAGCGCCGGCACCCCGATCTGCGCCAATTCGCCCCGGTCGGGCAGGTTGGCCTCCGTGGCGCCCCGCATGACGAGGGCCAGTCGATCGGGGTCCCAGGCCCGGACGGCGGCCGCCTGCTGTTCACGGCGTTGCGCGTCCCCCTTGTAGGGGTCGGGGGGTTCGAGCTCGGCGCGGGAATCGACCAGGGCTTCGACGCCGTGCTCCTCGATCATGGCGGCGGTGAGCTCCCACATCGCCGCCTGGGCCGCCCTCGTCTCCCATCCGGTCGGCGGGAGGGCGAGGACCAGCGCCCGTATCCGCTGCGGGCTGAGGACCGCAGCGTGCAGCGCGGTGCCACTGCCCATGGAGGCCCCGGCCGACACGTAGCTGCCGATCCCCAAAGCATCGGCGAGCGCCAGCTGATCGCGCGCCAGCTCCAGCCAGCTGTAGCCCTTGGTGTCGGGCGTCGACTCGGATTCGCCGTGCCCCCGGGCGTCGTAGCGCACGACCGAAACGGGGATCCGGCTCCAGTCGAGGAGTCCCAGCACCGCGTCGCTGGCCCGGTTCATCGAGAGGCCGTGGCCCCAGATGAGGTCGGGACCCTCCCCCGAGACCTCGAAGACGAGCCGGACGTCCCGGACGCGGGCGTCGCCGCCGTGGGCGTCGTGCACGTTGGGCGGCGTTAGCCGGCGGGCCGGCCCAGAGAGGCCGGGTTGATGGGCGTGGGCATGGCGTGCACGGCGGGGAGCACCTTCTCGGCGAACAGGCGCAGGCTCTTCTCCGCTTTCTCTTTCGGCATGCCGCCGTAGAAGACGTGGATGACCAGCGTCTCGAGGCTGATGGCCCACTGCACGGACCTGAGTTTGTCGATGATCTCGTCCGGGGTGCCGATGGGTTGGGTCATGCGCTGGCTCGCCACGAGGTTGCCGGCCAGGCCGGCGTCGGAGGCTTGGGTCTTGAGATAGTCCTCGTACCCCTTGATGCCCCCGAAGCCCGGGTTGTTCCACTCGAAGTAGTGGTGTTGCGCCGCCAATTGCTGCGCCCGGAAGTAGTCCCAACCCTCCTCCGCCTCGGTCGAGGTCTCGGCGCAGTACATCCACAAGAGCGTGGTGGGTTGGTCGGGGGGCAGGTCGAGCTCGGCCCGGATGGTGTTGAAGCGCTGGACCTTGTCGGTCATGGCCGCCAGGTCGTCGTTGGCGACGAACATCTGCCCGAGTCCGTTCTCGGCGGCGAGCCGGGCCGACGTCTCGGTGGTGAACGCTGCCTTGATATTGGTGGTCAGGTCCCCCTTGTGGCGCCCCTGCGGGCGAATGGTCGTCGGCGGGATGCTGTACACCTTCCCGTCGAAGGTGAACCGCTCCGATCCGTCCGAGGCGCGGACAGCATTCACGACGTCGTAGAAGTAGGCGTGGGACTCCTCGATAGGAATGCCCAACGAGGCGTATTCGTGGGGCGCGATGCCTCGGCCGATGCCGAGATGCAGCCGGCGCCCCCGCAGCAGGATGTCGAGCATGTTGATCTCGGAGGCCAGACGCACGGGGTTCCACCACGGCGCCACGATGACGGCCGTCCCCACATCGACGCGGTTGGTCCGCCCGGCCCAGTAGGCCAGCCACTGCAACGGGTTCGGTTGCATCGAATAGGCCGACCCGTAGTGCTCGGTGGCCCAGATGGAATCGAAACCGAGCGGCTCCACCAGCTCGCCCATCGACAGCGTCTGCTCCATGTTGAGATAGTCGGCGACGTCGGGAGGGCGTTCGTAGTCACCGGCCATCAGTCGCGGCCAGTCGCCCTGGTTGTATCCGGTCACCATCACTCCGCAGTGCATGCCACTCCTCGGGGAAAGGGCCAGTCATACACGCCCGGGGATCGTGCCGCCACCGATGTCCGTCGCCCGGGTGCCGGGAAGGACCAGCGTTACACTGTGGGGGCGCTCCCCACGTCCGAGGAGGACACCATGGCCGAGAACCGTATGAGCCCCGCCGTTGCCGAAAGCCCGGCGGATGAACGGCTTCATCGCAAGCGGATGCTGATCGCCGGCTTCCACCTCTTCTCGAAGTTCGGCTTCGAGGAGGGAGTGGCGGGGCACATCACAGCCCGGGATCCCGAGCACCTGGACCACTTCTGGGTCAATCCGTTCGGCGTCTCATTCGGTGTGCTGCGTGTGTCCGATCTCCTCCTCGTCGACGAACGTGGCGAGGTGGTCGAGGGCGACGGAATGCTCAACGCGGCGGCCTTCGCCATCCATTCCCAGGTCCACTCGGCGCGGCCCGATGTGGTGGCCGCCGCGCACTCGCATTCGCTCCACGGCAAGGCCTGGTCCTCTCTGGGTCGTCTGCTCGACCCTCTGACCCAGGACGCCTGCGCCTTCTACGAAGATCACGGCCTCTTCGACGATTACACCGGCGTCGTGAGGGATCCTTCGGAAGGCAAGCGCATCGCGTACGCGTTAGGGGACAGCAAGGCGGTGATCCTGCGCAACCACGGATTGCTCACGGTCGGCCGGACAGTGGAGGAGGCCGCATGGTGGTTCATCACCATGGAGCGCACGTGCCAGGCCCAGCTGCTGGCCGAGGCGGCCGGCACGCCGGTGCTCATCGCACCCGAGCACGCGCGTGTCACGCACGGACAGGTCGGTGAGCCCGGTTCCGGTTGGTTCAGTTTCCAGCCCTTGCTCCAACGCCTCCTGAAGGACGAGCCGGATCTGTTCGACTGATCTGATCGACGGGCCGGGGGCCCATCCGGCGCCCGGGGCCCACCTCACGCCCGGGGCCCAACTCACGCCCGGGGCCTTCGTGGGTCCGAGCGGCGGCTCGTAAGCTGGCTGCCGTGACGCACCGGGTGCTCGTCGTTGGAGGAGGCGTCATCGGGCTGTCGTGCGCCTGGCGCCTGGCTGCGGCGGGCCACGAGGTCACCCTGGTCGCCCCGACCCCCGGGCAAGACGGCGCGTCGTGGGTCGCCGCCGGCATGCTGGCCCCGGTCACCGAGGTGCAATTCGGCGAGGCGGCCCTGACCGAGCTCTTGCTCGAAGGAGCCCGAGGCTGGAAGGAGTACAGCGCCGCGCTCGAGGAGGCCTCCGGGCACGATGTCGGCTACGACCAGTCCGGGACGCTCACCGTGGCGCTCGATACGTCGGACCGCGCCGCTCTCGACCAGCTCCTCGCCTACCAGCACACGCTGGGCTGCACGGCGCACCGACGCACGGCCTCGGAGTGCCGCAGGCTGGTGCCGGCGCTTTCCCCGATGGTGTGTGGGGGGATCGAGGTGCCGGGTGACCATCATGTGGACAACCGGGCCCTGCTGGGCGCGCTGGTGGCGGCGTGCGCCGCGACAGGCGTGGCGTTCGTGACACAGACGGTGCGCGCCGTCGAGGGCCGGGGTGCTGTCAGCAACGGCCCGACCGTGCTCCTCTCCGATGGCGTCCGACTCGACGCCGACCACATCCTCCTGGCGGCCGGCGTCGGCACCGCCCACATCGGCGGTCTCGAGCAGGCCGCACTCCCCGAGATACGGCCCGTCAAGGGACACATCCTGCGGCTGGGACCCGCCGCCAGAGGACTCACCGGCATCGGGGCAGCCGAGGCCGGTGGCGCTCCCCCGCTGCTCAACCGCACGGTGCGGGCGCTCGTGCACGGGCGTTCGATCTATCTCGTCCCCCGCCCCGACAACACGCTCGTCGTCGGGGCCACGATGGAAGAAAGAGGGGACGACGTCACGGTGCGGGCCGGGGCGGTGCACGAACTGCTCAGCGATGCCCGCGCCGTGGTTCCCGGCATCGACGAGCTGGAGCTGCTCGAGGCCGAGGCCGGCCTGCGCCCCGCCACCCCCGACAACACGCCGGTGATCGGGTGGACCGCCCTGCCCGGCGTGGCCGTGGCCGGTGGCCACTTCCGCAACGGCATCCTGCTGGCGCCGTTCACCGCCGCCGCCATCGTCGATCTGCTCGCCGACGGTGCCGCCACCCCGTGAGCGAGCTCATCGTGACCGTCAACGGGGATCAGCTACCGGTGGAGACCGGGACCACGATCGCCGATGTGGTGGCGCTCGTCATTGAGGGGGCCGAGCCCAAGGGGATCGCCGTTGCGGTCGACCGCAACGTCATTCCGCGTTCGGAATGGGCCACGACCAGGGTGTATGCCGAGTCGCCGATAGAGATCGTTACGGCGGCCGCCGGTGGCTAGCCTTTATGGATGATCGAAACAGCCCTCAAGGGATCCACCGCATTCGTGCTGGCCGGTGGCGGGACCAAAGGCTCGTTCGAAGTAGGTGCCCTCCAATACCTGGTGGGCACCGAGCGCATCCTGCCTGACATCATCACGGCCACCTCGGCCGGCGCTGTCGCCGCCTCCGTGCTGGCCCAGGCGCGCACGCTCGACGAATTCACCCGGCGCGTGCAAGAGGTCGAGGACGACATCCTGGCGATGACCCACACCGAGCAGATCTTCGGTGAGCAGGCCTGGCTGCGCGCGCTCGAAGGGACGGCGCTCGGCGGCGAAATTCGTTTCGCCCTGACCGAGGGTACCCGTCCCCCGCAGCCGGCGTTGGAGTCGACCGGTATCGACGGCGCCCTCATGAAGGTGCCGGATGTCGCGCCGGTGAAGCAGCGCTCGCCCCAGCGCGCCGCCAAGAAGGCGCGTCGGCGCCGGCGGCGCAAGATCCAACGGATGGTGTTCGGCGCCGCGTTCCGACTGCCGGGGGCACGCCGCAAGTTCCGCACCAGCGGGAGTGCGGTGCTCAACCTGCGACCTCTGGCCGAGGCCATTCGTCACGGGGGCGAGACGGGCATTCATCCCGTCGACCCGGCACTGGTCGCCCGGCCGGGGTTGGAACTGCGCTTGGCCGTCACAGCCCTGCGGGCCGGCGTGCTGCGCTACATCACGCAGGACGGCACCATTGTCGAGGAGGATGCGGTGACGCGGGTGCCCGGTGACGCCGGGGGCCCCGTCGACTTTCTGGACGGGGTCATCGCGTCGGCCAGCGTGCCCCTCGTCTTCCCGCCCCGCGCCCTGGCCGACGACGACTACGTCGACGGCGGGGTGCTGCAGGTCGTGCCGGTCCGCGCCGCCGTGCAGCTCGGTGCCACCCGGATCATCGCCGTCGTGGCGATCCCGCTGAAGATCGATCGCGACGAGCGCAGTTACTCCGACGACAACGCGGGCAACGTCGGCCTGCGCGCGCTGGGCGCCATCGCCATGGCCGACCGCCAACGCGAGAACCTGGCCGTCGCCCTCCCGGCCAATGCCTCGCTGACCACCATCGACCCCGTGATCGACGTCGTCGGGTACTTCGAAGTGCAGCCGGGCCTCCTGCGCATCAACAAGGACTACGGGTGGTTGCGGGCGGCGGACGTCATGGCCGAGGGGGACCCCACCCTGCTGGCCGAGATCGCGGCGGAGACGCACCGCCTCACGGCGGCCCGCCTGCAGGCCTGGCATCTCGAAGAGACGATCTGGGAGGCGAGCCGGGCCGGGGACCACGCCGACCCCGGGGTCATCGCCCTGCTCCGCGAGCTCAAGCGCCAGGTGCGGGACATCGTCGACCAGCGCAAGCAGTTGGGCTTTCCGGTGCCCGATGGCTGCGAGGCGTGGTGGACCGGCTACGAGGTCCACGGGCACTGACGCCGCCGCCGGCCGTCATGCGCCGGCTCAGACCGTGGGGCCGCCCAGCCAGCCGCGCTTTTTGAACAGCATGTAGAGAAGGACGACGGCGACGACCTCGGTGCCGAGCCCGATGACCCAGAACGTCCAGGCGGGGGAAATGAGGTGGGTCACGAGATAGGTGAAGTTCTGCCCGAAGAAGCCGGTGAGGAAGCTCAGGGGCAGGAACACCGTCGCGATGATGGCCAGTTGCTTCATCACCACGTTGAGCCGGTTCGACACCGTGGAGAGATGCGTGTCCATGACACTGCTCAAGAGGTCCCGGTAGCTGTCGACCAGGTCGGCCAGGCGGATGAGGTGGTCGTAGAGGTCACGGAAGTACCGCACCGCCTCGTCGGTCATGCCCGGTATGTCGGACACGCCCGAGTTGATGCTGGCCATCATGTCGCGTTGCGGCGCAATGACCTTGCGCATGTTCATGAGGGCGCGCTTCATGTCGAACAGCTCACCCAGCTGCGCTTCGGTGGGGGCTTTGAGGATGTCGTCTTCGAGGGAGTCGATCTTCTCGTCGAAGTCGTTGAGGACCGGAAAGAAGCCGTCGACGAGCGCGTTCATGATCAGGTAGACGATGACGATCTGGGGCGCCGCACCGCTGGCCGAGAGCTTGTGTTGGGCGATCCGTTCCCGCACGGCACGCACCGAGGAGCACCCGGGGCGGTGGACGGTGACGACATAACTGTCGTTCCAGAACAAGTGCACCTCGGCCTGGCCGTTGTCGGTCGGGTCTGCTCCCCGGGCCACGAGGTAGACGAAGTCGTCGAAGTCGTCGAAACGGGGTCGTTGGGCGAACCTTTCGGCGGCTGCCACGGCGAGCGGGTGGAAGCCGAAGTGGACGCTGAGCAGTTCCTTCACCGTGTCGTCGGTGGCGTCATCGTCGAGGTCGAGCCAGAAGAACTGCTTCCCGGCCAGAGCGGCCAGGACGTTCTCGGTGGTGGCCTCGGTGTCCGTCCCGTTCTGTGTGAGCGTGCCCTTCATGGCCCCAGTCTCACTCCCAGGTCAGCCCCAGGGTGGGATGGGGGGTTACGGCTCGGAGGCGGGCGGGGGCGGCAGCGGGGCCCCGGGGCGGCCCACCAGCGCGGTCTCGATGCGGTCCAGCCGGGTGTCGAGCTCACTGAGGCGGGCCCCGAGGTCCTCGTGGGCGGCTTGGAGCTGCGCCTTGTTGGCGTCGGTGTGCTCCTGGACGAAGAAGGAGGCCACCGTGGCGGTCAGGGTGCCGATGAGGCCGATGCCGACCAGCATGAGGATCACCGCCACCGCACGTCCCCCGGCGGTGACCGGGAAGCGGTCGCCGTAGCCGACGGTGGTCACGGTGACGACGGCCCACCACAGCGAGTCGGCGTAGGAGTGGATGTTCGAGCCGGCGGCGTCCTTTTCGAAAAGCAGGTCGACCCAGGCCCCGAGGAACAAGAGCCCCGTCGCGGTGAGGAGCACCCGGAACAGGCCGCGGTGACGCAGGATGGCCAAGAAGCGCGCCGCGCCCTCGCCCCACAGCACGGTTGTCTGCTCGACGCCGATGACACGTGAGACCTGGAAGACCGGGAGCACGACCAGCACCGGCTCGATGCGGCGGCAGGCGAAGTAGCGCCGGCGGTCGGGCACGACGATGTAGCGGACGAGACACTCGAGCACGACGACGAACCAGATGGCGAACAAGGCCACGACGAAGGCCTCGGAGGTGGCGCCCGTCGAGTGCGTGGTGAGGACGACGATCCCGCACACGGCCCACGCCACACCGAGGGCGGCCATGGGGAACCGCAGCGCGTGCTCGACCTTCTTCAGCCGTTCCCGGCGGCTGTCGGTCGGTCCCCGGCCCTCTTCGATCGATTGGGCCCGGCGGTCGGTTGCGGCCAGCTCGCGGGCGATCCGCTCCCGCTCCAGGCGCTCCAGGCGATGGATCCGCTGCAGGGCCGCCGAGGTCGCCTCGTTGCCTGCGGGTTGGGGGTCCACCAATCGACGAAGCTAATGCGTCGCTGCGCCGGTATCGGGGACACGTGCGCCGCGCGAGCATGGCCTTATGGCATCCACTGAAGAACTCCTCGCTGCCCTCGACGAGCGGCTCCTCGACGCGATCAGGGGCAAGTCGACCCCCGAAGGCGTGGCGAAGCTGGCCGAAGCCCGGGCCTGGATCACCAACCCCGATCAACCGCACGGAGGTTCGCTCTCGACGTAGGCGACACACCGACGTCAGCGGAACACGGACGTCAGGTCGACACGGACCTCAGACGAAGCGGGACGGGTCCAGCTCGTCGGGGACGCCGGTGCGGCCGGGTTCGTCGAGGATGTGCTCGGCCAGGAGTTTGGCGCTGTAGGGACCCAGCAGCAGCCCGTTGGCCCCGTGGCCCGTCGCCACCCAGACGTTGTCCCATCCCGGGACGACGCCGAGCACCGGGCGGTCGTCGGGTGAGCTCGGGCGCAGGCCCACCCTGGTCTGCACGTAGGACGCGTCGGCCAATCCGGGGGCGACGACGAGGCATTCGCGGAGGAGTTCGTGCAGGCCCGCCGCGGTGACGGTGACCGAGAAGCCCGCGCCCGGTTCGAAGGTCCCCCCGCAGGCCACCCGGCCTCCGGGCCACGGCACGAGGTAGTGCGAGAGCAGCGGCTGCACGATCGGCCACCCCCCGCTCTCCTCTGTCGTGGCCAGATGCACGATCTGTCCCTTGGTGGGGGTGATGGGGAGAGCGCATCCCAGCCACTCCCCCATTGGCGCGCTCCAGGCGCCGCCGGCGATCGCCAGGGCCCCGCACCGCACCTCGTCGCCACCTTCGACCGCGACACTGTGGACGACGCCGGTCGACGACGTCCGCACGCCGGACACCGCTCCCGCCACCATGCGCACACCGCGCGCCAGCGCGGCCTGGCGCAACGCGTCGGCCATGCCGCGGCCGTCGATGCGCGCCGCGCCCGGATAGTGCAGGGCCCGGTGCACCGTGCCCAAAGGAGGGAACAGTGCGACGGCGTCCGCCGCGGTGATCTCGCGCACCCGCCCCTCGGCCCGACCGAGCACGCGTTCGGCAAAGGGACCGAACCAAGGTTCCTCGCTCTCGCGCAGCCCGATGGACAGGAGCCCGCACGTGGCATAGCCCGACGCATCGGTCGAAACACCATCGCCCCGGAGGCGCTCGAGCAACCGCGGGTAGTGATCGCCGGCCCCGTGGGTCATCTCCCACCAGAACGGCTCGGTGGTCGGATGGGTGTCGGGCGCCAGAATGCCCGCGCCGGCATCGGTGGCCCGTCCCGGATAGCCGGCGTCGATCAGCGTGACCTGCGCGCTCCGGCTGACCAGTTCGTAGGCCAACGACAGGCCGACGAGCCCTCCCCCGGCGATGGCCACGTCACAGGTCTCTCCGGTCACGACCCGGCAGGTTACGGGGAGTGGGCGTCGTACGCATCCTGGGTGGGCACCACTCTCCCCGGCCACCGGCCGGCACCAGGCAACTTTGGGGCGCGACCTACTTGCAGCAATGGCTCGCGGCGTCTGCGAGCGCATCTCAGAGCGCTGGCAGTCCCCTTTCCGCATGGTCGGACGAGTGGGGAGAGCCGAGGACCTCGGGAGACCTGGGTATCTCGATCCGACGGTCCAACAGCGCTTCCAGCGCATCAGCGGGGAGCGGGTGGGCGAAAAGAAACCCCTGACCGTATTTGCAACCGAGGCCCTCGAGTTGCGAGACCTGCGAGGGAATCTCGATTCCCTCTGCGATACCGAGCAGGCCGAGATTGCGCCCCATGGAGACGATTGTGTCCAAGAGGGCCATGCCGTTTCCCTTGTCCATATCCCTCACAAAGGCGCGGTCGATCTTGAGCGTCCCCAGCGGGAACTGGTGGAGGTAACTGAGTGACGAGTATCCCGTTCCAAAGTCGTCGAGCGCGAGCGTGATGCCGCGTTCTTGGAGCGTCCGCAAGAGGAGCAAGACCGAGTCATCCTCTTCGAGGAGTGCGCCTTCGGTGATCTCCAGCGTGAGCACGCCGGGGTCGAGGCCGTGTGCCGTGAGGACCTCGTCGACCATTTTTGCGAAGTGTTGATCGTGCAGTTGGCGGGGGGACACGTTCACGCTCATCCGCAGGTCGCGGGCATTGGGGTTGCTCCGCCGCCAGTGGCTCAGGTCGGCGCAGGCCTGGTCGAGCACCCACCGCCCCAAGGGGACGATGAGCCCGGACTCCTCGGCGATCGGGATGAACTCGGACGGGAGCAGAAGACCCCGTTGCGGATGATCCCAACGGGCCAGCGCCTCGACGCCGACGATCCGACCGTCGTGCAACTCGACGATCGGCTGGTAATACACCAGGAGCTCGTCGCGCGCGACCGCCTGTTCGAGCTCGGTTCGCTCCTGCACCCGCATGAGCACGGCTTGATGAAGACTGGGCTCGAAGAACCGGAACGTGCGCTTTCCGGCATTCTTGGCGGCATAGAGCGCCAGGTCGGCTTCTCGGAGGAGGTCGGCGGCGTTACTGCCGGAGCTCGACCTCGTCGAGGCTATGCCCACGGTCGCGCTCGCATTCATGTCGCTGTTCGCCACGGCGAAGGGAGCCCCGAAGACGTCGAGCACACGCTCCGCCAGCGCAGTCACCGCTTCGGTCTCCGATCCGTCGAATTCCGCACAGATCGCGAACTCGTCCCCACCGAGGCGGGCCGCAGTGTCACCGTGGCGCATGAGCCCGGTCAGCCGGCTGCCCACTTGCATCAGCAGTTCGTCACCCGCCCCATGCCCGAAGGTGTCGTTCACGAGCTTGAAGTCATCGAGATCGAGAAGCAGGACCGCCACCGATGTGGCCTCTCGTTCTCTTCTCCCCAAGGCATGCTCGACACGATCGTTGAACAGGTCCCGGTTGGCCAGGTTCGTCAGACTGTCATGGAAGGCCCGGTGACGGAGCTCGCTCTCGAGGTTCCTTCGTTCGGTCACATCTCGCAAGGTGAGAACGACGCCGGCGATGTGGACATCAGCGGACAGGTCACTTCCGGTCACTTCCATCACGAGCCACCGGCCGTCGGCGTGGCGGACCTGCCATTCGGCCCGCATGGCGCCCGTGCGGCGCCCTGAGATCATCGACTCAACCAGTGCGAGGGCCGGCGTGGCATCGTCGGGGTGCAGGAGGTCACGCAACTTCTTTGCTTCCACCGTTTGACGCGCATAGCCGAGGACGCTCGATACGGAAGGCGTTTCCGCGCTGAGCCCGCCGTCTGCCTGGACGATCAGGATCACGTCCGACGCGTTTTGCACGAGCGAGCGAAACTTCGCTTCGCTCCGCCGCTCGTAGAGGATCATCGAGAGCTCCACCCGCTCGATGGCCAGTGAAACCGGCGCGGCCATGGCTTCGAGGATGGTCAGGGTGTCGAGCGAGAGGTCCGTCTTGTGGGAGATGAGAATCTGCCGACGGACGCCCTGTACGTCGGCGAGGGCAATCTGGGTCCAGTAGTGCGCGCTGTCGATGATGGCGGACGGCATCTTGGGGAACGTGACCTTCAAGCCACCGTGTGCCTGATCGCGCTGGTGGAGGACGACACTACAGCCCGCAAGGAGGGTCGGGATCGACCCGACAACCCGTTCGCCTTCAGCGCCACGTTGCGTGAGCAGACAGGCTCCCGAACTGTCTCCGACGATCGCCGCGACCGCACTCAGCGAGACCGAGACGACCTCGTTCAGCTCCGTCGTGCCCAGGAGGCGTTCACCGAGGTCGCGAAGAATGTGCTCTCGTTGGGCGAGCGCCGCCCGGCTTTGGGCCAGTCCGGTGATTCTCAGCATGACGAGGATGAACAGCAGCGCGGAGACCGTACCGATGAGCGCACCGTCGTCGACCCTTGGGTTGAGGACGGAGCGCGCCACAACGAGGGCGGGGGCGATCAGGGTTGACACGCTTATCGCGATCAGCGACGTGGGGCTGAGCGGGCGGCTCGGTTGTTTTTCGGTCACCTCCCGCATCGACGGGTGGAGAGCGGCCGTCCCTCCGAGCACGAAGAAGGCGACGCACCCCAGGGCGGTACGCCCACCGACCGACAAGTGCCCGTGGAGTTGGTTCCATCGGTAGATCGAGTCTGCGGTGAGGAAGCCGATCCCTCCGGCTGAGAGGAGCGTCACTGAGGTATTGCGCCGCACGCCGCCCAGCAACAGCCGGGCGAGCAAATACAGAATGACGATGTCACCGATCGGGTACGCCATGGACACGGCCTTCGTCAAGAAGGTCAGCTGCGGGGCACGGACATACGGCTCAATCAGATAGATCCATGACAACAGGGCCAGGCCGATGGTGACGATCAGGGAGTCGAGAAGTGCGCCGACATTGCGTTCGCGGCTCTGGGCCCGCACCAACAGGAACAACCCGATGGCAAGCAGCGGGTAGGCCATCAGGTAGAAAACGTTGGCGACCGACGGGAACGGGTTGTTCTCGTGGAAGAACCTGGTCAGGACATCGTAGGTAATGCCGCCGCTGATGAAGGCGAACTGTGCGAGGGCGATGAGGAACCAGGGCGCTCGACGTGCCGGTCGGTTCTTCGCCACTCCAACGACGATCGCCACGGTGGAGCAGATCCCCATTGCGCCCCAGAGGTAGATGTGGTCCCGGGGGAGGGCGAAGATGGCGGCGATCAACGGCACGTTGGCGAGGAGGTACAGCCAGTGCCAGCGAATGCGCGAAGCGCCCTCCGTGCGTTCGGAGGGAGGGTCGACCCGGTGTTCTGGAACGCTGACGGCCTGGCTCATGCGCGGCACCCGCGGGGGAGGCGGGCGGCCCCGTCGCCGGGGGGTGTCCAACCGGGACGACGTGAGCACCCACCTCGCCGCGCCGGTGCACCGGCATGTCTGCGTGCACCCCCTCAGTTGTCATCGTGACCCCTCGCAGCCAGGACAGCCCTGTGCGCGCACCTGTATGGGTTTACGCCGCCTGGGCAGTCTCGCTCCCGGTGCTCTACACGGAGCCGACCGCGCCCCAAATCGCGCCCAACTCCCATTTCCGGGGTGGTGCCCAGCCCTCCGGGCGGCTATGCGACGGTGACGCTCCGGGCCAGGTTCAGTGCGGTACTCGACCCCTCGCTCCCCCCGCCTGCGTGTCCGATCCCGCTACGTTGACGGTCGTGCGCTTCGTCACCGGTATGCCCGGCTTGAGCCGGTATCCGCCCGTCGAGCCGCCCTGGGCCCCGGAGATGTCAGCGTCGGACATGCAGCGGGTGGCTCGGGGCATCGACGACCTCGGGTTCGACGGCCTGCTGGTGCCCGAGCACATCGTGTTACCGCCCGATCTGGCCGGTGCCATGGGCGCCCACTGGCCGCACGCGCTCACGGCGATGTCGTTCCTGGCCGGTGCCACGAGTCGGCTCAGCGTGCTGTCGGCGGTCGTGATCCTGCCGCTGCACAACCCCGTGGTGCTGGCCAAGGAGATCGCCACCCTCGACGTCCTGAGCGGCGGCCGCCTGATCGTGGCATTCGGGGTGGGGCATGCGGCCGAGGAGTTCGAGGCACTCGGCGTGCGCTTCGATCAGCGTGGGCGTATGGCGGACGAGTACCTCGAGGCCATGTCCGTCCTCTGGACCGAGGACGAGCCGTCCTTCGACGGGCGCTTCGTCCGCTTCGCCGACATCCGCTTCGAGCCCAAGCCCGTCCAGAAGCCGCATCCGCCGATCTGGATCGGTGGCAACTCGCCCGCGTCACTCCGCCGCGCCGGGCGCTGGCAGGGTTGGTTCCCCTGGCAGGTGACGGCAGCCGACCTCCCCGCCCGCCTGGCCGCTTTGCGCAACGATCCGGCGTTCGCCGACGACGGGCGTCCCTTCGACGTGATGCTGCCGGTCTCCCCCGTCCGGGTCGACGAGCGAGATCACCGCCCCCTCGACGGCACTGGCGGCGCACCGGTCGCGCCGGCCAGTGCGCAAGCAGCGGTGGATGCCGTCGGCGCCCTGGCCGAGATCGGGGTCACCTGGACCTCGGTGCCGCCGCCGGGACCACCGACGCGGTCTGTCGACGAGTATCTAGACCGGCTCGACTGGGTGGCCCGTGAGGTCATCGCCCATTTTCGCTGACCCCCCGCCGCCCGTTGATCGCCGCCAGCCCTTCGAGGGCGAGCCCGTAGCCGAGGTCCGCCGCCAGGGCCCGCCGCAGCGGCTCCGTGAGGACGACGCGCGTGTAGCGCAAAGTCAGGTCCGGGGCCTGTGCCAGCCGGCGGGCCAACTCCCAGGCCCGGTCGAGCAGCCGGTCCGGTGGGAGCACCTCGGCCACGACGCCGCAGGCGAGCGCCTCCGCCGCTGAGATCTCGGCCCCGGTCAGGAGGAAGGAGCGTCCACGATTGGGCCCGAGCAGGAGGGGCCAGACCACGTGCACCCCGTCGCCGGGTACCGCACCACCCTGAAAATGGGCCGCGTCCTGAAAGACGGCCGTCTCGGCGGCCAGCACGACGTCGCCGAGCACGGCCAGCTCGGCATGGATCCGCGCCGGGCCGTTCACCACCGAGATGACGGGGATCTCAATGTCGAGAAGGGTGCGCAGGAGAGCCTTGCCCTCCCCGTAGATCTTGTCCCACCCCGCCGGCGTGCTGACGTCCCAACCGGCGCCGTCGCCGCGCACGCAGAAGTCGTCGCCGCTGCCGGCGAGGATCATGACCCGGTTCTGACGGTCGCGCCCAATGGCGCCGAAGAGCTCCGGCAGCTCCCGGTGCGCCGCCTCGTCCCAGACGAGGGACTCGCCCGGCGACGCGCCGAGGCGCACCTCGAGGATGCCGTCCTCACGGCGGAGGCGGGCCCGCGTGAAGCTGTGCTGGTAGTCGGCGAGGTCGGTCATGGGATTTCTCGATTCGTCGGTTCCGGCGCCGGGCCCGATGGTCAGGGGCGTCTCACGACGCGCCGGGGGTGCCCGCAGGTTCTTCGGCGGCCGGTGCCGCGGCCGGTGCCGCGGCCAGCGCCTCGGGCGCCGGTGCCGCCGGCGCGGCGAGCTCTGCTTTGAGGGCGGCGAGCTCGTTGTCGACCGACGCGGCCTGGCCCACTTGGTCCAGCTCCTTTTGAATGTCGTCCCCGCCACCGCCGACGTCCTCGAGGACGCCGGACTCGAGGAGCTCGTCGAGGGCACCCGAACGGGCCTGCATGGTGGCGATCTTGTCCTGGGCCCGCTGGAGGGAGGCGCCCGAGTCGCTGAACGACTTCGAGATGCCGGCGGCGCTCTCGTTGACCGAGGTGATCGCCGTGGCCGCGGTGTACTGCGCCTTCAGCGTCTCTTTCTGGGTGCGGAAGTCGTTGACCCGCTTCTGCAGGGCGTCCAGCGTCTTGGTGAGCTTCGCCTCTTCCTCGACCAGCTGCACCCGTTGCGGCTCCAGGGAGTCGATCTGCTCCTGGGCGACCGCCTTGCGCGACAGCGCTTCTTTGGCCAGGTCCTCCCGCCCCTGGCCCAGCGCCGCCTTGGCCTGGTCCTGCAGGTGGTCGATGGTGTGCTGGAACTGCTGCTCCTGCAGCTCGATGCTCTTGCGGGAGCCGGCCAGGTCGACCAGGGCCCGTCGCACCTGCGTGATCTGCTCGAGCATCTTCTCGTAGGAGAGGTCGAGCATCTCGTCGGGCTTCTCGGCCGCGTCGAGCGCCTTGTTGGCCTTGGCCTGTGCGATGTCGTGTGCACGCTGGAAGATGCCCATGTTCCCTCCCTGGGGATCGGCGACTGCTTCTCAGGATAGATCTGATGACGCCGCGGCGGCGCGGCGACCGAAGGGCCGGAGCCCTCACAGCTACATTGCTCGGATGCATCTCCATGTTCTCCGGGGCCTTTTCGACCTGTATCGCGGGCCGGAGAACACGAAATGGGCCGCTCTGGCTGTGACGCCGGCCAGCGTCATCCGCTGAACGCTTGGTCGAGCCGACGGCCTCACGGAGAGGCCACCCCCAAGCATGCGCCGCGCCACGGGGCGAGCCCGTCATAGGCGCAAGAGGCGCAGGTTGCCGGGCTGGGTAGCCGGCATCGGGTGGATCGTCGTCCTCCCCCTCGGCGCCATCGCCCTTCTGCGCATCTTCGCTTGGGACGACGACGTCGTCCTCGCCGTCATCAACACCGTCTCGCTCCTGGTGTACCTGCCCGCGTGGATCGTGGCGATCGGGGCCGGCTTCGGTCGCCGCTATGTGCTGGCGGGCGCGGCCCTGCTCGTGGTGGTGGCTCAGCTCTTCTTCGTCCTGCCGGAGTTCACCGCGTCCCAACCGGCACCGGCCTGGGCCGCGACGGCACCGAGAATCCGCCTGCTCGACGCCAACGTCTATTTTCTCAACGACACGGCGATGTCGGGCTACGCCAGCCAGATCAAGGCGTACCGTCCGCAACTGGTCACCATGGAAGAGGCGACGCCCTTGGCGGTCGGGAATCTCAAGCGCTCGGGAGCATTGGCCGACCTCCCCTTCAGACTTCGAGGTCTCACGCTACGACCCACGGGCATTCTTGATCGCCTCGAAGTACAGGCTTCTGGGAGCACCGTCGTCTACTTCGACGGCCTCCCCCTCATCGTGGAGACCACGATCCACCTCCCTTCGGGGGCCCAGCCGCTCTGGGTGGTCCACTCGGCGGCTCCCGTCCATGACTCGTTCGCTGGATGGCAGAACGACATGGCTTTCATCGCCAGGTCCGTCAAGGATCGGGGCCCGCAGAGGCTGCTGCTCGTCGGCGACTTCAACTCCACGTGGGGGAACAAGGGCTTTCGGTCCATCCTGGACGAGGGCATGACGGATGGGGCTGCCGCCCGGGGGCGGGCCCTCGAGATGACGTGGTCGCAGCTCCACCATCCTCTGCCGCCCTTGGTGCGGATCGACCACGTGCTCACCGGGACCTGGCGTCGCTGTCACCACGATCCGGACCGACGTCGGGGTCGGGAGCGATCATCGTGACGTGATGGCCACGGTGGCGTTCCAGCGATAGGGCGACTCTCTCGGGCGACGGTCAGATCGCAATGCGGGATGCCGCAAGTGCGTGCCTCGTCGGCTATCGAGGCTACGATTTCCCTGGACTCAGACGGCTCGACCAGCGTATACAACAGCCATGTACGCTGCCAGTTCCAACACCCGAGGCGAGATGACCCAATGACCTTCGATGACGAAGTGAGTGCGTGGCCGGACGCCGCATCGGTCGACTCGGACCTGCCGCTGGCCCCACACTGTCTCTGGATAAAGATCACGCAGCTCCTCGGTGAGGTGTCCTGTTATCTCCTCCCGATCCATGACGGCAATCACTGCTCCGTCGAATTGATGGAGTGGGCGTAGCGGTACCCGGTCTGGTGTCACCTGTTTCCGTAAGCCCCGACGACTTCCTAGAAGCTTCCCCGAAAGCTCGCCCTCGAACGAGGGTGGGCTCTGGCAATGCTCACCCATCATCCAGGCAGGGGCGTCGAGCTCATGGGAGCGGCCTTGCGTGCATCCGCTGAAACCGTTCCGAATGGTGCCCGGGTTCGAAAGCACGGGGCGCGATGGCCTTTGACCCCGAAACCGACCTGCCCCCGCCGGAGTTGGGGCACGACACGTCCCCTTGCCCGTTCGTCAAGATCCTGCAGCTGCTCGGGGAGGTGCACTGCTATCTGATCAACGGGCACGACGGCGCACATTGCTCGGTCGAATGGATGGAATGGAGCTGAGGCTCAGGCCCCGGCAGGTGGAGTGTCAGCCGGCTCTCATTCTGGCCGTCGGGCGGCCGCGCTCCCCCATGAGGCCGAGCGCCTGCTCGACGATGGCGTCAGCGCTGCACGCCGCCGCCGCCGAGGCCCGGACGATGAGTCCGCGCAGGTAGGCGGCCAAATTGATCACATCGACCCGGTGGTTGACGCCGACGAACGGAAAAGGCTCGGTGGCCAGGTCCAGCCCGGAGGCCCGAATTAAGGCGACGCGCAAGGCCAACAACGCCGGCACCGCCTCGTCGAGCCGCATGTCGCCGTGGGTGATCCAGTAGGAAAGCCCCAGCTCAAGGCACAAGTCCTCTTCGTAATGGCCGATCTCGACCAGGCCGCGGAGGACCAACGAGGAGAAGTCCGCCCGCTCGAGGGGCTCGCACACCGAGACGACAGCCATGGGGCCAGTTTGCCGAGGGGGTGTAACAGAGTGGTGGATCGCACCTGAACTGGGTAAAGATTGTGGGATGGCACGTACGATCTGGAAGGGTTCCCTCAGCTTCGGGCTGGTCAACGTTCCCATCGGCGTCTACCCGGCGACCCAGGACAAGAGCATCCACTTCAACCAGTTCGAGCGCGGCACGTCGGACCGGATCCGCTACAAGAAGGTCAACGAGCGGACGGGCAAAGAGGTCGAAGGGGCGAACATCGTCAAGGGCGTCGACCTCGGCGGCGGTGAGTACGTCATCCTCAGCGACGAAGAGCTCTCGACGGCCGAGCCCAAGCGCTCGCGGTACATCGAGATCACCGACTTCGTGTCGCTCGACGACATCGACCCGGTGTACTTCAACACCACCTACTACCTCGCTCCCGAGGGTGAGGCCGCCGGAAAGGCGTACTCCCTCCTCCGCCAAGCCATGCAGGAGTCGGGCAAGGTGGCCATTGCCACGTTCGTCATGCGCAACAAGGAGTACCTCGTGGCCATCCGGCCCGAGGCCGACGTGCTGGCGCTCGAGACGATGTACTTCGCCGACGAGGTGCGCTCGCCTTCCCACGAACTCCCGAATCTTCCGGGCACCGAGGAAGCGAGCGACCAGGAACTGAAGATGGCGAATCTGCTGATCGGTTCCATGGAGTCGTCCTGGGAGCCCGAGCGCTACCACGACACACACCGGGCCAAGGTCGAGGCTTTGATCGAGGAGAAGGCGCAGGGCAAGACCATCGCCGTCGTCAAGGAGGCTCCGGCCACCAAGGTGGTGGACCTCATGGAGGCCCTCAGTGCGAGCATCAAGGCCAAGTCCGGTACGGCGCCCCGTCCTTCTAAGGCGAAGGCCGCCGCCCCGACTGCGAAGCCCGCAGCGGCCAAAGTGACGCCGGCGAAGAAGGCCACCAAGGCACCGGCCGAAAAGCCCGCTCGTCGTAAGGCGTCTTAACGGCGCTAGCCCGCTCGCTGAGGGCACGCCCGCCCGCGAGCCTCCCGGCGAGCTACGCCGAGCGCGTCTCCCGTCAGGCCTCGGTAGCACATGCGGCGGTGGCAGCGGGATGACGTGTCGGTCGTCGTCACTGGCGGAGATGTGTCGGTGGTTGTCGTCACCGGCGGATTCTGTCGTTGTCGTCACCGGCGGCCGCGTCGTTGTCGTCACCGGCGGCCGCGTCGTTGTCGTCACCGGCCGCGTCGTTGTCGTGGTTGCTCCTCGCGGTTTGGTGGTGGTCGTAGGCGGCGGGCTCGTGGTCGTCGTGGTTGGCGGGCTCACCGTGGTCGAGGTCGAGGTCGAGGTCGGAGGTGGAATAACCACCGGGTTTTGTGTCCCTGTAGTCGTGGTTACGTCGCCGTTGGACTGCAGAGATGCACCGGAGGAGCCCGGCTCGTGATTGTGCGAGGCGGCGGGGGGCGTCCGGAACCCCACCAAGCTGAAGGCCACGCCGGCGCAGACCACAACGACCATGGCGAGGATCTCCACCTGCCGGTTCATTCTTCGGGATTTACGTCCGTTCATTTTCTACTGGATCTCCCTCGCCAAGGAAACCGCCACAAGGGGGGATGACGAGTAAAGGACATTACTCGATTTCGCAGGAGGATCCACGGCGCCGCAACCCGGACAGTGGTCCAGTCGTGGACCCTCTGTCGATATCGCCCGTCCTGAGCGTTTCCGTAAGCCGTCGGGCATCTCATCCGCAGCTCAACGCTTCCAGCATCCTCACCCGCCATCGATTGTTCGAGAAGTCCAAGTGGCCAAGGCCCCGGTTGTTACACAAGGTCGGTTGTTCCGGCCACCCTGGCCACTGTTGGGTTCCGATCGGGTGCGGCCGTCATCCGTGGTGCATGTTGACAGGCTTCTGGATCGGGTCATGACAAGAAATCGGGCTTTCCCGGAGCAGAAGTCCGATCAGAGTTTGCCTCCACGGATCAGTAAGTGGCAAGTATCATTCTGAAGCAGTCGCCGGAGGGGCGTCGGGGGGATGGACGACCGCCTCTGCGACTTGTCGCAACTTGATGTTGAGCCGTTGCGAGGCGCGTCGTAAGGCATCGAGGGCGTCGTCTTCGGACATACCCTGGCGCACCATCAACAGGCCGACAGCCTGGCCGATCAACTGCCGGGTCACCATCCCCGCCCTGAGGTTCTCTATCGTTCGCGACGTCGACCAGGCGACGGCGGCATGAGCAGCGAACACGGTCGCCACGGCGACGTCCCGATCATCGAAGGCATCGGGTTGCGTGGAATAGAGATTGAGAGAGCCCATGGTCGACCCCTGGACAAAAAGACGGAGCGAGAGGACGCTCTCGATCCTCGACTCGACGACGGCCCGTGGCGTGAACGCCGGCCAGCGCGGTTCTTCGGAGAGCCTTCCTGTTTGAAACATCTCGTCGTTTTTGATCGCGTCGACGCAGGGCCCTTCGCCGGTCTCCGACTGGATCCGGTCAACGATCGCCGGCACCTCGTCGCTTGAAGCGGGTGACGTGACTGTGTTTCCCTCGATGACCGAGATCCCCGCATGCTCGCACCCGTCGATGGTTTCCACCGCCAGCGAGACGATCCGTTGGAGCGTGGCCCCGGGGTCGGACTCGGCGATGAGGGTCCGGGCGATCGCTCCGAACTCCTGTGCCAACTCAACGTCGCCGGCGTCTGCCATTTTCCGACGCTAGCCCCAGTCCGCTCGAGATGAGGCGAGACAGTGGTTCTCGTTTCCAAACGGCCGATGCCGATCGCTGGCGCACGCGTCGCGTGAAATCTACCGGCGAATGGCGAGAAATGTCGGTCAACGGGCGTGTCGACGCGGGCAAACGACCACTGTCGTTCGCCGCTGACTGAGCCCGACCGCAACGACTGCGTCGCAGCGGCTGTTTCACATGGCCCTCTTCTCCCCCGCCGGCCCGCTCCACATTTCACGGCGCAAGAGAAGTAGGGTGTGGAGCATCCGGAGGCTCGGGCCAGCCGGAAGCGTGAGCCGATTGTCTTGGACCATCAGGGCCCGGTTCTAGGCGCATCAACGGCACTCGTCGAAGTCCACGACGAGTGCGAGATTCGGTGGCCCACGACACTCAGCGAAAAATGGCGCACCAGGGACTTGGGGATGCGCCCTCGGTGCGTCACAAGCCCTTGCGGACTGTTCGCTCCAAGATTCCCAGCGTCGCGCGCAGGGCCGACTCGGGCACGATCGGGAAGCGGTCCTTGATGTCGCTGTTCACCTTCGACCAGTCGTAGTACGTGGTCACGTTGGTGACCCCGTCCTCGCCGGCCTCCAGCCGGTACCCGTAGAAGTGCGGGACCGGAATGTCGGGCCCGAGATCCCAGGCGATCTCCTTGTCGCGCTCGAAGACCGTGATGTGCACGGTGACGTCGTAGGTGCCCATCGGGATGTCATTGAGCGACTCGCGGTTCATGTGGATGACGAACGTGTCGCCCACCTTCTCGGCTGGATCGCCGGTGAAGTCCTGCAGCATCCCGGAGGCGTCGATGGCCACCTGCCCCGCAGGACTCCGCACGATGTCGAAGATCTCAGTCGGCGAGGCCGGGATAGGCCGGGTTACTTCGATGCGGTCGGTCAGGAAGACGGTATCGGGCATGCGGGACTCCTCAGGGAAGCGAGCGGGTTCGTCGGCCACTCTCGAAGCCACCAGCATCGCGCGCCGACGACTCTGCCGTCAGAAGCCCTCCGATCGGCCACTCGAGAGCTTCGGCGCATGCTCCGAGCAGGCTTCGATGTACCACCGCCTGCCCTTTCTGTCCGTCCAGATCCCCTTCCACGCCGGAGGCCGGCGGCAGTGGGTGGACTGGAGCTGGATGGAATACACCATGCGGAAGCACCGGCCCGGTTGCGGTGAGAATGCCGTCACAAGGTCGCCGGGTTCGGGCATCCGAGCAGGGTCAGCGAGGCTCATCTACCCTGGCTGTCCCGCTGCCGGGACGTGAAAGGCTGTCAGGCCGTCCCCGCCCCCGAGCCCGAACGATGGGAATCTCATGTCTCCGGTCTACCTGACGGATGTGCCCGCCGATCAAAGAGGACGTCCGCCTTCCGCGGTACGTCAGGCCTGTCCGAACCTGTGGCTGACTTTGGTCTTGACGAGACCTGCGGCGATCGCACGGTCCGTCAGTTCCGATGCCGCAGCGCCGTCACTGCAGCGGAATGTACAAATGTGGGTTGGCGCGCTCGCCCCATTGGAAGCGATGAGACCACCCAGCGGTGTTGCTGCATCGTTCACGAAGATGCTCCCAGCCGTGAACTGAATCATGCTCCCGCTGACCTCCCAGCCGGTGATTGCGGTGAGTGGGAATGAGCGCTTTTCGGAAGGAGGAATCAGCCCACCCAGCCCACGCGGGCGTACGGCTACGGATGCGGTCCTCGATGCGGGCATGGCCGCGGTGACGGGCCTCGAGATAGGTGATGTCGGTATCGGTCGAGTTGGTGATGAAGACCTGATGGCGCCAGCCGTGCGGATCGAAGAGATTGAACTGGGCTCCGTCGTGGGGCTCTTCTCGTCGCACGATGGCCCGGGTGCCCTCGGGCCAATGGGACAGATCAAGGTTGCTCAGCTCGGCCACCTGCGCCCCTTCGCGGATCTCGCAATCGGCGGTGATGGCCTCGGTCCACGCCGAGGATGGAAGGGCCAAAATGGCCAGGCGGACGGCCTGTCGCATCTCGAAACCGATGGAGAACTCGAGGCCCCGCTCGACCAGGGCGTCGACGAATTTGTGACTGGCCCCGGCCGAGTCGCTGCGCGCCAACATGGCGACGCCGTTCTTCGGATCTGCGCCCAAGGGAGCCACGGGCAACTGGGCCAGGGCGAGGTCGAGCACCTCGATGTGGTCATCGGCGTTGTGCGGGGCTCGGTTGCCCGGACGCAGCAAGATGGCCAACGCCTCGTGGGTGGCATCGAGGAAGCAGGCCAACGGTGAGAAGCCATAGCCACGCTTGTACGTCGGAGCAGCGCCGATCTTGTCGCTATGGGCATCGACCAAGGTGGCGTCGAAGTCGAGGATCAACGGCCCGGTGCTGCGCACGGGGCACAGCCCGGCCGCCCAGGCCCGCTCCCGAGCCGCGGCTTGGGCCGCTCGTATGGCGCCGAGCCGGTCGGCGTCGACCGAATCGACCACCCGGCTGGCCGTCGGCGTGGACGCCACGGCGCCGAAGAGGCCCGGCTGATCACGCAGCACGGAGAGGTCGGAGAGACAGTCGCCGCCGTCGGCCAAGGTGAGCGCCACGTCGAGGAGGACCCGGCCCGGATCGTGACGCCGGCTCCGACGCACCGTGGGCGCCAGGGCGAGACTCAGGGCGCTGGTCAGGCCCACGAAGTCGGCCACCTCGGCCAGCAATCGGGTGCCCGCATGGGCAGCCAATTGAAGACGGTCCCCGTCGACATGGACCTTCCCCTTGCCGACAAGATCATGCGACGTATTGACCCATTCGCTCGGAGTTTCGAGAACGACCTCGGAGATACGCCATTCGGTTTCGGGCACTTTGCAATTCTAACGGCCACCCCGGACGGCGGGCCGCGTGTGTGTAGATCGGCTACTGACCGAAGGAGTAGCGGAGACTCGCATTGATCAACTCGTTGACCCGTTTGCGCATGTGTCCGAGCAAGGGAGCGTCGGGCATCGGATCGTCGACCGTCAGGGTCCAGGACAGGTCAGTGCCCTCCCCCGCCGCGTCGACCGGGAGATCGAATCGGAGGCGAGCATCGGGCCGCTTCGCCCAAAGAGAAGACCAGATCACATAGTCCGGCTTCTGACTCTTGATGACGGTCGGCTCAATTTCATCGTCCAGAAGGATCAGCCAGGGTCTCTGGGGGTCATGGTGGGGATCGGTGAGGGCTTGGAATACCGCCTGCGGAGGAGCAGGTTGGTTTCGCCGTCTCTTTCCTACCTCGATCACGCCGAGGAAGTCTACGGTCGGCACAGGGTGGAGCCCTTTCGGTTTTGCAACCTCAGAAATGGTTCACGTGTCCTCCCCCATCGGGGATTGACCGCCGGGTCTACGCTCGTTTCTGTGAGGACGAGCGACGCCCTGCTCGATGAAATCGAATGGAACTGGCGCTACGACCAGATGGTGGGAACTGTGGCTGCCGCGAAGGTTGCCTTCAGCCAGCCCGTGGGCGCGGCAGAGCGCAGGGTGGGCTGGACGGAGGACCTGGTCCATCAGGTCAAGGACTGGATCGATCGATGCCACCTGTCGCTCTCGGAATCCCGGCATCCGCCGTCGACGATCGTCGGGTCCTGGGGGCGATGGCTCATGGACGCTCCCGGCAGCGCGTTCGATCCCGGGTCAAATGATGGGCGTAAAGAGTCGCTTTTCAAAATGGACAATGCCATCCACGACGTCCACGAGCTCGAAGACCTGTACACCCAAGCTGCCAGTCTGATGGACGTCCTCACCGGGGGAATTCCAGATGAGGAAGTCGCCAACGGGTGGACTGCGGCGCCGTGCGGCATCGTCGCGCAAAATCTCTTGTCACTTCGCCAACTCATTTCTTCGGGCCGGCGACTTGCGAACGCCGACTCCGAGCAATGGCGCGAGGGTCTTGCCGGGAGCGGAGCGAAGTGGCAAACCTGTGGAGGTCACGCCTGGACCCCGGGCATGCCGCACCCCCGGTTCTGGGTCGACCAGCCGGGAGACTGGTGGACGGCACTGGGACGGATAGTCCGACTGTTCGATGCCGTCACGTGGTCTGACAGCTGGGATGCCGCAGATTCCGTGGGCTGACCCTCTTCGCCGCCAGGCGAGCAGCGATGTCCATTGGCGCCGGATTGGGGTCGAAAGTCCCAGTTGGATTCGGCTCGCCCCGTTCGTTGGTCACGCAGTCACGGAGCCTTTAGCATTGAACCCAGGCCATGAGGTCAGCTCGATCGGACGCAGGGAGGAGGTCACCGGAATGACAGCCCCGCCTGTCGTGCCCGCCGGTTGGTACCAGGATCCCGAGCGACCTCAGGGGCAGAGATATTGGGACGGCGGAGTCTGGACGGAGCATCGCCGACCGATTGGCCCGCCGCCCGCACCAGCCCCACCATGGGCTCCACCGGTGCACGCTGCGAGTTTTGGGCCTCTTGCGTCACGGCCAGCGCCTCCTGCGGGTTCCGGCTACGCGCTGTCCGGACCGAGTGTCCCACCACGGGGCATCTACTACGACCCCTATAGCGGGCTAATGCTCCCCGAGGGCGTGCAGCTGGCGAGCATCGGCAGGCGCATCGGGGCCTTTTTCCTGGCCATTCTCCTGTACGTGCTTACCCTGGGCATCGGCTACGTCGTCTGGGGCCTCTTCGTCTGGGGTCGTGGTCAAACCCCGGCACTGCAGGTTTTGGGAATGCGCTGTTGGCGACCAGAAAGCCAGCGGGTTGCCGGTTGGTGGTGGATGGCACTACGCGAGATCGTCGGTGGATTCATCGAAACCTGCTTCAGCTTTGTCACCGTGATCATCTCTTTCATCGTCATGGCCACAGGACGAGAGCGAAAGTGCATCCACGACTACATCGCCGGGACAGTGGTCCTCGACGACCCGAACAAGGTGCTCATGCGCACGACAGCTCTTGACGGGAGGCCGCCTCAATTCCCAACGTTTGGTCCGGCCATCTATCCGCATCATCAACAGTTCGGCGGAGGGCATGTCGCCGTCTCACCCCTACCCTCACCTTCACAAACATCGTCCCGTGCCCTGAAGAAGATCGGCCTGATCGCCCTGGGCTCTCTTGGGATCTGCATCTGTATCGCCGTGCTCGCAGCATCCCTGGCGCCGAGCCCGGGTCAGCCCTACCGTCCGATTGGTGGCGTTCTGGGTTCCCTCGGGCTTCTTGCGTCAATCTGGTGCATCTGGCTCGCCTTTCAGACGGCCATCAGCGAATCGAAGAATCGTATTCGGTTGCGCGATAAGGCACGCCGAATTGCCAAGCGCAACCCTCGCCTTGCCGACGAACTGGGGATCGGGCGGCCTGATTTGCGGAAGACCTTTGACGATGGCGGATTGATCGATGTCAATCACGTTCCGGAGCCCTACCTCCTCCATCTTCCGGGTATGGATCAGGATCTCGCCGCTCGGATAGTCGAGCTTCGACAGAGCGTGGGCGGTTTTGACGCTGCGGGAGATGTGGAAGGAATCCTCGAGCTCATGCCGGGTACCCTCGATGCGGCCCGAGACCTCATGATCTTCCGACCCCTCTGGTAGGACGGACTTCGAAAGGGGGCAGCTCCTGCCGCTCGACTTCAGGCTGCTGGACTCGGTCACGTCACCGGGTTCTGGTGCCCACCTGGTCACGCTCCGGCTCGTGCCGGTCGAGCATGAGAGGACCCAGGGATGAGCGGCTGACGAACTGCTCGGTCTTCCCATTCTGGAGCCCAAGAAGGTCAACGACACCCTTCGCGCCTACCAGTTGGCCAAGCGCGGGAATTCCCTGCGGGTCATGGCCGAAGCCGTTCGATGGGGCAAGCGCGGGGCGCGGGTCAATACGACCAGCCCAGGCATCATCATCACGCCTCTTGCTCGGGACGAACTGACCGGACCGCGGGGCGACGGCTATCGGCGCATGCTGGAGTTGGCGCCAGCGGGACGGGCCGGCACGCCCGATGAGATAGAACGATAGGGGCATTGCTCATGGGTAATGACGGCGCCTTCATCACCGGAAGCGACTTCCTCGTAGATGGCGTCGTGACCGCTTTATACTTCTACGGCGATTTCGCCGAATCGTAAGGAGAAAAAGCATGGAACACGGAACGAAGCGTCCGACGACGAAGGGCCCGTCGGACTGGTTTACCGGCGACGTCTATGTCGACGCCGTCGCCCAAGGGCATGGAGGCTCACCGACAATGGTGGCGTTTGTGCACTTCACCCCCGGCGCTCGGACTGCGTGGCACAGCCACTCCATCGGGCAGAGTCTCTACGTCACCGAGGGTGAGGGCCGGATCCAGGCGCGTGGGGAGCTCATCGTCACGCTGCGCCCAGGTGACACCGTCTTCGCTCCGGGCGGTGAGTGGCACTGGCATGGTGCAGCACCCGATCACCTCATGACACATCTCGCCGTCAGCGAGGGCCAGCCCGAGTGGGGCGATCACGTGACAGACCAGGAATACCGAGGCGAGCCTGACTGAACCAAACCACGGCACCTGATACAACGGAGAGTACGCTGGCCGGTCGCGACACGGGGCGCCGCCCTTCACGAGACTGCTTCAGCGAGTGGCCGTGTTTCAGTCGCCAGGTTCCGCTGTGTCGGGTGAGGAAACACCATCTGTGGCTAGTTCCTCGAGTGTGCGGTCGATGTCTCGCTCAGTGATCCGTCGCGCTGGATCCATGGGTGACAACGAGCGGACAGCGTCGACCACCCGCCTGGTTGCAACAGCAGCCTCGAGCGACCGGCCCGTATCAAGCAGGTCCAGTGCTTCGAGTGCGCCAGCCCTAAGTGGTTCCTCGACGGTGGGCGCCTGAGAGACCTCCCTCAGGAGCTCTCGGGTCTCAGTCTCGGGAGTCTCGGGTTCCGGGGGATCCTCGCTCACGGCAACGAAATCCTTTAGGAGATTATCGATGAAGTACTGCACTGTTCCGAGGTCGTGCGTCGCCAAGTCGGCATCCGGCCACGCTGCAATGTAGAGGTCCGAACCGTCTGCGACCGACTGGACTTCCACGATGAGATGAAGTGCGGCCCTGCTCCAGTGGGCACGTGCTTGAGCGGTGATCTGAAGTCTTCGGGAGTCGACCGACAGGTTGTACGTATCGGCCGATCGGAGCGCGACCTTCGCCCAGTACAGCGCTTCGGGAGGCAAGGCATTGACGTGAAGGGATCCCCGTCGAGTCAAGAGAGGCTCTCCATTGCGTTCGGTAGCTTTGCGCACCCTGAAATGCCGAACGAGGACGTAGAGGACGAGGAGGATCGTTGTCAGTGCGTTTATGACGAAGGTCCAGATTAATGCCCGATCGCTCGCCGCTGTTGATCTGGACGTGTCATGCCCCAACGAAATGGCAACAAGGAAGGCCACTACCGACGCCACCCCGACCGCCGCGGCAACGGCTGTCAAGAAATCCACCCTGCGTTGAGGCGCCACGTTCCGGCGCTGTCGGACCAAGTTGGCCTGCAACACGATCATCGCCAAGAGCCCAGTACCGCTGAACACAAGTAGGGCGATCTGAGCGGGTGACATTGTCGATTAGATTACGGCGTCCGTAGGGGACGGTTGGGCGAAAGCCCAGTTCCGACTGTCCGAGGGTGCCCCCCATGCACCGGCTCTGCGGGCGACGCCTGCTGGCAGCGCAGCGGTCTCGGTTGCGAGACCCCGGCAGCACTGATAGAAGCATGGAAGACTCACCGTTCAAGAAGAGAAGGTGATGCACGGTGATCAAGAAGCTCAGCGACATGCCTCCGGGAGTCATTGGATTCGAAGCCAGTGGCAAGCTCCACGCCGAGGATTATCGAGATGTCGTATTGCCAGCCATCGAGCGGGCTGCGACCGTTGGTGATGTCCGATTCGTCATCGTGATGACCGAGTTCGACGGTATGACGGGCGGGGCCCTGTGGCAGGACCTCAAATTGGGTATCGAACACTTTCGGGCGTGGAGGCGCATCGCGTTGGTGACTGACATCAGTTGGATGCACCATCTGACCGATATGTTCGGCTGGATGACTCCAGGCGAAACGAAGACTTTCTCGGTCGCAGAGCTGGACGCAGCTCTCGCGTGGGTTGCCGGTTGAGCCTCAAGAGCGGCGAGACCAGCCAGGGTCCCCACTTCAGGAGAGCGGGTGCGTATCCGGGGCGCGCGCGGTTCGTTGAGCTTCGCCGCTGAGGATGAGAAATCGGCGGGTACGGTTCCGACCCGTCAATATGGCAACCTAAGCGAGTGGGCAAGGTTCGCCGAGCGGGTGGTTCTCCAACGATGCTGGACGTCTTGCTTCATCCGGTGAGCGCCATGAAATCTGAGGCCGACGAGGAAGCGGACCTTTCCGCTCTCCGTGCGGGTGAGTCTCGCAGGGTGTCGTGCTTCTTGCGGGGTAACGCGCCCGGCCTACCCGACTCGTTTAGGTATGGGACCTTGACCTTGGGACCACGAGCCATGACGTGGCAGGCGTATTGGCGACATCGATCGAGAGTCGTGTCCGTGCCGCCACTGACAAGGGTGATTTCAGTGCGCCGACCCAGCGGTCCGGGGTCGTGGAACATCAAGCGAAATCTTTTCAAGGCAGTGGAAGCAACAGGACCCGAGGGTGCGGTGGAATTTGCTGTTCCGGGCGTTGGGCCCGAGCTGATTCGTCAGGCCATCGAGGCGAAAGGAGTGCCGCCCACCGATACCCTCGCGTAGGCTCGTGCGCCTTCGTCCGCATCCTCGAGATCAGGGTCTCTCGGGTTGGCCCGAACTCGGCGATTCGTCGTCATCGTCCAATGGCCAGAGATCCACCTCTACGATCGCTCTGCCCCAAACGGCTCGGCGCAGTCGAAATTCCAACTCCACGGCGTCCTCGGCCCAAGTGCGTATGGACTCTTCCGTCTTCCAACCACCGGCGTAGGGATCGAAGTGATCTTCGAAGAACTGTTGCCAATCTCCCAATGCATCGAGCAGCGAGGCGGAAATGTCGAACTGTTGGTATCGACCCGAAAGGGGAAGGTCACATGCATATTCGGGGCTCAGAAGGATTGCCGGCAAGTCGTCTGCCTCCGGAACCCCGTTCATTCTTCAGGCACCTACAGGAATAGGCCTTAGATCGCTCGGTCGGACACCGGTGGTGGTGGGTAGCTCAGCGCTCGAATGGCGGCAACCACGGCATCCTCTTGCTGCCAGTTGCCCTCGAAGTGACGGTTCGGGTCGTTCATCTGGTCGTAGTACCACCAGAAGAGATAGATGCCAAACGAAAAGACCGTGGCCACGATCCGTCCGACGTAGTTGTTCTCACCTTTGGTCCGAGTCTGATCAGGTTCGGGCACTGCCTGGCCGAAGCGACGGAAGATCAACGACAGCTCGTACTCCACGCCTACCTCGGCGCGATCGTGTTTCACCAGATCCTTGTCCAACAATACGAAGGCGACGAGTTCCACGATGCCGCGTGCGATGATGGCGAGCACCAGCCAGACGACAGGATCGCGGAAGTCCCCGGTCATCCGTTTGAGCACGTCCATGTGGGCGCCGGCACGTTGGAAGGATGGCGTCAGCTCCTCCTGGAGTCCCTGCCGGCCCGCTTCCTCCCATGCGAAGACAAGGGCGGCATCAAGAAACTCGACTCGGCGCGAGTTGTGGTCGCGCATACGCCGGACCAATTGGTAGAAGACGTACAAGCCGTAGATACCGAACGTAAGGATTGTCCAGCCGAGCGCCGTCCAATAGCTGAAGATGTAGTCCGTTGCGCTTCGGGCCGACCAGCTGATGTACACGCGATCGGAGGACGGCATCGGGGGCAGTCCGGGCAACGGACCCACAGCGGGAGGAGCGGGCGGCGGGACATCCTGAGGCGACGGCTGACCACCAGTCGGATCACCCTCGCTCCGGCCAGAAGCGGGGGTGACCGGTTGGTCCTGCTCGCCCTCAGTCATGGCGCCTCCTCGGACTTGGAATGGGGGCCGATCCTAACGAAGTGGTCGATCCGTCCCCGCAATCCAGTTCTTGGCCCTGCCCACCAGGGACCGAGGGTGCGGCAAAGGTATACGGCGTAGACATTGGACATCTCGGACGCGTCCGGGCAGCCCATGAACGGCGGAAAAGTGGCACACAACCCCGCTCGCCATTCCACGGGCCAGGCCCGGACGGGCAACAATTAACCACGGCGCGTGGCCGCAGTGACCGTCGGTTTACGACCTTTTTACCTGGAGGCGGGCCTCGATCAGAGCCTCTCGCGCGAGAGGCGCCTCCGTCGTCCCGTCTATTGGCAAGGGCCTAGGCGGGCGGGTTATGAGGCCCTCCCGGTCATCGTCCTCGCCACCCGCGGCAGCGTCAGCGCTTCCTCGGTCACTCAAACGGGCCAGTCGGTCAATTCGACGGGTGCGACAGTTGGAGCCGATTCCTCTGGATGGCGGATTCAAAGCGGCGACGTGGGAGATAGTGGAGAATGGCTGACATCACCGACCCCGGACCCTCGCAACCGATGGCCCAGGTACGGCAGCGGCGCAACAGAAAGGGAGTTTTGCCATGCGCTACCTAGTGGTACTCGATCACACGCTCGGGGGAAAGGGATTGACGTCAGCAGTCCGCGAGCACGCGCATGAAGAGGGCGACATTCAGGTGGATGTCATCGTCCCAGCCGAACAATCGGAAACCGATGCAGCTCAGGGACGCCTCGAATTGGAGCTGCAGCAGCTAGGGGCGGAGGGAATCGAGGCGAGTGGCAGTGTCGTCCAAAACGATCCCTTCGACGGAATAAGCGACGCGGCAGGACGTCAGCGTTACGACGGCGTCATCATTGCGACGCATTCCGCGACTGTCTCGCGATGGATGCACCATGATCTTCCCCGGCGAGTGGAGCGGGAACTCCAGATTCAGGTGGAATGGATAGACGCACAGACGGATGACACTTCGGAAGAATCACAGATCAACGTAGATTTTCCCCGAGGCGTTATCCGCGGCCCGGCCGGTTTGACATAACAGAAGTCGGCGGGTGGAACGAGTGGATTAATCAACCTCGACGAAATCGACCCTCGCGAGGGGGCTCCCCTGAACCCACTCTTCGAGTTCGGCTTGTGGCCACTCGCTGTCATTGCCGCGGCGCTCGTTAAATTGGTCGACGAGTGGGGCAAGCAACCTGCGACGTTCTGCCTCATCAGTGATCACCGTGGCGACCGCAGGCAGATCGGCCACGACGCCGTGCTTGAGATGGAACGTGAAGTGCGGGTCTGCGGTCAGATTTGCCAGCCAATCCCGGCGACGTGGTGCCGGGATCCCACTCAGGTAGATGGAATCTTCAATCCGGTAGAAGACGATTTCGATCCGTCGGGGACGTCCTGAACTCCGGCCTGTTGTGGTGATGTCGATCGTGCGATCCCCCAAGGTCGAGGATGGGCCGATTGCCAGCGCATGGCGGACATCATCACGCATCACGAGGCTCTCTGATAACCGCGGCGCATACTCATCTTCCTCCCACCTTGGCCGAGCGCAGGCCCGCCGGAGACTTGGGCATCCAGTATCTCGTTGCGGACTGACTGAATGATATGCGGATGGCCGGGGGCAGCGCTCGGAGTCAGGGATACCTTTGAAGCGTCCCAGAATTATTGTCTGGGCGATGAATGAATTTGCCGGATCTGCAACGTCTAGCTGTATGAACCGCTGACATGCGCTCGGTAGGGCGGACGGAGAGCGACGGAGAGGACGAGACCATGACAGAGGAACGCAGGCCGCTTGAAGTATCACGCAGGATTGAAGCACCGGCGGCGTCCATATTTGAAATCCTGGCTAATCCGCAACGTCACATTGACTTCGACGGGTCCGACATGCTCCGGGGGGCCGTCCTCGATCGTCCCATCTCGGCCGTGGGCGATACCTTCACCATGAAGATGCATCGACTCGGCGACGACTACCTCATGCTCAACTATGTGGTCGAGTTCGAGCCGGATCGGCGCGTCTTTTGGGAACCCGCCCCCGGAGACCCTTCTCGGGCTGAAGGTGATGATCCATCCAAAGTCGGCATCCCTGCGGGCTACCGTTGGGGCTACACCCTCACTCCGGACGGTGACAGTGCCACCATCGTCACGGAGGTATTCGACTTTGGCACCGTGAGGGAGGAGATCCGCCAATCGCTGTTGCGCGATGGCGGGGTGTGGATCAACGGGAACAACTCGGTGCTCGAGTCTATGAAGGCCAGCCTGGAGAGGCTCGAGAAGATCACTACCGCTTAAGGCCGCTCCCGTTGTGTGTCTGGAGTGCGATGTCAGGCCGTTGGCTCAGCTCCACAATCGGTTCGAGCCCAAATGCGATAGTTACGCATGGAGCGTCGTGAGAGTGATTCGCTCCGACTCCACCCGACTGGACGGGGAGGTTCACGCAGCGGGACCGACGAGCCGAACGGAGCGGCTCGCCGAACTTCGGGATCAACTTGATCGGAGTCCCATAGTTCGTCGTAGGGATCGAAGATCGATGCGAGCTCCTCTATCGATTGACCGGAGGGGCGCTGTTCCTTCGAGAACCGCTGGAAAGCAAGGGCCTCTCTGATGCCGGTTATCGGGCCTTCACTGCTCTGAACCTTGATGACCCAACTGCATTGGGCTAGTGGCAATGTGAGCGCACCGATGAATGAGTAGCAGTCGTCGCCCGGCACTACTCCTCGGATCAATGTGCAGACGACCGGCACAGGCGTCTCACGATGGACGGCGACGTGCAATAGCCGAGGCGTCCGACCATCGGTGCCCCCTGTTTTCCTAGCAGCGCCTCGTAGGTTCTACGGATCTCGTCTTCTTGGAGACTGGGGAGATCCGGCGGGATTGCAAACCAGTGCTGCGATAGCAAGAGGCTTGGGCCATGCCAATAGCGCTCATTTGGTGCCTCTTCGGGCTCCCCGGTCAGGCCGAGGATGTCGAAGCGAATGCTTTCGAGGCCCAAGCCCGCTATCGCGGTCTTCTTCCAAGGGAATTTCATGATTGCGAGCGTAGATCGCTCCTGCGTTGACTGGCTTGAACCGTCTCCGGCCCTGGGTCAGTGAGAGACGTGGAAGCTGTAGGCGCGTGGATGCGTCCACGCCGATACCGTATAGGGCCCAACACACTAGGGTGGTGCCGACGCCGAGACAACCCGTTGAGCGGAGGAGAATGTCGTGGTCATCCTGCACGCAGTTGGTGTGATCAAACCGGAAGCGCGTAAGCGCTGGTTTGAGCTTCTTGATGCCGTCACACCGCCGTCGCGTGCCGAGGACGCCTGCCAGAGCTACGTCCTCTACGAGGCTATCGAAGCACCGAACAGGTTCATCTTCGTTGAGGAGTGGGAAAGCCTCGATGGTTTATACGCACATTTCAAGTCTCCACATTTCGCTGAGTTCTTTGCGGGATTAGGAGAGGTACTCGCCGAGCCGCCCGCGGGGACGGTATCCGAGGTGTCCTCGACGATTACGCTCGACCAGGCTCTCGGGGCAGCCGGAATCGGCGGATAAGGGCGCAGGACCCACTCGCGGGAAACCCGAGTCGGCGGCATCCCGCTTGGCTTCGACCTTCACTACAAGGTGCCGTCTGAGGTTCGCCCGTGACGCAGAGCGCCGGGAGGGAAAGTGAGATTCGTCCACCTCGTATCCGGCACCTGTGCCCGGCGTGAGCGGACTCACGCCATGGACGAATGGGAGACGGCGGAGCAGTTTGCAGTTCCAGAGCTTCTTCGATGGTAACCCCAAGGTCGCGGAAGTCATGGCCTCAGTCAAGATGACCGGACCACCTGGAGTCACCGTGTTCGGATCCATCGACGCACCGGTCACCGTCTAAGCCGACGGAGTCGGCCAGGGTAACGGCAGAGACGTTACAGTCGTCGGATGGCCAGGACTGCCCGACGTGAAGTGATCGGTCTTCTGATCGAGAAGCAGGTGACCTACACCGAGGCCGAGGCCGAAGCGCTCATCGCTCAGGCGAAGAGGCTGGCCAAGGAGAGCAGCAGGACCGTGCGCGCGGAGGCCGAGCTGCTCCTCTCGAGGAACAGGGAGAGCCGCCTGCGGGACCTACAGAACAAGGTGGTGGAGGCGGCCAAACTTCTGGCTGTCATCACCGTCGAAGTCGATGACCTCCGGGGCGAGTCAGGTGATGACGACGGAGAACTGGCCGCCATCATGACGACCATGGCTGCCTCCTGTGAGCCTTTCACCTCAGTCCCAACGGGTGGTTCACTTTCGAACACAAACGCTGTCGAGGCGCCATCGTCACCGGCCGCAACCGCCGTTCACGGAGTCGGATCATGAGGATGACCAACCGGGGCGCCTCGGCGAAGGGCTCCCGCGAACTCTCCCACGCTGCCTAAGCTGCCGTGGTCACAAGCCCCGTGGCCGGATCACTGAGTTCCTGACCACCGTTCGAAGGAGTTCGCACATGTCGACAGTTCGTGTCCACAACTTCGCCGTCTCATTGGATGGTTTCAGCACCGGTGAAGGGCAATCACTCGAGCAACCGTTCGGGCACGCCGGAACTCGCCTCGTTGAGGGGTTCGTGGGGACTCGTACGTTCCAGAGGATCCATGGCGGGACGGGCGGAACAACCGGCGTTGACGAGGCCTTCGCCAGCAACTGGGCGACGGGCATCGGTGCCGAGATCATGGGCCGCAACAAGTTCGGGCCGCAGCGCGGCCCGTGGGCCGACGAAGACTGGAAAGGGTGGTGGGGCGACGATCCCGTATTCCACACTCCAGTGTTCGTGCTGACACACCATCCGAGGCCCTCGATCGAGATGGAGGGTGGTACGACCTTTCATTTCATTGATGCCACGCCCGTCGAAGCATTGAGGATCGCCCAGGATGCGGCAGGTGAGCTCGACGTGCGCATCGGTGGAGGGCCGTCAACCGTTCGTCAGTTCCTCGCCGCGGATCTGATCGACCACATGCATATCGTGGTCGCACCGATTGTCCTTGGGCGCGGAGTACGACTGTGGGACGGCCTCGAAGGCTTGGAAGACCGCTTCGCCATAGAGGCGATCGGGTCCCCGAGTGGCGTTACGCACATGACGTTCTCGCACCGATAGCCCCGATGCTCGAGATCACCCAGAGGGGAATAGTGACGGTCACGGCCGTGTCCTTACGGCCTTGAGCCCTTTGTGCGCCTCCGACGGGCAAAACCTCGAATCCAAGTGAAGGTGGCGTAGGCACTCCACAGCGACAAGATTCCGAAGACGACGGTTAGCGCCCACACATGATGGATGCCGGTGAACACCGCGAATAGCACCGCAAAAAATGTCAACCCGAGATTGTACAGGAATGGATATACGTTGGGCAGACCGGAACTACTTCTTGCCATGATTGGACGGTACCACCGCTACCGATAGCCGCCCAGTATTTGGCGTAGGTACCACTCACCCGACGTCGTGCGAGAATCCTGATTGTGCCACCCGAGGGCGACCCGCGTGGATCTGGCCGCGAGCTTCCGCATCTCGTCGGTCTAACTGCAGCTCACGCATCGGGGATCGCGACCGGAGAAGGAATTACAGACATCCGCGTGTTGCAATCTGTCGACGGGATGACGATCACGGTGATGTCGGCGGATCGGGTTCCCACACGATTGAATCTGATCATCGAGGAAGCGGTCGTAGTAAAGGCCGTGTTCGGTTAGCAGTAACGGACTGCGCCCGATCACCTCCGGACGCGTGCGTGCCTGACCGTACGGCGAGCACGGCGGTTACCATCGTCCGGTGACCTTGGCTGATGCATGGGAGGAGAATGCCGCCGAATGGATCGCGTGGGCCCGATCTCCTGACCATGATGGATTCTGGGAAGGGACGTGGCCGGAACTTCTCGCTGTCCTCCCCGAACCGGACGGGCTGACGATTGACGTCGGCTGCGGGGAAGGCCGAGCGAGCCGCCAGCTGATGGGCATTGGTCACACCGTCGTCGCCGTGGAACGCTCACCGACGCTTAGCCGTGCAGCGCATACAGGAACCCCCTCGGTGCCGGTGGTTTGCGCAGACGGCGCCAGCCTGCCGTTCCCAGACAGCATCGCGGACATTGTCGTCGCCTCGATGGTCCTCCAAGACGTCGATGATCTCGATCTCACGGCAACGGAGATCGCTCGGGTGCTCCGTCCGGGCGGGAGTTTGTGTCTGGCCATTGTGCACCCGTTTTCGTCCGCTCAAGATCCAGTCGCTTTCCATACGGGCCAGTCACTACCCATCACGGTCCCTTATCTCCATGAGCGTCGCTACGAGGACCGGGTGGAGCGCGACGGACTTCCTATGACGTTCGTTTCCGATCACCGACCGCTGTCCCGGTATTTCGGCGCGCTGGTCAGTTGCGGACTCGCCATTACTGCCTTGCGGGAGTTCGGCAGTCGGCCAATCCCATGGCTGCTCGTCTGCCGTGCCGTGAAGCTTCACTAGCGCCCCGCAGGATCGCGTACGCTCGAGCAGGTGGACGGAAGTCCCCCGAAGGCGTTGCTTGTCCATGCGTCGTGTGATGAAGTTTGGGTTGGTGGACTCCGATCGTCGGCCGGCTGGCGCCCCCTTCCATAGCTGGCCGCATGCAGTTGATGGCGTTCACCACGGCATCACGAGAGGAGCTCCCAAATGGCTCGCATACTGGTAACCGGCTCGACGGACGGACTCGGTCTTATGGCTGCACGACTCCTGGTGGCCGATGGCCATCACGTCACGCTGCACGGTCGCAACCAGAGACGAGTCGCGGAAGCCAGGAAGGAGGTGCCTGATGCGGACGACGCGGTGATTGGTGATCTGTCGAATATCTCGGGCATGAGGCAGGTCGCCGATCAGGCCAATGCTCTTGGCCGATACGACGCGGTTATCCACAACGCCGGGGTTGGTTATCGAGAACCAAGGCGGACGGAGACAGCCGACGGACTGTCCCTGGTCTTCGCCGTCAACGTCCTCGCCCCCTACCTCCTCACAGCGCTCATGACGCCCCCCGATCGACTGATCTATCTGAGCTCAGGAATGCACAGGGGGGGTGATCCGGACCTCTCGGACCTCCAGTGGGAGCGGCGTCCGTGGAACGGGTCGCAGGCGTATGCGGACTCAAAGCTGTTCGATGTCGTGTTGGCTTTTGCGGTCGCACGACATTGGCCGCACGTGCTTTCCAACGCCCTCGAGCCGGGGTGGGTGCCGACGAAGATGGGTGGACCCGGCGCTCCCGACGATATGGAGCTTGCCCCGGTAACCCAAGTGTGGCTCGCCACAAGTTCCGCCGTCGAGGCAACGGTGACAGGGAGGTACTTCTATCACCAAGGTCTACGGGACACGAACCCCGCAGCGAGCAGGCGTGAGGTGCAGGAGGGACTGCTGGCGGAGTGCGCCGCGCTCACGGAGGTCGTCCTGCAGTGACCGACAAGCATTCGTCGCACCGAAGCAGATCGTACGGCCATCACGCGGGAAATCGTTGAGCGATTGGGCTGTCACTAGCCCATAGCGGACGATGCGTATTACTTTGGTCCGAAGTAACGACCGACCCATGCAAAGACCATCGCTGTTCTTCCATCGGGCAACCCTTGAACCTCGCTCGTGCGGAGGTAACGATGTTGCTGGCCATCGGTCATGACAACACACAGGTCGTCGGTGCCGCTTTCAACGAACTGTTCCTGCCCGTCCATTGGCCCGAGATTGAATACTGCAAGTCCTGCCATTTCGCTTTCCGGAGATGGGGACATACGGAACAGAATCCCAGATAAACCATTCCCGTCGCAATGCGTGGCTGTTTCTTGCGATCAGACGAACGTCCGGCAGGGGCGGCCACCGCCACACGCTTGGGCCGCTCCGGAACCGTGCCGGTAGGCTGCTCAGGTGTCGGCGTCGAGGCGGATAATTCCGTACCTTCTGCTAGGAGTTCTGGCTGCCGGATCCGCCGTCGGTCTTGCACTCGGTCTGGCATCAGCCCCGACATATGACGATGTGGCGCTTCAGTCGGCGGCGGTGATGACAATGCAAACCTCGTCGCTGCGATTTGTCACCGTGGTGCCATCAACGACGACAACGTTGCCGGGTAGGACGGTGCGCCTGGCTGGTGTGCACGTGGCAGGACTCTGGCAAGCTCCGAACCGGTGGCAGACAACAATCCGAGGTGGACCAAACGACGGGCTCTCATTCACGTCCATCGGGTCAGACACCTACATCAAGAATCCAGGCCAAACCCCTGGCCGCCTCGACAGCGTCCCGTACGGCTCGTCTCCGTTCGACGTGCCCTATGGCTTCTTTGGCCTCCCACCATTAGGCGGCCTCACGACGGCGGTCGACGTGGTTCGGCGTGGGGATGTCTACAGCTTTGTGATTCCCGATCTCGACGTCCCGCCTCAGGTGATTGTCTATGCACCGCTGTCGGGTGCCCAATATGTTCCGCCAGTGATGGTGGCCCACAATGTGTCAGGTGTCGCCGATGTCGTCGGTGGTTACGTCGTCAAATATGACTTCCCGCACGGCGTGACGATTGGAAAGCAGCACCTTCGCCCCGCAGCCTGGAGCTTGTCGGAGTTCGGTACCGCTGCGCCGGTGTTAGCCCCAAAGACTGGGAAATCCTGACCTATCCTGAGTGCTGGAATGACGGAATCGGAAGACGTTGGAAGCGGGTCGAGGAGAACAAGCGGATCGCCAATCAGTACCTGCGCGAGCACGAACCGCATTACACGAAGGTTCGTTCTGTGCAGCGCCCGACTGATGGTCGAGTCGAGGTACCCGAGGCGATCAATCTCACGGGATGGCGACGAGCTCGAGTCATTGCGGCCCTACTCGGCGCAGCTCTCGGCTTTTTCGTTGTCGTGCTCGCATTGTTGCCAGGAGGCCCGTACCTTCCCGATGGGGTCGAGTTCATCCCTTTCGTGATGGTCTTTCCTCTCTTCGGATGGGCGGTGATCGAGCGATCCCAGTCTCAGACGGCGCGACGGAGGACTCGACCGGGTCAGAAGTGGTACGAGGTCGGGATGACCTCGAATGAGCAGGCGAATCGTGGGTGGGACCGAATGCTGGCTCACGCGCACAAGTACCGGGTGTTCCTCGTCATCGCAATCCCGGTTCTGATCTTGCTGTGGATCCTGATGCTTATTTCCATCGTGTCGATCCGGGGCCAACCCGTTCACGCTGACAACACGTACTACCTCGATGACCATGGATCACACATCCCGGTCACCAAGGCAGGCTATGAGGCTGCCATTGCGAGACAACAGACAATCTTTGCGGCGGGAGGCGCGATGTTTCTGCTGGTCTCAATCGGCCTGACGGTCCCCCTCGACCCGAAGCAGACGTTCGTGTCTGCCTGATCCAGGGTCGAACTGCCGACGCCCTCCGACAGTGGAAGCCACGCCTCCGGAGATGCGATCGATAACCCGGTTATTGGCTGACCGGATTGTCGAGGAGTTGGCCGATCTTTTCGGCGGCTTGGTTTACGTAGGTGAGATAGCGGCCGAGATATTCGGTTGCCTCGACATCAACTCCGAGCCTGGAGCGGACCGTGCGCGTAAAAATGTCGAGCCGCGACGCTGCCATCCAGTCGTTGATCTCCGGGCTCTCGGCCCAGCACTTCCGGTTGGTCAATTCGACGCGGTACATGCGTAGCCAATCGAGCGGAACCGTGGGCGGCACAATCGGAGTGCAGACCCGGTTCTTTGACTCCTCGTCCTTGAACGTCGACTCCACGAAGCCGATGAGGGCAGCGCTAAAAGCCGGTTGGCAGGTGCGCACCCATTGGATCGTTATCCGGTCGCCAGCGAAGACGGCTGAGGAGGGGTGCGTAGGAATACCCGCAGCCGAGCAGTCGATATGCAACGTTGAAGGCCCCGTCGAGATGGTGCCATGTTCCAACCAGATTTCATCGGCGTTGATGGCCGTCACTCGACCCAGGCGAATCACGCTTTCGATTCGACGGAGCGCGACCACTTCTGAGTCACTGAGGATGGCGCAGTGATACGCCTCCGGGGTGACATTCGGGTCGAGCCGCCGGAGCTCGCCGGCTGCTTCCAGCCGGGAAAAGACGTCCTCGACGGAATCGGCCAAGGCGACGGCCTCGGCCTGATCGGCGAGGCTCTTGCAGAACTCGGCGAAGAACTCGTCACCGGGCTGGAAGTTGGCACGGTTCAAGATCCAGGAATCCCGAGGAACGATCCAGCGGATCCGATCGGGTTCCGCGCCGTTCTCGAGAAGCCAGATACAGGCGTCCATGCCCGTCTTGCCTGCTCCGACGACCACGAAGTCGTCGTATGCCGGCGCAGCGCGTGGCAGATCGTTCGGTGGGATGCAGGCTGCTCCCGGAGCAATGGCGTAGGCCGGAGTGGTGGTTGAGGGGATGCTCATGCGGGAATGCGTGGCATCGACGAACCTCCGGGCCTGGACGGCGCATCGTTCCCCCGAAAGCAGCGAAGTGACGACGCGGTCCTCCCCGACCTCGCTCATCGGGAGGTAGCGGACGCGACCTGAGGGCAGAAATCTCTGCCGCATGGTCAGGTCGTAATGGCTCACCACCTCTGTGCCGGCGGCGAGCGCGTGGAAGCCCGCATTCAGGCCTATCTGATCGATGGTGCCCGAGCCGAGCGGAGCTGAGTTCACCCCGTAGTAGCTGGCCGGCTGGTGAAGACGGACGAAGGGGTAGGCGTCGATCCAGTGTCCCCCAGGCCGATCCCGACGGTCGACGATCACCATCGTCGCCTCCGTCTCGGTCAGCACTGAATCAGCGAACGCCATCCCAGCGGCGCCGGCGCCCATGATCAGGTAGTCCGCGGTGATCGACTCCGTCATGTCCCATTTCCTTGCTCTCGGACCTGCGGGAGCCCTCTTTCGAGTCCAGATCCTGCCCCAAGAAGGCGTCCTCTGCGCTCCGACTGAGCGCCGGGCTGTCTTTTGGATCGCCGCCGACACCTGTGAAAACTAACAGCTAGAACTTTAGCGAGCGATCTCAGACGACGTAGCGTCGTCGCGGAGGACTCACGGTTGTCGCTCTCCAGCTTGGTCTGAGTTCGCTCGCGGATGGGCGACCTGTGTTGCGGTGGGTCGGTGACGGGCCGGCCAAGCCGGCCCTATGCCCATCGCCGAGGTCCCCCGTGAGCAAAGGATGCAAGGGTCCCCATAGCGTTCTCCCTTGACAATCAACTGCTGATCGACCGCGCCAACGGTCGGAGAGGAGGCCGCCATGGGGACCGTGGCCAGGCTACTGGACGAGCACGTGAGCTCGCTGCACCTCGGTGGACCGCATCGGGGTCAGGGGCTACATCCCGGGGATCCAATACGAGTTCGGGCTGATCAAATTCCTGCTCAACCGGGGAGGAACTATCCCGTCTCCTGCCCTGCTCAACCGCAACCGCGAACGGCTCGTTGCCGAGTTCGAGGCACTCGAGGCCGCCACGGGGGTGCCCGTCGTGCGCTTCAAGGCGGGAGAGTCCAAAGAGGACCTGGCGCGTCCCCATCAAGATGCGGCAGCGACCGCCGGTCGACCAGGACTGGTACTGGTGGGCAAGGCTCAAGAGAGGACTTCGGTCTGGCGGGGCTACGTCGACGAGACCCATGCTGGACATCGCCGCAGCCATCCGCACATGGCTTGGCGTCGCCAGTCATCGGTGCCCGACCACTGGTACTTCTACTTCTCGGATCCCGAATGGGGACCCGCCTTTGTCAAGATGTGCACCTATGCGCCCTACCCACTGTGGTGTTGCGCAAACGGGCACGAGTGGGCCAAGTGTCAGCTGGCCAAGGCCGGAATCGGCTTCGAGGCCCTCGACAACGGACTGCGCTCCGTGGAGGATCCCGCCGCGGCCCATCGCATCTGCGCCAGCCTTAGTGCCGGTCATCTGCGCGGACTCCTGGCGCGCATGATGGCCGTCGTCCCCGATCCCCTTTGTGCGCGCGACCGCGTGGCCGGGTTCGAGTGGTCCTACTCCATCGCCCAGCTCGAAGTCTCCGACACTGCGGTGTTCGACCAACCGCGTCGGGCCCGGGCCTGGTTCGAGGCCGCCATCGGCGATCATCTCGACCTCGGTCGTCCCGAGCGGGTCTCTTTGGTCGTCGACCGCACGGTGGTCAACCGCGGCATACACAAGACACCGGGGCGTTTTGCCACCGAGGTCATCACCCGCGACGTCGCCCCTCAGCTCCAGATCCACTACAAGTCATCGAAGGCCAAGGCCTATCTGAAAGAAGGCCGCGCCCTCCGAGTGGAGACCACGGTCAATAACGCCAGCGATTTCGCGCTCCACAAGACCCTCAACGCCGAGAATTGGAAGGCGTTACGACGCGTCGGGGCTTCCACCAATGCCCGCTTCTTGGCCGCCCTCGGTGAGGGCCGACCCGGCCTCCCCGACCCAGCCACCCTCGAGTCGCTCGTGCTCCCGAGCGTCCACGACGGCCAGCGGGCACCCGCTCTGCGATTCGGCGATCCCCGGACCATGGCGTTGCTCGGTTCTGTGGCCGCGTTCGCCCACGTCATCGGTGGCCTCACCAACAGATCCCTGCGCACCCAGATGGCCGCGGACTGGCGGGAGGACTACTCCTCGGCCCAGGCCTCTTATGACCTGCGGCGCCTGCGACTCAAGGGCCTCATCGAACGAATCGAGGGGACCAACACCTACCGGGTCAGCGCCTACGGCCTGCGCATCAGTGCTTTCTTCACTCAGCTGGCCAGCCGTGTCATCGTCCCCGCCTTGACCGATCTCGCCGACCTCACTCGGCCCTCTCCACCAGCACCGCGTCCGCTCACGGCCGCCTGGCGCACCTACGAGCGCGAACTTGACCTCCACGTCCGAAGAGCTCGCCTCGCCGCTTGACTCAAAACTTGCCTCATCTGTTCAGAACCAAACTGTCAAGTGGGTCTAGCAATCACTTTTCAGAGGCTCTCCTACCATGGTCCTTCCGCCATGTTCGTCGACGTCCCGACCAGTCGGTATCTCGTATGCCACCACAAGGGGCCCGGCGGATCGGCATTCGACCTACTGGGGGCGGGCCCAAGGTGTGATTCGAGTGGGCAACGAGCCTGGAGACGTGAAGGCCACCGTGACGGTGACGGTGACAGCTGCGAGTCGACGACCGTCGTCATACCGGTGAAGCGCACCGAGCGGGTCGGACGTCAGCGTGACGGCGCGTGATCAGCCGGGAAGCTCGGCGGCCCGGGCGTAGAAGAGCAGACTCTCGGCGTCGTCGGGGAGGATCGCCTTCGTCTCGACCAGGTGCTTCACGGCGGCTTCGTACTTCGCGTACCAGGCGGCCTGGTCGGGATAGAGCGAGCGGACCTTCTCCGCTGGGAAGGGTGTGGTGTGGCCGAGGCCGAAGGGTCCGCCGCCCGGCTCGGCCTCGGAGCGGTGGGTGGCGAGCGGCGCCTCGAGGTCGGGCATGCGGATGCCGCCGACAGCGTTCCCGTGCGGGTCGCGGGCGAACGCGGGGCTGTCGGACCGGCGTACGATGCGCGGTTGAACAGGCGGCGGCTGCTCGCCGTTGACCCAATCATGGAGCGCCCAGATGGCCGCCCGCTTGATGGGGGCGAAGGACACCTCGGAGTGCGGGATGTTCGCGATGATGGGGTTGCCGGCGAACTCCTCGGAGGTGAGCGCGGCTGGCGTGTCCGGCTCCGGGGACCTCCCAGACGCGGACATTGTCGCTCTCCGGCTGAGTGTTCGGGTAGCAGTCTACGGCCTCCGCTTCGGAGTTCAGAACAATGCAGGGCGAGGCGAGGTCGTCCCGTATCACGTACGCGTTCCAGTCGAGCAGCGCGAAGGGATTGGGTCCGCCCATCCGCGGGAGTGACGGCGACGCCGCCTCGGCGTTGACGGCGCAGGGCGCGTTCGGGAAGACCGTCAGGAGAAAGGCGTCGTAGGCGGCGTCGAGCGGCTGCACCGCGTTGATGTAGCACATCAGCCGGGCGGCCGACTGTGAGCCGCCGGTGGCGATGAGGTGCCGGATGTCGAACCCGGGCAGCGGGTCGGTGTCACCCGATCGGGACGGGCCTAGTACAAGCGCGGCCTGGGTGAAGATGTCGTAGGAGTAGTCGTCGCCGGGGTGTGCGAGCGAGCCGTAGCGCTCCGGGTCGTCCATCTTGAGCGCCGCCATCTGGAAGCCCGTGCCCGGGGGTGCTCCGGAGCCCTCGACGCCCACGCGTTGGGCCGAGACACCGACCAGGACAAACCCGTCGTCGACGTAGCGCGCTGCGCTCTTGGGCGGCTCGAAGCTCTCGCCGCCCGACACGTTGTTCCAGTTGACGACCACCGTCCCGTTGAAGCGGACCGGATCGGCCGGGCGCACAACGAGAAGCCGGGTGCGGAAGGGTAGCGCTCCCGACCGCTCTGCAGCCCATCGGCCGTCGGTCGGGTGCTCGGTCCTGCCTCCGACGAGCCGGAAGGCGCTCGCCTCGCCCTCGATAAACCATTCCTCCTCGATCCCCCCGACTCGCTCGACGGCAGCCGCCACGGAACTGACGGGCGTACCGGTATCCAACTTGGTCAGCGTGGTCAACGGAGCCCTCCTCTATCGTCCTGCCTCCAGCCGCCAGTATCACAGGCGCGGATGTTGGCGTGCCTCACGAAAGAAGGAAGGAGATCATCGGAGCGTCTCACTATGGCCGGCTCACGTGGACGCGGCCATTATCCGCACCGCACACGGCCTGGTAAAACGCGCCGGCCCGCTCGAGGTCGACCACGACGACCCTGGGTGACGGAGAACCTCCCTGCCAAGGATCCGTCGCCCATGAAGCAGGTCCTACGGGTTGAAGAGCTGGGGCACTTGCGTGGGGTGCTGCCCTGCAGGGTCGCACACCCTCGCGACGGCGCGTGCGATCGCGGCAGCAATTGCGCAGAGGGGGCCGCAACGCCCGCTGGTCGATCCTGGGCCGGCGCGATGGTCGGCCCCGACATCGCCCGGGCTGCCTGCGATCTCGTGTGTGCCGTGGTGGTCGTGCATTTGCCCGCCAAGTGACTTCGGCGGAACCCCGTCGGCTGGACACCGGGACCATCCCGGGACATGCTGATCGGATGACCAGTATCTCTTACGACCCGTACGACGTTGAGATCGACGAGGACCCTTATCCCCTCTGGAAGCGGATGCGGGACGAGGTGCCGCTGTACCGCAACGACGAGCATGGGTTCTGGGCGCTGAGCCGGTTCGACGACGTCCAGGCGGCGTCGGTCGCGTGGCAGACCTACCTGTCGGGACAGGGCTCGGTGCTCGAGGTGATCAAGAGCGGCGGCCCGCCCATGCGCGGGAACATCCTCTGGGAGGATCCTCCGCTGCACGACCTCCACCGCAGTCTGTTGAGCCGGGTCTTCACGCCGAGGCGCATGCTCGAGATCGAGCCGCAGGTGCGCCGCTTCTGCGCCGAGACGCTCGATCCGCTGGTCGGCCAAGGCCGCTTCGATTTCATCCGCCATCTTGGCGCGGTCATGCCGATGAAGACGATCGGCATGATGCTGGGGATCCCCGAGACCGACCAGGCGGCCGTGCGCGATGGCGAAGGCATCGAGGTGCTCCTCGACGAAGACGGCAACCCCACAGCGGACCCGAACGCCTACCTGTTCAGCGCCTTCGGGCGATTCAACGAGTACATCGAGTGGCGCGAGACGCATCCGTCGGACGATCTCATGACGGACCTCCTGCGCGCCGAATTCGAGGATGAGACCGGCGCCACCCGTCGGCTCACCCGCGAGGAGATCCTCGGCTACCTCATCCTGATCGCCGGGGCTGGCAACGAGACGACAACACGCCTCATCGGGTGGACCGGCAAGGTGCTGGCCGAGCACCCGGACCAGCGGGCGGAGCTGCACGCCGACCGCGGGCTGATCCCCAACGCCATTGAGGAGCTGCTCCGCTATGAGCCCCCGTCGCCCGTACAGGCCCGCACCGTCAGCGAAGACGTCGAGTGGTATGGCCAGTCCATCCCCGCGGGCGACATCATGCTGCTCCTCACCGGCTCGGCCGGCCGCGACGAGCGAAGGTTCGGGCCCACCGCAGACGAGTTCGACATCCACCGGGACATCGGCCAACACCTCACCTTCGGCTACGGGATTCACTTCTGTCTGGGCAGCCACCTCGCACGGCTCGAAGGTCGAGTCGCCCTCGACGAGGTACTGAACCGTTTTCCCCGCTGGGAGATCGACTGGGATAACGCCGTCCAGGCCCACACGAGCACCACTCGGGGCTGGCTGTCGCTGCCCGCGGTCGTCGTCTGACGTGCGGCGCGGCACGGCTGGGGTTGGCACCGGGACGACCTGGTCCGCCGCCGACATCCCCGACCTGCATGGTCACACCGCGGTCGTGACCGGCGCCAACACCGGTATCGGACTCGAGACGGCCGCGGCACTCGCGGGTGCTGGTGCCACAGTGGTGCTGGCCTGTCGTAACTTGGAGAAGGCGGCGGCGGCCAAGGCCGCGATCGAGGCGAGGCGGGTGTCCGGTGCGGTGGAGGTGCTCCAGCTCGACCTCGCAGACCAGCGCCAGATCGCTGCAGCCACCGACGAAGCCCTCGAGCGGTTCGGGCGCGTCGACCGGCTCATCAACAATGCCGGCGTCATGGCGATCCCCTTCTCTCGGACAGCTGACGGTTTCGAGACGGTCTTCGGCACAAATCATCTCGGCCACTTCGCGTTCGCCGGCCGGCTTCTTCCAGCCCTCCTCGCCAGCCCGCGAGCGAGAGTCGTCACGGTGTCGAGCATGTCGGCCCGTATGGGCCGCATCCGATGGGATGACCTGTTCGGTGAGCGTTCTTACAACAAGGCCCGGGCCTACGCCCAGTCCAAGCTGGCCAACTTGCTGTTCGCCTTCGAGCTTCAGGCGCGCTTCGCGGCGGTCGGTGCTGATGCGATCTCCATCGCCGCCCATCCCGGCTTCGCATCCACCGAGATTGGCGCGACGAGGTCTGGCGACCCCGGGCGCGAGCGGGGCACCCGCTCCGGCGTCGGGACCCGTCTCATCCCCTCCGCGGCCGAAGCGGCCCGACCGTCGTTGCGAGCGGCCACGAGCAGCGACGCCTACGGCGGCCAGTACTACGGCCCCGGTGGCATCGGCGGCGTCAAGGGCGCCCCTGTGGCTCTACCGCCGCCGCGACGTGCCCTCGACGAACGCACCCGCCGGCTCTTGTGGGAACGCTCGGTCGAGCTCACCGGGGTGGATTTTTCGCTCGTCAGCCCCGTGCAGGTCGGGGCTGGGCGGACACGAATAGCTCGGACTCGGAGGCGGACTTGGAAACGGTGTGTGTCATTTCGGGCGGTGCCGGCGGGATGGGGCTGGCGACCGCGAAGATCGTCGGGCAAAGCCACGGCGTACTCATTTGCGACGTGCGGCAAGAGCATTTGGACACCGCGGCTAGGGAGCTTCGGGCCCTCGGTGTCGAGTGCGAGACCCTCAGGTGCGACGTGACCGACAGGCGCTCCGGGGAAGAGATGGCGACGCAAGCCCAGCGGCTCGGTAAAGTCGTCTCAGTGGTCCACACGGCGGGAGTGAGCCCTCAAATGGGCACGCCGGAGCACATCGTGACGGTCAACGCGCTGGGGACGGTCCATGTCAACGAGGCATTTGTCCCGCTTGCCCACGAGGGGTTCGTGATCGTAAATGTCGCCTCCGCAGCTGGCCACCTTCCCGCTGCCTTCCCTGTCCCGAGGCGGAGCTACAAGCTCGCTGTGACCGACCCGGATCGATTCCTAAGCAAGGTGCTCGGCCGAGTCGACCTCGCTCCCAGGACGCTCCGGCCGGGCCTGGCGTACGCGGTCAGCAAGAACTTCGTGATCTGGTACTCGAAGTCACTCGCAAAAAGGCTGGGTCAACACGGCGCTCGCATCCTGTCGGTGTCGCCGGGATCGATCGATACCGACATGGGCAGGCTCGAGGAGGCCGCCGGCGCGGGTGCACTCGCCAGAAAGTCGGCGCTCGGACGGTTCGGACGGGTCGAGGAGATCGCCGAGGTGCTGTCCTTCTGCGCGAGCGGAAAGCCTGGCTATCTCACGGGGACGGATGTCCTCGTGGACGGTGGCGGCCGTGTGAACTCCCGCTCTTAGAGATTGTTCGGAAACAATTGGCAGGTGAATGGCTAACTAGCCACCCTTGGGGTCTGGCGATCGCGTAGCGTTTGGTATGGAATCCCATTCGGCTGCAGCGGCGCAGACCTGGCGAACGACGCACGGCGACATGAGTGATGAAGAGTGGGCACTTATTGCTGACCTGGTCGCGCCGTATTGGACAGCGGGGTCGATAGGCCGCCCAGTCAAGGTGGATCGCCGCCGTGTGGTCGACGCCATCTTCTACGTGACGGCGACCGGTTGTCAGTGGCGTGCACTGCCCGCGAGCTATCCGAACTGGAACACCGTGCATCGCTACCATCTCGAGTGGTCCAGAGACGGCACGTGGGAACGCATCGCCGAGCGACTGGCCACGGCAGTGCGCCAAAAGGAGGGCCGCCAGGGTGATCCTTCGGCGGGCATTGTCGATGCTCGCTCGGTACGTGCCTCGTCCACGGTGAGCAAGAGAACCAAAGGATTTGACGCCGGAAAGAAGGTAAACGGCCGCAAGACCTTCGGGATCGTCGACACCCTCGGGCTCCTGATCGCGGTCGTCGTCGTGGCGGCAAGCATCTCGGACAACGTCGGTGGGATCACTGTCGCCGATCGTGCTCGCGGCCGTTCCGCTCGCTTCGCCAAGCTGTGGTGCGACTCGGGCTTCAAACGCACCTTCATCGAGCACTGCCGCAACCATCACGTCGGAGTAGAAGTCGTGAACCGTATCCACCCAGGCCAATTCAAGGCACTCCCCAAACGCTGGATCGTCGAACGCAGCTGGGCCTGGCTCATGAACAGTCGGCGCCTCCAGGTCGACTACGAGCGCGATCCCATCGTCACCGAAGGCTTTATATGGGCCGCCCATAGTCGCTACCTCCTGCGCCGACTCACCCAATCGCCGATCGTGTGATCGCGCTGGGGAAACAATCGCGACAGTCACTTAGGCTTTGTCCGGCGTCTGGCAAACGCCGGCTGCTGCATCTGAGCCGTCGAGTTGCGTGCGAAGGAGCTCCTACTCGTCCTCATCTGTCGTCGTTCCGGTGCCGTCGTCCCTCCCCACATGCCGATGCAAATCCTCATCGGCCAGGGCGAAATCGAGACACTCGGCGCGCACCGTGCAACCGCCGCAGAGCTCTCTCGCCCGGGTGAAGTTGCCGCCGACGCTGGGGACGAACGCTTCGACGCCCTCACCACGACACGACCCGTACCGCTGCCACGCTGGCCGCCGAATCAGCTCCTCGAGGAACGTGAGCGGTTCGCCGGTGCCGGGCGTCATCAGCCACGTCAGGACTGCTGACGCCGGATCGGACACGGTGAAAGTGCACGGCGTAGACCTCCGATTTGACGGGCTCCTGAGCGGGCGATTCTTTCCTGAGCATCGGAACCTGGGGTGGGCTATACCTGGCAAATGAGCCTCGCCCATATCGCCGTCATCGTCACTCCGAGTCTTCATGCCAAACAGCTTTTGGCGCTCATCGCCGTGATCGTGTTCGGCGTAGCGGCCCTCGTTGCATTGGCGACACGGACCTACTACGCCGTGCTGATCGCTGCCGGGCTGGCCGTGCTGGCTGCCGCCATCCTCTGGAGCTGACGGGGGCATGGGCGCAAGGGGTTGAATCTCGGAGATCGTGGGTATGTTTGTGATGCCGCCGACTCGCGAGGTCGAGGCAGCGGATCAAGCCCCCCCGAACGTGAGGCGTCCGCCTCTCAGCTCGGGGGCTTGTTCGCGTTTTAGCCCCTGACGCGAAACGAGCGCCCGAAGGCACCCGAATCGTCTCGCCGGCTACGCCGAACCTGTAACCCAATCTCCGGTGGATCTTCAGCTGGCTTTTATGACTCACCCGTATGTTTGACCTCGTTGCCCCCCACCCCCCTGGGACGGCGACGAAGGGCCGACGGACTCCCCCGGACTGACAGCTAACGGCCCGGGGAGTCACGTCCGCCCGGGCGCCCTGACGCGACGAAGCGCCCCGAAGGGCGCCACGTGTACCCCTCCGCCCGGGGTTCTTTTGTTCATTTGGCACGAAGTGTTCCGTCTGCACGAAATGTTCAAATGCACAACGTGTTGATTCGTTCCCCAAAATGGGAAAATGTACCAAACGTGGGTAATTTCCCACTTTTGGGTCACTCCGACCGCAAAGCTGTCACCGCGTCAAACCTTGCTTCAGCGTTAGGTTTGCATTTGCAAGTGGCAGAAAACCTCGCTATTTGGTGAATCAGGGGCATGCAGGGATGGCGAGATTGCGGGAGCGAACGCGAAACGGCCCCCCCGTCGAAAGTCAGGGAGGCCGCCCGCCGAGCGGTGTCCCCCTCCGCCCGATGGAATGTTGCACCAGCAACTCCCGATTGCCAACAGGGTCCAAGGTCCCAAAAGGGCTAGGCAAAGCGACGGGCGCACGATCCTGGAGAATGGGTGACCGCCGAGCATCGCAACCCGACTGCAACCGAAACGACCACCTCGGGGGAATACGTTCTGAAGTGGTCGTCCATCCCTTTACGTGCCAGGACGACCGGCCTCCGGGCTATCCGAGTAGTTCGGAGGCACTGGGATTGGGCGAAAAGCCGCCCCGTCGGATGATCGTGGAGAATGGCGGATGAGCGGTCGGCACCTCCCTAAATGGGAATGGCTTTCATTGGCTCTGGTCGCCGTATGGTTGGTGGTATCACCCTGGCGATCATCTTCCATTGGGATCTGGCGGGGGGCGGCTAGACCGCCTGCCACCTTCGGCGCGTGCTCCTTGCACGCCTCGACGTACCAGCTCTTCCTCTTGCGGTCCTTCCAGATCCCCTTCCATACGGCGTCTCGCGACAGTTCCCCGCCTGCAGCTGGGGCGTGTAAATCAGCCTGAGGCACCGACCGGGCATGGCCGTGAACGAGTACGGGACCACGTCGCCTGGCTCGGGCATCCGGTCCATACGCGCAAGATGCGGCCAGGTGTACGGTCCAGCATTGTCCCGCCGACGGCGATCCTTGGAGGGCACCATGGCTGACAGCTCAGATGCCCAGTACGGGAACATGGAGCTGGCGCTTTGGCTGATCACAGCCTTCCGAGCCGATCCAGCGTCGAGCGTCGAGGACGACTGGTTTGGAACTGAATTTCTCCGATTGGTTTCTGCCGACGATGTGACCATGGTCGTGGGAAGCCTCATCAACGGACTCTTGCACACGTCTTCGGAGCTCATCGACGCTCTCGCAGAGGAATCGGGCCTTCGCGACGAAGAGGTAATCGCCCGCCTCCGGCGTCACATCGCCAACCTCAAAGATGGCAGTGGAGACCCGCCTGATGGCACGCGCCAGTAAGGGGTTTAAACCGGTGACCGGAGGCGTGGGCGCCACTTCTCGACGACCCCACCGATCGGAGTAGCCACTTCCAATCGCTCCGGCAATTGTGCCATACCCGAGGACATTGGAAATAATCCACGCAGCGGTGCGTAACAGCTGTGGCTTTCGAGTCGGCCCGAAGAAAGGAAACGTGGTTCACGTCGAGCCACTTGGGTAGATGTGTGCGACGAAGGCAATCGGAGGCGACGATGAAAAAACTTTTGTTACTCGTGGGGGTTGCCATTGGATTTGTCCTCGGATCGAGGGCAGGTCGTACCCCCTATGAGCGACTAGAGGCTCAGCTGCGGCAACTCGCAGGCCGTCCGGAGGTCCGGGGAGCGGTCGACGCGGCATTTGACAAAGCAACTGACCTCACCGACGCTGCGGCCAGGGAAGTCACCGAGAAGGTCAGCCATGTGACGGCATCCACAAAGAACGCATCCACTTCGACCATGCCGGCAGTCCCGCCGCAGCCGACACAAGATCCCCAGGACAAGGCGTCTGGCACGGCGGCAAGCCGAGATCAAGCCGTCGTCGATGAGCTCGAGAAGCAGGGCGTCACAGCGGAGGACCTTTCAGACACGCCGATCCGCCATCCACGGGCCGCCGGTAAGGCCGAACCGACGGCATCAGGCGAGAGCGCGAAGCAAAAGGGTGAGAATGAGGCGCAACACATTAGGGACGAGGGCCCTGCGTGAGAGCCCGAACAATCTCGTTGAAGCGGAAAATCTATCTCGTTGTCGGCGCCGGTGGGCTCACCCTCAGCCTCGCTGCCTGCAGCAACGGGGGCAACCCGACTCCGACCCACCAGCCGAACAATCACACCCCCACTGGCACAGTCCCGAAACCACCCGGATCGGGGAACTAAGGCGTGCTTACTCTGGAAGCCACCAATGGGCCCGACGAGGAACCGGAGCCTGGCGATGGTGCTGACCCAGTAGAACCTCCCGTCGAACATGAAGGAGAACCAATCGGCACGAGGGACCCAGCCCAAAAACGATACGACTGAGAGGTGCCTAGGTCGGGCATGCAGTCCATCCGTCGACGGTAGCAATGGGCTGTCCAGGGTAAGCTACGGCTGGCTCTGAACAAAGGGTCCGCCTAGTGAATCGAGGCTGGACTATGGCCGAGCCGACCAGCGTCAAAGACGACCTCAACGGCGCACTCCGCACTCTCGTTAACGACCTCAGGGCCAATCGGCCAGCTGCGCCCGAGACAGTCGAGACGTGGTGCTTCGAGCGCACCGAGAACATACAGTTCGCAGCATCAGCCCACGGATGAGATGGCGACCCTCGAGGCGTAACGCACCCGTTTGCCAAGTTCACACGCAGCCAAACCCATGCCGACCAAGAGATGGGACCTCGCATTACCGCTCACGGGTTGCGCCACAGCTTCGCGACCGCCGCACTGAAGGCGCGCGTGCCGGTCGAAGTGGTTGCGGCTCGACTCGGCAATACGGCACGGATGGTGCAAGAGGTCTACGCGCACGTCATCCCGGCCGACGATGCCGGCGCAGCGCAACTCGTCGGCGACCTCTACCGCAGCGCCCAAAACTCCTGAGCAGAATTTCTTGTGACCATTCTGTGACCACCGGAGTGGCGGCGAGTGCTAACTCTTCGCCAAAGTCCCTGCTCACAGCGTCGGGCTGCCGGGATTTGAACCCGGGACCTCTTGACCCCCAGTCAAGCGCGCTAACCAAGCTGCGCCACAGCCCGTTCCTACTCAGAGCCACTTTATGCCCTGTTTCCTGCTATCCGATTCGGTCAGTAAGTCCGAAAAGTAAGTTGATCGCTTTTCTGGCCCAATCGGGGGGGAGTCGAAGCATACTCCGACAGCGAATCCGCCCCCACGGCAACGCGTGGCTACGCCAGGGGTCCACCTGTCTTGACACGGTATAGCCCGTCCAGGATCGAAGTCACGGATCCAGGCTCGTTCATCTCCTCTTGCGCGTCATGCACCCCAGAGGCGTTTAGAGAGGTCCGATCACGTCCAGGAATGGTCGCTGACGTGGGAGGACGCGACCACTGCAGTTCGCCACCAACCACGGAAGTTCATCACTGTGGCTACAGTCGTGGCCACAGTGATGACCCCTTGCCTCGCGTGCTTGAGGTCAGTCTGGGTGTCGAACACCCTGTTGGCCGCTTCCGAGAATGCCTGCCATATCCACGTCGGGCACCGGTTGCTGGACCGTGCTGAGCCATTCAAATGCCCATCGAATGTGGTCAGCTAGGAGTTGCATTCCCACGGGGTTGGGGCTGATTAGCGGAGTCTTACCGTCAGCGACGCGCTGAGCCTGAGTTGCGATCTCCGCCAGCCGTTCCATAAGTACCGTCAGGTCCTCGATCCCAGAAGCCTCGGGAACGCCATTCAGGATCGCATAGACGGTCGGAGGCCGCAGCCCGAGAACTTGGGCCACTTCTGGAACCGTCATCATCTGACGCAGCTGGCCGACCACCCACGACTTCCCGCGTGCCGGGCCTTTCGACCCCGCTGCCGCACGGGCCCCTTCGAGACCCGCTTGGGCCCCGGTTCTAGCGACATTCGATCTGATGAGACAACTACGACTCGCTCGGTGCGGAAATGCCACCCATAGCGTGGGTGGCTGGTCCCAGACTAAGGAAACTATGGATTCGACAGGCTAGCCAGAACGCCATCATGAACGGATGGACTGCTCGAAAGTCTTGTGACCTGAAGTGTCTGCAACTTGAGCCCCTCTGGGCTGGCAGAACGATGAAAGACGCCTACATCAAATTGGTGGCGAACCTAGCGCTACCGAAGAGCCAGTTTCGTCGTCAGTCAACGGACGTGGGATTCCAATGACCACGTTGATGACATTAGAACATGCAGATAGAAATACGGTTTCGGTTGATGCCGCCAATTATGGCCGGCGGTGGTGGATTCTCGCCGTGCTTGGAGTCGCTCAGTTGATGGTCATTCTGGACAGCACGATCATCAACATCGCCCTACCCACTGCTCAACACGATCTGCACTTCACCAACGCTGATCGCCAGTGGATCATCACCGCGTACTCACTTGCCTTCGGAAGCTTGCTTCTCCTCGGCGGACGCATCGGTGACCGGATCGGACGCAAGCGTACGCTCATCCTTGGGCTGATCGGGTTTGCAGTGGCCTCAGCCATCGGAGGTGCTTCCGTTAGTTTTGCGATGCTTGTCATTGCCCGGACGATCCAAGGCGCATTCGGGGCCCTGCTTGCCCCTTCCGTTCTGGCACTTTTGACCACCACTTTCACTGATCCGGCGGAGCGGGGGAAGGCCTTCGGCATCTACGGAGCCATTGCCGGCGCAGGCGGCGCGCTGGGACTACTCCTAGGTGGCATCCTCACCTCCTACGCGTCTTGGCGATGGACGCTCTTCGTCAACCTTCTGTTTGCCGTGATCGCCATCACTGGCGCCCAGCTGTGGCTGAAAAATGACGAGGGGGCTGATCGCGATCCCTTGGATCTACCTGGCCTTTTACTCGTGATTGGCGGGCTGTTCTCGCTCGTATTCGGTTTCTCTCACGCCGAGACCACGGCATGGGGAAATCCCATCACGATCGGATTCCTTACTGCGGCGGTACTCCTGCTTGGTGCGTTCGCCTATGTCGAAACCATCGCGAAGTACCCGCTGCTTCCGCCACGGGTCGTTTTAAATCGAACTCGCGGCGGATCAATATTGGTGATGCTGTTCAACAGTATCGGTATATTCGGCGTGTTCTTGTTCCTGACTTACTACTTGCAGGGTACGTTGAGGTTCAGCCCGGTGAAAACCGGCGCTGCCTTCTTACCTCTGGTCGCCGCCTTGGCTTCCGTGGCACAAGTATCCAATCGGGTCCTCTTGCCGCGATTTGGACCTCGGCCGATCGTTCCGATCGGTTTCCTCGTGTCCGCCGCGGGGATCTTCGGACTCCACCTGGTTGGGTTACATTCGTCTTACGTCAGCCATGTACTCCCGTATCTGCTCGTATTAGGAATCGGGTCCGGATTGTGCGTCTCTCCAGCCTTCAGCACTGGCACCCTCGGACTGGCACCCCGGGACGCCGGCGTGGGATCAGCCACCCTCAACACGGCGCAACAGGTGGGGGGATCCATCGGCACGTCCCTTCTCAACACCGTCGCTGCCAGCGCTGCCACCTCATACCTTGTGGGCCGAGCGCCGACACCCGCCAACCTGCGAGGGGCTCTAGTCCATAGCTATACAACGGTCTTCCTCTGGTCCTCCTTGATATTCTTGGGCGCGGGCGTCGTTACTGCTTTGGTGCTGCAATCCGGTAATCTTGCAGCGCTAGCGGGCGATCACGGGGTTTCGACTTTGGACCCTGGAATAGGGAAACCGGCTAAGCGACATGTCTGGCGCGTGCGTGTCTCTTGTCGCTAGAGGTCGGACCCGAGTCTTTCCGTCAGAAATAGAGCCCGTATAGACTTCGCTGCTGCTGGCTTCTAATCGCGCAAGTGATTCGCGAGCTGCGTTCGTGACTTGATATCAAGCTTACGAAATGCTTTGGCCAAGTGGTACTCGACTGTGCTCGTACTGATGAACAGCTGAGCAGCGATCTCTCGGTTCGTGTTTCCATGCGCAGCGAGCCGGGCCACCTGTGACTCTTGTGGGGTCAGTTCGTTCAGCGTTTCGACAGCTCCCTTTGGAACGCGTTCGCCTCCTGCCAACAATCCGACTCGCGCTCGCTCAGCAAATGCCTCCATTCCAAAATCGCTGAACATCTCGTAAGCAATCCGCAGCTCGGCACGGGCGTCGATGCGCCGGCTCTGGCGCCGGAGCCACTCACCGTAAAGAAGATGTGAACGTGCAAGGTCAACGGCAATACGCGTGCGCCCGAGTCGCTCAATAGCTTCAACGTAGAAGTCACCGGCTCGTGTGTCCTCCGCGACCAACGCGTGTGACCGAGCGGCGATCCCTAACGCCCAATCCGTCCCGCTGGCCCTACTCCTGTCTATCAGGAGTCCATCGGTTTCAGCGGCAAGCTCGAAAGCCCCAACTCGTACTGCCGCCTCAATCATTTCAGGCATTGCCCAGTTCGATGAGACAAGCTCCGTGTGACCAACCACCCGACGCGCTGCGGTCAGGGCTTCCGCAAACTTTCCAAGCCCGTTGTAGAGTATGGACTCCGCCCAATCTATGAACGACAGGCCTGCCCCTTCGCCGCGCCCGATCGCCTCGGCCCGAGCGGTATCGAACGTCTGTCTCGCTTCGACCTCACGCCCACGCATCGCCGCGAAGCTCACCCCGTGGTACGGGGCGACGGAGCTTCCGGTTAGTTCCGTTACCTCGTAGATCTCCTCCTGGTGCGATGCCGCCAACGTCAGTTCGCCCGCGAAGACGTGCATTTGACCCCGATGACCAAGGGCAATCGGCAACTCGCTGAGCGCTCCGGTCTCGCGAACCAACCGGAGATGCAGTTCCGACAGTCGCTCCCAACCCTCGTCATCCCAAAGGTACTGTGTCGCGACAGTCGCTGCCCACATCCAACGCAGTTGCTCGGCTGGCGCCATAATGTCCTCCACCGCACTCTGTGCCTGGCGCAGGATCGGCACGGCGACGGGGTAGGCATCGGAGAATATGGCCACCAAACCTTTGAGAAGCAGGTCTGGTCCGCGGGGATCTGACGCTGGCGGCGCAGCACTCGCGGCCGCAGCTGCGACGTCACTCGAGGTTGCACCCGCGCCAGCCAGCGTCCCGGCAAAGATGGCCGCAGTCAGTGCCTCAAGATATGTCTCGCGGGCCAAGGCGGGCTCGACCTCTCGGAACTGCTCGGCCGCATGGAGCAGCAACGCCACGGCGTCGCCGCTACGTGTCACGAGAAACGAAATCTGACCGCGTAACAACGAGGCTCTCGCCTGCTCGACCACACTGAGGATCCCTGCCTCGGCCGTTGCGACCAAGCGCAATGCCTCATCCAGCGCTCCGGCCTGCAACTTTGCTTGAGCCGCGGCAAGTGCGCGCCTCGACCTCCGCTGCTGCTCGGGGGTCAATATCATCGCTCGTTCCAGGAACGCTGCCGCGGCCGCGAAGCCACCACGCGCCTGCGCTCGAGCTGCAGACATCTCCAACTCAGCTGCAACCTCCTCATCGGGCTTCGAAAGGGTCTGCGCCCTGTGCCATGCTCGACGATCCGGGTCTCGATCCGGGTCGGTTGCGTCAGCCAGGGCGCGGTGAACTTCACGCCGCTCGTTGGGATCAGCCGCGCCGTACACGGCCGAGCGCACCAGCGGATGGCGGAACATCACGGTGCCGTCCAGGGTCAGCAAACCCTCCGACTCAGCGGCGAGTATGGCCGTCTCTGGAATTCCGAACCGTTGAGCGGCTCGCCACAGAAGTGCGGCGTCGCCGACCGGCTCCGCAGCGGCTAGGAGCAGGAGTCGACGTGTGTCGGGCGGGAGCCGCGCCAGCCGCCGGGTGAAGGCTCGCTCGATCCCAGCCGACAGAGGGAGTGCGGCGGGCAGACCAAATCCACCGGCGAGCTGGGCCGGTGTGAGCCCATGCGGGAGCTCCAGGAGAGCGAGCGGATTCCCGCCTGTCTCGGCAATAATCCGCTCGACTACGGACGCGTCTAGCCGACCCCCGAGAACCGACTCCAACAGTGCCCGAGCATCAGGGCGCCCTAGCGGCTCGACGCTGAGCTCAGGGAGACGGGCGAATCCGCTGCCAACTTCACGAGTGGCGAATACGATCGCGATCCGTTCGGCCAGCAATCGGCGCGCCACAAACACGAGCGCCCGCGCCGATGCGTCGTCGAGCCACTGCCCATCATCGACCACGCAGAGCAGCGGTTGCTGATTGGCAGCTTCCGAGAAGAGGCCGAGAACCGCAAGCCCGATGAGAAACGGGCTTGGTGCCTGTCCTGCTCTGAGGCCGAAGGCGACTAGGAGGGCATCACGCTGAGGATCGGTGAGACGATCGAGAAAAGCCAGGATTGGCGAACAGAGCGCTTGCAGAGAGGCGTAATCGAGCTCCGCCTCCCCCTCGGCTCCCGCCGTTCGAAGCACACGAAAATCCTCACCCGCTTCGAGTGCGTACTCAAGCAGTGCGGTCTTCCCGACCCCGGGGTCTCCGTGCAGAACGAGAACGGCACTGCGGCCTTCTCGAGCGGAACCCAGCAGTCGATTGAGCGCCACGCGCTCATCCTTTCTGCCCAGCAAGTGCTCTGCCTTGGTGTGGACTGTCACCCCGGTAGCATGCCAGAGGACGGGACGCTCGGGAGGCCATGATTTATGAGGTTCGCCTCGTTCGGGCCGAGGATCGAGCGGACTTGTTGCGCATTGCGGTCAGCGACCTCAGAAGTCTGACTTGCGGTTGCAAAAGTCTCGATTCTTCGTACCTCGGTGGTTACACGAACCACGTTGACCTCGCGTCCCCAATCACACTCGGGATACTCCCGTACGTCCAGGGATCGTCAGATTGGGACGAGGCGCAGTTTTCGATGGAGAGTCGGCCGAAGGCACCACGACTGGTTCGACCACACGACGCTGGTTCGGCTGCCGTCGCCAAGCGATACCGACGACGACGATTACAAATGCGGCCCACAACAAGAGGATCAGCGTTGGCGGCGCCAGGTCCGCACCGTCGAAATAGGCCACGCTTCTCGTGATCTTCACGCCTTGTGCGAGAGGAAACACATTTGATAGATACCGCAGTCCGGTTGGAAGCAAATCTGGTGGGACCGTTCCGCCGCTCGACGGGACACTGAGGACCAGTGCGAAGGTCATGGAGACCGGTAGGAAGTACTGCCGTAGCAGAGAAGCCGAGCCCAGCATTAACTGACCAAAGATCTGACTGAGAAAAAAGGCATAGAGCAGCAACACAGGCTTATCGGGCAGGACGTTTAAGTTAACGACGGTGATGTATGCCGTCACTGCTCCTACTGCACCCATTGCGACCACTGCAACCATGCGGCTTTGGATCGACCATGTAGGCGCCCTCTGGAGCAGGACAAGCACCGTGATAACGCCAACCAACATCATCGGAAACATGAAAAAGAGGACTCCGGCATTGCTATCGCCTGGAAGTAAGGGCACGAGGTCGACCAGTTGAGGTGGCGACGTGCGAGTCTCGACGGCGATTTGGGTGAAGACCCCTTCCAGATACGTTGCTCTGATGGCCGAGGCAGCCCGGGCCACGTAGAGATCGGAACTTGATGACGAGCCACCCAGGTACGCAGCCGCCACCCTTTGGTTACGGACCGCGGAGACTGCCGCAGTCTTCGTTGGCGCGAGTTCGACCTTGAATCCACCAGAGCTGACGGTGTGGAGCTTCTGACGTACCACCCCGACCTGTCTTGGACCTCCGACCACAGCGATTGGGATCTGATGCGGTTGAGGCGCATGAAAGGCGAGCTCAAAGACCACCGGGAGAGCTATTGCGAAAAGGACGGGAAACCACATAACGAATGCGACGCGGCGTCCCGCGACGACGGGCGCAGGGCTGGACACTTGGCAGTTCCTTCCAGACCGTTTGGTGAACTATGCGACTGAGGTTTGCTGGTTCGAAGCGCCAAGCATTCTCCCCAGGTGCCGAGCGTGCTCCTCGGCTTCACGGCGAAGCGTCGAGGCCAACTCCTTGAACTGATCCAGCGCGGGATTGACACCGACGAGCGTGAGTTCCGCCTCGACTACTTCGAGGTCAAGACGCCATACGTCAGCCAATATGCGCCTGTACCAGCCGGTGGCGTGGTCCCACCCCTCCCGGGGGGTGCCGGCCCCATACGCCCCGCCCCGAACCGTCACAAGGACGGCCGGCGTGCCCTCCAACAATGGTTCTGCACCGGCTGCCATGCGGGAATCGGTGACGATCAGGTCTACCCAGGTCTTGAAGTGTTGCGAAACTCCGAAGTTGTAGAGCGGTATAGCAAAGATCATAGCGTCCGCTCCTAGAAGCTCTTCCGTGAGTTCAGCGGCCATGGCGAGGGCTGCCCGCTGTTCGTTGGTGCGTGATTCCGCTGGTGTGCGACTCCCAAAGACCGCTGTCGCCCACGTCGTCGCCGGAACCGGATCGACTCCGACGTGGCGGCGGACAATTGGCTCATCTGGGTGCGCATTTCGCCATTCCTGTTCGACCAGGTCAGCGATGGCACGACTGTTCGATTCTTCAACACGAATGCTGGCATCAAGTCTGAAGAGGGACATCAGACCTCCTTGTCTCCTCGTTTCCGGGTTCACTCCGCGGAATCCCATAGCAGTGCAACTGCGAAGGCGTCCCAATCCGCAACGCCTTCTTCTAATTCGAGTTAGTACCTAGTGCGTGACGCAGTGCGGACACTGCCTGATTGATGGCGCCACGAGCGGACTCTGTCCCTCTCAGCGCATTGAGCATCATGAAGTCGTGAATGATTCCGTTGTAACGAACACAGACCGTTGGAACACCCGCTTCTCGTAGCTTGGCTGCGTATGCTTCCCCTTCATCTCGCAGCACGTCGTTCTCGTCAACGATGACCAGAGCAGGAGGGAGGCCTTGCAATTGCTCACGACTCGCCCGGAGCGGCGACGCCGTGATCTCGGCTCCCAGTCCGGCCTCAGGGAGATAGTTATCCCAGAACCATGACATCATCTTGTGGCTGATATAGGGTCCGTCCTTGAACTCGCTATAAGTGCCGGTGTCCATCGCCGCATCCGTCACCGGATAGAAGAGCGACTGATGAACGAAATCAACATCGCCTCGTTGTTTGGCCATGATGGCGAGCACCGTGGCCATGTTGCCTCCGGCTGAGTCTCCAGCCACTGCGATTCGCGTCGAGTCAAGGCCCTCTTGTGTTCCGTTTTGCATCACCCATTGGGCAGCGCCGTACGCTTGCTCAAGCTGTACCGGGTATTTTGCTTCAGGAGCTAGTGAGTACTCGACGAACACGACTGCCGCGTCGACATTGACCGCTAGTTCGCGTATCAAGCGATCGTGGCTTCCGGCGTTCCCAATGACCCAGCCACCGCCGTGAAGATACAGGATGACGGGAAGACCACCGACCGCGTTGATTGGCTTGACGATCCGGACTTTAACGTCTCCGATCTCGAGAGGTACGGTGACCCACACGTCATCGACGTCGGGCTTCTCGATGGGGCCGTTTTGCACATTGTCGATAACCCCACGGGCGTCTACCGGCGACATCTCGTAGAGCGGGGGAATTGGGAGAGGGCTTCGACAAATGTTTGGGCGTCCTTTTCCAGGACATAGTTGGTCACGTTAATTTGGCTTCTGGTTCGTTTGAGTTCCGCGTCAGACTTGGAATGGCGCAGCGTCAGGTTCGGTCTGGACGGTCCACGAGCCGTCCTTGCGAAAGCTAGCTGCCGAGGCGTAGGTGTCCTCTTGGAACTGGAGGTAGGTGACTTGCCCATCGACAACCTTTATGTGGATGGAGAAGGGAGACGTCACGACCTTACCGAGCGAGTGCGACTTGTAGCGGAAATCACCGAACACAGCGACATTCTCGTCGGAGGCGAACATCGTCGAAACATTGAAGGCCTGGTTCTCCCAGCGGGTGAACATCATCCCCATGTTGCTGAGGAACGCCTCTGGGCCGTGCGAGGTGCCGGTCCACGGTTCGATTTGTTTTAGTTCCGGGTTGTCAGTGTTGAGGGATATGTAGGTGGCATCGGGGGCGACGAGACGGTTGACGGCATCGGGGTCCAGCAGATTCTGGAGCCACTCGCCGACAACTTCAATTGGACTGGCACTCACGGCTTCTCCTGTTCGGTTTGGCACCGGCGACTGGTGCGGTTCATAGGTGTCAGTAGCATTTGGTTCGAGTCGATCAAGTGGCAGTCGGCGGGACCGAGTGCACAACGGTCTTGGCCTCTTGGAATTCGGATATCGCAATGGGCCCTCGCAGACGCCCAATCCCGCTCTGTTTGTAGCCCCCCTCTGCGAATCCGTCGTTGACCGCCGCCCACGTGTTCGTCCAGACCGTGCCGACCTGAAGAGCACGACTGAGACGGTTGCTTACGTTGAGGTCGTTCGTGAAGACTCCGGCCGCCAAGCCCATCTCGCCCGCGTTGCCGCGCCAAATAGCGTCGGCTTCGCTATCGAACACCTCGAAGGTGGCGACCGGTGCGAACACCTCTTTTTGCACGATGTCTGTATTGACGTCGTCCACTTCGAGCAGGGTAGGCCGATAGAACGCGCCCGAGGCGAGATCTCCTTCGGTAGCGGGACCACCCCGGACAATCGGCTTGGCGTAGGCGAGCGCCCTCTCGACCACCCCGTCGACCCTGGCAACGTTCGGCTTGTCGATCAGGGGACCCATGTCAGTGCGCGGGTCGAGGCCGTTGCCTACTCGAACGTGTTCCAGTATGTCGGCAAGTCGTGTGCGGACTTCGTCGGCCACTCCTCTCTGCACCAGGACCCGCGACCCGGTCATGCAGAATTGACCGGAGAAGGTGGTAATCCCGGCTGCCAGCAATGGCACTACGGAATCAAGGTCGGCGTCGTCGAACACGATCATCGGGGTTTTTCCGCCGAGCTCCAGATTCATCCTCTTTAGCGTGGCCGCGCCAGACGCTGCGATGATGCGACCAACCGGGCTACTTCCCGTATAACTGATGACCTGCACCTCGGGTGACGCCACGAGAAATGGGGATCCGGAATTGCCCGATTCAGTGAAGATATTGACGACACCGGGAGGCAACGACTTCGCTTCAGCAATGATCTGCGAGATCAAGTTGGCCACCAAGGCGGTGGGACCCGGCATTTTCACGGCCACGGTATTCCCAGCAGCTAGGGCGGGACCGAGGGAACGGATCAGCAGCGCAAGCGGCGAGTTCCAAGGGACGATTATCCCGACCACCCCAGCGGGCTCTGCGTAGGTGGTGTACCACTGCCCGGGAGCAACCTCGGCGGCGATGCCGGTGTCGGTCAAGGCCATGGCCGCGTTGTGTCGCAACGTCGGGCTTGGAGAGCCTCCCTCGAACAGACCCTCGGATATTTTCTTCCCGTTTTCCTTCGTAATCAACGTACCGATTTCCTCAGCATGAGCATCGAAGCACTGGCCCAGCTCTGTAAGAGCCTGGTTGCGGAGCGCTCGATCACGTGACCAAGTGGACGAATCGAAGGCCCGGCGTGCAGCGGCGATCGCCGCAGCGGCCTCGATCTCCCCGCCGTCGTACCACTGGCCCAGCATTTCACCTGTGGCAGGATTGATTGATTCAGAAACCGCGTCCGAATCGACCCATTCACCGTCGATCCAGTGTTGTGCAATGTCGCTCACGTGAGCCTCGCTTTTCGTATCAGCTAATGGCCGGGTGCAGTAATTACTGTCGGTAACTTCCGGTTCGGAATTCCTCGACCAGACCGGGATGAGAAGGCTGCCACCCGAGCACCGCACGGGCCTTGGCTCCCGTCGTGGCTTGGTCGAGCAGGAGTACCTCGGCGAAGTAATCGCCAACCCGTCCGCGTACCTCCTCTTCGGACCCCGGGACCGCTCCAGGAGCCCCGACCGCAACGGCGGCAGCTTCGGTCAGGTCCGCGACCGTGGGGTTCAGCCCGTTTCCAACAACGAAGGTGCCGCTGGCGGTGTCCTTTTCCAACACGAGCCGGAACACCGCCGCCAAGTCCGCCACGTGAACGGTCGACCACCGCTGTTGCCCGCTACCGACCATGATCAAGTTACCCTCGGCGTCCCGGGGAGAGCCGAGCAGGAGTCCAGGAAGGCCGCCGCCGCCGTCGCCGTAGGCGACACTTGACACGATCACGATCCCGCGCATACCGGACTTGCCCATAATCCGCTCGACGATTGCCGGCTGCCACGCAACCATCCCGGCTGGGTTGAAAGGCGACTCCTCTGTGATCGACGTATTGGATCCGAAAGTCCAGAGACCACCGATGTGGGCATAGGGCTTGCCGATGGCTCCGAACGCATCGATGGCCGCATCGACCACAGCGGAGTCCAGGTTGGCGCTCGTCTCGTCACCAGGGCTCGCTGTGTGGGCCGCACCGTCGGCGTCGCTGAACAACTTGACGACTGTCGGTCGGTCGTAGAGGTCGACGATAGCCGGCGTCGCACCGTTGGTAGCGACGCTGCTCGCCTCGGCGTCGTCTCGAACGAGAGCAATAACCTCGTGGCCACCAGATCGAAGTTCCGTGAGGATGTGGGATCCGATGAACCCGTTGGCGCCGGTGAGCGCGATTTTCATGTCTCGTCTCCAGTCTGAGTTGGTGTCGAATTCGCAGGGGATTGTCTACTTGTCCAGCTTCGCTTTCGCCGCCCGCCATAGCATCCAGAGAATCCTTAGTTCTGCTTGCTCACGCGCTTGCCATAGGTTTTCCGCCGACGCGCAATCCCCGTTCGATCCTCCCGGCCGCCGTCTCTTGACCGGGTCAGTCCTAATACAGTGGCAGGAGGTTGTTCGGACTACGTGTGCAAGTTGCTCGACCGACGAGCATCACGGAGCCAAGCGGCTCCACAAGCTGATCCTGGGCGTCCTCCGCCCCAGAATTGGAAGCCTCTCGTCATCGACCTGTGCCCTTGGTCGGTTGATCCTCCGACCAGGTCCGGGAGGAAACTGGCCACGACCCTTGACCAACGAAGACTCGACTTGCTCTCGGTTACCTACTCCGAGTCAAGAACATGCCTCGCCAACTCTGTCCGCGATCTCACTCCGAGCTTCCGATACGCCTTATGGAGGTGATACTCGACGGTACTCGTGCTGATGAACATTTGGGCAGCAATCTCAGCGTTCGTACTTCCGCGGCTCGCAAGCTGCGCGACGCGCTTCTCTTGAGGCGTGAGGAAGCCACTAGAGTCAAAGGATCGTTTGCGCGTGCGCTCACCCGTTGCGGCCAATTCGATGCGTGCCCTCTCGGCATAACTCTCGCTCCCAAAGTCAGTGAAGAGTCTGTGGGCAGCCCGTAGCTGCTCGCGAGCATCTGCAGGGCGGCTCTCGCGGCGCAGCCACTCGCCGAAGAGGAGGTGGGTGCGAGCAAGGTCTAGACGCAATGCGGTGGGCAAGAGCCTTTCTATGGCACTCCGATATAGAGTCTCGGCGAGAACACCTTCGCTGAGCAGCGCACGGCATCGATCTTCGACCGCTCCTGCCCACACGGTACCACTGGCAGCCGTACTCTCGGTCAACCGTTCGAAAGCCGGTGTGGCGGCTGGAGTTCGCCCCGTTCGACTGGCAGCTTCGATCAGCTCAACAGTCGCCCAAGGCCAAAACCACAATTCGTAGGGATCCGCCAGGGCGTCTTCGGCGGCAACAAACGCCTCTTCATAGAGCCCAAGCCCGTTGCAGAGCACCGCCTCGGCGCATCTTGTCAGGGTCACGCCCATGCCTTCACCTCTAGCAGCAAAGTCCTTCGCGGCCGCACTTATGAAGTCTCGGGCCTCCCGCTCGTAACCGCGAAACGCGGCAACCAGCACCGCGGCATATCTGGCGGTCCTCGTATCCGTCGCATCCGACACTTCTTCCGCTTGTTCAAAGAGGGATTCCGCCTCTGACAGTCGTCCCGCAAAAACCTGTACGCCCGCAGTGGTGCTAAGAGTCAATGGCAGAACACTGAGCGCTCCCGCCACGCGTGCTGCTTCAACTTGACGGCGGGTGAGGGCATCCCAGGTGTCGTAGTCCCAGATGAACGCAGCGGTACGCCCAGCTAACCACGACCATCGCAGACGTTCTTCCGAGCCGACCGCATCGCCGGAAAACGCAACTAGGGCCTGCTTTGCCACGGGCGTCCCGACCACGGGGCCTTCCAACACTAAGAGCGCCAGAGCTCGGAGGAGCAGGTCCGACGCGCCCGGACGTCCAAGAGGTTCCGGCGCGGCGAGTGCCGCCCTAGCGATATCTCGGGCATGACCCCCTTTGGCTAGCTTGCCGGCGAAAATCGCCGCAGTAATGGCGTCGAGATACGTCTCTCGCGCCAGTGTCGCATCGTGGAGCTCAAGATCTTGCGCGGCCGTGAGTAACAGAAGCGGGGCGTCGCGTCCTCGTTCGGAAGCGAAGGACACCTGGGCTCGGAGCATGTCAATCTGTGCCTGCTGATAGTCGTCCAAAGAACCTCGTTCTGCGCTCGATGCGAGCTCCAACGCAGCTTCGAGCGCGCCCGCTTGTCGTTTGGCTTCAGCAGCTGCCAGCGTTCGAGACACTTGCTGTTTCGAGTCGACCGTTAGTTCGGCCGCTCGCTCCAAGAATGCAGCAGCGGCCGCAATGCCGCCGCGCTCTCGAGCTCGGCTGGCTGAGACCTCCAAATCTGTTGCCAATTCTTCGTCTGGGTGCCAGGCCGACTGCGCACGGTGCCACGCCCGGCGGTCAGGGTCCTCACCTGCGTCGGTGGCATCAGCTAACGCTCGGTGCACCTCGCGTCGCTCAGCGGGCGTTGCCGCATTGTAAGTAGCTGACCGGACCAAAGGGTGGCGAAAGATGACCCGTCGAGACATCTCCAGTAGAGCAGCAGCTTCAACCCCGTCAGCTGCTGATTCGTCGACTCCGAGGCGCCGAGCGGCGCGCCACACAAGAACCGGATCACCTGTCGGGTCGGCGGCCGCTACGAGGAGCAGGCGTCGGGAAGATAGTGGGAGATTTGCCATGCGGCGGCGGAAACTGGCCTCAATCCGAGCCGCCAGGGGTACTGATACGGGTAGAGCGAACCCCCCGGCTAATTCGGCCGATGTCAGCCCGCGATGCAGTTCGAGCAAGGCAAGTGGATTCCCACGTGTTTCCGCAATGATGCGGTTAAATACGTGTTGGTCAAAAGGGCCGGCAATGGCAGAGCGAAGAAGGACGCTTGCCTCCGCTGTATCGAGACCCTCGACTACGAGATCCTTGAGCCCATTGAGTTCATCGGGAGCGGTTCGGGCGCCGAAGAGGAACGCAATACGTTCTGACTCGATCCGACGGGCCACGATTGCGAACGCCTGGACTGAATCTCGATCAAGCCATTGCGCATCGTCGATAATGCATAGGACGGAGTTCTTGGAAGCCAGCTGGGACAGAAGACCAAGGAGAGCGAGTCCCACTGACAACCGATCAGGTGCCGGGCCGGCAACATTGCCGAAGGCCACCTGAAGAACATCTCGCTGGGACGCTGAAAGCTCTTCAAGGGTAGCCAAACTCGGTGTGCAGAGCTGATGGGCAGCAGCAAATGGGAACTCCTTCTCGGATTCGTTCCCAACCGCACGCAACACTTGGAATCCCGTTGCCGAATCAATCGCGTAATCCAACAAGGTGGACTTCCCAATCCCGGGGTCCCCGCGAATCACGATCGACCTGCCGTGACCAGAGCGTGCCCCGTTCAAGACCCCGTCGAGGATCTCGCGTTCGTTTCGCCGCCCGAGCAGAACTGTTGGAGCCTCGCCTGAATTGGCTGATCCCATTATCGGCCTACCTCTCCGTCTTCGAGCGCGAAGTTCCTCCACGGCCTACGGATCACCAGACGAAGTCGGTCGCCTTGCTCCTTGAATGCCTCCCAATCCCAGGTGCTAGTCGAAGATCCTAGCGGTAGTGCTGGGTGCACTGACTGGGGGGCTGACGTTCCATTGGACTCGATCACCCAACACCTCCAAGCTGCTAATCCGCTCCTGTACAGGTACTTTCCATCCTGGAGGGTAGCTGAAGAAGTGCCAGCTGGAGGGCCGGAGACGAGCTGTCTCGAGGGATGAGTCAACGGGAAGTTATCGGACTCCGAGAGCTGACACAGTTCTCCGAGTCTCGCATCCATGAGTTCCCTAGTCCGTGGCGAATGGCATGTCGGGTCGTGTCATTCAAGCGTTGATGCTCGAACTGCCCGTACACCCCACGGGAGCGCCTTATTCCACCACCCTATCCAGTCAAGACTAAGGATTTCATGGACGCCGTCAGAGCGGCGGAAGCCCATCTTGGAAGAATAACGCGGACCGCGACGGCGTGATGCCCACTCCGGCGGACCAGCGGGTCGAGTGTGCCGCGACGTCCCCCGTTCCCCGAAAGGATCCCCATGACCAGTGAACTAGTGAGGAACCCCTCTACGGATCCGCTGCTTACTCCTGAGAACGCAGCCCTTGTCGTGATCGATTATCAACCGAGCCAGATCCAGGCTGTCCGTTCTATCGACCACGACATGTTGTTGGACAACATCGTCTCAGTTGGTCGTCTCGGCAAAACATTCGGTCTCCCTGTCGTGCTGTCGACCGTCAATGTTGCCAATGGCCAAGGTCACACGCTTCCCGAGCTCAAGGCAGTCTTATACGACAGTGTGGAGATCGACAGAACTCAGATCAAATTCATGGGAGGACGTCGAATTCCGACGTGCCGTCGAAGCGACCGGTCGCAAGAAACTCATCATGACTGCTCTATGGACGGAGGTATGTCTGGCGTTTCCATCGCTCGATGCAATGCGAGAAGGATACGAGGTCTACGCCGTTGTGGACGCTGTTGGGGGAACTTCCCCCGAGGCGCATCGTGCCGGCCTGGCCCGAATCGTCCAGGCCGGGGCCCATCCGATCAGCTGGGTTTCTCTCGCCTGCGAGCTCCAGCGGGATTGGGCACGCGTCGAAACTGTCCCCGACGTCGTTGACATCGTACTTACCACGCGCCTGCTGAAGTCCGCCTGACAGACGTCGTGCGTTCAGTCGCAATCTACCCAGATCGCACTATGACCGCCCTTGGGACACTTGGTGGTGACCTCAATTTGCCCAGCACGGCCAGAGCTAAGGAATCGAGTTCGGTGAAATGAGCGCGACGAAGCCGATACGCGAGACCGTGGTTGTTCGCCGGGCCGAAGATCGCAATCAAACCAGATTGGATTGGTTGCACGGGCGCCATTCATTCGATACCGGTGTTGTTGCTCTAGGACGGGATACACACCATGGCGTTCTTGTCGTCAACAACCACGACACGATCGCGCCTCGATCAGGCTTCGATACGCATCCGCATCGAAACATGGAGATCGTCACGTGGGTCCTCGCCGGTGCCCTGGTCCACGAGGATTGAGAAGGGCACAGCGGATTCATCCATCCAAATCTGGCCCAAGGAATGGCCGCTGGTACTGGTATCTGGCACTCGGAACGGAACGGTTCTCTAGCTGACTCTCCCCTTGGCGGAGAGCCGGTGGATCTCGTCCAGATGTGGGTCGTTCCGGATGAGCTCGAGGTAACTCCCGGCTATATGCAATTGGAACTCGAGTCCTCCGATCTCGACAATAGACTGGCTGTTGTCACCTCCGGCATTGCGAGATATCGGAACGAAGCAGCTATAAAAATCCACAATCACTCCGCCGCTCTGCATGTGGCACGACTCGACCCCGGCAGACGAGTGGAGGTTCCGGATGCACCTTTCGTCCATGTCTATATAGCTCGCGGAACGGTAGAACTGGAGGAATCCGGAACGCTTTACGCTGGGGTTGCTGGCCGTCTCACTTCAGCCGGAGGACGCAGCCTTGAAGCCGTCGAACCCGCCGAAGTTCTGATTTGGGAGATGCACAGTTCGCTCCACGAGGACGCGTGATCTCGGCCGAAAGTCCGAAAGGCGGTGACGGTCGATACCTTTCGCCAAGGAAGACTCAGTAGCGAGCAGAGTTCGAAGAACAGCGGGTATTGGCGTCCAAGCTGAGGATTTCCTCGATGCGATATACGGCTAAGTCGCCGCAGACTGGGTGCATCGGTGTCCGCTGCCATATCAAGTCGTTCGACACAAGTGTCGAATCGGTCACTAGCGGTTGCCCCGGCGCCACGCCACACGAGTACGAATCAAAGCATCGGCTGGATCTGAACAAGAGCCGACAAAAGAGGAGGATCGAATGCCAGCATCACAGGACAGCTCCCACCCGGAATCATTTGTTCGTCAGGCGTATGCAACTGCTGAAAGAATGGATCTCCAAGGATGGAAGGCATGCTTTACCGACGATGGTGTCTTCATCGACAACTCCATAGGAGTCACCTACCAGGGCACCGAAAACTTGGACTATCCCGTGAGGCAATACGGGACGGCATTCGCCGACATGCACCGAGAGCTCTATCGCGTCTGGACAGTGGGCGATACAGTCATCGTCCGCCTCGCCCTGCAAGGTACCCACACGGGCCCCCAAGAGATGCCATTCGGAAGCCAGATCCCGCCAGCACACCACGTCGAAGAACGCCGTGGCCTCCTGCCACTCCTGAGTCGTGCGGTCCTGCCAGCGCCGGTTGACGGCCACGCCGAGTTGGGCCGTGGCTTGGCCTTCCTTGGTGTAGCGAATTTCCGGCTCGCGGGTCAGGTTGCCCGTGATGGTGATGGCATTTGACATGGTTTTCTTCTCCTTGTGATTGATGACCGGCGGGGCGCTTTTCGCCCCGCCTGGTGCGTCATCAATCGCTGGAAGCGCATTGCCCGCACCGAGACCAGCGGTCAAGGGTCGGCCGGAGGCCGAACGAGGACATAAAGGCCGACCCCTCCGCCGGCGTGCCGGCGATCTCCGGGGGCGAGCTGTATTCCGCAGCGACCATTGAGTGCGCCGTGAGGCGCTGCGATACCCGGTGGGGATGAAAGGACCCCACCACCTGCCTGTCGCAGCAGGGAGGTGAAGCTGAGGGCAGCCTGACCCTGGAGACGCAGGGAAGGGTGGGAGCAGCCCTGACAACGACGGGACGGGTCGGCACTGCCAGACGGCCCGGGTCCGGCAAGCAAGACGGGAAGGTACACGAATGCAGAAACCAGTGGTTGAACCCCCTCAAGCGCTGCACCGGCTCCAACCTGGTGGATATGGGCCGGGCCGCAGTGCACGTCGTTTCCGACAGTTGGGAACGACGACTCCGACGCCGGTTTTTAATGGTCGGCCAGGAGGCTCCGGTGAAGGCCTGCGGCGTAACCGAAGCGAGGCTGCAGGGGAAGAGCTGGGTGCCTACCCCGTCAACGGGTGCGCAGTGAACACGGGAACCATCCCGACGCCTCCCTCGTCCCCGCCCAACCGGGGCGGATCAGGGCAGGTCCGTCGTCGGCCGGTAGCGCCGGGATGGGGCGGAGGCTCCGTAGTAGTCCGAGGCCGGGAAAGCCGGCTACATGGCGAAGGGAGCCAGCAGATCAGCAGTGAGGCAAATGGAATGCCAGGAGGTCGACGGTGAATACCGACGCACCTTGGCCGACGCTCGAAGAAGCCGAAGCAAGGGTACTGGAGATCCAGGCCAAACTGCACGGATGGGCAACCGGTGAACCTGATCGCCGGTTCGATGACCTGTTCAACCTCGTCGCCGATCCCGCCTTCTTGGTCGTGGCCTGGAAGCGGGTGCGGGGCAATCGAGGAGCACGGACGGCCGGAGTCGACGGCGTGAAACCGAGCGACGTCATCTTCGGCGGAGACACATTGCTGCCCCTGTTGCGAGCTGAGCTCAAGGCAGGGACCTTCGTGCCACTTCCCGTGCGGGAGCGGATGATTCCCAAGGCTCCGGGCAAGTTCCGCCGCCTCGGCATCCCAACTGCACGGGACCGATGCGTGCAGGCCAGCTTGAAGCTGGTCCTCGAGCCGATCTTCGAGGCGGATTTCTACCCTTCTTCTTACGGGTTCCGTCCGTCTCGGAGGGCGCAGGACGCCATCACCGAGATTCACCAACTCGCCATCCACTCCTATGAATGGGTGCTCGAAGGTGACATCGAAGCATGCTTCGACCGCATCGACCACACGGCCCTGATGGACCGGGTGCGCAGGCGGATCGGGGACCGGCGTCTCCTACGCCTCGTCAAGGCGTTCCTAATGGCTGGCGTCCTCTCCGAGGACGGCGTGTCAAGGGACACCTGGACCGGCACGCCCCAAGGCGGCATCCTCTCGCCGCTGCTGGCCAACATTGCCCTCTCTGCCCTCGACGAGTATTTCGCCGAGGCATGGAGGCAGTTCGGCTCGCCCTCCTCGCGCTCGACGCGGCGTCGCAACGGCCGACCCACCTACCGCCTCGTCCGCTACGCGGACGATTTCGTGGTCATGGTGGCCGGCACCAAAGCGCACGCCGCCGAACTGCGAGAGGAGGTCACAGCGGTTCTCTCCACCGCCGGGCTCGTCCTGTCGGAGGAGAAGACGAGGGAGTGTCACATCGACGAGGGCTTCGACTTTCTCGGCTTTCGCATCCAGCGGCAGCCACAGAGGGGGTCGAAGAAGCTCTACGTCTACACCTTTCCTTCCAAAAAGGCGCTCGCCTCGGTGAAGTCAAAGGTGAAGGCTGCAAGCAGAACCAGCACGAACCAAACTCTGGCCGACCTCATCGGGCGGTTGAACCCGATCCTTCGAGGTTGGACCTCTTACTTCCGTTACGCCAGCTCCAAGGCGACCTTTGCCTACCTACGCCACTACACGTGGAACCGGGTGGTGCAGTGGCTTCGCCGCAAGCACGGCCGCAATGGTTGGAAGCATCTGCGACGGCGCTACTTCTCCACGACGTGGTGGCCGGAGCAGAACGGCACGGTGCTGTTCGACCCGTCAGCGGTGGCGGTCACCCGCTACCGCTGGAGGGGCTACTACATCGCCAGGCCGTGGGACCAGGAGATCAGCGCCACCGCTTGACCCCTCCGATCTGTGGAGAGCCGGATGCGGTGAAAGTCGCACGTCCGGTTCGGGGAGCGGGCCGGGGAAACGGACTGGTCGACGAGACCAGCACCGCGCCCCGGTCCGACTCCACCGGCTGGTTTCGGTGTGACACCGAAGCGGGAGGGGAGCAAGAAGAGCCCACCAACCAAGCCGGCGCACCGGTCCCATCACGCCGAGCGCCGAACGGCGTCGGCGTGGCCTGTGGCAATCGGATGCCACCGCTTTCGCCCGCACCGAAGAGCCCGGTTCCGACCATTAGCCCTTCATGGTTGGAACCATGAACCCTCTGAGCTGGTGCTTTGTCGGTCCCCTGATTCTCCGACTCCCTGAGCTGATGGTGTGTCCGGTGGGAAAGTTTTTTCGATTTTCTTTCCACCATGAAGGTAATCATGAAGGTTTCCATTACGGCCCTCCTTCATCGTGGCGGCCATGGACTCCCCCACAATCAGATGTCTCCGAAGCGAATGGCTGGCCCTCGGGACCACTCCCCAATCGAGAGCCGCCTGTCATCGCCTGGCTCGGTGCGAACCGGTGGTCGCCGACCTCAAGGTCGACAACCTGGCCGAGTTGGTCGCTGCCCTCTCCCTCTCCTCGGGCCGGCTGTCGCGCAACGAGGCCGCCGAGGTGATCACGGCCATGCTCAGAAGTGCAGACACCGACGCTCTCGTTCCCCGGGCCATCATCGAGGCTCTCATCCCCGGGGTCCTCGCCCTCCGCCGGCGCTTCGACCTGACCGAGGGGCCATGGTGCGACCTCGACGCCTTCCATGCCGACGCCGTTTCTGCCCTCTGGGAGCTCACGAGCAGATGGTCAGGCACCCACCGCCCCTACGCCGCCGGTGACCTCTTGTCAGGAGTCCGCACCCGGCTCCGCACCCTCCAGGGCAGTGAACGTCGGCACCGCTCCCGCCAGAGCGGCAGCCCCGCTGCGTTGGACACCCTCCCGGCATCGATTGGTCGCACCGGTGAGGAGCTCTTGGCCGGTGCCCTGTCCGAGGCGACCGGACACGGCCTCAAGGGCGCCGACGCCGCTGTGCTCTATGCGACGAGAGTCCTCGGAATGTCGCTGACCGAGGTGGCCCAGCTCGCCGGACTACCCGCCCGCCACCTCCGGCGGCGGCGGCGGATCGCCATCGACCGCCTGGTGGCCTGACGTGTGAGTGCACCCAAAGGAACTTCAACCGATCCGGCCGGGTACGAGCGGAGCCGGCCCCTCAGGCTTGCCCTACGCCGCCCCAGCTGCCCGTCTGAGCTCACCCTGGTCCGGATTTGGCGTACCCCAACCCCACCAAGAGGGTGGAAATCCTGCCTTGTCCGATGATGCCGGAATGGGTCCGGACTCGGCCCCGAAGAAGTTCCCACCACCCACAGGAGCGACCCCATGACCGCAGCCCAGCTCACCCATCTCGTCGAGCTCGCCGCCTACGCCTCCGGCTTCTTCTGTATCACCGACCCCGAGGCCGCCCGGATGTTTGCCGCCGCCGCTTCACGAGCCGAGGCTCTCTCCGCCAAGCTCGGGCGCGAGGAAGAGCACGCACGCCGGTGGAAAGAGATCCCCGGTGCGTGAGCACCGAGCTGAAGTGAGGGATGACGGGACGTCGCCCGGCCAAGACCTGACGCTGGTCGTTGGCGACGAAGCTTTGCGCCTCTCCTCGCCGCTACAGCCAGCCCTGTCCCGCTCGGGGGTCAGTGTCGTCTTGGGCGGTCGGTGGCGCCTTCTGCTCCCGTGCTGCATTGGAGTCCACAGAGGCCGGGAGTTCGGGATTCGGCTCACAGTCCTCGCCGCCCCGACGGAGGCTCTTGCCGCCGCCCTGCCGAGGTACTCCCGATGGTGAGGACACCAACCACCCGGCTGATTCCAGCCGATGCCGCCACGTACAAAGAGCTGCACGCCAAGCACCCATATCTTTCAATCCGCTGGTTACGCGACCTTCGGACCTTTGCCCGGGTGGACAGTTGGAAGCCCCTCAAAGAGGTCCTTCTGAGCGAGTCCGAGGTCATCGCCTACGCCAGTGGCCGCGGCTACTCCCCTGCGGGACAGCGGGCAGCGTGATAGGCGCTGTAGTTCGATTCAAGGGCACTGTATTCCGCTCGCGAAAGTAGGCACTCGGTGCTGGTTAGGTTGCAATCTGCCCCGCCTATCCGATTGGAGTATCGGGTTACTGACATCGTGATATCGTGATGTCATGGCAAAGCAGACCACTGTGCGACTCCCCGAGGACTTGGCCGAAGCGGCTGAGGCGGTTGCCCGCGTCAAGGGCACAAGCGTGAATGCGCTTATCATCGAGTCTCTTTCCGCGGAGGTTGCGCGTGTGCGCGCCGACAAGGAGTTCACCAGCCGAGCCAACCGGCTCCTCAAGCGCGACAAGGAACTGCTGGACCGACTCGCCCGTTGACTCGGTTCATTTCACTGCCCGAGTTCTTCTGGCTTGCCGAACAGGTCACCGGAATCGATGCCGAGGTCCTCGCGAACTCTGGCAGCATCAACCTCGCTGATTCGGCGCTACACGCCCCCCAAGCCAGCTTCGGCGACCAGGACTTCTACCCCGACCTGCTCGATAAGGCCGCCGTGCTCACCTGTCATCTGGCGTGGAATCACCCCCTGCCCGACGGGAACAAGCGAGCCAGCTGGGCGTGCCTCGTGATGTTCCTCGACCTCAACGGTGTGGTCTGGGATCCCGATCCACCCGACGTCGACGAGGCAGAGGAAGCCATCTTCTCGGTGGCCGGACACGAGGTTGACGAAGCATGGTTTGCCAGCTGGATTCGCCAACGGACCCGTCCGGCTGGCGAGTGACTCTCAGCCGGCAGCGAGGATTGAGGAGGAATGAGGATAAGTGGCTACAGCGTTGAAGACACGGACGGCACAGCGAGCCAAGGGCGAAGGGAGCGTGTTCCCGCGGAATGACGGCAACGGGAAACCCACCGGCAAATGGCTGGCACAGGTGACCCTGAAAGGCCCCGACGGCAAAAAGATTCTCCGGGACTCGCACCGCAGATAGCGAGGATGCTGCGGTGATCGCGAAGGCGGAACTGCTCGCTGAGTACCCTGACGGTTTGTACGTGCCTCCTGTGCCAGATGGTGAGTCTGCTCCCGGCACCATCGGAGCACTTTTGGACGAATGGTCGGCGCACTACATGGGCGTGAGCGGATCGACCGCAGACAATTACAGATCACAAATCACCGTTCACTTGAAGCCAGCATTCGGAGACTTCGCAATTGGTGACCTGAAGGTCTCAGATGTGAACAAGTTTCTCCGAACCGTCAAGACGAAGAGGCGTCCGCCGTCGACGCGGGAACGCCCCGAACCCAAGAGACGGCGCAACATCAAACCCAAGCCATTCGTGGCGGAGGACCTGAGCCTCTCGTCCAAGCGCCTCTTACGCAAGGTGCTCGCCATGGCGCTGGATCACGCCATATCGGAGGATCGCCTGTCGGAGAATGTCGCCCGCAAGGCGAAGCTCCCCAAGACGAGCGAGGACAATACGAAGGTACCGGACTACTTCACCACGGACGAAGCCAGGCAGTTCCTCGTGGCGGCACAGGATGACCGCTTCTACGCCGCGTGGGTGCTCCAGCTGCACCATGGGCTACGTGGTGGCGAAGTGCTGGCCCTGTCGTGGAGCGATATCGACACCAAGAACGGCATCCTGCATGTACTCCACGGGCAGCAACGTATCGGCGGCAGGCTGATTCCGAGAGGCAAAACGAAGAACCAATGGTCGGTACGGGATATCCCGATCTCTGAGGCTGTCCTAAAGATTCTCGAGGCTCACAAGGCCCGGCAGGAGGCGGACCGCGAGGCATGGGCATCACTGTTCGACGTGCCTCCGGTGTGGAACCCCGACAAACTGGTGTTCACGAGCAGAGAGGGAACGCCGGTGCGTCCCGAGACCTATCTGCGCTCCTTCAACAAGGTTCGCGATAAAGCGGCGACGCTCTCAGACGAGGCAACTCCCCACACGCTGCGACACACCTGCATAACTCTCATGGTCGAACGCGGGCAGACGCCACTCATGCAGATCGCGAAACTTCACGGGCACAAGGATTTATCCATGCTCACGAAGGTCTACGCCCACCTGGGCAAGGACGTGGTGACAGGTCAAGAGTCGGTGCTGTCCGACTTACTGCCCGCCTGAACCCGATTTCAGTAAGTTCAACCAGTAAGTTATTCCCCCAAATTCAGAGCTCCTGGTGAGCACTCCCCCGCCCGACAAAACAACCTCTGACCAGGGAACAGACGGGAATGGACGTAAACGCACGTGCCATCGGCAATGAACCCCCAGTCAAGCGCGCTAACCAAGCTGCGCCACAGCCCGTTCCTGGTCAGACACCTGCGGAGTCCGCAGAAAGCCGACCAAAAAGTGCCAGATCCGGACGCCTTGCGAACAAGGCTTCAGAATCTGACTCTGGAAGAGCTTACGCCACTCCCCGGGGCGGGCCTTGTCCCCCGCCGTTCCCGCTCCGTTCTCCCGCCCCGGATTGCCCCGATCTCCATATTTGCGGCGGCGGCCGTCTGCCTGTGTCGGGACCCAGGAGCGACAAGGCGGTGCACGAGAGCGGTCAGGTGTGTGACTAGAGGCTCGGACCGTGGGGTATGGAGCCAGGCATGACCACAACCGAAGATCCTCCGACCACGACAGACGATCCCGACGAGCCCACGGAAGCCCCAGAGGTAATCGGATGGCCGGATAATCCGGATGCGCCTGAAGTGGAGTTCTAAACCCTGATGCGACAGGGCGCCCCGAAGGAGCGTTCATCCATACCGGCTGCGCCGCCTACTGATTCTCGACCCAGTGGTGACCACGGGGGGCTCACCGGCGGAATCCGTGATCCACTGGCCGAGCCATAGCCGCAGCTTGTCGGCCGCCGCAGGTGTGAGGACCATCCGGACGCCCGGGGCCCTGATCTCGATCTTCGTCCCTTCGACGCTGGTCACCTCTTGCACCCCGAGCTCGCGTGAGTAGATGCCCCGGATCCCGCCGAACGTGATGACGTCATCATCTCCTGTCGGAGCATGAATCGTTGTGGTCATTCGGGACCCCCCTGATGATGTCTGAAGGAGCCTATTTCGATTCAAAACCGTAGCGGTGGACCATTGCATGAACGACGAAGGGAGGGACCGAAGTCCCTCCCAGGTCGCTGTCCCTCATGGGGGTACCCCAGTATTCAACACGAGTGTGTCGGGCCCGTTAAATCAACGGTGTCCCAAACGGCCACGGCCAGGGCCACGGCGACGGCGACGGCCCGAGAGATGATGGAGAATGGGTGATGCCCACACAGAGGACAGCATGGGAGCGGTTCAAGCTATGGCTGGCGCATCTCGTGTTCCCCGGCCGCACTTGACGGAGTGGTGCGACCCCGATCGGTGCCCGAAATGGTTTGCCACATGATCCAGCGGGTATAGGGGTAGGAACTACCAGTTTGTAGTGCCTGGTTCGACGTTGTCGCGGGGCCACCGGCCACGTGAGGCACCGGACGTGGCCAACCGTTTCGAGAAGGTCGATGCCGACGTCCACAGCCATCGACCGCGCACGAGCGAGAATTCCCGAACGCCTCGTTTTGTTCGTGGCGGCGCTTGTCCTTCCGCCTGTCGTGGCGTACCTGTTGGCCCAGTTCAACGGCACCTTCTCCCCCACCGATGCCGCCCTCATCCTCGGTGCGATGGTCGTCGGGTTGGCAGCCATGGGTTATCGCACCGTCGGGTTTCTCGCCGCCATTTCGGCTGCGTGCTGGTTCGACTATTTCCTCGCTGAACCACGGCATCGCTTCGGGATCTCCGGACGGGACGGTTTGCAGACGACCCTCCTCCTGTTGCTGGGGGCCATCGTGGCGAGTGAACTCGTCGCGCAGTCCCAGCGCCGAAGGCGCGAACTCGAAGCCCGGTTCGAGATCGCCTTCGAGCAGGCCGGTATCGGCGCCGCCATCGTCGACCTCAAGGGGGTGCCGATCCGCGTGAACGCCGCAGTGGCGACGCTGCTCGGCCGTTCGACCGACATGTTGACCGGTCGCAATTGGAATGAATTCCACCATCCCGATGAGATGCCGATCGGAGCAGCCATGCTGGCCCGGGGCATTCCGGGCAGCGACTCGTACTACGACGAGCGACGCTTCGTGCGGCCCGACGGCAGTGTCGTCTGGGGCGCCTTCTTCGATGTTCTCGTGCGGAGCCCTTCGGGGGTGCCGCTCTACCACTTCTGCCAGCTTCTCGACATCACCGAGCGCAAGCGGATGGAGTCCGAGCTGCTCCATCAAGCCCTCCACGACTCCTTGACCGGCCTGCCGAACCGTGCCCTATTGACGGATCGCCTGGAGCAGGCGCTGAACGGGACACGACGACAGGGTTCGCAACTGGGCGTCATCTTCCTCGACGTCGACTACTTCAAGGTCATCAACGACTCGTTGGGCCATTCCGCCGGCGACGATCTCCTCGTACAGGCGGTGGGCCGGATCTCCTCGGTGCTCCGCCCGGGCGACACGGTGGCCCGGTTCGGCGGCGACGAGTTCGTCGTTGTCTGTGATGACGCCTCCACCGGCGAGATCGAGAGGATCGCCGAGCGTGTCCTGGAGGTCATCAGTCGCCCCTGGATGATCGGCGAGCTCGAGATGTCGGTCACCGCGAGTCTGGGGATCGTGTTGGCAGACAAGGATGCGACGGCGGAGAGCCTGCTGCGGGACTCCGACGCCGCCATGTACCTCGCCAAGGGATTGGGGCGCAACCGCATCGAGTTCTTCGACGAGCTCCAGCGTTCGAAGGCCGAGCTCAGACTCGGCGTCGCCACTGCGCTGCGTCGCGCCATCGACCGCGATGAGCTGACCATCCACTACCAACCGATCATCGATGTGCAGAGCGGGACCATGGCCGGCCTCGAGGCCCTTGTGCGCTGGGATCGACCCGACATCGGGCTGGTCGGTCCGGACGATTTCATCCCTTTGGCCGAAGAAACGGGGCTGGTCGTCCCGATCGGTGCCTGGGTGCTCGAAACGGCGTGTACGCAACTGGTGCAATGGCAAGTCGCGATGCCGATGCTGTCCCTGTCGGTCAACCTCTCGGTGCGCCAGGTCCTGGCGCCTGATGTCGTCGATGTCGTGAAGGACATCCTTGCGCGTTCGGGCGTTCCTCCACAGAGCGTCTGTCTCGAACTGACCGAGAGCGTGTTCATGGGTGACGTTGACTACTTCTCGCGCACGTTGGCCGAGCTGAAGGCACTGGGCGTCACCTTGTCGATCGACGACTTCGGCACCGGGTATTCATCGCTCAGTTATCTCAAGCGATTCCCCGTGGACGAGGTGAAGGTCGACCGGTCGTTCGTCGACGGGCTCGGGACCGATCCGCTCGACTCCTCTCTGGTGGCCGCTATCGTGGCGATCGCCGAGGCGCTCGATCTGCAGGTGACCGCAGAGGGCGTCGAGACCAAGGGCCAGCTGGCCATCCTCAAGGAACTGCAGTGCGAACGTGCGCAGGGCTACTACCTGGCGCGTCCGATGCCGGCAGCGGACGTCGACAGCCTCATCGCACAGGGACGGGTCTGGGAGATCCACTGACGATCAGTTGCAGACCCTCACACCTCACTTTGCCTAGGAATACGGCGCGCACGTGCGTTCGCGTCCCTGCCGCGGCCAATGGACACCGACAGACCCTCGGGTCGCTTCGGGGAACGGACGGCTGAAGATCGTCGTTTGGAACGGTCCTGACCAGGGAGAACGCTTGCATAACGGTGCTGCCGAACGGTCCTTGAGGCCCCAAAGTCGACCTCAGGCACTCAGCGGTGGCTAGGGCCTGCAACGATCGATGACCTGACCGCGCAACCTATACGGCCTTGGAATGACGACGTGCTTCGCAGGTTCGGCTGGTGCCGTCGGTTTCTTCCGCCAGGAGTGACAGGTATCAGAGCACGCGGTCGTGACCTCCTAGAGCACGACGACGCTGACCTTCACCGAGAACTCTGAGGAGCTGTACATGGAGCACGATGCTACGGAGGATCGCAGCGCCGGGACCGCTCAGATCGTCGGTCAGTCGACGGCTCGCCGTTGGGGCGACCAGACATGACAGCGACTCCCCAGCTCACCATCGGGCTGCCCGTCTTCAATGGGGAGGAGTTCCTGGGCGATGCCTTAGATGCTCTCCTCAGTCAGAGTTACACAAACTTCGAGCTGATCATCTCCGATAATGCGTCGACTGATGGGACGGCCGAGATCTGCCAGAGCTACGAGAAGCGTGACTCCAGGATCCGTTGTATCCGCCAGCGTCAACAGATTGGCATGGTGGCGAATCACAATTTCTTAGTCGGATTAGCCCGCGGCGAGTTGTTCAAGTGGGCGTCCCACGATGATCTCTATGCCCCTGAATATCTTGAGCATTGCGTCGCCGCGCTCGAAGACCATCCAGAGGCCGTCCTCGCCCATTCGTGGTGCATCCTCATAGACGCCTGCGGCGATCCGATCGAACTGATCACCTACCCGGTGGCCACAGGCGCCCGGCATGCCCCCGAGCGATTCCGGAGCATGCTGTTCGACGGCAAGGGCGATTGGATCTACTCCGTCATGAGGACAGCCACTCTTCGGCGGACGCCACTTCATGGGACCTACCATGGCGGTGAGCGGACTCTCATCACTGAGTTCGCTCTCCACGGCGCCCTTCATCAGATACCGGACGCGATGTTCTACAGACGGGACCACCCAGGTCGGCACTTGGCCTCTCGCGACTGGAGCATCCGCTACGACCCGGCCCGGGACAGCCGACTGAGGCACCCCGCAGTCCGCCTTTATGCTGAGTACCTCTGGGGCTATGTCTCGGGAATCCAGCGCGCCCCTTTGACTCGCGCCCAAAAACGAGATTGTTACGCCCTTTTGGCCCGATGGCTGATAACCCGCGCCGTCCCGGATCGTCAGTCGCTCGAAGAACCGGCATCCCTCGGACAGCAGCCGCTCCTCTATGTGCTGCGGTCGCTCACGGGACTCCTATCGATCGGCTCGAAGTCCAAAAGAAGCGAGATCCCCCCTTATCAAGGCCCTATATTTGAACGTGTGCCGTCGCACGCGTCGGAGGTGAAGACCCGATGACCTCACGTCGTCCCATGCGACAACCAAGGCTGTCCACAACGCCAAGGGTCGGCCTATTCGGCCTTCTCGGCTCGGGCAATCTCGGTAACGACGCGTCAATGGAAACTGTGCTCGGATACCTTAGGAGAGATCATCCCGAGGCGGACGTTGATGCGATGTGTAAGGGGCCGGAGACGGTGACGAGCCGGTATGGCATTCCGAGCGAAGCACTGAACTGGTACCACCGCTACGAGAACGATGCTTCTGGCGCCAAGGCGGCATTGCTCAAGCTGTTCGGGAAGGGAGCGGACGTGTTGCTGACAGCGTCATGGGTTCGCCGCCACGATGTCGTCATCGTGCCGGGAATGGGAACTATGGAGGCCACACTGCCCATTCAACCCTGGGCGTTGCCATACTCGTTCCTTCTGCTTTGTATGTCAGGCCGGATCTTCGGAACAAAGGTTGCCTTCGTCAGTGTCGGCGCAGATTCCATCAACAAACGTCTCACCCGGAAGCTCCTCGATACCTCCGCCAAGCTCGCCTTTTACCGTTCGTATCGCAATGCCCAGTCGCGCGAAGCGATGCGTCGGCGTGGCGTCGACGTCTCGCAAGACCACGTGTACCCGGACCTGGCCTTTGGCCTACCGGCGCTCCCAGACGAAGGACCCGGTGATCCGCAGATCGTATGCGTCGGCGTCATGGACTACTACGGCGACAACGATGACCAGGGGGAGGCCGCTGAGATCAACGCACTGTACGTGGCGACGATGAAGTCCTTCGTTCGATGGCTGGTCGGCAACGGTCGCAGGGTCAGGCTCCTGATAGGACAGACGAACCACGACTCCGACGGGGCAGTGGCTGCGGAAATCATCGCAGACGTAAGGGCATACCATCCAAATGTCGAGCCCGCATGCGTGGTCGCAGAACCTATGTCGACATTTGCCGAGCTCATGCAGGCGATAGAACCGGCTTCCATTGTGGTTGCGACCCGCTTTCATAACGTGATCGCCGCGTTGCGACTCGGGAAGCCTGTGGTGGCGCTCAGTTATGCTTCTAAGTTCCCCGCCCTGATGGGAGAGATGGGCCTCGGAGAATTCTGCCTGCCTATTAAGTCCTTGGAGCCGGACGTGCTCATCGCCACGTTCAATGAGCTGGAGAACCGTCGGGTGGAGCTCCGGGCGACGATACAAGAGCGAAATGCCGTGTATGAGCGCGACATCGCCGCCCAGTTTGCAGAACTGTCGGTGGCTCTTCTTGGCCGCGGAGTCGATGGCGTTCGGCCGACTTCCTTTCAACGGGTTCAGGTAGCTACGACCGAATGAACTTAGCCTCAATCCACGTGCGTCCGAGCTGCTGGACGCACGTGGATTGAGGGCTTAGTCATTGCTCTCCAAGCGAAGGGTCGAGGACCTCTATCCGGGTGTACTTGCGCCAGATCCGCCGCCTTCGTCGAGCCACCGCTTGATGCAGGAAATTGGGACCATGCTGCGAGATGACGTGCAGCGCGCGGGCCTTGACACTCGTATCCAGGTTGTAGCCGATAGTCGATTCGAAGCGCGGGTCCTTCGTCACCGCCATAGGAATGACACAGTGAACCATGTCGAGGATGCCCTCGGCGTAGTAATGGCCCCAGTCGTCACATTTGGCGCGAATGGGTACTTGTCCCTTGAGGATTCGCTCACATGCCTCGCGCGTAATCACGTAAGCGGCCCCACTCACAGACTGACCTACGTCGAGCGGAGTGACAAGTCGCCGCCCAGATGGGAGAACTGAGCTCGCCTCTAGAGTGAACTTGATCGGTCGCGGGCTTTCGAAGTTGAGCAACGCGACTTCGGCACCGGACAGGTGCTTGGCAACCGCGGTGGCAAGCAACTCCAGATCCGCTGGGAGCTGGACGTCGTCTTCCAGCACCATTGCCACCTCCACGCCCTCGGCGAGTATCCGACGGTAGACGTTCAGATGGCTCATCGTGCATGCGGCGAGAGCCGGACGCCACCATTCCGCGTTGCGGAAGGACGGAGCTATATCAGCTAGTACCTGCGGGTCCGTCATGTCCAATTGACGTCCGTCAATTGCTTCGACGAGATCGAAGTCCACGCCTGTATTGATGACCTGGTTTACGATGCTGGCTCGACGATCGGCCGATCGTGCGAGGTTGATAATGAAGGTGCGCATGTTCCCCCGGTCACTCTGGGTTTCGTTGGAGTTGCCCAGCGGATGCATCGACATGGTCATCTCTCGACCAGAGAGAGCCAGGCGGAACGTTTTTTGATACATGGAGCGGGCTCCACATCTCGCGAGGAGCCTACGGGCAGCGTCCCACGGATTTCAGAAAGGTCCCCCGCGGGATGGAGGCTCTCCGCTGGCGCATGGTGCGCAAGGAGTCGGGGCCTCCGCACACTGGGGTAAATTCGCCGGTCGATCGACGCAGACCCGGCGAAGGAGATTGATGACGACTGCACGCACTGACTGGACGATCACCGAGGTCGAGGAGATCTTCAACCTGCCCTTGTTGGATCTGATCGCCCGGGCGCAGCAGGTGCACCGGGCCCACCACGACGCCGGCGAGGTTCGGGTCAATCAACTCATCTCCATCAAGACCGGCGGGTGCCCCGAGGACTGTGCGTACTGCTCGCAGTCGGTGCACAACGACAGTGGGGTGAAGCCCAAGCCGCTCATGTCCACCGCCGAGGTCGTGGCCATAGCCACTCGGGCTCGTGACAATGGCGCGTCACGGGTGTGCCTGGGGGCGGCCTGGCGCGAGGTGCGAGACAACCGGCAGTTCGAGCGCGTGCTCGACATCGTTCGCGAAGTGACGGCCCTCGGGGTCGAGGTGTGTTGCACGCTCGGCATGCTCAGCGCGGAGCAGGCGGCCCGGCTCGAGGCCGCCGGTCTGTACGCCTACAACCACAACATCGATACCTCGCCGGAGTTCTACGAGACGATCATCACGACGCGCACGTACGAGGAGCGACTCGAGACCATCGAGCATCTACGCGACACGGACATCACGCTGTGCTGCGGAGGGATCATCGGGATGGGCGAGTCGGTGGCGGACCGGGTGGGGTTCCTGCACACGCTGGCCACCCTCGATCCCCAGCCCGATTCGGTACCGATCAACGTCCTCTCCAAAGTCGAGGGCACGCCACTGGCTGACCAACCCGACGTTCCGGTCGACGAGACGGTCCGGGTCATCGCCACGGCGCGCATCCTTATGCCGGGCTCGGTGATCCGGCTCGCCGCAGGTCGCCATTTGTTCAGCTTCTCCGATCAGGCTCTCTGCTTCATGGCCGGCGTCAACTCCATCTTCTCGAGCGAGGACCACTTCATGCTGACCGAAGCGGTGCCGTGCAACGACCACCTCAGCGACCGTCAGCTGCTCGACCGCCTCGGGCTCCGGGCCAAGGTCCCGGCGGGCGTCGAGGCGAGGCGCGCTGCCCGTGTCTCCCTCCGTGGTGTGACCCCGGAGGCCGTCTCCGCCTGACGCCCCGTCCCCCCGGGCCGCCGGTGCGCCGGCGTCAGTCCCCCGGTGCCGGCCTCAGGCGAGCTCGTAGAGCGCTGAAGGATCGTCGTGCGGGAGGACCGAGCCCACGGTGGCCGACACCTCGAGACCCTCGAGTTCGGCCACGCCCTCGTTGACGGCGGAGAACGCGGCATCGGCCGCGTCACGTCCGGTGGCGATGCGCACGAGCGAAGGCCGGGGGGCGAGGCCCGTGGCGTCGTGGACCGTCCAGCGCCCGCCCTGCAGCGTCTCGAAGACGGCGTGAAAGTCCATGGGCGAGAGCCCCGGTGCGTAGACGGCGGCGAAGCGGGCCGGAATCCCGGTGGCCCGGCTCAGCGCGATGCCGAGGTGGGCGAAGTCCCGGCACGTCCCCATCCCCGTCAGAAGGGTGTGTTCAGCCGAGTCGTGCACGTCGCTCGAACCCGGCACGTAGGCGATCCGCTCGCGGATCCACTGCGTGATCGACGCCACCCGTGAGGCGATGCCGGCGTCGTTCTTGAACTCGGACATGGCGAACCCGATGAGGTGGTCGCTCGGGCAGTAGCGACTCGGGCGCAGGTACAGCTGCCGCTCGTAGCCGAAAGAAGGAGGCGTGGACGTGGCACGGTCGGTGAACGCGGTCTCGGGGGACCGCGCCTGTAGCTCGGAGCGATAGGAGATGGAGAGAGGTCCGGGCTCCGCCAGGATGACGTAGATCCGCTCCCCCTGCGGATTGCGGACCTCCTCGAGGGAAGCCGGCGGTCCGCCGCTGCTGACCACGTCGAATCTCTCGCTGCGCACCAGGCCGGCCGAGTCTGCCGCGACGACCTGCACCGCGATCTCGGCCGGCTCGGTCACGTCGAACGACAGATCGCAGGTGACCACGCGCGTCGGGTCGTTCTCCGTCCCGGATCGCCCCGGGACGGCGTCGTTGGTCACGGCAGTACCCTGGCACAGTTCTCGACCGGCGCCTCACACATCGTGTGGGTTCGCCAAGACCTGATCGCGTTGGAGGACCCGCAGGAGCTCCTCGTACGGGCCGAGGAGGAAGGCCTCGTCTCCCCCGGCGAAGCGGGTGCCGCGCCGCGGCGGATGCTCGAGCTGGCCGCCGTCCGCTGATCGGCTGAGGGCGATGACCCGGGTGAGCGCCCCGAGGTCGGCCATGGCCAGACCCTGCAGACCGCCGTTGGGGGCGACTTTGACCCCGCCGACGAGGAACGGTTGTTGATCCACGTAGAACGTGCTGAGGACATCGAGCCCGAGGGCGGCGCCGACGAACCAGGGTGCGGCCAGCGCCGAGGTCGAACGGACGTGGCGAAAACCGAAACTGTGCTCCATCATGCGGGCCAGGTCCCGATCGAACACGCGGAGGACGACGGGAACCTCTTCCCAACGGTCCCCGAGCGACTCGCGGATGGCCAGACCGGTCTCGATGTTGGTCAGGTCGGCACTGGTGAGGACCGCCACCGCCGCCGCATCGTCGAGGTTGACCATGCGGTGCGTCTGGGACTGTGTGGCGTCCGCGATCACCACGGGCACGCCCAGCGCCCGCGCCTGCCCGAGAAACCGGTTGTTGTCGTCGCGCTCGATGACGACGACCCGTTGACCTTCGGCGATGAGGCCCTCGACGACGGCGATGCCGACCGCGCCCAGCCCGATGACGATGATGTGGTCGACCATGCCCGGCACCTGACGCCGACCGAGCGAGCGCTCGATGCGCCGGCTGACCAGAATGTTGGTGAAGAGGGCGAACGCCACCGACACCAGAGCCACTCCCAGGAAGATGAGTGCGATGGCGAAGACCTTCATGCCGGCGTCCTCGGTGGAGAAGGAGAAATCGCCGTAGCCGACCGTCGCCACCGTCTCCACCGTGAAGTAGGCCGCGGTCAGGAACCCCATATGGCTGTGGGTGTTCGGATCGATGTAGGTGAAGCGAAGGAAGATCGTCGAGATGGCGATGAGCGCCAGCAGCCCCGCCACGGTAAAGGTCAGTCCCTTGTTGCCCTCCTCCATCAGTCCGCCGGCCTGACGGGCCAGCCGCCGGGAGATGGAGATGGTCCGCAGGGGCGACCGTCGATTTCGCTTCAGCTCGATGCCGCCGAGCTTGAGCTCATCTTCGGTGCCCAGCACCGCCACGCGGTCGCCCGGCACGACCTTGTGGTCGCGGCCCGGGCATTGGGCCATCTCCGAACCGTCCCCCGGCATGATGGCCACCGGAGCCAGGTTGCCGAAATGTCCGCGGAACGTCGGGTGGGTGGCCACCTTGTCCTCGCCCACCTCCACCTGCACCACGGCGAAGTGCACGCCGGCCAGTTCGATGCCGTGCTCGGGACGGCGCAGGCAGGCCTCCACGAAGGAGGGGCCGGCCAGCGTGGCGACATCGAGCACGCTCCCCTTGCCCGATACGCGCTCGAGGGCGCGTCCGACCGACGGGTTGGCCATCTGGGTGACGATCCGCACATCGGGCCGTATCTCCCGGATGCGCAGCGCGGTCTCGAGCGCGTGGATCTCCTTGACTTCGGCGTTGATCACCGCAGCGGCATGGGCCAGCCCCGCATCCATGAGCGCGTCGCCACTGAGATACGCGCTGCGGCGCAGATGGGGCACGCCCCAGTCCTCGAGAATGCGGGCGAAGCGGATATCCGCCTCCGCGTCGATGACGATGACCGGCGTGCCGCTCAGGTACAGCTGCTCCACAATGCGGAATCCGACGCCCTGCAGGCCGCACACGATGACGTGATCGCGCAAGTCGTGTTCTCTTTGCGTTACCAATTCAGCTCGTCGCCCAGATCCTTATAGTGTTTCTCCGATGTGCGGCGCGCCGGGGGCGCTGCCTTCTACAAGATGAAGAGCATCTCCTGGTACGTCGGCAGCGGCCACAGGTCGTCGGCCACCAGGGTCTCGAGCGAGTCGGCCGCCGTGCGGACCGCGGCCATGGCCGGGAGGAGCCCCTTTTGGGAGTGTTCGGCGTGCTTCTCTTCGGTGTCCGCGTCGTCGTGGTCGATCTCCGCGCGCAGCGTGCTGATCCCGCTCCGGAGCGCCTTGAGCGCGCCCGACACTTCGTCCAGGGTGGCGGTGTCCGCTTCGATGCCGATGGCCGTCAGGCTCCCGACGTTCTGGGCCAGCTCGGTCTGGTAGCGCAGTGCCGCCGGCAGGATGATCGTGTTGGCGATCTCGAGGGTCAGTGCCGCCTCCACGTGGATGGAGAGGATGTACTGCTCCAGGGCGATCTCGTAACGGCTGTGCATCTCCCGGTGGTTGAAGACCCCGTAGTGGCTGAAGAGCTCCATCGACTCCTCGGTGATCAGTTCGGGGAGGGCGTCGAGCGTCGTCTTCAGGTTGGGCAGGCCACGCTCGGCCGCTTCGATCTGCCACTCGTCCGCGTAGCCGTCGTTGTTGAACACCACGGCGCCGTGGTCCTTGATGATCGTCTGGAGCACGTTCTGCACGGCAACGTTGAACTCGACGTCCTTGGCGAGTTGCCCCTCGATCTCGTTGGCGATGTGGTCGAACGCCTCGGCGAGGATGGTGTTGATCGTCACCATCGGACCGGCGATCGACTGCAGCGACCCCGGGGCCCGGAACTCGAACCGGTTGCCGGTGAAGGCGAAGGGGCTGGTGCGGTTGCGGTCGCCCGGGTCGGTCGGGAGCACGGGCAGGGTGTCGACCCCGATCTCGATGTAGCCCTTCTCCTTCGACGAGGTGGCGCCGCCCTGGGCGATCTGCTCGAACACGTCAGCCAGCTGATCGCCGAGGAAGATCGAAATGATGGCCGGCGGGGCCTCGTTGGCGCCCAGCCGGTGGTCGTTGGTGGCCGAGGCGACCGAGGCCCGCAACAGGCCGCCGTACTTGTGCACCGAACGGATGACGGCGGCGCAGAAGACGAGGAACTGGGCGTTGTCGTGGGGCGTGTCCCCCGGAAGGAGCAGGTTGCCCTGGGTGGAGTTGCCCACCGAGAAGTTGACGTGCTTGCCCGAGCCGTTGATCCCCTCGAAGGGCTTCTCGTGGAACAGGCATTCCATGCCGTGCTTCTGGGCCACCTTCTTGAGCGTCGTCATGAGGAGCTGCTGGTGGTCGGCGGCCACGTTGGAGCGCTCGAACATGGGGGCCAGTTCGAACTGGCCCGGGGCCACCTCGTTGTGGCGCGTCTTGGCCGGGATGCCCAGCTTGAACAGCTCGCGCTCGCAATCCATCATGTAGGCGAGCACACGATCGGGGATGGCCCCGAAGTAGTGGTCGTCGAACTCCTGCCCCTTTGGTGGCTTGGCGCCGAACAGCGTGCGGCCGGAGTTGAGCAGGTCGGGGCGGTGCAGGAAGAAGCTCCGGTCGACCAGGAAGTACTCCTGCTCGGCCCCGGCGAAGGAGACCACGGCATCGGGGTTCTCGTGGCCGAACAACTGCAGGATGCGCTTCGCCTGCTTGGCCATGGCCTGCTGGGACCGTAGGAGCGGGGTCTTGTTGTCGAGCGCCTCACCGGTCATGGAGATGAACACGGTCGGGATGCAGAGCGTGTTGCCATTGGGGTTCTCGAGAATGTAGGCCGGGCTGGTGACGTCCCAGCCGGTGTAGCCCCGGGCCTCGAAGGTGGCCCGCAGGCCACCGTTGGGGAAGCTGGAGGCGTCGGGCTCGCCCTGGGTCAGCGTCTTGCCGGCGAATTCGGCAATGGCGTTGCCCTCGCCCCCCGGCTCGAAGAAGCTGTCGTGCTTCTCGGCGGTGAGGTGGGTCAGCGGGTAGAAGACGTGGGCATAGTGGGTGGCGCCCTTCTCCATGGCCCAGTCCTTCATGACCACGGCCACCACGTCGGCCACCGTCGGGTCGAGGGTCTGCGAGTGCTCGATCGTGGCCATCAGCGACTTGAAGACCGGCTTGGGGAGGCGCTTCTGCATCACCGCCTTGGTGAAGACGTTCGCTCCGAAGACTTCTCCGGGGGTTTCGGTGCTGGTAAAGACCGTTGGCGGTGCGTCGTAGTGCCGTACGGTCTCGATCGATTCCTGGCGTGCCTTGTTTCCACTCATCGCTTACTCCTCCGTGAATTGCCGGGACTGGCGTGGCGAACTCGGCTCTCTGTCCACCCGTTGCGCTCGAAAATAGGCAAGCGAGATAACGCCTCGGTTTCTGCAATGTGAATATCTGGATCGCGCTGTAACGAGGGGCCGTCCGTATCTGATTTGATGAGAGCGAGCATCTGCCTGCGTGATGCATCGTCGACCGATTGCCACACCGGCGAAAGGGGTAGTGCAGAGGAATGACGTCGGAGACCGAGAATCTCGAGCGAGAGCTGAAGTTCGCGGTGGACGTCGGCTTCGAGCTGCCCGACCTGTCCAAGATCGCCGGGTCCACCAAGCGCTTACCCCAGCAGGCACTGAACACGGCCTACTTCGATACCCCTGACCTGCGGGTCTGGCAAAGGGGCATCACGCTGCGCCATCGCGAGGGCGAGGAGCGCCAGTCGGGCAAGTGGACGATGAAGCTGCCGCCAGAAGGCACCGAGCGCACGGTCGATCGCTTGGAGTTGTCGTGGAGCGGCATGCGGGAAGAGGTGCCGGCGGAAGCGGCGAGAATTCTGCGGGGTACCGTCCGCAGCTCCATGCTGGGGCGCATCGTCGTCCTCGAATCCCTCCGGCGTCGCGTCGTGCTGCGCGATGACGACGGGACCGATCTGGGGGAAATCGACGACGACCTGGTGATGGTGGCGCACGGGACGGAAAAGGGGCTCAGTTTCCGGCAGATCGAGTTCGAGCTCGGAGGGGATCTGCCCCCAGAGGAGCATGACGCCCTGGTGCATGCCGTCCTGAAGAAGCTCCGCAAGGCCGGTGCGTATCCCGAGACCGAGCAGAAGTTCGCCAAGGCGCTGGGTGGTGCCACGGCGGTCATGGCGACGACACGGGATCTGCGGGACAGGATCGGCCGCCGGGCCTCGCTGCAGGACATCGTGCGTCTCGCCCTCACCGATGGGCTCGAGCGGCTGCTCGACTACGACTACCTCCTCCGGCTCGACCTCGCCGATCCCCCCGTGCGAGCCGTGCACCAGGCCCGGGTGGCCTGCCGCCGCATGCGCTCGGATCTCAAGACGTACGGCCCGCTGCTCGACCCGGAGTGGTTGCAACGCACGACGACCGAGCTCAGGTGGATCGGCGGCCGGCTGGGCGAATTGCGCGACGCCGACGTCCTGGCCGAGCGCCTGGGGCTGGGCCAGGAGGATGCCGCGGGCCGTGCGGTGACCGACGGCAGCGGGCACCTGCGCAAGAGGTTGGCCGACCAGCGGCATGCCGCCAGCGCCGCGTTGGCCCAGGACATGGAGAGCACCCGTTACCTCGACCTGCTGGACCGCCTCCACAGTGCCGCCCTCGCTCCCCCCTTCTCGTTGTCCGCGCGTCGTTCTCCCGGCATGGATCGCCGGGTGCGCGAGGACGATCTGGCCCGCGACGTCCTGCCGGCGCTGGTCAAGGTGCCGTGGAAGAAGTTGAAGCGACGGGTGCGCCGGGCCGGGGCGCATCCGTCCGACCGGCAATTGCACCGGATCCGGATTGCCTCCAAGCAGCTCCGCTACGCCTCCGAAGCAGCCTCCCCAGTGATGGGCGACCCCGCGGTGCAGATGGCGCAACGGGCCGAAGCCCTCCAGACCGTCCTCGGTGATCATCACGACGCGGTGGCCGCCGAGGAGTGGCTGCGACTCGCCGCCCTCGACGGGAGTGGGATTGCGGGGTTCGCGGCCGGCCTGCGCGCCGCCCACGAACGGCACCTGCAGCGCACGTTGGGTCAGGAGTGGCGAGAGGTGTGGACTGCCCTCTCCTCCAAGAAGGTACGACGTTGGCTGAGAACAGCCTGAAAACGTTCCCGTGCACGCGCCGGGACACACCGATGAGTTCTGCCCCGCCGCTCCGTCTTCTCTGCGATGCCCGACGTCGCCGTGAAGGAACGCTCTATAGAGTGTGAAGTTGTGTCCGTACGCGAGTCCGCCTTGGTCCAGTCCGAACTGGAGCCCTTCCGCCGGGAGCTGACGCGGTACTGCTACCGCATGCTCGGTTCGGGCTTCGAGGCCGAGGACGCCGTCCAGGAGACGATGCTGCGGGCGTGGCGCAATGCCGACACGTTCGAGGGCCGCTCCAGCGTGCGCTCGTGGTTGTACCGCATCGCCACCAACGTCTGCATCGACATGCAGCGCAACGTGCAGCGGCGGGCCCGGCCGATGGAGATGGGCCCGTCGTCGCCTCCGGTCGAGACGCACCTCGGCCCGACACTGCCCGAGGCCTTGTGGATCACCCCCATCTCTGATGCCGTCGCCGCGCCCGAGGGCGCGGACCCGGCCGACGTCACCGAGTACCGGGAGTCGATCCGCCTCGCCTTCGTCGCCGCGCTGCAGCACCTTCCGGCCCGTCAGCGGGCGGCGCTGATCCTCTGTGAAGTGTTGCGCTGGCAGGCCACGGAGGCGGCCGAGCTCCTCGACACGAGCGTGCCCGCCATCAATAGCGCCCTGCAACGGGCGCGGGCCACGCTCAGTGCCGTGTCCGCCGCGGCACAGCCCGACTCCCTCGACAACGCGGATAGCGAGCTGCTGGCCCGCTACGTCGACGCCTTCGAGCGCTACGACATCGAGCGCCTGGTCACCCTGCTCCGCGAGGATGCCGTGCAGTCGATGCCCCCGTTCGCCATGTGGATCGAGGGGGCGGAGAACATCGGGCGCTGGATGGTCCAGCCCGGCCCGAGCGCATGCCGGGGCTCGCGCCTGTTGCCCACGACCGCCAACGGCTGTCCCGCCTTCGGCCAGTACCGCCGTGACCCCGAGGGCGGCTACGCCCCCTGGGCCCTCCAGGTGCTCGAGATCTCGGCTGGGAAGATCACCGGGATGACCTTCTTCTTGGACTTGTTGGACCCTGAGCGGCTGTTCCCCACGTTCGGACTGCCCCTCCATCTCGACGACTAGTCCATCTCGACGACGAGTCCCGTCAGCTCGACGAGGGCCCGAAGGTCGGGGCAGACCTCACTCAGGACGAGCCCACCCCCGAGGCGTTTGGCGAGCAGGGCTAGGCGGGCCACGTCGTCCACGGCGCCGATGTCGGGTGCGGACGGGCCTTCCAGCACGCCCGAGGCCAGCGCGACCCCGTCAGGATCCACCATCGTCACGCGGCACCACGTCAGCATCACGTGGAGGACGGTCCACGGCCCACGTTCTCATCGGTCGACCGGATCGGGACCGGGACAGATGAAACGGCCGCGAGGAGGCCAGCGGCTGGGCGGCTGGCCAGTTCGATCGTGGCTGGGGCGGAGTGAGACATATGGCTCCCCTGACTACCCCTCTTCACGATGCGAGCGCAGAGAAGTTGAGGTGGCATACCGAATACTGGCTGGTCAGAAGGCTAGGAGCAGTGGCAGATGCCTCTGGCGGGGCCCCGGGCACCTGACCGCCGTCGCCTGGCTCGATCGAGGTGGGTACGCTCGCCCTTCTCTGGCCGCCGGGCGGGTGGCTCCACCCACGGATATGGCAGCCCAGCCGGAAATGTTCCGGGGCGCGATGAGTTTCCCGGGCCCCGGTCGTCCACACAGTGAATGATGGACCCGACAAAGGAGTGATCACATGACCACACGAGACCACGCCCCGCTCGGAGCGCCCTGCTGGGCCGATCTCTGGACCTCGGACGTCGAGGGCAGCGGCCGGTTCTACGGCGAGCTCTTCGGCTGGGAGGCCCAGGAGCCCAGCGAGGAATTCGGCGGCTACTTCATGTTCACCCGTGACGGCGTACCGGTAGCGGGTGGCATGGGCGACATGGGCGAGATGAAGGCTGACAACTCGTGGAAGATCTACCTGAACACCGACGACATCACCAAGACGGTCGCCGCCACGGAAGCGGCGTCGGGTCAGGTCGTCGTCCCCGTCATGGAGGTGGCCGATCTCGGGATCCAGGCCGTCATGATCGACCCCACCGGTGCGGTCATCGGAGCCTGGCAGCCCGGGACGTTCCCCGGCTTCACGGTGCTCGAGGTCCATGGCGCGCCGAGTTGGTCCGAGCTGCATACGCGTGATTTCTCGACCGCCATCGACTTCTACAGCTCGGTCTTCCACTGGGAGACCAAGGTCGAAGGCGACAGCGACGAGTTCCGCTATTCGACGATGCGCAATCCCGACGGAGAAGGAGAGCTGGCTGGTGTCATGGACGCCAGCGGATGGCTCACCGAAGCGCAGCCGTCCTCGTGGTCGATGTATTGGCACGTCGACGACACCCGCGCCGCGATGGCCAACGTCAAGAAGCTCGGCGGCTCCGTCGTGCACGAAGCGGAGGACACCCCGTACGGCACGCTGGGCGCGGTGACCGACCCGGCCGGCGCCCTCTTCAAGTTGCGCACGCCACCGCAATAGGCGGCGGGGTCCCTCAGGTCGGTGCGGGCCCCGGCTGCACTACTCCCAACGCGGCGCGACCGGCACGACGACCGGCCATGCGGGCACTGACGACGACCAACAGAGGCCAGAGGGCCTCGGAGAGTGCCGCGCTCCGCTCGGCCAGTCCACGGTGGGAACCGTTGACCTCGAGGACGAACCACAACAGCAAGCCGAACATCGTCAGGGTGGCGGCGACCGAAGCCGGCCGGGTCAACAGGGCCACACGGGTACGACGGCGCGCCGCGAAGACGGGCCATGCCCCGAGGGCCGTGAAGGCCAGGGTGGCGGCGATGGTATGGCTGACGCCGTTGCCGCTGACGGGTTGCGGAAAAGCGGCCACCAGAAGGGTGCCCACTCCCCCGGCCACGAGGAGCGCCCTTCCCGGACGGCCCGCCGGCCGCAGCCCGAGCCCGGTCACGGCATAACAGGCGCCGAGCCCGGCCAGGGCAGTCGTCATGATCCAACGGTCGGTCGCCCCGAGGGCGGCGAGGGAGCTGATGGTGTCACGCACCGAATCGAACCCCGCCGGCTGGCGTCCCGCTGCGATGGTCCAGCCACCGACCAGCACCACCGGCGCCGCACCGGCCGAAGCGAGGGTCCACCACGGAACCCCGGGTTCGAGATCTCCTTCGCCACCGGGAGCTCTATGCACGTTGGTCATGTCGCACACTCTCCCCCATCCCGGGCCCGCCTTCGAGCCGGATGGGGGAATCAGCGCTTCAGCTCGCCGGTGTGGCGTGCTCTGAAATCGGCGTTGTCGGCACCACCGGTACGGCCTGCACCACCGGCACGGCCTGCACCACCGGCACCGCCTGCGCCACCGGTGCGTTGGCTGTCGCGGCCGGTGTCACGTGGGTGGCGGCATGGGCCGCCTTCTTCCCGTCGTCGAGGCCCTTCTCGAACTCGTTCTTGGCCGAACCCAGGTTGCGGGCCAGCTTCGGAATGGCCGCCCCGCCGAAGAGGAGTACAACGACAACGATGAGCACGATGATTCCATCGACTCCGAATATTTCTGCGAGCATCTGACTCTCCTTTGCCTCGTCCACAGGAGGCGGACTACCTCTTATTCGGCGCCTGGGCTCCCTCGGATGTGCCGTGGCCCAAGAAAATCGGCTCTCCGGACATATCCGTGGGTCACTCCACCCTCTCTGCCCTCTTCCCGAGGGGAGCGAGAGGACCAATGGCCCAGCACCCGGCCACGTTGCGGGCTTAGCGGCTACCGGCTACCGGCTGGTCGCGACGCCTACGGATGTGGCAAGAGAACGTGCCCCGAACCTGATCGCGCTCGCCTTGCTCGATCGAGGGGGGCAACTGCCGCCCCTCCCGGACCGCCGGGCGGCCTGCTCCACTCGCGGATACGGCAGGAGAACCAGAGATCGTGCCATCCGTGGCGGGCACCGGAACGAATACAAGGTGCCATGCTCAACCTCGACCCCTCGAAGCTGCTGATCATCGCCGTCGTGGCCGTCATACTCCTCGGCCCGGACCGACTCCCGGCGTTCGCACGTCAGGTCGGGGGAGCCTGGAAGACCTTCACCGCCTACCGACATCGGATGGAATCCCAGGTGCGCGCATCCATACCCGATCTCCCGAGCACCTCGGAGATCGGCCGCCTCGCCCGGTCCCCGGCGGCCTTCCTCAACCATCTCTCCACCCTGTCGCCCGACGAAGCCGAACCCGTATCGACGGGGAACGACGGGACGGAAAGCGCGGCTGACTTCATGACACGCGCCGCTGCGGCCTACCGACCTGACGAACCCCTTCCGGCCCGGGCCGTTCCACCCGTGCCGCTCGCGCCGGGTGCCGACCCCGGATTGAACTGAGCCGGTAGCGGGACCGGCACCGGGCCACGACGCCGAGGCGCGTCCTCCTAAATAGGACTTTTGGCCCTAGCACTTCTACGCACAGAGCTGTAAGACTCGCCATGAACGCAGGGTTGAGGCGGCGTGCGTTCGAAATCGATGAAGCGGTCATTGATGGCAGTTTGCCGGGGGTCATGCTCGTCGCCAGGCTTTCGGGTTGCGACGGCGAAGGTGCATGTTGGTGTGCTGGCGAAAGGCGGATCAGTGAGTCACCTTCTCGAAGGGCGCATTTGGCGGATGCGCAACGGACTGGGAAAGCCCTTGCGGGCGCTGGTCGGCGTTTGCGCGGTGGTTGCGCTCCTCGCACTCGGTGACGGGGGCACTACTCTGGCGGCGGCGTCGTCGCCTGCCAGCGCCGGACCGCAACGGTACATCGTGGTCCTGAACGGCGATCCGTCGGCAACGCAAGTGCAGCAAGATGCCCAGGCCGACGGCGCCACGCCGCAGCGGACTTACAACTACGCCTTTTCGGGCTATTCGGCTGACCTTAACTCCGACGCTGAGAACCGCGCTGCGACGGACCCCAAGGTGGCGATGGTCGTTCCCGACCGTTCCCTCACATTGACGAATCGGAGAGGTATTCATCCCCGAAGAGGAGGCGGATCGGTTGGTGACAACCATCAACCGGCAGGACTGCCGGACGTCGACTACTCACAGTTCATCCCGACGGCTTTAGAGCGGGTCTACCTTCAGGATTCCCGACTCGCATCGGTCAACGGTCAAGGCCCCGAGGTGAATGCCGGTATCGCAATAGTCGACTCCGGAATCACCCCTAATCCAGATTTGCGCATCGCTGGTGGGGTGGATTGTAGCGATGACACCACGCCCGACTTGTCCGACGCGGTGAGCCATGGCACCGAAGTGGCCGGCATTGCAGCCGCAGTTGACAACGGCTTCGGGGTCGTAGGAACTGCCCCAGGGGCCCGCCTGTACGACGTCAAGGTTTTTGGCGACGACGGCAACGCTGATCTGTCGAACGCGCTTTGCGGTCTGGACTGGGTGATCGCCCATCGCAGCGAGATCAACGTGGCAAACATGAGCTTCGAAGACACCGGTGACGTAACCAACGACAACGACTGCGGTCTGAAGAGCGACGATCCATTCCATACGGCGATCTGTCGTGCTTACGCCGATGGCATCACCTTGGTCGCCGGGTCGGGCAACGACGGCACAGCAATCACCCCGGACGAAGTACCACAGTCCTACCCAGAGGTGATCACCGTCGGCGGATATGACGACACCGACGGCTTGCCGGGGGGCCGTGGCTCTGCGTGCGGCGATGGCTTTGGAGACGCCGATGACATGTGGGCCACATGGACCAACTTCGGCCCGCAGGTCGCCCTCATGGCTGTCGCCGACTGCGAGCAAGTGATCGCCAACGACGGCACCATCGAGTGGGACTCGGGCACAAGCTTTTCCGGGCCTGCGGTCTCCGGCGCGGCGGCGGACCTGGCGGCCCACTTCCCACACCTGAGCCCGGCCGAGATCAAGGCCTACCTGGTACAGACGGCGACTCATCAGAATCTCGGCTCCAACCCACACGGATACGGGCTGCTCGATATGGCCACATTCGGATGGTTGCGGTAAACGTCGGTGGATGCCCCATCGGAGTTAGCCGCAACAAACGAGATCGTGGAGGATGGAAGATGAAACGCACTTCCGTGGTCGTCTTGCTCTCTTGCTCTCTCACAATTGGGGTGGCCGGCACGGCCGGGGCGACCACCATCTCGGATAAAGCCGCGGCCAAGCAGTACCTGGCCATCGTGGCGCCGGTAAATGCGGCAGGGAACAAGTTCGTCGAACAGGTGGCCGGATGGACGACCGCAATCACGAACGCCAAAGCGGAGACCGAGGCGAAGCCGGTAATTGCGGCGGCGCTCAACTTTGACACGGCACTCGGTAACGACTCCTGGCCGCCATCCGCGAGGTCGGATGTCAAGACTCTGCGCAAAGCGGATGCGTCCCTGGTCGCCGACCTTCGGGCCCTGTCGTCGGACAAACTCCACAACTCATCGTCGATTGTCGCCAAATTCGAGAGGGATGAAGGTGCCCTCGGGGCTGCCGCAGCCACTGTCCGATATGACCTCGGACTACCGTCCACAAGCGCGACGACCTCTGCGAATTCAGCTATCTCGAGCAACATGATTGGAACGGCTGACCCGAAAATTCCACCGATGGTGCCGGGGAAGGTGGCAATCCTCGAAACCGGCCGGCCGTATTCAAAAGACGGTCAGTCAACGGTCACCGTGATGGTTGGCAATGGAACCACGGGTACGATCTCACACCTCGTCGTTGCCGGTTCCGCCGTGGACTCGGCAGGAAAAGTCGTAAGCACGGGCGAGAGCCAGGGATTCAGTCCCTGGAATGTGGCACCGGGGCAAGTGTCGTTCGGGTACGTGTATTTCGATAGTGGCGTGCCGTCCGGAGCCAAGCTCCAGCTGAGCCTCACCACTTATAACAACGGAATCAGTCCCCTTGCGGTCGACCTCAAGGTGACGCAGGCCCAGTCGAAGTCCGATGGGACCGACCCCATGCCCAATGAGGTCGTGGGATCCGTCACCAACAGTGGTACGACCCCGGTCGCTGTTTCGGGTGGCGAAGCTCTGATCTTTTGCTTCGATGCCAAAGGCGATATGACGAACGAATCGGTGGGTGGCATCGGTACTGCGGGCCAGAGTGGGAGTGGGACCGACCTCATCCCGGGAGCTTCCGTGAAGTTCAGCGGCGGGCTGTATGAGCCGCCCTGCCCGACTTTCCTCGTGGGAGCCTGGAGCTTGTAGCCGCCCGGGCAGGCAGCCGTCCACGGGTCACGCCGCTTCGTTCGCCCCAGGGCGATCAGGAGGAGGTGAGGACCGGAGAACTACCATGCAGCACTAACCGAGGGGGAACAATGGCGACGACGACCATCACCCGTGCTGGGGTGGCACGGAGAGCCGCACTATCGGCGGCCGTTGGGATCATGACGGTGGGCTTTGCCGTTTTGAGCACCACTGTCAGTGAAGCGACAACGCTTGCGACATCGCACAGGGTCGAACCAGCGGGAATCTCTGAACTTTGGACGGTGTCGTGCCCCACGGTTGCCCACTGCGTCGCCGCTGGCACCGCGACGGGTTCCACACCATCGTCGCGCATCGCCGGGTTCACCACCACGGTGAATGGAGGGGCCTCATGGTCCAAGGGGACGATTCATGGCGGACCCGGTAATATCGGCGCTATCGCGTGCGCGACGAACAAGAAGTGCGTCGGCGTGGGCGCTGCAGGTTCTACGCCCTTCACGTACACCCCGGGGATCGTGGTGACCAGCGATGGCGGTGTGTCATGGACCGGCCAGATCCTGGCCAACGCTGCTGGCGGGCTCTCCGGCGTCTCCTGCCCCTCTCCCACGAGATGTGTCGCCGTCGGATCGAGCTTTGGTTCGAGCGGCCCCGGCGCTTCGCTCGTCTTTGTGTCGTCGGACGCTGGGGCATCATGGGCGCCCGGGACACTGCCGAGTGGGATCACTGGATTGGAAGCTGTTTCGTGCCCCTCCACCAAGTTCTGTCTGGCCGTTGGAAACTCCGCTCCGACGGGTGGATCCTCCGCCGCGGTAATCGATGCCATTTCTTCCAAGGACGGCGGCTCCAGCTGGACAACAGCCCCCTCGCCGGGAATGGGGTCGGTCAATGCCCTCTCATGCGCCAACGCGCGAGTTTGCGTGGCGATCGGGTCTTCGACCGGTGTCACTGGATCGGCCCAAACCCTCTCCACGAAGAACGGCGGTGCTGCCTGGTCCGTGTCGACGATTCCTCATGGGATGAAGTACCTGTTGAATGTCACCTGCCCCTCAGCGCGCCGATGCGTTGCGGTGGGCTACCTTGGCAACCCATTTCAGGGGAAGAATGTACCGCCCGGCGCCATGTACAGCCTCAATGGCGGTCGTTCATGGTCCCTCGGAACGCTGCCAGCGAGCAAGGCCAGTTCGATCAATGCTGTCGCCTGCTCCACGGCCATTCGCTGCGTGGCTGTCGGATCGAGTAGTGGTCTCAACGGTACGGCAAAGACGAACTACACCACCAACGGTGGCAAGACGTGGAGCAAATGACCGGTAACGCTCGACGCAATCCACTGCGCGTTCCCACTCGGAGTCGCCGTCACCCATCGGCGCCGACGCCTCCCGAACGACCATGCGAGTGCGATGGACGGCTGACTCAGATAGGTGGCCTGCTCAGAACGGTGGCTGGGGCAGAACGGGCGAGGTGTTGATGTTGCCGCACATCAGGTGCGGGATGTCGCCGCCATAGGGACTGATCTGGCCACCCGATCCTGTGACCCGGAGGGCCGATGTGTTGTTGGGGGGAATGACGGCCAGTGAGCTCGACGTCGGGCACACGAGATTGCCGAAGCCCGTTTGCGTGGGAAATTCGATGTCGAACCAGGCATGTCCAGCAGGCGCGAGTGTCACCGTGGTCGGCGTCTCGCTGTTGCGGATCGTCGTGGTCGTCAGCGCTTGCCCGCTTGCGTTGAGGAGCTGGAGGCCCGGGAAGCCACCGAGCGTGCAGGTCGTGGCGGAAACGTTGGTGAAGATGTAGGTGATCCCCAACGAGCCCGCAGCTCCCCCACCCGAGTGGGCCGGGTCCGTGGCCAAAGTGAGCTGCGAGGTCTGGCAGGTCCTCGGCGGGAGCTTTATGGTGGTGGCGGTCCAGTAGCCCTTCCCGTCCGGGGTCCTGGCGATGCCGACGGTCGGTTGTGCGACGACCTCGCCCCCGGTGGAGCCGAAGAAGCCGGCATCGCCGAACGTGAAGACGCCACCGTCCGCGGCGACCAACCAGTAGCCCCTCCCGTCGGGCGTCGCCGCCATGCCGACAATCGGTTGGTTCAACACGATGTTGCCGGTGGAACCGAAGAACCCGGCGTCGCCGAACGTGAAGACCCCACCGTCGGACGCCACCAGCCAGTAGCCCTTCCCGTCCGGGGTGGCCGCCATGCCCACAATGGGCTGGTTCAGCGCGATGTTCCCGGTGGAGCCGAAGAAGCCGGCGTCGCCGTACGTGAAGACCCCACCGTCGGACGCCACCAGCCAGTAGCCCTTTCCGTCGGGGGTCGACGCCATGCCGACGATCGGCCGGTACAGCGCGATGTTCCCCGCGGAGCCGAAGAAGCCGGCGTCGCCGTACGTGAAGACCCCACCGTCCGACGCGACCAACCAGTAGCCCTTCCCGTCGGGGGTCGACGCCATGCCGACGATCGGCCGGTACAGCGCGATGTTCCCCGCCGAACCGAAGAAGCCGGCGTCGCCGAACGTGAAGACACCACCGTCGGACGCCACCAGCCAGTACCCCTTCCCGTCGGGGGTGGCGGCGATCCCGACGATCGGAGCATTGACCTGGGTGGGTGCCCCGTACGACGTGGCATCGCCGAACGCGCTCACCCCGACCGTCGGTGGCACGGCCGATCGGCCGGCCGCCAGGGCAACGCCGCCGGCTCCGGCGAGCAGGGCCGCACTCAGGGCTATCACGGCAGCGGTCCTCGTCAACGCCCGGTGTCCCGTACGGCGCTCGTTCCTTCGGCGAAACGTCATGTGACATCCCCTCCCGTGGTCCTGCACGCATTCTGCAAAGCCTTCTCTACCATCTCCGAAAGACCAGCGCTTCGCCGTGCCGTCGCGGCGACGGGGTTCAGCCTGCGGGCCCGCCGGAGTCGGGTGCCGCCCACTCGGCTGGCCACCAGTCGCCCTCGGGGTCGGTGGTCTGTCCGACCTCGATGATGTACCCGTCGGGATCGCGGATGTAGCAACGGGTCTCGTAGGGGTGCTTCTTCGGCGGCGTCAGGAACCGGGCACCCCGAGCGCTCCATTCGGTGTAGACGGCCTGGATGTCGTCGACCCGGATATTGAGGAAGCTGCTGACCCGGTCCGGGTCGCGAGGCGTCTCGAGGGTGACCGTGGGCTTGTCGTCGGTGGGGCCTCCGGCGCCGTTGATGATGATGTAGGTGTTGGCGAGTGCGATATTCGTCGGCTCGGGGCCGAAGACCACCGTGCCGCCGAGGACCTCGGTATAGAAGCGCCGGGAGCGCTCGACGTCATCGGATACGAGGAAGTGGCCCACGATCATTCGGCGTGCGGGCTGCGTGGATTCGGTCACTGGCACCTCCACTCGCTGGGGCGCATGCCCCGCTACGACGGTCTGAAGCTTTCAGTCAACCACGTCGGTTCGCCTCAGGTCGTGCCCGAGGCGAGCATCGGCCCCCTGGGCTGCAGTGCGCCCCCGGCAGCTTCGACGGTGACACCCAATCGGTTCGGTCGCGACGCACCGGCTGAGGTGAAGGTGGCGAGGTACGGCGCCCGTCCGAGAAGACCGAGGGAGATGGTCCTGTTCTTGATCAGACCCCAGAGCTGGTAGGTCTCCGCCGCCGGCAGCGGGGGGAGGCTGGACGTGACCAGATAGCCACGGCCGCTGGGCAGCAGGACGAATTGGGCCACGGCCCGGTGGCGCACGTCTGTGAGGTTGACGACTCTGTGCCCCTGGGTCTCCATAGCCGCCACGATCTCGGTGTGCGCCGTCTCGGCGAGTGCGCCCTGGAGGTGCGCCACCTGATTGTTGGCATTGGCCAGTCCGATCCCGAGAACGGTCGCCACGGCCGCCGCACCGACGGCGGCGGATGCCGCGGCACCGAAGCGGACTCGTGACGAGTGCAGGGGGCGGGACCAGCGATGCCCCGAATCGGTCGGTGTGGTCGGCGTCGGGCGCAACCGCAACGGGACGGGCCGTGGCCCACCGCCGTCCGGACCGCCGTCCCGTCCGGGGTCCGGATCGGTGAGACGGTGCGAGATGCGCTCCCACAACGCACCCGGGAGCGCCACGACGGAGTTGCCGAGGGCGGCCGCCACCTCGTGGTGCGCCGCCACCTCGGCCTGGCAGCGCGGGCAGAGGGCGACGTGTTCGGCGATCAGGAGGGATTCGTCGCGCTCCACCGCATCGAGCGAAAAGGCGGCGAGGAGATCGCTGGCCTCTTCATGGGTCATCATGCCTCGACGCCCTGAATGCCCGCGTCGACCAGCACGTCACGCATCCGGCGCATCCCATTGCGAATGCGACTCTTGATCGTCCCTTCGGGTTGCTCCAGAAGGTGGGCGACCTCCATGTAGGTGTGCCCATCGAAGTAGGCCAGCTCGATGGCCCGGCGTTCGTCGGCGGGGATCTTCTCGAGCGCCCGCTCGATGTAGCCGCAGCGGATCATCTCCCAGTACTCATGGAAGATGTCGTATTCGACACTCCCTTTGAGGTGGGCGTCCCCGGCCTCCCGTTGGCGGCGGGCGTTCAGTGCGCGTATGGCGTCGATGGCGCGTGCATGCGCTTGCGTGAGAAGGAAGGAGCGCAGCGAGCCCCGGGTGGGGTCGAAGCGCTCGGGGTTCCGCCAGAGACGGAGGAAAACCTCCTGGGTGACATCCTCCGCTTCGCACGAACTGTTGAGCACGCGGCGGGCGAGGCCGTACACGGCGTCACCGTGTCTGCGGTAGAGCTCGGCGAGTCCCCTATCCCCGTAACGGATCAGGGTGGCGATCAGCTGGACATCGCTCGTCTCTTCGCTCTGCTGCATCGCAACTGTATTCGGAGGCGCGGCGCGCGGGAGATGTTGCACCGAGGGGCGGACGGGCGGGCGGTGGTGCGTGCGGACGTGCGAGCGACACACGCGTTGCCGCGAGGAAATGTCGGACGCATGTCACTTCGACGCGGATTCGAAATATTTCTCACATCCTCTCCCCACGTTGACTCCGAACACCTAGTGATCCCATCCACAAGGAGCTGACTATGACCACAGACCCGAGAGCGCTCGCCGAGTTGCTCGAAGAGTCCCAAGACATCCACGCAGACGCCATGCGACCGACGCGCGAAGCGTTGGGCGAGTTGGTCGAACGGAGCCACGCGTCGGATGCTGACGACGCCACGTCGAATCTGGCGTTCCATGAAGAGCACACACGTGGGTTGCGCGCCACATTCGGCGGAGCGACACTGCTCGGCGCTGCGGGAGGTGCCGCATTGGTCGGTGTCCTCGCCTCGGCCGCCGGAGCGTCGAGCTCGAAGGACGTGCAGGTCCTCCAGACCGCCGCGTCGCTCGAGAACCTGGCTGTCGCCACCTATACGACCGCGTTGACGCTCCCCTACATCGGAGGTGCCACGGCCAACGGTGTCGTCACCAAGTTTGCGCAGGTCACCATGGGACAGCATGCCCAGCATGCCGATGCGTTCAACTCGGCCATTACGTCCCTCGGTGGCAAGCCGCAGCACAAGCCCGACCCGGCGTTCGTGCCCGTCGTCAACAAGGCCGTCAAAAGCCTGACCGGCGCCACCGCGGCCCAGGGTGCCCTCGGTGTCGTCGGCCTGGCGCTCGAGCTCGAGAACATCGCGGCCGAGACCTACGTCAAGGACACGACATTGGTCAGCTCGACGTCGAACAAGGCGCTCTTCGCCAGCATCATGGGCATCGAGGCCCAGCACGTCGCCGTGCTCCTCGCCGTCCAGGCGCTCCTCAAGGCCGGTGCACCGCAGCTGATCTCCTTGAGCGAGCCCGCCACCCTCGAAGCACTCCCGGCCGCGGCCGGGAGTGTGGGATTCCCGAATGCCTTTTACCCGACCAGCAGTGCCGCCCCCGCCAAGCAAGGAGCCGTCAAGTGAGCAAACGTTCGAAGAAGGCCGAGTTCGCCGGGAGTGAGAGCGAACTCGATGCCATGACCAAGGAGCTCGACGAGCTCCACCACGATGTCGCCGAGCCCTCAATGTGGGCGGGCGTGTCCAACATGATCGACGGGATGCGTGGCGCCACGGTGCGACCCACGAGCCGCCGGACCTTCCTCATGGGCACCGGGGCCGCCGTCGCCGGCGGTGCCGCGCTCCTGGCGGTCGGCTCGACGCCGGGGTTGGCCGCCGCAGCCACCAGGGCGGAATCACGCCTGCATCTGGCCGACGCCGCCTTCCCGCCGGCAGGGTTGAAGGGCGACCTGGCCGTGGCCGCCGTGGCGGCGAGCCTCGAGAACCTGGCCGTCTATGCCTACAAGGCCGGACTGGCCGCGGCGACCGCCGGCAAGCTCGGGACGGTTCCCCCCGCCATCGGCACGTTCGCCATGACGGCGCTCAGTCAGCACACGCAGCATGCCGCGGCATGGAACGCCGTCCTGAAGTCCAACGGCAAGGCCAAGGTGACGGTGACCAATCCGACGCTGACGCCGACGATACAGGCCAACTTCGCCAAGGTGACCGACATCACGGGTCTGGCCCAACTGGCGCTCTCCCTCGAGAGTGCGGCAGCGGCGACGTATCAGGCCGAGACCTCCATGCTGAAGAGCAAGGCCGCCATCGGTCTGTCCTCCTCCATTGAGCCGGTCGAGATGCAGCACATCGCCATCCTCTACTACGTGATGGGGATGTACCCGGGTGCCCAGACCACGGCGGGCACGCCGATCGCCTTCAGTTCGACCGCTGCGGCGGCCTAGGAAGATGCGAGTGCGGTTGAAAGTCGGAGCGGGCGTCCTGGTTCTCTCAGGCGCCCTGCTCCTGGCCGCGTGCGGCAGCAGCGGGCCGGTCACGAAGAGCGGGACGCCGACAACAGGGACGCCCACGACCATGGACGCCTCGGGCAGCGGTACCTCCATCACCATCTCCAACTTCATGTTCCAGCCCATGTCGTTGTCCGTCGCCCCCGGCGCCACAATCAGCGTGACCAACAAGGACACGGCCACCCACACCCTGACTGCCACGGGAGGGCAGTTCGACACCGGTGACATCGATCAGAACCACACCAAGACGATCACGGCACCGATGAAGCCGGGGACGTACCACTACATCTGCAACATCCACCAGTACATGATGGGTTCCATCATCGTGAAGTAGACGCCCCTCGCGAAGGAGACGCCCCTCATGAAGAAGATGCCCGGGCGACCGCGCGGCACGTGGCGGCCCGGGGCAAACGGGGTCAGACTGCAGGTGCATGCCGAAGCTCAGTGCCGGGATCCTGCCCTACCGCCTGGCCGAGGACGGTTCACTCTCGGTTCTCCTCGTCCATCCCGGAGGCCCCTTCTGGAAAAACAAGGACGAGCACGCGTGGTCGATCCCCAAGGGCGAGTACGGAGCGGACGAGGACCCCGCTCAGGCCGCGGCGCGCGAGTTCACCGAGGAGCTCGGCCTGCCGGTGCCCGAAGGGCCCTGGCTCGACCTCGGGACCATTCGCCAGTCCGGCGGCAAGCACGTCCGGGCGTGGGCGGTGCACGCCGACGAGCTGCCCATCGAAGAAATGGTGAGCAATCGCTTCGAGATGGAATGGCCTCCGCGGTCGGGCACTATGCAGGACTTCCCCGAGGTCGACCGGGCTGAGTGGATGTCATTGCCTGAGGCGTCGGTCCGTCTCGTGGCGGGCCAGGTCGAGTTTCTGGTCAGGTTGGGCCCGGCGTTGCCGACGCCGGCGTGACGGTGGGGGGAATGTCCTCGTTGCGCACGGAGACGGCGAACTGGTTCTTGCCCTTGCGCTTGGCGTCGTACATGGCGGCGTCGGCGGTCTGCATGACGCTGTGGGCGCTGCGATCGGATGCTGTCGTCGTGGGATAGGTGATGCCGATGCTCACCGAGATCTCATGGATGGCACCAGCCACCTCATAGGGCGCCCGGAGCGCGTTGACGATCCGCTTGGCCACACGGACGGTCAAGGCGCGCACGTCGGTCGGGCCCGGTGCCTCGGCGCCATCCTGGCTGTCCCCGTCGTGCCGGCTCCAGGGCTCGAGGATGAGCACGAACTCGTCGCCCCCGACCCGGGCGATCGTGTCACCGGCACGGACCACGCGCTGCAGCCGCTGGGCCGTCTCGATCAGGACGGCATCGCCGGCCGCGTGCCCCGCCGTGTCGTTGACGAGCTTGAACCCGTCGAGGTCGCAGAACAGAACGCCGATCTCGGCCCCCTCACGGGTCGAGCGGGACAACGCCGCCTCCAGCCGGTCCACGAGCAGCGCCCGGTTGGGGAGCCCGGTGAGGCTGTCGTGCAGCGCATCGTGGGAGAGCTGCTCTTCGGCCTGCACGACATCGGTGATGTCACGCAGGACCCCCATGATCTCGACGACCGAGCCGTCGGCGTCGCGCCGGAAGGGCACGACGCGACGACTGAACCAGCGCCACGTCCCGTCGAGATGACGCAGCCGGTAGCGGACTTCGATGACCTGCCCGTCGGCGAGCTGCGCCACTTCGACGGCGATGGTGCTCAGTACCGCCTGGTCGTCGGGATGCACGATGGTGGTGATCGACTCGCTGCCCAACGACTCGGTCTCGTCGATGGTGCGCCCGAGGAGGTCGCGGTCACGCGACCCGTAGACGAACGCCCCCGTGCGGATGTTCGAAATGAAGGTGAAGTCCGGCGAGGCCGCGATCACGGCCTGCTGGAATGCATTGGCCTCGGTTATCTCGGCCTCGGCCAGGACCTGTTCGGTGACGTCGGCCACCGCGCCGATCAGGCGCACGAGCTGCCCATCCTCGAACACGGCGCGCCCCCGTGAGTCGAACCAGCGCACCTCACCGTCGCTGGCCCGGAGGATCCGATAGCGGAAGCGGACGGGTTCGTTGCGCCGCATGGCCTCCATGGCCTCGTCGACCAGCTCCCGGTCGTCGGGGTGGACGCGTGAGGCTGCCTGGCCGTAACCATCGGCGAAGGCGGTCGGCTGCAGGTGATGCAGGGCGAACAGGCCCTCGGACCAGGTGATCACGTCGTTGACGACATCCCATTCCCACGAGCCCGCGTGGCCGATCGCCTCTGCTTCGCGCAACCGGCGTTGTTCCTCGCGCAGGCTCTCCTCCGAGGAGCGCAGGGCCTCCTCGGCGTCCTTGGCCTCGGTGATGTCGAGCGCAAAACCGATGCCCGCCACGATGGCGCCGGTGGCGTCGGGCAGGGGGGCCAAACGGTGGAAGAAGGTGCGCCGGCCGAAGCGGATTTCCAACGTCGCTTCTTGCTCTTCGAAGGCCCGGCGATACGGACCCTCGAGGAGCGAGGAGACCTCGGGCGGGAAGACCTCGTAGATGGTCTTGCCCTCGATCAGGTCCTGGGTGAGTCCGACGATGCTCAGGCCGGCTCCCCCGGCGCAGATGTAGCGCAGCCCCTCGTCGAACACGATGATGACGCCCTCGGGGAAATTGCGGACGATGGGATGCCGGCCGACCGATTGCAGGAGCGCAAGGGCCTCCGCCTTGGCCGTGGACGCGGCCTCGGGCCCGGCATTTCCCTCCATCGAGGGGAGTATACGGTTCACCTGGCTTTTTAGAGGGTTCCGCTGTGCAGCAACGCCTTGTAGGCGACCCACCCGGCCGGAATGGGCAGCCAGAAGGTGGCGATGCGGAAGATGAGCACGGCCGGGATCGCCTCGTGGGCCGGAATCCCCAGCGCCGTCAGGCCGGCCGTGAGGACCGCTTCCACCGCACCCAGGCCACCGGGGGTCGGGGCGAACGAGCCGACGGTATTGCCGGCCAGGTAGACGATGGCGGCGGGGAGGATGGCCGGGTGCGCCCCCAGCGCGTTCAGCGCGGCGAGGAACGCCAGGACGTAGCCGAAGGTGAGCAGCAGGTTCGCCCCGACGGCGACGGCGAGGCGGGACGGTTGTGAGACGGCGATGAGCAGGCGCGGCCATACGTTCTGGATGCGCGGCCAGACCGTCTGCTCGAAGCGTGCCCGCGTCTGGGGAATGAGCAGCACGATCCCGATGACGAAGGCGATGGCGCCCAGCCCGATGAAGAGATCGGCACCAGGCACGATCTTGAAGCGGCTGATGCCCGACCCGGTGAGCAGACCGAATGCGATCAGGAGGGGGATGGTCGTGACCACGTTGACGATCTGCGAGAGGGCGACGGCCGCGGCAATGGAGCTCTCGTCGACATGCTGACGGCTGAGATAGCGGGCGTTGACGGCGACGTGGCCGACCGTCGGCGGCATCGCCACACCGATGAACGCGGTCGAAAGCTGCACGAGGAACCCGCGCACCATCGACAGGCGCTTGGGCACGAAGGCAGCGAGATTCAACGCTGCCGCGAAATAGGTGATGGCGGAGCCGAAGATGGCGACGGCGAACCAGCCGAGGTTCGTCTTGCGCAGGGCCCCGAAGAGATCGACCTTGGAGAACTGCCCGATGAACAAGAACGCGATGACGGTGAGGGCTACCGCACTGAGCACGGTGCGCCAGCGGAATCGTTCGAGGCGCGTGACGGGGGCGACCGTGTCCTCGTCCTCGCCGACCAGTTCGCGGCGGATGTCGGCGATGCTCCCTCGCGCCTCGCGCATGTCGGCCCAACCCCAGGGGGCGAGGGCGAGCGGTTGCAGGATGGCCAGCACCGATTCCTCGTCCTTGGGGGCATAGGCGGCCCGGAGCGCGGCGACCGCATCGGCCGGCCCCACACTGCGGGCCAGCGTCGTCAGCAGTTGCGTGACATCCAGCCGGCGCACGAGCTCACCCGCACCGGGCAGTGCGGCGTCGAGGGACAGGAAGACGGCGGACCCGTGGGTGACGCCGAGGTTCTCGGCCCGCAGGTCGCGATGGGCCACCCCGGCGTCGTGCAGTTCGCGCAGCGCCCGGAACAGCGCCTTGGCGCTGTCGAGGTTCCATTCGCTGCTGGGCGGGGTCGGGCGCGGGGTGGCCATGACGAGCACGAGCGTCTCGGCCGGCATCTCGCGCAGGAGCAGCGCCGACGGGCTGAGGACCCCGGCGCTGCCCGCCATGAAGCATGAGAGGGAGAGCTGTTCGAGCTGTGCCCGCGAGCTCAGGGCGACGTGGTGGGCGACCACCTGGCGCAGGCGGATCCGTGTCCAGACGCGGCGGGCCAACCCCGCTCCCCTGGTGTCACGATTGGCCAGGCGCACATCGACCGGGCGGCCGTCGGCGAGCACGCCGGTCAGCCGGGACGTGTCGGAGTCCACCACGGCGAGATCGACGACGGTGAGCCCGCAGTCGGCGAGCCAACTGATGAGATCACGGGTGCGCGGCCGGACGGACGCCGCACCGAGGCACCATCGCACACCCCACCCGAAGAAGAGCCCGCCGAAAAGTGCGACCCCGAGGGCGAAGGGCGTCAGGGCATCGACGGCCACCCCGGCGAACAGGATCCCGGCGCCGGCCAGGAAGCACCAACGCGACCAGCGGGAACGCCGGCCCAGATCGCTGGCGACGAGAAAGGCGATGAGCGCAGTGTCGAGGACAAGGATCGACGGGTTGCTGCCGTGGAGCACGGCGCGTGGCACCGACCCGTTCTCCCCGTGCCAGACGCTGGCGGCCACGATCCCCACTGCGGCGGCCTGGAAGGCGGCGGCGATCGCATTGCGCGCCGTGCGGATGTCCGTGCGGAAGAGACTGACCAGCGCCACGACGACGAGTGCCAGGCAACCAATGGTGGTAGCCACCTCGGCCGCGGAGGAAAGCCAGCGCGGAATATGGCGCAACCAACTGGACACGTCGTTGGCCAGCTCGGTGCTGCCGGCGGGGAGCGCCAGGATGACGGCGAATTCGATCGCCACGATGGCGGCCGCCAGCAGCGCCAGGAGGGCGTCGGTGGGTCGTCGGACCCGGTCGACGCCGGGCGAGGTGCTCAGTTCGTGCAGAGGCACCTCTGCGGGCGCAGCGTGCAGGGGTTCTGTACCGGTCAACGCGCCAGGATTGTGCTCATGGGGCGGACATCCATGTTGCATTGTCTATCCGGAAAAGCCTCAAACGGTGCGCACCGGCCCTTCCCGGCGCCGCCCCGTTCCCACGGTGCGGCGCCGGGAAGGTGCTACCGCTTGACGGCGTCCTTGACCTTCTCGCCTGCCTGCTTGAGGTTTCCGGCGGCCTGATCGGCCTTACCCTTGGTCTCCAGGGTCCTGTCGTTGGTGGCCTTGCCGGCCGCTTCCTTGACGCGTCCCTTTACTTCCTGTGCCTTGTTCTTCGCCTTGTCGGTCGTCGACATGGGGCTCCTTTCCGGTTCTTGTTCTCTGGTTACCTGGTTCCTACCCATTTGTCCCGGCGGCAATCGAAATCGCCGCGGCAATCGGAAAGGGCATGACGCTTCAAAGTTCCGGCAGGGGGTAAGACAGAGGTATGAGCCTTTCGCGAGCAGTTGCCCGTCCCCTCCTGGCCTCCATGTTCATTTCGGGCGGGCTCGATTCCGTGCGCCATCCCGAGACGAAGGTGGCCACAGCCCAAGGGGTCACGGACCAGTTGCGAACCTTGGTGCCCTCCCTGCCGAAGGACACGGCCACGTTGGTCCGGGTCAACGGGATGGTGCAGCTCGGGGGCGGTGTGCTGCTGGCCACCGGCCGGGTGCCCCGCCTGGCCGCACTGGCCCTGATCGGGTCCATTCTGCCGACGACCTACGCCGCCCATCGGTTCTGGGAAGAGCCGGACGACCAGATCCGGGCCCAACAGCGCATCCACTTCTTCAAGAACCTGGGTCTCCTGGGTGGGTTGATCCTGGCTGCGGTGGACACCGGAGGGGCACCCTCTCTGGCCTGGCGGACGCGGCAGAGCGCGCAACGCGTGTCCCACACCGTGGCCCTGGGGCGCGCCACCACGGGTTCGAGGGCCCACCGGGCCTCCGAGAAGACCGCCGCCGTGAGCCGCCACAGCCGCCGTAATGCCAAAAAGGCCCTCGCCCGGGCCAACGAGGCGGCGTTGCGCGGGGCCCGCCATGCGGGCGACAGCGCCCACCACGCCGCGCTGGCGGCACTGGCCAGCGCCGAGCACAACGCCCATGTCATCTCTTCGAAGTCGGCCGACGCGGGGCATGCGGCCGGTCGCCGGGCCAACAAGGCGGCGCGCCAGGCCAACAAGGCGGCGCTGCGGGGCGGGCGTAGAGCCAATCGTGCGCTGGCCGACGCGGCCACGTCCGGGGTGGCCCTCGCCGCACCCCACATCCGGCACGCCAACGAGAATGCCCGGACGCTGGCCAAATCCCTCCTCGAAGGCGCCGAGCCGGCCCTCACGGCGTTGCGCGAAGGAACGGACCCCTTGCTCTCCGCCGGGGCCGAGCGGGCCGGAGCGCTGCGCGACAAGGTCCACGAGCACCGCGCCGGCTGATGGGGCACTCGCGAACCTGACGCCGACGACACAGCCTGACTACGCTCGGAACCGCAGCTCCATTCGCGGGGGAAGGTCGAAGTCGGCATGATCAGTTGTCTGCACGTGAACCACCTCAACGCGCTCGTCGAGGACCGTGACGAGAGCCTCGTGCATTTCGGCGATCTCTACGGGGCGCAATTCCTCCTCGACAAGCCGGAGTCCGAGTACATCCTCATCGCCATCGGGACGGTGATCTTCGAGCTCTTCGCCCCGCAGAACTTCCTCCTCCACGCCCGGCTCGGGCCCCATTACAACGGTATCGAATATCAGGTCCCCGACGTCGGCGAGGTGCGCCGGGAGCTCGGGCGCCGGGGCATCCGCATCGTGGGTGACATCGACGTGGCGTTCTACACGCACCCGGCCGACACTTTCGGGGTGGGCATCGAGTTCTACCACCGCAATTTCCACACCGACGGGATTCCCAACGGCTATCTCGAGCCGATCAAGCCGATCGACTACTGGCGCAACGAGCACCCACTGGGTTGCACCGGTCTCAAGCGCTACAGCCTGGTGGTGGGTGACGTCGGGGCCGCCACGAAATTCTTCCAGGACCTGATGGGTGCCACGGTCCTCTACGAGGAGCCCCGTCCCGCCATCGGCGCCCGAGCCGTCGGCCTCCATCTGGGCGGGACCGTGACCGAGCTCCTCACACCGACGGAGGACGGCGAGATCCAGCGCGAGCTCGCCCGGTACGGGGACGGCATCCGGTCCACCGTCTTCGGGGTCCGGGACCTGGCCCAGGCGCAGTCCTACTTCCACAAGAGGGGCATCCCCCTGCACCTGGGCGACGCCCCCAACACCCTCGCCATCAGTCCCGAGGACAACCGCGGGCTTCTCTTCGAGTTCGCCGAATGACCGACCGGGATGCGCCGAGCGACGTGCGGGAACCGGTCGCCCGCCCCACCCGACGAGGAGGAATTCCACTATGACGCTTCCATTCACACTGGTTTCGGCCGATTCGCACATCGCGGAGCCGCCCGATCTGTGGACGACCCGGATCGACAAGGAATTCCGTGATCGGGCCCCGCACATGGAGAGCCGGGAGAAGGGCGACGCCTACATCATCGACGGGGAGAGCAATTCGGCCAGCCTGGTCGGGCTGCTGGCCACCAAGCCGAAGTATGCGAACCCGGACACGCTCTTCGGCCTGGAGGGCCGGTGGGCCGACGTGCCCGAAGGGGCGTACGACCCCTCCGTCCGCACGGCGGAACTCGACAGGGAAGGGATCGAGGCCGAAATCCTCTACACCACCGTCGGTCTTGGCCTCTTCGGGCTCAAGGATCTCGAGTTCCGCCATGCCTGCTTCCGCGCCTTCAACGACTGGTTGGCCGAACATTGCGCCGGGGCCCCGAACCGGTTGTTCGGCGTGGCGATGGTCGCCATCGACGACATCGACCGCAGCGTGGCCGAGCTCGAGCGCTGCGTCGACATGGGATTGCGCGGGGCGATGATCAGCATCGGGCAACGCTCAGGCGAGAACTACGGCGATCCCCGATTCGAGAAGTTCTGGTCGGCGGTGGAGGCGCTCGACGTGCCGGTCAGCCTGCACGTGGCGGCGACCGAGACCACCTGGACCAACACGAGCAGCAGGTTCGTCGACTTCAGCTGCGTGTTCACGCCCACCATGTACGCCATCACCTCCATGATCTTCTCCGGGCTGTTCGACCGTCATCGCAAGGTGAAGGTCCTGTCGGTGGAGAACGACGCCTCGTGGCCGCTCGCCGTCCTCGAGCGCATGGACGACCGCTGGACGCACGACAAGTTGTGGGCGCCGGTGAACGGGCAGGCGGCGGGGATCACCTCGGACCGCCTGCCGAGCCAGATCTTCCACGACCACGTCGCCTGCACGTTCATGCGTGACCGCACGGCGATCGTCAACCGGGAGATCATCGGCCGGGAGAACCTGATGTGGGGGGCGGACTTCCCGCACTTCGACGGGGCCTGGCCCGGTTCCGCCGCCATCCTCGAGCGCCAGTTCGACGGGGTCTCCCCCGCCGATCAGATCGCCATCGGCCGCAACAACGTCATCAAGTGGTACAACCTGCCCCTCGAGCTCGCCAAAGCCGACGCCGGCGCCGCCCTGGCGGCCACCGCAACCTAAAGACCGAAGACGTCGGCCAGTTCGGTCGGCAGCGGCGTGTCGAGTTGCGCGTACGTGCACGATGCGGGCTCGCGGTCGGGACGCCACCGCTTGAACGACGTGGCATGGCGGAACCGGTCTCCTTGCAGGTGGTCGTAGGAGACCTCGGCCACCAAATCGGGACGGAGCGGGGTCCAACTGAGGTCCTTGCCCGCACTCCAGCGGCTCTGGCCGCCCGGCACCCGCTGCGTCGGATCACCCTCTTCGGCCATCCAGGGGTGCGCGACGCCGGCCCGGGCCTCGAACGCGGCGAGCTCATCGACGAACTCCGCCCGCTTGGCCACGCTGAACCCCGAGGCCACGCCCACGTGGTGGAGTACGCCCTCGGGGTCGAAGAGGCCGAGCAGCAGTGAGCCGACCCCGCCGTCCTTGTGCTCGCGGAAGCCACCGACCACGCAGTCGGCGGTCCGTTCGTGCTTGACCTTCATCATGACCCGCTTGCCGGGCTGGTAGCGGAGATCACCCGCCTTGGCGATGACCCCGTCCAGCCCCGCGCCCTCGAAGCGGGAGAACCAGTCGCGGGCCACGTCGGGACTGCCGGTGGCCGGGGTCAGGTGGATCGGAGGTTCGGCGTTGCCAAGCGCGTCTTCGAGGGCGAGGCGCCGGGTGACGAAGGACTCGCCCTGCAGGTCCTTGTCGCCGAGCGCCAGGAGGTCGAAGGCGACGAAGGAGGACGGCGTGGTCTCGGCCAGCAGGGCGACCCGCGAGGCGGCGGGGTGGATGCGCTGGCTCAGGGCGTCGAAGTCGAGCCCGGACGGTCCGGCGATGACGATCTCCCCGTCGAGGACGCAGCGGTTGGGCAGGTTCTCCAGCAGGGAGCGGCGCAACTCGGGGAAGTAGCGGTCCAGGGGCTTCTCGTTGCGACTGCCGAGCACGACATCGCCGCCGTCGCGGAAGACGATGCAGCGGAACCCGTCCCATTTGGGCTCGTACGAGAGCCCGTCCTGCTCGGGGAGCTCCCGCACCAGCTTGGCCAACATGGGGGACACCGGAGGTGTCACGGGAAGGGTCATCGGTTGTGACCCGCCGTCCAGGCCAGGAACTCGTCCATGGGTCGGGTATTCATGATCCGCTCCTCGGGCACCCCCGTCGCCACCGCCTTCTCACACCCGAAGCGCTGCCATTCGAGCTGGCCCGGCGCATGGGCGTCGGTGTCCACGACCATGACGCAGCCCACGGCGAGGGCCAGGGAGAGGAGGTCGTCGGGCGGGTCGAGGCGTTCGGGCCGCGAGTTGATCTCGACGGCGGTGCCCGTGCGGGCGCACGCCTCGAACACGGCCTCGGCGTCGAAGGTGGACTGGGGCCGGCCCCGCCCGACCACGATGCGACCGGTGCAGTGCCCCAGGATGTCGGTGTGCGGGCTCTCGATGGCCCGCAGCATGCGTCTCGTCATTTCGGGCGCGTCCATCCGGAGCTTGGAGTGCACGCTGGCCACCACGACGTCGAGCTCGGCCAGCAGGTCCTCGTCCTGGTCCAGCGCGCCGTCCTCGAGGATGTCGACCTCGATCCCGCTCAGGATGCGGAACGGCGCCAGCTCCTCGTTCAACTGCGCGACGATCTCGAGCTGCGCCCGCAGCCGCTCGGGGTTGAGGCCGTGGGCCACCGTCAGCCGCGGGCTGTGATCGGTCAGGGCCCAGTAGGCGTGGCCGAGCTCTTTGGCCGCTTCGGCCATCTCGCGGATCGGGCTCCCCCCGTCGGACCAGTCGGAGTGGCTGTGGCAGTCCCCCTGCAGCTGGCCGAGCAGCTCGGTCGCCCCGGCACTGAGGGGGGCCAGGTCGTTCGCCTCCAGCTTCTGCAGGTAGGCCGGGGTCTTCCCGGCCAGGGCCTCGGCGATGACCTGGGCGCTCGTCTTGCCCACCTGGGGGATCTTCTGCAATCCGGCCAGCGTCATGGGGGCCAGATCCTCGTCGGGCAGTTCGGCGATGGCCGAGGCGGCATGGCGGAAGGCCCGGACCTTGTAGGTCTCGGCGCCGTCGCGTTCGAGCAGGTAGGCGATGCGCTGGAGTGCGGCGCGCGGGTCCATGCCACTCATCCTTTCTTGGCCCGGCTGGGCGCCACCCGGGGCGGCTCGTCGGGTTGTTTGGGGTATTCGGGCGGCCAGGGGGCGTCGTGCAGCCCGTTCTCCCGGTCACGGGCCGCCATCTCAAGGAGAGGGGCCAGCGATTGGGGCTGCCTCCACCATGGCCGCCCAGGGGTCCCCCCGGCGCCGGACGAGGTCGGGGACGGTGCGCAGGGTCAGCTCTTCGGGTTGGACCGATCCGACTTCGTCCCAGCTGAGGGGGGTCGAGACCTGGCCGCCGACCCGCGGCCGGACGAACCAGGCTCCGAAGACCGTCTTGTGCGGGGCGTTCTGGTTGAAGTCGACGAAGACCCGCTCCCCCCGTTCCTCCTTCCACCACTGCGCCGTGATCAGGGCGGGGTGGCGACGTTCGAGCTCGCGGGCCAGGGCGATGGCGCCGGCCCGGACGTCGAAGCTGTCCCATTGGGGGGCCAGGCGCACGTAGACATGGACGCCCCGGTTGCCCGAGGTCTTGGGGTAGCCGACGATGCCCAGCTCGTCGAGCAGGGTGCGCACGTGCCCGGCGGCCTGGCGGACCTCGTCGAAGCCGACGCCGGGCTGGGGGTCGAGGTCGATGCGGAGCTCATCGGCGTGCGCAGGATCGTCCGCTCTGTAGGGCCACAGGTGCAGGCCCAGGCAGCCCAGGTTGACGGCCCACAGGACGTGGGCGATGTCGGCCACCACCAGGGCGTTGGAACGGGTGCCGTTAGGGGTGGTGACGTCGGTGGTCTCGAGCCATTCGGGGGCGTTCTTCGGGACCCGCTTCTGGAAGAACGAGTTCTTGCCCGCCCCGTCGGGGAACCGCTCCAGGAGGGCGGGGCGCCCGGCGGCGATGCGGCACAACAGGTCGCCGATCTCGACGTAATACGTCGCCAGGTCGAACTTGGTGGCCCCGATCTCGGGAAAGTAGATCTTGTCGGGACTCGAGATCTCGATGCTGCGGCCGGGCGCCTCGATGGTCCGCTTCTCCGAAGGCATCTCGGGAAAGGACGCTAGCGCGGGAGCGCCCGCTCCTAAGCTTCAATGGTGGTCATGAGCGACGACGAGAGAATCGACGAGGCGAGCGAGGAGTCGATCCCCGCCAGCGATCCACCGGCCGGATGGGCGGGCGAGGACGAGGATGACCTCACGCCACCCGAGGCCCCCGCCCTGTAGGTCGCTCCCACGCTCGGCGATTCCTGGCCGAAGTAGCGTGCCACCCGAGGCGCGAGGTGGAGAGGGTGCATCGTGAAGGTAGTCAAAGTGCAGCATGTCAGCGTGAACTGTCACGGGCGCCTCGAGGCCACGCGGCGGTTCTACGAGGATCTCTTCGAGCTATCGGAGCTCCCCCGCCCGGAGATTCCCGGTGTCAGCGGCACGTGGTTGGGCTTGGGCGACGTGCAACTCCACCTCGTCGACGCCAAACAGTCGGGCGCCCTGCCCGATCCGGTGGCCCCGCACTGGTGCCTGTGGGTCGTCGATCTCGACGCCGCCCGCACGGAGTTGGAGGAAGCGGGCATCGAGTACATCGAGGGGGCGCAGGGCGACGTCGTGCAGATCTGGATCAGTGATCCCAACGGCCAGGTCGTCGAATTGCAGCAGTCACGCTGAACGACGAGGTGAGCCGCGGATAGGTCCATCTCGCCAACCTGACTGGCGCCGGACTTTCGGGGGCCGAGATCGACCTCGTCCACCGCCTCGACGAGTCAGCCCAAATCATTCGAGCCGGCCTTCTCTTGATCGGGCGACAGCTTGACGCGACGACGTCGTTGCATCGTCCGCTCCACGTCTGGTTCTTTACCGATCCGTTACCGACGCTCCATATCGTGACGCGTACCCGAAGGGCACCCGCGCTTCGACGCACGAGGAGGAACCAACAATGGCAGGCATCAAGCCAACGAAGATCACATTCCTAAATCAGGATCGAGTTACCGGAAAGTCCCCATTGACGGACTCTCACTTCAGTTCACTCGACAACGAGAGCTACTTCACCCATGGCAATCCCGAGCAAGCATTGGTTGTCGGTCCCGTCAATGCCCAGGTCACCTTTTTCGATGACCAGGAGTACCGCACCGGCCAGAATGCGCTTCTCGTCTCACTGAAGCGCGAAGGTACCGAAGCCAACCCGGTCAATGTCGACGTGGCCTACGCCCGTCTCGGACCGGACGACCATCCGAATGGCGTCTACAGCGGCGAGGAGGACGACTTCGGATGGATCCTCTACAAGGTGGCTGAGAGAGATTGGGTGGAGAATACCTTGAGGGTTGCCGGCGATTTCGTTGATTTGGTCAGTGGCGTCATCGGCAAGATCCCCGGAGCGACAACCTGGTCGGCGTACGTCACCGTCGCCGGGATCGTCGTGTCCAAGCTGCAGGGATTCGAGACCCCCGGGCACTCCAACAACAGTCAAGTCGACAACATCTCCAGCGTCCTCTTCGGCACGTTTGAGGGATAACACCGTCGGTACCAAAAGGAGATGATGCTATGGATCAGCTTGATTCTGTTCGGCATGTCGTGGTGTTGATGCTCGAGAATCGATCCTTCGACCACATGCTCGGCTTCCTGTACGCCGACACGAACAACGTGTCTGCGGCCGGCGATGCATATATGGGTCTGACGGGGAATGAGTCCAATCCGGATGCAAACGGACGCCAGGTGAAGGTGTTCAAGATCGAACCGAAAGATACCAATCCCTACTGGATGCCGCTGTGCAATCCGGGCGAGGGCTACCAGAACACCAATCAGCAGATATTCAATATCGATCCCAGCACTGCGCCACCCAGTTCGGCCATTTCCAACAATCAGGGGTTCGTCGCGAGCTTCGAAAAGAAGCTCGCGACCACCCCGCTGCCGTCCACGCCAGGCAAAGAGCCGTACCCCGGGGCCAGCGCATCGAGCATCATGGGGATGTACTCTCCCGAATCCCTACCGGTCCTCTCCGCTTTGGCCCGGGGTTTCGCAGTGTGCGACCAATGGTTCGCCTCGGTACCCACCGAGACCATGCCGAATCGAGCGTTCGCGCTGACCGGCACCTCGCAGGGTCGATTGACTGATGACAGCAAGTTTCCGTACACCTGCCCTTCGATCTTTGGATCTCTGACCAAAAAGGGAATTAGTTGGGCGATTTTCGGGTACACGAAAGCTCCGTACACCCAGTTGGACTTTCCGGACACGAGATCGGCGCCGAGCTCGAACTTCGGCCACTTCGAAGACTTCCAACAGAAGGCGGCTGATGGGACCCTTCCGGCATTCGCCTTCCTCGAACCGGAGTGGTCAGCTATGGGAAACAGCCAACATCCGGCGTACAACGTTGCAGCAGGCGAGAAGTTGATCAGCGACACCTATAGAGCCTGTCGGGATGGAGCGGCTTGGGCCGAGACTCTGCTCATCATCACCTACGACGAGCACGGCGGTTGCTACGACCATGTAGCGCCACCTACTGGTGCCGTAGCTCCCGACAACAGCGTGGGCGATTTCGGATTCGGCTTTTCCAGGTTTGGCATCCGAGTTCCCACGGTTCTGATTTCTCCATTGATCGCACCGGGCTCGGTATATCGCGCGGCGGGACGCACACCTCATGATCACACTTCGGTTCTCGCAACAATCGAAAAGCGCTGGGGTCTCGATTCGCTGACGAAGCGGGATGCAGCCGCTCCGGACTTGGCGGACGTCCTTACTCTCTCGGTACCGAGGACCGACGACGATCCGTTGGCGGCTGTCGTTCCGCCAGTTGATGTCCCAGTGGTTGGAGCCAAGGGCATTGCGCTGACGGGCGATTCGAGTCCCTCCCATATCGAACTCGTGCACGCGGCATTCGCAGCCCGACTACCGATCCCGGGTGCCCTGATCGCCATTCCGGAGACGGAATCGGCGAATCTTACGACGGGGTCAGAGGTATCTGACTTCATCGAAGGCAGACTAAAGGCTTGGAATGAATCGAAGCCCAAGTCTTGAGGCAACGTGCACCTGTGGCCCATCGGCTCGATTTGATAGACGTTGAGCCGATTGGTTGGCCATCTCTGATTCCAGTCCATCCCTGAGCGATCGAGGCGCGCAGATGGCGGGGTTGGGGGCACAGGCGAAGGTGATGGGTGCGTCGCGAGTTCGCTTCAAAGAGTCGTGCCCGTGCCGGTCGGTTGAGCACGGAGCTTTTCTCTTGGCAGCCCATCGCTACCAGTCGCGCCTGTCGCTCACCCCCGGCACGACCGTTTCCCGCTGTGCTTGCGGCATTGTGCGGTCGTGGTCGTCGTCGCCGGTGGCTTGGTCGTGATCGTCGTGGCGGGTGGCTTCGTCGTCGTGGTTGTCCCCGCCGGCTTTGTTGTCGTGGTGGTCGTACTGCTCGGCGTCCCCGAGCAACTGGTGAGCGCGCCGTTGTTCAGCCCGCTGAGATAGAGGTCGCAGTAGAAGGCGACACCCTCGCCGGTCGGTTGGCCCGTTGAGAACGAGGAGATCATGGTGGGGTCACAGCCGCTCGTCGTCCAGCTCCACCCGACCCAGCCGATGTCGTCACCGGCCGAGGCATTGAGTGAGTCGACCGAGGAGAGGAACGGGGTGAGCGACGACGCCGAGCACCCGAAGTCACCCACCTCGTCGATGAGGACCAGGGTCTTGGCCGCGGTGAGCGCGATGGCGTTGGAGCCGTTGCCCCCCGACACCCCCGAAGCGGGGCAGCTGGTGGCCACATTGGTGCTGTTCGAGCACGGAGAGTTCCCGTTGGGGAAGTAGATGTGGACGCTGGCCGCCAGCTGGTTGGAGGGGTCGATCGAGACGCCGCCGGGGTAGTACTCGTTCAACCACTCGTCCATGTCGCCCGCAAAGTCGGGCCCGCCGGCCAACAGGGGCGTGGTGGTGTCGACCGAGCGTATGTCGTTGATCATCTGCTGCATCGACTCACCGGCGTAGGTGCTCGACGAGCAGTTGCCCCCCGAGTTCGTCTTGGTGCAGTCCTGCACCTGTCCCCCGGTGTTGACCACCTCGTTCCACACCGCCGCGGTGTCGCCGTTGCCGGCGTAGTTGGGCGGGAACGGCTCGTTGAAGATGCCGAAGATCACGGCATGGTCGGAGGCGAAGTAGGTCCCGACCGACTTCCAGAACGTGTCGCTGTTCGCTTCGGGCATCGGGTTCTGGGCGTCGGCCGATCCGGCGTCGGCGATCAGCTCGGAGCCCGGGGCGTTGAGGTGCAGGTCGATCTCGGTGTAGATGCCCGCCGCGTTGAGGTCGTTCACGTAGCTGCCCATCACATCGGCGTAGGCGTCATAGCCGTCGAGGTCCTGGGCGCTCGTCGACGACGGGACCCCGTTTATGCCGAGCCAGCACTCCTCGTTGAGGTTGACCCGCACCACGTTGACGCCCCAGGCCTTGAGGGCGTTGATCTCGGTGCTGGCGTTGACCGTCGTGCCCGAGACCGAGACGGTCGAGTCGTCGAAGAAGCCCGCCCCCGACTGGGCACAGTCGTACTGGGTCCCTTCGGTGTTGGCCCCCTTGAGCACGACCTCGTTGCCGGCCTGGTTGATCCACTTGTTGCCGCAGATGGCGATGGCGAGGGTCCCGCTCGGTGGGCTACAGGGCGACGATGCCGCCAAGAGCGCCGGCATGGGGGTCGACGTCGAGGCCAGGGTCGGGGGACGGCCCGTGGCCCCATTCGCCAAGGCGAACGACACCACGATCGCCGCCACCATGACGAAGGGAACCAACACGAGACGCTTGCGGGCGATGCTCAGGAAATGCCTCTTCTCGATGAGGAACGACGCTCATTGCCAGGCGGGCGAGTGGCCAGGTAGGCGGTCGGAGACGCTCTTGTGTGGGGACGTCAGTGACGGGGACGGTCGACTCGGTCAGCGCCGCTGTTCCGACGTTCTGGACCATCTCTCCCGTGCTGCTGACAGTGAAATGGTACCCCGGTCACCGCGCGAAATTACGCGTTTTCCCGAGGAAATTCCGAAGTTTGCCTCTGAACAGGGTGGATGGAGGACGTCCTTCGTCGGCAACGGCCGTGGCGGTGAGAGCGCCCCGGCCGTTGCCGACAAGTGGTGCTCACACCAGCGCGGCAGAGAGGGTGGCCACCCTCGTCGGACGATCAACAATGTCGGGGCATGAAGAAATTGAGGGTGGTCATCATCGGTTGTGGCATCGGAGGAGCCACGACGGCCGTTGCCCTCAACGCATCCGACGTGGATGTCGAGGTCTATGAGCAGGCACCCGCGCTGGCCGAGGTGGGGGCCGGCGTCGGGTTGTGGGCCAATGCGCTGCGGGCGCTCGACACCTTCGGCCTGGCCGAGAAGGTGATCTCCCTTTCCGGCGGTCCGATCGGGACGGGCGTGCGGCGGCCCGACGGCGAGTGGCTGCTACGCATCCCCAGGGACGTCATGGAGTCGCGCTGGGGTGGTGGTTTCGTGTCGGTCCACCGGGCCGAGCTCCATGCCCTCCTCGTGGCCGCACTCGATCCGGCCACCATCCATCTCGGTGCCCGTTGTACCGGTTTCCACCAGGTGAACGGAAGGGTCCGGGTCTGGTTCGCCAACGGAGAGGAGGTCGAGACCGATGTGCTGATCGGTGCCGACGGTGTGCACTCGGCCGTGCGCGCCGGTCTGTCGCACCCGGCGCATCTTCGCTATCGCGGCTATTGCAACTGGCGGGGCGTCACGCCGGCCGGATCGGTTCCCATGGTCACCGAGGGGATGGATACATGGGGCCGGGGAGGGCACTTCGGCCTGCAACCGACGAGCGGCGAGCGGATCCTCTGGTACGCCGGCTGCAACGCCGACGAGGGAGGGCGCGACGACGACCATATCCGTGAGCGGTTGCTCGACATGTTCGGGAACTGGCACGACCCGATCCCGGCGGTGATCGAGGCCACGCGGACGGACTCATTGGTCCGTAACGACGTCTATGACTGCTGGCCCGGCCGCGCCTGGAACCGGGGGTCGATCGTGCTCGGGGGTGACGCCATCCATCCGATGACGCCCGATCTCGGCCAGGGTGCCTGCCAGGCCATCATCGACGGCACCACACTCGCCCACTGCCTCACGGACAAGGACGACGTCTCACTGGCACTTCAGGCGTACCGACGGTCCCGGTACCGCAATGCCGCCATCGCCATGGTCTTCTCCCGGCTGTGGGGAGGAGCAGGTCAGCTGGAAGGCCGTCGGAGCTGCGCAATCCGCAACACGCTGCTCAGGCGCATGCCACTCTCCCTGCAACTGCGCCAACTCGACCTGGTGCTCCTCTCCGGCCGAAATGCCGGCGGCAATGAGTGACCGACGTGGTGGCGGCCCCTCTGTGGTGATGGTGGAGGCGTCCGGCGGTCGTCCCCGCCGGCTTTGATGGCGTTGGAGCCGTTGCCCCCCGACACCCCCGAAGCGGGGCAGCTGGTGGCCACATTGGTGCTGTTGGCACAGGGCGCGTTCCCGTTGGGGAAGTAGATGTGGACGCTGGCCGCCAGCTGGTTGGACGGGTCGATCGAGCGTATGTCGTTGATCGTCAACACGAGAGGCTTTCCCTTCACTGCTGCCATGCGCCGAATGGGCGCGGAGGTGCGGCGGGAACGCCAACCGCCACTTGCGGGGGAAGGTTCATCCGCCCATCGCGTCGGCGTCGCACGCACTTCGCGGGACGTTCATCTCGAAAACCCCGAATTCGTGGCCGTGCCGTGTTCCCGCGGACCGCAACGACCCCTTTCCCTTCCGCAGGGTCCGGCGTATTGTCGCAGCTATGGACCTGCTCCGGGTACAAGACTCCAACGGTCGGGTCCTCGCCATGAGCTCTGACGGAGTGACCTTTGCCACCGCCGACGGGACCCCCTTCGCCGAACGCACCGACGAAGTGCTCCGCATGGCCGACGGTTCGGTCGGCATGCTCGTCGGTTCCGTCGTGTTCGTGCAGAACGATGTGGGCGAACAAGTCAGGGCATACTGGCTGGAGCCGGCGCTCGACGCCTCGGAGTGAATGGAGGGGGCATGGACGAATCCCAGGATCCCGTGTGCCCCATTTGTGGGGAGCGGTTGACCGATCTGCCCGAAGGACGGACGTTCACGCCGATCGGGATACCGACCATTGAGCCTTCGAAGGTCTGCGGTCCCTGCAAGGTGGGCTATTGGCTGGGTCATCCCGGCTGGCTCGCCGTCGCCACCTTCGACGGCTGAAGGTCATGCGTTCTCGGGCTGTGCGTCAGGCGATCGTCGGAACCAGGCGCAAGTTCAGGTAGCAGTCCACGTCCACGGTGAAGCCCGGCGGGCAGACCGTGGTGGCGTCGACCTCTTCGACGAGGGCTGGTCCGACGAAGGAATCTCCTGCGCAGAGCAGCAACCGGTCGTAGACCGCCGTTTCCACGAAGTCCCCCTGTTCTTCGAAATAGGCGACTCGGGTCCCCTTCAGCGCCTCGCGGGCGGGCTCGTCCGGTCAGCGATCGTCTCGAGGGCATTCTGCAACAGTTCCCGTTGAACGGGGCTCTTCAAGGGTCAGAAGCGCACCGGGACGGACGACGGTCCCCGCACCGTATTGGTGGCGACGTAGGTGACGGCGGAGCGGTCGACTTCCCAGCTCGGGAAAGCGGCGCAGCACCTCGCCCAGCGCCACCGTGCCCTCCATCCGGGCCAAGGCGGCGCCCAGGCAATAGTGGGCGCCGTAGCCGAACGTCACGTGACGATCGATCGTGCGGTGGATGTCGTAGGTATCGGGGTCGGGGTACTTGCGCTCGTCGCGTCCCGCCGAGCCGGTCAGGAGGGCGAGTGTCGACCCCTCGGGCAGGACGGTGCCGTGCAGTTCGACGTCGCGGGTGACGTAGCGCCCCTGGATCGGCGACGGCGCCTCGAAGCGCAACAGCTCCTCCACCCCGGCCGGGAGGAGGGAGGGGTCCTCGGCCATTTCGCGGCGGGCGTCGGGATACTCCTCGAGTACCAGCGCGGCCCAGCCCAGCATGCGGGCCACGGTCTCGTTACCGGCGTTGCTGATGAGGGCCAACATGCCCATCACTTCGAGATCGTCGAGCTTGCGCACCTCACCCTCGGGCGTGGTCAGGTCGGCCTCGACCAGCGCGGTGATCATGTCGTCCCGGGGCTGCGTGCGGCGTTGGGTGATCTGACTGATGTAGTAGTTGATCGTGAGGCCCATCGCGTCCTGGGCCTCGGGCGTCGGGCCCTCCTTGCCCTCTTCGCGGTGCAGGCTCACATCGCTCCATTCGCGGAGCTGGTCGTGGTCCTCTTCGGGAAATCCGAGCAGGCTGGAGATCACCATGACCGGGAGGCGCATGCCGAAGTCCCGCACGAAGTCGAAACCGCTCTCGCCGACGAACGGATCGAGGTACTCCGCGCACAGCTCCCGGATGCGCTCCTCGAGTGCGGCGATACGGCGGGGCGTGTAGGCCCGGCTGACCACCTTGCGGAAGGAGTCGTGGAGCGGCGGGTCCATCATGATCATGATCGGGAAGGGAGGCTCCTCGCCGATGGCGTCGAGGGTGATGCCGCGGGCCGAGCTGAACGTCTCGGTGTCGAGCGACGCCGCCAGGACATCGGAGAAGCGGCTCAGGGCCCAGAATCCGAAGCGTTCGTTGTGGTAGACGGGCGCTTCGTCGCGTAGGCGCCGCCAGGCGTCGTAGGGGGCTTTGCGCTGGTCGGCATGGTACGGATCCCAATAAGGGCCCGTGGTGGTCACTTCGGTCATGGTCCCCCGTTTCGCCGGACGTGTTTTCTCAAGTTACCTGATGGGGGCCACCAGGGTTTCCCCATCACGAGTTGGGCAAGCGTTGGGATTGCATAGCGCCCCGGGTGATGTTGCTCATCGAACTTTAGGAGGAGCCATTTCAGGGGAGGCCAGCGAAGATGATCATTCTGTTCGGGTTCAGGCGTCTACGGGCCAGGTTGGGCACCGTTCTGGTGATGTGCGGGTTCTGCCACACCCCCGCCGCCCACGCCATTGTAAGGATCCGCAAGTTCTTCACGTTGTTCTTCATCCCGGTACTCCCCCTCGGGACCAAGTACGCGATGACCTGCACGATGTGCGGACGCTCTTCCCTGATCACCAAAGAGGCCGCGGACGCGTATGTGGCGTCGACCGATCAGGCTGTTGCGCCCTCGGGCGTCCCCGCTCCGCCGCAGCCCGCGTTTGCGCATGCCGAGGCGACGGCGGGGAGCGCGGGGTTGGTGTCCTCGGGCGGGCCCGGCAGCGTGGCGCAGGCCCCTGGTGTCATCTACTGCAGTTGGTGCGGGAACCAGCGGATGGTCAACGCCCCGGCCATTCACCACTGCGGTTCAAAAGAGAGGCCCGCCGTGTACTGCATGAGTTGCGGTACCTCGCTCCAGGAGAGCGCCGCCCACTGCACGTCCTGCGGGACGCCGGCCACGCAACTGTCGGCGTAGAGAGCCGCGGATCACCCCTTCAGCCAGGCGCACCAATCGTCGACGCCTTCGCCCGTACGCGCGCTGGTGAGGATCACGTGCGCAGAAGGGTTCACCGCCCTTACATTCGCGAGGAACTGGTCGAGATCAAAGTCGAGGTGGGGTAGGAGGTCCATCTTGTTCACCACGATGACCTCGGCGGCGCGGAACATGACGGGATACTTGAAGGGCTTCTCCTCCCCCTCGGTGATGGCGTAGATCATCGCCTTTGCCTGCTCCCCCACTCTGAACTCGGCGGGGCAGACCAGGTTGCCGACGTTCTCGATGATGAGAAGCTCGAGGTCGTCGAGCGGCAGCCGACCCAGGCCGGCACGGACCATCACCGCATCGAGGTGACATTCGCCCCCGAATCCCGCGCTCGTGTTGACGACCGCCAACGCGGTCGCGCCGGCGCCGTCGAGCGCGTCGGCATCGAGGCTGGTGGCGATGTCGCCTTCGAGGACGCCGATGCGGATGCTCCCGCCGAGTTTCTCCAACGTGCGCTTCAGCAACGTGGTCTTTCCTGCGCCGGGCGACGACATGAGGTTCACCGCCCGTACTCCCGCAGCAGCCAACACGGCCCGGTTGACCTCGGCCACGCGGTCGTTCTCCGAGAGGAGGTTCTCGAGGATCTCGATGCGGGCAGATCCCGTCTCCGTGTACCCGCCGTGGTCGCCCACGTCGTATGGTCATGCGCACGCGCCCTCGTGATCGTGCGCGTGTGCACGAGCGTCTCGGTGCCAGTGCCCAGTGGTCGGTGCCATCCGCGTGAAGATGAATTCTGCCCATGGTTATGCCCCCACCTCCATCGAGACGATGAGAAATTCCTCGCCGCTGAGCAAGGTCACGTTGAAGCTCCCGCAGGAGCCGCACATCAGGATCGGCAGGTCCAGCACCGTCTCCGCCCCGCAGTCCTGACACTTGACGGCGGCGGGTATCTGCTCGATCAACAGCGCGCAGCCTTTGAGTTCCGTGCTTTCCGTGAGCATTTCCCAACCGAACTGCAAGGCGTCGGGAACGACTTGTCGAAGGTGCCCGATCCGGACGGTCACTTGTTTCACGTGACGCCCCTCGGCCCGCTTCAGGGTCGTGCCGACGATGGCATCACAGACGGAGAGTTCATGCACGGCGTGCCTTTCCGTCCCGGAGCATACAGAAATCGCTCCGTTCTGTGACAGGGCCAGTGCCACGCCGGCCTCGCGAAGAAGGCGATGTAAAAGACACTCATTTACAGAGAAGGCCTGCCGTTGTATCACTGGAATGGGCCGCCGCGCAGACGCGACCATGAGCCGAGGAGGGGACCGTGACGGTAACCGACACCGACGAGGCTGTCGTCCACGTCCTGTGGATCAATGCGGGACTCAGCTGCGACGGGGATTCCGTCGCGCTCACCGCCGCCACCCAGCCGAGTATCGAAGAGATCGCTCTCGGTGCCTTACCCGGACTCCCGAAGATCGCCGTCCATTGGCCGCTCATCGATTTCGAGTGTGGTCCGGTCGGAGGGGCCGATGACTTCCTCGAATGGTTCTTCGAGGCCGACCGGGGCGAGCTGGACCCCTTCGTGCTGGTGGTGGAGGGCTCCATCCCCAATGAAGCCATCAAGCGCGAGGGCTACTGGTGCGGTTTCGGGAACGACCCCGACACCGATCAGCCGATGACCACCAGCGAGTGGCTGGACCGCCTGGCGCCCAAGGCCCTGGTGGTCCTGTGTGCCGGCACGTGCGCCTGCTACGGCGGCATCCACGCCATGGCGGGCAACCCGACGGGAGCGATGGGCGTCCCCGACTACCTGGGATGGAACTGGAAGTCGAAGGCCGGTATCCCCATCGTGTGCGTGCCCGGATGCCCGACCCACCCCGACAACCTCTCCGAGACCATCCTCTACCTCCTCTACCAGGCCACGGGCCAGGCACCGATGATCCCGCTCGACGATGCCCTGCGGCCGCAGTGGCTCTTCGGCAACACGGTGCACGAAGGCTGCGACAGGGCCGGCTACTACGAGCAGGGGGACTTCGCCGACGAGTACGGCTCTCCCAAGTGCATCGTGAAGCTGGGGTGCTGGGGTCCCGTGGTCAAGTGCAACGTACCCAAGCGGGGGTGGATCAACGGTGTCGGCGGGTGCCCCAATGTCGGCGGCATCTGCATCGGGTGCACCATGCCCGGGTTTCCGGACAAGTTCATGCCGTTCATGGACGAACCGCCCGGCGCCCATGTCTCGAGCCTGGCCAGCGGCATCTACGGCCGGGCGGTTCGCAGCCTGCGCAAGATCACGGCCCACACGCTCGATGCCGAGCCGAAGTGGCGCAAGCCCGGGAGCGACCTCTCGACCGGCTACGAGAAGATCTGGAGGTAGGACGATGCCCACCAAGAAGTTCACGGAGGACAAGAACGGTCTGGTCGAGATGGCTTGGGACCCGATCACGCGCATCGTCGGCAGCCTCGGGATCTACACCAAGATCGACTTCGGCAAGGGCAAGGTCGCCGAATGTCACAGCACTTCATCGATCTTCCGGGGCTACAGCATCTTCATGAAGGGCAAGGATCCACGCGACGCCCACTTCATCACCAGTCGGATCTGCGGCATCTGCGGCGACAACCACGCCACCTGCTCGTGCTACGCGCAGAACATGGCCTACGGGGTCAGGCCGCCCGCCCTGGGCGAGCAGATCGTCAATCTGGGCGAGGCGGCCGAGTACATGTTCGACCACAACATCTTCCAGGAGAACCTGGTCGGGGTCGACTTCTGCGAGAAGATGGTGGCCGAGACCAACCCGGGCGTGCTGGAGCAGGCCAATCGCACCGAGTCACCGCACGCGGCTGACCACGGCTACAAGACGATCGGCGACATCATGCGCTCGCTGAACCCGTTCTCGGGCGAGTTCTACCGTGAGGCACTCCAGGTCAGTCGCTACACCAGGGAGATGTTCTGCCTGATGGAGGGGCGCCATGTCCACCCTTCCACGCTCTACCCGGGTGGTGTGGGCACGACGGCCACCATCCAGCTGTTCACCGACTACTACACGCGCCTGATGCGCTACGTCGAGTTCATGAAGCGGGTCGTGCCCATGCACGACGACCTTTTCGACTTCTTCTACGAGGCGCTGCCGGGGTACGAAGAGGTGGGCCGGCGTCGGATCCTGCTCAACTGCTGGGGCGCCTTCCAGGATCCCGACGTCTGCAATTTCGAGTACAAGGATATGACCGCGTGGGGCCGGGCCATGGGCGTGACGCCCGGCATCGTCGTCGACGGCAAGCTGGTCACCAACGACCTGGTCGAAATCAACCTCGGCATCCGGATCCTGCTCGGCCATTCCTTCTACGACGATTGGGAAGACCAGCCGATGTTCGTGACCAGGGACCCCTTGGGCAACCCGGTCGACCGGCGCCACCCGTGGAACCAGCACACCAATCCCCAGCCACAAAAGCGCGACTTCGACGGCAACTACAGCTGGGTCATGTCGCCCCGCTGGTTCGACGGCAAGGACCACCTGGCGCTCGACACCGGAGGAGGACCGCTGGCCCGGCTGTGGTCGACCGCGCTTTCCGGGCTGGTCAACACCGACCACCTGCGGGCAACCGGCACCAGCGTGCAGATCCACCTGCCCAAGACTGCTCTCAAGGGCCCGGTCGACCTCGAATGGAAGATCCCGCAGTGGTCCAACACCCTCGAGCGGGATCGGGCCAGGACGTACTTCCAGGCCTACGCGGCGGCGGCGGCGCTCGACTTCATAGAGCTGGCCCTGCAGGACGTCCGGGCCGGCCGGACCAAGACATGGGAGCCCTTCGAGGTGCCCGACGAGGCGATCGGGTGTGGATTCACTGAAGCCGTCCGTGGGGTGCTGTCGCACCACATGGTCATCAAGGGCGGGAAGATCGCCAACTACCACCCCTACCCGCCGACACCGTGGAACGCCAACCCGCGTGACTCCTACGGCACGCCCGGTCCCTACGAGGACGCGGTGATGGATACGCCGATCTTCGAGGAGAACACCCGGGAGAATTTCAAGGGCATCGACATCATGCGGGCCGTGCGCAGCTTCGACCCCTGCCTCCCGTGCGGTGTGCACATGTACCTCGGCAAGGGAAAGGTCCTGAAGAAGATGCACTCCCCCACCCAGGTGGCCAATCCCGACGACCTGGCCTTCTGAGCAGCGGGACATGCCCGAACCCCAGAACCTCCGCGCTATAGGCGATCGCCTCGAGCAGGGCCTCGACGAGTTGCACGCCATCGCCGACCCGCGCACGATGAACCTGGCCGAGGAGCTCCTGCGCCTGGTGGCCGAGCTGTACGGGGCCGGGTTCGCCCGGACCATGGAACTGACCCGCGAGTACGCACCCTCGCTCATCGACCGATTCGTCCAGGACGATCTGGTGGCCAGCCTGCTTCTGGTGCAGGGCCTCCACCCCGAGTCCATCGACAACCGGGTGGAGGCGGCCCTGGTCTCCGTGCGGCCGTTCCTGGCCCAGCACGGAGGTGACGTGGAGCTGCTCGGTATCGACGAGCGAGCGCGGTGCCGTCAAGTTGCGCCTCCTCGGGAGCTGCGACGGGTGCCCCTCGTCGGCCAGCACGCTGCAGGGGGCGGTGGAGGGGGCGATCGTCGAAGCGGCGCCGGAGATCGTCCACATCGTGGTGGAGACGACAGCCCCGCCCGTGGTGTCCGTGCCCATCTCGCTCGGGACCAGGCCGGCGTACGACGAGTGCCCGATCGAAGTGTCGACGGGGTGAGCGACCCCCTGGCCGTGCTGCAGCGGATCCGGGAGAGCAGGCCCCGGGAGATCCCACGCGCCGGGGAGGCCTGCGAGCTGTGCACCGAGCCGATCCCCGATGACCACGGCCACCTGGTCGATCTGGCGGCCCGCACCCTCATGTGTGCCTGTCGCGGCTGTTACCTGTTGTTCCTGTCCGAGGGGGCCGGCGGTTCGCATTTCAGGTCGATTCCCGAGCGCTACCTCGCCTTTCCCGATTTCGCCCTCTCCCCCGCGCAATGGGACAACTTGCAACTTCCGGTGAACGTCGCCTTCTTCTTCCTCAATTCGTCCCTGGGCCGCGTGGCCGCGTTCTACCCGGGGCCCGCAGGCGCGACGGAGTCCGAGCTCCCGCTCGATACGTGGGCCGAGGTCGTCACAGCCAACCCCGCGCTCGACACGCTGCAGCCCGACGTGGAGGCGTTCCTGGTGCGCGCCCGGACCGAGGGGGGCGGCACGGAGTGTTACATCGTCCCCATCGATGCCTGCTACGAGCTCGTCGGTCACCTGCGCCGCCTCTGGCGGGGCTTCGACGGCGGCCAGGAGGCAAAGGCCAAGCTCGATGCGTTCTTCGACGATGTGAGGGCAAAGGCGCGATGACCGCGCTGTCCTTCGCGGTGGTGCACGCACGGGCCGAGCCCCACGCGGCGGTGCCGACGATCATGCTGCGGCTGCGGGTCGAGGAGGCTGACGGCTGCAGCGTGCATGCGCTGGCGCTGCGCTGCCAGATCCGGATTGAGCCCCAACGCCGGCGTTACGGGCCGCAAGAAGAGAGGCAGCTCTACGAATTGTTCGGGGAGACGCCCCAATGGGGCGATTCGCTGCGTCCGTTCCTCTGGACCCACGTGTCGACGACCGTCGGGAAATTCGATGGCGCCGCCGAGTTCGATCTTCCGGTGGAATGCACCTACGACTTCGACGTGGCGGGCGCCAAATACCTGCATGCGCTGGAAGATGGCGACATCCCGCTGCTCCTGCTCTTCTCGGGCACGGTCTTCACCCGGGGGACATCGGGCTTCTCCGCCGAGCCCCTGTCGTGGTCGCTCGAGGCATCGCACAAGCTCCCGGTGTCGGTCTGGCGCGCCATGATGGATCTGTACTTCCCCCACAGCGGCTGGATCCGCCTCGATCGCGACACGCTCAATGCCCTGCAGCGCTTCCGCGCGTCGCGCGGCCTGCCCACGTGGGACCACGCCTTCGAGCAACTTCTCAAGGAAGCGGGAGAGGAGGGCCAATGAGCCACGCCTCCGACCGGTTCGATGCCGCGCGGGCCGTCGCCGACGCCGTGCTCTACGAGGGCTACGTCCTCTACCCGTACCGAGCGTCCTCGCGCAAGAATCAGGCCCGCTTCCAGTGGGGTGTGCTCACCCCCCGTGGCTTCAGCGAAGCGGAGGGCTCCGAGCGGTGGTCCACGCGCACCGAATGCATGGCCGAGCCGGGAACCGGCGCCGTTCTCTCGGTACGCGTCCGTTGCCTACAGGCGCAGCGGCGCCGTTGTGAGCGGCGAACGGACTTCTCCGCCCGCCCGACGGATGCCTCGTTCGAGCCGGTGGACGCACTCGATGTCGATGGCGTCGTACACGTGGGGTGGGACGAGGCCGTCGAGCAGGTCGTCGATATCCCGGCGTGTCCGCTCCCCCTCCTGGAGGGGACGGGCCACGTTGCGCCGTTCTCCTTTGCCGCGGCGGTCGAGACGGAGCTCATCCGCGACAGGCGTGACACCGTGGTGGGTCGCTTCGCACGGACGCGGGCACGCGTCAGCGGCGTCGTGTCGATTGACGCGATGAGACCCGATCCCGCTCTTCCGTTCGTCAAGATCGTGGTGACGGTGGAGAACACCACGCCGTGGTCCGGTGGGGGTCTGCACCGCGACGATGCCATGGCGCAGAGCCTGATCGCCGTGCACACCATGTTGGCCCTCGACGAGGGGCGGTTCGTCTCCCTCCTCGACCCTCCCGCCGGCGTCGGCGAGGTGGCCGCCACCTGTCGCAGCGAGGGGTCCTATCCGGTGCTCATCGGCGAGGACGACGATGTCGTGCTGTCGTCGCCGATCATCCTCTACGACCACCCCGCGGTGGCGCCCCAGAGCCCGGGAGATCTCTACGACAGTCTGGAGATCGATGAGATCCTGGCCTTGCGGGTCATGACCCTGACCGACGAGGAGAAGTCCGAGGCCCGAGGCACGGACCCCCGGGCGGCCGCCATCATCGATCGCTGTGACGCCATGTCGTCCGAGACATTGAGCGCCCTTCACGGGCAGATGCAGCCGGTCGACGTCCCGACCTGGGGGGAGGTCTCCCTTCCGGAGATGTCGTGGTGGGACCCCGAGACCGACGCGTCGTTCGATCCGTGGACCGAGACGGCATGGGTCGGCGGCGTGGCCATCTCCAAGGGGAGTGCGGTACGCCTTCGTCCCTCGCACCGGGCCGACGCCCACGACATGTTCCTGGTCGGCCGGCGTGCCACGGTCGGTGGAGTGTTCACCGATGTGGACGGGGCACAGCACGTTGCCGTCACGGTCGACGACGATCCCGCCACCGAGGCGCTGGCCTGGCAGGGACGCTACCTGTTCTTCCATCCCGACGAGGTGGAGCCGCTGGTGGCGCAGAGGCACGACCGGTGAGCGGCGGCGTCCTGGTGGCAGGCATCGGCAACATCTTCCAATCCGATGACGGGTTCGGGGTCGAGGTGGCGAACCGCCTGCACGGTCGCCCCCTGCCGGCGGGCGTCCGGGTCGAGGACTACGGCATACGGGGCGTCCATCTGGCCTACGAGTTGCTCAATGGCTACGAAGCCCTCGTCCTTCTCGATGCCCTCTCCATGGGCGAGCTCCCCGGCACCGTCGCCCTCGTGGAGGCGGATCTCGACGCGACGCCGGCCGACGGGGGGACGACGCCGGTCGTGGATGCCCACACGATGAGCCCGGATGTCGTGTTGGCAACCCTGGCCCGTCTGGGCGGCCGGGTAGAGCCGGCATTCGTTCTCGGCTGCCAGCCCGCCACACTCGAAGACGGCATGACGCTGTCCCCTCCGGTGGCGGCCGCCGTCGACGTCGCGGTGGAGATGTGCCTCGAACTCCTCGACCGAATTCTCGAACCAGCCGGAAAGGGGACATCTACATGATCCGACGTGCGGTCGTTCTATTGGTACTCGGCGGCCTTGCCGCGCTCGTGTATCAGTCCATACCCGACATCACCCGGTATCTGCGGATACGGAGGATGTGATGACGCCATGTGTCTAGGGATCCCCGGTCAGGTCCGCGAGTTCAGCGACGTCCACGAGCACCTGGCCCGGGTCGAGGTGTCCGGGGTGACGCGGATCATCAACATCGGCCTCCTGGAGGACGAGGATCTTCAGCCCGGGGACTGGGTCCTCATCCACGTGGGTTTTGCCATGTCGAAGATCGATGAGAAGGAAGCAGCGGTCGCCCTGGCCTCGCTACAGCTGATGGGGCAGGCCTACGACGACGAGCTCGAGGCGTTCTGGTCGTCGGCCATCGCCGGCGAAGTCCGGGACTGAGAGGGGGTCACGATGCGCTTCGTCGACGAGTACAGGGACCCGGCGGCGGCGCGTGCCCTGGTGGCCCAGATCACCGCTCTGGCCGGCGACGACCACTTCTCGTTCATGGAGGTCTGCGGCGGTCATACCCACACCATCTACCGGCACGGGATCGAGCACATCCTTCCCCCGGCGGTCGAGCTGGTGCACGGTCCCGGCTGTCCGGTGTGCGTCATCCCGATGGGTCGGGTGGATGACGCGATCGCGCTGGCGCGCGAACCTGAGGTGATCTTCACCTCGTTCGGCGACATGATGCGCGTCCCGGGGAGCAACGGGAGCTTGTTGCAGGCCAAGGCCGAGGGGGCCGACGTGCGGTTCGTCTACTCGCCGTTGGATGCCCTGAAGCTGGCGCAGGAGAATCCCGATCGGCGGGTGCTGTTCTTCGCCGTGGGCTTCGAGACCACGGCGCCGTCGACGGCGCTCACGCTCCTGGCGGCCAAGGCGAAGGGGATCACCAACTTCAGCGTGTTCTCGAACCACGTGACGATCGTGCCGCCCCTCAAGGCCATCCTCGAATCGCCGGATCTCCGCCTCGACGGCTTCCTGGGCCCCGGCCATGTGTCGACCGTCGTCGGGCAGCGGCCCTACCGCTTCGTCCCCGACGAGTACGGCCTTCCCCTGGTCACGGCCGGCTTCGAACCGCTCGACATCCTGCACGCCATCGCCATGCTGCTGGCGCAGATCCGCGAGGGCCGGTGCCAGGTCGAGAACCAGTACTCCCGGGTGGTGCGCGAAGAGGGCAACCCGCGGGCGCTGGCCGTCCTGGCCGAGGTGTTCGAGCTACGGCCCCACTTCGAATGGCGGGGCCTGGGTTTCATCTCGCAAAGTGGCCTCAAGCTCCGCCCGGCGTTCGCCGCCTTCGATGCCGAGATGCTCTTCGAGATCCCGGGGGTCCGGGTGGCCGATCCCAAGGCATGCCAATGCGGTGAAGTGCTCAAGGGCGTGATCAAGCCGTGGGAATGCAAGGTGTTCGGGACGGCCTGCACACCCGAGACCCCCATCGGCACGTGCATGGTCTCCTCGGAAGGAGCATGCGCCGCCTACTACAACTTCGGGCGGATGCATCGCGAGGCCGCCGTCACCCTCGGACGGCGCAGCACGCAACTCGCATGACGACCGTGGGCACCACCGAGGTCCGTCAGCGGATCCGGGTGACGGGCGTCGTCCAGGGCGTCGGTTTCCGCCCCTTTGCGCACCGCCTGGCCACCGCTCTGGGTCTTGCCGGCTGCGTGGGCAACGACAGCGACGGGGTCTTCATCGAGGTCGAGGGGGACGAGCCCACCCTCGCACGCTTCGCGGCGCGCCTGCGCAGCGAGGCGCCGCCGTTGGCCCGGATCTTCGGCATTTCGTCGTCATCCATCGGGCTCCTGCACGAGACCGGGTTCCGCATCGTCGAGAGCCCCGCATCCGGGACGCCCCGCACATTCGTGGCGCCCGATATCGCCGTGTGTGCCGATTGTGTGGCCGAAATGTTCGACCCCGCCGATCGCCGCTGGCGTTACCCCTTCATCAACTGCACCAACTGCGGCCCCCGCTTCACCATCACACGCCGGCTCCCTTACGACCGCCCGCAGACCACCATGGACCGCTTCGTGCTGTGCGAGGCCTGTGCGACCGAGTACCACGATCCGGGCGATCGCCGCTTCCATGCCCAACCCGTGGCCTGTGCGACCTGTGGCCCCCACCTGTGGTTCGACGGTCCCGACGGCGTCATCACCGGCACCGACGAAGCCGTTGCGGCCGCGCAGCAGGCGCTGGCCCATGGCGGGATCGTCGCCATCAAGGGACTCGGCGGCTACCACCTCGCGTGCGACGCATCATCGAGCGGAGCACTCACCACGCTGCGGGCTCGCAAGCGACGGGCGGCCAAGCCGTTGGCCGTCATGGTGCGCGACATGGAGGTGGCGCGCTCGCTGGCACGGATCGACCCGCAGGAAGAAGAGCTCCTGCGCAGCCCGGAGCGCCCCATCGTGCTCCTGGCCCGACGTCCGGGCACTGCGCTGGCCGAGGAGGTGGCGCCCGGCCATCCGACCATCGGGCTCCTGCTCCCCTACACCCCGCTGCATCATCTCCTGTTCCACCAGGTGCCGGGGCACGACGCCCCTCGCCTGCCCATGCTCGTCATGACGAGCGGGAACCTCTCCGACGAGCCCATCTGCTACGAGGATGCGGACGCCCGGACGCGCCTCGGGGACATCGCGGACGCCTGGTTGCTCCACGACCGGCCCATCCACGTGCCGTGCGACGACTCGGTGGTGCGGATGGGTGACGGTGACGTCCTCCCCATCCGGCGTTCCCGGGGCTATGCCCCCCTCCCCGTCCGCCTGCCCTTCGAGGTGGCGCCGGTGCTCGCCATGGGGGGTGAGCTGAAGAACACGTTCTGCCTGGCCTCGGGTCGTGCGGCCTGGGTCAGCCAGCACATCGGCGACATGGGCAGCCTCCAGACGCTGACCGCCTTCGAGCGGTCGGTGCGCCAGTTCGACGACATGTACGGCGTCAACCCAGCGTCCATCGTCGCCGACGCCCACCCCGGCTACCAGACCCGACGGTGGGCCGAAGAGCAGGACGCTCGCGACGTCTCGCTGGTCCAACATCACCATGCCCATCTCGCGGCCGTCATGGTGGAGCACGGCGTGCCCGAGGACGATCGCGTCATCGGCTTCGCCTTCGACGGCACCGGCTACGGCACCGACGGCGCCATCTGGGGCGGCGAGGTCCTCCTTGCCGGCTACGACGGGTTCGAGCGACTGCTGCACCTGCGCGACGTGCCCCTGCCCGGGGGCGACGCCTCGGTCCGCAAGCCGTACCGCGCCGCCTTGGCCCACCTGTGGGCAGCCGGGGTCGCATGGTCACCGGACCTCCCGCCCGTCCAACGTGCCAGCGAGAACGAACGGGCGGTCCTGCACTCCCAGCTCGAGCACTCCGTGCAGTGCGTCCCCTCGTCGAGCATGGGACGCCTCTTCGACGCGGTGAGTTCCCTGATCGGGGTGCGGCACGAGGTGTCCTACGAAGCGCAGGCCGCCATGGAGCTCGAGTGGGTGGCCGCCGGGTACCTGCAGGCGGCCCGGCCCTATTCCTTCGTCATCGCCGATGGTGCCATCGATCCGGCGCCCGTGTTCCGCTCCCTCATCGACGACATGCGGGCCGGCGTTCCGGTCGGTCCGATGGCCGCCGGGTTCCACCTCGCCCTGGCCGACCTCATTGCGCAGGTGCGCCGCCGACCTCCATGCCCGCACGGGCATCCGCCGGGTCGCGCTCAGCGGCGGCGTCTTCCAGAACGTCCTCCTCCTGCGCCTGGCCCGAGCGAAGCTGGTGGCGCGCAACTTCGAGGTGCTGACGCACCGCCTCGTACCCCCCAACGACGGCGGCCTGGCGCTCGGACAAGCGGCCCTGGGCGGCCGCGCCGCAGCGGCGGCGGGCAAGATGACTCGCACCGCCGAGCCGGCCGCGGCATTGGCGGCGACTGCTCTCACGCTGGCCCGGGCCTTCGCTGCGGGAGCCACCATGTGGTGTGTGTCGCCGGAGTGGCCCTCCCATGCCCGGCACGTGGCCGTGGAGTTCGTGCACCCCGTGATCGTCGGCAAAAGGGCGTTGCCCGCCCGCACCCTCGAGGGGACGGAGGCCGAGCGCTGCCTTGCGGCTCCTGGCCCGTCCCGGCGACGTCCTCCTCCTGGTCGGCCCCGAGGATGGCGCACGCCGACCTCCTCGATCGGGCCGAGGCATGGGGCTTGACGCGGATCTGGCTGGGGCTCGGGCGCCGGCATCCGACGAGCCGGGCCGACCACCTCGTCTGGTCCGAGACCGACGATCCCGACCTCACTGCGCAGAGCGGCGACATGGTGCTCCTCTACCACCTGCTCTGGGAACTGACCCATGTCGTGTTCGAGCACCCGGGCCTGCTCGTCCCCGAAGATGCCTGCGCCGACGACGTGTGCATCACGTGCTCCGACGAAGGACGCGTGGCCGAGGTCCGATCCGTACACGCCGACGGTGTGGTCGACGTGATCGTGCAGGGAAGGCCCGAAACGGTCGACGCCAGCCTGGTCAACCCGGTGGGACCGGGCGATCTCGTGCTGTCCATGCAGGCGTGGCCCTGGCCACACTCGGGGGCGAGCGGCCATGAGCGCCGAGCCCACCGGCTTCCTGTATCCCTTTCTCGCGGCAGAAGAACGCGACGGGGCCACGCTCCTCGCCGACCTGGCGCAATCGGCCGCCGCCAAAATGCGCGAGAGCGAGGCCCTCCGCGCCCAGAGCATCGAGCACAACGCGCAGACGATCGAACAAGCCGCCGCCGCGATGGCCGACCGGTTCGCACACGGCGCCCGGCTCTTCGCCTTCGGCAACGGGGGCAGCGCCACCGACGCCCAAGGTTCGGTCCAGCTGTTCCGCACCCCGCCCTACGGGCGCGCCCTCCCGGCGCTGTCCCTGGTGGACGACAGCGCCGTGCTGACCGCGTTGGCCAACGACGTCGGTTTCGACCTGGTGTTCTCCCGCCAGCTCATCGCCCACGCCGAGCCGGGTGATATCGCCGTGGGCTTCTCGACCAGTGGCGATTCGGTGAACGTCCTCCGGGGTCTCGAGGAGGGGTCGCGGCGCGGCCTGCTCACGGTCGGGTTGTCCGGCTACGAGGGCTCGGCCATGGCGCGCAGCGAGGCCGTGACGCATTGCCTGGTCGTGCGGTCCGAGAGCGTCCACCGCACGCAGGAGGCCCAGGCCGCCTTGACGCTGCAGCTGTGGGCGGTCGTGCAGCGCAGGCTCGACGAGAGGGTGATCCGGTGACCGACACGGTGCAGACCGGTCGAGAGGCCGCCGTCTTCGAGCGCATCGAGGCCTTTCGCCGGCGCCGCCCCCGCCTGCGGGAGGAGGTCGTGACCCTGGCCCACGGGGCCGGCGGGAAGGCCTCGGCGGCCTTGCTCGCCGGCGTGTTCCTCCCCGCCTTCGCAGGTGACGACACGGGGGCGCAGACCGACGCCGCTGTGCTGCCGCTGCCCTCCGGGGAGCGGCTGGCCTTCAGCACCGACTCCTATGTCGTCAAACCGCTGCGCTTTCCCGGCGGCTCCGTGGGCCACCTGGCCGTGCACGGCACAGTGAACGACCTGGCCATGATGGGCGCCCGTCCCTTGGCGCTCTCGGTGGCGTTCGTCCTCGAGGAGGGCTTCTCCATCGACGCCCTGCGCGAGGTGGTGGCCGACATGGCCGACGCGGCGGCGGCGGCCGGTGTGTCCATCGTGACCGGCGACACGAAGGTGGTCGATCGGGGCGCGGCCGATGGCATGTACATCTCGACGGCCGGGGTGGGGCTCATCCCCGCGGAGCGCGACCTCTCGGCCACCAGGGTGCGCGAGGGCGACGTCGTGCTCTGCTCGGGCACCATCGGCGACCACGGCACCGCGGTCATGCTGGCCCGGGGCGACCTCGCCGATCGAGGCGGACATCGAGTCGGACACCGCCCCGTTGAATGGACTGGTGGAACGCCTCTTCGAGCGGGCCCCGTCGACCCGTTGGCTCAGAGATGCCACCAGGGGCGGCGTGGGCACGGTGTGCAACGAGTTGGCCCGCGACGCCAACCTCACGGTCGTGCTGGAGGAGCCCGCACTCCCGGTCCGACCGGCTGTGGCGGCCGCCTGCGAGCTCCTGGGTATCGATCCGCTCTACGTGGCCAATGAGGGCAAGCTCATCGCCGTGGTGGCCCCGGAGGAGGCCGAGGCAGCACTGGCGGCCATGCACGCCCATCCCTACGGGGCAGAGGCCACCCCCATCGGATACGTGCACGCGACGCCTCCCGGCATCGTCGTGCTGCGGACCACATTCGGGGGTACCCGGATCGTCGACATGCTCGTCGGGGACCCTCTCCCCCGCATCTGCTGAGCCTCTCGCCGGGCTCGTTTCTTTCCCCTGACGACCGGGTATGGACCCCGATTGGAGGACGATTCGCTTGGCACAGGCAGGCACGGACGACGGCGACCGGGGGACCTCGCCCTTCTCACCCCGGCAGAGGGTCAACACTCCCCACGTCGACGGGCACCCGGTCGCCCAGCACCGGCCGCGACGTCAGTTCCTCCACTCGGCCATCCTGCTGCTTTTGGCGGAGAAGCCCCGGCATGGCTACGCCCTCACCAACGCCATCGCAGATCTCGGCCTGGGCGACATGGACCGCCCGCGGATCTACCGGGCCCTGGCCGAACTCGAGGTGAACGGTCTCGTGAAAGTCTGGGACGAGTCATCGAATTCGGGTCACGTGCGGCGGGTCTATTCGCCCACGGATCTCGGGCATCAGTCACTGGACACGGCCGCGGTCATGGTCGCCCACGAACGCAGTGCGTTGGACAACTTCCTGCAACGCTACGGGCGGATTGTGGAGACCTCACCGAACAGCGACAAGCGCCGATCGTCCGTTCCGGCTCGGAACGTCGCCCTGAACTTGGCCAAGCGCGCCATCATCGACTAACCGCCCGGGTGCCGGGCACCGACCCGGAAAGGGAAAGTTGGGCGGAATTCGGGCGATGGTCGGCTGCGTGTAGAGCGCCTGGGAGCGATGCTGGGCGAGTCAGCGGCGACTCTTCGCTCCCTTTCGCAGGTGACTGCCCGAGCCACTCTGGCGTTGGTGAGATCCAGTCGCCGCCGTCGTCGTCGTTGTTGTTGTCTGCGGTTCCGCGGTCGTGGTGGTCGTCGTTGTGGTCGGCGGTTCCGTAGTGGTGGTCGTCGTGGTCGCTGTCGTTGTTGTGGTGGTGGTGGTGACCGGTGCCCCGGGGCAGGTGGCCAGGCTGCCGTTGTTGAGCCCTTGGAGGTACAACGCGCAGTACTCGGCCGTGCCCATGGCACTTGGTTGTCCGGTCACATAGGAGGTGATCAGGGTGGGGTCGCACGAAGAGGTCGTCCAGGCCCAGCCCACGTAGCCGACGTCCACGCTGCCTGCGTCATCGGCGGCATCGACCGAGGTGAGGAACGGGGTCAGGCTCGAAGGCGAGCAACTGAAGTCACCCAGCTCGTCTATTTCGACCGGGGCGACGGCAGCCACCTGCAGGATGCCGTTGCTGCTCAGGGCCCCCTGCGCCGTCGTGGGGCAGGCCGTCGCCACGTTGGTCGAAAGCGAGCAGGGCGAGTTCCCGTCGGGAAAGTAGATATGCACCGACGCTGCGAGTTTGTTGTCCGGGTCGATGGAGGTGCCGCCGGGGTAGAAGGTGGCGAGCCACTGGTCCAGGTCCCCCGCCCAGTCCGGGCCGCCGGTGAGCAGAGGAGCGGTCGTGTTTACCGAGCGGATGTCATCGATCATCTGGGCCATGCCCTCGCCGGCGTAGGTGCTCGAGGGGATCTGGTTGTAGTTGCTGGTGTCGGTGTAGTCGGGCACCGGGCACCCGTTCACATCGCAGTTCCACCCGGCCGCCGTGTCGCCGCTGACTGCCGAATTCGGAGGGAACGGCTCGTTGAACACCCCGAAGATGACCGCAGGGTTGTTGACGAAATAGCTGGCCACGGACTTCCAGAACAGATCGCTGTTGCTCTCAGGAAGCGGATTTTGGAAGTCATCCTTGCCGGGGTCGGCGATCAGTTCGCCCCCGGGCGCGTTGAGGTGCAGATCGACCTCCGCGTAGATGCCGGCGGCATTGAGTGCATTGACGTAGCTTCCCATTGCGTTTGCGTACGCGTTGTATCCATTGGATCCCAGCGCCGAGGTGGTGGCTGGCACCCCGTTGCTACCGAGCCAGCACTCCTCGTTGAGGTTGACCCGCACGACGTTGATGCCCCACGCCTTCATGGCCGCTATTTCCGTCGAGTAGTCGGTCCCGTTGATCGTCGTGTCGTCAAAGAACCCGGCCCCCGCCTGGGCACAGTCGTACTGCGTCCCTTCGGTGTTGACCCCTCGCAACACGACCGGCTGCCCGGCCTGGTTGACGAACTTGTTCCCGCACACGGTGATGCCAAATGCCCCGGTGGGCAGGGCACACCCCGGAGCCACCACCTGTGAAATGGGCGGTGACGATCCATCCTGCCCGACAACGAGGATCACCGAGACCAGAACAGCGACGGCACCAACCGCAAGAAGGCGAGAACGTAGACGGCGCGCTCGGTGGTGCCGCATGTAGGGCAGATCGCTGCGCACCTTCTCGGGAGCTCTCGAGGCAACGTGGCGACCCGCCGAATGCCGCGTTGCCGCTGCTCGCGCAGGGAATCGGGAACGTCTGCGGGACGATCTGTGGTGTTTCATGAGGTCGGGCCCTTTTGTGAGGTCTGGCGGCGGCGATTCCACGCAGCATGTCACCCGACAATGGACGCACTACATTCAAAAACGCTCCGCCACGTTTCGCTGGCCCCGATCATAAGCACATCCCGTGACCGTTCACCTGCAGCACCGTGACATTTCAGTTTCGTCGAGTCGGGCCCTCCAGGGGGTCGATGGGCCCCATTTCCAGCTTCTCGGTGACCCCGACCTCGGGCAACCCGCGGCGGACCATGAACCGAGCGCCGTGGCCCAGGCCGTAGAACCGGGGGTCGTCGGTGTGGCCCGTGTCGAACAGCCAGCCCCCGACGAGCGAGATCGCCGCCAGCTTCATGAGCGCAAAGCCGCGGTACCAGGCGCGATGGTCGGCGGCGAAGCCGGTGATCTCCTCCCACTGCCGTACGAACTCGTCCGGTGAGGGCGCGCCGGGCAATGCCGTCACCCCGGTCAGCGACCACAATGTCTCGGCGTATCCGATGTCCGTCAACGGGTCGCCGACCGTCGCCATCTCCCAGTCGAACACGCCTGAAACCTCGGTGCCGGCGAATGCGAAATTGCCCGACTTGACGTCGCCGTGGACCAGGGTGACGTGGCGACCTCCCTTCGGCTTCGCCGCTGTCAGTTCGGACACCAGACGCTCGAGGGCCGGGAGGGGCCCGCGTCGGACACGGTGGATCTCCGCTTCCCAGTGATCGAATTCGCGCTCCAGATGCTGTTCGCCGTCGGCAACACCACGTAATCCGGTCGCATCGATGTCGACGAGGTGCATCGCGGCGACCTGCTCGATGAGGCTGCGGCACATGATGCCGACGCGCCCGGGGGTGGCGTCATCAGGTGGAGCACCCTCGTAGACCGCACCCGGCACCCGTTCCATCACGTACAACTCCCGACCAATCGCGGCGCCACCCGCGTCGTACCAGAACACCCGGGGCGCACGGACCGACGTCGGTTCGAGTGCCCGCAGGACCCGGACCTGACGCCCGAGGTCGTAGGGCGGGAGGAGCCACGGGTCGGGAGGTCGGAGCCGGGCCACGAGGTCCCGGCGTCGCTCCACGCCGTCCTCGACGTCCACCAGCGTGAACAGCAGCGTCTCGGCCGAGTGGCCGACATCGCTGCGGTCGAGGCCCTCGATACGAACCTCACTCGCCTTCGGCAACTGCGTGGCCAGCCACTGCGCCAGCCGGATCGCGACATCGTCGTTCTCGGTCATCCGCTGGCCGAACCTGTCGGGCGGCGAGCCGCCAGCTCGAGGAGCACCTCATCAGTGTGCTGCCCGATCGCAGGCGCCATCGAGCGGGGCGCGCCCGGCGTGCCGTAGAAGTCGACGGGAGTGGCGGCCATCGCCGTCTCGACGCCTTCCTCGTCGGGTACGTACACCACGCCTCCGCCCGTGAGGAATTGTTCGTCTGCGGCGAGATCCTCCACGGAATTGATGGGGGCCCAGAAGAAGTCGGGCTCGGTGGCAAAGACTTCGGCCCACTCGGCGAGCGACTTCGTTGCGAAGATGGCGTCCATCTCGGCGATGAGTTCGACCGCATGCATCGAACGCGACCTCGGATCCACGTAGCGCGGATCGTCGAGCCAGTCGGTCCGCCCGAGGACGCGGCACATGGGGGGCCAGTGACGCTCACCCTCGAGCCCGACCACCCAGAACCGGCGGCCGTCGCCGGCCTGGTAGTTGTTGATGCATGGATTGCCCATGCGTTCCCGCTTGCTATTCCCGATGGTCAGGCCCCACATCAGATAGGTGTTGATGTCGATGCTGATCGAGTAGGTGCCGACGCGGAACATCGATGTGGCGACCAGTTGGCCTTCACCGGTCCTCTCGCGTGCCACAAGTGCAGCGCAGACCGAACCGGCCAGCGTCATGCCGGTCAGATGGTCGCCCATCCCGCTGCGCTGGCCCGGAGGGGGCTCGCCGGGCTGGGACAGAAGGTGGGCGAGACCGGACCGGGCCCAGAAGGCGGCGATGTCGTACGCCGGCCGGCCGGCGTCGGGACCTTCGATGCCATAGCCCGTGATCAGGCCATAGACGAGGCGCGTATTGCGGGCCCGGAGCGTGTGGTGGTCCAGGCCCATCCGCTCGAGGGCTTCGGGCCTCATGTTCGTGATGAACACATCGGCTGCGTCGGCCAGTTCGGCCGCCGTAGCCCGACCCTCCTCGGAGCGCAGGTCGAGCATGATCCCGCGCTTCGACCGGTTGTCCATCTCGAAGGGCGGGTTCGAATCCAGGTCGCCGCCGTACATAGCGGCGAGCGTGCGCGCCGGGTCGCCCGCGGGTGGCTCGATCTTGATGACGTCGGCGCCCCAGTCAGCCAGTACTCCGCCGGCGGCCGGGCCGGCGACCCACATGCCGAGTTCGACGACGCGTACTCCCTCCAGCGGTCCGGGCACGTGGCGCTCTTCTCCTGGCTGCTAGGGCCGGTCAGCCACGGGCTGTCTTGGGTGCCGCCGGCCAGGTGGGGTACCTGGGATAGCCGCCGCCCCACACCAATAACTCGAAGATTCCGTGCCCGGTCATGCCGTCCGTATCGAAGCGCATGAGCTGGTCCATGGAGACGGCGTTGCCCTCGACTTCGACCAGATCCGCGTCATTGGTGCTGTCCCAGGTGTAGTAGCTGTACCCGTCCCGGATCTGGCGCCTCGAGTTACCCCTTCCGTAGTAGGCGTTGACATCGAGACAGTCCGAGGTCGCCGTCACGTGATAGTTCCGTCCGTCCTCGTCGACGAATTGTATTTCCGCCTGCGTGGGTCGCTTGCGATCCCGGTCGAAGCTGACGTCGTGGGTGAAACTGACGAAACGTTTGGACAGTGTGCCGTCCTCGAACACGATTCCCCCGTCGACATAGTTGACCGTGCCATCGGCTGATTCCCACACCCACGCTTCGATGGCCCTGTCTTCGAAGCCGGCTTCGAACCAGAGCCAGAAGTCGACCTCGTCGGCGGCACGAACACCGAACGTGCGGTCACGGCCCCCCTCGAATCCGTCGACGACGACCCGCTCCCCTTCGATGGAAACCCACCCGGTGTAGCGGGCGGGCTGCTTGATGTGCGTCATGTCGACGATGGTCCGACCGTGCTTCCTGATCACGATGGGAAGCAGCTCCCACATGGGGGCCCGTGACTGGTAGACGACGTCGAACTCGACGCCGCTGTCATTGGGGCCCAGCTCGAGCTTCCAGCGCTCCAGTGGTTCGCTACACGTCATTCGCAGCGGCCCGGCATGAAGATCGCCCCGATCGGTTGCGCTGGGTCGGTAGACGTCGATGTCCCAATGTCTCCCGTCGGCCAGCGCCAACTTGACGTACCCGGCGGCGGACTGGGTGTTGGCGTTGTTCCCGTAGCCCGTGGTCAAGAGCAACGAGTCGTCGGGCGAATGAAGGTTGAAGTAGCAACGGTCGGACCAGCTCGCCTCGCTGTCGCTGACGTGGTCGAATGTCCGTGGCAGTTGATGGATGAAGTACTCGTCCCATGGGCCGTAGGGCATCGGCGTCTCCTTTGTTGCGAGGGGCTTGTTGCGAGTGGCGGAAGGGTATCGTCATTCCAACGGCAGCGCAGTCGAGATCTCGAACACGGACTTTTAGCTCCCTCGTCGGGCAGCGCCCCCGACCCGGGCGACCGGGCCTGCAATTGCCGGGATGCCTGCGTCGCTCAAGGTGGCGAGGACTCGTCACCCGTCGGAGCTCTCTACGCGTTGGCGTGAAGGAGGGAGCCACGGCCCGAGGCCACGAAGGCCTTTTCGATCACGTCGACGTCCTGAAAGGTCAGCCGTCGGTAGGACTCGACGCCAGGATCCCGGATCCAGACCGGATCGGAGGTGTTCCAGAGATCTGCCCTGAGCTTTCGCTTCTCGATCTTGTTGGTCGCGGTCAGCGGGAACTTTGCAACCAGACGCACATAGGTCGGAATCTGCTTCGGGCCGAGGTCGGCCTGTGCCGTGAGAAACGCAGCGAGCCGGGCTGGATCGAACGCGTCGTTGTCCAGGAGCGAGATGGCAACCATGACGCGGTCACCTACGTGCGCATCCGGCACGGCGTACACCGCCACCAACTGGGCCCCAGGGTAGCGGAGGAGGACGCGTTCGACAGGCGCTGCAGCAAAGTTCTCACCGTCGACCCGCAACCAGTCGTACCCGCGCCCGGCGAAGTAGAGGTAGTCGTCCTCGTCCTGGTAGCCGAGGTCTCCCGACCAGTACCAGCCGTCCCTCGACCGCTCTCGGTTTGCTTCCTCGTTGTTGTAGTAGCCCTCGAAGGTCCCGATGCCGGTGGTGTTCACGAACTCACCGATGGCCTCGTCGGGATTGAGCAGGATTCCGTGTTCGTCGAACTGAGCCCGCGGGCACGGCTCCCGGGTCTCGAGGTTCATCACCACGACCCCGGGAGCCACGCCGAGCGCGCCCCTCGGCTGCTCCGGGACCCGCACGATCGTGATGCCCATCTCGGTCGAGCCGAAGGCCTCGCGCACCTCGAGACCGAAGCGCTTGCTGAATTTCTCGACGTCCAGCTCATTGGCTTCGTTCCCGAGAGCGGTCCTGAGTCGGTTGTCGGCGTCGTCGATGCGCTCCGGCGTGGCCAGGATGTATTCGAGCGGCTTGCCCACGTAATTGAAGTAGGTGGCTCCCCATTTCTTCACGTCCCCAATCCACCCTGACGCCGAGAATCTGCGGCGCATGGCGAGGGGGAATCCGACGGCAATGGACGGCGCAATAGAGATGTACATCGCGTTCGAATGGAACCACGGCATGGCGTTGTAGGCGACGTCGTCGTCGGCTGAGAACATCGCACCTATCCCCAACGCCTGGCGAGCGATCCGACCGTGCGTGCAGATCGCCGCCTTCGGTGCGCTGGTTGTGCCCGAGGTGAAGATGAGGGCGAATGGGTCGCTCTCGCGCACTTCGGGGATCGTGGGCTCGACCGTCTCGAATGGCTCCAGCCACTCGCTGAATTCCGGCGAGTCAGTCACGACGATCGGGATCTCTTCGATGCCGGCGTTGGACAGCAGCTCCATGCCGGCGTTGTCCGTGACGACGACTTGGCAATCGGTATGGCTGATGTCCCGTCCCAGTTCGGCGCCCCGGCGGGTCCAGTTGATCCCTACCGTCGTGCCGCCCGCGAGTGCGATCCCCTCCAGCCAGAAGAGCGCCTCCGGGACGTTCTCGAGCAGCACGCCGACATGGAGGGGTCGGTGCAGACCCTTGGCGAGGAGGGCGGCAGCGCGCGTCTTCGCCTTCCGGACGATCTGTCCGTGTGTGTAGACCTGATCTTCGAAGTAGAGACCGGGTCGGTCGCAATTGGTGTTGCCCAGGATCAGGTCGATCATCGTGGCCATGCTCACGCCCTCTTGTGTGACCAGTTCTTGGCGTCGCTGAGGACCTCTCGGAATGACCTCGTAGAGTCGAAACTAGGTTCGCGCGGGAGCCCGAGGACGCGCTCTCCAATCCCGTTGCGCTGCACCTCGTTGGTGCCTCCGGCGATTGCCAGTTGCCGCGCGTTGAGATATCGGTAGGAGGTGGATTTGCCTGCAATGTCGTCGGCGTCCCAGGTGACCACCGCGCTGCGCCCTATCTCCATGGCGAGGCGACCGCGTTGAGCTTGGAAAATGCCTTGGACAAGCTTGCCGTACCCCGCGACACCGGCCGGCTGCGCACCGGCTCGCATGAGCGCTCCAATGCGGACAAACATCTGACCAGCGGCGAAGTCGTTGATGGAAGCACGGGCTATCTGTTGGCGCACGGAAGGATCCTTTTGCCTGCCCACCCGCTTGGCGAGCGCGACCAGATCAGCCGCCAGCTTCATTCCCCCGATGCCACCCATGCCGCCGTAGATCGATGGCGCCGCATGCGGATCGAGGTTGCTACCCCGCTCCAGCACCAGCATCGTCTGCGCGACGGTCCAACCATGGTTCAGCTCGCCGACAATATCGTCGTCTGTCAGTTCGACGTCGGTGAAGAACTCCTGACAGAACTCTGCGGCATCATCGATCTTCCGAATCGGCAGCACCTCGACGCCGGGCTGATCAATCTTGACCGCGAACCACGTGAGTCCTTGGTGCTTTGGTACGTCCCAATCGGTACGAGCAAGACAGAGGCCGTAGTCAGCGAGATATGCACCAGTCGTCCACACCTTTGATCCATTCAGGATCCAACGATCTCCGTCGCGGTCTCGCGCGCGTGGTGATCCCAGCGAGATCGGACCCCGCGCTCGGTTCGGAGAAGAACTGGCACCAGAGTTCTTCGCCAGCGAGGATCTTGGGCATATGGTTCGCGAGAAATGTTGCGGACCCATGAGCCTGCATCACTCCGGCACATACACCCATAGTGGGAGCGTGGGCGGCGCCGAAATGCGGCAGCCGGTAGCCTGACGCCTCTTCATTGAAGACGCGTTGGTACTCGGCCGGCAGCCCTTGGCCGCCCCACTCCGTCTTCCAGGTGATGCCGGCATAGCCTGCGTCGAAGAGTTCCTTCTGCTTCAGTCTTTCGCCCGCAAGACGCCGGCGCTCGAGATCGGGGTCGCCAGGGGGGCTGCCGGATCTCAGCAGTGGTGGGCTATCGGGATCCAGCTTGTCGACGTTGCCGGCCAACCAGGAGCGCGCCTTGAGCCGGTACTCCTCGATATCGGGCAGGTCACCCTCCGACATGTCCTCCTCGCCTTCTTCTACAGACCGCTCATGGCGCAGATCCGCTCGCGGTGCCATGCCGGGTCGCCATAAAGGGAGGCATCGACGGTAAGCCGGCGAAGGTACAGATGGAGGTCGTGCTCCCAGGTGAAGCCAATGCCGCCGAACACCTGGAAGCAATTTTGGACCAACTCGATACCGCAGTCCCCGATGTAAGCCTTCGCCGCGCTCACAGTCTCGCCTGCGTTTGTTGCCCCCACGCTTGCGGCCTGTGCCGCAGCGGCGCCGACGCCCTTGCTGGTCTCCAGCCACAAGCTGGAGTCGGCGAGCAAATGCTTCACCGCCTGGAACGAGCCGATTGGTCGGCCGAAAGCGATCCGATCCTTCGCGTACGCGAGCGCCTGCGAGAAGATGTAATCCATCGCACCGAGCGACTCGGCGATAGTGAGGACGCATGCCAGCTGGAGCTGCTCTTCGAGCAGATCCTCCCGAACGGCTGAACCCACGAGCTGGTCGATGCGGATCTCCACGTCGTCAAAGACCACGTCGCTGAAGACGCGGGTAACGTCGAGGCCGTCCTTCTCGCGTACTGTGACGCCAGCGACAGTCGAAGGGAGGAGTGCCTCTATCGGACCCTCTGGAGACTGCGCGCTGACGAGTAACCAGTCGGCCATATCAGCGTCGAGGACGAGACTCTTCGTACCGGAGAGTCTGAAACCTTTGGCCGTATGCTCGGCCACAACGCCCGCGGTACCGCTCCAGTCGCCCAAGACATCGGCACAGGCCCACGTGGCGGTCGTTTCGCCGGCGACGATGGAAGGCAGCACCTTTGTTCTGTGCTCGTCGGTGCCCCGTTGCGCGAGCGACCACGCGACGACGTTGCCGGCGACGAATGTTCCCGGTTGAAGGACGGCTCCGCGCTGATAACCGATCAGCGCGGCATCGACCTCGCTCTTGCCCGAGATGTTCCCGCCGCCGAATTCCTCTGGGACGAGCATGGCGAACCAACCCAGCTCAGCGCTTCGACGGAGGTATTCCGGGCTGACCCGGCCGCCATGGTCGGCGAACTCACGAACCCTCTGTAACGGAAACGCGTCCTGGATGAATCGGGCGCTCGCATCGCTCAACATTCGTTGATCGTCCGTGAGGTCCAGATCCACTGGGGCGAAGTCTTGCAGCGTCGAAATGGTTGCGCAACTAGGGCGATAGCTGGAGAAAGCCGGGCGTCATCGCGCAGGACGCGTGTCGCCGTCGTCGGGCGGCCGAAGACTCCGAGGAGGCCGGGATCAGTGCTGCTGAGAAGTCCGATAGTCCCCGAACTTCTCGTCGCGGTCATCGAAAGCGGCCGTCAGACCTTTCTCTCGCATCATCGTGGCGAATCTTCGAGTCGCGTCAGCATGAGTCCCAACCGCGCAAAGTTCGGTGCCAACCCGGATGGCTGTGCGCAGGCCCATCACTTCCATCCCGCGGTGCACGACCCGCTTGTTGAGCTGCACGAGCTCTGGCTCGACCTTGGACACGCGAACAGCCATCTCCAGAACTCGCTCGTCGAGTTCCTCGGCCGGAAAGGCCCGGTTGGCCCATCCCAATTCAGCAGCCTCTATGCCGGTCAGAGCATCGCCGGTGATCATCATCTCCATTGCTCTCCGCATACCGACGAACCAAGCGTGAAAGTGCATATCGGGTACTCCGAAGCGGACAGCCGGATAGCCCATGCTCGCATCTTCCGCCACGTAGACAAGGTCACAGCAGGTGGCGAGCTCACTGCCGCCGGCCAAACAGTAGCCATGCACCTGCGCGATGACCGGCTTCGCCATGTCCCAGATACTCATCCATCCTTCAGTGACATGTCTGGGCCAGGCGCCCTCGCCTCCTGGTGTGTAATACGGCATCTCATGTCCGACGTTCCCACCGCCGAGGTCGTAGCCGGCTGAGAAGCAGGACCCTGCTCCGCGTACGATGCTGACCCTGATGTCAGGATCCTGATCGGCCTCTCTGATGGCGCGAAGCAATTCGCCGCGAAGGGGATGGGACAAAGCATTCCGCTTGTCCGGCCGGTTCATGGTGATGCGCCGTACCCCAGGGGCAGGATCGTCCAGGAGGACAACGGTGTACGGACCAGAGCCGTCGCCAACCCGTCTGTCATTGATTGGAGTTCGCCCATCATGCGTGGTCACAAGCGATCATTCTCCGATCTGAGGCGCACCATCGAGGGCGCTGACGGCCAGTATTGCCGCGCCGGACACCTGCGGCAACCGCGTTACATGCGTCAGCGCGGCGGCGAGCAAGCTATCTGACCGGCTCCGTAAATGGTGTTCCTGCCAGGTCGCTGCGCGCGGCCCGGACCAAGATCGTGGTCACCCTGCTCGCTTGGTTCTGGGGGCGTTAGAGTCGGTGCGATCAAGAGGAGGCAGCAAAATGAACGCTCAGGATCGCTACATCGTGATCTCGTCGGACTGTCATGCTGGCGCGAATATGGAGACGTATCGCGAGTACCTCGAGCCACAGTACCAGGACGCTTTCACGAAGTGGCGCGGCGCATACAAGAACCCGTTCCGCGACCTCCAGAACGACGGCAAGACCCGCAACTGGGATGACGAGCGCCGACGGACCGAGCTCCACTCCGATGGGATCGTGGGCGAGGTCGTGTTCCCCAATACGGTCCCGCCGTTCTTCCCGACCGGCTCGCTCGTTGCCCGGCCCCCCTTACCTGAGGACTACCAGCTCCGGCTGGTCGGCATCCGCACCCACAATCGGTGGGTCGCCGACTGGTGCGCTCGCTTTCCCGAAGAACGGGCCGGCATGGCGCAGGTGTTCCTCAACGACGTCGACGATGCGGTCGCCGACGCTCGACTGGCTCATGAGAAGGGGCTGCGCGGCGGCATTCTCGTTCCCTGCGTCCCCGACGACTCGCCCCAGCTCCGGCCGCTCTACGACACCTACTACGACCCGCTGTGGAAGGTCTGCGAGGACCTGGGCATTGTCGTCAATTTCCACGCTGGCAGCGGCGCCCCCGATTACGGTCCATGGCCTGCTGCGGCCTTCCTGAACCCGATGGAGACGAGCTTTTACGCGAACCGGGCCCTTCGGCACATTCTGGTTGGCGGCGTGTTCGCCCGCTTCCCCAAGCTCCGCACCGCATTCACCGAGCAGGGCGCAGACTGGGCGATCCCACTCATGCAGAGCGCCGACATGATGCACGAGATGGCAGTCAAGACCGGACGGCTCGGTGAGTTGCGGCTCGACCCAGACCTGGTGCTGCCCGAACCACCGAGCCATTACGTGCACCGCAACGTGTGGTTCGGCACCGCAGTGCACGTCGAGTCCGAGGCGCTTACCAAGCTGCCAACGCGGGTCATGTGGGGCAGTGACTACCCACACTACGAAGGCACCTATCCGAACAGCACCAAGGCCATCCGTCGCGCCATGTCAGGACTCGATCCCGAGACGGTGCAAAAGGTGCTCGGTGGGAATGCCGCCGCGCTCTACGGGTTCGATCTCGAGGCGCTTGCGCCGCTGGCGGCCAAGTTCGGTCCGACGGTCGAAGAGGTGGCCGTCCCATGTGACGAGCCGGTCGGGTTCATGGGCGGGGGCATGGCCATGGCGGCGGTGGGGGCGAAGGGAACGGATAGTGGCGCAGCGACCGCTTGAGAACCGTTCGGGCGGTTTCAAGGGGTAGGCGCGAGATACTCAGAGAGTTTCTCTGATCGTCTTGATCCCCGGCGATGCCGGGTCCGGACCCACGTCTTCGACCAGGGTGGCCACCACGCATGCGCGATCCCGTACGCTCTCGTGCCCACACATCTCCTGCCGGGTATTGGATTAAGGATTCTTTCTTCCGCGCATCCGGAGCGGGCCGGCGACCCCGAATTCCGGTTCCTGAACGCGGCACGAGAGCAGCGTTACGCTCCCTTCAAGGCCGATCAACGCGCGCTGATCGGGAAACGCTCCAAATCGGCGGCGTCGTAGGAGATGAACTCAATCAGGTTGTCATCGGGATCACGGGCATAGACGCTGACGCCGCGAATCTGGCTTCCGGCGCGGCCTCCGACCCGGGCAATGGGGCCTTCGATCGGCGGGACGCCGGCGTCGCTCAAGGTGGCGAGGAGGGCGTCGACACCACCCGACCAGACGAAACAGATGTCGCCACATCCCGGCTCAGCCGTCGGCGCGCGCAGGTACTCCGGGTCGCCTCGCCTCGCCACCATCGTCTCGGGATGCACGTTGATCTTGTTGTCACCGAACGTGATCGAGCAAGTCGCTCGCGTGCCCAACTTCCATTCGTCCTCCCCGAGGATGCCAAAGCCCAACCTCCGGTAGAAAGCCAACAAGCGTGAGGCGTCCGCTGTCGGCAGCGCGATGTGATCAATGCCAGTGACAGCCATGCTGGGCAATGGTACCGGGCGGAGGTCCGGGCGGCTCAAGAGAAACGGAGCGGGGGCCGAGGCGCAGTTCGGTTTGCGCTGCCGTTGGCCCACCATGGCACCGCTACCCCTCGACCGGCCATACCGGCAGAGCCTGCCTCCGCAAGACGCCGGTTCAGGTTGCGGTCAAGTGCGGAATGTCGGCGATGCCGCCCTGAGGCTTGGAGGCGATGACCGACAACCCCGATGTGCTGGGTGTTCTGGCCAGGGCCGCCTCATGGCGTTCTGCCCGTGAGGCGACGAGGTCGGCAATGCGACGTTCGAAGTCCGCGGCGCGCGCGAGCGCTTGCGCCAGGTCTTCGGGGGAGGTCAGCACACGTACGGACGCACTGCCCTTCGAGCAGTGAACCTCACTCTCGATAGCCATTTGATCACCTTCCCTGTGAGGCAGTTGTCCGTGTCGGATCAACATGTACAAATGGTCGATGCCAGATGGCTATATCCAGATTTGCCAGGTTGAAACATCGGTGGAGATGCCGGATTGCCCCCGACGGTAGAATCGCCCGCTGGAGGGGAGGGACGACGTCGTGAACCGGAGTTGGGCCCAGCAGCTTTTCGAGTTCGAGACCTACGGCTTTACCGTGCTGCCTGCCGTGTTGGACCCGGCCACGACGCACGACCTCGCGGCCCGCCTCGATCTGCTCGATGAGGAACGGGGCATCGACTACGTCCACGACAACGCCTTTGCCCGCCACATCACGTCGGTCTATGCCGACGACGACGCATTCATGTCCCTGGTGGACCAGCCTGATGTCCTGGGTTTCATCGAGTCCGTCCTCGGCCCCCAGGTCATTCTCGGCAGCTGCAACGCCCGCATCGTGCGTCCGGGTGACCCTCTCCAGGGATTCCACAGCGACATCCCGAGCCAGCTCCGGCGTAGCGGTGCCCCGGTCATGGTGAACGCGGTCTGGATGCTCGATGCCTTCACCGAGGAGAACGGCGCGACCCGCTTCGTACCCGGAAGCCACCTGGCGCCGTCCGCCACTCCCCCGCCGGACGTCACCATTCCCCACGAGGTGCAGGCGATCGGGCCGGTCGGCAGTGTGCTGATCTTCAACGGCCAGTGTTGGCACGGGGGCGGCGCCAACAAGAGCGACAACGTCCGGCGTGCCGTCTTCGCCCATTACCGGGTCAGCCCCTGGATGCGCTTCGCCATCGACCCGACCCGCTGGGTCTCTCCGGGCCAATGGGCCCGCATGACGACCCGCCAGCGCGAGCTGCTCCGTATGGCCGCCGCCGTCGACCAACCCACTGCGGCCGACTACTACTGAGCCGCTCCCGTCGGCACAACGCCGTCATTCGGCCCGCAGATCCTCCGCCGGATGCCGCGAGAGCGTGACGCGACCCGGCCACACGGCGAGGAGGTTCGCGGCAACGAGGGTCACCGGAATGAGGATCAGGGCCGCCGCGAGAGCTAACGGGGCGATTTCCGAAAGGGGGACCCGGGCGGCGATGGCCCGCCAGCCCACACGGCCCACGGCCAGTCCGAGCGGAATGCCGACAACGAGCCCGAAGAGCCCGATGGCGGTGCCCTGCGAATTCAGCACCGTGCGGACATTGCCCCGCGTCATGCCCAGGGCCCGGAGGACGGCGAATTCATGGCCCCGGCGGCGGGCACAACTGAGAAGCACCGAGCCCAGGGCGGCCACCGCGATGAGCCCCAGGAACGCCGCCAATACTTCGGGCAGCGTCCGCACATTGCGCAGATTCGTCAACTCGACGGGCGGGCTCGGAGGTGAGATGTCCTGGGCCAGCGGCCCCAGGGTCCGACTGCAGATGCGTGATGGAGGCCCGCAGTGAAGCGTCCGGAGCGAAGCGCACCGCCACCAGCCGCTCGTCGCTGAGGGAGCCCTGGGCGCCGATCGGCGGCACGACGGCATCGAACTGCGCCGGCGCCAACCAGAGACCCTCGTCGAACTCTGCGTGCACATCGCTCGGGAAGAGCGCCTCGCCGACAATGCGCACGCGGGCGCCCGAAGCACCCACCGTGACCGTGTCGCCGATGCCGACATGGAGATCCTTGGCCGTGGCGGGGCCGATTGCCGCCTCGCCGCGCCCGTGAGGGGCCCGTCCCGCGGTCACGGTGAAACCGATGGGCGTGCCTGACGCCCCCGTCATGGGTCGCACCGAAAAGACCGGCGCCCCGACGTGACCCACATTGATGACGTCGCGGTCCAGGACCGCGGCGGCGCGGACTCCCTTGCTCTGCGAGATGCGATCGGCCAGGGCGCTCGAGACATTGCGCCCGGTCTGCGCCTGGAGCGCAGGCGTCACGCCGGCGTCGAACGTGATGCCCGCCAGTTCCGGATGGCCGAGCGCGTTGGCGATTCCCCGGTCGATACTCAAGCTGGCCACCACGCCGGTCACGGCGATCGCCGCGGCCAACAGGGCCGGCAGCACCGGGATGCGCCTCCGTCCCCGCCCGGGCTCGAAGGCCATGGTGGTGCCCAGGCCGATGGCGGCGGGTGCCCACCGACGGAATGCGCCCGGGGCCTTGAACGGCCGTGGGTTGAGCGCACGTCCCCCCGCTGACCCCCGTCCGATGAGGACAGAAGCCACGAGGACGGCAAGGACCACGAACGCCACGCCGGGGCCGACGACGGTCCAGTCCACGTGGTAGCCCACGTCGGGGTCGATGTGCCGGCCGAGTCCGACCGGAAAGCGGGCCGACGCCACGAGCGCCACCCCGAAGGCAACCGCCCCGGCCAGCACGGCGGGAAGGAGGTGCACCAGTCCGGTGGCCAACCCGAGTTGGTTGCGCGACATGCCCAGCGCGCGCAGCACCAGGGCATCGTCAGTGATGGCCGAGGCCGAGCGACCCAGGACCTGCGCCACCAGAATGCCGCCGCCAAGGAGGATGGCCGCGGCGAGCAGCAGCAGCGCCGTGGTCTCGACCGCCAGCGTGGTGTTCACCCGTCGGCTGGTTGCGTGCGAATCGAGGACGGGCGTGCCCGGAACGAGGTACTTGTTCACGTCGTGCCGAAGCGCGCCCATATCGGCCGCCCCGTGCCGGAGTGCGACGTCGGCATTCTCCGCCGTCTGTATCCGCTTGCCGTACTTGGCCAGGAAGCCGGGCGGCACCAGCACCTGCCCGTCCGAAACGAACAGGAACTCGGGCACTTCCCGGACGACCCCCACGACGTGCATCGTCACCTTCGGACCCCGTGGAGGTTCGGTGTCCTCATCGGACTGCTTCGGGGAGTAGAACTGGTAGGTGAAAGTGCCTCCGACCGGTGGGACCTGGCCGACGGTGTTCTCGTCGATCACCACTTCGTCGGAAGAGCGGGGATTGAACATCCTCCCCTCCACGACGACCGGCTTGTCGACCTTTCCCAAATAGGTGCCGTCCTTCGAACCGAAGATGACCGCCCCGGGTTGCCCGTTGTAGTTGCCGAAGAGAAGATCCCATATCGCCAACGTCTTGATTTCGGGGCGGGCCGCCAGCCGCGCCCAATCGGGATGGGCCTTCCCGACCTGGCTCGGGAACACGACGGCATCGGAGGCGTGGGTCTGTACGCGCAGTCGGGCCAGCGCAGTGTCCGTGCGGCGGGCGCCGGCCCACGCCGAAGAGCAAACCCGGCGGTGAGGCCGATCAGGACTCCCAACACGACAAGTGTCCGCCAGCGCCGTCGCAGGTCTCGTCGTGCCCAAAACGCGGCCGCTCTCGTGCCGCCGGGTTCCGCCATGCGTCAACGGTACGCGCGACGCATTGACCAGAGAAAGGTGGGTATCCCGTGTTTCCCAGTGGTGGTGGCACGACGGTAACGGGGCGTTGACGCCACCGCTGGCCATTTCTTCCACGCTTCCGGTAGGTTCGCACCATGAGCCGCAGCAAGGACGCCGCCTATCGCGAGAGCGGAGAGGCCGACTACGACGAGGCCGGCTCCCCACGCGATGGCGCATGTGAAGGGGAGCCGGAGGCGGCCGAGCAGCGAAGGCCCAAGCTCGCTAGTGTCGAAGTGACAACCAACTGATCCGAGGCCCTCGGGCCACATTTCCCCGTTCGCCCCGGTGAGGGCGGATATGGAGAGATCCATATCCCGCCGGACAGAAAGCGGGGAGAAAGCCGTGACATTCACCCTCGACAAGAGAGTCGACGACTTCGTCGGGACGACACGGAAGCTGTTCATCGACGGCGAGTGGGTCGGCGCCGCCTCGGGCGAGACCTTCGAGACGCCCAACCCGGCCAGCGGCGAAACGCTGGCCACGGTGGCCGCGGGGGACGCCGAGGACATCAACCGGGCGGTCAGGGCGGCTCGGAGGGCCTTCGACGACGGACCCTGGGGCCGCATGACGCCCTCGGAGCGGGGCCGCATCGTCTGGAGGATCGGCGATCTGATCCTCGACCACCTCGAGGAGCTGGCCGAGCTGGAGACGCTCGACAACGGAAAGCCGATCGGCATCGCCCGGGCGGCTGACGTGCCTCTCGCCGCCGACCTGTTCCACTACATGGCTGGCTGGGCCACGAAGATCGAGGGCAACTCCATCTCGATCTCGGTGCCCTATGCCCCCGGTGCCAATTTCCACGCCTACACCCTGCGCGAGCCGGTGGGTGTCGTCGGCCAGATCATCCCCTGGAACTTCCCGCTCCTGATGGCGGCATGGAAGCTCGGTCCCGCCCTCGCCACCGGTAACTGCGTGGTGCTGAAGCCGGCCGAGCAGACCCCGCTGTCGGCCCTGCGCCTGGCCGAGCTGATCGCCGAGGCCGGAGTGCCGGACGGCGTGGTCAACGTGGTCACCGGGTTCGGCGAGACCGCAGGGGCCGCCCTGGCCGCGCACGACGACGTCGACAAGGTCGCCTTCACCGGCTCGACCGAGGTGGGCAAGCTCATCATCCAGGCTGCCGCCGGCAACCTGAAGAAGCTCACGCTCGAGCTCGGCGGGCAAGAGCCCCAACATCGTGTTCTCCGACGCGGACCCCGCCATGGCGATCGCCGGCGCCGCCAACGCCATCTTCTTCAACCATGGCCAGTGTTGCGTGGCCGGATCCCGGCTCTTCGTGCAAGAGGACAACTTCGACGAGGTCGTGGCCGGGGTGACCGACATCGCGAAGTCCATCAAATTGGGCGACGGGATGGACCCCGACACACAGATGGGCCCGCTGGTCTCCGATGAGCAGCTCCGGCGGGTCACGGGATACCTCGAGGCGGGGAAGCAGGACGGCGCCACGGCCACGTCGGGTGGCGGCCGCTGGGGTGACCGCGGGTACTTCGTGGAGCCCACCGTGCTCACGAACACGTCGCCGAACATGAGCGTGGTGCGCGAGGAGATCTTCGGACCGGTGGTCGTCGCGGCCCCGTTCGAGAGCATCGAGGACATCGCCAAGGTGGCCAACGACACCCCCTTCGGCCTGGGCGCGGGGATCTGGACCAAGGACATCTCCAAGGCCCACGCCCTGGCCAAGAAGATCAGGGCCGGCACGGTGTGGATCAACTGTTACAACATTTTCGATGCCGCCCTGCCCTTCGGCGGGTACAAGCAGTCCGGCTGGGGTCGTGAAATGGGCCACGAGGCGCTCGAGGCGTACACCGAGGTCAAGGCGGTCTGCGCCCAGCTCTAACCGTGGGGCGAAAAGGACGCCCGGGCGATGGCCTCTATGTGGCGGGCATCGGTGCCACAACATCCCCCAAGGACGTTGATGTGGGGGAAGCGTCGTCGTATGTCGACGCACTCGTCGCCGAACTCGGACGGATCTCCGTCATCGAGCTCGGTCGCATCGTCGAGCTCGGCGTGACTCAGCCGCGACGCGTTGGCACGGATCATGTGGACGCGCTCGGTCCACGGAGCACCAGGCATCAACACACCTTCGAAATGCGTGGGATGGGCGCAGTTGATCCCGTAATACGCGGGCCCCGATCCGGTGGCGTCGTCAACCTCGCGGACAGCGGCAGCGAGCGAGGACCCGTCGGGCAGGACGCCATCGGTCTCGACCGTGAACGAAATGGCGGCGGGCATGTCCACGTCCGCCGCAGCTTGGGCGATGCCGATCGCTTCGGCGGCGTAGGTCAGGGTGAGGGCGCTGATCATGTCGACCTCCGTGGTCGCCAAGCCCTCGATCTGTGCCGCGTGGTAATCCCGGGCTTCTGACGGCGTCATGAGGTCGTCGGGCTGGTAGGCATCACCCCGTGGGCCGATCGACGCGCTCACGACGACCGGCCCTGCAGACTCACCAGATTCGGCGCGCAGCGCGACGAGTTGGTCGACGGCGCGGCGATTGACGTCGGCCAGCGAGTCAGCATCGAAGCCGAGCTGCGCACCCCAGTCCCGGCTGGCCCGCCAGGTGGCAGTCTCGAGGATGAAGCCGGTCCGCCCACTGCTGGCCGCCTGCAGGTAGGCCAGGTAATAGTCGCGGAGGGCTTCGACGCCGTCCGGATCGTTGAGCAACGGAAATGCCGCGAACAGGGGCAGGTCGAATCCCCGCCGGAAGATCAGATCTGTCTCGACCCCGCCATCTGTGAGGAAGAGGCGGGAATCCACGAGCTGCGGAAGCCCGCTCCGGTACTTCGCCACCTTTCCTCCCTTCGCATTCGCCAGGAGGCGATGCAGATCAAAAACTACGACGGGGCGCTCGCGTTCCGGTCCGTACTCACCGACCTGCGAAAGCTCGTACTCGCCCACTCGGTCTTCTTCCAGATGCACGGTCTGCAGGCGCTCGCCCTGACGCAGGAAGGACTCGATCTGGAGGATCTCCAGTGGCTCTTCGCTCACGGCGTTGAAGTAGTACGGGTACTCCCGCGGGATCATCACGCCTTCCTCCGGCCCCAGTTCGGCCAGGAGCTCGTGGTCCGTCGTGTAGAACTCCGCCTTCCCACGCACCACCCACCAGAACGAGTCGGTGTTGGGGTGCATATGGAGACTGTTCTCCCCGGACTTGAGGAGGATCTGCATGAAGACCATCATGGAATCGGTCCGCCCGAAACTGGCGACGTGACGATTGCGCTTCACCTCGGGCGTCTCGTAGCGGATGACCCGGGCGATGTGTTGCTTGGCCAGATCCGGATCGCCCGCCTTCTGGACTCGCCCGTCAGTGGCTGGCGCCGTCGTCTTCGTGTCGGTCATGGGACTCCTCGGCTCGGTTGACGTCCGCGGAGAACAGTAGTTTTCCCCCTCGGGTCGAACAAGAGCCCGAAGGAATCTGGCCGTGCCATTCCGTTTTCGTTACTCTCGCCTTCATAGAGGAGTCCTTCCATGGCTTTCCTGCGGATCCTGAGACCTTGGCTCCGCGCTATCGGGCTACGGCAGCCACCAGCCCACATAGGTGTTATAGCTGCCCGATGCGGCGTGTTGTGCGAGCGTCTCATAATGTACCGAGCCCTCGTTGAACGTATCGGCCGTTGAGATGTTGTTTCCGCCGCCCACTGACAGCATGACGTGGCTGTAGATGATGCTCCGTCCAGGCTTCGCGTTGAAGAAGACCAGCGCTCCTGCGGGCGGGGTCCCTGTGCCCGTCGTTCCCTGGGTGAAGTGTCCCCAGATGTTTTGTGGATAGGTATTGCTTCCGATCCCCACATTGACGTAATTCCTGAGGTTCACATTTGCGGCTGACCAGGCTGCGAAGTCGAAGGTCAGACAGAGTCCAGCGTCGAGATTGCTCCTGTTGACATAACCTGTCGCCCAATTGATGGCCTTCTGCGCGTTGGTCGCGGGCGGCGGAGCAGTGGGCGTGCATGGGGGAATCCCGGAGGCAGCTTGGTTGATCGGTGCTCCATCATTGACAAAGTGCTCATTCATCCAGCCGGAGCCGTGCCCAGAGCCGGAAACTACTGATGCTCGGACCCACATTCTGTTGGAGCTTCCGGGAACATTCCCGGCGCCCAGCTGGTAGCACGATACGCTTACGGCTGTATTTGGGTAGAACCCATTGCCGGACTGTGCGACAGGTGTGTTCCAGTCAGGGGCGGACCGCCAATAAACGCCACCGGCGTCATTCATCGTTCCAAATGTTCTCGCGGCAAACGCAGGGGCCTCAGATATCGCAAGGAGCCCAGCGGTAGCGATGGCGCCAGCGCCGACATAGCGTGCTGCCTTGAGCGTCAATCGACGGCGTCCGAGACCCGAGAGGCTTCTATCCGTTCGCCGGCCAGATGGTCGCATTGAGTGGGGTTGGACAACTGCCTCTATTCGCTGATGTACGGATTCAGTTGGCTTTTGGTGTCCTCGCAGGCCGAGGATCTCCGGCGCCTTCTTCAGAATCTTCATCGTTGTTGACTCCTTCTGGTGGACAACTGGACCTCACACCTCGAACGGTAAAGGATCGAAAGTGGAGTGCCAAACGCAGCGCGGCAAATCCTGGAAAGTTTCCTCTCTTGGTCTTGTGTGTCGATAGCATCCGTGGCATGTGGAGTGATCTGCCAACTCTGTTGCGCGCATGGCGTACCAACGTGGTCAAGATGACGTTGATGGATGTGGAGCGGGCCAGTGTCCCTGTTCACAAGATTTCACGCAGCACCTTGGGGTCGTGGGAGAAGGGGGAGGCCAAGCCCGATGCCGAGGGACTCGCCGCACTGGACGGCTGTTACCGGGCTGGTGGAGCCCTGTTCGGTATGGCACGGGCACTGACCACGCCGCAGGCCCTTTCACCGCGTCGAGGCTGGGCCCACAACTTTCAGCCCGAGAGCGGTGGCCAGAACTGGAGCGATGGACCGGTGTGGGCTTGGGTCCGACCCGGTCCCGAGGCACCCGATCAAATCGCTGCAGCACTGTGGTGGGGCGTGTTGGGAGTAAAGATCATTAAGGAGTGTGGGCCCAACGGGGTAATGGTCTCCTGCCCCGTGTCTCGCCCACATCCCGCCGTTTTTTGCAGGATGCCGGTGGCAGGTTGGGTTGATTTTGGCAGGGGGCGTATTCCTGCAGCATTGGGCATCCCTGTTTACCCCGCCCTAGAGCATCTCTTTCTCTTCGGAAAGCGTGAAGCGGCAGTTTGGGTCTTCTCGAACGCACTTCAAACTCTACTGGGTTCGGAAAATCTCGGGAAGCGACTGAGCGCATTTGCTGGTGCGCGAGAAGACGTGGTCGAGCTGGCGATGGAGAAGAGGCCAGAACCTGTAAATAGTCGAGATCTGACGGGAGAAATGAGTCAGACGGGATTGGATCCCGCTGCTCCGTTTACTGGTGAGGAGTACCGCCGGCTCCGGCTGGCAAGAGGCATGTCGCAGAAGGCTGCTGCACTTGCAGCGACGAACCTTTTGCCGGACAATCCCGTCGACGAGGACCGACTCGGACGCATGGAAAATGGCAGTGTCCCTCAAGCCGAGATGATCCGGCCTCGCCTAGATATGGTTTACGGTGCTGGTGGGCACACTTGTTGGGAACCGGTGCACCCTGTCTCGAGGATCCCAGGGGAGTGGGAGGTACGCTTTCCGGGGTTCTGGGTGGGCCCCGTCACTATCACGGTCACGAAGAAGCAGACATCGGGGAATCCCGTCGGGGTGATGACTCTTGCCTGGGGCAACTGGCAGACCAAGGCCGACGTCCGCAGCGGCACCGCCATGACGTTACGTCAGGACACTCCCAACTCACCTCCCCTCCGGATCACGTGCGACCCCGGCTGGGTTCTGACAGCCGGCGTCGGATACAGCGCAGAGGCTGTTGACATCAACACGGGCTGGATGATTCCCGATAATCGTGCTCGAGCTGAGTTCTTTGAGCAGCAAAAGGAAACCTATTTGAAGCTCTTCGAGAAGACGACGGAACAGTTTTCCAAATTCGTTGGTGCCATACGAAGGAGCTAGATCACCAACGCGTCGGTTTGGGACTTTAGGCCCTATTCCGTGAGAACTAGTCGAAGTCAGACTGACTTGGTCACCTATGGTTACCGCCACCCGAAGAATGGGTTCCCGCGTGAATCATTTGATCGAACTCAGGTAAAACGACCGGCGCAGCTCAACGAGCAGACGAGCCTCCTTGCTAATCTCGGAGGACTGATGACGGAAGGGTCAACTGTCTATGTCTGGCAAATGGCGGCATGCGGTGACCCCCCAAGGTGGATACTACGAGGTGGCATCTGACGGTGGCATCTTTGCGTTTTGATGTTGTCAGGTCATCTCTTTGTGGTTGAAGCCATGCAGTACGAGCTAGGTGAACGAGGACAAAATGGGCGGCAGGCCAGTTCGTCACGTTTCATGAAGCCGGCGTGAACACAGCCTGATTGACGGGAAAAGCCCTTCTTCTCTGGGAAACTTGTAGTTGCGAAGCAACAAATACCCCCGAGAGAAGGGCACTTCCAAGGTGAAGCGTAGCAACCCGGTCCGTCGTTGTCGTGACCGCCGACGGCAAGGGTGTGGCCGCCCATGCGGGCACCCGATTGCTGGCCGAGATGGCCGATTTCGTGGGCCTGACCAGCGCACTGAGTGATCGCCCTGGCGCCGACGGTGCGTCGGAGTCGGCGTCACGATCCGGGCCGGGTCCTGCTCGACGTGGCGCTCACCTTGGCCGACGGCGGCGACTGTCTCTCCGACCTGTCGGTGCTGCGCGATCAGCCGGCCTCTTCGGCGCCGTGGCGTCCACGCCGACGGCCAGCCGGGTGGTCGATTCGGTCGACGCCGAGCGACTCGGCGCCATACGAGCGGCCCGAGCCGAGGCTCGTGAGCGGGCCTGGGCGGCCGGGCTGTGCCCGGTGCGCAGCACCGGGCCGCTCATCTTGGACTTCGACGCCACCTTGGTCGAGGCCCATAGCGACAAGATCGGCGCTGCTCCGACGTACAAGGGTGGCTATGGCTTCTCACCGTTGGCCTGCTTCCTCGATGCCACCAACGAGGCGTTGGCCATCTTGCTGCGTCCGGGCAACCGAGCCCCGCACAACGCCGATGACCACATCGAGGTGCTCGACCTCGCCTGGCCCAGTTGCCCGTGGACCATAGGGCCTCGATCCCGAGGACGGCGTCGCCATGTTGGCGCGCACCGACCGGCCGGGGCCAGTCACAAATTCGTCGACGCCCTGGTCGAGCGGGGCATCGAGTTCTCCATCGGTTTCGAGATGCGAAAGGCCGTCCGCCTGGCCATTTTGGCCCTTCCGACCAAGGCGTGGACCGAGGCCATCACCGCGGATTGCGAGATCCGCGAAGGGGCGAGAGGTGGCCGAGCTGACGCAACCTTGATCTGTCGCTTTGGCCGAGGGCACCCGGGCCATCGTCCGACGAGAAGAGCCCCACGACGGAGCCCAGTTCAACCTCTTTGACCGGCACGGCTGGCGCCATCAGGTCTTCATCACCAACTCGACCGATACCGACATCACCTACTCGAAGCCCGCCACCGCGGCCATGCCCGCATCGAGGACCGCATCCGTTGCGCCAAAGACACCGGGCTGCGCAACCTGCCCTTCGGCGACTTCGCCAACAACGCCTGCTGGGTCGAGCTGATCTGCGTGGCCCAAGACCTCATCGCCTTCACCCAGGGCCTGGTGCTCGAGGGCGAACTGGCCAAGGCCGAACCCAAGCGTCTGCGCTACGCGCTTTTGCACACGGCGGGGCGGCTCGACCACCACGTCACGAAGGACGACGCTGGCGTCTGCAGCGCGAATGGCCCTGGGCCAGCGCATTGGCTGATGCCTTCGCCACGCTGCGATCGCTGCCCCTCGTCACCTGAGACGAGATGTCGTCGAGGACGAGAATCGTCATCGCACTCGGCGCATCCTCACGCCCGCAATCGGTCCACCGCGCCATGTTTGATACCAACTGCGAGTCCTGTGGCGACATTGGCCGGACCAACGATGCGATCGCGTCCCCAACCGACCTCATGGCCTGTTTGGAATCAGAATCGGATGGTTAACGAAACATCGGGCTAATCAACGCCGACGTTGGCGCTTCGCCATCTCGCGGTGCATCTGACCGGATTATCCAGGCTCGCGTATTTTGAGCGTCTTGGATTTTGATCAACCTTATTTGTGCCGGTGTGTCTATGGTCTCGGACGTCACCCTTGAGAGGAAAACCTATGAGGTTTCAAACGATAAAGAGTGCGTTCGCTGTAGCATTATTCGTCGGTTTGACCATTTCGTTTTCTGTCGGCGCTGAAGCTGCTGTGGCGGAGGGCCCGGCCGTCACAGGTCAAGAGGAACTGGCTAGCGTCTCGTGCGCCACGGCCGTGAACTGTGTGGCGGCGGGAACCTACTCACCAACACGAGCCGGGGCCCCGTTTGCGGACTACTTGCCACTCCTTGCTACCACGAACACAGCGGGAGCTTCATGGTCAACGTCTGCACCACCGCCAGGCTTCTGGGAGCTCTCAGGCGTGGCATGTCCGACCATCTCGAGATGCGTGGCGGTAGGCGGTCTGTCAAGCGGCGTCGGCGTTCCAATTCTCGTCTCCAACGACGGAGGCACGACATGGTCAGTTCCCGGCGTTTCTGGACTTTCGATTAGTGGTCTAAAGGGCGTTTCATGCCCAACGGCGAACTTCTGTATGGCCGCAGGTACCGCCGGGCTGCCCGGCGCCGTCTTTTACACGGCTGTGAACTACATAGTCACCACAGAGAACGGAGGTGCGACCTGGTCGGTGTCGACGATTCCGTCGGCCCTCTTCGGGTCCTCGGGAGGCTCGATCACATCCATCACGTGCTCAAGCCCCGCGGATTGTGACGTCTCCGATCCAGGGACCGTCGTCTCTACAACTGACGGCGGAGGCAGTTGGACCGCAAGCACGCTTCCCGGGACCGCACCAGCAGTTTTGGGTCTCTCGTGTGGAACTTCGGGCTCGTGTATCGCGGTCGGCCAGAATAGCGGTTCCCCGCAGCTCGGGGCTCTGATCCTGGCCTCTCAGGACCATGGTCGGACGTGGTCCGAGCAGGAGCCTCCCGCCGGGTACGGGCCGCTCTTTGGTGTTTCATGCCAAACACCGAACCACTGCGCTGCCGTCGGCAACGGAGCGCTCACCACCAACAACGGAGGAACGGAGTGGGCTCCGGCATCTGTTCCGACAGATGGCCAGGATCTCGATGGTGTTTCGTGTGCCAACACGACTTTTTGCATGGCTGTTGGGGATAGCTCGGGGTCCGCCGTCGTTATTACTAGCTCAGACGGCGGCGTCACCTGGCAGGACCAAACCGAGCCCTCGATTCCGGTAGTTCCAGCATTTGGTGACGCCGTCTTCTCTGGCAGTGCTGGGGACATTCGACTCAGCCAACCAATAGTGGGTATGGCCGTTGATAAGGCCACTGGCGGCTATTGGCTGGTTGCAGCTGATGGCGGAATCTTTGCATTCGACGCACCATTCCTCGGGTCAGAGGGGGGAGTGCACCTGAACCAGCCAATTGTCGGCATGACATCGACTCCAGATGGAAATGGCTACTGGCTGGTGGCATCTGACGGCGGCATTTTCAGCTTCGGAGATGCAAGGTTCTATGGTTCAACCGGATCAATCCATTTGAATCAGCCCGTAGTCGGAATGGCTGCCACCGCTTCAGGGAATGGGTATTACCTCGTGGCACGGGATGGCGGCATCTTTACGTTCGGAGATGCAACCTTTAGCGGCTCTATGGGTGGCCTACCTTTGAATAAACCGGTCGTCGGTATGACGATCAATCGCGATGGCGGGTACTGGGAAGTTGCGTCCGACGGAGGAATATTCAGCTTCGGCGGCGCGAGCTTCTATGGAAGCACCGGTAGTCTTCACCTCAATCAACCAATCGTGGGAATGGCCGGGGATGTCGCTACCGGTGGTTATTGGCTCGTAGCGGCCGATGGAGGCATTTTTGCCTTTAATGCACCATTCTTCGGGTCCGAAGGTGGTCAACCCTTGAATCGCCCGATCGCTGGTATGGCAGCCACTCCGGATGGTGGTGGCTATTACCTAGTTGCGTCTGACGGAGGAATATTCTCGTAGAGGTAGCTGGTCATGTCATCTCTTCGATGCGTTGCACGTCGAGATTGCGGAACGTCATCGGCGCATCGCACAGTTTGGCCAGGCGCTCGGCGAAGGCTGCCGTCTCGGGCAGCGCCGAGTTGGCCATGGCGTCCTTATATGAGGCGAACTCCACGATCTGCACATAGGTGTCCGGCCGGTCCCGGTCCTTGGTGAGCGTCCCCCGTTGCGCGGTGCGCCGACCTTCGGTCTGAGCCTGCCATTCGTCGACAAGGAGTTATAACCAAAACCTGTGGATGCACCACCTGAACGGAGACGCGGCGTACCTTCCTGTTTGACACAAACAAGATCGCTGGCGGTGGAACGCCGGCAGGAAGGAACGCCGATGTTGAGAGTACATGTTGACGAGGCCGCCAGCGTGGAGCTGGCCGCTGGGCTCGATGCCATCGTGGCCGAAGGGGCCCGTCGAATGCTGGCCGCCGCCCTCGAAGCCGAGGTTGAGGCCTACGTCTCGAGCCTGATCCATGAAGTTGACGAACATGGCCATCGCCTGGTCGTGCGCAATGGGCATGCCGAACCACGCTCCCTCGTCACCGGGGCCGGCCCGCTCGAGGTGCGAGCCCCACGGGTCGACGACCGCCGGGTCGACGAAGGGACCGGGGAGAGGATGCGCTTCCGGTCCTCGATCCTGCCGCCGTGGGCCAGGAAGTCGCCCAAGGTAGCCGAGGTGCTGCCGCTGATGTACCTGCACGGGATGAGCTCGGGCGACTTCGCCCCGGCGCTCGAGGAGTTCTTCGGTTCGGCGGCGGGATTGTCGGCCTCGGTGATCACTCGACTGACCACCGACTGGCAGCGTGAACGCGATCAGTTCGCCCACCGCTCCCTCAAAGAGGTCGACTACGTCTACCTCTACGCCGATGGGATCCACTTCAACGTCCGCCTCGACGAGGCCCGGCTCTGTGTCCTGGTCATTGTCGGCGTACGGGTTGACGGGACCAAAGAACTGGTCTCGATCACCGACGGGCACCGCGAGTCCACCGAGTCGTGGGCCGACGTGCTGCGTGATCTCAAACGCCGGGGCATGCGGACCCCGGTCCTCGCCGTCGGTGACGGCGCTCTCGGGTTCTGGGGTGCGCTCAGCGACGTCTTCCCCGACACCACGCACCAACGGTGCTGGGTCCACAAGATGGCGAACGTCATGAACGCCCTGCCCAAATCGGCCCAGCCGGCTGCCCGGGCCGCGCTGGCCGAGGTCCGTGACGCCGAGGACCGTGCGCACGCCGCTGAAGGCCCTGGAGCGGTTCAAGAAGGACTATGAGGCCAAGTGGCCCAAGGCGGTGGAGAAGGTTGTCAAGGACGCCGACGCATTGTTGGCCTTCTTCGACTTCCCGGCCGAGCACTGGGTCCACCTCAAGACCACCAACCCAATCGAGTCCACCTTCGCCACCGTGCGACTGCGCACCAAGGTCACCAAGGGACCGGGCTCACGGGCGGCCGGACTGGCCATGGCCTACAAGCTGATCGAGTCGGCCCAGACCCGCTGGCGAGCGGTCAACGCACCGCAACTCGTCGCTTTGGTCCGAGCCGGTGTCGTCTTCGAAAAGGGGGTGATGGCCGAACGATCAGAGACGGATGAGAACGAGGTCGCCGCGTAGTCCGACAGATTTCTCATCCACAGGTATTGACTATTTCTCGTCGACAAGACGTTCGGCCTCCTCCGGCTGGGTCGTAACCATCTCGATGATCTGGATGAAGCTCATGTCGTGCGCTCCTTACGCTTGGTGTGTTCCACGTCGTCCCGAAGCCACGGCCGGGCCCGAGCGTCCCCGCGTTATTTTGCGTAATCGCCGAATCCTTGCCAGTCGATGACGACGCAGGCCTCGTCGCCCACGATCCACGCGTCGTGCCCCGGCGGACAGACCATGAGGTCGCCGGGACCAAAATCCATTTCCTCTCCGTCGTCCATGCGCACCGTCATCCTCCCGGAGATGAAGTAGCCCGCGTGAGGAGCCTGGCAACTCTCGGTCTTGGCGATGGGCTTCACATGTTTTGACCACTGCCAACCTGGCTCGAAGGTCGCCCGGCCCACGGCTCCGGCGTCGGCATTGACCAACTCCAGCCTGCCCATGCCGTCCTCGAACGGCCGGGTCTCCTCCGGTTCATCGAGACTTTTGCGGATTAGTCCAGCCATGCTCCCTCCCTTGAACGAGGCATGTGATTTCCGCCCTCCACTACGTAGTGTCGCGCCGAACGCCTGAGATGTAACTGGGGTTGACGTGACAAGTTGGTGACAATGGAATGGGTCCCCGGGTGACACGTTGCCGAAAGAGCTGTGCTTGACTGCGCTCGCAGCCGGGCGGGCTACAGCCACTGACGATTTCTCCATCAGTCGGGCGATCTCGCCGTCGGGACCCTGGCCAACGACGGGTCAACGGTGTTCGACGATCTCCACCTCAACGGTGCACCGGGCAGCATCTGCCTCACCCCGGACGAGGAGGTGCTCCTGACCCAGAACGGCAACATCACGTCGTACCCGTCAGCGCCGAGCCCCAGCGGAGACGCCTTCACCCTCGTCTACGGTCCGACGCAGCCATCGCCACCGACGGGAGAGACAGGGGTCATCTCCGGCTCCGCCCTCCTGCGTGAAAACCTTTTCAAGGCTGCGACTCCCGCCGAGCGGACGCTCCCGCCCGCGGGAAGTCGATCGAGCCCTAACCGGACACGCGACGACGGTAGGCCGATGGCGTCTCGCCCGTGTGCCGGACGAAGGCACGGGTGAACGAGCTCCCTTCGAAGCCGACAGTGCTCGCGACATCGAGAATCGTGAGTCCCGGCTCGCTGAGGAGCGCCATGGCCCGGAGGAGCCGGCTCTCGAGGAGATACTGCCGCCAGGTCATACCCGTGGCAGCCGGAAAGGCCCGCCGGAGGGTCCTCTCCGAGACGCCGACCCTCCGGCAGACTTCGGCCGCGGTCACCGTGGCGAGGTTGGTGTTGGTCTGCTCCATCACCGCCCGCACCAGGGGATCCTGGGTGTTGGGGAGGCACAGCGGCATCTCGTGGTCGAACCATTCCAGGACGAGTCCCGCCAACGCAGTGAAGAAGGAGTCCGCTCCCGGGTCGCTCTGGGGCCGGCTGATCGGCCAGCGTACGGCGTAGAGGATCATCTCCCGGATGACCGGAGCAGCCGCGAGGATCCGAGCCCGGCCCCCCTCGTCGGGGACCAGATCGGGCGCAAAAAACACCGAGATCGTCCGGACGCCCTTGAGGATTGAGCTGTGGGAGAGACCCGCCGGGATCCAGGCAGCCTGCCGTGGGGGAAGGAGGTAGTGGGCCGACTCCGTCTCCACCTCAATGGTACCCTCGAAGGCGTACTCCAGCTGATGGAGATCGTGGGAATGCCAGCCCGTGACCAGGTCGGGCCCGTCGTAGACATACGTTCCCGCGGTCACCTCGGTCTCGCCCCGCATGTCGACGAGCCGTTGGTGGTTGGCCGTTCCGGGCAAATAGTTGGCCAGATCGGCAGCGACGGTCACCGCTGATGAGTGTACCAATGGAGGATGGACGAAAAGCTCTCTGACGAGGAAGTTCGGCAGTCGTTCGCCCGGCAGGTCGGGCTGTTCTCCGGTGACGATTCGCCGTTCGCCAATCGCTCCGCCGCTGCCACCCGCTGGGTCGAGCCCCTCAGCGACGACATGTTGGTGCTCGACGTCGCCTGTGGGGCGGCCCATGTGGCGGAAGAGCTCGCGCCCCACGTGCGCCAGGTCGTCGGCATCGACCTGACACCGGACCTCCTCCGGCTGGGGGCCGATCGCCTCGGGGAAGCCGGTGTGTCCAACGTGCTGCTCCAAGAAGGCAATGCCGCCGACCTGCCCTTCCTCGACGAGACCTTTGATCTCGTCCTCTGCCGCAGTGCTTTGCACCATTTCCGTGACCCTTCGATCACGGTCCGGGAGATGGCCCGGGTGTGCCGGCCCGGTGGCCGTGTCGTCGTATCCGACCTCGTGGCGCCCGACGCCGAGGTCAGGGCTGCGTACGACGACCTCCACCGCAAGCTGGATCCTTCGCACATGGGAGTCCTTCTGGCCGACGAGCTCGTCGAGCTCCTTGCCGATGAGGTGGGTCCGATCGCCTTTGCCGAACTTCCGGACCCGCACCGTCTGCCGCTCGACTACATCTTCAGTCAGGTCAGCGACCGCGAAGCGGTCCGGTCCGCACTCGCGAAGGAGCTCGACGGCGGCCCACCTTCAGGTTTCGAGCCCGCGCTCGACCCGGAATCGGGATCGTTCTCGGTCTCCTTTGCCATGGCGACCGTCCAGGGGAGCAGGCTCATGGGGCGTTGACGGAGGCCTACTCCCCGAGCTGCTCGGGCCACATGCCGGACGGACGTTCTTCCTTGCACAGGTCACAGATCTCCTGCAGGAGGATCAGTTCGCTGTCGGGGTCATCCCTGAACGCCTGGCCGAGTCCCCGATAGGTGCCTGACGCATCCGGGTAGAAACGTCGATCACAGAAGTCGCACTGCCTGCCCTTCACCCGCCATTCGTAAAGGTCGTCGTAGTAGAACTCGTCACCTTCGCGCCGAAGCAGGACCCAGCCATGTTGACCGAGGAACTCCGGGGCTGCGGGCACGACCAGGAGGTCCCGGACCGTGCCCAGCACGTCAGCGACCGCCTCGAGAAAGGCGACGCGACTGTCGTCGATGCGCCACTGCGGCAATCGGAAAAGCTCGGCGATCGCATCGAGGGCAACCGCATCGGCACTGCGTTGTTCATCTGCCTGAAGATCTCCCATGCGCGAGTCTGGCATCGGCGCCCACGCACCGAGATGGGAACGACCCCGCACCGCGTTCGCACCCGAAAGCGCCACTGAGACCGCATATCGTGGGTTCGGGCTGGTCCGGCCCGTCTCGACAAGGGAGGGTAGATGCGGCTCCGGGATGTGCGCCACTGGGCGATCGCCTTGACCTGCTCGGCCATGGTGAGCGCCGCCTCGGTCGGGGTTTCATGTGCGTCCATGTCCTCGGGCACACGGGTCGTCGTCGCCAAATACGGGTTCGCGGTGACGTTGCCCGCAGGTTGGCAGAAAGTGCAGTTGACCAAGTCCGGCATCAGCAAGTTGGTCAAGCGAATGCACAAAGTTGCTCCGGTGCAAGGCTTCCTGTCCAGCCAGGCCGCGCAGGAAACCGTCCGGAAAATGCAGCTCTACGCCATCGGCCCCCTCCAGGGCGGAATGATCCCCAACATGAACGTCCTCGTCCAATCACCTCCGGGGCTTCCCAGCGGCGCGTCGTTCCTGTCCCAGGTGAAGCAGCTCATGACGGGCACGCTCCATAACGCAGGGTTCACCAACGTGACGACGACCATCGTCCATCTTCCGTTTGGCTCGGCCGTTCAAGGGCAGTACACCGCGCCTTCGACGTCCGTGGTGATCACGCAGCTCTACATTTCCCACAGGTCGCACTTCTACATCGTCACGTTCACGCCCTCCTCTGTGGCCACGCAGATCGAGAACACCTGGCGCTGGCAATAGGCAGGCCCTGGGAGGGCCGCCGGCCCCTATGCAGCGACGGAACTCTTGGCCCGAAGGCCTCGACGCCCGCGTACGGCGAGGAGGGCGTCGGCGGCCGCGCAGGCCACGCCGAAGCGGATCTCGTTCGGCAGACCTTCCTCCGATTCGTTCTGCACCCGTTCATGGAACCGGCGAACGACCATGGGGAACGGGTTCCGGCCCGCGAAATACATCATGGGCTTGTCCAGATCGAGCAGGGCCGCACCGGCCATGGCGGCCACCGTGGCCGCACGGGTCTGCTTCGTGGCGACGAGGGTGGCGCCGGCCATGACGGCCAGTCCCAGCACGCCATCTCGCTTGGCTATGGCCAGGAACCTGTCCGCTCCAGCGGGCTTTTTCGTGTCACATCCCCAGTGGGGAACGGCATCGAGGGCGAGATGCGAGACCACACCCACGGCGAATGCCGCCACGGGTCGCCGTGCCAGCAAGCGGCCGATCAGGGCTCCCGAGAGCACATGGTTGGTCACGAACATCGTCCAACTCTCCCAGAGTGCGGGTAGCCGGAGATCGCGGCAATCACCCCGGGCGGTAGCGCGCAGGTTGCAAACCGGTTGACGTGCCCGTCCAGGACGCACTTCCCTTGACTTTGGGCAGGTCAGGGTGTCATTGTGGAGTTGCAAGTCGAAAAGGCAAACCTCCCGCGAGGGAGGGACGCAAAGTTTACGGGACTCTCTGAGTTGGCCGGGCCGCCGAAATAGTGAAGGACCTGTAGCTATTTTCCCAGCGACCCGAAACTCAGGGTGGAAAGGGAAATGTGCACACGAGCATTCTTCACAAACAGCGCCCCGGAGTTTGTCATCAGTGCGGTTGGAGAGGGAACGTCGGAAAGGTTCTCCGACGCGACCGCCGTCACATATCTGCCGGGGACACCCATGGTCGCCTCTGTGAAGAATGTGTGGCTCTCCTTTTCCAAGGCCGGACGGAGTTTCGTGACGAGCACGCCGGCCACGCGAGCCTGAGGGTCGTCCAGGCCCGAGAAGTTGCCTGAGCAGATGGCACTCCAGTGGTCATAGATCATCGCCGTCGGACCCACCGCCATCGTCCGGGCACGCCAGAGCGTCCCTTCGATCCGCCAGTGGGTTGGTCGCCCCTGAGCGCGACGACAACCATCCGGATGTTGCCCGATCCCGAGCCGATGCCGGTCTGGGATCACCCGACCCCTGACGCCCATCCCTCCTCGAGCGCCCCGGTGCTCGAGACGCTCCCCGAGGAGCCGTAACCGCCGTTCCCCGGCCTCGTCCGTCCCTATACTGCACAAATCCGACTGATTCACTTGGAATCGCCGGACGGGACCGAGGAGAAGAAGCGACATGACGACCGTGGCCTCGCAGGTGGAGTTGGCCATCACCCCCCTCACCGGTACGACCGGTGCCGAAATCCGGGGGGTCGACCTGCACGAGACGCTGACCGAAACCACCGTGGCTGCCATTCTGGCGGCTCTTGTCGAGTACAAGGTGATCTTCTTCCCCGGCCAGCATCTCTCGTCGGAGGAGCATCTGGCGTTCGCGGCACAATGCGGCGAGATCACCGAGGCCCACCCGATTTCCCGCGGCAACCAGGGCTACCCCGGACTCCACGAGATCAATTACAGCGAGATCCGCGAGACCTACGCCAGTCGCCCGAACCCACTGAAGAAGCCACGGCTCGACGGCTGGCACACCGATGTCACGTTCATGCCGACGCCGCCCATGGGGTCGATCCTCAACGCATTGGCCATGCCCGAACGGGGCGGGGACACGGTCTTCGCCAACACGGAGGCGGCCTACGAGGGACTCTCCGAGCCGTTCCGGCACTTCCTCGACGGCCTGGTGGCCGTGCACGACGGTGAGGAGCCGTTCGGAGAGGGGTTGCGCAAGGACGGCTTCGCAGAATGGGACGGGCAGCGGTTCACCGAGTTCACCCCGGTCGAACACCCCCTGGTGCGGACCCATCCGGTGAGCGGCAAGAAGAGCCTCTTCGTCAACCCGGAGTTCACCTCGCACATCAAGGGGTTCTCCCGGCGAGAGAGCGACGGGATCCTCGAATTGCTCTACGAGCACATGATCCAGCAGAAGTATCTCTGTCGTTACAACTGGAGCGCGGGTGACCTGGGCTTCTGGGACAACCGTTCCACCATGCACTTCGTGGTGATCGACTACGGCACCCAGCACCGTTTGATCCAACGGGTGACGCTCAAGGGCGAACGGCCGTTCTGAGCAGAGAGACGGAGCGGCCAGATCGACGAAATCAACTTGACCCTTCCCTGCGCGCGTCGGGGGTCAGCTGTGACGCAACTGCTTGAGGCTCACCCGACCGCCGGTGCGTAGGACGGCACGGCTGTAGATACGTGCCGCGAATACTGCGACGCCGGCGGTGGCGGCCAACGTGATGAGAACCGAGGCGAGGAACTGCCACCAGGCCACTTGATGGATGGCCACCAGGGCCGACATGGCGAAGGGCGCGGTCGGTGGAAAGTAGGCCAGGACTTTGAAAAGGAGGCTGGCGTTGCCCGAGCTCACCACGGTGATCGAAAAGATGTAGCCGATGAGGATCGGAATACTCAGAGGGAAGGCCAAGGTCTGCACCTGGTCCTGACGTTCGGCCATGGAGCCGGCCGCCGCATAGACCCAGCAGTAAAAGGCGTACCCGAGCACGAACCAGACCAATTCCGCCAAGAGTGCCATCGGCTCGGAACCCTTCAGGATGTCCGAGCCCACAGCTTTGGCCACCAACAGGGCAAACCCGACCACGACGACGGCCTGGCTCAGCGCCACCAGACCGATGCCGAGCACCTTGCCCCCCAACAGTTGGATCGGGCGCACGGCGGCCAGCAGCACTTCGACGACCCGGCTCGACTTCTCCTGCATGACGCCGATCAGGATCCAGGTGCAGTACTGCGTCAACAGCACGAACAGCATGATCATTCCGACGACTGACGTCGCGTTGACCTTCTGCTTCTGGCCCTGGCTCAGCAGGTGGACCGGAATCGACTGGGCGTTGGTGACCGAACGGATCTGCGCCGGCGTCAGGCCGGCGGAATGATAGGAACGGAGGAGGCCGAAGTACTCCGCCACGTTCTGCACCAAGGTCGGATCGGCGGGCGAGCTCGAGTCGCTGGCCGGTTCGTTAAGCAGCAAGGCATCGCCGTTGACGATGGCGAAGGCCAACGAGTTGTCGTGCAGGTTGTGCTTGGCCTGGTTCAGCGACGATTCGGTCACGAAGTGCACGTCGTCCTTGTCCGCCGTCCCCGCTTCGACCACCACCTTTTGGAACTCCGGCGATAGCGAGCCCACGATGCCCACCTCTTGCGTGGTCACACCACCACTGCCGCTGTGGTGAGTGAGGTTGGGGATCACGATGGCCAAACCGATGGCCAACAGAATGACCAGCGTCCCCACTCGGAAGATGCGGCCGCGCACCCGCTCGGTGATCTCACGCATGGCGATGATGCCGACGTCGCCGAAGCGAGCCCCGAAGTTGGCCGCTCGATGGCTGGAGCTCGTCGGGGCAACCGGTCCGGTCGAGGCCGGAGGCGTCGTCGCCTCACCCGCCGATTCCGCCTCCTCCCCCGCCACCATGGCGGCCTGGTCCGCCTGCTGGCCGCGTTTGCGCCTCCGCATCGACACCCGGATGATGACGACGACGGCAAGGACGCCGATGATGATGACTTGCCTCATGCCAGCGACTCGCGGAAGACCTCGGACAGCCGGCGCCGTCCGAAGGAAAACTCCGTCACCTTCCCCGCCGCCATGGCCGCGGTCAGCACCAGGTCGCTATCGGTGTCGTCATCGAGGACGAGCCGGATCTCGCTGCCCCGGGTCTCGGACACGGTGACGCCGGGCAGCGAACGGGCCCAGGCGCCATCGCGATCACCTTCCACCCGCACCACCAGGCGACGAGGTCCGCTGGTGGCCAACTCGTCGACCGTGCCCGTCACCACCAAATGCCCGTGGTCGACGATGATGACCTGCTCGCAGAGCTCCTCCACCTGATCGAGCTGGTGGCTGCTGAAGATCACGCAGCAGCCGGCGTGCGCCTGATCGACCAGCACTTTGCCGATGGCGTCGATACCGACCGGGTCCAGACCCGAAAGCGGTTCGTCCAGAATGATCAGCTCCGGTTGGTGCACCAGCGCCGCCGCCAACTGCACCCGCTGCTGGTTCCCGTGCGAGAGTACTTCGACCTTGTCGTTCCAGCGGTTGGCGATCTCGAGTCGCTCCAGCCACTGCCCGGTCGACGTCGCAGCATCGTGCGAACTCATGCCGTGTAGTCGACCGAAGTATTCGATCTGCTCCCCGACGTGCATGCCGGGATACAGCCCCCGTTCTTCGGGCATGTAGCCGAAACGCCGACGTGTCTTCTGATCCACCGGCTTGCCGTTCCAGTGCACGCTTCCACCATCGAGGTCGGTCAAACCGAAGATGGCGCGCATGGTGGTCGTCTTGCCGGCACCGTTCGGACCGAGGAAGCCGACCACCTGTCCGGACGGCACCTCGAGCGACAGGTCATCGAGGGCCACGATGTCCCCGTAGCGGCGGGACAGTCCACGGAGCTCAAGGACGGCGGCCATGGCGTGGACGCTACTTGGGTCGACCGACGATGCGGGAAAACCCCACCGCCGATTGACGCATCCCTCGACATTGCAAGGTTGTCTACAGTCCCGACCGAGGCATTCTGGCACTTGACACTTGGATTGAGCGAAGCTTCCTCCACGGTTCTCTGGCGGGATGGCCCCCTACGTTGACAATAGATTCACTCGTTTCGGGCCACCTCGGGTCCCGTGATCCGGTTCAGGAGCGGGAACGTTGAGGCGATGATCGTCAGCGAAGCGGCGAGCCCGGCGATCACGGTGGCCCAGTAGGCGATTCCCGGGAAGCTAAATCCGATGCCGACCTGGGAGTGAAGATAGAGGGCGGCCGACACGAGCCCGACCACGATCGACACGGCGGAGACGACGAGGAGCGGCAACGCACTTTCCAGAGCGACCACACGATGGAGGAGCGAGGTAGGGACGCCGGTGAGTCTGAGCAAACTGAACGGACGCTTCCTCTCACCCAATCCGGCGATGATGCTCACGGCGAGACTGCAGGCGGCGATGATGAGGCTCGCCACAATCACCACGTCGGTCATGTCCTGGATCGTCGCGAGCAGACGCGCCGTCGACGGATCGAAGGCGTCGACGGCGACGGGCGCTCCCTGAAAAGGAAAGACCCGTTCGAGCGCGGTCCGTGCCTGTTCCACGGCACTCGCGGACCCGTTGGTGGCCACCACAACGGCGTCGACGGGGACCTTCGCCACGTCCGCCACTGACAAGCGGGCCGACGGCCAGACTGTCGACGAGGCGTGCGATTTGTGCCCGAGGAGGTTCGAAAGGAAGTAGCCGATACGTGCCACCGTCGCTCCTGGAGCGCACTTGCCAATTGCGGGTGTCTCCGACAACTGGTCGCACGCGACGAGACCGAACGAGTTCCCCAGCGGACCTTGGGGCGAAATCTGGTGGACCACCGTTACCGCTCGAACTCCGGGGCCTGCACGCAGCTCAGCCAGCGCCCGAGTTGGAACAGAAGGAACTTTGGCTGATGCAGGGCAGTTCGATGTCGAGAAGCTACAGAACAACTCGGCGAGGGTGGCTTGCCCTGCGCTCTCACCGCCGGAGGTGCTGGCGTCGGCGGTGATCGAGCCGAGCGCTCCGACCAGCGCACTTGTCACGAAGAGCGCGATCACAAGCCCACTGATGAAGCGGAAGGCCGCCTTGGGATTGTCGAGGAGTCGACGACCGGCGATGAGCGTTGCCGGGCGATTGGCCCGCTTCACCATGAGTCGAGAACCCACGGTCGTGAACCACGGACCCGCGAGAACCAGGCCCACGATAAGGAGCACGAAGCCCACGAGTAGCTCGAGAAGCTGGCCGCCGACGGCGCCCGGCTTGCCGGCCGAGTCGAAGTACGCCAGCAGGGCGATGCCTGTGAGGAGCGGGATGATGCGCCCGATCCGCGGCGGGCGCGAGGAGACGTGGCGACTTACGCCGAGCGGCGATACCTGAACCCTGCGCAGCGCCAGGCGGGAGGACACGGCGGCGGCGACCGGGACACCAACGACGACCAGCACGATGTCGATCAAGTGGAGCGAAAGGTCACCTCCCGCGAGGGGTGCTCCGGTGAACGGCACGTGGTACAGCAGCGGGCGGAAGCCAAAGAAGAGTACGAAGCCGACTGCAACGCCAGCGACCGCGGCGACCACTGCCTCCACCGCGGCGACCGCGGAGATCTGATGCGGCGTGGCACCGACCAGGCGCATCGCAGCGAAGCGCTCCTCGCGCCGCGCGGCCGACAACCGGCTGGAGGTCGCGATCAAGATCAACACCGGAAGCAAGAGCGCAACGGCCCCGCCGACCAGGATGAATTGCAGAACGGATCCGCTCCCGACTGTGTTCTGGCAGGCGCCGCAGTTGGCCGGGGTGCGTTGGATGGCGCCAACCTCAACCGCACCGGCAGCTTGTGAGAGCTGGTGCGCGGTGTGGCCGATGACGATGATCAGCGAGTTAGGCGACGGCAGGGCGGCTCCACCAATGGTCCCGATCTGTCGGCCCGGGTAGCGGTCGCGCAGCTCGTTGGCCGGTTCGGACTTGAGGAGGATCGTCAACGCAGGCGAGGCGTAGTACTCGCCAGCTCCGGGTAGGTGCGGAATCCCTGGCGGGACAGGAGCATTGGGTCCGGCGGCGGCAAGCTGTATCTCGTCGATCTCCTGGCTTCCGAACTGGTCGGTGATCGGCAGCCACCACAGCCGGTCCGAGGTCGAGTTCGGTGGCGACGCCTGTGTGGAGGTGTCGAGCCACGCACCACGGGCAGTCTGGGCGTGGAGCCCGTTTACTCCGGCCAGGGAGGCCAACAGGAGGCAAACACCGAGGGCAACCGCTGCTGCGGTGACAAGGGCGCGCAGCACGGCTTCGCGCCCGCTCCCCAGTGTCAGCCGCAGGCCCAGCCGAATCATCCGGTCATCGCCCCGATCGACGTCACGACGCCGTCGCGCAGTATCACTTCGCGATCCGCGTAGGCGGCGACGCGTGCCTCGTGGGTGACGAGGACCACCGTCGTTCCCTCCTCGCGGGCCACCGAGGTCATGAGGTCCATGACGAGTTCTCCGGTGAGCGAATCCAAGGATCCCGTCGGTTCGTCGGCAAAGAGCACCTCGGGATTGGCGACCAGTCCGCGCGCCAGTGCGACACGTTGCGCCTGCCCACCTGACATCTCCCCGCTGCGATGTCGTTCCAAGCCACCGAGTTGGAGTCGTTCGAACCAGGTCCGAGCGACGCGCAAGGCCTCCCGGCGGCCAGTTCCCCCTAAAAGCAGCGGGAGTGCGACATTCTCCTCCGCCGTGAGCTCCGGAACCAGCTGGCCGAACTGGAAAACGAAACCGAAGCGGTCTCGTCGCAGCGAACTTCGTTGTTTCTCGCTCATCGTGTCGAGGCGCTCGGCGTCGATGTGAACGTCGCCCGAGTCGGGAACGAGGATGCCTGCCAAGCAGTGGAGCAGTGTCGACTTGCCCGAGCCGCTCGGCCCCATCATCGCGAGGACTTCGCCCTTTTTCACCGAAAGACTCGCCCCACGAAGCGCTGGCGTCTCCCCAAAAGAGAGGACGAGGTTCCGAGCCTCGAGGACCGTGCCTCGGACGAGCATCACATCGGAACGGCTCGCCGTACTCACGACACAACGACTTCTGCCAATGCTGACAACCGGGCCGCTGTCATGTCGATCCAACGGAGGTCGGCTTCAAGATGGAAGAGGCCATGATCAGCGAGGAGTGCGTCGACGATGTCGGCGTTGCGCTTGAGCGCGGTCAGCTCACGCATCCTGCCCAGATGGGCCGCCCGTTGGGTGTCGAGGTAGCGCTCCGCTGAATGGCCCAGCATGAGAGCGAAGACCACCTTGACGAAGAGATCAGTCTGCAGGTGCGGCGCCGGCTCGATGGGTTTGTTCAGCCAGGTCTCAAACTCCCGCTTTCCCCCCTCGGTAATGGCGTAGAGCTTTCGATCGGGGCCCCCTCCGGCCTCTACTTCGCCCGGCACCACCTTCCCATCGCGGGTGAGACGGCCCAAGGTGGCATAGACCTGACCGAAATCGAGTGGCTTACTGCGGCCGAAGTAGGCGTCATAGTCGCGTTTGAGGTCGTAGCCATAGCTGGGTTCACGCTCGAGAAGGCCGAGCAAAGCAAAAGGAACGCTCATGGAAGAAACAATAAGCTGGAACTATAGTCTCAGTCAATAGTCACCCCGGCGGTTGCATGACGCCTTGAGGTGCGTCGTGCATGGCAAACCGAAGCGGCAGACCGTCGCGCATATTCCCCCCAACCCGATGTACCGAGCCGAATCCGATTCTGTCGAGGGGCCCGACTACCGAAGAGGGCATGTCGTTGCCTATCTTCTGGGGATCGCCTACGAACGTGGATCACCAAGCCGGCGCTCGGCCATCGTCTGCGCCGTGCTGGCCGTAGGCCTCCTGGCCTGGTTCGTCGGGGCCAAGGTCGGCAACGCGGACACCCCGGGACCCCCACCGGCATCGGTCGGCAACGTGCTGAACCAGCCGGTTACCCACTCCGTCGCCACACTTCCGCTGATGAATCAGGACGGGCAACAGGTGGACCTCGACCAGTTCAAAGGCCGGGTCGTCCTCCTGGCTCCCTTTCTCACCTCTTGCCAGGAGGAATGCCCAATCACCACGGCAGCGCTGCTGGACGTGCAGCGGACATTGGACCAGGACGGCTTGTCGAAAAAGGTGACGATTCTCGAGGCCACGGTGGATCCCGGGAGGGACACGCCGTCGCGCATGAAGGCCTATTCCCAACTCACCGGCTCCGCCTGGCCCCTGCTGACCGGTTCACCCGCCACGCTGGCTTCCCTCTGGCGCTACTTCGGTATCTACTACCAGAAGGTGGCTGAAGGGACTCCCGCCGGACTCGACTGGCAGACGCACCAGCCCTACACCTACGACGTCGACCACTCCGATGGTTTCATTCTTCTCAACACGGACCTCGATCAGCGCTTTGTGACGGGGGGGATGACCAAGATCGGCCAGATACCCGCCAACCTGCAGAAGCTTCTCGACAGTGAAGGCAAGACGAATCTGGCGAAGCCCGGAGCCGGCACGTGGACCGTGACCGACGCGCTGAACGCCATCGGCTGGGTCATGGGACGGGCCGTCCCGAGTGCCAACTGAGCTCCGCCGTCCCCGGTTGAGGACCACGAAGACCCCCGAGTAGACGGGCGAGGTGACGTTCCGGGCCAACACACGGAGGCGAAAGTTCCCGTTGGCGGTCGTGTTCCCTGGTAGCGGTGTGGAACCTACAGCGCTGGGATCGGGATGCTGGCACGAAGACGGTCCGGATGCTGCCCCCCTTGGTCACCGACCCGGCCTGGACGACACTGTCATGGTGGTGGCGCACGCAGAGAGGTCGCGGAAAGTGTGATGTCATGACGGCACAGCTCCAGGCGGGCGTCATCCCCGGAGCGGAATTATGTTGATCGTTGCCCGCTACCGTTTCCGTGCCACCTTCCGTCGCCGTTGGCATGGCTACTTGGCCATCGTCCTTCTTATCGGGCTGGTGGGCGGCCTGGCCATGGGGTCGCTCGCTGGTGCTCGGCGCACCCAGTCCGACTTTCCGGCCTACCTCACGGCGACGGACGCCTCGGATCTCCAACTCCAGAGTGCCATCGTTACCAACAACTTCGCCTCCGCGAACCTGACCCACAAGCTTGCTCATCTCCCCTATGTGAGAAGCGTCGCCAGCGCTCCCGAACTTCTCGTCATTCCTTCTCTGCCGGATGGGAGGGCTCTACCTTCCGCCCTCAACGACGATGACGTCCAGCTGGTCGGCAGCGTCGGCGGCATGTACTTCTCTCAGGACCGGGTAACGGTGATTCGGGGTCGGATGGCCGACCCGGAACGCGCTGACGAAATGGTCGCCACGGCAGCGGGAGCGCGGCTCGCCGGCTGGCATCTCGGTGAGACGGTCCATTTCGGCGGTTATTCCGTGCAGCAGGCATCGACCCAAAGCTTCGACCCGCTTACGGCCGAGCCAGTGGTGCAGTTCTCGGCCACCCTCGTCGGTCTCGTCGTCTTCTCGAGCGAGGTCGTCAACGACGACGTCGACCGCTACCCGACAAACATATTGGTCACACCGGCCCTCACCAGACAGCTCAGTGCGACCGCCACCTACCCGACATACGGGCTGCGGCTCGACGGCGGCGGCAAGTCGGTGCCCGCTGTGGAGCGGGAGATCATCGACGCCCTTCCACCCGGCTCCACCTATAGCTTCCACCTGACGTCCGTCGTTGAGGGCGAGGTTGAGCGGGCGACAAAGCCCGAGGCGATCGCGCTCGGAGTCTTCGGCGTCCTCGCCACCCTCGCGGCCTTACTCATCGGTGGTCAGGCCATCAGCCGACGGATCTGGGCGAACGGCGAGGACTTCGATGTATTGCGATCCCTAGGGGCCGATACCGGGTCGATCACGGCTGATGCGACGGTCGGACCGCTGGGCGCGGTGCTCCTCGGCGCAGTCTTGGCCGTCGGTGTGGCGATAGCTCTCTCGCCTTTGACGCCGATCGGGCCGGCAAGCCAAGTGGACCCGTCCCCCGGGGTCGCGTTCGACTGGACGGTCCTCCTGACGGGGTTCGCAGTGCTGAGCCTTGGTCTCGGAATCTGTACCGTCGTCCTCGCGTATCGCCGAGCCACTCGACGCTACGGCGAACGACCGGAGTCCGGACAAAGGTCCCGGGTGATCGAGGTAGCGGCTCGGTGGGGGCTCCCGGAACCTGCGCTCGCCGGTCTGCGCTTTTCCCTCGAACGCGGCCATGGCCGCACGGCGGTGCCGGTCCGCTCGGCACTGATGGGGGCTGTATTGGCAGTGGCGGTGGTGGTGGCGACGCTCACGTTCGGGAGTAGCCTCGCCACGCTCGATTCCCACCCCGCCCTCTACGGATGGAACTGGACGTATGCCATCAACTCGCCGGGCACCGACGACGTCCCGCCGGTTGTCGGCAAGCTCCTCAACCGCGATCCGGACGTGGCCGCATGGGCGGGGTACTCGTTTGCAAATGTCCAGATCGACGGCCTCACCATCCCCGTCCTGTTGACCCAAGGGCACTCCTCCCTCGGTCCACCGATCCTCTCAGGCCACGCTCTCGACGCGAACAACGAGATCGTCCTCGGCGCGGCGACCCTGGCCGCGCTGCACACGAAACTTGGCGAGACGGTATCGGTCAGTTACGGGGTCCCGAAGGACGCTCCCACGTATGTCCCGCCGACTCCGCTGGTCGTTGTCGGCACGGCAACAATGCCGACGATCGGGGTGAGCGGGCACCTCCACCCCTCGATGGGGACCGGGGCCCTGCTCCGTGCGGCTCTCGAACCGGCGGCGTTCAAGCGAGCGATCAGGGACCCCGACCCCAATTTGAATGGCCCTGTTATCGAGGTGGTTCGACTCAAGAGAGGCGTCTCGCTCGCCGCCGGTCGCTCGTCGTTGCGACGCATCGTCGGTGCAGCCGACAAGGTGATGGCCGCCGACCCGAATGGTGCGGGGGACACCTACGCAGTGCTGAGCGTTCAGCGGCCGGCCGAGATCGTGAACTACCAATCGACCGGCGCAACCCCCGCCCTTCTTGCTTCCGGGCTCGCGGCGGGAGCGATCGTGGCCCTTGGCCTCACGCTTGCCGCTTCGGTACGCCGCCGCCGCCGGGACCTCGCGCTGTTGAAGACGTTCGGCTTCACCCAGCGCCAACTCGCGGCCGCCGTCGCCTGGCAGGCGTCGGTCGCGGCGTTCGTAGGATTCGTCATAGGCGTACCGATCGGCCTCATCGTGGGCAGGTGGCTCTGGAGCCTCTTTGCCCGAGCGATCTACGTCGTTCCGTCTCCTTCGCTCCCGGTGGCCGACGTTGCGGTGGTCGCCCTGGGCACTTTGATCCTCGCCAATTTGGCAGCGATCGTTCCCGGCCGGATCGCCGCACGGACGCCGACCGCACTCGTCCTGAGGGCCGAGTAGGTCGGGCCGAACTGTCATCGGTATGTAATGGGCAGGAATCACTCCGTTAACTTGCGGCCTTTAGCGTTTGGCGAGAAGCGTCGAGCCAGTTCTCCGGAGTCGGACGACCAGAACCGTGGTTGGCGGGAATCCCCCCCTCCTTCCAACCACGGTTCTGGTGGCCTGAGCCAAGTCAGGGCGATTCAGCTCTTCTTCTCGTCGTGACCCCCGAAGCCCTTGCGCATGGCCGAGAGGACCTTGTTGGCAAAGTCATCGAGCCCGCGGGAGGCGAAGCGGGAGTACAGCGACGCGGTGAGCACCGGGGCCGGGACCCCCTCGTCGATGGCGGCGATGGAGGTCCACCTCCCCTCGCCGGAGTCCGAGACGTGGCCGGCGTACTCGCCCAACCCGGGCGACTCGTAGAGGGCCGTCGCTGTCAGGTCGAGCAGCCAGGACTCCACGACACTCCCCCGCCGCCAGACTTCGGTCACCGCGGTCGTGTCGATGTCGTATTGGTAGAACTGGGGCTCCTCGAGGGGTGCGGTCTCCGCATCTCCCGCGACGACGGGCTTCTTCCCGGCGTTGGCGTTGTGCAGGATGTTCAGGCCCTCGGCGAACGAGGCCATCATGCCGTACTCGATCCCGTTGTGGACCATTTTGACGAAGTGGCCCGCCCCGTTGGGGCCGCAGTGCAGGAACCCCAGTTCTTCGTCCGTCGGATCCCCGGTCCGGCCCGGGGTACGGGGAGCCGTCCCTAACCCGGGGGCGATGGTGGCGAAAATGGGGCGGAGGTGCTGCACGATGTCGGTCTCCCCGCCGATCATCAGGCAGAAGCCCCTTTCGATCCCCCACACTCCCCCGCTCGTCCCGCAGTCGATGTGATGGATGCCCTTCTCCGACAGCTCCTTGGCGTGGCGGATGTCGTCCCGGTAATACGAGTTGCCCCCGTCGATGATGATGTCCCCGCTCGACAGGTGGGAACCGAGCTCCTGAATCGTCTTCTGGGTGATCTCGCCGGCGGGCACCATCACCCAGGTCGCCCGCGGCGGGGTCAGCTTCTCGACGAACTCGGCCATCGAGTTGGCCCCGGTGGCGCCCTCGGCCACCATCGCCTTCACCGCGTCGGGGTTGACGTCGTAGGCCACGCAGGTGTGGCCATCGCGCATCAGACGGCCGACGATGCCTGCGCCCATCCGGCCGAGTCCGACCATGCCGAGCTGCATGGGGTTGCTTGTGGGCATCGCCGTCTCCTCTGTTCTGGGGTGTCTGCCCGAGGATACTCATCACGACAGGATCGATAGTCTCGAGCCGGGCCACTCCGGCCCTCCCCAAAACTGGGCGACCCGGAAGGACACTCGGAATGGCGCAGCGTCTTCACCTCCGGATGGGCGCCGCCGTCGTTCTGGGCCTCGGAGTGTTGGCGGCCGGACTGCCCGCCGCCGCCAAGACGCCCGTCAGCACGGTGGTGAGGGCAGCGCTCCCTCCGGGGAAGATCAACCACATCATCGTCATCGAGTTCGAGAACGAGGGCTACGACACCACCTTCGGGCCCGGCTCGGCCGCCACGTATCTCAATGGCACCCTGCGCCCAGAGGGGGAGCTCCTGCAGAACTATTACGCCATCGGCCACAACAGCCTCGACAACTACATCGCCCAGGTGTCGGGGCAGGCGCCGACCGAGGACACGCAAGCCGACTGTGCCGACAACGGGTTCGCGTTCGCCAATGTGGAACCGGGCACCCCCGATCCGAACCAGACGGTCAACCCCGGCCAGGTGGACGGCGAAGGATGCGTCTACCCGAGCACGGTGCAAACCATCGCCAACCAACTCGACGCGAAGTACCCGCCCAACCCCAAGACCTCAGTTGCATCATGGCGCGCCTACGAGCAGGACATGGGGAACACGCCAACACGGGACGGCGGTGTCCCCGATCCAACCGGAGGCACCGACTGCGGGCACCCCGCCATCGGCGCACCCGATACGGCGGAGTTCGCCACGTCGGTCGACCAGTACACGTCCCGGCACAATCCATTCGTCTGGTTTCATTCCATCATCGACAACACTGCGGAGTGTGACGCCAATGTCATACCGCTGGGAACGTTGGGCCTCAATGGCGCCCCGACGCCCACTGGGCACCTGGCGCACGACCTCCGTAGCGAGAAGACCACACCCCGTTTCGCCTTCATCACGCCCAACCTCTGCAGCGATGGACACGACGGTACGTGCGCCGGCGCCAACAGCACGGGCGGCCACGCCGGCGGCCTCACGGGTGCCGACGAGTTCCTCCGGGCATGGATGCCGATGATCCTGAACTCCCCCGCCTACAAGCACGGCGACACGCTCGTGGTCATCACCTTCGACGAGGCCGACGTCGACCGATCCGACCCGGCGCTACGCCGCAGCCTGCTGCGGCGAGACCACGGGGCCCAACACCCACGCTCCCGGCAACGCCGGACTCGCCACCGACACGGCACCCGGAGGCGGCCAGATCGGCGCACTGCTCCTCAACCCCAAATATCTGACACCAGGTTCAACCGACACGACGGTTCCTACAACCACTATTCCGCGCTGCGCAGCTACGAAGACCTCCTCGGCCTGACGACCGGCGGGACCGATGGCGCGGGCCACCTGGGCTTTGCCGCCGCGAACGGGCTCGCGCCCTTCGGGACGGACGTCTTCAGCAGCGCTGCCGCCACCAAAGCCCGCAAACACGATAGAAGTCGGTAGCGTGGAAGTAAGCGGTAGCGGAGCATCTACCGCACTGAACTGGGGAGGGGCAGACGTTGGAGTGGCCACTGCAGTTCGGCTTGTTTCTCGCCCCTTTGCATCACCCGCAGCAGAATCCCACGAGGGCCCTCCGGCGTGACCTCGAGCTGATCGTTCGGGCCGAGGAGCTCGGCTATACCGAAGCGTGGATCGGTGAGCATTACTCGACCGGGCACGAGATCATCGCCGGGGGCGATCTCTTCGTGGCCGCCGCGGCGGAACGCACCAAGCGGATCCGCCTCGGGACCGGCGCCACGTCGCTGCCGTTCCATCATCCCTTCGTTGTGGCGTCCCGGGCCGTGCAGCTCGACCACATGACGATGGGCCGCTACGTCCTCGGTGTGGGCCCCGGCTCGCTTCCGACGGATTCCACCATGATGGGTCTGGACCACCTCCAGCAGCGGCGGATGATGGCGGAATCCTTCGAGGCCATCCATGCCCTACTGACCAGTGACGAACCCGTCACCCGCTCGACCGATTGGTTTACCCTCAATGAGGCCGAGCTCCAGCTGAAGCCCTTCAGCTATCCCCTCTTCGAGATGGCCGTGGCGGCCGTCGAGTCGCCCGCAGGACCCATGCTGGCCGGGCGCTACGGCGCGTCACTGCTGTCTCTCGCCGCGGCGTCGGGTCCGGGGTTCCTCGCCATGCCCCGTATGTGGGGCGTGCTCGAGGACACCGCCAAGGAGTTCGGGCGGACGGCCGATCGGCGGATCGTGGCGGGTGACCGGCTTGATGCATGTCGCCAGCTCCTACGAGCAGGCGGTGGCGGACGTCCGCCACGGCCTGCCCCAGTACATGGATTACATGAGCCGGGTGACGGGCAAAGTGGTGGGCGAAGCCACGGCGACCGAGAAGCCGGATCCGCTGACGCGCTCCGATCGAGGAGCTCGTCGAAGGGTTCAACGCCAGCTTCGCCGGCTGCGTGGGGGGCCCCGAAGAGGCGGTCGCCTTCATTCAGCGGCTGGTGGACAACTCCGAGGGGGGTTTCGGGACCTTCCTGCTCATGATGAACGACTGGGCCGACCCCGACGCGACGTTCAGGTCCCTCGAGATCATTTCCCGGGAGGTGTTCCCGGCCTTCCAGGGCTCCAGCCGATCCCTTGTTGCGGCCCAGGAGCGGGCCGCCGGTCTGCGGCCGGCGGCCGAACAGGTGAGCCGGATGGCGGTGAAGCAGGCCACCGAGGGGTACACGCGGCAGTCGGTAGGTTTCAGGCGAAGGGGACGTACCCGTCCATGTCCCGTTGGTAGGGCTGGAGCTTGTCGCGCAGTTCGGTGGCGAAGACCTCTCTGAAGGCTTCGGGGGTCCAGACGTCCCGGGTGATGGCCGGCGGAATCGGGCCGTGGTGCCGTACCAGCTGCAGCTCGGTCCCCCACAACTTGACGATCTGGCCCGTGATGTCGGCTGACAGGTCGCTGAGGAGAAAGACGACCAACGGCGCCATGAGCTCGGGTCCCCACGTCACCGTGCTGGGCCGCACCTGGCGGGTGGTAGCCACCATGGCGGTCTGGGCGGCCGGGGAGATGGCATTGACCCTGATGCCGAGGTCCTTCAGCTCATTGGCCAGGTTCCAGGTCAAGGCGGCGAGGGCACCCTTGGTGGCTCCGTAGGTCGCCATCATGGACAGGCCCGAGGCGGCGCCCGAGGTCACGTTGACGATGACTCCCCCACTCTGCTGGGCCTCCATCCGACGCGCCGCATGGGAGCTCATGTAGATGCCGCCGAGGACATTGACCTCGACCATCTTCCGGGCGAAGACGGGGTCTTCCTCGGTGAACCGGTTGACGGCGTGCAGGCCGGCGTTGTTCACCAGCCCGTCGATGCCGCCGAAGGCGTCGACGCAGGCCTCGATGATGGCCCCGGACTCATCCCAGTCGGACACCGAGCCGATGTACTCGGCCACCGTTCCTCCGGCGCTCCGGATCGCGGCGACGACGTCCGTGCAGTTGGCGGCGTCGACGTCGTTGACGAGGACCGATCCTCCCTCCCGGGCGATCTCCTCCGCGTAGGCCCGGCCGAGCCCTTGGCCGGCTCCCGTGACGACGATGCGCTTCCCCTCGAGCTCCATGCTCAGCGCACGCCCGCCGGCCGGGAACCGAACCCCGCCTCGGCCGAGATGTCCATGGACGGGCCGTTGCTGGATCCGATGGTCGACTTGAGCCCGTGGTCCTTGAGCCAGGGCTCGTAGACCTCCTCGCGGAAGCGGGGCAGGACCTCGCGGGCGAAGAGCTCCATGCTCCGTCTGGTCGTCGTATACGACATGGTCGAGGCGTGGAACATGCCGCAGAGGTTCCCGTAGCCCCCGACGGCGTAGAAGAAGTCCTTCATCTGCTGGAAGACGGACTCGGGACTGCCCCAGAACGCCACGCCGCTCTCGGCCAGGGCCAGGGGGTCACCCAGGCCCTGGGTCAGGCCGCGGTTGGGGTTGCTGGCGCCGGACTCGGCCAGCGCGGCGGCGCGGAGCCGGGCATCGATGTAGCCGGGGACGTCGGTCTGGCCGGGGGCCAACCGCCGGCTCTGGCGCAGGAAGTCCAGCAGCTTGGGCGCGGTTGCGAGGGCCTGCTCGTCGGACTCGCCGACGAAGACGAAGTTGCTGTAGGCGAACTTGTCCGGGTGGGCCTCGGGCCGGCCGAGCCGGGCCAACTCGACGCGGTAGGCGTCGAAGATCTCCCCGCAGACCTTCTTGCCGTTGAAGATGGTGGCGATGGTGTAGCCCCGTTCGGCGATCTCGACGGCCGAGCTCGGGCTGAGGGTGGTGACCCAGATCGGAGGATGCGGCTGCTGGAACGGGCGCGGGATGATGTTGACCTGGCGGTGGTGGAAGAACTCGCCCTCCCAGTTGAAGGGCCCGTCATGCGACGTCCAAGCCTTGACGATGAGGTCGATGGCCTCGTACAGGCGGGGCTTCATGTCGGTCGGCCTGGCGTTCGTCGCCGACATCTCGTAGGAGACGCCCCGCACGAACCCGCAGTCCAGGCGGCCCTCGCTCACGACATCGATCATGGCCATCTCCGTGGCCACCCGGACCGGGTCCGGCCGGTTGGCCACCGGGTTGCCCAGGGCCAAAATGCGGGCGTTGCGCGTTTCCCGCGCCGCGATGGCCATCGACAGCGGCATGGCCGCGTCCATGTTGCTCATGGTCTCGTGGTGCTCGTTGAACATCACGTCGAGTCCGATGTCGTCCGCCGCCAGGACCAGATCGAAGTACTTGTGGTACACGTCGTGGGCGGCGTCGGGATCGAACCAACGGGTCGGCATGGTGGTCCGGGCCACCTCGGCGAACTCGAGGGTCGGCGTGTAGGGATAGGGCATTTCAGAGAAGTAGTACGTGCGGAACATGCGTCTCCTAGCGGTCTGCGGCGGCGCGGTAGCGGCGCCACGAAACTCGTTCACCAGGGAGACGACGGCTTCGGGCATTTCCTCATCGAGGTTGTGGCCGGCATCCTTGATGCTTCGATGGGTGGCTCCTTCGCCGATGAGCTGGGCGTAGGTCTCGTAGTAGTCGGGCCGGAGGACGAAGCGGTCGTTCGCCCCCGACAGGACGAGGGTCGGGGCGGTGATCCGGCGCAGGCGGTGCCGGAGCCCGGGGTCGTGCATGTAGGGGGACCAGCAGTAACGCGCCACGGCCTCTTCGGCTGTGGCGATCTCGAGCGCGATTTCGGCGTCCATCGGTGGTCCCGCCGTGCTCGAGAGCAGTGCACGGCGCTGGTCCGAAGCGGTGACGTAGAGGTCGACGAAGTCACGCTCTTCGCGTCCCCCGACCTTGATCCCGAGGGGAGAAATGAGCACCAGGCTCGTGAGGAGTGCGGGGCACGTGGCCGCCACCTCGGCGGCGACCCAGCCGCCGAACGAGAGCCCGATGACGGGCACGGGGGCACCGAATCCCTCGATGAATTCCTGCTGGACGAGCGCAATGTCACGTGTCGTCTCGATGTGGGTCGGACGCGAGGATCCGGCCCAGCCCGGATGATGGGGCACGAACACCTCGTGGTGCGCACCGAGGCGCTCGAGGAATTCCTCGGTGAAGGTGACCCCGTATTCGCCGTGCAGCACGACGAGCGGTGATCCGGCGCCGTAGCGCCGCACGTCGAGCCGGCACTCCCCGATTGCTCGCTCCTCACGCTGCACGTGGACACTCCCCCCGCTGAGAGGAAACTTCGCCAGAAGAAGGTACTTCAGAAGCCGATGTCGACCAGCCCCACGTCGAAGGGTCCCGAGACCCGTTGTGCGGCCTGTACGAGGAGCTCGGGATCGAGCCCGGCCAGGTAGCCGTCAATCAGGCGCTGGTAGTTGCCGATCAGCCCCTCGACATGCGGGGACAGCCGCATGAAGTCGAATCCCACGGCGTGGAGCCCCAACTGCTGCTTGGGCAGGTTGGAGTAGTCCTGGCCCGGGATGGCCGGCCAGCGGGGGTCGTCGGGCATCATCGGGACCGGGGTCGGCGGTACGGGTGGCTCGCTCCCGGGTGGGTAGCGGGTGAGCGACCACAACTCGAAGAGGCACTCTTCGGGGCCGAGCGGCCGGATCCGGTAGGAGGCCGAGCTCGAGTACGTCGGAAGGAGGAAGTAGTTGGGGAAGCAGAAGAACACCGACCGGTTGAGGTTCAGCTCGTTGATCAAGTGGAGATCGGGACAGTCGATGCCGGCTTCCGCGTTGGAGGCCATGACGGCGTTGTTCAGGGCGTTGTAGAAGGTCAGCGCCGCCCCGGCGGGATCCTTGGGGAGTTCGAGGTCGCGCAGGCCTTCGGCGATGCGCACGTCCTTCTCGTGGATTTCGCCCGCCATGCCCTCGCTCACGAGGCGCATCATGAGGATCTGCTGCTCGATGAAGGTGCGCGAGTCGACCTCGGCGACATCGGCCCCCTTGACCATGCGATTCAAAGGAGCGGCGTCACCCAGGTCGCGGTAGATGTCGTGGCTGCTGATCGGGCCGAACAGCTGTGGGTGCGTCTCGCGGACGTGATAGCCCTCCATGAACGCCTCCATGGCCAGCTTCCAGTTGACCGGCATGCGGCAGGAGAGGTGCCACTCGGGCCACAACGACTCGGCCTTCCAGGCGTCGAAGGCGCTGCCGAAGGGCTCGATGCTCTCGCGCAGCCCCGGGGCGTGGTTGTCGAGGTTGATGAAGGCACAGCCGTTGGCGGTCTCGACCCGGCACGGCGTCAGAGCCAGGTCGGCCGGCTCAATGTTGGACCTGTCGAACAGGTCGGGCTGGTAGATCCACGTGTTGTCGCCGTTGAGGCCGTAGCACCACCCGTGGAAGGGGCAGGTGAACCCCGATGGTGCGTGGCCCCGGTCCTCGACCAGCTGGACGCCCCGGTGCCGGCAGGCGTTGTGGTACGCCTTCACCGTCGACTCGTCCATGCGGACCACGATGATCGACTTGTCCAGAATCTGGTATTCCACGAAGTCGCCCGGCTTGGGGATCTCGGCCAGCCGGCAGGCCATCTGCCACACGTGCGGCCACAGCATCTCGCACTCCATGGCGTAGAACTCGGGGTCGTAATAGCGCCGGGAGGGCACGCGGTCGGGCTGCTCCATGGCATAGGGCACCGCGAGCGCCGGTCGTGTCTTGTCAGTGAGTGTCATGGGAGCCCCCCGGTCGGTACGTGCGCTCCCCATCTGAGCACGTCGGGTCCGGGACCCGCCATTAGCCTGGCGGTCTGCGTGAAGGAGCGACGATGACCGACACTGCACACGCCGCCGGCCGTCGTCCGGTGGTACTGGCACCAGGCGAAGGTCGGGCGTATCCGATGGGTCGCATCTCGGCGGTCTTCAAGGCCGACGGGGCGGAGACCGCGCAGGGGTACTCGATCTCGGAGTGGTGGCTCGAGCCGCACACCAAGGGCCCCGGGGCCCACGCCCATCCGGAGGACGACGTGTTCTACGTGCTCGCCGGCACCATGAGTGTGTTCGTCGACACCGAGTGGATCGAGGCGGCCGCCGGGTCCTTCGTGCTGGTGCCGGGCAATGTGACGCACGACTTCGAGAACCGCGGCCCGGTGCGGGCCGGGGTGCTCAACGTCTCGGCCCCGGGCAACTTCGAGGAGCACATGCCGGATATCGCGGAGTGGTTCGCCGAGCATCCTCCCGGCGACGCCGGCGTCTGAGCTGGGTCAGATCTCGACCGCTCCGTCGGGTGGGCCGACTGCGTCATCGGTGAGGACCGTCGGATCATCGAAGATCCGGCCGACGAAGGTGGCGAGGGCCGACTTGGCCTCTTGGGTCTCGGGCAGCGCGGCGCCGAGGGAGAGGAAGCCGTGGATCTGGCCGGCGAAGCGCCAGAGCCGCACGGGGACGCCGGCTTTACGCATCCGGTTGGCGTAGTCCTCGGCCTTCGTCGCGCAGGAGGTCGTACTCGGCGGTGACCACCAGGGCGGGAGCCAGGCCGGCCAGGTCGGTGTTGTGCGACGGTGAGACCTCGGGCAGGGCCCGCTCAGCGGGGTCGGCGGTGTACTGGCGCCAGTACCACGCCATTTGTGCGGCGGTCAGGAAGTAGCCCTCGGCGAATTCGTTCCATGATCCGGTCGACATGGTGCTGTCCAGGGCCGGGTAGAGCAGGAGTTGCAGGCCGAGGGGCAGGCCCTCGTTGCGGGCCCGCAGGGCGACGGCGGCCGAGAGGTTGCCGCCCGAGGAGGTGCCCCCGACGGCCAAGCGCTCGCCGTCCCACCCGCGTTCGCCGAGGTGGCCGTGGGCCCACTGCAGCACCGACCAGCAGTCGTCGAGCGGGACCGGGAACGGATGCTCGGGCGCCAGGCGGTAATCGGCGCTGACCACGATGCAGCGGCCCTCGTTGGCCAGCATGCGGCAGGTGTCGTCGTGCATCCCGAGGTCCCCGACCACCCAGCCGCCCCCGTGGTAGTAGACGAGGGCCGCCAGTGGCTGCTCGCTCTGCGGTCGGTAGAGGCGGACGGGGACGTCGCGCTCCCCCACGACCAGATCCTCGACCGTGTCGACATCTTGGCCCCGTGGCCTTTCGAGCGGGCGCCGCGCCACCTCGAGGTAGGCCGCGATGGACTCCTTCGTATCGAGCGTTTCGAAGTCCGCGGTGGTCCTCTGCGCCAACTCGCGCAGCAGACCTTGGACTGCGGGCCGCAAGGGGCTCACGGGGCGGCTCGCCCGACGAGGGTCGGGATCTTCCCTCCGATGGCGGCCGTGACCCGCCCGGCGGCGGCCAGGAGCTCGCGGGCCAGTTCGGCGAAGCCGTCACCCACGAAGGACTCCGACGGCAGGAGGACGCCTAAGGAGAGGTGCACCGCACCGTCAGAGGAGAAGACGGGGGCGCTGATGAAGTCCACGCCGTGGCGAAGGAGGTCGACCAGCTCGCGGGCCAGGGCCATGCGGGCGGGTTCGCTGTTCACGTCGGACAGCTGCTCCAGAACGGTGGCGAGCTGGTCCTGGCTCGTCTCGAGCCCGCCGGCGTACCCCCGTTCGCGCACGACGGCTGCGGCATGGCGGTAGCGGTCCATTTCGGTGGGATCCTGCTTCCCGTTGCGGATCAGCCAGGCGTCGAAGTCGGCGCGGGGCAGCCATGACTTGTACACCAGGCCGGCCGGCGGCACGAGGGGCAGGCGGTTGGGCAAGGCGCGGGGTTCCCAGGGCCCCGGGGGCAGGGCGCGGTCGACCGTGACCAGCTCGTCGTTGCTGGCGATCGTGATCGAGAAGGGCACCCCGAGCCGCGCCGCCAGGCCGCGGATCTCCTCGCGGGCCTCGAACAGGCCTTCCTGGCGCGATTGGGCGGCGTAGCCGAGCGAGGCCAGCACCGGACCGAGCGAATACGCCTTGGAGGAGTCCCGCACGATCAGGCCGGCATCGGTCAGACAGGACAGGAGCGAGTGGCACGTGGCCGGGCTGAGGCCCAGGGCCTGGGCCACCTCGGACCCGCGCTGTGCCTCGGCCGGACGCGAGGCCAGGAACAGCAACACGTCGATGCCTCGCTCGAGCGCCGGGACGCGGACGGCCATGACTACGAATTGCCGCCGTCGAGACGGACGAGGCTGGTGGCGTACCGCTTGCCGTTCCAGACGTAGAGGGCAGCGGCCTCCTCAATGCCGGCCAGGCCCGATTTGCCCTCCTTGATGATCGCAGGCACGCCGACGGCCAGGGCCCCGGCGGGCACGATCATGTTGTTGGTCACCACCGCGTTGGCGCCGACGGTGGCGCCCGTCCCGATGACCGCATTGTGCAGGACCACGGAGCCCGAGCCGACCAGGCAACTGTCTTCGAGCAGGCAGCCCTCGAGGTGGGCCAGGTGACCGATGACACAGCCGTCACCGACCGTCGTGGGCGTGTCGGCCGTGGCATGGATCACCGTGCCGTCCTGGACCGACGTCCGGGCGCCGATGGTGATGGTGCCGTAGTCACCCCGCAGGATCGCCCCGGGCCAGATCGTCGACCCGGGGCCGATGATCACGTCGCCGATGACCACGGCATCGGGATGGACGTAGGCGGTGGGGTCGATCCGAGGGGCGGTGCCGTCGATCTCGTAAATGGCCATGGTCGTCGAACTTACTGGTTCGCTTGCAACCCATGTCATCGATTGTTCCCGTACAACCTGGCCAGAAGCGGGTCGCTTGACATCGGATACCATCTCGGGTTCGGGCTCTGAGTGGGCCATGGCCAGCCGAAGTCGGGGTGAACGGTGAAGGGACAGCGCAAGGGTCGGGGGCATGTGGTGTCCGTTTGCAGGCGCCTGGGGGTGTCTGTGACGGCGGCGCTTCTCGTGGTGCTCGGGGCCGGGGTGTTCGGAGGTGGGTCGCCCGCCTTCGCAGTGACGGCGACCAACACCGCGCTCAGTTCCTCGGTCAACCCCTCGACCTTCGGGCAGAGCGTCACCTTCACCGCCACGGTCACCGGGTCGACCCCCACCGGCACCGTGGCCTTCTCCACCGGCGCCGGCCATCACCGGTTGCGGTGCCCAGCCGGTCGACGGTGTCCGGCATCGCGACCTGCACCACTCGACCCTCGCGGTCGGACGTCCAGCCGATCACGGCCACCTACAGCGGGGATACCAACAACGGCCCCAGCATCGGCACGGTGAGCCAGACGGTGAACCCGGTCGCCTCGGTCACTGTCCTCGGCTCCTCGCTCAACCCCTCGACCTTCGGCCAGAGCGTCACGTTCACGGCTACGGTCACGGGAGCCAGCCCGACCGGCACCGTGGACTTCTCGGGCACCGGCATCAGCGGTTGCGGGGCCCAGGCCCTCAACGGCTCCGGCGTGGCGACCTGCACCACGACGACCATCCCCGTGGGCAGCGAGACCGTCACCGCCGGCTACAGCGGCGACGCCAACAACGCCGTCAGCAGCAAGACGCTGACCCAGACGGTGAACGCCGCCACCTCGGGCACCGTCATCGTGTCCTCGCAGAACCCCTCGACGTTCGGCCAGAGCGTCACCTTCACCGCCACCGTCACCGGGTCGAACCCGACCGGCACCGTGGCCTTCACGGGCGGCGGCATCAGCACCTGCGCCGCCCAGCCCCTCAACGGCTCGGGCGTGGCGACGTGCGCCACGGCGGGTCTGGCGGTCGGCGCCGGGCAGCCCATCACCGCCACCTACAGCGGCGACGGCAATAACGTGACCAGCAACAACACGGTGAGCCAGACCGTGAACGCCGTCACCTCGGGCACCACCCTCACCTCCACGGCGAACCCCTCGACGGTCGGCCAGAGCGTCACCTTCACCGCCACGGTCACCGGGTCGAGCCCGACCGGCACCATCCACTTCACGACCGGGGGCACCGCGATCGCGGGTTGCGGGACCCGGACGCTGGTCGGCGGCTCCGTCACCTGCACGACAACGGCCCTGGTGGCGGGAACCCAGACCATCGGCGCGGCCTACAGCGGGGATGCCAACAACGCGGCGAGCACGGGCACGCTGTCGCAGACGGTGAACACCGTCACCACGGCGACCGCCGTCGGCTCCTCGGCCAACCCGTCGACCGCAGGTGTCCCGGTCACGTACACCGCGACGGTGGCGCCCACCCCGGATGGGGGAACGGTCGCCTTCTCGGACAACGGCACCACGATCGCCGGCTGCGCGGCGCAGCCCGTCAACGGGTCCGGCTCGGCGACCTGCTCGCTGACGTATGCGTCGGCCAACAGCCACAACGTCCTGGCCGTCTACAGCGGCGACGCGACGTACGCCGGCTCCACGTCACCGGCCCTGACCCAGGTGGTCAACCAGGTGACCACAGCGACAATCTTGACCACGTCGCCCGAATCCCTCCACGTTCGGCCAGTCGGTCAGCCTCCTGGCCACGGTGAACCCGGCCGATGGCGGGACGCCGACCGGGAGCGTGGAGTTCTTCGACGGCAGCACGCTCGCTCGGCACGGCCACCCTGGGGGGCGGGGGCGTGTCCACGTCGGCCCTGGCGCCAAATCAGGCCCAGCTCTCGATCGCCACGCTGAGCCAGGGCACGCACTCCATCACCGCCGTCTACAGCGGCGACGCGCTGAACGACGGCGAGCACGTCGACTCCGGTCTCCCAGGTGGTGAATCCCCAGCCCCCGCCGCTGCCGGCGACCACGACCGTGCTGACCTCCACCGCGAATCCGACCGTCGTGGGTCGCCCGGAGCGGCTGACCGCCACGGTGACCCCGACGACACCGGGGGCGTCGATCACCGGCTCGGTCGAGTTCTTCGACGGCACCATCGCGCTGGGCACGGTCCCGCTGTCGGGCGATCAGGCGGTGGTGTCCATTGAGGCGAAGGTGGCAGGCACCTACGCGCTCACCGCCTCCTATGGCGGCGACACGTCCAACGCTGCCAGCACGTCGGCCACGGTGGACCTGGTCGCGGTCAACTACGGCCCGCCCGGCACCCAGGGCTACTGGCTGGTCGGCTCCGACGGCGGGATCTTCACGTTCGGCGCGGCCCAGTTCTACGGTTCGACGGGCGCCCTCCGGTTGCAACGCCCCGTCGTCGGCATCACCGCGACCAATGACCTGCAGGGCTACTGGTTGGTGGCCTCCGACGGGGGCATCTTCTCCTTCGGCGATGCCCCGTTCTACGGCTCCATCCCCGGGATCGGCCTGGCCCCGGCGGGGACGCCGGGAGCGGTGCGGAAGCTGAACGCACCCATCGTCGGCATGGTCCCCTCGGCGGACGGCGGCGGGTACTTCATGGTCGGCTCTGACGGCGGGGTGTTCACCTTCGGCGACGCCAGGTTCGAAGGATCCTGCCCGGGTATCGGTGGGTGCGCCGGCGCCGCCGTGACCGTGATGCCCGACGCCACCGGGAACGGGTACTGGGTCGTGACGGTGACGGGCGACGTCTACACCTTCGGCGACGCCAACTACTACGGCGGCCCGGGCCCGCAGGCCGTGCCCGTGACCTCGGCCGTCGCCACGCCGGACGGGAAGGGCTACTGGATCCTCTTCTCCAACGGGGTCATCGCCGCCTACGGCGACGCCGGTAACTTCGGCAGCCCGGCGGGGGTCTTCGGGGGCGTGAACCCGGCCACGGCGATCGTGGCCACCAGCGACGGCCAGGGCTACTGGGTCACGTCGGCCAACGGGTCGGTCTACACCTTCGGCGACGCTCTCTTCTACGGCGCCATGGCCGGCACCAGGCTCAACGGCCCGATCATCGCCGCCACCGGGTTCTAGCCCATTGGTCTAGATGTGGTGGATGGCCCAGTGCACCACCTGGTAGATCCGCCAGCCGAGGTAGACGACGGTGGCCAGCAGCATGAACTTGAAGTACCAGGGGATCGGAGTGCGCTCCTGGTCGGCCAGGATGGTCCCGCAAGCCGGGCATTCACCCTCCTCGCCCAGGTCCTCGTCCTCCACCAGCGTGTCGCACTCCTCGCACCAGGCCACTACTTGCCGCCGATACGAACCCGCAGCTTCATCGGAGTGGCGCCGAACTCGAACTTCTCGCGCAGTCCCCGCTCGATGTAGCGGATGTAGGTCTGGGGCAGGCGGCCGTTGGTGAAGAGGGTGAAGGTGGGCGGATCGATGGCGCCCTGCACGATGTAGCGGATGCGGGCCCGCGGGGCGGCCTGGCGCAGCTGGATCTCCTGGAGGGCCCGGTTGAGGGCACCGGTCGGGACACGCTGGTGGTAGGCCTCCACCGAATCGCGCAGGGCGGGGAGGATCCGGTGCACGCCCTTGCCCGACTTGGCCGAGAGCTTGAGGACGGGGGCCGAGCCGAGGAAGGCGAGGCGGTCCCCCACCCCGGCCAGGACGTCGTCCCGGTCGTCCACCTTGACCAGGTCCCATTTGTTGAGCACCACGATGGCGGGGCAGCCCGAGACGCCGATGCGCTCGGCCAGGCGCTGGTCCTGGTGGGAGGCCCCGACGGTGGCGTCGATGACCAGGACGGCGATGTCGGCCCGCTCGAGCGCCCGCAGGGCCCGGAGGACGGAGTGGTGCTCGGTGCCGCGCTCGGTGCGGGCGGGACGGCGCAGCCCCGCCGTGTCGATGAAGCAGACGGGGCCGTCGGGGGTCTCGACGACGGTGTCGATGGCGTCGCGGGTGGTCCCCGGCATGTCGTGCACCACGGAGCGCTCTTCGCCGAGCAACTTGTTGAACAGGGTCGACTTGCCCACGTTGGGCCGGCCGATGATGGCCACGCGCGGCGTGCCACCGGGTCCCGGTGCGGGCGGCGGAGGCGGCGGCCTCTTCCTGCTCCTCGGTCGGGAGGGGCGGCGGCAGGAGGTCGACCACGGCGTCGAGGAGGTCACCGGTGCCCCGCCCGTGCAGGGCGCTCACCGGGAAGGGGTCGCCCACCCCGAGCGAGACGAACTCCCAGGCGGCCGCTTCGCGGTTGGTGTCGTCCACCTTGTTGACCACCAGGCGGACGGGCGGACCGGCCCGGCGGATGACCTTGGCCGCGGCCAGGTCCTCGTCGGTGACCCCGGTCGTCACGTCGACCACCAGGAGCACGACGTCGGCCTCGGCCAGGGCCCGTTCGGCCTGCTCGCTCACCTTGGTCGTCAGCGCGTCGCCGCCGGCCAACCAGCCGCCGGTGTCCATGATGGAGAAGGGCACGCCGACCCACTCGGCCGTGAGGACCTTGCGGTCGCGGGTGACCCCGGGCTCTTCCTCGACCACGGCGGCGCGCTCCCCCACGATGCGGTTGACCAGGGAGGACTTGCCGACGTTGGGGCGACCGGCCACCACGACCATGGGGAGCTGGCCCGGGATCATGGCGGCGGGACCGGCCTCGTCGACTCTATCTCGTCGGGCTCTGTGGCATCGGGGTCCACGGGTTCGGTGTCAGGGTCCAGAGGAGCGGGGTCTATAGGAAGGGTGCTCATGCGGCGCAGGCCGATCGGAACGAGGTGCCGTCGAGGGCGGCCCGGAGCGAGGTGCCGTCGGTCGGGACCACTTCGACCGGTCTAGGCAGGTCGGCCAGGGTGAGGCCGTCGAGGAAGCGGCCCTCGTTGAGGCAGGCATCGGGAAGGAGGTACCGGGTGTCCTCGGGACTCGTGGCGAGGGCGCGGGCGATGTCCTCGCCGGTGAGCAGGCCGGCGACGCCGATGTTGCCCCCGAAGAAGTCGTTGGCGATCTCGCGGACGGTGATGTCGTGGCGGGGGTGCTCGCCCAGCAGGGGCCGCAGGATGCGGGCGCCGTAGGTCCCGGTCAGCACGGTGACGGGCCGGGGGTCGGCGAACGGCGCCGGCACGAGGTCGGGCATGCGGGGGGCGCGGTAGCCCTCGGCCGGGGCGGCGTCGACCGAGGCGAAGAAGCCGTGGCGCACGCCACCGGGGCCCTTGCTGGGCCGGGTTGGTGAAGGCGTTCTGGAAGGCCCGGGCCATGCCGATGCCGTTCTCGTGCTGGGGAAACTCGTCGTAGGCCCGGGCGGCGGGGAACGGCCGGTCGGCCAGCAGGTAGTACTCGTCGGCGGCGTAGACCAGGCGGCGGCCGAGGGTCTTCTTGAAGATGCGCTGCCACTCGTTGACGGTGTCGACGACGAAGGCCGCCTCCTCGGTCGTGTGGGCCCGCATCTCGGCCTCATTGGAGAACTGGCTGATGCCGAGGGGCACGACCCCGACCGTGGCCAGGTTCGGGTACTGGTCGAGCACCCCGGCCAGCGTGTCCTCGAGCGCCATGCCGTCGTTGACGCCCGGGCAGACCACGACCTGGCCGTGCACCTCGATGCCCGCCATCCAGCAACACGCTCAACCAGCGCAGGCTCGTCGCCCCCTTGGGGTTGCGCAACATGTGGGCCCGCAGCTCGGGGTCCGTGCTGTGGATCGAGACGAACAGGGGGCCGAGGCGTTCGGTGAGGATCCGTTCCGCATCGAGCTCGGTGAACCTGGTCAACGTCGTGAAGTTCCCGTACAGGAACGAGAGCCGATAGTCGTCGTCCTTGAGGTACAGGCTCTTCCGCATGCCTTTGGGCAGCTGGTAGATGAAACAGAAGGCGCAGTGGTTGTCGCAGGTCCTGATGCGGTCGAACACCGCCGAGGACACTTCGACCCCGAAGGGCTCGCCCGGCAGCTTGTCGATCTTGACCAGCCTGGGGAGGGCCGCACCGGCGCGCTTGACCATCACGCTGAGGTCATCGGCGTCGGTCAGTTGCTGGAAATCGATGACGTCGCGCGGCTCCTGCCCGTTGAGGGAGAGCAGCTCATCGCCCACGGCCAGGCCGGCCCGAGCAGCCGGCGACGCCTCGGTGACCGAAGTCACCGTGGGAGCGGACATGGGCTACAGGTTAGTGGGGGTGGGTGGGGGCGGGGGTCGGGGGGCTCGCGAACGGGTTTTGACGGTCTGGTCAGATCTCGGACACCCACTCAGCGGAGCCGGAGGCGAAATGGGGTGAAGGCGTGCCGTCTTATGCGCAGCATGTGCGACGTACGCCTTCCTCATTCGGAAATTTCGAGGACGCTCCAGAGTGGACGTGCATTCCCCCAGGTCATCCCCAGTAAATCTTCCGCTGTCCCGGGGGTAACGTCGATCAGGCCGCGACCCGGCGTCGGTCCGCCTCGCCTCGTAGAAACCATCGCTTGCCCACAGTCGGCGGGCCGCAACCCGGTCCCATGACAAAGGAGAGAGAAGTTATGACAGATGCAGTCAAGCCCAACCCGGTCGTCTTCATCCATGGCTTGTGGATCCACGCCTCCGCCTGGCAACCCTGGATAGAGCTGTTCGAAAGCCGCGGCTACAGCGCGACGGCACCGGGCTGGCCGGGCGACGCCGAGACGGTCGCCGAGACCCGGGACCATCCCGAGGCGATGAACGACGTCGGCATCGCTGAGGTCGTCGACCACTACGCCGAGCTCATCGGCACCCCCGAGGTAAAGCCGATCCTGATCGGCCACTCCTTCGGAGGTCTCTTCGCGCAGGAGCTGCTCGCCAACGGCGTCGGTGCGGCCGCGGTCGCCATCGATCCCGCGCCCATCAAGGGCGTGAAGGCGCTGCCGTTTGCCCAGCTGAAATCAGCGTTCCCCGTGCTCGACAATCCGGCGAACCGCCACCGAGGCGTCTCCTTGAACGAAAAGCAGTTCCACTACGCCTTCGGGAACACGCTGAGCGAGGAGGAGTCCGACGCCCTCCATGCCGCTTGGACCATCCCCGGTCCGGGCAAGCCGCTGTTCCAGGATGCGGGCGCGAACTTTTCCAAGCACTCCCCCGCCAAGGTGGACACCCATCTCGCCGAACGAGGGCCACTCCTGCTGACCTCCGGAACCGAGGATCACACCGTCCCGCTGAAGGTGACCAAGGAGGTCTTCAAGATGTACGAGAAGGGCCCGGGCGACACGGAGTTCCATGAATTCGAAGGTCGCGGCCACTCCCTGACCATGGACAGCGGCTGGAAGGACGTGGCCGAGGTCGCCCTGGCCTGGCTCGAATCCAAGGGATTCTGAGCTGCAGCCGAGGGACGGTGACGCCCTTTACGGATGGGTCGCTGCGGTGAAGTAGTGGCCCTGGTCCAGGTCCTCGATGAGGCCCGGCTGCACCGGCTGCCAGTCCAGGAGCTCGCGGGTGAGGGTGCTCGAGGCCGGGCTGTCCATCCCGAAGAAATGGGCCAGGAAGCTGAAGTGCCCGGCGTCTTCGGGTGCGATGGAGACGACAGGAACGTCCAGGTGCCGGCCGATGACCTCGGCGATGTCGCGGGTGGGCACGCCCTCGTCGGCCGCGCCGTGCAGGGTGGATCCGGCCGGAGCGTTCTCGAGGGCCAGGCGGAAGAGGTGCGCAGCATCGAGCCGGTGCACGGCGGGCCAGCGGTTCGACCCGTCACCGATGTACCCCGAGACACCCGTGTCCCGGGCGATCGAGACGAGGGTGGCCATGAAGCCGTTGTCGCCGTCGCCGTGACAGGTCGGGGAAAGGCGCACGATCGACGAGCGCACGCCCCGCTCGGCCAGGGAGAGGGTGAATTCCGCCGTGGCCCAGCGGGCTTGGGGGCCCGGCGGGCATGGCGCGCCGGGTGGCGTCGTCCACGTGCCCGTCGAGCTCGGTGGCCATCTGGCCGGGCGACAGCCCGAGCAGGCCCGAGGCGATGACCAATGGCCGGTCGGAACCCGCCAACGCCTCGCCGAACACTTCGACCGCCTGGCGATCCGCCGTGGCCGCACCCTCGAAGTCACCGGTGAAGGCGATGTCGTGCTTGAAGGCCAGGTGGATCACGCCGTCGGACTTCTCGGCGGTCTTGCGCGAGGGTGTCCAGGTCGTCGAGGGTGCCGAGCTCTACCTCGGCCCCGGCGGCTTTGAGGGCGGCGGCCGAGGCGTCGGAGCGGGCCAGGCCCACCACCTCGTGATCCCGCCTCGATGAGTTCGGCGACGACGGCGGAGCCGATCCAGCCGGATGCCCCGGTGACGAAAATGCGCATGGTACGTACCTCCAGATATGACGGTCCTTGGAGTGGGGCCGATGTCAGTTGCTGTCATCACCATAGCATCCATGTCAGCCGCTGTCATCACCGAGTACGATATGTGCGATGGGACGTTGGGAACCGGACAGCCGTCGCAGGCTCGAGGAGGCGGCTCTCGCCCTCTACGGCGAGAAGGGGTTCGACAACACCAGCGTGGCCGAAATCGCCGAGCGGGCCGGCCTGACGGAGCGGACGTTCTTCCGGCACTTCACCGACAAGCGCGAGGTCCTCTTCTCGGGTGCCGGGCGCGCTCCAGGAGCTGTTCGTCAGCGCCGTCGCCAGCGCCCCCGAGGGGGCGACTCCCCTCGAGGCGGTGGGCGAGGCCCTGGCGGCGGCCGGCGCCGTACTCCAGCAGCGGGGCGAGTTTCCGCGGCAGCGCCAGAGCATCATTCTGGCGAGCGTCGAGTTGCAAGAGCGTGAGCTGATCAAGCTGGCGACCTTGGCCGGCGGCACTCGCACGAGGCCTTGGCCCAGCGGGGGGTGCGCGAACCTGCGGCAAGCCTGGTCGCCGAGATCGCCGTCGCCGTCTTCAAGACCGCATTCGAGCGCTGGGTGGCGGACGGCAATCAGCGGGACCTGACAGTGCTGATGCGCGAATCGCTCGATGAGTTGAAGGTGCTGACGGCGGGTTGAGGGGTGGAGCCTGGACTGCTACCCGTTGTTCACCAGGCTGTAGTTCGAGGTGGACAAGGTGCCGTTGCTCTGCAGCGTCAGGCCGAAGCTGGCCCCGTTCACACCGGTGGGCACCGCCGGTGTGGTCCAGGTGGCCAGCGTCCAGGTGTTGGCCGGGGCGAAGTTCGGGCTCTGGGTCCAATAGGACCAGGCTCCGGTGCTCGAGCGGCTGTAGAGGGTGAAGTACACCGGCACGCTCGACTCGTAATAGGCACTGACGGTGTAGGTGTTGCCGGGCGTGACTGTCGGAGCACAGGTGCCGTTGTCGAGCGTTGCGATCAGGTCCGCCGTGCCCGAGGCGTAGTTGGCCACGCTGAGCGACTCGGTTCCCCCGCTGCCCTGACCGCCGGTGGCGCTGTAGGTGAAGGTCGGGGTGCTGGTGCCGTAGCTGTTGGGGGTCCAACAACTCGGGACTCCCGAGACCGCGCTGGTGAGCAATGGATCGTTCAAGGCGTTGACACCCACGCCGGCGGCCGGGGGCACCCCACCTGCCCCGTCGTTGACCAGGCTGTAGTTCGAGGTGGACAAGGTGCCGTTGGATTGCAGCGTCAGGCCGAAGCTGGCCCCGTTGACGCCGGCCGGCACCGCCTGCGTGGTCCAGGTGGCGAGCGTCCACGTGCTGGCCGGGGCGAAGTTCGGGCTCTGGGTCCAGTACGACCAGGTGCCGGTGCTCGAGCGGCTGTACAGGGTGAAGTAGACGGGCACGCTCGACTCGTAATAGGCACTGACGGTGTAGTTGTTGCCGGGAGTCACCGTCGGGGCACAGCTGCCGTTGTCGAGCGTTGGGATGAGGTCCGCCGTGCCCGAGGCGTAGTTGGCCACACTGAGCGATTCGGCTCCCCCGCCGCCCTGGCCACCGGTGGCGTTATAGGTGAAGGTCGGCGTGTTGGTGCCGTAGCTGTTGGCGGTCCAACAGGATGGCACCCCCGAGACGGCACTGGTGAGCTGCGGATCGTTCAATGCGTTGACGCCCACGCCGGCGGCGGGTGGCAACGTTCCCGGTGGCCCGTTGTTCACCAGGCTGTAGTTCGAGGTCGACAGCGTCCCGTTGGATTGCAGTGTCAGGCCGAAGCTGGCCCCGTTCACTCCCGTCGGCACCGCCGGGGTCGTCCAGGTCGCCGGCGTCCACGTGTTCGCTGCAGCGAAGGTCGGGCTCTGCGTCCAATAGGACCAGGCCCCGCTGGCGTTGCGGCTGTAGAGGGTGAAGTACACCGGCACGCTCGACTCGTAGGAGGCGCTGACCGTGTAGGTGTTGCCCGGGGTGACCGTCGGGGCGCAGGAGCCGTTGTCGAGCGTGGTGATCAGATCGGCCGTGCCCGAGGCATAGTTGGCCACGCTCAGCGATTCGGCTCCCCCGCCGCCCTGGCCACCGGTGGCGCTGTAGGTGAAGGTGGGCGTGCTGGTGCCGTAGCTGTTGGGGGTCCAACAGGTGGGAACGCCTGCCGTGGCACTGTTGAGCAAAGGATTACTCAACGCGTTAACGCCCACGCCAGCGGCCGGGGGCAGTGACCCTGGCACCCCCTGGTTCACCAAGCTGTAGTCCGAGGTGGACAAGGTGCCGTTGGACGGCAGCGTCATGCCGAAGCTTGCCCCGTTGATGGTGGACGGCACGACCGGGGATGTCCACGTGGCGAGCGTCCAGGTGTTCGCCGGCGCAAACGTCGGGCTCTGGCTCCAATAGGCCCAGGTGTCATTGGACGCGGTTCGCCCGTAGAGGGTGAAGTAGACGGGCACGCTCGACTCGTAATAGGCGCTCAGCGTGTAGGTGTTGCCCGGGGTGACGGTCGGGGAACAGATGCCGTCGTCGAAGGTGGTCACCCACTTGGCGTCGCCCGACGCGTAGTGGGTCTGCGTGATGGTGTCTTCGCCCCCCTGGAAACCCCCGGTCGTGCTCGATGTCACGGTCGGGAAGGGAGAGGTCCCGTAGCCGGCCCACTGCCAACAAGTCGGGGAGCCCGCTGTCCCACTGGTCAAGAGCGGGTTGACCAAGGCGTTGACGCCGACGCCCGCCGCGGGAGGTGTAGTCGGCGGCGGCGCGGAAGTCTCGATGGGAGTCCCCGCAAGGGTGCAGTTGGTGGCCGAGACGCACGACATCGAAAAGGGGTTGGTCGAAACCGACTCAGCTGTCCAGGTGGTCCCGTCCCACTGATACGCCTCGTTGCCTACTCCAGGAGCCCCTCCATAGCCATCACAAGCTGTCGCAGCCGTGCACGTGAAGCCGGTGAGCGTCCCCGGGACCGATCCGTTCGGCAGGACCGACCACGCCGTCCCGTTCCACTGCGCCAGCGAGACCTGGGCCGGCCCGCTGCCGATGCTGCCTTCCCCGATGCAGGCCGTCGCGGCAAAACAAGAGACGGCGGAGACGGCCTGGTTGCTCGGCACCGACACCATCGACCAAGCCGTACCGTTCCATTGATCGACGAGATTCGAAGAGGTCTTGCCGAGGGTGTAGCCGCCGGTCAACAGGCAGGAAGAGGCGGCGCACGATACCGCCATAAGGTGCAGGGCGGTGCTGTTCGTGGGAGCTGGGATCGAGGTGATCGACCAGGTCGACCCGTTCCATTGCTCCACCAAAGGCTGGGAGGTGCCGGGCACCGGAGGGGTGGAATACCCGATGGCCACACACGAAGAGGCTGAACCGCACGAGACCGTTGTCAGATAACCGGTACTGAGACTCGGCCCGAGCGTCCAGGTCGTGCCGTTCCATTGTTCAATCAGGTTCTCATTGATGCCAGTGACAGGTGCTGGGGCAGAAATCGATCGGCCCACGGCGACGCAGAAGGTCGGTGAGGTGCAGGAGACACTGAGCAGATAGTCGACTGCGTCAATGAGGGGGGTTGAATCAACCGTCCATCCCAGCCCGTTGAAGTGTTCGATCGACTCGTCCCCGACGGCGACGCACCACGAAGCCGACGTGCACGAGATCGAAGCCAGGCCCAAGCTTGGGCTTGGGGAAACTATCCAGGTCAATGGAGTCGCGGCCGACGTCGACGAAATGCCCGCACCGAGCGTGCTCACCATGACGACCGTGAGCAGCGACGCCAGTAGCACGCCGAGTCGCTTTGACTTCACCCGTCGGTTTCGACCTCGGACAACACCGCGCACCGCTCCCGACATGAGCCCTCCCGCCACACCTGGCGGAAAGCCGTCCGAAGAGTCGCTCCGCCGCGACTCTCGGACCGCACGGCTCCCGCCTGTTGGTTCGTAAGACTAAATGGGCATGACCTCGGAATACACCCTGCATTTGAGCGTTGGACCCTGGAATTTTGCAGACGGCAACCCCTGGAAATACAGGCACCAACCCTTGGAATGGTTAGACGGCCAGGAACGAAAAGCGGACGTGTCGACGGGGGTTGTCGACATTGAGATCCTCGAAAACGAGCGACTGCCCGATGTCGGGGGCGGCCGAACTGCTACCCGTTGTTCACCAGGCTGTAGTTCGAGGTGGACAAGGTGCCGTTGGATTGCAGCGTCAGGCCGAAGCTGGCCCCGTTCACACCGGTGGGCACCGCCGGTGTGGTCCAGTTGGCCAGCGTCCAGGTGTTGGCCGGGGCGAAGTTCGGGCTCTGGGTCCAATAGGACCAGGCTCCGGTGCTCGAGCGGCTGTAGAGGGTGAAGTACACCGGCACGCTCGACTCGTAATAGGCACTGACGGTGTAGGTGTTGCCGGGCGTGACTGTCGGAGCACAGGTGCCGTTGTCGAGCGTTGCGATCAGGTCCGCCGTGCCCGAGGCGTAGTTGGCCACGCTGAGCGACTCGGTTCCCCCGCTGCCCTGACCGCCGGTGGCGCTGTAGGTGAAGGTCGGGGTGCTGGTGCCGTAGCTGTTGGGGGTCCAACAACTCGGGACTCCCGAGACCGCGCTGGTGAGCAATGGATTGTTCAAGGCGTTGACACCCACGCCGGCGGCCGGGGGCACCCCACCTGCCCCGTCGTTGACCAGGCTGTAGTTCGAGGTGGACAAGGTGCCGTTGGATTGCAGCGTCAGGCCGAAGCTGGCCCCGTTGACGCCGGCCGGCACCGCCTGCGTGGTCCAGGTGGCGAGCGTCCACGTGCTGGCCGGGGCGAAGTTCGGGCTCTGGGTCCAGTACGACCAGGTGCCGGTGCTCGAGCGGCTGTACAGGGTGAAGTAGACGGGCACGCTCGACTCGTAATAGGCACTGACGGTGTAGTTGTTGCCGGGAGTCACCGTCGGGGCACAGCTGCCGTTGTCGAGCGTTGGGATGAGGTCCGCCGTGCCCGAGGCGTAGTTGGCCACACTGAGCGATTCGGCTCCCCCGCCGCCCTGGCCACCGGTGGCGTTATAGGTGAAGGTCGGCGTGTTGGTGCCGTAGCTGTTGGCGGTCCAACAGGATGGCACCCCCGAGACGGCACTGGTGAGCTGCGGATCGTTCAATGCGTTGACGCCCACGCCGGCGGCGGGTGGCAACGTTCCCGGTGGCCCGTTGTTCACCAGGCTGTAGTTCGAGGTCGACAGCGTCCCGTTGGATTGCAGTGTCAGGCCGAAGCTGGCCCCGTTCACTCCCGTCGGCACCGCCGGGGTCGTCCAGGTCGCCGGCGTCCACGTCGTGGCCGGGGCAAAGGTCGGGCTCTGGGTCCAATAGGACCACGATCCGTTGGTGGCCCGGCTGTAGAGGGTGAAGTACACCGGCACGCTCGACTCGTAGGAGGCGCTCACGGTGTACGTGTTGCCCGGGGTGACCGTCGGGGCGCAGGTGCCGTTGTCGAGCGTGGTGATCAGATCGGCCGTACCCGAGGCGTAGTTGGCCACGCTCAGCGATTCGGTTCCCCCGCCGCCCTGGCCACCGGTGGCGCTGTAGGTGAAGGTGGGCGTGCTGGTGCCGTAGCTGTTGGGGGTCCAACAGGTGGGAACCCCCGAGACGGCGCTGTTGAGCTGAGGGTCGTTGAGCGCGTTGACGCCCACGCCGGCGGCGGGGGGCAACGTCGTCGGCACCCCGTCGTTCACCAGGCTGTAGTCCGAAGTGGACAAGGTCCCGTTGGACTGCAGCGTCAGGCCAATGCTGGCCCCGTTCACTCCTGTCGGCACCGCCGGCGTCGTCCAGGTGGCGAGCGTCCACGTCGTGGCCGGGGCAAAGGTCGGGCTCTGGGTCCGATACGACCAGGCTCCGGTACTCGAGCGGCTGTAGAGGGTGAAGTAGACGGGCACGCTCGACTCGTAATAGGCGCTCGCGGTGTAGGCGTTGCCCGGGGTAACCGTCGGCGCGCAGGTTCCATTGTCCAACGTGGTGATCAGGTCGGCCGTGCCCGACCCGTAGTTGGCCACGCTGAGCGATTCTTGGCCACCGCCGCCTTGGCCACCGTTGGCGCTATAGGTGAAAGTGGGTGTGTTGGTGCCGTAGCTGTTGGGCGTCCAGCAGGTCGGAACCCCCGAGACGGCACTGTTGAGGAGGGGATCGCTGAGCACATTGACGCCAACCCCAGCGGCCGGGGGCGGGCCCGGGGGCAGCGTGGCAGACGTCTCGACGAAACCTGACGTTGTCTTCCCGCTCCCGACGGCGGTGCAGGCCGATGTCGAGGGGCATGAGACGGCTGTGAGGTAGTCCGAGGTGGAGGGGTTCGGGCTCGGCACGATCGACCACGTCGTTCCGTCCCACTGCTCGATCAATGTCTGCGCTGGGCTCGCACTGGCGAGGGGGTCGGATCCGACAGCGGTGCAGGCTGAGGCCGAGGTGCACGAGACCCCATCGAGGTAGTTGTATTGCGATGAGCTTGAATTCGGGCTCGGCACGATCGACCACGTCGTCCCGTCCCACTGCTCGATCAATGTCTGCGCTGGGCCCGACGCGGTGGTGGACTGCGATCCGACAGCGGTGCAGGCTGAGGCCGACGTGCACGAGATTCCATTGAGGTTGTCGAATTGTGTTGCGCTCGAACTCGGGCTCGGCACGATCGACCAGGTCGTCCCGTTCCACTGCTCGATGAGGGTCTGCGTCGGGGCCGAACTGGTGGTGGAGTGATATCCGACAGCGGTGCAGGCCGAAGCCGACGTGCACGAGACCGCTGCGAGGCCATCGTTGTCGGTGGCACTCGTGTCCGGACTGGGCACGACCGTCCACGTCGTCCCGTTCCACTGCTCGATGAGGGTCTGCCTGTTCGTTGCTCCGCCGGTGAGGGTGTAACCGGCGGTACCGCCGACGGCAATGCAGTCCGAGGCCGAGATGCACGAGACCCCAGAGAGGCCGTTGATGCCACCCGGGTTGGGAGTGGGCACGACCGACCACGTCGTCCCGTTCCACTGCTCGGCGAAGTTGACGAACTCTGGCACCGTTCCTGGCTTGGTCTCTACATACCCGACGGCGCTGCACGCCGAGGCCGACGCGCACGAGACAGCATCGAGCCAGAAGGCTTGGTAACTCACTATCGGGTTCGGGCTTGGCACCACCGACCAACTTGTCCCGTTCCACTGCTCGATCAGCGTGCTTTCGTTGCCGTAGAAACCGACGGCGGTGCAGGCCGAGGCCGAGATGCAGGAGATCCCAGACAAGTCACTACCAGAGCTCCCGCCAGCACTTCCGGGGCTCGGAGTTGGCACGATCGACCAGGTCGCCGATGCGGCCGACACCGGAGTCGAAACGGCGAGAACACCGAAGATGCCGACCAGTGGCGCCAAGGTGATGCAGGCAAGAACGAGACGAAATCGCTCCGTCCACATGGGACGAACCGGCAAAGCACCGCGCGCCACTCCCGACATGAGCCCTCTTTCCGCTAGACCTGGCGGGGAGCCAATCCGAGGAGTCGTTCACGCCGCGACTCCCCGGATCGCCCGGCTCCCGCCTGCTGGTTCGTAAGGCTAAATGGGCATGACCTCCGAATTAACCCTGCATTTGGGATTGACACCCTGGAATTTTACGGACGGCAACCCCTGGAAATTCTGGCCGGGAACCCTTGGGATGGCTAGGCCGTCAGGAACGAAAAGCGGACATGCCGCCGCGGGTTGTCAGCATTGAGGTCCACGAGGACGAGCGACTGCCATGTACCGAGGGCGGCCCGCCCACCTATGACCGGAATGGTGACGGACGGGCTGATGAGCGCCGGCAGCAGATGGTCGGCGCCGTGTCCCGGTGAGCCGTGGGCATGCCGGTAGCGATCATCACGCGGCAAGATGCGCTCGAGGGCGGCGATGAGGTCACCTTCGGAGCCCGAGCCCACCTCCATGAGGGCGAGCCCGGCCGTCGCATGGGGAACGAAGACGTTGACCAGCCCGTCGCCGCCCTCGGAACAGAATCGGGCCAGTTCTGCGGAGAGGTCGACCATTTTGGAGCGGGACGTGTCGATATCGATCTCAGAGGTACGCATCGGACCATTCTGCTGCCCTGAGCGCCCCCGGCCTGTACGAAAGCAATCGTCTAGATTTCGCCGGGTCTCGCCACGAAAGGACAATGTTGTGAACTCGCGTGCAGCCGTGTTGTTCGAAAGCCCCGGTCGGTACGAGGTCGTCGACATCGAAGTCGATGCACCCCGTGACCATGAAGTGCTCGTGCGGTACACCGCCAGCGGGTTGTGCCACAGCGATGTCCACTTCATCACCGGGTCCACGGCCGGTCCGATGCCCTTCTGCGGCGGCCATGAAGGGGCCGGCGTCGTCGAGGCGGTCGGCCCCGGCGTCACGACCGTCGTGCCCGGGGACCATTTCGTGGCTTCGTTCGTCCCGTGTTGCGGGACGTGCCGCTATTGCGCTTCGGGGCGGAGCAACATGTGCCAGCTCGGGGCCCACCTCCAGACCGGCCCGCTGCTCGATGGCACCTACCGGATGCACTACGGAGAGCAGGACCTGCACCAGTTCCTGCTCATCGGCACGTTTTCGCAGTACGCGTCCATCCCCGAGCAGTCGCTCGTGAAGGTGCCCAAGGATGTTCCGCTCGAGACGGTGTGCCTCCTCGGCTGTGGCGTCGGCACGGGGCTCGGGTCTTCGACGAACGCGGCCGACGTGCGCCCCGGTGATCACGTCCTCGTCATCGGCACGGGTGGGGTCGGCATGAGCGCGGTGCAGGGCGCCGCACTGGCGGGTGCCGCCACCGTTATCGCCGTCGATCCGGTGGCCTTCAAACGCGAGGTGGCGGTGACGCTCGGCGCCACGCACGCGTTCGCCACCCTGGCCGAGGCCACCGACTTCGTCCGCTCCATCACCGACGGCCAGGGCGCCGACGCTGCGGTGCTGGCCATGGGCGAGCCGACCAACCAGGACCTGGCCGAAGCCTTCGACGCGGTGGGCAAAGGCGGCACCGTCGTCCTGACCGGGATGGCCAGCATGCACGAGCCGATCGGGATCCCGATCCACCTGCTCGCCTTGGCGGGCGCCCAGAAGATCATCAGGGGAGCGGTGTTCGGCATGTGCAATCCGAAGGCCGACGTCCTCCGCCAGATCGACCTGTACCGCTCCGGCAAGCTCAAACTCGACGAGATGATCACCCGTCGCTACGCCCTCGACGACATCAACACCGCCGTCGACGACCTGCTCGAGGGTCGCAACATCCGTGGCGTGATCATGCACGAGAGCTGACGTAGAGCGGCAGATCGAATCTCTGTTTGTCCGGTGGCCGGCCCGGGTAAACCGGCGACGAAGCATCCAACCTGGCCAGGGGGACGATGCATGCGACAGCTCCGTCCTCGCAGGCGGGGCTGTCGCGCGTGTCGGGTTGGACGCCGGCGAATGATGACGGTGTCTGCGGGGTATGAAAGAACGCATGGTCGATACTGGCGATGTGTCCGGGTCCGGTAACGCAACTGCGTCAGCCGGTGAGACGGGATCCGCCGCGGGCGCAGCGGAGACACGCGACGCAGGCGGGGCGGAGGCTGAGGTGATCGTCGGCGAGATCCCCGACGCCGAGGACTTGACGCGCATGCTGTGGACCGCCCGCTGCACGGTGTCGAACCATGGCCTCCTGGGGACCTATCCCGATCGGGAGACTGCGGAAGCGGCGAAACAAGCACATCTGGTGGACGCACACGGCCCCGTGTAATCGCGTCGACGATCAGGCCCCGCCCTCTACGGCATAGAGGCCGACCAACGTCCCCGAGGCCAGGATGTGATCCTTCGTGGCGAAGCGGAATTTCGCGTACGTGGTGTGATTGTCCAGGCCGGCCTTGTCGACGTCGAGGGCATAGACCGTGAATTGATAGTGGTGGTGCGGGTCGCCCGCGGGCGGCGCCATGCCGCCGTAGCTGCTCTCGCCCCAGTCGGTGAATCCATCGGTTCCGGGCTGTTCGGCGCCCGCTCCCTCATCGAGCGAGGTGCACCCGGCCGGAATATCGAACCGGACCCAGTGGCAGAACCCCACCGTCGTCTCCATGAGGCGCCGAGTCGGGAATGATGTCGCCGTCCTTGAAGTGCTTGCTGGTGACAGTCAAGGTGTCGCTCACGAGCGCGCCGCCGAGAAGACCTCGATTATCTCCCGGTTGAAGGCCTTGAGGTCGTCGGGCTTGCGGCTCGTGATGAGCGTGTTCGGACCCTTCGTGTCCACGACCACTTCCTCGTCCACCCAGCTTCCGCCGGCGTTGCCGATGTCCGTCTTGAGACTCGGCCAGGAGGTCAGCGTGCGGCCGCGGAGCACGTCAGCCTCGACGAGGGTCCAGGGGCCATGGCAGATGGCCGCCACCGGCTTTCCGGCGTCGAACATCGATCGGATGAAATTCACGGCCGCCTCGTCCATGCGGAGCTGGTCGGGGTTGGCGACACCGCCCGGCAGGACCAACGCGTCGAAATCGTCGACGCCAATGTCGGCGGTGGTGCGATCGACGGGAAACTTGTCGCTCTTGTCCAGGTGGTTCATGGCTTGGACCTCCCCCGGTTCGGGGGCGATCAGCCGAGGGGAGCCGCCGGCCTCGAGGACGGCCTGCCACGGTTCGGTCAGCTCGACCTCCTCGATGCCCTCGTTGGCCACGACAAATGCCACCCGCATGCCATGCAGTTCCTTCGTCATCACGCATTCCTCCTTGGCTTCGTGGGTACCCGATCGGGGGCTGCCGAAACGCCGGCCGGTAAGGACCCACCGCACCGCGGGGTGGCCAAAAGGTGGCCAGAAGGTAGCCCGTACCGGGCTGGGGGTTGGGTTGAAAAGGACCAGGCCGGAACAACCATTAGCGTTGGAGGGGTGAGCGACGTCGACCGAGTGCTGCTTGCCTCGCCCCGGGGGTTCTGTGCCGGGGTGGAAAAGGCGGTCAAGGCGCTGGCCTGGATGGTGCGGGTCTTCGATGCGCCTGTGTACTGCTACCACGAGATCGTGCACAACCGGGTCGTGGTGGACCGCTTCCGGGAGCAGGGCGTCGTGTTCGTCGACGACGTGAGCGAAGTGCCGCCGGGGTCACCGCTCATGCTGAGCGCCCACGGATCGGCGCCCGAGGTGGTGGCGGCGGCCCGGGCCAACGGCGGCGTCGTCATCGATGCCGTCTGCCCGTTGGTCACCAAGGTCCACCACGAGCTGAAGGTGCGCACCAACAAGGGCTACACGGTGCTCTACATCGGCCACGCCGGGCACGAGGAGGCCGTGGGCACCATGGCCGTGGCGCCCGAGTCGGTGCGCCTGATCGAGCACGAGTCGGACCTCGATGCCCTGGCCAAGGAGGACATCGGGGGCGAGGGGGCGCCGGTGGCGCTTCTGGCCCAGACGACGCTCAGCCACGACGAGTGGCGGGGCCTCATGGAATCGGCCCGGGAGCGCTATCCCGACCTCTGGATGCCCAACCGGAGCGATCTCTGTTTTGCCACGACGAACCGCCAGGCATCACTCAAAGCGATGGCGGACGGGGCGGACACCATCGTGGTGATCGGCTCGGCCAACTCCTCCAACACGATCGCCCTCGAGAAGGTGGCGCTGGCTTCGGGGTGTACACGGGTGCTGCGCATCAACGAGGCCAGCGAGCTCCCCGACGACCTGACGGGCACGGTCGGCGTCACTGCCGGCGCCTCTGCTCCCGAGGCGCTGGTGGAAGAGGTGATTCAGGCCCTCTCCCCCCGCCTGGGCGTGGTCGAGGTCACCGTCACCACGGAGGACGAGTACTTCCCTCCCCCGCCCGAATTGCGCGAGCTCCTGCGTTCGGTCAGCGCCACGTTGGGATTCATGGCGGGCCATGTCGGGCCGGGGGCCGCCGGTTCGACGGTCGGGCGGACCGACCCCGTCATCGAAGACAGGGGCGTCTCCGCGGCCGACGTGCTGGACATGCTCGCTTCCTGACCTGTGGCCCTGCCACGACCCGTGGGGAGCAATCGGCCCCTGGGGAGCAATCGGCCCGTGGCGGTGCAATCGACGCGTGCCGGTGCAATGATCGACACGTGACCTTTACCCGGATGGATGAGTCGACCTCGGCGGAATGGCAGCAGATCATCGTCGAGACGATCGAATACGAGCAGACAATGGCCGACCGGGTGCTCGCCATGCTGGCCCAGCTCGAGGACCTCGTCGTCGGCTTCGCGGTCGACCAGTTGGTGCACTCGCTGCAGACAGCGACCCGGGCCGAGGAAGCCGGGGCTTCGACCGAGGTCATCGTGGCCTCGTTGTGCCATGACGTCGGCAAGACGATCTCTGTGATGAACCATCCCCGCATGGCGGCCGAGATCCTGCGGCCTTACGTCAGCTCCGACACCTTCAACATGGTGCTGAACCACCAGGACTTCCAGGGGCGCCACTACTTCGAATACGTCGGCATGGATCCCGCCGCCCGAGACAAGCACATCGGCCAGCCCTGGTACGCCCTGGCCGAGCAGTTCGCCGACGAATGGGACCAGAACAGCTTCGACCCCGACTACCCCACCCAGCCGCTCTCCCACTTCGAGCCCATGGTGCGTGAGGTCTTCGGCTCCTCATCTTCGCATTGACGGAGACCGTCACCGGGGGACGTCGAGGTGAAGCGGGTGCGGGCGCCACGGGGAGCGTGCACACCGACCCGGACCGGGCCCGTCGGGTCATCGCGGCCTCGCGCCGGACGTTCGACGAGCGCTACCCCGGGCTGAAGTTCTCCCCCGTCGTCGGGCTCATCTGCGCCTATCAGGAGGAGTCGAACATCGGGGCCGTCCTGGCGGCGATGCCCGCCGAAGCCTGCGGATTGCCGGTCACGACCCTGGTCGTGGTGGACGGGGGCGACGACGGGACGGATCGGGTGTCGTCGGCTGCGGGCGCGGTCACCTTCGTCCTGCCGGAGAACCTCGGCCACGGCTACGCGCTCCGGGTCGGCTACTCGCTCGCCATCGAGTTCGGGGCGCAGTTCGTGGTGACACTCGACGCGGACGGCCAGAACGACCCGGCCGAGATCGGCGTGATGCTGCAGCCGTTGGTCGACGACGAGGCGGACTTCGTCGTCGCCTCACGCCGGCTGGGGCACGACGCCACCTCCGATAGCGTCCGCAAGGCCGGCGTGCAGGTGTTCTCCCACGTGATCAGTTTTCTGGGGGGTGCCAAGCTCACTGACACGTCGAATGGCTACAGGGCCTTGCGCGTTCTCATGCTCGCCGACGTCGCCCACCGACTCCGGGAATCGCAGTACCAGACGGCGGAGCTGCTCCTCACGTGCATGAAGCGGGGCTGGCGGGTGACCGAGCGGCCCACGCAATGGTTGCCCCGGGCCTCGGGTCGCTCCAAGAAGGGGACCAACTGGTCGTTCGGGCTGCGGTACGCCCGGGTCGTGGGGACGACCTGGTGGCGTGAGCGATAAGGAGCGGACTGGCAGTACTCCCCCTCAATTGAGCAATGCGAGGGGGATCAGGTTCCGGGGGCCCCGCCGTCCGCCAGCTTTGAAATCGAACTGGCCAGCGGCCCAGCGGCTGGCCTACCCGCGCCCTTTTCGCCTCTCCCCTCAGAGTCGTCAGTCGCCGAGTCGAGGCGTCAGTTCGAATGACGCGAAGAGCTGCGCATCCTGAAAGACCGAATTCCGGGTGATCCCCTCGGCGGTGACGGTGAAGATCTGGAGGGTGTGCAGTTCGTAGCCGTCATCGGCGCGCCGATAGGCGGCGAACCCGGGCTGGCCGCCGTTGGCCGCGACTGACACAAGGCGCCAGTCCGTTCCGGCTGCTTCGAAGACCCACTCCATGAAACCCAGGTCGCGTTGACCTTACCGGCGTCGGGAACCTCGGTCTGGCCGGCGAACAGGATGCCGGATTCACTGACGACGATGGCGGCGTCCCGGCCGACGAAGCGGAGGCTGAGCTGTTTGTTGTAGGTCGAGGTGCCCTTGAGCGGCCCCTCGAAGGCCAGCGCCATGCTCTGGCGGACCACGTCACGGCTGTCGCGCCGCGAGCCGGTCATGATGGCGGTGGCGTCGGGGGTGTAATTGGCGACCATGCCGTCGGCGTCGCCGGCCTCCCAGGCCTGGTAGGAGTCGACCAGGACGGCCGCAATGGCGGCCTCATCTGCTGCACGACTGTGTGACATTCGGATTCTCCCTCGTGATCGGTCCGCCCGGCGTCGTCCGGCGAACTCGTCAGTACATACCGACGAGGGGGTCCGAACTCATCGCGGTCAGTAGGCGGGGCGCTCAGCGCGGGGCGCGCCCGGATCGCTTGTCCAGCCGGCGCCGTTCGAGGGCGGGGACCGGTCGTTTCTTTCGTCGCTCGGCCAGGAGGCGGATGCCGGCGAGGGACTTGGGGGTGTCGATCCGGCGGAACCATTCCATGCGGCCGGCGACCTTCAGGCCGACGACGGGGCCGGCGCAGATCTTCTGGCAACCGACGGGGACCAGCTTCGCATCCGATTTCTTCAGGACCCGCAGCAGGCAGTCGGCGTTCTTGCACTTCTTGCACACGAAGACCTTTTTCTTACGCACGCCTCTTCTCTACCCAGTCCCGGGTGGACCCACCCTTTCCCTTTCCCGGCCGTGCACCAGGGTCACTGCGGCCACCGCCCCGATAAGGAGGAGCACACCGGAGATGTCGAGCGCCACGTGGAGCCCGGACCCGAAGGCCTCGTAGGCCGCGTTGACGACCTTGGTGGCGATTTTGGCGATGGCGGCATTCTTGTTGTGCTCCGCCCCCGAGACGGCGGCCCCACCGCCCGAACCACCACCGATCACGTCATGGAGGACGAGGCTCTGGAAGTTCGGCGGTATGCCGAGCTCCTTCAGCCGCGCCGCCAGCTGGCCGGTCAGTTTGGAGTTCACGATGGACCCCAACACCGCCACGCCGAACACGGCGCCCATCTCCCGACTCGTGTTGGTGACCGAGGCGGCCATGCCCGAGTGCTCGGGCGCCACCACCGACAGCGGCGTCGATGTGACCGGGACCAGCATGATGCCGAAGCCGACGCCGGCGATGGAGAGGATCCAGGCGAGTGCGGCCAGGCTGACGTGCGGCCCCAGGATGGCGCTCGTGATCAGGATGCCGCAGGCCGCCAGGAGGCAGCCGATCGTCATCGGGGTGCGCGGTCCCCGCCGCGCCACCCAGGGTCCGGTCACGATCGAGGCGATGATGAGGCCGCCCGCCATGGGCAGGAACGTCACCGCCAGCGCGTAGGCCGAGGCGTTGACCACGACCTGCAGATACAGAGCGGTGAAGAAGAAGATCGAGAAGGTGCCGAAGTAGGCGGCAAAGGCGACGAACACCGAGCCCGTGAAGGGCCCGCGCCGGAAGAGGGAAAGGTCGAGAATCGGGTGCTTGACCCGATGTTCAACGAGCACGAAGGCGGCACCGAAGACGACCGACAGCGCGAAGAAGACATCGATCCACCACGCCAGGTAGCCGGACTGCTCCCCCTGGATGATCGCGAAGGAGATGGTCCCGAGCGTCAGGGCGCCGAGCACGATCCCCAGCCAGTCCAGCCGCCCCTCCTGGCGATCCGCCGTCTCGGGCACGAAGAAGGCGGCCATGACGAGGGCTACGGCGCCGATCACGAGGTTGAACCAGAAGATGGCACGCCAACTCCAGATGCCGACGAGGACACCGCCGATCACGGGGCCCAGGGCGAGGGCGAGGCCGGAGACGGCGGCCCAGACGCCGAGGGCGTCGGCGCGGGTGCCCTCGTCGGGATAGACGTGGCGGATGATCGAGAGTGTCCCGGGCTCGGAGGCCGCCGCACCGAGTCCCATGATGACGCGGGCGGCAATCAGCCAGTCGACGTTGGTGGCTGTGGCGGCGACGATGGAGCCGGCGCAGAACACGGCGACACCGGTCAGCATGACCTTCTTGCGGCCGAGGACGTCGCCCAGCGTCCCGCCGGCCAACATGAAGGCGGCGAAAGTCAACGCGTACCCGTTGACCACCCACTGCAGCGAGGTGATGCCGGCATGGAGGCCGCTCTGGACGTCGGCCAGCCCGACGCTGACCACGGTGTTGTCGAGGAACGTCAGGAACAGGACGGCGCAGAGGGTGGCGAGCGCCAGTGCCTGGGCGGGCGAACCGAGGCCGCCGATCCTGATGGTGAGGCCGGGGGCGGCGCCGTCGGTGGCGGGGGCGGGGGCCGAGGCGGCGCTCGTGCGCACCTCACCGCCGTGCGGCGGGGGCCGGGACCCCGGGCTGTCCTCCATGCCAGAACACCCTAAGAGACGCCGGGCCCGGGTCGGATCCCCCACTCCCCCGTCATAATGGCGGGATCGATGCGACGGAGGCTGCGGCCACGACCCTTGATCCGGGGCTGCTGACGCAGCTCCGCGAGGTGGTCGGGGCCGGACACGTCATCGAGGACCCCGAAGTCATGGGTTCCTACGTGGTCGACTGGACGGGACGCTTCCAGGGTGCTGCTCCCGTGGTGGTCCGGCCCGGTGACACCGCCGAGGTCGCCGCCGTCGTCGCACTGTGCCGGGAGGCCGGAGTGGCCCTCGTGCCCCAAGGGGGGAACACCGGCCTCGTCGGGGGCGGGGTGCCGCTGCACAGGGAGGCCGTGCTCAGCCTCAGCCGGTTGAACCGGATCTTCGACGTGGACCAGGTCGGCGGCCAGCTCACGGCGGGAGCGGGCGCGTCGGTGGCCGAGGTCCAGGCGGCGGCGCGTGCGGCCGGGTGGGTCTACGGCGTGGATCTCGGGAGCCGTGACAGCGCGACCGTCGGTGGCACGATCGCCACCAATGCGGGCGGTCTGCAGGTGCTCCGCTACGGCGCCACCCGGGCGCAGCTGTTGGGCATCGAAGCGGTGCTCGGGACCGGGTCGGTCGTCTCGCACCTGGGCGGGCTGACGAAGGACAACACCGGCTACGACCTCGGGGGGCTTCTCTGTGGCAGCGAGGGCACGCTCGGGGTGGTCACCGCGGCCCGCCTGCGTCTCGTCACGCCCAGCGAAGAGCGGGCGGTGGCACTGTTGGCGTTCGATACTGCGGCGGCCGCGGTCGATGCCGGCTTCCTCCTGCGCCGGAGCCTGCCCGATCTGCAGTCGCTCGAGCTCTTCCTCGGCGCCGGACTCGAGCTCGTCTGTCGCAGTGGTGGCCTCACACCGCCGTTTGCCACGGCGCATCGGGCCTATCTCCTGGCCGAAGTGGCGGCCCAGCGCGATCCGCTCCCGGCCCTGGGCGAGGCACTCGAGTCGGTCCCGTGGATTGAGGAGACCGCCGTGGCCACGGACCCGACCCGACGGGCGCAGTTGTGGCGGTACCGCGAAGGGCACACCGAGGCGATCAACGCGCTGGGCGCCCCGCACAAGCTCGATGTCACCCTCCCGGCGCCCTTGTTGACGGCGTTCATCGAGCAGGTGCCCGAGGTCGTGCGGGCGGCGAACCCCCGGGCCACGACGTGGCTCTTCGGCCATGTGGCGGACGGCAACGTCCACGTCAACATCACGGGAGTGGATCCCGGCGACGTCGCGGTCGACGACAGCGTCCTCGTCCTGGCCGCCGGCATGGGGGGCAGCATCAGCGCGGAGCACGGCATCGGGACGGCGAAGCGGCCGTGGCTCCATCTCAACCGGAGCGAGGCTGAGATAAGTGCCTTCCGCAGTATCAAGGGGGCGCTGGACCCGGCGGGGATCTTGAACCCCCACGTGCTCTTCCCCTTCGCCGCGCCGCGATGAGCCAGCCGGCGCCTGTGCCGGCGCCGCCTCCGGGAGCAGGGGCCGGCCCGGGGTCGGGGTCGGCGGCGGCCTCGGGGTCGGGGTCACCGTGGACGCCCCTGTCGTATCGCACGTTCCGCATCCTGTGGCTGGCCCAGCTCGGTTCGAACATCGGTTCGTGGATGCAGACCGTGGCGACCCAGTGGCTCCTGATCGATCGCAACGCCTCGCTCATCGCCCTGGTGCAGACGGCCAGCCTGCTCCCGGTGTTCTTCCTGTCACTCCCGGCCGGGGTCTTCGCCGACACCCTCGACCGCAAGAAATTGCTGAGCGGGAGCACGATCTTCATGGCGGTGCTGGCGGCCGTGCTGGCCGTGAGCGCCGCCTTCGGCGCCACCGGACCGGCCTTGTTGCTGAGCATCACGTTCCTGATCGGCTGCGGTTCGGCGCTGAGCAGCCCGGCCTGGCAAGCCATTCAGCCCGACCTCGTGCCGCGCGAGCAGATCCCCAACGCGGCTGCACTCGGCAGCATCACGGTGAACGCCGCCCGTGCCGTCGGACCGGCCCTGGCCGGCTTCCTGGTGGCGTGGCTCGGGGCGGCACCCGTCTTTGCCCTCAACGCGGTCTCCTTCGTCGGCATCGTCATCGCGTTGCTCGCATGGCATCCCCGCCAGCGCCAGCTGACCCAGGATCCCGAACGGATGCTCGAAGCTCTACGAGCCGGCCTGCGCTACCTGTGGTCCGCTCCGGGCGTGCAACGGATCATTTTGCGCTCCATCCTGTTCGCCGCGCCGGCGAGCGCACTATGGGCCCTTCTGCCGATCGTGAGCCACCAGCGCTATCGGCTCGGCGCCTCGGGCTACGGCCTCCTCCTCGGCGCACTGGGCATCGGGGCGATGCTCGGCGTCTGGCAGCTCGGCAATCTGCGGGCGCGCCTCTCCCCCAACGCCATCCTGGCCGGGTCGGCGATGCTCTTCGGCCTGGCCACGCTCTCCGCGGTCGTGTTCCCACTCGCCGTCACCGTCGGTGCGCTGGTGGTGGGCGGCTTTGCCTGGATCGCCACGCTGTCCACCCTCAATGCGGGCATGCAGCTCGCACTGCCGGCCTGGGTGCGGGCCCGCGGTCTGGCGGCCTACATCCTCGCCTTCATGGGTGCCCAGGCCATCGGCTCACTGGTCTGGGGCGTGGCCGCCACCCATTGGGGTTTGCGCGACGCCATGCTGGCCAGCGCCGTGCTGCTGGGATTGGCGGGGCTCAGCGTGACGGTGTTGCCGATCCACCAGTTGACGCTGCACCTCGACCGCACGGTCAGCGTGGCCTGGCCCGAACCCGTGCTGGCGTTCGCCGTCTCGCCCACCGACGGTCCGGTGCAGGTGGACATCCGCTACGTCGTGAAGCCCGCACAGAGCGAGGCCTTCATCGCCGCCATGGAAGGGGTCTCCAGAGGACGGCGCCGTACGGGGGCCCAGCGATGGCGGTTGTGGCGCGACGGGGCGAATCCCGGCGAGTTCCACGAGGTGTTCTCCGTGGCCTCGTGGAGCGAGCATCTCCGCCAGCATCAGGACCGCATGACCGGATCCGATCAACAACTGCTCGACGCGGCGTGGGCGCTCGCCGAGCCGGACCCACTCGTGAAGCACCTGTTCCCGGCTCGGGGCGATACCGTGCCGCCTCCAGCGGTCGGGCCGTGAGCGTCGTCGCCCCACGATCGAGCGGAGGCACGATCGTGTTGCTGCAACGCACGTGGGTAACCGGCGTTCGTGCAGTCGGGTCTCCCCCGTTGCACGGGGCGTGGGAACGGTCAAAAACGGCGCTAATTCGGGCTTTTGTCGGCAACCCCCTTTAGCAGACCCGGGACTACGTGGTATCGTTTTTCCCACTTCGACAATGAGGGATTCGTAGGGGTGGTTGAACCATCCGTTACACCCAGAGAGGCTTAGAGCGCCTCGCTGTCGTTGGCCCCGAACGCAAGACGTAGCGCGTGCCTGCCGCTGGGTCGAGTGGACTGCACCGGAGTGGGAAGCGACTTCTGGCTTACCGGGCGGCCCGACCGCCCTGGATTGCGAGGTTCCCAACCGTGCGGTTGTCCCACCCTCTCGAGCGCCTCTGATGCCGTCGTCCGGAATTCGAAGCGAGAAGATCAAGACCCAGGCTCTCCAGGACGCCATCCTCAACAGCGCCTACTTCTCGAGCATCGCCACCGATGAGAAGGGCGTCATCCAGATCTTCAACGTGGGTGCCGAGCGCATGCTCGGCTACGCCGCCTCCGACGTCATCGACCAGATCACCCCGGCTGACATTTCGGACCCGCGAGAGCTGATCGCCCGGGCGGCCGAGCTCAGCGCAGAGCTCGGTACCCCGATCGCCCCGGGCTTCGAGGCCCTGGTCTTCAAAGCCTCCCGGGGCATCGAGGACATCTACGAGCTGACGTACACGAGAAAGGACGGCAGCCACTTCCCCGCCATCGTCTCGGTCACCGCGCTGCGCGACGCCGAAGAGGGCATCATCGGCTACCTGTTGATCGGGACCGACAACACGGCCCGTCACGAAGTCGAAGCGGTGCAGGCCCAACTCGACGAGGTCTTGCGGGACCAGCAGTTCTACTCCCACTCGCTCATCGAATCGAGCATCGACGCCCTCATGATGACCGACCCGTTGGGCATCATCTCCGACGTCAACAACGAGATGATGAGCCTGACCGGACGTACCCGGGCCGAGCTGCTCGGCACCCACTGCAAGGAGTTCTTCACCGACCCCGCTCTGGCCGAGGGTGCGATCGAGCGGGTGCTGACCGAGAACCGGGTCAACAACTACGAGCTGACGGTGCGGGCCAAGAACGGCCAGGAGACCCTGGTCTCCTACAACGCGGCCACCTTCCACGACCGCAACGACAACCTCCAGGGGGTCTTCGCGGCGGCCCGTGACGTCACCGAGCGCAAGCGCTTCGAGCAGGCCCTGTTGGAGACCAACCTCGAGCTCGAGCACGCCTCCAAGATGAAGTCGGAGTTCCTGGCCACCATGAGCCACGAGCTGCGCACCCCCCTCAACGCCATCATCGGATTCTCCGAAGCCCTCAAAGACGGCCTCGTCGGGGCCATGACCGACAGCCAGCGTGAGTACACCGGGGACATCTTCACGAGCGGTCAGCACCTGTTGTCGCTCATCAACGACATTCTGGACCTCTCCAAGGTCGAAGCGGGCATGATGACCCTCGAGCTCGAGCCGGCCAACCTCGGCGACCTGCTCTCGGGCAGCCTGTCCATCGTCAAGGAGACCGCGGTCGGCCAGCGGGTCCGCCTCGAGCTCGAGATGAAGGAGGACATCGGGGTCTTCATGCTCGACCTCCGCAAGACCAAGCAGATCATGTACAACCTGCTCTCGAATGCGGTGAAGTTCTCCGGTCAGGACGGGGTGGTCACCCTGTCGGCCGAACGGGTGCCCAGGAGCTCGGTCGGCTTCATTGCCGGGGGCTGGCCCATGCAGTCGTTCCCTCTCCCCGACGGCGAGTTCAGCGAATTCGTCGAGCTCAAGATCCGCGACAGCGGCATCGGTATCTCGGCCGAGAACATGACCAAGCTGTTCCAGGCGTTCAGCCAGATCGACAGCTCCCTGGCCCGCAAGTTCGAGGGCACCGGTCTGGGGCTGGCCATGGTCAAGCGCCTGGCCGAGCTCCACGGAGGCACCGTGGCCGTGGCCAGTGCCGAGGAGGAAGGCTCCTGTTTCGCCGTGTGGCTGCCCATCCGGGCCGTCACGAGCATCGTGGAGAAGATCCAGAGCGGCCTGGACTACCGGGCACTGAACACGCAGCCCGAGACGCTCGTCGCCCTCGTGGTGGAGGACAACGAACACGCCGCCGATCTGGCCCGCCTCCTGCTCGAGGCGGAAGGCTTCGCCGTCCTCGTGGCATCGAGCGCCGAACAAGCGCTGTACCTGGCGACTCAGCAACCGCTCAGCCTGATCACGATCGACCTGGTGCTCCCCGGTATCGACGGGTGGGAGTTCCTCCTGCGCATCCGCGAGATCGACTCTCTGGCCCAGGTCCCGGTCGTCATCATCGCCTCGTTGATCGACGGGAACATGGCCTTGGCCAGCGGTGCCGCAGCGGTCCTGCAGAAACCGATCAGCCGGGCGGAGCTGAACGCCTCGTTGGTGCGACTCGGGCTCGCCCCGGCGAGTTTCGTCACCCGCACCGTGCTCGTCGTCGACGACGATCCGAAGGCGGTCGAGGTCCTCGCCACCTTCCTGCCCACGTCCGAATACACCGTCGTGCGCGGCGTACGGCGGAGCCGAGGCCATCACCCTGGCCGAGAGATTGCGTCCCGACGTGGTCCTGCTCGACCTCATGATGCCCGACATCAGCGGCTTCGCCGTCGTCGAAGCGCTCCAACGCAACAGCGTCACGGCACGCATACCGATCATCATCGTGACGGCCAAGTCCATCACGGCGGACGACCGCACGGAACTGCAGCAATTCGTCCGAAATGGTGGTCGAGATCGTGGAGAAGTCGTCCTTCAACCGGCTCGACTTCCTGGCCGGCATTCGCCGCGCCACCCGCCAACCTGCGGGCAGGGTCTAGTTGGCACGCATCCTGATCATCGAGGACAACCCGGCCAACATGAAGCTGGCCGAGCTTCTCCTCCACAACGTCGGCCACGTCACCCTGAGTGCGGTCGATGCGGAGACCGGTATGGCCATGGCCCGCTCCGATCAGCCCGACCTGATCCTCATGGATATTCAGCTTCCGGGCATGGACGGACTGACGGCGACGGGGATCATGAAGCAGGACGCCACGACGGCGCACATCCCGATCATCGCCCTCACGGCCCTGGCCATGAAGGCGGACCAGGAGAAGAGCCAGACAGCCGGGTGTGACGCGTACATCGCCAAACCGCTGCGCTACGCCGAACTGCATGCCGCCATCGACGGTCTCCTGCCGAGCACCATCGGCCTTCGTGGCCCTCCTTCACCGGAGGGTGAACGATGACGGATCCCACGGCTCGGACGATCCTTATCGTGGATGACGAGGCGCAGAACCGCAAGCTTCTCGAAGCGCTGCTGCAGCCCGAGGGCTACCTGACGGTCACTGCGAACAGCGGCGGCGAAGCGCTCACGGCCGTGAATGTGCATCAGCCGGACCTGATCCTCCTTGACCTGATGATGCCCGGGATGGATGGGCACCAGGTCACGAAGATCATCAAGAGCGACGCCAGGACATCGAGCATCCCCATCATCATGGTCACCGCCCAGACCGACCGCAGCGCCCTGCTCGATGCGCTCGAGGCCGGCGTCGAGGAATTCCTGACCAAGCCGGTCAATCGCGCCGAGCTGTGGTTGCGGGTCCGCAATCTCTTGCGCCTGAAGGAGATGAGGGACCTCCTCGACGGGCAGAACGCCTCTCTCGAACGCGACGTGTCGGCCCGTACGGCGGAGCTGCAGCGGTTCCGCACCGCCATGGACGAGACCGGGGACGCGGTCTTTCTGGTGGACGGCGCGTCGCAGCACTTCACGGAAGTCAACGCGACAGCGACGCGGATGTTCGGCTACAGCCGTCAGGAGTTCCTCGGGCTGGGCACCATCTCCATGCCCGCGACCACGCAGATCGAGTTGGAACGGCTACGCGACGCCATCGTCGTCGGACCCGTCGGCGAGAAGCTCACCGAAGCCAAGATCCGCCGGAAGGACGGGTTGCACCTGCCGGTCGAGATCCACCGGCGGGTGCAGGAGACCGAGGGCGAGCTGATCACCGTCGGTGTCGTTCGGGACATCACCGAACGGGAAGAAGCCCACATGCGCCTCTACCAGATGGCCCACCAGGACGCCCTGACGGGATTGCCCAACCGCACGATGTTCTTCGAGACGTTGGCGAAGACGATTGCGCAGGCCAAGATGAACAATTGGAGTGTCGCCGTGCTCTATGTCGACCTCGACCACTTCAAGTCCGTCAACGACACGCACGGGCACGCGATGGGCGACACCCTCCTGGTGCAGGTGAGCGACCGCCTCCTGCAGTGCGTCCGACTTCGCGACACGGTCGGCCGGTTGGGCGGCGACGAGTTCGCGGTGATCCTGATCATGAACGAGCGCCATGAAGGGGCCGAGGTCGTCGTCCGGAACATCCGGGAGAAGCTCCGCCTGCCCTTCACCCTCGGGAACTACGAAGTGGCGGTGACGGCGAGCATCGGGGTGACGCAGTACCCCGAGGACGCGACGGACCCCGAGGTCCTCATCACCTACGCCGACACGGCCATGTACCGGGCCAAGCAGGCGGGTCGCGACACGCACTGCGTCTTCACCCCGCAGATGAACGTCGAGCTCCTGATGCAGTTGAGCCTGGAATCCGCTCTGCGCAAGGCCATCGAAACGGAGCAGTTCGTCCTCTACTACCAACCCAAGGTCGACCTGCACACAGGACAGATCAGCGGGCTGGAGGCTCTGCTCCGCTGGGAGCGACCCGGTCACGGATTGGTGGAGCCGAATTACTTCATTCCGATGCTCGAGGAAACCGGGATGATCGTCGAGGTCGGCAGCTGGGTGATCTCCTCGGTGTGCCAGCAGATCGCCAAATGGTCCCGCTCTCCTCTCGGCGCCATTGAGGTGTCGGTGAACGTGTCGGGACGCCAGTTCATCAACCACGACCTCGACGGCGATGTGTTCCGGGCCCTGAGCGACTCGGGGATCAACGCGTCACTGCTCGAGTTGGAGCTGACGGAGAGCTCGCTGATGCAGAACACCGAGGCGACCATCGCCACCCTCCTCGCGCTCAAAGGACGTGGCGTGCAGCTGTCGATCGACGACTTCGGCACCGGGTACTCGAGCTTGGCCTACCTGCAGCGGTTCCCGATCGACAAGGTGAAGATCGACATCGCGTTCGTGCGCAACATCACCGGACACATGCGCGATGCCACCATTGCCCAGACCATCATTCAGATGGCCCACAGCCTCAATATGAGGGCCATCGCGGAGGGGGTCGAAACGGCCGAACAGCACGCCTACCTGCGCCATCATGGATGCGACGAGTTCCAGGGCTACTTCTTCAGCCATCCCCTCCCGGTCGAGGACATCTCGGTGCTGTTCCGCGGCGACGCCCTGCGATTCGGGATCGACAGAGGACCCGAGATCGCCGCGCTTTCCTGGTCCGAGCCGCTGCGTAAGGCGCCGGCGGCAGATGACGTCGCCACGGTCCGTTGAATGCGTGGCCCGCATGCGCTGGTTCATGGCCCATGACCGAGGCCGTCAAGATGTCCGGGCACACCGCCACGCGAGGGCGACCGACGCCGGCGAGGCCGACGGGGCATGCCGCTTGCGCTTCAGTGGGCAGAATGCGTCGCGCTGAAGCAGCGGCCCTTGAGCTCAGCGAGGACGAGCGTCGCCGGGCTGCTGGCTGATCGCGGGATGCACCAATACCGGCGAACGTGACTACTCGAGTCATATTTCGAGCTGGTCCATCCAGGCGTCAAATAGTCCAATGTCGTATCGGTCGCCCTTTGAAACGGTAGGGAGTGACTCGGGCAGCTCCCAGACCACGCGGCCGGGGTCAAGCTGGCTGAGAGCTCCGTACCATTCGGCGAGCGGTGCGGCGAGTTGAGCATGGAGGGCAAAATTGTGGCGTCGCCGTGTGGAGTCCTCTTGAGTCGGAATAGAGCACAGCACGACGTCTGCGAGACCGATCTCTTGGCGACTCATGGCGTCACGATGAGCGCGAACATCGGCCAAAACACACTCCATCGGCTTTAGGCCGATGCGAGCCATGCAAAAGTCGTAATGAAGTTTCATCGGGTCCGTGTCGCAGACCGCGAGGCCAGTCTCCGACTCCATTCGCACTGCTGCATCCCGACGCACGATGTTCGCCGCGACCCAGAATCTGGCTATCTCGTCTACGTCATTCACAGGTGGACGCAAATCGGAATCCTCTGGGATGACGTTTCCCACTCCCACGCCGCGAGCCCACTTGCACTCGCCAAGCCACGTCGGCGAGGGCGGGCAGATCGGGCATGTTGCGGCATAATTCGAGAGTGCGTACGGTGCGGGAAGCCACCCTCGTGGACGCGCCAAGGATCGGGAAGACGCACGCCGAATCTTGGCGAGAGGGATACAAGGGATTATTCCCCTCCGACACGGTTGACGCAGCCGCCGAACGTCGGCAGGAGATGTGGAGGGCTGACGCCTTCGGATTCAAAGACGGGACGATTTTGGTAGCGGACGAAGACGGAATTATCGGCGGATTCATCCACTTTGGTATTGCTGCGTCCGGAAATGGCATCGGGGAGGTGTTTGGGCTTTACGATCATCCCGCGTACTGGGGATCAGGGACTGCGCAGGCGCTCATGCACCAGGCCGTTGCATCGCTGGCCGAGACTTTCGCTGAAGCGATCTTGTGGACTCACGCAGGAGCGGGAAGAGCAAGGAGCTTCTACCGCAAGACTGGCTGGTCGGAGGCCGGAGGCCAGCACCAAGACTCTCTGTGGGACGGCGTGTCCTATCCAGCTGTCCAGTATGGTCGCACGCTGACGGTTCTCGGACGGTCCTGAGCCCGCGTTGGCTTCCTCCAGATTGCCCGTCCTACCCCTCGCACTTGGCAAGGATCGCCTCCACGCCGTCTGCAAGAGCGGAGGCATCGTGGGTCGTGCGAATCAGTTGATGCAGCTCGACGGCCACACAGGCTCTGTCGCCCTTGGGAATCGGCGAAGCAACGAAGACCGCACAAGAGCCGTGTTCTGAGCAATGAACCGCTACGTACCCTTTCACCGCAGCAGGGCCTACCGTTGCAGGGCCTTGAGTTACCGCCAGTGCCGCCGCTCCCACGGCCAGGAGGGTGAGCACCAGCAGGAGCACGTAGGGGAGGACATTCCGGCGGCGCACGGATTAGACGCTACGCGTGCCGAGGTGATGGCTTGGAAGCTTCAATCAAGAACCGGCTCGCATGCGTGACATATTGCCCTTCCCGCACAATCTGCTGGTGCAAGGACCAGAGTTGGTCGCGATAACGTTCCACGCTGAAGTCGGGCACAATCCAAACCACAAGCCGCAAGAAATAAACGACCGCACCTACGTCGTAGAACGACGTCCGTAGTCGCTCCTCCCGAAGGTCCGTCACGACCAGCCCGGCGTCAGCGGCCTTTTCCGCCGCAAGGTGTGAATCTCTTGCTGACCCTTTGAGCCAAGGTCCCACGATGTATTCGCTGAGTTCCCTCATGCTGTTGGGTCCTACCTGCTGTGAAAGATACGCGCCACCAGGCCGGAGAACCCGCTCGATCTCCTTCCACCACGTCGTGATGGGATGGCGGCTCGTGATCAGGTCAAAGACGCCATCCGAAAACGGAAGCACCTCGCGTCTATCGTCCGTCCCGACAACGTGCACTCCCAGTGGTCTGAGCCGTTGAGCGGCCAATGTGAGGTTGGGAAGGTACCCCTCTGTCGCCACAAGCAACGACGGCAGATGAGGGAGTCTTGCGAGCATCTCCCCGCTGCCGGATTGCAGATCCACGACCTTTTCCGCGTGCCTGTAACGCTCAGCGAGGAGTCGGGAGTACTGCCACGATGGCCTCTCCTCCGTTGCGCGGCCTTGCAGCCAGTCAAAGTTCCATCCCACGATCGGAGCGGCTTGTGCCTCTGCGATCAGCGACTCAAAGGACTGGTCCACGCTCCCCATATTTGCATCCTCGGAGCCACGGAATCGAACCGGTTCGCGGGGTCTCGGACTTGTGGCACGCCGACAAGCCGGATCTACAGATGATCAAAATCATCCGAACGCAAGCGTCGGCCAGTGACCCCGAGCCGGCATGCGTGGAGGTGACTACCATCGGGATGGGCCCTCGTCATCTCTCGTCCTTCCTGGCCGATGAGTTGGGCATTACGATTCCCACGGAGGACCAGTCCAAATCCCTGGCGTTCTACCAGTCACTTGGGTTCGAGGTTCGCGCCGACTTCCCGTGGGGTGAGGGCTACCGCTGGATCGAGGTCTACCCGCCCGGTACGGAGACCGGGCTGGTCCTCATGCCGGCTGGACCCGACCGGGTAGGTGTTCGGACGGGGATCATCCTAAACACCGGCGACATCGATGCGGCCCATCAGTACATGAAGCAGCTCGGAGTAGATGTAGATGCCGGCATCGCCCGTATCGGGTCGCCCGTCAAGGTCCGCATCGGCGCAGTCGAGCAGACGGAGCCCCAACCGCCGATGTTCTGGTTCCGCGACCCCGACGGGAATGACTGCTCCTCGTAGAGCCTCATCGTGCCTAGGCATCGAAGTGGAGTTCCGCTGCAGAGAGCGCGCTCATTTGCGACAAGAACGCACTCGAAACCGGCAGCGAGGCAGTCCGGGAGACGCCCATCGAGTAAACCGTTCATGCGCTAGCTCAACGTCACCAGCTCCCCTGACGATGTAGCGAGCGACACCTCCCAAGCGGGTGCGGGTGGTGGACTTGGGGGGACAATGGCGAGATTGAGGTTTCGCACCGCTATGGAGGTTACGGAACCTGTGATTGTTCCAATGGCAGAGCTCTGCGCAGTGGCCGATCCGAAGGGGAACAGTCCACCATTCTGGGCCGCCAAGTAGTAGCCGTTTCCGGTTGACCCCATTGCGGCGATGGGTGAGTTCAGGTGTGTCGCTCCCAATGAACCATAAAACGTGGCGTCGCCGAAAGAGAACACGCCGCCATCGGCTGCGACGAGCCAGTAGCCCTGCTGATTGGTCGTTGGGACCAAGCCCACGATGGGAGCGTTGAGATGTTGGCCGCCCATCGACCCGTAGAAACCGGCGCTGCCAAATGTGAAGACCCCGCCGTCGGCCGCGACGAGCCAGTAACCACTTCCGCTACCTGATGCAACGATTCCCACCACGGGAGCGTTGAGGCGCACACCCCCCAACGAGCCGAAGAATGGTGCGCCTTGAAACGTAAAGACACCCCCATCCGCCGCTGCTAGCCAGTAACCATAATCGATTGGAGGTGGAGTTCGAGATAGGCCGACGATTGGAGCGTTGAGGTGCTGGCCGCTCATCCCCGCGAGTTGGCCATTGCGGCTATAGACGGTCCCCGTGCTTGTCACCGAGTATTCCGGGAAGTAATCCACAATCGATGGGCTGCCTGCCGGACAGTTTCCGGCTGGAAAGGGCTCACCGTTTGTGGAGTTCGTCACGCAGGAGGTGCTTGTGTTTGCACCCGCAGTATTTGGCAGCAATGCCATCGCCAGCCCTAACGACACCACACCGAGCAGTGCCGTGATGATTCGGCGGGAACCCTCAAAATGCATCCAACTGAGTCTCCTCGCAACATGAGTCATCGCTTTATATCCTTCCTTCGAGCAACGATCTTCGGCCCGGCAACGCACAAGGGCGTTTCCGGCTCGTTGGTGGTCACTCGCCAATCATGGCTGATTCCACCTCACAGGGGTGGTCCACTCGTGTCGGACTGTCCCTCCGTCCCGAACTGGGCTACTCGGCAACCTATGAACCCATCGGCAGAAAGAACTCGAGCTGAATGTTGTCCGGGTCCCGAAATGCAAGACCGGCCCCGTACGACCGATCCAAAATCTCACCGTGCTCGATACCCAAGGCATCGAGTCGTGCTGGCCAGGCTTCGCGCTCCTCTCGACTAGTCCAACCAAAGGCTATGTGGTCGAGTCCGATTCGGATTTCATCGAACACGTCGCCCTCAAGCTGATGCTGATTTTCGTGGATTGCGAACATCGGCCCAAACCAGACCGCCGCTCGATAATTGTCCTCGTCCATGATCGCAACGGGCGGCGACTCGAAGAGGCGCTCGTACCACTCGAGGCTTCGTTGGAGATTGGAAACTGTCAAGGCGTAATGGTTGAAAGCTGGAAGGGATCGCATCCAACAACCCTATATATTCCCGGAATCCCCACGCTCAAGTCCGGCGGATGAGGCACCATCAGCGGGCACCTCATGGGATGCTCCCCGAATCCTTCGGTGTGCGCTATTACATACGCCGTGACGAACCCGTTTGTGCAGAGCATGGCCAGCAACTTCGAGCAAGCTCTGCGGCTGATGAAGGCGGCGATTACGGATTGTACCGACGATCTGTGGGAGACAGACCTCTGGCCGGATGAGGCGCCCACGGGTCCGGCGTCGCACGGAGGATTACACGGTTCAGCCCCCTGGTTCTTGGCGTTCCATGCGCTGTCAACCCTCGACTACGACCTCACCGCCGAGTTCGAGCCATGGGAACCGCCGCAACCCTTTGACGAGAACACTTACGCCTTTCCTGACCGCATGTTCACCAAGGCTGAACTCCTCGGTTACATCGACTATTGCCGTGGAAGAGTGCACCGAACGCTTGACTCGCTCACCGAGGACACGGCGGCCCGGCCAGTCCCTAGCGCCCATCGTCACCACGGCACGCTGTACGGAGTGATTGTCGGCAGCATACCCCTGCACGTGATTGAACACGCCTCCCAGATCCGCCAGTTCCTCACTGCCGCCGGAATCAAAGTGCAACCCATGCCCGGCGATCGTGGGTATGTGGGGTGATCTGTGACAGTGATCGGCGACGTTCCTCTATGTCGCTGGTAAGTGTCGCCATGGGTGCCGGTCGAGTCAGTTGGCTGGCAGAATTTGTGACTTGGTCGGGCGCCGTCAACAACCCAACCCTTGATTGCTACCCTTCCCCCAGGGTTTCGAAGAGCGGCACCCTAGTCCGGCACTTAGTGGCACTATTGCATCGCAATAGTACGGTTAGCGATAGTGACTTCGAGGAGAAGAGCGGTGGCCCGGCTCGGGCTGATTGCGCTATCGCCCCTGTTAGCCCTCGTCACGTCCTCCTCAGCAATTGGAGCGGCGCCCTCGCACCCGAATGCGGGGGCGCTCTCGCGCTATCTTCGCCCTGCGAGTAAAGCTGAGGTCACAAGGTGCGAGGTCGCCGCGAGATCCGTCAGCCTCGATGTCCTCTGCCCGTCGGACCTGCCCAAGGGACAATACGAAGATGCGTGGTGCGAGAACACCAAGGAAAGCCCATGTGGTTATCCATGCGTATTCGGCGCGTGTTTCCTCGCTCAGATCGTATTCTCGGCTCCACGAAGCTATGTGGGAATGGCACCAGGCGTCGGTCACTTCGTCGTGTGGGCCACAATGCAGGGCCAACGCGTAGTTGTCCCGTGTCTCGTGGGCCGCATGGTGGGCTTCATCGATAGTGGCGGCAGAAGATGGGACATCTGGCACTGCGGCACACAACCCACCAATGACCCCGGTATAAATCATCGAGGTGGACGGGAAGTCATCGACGCAGGAGAGGTGATGCAAGGCCACACCGTCTTCGTCACTACCGTCAAGAATACGAATGTCGAGGTCAGCCTGCACGGAATCACCGCCCTGAACAAAAGGCTCCTCGTGCGGATTACCGCAGACATGGTGCCCAGCATGTGACTTCGCTCAACTAACAGAGCTGGTGCGAGCCGCGGCCCGTTCCACCTTTCCGGCAGTGTGGGCTATTGGTTCGGGGTGTCACCAAGCTCAACGACTGAGCGGACCATGAGACTCTGGAACCACACGTTGCCCTCAACCTCGGCCCACGTACCAACGGTGCGCCAGGGCCACGTCTTGAGGGATGTCGGCCCATCTCGTCAGTGTTCCCCCGTCGCCGCCCCGTGTTCACTTGCAGGACTGCAAGAGGCTGACGTGAGTTACCTTCCCCGATCGCAGCACAACGTGGACAGGTGGGAACGACGTCACATTCGGCGGCACGCTCCCTTGGACGAGCACCAACTGGTAAGCCCCCGGAGGTGCGCTGAAACTGAACTTGTGCTTGCCCAAGAACGCTCGGGTCCCGACGATGTGATGACCGCGCATGAGATTGACGGACAAGGGAATCGTGTCGTATTGGGTCTTCAATGTGACCCCGACACACGGGGCAGCCACACCGAGAACGGTCGCCATTGAGGACCCCTCAGCACAGCCGGCGAGCAGCGTCACCAGACACACGACCACCGCTACTATCGATGATCCCCGTTTCATCACAGTGTCCATTATTGACGCACGAGGGGCACCCATGGTTCGTCTTCCTACCCCACCAGGGTCCCACGTCCAATACCGACAACGGCAGGACGTCCTTTGGCTGCCCCGCCGTCCTGGCGAAGTGGGGCATACGGCGACGTCCTCGCATCGAGTCGCTGTAATCTCGACCCATGTACCCAGATGGACCCGCCGACCCAAGTCGCGGCCCACTCGGGAAGCTTCGTGATCTGTATTGGCTTTGGCCCGGCTACAACGGATCCCGCTTGGTTGGGTGCTGCGCATCGACTTAGGTGTGATGGTCGTCGGTATCTTTGGGATTATCTTCGGCGGAGTGGTCCGTTGGAGCAGTGCCGCGACCAGCCCGAACTCTGACCCAGTAACCGGCGCACCCATCATCCTTGTCGGTGCCTTGGTTCTAATCCTCGGCGTCAGTCGCTTGTTAGCTCATTTCACCCATCGACGCCGTCCATGCCAAGAGGACGCTGCTGAATGAGATGAAAAACGAAGCCGAGTTCTGCCGCTAGGTCTGCACCCCTTCCGGGGATGAGGGACGGTCGGCCTCAATCCCCAAAGCGCCAGACGTGGGTCCGGCCGCAGGCCGGACATTCAAACTCGAGCCGCCCAGTACGAACGACCTCGTCTGGATCGGGCTCTCCCGGTACGTTGATCGCTACTCCCGCCACAGGACACCACCCGGGCCACTGTGCGAAAAGGGAGTCATCGTCTCCTCGGGCATCGTCGTCTTCATCCTCGGGGTACGGAGTTCCGTCCCCACGTCTTCAGCAGGCCGTCCACTCTGGCCATCACTCGGTTCTTTTCGCTGGACGCGGGGAAGAAAGCCGTTTCGCCATCCTTCTCCCAAAGCTCCCAGCGTCGCACTACGAGTCAGTGTCCCACGGCGTCGGTGTACTGCCTCGGGTCCGGCATTCGTGGAGCGGTCGGCGCGCCCTGGCTGTCCAGCCTTACTTTGCTACGACAAAGCACTTTGACGAAACCCACTAGGCATTCCTGACCGGTCATGCCGTACCGGCATAGGTCACTCAATCCCGAACTGTCCCGTCAGCTAGGACTTCGAACGAACCGTAATGGCCCGTGAGCGGCGACCCGAGCTTGTATCTGCCAGGCGGTAGCTCGAACCGAGGTAATCCCGTAAGTGAAGAGCCTCGGAGCACGGTTTCACTGCTTGGAACTGTGGTGGTCCAGGGCAAATCGCGCAGAGCCCCGATCAGCTCCGGCAAGCGAGCGGAATCGATCTCTTTTGCTAACTGAAGTCCGTTATTGCCGCATCCTCGCTCGCCACAACCGCATAGCGGGATCGCAGCGATTCCATCGGGCGTGTCAGATGATCCGATCACGGCGACGCCATCGGACTCCTCGGGGGTATCGACCCATGCTTCAACCCATGTCTCGCCCTCGACATGCTGGACCAGGAGCTTGAGTCCGGGCCGAATCCCAAGAAGCGCTTCCCAGCCGCATTTGGTCGTCCGAGACATCTCGGCACGAAGGCTCCAGGTTGGACCGTTCAGGCGATTACCCGTCAGATCGAGCTCGATCTCATCCATATTTGGCGAGTCTATTGACGCGACTCCTATTGTACGAACGCCTTTTGGCTGGCGGACTGGGCTACCCCTGACCGCTGCTCTCGGCACGAAGACGACGTATCTCTTCGAGGAGCCTGGTTACATCCGCCCTGGCGTGAGCGATGAATGACGCATTTCGATCGGCCTCTCGGACCTCACGGGTCGCGTACGCCGGATGATCGAGATAAGTGATCGACACCACCTCGGCGGGATCGAAGTATTCGGGTGGGTCGTTCAGCTTCGGCAGCTTGGTAGTGACTGCTGTAATGGCGTTGGCGTACTCGTCGCTCAGGACACGGGTGAACCAGGGGCCAGAGGTTGCCCCGTTCACCCTTCTCTCGATTTCATCAAGATCTTCTTCACGCAGCTCACGGTGGGCCATGCCCTGACGCTATGCCCTGATCCGGTATGAAGAACTGGGGCGGTCCAGACTGAAGAGCGATGTTACGGTTGGAAGGTGGGAAAATCCTCCGCTTGTAGTCGGCGGTTCAGGATGGTCGGCCTTCTCTTCTGCGTTCTCCTCGTTGCCACAACGAGCGGACTGACGGTGGGAAACCAGCTCAGCGCCGGTGCGGCAACGAGCAGCTCGCACAAGAAGGCCTATCCCTGGGAGTCGAAGACATTAGCCCAGGCCCGCGCTGGCTTCGTGACCCACCTGACGTACAACGCGAATTGCGGCTGCCCTGTACCGAAGCCGCCAGCGCCTGTCCTAGATGTGGTCGATTATCCGTCCTCGGTGGGACCATTGGCGGCGTACCTAACTCCCGACCCCGGGGACGGTCGCAAGCACCCTGCGATCATCTGGATCACTGGCGGTGACGACAACAGCATCGGAGATGTCTGGACTCCCCAACCGGCGAACAACGACCAGTCTGCTGCGCAATATCGCCAGGCCGGCATCGTCATGATGTACCCCTCGCTGCGGGGGGGTAACGCCAATCCCGGAATGAAGGAGGGGTTCCTGGGCGAATGCGACGATGTCTTGGCCGCCGCCCGGTTCCTGGCCGCGCAGCCCTATGTCGATCCGAATCGCATCTTTCTCGGGGGGCACTCTACCGGCGGTACCCTCGCGCTTCTCGTGGCCGAGTTGCCTAATCCCTTCCGTGCTGTCTTCGCATTCGGACCGGTCGCGAATCCCGTGTCATACGGTGATCCCGCCTTCACGCCGTTCAACACGAAGAACACTGAAGAGGTCCTCCTCCGGTCGCCGGGCCTGTGGCTCACGTCGGTTCAAACCCCTACCTGGATCATCGAGGGTGCCAAGAGTCCATCAAACATCGGGGCTCTCCGCTGGATGGAGCACGCCCCGCGCGATTCGTTGGTGCACTTCGTCGCCCTAGTTGACTACAACCATTTCAGCGATCTCCGACCCGCCAATAGGGAAATAGCGAGGACCATCGTCGCTGACCCAGGAACAGGCACATTCCGGGTCCACCTGCGCTGAAGATTCGACACTGGTCTAGCGCATAAGTGTCGAAATGGCCCACGGTTCGGGGTCAGGTCAGCGGGCGTTGTCTAGGTCGTCTGAGGGTTGTAGCTGAAGGCCAGTAAGCTCCGGCACCTGGAGCGGTTGCTGGACCTTCCACCGTCCCAGCGAAGTGGGCTACCTACTTGATTACGATGCCGTAATGGCGAAGAATCCCGACTAACCAGGGATTTGGTGCGAACTGACAAGGTGGTCAATGACTTCTTCGTATTTCCGGTCGATGCGAAGGTCATTGTTGGCCCACTCTGGCACTTCACCGACCTGTGACAATGCCGCGGTGACAGCTTCCCGCAACTGGTTCGACCAGCCCTTTGTGTCATAGATCACATCCAAAGAGAAATCGGTCTGCGTGCCTGAGTTAGCGGCTCTGTACGCCGCATGACCACGTCGTCTCAACATATACAGGACGAGTAGTGATACCAGCGCAATCGCTATGGCCACGGCCCAGAGAAGCCAATCCATCCAGTCGAGAACGCTCCCCCTGCTCTGGCGCCCCCGGAACAAGAAAAGGCGCAGAACACTCGCTCCCAAGAGTGACGCCAATCCGATTCGACTGGCGAGAATGTAGCGACGCCGGTCTCTAGGTGAGAGCCACTCGACGTAGATGGGAGCCATTCACCGATTATTGCCGACAAGTGCCAGTACCACCCGAGGAGGGCCGCATCGCTGCTCGCAATCCCGGCATGGAGGCAGACCCTCGCTGTACCGATGATTTGATTTACCATGCGTCGTCACTACTGGTGATGAGATAAGAAAGCACGAGAAGGGTCCGCTACGTGTCTAAATCGGTGCTCTATATGTCGATGTCGCTTGACGGGTACATCGCAGGCCCCAATGACCAACCCGGCAACCCCGGCGGTGACGACTTCATGAGGCTGCACGAGTGGTACGGCTTTGTTGCTGACGCTGGGCCAACCGAGGAAACCATCAATTCGGCGGAGATGGGCAAACACTTTCTTGACGAAATCAAAAAAACCGGTGCCGTCCTCTCGGGTCGCAAGACTGTCGAACAGACCGATCACTGGGGCGGTGATCACCATGATGGCGTCCGAATCTTTGTCCCCAGTCACCGTCCGCCGGGTCCGTCGGTTGCCAAGTATCCGTTGGTGACCTATGTAACGGATGGGATCGCCAGCGCTATGACGAAGGCGAAGGCCGCCGCAGGTGACCGCAACGTCCTGGTTCATGGCGCCTTCACAGCACAGGCGGCGCTTGTGGCTGGTGTTCTCGACGAGTTGCAGATTCATCAGGTCCCTGTGCTGTTCGGAGGCGGGCGTCGACTATTTGAAGTGCTACCAGAGAGAATCGAGTTGAAGATCGTACGAGTGATCGACACTCCAGAAGCCACCCACATCCGATACCGCATCGCCTCTTGAAAGTGCGGTACGGACTCCCCTCGACCGGAATCGCGGGTACCTGGCCCGCTTGCTCAATGACCGGTCGTGGCGGGGCGATTCAGGACGTTATCCGTCTCGGTAGACAGGGCATACCCGGCCTGATTGCGGATCGACGGATGAAGCAATGACCGCCCCAGTCCGACGGAGGTGGGGTCCCCGGTCTGGCGAAACGGTGACACCGGTCGTCCACGTCGATCTTGAGAGATAATCCGATGGTGGCTAGCGAGGACAGATCATTCGATCATGGCAACCAGGCCGACTATTCGATCGTCTCAGAGAGCCAGTCGGTGCCGACAGCAGCTCGCCCCACAGGCCGGACGGAAACTCCCGCAGAAGTGGCGGCGAAAACCGGGATCCCTGAAGGCAACTATCTAGGCCTGGGCGCCGGCGAGCGGCTAGAGCTCTGCGAGGGCTTGCAGCTCGCCGAGAAGTCACGTCAGTCCATCTTCGTTGGCTGTGGCGAGATGGTGGTCCATGATTGGGTACACGGGCACCACACATGGCGATTTCAGTTGCCTGGATCGGCGGGTGACCCAACGAGGCCAACGGTGAGCACGATCGTCGTGGTCGTCATCCACAAGAAACCCATCGGGTACCGAAGCCTCGGCACACACTTCTTGTGCTTTATCGATCCCCAAGGCTCACTCATTGAGCGCCTTGACAATTCGGTGGACTATGGCAACAACAGCCATGATACCTGGGAGTTCAATCAAGACGAACTCGAAACCTTGTGTCGCAGCGTTGGTGTCTCAATTCGTCTTGAGCTGTTCGACGCAGCAGCTGACTTCATCACCGCACACCCCGAGTGGACTCCGCCGGAGCTTGAGTTCGAGGTCGACCACCTTCCTACCGAACGGGTTCGAGAATGGGGTCTCGCCATCGCTCTGGGTCTTCCGATAGCCGTGGGTCTCCTGGGTGCCGCCGGAGCCATTTTCGTGCTGGCCGGTCCGATTGGTTGGTTGGTCAAGGCCCTCGGCGTGCTGGGTATCTTCGTCGCCGTTGGGCTCACGATTTGGGGCCACAGCAGGTGGCGAATGAGACGGTCCTTACGTGCCCGAGGCGTGGATACATCGGCTCCACGGGCATCAGGGTGAAGAAAGGTCAGCCGACCGTGCGTTATGGGAGAGAGCTATCGTCCGACAGCACTGTTCGGATCAGGTCCATGTCCGGCGTCGGCACCCGCATTTCCTGGTGGATTCGTGAGTCCGACTTGTCGAGGAGACTGATGATCCCCCAGTGCGACCCCGTTGCCGTCGGTGTGGTTCTTACGAGCCAGTCTTCTTGACGAAACTCACGGTCCGGGTGACGACGGCCTCTCCAGATGACTCGATCCTTGTGGACGTGCAGGTAGCCCTGCGGAACCATCCGAATACCCTTGCCAGGGGGAGGAGGAAGGCGGCAAGAGACCAAGAGTTCACGTCCGTCCAACACCTCCTTGAGATCGGCCGCCTTCTGCCACTCGGTGGGAGGCCTGAAAAGATTCCTCAAAACGTCGAACATCGTTCTCGTTCCGGCTGCCCGGCGTGGCTTCTTGTCGCTGTTCACGCGCGAGATCGTTTCACAGGCGCTGAGCGAAAGGGCCTACCGTCCCGGCAGGAATCGGGGGCAGGCGCGACGCCAAGCCCGTTCGGTCCGGCGTGGATCAAATCATCAATGTTCTGGCTCGGAATCGCCATGCAGATTGTGGCCACCGTTAGGTATGTCACCTGCGGTTCTCTACCTTCGGACAAGGTGGCGCGGGCTCTGCGCTCGCCCCAGCAGCACTGAGCCCGGCCAACAGGGCACTTCGGGCAACCACGGGAGCCGCTCTGGCCAGTCTCCAATGCTGCATCGTTTGCGCATATCATGAGCGCATGCCGATGCCCAAGCGCGCAGGTGTTGATGACTTCTTCGCTCAGCTCAGCGACGTCCAGCGGCCGCATCTCGAGGCGCTTCGGAAGTTGAGTTCGGACGTCGATCCGAAGGCACGGGAGGTACTGAAATGGAATCTGCCAGTGTATGTGCGCGGCGAGAACACAAACCTTTGGATGCTGCAGAACTTCAAGAACCACTGCTCACTTCGGTTCAATCCGCTGTTCTTTGCCACCCAAAAGAACACGGTCGAAGCCGCCGGCTACGAAGCCGGTGCGGGTTTCATCAAGCTCCCGTACAAACGGGAACTCCCGACTGAACTCCTCATGGTGTTGATGCGGGCCCGGCTCTACGAGTACGAAACATTCGAAGCTGAGTAGCACCGGTCGGCGGGTCCCTTCGACCGGCGGACCTCCCAAGGAGCCTGCATGGGTTCGCAGGGCGACGACCCTCGAACCCGGTCCCCCTGGCGGCATTTGGCCTGGTGGGCAAGATGCCGATCGCTTCTCGGGTGCCGTTTGGTTGCTATGGGACTGGAGGCCTGGGAGGAGGTCACTCTTTGGCGCACAATCACTGAGATGGAGCCCAACGAGGACGGCCCACCAGTGGGATGGGCACAAACGGCAAAGGTCCCACCAGGCTGGGAGAACCCCGGTTCACGCCCTGGCTTCGGCCTCCAGGTTGCAGGGTTCGTGTGTCTTGTGTTCGGGTTCTTCTTGACTGTATTTGGCAATTGGGTTGTCGCTCAGCCGGTAAATGACGGGGCGTGGGATCGGACATCGGAAGGTCACACCATCCTCGGTGTTGCCGGATTACTCCTGCTTGTCGGCGCTTCCCTCATGGTTACTGCGCTCGTTGTTAGTCGTAGATCCCGCCGGCTGAAATGACAAAACGGGGAACCGCGGTCGTACCGATTAGCCATGCGACAGCCCTGCGAGCTGGGTCAGACTAGGAGACGAAATGACTTCTGGCTCAGAAGGCAAGTTGAAGCGGCACCCAGAGCAGCCCGACGTGGGCTGGGCAGTACGTGTTGCCCCTGAAGAAATCGATCGCCGTCAAGCACGGGCGGCCCGGTTTCATCGAAGGGCCACCGGCAAACACCTTGTTTTCATGGTTCTCGTTTTGTGGAATCTGTTGAGCCTTGCCTATCTGATTGGAAGCCTTCAATCCTCCGGTCCCGCCCATTCGGTGGTTGTGACGGCTGTGCTCTGGATGTGGTTTATCGGCAATATTGCGATTGTCTCTTCTGCATTCGTCATTCGTAGGCTTCGCAACGGACGACGTTCGGTCGCATAGCCGGCGGACCGGGAGGTTCGGTTTAGCGTGACGTTAACGCGGTATCCGGTGACAGATGTCATCATCGAGACCCCTCGGTACGGCGGCGTCGGAGGGAGCGCGTGTCCGGCGGCGTCAGCGGGGAGCATGACGGCATGGGTCACGGATGGGGGAGATGGAAGACAACGCCGTCACAGATATGCCGAAGTGTCCCACGGTCACGCAGCAGGGGACACACGGTCTCTCGCACTCACCGCCCATTGCGCATCGGGTAGGCAATCAGTAATACTCCGATCCTGAGATCGGATAGGAAGAAGGGACTCACCTGATGCGACATCATCGGACGTCTCGAATTCCAGTGTCCGTCTTTTCCCTCGTCGTTTTGCTGATCGGGCTCGCGAGCGTGTCGGCCGCACCCTTTGCCGGTGCTACACCTCCCAGTCAATGGCTTACGACGAATCTGCCCAACCAGGTCGGGTGGTCTTCCTCTGGCCTGAGTGGTGTTTCGTGTCTTTCGGCCACCACCTGTGTCGCTGTCGGCGACTACGTGCTGCAGGGCGCGACGGGTCAATCGCTTCCCTTGGTGGCGACGCTTCACAACTCCACGTGGGATCTGTCGCCCCTGCCAGAGCCGGCAGGGCTTCCTCGAGATACTTCCGCTGCGTTGACAGCCGAGAAATAGTCAATACCTGTGGATGAGAAATCTGTCGGACTACGCGGCGACCTCGTTCTCATCCGTCTCTGATCGTTCGGCCATCACCCCCTTTTCGAAGACGACACCGGCTCGGACCAAAGCGACGAGTTGCGGTGCGTTGACCGCTCGCCAGCGGGTCTGGGCCGACTCGATCAGCTTGTAGGCCATGGCCAGTCCGGCCGCCCGTGAGCCCGGTCCCTTGGTGACCTTGGTGCGCAGTCGCACGGTGGCGAAGGTGGACTCGATTGGGTTGGTGGTCTTGAGGTGGACCCAGTGCTCGGCCGGGAAGTCGAAGAAGGCCAACAATGCGTCGGCGTCCTTGACAACCTTCTCCACCGCCTTGGGCCACTTGGCCTCATAGTCCTTCTTGAACCGCTCCAGGGCCTTCAACGCGTGCGCACGGTCCTCGGCGTCACGGACCTCGGCCAGCGCGGCCCGGGCAGCCGGCTGGGCCGATTTGGGCAGGGCGTTCATGACGTTCGCCATCTTGTGGACCCAGCACCGTTGGTGCGTGGTGTCGGGGAAGACGTCGCTGAGCGCACCCCAGAACCCGAGAGCGCCGTCACCGACGGCGAGGACCGGGGTCCGCATGCCCCGGCGTTTGAGATCACGCAGCACGTCGGCCCACGACTCGGTGGACTCACGGTGCCCGTCGGTGATCGACACCAGCTCTTTGGTCCCGTCGACCCGCACGCCGACGATGACCAGGACACACAGGCGGGCCTCGTCGAGGCGGACGTTGAAGTGGATCCCATCGGCGTAGAGGTACACGTAGTCGACCTCTTTGAGGGAGCGGTGGGCGAACTGATCGCGTTCGCGCTGCCAGTCGGTGGTCAGCCGGGTGATCACCGAGGCCGACAGTCCCGCGGCCGAACCGAAGAACTCCTCGAGGGCCGGGGCGAAGTCGCCCGAGCTCATCCCGTGCAGGTACATCAGGGGCAGCACCTCGGCCACCTTGGGGGACTTCCTGGCCCAGGGCGGCAGGATCGAGGACCGGAAACGCATCTTCTCCCCGGTCCCTTCGTCGACCCGGCGGTCGTCGACGCGCGGAGCCCTCACCTCGAGCGGGCCGGCCCCGGTGATGAGGGAGCGTGGTTCGGCATGCCCATTGCGCACGACCAGGCGATGGCCATGTTCGTCAACTTCATGGATCAGGCTCGAGACGTAGGCCTCAACCTCGGCTTCGAGGGCGGCGGCCAGCATTCGACGGGCCCCTTCGGCCACGATGGCATCGAGCCCAGCGGCCAGCTCCGCGCTGGCGGCCTCGTCAACATGTACTCTCAACATCGGCGTTCCTTCCTGCCGGCGTTCCACCGCCAGCGATCTTGTTTGTGTCAAACAGGAAGGTACGCCGCGTCTCCGTTCAGGTGGTGCATCCACAGGTTTTGGTTATAACTCTTGACAGCCGTCTCGTGTGTGACTGCATTCTCGTGTGTCGCGGTCGGTAGTGTCACCGGTTCTCTCTCCTCAGGATTCGCCGAGACCCTCTCTGGAGGCACCTGGCAACCGGTGACCACATTCGGGAGCGGTCCGGCTCCAGAGTCCTTCTCCGGCGTCTCGTGCACGTCCGCGACGTCATGTGTAGCCGTCGGGGCGGGCTTGGCGTCGGGCCCATACGTCATCGCGACGCTGTCGGGTTCGACATGGTCGACGCAGACAACCCCAATCCCAGTCGTCGGAGTCTCGTGTCCGACGACGTCGTACTGCCTGGCCGTGGGAGGGGGCGTGCCCTGGGAATCGGGACTCCAGGCTGAGGCCTACAACGGATCCTCGTGGTCGCCGACCACCGTGCCGTTGCCCAGCGGCGTCAATGCGGTTACTGATTATCCCCGGCTGAGCACGGTGTCATGTTGGGCCGCGGGATCGTGTCTCGTGGGCGGGAGCGCTGTCACGGGCATTCTGCCGTTCCCGCCTGAGTCCTTTACATTTATCGATGGAGGTTTCGTGGACGTCTTGAGCGGGTCGACCGCGACGTCGAACTTCGTGTTCGGCACAACTGGGTTCTCCGGTATCAGCTGCACCTCGGCCAACTCCTGTACGGCGGCCACATCGGGCGCCACCCCCATCGTGACCTACAGCAACGGCGCCTGGGCTGGCGTCGCCGGGGGTGCGAGCAGCAACGCCATCTCGTGCACGCCTCCTACCTGCATCGCTGTGGGTGCCTCGACGAGCGACGGGTTCTCCACCGCCAGCCGCCCTGTCGGTCCTCCGTTCGTCGGACTTGCCGCTCCGCCGGACGACCAGGGTTATTGGCTGGCCAACCAGTCGGGAGGCGTGTGGAACTACGGCAGCGCTGCTTTCGCTGGCTCCCTTGGCAATGTCGCTCTCAATGAGCCCGTGGTCGGGATCGCCTCGACATCCCGCGGCGGCTACTGGGAAGACGCCGCTGACGGCGGCGTCTTCAGCTTCGGTGACGCACCGTTCTACGGCTCGACCGGTGGGCTCAACCTGAATCAACCGATGGTGGGTATGGCGGCACTCCCAGATGGCACCGGCTACTGGTTGGTGGCCGCCGACGGGGGGATCTTTGCCTTCGGTTCTGCGAAGTTCTATGGATCTGTGCCCGGTGTGTTGAAGGCGGGCCAACGGCTCAACGAGCCCATCGTCGGGATGGCGTCGACGCCTGATGGCAAGGGCTACTGGCTCGTGGCTTCAGATGGTGGCGTGTTCTCGTTCGGCGACGCCGTCTTCTGGGGGTCGATGGGCGGAAGTGCACTCAACAAGCCGGTGGTCGGGATGGCGGTTGACCCCGTCACGGGTGGCTACTGGGAAGTCGCTTCGGACGGGGGTATCTTCGCGTTCCACGCGCCCTTCTACGGCTCCACGGGCGGCATCTCGCTCAACCAGCCAGTGACTGCAATCCAAGCGAGCCCGACTGGACTCGGCTATAGGTTCATTGCCCGAGACGGCGGCGTGTTCGACTTCGGAGACAGTTCCTTCTTCGGGAGTCCATCCTGAACTGAAATCCTTGGTGTCCGCACTTTCCGCGAGTGAAGCACTTCTCACGCCCAACAGCACCGCATGGCCTGCAGTAGGGGGCAGGGCCAGACGGGGATGACAATAGGAGTCACAGCTTGAAATAGGGTGGATGAGTGAGAACCTGCTGGCTCGCTATTCCCTGGATTCTCGTGACTGTTCTCATGGCGACAACCGCAGCAGCGGTCGGGTTCGGAATCGCTGCGTCCCGTGATGAACCGACAACTATCCAGCTGAAGGCTGAACTCATTGGAGCGAGTGGCATCGGGCCGAGCTGGAGGACGGCGTCCCTGCAGAGTCGAACAACGAAAGGCAACTTCCGCGCGGGGCAGTGCTTCACGGACAAGACATCATTTGGCGGCCCGTCAGTCGTCGCGCACTATCTCAGCCACGACGACACCTCTGTATTTCAGGAGGCGCTCTTCGTCCCCTCGGAGCCGCCGAACCAAGTCATTGACACCGTCCGTCGGTGTGGAGTGTTTGGTTACGTGAAGGATCTGACAAGCGGAGAAGTGACCAAATTGCACGAAATGCGGACAACCGCGTTTGACGGAATTGGCGACCACCAACTAGGCTATGTGGCGAACCTCCCCGACCATGGCCAACGTCGTACTGAAGCTGACGCGTATGTCTCCGTGGGCGACACTCTTGCCGTTTTCGTCTACTCGGGGTTTGCGACAGCTTCGCAGATCGCTTCTCTAGTGAACCGAGCGGCCGCGGATATTCGATAGGTTTCTGCCGCATCTCGCCACAGCCCGGCATGGGCACCTGGGAGCAATGAACTACTCGGGTGATCTTGGAACCTGGGGGTGGATCGTCTCGCCTCGGGCCAACATCTCGACAAACTGGCCGACGCGCCTCGAGCGAGTTTCGGGTTTCTTGGCGTTTCCGATCCTGTAGAGGATGGCGTACCGATTCGCACTCGTGAGGGTGTCAAACATCGCCTTTGCGCGTGGATTGGCATTCAGGGCAGCGAGGAGATCCTCCGGGACCTCAATGCTGGCTTGCCCGGCGTAGGCGGCTTGCCATCGACCGTCCTCTTTCGCCTGCCGCACCTCGTCTTCGCCGGATCGATCCATTCGACCGGTGGCGATCAGCCTTTCAGCGATGGCAGCGTTCCGTTGAGACCACGGGCTGCGAGCTTTGCGAGGCGTGAAACGTCGTCGGAACGTCGCGGTGTCGCGACGTCCTAATTGACCATCAATCCAGCCGAAGCAGATCGCCTCGTCAAGCGCCTCGTCGTACGAGATGGTCGTGGGATCGGACGTTCCCTTTTTGGCCAATACCAGCCAGACACCTGGTGAATCGGCGTGGTGGGTCTTCAACCATCTGCGCCATTCGCCCGCGCCCGCGACGAGTAGTTCTGGGAGATCCACGGCGTTCACAGTATCTCCCATGGGACGAACCGTCCCACTGTCCCGCCCGTCTCGGGCGATGAACCGTTGAGACAATATGTCCGTGATGCGAATGAGCTGTGGGAGGGGTGGACCCTGCTCGGCCCGGAAGCGCGTCGAGACCCACGAAAGGCTGGAGAGCTGGATGCGACTGACTTGGACTCTCGAAGCCGAAGGCCATGATGAAACCATGCGGGCCGTCCATGACCGAGCGGGGCGGCAGGTCGATCCTTGTCGATAAAGTCGGAAATGGTCGCCGGCACTCCCCACGGATTTCCAGATCGGCAGGCCTCGACCCCTACGAGTCGTTGCCCGCGGGAGGCGACGCCCCGGGCCATTGTGCGCCGAAGTCACGAACACGGAGGAATCGACATGTCACACGTACGCCGTTTCGACCACGTTGGCATCACTGTCGCCGACCTTGATGCCGCCACGCGGTTCTTTGTCGCGTTGGGGCTGGAGATTGAGGGGAGAACGTTCGTGGAGGGAGAGTTCATCGACACGGTCACCGGCATCCCGGGATCGAGGAGCGAAATCGTGATGCTCCGGTCTCCGGACAAAGGCACGGGCGTCGAGCTCTCTTGCTTCGTCCGGCCTCGCTGCGTGCCGGGATCGCCGACCGCTATGGCCAACGAAGTCGGCTTGCGCAGTGTCGCCTTCGAGGTCCATGACCTCGACGCCGCCGTCGACGAGACGGCGTCCGCCGGCTACGGGTTGGTGGGCGGAATCGGCGAGTACGAAGGCTCTTGGCGGATGGCATACGTCCGGGGCCCCGAGGGGATCATCGTTGCGCTGGCCCAGCCCATCGGTTGACCGTCTCAGCGATACAGGGGAGCCGCTGTGCCGACGGAAGCGGCCAGGTCCGGAGTTGTCGGGTGTGCAAGAGTGTGAACGAAGGCAAGCAGAACCTCAGTTCGATCCTCGCAGGAGAGACCAATGGTAAAGCCGATCCCGGACAGCTACCCCCGAGTCACGCCCTATCTGATCGTTGACGATGCGAGTGCCGCCATCGACTTCTACACCGCGGTTCTGGGTGCGGAAGAGCGGATGAGAATGCCAGGACCCGACGACAAGGTTGGCCACGCCGAGTTATCCATCGGGGATTCGATGATCATGCTGGCGGACGAGTTCCCCGATATGGGTGCCCGAAGTCCGAAATCGATCGGAGGCTCACCCGTGACAATCCACGTCTACGTGCAGGACGTCGATGCCACAGTCGCACTCGCCGTCAATGCTGGCGCCACCATCACGCGACCCGTGGAAGACAAGTTCTATGGGGATCGTGGCGGAGAGTTCGAGGACCCCTCCGGTCACCGCTGGAGCATCGCCTCCCACGTCGAGGACCTCTCTCCCGAGGAAATGCAGCAGCGCATGGGAGAGATGCCAGGCTGAAGGGCAATCGGTTTGAATTGTCCCACCGCACTGCCGGACCAGTCCCCCCTGGCTCGCAACCCGACGTACCTTTGCACAGGCGATGTAGCGATCACTCGGAGGTTTCGCCCTACCCGGCCACGCAAGAGCGGTTGGTGTCTCAACCTCAGTCGAGCGTCCGTCACACATCCCCAGTCGTCATGAAACGGCGGTGATGGCGACCGCGGTTCAGCTACCAAGGTTGCCGGGAACCGCCGGCACGGGGTGCTAGCCCCCGGTGCCGAATGGAGTTGTCCTCATTGATTGGATTCGCGAGCACCTTCAAGATGACGGAATGACGAGTAAAGAATCTGCCAGCACATCCCGCAATTCTCTTGATGCTGCGGACCTCCGCGTTCGAAATCGGTCGTACTGCATACTCAGTATGCACGAGGCCGCTGGCACTGAAGATACGGAGACGCACTTGTGAGCCGTTCGGACGTTCGCGATGAGGCCATCATTGAGAAGGACGCCTCGACGGTCGCTCGAAGTCCTCGCATCTCGACCCGCACCAAGTTCGACCTGGTGTTCGACACGGTGCTTTTTGTTGCCTTCGCGATTGCGTATGCCGAAGACTTTACGGGTCTCAGTCTCCATGAGTGGTTCGGCATCGCGTTCGGCGTCGCGCTCCTCTTCCACTTCTCGTTGCACTGGGAGTGGGTCGTCCGGACGACGAAGGGCATCCTCACGACGTCAGGTCGTCGTCGTGTCATGTGGTTCGTGAATTTGGCTCTATTGGGCGACCTGATGTTGTGTATCGGCTCGGGCATCTTGATCACCGGTTGGCATGTTTTCGGAGTCGTCTTTGATAGCAGCGAGTTCTGGAACAACCTTCACGGGACGACTGCCGGCGTCGCCATCGGGTTGATTGGGATCCATATCGGGCTCGATTGGCGCTGGATCACGAATGCGCTTCGGCGGATGACGAGACTCTCGCCGCGACACCCCGGAGGCACCTTCGATGAGGACTGATACGTGGCAGTTGCTCCTTCGGAAGCGTGTCGGTGCATTCGTCGGCGCAACGGCCACAGTCGCTGTGCTCTGGGTCCTCGCCGTGATCGCGGTGAGAGCATTTGCACCATCCTCAACGCTCGGAGATCGGAACAGCCCTTCGCCCAAGGGAGCGGTGCGATTACCCGGAGGCGTGCTCAGGGAGGTCGGACCGAAGGGTGGGCTACGCTTCGCCCCGCCCCACAACATCGGCGGAACCCCAGTCGATCTCACTGCGTGGCACACCGTGATGCAATGCCTGATTCTGGTCACCCTTGCGACACTTGTTGTCGCTGGTCTTGATCGACTCCGGCGCAAGGTGCGCAGAAGCCGGATGTTACGGGCAGCCTGATCGCCCGCTGGCCGGAATGAGCCGGGGAACCGGTGGAGATGGGCTTAGCCCTCTCCCCCATCGCGCGTTCCTTTGGAGACTTGTCCGCATCGAGCGCACCACGCTGCGGGCGCCCGCTCATCCGAAGGGTGAATCAACCCTCCGCAGAGTGCGCAACGCCAGATCACAGGAGACTGCTTTTCCGATCCCGACACAAATCTTCCCTTTCATCCGGATAGAAAACATACCTCCGCCTTGGCGCTGGCGGTGGGATGGAGCTGCGAAAAAACGCTCCCCAGGTGACCGCCCAGATATACTCCCTGGCAGCTGAGTCGGCTCACCCTCCTCCAAAAACGGGGATGCGCGTAGCGCTCAGGAGCCGGAAAGAGCTCAATGGAGGAGAAGCAAGAGGCGATTCAGGAGAGCCTGCGCGCCTTGACACAGTTTTTCGTCAATGACGGCACACTCGGAGATACGTTGTTTCGTGTCAGTGAAATGGCATGTGAGTTCACACCAGCGAAGTACGCGGGCATCACCATGATCGTTGAAGGCTCACCCCGCACCGGGGTCTTCACGAATCCCGATGCGCCCGAGATCGACGAAGCCCAGTACCGCACCGGAGAGGGCCCGTGCATGCACGCCTTTCGGGACGAGGTGTCGTACCGCATCGACTCGACGACCGCAGACCAGACGATGGCCGGAATTTGCTCGCAGCGCGGCTGCTCACGGGATCCTTTCGACCCTCTCGGTGCCACTTGCGGCCCGCGGCAAGAGCTTGGGGGCGTTGAATCTCTATTCGGAGTCCGAGAACGCATTCACCGCCACGCACGAGGCCAGCGTCCGTGTCTTCGCCGATCAGGCGTGCATCGTGCTTGCCAACGCCCAGGTGTACTGGGATGCCCGTCAGCTCAGCGAGAACCTCAGCCAGGCCATTGAAACGAGAGAGACCATCAGCCAGGCCGTCGGCATTCTGATCGCGGCCGGTGGAAGGACGCCAACGGAGGCATTCCAGATTCTCGTCAACGCGTCCCAACGCGAGAATCGCAAGGTGCGCGACATCGCCGAAGAGATCGTGGAACGTACCGTGCAGCGCCGCTCTCACACCGGAAAGTAGATATCTGTTTTTCTGTGATCGAAACTGCCCGTTGCGGGTAGAAAGTACGCATGCAACCATCGTCGGGTCTCCCCTATCCCCTGGGCGCGACGCCCACCGCAGATGGCCTCAACGTCGCGGTGTCCTCCGAAGTGGCCGACGCCATCGAGTTCTGCCTGTTCGACGGGGAAGGATCCGAGGAGCGCGTCACGTTGCCGGAACGAACGGCGCACATCTGGCATGGCCTCCTGCCGGACATCGGGCCGGGCCAGCGCTACGGGCTGCGGGTGCACGGCCCCTGGGATCCCGCCAACGGGTTGCGCTGCAATCCCGCCAAGCTCTTGCTCGACCCCCATGCGACGGCCATCGACGGGAACGTCGTCTGGGGTCAGGCGGTGTTCGGCCACGATCTGGACCAACCCGACACCCTCAATGACCTCGACTCCGCCTCGGCCATGCCCCGGTGCGTGGTCACCGAACGGTCCTTCGACTGGGAAGGCGACACGCGCCCGCGTGTCCCGCTCGAAGAAACGGTGGTCTACGAGACCCACGTGAAGGGGCTCACCCAGCGCCACCCCGATCTTCCCGAGGACATCCGGGGCACCTACGCCGGACTGGCTCATCCCGCGGTGACCGGGTACCTGGCGGACCTCGGGGTCACCGCGGTCGAGCTCCTCCCCGTCCACCAGTTCGTCCAGGACTCACGGTTGCTCGATCTCGGCCTCAGGAACTACTGGGGGTACAACAGCATCGGGTTCCTGGCTCCTCACGGTGGCTACAGCGCCGCCGGGACCACAGGTGGACAGGTCGACGAATTCAAGACGATGGTCAAAGCTCTGCATCGAGCCGGTCTCGAGGTCATTCTCGACGTGGTCTACAACCACACCGCCGAGGGCAATCACCTGGGGCCGACGTTGTCCTTGAAGGGCCTCGACAACCCCGCGTACTACCGACTCGTCGACGGGGAGCGGGGCCGCTACTTCGACACGACGGGGACGGGCAACTCCCTGAACGTCGGCCATCCGGCCGCGCTCCGTCTCATTATGGACTCCCTGCGCTATTGGGTCACCGACATGCACGTCGACGGATTCCGCTTCGACCTGGCGACCACGCTCACCCGGCAGACGGGGAACGAGGACATGCACAGTGCGTTCCTCGACATGGTCCATCAGGATCCCGTCCTGGCTCCCGTGAAGCTCATCGCGGAGCCATGGGACCTCGCGGGCTATCAGGTGGGAGGATTCCCTGCCCGCTGGTCCGAATGGAACGGGAAGTATCGCGACCAGGTACGGGACTTCTGGCGCGGAGAAGAAGGGCTGCTGGGGGAATTGGCCCTCCGGGTGACGGGCAGCGGTGACATCTACTCCTCCGACCGCAGGGTGCCCACGGCGAGCGTCAACTTCGTGACCGCCCACGACGGCTTCACGTTGGCCGACCTGACGGCGTACAACGAGAAGCACAACGACGCCAACGGCGAAGACGACAAGGATGGCGAAAGTGAAAACCGTTCCTGGAACTGCGGGGCCGAGGGCCCGACCGATGACCCGGCCATCGAGAAGTTGCGCGCCCGGCAGCGGCGCAACCTCATGGGCACGCTGCTGCTCTCCGCCGGGATCCCGATGCTCCTCGGCGGCGATGAGATCGGGCGGACGCAAGCGGGGAACAACAACGCCTACTGCCAGGACAACGAGATCTCCTGGTACGACTGGGAGCACGTGGACAAGGACCTCCTGGCCTTCGCCCGCTCCGCGCTCATGCTGCGCCGCGCCCATCCGGCCCTGCGCCCACGGGTGTACCTCCGTGGTCCGGGAGGTGCCCCGGCCCAGATGGTCCTGTACCGGGCGGACGGGAAGCCGATGGGCGACCAGGACTGGCAGGACGCCTCGGCCAAGACGTTGGCCATCTCCCTCGACGGTCGTCAGATCGAAGATGCCGAAGGTGACTGGGACGGCGAACTGTTCCTGGTTCTCATCAACGCCCATTTCGAATCGGTGGCCTTCACCATCCCCGGCCAACTCAGCGGCTGGGAGATCGTCCTGAGCAGCCTGGAGCCGGCCGAGACCCCGGCACTCCACGGACGGCAACGTCCTCGAGGTCCCGGATCGGTCGTTCCTGCTGCTGATGGCCACTTCGGCCGGCGCGACGCAGGGGAATCCTTAGGTCGGCGCCGACGTTGTCCCACCCGGAGGGATACGCGAGGAGGCAACATGGCGAGAGCCGTTCGGTTCGATCACTATGGGGGCCGCGATGTCCTGTACGTCGCCGACGTCGATGTTCCCGAGCCGCCCCCCGGTGAAGTGGTCGTGGCCGTGCGGGCGGCGGGACTCAACCCGGGCGAAGCGGCGATCCGGGAAGGAGCCCTGCGAGGACCGGTTCCCGGCCACCTTCCCCTCGGGTGAGGGCAGCGATCTCGCCGGGGTGGTCCATGCCGTCGGGACCGGGGTCAACGAGTTCGCCGTGGGCGACGAAGTGCTGGGGTGGTCGGAGCGACGGTCCAGTCATGCGGACTATTGCGTGGTGCCCACCACCCAGCTGGTGCCGAAGCCACCCCAACTGAGCTGGGAGGTCGCCGGCGCGCTGTACGTCGTCGGATGCACGGGATTCGTGGCGGTGCGGGCGGTCGACGTCTCCCCCGGTGACACGGTTGCCGTATCGGGGGCCGCGGGCGGGGTCGGCACAGTGGTCGTCCAACTCCTGCGGACGAAGGGCGCCACCGTCATCGGGATCGCGTCGGAGTCCAACCACGAATGGCTGCGGGCGCACGGCGTCATCCCGGTCGCCTACGGCGACGGGTTGGCGGAGCGTCTCACCGCGGCGGCCCCCGAAGGCATCGATGCCTTCATCGATCTCTTCGGCCCGGCCTACGTGCAACTCGCCGTCGACCTGGGGATCGCCAAGGAACGGGTGGAGACCATCATTTCGTTCGAGAAGGCCGCCGAGCTCGGCACCAAGGCACAGGGGAGCGGTGACGGATCGACGCCCGAGATCCTCTCGGCCATGGCCGAGCTCGTGGCATCGGGGGACATCGAAGTCCCCATTGCCGCGACCTATCCACTGGAGAGGGTCCAAGAGGCCTACGCCGAACTGGAACAACGGCACACCCGCGGCAAGATCGTCCTGGTGCCGTAGCTGCGCCGGGTTATGCAGTCGGGTGGCCCGTCCAACAGCAACAGGGCGACCGGGTAGTGCCCGAACAATGGCGCAAGGCCCACGGAGTCCCGGTAGCGGGCGCCGGTGAACACGTCGGTGTAGGTGCCCGCAGGGAGCGGTACCGTCGTGTCACCCCACCCGCCGAGTCGTCGTAATCCCACGGGGAGACGGGTGGCCAGCGTGACCGCACCCCCCCGGTCGAACGCGAGCAGGTGCGTGCGCCGCGGGCCCTCGAGGACGAGCGGCGTGTAGTCCGTGAACAGCTCGGGACGGTCGCGCCGCGCGTGGAGGGCGTGGCGTGTGACCCACAGTTTGGCCGAGGGTGCATCGAAGGCCGGTGGCCCGGACTCCGCCGATTCGAGGTCGTCCAACGTGGCGGCCAACGCGACGAAGTCGACCGGTCGCCGGTTGTCGGGGTCGACGAGAGAGCCCTCGAAGCTCTCGCTCCCCTGGTACACGTCCGGGACGCCCGGCATGGTCAGTTGCACCACCTTCTGCAACAGCGAGTTGGACCACCCGTACGGGAGGAGGCGTCGCCAGAGGGATTCGATCAGGCCCCGCACCTCGGGTCGGTCGTAGGCCGCGTCGACGGCGGCATGGACGGTCTTCTCGAACCCGTCGTCCGGGTCGGCCCAACTGGTCTCCTGGGCCGCCTCGCGCATCGCCTTCTCGGCGAAGGCGTGGACGCGGTCGCGCTCGATCAACCCGGTCGCGGCGAAGGTCTGCCAGAGCAGGTGGCCGAATGCCGCGTTGGGGATCGGCACGAGCCCTTGCAACTGCCGCACCGTGTCCGCCCACTCTTCGGGCATTTCGGCCAGTCCCGCCAGGCGGGCCCTCAGGTCCTCCCCCCGTTTCGTGTCGTGGGTGGACAACGCGGTCATTCCGAGGGGTGCCTTCTGCATCCTGCGCCGTTGGGCCTGGTGGAAATCCTCCAGGCTGAGGCCGAACCGGCCGGGGTCCCCTCCCACTTCGTTGAGCCCGATGAACCGCGAGTAGCGGTAGAAGGCGGTGTCCTCGACGCCCTTGGCCATGACCGAGACCGTCACCTGTTCGAAGCGGGCGCTCAGCTCGTCGTGCCGGATCGGACAACCGCGGCACCAGCGCGTCGATGGCCGGCGCCAGGTCCGGTCGCGCCGCGACGGAGACAGCCACGGCCTCCTGCAGATGGCCGAGGCCTTCGGGGAGGTACGAGCGATAGACGGGAAAGGCCACTGCAAGTTCGGTGAGTGCCTGTGCGGCCTCGTCGAGGCCGACCGCAAGTCGGGCCAGGCGCCGGAACTCCGCCCGCAGGACCGTCGTCGCCACGTGGCGCTTGCCGGCGCGGACGTGCTCCAGCCACGATCGCTTGTCCCCCGTGGCCTCGAGGTAGACGTTCTCGACCGCGCTCTCCGCCTGCGGGTCGGTCAGGACGGCATTGATCTGGGCCACGGCGTCGTAACCGGTCATACCCGCGACCGGCCAATCCGCCGGCAGCTCCTCGGAGAGCTGGGTGATCTTCTCCACGACGATCCAGGCATCGGGAGCCGAAGCGGCCAACCGCTGCAGATACTGACCGGGGGCCGCCAGCCCGTCGGGATGGTCGATACGGATGCCACGCACCCCGTAGTCGGTGACCCACCGCAGAATCTCCCGGTGGGTGGCCTCATAGACCTCGGGATCCTCCACCCGCAGCCCGGCGAGCTCGGAGATGGCGAAGAAGCGGCGATAGTTCAGATCGGTCGCCGCCAGTCGATCGCCGATGAGCCGGTAGTGCTGGCGGAGGTGGACGGCGGCGGCTGTTTCGTCTCCTTGGCCGGTGTCGGCGGCGATGGGGTAGAGGCGGTCTCCGTAGCGAAGCCCTCCGCGCTCGAGCGCGAGATCGCGCGCGGGCACGAAGTCGTCGGCCAGGACCGGGATGAGGACACGCCCGTCGGCCACGGCCCAATCGACGTCGAACCACCGGGCGTAGGGTCCGGCCGCCCCCTCCCTGAGGAGCTCCCACCACGCATCGTTCTGCGCAGGATCGGCCACTCCCATGTGATTGGGCACGATGTCGACGACCAAGGCGATCCCGGCTCGTCGAGACGCCTCAGCCAGTTCCTCCAGCCCTTCCTTCCCCCCTCGCGCCGGGTCCACCATGCTGTGGTCCACGACGTCGTAGCCGTGGGTGGAGCCCCGGGAGGAACGAAGGAGGGGGGAGAGGTAGAGCGCTCCCACGCCCAGCCTGGCCAGATACGCCACGACCGGGACGGCATCGTGCAGGGTGAACTGCTCTGAGATCTGCAGTCGATACGTCGAGCTCGGCGCGGCGGACCCCGGGATCATCGAGGACACAGGTCGCCCTGGAACCGCGTCCACTCGTGACCTCCCATCGTGGATCGAAAACGCTGTGCTGCAAGGGTACGACCTCGACTCGGATTCTTTCGGGATACCCCCGGCGCCAGGCGGCGTCCTCAGATGGACATCTTGGGGTGGACCACGAAGTAGGACATCAGGCCGGCGAGTTGGAACAAGCGGATCACCCGGCGGTTGGGGTACAGGATCAGGAGTCCGCCTCCGTCGTTCCTGGTCCGCTTGTGCTCGGCGACCACCACGGAGAGCCCGGTCGAATCCATCGACTCGAGATGCGAGAGGTCGAGCTCGACCCGGTTGACACCATGGCGTGACAACTGCGCGAACTGTTCGAACAAGCGGGGCGCGCTGGCGACATCGAGGTCGCCCCGCAAGCTGACCACCGCCCTCCCGTCGGGTTCGGACACCTCGATCTCGAGCTCATGGGCCGAGATCGGCACGCGCATGGTCATCGTCTTCACCTCTTTGAACGCGGCGATCACCCCTCGGGCGCGCCACTCCTGCAACAGGCGGTTCCTTCATTATGAACCTCTCGAGCGGCAATGCAAGAGACCCCTGCGGGTCGCGCCGACGCACCTCGCCGAGGTTGCCCGTTACCCGGAGTGCGCCGTGACCTCTCCGGAGACCGCGGTCTGTTCGGGCTGCGGCACGGGTTCGGGGGGACCAGGTTCGGGTTCAGGCGTCGTGGGAATCGTCATGACAACGAACTACCCGTGACGCGCCGAACGAAACCAGGTGCTCCTTACAGACACGGGAGCACGGCCCACACGGCCTTGCCCGGATCACGTGTCGCCACTCCCCAATCCGCCGCGAGCGCGGCCACGATCTGTAGGCCGCGGCCGGACACTCCCGTCGACGGTGGCTGGGCGATGGCGGGTGCGGGGTTCTGGTCACCGACTTCGACGAGAACGCCGGATCCCTGCCGGTGCAACGACACAGTGAAGGCACTGCCGGCGTGGACGCAGGCATTGGTCGCCAACTCGCTCACGATCAGTCCGAGATCCGAAGAGTCGCATCCGAGGTCCTCCGCTTGCGCCTGGGCGAAGTGTCGGGCAGCACTCACCTCCGAGGGGGAAGGTGAAAACGACTCGGACACCATGACTGCTCCATACCCGGTCGGCCGCATGCCAACCCTTTCGCGTGGATTATTTCGCTACGCGGTGCCATGCCACTGCACGATGACGAGGGTTGCATCGTCATCGAGACGCTCGCCGTGGTACTCGAGAACGGCCCGGCCGACGCGACGCACGACCTCCTCCGCAGCGAGTTGATCCGACGCGTTCTGGCCCACGACATCGACGAGCCGGTCGAGGCCGAAGCCACCGCCGGAGCTCGCCCTTCCCTCGATGACGCCGTCCGTGTAGAAGAGCACAGCATCGCCCGGCTCCAAGGAAAGCTCGGCAATGACGGGTTGCGACGCTTTGGCTCCCAGTCCCCACGGAAGTGTCGGTGGGCACGCGAGATCTTCGACGACCTGCCCGCCCCGCACGTGGAGCGGCAACGGATGGCCGGCGTTGGTCCACTGGAGCAGACCGGTCTCGACGTTGAGCTGCGCCAGTTGCCCGGTGACGAACTCCCGACCGCCGTAGTGGTCCCTGACGGTGCCCTCGAGCTCTTGGTGCATCGCCATGAGCGATTTGCCGTGACGACGATCATGGCGATAGCAGCCCAGCGTGAGACTGGCCAGAATGGCCGAATTCACGCCGTGTCCCATGGAGTCCATGAGCGCGATGTCGAGCACGGGCCAGTTGATCGAATAGTCGAAGCAGTCGCCGCCCACCTCGTAGGCGGGCTCCAGAATTCCGGCCACGGTCACCGGTGGCGACTTGAACACAAGCGGCGGCAGCAGATCCCACTGCAGGCTGGCGGCGAGCGTCATGGCCTTGCGGCGGCGATGCAGATTGAAGAGATCGCTCACGCGGCCGTTCACCGTGAGGAGATAGCCGGCCAGGAGACCGAGAGCCTCGCAGGCTTTGACCCGCTCAGGGTCCTCGTCGGGCAGGGTGACGGCGAGGACGCCACTGCGGTCCGATCCCTCGAGGATCGGCACCCAGAGACGAATCCCTGCGGGACGCTCGGCCATGACCGGAGCTTGGGTGAGGAAGGCGCGTCCCGCCATCGTCGTGGCCACCTCCTCGCTGTGCGGCAGCTCCGCGTGCGGACCCTGGTTCCCGAGTGGTTCGAGGACGGACTGCCCGAAATCCACGAGGTAGACGACGACGTCGCTCACGCCCAGTGTCACGCCGACACTCTCGATGGCGGCGGTAACGGCTTCGGGCTGCGCCAACGTCGAGCGCAAAAGGGGCGTCAGATCGAGCCCGGCCATCCGCCGAGCCTATGCCATGGCGGCACCCACCACCTTGCTGTGGGGGGTGCCGCGTACGGCGCGTTGTCGGTTACCAGTTATAGAAGTGGCGACTTCCGGCACTCTCGCCACGCCCGAGTGCGACACCCACGAGCCAGAAGATGGCGAAGACGACGGCGGCGATCCAAAGCACGTGGACGGCAAAGCCGGCGCCGGCGAGAATCAGGACCAATAGCAGCAATAACAGGATCAACACGGTTCCTCCCCTATGTATGCCCTTGGGTGGGCGTTTGAGGTCTACCCATGGCGTGCCCGGGGGAAACAACCCCTCGTGCGCTCAGGCGGGGTCGCGTATGCGATCGATGAAGGACACGAACGGTCCGAGGACCTTGTTCCCCAGCGCAGAATGGGGAAGGTGCGGATGCGGATGCGTGGGCGCCCCTAATTTCTCCCCCCGGAACTTCTGGCCGAGCAGCGAAAGATGCGTTCCACGGTCAAGCGAAAGCAGCATCGGGACGACCTGCTCCTCTTCATGGCCGGTGTGGGAGAGGACCGCCGCTCGAAGGTCTCGCAGCGCGCCCATGAACTCCTCTGTGCCGGGATCCAACTGCGAGATGTGCGCCAAGAGCTGTTCGATTGCGGTCTCTTGGCCGAGGAGAGCCTCGACGACCGCAGCCCCTCCTTGCCCGTGGCGGATCGCCGGATAGACGACCATCTCCTCGGCCACCTCATGGCGCGTGAGCGCCGACGTCAGTTCGGCGAACAACGTGGCCCGGTCGTCCGGGTCGGCCGTCTCGAGCTCCAACAAGCGTTCCCTGATGGCCTCGTGATCCTGCTCCAGCAAGGCGGTGATGTCATCGGTGGGGGTGACGGTCATGGGTCTCCTTCCGTAACTTTTCCTCCTTTGCCTACCCGCGGTCAGGCGTCGAAAAACCCTCGGATCTTCTTGGCAGCGTGGGTCGGCCATCAGCAGCCGCTCAGGCAAAGGAACGGCACAGGACGGCGGCAGACGCCCCCTGAGGTTGCTGTTACGCCGGCAGGAAATCAATGAGCAGGCGGTTCACTTCGTCGGGAGCCTCGAGCTGCAGCCAGTGGCCCGGTCCTTCGAGCCGCTCGTAGCGCCACGGCCCCGACACGTGGGTGCGTGAACGGGTCATCTGCCCCTCGGTCAGTGCGATGTCCCCGCTACTCCACACGCCCATGGTGGGTGCGGCGACCGGTGGGATTTCACGGGGTGGCGCAATGTACGACTCGGGTGGGATGTTGGCTCGGTACCAATTGAGCGCCGGGGTGAGCGAGCCATTCGCCTCCACATCGGCGATCACCGCGTCGGCGTCGGGATGGCCGGACCAATCGCGGAAGTTGGCCCATCCGTCGTTGGAGAGCCACTGTTCGGCGATGCCCGGGAATTGGAAGAGGAGCATGTACCACGACTTCTCGTGTTGTTCGTAGCCACCGGCCCTGAAGGTCGAAGGGTGACCGACGGAAAGGGCCACGAGATGGTCGACCCGGGCGGGCACCATGGCGGCGAGCGCCCAGGCCACCGCGGCGCCCCAGTCATGACCCACGAAATGCGCCCGCTCCACGCCCACGTCATCGAGCACGGCGAGGGTATCGGCGGCCAGATGGAGGATGTTGTAGGCGTCGACCTCCGCCGGCTTGTCCGACGCGCCGTACCCGCGCATGTCGGGCACGATGACCTTGAAACCGGCGTCCGCCAGCGGCGCGATCTGATGGCGCCACAGCCTCCCTGAATCGGGAAAGCCGTGCAGGAGGATCACCGGGCGTCCTTCGCCTACCACCTCGAACTCGATACTGGCCCCTCCGCTGCTCGCTCGCATGGCGACTCCTCCCGTCCTTCGAAACCTCAGCTCGTGGCCAGGGCGACGAGCTCGTCCCTGTTCGGTCCGATCTTCTCCTGCGTCCGCCAGTCGGCGCCGAACTCGATCACCTTCTCGAACATCTCCGGGCGCGCCATCACGTGCTGGGGCAGGTCGAGCACCCCCGTGATGTCGAGCAAGCCCCGGAGCACGTCAGGGTCACGCCCACTCGCGGCGGCGAGTGCCCCGGTCATCTCGTAGGCAGGGTCGTCGGGCTGGTAGGAAGCACCTTCCGCCTCTGCGGTCATTTCGGCCAACCGGTGCCGGTCGAAGGCCAGTGTCGCCTTGAACCAGGGCTCGACGGTGTCCGCCGTGGCCACCGCGAAGGCCTCGGAGAGCTCGTCCGGCCGATCGGGCCCGGTGTGGCGCAAGGTGTCGCGCAACGTCTGCGCATGGAGCATGCCGATCGACGCCCCTCTCCCGACGGAAGGATTGGTGCAGGCCCAGGCGTCCGCCACGGCGAGCACGCCCGTCGCCACCGGCACCCCGTCGGGCCGCAGTTCGCGGTGGCGATCCTCGATTTTGGCCATGGTGATGATCCGGTCCTCGATCGGGTCGCCCTCGATCCAGTGGGCCACCGTCGGCAGCGACCGGACGACCCTCTCCCACCGTGCCGCGTCCTTGAGCCCGAGCAGGGCCCGATCGCCCGATCGGGCGACGAGGGTCACCGACCAGGTGGCGTTGTCCGCCGGCAGTGTGAGCACGGAGATGGAGCCGTAGGACTGCAGCAACGGCCCCAGGGCGAACGGCAGCTCGCCGTCGCGCGAGCGGAAGTGCCGGCCCAGGTAGATGAAGCCACTGTCCTCGACCTCGTCCACCGGCGGGCGGGCCCCCAGGGCCTCCAGCCACGACGGCAGGGCGGAACGGCGCCCACTGCAGTCGATGACCAGATCGGCCTGCAGCTCCTCGCCGGCCGAGGTCCTCACGCCGGTGACGTGCGGGACGCCGGCTGTCGCCTCGGGTCCGCCCAGGAGCGCTTGAACGGCGACACCGCGCCGGAGGTCGAGGCCCGGTGTCGCCTCCGCCACCGACGCCACGGCGCGCTCGACGACGGCCCGACGTCCCGAGAGGAGCTCGAAGCGCTCGTCCCCGTCGCGAAAGCCGCCGCCGATCGCATCGGGAATGCCCTTCATCGGATTGAGACGGAGTCCGCCGTCGCGCTCGATCGCCGTCACCACGGCGGGCAACTCTGCTTCGAGGATGTGGCGGTACCGCGCCAGGAAGAAGTGGGACAACCGGAACTGGGTGACGCCCTTGCGCTCCCAATCCTCCCAGGCGCCCTCCGCTCCATCCGGTACCGGGTCGGCGTCGCGCTCGAGCATCGTGACCGTGTGGCCGTCGTTGGCCAGGATCATGCCCAGCCCCATTCCGACGACGCCGCCACCGACAATCAGGACCTCCGGCACGCCTGGTCTCCTCGCCTCACCTCGCCAGCGGCGAGCATAGAACCCGCGGCCGACGTGCTGCCCGGGGCGCATCGCCGAGCTCTCAGCGCTCCTGCTCGGTCGGGCGGATCAGCATCTCGCTGATGGCGACGTGGCGGGGACGGGTGACGATATAGGCGATGGCGTCGGCGATGTCCTCGGCCTGCATCGGTTGCGCGGTGTTGAACTGGCTGCGCAGGCCCTCGATCACCTCGGCGCGATTGTGGGTGATCAGCTCCGTCGACGTCGCGCCCGGCTCCATCAGCGAGACCCGGACGTGGCGGCGGGCCACTTCCTGGCGTAGGGATTCGCTGAAGGCGCCGATGCCGTGCTTGGTCAGGCTGTAGACGCCGTTGCCGGACCGGGCGACACGACCGGCCACCGAGCTGACGTTGACCATGTCGGCCACCTGACGGGGGCCGTCCTCGGCGGCGCGCAGGAGGTGCGGGAGAGCCGCATGGGCGCAGTACAGCAGCCCGAGCACATTGAGCTCGACCATCCGCTGCCACTCGCTCACCGGCGCCTCGACGATCGGCCCCAGCAACATGACGCCGGCGTTGTTGATCAGGGTATCGAGCCCTCCGAGTTCGGACACCGTGCTCTGCACCGACTCGTTGGCCTGCTGCTCGTCGGTGACGTCGGCCTCGAGCACGAGCGCGGTGCCACCGTCGTCACGGATACGGCCCGCCACGTCGTCGAGGCGGTCCTTGCGCCGGGCCACCAGCGACACGGCCGCTCCTTCGGCCGCCAGCGCGACGGCGGTCGCCGCGCCGATCCCGCTCGAGGCCCCCGTGACGAGGGCCACGGTGCCGGCCAGACGCGTCATTCGACCGTGACGCTCTTGGCCAGGTTGCGCGGCTGGTCGATGTCGACGTCGCGCAGGAGCGCGGCGTGGTACGCCAGGAGCTGCAGCGGCACATTGAGGACGATCGGGTCGAGCTCGGGCTCGAGCTTCGGCACCAGGATCACCTCGTCGGTCAGGTCGTAGAGAGCGGGCGAGTGGCCGATGGCGATCACCGGCCCGCCCCGGGACTGGATCTCGTGGATGGTGGCCACGTTCTTGTCGAAGAGCTCGTCGTCGGGGATGACGACGAAGGTCGGGAGCTCGGGGCAGATGAGGGCCAGCGGCCCGTGCTTGAGCTCGGAGGCCGGGTAGGCCTCGGCATGGATGTACGAGACCTCCTTGAGCTTCTGGGCCGCTTCGGCCGCCACGGGGAATCCCCGCACCCGGCCGACGAAGAACGCGCTCTCCATCTGCCGGTAGCGCGCCGCCACCTCGCGGGCCTGGCCCTCGGTGGCCAGCGCCCCCTCGAGGGCGGCCGGCAGCGCCTCGAGGGAGGAGATCAACCGGCCCCCGTCGCCCTGGCCCAGGTCACGGATGCGGCCGAGATGCAGGGCCAGCAGGGCGAAGGCGGTGACGGTGGAGGTGAAGGACTTGGTGGAGGTGACGGAGATCTCGGGGCCGGCGTGGAGGTAGATGCCCCGGCCGCAGGCGCGGGCGATGCTCGATCCGACCACGTTGACGACACCGAGCACGGTGCCGCCCTTGCGGGTGACCTCCTGCACGGCCCGCAGCGTGTCGAGCGTCTCCCCCGACTGGCTCACGGCGACGTAGACGGTGTCGGCCTCAATGATGGGATTGCGGTAGCGGAACTCCGAGGCCGGCTCGGCGCCCGCCGGGATGCGCGCCATGCGTTCGATGAGCTGGGCCCCGGCCAGACCGGCGTAGTAGGCGGAGCCGCAGCCGAGGATCTGCACGCGCCGGGTGCGCAGGATCTCCTGGGCGCTGAGCTCGATGCCGCCGAGGTGCGCCGTGGCGAAACGCGGCTCGAGCCGCCCCGAGAGGGTGCGGCGCACGGCGTCGGGCTGTTCGAAGATCTCCTTGCGGAGGTAGTGCTCGTGCTCGCCCTTCTCGTAGGTGGCGGCGCTCCAGTCCACGGTCTCGACGCCCTTGGTGCGCTCCGCCCCCTCGATGCTCAGCGTGCGGAACTGGTCGCGTTCGAGGACGGCGATCTCCCCGTCGTCGAGATAGGCGATCTTCTGGGTGTGCAGAATGAGCGCCCCCACGTCGGACGCCACGAAGTGCTCGTTCTCCCCGATACCGATCACGACGGGGCTGCCGTTGCGGGCGGCCACTATCTGGTCGGGGTTCTCGAGGTCGACGACGGCGATGCCGTAGGTCCCTTCGATCGCCCCCAGCGCTTCACGCACCGCCTCGGCCAACGTCGGGGCGTTCGAGAGCGCGATCAGGTGGGCGAGTACTTCGCTGTCGGTGTCGGAACGGAAGGTGTACCCCTGGGCCAGCAACGAGTCCTTGATCACCTGCGCGTTGTCGATGATCCCGTTGTGCACGACGGCGATGCGCCCGGTCGGGTCGGTATGCGGGTGGGCGTTGACCTCGTTCGGGACGCCGTGGGTGGCCCACCGTGTGTGGCCGATCCCCACCGTGCCGGCGAAGTCGCCCGGCGTGGTGGCGCGCAGCTCGTTGATCTTGCCCTTCACCTTGTGGATCTTGAGCCGGCCGTCGTCGATGACCGCCATGCCGGCCGAGTCGTAGCCGCGGTACTCGAGGCGGGCCAGGCCGTCGAGCACCATGGGCACGGCGTTGCGGTAACCGATACATCCGACGATGCCGCACATGTTCAGTACCGCCCTGTCTTGGCCTTGGCCTGGTCGTAGACGGCCTGGAGCTTCCCGACCAGCTCCTCGGTGGTGGCGTGGACGGCCGAGCGCGAGACGCGCCCGCCCCCGGTACGGGCCGGCGGGGGGATGGCGGGACCGATGACGACCTGAATGGTCATGGGCTTGGGGATGGCGCTGCCCTTGGGCATCGACAAATCGGAACCGCCGATGCCGATGGGCACGATCGGTGCCCCCGTGCGGGCGGAGAGGAACGCGGCACCCTCCATGAGGTCTTCGATGGCCGGGCCCTCCCGTCGGGTGCCCTCGGGAAAGAGGACGAGGCATTCGCCCCGTTTGAGGACCTCCTCGGCCCGCTGCAGGGCTTCGCGGTCGGCCGATTCGCGATGCACGGGGAAGACGCCGAGGTAGAGGAGCAACTTGCCGAGCCACTTGCGCTCCCAGAGGGAGTCCTTGGCCATGAAGAACAACTTGCGCCGGGTGCACAACGACGTGAACCCGAAGTCGGCGAAGGACCGGTGGACCGGGGCCAGGATGACCGGGCCGGTGGCCGGCACGTACCCGGTGCCGACGACCTTGGGCCGGAACCACAGCTTCAGCACGACATTGAAGATGAAGCGCATGATGCGGTAGGGCACCTGGCGCGTGGGCTCGATGGCGAACTCCTGGTGGCGGCCCGGGGCCGCCGTGGCAGGGGATGCAGAAGCATGGGGTTCGGGCACGGGTGTGCTCACAGCCACGAGAGGACCTCCTGGACTACATCTTGCACGGTGCGGCCGGTCGTATCGAGGAGGTGCGCGTCCGGCGCCTGCGTGAGGGGCGACGCGGCCCGGGTCGAATCGATGCGGTCCCGCCGGGCCACCCCGGCCGCCGACTCGTCATGGCGCCGCCGGGCCCGCTCCTCGGGCGAGGCCGTAAGGTAAACCTTTACCTCAGCTTTAGGGAAGACCACGGCGCCGATGTCCCGACCCTCGACCACCCCGCCCCCGTGGGCGGCAGCCCACTCACGCTGCAACCGGACGAGATGGGAGCGCACGTCGGCGTTGGCCGCCACCTCCGAGACGGCCCGGCCGACCTCGGGCGAACGGATGACGCCGGTCACGTCGAGCCCGTCGATGACGACCAGGCTGTCGACGGTAATGGTGGCGCCGGCCGCTAGTGCCGCGACGGCGTCATGGTCCTCGGGGTCGATGCCCCGTTCGAGGGCGAGGGCGGCGACGGCGCGGTACATCGCTCCCGTATCGAGGCGGTCGAGACCCAGTTCGGCGGCGACGGCTCGTGAGACGGTGGATTTGCCGGCGCCGGCCGGCCCATCGATGGCGATGATCAGGGCCCGGGGTGCCGGAGGTCCGGTACCGGTCAGCCGGCCGAGGTCGTCGGCAAACCCGGGATAGCTCGTCTCCACCGCGCCGAACCCGGTGATGAGGCTGCGCTCCCCCGGCGCCGCGGCGAGCGCGGCCACGGCGGCGGCCATCGCCATGCGGTGGTCGCCGCGGCTGTCGAAGCGGGCCCCGCGCAGGTGGGCGCCGCTCGGTTGCGCCGCCGACGCCGGTGATCGACAGCGTGTCGCCGTCGGCTCTGGCCCGGGCCCCGAAGGCGGTGACCATGTCGATCACCGCCTGCAGTCGATCAACTTCCTTGACCCGCAACTCCCCCACGTCCTTGAAGACGGTCGTCCCCTCCGCCACGGCGGCGGCCACGGCGAGGGCGGGGATCTCGTCGAGCGAGGGGATCTCCGCCGCGGCCACGGTGGTGGCCCGCAGGGGAGGTTCGCCCGGCGACGTGGCCGTGGCCGCGATCACGGCGGTGCCATCAGGGGCGGTGGTCACGGTGATCCGTGCCCCCATGCGCTGGAGCACGTTGACGTAGCCCAGTCGGGCCGGCCCCTGGTAGATCCCTTCCACCGCGACGCTGCTCCCCGGCACGACCGCACCCGCCACCACGAAGAAGGCCGAAGCCGAGGGATCCCCGGGCACGGTACGGGGCGTCACCGGCCGCAGGGCCGATGGGTGCAGCGTGACGATCCGGCCCTCGCCCCATTCCTCGACGGTGATGTCGACGCCGGCTTCGGCCAGCATCTCCTCGGTGTGGGCCCGCGTGGTGACCCGCTCCCGCACGACGGTCGGCCCGGCGGCGTCGAGGCCGGCCAGCAGGATGGCCGACTTCACCTGGGCGCTCGCCACCTTGGTCGTCCAGTCGATGCCGTGCAGGGCGCCCCCTTTGACGCCGAGCGGGGGGCGGCACTGCGCACCCGATCCCTGCACGGACGCCCCCATTGCTTCGAGGGGCTCGGCCACCCGGTCCATCGGGCGGGCGCTGAGGGACTCGTCACCGATCAGGACCGTCTCCCACGCGAGTCCGGCCACCAGGCCGGCCAGCAGGCGCATGGAGGTGCCCGAGTTGCCGCAATCGAGCGGGGCGGCCGGTCGGTGGAGCAGGCTGCGGCCACCGTGCAGCGTCACGCTGCCGTCGTCGTTGTGCACGACGGCGACGCCCATCGCCGCCACGGCGGCCAGCGATGCCGCCACGTCGGCGCCGTCGGACAGGCCGTGGATCACCGAGGTGCCTTCGGCCAGCGCGGCAAAGAGCACAGCCCGGTGCGAGATCGACTTCTCGCCCGGCGTGCGCACCGTGCCGAGGCACGGGACGCCTCCTTGCTCCACGAGGATCCGGGGCGCTGTCACGAGCGCGGCTTGACCGTCACGAGAGCTGCTCGATGCTGCAGTGGTACCCCTTCGCCTCGATGGCGTCGCGCAGGGGTTCGGACTCGGCCGAATCGACCACCAGGATGAGGACACCGCGTGGGCCCTCGGCCGAGTGGGCGATCTCGATGTCGTAGATGCTGATCCCGCCGTCGGCGGCCAACGAGGTGATTTCGGCCAGCACGCCGTGGCGGTCGGGGACCGGGATGCGGAGCTCGGAAAGTTTGTCGGGACGCACCATGCGCGCCGGCAGGTTCCGACGGGCCTGACTGGCGCGCTGCAGGACACCGAGGATGGAGGCGCGATCGTGCGCCGCCACGCGATCGCGCATCTGCGTGAGCTCGGCCAGCAATGCCTCGAGCGCGTCGACGATCGGTCCCGCGTTCTCGGCGCAGATGTCGGGCCAGATGCCGGGATGGCCCGCCGCCACCCGGGTCATGTCCCGGAAACCACCGGCGGCCAACCGGAGCAGTGCGCCGTTCTGTTCGGCCCCGACGGTGGCGGCGTTCATCAACGTGGCGGCCACCAGGTGGGGTACGTGGGAGACCACGGCGACCAGGCGGTCGTGGTCGTCGGGGGTGAGCACGAGCACGTCGGCCCCGAGCTCGGTGACCACACCCTGCAGGCGGTCGAAGGCGTCGATGTCGGTGGCGCTGGTCGGGGTCAGGACCCACACCGCGCCCTCGAAGAGATCGGGCGCCGCCCCGCGCAGGCCGATCTGTTCGGATCCGGCCATCGGGTGTCCCCCGATGAAGCGCGGATGGTCGGCCGCGGCGACGATGGCGGTCTTGACCCCGCTGACGTCGGTGACAACCGAATCTTGGCGGCGCTGCGGCGTGGCGAGGATCCGGCCGACCTCCTCGGCCACCGCCGTGGCCGGTGTGGCGATGAAGATGATCTCGGCCTCGAGGTCGTCGCCGGCCTGATCGATGACGCCCGCCGCGAGTGCCTCGGCGGTGCGTGCGGGGTCGGCGTCGAGACCGCTGACGTGCCAGCCGCGCTCACGGAGGGAGAGAGCTATCGATCCACCGATGAGCCCGGTCCCCACGACGAGCGCCCGCGGGCGCGCCCCGCCGTCAGACCGGGAGGTCATCGCGGAGCCCTTGGGCACCGTGGAGATAGACGTGGTGGATTTCGTCCCTGGTCCTGGTGGTGTGGACGTGGAGCAGGACACGGATGCACAGCGGCATGGCCCCGGGCACGGCGATCTCGGCTGCGCACAGCAGCGGTACGGCCCCGAAGCCGATCTCCCGGATGGCGGTGGCCGGGAAGACGCTGGTCACGTCGGCCGTCGCCGTGAAGAGCACGCTCACGATGTCGTCCTCGGTCAGGTCGTTGCGTTCCATGAGACGCAGGATCAGTTCCTGCGAGCGCTGCGTCACCTGCTCGACGGTGTCTACATCGACGGTGGTGGCCCCCCGCAGGCCCCGGACCATGAGAGGTGCTGCCATGGGCGCTCACTCTACTGCCGGTGGTCAGGGGGCCGAGCGGGCCCGGGGGAACGCGGGACGCCGATCCGGTGATTGTTGACAAAGGCGATGGTCTAAGTCATATTTGACCAACCACGTTGCTGGGTTTCAGGTGGGTGCGGGCGACACGTCGTCGTCGGCGGCGAAAGAGGTCATCGATGAGGAAACAGCAGAAGGACCAGATCAAACAGCTCTTCGGCGCCCTGATGGCTGGAAAGTTCGACAGAATTCTTCGCCGGCTGTGCCGATGACCTGACGATCGAATTCCGTGGTTCGACCCCCGCCCCCACCCGGCTGACCAAGAGTGACATCCCCGATTGGTACGGCTCCCTCCAGGCGCTCTCGCTGACCTCGTTGCACTCCTCGGTGGAGATCGGCGCCGTCGAGGGCGACAGCGCCACCGTGATCCTTTCGCATGCGTTCGGGCGCAACGGCGTCGACTACCGCCTCGAGATGATCAACCTCCTGCAGTTCCGCGATGGGCTCCTGACCCGCTGGTCCGCCTACCCGCTCGATCTCAGCGAGTACGCCCGGGCCTGGCGCACGCACGAAATGGCGGCACTCGCCTCGGCGTGACCGTGGGACACCGATGAGCACTCCTTCGAAGCTGCATCTCGCCGTCGCGCTCGACGGGGCGGGATGGCACCCGGCAGCGTGGCGCGAGCCTGCGGCCCGTCCGCACGAACTGTTCTCGCCGCGTTACTGGGCCGACCTGGCGCAGGAGGCCGAGTGGGGCCAGCTCGACTTCATCACCATCGAGGACTCCCTCGCCGTCCAATCGGGACAACGTGGAACGTTCGACGAACGCACGGATCAGGTGCGGGGCCGCCTCGATGCCGTGCTGATCGCGGCGAGGGTCGCCCCCCGCACCGGTGCCATCGGCATCGTGCCGGTCATCACCACCACGCACACCGAGCCCTTCCACCTGTCGAAGGCGATCGCCACACTGGACTTCGTGAGCCACGGGCGGGCCGGGCTGCAGGCCCGGATCTCGCCGACCGCCCTGGAGGCCCGCCAATTCGGGCGGCGCCTGATCGCCGGGTCGGCACCGGGCCGACCACCGAGGCGGCGGGGAACGGGAGCGCCGGCGCGAGCGGGATCTCCGAATTGTTCGAGGAGGCGGGCGAGTACATCGAAGTGGTGCGCCGCCTCTGGGACTGCTGGGAGGACGACGCGGAAATCCGCGACGAGGCGACCGGACGCTTCATCGACCGTGACAAGGTGCACTACATCGACTTCGAAGGGCCGCACTTCTCGGTCAAGGGGCCCTCCATCACGCCCCGGTCGCCCGAAGGCCAGCCGCTCGTCACGGTGCTGGCCCATGTCCCTGTCGCATTCGACCTGGCGGCCCGCAGCGCCGAGGTGGTGTTCGTCACGCCCCGCACCGTGGCCTCGGTCGGCTCCCTCGTCGAGACCGTCCGGGCCCACGAGGATGCCGTCAACCGTCCCGCGGCACCGCTGCGGATCTTCGCCGACATCCTGGTGTTCCTCGACGAGAGCGCGCTGCAGGCGCGGCGGCGCAAGGAACGGCTCGACGACCTGGACGGCGGCGCGCTCCGCTCCGACGCGCTCATCTTCACCGGGACGCCGTCGGAGTTGGCCGACGTGCTGGTGCAGTGGCACCAACTGGGGATCGACGGATTCCGCCTCCGGCCGGGCACCCTCCCCCACGACCTCGAGATGATCACGCACGAGCTCGTCCCCGTGCTCCAGAGCCGGGCGGTCTTTCGTCAGCGCTACGAGGACCTCACGCTGCGGGCCCGGCTCGGACTGCCCCGCCCGGCCAACCGGTACGCAACCGCATGAGGAGTGGCACGTGACGAAGCGTCAACGGCAGATCCATCTGGCGGCCCACTTCCCGGGCGTCAACAACACCACGGTGTGGAGCGATCCCGACGCGGGGAGCCACATCGAGTTCTCGTCGTTCGCCAAGCTCGCCCGCACGGCGGAACAGGCGAAGTTCGACTTCTTCTTCCTGGCCGAGGGCCTCCGTCTGCGCGAGCAGCGCGGCAAGATCCACGACCTCGACGTCGTCGGCCGGCCCGACACCTTCACCGTGCTCAGTGCCCTGGCGGCCGTCACCGACCACATCGGGCTGTCGGGCACCATCAACTCCACCTTCAACGAGCCCTTCGAGGTGGCACGGCAGTTCGCCTCCTTGGACCATCTCTCCGACGGGCGCGCCGCCTGGAACGTCGTCACCTCGTGGGATGCCTTCACGGGCGAGAACTTCCGGCGCGGTGGTTTCCTGGCCCAGGAGGACCGCTACGCCCGGGCCAAGGAGTTCCTGCGCACCACCCGCGAGCTCTGGGACTCGTGGGACGACGATGCGATCGTCGCCGACAAGGACTCGGGCCGGTTCGTCACGAGCGCGTCGCAGGGCACGTTCTCGCATCACGGCGACCAGTTCACCATCGAGGGTCGCTTCGGCGTCCCCCGCTCACCCCAGGGTCACCCTGTCATCTTCCAGGCCGGTGACTCCGACACGGGCCGCGAGTTCGCGGCGGCGGATGCGGACTGCATCTTCTCGCGGCACGGCACGATCGAAGCCGGTCAACGCTTCTACGAAGACGTCAAAGGCCGCCTGGCCCGCTACGGCCGGGAACCCGACGACCTCAAGATCCTGCCCGCCGCCACGTTCGTCCTCGGCGCGAGTGCAGAGGACGCCCGGGAGCGGGCCGCCGTCATCCGCCGACAACAGGTGAGCGGCCCGACCGCCATCTTCTTTCTCGAACAGGTCTGGAACCGCGACCTGTCGGACTACGACCCCGACGGGCCGCTGCCCGAGATCGACCCCGACCCCGGGACCGCACGCATCGTGCAGGGTCGGGCGAAGATCTTCGACGATGCCATGAAGACGGCCGCTGAGTGGCGGGCCATCGCGGCGGCGAAGCACCTCTCCATCCGCGAGCTGATGATCGAGGTCACGGGGAGGGCCACGTTCGTGGGCACTCCGCTCCAGGTGGCGACACAGATCGACGAGGCCGTGGCGGCCTATGCCGCCGACGGCTTCATCCTGGTCCCCCATGTCACGCCGGGTGGGCTCGATGAATTCGCCGACACCGTCGTGCCGATCCTGCAGGAATGGGGCCGCTTCCGCTCGGACTACGACGGACCGACGCTCCGTGATCACCTCGGGCTCCCCTCGCCCCGTTCGGCCCGCCTGACGCGCGCCGCCGTGGGGGCGTGACGCCATGACCGGCACCCGCGTCCCCCTCGGCATCCTCGATCTGGTCCCGGTCAGCTCGGGGTCCACCGTGACCCGCGCCCTGCGCAACACGATCGAGCTCGTGCAGTTGGCCGAGCGCCTCTGCTACCGCCGCTACTGGTTCGCCGAGCATCACCTCAATCCGGGCGTGGCCGGCTCGTCGCCCGCCCTCTTGATCGCCATGGCGGCGGCCGCCACCAAGAAGATCCGCCTCGGTTCCGGCGGCGTGCAGAGCGGGCATCGCACCGCGCTGTCGGTCGTCGAGGAGTTCGGCCTGCTCGATGCCATGCACCCCGGTCGCATCGACCTGGGCATCGGACGTTCGGGCGGCCGGAAGTTCTTCCAGGACTATGCGGAGAAGCGGGCGGGTAAGAAGCCGGAGGCGGCGAGCGGGGCGGCACCTCGTGACACGCACACCGAGAACGGAGTCCTGATCCCCGCTCCCCCACCCCTGGGCGGGTTGTCGAAATCTCCCCGGTTGACCCTCACGGCGGAGCTCCTCCAGCAGGACGAGGCCGTCTCGGCCGGGTACGGGCAGCTGCTGGCGGACATCCTCGGGCTCCTGCGGGGCACGTACCGCTCGGCTGACGGCCTCGATCCCCACCCGGTCCCCGGAGCAGGAGCGGACGTCGAGCCCTGGATTCTCGGAAGCAGCGCGGGCGAGAGTGCCGAGGTGGCGGGCCGACTCGGCCTCCGCTTCGCCGCCAGCTACCACATCAGTCCGGCCACGGCGCTGAGTGGCATCGATGCGTACCGCGCCGCCTTCGTCCCCTCGGCCGATCTGGCCGCACCGTACGTCGCCGTTTCCGCCGACGTCGTGGTCGCACCCGATGACGAGAGCGCACGACGGTTGGCCGCGGGCTACGGCCTGTGGGTCCGCAGCATCCGGAAGGGCGAGGGGGCTATCGCGTTCCCGGGACCCGACGAATCCGGCCGGCACACCTGGAGCGAGGAGGACCGTGCCCTCGTCCACGACCGCACCGCCACCCAGTTCGTCGGCGGCCCCGAGACCGTGGCCGCCCAACTCGAGCGCCTCCAAGAAGCGACGGGCGCCGACGAGCTCATCGTGACGACGATCACCCACAGTCACGCCGACCGGGTCCGCTCCTTCTCACTGTTGGCCCAGGAATGGATGATGCGGAGTGGCCCCACCTCCGAGGGCACCGGCGCGGAGAAGGAACGGGTGGGTACCGCCCGCTCCTGAGTGCACAGTGGCCACGGGTGCTCGCGCCGGAGCGTGTACCCGTGATCAGTTCAGTGCGGCAGTCCGGCCTTGGTCGCCTCGGGCACTTCCACCAGACGTCCGGTCTCCACGTCGTAGATGAAGCCGTAGATGGCGATCCTTCCCGGCACCAGAGGGTGATTGCGGATGCGCGCCACGTCGTCGACCACGCTCTGCGCGTTGTCGGTGATCGTCAGCCAGTCGATGTAGGACGCCTCGGCCGACCCGGGCCCGGGGCCGACGTCGTGGAATCCGTCAGGGCCGAGGGCCGCCGTCTCGAGACTGTTGGCCAGCAACCCGCGGATGACCTCGTCGGTGAAGAATTCCATCCCGCAATTGGAGTGGTGGATCACGAACCATTCCTGGGTGCCCAGGAGCTTGTACGAGATGACCAACGAACGGATCGCGTCGTCGCTGGCCCGTCCGCCCGCGTTGCGGATGACGTGGGCGTCCCCTTCGGCCAACCCGGCGTACTTGGCCGGGTCCAGGCGTGCGTCCATGCAGGTCAGAATGGCAAAGTGGCGCGCCGGCGGGAGAGCCAGACTGCCCTTGTCGCCGAAGGATGCGGCGTACTGCTCGTTGGCGTGGAGTACTTCGTCGTAAATCGACATGTCTGCCCCTCCCGGGTCCAGGGTGGATATTCCTACTATTTCTATCGAGATTAGCGGGTACGACGACCCGCGTGCCGGTAAAACTGACGTTGTGGCGGCGCTCGAGGGCTGGCCGGGACGGCGCGCCCGGCGGTTCGCGGTCGAGCCTCGTGCCTGAGGAAGGGCTGAGATGCGTGCGGATGACGTATTTCGGGGTGTAGCGTCCTGTCGTCGAGAAGCTCCGGTGCGCCAACGTGGGCGGCACCGGGAAGCTGTAAGGGGGGAAGTGCCGTGAGAGTTGCCGCCATTCGTAACGGTCTGTTGGGGGGTCGCATCATTTGTGCGACGGCCCTGGTCGCCGGTTTGACCTTGGTCACCGGCGCGCTGAGCCAACCGGCCACTGCCGCCACCGCCTCGCCGGTCGTGATCGGCGACCTCTGCAGCTGTACCGGTCCCGAGGCGTCGACCATTTCGCAGACGACCGACGTCGTCAATGCATGGGCGTCGGCCGTCAACGCCAAGGGAGGCCTCGACGGGCACAAGGTGCAGATCGTGGTGAAGGACGACGGGTACAACCCGGCCACCTCGCTGGCCGATGCGCAATCGCTCGTCCAGCAGAACCACATCATCGCCCTCTTCGACAACAGCGACGAGGACCAGGCCTGGGAGACCTACATGCAGAAGGCGAAGGTCCCGGTGCTCGGCGCCACGGAGAGCGACGCCGGCTACAAGAACCCCGACTTCTTCCCGCCCGGTGGCACGTTCAACTATTCGGACGGAGCCGGCGCGGTGGCCGCACACAAGGCGGGCATCAAGACGGAGGCCATCCTCTACTGCGCCGAGGTGGCGATCTGCCAGGAGTCGAGCCAAGAGGCCAAGGTCCTGCTGCCCAAGCTCGGGATGAAGTTGGTCTATTCGACGAGTATCGGCTTCGCCGCGCCGAACTACTCGGCGCAGTGCCTGGCCGCCAAGCAGTCGGGGGCCCAGTCCATGGCCGTCGGTGATGCGTCGGCCATCGTGACCAAGGTGGCCGAGAACTGCGCCACCCAGGGCTTCACGCCGACCGAGCTCAGCGCAGACGGCTCCGTGGCCATCGCCTGGCTCGGCGTGCCCGCCATGAACGGCAACATCGACGTGCAGGGCGACATCCCCTGGTTCGTGCACAACTCGGTGACCAAGCCCATGTACACCGCCTTGGACAAGTACGCCCCCGGCGTGACGACGGGACCGAACTTCGGCGAGGTCGTCGTCCAGTCGTGGGCCGCGGGCGTCCTGTTGCAGCTGGCGGCGGCCAATCTCAGTACGACCCCGACCACGGCGGACATCTACAAGGGCCTCTATTCCCTCAAGGGCACCACGCTCGAGGGTCTGTCCGCTCCGATCACGTTCCACAAGGGCGCGACCGCGTCGAACCCCTGCTTCTTCGAGATGGGCATCAAGAACGCCAAGTTCGTGACGCTCAACGGCGGGAAGTACTTCTGCACGCCGAAGAGCCTGGTCGTCAAGTAATCGGTCGCAGTCGGTTCAGCCCTGGCGGCCCGCAGCAGTTGCCAGGGCGCGCACCTCGGTACCGGTCAACTCCCTCCAGTGTCCCGGATGGAGCCCGGTATCGCGGAGCGTGCCGATACGGGTGCGCACCAGTCGCTGCACCGGATGACCGACGGCCTCGCACATGCGGCGCACCTGGCGGTTCTTGCCTTCGTGGATGACGAGGCGTAACACCCCGGGCGAGAGCACACCCACTTCGGCCGGCGCGGTGCGCCCGTCCTCGAGCTCGACGCCCTGACGCAGCTGGCGCAGGGCCCCCGGGGACGGTGTGCCGTTCTGGACTTCGGCCACGTATTCCTTGTCCACACCGTGCGACGGATGCGTGAGCAGCTGGGCCAGCGCGCCGTCATTGGTCAGGATCAAGAGGCCCTCGGTCTCGAGGTCCAGGCGCCCGACGGCGAAGACCCGGGGCTCGAGCGGCACGATTTCGATGACGGTCGGCCGTCCCTGCGGGTCGGCCGACGTGGTCACGACACCGGCCGGCTTGTTCAAGAGGTAATAGACGAGGTCCGGGGCGACGGGAAGCAGGATGCCGTCGACCTCCACCCGCGCCGTGAGGACATCGACCCGGCGCCCCAGGACGGCGACCTTTCCGTCCACGGTCACCCGCCCGTCCGCGATCAGCTCCTCACAGACGCGACGCGATCCCTGGCCGGCCCGGGCCAGGACCTTCTGCAGGCGTTCACCGGTTGTATCGAGGGGCACGGAACCATCCTCGCGCAGCGCTCGACAGGCTCGATCGCCCCGATCGACTGCGTGTGCTCGCATCCGGCAGGCGGACGCAGGCCTCCCCGCTCAGCTCGGCCCCGGGTTGTGGCGTGCCAAGAGCACGCGCCGTGGCCCGGACGAGCGTCTACGAGGGCTCCTCAAGGCGAAATCCGACCTTCATCGTGACCTGATAATGACATACCTGCTCGTGGTCGATATGGCCCCGGATCTCACTGACCGTGAACCAATCGAGATTGCGCAATGTCCTGGATGCCCGAGCGACCGCACCGCGGATGGCGTCGTCCACGCCCTCTTTCGAAGTGCCGACGATTTCCGAAACCGAGTAAACGTTGTCGGGCATCTGATCTCCTTCGAAGACGAGTTGGACCGGTTAACGGCAGAATAACTCCAACGCGCGGCTCTTGCTGTGGAGCAGGCTCTTGCTTCATCTCCCGTCTCGCATCAGACCATGAGAGCCGCGGCGAGACGCCACGAGCGCAGGCCAGGCGGCCAGCAACAACGTTGAAACCAGGGTCCCAATGCCGATGAGACCGATAGCCCTCACGGCAACGACCGGTATCGGTACGACGCCCAAGTTGTCGGCGAACACGCGCCAGCTGAACCTTCCCAAGGCGACACCAAGTGGAATGCCGACGATGATCGCAATGAGGGCAATCGCCAGCGCCTGCCAGACAAAGGTGAGGGCGACCTGCTGCCGGACAAATCCGATGGCCACAAGGATCTGTGACTCATTGGCGCGTCGAACAAGGCTCACGACAAGGACATGCACGAGGGTGGCCAATCCGAAGAGGATGATGACCAGACTCAAGATCAGTGGGAAGTTCACGGCTTGGCCGAAGTTGACCAAGTTTGTGGGAGCCATCGGGAACTCAACAGATGTTGGGTACAGCCTGGCAAGTTTCAGAAGCGCAATTTCGCCGACGTGACCGCGGGTCGCCCGTACGAGGTAGTTCTCGTTGGGATTCCCGCTGGCTTGTTTCTCGCAACTCGAGCGGCTCGGACCGGGCGCACATTGGGCCGCCAGCAGTCCGCCGATGGAGAAGCTGGCGCCCGTTCCCAGACCCCCGGCTCCGAAGTCTGGTGGGAAGGCCTCGGTACCGACCACTTTGTAGTTCGATATCCGCGTTCCACCGTCGGGGCTCGGCACCGATACCCGGACGGTCGAGCCGACATGAGTATCGACGAGTCGCATGGTGGCGGCGCCGAGCGTCACTTCGTTGTCGCGCTGCGGCAGACGGCCACTTATGGCCGTCAACAACGTCGGGCCCCGGACGCTCCTGCTCGCGATGGCGTCGACCGTTTGTCCGTTGATGGCGACATCGCCTCCGATACCAGCCGTGATTTGGGAAATATGGCGATTGCCGAGGAGGCTCTTCAGTACGTTCGGGCCCGTCGCACCTGGTACGGCGTTGTTCGTGAAGACGGCGTCAAATGGCTGGCCATAGAGCGCCGGCGTGGTCGTCAAGTGCGTCAAGCTTGCACCGAACACGACCGTTCCAGAGAGGGCGGTGACGGCAAGGATCATGCCGAGAAGCGCCGATCCGACGGGAATGGCCCTCTCGCCATGCCCGCGCTCGAAGGCGCGGCCCACGCCGATGACGCTACTGGGGGGTGCTCCGGCGCGCCGCAGAAGGCCGACGATCTTCGACGGCACGGCGACAGGCGTGGCCCGACTGCCACTACTGTGGCGCGAACTGCGAATCGCGGGCCACAGGCCAAGTCCGACGACAGCGAGGACCGTCGCCACAGCACCCACCAAGAGGATGGTGTGGTCGAAGGAAAAACCCGTAGAAGGTTCGGCTATTCGGGCTTCTCCGACCGGGGCCAGGGGTGAGAGTCCGTAGGCCAACGCCACACCGCCGAGAGCCCCCACTCCTGCGACGAAGGAGGTCCTGATGAGGCCAAATGCGACGAGCTGAAGGCGGGACATCCCAAGAGCCGTGAGCGTCACGAAGTCACCGCTCTCCACGATGGCCTGGCGTGCGAGTGCCTGCAGGATGATGATCAGACCGACAAGACCCGCAGCGCCGGCCAGAATCCACCACCCGACCGCCTGAGGGTGGATTGAAGCCTCGTTCGAGGCCTCGGTGGTATCGAGGTCGGTCGTAGAAAGTGAGCCCAGCTTGCGTGCCTCGGTCTGGAAGCGGGGAAGATCAGCCACCCCGCCGTGTAGACGAACGAAATACGCCGCGATGGGCGTGCGCAACGGGTTGTAGCGCCGAGCGAACGCTGTCGTCGTGAACACATCGAAGTAGGGGTAGCTACTGCTTTGAAACTCGACGTCGGCAGCCTCAATCCCGACGACGGTGAGCGTCACCACGGGACCTCCGGGCGCCAAGGTTGAGCCATTCGCCGTGGGCGCGGTGGGTGAACTTCCAGCCAACGGGACGCGAATGTGGGACCCAATCCCCACGCCCACATCTTGGGCGAACGAAAACGAAGCCAAGACCTCAGAGGGGTCCGACTGATTCGGTAGACGGCCCGAGACAAGCTTGACGAATCGAGCGAGGCTTCTGGGCGGAATCTCGGCGATTCCGAAATAGGTGGGATTGATCGTGTGTCCGCAGCTACAGCTCGGATTGCCTGCCGAGGGGCTTCTCATGAGCACCGAGGACGTGACGTCGGGGAGCGCAGCGATCGCCGGTATCGGATGCAGGGAGAAGGCATAGGCATCGAAGCCAAATGACGCCACGAAGCGTGGATAGGCCGTCGCCGTGCGCTGACCCGCGGCGAACCCGGCGAGAACCGTCCCACTGACGATCGCCACAAGGAACGCAACAAACAGCCATGACCACAAACGGCGTCGCAATTCCGCCCCGAACAGCGCGATTATCGCGAGCAAGATTTCCCCATCTACGGAGTGTCATTTACGGGCGACCGTCCCGCAAGGAAGTCAGCCCACCCTCACCGACGGGGTACTACCACCTAGCAAGAAGAACGAGGAGAGCGATGAGTTCGTGTGCGAGGAGGGAGGTGACAGGGGAAGGTACCCGCGCGGAACCCCCCCTTTCCTGAGCAGAGCTCCGATTGACACTTCGGTGCGCAACGAGAAGAAATCTGCCCGGACTGCAACCGCAGTCAGTTCCGATTTGTCCTTCATCGGACGGTTGGCTATGTCCGTCGAAGAGAGAGTTCCAGAAGTCGGTTCTCGGCGTTGGTCATTCATTGTCGATATGGGCATGGTCTCGTACATGGACTCGACCGGAATGTCGTTTCTCATTGCCGCAGACAACAACGCAAGGCTCAAAACGCTCGTCTTGTCGTCTCTTCTCCGTCCCCGCAGATAATCACCGGCTTGACCCACGTTCTCACGATCGAGCCATTCGAAGAGCCCGTTGCATGGTGGTAGGGCTTGAGCCGACGTCACCGCGACCGAAGGTCAAGCGACGTGCGGCGCTCCCCTACGATCGCATTGCTACTGCGAATCGGCGTAGAACTCCCCGGAGCCCAGGAGATCCGCCTGCACGGCGTCATTGCCGGCGCCCTGGGCGAACTGGGACAGGAAGGTCGCGAGGCCACCGCTGTCAGCCGGGCGACCGAGGTACGCCTCGTAGTACGAGTTGATGAGGTCGCTGCGGTATTCGGCGCTGTTCAGGAGCTCCGCCGCCACCGCGGTGCGGGTGGCCCCGCCTGCGAGTTGTCCCGTGAAGGTGGCCAGGCCGGCGGGGTCGACCGGACGGTTCAGGAGATCCTGGTAGAGGGCACTGACAAATCCACTGGCCGAACCGCCGCTGCGGTTAGCGAATTCAGCGGACCCGATGATGGCGGCCTGCACCTGTTCGGCCGTGGCGCCCTGGGCGAAGAAGGTGAGGAAGGTGGCAAATCCGCCGGCGTCGGCCGGGCGACCGAGATACTGCTCGTAATACGTGGCGATCATGTCCCGTCGGTGCTCGGTGCTGGTCAGCAGCTCGTCGGCAACGACGTTGCGTGAAACGCCGACGAAGAGCTGGGCCTCGTAGGTATTCAGGCCCGCGGCATCGGCGGTCCGCCCGAGGACGTCTTGATAGAGGGCACAGATGAACGCGGTGTTGCCGAGCGTGTCACCGCACGAGGTGCCCGGCTGCGGAACGTCCCCCGTCGGCAGGAGGGTGGTCGTCAATGTGAGGGACTGCGCGGAGGAGTCCGAGCTCTGGTAGTTGCCATCGCCCGGATAGTCCGCGGTCAAGGCATAGGTGCCGGGGGGAAGCTGACCGTTGCTCAGGGTCGGGCAGGTGCCCGTCGCGGTGTTCGCACCCAACGGCCTCAGGTGGGCGATGGTGCAGACCAGGACGCCACCGTGCAGCACGCCGACCGAGCCGGTGGGCGCGCCGGTCGTCCCTGAGGTCACGGTGGCCGAAATGGATACCGACGCCTCGTTGTTCGATGACGCCGACCCCGGCGTGACCGTGAGGGCGGTTGTCGTGGTGGCCGGTAACACCAAGAGCCTCGAGGTGACCGAGACCGGCGTGAAGTTGTCGTCACCGGCGTAGCTGGCCGTGACGGTGTAGGGCGTGGTCGAGGCCGGTAGGGCGGTCGCGGAGTCGATATAGCAGGGGTTTCCTCCCCCATTGCCGACGGAGCACGTGCCGGGGGCGATCAGGCTGACCCCGTCGGCGGTGAGGGTGGCGTAGCCGCTCGGGTTGCCATTGTTGCCGCCGCCGACGCCCACGATGAAGAAGTTCCCGTTCTCGGCCCCGTAGAAGGCATAGCCCGGCACGGCGAAGGACTGCATCTGCGACGTCACCTGGTCGATGGTCAACTGTTGCGGCATGGACCGGGAGCCGGCGAAGTTGTTGTCACCGTTGTACACCGCTTCGAGCGAGTAGGAACCGGACTGGAGCGTCGTCGAATTGATGTAGCAGTTCCCGTTGGATTGTCCGTTGCCCGAGCCCCCCATGTAGGCGGTGCAGAGGTACGTGTCGGGGCCCGGTGCTCCCGAGAAGATGTCGACGCTGCCCGACGGTGACTGGTTCAAGACACCCGGGGCGTCGACGGAGACGTTGAGGGAGTTGTTGCCCTCGTTGCCGTAGCTGATCGATGATCCGGCGGACGGGAAGGTGATGGTCGTCGCGGTGACGGCGGGGCTGATGGTCTCCGTGGTCGTGCTGACGTTCGGGCCGTAGTCGGGGTCGCCGTTGAAGGAGGCGGTGATGGAACGGTCGCCGACGTTGAGGTTGCCCCCGGGCTCATCGCAGGTGACGGTGTAGGTCCCGGCCGTCGCTGTGGGTTGGGGAGCGAGCCCGGTGCAGCCGTTGATGTAGTTCCCGTTGTCCTGCAGGTCGACGCTATCGGCCGGATCGAGCGGGCCGGCGTCCGGCGTCACCAGAGTGACCGTGTAGGTGATGTCCTGACCGAGGGGTGAGGGGTTGGCCGATGCTGCGATGTCAATCGTGACCGGATCCGGATCACCCGAGGCCGTCGACGACCAGGCCAGGGTGCTCAGAGGGACGGCGGTGCCCACGATGAGAAGAGTGAGCATGCGCTTCCGTGCGTTCTTCGGGTTGGACGACATGTACCCCTCAGTATGAAAGGTGCGTATCTATGGAGCCGCGTGTCACCCCCAATGCCGCCACAACAGTTGCAAACCCGCTTTGCGTCGGCCTTTGCAACAGACAAGCCACTTGACGTGCAGTTTTACGGGCCGTCGGGAGGCATCCGAGGGGGATGGATCAGGTGTTGTTGTTGCGACCGAACAACCAGTAGAGCGCCGAGTTTCCCGTTTGCAGCGGGGTGAACGCCCGCCAGAACCAGCGCGGTCCCCGGATCTGGGCATCAGTGCGCCGGCTGAGATCTTGCAACGTGATCGCAGTGACGATGACATGGAGAATCAGCAAGGCGACGAGGACGGGACGACTCGGCTTCCAACGGCTCACGGAGTGATCGTAATCCGAAAGGCCCCCACCGCACCGATGCTCCGCCGGCCGTGCGACGCTCGTAGGTCGGCCGGTTAGCGTTGTCGTATGGCCCCGCCCGACCTCACTCCTGACGTCAGTGACGTCGCTCTCTGCGAGGTTGCGGTCGTCTTCCTGCGCGCGTTCTTCAGCGGCACCGCCCGCCAGCGCTCCCGGCGTCTGACCAAGACCCCGCTCCGGGCCGTTCAGGTGGCCGCCCTGCGCCACCCGAACCCGTCTACCCGCAAGGAATGCCTGTTCTTCCTCGACCACTACGCCAACGACCAATCGATCGACGTCTTCAGCGCTGCGCTGGCGGACCCGGTCGATTTCGTGCGGAATCTCGCAATGCATTCGTTGGCTTGCACGAGCTGCAAGGTCGAAGCGCTCTCTCCTGCAGAGGTCGTCCCGGGACTGGTCCAGGTCATCAGCACCGACCCGCGCCCGGACCTGCGGGTGAGGGCAATCTCGATGCTCGTGCACCTCGCCCCCGACGACGAAGTCGCGCGAGGCGCGCTCGAGACCGCGGCGACGAGCGATCCGGACCCGCTGACTCGCCGCGTGGCTGTCGGCGCCCTGCAGGGGACCTTCGACGCCCCCCGCAAACGTTACGAGCGTCGTCAGCGCACCCACACCCGGACGGCACGCCGAGTCGGCTCCTGACGCCGCGGCGCCTGGGTTGGCGTCGCGCTTTGTTCCGGCGTCGGTGCGGTCGAGCGGGATGACCGTCCCGTGACAACCGATAGACCCGCTGAAGCGTGAATAGTGCATGGAGAGCCGGGATGTTCGCCAATGCCCGGTCACCTCTCTGCCGTGCCCATCGCGAGGAGGGCGCAGACGGCGCCGGGTCCCCCACGTCGCGTACGCGCTCCTGGCTCTGGTCCTGTTCTTGCTCGTCCCGCCAGCGATTTCGGCCGGTGCCACCAGCGATCCGGTACAACCCCGTGGCTGTGTCGCGAGTGAAGCAAGACCACCCGTGACAGCCACCTTCGGCGGAGGGAACAGCGCTCCGGCGCCGTGGCCCGCCAAGGTCCTGGTCAAGAAGGCGACGGTACAGGTGCTGGATTCCGCCACGAAGACGGCGTACGGACTCGTGTCCGAGAACCCGTACTCGGAGGGACCGGTGCTGCTCGAGGCATTTCCACTCTCAGGAGGCACCGTGCGGAAAGGTCCGACGTTCGCTCTCAGCGGTTACTCCGACAGCCTTGCCCTCGCCGGGGGATCCTTGTGGGTAAGCGGGTCGACTGGCAAGGGCGACACGTCTTCCGGACCATCGCTGTGTCAGGTGAACCCAACCACTTTGCATGTGGTGCGACTCGTGCATCTTCCCCCTCCGGGGCGCCGCAAGGACGAAGGGTTGGCGGTGGTGGTTAGCGCAGGGTCACCGGGCACCATCTGGGCCGGTTATCAGAGCACCCTTGTCCATCTCGAGGTGCGTAGTGGCGCGATCCTCGCGACCGCTACGGTGCCGTCGGGCACCATCGCCAGTCTCGCCACCAACCCCACGGACCGACTCCTCTACGTGTCGCTGTCCTACCCCACCATTTCCGGCAAGCAGGTCGACGCCGCCGTGGAGGAACGCATCGCGAGCAGTGGCCGGATGCTCGCCACCACGCCGGCCACGAGTCCAGTGATCGGTTCAGTGGCCGGGGGGTCCCTGACCGCGCTCCCCGACGGTGTGGCCACCTCGTTCCGGACAGGCATGATGGGTCTGACCGTGCTGCTGGGCGCCGCGGGCCTCGTTGTGATCAACCCTCCCGGCTTGGGTACGGCGTACCGGGGAACTGACCGGCCACCCGCCAACATCTTCAGCTGGCCGATGTCCGCCTCGACGCTCTACGCATCGGACACGCTTTGGATCGAGAACGGGTGGGGTGTTCTCGCCTGCGTCGATCCGGCGACGGGTGCCGTGCGGGATTCTGAACAGTCTCAGCAGGTCGGTGGAGACATCTTGGAGCTTCTCGGTACGGAGCAACACTCTCGCCGACTCGTCGTCTCCACCATGGGTGGTGCAATTCTCGCGATTACCCCGCCGAGCGCCTGTACCGGCTGAGCGGCCGAAATGTCTCACTGGCGGAGTTGCTGAGCGATACTGGCGTTGTCGTGACGTATCGCATGCAGGAGTAACCGCATGGTCAACCATGACCGCCGAGGCAAGTTGATGGCTTCCTACGAGAACGCCGCGGTGATCGTGTCGGGGATAGATGCGACGGAGCTCGGCCAGCCGACACCGTGCCCCAAGTATGACGTGGCTGGACTGGTCGACCACATCGTCGAGGCGGGCCACCGGGCGGCCGCTCTTGGCCCGGGCCGGACACCGCCACCCGGAGACGATTCCCCGCACGTGGAGCTGTCCGACGCGCCCGGTCGGCTGCGCCATGCGGCTGAGGACGCGGCGCAGGCATGGGAGGACGATTCCGGGTTGTCCTCGACGTTCACCATGCCGTGGGGTGAGGAGTACACGGGGGCCACACTCGTCGACATGTACCTCGCAGAGCTGGCCGCCCACGCATGGGATCTGGCCCGGGCCACCGGACAGATCGACGAGTTGGACCCCGCCGTCGCCGCACCGGCACTCGAGGGGGCACGGACCATGATCAAACCCGAATACCGCGATCTGGTGGAATCAGGATCTCCGTACGGAGCAGAAGTGCCGCCTCCCCCGGGCGCCGACGACTGGGATCGCCTCGCCGCCTTCATGGGACGCGACCCGCGCGCACCGTTGTCATGAACCCAGCGGCATCCAATTCACGCCGTTGCTGGTGTGCCACAACCCGATGCCATAGGCGCAGATCCAGCCCTGCGTGGTGCTGATGAAGGTGATGTTGCCTTGCCCGCTGCTGCGTATCCCTTCGGATTGAAGATCGGGAACCGCCGTCCAGGAACGGCCACCATCCGACGTCTTGTACATCGAAGTGCCCATGGGCTTGAGCCAGGCCGTCGTGGGGCCGGCAACGGCCAGGTTCTTGTGCCCGATCGAAAAAGGTGCGACATAGCCATTGAGTGGCAGCGAGTTGGGCTCCGACGCCGGAGGAGGCGGCGTGCCCAGGCCCGTGGCAGATGCAGTCAGTGCCCAGGTGATACCCCCGTCGCTCGATCGGTAGAGATCCTTCGACTGGGAACCCCCGGATCCTTGGCCCCCGCAGAGAAGCCAGAGGTCATCTGTACTCGATGCGGCCACCTCGGCGCCGAGGTCAAAGGCTCCCGCACACGGGACCGGGCGTTGTTGCCACGTCCGGCCGGCGTCGCTCGTGAAGAGCAACTGGAGTGAACCGCCATCGGTCGGGAGGCTGGAGGTCAGCACATAGGAATGCATCGTGGTGATGCGCGCGAGCTCCACCGAGTGAAGATCGACGGGGCCGCTCACCTCCCCGAGTCCTCCGGCACCGGTTGGCTGCCACGACACTCCACCATCGACCGACTGCTCGGTTTGCAGCGCACATGGCCTCGGCGCGAAGGCATCGCAATCCCCGGTCACGGCCCACACGTTCGCCCCGATCGCACTCACGTCGAACACGGTTGGTCCGATGGCCGCCCGGCTCCAAGTGGCGCCACTATCGTCACTGACCCACAACGGAACGGAGCCGTCGCCACTGGGTGCACCGCCCCAGAGGTACCCGTGGGTCCCGACGAACTCAATCTGGCCGGGGTATCCGTCATTCTGCCCGTAGCCCGCCGGCAGGGAGTCATTCTCGACGTGCCAGGAGTTTCCCCCATCGGTCGATGTGGCAAGAAGCGCAGTTCCCCTATGTGCAGCGAGGGCGAATCCCTCTTCTGGACCGGTGAAGACAACGTTGAGCAGAGCCGTCGTGGGAACCGACGTGCCGACGGCCAGTGGCCCTTTGACCGCATCGAAGGCATAGGTCGTCTCGACCGAACTGAGGTGGACGTTCGAAGAGCGGGTAGCGATGAACACGGAGAGGGCGCCGAGGAGGATCACACACGTTGCGCCGAGCACGGCCGTCCGGCGACGCGCCCGAATGGTCGTGGCTCGATGCAAGACGCTCGTCAGATCGCCCTCTGTCGGAGAAGGCGGTGACGGATCATCGAGATGCTCGAACATCTCCGTCACCTCCGTCCTGATAACCCGAAAGATGGATCCGGAGCGCCGCGAGCCCTCGCGAACAGTGGCTCTTCACCGTTCCCTCGGAGCAGCGCATGATGATGGCCACATCTGCTTCGCTGAGGTCCGCCAGGTAGCGCAGCACCACCGCCTCACGTTGACGGCGCGGCAGGCTTCGGAGGCCTTTCACGAGATCTCCACGTTCACCGATGTGCGGATCCACCAGACCGAGGGGACGGGTGGGGCGTGGCGACGTGCGCCCACGTCGCCGGATTCGGTCAATGGCCAAATTGGAGGCAACCCGGGTGATCCAACCTTCGGGGCGCTCCTCGAGGCGATTCCACCGAAGGGCCGCCCTGGCCAGAGCCTCCTGAGCCACATCTTCGGCATCTCCGCGGTCCCCCAGCATTCGAAATGCCACCCGGTAGGCAAGGTGGTAGAGACGTTCAAAGGCAAGGTCGAAACCGGATGGTCCCGCGGACAACATGGCCTTGCGAATCACGGAGATGTCACGATCATCTGCATCCCCGCCTCTCGCCGCCAGAACCGTGTGACTTCTGATGCTCATCCACCTGAATTACGCCGAGCAAGCCTCCCAGGTTGTCATCGGAGACGATGTTCAAGTGGTGGATCGGGCCAATCCGCCTGATCCGACCTGGTCTTCACGCGTACACGAGATCCTCGATGTCAGGCTCGCGGCCCGACGCGACCATGAGCTTCGAACCGGGACGAAAGCGGACGAGATCGAGGATGAGCTCTGCGATCTGTTCAGGACTGTAGTGACGCTCCAGCACCTCCCGGTCTTCGGCGTTGAAGCTCGTGGGTGCGGTCAGGAACGCGGTGGCCAGTCGCAGCACGATCTGTTGACGCTCAGGAAGGTCACTGTTCGCCGGATCCTCGAGATGACCGACCATCGACTCGTCGAAGCCGCGGTCGATTGCCGCGCGTAGGCGGAGGTTGCTACAGAGCCTGCAGTGCGACAGTCGCCCGCTGAGGATCCGTAGGAGTTCCCGGGTGACGAGATCGACAGCACCCGGATAGGCGACGGCCATGAAGGTGGCCTGGGCCGCGGCGAGATCCGGGGCGACGTCTTCGAGCGTGACGTCGGTCCGGGGGACGCTTCTCATCTCACCACCTCCCTGCGCCGATAGTGAGACGGGCACGCTGTGTCGTTTCGAACAGGCCACACGCGTACGTGAGCACCAGAAATCCCCCTTGCCCCACCGCGTCGATCACTCGATCCGCCTCCTCGTCCGAGACGCTTTGGGCGTCGATGAGCAGTTGTTCGGCGTACCCGAGGCAGGCACGGGTCTGGTCGGAGAACCTGACGTCTGTCGGCCACTGCGACAGCGAGCTCACCATGTCCTCGTCCAGTCCGGCGGCGACGGCCTCGGGGGTGCGGTGAACGAGCGCGGCCTCGCACCCGAGCAGCTGGGCAATGCGCAGGCGGCAGTACTCGAGCAGCAGTGGGGCGATGGCCTCTTGCCCCCATAGTGCCGTCTCGATATCGACCAGGGCGGCCGCGTATCGGGGACGTTGGCTCACGATCCACTCGAAGCTTTCCGCCTCCACTTCGTTCGTCACCATTGGTCGTCGGACACCGGGGTCACAGGCCCCTCAATTTACCACCGCCCCGGCCCGACTACATCGACGAAAAGCGTTGAGGCGTGCTCACCCAGGCGCTGAAGAGTGGCAGGCAAAACTGCTCGGTATGACCGGCACGCCTTCTTGTGAAATCGGCCGGAGTTCCCGCCAACGCAACCGCGGCGTAGGGATGATCGAAGTGGAGGGTGGCCGTGCGGGTCAGACCGCGTTCGCCTGGGGAGCGGCCAAGCGACCCCATGAGGGCGAAAGTCGTGATCGCCGCGGCCTCGAAGCCGGTAGGCGTGTAGGAGGCGACGGCCGAATGCACAGCCTCGAATTCGTCGCCGCGTGGATCGGGCCCGATGAGACCGAGCAGTGCCGAAAGCGCAGGCCCGGCCGCAAACGACTCCGAAGCCAGCAGATTCAACGTGCTGTCCGCCTGCCAAGCGGCGAGGACGGTGCCCTCGATCCGTTCCGATCGCTCTCCCGCCGCCACGGCCCTCTCCTCGCGTTCGGCGATCTCCCAGGAGTGACCGCTGCCGAGGGGGAGGTCGAAGAGTGAGCAGTTGGCCGAGCGGAGCCGATCATCACGGCAGAGTCGCGCGACCTCGTATGCGGCCTCGAGCACAAGTGCGCGGTCGATCTGTGGATCTGCCGCCACCGACAGCACGGCGAGATCCTCGTTGGCCAAGGCGAAATGCACGGCGACGACTCCGGCTGCCTCGGTCGTGGCCAGCATCATCGGAGGCGTGTCAGGGCGACGGTCGCGAAGGACGTGGTCTGTCTTGCCTTGCCATGGGCTCGAGGCCCGCAGGTGATCGCTTGCCTCTACGACCTCGAACGGCGTTCGCCAAGAGACTTCGGTGGCCAGCACGGAGGAGAGGAGGAGGCGTGTCAGATCCGTAATCTGCACCGGAAACCTCTTGATGAGGCCCAAGGTGCGATCCTCCGCCCAGGCATCGGCTGCGCCCTGAGACGGCATCTCTCCCCTCTCGACCTGGCTCGGGAGGCTCGCGCTCCATTGGGTGAACGCAGCCGTGGTTTCGGTGTTCCTGACCCACAACGCCACCCCGCTGCGCAGCGCCGGCGGAGGATCCGCCAGAAAGTCGACCAGCAGTTCCGCTGCGTGCGCCGACGAGCAACCGAGTGCGTCCTCGAGCTTCTTTTGATCTTGGCCCACCGCTGCGCTGACACAGGCGGCCAGGAGCAGCCAAATCCCGAGTGGGGAGGAGATCGAATTCGCGGCGTGCTGTTCAAGGGTCGCCGGGGCGACACGCCGACAGTAGGCGTCGATGAGGACAGCCAGGGATTTCCCCGAGTTGCCTCGTTCGTCTGTCACACGAGCATTTTGACAGAGGGGGCGACCTGAGCGAGGGCCGCCGCAACCCCGGACCCCAAGTGTTTCTAGAACCACTCCAGGGCTTTGGCGCTGAAGTTCTTGATGTCCTCGCGTGTCGCGTCTCGTCCTTGCCCTGAGACCCAGGAGTCCTCACTCCGAAGACACACGGTCAATGTGGGCGCGTCCACCCACGAGCACCGGATGGCCGTCACGGTCCCAGGGAGCTGTCGGCTGGCGTGGAGTTCGGGGGCGCGTTGAACATAGCTGTCGCCCTCGCCGAAGGCCGTTGCGGTCGAAGACAACCGCACCCTGTCCGACTGGCGCTCGACCTCGGCCCCGGGAGGGTACCGCAAGCGCACGTACGCATCGCCTGCGGGATCCTCTTGGTAGCGGGAGTTGGTCATTTCGCCCACGATGATGGTCGAGGTGAAGTCGTACGGGTGGTCGTGGATCGGTGGTTCCTCGCCGCAGTAACTCGGGTCCCATATGTGAAGCCGGTGCTCCCGCCGGTCGTCGAGGCGCAGGCTCATGAGGCCGATCTCCTGCATCCTCCAGGGGAAGTCCTCGGCGTGCTGCAGCAGCGTGAGAACCAGGGCCTTGCTCAGCGTCTCGCTCATCCGTCCTCCCCGAAACATCGTTGGGCGACGTGCCCCACTCCCAAATCACATCACTGTCATTTGCCCGGGTCAAGCGGGCCAGACATGAGACCCACCCTCACTGCGGGAGCGAATAGTCTCGACACCGGGTCGTTACTGGCGCTGAGGTGGGATAACCACCGGGGAGCGACCTCGTGGCTTTGGCCACGACGAGCCGTACGCCTGGGCGATTCCATCGACCCTAGGAGCGGCACATGGCACAACACAGCGGTGCTCAGCTAATGGATGGCGCAGCGCTCTCCCGCACCATCCTCGAAGACTGTCGGATGCGGGCAGCGGCCTTTACCGAGCGGGTCGGGCGCAGGCCGTGCCTGGCGGCCGTGCTCGTCGGAGGTGATCCAGCGTCGGTCACCTACATCAAAATGAAGCAGGCACGTTGCGAGCGCATCGGCGTCGAATCCCTCATGGTCGCCCTACCGGAGACCGCGACAACGCGAGAGGTTGTCGACGCCATCGAGAAACTCTCCGCTGACCGGAGGATCGACGGCATCCTCCTCCAGCACCCGGTCCCTGCGAGGGTTGACGAGCGGGCGGCGTTCGAGGCGATCGCCCCGACCAAGGACGTCGACGGGGTGACCAAGCTCTCGTTCGCTTCGATGGCTTTCGGGCTACCGGGGTTCGCCTCGTGCACGCCCGGTGGCATCATGCGGCTTCTCGAGGCCTACGACGTTGATCCGGCGGGGCTGCATGCGGTGGTGATCGGCCGCAGCCCGATCCTGGGGAAACCCATCGGAATGCTCCTACTGGCCCGAGATGCCACAGTCACCTACTGCCACTCTCGCACGAGGGGGCTTCCCGCCATCGTGCGCACCGCTGACATCGTGGTGGCAGCAGTGGGACGGCCGCTCTTCGTGCGAGGCGATTGGATCAAAGCGGGTGCCGTCGTCATCGATGCCGGCTACAACGAGGGAAATGTCGGCGACGTGCACTTCACTGAAGCGGTTTCGGTGGCGAGCTTGATCACGCCCGTTCCGGGAGGGGTCGGGCCTACCACGATTGCCGTCCTCATTGCGCAGACTATCGCCGCGGCCGATCAGGCAAACCCCGTCTCAATCGCCTGACGGACTCTGATCCGCCGTGACGACCCTGTAGAACGTCTGGTCGACGGCGGCGTCCAGTTTCCCGAGAACCTTCTCCAGGTGCCCACTGGCCAGGATGAGCTCACCGAAGGCGGCGTCGTGGGATTCCCGGGACGACCAGGTCTGGATGAACGTGACGGATCTTGCGTCGGCCTGGTCCTGCAGGATAACGAATGACTCGCACCCATCGGCAGCCACCATGCGTCGCCGCCCCTCGGTCTGCAGCTCCAGGAGGGACTCTTCCTGGCCCTCGGCAGCGTGGAAACGAGTAACGCTGGTAACGCTCATCGACGGCCTGATTTCTCGAAGGCTGAGCAGAGGTCTCAGCAGGGATTGGCATACCGCGTGCGCACATGTCTAACCGAGATTCACATGGGACGGCTCAGCCGCCGATGAGGGAGAATAGAGAGGTGTCCAGCGACATTCCTGGAAATCGTGGCGCTCCTTCGGGACAAGTCGACGTCTCCTACACCCTGAAGCGGTCCGAGGCGAGGGCGATCCTTCGCGGCTTCTGGTCCAGACGTCTCCTCAGGATCAGTCCGGGACTAGCCGTTCTCCTCGTCGTCTTCGTGGGGGCCGTTGGTCCCCCGTACGTGGTCGGTGTGCTCGCCGGATTGCTCGTGTGTGCTGTGCTGTTGATTGTGGTGATGACAATCTGGGATCACGGCCAGTTGAAAGTCCTGTGCCGCGATGTCCGTGTGAGGTGGGGTCCGGCCCGCGTGCAGGTCACCAACCCCGACGGAACCAAGCCGTTCCAATGGTCGGAGGTCACCGGCTGCAAGATCTCCAACCGGTTCGTATCGACCAGTTTCGCTGATGGAAGCACGATCCATGTGCCGAAGAGAGCCTTCACGTCAGAGGCTGATCCCGAGCGCGTTCGCAGAATTGCTAAGGCAGCTGCTGCAATCGACGTCCACAAGCGCACCGACTCCGAGGCTCGCTCCTAGACACATCCTGATCCTGACCCTGCCTCCGCCATGGCGCCGACGGCGACACGCGTGTTGGGCAAGAGTTGTTGAGCGTTTCACATGGCATTGTCCCCCTTGGAGCAGAATTGGACCGCTGTCCATGACGCAGCGATTCATCCACGTTGTCGCAAGCGAAGGTCGGTACGGTAGGAGGCGTTCGACCGGGACTCCAGCCGCACTGGTCCGAGCTTCACGAGGAAGGAAGACACATGTCGACCGTTTCGCAGGGCCCGGGTTGGTGGATGGCATCGGATCAGAAGTGGTACCCGCCCGAGTCCCACCCTGACTACCGCCCCCCTCCTCCCTACATTGCCGCCCCTGGCTACAACGTCGGTGGTCCCCCGTCGTACGCCGGCCCACAACTGGCCAACTACGGAGCGCGACTTGGAGGTTGGTTGATCGATTGGCTCATCCTTCTCGTCGTGTGCGGAGTCATTTCGGGCCTGACCCATTCCTTTCACTACAGTCATTTCGCCACAAACGGCAACGGATTCTCCTCGAACAACAGCAACTTCAGATGGGGAATGCCAGGCGCCCTGCTGACCCCCCTGATCGTCGTTCTCTACGGGACGTTCATGTGCGGCAGTCGTCGGGCACAGACGGTAGGCATGATGGTGGCGGGGACAAAAGCAGTGAAGCTCTCGACTGGAGCGCCCATCGGTTATCCGACGGCGCTCGGGCGCGCTCTCTTCGAATGGCTCATGATCGCCGTGTTCTTCTTTCCCTGGGTGCTCGACATGCTCTTCCCGCTGTGGGATCCGAAGAACCAGACGCTGCACGACAAGGTATCGGGGACAATCGTCATCCGAGTCGATCGTTCCTGATTAGGGCTGACGCCGACTGGTGCCAGTGACGCACGCCCCTAACCGTAGGTTTCGCGGATCAATTGCAGGAGCTCCCGCGGTGATGGATTTACAAGCGACCGTGTTCCGATGCGCACCGTCGGTACCGTTTCATCGCCACCCGTGACCGATCGCACAAAGGCAGCCCCGTCCGGATCCTCCCAAATGTTGATTTCGTCCACTTGGATGCCGGCACGCTGCAGTTTGCTCCGAAGTCGCCAGCAGTACGGGCAACCCGGCCGCCAATACACAGTCACTGGAGCGATTTCGGAGGTCATAAATCCTTCCTGTCGAATCGGTTCTATCTGAACCGATTCGGGGTCCCGAATCCCGATGACGTCTGGGAATGTCTCCGTCGTACGGACCGAAGGAAGAAGTAAATGAAGATTGTGTCAAGGACGAGCCATGCTGCGGCAATCCCCAGGGCGAGCGGAGCTCCGTGCTTACGGGTCAGATCGACGACGATGATCACGGCCACCAATACAGTGCTCGAAATCAACGCCCGCCGGAGCATGGAGTACTGCCGACTCCACGGATCCTCCGTGCCGCCTGTGCCGCCCACCGTCATGTGGCCCTCCGATTCGTTCGGTCCGTGAACACTACAGATCCGCTAGACGGCAATCTGTCGCCGCCGCCTGCAGCGGTCGCTCACTCAGTTGTAACGCGCGTTGGAGGGCTTTTTCGAAGTTGCCAGATCGATCGGCTCGAGGACCGGTCTGAATTCTCCTCCCACCGACGGTTCCGCTTGTTCACTCGTCACCTTTGTCCGAGTGAAGTGGTCCCACGGGGCCCTCCGGGGATCGCGCAGCAGGTTGTCGGGAGCGGAGGCGCCAAAGGCGAAGGAAATGCCGACGATGGCGCACACCACGATCGTTGGTACGAGCAAGAGACAACACATGCCGCTGCGGACGATCGATCTCCCCAGACGAATTGGTTGGCCGTCCGACAACCGGACAACATGCAGCTTCAAGACCCGATAGCTCGGGGTCCGGCCGTTGCGCCATTCCAGAGCGCACCAGACGATCCAGCCGATCCCGAGCGTGACAACACAGAGCAACGGGGCGAGGGCGAGGGCCTCCAGGCGCTTGCCGAAGCTCGCCTCGGGCTCGTTGCCGGCCATGGAGGCATGTTAATGACATTTCTTGCGTTTCCACACCGGCAGTGATTCTGGCCGCGAGCTGGGCCTGCGGGACCCCCCTGGACCAGAATGGGCGGATGCGCAAGCAATACAATTTCAGACCGAGCGCCAGCGGTCTGGATGCCTGGGATGTGGACAACCTCATCGTCGCCAGTTCGAGCCTCGCGGTCAAAGAGGTGGCGATCGAGTCCATCACCGATGTTGACACTGATTTCTGGTTCGAGTTCGGGCCCAAACCAACGGTCCGACGCATCATCGATCACGTGCGGCTCATGCAAGAAGTGGACCTCTCCTATCCGATCATCCTTGGCTCGGACGGGCGCGTGATGGATGGAATGCACCGCATCGCGCGGGCCATCCTCGATGGCCTGTTGACGGTAAAAGCAGTGCAGTTCGTCGACGAACCTGATCCCGACTACCGGGATTGCTCTCCCGAGGACTTGCCCTACGGGCCGTGATCGGGCACCCCGAAATCGGGGCGGTGGACAGAACTCTTCCCGGCATCTACGAGCGGCTCACCCAGATCGCAGAGGACCCCACGGAGGAGGAGGCCTGTCGCAAGGCGGCAGTGCGAGTCGGATAGGCGTCATCAGGCGCGCCGCCCCATCGGGGTCATCCCGGCTGGAGGACCGAGGCGTCGCCGACGGAGACGTTCGTCTCGGTCTTGCGTTCGCTCATTCTCCAGCCCTCACCAGTCCGCCTCCAGCGGTCGAGGTAGACCCCCATCCATATGTATGTGCGGGGCTCCTCCAGTTCCTCTCCCCCCGCTTCGAGATGGTACGCACGGATCAGCGAGCGCGATGTCGCGACGTCGCCATCGACGTGGATGTCGTAGTTGCCGAGGAGATGTTGTGTCGGGCCGCAACCCCCAAGGGCGCGCCGCAGCACGTTGGCGACGATCGCCTCCAGACCCGATTGGCCGTAGCACCACGCGTCGGGGAGAACGACCTCACCGATGCGATCCCATTCGCGCGCGTCCATGAGGGCGGCCATGCGGTTCAGTCCCCCTACGATCCCCAGCCAATCCTCGAATGTCGGGTCGGTCATTGTCGTCCCCTCACGTTCGGTCGGTGACGCCGCAGTATACGAAGTCCACTCCCGTGCGACCCTGAGGATCACACCACGGGTGGGTCGGGGAGAATGGTGCGCCTCGCCGGGTGGTGGTCGGCGGCCATGACGACCAAGGTTGCCATCAGATCTTCTGCGGTCGTGCGCCACTTTTCTTCGGTCAGGTGCCCACTGATTTCCAACTCGGCGATACCGTGCGCGCTGCTGAACAGCAGGGCGCCGTCGCGTTGCGCGTCTTCCTCTCCGACCACGGCGGCCACAATGGACAGGAACTCCTCTTGAGCCCGGGAAGCCGCGCGCGCCCCTGCTCCGGGGTCGCTCTTGGGTATGACGAACATCAGTCTGTAGAGGTGAGGACGCTTTCTCCCCAGCTCCACGAATGTCATCAAGGCTTCTTGCAGCCGTGTCGACGGAGCGGCATTCGTGGCACGGGTTGCCCCAAGGGCCACGGCGAGACGATCCCAGCTTTCGACGGCCACAGCGGTCAACAGTGCCTCCTTGTCAGCGAAGTGCCGGTAGGGCGCGTTCCGGGACACGCCGGCGCGGGCGCCCACCTCGCGCAAGGTGACTGACTCTGGGCCGCCGGCGTCGAGGAGCTCGGCGGCAGCGTCCAGCAAGGCGCGGCGGGTTTTTGCAGCCGTTTCCTGGCGGTTAGTCACGGCGCCTCACGTTGTTTCGGTTGACACTGTCATCTCGGCCGTCTACGTTAACTCAGATGACACCGTCACCTGAAACCGAAGAGCTGGCCAAGAGGCGCCGGGCGGCTCAGCACCCCGACCGCCCCGGGGAGCGGTGTAACGCCGTGGCGGGTAGCTGGACCCCGATCGTCGATCACGGACGATGCGAAGCGAAGCGGGACTGCGTGGTCGTGTGCCCCCACGACGTCTTCGAGATACGACGCATCGACGACAGCGACTTCAAGGGATTGTCCACGCTGGCCAAGGTGCGAGTGCTCGCCCATCGCCGCCAGACCGCCTATACCCCGAATGCCGATGCCTGCCGTGCCTGTGGATTGTGCGTCGTCGCCTGCCCCGAGGGGGCCATCACCCTCGTTGGGCCGGATTCACCGGCCAGATCGGCTCTGCGGTGACGCTGCCCGCAGCACGTCCGCTCGCACGTCAGACCCCAATGGCGTCACATCATGGCAACGACCTTCAGCCCGCGCGCGGAGGATCTACGGCGTGACCGCGTAGGAGCACCCGTTCGGATGAGTCGCCGAGGAGCACGGGTCGTGAGACACCCCCTCGATATCGTGAAGCGTACGGGAGCAACGCAGCTCCCGGTACTTTCTGGGTACGCCCAGCCGCCCTCAGATCGGGCGAACGGAAGAGAGAGATCGTGGAGTCAAACGACGTCGAGGCCGAACCGTCTTCGCATATGGGCAGCGGGAACGAGCCAGACCCGAAGCGGTGGGGCATCCTCGCTGTGGTCATCGTGGCACAGCTGATGATCGTCCTCGATGCCTCCATCGTGACGATTGCCTTGCCCTCGGCCCAGCACGCCCTCCACATCTCCACCGCCAACCGCCAGTGGGTCATCACGGCGTACACCCTCGCATTCGGAGGTCTCTTGCTCCTGGGCGGCCGGATAGCTGACTTCTCGGGCCGAAAGCGGATGTTCGTCGTCGGGCTGCTGGGCTTCGCGGGCGCATCCGCACTGGGTGGCCTCGCCGTCGACGAAGCGATGCTCTTCGCTGCGCGCGCCCTGCAGGGCGCGTTCGCCGCTCTCATGGCGCCGGCCGCACTTTCCATCTTGACGATCACCTTCCAACACGACGCGAAGGAGCGGGCCCAGGCGTTCGGCGCCTACGGCGCCGTATCCGGTGCGGGAGGCGCGATCGGGGTGCTCCTCGGCGGGCTGCTCACGCAGTACGCCTCGTGGCGGTGGTGCCTGCTCGTCAACGTTCCCATCGCGGTCCTGGCCTCTATCGGGGCCATCCTGGTGGTGCACGAAAGCCGGACCGAGGGCTCGACCCGCTACGACGTGCCCGGGGCCGTGCTCTCGACGCTCGGCCTGGTCAGCCTGGTCTATGGCTTCACTAAAGCCGAGAGCGACGGTTGGGGGGCAACGGTCACCGTCGTCCTCTTGGTTATCGCAGCGGTCCTCCTGGCGGCGTTCGTGCTCCTCGAGACGCGGACAAGTCACCCGCTGCTCCCTCTTCGGGTGGTCCGGGACCGGAACCGAGGCGGTGCGTTCCTCGCCTCGTTGCTCACGGGCGCCGGCCTCTTCGCCATGTTCGTCTTCCTGAGCTACTACCTGCAGAGCGTCCTGCATTATTCGCCGCTCAAGGCTGGGCTCGCCTTCCTTCCCTTCGCGTTCGGGATCATTCTCGCCGCCGGTGCATCGACGAGTCTCGTCCCGCGGATCGGCCCTCGCATCCCCATGTCGGTCGGCCTCCTCGTCGCCGCGGGCGGGTTGGCCTGGCTCACGCAGATTGGTGTGCACAGTGATTTCTGGGTCCATGTGGCTCCACAAGAAATCCTGATGAGCATGGGCCTCGGCCTGGCGTTCCCGGCCTTCAGCAGCACCGCCCTCATACGTATTCGCGATCGGGACGCGGGTGTGGCGAGTGCGCTCGTGAACACCACGCAACAGATCGGCGGCTCCCTCGGCACTGCACTTCTCAACACGCTCGCGGCGACGGCGACCGCGAGTTACATCCTGACCCACGGGGTCGCGGCAACCAAAGCCGGCGTCGTTCACGGATACGCCATCGCCTTTGCCGTCGGCGCGGGGCTGCTCGCACTGGGCGCGGTCGTCAGTGCCGTGTTCATCTCTGCGGGCTCGAGCGAAGTGTCCACGGGAGAAAGCGCGCCGGTCGCCGCCGCCGTCTGAGGCGCATGACGTTTCCGGCTTCGCCGGATCCGAGTCAGTCTGGCAAGTCCACCGTGGGGTCGCGGTCGAGCGGCTCGAGTCTCGGGTGGAGGCCTCCCATGTAAGCGTTCAGGCCGTTCCACCAGCGCCGGGACTCGGGCCCCAGGAGTGCCGCAAAATCGCCCCGGTCCGGGCTGATTCCCTCCATCAAACCGACCGTAAGGAGATTCACGGCCCGTGAGTTGGGTGCATACTCGTGGAATATCGTCTCTACCTCGGCCAACGTCCGCTCGGTTTCTGATCCTCGGCCCTCGGCAATCATTTCGGCCAGGTGCTGCCCCATCTGGCCGGCGGCGCACCAGGGGAGGTCGGCGTTTAGTTCGTCTAGAGAGAAGGACGGGCACGCGTCGATGAGGCGATCCATCACCGTCATTGCTTCGTCATCCGCTGGATACATGCCCGGCCTCACGAAGAAAGCATGCCTGGCGTAGCTCACACGTGCTGCAACAGCGCCTGCACCTGTTCGACGATCAGATCGGGACGAGTGAGAAAAGGGTGGTGACCGGTCGGTAGCTCGACGGAGCGGGTCGCTCGGTCCGCGTGCGCACGCTGCAACGCGATCGACGTGCTGCGGTCCTCCCCGCAGACGACGTACGTCGAGTCGATCCCCTGCCAGCCAGCGGCAGTCGTCGGCGTCATGAATGCCCCGGCAGCTTGCGGGGTCAGCCGCTCCCATGCCTGGTGCTGCGTCGCATCGTCTGCGTCCTGAAGGAAGCGGGCTCCGAACGAGGTGACGTCGTAGCCCGACAGGCTCAGTGTGCCGTCCCCGTTGTCACCGATCGAGACCGGATCGCTCTCACCGCTCACGATCATGCCCTGCGACTGTCCAACGTCGGGCAGGTAGGACGACACGTAGAGCAGGTGCGCGACCGCGGGATGCCGGCCGGCTTCGGCCATCACGGTGCCGCCATAGGAGTGCCCGACCACGATCGCCGAATCCACCAGGTCGAGCGCACGGCGCAGGGCGGCGGCGTCAGCAACCAGACCGCCCGCAACCTGCGCGGGGGTGGTCTCGCCACATGACGGCAATGCGACAGCTCGGCTTTGGATGCCCGTACGCTCCCGGAGCAGGCTTGCGGCCTGCTGCCACCACCACCGCCCGTCACGCACCAGCGCTCCGTGGACGAAGATCAGTTCCATTTGGGGATACTTCCACGAACGATGGGCAGGTGGATCTGCGTCTATTCCCGCTCCACCCCGTCATCCCCCGCGTGCACCGCGCGGAACCTGCCGCACCCAATCCAGAGAAAGGCCTGATGCCATGGCCGGCGCCGCCCGTCGACGCAGTCATCAACCTCCGTTGCCGGACCTACGCCAGCTATTCTGAGCCGCTATGACCTCGCCAGAGAGCCTTCAAGACCAAGCTGACGCCCTGATGTGGTTTCACACCATCGACCTCGGTGACGGCGTGGTGACCAAGGGCATCGGCGTGCAGCCCCGGGGAGGCGAGATCCTCCCCGACGTGACCGGCAAGAGTGTCATCGACATCGGTGCCTGGGACGGGAAGTACTCCTTCTTGGCCGAGCAGGGCGGCGCCAGCAGGGTGGTCGCTCTCGACAACTACGCCTGGGGCGTGGATTTCGTCGCCCGGGGAACGTATTGGAACGAGTGTTTCGCCAACGGCACTCTGCCCGACCATTCGCGTGACCTCACGGAATTCTGGCAGCCCGATCTGCCCGGACGACGCGGCTTCGAGTTCGCCAAGGCAGCCCTGGGCTCGAAGGTGGAGCCCATTTTGGCCGACTTCGCCACAGACGACCTCGAACCACTCGGCGTCTTCGATGTCGTCCTCTACCTCGGCGTGCTCTATCACATGAAAGAGCCGCTGACGTGTCTCGAGCGTGTGCGATCGATCACCAAGGAGGTGGCGGTGATCGAGACCGAAGCCGTCCACATGAGGAACCTCGACCACGAGCGGCTCCTGCAGTTCCACGCCGGTGGCGAAGTGCAGGCCGACTTCGGAAACTGGTACGTCCCGACGATCGACAGTCTCCACGCGCTGTGCCGGGCCGCCGGCTTCTCCTCCGTCCGCACCGTGGAGGGGCCACCAGATGCTCCCACTCCACAACCCGAGCCCTTGCGCACCCGTCTCGGCCGCCGCATCGGCGGCATCCCCCGGACCGATCTCGGGTCGGCACCCAGCATCAACTACCGGGCCGTGGTGCACGCCTACGTTTAGCGAGCGATCTCAGACGACGTAGCGTCGTCGCGGAGGACTCACGGTTGTCGCTCTCCAGCTTGGTCTGAGTTCGCTCGCGGATGGGCGACCTGTGTTGCGGTGGGTCGGTGACGGGCCGGCCAAGCCGGCCCTATGCCCATCGCCGAGGTCCCCCGTGAGCAAAGGATGCAAGGGTCCCCATAGCGTTCTCCCTTGACAATCAACTGCTGATCGACCGCGCCAACGGTCGGAGAGGAGGCCGCCATGGGGACCGTGGCCAGGCTACTGGACGAGCACGTGAGCTTTCGCTGCACCTCGGTGGACCGCATCGGGGTCAGGGGCTACATCCCGGGGATCCAATACGAGTTCGGGCTGATCAAATTCCTGCTCAACCGGGGAGGAACTATCCCGTCTCCTGCCCTGCTCAACCGCAACCGCGAACGGCTCGTTGCCGAGTTCGAGGCACTCGAGGCCGCCACGGGGGTGCCCGTCGTGCGCTTCAAGGCGGGAGAGTCCAAAGAGGACCTGGCGCGTCCCCATCAAGATGCGGCAGCGACCGCCGGTCGACCAGGACTGGTACTGGTGGGCAAGGCTCAAGAGAGGACTTCGGTCTGGCGGGGCTACGTCGACGAGACCCATGCTGGACATCGCCGCAGCCATCCGCACATGGCTTGGCGTCGCCAGTCATCGGTGCCCGACCACTGGTACTTCTACTTCTCGGATCCCGAATGGGGACCCGCCTTTGTCAAGATGTGCACCTATGCGCCCTACCCACTGTGGTGTTGCGCCAACGGGCACGAGTGGGCCAAGTGTCAGCTGGCCAAGGCCGGAATCGGCTTCGAGGCCCTCGACAACGGACTGCGCTCCGTGGAGGATCCCGCCGCGGCCCATCGCATCTGCGCCAGCCTTAGTGCCGGTCATCTGCGCGGACTCCTGGCGCGCATGATGGCCGTCGTCCCCGATCCCCTTTGTGCGCGCGACCGCGCGGCCGGGTTCGAGTGGTCCTACTCCATCGCCCAGCTCGAAGTCTCCGACACTGCGGTGTTCGACCAACCGCGTCGGGCCCGGGCCTGGTTCGAGGCCGCCATCGGCGATCATCTCGACCTCGGTCGTCCCGAGCGGGTCTCTTTGGTCGTCGACCGCACGGTGGTCAACCGCGGCATACACAAGACACCGGGGCGTTTTGCCACCGAGGTCATCACCCGCGACGTCGCCCCTCAGCTCCAGATCCACTACAAGTCATCGAAGGCCAAGGCCTATCTGAAAGAAGGCCGCGCCCTCCGAGTGGAGACCACGGTCAATAACGCCAGCGATTTCGCGCTCCACAAGACCCTCAACGCCGAGAATTGGAAGGCGTTACGACGCGTCGGGGCTTCCACCAATGCCCGCTTCTTGGCCGCCCTCGGTGAGGGCCGACCCGGCCTCCCCGACCCAGCCACCCTCGAGTCGCTCGTGCTCCCGAGCGTCCACGACGGCCAGCGGGCACCCGCTCTGCGATTCGGCGATCCCCGGACCATGGCGTTGCTCGGTTCTGTGGCCGCGTTCGCCCACGTCATTCGGTGGCCTCACCAACAGATCCCTGCGCACCCAGATGGCCGCGCACTGGCGGGAGGACTACTCCTCGGCCCAGGCCTCTTATGACCTGCGGCGCCTGCGACTCAAGGGCCTCATCGAACGAATCGAGGGGACCAACACCTACCGGGTCAGCGCCTACGGCCTGCGCATCAGTGCTTTCTTCACTCAGCTGGCCAGCCGTGTCATCGTCCCCGCCTTGACCGATCTCGCCGACCTCACTCGGCCCTCTCCACCAGCACCGCGTCCGCTCACGGCCGCCTGGCGCACCTACGAGCGCGAACTTGACCTCCACGTCCGAAGAGCTCGCCTCGCCGCTTGACTCAAAACTTGCCTCATCTGTTCAGAACCAAACTGTCAAGTGGGTCTAGGGGCAGGTCGCGTCTGGTGACAGCGCGGCTTGAGCTGGCGTTCGCGGTCGAGGTCCCCGGGAAATCAGTGCCGCAGAATGGCTTCTTGGAGACCAGCGCGAACCCGCTCTTCTGGGCCCGCAGATACCACCCGCAGGCCGGCGACGTGTCGTGTCCGAAGTTCGTCGAGTAGTTGAACGGCACCGGCAGCAGCCCGTTGCCGTTGTAGGACTTCACGCTGCGCAGGACCTTGATCGTGGCGGCCGCTTCTCCCTGCTCCCACCACCTGCTTCGGGTTACACTGGAGCATTGAAAGTGATTGTCAATTGATTTCGACGATGCCATTCGACGATGCCATTCGACGATGCCATTCGACGATGCCATTCGACGACGTCAGAGCAGAAGGGTGGGGAACAGCCATGGAGATGGACGATCTGATTCTGGTGAGCGTGGACGACCACGTGATCGAGCCGCCGAACATGTTCGAGGACTTCGTGCCGGCCAAGTACCGCGATCGGGCGCCGAAACTGGTCAACGACGAGATCGGCGAGAAGTGGGTCTTCGGCGAGGGTGAAGCGCGCAACGTCGGGTTGAACGCCGTCGCCGGTCGGGTGCCCGAGGAGTACGGCCTGGAACCGACCACCTTCAAGGAGATCCGGATCGGCTGTTTCGACGTCGACGAGCGCGTCAAGGACATGAACGCCAACGGCGTGCTCGGCTCGCTGAACTTCCCGTCCATGGCGCGTTTCTGCGGCCAGTTCTTCGCCTCACGGGCCGAGCAGGATCCCGACCTCGCCCTGGCGGTGCTGCAGGCCTACAACGACTGGCACATCGAGGCCTGGTGCGGCGCCTACCCGGACCGGTTCATCCCCTGCACGATCCCCCCGATATGGGACCCGCAGCTGATGGCGGCCGAGGTGCACCGCACCGCCGCCAAGGGATCGCACTGCGTCAGCTTCTCCATGAACCCCCACGCCCTCGGGCTCCCCTCGCTCCACGGCGACCACTGGGATCCGTTCTGGGCCGCGTGTGACGAGACCGACACCGTCGTCACGCTCCACATCGGTTCGGGCGGCTTGGAGGTCACGACGTCGCCCGACGCTCCGATGAACGTGCGGATCACCTGTTCGGGCATCAACATCTACCCCACCGCGGCCGATCTGGTGTGGTCCCCCGTCTTCCAGAAGTTCAAGAACGTCAAAGTGGCACTGGCCGAGGGCGGGGTCGGTTGGATCCCCTACTTCCTCGAGCGCATCGATTACACCTACGAACACCACAAGGCCTGGACCGAACCGAACCTCGGGGGCAAGCTCCCCAGCGAAATCTTCCGTGAACGGATCATCACGTGCTTCATCGTCGACAAGTTCGGCCTGGGCAGCCTCGACGCCATGAACGAGGACATGGTGGCCTGGGAATGCGACTACCCCCACTCCGACACCACATGGCCGCGCTCCCCCGAGGTCGTGTGGGACAGCGTGCAGGGCCTGACCGACATGCAGATCGACAAGATCACCCACGCCAACGCCATGCGACTCTTCTCGTTCGACCCGTTCGCCACCCGGGCCCGTGAGCGCTGCACGGTCGGTGCACTCCGCCAGGAAGCGGAAGGCCGTGACGTCTCGAACGTCTCGCATGGGATGAAGGAGCGACGCATCACGACGCTCGGCGAATTCGTCGGCGCGGCCAAGCGCTGAGCGTCTGGTGCCGGCTCCTCTCAGCGGTGTGCGGGTCCTCGAGGTCGCGTCGCACGTCTTCGTCCCCATGTCCGGCGCCGTCCTGTCCGAGTGGGGCGCCGATGTCATCAAGATCGAGCACCCCGAGACCGGCGATCCCTACCGGGGGCTGGTCACGGCCGGGCTGCACAAGCTGCACGGGGGCATCGACCCGCAGTTCCAGTCGACCAACCGGGGCAAGCGCTCCGTCGGGCTCGACCTCAAGCACCCCGAGGGCCGACGCCTTCTCAGCCGCCTGCTCGAGAACACCGACGTCTTCGTGACGAACCTGCGGGCCGACACGCGGCGGACGCTGGGCATCGATGTCGACGACGTCCGGGCCGACAATCCGGCCCTGATCTACGTGCGCGGCACGGCGTTCGGCTCCCGGGGGCCCGACGCCAACCGTGGCGGGTACGACGCGGGGGCCTACTGGGCCCGAACCGGCATGCAGCACGTCTTCACCCAACCCGGCGCGGAGTGGCCCGCCGGGCCACGACCGGCCTTCGGTGACGTGGTCGGCGGTCTCACCATCGCCGGTGCCATCTCTACGGCCCTCTACCGCCGGGCCACGACGGGTGAGCCCTCCGTGGTCGACGTGTCCTTGCTCGCCGCCGGCATGTGGCAGGTGCAGATCGACATTGTGAACGCCTGCCTCGACGACGGGGGTCCCCCGCGTGCCTTCGGCAGCCGCTACGAGGCCTGGAACCCCCTGATGATGCCGTACCGCACCAGTGACGGGCGCTTCATCAATCTCCAGATGCTGTCGCCTGATCGCTACTGGCATGACCTCTGCCGAGCGCTCGGGGTGCCCGAGATGGCCACCGATCCACGGTTCGAAAGTATGGAGGCGCGCCAGAAGAACGCCCGCGAGTGCGTGGTGCGATTGGAGGAGATCTTCGCCGGGCGCGACTTCGACGGGTGGCGGCACATCCTGACGCACGAGTTCGAGGGCGAATGGGTGGCCACCCAGAGCCCCCATGACATGGCCGGGGACCCCCAGGTCCAGGCCAACAGCTACATCGCCGACGTCGAGATGGCCAACGGCACGACGTTGCCCATGGTCACGCCGCCCGTCCAGTTCGACGAGCAGCCGGGCCGACCCACGCGGGCCCCCGAGCACGGCGAGCACACCGAGTCGGTGCTGCTCGACCTCGGCCTGACGTGGGAAGAGATCGCCGCGCTCAAAGCAGAGCGGACGATCCTCTAGTGACAGAAGACACGTCGTGACCGAAGACGCTGCGGGCACGATCCTGTGGTTGATGAAGCACGCATTCGCGCGCCAGCGCCGGAGCGTCGAAGACGCAATGCGCGCCCACGGCATCACCGCCACGCAGGCCGGCGTGCTCACCCAGCTGCACGCCTCACCCGGCCTGTCCAGCTCCGACATGGCACGGCGGCTGATCATCACCCCGCAAGCGGTCATGGCCGCCGTGAGCGCGCTCGAGAAGCTGGCTCTCCTCGAGCGGTCCGACGACCCCAATCACGGCCGCATCCGGCGGTGCTACCTCACCGAGGAGGGCGTGCGGGTGGCCACCGCGTGCGCGAACGATGCGCAGGAAGTCGAGGAGAAGCTCCTCGCCGCGTTCGACGACCAGCAGCGGCGCACCTACGCCGAACTGCTGGCGCTGTTCGTCCGGGAACGCTGACCCGGATCAGACCTCGTCGGTGCCGATCTCGCCGTGCACGCCGAGCGCGGCCTGCAGGTCGGTCTCGAATTCGCCCGCCACTTCGGGCCCGGGCAGGAAATCCTCGACGGGCGGGAGTTGGGACAGCGCATCGAGCCCGAGGCGTTCCAAGAAGAGGTCGGTGGTGCCGTACAGCGCCGGTTGTCCGGGCCCGTCGGCCCGCCCGATCACCTCGATGTAGCCCCGCTGTTCGAGCAGCCGGGTCACGCCGTCGACGTTCACGCCGCGTAACGACGAGATCTGCCCGCGGGACACCGGCTGGCGGTAGGCCACGATGGCCAGCGTCTCCAACGCCGCGGTCGACAGCCGGTGCGAGACGTCGCGGTTGGCGAAGCGCTCGACATAGGGGGCGAGATCGGGATGGGTCTGCAGGCGGGCCCCGCCGGCGATGCGGGCCAGGACGAAGCCGCGGCCCTCGGCCTCGTACCCGTCGGCCAACGAGGTCAGGATCTCCTCGATCCGTTCGGTCGGCTCCTCGAGCAATTCGGCCAGAAGACCGGGCAGCACCGGCTCCACCGCCACGAAGAGGACGGCCTCTATGGCCCGGGCGAGCTCGTCATTCTCCATGGTGATCCCTCATCCCTCGTAGTCATCGATCTCGAAGCCCGACATTTCGCCGAGGCCCCGGCCGCTCGTCACGCCGGCCAGGACGGCTTCGCTCTCGAGCCAGTCGATCTGCAGATCGCCGAAGGTCTGGCCCTGGCCCAGGGTGACCCGGCCCATCTTGCACAGCTCCAACAGGGCCAGGAAGCGCACGATGACTTCCATGCGCGTGGTGCAGCCTTCGACCAGGGTGCGGAATGACGTCGCCCGGTCCCGCCGGGGCAGGGCGATCAGAGAAGACACGGCTTCGGCCACGGACACGGTGTCGACGGTGACGTGGGACAGGTCCACGCGGGGTACCGGACGCTCGGCCGCACCCCGCAGGTAGGCCTGGGCCAGCTCCTCGGGCGTGACGCCGGCCAGGAGGTCGGGTGCATGCACGGCGAAGTCCGCGGGCAGCCCGACTTCACGGGGTATCGAGCGGGCGGCGACCTCGGTCATCGTGGCGAAGACGTCTGCGGCCGCGGCATAGGCCCGGCACTCGAGCAGGCGGGCCAGGAGGAGATCCCGCTCCTCCCACCCGACGAGGTCGTCGTCGTCGTCCGAGCTCTCCCGGCCCGGCAGCAGCTTCTGGGACTTCAGCTCGATCAGGATGGCCGCCATCAGGAGGAACTCCGACAACTGGTTGAAGTCGATCTGGTCGCGCTGCTCGGTCAGCACCCGGACGAAGCCGTCGACGATCGGCAGCAGCGGAATGTCCAGCACGTCGACCTCGTGCGAGGAGACGAGATGCAACAGAAGGTCGATCGGGCCCTCGAACGTGGGCGTGGACACCGCATAGGTCACAGCCCGACGATACCGAACCCCCCACCCGGATCCGTGCACCCCCCGAAGGTCCAGCCAGGAGGCCCACTACCCGACGTCCGGGCCCCGGGGGCAGCCGACCTACCATGGCGACCCATGAAACGGGTCCTGTCCGGCATCGCGCCTTCGGGCGACTTCACCCTCGGCAACTACCTGGGGGCGCTCAAGCACTGGGTGACGTTCCAGGACGACAGCGACGCCTTCTACTGCGTCGTCGACCTCCACGCCCTCACCGTCGAGATCGACCCCCAGGTGCTCCGCCGCAACTCGCTCGATGCCGCCCTCAATCTGTTGGCCGTCGGCCTCGATCCCAAGCGCTCCACCATCTTCGTGCAGAGCCACGTCCCCGAGCACACCCGGCTCACCTGGCTCCTCGAATGCACCGCCAGTTTCGGCGAGCTGCGCCGTATGACCCAGTTCAAGGAGAAGAGCGACGGCCACGAGACCGTGCGCGCCGGGCTCTTCACCTATCCCGTGCTCATGGCGGCGGACATCCTGCTCTACGCGGCGGAGGCGGTGCCGGTGGGCGACGACCAGAGGCAGCATCTTGAGCTCGCCCGTGAGCTGGCTATCCGGTTCAACAACCGCTACGGCGAGACCTTTACCGTTCCCGAGGCGGCCATTCCGGGCGCTGCAGCCCGGGTGATGGACCTCCAGCATCCCGAGCGCAAGATGTCCAAGTCGGTCGAGTCCCCCCTGGGCACGATCGGGTTGCTCGACTCCGAGGAGGAGATCACCCGCAAGATCCGCAAAGCGGTCACCGACACCGACGGCGAGGTCCGCTACGACCGGGCGGCCAAGCCCGGCCTGGCCAACCTGCTCGACCTGCTGGCCGCCGCCACCGGTCGAACGCCAGTCGAGGTGGCTGAGGGCTACACCCGCTATGGCGATCTCAAGAAGGACGTGGCCGCCGCGCTGAGCGAGCTCCTCCGTCCCGTCCGTGAACGTCGGGCCGAGCTGGACGGTGACCCCTCCTATGTGGGGTCCGTGCTCGCCGATGGAGCGGCCCACGCCCATGGGGTGGCGGCGGTCACGTATGCCCAGGCAGCCGACGCCGTGGGACTGCTGCCGCCGTTCGTCGCCTCCTGAGCGGTTGCCGCTCAATAGGTGTGTCAGGTGGTGTTCCACCAATTCACCTGTGATGACTTGCCAGGATGTGGGCCGAGGGCTGAGGATGCAAGTGCTCCAGGGCTTACAGAAAGGTCAGAGTGCTTTATCCCGAACATCCGAGCCTTGTCGAGCGGCGTCGAAGCGATGATGAACAGAGGGCGGCAACTCGGGTCCCCGCTGAAGTTCGCCCCCGCAATGCTCTCGGTCACTGTTGGGACGGTCGCCCGTGCGATCACCCCGACCATGGCCCGAGCGACTCAGGTGGCGGCACTATTCACTTCATCCTTTGACCCAGTAACGAGGGGCTGTACCCAACGCACGCATCGGCGTCTTCGTGACCACCAGGGGGTCATGGGGGCGCCGATGTCGCGTGCGGGTCACAAGCGTTCGATGATGGTGGCCGTGCCCATGCCGCCACCGGTGCACATCGTCACGAGCCCGGTGGAGAGGTCGCGGCGCTCGAGCTCATCGAGGAGTGTCCCGATCAGCATGGATCCGGTGGCCCCGATCGGATGGCCCAGGGCCACCGCGCCGCCATTGACGTTCACCTTGTCGCGATCGACCTCCGTCACCCGGAACCAGTCGAGGACGACCGAGGCGAATGCCTCGTTCACCTCGAAGAGATCGATGTCGTCGAGCGTCATGCCGGCTTTGGCCAGCAGCCGTGCGGTCGCCGGGGCGGGCGCCGTCAGCATGATCACGGGCTCGGTCCCCGCCACAGCCGTCATCACGATGCGCGCCCGCGGTGTCATGCCCCGGCTGGCGGCGTACTCGGGTGAGGCGACGAGCACCGCGCCGGCACCGTCCACGACACCCGAGGAATTGCCGGCGTGGTGGACGTGGCGGAGCGCCGACAGTTCGGGGTAGCTCTGCAACGCCAACTCGTCGAACGTCGGGCCCCCTTCGCTCGATGCCGCCGCACCCATCGCCTCGAAACTCGGGCGCAGGGGGCCTGATCGGTCCCCGATTCCATGTCCCGATTCCATGCCGAGAACGAATACACCCATGCTGGATTGGCATTGGCGAATTCCTCCGACTGGCCGCACAGTGAGAGCGAACGTCAAACCGCGCAACGTGTCGCGCCCCTCCCGGGGCGTGGTGCGCGTCGCCGATCGGGGGGTCACGTTGCTGTACCTGCACGAAGTCCACAAGGTCAAAGGGCTCAAGGAAGACGAGTTCGAAGCGGCCTATCGCGACGGCTGGATGTCCCTCATGGCCGACACCGACTACGCCCGCCTCCTCTGGTACACCAACCACGCCGTGGGTAGCGGCGTGTCCTACAACGTGGTCACCATCACCGGTATCTCGGACGGAGCAGGATGGGAAGACCTCGTCAAGCGGTGCCAGAAGGGCGATCTGCAATCCTGGCTGCGCGACACGGATGAGTTGCGCTACGACGTGGTCGGGAAGATCCTGGTGCCGCTCCACTGGTCGCCGATGCAGGACGTCGACCTCGCCACGGTGCCCACCGACGGGTCCACGCACGGACAGACCATGTACATGGAGGACACGATGTGGCCCTACGAGGTTCTCGACTACATCGAGGCCTGCGGGAACGTGTACTCCAAGAGCCTCGAGCACTCGCCCGAAGAGGTCTTCATCACCATCGACCTCGCCGCTGACCCCCGCCCTGGGGACGAACGTACGCCGTGAGGCGTCCCTCATGCAGAAGATCCACAACACCGACAACCTCCTACGGCTTCTCACCAATGACATCGCTCCTGAGCATCGAGGACCGGGGACATGGATGTACGACGGGCTGGCGGTGCGCGATCAGTGGGAGAGCAAGCTCCTGCGGACCTCGCCCTGGTCGCCGTTGTGGTGAGCGGGATCGTCCGCACGTGAACATCGCCTCGCTCATCGATGCGCCGAGCACGCTCGATCCGTCCCGCACGGCGCTCATCCTCAAGGACGGCAACGTCACCTACGGCGAGCTCGCCGCGGCGGCGCGCAGTGTCGGCCGTGGGTTGCGGCGCGCCGGTGTGCAGCCGGGCGACCGTGTGCCTGTCGTCGAGGTCGGCAACCTCCTCTCGATCGCCACCATGCTCGGCGCCGCCCGGATCGGTGCGGCCGCGGCGCTGATGAACCCGGCGCTGCGGCCACAGGAGATCGCCGCACTGATCGAGACCGCCGGTTGCGTGAAGTTGGCTGTGACCGGTCCCGCCTTCGCCGACATGGTCTCCCCTGCCGTCGACGGCCGTGTGCTCGGCGCGAACGAGCTGCTCCACAACGGTGACGGCGACAGCGACTCCTCGGGCGAGGTGGTCGTCGGCACCGACGAGGACGACGGGCTGATCCTCTTCACCAGTGGCACGACCGGGCTGCCCAAGGCGATCCCGATCAGCCATGGCGTGATCTCGCGTCGCTTCATGAGTTACGCGCCGCCGTTCAAGCCGGAGAACAAGGCGAATGTGGGCATGATGAGCGTCCCCTTCTTCCACGTCGGCGGTTCGCTCGGGCAGCTGACCGGCCTGCACGGCGCCAACACCTCGGTCGTGCAGGAGCGCTTCGATGCCGGCGAATGGCTCCAGCTCGTCGCACGCCACAGGGTGGCGAGCACCTTCCTGGTCCCGACCATGCTGCAGCGGATCCTCGACCACCCCGATTTTCCCGACGCCGACCTGAGCTCGCTCGCCGTCGTGGCCTATGGCGCCGCCGCCGCCCCCAAGGAACTCGTCCTGCGGGCGCTGGAGGCCCTCCCCCACGTGGCTTTCGCGAACGTCTTCGGCCAGACCGAGACGTTGGGCGCCTACACCACCCTCGCCCCGGACGACCACCGCAACGTCGACCTGATCGGCTCGGTCGGGAAGGCCCTGCCCGGCGTGGAGATCCGGGTGGTCGTTCCCGGCACCGAGGACGCCGTCCCCGCCGGGGAGGTCGGCGAGCTCGTCGTGCTGTCCGACCAGAACGTCCAGCCCGGTTGGTTCCACACCGGCGATCTGGCCCGGATCGATGCCGAGGGGTACGTCTTCCCCGCGGGCCGGCTCTCCGACACCATCAACCGCGGTGGCGAGAAGTTCGGTCCCATCGAGATCGAGACGGTGCTGCGCGATCACCCGGCGATCGTCGCCGTGGCCGTGGTGGCCGTGCCCGACGCCGAGATGGGGGAACGGGTCGGCGCCCTGATCGTGGCGAAGGAACCCCTGACCGACGAAGAGGTGCGCACCTTCTGTGCCGACCGGCTCGCTCGCTTCAAGCTGCCGGAGCGCATCGTCTTCGCCGATGAGATCCCGCACAACGACACCGGAAAGGTAGACCGACGTTCGGTTGTCGCCCTCCTCAGCCAATCGTCGGCCTGAACCGCATCCGTCTTATCCGTAGCCAAAGGAGACCAAGACAAATGCTCTACCTGCATGAGACCCACAAGGTCGTCGGCCTGAAGGAAGACGAGTTCGAGGCGGCCTATCGCGACGGCTGGATGTCCCTCATGGCCGACACCGACTACGCCCGTCTCCTCTGGTACACCAACCACGCCGTGGGCAGCGGTGTCTCCTACAACGTCTGCACGATCACCGGCATCACCGACGGGGCGGCCTGGGAGGACCTCGTCAAGCGCAGCCAGACGGGCGACCTGCAGACCTTCATGCGCGACACCGACAAGCTGCGGTGGGACGTCTACGGAAAGGTTCTCGTCCCGGTGCACTGGTCGCCGATCCAGGAGATCGACTTCGCCACCGTGCCCACCGACGGTTCCACCCACGAGCTCAGCCTCTTCATGGAGGACACCGGATGGCCCTATGTGCCCATAGACGACTACATCCAGTGCTGGTACGACATCTACTACGAGCCCCTGAGCCACATGGAGAAGACCGTCCTCGACATCCAGGGGTGCTTCCAGCCGGCGCACGGAACCCACATGCGGCGCGAGGCCATGCTCTGGCAGAAGATCCCCGACCCGTCCAGCCTTATGCATCTGCTGACGACGGAGCTCCCCCCCGAGCACCGGGCCGCGGGGACGTACATGGGAGACGCCCTGAAGTTCCGTGATCAGTGGGAGAGCAGGCTGCTGCGCACGAGCAGCTGGTCGCCGCTGTACTGAGCTTGACCGTACTGGGCTTGACGGTACCGAGCATGACCGCGATCAACCTCGGCTCGCTGATCGACGCGGTCGCCCTCGATGCGCCTTCACGCCCGGCCTTCCTCTTCCCGGGCGGCCCGTGCACGTACGAAGAGCTGGACGACGCCGTCGGCCGGGTCACCGCCTGTTTCCTCGAAACCGGCGTGCAGCCCGGTGAGCGCATCGCGGTCATTGACGTCGCCAGCGCGGTGTCGGTGGCGGGCGTCATCGCGGCTGCCCGGGTCGGAGCGGCCGCCGCGCTGATCAATCCGGCACTGCGGGCCGGCGAGATCGCCGCCTTGCTCGCGAGCGGCGGATGTCGTCGGTTCGCCCTCGTGGGTGACGCTTTCGCCGCTGTTGGCCGCGCCGCCGTCGGCGACGACCTCGTGACCGCCTCGGACGTGGCGCGGACCGGCCCGGTGAGCCCCGAGCCGCTCGGAGGCGGTGGTGATCAGACCGCCCTCGTCCTCTTCACGAGCGGCACCACCGGGACGCCCAAGGCCGTGCCGATCCCGCACCGCGTCCTGACCAGTCGGATCACCGGGTTCGCGTCACCCTTCAGCGCCGACGTGCGGCCGGTGACCAACATGATGTGCGTCCCGTTCCACAACGTCGGGGGCTCGCTCGGCGTGCTCGGCAGCCTCTATGCGGGCAATACGTTCGTCGTCCAGGAGCGATTCGAGGCGGGCGAGTGGATGGATCTCGTCAACCGGTACCAGGCGGCCGGGGTCTTCCTGGTACCGACGATGCTGCAGCGGATTCTGGATCATCCCGCCTTCTCGGCCGTCAATCTCAGCTCGTTGATCTCCATCTCCTATGGCGCGGCCGCGGCACCACCCGAGCTCATCGAGCGCGCCCTGCGGGCACTGCCTCATGTGGCGTTGGCCAACCTCTTCGGTCAGACCGAGACGTTGGGCGCCTATACGGCCTTCCTGCCCGAGGACCACCGGCGCACCGACCGCCTCGGCTCGATAGGTCGCCCGCTGCCGGGCGTGCGCGTGCGCATCGTCAAGCCGGGATGGCCGGCTGCCGTCGGCGTCGGCGAGGTCGGCGTCGGCGAGGTCGGCGAGATCCTGGTCCGCTCGCCGCACAACGTGGCGTCGGGATGGCTGCACACGGGCGACCTGGCCCGGGCCGACGCCGACGGCTACCTCTACAGCGAGGGACGGCTCTCGGACACCATCAATCGTCACGGGGTGAAGTTCGGGCCGATCGAGATCGACGCGGTGCTCCGGCGCCACCCGGCGGTCTCCGATGTCGCCGTCACCGGTATTCCCGACCACGCCTCGGGCGAGCGGGTGGAGGCCGCGGTCGTACTGGCCGGTCCCTCGACCGAAACTGCACTGCGGGAGTTCTGCGCCGAGAATCTCGCCCGCTTCAAGGTCCCCGAACGGATCACCTTCGTCGAGGACATCCCCTACAACGAGACCGGCAAGGTGAACCGCACCGGCGTTGGTGGCCCTCCTCTCCGGCGAGAGACCGGCGGCTGAGCCGGAGCCACCTCGCTAGAGTGACCCCCGAGCAGCTGCGCTGCGTTGGTGCGCTGGTGCCCTGGAGTGCTGGGGGCGGAGGGGGCATATGACCAAGGGTGGCGGCGTGCCCGATGCCGACGACCTGCGGGCCTTCGTCGAGGTGGTCGCCCACGGCACGTTCACCGCCGCCGCCCAACAGCTGCACACCAGCCAGCCCGCCCTCTCGCGCCGGATCGCCCGCCTGGAGCACCAGATCGGTGGCACCCTCTTCGAACGGGAGAACCGTCGTGAACCGCTCCTGACGGCACTGGGCGAAATTCTGCTGCCGTATGCGCAGAAGGCGCTCGCCGACCTGGACGACTTCTCCCTGGCCGCCCGGGAACAGACCCGGGGCGTGACCGGCGAGCTGGTGGTCGCCATCGCGGATGCCCTCGTCGATGCGTGTCTCCCGCATCTCGTCCGTCACGCCCGTCAGCGCCTTCCCGGGGTGCGGCTCCGCGTGCGCGAGGTCCCCTCGGGCGGGGTGCCGGGCGAGATCATGGAGCATCAGGCCGATCTCGGCCTGATGACCTCCGAATTCTCCACGCCCCAGATCGAAGGCGTCACCTACGGCATCGTCCAGCACGTGGCGATGGGGCGGCCCGACGTCCTCGGACGGACCACCAAGGGGATCGAATGGGAGGACCTGGCCACGTGGCCGCTCCTTCTCCCCGTGCCCCTCGCACGCGTGACGTACCCCATCGACCACCCGGTCACCGTGGCGCACGAACGCGGGAGCCCGGGACTCCTGTTGGCGATGGCGCGTGCCGGTCTCGGGGTGGCCGTCCTGGCCGGGTTGCGCCCCCGCCGGGGCCTCACTTGTCGGCGGGTCGAGGTCGACGGCGTCCCGCAGCGTTCGCAGGTCGAATTGGCCTGGCGCCGTGACGGAGTCCTGGGCCGGGGGGCCACGGCGCTCGTCTCCGACGCACGCAACCGGCTGGCCGAGCTCGGCCTGCCCCTGCTCGAAGAGGGCGAGACGGCCTAGTTCGGTCCGAGGAGGACGCCCCGCCACCAGTTGTAGAGGTGGTCGAAGGCAATGGTGATCGGCCCGGGGTGCAGGTAGAAGTTGAGCAGCACCAACCCGACGATGATCATCATCGTGTAGGGACGGATGCGGAGATACGTCGGCCAATAACGCCGCGGCAGTAGGCGCTCGAACAGGACCGAGCCGTCGAGCGGGGGGATGGGGACCAGGTTGAACGCCGTCAACCCGATGTTCCCCAGGCTGAAGTAGAAGACGATCTGGGCGGCCAGCGAGGGCGCGCCGACGAGCGGCACCGTGTCCCGGTAGACCGCGATGAAGAGCCAGGCGCTCAATCCTGCCAGCAGGGCGTTGGTGAACGGGCCCGCCAACGCCACCAGCACCCCCTGATTGCGGGGGCTGCGCAGCCGGGCGTTGTTCACCGGCACCGGCTTGGCCCATCCGAAGACACCGACACTCCCGAGGGCCAGGATCGCCGGCACGATCAGTGTGCCCACCGGGTCGATGTGGACGAACGGGTTGAGGGTGAGGCGGCCGGCCCGTGCCGCCGTGTCATCGCCGCAGGCCCGGGCCACCAATCCGTGGGAGATCTCGTGGAGGATGATCGACGGCACGATCACGCAGAACAGGATGATGTCGGTGCTCGAGATGTTGTGGTGCGCCACCAGGGCCACGAGGACGACGACCCCTGCGAGGATCCAGAGCGCCCGTCGGGTGGACTGCTGCACGGGACGCCGTCCGGAAGTTCCCCCTCCGGACTGGCTCACTTACTGCTTGGCGGCGTCAACGATGCAGAAGCGTGCCGCCGGCATGGCTTCGAGGCGTGCCCCGCCGATCGGCTTCCCGCACGCCTGGCAGAGCCCGTAGGTGCCGGCGCTGACCCGCTCGAGGGCGGCGTCGACCTCATCGAGCGTCTCCCGCAGCTCCGTGGCCAGACGCTCGGCATCGGCCCGCTCCGCCGTCACCTGGCTGGAATCGGCGAAATTGGAGTCGTAGTTGAGGCCGGTATCCCCCCGGTCGGCGAATCCGAGCTCCTTCAGTTGCGCGTGGAGCTCGGCCTGCTCCGCCGTGAGAAGGGCGGTGTAGTCGACCTCGGCTGATTCGGCGGTTGGGGCCTCGTTCGGCATGCACTCATGCTACGTCCTCCCTGCCCGCCCGGGGATGCGCGTCCTCGTAGGCCCGGCGCAGGTGCTCGGGGGAGACCCGGGTGTAGCGCTGGGTGGTGGCGATGGAGGCGTGGCCGAGGAGCTCCTGGACCACCCTGATGTCGGCCCCCCGGGCCAGCATGTGGGTGGCACACGAATGCCGCAGCACGTGGGGGCTCACCCGTTCGGCCAGATCGACCCGCCCGGCGTACTTCTTGACCACGCCGAACGCCCCCACCCGGCTCAATCGACCGCCGCGCACGTTGAGGAAGACGGCCTCGGCATCGCTGCGCCGCTGCCATTTCTTCGGTTCGAGCAGGGGCCGCCCCTCGCCCGACAGCCAGTGTTGGAGCGCCACCAGTGCCAGGCGGCCGACCGGGACCAACCGCTCCTTGTCGCCCTTGCCCAGCACCCGGATCAGCGGGATGTCACCGCCTTCGACCGCCTCGGCCACGTCCCCCAGGTTGAGGCCCGACCACCTCACTGACGCGACAGCCGGTCCCGTAGAGGACCTCGAGCAGCGCTCGGTCACGCAGCATGGCCGGCCCGGTCCCCACCACGGCACCGAGGAGGCGCTCGGTCTCGTCCTCGGAGAGCGCTTTGGGGAGCATCTCGGCCACACCGATGCCGGGGATATCGGCCGTCGGGTCGGCGGGCGCCGCCCCCTCCTCGACCAGGAAGCGGTGGAAGCCCCGCAGCGTGGACAGCGCACGGGCCACCGTCGCGCCGCTGCGGCTGCGGCGCAGCGAGGCGATGTAGGCCGCCACCTCGGCGGCCGATGCCCCGTCCATGTGCTCGCCGGCGCCGCGTTCTTCGACAAATGATTGGTAGCCGACGAGGTCACGCCGGTAGGAGGCCAGGGTGCGCGGGGAGCGGCCCCGCTCGACATCCAACCAGGAGAGGTATTCCTCGGCGTTCCTCGAGAGGTCCGTGCTCACGGGGCCGTCATCGGGCCAGGCGGGCCCGGGCCAGGTAGAGGCCGAGCACCGTCGTCTCGTCGACCAGCGTGCCCTCGGCGACCAGGGCGTCGACGTCGTCGAGGGCGATCGTCTCGATCGTCATGAACCCCTCCTCGACGCCCATCGGCCTGGGTGGGCAGGGCGAGAGCCCCGTCGCCAGATAGATCGTCGTGTGCTGGTCGCTGATGCCCGGCGTGTTGAAGGTCTCGATCAGGACCTCCATGTTCTCGGCCACCAGGCCCGCTTCCTCGGCCAGCTCGCGCCGTGCCGCAACCTCGCGCTCTTCATTCTTGACGTCACAGGTGCCCGCGGGGGTCTCGAGCAGCATGCGGTCCACGGCGGCTCGATACTGGCGGACCAGCGTCACCCGCCCCTCGCCATCGACCGGCACGATGGTCACCGCCCCGGGGTGGTGCACGATGAAGCGCTCGAACGGCCGGCCCTCGGGATCGAGCAATTCGGCCCGGCCGACCGTGAAGATCCACCCCTTGAAGACCTCCACCTCGGACACCCGGCGGAACGGGACCGGCACGGGGTCTGACATGGGATCTACGGCACGCGATCGAGGTCGAGCAGGTGGGGCTCGCGGCCCTCTGCCCGATCGAGCGCCGCCGCCACCAGTTCACGGAACAGGGGGTGGGCCCGGTCAGGCCGGCTCTTGAACTCGGGGTGCGCCTGGGTGCCGACCCAGAACGGGTGCTCGCTCAGCTCCACGAACTCGACCAGGCGCCCGTCAGGGGAGCTACCCGAGCAGACCAGCCCGACGGCTTCGAGCCGGGCCCGGTACTTGTTGTTGAACTCGAAGCGGTGGCGGTGCCGTTCGGTGGCGCCCAGTGTCCCGTAGGCCTCGGACACCTTCGAGCCGGGGAGAAGCGCGGCCTGGTAGGACCCGAGCCGCATGGTGCCGCCCTTGTCCGTGACGTGTGCCTGGTCCGGCATCAGGTCGATGACCGGGTCCGGCGTCAGCGAGTCGAACTCGCGGGAGTTGGCCCGGTCCATCCCGGCCCAGTCCCGGGCTACCGAGATCACCATGACCTGCAGGCCGAGGCACAGTCCGAGACAAGGGATCGAATGGTCGCGGGCATAGCCGGCCGCGGCGATCATCCCTTCTATGCCACGCACGCCGAATCCGCCGGGGATGACGATCGCATCGAGCTGGCGTATGCGGTCGGTGCCCAGGAGGTCCGGCACCTTCTCCGCATCGATCCAGTCCAGTTCGACCTCGGTCCCGTAGTGGAACCCGGCCGAGCGGAGCGCCTCGACCACCGACATGTAGGCGTCGGGCATGCTCACGTACTTGCCCACGATGCCGACCTTGACTCGTCGCGACAGCGACTCGATCCGGCGCACCAGCTCTTCCCACTGGCTCAGGTCGATCGGGTGGGATGCCTCGTCGATGCCGAGGGTGCGGCAGACGAAGCCGTCGAGACCCTGGTCGTGCAGGACGAGGGGGATCTCGTAGATGCTCGGTGCGTCCACGGCCGAGACCACGGCCTCCATGGAGACGTCGCAGAGATTCGAGATCTTGCGCTTCAGGTTCTCCGAGATCGGCTTGTCGCTCCGGCACACGATCACGTCGGGCTGAATACCCCGGCTGCGCAACTCGGTCACCGAGTGCTGTGTCGGCTTGGTCTTCTGCTCACCGGTGACCAGGTAGGGCACGAGGGTCAGGTGCATGTAGCAGACGTTCTCGCGCCCGACGTCCCGGCGGAACTGGCGGATGGCCTCGATGAAGGGGACGATCTCGATGTCACCCACCGTGCCGCCGATCTCGACGATCACGATGTCGACGTCGTCATCGCCCAGCTGACGCACCCACTCCTTGATCTCGTCGGTGACGTGCGGGATGACCTGGACCGTACGACCGAGGAAATCGCCCCGGCGCTCCTTCTCGATTACGGAGCGGTAGATCCATCCGGTGGTGGTGTTGGAGCGCTGGTGCAGGTTCTCGTCGATGAAGCGCTCGTAGTGCCCGAGGTCGAGGTCGGTCTCGCCACCGTCCTCGGTCACGAAGACCTCGCCGTGCTCGCCGGGGTTCATGGTGCCCGGGTCGACGTTGATGTAGGGATCGAGCTTGCACATCGTGACCCGCAAGCCACGGCATTTGAGGAGTCGACCGAGTGAGGAGGCGGTGAGGCCCTTACCGAGAGAGCTCGAGACGCCACCGGTGACGAAGATGAATTTGCTCACGCCGCCCGCTGAGCGCCGAAGGTTTGGAGTCGGTGCACCCCTTCAAGATAATCGACGTCGCCCGGGCTTGTGGCGGATTCAGACGGGACGTCTGCCACAAGGGAGGTGTGAGCAGGGATTACCCGTGGTCAGCAAAAACTGCGTGCTCGACGAGGACCGCGTTCTCCACGAGGCCGTAGCTCTCGTGCGCCGAGTTCTCCAACCAGTGCCCGAGCTGCTCGACGGGCATCGGGCGTGCCAGGACGTACCCCTGCGCCGAGTCACACCCCAGCGCCCGCAGGATCTCCCAGACCACATCGGACTCGACACCTTCGCCCACGACCCGCAGTTGCAGGTCGTGGCCCAGGTCCACTATCGAGCGGACGATCGCCGCATGCGAAGGGTTGACGAGCATGTCGCCGATGAAACGCTGATCGATCTTCAGCTCACGGATGGGGAGTGTGGAGAGATAGGCGAGCGATGTCGCGCCGGAGCCGAAATCGTCGATGCTGACGTTGACGCCGTGGGTATCGAGCCGGGCGAGGATCTCCCGCACGCCTTCGGGGTCCGAGAGAAGCGCTGCTTCGGTGATCTCCACCACAAGGCGATGCGGTGAGATCTGGGCCCGGGTGAGCTCGCTCTCCACCAGGCCGGCGAAACCGGGCCCACTGAGATTGCGGGCGAAGACGTTGACCGCCATGGTCACGTGCTCAGCGCGATGCCCGAGGCCGCGCAGATCGTTGAGCGCCTGGCGCAGGACCCACTTCGTCAGCTGGTCGATCAGGTCCGTCTGTTCGACCAGGGGCAAGAAACGGTCCGGGTGCAGCAGACCGAGCCGGGGATGGCGCCAGCAGACGAGTGCTTCGACGGCCTCGACCCGCTCGCTGACGAGCGTGGCCTTGGGCTGGTAGTGCAGGACCAACTGTTCGAGCTCGATGGCGGCCCGGAACTCGGCGATAAGGGTGGCGGGGTCGATCGTGTTCACGGGGTCGGGGTGGGCCGGGTTCTCGTGGTGGGCCGGGTTCTGCTCATCGCTGTGGTGAACCACGATCGTCCTCGGCATGATTCCTTCTCCCGTGTTCGGGTATTCGGGTGTTCGGGTATTCGGGTGTGAGACTTACTCGGGTGTGAGACTCGTGGTTCAGGGGTGAAACCGTAACTTTCCAGGGTTGCCAACCGGTCGCTTCCGGATGGCAAACGGGGTGCTCCGACCGGCGCTACCCCTTTCCCCGCCTGCGCTTTCATGCCCCGATCGGGGCCGTGATACACCCCCTCTTTAGGGTCCTCGTGTGGCCCTTCCCGCTTCTGACCTTCCCGGCTCCGATGGCTCCGGATCCGGCTCCGGCTCCGGCTCCGGCTCCGGTTCCGGCTCCGATGGATGCAGCTTCGACCGTGCGCTGGCCACCGTGCGCGCCGCCGTGGTTGGCCTCCAGGGCGTGGTGCGCACGGCGGCTCCGGCATCTTTGTCGGGGGACGAGGCCCGCCACCTGGTGGACCTGTTCGCCCAGGGCGAACGTGTCTGTGCGTCGGGCCTCGCCCTGTTGACCCCGAGAGTGGTCGAGACCGGGGCCCACACCAAGACCGGCCACGGCACCGCGGCGGACTGGCTGGGTGCACTCGCCGGGGCCTCTCCCTCGGTCGCCAAGGACCGTCTGGCCTCGGCCAAGCGGGCCCGGGCCGATGCGGGCCTGACCAAGGCCCTGCACCAAGGTGAGCTCTCCTCCGCCGAGCTCAAAGTGATCGGTGACACCGAAGCGGCCGCCCCGGGGAGTGCCAAGGCCCTCTTGGACCTGGCCGGGGCCGGGGCGACCCATCAAGAGCTGAGCGACACCGCCTCTCGCCTGCGCGCCGCGGCACGCAGCAAGGAGAGCGAAGCGACCCGGCGGGCCAAGGTGCACGAGCGGCGCCACTTGCGCTGGCGCCAGTGCCCCGAAGGCGGGGTACGAGGCGAGTTCTTCTGCGACGAGGCCGAGTGGGCCTCTGTCGCCCCCCGCCTCGAAGCCGAGGCCAAGGCCCGCTGGAAGGCCGCCGGGTCCAAAGACGGGGCCTCCCTCGAGACGCACCGCCTCGATGCCTTCTTCGACCTGATCGCCGGCGCCGGTGCCGACGCCCGGAACCATTCCGGCTCCCCCTCGAGCGGCGGCCCGACTTCGAGCGGCGGCCCGACTTCGAGCTCTCGCCCCGGCTCGGGCTCGCAGAGGAGGACCCGGGTCGAGGCCCTGGTCATCATCGACGCCGAGGCCTTGCGCCGGGGGACGACAGAGGGCGACGAGCTGTGCGAGATCGAGGGCATCGGCCCGGTCTCGGTGGCCGCCGGGGTCGAACTGTTGGGCGATGCCGCCCTGCGCTTCTTGGTCAAAGAGGGCTTCGACATAAAGACGGTGACCCGGGCCGATCGCAGCGTCGCCAAAGCGGTCGACGCCGCCTTGATCGTGCGCGACCGGACCTGTTGTGTGCCGGGCTGCGCCAAGCGCCTCGGGCTCGAACGAGATCACGTCTTCATCGACTACAACGAGGACGGACCCACCGAGCTCGACAATCTGGTGCGCATGTGCCCCGAGCACCATGCCCTCAAGACCTTCGGCGGGTGGCGGCTCGAAGGGACACCGGGGAACTTCCGCTGGGTCGCCCCGGCGCACCCGAAGAGCGAGGGGGCCATCTCACGGGCCCGCAAGCTGGCGGTGGCCAAGGCAGCCGCCGGGGTGACGACGGACCGCAACCGGCTCCGGCGGACCTGAGGGTCAGGATGTTCGGCTCCCCTACCGGACGCCCGGCGGGAGCGAGAAGTCTCCATCGCCGTTATGTTCCTCTTGTCGTTACCGCGGCGGATCAAGACCACACCAATAGGCAAACCGTCAGCTGGCTGGCTCAGCCTTGGGCTGGTCGACGTGTCGACAGTGATGACACACAATTCGGAGATCCAGCGACGAACGTCTGGGTCGAGACCGGCGGCATGCGGCCCACCGAGCCGAGCGTGCCGTAGGGCGAATCACCCCCGACGGCACGATCACCGACTTCACCGACTTCACCGACCCAGCCTGAGCTCACCCTGGGGGCACCGGGCCGGGGGGTTAGACGCCGAGGAGCTCGCGGGCGTGGGCCCGGGCCACGTCGCTGTCCGGATGGCCCGACAACATGCGCGAGAGCTCGATCACCCGCTCCTCCCCCACCACGGCGACCGCCGAGGTGAGCGTCCGTCCCAGCACCTCGTCCTTGCGTACGGTGATCTGCTGATCCGCCTTGGCCGCAACCTGAGCGAGGTGGGTGACGACCAGGACCTGGCGGGTGCGAGACACCTCGTGCAGCGCCTCACCGAGTGACAGCGCGGCCGCACCACCGACGCCTGCGTCCACTTCGTCGAAGACCATCGTCTGTGGCCCGCCCATGGCCACCAGGCGGATGGCCAGCATGGCGCGCGCCAGCTCGCCGCCCGAAGCGGCCTTGGCCAGTGGCAGGACCGCCTCGCCCACATTCGCGCCCAGCGCAGCTTCGATCGGATCCCCGGCCCCTTCGGTGCCGACCCGGATTTCGACGCGGGCACCGGGCATGGCGAGATCAGCGAGCCGCTTGCCGACCAGCGTGCCGAACTTCGCCGCGGCGCGGGTACGCACACCGCGTACCTTCTTCTCGGCCGCTTCGAGCTTCTGGGCCACTTCGATCTGCTCGGCCTCCAGACGTGCCGCGGTCTCCTCGGCGTTGTCCAGTTCGTCGAGACGCGCCGCTGCTTCTTTGGCGAACGCGAGCACGGCGACGAGATCGATCCCGTACTTGCGGCGCAGATCGGCCAGCAGCCGCCGTCGTTCCTGCACCGCCACGAGGCGGTCCGGATCGTCTTCCCATCCTTCGACGACGTCACGCAATCCTCGGGCAACGTCGGACAAGTCGATGGCCGCGCCGGCGATCCGTTCGCGGTATTCGTCGAAGGCCTCTCGTCCGCCCAGGGCGCTCACGGCTGTAGCCAATTGGCCGAGGATCCCATCGCCATTCGCGCCGCCAGCTCCCGACCCGGGCCCCGACCCGGACTCGAGCAGCTCGACAGCGGCGGCCGCAGCTTCCCGGTGCGCCGATGCATCAGCGAGCCGCGCCTCCTCCTGGCGCAGCGCGTCCTCTTCCTCCGGATCGCCAAGATGCGCGGCAGCGATTTCGCTCACCTGATAGCGCAACACATCGGCCTCGCGCGCCCGCTGCTGTGCATCGCCCCCGAGCGACTCGACCGCCTCGGCCAACCGCCGCTGTTCGGCGCGCAGGGCGAGCACCGGGCCCAGATCAGTCCCGGCGTAGGCGTCGAGCACGGCCCGTTGGGCCGCCGGCGTCACCAGTGACTGGTGCTCGTGCTGACCATGGATCTCGACCAGTTCCGACGTGACCTCCGACAGCGCGCTCACGGGCGACATGCGCCCGTCGATCCAGGCCCGGGAGCGGCCCTCGGCCGGCACTGAGCGGGCGATGATGATCTCGCGCTCGCGCTCGCCGTCCTCGGCGCCGATCACGAAGCGCGCTTCGACCATGGCCTCGCCGGCGCCGGACCGCACGAGCGTCGGCGAGGCCCGCCCGCCGAGCACCAACTGCAGGGCCTCGACCACCAGCGTCTTCCCCGCTCCGGTCTCGCCGGTCAACACCGTCATTCCCGTTTCGAATGTGAGGGAGAGGTCCTCGATCACGCCCAGGTCGCGCACTCGCAGATCGGTCAGCATGGCGCGGTCATGCTCGCTTATTGCTCGCGGTCGGCCAGCAACCGGAACCGCAGGAGCGCGCCGAATCCGTGGGGGTCGTTGCGCACGACCCGGACGGGGCGGGTCGGGACGCGGCAGGTGACGGTCGAGCCCGGCTCGAGCCGGCCGGTCTCCAGCCCGTCGATCACGAGAGCGGCGGCCCGGTTCGGCGCGATCTCCACCCGGACGCGCTGCGTATCGGTCAGGACCAGGCTGCGGTCGAGCGACAGGTGCGGTGCCACCGGTGTGACCACCATGGCCCGCAGCGACGGCGCGAGGATCGGTCCGCGGGCGGACAGGTTGTACGCCGTGGATCCGGTCGGCGTGGCGATGATCACGCCATCGGCCGAGTAGGTGAACACATCCTCCCCGTCGATGGACGTGGCGAGGCGCACCGTGTGCCCGAAGTCGATCTTCTCGAGCACTACTTCGTTGAGGGCCAGATAGGTGAATACCGCATCACCCTGGGAACGGTCGGTGATGGTGACCTCGAGAGCGCAGCGGGCTTCGATGACGGCCCGGTTCTCGAACACTCTGGTCAACGCCACCCGCACCTGATCGGGCACGAGATCGGGCAGATAGCCGAGCCGGCCGAAGTTCACCCCCAGGACGGGGACATCCTCGGTCCAGGCCAGGCGCACGACACGGAGGAAGGTGCCGTCACCGCCCAGGCTGACGGCCACGGTCGACCCGAGGAGATCGACGGCGTCCAGGTCGGTCTCCTTGCCCGCTTCGGTGACCCGGTTGGGTGCCGAGAACTGGAGAATGCGTGCGGTGTCACCCTGGGCGGTGAGCCACTCGGCCGTATCGAGGGCCAGGGCGAGGGCGTCGGGGCGCTCGGGGTGCACGAGGAACGTCGCCGTCGCCATGGGTCAGGAGACCGCCTCGTCGACGACGTCGGAGAGAAGGCGGCCGACATCATCGCCGTGGAGCACAGCGGACGAGCCGGTGTTCTTGCGGGCGTGCACCAGGAACTCGACGTTGCCGGCGGGGCCGGTGAGGGGGGAAACCATCGCCCCCATGATGCCGGTTCCGGCGTCCTCAAGTGCGGACGTCACTCCCTCGAGCGCGCTGAGCCAGACGGCGGGGTCACGCACGACGCCCTTGCCCCGGGACACGATGGCCCGCCCGGCCTCGAACTGCGGCTTCACCAGTAGCACCAGCTCGGCATCGGGGCGCCCGACCGGCCCGCACAGCGCCGGCGCCACCGTGACGAGGGAGATGAACGAGACGTCGGCCGTGAGCAGCGATACGGGCTCGAAGGCCGGGTCGCGCTCCAGCAGTATCTCGGGCGTGAGCGTGCGGATATTGACCTTCTCCAGCACCGTGACCCGGCTGTCGCTGCGCAGGCGCTGGTCGAGCTGCCCGTGCCCCACGTCGACGGCGTAAACGCGGGTCGCTCCACGCTGGAGGAGGCAGTCGGTGAAGCCTCCGGTGGACGCTCCCGCATCGAGGGTGCGCCGGCCGCCCGGGTCGACGGCGAACCTCGTGAGGGCCGCCGCCAGCTTCTGGCCGCCCCGGCTGACGAACGGTGCCGGGGGTCCGCGCACCACGACCGGCTCGTCGGGCGCCACCAGCCGTGCTGCTTTGTCCGCTTGGGTCCCCGCCACCAGCACCAACCCGGCGGCGATGGCCTTTTGGGCCTCGTGGCGGTTGGCGACGAGTCGGCGTCGGACGAGCTCGGTATCGAGCCGCCGGCGGGACCCAGGGCTCAGCTGCTTGCCTTCTTGGCGGCGGGGGCCTTCTTGGCGGCGGGTGCCTTCTTGGTCGCCGCGGGAGCCTTCTTGGCGGCCGGGGACTTCTTCGCCGCCTTCTTGGCCGTCTTGGTCGCCGTCGTCGCCGCCTTCTTGGCCGCCGACGTGGTGGCGCTGGTCGTCTTCGTCGCCGCCTTCTTGGCCGCTGTGGCCGTACTCTCGGCCGCGTCGCGGGCCGCCTTGGCGCCCTTTGCGGCCTGTGCCGCCATGTCGGAGCTCGCCGCCCGGCCGGCGTCGGCCGACCGCTTCAGCAGATCCGCCACCTGGTTGGCCAGCTTCTCGAGGGAGGACCCGTCGATCTTGCGGAGCTGCTCGGCCACCTCGTGGCGGACCAGGTCCAGAATCTGTTCGCTCGTCTTGTGCCCTCGCTCAACCAAGTTGTCCACCCATTCCTGTGCTTGATCGCGCTGGATGTCCCCGGCGCTCACCAACTCCCGCACGATCTCTTCGGCGCGGGCCCGTGTGACCTGGCCCAACACCGTACCGGCGTCCAGATACTTCTTGATGCGTTCGTTGTTCACCATATAACAGGAGTATATCTGAGTTAGCTGCCAGCAAGCACTCGCTGCACGAGCGCCGAGAGATCGGCGGCGACCTCATCGGGGGCGGGGTCGGTCGGGACGTCGCCGGCGTCGGTCACACCCGAAAGGACCAGGGCGAAGGGGATGCCCAATTGCCGGGCCAGCGCCCCGTCGGTGGAAGGTCGATCGCCCACCATGATCCTCAGATCATCCGCCCGGGCCCTGATCGCGTCAGCCGTGGGCCGATGTGGCTTGCCGGCGACCTCGGGCGTGGTCTCGGCCGCCGTGGAGACCGCGGCGAGCAGGGCGCCGGCCCCGGGGAGCAGACCGTGCGGCGTCGGGTGGGTCGGGTCCTCGTTGGTGCCGATCAGCCGGGCCCCCTCGCGTACCCGGTTGGCCGCCTCGGCGATGGCATCGAAGGTGAACCCCCGGGTCCACCCGACCACGACCGCATCGACCGGGCCCGAGTCGACGATCGTGACCCCCCGGGCGAGCAACGCCTCGCTCACTCCCCCATCGGCCAGGACCAGCGCGGTCGAGCCCACGGGGAGCATCTCGGCCGCCACGTCGGCCGAGGTGAGGAGATCCTCGTCGGACGCCGTGATGCCGCAGTTCTTCATGCGGGCGTGGAGCTCGGCCCGGGTCGGCGCCGAGTTGTTGGTGGCGAACAGCGTCCGGATCCCGGCGGTCCGGAGCGCTTCGACCGCCGTGTCCACGCCTTCGATGGGCTCGCCGGTGAGCCAGATCACGCCATCGAGGTCGATGACCCAGGTGCCGTGAGCGGACGGTGCGGCGGACGGTGCGGCGGACGAGGGCGAAGGCATAGCGCGGAGGTTACTCAGTGGCCACCGTGCAGCCGGCGAACAAAGTTCACACTGCCGTAGCTTTTCGGTCGATCTCGTCTGTTATCACTGTGAGGTGGCCGAGACCCTCGCTTCGCGTCAGTCCGAGGACACGCATCAGAAAGCGCTCCGCATCAACCTGGACCCTCGCTGGTACGGCACCGTGGCCGAGATCGGCGCCGGTCAGGAGGTCGCCCGTTGGTTCTTCCGGGTGGGCGGCGCGGCCGGGACGATCGCCAAGTCGATGTCGGCCTACGACATGGCGGTGAGCGACGCCGTCTACGGCGAGGTCGACCGCTACGTCTCCGAGGCCCGGCTGCAGGCGATGCTCGATCACGAGTTCGCCCTCAACATCGACCGGCTCAGCGATTCGCGCGGTGACAGCACCTCGTTCTTCGCCTTCGCCGACACCGTCGTGGCCCGCAGCTTCCGGGGCGGCAACGAGTGCCACGGCTGGATGGGCGTCAAGTTCCAGGCCCACCCGCACGACGAGCCGAGCCAGATCGCCCTGCACCTCCGCATGCTCGATATCGAGGCCTCGCTCCAGCAGGAAGCGCTCGGGATCGTCGGCGTCAATCTCCTCCACGGCGCCTTCTTCGAGCACCACGAACCGGAGGTTCTGGTGGAGAATCTGCTCGATCGCCTCAACACGGACCGGATCGAGATCGACATGATCCGCTTCCGGGGGATCGAGTTCCGCAGCGTCGACAACCGGCTCGTGGCCCTGCAGCTCGTGCAGCTCGGCCTGAGCGGCGTGGCCATGTTCGGGCCGGACAAAGAAGTGCTGCAGCCGAGCGAGGTCCTGCGCAAGAAGGCGGTCCTCGTCGAGCGGGGCAGCTTCCGGCCGACCACGGTCGTCAACCTCGACATGATCGAGTGCGCCATGGCCAAGTTCGGCGCCGAGCCCGGCATGGAGGGCAAGACCATCCTGCCCTTGGCCGAGCTGACCATGCGGAACCTCCTCGCCGGCGGCAACGGCGTCGACCGCCGGGACTTCCTGGCCCGGGCCGAGCTCCTCGCCGCGTGCGGGCTCACGACCATGATCTCGGACTACTTCGACTACTACCTCCTCGGCGCCTTCCTGGCCGCCCGCACGACCGAGCGCATCGGGATCGTCATGGGGGTGCCGAGCCTGCTCGACCTCTTCGACGAGCGCAATCACGAGCAACTCCAAGGTGGGATCCTCGAGAGCTTCGGGCGCCTGTTCAAGAACGACCTCAAGGTCTACGTCTATCCCCTGCGGCGGGCGGCGGGCGACGAGCTCGAGACCGTGGACAACCTGCACGTGGCGCCGGCGGTGCGACCGCTCTACGACTACTTGGCCAATCGTGGGAGCTTCGTGCCGCTCGACAACTTCCGCGAGACGTGCCTCCCCATCTTCAGCCGCGACGTCCTGCGCCGGATTGCCGAAGGCGACGAGGCCTGGGAGGACATGGTGCCCGCGGGCGCGGCCGACCTCATCAAGAAGCGGGGATTCTTCGGCTACATCCGTTCGATGGACTGAGCGATCACCCGCCGGTACACGTCGACGTAGGCGTCGACCATCCGGTCCGCTCCGAAACGGGACTCCGCCACCGACCGGATCCGCGCCCGGTCCAGGGTCCCGACCCGGGAGACGGCGTCGACCGCGCCGGGCCCATCGGTCACCAGGTAGCCGGTCGTCCCGTCCTCGATCAGCTCGCGCATCGAACCCCGGTCGAACGCGATGACCGGAGTGCCGCACGCCATCGCCTCGACCACGCTGAACCCGAAGGGCTCGTCGAAATTGATGAGGTGGAGCAGTGCGAGAGCCCCACCCAGAAAGGCGGACCGATCCTCGGCCCGCACCGGTCCCACGAACTCGGCCCCGGACCCGGCCTCGGCCTCGGCCAGGCGCGGCGCCACCTGCGTGTCGAAATACCGCTGGTCCTGGATGATGCCGGCCAGCTTCAAGGGGATGCCGGCGGCCGCTGCGGTTTCGATCGCCTCGACCACACCCTTGTCGGGGTGGATCCGTCCGAAGAAGGCCAGGTAGTCCCCGGCCGACGGCGTGAAGGTGAACGCTCCGGTGTCGATGCCGTGGTGGATGGTGGCGACGTAGTCGAGGGCCGGATGACGGTCGGCGTCACTGATGGCGACGTAACTGCTGCGGCCGTTGTAGCTGACGTAGACTGGCAGGATCTTCTCCGAGGAGAAACCGTGGATCGTGGTGACGACGGGCGTCGCCGTCAGCCCGCTGTAGGTGAGCGGCAGGAAGTCGAATCCGTTGTGGATGATGTCGAAGTCCGCCGCCCGCTCGAAGACCTGCGCGATATGCAGACATTCGGCGACTTTCGGATCAACAGCCGGGTCCTCCGACCAGCCGTGCGGCACCACGGAGCACAGACGGGCCGCGGACAGCGAATCGCCGGAGGCGAACAGGGTGACGTCGTGCCCGCGCGCCACCAGTCCCTCGGTCAACAGCGAGGCGAAGAGCTCCCACGGGCCATAGTGGCGGGGCGGCACCCGCCAGGCGAGCGGCGCCAGGACGGCGATCCGCAGCGGCTGCGGCGGACCGGTGCTCTCAGCGGCCGAGGCCGGGACGGCTCTCCTTCTTGTCGCGCTTGGCCTCTCGCTTCTCCTTGAGAGATTTGCCGGGTTTCTTCCCGGCGGGTTTCTGGGGTGACTTCTCTGGCATGTCGCTCTCCTTCGTGGTCGTTGCGCGTGAGGTGGTTGTGGGCTCAAGAGCGGCAAGCAGTGCAGCCAGCGGAACGGTGGCCACTCCGATAGCGGAGTCTCCTATGCCATACGGCACCACGACGTTACCCTTGTGCAGCAGTGCGCCGCAGGAATAGAGCACGTTGGGCACGTACCCGTTCTGTTCGTCGGGGGCCGGGCTGAGGAGCGGCTCTTGCAGCTGGCCCAGGATCCTCGTCGGTTCTTCGAGGTCGAGCAGGAGGGCACCGATGTTGTAGGTGCGCATGGGCCCCACCCCGTGCGTGAGGACCAGCCACCCGCGCTCCGTCTCGATCGGAGAACCGCAGTTCCCCAGTTGCAGCACCTCCCAGGCCCGGACGGGCATCTGACAGGGTTGCGCGTCGGTCCAGTGGCGCAGGTCGTCCGACGTGGCGATGGTGTTGGTTTCGCGGTCCGAGCGCGACAGGGCGGCGAAACGCCCGCCGATGCGGCGTGGAAAAAGTGCCAGACCCTTGTTGGCGGCGGCCGGGCCGACGAGGGGCGACGACGTGAAGCGCCGGAAGTCCGCCGTCTCCAACAGCTGCTGCGTGATGTCCGTCCCGTTGTAGGCGGTGTACGTGGCGTAGTATACGTCGTCCTCCGCCAACCGCACGAAGCGGGCGTCTTCCATGCCGTTGCTCTCGGCCGCCATCGACGGCATCAGGATCCGCTCGTCGAGCGCCGACTCCTCGTCGAATTCCACGGCATAGGTCCGCGCCGCGATGTCGTTGATCAACGAGATGATGCGCTTGCCTTGCGGCCGCGTGGCCAGCTGCTGGTCGAGCTGCACCAGTCGCTGCTCGAGCTCGGCGCCGCTGAACTGCGGACGGAGGTCGTCGAGGACGAAGTCGGCGTCGCCGCCCCCGGTCCGCAGTCGACGCATTTCACCCCGGAAGACAATGGCGTGCTGGGGCGTCTCGGCGCGGCGCCCGACGGTGGCGAACTTCGGTCCCGGGTCGAAATTGAGCGCACCGTTCCCGTCGACGATGCCGGTGCGGAAGCCGATGGACGAACGATGCCCCTCCCCGATCCCCCGGACGCTCATGACCACGCGCACGGCATCCGCCGCTACGTCCCCCTGGTCGGGATGCGCCACCAGGCTGGGGTTGCACAACGCCGCCGCTTCGATGGCGTACTCACTGGTGAACGTGGCGCCGAGAAGCAGGCGCCGGGTGTCGGAGAGCTCGAGCGCTGCGTCGAGCCGGCCCGAGAGCTCATCGGCATGGCGGCTGAACGTCTCGAGTAATCCGTGGTGGCGCCCCGAGAAGCGGGCCACCACGTCGTCGAACGCGAGCTGGGCCTCGTCATCGCCGAGCGCGAGGACCCGGCGCAGCACGGCCGAGGAGCGCGACTCCTGCTGGTCGTAGCCTTCGTCGCCCGGCACGAACAGCTGCGTCACGACTCTCGAGGGGTCGGCCCGGAGGCGACCGGGTTGGCGGCGGACCAGGCCGGTCATGGTCGGGCCGGCACCGGCTCTCCTGCGTGCAGCACGTGCTGCACGTGCTGCACGTGCTGCAGCGTCGTGAGGAACGCCAGCGTCGACTCGGTCCCCTGATTGAGGTTGGCGCCGTCCTCTTCGAGTCCGTCGAAGCCTCCGCCGGTCTCGGGGTCCCACATGGCCACCTGGGCATCGTTGTCCCCGAGGAACCAGGCCGCGGCGGCAGTCACGCCGTCCGGCCAGATCGCGCTGTCGTCGACGGTCGAGGCCCGCGCGCACGCATCGGCCAGCGCAGCCACCTCAATGGGTTGCTGATCGAAGCGGGGGCCCGCCTCGCCCGCTCCCGCACCGCCGGCCGGCGTCACCGAGATGTGCCCCTCACCCGTTTCGTGCGCCAGCAGCCAGCCCAGCAGGTCCAGGCCCTGCTGGCGCAGCGTGGCATCGTCCAGTACGGCGCCGGCGGCGATCATGGCCTCGGGAAGCACGGCATTGCCGTACTCCAGGCGGGCCTCGGGCCACGGCCACGCTGCGTCGCGGGTGGGGCGGAGCATGGCCGCCGCCGCGTCGGTGAGCAGCGCACGTGCCGGCCCATGGTCGGGTTGGACCCCCAGCAGCTCTGCCGCGCCGAGGGCGGCGAAGGCCATCGCCCGGGGCCAGGCGGAGCGCTGGTCGGCCGCCTGGGCCAGCAGCAGGGAGGCCGTTGCGCGGGCTTCGGCCTCGTCGGCGTGCGCGGCGGCGGTGCCGAGGCCCCAGATGCTTCTCCCCCACGCATCCTCGACCCGGGGCAGGTCCTCCCAATGGCCATGACGGTTCATCCGGTTGCGGGTCCCCCCGCTCACCCCCTGGGCGTCGACGAGGAACCGCAGCGCCAGGCGGACGAGGTGCGCCACCGCGGGATCACCGGCGGGCTCACGGGCCGCTGCCACCAGGACGCGGGCCATGTCATCGGTGCAATAGCCGTGCTCGCGCCGGGGGACGGCGAACTCGGCGTGCTCGAACGTGCCGCGCCGGTCGCTCATGGAGACGATGTGCGCGAAGTTGGGACGTGGTGTCGTGGTGCCGGCGGTGGAGCTCACACGAGGACTGGCCGCGCCGTCACCAGGCGTCGGGCCAATCTGAGGTACTCGCCGGCCACGACCGGCCAGCCCAACGCCGGTGCGAGCCGGGACGCTTCGGCCGCCATGCGCTCCGCCAGCCCCGGTTCGGTCAGGACCCGGCGCAGTGCCGACGTCATGGCCTCAGGATCGTCGTGCGGGACCACGATGCCGGCCCCGCTGGCCAGGAGCTCTTCGGCATGGGCGAATGCAGTCGCCACGACCGGCTTCCCGGCCGCGATGGCATCGACCAGGACGCCCGAGGTGACCTGATCCGACGAGTCGTAGGGCAGCACGACAACGGCGCTCGATGCGATCAGTGCGTTCAGCGCGTGCATGTCGCGGTAGTCGTCGTCGAAGCACACCGACTCCTCCACGCCCAGCCGGCGTGCCTGGGCCTTGCGCGCTTCGCGGTACTGCTCCCCGTCGGACGCCAGCACCTTGGGATGGGTGCGCCCCGCCACCACGTAGCGCGGGGAAGAGGAAGGGGCAGTTCCTGGAGAGCGGGCATGGCGTCGAGGACGCGTTCGATGCCCTTCCCCGGACCGATGAGGCCCCAGGTCAACAGCATGGGCCGCACGTGCGGCTGGGGGATCCGAGCGCCCGGCCCACGGGGGATCGCCGCGCCGTGGGCGATCGTCACGACACGTGCGGGATCGACGTCGAAGGTGGTACACAGCCGCATGCGGGCCGCCTCGGACATCACGACCACGCGGTCGGACAGCGCCGCGGCCTCGACCAGGACTTCGCGCTGGTGCGGCGTGGGGTCGCGCAGGATCGTGTGGGCGATGAGGATGGACGGGACCCGCAGATTGGCCAGGACTTCCAGCACCTCGTCGCCGTCGGCCCCGCCGAAGAGGCCGTACTCGTGCTGGATCACCGCCACATCGCACCGGTTCAGCAGCTCGGCGCTGGCCGTCACCGATGCCGGCGAGCCGTTCTGGAGCTCGCCGATCACTCGGCGCGACGTCGTCGGTATCCCATCGGCCACCCGGACGACGCCCACCTCGGCCCCGTGGCTCGACAAGCCGTCGGCGAGTGCCGTGGTGAAGGTGGCCAGACCGCAGGCGGTCGGCGGGTAACTGCTGAGAATCCCGAAGGTGGGAGCGCGGCCGAACGGGCCATCGAGTGGCAGGATCGGTGAAGAGGCGACGCGCAATGAAGCTCCTTGCGGTAGCTCGGTCGAGGCGTCGAGCCTGCACGGGGCGACAGCAGGCATTGCCGGCCGTCCAGCCCAAGCGAAGCGACTCTCCCAAGGGGGTGGGAAGCCCAGCCTACCGCGGCCACCTGTCGACCTGTCCCTCCGTCCCTATCAGCGGCCGCCCATGTCGACGGCGTTGACCTTCACGATGTCCAAGGTCACGACGACACGCGAGTGGCCCGGTTGATCGTGCACCCGCAGGTCGGCGCCGTATTTGGCCCCCACCTTGTCGGCAAAGCGGTAGTCGTCGTCGGATTCGAGCACGGCGTCGCACCGCAGCTCGAGATAACGCGACGTCCGCTCGAGGTCCAGGATGAGGAGGGTGCATAGGGGGTTGCGCCGCAGGTTCTTCGTCTTCTGGCGTGAGGTGTTGAGGGAAATCCTGATCGTGCCGTCCTCGGCCAGGAACCAGACCTCGGAAAGCTGCGGGCGCCCGTCGGGCCCCACGGTGGCGAGCGTGGCCACGTTCGACGCCAAGAGGTCGCTGTGTGAATCAGGGATCACGGACATGGCCTCACCGGGCCGCGTCGCCGAAGCGGTACGGCCTCGTCAGCTCGTCGAGCTCGGACTTGAGCGCGCTCGACATGACGTAGTCGGCCGCCGCCAGGCTGTCGTCGAGCTGCGCCGGGGCGGCTGGCCCCGACGATCGGCGCCGTCACCACCGGATTGGCCAGGACCCAGGCGACCGACAGCGTGACGAGCGAGATGCTCTCACGCTCGGCGATCTTCCGCAGCTTCTCCACGGTGGCGAACTCCTGGTCGTGCCAGTAGCGGCTCTGGTAGATGCCGGCCGCGTTGCCGAGCGTGAACCGCGTGCCTTCGGGCGGCGGGGCCGACCCGTTGTGCTTGCCCGACAGCAGGCCACCGGCGATCGGGTTGTAGGGAATGATCCCCACGCCTTCCTCCGCACACAACGGGACCAGCTCGCGCTCGATCTGGCGGAACAGCAGGTTGTAGCGGGGCTGTACCGAGTCGAAGCGGACGACCGCCCGCGCCTCGCTCCGCCCGAGGGCCCGCGCCACCTGGTAGGCCAGGAAGTTGGAGCAGCCCACGTAGCGGACCTTGCCCGTGCGGACCAGGTCGTCGAGGGCGGACAACGTCTCGTCGATCGGTGTGCCCGGGTCGGGGCCGTGGAGTTGGTACAGATCGATGTAGTCGGTGCCGAGACGCCGCAGCGATGCCTCGACCGCCTCAACGATGTGCTTGCGGGAATTGCCCTGCTCCCACGGCGCCGGGCCGGTGCGGCCGAAGCATTTGGTCGCCACGATGAAACGGTCCCGCTTGCCGCGCAGCCAGCGCCCGAGGATCTCCTCGGTGCGCCCCACCGTGGGGAGGCCGCCGCCCAGCGGGTAGACGTCCGCCGTGTCGATGAAGGTGATGCCGCCCTCGGCCGCCCGATCGAGGATGGCTACGGACATCGTCTCGTCGCACTGCAACCCGAAGGTCATGGTGCCGAGGCAGAGCTCGGAGACGAGGAGTCCGGTGCGGCCGAGGTGAACGTGGTCCATGGGGCCCACGGTAATCGCCCCTGGTACTACCGGACCCCGAGCGAGCCGGCGCCCGTGGCGGGGACCTACTCGTACTCGTACTGCTGGATCGCCTCTTCTCCGAGCGTGGCGAGGGCGCCCGACGGCGGGTCTTCGCGCTGCCGGTCCGGGTCCATGGAGACGTAACGGTTCAACGCGTCGAGCGTGGCCTTGGCCGCCGAAACGAGGTCGCCCTCGGCCCGGGCGATGCCCATGCGGTCGTCGTCGGCGGAGAGCGACCGGAAGGCGACGATGACCGAGCAGCCGATCACCGTGTCGACCTTGGTCACCCCCATCAGGTAGAACGGGATGACGAAGCCCAGATCCCGCAGGGCGCCCAGGGTAGCCTCCGCCCCGCCGATCAGCGGGCCGCTGCCGGCCCGCCCGACGCCCGTGCGCCCGCCGAAGCTCAGGTGGATCTCGCTGATGCCGTCGTGTTCGTTGAACTCGGCGACCAGCAGGGTGATCCGGGCCACATGGCCCCCGCTGCCCGGAGGCGCCGTCGCCCCGCTGGCCTCTTCCAGGATCACCGACGCGTTCGGGAAATAGAGGCTGGCCACCTGTACCGCGCTGTCCCGGACCGCTTCGGGGTCATGGTTGCGCACGGACAGGACGACGGCATTGACCTCGCCCGTCTCGAGGTGGTTGATGCCCACGTTGACGACGCCGGGCAGTGACCGCAGCTCGAGTTCGAAATCCTCTTCGAATGTCGCCGTCATCGCAGAACCGTCATCGCAGCACGATGCCTTTCTTCTCGTACAGGCGGGCGTCCGCAATGCGGTAGAGCTCGGCCGGGTCGGTCGAATCGCCGGGCGACGTCGCCGTGCCGACCGAGAAGTCCAACTCCGGCAAGCGAGACGAGGAGGGCCCGCAGGCGTTCGGTGAACGCCAGCACTTCGGTGCCTTCGGCGTTGGCCAAAATGATGGCGAACTCGTCGCCGCCCATGCGCGCCGTCGTGTCACCGCTGCGCACGGAACGGCGCAGGGCCCAGCCGAAGGAGCGCAGCATGTCGTCGCCCACCGCATGGCCCAGCTTGTCGTTGACCGCCTTGAAGCCGTCCAGGTCGATCAGCACCAATGTGAACGCCCAGCCGTAGCGCGCGCTCTGCACCGCCGCGTTGCGCAGGGCGGAGTCGAAGTGCCTCCGGTTGGCGATGTTGGTGAGGGGGTCGTGATCGGCACTGTGGCGGGCCAGGTGCAGCGTGAGTGCGAGTTGGCACACGTTGCGCACGACGTCGCGCACGACATAGGGAACGACGTCGGGCTCGCAGAACACCCCGGGCGCAGTGGCCAGGTTGGCGGGGGAATCCACGGTGAGGCTCTTCTGGCCGAGGCGGAAGGCCTGGGTCCCGAGTGCCTCGTCGCGCAGGACGACGACAGCATCGGTCAGACGGTAGCGCCGGGCCAGCAGGTCGAGGACCGAGTAGATGAAGCCGATGTTGACCTCGTTCGTCGACACCTGGTCGAGCATGGTCAAGAAGACCCACGGCTCGTGCAGTTGCCCGGTGCTGTCGATTTCTCCCGCCCCGGCGCCGGCGTCGGCCATGGTGGTCACAGGGACCTTTCCGACAGAGCGGGGGCCACCTTTCCAGCTGGACGGAACTTGGCGAGCGGGATGGCTCCGGCCCGGAGCACCGGGGCCAGCTCCTCGGGGGACATCGGCACCGACATCAGGTAGCCCTGGCCACGGTGGCAGCCCAGCTCGAGCAGTTTGTCGATCGTGGTCCCGCACTCGATGCCTTCGGCGATGACACCCAGGTCGAGGGCACGGCCGAGTTGGATGATCGCCTCGACGATGGCCTTGTCGCTCGGGTCGGTGTCGATGCCCTGCACGAAGGTCTGGTCGAGCTTCAGGAAGTTCACGGGAAGGTGCTTCAGCTCGGTGAACGAGGCGTAGCCGGTCCCGAAGTCGTCGATGGCGACCTCGACCCCGAGGGCCTGGAATCCCCGCAGGATGCGTGCTGTCTGCTCGGGCTCTTGGAGCACGGCGTGCTCGGTCATTTCGATGCACAGGCGCTCGCCGGGGATCCGGTGTACCCGCAGGCAGTTCTCGACGAACTCGACGAGACCGCTGATGACGAACTGTGCCGGCGACATGTTGACCCGGACGACCACCGGCAGGTTCGGGTACTCGCGTCGCCACTCGGCCAGCTGGCGGCAGGCCTCGGCGAAGACCCAGCGGCCCATGTCCACCACGAGCCCGGTCTCCTCGGCCACGGTGATGAAGGCCGACGCCGGCAGGAGGCCGCGCGTCGGGTGCTGCCAGCGCACGAGTGCCTCGACCGCGAGGAGCTTCCCCGTACGCAGATCGACTTCGGGCTGGTAGTGCAGCCGCAACCCGTCGCCCTCGATCGCCTCGCGCAGCGTCAGTTCTGTGCGCGAGCGCTCGCTGACCGATTCCCGCAGGACCTCGTCGAACACGACCGCCTGGTTGCGTCCCTGCCGTTTGGCGGCGTACAGCGCCACGTCGGCCCAACCGAGCAATTCGATCCCGTTCTTCACGCCCGGGCTCGACAGCACGATGCCGATGCTGGCGGTGTGCGTCACCTCCTGCCCGGCGAAGTCGATCGGTTCGCCGATGACACCGAGCAACCGGTAGGCGGTGGCGGCCACTTCCATCTCGCTGCCGCAGTCGCCGACCAGGATCACGAACTCGTCGCCCCCGAGACGGGAGGCGAAGTCGTTGGGCCGGATGCTGGTGCGGATGCGGTCGGCGATGGTCGTCAGCACCCGGTCGCCGCTGGCGTGGCCGAGGAAGTCGTTCATCACCTTGAAGCGGTCCAGGTCGAAGAAGAGGATCGCCGTCTCGCGGTTCGCGGCCAGGCGCACTTCCAGCTCGCGCAGGAGGGAGCGCCGGTTCGGCAGCCCGGTCAGGTCGTCGTGCAGAGCGATGTACTCGGTGCGCTCTTCGGCGTCGATGCGCGCCTGCAGCTGCACGAGCATGGAGGCGATCGCCTGGAGGGCGCTCAGTTCTTCCACCGTCCACTTGTGCAGGCCGAAGTGGAGGAAGCCCAGGACGCCCCAGGTCGACTCCGACAGGAGGAGTGGCACGCAGGCGCCGCCGACGAGAGGCACGCCCGTGCCCTTCTCGACCCGCTCGAGGTAGTCCACTTCGCCGTCGACACCGGCGAGATAGGGCTGGCGGAGGTTCTTGGTGGCGGCGAAGACGGGGTCGGCATCGAACGGCACTTCGCCGAGGGGGTCATCGGCCGTCGGGATGCCGCGCTCGCGGCCATTCGGCCTCGAGGATGCTCAGGCCACGCTGGTGATCGTTCCGGCGGAGGAAGGCCACGTCGGCCCCGAGGAATTCGGCCAGCACGCGGGTCGTCCACGACAGCACGTCCTGACGGGTACGCGACGACGCCGACATCAACCGCTCGGCGACCATACCGACGAGCTCGTCCAGGCGGCGCTGGTCCAGCAGTGCGCTCTCACGCGAGGCCAACGTCACCGTGTGGCTCAAGAGTCCGCCGAAGGCCCGGGCCAGTGCACGTTCCCGGCTCGACCACGCCCGTCCCTGACGGGCGACGACGAGGGCCCCGACGACGGCGCCGTCCTGGAGTTGGATGGGCTCGACCAGGACGCCCCAGGCCACACTGGAGACCACGCACGAGAAGGAGGTCACGCTGCTCTGGGACCCGAGCAGGCTCACGACGCGCTTGCGGATGTGCATGAGGGCGTGTCTCGGTGTCGGGCGCGGCCCACGATTCAGCATCGAAACCGGGAATGGTCTCGTCGAGGCTGCCGACGATTTCGACGATCTCCGCGCCGGGGACGACCTGCGTGATCGTCTCGATAACGAGACGGGTCTGCAGGCCGGCTACGCCAGGGGAAATGTCGTCAATATCGGTCATAGTGGAACCCCCCCCTCGAGGGTTCGCTGGGTCACCTGCGCTTTTGATGCGCAAATACCTGCCTAGGAGTATGGCATAGGACCGCCGGAAAAAGCCATCCTCCCTGGTGGCAGGCAGGTTGCGAGCGCCGTCAGGCCATCTCGAATTCCCTGCTGAGAAGCTCGCTGAGGGGAAGGCGTGCGCTGCGTGTGGAGGGGGGCGGCGCATGGCTCAGGCGGAGCAGCAAGGCGACGTGCTCGCCGTCGTCCAGGTCCCAGAGCTCGTTGAAACGCTGCGAGAGATCGAACAGCGTGTCGACATGACGTTCACCCCCGAGGCGTAGGAAGTCCTTCTCATCCACGGCGTACAGGAACACGGGCGAAACCGGCTGGACGGCCAGGCCGTGCTGCTCGGCGGTGAGCCACAGGCGCTCGACGGCGGCCCCACCCCGGACGTACCACGCCGGGTCCGAGCGGGGCATCGTGACGACGGCCAGGGCCGAGCTGGAGCCCACCATGGCCCGGGTGCGGGCGCCGAGTCCCTGCCCGGCCCGCCAATCGGCGAGGTGCTCCATGACGTCGGGCCGGCGGAGCAGCTCGAGCGCCGCCATCTCGGGCGGGGAGAGCTCGAGGGTGCGGACGTCGAGGCCTTCATCGAGCGAGTCCTGGCCGGGGATGCGCAACTCCCCCACCATCTCGTGATGCAACTTCGGGAGGAGGAAGCGGATGCGGTCGGACTCGGCCAGCACCTCCGCCAAGGCTTCGATCTGCGGGACGGGTCACGGCCAGGCGCAGGCTCGCCCCTTCCCGCTCGACACCCCGGGAGAGCAGCTTGAGGATCTCGTCGTCGATCGGCTCGGCGTCGCCGAGCTTCCGGTTGGCCACCCTCGTGCGGACCCGGGGCGCCAGCGGCGCGATCTCGTAGTCCGTCGATTCCCCGACGAGCAACGTCGCCACGTGGTGGGACGGCGAGCCCTCGGGGAACAGCTGGCATTCTCCGAGATTCTTCAGCGACGCCGCAGCGACACGGGCATTGAAGAGCGCGGCGCCGATCGCCACATAGCTCCCGCGGTGCCGGACGTCCATGGTCGTCGTGCGCTCGGGGACGAGATACATGCGGATCTGGTTGGCGTCGGCCTCGAAGCGCCACGGCTGGATGTTCCCGCCCGACGGGGCCCACCGGGCGGCGTCGACGATGACGTCGATCGGATCGGCCACCTCGGCCGACGGCAGCTCGGCCGCCGGGGTGAGCGCGAACGAGGTGGAGAAGTCCGTCTCGTGCCGTCCGTCGTCGAAGTCGGTCGGCGTCGGTGATCGAGCACGACCGGGCCGATGGCCGAAAGGACTTCCTCGACATCGAAGCGGACACGCCCCGACGGGCAGGTCGCCCGACACGCCGAACCGTCGCACGGCCGCGGCCGCCGTCGCGGCACCCAGCGTGACCTCGCTCCCGAGTTGCGGCCATCCCGTGACGGTGTCGCCGACCTCCAACAGTGAGGCCGCGCCCCGCGAGGTGATGTCGGCCGCCCCCAGGATCCGCAGGACGTAGGGCGCCTTCTGCTGGATGGTCAGGCCGGCCAGATCGGAGGAGCGCAGGCCGGCCAGCAGGCCGTGGAAGAGCGGCCGATCCGGTTCGAGGTCGAAACGCTCCACATCGAGGACGCCGCGGTCGCTCGTCTCCATCAGCACCGGGATCCGACGCTCCCGGGCCTCTTCCCGCACGAGCATCTTCACGTCGAGGGAGTCGCACTCCTCGATGACGAGGTCGAGCCCGTCGAGGAAGCAGCCGAGGTTCTGGGGCGTGATGCCCTCGGGATGGTCACGACCCGGAGGTACGGGTCGATCTCGCCGATCCGGCGCGCCGCCACCACGGCCTTGTTCACGCCGAGATCGAGGACGCTGCCGGGAATACGGTTCAGGTTGGACAGTTCGAGGGTGTCGAAGTCGGCCACACGCAGCTCGCCGGCGAGACCTTCCATGGCCAGGACGTGGGCGATGGAGTGCCCGGCGCTGAGACCGACCACGCCGATGCGGAGGCGGCGCTGCAGCGACTGCTCCGCCCGTGTGATCTTGTTGCGGTTCCGATCGAGCCGCAGGGTGTCGAAGGAGCGCGGGCCGAGGAGCCGCACCACGGCACGCCGCCATGGGTAATAGACCCATCGCTGCGGCTCCTCCTCCAGCGAGGCGGCGGGCGCCGGCTTCATTTCGGCCAACTGCTCGCGTTGCTCGGCCAGCCGGTCGATCACCTGCAGCGACGGATCCTCACGGAGCACACGCAGGACCTCGCGCTGGTCACGTGCCCGCACATCGAGGATCAAGGGGCGCCAGGCGCGGGTGCGGGCCGCTTCGGGTGTGATCGGGCCGGCTCGATGGTGATCGGGGTTGCGCGCCAGTTGCTCGCCCTCGTGGCGCAGCGCCTGACGTCCTTCGGGCGTCGCCAGCTCGAGCGTGCGCGAGCGGTGCCAGGACAGGGCGACGGTGCGGTAGCGCTCGTCGGGAAAGGGCACGGCCGCTTCCCCCAGCATCCGGCCGCCGCTCGCCGTCCCGGCGAAGAGCAACGTGTCGGAGATGGCCGCGATGGCGTGCTCGGCCCCCAGCCAGTTCATGGAATGGGTGGCGCAGCGGGCGATGGCCTCGATCAGCCGGTGCCCCGTCGCCGCCTCGCCCTTGGACCAGGCACCCTTGATCTCCACCACACCGAGGGGGACCTCGTCGTCGATGGTGCGCCCGAGCATCTCGATCTCGGGCGACGCCCCCATCTCCTGCATGACGAAGGCCTGATGGCTCGATGCGAGGGGCCCGTGACAGCGCACGCCGGCCACGGCGTCCCCGTTGGGGTCGAAACCGAGGAAGAAGAGGGACACGCCGGTTCCCTCATCGAGCTCCTGCAGGTGGAGCTTGCCCTCGAAGCCGAAGTTCCTGTAGCGCCCCTCTGCTTCATGGAGGTAGAGCTTCCAGAGATCGGGCCGCTCGTGCGGGTGATGGCCTTCGAACCGCACGCCGGACGCGCTGTCGATGAAGCTGGCGCCGTAGCGGTACCGCCGACTGATCATGTTTCCCACCGATGGGCCTCGTTTGTGACTGTCTCGAACTGACACGTTCGTCGGGTTTCCCCTACCCGGAGCGAAATCTACTCCGGCCAGGGGCGTTCGACGTGGATACGACCAGTGCACGTCCCCGCGTGCGGCCGCATCCTGGGATTGACCATAGAGCAGGCAGGGCGCACACTGCACATGCCACCAGCGGTGCCACCAGAGAGCGGCCCGGTATTCCGGGTCGGGGGAGTCATGCGGACGCCGCCGCGAGAAGCAGGTGGTCGAGGCACTCGGCCGACATGGGGCGGGCGAAGTAATAGCCCTGGTAGAACTCACTCCCCAACAGCGAGGCTGCCGCACACTGCGCAGCCGTCTCGACTCCCTCGGTGACGACCGAGAGATCGAGCATGTGGGCCAACTCGATGATCTTGGTGACCATGGCATGGCTGGCCTGGTCATGGATGAGGTCGGCGGTGAACGTGCGGTCGATCTTGAGGATGTCGACCGGGAACTGCTTGAGATAGCTGAGCGACGAGTAGCCCGTCCCGAAGTCATCGAGGGCGAGGAGCACGCCGAGCTCCTTGAGGTCCGTGAGCACCACCAGGGCACGCTTGGGATCCTGCACGAAGGCGACCTCGGTGATCTCCAACGTGAGCCGGCCCGGAGGGGTCCTGGTCGCGGCCAGCACCTCGGCCACGGTGCCGACGAAGTCCGGCGCCATCAGCTGCTGCGCCGAGACGTTGACGGACATGCCGAACTCGACGCTGCGCCCCCCGGTGGTCCAGGCGTGGAGATCGGGACAGACCCGTTCGAGCACCCAGCGCCCGATGTCGCCCATGGAGCCCGATTGCTCAGCCAGGGGGATCAGAGTGGTCGGCGGTATCAGTCCATGGGTCGGGTGATACCAGCGCAACAGGGCCTCGACGCCGAGGATGCGCCCGTCGTGCGTGCGGACGATCGGCTGGTACTCGGTCCGGAGCTCGCCCCGCTCGACGGCGCCGCCGAGGTCGCGCTGCAGCCTGACCATGCGTTCGGCCAAGCTCTGCTCGCGCACGTCGATGACCTGGTGCGTGCCCCCTCCGCTGCGCTTGGCCTGGTACATGGCTATGTCGGCCTCGCGCAGCAGCTGCTCGGGATCGTGCTCGTCGTCGGCCGAGAAGGCGATGCCGACGCTGGCCGACAGTTCGACGAGCACATGCCCGAGCTTGAACGGGGAACTCAGCGCATCGACGATCCTGCCGGCGACCAGGTGGATCTGGAGCTTCTCGGAGATCGCCTCACAGACGATGACGAATTCGTCGCCCGACAGGCGGGCCAGCGTGTCACCGGGCCGGATGAGGCTGGCCATCCGCTCGGCCACCGCCACGAGGAGATCGTCCCCGACCAGGTGGCCGTGGTTGTCGTTGACCGACTTGAAGCGGTCGAGGTCGACGAACAGGATCGCCACGGGATACCCCAGCCGACCGCTGCGCAGCAGCGCGTGCTCCAGACGCTCGAGGAGAAGGAGGCGGTTGGGCAGACCGGTCAGCGCGTCATGCAGGGAGCTCGTGTGAAATTGCTCGGACGCATCTTGCATTTCAGAGCGGGCCTTGGCGTTGGCCAGGTAGGCCGCCGTCACATCGGCCAGCGTCTGGGCCGCCTCCATGTCCCCTGGCGTGAGCGTTCCCGGCGAATCGCGGTACAGATCGAGGGCTCCGAGCTGGCCGTCCACATTGCGCAGCGGAAAGGTGAACACCGCTCCCAGGCCGGCCTCGAGTGCCTCCGGGGCGAATTCCCTGAACATGTCGGTGGCCCGCAGGTCGGGCACGACGACGGCTTCACCGGACTCGTAGGCATGCAGGCAGGGGCCTTCGCCGATTTCGGTCTGCAACCGCACGAAACGCAACGCCGCCTTATCCGAGGCGGCCACGTCGTACGGCGACGCCGTCGGCGAAATGAGCGTCACGCCGGCTCCCGTGACGGGAAGGATCTCGACGATGCGCTGGACCAGGTGATCCAGGATGCCCTGGATGGGAAAATCGGTTGCCACGGTGCGTGCGAATTCGCTCAGCACGTCCGCCAATTGGCGATCGGTTGCCACGAGGGCCACTCTCTGGCGCTCTTCGGTCTCCGGGTCGGGGTACCGAGTGCGGCCTTGCCTGCATCGTACGTGGTGGACGGCGTGGGCACAACGCATCGCGCGCCCGGAATCTTGTCCACCAGCTCGGGCGCATCTCCCGGTGCCGCCAGCGGGCGGCTGGGCTCTGGGTAGCGTTTGGTGATGGCCGGGAAGTGGACCCGTCGCAAGGTCGGCGTTGTCCTCGCCACCGCAGTCGCCGCCGTCGCGACCGGCGCCGTCATCGCTGCCCTGACCGTTTCCGCCCAGCCGGGTCCCACCATCGCCCTGCTGAACCTCCCGGTTCCGCATTTCAGCCTTCAGGCCCTCCCTCCGAGCCATGCCGCGGTCTCGTCCAGGACGTTCCGTCAAGGCGGCCCCACCGTGGTGAACTTCTGGGGGTCATGGTGCCCACCGTGCGTCGAGGAGATGCCTGCGCTCGAGGCGGTGCACCACGAACTCGGGAACAAGGTGCGATTCGTCGGTATCGACGAAGAGGACACCCGCGGCGCCGCCCTGAGCTTTCTCCACCACGCGGGGGTCACGTATCCGAGCGGCTTCGACGGCAATGGCGCCGTCGCCAGAGCGTTCCTCCTCGAGGGGACGCCGACCACTTACTTCATCTCACACGGGAGAATGCTCGACTTCCACACGGGCCGGATGACCAAGAAGCAGCTCCTCACCTACCTGCAACAAATCTTCGGGGTGAGCTGAACCTCGCGTTACTGGCAATTCTCTCGTGACGGCCCGCTCCCAGACCGCGAGCCATTCGCTCCGGAGCGCCGACCGCCCCGACCGCTCCGTCGCGATGAGTTGCTGCACGACGTCGTCGACCTCCGGCGAGACGGAGGACGCGCGCGGTGGAGCCACTCCTCGGCCAGCACCGTGTCCTGGTGATCGCCGAGCACGGTTTGCACGTCCGCCACACCTGCGGCGAAGCGCACGGCGGTCGGCCCCAGAAGTGGAGCGGTCGCCTCCGCGGCATAGCGGGACCTCTTCGCCAAGATGCGCACGGCATGAAGCTTCGTATCGCTCGGATCGGCACCGAGAGCGTCCACCGCCTCGACCACCCGGCGCCAAGGCTTCTCCGCAATTTTGACCGCCAATTTGCGTGACTTGCGGTTGCTGAGTGTGCCGGATTCGACCAACGGGGGCGCGGCAGCGAGCTCGACAAGCGCGTCGAGCAGGCGGATGTAACGCGGGTCCCGCAGGGCCGCCCTCATGGCGTCGCGTGCCGCCGCCGACTCCTGCCCGAGCAGGCTCATGAGGCGCTCCGCACCCTGGGTGTCGGAGGCGGGGAGATCCTCCAGACGCGCGGCGAGGCGCATTCTGAGCACGTCGGTATCCCTGACCGCGCCGATGATGCCGCCCAGCCAGCTCAACTCGGCCCGGACGGGGTCGAGCCGGGCCTTGTCCAGCAGGGGGCCGAAGCTGTGGAGATCAGAACGCAACCGACGGGTGGCCACCCGCAACTTGTGCACTTCCTCCTCGCCGTCCCCCAGCCGTGCGCCCGGATCATGACGGATGATCAGTGCCACCGAGCGGGCGATGGAGTACCGCACCAAGTCGACGACGGTGGCGTCCTCGGGCAGCGAGGGAACGACCACTTCGGGTGGCCGGGTGGCCGGCTCCCCGAGCGCTCGCACCAGCTTGGGCATCGGCGACCCGGCATCGCAGCCGGCCCCGACGAGGCGGGTCAACGCGGCATCGAGCAGGCGACGCCCCTTGGCACCGTTCGTATGCAGTTCGACTTCGACCTCTCGAAACCGTCCCACGGGGCCTTCGTCGTGTGACACGGAGACCGTGTCGTCCACCACCTCGGCCAACAATTGGCCGTTCCCGTCTCGTATCTCGATTGGGCGCCGCACCGTGGTGAGGCGGGCCACCGGAGCGAGGTCGTGCGTCCTGGTGGATGCGAGCACCAGATCCGCCGCAGGGAGCGGCACACGACCGGACGGGCCATCGAAGCGGATCTCACGCCGCACGAGATCAGGCGACGTGCCGTCCTCGGGAAGCTTGACGGTCCATGCCGGGCCCGACTCCCCACCCCGATGGCGCACCGTGATCCCCGAACGGGCGAGCCGCAGATCGGGCGTGTCGTAATACGTGGCGTCCAGACGCTGTACCGGCCGCGACACGGCCCTGGTGCCGGGCACCAGCTCGTCGAGGTTCGGCATCCCCAGGCCGGCGGGCGCGACGAGCTTCGCTTCGCGCTCCACACTGATTTCGGCGGAGGCGGAGGCGGAGGCGTCCGGCTCCGGGTCCTCGGCGGACTTTGGCGCGGCGGCCGGTAGCTCGGCGGCCGGTAGCGGCGGCGGTGCGGGTTTCTTCCGTGGAACCGACTTGGCCCGACGAACGGGCGCCTGAGCCCCGGAGGGTCCGGACGTTCCGGAGGGTCCGGAGGGAGGAGGAGGTTGGGATTCCGGAGGCGACCAGGGCAGGGCCGTGAGATCCAGGATGGAGTCGGTACTGCCATAGGGATTCGGCAGATAGCGATCGGCTGCCCAGTCGTTCTCCCAACGGGAGCCGTCGAGGAGGTACCGGAACCTGTAGGAGCGCCCGCCGCCGAGGAGGATCGTCCGGACGAACCCCGATTCGACCAGATCCATGACGTCCGCGTCGGGCGACCAATGATTCCAGTCGCCGCAGACAGCGGCACGGAGCGCGCCGACGGCTGCCGGCAGGGTGAAGGTGACCGCTATCGCGCCACTCCGATCCCTCGCCTTGATCATCGATCCTCCGTGGCTTGCCGACTCCTGCCGGACATATTGTCGCGCGCTCCTGACTGCACACCACGAATGGACCGGGCCGCCGGGACCCGCTCCCCTGGTCCTGAGGGTTTGAGGAGGAGCGTCCTGGGTACCAAGCTGGGTACCTACACTGCACAGCCCAGCTATCTAATTGAGCACCGATTACTAATTGCGCACCGATTAATTGACCAAGCCAGGGCATCGTCCCGCAGGTCGATCGCCCACGCAGAAGGAGAATCCATGGCAAGCGACGCTGAACCCACAGAGGCAACCGAGGAAGCCGAGGAGATCGACGCGACGCAGACCGCCGCCGCTGACCGCCTGCCCAGCAAAGAGGAGGAAGCTGCGGCCGAAGAGTCCCGCAAGAAGTTCGAAGGCGACGAGGCCGAGGTGGCGAAGCACTACAAGGAAATGGCTGATCTTGGTGTCCAGGACCAGGGAGAGGGCCGTATCGAGTAGGCGCGTAGGGCGCGCGGGATCATCGGGCAGCGTCGGGCGTGCGACCCGGTTTGGAGATTTTTTCAACTGGGTATGCACGTTGCGTGCCACGAGAGACACAGTCATCCGACCCGATCCCTCCCCCGCCGTCGGTGAACCGGGAGAACGCCCATTCGTCGGCTTCGTCGGCGTTCCCGGTCCTGGAGGCGACAGGCGAACTCGACCTTGCCGTCGCTCCTTGGCTGAGCGATCAACTCGATGCCCTCTTCGTGGGGGGAGCCTCCTCTGTCATCATCGATCTTTCGTCGGCGACGTTTCTGGATTCGACCGCGCTCGGCGTCCTGGTGGGCGCGCTGAACCGGTGTGACGAGCTCGGCGGTCGTGTTCACCTGGTGGTGACGGAGCCCCAGATTCTCAGGGTTCTCTCCATAACCGGACTGAGTGCGGCATTTGTCATCCACCAAAACCGTGCGGAGATCATTGGCGGAGGAGAGACCTCATGAAGGCATTGTCGGACGAATACCTGTGGACCTCGGAGAGGGAGCTCATCGAGATCTCGTTCCCGGGCTCGGTCGACTTCGTCGTGATCGCCCGGTTCACTGCCGCCACCGTGGCTGCCCGGGCCGGCTTCGACCTCGACGACATCGACGATCTGCGGTTGGCGGTCGACGAGCTCAGTATCTCGTTCGGGCCCATCGATACCGACTCGTGCCTGCGCTACGAGTTTGTGCGTGACGGTGACTCCGTAACGGTGCGGTTCACGCGTGAGCCCGCACCCGGTCGCCCACCCGGAAGTGCTCAGGGTGAGCACCACGGCCAAGGTGAGGAGGGCGCGTCGAGTACATCGGTGCAGTCGCAACGCGACATGGCGAACTGGATGCAAGCGCGCGAGCTCTCCGCCGTGCTTCTCGATGAGCTCGTGACCTCACATGGTCGCGAGATCGCCCACGGACGTTCTGTTGCCTGGCTCATGATGCGGCGCGGAGGGAGGACGATATGACGGCCCAGGTGACCGCAATCGATCCCGAGGTCTCGCCGGATGGGGCGGCCTCTGAGGTCAGCGGTCCGGACCGCCGGGAGCGGGACCGACTCGTCACCTCGCACCTCGGCCTCGCCCATCAGCTGGCTCGGCGCTTCGCCAACCGCGGCGAAGCCCACGACGATCTGGTGCAGGTGGCATCACTCGCACTCGTCCGGGCCGCTGAGCGATTCGATCCTGCGCGCGAGATCATGTTCAGCACCTTTGCCGCCGCCAGCATCGTGGGGGAACTGAAGCGCCACTTCCGTGATCGGGGTTGGGCGGTGCGGGCCCCGCGGAGACTGCAGGAGCTTCTCCTCGAGATAGGCAGCACGGTCGAGCGACTGAACCAAGAGCTGGGCCGAGCACCGACCGTACCTGAACTCGCCCAGGCCATCAACGCCACCGAGGCCGACATCCTCGAGGCCCTCGAAGCCGGACAGAGTTACCGGGCGTCCTCCCTCGATGCGCCGATCGTCGAAGGCCAGACCATGTTGGATTCGCTCGGCTCCGACGATGAGGGCTTCAATCGGGTCGAGCATCGCTCAGCGTTGTCGAAGGCCATGCAGTCCCTTTCGGCCCGCGACCGCACGATCGTCAATCTGCGCTTCGTCGAGGGACTCAGCCAGTCACAGATCGCGGCGCAGCTCGGCGTCAGTCAGATGCAGGTGAGCCGGTTACTCGCCGCCTGCCTCCGTCAGCTCCGGGCGAACATGGAAACGAAGTAACCGCGCGCGCAGGCGCTGGCACAGACGCCCGAGCCCGGGGTCGGCAACGCTGCACGATGAACGCGAGCAGGCTGTCCATCCCCAATTCGTTTGCGCATGGGCCCGGATGGGAACAATTCCATTAACGGTCAATCCACGCGACGGATCATCGAGGATGAGGAGTCAAGAGATGGCGGAGTTGTTGAAGACCGAAGAGGACCCGGTTCTCGAGGCGCTGACGAACCTCTCCGATGTCGCACTGTCGAGCGCAGATGACCTGACGGCGCTCAACAAGGATCTGCAACGGGTTCGCCAGCGCAGATTGCAGGGGTCGTCGTGGCGACACATCATGGCTGACAGTAGTTCGCCGCACCTTCTCGCCACGCTGACCAAAATTGTGGCGGACCTCGGACGGGCCTGCGGCGGGTTTCGACGTGCATTGGCCCTCGGACTCAGGCGCGAAGGCCTGCAGGTCACAGAGATCGGCACGTTCTTTCATGTGTCCCGCCAGCGGGTGAGCGCTCTTATCCGTTCGAACGGCACCGGAGGAAGAGGCGAGGTCGAAAACCCCGACGTCACTGAAACCGATTCGCTCTAGTCCGCAGGACGTTCAACCGCTGCCGTTCCCAGCCATGCGCAGCAGATTATCGACCATTTCCACGACGGGCACGGACCCAGGAGCGACCACCGCCATCGACACATCGGCCCGATAGTTGAGGTAGCGAAACGGACCCGATGTCCGAAAGCTGTACCGCCAATCATGCGGCACGGCGATGCTCGAACCGGCACGAACGACCAGTGGCCCGAAGCGGAGCTCCCCTTCGAGAACGTGGATGATCTCGTCTTGCGAATGGGAGTGCGAGACCCCCGAATAGCCATCGACGAAGACCGAGCCGTCGTAGAGGAAAAGGGTGACGCGACACGTCGGGCACGTGCCATCAGAGAAGTAGACCGACGTTGCGCCGTCTCCGCCGCCGAAGTGGACGGACATTGCATGCTCGGGACGCACGATATGCACACGCCGCCCGTCCTCGGCCGGTGGCCCCAAGATCCCGTCAGCCGGCGCCTCGATGGCGATGGTCCCGAAATGGACGACCCGGGCCCGGCCGACGGCGCGCACGAGGGTGGCGACTCCGGCTTCGACGATCAGCGTCGATCCTTCTCCGAACCGGTGACCTTCACAGTCGAGGGCTCCGGCGGTGACGTACAGCGCCTCGTCACCGTGCGCAGGACCCCACTCGAGCACAGCTCCCTCACCGAGCTCCCCCTCGACCCTCCAGAGTGAAAAGGTTTCGGGGCGAAAGAGGGCACCGCTGATGTCGCCACTGGCCGTGCAATAGGGAGCGCCATACGAGCCCACCGGTGCGACCGCCGCCGCTTCGCTTACGTGCGCTGTCTCCACGGGTGACCCCCATCAGTCAAGGTGGTTCGTAGTCTGCCAGAGACCGACACGTCCGAGCCGTATGATCGACGTGGTGACGCTCAGCCCAGAAGGAGCCCGCATCATCGGATCGCTCGTCGAAAAGGACTTCACGACTCCCGATCAGTACCCGCTCACGATCAAGTCACTTCTCGCCGCCTGCAACCAGGCCTCCAACCGCGAACCCGTCGTCAGTTATGACGAAGACACCGTGATGTCCGCCCTCGCCGCGCTCAAAGAACAGAGGTTGGTCCGCTTCGTCCTGCCCTCCCATGGGCGCTCGGCCGTTCGTTATCGTCACGTGCTCCCGGAGACTCTGGCCCTCGACCAGCGCCAGTGCGCTCTCGTCGCCGTCCTGTTGCTCCGCGGGCCGCAGACGATCGGAGAGCTGCGGAGCCGGACCGATCGGATGGCCGATTTCGACAGCCTCGAGGAGATCGAGCACGAGTTGCAGTTCCTCTCCAATGTCGAGGCGCCGTTGGCGAGAAGGCTCGACCGCAGGCCCGGCCAGAAGGAGGAGCGATGGATCTGCCCGGTCGTCGCACCCACGGCTGACACGGTCGCGCACACGGATGCCACGGTGGCGGCGGGTCATTCCGAGGAAGCACCGTCGCCCGCGGGCGACCCCTACGAGAACCTGCGGGGAGAACTTGCCTCCCTACGCGCCGAGGTCAGCGAGCTGCGCCGCGCTATGGAGGAGTTACGAGCGAGCCTCGGAGGTTGAGGCACGGGTGATCGCAGGTCGCTTTTCTTCCCTACCCCCTGATTGCAACCGTCACGAACCCCACGCGCAACTCCGACCGCACAAGCTGCCCCCAATGACATCGGACCAGCAACGCTCGAGGACATCGGCGTTGAGCGAGAAGGAGGCCACCGTGAACTCTGTGGCGAAGAGCAAGACATACGCCGGTTTCCTGGGGGACATCCCCGCATTCTCTGATTGCGCCACCGAGGTGCTCGAAGAGTTCGCGACCCACGCTGCATCGAGGCTCTGCGTCGCCGCCGGCCAATCCCTGTGCTCGAAGGCGCAGTGTGATCAGAACCTGTACGTTCTTGTCGCCGGTGTGGCCTCACTCGACGCCGGTGACGGCGTGCGCGTCACCCTGGACGCCGGCGACTACTTCGGATGGAACCCGGGGCGCTATCACGGGCCCAGTGCCAGTGTCACGGCCGAAGAGGATGTCGAGGTTCTGGTGATCCGTCCCCAAGACGTCCTCCGGCTGGAGATGATCGCTTCACGTCATCGCCACCCATCGAAGATCGAATGGCAGGCAGACGCAGACGTCGCCCAGCCCGCTCGCCGCCACCGCGCTCTGGTGAGGTCGTAATCCGGGCGTTCACCACTCCCCCACGATGAGGACCACGTGGCCCGCGCGCGCGGCCACTATGGTTCCCACATGAATTTTCGGGTCACCTACCCCATCATCGGTCATCCCTACGATCCGGCTTTCCTGACCAAGGATGGACTCACACGATTCTGCGTGGCGGCGGAGGAAGCCGGCTTCTCCGGGATCGGGTTCACCGATCATCCGGTCCCGACCGAACGTTGGCTGCGGGCCGGTGGCCACGATGCCCTCGACCCGTTCGCCGCACTCGCGTTCTGCGCCGCCGTGACCGATCGCCTGCGCTTGATTCCCAACATCTTGGTACTGCCCTATCGCAATCCCTTCGTGGTGGCCAAGGCCGCGGCGACCCTGGATGCGCTCTCGGGGGGACGGTTCACCCTGTCCGTGGCCACCGGCTACCTGCGCGGTGAGTACAAGGCGCTCGGGGTCGACTTCGCGCAGCGCAATGCGCTCTTCGACGAGGCGATCGAGGTCATCCAGGGCATTTGGAGCGAGGATGACTACGCCCATGAGGGCCTGACGTTTACCGCGCTGGGGCAGACGGCAAACCCCAAGCCGAATCCCCATCCACCGATATGGGTCGGTGGGAACAGCCGGCTCTCCCGGCGTCGCGTCGCACGCTACGGCAGCGGCTGGAACCCGTTTCCCGCTCCCCGTTCCCTGGCCCAGACGGCGAAGACGCCTCCCCTCGAGACACTGGACGACCTGCAGCCCATGCTGGACGAACTCTGGCAGTACGTGGAGGAGGCCGGCCGCAACCCGTCGGAGATCGACGTGTCGTTCGGCTCCAACGCCGGAGGGGATCCCGGGAGCGACGACTTCAACCCGGAGGCCCAACGCGAGAGCGTGGCCCAGCTGGCCGCAATCGGCGTCACCTGGTCCGGCATCAGCGCGCCCGGCGATTCCGTCGAGCACGCCATCGAGGCACTCCAACGCTTCGGGCAATCCGTCATCGACTGATCTCCCGACGGGCGGGGTGACCTACCGCTCTTCGTTGACCGGCACGATGTCGAGCACGGTGTCCAGACCGGTGATCTCGAAGAGACGCCGCACCGACGATGGAGGAGCGAAGATCGTCAGCCCTCCGCCCGCATGCTGCAGCCGCTTGTGCTCGGTCACGATCACGCTGAGGCCGGTCGAATCCATGAACGAGACCCGCGCCAGGTCGAGAACGACATGCTGCACATCCTTGACCTCCAGATCGGAGAGCAAGTCGTAGAGAAGGGTCGCCGTCGAGGCATCCAGCTCTCCGGACAACGTCACCAGCGTACGTTCGTCGGCTATCTGTACGTCGATCTCCAATGGGTCAGCCGCGGCATCACTCATCGATGAAACACTAGTTGGCGGTGGCCCGGGGTCCCGCTCGGCACCATGACCTCGCTGGGCGATTACCGGTCGATGACCCAGGGCGATGTCGTGCGCCGGGTTACGTCAATACCCTTGGCAGTCGTCGCTTCCGAGAGCCGACAGTGATGGTATTGCTCGGGCGTCTCCACCTGTCGCAGACGACGAGCTGGTCCAGGATCCCCTGGATGGGGAAGTCCGTCAGCATCGTGCTCGCAAATTCGCTATGGGAAGAAGGCACTGTCCCGCAACCGGGGGCGACAACCTCAGCTGGGGCGGGCAAATTTCGGGACGCCCCACCCGGGTCTGGAAGCCGTCGCATTGCGCTCCACATCGTGGGCGCTCGCGGCTCTGCGCACCTCTTCCATCTCGACCGCAAAAGCATCGCGACCGATCCCGAGACGAGAAGCGATCTCACCGCGGGCCTTGTCCTCCGCATCGAGCAGCCGCCGGGCCTGTGTCGTGAGGTTGCTGAGCTCAGGGATCCGGATGCTCCACCACTCCCCTTCCCGCTTGACCTCGGCTCGGAAGTATTTCGTCCGCATCAGTCGGGCATCCTTGCATCAGATTCGTTGATCGGCCACTGGCCACATTCGTCGTCACGACTCGATCGCCGGCAGCCTTCGAAGGCGTTTTCGGCAGAATCCGAAACCGAACCCGGACGGATCGCTGATCGATCTCGACATTCTCCGAGGTCGGGAGGCTCGCTCGCGGCGGTCGCCGGGAGGAGTTCGGCCTCAGATTTCCCAATCCGGTCGAATCTCGTCCTGGCGGCCGGCCGGAAACTCACGCAACCGGAGGTGCCGGCAACACACAGAATTCATCTTGCTGTCGCTTCCACGTCACCTGATGCTCGTGGTCACGGTCCTGTTCCGGTTCCTGCACTCAGCGGGCTGCGCCTGAGCGGCGTTCTTGCGCCGCCCAGACAACCTTGGAGGCCTTCGATCGTCGTTCCTTGGCAGCGCGACTGAACCGGTGCTCAGCCCCTTGAGGCGTAATCCCTCCGACGGCCTCCCCGATCTGGCGCCAACTGGCCCCAGATCGCCGGCTGGAGCCGGCGGCCTCCTGGCACAACCGATCTGCTGCGCGCCGGAGTTGATCGGCAAATTGCAACGTCGCCAATCCCGCGTCGAGGCCGTCGGGCACATCGGCAACGGCTTCGGCTCGTCCGGCTTCGATCAGCTTCCCGATCAACGGTTCCATTTCTTTCAGGGACATGGGGATGAGCCTACCAACCTCTTGGCCCAACTTCAACCATGTGTTGACAACCATGTGTTGAAGAAGTACTCTTCAACACATGGTTGAAACGGCGGAGAACCCAGGGACCCGATGCAAAAAGCGGACGTGGGTGACGACGATCGCCACGGTGGCCGCCGTCGGCGCTCTGACTGCCGGAGGCCTGACACTCTTCGCGAGCGCCCCCTCCGTTCGCGGAGCGGCACAAAGCTCGGCCAACCACCACGGTCCTGTGGCAGCCGCGAGCCCCCGGGGCGCGATTGCACCGGCGCCTGGTGCAGCCTCCATCCCCGTAGTACCGGTAGTACCCGTAGCGATCCCCGTCACCACCGCCCCGCCGAGCGCAGCGGTGGTGCAACCTTTGTCCGCACTCGTGGCACGGATTCAAGCTGCAGGAATGGAGCCAGGCTCGAACTGGACCTGGACTATGGGCGACACTGCCACCTATTGCGGGCCCATCTCAGGGTCCGGTACCGGTTGCACCTACGCTGAGGCGGGGCTCGAGCACACGGTTTTCGCCGGCACACCGACGCTCGCCCTTGTCGCGCACGAGATGGCCAACGCCGAGACCCAGAATGATGCGGTCCCGAGCTTGCTCAACGAAGTGGCGGCGGCGGCGGCGGGAACCTCGTGGTCGCCCACCGATGCCGTGGCTTCCTGCCTGGTCGAGCACTTCATGGGCTTTCAGGACAATGCAGCCGGAGCGTGGCAGTGCCCCATGGCTCTCGCCACAACGGTGGCGGAGCACATCCACGACACCTATTGATCAGCCTCAGAGGCCAGGCGTGATGCCGTTTCCTGCCGAAGCCGGCACGGGGGTCGGGGCCGGGGTCGTCGACACGAGCGACGAATAGACCACCACGTTGGAGAGGTAGTGACCCGTATGGGAGTTGAATACTCCCCCGCACGTCACCAGCTGAAGGGAGCTGCCACCAGCTGCGGCGTAGACGAGTTGGGCCGGGAACTGGGTCTTCAGATACATGGCGATGGAGGTGACCTTGAACTGAGCGGTTGATCCGTTCGCCATGGTCACACCGATGAGGTCACCTGCGACCAACGTCCTCAACTTGAAGAAGACGGCCGGACCGCGATACGAGTCGACGTGCCCCAAAATGACCGCTGAGCCGGCTTGCCCCGGAGACGGCCCGAATTGGTACCAACCGGGTTGTTGGATGTCGGTAGGAACCTGCACCGTGCCATTGGGATTCACCCCGAGGATCGCCAGCTGCTGCGTCAGGCCGATGGCGGGAATATGCAGTGTCAGTGGCGTCGAACGATCCGGCAGCGGAGGAACGACGACATTCGTCGGGACACTCTTGGTGCTGCCGCCCACACCTTGCGGCGGCACCACGTGTCGGGTCGCCGGACCGGCCAGCGAGCGCGGTTGACTCTGCAGGCCGAACGCCAGGCCGGCGCCTCCCACGACGAGCAAGCCCGCAGCCAGCGCCCACCATTTGCGCCGCGAATGACGTACCGGTACTTCCGGGGAGTGCGATGTCATGACCGGTCATCAGCGATCACGACGGAGTGGATGCGGCGCCGGTGCAGTGCGAGGGCCAGCGCCAGTCCGGCCGCAAGCACCAGACCGGAACCGATGAGGACCAGGTCGTGGCTGTGATTGCCGCGTGCGGCTCCGCCCAATCCGGTTTGCGGGGCGCCGGCGGGGACGAAACCGAGCGTGCCGAGACTCGAAGTCTGCGTCGATCCGCCGACCCCTTTCGCAGTCCCCGTTTTCCCGGTCACTCCTGAACCGGTTCCGGGCGCCTTCGTTTTCGTCGGAGCTGCGGCTCCGGTCTTTGTCGGGGCGGTAGGCGCCGCCGTCGGTGCTGGTGTCGGCGTCGGTGTCGGGGCGGTCGGGGCCGTCGCGGCGGCGACGAAGTTATTCGTGAAATGCGCCGAACAGGTCACGGTGCTCCCACCGCCGTTTCCAGAACCGTTGCATTGGTTGATGGTGATCGGCAAGGCCGTCGCGCCACCGGTGACGGTGCACTTCACCCGCATCGACCCTCCACCATTATTGGCCGATCCGTTGCACTGGGTCACGGTGGCGCCGGTTGTATTGGCCACTGGCGCGCACACGGTTGTGGGTTGGGTGCCGCCTCCGGTCCCCGAGCCGATGCACTGATTGACCGTCACCCCTACGGCGTTGGTTGTGGCGGGAACCGTGTTCACCACGGCGACGCTGCACGTGACATTGCTCCCGGCGCCGTTGGTGATCCCATTGCACTGATTGACGGTCTTCACCAGCTGGTTCGATGTCGTCACGACGGCGGTGCACCCGGCGGGCGGCAGCACCCCGGCGGCCGCCAGGCATGCCGTGGCGGTGATCGTCGAGGTCGTCCCGCCGGTCGCTGTCACCGTGTTGTCGATCGTGATGGTGCACGTCGATTCAAAGCCGGCGCCCGTCGGGAACGCCGGGGGGTCGCATTGCGTGGCTGCCGGTGCAACGGCGGCGGGGGTCGCAGCGGCGACGCTGGTCACGCCAGCAAAGCCGACCACGAAGAGTGAACTGAGCGCGGTCAATGCCACAACAAGCAAGATGCCGAATTGTCGCCCGCTCCGGGACCCCTTCGGGGGACCGTACGCAAAGCCCTTATCCCGAGAACGAAGCGATGAGCCCAGACGAGGGCCAAAGGGAGCAGCAAACATGAAAGAGCCTTCCAAGCCCTGAAATAGACACCGTAGGTTACGGACGTTCGGGGACTTGGCCGGGATACTACGCTAGTAATCAATTACACGCAATCTATTTCTTGAGTTATTTTGGTAATATTTCCGACACAGCTATGTGGAGCCTCCTTTCCAATCACGGCCGCGCCCTCCTTTGTCTGGCCCAGGACCCGGATCTGCGATTACGCGACCTGGCGGCGCGACTCGGGATCACGGAACGCCGCGCCTTCGACCTCGTCAATGACCTGACGGAAGCCGGATACGTGATCAAGGAGAAGGACGGGCGGCGTAACAGGTATGAGGTGCAGGACCACCTGCCGCTTCCCGATGCGCCGGACGACCGGACCCTCGGGGACATTTTGGCGGCGCTCCTGTAACGAACGGCCGTGCGTTGGTCACGCCACTACGCGACGCCGGAGACGATGTCCAGCGGCGTCCCCGCCGGGCCTGAGGCGACGTGCGTCGAGGAGCAGCCAGCCGCTGCAGCCCCCACGCTCAGCGCTTCGCTGCCACCGCGAGTTCATCCTCTCGACACGCAAGCATCACCCGCGCTACTGGTTCTCCCATTTCTTCTTCTTCTTCTTCTTCTTCTTTGCTGATTTCTTGACGGCCTTCTCCAACGTGAGCAGCTCCTGTTGGATACCGTGCAGTTGGGCGCCGAGATCCGCTGGCACGGTGCCCAGGACTTCGAGTCTCGCCACTCGTTGGATCAGATCGTCCAAGATCTCGCCGAGGGCGTAACAGGCCGCGATGGTCGCCGTGGCGAGAGCTTCATTCGCCTCGACCTCGCTGGTCGGGTCGACGATACCGGCCTGGCCAGCTTCGACGATGTCTCGGATCAGGTCGCGGGTGGCCATGGGGCCCTCAGTCTGCCTCACCCCCGTACGTGGACGCCTACCGGACTTCGCCGACCTCGATGGTCCAGTCTCCGCCGGCGCCCGTCCGTGCACGCTCGTCGACCATGTCCGCCGTCATCGGTCGTGAGAAGTAGAAGCCTTGGGAGTAGTCGCTCGTCAGCGCGGCGTCGTAGCCATATTGCTTTGTTGTCTCGACCCCCTCACGGACCACCACGAGGCCGAGGAGGTGCGCCAGCTCCATCGTCTTCGACACGATGGCATAGCTCGCATTGCCTTCCGTGAGGGTGGCCATCGAGCTCTGGTCGATCTTCAGGATGTCGACGGGGAACTCCGGCAGGTGACGCCACGACGAACATCCGGTCCCGAAATCGTCGAGGGCCACGACGATCCCCAATTGCTTCAGACGTGACAGCACGTCGAGCGCGCGTCGCGCGTCGCGCACGAACGCCCCCTCGGTGATCTCCAGGCAGAGCCGGCTGGGCTCCGTCTCCGTCCGGGCCAGCACCGATCCCACCATGGCGCCGAACCCGGGTGCCAGCAGCTGATGCGCAGAGATGTTGACACCCATCATGAAGTGCTCGTCGCCGGTCAGGTCCTCCCAGCGATGGCGATCGATGCACGCCCGCTCCAGCACCCACTCCCCTATCTCGACGATGTCACCGGATTCCTCGGCGAACGGGATGAGGAGCAACGGAGAGATCGGCCCCTGCGTCGGGTGGTCCCAACGGAGTAAGGCCTCCACTGAGACGACACGGCCGTCCCTGACGCGAACGACAGGTTGATACTCCAGGCGAAGTTCGTGCCGTGCAATGGCACACCCGAGGTCCAACGAGTCGGTGCCGTCGACAGGGGCCTGTCCCTCCTGGTCGACGATCCGATGGCCGGCGCCACCAGAGCGCTTGACGTGATGCATGCCGACGTCAGCGTTGTGCAAGAGCTGCTCGGGATTGTCGCCGGGGTTGGCGAAGGCCACGCCGATGCTCGCCGTCACCTGCACAAGCATCCCCGCCAGCGTGAATGGCACCGAAAAGGCTTCGTCGAGACGCACCGCAATGCCTTCGCCTTCACTCTCTGCGACGAGTTCAGGACATACGACGACGAACACGTCACCAGAAAGCCGGGCGAGCGTGTCTCCCGGACGCAGGACCTCGGATATCCGGGAGCTCACCGCGACGAGGAGATCGTCGCCACTCTGGTGGCCGGATTCATCGTTCACCCGCTTGAAGCCATCGAGATCGATGAAGAGGATGGCGACCCGTTTGGCCGTACGACGCCCGCTCAGGAGCGCATGCTCAATGCGCTCGAGCAGAAGAATGCGGTTGGGCAGCCCGGTGAGCGGATCGTGGAGGGAGATTGCCTGGGCGCGGGCGGAGGAATCGACCAGATCGGCGCGGGCCTGCGCGTTGACCAGATACGCAGAGGCCACATCGGCCAACGTCTGGGCGGCGACCATGGCTTCTGCCGTCAGCGGTCCGACCGTACTGCGGTACAGGTCCAGCGCCCCCAACCGCTTGCCCCCCTGCCGAAGCGGAAACGTGAAGACGGCGGACAGCCCGGCTTCGAGTGCGCGCGCGGAGAAGGATGCGAATCGTCGATCATCCCGCAGGTCGGGGACAGCCACGGGTTCACCCGTGCGGTAGGCCACAATGCACGGACCATCCTCGAGTTCGATCTGGAGCTCCTGGTAGGCCAACGCCACCCCATCGGAGGCCGCCACAATCTGGGGCGTCGTGGACACCGGGCTCAGGGCGACGCCCGCCCACGTCACCGGCATCACTTCGACGATCCGGTGCACGAGGTGGTCCAAGATTCCCTGGATGGGAAATTCCGTCAACATCGTCCGGGCGAACTCGCTCAAGACGTCGGAAAGTCGCCAATTCGGCTCTGGAAATGTTCGCTGCCTTCCGGCCGGAATGCCGCGTGTGTCGCTGAAAAGCGACCCTCCCGCATGTGCGGTCGACATTTGGGATCACCCCCTGAGGTGACGATCCCTCACTATCGAAGGCCCGTAGAGAATACATCGAGTCGCAGGGATATCGAAAGACGTCGACCACGAAACAGGCGGAACTTCGCCATGTCTTCGCTCACTTTTCTGCGTACAACGCCCGTTGAGCCGTACATATATGTTGCAGGCCCCAGGCCATTCCCAGGCCACGCCGTTACTCTTGAACCGCTGCCGATGAGGTATGCGTTTCGGCCCCGCTCTCGCCAGCGGGGCCGTTGCGCGCCACGGGATCGTGGCGCCGCATGCCGGCTCCTCCTCCGGTGACCACTGCCCCACCCTTGGACTGGGATCACCATCGGAACCGGGACCAGGGTCGCGGAAGAGCGGATCCCCGGCGCACTCCGGGGGAATGTGCAGCGGCTGCGGCGGACCGGTCACTCCCGCCGGTCCCGGCCCTGCGCCCTGACCGAAGGCTTCACTCGAGCCCGACGCTCCGAGGGGCTTCAGAAAGTGTGAGCGCCATCGGGCCAGGGCGCTCCCGGTCGCCTCATGCCGCACGGACCGCCCTCTCGCTGCCCTTTTATCCGGCCAGGCGCCAGCGCGGGAGCACCGGGTACCCGAGACGGCCCCGCGGTGAGGTGACAAAAGTTCCACTAGTCTTTTGCAGTACTCGCAACTATTATTACAGTAGCAAAGTTGTAGGTGATGGCATCCTTAGGGGGGGTACATGCAACGATCCACACGTCTATTCAGGGCAGCCGCGACGGCGGCGGCTTTCGCTCTCACAATGGCCGGTTTCGTCCTTTCAGCGGCGCCGAGCGGAGCGGCCACCAAAGCGCCCATTGCGGTCGGCTACATCTGCAGCTGCACGAGCCCGCAGGCCTCGAGCGTCGTGATCAACCGTTCCGCCTACGAGGCCTTCGTTGACTGGACCAATGCCCACGGCGGCATCGACGGGCACAAGATAAAGCTCTATCTGGCCGACGACTCCGCGAACCCGGCCACATCGTCAACGGACGTGCATAAATTCGTCACGCAGGACCACGTCCAGGCGATTGTCTCGCTGGCCGGAAGTCCCGCCGCTTGGGACAAGTATGTCGACGGCCTGAAGATCCCCGTCGTAGGCGCAGACGGCTCTCCCGTTGACTTCTTCACCGACCCGAACTTCTTTTTTCCGGGCCAGACGGACGACTCCCTGCCCGCAGCAGTGGCCATCGCGGCAAAGAAAGTCGGCTCCGCGAACTTCGGCGTGATGTACTGCGCCGAGTCCCCTTCCTGCCAGGAATTGGTGGCCCCGCTCGAGGCGATCGGTCCGAAGTACGGCGTCAAACTGGCCTATAACACGCAGATTTCGTTCTCGGCACCGTCCTACGCCGCCGAATGCCTGGCGGCGCAGCAGGCGGGTGTGAAGGCCCTCTTCATCGGCGACGCCGTCACCGTGGTCGAGTCGGTGGCGAAGGACTGCGCCGCGCAGGGCTACCACCCGACCATCATCGCCAGTGATGGCGCCGTCGGCGAAGGTTTTGCCACCGCACCCGGACTCTCGAACTACCTGCTCGCCTTCGAGCCGCAGATCCCGTTCAACGTGACCAACACGCCGGCGACGAAGGAGATGATCTCGGCGTTCAAGAAGTATCAGCCCACCCTGATGAGCAACCCCAACTACAACGGGGAAGTCGATGAGGCGTGGGTCAGCGGTCTCCTCCTGGCGAAGGCCGTCGAAGACGGGAATCCCGGCCACACGGTCACCTCGGCCGAGATCCTCAAGGGACTCCATTCGATGAAGGGTGAAACGCTGGGGGGTATGGCACCACCGTTGACCTTCACGGCCGGCAAAGCGAACACCACGGACTGCTGGTTCTGGATGACGACGGCCAATGACAAGTTCACCGAGAAGTACGGCTTGAAGCCGAGCTGCGCCACCAAGCTCTGACCCGACGCCGTAATGGTCCTGCACGAAGAAGGGTGGCGCAGTGGCGCCACCCTTCTTCTGTGTCCGCCCCGTCGCCGGTGGGCCCAGGTCACGGGATCGGCCGGGCATATCACCCTCGCCGCAACCTGGGGCCCATTCGGGGGAGACCGTGCGCGATGTGCGCCAGAATCCGGACGTGGCCAGCAATCGAAGGGACGACAATGGTGAGCAAGCTCGCACTCGTGACCGGCGCCTCATCGGGCATCGGCCAGGCCTTCGCCGAACGCCTGGCCGCCGACGGCTATGACCTGGTGATCGTCGGACGGCGCCTCGACCGGCTCGAGGCGCTGGCCGCTTCCCTCCCCCGGCGCACCGTCAGGGTCATGGCAACCGACCTCTCCACCGACACCGGTGTGGACATCGTCGCCGAGGTGTGCGCCGCGGATCCACTGGATGTCCTCGTCAACAACGCCGGCGTTGCGCACTACATGCCGCTCGCGCAACTTCCCGCCGACAAGGCCAGGGAGCTCATCCACGTCAAGGTCGTGGCCCCGACGATGCTGGCCCGTGCCGCCGTCCCGGGCATGCTGGTCCGGGGCGGGGGCACGATCATCAACGTGGCCGGGATGATCGCCTTCAGCGGCCCGGCACCTCCCTCCCAGATGCCGTACCGCGCCGTGTACGCCGGGACTCTGGCCCACCTCGTGGCGATGTCGCAAGCGCTGTCGGCCGAACTCGACGGCACCGGGGTCATCGTGCAGGCCCTCTGCCCCGGAGTGGTGGCCACCGAGTTCCACGAGCGGCAAGGCCTCGACCTGAGCTCGGTGCCCCGCATGAGCGCACACGATGTCGTCACCGCCAGTCTGGTCGGCCTGGAACTGGGAGAGGTCGTCTGCGCGCCAGGAGTCCACGACGCGGCGCTCCTCGCCGCGGTCTTTGACGCCGACCTCGTCGCATTCGGCGCGCAGAGCCCGGAGCTCGCCGCACGCTACCGGGTCGAATAGCCGAGCCGCGTGATCGCGGTAGTCGGCAACATTGCGGCCACGGAATGTCCGCCCTCGTAACATTCCGGCCATGTCACGCCACCGGGGCCGAGCCGATGACTGCGCGCCGGCCCCTCACGCGGCAAACAGCGGGGGGCGATGACCGAGGCGGCGATTCCCTCACTGGTTCTCATCGCCATCGCGGCGATCCTGGCGCCGATCCTCGCCGAGCAGTCACGGGGCCTCCGGATCCCCTCGGTGGTGCTCGAGATCGTGCTGGGCATCGTCATGGGTCCCTACGTCCTGAAGCTGGTGCACCCCAATGTGCTCATCTCCGGACTGTCGGACATGGGCCTGACCTTCCTGATGTTCCTGGCCGGCCTCGAAGTCGATCCGAACAGGGTCAAAGGCCGGCCTATCCGGCTGGCGACGACGGGCTGGTTGATCTCCTTGGCCTTGGCCCTGGGCCTGGGATTCGCCCTTGTATCGACCGGTTTGGCCCTCGACACCCTGATCGTGGCCCTCGCTCTTACGACCACCGCGCTCGGGACACTCCTACCCGTTCTCGGCGACGCAGGGGTGCTCTCGACGGAGTTCGGGTCGTACGTCCTCGGCGTGGGGACAGCGGGAGAATTCGGCCCGATCGTCGGGGTGGCGATCCTCTTGACCCATAAGGACCCATTGATCAGCGGTTTGCTCCTCGTCGCGTTTGTCGCCGTGGCGATCACGACGGCCCTGCTGGCCACCAGGGCGCGCCCGCCGAAGGTCGTTGCGCTCCTGCGTCGGCATCTGGACTCGAGCGCCCAGTTGCCCGTGCGGATATCGGTGCTCCTGGTGATCCTTCTCGTCTACCTGGCTTACGAATTGCAGCTCGATGTCCTTCTGGGCGCCTTCGCTGCGGGAATCGCGGTCAGGTTCCTGATCATCGGTGACGACAGCGAGGCGATCGAGAGCAAGCTCAAGGCCATCGGATACGGCTTCCTCATCCCCATCTTCTTCATCGAGACCGGGATCCATTTCGACCTCCACATACTGCTGACTCGACCGAACGCCCTCCTGCGTCTCGTCATGTTCCTGGCGCTGATGTTGATCGTCCGAGGCGTCCCCGCGCTCGTGCTCTATCGCCGGATCCTCACGGGCGCCGAACGCATCGTCCTCGCCCTCCTCTCGGCCACGGGCCTGCCGCTGATCGTGGTCATCACCACCATTGGCAGAGCCGAGCATCGAATGCGACCGGAGAATGCTGCTGCCCTGGTCGGGGCGGGCATGCTCTCGGTTCTTGTTTTCCCGGCCCTGAGTCTGCGTCGCCTTCGGGTGGGTAGCGGGGACGTCGAGCCTTCTCCTGAGTAGTTCCCCTCCCACCCGGTGCTCGAGGGCCCCCTCGCCGGCCAGGCTCACGGGCCACGGGCCACGGGCCACGGGCCCAACTTCAAGGGTCGGGTGGTGCCGCCTCGAGGACGTCGAGCAACCAGCCCGGTCGTGCGACGTCGGCCCCGAGTGCCTCTGCGCGCTGGCGCAAAGCCCGGTCCGCAGACACGAGCGTGACCGGATCGGTGGCGTCGGCAATGGCGGCGACGAGCATGTCGTCGCCGCTGCCGGGCGCATGGAGCACGGTGACGCCATCGGCCATACCGGGCTCGACACCACTTCGAGCTTGCCCCTCGAGGACGACGACAACGGGTGCGCCGAGTGCCCCCGCCTTGGCAGCGGTCCGAACCCTCTCGACAAATACCCGGGCCGCACCCGGTCGATCCTTCCACCATCCGGTGGGACGAGATCCGATGACATTCGCCGCGTCGATCAGAAGCATTACCTGAGTCTGGCCCGAGTGTCATCGGGCAGCCATCTACATTGTCGGGTATGGCTGCTGTGTGCTCCTGCTGCACCACAGAAGTGGATTGGTGGGTCAGACTGCGCTCGCATCCCGACCAGCCGATCTGCCACGACTGCCTGGCCGGACTGAATGGACAGAGAGACGGCGAGCTGCAGCTCATCACCGGGAGGTGGGTGGCCACCGGGTTCGAGCCCATCTTCAAAGTTGCGGACGTGAGCCGCTCGGTCGCCTGGTTCGAGTCTGCGGGCTTCGAGGTGTCGTGGCACGACGATACCTATGCCTTCGCCCACCGAGAGCGAGACCTCACGATCCACCTTGCGCGCGCGACCGGTGACGAACTTCCGGGTCAGGGTGATCTCTACCTGCACTGCCAAGAAGCCGACCGGGTGGCCGAGGAATGGCGAAGGGCGGGGATCGAAGTGAACGGCCCACGGGACGAGGATTACGGCAAAAGGGAAGGTTCCGTCACCGACCCCGACGGAAACGTGCTTCGCTTCGGGAGCCCCATTCGCTGAGACGCCATTCGCTGAGGCCCCCTTCGCTGAGGCGCAGGGCGCCACCGGTCTGCACGCGCCGTGAACGATTCGGGCTTGGTGGACAGTACCCCTGGCCGAGGTGGTGGTAGCCCCATTGTCCGCGACGAGCGCTCATCGTATAGTCACCGGCCAGCAACCAATTACGCCAAGACCGGCCGAGAGCGGCGGCGCGCGCGCACACGGCGCGACAAAGCCACTCGCTCGTTTGCGAACGAGGAGATAGGGTCGGGCAACCAAACGATGCGGGGGTAGTCATGAACCAACGACCACTTCGAAGTCGCGGCAACGGATCCCGTTCGCGCGAACTCGGTTCGACGTCTTCGGCGCCTTCTCATGGCGACGGCAGCCACGGCGGGAAGCATCGGTCTCGGTGTGTTCGGCGCCGCTCTCCTCGCGCAACCCGCCGGTGCGGTGACCCCCACCCTCACGGTCGCGACCACCGGGGCGGACACCGGTGACTGCACGATCACGGCATGCGCCACACTGGGGTATGCGCTCTCCCAGGCCGCCCCGAGTGACACCATCCTGATTGAGCCGGGCACCTATCTGGCCTCGGCCGACCCCGCCGGTACATCGAACACCGTGCCACCGGGACTCAGCGGCCTGAACATCGAAGCCGGCACCGGTGACGCCACCAACACCATCATCGAAGGTGCCCCCACCTACGGGCTGACGATCAATGCTGACGACGTGACGGTCAATGGCCTCACGTTCGACAAGTCCGGCGCTGCGGGCATTTTGGTGAGCCCGCCCTCCACGGCCACCGCGCCCGCGGCGGTGAACGACGTGACGATAGAGAACGTCGTGAGCAGCAACAGCGACCAGTGCACCAACACCCCGACGACCGCCGCCTGCACCGCCGCCATCGGCGCCGGTGACTACGGGGAGTCGATCTGGATGTTGAGCACGACGAATTCCACCCTCGAGCACACGACCTTGACGAACGGTCTGGACGGCGGCCTTCTCGTCTCCGACGAGATGGGCCCCAGCTTCGGGAACACCATTGAGGACAACAATGCCGTGAACAACCTGCTGGGCTGTGGCATCACGCTGGCGGCCCACAACATGGACGCCATCTTCTCCAGCGGAGCCAACGCTGGTCAGCCCAACCCGGCCGGTGGGGGCGTCTACAACAACACCGTTGAAGGCAACACGTCGAACGGCAACGGGGCCACCGGCATCGGCGTCTTCAACGCCGCCTACAACAACACCATCGAGAACAACACGTTCAACAACAACGGTGAGCCCGGGGTGAAATTGAACCCGTCGTTCCCCGGGGGTGATGTGAACGGCAACTCCATCATCGGCAACACCATCGGGGTCAACTCCCTCCTCGACGGTCCGGGCGGTGGTATCCCGGGGAACCACAACTCCCTCTCGACGCAGACCACCGGCATCATCGTCGTCGCCCCGGCGGGCCCGGTGACCGGAACGGTCATCCACGGGAACACCATCACCGGCAACTTCTTCGGCATCTACCTGGCAGCAGGAGCGGCCGGCTCGACGGTGACCGGCAACACGATTTCGGTCACCCCGGGCGGGGTACCGGTGTTCACCGGGGTGGTGCCGGGTAGCTCGCTGTGGCTGGCCAGTTCCGACGGTGGCGTGTTCACCTTCGGTCAGGCGCCCTTCGAAGGCTCGGCCGGCGCAATCCACCTCGCCCAACCCGTCGTGGGCCAGGCGGCCACTCCCGACGGTGGCGGGTACTGGCTCGCGGCCAAGGACGGTGGCATCTTCAGTTACGGCTCCGCCTCCTACTGGGGCTCCCTGCCGGGCGAGCACGTCCATGTGTCGAACATTGTGGGCATCGCGCCGACGGCCGACGGTGGCGGGTACTGGCTCGTCGGGTCCGACGGTGGCGTGTTCGCACTGGGTGACGCCACGTTCGCCGGATCGGTTCCGGGCGACCACGTCAGCGTGTCGAACATCGTGGGCATCGCGCCGACGGCCGACGGTGGCGGGTACTGGCTCGTCGGGTCCGACGGCGGCGTCTTCGCCTTCGGTGACGCCAAGTTCGCCGGATCCGTACCGGGCGAGCACGTCAGCGTGTCGAACATCGTGGGCATTGCGCCCACGCCTGACGGCGGCGGGTATTACCTGGTGGGCAAGGACGGTGGCGTCTTCGCCTTCGGTGACGCCGCCTTCGCCGGCTCAATCCCGGGCGAGCACGTCAAAGTGTCGAACATCGTGGGCATCGCCGCCAACCCCGCTGGAGCCGGCTACTGGCTGGTGGGGTCCGATGGGGGGACGTTCGCCTTCGGCGCCGCGCCCTTCCTCGGCTCCCTCCCGGGCGACCACATCCACGTGTCGAACGTCGTGGGCATCACCGTCACGCCCTGACGGCAGCGCCTGGCAACACCCGAGGTCTTCCCCTAGGGCGGCCGTCGCCATCAGTCGGAGGTGACGGGCCGTCCTAGGGACTCGGTCACTCGCCTGAGAGTCGGCGGCGCCGGCGTAGGCGCGCCACCAGCAGGACCAGGATCAGCGCTGCGGCAATCGGTGCCACCCGCTTCAGGACGGAGGGGCCCGCCGTGCCGAGGAGATCGACCGGTTCGGCAGGGGCGGAAACGATGGTGCGGATCGCCGGGGCATCGGGTTCTTCGGCGCTCCCCCCGGTCGGGGCTGCGGACTCGGCCGCCACCGGTTGGGCCGCTGGGGCCGCCGCTGCCGGCGCCGCACCCTGCGACAGGACGTCCGCTTCGAGTCGTTCGGCGAACTCCCCCAGCATCTTGGCGCTCACGTCGCCCATGACGCTCCGGCCGAACTGTGCGACCTTCCCCGTGATGGAGAGGTCGGTGACGATGGTGACCGTGGTGCCGTCACCGTCGGTGTCGGCGGTGGCTATCGCCGTCACGGTGGCGGAGGCATTGCCCTGGCCGCGGGTATCACGCCCTTCGGCCAACAGGACGGCCCGATGCTGCTCATCGTCCTTCTCGAGGAACCGGGCGGTTCCCTTGTACTGCGCGGAGATCGGCCCCACCTTCACTTTGACGATGCCCCGGTACTCGTCGCCCTCGACCTCCTGCAGTTCAGCGCCGGGCATGCACGGCGCCACCCGTTCGAGGTCCGTGAGCACTGCCCACGCCTTGTCAATCGGCACCGACACGTGAAAATCATTCGTCAGGTCCATCGGTTCAGATCCTCCTCGTTGTCGATGTCGGCCGGTTCGCCCACGCAAACTACTTCGCCCACCAGATCGGGCCGTTCCTTCATGAGCACCCTGGCCCCCTCGTCCCCGGTCGTCGGCAACAGGGACCACACCGCGCGGTCGAGCCGAACAGGAGGACGGCGCTGACCATCGAAGGTCGCCACCGCGACAGGGCTGGTGGAGGCCGCCACCGCGGCCCAGGCCGACGACGGGCACCAGAGGCTGATCCCCCAACCCGATCACCACCGCCTCGTGCCCGCGTTCGAGGGCCCACGCGACCGCGACCCGCAAGGAGGAAGCCTGCCCGCTGGCCCAATCGGGATTCTCGATCACCTGGACGCCCTCGGGCACGGCCGCTCCCAGATCCACCGCCCCGACGGTGACTGCCACCTCGTCGAGCGCAGCCCCCATGGCGGCGGACAGGGCCCACGACACGAGCGGCCGACCCCGGAAACCAGTCAGCAGTTTGTGCTCGGTCCCCTCGAACCGGGTGCCCCCGCCCGCGGCCAGGACCACGGCAGCGACGGTCATCGGGCCCAGCCCCCGGCCCGACCCCCGAAGCGCTCGCCGTCAGGAGCCCGCACAGGTGTCCCCGTCCCCGCTACTCACTGGCGGCGATCATGCTCACCAGTGCATCGAGCGAGGCCGCCGAATGGCCCTCGACGAATTGATCGACATGGGGCAACGCAGCGGCCATTCCCCGGGCCAGGGGCTCGTACCCGGCCGATGCCTTGAGCGGGTTGACCCATATCGTCCGATGGGCCGCCCGGTGCAGCCGGGCCATCTCCCCCGCCAGGACCGTCGGGTCACCCCGGTCCAAGCCGTCCGACAGGATCACCACGATCGCACCCCGGGCCATGCCGGGCATGCCGAAGCGGTCGTTGAACGTACCGATCCCCTCTCCCAGCCGGGTCCCTCCCGACCAGTCGAGAACCCGCTCGAGCGCCTGCCGCAGAGCGGCGTCGGGGTCCCGCGACGACAGCTGGCGGGTGAGCCGGGTCAGGCGGGTCCCGACTGCGAATGCCTCGACCTTGCCCTGACCGGCCACGGCGACGTGGAGAAAGCGCAGCAGCGCACGGGCGTAGGGCTCCATCGATCCGCTCACGTCGCACAGGAGCACGACCCGGCGCGGCCGCGACGAGGGCTCCCGATGCATGAGACGGACGACCTCGCCGCCCGATCGCAACGTGCGGCGCATGGTCGCCCTTGGATCGTGCCGCCCGCGGGCGCGCTTGGACCGACGCATTCTCCGCGAACGGTGGGTCGCTCTGACCCGTGCCTCGCGCGAGGAGCCGCGTGATCTCTTCGAGCTCCTCCGGAGTGCATGCGGCGAAGTCCTTGCGCCGGAGCTGGTCGATGTCGCTGTAACTGACGAGGAACTGCTCCCGGGGCGTTTCCCCGTCCCCCGACTCTGCATCGACGCCGCCGTCGTGCTCCTGGGTCAAGGAGGGGTCCGGCGACTCGTGGCCCTCGTCGTCCGACAGTGATGTGCCCAACCAGAACGCCTCGAAGACCCGGTCATAGGTCACGACGTCCTCCTGGCGGTGGATGAGCACACTCCTCCCCGCCCAGTAGACCCGGTCGCGCCGGTCGATCCCGAGAGCATCGATGGCCCGTATGTACTGCACGACGTTGTCCACCGGCACGGCCACCCCGGCCTGGCGGAGGCGGCGGGCGAACGCCACCAGGTGACTGAGAGTGGAGGGCGCCCGACGGTCAGGCACGCCGCGTTGCTTCTTCGACCAGACTCCCGAGGTCGCCCCCGGAGACCCGCTCGATGTCCTCGCGATATTTGAGGATGCTGCCGAGGGTGCGCTCGATCGCCGCCTCGTCCAATTGCGTGGTGCCCAACGCGGCGAGAGCCTGGGCCCAGTCGATCGTCTCGGCTACACCGGGCGCCTTGTACAGACCCATACCCCGGACCACCTGCACCGCCGCCGTGACCTGGCGGGCCAGCCGCTCACCCGCCTCGGGCGCCTTGAGGCGCACGATCGCCACTTCGCGTTCGAAGTCCGGGTGTTCGACCCAGTGGTACAGACAGCGCCGCTTGAGGGCGTCGTGCACGTCGCGGGTGCGGTTCGAGGTCAGCACCACGAGGGGCGGCTCCTCGGCCCGGAACGTCCCGAGCTCGGGGACCGTCACCGAGTAGTCGGCCAGGACCTCGAGGAGAAAGGCCTCGAATTCATCGTCGGCCCGGTCCACTTCGTCGATCATCAGGACCGGTGGGGCGGCACCCTCCGACTGCGGAGCAATTGCTCGGAGGAGGGGACGCCGGACCAGGAAGCGTTCGGAGAACAGCTCGTCCTCGACGATGTCGACGTCTGCTGCGCTTCCCCCCGCCGTCCCCCGGAGCTCGGCGGCCCTGAGATGGAGCAATTGCCGGGCGAAGTCCCACTCGTAGACGGCCTGGCTGACGTCGATCCCCTCGTAGCACTGGAGGCGGACCAACTCCCCACCGGTCCATGTGGCCAACGCATTGGCAACCTCGGTCTTGCCCCCACCGGGCTCCCCTTCGAGGAAGAGCGGACGGTGGAGCACCATGGCCAGGAAGATCGCCGTGGCGAGGCCGTCGTCGGCGAGATACCCGTGTCCCTCGAGTGCGTGCCGTACATCGTCGGGCGTCTTCGGAAGGACGAAGCGGGCCGCGGTCGTCAAAGATTGACGCTCTCGGCGTCACGCTCGAGGTCTTCGCCTCCGGCGTCTTCCCTCGGGAAGGCCGCCATTTCGCTCGGCGGCTCGCGCCACGGATCGGGCAACGTGCCGGCGCGCGCATCGGTGATGGCCCGCCAGACACGCTCGGGCGTGCAGGGCATGTCGATATGGCGGATGCCGAGGTGACTGACGGCGTCGACCACCGCGTTCTGGACGGCGGGCGTGGAACCCACGGTCGCCGACTCGCCGATACCTTTGGCGCCGAGCTCGTTCGTGGGTGACGGCGTCTCGGTGTGCGCCGTGGCGAACGACGGCAGCTCGGCCGCACTCGGGATGCCGTACTCGGCCAGGGTGGACGTGATCGGATTCCCGTCGGCGTCGTAGAGGAACTGCTCCCACAACGCCTGGGCGATGCCCGAGGCCAGCCCGCCGTGCACCTGGCCGTCGACGAGGAGCGGATTGACGATCACGCCGCAGTCGTCCACCGCGAAGTGCTGCACCGGGACGACACGCCCGGTCTCGGTGTCGACCTCCACGACGGCGACATGGGCCCCGAAGGGGAAGGTCGAACCCGCTCTCGCCGTGTCGTGCTGCACCAGGAGCGGCTCACCGCGGTCCGCGGCCACACGCGCCACCTCGGCCCATGCGAGGGCCTTGCTCGGGACGCCGGCCACACCCAGCCGACCGTCGCCGATCACGACGATGTCCTCGGGCGCCGTCTCGAGGATCTCCGCCACGAGCTCCTTGGCCCGCTCGACCACCAACTTCGATGTCTGCAGCACGGCCGTTCCACCGAGCTGGACGGAACGGGAGCCCCCGGTGCCACCACCGCGGGCGACCAGCGCCGTGTCCGACTGCACGTAGCGGATCTGCTCGATCGGCACGCCGAACTGATCGGCTGCGATCTGCGAGAACGCCGTCGCATGACCCTGGCCGTGGGCGGAGGTCCCGGCCTTGACCGTGATCATCCCGTCGTCGTGGACCTCGACTTCGGAGAATTCTGCCCCTCCCCCCGTCACCTCGACGTAGCAGGCGACCCCGATGCCCAGCTGCAGGCGGTCGCCATTCTGGCGCCGCCGGGCCTGTTCCGTCCGCAGCGCGTCGTAGTCCGCCAGTCGCAAAGCCTCGTTCAGGGCGGCTTCGTAGTCACCGCTGTCGTAGTCGGCGCCCATGACCGTGGTCAGCGGGAACTCCTCGGGTTGGATGAAATTCTTCCGGCGTATCTCGACCGGGTCGAGACCCAACTCGTCGGCCGCCATGTCGACGATCCGCTCGATGAAGGCGGCCGCCTCAGGTCGACCAGCGCCCCGGTAGGCACCCATCGGGGTGGTGTTGGTGGCGACGATCGCCACATCGAACGCGATCTGCGGGATGTGGTAGACGCCTTGCGCCATGGTCTTGGTCTGGCCCAGCACGAGGATTCCGCCGAATCCTCCGTAGCCTCCGGCATCACCGATCATCCGGCAGCGCATCCCCACGAAGGTGCCGTCCCGCTTGAGGCCCAGCTCCACGTACTGCACCTGGCCGCGACCGTGCGACAGGGCGACCATGTTCTCCGAGCGGGTCTCGACCCACTTCACCGGTCGGCGGAGCTCGAGCGCCAGTTTGGCCGCCACGACGCCCTCCGCCGACAGATGCTTGCCGCCGAAGGAACCACCGACGTTCGGAGCGACCACCCGCACCCGCTCCGGATCGATGCCCAACAACCCGGCGAGAACGCCTCTGATCATGTGGGGCATCTGACAGGACAGGTGCACGGTGAGATCGAAATCGTCGCCGGTCGGATCGACGAAGATGGCACTCCCCTCCATCGGCACCACCGCCACCCGTTGGTTCTCGAAGCGCCCACGGACCACGACGTCGGCCTCGGCCAGGGGGTCCTTGCTCCCGGCGCGCATGCCGATGATGACGTTGCTCCCCATCGACTCGAACTGCAGGGGGGAATCGGGATCCAGCGCGTCCTCCATGTCGATGACGGCGCCGAGTGGTTCGTAGTCGATCTCCACCAGCTCGGCGGCGTCCATCGCCAGGGCCCGGGACTCGGCGGCCACCACGACGACGGGATCCCCGACGAAGTTGACGGTTCCCTTGGCCAGGGATGGCCTGATGGCGGCGGGATGCAGCAGCATCAACGCCGGCGCATTGGGGAAATCGAGGTCAGCCGCGCTGTACACGCCGACCACGCCCGGCATCTCCCGCGCCGCCTTGAGGTCGATGGAGCGGATGACGGCATGGGCGATCGGGGAGCGCACGAAGTACAGCGTGAGGAGGCCGTCCTTCTGCATGTTGTCGACGTAGGTCCCCTCCCCCCGCAGCAGGGCGGGGTCCTCGACCCGCCGTATCGGCTTGCCCGAGAATGCTCCGGCGCCGAGCGTCATGATGTTGCCTCCTCAAGTGCCCGGCGGACCAGGACGGTCGCGAGGTGCCGGCGGTAGTCCGAGGACGCGTTGATGTCACTCGGCGGCTCCGTGCCGTGGTCGGTCGCCTCCGCGGCGTCAGCCGCGGAGGCGCCGCGCCCCAGCGCTTCTTCGACCGCCGTCGCCCGTAGCGGCGTCGATCCCATGTTGACCAGTGCGATGCCGGTGGTGCCGTTGACGACCGCGGCCACGCCGACGATGGCCCAGTCCTGGGCCCGGCGGTTGAACTTCTGGAAGGACCATCCGGCGCCGGCCACCTTGGGCACCCGGATCTCGACCAGCATCTCGTCGGGGTGCAGGGCGGTCTCGAGGAAGCCCCGGAAGAAATCGGCCGCGGCGATCTCCCTCCTGCCATCGGGACCGAGGGCGACCAGGGTCCCCCCCAGAGCCAGAACGGCGGCCGGCAGATCCGACGCCGGGTCGCCGTGGGCCAGCGTGCCCCCCAGGGTGCCGCGGTGGCGCACCTGCGGATCACCGACCTGGTGGGCGGTAGATGCCAGCAGCGGGACCTCCGCCTTCAGCAACGCCGAGGTCTCGAGGTCGTGGTGGCGGGCCAGGGCGCCGATGGCGATCTCGTCGCCCCGCTCCTCGATGTACGACAGATCCGGCACCTTCCCGATGTCGATGAGCACCGACGGGATGGCCAGTCGCAGCTTCATCAGGGGCAGAAGCGAATGGCCGCCGGCGACCAATTTGGCTTCGTCGCCGTGCTCGCCCAGGAGGGCGATCGCTTCTTCGGCCGAGGCAGCCCGGACATAGTCGAAGGCAGCCGGGATCACGAGCTCGACCCGGCCAGTGCGTCGCGGTCACCGGCGCACGCGAGGACCGCCTGCACGATGTTGTGGTAGCCGGTGCACCGGCAGAGGTTTCCTTCGAGGCCTTCGCGTACCCCCCGCTCATCGAGCTCGGGCTCCTCGGCGAGAAGGGAGACGGCCGCCATCACCATCCCCGGAGTGCAGTAGCCGCACTGCAAGGCGTGGTGCTCCCGGAACGATTCCTGTACGGGGTGCAACCCACCGTCCGGACCGCTCAGCCCTTCGATGGTCACGATGTCAGCCCCGTCGGCCTGCGCCGCCAACACCGTGCACGACTTGACCGACTCGCCGTTGAACAGGACCGTGCAGGCTCCGCAGGAACTGGTGTCGCACCCGATGTTCGTCCCGGTGAGCCCCAGCGTCTCCCGGATGTACTGCACGAGGAGCTGCCTCGGCTCGACATCGTCCCGGTGACTCGCCCCGTTCACTTCGACAGAAATCTCGACCATCCGCACCATCCTCGGCGTTCACCTGCTCTCAGGGGGTCACCTTAGTGGGGAGCGCCTGCGCTCACCTCTTGTTGCCAAGGCGCCCGGCCTCTTCTGGGCGGCAGGGCCGTTTTCCTCTGGAGCGGGCCGCCAGTGAGGAAGCCACACCCTCGTTGGGTGCGCCCAAATCCCAGCCAACCCGCGCCGGACCAGCCCAGGCCGGATGGAATGCCGATCCACTCTGTCACGCGGCCCAAAGGGCAGCCGGACGGGAGCTTTGAGAGGCTCCAGGGGTCTCGTGACAATCTCTGGACGGCTTACCATTTTTCGCGGAATCTGGTATCAGCGTAGGTCGCTGCAGCTCCGAGGAGGGTGGGACCAGGTCGAGAGGGGTGGATATGGCGGCCTCGTCCGGTGGTGGGCCGACCGGTCGCCAGGCTGGACGGGCGATCCTCTGTCCGCCTGCCTTTATTGCGATTCACGGTGTGACGTTGACCTTCAGCCAGTCAACCCTTTGTCGTGCTCGTGCCCGTGGGTCCCGCCAGGACCCCCATTCAGCGAAAAGGACGGCTCTATGAGAACGTTGCTATGGAGTCCGCGATCAGCTCGGAAGCTCTTCGTCCGGGCTCTGGTCCTCGGAGCACTCGTACTCGCAGCGCTCATGGTCCCGCTGTTCGCGGGGCAGCAGCGGGCCTTTGCTGTCGGCTCGGTCACGGACAACTTCAACCGGGCCAACGGAACCCTCGGGGCCGGCTGGACCGATATGTCCGACGGTGGGATGGCGATCTCGTCCCAGGCCGTGGTGGGCTCCAACGCTGCTTACTCGGGTGATATCCGCGCCGGCGAGTCCTACGTCAGCAACCAGTCGTCCCAGATCCAGGTCACCGCCACCCAGCTCAGCGGTGGACAGTGGATCGGCGCGGCAGTGCGAGCCCAAAACAGCGGCCAGAATCTCTATCTCGGTCTCTACTTCTGGAACAACGGCAACCCTGAGCTGATGCTCTTCAAGCGGATCAGTGGCAACTGGACCCAGCTCGGCAGCTCCTCGTTCCAAGGCGCCCTTGCGGCGGGCACCCAGTTGAACCTCAGCGTGAGCGGCTCAACGCTCACCTTTTCCCAAAACGGTGTCGCTCGGATTACGGCCACCGACACCAGCTTGACCGGGGGCGCGCCGGGCATCATGGCCTACGGCACTCCCACAGGCGACAACTGGGCTGGTGGAGGGACGACCGCGCCCACCTACACGGTCGGGGGCACCATCGCCGGCCTCACCGGCACCGCGGTGCTCGAGAACAACGCCGGCAACGACCTGAGCACCAGCACCAACGGCGCCTTCACCTTCAGCACCTCCTTGGCGGGGGGCTCCGCCTACAACGTCACCGTCAAGACCAACCCTTCAGGGCAGGTCTGTACGGTCACGAACCCCTCGGGCACCATCGCCGCGGCCAACGTGACCAACGTCTCGATCAGCTGTGTGACCCAGACGGCCAACGGCTCGGTCACGGACAACTTCAACCGGGCCAACGGAACCCTCGGGGCCGGCTGGACCGATATGTCCGACGGTGGGATGGCGATCTCGTCCCAGGCCGTGGTGGGCTCCAACGCTGCTTACTCGGGTGATATCCGCGCCGGCGAGTCCTACGTCAGCAACCAGTCGTCCCAGATCCAGGTCACCGCCACCCAGCTCAGCGGTGGACAGTGGATCGGCGCGGCAGTGCGAGCCCAAAACAGCGGCCAGAATCTCTACCTCGGTCTCTACTTCTGGAACAACGGCAACCCTGAGCTGATGCTCTTCAAGCGGATCAGTGGCAACTGGACCCAGCTCGGCAGCTCCTCGTTCCAAGGCGCCCTTGCGGCGGGCACCCAGTTGAACCTCAGCGTGAGCGGCTCAACGCTCACCTTTTCCCAAAACGGTGTCGCTCGGATTACGGCCACCGACACCAGCTTGACCGGGGGCGCGCCGGGCATCATGGCCTACGGCACTCCCACAGGCGACAACTGGGCTGGTGGAGGGACGACCGCGCCCACCTACACGGTCGGGGGCACCATCGCCGGCCTCACCGGCACCGCGGTGCTCGAGAACAACGCCGGCAACGACCTGAGCACCAGCACCAACGGCGCCTTCACCTTCAGCACCTCCTTGGCGGGGGGCTCCGCCTACAACGTCACCGTCAAGACCAACCCTTCGGGCAGGTCTGTACGGTCACGAACCCCTCGGGCACCATCGCCGCGGCCAACGTGACCAACGTCTCGATCAGCTGTGTGACCACAGTCGCGCCCACCTACACGGTCGGGGGCACCATCGCCGGCCTCACCGGCACCGCGGTGCTCGAGAACAACGCCGGCAACGACCTGAGCACCAGCACCAACGGCGCCTTCACCTTCAGCACCTCCTTGGCGGGGGGCTCCGCCTACAACGTCACCGTCAAGACCAACCCTTCAGGGCAGGTCTGTACGGTCACGAACCCCTCGGGCACCATCGCCGCGGCCAACGTGACCAACGTCTCGATCAGCTGTGTGACCCAGACGGCCAACGGCTCGGTCACGGACAACTTCAACCGGGCCAACGGAACCCTCGGGGCCGGCTGGACCGATATGTCCGACGGTGGGATGGCGATCTCGTCCCAGGCCGTGGTGGGCTCCAACGCTGCTTACTCGGGTGATATCCGCGCCGGCGAGTCCTACGTCAGCAACCAGTCGTCCCAGATCCAGGTCACCGCCACCCAGCTCAGCGGTGGACAGTGGATCGGCGCGGCAGTGCGAGCCCAAAACAGCGGCCAGAATCTCTACCTCGGTCTCTACTTCTGGAACAACGGCAACCCTGAGCTGATGCTCTTCAAGCGGATCAGTGGCAACTGGACCCAGCTCGGCAGCTCCTCGTTCCAAGGCGCCCTTGCGGCGGGCACCCAGTTGAACCTCAGCGTGAGCGGCTCAACGCTCACCTTTTCCCAAAACGGTGTCGCTCGGATTACGGCCACCGACACCAGCTTGACCGGGGGCGCGCCGGGCATCATGGCCTACGGCACTCCCACAGGCGACAACTGGGCTGGTGGAGGGACGACCGCGCCCACCTACACGGTCGGGGGCACCATCGCCGGCCTCACCGGCACCGCGGTGCTCGAGAACAACGCCGGCAACGACCTGAGCACCAGCACCAACGGCGCCTTCACCTTCAGCACCTCCTTGGCGGGGGGCTCCGCCTACAACGTCACCGTCAAGACCAACCCTTCAGGGCAGGTCTGTACGGTCACGAACCCCTCGGGCACCATCGCCGCGGCCAACGTGACCAACGTCTCGATCAGCTGTGTGACCACGGTCGCGCCCACCTACACGGTCGGGGGCACCATCGCCGGCCTCACCGGCACCGCGGTGCTCGAGAACAACGCCGGCAACGACCTGAGCACCAGCACCAACGGCGCCTTCACCTTCAGCACCTCCTTGGCGGGGGGCTCCGCCTACAACGTCACCGTCAAGACCAACCCTTCAGGGCAGGTCTGTACGGTCACGAACCCCTCGGGCACCATCGCCGCGGCCAACGTGACCAACGTCTCGATCAGCTGTGTGACCACAGTGGACGGCGGACTCTCGGTCCAGTACCTGAGCACTGACGCCAACAACATCGAATACTTCTCGTATACCTCCCCGGACGACGGGTATGGTACCCAGACGTTGCGGGTGCTCGCCCCCACACACCCAGCGGCTGGCGTCGCCCATAATTTCCTCTTTGTGCTTCCCGTCGAACCAGGGGTCGGGTCCACATACGGCGACGGCATGCAGACGATGCTCGCGCTCGATGCTCAGGACCAATATGACCTGACGATCATCGAGCCCTCCTTCTCTATCGATCCCTGGTACGCGGACGACCCCAATGATGCGAATTTGCAGTACGAGAGTTTCATGACGACGGAACTCGTGCCCTGGGTCAAGGCGAATCTCTCGACGACGGGCACTGAGCAGAACTGGCTGATCGGGTTCTCGAAATCGGGTATCGGGGGACAGGACCTCATCTTGAAGCACCCGGATCTCTTCCAGTTGGTTGCATCCTGGGACTTCCCTGCAGACATGTCGGCGTACGACCAATTCGGGTCAAGCTCTGAGGACAACTACGGAACCGATGCGAACTTCCAGGCCAACTACAGGCTCAGTCAGGCGTTCCTCGATGCACACAAGGCGCCCTTCTTGGTGAACAATCGCATCTGGATCGGTGGCTATTCCGTCTTCCAATCCGACGTTTCGGATTACGACTCCCTGTTGACCTCAGACGGTATTCTGCACACATTAGGCCCGATGCAGTCAATCGCCCATCGGTGGGACAGCGGGTGGGTCCCGGCAGCGTTGGCGGCTTTGGAGCAGGACAGCACGCAACTGCATTGAGATTTCTCCGGCCTGTTGTCGCCCGAAAGCATTCGAGGCCGGAGGGGGTGGCGGGATTCGCACCGACTTGGCAGCGCGGTGGCCGACTCTGGTGATGACTGAGTTTCGCCCTGATGGCGTGGTCGGAGTACTTCGGGCAGGGCCTCAGCCTGCACTCATCCGCAAGAACACAAGGGGGTCACGGGGCCCAATCCGATGATCTCGTCCACGGCGACGAGGTCGACGCTCGGTTCGGCACGCGATCCTCCCGGCAGCCGGGCCCGCTCGGCCAGAGGAACTGCACCAGGAGGCTTGTCGGCCTACGGTCAATCAGGCTGTGTTCACGCCAGCTTGATCAATAGTGCGGGCAGGACGAGGCGCCAGCCATCTCCTTAGCGTCCACGTCACCCCGAGTCAGGGTGATGACTCGGCTTCTTGTACACCATGAGGGACTGGGCATGTTCCCGAACCTTAAAGGTGCCGGTGAATTCCCACCCATCACTGCCAGCGCTGTTAAGTCTCGCCAAGAAGGCACTTTGGCTAATTTCCGTGCTCGGTAGCTCCACCCTATATTGCCAAGTCGTGGTCATAACCCCTAACTATCCCCACTCGGGGCGCCCCGGTATCAGTGGCACCAGCTGATCCTCAGTGACAGATAGAGCCGCGGCGACGACCTCAGATACTGGCCGGGGGGCCATCGGTCACCGTCCCCTCCGCTATCGACGATGTCGGCGTCGGGCGCCTCCGCCGTTCGCGCAAGGGTTTGCTGGGCTGGTTTTGGCAATCCGGACAGATCAGCCCACCGCCTTCCTCGACGATCCATCGGTCTATGTCCTTCACCGTGCCGTCCTCGACTCGACCGCCGCACCGAATGCAATCAGCCCGCTGGGACACCTCCGTTGAATCCTCGCTGTCGGCCATCAGTTCTCTCCGATCGTGCGCCCCGACCCTCGTGCCCACTTCTCGATCGCCTCTCGCGACCAAACACGCCCACTGATCAACGTGACCTCCGGCTCAGGGAAGCCCTCGGCCTTGCTCAGACGGTCGACGTACTGGCGGCTCACGTCCAACATGCTCGCGATCTCGGCAGATCCAACGAGATGGTGGGGCATTTTTCCGAGGGTAGTTGACACATGTCTACGGAAAGAGTGATAGTGGACACCCGTCAACAAACCACGGGGGTTACGAAATGCCCGACGCTGAGCCAACGGACGGTCGCGACATCCTCGATTGGAAGGAACACATCCGGGTTCAGATGGGCAAGGGTGGAGAGGAACGCGTCGTCCGTCTGACTCTGACGCCACGGTGCCGGCCGATGCCCTAGAGAGGGGAGCCTTGCTTCAGTCGTCCTCGAGATGGTCGCCCCCTACCAACGGGGCGAGGCCATCGGGGCCTCCTCCGTTTCCTCGGGATCGACGCCTGCGCGTACCAGCTGAGGCATTGGTTTGCAACCCGGGTCCACGCCAACAAAGCCACCGGCAAGATCTCTCGTACGCAGGTGAGCAGTCCGGATGGCCAGCATGAGGTGTTACCGCTTAATCGACGGGAGTGAGCCCGTCGAGCTGGTCGATGCTCTTGGCGTTCTTCTCGGCCCAGTAGTTGCGGATTCCTTCCGGGCCTTTGCGGTTCGACCATTGGTCCATGGTGGGTCGGTGGCCCTCGAACGACATGAGTGGGACCCCGTACCCGCACGAGTCGGCGACACGGCTCACCTCGGTGACGATGATCGAACGGACGCCCACACCCGCTCCACCGGGGAAGCGGCCGGCCAGATCGGCGAAGGCGGGGTCCCCGACCAGCACGGCCCGGCCCGTCCCGTGCAGGCGCACGATGCGCGGCGGCCCGAAAAAGGCGCAGAACATGACGACGATCCGGCCGTTCTCACGGAGGTGGGCGATCGTCTCGACCCCGCTCCCGGTCTGGTCCAGGTACGCCACGGATCGCTCATGCAGGACGACGAACTCCTGCCGATTGCCCTTGGGCGAGCAATTCACCAGGCCCTCGGCTGAAAGCGGAGCCGTCGACACGAAGAAGACCGGCTGTGCCTCGAGCCACTCGGCGAGACCCTCATCGATGACCTCGTACGTGCGGCCCATCTGGCCAGTATCGCAGCCCGCAGCCCGTCCCTGGCAGCTCTCCGCACTTCGCCCGGCGCCTGGCCCAGCGCCTCCGCGTGCCTCGGTCAGCGCCACCAGGGGTAACGTCGCTCGGGTGACGCTCGACGCCAAGGTCCTCACAGTCTCAGAGTCCGTCAGCCGCGGCACCCGCCAGGACCGGTCGGGGGAGGAACTCGCCGCTGCGCTGGCCGGGTACGGCTACCAGGTCGTCGAGCGTCGGGTCGTGCCGGACGGGGTGGCCCCCGTCGCCGCCGCCCTGCAGGAGCTCTCCTCGGGGTTCGCCGGACTGCTGGTCACGACGGGCGGCACGGGTTTCTCGCCCACGGATCTCACGCCGGAGGCGACCCGTTCGGTCATCGAACGCGAGGCCCCCGGCATGGCCGAGGCCATGCGGGCCGTGAGCCCCCTCGGGCGCCTTTCGCGGGGCGTCGCGGGGACGGTCGAGCAGTGCCTCGTGCTCAACGTCCCGGGGTCCCCCAAGGGGGCGATCGAGTCATTGGAGGCGGTCGTCGACGTTCTCCCCCATGCGCTCGAACTGCTCGCCGGAGGCGCACCCCATTGAGCCACCGGTGTGGCCTCCCCCGGTGGCGGCCACCTTCGTGAAGCCTGATGCCCCAGGCGAAAGGCAATAATTGGCCGAACTGTCATTAGTGTGGCAAGCGGCGCCCGTCACACCAGCGGCGGCGACCGGAAGGGGCAACTCGTGAAGGACGTGCTCGACGACATCGAACAATGGCAGAACGCGGGCCACCGCGTCGCCCTGGCCCGGGTCGTGGCCGTGATCGGTTCGGGGCCACGCGACCCGGGCGCCGCCATGGCGGTGAACGAGCAGGGGGAGGTGGCCGGATCCGTCTCCGGCGGGTGTGTCGAGGGCGCCGTGGTGGCCGAGGCGCTCGAGGTGTTGGCCAGCGGGGAACCTCGCCTCTGCACGTTCGGCTACTCGGACGAAGAGGCATTCTCCGTCGGCCTGACCTGTGGGGGCACCGTCCGGATCTTCGTGGAGCCGCTGCACTAGTGGATACCTTGTTCGCCCTGGTGCGCGACTGTCTGCGTGCGGAGGAGCCGGTGGCATGGGCCACCATCATCGATCTCGCCCCGGGTGAAGGGGGCTATGCCGAGGTCCTCCCGCCTCTGGGCGCGAAGATCGTCGTGCGCGCCAAGGCCGAGCCGATGGGGTCGCTGGGCGAGCCGGGCCTCGACGTCGTCGTTACCCGCGACGCCCAGGGAGCGCTTGTCCACGGTCATAGCGTGACCCGCCACTACGGTCCCCACGGCGAGCCGGGGCGCGACGTCACGGTGTTCATCGAGGTGTTCGCGCCGCCTCCCCGCATGCTGATCTTCGGCGCCGTCGATTTCACCGCAGCGCTCGTACGCGTGGCCAAGGTGCTCGGGTACCACGTGACGGTCTGCGATGCCCGCCCCGTGTTCGCCACCGCCGCCCGCTTCCCCGAGGCCGATGAGGTGGTGGCCGACTGGCCCCACCGCTATCTGGCCAAGGTGGCGGACAGTTTGGGCCCCGCGGACGCCATCTGCGTGCTCACCCACGACCACAAATTCGACATCCCGGCACTCATGGGCGCCCTGGAGTCCAAGGTCGGCTATATCGGCGCCATGGGCTCGCGCGGCACGCACAGTGGCCGGGTCAAACGGTTGACCGCCGAAGGCGTGGGGCCCGATGACCTGCAACGGATCATGGCTCCCATCGGTCTCGATATCGGCGCCCGGACGCCGGAAGAGACGGCCGTGTCCATCTGCGCCGAGATCATCTCGCTGCGCGCCGGGGTCCAGGCGCAGTCCCTCCGCGACGGCGTGGGACCGATCCATCGGGTCGCCCCATGACAGAGGCTGCACCCGGTACGGAGGCTGCATTGCGGCCGCCGGCGAGCGGCGACTGGATCGCCATCGGCCAGGGCGACCTCCCGGTCGACGACGCCCGCCGGTGGGTCGGGGTCCCCGAATGCGGGGGCATCGTCACGTTCTGCGGCACCGTGCGCGATCACTCCGTCGGGCGCAACGGCGTGACCTCGCTCGAGTACGAGGCCTATGAGGAGCATGTCGTGCCCCGGCTCACCGATGTCGCATCCGCGGCGCGGCTCCGCTGGCCTGAAGTGGGGCGCCTGGCCCTCCTGCACCGAGTGGGCCGGCTCGAGGTGGGTGAGGTCGCCGTCGTCGTCGCCGTCTCGACCCCGCATCGCGCCGAGGCATTTGCCGCGGCCGAGTTCTGCATCGACACCCTCAAGCACACCGTTCCGATCTGGAAGAGGGAGACCTGGGAGGGCGGATCCGACTGGAGCGTGTGTTCCCCCGAAGGCGTATCGGCCGGTCCGCGCCCATGATCCCTCTCGACGACGCGCAACGGTTCGTCCTGGGATTGTGCAGCCCGCTGCCTCCGGTCGAGTTGCCGCTGGACGACGCGCTCGGGTGCGTGCTCAGCGCCACGGTCATCGCCACCGAGGAGGTCCCTTCGTTCGCCAACTCGTCCATGGACGGCTACGCAGTGAGGGCGGACGACACGTCGGGCGCACCGGTCCGTCTGGCGGTGATCGGCTCCATCATGGCCGGCCACTCACTCGGCCAGACTGTCGGCCCGGGTCAGGCGGCACGCATCATGACCGGTGCACCGGTTCCGCCCGGCGCCGACGCCGTGTGCATGGTCGAGGAGACCGAGACGGCCGCGGACGGCCGCAGCGTCGTCATCGGACGTGTGCTCGAACCCGGCGACTTCGTGCGCCAGCCCGGCCGGGACGTCGCCATCGGCGATGTCATCGCCCCGGCCGGTACCGTCCTCACCCCGGCGCACCTCGGCGTCCTGGCCAATCAGGGTGCGCACGGTGTGGGCGTGCATCCTCGTCCGCGGATCGGGGTGCTCTCCACCGGCGACGAACTGTTCTCGGGGCCCGGTCCCCTGCCCCCCGGCAAAATCCGCGACGCCAACCGCCGCACCCTGCTGGCGCTCGTGCGCCGGGAGGGGTGGGAGGGCGTCGACCTCGGGATCGTCGGAGACGATGAGGCCGCGCTCGTGGAGGTGCTGTCTGCGGGAGCGTCGACCTGCGATGCCATCCTGACCAGCGGAGGCGTGAGCGTGGGCGATCTCGACTTGGTGCGGGTGGTGCTGGAGAAACTGAGCGCCGGGAAGATGCGCTGGATGCAGGTTGCCATCAGGCCGGCGAAACCGTTCGCCTTCGGGGTCCTGGCGGACTCCGCGACGCCGGTCTTCGGGCTCCCCGGGAACCCGGTATCGGCCATGGTCAGTTTCGAGCTGTTCGTCCGCCCGGCCCTCCGGCGCATGGGGGGACATCACGTTCTCCATCGACCTATCGTTTCGGCCATCGCGGACGTCGACCTCCACCGCAGGGTCGACGGCAAGCTCCACCTCTTGCGGGCCCAGCTCGCCCTCGAGGACCCTGATTCGTGGCGCGTCCGCACGACCGGGGGTCAGGAGTCCCATCAACTCCATGCCATGGCCGAAGCCAACGCGCTGATCCTGCTTCCGGACGGCCCCGGCGCCGAAGCCGGGGAGAAAGTCAGTGTGCTCCTCATCGACCTCGACGGGCTGGGCGCCGCTTCGTCACCCGTTCTCCGCGCCCCGCAGGGTCGAGCAGAGGCTTCGTGACGACCCCGGTCCCCGTCGCCATTTCGGTGAACCCGCGTCGCAACCGACCCGGGAGTGACAGCGCGCCGGCCCGGACCATGCCGCTCGACGGGCCCCTGGTCGACCGCTACGGGAGAGTCCACGACGACCTGCGCCTTTCGGTGACCGATCGTTGCAACCTGCGGTGCGTCTACTGCATGCCCGAAGAAGGGCTCGCCTTCCTCCCCAAGGGCGAGCTCCTGACGTTCGACGAGATCACCCGGCTGGCCCGGGTGGCCAGGGACCTCGGCGTCTCCGCCCTGCGCATCACCGGCGGGGAGCCGCTCGTGCGCAAGGGCCTGCCCACGCTCATCGGACGTCTCTCGGCGCTCGGGTTCGACGATCTGGCCATGACCACCAACGGGACCGGACTGGCCAAGGTCGCCGACGAACTGGCTGCGGCCGGCCTGCGCCGGGTCAACGTGAGTTGTGACTCCTTGCGGCCCGAACGGTTCGCCGCCATTCGGCGACGGGGAAGACTGGATGTCGTCCTCGACGCCATGCACGCCGCGGAGATGGCCGGCCTGACGCCGCTGAAGGTCAATGTGGTGTTGTTGCGGGGCCACAACGACGACGAGATCCTCGACTTCGCTTCCTTTGCCCGCACCACCGGTCGGATCGTTCGTTTCATCGAGTTCATGCCTCTCGACGCCCAGGGGGAATGGGACCGCGAGCCAACTGGTCCCCGGTCGAGAGGTGTTCGAGCGCATCTCGGAGGTCTGGCCCCTCGAACCGCTCTCGGACCCCTCGAGCGCGGCCCCGGCGGAACGATTCCGCTTCAGTGACGGTCCCGGTGAGATCGGCTTGATCTCGAGCGTCTCGGAACCCTTCTGCGGCACCTGCAACCGGCTCCGGATCACCGCCGATGGCGCACTGCGCAACTGCCTGTTCTCCGACAACGAGCAGACCGTGCGTGACCTGTTGCGCAACGGTGGGAGCGACGCTGACCTCGCCCTCCTGTTCCGGCGGGCGGTCTGGGCCAAGTTCCCGGGCCACGGGATCAACGAACCGGGTTTTCTCAGCCCGGCCCGTTCCATGTCGATGATCGGCGGCTAGCTGTGGTGCGCCTCCGCCTTTTCGGGCCGGCCCGCGAGGCGGCCGGCACCGCCAGCGTCACCTTGCCCGGAGAAACGGTGTCGGCCATCATCGCCGCCGCAGAGGAGCGTTTTGGAGAGGCATTCTCCGAGGTGGTGGCCCATTCGAACATCTGGGTGAACGGGGAGCCCGTCGATCCCGACACCCCCGTGGAGGCCGGCGACGAGGTCGCGGTGATCCCACCCGTCTCGGGCGGATGAGCACGCCTGCGGCCGAACCGGGACAGAGCGGTGCCCCGACCGATGCCGGGACCGGTGCCCTGACCCATATCGACGAGCACGGTCGGGCCCGTATGGTCGACGTCACCGCCAAGCCACTCACGCGACGGGTGGCCCTCGCCAAGTGCGTCGTCGTGACGTCGGCGGATGCCCCCAAGGCGCTCGGTGAAGCCGCAGATGGGCTCGACCCCGTCGAGGGGGCTCGCTTCGCCGGCATCCAGGCGGCCAAGCAGACCTCGACCCTCATCCCGCTCTGTCATCCCATCCGTCTCGACCGGGTGGCAGTCGACGTCGTCGTCGAAGGACACCGGATCGAGATCAGCGCAGTGACCGAGATCGTGGAGCGGACAGGCGTCGAAATGGAGGCGCTGACCGCCTGTGCCTTCGCCGCCCTCACCATCGTCACGACCCTCCTGCCGGTGGACCCCGAAGCCCGTATCGAGGAGCTCACCCTCTGGCACAAGTCCGGAGGCCGGTCCGGCAACTGGGAGCGCAGCGGTCCCGCAGGCCGGCTGACCCGGCACCCCGCCTCAGCCGAGGAAACGCGCTAAGGCAACTGGTCGCTTTCGGCGTTCGCCTTGGCCTCCTTGAGCCACCCCGGCGCGTGCCGGGCCGCCCATGCCTCGGCTGACCCACCCCTTGAACATCGAGCGCAACGAGTCGGGGTGGGTCACGGCGAAGAGGACGTGGCCGATGACCACGAGGAAGATGCCCAGGGCCAACAGGTCATGCACGAAGGTGGCGCCGGTGCGCCAGCTCACCGGGAAGAATCCGAACCACTTCAGGACGAAGCCGGTGGCCAGCATGACGAGAATCGATCCACCGACGAAGATGGCGTTGAGCTTCTGGCCGGGATTGAACTTGTCCACGACCCGCGGGGCGTTGCGGCCCAACGAGCGCAGCCACTTCACCTCGTCGGCGGTCCACACGTTGATGCGCCGGATGTCGCGCCGCATCTGCGCTCCCCAGGGGCCGAGAAGCGAGATGACGATCGGGACCGGGAGGACGAGGCCGCTCCACACATGGATATCGGCCACCAACGCCCGACGACCGACCACGTCGGCCAATGAGGGGAAGTACAGGGGCAGCGCCGTGAGCATCAGGATGCCGAACAAGACCGCGTTGGCCCAGTGCGCGGCCCGCTGTACCCGGTCGAAGCGCAAGATCCGGGAGACGGGCAGGCCCGCGTCACCCCGGAGCGCCACCGTGCTCTTCACGACAACGATTTGTCCGTCGGTGCGGTAGAGCCGTCACGCCATCCGTTCACCGGATACCCGTTGAGCTCCCAGAAGCCGGGGATGACCCGATCCACGACCCGGATCGCCGAGAGCCACTTGAGGGACTTGTACCCGAACATCGGCCCGACATAGAGGCGGACCGGGCCCCCGTGTTCGGTCGTGACGGGAGCGCCGAGCATCCCGTAAGCAACGATGACGTCGGGGAGGTGAGCCTGATCCAGCGTCAGGCTCTCCGAGTCGGCCCCGTCGTACGACTCGAAGCTGAGCGCGACCGCGCTGTCCTTCACGCCGGCTCTGTCCAGGATGTCCGCCAGCTTCACCCCTTCCCAGTGGACGTCCGAAACGGTCCACCCGGTGACACATTGGAACTCTTGGACAAACGACGTCTTCGGCATCGCCTTGAGGTCGGCGAGCGTCAGCACCTGGGGATTGTGGACCAGGCCACTGATCTCCAAGCGATAGTCCGATTCCGAGATCTTCGGATATGAGCCGGTGATCGTGTAGATGCGGAAGCGGTTGCCCCCGGGGAGCAGGCCACCCAGGCCGCCTCCGAGGGCGCTCCCTATGGCGTTCTGGACCTTGGCCCCGAAGACGATCCCGGCTGCGCCCAGCACCCCCATGCCGAGGAAGACCCTGCGCCCCACGGCGATGCGTGCAGCCGGCTTCCCGTCGGACTGACGACCTTGCGCAGGAGACACACCGTGAGCCTACGGAGCGCGCCGGCCCGATTGGCGTCACTGCCGCCGGGGTGCCGCGCCCGCCGCTACTGCGTCGGGCCGAAACGTTCGACCCGGATGCGCCCGTTCCCGACACCCGCCCCCAGGAGAATGTCGGTGGCCGCATCCGAGAAGCCCGAGGAGCCGCAGACGAAGACCGTGGTCTCCGCCCCTATCGATGCCGGCAGATCAGCCGCGGTGAGCCGGCCCGCAGGGCGGGGGCATCCCTCCGGGGTCCTGCGGGTGTAGAGGACGGTCTCGGAGAGCTGCGCCAACTCCCCGGCGTAGTAGAGGTCCTCGGGCGTGCGGGTGGACACGATGAGATGGACGAGATCCGGCCGCCCCTGCCGCTGCGCCAACCGGAGCATCGCCATGAGGGGCACCACGCCCGACCCTCCGCCCAGGAGCAGCGCAGGCGTGTCGCCGCGCCAGACGAACCAACCGCCGATCGGGCCGCGGACCTCGAGCTCGTCCCCGACGATGACCTCGTCATGCAGAAAGGACGAGACCTCGCCCTCGGGCAGGCGCTCCACGGTCAGTTCGATCTCGTGGGAGCCGTCGGGAGCGGAGGCGACCGAGTAGGAACGAGACGCGGTGTAGCCGTCCGGCGCGGTCAGGCGCAGCACGTAGTGCTGACCCGCCAGGTACTCTGCCGGCTCGTCCAACGTCATCCGCAAGGTCTTGGCCGTCGCGGTTTCGGGGCGGATCTGCACGACGGTCGCACGTTGCCACTTCCCCAGCGGAGGAAGCGAGGGGGACGCGTCAATCACCCTGGTACCGCTGTTCCAACCAAGGGTCGCCGTGATCGTGGTAGCCGTTCTGCTCCCAGAATCCCGGTTCGTCATGGTCCAGGATCTCCAAGCCGGACACCCACTTGGCGCTCTTCCAAAAGTACAGATGCGGAACGAGGAGACGCGCCGGACCCCCGTGCTCGCGGGCGAGGGGCTCACCCCCGTACTCCCAGACCACCCAGGCCTGCCCGCCGGTCACATCCCCGAGGGGGAGGTTCGTGGTGTAACCGGTGTGGGTCGTGGCGAGCACATGGCTCGCCGAGGTTGACGGCCGAGCTGCGGCAAGCAGCGTGTCGACCGAAACTCCCCGGAACGAAACCCCCAATTTCGACCACGTCGTCACACAGTGGATGTCGCCCGCATAGGTCGAGTCCAGGAAGGGCCTGGATCTCGTCCCACGTCCATCTCGTCGGCTGCTCGACCAGTCCCCCGACCGAGAACGTCCAGCTCTCCGTCGAGATCGTGGGGGTGGCCTCGGCGGTGAGCACCGGCCAGTCCCGCCCTACGTCATATTGCCCCGGAGGCAGCCGGGGATCGCGGTTGGCGCGGCCGTGGAATCCTCTCGTCGGCTTCATGGCCGATTCTCCTTCCCTCGTTGCCCGACCTTATTCCGCCAGGCCGTCCGCTGGCGGCCTCGGCCATGGGTAGATTGCCCACGTGGCCGACGACCCGACGCTTTTCGCCTGGGCCGGTGGTCGCGCCGCCTTCGACCGCATGATCAATGCGTTCTATGACAGGGTCGAGGACGACGACCTCCTCTCCCCCCTCTTTCCGGGAGGCGTCCACGAAGAGCACCGCACCAATGTGGCGACCTGGTGGTGCGAGGTGTTCGGCGGCCCGAAGGAGTACACCGAACAAGTCGGCGGTTACGAACGGATGCTGCACAAGCACTTGCAGCTCGGCATCACCAAGGAGCAGCGCTTCAGGTTCGCCTCGCTCATGAGCCTGGCGGCCGACGACGCCGGCCTGCCGGACGACCCGGAGTTCCGCTCCGCGCTCGTCGCCTATCTCGAATGGGGCACCCGCCTGGCGTTCGCGAACTCACAAGAGGGCGCTGCGTTCATTGCGCACGCTCCCCTCCCCCGCTGGGGCTGGGGAGAGGCGCCGCCCTATCAGCCGTAAAGAGCGCCTCGACCCGGTCGACGCACGGCGTCACGCCAGGTGCGGATGCAGCAGCGACATGATGGCGAACGGGCTCAGGGGCAACCGGGTCACCGTGACCCCGAAGGGTGCCAGAGCGTCGGCCACCGCATTGATCACGGCGGGGGGAGCACCGATGGCGCCACCCTCGCCGACACCTTTGAAGCCACCGGGACCGGTGCTCGGTGTCTCGATGTGGCCGTGTTCGATCAGGGGGATCTCCGCCGCCGTCGGCAGCAGGTAGTCCATGAACGTCGTCGCCAGGGGATTCCCCTCCTCGTCGTAGGCGAGATCCTCGAGGAGCGCCCCGCCGATGCCCTGCACCGATCCCCCGGCGATCTGGCCCTCGACGACATTCGGGTTGATCATGGGGCCACAGTCCTCGCTCACGATGTAGCGCAGGAGTTTCACGCGGCCGGTGGCCACGTCGACCTCGCACGTGCACACATGGGAGGCATTCACGAAGATCGAACCAGGCTCGGTCGTGTACCGGGCACTCGCCTCGAGCCCGGCCTGTTGGCCCGGCGGGAGCGAGTGCGGATCGAAGTAGGCCACCGTGGCGATCTCCTTGATCGTCATCCCGAGCGAGGGCGCGCCACGGACGCTCGCCCGGCTACCTGCGATCTCGATGTCCTCGACGGCTGCTTCGAACTTGTTGGCGACAATGGCGACGATGCGTTCGCGCAGGATCGTCGCCGTCTCCCGGATGGCGCCCGCCGTCATGGAACCGCTGCGGCTCCCCGCGGCACCGGGGCCGAAGCCGGTGACGGCCGTGTCGCCCTGCATCGTGTGCACGTCGTCGATGTCGACACCCAGTGCGTCAGCGGTGAGCTGCACGACGGTGGTCTCGATGCTGTTTCCCGCCGAGCCGCCGGCGATGTAGACGTTGACCTTTCCCGACGGCTCGATGCGGATCGTCGCCGCCTCCGTGGCGTAGTAACCGAAGCCGGGGGTGGACGGTTCGACGTAGGTCGACATGCCCACCCCGAGATAGCGACCGTCGTCCCGGGCGGCCGTCTGCTCACGACGGAAGGCTTCGTAGTCGAGCATCTCGAGCGCCTGCTCCAGTGTCTCGAGCGGCGAGACGTTGTCGAACGTCATCCCGTTGGCGCTGGTGTAGGGCAGATCGTCGAAGCGAAGGAGGTTGCGGCGCCGCAGTTCCGCCGGGTCGATCTCCATACGGCGCGCCGCGATGTCGAGCAGCACCTCCCGGGCCACGGATTCGAACTGCCACGGGCCCCGGTAGGGGGTGCGGCCGACCCTGTTCGTGTACATCGCCTTGGAGGTGAAGCTGGCGCGGGGCACCCGGTACGGGCCCGGGAACATGGCGCCGACGACCGAGGCCGTCCCGACCGGCCACGGCGTCGGGTACGCGCCACAGTCCGAGACGAAGTCGATCTGCGCCGCTTGGATCGTCCCGTCGGCGTCGAAGGCCAACTTCACGTCCGCCCGCTCGTGGCGGGACTGCCCGGCCGCCAGGAGGTTCTCGCGCCGATCCTCGACCCACTTCACCGGAGCCCCGACCTTGCGCGCCACGAGCATGAGGCACATCTCGTCGCGCTGCACCATGATCTTCTGGCCGAACCCGCCGCCGGTGTCGCGCATCACGACCCGGATGAGATTCTCGGGCATCCCGAGCAGGCGGGCGCAGAACAGCCGGACCTCGTGGGGCGACTGCGTCCCGGCATAAATGGTGAGCTCACCCGTCGTGGCCGAATAGTCGACCACGAGTCCCCGGCACTCCATCGGCACCGCGGCATAGGCCTGTTGCACGATCGTCTCGCCGACCACGTGTGCGGCGGAGGCGAACACCTCCGCGAGGGCGGAGGCGGGCAACCCTCCCATGGCGCCGATCAGGTTCGAGCCGTGGCCCGGGTGCACCAACGGCACCCCTTCCTCGTCGGCCGACATGTAGTCGACCGCGGCGGGCAGCGGGTCGTAGTCGATGTCGACCAGGTCGGCCGCGTCCTCGGCGATGTAGCGGCTCTTGGCCACCACCAGCGCCACCGGGTCACCGGCAAAGCGGGCCTCGCCCTCGGCCAGCGGAGGCCGCGGCGTCTCCGGGCTCGCCGGGCCCAACGAGCTGTGCCATTGCTCTTTGACATCGCAGTTGAGCTCGGCCGCCGTGTAGACAGAGTGGACACCGGGGAGCGCCAGTGCCGCCGACGTGTCGATGCGGCCGATGGTGGCGCGGGGGAACGGGCTGCGGACGAAACACGCGTGCAGCATGCCGGGGAGCGAGATGTCGTCGACGAAGACACCGCGCCCGGTCAGCAACCTGGCGTCCTCCACCCGGCTCACGCGGGCCCCGGTGTAGCGGGCGGCACCGCCCTGGGCGAAGTCAGTCATCGACCCGACCCACCGCGGCCGCTTGACGGACCGCCTTCAGAATCCCCTGATAGCCCGTGCACCGGCACAGGTTTCCCGAGAGCGCCTCACGGATTTCGACATCGGTCGGATCCGGGTGGTCGCGCAGGAAGGCCGTCACCGAGACGATGAAGCCGGGTGTGCAGAACCCGCACTGCAGACCGTGACAGTCCCGGAACGCCTCCTGGACGCTCGACAGCGTCCCGTCGGGGGACGCGATGCCCTCGATCGTCGTCACCTCGGCCCCCTCGACCTGCACCGCAAAGACCAAACACGAGCGCACCGCTTCCCCATCGACGAGTACCGTGCACGCGCCGCACACCCCGTGTTCGCAACCCAGATGGGTCCCGGTGAGCCGACAGTGCTCGCGCAGGAAGTCAGCCAACGTCACCCGGCTCTCGACGGTGCCGTTGTACACCTGCCCATTCACGGTGAGCTGCACCGCGGCGTCACGCACCGAGGGCCTCCTCCCTGGCGGCGACCCAGGCCCGTGCCACCATGACCCCGCCCACGTGGCGGCGGTACTCGGCCGAGCCGTGGAGGTCGTACGGAATCGATGCGAGATTCTCGACGGCGAGCCGACCGACCTCATCGGGATCGATGCCGGTGACGCGTTCGCCGACGAGGTCTGCCTCGGCCGCGTCGGCGCGCACAGGCGTGGAGCCGAGTCCGATCAGGGCGATGGCACAACGCCGGATGCGATCGTCGTCGTCGAGCTCGACCCCGAGCGCAGCGCCGGCGATGGCGAAGTCGCCATGGCGACGGGCAAACTCCTCGACGGCGAAGCCACAGCGACCGGACCAGACCGGGAACGACACACCCGCCAGCACCTCGTCCGGCCGCAGGCTGGTACTCCACACACCATCGAAGAAGTCGCGGGCGGCGATGGGCCGCTGCCCTCGGGGCGAGAGGGCTTCCATGCTCGCATCCAGCGCCAGCGCCACCGCCGGGTACTCGGCGGCCGGGTCGGCGTGGGCGATCGACCCTCCGAGGGTGCCCCGATTGCGGATCTGGAAATGACCGATGAACGGCGTCGCTCTCGCCAGGAGAGGCACCGCGCTCGCCACCTCCGCACTCGACCCGACGGCCGCTTCGGTCGTACCGGCACCGATCCACAGCGACCCGTTCCGGCGTTCGATGCCCTTCAATTCGGTGACACGCCCGACGTCGATGAGGTGATCGAAGACCGCCAGGCGCAGGGCCAGCATCGGGATCAGGCTCTGGCCGCCGGCCAGCAGTTTCGCGTTATCGCCCAGCTCGGCGAGGAGGGATGCCGCCTCGATGGCCGTCCCCGGGGCGTGGTAGTCGAACCGGGTCGGTTTCACGGGCGGTCCGGCGGCCTGGGTCGCCGTCCAATCACCCCTCCTTCGCACCCCACGCACCCCACGACAGGCCTCCCCCTCCGGCGCCACGACGCCCTGCGATTCAGTGCCATGATCCTATGACATGAATACGGGGGCGGGGAAGGGCTCGCTAGCTCGAAGGCGCTTCGCCCGGCTCGTACTCCTTCTTCGGGGTGAGGAGCGCGCTGCCTTCGTTGGCTCCCGGCTTGACCAGATAGCCGCAGAGGGGCTTCTTATTGGCACCCCAGATGAACTTCTGGTTCTTGACCGAGATGTAATACCAGCAGCTGCGGTTGGAGTACTCGCCCTTGGTGAAATGGATCGCCTGTGGGGATATTCCTCCGAGGTTGTCGCCGGAGGGCAGGTTGTAGAGGCCCTTCTTGACGACGGCCGGTGTGACGGCGGTCCCGCTGGACGGCGCCGCCGCTTTGATGGCGTCCTGGAGGAGCGCCCCTTCTGCCCAGCCGATGATGGCCTGTTCACCGAAGTTCGGCGAACTGTGCAGGGTGGGGGCGTACTTGTCGAGTGCGGACCAGAAGTCCTTCGTCGCCGCATTGTGCACGAAGTAGGGAATGTTCTGCTGGGAGGCGAGCATGCCCTGGAACTGCGGATCGGTGGCCATGTCGCTGCTGACGGCAGCGGCGACTTCGATGGGGCTCCACCCCTGCGCCGCACAGTTCGTGGCCGCCTTCTCGGCGACCACGGATGCGTCACCGACCTCGAGCACGTCTGCTCCCGCTTGCTTCGCCGCGATGCACTGCGCGTCGTAGCTGGGTGCCGAGAACGAGATGCCCGAGGTGTAGACCACGTTGACGCCGTATTGCTTCCCGATGATCTTGTCGAGAGCCGTCTCCGACTGGCACACGGCCGCTTCGACGCAATAGAAGACGGCTTCCTTCTTCAAGTCCGTCAGCCGCGCGATGCCGATCTGCTGTCCGGTGTCGCCGTAGTTGAGGGTGGGGCCGGGCGAGAAGGTGTCCAAGCTGTTGTAACTGAGGTTGCTGTCGGCGGCGCCGATGATCGGCACGTTGGCGGCCGCGGCGATCTTCGCCCATGCCGTGTCCGCGTTGCTGTTGTCGAAGATGGCGGCGACATGATCGGTGTTGATGGCCTTTTGGACATCCGTGGTCGACACAGCCGGGTTGGTCATGTCGTCGGAGGCGATGACCTTCACCGGATGTCCGTTCAAGCCTCCGTGGGCGTTCTCCCACGACGCCCACGCCTGCAGGGTCGGGGTCGTCTGTTGCGCCTGCGCACCCTGAGGTCCGGTGCAGCTGCAGATGTCGGCGATGACGATCGGCGTGGCACTGGCGGCGCCGGCCGGAGTGGCGCTCCCCACCAGGTCGATGCCGACCAATGGTGCGCTCGCCACCGCTGCGGCCACCACGGCGCCCACCCATCGACGAGTGGCACCCCGCTTTCCGGTGGCACTGCTCCGATGCGCGAATTTCCCGATATAGCGCGTCATGGCGACGTTGACCCCCCCCTGAGCGACCACTGGTAGTCGCCACAGCTGATCCCATCGTTCAGGCGATAATTCGCTGAACTCTCTGCTCGCGGGCCTGTAGCTACGCCCGTGAATGTTGATGGTAAACGAGGTCCTCTGAAATTGCAAGGGTCCCTTGCAAATCCACGATGGCCAGTTTCGGCCGGTCCCCGACCGGCGCGGTAACCGGCCCGATGAGCCAACTCGATTACTGCGCGGCGGCCATCCCCACGATCGGCGACGGGGCGGATTTCAACCCGAGTGCGACCAGGATCGCCGGCACGGAACCGAAGAATCCCGCATCGCCATAGGCGAAGACGCCGCCGTCGGCGCCGGCCACCCAGTATCCCTTGCCGTCGGGCGTGATCACCATGGCGGTGAGTGGACCTGCGAGTTGGGTCCCCGAGAGCAGCGGTGAACCGTTGAAGAAACCGCCCCCGAGGGAATACACGCCGCCGTCTGCAGTCGTCAGGAGGTAGCCCGCACCGCCGGAGTTGCTGGCGATACCCACGACAGGCGATGTCGTCGGGCCGCCCAACTTGTCAGCCAGGTTCCCGGCATAGACCCCGTCGCCGAACGTGTAGACCGCGCCGTCCGATCCCACCAGGTAGTAGCCGTTCCCGGTCGGGGTGACGGCGAGCCCCACGATCGGCGCACTCAACGTCAGGCCGGCGGCGGACCCGGCGAAACGGGCATCCCCGAAGGTGAACACGCCGCCGTCCCGGGCGACGAGGTAATAGCCCTTGTGATCGACCGTCGCCACGATGCCCACGATCGGAGCGTTCAGATGCAGCGCCCCCAGGGAGCCGTAGAAGGCGGCATCACCGTAGGAGAACACCCCGCCATCGGCGGCCGCGACCCAGTACCCCTTGCCGTCGGCCGTCGAGGCGATGCCCACCGCCGGAGCGTTGGAGACACCCAGCGGGCTACCCAAGCTGGTGGACGAACCGAAGGCGTACACGCCACCGCTCGCCGCCACTTCCCAATACCCGGTGACCTTGACCGGCGCTGCGTTCGCCCGCCCCGGGGCCAGAACGAGAGACACCATCGAGAGCAGCAGGCACAGGGCCACTGCTCCGACGAGAAAGCACCCTCGAAGAGAGACGCGTCCTCCGACGCCGATCCTCACTCCGAATCCCAGATTCGACACGACTTTGCCTCCGGTGTTTTGTGATGGTTGAGAGGGACTTGCAGGGGTTGCGTGCGGGTTGCGGGGGATCTCGCGGGGTCGGCCCGAGCTCTAGAGGCCCGACGACGTGACCGTGGGCGGCAGGAACCCGGCGTTCTTGAGGGCAGCCTGGCCCGTACCGGAGACGATCTCGTTGAGGAACGCCTTGTCGGCCGCCTGATTCTTGGACGACTTGAGAATGGCGATCGGATAGACGGCGATCACGTTCTGGCTGGAGGGAATCGGCACACCGGTGACGGTCGAACCGGCGGACACGACGTCACTGACGTAGACCACGGCGGCGTCGGCGTTGCCCGATGTCACGGTGGCCAGTGTCGACTTCACGTCGAGAGGCTCGGAGACCGGGTGCACGACGATGCCCAATTTCGACAACACTTCGGCCGTGTACTTCCCGGCAGGTTGCGAAGGATCCTCGATCACCACTTTCAGGTTGGGATTGGCCAGGTCGGCCAGGCTCTTGATGCCTTTCGGATTCTCCGGGGCGACGGCGATCTCCAGCAGGTTGTTGGCGAACACCTGGGGGGTCTCCACCAGTCCGGCCGTTTGCAACTGCTGCATGCTCGAAGGATCAGCGGTGGCGATGATGTCGGCGGGTGCGCCGGCCTGAATCTGCGTCACGAGCGTGCCCGATCCGGCGAAGCTGTACGTCAGGTGCAGTGAGGGGTACTTGCCGATCAACGTCTGCTGCTCGTCCTGGAAAGCCTCGGTGAGGGACGCCGCGGCAAAGATCGTGATCGCCCCACTCACCGCTGGTGTGGTCGTCGTCGTGGTGGTAGCCACCGGCTTCGTGGTCGGCGCCGTACTCGAGCTCCCGCCTGAGGACCTGGCCGTCGTCGTCGTCACCCCCGCGCCGGGCACCGTCGTCGTCGAGCTCACCGGCGCCGTGGTCGTCGTCGATGAACTACTCGTCGTCGACGTGGTGCTCGGGGAAGCATTGGAGTGCTTCTTGGGACTGGCCGAGGGCGTGGACGTTCCGCACGCGGCCGCAACCACGGCAACGGCCATCCCCATCAGGCCCACATACCGTCGGCGGACCATGGCTCACCCTCCCTGGAAGAACGCTCCGCCGTCGGACGACGGCAGCCGGGCGCACCCTAACAGCGCCCAAATCAGGACGTCAATCTCGAGACCGCATATACGGTGCAGTTTGCACTCGAACTTCTTAGGTTCGACTCTATGAACGTCTTTAACCTCGTATCCGCACGATTCACGGCTGTCACGGCGGTCGATCATCTCCGTCGAACTTGCATTTGCAAGGCCTGTCCAAATCGGGGAACCGTATAGTGCAGGAATGGCGAAATATGGCGTTGGCGACGCGGCGATCGTGTTGGGAGTCAGCACCGACACGGTGCGTCGATGGGTGGACTCGGGCCGGCTGAAGGCCACCCGAACCCCGGGGGGAAGGCGTCAGATCGACGGCGTGGCATTGGCCCGTTTCTCCCAATCGCTCAATGCGATGTCCGACTCGGCCCAGCTGGGCCGCGAATCCGCCCGCAACCGGTTTGCCGGCATCGTGACGAAGATCATCAAGGACAAGGTCATGGCGCAGGTCGAGATCCAATCCGGACCGTTCCGGATCGTGGCCCTCATAAGCAGGGAGGCCGTGGACGATCTCTCGCTCGCCCCCGGGGTCATGGTGGATGCCGTCGTCAAGTCGACCAACGTCCATGTCGAGTTGTCCGAGCGATGAAGTCCCGACGGCCACCCCTGATTCTGGTCATCCCCGCGCTCATCGCGGTGGCGTTCGTCCTCATCCCGCTGATCGCCCTCGTCCAGCATGCCCCATGGGGCCAACTCGGACCGCAGCTTGCCTCGGCCCCCGTCCGCCAGGCTTTGGTGCTCTCGATCGAATGCTCACTCTGCGCGCTCGGCTTGTCACTGCTCTTCGGCGTTCCGCTGGCGTGGGTACTCGCTCGCGTCGAGTTTCCGGGGCGCTCCTTCTTCCGCGCCCTGGTCACGTTGCCGGTGGTCCTGCCGCCCGTCGTGGGGGGCGTCGCTCTCCTGTATGCCTTTGGGCGGACGGGGTTTGCGGGAAGAGCCCTCGAGGCGACGACGGGGCTGACGTTGCCGTTCACGACCGCGGGCGTGATCATGGCGGAGACGTTCGTGTCCATGCCGTTTCTCGTCATTGCCGTCGAGGCCGGTTTTCGTCAGATCGACGGTCGCTACGAAGAGGCCGCCGCGACCCTGGGTGCAAGTACGTGGACCCGGTTCCGCCGCGTCACGTTGCCACTGGCCGTTCCGTCGCTCATTGCCGGGGGCGCCCTCACCTGGGCCCGGGCCCTCGGAGAGTTCGGTGCCACCATCACCTTCGCCGGCAACCTCCAGGGGCGGACCCAGACGATGCCCCTCGCGGTCTACGTCGCACTCGAATCGCAGCCCGCCGGAGCCATCACCCTGTCGTTGGTCCTGTTGGTCATCTCGCTCCTCGTCCTCGTCCTCCTGCGGGGGCGATGGCTCGGAGGAGCGGCGACGTGATGTTGTCGGGACATGTCGCGGCGCACCTCGGCACCCTGGATCTCCAGGCGACAGTCGAGGCCGACGCCGGTGAAGTCCTCGCGGTGGTCGGGCCCAACGGGGCGGGAAAGACGACGCTGCTCCGCTCCTTGGCCGGACTGGTTCCTCTCCGTGACGCCCACGTCGTGGTCGACGGCGCCGTGCTGGACGATTCCGCATCGGGGATTTCCGTGCCGACCGAGAAGAGACCGATCGGGTTTCTCTTCCAGGACTACCTTCTCTTTCCCCACTTGAGCGCGCTCGACAATGTCGCCTTCGGCTTGCGCACACAAGGCATGCGACGCGAAGCCGCCCGGCGGGAGGCGCAGAGCTGGCTCGAGCGGATGGACATCGGTGATGTCGGCAGGGCCAAGCCCGGCGCGCTGTCGGGCGGCCAGCGACAGAAAGTCGCGCTCGCACGCGCGTTGGCCCCACGACCGCGGCTTCTCCTGCTCGACGAGCCACTCGCCGCAGTGGACGTGTCGGCTCGGGCCGAACTCCGACAGAGCCTGCGTCGGGTGCTCATGCAATTCGACGGTGTCGGCGTCATCGTGACGCATGACCCGATCGAGGCATTCTCGCTCGCCACGCGCATCATTGTGATGGAGGCGGGCCGCATCATGCAGACGGGCACGGTGGGCGAAGTCGCCTCGCATCCCCGGTCAACCTGGGCCGCGGAGTTGATGGGGCTCAACCTGCTGAGCGGCATCGCGTCGGAGGGCATGGTGTCGGTCTCCCCGTCGACCAGCCTGCAGCTCGCCGATTCCCTCGAGGGTCCGGTGTTCGTCGCCATCTCACCTCGCGCCGTGGCGCTCTACAGGACACGGCCGGTGGGAAGTCCGCGCAACGTCTGGCCAGGGACGGTCGACGGTCTCGACCTGCAGGGCGACCGGGTGCGGGTTCTTGTCGCAGGCGCACCACCGATCGTGGCTGAAGTTACCCCGGCCGCGGTGGCCGAGCTCGAGATCGTCGAGGGCGCGGACGTGTGGGTTTCCGTGAAGGCCACGGAGATGGCGGTCTACCCGGCGTAGGTCGGCGGTTCGTCCGACAATCGAGATCCTCTCTCTCCCGATGTATCATCGTGGACTCGTCTGCCCTCGTCTTTCTTGGAATGACACCGGTAGCCACGCGCTCTCTAGCGGGCGATCGAACCGGACCAGACGGAGCGCCAACCGAAGGGTCCGTACGATTCCGCTATCGTCGGCGACGTCGACTCCTCTTGAGCGTCTGCGCCGTCTTCGTCGTCTTCCTGGCAGCCAGTCTCGCGCTCTTCGTCTACCCTTCAACAGACCAACCAAGACATGTTGACGGTATCCTGAGCCTAAATGGCGGAGACGAATCGGCCCGAGAATCCGAGGCGGTATCTCTCGCGGAGAAAGGCGTGGCCCGGGTGCTCCTCTTTTCTCAAGGTTCACTGGCCAACGACACGCCGTGTCCCAAAGTGCCGAGGGTTTCAGTTGTGTGTTTCGTCGACGTTACGGACAACACGAGAGGCGAAGCACGATGGGCAGCGCGCTACGCCGAACGTCACCACTGGCATAGTCTCCTGATCGTTCCAGGTCGTGCACAGGCTACGCGGGCGCGCTTGCTGGTTGAACGATGCTTCTCGGGGCAGGTCGTCGTCGCTCCCGCCACCGAATCACTACGGGAGATACCGGGTGATGTGTTCCATGAATGGGGTGGTCTGTTCGCCGCACTGTTGATCTATCGAGGCTGTTGACTCCGGGGTTTCCTCACCCCGGTCGCGGTGTGCAGATGTAGATGTACTCGACGGCAAGCCAGTTCGTCAGTATCGGGATGTTCACATTGAGGTACATGTTGGGCGCCCGCACGAACCACTGTCCTGGCTCTTGGTGGTGCCAATTATCGCGCGGTCGGAATCTGCCTCTCGACGATGAAATGCTCGGTCAGGGCTCGCCGGAATTCGCAAGACGACTGAATGTTGCTGTAGGGCGAATAGTAGTAGGGACGACGATGATCGAAATTCACGTAGGAGACGACGAACTTTCCGTCCGGCGCGAGCAGGTCAACGATCTCAGCAAACTTTTGAGACTGGGCGTCAGCCATGTACTCGAAGAACCCCTGTGCCACGACCAGGTCGAAGGGTGCGTGGTCTGAGTGAATCGGTTGCCGCAGAAGGTCACACTCGACGAGCTCCGGCGCCGGCTCACGAATAGCAATATCGACGCCCCGATAGGAAATATTACGGGCGAGGAGGAGGCGAAGCGCGGCCGGTCCGCATCCGACATCCAAGAGCCGGCACGCCCTCCCGTCGGCCAGATGATTCACCACACGGGTCACCTTGCGCATGCGGTAATGCGGTGTCTGGTACTTCAAGTTCTCCCGAGACCAGAAGTCCCGTTTGTAGACCAACGGCGATGGATTGCTCATGTGGCACCTGCCGGCTCGAGACATTCGCCACACGGGCTGTGCACGACGTGAGACTCAGGCCGAGCGGGACGGCATCGCCATTCGGCGAGCCCGAGGCACAGGACTTCGGCCCATTCCGGAAACGTGCGAGCACGGGTGTCGAAGCAGCGTCTGCAAGTCTTCGAGCACAGGATTCACGGTGGCGTCGTCTTTGGTGTTACCGCCCGACCCCGCCGGAGCGAACTGACCGATGCGCCCTCCTCCGACCGACTGCTCGCTCTCTGACCTCACTCGCTCTCCCGACATGTCTGATGGGCCCCCGCCCAAGACGAGCAGCGAAGCGTTCTTCTTGATACGCACCGACTCAGACGAGAGTCTGCGTGAGGTCAATCTCGGCGAGAATCTGACGGAGGTGTTCCAGACAGCGACCCCTGGTAGGTCCGATGCTGCCGATGGGCATGCTCAACTGTTCGGCGATCTCCTTGTAGGGAAGGTCTTCGTCACCCATGAGCAGGCCTAGCAGGCGCCGGCAGCGCGGCGCCAGCCGTTCCGTCGCGATCCGGATCAACAATAATTGCTCGTCCTTCAGGAGACCGGCATCGAGCGGATCAACCTCGTCGTCGGCCATGAGGTAGAGCTCATCGGTTGCTGAGAGAACTACCCGCCGCGTGGCGATCCTCAAGCTCTCGCGCCTCGATGTGGTTGCCAGCCAGGCGCCGAGCCGCTCCGGTTGCTCGATCCGGTCGAGGTTCTCCACCAGGCGCAACCACGTCGTTTGGGACACTTCGGCCACATCGGCGTCACTCAGGCGGCACCGTCTTGCGATGGCAACCACCAACCCACCAAAGCGGTCGACGAGGATCTCCCAGGCTGCGCCAACCCCATCGGCGGCCTCAGCCACGACGCGAGTCAGGTCGCTGTCATCCGGAGTTACCCGCGACCGTTCTTCCGGTGCACCATCAACGCCGCTGACCGACTCCTCAACGAACACAACCCGCCACCCTCCCGGCACCGCCAGATGCCGTTGCCCACTCTCTCCCAGCCATAGTCCCCGAATTTTTGGGACTCGTCATCCCCTCTTTTGAGGAACCGCGCTGACTTTCGCAGACATCAGGTATCGGACTGATCTCGAGTGTCCCGTAGCGGTGGGGTGACGCGCATGAACGTCGTTCAGATCGAGCGCGCAGGCGTCGTTCAGATCAAGAGTGTTTGGAGTTCAGGACCCACCGCCGGACCCTCAACCCATGCAAGATCACCATCGGAATCGTTGCAACGAGAATCCACAGGTCAAGTCCGATTGACCAATTGTCAAGATAGAGGAGGTCGAGTCTCCGGTACGCGTGAAACGAGGGGCTGTCTCGGGCTTCGAGCTGCCACAGCCCGGTCACCCCGGGTTTTACATCGTGGCGCCGCAGCAGCGCTGCATCGAATTGCGCCACCTCGTCGGGGAGGGCGGGGCGCGGACCCACGAGGCTCATTTTGCCCGATAGGACGTTGAAGAGCTGGGGGAGTTCGTCGACGCTCAGCGCCCGCAGGACCGCCCCTACCCTGGTCACACGTGGATCAACTGCTGCCTTGAACAGGGGTCCGTCGGTTCTTTCATTGATCCGCGACAGGTGCTCGATGGAGCTGTCCGCTGCGACGGCCATGCTCCGCAACTTGTAGACGACGAAAGGGTGCTGGTGCAGCCCGATCCTCGTCTGCCGATAAAGCGCCGGCCCCTTACCTTCAATTCGGATGGCGATCCACGCTAGAAGCAGGATCGGGGCAACGATAATCACAGCGAAGCCGGCTCCGATCACATCCATCACACGCTTCGCTGCTAATTGCCAACTGGCACGCCGGCCGGGTTCGACGTACAGAAACGCCTCGCCACTGACGGGAACATGACGGATCCGGCGGGTCGCCAATCCCCGAAACCCGGGACAGATCTGGACGTGGAGACCATGAGCCGTGCTCAGCTCGATCACATGGCGAATCTCCGCTGCCGAGAGTGCATTCGCAACGACCAGGACGCCAGTCGACTCCGTCTTTATGGCGAGATCGGGGAGCCCGTCGATGGTCCGGTCGTTGGGCAACTCTGCCCATTCGGGACAAAACCTCGGCTCACCGATGATTCCTCTCACCTCATATCCGAGCTCAGGCTGCGCATGGAGCATCCTCCACACATCCACAGCGTCCTCGTCAGTCCCTACCATTACGATGCCTCGGCGGTATCGCCCCTGGGCGCGTTGAGCGGTCAGCCATTGGCCGAAGGCCCACCGCAGAACCATGAGCGCCAGGACACATGATCCTGCCGCCACGATCACCGCACTATCGTCACCAATGGAGGCGGCCTTGACCAGCCCGAAGGTCGCGGCACCGGCGAAACAAGCAACCGCGATCCGCGCAGTCTCGCGACTGCGTTGGATGCATAGCCGAGATCTGTAGAGTCCGAGTAGCGGCATGGACGCCAGTGTGACGAGGATTGCAACGCCGACCGCCCCCAGTCGGCGGCTCGGAGCCACACCTGGTGTGCCGAAGGTGCCCAAGACCACCCAGGTCGCGACGACCGCGGCGACGTCGAGGACAAGCAGCCGTGCCCGGAGACCGCTGCTTCGTCCGTGGATCGACGCCGCCGGCGGGGACGCCGGTGCGCTCGACGTACCCTCGGGCGCGACGATTCCACCAAGAGCATCGACGAGGTCAAGTGGAGACAAGTCGGGCAGCGGCGCCAGCGTGGCCTGCTCGGCCGACGCAGCTAGCGGATCCGTACTCAGATCCGATGACACGACGAGAGCCCCCCCGGAACCAAGAACTCGATCCGAGTCTCTCCTTGCATCCGTCCGCGCCCGAGCGTCAGATCCACGGCCAGGGACCGCCAGACGGCTGGTCAACGTCTACCCACCTGAAGTGCGCGCGCGGCCATGGCCTGGGCACGACTCGACGAAGAAAACGGATCGGTTGCGTGCTCATTGGGAGGGGAGCGTATGGATCGTGATACGCGTTGGCACGAAGACACTGGTCGTTTGATTGCATCCACGGGTCGGGGTCGATCACAATTGCCAACGGCCCGGGTAAAATCAGCCTCAACGCAATCGTTGAGGGGGCTTCACTTGCAAGAAAGGCTCAGTTCGCCAGAGCCCGCGGAGCAGGACTTTGCCAATACCGAGCAGTGCGAAGCCTGCCATGTCGTACGGTCCGGAGTATCACACGGCGTCGGGCCATGGATCGTGGGGGCCGAGCTGACGGTCGAATCAGACGTCCTCATAATCAGTGGGCCGCACATCGTCGGCCAGGTAATCATTCCCCGTCAACACATCGGCGGCCTCGAGGAACTCCCTCCGCCCCGTCGTGCCCATCTCCTGGCCGCCGTCCGCCGGGCCGTCAAAGTGGTCGCGGCCGGGCATGCCACGTCACCGGTCCGTGTGGTCGTGTCGACAGACTCGCCGGCGTCGTCGTCCCACTTCTGTTTCCACGTGGCGCCCGCGGATCCGGTTGCTTCTCAGGCAACCTGGCCGTAGCATGCTGGACTTTTGCATCTCCTCACCATCGTTCGCGCGGCATAACGATGGGTGCGCTCGCCTCCGGACAGTCCTCTTTCGACTACCTCTCGCGAACGTGCCGCTCACTGTCGGTGGACCGAATCGACACCGGACCTGGCAAAAAAGTGACTTTAGCCCCTAACGGGGCTTGAGCATCGAAGCCATAGTTACCATGCTGGCTCTTCTCTGCAGGAGACGCACGTTGAACAAGGGCGGGGAAGCCCTCAACGGCTCTCGAATCCGAAGGGCACGCGAAATGTCGGTGACGCGAGCCTCACTATGAGGATAGGAGTCGATCAATTGCGATGAGTACGGACCGATTCGGAGCGGTCCACAGAGGCATGGGACCACAGCGGATCTGTTGCGACAGGTGAGCGGTGACCACTCTGAACCGGGTTGGAGGAACGACGGTGACGCCGTTCCGTTCGCGCGTACGGCCCGGTCGTCCATGAGCGGTAACGGCAAGAGCTCTCCCGAGGCTCTGGTACACCGCCGGGCCGCCCGGGTCCTGATTGCCGGAAGCAATCTCTTCGCCGGTACTCTGGCTCGCACGCTGCGAACGCATGGGCTCATGACCACGCATACAGGAGCCAGCGCTGAGGAGATTGCGCAGAAGTTGGAATGGGGGCCGGACCTCGTCGTGATAGACCTCCGGCCCTTTGACGTCAAGCCCGGATCAGTTATCGTCAGGCGTACACAACGAGCCGGATGCAAGGTGTGCGTTATTGATCACGCCGGAGACGGCGGCCGACCCTCTGCCTGGCTGCGGGCCGGATCGTCAGCCGTCGTCGGCGAGGACGAACCATTCGACGAATTTTTTCAGACGATAACCCGGCTCCTGCGTATCAGTCCTGCTCGTAGCGCTTCGCGAGGAGTTGTCGGATCGAAAGCCGGGGCATCTGACGGACGGAGACGGGGCTTCCGCCCCGAGCTGTTCGCCGGATTGACCGAGCGCGAACAATTCGTTCTGTCAGAGCTCATGGAGGGCCATGGGGCAGAAGATATTGCGAAGGCAGCCTTCGTGTCGATCTCGACCGTCCGGTCACAAATCAAAGCAATCCTACAGAAGCTCGGAGTGAACTCCCAACTCGCCGCCGTTGCGATGGCCCGCCGTGCCGGGTGGTCGTTGGAGCTACCGATCAAGCGCCCTCAGAAATCGTCGAATCCAAGGCGTCACCAAGCTTCCTGACCGTACAGGGGAGATCTGGGCCGCCGGAGCTCACCGAGGGAAGACGTCCTCAACATGATCATCCGTTGTGTATTTCAGCGACGCAGATCCGCTCATGTTGTTCATGATCGCATCACGTTGCGGGCTGGCTCCCCTACTTACGCATCCGAACGCATGAGGGTCGCAGTATTCGGTCTCGGCTATGTCGGTACCGTCTCCGCCGCGTGTCTGGCTGCGAACGGCCACGACGTCTGTGGGGTCGACCCGGACGAAATGAAGGTGGCGACCATTTCGGCTGGACGCAGTCCGGTGGTCGAGCCCGGGCTTCAAGAGCTGGTTGCGAATGCGGTCGCCGCCGGCACGCTCCGTGCGTCTGTCCGGCCAGCTGACGCATTGGAGAACGCCGACGTCTCCCTGGTCTGTGTCGGCACGCCATCCACTTCGAGCGGAGGGGCCAATCTCGCCTACATCTACCGCGTTGTGGAAGACCTCGTCCAACCCCTGTCCGAGTCACTCCAACAGGAGGGGAGTCACACGATCATCATCCGGAGCACGGTACCCCCGGGCACCGTTGAAGACGTGACTGCGGTCGTGGACAGTTCGTTCGGAGACGCCGGACCAGAAGTCTCGGTTGCCGTATGTCCGGAGTTCCTCCGCGAAGGCACCGGCGTGGCTGATTTCTTGTCTCCGCCCTTCACGGTCATCGGATCGTTGGATCTGCGGGCGATCGACAATGCATCACGGCTATTCGCCTTCCTCGAGGCACCACTGCGCGTCGTTCACCCCCGTACTGCCGAAGGCCTCAAGTATGCGTGCAACGCGTTCCATGCGACGAAGGTGACTTTCGCCAACGAACTCGGGCGAATCTTGAGCCGGCTCGGTGTCGACAGCCGAGAGGTCATGGGGATCCTCTGCGAGGACACCGAGCTGAACATCTCCCCCAAGTATCTCCGACCAGGTTTCGCTTTCGGGGGGTCATGTCTGCCGAAAGACCTTCGTTCACTCCTTTACCTCGCGAGAAACGAGAGCATCGACGTCCCCCTACTCTCCGGTGCGCTGTCGAGCAACCGGCTGACGATCGACGAGGCCATCGACCGAGTCGTCGCCAGCGACGGATTCCGGGTCGCTCTGCTCGGTCTGAGCTTCAAGCAGGGAAGCGACGATCTCCGCGAGAGTCCATACGTCGATCTGGCAGAAACCCTGCTCGGGAAGGGGTACGACGTACGCATCTACGACCCCACCCTCAACCCTTCCTCTCTCGTCGGTACGAATCGTCAGTATGTGGAGTCGAAGCTCCCCCACCTCAAGCGGATCCTTACCAACGGACCTCAAGAGGCTCTTCGGGGTGCTGACATCGCAATCGTTTCGCACGCGACGCCAGAAGTGATCGCGGCTCTTTTGGCCTCCCCCCCTGAGAGGATCATCGACCTCGCCGGTCACCTCGGACCCGATATAGAAGCTCTGGAGTGCTACGAGGGCTTCGCTTGGTGAGCGACAGTCGACACAGAGCGCAGGGTCGAGAGAAGGAACGCTACGCATCGCCTAACGCCCAAAAACGCGGGCGCGTCCTCATATTGGTCCAGAACCTGTCGGTGCCATTCGATCGGCGCGTCTGGCTTGAGTGCCAGTCGCTGATCGCGGCCGGGTTCCAGGTCACTGTAGTGTGCCCGAAGGCTCCCGGCGATCCGACCTACTACCGATTGCGCGGCGTCGATCTGTTCAAGTACCGACCGTATGCTCCTGGCACGTCGAGCTTCTCCTTCGTCCTCGAGTACTTGCATTCATTTATCATGACGCTGGTGCTCAGCCTGCGGGCAAGCTTCCGCGGCCGATTCGACATTGTTCAGAGTTGCAATCCCCCGGACCTCTTCTGGCCCATTGGAATTCTCTTTCGTGTGCTCCACGGCTCGTCCTTCGTGTTCGATCACCACGATCTCTGCCCGGAGCTCTTTCAGTCTCGTTTCCCGGACGGGAGCCGCATGGTCTATAAGGGACTGAGGTTCATGGAACGTTGCACGGCACGGGCGGCAGATCACGTGATCGCCACCAACGACTCGTACCGGAGGATCGTCCTGGAACGCGATGGGGTATCCCCGGCGAGCGTCACCGTCGTCCGCACGGGGCCGGACCTGGCTTCACTTCGTCGCACCTCGACACAACCGAGCATCCGACGGACGAAACCCCATGTGGGCGTTTATCTGGGCGTGATGGGACCGCAGGACGGCGTACATCTCGTCCTCGAGATGGCGGACTACGTTGTGCACCAACTAGAACGGCACGACATCGGCTTCACCCTCATCGGGTCGGGCGACTGTTATGACGAACTCGTCACGCTGAGCCACAGCCTGGGTCTCAATGACTACGTCACGTTCACGGGACGTATCCCCGACGCTGATGTCGCTGCCATTCTTTCCAACGCTGACGTGGGCATATCGCCCGATCCGAAGAACCCGTTGAACGACGTCTCCACGATGAACAAGACCATGGAGTACATGACATTCGAGCTGCCGGTTGTCGCGTTCGACCTACGGGAGACCCGAATCTCGGCTTCCGACGCCGCCGTATATGCGACCCCCAACGACGTTGAAGAGCTCGCGAGGTTGCTCGTCGAGTTGATAGACGACGAACCAAGGCGGCACTCGATGGGGCGTGCGGGCCGGGCACGAATCGAACAGGAGCTCGCTTGGGAACATCAAGCTCCGCACTACGTCGGCATGTACCAGAAGCTTGCGGCGCACTTGCCGCAGCCCGTCGCCGCGACTGCCTGACGTCGACATGTGTGGCATCGCTGGGGCGTACCAGCAAATCGACGGACGCTCTGCTGCAATCAAGATGGGTCAGTTCCTCCAACATCGAGGTCCGGACGAGGCGGGGGAGTTTTCCTACACTAACGAACGAGTGGATGTGCACTTTGCCCACCGCCGCCTTTCGATCATCGACCTTCACCATGGCCAGCAGCCCCTGGTGAAGGTGCCATTTGTTCTTTGCTACAACGGCGAGCTCTACAATTACCGTGAGATCCGAGCAGAACTTGCCGGTGGTGGTGCTGTCTTCACCACCAACTCTGATACCGAGGTCGTTCTCGAAGCATGGCGCCGATGGGGACCGGGGTGCCTGCGACGCTTCCGCGGCATGTTCGCCTTCGCCATTCTCGATCAGAGCACCGGTTCACTCTTCCTTGCTCGCGACCAGTTCGGAATCAAGCCTCTTCACTACATGCGCCGGAAGGACGGCGTGGTATTTGCCTCCGAGATCAAGGCGCTTGTCTCAACCTTCGGCAGTGAGCTCCATATCTCCACGACGGCTCTCGTCGCCTCGATGCTCTACTACTGGGTTCCTGACCAAATGTGCTCCTTGCGTGGCATTGACAGACTCCCGCCAGGCACGTGGATCGAGTTTCGACCCGACGGCACTCATCACGCGGGGCGGTACTGGGACATCGCCGAAGAGGCGGCCGCTGCGCAAGAGTGTCACTGGGACCTCCGGGAAGTCATGGAAGAGTCGGTCAATGCACACCTCGTCGCTGACGTTCCGGTCTCGACCTTTCTCTCTGGGGGTCTCGATTCGAGCATCGTGACGGTGTTGGCGAAGCAGTCCAATCCGAGGATCGACGCGTATACGATCACCTTCCGGGACCAGGACCGCAAGCTCGAGGCCATGCCGGATGACGCCGTCTACGCCCGGAAGGTCGCACAACGCTACGGGATCGAGCTCCATGAGATTGAACTGAATCCCAATGTGGTCGACCTCTTGCCCAGGATGGTGGGCGTTCTCGACGAGCCGATCGGAGATCCGGCCGCCATCAACACGCTCCTCATGGCAGAGGCGGCCCGAGCGGCGGGGGTCAAGGTGCTGTTGTCGGGCATGGGCGCGGACGAGCTCTTTGGGGGGTACCGTAAACACCTCGCGTGCGTCCTCGCCGGGCGGTATCGGAAATTGCCCGCGTTCGTCCACCGGTCGACCAATGGTGTCGTCGGGCGTCTGCCGGTGACCGCTGCGGGTCGTGGCCTTCGCTATGCCCGCTGGGCGAAACGATTCGTCACCTTCGCCGAGCTTCCGGAGGAAGCGGCGTTTCGAAGGAGCTATAGCCTCTACGAGCCGGGCGAGTTGACCGCACTGTTGGGTCCCGATCTCCACCGTGACGTCTATGACGTCATAGGACAACACAATGACCTGTACGAGGACAACGACCTCGACGACAGTGTAAATCGGATGTGCCTGGCGGACACGCGTCTTTTTCTCCCTGGTCTCAACCTCGCCTACACCGATCGTGCCAGCATGGCCGCATCCACCGAAGTGCGTGTACCGTTCGTGGATCCCATGGTCTTCCGGGCCGCATTCTCCCTTGCCGGCAAGGACAAGGTGGCGGGAAAGAACGGAAAGGTCGCCCTCAAGCGTGCTGCCGAGGCATGGCTCCCACACGAGATCGTCCACCGTCCCAAGGCATCCTTCTCGGCACCGCTCAGGGCGTGGGTGAGCAACGACCTGCGGACACTCATTGACGGCACGTTGCTCGAAGGCGAGCTCGTGGACACGGGCTTCCTCGACCGCTCCGCCGTCAAGGGTCTCGTGGATGATCACCGGACGGGACGACAGGACCGGTCCAAGCAGATCTGGCAGCTCCTCACCCTCGAACTGTGGTATCGCCAAACGCGCACTGCGGGTGTGGGTCTGTGAGAGCCGAGAAGAGGAGGTCGGACGTCCGGTGAAGCAAGTGGTCCAGAACTACCGCTCAGGGGAGCTCGCCGTGATCGACGCGCCTCCTCCGACCTGCGCTCCCGGCGGGGTGCTCGTGCGATCGCTCTATTCGCTGATCTCCACCGGCACCGAGATGATGAAGGTCGGAGAGTCCAAGATGTCCCTCGTCGGCAAGGCACGGGCGAGGCCCGACCAGGTCAAGAAGGTGCTCGAGACCGTCCAGCAGCAAGGCCCAGTCACGGCGTACAAGAAGGCGATGCACCGACTCGACTCCTACTCACCGCTGGGTTACTCCCTCGCCGGTGTCGTCCTCGATGTCGGGACGGGAGCCGAGGAGTTCTCGATCGGGCAGCTCGTGGCATGCGCTGGGAACGAGTACGCGCTCCACGCGGAGATCAATTGGGTGCCGACCAATCTCTGTGTGGCGGTGCCCGATGGGGTCTCTCCCCAGCTGGCTGCCTTTGCCACGGTCGGTTCCATCGCACTACAGGGGGTTCGCCAGGCGAGGGCTCAGATCGGGGACACTGCGTGCGTCATTGGCCTCGGACTGGTGGGGCAGTTGGTCGTGCAGTTGCTGGTGGCGTCGGGGGTGCGCGTGGTTGGCATCGATCCCGACCAGGACCGGTGCCGGCTGGCCGAGAAGGCTGGCGCGCTTCTCTGTACTGCACCCACCGAGGACGGCATCGTTGCAGTGGAAAGATCCCTGGCCAGAGCTTCAGAAGGAATAGGTGCCGATCGGATCTTCCTCGTCTCGGGTGGCTCGTCCAACCAGCCCGTTGAGCTGGCCGCCCGGCTCGCACGCGACCGGGCCACGGTGGTCGATATCGGAAAGTGCAAGCTGGACTTGCCGTGGAACGACTACTACGAAAAGGAGCTCGATCTCAGGTTCTCGCGCTCCTACGGGCCGGGACGGTACGACCCTACCTACGAGATCGACGGAATTGACTATCCCGCTGGCTATGTACGCTGGACGGAGCGACGTAACCTCCACTGTTTCGTCAATGCGCTGGCCACAAAGGAGGTCGATCCCCAAGCGTTGATCGCCGGGATCTACAACGTCGACGACGCGCCAAATGTCTACGAGCAGCTTAACGATGGGTCGCTGCAGGGCGTCGGCTTTCTCTTCGAGTACGACAGCCCGGACCAGACCGAGCCCATAGCGGCACGATCGGCCCCGGTCCGGACGCTGCCGGCACTTGGCCCGGACACGAACACGGTCTCGCCCCGAACTGTCGTTTCGCAGGGCATAGGCGGGGACCGAGCGGTGCGGGTCGGTTTCATCGGCGCCGGGAACTACGCGTCGTCGATGTTGCTTCCGCACCTTGCCAAAAGCCCAGGGGTGGAGCTGGCACGAGTTGCCACTCGACGGTCGCTCTCAGCCGTCAATGCGCAACGCCGATTTGGATTCACGACAATGGGCACTGATGCGGACGCAGTGATCGAAGATTCTTCGCTCGACGCCGTCTTCATCGTCACCAGACACAGTTCGCACGCGGAACTGACATGCCGCGCGCTAGAAGCGGGGAAGGCGGTCTTCGTCGAGAAGCCCTTGGCGCTCTCAGGTGAAGAACTCGACCGGGTTCTGGACACGGTCGAGGCAACTGGAAACGACAGGATCCTCGTCGGATTCAATCGTCGGTACTCCCCGCTCTTGGTGGAGATGCGGAGACGATTCGGGACCTCTGCCGAGCCAACGAATGCGCGCTACTTGGTGAACGCCGGGCAGCTAGCCGCGGACAGCTGGTACGGGGACAGCGACATGGAGGGATCTCGCTTCGTCGGGGAAGGGGGTCACTTCGTGGACACGCTGAGCTGGTGGATGGGGAGTGATCCGGTCGAGGTCACGACGATGCCGGCAGCGGGACCCGACGAGCTGCAGATGAGTCTTCGCTACGACGATGGATCATTGGCAACGATCACCTACCTCGCAAATGCCCACCGTCGTTTCCCTAAGGAAACGTTCGAAGTTTCGACGAATGGACGCACGGCTCGACTCGACAATTTCAGGCGCACTACAGTGTGGTCGGGCTCGCGTCCTCGCGTTCGCCGGTGTCTGGGCGCGCCGGACAAGGGCCAGTCTGCCCAGATCCAGGCATTTCTCTCCGCGGTTCGCAGTGGTGGGCCAATGCCGATCTCCTTGGAGTCGCTGACGACCACCACGCGAGCCACCTTGGCTGCCGTTCCTGCCGGCAGGGGTTCTCCGACCACGCAGCTGTGAGGGTTCGGGTTACCTCCAGGGTGCGCCGAAGAAAGACCCATGAACGCCGCTGACCTCGAGTGGCAGATCCGACGACTGTCAAAAATGTCGGCGTCCGAGGTCAAATGGCGGCTGTCTGATCAAGTGCGACGTCGACGGTGGGCGTCGCGCCAGGTGCCGCCCGACCTTCCACGCCAGGCCTGGGCTCGACGCTCGGCTCGATGCTCCACCGCACCGTGGGACTGGGCACCGGACGTCACGTTTCACGACCTCGCTACCCAGGACGCACTCGTGGCCATCCCCCGAGAGGCACGCCGAGGACTGATGACGGCCGCGGACGAGATCATGGGCGGAAGGTGGCACCTCCTCGGGTCGGATCGTCGTGACATGGAGGACCCGGATTGGTTCTTCGATCCCGTCACCGGACGACGCGCGCCAGACCTCGACTACTGCTTCAAGATCAACCACCGCGGAGAGGACGTCACCGGGAACGTGAAACAGATTTGGGAATTGTCGCGCATGCATCACGTGACAGTCCTCGCAACGGCCTTCGCACTCTCTGGCGACGAGCGCTACGCGGATCGCGCTGCCCTGCACCTCAGCTCGTGGTGGCGACAGAATCCATTCCTCTCCGGCATCCACTGGACCAGCGGGATCGAGAGCGGCCTGCGGCTCATCGCCTGGGTCTGGGTACGGAGATTGCTCTCCGGATGGACGAAGGCAGCAGAGCACTTCGAGCGCAATGAGGAGGCCCGGGCTCAAATCTGGTGGCACCAGGAGTATCTCGCAAACTTCCGGAGCCGGGGGTCGTCCGCCAACAACCACGTGATCGCCGAAGCCGCCGGCCTTCTGGTTTCCGCGCTCGCCTTCGACTGGTTCGCAGAGAGTGCTCGTTGGCGCGACGAGGCGGCGCAGCTCCTCGAGGAGGAACTACAGCGGAACACGTTCCCGAGCGGCCTGAACCGCGAGATGGCCTTCGACTACCACGGCTTCGTGGTCGAGCTGGGCGTCGTGGCCGCCGTGGAGGCGGAGTGGGCCCGACGGCCTCTGTCCGACGAGCTCTGGGCCCTGCTCGCGCGCATGTTCGACGTGATCGCGGCGACGGTCGACGTCAAGCTCCACGCGCCCCGTTTCGGCGACGGAGATGACGGGAGAGCCTTAGTCCTCGATGCTCCGGCCGCCGAACGGTGGGCGGGGCTCCTTGCGGTCGGTGGAGCCCTATTCGAGACCCCGGATTGGTGGCCCGCCGTCGAACCCACGGCGGCGAGTTCGCTGCTGGGATCGATGGCCGTTCGACGTCGAGCCGTCCACCCCGAACGCCGACCTAGCCACTTCGAGGACGCGGGTCTGACATTGCTGCGGAGCCAATTCGGCCGACGGCGACGAGATCTGGTGCCGCTGCGATGCGGGTCCCCACGGATACCTGTCCATCGCTGCCCACGGTCATGCAGACGCGCTCGCGGTCGAGGTGCGTCACAACGGGACGGACGTGCTGGCTGACCCCGGTACCTACTGCTACCACGGCGAACCGGGATGGCGCAGTTACTTTCGCTCCACCCTGTCCCACAACACCGTCGAGGTGGCCGGACAGGATCAGTCCGCCGCCGGAGGTCCGTTCCTCTGGACCCGTCACGCCCGGAGCACCCTGATCGGGCTCGAGACAGACGCCCAGGGGGAGGTTGCCGCGTGGTCCGCAGAACACGATGGCTACCTCGGACTGAGGCCGCCACTTCGGCACCGCCGCACGGTCAGGCTGGTCCGCCACCTCCGTCGCCTTGAAATAGTCGACGACCTCGAAACAACAGGAGGACATCCGTTCCGCCTCGCCTTCCTCCTCGGCCCCGCCGTCCATGCCCGGATGACCGGGTGGGACGTCGAACTCACATGGGCCGAGGGCGAGTCCGAGAAATGTGCCACTCTGACGCTCCCTGGGGGCGTGTCCTGGACCTTGACCCGTGGCGGTACCCACCCCCCTGTCGGGTGGTACTCGTCCCACTTCGGGGAGAAAGAGCCGACGTGGGCCCTCGTGGGCGAGGGGGCTTGCAGCAGGACCGGCAGGGACGCTCTGACGACCGTGCTCCAGTTCGGGGTATCAACCCCGTACGGACCTGCTCCCATGAGGGTGGCGACGCAGGACACCGTGTAATGGCCGTCGACACCGGGACCTCCGGCCCTCTCTCAGACGTCGTTCCTTCGTCCCTCACGAGCGCTCGGCCGCGCCTGCGTATCGCGCTGAACCTACTCACGGAGGATCCCCGTCAACCGTCGGGGGCACACTGGTGCTGGACTCGCATCGTGCCCGCGATGGCCGACCGTCTCCTCCCGGGCGAGGAGCTCCACCTGATGGTGAGCCCGGCGATGCAGCAATACTTCTCTGACCACGGTGATGCAGTCCACTACCTCACTTTCCCGTACTCCAACGAACATCGGGTGCTGCGCACCGCCAGCGAGCACCTCCTCACGCCGCTCCGCCTCCCGTTACGCCACATCGACCTTCTCAGCACCGCTATCGCCCCCGTGGTGAATCCGACGAGATCCCTGGTTATTCACATGAAGACGATGCACGCATTCAGCGCGCCCGAGGCTATCGGCTTCTGGCCCCGCGACCTACCGGCGGCTCAACTATCAGCGTTCACTTCGACGCGCCGACATCGTCATCGTCAACTCCAAGAGCTTGCAAGCGGAGATCGACGAGCATCTGCAGGTGGATCCGCAAAAGATCCGGCTTATTTACGAAGCCGTGGATCACGAGATATTCAAACCCGGGGACCGCGACAGCGCGCGAGCACGAGTGGCCAAGCTCGGAGTCACACGCCCCTTCGTCCTGTTCGTCTCGTCCTTGTGGCGCTACAAGAACTGTGATGGGCTCTTGCAGGCCTGGAGAATCGCCCGTGACAAGCTCGCCGGACGGCAGCTTGTGATCGTCGGGGCCGAACGCGATCAGCGTTATGCGTCAGAACTCCGCGAACTCGTCGCGCAGCTCGGGATCGGCAAGGATGTGGTCTTTGTGGGAAGTGTGTCCAACGAGGAGACCGTCCACTTTTATCGGGCAGCAGACCTCCTTGTCTATCCGTCCTTCAACGAAACCTTCGGCCTGCCGATCCTCGAGGCGATGGCCTGCGCCTGCCCGGTCGTTACATCCTCAATCAGCTCCATGCCCGAGATAGCGGGAGGTGCGGCCATCCTTACCGACCCTTACGATCCCCACTCGATCGCCCAGTCGATGGTCGATGGTTGTGGAACCGACGCCAGCCGACTCCGAACCGAGGGTATCCATCGAGCCGGGCAATTTACCTGGGCGGTCGTCGCGCAGGCGACCCTGGACGCCTATCGTGAGGCCGCCGAGCGTCCCCGCTGACCGCCTGCCCTATCCCTCCTCCACGGAATCGAGGAGCTTCTTCAACTCACCCTCCAAAGCATCGAGGAGCGTCTTCACCTCGTCCTCGTCGCCGTCGAGGAGTTCCTTCGAGCCGTCCTCTTCCGCCTTGAGGAGCTCTTCAGATGGGGACTGCGTCCTCTCGACTGAGCGGCGAACTCGGGATTGAATCACCCAGGTTGCGGCGACTGAAACGGCGCACGTCGCCAAATTTGCCGTCGCCACCCCGGTCACTCCCCAAGCCGCCGCAAACACACATGTCAACACCACCGAGGCGACCAGCCGAGCGATCTGGACGATGAACAACGGACGAATCCGGCGGGTCGTCGTCAGCGTCAGGATCGGCCCGACGCCACAGGACGAGACGACGACCGTAAGGGCGAAGATCCGGGCGCTTGGAGCGTACGAGACGAATTCCGGACCGTAGAGAATCCGCAGGAGCGCTGGCGCGGCGAGCAGGACGGCAATTGCGCATGCCACAGCGACCGTAAATCCGGCCCCGGTCACGAACCGGGAAATGCGGACCATGCCCTTCCAGCCGCGCTCGGCGAACTGCCGGGTAGCTTCAGGCAAGCCGAAGCTTCCCCCGGCGTTTATCACGACGCTCGTGGGGCCGCTCACGAGCCCCTGCGCCGCCTTCAGCCCCCCGAGCGCCGCTGGGCCCAGCATGGCCCCGGCAACGATCAGATAGAGCTGGCCGCCCCCCCATGCGGCCGCTCGCTCACCGGCCAACCACCGGCTCGTGGGCCAGCGAGACCACAGGAACACCCCTCCCCCGCTGATGGAAGGACGCACCGAGAACTGCCGCAGTCCGTAGGCCGCCGCGACGGCCGCACCCAAGCCCCAGGCCGAGACGACGGCGAACACGGAGTGTAGGCCGAGCACAAAGACAGCCCCGAATGCCAACGCCTGGACGGCGTTGAACAAGAGGTCATTCATAAGGGACTTCCGTGGCGTCCCCTGCATGAAGCCGATCCACCGCCAATAGTCCTGCAGGTCGAGCATCACGATCCACGGGGCGACGGAAAGCAAGCCGATCCCAAACGCGTGCTGCCCGACGCAGAGACAAACCCCGCCAATGGCAGCGATGATGCACGCTGCCATCACTCCGAGCGTGACGTCCGCCGCGAACCCGCGCCGGACGAACTCATCCCGATCCTCGTGGCGCATGTCCCCCATGATCGCCATCGGGTCGGTGATCAATGAGCGGTGCATCGAGGTCAACAGGATCCACACCGTGTACGCCAAGGCGAAAGCACCGAGGCCGGCAGGGCCGGTGATCCGCGCCACGACGATCCCGACCGAGAAGTTCGACGCCGAAGCCACGCACTGATCCACCATCGTCGTCGTCGCACGCGACGCCACGCCGCCCCTTGAAGCCCCATCGTGCCCCGAACCGGGTGGCGGACATTCCCATCTCCTGTCTGTCACGCCGAGGGAGACGCTCGCTGCCAGGGTGAGCGCCGTTCAGACCGACATCGAACGCGGCGCCTTTGAGGCAAACCACCCCGCTTAGAACAGAGCTGGAGCCGCCCTGTAGATACACCCGCCGGGGCCGCAAGCCAATGGCGGACCAATCGCGGTTGCACGTTCCATTCCGCAGTCGGGACCGGTGGCTCGCCCCTCCGAGGCCAGCCCGGCTGAGACTGACGGCGCCAATGTCACATCTCGCCACATCCAGGACAGCCGCCGTGCCGTCACAGCCTGTTTCTTGTCCAACGACTGATTGACACGAAGTGTTCATCCACCACACCAACTGTTCATCCCTGCGTAACGCAAGATCTCGTCGTCCCGATCCATAATGCTATGGAGTGTCCACCTACGAATACTGGACTGGCTAAACGATGGCGGCCCCGCAGAGGGTTGTCGACCTGATCCATTCGGGCTGCACGAGTTCCGCTATTTCTCAGACAGCGGTGTAGCAACCCGGCTGGTCAGTGATCAGAGGATCACCGGTCCTATGACAACCTCTCTGCTTGCGCAGCGCACGCACTCGTTGCCGTACGGATTTTTCACGAGCCCCCGGTCGACGGGGCGAATCGCTCCCGCGCCCCCGCCGATCAGCCAGACCGCCAGTTGAACCAGCTTCCGGCCCTGGCCGAATAAGGAAGAAATGATGGATTAGACAAGGGTGAGCCACAACGGGCACTGACAGGGGTGGCCCTGATATTGGTTGTCGCCATCGCTGCGTTGTTATCGATGACGAGTGTTTAACCTCCCACCCGGACAAAGTGCCGCTGCGGCGAGCGCAACCAACCGATTCGGCGTCTTTGCCGGGAACATAAATGTGCAAAGGGTGGACGAACTGGGGCGGGCAATGAGTGCGACCCAATTACGTGATGTTCTTCCTCAATGGCAGGTCGTGGCAGACACTCACCGACCCATCGAAAATGCTCTCGCGATTGAATCGCACGACCTATCAACTGATTTGGGACGTGCCGATGTTGCCACACACCGGTAGAACCGAGCTGTGGTCGGGCGCCGCTGGCGACTACGACCAATATTTCATCGCCTTGGCCACGGCTCTCGTCAACGGTGGGTAAGGTCAGTCCATCGTCCGGTTGGGTTGGGATTTCAACTGGGTCGGTCACGGTGCCGCAGTGAACGCCTATTGGCAGCAGATCGTGACAGCCATGCGGTCGGTCCACGGAGCGAACTTCAAATTCGAGTGGAATCCTACGGGTGCCATTGACGCGGCAGGGAATCTCGCAGCCTATTACCCCGGGAGCGACAACGTCGATCTGATCGGACTCGACGTCTACGACGACACAGGTGGGAGCCCATACGGCCTTCACGAAGCTCGAAACGGACCCCAATGGCCTGAACTGGTTGGCAACCTTCGCTGGGGAGCAGGGGAAACCCGTCACCGATTCCAGAGTGGGTGACTCCGACAGGGGACTGCGGAAGCAACAAGATTCTTCCTCGAAGGCTGGGCAAGTGCGTCCAGGTGGTGACGACCCGACGTTCATCAACGATATGGCAGGCGTGGATGGCATCGGTCACAACGTCTACGAGGCGAGCCCTGTGGGAGGTCGATGCCTCAGCCGTCGGCCCGACGAGAATCGGAGAAGAGCTTTCCTTGCACTGATCAGCGATTTCGGCAATCCCTCGACCTCAGGTGGCTCCGCCATCACCGACGACGACGACGACTCCTCGTCAGTGCGACTATCGATCACCGTAAGGACAACATCCGGGGCGGACCGGACCGGGCACGATCCAAGGAAACGACGACGGCCACGACGAGCGATCACATCGACGACAACAACCGTGAGTACGTCGACGACCACCACCACAACGCACTCCCACCGGCACCTTCAACCACGACAACGCTCCGACCAAGACGCACGACCACGACGACGACCACGCCATCGGAGCCACCGGATCGACGACGACCACGACGACACCCACGACGGCCGTCCCGCCGACGACACCCACGACCACACGACGACCACCACGACTACTCCCTCCGTCGGCGGCTGCACGAATCCGTCGTTCTCCAGTAGCGATGCCGAGGGAACTGATAACACCGACCCCGGGGACGGGTTCCAGTACTGGTGGGTCAATAGCGACGCCTGGTCGGGCTCGCACGGCCCTCAGTCGATCTATGTGTGCAACCAGTCGAACTGGTACGCAACGTCAAACCAGCCCAACGATGGTGGCCAGGTGGAGACGTACCCCGACACCGAGTACGACGTGGGTGGCCGCAATAGCCCTTCCTCCAGGCCTATTTCAGGGTTCAGCTCGATCACCTCTACGTTCTCCGAGGCCTACCCCCCGGCCGGCGGCTGGGATGCGGCCTACGACCTCTGGCTGAACAACTGGTCGACCGAGATCATGATTTGGAACCAGTGGGCTGGGGCGAACGACTACTGGCCCGCCCAAGCGACCACGTCACTCACACTCGACGGCGTGCCCTATACGTTCTTCAACAACAGCGGGGAGTTGATGTTCTTCCGCCAAACGCAGGTCACCTCCGGTTCGGTCGACATCCTGGCCGCGTTCCAGTGGCTGGTGTCACAGGGGCTGGTGAAGTCAACGGATGTGCCTACGCAGTTGGAGTACGGGGTGGAAATCTCCTACACCAGCGGGAATGAGACGTTCCCGACCACGGGCCTGACGTTCAGCGTGAGCCCCTGAAGAGCGGGCGGCGAGAGGCTCGAACTACAGGAGAAGGACGGGGAACCGAGCCTGCACACGTACATGCTCTTTGTGATTTTTTCGGTGATTCGCTGGAGATTTGTTAATCTTGTGTTTTCATGAGGCCGATAATCCTTGGCGTAGGCCTATTGATTACCGCGTTGCTCGTGTCGAGTTGCGGGTCGACGTCGGTACACGAGACGGCAAGAAAAGCGAAACCCGCTAAGTCCTCGACGACAACAACAAACCAGCCACTCAGTCCGACGACCGCGAGCACTCTGCCGCAGATCAGCACTCCTCCGACCACTCCGCTGCGACCCACGGCGACGACCACTCCGCGGCGGATCGCCACCACGACGGCCGACCCGACGACGACACCCACGACCATCACGACGACCACCACGACCACTCCCTCCGTTGGCGGCTGCACGAATCCGTCGTTCTCCAGTAGCGATGCCCAGGGAACTGATAACACCGACCCCGGGGACGGGTTCCAGTACTGGTGGGTCAATAGCGACGCCTGGTCGGGCTCGCACGGCCCTCAGTCGATCTACGTGTGCAACCAGTCGAACTGGTACGCAACGTCAAACCAGCCCAACGATGGTGGCCAGGTGGAGACGTACCCCGACACCGAGTACGACGTGGGTGGCCGCAATAGCCCTTCCTCCAGGCCTATTTCAGGGTTCAGCTCAATCACCTCCACGTTCTCCGAGGCCTACCCCTCGGCCGGCGGCTGGGATGCGGCCTACGACCTCTGGCTGAACAACTGGTCGACCGAGATCATGATTTGGAACCAGTGGGCTGGGGCGAACGACTACTGGCCCGCCCAAGCGACCACGTCACTCACGCTCGACGGCGTGCCCTATACGTTCTTCAACAACAGCGGGGAGTTGATGTTCTTCCGCCAAACGCAGGTCACCTCCGGGTCGGTCGACATCCTGGCCGCGTTCCAGTGGCTGGTGTCACAGGGGCTGGTGAAGTCAACGGATGTGCCCACGCAGTTGGAGTACGGGGTGGAAATCTCCTACACCAGCGGGAATGAGACGTTCCCGACCACGGGCCTGACGTTCAGCGTGAGCCCCTGAGGAGCGGGCGGCGAGAGGCTCGAGCTACAGGAGAAGGGCGGGGAACGGACACTGACCTGGTTTACGTCCTTGGGACTACGGAAACCTCGAGAGGGAAACGATCAGGACCGCCGAAATGCCGACGCGGACGAAGAAGTTCAGGTCAGCTCCCAATTTGGAAGCCCTACCGGCTCCTTCGATGCGGCAATCCACAGGGACAGTCCCGAGAACCGGTGGGAAACGTCCCATGCCGGCGTATCTTCGGGCACCCTACGCCCTCTGTAGGTACATCGACACGGCAGATAACTGTCGTGCGTGACGCGGCGCGGCCGCCCTGGCCCGCCGATTTCGACCACCGACTGGGGGGTTGGATGGTAGTACTCGACAACGACCTTGCCCAACGTCCCGAAGGGCTATGGCAGGCTGGTAGCTCGTCACTCGCCGATGCAAAGGTCTCGGTCATCGTCGCCGCCGCCGAAAGGCTCTTCCGTCTGGGAGTGGCCCGCCTTCTCGGCGAGGATGAACGCCTCGACGTCATCGGGGTCTCCGAGGGCCAGCCTGAGTTGGTGGATCTCTGTTCGGCCAGTTCCGTCGACGTAGTCCTGGTGGATCTCGATCTGACAAAGGTCGACAGCATTGAACTGGTCCGTTCGCTCGCCTCAGAGTGTCCGGCGACGAAATCGCTCATCGTGACATCGCAAGCCGATTGGCGCGTCCGCCCGGCCATGATCGCCGGCGCCGCTGGCATCCTCTTGAAAGATACCTCCCCGGAGTCGATGAGGGCGGCTGTCATCTCGGTTCACCTTGGTGACCAGGTGTTGTGCAACGAGGCCGCCCGCTGGGTTCTCGGAGAGGAGTACTCCACCGCTCTGACCCAACGTGAATCGGATGTCCTCCGGATGGTGGCCCAAGGGGCGAACAACGCCGAAATCGCAGCCCAGCTGCACCTCGGTCAGAAAACCGTTCGCAACTACGTCAGTCGGATCTACCAAAAACTGGAGCTGACAACCGCGCTCAGGTTGCGACGTATCTGGCGCGCACCGAGGGCCTTCGCGGTCCTGAGCAGCCCGACTCGGCCCCGACCGACAATCAGTTTCGAGTGCGCGGAGCATGAACGAACAGCCACTCAATCTGCGGACCGCACTTCGGGAGATGCGGCGACGTTGGGCCCTGATCTCTGCGTTGCAGTGTTGTGCGCGGGGGCGGGGGCTGCGTACGGATTCCTCAAGCCGGCCAACAGCACCACCGTGGCACTGGTCTTCCTCCCCCAAACCGGGAAATCGAATGTCGTCGGGTCCAGCATCAACACGGACGTGGTGATCGCCAAGAGCACGCCGGTCCTGGCCGCAGCGGGAACCAAGCTGTCGCCTCCGTTGGGACCGCTGGCAGGTAAGGAAACTGGTGTCCGTCAGCCAGCTGAGCGGCCAAATCGTACAAATTGAAGCGCAGGGCCGGACGAGTTCCGACGCCGTCCGTCTGGCGAACGGCGTCGCGGCGAGCTTCATTCAGTACGTCACACAATTGGGTGCGGCGAATTCGGGACCCGCTGTCGCATCACTGCAGCACCAAGCTTCTCTTACACGCAACAGATCAACGACCTGCAGACGCAAATCAACACCGTGTCGAACCGCCTGGACTCCGAGGGAGCCGGGTCGAATGCCGGTCAGCAGGACGCCACGCTTCTGAGTCAATTGGGCGAAGAGCAGAATCAGGTGTCGCTCCAACTCAATACGATCACCACACGACTCGCATCTGCGCAGGCTGCGAACGGCTCAGCTGCGGGATCGTCATTGGTCCTCCAGAAGGCCACCGTCCAGCCCGTTTCCAAGTACGAACTGCCCATCGAGGCGGGCATCATCGGCTTGCTCATCGGTTTGCTCGGCGGGGCGGTGTTCGTGCTCGTCCGCGCCCAACGCGGAAGTCGCTTGCGGTTCCGGGACGAGTTCGCCCGCGTCGCGGGTGCCCCGGTCGTGTCCTCGCTGGAAGCACCGGCCTGTGCCACAACTTCGGCTTGGCGCGAACTGCTCGAGGGCACGCACCGGGCGGGCGACGAATGGGCGCTCCGTCTCCTTCTGGAAACCGTGCGCAACGGGGCCGCCCGGCGTACCGCCGTACGGGTGATCTCGTTCGCCGACGATTCGCCGGCACTCACCACCGGACCGCGGCTAGCGCTGCACGCCGCGGTCAATGGCATCCGCACTTCCTTTGTGCCGGAGAAGATCCCGAACTCGCTCCGTTGCGGGCAGCCTTCACGGGCGCCGGGGCGGTGGGGCAGGCGCTGCCACTCGTTCTCGGCGTAGCCGGTGATGGCGATTCTGCATCGCAGCTGCTGGTTTCGGTCGCCGTGCTCGACCGCACGTCGTCGACCCTGGCCCCTTCTGATGCCGTGAACGTGCTCTCTGTCTCGCCGAACTTCTTGACGGCCGATGAGCTGGCGCAACTCGCCCTGGCCGCCACCGACGACGGGTCGGTTCTCGAGGGGGTGGTGGTGGTGAACCCCGATCCCGCCGATACCACGACTGGCAGGTGGAGGGACGAGGCCATCCGCCCGTTGTCCCAGGTATATCTCCGGGGCGCGGCCAGTGAGAACCCGCTCTCCCTTGACACCCGGAATGGAAACAGCTCGCCGACGAAACTCATCATCACGGGCAGGAAGGGCTGATGGCGGCGGCTTCCGTGGAAGAGGATCCCGTCCTTGGCCGGGTTGTCCAACTCCGCTCCCTTTGGTCGGCAATTCAGCGCAAGTGGAGAGTAGTCGTCGTCGCAAGCCTCGTGGGCCTTGTACTCGGTGCCAGCCTCCACTTCGTCATTCCCCGAAAATACTGCGGCAACCTCCGACCTCTATCTGGCGGTACCTTCCGGCGCCAACCCGGACGAGGTGATTGCCGACAACGTCGCGCTCCTCCAGACCGATGCAGTCGCCAGGCAGGCCATTGTGGCGGGCCAATCCGTATGAGCCCGCACGCGCTGCTCGCGCACACGACGGGGCTCCCTCTCAGTGACAACATCATGTCCATCAAGTTCAGCGCGTCCTCCCCGCAGCAAGCCGTTGCCGGAGCCAGGGCCGTCGCTCGGGCATTTCTCGCAGTTCAGGCGGAGGAGGTGCGCCGGCAGACCAACGGACTTGTGCACACGCTTCAATCCCAGATCTCCGCGCTCAACACCTCGATCGGCACCCTCGATACCCAGATCGACGACCAGTCCGCGGCATCTGCTTCGACCTCTGCAAGTAACAATCTCACGAACTTGATCAATCAGCGCAGCGACGACGAGTCGCAAGCCTCGCAGCTTCAGAGCCAAATCGATCAAGCGCTGACTGCGGAGCAGTCCGCCAGCACCATCAGCCACGTGCTCGACCCGGCTGCAGCAGTCCCGGTGTCGGCGAAGAAGGAGCTGCTGGTCGATGGCCTCTCAGGACTTATCGCCGGACTTGCCATCGGACTCGCCGTGATCGTGTTCGGTGCTCTGTTCTCTGCAAGGTCCCCCGACCGGAACACAGTGGCAGAGACGCTTGGTGCGCCCGTGGTCCTGAACCTGGAGCGCTACAGGAGTCCACGACTGTTGCGCAGAACCAGGCTGGCCAAACTCGTACGAACACCGGATCCGGCGATCCGCATGATTGAACGGCGGCTGCGGACGCAGCTGGAATCGGCACCGGGGTCAGCGTTGGCGATCATCACGATGGGAGCCCCAGAACCAGCGGCGTTAGGGGTCGGTGCGTTGGCGTTCGACCTCTCATTGGAGGGGCATCGCGTCGTCGTGGTCGACGCAGCGGAGAATCGGCTTCTCGCTACCATGCTCGGTCTTTCCCCCCCGTCCGACTCGGTGGAACTGTTCCCGATTCCAGCGGAGGGCGACTCTTCCCTGCGACTGCTCGTGGCACCAACGGACCCCCTGCAAATGGCAGAAAAGCCTCCTCCCGACGACACCGATACTCTTCTCGTCCTGGCCACACTCGACCCCGGGTTCGGAGCCGAGCACCTCGCACCCTGGGCCTCAGACGCCGTGATTGTCGTGTCCAGTCGGGGCGTCAGTCTGCCCCCACATGGACGTCGGCCGCGAGATGTTACGCCAGGCCGGGATCTCCTTGCGCTCCGTAATCCTTTTGGGTTCTGATCCTGAGGACGAGAGTTCGGGGGTGCTCCGGCCCGATGACTGTCAGCTCAGCCCCCTCCCGACCGCCGCAGCGTGGCCGAGGTAGGCGCGCCGGTGAAACCGGCGCCCGCCATCGGGGGTCGGCCGCAGGCGGCACGCACTGATGCGCGGATGCGGAGGGTGTTCGCCATCTGGTGCCTGCTCTTCTTCAACGCGCTTACCCCAACACAAGGTTCGATCGTGCCCATACCGCACAGGTTGGCCCAGTTTTTGACCCAAGGCTCGCTGGTCGCAGCGCTCGTCCTGGCCGTGACCATCAACCCGCGCCTGCGCATCCGACCCAACTGGTTCCTAGGGCTTTATACGTTGCTGGCGGTGACCTCGTTGGCGATGAGCGTGCGACTGGTTGGGCTGGGCACCGCGTACCGGAGCTTCCGACTCATTGCCATCCTCGCCGTACTCTGGCTTCTCACCCCCTGGTGGGGAAGGCGGGATCTGACCGTCTTGCGGTGTCAGATCCGCTTCCTCCTAATCATCCTGGCCACGGTCGTCTTGGGCCTTTGCGTTTCTCCGGGCAAGGCCATGCCGGCTGGACGTCTGAACGATGCGATCTGGCCGATCTGGTCGACACAGGTCGCCCACTTCGCGGCCGAAGTAGTCGGACTCTCCGTGGTGCTCTGGCTGTCTCGTCTTTTGACGGGTCGACGCGCCGCTCATGCTGGTCCTGCCCGCCCTGATCATATTGGTGCTCACACACACCCGGACCGCCCTCCTGGCCATGTTATCAGCATCGTGGTCGCTGGAGTAAGCCTGTTTTCGGCCCGACGACGCGTCCGTCAGACATTCGTTGCGGCATTGATCATCGTCGTTGTCGTCGGCATCCCGACGGCGCCCTATCTCACACACTGGTTGGCGCGGGGAGAAAACAGTCAACAGATTCGAATCTCACGGGTCGCACGAAGGCATGGACAGCGGCTCTGGCGACGCCGCGACCGACCACCAACATCATCTTCGGGAGCGGCCTGACGAACGACGCGGTAAACGGATCACCGGACACGTCGGAGAACGGGCTGCCCATCGACAGTAGCTGGATCTCTATCTACCAGGACCAGGGAATCGTCGGTGAGGTGCTGGTCGGCGCTATCTTTCTGCTCCTCCTGGTCATCGCCTTCACAAGAGCACGTGGCCCGACTCGGGCCATCGCGCTGTACCTGATCCTCTATTGCCTGATCGCGGGATTCAGCGAGAGTGGCCTGGGGGGTGCGTCCCAGTACCTGCTGGACTTGACCGTCGCGGCGTCTCTGCTGACGTTTCCTTCGGCCACGGGGGCCGGCCTGTCCTTCGGGTTTAAGCTGCCCCGGCATCATCGAAGCTCCGCGAAAAGGACCGGACCGGGAATCGCACTCAGCGAGGTTTGACTTCAAATTGAGGTGGGAGGAGCGCTTCACAAAAGCGAGACCGCCGCAGCTGGTGCATCGGAGCCGACGTCCTGGTCGCGGATTTCCCTGAACTCGACGTGCCTACATAGTCAGCAATATGCTGCCGCCGGAATCATTATGGGTCACGCCGTGACGGGCGGGCGTGTGCACAGAACGTCGACGAAGCCCGTGGTCTCTCTGGCCGTGGGACGCCCGGTCTCTGATCGCCACCGTGTGCGGTGCGGCGACTCCGGCGGCGAAGTCGCGCGCGGTCGACAAAGAGGACGACATCGACGTCGAAGAACTCCTCGAAGTAGCATTCCGTCACGTCGAGCACCCGACGACGAAGCCCCTCGCGGGATCGGGTGGGTCGGGCGGGTCGGGCGGGAGGGCCGGGACGACCACGTCGAGCGCCCCGTCGGCCGAGCAGCCCTCTGCTACCCCGTCGAAGTCCGCTGTGACCACGACCACGGTGCATGCGCGATGAGCAGCCCGGCGCACGTCACCGCGGACGGGCATTTCAAGGGGGTCTATGAGTTCGCCGACGGCAACTCCTCCACGGATGCCCACAACCCAGGGTGGTCCTCCTCTATTACTGGAGCCAGATCGAGCCCCTGAAGGGAGGGTTCGCCTGGAGTCTGATCACCAGCTACACATGGCCCCCTGGGTAGTTTCCAAACGACGCACTCCTACTGGATGGTGGATCGCTCCTTCTTCGACGGGAACGGGACTGATTTCAACGCCCTCATGGCCTGGTTCAAGACGGTGCCGGCCTGGCGCCTGCAGGACAACGGCCTGACGGCGACGCAGACCCTCAGCGCGAAGTGGTCAGGCGTGGCGTTGGCCCTCGAACAGCTGACGTCGGCAAAGAACTCGGGCGACTGCCTGTGCGCCGACATCTCGAACGGCATCGACAACCTGCACGGCAGCTACCTGCTGATCTACAAGACCGATATCGAGGACCCCGCCAATGCCGCGTACTTGGCGGCGGCGGCCGGCGGCTGACGCATTCGGCCTGGCGCTGATCGGAATCAGTCCTCGGGTAGAGCGGCGAAGTCCCGTTTGGCCTGCTTGTACCACCCCATTCCCGCGATGGGGTGCTTCCAGCGTCCCTTCATCTCCTTCAGGGCCGGCCGGTGCTCGTCGTCGCCACCGTCGACCATCTCCTCGAGATGCCCGTCCTGGGCCTTTATGACCTCGTCCGCGGTCGTCCCCTGATGGGCAAAGGCGCACGGGCCGCCCAGCTGACTGCATGTCATCGTCTTCATGACGCTCTGACCCCTCGGACCCTTCTTCTGTGACACCTCGGGGAAGAAATCGACCGAGCCGCCCGGGTGTCAGCCTGACACGCCTAACGTGCGAGGGTGCCGACATTCCACTACGCCGTCGACAAACGCTACCTGCCGGTGCTGTTGCCATTCCTGCTGCGCCCGAAGAAGGACGGTGTCACGGTCACTGACGAAGGCTCTCTCGTCGCATCCTTCGGCTTCTTCAAGATCGAAACACCGCTGGCCAACATCACGGGGACGCACATCACCCGGGGTTACCGCTGGTGGACGGCCGTCGGCGTGCGTATGTCCCGTGTCGACGACGGGTTGACCTTCGGCACGAATCACGACGGTGGTGTCTGCATCCATTTTGCCGAGAAAGTGCCGTCGGCATTTCGGCGGAGCGGCCATTCGGCCCTCACCGTGACCGTGGCTGATCTGGAAGGGCTGACGAGCATGCTCAGCGCCTGATGGTCGGCTGCTACGTCAACTTGTAGCGAATGGGCAAGTGTTTGATCGCCCCGTTTATCGACGAGTGGAGGCGCTCGACCGGACCGGCTTGCTCGAATGATTCCAGACGGGTGAGAAGGATGCTGAACATGCGCTCTATCTCGGCCCGGGCCAGATGGGCCCCCATGCACAAGTGTGGGCCGAAGCCGAAGACGAGATGCTGGTTCGGCCGGCGGTCGATGCGGAACTCGAAGGGGTCATCGAAAATGTCCTCGTCGCGGTTGCCCGAGCCCCAGAAGAGCACGACCTTGTCGCCTTGGCGGATCGTCTGGTCCCGCAGCTCGTAGTCCTGGGTGGCGGTGCGGACGAAGTAATTGATCGGGGTGACCCACCGTAGGATCTCCTCGACGGCGTCAGGCATGAGGTCGGGATGCGCCTTCAGCTTCTCCCACTGGTCGGGGAACTCACAGAACGCATGCATGGCCCCGGCGATGGCGTCGCGGGTGGTCTCGGTGCCGGCCTCGATCAGCAGTTCGCAATAACCGACGAGCTGCTGCTCGGTCAGGGGGACGCCGTCGATCTCACTGGCGATCAGAAGGCTGACGAGGTCGTCGCGGGGCTGCTCACGGCGTGTCGCCACCATGCCGGTGAAGTAGGCGTGCATGTCGATCCGGGCCCGCATCGATGCCTCGTCGGGACTCTCGGCGGGAAGCCGGAACTCGGGGTCGTCCTTGCCGATGACCGTGTCGCTGTCGGACAGCAGGCGCTGCCAGTCCTGTCGGGGCACGCCCAGGACCCAGGCGATCACCTCGAGCGGCAGCCGGCTGGCAAACGTGGCGACGAAGTCCGTCTCGACCACCTGGCCGCCGGTGGCAGCCTCTTCGATGATCTCGGCCGCGATGCGCCCGATCTCCTCGAAACGCGCCCGGACCGCGCTGCGCAGGAATTCCCGGTTTGCCACCTGGCGCAGCGGGCCGTGCCGTGGGGGGTCCATCGAGACAAGGCTCTCGAAGCCGGCCATGGCCGCCGCGACCTCTTGGTCGTTGCGATCCAGGGTGATCCCTCTCGCACTCGAGAAGATCTGCGGCTGACTGGCAATCTGGACGATGTCGGCGTGCTTGGTGATGGCCCAGAACGGAGGGAGGCCCGGAGCCACGAAATGTGCCACCGGCGCCCCGGCCCGGAGGCGGGCCCACAGCGCTTGGGGACACCCACGAAGCTGGTAGCGGGACGCATCGACCAGGTCGAGCGGATCGATGTCGCCGATGTCGAGGGTCAAGGACATGGAAGCTCCTTTGCGAGAGGCGATTGTGGCGCGCTCTCGCGCCGAGTCGCAAGGTGTCGGGCTAGCGTGGCCGCCCGACCGTGGCGGCACGATCCTTACACCCGGGGGTGGCATCAATGACGGTAGCGAATCTACAGGTCGACCTGCTGGTGGGCGGAAGCGGCCATCCCGCCCTGTCCCCGAGGGGGGCAGGGAAGCTCAGCCCGTCCAGCCCAGCGGGCGACTACCTTGAGGCCGAGTATCTCGTCGCCGGCCTGGCCGCGACATATGCGGGCTCCGCAACGGGCCCGGCGCGGGAGACGGGGGCCGATTGTCGTTTCGCCACCCGACTGATCGCCCGCTACCCGCACGACCCTGAGCACTTCAGCGGACGGGTGATCCTCGAGCCGTTCAACACCTCGCGCAACGGCATCGATGCCGACGTCGTCTGGGACCAGGTGCAGACGCTGCTCCGGTCGAACGGCGACGCCTGGGTCGGGGTCACGGTCCGCTCGAGCGCAGGAGATGCCTTACGGGCGCACGATGTGGCACGCTACGGAGACCTCGATCTGGCCAGCAACGATGCGGAATGGGACATCCTGCGCCAGGTCGGTTGCCTGCTGAAGGAAGAGGGGGGCGCCGCGGTAATGGGCGGGCATGTGACACGCCGCCTCTACATGGCCGGCTATTCGCAGAGCGCGGTCGACACGGCGACCTTCTCCATGGCGCTCCATGGTCTCAGCCGGACCGGTGCTGGGCTCCCGGTCTTCGATGGATACTTTCCGGCGGCCCATTCCGGAAGTCTGACCCCTTTGCAATCGGGCGATTCCCCCTTGCCGCAATTCGAGCACGCCCCCATGACCGCCGTACCGGTCCCGGTGGTGAACGTCGAGACCCAGACCGACATAGAAGGCTTCGAGGTGACGGTCAGCCCGGGATTCGACTACCGATCGATCGGCGGAGCGCATGTCCGTCGCTCCGACAGTGACGCCCCGGGCGACCTGTACCGGCTGTACGAAGTCGCGGGGTCGCCCCATGTCGGCGTGGATCCCGAATGCAGCGCATCATCGTCGTTCCCCACCGATGCCTTTCTGCGCGCCGGGCTCGCGCGACTGATCCGCTGGGCGGAGGATGGCGTGGTCCCTCCTTGGTCGCCGCGCATCGAGCTCGCCGTGACCGGCGAGGTGTCGGCGGCTGCGGTCGATGACGCCGGGAACGCTCTCGGCGGTGTCCGTTCCCCGTTCGTCGACGTCCCGTTGTCCACCTACAAGGTCCATGCCGAAAGTGGCGGCATGTTCATGTTGACCGGGGACGAGCAGCCCCTCCCCCAGGAGGTGCTCGTGCAGCGCTACGGCACAGCTGGATGGGTACCTGCGGCAGTTCACGGCCTCCCTGGACGCCACGATCGCCACCGGCTCTCTGCTCGAGGCCGACCGTGACACCCTCCTTGCCGCCCGTGCGGCGCAAGCGCAAGAGGCGTTCGGCCGGACCGACTGACCGACTGGCCGCCGGGCGCCGGCTCAGACGAACCCGTGCCTGCACATCCACTCGATCGTGACGGCGAGGCCCTCGCGAAGAGGCGTCGGGACGTAGCCGAGCTGTGCTTCGGTGACCCTGCTGTCGACATAGGGCTGTGGATAGGCCGCCTTGGCCAACGAGATCATGGTCGTGCCGTACTTGGCCACGATGGCCGGATCGTCGAGCTGGTCCCGGGATACTTCAGCGGTCCGGTGCGCAACCCCCGCGACCTCGCAGGCCTCGTTCAGGATGTGGGCGATGGTGTCGACGTCCTCGGCCCGCCCCATGGCCAGGTAGCGCTCGCCCGAAACGCCCTTTTCCAGCGCCGCGATGCAGACGTAGGCACAGTCGTCGGCCAGCACGTACGGCACGAGCATGGGCATCTGCGGATCTACGTCGCCGCGTATGGCTTCGGCAATGTGGGTATTGAAGTTCGGGTGGAGCATGGCGTTTTCGAGACACGGAGACGGGCCGTAGGCGGCGCCCGGTGACATGAAGCGGATGTCCTGCCCGGCGGCGACCCGGGCGAAGCCTTCGAGATACGCCAGCCGTTTCGTGACCGAATAGGGATCCTTGTTGCGGAACAGCAGATCGAGCGGACTGACTTCGGTCCGCGGGGCGTCCCACGTATTGAAAAAGGTGCTGGTCAGCAGCTGCACGACGGGCGGGCCCCCCGCCATCCAGGCGGCGGTCAGCACGTTGATCGTGCCGATCACGTTGGGGGGCAGGCTGTTGGCCATGGTCGCGCCCGGCACGCCGCGTAAGGCCGCGGAGTGGATCACCCCGTCGGTGCCCTCGGTGGCCCGCAGCACCGCGTCCAGTTCGGCGATGTCGCCGGGGTAAACGTCCACCCCGAGCGCACTCAGGGCGAGCGCGTCCGGCGCCTCCGGCCGACGCACGATGGCGCGCACCCGGTCCCCCTGGTCGATCAATTGCCTGCAGACGTTGGACCCGATCATTCCGGTCGCGCCCGTCACGAGAACTGTCTTCATGGTCCTCCCCCTCCCTCCCCGTTCTAGCCGCTGGGCCCGTCACGCGCTCCCCGACGCAGATCTCAGGGGGATAACCGGTCGATCGTCCAGCCTCCTCGCTCGGACCGGTAGCGGAGCCGGTCATGGAGACGGTCCGCTCCTTCTTCCCAGAGCTCGACCACGTCGGGTCGGACGCAGTAGCCGCCCCATCGTTGGGGCCGGGGAGCGCCCGAGGCGTCGTCGATCCTGTCGGCCAACTCGGCCCTCCGCTCTTCGAGCAGTGCACGCCCGGGAATGACTTCGCTCTGGTGGCTGACGATCGCACTCAGGCGGGACCCCAGCGGCCGGGAGCGCCAATAGTCGTCCGACCGATCGTCGTCCACCTCCTCGACCGCGCCGCTCAGGCGGACCTGGCGGTGCCGTGGGAGATACCAGTGGAAGAGGATGGCTGCGTAGGGATTCGCCGCGAGGTCCCGGCCCTTGTCGCTCTCACGGTCCGTGTAGAAGACGAGACCTCGCTGATCGAGGCCTCGGAGCAGGACCATTCTCGAGGATGGCCGGCCGTCGATCGTGGCCGTCGAAAGGGCCATGGCCTCCGGCATGGTCTCACCGGCGCCCCGCGCCGCCTCGAGCCAGTCGGACAGCTGCGCCAACGGGTCGGGGTCGACGTCTGCTTCGTTCACGACCCCAGTCTGACCGCCTCAGGACCTCGTCACCGGCAAATGCTTCCAGCCGCGGATGTGCGAGATATCGAGCTCGGCCCGCTCCCAGTCCACGTCCCAGTCGGGGAAACGGTTCAGCACCTCGTCGAGGGCGACGCGGCCTTCGAGGCGGGCCAGGGCGGCACCGAGGCAGAAGTGGATGCCATGCCCGAACGTCAGGTGCGTGCCGATCTTCCGGTGGATGTCGAACTCGTCCCCGTCCGGGGGGAAGACCCGGTCATCCCGGTTGGCCGCCGGCGGCAGGAACATCATGACGCTTCCCTCGGGCACGCTTTGGCCGTAGTACTCGACGTCCCGCGTCACGTAGCGGCTGATCGTGTGCGGCGGTGGCTCGTAGCGCAGTATCTCCTCGATCGCGTTGGGGATCAATGACCGGTCGGCCGCCAACTCCCGGCGGGCGTCGGCATGTTCGGCCAGGAGCTTTCCCGTCCAACTGATCAACCGGTTGGTGGTCTCGTTGCCGGCGGAGGCCAGCACGCTGACATGGTTCTGGATCTCCTCACGGGTCAGCCGGCGCACGGTGCCGTTCTCGTCCTCGAACTCGGCCTGGAGCAGCTCGGTCATCAGGTCGTCGGTGGGATGCGAAGACGCGCCATTCGATGTAGTCGGCGAAGAAGCCGGCATCGGAGAATGGCTTCCCTCGTTCGATCGGCTGGCCGGGCTCGCGCCGGATGTGGTCGAAGGCCCGTTCCCGCACACCCACTTGGTCCTCCTCGGGGATACCCAGCAGCATCCCGATCACCCGCATGGGAAGGGGTGCGGCGAGATCGGTCACGAAGTCGAAGCTCCCGGCGCTCGACGAACGGGTCGAGCATCTCGGCGCAGAGGGCACGGAGCTCGGGCTCGAGCGCCGCCATCTTCTTGGGTGTGAACACCCGTGACTCGAGGCCGCGGTGGGCACTGTGGATCGGCGGATCCTCGGTGATGTAGACGCCGGGGACGCTCGGCGCGTTCGCCCGGATCTGCTCCAGGATCACCCCGTGCGCGGAGCTGAACGTGCCGTGGTCGAGCAGACCCTTCTGCACGTCGTCGAAGCGGCTGAGCGCGTAGAAGTCGTAGCGCTCGTTGTAATAGAGGGGCGCCTCTTCCCGGAGACGACGGTAGACGGGATACGGGTCGATGTAGATGTCGTTGTCGTAGGGGTCGTAGAACACGTCCTGCGGCGCTGTGGTGGTCATGTGCCTCCGTTCAGAGGAATGGTGGGATCAGGCTCAGACGATCAGACGATCAGACCGACCGGATGGACCAGCCGCCGTCGACCGGCAGCGCCACCCCGGTGATGAAGTCCGCCGCCGGCGAGACGAGCCACAGGGCGACGCCGGCGATCTCTTCTGCGGTCGTCTCGCGTCCGAGGAGGGCTTTCGCCCGCATGGTCGTGAGCATCTGCTCGCGGGCCTCGGGTGAAGGCTGCGGGCGTCCCTTGCCGATCATGGGGGTGAGGACGAAACCGGGAAGGATGCAGTTCACCCGCACACCCAGTGGGCTGTACTGGATGGCGGCGTTCTTGGTGAGGCTTATGACGCCTGCCTTCGAGGCCGAGTAACCGGGCGACATGCCCGAGGAGATGATGCCGCCGATCGATCCCCAGTTGAGGATCGAACCGCCACCGGAGGCGACGATCGCCGGGGCCCCGTACTTGAGCCCCAGGAAGACGCCCTTCAGGTTGACGGCCTGCACCCGGTCCCAGGCGTCGGGGTCGTCGTCGGCCAGCATCCCGCCCCCCATGGCGATCCCGGCCACGTTGCACAACACGTCGAGCCGCCCGAACTGGGAGACAGCCGCCTGCATCATCGCTTCGACCTGTTCGGGTACCGACACGTCGCACTGGATCGGGAGGATCTTCCCGTCGGCTTCGGCCGCCGTCTCCTCCTGCTTCCCGCTGATGTCGCCGGCGACCACGAGGGCGCCCTCGGCGGCGAAGAGCAACGCCGCCGCCCGGCCCTGGCCTTCGCCGGCGCCGGTGACCACCGCCACCTTCCCCTCCATCTGCTGCCCCATGGCTCCCCCCGCCCTACCGGCCTATTCCATGTCAGGTGGCCCTGGCATCAAACGTACAGAACGAGGATGACCTGCGCAAGGCTCGCGTCCGGGGCTCCGTCGAGCCCGGGTCGCCGCCCCGGGCCGAGCCTCGGCTCAGAGCCGGTAGAGCTTCTTGGCGTTCTCCCCGAGAATTTTCCGCTGCGCCGTTTCGGACAGCACGGCGATCTTCGGCGCCACCGATTGCAGGGGGTCGGGGTAGAGGCACGTGGGATGGGGGAAATCGGTCTCGAAGAGGATGTGGTCCTCGCCGAGCGTGTCCACCAGCCAGGGCAGGTTGTTCTTCTCGAACCAGAACGTCGCGTAGAGGTTGCTCTGGAAATACTCCGAGGGCTTCCTCTTGAGTGCCCGTACCTCCTCGGGGGCGTTCTCGAACATCTCGTAGTCGAGGGCCTCGAGGATGAAGGGGATCCAGCCGCAGGCGCTCTCCACGGAGACCCACTTGAGGTCGGGGTGGCGGTCGAAGAGCCCCGAAACGATCCCGTTGGCCACCACCCGGGCGTTGCCCACGAAGAGCAGCGTGCCGGTGAGGGCCAGCTTGACGTTGTCGGCGTGAGAGGCCCACGGGTACTTGGCGGACCAGGTGCTCGCCGTGACGCTGGATCCGATGTGGAAGTGCACCGGCAGCTCCATCTCGGTGCAGGTCTCCCAGAGCAGGTCCCAGGCCGGATCGGCCAGGTCGGGACCGCCGACGTCATCGGGGTCCGAGGTCATGTTGACGCCCCGCATGCCCATGTCGCCCACCCGGCGGGCCTCGGCGGCCGAAAGCCTCACGTCCCAGGCCGGAAGGAGCGGCATCGGGAGCAGCCTGTTGTTCGACTCGGCCTGGATCTCCGCCATGATGTCGTTGTACATCTGGATGACCGTCAGGCTCAGGGAGGGATCGCCGACCAGGGCCAGATCCTGTCCCCCGAGGCTGAGGGTGCTCGGGAAGATCACCTGGGCATCGATACCGGACTCGTCCATGACCTCGAGGCGGACCTTGGGGTCGTAGGCGCCGACATGGATGTCCTCGATCCGCCACTCGTGCAGGCCGAGCTGGGCCGACACCTTCTTGCCGTCACGGCCGACCACCGCCGCCGCCGTGGCCATGCCCATGGGGTGGCCGTCGAACACCCAATGCGGGACGCCGTCGATCTCCTCCACCCGGGGCACCCGGTCCTTGAGGTTGGCCGGGGCCCGTTTGGTGAAGAGATCGTGGGGCTCCGTCCAGTGGCTGTCGGCATCGATGACGAGAGAGTTTTCGAACATTGTTTTTCATACTAGGGGTTTTCAAAAGCCCGGGAGAATCCTGGCCCGGGCCGACCGGCTCACCCGTTGTGGGGTGAACGGGGGTTGCTCGAAACTCTTCCGAAAAACATACGCAAGTCACAGGGGGACCCAAGACCCCTCACAGAGCATGGGGTATGGAACCACCTGTGCCACGACCACGGAGCGGAGGGCTCCTTTCTGCCCGGGCCCCCGCTCTCGACGGGATGCGGGCCCTCTTCGTTCTCGGGGTCATCGCCTTCCACCTGTGGGCCGACGCCCACGGCTGGAGGATCGACACGGGCAACGTGGGCGTCGTCGGGTTCTTCGCCCTGTCGGGCTATCTCATCACCGGGCTGCTCATCACCGAGCACGACCGGACTAGCCGTATCAATATGACGTACTTCTACGCCCGCCGGGCGCTGCGCCTCCTGCCCGCATTGTGCTTCTTCCTCTTCGTGTGGTTCGCCGTCGACGTCCTTTTTCAGCACGGGCAATTCCTCGCCACCGTGCCGAGCGCCCACACACCCGGGAGTCCGGTGTCGTGGATCACGGGGCTCGAAGGCGTCAGCGCCGCGCTCCTCTACCTCACCAACTGGCTCAACGTGGAGCCGAGCTGGCATCTGTGGTTCGGCTACAGCCCCATCAGCCACCTGTGGACCCTGGCCGTCGAGGAGCAGTTCTACGTGATCTGGGCTCCCGTGATGATCCTGCTCTTCCGGCTGCGTCGGCACACCGCCACCCTCGTGGCGGCAGCCATCGCCCTCGTCGCACTCCTCGAACCCCTCTTCTTGTCCGGGGCGACCTTCAATCGCGTCTACTTCGGGACCGATACGCGTTCCGCGGCCCTGTTCTGCGGCGCGCTGTGTGCCTTCATCGGTTCGACGCGGGGATGGCGGCGCCTGCGCAACGCGCACTGGGCCCCCTTCCTCGGCGCGGCCATCGTCGCCGCAATCGGCTGGTCCGCCTACGCCTTGCGCCAGGAGGGTCACCGGGGGGTGTGGAACACCGGCCTGATCGTGGGCACCCTGGCCTGCGCCCTGGCCGTCGTCTTCGTGGTGGAGAGGCCCGAGCGGGCCGCCGCCCGGTTCCTCTCCTCGAGGCTCCTCGTCGCCATCGGCAAGCGCTCCTACGCCCTGTACCTGTGGTCGTACGTCCTCAACACGTGGCTGCGCGACACCGGGATGTTCGAGCCCTTCCTGGTGATCGCCGCCTCGTTCGCCGCCGCGGAGATCTCGTACCGCCTCGTCGAGCTTCCCGCTCTGCGGCTCAAGCACCACTTCGCGACGACCGGGGAGCCGGCGGCGCCCGCGCCGGTCACGTCCGAAGAGAGGATGCTCATCTCGCGCTGACCCGCCCCGCTCCTCGTCGTGCTTCCATGGTGGTGTGCACAATGGCCGGCGGGCGACGGCGGGGGGAAGGAGAACCGCCCGGGGACGGGTGTTGCTGGCCGTGTGCGTGACACTCGTCGCCGCGCTGGGCGTGGCCGTCGTCAGGGCAACCGCCGGGGCGCCGGCGGGCGCCTCGAGCACCAGGACGGTCACGTACTGCATGGAGGCCGGTGACCCGCTCGCCATGACCGTCTTCGACCCGGACGCCATCGGTCACTCCCGTCCGGCCGTGCTCGAGGTGCACGGCGGCGGCTGGCAGCACGGGGGTCGCCTGCTCTCGCTTTCCGAGTCGGGTCCCGCCGACGATCTGGTCGAGGCCGGCTTCGTCGTCGCATCCATCGACTATCGGCTCGCTCCCGAGAACCCGTGGCCCGATCAGATCATCGATGCGAAGTGTGCCGTTCGGTATCTGCGAGCCCACGCGGCCGACCTCGGTATCGACCCCGACCGGATCGCCGCCCTGGGCACGAGCGTGGGCGGCCAACTGGTCAGCCTGCTCGGCACGACCGGGTCCTCGTCGCTGTGGGACGCCGGTCCCTATCCGGGCGTGTCCAGCCGCGTCGATGCCGTGGTCGACGAGTTCGGGCCCGCCGACCTCAGTGCGCCCGACTGGCCCGTGGCGTCCGTCGCCATGATCCGCCGGGTCTTCGGCGCCGCACCGGGCACGTCGAGCTCCGTCCTGACGCTGGCCAGCCCGCGGACCCACATCACGGCGGGCGACCCTCCCTTCCTGATCGTCCAGGGCACGGCCGATCAGGTCGTGCCCGCGCAACAGTCCGAGCGCTTCTCCGCCGCGCTGCGCGCCGCCGGTGTCCCGGTGGACACCGTTCTCGTCGCCGGCGGGCGCCACGGCCTCGAGACACCCGGCGAGGAGCCCTCGCCGCCGGCGATCGCCTCGTTGATCACGACGTTTCTCGAGCGGGCCCACTGAGGCATCGCCCGGACCAGGCCGCCTCGGCGGGAGGACCGGGGAGTATCGTCGGATCGCAATGACCACCTCCAGCACGCCCGGCACCTGGCCGTGGCCCGATGAACTCGATGCCATGGTCGCCGCGCCCGGGTTCCACACCGTCCTCTTCGAGGACGAGCGGGTCAGAGTTCTCGATGGACGCGTGCCACCCGGCGCCACGGTTCCCGTGCACACCCACCGGTGGGGCGGCGTCCTCTACATCCTTGCCACCAGCGACTTCATCCGCCGGGATCCCGATGGGAACGTACTCGCCGATACCAGGGCGTCGAAGTCCACGCCGATCCTCGGAACCGCCGCCTGGGGCGCGCCGCTCACGCCGCACTCCCTCGAGAACGTCGGCCTCGAGGAGTTCCGCACCCTCACTGTCGAAATGAAAGACGGGAGCGGGAACGAACCGCTCGCATGAGTCTCGTTGTCGCCATCCTGGCCCTCGGCGTCCTGGCGAGTCTTTCGCCCAGCACACTCGTCGTGTTCATCCTGCTGCTGGCGACGACCCGGGCCCGACAGAACGCCGCCGCCTTCCTCGTGGGGTGGACCATCTCCCTGGTGTTGGTGTTCGTGGTGAGCTACGTCGTCGGCGCCAACCACTCCGTGCGCACGGGTGGGGGCCACACGGTCGTCAACCTGTTCGAGATTCTCTTCGGGTGCGGACTCGGCTACTTCGGGATCCGTAAGTGGCGCAGTCGGCACGAGCCACGGGATACCGGCGGCACTTCGCATCGCCTCGCGGCGCGAGTCGAGCGGCTGAACCCGGCCACCGCCGTCATGCTCGGGGTCCTCGAACAACCATGGACGCTCACCGCGGCGGCGGCGGTCGTGATCGTCCATGACCACACGGCGTTGCCTCTTGTCGTCATCGCATTTGTGGGTTTCACGGTCATTTCGACGGCGACCGTCGCGGGAATTTACTTGTACTACGCCCGGCGGCCCGGCGAGGCGCAAGCCCGTCTCGAGGCCCTGAAAAGCCGGGTCGTGCAGGCGGGTCCCAGCCTTTTCGCCGCCATCTCGTTCCTGGTCGGGATCTACCTCGTCGTCGATGGTGCGCTCAGCCTGGCCGGGATCTGAATTTCTACGTCCCCGAGGATCCCCTCAGGCGATCGACCCCCCGGGCGGCGGCCCCGAGGATCAGCCGGATGACGATGGCAACCACGGCCAGATCGGCGAGCATCTGGATGGTGACGACGAGCCGTGCCGCGTCGGTCTTCGGCGTGATGTCGCCGAAGCCGACCGTGGAGAAGACGGAAACAGTGAAGTAGAGGGCCGATATCCGATCGAGCCGCACGCCGAAGGCGGCGGGATACGCACGGGCCATGGTCAGGTAGATCCAGGCGAACAAAACGAGAAAGAGCGGAATAATGGTCGCCATCGCCACCGTCGCTCGGAGCATCGGGCGATCGTGCACGGAAATCAGCCGGATCTCGTTGGCCAAGACGACAACGAAGACAATCAGAGCCAGACTCAACCGCAGCACCACGGATTGATGCGGACGGTGTTCGACCGGCAGCACGAAGTAGGCGCCCACGAGAATGGCCGCCGTGATCAGAGCCCGCGTACCGGTCTTGACAATGTGGAGCCGGTTGAACTCACCGAGGTCTCCGGGAAGCACCTGGATGACCGGACCGGCCTTATCGTCGCGTTCGCCGGCCATGGAACGCGCGACTCTTCACGAGATCGTCGTCACGCGGCGCATGCTCCCATACTGGTCAATTCCCGACTGAATGGAATCACCCGCTGAGGGTGACCGGTGGCTGCGGCGGCGATGCGTGTAGCCGCCCGGCGGCCGGGGTAAAGAAGAAGGGTGCAGACGTACGAGGTCGTCACGAAAGGTCGATTGAGCCCGGCGCTGGTCCGCGGCCTCTACGGGTTCACTCTCGATCGGGTGCAGGATGGCAAGAGTTACCTCCTCGGAACCATGCCGGATCAAGGACGGCTGTTCCGGGCGCTCGAAGTACTGCGGGATCTGCACGTCGAGCTGGTCTCGATCGCCGCGGCCCCGACCGACTGAGGTACCCCCGACCCCGCGGCAACCGGATTTCTACGGCGACGCGGTCACGCCTTGGACTCCCAGTGACCGGCCCGCAGCGCATCGCCCAGCGAGAGGACGTCTCCGTGGCGGCGCCGGATCGTGTCGGCGATCACACCGGTCCAGCCCGTCTGGTGCGAGGCGCCCAGGCCGGCGCCGTTGTCGCCGTGGAAGTACTCGTTGAACAACAGATTGTCCTTCCAGGCCGGGTCGGTCTGGAGCCGTCCGACGCCGCCGAAGCAGGGGCGGCGGCCGTCGGGGCCCACCAGGAAGATCGAGACCATGCGCTGGCGAAGGTCCTGGGCGATCTGCCCGAGCGAGAGCTTCTTTCCCGACCCCGTCGGGTACTCGATCTGGAACTCGTCGCCGAAGAAACGGTCGTAGCGCTCCAGCGACTCGAGCACGAGGTAGTTGAGGGGGAACCAGAGTGGGCCCCGCCAGTTCGAGTTGCCGCCGAACATATCGGTGGTCGACTCGGCCGGCTCGTAGTCGATGGTGGCCTGGATGCCCTCGACATCGAGCCGGTAGGGGTGATCGCGGTGGTAGGCCGAAATCGCCCGCAGACCGTAGGGGGAGAGGAACTCCGCCTCGTCGAAGAGCTTGGTGAAGATCCTCTCCAGGCGGTCGACCCCCACTACTCCGAGCAGCAGCCTCCGACGGCCCGGTTCGCCCTTCAGCAGACCCGCCTCGGCCAGCTTTTCCGGATTCTCGAGACCCTGGCGGCGGAGCAGGCGCGGGAAACGCTTGGCGACCACCATGCCGAGGCCCAGCAGCTCCTCTTCGACGACCGCGGCCGCCAGCGCGGGGATGACCCCGACCATGGAACGGACCTTCACCGGCACCTGGGACCCGTCGGGGGTGACCAGGCGGTCGTAGAAGAGACCATCGGTGTCGTCCCACAGGCCCTGGGTGTCGATGGCCTCGCTGATCGCCGCGAAGTGCTCGACGAACTTGAGGACCAGATCGAGCCCGGGGCGTTGGCCGCTGCGGTTCAAGATCGCCGCCATGGCGGTCATCGCCAACGCGTACGAAGCCATCCACCCCGTGGCGTCGGACTGCTCCAGCGTGCCGCCGACGGGAAGGTGGGAGCGATCGATCGGCCCGATGTTGTCCAGACCGAGGAAGCCCCCCTCGAAGAGGTTGTTGCCCTCCTTGTCCTCGAGGTTGACCCACCACGTGAAGTTGACGAGCAGCTTGTCGAAGACGCGGCTGAGGAAGTCGATGTCACGACCACCGTCGATGGCGAAGACCTCGAGCGCGGCCCAGGCCTGCACGGGTGGGTTGACATCCCCGAAATCCCACTCGTAGGCGGGTAGGGCTCCGTTGGGATGCTGGAACCACTCCCGGCACAGGAGGATCAGCTGGTACTTGGCGAACGCCGGGTCCAGGTGCGCCAGGGCCACGCAGTGAAACGCCAGGTCCCACGCGGCGAACCACGGGTACTCCCACTTGTCGGGCATCGACATGATGTCGAACGCATCGAAGGTGCGCCACCGGGCATTGCGACCCGACAGCCTCGATGCCGGCGGCGGTGGTTGGGTGGGGTCTCCCTCCAACCAACGGGAGACGTCGTAGTAGTACAGCTGCTTGCTCCAGAGCATCCCGGCGAAGGCCTGGCGCATCACCATCGCCTCGTCGGCCGACGCCGCGTTCGGGGTCAGCCCGGCGTAGAACTCGTCGGCTTCCGCCCGGCGCTCGGCCATGACCTTGTCGAACGATCTACCCAGCGCGGCCGACGCCTTGGGCGTGGCGTCGGCTGGACGGAGGCGGAGGCGCAATTCGACGGTCGCTCCCGGCTCCACCGCCGCCTGGTACCAAAAGGCGCACTTCGTGCCCCGCCCCTCGGGGTTGACGGTCGCGGCGCCGCCGATGACGTGGTCGTTGATCCCGTCCTTCGGAAAGGGCGGGCTCGAGGACATGCCGTAGAGCCGGCCATGGTTCGTCTCGTTCTCACAGAACAAGAGCGTCGGCGAGCTCCCTCCGGTCCCGGGGCCGCCCAGGAGCTCGAGATCACCGAGGAACGGGTGCTGAATGCCGACCACCGCTTCACCGTTCGCGGCCAGCACCGGCTTCGGAGCATTGAGCTCCCACGACCAGGTGTTGCGAAACCATGCCGACGGCAGGACATGGAGCGTGTCGGCTTCGGGGCCGGCATTCGTGATCCGGATCGACATCAGCAGGTCGTGCGGGTCGGCTTTGGCGTAGTGAACCTCCACGATCCAGTAGCGGTCCTCGTCGAACGCGCCGGTATCGAGCAACTCGTACTCGGGATCCAATTTGGTCCGCCGGCCGTTCTCCTCCCGGAGATCCTCGTAAGGGAAGGCACCCTGCGGGTAGTGATAACGCCACCGGTTCCACGCATGGCTGGGGAGGGCATCGAGGTACCACCAGTACTCTTTGACATCCTCCCCGTGATTGGCCTCGGCTCCGGTGAGTCCGAACGCCCGCTCCTTCAGGATCGGATCGCGGCCGTTCCATAGCGCCAAACCCAGGCACAGACGCTGCTCGACATCACAGAACCCGGCCAGGCCGTCCTCACCCCAACGGTAGGCCTGCGAGCGGGCGCGATCGTGCGGCAGATAGTCCCACGCTTCGCCGTCGGCGGAATAGTCTTCGCGAACGGTTCCCCACTGTCGCTCGCTGACGTACGGACCCCACAGGTACCAGTCGCTGGCCTGTCGTAGCCCGTTCTCGAGGCCTCCGAAACCACTCACCCGTTCTGACTCGGCGCCCATCTCGCATCCACCCTTCCACTCGTCGTTTGGTGGCACCGACGATCCTTGCAAAGTTCTCCGGCGGTGTCAGATGGTCGAGGCACACGTGGGCCCGGATACCCGCGGTTCACCTTCAGGTCACATCCGGCAGACGCCACGGTCGTTTTCGGTCAGCAGCCACCGTGGCATTGTTGCGCATGACCTATGACAATCTCATCAACGACATCGTGAAGGTTGTCGAAGCCGTCGGTGCGGCGATCATGGTAGTGGGTGGGTTCTGGGCGCTGGCGATCTATCTGGTTTCGATCGTCCGTTCCGGTCAACGCCAGGAAGGCGCCTACCGACAGCTGCGCAAGCGCCTCGGCCAGTCGATCCTTCTGGGCCTCGAAGTGCTGATCGTCGGGGACATCGTGCGGACGATCATCGTCGAGACGACCCTGAAGAGCGTCGCCGTGCTCGGTCTGATCGTCGTGATCCGGATCGTCCTGAGCTTCGCCCTCGAGGTGGAGATCGATGGGGTCTGGCCGTGGAACCTCTGGCGCCTGAAGTCCCCCAACGGCGAGAACCTCTCGCCCTGAGTGCCTGAGCGGAGGCTCGCTTTCGGCGTCACCCTCGGCGGGTGATGACGATCCATCCCCGAACTGACAGAGTCGGAAGCTGGAAATCGATTGCCTGCTTGCCTACCCCGAGGAGTCCGCCTTGCCCGAGCCTGACCGTGTGAACCGCTATCTGCTGCCGATCCACGACCGTCAGCACGTCGGACTCACGACCTACGACGCCAAGGACCCGGACACCGCCTTCCCGCCGATCACCGAGGTCCATCCCCCCGAGGGATCGCCCAACGTCCTCATCATCTTGCTCGACGACATCGGGTTCGGTGCAGCCTCGACGTTCGGTGGGGCCATCAACACTCCGACGGCAGACCGTCTCGCCGCACGGGGGCTCAAGCTCAGCCGGTTCCACACGACCGCCCTGTGCGCACCGAGCCGCCAGGCGCTCTTGACCGGTCGCAATCACCACACCGCCGGCATGGGGGCGATCCCCGAAGTGGCCACCTCCGCCCCCGGCTACAGCTCCATCCGTCCCTTGACGACTGCCCCACTGGCCCAGATCCTCAAGCTCAACGGCTACTCCACTGCGCAGTTCGGCAAGTGCCACGAGGTCCCGGTCTGGAAGACCAGCCCGATGGGGCCCTTCGACCAATGGCCTTCGCAGAGCGGCTTCGACTACTTCTACGGCTTCATCGGGGGCGAGACCAACCAGTACTACCCGGCCCTCTTCGAAGGCACGACGCCGGTCGAGCCACCAAAGACCCCCGAGCAGGGCTATCACCTGAGCGAGGACCTCACCGATCGGGCTATTACCTGGGTACGCCAGCAACGGTCCCTCATGACCGACCGGCCGTTCTTCGCCTACTTCGCCCCGGGGGCGACCCATGCTCCTCATCACGTCCCCGCCGAGTGGTCGGACAAATACAAAGGCCGGTTCGATGGAGGCTGGGATGCCCTCCGCGACGAGGTGTTCGCCCGTCAGAAGAGCCTCGGGGTGATCCCCCAAGATGCTGAACTGACGGCGCGCCCGAGCGACATCGAGGCCTGGGACGACGTGCCCGAAACGCTCAAGCCCGTCCTGGCCCGACAGATGGAGATCTACGCCGGCTACCTCGAACACGTGGACTTCCACGTCGGCCGCCTCATCGACACCCTCGAGGAGCTCGGTGTGCTCGACGACACACTGATCTATTACATGATCGGCGACAACGGGGCGAGTGCCGAGGGCACCCCGAATGGGACCTTCAACGAGATGCTCTCGCTCAACGGGGCCGCGGCCTTCGAGACGCCGGAGTTCCTGACCGCCCACATCGATGCGTTCGGCACCCCCGCTGCGTACAACCACTACGCCGTTGGCTGGGCCCACGCCATGTGCACTCCCTACCAGTGGACGAAACAGGTGGCGTCCCACTTCGGGGGTACCCGCAACGGCACCGTGGTCCACTGGCCGCACGGCTTCGAGTCGAAGGGGGAGGTCCGCCAACAGTTCCACCACATCATCGACGTGGCCGCCACCATCCTCGACGTGCTCGGCATACCCGAACCTGCCTTCGTCAACGGCGTCGAGCAGCTCCCGCTGCACGGGGTCTCGATGGCCTATCTGTTCGACGACGCCAAGGCAGCGGATCGGCGCGAGACCCAGTACTTCGAGATGGTCTGCAATCGCGGCGTCTACCACAAGGGCTGGATGGCGGTCACCCGACATTCCATACCCTGGTTGTTCGGCGCCACGCTCCCCGCGCTCGACGACGATGTCTGGGAGCTCTACGACATCGACCATGACTGGACCCAGTCCCACGACCTGGCGGCCGAACATCCCGAAAAGCTGGCCGAGCTGCAACGCCTCTTCCTCATCGAAGCGGTGAAGTACAACGTGCTCCCTCTCGACGACCGCAGGATCGAGCGATTCAACTCCGAGATCGCCGGGCGCCCGCAACTGGCCAAAGGCCCGTCGCAGATGTTCTTCGGGGGCATGTCGCGGGTCACCGAGAACACCGTCCTCAACATGAAGAACAAGTCGTACGCCATCACGGCCGAAGTGGCCGTGACCGACCAGCCGGCCAACGGTGTCATCGTCGCGCAAGGGGGCGCCTTCGGGGGCTGGTCGCTCTACCTGGTCGACGGTGTGCCGACCCACTGCTACAACCTGCTGGGGCTCGCCCTGGTCAAGGCGACGGGAACCGAGGCGCTGACCGCGGGGACGCATCAGATCCGGGTGGAGTTCGCCTATGACGGCGACGGCCTGGCCAAGGGCGGGGACACCGTGCTTTTCGTCGATGGTGAACGGGTCGCATCAGCCCGACAGGAGGCCAGCATCCCGATGCTCTTCTCCGGCGACGAGACCCTCGACATAGGTGGCGATCACGCCACGTCGGTGAGCGACGACTACACACCCGGGACCAGTGACTTCACCGGTACCGTGCACTGGGTGCAGCTCGACCAGGGGCTCGACGACCAGTCGCACCTCATCACACCCGAGGACCGCATGAAAGTCGCCATGGTCCGGCAATAGCAACGGTCGCACCGGCCGGGGTGCTCCTCAGCGTCAATTAGCTTGCCGAGGGCTCGCTGCTGGCCGGGCTCACCTGGGCCCGCAGGTTGTGGATCGCCTCATCGAGTTGGGTGAGTTGAAGCCGTGAGGACTGATCGGCCTGGACGAGCTGCTCCGCGGTAGGCGGAACCTGCCCGCTGCGCAGCAGGTCGCCCGCCTCCTGGGCGAACGACAGCGCGCGCAGGTGCTCCGCCACGACATTCGCCGCGGCAACGGCTTCGTCGCCCGGAGCCGCGTCGGCGATCCGGTTGAGGCTTGTCGTGACGCTCTCGAGCTGTGCACGGGTGGCGGCACGACCGGCTGGATCCTGTTGCTGAGGGTCGACGAGCCGATCCCGAACCATCGTCACCTGGGTCAGGATGGGCGGCACACCACGACAGATGGGTTCGACGTCCCCAAAGGAGCGGCTCGGCCGCGGACGTATCGCTCGAAGAAACTGAGTCCCAGATCAAGGGCTGCGTCATTGGCTTCCTTCGACCACCAACAGATCGTGGCAATGGGCTCGACCGAGTCCCTCAGGAGGCGGGCCGCTGTCACCGGGACGACTGGCTCCGCCATCTCGTCGCCGTGGGGTCGGCGCATGTGAGCCGCTATCGACTCGTACTCCGCCCGGAGCTCGTTTGGCGTGGCCACGCGCTCAGGGTACTGCCCGGGCTGCCGTAGCGGGCGGCCGCACCTCGATCAGTCCCGAAGCAGATCGATCACGTCCTTTGCATGGGTTAGCGGCAACCGGTTCCCCTCCAATTCGATGGTGGACCCACTTCGGGTGTCGAGCAGCTCCAGGATGCGCACGTTGAACCGCTGGTGCACCGTGACCTTGAGACCTGAACGTGGGACCTGAAACACCAGAGCCGTGGGCGCGGTATGCCTGGTCGTCGCGGCAAATCCGAAGACGGACTTCGCTGACACTCCGACCAGCATGTTCCCCGGGAGGCCCGACATCCGGTCAGCGGCGTGCATTCCCGCCAGCGAACCCACCCCGACGCCGACGCCTTCTGCTGCACCACCGACCAGGCCCCCCGCTTCACCCCCGGTGAGCCCCCCGGCGAACAACCCGCCGACGTGACCCCGTGGGTTGAACTGCCCGACTGCGAGGATCTTCTCGGTAATCCCCTGGGTCGCAAGCGCATCTTGCACGAGGCGCACCATTGTCTCTTCTGACACGAACAAGTCCCCTTTGTCGTGAAACCCGAATCAAATGCTGAACGACGCCAAAGATAGCGAGGACGGCGCCGGATTGAAAAGGGGTGTCGTGCGGGGGCAGGTTCGCTGTTCTCAGCCTGGTCTCCGCCCGCGACCGGCGCGGCAACTCATTCTTGGATATCACCGCCGGGGAAGGACGGTGGCCCGTTGAAGGGGAAGGCGAAGAAGCCGTACTTCACGCTCGACATCTCGTCGCCTACGTCCGCCGCCCTCGGTTCCGTCTACTCCGGAGGCAAGAAACTGACGGCCGGTGGTTCCGTCGACGTGACCGGCACGGTTGTCAAGAGCGGGATGATGCCCTGATCACGATGCCAGAATCTTTGCCTTCTGGGCGTCGAATTCTACGTCGGTCAAGATGCCCTGGTCCCTCAGTTCGGCCAGACCCTTGAGTTGCGCAACAGTGTCAACCTGCGCCGGCGGTGGCGGTGGCGGTGGGGGTGGCGGTGGGGGTGGCGCCTGCACGTACTGGGGTTGCGGAGGAGCCTGCTGCGCATACTGGGGCTGTTGAGCGGCTTCTTGCTGGGACCACCGGTTGGCTTGGCGCCGGGAGACGCGATTCGATACCACCGTCGCCGTACCTGCCACGACAGTGGTCCTTGCAACCATTCCGAGTAGTCCCATTTGGTGCCTCCGTTACCGGTCGGTGGAATCGAGAGCTTCGAGCAGCGCGTCGTGGGGGATATAGCCGGCAGCGACCATTTCTCCTCCCCCTCCCCGAAGGGCCTCCACGAAGGGAATGGCCCACCGGTTCTCATAGACGAGGATGCCCGCAGACGATCCGGGTTCGAGGACCGACCCGGCATCGGAGATATCACTCTCGCCGAGCAGCCCCGACGATGCTCCCTGGAAGACGGCGAGATCGAGGTCTCCATCCCCGTCAAGGTCTGCCAGCTCCAGCCTCGTGGTCGTGCCGTCGAGATCCCGGGTGACGAACACGAGATCGAGAACCCGGATCAGGCCTCGATCGACCAGGTCCACAAGAGCGGGGAACCCTTCGCCGGTCATCTTGTTCTCGGGGAACTCGACGACCACGTAGCTGACAGGCCCCATCGCCTCAGAATCCGCCATCTCATCTCCCATCCAGAGCCGCCACGACCACTCGATTTATATAACACGAGGGGAGAAGGCGCCACATTCGAATTCGCCGGGAGCGGGCGGCGATCGACGGACTCTCCGGGAGGCCTACGCGTGGACTGAAGTCGCCCGATGACTCTTTTTCTTCTTCTTCTTTTTCTTCTCTTTTTTCGACTTCGCTTGCTTGCCCCCCGCCGCCTTTGCGATCGCCGCACAACGAGCGCAAATCGTCTTGTCGCTGACATCCCCCGTGACGCCGTGGCCACGGGTCATTACCTGCCTACCGGGACCGCACTCGGATTGATTATGGAAGACGTTGCTACGAACCAGAATCCGGGTCGCATAGAAGGGTTCGACCTGCATGCGATCAAGGATACGGCGAACCGTGGTTGCAGAATGGTTGCACGTCAGATCCGCAGGCAATATCAATGGTCCCGCAAACGGGTGACAAGGTGATGTCGATCCCCCGGAGGAGGCCACGCGATGCCGAAAACAATCAAAGGAAATGCTGGGCGAAAGCCGCCGGAGCCCTCGGCGAACCACTCCGGCATCGACGATTGGTGCCGGCGCCTGATGCCGGGTCTGCAGCCGATCGTCGAGCGGTTGGACGCGTCGATCCTGGCGACAATCCCGGGCCTTGACTACGCCGTGAAGTGGAAAAGGGCGTATTACGGGCTACCGGAACTCGGCTGGATCATTGAAATAGCCGCCTACGACGTTTCCGTAAATGTGGTTTTCTTCGGCGGCGTCGACTTCGAGTCCCCGCCTCCGCTCGGGACGACCGATCGGACCCGGTACGTCAAGGTGACCAGTCTGGAGGAGGCGCAGGGACCGCAACTGCAGAAGTGGATCGAGCAGGCCGGACGCACGCCGGGTTGGACGTGACGGGCGTCGACCGCCTCGCTGTCGCAATTGCTTGCATTTGACTGCAATGAACTCTAAGGTCGTGTCAGTTCGCTACAGCTAGCTGCAGCGAATATTCGGGCAGCACCGCTCGAGGCCATCCGAAAAGGGGAACGCATGACTGCGACCATCACCACTCTCGAAGCCAGTGACAAGTTGCTGGTCCTCGGCGAGACCCTCCGGCCGTTGCTCACCAACGCCATGGGGTCAGCCGTGGAGATCTTCGACACGAGCGGGCCCACTGACGCAGGGCCTCCGCCACACCTCCATCCGTGGGAAGAGATCTACGTGGTGCTCGACGGTGAGCTCGAAGTGACAATCGAGGGAGAGTCGAAGGTCTTGTCTTCCGGAGCCACCGCACATGTTCCGGCCGGCACGTCGCACAGCTATCGCAACGTCACGGAGTGCCATTTTCTCACTATCACCACGAGAGGCAACGCCACTGAGTTCTTCACTGAGGTCGCTTCCGAGGTCGAGATGAATCCCCCTGACATCGCCGGCGTCGTCCGGGTGGCCAGAAGCCACGACATCCAGTTTCTTCTATGAGCGAAACGCGGGCCTACGTCAGCCCGAAGCGGGAAGCCAAGGCTGCGGCCACCCGGGAGGCCATCCTCGAGGCCTTCGTCGAGCAGGTCACAGACGCCGGCGATACCTTGTCTCCCGCAAAAGCCGCGGTCCGGGCGGGCGTGTCGGTGCGGACCGTGCACTTCCACTTCCCGAACCGGGAGAGCCAGATTGTCGCCCTCGGCGAGTGGTTTGACCGCAAATTCTACCCGGACGGCGTGATCCTGGCGCAGGACGCCGATGACCTGCCCCGTTACTTTCGTGACATCCATGCCAACGCGCTCACGACCCCCCTGACGCGGACATTGGCCACGAGCACCGGCGGCATCTGGCCCGAAGTACGCCAAGCGCGGCGCCGCCTCAGACTCGACGCGATCCGCGACGCCGTCAAGGGGATAGGCGCACCCACACGTGAAACCGAGGACGCCACCGCCATGCTGCTCGGGCTCTCCGGTGCAGACGCATCGTGGCCCCTTCACGACCGGTACGGCCTCCCCCTCGAACGGATCCCCGACGTCATCGCCAACACCGTTCGGCTGGTCGTCGAAGAGCTGCAAGCCCTCGCGGCCGAAACTCCGCAAGCGACCGGCACTCCCCCCGACCAACCTCAACGTTCCCGGTAGAGCCGACCCTGGTGCCGGGCCAGACGTTGGACCCGGCAATGGATAGTCTCCACGAAATGCAACTGCGGGACGCCATCCGATCGTGAGATCCCAACCGCCGTCCCGGCTCGAGACAGAGCTCGTACGCGACGTGCAGAACCAACTCGACCGATGGGCCGACGAGTGCGCTGGTCGGCCGGAGTCCGAGCGCAAGAAACTCCTCCTCCTGGCGTTGGAGCGGGAGCAGATCGTGGCCGTGGCCTACCGGGAAGAAGCGGTGGCCGGTCGCGTCGCCGCACTCGATGTCAGCGACGAGGTAAGGGCTCTCATTCATCAGACATTGGTGTGGATCTGGAAGGACGAGCAGATGCACGCGGAGTATCTGCGCGGCGAGCTTCTACGCGCGGGAGGGTTGGGATCCTCGGCTGTCGTCTACGGCCGCCAGATCCAGGGCGCCATCTCTGGTTGGACTTCAGCCACCTCCAATCACCTCCAGCCCGGTACGGCGCCGTTCCGTGCCGGAACAGCGGGCACACTCATCTCTGTTGCCGGCATGCTCGGACGTCTACCACCGGGGCTCCGAGGTGAGTTGCGGTTCCAGACATTTCACCGCTACTGCGAGCTCAACGTTGCCCTCGAGGCGAGTGCCGAACTGGCGTACGGACGTCTTGTCGAGTTGACGGATTCCGTGGTCGAGAGGCGGACCATGGAGCGCATTCGTGAGGACGAGGTGCGCCACCGGGACGCCTTTGCTCTGTTGGCCGAGGTGCTGACCGTTGACGACCGCCTCACACCGCAAAGCACATCGTTGCCACATCTCATCGAACGGTTCTCCGCAATAAGTCCGTGGTTCATTCCGTCGACGTTCCGGTCTGGCCAGGCGGCGGAGAACGCACGGAGTGCATTCGCGTCGCGTCAACCCGTGGCCGTGGGAACTGGTCGAAATGATCGCGAGAAGGTGTCCGTGCTCGAGTCCTGTCTCGACCGGGCCGGGCTGGCCGCACGTGCCTCGCAGAGCACGTCCGCGGCGATTCGCGTCTCCTTCATGCTCGGCTATGACCGTCGGGATCGATCGAACGTCAATGACCCTGAGCTGGTCGACGCCGTCGCTCGGTACCTGCTCCGGCATGGCGTCAAAGATGTCGCTGTCCTCGAAGCTCCCACGGTCTACGGCAACGCGTACGCCAATCGCTCGGTTCGTGCCGTCGCGTCGTATTTCGGATTCGAGTCTCCTTCCTATCGGATCGTCGATATCGGCCAGCACCTTCGCCCGATCACCTACGAGCGTGGCTTCGTGCAGCAGGCCATAAGCGGCGACTGGCTCGATGCCGATCTGCGCATTGTCATGCCGAAATTCCGGACGGATCCGACGGAGTTCGCCCATTTGAGTCTCTCGACGCTCGAGGGAAGCACCGGCCCGATCGACGACACGTTCTACGCCGGTCGACAGATCGACTTTCGTTCCGCCACCATGATGCTGATCGACGTTGCACCGCCGGATTTTGCCATCGTCGACGCCTGGTCGCCCGTGGCGGACGGACCGTTCGGCGTCATGGGCTGTCGCCGGCCGGCGAACGTCCGTCACATCTACGCCGGCGCCGATGCACTCTCTGTGGACGAAGTCATCCTCGGCGATCTCGGGGTCCGGGATCCCCGGCTCGCGCCGATCATTCGGCAGGTGTACCACTGGTTCGGACTGGACCGGGCCGACATCCCGGTCGACGGGATCCGGCCCCGACTGGGTGAGCGGTTGCGCGGTCCCCATGCCTCGAAGTTGCTTCGAGGCATGGGGGCTGTCTCCTACCCTGTCTATGTGTATTTGAGCAACCATGGAGAACTCTTCGTCCCCGCCATAGATACGGCGTCATTTCCCCCGTTGCGTCCGATCGGCACGGTCGAGGGACTCGTGCAGAAATCGGCCCAGAGGGTTTTCGGGATCCGCGCTCCCGATGTGCATGCCTGATGCGGGCCTTCGGGATGCAGCTTCGCGGCCTCGTCGACACCGTCCGTTCGGGGCATGTGCCGGCCCGTACCCTGGCTATCGCCGACAGCCGGTCTCTGGTTCGATCGATGTTCCTCGCTTCGGCCGTCCGTCTCGACATTCTTCCCTACCTACGCTCTGGGCGCAGATTCGATGAGCTCTGCAGCCACACGGGATGCACCAGGCCCGAGCGGCTTCAAGCGTGGCTCTGGATCGGTGCGGAACTCGGCGAGCTCTCGTTCCGGGGAGACCGTTACGGCGTACGGGGACGCAGGGCCCGCGCTCTCGCCGATGGCGATCGGCTCTTGCTCGCGCACTATCGGTCGATGCTCGACTACCAGATAGGCCCCTACGGCGAGTTCCACGAATTGCTGCACTCCGCCGCCGGCGGCGGGCGCAGCGATCTTTCACAATTTGCCGACGACATTGCCCAGGTGTCGCTGGCCGCCGCCCCATTCGTCGCCTCCTTCGTCCGACGTGCGATGGCCGAGGTTCGTCCCATGCACGTTCTCGATGTCGGTTGCGGAACGGGCTTCTACTCGAAGGTCGTGCTGGAAGCGGACGGGTATGCCCACGTCGAAGGCATCGACTTGTCGGAGGTCGTCGTTGAGAATGCTCGTGATGAACTGAACAGGGCCGGTTTCTCTTCGCGCTTCGAGCTGCATGTCGGAGATGTCCGTCGTTGGGCCCATGAGGCAACGACGGCGTTCGATCTCATACTCTTGCTGAACAACATCTACTATTTCGAACCGCAAAGCAGGACGGCGCTCTATCGGGAACTACGCGAGCTCCTGACTGAGCGTGGTCAACTCCTCATCGTCTCCATGATGGTGCCGGGTTCCATCGCCGCCGCCCATCTCCATTTCATGCTCCGCTGCCAGGACACCCCGGCATCGCTACCGGCGCAGGCTGAAATCGAGAACGATCTGCTGAGCAGCGGCTTTCGGATTCTCGCCAATGAGGTCCTCGTGCCGACCGAGCCCTTCGTCGGCGTGCGTGCGGCGAGGCGCCGCATTCCGGCGTAGGGCCCCGAGGTCGATCAGGCCGCTCGGACGTGAACCGATCCTCAGCGAACGACAAGGTTCGGCTCGGGCAGACGAAACTGTTCTCGCAGCCTGAACTCGTACTTCCACAGCACCCGGGAGGTGGACTCGTCGTAGGGCTCTCTGGCGTGGGTCAAACAGAGGTTGTCCCACATCAACAGATCGTTCGGCCGCCATTCGTGGCGGTAGCAGAAGGCGGGATCCGACAGATGCTCGAGCAGAGCGGAGAGCAGCGCTTCCCCTTCCCGGGGATCCCTTCCGGCAATGCTGGTCGTGAACCATGGGCTCACGAAGAGGATCGGGGTTCCGGTGACCGGGTGTTCGAGGATCGCCGGATGGACCGTTTGCCAGCCGCCCTCGGGAACTCCTGTGCCGGCGTAGTCAGATCCGAGCCTGACGCGAGGGTCGAAGCTATGCACGGTATCGGTATGGGCGAGCTCAGCGCGGAGATCCCCCGGGAGCGCACGGTAGGCCGCTGCGCAATTGACAAAAAGTGTCGCACCGCCGTGAATACCGATCGCTCTGCAGTAAAGGGCCAGCCCGCGGATCGGATTGGCCCTTTGGAAGGACTGCTCTGAATGGAACTCGAGTTCTCCACGCCCGGTAGGGTCCTCATTCGAGACAACGCCGATGCCATCGATCAGCGGACCGAAGCGAGCGAAGACCTGGCGACCCTCGTCATTCGACAGACCCTGATTCCGAAACAGGATCAGTGACTCTCTATCGAAGAGATCCTCCAGTTGCGTGAAGGACTTGTCGTCGAGTGCCGTACGCAGATCGAAGTCTCGGACCTCGACGCCGCCTGCCGGGCTCAGCCTGATTGTGCGCATCTCCATCTCCGACGCCATTTCTCATCTCCCCTTCGGCGACGCCGCCTGGTTCCTCACGTCTCCAGGGCAACGTCAAATCGCTCGATATAGTCCGCGAACGCAGAGCGGATCTCGTCTGTGGTCAGGCCATACTCCTCTGCGGTGTAGTTATGTTGCCCCCGCGCCCCCCGACGGTTGTTCGCGGCCCACTCCCCCATCGAGGCGCGAGTGGAGCTGTCCAGCTCCAGTCCCGCGAAGTCGTAGATGCGCTCGGCCGTGCCCACGGCGTCCGCTTCGAGCTGCTTCTGACTGACGTCGACAAATCGATCCTCGCCGATAGCAGCGCGATCAGCCATGGCACGGTTGATGCCCGCGACCAGATGCTCCAAAAGGAACGAGCCCAGTGCGACCGGATCTGGCGGCTGGTTCGGCAGCGCGTTGCACTGTGCCGTAAAGACCGTGCTACAGGCCGATGGAAACGAGACCGCCGGGTCACGATGGGCCATGACGAACCTGGCGTCCGGGTACTGCGCGGCCATGTCGCCCAGGTGGAAGTTGTGGTACGGGGCTTTCACGACCCATCGATAGGGAGGGCGCCCCGTGTGAAGCAAACGTAGGACTCGCTCGTGATAGGCGTAGGTGGTCTTGAGGCTGCTGCCCCGCCACCATCGCGTGTAGGTCGGGAGCGGCAGACCTGTTTCCTGGTTGTGAAAGTCCAGACCCAGGATGGCGTTGTCGTCGCTAGGTCCGTCCAGTTCCGAGATGTGCTGCGCCGAACTGACCCGGGCGCTCTCCCCGCTCTTGCGAGCTGCGAGCCTGCGTTCGTCGTCGGCGTCGGAGGTGGCATCGGGCGGCGGCACGGGGTTGCTGATCTCCCAACGCCTCTGATATCTCGTTTTCGGATCCTGCGCCAACAGGTAATGCAGCGCGGTGGTGGCCGTACGCGGCAGACCGTGGATGACCAACAATCCTTCGAGCGGGGGTGGTTCGACCTCTTGGCGGCGATACCAATCCTCGATGCGGAGTCGGTTGACCAGCCGTTGGTCGACGACTGCCTGCAGCCGAGCGGCCGAAGGCTGATCCAAGGTGAGGTCGGAATCCGCCGCTTGGAGCAGGCGTTCGAGGCCCTCCTGCCATCCATCGGCGCCGAAGTCGGAGAGCCCCGTCGAAGACTGTGCTCGTTCGATCACGGTCGATGCGTCGGGGATCGCCTGCGCCATCATCGGTCTCGGCCCGAGGGGACTGCGCTGATGGGCCGCATCAGCGTGATGGAGCCGGGTCGATGACGGAGGTCGAGTACGACCACCGGGTCGTCAAGGGAACGGCGAGTCGCTTGGCGACGGCGTCGCGCCGACGGCCGATCGACCTGGCTCTCTCACTCGGATCCACCCGGGGAGTTCCCGGTGGCAACACCGCATCGAGCTCGGAGAAAGGCACCACACGCAAATCGGGCTGCGGGCGGTTGCTCACCATGACCCAACGGAAAATCACAACCCCGCGCTCGTGACCAACCGTGTCAAGCCAGTTGGCCACCCCGGGATCCTGATGAGCAACGACGACCCGACACACGCCATCGGCGTCGAGGACGACCTGGTGCCCATTGAGACTCGTCTGATGAAACGAGAAGTCAAAGGTCCGGTACCACATGTCCCCCACCGACACGCTCCAGAAGAACCCCTCCGGGGGCGTGAACTCGATCACGAGAGCCTCATCCGGGGCCAGGACGAAAAAGCCCTTCACCGATGAGCGGGCGGCGTTCATCCCCGTGCCGGGAAGCGGTCGAGGGGCCGGGATCACATTGTCCCCTTCGTCGCGGAAGGAGTGCACCATGTCGACCCAATAGTCCGCATTGCTGGCCACCAGCGCTCCCAGTGCATCGAGTTGTTCGCCTACCTCCGCTGCAGTCGGTGTCCGCAGGCACCACGGAACGATGCCGGGTTCTGCGTCGAGTCGTTCGATGGCCAGGTGGGGCACCTCCTCGGCATCCCAGTCGTACGTCACTCTTCGCACGAGGATGGAATCGGCCCCCGGCGGCAGTTCGATCCAATTCCCGGGCTGTGGCTCACGAGAAAGGGTAACGGCGAAATCTCCGTCGGGACCTACCGCAAATTCGTCGAGATAGCGCATGACGTGACTTCCGCCCCCCGAGATGACGAACTCCATCATACGAATCGACTGCACCACGCCGTAGATACGAAACACTCCGTCGTCACTGATCGGCGCGCTCATCAGTGCACCGTCGGGATTGTCCATGCCCATCTTGATGACGTCGGTCTGGACCCGGAGAAAGGCCGGGTTGTCGGCATCGGTGCGGTACAACTCACGCTCGATGAGACCGTAGACGAGCCCGAGCAGGTACTGGTAGCCCTCCGCCAGGTCCGTATCCGTTGCGGCTTCTTCAGATCGCAATATTGAACGCCCGGCCGATCGAAGACCCTCACAGAAACGCTCCCAGGCCTCCCCGCTGGTCAATGCCGCAGCCAATCCCGCCGCATCGTCACCTTGATGTCGCCCCCGGTTCATCCCGAGTCCGGGCATCGGTGGGGTCGAGTCCTTGGTGAACTTGTAGACAGTCACAGCTCTCCTTCGCTCGATTTTTGCCCAGATGACAGGGAGGTCCGGTCGCATCGGGTGCGATGCAGCACCCTAGTGCACCCTCGCCCCCCTTGTTGATATACCAGCATGCTTGTCTCCATATTATCACCCGAGTACTATCGAATGTGTGCCACTGAGCGACCTGGTCCGCATGGGTGTCGTGGTGAACCGGGTCAGCGGTGTCGATGCGATCTTGCAGGCCGCCGAGCAGGTTGAGGCCTTGGGCTACGGAGCGGCGTGGCTCACGAACGGAGGTCCCGAGGACTGCATGCCGCTCCTCGCCGCCATCGCCATGCGCAGCAAGCATTTGAAGCTGGGCACCTCGGTGGTCCAGACCTATCCGCGCCACCCCGTGGTGCTAGCGGCGGAGGCGAACGTCATCGATCAACTTGCCCCGGGTCGCCTGCGGCTCGGTGTCGGACCCAGCCACGATGCCGTCATGGCCATGCTCGGGATTCACCGTGAGGCCCCTTTCGAGCATCTGCGGGAATACGTCAGCGTGCTGCGCTCACTGAGCACCGGAGAAGCCGTCGACTTCAAGGGCGAGCACTATCAAATTCGCAACACAATGGGCCGCCCGTTCGCGGTCCCGATCATGATCGGAGCGCTCCAGCCGAAGACCTTCGAGCTAGCCGGTCGAGAAGCAGACGGGGCGATAACCTGGCTGTGCCCGGCCTCCTACCTCGCCAAGATCGGGCTGCCCGCCCTGGAGCGGGGCGCAGAGGAAGCGGGGCGGCGGCGTCCCCCGCTCATCGCGCACCTCGCTGCGTGTGTGCACGACAACGCCGCTGAGGTTCGGGACGCCGTACGGAACGGAATCCCGAATATTCGCTTTCCGGCGTATCAACGCATGCTGGTCAGAGCTGGGTTGGAAGAAGCAAGCGGTGGTGTCTGGACCGATGCACTCATTGACAAAGTGATTGCGTGGGGAGCTCCTGGACAAGTTGCGGACCGGATCGGAGACATGTTCCGCCTGGGTGCTGATGAAGTCCTGATTCGGCCGCTGGGTGCGGGCAAAGCCGGTGAAGAAGTGGTGCAACGGACGATCACGTCCGTGGCCGCCCAGTTCTGAGATCGCCGAGCACCCTCGACGGCCTACTCCGGCGGGCAGGTCGTGGTGGCGTCTCGACGCAGGGCGGCCAGGCAGAACGACCAGATGTGTGTCGCCTCCGCGGCAAAGGTCCGGCTCCCCGCTCCTAACACAAGATTGTGATAGCGGGACAACACCAACGTTGTCATCATGTCGGCCTCCTCGTCGGCGTCGACGCAGGGGAAGAGCCCGTCCTCTTGGGCAACGCGAATGGTCTCGGCCAGGAGGTCCCGGTACGGTGCGTCCGCCGCCCAGACATCGACCGCGCGCGTGTCGAGAAGACGGAGATGTTCACGCGTGATCATCGGTGACGTAACCCGGTTGACACGGGAGAACGGACCCTTTACGACCGCTTCCACTTTGGCGACAGGGTCCTCCAGGCGCCGCACTCTCTGGCGGCATGCCTCCGCCGAAGCGGCAACCTCTTCTTCGATAACGGCCAAGATAAGGTCGTCCTTGCCACCGAAGTGGCGATAGAACGTCTGGAGGGAGACGTCTGCCCTCTCGATGACCTCTTGGACAGTGAACGATGTTGTCCCGCCCTCGCGCGAGATCTCGATCGCCGCCTGCACGATCCGGGTTGCCGGCCGCAGAGCTCGACGCGCGAAGGAGCCGTGGCCACGGCGGTCACCCGGCGACGCCGCTACTCGTTCCACCGATCGCTCGACAACTCGCTCCTGCCACCCGGCTCCCACGCGCAAGGGGGACGGAACTGGTGGAACGGTCAAACCCCGATCACCTCGAAGCTCCCGTGTTGAGCCACGGCCGTCCCCAGCCTCTTCACGAACTCGATCGTGATCTCCTCATCGACGAACCGCGTCATGGCCCATAGAAAATACCCGTAGACGAGGCAGGCCCGATAACTGGCCCACGCGTCGTCCCATGGGGGTGGTTGCCCTCCGTACGTGCGAAGACGGTCGAGGTAGTGGGCGAGCAGATCAGTCTCGGCCTTCTCGCGATCCTCCACCGAGAGAACGGCGGCGATGTGATAGGCGACGTCGCAAGCCCAGCTGCCCAGATGGACGAGCTGCCAATCGATGATGCCGACCGAGTCGTCGGCGGTCACGAAGATGTTTCCGGCATGCGCGTCGCCGTGCACGAGGCAGCTACTCCCCGTCGTGACCAGTTCGCCGAGACGACGAACGCCGGCCAGCAACCTCCCCGCATCCTTGATCGGATCCGGCAGTGGATCTCCCCGTTGTCCGCCCAGGAGTGACTGCAGGGCCGCAGGATCTATGTAGCCGGCCATCGCGCCGATACGAGAAGTGAGCCAGGGCAGATCTCGCAGCGTCTCATCCCCCCAATGGCTGGCGTGGAGACGGGCCAGCTGATCGAGAGTCTGCGCCGCCCGATCGATACTGTACGGGCTGAGTGCAGTCAGGAAGGTCGACCCGGTAGCGGTCAAGTCGTGCATCAGTATCACAGAGTGTCCACTCACCGCATCCGATCCGACGTAGTCGCACGCCGGGACGAGGATCGGCAGTTCTCCCGCAAGGCTCCGGTAGAACTCTGACTCTCTGTCGCCCGCCGTGTAGCGCTCCGGCTTGCCCCAGTAACCCTTGACGCACCACGAGGTCGGAGGAGGGTTGGACATGGGCTCCACGTCGATCGTGAAGCCGATCTTGCTCGCCATGACATCCAATCGCCAGACCATCTTGCATCCGTTGACGTGTACGCCCGGGTAGCGAGAAGACAAGGCCTCCGTCAGCCAAGATGCGGTCAGCAGATCTTCGAGAACGGTCGGCGCCGGATTGTCCACAATGGTTTCCTTTCATCTCGGCAGCTCGGCGTCGCGCCGAGCCAACGTCCTACACGCCGAGTCGGCGGAAGGTGTCATGGTCGTGAAGGGCGGCCCCGAGCCGGGGGATGTGCTCGACGATGTCAGCACGCGGCGTCACCTGGGCCAGGCACCAGTAGTAATACCCGTACGCGAAGCGCAGGGTGTACTGATCCCAGGCTTCCTCCCAAGAGGGCGGCTCCTGTCCGTGGCGGGCCAGTTCGTCCAGGTAGCAGCGCAGGAGGGATTCCTCGTTCCGGCGCCTGGCCTCGACGTCGAAGGCGGTTGCGATGTGGTAGCTCACATCGGTAGCCCAGTGACCCGTATGCACCATCTGCCAGTCGAGCAGGCCAGGTCGACCTTCCCGGTCCAGATAGATGTTCAAGGAATGAGGGTCGCCATGAACGACGCACACCCTCTCGGGAGAGCTCACCTTTTGCATCGCGGCCTTGATGCGCTCGGCGTCACGCAGATAGTCCGGGAGCCCGTCGGCTCGCCCATCGTTGATGAGGCGTTGGACGAGGTCGACGGGCACCGCGTCGGCGATCCGCGGACCATTGTCCGCCAGCCAGTCGAGACCCAGATACCTCTCGTCGCCCCACGTCCTGGCGTGCAGGAGAGCCAACTGCCCCAGAACCGCCACCGACAGCTCGGGTGTGTAGGCGAATTGGGAGTTCAAGAAGGTGGCGCCCTCCGACGTCAAGTCGCTCATGATGAAGAGCGAACGACCCGTTTCGCCGTTGGCTCCGGCATATTGGCAATCCGGCACGCGCACCCCGATTGACTGCGCCAGCTCCCGGTAGAACCTCCCTTCGGTCTCCACCTGGGCCGTGGCTCCGGTGGCGAAGGCACCCTTCACGCAATAGCGACGGGTGGTCGTACGTCCATCCCGTCCCTCAACGACGATTTTGATCCGGACCTTGCTCAGCACAGTCGTATAGTCGTCCACCACTTGGGCTTCGACGACCTTCTCACCCTCCTGAAGGCCGCAGAGAGCAGCCGTCAGCCAATCGGGAGTCAGCACATCGGCCAACTGCGCTGGAGCGGGATCAACCACGCTCACAACAGGCCTCCCCACCGCGTAACCACAAACAGACGTTGCGTTCGCATGGTGTGCCTCACTCCCCCGCTTCTAGCCCCATATGACGGGAATCGCCGTCGCCCCACGCTCGTACATCCCGATGATTTCGGGCGCAGGCTCGTCCGGGTTCAGCTGCAGTCCGGGAAGGCGATCCAGGAGCGCACTTATTGCCGTCTGCATCTCCGCTCTGGCCACATGCATCCCGAGGCAGATGTGCGGGCCACCGCCGAACCCGAACGACGGTTTCGCCTTCCGGCGAATGTCGAAGGCGTCAGGATTCTCCCATCGGGCCGGATCACGATTCGCTGCCCCAAAGCTGAGATGGACAACCGACCCCGCGGGGATATCCACCCCGCCGAGCTCGGTATCCTTTCCGGCGCAGCGAGAGAACATCGGGTCCGTCGGGCACCAGCGCAATGATTCCTCGATCGCATTCTTGACGAGTGAGCGGTCCTGGCGTACGGACTCGAGCGCTCCGGGATCAGTCAGCAATGCGGTCAACGTGATACCCAGCTGCTTCCATGTGGTGCCGGAGCCGGCCAACAGAAGAAGATGGGAAAAAGACAGAATCTCGTCGTTCGTGAGCCGTTGGTCGCCTTCTTCCGTAGTGATGACCGCCTGACACAGGACGCTGATGAGATCGTCTTGGGGACTGACGCGACGCGCCGCGATGATCGGGGCCAGGTAGTGCTCCAGAACGGCAACGGCACTGGCTCCGTAATGACCCTCCAGGCCCTCACGAATGTCAAGAGCGTCGCTCACATCGATACCGAAGCTCCCGGTGATGGTGAGCACCGGAATGGCCGCGTCGAAATCGACGTTCAACTCGGCCCGGCCATCGGACTCGAAGCCATCGATGAGGCCGTTGACCGTCTCGGTAATCCAATTTTCGATCCACCACTTGGCCCGAGCAGGAACAAAGGAGGGCTGGACCAAGGTCCTGTACTGCCGATGTCTGCTGTCGTTCATGTTGAGAATGCTGCTGGCGAAACCCGGAGCATCAACTTCGATCGGATCGAAAGCGGAGCGAAACGTCGCTTCGTCCCGCAACACCTGATCGCATGTGGCGTAGTCGAACACCGAAAAGTGAGATCGCTCCGGATAGGGCAGGCCGGCGAACATCGCGGGACCGTCGTAGCCCAGCAACTCGTGGACCGTCCCCCGGTGCACCGGACCGGTCTCGCGGAGTTCGTGGAGCCTCGGGTATGGGTCATCGGTGTAACCCCCGTATGCGCCACCGTTGCGAAGACGCAGATCGAACAGTTGACGTATCCGATCCCGATCCAACTGGCCACTCAGGGTCACGTGCCCACGCTCCTTGCTCTTCTCGGGGTCTGGGGTGAGTGGAATCCGCTCAACCTGAACGTTCCTTGCACTCTCGCTTTCACCGATGACGGTGAACCGTGCTGTCTCACCGGCCACGACAGTCGCCGACGCTGCGGCTCATCCCCCGTTCTCGCAGGCGCACGGTAGCACCCAGCCGCCCCGACAACAATAGTGAGATTCTCCTTTTCGGAAGGTTTGCGGCCTTCATCCCCGACGCACCGGCGCAACGGGACCCGGGCCCATCGACAGGGCCACCCCGGACATCACTGGATGCTATGTCATCATCTTGCTAGCATTTCAGCATGAGTAGACTGGACTGGGAGTTGATCGCGGATGGCTTCGAGCGATTGGAGGCCCCCTGCTTCGATGGGGAAGGTCGCTTGTGCTTCTCCGATCGAACGCCGCCTGGGAGAGTCCTGAGAATCGAATCGGACGGCTCTGTCACGACGCTCTGCGAGAGAGGGTACGTGGGTGGTCTTGTCGCGCATAGCGAAGGGGGCCTCGTCGCTTCCGGGCGCAACGTCTCGCTGCTCGCGGAGGACGGGAGCCAGCAGGTCCTTCTCGAAGCGGAATCGGGATGGGGCTTCAACGATCTCGGCACTGACGCCGAAGGGCGAGTGTTCGTCGGGAGGTTCGACGTCGATCCTCATCCTCCGGCCCTGGGACAACAGGGGTCCATGTGGCGCATTGGTCCGGGCGCGTCAGTCGACCACTGCTACGACGGGATCCAGCTCACAAACGGTGTGGGCGTGTCGCCCGACGGCTCGACCCTCTACCACAACGACACCACGCCACGAATCGTCTGGGCCAGTGAATTGACCGCGGAGGGCATGCCGGTCAATCGCCGCCCATTGCACGAGTTCAAGGAGGGTAGCCCGGACGGCATGGCGATTGACGAATCCGGCTGCATCTGGGTCGCATTGATTGGTTCCGGAAAGCTTGCTCGACTGACGCCCGACGGCAAGGAGGATGGAGTCGTCAATGGGCCAACGGACTGGACTTCATCGTTCTGTTTCGGCGACCCCGACACACACAACCTCTACGCTGTGACCTTCGGGGGCGAGCCCTATGATCCGCAGCGCTCCGGCGCCGTCTATCGGGCAACGGTCGACGTCGGGGGGGCAGTTGTCCACCCGGCACGGGTCTGAGCTGTCGGACGCTCCGGATACTCTTTCCCCATGGGACTCCAACCAGCACCTTCGGCCCTCCGTACCGTTGAGATCGTGCGGTACCTCGCCGAACATCCCGGTGAGGTATTCGCAGTCGCCGACCTCGCGCGTCGCCTCGGTCAAAGCCGGGCGACCTGTCAGTCAGTGCTCCTCGCCCTTGAGCCGTCCCACTGGGTCCGGCGTACCAGGGAGGGCTACACGCTCGGCGCAGGGCTCATCTCCATCGGTGCGGCGGCGCAGCGGGGTGCCGCGGTCGTTGGGCTTCTGCGTGAAGCGGTACGCAACCTGTATCAAGAGCTCGGTTGCGAAGTGCTCGGCTATCTGCCAACAGGAGACCAGCTCACCAACGTCATCCGGTCCGGTCCCAGAACGGCGATGTCCACGACGATGGAGGAGGGTCAGGCCTTTCCATTGGTACCTCCCAACGGATTGGCCTTCGTCGCATGGGACGAGACCGAGTTGGAGGATTGGATCTCGAGAGTCCCGAAGATGAGCAAAGCGGCGCAGACCCGCCTACGACGGGCGGCGGGAATCGTTCGCGAACTTGGCTTCAGCATTCTCCTCGATCCCATGTCCCGACGGGAGTTCAGCTCGACCGTCGAGCTTTCTGAATCTCGCCGGGAGTTCGTTTCTTCCACTTTGGCACTGGACGAGCTTGTGAACTTGGACTCTGAGTTCGCCGGCGCCATGCGGGTGTCCCTTCTTTCCGCCCCGGTCTTCGGAGCAGATGGGAGTATCAGCGCCCTTATGGCCGTCGTCTTCGATGTAAGTCAGCATGCCAAGGTGCCCGAAATGGCACGCTCGCTGAAATCCGCTTGTGGGCAATTGAGCGAAAGGCTGGGAGCCCCCAACCTCGAGGCGCTCGAGGTGCGACCCGCCTGATGAGTAGAACCCGTCACGGCATCGGGGAAACTGATCTGGCCCTCGCCGGGCGGTAGCCCGTTTACCGTCGACGTCGGACGCCCGGATCGAGCGGCGCGACCACGACTCAGGCGAGGCCGTACAACTCAGCGCAGTTTCGCCAAAGTATCTTCTCTTTGTCCTCATCGCCCAGCGGAGCGAACCACTCGTCGGTCAGCGCCTTCGAGTTGGGCCACGTGGTTTCAGAATGCGGGTAATCGCTCGCCCACATGATGTTGTCGATACCGATGTGGTGACGTTCGCGCAGTCCCACCGGATCTTCCATGAACGTGGCGAATACCTGCCGCTTGAAGTAGAAGCTCGGTGGTTCGACCAGCTCACTCTTGGTCCAGTACCGGTGCTTCTCCCAGATGTGGTCAGCGTAATATTGGAAGAAGGAGATCCAGCCGATCTGACCCTCGACGGCCACGAACTTCAAATCGGGGTAGCGCTGCATGACGAGTCCGTGGATCAGTTCCGACACCGACTCGGCCATCGTGAGCTTGCTCATCACCAGGCCTGTCATGAACCGGGGCGCACTCTCGTAGAGGTTCGCTGTCGGCGTGCCCGGACGCCGCCCCCCGACGTGCAGGCCGATCGGCAGGTTGGCCTCGATGAACGCCTCCCACATCGGGTTCCACTTGGCGTCGCCGTAGTCGCCCTCGGACGGGAACAGCGGGATGTATCCGCTGTAGAGTCCACGCTGCGACGCCGCGAACCTGATTTCCTGAACCGCCAGCTCCGGCGTGTCGATGGGGATGGCCGCGACACCCAGGAGCCGGCCCGGAGCATGTGAGGCGAAGTCGGATAGCCAACGGTTGTAGCCGCGGACGCTGTTGAGCTGCAGTGCGGTGTCCGCCGTAGCCAATGGCCCGCCAACGTAGAGAACCTCAGCGTCGACGCCGTCGATGTCCATGTCCTTGATGCGTTCGGCCGGATCCGATGCGCCGCCACGCTGTTCGTCGAGCTTGCGGACGTTGAGCTTGAAATCCTCCGGCTTCTTCCCTGCCAGATTGTTGAGCGTCAAGATAGGGGTGCGCCGGCCCTCGAACACGCGGACGTCGCCTTCGTCCGTATGATCAATATACGGAGCACGCTCGCGGAACTCGGGGTCGAGGTACGTCTGCCACGCTTCGTCGGGCATCGTCACGTGAGAGTCGGATGAAATAAGTCGATACTCGGTCACTGTTGCCTCCTTTTGTGACGCCCGGTGATGACGCCGTTGTTCTTGAGCTTGATCACTTGGGGTTCCACGGACACGGAGCGCCGTTCATCTTGTCAGGACCATACAGCTGGCGTAGGGTCCGCCGCCCGTGGAGAAAACGGCAACGTCGTGACGGGCCACTTGACGCTCACCGGCGACGCCCCGGAGCTGCGTACAGGCCTCATGGAGAACCCAGTGGCCGTGCATCCTTCCGGCGGAGAGCTGTCCTCCGTAGGTGTTCAGCGGCAGCTGACCGTCACGGGCGATACGGGTGCCCCCGTCGACGAAGGGCCCTGACTCACCGCGCCCACAGAATCCGAGCGCTTCGAGCCAGGCCAACGTGAGGTACGAGAAGCCGTCGTAGAGCTCTGCGATGTCGACGTCTGAAGGCCGCAGGTCGGTACGGCTCCACATTTCGGCGGCAGCGTCAACGGATGCCATATTGGGATAGTCGGGGCGGCGGAACCAACCCCCGCTCCCTGACACACGTGCTGCGGCTTCTACTCGCACAGCACCGTTGGGACAGTCGGGCGCGTACCCCGACTGCGAGACGACGAACGCGCAGGCCCCGTCGACGGGGACGTCGCAGTCGAGGAGACCGAGTGGCTCGCTGATCCAGCGGGCGGCGAGGTAGTCGTCCATCGTGATGGGGCTGCGATAGACGGCCCGCGGGTTGAGCGCTGCGTTGCGACGGGCATTGATGGCGATCCATCCCAGGTGCTCCCGCTTCGTCCCGTAGAGGTGCATGTGGCGCCGCACGTGCATGGCAACCCAGTTGGCGGCGGAGAAGGCGTCGTATGTCAGGAGTTCGCCCACGTCACCCCACTCGGTTCCCTCGGCCGCCGGACCCGGGGTCCGACGCTCTTCCCCACCTTCGGAACTGGGGAGGGCGGCACCCCCGAGCATGGCGACGCTCCGATAGACGAGAACGTGGCGGGCCCTCCCCGATGCCACGGCATCGCAGGCGTTGTAGACGCCCGCGATGGACCCGCCGGTGCTGGACCCACCCTGCCCGGTCCAGGCGGGCTGGAGTCCGAGCGCCAGAGCGACCTCATCAACCGGTGCCTCGCCGACGCTCGTGATGCCGTCGATATCCGCGGGTCCCAACCCGGCATCCGCGATCGCGGCGCGTGCCGCCATTTCGGCGAGAGCCAGGGTAGGAGTGCCTGTCTTGCGACCGATGTCAGAAATACCGATCCCGCTGATGACGCACCGATGCTCCCAGTGATCTTCCACCTGGCCGAGCGTAGAGCAGATCGGCGGTTCACGCCGGACCCTGGCTAGGGTGTCGCATGATGACCCACCAGCGCCTTCTCCCGCACCTCACCGATCTCAACCGGCCGTTCTGGACGGGTGGCCACAGTCAACATCTCGAGATCCAATACTGCGCCGATTGTGCGCGGTATCAGCACCCCCCGGTGTCGGCGTGCACCGGGTGCGGCGGTGAGCTCGTGTTCAAACCGGTGAGCGGAGATGCGATCGTGTTCTCGTTCACGGTGAACCATCACGTCTTCAACCCGGCGGTTCCCGTCCCCTACATCATCGCAATCGTCGAGCTTGTCGAGCAGGACGACCTCCGGCTTCCGACGAATATCGTCGATTGCGCCCCGGAGGACGCCCGTATCGGCATGCGGGTCCATGTCGACTTCGAGGACCAGGGTGAGGTCTGGGTGCCGGTCTTCCGTCCCGCCTAGACGGTGGGTGTCGGCGCAGCGCAGTCCTTGTCCGGTCTGCGCCGAACGTTGTGCCCGGGAATTCGTCAACGCCCCATCCGCGGTGGTGACAGGATTCCCGACTCGCGCAGCCAGTCGACGAGAAGGGATGCGTTGTAGTCGGGCGTGGCTTCGGCTGCGTCGAGATGCAGCTCCGGCGAGACCGGCGGTTCATAGGGTGAGTCGATGCCTGTGAAGTGGGGTATCTCACCTCGCCGCGCCTTGGCATACAGGCCTTTTCGGTCTCGACTCTCGGCGACCGCAAGGGAGACATCGACGTGCACCTCGACGAATTCGCCCTCTTCGAGCAGCTCGCGGGCGAGCTGGCGCTCCGAGCGGAATGGCGAGATGAACGAGGCGAGCACGATCAATCCCGCATCGACCAGCACGCGGCAGACCTCGGCGGCGCGCCTGATGTTCTCGACGCGGTCGGCCTTTGTGAAGCCGAGGTCCCGGTTCAGGCCGTGTCTGAGGTTGTCGCCGTCGAGCAGATAGGTGTGGAAGCCTTCCTCATGGAGACGTTGTTCGACAAGGTTCGCAATCGTCGACTTGCCGGCCCCGGACAGTCCGGTGAACCAGACAACGGCCGGGCGTTGTCGCAATCGCTCCGCTCTCGCCGGCTTGTCGACCTCCACTGCCTGCCAGTGCACATTGTCCGCCCGCCGCAACGCGAAATGGAGCAGACCGGCACCGACTGTCGCATTGGTATACCGATCGATGAGGATGAAGCCGCCCATGTCGTGGTTGACTTCATACGGATCGAAGGCAATCGGGCCTGCAGTGCTGATGTTGCATATGCCGATCTCATTGAGCTCGAGAGTCTTCGCGGCGACATGCTCGAGGGTATTTACATTGACCTTGTACTTCGGTTCCGTGATGGTCGCTGCCACGGTACGCGTTCCGAGCTTGAGAAGGTACGGCCGGCCCGGCAACATCGGTTCTTCATTCATCCATACCAGGTGGCATTCGAATTGATCGGCGACGTGCGGCGGGTCCGTGGCGGTGGCGAGGACGTCACCGCGACTGATATCAACCTCATCGTTGAGCGTGATCGTGATCGACTGCCCGGCAACCGCCTCGTCGAGATCGCCGTCCATGGTGACGATGCGGGCCACCGTACTCTCCCGTCCCGACGACATGATGCGGAGCCGATCGCCTGGCCGAACCGTGCCGCCGACGACTTGTCCGGAATACCCTCTAAAATCGAGATTGGGACGATTCACCCATTGAACCGGCATCCGGAACGGTCCTTCACTCAGATCGTCGTCAACCTCAATCTCCTCCAACAGGCGAATGAGTGGCGGGCCGCCGTACCAGGGCGTGTTGGGGCTCGGTGCGGTGACGTTATCTCCATGCAGGGCGGAGATGGGGATACAGACAACGTTGCGAAGTCCGATATCTCGGGCGAAGCCGTGGTAGGCCGCCTCGATGGTTTCGAAGATCTCCTGCGAGTAGTCGACGAGGTCGAGCTTGTTGACCGCGACCACGACGTGGCGGATGCCGAGCAGGGAGACCAAATAGCTGTGCCGCCGCGTCTGGGTGATCACGCCCTTCCTGGCGTCTATGAGGATCACTGCGGCATCGACGGTCGAGGCGCCGGTCACCATGTTCCGGGTGTACTGCTCATGACCGGGAGTGTCGGCGACAATGAATTTTCGTCGTTCGGTTGAGAAGAACCGGTACGCCACGTCGATGGTGATGCCCTGCTCTCGCTCGGCGGCCAGACCATCGACAAGCAGGGCGAAGTCGAGCTCGCCGCCCTGGGTGCCGACCTTCTTGGAGTCGGCCTCCAACGCGGCCAGGTGATCCTCGAAGACGAGCTTTGCATCGTAGAGCAGGCGCCCGATCAGGGTGCTCTTGCCGTCATCGACGCTGCCACACGTGATGAAGCGCAGCATCGACTTGCGCTCATGACGCCGAAGGTACTCGGCGATGTCCGTCGAGACGAGGTCGTCCGCCGCATACACCATCAGAAGTACCCCTCTTGCTTCTTCTTCTCCATCGACCCGGCCGAGTCGTGGTCGATGACGCGGCCCTGCCGTTCCGAGCTGGTGGTGGTGAGCATCTCCTGGATGATCTCCTCCAGGGTCGTCGCCGAGCTCTCGATGGCTCCGGTGAGCGGGTAGCAACCAAGGGTCCGGAACCGGACATTGCGCAGCTGCGGCTCCTCACCGGGAAGGAGCGGCATGCGATCATCATCGACCATGATCAAGGTCCCGTCGCGCTCGACCACGGGTCGCGCTCCGGAGTAATACAGCGGCACGATCGGGATCTGCTCCCGGCTGATGTACTGCCACACGTCGAGTTCCGTCCAATTCGACAGCGGGAACACCCTGATGCTTTCACCGAAGCGGATACGGGCGTTGTAAAGGCGCCACAATTCGGGGCGCTGCTGCTTGGGGTCCCAGCGATGCTTGGCCGAGCGAATCGAGAACACGCGCTCTTTGGCGCGGGACTTCTCCTCGTCCCGTCGCGCACCGCCGAAGGCCAGGTCGAATCGATGCAGATCGAGCGCCTGCTTGAGCCCTTCGGTCTTCCACATGTCGGTATGTGTGGCAGAACCGTGATCGAACGGGTTGATGCCCTTCTCGACGCACTCCGGGTTCTGGTGGACGAGCAGATCCAGCCCCAGCTCCGCGACTTGTTTGTCGCGGAACTCGTACATCGCCCGGAATTTCCACGTCGTGTCCACGTGGAGAAGAGGGAACGGTGGTTTCGATGGGAAGAATGCCTTCATCGCCAACCGCAGCATGACCGCACTGTCTTTGCCGACCGAATAGAGCATCACGGGTCGGTCGGACTCCGATACCGCCTCACGGAAGATCTGGATGCTCTCTGCTTCCAGGCGGTCCAGGTGCATCAGAGCCGTCGCTGTCATGAGCTTCTCCTCATCCTGCGGGGATCGGTTGCGTGAACATCTGTCAGCACCTCGCTAGCATATCAGCACCAGGCTGATTCCGAACTCCAAAGTGGACAACCCCGATAGTAGGACGATCGGTGATACCGGCTCGTTCTCACATGAGGACGTCGTTGGATTTCAGTTCCAGGATTTCATCCCAGCTGAAACCAAGTTCGAGCATTACGTCCTCGGTGTCCTGGCCCATCGATGGAGCTCGCTCGGGCGTCACCGCCACCCCGTCGAATTCCGCCGGCACGCTGGCCACGAAGAACGAATAACCAGCTCCGGAGTCGACCTCGGTCAAGTAGTTGTTTTCCAAGACCTGCGGATCGCGTGCAACCTCACCAGCGGACTGCACGGGTGCCCACGGTGCCCCTGACGCTCCCAAAATCCGGCACCATTCGTCATACGGCCGAGCCGCAAAGGTCGTTTGTATTTCTCTTTCGTACGCGGCGGCATGCTCCATCCGGCTTGCTCGTTGATTGAACCTCGGATCGACGAGGAGATCGCTTCGACCTATCGCCTCACAAAACGGTGCCCAGTGTGCGTCATTGAGAAAGCTCAGGATAATGAGGCGATGGTCCTGGGTGTAATAGCCGGGGAGGCGTCCGTTGGGTGTCTTCGACGGGTCCGGAAGCGTCTCGCTTATCGTGGTTGACAAAATGTCGCTCGATAGAGACCACACGGCGCTACCGAGAAGTGAGACGTCAACGACCGCCGGCTCGCCGGTTCGTTCGCGTCTGAAAAGGGCGGCAGCGACGCCAAACGCCAAGTTCATCGCTGACGGCTTATCGCCGATCGCCCCTCGGGATCCGATGGGCGCTTCGTAGTCCACGGGTGTCAGCGTGTGGGCAAAACCTCCTCGTGCCCAATACGTCGTTTGGTCGTACCCCGGCGTATTGGCCTCAGGTCCCCGAACGCCGTGCGCATGACCCCGTGCATAGATGATGTGCGGATTCTCTTCCCGGAGATCGGCAACGTCATACCCGAGACGGGCCAGAGTGCTCGGTCTGAAGTTCGTCAAGAACACGTCCGCTTGCCGAACCAGGCGGTAGACGATCTCGCGCCCTTCGTCGGTCCGGATGTCGAGCCCAACACTGCGTTTTCCCCGATTGTTTTGCTCCCAGTTCAGATTGACATCCCTGTAGTGCGCGCCGACACCTTGCGTCATGAGCCCTCTATACGGATCACCCGTGACGGGGTGCTCGATCTTTGTGACATCGGCCCCGAGGTCGGCCAATACGGCACCACACGCCGGCACGAACACCCATTGGGCGAGTTCAATGACACGGATTCCGTCAAACATGAGGCTTCGTCCTTTTTTCGCGGGAGTACTGGTTTCTACAGCGTGTCGACGTGAACGGAGGTGATGATACGTCCGGAGCCCCTCGTGAACGCCGGCCCAGAAGCGAGCGCTGCCCCGACCACATCCGATGGGAGCACCTGACTTACACCGAATGATCGCCGTGAGCGGCGGCCGATGCCGGTCGCCAGGGTCCGGCAAGGTGGCCTCCGTCGATCACCATTTGCGATCCGGTGATGTAGCTGGCTTCGTCGCTCGCGAGGAACAACACCAGAGCAGCGACCTCCTCTGGACGGCCCATTCGGGGGATTGGCTGCCACTCGACGAGCCGCTGTATGTGGTCACGGGCGGATGCTGGAATATGAGGGGTGTCCATGATCCCGGGATACACGGCGTTGACTCGTATCCCCGCCGGCCCGAGTTCGACCGCCGCGGACCTGGTGAGCCCCGTAATGGCAAACTTCGTCGCCGAATAGGTCGACAGGCCGGCAATGCCGACGAGCCCATCTATCGACGAGATGTTCACGATGGAGCCCGTGTGGTGTTGTCGCATGATGTCTGCGACCGCCGCAGTGCCGAAATAGACGCCATTGATGTTGACATCGATCATCCGTCGGTGCTGTTCGAGCGAGAAGTCGTCGATCACTCCCGGAGTACTGACGCCGGCGTTGTTGACGAGAATGTCGAGCCGGCCCCAGCGATCCTTCACTTGTTGGACGACCGGCTTCCAGGCCTCCATATCGGCTACATCGAGCTGGGCGAACATCGCTGCCTCGCCGAGTTCGTCGACCACGTCCCGGCCACCGTCACTTTCGATGTCGGCCACGGCGACACGGGCCCCTTCCTCGACGAATCGGTGCGCTGCAGCCCTTCCGAGGCCACTCGCAGCTCCCGTAATGAGTGCGACCTTCCCAGCGAGGCGATCTCCCATGTACCCACTTCCCGTGACGTGAGGTGACCCTCTGGCGAATTGAAAGTTGCTCACGCCGGCCGCACCTTCGATGGGCAATGACTCGGCTTGATGTTGATATCCTAGCGTTGCGTTGACATATCCTCAAGACTGTGCTACAAAACTTCCAGGCAAATGAGGGGGGTGGCCGTGCGCAAGACTCCGATAACCGCGACGCGCATCGCAGCGGCGGTGATTTCAGTCGCCGCGATGATTACTGCACTTTCGGCGGCACCGGCCTCGGCCAGCACGGGCAAGGCACCCATTCTCATCGGCATCATCAACGACGACACGGGTGCGGCAGCATCGTCGTACACCGATGGCATAGAGGGCGCACAGGCCCGGATCGACGCGCAGAACGCTGCCGGTGGGGTCAACGGCCACAAGCTGGAGCTCGTGGCCGAAGACGCCATGTCCACGGCACCCGGCAATTCGACGGCCGCCCACCTTCTCGTGAGCAAGGACGTCTTCGGCATCATCGAGGACAACAACGTGAGTTTCGGGGGCAGTAGCTACCTCCACCAAGTGGGGATACCGGTGGTCGGTGCCGCCGTCGACGGCCCAGAGTGGGGTCAGCAACCGAACACCAACATGTTCGGTACAGGGCCCATCTACTCCACGACGCCGATCAACGGGTACTACTACACCTACAGCTACACCACGGCACAACTGAAAGACCTTGGTATTACCAAGTTGGCCCAGGTCGTGTTCAATACTCCCGCCGCCATCAACGCGGCAAACACCGGCTTTGAGCAGGCGAAGGCGGCTGGCATAAGCGATTGCCTGGATGCTCTCCTCCCCAGCGACGGCAACTTGAACCCGACGGTGCTCCAGATGAAGAACCTGGGCTGCAACGGTGTGTTGGTGCTGAGTGTTCTTTCAACCTGTATCACTCTGGCCACCGACCTCAAGCAGGCCGACCTGAAGACCAAGTTGTTTTGTGACACCTCCTACGACCAGTCTCTTCTCAATCAGCCCAGCGCGTTGGCGGCCATGCAGGGTACCTATACAACGGCCACGCTCAACGTGCTCTCGGACGTGACTCCTCCGGTCAAGCTCTTCCTCGACAGGCTCAAGCAATACACGACCTTCGCCGGAGGCATTCCGAACGAGAACATCTTCTACTCTTATGTAGACGCAGACGTCATGATCAATGGGCTGAAGGCCGCCGGGGCGAATCCGACTCGCAAGGCATTCATCGCGGACGAGCGCAAAGTCTCGAACTACACCGCCGAAGGCTTGCTCACGACTCCCCTCATCTTCAGCCACTTCGGTACCCTCGGGATGTTCCCGAAGAAATCGTGTGAACCGATACTCGAGATCAAGGGCAAAGCCTTCGTCCCGGTGGCGAACGCCTGTGGCGACCTGGTGAAGGGCTCCAAAGCGTAGGCATTGGCAAGCGACGCGCTGGACGCGCCGTCAGCGGGAGGAGACGACCAGCCGGCCGTCGGCGTCTATCGGGGCGGGGGCCACTGTGGGGAAGAGCTCCTGGAAGGCACCGACGGTGATGCGTTGACGCACCGAAGGGTCGACATCATCGAACAGGCCATGGAGCACTTCCTGGGTATGCCCGAATGTGCCCTCCTGATGCGGGTAATCGCTCCCCCAGGCGACGTTGCGGTAACCGCCGGCCGTCATGGCGGTGACCCCGCTCACGTCGTGCTGGAAGGAGACGTAGACCTGCGAGTAGAGGATCTCGCGGGGCGAACGGGTGAGCTTCGGTCGGACAACCGTCGAATGCTGCCGGTAGCCCTCCTCCATCCGATCGGCCATAAAGGGAACCCATCCCGCTCCGCCCTCCGAGATCAGGACTCTGAGTGCGGGGTGGCGGTCGAGGGCGCCCGAGGCGACGAGCTTCATCGCTGCCCGCTGTCCGGAGAACGTGGTCTCGGCGTAGTTCAGGACTGCGGACCCAGGACCACGAAACGTGGCTGCGGCCAGCTGTCCACTCTCCAGATCAAGAGGGTCGCTACCGATGTGGAAGGCCAAGACGATCCCGGCCTCCTCGGCCGCCGCCCACAAGGGCTCCCACACGTCGCGGTGGTAGTCCTCCTGCTGGGGATGGGGCGAGGTGGTCAGAAACGCCGCAACGAATCCCATCGATGCGGCCCGCTGAAGCTCAGCCACTGCGTCATCCACGACAAGGAGCGGAAGTTGCGCGGTCGGCAGGAGCCGGGGGGAGGCACGGAGCACCGTGTCGGCCACCCAGTCGTTACTGATCCTGATGGCCTGACGGAGCAGTTCGGAAGATCGGAACGAAGCGTTCCACATTCCGAGTGAAGGGTAGATGACCTCCGCCCAGACGCCCTCTCCGTCCAGATCCTTCAGGCGGTGGTTGGGGTCTCGGGCTCCAGCGGCCCTCCAGGACGCGGTCCGGAACTCCTGATTGGCTCCGGTCGGAAGCCGGCGACGGAAGGACCGCCCTTCGATGTGCAGTGTCTCCCACGCACCATCGGGATCTTTCTCGGACCTTGGCATGAGATCCGCCATCGATGCAGGCGCGTTGTCTCGCCACAGATTCTCAGGTTCGAGGAAGTGCGAATCGGCAGAGTTGGCCCAGATCTTCTCTTTGGTCCGTTCTGTCACCTTTCCTCCTCTCGCGCACCGTTGCCGGGGTGGCCGGCCTCACGAGCATACGTCCCACGTGGAGGCCCATAGCCAAGAGGGCGTCCGGGGGCCGAGGTCCCGATCCGGTGCGATCGAAGCCCGGCTTAGCTCCTCGCCAACGCGGTTCCGATAACGCCTCGTTCGCTCAGCTGCTCGAGCTCGTCCGGGCTGACTCCCAACTCCGCCAGCACCTCCTCGGTGTGCTGGCCGAGCGTCGGGGCCGCGGTTCGGATCGTCGACGTGGCACCCCAGGAGTCGAAACGAAACGGGTGAGTGGGGTGCAGCTCGCTGCCGGTCAGGGGATGGTCCACGCGCTGCAAGAAGTGTCTGCTCCAGAGCTGGGGGATCGTGTCCACCTCGGTTGTGAACAACACCGGAGCGACCGGCACCCCCCGCTCGGCGAGCAGCCGGACAATTTCGTCGCGATCTCTCCCGCGGCACCAGTCGGCGAGCCGGGCCTCGATGCACTCCTCCGCTTCGAGGCGCTGTCGATAGTCCGCTCCCCCCGCTACCGCGTGGTCAAGTCCCGTCGCTGCAGCGAGTTGGGCCCACTGTTCATCATCCTCGACGGCGAGGGCAACCCAGCGCTGCGCTCCGTGGCACTCGAACACGCCCTGAGGCGTCGCACCCTGCCCTCGGTTCCCGCCCGGCTTCACGAGATTCCCGTACAGGCAACTCTCGATGACCACTTCCGCCGCGACGTTTACACCAGCTTCGAACATTGGTGCCTCGACGAGCATGCCGACTCCGGTCCGATCGCGTGCCTCGAGGGCCACCAGGGTCGCGAAGGCCGCGTGGAGCCCGGCATTCGGATCGGCCGGGCCACTCGGTGCGATCGGCTCGGTCGGGGAGAACCCGGTCGTGCTCGCATGGCCGGTCACCATCTCGATGGTCGGGGCATAGGCTCCCCGATCTCGCCAGGGACCGGACAGCCCGAAGCCGGGCATCCGCACGAACACGGCCCGTGGGGCGGCGTCACGTATCGCCTCCCATGTAAGACCGAGCCCCTCGAACACCTGTGGCTTGAAGTTCTCGATCACCACGTCCGCTGACCGAATAAGCCGCCACGTAAGTGCCAGGCCATCGGGATCCTGGAGGTCCAGGGTGATACCCCGCTTGTTGCGGTTGCTCACATGGAATCCCATGCTGTACTCCCACCACCGTTCATCGCCTGGACGGGCAGTGAGTGTCCGGAACATGTCGGGCCGGCGGGTCGACTCCACCTTGATGACCTCAGCTCCGAGACCGGCCAGCAGGTCGGTTGCTTCCGGGCCGGCCCACCACATGGTGAAATCGATGATGCGGATCCCGGCGAGCGGGAGTTCTGGCGATGCTTCATCGGGGGGCAGCGGCTGCTCGGACCGGGGCTCGCCCCACGCCGGTGGCCCCGAAGACCGGGGAAGATCCGGAGCGGGGCTGAACGGCCGGGTTGGGGCGCCCGACAGCCGGTACGGCACACGAGGTTGTAGGAAACTGCCCGACGGACTGGTCACGAACGTTCCCGCGGCGCGGCACTGTTCGAGATACGGGAGGTTGGCGCCGTTACCGATGGGGGCGACGACTATTCCCACTGCGGTGAAGATCTCAGCCACTTCCTCACTCGAGCGGGACGATGTCCACTCGAAGGCCAGAGGAAGGAGTTCGTCACGGCGCTGGAAGCGCACCTCTGCCCGCGCCAGTTCATCGGTGTCCAGCTCGGGATGCCCGATGAGAGAGACGAAATCGCTGTAGTTCTGCCTCGTCATGAGGCACACACCGATCTGCCCGTCGGCGGTCGGCATTATTCCAGGAACTTGGTAGTAGAGCTGGTTCGTGGGCGCTCCGATCCCCTTGTTGAGGAGACCGAACGGCTTGGTCACCCGAATCATCGACTCGAGCATCGACACATCGACGTGGTCTCCCCGACCATGTATGCGCGCCCGACGCCACGCAGCGACAGTGGCGGTTGCCGCGAAAACACCCGTCACCCACTCACCGAGGCGGCCTCCTGCGTGGATCGGAATACGCCCGGGCTCGCCCCGCCCCCCGATCGATCCGCACCAGCCCTGCAAGGTGAACTCCGTCGCCGTCCTACCCGCCCACGGCCCGCTCCGGCCGAAAGGGGAGATTGAGACGATCACGAGACCGGGCCGACTCCCTCGCATCCCCTCGATGTCGAGCTGGCCGCCCGGAAGGTCCTCCACGACCACATCGGCGTTTTCCGCCCACTCCACCACATCGCGGGGCCTCCCGACAACGGAACGCTTGGACGCGCACAGGTACTGGAAGAGGCCACCGTCATCGCCATGAAGGTCACCGTGACGCAGCGTCCACCTTCGGAGAGGGTCTCCCCCATCGGGCTCCACCTTTACCACGTCCGCCCCGGCGTCAACCAGCAGCTTGGTGGCGTACGCGCCGGGAAGACGGCACGAGAGGTCCAGCACACGCATCCCCGCGAGCGGATAGCCCTCACCGCCCGAGTACGGAGGTGTCATCGCCGCCAAGCCTAGCAATTCCGATTTTGCTATCAGTCTCTGTCCACGGTCCCCGATAGCTAGACTCCTCGGCAGAGCCTGGCGATTGAGGAGGGGAATGACCAACAGTCAACCGTCAGAGGGCTGCCAGTTCGACCACCATTCGCCCGAACACGCGGCCGACCCTGTGAGGGCCTACCGCGAGTTGCGGGAAGGAGCCGGCTTCGCCCACAGCAGTCTCCATGGAGGTTTCACCGTCCTGTGCCGGTACGACGACGTGGTCGCCGTGGCACGCGACCACGAACATTTCTCGAATGCCCTCGAGGTCCCCGGTGGCTACAAGGGCGGTGTCACACTCCCCCACAATCCTGCCGCGAGCCGCATGTCGTTCTCCGAAATGGACCCCCCCGAATGGAATTCGATGCGCCGGCTCTTGAACCCGACGCTCAGCGCAGAAGCGGTCGCTCGCTTCGTCCCCCAGATACAGGCTGTGACGAACGCCTTCATCGACAAGTTCGTGGAGTCGGGTGCATGCGATCTCGTCCTCGATCTTTGCAGCCCCGTTCCGGCTGTGGTGACCCTTCAGTACCTCGGCCTTCCAATAGATGAGTGGGAGCGCTACGCCGTGCCGATCCATTCGTCGGTGTATACCCCACGCGAACCCGGGCACCCGGCTTTCGAACACCTCAACGAGCAGTTCGCCTGGATCTTCGAGCAGGTGAGGGCCGTCATCGCGGACCGCCACTCCCACCCGCGAGAAGACGACCTCATCACCGGCCTGCTCGGTGCCGGTCTCGACGACGGTCTCGTCTTCGAGACGGTCTACACGATGCTGGCCGCAGGAGTCGACACGTCGACGTCGGTCCTCTCGGCGGCCTTGTTGCACCTGAACCAATACCCGGAACAGAAGCGGACGTTGATCGACCACCCGGAGCTGCTCGACCCGGCCACGGAGGAGTTCCTCCGCTTCTACGCGCCCGCACAGGCCACGGCCCGGACCGCGATCGCCGATGTCGAGGTGGCTGGCGTCCGGTTCCGTCCCGGCGACCGGATCCTTTTGGCGTGGGCTTCCGCCAATCGCGACGCCGATCGCTTCGACGAGCCGGACACGTTCCGGGTGGACCGCACGCCGAACCGGCACGTGACGTTCGCCCATGGCATCCACCGCTGCATCGGAGCCCCCCTGGCCCGCCAGGAGCTCAGGGTGATTCTGGCGGAGGTCTTGCGCCGGATTCCCGACTACGAGGTGGACCCGGATCGTGCACCTACCTACCCGGATCTCGGTCTCATGTTCGGGTATCAGACCATGCCCGCAACGTTCTCGCCGGGGCAGGTCGAGGGGGCCACGATCTAGGCCAGGCGCCAGCGCAGCCCGGCTCGACAAGGTTGTGATGGCTTCACGCCGGCGGCGAAGTGACAACGACGAACTCCACCAGCCGGTGCTGACGGAACCCCAGGGCTTCGTAGACTCGGCGGGCCTTCTCGTTCGACTGGGCCACGTGGAGAAACGGTTGCCTTCCTGTCTCGATGATCCCTTGCGCGACGAGATTCGTGAGTTCCGAAGCGAGTCCCTGGCGCTGGACGTCGGGATGGGTGCACACGGCAGAGATTTCAACAAACCCATCGGGACGTAGCCTCTCTCCCGCCATCGCCACCAGACGCCCATCCCGGAAATGTCCGAAGTAGTTACCCATCGCAATAGTGCCGGGAAGAAACGGTCCGGGTCGGGCGATGCTGACGAGTTCCAGCATCTGCGGCACGTCATCCGTCGTCAGGCTCGCCACCTCGATCGGAGTATGCACCTCGAGCGCACGTGGGTCGAGGTGCATCTGGCCGCCCGTACCTCTCGCCTTCAGCGACCAACCGGGGGGCAAAGCGGGCGGTATGTCGGCCCCGAACAGTACGCACGCACTCGATGCACCAATCAACGTACCCAAGTCATTCCAAGCATCCTCGTCGAAGGATTCCACGGCGGCGAAGGGCGAGACGTCGGTGCGATACCGGGCAGCACGACCATGGGTTTCGGCCAGGTGATGGTGGTCGGCGAGAAGAGACCACCACACGGCGTTGTCGAGAAGACGTTCGTGAGGTGCCATAGTGCGTAGATCAGATTCGATTCCCGTCCCGGGCGCAATTCAGAGGCACCCCCTGGCCCATCAGTGGTTGGCCGCGACCGCCAGCCAGGTGACGAAGCAGCCGTGAGCAGGGGACGTCGGCGGCCTATCCCCCGGGTTGATGCTCACCGTGAACCCTTGCGACTGACCGGCTTCGACGTGCGAGATCATTGCTTGGCCAAATCCGAACTGCTGTCCACTCGCGTCGGTGATGGTCGCGTTCACGACGAGCCCCAACGGCAACGTTTCCTTTGGCGTGATCGTGCCGGCCGCGGTCAGGTAACCGGATCTCGGCCCTTGGGAGACGCAGGACACGCCAGTCACGGTGGCAACGGAACTCGAACCCGAGGTGGTGACCGGCATTGACGGCGTGCTGAGGGTCAGGTTGCCGTGCACGATGAAATCAAGCACGACGAAGAACGCCAAGATACCGAGAGCCACTCTGATGAGCGGATGCAGCCTGCTCCATCGAGCCCGAACCGAACGAGGCCGGTCGATGAGCGACACCGGCGTTCCTCCTGCGTTGTATGTCGGGAGCCGATGCCGATCCAAAGATGGGGGATACTCGACGTGAGGGTTACGATCGACGACATAGCCAGCGAGTATTCGACCACTCCGGTTGTTCAATTGTGCCCTTGTTCCGTCGAAGTAGAAGACCCACGATGACCCGCCCCGACCCCCTGACTGACGCGTGATTCGCTCGACGTGAGAGAGATTGGTGCTGATGGTCCGGGTGAGAGACTTGAAGGTGAGCGACCGGTCCGGCCGTGCGATGGCAACGTACGGAATGCGCAGACCTATGAGAGCAGACCCGATGGCGACAGCAGCGAATACGATGCCGATGGGTATTTGGCCAGAGGACACCAAGGATTCCGCGATGCCGCCGAAGACAAGCGCGACAGGAAACGCAGCGAACACTGAAAACGAGTTGAAACGCTGTTCGGCTGTGTCACTCAGTGCGGGCGGAGGGAAACTGCCGCTCGCGGCGTCCGAGCCGAACATTGCCATGGAGAAGGCTCCTGATTAGGGGATACTTCAGGAGATCACGCTGGCATCAACAGGGGCACTCCCGGAAGCCAACGTCCGCACAACGGGGAGCTCACGCAGGTCCCTTCTCACCCGCCCGAACGTTACGGGCACATCGTCAAGGCGAGTACTCGGCGTTCGGGTCCAGGTGCCAGACGGCAACGGCATCGTTCGCGGGCGGCAGGAGACTCACCGCGAAGACGAACTCAGATTTGTCCGAGGTCCCGTGAATGGAATCCGCGGTTCGAATTGGCATGTCACGATTGAACTCCTGCAGGCGGTCGATCAGATCGCCCACCGTTCGAATCGTCCGGGTGGTCATTCCGTCTCCGTTTCGCTGAGCACGTGACAAACATATGCGAGGCCCGTTGCTACTTGGGTTGCAATCTGGGTGCAGCTAGCCTGGCTTGCACAACCGCGCGGTCAACTCAGGAGGACTCGGATCGGGGCCATTGTCCGCCACCGCTGACCCGAGACTCAGGCAGCCGCTTCCGCCAAGCTCCCGGTGAGCCTTTGAGGCTGGCGGTTGTCCTGCGTTCTCGGCTTCGGAAACCGCATGCACGCAAGGGCTCGGATCCCACCTCCGGTGGACTGCTCACTCACTGCGGAGGACTTCAGCGGGATGCAGATTTGCGCTTCGTCGACCGGGAACAGATGCGACGAGGTTCGCGAAAACGACCAGGACCGGGACAATCAACAGGATCGTCCGGTTCGGGATCGCTGCGTCGGTCGCCACGCCCACATTGCCTGCGAACAGGTCCCATATCCAACGGCCGACGGCGATACCGAGCGGGAGCCCGATGACGAGCGAGGCACCTGCCAGAGCTGACGTCTGCCAGTACGTGATGGCAAATACCTGACGTCGAAGTGCGCCCATCGTCTTGAGCACAGCGAGGTCATGGCGGCGGCGGCGACAGTAAAGGACGACCAGCTGCGCCAACACGGCAATCCCGAACACTCCCAACATCAAAGCAAGGACGAGGGGCGTCTTCTCGACGCGTGCGAGATCCGCAATGTCGGATGGCCTTTGGTTGGTCACGAGGCATGTCGATTGGTCGATGTCGCGGCAGTACCTGGTCAGGGAGCGTTCAGTCTCCATGACTTCCCGGTCGTGCTCCGTGCCGGGGGTGAAACGCATCAGGGCGATCTGGCGCGCGTTCGATGTGGAAGGTGAAAGCGCGTTCGCAGTCAGCAACGCTCCTTCCCCGAGATCAGTCGCGGCGAAGCTCCCCTGGCCGAAGTGCGGAAAGACAGCCCGGCCGACAATGTGCAACGGAGTTCGCCTTCCGTTGATTGTCGTCGCGATGTCATCTCCGAGGTGCAGATGCAGCTGCCGCAAGGTCGAGGACCCCAACGCCATTTCATCCGTCGTACGGGGCGCTCGGCCTTCAAGGATCACGGGCGTCAGCAACGGGCCGACGTCCGCGGCGAGCCCAACCGCCGGGACGACAGAACCCCGAATGGCAATGTTGCCGTGGACGCCGAGCGTAAGGGCGGACAGCCCTGGACGATGTGCAAGTTCATGTTCGATTCCGCTCGGGATCCCTTCGAACTGCACGTCAACGGCGGTGTCCCATGTCTGTCCGTAGAGGCGAGGGGTATTGACCAGATGAGCGAAGTTCGCCCCGAAGGTCAGCGTGGCCGCGACGGTTGCGACGGAAAGTGCGGTGCCGATGACCCCTGTCCGCAGAGGTACGTTGTTGCGCCCCCGTCCAGTCTCGAGGGCCCAACGCACACCGATCGAGGCCGTCAGCGGAACGCCCGAACGTCCGAAGGTACGAGCCAACCAACCCGGGCGCCGAACGTTTATCGGGAGCAGATCGGAATCGTTCAGCTGATATCCAGCCGCTCTTCGCCATGCGGGCCACGCCACCAGCGCCGCCGTCACCACAACGACGGTCAGCGCGCCCAGGCCGAGCACAAAGCTGTCGACGCTCACGCCCGGGTGGAGATCGGCCAACCGCGCCGGACCGATTGGCATCAAGGGTGACGCGACAATCGCGATCACTGCGGCAAGGACCGCTCCGGCGGCGGCGACCAGCGCCACCTGGATAATCCCGGCGATCGCCCGCTCCCGCCTCGTCATCCCGAGCGCGCCGAGCAACGGATACTCGGACGCGGTGGCGGAGAGTTGCCGGGTCGCGAGTTGGCCGACGAGAAGAAACATCGTCAGCAGCGAGACAAGGCCGAAGAGCGCCAACGCGATGGCCTCGGGGCGTATCGCGCGCTCAACCGCAACACTTTGCTGATATTCGTCTTCCACGAAGACGGTGCCGCCGGTCGAAGGATATCGACGCGCCAAACTCTGGACTTCGCGCGTGAAGGACGCTGGTGAAGTGCCCGGCTTCAACCTCACGTATGTACCGTCGAACGCTTGATATTGGCGCCAGTCAGGACCCAGCCCGTAAAGAAGGGTCGGCGTCGCGTACACCGTTCCGAATTGGTCGGAATCCGAAGTGGGGACCACGTTGTCTCGTGTCACGACCACGCCGACGACTCGTTCGGAAAGGCGGCGGACGTGTTGGGGACCGTTCGCTCCGACGGCACCCAGGTTGAGCACACTCCCCAGACCCAGATGGAGGTACTTGGCGGCCGTGACATCGATCGCCACCTCGTTGGGCCGGCGGCGTGCGGGTAGTCTTCCGACCAGGATCTTTGGGCGATCGAACGTCTGGAGCAAGCTTGTGTTCAGAGGAGCGACGACCGTCGCGTCAGCGTCAAGCCTTCCACTGCGCGAGATGGGCAACGCCTGGATGCCGACGACAGGACCTGCCTCTTCAACCTGGGGAAGGTGCCCCACGGCAGTGTCGTAGGAGCCCAACCCGGAGCCTTCCGGAGCGACGAGCATGTCGGCAGGGTGCGACCACTGCAACAGTTTCGGGAAGGCGCTGTCCGTTCGCCGAGCGCCGGCGAATGCGGTGAAGACGACACCGGCGCTCACTGCGAGGACGACAAGGACCAGGGTCCAACTCCGCCATCGACGGCGAAAATCGTGCGCTATGAGGAAGGCCACCGCCCTCATGGTCGACGGCCCGGGGCCGTCTGACCCGGGGCGAGAGGCGCGAACGACATGAGCGTCTTGACGGGTATTGGAGACACGAGGTGAGAGGTACGGTCCAGTGATCGATCCATGAGAGGAGTGCGGCGGCTGATTATGAAAGGAGTTGGATTATGCCTGCCGCGGAGGCACCAGATCGTTCAGCAACGCAAAATCCCATGTCTGGACCTTAGAGAGCCGGCGGCACAATGCCCAGGGTGCTAGACCGGCAATTTCGGGGGGTGCCAGCACCACCATGGTGCAGTTCCGACCTGACGGCCCAGAATGGGTTGCGGAGTGAGAAGGCAGCACGGAGCAAGAGAACGGTTCGTCTGGATGGCTCGAACGCAGTATCGGTCGGGCCTACGCTTACGCGACAGTTCCCCCGGCGGGTTGCTTGAGAGAGGAGACTCAATGGACGACCTGAGCCACCGGCTTGGACGGCTCGAAGATGAGCGGGCCATTGTGGCCACGCTGTACCGCTACGGCGACGCCCTCGACCACGACAATCGTGATGCGTTTCTTGAGTGTTTCACGTCCGATGCTGAGTATTTCGTCGCAATGCGGATGGACCCGTCGAACGGGTTCGGGTACCATGGCCGCGAAGAACTCGGTGTCTACTTTGACGGCCACACCCACGCTCCCGCGGCGTTCCACAAGCATGTGACTGCGAATCCGCTCGTAACGGTGGACGGTCAGAACGCTGACGTCCAGAGTTACTTCTTGCGCGTCGATTCGCCTGGTGCAGGCCCTGCGGTTGTGGTCGCGTCTGGGCGCTACGTCGACCGGTTCGAACGAAGCGAAGACGGTCGCTGGCGCATCCGGGCCCGGCGTTGTGAGGTCGAGAACCTATGACCGAGTTCGCCGAGAAATACGGACCATGGGCAGTCGTCGCTGGCGCTTCCGAAGGCGTCGGCGCGTCAGTAGCCCGGCTACTGGGCGAGCGAGGCGTGAACGTGGTCCTCGCCGCACGACGGCAAACGGTGCTGGATGAAGTGGCGGCCACCGTGAAGACCGAGACTCGGACAGTGACCATTGATCTCAGCCTCCCCCTGGCGGGCTCCGCTCTGGCCTCCGCTACCGAAGATCTCGAGGTCGGGTTGCTGATCTACAACGCAGGGGCTGACCCCAACGCGTCAAGGTTCTTGGACAAACCGCTGGCCGTCTGGGAAGAGCTGGTGGGGCGCAATGTGAACAGCGTGCTCGGGGCCTGCCACCACTTTGGATCCCGCATGGCCAGTCGCGGCCGCGGTGGCATCGTCCTCGTCACCTCGGGAGCGGCCTGGGTTGGAAGTGATTATCTGGCCGCATACGGGGCTTCAAAAGCATTCGACCTGGTTCTCGGAGAGGCCCTGTGGGCCGAGTTCCGACCACTGGGCATCGACGTCCTGTCAATGATCCTGGGACCCACCGACACGCCGGCGTTTCGTCGCATCCTGCAAGGGAGGGATTTCCCAGGAATCGTCAGCGCCGACGACGTCGCACACCAGATGCTGGCCAGCCTTCCGGAGGGACCGACCTGGCCGCCGGATCCTTCGCCTTTGGGTGGCCTTCCCCGCCGGCAGGCTGTCGAGATGATGAGTCAGGGGAGTGCTTTTCTCGGCGAGCATCCGTCGTAGTGGAGTGGGCGACGGGTCAAGGGCATTCCAGCGATCAACGGGAGCTTTCAACGGCGCGAGTGAGCGCGAGTCCGCTCCCCCAAGAGTGCACTCGCCAGAGCTGCTCCCACGTCGATGCGAAGTTGTGCATGTCGCCAAAGAGCTCGAGCGCTGAAATGACGATCCGCTCTCGAGGATCGGCGAGCTTCTTCGCCCGCACACCGGGTTCGTCGGTCACCTGCCGTCCTATCCACGTGTCTTCGCACCCTCGGGCAAAGCTGCGCGGTGCCGCTCAACAGACCTGTAATTTCTAACCGCTAGACATCGAGCGTTTAGAATTACAGATCCCCGCACGCTCCCTGAAGTAATTCCCAACGTCTCGGCACGCTTGCCGAGGCAGCAAAGAGCCGCATTGTGTTCGAGTCGGAGGGAGGACTCCAACCCGCTTCGCTGGGTTGCAACCCAGCCCACTTGATCGTGTACAAGGATCAACCTCCTGTTTGTGTTGTGGCCGCTGCGTAGCCCGACAAGAGGTCGAAGTTCTGATCGTTCCCGCTCCATTTCGCAAGCTGGTCGATGCCCCTTGCGCCGTCACACGCATTTGGCCAGTTCATTTGAACGTGGGCGGCAACCAGGGCGCCCGTCGCTGGCTTCATCGCTGTTGCTTGGCGTGCTGCGCTCAAGGGACCATGGGGCCGACCGTCAGGCCTGCCGCTAGCCTTTCGTGTCGAATCGTCGAAGCAGAGGTGGGTGTTGCGTAGTGCCCGAGCTTATCTGGTGCTCGAGCATCCTTTCGATGCTGAAAAGCGATTCGCGTCGATCGAAGGGCGGGTCGTTTCGAACCGCTGGAGTCAGCGCTGCGTGACCGTGGCGACAGATGGCGGCGCGATTGTTCCAAGTTGACCTGCTCGTTTAGTCTGGGCGATCTGTCTCTTGCTGCTCGCCACGTGGCGAGTATTGTCATGGCCTTAGTTCGGGCTAGCAGATCGGGGCCGCACTTCGTCTACGTGTTTTCTTGGAAGGGAGGACATGATGTCTACTGACGGTGAACCCACGCTCAACCCGTATCGAGCGATCGGATTGGATCCGCGCAATGAACTGGGAATTAGCGGAGGCCTCATTACGATGGTCGAGCCTGACCGCGGGCACGAGCACGACTACAACCGCTGGTACGAAGACGATCACTTCTTTGCCGGGGCGCTAGTTGGACCCGGGGTATTTGGTGGCCGTCGTTGGGTCGCCACCCGCGACCTGCAACTGCTGCGCTTTCCTGAGGACTCACCCGTCGTCCAGCCGGTCACCGATGGTGCCTACATCTCGACCTACCTGCACGCGGCTGGTCGCTTTGACGACATCTTGGCATGGAGTTCGTCGGCCATGCTCGAGAACTTGGCCTACAAGCCGGGTCGCGCCTTCGAATTCCGCTCGCACGTGTACACAGCGATGCAACTCCACGAGTTCACCGCGGTGCGCTCCGATCTGCCCGATATGCGCGCCGAGCACGTCTTCTTGCACCCCATGAAGGGCCTAGTCCTGGAGATCGTCGACATTGCCGAGGGCGCCTCGCGCGACGAGGTTCTCGCCGCCTTGCGCGACACCGTGATCCCCGGAGAACTCGAGGGGTCCCCAATCGCGGTGGCGATCGCCTCGCGGTCTCACCCGCCTCGTGAAACGAACCAACGACCTTCGGGCCCACTCCCGCGGGCGCCGGGAATACCCTACGGCGACGGCGTAGCGCTGCAGATCCAGTGGTTCTTGCAGGAGGACCCACGCACCTGGTGGTCACATTTTCGCTCTCACGGCGAGAAGTTCGCGGCCGTCGGCGGGAAGGTTGCGTTGGCCGCGCCGTTCATCCCGACCATCGTCGGCACAAACGCGTACGTCGACGAGTTGCGCTAGCCCGTTGTCGGCGATGGCTCCGGCAACGAAAGGGTCGCCGTCAGGGACTCTCCCTCGGTCCATAGGTGATTACGTGGATCGAGTCCATAGCGATCGGTCGCCAAGGGAAATCGACACCCGAATGCAAATCTGACTCGATAGAGGCGTGCATCAGGCACTCACATGCCCGTCATCTCGCTCGCGTCCTGGTACATCAACTCGCCTTAGCGACCGGAAATGTCATAATCGACTGTATGCCGACCCCGACGGGCCTGGTGCTCATTCATGGATCCGGTCATGCCGGAGATTGCTGGGATCCGACAGTTGCCGAGTTGAAACGACAAGCACCGCAGCTCCCAGTTCTGCCGTTGACCTTCCCGGCCGCTCCACTGAACCTGGCGATCTCTCCAGGCTCACAATCCATGAGTGTCAGTCTTCGATTGCGGTGGTGGACAGGAGCGCACCTTACCCACCCAGCGGATGAACACTCCCCATCCTCTTGGTCAGCGCATCTTCGTAGAGCACCTGAAGCAATCTGCCGCTCAAACGGTTGGATGCAGATCAACGGTCAGATCCCTCCCGTCAGGTTATGCAACTGAGCATCGCTGCTTTGTCCTCGGGCAGGAGAAAACGGCGCATGATCATCTCATCGAGCTTCGCACTTACCTTGTCGAGGTATGCCTCACGGCTGCCGTAGAGCTCCTTCATCTGCGACTCGCTGAACCGCTTCATCCCCGCCCGGAGCGGACTTCCCTCGGATATCCGGGCGACGTAGCGAGCGTCGGGAACGTCCACCCAGGCGGTACGAAGCCCCCCAAGAGCGTTGCCATGAACATCCCTCGCTATGCCGTCTGGGGTGCTGGAGTCTCGGGTGATGCGTTCTGCGTGAGGCATTGGGAGACCATCATCAGCCCAGCGGTACATGGCGTCCCATAAGGCCCAGACAATCGGTGCGTTAAACTTGTCATACGCTTCGTACTCCTGCGAAGAGTCGCGCTCGTTGAGCCCTTGGATGCCTGGAGGCAAGACGTCGCCATGACTTCCGCTCTCAAGCAATAAGTCCGGGGCTGCTGAGATCATGTGACCGGCACCGGGCAGCTCGTAAGCGCGAAACCGCGGATCGTCGGTGTCCTCGGGCAGCTCCGTACCGTCAGCAACCTGGCGCGTGGATTCCGCCTCCGATTGAAGAACGACCAGGATGGCGCCGCGTGGGCGGGTAGTCGGCACATTGCCGACAGAAATGAAATAACCGTCAATCGCAGGCCGATCTCCTGAGATCATGTGCTGATCGTGGTGATAATCGACAAGCGGCCGTAAAATCAAGCTGGCTCCTGACGCCCCCGACGTGAAGACACGCCGTACTCGGAAGCCCTTCAGCACGGTCTCGACTTTCGAGCGTAAGCCGTGCACGACATCAAAGAAAATGTCCGGTCCTTGCGCGTAGCTTCGGTACAGTTCCTGGGTGAAGACCTCCATTTCGGGACCCGGCTTCCCGAAGTTAAGCGTTCCAAATGCTTTTCCCAGCGCGCCAGGTGTGAGTTGACCCCAATCCGAGGGTTCGCCGCCCGCAACGGTCAAACTGCTATAGCGATCCGGATTGACCTTCCATAGGTTCGCAACACCCCCACTAGGAATCTCCTGTGGACCAAAACGGGTTCCCGAGCACACTTCCACGCCCAGCCAAGCATCCCCATGACGAAGAAGGTTCCGTTCCACCGTCGCTTGAGCGAGGAGGTTATGGAACGGAATGGCATGAACGATCCCTGAGAAGATGCGTACGTCTCGCGGTCGGATCACCTGCACTCGTGTCTTGTAGGGGACGTCTGGGCTTCGAACCGTAGATAGTGGTCTGAGGGCCAATGTTCCCTCACCCGGTTGGAGGGCACGTGATGAGTCAGGTCCGTACACATTCGCACGTCCAGAGATGAAAAACTCCTCCTCGAGGTAGCCGAATTCCTTCATCAGCTCGGCCTTCTCTTCGATCGCCATAGCCGTTCCGAACAGCGCCGAGTTACCAGTCGGAACGGGACCTTCGATCTGCATCTGATTTACTCCTTTGCTACGGGTGAAGCACCAGCCGTTACTCTGATGTTCGGATCCCCGGCTCTTGCCGGAGCTTTCGCCGGATTTTAGTACTTGTCGCTCGGGAGAAGACCCTAATTCGCATCGTCCTTCGGCTCTTCGTATACGTCACACTGCTATTCGTCCTATCGATCGTCGCCTGTCACGAAGAGGACACTGCGACGCGCGAACCACAAATTTCTTTCCCGTTGTCGTACGGGGTTAGCCCTTTGCCGGTGACCACCAGAACCTGTCCACATGATGTCTTAGGAAGCATGCCGACTGTCCCGAAATGCTCGAAGGTCACAGGTGACGGAAGGACACCGCCAGCCGTATAGACGGAGAGCTTGCGCAGATTCGCGATGAAGGCTTCTCGTGTCGGGTTTTTCCCGGCCAATTCCAGTCCCTTGATCATGGCGTCAGCCGCCTCATAGGTCAAAAATGCCGCCTGGTCATTGGTTTCGGAGAAGTGGGGTATGTACTTCCTAATGGTCGCCAACATCACTTTCTGACCGGGATTTGGGTCGCTTAGGTCAAATCCCAATTGGGCTGAATAGGTGCCGGTCAACGCCTGGTGGACGGCCGGTTGGGTCAAGAGGCTTGAGCTCAGGGTGTAATAGAACTCCTTGATTTTTACGTCCGCTTGCCTGAGCGTTTCGCTCAAAGCGACGACCTGGGCGGGAACCCCGGCAAGGATCACACCGTTGCACTGCGATGATTTGAGTTGGAGCGCCACCGGGGTGAACGCTACGTCGGAGAGGGAGAGTGAATCATTGTCATAGCAATTCGTGATACCTAGGTTGGTGGCTTCCTTCATAAGAGCGATCTGGTTGGTGATCGCCGATGGCACATTGACCGAGATGACAGCAAGCTTTGTAACCCCGATGTCCTTCATGAAGACGACGTCGGTGTTATATCCATACGTGACGCCATTGAAGGGCGTGCTCGCGGGTGCCATGAGGTCGAACATGTTCGTATTGGGCTGCTCGCCCCATTCGGGCCCGTCGTTACCTGCTCCGACGACCGGTATGCCGGCTTGGTGCAGGAAGGCAGTGGCACCGTAAACAACTGTGGAATCGTCGATAACCCCAAAGACCCCTTTGTCGTCGACGAGATCCTGTGCCGCCAATTTGTTACCAGTCGGCGTTGATTGGTCGTCGACTGTCACCACCTTCAGTTGATGACCGTCGACTCCACCCTTGGCGTTCTGCGCGTCAAATCGCGCCTCAACGCCGTATTGCGCGCCGCCGTACTGCGAAGCCGCTCCTCCCGAGAGCTCTGTGATGAGACCGATCGTGATCGGAGTCGCACTGGCGCTGGCAGATGGTGCTTCGATCGGGATGGCTACCACCGCACCGCATATAGCAAGCGACGCAATCGCGAACCGCACCGCTAGCTTCATCCGGCCGCCGAATTTCGCATTCGTCCTTGCCCCCCAAAACCTTGCTCGCACGTGCGTCCCCCCTTTGGTATTTTCAACCAACTTTCGGATGCCCATGGAAGGTTACGCCTCTCACGAGCCACGAGACAACTGGATCGGCCATCGATGCCACGATGAGTTACCGATGCGCCTGGTTTCGGCCTCCCAGCGAATTCAAGGTCGAGTGCCCACCGAACCGATCTCATAAGACGAACGGGCTGCGAGAAACGCCAAGTTCGCTCCCGGAGATGACGTTGTCGCGGCGGGTCCCTCGCCGCTGCCAGCGTCGAACGGCGTGCCCACGGCATAGTCCGGCACCAAATCCATGTCCGCTCCGAGTAACAACAGGTGTCACCCCCATGGATCGCCAAGATCAGTTCGCCCGCCACAGGATCACCATGAGGCAACGCCAGCTTGTGTTGTCCCGATCCAGGCGAAGACAGCGGTGAGCGCGCGGCACTAGAGGCAAAAACCGCGTTTTCGTGGCATCGTTTACGTGCCGTTGCAACGACTTGACTAGCAGTGCGCAACTGAATCCTCTGCATGTGCGTTGTCGCCAGGCTCGACTCGGGACACCTACGACGAGCGGGTCATCGACGGCATCAGCCGCCACTAGCTGCCCATGGCCACTCGGCTGGCGCCGGTCAGCACATTGCTTGTTTATGACGACCCTGTCCTGATCGACTCAGCAGAGCAGCTCCAGGGTGCAGAAGTTGGTCTCCAGCAGTCGGGGTTTGATCGCGTCGGAGGGGCGAGCCGCCTGGTGGCGTGTAACCGACAACACCGTGTTGCCGGTTTTCGGCTCGTCATGGAGAGGATTGGGAGACCCGGCCATCACACGGTGTAACGACCGGACAGCCATGATGGTCGGGTCACCTCTCTCTCCTGCGGTGCCGGCCTTCGATTGGGCCGCGATTGCCATAGCTGTCCGCGCCAGGCACACAACCTGACAAGAACCCTGCGAGCATGCAGGCGCCTTCGGGGATGCGCGCAGTGCGAACGGGTAATCGGGTCTGATCAGGCGTGCCCGGCGGTCCAATCGTTCAGTGGGTTTCACCCAGAGCCGCGACCGGTGCCGATGGCCTGTGGGGCTCTACCGCTCTCTCGCCCAGTGCCACACCCTGCGGAGCATCGAGCCGAGCAAGGCGATTATGGCAACGCCTAGTATCCCTTTGAGGCCGATGCTACGGAGCAGATCGGCCACTTGGGGGCCGATAAAGTAGGCACCAAAGACGTAGCCGCCGACCCAGAGGGTCCCGGATACGGCCGCCCCCGCAAGGAAGATGTGGTATCTCACGTGAAAGATGCCCGAGACGAAAGCGGGCAGCACCATCGAGGCAACGAAGTTGTGGCGGCCAAACAAACGGTCACCTTTACTCAACGTGCTGCGCCGCATCGATTCGAGTCGACCTGGATGGTCGAGCAATCTTCGACCCTGGCGTTGGCCGATCTTGTAGCCCACGACTGACCCTGCCATCCACGCAGTACCAGCGACGAGCAGGATGACAGCCAAATTGAGCTGACCCTGTCCGGCGAGAGTACCGGCCGCAATCAGCGCGGCATCGCCCAGCCCTGGTATGCCAGCTCCCATGATCGCGACCAGCACGAAGAGCCCCAAGTAATAGCCGACCACGCGAGGAAACTTAACCCGCCTATCCTCCTTGTTTGCGAAATCCCAACCACAGGGGCCGGAGGGTCGAGCGTTCTACTGTTTGCAGGACAGGTGCTGAGGTGGGTAATCGCGCTCAACGAAGGAGGGACACACTGATCTTCGACATAGGTCGCGTTGGTGATGGCGGCGAGACAACCCTGAGGAGCGTCGCCGGACTGGGTCTGATCGTCCTCATCAGAATCGTCCTGAGCTTCGCCCTCGAGGTGGAAATGGATGGGGTCTGGTCCCTGGAATCTCTGGCGCCTGAGGTCGCCCATCGGCAACGAGCTGTCGCCCTGAGAACCCCACAACGATTGGGAAATACGACCGTACAGGACACTCTCATGAGCAAACACGCCGAGGAACGCCTCGACAAGGCGCGTCACGTTCCCACTCGAATGCGTGATGCTCTCGCCACCGTCGAAACGCACCGCACGTCGTCGGTATCCCGATAGCGCTGGTCGAGATGTCAGACCCATCAACCACAGACGCCGACGGTCGCCGTGAGGAGACCCGGGGCCGTCGGATGCTCATGCGCATTGATGTCTGGCAGCAGAAGCACCGACGAGCCTCCTTTCTTGCGGCCGTGCTTCTGCGCTATCGGGAGGACGGCGGCCGAGACAACGGAGCTCTGCTCTCCTACTTCGGCTTTATCTCCCTCTTCCCTCTATTGCTTGTGTTGGTCACGGTGCTCGTAATTGTGCTCGAGGGACACGCCGAACTGCGCGATCAGATCCTCGATAGCGTCTATTCGAAGATCCCGCTGCTGGGGACGCAGCTCCGCGAGAGTCAGACTGTTCTCGACTCCAGCGGTTGGGTTCTCGTCGTCGGCTTCCTCATTGCCACCTGGTCCGGGCTCGCCGTCATCAAACGCACGCAGAATGCGTTCAATTTCCAGTGGGGCATACCACCATTCCAGCGCCCCGGCTTCATCATCGTGCAGCTGCGGGCCCTCGGCGCCCTTGCTGTCGTCGGTGTAGGCATCATGATCACCACTGCGGCCACGAGTTTGGTGGCTTTGCTTCCAGGACTCCCTTGGGAGGGCCGCCTGTTCGGCGGTCTTCTGGCTATCTGTCTGAATATTGCGGTGCTGACAGTGGCGTTTCGCATCCTCACACAGGAAGCTCTCCCATGGCGAAATTTCTACGCAGGGGGCGTGATGGGTGGTATCGCCCTCTGGGTTCTCCAACTCATTGGCGCCACCTACGTCGGGCGCGTGGTTAGAGGAGCAAGTGACGTGTACGGCGCTTTTGCCGTGATATTCGGCCTTCTCGTGTGGATCGCCTTGCTAGCCCGCGTCACGTTGCTCGCCAGCGAAATTAACGTCGTCCTCACCAAGCAGCTCTGGCCCCGAAGCCTGTCTGGACGGATAGCGACCGAGGGTGACCGTCGGGCCGTAGTGCAAGCGGCTCGACGGGCGGCGTTGGTTACCGACTGACGCTCCGCCGATTTAACTGGCGAAGAGGATTCGCCCATTCCGCCCGAGCCACTGGTTGAGGGCAGAGAGTTTCGGAACTGTCCATCCCGGCGCCAGCCAGAAGAGCAGGATCGGGACTTCAATAGTCAGGAGAAGTAGGAACATCACGAAGGCGATCCAGGCAGCCGCCGCAGCTGTGCTCAGTTTGGCACTGGCGACGATTTCGAGGGCAGCCAGATAGGTGGGCGATGGTGTGTACATCGCGATGCCGACCACGAATACAGCGATGAGCCCTGCGCCGGCGGCCTTCGTGACTCGTGACGGCTCCTTGTCCCTTTTCGGTTTGGGAACATGGTGAGCATGCAGCCAGGCACCGACGAGAAACGTCATCCCTAACCCCAGGTCGACTCCGTAGCGCGGCGTTTGCTCGCTGCTCTGGTTCACTCCTGAGCCTCGAAGGGGCGCCGGCTGCTGGGTTCCTGCCACGGCTTCCAAGGTATTCGACGACAGATACTCTTAGGAGGTCCAAGGCACATCTGTTCACGTCCTTTCGGACATGGGTGAGCTGATCGCATTTCAGGCGGTCTCCACCTTCTCGGGCACGGTGACGGCTGCTTTGTCTTCCGGGATCTTGCCAACAGCCAACTTGGCGCTCATCTTGATCGCTTTCACCGAGCTCGTCGCTCCGGTCTGCAGGACGACTGCTATGACCAGTAGCAGGATGGCCAGGTAGCGGAAGGTATGCGAACCCAACAGCAGAATGGCGACGCGACCCAGCGCAAATGGCGGTGTGCACACCACCGCTCCCATTGCTCCTCCGACAGCGGAAGCAGTGAGCTTGTCCCTTGTGGAACGCTCTGATTTCGCTCCAATAAGCCGCGCTGGCACAGCAACGTAGGTGACCATCATGACCGCAACGACGATGCTTAGGGTGAGGGAGAACCAGAACTTTCCCCAGCGATCGACAACCATGGTCACGAAGCCAAGCGGCAGGCCCACAACCAGGCCCCAGGCGAGAATGGTACCGAGGTGGTTTCTCGCTTCAGTGAACGCCGGGCGAATTTCAGGGGCACCTGACTTGGAGATAGCGAACGCGAAGACTGCGTTGAGAAAGTAACTGCCGGCGGTAAGTCCCGCGATGACCAGCAGCACGAGCCAGAGGAGTGGTCCACGCAGAACGTGGAATTCCTTTCCGTGCAGTGCATGGACCTTGAGATCAAGCATCGCGGCCCAGACCCACATAGCGGGCAGGACCTGCACCAGCGTGAGCCTCCAGTTGGTGAAAAGCAGCTTCACGCCTTGGAAGAGCATGGCGAAGGCCCCCACCAACAGCCCGAGAGGCGCCAGCCAGCGGCTGCGTTGGCTGAGCGCCAGCACTGTTCTCTCAACCATCGCTTCGTCACCCGCACGAATGGCCGTGATCAGACGTTCGACCAGCTGGACGATCGCCGCTCTGCGCGACGTGTGCAGTGGTTCGCCGAGGGTTTTGTTGGCGGGATCAGGCACCTTTGCCGAGGTCATGAAGCTGAACTCCTAGGTGGAGGCCGTGAGTCTCCATTTCTTCCTATTCCGTGAGGTTAGGGCCGGGTCAAAATTGAGTCGTCATCCCGGCCGGGTGATTCGAGTACGACCGGAGACTCAGCATCGGCGAACCATCGGGCATACTGTCTCGGGATGACGAGGCATCCGGATAAGCACTCGGACATCTCAGGGGACCAGCGCCTCCGGGGTGTGATCTATCGCCAAGGTGAATTCCGGCTGCGGCTCGGCCATACCTTCGCGTGGCCCCCGATTTTGACCAGTCGATTCATCGTACGTCGAGAGCACCTGCACCACGACGCCGTTGCCGGCCTTGTACTGGGCATCGAGAGTGTTCCGGACGGCCTCGCTGCTGGGCTCCTGGCCGGTGTCAACCCGCTGTCGGGACTGTACGCCTACATGTTCGGTACCTTCTCAGGGGCGGCCGCCACTAGTTCGTCGTTCATGGCGGTCCAGGCCACTGGGGCGATGGCAGTGATCATCTCCGATGTCCCGGCCGTCCACACCTCGCGTGATCCGGCTCGGGCCCTCTTCACCCTCGCCATGGTCACCGGTCTCATCATGATTGTTGCCGGTTTGTTCAAACTGGGAGTCGCGCGCTTCGTCTCCAACGCCGTCATCGTCTGTTTCCTCAGTGCCGTCGGGGTCAACATCATCCTGGGCCAACTCGCCAACTTCACCGGTTACCAGGCCGAGGGTGCCAACCGGGTGATCCGAGCCATCAGAAACCCCTACTGAAGCCGCCCGGGCGCGTTGCCAAAGACCCAGACCAGCACCGTTACGACCTTTGACTTGAGCGTATTTCCCCAGCTCAACCCTGGTGTCGGAGGGGCGTATGACCCCCTGAGTACACCGGCCCTGCTACGAGGCCGGGTGACCCTCAAAGGGGCCTGACACAACCGAAAGCCCTGCTAAGAGCTCCGGCGTGGAGATTCTGTCAAAGGTGAGTTGCTGCCCTTACCGTCCCAGAATGGCGCGGTTACCCTGCCAAAAGTTCGGGTGCTGGCACGAAGGCGGTCCAGATGCTGCCCCCCTTGGCCGCCGACGGGGCACCCGTCACACTTTCCTTGTGAACTGCACGAGTGAACGCGCTACAGGAGCTTCGATGTACGACGGCGCAACCTCAATGATTTCACTCGTCGGAGAACAGGCGTGCTAGAGGTCGCTTGGTACCGCTTCCAGCGCACGTTCCGGCAGCGCAGCGGCGCCTACTTGTCGCTCGTCTTGCTCATCGGGCTGGTGGGCGGCCTCTCCATGGGCGCCCTCGCCGCAGCCCGGCGCACCGAGTCCTCCTTCCCCACCTTCCTGGCCAGCACCAACCCGTCCAACCTGAGCCTCGCCACGGCACTGTGGAATCCGGCGCTCGGGTACACAACCGGCTACGACGGCCCCCTCGTGGCCACTGTCGCCCGCTTGCCCCATGTCGGGCGGGCCGAGAGCTACTCGGGCATCTACAGCGAGCCGATCGGAGCGAACGGGCAACCGACGTCAGCGGCGGAGAAGGCCAACTTCGAGGTCGACGCAAGCGTCGACGGGCTCTACTTCAACCTGGACCGGGTCACGGTCCTGCAGGGACGGATGGCCGACCCCAAGCGGGCCAACGAGATCATGATGACCGTGGGTGCCGCCGACGCCCTGGGCCTCCACGTCGGGCAGACCGTCACCTGGGGCACCTACACCAGCGCCCAGTTCGAGTCGGCGGCGAACGCACCTCCCGCGCTGCACGAGAGACTCACCCTCGTCGGGACCGTCGTCGTCAACGACGCCGTCGTGCAGGACGAGATCGATGCGAACGGCCCCACGGCCGTCATCTTCACGCCGGCCCTCACGCAGCGGCTGGACAACTGCTGCGCCGACTTCACGTTCACCTTCCTGCAGCTCGACCAGGGAAGCCGCGACGTGCCGGCGGTCGAAGAGGAGCTCGAGGGCGTCATGCCCTCCAAACTCCCCCACGACTTCTACGACACCTCCACCGACGTCACCAAGGCCCAGAATGCCATCAAGCCGGAGGCCATCGCCCTCGGGGTGTTCGGTCTCATCGCCGGGCTCGCTGCGCTCCTCATCGCGGATCAGGTGATCGGCCGGCAGTTGGGTTTCTGGGCTCCGGAGGAGCGGACCCTGCGCGCGCTCGGCGCCAACCCCCTCATGACCGCAGGCGACGGGCTGCTCGGGATCATGGGCGCCGTCGTGGTGGGCGCGCTGCTGGCCGCCGCCGTCGCCGTGGCGCTCTCCCCGCTCGCACCGCTGGGCCCGGTACGTCCGTACTATCCCGACCCCGGAGTCGCCTTCGACTGGACCGTGCTCGGTCTCGGCGTGGCGGTGCTCGTCGTGGTGCTGGGCTCCGTGGCGATCGTGCTGGCCGTGCAGCGGGCGCCGCAGCGCACCGGGACGCGCCGCCGGCCCCGCGCGCCTTCGCGGATTGAAGGTGCCGCGTCCGCGGGTGGCCTGCCCGTCTCGGCGGTCACCGGCATCCGCTTCGCGCTCGAGCCGGGGGCGGAGAGCGAGGCCGTGCCGGTGCGCTCCGCCATGCTCGGCGCGACCCTGGCCGTGGTGGTCATCATCGCCACCGTCATCTTCGGCTCGAGCCTCAACTCCCTTGTGTCGCACCCTCGCCTCTATGGATGGAACTGGAACTACGCCCTGATGTCCGGAGGCGGGGTCGGCGACATTCCGGCCGCGCGGTCGACGACGCTCCTCGACCACGATCCGAGCGTGGCGGCCTGGTCCGGGTACTGGTTCGGCAACCTGCAGATCGACGGCCTCACGGTGCCCGTCCTCGGTGGGTCACCCGGTGCAACTGTGGCGCCACCGATCCTGACCGGCCACGGCTTCGACGGGCCGGGTCAGATCGTGCTCGGTCCACGCACGCTGGCCCAGATCGACAAGTCGGTCGGGGACTCCGTCACGGTGCGCTACGGGACGTCCACCCCGCACCTCCTCCGTATCGTCGGCACGGCCACCATGCCCGCAGTGGGCGTCGGCGGCGTCACGGGGCATGCGTCCATGGGGACGGGAGCGGTCGTGCCCTACCAGCTCCTCCCTGCATCGGTACGCAACCAGTTCAGCGTGTCCCCGGCCGGCCCTAACACCGAATTCGTGCGCCTCAAGCCCGGAGCGGACCACCAGACCGCACTGCGGTCGCTGAACCACATCGCGGCGAAGCTGACGACCCCGGGGAACAATGGCAGCTACGTGCTGGGGGTCGAGAGGCCGGCCGAGATCGTCAACTACCACTCGATGGGTGCCACGCCGCTGATCCTCGGCCTCGGCTTGACGGTCGGGGCGGTAGCTGCGCTGGGTCTGACCCTCGTCGCCTCGGTCCGGCGCCGCCGCCGCTCCATGGCGATGTTGCGAACGCTCGGCTTCACAGGCCGCCAGCTGAGGGCGAGCGTGGCCTGGCAATCCAGTGTCGCCGTGGTGATCGGACTCGTGGTCGGAGTGCCGCTCGGTGTCGTCGCCGGGAGGTACTTGTGGGACCTGTTCGCAACCAACATCTACGTCGTGCCCAACCCGACCGAGCCCGCTCTGGCGATCGTGGCCATCGCGCTCGGTGCCCTGGCCCTCGGTAACTTGGTTGCCGCCATTCCGGGACGTACCGCGGCCCGCACGCCGGCGGCGTTGCTGCTGCGGACCGAGTGAACAATGATCAGCCGACCGGGACGCATCGGCGCACGCGGAGAACTGCGACAACGACGTCAACTGGAGGATGAACTGAGCGTCAAGATGCGTCATCCCAGATCAACCCCAGTGTCGGAGGGGGGACTCCAACCCGCTTCGGTGGGTTGCAACCCAGACCACTTCACAAGGTCGAACCTCCTATCAGGCCTGCTGCGGCCGCCCGCACACGGGGCGCTCGCCGATCAATGATCGGACACCTGCGGCTCTACAGGAGTCGGGACGGAGTTCGGGACCGAGTGCACCGACGCCGTGCGGTCGGCCACCATCACCGAGCGCTCCGTCAACGTGACCTCGACGGCCGATCCGGTGGGGACGGCGACCGCGGAGTTGGAGAGGTCGGCGTAGACCATCACGTCCTCGTCGAGGAGGAGGCCCAGGCGCGTGATCGATCCCAGGAACGTGGTGGTCATCACGATGCCCCGGCCCTGCCGCGAAGGGGTGACGGCCAGGCCTTCGGGTCGGACGAGCACGTCGACCGGCGTGCCGGACGGGTAGCCGCCCCCGCCCACGCCGCTCCCCAGGACCGCCGTGCGGATGTCGACCACCGAACCGAGGAGGCCCACCCGCCCGTCGTCGGTGATGGCGCCGGGAATCCGGTTCATGGTCCCGACGAACTCGGCCACGAAGGGCGTCGCAGGGGCGGAGTACAGCGTGGACGGCGTGTCGACCTGCTCGATCCGCCCGGCCCGCATGACGCAGACCCGGTCGGCCATGGACAGCGCCTCTTCTTGGTCGTGGGTCACGAACAGCGTGGTGATCTTGAGGCGGGTCTGCAGGACGCGGATCTGCTCGCGCAACTGCACGCGTACCTTGGCATCGAGCGCCGACAGTGGCTCATCGAGCAGGAGCACGCGCGGCTCAATGGCCAGGGCGCGGGCCAGGGCCACCCGTTGTTGCTGCCCGCCCGACATCTGGTGGGGATACTTTGCCGCCTCGGAAGCCAAACCAACCAACTCGAGCTGCTCGAGGGCCCGGGCGCGTCGCTCCTGGCCCCCGACCTTGCGCATGCGCAAGCCGAAAGCCACGTTGTCCTGCGCCGTCATGTTGGGGAAGAGGCTGTAGCTCTGAAAGACCATTCCCATGTCGCGCCGCTGGGGGGGAATACGGGACTGGTCGACCCCGTCGACCAGGACGCTCCCCGTGTCAACCGTCTCGAAGCCGGCCAAGACCCGCAAGGCGGTGGTCTTCCCGCACCCGGACGGACCGAGCAGGGCGACTAGCTCACCGGGTTCGAGGGTGAGGGTAAAGCCGTCGAGGGCCTGGGTGGCACCGAACTGGCGGCGCAGGCCCAAAAGCTCGACCGAGCCGACCGCCTGCTCGGTCACCGGCGACTTCTGGCGGGCCGTCATGGTCATATCAGGCATCCTTTCGCTGCTGGGCCATTCGACGGATGCGCCGCAGGTCGAACGAGGAGATCACCATCAGTACGGCCCACGTGACCACCAGCGCCAGCAGCGAGACCGCCGTGGACACGTGCCCGTCGTCCTGGGCGAACTGGTAGATCCACACCGGGATGGTCTGAAAGAGGGCCAGGCTGGCCATGGTGAACTCCCCCAGGACGAGGGCCACGGTCAAGACGGTGGCCGAGAGCAGCGCCGTCCGGAGGTTGGGCACGATGACACGCCACAGGGTTGGCGCCCAGCGGCCGCCAAGCGACCGGGAGGCCTCGACGAGCGTCTGCAGTTCGATGGCCCGCAGGCCGGCGTCGAGGGAGCGGTACACGAAGGGCATGGCCAGGATGGTGTACTCGAACGCCAAGAGGTAGGGCGTGCTCTTCAGGGTGTTCGGGGCGACCTGGAGAACCCCGATGATCAGGACGATGGGGGGAATGACGATGGGGATGATGGTGATGCTGTCGAACAGCCGGCGCAGCCCCGGCAGCCGGAGATGAACGTAGACCGTGGTGGGGACCATCAGGAAGAGGGTGATGAACGTGGTGACCACGGCCAGGCGTATCGAGAGGTCTAGCGCGGCGGTGAACCCGGCCTGGCTCGGTATGGCCGTGTAGGCCGAGAATGTGAATCCGCCGGTGGTGCCCTCGAACGAGAAGCGCAGGGCGGCGTAGATCGGGATGAGGAAAAAAGCCGCCGTGCACACCAGAACGATCCCGCGCCACCAGGCGATGGTACGCAGTCCGGTTTTCCAGGGTCGGGGTGACCTGGTCACGGCCTCCTGGGTGTCGAACAGGGCGTCGACTTCGCCTATCGCAACCAACGGGAGGCCCTTCGTTGCAACATGCTGTAGAACACCATCGCCACGGCGATGATCACCACCAATCCAAGCCCCAGGGCCTTGCCCACGTTCTGCTGACCGGAGATGACATTGCCGTTGAGGAAGGAGCCGATCTGGATGGAGGTGAGCGGGATGCTGCCGCTCGTGAGGGCTTCCGCCGTGGCATAGGCGGAGAGGCCGCTGCCGAAGAGGAGAAGTACTCCCCCGAGGAACGAGGGGAAGATGACCGGACCGCCCACGTAGCGCCAGTACTGCCAGCCACGCGCGCCCATCCCCGACGCCGCCTCCCGCCACGAGGGGCGCAGCCCCTCGAGCGCCGGCGTGATGACCAGCACCATGAGGGGTAGCTGGAAGTAGGCGTAGACGATCGCCACCCCGAAGAACGTGTAGAGGTCGAAGCCGTGGTCCCAGGGGTCGAAACCGAGCGCCTTCATCCAGTTGGTGACCAGGCCTGTGGTGCCCAGGGTGGCGATGAACAAGAAGGCCAGGGGCACCCCGCCGAATTGGGCGAAAACGCCCGAGGCGGTGGAGACGATCCGTCGCAAGGCTCGGCCTTTCGAGGTGAGCACGGCGTAGGCCACGATGAGACCAAGGACCCCGGGGACGATGGCCGTCAAAAGGGAGAGCTCGATGCTCATCACGAACCCATGGGCGTACGTCCCGTGAGTGGCCACCGAGATATTGCTCCATGTCCACTGCCCCGAAGGCGTCCGGAAGGCCCCGATCGCCACAGCCAGCGTGGGCACCACCAAAAAGAGGGTGACGTAGATGCCGAAGGGGAGGATCCCCGTCGCGGCGACGAGCGCTTTACGCGCCCGTCGCCGCGGGAGGGGCTTGACCTCCGGGGTTGACCCGAGGGTCACCCGGTGACCGACGACCAGTTCTGTGTCACGACGGTCTCGGCCGCCGTGAGCTCCGACTGCGTCGGGAAGGAGATGGTGCCCTTCGGGGCGGCGGGCAGGGCAGCCAACGCCGTCTTGTTCGCCGTTCCGTTCTTCTGCAGGCCGGCCAGCTCAATCGGACGAGCCGAGCCCTGGAGCCAGAGATTCTGGCCGGTGGCGGAGTAGAGGTACTCCTCCCAGAGGCGGGCCGCCGCCGGGTCCGGAGCCGAGGCACTGATGGCCTGCACGTAGTAGGACGCGTAGTGACCGTCAGAAGGGATGACCACCTTCCACCCGGGGAACGTCTTGGCCACCTCGGACTCTTCGAGGTAGTCCCACCAGATGAGGATCGGCGTCTGGCCGCTCTCGACGGTCGAAGGACCTCCGGTCACCGGAACGAAGTTGCCGGCAGCGGCCAGCTTCTGAAAGTACTTGACCCCCGGCTCGATGTTGCTGAACGATCCGCCGTTGGCCAGCGCCGCCGCGTACACGGCGGCGAAAGCCGCACCCGCCTGAGTCGGGTTCCCGTTGAGGGCCACCTCGTTCTTGTACTCGGGCTTGAGGAGGTCGGCGAAGGAGGTCGGCGGGTCTTTGACAACCTTGGAGTTGTACCCGATCGCAACGAACCCGCCGTAATCGTCGAACCAGTCGCCGTTCGAGGCCTTGGCCGTACTCGGGATCTCGTCCCAGCTCTGCACCTTGTAGGGAGCCAGCAACTTCTCCGATGCTGCCGTCAAGGCGAACGACGGACCCACATCGAGGACGTCGGGCGCACGGGATTGGCCCTTCTCGGTGGTCACCGCCTCTAGCTCGTCCGCGCTGGTGCCGTCGGGGTTCTCCGAGTTGACCTTGATCCCATACTTCGCGGAGAAGTCCTTGATGATGTTGCCGTAGTTGGCCCAGTCGGCCGGAAGGGTGATCACGTTGAGCGTCCCCTCCTTCTTGGCCGCTTTTATGAGCCCGGACATCCCCCCGAACGCAGCAACAGACGTCGCCGTCGACGGGTTGACGGATGCTCCCGCGGTGGACGGCGCGATGCCGGCGAACGCCGCACCGACGGTGAGTGCGGCAGCACTGGTGAGCGCGGCGCGGAGGCGTATCTTCATTTGTAGTTTCCTTTCATGGGGATCGTGGGATCACGGGGTCATGGGAATATGAGGATCTGCATCATGAGTCAGGTGATCAGCCGCCGGATCAGCTACGGCTCAGCACACCGATCAGCCCGGTCACGTCGTCGATGAGGTCCGTGTGGGGCGCGGCAGCGAGGGTCTTGCGGTCGTGGGCACCGCTGAGCACGCCGATGACGGCACGGGCGCCCGCGTTGGTGCCGGCTTCGAGGTCGCTCGTCGTGTCGCCCACCACCGCTACCGCACCGGCGTTGGGGACGCCCAGGCGCTCCATGGCGGCGAGGATCATGTCCGGCGCCGGCCGTCCCCGGCCGGCATCAGCTGGCGAGAGCGCCAGGTCGACAAGCGCCAGCCAACCCAACGCGGCGAGTAACGCATCACGCGTGCTCGGGGCGAACCCCGTGGTCACGCACACCTGTACGCCCTCGGTGCGCAACGCGGCGAACACGTCGGCCGCACCCTCTATGGGCACCACGCGGCCCTCGGCCACGATGCCCTCATAGGCGCGCGCGAATTCGTCCGTGGCCCGCGCCGCGTCGGCGGGCTCAAGGAGGGCGGCGAAGACGTCGGCCTTGGACTGACCCATGGTGTCGCGCACATAGGTCTGGGCTGAGGCGAACCTGGGGTCGTCCACCCCGATACCGACCGAGGACAGCGCCGTGGTGAACGCCTCATCCACGGCACCGTCATCGCGGACGGTCGTGCCGGCCATATCGAGAACGGCCAGCGCGTAGGGACCCATCATGTCAGCACCCCCGCGGCCGCGAGCGTGTCGGCCGCGATAGCGGGCGAGCAGGTCATGCCCCGGCCGCCGGGCGCGGTGACCAGCCACACGTCGGGACCCAACTCTTCGAGGGCACAGACGGAACCGTCGGTGCACTGGGCGTAGACACCCTCCCAACGTCGGGCCACCGGGGGCAGCGCGGCACCCAACAGCCTTTCGGCCCGGTCCAGCAATTCGAAGGTCGGATCTTCGACCAGCGCGAAATCGAACGGCTCGTCGTAGGCGTGCGTGTCGCCGATGGTCAGGCTCCCGTCCGCCCGTTGGACCAGGAGGAGTTGGAGATGGTGGGCGGCGGCGACCGGGGACGGCGGGCCCAAAAGGTCCTGCGACACCACCTCGTAGGCCGGGTAATAGCGCAGCGTGTCGGCATCGGCCAGCGCCGTGGTGAGCTCCCCGACGCAGGGCTCGGTCTCCAACATCTGGAGACGGACCCGGCGCACGCGGGCGGCCATCCGTTCGGTACCGGGCAGGTGATCGAAGTCGGCACCGGTGGCCAGGACAATCAGATCGCCTTCCCAGCGTCTGCCGGTGGTGTCGACCAGGGCGTGATCCTCCACGCTGTGCACACGGCGCCCGGGGTGGAAGGCGTAGGACCCCGGGCCGGAAGGGCCCGAGAGGTAGCCCCGCAGCGCGCCGAGCGCGCAGCGGGGCTCGACCACGGCGTCGTCGGTACAGTACAGACCTCCGAAAATCTCGCCGAGCACCGCCGGATTGATCGACACGAGTTCGTCGGGATCGACATAGGTGATCGATCGCGCTGCTGCGTCGGGATGCGCGGCGAATTCCTCCATCACCTTGCGCTCTCCGTCGGTGGTCGCCAGGGTCAAGGATCCGCACGGCCTGAATCCGACGCCCGGAAGGTTGGCGCCCACTTCCTCCCACCGCTGCCGGGCGCGCAGAGCGGTCTCGAGCTCGACACCGGTGCGGCGGCCACTGACCCAGATCAGGCCGAAATTACGCACCGACGCACCTTGGGGTGCGGCGTCGGCTTCGAGATGCACCACGGTATAACCGGCCCGACAGAGCTCGAGTGCGTGCCAGGTCCCGAGGATTCCGCCGCCCGCCACCACCGCTCGCTTCACGGGGGCAGTATCACATCGGAATTTCCCCGATTCTCCCGAATTCGCCCGATGTAACGAAGAATTGCGAACAATTCTTCTCGGCGTTTCGCACTGATCACTGAGTTTCCTTACATCACATAACCGTCACTGCTCTGGTCTTAAGACGTAAACCGAACGCGGCCCGGGAGTAGCACCCCGCCCATGCCGCCGTCGACGGCTCTGCGACACGCTGCCCTCGCCCTGGCGGTACAGCTCACGCAGGGCGCAGCCCGGAGTAAGCTCAACGACGGCCGCTGGTGCGTTTGCTGAGTCCAGGCGGTTACGGTCGACGGATGATCTGTGGCAACGCGATCCGGATAGCAATCTTCACGTTGGCAAGGTCCGCTCATCCAAGTAACGGACGGATCATCGTTGCTTCGTCTGCCGCGCGGGGGTGCGGGTGGCCGTGATCGGCACGGAATGGATCAAGCCTCTTGGGGTGGGTCTTCACGAGTTTCGAGTTCGCCATCATGGCGATGAGATTGAACAGGTGTTCGGAGACCAGGAATCTCGGGTCCGCCCAGATGTCGAGGCCGGCGTGGGATGACACACCGAGGCGGAGTCTGCAATGCTGCAGACGTGGCGGCAGCAGGATGGAGCAAGCGCCTGTTCGTAGCTTCAGCCTGCCAACTGTCAGCGCTGGCGTTTGTCGGCACCGCGGGCGGCCAGGTCGGATCGCCGGCCACGACCACATCGTCTCAGGCGTCGAGTTCGTCCAAGCCGACACCTTCGACGCAGTTGGCGGCACCAAAAACCTCTGTCGCTCAGGACGGACGGTTTTTCACGAAGGTCTCGGAGACCGATTCAGCTCTGGCTACCTACGTGCAAAAGCAGGGAAATGTTGCTCTACGGGCTCTTTTGACGGATGGAACGGCCTTCTGCGCCTTCCTGCACAGCGGAGAGGGAGTCGACAACGCACTGGCATCGGTGGCCGTAGGTGCGAGAGGCGAAGAGGCAACAACGCATCTTCCGTTGTCGGTGCTCACCTTCAACTCGATCGAAGCCGTCGCTCTCCTGACGTTGTGCCCCCGGGACCTGAAATTGCTCCCGCACTCGGACAGGTCCAAAATCCGCAAGCTTGGTGACGCGCTCGCCACACAACCGCACTGATTCGATAACCCAACCTTCCCTGCGGGGCAGTGGCGCAGGAGTGTTCGACCTTCGGTCACGTAACGATAAGACCGTCGTTGCACAATGTCTGCTACTCGTTAACCCGCCCGTCTTACCGTGCTCCTCATGCGATTCTCACGAACCATGAAGCACCGCCGTCTACAGACGGGAACGATGCTGGTCGCGGCAGCAACTGCCGCCGTATCCCTTGTCGCCCTGTCCACTGTGGCGGTCTCCGGAGCCTTCGCCGGTCCTTCACCTGTGGTCCCGACGAGCTGCCCAGCCGGAAGCACCCTGAAGCAGCCGACCGGCGGCACAAGCTCGCAGGCTCAGTGCGTCATCACGTCCACCGGCACCCCTGTCGGCGGCGTCAAGCATGTCTGGCTCATCATCTTGGAGAACAAGTCCTACGACGAGACCTTCACGGGCCTCAATCAGAACAGCTATTTGTGGCAAACACTGCCGCAACAGGGCGCGCTACTCACCAACTACTACGGCACCGGCCACTTCAGCATGGACAACTACATCTCGCTGGTGTCCGGCCAGGCTCCTTCCTACGACGTGCAGGACGACTGCTCGACGACGGCGTCCATGACGAACAACAACAGCGGGATCATCACCACGGGCACGGTCGGAACCGGTACTGACACCGACCGCACCACCGACAGCGCGGGAACCAACACCAGCGCGCCCGCACCGACCAGCGCCACCAACGGTAACTACGGTCAACTACTGACCCACGGCGGCGTGGACGCCGCGCTCGGCAGCAACGGCTGCGTGTACCCGACCGACGTCAGCACCCTTTTTAATCAGTACAACGCTGCGGGTGTCGCGTGGAAGGCCTACGCACAGGATCTCGGGGGCGCCCAGCCCGTGGGTTCCACCACGTACGTGACGGGTTCAACTCCGGGCGTGACCGACACGGTTCCGGGTCGGGATGACGCATCCTGTGCCTACCCCGGGACTTCGAGCAACAACGCGGTCACCGACCCGACGAATCTGGTGGCGCCAACCGGCGACGTCACGAGCTTCACTGGTGCTCAGCCGGCCAACGCCAATGGAAACGGAGATCCGGCTGACCAGTTCGTGGCGAAGCACTTCCCGACCGGCTGGTTCACATCGCTGACGGGTGAGTCCGCAGGCGCGCAGAACGGGGTCACCTACCCGGCGCAACCGGCGCTCAATCAGCCGACCACTCCCGAGCCTGACGGACACCCGACCGCCGGATCCGAGACCAACTGTGACGCCAACCATGTGGCAAACCTGGACGACCCGACCTACGGCCTGGCCCACGACCTGGGCCTCCCGGCCAACGAGGTTCCAGCGTTCAACTGGATCACGCCGGACAACTGCAGCGATGCCCACGATGCAACCTGCCAGGGGAACAATCTCTCCGGAGCCTTCACCGCCAACGGGACCCCGAACTACACCCCGGCGGGCCTGCCGGCCGACGACCCCGAAGCGACGACTCCCATCAACTACACCGGTGGACTGTACGCGGCTGACTTGTTCCTCCGCTACTACGTCCCGCTGATCGAGAAGTCGGCAGCCTTTGCCGACGGAGGGCTCATCGACATCACTTTTGACGAAGCCAATCCTCCGTTCACGGTCGGCAACAGCTTCAACAATGTGCCGGCCCCGGGCGACAGCACCACCTTCACCGCACCGACGGACCAGCCGACTTTCGGCACGGCAGGAAGCACGGCACCGGGCGCCGATTCCCTCTACGGTGCCTATGGCATCGCGGCGGACGCAGCCGGTGAAAACATCGACGGCAAGAACGTGAGCACCGAGCCGACCGGGCCGAACGACCCCGAAGTGACCAACAGCACGGGCGAGCAGCTCCAACCAGGACCGGGTGCGTCGGGATTCATCGATCGACCCACCGGCCTCTCCGGAGAGAGCGCCAACCTCAGCGGGTCACCCGGCGCGGCAACTGAGCCAGCCCTTGTCACCGCCGCCTCCAGCATGGTGACCGACCCCAAGATCAACGCCGACGACACCGGCCGACTCGTCTCGGGTACCGATGCCAACGGCAACGCGATTCCACCGGACACGTTCGTCGGAGCGGTCAGCGACACCGGGCCGGTCGCGCTAGGGTCCAACGCCAGCGTCACGACGGCATCGAACAACGACGCCAAGCCGTGGATCGGCACCTTCCAGCTGCTCAATGACGGCGGGCAACCCGTCACGCTGCCGAACGGTTTCGACGGCAATGTGACCTTGGGCGCCGAGGGAGCCACGTCCACTGTCGGGAGCGCGACCTGTCCGAGCGGTGATGAGGCGGCAACGACCAGCGGCTGTGTCACCGCCGACCCGCTCTACGACCCGACCGACTTCACCCCGGGCGGCGGCGATACCGGGACCGTCCTGATCAGTCCCCTCATCAAGCCGGGCACCGTATCGAGCACGTCCTACAACCACTACAGCGCACTGCGAACAATGGAGGACCTGCTCCTTACCGGGAAGACTTGCACAGCGTCCAGCACCACCTCGCTCGCCGCGGGCACGATCTGCGGCGGACTCGACGGCCAGGGACACATCGGATACGCCGCGCAGCCCGGCCTGGCCTCTTTCGGCCCTGATGTCTTCACCGCCCAGTCCTTCACGACCGTCACGACTCCGCCGGGCTATGTACAGGTCGGTACGAATTCCTACTGCCCAAGTGGCGCCCACCTCGGTCACGCCGGATACAACGGCCAGATTGGTGTCGGCGGCTTCGGTGGAGCTGGGGGCACCGGTGGTGCGGCCGGCTGCGGGAGCATCGGGGGTGCAGGAGGTGACGGTGGCAAGGGCATCACTGCGGTCGCTCATGGTGGCAATGGCGGAAATGGCGGCAATGGCGCTTGCCCGCCTGAGGAGTTCGTCAACGGCGTCTGGTTGACTGCCGCCGGCGCGCAGACTTCGCCCTACGACACCCCTCCGTGCAACGGGAACGGCGGGGACGGCGGGAACGGAGGCAAAGGCGGCAAGGGCGGCAAGGGCGTTGGCGCCAGCCCGGGTGGTAACGGCGGGAACGGTTCGCCTGGGTTCCCCGGTCACGTCGGCGAGAACGGTTCACCCGGGATACCGGGTCACAAGGGCGTGACGGGCAAGAAGGGTTAGCTTGATCCTTCGACCGTCGACGAATGCCGTCGCCCCGGCGGCCGGGGCCGTACCGAACCGGGCTCGTAAGTCCGCCGCCGCTCTTGCCGCCGTCGGCGTGCTCTTCGCCATCGTTTTCACCGGATGCAGCAGTGGAGCATCGTACCCGTCCTTTCTCCCGAAGAACACGCTGCACCCCAACGTCGACGCTGCACTGGTCGGTACGGAGGTCAGGCCCGCCTTCCAGGTCGAAGGACTACCGGTCGTGGCGAAGACCAAGGCGTTCAACGTCCACGTCACGGTGAGTGGGCCGATCGTTCCGGGTGAGGGCCTGCCCGATCAGCCGGCTGCCACCACGTGTACTTGGACCGTGACGATGAAGGACGCCAGTGCCGACGTACCGGTCTCGATCGCCGACTTCCACTCTGTCGACCACCTCGGTTCAGTCTTCATCATGGGTCTCACCCCGGGCGAACGCCCCCCGAAGGCCGTCTTGCACCCCGGCCAGACACTCACGTTCAAGCTCCGGGCGTATGAGTTGACGGGCGAAGGCATGATGCAGTGGGCGCCGGACGGCAGACACGTGGTCGCCGACTGGGACTACACGGTCGAGAACGACTGACGTCATTGGGATCCGGACATGACCTACTGGTTGGCGGACATGTTGGACTCCCGACCTACCTGGGCGACGAACTCTCACACGCTTCATCCCGGATGCGCGATTCCACTCACGCCGCTCCAAGGGTCAACACAAGTGTCGGAGGATCGACTGGCAACATAGGTCCACGCCCCTTGATTTTGGATAGTTGCTGGTCAGCGCTCGCCTCTGCACATTGACATCTTTGCTTTAGGGAGTAGCCCCTTTGATGTCATCTATGCCTCGGAAGTGATTACTCCGATGAGCTCTAGAATTCGGCACGGCGGGAGGTGCTGTTCGAGGACCCGTGCGCCCATAGGTGAGAGGGCATCCTCAATGGCGTTGCACAGGGTGGGCGGGGCGATGATCATTCCTCCTTCGCCCACCCCCCGGAAGTTGACGTCGGCGTCGAGGGGAACGGTCTCGAGATGTTCGATCTCGATCCGGGGGATCTCCCACGCTGTGGGAAGGAGGTAATCCATAAACGTGCCGGAGAGAAACTGGCCGCTGTCAGGATCGTACGCCGAGCGCTCGAGCAGGACGGCACCGATGCCCTGGGCCACGCCACCCCTGACCTGACCTTCGACGATCGCCGGGTTGATGAGGACGCCACAGTCCTCCGCCACCACATAGCGCTCGACTCGCACCTGCCCGGTGTCCACATCCACCTCGACGATGGCGGCGTGAGTGCCACCGGCCCAGCCGCCTTCACCACCGTCGTAGGCGGCCGTGACCTCGAGGTCCCCCTCGAACTCGGGGGGCACCCGCCCGGGCTGGTGAGCGGCGCGAGCGATCTCTCCCAGGGGCATAACCCGCGTCGGCACCCCCCGGACCGAGGCGCCACCGTCAGAGAGCTCCATGTCCTCGGGGCTGGCCTCAAAGAGGTGAGCGGCCAGTTCGAGCACCTTGGCCCGCAGTGCCCGGGCGCCATGTAAGGAGGCCCCACCGGCCATTGTCGCCGACCGACTGCCACCCGTACCGAATCCCACCGGCACGACGTCGGTGTCGCCGACGACGACTCGAACCTGATCGAAAGGCACCCCGAACTCGTCAGCGGCAATCTGCGCCAGGGTTGTCTCATGGCTCTGGCCATGTGGCATTTGTGAAGTGAAGACGGTAACCGTGCCGTCGTCTTCGAGTCGGAGCCGCATTTGCTCGGGGCCGAGGACCCCGCCCCCGCCTTCAGGTGTCCGGGGTCCAGGGGCCGCCTCAATGTAGGTAGCCACGCCCAGTCCGAGGTACCGTCCCTGAGTCCGGGCTTCGGCCTGCTCGCGGCGGAAAGCTTCGACATCGATCAGCTTGGCGATGCGCTCGAGTGATTCGCGTGACGTGACTCCGACAAGGCTCCGACCGGTCACCGTCTCGAGTGGAGGCTCGCCACGCGTCACCACATTGCGAAGTCGCACCTCGAGGGGCTCCACGGCGAGTTCCTTGGCGATCAGGTCGATCATCCGCTCCCGCACCCATGTCTCGGAAGCCCACGGGCCGCGGTACGCGACGTACGTCGCCTTGTTCGTAATCACCGCGGTGGACTCGAATGACAGCGCGCCGATCTTGTACGGCCCTGGGATCATCGACTTCACAATTTCGGGCAGCGTCCCCCCCAGCCCGGGGTAGGAACCGGTGTCGATGGTCATCTTCACCCGCAGGCCGAGGATGTCGCCCTCCTCCGATATCGCCGCCTCGACTTCGAAGCTCTCGTCTCGGGCCTGACCTGACGCGGTCAGATTTTCGCTACGGTCCTCGATCCACCGGACAGGACGGCCGAGCAGGCGCGAGGCGACGGCGCAGGCGATCTCCTCTCGACCCGCGCCTATCTTGAGCCCGAACGAGCCGCCGATGTCGCCGGCCACAACCCTCACCTTGTCCAGCGGCATGTCGAGCTGGGTGGAGAATGCCATGCGGGCGAGATGCACTCCCTGGTTGGCGGAGTAGACCGTGAGCTCTCCTGATTCGAGGTCGAAACTGCACACGGCGCCCCGACACTCCATGGGCACGTTCTGGTGGCGGTGTTGACGGAGTTCGGCTCGCACGACCCGGTCGGCCCGGGTAAAGGCGCCTTCCACGTCGCCGAAGGTGGCCACGGGGGTACGGACCAACACGTTGCCGCCCAAGTCCTCGAAGATCGGCGGCCCGTTGGGGTCAAGGGCTTGCTCCTGGGTGACCACCGCCGGCAGTTCGTCGTATTCCACTTCCACGAGTTCGCATGCATCCTCGGCCAGGTAGCGGCTCTCGGCCACGACCAGCACGACGGGGTCTCCGACCAGGCGGACCTTGTCGGTAGCCAAGACGCTGAAGGAGGGCATTGGCAGGTTTCCCGCGAACATTCCAGCGGACCCCGGCCCGCGGACAGTGAGCGCATCCAGCTCTTCGCCGGTGAGCACTGCTAGTACCCCGGGTAGTTTGCGGGCTTCGGTGACATCGACGTTCGTGATCCGGGCATGAGCAGAGGGGCTACGCACGAAGGCGGCGTGGAGCATGCCCGGAAGACGGACATCGTCAACGTAGCGACCCTTCCCGGTCAAGATACGGGGATCTTCCGAGCGCTTGACGCTCGCTCCGGTGAACCGCTCGGCCATGTTCTGCACGTTGTCGCTCCTGCTTCGCTAATGCCGTGACTCTGAGACAGAGTCCTCGTGGCCGGCTGCTCGGAGCACCCCGTTGACGATGCTCTCATATCCGGTGCAGCGGCAAATGTTGCCGGACAATGCTTCGCGGATCTCCGCCTCTCCCGGGTTCGGGTTCTCAGCCAAAAGGGCGGTGATCTGCATGAGAAATCCAGGCGTGCAGAAGCCGCACTGAAAAGCGTGGGACTCCCACATCGCCTCCTGCAGCGGGTTCATCACGCCGTCGGTCGCAAGGCCCTCGATGGTGACGATCTCGGACCCTCGCGCTTGGACGGCGAGCATGAGACACGACCGGGCTGGTTCGCCGTCAACCAGGACCGTACAGGCGCCGCAGACGCCGTGCTCGCAGCCGAGGTGCGTGCCTGTGAGCTCGAGGTCCTCCCGCAAGAAGTCAGCCAGAGTGCGGCGGGGCTCGACCGAGCCCTGACGCGGTGTTCCGTTGACGGTGAGCTCGACGTCGAAAGTGCTCACGCTGCCTCCCGCGCCCGCTGCGCGGCGACCGTGAGCGTCCGGCTCATGAGCACAGCGGCAATGTGGCGGCGATAGGCCGAGGAACCGTGGAGATCCGCCGGGGGCGACAAGGACTTTGCCGCTTCGTCGGCCGCCGTCGCAAATGCCTCGTCGGTAGGTTCAGCACCAACCAAGATCGCCTCTGCCTCTATGGCTCGCACCGGTACGTCGCTGACACCCGTCAGGGCGACCCGGGCGTCGGCGACCTTCCCGTTCTCGAGGCGAACCATCGCCGCCGCGCCGACCATGGCGAAGTCGCCATGCCGCCGGGCTACTTCTTCAATGGCGCTGCCGGTGTGCGGTTCTGCACCCGGGATCCGGACCTCGGTCAGGATCTCGTCGGGCTCGAGCGCAGTCGTGAAGAATCCGATGAAGAAGTCAGCAGCCTTGATGGTGCGTTTGCCCCGGGCATTGCTCTGCACCACCAGCTCGGCGTCGAGCAGAAGCGCCACCGCCGGCAACTCTGCCGCCGAGTCGGCGTGGGCCAGACTTCCCCCGATCGTGCCCCGACTCCGGATGGCGGGATGGCCGATGAGGGGCAACGCTTGGGCCAGCAGCGGGACGAGGTGGGAGACGTCCTCATGGCGCTCGGCCGCTCCTTCCCTGACCATGGCCCCGATCACCAAATGGCCGCCGTCGACATTGATATTCCCCAGTTCGCCGATCCCTGCCAGGTCGACCAGGTGTGAAGGCCGAGCCAGCCTGAAAGACAACAGGGGGATAAGGCTCTGCCCTCCTGCGAGGGGCCTCGCATCCTCACCGTGTTCCCTCAGAAGTACCAGTGCCTCGTCCAGCGTCGTCGGTGCGCTGTAGCCAAACGGCGGAGGTTTCATGAATCCCGAAGCTACGCCAACGGTCCGGCTCTGGCAACGACATCATGAAGGTCGACGACATTTGGCCATCGCCGCGATGGCTGGCGCAAGCTTGCCGAAGGGACCGATGCGGACGATTGACCCTGCCCCAGGACGTGCCCGTGAAAGAAATCTTTCCGTTGGGGGTGGGCCCGAACCTCTCGACACGGACGCGCTCGTTTCCGACACCAGCGACGAGAACCACGTCGGTGACAGCATCGCAGCGGCGTGACGAACCGCACACGAACTCTCGTGCGCCGACCGGCAGGCAACTCAGGCGCGGCTGTAGTCGGGCACCTGTATACGCCCCAAGCAACCCTTGCACCAAAGCCGGCGGCAGGGGACTCCACTAGGTCCGCTTGCGTCATGCCGGGATCTTGCGGAGCGCCTCCCTGAGGAGGTCCCGAGCAGCGCCGGGTGGTGTGACCCTGTTCACTGAGACCATGCTTGCGCTCAGCCAAGAGAGGTTCACAAGATAGGAGCCCTTTGTCACCGCGGCGAGGCAGGTGGTCTCGAAGAGGTTGCCGCGCTGGCCGATGGTGAAGGTGACGGCATGTACGGGTGGGCTTGCGAGATTCACGTCGAATCGGGTGACCGGGCATTCTGATCGCATCGAGCACAGCCAGTCCGATGACAACTCGGTCGTCTGTTGCGACCTCTCGGCTGCCGCGGCCGAAGCCGCTGACCGGTACCGGAGGACGAACTCCTGGACGGGTGGCGAGTCGAGCGACACACCCGCCGAGCCGCTAGCCGACGCGCACTCGGAGACAAAGAACGAGCCCTGGCAAGGGTCGGAGAAGTGGCTCGCAGAGCCGGCCAGCAGCAGCTTGCTGAGCGGGGGTGGTCCGGTCGGCGCGACGATGTGGGCCTCACTGGTGCAGCCCGCCACGGTGACCCAGATAAGCAAGACTAGCCATAGCTGGCCCCGCCCGGTCCGAACCTGTCGACGGCGTGGGAGTGCCGGCATCGTCGTCAGTTGGGGGGATCGAGTTGAGAAAACACGTTACAGGGTGATTTGGCAACCCTCTGAGGATCTAGCGCTCCACAAACACAGATGGACACTCTCTCGGTCCTCCTGTCTTCCCCTTCATCCCGAGCCTTCATCTTAGGCATCTTCGCCCGCTCTACCTCGTGCCGTAACCGGCAACGTTGGAGGGGCGCGGCCACCACTCTGACCTCGGCGTCGCGCAAAGTTCCAAGTGAGCCGAGACACCAAGTCCGTGTGATCCTGGTGACGGTGGACCTGGGTCCGGCAGTGCGCCTCGGCACTCCATGGCAATCGCGGGGCCGAGGCCGTCTTGGCGACGGCCTCTCCGGCTCCGAAGGCGCTCAAGCGGGCTGAGGTCCTCGAGACGCTGACGGCACTACGTGACCTCCCCCAAGCTCCTCCGCGACATCGAGCAGACCGACCGGGCGGCGCTTTACCAGGCGCTCGGGCTCACCGTTCGGTTTCGCCCAATGGTTCGAGCGAGGAGGTGCCGCGAGAAGCTCCCAGTTCACAGGCCTAAAGGACGTGGACCTGATTCGTGTCGGAGGGGCGATTACCTCACCTAGGACACCGGCCCTTCTCAGAGGAACAGTCCTGCTCAGGGCCGCTTAGTGGCGTGTAACCGGTAAGACCGCGTTACCGGGTGGCAGCTCGTTATCGAGCGGAATGGGACGCCCCGCCGTGACACGGTGTAACCACCGGACAGCCATGATGGTCCCGTGACCTTTCCCCCTCCCCCGCTGCCGGACTTCGACCTGGGCAGCGATGGCCGCAGGTGTCCGCGCCAGGTAGCGCATCGTCAGGTAATTCGTGCGGGCCGGTCACTCTTGTCACTGACCTGCCCAGCCGAGGTAAACCGAACGCTTTACAGCGAGAACTCCAACGACGACCGCCAATTCCAACGACTGGTGAAATGGAGAACCGGGACCGAGGGGCGAAAGGGTCTCGGGAGGTGTGGACCAGGATTCTTCACCACAAGCTTGTAAAGATCGCCGGATTCATCGATACCAAGTAGGCCGATCCCCTCGGTCGAGATGCCCATCCGCCCAATTGCCCTGAACTCGAAATCTCAATGCAAAATCGAAGCCTTCCCATTCGGTAAAAGCTCAAGTCGGACTGTTTCAGGGGGAAGTGGCTAAGTGTAGGGCACCTCAGAAAAGTTCGTGGCGACGACGTTGTCGATGGTCAACGTGAAGGTCCCATCCGTGAAATCGAGGGCGCCATTCTCCGAGTCATCAATGTCCCCATTCGAATCGGTGCGATCCTCACCTTCAGACACTTTCCCGTTTTGGCTCAAAACCCACGCGACCGCTGTGTTGGGAGGAAGGCTGTATGCCATCACTTCGAGATAGTGACAATCCGTCATGCATCCTGGAACGCTCGCTGTTGCGCCTTCGAAGTCGAATGCAAAGGTGGGAACTCTTGCCGTGGAAACGCTACTTAAGCCGCACGAATCTGTCGCCTTCACCCAGACCTGCTGGGTAAAACCTTCGGGGCCAGTTTCACCTGAACCCGGTAGCGGAACGTCCCCCCACGGACCGTCCGCTGATACTGTGCTGTATCCCACGCTGGCAATGGGGCACCCATTGGCATGCGCTGGTCCCCACTGGAACGCATAGGTCGGGCCGTGGCCTGTAAAAGTTGGGCCGCTATTGCCACTAATGGTCGGAGCCGTCGGCGGCGCATCCTGCGGGATTGGGGTCGGTTTCGTCGGGGTCACCGGTGTGACCGTTTGTCCCGGGGTCACCGGTGTGACCGTTTGTCCCGCGGTCACCGGTGTGACCGTTGACCCCGGTGTACCCGTCGTCTCAGTCGTTGGCTTGGGTTTCAATTGGGTGGTTGGCGTGTTGGCTGTTGTGGGCTGTTCCCCAGCCGGAGCCGTAACGGTCACGACGATGGATTTCTCGATTGATCCAGACTGCGCAGTTATGGTGGTGGTACCAACTCCCACTGCTGTGACTATGCGGTTACTGATGTCGGCCACGCTGGGATCGGCGCTGCTCCACGCGACGCCGTTGAGTGCAGCGCTAGGGGCCGCGGACCCGTCGCTCATTGTGCCGGAAGGTGTCAGCGTTCCGGTGGCACCGACAGTCATCGAAAGACTGGGTGGTAAGACTTTCAGACTGGCCAGGGTAAGAACCTTCTGATTCGTGAATGCGAGGAACGCGTTCTGAGCGGAGATCTGGTCGTTGGCCAGTTTGTTGAGGCGGCTAGACCATGACCCAGTGGTCTTGCCGACCTCCGCGCTGTAGCTGACGGTGGACGATTTCGCTGCGGCGAGATTGAGGTCATATTGGACCACGGGGTCTCGGTTGACGATCTTGTCGTAAGGGGTACCGAAGGTCACGTGGTTGATGTTCGCTGCCACCGACTTCGGGATCACTTCGTCGTAGGTGGTGTGGAGAGTCGCCGCTGTTCCGTTGTCGACCGTTAGCTTGCCGCTGAGTTGGTTTCCCGTCTTCCCCGACAGCGTCCATGTCCGATCGACGATTAGTCCTGAGAGATAGGACTGGGGCTTGAAGGCGAATGTGGCTGGGCCATGGGGCGTCCCCGAGGAGCCTCCGTGGCTGAGCGCCACCCCAACAATTGCTCCGGCCAAGACGATAACAACGAGAGTGACGACGGCGATGATGCGGCCATGTCGTTTGGTGGAAGCCTCAGCTGTCTGTTTGGAATTCTTGCCCCGAAGGATGGACGCATGCTCTCGATGGTCGGTCGCGCGGTTCCTCACCGGAGTGGATAACTCTTCGCGTTCCCGATCCGGCGGGGTTGAGGAAAGGGTCGGGAGGCCGTCGAGCTGGGGTGCCGTCGAGACCGGTTGGCTCTCGTTGGTGTCGTGTGATTGAGCGGGTGCTCGGGTTCGGGCAATGGGCGGGATCCGGCTGGGTTGGTATATCTGCTCAAGACTTGAATTGCGGAGCTGCGCACACCAGTTGGCCAAGATCTTCGGGCGGTCTTCGGGGTTCGGGGCCAGCATGCTCATCACGCGATCCACCAAGTCCGGCGATGCGGGGTGGAGGTCTTCCAGCCGTTGTCGCTGTGAATCTCGAGACTCACCTTTTCGGAGTTCAGTGCCCGTGAGGAGGAAGTACGCCACGGTGCCGAGGGAAAAGCGGTCCGCTGCTGGCGTATAGCTGCCGGTTTCCTCTACTTCGGGTGCGACGAACCCGGGCGTGCCGGTAACACCCGAGGAGTAGCTGCCGCCGGGGAGGAGACGGATAAGTCCGAAGTCCACCAGCACGGTTTCGCCGTTGGCACGCACGACGATATTGGAGGGCTTGATGTCGCCGTGGATGACTGGCGTCCCACCCGTCGCCTGCCCGCTGTGCATGAGGTCGAGAGCTCCGGCTATGGGCAACAGCAACTTCAGCCGCTCCTCGGGACCCACATCAGAATGTGCCGCTGCCCAGGTGTCGAGGGGCTCGCCGTCCACCCAGTTCATGACCAGGTACAAACTGGCTGTGTCGGGGTTCGCCTGCTCGCTCAGGTGCGGAAGCGCACCGACGAAACCGTCGCGAACCGACACGACGCCGGGGACCTGCAAGGAGCGCAAAAGCTCCACCTGTGCGGACCAGCGCTTGGTCCATTCCTCGAGTTGCGCCCGATGATTGGGGTGCAGCATCTTTATGGCGACACCGAGCCTGGTGTCGGTTCCGACATCGATCGATCCGCGATAGAGCATGCCTTCGGACCCCGCACCCACCGGCAGCCCGATCTGGTACCGATCAGGGTCAGCAGCGGGGCCGATCCAGAACGCCGGCTCGTTCACGTGGCCTGCTCCAACCGGAAGAGGTCCGCCGGTGTCAGCATCCCATTGGCGATCAGGTGCTCAGCCATCTCGTCGTTGGCCCGGAGACCTTGGAAGTAGAGCCCCGAGCGTTCCATCCGCTCCTTTATGCGCTCCACCTGCTTTCGGACGGTGACCTTGGTCCAGTCCGACCCGAGGACGTCGGCCGCTCCTTGGTAGGAGATTGGCCGGGCGTCGCGATAGGGAAACGGGCGCAGATATCCGCTAAAGAGCGCCGTGAGAACATCCCGATCCCGTTCGGACAGCCCGATCTCTCCGATGGTGATCGTCCCACTGCCTTGGGACGTTTCCACCTGTAGCGAACTGAGTGCTTCGGGCGATAGCTGAATGTCGAGTCGATGCGTAAAGACCGCCCCAGGGACGAGGACGATCGACTGAGACCGGGTGAGAGCCACCCGATCTCCGGCGTCGAGCCGCATAGCTGGTGCGCCCGTGTTGGTCTCCACCAACAAGTGTCGCTTGCGGGACCGGTTGATCACCCACCACAGAGCGAACTGGAACTCAATAGAGCCGGCCTCCGCAGAAATCCCCATGTCTGTCGGGTCCAGCCCGACGACCTTCCCGTTGTTCGTGCGGCCGAAGACGAATGGCTCGGTGGACGTTGCCTCGAACTTCTCGCCCCCGACGAAAACTGTCGCTTCACCCTCGCTCACGGCTGGAATGGTACGAGATGCAACGTAAGTTGGTCGAACTGCGGCCAACGACCCTCCCCCGGGGTGGCCGCTCCCAGAGGGGAGCCCTCCCCCTTACGTGAGGCCTCGCCGCCCTTGATAGTTGGAGGCAGGCGGACCCACCAACGGGTCTCTACTCAGAGGAGGACAGATGGCTAGTTCCGGTTCATCAAGGGTCGGATTTCCCACAAGTGAGGGATGGACAGAGAGGAACAGCCGCTTGCCCGCAAGAGCGTTGCGTTCATTGCTGACGCGCCTCGGCTTGATCGCCGCGGCACTCGGCCTGGCAGGTGCCTCCTTGTTGGTCGCAAATCCCGCCTCAGCCTCCCAAGCCACACCGGGCCAGATCCAGTCGGCCCTTCGCTACGCCGAGTCGTTCATAGGAAAGAACCATGACAACGGCCTGTGCCTCGCGTTCGTGGCGGCTGCCTGGTCCAGCGCCGGCGTGAGTCTCGGGAGCAGCTATGACCCAGTGACGTACTGGGCTGCTGACCCGAGAGGGTACCTCGAGCACTCGAGCCCCCATGCCTACAACAACCCTCCCGCGGGTGCCCTTGTCTTCTGGGGGGCCAACCCATGGAGTTCCCTCGGTCACGTGGCGATATCCATCGGCAACAACACGGTTGTCTCGACTGCGGCATACCCCTACGCTGGCGGCAACCGCAACAACCCTGATGTCTTCACGTTCAACCTCTCGCAGCGCAACCCGAGCACGTACAACTACCTGGGGTACATAATGCCGCTGCAGACCGCAACGTCTACGGCTCCAACGGCGCCTCCTCCGGCGACGATCCCTCCCCCACCGCCGGCCACCCACACCGAGACCGTCGGGGGCGTGTCCCATACGTGGACGAACTACGCCGATGCCGGTGGGACGCAGGGACCCTCCATCGCGTCCAACACCAGCGTCCAGATCTCCTGCAAAGTCACCGGATTCCGAGTAGCCGATGGCAACACCTGGTGGTACAGGATCGCTTCGAGCCCGTGGAACAACGGCTACTACGTCTCGGCCGATGCGTTCTACAACAACGGCGCAACGTCAGGGAGCCTTGCCGGTACGCCGTTTGTCGACCCAGCGGTACCGAACTGCTGATCGCTGAAAAAACTGCGTTGCCCCCGAGCCGGTGCAGTACGCGCCGGCTCGGGGGCAATTCCTGCTTCCGATGTAGGGTCAATTGGGGCACAACCTGATGGTGTCGGAGGACCGACTCGCAACTTCGCTCCACGCCCCCTCTTCGTAGATAGTCGCTGGTCAAAGCTGTAGCACCCCTCATGTAAGGGACCCCGGGCGGTGGATCCACCACTGAACGGCGGTTCCGAGGTTGTACGGCTGGCCGGTTCGGGGTGCTGGCACGAAGGAGACTCGGAAGCTGCCTCCCTTGGCCGCCGATCGACGATGAAGGACACTTTGGGTGTGGTGGTGAAGTGGAGAAGTCAAGCGGGTCTCGCGCCGTGAGTACGGCGTGCTGAGTGTCGCCTGGTATCGGTTCCGAGCCACCTTTCGCCGACGATGGCCCGGCTACCTGGCCATTGTCGTGCTCATTGGGCTAGTCGGCGGCATGGCCATGGCTTCGATCGCCGGGGCCCGGCGCACCGAGTCCTCCTATCCGACGTTCCTGACCAGGACCAACCCGTCTGATCTGCTGGTGCAGCCGTCCACCTCGCAATCGTGCACTTCGGGCTTTATCTCGCAGATCGCCCGACTGCCCCATGTGAAGCGGGTCAGTTGCGCCAACTCATTCGGTGCGGAGACGCTAACGCCGAGTGGTGGTGTGAAGCAGGTGCTCCTCGCCCAAGTGGAGCTCATCGCCAGCGAGGACGGGGAGTATGCCCAACAGGACAGGGTCACCGTCACTGAGGGACGGGTGGCCGATCCGTCCCGGGCCGACGAAGTCGTCGCCACGCCGACCGCGGCCGCCTTCTTGGGCCTCCATGTGGGCTCCCATTTCACCATCGGCGTATGGCGCAGCACCCAGTCCACTCTCACCCCGTATCGGGTCATTCACGCCACCTTGGTGGGAGTGGGAGTGTTCAACACCCAAGTCATTCAGGACGACATCGACCACGGCAACACCGGCTTCCTGCTCGGCACACCCGCCATGTTCCGACAGCTCACGGAGTGCTGCAATGGGGGCACGTACGACGGCATTGCGATCAACGGGGGCAGCCGATATGACAGCGCGGTCGAGCACGAGTACGCCCATCTGTTGACGACGAGCCGCTACACCGCTGGCAGCGGATCGCAGCAATTGCAGGTGTACAACACCGCCACGATCGAAACGGAGGCCCAGCGGGCCATCGGGCCGGAAGCCGTCGCCTTCGGGGTATTCGGAGGTATCGCCGCACTCACGGCCATCCTCATCGGCATTCAGGCAGTTTCCCGGCAGCTACGGGCTCACGCGGACGAAGCGGTCATTCTGCGGGCGGTGGGCGCAGGACCGGCCATCACTTCCGGCGATGGGTTGATCGGAATTCTGGGAGCCGTGGTGTTCGGCTCGCTGCTCGCGGCCGCGCTGGCGGTCGGCCTCTCGCCGCTGGCGCCCTTCGGACCGGTGCGTACCGTCGACCCCTCGCCGGGCTTCGACTTCGACTGGACGGTTCTCGGTCTGGGCTTCCTCGTGCTCGTGCTAGGGATCGGTGGATGGGCAGTGATCGTTGCCTACCGGCAGGCGCCGCACCGGGTCCGTGCCCACGGGAGCGTCAGGGACGCCTCGGGTATCGTCAAGTTCGCCGTCGCCAGCGGATTATCCGTGTCGGGGACTGCCGGACTTCGCTTCGCCTTGGAGAGCGGGCGCGGGCGGGGCACGGCGCCGGTGCGGTCGGTGATAGTGGGAGCGGTCCTGGCGATCACGGTGGTGACCGCCACCCTCACCTTCGGGGCCAGCCTCGACACGTTGATATCGCATCCGGACCTCTACGGGTGGAACTTCACCTATGCCTACTACTCGACCGACGGGTATGGCCCGGTCCCGACTTCGCTTGTGTCGTCACCTCTGGCCCATGACCGCGACGTCGCGACGACGACGGGTGCCTATTTCGCTACCGTGGAGATAGACGACCACATCGTCCCAATTTTGGGGGAGGCCGCCCATGCCACCATCGCACCACCGGTCCTGACGGGTCACCCAGTCGACGGGACGGATCAGATCGTGCTCGGGTCCGCCACGCTGGCGCAACTCCACAAGAAACTCGGTGACACAGTGGTGGCGCAAGGTGACGGGATCCCCGCACGACGACTTGTGATCGTCGGCACGGCAACCCTTCCAACTATCGGCACGGTGCTCAGTGTCCATCCGACCATGACCACTGGGGCGGTCATCGCGACATCGGCGATACCAAAAGACCTCCTCAACCAGTTCGGGCCTTTTTCGGGCCCCAACGCCCTTTTCATCCGGGTTCGCCCCGGGACAGATCCGGCGACGGCCGGACGCCTGCTGGCCACCATCGCGCAGCACGCGCTCCACCAGTTCATCACGCCCCAAGTGGTGGCCGCCGAGGGCCCGAACGCCTACGGGGGAACGCTCCAGATGCTCGGCCCTCAACGTCCGGCGGAGATCGTCAACTATCGAGCGATGGGCACCACGCCCGGGCTCCTGGCGGGTGGATTGGCGGTGGGGGCCGTGGCGGCTCTCGGACTGACCCTGGTCGCCTCGGTGAAGCAGCGCCGGCGCGAACTGGCCCTCTTGAAATCGTTCGGCTTCACCCAGCGGCAACTGGCCGCGGCGGTGTCCTGGCAGTCGACGGCGATCATCGTGGTAGGCCTGGCCGCCGGCATCCCGCTGGGCATCGCCCTCGGGCGATTCCTCTGGCAGCTGTTCGCACACCAACTCTCCGCCGTCGTCGACCCGACGATCCCCGGTGTCCCGCTCCTCATTGTCGCAGTGGGTGCAGTCGTTCTGGCCAACCTGGTCGCCGCGCTACCCGGCCGGAGCGCTGCCGCGCACCCCGACTGCGTTCGTTCTACGCGTCGAATAGATTGAGCGGCGGAAAATACGCATACTGCCAGCTCAACCCTCGTGTCGGAAGGGGGACTTGAACACAGACAGCGTTCGTGTTGAACGCCCTGTTCGTGACTATTAGCTGGTCCTACTCCCCCACTATTTCCGTCCCGTTACGGGTCATTCCGTGAGGTGCGGTAGAAAATCGGGGTAGAAATCCGACCCGGCTCAAAGGAACGAGGCGACGGGTTGTCCCTCTCCGCGCAGCACATGCTGATTCCACAAGGGAGCGTCCTGTGGGATGGGCCACCATCAACGGCTGGCCCATCGACAAAAAATGTTCCGATATCCATGGTGAAACGGTAATTGCACATTTTCAAGAATGCCGAAATCGTCCCACGATGCCGGGGATACGGGTTCGCAGAGTTGATCCTCGGCTGCGGGCCGTGGAGCGGTACCACGACCTCTTGGTCACCCCATCGCGTCACGGCCTCGGTGTCCACCTTTCCTCACATTCGTCTGGTAGGTGCCGACCTCCGCGCCTGTGCGCGATGAGGGCGCACAGCGGCGGCCGGTCAGTCGCTAAGAGGAGCGTATGTACCGCTTCCGGAAGGCGCATCGGGCCAAAGCGTAGCCACATCGCCACCAACCGCTGAGGTGTACCCAGACGCAGCCGCGGCCCTCCACACGCTCCCATTCGTAGCGCCAAGGACACCCTCTGACAGCCAGGCGCTGGCTGGAAATTGCGCTCTCCGCGGCCCCAATCGACGATCACAACCTACTTTTCCTGATGCCAACAGGACCGTTCGTGTGCCCGGGGCGGGGTTATCCTGCGACGTGAAACGCCACGGCTTGCATGACCCATGGCGCGGAACCGCTCAGGTTCGCTGCCGCCGAGTGGGACCCAGGGGTGCTCGCGGCCTCCTCACCAGCGATATCAGCGTCCGGTGCAGTGACAATCCGCGAAATGAAGCCGTTGGCACCGCCCGAGAACCCGCCCGTCGTCATGCCGGCGCCGAAGATCAGTTCGTTCGCTGCCGACGTCGTGAGGGTGGCGCTGTTCGCGGTTGTCCCACTCCCGGCCGCCGACGCACTGGTGTCGAACGGGTTCACGGTGTCGAGGCCGCTGTACTCAGCGACGCGCACGTCGACGTAGGGAACTGCACCAGAGAACTGAACTGTGACGCTGTTGCTGCCCGCAGTGGCTGCTTTGATGTTCTTGGCGTAGTAGATCGCCTGGCTCAGCCCAGAACCGCGGGTCATTGGCGCGGCAAGTTGGTAGACGTTCCCCGCACTGTCAGAAACCGAGCTAATCGTTGACGTGGCGTCGTTGATTCCGACGGCAACGACGTTGAGGTCACCCGCGCTTTGAGCTTGTTGGAAAGGCACTTTAACGGTGCTCTGATTTGTCTGGGGGGTCGCCGAGTTGACCTGTACGAAGTGTGGGCCTGACGTCTGGTTCGTCATCGTAAGGGCGTAGAGGTTGCCCGCCATGTCGCCTTCGTAGAGGCTGCCGTCAGCGATGGTGGGGGGCCCCCAGAATGGGCCGACGCCTCCGTAGGTGAACAGAGATGTTCCGGTCGCGGCCGACAGGACCGCGATGTTGCTGCCTTCCCCGGCCGCGACGACACCCCCGGAAGTGACAGTCACTCCGCCCATCACGAAACCGCCGTCCGTGAAGCAATGCTGCCAAATGACAGCACCGGTCGACGGGTTTAAGGCACTCACTGTGCCGGAACACGCTCCCGAGTTGTCACCGCCGACGTACAGCGTGGTCCCGTCAAACGCTGCGGACGCAATCGTACCCTGTCCAGTCGTTGGGTTGCCGCCACCATCCGCGATGCGGGTGCTCCAGACAGGTCCGGACGACAGGGCGTCGCGCTTGAACGCGTAGAAGACGCCGTTCTTGTCGACGGCACCGACAAGGGGCACCGACTGCCCTCCGATAACACCGTTGAAAAGGGTCGCAGTCGCCCCGAAGTCGGCGTCGACCGTTTGCTGTGCCACGGGGATTGCCCACGAGCCCACCAGGCTCAGGTCAGAAGCGCGCAGCTCGTACATTGAGGGCCCGCCGGGCGTGTTGGGGCAGTTTGGGCTGGGGGTGCCAGTGGTGAAGTATATGGTGCCGGCGACGGCGTCAACCGTGGGCGAGCTCCAGACGCCACCGCCGATGCAACCATTGGGCACAACGTCAAATACGTTCTGTACCGCACCGGTAACCCGGTTGAGCTGAATGAGTTGCCCCTGGGTCAGCGGGCAGTCACCGAAAGAGGAGCTACCGATGTAGACACTGTTGCCGAACACCGCCGGCGAGCCCCAGAGGAAAGTATTCGGGTTCCCTCCGACGTTGTAAGACCACAGGACGGCGCCGGTGGCCGCGTTCAGCGCGTACACCACCGAGTTACCGCCGCCCACGTACAGGACCGAGGTCGCAGTCCCGACCGGGACGTCTGTCGTGATCGTTGGAGTGCTCGAGATGCCGGCTGAAGAGGGGTCAGTGCAGTTCGGAGCGTTCGTTACTCCCAAGTAGGTTTGCCAAACCAGAGTCCCTGCGGTATTGGTCGCTCGTTCGTAGCCGTCGAACGATCCCCAGTAGACAAACCCGTTCGATACGACCGGTTGCGAGAACACACCGTGAGCCGGCCCGGCGTCTGACGCCTGCCAGGCAATGCCCAGGGTCTGGGCGTATGTCGGTGTAAACCCGCCTGCGTTGGCGGCAAAATTGCTGCGATCGTTACCACCCAGGTACGCCGGCCAGTCCGAGGACGTCGCGCTAGTGATGTTGAAAGCCCCGGAGGTGGCCCCGGTTAACGAGGGTGAAGTCGGGCTCGAGGCCGTCAGCGTGTAGCCGCTACCGCCAGTATTGATGGACAGGGCCGGGAAGGTGGCGACGCCCGAGGCCACAGTGACGGCCGAGCCCCCGCTGAGAGCGCCGCCGACGGGGTTGGTCCCGATGCCCAGGCTCACCTGGTCGGTGCTGTCAGAGGTCTCGACGTTGCCGTTGGCGTCCTCGACCGCCACCTGCACGGCCGGCGCGATGGCGGCACCTACGGCAGTGTTGGTCGGACCTTGGACGAACACCAGCTTGGTGGGTGGGCCGGCCGTGCTGGCGCCGATGTTGAAGGCCGCCGAGGTAGCGGCGGTGTACGAGGGCGTGCTCGTCGCCGTCAGCGTGTAGCCGTTACCGGCAGTGTTGATGGACAGGGCTGGGAAGGTGGCGACGCCCGAGGCCACGGTGACGGCCGAGCCCCCGCTGAGAGCGCCGCCGACGGGGTTGGTCCCGATGCCCAGGCTCAGCTTGGTGGCGTTGTCAGAGGTCTCGACGTTGCCGTTGGCGTCCTCGACGACCACGTGCACGGCCGGGGTCATTATGCTGCCGGCGGCCGTGTTGGTAGGACCTTGGAGGAACACCAGCTTGGCCGAGACACCGGGCGTGATGTTGAAAGCCCCGGAGATGGCCCCGGTTAACGAGGGGGAGGTCGGGCTAGAGGTCGTCAGCGTGTAGCCGGTTCCAACGTTGTTAATGGAGAGACCTGAAAAGGTGGCGACACCTGAGGCCACGGTGACAGCCGAGCCGCCGGTGAGAGCGCCACCGGCGGGGTTGGTCCCGATGCCCAGGCTCAGCTTGGTGGCGTTGTCAGAGGTCTCGATGTTGCCGTTGGCGTCTTCGATCGCCACCTTCACGGCCGGGGTTATGGCGGCGCCGGCGCCGGCGTTGGAGGGACCCTGGACGAAGGCCAGCTTGGTGGCTGGGCCGGGCGCACCCGAAGCGACCCGGAACGCGACAAGCTGCATAACCCAGAAGCCGCCGTTCTGGTTGGCGGTCCCGGCGTAGGAGCCCGTGGTCGTGACGGTTCGATCTTCCGTGACATTGCCGTAGCCCGTCAGACGCGCCGTAAATCCGGTCCCCTTGGTCGCGGTATTGTCGGATGCACCGGCAGCGAAGAGGAGGTCATTGGCCTGGGTGGTGGTCACGGATCCACTGCTCATCGACGCAGACGTGCCAATGGCAGATGCAGTGACGTCGACCGGAGACACCCCGACGAGACCGGAGTACTCGTGCAGGTAGAGGATGCCGAAAGAGGTGATGCCCGTACTGAAGGTCGCTTTCACCGTGTTCGACCCACCAAGGATCTGCGAGGCGTAAAAGACCTGGGAACTCCAATTCGCTCCCCAGGTCTGGCGCGCGGTAGCAGCCGTGTACTTGTTGCCGTTCGTGTCTGACAAGGTCACGCTGCCGGAGTTGTCCCAGACAACGTCGACCGCTATCAGGTTCCCGGCGGTGTTGGCCTTGCTGAACGCCAGGCTGGCCATCGTGCCGCTCGTCACTATGGTGTTTCGACCCTGTACATAGGCCACGGACGCGGCGGACGCCCGAGAGGGCGACACGACGCTGAGGATGGTCGCCGCAAAGACCAGGGCGGTGCCGAGCGCAAGGTAGCGAATGGTTCGAGGAGCCTCCGTCCGGGCCAACGTCCCGGTCACCGACTTTGCGCCATTCCAATGCAGCGAGCCTTCACGCATCGTTCCCTCCGATTATTGGCGAAACGGGCTGCGAATGGCTAGGTCCGAACGCTTCCCCGTAGGCTTTCCTGACAGACCACGACCCACTGCGAAAGACTGGCACGCTGTCCTTCTCTAGCGCTTCCAAGAACGAGGTCTGTAGTTGGCGAAAAATACGAACAATGGCTTTGAACCGCCAATAACAACCACTTTCGTGGGGGTGGTTGCAGGCTCGAGGCCGTATTCGGCCCACGACAGGTGATTGACGAGAAGTTCAAGAAATACCTGGATGGGGGATTTTCAGATGGGCAGAAATTGGTAGAAATCCCGCCAAAGGCGCAACGGGGACACAGCCACTGAATAGGATGTTTCTGGTGTCGGAGGACCGACTGGCAACTTTGGTCCACGCCCCATGATTTTGGATAGTGGCTGGTCAGAACTTCGCCGGGCGGCGTGACGCTTCCTCTCCACTGTCCTATCGCTGACGCGAGATTGGTCGACCGACCTCTGGCTGGCCATCGGTTGAACAGGATGTTTCCGCTTCACTGTCTCACCCGGCCCGTAACAAGATACGGAGGCCGAGGCACAGATGTCTTGCTCGTCGATCTCCATGCCCGTACAATAGTACGTACAGGAGGTGAGCTCATGAAGGATCGACGCAGGGAGCTACGGCTCACGACCAAGGATGATGACCTATTAATCGAAGCGGCCGGCCTCCAGGGTGTCTCGGTAACCGAGTTCATGCTGAACACAGCCGTCGCAGACGCCGAGAACATAGTGGCGGCCCACCACACAATCGAGCTCGGTGCCCAGACGTACAAGGACTTTCTCGCCGCACTTGATGGGCCGGCGCTCGCTTCGCCCGAACTGGTCAAGCAGTTCCGCAAAGCCAACCAGCTCAAGCATCGGGACTGACGTTGCACGTCGAGCGCCTTGGGGACCACCACCTTGAGGACTTCACTTCCGGGGTCAAGAGCCTCGATGACTGGCTGAAGGTGCATGCCCTGGAGAACCAGCGGCGTGATCTCTCTCGAACATTCGTGCTCGTAGACGAGTTCTCGCACGAGGTTGTGGGCTACTACTCCCTCTCAATGGGCCACGTTGTCCGATCTGGGCTGCCCAAGGTCTATGGCCGAGGCCTCCCCGACCTCCCCATCGGGATGGTCCTGCTCGCCCGTCTGGCCATCTCAAGGGCGACCCAGGGGGAAGGCTATGGCCGCGACCTCTTGGTGGACGCAATCCTCCAGGCCGTCCAGGCCGGTGAACACGCAGCGGCCCGGTTCATTGCCGTCGACCCGATCGACGAGGGAGCACGGGCCTTCTACCGCAAGTTCGGGTTCAAGGATGTCCCTGGGGACGACGGCGACCGCATGTACCTGCGGCTCAAAGATGCCATCGCAGCGCTCGAGGCCTGGTAACAAAGCATATCTGTGCGGATTTGCTGAATCGGACCCCCTCAGTCGGCCGCAACGTTTGATCTCTGGTTCGGCGGTACCGTCGAAACATGACAACGGTCCACACGGAAATGGTCCCCCACATTGTGGCCCTGGTCACCGACAAGCTGCACTGTCGCCTGCTCGACGTAGAAGTTGAAAGTCGTGGACGACCTCGTTGACTGCTCGGCCACTCTGATTCAAATGTGGGCCGAAGACTCAGGCCGAGACGCCTTTGCCATCCTTCAGGAGTTTGCCCTTCGCAATGGGTCTGGGAATTAAGCGGAAGAACCACCTAAGAACCCCGTCTGACCAGGCATTTTATCG
>CAVWMF010000002.1:0-38745 GCA_963756025.1 uncultured Acidimicrobiaceae bacterium
ACCCGCCACGGTGAAGGACCATCGGATAGTGCGGCAACGTCTCCGCTGGCCTGGTTGATGCCGCGCCATCGATCGGCGTCGGGCTTCCGAGTCCCGCGGAGAGCACCGAATCCTTAAAAGGGATCCTGGTCCCCGACGATATGCACGAGCGGACCGTCGAAGACGGTGCGACGCGGGTCTGCGCGGTCCTATACTTCCATTGTTCCTCCGGGTCTCGGCCAGCAGGACGGTGAAGACTTCGCCTGCGACATCTTCCCTCGAGGGTGATATCGTGCCCGCTGGCCCCGCCGGGCCGAAAGGATCTGGTTCGAGCACGAGGCACTCTTGTTCCTGGCAGGAACCCAACGCCATGCCGTCTGCTTCCTTCGAGACGCTGGTCAACCTTGGCAGCCTCCTGCATCGCTGACCTCTTTCTGGTCGGTACCCTCGGAGCGTGTTGGCGGCGATCGTGAGCGACACCCTCGCATCCGCCTCATAGTCCAGCGCAAACCGCAACAGGACCTGCGCCAGCAAGACGAAAAGATCGGTAGGGGACGTGAGGGTAAACCATTGCCGGGATGGCGGACACCTGGACTCCCCACCCTCTACTCGCGCCGGTTCCAACAGAAGCGACTTCGGCAGCCTCGCCGTTCTGCGTCGGGTCGGACCATCGGTAGGGACCGTGGTTACTCGGCCGTCTAATTGCCCGCGTACCACCTCGAGCGCCTGCCAAAGATCGGCGATCGCCTCCCCACCGAAAAGCGCAGAACCCAGCGGAGCTTCCACCTTGGCCGCCAAGGGGGTCGAGACTGCCCGGGCCTGTTTGCCTGCCGCCTGTGGGCCGCACGAGGAGGTCGTATCGTGCGCCGCCCACCGCCGAGCGCAGCAGGGGGGGCGTCACCACGACATACCTCCAGCGCTCCAACCCGGCCAGCGAGTCCGCTGTCGTTCTCGACCGGGCATGGAGCTCGCCCACACGGACGCCCTCGTCGTCGAGATACTGCAGCACGTTCGCCCACACGACCTGGCGATACCAACCAGGGCGCACCTTCGGGCCAGCGGGGCGGCCGCCGTCGGTGGTCCAGTGCGCCATGCGGTTCTCGAATCGTCGTCGAACTCGATCGTGAAGGCCACGAGGAGCTGGGAGAGCAGCGCTCGGCAAGGCAACCGGGGCAGCCATGCCCGCATCCGCGCGAAACGAAGAGCTGAAGAGCTGGTAATCGCGACCGGCTGCCCGGCCTCGGGCCCTCGTGCAAAGTCGGTGCCCGTCGCCCAGAGACAGAGTTCTTGAGATCTGGCCGGATGCCCGTCAAGAACATTTCCCACATCGCCATCGGTGTCCGCGACATGGCTGCGATCCTCCTGTTCTGGACCCACGCCGCCGGTCTTCATGTGAGCCTTGATACCACCGAGGAATTCACGATGGATGGGAAGACTACGCGCCGCCGGCGGTCGACCGGAGGGAAGAGCGGGGGGCCGACGAGCCCTCACCGTCCTCGACCAGGGGTTGACCACCCCTTAGGACGCCGCCCCGACCCCCCTCTTCCAGATCGGGGTGACCACTTCGTCTTCTGGGTCGACAACCTCGACGAGATCGCGGGAGGGCGCGCGCAGCCGGGGTCACGATCGTGACGAAGCGGAGCAAGACGGCGTCGACATTTTGGCCTACGGCGAGCCGTCGGCCGGCGCGTCCGTCGATGTCTGTGCGCCACCCCGACGGCAACACCGTGCAGTTCGATCAGCGGGTCGGGCCGAAACCCCGCCGCCGGCAAGCTCCTGGGCGGCCTCGGCACGGCAGAGGCTCAACCGCCGGCGCAGCTTCGGCGACCGGAGCAGCCTCGGCGACCGGAGCAGGTGCCGCCGCAGCCTCAGCCTCGGGCGCCGCGCACCCACACCTTCAGGACCGCACCCGCCAATGACTCGGGCACGACCACCGGAGCGCCGAGCTCTTCGGCGAAGTCGGCCCACGCCGCCTGCGCCTCGGGCTCGGGCATGAATTTGCCTTCGGCGGAGTCGAAGCCGATGTAGTTGCCTTCTTCGTCGTAGGCGTGCTCACCGAAGGCTTCGTGGTACTCCTCGAAGACCTCGCCACCCTCGGCGGCCTGCTTGATCGACAACGAGTACGGCGGCGCTGCAGGTCGATGTCGACGCTTGGGCCACAGTTCCTCGCCGGGCACGACGACCTGCTCGGGAAGGTCCACGTGGCGGACGGCGATCTCCGAGATGTGCACCAGACCTTCCATCACGTCGCCCACCTGCACAAAGGCGCCGAAGGGCACCAGCTTGGTGATGCGGCCGTAGACGAGCTGTCCGACGGCGTGGCTGTCGGCGAATTCCTGCCACGGATCGGACTGGGTCGACTTGAGCGACAGCGAGATCCGCTCCTTGTCGAAGTCGACATCGAGCACTTGACCTCGATCTCGTCGCCCACTTGGACCACGGAGGAGGGGTGGTCGACGTGCTTCCAGCTGAGCTCGGAGACGTGGACGAGTCCGTCGATGCCGCCGAGGTCGACGAAGGCGCCGAAGTTGACGACCGAGGAGACGACACCCTTGCGGCGCTCGCCCGGCTTGAGGTTGGCGAGGAAGTCGCCCCGCTGTTCCTTCTGCGCCTCTTCGAGCCAGGCCCGCCGCGACAGGACGACGTTGTTGCGGTTGCGGTCGAGCTCGATGATCTTGGCCTCGATCGCCTTGCCCACGTAGGGCTGCAGCTCCGCACACGGCGCAGTTCCACCAGCGAAGCCGCAGGAAGCCGCGCAAGCCGATGTCGACGATGAGGCCACCCTTGACGACCTCGATGACCGGACCGGACACCATCTCGCCGTCGTTCTTCTTCTTCTCGATCGTCGTCGACGCCCGCTCGTACTGCGCCCGTGCTTGGAGAGGATGAACGCCCTTCCTTGTCTTCCTTCTGGAGGACGACGCCTCGATGTGATCGCCGAACGACACGATCTCCTCGGGGTGGACGTCGTTGCGGATCGAGAGCTCGCGGGCCGGGATGACATCCTCGGACTTGAATCCGATGTCCAGCAGAACCCTCGCGGTCGATATTGACGACCGTCCCCTCGATCACATCTCCATCTTCGAACTCGACGATCAGTCGCCCATCGCCTGTTCGAGATCGGCATCGCCCAGGTCGTCATCGATGATGACCGGGGGGTGTAGTTCCCCTCAGCGTCGAACGTTCCCATGTTGTCGAGGGAAAGGAGGGGGGTGCGTACGTCGGACATCAAGAGCTCGCAATCAGGTGACCGCGCCGGGGTCGGTGCAGTCAATAGGAGCCCGGCTGCCGGTGCGAGCTGGGCGATGAAGAACACCAGCCGGGGCGGGCCAGGTCAGCCCCGCCCGACGTCGGCTAGCCCTTTGCGGCCGCGCAGCTCGGGCCGATCGCCAGGGAGATCGTCAGAGGGACCTTGAGGTCGGCCGCGCCGGTCAGGGCCTCCTCGGTGAGGCGGCTCGCCTCGGCTTCCTCCCCGGCCGCCACCTCGACGATCACCTCGTCGTGCACCTGGAGCACCAGCCGGCTGGCCAGTTCCGCCTCCTCCAGCGACCGGTCGAGCCGGACCAGCGCCAGCTTGAAGATATCGGCTGCGAGGCCCTGGATCCCGGCGTTCATGGCTTGCCGTTCCGCCGCCAGGCGGACCCGGTAGTTGGACGAGCTCAGGTCGGGCAACGGGCGCAACCGGCCGAACTCGGTGCAGGTGCCACCACGCACACGCGCTCGACCACGGTCGCGTCCATGTACTGCTTCACGCTCGGGAAGGCCCCGAAATAGCTGTCCATGATGGCGGCTGCCTCGTCGACCGGCACGCCGAGACGCTGGCTCAGCCCGTAGGCCTCCATGCCGTAGGCCAGCCCGTAGGAGACCATCTTGGAGAACTCGCGCTGGGTGTGCGTGACCTCCTCGGGCGGGACCCGGTAGACCCCCGACGCCACCACCCGGTGCACGTCGGACCCCGAGGTCATGGCCTCGATCAGCCCGGCGTCGCCGGAGAGATGGGCGATCACGCGCAACTCGACCTGGTCGTAGTCGGCCACGAGGAACGAGTACCCCTCGGCCGGCACAAAGGCCCGCCGGAACTGCTTCCCGAGCTCGCTGCGCACCGGGATGTTGTGCAGGTTCGGGCGATCAGAGGAGATCCGTCCGGTCCGCGCCACCGTCTGGCGGAACGAGGCGTGGATCCGGCCGTCGTCCGCCACTTCGGCCAGCAGGTTCTCGCCATAGGTCGAGCGCAGCTTCTCCACTTCACGGTAGGACAGCAGCGCCTCGATGATCGGGTGCTCGCCGCGCAGGCTCTCGAGGGTCTGCGCATCGGTCGAGTAGCCGGTCTTGGTCTTCTTGCCCGGCTTCAACCCGAGCTCGTCGTAGAGCACGGTCCGCAGCTGCTGCGTCGAGTTCACGTTGAACTCGTGCCCGGCCAGCTCCTGGACCTCGGCCTGCAGCCCGGCTGCCGAGCTCTTCAGCTCGTCACTGATCTTGGTCAATTCGACCCGGTCGATGGCGATACCGGCCACTTCCATTTTGGCCAGGACCCGGACCAGGGGTGTCTCGATGCCGTCGTGGAGGAGAACCATGTCGAGGGCGTCGATCTGCTGGCGGAAACTCGCCGCCAGATCGGCCACGTCGCGCCCTCGGCCACCATGGCCTCTGCCTCGTCGAGGAGCTCGGGCTCCGGATCGCCCATGCTCAGCTGCAGCTGGCCGGTATCGCCCCGCAGGTCGGAGAGCTCGTACTCTCCCGTCGAGGCATCGAGCAGGTACGCGGCCACGCCGGTGTCCATGATCAATCCGGTGCAATCGATCCCGAGCGGCAGGAGGGATCGCATCACCTCTTTGACCTGGTGGCCCACCATGGACCCGGCCATCGCCTCGGTCAGTGTCTCCGCCACGTCTTTGGACGACAACAGGTCTCCGGGCAGCATGACCGCACCGACGTCGCCGCCGCCCTCGGTGGCCACCAGTGCCAGCGCCTTCAGCGGGCTGCGACCGGCGGGGCCGGCCCAGCGGGCGACGAGGCTGCGGGTCCCTCCGGCCAAAGCCGCCAGATCGGCGGTGGCGGCCGCAGCCTGCGTCGGCACCCGGACCCACCGAAGTCGACCAGCTCGGCCCATACTTCGCCGGCCTCGCCGGCACCGGCGCCGCCGGTGCCGCTCCTCAACGTGGCCAGGCTCGCCTTCGCATCTTTGGTGAGCACGGTGCCCGACCCTGACGGTGCGTCGCTTCCTTCGGCCGCCTCGCCCAGGGCACCGGCCGCCAGGAGCTCCTCGACCCGCTGCCAGTGCGTCCGCAGCTCGTACTTAGCGAATGCGGCCTCCGCCGTCCGCAGATCCCACCGCCGAGTTGGAGTTGATCGACGTGCACCGCCAGCGGCACGTCGCGCACCAACGGGATCACGGTCGCATTCGAGCGGGCGAGATCCTCGTTGTTGGTCAGGTTCTCGCGCAGCTTGGGTGTCTGCTCGCCGACGTGGGCGAAAATGCCGTCGAGGTCGCCGTAGGCGTTGAGCAGCTTGGCCGCCGTCTTCTCGCCCACGCCCGGAATCCCGGGGAGGTTGTCCGAGGGATCGCCGCGCAGCGCGGCCAGCATCACGTACTTCGACGGCGGTACGCCGCAGCGCTCGAGGATCCCCGCCTCGTCGTAGAGCGAGTAGTCGCTCACGCCGCGCCGGTTGTAGAGCACCCGGATGTGCGGGTCCTCAATGAGCTGGAAGCTGTCGCGATCCCCGGTGACCACCACGACGTCGCACCCGCGGTCGCGGGCCTCGGTGGCCAGTGTCGCGAGGACGTCATCCGCCTCGTAGCCCGGTGCCTCGACGACGGGGATGGCCAACGCATGCATGACCTCGCGGATCATCTCGAACTGCGGCGGCAGGTCCTTGGGCGCCTCGGCCCGGCCGGCCTTGTAGTCGGCGATCATCTCGTCGCGGAACGTCTCACCGGGGAGATCGAAGGCCACGGCCAAGGACCCGGGCTGGTGCTCACGGATGATGAACTGCACCATCGAGACGAAGCCGTGGACGGCGTTGGTGACGACCCCGCTGGTCGTGCTCAGCGTGGCCGGCAGGGCGAAATAGGCCCGGAACGCGAGCGACATGCCGTCGAGCAGGAAGGTCGCGCCGACGCGGTCTCCCTGGGCATTCAACTGTCCGGTCGGTGGTGCCTGCATCGTCGGCGGCACTTACGGAGTCAGCGTGCCGTCGACGATCTGCTGAGCTACGTCGCGCATGCGAGCGCGGTTCTGCATGGCCGTCTGTTGGATGAAGGTGAACGCGTCGTTCTCGGACATGTCGCTGACGTCCATGAGCGCCGTCTTCGCCTGGTCGACAACGCGACGGGTGGCGATCTTGTCCTCCGCCGCCACCGCCGGCTCCTTGGATTCCTCCGCTGCGATCGCCCACTCCTGCCGGGCCCGTGAGAGGACGTCGGCCACTGCGGGCAACAGTTCCCGCGCCTGGAACGGCTTCACGAGATACGCCGACACGCCGGCGTCACGCGCTTCTTCAATCAGGTCACGCTGGCTGAAGGCCGTGAGCAGCATGACCGCCACCTGATGGCGAGAGGTGATCTCGCGTGCGGCCTGCAGACCGTCGAGTCCCGGCATCTTGATGTCGAGGATCACGAGATCCGGCTCGTGCTCGGCCACCATCTCCACCGCCTCGTCGCCCCGGCCGCTCTCGCCGACCACGTCGTAGCCGGCCGAGGTGAGGATCTCCTTCAGGTCGAGCCTGATGATCGCCTCGTCCTCGGCGATAACCACCCGGGCCAAGCTCTCCTTCTCGCTGGTGCTCACGCTCACGATCGGGGGATCACCACGTTGGAGAGAAGCTCGTCCTGCCGGCGTTCGAGGTCGAGCACCGTGTTGGCCAACGCGTCGCGTGCCTTGGACATGGCATCGGCGTGGCGTGCCGCTTCGCTGCTCTCGTGCGCAGCCAGCGGCGTCTCGGCCACGAGAGAGCGCACGCGCGCCTCGTCGGCGGACTCACGGAGCACGGCCAACTGCTCTTCGCACACGGCGAGGTCCTCCCGGGCGCGCACCAACCTGGAGTGGACGTCTCTGATCCGTCGCTCGAGCAGGGCGCGATGCATGGACCGATGAGTCTACGTTCGCGGGAGTGGTCGGCGGCCGGAAACCAGCGTCGTTCCGCCTCCAGGGTGGCGAGCACGCCGTCGTCCGGCCGTCCGCCCACCCGGGCACCTGCGGGACCTGAACCCAGCCTGCGCGCACCGCCGGGTAGCCGCACGGATCCTGTGCCAGATACGTGCCGGGGTCGCTCAGATCACCGACGAGGCCGGTGGCGTCCTGGGCCAGACGGGCGGCCAGCGCCAGGTTGGAGGCCCGTCCCAGTCCGGCCTCGAAAAAGCCGCCGACGAAGACCGCCACTCCCGCCTCGGTACAGGCGGCATGGGCCAGGCGGGCGGCCCGCAACCCCCCCAGTCGACCCGGCTTGAGGCATGCCACGCGGCAGGCCTGGTTCCGGAGCGCGTCGAGGACGCGCCGGGGAGAGGAGAGGGACTCATCGAGGCAGACGGGCACCGAGATGCGCCGGGCGAACTCGGCCTGTGCCACCAGGTCCGCCGGCGGCAGCGGCTGCTCGATGCACAGCACGCCGAACGCGGCCAACCGCTCGACCCGCTCGGCATCGTCCATGCGGTAGGAGCCGTTGGCGTCGGCCTGAATCACGAGACCAGGATGGTCGGCTCGCACGACCCCGACGGGTTCGACATCCCATCCGGGTTGGACCTTGATCCTGACCCGGGCCGCCCCGTCCGCCACTGCCTCTCCCACCAGGGCCCGGAGGACGCCGAGGTCATGATCGAGCGGGATCCCCACCGCAGCGCCGACCGGGAGCGTCTCGTACCCGGGACCGACGTCGAGGGCATCGGCCAGCGATCGGCCGGCGTGACGCAGCTCGGCATCGGCCACGGCCATCTCGAAGACGGCACCCAGCATGCGATCGACGGGCGAGCTGCCGAAGAGCTGCGCCACCTCGGTCTCTCGGGGCAGCGTGCCGGCCCGTGCCGCCGTGGCGTCGAGCAGGCGCTGCACCCCGCGGCCGGCCGCAGCCGCCGCCACCACATCGAGTGCCGGGTCGACGGCTGTGCCCTCTTGCAGGGCGACGCACTCCCCCCAGCCCTCAGCCTCCTCGGCGACCACCCGCACGAACAAGAGAGTCCGGGTGCGGTGCACGCCCGCCGCCGTGCCGATGGCAACCCGGAACGGGACAGCGACCCGCACGAGCTCGATGCCGACCAGCTTCATTGCATTCCGCCCACTTCCTCACGCTAATGGGACGCCGCGATCTCACCCGGTAGGATCTTCGCTCCAGCCCGGATGGCGGAATCGGCAGACGCGGCGGCCTCAAAAGCCGTTGTTCGAAAGGACGTGCGAGTTCAAGTCTCGCTCCGGGCACACTTGTGATGTCGCGGGACATCGGAGACAGCTGTTTCAAGACATCGTAGACAACCGTGGCCCACCTCAGGGCATCCGCTGGTAGTCCACCGACGTGTCCAACGTGAGATGTCGCAGCGGCGAGCCGTCGGCACCCAAGATCTTGATGTCGAGGCCGGCGACCAGCATGATCACCCGCCAACCGGCATAAGGACGACCCACCCCGATGTGGTGGTACTTCCCCTTGTGACGCAGCATCACCGCCCCGCCGGCAGTGACCTTGTCGTGGCGGATCCGATAGCCCGCCGCATCGATCCTCGGCCCAATGGGACCCGCCTTCTCCCGAGCGCCAAAGGCGCTGAGGGGCGTGCGGCGCCCGACCCCTCGATGCGGCCGCTCGGTGTTGTAGTACTTGGCAAAGCGGTTGAGTTGGCCGACCAGTTGCTTCTTGGTCTCGGCGGGGTCCTGGGCGGCCAGGTACTTCTTCATCGTCTGATGGAAACGCTCGACCTTGCCGCAGGTCTGGGGGTGATAGGGCCTCGAGTGCTTCGTGGCGATGCCGAGGCTCATCAGCTCTGACTCCATGGCTCCCATGGCGCTGCCCAAGGGCGTGGTGAAGATGAGGCCGTTATCGGTCAGGACCCGCTGCGGATAGCCCCACACAGCAGCCGCTTTGTGGATGGTGCGCACCACGTCGGGCGCCTTGACGACGACGAAGACCTGCGAGGCAATGCAGACCCTCGAATGGTCGTCGATGATGTTGAGAACCTCGTAGACGACCCCGTCGGCCACTTCGACGTGGGTCATGTCGAGCTGCCAACACTCGTTCGGAAAGTCGGCCACGAAGCGGGTCCACGAGCTCTTGGGGCGCTTGTGGGGCTGCGCGGTGACGAAGCCCCGGGCCTTGAGCACCCGCCAGATGGTCGAGGTCGACGGCACGCTGCGCCCCGGGGTCGCCATATGGAAGCGAATGGTCTCGGCCCCGGCGTCGTAGCCGGCGTCGATCAACTGCTTTCTGATGCGGACGATCTCGTCGTCGTAAAGATCGGCGATCCGCGAAGGACTCGACTTGGGCCGCCTCGAGCGGGATGCCACGGACTGTGGTCCCTCTAAGCGGTAGCGCCGGAGCAACTTGTAGAGCCAGCCCCGGCTCACCCCATGGGCCTTGGCCAACTCGCCAATGGACCGCCCCGTCTTGAGGTGCGTCTCGATCAGAAACAGGCCTTTGTCCACAAGAGAACCTCCGCAAGTCGGTGTCTCCTATGTCTTGACACATCCCCTAGGGAAAGTGTCGCCTATGTCCTGAACTCAGACATCGCTCCGGGCACACAGTTGGAACAGGCCAACAGCGAAGTGCGAAGTGCGAAGTGCGAAGTGCGAAGTGCGGCCTGCCGCAGCCGCGGCGGAGATGCGAGTCACGGCGAACGGCAGCAGCGGAATTGCCCCTCGGGAACGGCGGCTTCATGCAGGACCCGCCACGTTCCGGTTGACAGCATTCATGCCGGGACTTAACGTCCGTTAGGGCCGATCACCATTGGGTGAGCGGGCCTGGGGAGGGGAATCATCGTGGCATTTCTTCGCGGTTCGAGTCGTCGGTTCACGCAGCGCCTGGGGCGGGGACGCTCATGGGGCGTCCTAGCGGCGGTGGTCGCTCTGTTCGCGGTGGGCCTGTCCCTGCCGACTGGAACGGCCTTCGCGAACCCCGGTGGCTCGCCCTCAACACCTTGGCCGGGAGGAGTCTGGCAGCCCGATCCCGTCACGTACGGCATGACCGTGGTCTCGAACGTTCCGGTCACCATGAGTGACGGGGTGATCCTCTTCGCCAACATCGGATATCCCACCAATCTCACCACCGGACAACGTGCCGCCGGCAAGTTTCCTGTGCTCCTCACACAGAACCCCTACGTCGGCCCGACCCAGAACCCGGATCCTTTTTTCGTGACCCGCGGCTACATCTTCGCCTCGGTCACCGTGAGGGGGACGCTCAACTCGGAGGCGCCCGGTGGGGGCCCACTGGTGAACGACATGTTCAGCCCCCGGGAGGCGCAGGACGGCGTCGAACTGGTCAACTGGGCGGCCCATTTGGACGGCTCCAATGGCGTGGTCGGGCTGACCGGTTGCTCACAGCTCGGCGATGCCCAACTCTTCACTGCGGCCGCGGTAGGCCCGCACTCGCCGCTCAAAGCCATCCTGCCCGCTTGCGCAGGGAGTACGTACGACGGGGTGTACTTCTCTGGAGGCATCCCGGGCCCGATCGACGGATTGTTCGGCGCAGGATTGTCGGGACTCCTCTCGGGAGCTCAGCATGCGCCTGAGAACAACGCCGCCGGCGTGGCCCTCGAGCAGAGCATCCTCTCCGGCGGAGCGGACGCCTACGACAACCAGTACTGGCAGGAGCGGACCACCACGCCCGCCCTCGCCGCCCAGGTCGCTCGCAACGGTATTCCCGCGCTGCTGTGGACCGGATGGAATGCCCCGGACAACATCGGGTCCCTGGCGATGTACGCCGCCTTCCAGAACACCTGGCTTGGCCGGCCGTACTACGCACCGATGAGCACGAAACAACCGACCACCGGCCGCTACCAGATCATCGTCGGACCCTGGACCCATGGTCAGGGCCTGGACGAGAGCATCGAGTTGGAGTGGTACGACACCTGGCTCAAAGGTGAACACACGAACATCACCGACACCCAGACACCGATGCACCTCTTCACCAACGGCACGGGGAGCGGCTCGGGATGGGTGAACGCTTCCACCAATCCTGTTGCTTCGACGTATACGCCGTTCGACCTGACGGGAACCGGCGCCCTGGCGGCGAGCCTGCGAGGTGGCTGGTCGGCCAGCACCGGCGGCTCGAACAGTGACACCATCGCCTGGGGGCAGCCGGACCAACCGGGCACCACGGTGTCGTACACGACGACGCCGTTCCCCAGAGGCGCCACGCTCGCCGGGCCAATTTCAGCCACCATCTACGCTAGCTCCAGCAACACGAACCTCGAGTTGATCGGCACGTTGTACGACGTGGCCCCCGGCGGCACGACGACGCAGATCGCCACCGGGAGCCTGCTGGGAAGCATGCGAGCGATTGATCCGCAACAGTCCTGGCTGGACCGGGATGGCGTCATGATCCAACCCCTCCACCCCTTCTCGGTCGACAGCTACCTGCCGGCCGGACATACCGCCCGGTACGACATCTCGCTCGACTCCGCTGTGTGGTCCCTGCCAGCTGGAGACTCCCTGCGGCTCACCCTGAGCACCCAAGAGCCCACGTCAGCCTGCAGTAGCCAACTGACTGCGCTGTTGCCCGCAATTCCCTGCTTGCTGACCACTCCGCAGCAGGCAACGCTTCCGGGTGGCGTGTACCAGATTGACCATTCCAGAATCTTGCCGTCGAGCGTCAATCTGCCCCTGCTCCCCAACAACTACCTCCCTCAGGCGCCCAACGGGATCACACCCACCAGCAACGGCCTCACCGAGCCCCTCGTCTGGAACTCGCCTCGATCGGGAGGATGATCGAAGAGGACAGCCGATTACCCCCGGAGGCGGTCCGGGCGAGACCAACATCGTTGCCCACCAAGGAGCGAGAGCCGGCCGAGTTCGATCCCGGAGCGCTCCGGTCTCTCCCCGGGCACCGCGATGAGCCCCGGGGTCTCGCAGGTCAGCCCACGCCGGGTGCTCGGTCCCCGGTCAGGCCGACGCCACCACGAAGGAAATCGGAGTGGGGGTGGGGGTGACGCCTTTGAACGTCAGGCCGGCCCGCTCGAAGAGTTGGCGGTGTTCGTCCGCCGTACGCTCGAGGCCGCCGGTCATGGCCAACATCGTCAGGTCCAGCATTTTGGACATGTGCGGCTCATCGCCGGCGGGCATGACCGGTTCCAGTGCGAGGATCGCCGCGCCCGGCTTCGCCGCAGTACGGATGTTCTCCAAAATTCTTCCCGCCCTTTCGTCGTCCCAGTCGTGGAGGACCAACGACAGCAGGTACGTGTCCGCCCCCGCAGGCACGGCGTCGAAGAAGCTGCCCGGCTCGGCGCGCAGCCGGTCGCCGAAGCCATACCCCTTGATGGTCGGGGCGGCATCGGCGATCACGTGCGGCAGGTCGAATGCCACCCCGGTCGTCGACGGCGTACCCGCCAGTATCTGGGCCAGGAGGGCCCCGTCTGCCGCGCCGACGTCGACGATCGTTCCGGCCCCGTTGAAATCATAGGCAGCGACCGCTCCGGCCTTGATCCCGGTCGTGAGATTGGCCATCGCCCTGCTGAACTGGCTGACTTGATCCGGATGTTGCGAGATCCAGTCGAAGAAGGGCTCGCCGTAGTGGAGATCGGCGGCGGTCACGCCGGTCTTGACGGTGTCGAGCAACCGGCTGAAGGGGTCGTAATGGGTGTCCATCCACATCAAGGCCATGTCGCGCACGGAGCCGGGCTCGTCGGAGGCGAGGGTGCGGCCCAACGGCGTGACGGCGAAGATCCCGGGCTCGGACTCGGTGAAGACCCCCACCGACGCCAAGGTACGGAGGAGGCGGCGCAGAGCCGACTGATCGGCCCCAGTGGCTTCGGCAATGTCGGCCACGGGCCGTGGGCCGTCGAGCAGTTGGTCGGCGATGCCGAGCTTTGCCGCGACAAAGAGACCTTGGGAGATCTGGAATCCGGCCAGCAACTGCATCATCTGGACAGGAGGTGGCGGGGCGGCTTCCATCTGGGCTCCTTCATGGCTGTCGGTGAACCTGCACGTTTTTTGCAACCGTAGTGGCGATCAGACGGTCCGGCCCGTTTCGGCTCAGTCCGCTCCCAGCACACAGCACCGAACCGGACCGACTCCAACCGACACCGAACCGTCTCCTACTCGGCCCGCAGGATCATCGCGGTCGGCGTCCTCGCCGCGATCCGTCCAGGAATCGCCGCCACGCCGTTGGCGAGGGCGAGCGCACCAAGTGCGATCAGCACAATGCTGAGCACGGGAACGCTCGGCGCCGGAACAGCGTGGATATCTCGGGCGAACAGGTCCCAGAGCGTCCGTCCGGCAACGATGCCCAGTGGCACACCGATGGCGACGCCCAACGCGACGGCGATCGTCGACTGCCATGCCACCGTGGCCGCAAGCTGACGTTGAGTGAACCCGAGCGTCTTCAACAGAGCCAGGTCACGCCGGCGGCGCCGGACGGACGCCACGAGCGTCAGAGCGAGGGCGACGACAGCTCCGACGGCGAGTGCCGCTCCGAGGAGTGCCGGGACGGTCCCGATGGATCGGTAATTCGCGATCTCAGCCGGCCGCAGGACCCCGACCAGTCCGCCGACGCCGTCCGAGGACGCATTGAGCGTCGACTCGACCCGGTGGAAGGAGGTCCCCACCAGCGTCGGGTTCGCACCGGCCTTTATACGGATGAGAAATGCGTTCGGCCCCGCGACGGTGCTCTCCTGCAGATTGCGGGCGGCCGCCGGAATGAGCGTGTAGTCCAACAAGCGCCCCTGAGCCCATTTCCAGGTGTTCGCCGCTGGTACCGATCGCCGGCATGGTGGCCGTTCCGACGACGGTGAGACGAGCGGGTTTCTTTCCCCCGTTGCTGACCGTGACGGTGTCGCCCAGATGCACGTGGAGCTCGGCCATCGTGGTCGCCCCGAGGACCACCTGGTTCGACGCATCAAACCCGTGCCCCGATAGGAGCGGGGGCTGTACCTCGGCGCCCGGGCTGCCACCGAGGACCGGCACGGTGCGGCCGTCGACCTTCAGGGATCCGAAGTACACCCCGGCGAACCCCGACACGTAAGGGTCATGGTCGAGCAGCGTGGTCGTCTCGTGCCGCGGGAGGTCCTCGTCGCCGGAGAATCCCGAGAGCAGCATGTCATTCCAATTCCAGCCGTAGAGCGACGGATGCGAGACGAGCGTGTCCAGGCTGGATCCGAACGTGAAGGCGCCGGTCACGACGGTGATCGCCAACACCGCACCCAGAATGGCGGAGCGCACCGGAACGGCGCTCCGTCCGCTGCCCGGCTCAAGTGCGAAGCTAACCCCGGTCACCGCCGACACCGGCAACCCGGCCGAGATCGCGGCGCGCTCGACCCCCGACGCGCGTCCGGGCTGCCCCCGCCTGAGTCGGGCCACCCGATGGGGAGCAGCTCGATAGGCGAGACCAACCGCCAGGATCCCCAGGACGGTGACGAGCACGAGCACACCGAAGCCGAGCACTGCCCAGTCGAACGCCACTCCGGGCGTCGGGTACACCGGACGAACCGGCCCGATGGGCGCGAGGGGGGAGAGTGCGACGGCCACGGCAAGCGCCAGGAACGAGCCGATGACCACAGCACCGAGGATCCCGATCAGCCCGTCGGCTGCGGTCATGGCGGGACCGGCACCGAGTGCACGGATCGCACCGGCATCGTCGGCCCCGAGACGGAGCTGGCGCCCGATCACCTGGGCGGCGATGAGGATGGCGGCCAGGGCAGCGATCCCCCCGAAGACGCCGAGGGCGATCGCCTCGGGCCGGATGGCTCGCTCGGCCGTGGCGATGGCCGGCGCGGGCCCGCCGCCGCCCGAACCGGCTCCAGCCGCCGTCAGGCGCTTTCCGACGAGCCGATCGATCTCCGACTGCACGACGGGCAGCTCGCGCGCGCCACCACTGACCTGCACCGCGCTCGTCGAATACGTGGCGCAGCATTGGGCCACCTTGCGGGTCAGCGCGGGTGTGAAGAGGCCCACCTGCGAACCGAGGGCATCGACATCGTCCTGCACGACCGTGGGGGCCAGGACGACGATGCCGACAAGGCGGAAATCGACGACCACCACGGGTGGCGTCGCCTTGGCCGAGCAGCAGGCTGCGGACAGCAGCTGGGCATCGGAATTGAAACCGACGCGCACTCTCGAGCCGATGTGGAGGCCGAGTTGGTGGGCGGCTTGGGCGTTCATCACTATTTCGTCGGTTCGATCCGGATCGGCCAGCCGCCCGTCAACGAGGGTGACTCGATCCTCCTTGGTGAAATCGCCATTGGTGGAACCTTGGAAGACCGGCGGTTTCTCCCCGGGCGCACCGTGCGTGTGGAGGTGGCTCAGGAGAACGATGTTGGCGTCGAACCCCACATCCGTCTCGGCCTCCTTCACGTGGGGGAGGTGGGCGATGGCGCGGACACGGGCCGGGTAGTAGCCGGAGTTGTCACCGATGGCAGGGTCGAGAAAGGCGTCGAACGCCTGCATCTGGGATGGGTCGGTGCTGGCCGCATAGACCGGAAACGAGGACTGTGTCCGCCGGGCACCCGCGATGGCGCCCATGGCCAGGCCACCCACGAGACCGATGAGAAGGATGAGCGCCGCATAGCCCGGCCACCGGCGGCCGAAGGTGGCCCGGAACCGGTACCAAGCAACCCGGAGGAGGGTTCTCATGCGGTGTTGCACCCGGCCGCTACAAGACCCGCGGAGGCGCCGACGTGCAGGAGGATCGCCCGCCGGGTGGGCCGTGTCCAGCTCTTTGCCCAGTACGTATTGGGCTCGATGAGGAGGCCGACGAGTCCGGCCGCGCCCAGAGTGGCGCACACGTTGGCCGGCTTCTTCCCCACCGTCGCCTCTGGGAGATGACGCACCGCCAGGAGACCCAGTACCGGCATCGGCCACGGGGCGGCGACACAGGAACCCCATCCCGTCAGGATGCCGGTCCGGACCGAGATCGGAAGGCGGATTCCGAACGGCTCGCCGGGCAGGTTCTCCCGGATCGCCACGACGCTGTTGTGGCCAGTGACGAGTGCAAACCCGAGGGCTGCCCAGCGCAGCTTCCAGGCGCTGCTCATTCCGACCGCAACAAGGACGCAGGGCGGGCACGCGAAGCCACGAACGCCGGGCCGACGGCCAACAGGATGGACGGCGGCCAGGGTGGCCACCGCCACGACCACGATGACCCAGACCGTCACTTCTGTCACCGGGAGAACGCCGAGACTGCGGGCAAAGACCCCCCAGACGCCACGGCCGACGGCGATACCCGCCGGAACGCCGATCACGATGCCGATCAGTGCGACCGTCGTCGTCTGCCAATAGACGGAGAGGGCCACCTGTCGGCGGACGAACCCGAGGGCCCTGAGCAGGCCCATCTCCCGGCGCCGCCTCGTCACGCTCAACACCAGCACATGGAGGAGCGTGGCGGCGCCGAAAAGGATGAGGACGGCTCCGAAAATGAGCGGAAAATTGACCGCCTCACCGAAGTTGACCAAGTTGGTGGGCGCCGCCGGGAAACTGACGTCGGACGAATATTCCCGAGCCAGATGCGTCAGCGCACTCTTTCCCTGCGGGCCGGGAACACCGCGCACGAGGAACGCACCGCCGTTCCCGATGATCGTCTTGGTGAAGCAGGCCTGTTGCTGCGGGCCCGCCGGACAGCGGCCCGCCAGGCGCAACAGATCCGGGAAGGGTGAACAGGGCACCGTCTCCCAGGCCCCCGCTGGTGAGGCTGGAACCGAAGACGACCGTTCCCGACCACGCGGAACAAAGGGGGGTTCTTCTCCACCGTCCTCCCGATCCTCACCTTGACGAGCGACCCGACATGCACACCGAGCTGGTGCTGGGTGGTGACACCGAGCGCGACCTCAGTGTCGCTCTGCGGAGGATGACCGTCGGTCGTGGTCACCAACATCGGACCGCGGAGACTCTCCGCGGCGATACCGGAGACGGCCACGCCGTTGATCGAGGGGTTGCCGATGATGCCGCCCGTGATGTCGGCGATGCCGCGGTCACGTTCGAGGCTCGCCAGCATCTGGACGTTCTGGGCGGTGTAGCCGGTCTGGTTGACGGAGAACCATTCGTCGTAGGGCTGACCGTACAGGGCGGGCGTGGACGTCAAGTGGGTCAGGCTGGCTCCGAACACAGCTGTCGCGCAGAGGGCGGTGACGGCCAGAATCGAACCCAACAATGCCGGGCCGACCGGGACCGCATGACGACCCCGGCCCCGTTCGAGCGCGTGCCGGACGCCGATCAGGGCACTGGGCGGGGCGCTCGCCCTCACCAGAAAGGACAACGATCAGCGAGGGCCGGGTCGCGGGTGCCGTGTCGCCCGGCCGCGTCGCATGCGCGGCGCGAATGGCCGGCCAAATCGCCGAGGGCGACGACCATGACGATGGTCACCAGCCCGCCCAGAAGGAAGACGAACGAATCGAACGAAAGTCCGCCGGAGGGATCGGCAAGCTTGACTTCACCCACGAGCGTGACGGGCGAGACCAAGAACGCCAGAATGACCCCCGCGATCGCTCCCACCACACCGATGATCAGCGTCCTGGCCACGCTCACCAGGACCAGCTGGCCCCGTGAAACCCCGAGCGCGCTCAACGTTGCGTTCGCCTCACCCTCGACGGAGGCTTGTCGGGCCAGCGCCTGACCCAGAACGATGAGGCCGACGAGCGCAGCGAGTCCGGCCAGGAGCCACCATCCCACGGCCTGGGGGTGGATCGACCGCTCGATGGCCGCGGCCTCGTTGTCGAGGTTGGTCACCGACAGTCCGTCGAGATTCTTCGAGCGCGTCTGGAACTCGGGAAAGTCGGCCGGGCCATGGCGGAGCCGGACGAAATAGGCATCGAGCATCACGACGTGCGGGTTGACCTTCAGCGCGAAGGCCGAGGTGGTGTAGAGGTCGTAGGACGGACTGCCGCCGGCCGAGAACTCGATCTCGGACGCTTCGATCCCCACGACGTGCAGGGTCACGGTCGGCCCCTTCGGGTGTGATGTTGGCGTTGTTCAACACCGCCCGCCGCTGGGAGGAAGCGGCGAGCGGCACATGGAAGACCGTGCCGACATGCACCCCGTCGTCCTGCGCCAGCGTGTACGACGCCAACACCTGATCCGGATCCGACTGGTCCGGCATGCGGCCTGACTCCAGTTTGACCATCTGGGTCAGCTTCTTCGGCGCCACCTCGAAAATGGAGAAGTCGTCCAGATTGATCGGACGGGTGCAGGCGCACCTCGGCGTCCCCGAAACGGGGAACTGCACGAAGGTGGACGAGGCGACCTCGGGCAGGCTCCCGAGCTTCGGGACCGGCTGCACGGCGTACAGGAAGGCGTCATACCCATGCGCGGCCTCGAATTGGCTGAAGGCGGACGCGCTGCGCCGCCCCGCCGCAGCGGCGGCGAGAACGATGCCGCTCGCCAACGCAACGAGGAGACAGAGCGCCAACCACGAACGCCACCGGTGGCGGAACGATGCGCGCAGCAACATTGTGAGAACGCCCAACACGACCTCCTCCGGCGATTGTGCAACGGGGGGGAAGGCCGCACAAGGGCGTCAACCAGCCGACAGGGCGTGGTGGTACCACCACCGGGGACCGGCGCCTCTCGATGCGGTGAACAGCACCGGGCGCCCGGAACGCCCGGGAGCGCTCGCGAGCGGCTACGCCCCTTCGGGCGGGCTGAAGCGGTCGGCGGAGCGGATCGGCGCCAGCAGCTGGGATTCGAACATCTCGGCGTCGAGCGGCCGTGCGAAGAGGTAGCCCTGGGCTTCGTTGACCCGGTCGGCCCGCAGGATGTCCATCTCCCCCATCGTCTCCACCCCTTCGGCGAGGGTCTTGAGACCGAGATCCTTCCCGAGCTGCACCAGGGTCCGGATCAGGGTGAGCGATTCGGGCGAGGCGGCGATGGCGCTCGTGAACGACTTGTCGATCTTGATGCAGTCGATCGGGAATTGCCGGAGGTAGGCCAGCGAGGCGTAACCCGTGCCGAAATCGTCGACAGCCACGCTCACGCCCAGATCCTTGATCGCCCGTATCCGTTGGGCGGCCGCGTTCTCGTCGCGCATCAGCGCGCCTTCCGTGACCTCGACGATGAGCGAGGAGGGATGCAGGCCGCTCGAGTGCAGGGCATGTCGGATGTGTTCGACGATCCGGGCGTCGTCGAGCTGGCGGGCGGAGATGTTGACCGAGAGATTCAGGTTGTCGCCCCGTGAGTGCCACACCGCCATCTGCCGGCAGGCCTCGCGCAGTACCCACACGCCGATCTCCCGGATCTGCCCGGTCTGCTCGAGAATCGGGATGAATTCGTCCGGAGAGAGCAGCCCTTCCGCCGGGTGGACCCACCGCAAGAGGGCCTCCACGCCCACGACCGAAAGGTCGTCCAGGTTGTAGATGGGCTGGTAGACGAGGCGGAACTGGTCGCCGGCCAGGGCCGAGCGCAGGTCGTACTCGAGGCGGATGCGCCGGCCGATCTCCGATTGCATCTTCGGATGGAAGAACTCGAAGCGGTTCTTCCCTTCGGCCTTGGCCTTGTAGAGCGCGATATCGGCGTCGCGCAACAGCTCGCCGCCGGTCGCCCGGTCGCCGACGGCGATGCCGATGCTGGTGTTGGCGTGGAGCGAGGTCAGGGAACCCTCGAGCTCGAACGGCTCCTGCATCACATCGAGGAGCCGTTCGGCGACCAATTCAGGTGCCACCATGGGGTCACTGCCGTCGATGAGGACGACGAACTCGTCACCACCCATCCGTCCGATCGTGTCCGCCCCCCGCAGCGTGCTCGACAAGCGGGCGGCGATGGCCACCAGCAGGCGGTCTCCCGTTTCATGACCGAGGGAGTCGTTGACGATCTTGAAATCATCGATGTCGATGTACAGCGCAGCACCGGACGTGCCCGCTGCGGCGGTTGCGGGCCAGGAGCTGGTCGATGCGGTCCATGATCAGGGCACGGTTCGGCAGGCCCGTCAGGGAGTCATGGAGGGCCTGGAACTGAAGCTCATGGTTCCGTTCGTCGATGAGGACCCTCCAGTGCGCCTGGCCGATGCCGAACGAAGTAGGTCACGACGCCGAGCAGCAAGCTCAGGACGATGCCGACGACGAGAGTCAGGACCGCCGCGTCGGCTTCGGAGGCGTAGCCGTACGCCGCAGCGCCCACGCCCACCCCGGCCAGGACCGCGGCGTACCCGACCCACCGCAGCCGCAGCCGCAGGGTGAGCGCGGCTTCATCGGGCCGCGCCTCATCGTCACCTTCCGTCGGCGAAGGCTCTTCGACGCTCTCGCCCATCAGCATGGAGGCCACCCGCAGGGCCGCGACGAATCAATGGGCGTTTTCATGGCGCGTGATTATCTCCAGCTGCTGACAATGAATGCTCTGCGCCATCACAACAGAGCCCCAATTCGATTTCCTCGCGACTGGTCGCGTCCGCAGCATTCCTTCCGTGTCGGTCGCCGGCGGACCGTTCATGCGAGGCAACCACAGCGCAACCGCGACGCAACCCCGTTACGACCGGGAGTAACGACTATTTGTGGTCGACGCCGGATCGGCGTGACGACTCCGAACAAAGGCAATCATGGCGATTCGGTCAAAGGTGGATCACGCGGTGCGGGATCACGCCGACCCACGCGCGGACGCCTCCCTCCCCGTCGGCGGCGAGTCGCTCACGCGATTGGTCGAGGAGCTCCTGCAGCCCGGCGCGATCGAAATGGCGGCCCAACCGATCGTGAGCCTGGCTGACGGCTCGGTCCTCGGCTTCGAGATGCTGGCCCGGACGTCCATTCCCTGCAGCAGCGGGCCGGACCAGTGGCTCGAGCACGCCTCGTACCTCGGGGTCCGCACCGAACTCGAGCTGGCCTGCCTGCAAGCCGTCGGCGACCGCGGTGCGCCGCCGGGCGATGTCCGGCTCTTCGTGAACCTCTCCGCCAGTACATTCCTCGACCCGCGGGTGGACGCCGTCCTGAGCCCAACTCCCGCCCCGGGTGATCGAGATCACCGAGCACGAGCCGGTCCCCGACTACCAGGAGCTGCGCCGCCGCCTCCAGATGTGGTCCGCCGCCTCGACCATGCTGGCCATCGACGACGTGGGGGCGGGCTATTCGAGCATGTCGCACGTCCTGCAGCTGCACCCCCAATTCATCAAGATCGACCGCAGCCTGGTGCACAAGGCCCATCGCGACCCGAACAAGCTCGCCGTCCTGCGCGGCCTCGTCGGATTCGCCCGCCAGGGCGGCATCACCTCGTTGGCCGAAGGGGTCGAGACGAGCGAGGAGCTCAATGCGCTGCGGGCCATCGGCATCGATCTCGTTCAGGGCTACCTGCTGGCGCGCCCCGGCGACGGTTGGCCGCAGCCCCGTCGCTGGCGGACCGCCGCCGACCACAGCACCGGTGCGCCGGGCCCTTCGGCGACCTGGGTGGAGTCCCTCGTCGAACGGGTCGAGAAGACCCTCGACCCGATAGACGCCGCCGACGAGATCACGGCCTACCTCAACGAGCACTTCGAGTTCCTGCCCGAGTGTCTACGTCGAGCGGGCCGGGGTGCTGCGCTTCCTCTCGGGCCGGGGCCAGTGGCAGGTGCTCGACGGCATCGAAGCCGGCGTGGGCCTCACCGGTTCGGCCTTTGCGGCGGGCGAGCCCATCCTCGTGCAGGACGTGTCGAAGGACCCCGCTACCGCGAAGCGGTCCCCGGCGTCGTGGCCGAGCTCGCCGTACCGTTGATCGTGCAGCGGCGGATCGTCGGGATCCTCAACGTGGATGCCCCTGCGGCGATCAGCGGCGCGCAGGCCGACGCGGTCCGGGCCGCGGCCACCGTGCTGGAGGACGCCTTCGCCCGGACGGGGTTGAGCTCGTCCCGGGGCTCGCCCCTGGTGGACTTCGGCTGGCACGCCCCCCGCATCGCCGAGTCGGCGTCGACTGGAGGAACTGGCCGCCACCACCGTCACGGCGAGCGTCGCCGTGGCCCGGCTCCAGTCGGCGGTCCTCTGGACGCGGGCCAAGGGGGTCCTGGTGCAACAGGGCGCGACCGGGGCCCGCGCCGACGACATCGCCGGCCTCACGTCGACCGAGCTCGAGCAACTGGCGGGGCTGGTGTCGCACGTCGCATCGAGCTACAGCACGGGACCGGTGATCAGCCGGACGTTCGGACCGATGGGGTTGCTGCGCGACCAGGGCTTCGGCACCGTGTTCGTGGCGGCCATCCGGGACCGCGGCGTGCCGTCGGGCCTGCTGGTCCTGGCCGGGCCCGACGCCGGGATCATCGAGTCAGAGTCCGTCCAGGCCCTCGAGCTGCTCTGTGTCCTCGCCGGCGTGACGCTGGCGCGGTATCGGGCCCTCCTAGAACCCCATTCGGACGCCGGACCCCTGCCGCCGGGGCAGATTCGCCTTGTCGGTACGCTGCCGGTCGTACCGGCAATTCTCCGGCGGCAGGCATGCCACGGGCCCTGCGCACCCCGCCCTGGCCGTCTGGTCGTACCACTGGTAGGAATACCGCCCGCCAAATGCGGCCTCGGACAGTGCCCGCGTGCCACACTGTTGGCCCGCCGCCCGGCCGACGAACGGAGACGTCGTAGCAAGTGTTGGTTTTCACCTTCCCAGGACAGGGTTCGCAACGATCCGGCATGGGCGAACCCTGGGTCGACCACCCCTCGTGGGAGTTCGTCGAGGAAGCGTCGGAAGCGGCCGGACGGGACCTGTCGTACCTCCTGTTGGAGGCGCCGATCGAGGAGCTCACCCGCACCGAGAACGCCCAGCTGGCGACCACGGTGCTCAGCCTCGTCGTGCTCGACGCCGTTGAACGGCTGGGCCTCTCCCCCGCCGCCTGCGCCGGGCACAGCCTGGGCGAGTACACCGCGCTTGGTGGCGAGCGGCGCCCTGACGTTCGAGGACGGGATCCAGCTCGTCGTGGCCCGGGGCAACGCCATGGCCAAGGCCGGGGACGAGTCGCCGGGCACCATGGCCGCCCTCCTCGGGATCTCCGATGACGATGCCGAGGCGGCCTGCCAGAGGGCGGAAGGCGACGTCTGGATAGCCGAATTACAACGCACCCGGACAGGTGGTGATCGCCGGCACCGCAGAGGCGGTGGCGCTGGCCGGGACCCTGGCCAAGGAGCTCGGGGCCAAGCGGGTCATGCCCATCCCGGTGTCGGGCGCGTTCCACACGCCACTCATGCAGGGGGCGCGCGCCACGTTGCGCGAGGCATTGGCGCAGGTGACGTTCCGCACGCCCGAGGTGCGCGTCGTGGCCAACGTCGATGCACGGGTGCACGACGATCCGGCGGACTGGCCCGGGCTGCTCTCGGCCCAACTCTGCAGCCCCGTGCGCTGGCGCCAGACCCTCGAGACGTTCGCCGGACTCGGGCTCACCTCGTTGATCGAGCTCGGGCCCGGAGGGGTCCTGAGCGGCCTGGCCAAGCGCAGCCTGCCCGAGATCCAATCGCTGGCGGTGGCCAAGCCGGCCGACCTCGACACGCTGATGGACCGGATCGGCGAGGCGGGCACGTGGCGGGCCGAGCCCGCGCTGCACCAGGGCGAGCACCTCTACATGTCCGAGCGGGTGGTGGTGAGCCCCGGAAGCGGCGTGTTCACGCCCGAAGAGTCCCTGCGAGCCCCGGGAACGGGCCTTCTGCCCGGCACCGAAGGCGGGCCGGATGCCGATGCCATCTCCGTCGTGGCCGTGGGCGACGTCGTCGGGCAGGTCGGCGACACCGACGTCCGCACCCCCTTCGCGGGGCAGGTCGTCGGATGGCTGGCGGCCGCGGGAGAACGCGTCCAGGACGGTCAGCCCCTGGTCTGGATACGCGTCCCGGACCGGACGTGACCTGATGGCCGTCGTGCTCGTCACCGGGGGCAACCGCGGCATCGGGGCCGCCTGTGTCCGGTGGTTCCTGGACCACGGCGACCAGGTGGCCACCACCTACCGCACCGGTGACGCACCGCGCCCACCCGAGGGCGCCGACGCCGACCGCTTCCTCGCCGTGCGCTGCGATGTCACCGACAACGGGCAGGTCGACGCGGCGTTCTCCACCATCGAGGCAGCGTGGGGCCCCGTCGAGGTCCTGGTGGCCAACGCCGGCATCACCCGCGACGGCCTCATGCTGCGGATGAGCGAGGATGCCTTCACCGAGGTCATCGACGCCAACCTGACCGGTTCGTTCCGGGTGGCCAAGCGGGCCGTCGCCAAGATGCTGCGCCTCCACACCGGGCGCATCATCTTCCTGTCGTCGGTGAGCGCCTACGTCGGGCTCCCCGGGCAGGCCAACTACGCGGCCTCCAAGGCCGGCCTGGTGGGCATGGCCCGCTCCATCGCCCGGGAGGTCGGAAGCCGGCAGATCACCGTCAACGTGGTGGCCCCGGGACTCGTGGCGACCGACATGACGAATGCCCTGGGCGACGAGCGGGTCGCCGCCATGACGAGCCAAGTTCCGTTGGGGCGGATCGGCTCCGCCGATGACATAGCCGGGGTTGTCGGATTCCTGGCCTCCGACGCGGCGGCCTACATCACCGGCGCCGTCATACCGGTCGATGGCGGACTGGGCATGGGCTTGTAACGTGGACACTCACCGAACCGAACAAGGAGCAGATTGTGGACAGCGACGCAGCGTTCGAGAAGTTTCGCGAGTGCGCCGTAGAGGTGCTGCAGGTGCCGGCGGAGAAGATCACCAAGGAAGCAAAGTTCGCCGAGGATCTCGACGCCGATAGCCTTGACCTGGTGGAATTGGTCATGGCCCTCGAGGAATCATTCGACATCACCGTCGAGGAGACCGAGTTGGAGGACGTCACCACCATCGGCCAGGCCTTCGATCTGATCTCCTCCAAACTCTGATGCAGCTCGGGATAGGCGCCGACGGCATCCCGATCCCCGGTCGGCGGGTGGCCATCACCGGCCTGGGCGCCGTCACCTGCTGTGGCGTCGGCATCGACGCGCTCTGGGAGGGGCTCCTCCACCCGACCGTCGTGGGTGGGCCCGTGCGCGACTTCGATCCTGAGCAATGGTTCGGGCCGAAGGAGGTGCGCCAGGTCGACCGGTTCGCCCAATTCAGCATCGCGGCCGCCGACCTCGCCGTGAAGGACGCCGGGGATATCGGGGCAGACCCGGCCAAGTCGGGCGTCATCTTCGCCACGGGTGTCGGTGGGTTCGACACCTTGGCCGAGCAGGTCGGCGTCTACAACGAGCGGGGGGCCCGCCGGGTTTCCCCGCGGCTCGTCCCCATGATGATGGCAAATGCCGGCGCCGCCGGGATCTCCATGCGCCTGGGCTGGCACGGTCCGGCCGAAGTCATCGTGACGGCGTGTGCCGCCGGCACCCACGCCGTCGCCGCGGCGGCGCGCCTGGTGGCGTCAGGTCGCTGTGACGTCGTCGTCAGCGGCGGCGCCGAAGCCAGCCTGCACCCGGTCGCCATCGCCGCCTTCAGCAACATGACCGCCCTGTCGACCTCGGGCCACTCCCGGCCCTTCGACATCCGCCGGGACGGGTTCGTCTCGACTGAAGGTGCCGCCTCCCTCGTCCTCGAGGACTGGGACCGCGCCGTGGCCCGGGGCGCCACCATCTACGCCGAACTGGCCGGGTCGGCCAGCACGGCCGATGCCCACCACATCACGGCCCCCTCCCCCGACGGCGCCGGTGCAGTGGCCTGCATGGAATTGGCGCTGGCCGACGCCGGGATCTCGCCGGGCGACGTGGGGCACATCAACGCCCACGGGACCTCGACGCCGCTCAACGACCTGGCCGAATCCAGGGCTATCAACAAGGTCTTCGGCGAACCCGGCCCCCTCGTGACCTCGACCAAGGGCGTCACGGGGCACGGACTGGGCGCTGCCGGCGCCATCGAGGCGGTGGCCTCAGCCCTGACGATCCACCACTCTCTGATTCCTCCGACGGCAGGCTACGAGCAACCCGATCCGGAGATCACGCTGCGAGTGGTGCACGGCGAGCCCCTCGCCTGGGAACCGTCAGCGGTCCTGTCGAACTCCTTCGGCTTCGGCGGCCACAACGGCTGCCTCATCCTCCTCCCCCCGTCCTGAGCTCAGGCGTTCGGGTCGTGGATGTCCACCGCCGGAAGGTCCTCCACCTCCTGCTTGGTCAGGCTGAGTCGTAGTCGGCCCGCTTCGATCGCCACGACGGCGTTGATGGGGATCGCCACATCTTTGCGTCCCCAGAGATGACCTTCTTGGAGAAGGACGTGGGTCACGTGATGGTTGACGGGCTCGATCACCAATCCCTGCACCCGCCCGATCTGGCCGTCCGTGGCATCGACGGTCTCGTCGCGGCGCACCGCCACCTCCCCCAGCGGCAAGGTGTCCATCGTCACCGGAGGCGTGACGTTGCCCGGGCCGAGCCCGTAGAACGGGAGCGCCATCACCTCACCGCTGCCCGGCAGGAAGTGTGTCTCCTCGGCGAAATCGAGCGCCTCGAACTCGGCCAGCGTGCAGCTGAGTGCGACCGTGTCGGTCGACGTGGCCACCAGAGCGAGTGGCACCAGACGGCCGATGCCCTCCCGGTGCTTGGGCTCCACGACGATGTGCGTCACTTCCCCCACGAGCGGATTGACGACGAGGCGGATCACCTCGCCGCACTCACCGTCGCGGCAATCGACCTTGGCCCCGATCATGAACTGTGTCGACTCAACCATGGCCAGACCCTACGGCACCGCACACGGGCTCGCAGCACGGCGATCGGGGCGCCATGACGGGCGGGCCACTCGAGGGACTGCGTGTCGTCGACTGCTCGGTGACCATGGCCGGGCTCCGGGCCACCGGACTGATGGCCGCGTACGGGGCCGACGTGGTGTGGGTGGAGCCTCCGGGCGGGAGCCCCCTACGCCGCCGATCACCCGTGGGTGCGTCCGTGTTCAACCGGAACAAGCGCAGTGCCATCCTCGAACCCGCCGACCCGGCCCAGCGGGACCACCTCGTCGAGTTGTTGGCGGGGGCCGACGTCTTCGTGGAGACCTGGGCTCCCGGCGCGGCGGACGACCTGGGCCTGGGCCCTACCGCTCTGCAGCCGGTCAATCCGGGGCTCGTCACCTGTGCGATCACGGCGTTCGGCACTGACGGTCCCCAGCGCGACACCGCCGCTCGCGAGGCCCTCGTGCACGCCCTCGTCGGCACCATGGCCGAGCAGGCCGGTCACCGCGAGGGCCCGATCTTCGAGGGTTTGCCCCAGGCCGGCCTCGGCGCGGCCTACCTGGCCTTCCTCGGGACGCTGGCCGCGCTCTACCGGCGCTCGTCCGACGGCGTCGGCCGGCATGTCGACACGTCGCTGCTCGACGGTGCCCTGGCCTACCACTCCATGCTCTGGAGTGAGTCGGATGCATCGGTGGCCGCCATGGCGGCCAAAGGCGTCGGGCAGAACTCGACGGCGGGGACCCGTCTCGTCACCCGCTCCTTCGTCTGCAGCGACGGCCGGTACATCGGTATCCACACGGGAGCCGTCGGGGCTTTCGGACGCCTGATGAAGGTGCTCGAGCTGGATGATCGCATCCCGCCCAGCGAAAGCGGACTGGACATGGGGGCACCCCTGACGCCGGAGCAGGCGACACTGCTCGAGACGGAGCTCCACCGTCGCATCGCCGCCAAGCCGCGTGCGCACTGGGTCGATGTGCTGCGCCACGCCGAAGTGTGCGGCATCGAGCACCTCCTCCCCTGCGAGGTCTTCGATCAGCCGCAGGCGCAGCACAACCAGATGGTGGTCGAGATCGACGACCCGGTCCTGGGGCCGGTGCAGCAGGTGGCGCCGGCGGCCAAGTTCCCGGCGCTCGGCTCGGTCAGCCTCACGCCCGCCCCGACGCCGGGGCAGCACACCGAAGCCGTCCTCGCCCATGCGTGGGGCGAGGAGCCCTTCGTCGGGCGTGGCTCCGATCCGCCGGCCCGGTCCGGCCAGCCCCTCCTCGAGGGCGTGAAGATCCTTGATCTCGGCGCGTATTTCGCCGGGCCGTACTCGTCGCGCCTCCTGGCCGACCTCGGTGCCGATGTCATCAAGCTCGAACCCACGCAGGGCGACCAGCTGCGGGGGATCGATCAATGCTTCTTCCCCGCCCAGGCCGGCAAGCGCTCCATCGCCATGGATCTCAAGGCTCCCGGCGTGAGGCCCGCCATCGAGGGCCTGCTCGAGTGGGCCGACGTCGTGCACCACAATTTGCGACCCGGCGCGGCCCAGCGCCTCGGTCTGGCCTACGAGGACATACGCGCGAGCCACCCCGAGGTGGTCTACCTCTACGCCCCCGGCTGGGGTTCCGGCGGTCCCGACATGCTCCGGCAGAGCTTCGCCCCGATGATGTCCGGCTATGTCGGCGTCACGTTCGAAGCCGCCGGGCGGTTCAACGAACCCCTCCCCACGCCGTGCAACGAAGACCCGGGCAACGGGATGCTGGGCGCCGCCTGCATCCTCATGGGATTGCTGCACCGGCGCCGGACCGCAGAGGGGATGTACATCGAGAATCCCCAATTGAACGCCACGATGTCCCATGTGGCGCACATCGTGCGTCGGATGCCCGACGACGGCACCGGTGGCGAGGTGTTGGGTGCCGGGCGGCTCGACACGCTGCAGTACGGATTCGGCCCGTTCGAACGGCTGTACCGGACGGCGGACGGGTGGGTCTGCCTCTCCGCGCTCGAGGAGAGCGAAAGAGCCGCCCTGGGCGAGGTGCTCGACCTGGAGCCGGCCGACCTGGCGGAGACGGCCGACCTCGCCGAGATCGCCGATCGCATCGAGCAGCGGGACACGGCCACCTGGCTCGCCAAGTTCGGCGCAGCCGGGGTGCCCGCGGTCGAGCCCGTCGGGCGCAACACGCACGCCTTCTTGAACGATCCGGAGAATCGGCGCACCGGCCGGGTGGCGGAGTGTCGGCACCCGGGCAAGGGGAACATCCGGGAGCTGGCCCGGCTCGTCCGGGTCAGCGGGTGCACCGACCCTCCCCATCGGCTGGCCCCCGAGCTCGGCGCCCACACCGACAGCATCCTTCGCTCCGTAGGGCTCGAACCGGAGCAGATCGACAACCTGCGCACGGACGGGGCCATCCGCTCCGCGCCGTGACCCGGGCGTGACCCCGGGAGTGACCGGGCGTTCAGTCGATGGCTTGGCGGAGCGAGCCGACGAAGTCCGCCGCCGCCTCGGGCCCGCCGTCGGCCAGGAGGCGGCGCACCAGAGCCGACCCGACCACGACGCCGTCGGCCACCTCGCAGACCTCGGCGGCCTGCTCGGGTGTCGAGATGCCGACGCCCACGCAGACGGGCATATCGGTGTGGCGACGGATCCGCTCGACCACCTGTCGCGCCTCGTCGCCCAGATCGGCCCGCTCGCCGGTGACACCCATGCGGGCCACCGCATAGACGAACCCCCGGGCCCGGGCACAGAGGCGGGCCACCCTGTCCTCGGGACTCGACGGCGCCACCAGGAGCACCGTCTCGATCCCGGCCGCATCGGCCTCCTCGGCCCACGGGGCGATCTCCTCGAGCGAGAGGTCGGGGATGATCGCCGCGCTCACGCCCGCCGTCATCAGGGAGTTGGCCATGCGCTTGTGGCCGGCCCGGTAGACGATGTTGTAGTACGTCATGACAGCGATAGGGACAGGCGCCTCCGCCCGGGCGATGCCGTCGAGCACCTGATCGGGCACGGTCCCCCGCCCCAATGCCTTGAGCGCAGCCTCCTGGATCACCGGCCCGTCCATCATGGGGTCCGAGAAGGGGATGCCGACCTCGACCGCATCGGCGCCGGCCGCCACCACGGCGGCCAGGGACTGCTCCCAGTCCTCCGTCATACCCCCCATGAGGTAGGGGATCAGGAGCTTGCGGCCGCTCCGGCGCTTCGTCCGCAGGGATGCCTCGAGCTCATGCACGGGCGCGTCCCGAGGATTTCGCGCACCTGGGCCACGTCCTTGTCACCCCGGCCCGACAGGGTGATCAGGACGGTCGAACCGGCGGGCAGGGCGGGGGTGCCGGCGGCCCGGGCCACCCAGGCCACCGCATGCGCCGACTCGAGCGCCGGGATGATCCCCTCGGTGTGCGAGAGCAACTTGAACGCCTCGAGGACCTCGGCGTCGTTGGCCGTGTTGTACTCGGCCCGGCCGATAGCGGCCAGATGGGCGTGCTCGGGCCCCAGTCCCGGGTAATCGAGCCCGGCCGAGATCGACTCCGCCTCGAGGATCTGACCGGCCTCGTCCTGCAGGAGCTTCGAGTGCATGCCGTGCAGGACGCCCGGGATCCCGTTCGTGATCGCCGCGCCGCCGGCCGCCTCAATTCCCACCAGGCGAGCCGCCGTATCGACGAAGCCGGCGAACGTCCCGGCGGCATTCGATCCCCCACCGACACAGGCCACCACGACGTCGGGGTCGGCGCCGTCGAGAATCGTCCGGCACTGCCCACGCGCCTCGTCGCCGACGACGCGCTGGAACTCGCGCACCATGTACGGGAAGGGGTGCGGGCCCATGACCGAGCCCAGGCAGTAATGCGTGTGCTCGACCGAGGCCACCCACTCGCGCATGGCATCGTTCACCGCATCCTTCAGGGTGCGGCTGCCCGAGGTCACCGGGCGCACCTCGGCGCCCAAGAGCTCCATACGGAAGACGTTGAGCTCCTGGCGCTTGATGTCGACCTCGCCCATGAACACCGTGCATTCGAGACCGAACAGTGCCGCTGCCGTGGCCGACGCCACCCCGTGCTGCCCGGCCCCGGTCTCGGCGATGATGCGCGTCTTGCCCATGCGCCGTGTGAGCAGCGCCTGACCGACGACGTTGTTGATCTTGTGCGAGCCGGTGTGGGCCAGGTCCTCGCGCTTGAGGAGGACCCGCACGCCCAGCTTCTCGGAGAGCCGCGGGCACTGGGTGACCGGCGTGGGACGTCCGCCGTAGTGGGCCAGCAGGTCATCGAGCTCCCGGTGGAATGCGGGATCGGACCAGGCCTCCTTGAAGGCCTGCTCGAGATCGAGGCAGGCCGGCATCAATGACTCGGGAACGAAGCGTCCACCGAAGTCGCCGAATCGCCCGTCCGAACCGGGTTCGCTCATCAGACTCGTCATCACGCATCCCGCCAGTCGTAGGGCTCGCCGTCACCGGGTGCGGCGTCGAGAGGGTCTCGGGCGTCGACGTCGCGCGCTGCGGCGCGGGCGTTGACGATGAAATCACGGAGCTTCAACGGATCCTTGCGCCCCGGGGACACTTCCACCCCGGTCGAGACGTCGACGCCGAACGGATGCAGATGGGCCACGGCCTGCGCGACATTCTCCGGGCGCAGGCCACCGCTGACGATGAACCGGGTCGGATCGGCCACGCCCTCGGCCAGGCGCCAGTCGAACACCTCGCCCGAGCCGGGGCTGGCGCCGTCGATCAGCAGATAATCGGCCCCGAACTCGGTGAAACGGCTGATGGTGCGGTCACCGGCGGGAAACGCCTTGATGACGAGGGGCAGCCGGGCCCGGACCCAGGCCGTCTCCTGCGCCGACTCGTGCCCGTGGAGCTGCGCCGCACCCAGGCCGGCCCGCTGCACCTTCTCCACGACGCGCTGCGGCGCCTCGTCCCGGAAGACCCCGACGGTCAGGATTTCCGGCGGCAGGCGTTTGGCGATATCGCCGGCCAGCTGCGCCGAGATCTGCCGCGACGAGGGGGCGAAGATGAACCCGACCGCGTCAGCGCCCAGGCTCACGCACAACAGCGCGTCCGCCTCGGACGTGACGCCGCAGATCTTGACGAAGAGCTGGCGGCCGGCGTCGGCACCGGCACCGGCGCTCGGGCCGACGCTCATCGGGACACGACCGGGTGGCCCACGAGGGACCGCAGCGCGGCGGCGCGATCCAGCGCCCGCACCAGCGTCTCGCCCACGAGAACGGCGTCGTAGCCCGCGGCGGCCAGCCGGCGGGCGTCGTCCCCGTCCCGGATGCCCGACTCCGCCACCGCCACCACGTCCGCCGGAATCCGGGCGGCGAGGGACACGGCGCGGTCCTGGTCGACGGCGAACGTGCGCAGGTCCCGCTGGTTGACCCCGACCAGCCGCGCCCCGGCCTCGAGGGCCCGCTCCAGCTCTGCCTCGTCGTGCACCTCCACCAACGCCGCCAGCCCCAGCGAGGTCGCCCTCCGGTGGAACCGCCCCAGCTCCCCGTCACTCAGCGCGGCGGCGATCAGCAGTACGGCATCGGCCCCCATCAGCGCCGCATCGACGACGTCGAGCTCGGACACGGTGAAGTCCTTGCGCAGGACCGGGAGGTCGCAGGCCGCCCGGGCGGTGCGCAGGTCCTCGACCGAACCGCCGAAGTAACGCACATCGGTCAGCACCGAGAGGCAGGATGCGCCACCGACGGCGTAGTCCTTGGCCACCAGGTCCGGCGCCAGATCGGGACTGAGGTCACCCTTGGACGGTGACCGGCGCTTGATCTCGGCGATGCACGAGAGCCCGTCCCCCCGCAGCGCCGCGGCGAAGTCACGGGACGGCATTTGTCGCGACGAGACGGCCTGCGCCGCCAGCTCGTCGACGTCACGGCCATCGCCGCGAGCGTCGGCTCGATGCGTGGCGAGGATGTCCGCCAGATAGGAGGGCATGACAGCCCAGCGTAGCGGGGCAGGATCGAGCGACCGGACCTGCGGTTACGCTCGATCCCATGACCGATACCACCAACTTCAACCAGACCATCATCGACGAGTTCCGGGCCAACGGCGGCAAGGTCGGGGGCGGATTCGCCGGCATGCCGATGGTCATCATCCACACCAAGGGCGCCAAGTCGGGCCAGCCCCGGGAGAACCCGTTGGCGGCCCTGGTCGAGGACGACGGGACCCTCTACATCTTCGCCTCCAAGGGCGGTGCGCCCACCAATCCGGACTGGTACCACAACATCGTGGCCAACCCCGAGGTCCAGGTCGAGTTCGGTGACGACACGTTCACGGCCGACGCCACGGTCCTGACCGGCGCCAAGCGCACCGAGATCTACGACCGCCAGAAGACGCTCGTGCCCGGCTTCGCCGACTACGAGACCAACACGACCCGGGTCATCCCCGTGGTCGCCCTGACCCGCAAGAGCTGACCTGGCCGTCCGCACGCCACGCCACGGCACGGCTCCGGCACGGCGGGTGCGTGCACCCCTCAACGGGCGAAGAGGTGCCAGCCCAGCCACATGAAGCCCACGACGAGGACCACCCGGCCGACGGGATGGGTCGCGATTTTGCCGACCACGTCCGAAGGGTGTGCCACCGCGGAGGGCCGCGCGTACGAGAGCCACCAGAGCAGCAGCGCCAGCGCGCCGATGACGCCCCACACCACGTAGGACGCCGTGCTGACGCTCATCGGGGAACCGTCGCCCCGGGGCGAGCCGGCCGTTGGCGCGACCCTCGCCGCACGATCACCAGCGCCGCCGCCATCCACCCGAAGAACAGCAGTGCCTTGAGCACGTAGAAGCGGTCGTTGGCGTCGGTAATGGAACTGAACGTCGGATGATCGGACCGGCTCCCGTGGACCAGATAGTTGAAGACCTCCCAGGCGGTGAAGACGGCGAGGAGGACGACCCACGGCAGGTAGGGGTGGGTTGAAGAGTTGCCGGCCGGGTCGGCGGTACCGGCGGGGTCTGCGGCCGGGCTGGCGGAGGCGGCGGAGACCCCGGGAGTTCGGGGAGCTCGGGTATGGAGCGGCCAGCGCGCGATCACCAGGACCGCCATGCCCACGATGGCCAGCCCGGTGAGCACATCGGCCGGAAGCGTGAAGGGCGTCGTCGATGCCGCGACGAGTGCGTAAGCGGCGCCCCCTCCGACCAGCAACACGGTGGGAGGGGAACGCACGAGGACTATCCGGGCGCCTTGATCGGCAGGAGCGTCACCCGGGCCGGGTGGGAGCCACCGAGACCGTCGCCCGAGCGCACCCGAATCGGACCGGGAGCTTCCACCGTCCGGTGCAGGTAGGCCAGGGCGACCCATGCCTCGAGCTCGGGGCTCCAGGCGGCGGACGTGACCGTCCCCACCACTTTGTCGTCCATCGCCCCCCCCGCCGGCGTCGGTCGCCGGAGCGGCCCCGGCGTGCAGCGTCATCCCGAAGGCCAACCGTCCATTTTCGCCGCGCAGCGGCCCCGGCGGACGGCCGCGATCACTCCGACGAGCCGGCGGGGCACGTTGTTGCCCCGTGCATCGAGCCGGGCCACGAGCTCCTGCCCGGTGTAACACCCCTTGGTGAAGCTCACCGAACGATCCACGAGACCGGCTTCGGCGGCGATCGTCTTGTCCGTGAGCTCACTCCCCATGGCGGGGATCCCCGACACGATCCGGCAGGCCTCGACGGCGTCCCGGTCGCAGGGGATGATCCCCTCCGGCATGGTCCCGGCGGCCGGGTCGAGGATCACATCTTTGGGACCGAGCAGGTCGATCCCGCTCCAGCCGTTCCATTCGTAGGGAAGGCGCAGCACGCCGTTTTCCTCGAGCACGGTCAGGAGGCCCGCCGCGGCAGCGCCCACACCGTCGCCGCGCAGAGCCAGGCAGCGCCACGGGAGGCGCTCGATCTCGACCTTGGAGCGGAGGAGGAATTTCTTGAGCCGGGCCACCATGGCGTCGCCGAATCCGGCATCCGTATCGAGCACGAACCCTTGCGCATCGACCCGGGTGACCCGCAGGAGGGCGGTCAACTTCCCGTCCGGTTGCAGCAGGAGCGAGTCGGCGGTCGCGCCGATGCCGAGCGCCAGTACGTCCTGGCTCAATTGACCCTGAAGATACGACGCCGCGTCCTCGCCGCGGACCGAGAAGACGTCCCGGCCGAGCAGGAAGGCCCCGGCACCGTGCCGCAGGGCCTGGACCTGGGCCTCGAGGTCGAAGTCGAGCGGGGGCGCGCTCATCCGTCCGCCCCGGACGCCACCCCGCCGGACCGGGCCGCCGTCATCACCCGCGCCGCCGTCACGGCGACCAGCAGGGCACGCACCTTCTGCCCGCACTCCTCGTCCTCGCGCTGCGGGTCGCTGTCGGCCACGATCCCGGCCCCGGCCTGCACGTGGGCCCGGCCGTCCGGGGAGACCACCATGGTGCGGATGGCGATGGCGGTGTCGATGTTGCCCGAGAAATCGATATAACCCACGACACCGCCGTAGACCCCGCGCTTGGTCAGCTCGAGCTCGTCGATGATCTCCATGGCGCGCACCTTGGGCGCCCCCGACAGCGTCCCGGCCGGCAGGGTGGCCCGGAGCACGTCGATGGGTCCCTTGTCCTCGGCCAGCTCACCCGAGACCTGCGACGTGATGTGCATGATGTGGCTATAGCGCTCGATCGTCATCAGCTCGTCGACCTTCTCGGTCCCGAAGCGGACGACACGGCCGACGTCGTTGCGGGCCAGATCGACCAGCATGATGTGCTCCGCCAGTTCCTTGGGGTCCTCGGCCAGCTCCCCCTCGAGCAGGCGATCGTGCTGCTCGTTCTCACCCCGGGGCCGGGAGCCGGCGATCGGCCGGGAGGTCACGATCCCGTCCCGCAGGCGCACCATCGGCTCGGGCGAGGCACCGACGACGGTGACCTCGGGAAAACGCAGGAAATACAGGTACGGGCTGGGGTTGAGCAGTCGCAGGGCCCGGTAGACGTCGAAGGGGTCGGCATCGAGCTCGAGGTCGAAACGCTGGGACAGCACGACCTGGAAGATGTCGCCCGCGGTGATGTAGTCCTTCGCGATGGCGATGGCCGCCCGGTACTCCTCCGAGCTCATGGTGCGGCTGGCCTCGGCCGATGCGATGCCCTGGCGCGGCGCCGGCATCAGCTCGCCGGACCGTGTCTGCGCGCAGTCGCGGGCGAGCTCCTCGAGGCGGGCGCACGCCGCCTCGTAGGCGACAGTCAGTTCCTCGGCGGTGGGCCCCTCGCCCGTGGGTCCCTCGCTCCCGGCCGAGCCTTCGGGGACGACGACGTTGTCGATGAGCGAGATGCGCTGGCGCCAGTGGTCGAACGCGGCGAACTGCCCGATGACGACGAGCGCCGCATCGGGGTGGCCGAGGTCGTCCCCGGGGGTGTCCGGCAGGCGCTCGATCTCGCGGACCACGTCGTAGCCGAGATACCCCACCAGCCCTCCGTGCAGCGGCGGCAGCCCGTCGAGCGTCGGGGATTGGAAGCGGTCCAGGAGGGTCTCGACGGCCTGGAGGATGCCCTGGTCCGACGACCCGAGTCCCAGGCGCCCGGCGGCGTGCACCGCGTTGCCGCGAGCGGTGAGGGTGGCCAGCGGGCGCCGGCCCACGAACGAATAGCGACCCCAGCGCTCCCCGCCCTCGACCGACTCGAAGAGGAAGCCCTCCCCGTCGCCGACCAGGTTGGCGAAGGCGCTCACCGGCGTAAGGGTGTCGGCCACGACCTCGCACCACACCGGCACGATGGCGTGCTCCTTGGCCAGCGCAGCGAATTCGACCACGTCCGGCCGGAAGCTCAGCACGCCGGGCTCGCCTGCAGCGCCCGACTCACCTGCGTCGCCCGACTCACGACTGCTCGGGGCGGGGCACTCCGGGCCCCTGGCCGAGCGTGCGGAAGAAACATGTGCGCTCGCCGGTGTGGCAGGCCCCCCTGCCATGCTGGTCCACCAGGACCACGAGCGCGTCGCCGTCACAGTCGAGACGCACCTCGCGCACGTACTGGCGGTCCCCCGACGTCTCGCCCTTCTGCCAGTACTCCTGCCGGCTGCGGCTGTAGAACCAGGAACGGCCGCTCTCGAGAGTACGCCGCAGAGCTTCGGCATCCATGTAGGCGAGAGTGAGCACGGTGCCGTCCGTCGCATCTTGGACGATCGCCGGCACGAGGCCGTCACCCTTCGAAAAATCGATGGCGCCGACGAGCCCGTCGTCGACCTTCAGGGCAACCCCTTCCGCCGCGCTCGGACCGGGCGCGCTCACAGATACAGCCCCGTCCCGCTGTCGTTGCGCTTCGATGCGATGGCGTGGATGTCCCGTTCACGCAGGATCACGTACTCCTCGCCGTGCACCTCGACCTCGAAACGGTCCTCGGGGTTGAACAGGACGGTGTCCCCCACCTTGACCGTGCGCACGTGCGGCCCGACGGCCACCGCCTCGGCCCAACTGAGGCGGCGCGAGATCTGGGCCGTGGCCGGGATGAGGATCCCTGCCCGGGAACGGCGCTCGCCGTCGCTCTGCCCCATCTGCACCAGGACCCGGTCGAACAGGACCGAAATCGGCTGCATCTCGTCGATGACGGTCGGTTCGGCCGTCTTTTTTATCGTCGTTGCCACCTAGGCACGGTACCGCACGCACGCCCGTACGCAGGTCAGGGGGTGGGGCGGACCAGCACCCCGTGTTCGGCCATGTAGGCCTTGGCCTGGCCGAGCGTGAACTCCCGGCGATGGAAGATGGACGCCGCCAGCACCGCATCAGCCCCGCCAACCGTGGCCCCTTCCACGAGATGCTGCAGCGTACCCACGCCCCCTGACGCCACCACCGGGATCCCCACGGCGTCGACCACCGTGGCCACGAGCTCCAGGTCGAAACCATCTCTGGTGCCGTCACGGTCCATGGAGGTGAGCAGAATTTCCCCGGCACCGTTGGCGGCGCACTCGATGGCCCAGGCGACGACGTCGAGCTCGGTCGGGCGCCGGCCCCCGTGGGTGTAGACCTGCCACCCGCCCCCGGCGCCCCCGGCGCCGAGCGGGCCCGGGCGTCGATGGCGACCACGGCGCACTGCGTGCCGAACTCGTCCGCGATGTCGCGGACCAGGTCCGGCCGTTGGACCGCGGCGGTGTTCACCGCCACCTTGTCCGCCCCCGCCCGGAGCAGCCGGCGCGCATCCTCGGTCTCGCGCACCCCGCCGCCGACCGTGAGGGGGATGAACACCTGCTCGGCCGTGCGGGCCACGACCGAGACCATCGTGTCGCGGCCGTCGGACGAGGCGGTGATGTCGAGGAACGTGAGCTCGTCGGCCCCCTCGGCGTCATAGCGGGCCGCCAATTCGACCGGGTCGCCCTCATCGGTGAGGTCGACGAACCGGACACCCTTCACCACCCGGCCATCCGTCACGTCGAGGCACGGGATCAGCCGGACGCTGCGCACACGGCTGATCGCCTCCTTCACGCTGAAACGCCCTTCGACCAGAGCCTTGCCGACGACGACGCCCTCCAGCTGGCGCGGAGCCGCGGTCGGGGGCGACGAGTGCAGCCAGGTCCCGCAGGTCGTCGAGTGTCCCCACGCCGCCCGATGCGATGACCGCAACGTGGCCGGGTGCGGCCTGGTCCAGCAACGCGCCCAAGCCCACGAGGTCACTGCCTCCGAGCATCCCGTCGTGGTGATCGCGGTGGCCACCACGGCGCCGAGCGGCTCGCTCGCCGACAGCGCCAGGAGTTGGGCAGGGCCCGCCCCGAGCCCTCCTCCCACCCTCGCGCCCGGGCCTCGGCGACACCGTCGGGTCGCACGACAAAGTCCAGCCCGACCGCGACCTGCCGGGGCCAACGCCGGGCGCACCGTGCGGCAAGCGCCGGATCCTCCAGGGCGGCCGTACCCATCACGACCCGGGCCACGCCCACATCGAGCACGGCCGCCACGTCGTCCTCACGGCGCACTGCCGGTCTGCACCTTCACGCCCGCCCCGCCCGCCCCGCCCGCCCCGGAGGCCAGCTCGACGATGCGGGCCAGGGTCTTGCGCTCGTGCGGCACACCGGTGCGGGCCGCATCGAGGTCCACCACGTGGATCCAGGACGCGCCGCCCTCGATGTAGGTGGCGGCCAGCTCCAACGGGTCACCGTACCGCTGCTCCCGGTCGAAGTCGCCCTGGGTCAA
>CAVWMF010000003.1:0-68821 GCA_963756025.1 uncultured Acidimicrobiaceae bacterium
GTGGGCAGCGGGTGCGGAAGCGACATCCCGAGGGCGGATTGATGGGGCTCGGGGGCTCTCCGGCCAGAATGACGGGCGTCCGGGTGACGTCGGGATTGGGCTCGACCGCCGACGACAGCAGCGCTTCGGTGTAGTGGTGCGCGGGCGTGGCGTAGAGGACATCCGACGGCGCGATCTCGCAGAGTCGGCCGAGATACATGACCGCCACCCGGTCACTCACGTTCTTCACCACCGCAAGATCGTGGGCGATGAAGAGGAGCGTCAGGTTGTGTTGCGCCTTGAGGTCTTCGAGCAGGTTGAGGATCTGGGCCTGCACGGAGACGTCGAGGGCCGAGACGATCTCGTCGCACACCAACAGCTTGGGCTCGAGCACGAGCGCACGGGCGATGCTGATCCGTTGGCATTGGCCGCCCGAGAATTCCCGGGGGTACCGGTTGCCGGCGACGGAGGGATCGATCCCGACCGAGTCGAGCATGGCGTCGACCTTGGCCCGGCGCTCCTCCTTGGTCCCGATCTTCCAGATGGTGAGCGGCTCGGCCACGATGTCGGCCACGCGCCGGCGGGGATTGAGCGACGAGATCGGATCCTGAAAGATCATCTGCATCTCGGTTCGCTTCTGGCGGAGGTCGCCCCGATCCAATGACGTCAGCTCGGTTCCTTGGAAGGTGACCTTGCCCGATGTCGGCTTCTCCACCTGCACGACCGCCCGGCCGGTGGTCGACTTGCCGCAGCCCGGACTCGCCGACCAGGCCGAGCGTCTCCCCCTCGTCCAACGTGAAACTGACGCCGGCGACGGCCTGCACGGTGTTGCCACCGCGGCTGAAGGAGACGACGAGATCCTCGACGGCTGAGCAGCGGGCCCGGGCGGTCACGTCGCCTCCGTTCCGCCGGCTCACGGCCCCGGCCGTGCCGGTTCCGCCGGCCCCGGTGAGCGGGAACCAACAGGCGTAGCTGTGTCCCGGTACGGCTCCTTCGACCAGCGGAGGCTTCTCGTGATGGCACTTGGTCTGCGCGTAGGGGCAGCGGGGTGCGAACGGACAGCCGGCCGGAGGCGAGAGGAGATCGGGCGGTCGGCCCTCGATCGCCGTCGAGCCGGGTATGGCTGGGATTGCCGATCCGCGGGAATGGAGCGGAGCAGGGCCTCGGTGTAGGGCATGGACATCTGCGAGAAGAGGACGCTGGTCGGAGCCCGTTCGACCACGTTGCCGGCGTACATGACGATGATCTCGTCCGTACGGGTGGCCACGACGCCAAGGTCGTGGGTCACCAGGACCATGCCCATCTCCCGGTCCCGTTGCAAGGTGCTCAACAGATCGAGGATCTGCGCCTGGACGGTGACGTCGAGCCCGGTGGTGGGCTCGTCCGCCATGAGCAGCCGCGGCGCGCACGCCAGAGCGATGGCGATGATCACCCGCTGGCGCATGCCCCCCGAGAGTTGGTGCGGGTAGGCGCCGAAGCGTTCGACCGGGGACGGGATGCCGACCTGCGTGAGGAGCGACAGCGCCGTCTCCTTCGCCTCGGCCCGGTCGAGCTTGAGATGGATCTTGAGCGGCTCGGTGATCTGGTGGCCGATGCGTTGGACCGGGTTGAGCGAGGTCATCGGGTCCTGGAAGACCATGGCGATCTCGGTTCCCCAGAGGCGGCGCAGGTCATCGGGCGACGCATTGAGGATTTCCTGGCCCTGGTAGCGGACTGATCCGGTCTGGGTCACATCCCGGCGGGGGAGGAGCCCCATGATCGCCCGGGAGAGCACGGTCTTGCCCGAACCCGATTCGCCCACAATGCCGAGTGTCTTGCCCCGTTCGAGCGCGAGCGAGACCCCTTGCACCGCCTGCAACTCACCCTGCGGGGTGGCGAACGACACCTTCAGGTCCTCGACGACCAGCAGCGGCGATGCTGCCGAACCCGGGTCCGCCGTCACAGCTTCACCTCCGTCACGTCGAAGTAGGAGCGCAGCTTGTCGGCCACCACGTTGAGGCAGAAGAGGAGGGAGAACATGGCCGCGGCCGGGAAGATGAGGAGCCACGGGTTGTTCTGGCCCTTGCCGCCGGAGAGGAGCGAGGAGCCCTCGTTGAGCATGTTGCCCCAGCTCGGGGTGGGCGGGGGCACGGAAAGCCCCAGAAAGGCCAGCGTGCCCTCGAGCACGATGACCGTGGCCACGGCGATCAACCCGAAGGAAATGACCGTCGGCAGAATGTTCGGCAGGATCTCCCGACCCAGTATCCGCCCGTCGCTCGCCCCCAGCGCCTTGGCGGCCATGACGAAGTCCCGGCTGGCGTACGACAGGGTGGACGCCCGGATGATCCGGAAGATGACCGGTGCGCTGAAGACCCCGATGACGAGGGTGATCTTCCAGAGCTGGTGGCCCCAGAACGAGCCGATGGCGATCACCGCCACCAGGGCGGGAAACGCCAACACGGCATAGGAGACGGTGTTGAGGAAGGTGTCGACGCGGCCACGGCGGTAGGCCGAGAACATGGCGGGGATCCCGCCGAGGATCATGCCGATAGCCGTTCCGCCGAAGCCGACCACGAGGGAGACACGGGCGCCGAAAAGCAGCCGGCTGAAGATGTCGCGGTTGAGGTCGTCGGTCCCGAGCAGGTGCCCCCAGGCCGGAGCGCCGTTCTGGGGTGCGGAGAAGTTCTGGAAGTCCGGATTCGGCAGGGGGAGCACGTTGGCGAAGATGGCCACCAGGATGATCAGGCCGATCCAGCCGCTGCAGATCCAGAAGAAGACGCCGAGCCGCTTCTTGCCGCCCCGACCTCGGCCACGGCTGCGGCAGGGCGCCTCCGCCGGTCCCGACTCCGCCGGTCCCGCCGGCCCCGCCGGACAGGAATACCCCGTCGGGACCCAGGGCGGCGGTGTCCTGGGGCAGTCCGGCGGCGAGCTCAGTCACGGGCGATCCTCGGGTCGACGACGGTGAAGATGAAGTCAAAGACGAAGTTGATCAGCACGATGGCGACGGCCACGACGAGGGTGATGCCCTGGACGACGGTGTAGTCATCCTGGTTGATCGCCGAAATGATCTGGAAGCCGAGGCCGGGCAGCTGCAGGAGCAACTCGACGACGAACGTCCCGGCGATGAGCCCGCTGATGGTCACCCCGGCCGAAGCCAGGACGGAGACCGACGAGGGCCGCAAGGCATGGCGCCACATGATCCGGCGGTCCGACAGCCCTTTGGAGCGGGCCATGGTGATGAAGTCCTCCTGCAGCGTGGCGATGAGGTCGTTCCGCAGCAGCCGGAAGTAGATGACGATCGAGCCGAGGGCGAGCACGATCGACGGCAGGAGCATCGTGTGGATGTTCGACCAGAAGTTCTGGGTGAGGGGAACGTAGGAGGCGGGTCCCGGGAAGACGTGCCAGTGGACGGCGAAGAGGAGGACCATCAGGGGGCCGATGACGAACGCGGGGAGGGCCAGCATCCCGAAGGCCACGCCGTTGGAGAGCTGGTCGAAGAGGCGGTTCGGCCGGCGGGAGGCGGCCATCGCCATCGGGACGGCGACGATCAGCGCCATGATCTGGGAGATCACGATCAGCTCGATGTCGATCGGGAAGGACTCCGAAATGATGCTCGCCGTCGTCTGGTGCGTCGTGAAGGACTGACCCAGGTCGCCCTGGAACACATGCCCGATCCAGATGAAGTACTGCATCCAGAGCGATTTATCGAGGCCGAGCTGCTGGTTGAGGATGGCCTCGTTCTGCGGGGTGGCGTTGGGGCCGAGGATGATGGCGGCGGGGTTCCCCGGCAGGAGGTGGACCAGGAAGAAACACGCCACCGAGACGAAGAAGATGATGATGAGCAGGAGTACGAAGCGCTTGGCGATGTACCTGCCCACTCTGGCGGCCCCCCTTTCCTCTCTCCGAACCCTGCCTCCGGGGCCCCGTGTCCTACTATGCGCCCGTGCCTGAGGCCCTCCCTACCCTGACTGGCCGCCTGCGAACCGTAGTCGGACTCGCTGTGGCGGTGATCGTCGTGCTCGGGATCTTCTTGCGCTTCTACACCCACTCGGCCCTGTGGCTCGATGAAGCCCTGACCGTCAACCGGGCCCGTCTCCCCCTCTCGCAGATCGCCGGCTCCGTCAAACAGGACGGCGCTCCGCCGCTGTACTACTACCTGCTGCACTTCTGGATGCGGATCTTCGGCCAGTCGGACCTGGCGACGCGCTCACTTTCCGGCGTGATCGGTGTCGTGTCCCTCCCCGTGGCCTGGCTGGCCGGCAATCGGTTCGGCGGGCGCTTCGGCGGAAGGGCCACGGCGTGGACCACGGTCGTCCTGCTCTCGAGCGCGCCGTTCGCCGTGTACTACTCGACCGAGGCGCGGATGTACTCGCTGGTGATCCTGCTCACCGGCTGCGGCGTCCTGGCCCTGAACCGGGCCCTGCAGCAGCCCCGACCGGGGAACCTGATCGCCACGGCGGTCGTGACGGCTGCACTGCTCTACACCCAGTACTGGGCGCTCTACCTCGTCGGAGTGGTCGGGCTCTGGCTCCTGTTGTCCGCCCTCTGGTCCCGGCACCTCGACGCGGCGGCACCGGCCTGGAAGCGCCCGTTCGCCGCGTTCTGGGCCACGGCGGCGGGGTGCGTGCTGTTCGTGCCCTGGTTGCCGATCTTCATCTACCAGTCCCGGTACACGGGGACGCCGTGGGCCGCCCCGCCCAACTTCGCCGCGGTGATCAACGCCGTGACGGGATTCACGGCCAATCAGGGCAGCCTGTCGATCGCCGGGACCGATCAGGGCCGCCTGCTAGCCCTCATCTACTTCGCCATGTTCGCGCTGGCGCTCTTCGGCGTAGGCCGCAGCGGGCGCATCATCGAGTTGGACGTGCACACCCAGCCGAGGTCCCGGGGGATGTCGATCGCCGTCGTGGGCACCCTCTTCGCCGCCATCGCCGGCGGGATCCTCACGACGAGCGCGTTCTCGCCCCGCTACGCCGCCGTGGTCTTCCTGCCGCTCCTGCTCCTGGTGGCGCTGGGTACGACGACCTTTCTCAGCACGAGGGTGCGTCTCGCCATCGTGGCCATCGCCGTGGTGGCGGGGTTCATCGGCTCCGTGCAGAACATCACGACGCTGCGCACGCAAGCCCCCAAGGTGGCCGCCGTCATCGATGCCCACGCCAAGCCGGGCGACATCATCGCCATGTGCCCCGACCAACTCGGACCGGCCACCTATCGGGCGGTGGCGCACCCGGGCACCTACAAGATGGTGACCTTCCCCCGGGGGACCGGTCCCCAGTTCGTGGACTGGGTCAATTACGCCGATGTCGTGAAGGCGACCAGTGCGAAGGCGTTCGCCGACAAGCTGGTGGCGGAGGCGGGGAGCCACCACCGGATCTGGCTGGTGTGGCAGCCCGGCTATCAGACCTTCGGCGTCAAATGTGAGCAGCTGGCGGCGACGCTGCTGGCCCAGCCCGGCCTGGGCGGGCACAACTGGGTCGCTCCAAACGGTGCCAAGTACTACGAGCCGATGACGCTCACCGAATACGCCCCGCAGCCCGGCTGATGGACGCCCGGCCCGGTCTGGTCCGCCGGCTGGTCGAGCCCGCACGCGAGGCGCTCCTGCCGTTCGTGCTGGCCCGGGTGGTGGTGTTGGGGGTCCTCGCCCTGGCCCATTTCATCGTCGATCGCACGGACCCGGCCCACGTGGGCGTGGCGGCCCGGGTGCACGAGGGGCTCCTCGGCTGGGACGCGGGCTTCTACGAGACCATCGCCCGGGTGGGCTATGGCGCCCTGGGGACGCAGTCCATCCGTTTCTTTCCCGCCGTCCCCGCCCTGACCCATGCCGTGGCATGGCTGCCGGGGGTGGGGGACGGGGCGGCGCTGCTGGTGGTCTCCAACGTGGCGGCGTACGTGGCCACGATCCTGCTGTACATCCTGGTGCGGCGCGAGACGCGCGATGCCATGGTGGCGCGCCGGGCCATCTGGTTCCTCAGCCTGGCCCCCACCGCCTATGTACTCGTCATGGGCTACGCCGAGTCGACCCTGTTGTGTTTCGCCATCGGCACGTTCCTGGCCCTCCGGCCCGCACCCGACCCTGATCCGGCCGCCAGCACGGCGCCGCATTTCGTGCTGGCCGGCGTGCTGGCGCTCCTGGCCGCGCTCAGCCGGCCCATCGGCGTGCTGTTGGCCCTCGCCGTGGCGGTCGAATTGGTCCGCTGGTGGAGCCGGTTGCGCCGCGGGCGGCGCGTGGCCGGCCTGGGCGCCACCGCGGCGCCGCTGATAGGACTGGCGGGCTTCGGCCTCTGGTCGCAGCACGAGGTCGGCGACTTCTGGGCCCCTCTCAGTGTGCAGTTACAGTCCTCGCACCACGGGGCCCTGGCGGACCCCCTGGTGACCGCCTACCACGACGTGCGCGGGCTCTGGCACGGGCATGTGGGCACGGCACTCCACGTGCCGTGGGTCGTGCTCGCCCTGTTCCTGTTCGTGGTGTGCTGGCGCAAGCTCCCCGCCTCCTACACGGTGTTCTCGGCCGCGGTCCTGGTCGTGGCGGTGGCCGGGTCCAACCTCGATTCGTTCGAGCGCTACGCCCTCAGCGCCTTCCCGTTGAGCATGGCGGCCGCCCTGGTCTGTGGCAGGCCCGTCGTCGAGCGGGTCGTGCTCGTGCTGCTCCCCGCCGCGCTGGCGGCCTATGCGTTGCTGGCGTTCTTGAACATCTCGGTCCCGTGATCATCCTCGGGGCCCATGGCGGGGAGCCGGTATCCTGCTGACGGCCAACTGACGGCCAACTGACGGCCGATCGTGACGAGAGGACAGAATGCCTGACGAGGCACCGGTGGTGATTGCGGGCGCAGGGCCGGGGGGACTGACCGCGGCCTACCAGCTGACCAAGCGTGGATTGCGGCCGATGGTCCTCGAGGCCGATCCGGTCGTGGGCGGTATCAGCCGCACGGTCGAGCGCGACGGCTGGCGCTTCGACCTCGGCGGCCATCGTTTCTTCACCAAGGTGCCCGAGGTCGAGGCCCTCTGGCACGAGATCCTGCCCGAGGGCGATTTCCTCCTGCGCCCGCGCATGAGCCGCATCTTCTACAAGGGCAAGTACTACGACTACCCGCTGAAGGCGATGAACGCCGTGCGCAACCTCGGCGTGTGGGAGTCGACACTCTGCGGCTTCTCCTACATCTGGGCCCGCATCCGGCCCCCCAAGCACCAGGAGAACTACGAGGACTGGCTCGTGGCCCGCTTCGGCTGGCGCCTCTACCGGACCTTCTTCAAGACGTACACCGAACGCGTCTGGGGGGTCGAGGTCTCCGAAATGCCGGCGGACTGGGCGGCCCAGCGCATCAAGAACCTGGACCTGCGCAAGGCGGTCATGAACGCGATCCTGCCCAAGCGCAACCAGAAGGAGATCACCAGCCTCATCGAGGAGTTCCAGTACCCGAAGTTCGGTCCCGGGATGATGTGGGAGGTCTGCGCAGAGAAGGTGGAGGCCGCCGGGGGGACGGTCCGGCTGTCGTCGCGGGTCACCCAGATCCACGTGGCCGACGGACGGGCGCAGTCGGTGACCTTCGTACACGGGGACGGGGACGAGCCCGAGGTGGAGACGGTGCAGCAGGTGTCGCACGTGATCTCGACCATGCCGATGCGCGAACTGGTGCACACCATCACGCCACCGGCGCCCGATGAGGTGCTGGCCGCCGCCGACGGGCTGCACTACCGGGACTACCTGACCGTGGCGCTCGTGGTGCCCGAGTCGCGGAGTTTCCCCGACAATTGGATCTACATCCATGCGCCCGAGGTCGAGGTGGGGCGGATCCAGAACTACGGCTCGTGGTCGCCCTATCTGGTCAAGGACGGGCGCACCTGTCTCGGGCTCGAGTACTTCGTGTTCGAGGGGGACCGGCTCTGGGAGATGGCCGATGACGACCTCATCGCCCTGGCGACCAGGGAACTTGCCGCACTCGGCCTCGTGGAGCCCGGTGACGTGGAGCGGGGGTACGTGGTGCGGGTGCCGAAGGCCTATCCGTATTACGACTTCACGTATCAAGCCAACGTCCAGACCATCCGCAAATATTTGGAGACCGAGGCGCCCAACGTGCATCCCATCGGCCGCAACGGGATGCACAAGTACAACAATCAGGACCACTCGATGTACACCGCCATGCTCACGGTGGAGAACATGTTCGGCGCGACCCACGACATCTGGTCCGTCAACGTGGAGGAGGAATACCACGAGGCCGGCTCGACCGGCCGTGACGCGCCGGTACTGCCCTGGGCCCCCCGGTCCACCCTGACGACTCCGTAGCAGTGCTCGTGCGCACGTGAACGTGAGCGGGAGTGGGAGTGGGGGCGGCGAGGGCCCCGGGCCGGCGCCGAGCACGGTCGAGGTGCTGGTCGAGGGGATCCCGGCCGCCGTCTCCCTGGCGCCGAGCGGCGGTGGCCTCGCCCTGGGCGGGGAACTCCCGCTCGATGCCAAGGCCCGCCCGGGCGTCGAATCCCTGCGGGCGGGGCTGCTCCAGGCGGGCCCCCTGGCCGCCGCCGGGGTGCTGGCCAACGGGGCCAACGTCATCGTCACGGTGGCGGTGGCCCGGATCCTGTCGCCGCACTCCTACGGCGCGCTCAACCAGCTGACGGGCCTCTTCCTCATCCTCTCGATGCCCGGCTCGGCCGTGGTGGTGGCCGTGGTGCGGCGCGTCACGATGTGGTCCGACAGCGGTTCGGAGCATCTCGTGCGGCGCTGGGCCGGGCGCGTGCATCGCCAGGGCACGCTGGCCGTCGTGGCCTGGGCCGCCATCGTCTTCGCCACCCGCCACTGGATTGCCGTCCTGCTGGGTCAACACAGCGGGATCGGGATCGCGGCCATCCTCACCGCGGCCGGATTCTTCGTGCTGCTCTCCCTGGACCGCGGCCTGCTGCAGGCCCGTCGGGGCTACCGCCCGCTCGCCGGCAACCTGTTGGTGGAAGGCGGCACACGCACCGTGTTCGTGCTGGCCCTCGTCGGCGCGGGGAAGGGGTCCTCGGGCGCGGCGGTGGGGATCCTGCTGGCCGAGATGGTGACGGCGGCCCAGGCGAGATACGTGGCGGTGCGCGCGCCTGGTCGACGGATCCGCTCGGGACACGGATGGCCGGCTGGATCGCCGCCCTGCGCCCCGACCACGTGCTGGACGGTTCGCGCCCCGAACGGCAACGGGTGGTCATGGACCTCCTGGTGGCCTCGCTGTCCCTCTCGATGGTGGCGGTCCTGCAGAACGTCGACGTGCTGGTCGTCGGGCGGGACGATTCCGCCCACAGCGGGGCGTACGCCGCCGTCTCGGTGACCAGCAAGGCCATCGTGTTCGGGGCCGTGGTCCTCGGTGGCTACCTCCTGCCCGAGGCGGCCATCCGCTGGCGCCAGGGCGGCCACGCCCTGCGCCAGCTGGCCGTGGTCCTGGTACTCCTGTCGATCCCCGCCGCGCTCCTGTTGGTCGTGGCCCTCGGCTTCCCCCATCTCTTGTTGGTCGAGGTGTTCCACCATTCCTACGCGTCAGCGGCGTCTGCGATGGCCCCGTTGGTGGGAGCGATGATCCTGCTGAGCATCTCGGTGGTCCTGACCATGTACCTGCTGGCCATCGGCCGCCGATGGGTGGCCGGCGTCCTCACCGCGGGCGGGCTCGCGCTGGCCGTTGCCGTGCACCTGGTCCACGGGAGGCCGCACGCCACCGCGGTCGTCGACCTGATCGTGCAGGCCGTCGTGCTCGTCGTGATCCTGATCGGCTTCACCGCCATCCACCGGGTGCGCCTCCGTGCGCTCGCCGATCAGCTGGCGCAATGAAGCAGGTGGTACCAGGTCGGTAGGCCTTGGGGCGCCACCGGCGCCCTGGGCTGGATGGCCTCGGCTGCGGCGTCGGCGTGCGACTGTCCCAGCGAGACGACCTGGGGCAGGATCCGGGTGCCGACCCACTCGCCCCCGGGGATCGTGACATGCACGCCGTCGGCGCAGCGCACCGGCACATTGTCGACCGCGCTCTCGAAATGACCGCCGGGCGTCAGCAGCTGGCCGAGATCGATCACCGACGCCACGCCGGCATGGCCCTTGACGGCCTCGGTGATCAGGCGGTTGTCGGCCGCCACCCGTGTCGGGTCGTCCTCGGGCCATGGGGAGCCGTCGCCCTCCTCCCCGGTGTCATAGACCGGGGAGGTCAGGAAGACGACACGGGCGCCGCGCGAAGAGAGGATGGGGATCGCCTGTGCGAAGCGGGAGGCGGTCCAGCGGTCGAAGGAGGGCATGCCGGCGTACTGCCACGTCCCGTCGAGATACGTCGTCAGCGTGTCCGTCCGGGCCAGGTAGAGCACCACGTCGGGGTCGTACTGCGCGATCAGCGAGCGGTAGACGTCCAGCAGATGGGCCGGGTCGCCCACCTTGCAGGGTGCGCCGGGGGGATCCGTGTAGGTCAGCACCTTCACGCTGTCGGCCGAGGCGAGGGAGCAGCCGGGCGTGCCCTGGTTGACCACCTGCGCGCCGTAGCGGGGGGCGATCTGCGAGAGCCCGACGCCGAGCGTGCCGGCCATGGAATCGCCGAGGAGCAGTATCCGCACCGGGGGCGCCGCCCCCGTCGGTGCCAGGGCCTGGATAGGAGGCCGGCGTGGATCGGGATGGAGGGGACCGATGCGACCGACGGTTCGCTCAGGGGAGCGAGGAGCGGGAGGAGCATCAGGGCGGCGACCGTGGCCGGAACGGCCACCCAGGCCCTCCACCGTGAGAGGACGCCGCGCTGGATCGGCGTTTCGACCAGATGGTAGGAGGCGCTGGCCACGAGGATGATGACGGCCATCCGGCAGCCGAGCAGAGCGACTCCGTGCAGGTGGGTCCGGGCCGACGTCATGACCAGGAGGACCGGCCAGTACCAGAGGTACATGCCGTAGGAGATACGGCCCAGGTAGGGCAGCGGGCGGGTGGCGAGGACCCGGCCCACGACATGGTGGGGGATCTGGGTCACGACGGCGATCACCGCGGCACCACTGAGGGCGATGACCAGGAAGCCCCCGTGGAACGCGAACGCCGACGACTCGGACACCATGCGGCACATCACGAGCACGCCCGCCGCGCCGGCGACGCCGATCACCGAGAGCGCGCGCCGCCCGGCCGCCGTGCGGACCGGGCCCCACCACAGGCACACGGCCGCCAGGGCGCAGCCGACCAGGAGTCCCTGGGCCCGGGTGTCGCTGCCGTAGTAGGCCCGGCTGACCGAGGCCGCGCCGATCGGGGTCAGGGCGGCCATGAGGAGGGCGGAGGCGATGGCGCCGACGGCGGCGATCACGGCCACGGTGACCAGGCCGTCGCCGAGGTCGGCGCGGGGGCGACGGCGGCCCACCGCCCAGAAGATGGCCAACAGGACGAGCGGCCACACCAGGTAGAACTGCTCCTCGATGGCGAGCGTCCAGGTGTGCTGGAGGGGCGAGGGGTTCGACACCGTCGCGAAGTAATCCGTGTGGGCGGCGATGAAGTGCCAGTTCGCCACATACCCCAGCGTCGCCAGGGTGTCGCCGAAGAGGCCGGGGGAGCCCAGCGCCTGGGGGAAGAGGGCGGCCGCCGCACCGACGACGGCGAGCATGAGGAAGAGCGCCGGCAGCAGCCGCCGGGCCCGGCGGCCCCAGAACGCCCTGAGGGCGATCCCCCCGCTGCGCTGCCACTCGGCCAGCAGGAGCGACGTGATCAGGTAGCCGGACAGGATGAAGAAGAGGTCGACGCCGAAGTACCCGCCGATCGCCCACGACGGCGAGGCGTGGAAGAGGATCACGGCGGTGACGGCGAGCGCCCGGATGCCGTCGAGGGGGGCGAAGCGGCTGCGGGATCCGGGCGCGGGCGCGGGCGCGGGCGCGTCAGGGTCCGGGCCCGTACCGGCAACGTTCAGCACCTTCCCCCTTCCCCGTACAACCGTTACCTCCGCCGCTGGATGCCGCCGCACCCAGGCCGATGAGTATCCCATAGCTCGGTCCAACCCCGGATGGCGCGCCCTCACCGCGTAGTCTGCTCAACCATGATCGGGGGGGAGCGCAGGGCCGATCGTCGTCCTCGCCGCCCGTGGTGGCCCTGGCTCGGGCTCTGGACCGGCGTCGGGCTCGCCATCCGGGTGGCCTCGCTCTTCGGTCCGGGCCGCACCCACCGCGCGCCCGGCGGCGACGCCTACTACTTCCACAACGCGGCGAACCTCCTGGTGGAGGGCAAGGGCTTCATCAACCCTTTCACCTACCTCACGACGCACCCGCACCAGGTCGTCCAGACGGCGCTGTGGCCACCGCTCTTCGTGCTCGTGCTCGCCATCCCCTCGGTGATCGGGTTGAAGACCTTCTTGGTGCACCGGGTCTGGTGTTGCATCATCGGTGCGGCGGGCATCGCCGTGTGCGGCTACGCCGGGCGTGAGATCGGCGGGCGACGGGTGGGGCTCGTCGCCGCCTTCATCGTCGCCGTCTATCCCAACATCTGGATGAGCGACGAGCTCGCGCTCTCCGAAGCCCTGGCTCCGGCTCTCGTCGGCGCCGTCCTCCTCCTGGCATATCGCTTCTGGAAGGACCCGGGCCTCAGGCGGGGGATCTGGCTCGGCGTGTCGCTCGGCGTGGCCATGTTGGGTCGGGACGAGCTCGCCCTCCTCGTCATCTTCCTCTTCGTCCCTCTCGTCCTCCTGGCCAAGGTCCTCAGTTGGAAGCGACGTTTCGCCGTCCTCGGCGTCGGGCTGCTCGCCGCCGGAGCGGTGGTCGCGCCCTGGGTCGGTTACAACCTGAGCCGATTCCAGGACCCGGTCCTCATCAGCAACGGCCTCGGGGTGACCCTGGACTCGGCCAACTGCGATGCCGTGTACAGCGGCGCCTACGAGGGGTACTGGTCACTCCTGTGCGCGCGCACCGCCGGTGACCGGGCCATCAACCCGCACGTCGACGAGTCGGTCCAGGAGTCAGAGGCCCAGGCCTACGCGGTGCGCTACATCAAGCACCACGAAGGTCGGCTCTTCCCGGTGGAGTCGGCCCGCATCGGGCGGGCGTTCGGTTTCTTCCATCCGCTGCAGCAGATCAAGCTGGACTCGACGGTGGAGACGAGGCCGTATCACTGGGCGCTGGTCGGGCTGGGGATGTACTACGCCCTCCTCGGGCTCTCGATCGCGGGGGTGGTCATCCTGCGACGCCGTCGCGTCCCGGTCTTCCCGTTGCTCGCCGTCGGGCTCGATGTGATCGTCTCCGTCCTGCTTGCCTTCGGCAACACCCGCTACCGCAGCACGTTCGAAGTCGCCCTCTCGCTGCTCGCCGCGGTGACGATCGATGCGCTCTGGACCCGGCTCGGGACGAGGTCGGCGCCGGCGGGGGCGGCAGCAACAACGGTGGTCCCGCCGCGCTGAGAGCGACAGCTAGTTCCCGGTCCCGGTCCCCTCGAGCGTGCGGTCGTCGAGGTCCTTGCGCAGGATCGCCACCTCTTCGGCCAGGGTCCGGGTGTGGTCCTCGAGACGGCCGATCTCCCAGCTGAGCCGGACGCAGACGGTGAGGAGGAATAACACCGCGATCACCGCCAGCAGGTCGGGCGGGTTCTTGACGCCGACGTGATGGGCGATGGAGTTGAACAGGCCGGGAAAGACGGCGAAGACCGCGATGACTGCGGCCACCGCCAGCCAGGTGACCACATACTTCTCCTGGAGGTGCCGGCGCCGGGAGAGCTCGATGATGACGCTGAGTGTGATGAGTGCGCTCGCCAGAGCGATGATGTGGACCCCGGTCACAATGCCTCCGTTGTTGGTGGTTTGGTCGAGTAGGAGCGCCGGCGGAAGACCGAGAGGGCCAGGAAGACGACGACGCGCAGCAGGTACAGGGCGGCCCGCGACGGGGGTTGGCTGGGTGATCCGGCCAGCCGGGGCCGCATCGTGACCGGGACCTGGTGGATCCGGCCGCCGGCCTCGGCCACGATCACCAGGGATTCGATCGTGTCCGACAGGTAATCGGCCGGATAGCTCACCGCGAAGAGCTCGATGGCAGCCCGGTTGTGGGCCCGGAATCCCGACGTCACGTCCGTGAGATGGGTCTTGGTGACCCGCGAAAGATGCCGGGCCAAGATCCGCATCGCCGCTCGTCGGGCCCGGGGGACGGCGATGTCCTCCGTGCCGGCGAAGCGGGCGCCGATGACGACCTGGGGGCCGGGCTCGTCGTCGAGCTCGGCCAGGAGGAGGCCGATGTCGCGCGCATCGTGCTGACCGTCGGCGTCGACCTGGAGAAGGATGTCGAAACCGTGCGCCTTCGCCACTCTGAAGCCGACCCGCATGGCACCTCCGACACCGAGGGTGAAGGGATTGGTCACCACCTGGGCGCCGGCCTCGAGTGCCTGTTCGCCGGTGTGATCGACCGAGCCGTCGTCGACCACGAGGATGGTGCAGTCGGGAATGGCCGCCTGGACCTCCTTCACCACCAGCGCCACGGTGCCCTCCTCGTTGAGGGCGGGGAGCACGACGAGGATGCGGGGCTTGTCCGGCTCGGGACTCATGATCCGGTCCCGGTCCCGGTCCCAGCCCCGGCCAGCTCGCCGAGTGGGGCCGGGGGAGCGTCGGCCTCGGTCGCGGCAATGTCGGCGCCGGCGTCGCGCCCATCGGACGGTCGCAGCTTGGACCAGAACCATTCGAGTTGCACCGCCGTCAGGAGCACCAGGGAGACCTCGAACGTGGTCCGGTATCTCGTCTGCCCGAAGGTCAGCGCCGACGAGAGCACGACGTTGAGCCCGATGGCCCACAGCGGGAATGACGGGATGCGGCGACGGCGCAGGACGATCGTGCCCCCGAGGGACAGGGCGAACAGGACGTAGTACATGCCGAGCCCGACCAGCGCCCAGTGGTAGGGGCGGGTCTCGACGAAGGAGTCGAGCTGTATCTGCTGCAGGGGATGGAAGAAGCCGAAGGAGCGGCCGACCTTGGCCAGCGTCACGGGCACCAGCCGGTTCTCGTGGTGGCGCACGTAGTCGAGGGCCAGATGCTCGAGCTCGGCCCCCTCGACCGACTCGTCGGCCTTCGTATTGACCGAGGGCTGGCTGGCGTAGTGGAGCGCGCAGGGCATCGACCAGTAGCCCTCGTTCGACCCGGAGTACGTGGTGGCGCAATCGGCCGAGGCCAGCGTCACGCCGAGCCCGGTGGTGATGAAGGTCGGCTTCTGGAAGCGGCTCATGTTGTAGCCGACCCAGGGAGCGATCACGAAGGCCGTCGTCAACAGCCCGATGCCCAGGACGGCGAACCGGCGTTTCCAACTGAGCGTTTTCGCCAGCAGGGCCAGGGGAATGACGATGAACACGACGAGCAGGGAGAGCTCGTCGCGCCCCAGCATGGTGATGCCCATGGCGAGGCCGAGCCATATCGCCCGCTTGACACTGGGATCCTTCCAGAACCGGTAGGCGGCCAACAGCAGCGCCGCCACGAGAAGGGGGGCGATCGACTCCGACAGCGCCAGCTCATCGCTCATCCAGATGTTCGGGTAGACGGCGAGGAGGAAGGCGGCGATGAGCCCGACTCGCCGTCCGGAGATCTCGCGCCCGGTGTAGCCGCAGACGACGATGGCGAGGGTGCCCAGGATGCAGCACCACACGCGTTCGGCGAAGAACGACTTCAGGCCGATCGCCGACGGGATGGCGACCACGAAAATGAAGAGCGGCGGGAAGGACGCCGTCTGCACCGCGTGATGCGCGTGGTGGGGGTACCAGAGGTAGGGGTTGATGAAGCCGTGCCCACTGACGAGAAGGTTGGCGCCGTAGTGATAGGCGTAGGCGTCGCCTCCGGCGGGCCGGTCGGAGCGGCCGGGGCCGAAGAGGGAAACCAGCCTGATGGCGAGCCCGAGGGCCGTCCATAGCCCCAGCCACAGCCACCAGTGCGGCGAGGGTCTCCTCTTGTGACGCATGGCCGGTCAGCCTACGTCTCCGGACCAGACCGGGCGCGTTTCCATCGGCGTCGCGAACACCCTGGTCAGACCCGCTCACCGGGCGCGTGGGCCATCCCGCTGGGTGCGGTCCGACACGACGTGCAACGATCACTGGCCGTGACGACTCTGGAACTCGCACCCAAAGAGCTCCGTGTCGTCCCGCCTCCGGCGCGCCACCTCGCCGCTGACGAGCCGTTACGCCCTTCACGGGACCACGTGGCGGGACTCGACGGCATCCGCGCCGTGGCCGTCATCGGTGTCCTCGGCTTCCATGCCGGGGTGTCCGGGTTCGGAGGCGGGCTCCTCGGCGTCGACATCTTCTTCGTGCTGTCGGGCTATCTCATCACCTCATTGCTGGTCGCCGAATGGGACCGCACCGGCACGGTGGCATTTCTGCGGTTCTACGAGCGCCGGGCGCGCCGTCTCCTTCCCGGTCTCTTCCTGCTCCTCCTCCTGGTGGCGTTCTATGCCGAATGGTTCGCCGAACCGGACACGCTTTCGACACTGCGCGGTGATGCGTTCGCCACGTTGGGCTATGTGGCCAACTGGCGCTTCGTTTTTTCCGGACAGAGCTATTTCGTGCACTTCGGGCCGCCTTCGCCCCTGCTCCATACCTGGTCGCTCGCCGTGGAGGAGCAGTTCTACCTGATCTGGCCGGGTGTGGCGCTGCTCGTCCTGCGCTGGCGGGGACGCAGGGCGCTGGCCGTCGTGGCCGCCGCCGGCATCGTCGTCTCCGCCGCCCTGACCGTCGTGCTCTTCCACCACGGGGTCAGCGTGACCCGCCTCTACTACGGGACGGACATCCGGACCCAGGAGGTCATGGTCGGCGCGTTGTTGGCGATCGGCCTCCCCGTTCTCGTCCGGCGGCTGCACGGGGCAAGTCGGTCCACCCGGCGCACGGTGCACTCGGTGACGGCAGTTCTCGGGGTCGCCGCCGCCCTGGCCCTGCTCTGGGCGCTCCACGCCGTGAGCGGGCAGGGAGGATTCCTCTACCAGGGTGGTTTCCTCCTCGTCGCCGTGGCGACGGCGGGCGTGATCTTCCTCGTCGTGGTCCGTCCCCGGGCGGTCGTCTCCCGGATCCTTTCCCTTGGCGCACTCGGCTACATCGGCCGGATCTCCTACGGGCTGTACCTGTACCACTACCCGCTCTTCCTGATGATCGACAACCAGCACACGGGCCTCACCGGCGCGAAGCTGCTGGCCGTCAGGCTCGGCGTGACCGCGGCCGTCGCCGTTCTGTCGTACCACTACGTCGAGATGCCCGTGCGCCAGCGCCGCGCCCTCAAGGGCTGGCACCTCATCGCAGCCGTGCCGATCGGCGTCGTGGTCGTCGTCGTGGCGCTCGTCCTCTCGACCACGTCGTCCGCCGTGTCGCCTGTGACGCCGACCCGGGCCGGCCTGTTCGCCGTGCCGGCTGCCCCGCCGGCGACGTTGCCCCCTGGCGTGCGCGTCCACGTCCTCGTACTCGGCGACTCCGTCGCGCTGACCCTGGCCGAGGGGCTCAAGGTGGAGGCCGCGCGCTGGGGGGCGTCGGTGGACAATCTGGGGGTGCTGGGGTGTGACCTAGACCCCAACAGCACCGTGAACATCCAAGGGTCGATCACCAAGGCGGCGCAGGGCTGCGCCAACTGGCAGGCCAAGTGGCAGCAGGTGATCGATCGGGACAACCCCGACGTCGTGGCGGTCGAGCTCGGGCGCTGGGAGGTGTCCGACCGCATCATCAACGGGCACTGGACGAGGATCGGCCAACCGGCCTGGGACAACCTGTACGCGAAGGAGCTCAGCCAGGCGATTCGCATCCTCTCCTCGGGAGGGGCGCATGTGGTGATCTTCACGCTGCCGTATATCCAGCAGACGACCGAGGCACCGAACGGGACCCCATGGGACATCAACCAGCCGGTCCGGACCAACGAGTACAACGCCGTGGTCCGTCAGGCGGTGGCGCGTTCCTCGGGAGCCGCCTCGGTGTACGACCTCAACCGTGTCGCCGATCCGCACGGCGTGTACACGTCGTACCTCGACGGCGTCCGCGTGCGCAATGGCGACGACGAGCATTTCTCCCTGCTCGGCGGGGAGTTCCTGCGGCCGCTGATCCTGCCGACGCTCGTGCAACTCGGCCTGGCCCACGCGTTGGCCCGGCCCCATGGGGTGCAGACGGCTGCTGGGTCCTGAGGGGCGCCCCGGGCCCGTCACGGCCGCCCGCTCCCGCCCTTCACTAGTATGCGCAGAAACCAATTCAGGGGGCGGCGGCTTGAGAGACGGCATCACAGGCGGGTCTGTCGGCCCTGAGGCGGCAGCCCGGGCGGGGGAGGCTGACCCCATCGAGCTGCTGAACGAGGAGCGCCGGGCCGAGAGCCGCGACCGGATCGGCGAGATCGCCGAGGCAGCCGGCATCGGGCGGGTGGATGTCGTGGCCTGGCGCGACCTCGATGACGCCGAGGCGGGCGGGTCCGAGCTGCACGCGCACGAGATCCAGAAGCGATGGGCGGAGGCCGGCATCGACGTGCGGCTCTGGACCTCCCGGGTCGATGGGGCGGCACGTGAGATCGGGCGGAGCGGCTACACGGTCAACCGCCGGGCCGGCCGCTATGCCGTCTTCCCCCGGACCGCCGTGGCCGGCCTGCGCCGCAAGATCGGCACGGGCGACGCCCTGGTCGAGATCTGGAACGGCATGCCCTTCTTCTCGCCGCTCTGGAGCCGCGCCCCGCGGATCGTCTTCCTGCACCACGTCCACGGCGAGATGTGGGACATGGTCCTTTCGCCCACCCTCGCCCGCATCGGCCGCACGATCGAATCCCGGGTCGCGCCACCCTTCTACCGGCGCAGCGAGATCGTCACGCTCTCCAACTCGGCCAAGCTGGACCTCGTCACCAGGATCGGCCATCCCGCCGACCGGGTCACGGTCATCCCGCCCGGGGTCGATCCCCGGTTCTCGCCGGGCGGGTCCTTGAGCAGCGTTCCGCTGGTGATCGCGGTCGGGCGCCTGGTCCCGGTCAAGCGGTTCGACCGCTTCGTCGAGGCGATGATCGAGCTGAAGGCCGAGACTCCGGACCTCCAGGCGATGATCGTGGGAGAAGGCTACGAACGGCCCGCCCTCGAGGCCCAGATAGCCGTCGCCAGTGCCGGGCAGTGGTTGACGTTGCCCGGCCGGCTTCCGGATGCCCAGCTGATCGAGGCCTATCGACGGGCGTGGGTGCTGGCCTCGACGTCGTCCCACGAAGGGTGGGGCATGACCATCACGGAAGCGGCAGCGTGTGGCACCCCTGCCGTGGCCACCCGGATTCCGGGTCATGAGGACGCAATCGTCGACAACGAGTCCGGCCTGCTCGTCGCCTCGACCCGGGAGATGGCCGAGGCCATCGGCTCCATTCTCGACAATCCCATGTTGCGTCGCCGGCTCAGCCAGGGTGCCCTGCGGCGTACAGAGGACATGACCTGGGAGCGGACGGCGGAGGTCGCCCTGCAGACACTGGCGGCCCAGGTCACGCAGCACAGATGACGTTGGGGTTGGTCGGGAACCCGGACCCCGCCGAACAGCCCGAGCCGGCCGAGCCGGCCGAGCCGGCCCCCGAGCCGGCCGAGCCGGCCGAGCCGGCCCCCGAGCCGCCGCCCGAGCCGCCCGAGCCGGCCGAGCCGCCCGAGCCGGCCGAACTGCCCGAGCCGGCCGTGCCGGCCGAGCCGGCTGTGGTCGTGGGTCGACCTGCTCCATCGGCCCGTGACCGTTCGGGAGCGCGGTTCTGGGTCGGGATGACGGGTGTCGGTGTCGTGGCGGTGGTGATCCAAGCCTTTTTCATCCACGCCAACGCGGACCGGGTCGCGCTGTGGTCGGGAGCCCGCTACATCACGAGGCAGGCGACCTCCCTGGTCCGGGGCGCATGGTTCATCGAGCCGGGTACGTACGTCCACGGGCATGTGGCGACGGCGATGCACCCCCCGCTTCCCACGTTGCTCTTTGCGGTGGCGGACACGGCGAGCCTGGTCGGCTCGACACAACATCGTGTGTTCCTGGCCATCCTCTTCGTGATTTCCGTTGGGCTCGCCGGGATGACAGTGCGTGACCTGGCCGGGGAGAGGGCCGGCATTTTGGCCGCGTTGACTTTCGCCACGTTCCCTTTGCTGTGGGTGAATCCCGCCACCCTCGGACCCGAGACGACGGTCATCTTCGTCACGTCACTGCTGCTCGTCACCTCGGTGCGCTTCTGGAATCAACCCGCGGTGAAGAATGCGGCCGCCGTAGGGTTTGCGCTCGGGCTCGCCGCGCTGACCCGGACCGACCTCGTCGGGCTGGTCGTCGTCCTGGCTCTGCCGCTGATCCTGCTCGTCCGCAACACCTCATGGCAGGCCCGGCTCGGGTATGCAGGGGTTATCGTCGCCCTCCTGGCGGTCGTCGTGGCACCTTGGGTGATCCGGAACCAGGTCGTCATCGGCCACTCCGCAGTGCTGTCGGAGGATTACGGTCCGGTCCTGGCGGGTGCCAATTGTGGCGCCACGAGCGACGGGCCACTCGAGGGCTGGTGGACCGCCCGGTGCGTTGCGACCGTCCCGGCAACGGTTTCGAGCGAGACGGCGGCGACGAAAGCGGATGTGGACTCTGCCCACGCGTACTTCTCCGCTCATTCGGGCAACGTTGTCGGTGTTGCGGCGGTGCGGCTGGGCCGCCTTTGGAACGTCTACCGCCCGTTGCAGAGTGTGCAGCTCGAGACGGCGGTGGGGCGCCCCGCCTGGGTGTCACGTCTGGGACTGTGGTTCTTCTACGTCCTGGTGCCGGTCGCCGTGGCCGGCGCCGTCGTCCTTCGTCGCCGGCGAACGGTCGTCTTTCCATTTGTCTCCATGATCCTTCTCTCTTCGATCACGGCCATCGTGGCGTACGGCGATGCCCGCTTCGCGCTGGAGGCCGATGTCGCACTGACCATGCTGGCCGGGGTGGCGTTGGACGCCGCCGCCCACGCCGCCCGCCCGCTCTTCGCCCGGAACGCGGGTCTCCACCGGGCCGGTCGGGGAGAGGCGATCACGTGACGACCGAGGCGACAACGGTTGCACCGGATATGACGCGGGACGGGGCGCCCGCCGGGGCGCCGGGCGTCGAGGCGGTGGTGCCCGACGAGGAGTTGGAGGCGCCGGTCATTGCGCCCGGGCCGGAGGCTCCCGTTCCGCGCCGGCCTCCGCGATTTCCCGCATTCGACGGTCTCCGGGCCATCGCGGCGATCACTGTGGTGGTCGTCCACGTCAGTTTCGTCGGCGGGCTCACCGGAGCGCGCAACCCCGTCGGGATCTATACGGCCCGTTTCGAGATCGGCGTCTCCGTATTCTTTCTCATATCGGGCTTCCTGCTGTACCGGCCGTTCGTCGTTGCGCACCTCGCCGCCGCTCCCAAACCGAGGACCGGCGCGTTCTGGATCCGGCGGCTCTTGCGTATCGTCCCGGCGTACTGGCTGGTTCTCTTCGTGGCGACCTCGATACTCCACGCCGGGCCGGGCATAGGTCCCGGAGGCTGGAGGGCGTATGCCTCCCACTACCTGTTCCTCCAGATCTACTCGCCGTATCAGACACTCAAGGGGATCTCCGCCGCATGGTCGCTCTGCGTCGAGATGACGTTCTACCTGTACATCCCTCTCTACGCCGCCCTCATCGGCCGGCACCGATCGTCACGAACGGTCGGGCAGCGGATGCGCGTCGAATTGCTCGGTCTGGCGGTCATGATCATCATCAGTTACACCTGGCGCTACACCGTCCTGCAGTTCCAGCATGGTTACTCGCCGTACTTTCATCTGGCCACCATCTGGCTTCCGGCCTTCTTGGACCTCTTCGCCCTCGGCATGGGTCTGGCGGTGGTCAGCGCCTGGATGCATCACGAGGGGCGTGAGATCCGCTGGATGTGGTCCCGCTGGTTCCCCTGGGTCTCATGGGCCTGCGCCGGCGCTTGTTTTTGGGCCGTCTCCCACATCGGGATACCCGTCATCCCCATCTACACCGAGTCAACGCTCGATATCGCCCGGCAGACCCTCTACGGGGCGTTCGCCTTCTTCTTGCTCCTCCCGGCCGTCTTCGGTCCGCAGGGTAGGGGACTGATCCGCCGGTTCCTCCAGTGCTGGCCGGTGGCCTCCCTCGGCGTGATCTCGTACGGGATCTACCTGTGGCACGAGACCTGGATCTACCAGATCCTCAAAGAGGGCCATTATCCGCTTTTCACACTGGAATTCTGGGCCTTCTTTTTCGCCGTCCTGGCCCTGACGATCGCGTCGGCCAGCCTCAGCTACTTCGTGATGGAGAAGCCGCTACTCCGATTGAAGAACTCGATCACGTGGTGGAAGCGGACACGCAACAAGCCCGTTCAAGACTCGACCGATCCGGTCTGATCCGAGTCCGAGCCCGAGCCCGAGGCCGCCCGTGCGCGGGCCCACTGCGCCAGGGCGTCCGCAGCGAAGAGGAAGAGCGCTATCCACACCAATGAGTTGGCGACCCCGAAGTGGGTCGGCCAATTGATGTCGGAGACGAAGCCGTTGGCGTGTTGACGGAAGACGACGTATCCAGCCATCACGACCAGGAGCCCGAGAGCACCCACGAGAACGACGATGCGACTCCTCTCGACCCGCAGTTCGAGCAGGGTCACCGCCGCCACCAACAGACCGGCCAGGGGTGCCACGAACAGTCCGGTCGCCACCCCGGCGAAGAGCGCGAGGACGATCGACGTGGTCCATCGAGGCGCAGGGCCCTCACTCCGGAGCAGCGAGGAGAGCTCGGGGCTCGCTGAGGCGGCGTTGACCCGTTCGCGTCGGCCGCGTCGCCTCCGGCCTCTCGCGGGGAGGGCGATCAGCACGAGGCTGAGGAGGAGGGTGGCGCCCGAGGCGAGGAGCGCCACGTCGACGACGTGCTGCGGGGTCCAGGTGAGCGTGATGGTGATGGGACCGGTCGCCGCTGAGCCCGGTACGTACCAACCGTTGGCATAGCCGTCGATCAAGGTCGAAGGGCCGAGCTTCGCCCCCGAGGAGGTCGTGGCCGTCCACCCCCGGCTCTGGCTCTGACCGAGGACCATCCAGAACGGCGTGCCGTTGCCTTTGACCGACACGGTCATCGACGTCCTGTTCTGGTGCAGGACCGTGAGCGAAGGTGATCGTGACACGCTCGGCGCGGTCTGCAACCCGGTGCTCGTGAGCGGCTGTGCCGCACCTCCGGGGGCGGACCCCATGGAGAGGGCATCGATGTCGAGACCCGCAGCCTGGAAGCCGCTCGTCTGCACCGTGTGGCGGCCGGGGCCGAGGGTGATCCCTCCGGCCGCGTTCCCACAGCCCCGGATGGTCAGGCCGCCATTGGAGAGGGCGGTGGACGTGCTGCCCGAGATCGAGATGTCCACCGGTTGCCCGTCGACGGTGAGCAGGTTGGTGTAGCACCGGACCGGCATCTCGGCGGGCGTGGTCACGGGGGCGACGCCCGGGATCCCGACTTCCGCCAGTCCCACCGGGTCGGTGTTCGGCGCGTAGCCGTAGTAGTCGAGGAACTGGTGCGGACGAATCGAGTCAATGGTGATCCGGATGTTGGAGCCGCTGAGTGCGGGAAAGCCGACCTGGACCGGGGTCACAGAACCTTGGGGTCGTCCGACACCGGGATCCATGGCGGGGAGCGGGACCGTGCGCGTACCCGGAGGAGGTGGCGACCGTGATCTGCGTCGGGATCGAGTGCTTGCCGTCGGCCACGACTTGGAGATTCAGATGATCGAAGGTCACCGGCTTGCTGAGCGTGTACTCGACCCAATCGCCGACCTGGTTCCCGAGCGCCGGCATCCACGACGTCGTCGGATCGCCGTCGACCGAGGCGCTCGATCCTGCCGCGAGATCGCCGGGCAGCCGGCCCGAGGAGTTTGACGACACGATGGTGGCGTCCCCCGCCGTCGACGACGGTTCGGGCCCGGGCTGGCCGATCAGCCCGTCGAGCACGGGGTCGGGGTCGAGGGGGGAGATCCGTGCCGTGCCGCCGACAGAGAACGATCGGGCCGTGGGCAGGGTGAATTCCCGGCTGATCGTCGTCTCGGGATCCGTGCGCGGTGGTGTGGCAGCGGCGCGGATCCGGTTGAGGAGGATGTCGAGCTGGTGGGAAAGGGAGGCGGTTCCAGCCACAGAGAGGAGATCGGTCGGCAGGCGCAGCGTCTCCGTGGCAGGAGCAACGCCGGGAATGGAAATCTCCGAAAAGCCGACGGAATTGGCCCCGAGATAACTCTTCCTCTGTCCCCAACTGGTGGCGTCGACGGTGATGCTCAGCGTCTTGAAGGTCCGCCGGGGGAACGAGATGACCTGCCCTTGTCCGGTGGTGGACGCGGCGCCGAGTGTGGCCGTGATCGGCGAGCCCCCGTCGAACGTCAGGGTGAGGTTGGTGATTGTGCGGCCGTTCGCGCCGGCGCCCGGTTGGAGAAGTGTGACGTGGTCCGTGGTGACGGGGTGGACCGTGGTGACCTCGATGGACTGGTTGATCGCCGGCACGAACGCGCCTTCGGTCCATGACGTGGCCGGGTTCCCGTCGACCGCGTTCAGCGGCTGATTCTCGGGCAGGTTCGTGATCGGGTTGCCGTAGGCGGTCGCCCGGACCGAGGCCACACCGTTGACGACGGCCACCGTTTGCGTGTTGCTACCCGCCCCGGGGAAGACCGGGAGGGCCGCCTCGCTCGGCTGATTCCCGAGTGGCGTCTCGTTGGCCTGCTCGACGTAGCCGTAGTTCTGGTTGACCGTTCCCCACGTAGAGAGCTGCTTCTGGTTCGAATCGGTGAGCACCAGGACGGCGCCGTTCTCCAGTTGCTTGTCCAGACCGGCCTTGTCGTTGGCGAACGTGCCCGAGTAGAAGATCGTGGGGTTCGTCGCCATCAGTCCGGCGGCGGCCGCCTCGAGGAGGCCTTGACCGTCTCCGGCCACGAGGAGGGGATTCTCCGGCGTTTCGGTGCGGGCGATCTTGCGCGCCCCCGGTACCGCCAGGACCGCCACCGGCGGCGGCTTTGCGGCGCCCGTCGGGATGGCGAGCTGCGTCTCGTCGGTGAGCGGGAACTTGATCGTCGGATAGTTCTTGGGCGTGCCGAATGTGGTCGGCGTGCCGAGCCCGGTGGCCGGGTTCGTCAAGGTGAGCCACAGCGGCTGCGGTCGTGCCGTACCGAAGCGCTCGTATTGCACGTCGGACTCGTAGAGGATGTCACCCGCGCTCAGGAGACCGGCGAGCGGGACGAGTGTGGAGGGGACGAAGACTCCATCTTGGATGGACTCGTCCAGGGCCTGGAGCAAATTCACACTGCCCGCTTCACCCGCCGGCACCGCCGTACGGATCAGATACGGACGGGTCATGAGCCCGGGCCAGACCGGATCCAGCGTGACGCCCCAGCGGTAGTAGGCAAAATCCTGCCCCGGAAGTTGCAGGACGCGTGTGCTGTGGCTCTGGCTGTCCATGTACGTGGCGGCTTGGTGGATGTAGGCGGGGATGACGGTCGGTCGTTCGAGGTTCTTGGCCACCAGGCCGCCGTTCCAGAGCGGGGGGAAGTTGGCGGCGGTCACTGCGATCACGACGACGAGAACCCCGATGCCGATGATCCGGTTGCGCACGAAGAGGGCGGTGATCCCTGCGCCCAGGAGCAGAGCGAGCCCGAGGAGGGCGATCGGGATGATCCGGTTGGTCGAACGCAGGGCCAGACCGACGGTCGAGTCCGAGCCCGCCGCTTTTATCAGGGCGCCGAACGGCGACGGGTCCGTGAAGGGGTAGGTGCCGACAGCGATGATCACGCCCACGACGATCAGGGCGATGGCGAAGCCGCGGTAGCGCCAGCGGGTCACCGCTCCCGCGGCCAGGGCGAGGATCGGGACGAGGAAGCTGACCCCGATCAACCATGTCCACTGGAGGTAGCCGATCGATGCCGCGGTCCAGGGGCCGAGCTTGTCCTGGCCGTAGAAGTACCAGTAGCCGAGTCCGCGCAATACCTCGGATGAGAGCGACGTCGACGACACGGTCGGAATCGTCTCGGTGTACTTCAGGACGTTGATGCCGTAGGCGCCTTCGGCCCAGAGGCCGGCGATCCACCACAGCGACACCCCGAGGGTGAGCACGCCGATGCGCAGCGCCGCCGTGCCGGCCTCCCGGAAGGTCGCCTCACGCGTACCCCACACGGCATAGAGCAGCCACAGCAGGGGTGCGAGCCCGACCAGAAGGATCGATGTGGCGTTCACGCCGCCCACGAGGGCGATGACCACGGCGAAGAGGGCGGGATAGCGCCATCCACCCTTGCGGACGGCGAGGATGGTGAAGGCGAGCATCCAGCCGAGGGCCGCCCATGGCATGACGATGGCGGAGATGCGCGCGATGTAGTCGATGACGAACGGGGTGAGCATGTAGGACAGCGCGGCCGCGAGGCGTCCCGCCCGCGAGAGCCCCATGACGCGCCCCAGATACCACACGCCCGTCCCTGCGGCGAAGAAGAGGGAGCCCATCCAGAAGCGCTGGCCGACCCATACGGGGATATGGAGCTCGGCGACGAGCCAGTAATACGGGCCCATCGGGAAGAGGAACCCGATGTTCTGGTGCGTGACGGTCCCGGCGCCGACATCGGGATCCCACATGGAGATAGCGCTCTGGATGAGGCGACCCGGATCGAGGTAGAGGTACTGCTTGGTGTCCGCTGCCACTTTTCCCGTCTGGGTGAGGAAGAGGGGGACGTAGCTGATGATGGCCAAGCCCACCCACACCGCCACGTCCAGGGCTGCGGGTCTGTGTCGCCGACGTTCGCCCGGGGGAGTGGGCGGTGCCAGGGTGGTTGGTTCGGTCATGAGGTCGGCGGGTGCGGCGGGGTTCGGCAGGTCCGGCAGGTCCGGCAGGTCCGGCAGGTCCGGCAGCATACCCATGATCGATATGAGAATGGGGGTACAGGGCGCGGCTCTCTGCGCCGGTAGAGTCCGTGGCCGTGCTCGCAGTCGGACTCACCGGGGGTATCGGCTCAGGAAAGTCCGCGGTCGCAGATCTGCTGGTGGAGCGGGGTGCGGTGTTGATCGACGCCGACCAATTGGCCCGCGACGTGGTGGCTCCGGGGGGGCCGGCATATCAGCCGCTGATCGACCGGTTCGGGCCGTCCATCGTGGCAGCTGACGGGACCATCGACCGGCCCGCCCTGGCTGCCGTCGCCTTTGTCGACGATGCGGCCCGGGCCGACCTCAACGCCATTACCCACCCCGCCATCGGGGTGGCCATGGTCGAGGCCCGGGACGCGTGGGAGGGGTCGGACCGCATTGTGGTGCTCGCTATTCCGTTGCTGACGGCGAAGCACCGGGAGACGTCGAAACTTGACGACGTGGTGGTCGTCGACTGCCCGACCGATATCGCCCTGGAGCGCCTGCTCACGCTCCGGGGTATGGATCGAGCAGATGCCGAGGCGCGGATCCGGGCTCAGATCACCCGCGAGGAGCGCGTGAAAGAGGCTGATTACGTCTTGGACAATTCGGGCGATAGGGCGAACCTCGAGGTCGAAGTCGAGCGCCTCTGGGAATGGTTGAACGGGCGAAAGCCCCGACTTTCGTCGTAGGTCGTAGAACCCGACCCCTCAGGTCCGCCGGAGCCGGTTACGGTCCGTCGTCACACCGGCGGCTGCCTTGGCCACCGCCAGCTTGCGGGCCCGTGAGATGGCCCCCTCGCTCTTCGGGTGCGCCGGGGCGACCCAGCGGAAGTTCCCCGGTGTCCCTTCGAGCCGCCACCCGCCGAAGGTCTTGAGGGCATGGTGCTCGGGGCACATGCGCACCAGATTGTCGAGCTCGGTGGGTCCGTCCTCGTTGTAGTCGATGAAGACGTGATCTCGTTCGAGCCCGAGGCGCTTGGCGCAGCCCGGCACACAACAGGTCCGATCGCGGACAATCAAGGCGGCGTCGACCGCTTTGGCCACGCTGCGATCGGCCCGGGTCACCGTCTTTATGTCGAAGCCCTCTTTGACCAAGAAGCGCAGGGCGGCGTCGCCCAACAGTTCGACCCCGGCGGCCACCGAGACCGGGCCGATGCCCTCGATCTCGCACAGCTCGTCACCCTCTGTCGTCCCCCGGCGCAAGGCCTCGGCGTCGATGATGACCAGGGCCTCGACCCGGGTCCTCCTCTGCGAGCCCGAGCCGGGGCGAGACCTCGAAGTCGGGCCGCCGCTCGAAGTCGGGCCGCCGCTCGAGGGGGAGCCGGAATGGTTCCGGGCGTCGGCACCGGCGCCGGCGATCAGGTCGAAGAAGGCATCGAGGCGGTGCGTCTCGAGGGAGGCCCCGTCTTTGGACCCGGCGGCCTTCCAGCGGGCCTTGGCCTCGGCTTCGAGGCGGGGGGCGACAGAGGCCCACTCGGCCTCGTCGCAGAAGAACTCGCCTCGTACCCCGCCTTCGGGGCACTGGCGCCAGCGCAAGTGGCGCCGCTCGTGCACCTTGGCCCGCCGGGTCGCCTCGCTCTCCTTGCTGCGTGCCGCGGCGCGCAGGCGAGAGGCGGTATCGCTCAGCTCTTGATGGGTCGCCCCGGCCCCGGCCAAGTCCAAGAGGGCCTTGGCACTCCCCGGGGCGGCCGCTTCGGTGTCACCGATCACTTTGAGCTCGGCGGAGGAGAGCCCGCCTTGGTGCAGGGCCTTGGTCAGGCCCGCATCGGCCCGGGCCCGCTTGGCCGAGGCCAGACGGTCCTTGGCGACCGAGGGAGAGGCCCCGGCGAGTGCACCCAGCCAGTCCGCCGCGGTGCCGTGGCCGGTCTTGGTGTGGGCCCCGGTCTCGACCACTCTCGGGGTCAACAGGGCGAGGCCCGACGCACAGACACGTTCGCCCTGGGCGAACAGGTCCACCAGGTGGCGGGCCTCGTCCCCTGACAAAGATGCCGGAGCCGCCGTGCGCACCACGCCCTGGAGGCCAACCACGGCGGCGCGCACGGTGGCCAGCGCACGGTCGAAGCTGCATCCATCGGAGCCGGAGCCGGAGCCGGAGCCGGAGCCGGAGCCGGAACCGGAACCGGGAAGGTCAGAAGCGGGAAGGGCCACACGAGGACCCTAAAGAGGGGGTGTATCACGGCCCCGATCGGGGCATGAAAGCGCAGGCGGGGAGCGTGAGAGGGTTGCGGCCGAATGAGTGCGGAGCCTGGTGCGAAACGGGGAGCCTGGTGTGAAACGGGGAGCCTGGTGCGAAAGGCGGGACCGGGTTCCTGGCGCTAAAGGAATTGCGAGGGCCGAATGTCCTCGGGCAACGATTTCAACCAGTTCTTGATCTCCGCCAGACACGCATCGCACGGAAGTCGGTGCTCGGACTCCGGAGGCAGCCCGATGATCCGGTGGTTCTTCTTGATCAGCGTGCCTCGAGGACAGGAAACGGTCACTCGGGTCCGTCGGATCGCCCACGGAGGAGGAGTCCATGCGAGAGGAGTCCATCGCCATTCCCCAAGCGTAGGCTCGCGGGGCGGCGCAGAACTCAGAGCCACCCGAAACTCCGCACTGCACCCGCCGCGCCCCTGACCGGCACCCGCACGCTCACAATCGAGCAGAGCGGATCCGGGCAGACCGGCCCCGCCCAACCGCCCCGGCCGCCCAACCGCCCCGGCCGCCCAACCGCCCCTGATACACCCTCCCGGTATCCTCCCTCCATGGCCGACTTTGAGGTCGTCTCACCCTTCAAACCCTCCGGCGACCAGCCCGGAGCCATTGCCGCGCTCGTCGAAGGGACCAAACGAGGGGACAGGTACCAGACCCTCCAGGGCATCACAGGCTCCGGGAAGACGGCCACGATCGCCTGGATGATCGAACAAGTCCAGCGCCCCACTCTCATCATCGAGCCGAACAAGTCCCTGGCGGCCCAGCTCAGCTCCGAGCTGCGGGACCTGTTCCCCAAGAACCGGGTCGAATTCTTCGTTTCGTACTACGACTACTACCAACCCGAGGCGTACCTCCCGACGACCGACACTTACATAGAGAAGGACTCGTCGATCAACGACGAGATCGACCGCCTGCGGCACGCCACGACGTCGTCGTTGCTCATGCGGAGGGACGTGATCGTGGTGGCATCGGTCTCGTGCATCTACGGCTTGGGCTCGCCGCTCGAGTACCGGGACCGCATTCTGGGGCTCTCCGTCGGCCAGCAGTACGACCAGCGGGACATCCTGCGCAAGCTCGTCGACCTGCAGTACGCCCGCAACGACGTCAATCTGGTCCGGGGGACGTTCCGGGCCCGGGGCGACACGGTCGAGATCCATCCGGCCTACGAGGAGCAGGCACTGCGGGTCGAGATGTTCGGCGACACCATCGACCGCATCGTCCCGTTCGACGTCATGACCGGCGAGATGGGGGACGAGCTCGAGGACATCGCGATCTACGCCGCCACGCACTACGTCACCGGCGACGAGATCGTGCAGCGGGCCGTGAAGACGATCGAGACCGAGCTGCGCGAACGCCTGCAGTACTTCGAGAAGGAGGGCAAGCTGCTCGAGGCACAACGCCTCCGGGTCCGTACGGAGCACGACCTCGAAATGCTGGCCGAGACGGGGGTGTGCTCGGGCATCGAGAACTACAGCCGGCACCTCGACGGCCGGGCCCCCGACGAGGCGCCCTACACACTCCTCGACTTCTTCCCCAAGGACTATCTGGTCGTCCTCGACGAGAGCCACGTTTCGGTGCCGCAATTGCACGGGCAGTACGCCGGCGACCGCTCCCGCAAGGACATGTTGGTCGAGCACGGGTTCCGCCTTCCCTCTGCGAGGGACAACCGCCCGCTGCGCTTCGACGAATTCATCGAGCGGGTCCCCCAGGCCGTGTTCGTCTCTGCCACCCCGGGCCCGTTCGAGAAGGAGCACTCGACCCAGATGGTCGAGCAGGTCATCCGGCCTACCGGCCTGGTCGACCCTGAGGTGACGATCCGGCCCACCAAGGGTCAGGTCGACGATCTACTGGCGCGGATCGAGAGCACGGTCGCCTCCGGTGGGAGGGTGCTGGTCACCACGCTGACCAAGAAGATGGCCGAGGACCTGACCGACTACCTGGCCGATGCCGGGGTGCGGGTGCAGTACCTCCACTCCGACATCGACACGATCACCCGGATCGAGATCCTGCGCGAGCTCAGGCTCGGGTCCATCGACGTGCTCGTCGGCATCAACCTGCTCCGGGAAGGCCTCGACCTGCCGGAGGTGTCCCTGGTGGCCATCCTGGATGCGGACAAGGAAGGTTTCCTCCGCTCCGCCTCCTCCCTGATCCAGACCATGGGCCGGGCCGCCCGCAACGTGGACGGCACCGTGGTGCTCTATGCCGACACCATTACCGACTCCATGCGCGAAGCCGTGTCGGTCACGCAGCGCCGGCGCGAGATCCAGACTGCTTACAACAAGGAACACGGGATCGATCCGACGACCATCCGCAAGACGGTGACCGACATCCTCGAACGTCTGCGCGGCACCTCGGGTGGGGTCGGCGGACCGGGCGGTGGCGGGGGTCGGTCCACCACGGCCGGGCGCAGCCGGGCGGAGGTCCGCCGCAATGCGGCGGTGCGCGGGAACAAGCGGTCACTGCTCGCCGACGGGGATGCGTCCACGCCGGCCGAGGCCATCGAGCTGATGACACAGCTCGAGGCCGAAATGAAATCCGCCGCAGCCGAGTTGCGCTTCGAGGAGGCGGCCCTCCTCCGGGACGAGATCGCCGAACTGCGCGCGTCGTCCGTGCCGAGCTGACACAGCCTCCCGGTATCCTCCCTTAATGGCCGATCGTCTCGTCGTTCGCGGTGCACGCGAGCACAACCTGAGGGATGTCTCCCTCGACCTGCCCCGGGACAAGTTGATTGTCTTCACCGGCCTCTCGGGCTCGGGCAAGTCGTCGCTGGCGTTCGACACCATTTACGCCGAGGGCCAGCGCCGCTACGTCGAATCCCTCTCGGCCTACGCCCGCCAATTCCTGGGCCAGATGGACAAGCCGGATGTCGACTTCATCGAGGGATTGTCACCGGCCATCTCCATCGACCAGAAGTCGGCCTCCCGCAACCCGCGTTCGACGGTGGGCACCATCACGGAGGTCTACGACTATCTCCGGCTGCTCTATGCCCGGATCGGGCACCCGCACTGTCCGACCTGTGGCCGGCCGGTGGCCCGGCAGACCCCGCAGCAGATCGTCGACCGGGTGCTCGAGCTTGCCCGAGGGCACACGTTTCCAGGTGCTGGCCCCCGTGGTGCGGGGCCGTAAGGGCGAATACAGCACCCTGCTCGACGACCTGGCCAAGCAGGGCTTCGCCCGGGTGCGGGTGGACGGCATCCCGGTGGAGCTGGCCGAGCGGTCCGAGGTCGCGCTGGCGCGCTACGAGACGCACACCATCGAGGTCGTCGTCGACCGGCTCATCCGGCGCGACGGGATCCGGCAGCGGCTGACCGAGTCGATCGAGACCGCCCTCGAACTGACCGGCGGGACGGCCGAGGTACTGGTCATGAGCAGCTCCGGAAAGACGGGCGGGGCCAAGTCCAAAAAGGACGCCGCCAACGCCGCCAACGCCGCCGGGGACGCCGGCGCCGCCGGGGCGGACGGCATCGAGAGCGCCGACGGGGCCGACGCCGAGGGCATTACGTTCTCCCAGCATCTCGCCTGCACGCATTGCGGCATCAGCTTCGACGAGCCCGCCCCCCGTAGCTTCTCCTTCAACTCTCCCTACGGCGCCTGCCCGACCTGCGTGGGTCTCGGCACGAAGTTCGAGGTCGATCCCGAGCTGGTGGTGCCCGACGAGACGCTCTCGCTGGCCGACGGCGCGCTGGCGCCCTGGGCCGGCGCCCGCAGCGAGTACTTCTCCGGACTGCAGGCGGGCGTGGCCGAACTGGGCGGGTTCTCGGTCACCACGCCGTGGAAGTCGCTCAAGGCCAAGGACAAGAAGCTCGTCCTCTACGGCACGGGCAGCAAGTCGGTGCACATCCGCTACAAGAACCGCTTCAACCGCACGCGCTCCTACGAGGCCCTGTTCGAGGGCATCGTGCCGTGGCTGCAGCGGCGCCACGGCGAGGCGGAATCGGACTGGTCCCGGGAGCAGGTCGAGCAGTACATGCGCGAGGTCGACTGCCCCGCCTGCCACGGGGCCCGGCTCAAGCCGGAGTCCCTGGCGGTCACCGTCGGCGGGCGCAACATCTACGAACTGTGCAGCCTCTCCATCGGCGCGGCCGTCGAGGAGATGGGGTCGCTCGAGCTCAGCGACCGGGAGCACATGATCGCCGACCGTGTGTTCAAGGAAGTGCGCGAGCGCATGCAGTTCCTCCTCGATGTCGGCCTCGACTACCTGTCCCTCAGCCGCTCGGCCGGCACGCTGTCGGGCGGCGAGGCGCAGCGGATCCGCCTGGCCAGCCAGATCGGGAGTGGATTGGTGGGCGTGCTCTACGTCCTCGACGAACCGTCGATCGGCCTGCACCAACGGGACAACCAACGGCTGATCGGTACGCTGGAGCGGCTGCGCAACCTCGGCAACACGGTCATCGTGGTGGAGCACGACGAGGAGACGATCCGGACCGCCGACTACGTGGTGGACATCGGCCCCGGGGCGGGGGAGCACGGCGGCAGCGTCGTCCACGCCGGACCCGTCACGGGACGGGGCGGGCTGCTCTCCAACAAGGCCTCGATCACCGGGCAGTACCTGTCGGGCAAGCGCTCCATCCCCGTCCCGGCCCGCCGACGGCCGGGCACGGGCGAAGTGGTGACCGTGCGCGGCGCCCGGGAGCACAACCTGCAGGGGATCGACGTCTCCTTCCCGCTCGGCTGCCTGGTGGCCGTCACCGGGGTCTCGGGCTCGGGCAAGTCGACGCTGGTCAACGACATCCTGCTGCGGGTCCTCGCACAGAAGCTGCACCGGGCCAAGACGTTGCCGGGCCGTCACCGGACGGTCGAGGGTGTGCAGTATCTCGACAAGGTGGTCGACGTGGACCAGGCCCCCATCGGCCGCACGCCCCGTTCGAACCCGGCCACGTACACGGGCGTGTTCGACCACATCCGCAAGCTCTTCGCCCAGACGGCCGAAGCCAAGGTGCGGGGCTACCTCCCGGGCCGGTTCTCCTTCAACGTGCGCGGCGGGCGCTGCGAGGCCTGTGCGGGCGACGGCACGATCAAGATCGAGATGCACTTCCTCCCCGACGTGTACGTCCCCTGCGAGGTCTGCCACGGGGCCCGCTACAACCGCGACACCCTCGAGATCACGTTCCGGGGCAAGACGATCGCCGACGTGCTCGACATGTCGTGCGAGGAGGCATTGTCGTTCTTCTCCAAGCAGCCGCCGATCGCCCGCCACATGCAGACCATGGTGGACGTCGGGCTGGGCTACGTGCGGCTGGGCCAACCGGCGCCCACCCTGTCGGGGGGCGAGGCGCAACGGGTCAAGCTGGCCAGCGAGTTGAGCCGGCGCCCGACCGGCCACACCTTCTACATCCTCGACGAGCCCACCACGGGCCTGCACTTCGAGGACACCCGCCGCCTGCTCGAGGTGCTGGGCCGCCTGGTGGACCAGGGCAACACGGTCGTAGTGATCGAGCACAACCTCGACGTGATCAAGACGGCGGACTGGGTCATCGACCTCGGGCCCGAGGGAGGGAACCGGGGCGGCACCGTGGTGGCCGAAGGGACACCCGAGCAGGTGGCCAAGACGGCGGGCAGCTACACCGGGGACGTGCTCAAGCCGGTGCTGGCGAAAGCCAAAGAGAAGATCAGGTAATCGCCAGCATCCGTTCCAGGGCCACCCGGGCCCACGCGGCCACGTCCTCGTCGACCCGGATCCGGTTGCGCACCTCGCCGTCGACGAGGCCTTCGAGGATCCAGGCCAGGTGGGGGGGATCGATGCGGGACATCGTCGAGCAGGGGCAGACGAGAGGGTCCAGGCAGACGATCGTCTTGTCGGGTGTCTCGTCGTCGAGGCGTTTCACGAGGTGGATCTCGGTCGCCACCCCGATGACCGATCCCGAGGGGGCGGCCGCCACGCCACGGATCAGGTTGTCGGTCGAGCCGACGAGGTCGGCCATCTCCACCACGTCGTGGGCGCACTCGGGGTGCACCATGACGAGCCCCGCCGGGTGGGCGGCGCGGAAAGCATCTACGTGCTCGGGCCGGAAGCGCTGGTGCACCGAACAGTGCCCCTTCCACAGCAGCAGCGTGGACGACTTGACCTCGAGGTCGCTGAGGCCGCCCAGTGAAAGCCGCGGGTTCCAGACCCGCATGTCATCGGCGCCGTACCCGAGCTCGTACCCGGTGTTGCGACCGAGATGCTGGTCCGGGAAGAACAGCACCTTGTCGCCCCGCACTCGAGGGCCCAGGTCAGGACGGCCCGGGCGTTCGAGGAGGTGCAGACGGCGCCCCCGTGACGCCCGACGAACGCCTTGAGGGCGGCCGAGGAGTTCATATAGGTGATGGGGACGATGCGGCTCACGTCGGTGACCTGGGCCAACTCCTCCCAGGCTTCCTCGACCTGCTCTATGTCGGCCATGTCGGCCATGGAGCACCCGGCGTTGAGGTCGGGGAGGAGCACCTGCTGGTGGGCGCCGGTCAGGACGTCGGCCGATTCGGCCATGAAATGGACGCCGCAGAAGACGATGAACTCGGCCTCGCTGACCTCGGCCGCCATGCGGGAGAGCCCGAAGGAGTCACCGCGGGCGTCGGCCCATCGCATGACGTCGTCGCGCTGGTAGTGGTGCCCGAGCACGAAGAGCCGTGACCCGAGGGCGGCTTTGGCCGCACCGATCATGGTCGCCAATTCCTCGCCCGACGCGGTCGTATAGCGCTCGGGGAGCGGGGATCTGAAGCCTGAGCATCTGTATGCCCCCTTTGAGGGAGTGCACCGATTGGCCGGCGGGGACAGCCTGGTCGCCCATCCGCGGGTATGTCGGCCTCGGTGCGAGGTGTCGTGCCGGAAACCAGGCCGGCACCCGTAGTGTAACTGGTGTTCACCAGAAGTTCGCGGGTATTGGCGCCGTCTGCCTGCGCAACCGCCGAGCAACCGCTCGGCAACCCCCAACCCCAGTGACTGCGCGAAAGTTGATCTGATGCAGTACAAGCCCCCCACAGGCTCCATCCCCGACGCACCGGGGTCGTACCAGTTCTACGACGCCGAGGGCCGGGTGCTGTACGTGGGAAAGGCGAAATCCCTGCGTCACCGGCTGCCCAACTACTGGCAGGACTCGGCCAAGTTGTTGCCGCGCACGGCCCAGATGGTGGCCCAGGCCGACCACGTCGAGTGGGTCGTGGTGGAGAGCGAGGTCGATGCGCTGATCCTCGAGCATTCGCTCATTCAGGCCCACCTGCCCCGCTACAACGTGCGGCTGAAGGACGACAAGAGCTACCCGTGGCTGGCCGTGACCCTGAACGACGAATGGCCCCGCCCGGTGGTGATCCGGGGCCGCAAGCGCAAGGGTGTGCGTTACTTCGGCCCCTACGGCCACGCCGGGGCGATCCGGTCGACGCTCGACCTCCTGGTGCGGAGCTTCCCCGTCCGGACCTGCTCGGACACCAAGTTCGTCCGCCACGAGCGCCTGGGCCGGCCCTGCCTGCTCTACGACATTGAGCGGTGCTCGGGACCCTGCGTCAACGCGGTCGACCACGAGGCCTACGACGGGTACGTGCAGGACCTCATGGGCTTTCTGTCCGGGGACACCGAGCCCGTGCTGGACCGGCTGGACGCCGAGATGCGCGAAGCGTCCGACGCCCTCCAGTTCGAGCGCGCGGCCCGGCTGCGCGACCGCATCGCGGTGGCCCGCAAAGCGGCGGAGGCGCAGCAGATGGTGTCCGAGCGCCCCGAGGACTTCGACGTGATCGGCATCGCCGAGGACCCGCTCGAGGCGTCGGTGCAGATCTTCCACGTCCGCCGGGGTCGGGTCGTGGGCCACCGGGGCTTCGTGGCCGAGAAGGTGGAGGACCTCAGCGCGCCCGAGTTCATGGGCCTCGTGCTGGGCCAGGTCTACGGCGCCGTCGGGACCGAGGTGCCCCGCCGGGTGCTGGTCCCCGAGCCGCCCGCCGACCTGGACCTCCTCTGCAGTTGGCTGTCCACCATGCGCGAGGGCCCGGTCGACATCGCCGTGCCGCAGCGGGGGGCGAAGCGGGCGCTGCAGGAGACCGTGGCCCGCTCCGCCGCCGAGGATCTGGCCCGCCACCGGCTGCGGCGGGCGTCCGACCACAACGCCCGCTCCAAGGCCCTGACCGAGCTGCAGGCGGCGCTGGGCCTGCGCGAGGCGCCGCTGCGGATCGAGTGCTTCGACATGAGCCACCTGCAGGGCACCGACTACGTGGGCTCGATGGTCGTGCTCGAGGACGGGCTGGTCAAACGCTCCGACTACCGCCGCTTCAAGGTCAAGACGGTCAAGGGCAACGACGACTACGCCGCCATGGAGGAGGTCCTGACCCGCCGCCTGATGGCGCTCAAGGACCCCGCGGCGGACCCGGCGTCCGGGCCCGGCCCAGGCGCTTCGCCTACCGCCCCAACCTGCTCGTGGTCGACGGGGGCAAGGGCCAGCTGGCCGTGGCCGAACGGGTGGTCAACGAGCTCGGACTGGCCGACGAGATCGAGCTGGCGTCCCTGGCCAAGCAATTCGAGGAGGTCTACCGCCCCGGTTCGCCCGAACCCGTTCGCCTGCGGCGTGGGTCCGATGCCCTCTACCTCCTCCAGCGGGTGCGGGACGAGGCCCACCGCTTCGCCATCACCTTCCACCGGGAGAAGAGGGCCAAGCGGATGACCAGGAGCGTGCTGGACGGGATCCCCGGCCTGGGGCCGGCCCGCAAGGCGCGCCTGGTCAAGGAGTTCGGCGGGCGTGCAGGCAGTGCGGGCGGCGGCCCTGGAGGAGTTGCTGGCACCCTCGTGGCTGCCCGACGAGGTGGGGCTCGCGGTCTACGAGGGCGTGCGCAAGACTGGGCCGCGGTGAACAGGTGAACGGGTGAGCGAGTTCCTGGTGGTGACGGGGATGTCCGGGGCGGGACGATCCACGGCGGCCGCCTCGCTGGAGGACCTGGGTTGGTTCGTCATCGACAATCTGCCGGCGGCGCTGATCCTCAAGATGGCCGAGATGATGGCTCTCCCCGGTGCGGAGATCGACCGCGTCGCACTGGTCATCGGCCGGGGCGGGGGAGCGGGGAGCGACGACCTGCCCGAGGTGCTCGACGCGTTGCGCGCCAACAGCAACCGGGTACGGGTGCTCTTCCTCGACGCCAGCGACGACGTGCTCATCCGGCGCTACGAAGGGACCCGGCGCCGGCACCCCCTCGTGGCCCGGGGGGTGGAGGCATCGATCGCCGACGAGCGCCGGCTGCTGGCGCCGGTGCGCGACCGGGCCGACCTCCTGATCGACACCGGGGAGCTGAACTCCAACCAGCTGCGCACACGAGTGATCGAGGCGTTCGGCGACGAAGGGGGCGCGTCGTCCATGCGGACGTCGGTGGTCTCGTTCGGCTACAAGTTCGGCCTCCCCCTCGATGTGGACGTGGTCTTCGACTGCCGGTTCCTCCCCAACCCGTTCTGGATCGAGGAGCTGCGCCCGTACAGCGGGCTCGATGAGCCGGTGCGCGAGTACGTGCTGTCGCAACCCGAGACGAAGGAATTCCTGGACAAGGTGGACGGCCTGCTGACCGGGATCGTGCCGTCGTTCGAGCGCGAGGGGAAGTCGTACCTGACGATCGGCCTGGGCTGTACCGGGGGGCGGCACCGCTCGGTGGCGCTGGCCGAGGCGTTGGGGGAGCGCTTCGTGGGCCACGGGTCTCCGGTGTCGGTCTTCCACCGGGACGTGGACCGGTGAGCCCGCCGGCGGTCGTGGCGTTGGGCGGCGGGCACGGGACGGCCGTGACGTTGCGGGCGGCCCGCCGTTACGCCGGGGCACTGACGGCGGTGGTGTCGGTGGCCGACGACGGCGGCTCGAGCGGCCGCCTGCGCGAGATCCTCAACGTGGTCGCCCTCGGTGACCTCCGCAAATGCCTGGTCGCCCTGGCGGCGGAGGACCCGTCTGCCCATTCCGCGCTGGCCCAGGCCTTCGAGCACCGCTTCGACGAGGGGGAGCTGGCGGGCCACGCGCTGGGCAATCTCATTCTGGCCGGCCTGATCGAGGCCACCGGCGACCTGGTCTCGGGCGTGCGCGCCGCGGCCGAGCTCCTCGGGGCGGTGGGCGACGTCCTGCCGGCGACCGTCGAGCGGGTGACCCTCAAGGCCGAGTCGGCCGGCGGCCAGGTGGCGGGCCAGGTGGCCGTGTCGCGGGCCGACAACATCCAGACGGTGTCACTCGTGCCGGGGGATGCGGAGCCGCCGGCACTGGCCATCGACCGGATACTGGCGGCCGACCAGATCGTCATCGGCCCCGGTTCGCTCTTCACCAGCGTGCTGGCGGCCGCCGCCGTGGAGGGCATCGCCGACGCCGTGGCGCGCTCACGCGGTCAGCGTGTGTACGTCTGCAACCTGCGGCCGCAGCAGCCCGAGACGGCCGGATTCGACGTGGCGGCCCACTTGGACGCTCTGAGCAGGCATAATGTAACTGTGGACGTTGTTGTATGTGATACCAGTCAAGGCATGGCCCTGGGCGATTTGGGTATTTCGGCACTGGATATTCCCCTTACGGGGGGGAATGCTCTGGTACACAGTCCAATCAGATTGGCGCACGCCCTCGCCAGTCTGCTGGCATAGACAAGTAAGGGAAGAAGGTCCAGATGTCGGTGAGGGTCGGAATCAACGGGTTCGGGCGGATCGGACGCAACTTTCTCCGGGCCGCGTTGGCGAGTGGGGCCGATATCGAGGTGGTGGGCGTCAATGACCTGACGTCGCCCGAGACACTGGCCCACCTCCTCCGCTACGACTCGACGCAGGGCCGCATGCCGGTCCCGGTCGACGTCGAGGGCAGCGACCTCCTGGTCGGTGACCACCACATCCGGGTCATGGCCGAGCGCGAGCCCGAGCAACTCCCCTGGGGCCCGCTGGGCGTCGATGTCGTCATCGAGTCGACCGGGCGTTTCACCACCCGGGCCGACGCGGCGGGGCACCTGCACGGCGGGGTGAAGCGGGTCATCATTTCGGCGCCCTCGTCGGATGCCGACCACACCTTCGTGATCGGGGTGAACGACGACGAGTACGACCCCGAGAAGCACATCGTGGTGTCCAACGCCTCGTGCACGACGAACTGCTTCGTCCCGATGGTCAAGGTGATCGACGACAACTTCCAGATCGTCAGCGGGCTCATGACCACCGTGCACGCGTACACGAACGACCAGAACCTCCTCGACCTGACCCACACCGATCTGCGGCGGGCCCGGGCGGGCGCCGTCAACATCGTGCCGAGCAGCACCGGTGCGGCCCGGGCCACGAGCCTGGTGCTCGCATCCATGAAGGGACGGCTCGACGGCATGTCCCTCCGGGTGCCGCTCCCCGTCGGGTCGATCACCGACTTCACCGCAGTGGTGAAGGGGAACCCCTCCGTGGCCGAGGTCAACGCCGCCTTCGCCGAGGCGGCCGCCAAACCGCCCCTCGACCGGGTACTCGAGTACACCGAGGACCCGCTGGTCTCGAGCGACATCGTCGGCAGTCCGGCCTCGTGCACCTTCGATGCCGGCCTCACGATGGTCCAGACGATCAACGAGGACATGTCCCTCGTCAAGGTGGAAGGTTGGTACGACAACGAATGGGGCTACTCCAACCGCCTGGTGGATCTGACCCTTCTGGTCGGGGAGTGATCCGGTGAACCCACTGCACGGTCTGCCGCTCCTTCAGGATCTCCCGAACATCGAAGGGCGGCGCGTGCTGGTGCGGGTCGACTTCAACGTCCCGCTCCACATCGGCATCGACGGCCGGGCCACGGTGGCCGACGACTTCCGCATCACCGCCGCGCTGCCGACGCTGCACTGGCTGCTGGACCAGGGCGCCGAAGTCGTGGCGTCCTCCCATCTCGGCCGGCCGGCCGCCACCCGGGACCCGCGCTGGGAGATGGATCCGGTGCGCGAGCGTCTCGCCGCCCTGTGCCCGGGTGTCGAGCTCGGTGAGAACCTGCGCTTCTCGGCGGGGGAGAAGAAGAACGACCCCGAGTTCGTGGCATCGCTGATCAAGGGCTTCGACGCCTATGTCAACGAGGCCTTCGGCGTGGCCCACCGCCGCCACGCGTCGATCGTCGGCCCCCCGCAGTTCCTGCCGAGTGCGGCGGGCCTGCGCCTGGCCCGTGAGGTCGAGGTGCTGGGCGGCATCCTGGAGTGCCCGGCCCGACCCTTCGTGGCCGTGGTGGGCGGGGCCAAGGTGGGGGACAAGATCGAGGTCCTCAAGGCGCTGGCCCCCAAGGTCGACACGCTCATCGTGGGTGGTGGCATGGCCTTCACCTTCCTGGCCGCCATGGGCCAGCGGGTCGGGAACTCGCTGTTGGACCCCGATCACATCGCCGATTGCCGGGCCCTGCTGGACTCCGGCGTCGACATCCGTCTCCCCACCGACTCCCGCGCCCTCGAGCCGGGGGGGACGTTCGGCCGGGAGGCCGGGATGACCTGCGGTGTCGGGCCCCGGGGCGGGGTCAAGGTGATCGAGAAGGATCTCCCCGACGGCTGGACCGGGCTCGATATCGGCCCCGAATCCGCCGCTGCCTTCGCCAAAGCCGTCCGTCAAGCCGGCACCGTCCTGTGGAACGGTCCGCTCGGAGCGTTCGAGGACCAGCGGTTCGCCGCCGGCACCCGTGAGGTCGCCCTGGCCGTGGCCCAGTGCGAAGGGTTCTCCGTCGTGGGCGGGGGCGACAGCGCCAGCGCCCTCGAGGAGCTCCACCTGTGCGAGGACGTCGACTTCCTCTCGACCGGCGGGGGAGCGTCGCTCGCCTTCATCGAGCGCGGTGGTGACCTGCCGGCGCTCGAGGCCCTGCGCCAGGCGCCCAACGCACCTGAGTAACCTTCAGCTGTGATGGCCAAACGGAGTGCCCGGCGCCCGCTGATCAGCGGGAACTGGAAGATGCACCATGACCACATCGAGGCGCTCCACATGGTGCGCGATCTCGGATTGCGGATAAAGCCCGAGGATGTCGCCGCCGTCGACGTCTCGGTCCACCCGCCGTTCACCGATCTGCGCACAGTGCAGACCCTGGTGGAGAAGGAGGGCATCCCGGTCGGATTGGGGGCCCAGCACTGCTCCGACGAGGATGCCGGCGCCCGCACGGGCGAGGTCAGCCCGCGCATGCTGGCCCGCCTCGGGACGCGCTACGTGATCGTAGGGCACTCCGAACGGCGCACGCTCTTCGGCATGACGGACACCGCGGTGGCGGCCACGCTGCGGGCGGTGCTCCGCCACGAGATGACGCCCATCGTGTGCGTGGGCGAGACCGAGGAAGAGCGGGCCCTGGGCCGGACCGAGACCAAGCTCGAGGAGCAGGTGCTGGCCGCCCTCGAAGGGTTGTCGCCCGAACACGCCGGCGGGCTCGTGGTGGCCTACGAGCCCCTGTGGGCCATCGGCACCGGGCAGGCCGCCTCCGCCATGGATGCCGAGGACGCGGCGGTCTTCATCCGCAGCCTCGTGGGGAAACTGGCTGGTGAGCAGGCCGCCGAGACCGTGCGCATCCAGTACGGGGGATCGGTGCAGGGCGAGAATGCCACCGAATTGATGGCCGAGCCCAACGTGGACGGCCTGCTGGTCGGGGGGGCGAGCCTGCAAGCGGGCAGCTTCCTTGACATCATTCGGGCCTGCGCGGCCTGCTACCGTTCCTAGGCCGTTCCGGCCAGAAGGCAGCATGTTGGAGGATTTGTCTCAGTGGGCGTCGTTACCTGGATCTACATCGTGATTGGCGTGGTATCGGCCCTCGGTCTGATCTTCCTGATCCTGATGCACAGCGGCAAGGGCGGTGGTCTGTCCGACATGTTCGGTGGCTCCGTCGGTGCGGCGGCGCAGGGGTCCACGGTCGTCGAGCGCAACCTGGACCGGATCACCGTCACCGTGGCCATCATTTTTGCCTTCTCGATGATCACGTTGGATCTCCGGCTGCAGTGACGCACCCGGGTCATCGGCCCGGGTGGCGACGAAGTCTGACTCTCTGCAGAGCGGCCCTCGCCTTCCTCGTCGCCGGGGTCGCCGGGGTCTCCGGGATCGCCGGGATCGCCGGGGCGACGACCACAGCCAAGACCAAGACCACGGTGACCTATGTCGGCGTGGCGGGTGGCTCCATTTCGTTCGGCATGACGCAGGGCCCGACGGGATGCAACGCGCACACGCCGACGGGGGACACCCCGGGCACGTTGACGGTCCTGGGCGCCGTGCTGCCCAGTGCGTTCTATGTGAGCGAGAACGGTTCGGCGACGGCGAACCTGAACCTGATCACGCAGTCCGAGGTCGTCAGCGTTCCTCCCCACGGCCCGGAGACGATCGTGTACACGCTGAACCCCAAAGCGGTCTGGGCGGACGGTGTGCCGATCACGGCCAAGGACTTCATTTACGCCTGGGAGCAACAGCGGGGCGATCTCACGTCCGACCCCAACCTGGTGGCGAGCACGGCCGGCTACAGGGACATCAAGTCGGTGCAAGGCAGTAACAAGGGGCGGACGGTAACCGTGATCTTCCGCCAGCCCTTCGCGGACTGGCAGATGCTGTTCTCCAATCTGCTGCCGGCGCACATCATGGAGAAGGCCGGATGGAACCCTTCGTGCACCACGGTCAACCCGGCGATCGACCTCTCCGGCGGCCCTTTCCGTCTGGCGAAGGTCTCGGCGCAGTCCATTGTCCTGAAGGCCAATCCCAAATGGTGGGGAACGCCACCGAACGCGCGGAGCATCACGGTGCACATCGCCTCGAGCTCCACGCAGCTGGCCAAATGGGTGCGGAGCGACTTCGTGCAGGTGGCGCTGCCCGACGAGCTGACCCCAGCGTTCTTGACCGAGGTGACGTCACTGCCCCACGTCCAGAGCCAGGTCAGCCTGTCCAGCTCCGTGTTGCAGCTGGAGATGGCCAGTGGTCCGGCGAGCGAGCTGACGCCCGACATGCGCCTCGCCATTGCACTCTCGGTCGACCGTCAGGCCCTGGTGGACCGGCAGGTCAACTGGGCGCTGTCGAGTGTGCAGGTGGCGACCAGCCATATCTATGCGCAAGGCCAGGACGGCTACCACTCGTCGACCACGACGACCCCGACGACCACCGCCAACGGGCCGCCGACCACGGGGACATCGACGTCGACGACCGTGGTCGGACAGGGGGGGACCGTCAACTTCCCCGTGACGCCGACCCCGGTGCAGGCCGCATCTCTGATGACGGCTTCGGGGTACTCCCGGACGCCGCCCGGCGCCTGGCACAACGCGTTCGGGGTGCCGCTGACGCTTCGCCTGGCGGTCGACGAGAGTGACCCGTGGGCGGTGGCTGTCGCACCGCAGCTGCAGGCCCAGCTCATCGGTGCCGGTTTCGCCGTCTCCCTCGTTCCCGAGGCGAGCGCCAATGCCGCAGGTGCCGCGCTGTCGGACGGCTCGGCCGATCTGGCTCTCCTCGCGCTCACGACCTCGCCGTTCCTCAGCGAGGCCCTGGCGTGGTACTCGGATCTGCTCGGTCCGCCGGGCCAGAACGGCTCGCAGAACTGGACGAACTACCAAAGTACGACGTTCGAGAATCTGATCACCAAGGCGTCGCAGCAACTGAACTCGGGGACTCCGGCGGCAACGGCCTATGCAGCCGCCGACCTGCAGCTGTGGGAAGACCTGGTGGCCCTCCCTCTCTTCACCGAGCCCAGTGCGATGGCCTGGAGCCGCAAGGTTGCGGAAGTAACCCCGACGCCGACCAGCAACAGCCTCCTCTGGTATGCGCAGTACTGGGCCGTCCGGGTCCCGCAGTCGGTCAACAACACCACGCCGGCGTTACCCAGCCCCTGACCCCGGCCCGGGCTGCCTCCGTGAGTGGCGCAGGGTTCAAAGAGGGCCATTGACCACGCGCTACGCTCTCGGGGCGCTCCTCGGAGTGGCAGGCCGGTCGGAGTGGCGGAATAGGCAGACGCGCCAGCTTGAGGGGCTGGTGCCCGCAAGGGCGTGGGGGTTCAAGTCCCCCCTCCGACACGCTCCAAGTCCACGCCCCTCGGGCCTGTGACCTGGGAGGTTCCACAGTTGTGGTTTCCACCGACACGCTCCGCGGCCACGCTTCGCAGTGTGGATGTCAGCTTGACCTCTTCGGTTGTCCCGACGCGTCGGTACCGCACGGTCAGCCCGAGCGCTTGGTAGAGCGCAGCTCGGTCGGCCTGCTCGATGCGATCGAGCAGTTCGGGTAAATCTCGGAGTGCTGTGAGGGTCTCGAGAACCAGCTCAAGAAGGAGGGGCTTGGGGCTCGGTGGGGCGGTCGCCAACACTGCCTCGGCAGCGGATTTCTCTCGTTGGGTAGCCGCTATTCGAGAGGCGATGACCTCGGCGGGGATACCCGCCTCCAGGCCGTCGAGGTGTTTCGACAGCTTGCGTTCGCACTCGCTGAGCGTCGCTCGGGCCCGGGCGATGGCCGGATCTTCTCGGTGTCCCAGGGAATCCTCCTCGACGATCTGGGCTGCCGTTGCCTCTATGCGGTCCGCTGAGAACAAATCACAGAGCCAGGCGTCGACGTGGGGGAGTAGGCGATCCTCGCGCACCGCCAAGGTCCGAGGATGATCATTGACCGCCACGGGGTAGTCACTGCTCACCCTGCAGCGGTAAAAGGCGTGGCCCCGAACCAGATTGCCTTGCAACTTCTTTTCGCAGCAGTCGCAGACCACGAGCCCAGCCAGCGGATAGCGGGATGGCTCGGCGTGGCGCACCCCCACGTGCGTCTTGCGGCGCCGGGGCGTGACCGCGTTGGTTCGGGTATTGGCAGCGACGAGCGCCTGGACCCGGTGCCAGGTCGACTCGTCCACGATGGCGTCATAGGTCTGCACCGATGCGGTGACCCATTCCGCCCGGTCCTGCCACTTTTGGCGGGTCACATGGCCGAGCGCAGGAACATCGGGGTCGAGCAGGATGTCCGCCTTCTTGGTGCGGCCGGAGACGTGATAGCCGAGGTACCGCGGGTTGGCGAGGATGCTGCGTACCGCCGACATCGCCCACGCGTGCCCGGACCGGTGCGAGTTGCGGGACCGGTCGTGAGCGGATGGACTCGGTACCCCTTCATTGGTCAGCACGGTGGCGATCTGCTTGTATCCCGCGCCGGCCAGGTAGGAGTCATAGATCCGCTGTACGACAGGAGCCGTCACCGGGTCGGGTGCGAGTTGATGGAGCCGGGCGCCCGAGGCCGCTTTGGATGGGTTCGAATGAGGTCCGCGATCGGCGATCAGGTAGCCGTAGGGGGGACGACCACCAAGCCAGCGACCGGCCTGGGCGTGGGCACGAACGGCATTGGCGACACGTAGTCGGGTGCGGTTGCGCTCCGAACGACTCATGGTGCCGTAGTTAGAGAGAGCCATGTAGTGCCCGTCGTTGTTGATATCGACAGCCCCGCCCAGTTCGGGTACCCACAACCCAACGCCGTAGTGGGCGAACTGGAACAGGATCCCCTCAAACTGCGTGCCGGAGAAGGCACGCTGTGGCTCAGCAATGACCAGCGCATCCCAGCCGCGGTTCAAGTCCTTCAAGTCACGCAGAATGCGGGAGGCTTCGGGACGACGGTCCCAGGGCAAACTTCTGCTCTTGTCGATGTCGTGATACGTAGTCACGATCTCGCCATGGGGGGCGACGAGACGAGCGGCGACGTCGGTTTGCCAGCGCAGGCTGTCGGCCGGGTCTTGGAGGTCGTCAGTAGAGGTACGGGCGCTGAGTGCGAACCGGATCACGCTGCGTCACCTTTCTGCTGGTCGCGTAAGGCCCGCACAATGCGAGCCAAAACAGCGGCCACGTTCGGGGTCACCTGGGGTGCGCTCTCAGCCGTGAACCGAATCGGCTCACGGCCGCCAGAGTCAGATCTTGAGCGACCCTCAACGCTACCCCGAGGTGCGTTGGCGAGAGGCGGATTGGTCAATCTCTCGCTGGATCCTGTTCCCACCTCAGGCCGGCGTTTCGACTTCAGTTGGAACTGCTCTGCCGGCAATCCAGGGACGGTGCTTGATGAGATCTCCTGCGAAGAAGGGAAAGGCTCTATCGAGAACATTGCCCTTGTAGCCGGCGAGGATGTCCGGAATCAGCACTCGGGTGATGCCGCTCGCCAACAGGGCGTTGACACGGCCGATAACGCGCACTCCCAGCCAGGCGAGGACGGGCTGTTCTCGATGCCCCATCAGAGCCAAGGGCGCGCCATTCGTTTCGGAGTTGCTGAAGAGTCGGGCGTCCATGCCTCCCACCATGAACAGCGAGGTTCATGAAAACCGTAATGAAAACCTTCATGGCTGGAGATACTTCGAGAAATGTTCGTGCACCTCGAACATCACCCCTCAGGATTGGCGATCCGATCTCCAGCACTTTTCGCAGGTCAAGGGGTTCACGATGCCAATGATGAAGGGTTCATGGTCACCCCGGCCCAGCCGCAACGAAAATTCGAGGAGTTACGTGGTCCCAACTGGCACGGGCCCGTCGACGCCGTTCGGCGCTCGGCTGGTGTCGCGCCGTCGTTGGCCGTCAATCGTCGCTGCGGAATACGGCTCGCCCCCGGAGATCGCCGGCCACGCCGGCGCCGGGGTCGGCCTTTATTTCCTCGCTCGGCCCGTGGCCGTCCATTGACAGCCGCCGCCGGTGCGAAAAATCGCGCGAAGGTGATCGATGACGGGAAAAGGCGGGGCGACAAGCGCCCCACCCGCCATCAAACACCAAATAGAGGGCCGAATCCTTGCCGGTCGGCACGGATCGACGGATTGAAAGAAACCCTGCGTGCGGGGTTCATGGTTGCCACTATGAAGGGTTCACGATGCGGTGGCCCGTTAGGTCGTTACTTGGCCGTCCATTGGTCGGACAAGGCAAAGCGTCGCACAATGTCCCAGGTCAAAGGGTTCATGGCGGCAACCATGAACCCTTCCATGATGGAGCAGGGAGCGGTCATCATGGAGGAAAGCTCGTGTGTGTCGAATCCGCGGCCCAGTTCCTTGTATGCGAACACACCAACCGAATCAACGGCCGCCGAACCACAACCAAGCTGCAAGGCAACTCGACAGAGGGGTCGCGTCCTCACCCTCGTCTGCCGGGTGGGAGACACATTTGTCCTGCTCACGAGGACCGAGGAATCGCGCGAACATGACTGCCGTCCTTCGCCGTCAGTTCCTCTGTTGTGAGGACAACCCTCCGCCGTTCGACCGAAGCGCGAAGACAAAACGAGAACCGGTAGGTCTCACCGTTTCCCTGTCGAGCCCGACGATTATGAAGGTCGCGGCGCGTCATGAAGGACAGAGCAAGATAGATGAACAGTTGCACTGTTCATGGTGGCGTTGCCGGTGGCCCCGCTCCGGTCCTGTCCCCGAGTTGTACTCGGGATCGCTGCGCTGGGCGTCTGCAAGCATCCAGTGACCGAATCAGAAACTGCGTCAGAGGGGACGACGTCGACCAAGGTCATTCGGATGAGGCGTTCTCCGGGCGGGCGCCATCGGCTCCTCGGAGTGCGTCTCACCGAGGTGGAGGAACGCCAGATTCGTCACCTGGCCGAGAAGGCCGGCCTCTCGGCGCAACGTTTTGTCGTGGAAGCGGCGCTGTCGGGTTCGACGGCCGCGGCGGCACAACGGCGCGTGGCCCAGCGTGACGCCGAGCGGGCTCGGCTCATCTTGGCGAGCATCTCGAACAACGTGAACCAACTGGCCAAGTGGGCGAACACCAACCACGTCCTCCCCGACACCTTTGCCGCATGTATCGACGACATTCGTCGAACCACCAGCGCGGTGACCGACACCGCGCAGCGTCTCGGATCCGTCTTTGAGCCCGAGCGATGATCGCCAAGGTCACCCGGGGGGCAAGCGGCCGCGGGTTGATCCGGTACCTGCTCGGACCGGGGAGGGGGAACGAGCACACAGATCAGCGGGTCATCACCGCGGGCCTGGTTCTGGGCGGCGAGGCATTGGCGAGCGCCAACTTGTCAGCCCAGAAGATCGCTGATCTCGGAGCGGCCCTCGATGAGGCCAACGACGCCTACGGCACGAATCCGATGGGAGGGCATCTCTACCACCTTTCATTGTCGCTTCCCCCCGGGGATCGCCTGCTCAGCGATGAGGAGTGGGCACAGATAAGCCAGGTGGTCATTGAATCTTTGGGGTTCGAGGGAAGAGGAACACAGCCAGCGGCCTGGGTGGCGATCGGGCACGGGGTGAGCGCACAGGGCAACCAACACATCCATATCGCCGCTTCGCTGGTGCGCATTGACGGGAGCAAGGTGGACTTCTGGCGCGACCGAAAGACCCTCTCCCGGGCCTGTGCCAAGCTCGAGGATGCCTACGGGCTCAGCGTCGTCGAGGGTCGAGCGGGCAGAGGGCTGCCCGGGTTGAGCAGAGCCGAGTTGGAGCGCACTACCAGAGAGCAGTTGGCCGAACCCCCGCGGATGACCCTGGCCCGTCTTGTGCGCGAGGCATCGGTCGCTTCCAAAGATGAAGCCGAGTTCGTCCGGCGGATGCGGGGGAGCGGCGCCCTGGTGCGACCCCGTTTCGAGACCGGTAGCCAACATGAGGTGGTCGGGTACTCAGTGGCCATCAGGTCCACGGGTGGGGCGGCGCCGATCTGGTTCGGCGGCGGGAAGCTGGCCAAAGACCTGACGTTGCCGCACCTTCGTCAGTTCTGGCCCGCTTCCAATGACGATCGCGCGGTGGCCGTGGTCGAATGGCGCGCCCCCAAGTCGGTCTTCCCCGGCAGGGAGGCTCTGGGCGGTCACCCAAATGACTGGCATCGGGCGGTGGCGGCAGCGGAAAGGTCGGCGGAACGCCTGAGAGCCGTCCCGCTGACGGATCTCCCAGCGTGGCGTGGGGCGGCACGCGAAGCCGCCGGGGTGTTCGCCGCCTGGTCGAGGCGCCTGGAAGGAAAGAGTCCAGGACCTCTGGCGGCAACAGCAGACGTACTCGCTCGATCGGCACAGAACCGAGCGGGTGAATTCGCGCCGGACAGAGGAGCGGTGCGAGACTTTCGAGGAGTAGCGGCAATCGTCGCCCAGTCCCAACTGAGCAGAGATTCTCCCATGGCTTGGGCCATGCTGATCAACCAACTGGGCCGAACACTTCGAACTATCGGTGATGCGCACGCCGCCCGGGGTGAAGCAGAGATGGCCAAGCTGCTCGTCGACGGTTTGTCCTCTGAAATCGCGTCGTTGCACGACCGCTTCGAGACGAACTCGATACAAGAGCTGGTTCCGGCTGAACGTGCACATGAGGTTCGCTCTTTTGCGGAGGCGGGAAGGGATCTCCAGCACCAAGCCAAGCATCACCGAGGACGGGGGCAGAGCCCGGGTCGAAGCCTCGGACGATGACCAACTGGAGTCTAAAGTTGCTTCGATCAGGACGCCGGTTCTGGGCGCCATGTCGATCGAGGTCAAGGACCGAGTAGCAGCCATCAGTTTCAGTTGACGCCCCGTCACCGGACCCTTTTCCGGGCTGGGTCTGGGGATAGGCACTCACGCGAGCGCTTTTTGAGCGGGCTCGTTCCCGTAGCCCGTTCCGCTTGTGGCGATGGTCGGTGGTCCAGTCGTCAGCACGGTGGGGCGTGTTTCTCCTCTCGAGACCCTACCTTCGGCTACATGGGCTGCAAAGGTGTGTAACCGGGCCGCCAGCCATCTCGCTGGAGTACCCATGTGCGTCGAGTTGGTAGGCCCAGTCGCCGAGGCCAGGACAGACTTCTGTGGAACTCGATTGTCGTGGGCAGGCAAGACCCTAAATGCACAGCGAATCGTTGAGCCAGGGGAGCGACGCTGAGCAGATTGTGGGCTCACTGACCGGGCCACAGCTCTTTTTTCGGCCATTTTTGAGCGTCATACGAGTGCCGTCTTCAAGTTTCTAGCCCGACAGGTAAACGAGGAGCTGGCCGACGATCTTCTGTCAGAGACCTTCATCGTGGTTTTCGCTGCAGGGCCAACGGATCTGCCCGGGAGCTCCGCTGGGCGTCGAGGCGGGGGTTACTTCCGCCTTGGAGCGAATGGTGGCGGACCGGACGTTCAGGTGGACGAGCGTGACCGGACCGTGCGTGACGGCCAGGCCCAAGAGGACGAACGGTGATGGGAGCGGTGCCGTTCCAACGCTCGAGGCCAGCTGAGAGCAGCCCCAGGCGATCACGCACCCCCAGATGCCGGCGAGCGAGTATGGCTATGAAGCCACTATCCATGGTGGAGTATCCACGTCCTGGTTGCGGGTGGAGCTGGTCCGGTAGCCCACTTCCCATTCGAACAAGTAGATGGTGACTCGGGGGAATTCACCCATCCGTTTCCTGGTCCGGATTGACCGAAACGAGCTCGACTCCGAGTTCTTGGATCTGCTCGATGAGTCCGAGAAGGTGTGCCTGATCCGCCACGGGTCCGCTCAATACCGTCATGCCGGCCTCGTTGCGCAGTTGCATGCCATCAAAGAGGAATGCAAACGAATCGCCCAGCTCCCCCCTTAGGACGAGTCGATATCTGCGAGTTTGCGCCTCGTTACCTTCCATCCCAAGGCAGCCTTACATTCTGGGCGCTACCCGTCATCACCTTTGAGGCGATTCACCTAGGGGAGTTCGTCGACCCGGCCGTGCGATCCGGCGCCGCTTGCCCGCGTGACGTCAAATGACATCGCCAACGTGGTAACGGGCGACGTTACATGGTGGCCACTGGTGAGGAAGGTCTTCTGCTCGCTAGACCCACTTGACAGTTTGGTTCTGAACAGATGAGGCAAGTTTTGAGTCAAGCGGCGAGGCGAGCTCTTCGGACGTGGAGGTCAAGTTCGCGCTCGTAGGTGCGCCAGGCGGCCGTGAGCGGACGCGGTGCTGGTGGAGAGGGCCGAGTGAGGTCGGCGAGATCGGTCAAGGCGGGGACGATGACACGGCTGGCCAGCTGAGTGAAGAAAGCACTGATGCGCAGGCCGTAGGCGCTGACCCGGTAGGTGTTGGTCCCCTCGATTCGTTCGATGAGGCCCTTGAGTCGCAGGCGCCGCAGGTCATAAGAGGCCTGGGCCGAGGAGTAGTCCTCCCGCCAGTGCGCGGCCATCTGGGTGCGCAGGGATCTGTTGGTGAGGCCACCGATGACGTGGGCGAACGCGGCCACAGAACCGAGCAACGCCATGGTCCGGGGATCGCCGAATCGCAGAGCGGGTGCCCGCTGGCCGTCGTGGACGCTCGGGAGCACGAGCGACTCGAGGGTGGCTGGGTCGGGGAGGCCGGGTCGGCCCTCACCGAGGGCGGCCAAGAAGCGGGCATTGGTGGAAGCCCCGACGCGTCGTAACGCCTTCCAATTCTCGGCGTTGAGGGTCTTGTGGAGCGCGAAATCGCTGGCGTTATTGACCGTGGTCTCCACTCGGAGGGCGCGGCCTTCTTTCAGATAGGCCTTGGCCTTCGATGACTTGTAGTGGATCTGGAGCTGAGGGGCGACGTCGCGGGTGATGACCTCGGTGGCAAAACGCCCCGGTGTCTTGTGTATGCCGCGGTTGACCACCGTGCGGTCGACGACCAAAGAGACCCGCTCGGGACGACCGAGGTCGAGATGATCGCCGATGGCGGCCTCGAACCAGGCCCGGGCCCGACGCGGTTGGTCGAACACCGCAGTGTCGGAGACTTCGAGCTGGGCGATGGAGTAGGACCACTCGAACCCGGCCGCGCGGTCGCGCGCACAAAGGGGATCGGGGACGACGGCCATCATGCGCGCCAGGAGTCCGCGCAGATGACCGGCACTAAGGCTGGCGCAGATGCGATGGGCCGCGGCGGGATCCTCCACGGAGCGCAGTCCGTTGTCGAGGGCCTCGAAGCCGATTCCGGCCTTGGCCAGCTGACACTTGGCCCACTCGTGCCCGTTTGCGCAACACCACAGTGGGTAGGGCGCATAGGTGCACATCTTGACAAAGGCGGGTCCCCATTCGGGATCCGAGAAGTAGAAGTACCAGTGGTCGGGCACCGATGACTGGCGACGCCAAGCCATGTGCGGATGGCTGCGGCGATGTCCAGCATGGGTCTCGTCGACGTAGCCCCGCCAGACCGAAGTCCTCTCTTGAGCCTTGCCCACCAGTACCAGTCCTGGTCGACCGGCGGTCGCTGCCGCATCTTGATGGGGACGCGCCAGGTCCTCTTTGGACTCTCCCGCCTTGAAGCGCACGACGGGCACCCCCGTGGCGGCCTCGAGTGCCTCGAACTCGGCAACGAGCCGTTCGCGGTTGCGGTTGAGCAGGGCAGGAGACGGGATAGTTCCTCCCCGGTTGAGCAGGAATTTGATCAGCCCGAACTCGTATTGGATCCCCGGGATGTAGCCCCTGACCCCGATGCGGTCCACCGAGGTGCAGCGAAAGCTCACGTGCTCGTCCAGTAGCCTGGCCACGGTCCCCATGGCGGCCTCCTCTCCGACCGTTGGCGCGGTCGATCAGCAGTTGATTGTCAAGGGAGAACGCTATGGGGACCCTTGCATCCTTTGCTCACGGGGGACCTCGGCGATGGGCATAGGGCCGGCTTGGCCGGCCCGTCACCGACCCACCGCAACACAGGTCGCCCATCCGCGAGCGAACTCAGACCAAGCTGGAGAGCGACAACCGTGAGTCCTCCGCGACGACGCTACGTCGTCTGAGATCGCTCGCTAACGCTAGAGGATGCCCAGTTCGTGACCACGTGCAAGCGCTTCGGCCCGCGAGCGCACTGCCAGCTTGCGGTAGATCGACCTGACGTGACTGTGGACCGTGCTGTGCGACACAAACAGTGCACGACCGATATCGCGTTCGGACAGGTCGCCGCCCAGGAGCTTGAGCACCCCTATCTCCCGTTGTGTCAGTTCGCCATCCTCGGATTGGACGCGCCGGATCTGCGCCGGACGCTCGAGAGTGGACAGCTTCTCGGCGAGGATCCCCGGATCGGGGCAGTGGGCGAGGACGGATCTCGCGTCGGTTAACGCAGCTGCGGCCTCCGTGTGCCCACCCCCAGCCCGAAGCACCGACGCCTGGCCGAGAAGCACGTGGGCCAACTGGAGTGGCTGGCCAAAGATCCGGGCCATGGCGACGCCGTGCTCGACGAGCGGCACCGCCTCTTTGTGTCTGCCGCGTGCCGTAAGCGATTCAGCAAGCGCGAGCGGAACTGTGCCGCCGGCCTGCTCCGTGCCGTGCTTCCTTCCGAACTCCGATGCAGACTCGGCCAAAATACGCTGTTCGTCTCTGCGGCCCCTCTCACCGGCGATGAGCGACCGATAGGCCAGCGACGACGTGCCACACAGCCACTGTGCACTCGCGGGCGCCAGTACCGCCGATTCCGCGAACCACTCGTCGGCCTCGTCAGTCTCACCGACGAAATACAGACCCAAGCCGACTGCCCAACAAGCTAAGGGGCGCCAGGGCGACCCAGGACCCTCAAACTCGACAGCCCGGCGTGCATTTTCGAGCTGCGAGCCGACATCTCCCCAGGGGAAGCCCGCTCGTAGCAGCGTCAAGCTCGCCAGAGCAGAGCTGAAGCCATCTCGCAGTGGACCCGCGACCAGGTCGCCCTGCCCTTCGATCGCAGCGATGGCCCCCGCCGCCTCCGCCTCATTCGCAGACAGCGAAAGTACCCACGCTTGCACCAGGAGCAGATGCACTTCCGCGGCCAGTACCGCGTCGGGCAGCTGGCGCAACCACGCAAGCACGGTGTCGTATCTCCACGTGTTGGCGTACCTGATCCAGTACGTTTCGATGAGCTCGACGACCTCGCCGTACGTCTTCGCTGCTAGGCCGTGTTGGATCGCATCGTCGATGGTCCCGTGATCACGATGCCAGGAGTACGCACGATGGTGTAGAGCTGGGGCTAGGCCAGGCTCGCGCCGCTCGAGCTCCACCCGGAGCAGTTGCGCAAAGACAGGGTGAAAGCGATACCAGCCGGCTTCGTTGTCAAGCGGGACAAGAAACAGGTTGCTCCGGGACAGTGCATCGAGCATCTCCCCTGAACCTTTTTTGTCCATCACGGCATCGCACAGGGGGCCGGTCATCCGTTCGAGCATCGATGTGCGCAGCATCAGCTCTTGCGCTGGCGGGTCGTGGGCTTCGAGCACTTCGGTCACTAGGAAGTCCACAACGTGCCGGTTCGATCCGCCAAATGTCTGCACGAAAGCCTGGCGATCGGCGGCAGCCTGCAGCGAAAGTGCTGCGAGATAGAGCCCCGCCGGCCATCCCTCAGTCTTTGCTACCAGAGCATCGACATCTCTTGTTGCAAGGTCGAGGCCGAGTTGACCATTCAGGAATGCGTCGGCTTCTTCGGAGCTGAACCGCAGATCTGCAGCTCGTAGCTCGAGAAGGTCGCCATGAGCACGCAGATTTGCCACGGGCAAGGTTGGTTCGGTCCTGCTCGCGAGCACGAGATGGAACCCGGCTGGCGCATGTTCGATGAACCAACGGACACTGGCGCGGGCCGGTTCGCTGGTGATTCGGTGATAGTCATCCAGGATGAGGTTGGTCTCCCCTTGGGCGTCCAGCTCGTTGACCAAACGAGGCAAAACCAGATCGATCACCGGTGCCACGGCGAATCGCAACGACTTCGACTCAGCGAAGTCGGGGTTCGCGCGGCGGAGGGCTCCGATCGCATTTGACCACAAGACGACGGGGTCGTTGTCACCCTCGTCCAGTGTCAGCCACGCAACCCGTCTCCGAGGAGCCTCCGCCTCGTACCAGGCCGCCAAAAGGGAGGTCTTGCCGTAGCCCGCCGGGCAAGCGACAAGAATAAGCCGGCGGTTCGATCCGCTTCGAAGCCGCTCCAGAAGGTGCTTGCGCTCGATTGACTGTTCGTGCACTGGGGGTGCCCGGAGCTTGGTGCTCACCAAGATCGGCTCCTTGAGGCCCTCGTGTCCCCTGTCGTTCGCTGCGGGATCATGCTGGTCAGAGGGGTCGTGGCGGCCCTCGGGCAGCAGCTGACGCAGTGAGCGCGTCGGCCCCAGGTCACCGCCGATGGGCTTCCTCGCAGGGCACATGCGACTTAGCTTGCCAGTCCCGGTCACCCGGGTCTACGGCCGAAGGTCCCTGCCGACTATGGACGAAGGTCCCTGCCAAGAGCGGCGGTGGGAGCGGAACGGAATCCTCAAGGCCTATTTCTTGATTCCAACCGCGAATCAGACCGCTTTCCCCTAGGTGAATCCGGTTACAGGTGATGACAGCTCACCTACCTGAGTGTGAATCTGCTGGAAGAAGGGCCGCCTGCCCTTTGTCGATACGAGCAAAGTTGTGCCAGCGGTCCCCCAATGAGCGCACAAGAAGAATGGAGAAAGCGTCATGGCCAAATCTGATCCCGTGTTTGTCTACGTCGGCACCTACCCGAGTGAAGCGGCTGCCCGAGCCGACTACGAGGTCGTGAAGGACCTCCACGCGGTAGGAGCTGTGGGAACCTACGACGCTTCGGTGGTCACCAAGGACGCCGACGGCAAGGTCCACGTCAACAAGGACGAGACCTCCACCCGACATGGGGCCTGGGGCGGAGCAGCGGCCGGAGCCCTCGTCGGCATCATCTTCCCGCCGTCCATCGTCGTCGGCGCCGCGGTTGGGGCGACGGTGGGTGGGGTGAGTGGTCACCTGTGGAAAGGCATGTCGCGCTCGGACGTGAAGGAGTTCGGAGACACCATCGACGCTGGGGAGGCCGCCCTGGTCATCGTTGGACAGAGCACGATCGCCGATGCCATCGAGAAGGCCGACCTCAAGGCCGAGAAGCATGCAGCGAAAGAGCTCGACGTGAGCTCTAAGGACATCGACCAGGCCGTTCAGGAGACAGCGAAAGACCTCGCCTGACCAATCGAGCACTGGGCCGTGGCACCCACGAACCATCAGTTTGAATCAATCTCAAAGAGAAAGGCAGAAACAGATGAGTGAAGACCGACCACTTCTCGACACAGTTCTCGAGATGACGGCAGCTTCGGTGAGCCGCACAAGCCTTAGCGACCGTGAGCTCATGATCGCCCGGGTCGCCGCACTGACAGCAATCGACGCTCAACCGGCGTCGTATCTGTTGAACATGGTGGCGGCCAGTGATGTGGGCCTGACGCTTGAAGACGCCCAGGGTTTGCTGATTGCCGTTGCCCCGATCGTCGGAACAGCGCGAACCGTCTCCGCCGCCACGGCGATCGCCGCGGCGCTCGGGCTGGCCGTGGCCATCGAAGACGCCATCGAAGAAAGCCAGGCATCCGCCTGACTTCGAGGGTTCCTGGCAACAGAAGGACACAGTACAGCGCCCCTAGTGGGCAAGACCTGGAGGAAACGTGTTATTTGCCTATAGCTACCCGTTGCTGAGCGTGTTCTGGTCCCTGCTCATGTTCGCTGGTCTTGTGCTGTGGATCTTTATCGTCATTTGGTGTTTCATCGACAACTTCCGTCGTCGGGACCATCATGGCCTCGCCAAAGCCCTGTGGTTCGTCTTCATCGTCTTTTGTCCCCTTGATCGGCGTGATCGCATATCTCATCGCCAGGCCGGCCGTTGTCGATTTAGTTTGACGTGGTCGTACTGGCCGGTCCCGGCATCGCCATGGCTGATCCGCCGTGCGAACGGGCCTCTCGCCTAAGCGCAAGTCACTCGATAGGAGCGGGCACCGAGGTTTGCTTCTAGCGAATGTGGTTGTAGCGCCCTATTGATATGTGAATTGGTCCTGGGCATCCGGCGGCTGGACGATCTCCACTCTGCCGGTCATCGCCTCGAATCGAGAAAGGAAATTCGATGGTAATGGCAACCAAGGTCGCACACCCGAGCGTCGCCGAACGTCAGTCCGAGGGCAAGGGGGCTCGGGCACGTTCGCCGTTGGCAGGTCACAGTGGGTGGGCTCCAGCCAGGGACCGCCCTGACCCGGTGTCGTTGCTCGAGGCGCAGAACCTGACCCGTGAGCCTGACCTGGTTCCGGTCCGCCACGGCCGGATGATGGTCTCACCGTTCACTTTCTACCGGGGCGCTGCAAAGATCATGGCAACCGACCTCAAGGACACGCCCACGGCGCAACTCAACGTCCAACTCTGCGGCGATGCGCACCTCTCGAACTTCGGTGGGTTCGCGTCACCTGAGCGGACCCTGTTGTTCGACGTGAACGATTTCGATGAGACGCTGCCCGGTCCTTTCGAATACGACGTCAAACGCTTGGCCGCGAGCTTCACCATCGCGGCGCGCCACAACGGCTTTGCCAAATCCGACGTCAGAGATTCAACCCTCGCTGCAGTGAGGTCCTACCGGGAGGCCATGGGGGAGTTTGCGGCCATGGGCAACATGGAGATCTGGTACGCACGTCTGACCGAAGAAGAAATCATGGACTCCATGCGCGGCATGACCAAAGGAGCGCGCACGAAGCAGGCGGCGACCTTGGCCAAAAAGGACCAAGCGCGTGTGGCAAAGACCGCACAGAAGGCTCACGCCAGCGACAGCTTGTTGGCGTTATCGAAGCTCGCCGAAGTGGTCGACGGCCGCTACCGGATCGTGAGCCAGCCGCCCGTGGTCATCCCGGCTCGTGACCTCGAGGCCATGTACGGGTACTCCGGGACCCAATTCGAAGACATGATTCACCACCAATTCCGTAGTTATCGGGCGACCCTCCAGGAGGACCGCCGGCACCTCCTCGAGCGGTTCGAGATCATCGACATGGCCCGCAAGGTGGTGGGCGTGGGTAGTGTGGGAACCCGGGCGTTCATCGTGCTGCTCCAAGGACGTGACGAGCACGACCCCCTGTTCCTTCAGGTCAAGGAGGCGACGGCCTCGGTGTACGAGGATCATTTGCCTAAAAGCCGGTTCAAGCAGCATGGGGAGCGCGTCGTGCAAGGCCAGCGGATCATGCAGGCGGCCAGCGACATCTACTTGGGATGGACCAAGGGTGAGGAGGCCAACCGCTATCTCTATTGGCGCCAGCTGCGCGACATGAAGGGCTCGGCAGTTGTCGAGACGATGAACCGGGCCATGCTCGCGCTCTACGGCCGGATTTGTGGCTGGACGCTGGCTCGGGCGCACGCCCGCTCCGGCGACGCCGTGGCTCTTGCTGCCTATCTCGGAAAGAGCGACAAGTTCGACCAGTCGATAACCGACTTCTCGGCTCGGTACGCGGACCAGAACGAGCGCGATTACGAGTCATTCACGGCGGCAATCCACTCCGGTCGGTTGCACGCCGTGCAAGGTGTCTGAGATGGGGAGTGGTCGCCCGCGGCTCTGCTGGGACCTGGACCTCAGTGTGACAAAGGGACAGCCTTCCAGAATTGGCGTATTGCGCCGACGTGGAGCGGTGGTCCGTTCTCATCCATGAGCCAACTCACCAAGGTGTTCTCGGTCAACAAGAAGGGATTCAGTCTCCCCGCCGGGGTGGCCATTGGCGGAGTTCTGCTGTTGATCTGGCTCGCTATCGCCCAGCTTGACCAGCAGAAGTATGCCGTCAGCATCATCTTCGCCGTGCTGACCACCGCGCTCAGCGACCCGGGTGGTGGGTACTGGAAGCGGGCTCGGGGCATGGGTGCTTTCGCCCTCGGCGGTGCCGCGGTGACCGCCCTGGCGTTCTTTGTCGGAACGCACGCCTGGGGATTCGTGGTACTCGCACTTTTCACGGTGACGTTGTTGGCCGGTTTGGCGGTGAAGTTCGGGCTGCATCGATTCAGCGTGGGGCTGCTGCTCAACATCTGGTTTGTTGTCGCTGTCGTCCTGCCGGTTAGCTACCGAGCCGACCGAATCAAGACCACCGGATGGGACCAGGCACTGGCGTGGCTGATCGGATCGGCCGTGTGGATCGCGTTGATGGGCATCGTGTGGTTGGCAAGCGGACGGAAATGGCGGCCAGGGCCGGTCATCGACCTCCCCGGTGAGCCCTTCGCCCCGGTCGAGCTCACGCGACCGGTGGTGCTCTTCGCCCTGATACGGGCACTAGCCCTCGCAGCCTCTGCTGCAATCGCCTTTGGCTCCCACGACCCGAATGCCGATTGGATGGTGATCGCCACGCTGGTCGCCTTGAAGCCGAGCATTGAGCAGTCAACACTGGTGGGCCTCCAACGCATCATCGGTGCGGGCATGGGCGCTGTCGTGGCCATACCGATTTTGCTGGCAGTCGACAACAAGGACGCCTTGGTCGTGATCGTCGTCCTCCTGGCTGCCATCGGGGCCTCCATTCATGGGGTGAACTACGCCTATTACACGGCTGCCATCGCCAGTGCGGCCCTCATCGCAGCGGACCTGCCACATCCCACCAACTATGCGGCCGAAGGTCGTCGGGTAATCTTCACGTTCATCGGCGTAGGGATCGCGGTCGTGGTCATGTTCGTAGCTGACCGGCTTAAGCAGCACTCCGCCCAACCAGCGTGATCCTCGGGCCGAGAGCAAGGAAGGACCGCCATGTCTGCCGCCGGTGCGCCGAGTGAAGCTTCGCTGATTGGTCACCTGACCCAGCAAGGGCGGAGGCGTTTGGTCGTTGTCGCAGCGCTACGCACAATCGCCACCGTGGCCCTACTTCTAGTCCTCTACTTCCTCCTGCCCTTGGGGGGTGGCACAAGTGTGGAGAAGGTCATCAAGCTGACGGTAGGAGCACTTGCGCTCACCGCGATCATCATTTGGCAGGTTCGCCAGATTATCCGATCCAGTCATCCGGTCGGTCGGGCAGTCGAGGCGCTGGCGTTCAGCGTCCCACTCTATGTGTTGCTTCTCGCAGCGACATATTTTGTGATGGCTCACACGAATCCGGCAGCGTTCGGGGCACCTCTCAGTCGTACCGACGCGCTGTACTTCTCTTCTACCGTGTTCACCACTGTCGGGTTCGGTGACATTACGGCCAAGAGTGAATCCGCACGGCTTGTGGTCACCGCGCAGATGTGGTTGGACTTGGTGTTCTTGGGCTTGGTCTTGCGGATTGTGACCCAAGCAATCAAATTCAGCCAGCAGCACCGGACCATGGCGTGAGAGTGTCCGGGCGACATTGGAGCACATTTGCTCAAAGCGGGGTCACATCCCACGAGCCAGGGCAGCACCATGCCTATCGCACGCCGTGCCAGACCGTTGGGTGGATACCGTTGATCCGAGCCACCAGGGACAAGAGGCGCGAACAAGGGCTGTCGGAACAGTCCGACCGAGGAAAGTCACAGGAGAATAGTGAATAGCACGGCCAGGAAGAAGGGCTCATTGGCACTCGTCGCATTGGCGACGGCGCAGTTCCTCATGGTGCTGGACCAGTCGGTCATGAATGTCTCCATCAGTTCGCTGGTCCACGACTTCCACACCACGGTCACCACGATTCAGGCGGTCATTACCCTGTATTGCTTGGTCATGGCCATGCTGATCATGACCGGGGCCAAGATCGGCGACATCATCGGCCGCCGCAAGGCGTTCGTCGTCGGGTTGATCATCTATGCGTGTGGATCGGCCCTGACCGCGGCCTCCCAGACCGTGTTCCAGCTTGCCCTCGGTTGGTCCGTGCTCGAAGGGATCGGTGCGGGTCTCGTCTTTCCGGCACTGGCGGCTCTGATCGCCGGCAATTTCGAGGGATCCAGTCGCAAGGCAGCGTATGCGGTCATCGGGGGCGTCGCCGGTGCGGGGATCGCGGTCGGCCCCATCGTGGGTGGGTGGGCCACTACCGTGTTGACCTGGCGCGTGGTGTTCGTCGGCGAAGTCTTCATTGCCGCCTTCATCTTGCTCATGACCCGCAAGGTCAAGGACGCACCGGCTCCGATCCCGAAACCCAAGCTCGACATCGTCGGCTCGGTGCTTTCTGCCTCAGGCCTCGGGGTGTTCGTGTACGGCGTCCTGGAGTCGAGCACGTGGGGATGGGTCAAACCCAAGAACTCCCCGTTCACCATCTTCGGGTTCTCTCTGACGCTGTTCGTCATGGCCGCTGGCGGAGTCCTCATCTGGGGGTTCGTCACCTGGCAGCGCCACCGGGAAGACACAGGCCAGGATCCACTCGTCCATCTCTCCTTGGCCCGCATCCCTCCGGTGCGCTCGGGCCTCATCGGGATGTTCAGCCAGAACCTGCTGCTCATGGGGATCTTCTTCGTCGTCCCGCTCTATCTCCAACTGGTTCTCGGGCTGAGCGCGCTCGAAACCGGGATCAAGATGCTTCCCATCTCGATCACCATGTTCGCGACTGCTGCGGTTGGCGCACGGCTCTCGAACCGTTTCGCGGTGCGGCCGATCGTGCAGACGGGGCTGATCGTGACGCTCGTCGGTGCGCTCGTCCTGCTCTCGACGATCAAGCCCACCCTCTCCAATGCCGGGTTCGCCCTCGGAATGGCCATACTGGGCGTCGGCATGGGCCTGATGATTTCCCAACTGGGCAATGTCGTTCAGTCCTCGGTCGATGAGTCGGGCCGAAGCGAAGCGGGTGGGTTGCAGTACACGGGACAGCAGCTCGGGTCATCGTTGGGCGTGGCGCTCATCGGCGCGATCGTGCTCATTGGGCTGACCAGCACGTTCATCTCAAACGTCGAGCACGATCCTCGGATCAGCTCGGAAGTTTCCACCCAAGTCGGGGTTGCTGCTGGATCCAATACCAATTTTGTCGCTTCTACGCAGATCGAGAACGCAGCACAGAAGGCCGGCTTGGACCATGCGACGACGGCGGCGCTGGTTGATGACTACGAGTCGGCGCAGCTTCGGTCACTCAAAGCGGGGCTTTTGGCCGCTGCGCTCCTCGCCCTCATCTCGCTCGCCTTTACGAGGGAACTTCCTCACGAACGACCGGCCACACGAACGAAAGCTCATCATGCGGCTGCATCGACGGGAGACGAGCAGTAAGAGTCCGCATGCGCGTCTTTGAACCACGTCCGTTGGTTTCTTGCGGATGAGCTCGAAGAAGACGTGCACGTAGTGGGCCATCGTCCGGACGGATCCCGGTCGAACGCGTCCTGACGAACTCTAAGAACTCGTCGACCAGTTCGTGGCCGACCTTTAAATCGCGTTCAACGTCTACACGGACACGGGTTCTGAAGTGACGGACACCGCACGCCTCGTTACGGACTTCGATCCGAAGCAGGCATCCCTGGATGGTCAGTCTCGGCGGCGGACCACCCATGTAGGTGCCGTTGTGGGCAACCAGCACTCGCCGAGGTCGTGCTCGTCAATGACGAGTGGATGATTACGCTGGTCATGCCCCCCGGCGAAGCTCTGACCAGCCACTATCCAAAGTCATGGGGCGTGGACCAAAGTTGCCAGTCGGTCCTCCGACACGAGCAAACTGCAACTCCTTGAGACCAACCTCCATGTAGAAGACGTGCCCAGCGCAAGAGAGAGGGGGGCCGGTGGCAGAGGACTGCCAGATGTAGGTCCCTTCCCTCTTGTGAGCCAGGGAGGGGATGTTCGTCAATCGCTTACAAGCCGAGCAGGCGTGCCGCGTGAGGCTGCCGCGTCAAGAAGTTGGGGGTTCTCGTCGGCTGTGGCGAGGCAGAGCTCAGCGCCCTGGCCCTCCGCCGCAGCAAGAGCCTCGAGCGATATCAGGTTCAGGCGTACCCCGTCTTGGAGTAGTTGGGCCATCGGCCAAGCCAATTCTCGCAATGACAGGAGCCCTATCGTTTCGGGAAGTGTGGTGATGGCACGCACTGCTGCCGCTGCCACAACGGGATCAGCCCGACCCAAGCGACGAGACATCGCACCTGTCACTTCGTTGATGCTCACAGCCCTGCAGAGTCGGTGATACCAAAGACCAGTCGTGAAGATCCGCGCACCTGGAGCTCGGAAGTTTGGCGGCTCCTCATTGAGCAGCATTTGGAGCAAGAGGTGGTCGTCGATGATCACATCCACGATCGCGGCTACGCGAGATCAGGGTCTTCAGCCACCACTTGGTTGGCCAGCTGGGAGTATCCGCCGGCCTCTCGGATCGCTTCGCGAAGCATCGAGCGCAACCCGCCCCGGCCGGCAGGGACGATGAGCAGTGCATCACCGAGATCTGCCACTTCGACGGAACCGCCGTCTTTCAGGTGCCAGCGACGCCTGGCCTCAGCGGGTAACGCCATCTGGCCACGGTCCGAGACCCGGAACTCAGCAACACTCATATCCGTATTCTACTTACTACAAAGCACAGTGACAAGGTTGCCTTGTCACACCCGACCGAAGCGCAATCCCGTCCTGGCTACTCCAGCCGAACCCAGTTTCGAGTTCGATTCCGGAGCCAGTCATGCCACCCGGCGAAGCTCTGACCAGCCACTTTCCAAGTCATGGGGCGTGGACCAAAGTTACTAGTCGGTCCTCCGACACCGAACAACCCCTGTGCACGAATGCCGTGAATGTTTGATGAGCGGACCTAGTGCCCGTCGCCAGCAATGCCGTGGGCTTCGGCGGCGCGGTCACGGTCGCGTGGAAGCGAGGGCGCACTGGTCACCCCTTGACTCGAACTGGGTGGGCCGCCGGCGCAATCCAAGTGTGAACTGCCAGAATGCCTCTGTCGGACTGTAGAAGGCCCTTGCAACGTCGAGGGATAGGTCAATCGGCGGTGAGGGTCTCGCGCATCGTCAGTCGACCCAAGTAGCGTCCCCGCCGTGGCCGCCGTCCTCGAGCTCCGCGGACTGTCCCGCCGCTACGGTGACATCGTGGCCTTGGACGACCTCTCATTCGAGGTGCCGCCGGACAGGTGGTCGGGTTCCTCGGTCCTAACGGTGCGGGCAAGACGACCACAATGCGCGCCATCTTCGGTTTGACCGACCTCGATGCTGGCAGCGTGCAGTGGAACGGCAAGCCGGTGGCTCAGAAGGCCGTCGCCGTTTCGGGTACATGCCCGAGGAGCGCGGGCTCTATCCGGGCATGCTCGTCGGGGAGCAAATCGAGTACCTGGGGCGACTCCACGGCATGAGCTCGCACGATGCCGCGAAGTCGACCAGGCAGTGGCTGGAGCGGCTCGAGATCGCCGACCGCCGGAACGACAAGGTCGAGGTGCTCTCGCACGGCAACCAGCAGCGCGTGCAACTGGCCGCCGCGTTGGGCCATCACCCGGAACTCATCGTCCTGGACGAACCACTGTCGGGACTCGACCCCGCCGGCATCGACGCCATCGGCCAAGTGCTCGTCGATCAGGCGAGACGGATGCTGCGTCTTCTTCAGCAGCCACCAACTCGACAGGTGGAGGAGCTCTGCGACCAGGTGACGATCATCGACCACGGGCGTCTCGTGGTCTCGGGAACGGTCGACGAGCTGGCCACCAGCGGAGCACGTCGACTGCTAGTGCGAGTCGAAGGCGATCGGGATGGCGATTGGGCCAGAGGGCTGGCGGGCGTCACCGTGTCCGAGAACCCGGGGCGGCGCGGTGCGGCTCGTCCTCGACGACGACGTCGACAGCGACCTCGTGCTGACCGCCGCCATGGCGGCCGGGGGGTCACAGAATTCACCTTCACCCGTCGCCGGCTCTCCGAGGTCTTCCGCGAGGCGCTGGCATGAGGCCAGTCGTCATCATCGTCGTCCTTGCCGTCGTCGTCCTCATCCGGGTGTCGATGCGGAGCGCAACGGCGTCAGCGGCGGACCAGGCCGCCATGGTGGCGGGGGAGGAGGCGGAATCGGCGGGTCAGGCGACGATGTCTCCGGCCTCGGCCGCACCGGTTGCCACGACGACGTCCGAGCCATCGAGCGGCCGATTCGAGGCGCGCTTCGGCGACGTCGGCATCGTCGCGATGCGAGAGATCACCGAACGTTTGCGTGGTCGCATCTTCCGGGTGGGCACCATCATCATGCTGCTCGCCGTCGGTGCGGCCATCGTCATCCCCAACTTCAACACCACAGCGGCGGCAGTGGTCTGACGACACAAGAGGTGGGCGTCGTGGGCTCGCTCTCGCCCGTGTTCCGCAGGTGGTTTTCGAAGCAGGGACCGGACAAGGACGAGGTGCACTTCGTGGCCGAATCGTCGCTGAGCCAGGCCAAGCGGAACCTGCGCAACAACCGTTGGCCTTGCCATCGTCAAGGCGAAGTTGCTCCTCAACGAGCCGGCGGGCGAGTCAGCTCGCCCGCCGACCCGGCTTGGTCACAACGTGGCGGAGTACTTCGGTGTCCTACGTTCCTATCAATCCGCCGGCCTGACGCCGGCGCAGACCCGTCGGTCACCAACGCCCGGTCGATTCCGTCCACCGCTCGCGCCAGGGTCGAAGAAGAAGGCCAATGCGACGTCGATCGTCGGAATGATCCTGCTGTTCGTACTGCTGACGCAGTACTGCACCTGGATCCTGATCGGCGTCATGCAGGAGAAGTCGAGCCGGGTCGTCGAAGTCTTGCTCGCCACGGTGCGACCGATCCAACTGCTGGGGGGCAAGGTCTTCGGTATCGGACTGGTGGCGCTGGGCCAGGCCCTCCTCCTCGTGGGCTTTGCGCTGTTGGGGCTGCCGTTGGTTCCGACGTGCTCAAGGGCGCTGCTCCATTGGCCTCTTGGCCGAGTTGGTGTGGTTCGTACTCGGGTACGCCTTCTACTGCTGGGTCTACGCCGCCGCCGGTTCGATGGCGGAACGTCAGGACCAGATGCAGACACTGGCCCTCCCTCTCAGCATCCCGATCCTCTTCGGCTACATCTACTCGATCACCGTCGTCAGCTCGGGCACGCCAGCCTCCTCTTCAAAGTCCTGGCCTACTTCCCCCCGACGGCTCCATTCTCCATGTCGGTGCTGGTGGCGTTGGGCAAGTGGCCTGGTGGCAGTTCCTCGCTTCGGTGCTCATCACCTTCGCCGCCACCGCCGGCATGGCAGTCTTCGCGGCACGTATCTACCGCCGGGCCGTCCTTCGCACCGGCGGTCGCGTGAGCCTCAAGCAGTTGCGTCACAGCTGATCCCGACGAGCATAGGGAAGGGTCGAGTTGATTTTGTTGGTCTGGCCGCTCTGTCTGATGTTCTCGCCGCCTTCATGGGGGACTTGCCGATGAGGGCAATCTTTCTCTTGCCTTTGACTACGTTTGACTTCAAGCGTCCCGCCGACGGCGTTGACGTACTGATCGAGCATCTCGATTGTCACCTTGAGCGAGTGCTCGACTGCGGCAACTCGAGTCTGTGAAACGCCGATGAGCTTGGCGACTTCTCGCTGGGAGAAGCCAGCTTGTTCTCGAAGCGCGGTCAGCCTGGTGGCGACGCGTAGCCCGTCCTCGATCTCGGCCACTTGCTTTCAGGCGCCGGGCCTCGAGAGGGCGTTCTCCTCAAAATCCCTCATGGTCATTGCCCGCAGCCATTTCGGAGTGATCGGTGGCACGCTCATGCGGCTCCGCACAGCTCTGACCAGCTACGTTCCATCACAACAGGGCGTGGACCTATCCTCCCCCCCCCTTAAGTTGCCAGTCGGTCTCCCCCCCTCCGACACAGGGTTGAGCCGGTGTTTCGTTTCCCCGTCGGGCCTTACTCGGCTCTCAGCACCATGGCCGTCGGGGTTCTGTGCCGCGATCCGACCGGGGATTGCCGCCACGACATTGGCGAAGACCAGTGCGCCGAGCGCGACGAGACCACGGATAAGACTGGCACAGTGGGGTCGGGTACAGCGTTGATGTTGCGGGCGAAACCGTCCACAGTTGGCGTCCGATCACGATGCCGAGCGGCACTCCGACGACGACGCCGACGACGCGGTGACCGTCGACTGCCGTGACCACGGCGGCCAGCTGTCGCGGGGTGAAACCGAGAGCCTTCAACAGGGCCAGGTCCCGTCGGCGGTGCCGGACCGATGCCACAAGGGTGAGCGCGAGCGCCACGATCGCCCCGAAGCGAGCCCCACCGCCAGGATGACCGGAGTGGAACCAATGCTGCGGTAGTTCACGATCTGGACCGGACGTTGCACGCCGAGCACGGTCACGTTGTTGCCCGCTGCATTAGGGTCGGCGGCAAGGACCTTGTTCGCCGCCTCGGCGATGCGCTGCAAGCTGGCCCGGCCGGCCGCGGCGCTGACTCCGGTGCGCAAGCGCACGAAGACCAGTGCAGGGCCATTGAGGATCGGGTCCGGGCTGTTGATCGCCCGGTTGAACCGGCAGGAATGAGCCCGGTGGGGACCAGAGCCCCGGTGCCCATGGAGGTGTGGTCGGACACGAAACTGGAGTAGCCCACCGCAGGAAATGTCGCGGTGCCGACGATCCGCAGCGGGGTCGGTGGGATGTAGATGGGGGGCATCCTTGGGGGTCCCGACGCCGAGCATCACGGTATCGCCGACGTGCTTATGGAGCACGGCCAACGTGGCTGCCCCCAACACGACCTGGTCGTTGGCATCCAGATCGTGCCCCGACAGGATCGGAGGAGCCACCTTGGGGCGAGGGCTGCTGATGAGGATGGGGACCGTCTGGCCGTCGATCTCGGCGTTGGTGTAGGCCACTCCGGTCCAGGCGGCGACGTCGGGGTCATGGTCGAGCAGCTTCAGGCTTGCGGCGGGACGTCGTGCTCGGGTTGAGCATGTAGTTCCAGTTCCACCCGTACAGCGGCGGGGTCGATACCAGGGCGTGCAGACCGCTGGCGAAGGTCAGGGTGCCGACCAGCAAGGCGACCGCCAGAACGGTACCCAGCAACGCCGAGCGCACTGGTACGGCGGTTCGGCCCCGGTCCGGCTTCGAGAGCGAAGCGCACGCCCACCACGCCTCCACGGGCATACCGGCACTTCGAGAGCGCGCGCACGCTCGCGAGCTCGCGTCAACGCCGGCTCATCCGGGCGATGCGGTTGGCGTCCCCGATAGGTGAGCGCCAGCGGGCGGCTCCCAGGCCACCCACCAACACGCGAGCCCGATGCCGAGCACCGTCCAGTCGAAGGCAATCCCCGAGTCGGGGTACACGGGGCGCACCGGTCCGAGGGGGGCGAGCGGCGAGAGGCCCACCGCCACGACAACAGCCAGCAACGACCGAGGACAACGCGCCGAGCACACCGATCAGCCCGTCGCCGCGGTCGCCGCCGGGGCCGCACCGAGGGCCCGCAACACTCGGCGGTCTCCGTCACCCCACCGCAGCTGGCGGGAGATGGCCGACGCCCAGCACCAGGGCGACGAGGGCGGCGATAGCCCCGAGGCTCCCAGTGCCACCGATTCGGGTTTGATGGCCAGTTCCACCTCCGACACGACGCGGGAAGTCACGTGGAAGTTGGACGTCATGTGCGGCGGACTATCCGGATGATCTCCTGCTCCACCGTTGGAACATCACGGCTGCCATGGTGGAGTTGGACTCC
>CAVWMF010000004.1:0-21130 GCA_963756025.1 uncultured Acidimicrobiaceae bacterium
TATCAGGGCGCCTCGGGTGACATGAATCCCATCCACCACGACACCGAGTTCGCCCAGAAGGCCGGCTTCCCGACCCCGTTCGCCGTGGGGATGCTCCAAGCGGGTGTCATGGCCACCTACGTCACCGACTGGCTGGGTGCCGCATCGGTGCGCCGGTTCAAGGTGCAGTTCCGCGAGCAGGCCTGGCCCGGCGATGTCATCACCTACGCGGGGACGGTCGCCGACAAGCGGGAGGTCGACGGGGAGCGACTGGTGGACCTCGAGCTCTCGGCCACTCGCCAGACCGGGGGAACGCACCTCTTGGGTTGGGCCACGGTCAGCCTCGACTGACGGGCTCGCTCAGACGAGGGTAAGGCCGCCGTCGACCGCGAGCACCTGACCGGTGATGTAGCTCGCCTCATCCGAGAGCAGGAAGACGGCGGCTGCAGCCACTTCCCACGCCGTTCCCATCCGGCCCAACGGCACCGGTGTCCTCGTGCGCGACGGCCGGCCAGCCGAGGCCGCCCGCCCCAGTGGCGTGTCGATCAGTCCGGGGGCCAGGACGTTCGCCCGGATGCCGCGGCGCGCCCCTCGACGGCCACATGCCGGCTCAGCCCGATGAGCCCGGCCTTGCTGGCGTCGTAGGCCGGGATCCGGCTCCCGGGGCGCAGTCCGGCGGCCGAGCCGATGAAGAGGATCGATCCGCCGTCGGGCAGGATCACCAGTGCCCGCCGCACCAGCAGGAAATGGGCCCGGAGGTTGAGCTCGAAGGTGCGGTCCCACTCCTCGGGCGTGGTGCCCGCCACGCCCATGCCATAGCCGACCCCGACGTTGAGCACGATGCCGTCGGGCGCCAGCCCCTTCTCCTCGGGCACGGCGATCCGGCACCCTTCCTCGGTCGTCACGTCACAGATCAGGACCGCGGCGTTCCCGCCTTCCTCGACGATCTGGCGCCATGTCGCCTGTGCCGCCTCCTCATCCCGGTCGACGCAGATGACCGAAGCTCCCTCGCGGCAGCGCGCACGGCGATGGCCCGCCCGTTCCCGATCGGCGCCTCCGGATCACGGGAGCGCTGGGTCCCGGCTCCAATGACCGTGATGGAGCGCCCTTCGAGGAGTCTGCTCACCCCGGTGCCGCAACCGGCTGGCGTCGATCATCCATCTCGGCATCGTAGGCCGGGGGTCAGCGGCGAGGGCGAAAACCGATCGGCGGGCCCGGCATCTGGTGCATGGCGCCCTTGCGACGGCGGATCTCGTCGATCAGCCCGAAGTCCAATGCTTCCTGGGCCCCCAGGAACGCTCCCCGGCCGAAGGTCTCGGCCACGGCGGCCGGCGATCGTCCGATGGCGTCCGCCACCCGGTCCACGAACCGTTTGCGCTCCGTCGCGCGCAATTGCGCCCACTGCTCCACATCACTGGCCCTCGTCTCGAACTGCGTCCTCGGTTCTCGCAACGAGAAGCGGGTACTGGGCATGGAGGCCCGGTGGTGGCACACGGACAGGACGCCCACGGCGGGGCCCCCGACCTGTCCCATGGCCAAGGCATTCACGGGGACGCCCAACAGCTCAATGACGTCCATCAGTGTGAGCGCCAGGCCCAGACTGCCGTCAGCCGAGTCGATGCGCAGCGTGACCGCGTCGTCCCCCTCGGCGTCCAACGTCATCAGCTCGGCCGAGACCCGGGTTGCCGTCATGTCGTCCAAGGGGCCGTTCAGGAGCACCACCCGTTGCTCGAAAAGCCGCTGGGCCAGGCTCTGCGACCAGTCGTTGTCATGCACGTTCGATCCTCCATTCCAGTTTCCCCCCCAGGGCCGCCGTATAGCGTTCGATCGTGGAGAGGCGGACATCGAGATCACCGGCCTCGAAGCGGGCCACCGCCGACTGCGAGGTTCCCATGCGGGACGCCACCTCGGCCTGGGAGACGCCCAGGCTGCGCCGGAGGGCCGTGAGCTGGCCACTCAGGGCATGACGGCGCTCGGCCATCTGACGGAACCCCGGGAACACGGGGAGATGTCGCCGCTCGTCCACGCCCTCAGATTATCTCATATATGAGATAATCTGAGGGATACGCAACTGAGCCCTATCAGCCATTGCGCCGTACGAAACAGAGGAGGAACATGCCCATGCCCAGCCCATCGCAGATTCTGGTGCCGACCGTGATCGAGGAGGGCAGCCGGGGTGACCGTGCCTTCGACATCTACTCTCAGCTCCTCCGCGAGAGGATCGTCTTCCTGGGCCAGGAGGTCGACGACCAGGTGGCGAACCTGATCATCTCGCAGATCCTCTTCCTGGAGGCCCGGGATCCCGAGAAGGACATCCACCTCTACATCAACTCGCCGGGCGGGCAGGCCTATGCGGGCATGGCCATCTACGACGTCATGCAGCACGTGGCACCCGACGTGTCGACCATCTGTGTCGGGATGGGCATGTCGGCCGCGGCGATGATCCTGTGCGGAGGCGCGGCCGGGAAGCGCTTCTCCCTCCCCAATTCCCGCATCATGATCCACCAGGGCTCGGCGGGCACTCGCGGCGCGCCCTCTGACATGGAGATCCAGTTGCGCGAGGTTCTCGCCCTCACCCACCGGATGTCCGAGATCATCGCCCACCACAGCGGCCGCCCCCTCGAGCAGGTGGCGCTCGACATCGATCGCGATCACTACCTCACCGCGGAGGAGGCGCGCTCCTACGGGCTGATCGATGCCATCATCGCGCCGCGCCGGGGTGTGGCCGCAACCAAGCTCGAGGCGGCCGTCGCCTGACGCGCTGCCCCGGGCTCATGACCCGGGGCGCCGGCGCATGCCTGGTGGGGGGCGCATAGGGTGGGTGACACGCGGCGTCAGGAAAATCCTGACGACAGGGAGGTTGGGGCATGCGCACCGAAGATCTGATTCTGGTCAGTGTGGACGACCACGTGATTGAGCCCCGGGGCATGTTCGACGGGCGACTGCCGGCCAAGTACCAGGACAAGGCGCCACAGTTGGTGCGGCGCCCGGACGGGACCGACTACTGGCAGTACGACGGCAACGAGATCCCCAACGTCGGGCTCAACGCCGTCGTCGGACGCCCGCCCGAAGAGTACGGACTCGAGCCGACCTCCCTCGACGACATGCGTGTCGGCTGTTACGACGTCCACGAGCGGGTTCGGGACATGTCTGTCAACGGGGTGCTCGGTTCCATGTGCTTCCCCTCGTTCCCCCAGTTCTGCGGGCAGCTGTTCGCCCGCCGGGAGGACAAGGACGAGGCGTTGGCCATGGTGCGGGCCTACAACGATTGGCACATCGACGGCTGGTGTGGGGCCGAACCGGGACGGTTCATCCCGCTGTCCATTCCCGCCATCTGGGACCCCCATCTCGCCGCAGCCGAGGTGCGACGCGTGGCCAAAAAGGGATGTCATGCCGTCACGTTCTCCGAGAATCCCGAGAAGCTCGGTTGGCCGTCACTACACAACAGCCACTGGGACCCGTTGTGGGAGGCGTGTGCCGACGAGGGCACCATCGTCTGCATGCATCTCGGTTCGTCCTCGCAGCTGTTGGTCACCTCCGCCGAGGCGCCGATCGACGTCATGATCAGCCTGCAACCGATCAACATGGTGCAGGCCGCCGCTGATCTGCTGTGGTCACCCATCCTGCGCAAGTACAAGGACCTCCGCTTCGCCCTCTCCGAAGGCGGCATCGGTTGGATCCCCTACGCGCTCGAGCGCATCGACTACGTCTACCAGCACCACCACAAGTGGACCGGACAGGATTTCGGGGACATGCTGCCGAGCCAGGTGTTCAAGGAGCGCATCATCACCTGCTTCATCGACGACGCCTTCGGCATCGACAACCGGCGCTACATGAACGTCGACAACATCACCTGGGAATGTGACTACCCCCACTCCGACTCGACCTGGCCGACCTCACCCGAAGATGCGATGAAGTATCTGGGGGACGTGTCCGACGAGGAGATCAACAAGATCACCCACCTCAATGCCATGAAGCACTTCCAGTACGACCCCTTCAGCGTGCGCCCCCGGGAGAGCTGCACGGTCGGCGCCCTGCGGGCCGAAGCCTCCGACGTGGACATCTCGCTCGTCTCGCGGGCCAGGGGCCATACGGCCGTCGGGGAGAACGGCATCGTCGACCTTTCGATCGTGGCCCAGGCACTCAGCGCCGACGACTGAAACAAATGTCCATCGACTACGTCGCCGGGGACGACCACGTGGTGACGATCACGATCAATCGCCCCGAAGCGCGCAACTCCATGGACGCGGAGCACTTCTTCCGCCTGCGGTCAGCCTGGGAGCGCTTCGGGGCGGACGACGACGCCTACGTCGCCATCGTCACCGGGGTGGGCCAGGACTTCTGTGTCGGGGCGGACCTCAAGACGTACATCCCTCAGCTCACCGCGCTCCAGAAGAAGGTTGACGAGGGAGGGGCCGCCGAAATCGACGGTTACCGCCTCGATGACGGCTTCAAAGCCGTCCTGCGCGACGTTGCGCTCTACAAACCGGTCATCGCCGCGGTGAACGGGAACTGCGTCGCCGGCGGCATGGAGATGCTGGGGGGATGCGACCTGCGGGTGGCGAGTGACATCGCCCGGTTCGGCGTCATGGAACCAAAGCGCGGCCTTTTCGCCGGTGGCGGCACGACCGTCCGCCTGCCCCGACAGATCCCGTACCCCGCTGCGATGGAACTCCTGCTCTGTGCCGACCGGGTGTCGGCGCAACGCGCCTACGACATGGGTCTCCTCAATGAGGTGTGCCGCCCCGCCGACTTGATGGATCGGGCCTACGACTACGCCTACCGGATCACGGCGAACGGTCCGTTCGCCGTCCGCAAGACCAAGGAATCAGCGCTGCGCGGGCTCGCCACCGACATGGAGGAGGCCTACCGGATCGAGTCGAAGCTTTCGGACCAGGTCTTCTCGAGCGAGGACGCCAAGGAGGGGCCCAAAGCCTTCGCCGAGAAGCGCGCGCCCGAGTGGCAGAACCGCTGAGAACGGGCCCCTACGATTCCTCGCGCCGGCCCCGGGTGACCGAGGCTGCGAGTTGTCCGCAGGCAGCGTCGATCTCGGCGCCGCGGGTCATGCGCACCGTAGTGTTGACGCCGAGAGTCTCGAGCTGGTCCCGGAACTCGCGCACCCGGCGGGCCGTGCTCCCCCGCACCGCATAGCCCGGGGTGGGATTCAAGGGGATCAGGTTCACATGGGCCCCCAGTGGACGGGCGAAATGCGCCAACTCGACCGCGTCGGAGCCCTGATCGTTGACGTCGTGGATCATGGCCCACTCGATCGAGAGCCGACGATGCGTCGCTTCGACGTAACGGGCGCAGGCCTCGCCGAGGACCGCGAGCGGATAGCGCCGGTTGATGGGCACGAGGATGTCGCGCTTCGCGTCGTTCGCCGCGTGCAACGACACGGCCAGGTTCACGGGTAACGACTCCGCAGCCAAGCGGTGAATGCCGGGGACGACCCCGACCGTGGACAGCGTCAGATGGCGGGCGGACAGACCCATCTCCCCGTGGAGCCGGGTCACCGCACTCCACACCCGGTCGTAGTTCGCCAGGGGCTCACCCATGCCCATGAAGACCACATTGGACAGGCGACGGGGACGCGCCTCCCGCATCGCCCCGGCGACTTGCTCGACGATCTCCCCCGCGCTGAGTTGGCGCTGGAAACCCGCCTGGCCCGTAGCGCAGAACTGGCATGCCATGGCACACCCGGCCTGCGTGGAAACGCACACCGTCACCCGGTCGGGATAGTGCATCAGGACGGTCTCGACCTGCGCCCCATCACGGAGCCGCCACAGCCACTTGACGGTCTGGTCGTCGTCGGCGGAGCGCCGTGAGACCTCCTGGAGGGCGGGCGGCAAGGCCTCGGCCAGCCTGGCCCGCACCGGGGCGGGGAGATCGGTCATCTCCTCGGGCCGGAGCACCCGGACATGGAGGCCCTCCCACACCTGGCGGGCGCGGAACGCGGGCTCCCCTTCGAGGAGATGGTCCAGCTCCTCGCGCTGCAGGTCGTAGGGAGCTACCACCCGCCCCAGGCTAAGGCACGAACGCGTCAGTCCCGGCCGAGGATCACCGTGCCCGCTGCGCTGAACCACCCACTCGTGCCATTGACGCAGGCCAAACGGGCGTCGGGGACCTGGCGCGCACCGCATTCGCCCCGCAGCTGCTTGACCGCCTCGATGAGAAGGAAGATTCCCCGCATCCCGGGCTGGCAGGCGGAGAGGCCCCCGCCGTCGGTGTTGGTGGGAAGTGCCCCTCCCACGCGCAACCGGCCGTCCTCGACGAATGCGCCACCTTCACCCTTCTGACAGAAGCCCAGACCCTCCAGGGTCAGGATGACCATGGGCGTGAAGGCGTCGTAGACCTGCGCCGTGTCGATGTCGTCCGGCGTGACGCCGGCCCGGGCGAATGCCAGTTTGCCCGATCGCACACAGGGTGACTCGGTGAAGTCGTCCCACTCGCTCATCGTCGTGTGCGAGATGGCCTCCCCCGTGCCGAGCACCCAGACCGGCGCCTTGGCGCAATCACGGGCCCGCTCCTCACTGGTGAGGACGATGGCGCCGCCGCCGTCGGAGCGGATGCAGCAATGGAGCTTGGTCAGAGGATCCCAGACCATGGGCGCATCGACGACGTCGTCGATCGTGATGGGATCGCGGTAGTAGGCGTCAGGGTTGAAGCCGGCGTTGTACCGGGTCGATACCGCCACCTCCGCCAGCTGCTCAATGGTGGTCCCGAACTCGTGCATGTGGCGACGCGCCACCATGGCGTAGTGCGAGCCCACCGGGTGCCCGAACGGGGCCGCGAATTGGACGGGACCACGCGTCCCGAAGGAGAGGTTGGCCATCCGGAGCTTCTTCTTGAGGTCCGCCCGCTGGGTCGATCCGTACGTCAGGACCACCACCTCGACCAGACCCTGTGCGATGGCGGCGGCCGCATGTTCGACCATGAATTCCCAGACGCTGCCTCCGTGAGCCGTCGAGTCCACCCAGTCCGGGCGCAGGCCGAGGTATTCCGCCAGCTCTACCGGCGGCAACGTGCCGCTTACCGACATGAACCCGTCGACCTCGGATTTGTCGATACCGGCATCGGCCAACGCCCGCTTCGTCCCCTGAAAGTTCAATTGGAACGCCGTCTTGTCGTCGACCCGCCCGCAGTCGGACGGGGCGGCACCGACGACGGCCACGCGGCGATGTGTCATGACGCTCCCCTTCTCCGGCCCCGTGGGCCAGGCGACTGGCGAACTGTACCTTGACCTGGGTGCGGAGCCGATCGAGCCCTGTTGGGTGAGGGTTGTGACGACGTTCGGCTGGCATAGATCCGTGACGCTCATACTTGCCAGATATCTGGTCTCAACGGAAGCGCATGAGGGCAATTCCGTTGTGAGCATCAAGGGGCCGGCCTGTGCACAATCCGAAGAACAGCACCGACGCCCCCTCGGGCGGAAGAGCGACGCTGGCTTCGTGGTTGGACCGCCCACTCTCAAATACGCTCTGTGCACTCGGCTGGCTGTTGGCGACCGCCCTCTTCCTAGGCCTTGTTCGCATCGTGGGCGGACCCTCCGAGGGGGATGCCGCCGAATCCCTCTACTCAACGTGGGCGATCGCCCACGGGCATTTGTCGTGCGCCTATCCTCCGGTATCCGCCTATTCCTATCCCGGCATTGCCCACCCAGGACCGTTCATTGCGCCGTTGTGGCCGCTGGTCTCGGGAGCATTCGACGCCATAACCAGGATCGGCCATAACGTCCCGTTTCCGTCACATGCAGCCCTCGGCCCCCACTGCTCGACGGCAACGGCCGCGATGTACAAGTGGTCCGTTCGATCCGGCTCCGCCATGAACTCGGTCCGACTCGGATATCTGAGTTGGTTGGCCCTTTTGGTCGGCGTCGTTGCCTTGCTACGCGCCTCGGGACGCGGGCGCTGTGGTTGGGAGCCGGTGACCCTCGTTCTCATTGCGTGTGTCCCTGCCGTGTGGATGCCGCTCGTGCAGTTCTTTCACCCTCAAGACATCGTCGCCATGGGATTGGCGCTCTGCGGTCTTGCTTGCGCCCGGCGGAGTTGGTGGGTGTGGGCCGGCATATTCGTCGCCCTGGCGATTACCTCACAGCAATTTGCCCTCTTGGTCTTTGCGCCTCTTCTCGTGTTGGCGCCACCAGATCGCAGGCTGACATTTGTCAAAGCGACGATTGCGACCGGGGCCCTCGTTGTCATCCCGTTCATCGCGTTGGCGGGTAGAGGAGCGACACGGGCGGTGCTGCTCGGCTCGGGCAACACGGCAGGCACCGGCGGATCCTGGCTATGGGAATTGCACCTCCATGGTGCCGTGCTCGTCCTCGCTTCTCGCGTCCTGCCAATCGTTATCGCAATGCTGCTGGCAAGAACCGTCACGCGCCGTCTTGGGCCAGCAGCTCTCGAACCCGTTCCACTCATCTCAATTGTTGCGGTGTCGCTAAGTCTACGACTTGTGTTTGAGCAGAATTTCTTCGGGTACTACCTCATGGCGCTAGCGGTATCGCTTGTCCTACTCGACGTTGTTTCCGGTCGCGTCCGTGGACAAACGGTCGCGTGGCTGGCGGCAGGGACACTCGCATTCAATCCCATTCCCTGGGGATTCACCTCAAACGGAGCGGCTCTGGGACTCCAAGCGCGGGAAGATCTTCCCCTTGTCTTCATGACGATCGCTCTCTTGCTCGTTATTTCAAATGGAGTTCGGCATCGGATCCGTTGGTATCTGGTCGGCTGGCTGATTCTCACGGTCCTGGTATTCTCCAACGTCCCCCCATGGGCAACCACACCAATCCGGCATTCGCTCCCGGCAGTGATCTGGCAAGTCGTTCTCCTTTCTACCGGCATCGTTCTCGCCGCGGGCCCCCTCTTGTCGTCTCTGCGCGGTCGATCCGAGACACCTCATGACGGACAACGTGCCCTCGACAGCGACCATCTGATCCCGGTCCGATAGCAGGAACGCTCCGTCCGGTACCGTAACGGTGCGAGGGGTTGGGGACGATGTGGCCAACTGAACCTGGCCCTCACCCTCGTCCTGACGGACCGACGACGAGGAGCACACATGGCGAGCACCAGCGAGACACCGGCCGGCAACGACGTGCTTCGACATGTTCGAGACGGGGTGGCCCGGATCACGCTGAATCGGCCCGATGCGGGAAATGCGATGACGAGCGCCATGCGGGACCAGATCGGTGAGTGGGTCCAGGACGCGTCGGCTGACCTCAACGTTCGTGTCGTCGTCATCACCGGAGCGGGAGACAGAGCGTTCTGCACGGGGGCGGACCTGCGCGGTGGGCGTGCCGCACCACGCCCCCAACCCGAGGGGGCGCCTGACGCCGTCGTGGGCGATGGGGCGAGAACCATTCGCAACGGTTGGCAGCGGCTCGTCGGCTCCATTCTCGATTGCGAGAAACCGGTCATCGCCGGCGTCAACGGAACGGCGGCAGGCGGCGGCATGCATCTGGCGCTCGCCTGCGATCTGGTGATAGCGGCCGAGGAATCCAAATTCATCGAGATCTTCATCCGGCGTGGCATCGCCCCCGACGGGGGCGGTGCGTGGCTGCTCACCCGTTTGGTGGGCATGCAAAAGGCCAAGGAGTTGTTTTTCTTCGGTGACGACGTCCCGGCCGCCGAGGCCTATCGACTGGGTCTGGTGAATCGGGTCGTCCCCCGGGCCGAACTCGAGGACACCCTCCAACAGCTCGCCGCTCGATTGGCCAATGGGCCAACGAAGGCGATCAGCATGGCCAAATGGCTGACCAATCGATCCCTCGACGTCGACCGGGCAACGGCATTCCAGGACGAAGCGATGGCGCAGGAACTCGTCACCCACACTCTTGACTCCAAGGAGGGCTTCGCCAGTTTCCTCGAGCGCCGACCCTCGGAGTTCAAGGGCTGGTAGCAACCTCAACCGGCAGCCGCCGTCGTCGACGTCGAACTGCCGGAGGCGCCCGCAGGCGAAGAGGTCGTCGTGCCAGATCCCCCGGCGGTCGACGACGTGGTGCTCCCGACGGTGGACGTCGTGGTCGACGACGACGAGGTCGTCGCTGTTGACGGCGAGGTCGAGGTGGTGGTGGTCGTCGTGGGGGGCGGCAACGTCGTTGCCGGGGTCTCGAAGATCTTCTCGACGGTGGTGCCCCCTCCCCCATGACCGAAGATGTCGGCCAGCGGTCGCCCCGCGATGAGCTCGACAACCGTGACGAAGAGCAGGGAGACAACGAAGACCACGACGACCAAACCAGCCATCTTCGGCCATGGAATGCTCACTTGGGGCGGCAGCCGAGTCGCAGAAGGGGTCGTCGTGCGTTCGCTCGTCTCCGCGGATCCGATCGCGGTGCGTGACTCCTCCACCGCTCCATCTATGGCGGCGGCACTTGTCGCCGTCTGTTCGTGCACAGCCGATTCTCCAGAGGGCTCCGAGCTGGTGACGCCGGAGGTCTTCGTTCCTCCCAATCGGCGCAGGATGGCGTTGTCGGGCACATGAACCACGACCTGCTTCACCGCCTTGTTGGTGCGCTCGATCGACTGGAAGACCAGGGCCGTCCCGGTCGTCGCGGCAATGGAGCCGATCGCCACCCCGACGATGGTCCCCTTCACCCCGAAGATGGAGGCGATGACAGCCGACAACACGGCTCCTGCCGCGGAAGCAGCGATCTGACGGTAGGAGAATTTCACGGCGAGCCCCGCTTGCGCATCCGGGGATGCAGACCGGCATACACGATCCCCACCTTAGGTCGACGATCAACCTCATCTTCCGGAGCCGGCGCGTGAGCCGTTCTCATCGTTCACACAGATGAGCCAGAGCTACTCTTCAGGTCGGCGGACAAGTATTCAAGCGCATGCTCCTCAGCCCTTCGATCGAGACGCGTCCTCGATCGAAGCCGCCGGTTCTGAAGCTCGAGCCGCCACGGCCCAGGGGCTACCTCGAGATGTTTGATCTCTTCCGGGTGATCGCCTGCCTGGCCGTCCTGGCCCAACACTCGTTCATCTGGGCCAACATGTCCGGCAATTTTGTAGGGTCAGGTTTCATCACGATGCTCCATCTGAGCCGGACGTGCTTCTTCTTCCTGACCGGCCTGGTCGTCTGCTACGCCCAGATCGCCCACCCCCGTTCGCTCTCCCGCTTCTGGAAACGCCGGTACTGGGAGATCGGGATTCCCTATTTGGCCTGGACCGGCATCTATCTCGTTTTCACCCTCATCACGGTGACCGCCTCGTGGAACGAAGTCGGAGCGTTTCTTCGTCACAATGTGCCTCTGGGCTACTCGCAGATGTACTTCGTGGCCGTCATCTTCCAGTTCTACCTTCTGTTCCCGCTCCTTCTGAAGGCCTTGCGCAAGACCCGCCACCACGGAATTGTCATGGCCGGCAGTCTCGTTCTGGCCCTTGCTTTCAGCCTTCTCGAGCGTTACCACGCCCAGCTCGCGCCGGCCAGCAACGTCACCCACGCCATCAATGCCGTCGTGCCTATCAGCCGGGACTTCCTGACGTATCAGGAGTTCTTCGTCGTGGGAATGCTGGTGGCACTTCACCTGGAGGAGGTGCTCGGCTTCGTGGCACGGCGCTGCCGGCAGATCCTGCTCGTGACCGCGGTAGTCGGAGCCCTCGAGGTCGCGTGGTACATGATCTCGGTGTGGTCAGGCAGCTCCATCGCGCAGGCTTCGGACATCTACCAACCCTCGGCGACTGTGTGGTGCTTCGCCGCGATCGCCGGCCTGTTCGCCCTCAGCTGGTGGTGGGATCAGCGGACGCCGCCCGTACTCGGAACGACCGCATACCTGGCCGGATTGACTGGAGGCATCTTTTTTGCACATACCCTCTTCATCAGCCTCATCCGTTCGGCGCTGGATGCGACAGGACTGAGAACAGACCTTCCCTGGGAGGCGATCGTCGCCATCCTCTTCGTGGCAACGGTGAGTGTGACGGCGACCTTCATCGCCCTCGTGCTCCGCACCCCACTGCGCTGGGTGCTCGGTGGCCCGGTGCGGTCCCGGCAAAGGGCGTCGTACGAACCCCTCCGTCGAGAGTCGCCACCGCACCCCGGTCAGTCGAACGGCCACGGAACGAGACCCCTCGCTAATGTCTCCCTCGGGATGGGGCAACCGAACGGAGGGTACGGATGAGTCTGGCGGTCGTCGTGGGAAACCCCAAGGCCAACTCCAGGACCTTGAAGGTCGCGCAGGGCGTGGCAGATGCACTCTCCACGCGGCTCGACCTGGCCCCGGACCGGTTGGTGGTCGACCTGGCCGAGGTGGCGGCCGAGTTGTTCGAGCAGGAATCGCAGCGGGTGAAGGACCTCCTGTCGGCGGTCGCCTCGTCCCAGATCATCGTTGCGGCCTCTCCCACCTTCAAGGCCACCTACACGGGCCTTTTGAAGGCCTTCTTTGATCGCTACGGCACGAACGCCCTTCGATCGGCCGTCGCCGTCGGGGTGATGACCGGAGCCGCGCCGATGCACACCCTCGCCGTCGAGGTGCACCTGCGCCCCTTACTGGTCGAGCTCGGGGCCACTACTCCAACCAGGGGGCTCTACGTGACAGAGGAGCAGTTCGACGATCTCGAAGGAGCTATTGCTCCATGGGCCGATGAAGCGGCCCCGCGCATCGCACGCCATCTCAACTGATGAGCGGGACTCGGGCGCCCGTCTTCTCGCCTCGCTTCTTCATGCCCCCCAGAGATCGATGAGCGCCGATGGCAAGTCGGAGCGCACCCGTCCGGCCGGCTATGAGGTCTTCGCCCGGGAGCGATGGACTGCGCTGGCCCGACGATCCGGCGCCTCGTTGTCTGATTCGGAAAGGCAGAACCTGGCGGCGACGGCCGATCTGATCTCGATGGAGGAGGCGAAGGACGTCTACCTCCCTCTGGCGCGGCTTCTTGCCGTCATCGTCCAGAACAAGCACGAGGCACGACGAAGAATCGACGACTACCTGGGGGAGGAGCACGTCCCCGGGCCGTTCATCATCGGGATTGCCGGTGGCGTGGCCGTCGGCAAGAGCACGACGGCGAAAGTGCTCCAGGTCTTGCTTCGCAGCACGGGGACGACCGACCTTCTCACAACCGACGGATTCCTATGGCCGAACGCCACCCTGGAGGCTCGGGGAATCCTGGATCGAAAGGGATTTCCCGAGAGCTACGACCAGCAACGGCTCGTGGAGGCGCTCACGGCCATCCGGGCCGGAGTGGAGGTGGGAGCCCCGGTTTATTCGCACCTCTCCTATGACATCGTCCCGGGAGAGCTCCAGATCATCCGGCAGCCGGACATCCTCATCCTCGAGGGTCTGAATGTCCTCCAGGCGGACACAAAGGGGACCGCTCCCACCCATGGCGAAGTATCGGACTACGTCGACGTTTCGATCTATGTCGACGCGGCCGAAACTGACGTTGCACAATGGTTCAAGGAGCGACTCTTCGCGCTGTGCTCCGCACCGAACGAACCCGACTCCTTTTTCCACCGCCTCGCATCGTTGTCAGAGAGCGACCTCGCCGACCTCGCCGAGCGAGTCTGGAGAGAGGTCAATCTCGTCAATCTGCGCGAAAACATCGCACCCACCCGCGGTCGGGCCCATCTCATAATCGAAAAGGGCAGCAATCACCTCGTCGATCGGGTTCTGCTCCGGCGTTCCTGAACTCGCCCGGACGCAATCGTCGGACAACTCGGGCGGGAAAGTTGGGTTGCCGTTGGGTTGCGGTGGAGAGCACGGAGACTCCTGACCGTCAGGCTTGTACCTGTGTCAGTCGCCCTCGGTCACCCTCTCACGCTGAGGTCACCCGTGAACCTTCGTCGAACCACCCTCCTCGTGATGGTGATCGGCCTCGGCGCGAGTCTCGGAGGATTCTTCACTGACACCTTGCCCTGGCTCTCGCTCCTGGCCGGTCTCGTCGCCACCGTGCTGGTGGCCGGACTTCTCGACCTGGCCGCCTCCCGGCGGGACGAGGCACTTCACCTGATTTCGGAGCTCGAATCGAAGAACTCCCAGCTCGACGAGGCTTTACGGCACCAAGTCGAGACCGAGCAACGCCTCCGGCAGGCGCATCGCCTTGAGGCGGTCGGGCAATTGGCCGGCGGAATCGCCCACGATTTCAACAATCTTCTGCAGTCCATCCTCAGCTACTCGGAGTTCATTTCCGACGCCATCGATCCGGAAAGCGAGCTCCAGGAGGACGTGGACGAAGTGCAGAAGGCTGCTCGTCGGGCGGCCGGCCTGACCCGGCAACTTCTCGTGTTCAGCCGCCAACAGGTGAGGCAGCCGGTCGTCGTCGATCTCAACGATTCCGTCCGCAGCGCAGAGCATCTCCTCCGGTCGATGCTCTCAGATGACATCGAGTTGACGTGCCGGACCGCCCGGGGGGCCTGCCCCGTCTTTGCCGACGTCGGCGAGTTGGAGCTCATGCTGATGAATCTCGTCGTTAATGCCCGCGACGCCATGCCGCGTGGGGGCACGATCACGGTGACGGTTGAAACGGTAGAGCTGGAGGGGATGGAGGGCTCAGGTCTTCGCCCGGGACTATTCGCCGCGCATCGGCGTGAGTGATGACGGAGAGGGCATGACGCCCGAAGTCGCCACCAAGGCCTTCGAGCCCTTTTTCACCACCAAGGAAACGGGTCGAGGCCACGGCCTGGGACTCTCCATGGTCTACGGCATTGCCGACCGATCCGCAGGGAGGGCATCGATTACAACTGCAGCAGGGGTAGGAACGACCATCACCGTTCTGTTCCCACTTTCGCAGAACGAATCACTCCCGGCGATCAGCGACAGTGCGCCCATGCTCGTCGAACGCGTATTGCAATGAACTCCACCGTGACCTTTCCCAGAGCCGGCTCCGACGCCCGCATTCTGGTCGTCGAGGACGAAGAACCGATACGTCGATCCCTGGCCCGGCTGCTCGAGCGTGCCGGCTATACGTGCGCCACCGCGGCCAACCCGGCCGAGGCACGCGAGCTCCTCGCCAACGAGGCGTTCGCTTTGATGCTCTGCGATGTGACCATGCCCGGGGAAAGCGGTTTCACGCTGCTCGCCCATGTCAACGATGCCCACCCGGACATTGCGGTCATCATGATGACCGCCGTTGACTCGCCACACGCCGCAGACCCAGCCTCCACCCTCGGCACGTACGGATACATCCTGAAGCCGTTTGATACGAATGTGATCCTCATCAACGTCGTTGGAGCTCTCCTGCAACGAGCAGAAAAACTTGCCGCACGAAGCCATGATTCGCAATCGGAATCCGACATCGCGAACCATGTGGCGGAACTTGGTGAAATCGTCGATCGTCTCTACCATGAGGATCGGTCACGGTTGTGGTCACGCGAAGGTACGGCCCGACAGGCGGCTCTTGTGGCCGAGTGGCGCGAGCCTGAGACCGATTCGCATCTCCACCGACTGAGCACACACGCCGCACGCCTCGCCTTTCTCACCGGTATGGCGTCCGACGCGGTCGAGGACCTCCGCATCGCCAGCCAGCTGCACGACATCGGCAAAGTGAGCATTCCCGAGCCGATACTTCTGAAGAGGCGGCTCCTGACCGACGAAGAGCGTCTGATCATGCAAGGGCATACAGAGACCGGCTTTAAAATGTTGGAGGGATTCGAATCTCCGGTGTGCCGATTGGGCTCCATCGTGGCTTTGTCGCACCACGAGCGCTTCGATGGAAATGGCTATCCCCATGGACTGTCCGGCGAAGCCATCCCACTGGAGGGACGGATCGTCGCAATCGCCGATGTCTACGACGCCCTCCGGAACAAGCGGCCCTACAAGCGGGCATATTCGCAGACGGAATCCCTCGAAATCCTCAGGCATCGGCGCCGGGCCCAACTGGATCCTGAGCTCTTGGATCTGTTCATCGGCGATCTCGAAAAGGCACCAAAGATCCAATGAAGGCGGGAACGACATCGTGTTAGGGCTCTTGATCGGTTACTGCGCCATTTTCGGCCTCATTATCGGTTCATTCCTGAACGTGGTGATCTATCGCGTCCCTCGGAAGGAGTCGGTCGTTTCGCCGCGGTCGGCCTGTCCCACGTGTGACGTGCCGATCTCGGCACGGGACAACGTGCCGATCTTCTCGTGGCTCCTCCTGCACGGCAAATGCCGGAACTGTGACTCCCCCATCTCGATGCGCTACCCCCTGATTGAGGCGGCCACGGCGGTGCTCTTCGCCGGAATCGCAGCGCGGATCGGCTTCTCGTGGAGCCTCCCGGCGTATCTCGTCCTCGCCGCGGGACTGCTCGCACTTGCCTGCACCGACTTCGAACATCTGTTGCTGCCCAAGCGGATCGTGTATCCGGTCCTCATCCTGGTCGGGGTCCTGCTCGCCCTGGCCTCGGCGATCACCCACCACTGGCACCAATTCCTGATCGCTACGGCGTGTGCCATCGTCTGGTTCGTGGTCTTCTTCGCCATGAATTTCCTCAGCCCCCGCCTGCTCGGCTTCGGCGATGTCCGACTGGCACCGGTACTCGGACTCGCGCTCGGATGGCTGGGCGTGCGCTATGCCTTGCTCGGCTTCTTCGCCGCCAACTTCATCGGCGCCATACTCGGGTTGTCGCTCATCGCCACGAAACAGATGAGTCGTCAGCAGCAGATCCCCTACGGAGTCTTTCTTGCGGTAGGTGCGCTGCTCGCCATCTTCGCCGGGCCCGAGTTACTGCGCCCGTTTCAATCGCTCAACGGTTGATTACGAAGTGGGCATCGGCCCGCGCCGCTCGAAGCGGTACCCCACTCCTCTGACCGTCGTGATCCAGCGAGGGTGATCGGGATCCACTTCGATCTTCCGTCGTACCCGCCGGATGTGCTCGGTCACCGTGGCCTCGTCCTGCCACTCGCTCGACGAAGACCACACGTTCTGCAACAGCTGCTGCCGGGAGAACACCTGGCGAGGAGATGAGGCGAGAAAGGCGAGGAGGTTGAACTCCATCGCCGTCAACTCGATCAGCTCGCCCGAACGCTCAACTTCGCGGGTAGTCAGGTCGATTTTGAGCTCGCCGAAGCTCAGCGCAGACGAAGAAGACTTGGCTTCAGGCGCCGACGAGGGCCGGGTCCGCCGCAAGACCGTCTCGATACGGGCCGAGAGCTCTCCCCGGGAAAAGGGCTTCACGATGTAGTCGTCCGCTCCCATACGCAAGCCGGCGATCCGGTCTCCCTCCAGCCCACGCCCTGTAAGAAAAACCGCAGGTACATCGCTTTTTTGCCGAAGCTTTACCAAGAGATCGCGACCATCTTCGCCACCCAGTACGACGTCGAGTAGCACCAGATCAGGGGCGCCATCCGCCACAGCCTTGAGGGCTCCCGCCGAGTCGGTCGCGGTTTCGACCTCGTAGCCGTCTGCCTCCAACACCCTTTTGAGCAGGTCGCATATGTCAGGATCGTCCTCGACGATCAAGATCTTCACCTGAACCTCCGTGGTCACCCCCATTTGGGCCCAGCGTAACCGTATTCACTGGTCAGAACGTGGAATGGGCGGCAACCGGGTGGAACCAGCCCTCTTATCGCACTAATCCTGAAGGGAGGTTGTCGCAAATTCGGCGATACGCAATGAGCTACGCAATGATCGGACAAACCCAATGACGTCTCGAAGATCAGTAGTCCGACGGCCGACGCCTAATCCGTGTGGGACAGACGCCCCGAACCGCGGACCCGGCTACGGACGACCTCGTTGCCTGCGTCTTTCAAATACCAACCGATTGAAGGACCGACTCCGGGGTGAGCGCTGATTGATCGTCTGCGGACGCGTCCAGAACCGATCGATTCTGATCTCGCACGAGAGAGACCAGAGGGGCAACCGCCAGTGCCAACGCAGGAGGCACCAGAAGGAACTGGAAGAACACCGTCGGGACCGGGTACGTCCAGCCCCTGCCCCAGGTCAGCGGATCGTAGACGAACATCACGAGAGCGAGCCACGCCGCAAGGTAAAGAAGGTGACGCCTCGAAATGACGCCGAGCACGAGCAGGGACACCGCGACGGCCATGAAGTAGTAACCGAAGAGGTTCACTTCAAACACAAGGCGAAGGCAGAGTGAAGTTGCAATCAGGGAAACCAGTGGAATGGGATCGAGAGCCCCGGGGCCAAGTCGTCGGGCCGACCACCAGGCAACCACTACGGAGAGGCCGATCGGCAAAACCCGACTTGCCAAGAGCAGAGGAACGTCGTGGAGATGCGATCCCGCAAGGAAGGTGCTCCCGCTACTCGGGGTGGCAGTCGCGCCGGTCAAGACGTTCATCACCCGTCCCGAAGTGGTCACCAACATTCCGACTACCACAACTCCGGATGACCCCACCACGGCGGCGGCGTACTTCACACGCCGGCTCCTCGGCACCACCACCAGCAGCGGAGCGGCAACCAAGAATGCGAACTGTTGGGATGTGAGGGCGAAACCAAGGAGAATCCCCGCCCAGACCCAGTGTCCTCGCCGTGCGCACGCCAATCCACCGAATGCAAGTCCCATCGCCATGAGATCTTCAGGATGAAAGTCTTCCTGAATAGCAAACAGCACCGGTGGGAGACACCCCAGCAACATCACGGCCGTCAACTCCCAGCCGCAGCGCCCGCGGCCGGTCGCTCGGAGGAGGGCGACAACACCGGCGAGGAGCACCAGCCAACCGAAAAACCCCAGGAGAACGGTCGCAGAAAGCGCGTCGGACCGGAAGGCCCATCTGCCTATTGCTTCGCTTGCGGTCGAACAATGTGGACCTAACGCAGCTGACGAGGGAAAGGGGACCCCATTGCCGATCCGAAAAAACCAGGCGAACACCCCCGACACCAATGGATACAAAGGGGCAACGCCCAGACCACCCGAGGAAGGGTAGGCACACGCTGGGACGGCATGAGCGATGGCCCATGTCGACGGTGCCGAAAGGGACGAGTCAATCTGTGTGGGTCCACCAAGAAGTCGCGCCAGACCTACAAACTCGACCGTGGCGAGGACCCAGCCGAGCCCGCACCAAAAGATCGACAACGGCCGGTCCAGCCATGGTGCCCCAGTTACTTTCCTCTTGATATCAGGATCCAACGGCAGGGTCGTCATGGCCGTACTAGCGAACGACCTCCATCCGCAGACCCTGCTCATCCCACTCGGGGTCACGGGGTAAGCGAGTGCCGGCATGGGCAAAGATCCTGCGCGCTGTCCAGAGGATCGCCGAAACATCCAGGAGGTGGGACTTGGGCACGTCTTGGAACTCGACCTCGAATATTCTTTCGGACCCTGGAACTCGTTTTCGGAGCAGTGCGATTCTCTCCTCCATTCCGGCCTCGAACTTCTTCGACCATCGGAGAGGGACGTCGCCGTTGATCTGAAAAAAGCTCAGCTCCGGATGTACTTCGAAGACGGTCCGCTGACGATACGGAGCCATCTCCACCGCCACCTCCCGGTAACGACGTAAGAGGACATTCGTGATGGCGTCAAGGCCGTCGTGGCCGACATCTGCGTTTTCTTGCAGGCTTGACCGAGTCGGGGCATTGTGAACGGTCGAACCGCGTCGACCCAAGAGAGCCCGAGCCATGCGATCGCAGGTTCTTACGCCTCCATTGACCTTGTCCAAATAGCCCACCGGCGCATTCAGCGCAATGGTAGAGAAGGACGGACGCTCATCAAGAACCTCCGCAAACGAGTCGAGGATGCGAGGAGGCTCAGGAGCGAACGTCGCCCCATTGAGCTTTGCGCTGGCGACAAGCCAGCCCCGCGCACAAGGAGTGACTCCGGCGACTACCGAGTACGGGAGATCGGGACCCCCTCGAGCAGCCATCGCTCCCTAGCTCCTGGCGTGCTGGACGGCCTCGAGAGCGCGTGCCAGCTCCTTGGGGTGCGCCGACACATCGAGCGCATCCTCGTAGGTGATGGTATTGCTCACAATGAGCTCGGCCAGACTCGTCTCGAGAGTACGCATACCCTCTTTCTGGTTCGTCGTCATGATGTTCAAGAGCTGGTTGGACCGACCTTCACGGATGAGGTTTCGCACGGGATTCGTTGCAATGAGCACTTCGAACGCGGCGACCATCCCTCCACCGACCTTAGGAACCAGACGCTGAGCGACAATTGCCGCAAGGGAAGCCGATAGCTGAACCCTGGTCTGCTCCTGACGCCAAGCGGGGAACACATCGATGATCCGGTCAATGGCTTGGGGGGCGTCGTTGGTGTGCAATGTGGCGAAGACCAGGTGACCGGTCTCAGCCATGGTGAGAGCAATCTGAATCGACTCGATGTCACGCATTTCGCCGACGAGGAGGACGTCGGGGTCCTCTCGGAGGGCCGAACGGAGAGCCCGGTCGAACGAGGGGCTATCGAGCCCGATCTCTCGCTGACTCACCGCTGACAATTTGTGACGATGCACGTACTCGACCGGGTCCTCAATGGTGAGGATGTGGCACGCCCGAGTCTCGTTGATGCGGTCGATGATCGACGCAAGGGTCGTCGACTTTCCCGATCCGGTAGGTCCGGTTACCAGCACGAACCCCCGGGGCAACTTGGACAAGACTTCAGCGACAGGCGGCAGGTCGAGCTCCTCGAAGCTCGGAACTCGGGAAGGAATCATGCGGAGTGCGAGTGCCGTCTCACCTCTCTGGGTGAAGGCGCTCCCGCGGAGTCGAGCCTTGTCGGCCCATGAGAAGGCGAAGTCAACGTCCTGCTCGACGTCCAGCTCGGACTTCTGCGACGGAGTGAGGAGCGTACGGACGAGGGTGTCGATCTCCGGTCCCGACAGCACCGGTGCACCTTCGACTGGACGGAGTTGGCCGCTTACCCGAATCCGTGGTGCCGAGTCGCCGGACAGGAGGAGGTCGGAGCCTTTCTGATCCCAGAGGATCTGCAGCCACGGCGTGATGGCCTCGATATCAATGTCGTTCACGTATTCGCTTCTTTCAGGTGGAGGATGGATGCCGAAGAGCCCGGCCCTCGGGCCGGGCTCTTCGGATCATCATTTACAGGTTGTATCTTCAGCCGTGTATCAGGTGACTGCGTTGCAGCCGCCGGTACCCTCACTGTCATAGGCAACCCAGGTGGTTGGCGTCGCGGCCAGCGCAACATCAACTTCATCGCCCGCAGCACCAGTCCTTGTCCCAAGACCGATGAAGTAGTGCGTGGCGTTGGACGGCCAGCTCTTCAGCGTGGCGTTCGTGCCCGAGGTCAGGGAGGTCGAGTTGATGTTGGCTGCAGTCGCACCTGGCACATT
>CAVWMF010000005.1:0-644602 GCA_963756025.1 uncultured Acidimicrobiaceae bacterium
GAAGTGTTCGGAGATGCTGTGGTCGCCGCCGCCATGATCGACCGTCTCGTGCATCACGCCGAGGTCGTCTCCATGAAGGGCGACAGCTACCGGCTGAAGGATCGAGACCTTGGGAGGGCGCCACTGGCGACGCTGCGTGACGGTGGCTCCGGGGAGGGGGGTCAATTTTCAACCGGTGGCAGGGGGTCAGTTTTAAGGCGGTGTGCTGTCCCAGTTGACGTTCCCCAGCGAGAATCATCATCGGGCGAGGGATACGGGGACGTCTCTGGGGACCGACCCTGGCCGACATGGCCCGTTCCCATGTGCCCTTCCCCTTACGGGAACCGTTTTGAACGCATTGGCCAACGAGTGGAGCGCGGATTCTGCTCGCGAGAGGCGGCATCTCCGGTAATGGGACCGCGAAAATGTGCCACTCTCCCGGTAGCGAACTGGCGACCCCGCCTCGTCGCTGTTGGACGGTATTAGCGGACACCTTCAGCCGATGAAGCCGAACAGGTCATCATCGGGTGGATCGCCAACCTCTTGGATCTGGAGCCTGACGTGCGTGCCCGGTGAAGCATTCAGTGCTTCGCTGATCATTTGTGCCACCGATCCTCGGCGACCAAGGACCTGACCCGGTGTGGAAGTCCATAATGTAATCGACGAGAGGTCCGCTGACACTTGGATAGCTTCGACGACAGCGTTATCGGGGAGATTGTCATTCAGGGCGTCCGTGACGCATCGAAGGTCTTCCACGAAGGCCCACTCTTTAGGATACGACCGGGTCTACCTGCTCGGCCATGCCAAAGGCGTTGCTGCCGATGCCGGAGCGTCCCATCGATCCGGCGGACTGTGACACTGTCGTCAGGGCCCAGCAAAGTGCGGAACGTGGCGCGCCGCGGGGCCGGGGTCCGAGACGTGCGCCTGCCGGATAGCGGGGATATCGGCTTGTGCCTGCACGGTGGGTCCGCCGTCGGAGGCCATATCCACCACTTGGCCCAGACCGGTCCCGACCCCGCTGCCATAGAAGGGCGCGTCCCCGAAGTTGAACAACCCACCGTCGGCGGCAGTGAACCAGTATCCGTTACCTGTTGGCATCGGGGCCATGGCCACGATCGGTTGGTTGAGATGGATCGCACCGGTCGAGCCGTAGAACTGGGCATCGCCAAAGGAGAAGATTCCACCGTCGGAGGCCACCAGCCAGTAGCCATCGCCGTCCGGAGTCGACGCCATGCCCACGATCGGTTGGTTGAGATGGATCGCACCGGTCGAGCCGTAGAACTGGGCATCGCCATAAGAGAAGATTCCACCGTCTGAGGCGACCATCCAGTAGCCTCCGGCATCGGGCGTCGGCGCCATGCCCACGATCGGCTTGTTGAGGTGAATGGCACCGGTCGAGCCGTAGAACTGGGCATCGCCAAAGGAGAAGATTCCACCGTCGGAGGCAACCAGCCAGTAGCCTCCGGCATCGGGCGTCGGCGCCATGCCCACGATCGGCTTGTTGAGGTGAATGGCACCGGTCGAGCCGTAGAACTGGGCATCGCCAAAGGAGAAGATTCCACCGTCGGAGGCAACCAGCCAGTAGCCCCCGTCGTCACCCGTGGCCGCCATGCCCACGATGGGATGGTTCAGTTTCAGGCTCCCGGTGTCGCCGTAGTAGCCCGCATCGTCGCTGGAGGTCACGTTTCCTTGGGCGTCGACCTGGTAATAGCCGATGGTCCCGTTGCCCGAGAGACTTCCGGACCACCCAGTGCTCGCAGAGCCCCGGATCGTCATCGTGGCAGAGCGGTCTCCCAGAGCGCCGGGATAGAAATAGACGTTCATGGTGCAAGCAGCACCAGGTGCGAGGACGACGGTGGTCACTCCGTCACCGGGACAATCGCTTGACGGGGTGACCACGTAGTCATTCGCACCTGGACCAGAAATGGATAGATCGCCGCTCGAGAGATCAACGGTGTCGGTGGAGCTGCCATCGTTCTGGAGAGTGAAGGTGTCAGGACCCGCGTAGGTGCCGAGGGTCGTATCGCCAAAGTTCAAGATGTTGGGTGTCCCAGTCCCTGAGAGATTCACGGACCCGGGGGCGCCGACCGAGGGAGTGATTATCAGCTGGGTCGAGCGATCTCCGAGCGCGCTGGGAGAGAAATAGACGCTGATGAGACACGAATAACCAGATGTCATCGTGACGGTGCCAGTGCTGGCTCCGGGGCAGCCGGCCGATGGGACCACCGAGTAATCGGTCGCATTTCCTGGGCCCGAAAAGTACAAGCCAGTCGAGAAGTCGACAGTGGCGGTGGCGGGATAATCATTGTTCAGCCAGAAGTTGTCCGGGCCCATATGGGTTCCGACCGGAACGTTCCCGAAGCCGACGTTGGCGATGCATTCGCCTGCACCGGTACATCCCGCCGTGCCCACCGTCGTGTTCACACGGGGATTCAGCGCACCCGCTCCTGTGCTGCTGGCGAAAACAGATAGCGCGGCAAGTAGCGCCCCAGCCACAGTCATTACCACCGCTCGACGAGCTCGCAGACCCACCATGCCCCTCCCTCTCTGTTTTCGGGAGCGCATCGCTCCTTGCCACTTGGGTTGCAGAACCTAGGCGCTGTGAGTAGTGGCGCGGATGCAACGCCTCGCTGGGACGCTATGCCAGGCCGGTAACGGCTGGGTAAATCGCCATCGTGGGGTATCCCAATGGTGCCGTATAAGCGGGCGGGTTAGCGCGGTGCTAACAGTTGGGTCCGGCGTTCACCTCTCAGCGACCCCAAGCGGATCCTCTCACGGACCGTCATTTCCGGACCCTGAGGCGCCCCCAAAATCTCGGCCGTGGGAAGTACCCGAGAAATAGTCATCTTTGAAGGAGCGCAGTTTGTCAAGAGGTGCCGAAGGCTCCTTTGGCATTTGTCGTGCCCAGATAGGCGTGAGATCTTCGACCGATGGGCGCGCCAAAGAGGGGCCCTCGCGGTGACCAAGGACCGAGCAGCGCAGTCAAGGCCGGCCGGAGGTCGCCCGGAGGGGAAGCCTTGACGGTGCGGCTCAGTTGTTGTTCACATCATGTGATGCGAAGCCCGGCAGGGCTTCGTGGTCGTCCCCTGTAATGCCGCGGGGGACACGTTGCGACCCAAATCTCCAGAGCCAGGCGATGCTGGCAGGGCAAACCCGAAAGACCGGGTGCCGGTCATCTGTTCGTCGCGAGAAGCGACATGGAGTGGTTCGGCCGCAATCCGGTGGGCTCAATCAAAACCGCGGCTTCGCCGCTGGGCGGGAACCATGACTATTGGCGAGCTCGCACCGGGTTGCGTCCGTCCCGGTTCTCACCCCGTCTCCGCCAGGCAACGGATCTCGCCGTCGCGCAGGCCGTAGTAGACGAGGATGAGAAGTTTGCGCGCCGCGGCCACGCGGCCGATCTGAGTACCTCGGCGTTCGCCCACGTTGCGGTGGTGCCGTCGGATAGGCGTATCGGTGCGTTGGCGGGCCACAGCCTCGACGGCGGCCCACCGCACGAGGCGAGAGCCTTGCTTGGTGATGTGGCCTCGGTGGACCGTGACGTCGGATTCTTTGTGGCTCGGGGTCAGCCCAGCCCAGCTGCACAGATGGCGGGCCGAGGTGAATCTCGAGATGTCGCCGATCTCGGCCACGAATATCGCGGCCAGCACCGGGCCGACGCCGGGAATGGCCTGGACGGCGTGGTAGCCGAGGTCGCCGGCAAAGTATGGGGCGCTCTGCTCTTCGAGCATGGCGATCTCGCGGTTGACGGAGTCGATGAGGTCGCGCAACGATTCGACGCGGACCCGGTAGGCGTCCGCCAGATGGACCTTGTCGAGGAGGACCTGGCCGCCCACCCCGAACAGGTCGCTCATGGGCACCGTCACCCCCTCTTTGGCCAAGACGGCGTGGACTTGAGACTTGAGGCTGGTGCGCAAGTGGACGAGCTTGCCTCGATAGCGGATGAGTTCGCGCAGTTCGCGCAGCGGCGGTGGGGCGACCCAGGCTTCAGCCAGACGTCCCATGCGGAGCAGGTCGACCAGGTCCGTGGCATCGCGCTCGTCGTTCTTCACCCGCCGATGTCCCCAGTTGTTGCCCAGTGGATGGGCCAAGTGCACATTCGCCCCGCACTCTTGGATCACGTCAGCGGCCCAGTACCACCCATACGTTGCTTCCAATATCACCTCGGGGTGCTCACCGGCCTTTGCCAGCTCGGCCGCCAGGGCCACGGGGTCGTTCTCGATGCGGACCGTCTCGAGCGTCTGGCCCGCCTCGTTACGGCGCACGATCACGCTGCGCCGCCGGTGGAGGTCGATGCCGACATACTGTTGTTGCTGTTCCACGGGAGTCTCCTTCTGTCGTCTCCGGATAGGTTTCGCAACCCCAAGTGTGCTCTGCACACCTGGTTCCGGCCGACGGGAGGACTCCCGTGGGGACTTCGACTTGGGCTGGACCGCAGTGGCGACTTTCTTCGCTGTCACGCAATCGTTTCCTCGTGCTCGGCGTGCGTGCCCCAGCTCGCTAAACCGGTGCCCGTCACACGGGAGCTGCGCTGCGCTCCTTCATCACATCAATACCTGTGGATGAGAAATCTGTCGGACTACGCGGCGACCTCGTTCTCATCCGTCTCTGATCGTTCGGCCATCACCCCCTTTTCGAAGACGACACCGGCTCGGACCAAAGCGACGAGTTGCGGTGCGTTGACCGCTCGCCAGCGGGTCTGGGCCGACTCGATCAGCTTGTAGGCCATGGCCAGTCCGGCCGCCCGTGAGCCCGGTCCCTTGGTGACCTTGGTGCGCAGTCGCACGGTGGCGAAGGTGGACTCGATTGGGTTGGTGGTCTTGAGGTGGACCCAGTGCTCGGCCGGGAAGTCGAAGAAGGCCAACAATGCGTCGGCGTCCTTGACAACCTTCTCCACCGCCTTGGGCCACTTGGCCTCATAGTCCTTCTTGAACCGCTCCAGGGCCTTCAGCGCGTGCGCACGGTCCTCGGCGTCACGGACCTCGGCCAGCGCGGCCCGGGCAGCCGGCTGGGCCGATTTGGGCAGGGCGTTCATGACGTTCGCCATCTTGTGGACCCAGCACCGTTGGTGCGTGGTGTCGGGGAAGACGTCGCTGAGCGCACCCCAGAACCCGAGAGCGCCGTCACCGACGGCGAGGACCGGGGTCCGCATGCCCCGGCGTTTGAGATCACGCAGCACGTCGGCCCACGACTCGGTGGACTCACGGTGCCCGTCGGTGATCGACACCAGCTCTTTGGTCCCGTCGACCCGCACGCCGACGATGACCAGGACACACAGGCGGGCCTCGTCGAGGCGGACGTTGAAGTGGATCCCATCGGCGTAGAGGTACACGTAGTCGACCTCTTTGAGGGAGCGGTGGGCGAACTGATCGCGTTCGCGCTGCCAGTCGGTGGTCAGCCGGGTGATCACCGAGGCCGACAGTCCCGCGGCCGAACCGAAGAACTCCTCGAGGGCCGGGGCGAAGTCGCCCGAGCTCATCCCGTGCAGGTACATCAGGGGCAGCACCTCGGCCACCTTGGGGGACTTCCTGGCCCAGGGCGGCAGGATCGAGGACCGGAAACGCATCTTCTCCCCGGTCCCTTCGTCGACCCGGCGGTCGTCGACGCGCGGAGCCCTCACCTCGAGCGGGCCGGCCCCGGTGATGAGGGAGCGTGGTTCGGCATGCCCATTGCGCACGACCAGGCGATGGCCATGTTCGTCAACTTCATGGATCAGGCTCGAGACGTAGGCCTCAACCTCGGCTTCGAGGGCGGCGGCCAGCATTCGACGGGCCCCTTCGGCCACGATGGCATCGAGCCCAGCGGCCAGCTCCGCGCTGGCGGCCTCGTCAACATGTACTCTCAACATCGGCGTTCCTTCCTGCCGGCGTTCCACCGCCAGCGATCTTGTTTGTGTCAAACAGGAAGGTACGCCGCGTCTCCGTTCAGGTGGTGCATCCACAGGTTTTGGTTATAACTCGAAGTACCCCACTTTTACGCGCTCATGCCCATGTGGGGCGTGCCACGGAAGTCCCGTACGGGGCGGAGAGTAGGACAACGATTTTCTGTAATCGTAAGTCTGTCGCCGGCCAAAGAGTTGCTTGGAGCGACGTCCGCCAACACTCATTGTTGGGATCGATCCTTCACCGAAGGGCCAACGCAGCAGATACTCCATACCGGTATGTTGTATATCGTTTCGTGCCCACAACGTGCCCACACGAATGAGAAACAACGCGGAATAGCGCGTACTGAACGACGTCAAAATTTCTAGGTAATATCGTCTCTGAACAGGAGTTTTCTTCCTACCGACCAGGCCGTGACATTAGGCTCAATATCGTGCCTAACGCAGCTGAAAAGCGTGAGGTCACCGGATCGACGCCGGTCCCGACCACTGGAACAGAGCAGGTCAGAGGCACTGTTTGGAGCTGAAGATTTCAGAGCCCGAAATTTCGTGCCCGACACGTGCCCCACTGGAGTCGAAAATTTTCTGCTGGGCACCTATTGAGAGCGGAAACGCTGGCCCAAACAGGGGGCGAAATACGCCTCCAAAATGTGGTTGCCAACTCGCCCTTTCGGACCAGGAAATTGACGCCTCGTTTGGATCGCCAGATGGGTCGGGACGGCCGCGAGCCAGAGCGAGGACAAGGAGCGCAGACGAACTCCCACAGCGACCCTTGATGCACCGAACGGGTGCATCGGAGATCATGGAATAGTCCGGATCCATGCGCCGGCCTCCATGCGCCGTTGCTCGGGCCGCCACGTGCGTTCTGGAATAGCCAAACAGGAACCATGTCGAATCTCTGGACGAAACCAGTAAGAGTTACCTACGGCCCAATCGCCGCGCCATTTCCGGTGTTCGTGCAATCCAGATGAAGCGACGAGAGTGGAACAGTCCGGGCATCGGGTCCGGTGGCATCACCAATGAGGAATGTCCCGATGACCGTCGTCCCGTCACTCTTGTATGTGGGAATGGAGATGTCTCGATTCTTCGATTCCTGGTCCCAGATGAGGGCCTGCGCTGGTGTCTCCACGTCACCGCGCGTTGCGCAGTTGAGTTGGCTTGCCTTCACATAGCCCTGCGTCTCCCCTTGGTCGACCGCTACCGCGATGAGATCCGGCGACCCATTCTGATTCTGCTCGCCATATGTTTGGCCGGCAGCGTTGGTACCCCAAGGGGTCGTGACTTGACTCACGTAGATGGCTTGCAATCTCCACGAGGCGTTAGAGCTGGTGGTGACCGTTATGTCGTCGTTGCCGGGTGTGATGGGCACGACCTCACTGGCCTCCTCGAGAGGGGGTGGGTGACTCAGATCCGCCGCGTCGCAAATCAACGCCGAGCCGTTCGACATGGTGAACGTGCCGACTGTGAGGCACGACAACGTCAGTGAAAGGTGGGTTGCCTTCGCCGGCGGTGGGCCCAGATTGATGGTTGCCGAACCAGTGCGCGTCGCAGTGAGAACGTTGCCGAGCGGTGTGTCGACAGGCGCCCCGGGCGGAGAAAACACACCGGAGGCGACCGCTGCCCCTCCGGCGATGAGGGTCGAGCCGAAGAACACGCCAGCTCCGAGGCGCCACCGCCAACGGCGACGCACGCGGGGCGCATCCTTAACTGTTGCCACCAAGGCCTCTCGTAGTGCGGCCGTGAAGACCGGGTCCATCTCGAGTGTGCTCATCGAGTCTCCTCCTTCGTGGTCTTGTCGTCGTCTCCGCTCAGGAATGGGCCCATTACGTTCGCCATGCGCGATCGGGCGCGGTGGAGACGAGTTCGTACTGCGCCATCAGAAATGCCCAGGGCCTCTGCCACTTGCGCCGGCGAATAGTGCTCGAACATCGTGAGAGTCAGCAAGGCGGCGTCGTCGCTTGAGAGGGAGCCAAGTGCCTTATGAACTTGTTCGCCGAGACGCTGCTCCTCCATCTCCTCCAACGCGACATCAGCTGCGCTCTCTGAGGCCTCGACGCGAGGCAGGGAGTCGATGAGCGCTCGATAACGACGAAGACTGCGTGTGAGATTTCTCGCCAGATTCGTCGTCGTGACAAGAAGCCAGGGCAATACGGATCCCTCGACGACCCGTACAGACCTCCGACGGCGCCACAGTTCGAGGAAGGCGGCGGCGATGACGTCTTCGGCATCGTGCACGTTTCCGGTCATTCGAACGGCGTGACGGTAGACACGATTGCGGTGAAGGTCGAAAGTAGCTACAAATGCCTCGGCATCACCCGTTAGGGCGGCATCCCAGGTGCTCTGTTCGTCACCAGACGGCGTCACCCTTTGTACTGTCCGCACCGTCGTCAGCGTTACACGAATGGTTGGGAGAGCCAGGCTCGAGCCTTACTTCCGAGATGCCGTCCCGACGACGGATCCAGCTACGCCCGTTTGTACTTGGCTGGGCCACTGATCCGTAGATCGGGCTGGGCCTTGGATAGGGGAGCCCCCCCGACGGCGCAGCGAAATGAGGTGCACGCTGGCGCTTGGGATACCTTGACACAAACGTTCCCACATCAGCTTCCCGCTCATAGGTCTACTGTCGACAGAACGAGATCGGTCCTTGGCCGAGAGAAGGAGAACTGATGGCAGCGTTTATCACCGATGGAGAGTTGCTCGGCTATGCCGGAAAGCGCGTCGTCGTGAGTGGCTGTTCCTCCGGAGTCGGAGATGCCACCGCTCGCCTGCTGTGTAACCTCGGAGCGGAGGTACATGGAGTCGACGTGGCACCACCTGACGCGGCTTTACACTCCTTCAGCCAACTCGACCTGCGCGAGCCCCGCAATCTCGCAGCGGTGGTGGGGGGGATTGGCGGCCCCGTGGATGCTCTGTTCAACTGCGCAGGCATTCCGCCGGGTCGGCCGCCGCTCGACGTGATGAAGGTAAACTTCATAGGGACCCGGCTTCTTACCGATGTGGTCCTCCCGTTGATGCCGGCAGGGGGCGCTGTCGTCAGCGTGGGTTCCAACGGTGGCATGGGCTGGACGAGCAGATTGCCGACGCTACTTGAGTTCGTCGCGATCCCGTCTTACGGGGTCGCTGTCGCATGGTGCGAGGCAAACGCTGAGACGGTGGCCGAGGGGTACCGCTTCTCAAAGGAGGCGCTTCTCGTTTGGACACTGCGCAGTTCGGTGCAGTCCATCAAGAGCGGAATCCGAATGAACTGCACGGCTCCGGGCGCCGTCCAGACGCCCATGCTCGCAGAGATCGAGCAGACAACTCCCGCCGCATTGATCGATGCCGTCGCACAGCCCATCGGCCGACGATCGACTCCGGAGGAGCAAGCCTTTCCGCTCGTGGCGCTGAACAGTCCTGCAGCCGGCTACGTGAATGGGGTCTCGCTTCCCGTCGACGGTGGGTTCGCTGCGGACGTACTCAGCAGTCTGAACTGAGGCCATCGTCGCAACGGGGACGCTGACGAAGATCATGTCGGCCCATGCGCATCGTGGTCTCCGTTCGTCCGACTCGGCGTTGTGTTGTTTCGCGAATGTACTGCAGATTGCCGTGCGAGCCAGCCGGCCCACATCTCGCTCAAGCGGAACTTGCCCGTCATCTGACCGGGGTGGGTGGTCGATTTTGCATTTTGCAGTGAATCTCACATTTCCCTTGTATTGCGATCGGCAGAAGATTACCGTTGAAACCAGATTGATTACGGGGGGATGTCACGGGGGGGCTGGGGATGCGCAAGACGGTGCGGGGTGCGGCACGCGCTTCAGTAGCGGTGCTTTCATTGGCCGGAGTCATTACGGGAATTTCAAGTGCGTCGGCTTCTGCCAGCACCAAGGCGCCCATCAGCATCGGATTCGTCACCGACGAGTCCGGTTCGGCATCATCGACCTACACTGATGTCTTCGACGGCGCGGAGGCGCGAATCGACGCGCAGAACGCGGTGGGTGGGGTGGACGGGCACAAGCTCGAGCTCATTGAGGAAGACGACCAATCCACGCCCACCGGAAACCTCGTGGCCAGCAAGCTTCTGGAGAGCAAAGGCGTCTTCGGCGACATCGAGGTCAACTCCGACGCGTTCGGCTCGGCCCATTACCTCAGCGGGCAGGGGATACCGGTAACCGGTGCTGCCCTCGACGGCCCGGAATGGGGCCAGCAACCGAATACCAACATGTTCAGCGTGATTGGCGTCCCGACAACGCCGATCAACGGTTACTTGTACACCTACAACAGCAATGGGCCCGAGCTAAAAGCTCTCGGCATCACCAAGTTGGCACAGGTTGTGTTCAATGCTCCGTCTGCGATTAGCGCGGCAAACTCAATCTTTGCGACCTCAAAATCCTACGGCGTCAGCAAGTGCCTGGATGCTCTGGTTCCAAGTAACGCCGACTATGGTCCGACGGTCCTCCAGATGAAGAACCTGGGCTGCAATGGTGTCGAAGTGCTCAGTATACTTTCGAGTTGCATATCGCTGGCTGCTGACCTCAAACAGGCCGACCTCAAGGTCAAACTGATTTGTGCCACTGGTTACGATCAGAACCTTCTAAGCCAGCCTTCTGCGTTGGCGGCGATGCAAGGCACGTATACCACGGCACCCATCAACGTACTCACGGCGAATCCGGCTCCTCCGATCAAGCTCTTCCTCAGCAGCCTCAAGAAATACACAACCTGGCCTGGAGGCATTCCCAATCCTGAAGTTGGTTACACGTACGAGGCCGCCGACTTGATGATCAAGGGACTAGAGCTCGGTGGTGACAACCGCAAGGCATTCATCTCGAAACTACGACAGGTTTCGGACTACACTGCCGGCGGCTTGTTGACCACTCCAGCCATCTTCAGTCACTTCGGCACCCTGGGAATGTTCCCGGCGGAATCGTGCATGCCGCTGCTCGAGGTTAAGGGCAACGGCTACGTCAACTTTGACAATGGCAAGCCGATATGCGGCAAGCTGATCAAGGGCGGTAAGGCTTAGTTATAGTTACGAGCGAGCGTCGCAAGACCCTCTTGATGGGCCCGATTGCAGAGCCTGACTGTTTACCCCTGCGGCGGTGACCACACCCGACTCGATTGAGTATTACCAAGCACGAGGGCGAGACGTGGAAGGGAACTCCATCCATTCATGTCTGCCAGTGGCATTTGCACCAGACCAATGGCGTAGAGGATCGCTCCGGCCCCACTTGTGTCGAGGTGAATGGCGTCACGCCCTCCTGCGCGGACTTGCACCGTCCCCGTCGCGCATTCACCGCCATCCCACGGGAGACAGCGTTCCTTCAAGTGCCACCTCAGCGTCGGGGACGAGACGTCTTCAGCCGGGTCAGGGTCGTAGGTCCAATGGAGGGTGGCACCTGGGGACGACCGGGCCATCTGCTCGTAAAGCCGGTTGAGTGCCGGCACGCCGTTGAAGCCGTACTCGATCGTTCCGCCCGGACCCCGATAGACGCCCGCTGGAGTGGCGGGATTCCGCGGCGGGCTCGCCGAGATGAAGACCTGTGCGCCGTACGCACTGGCGTAGCGCGCCATGTCGGTGAGCGCCCGTTTGTAGCTGGCAAGAAGGGTTGACAGGGCGTAGTGACCCGAGGAGTTGACACACCCGGTCGAACGTGAATCCAGGCCCGGATTGCCGGTGAAGGCGAACACAACGGCAGCGGGCCGGGCCTTGTGGAACACCTCGGAGAACTTCAGGTACTTACCTGTCAGTGGGTCGGTGTAACCCTGCTCCCAGTCACACGGGGCCGAACCGAGGCCGCCGTCGGCCAGAATCGGTACCGACGGGAGATTCCACGACCGAAGCGCCGTGGTCGCCTGCATGACCAAGCTGTCGCCAATGACGAGGACCGGACCCTCTCTGTTCATCTCGGTAGCCGAACTCGGCGCCAAGACCAGCGAGTCGACCCAAGCGCCGATCAGCAGGCATAACACCGCACCACCCACGAGCCATCGACCGTCTCTCCGTCGACGGGGGCGGTCACGTAGAGGCGAGTTGTCCTCACTGGACGACGGTTCGGGGCGCGCCAGATCAAGGGTAGGGAGCATCAGACCTCCACGACGGCTGCGTTTTGGATGGGACTACAAACTGATGATGCGAACGGTTACGTCGTTATGACGCAGCGACCGCCCATTTGGTTTACTCCGATATTGGTTGGGACCCGCGGCGGTCGAAGACGGGTCTTTTCCGATGAAAGGTCGGACTCTCAGTAATTACGTGCCCGGCCGTACCGGAGCGTTCGTGTAGGTGGCGGTGTGTTGGCCCGTTTCGTCGCCCGTCCCGAGGCCAACACAGACGAGGGCCGAAGGACACGAGAGCTGACCGATGAACTCAAGAGAAGAGCCCGATGTGCCAGAAGGGACCTCTTTCGGGACCGCCAAGGTGGTCTTCGACCAGGTGGTTCCCCCGTCGACGCTCGAGTAAACCCATGGCGAGACCGGCACGGGTACAGTCTCCCGGCCAGAGCCCGATCCCACCTGTGTGTCGTTCTGTCCATCTGCCCGGAACGTGATCGACTGACTCGTGTCGCCCTTCTGGCTCCCTCCTCCGCCGACATAGCAGTTGTCCTGGGTCGGACAGGCAATGGCAAATGCTTGGATACCCGAGAGCGCTGGCACCAGTTGCCAGCTGGCGCCGCCGTCGCTCGAGGCAACGGCGGCACCCCTGAGCGCCTGTCCGGGAGTCGTCTCAGTCCCCCCGATCCCAAAACAGTGGGTGGCATCGGAACAGTCGAGCGACTCGGCTGAGCCATCGAGGAACCCGAAGCCGGGCGGCACGGTGGACTCGCTCCATGAGGAACCCGAATCGGCGCTGTAGAGGTTCACGACGGTCACTCTGGACGTCGGGGTGGGGCCTGGGATGAAGCCCGACCCGACGCAGGTTGCATCGGCGCAGCTGAGAATCTGGAGGAGAACGCCGCCGGTGTCAGCCGGCGTCCACGACTCACCACCATCATCAGTGACAAAGGCCACGCCGTCGGACGAATAGAAGTCCGTGCTCGTGCTGAACACTCCCACACAGCGCGAGGACGAGGTGCACGCCAAGTCGATCAGCTTTCCCGCCCCGGACGGCAACGAGCGACCGACCCAGGAGGCCCCGCCATCTGTCGTGACGAGAAGAACCGGGTTCGTGCCCTCGAGTCCGCCCGCCATGCAGTCCTTGGCGTTGCCCTCGGGGCAGACCAGGGCGCTCGAGAAGCTCGTCACCCCCTCGGGATTCACATTGGTCCATGTCGCGCCGTGATCCGTCGAAACAAAGAGGTGGATCGCCGGGCCAGGAACATGACCGATCGGGTTGGTCACAGCATTTCCATCAGTGATGTAACACACTTGCGTGGTCGGACACGTAAGGGCCCCGGCCGTCGGACCAGCAAGGCTCTGCTGCCAGTTTGGTTGGAAATAGCCGGCGAGCCGCCATTGCCCAGATGGCGTGGCCGGCGCACTTCCGACATGGCGCCCGGGCCCCGGCACGCTGGCATAGACCACAAGGGCGACGACAACTGCCGTAACGGCGGCGACCACCAAGACCGCCCACCGACGCTCGGAATGAATCCTGGGACGAGTTGGTTCGGGTCCGGGATCGGACAGGATCCCGGCCAGGAGCTCGTCCTCCTCAGACGGACTGAACACGGCTCCGTAGTCGTCCATAGTGACTGGCCGAGCCTGAGCAAGTCGATCCATCGCGTGATCAACCGAAAGTCTCATCGGACCTCCCTCATCAGTGGCAAGTAGACAAACTCGCTGGATTCTTCATCGCTCTTGGCGTCCGTCTCATTGAGCAGCTCGGCAAATCGACGACGAGCACGATGTAGGCGGACAGAGGCCGTTGGCTTGGAACACCCGAGCGCCTGGGCCAACTGGGCGAGCGTGAAGTCCCTCCAGGCCACGAGCACGAGAATGTCCCGGTCGTCCGCACGAAGACCCTGCAGCGCAGCTCCGATGGATCCACGCATATGGAGCCTCTCTGAAACATCGGGATCGATCGATATCGAGAGCGAGCGGTGCCTGCTCAAAAGACGAATGGATAGGGCTTCTCGCCTATTCTCCGCCCGTCGTCGGTCGGCCAACGTCCGCCTTGCCACAGCGATCAACCAGGGCAGAGGGTCGTCCGGGACCTCGGCAAATCGTCGCCAGGCAACGAGAAACGTCTGGGCAACAACGTCCTTTGCCTCCTCGGGCTTGGTCCGACTCAAAGCAAAGGCAAGAACAGTCCGGGCGTTGTCCCGGAACATCTGTTCGAACCGTGCCTTGTCCGAATCCACCTCCGCACCCCTTTCAGCCGGCTCACCCATGTAATGGCCGGGTAGAGGCATCCATTACAGCTAGCCCCGAATGCTCCCGCTCGCCGGCGGGTGCCAGTCGTCGGCACCAGCCGATCACACCCGCCGTGCGTCCCACGTCACCGTTGAGGACTCACCTCCGGGTCGGCGGGAAAGGGCAGGGCAGTTCGTCGACTTCGGATGGATCCGCTCTTTGGCTGAAAGCGCCAGGAGACGAAATGAGCCAGGAGATGAAATGGATCAATGCTGCCTCCCGCAAGCAGAGCCGCCGGCCCGCTTGTCGGCCATGCGACGACCAAAGCGAAACGGGGATGCCGCGGCCGCTGACAAGCCGGGCCAGTGCTCTCTGTTGTGCGAGTATTGAAATGCCTCGCTGGTGTTCTTCCAGCAGGGGGAAGAGGGATCATGAGTCAGCCAGGCTTGGATATGGAGGCGTTGCAGGGACTGTCGCTTACCCTGTTCTCGAAGATGGAAGGCGCCGTCACGGCGACGTTGATATATCTAGGCGCCCAACTCGGTTTGTACCGGGCGTTGGCCACTGCACCGGCTACCAGCGAAGAACTGGCTGAACGTGCCGGTCTGCATGAGAGATGGGTACGGGAATGGCTCTACAACCAGGCGGCGGCTCACCTTATCGAGGTCGACACATCGGTTGGGGGACGCGAGAAGTTCTCGATGGGTCCCGAAGCAGTTGCCGTGCTCGCCGACGAGCACCATCCCGCGTTCGGTCTCGGGTGGTTCCACAGCCTTCCAGCGACCGTGGGAGTGGCTCCCCGACTACTGGAGTCATTCCGCACCGGGGTCGGTCACTCTTACGACGTGTTCGGCGAGTCAGGGGCGCTGGGGATCGAGATGTCCCTCAAGGCGTGGAACGAGGCGAACGTGTTGTCGGTCGTGTTGCCTGCCCTCGATGGAGTCGTCGAACGCCTGACAAAGGGCGCGGCAGTAGCCGATATCGGCTGCGGGACCGGTACTGTGGTGTTGACGATCGCGAAGGCGTTCCCCGAAAGCCGAGTGGTCGGATACGACATCAGCCAACACGCAATCGACCGTGCCAAAGTACGCCTCGCCGAACAGGGCCTCGATAACGTAGCTTTCTCTGATCCCCGGGTTGACCCGCTGCCCGATGACGGTTCACTCGATCTCGTGTGCACGTTCGATTGCATGCACGACATGACCCGACCGTTCGACGTCGCAGCCGCCATCCGTCGCTCTTTGTCCGACAACGGAACATGGCTGATGGTCGAGATAGATGGTCTGCCGACCTTCGCCGAGAACGCGGCGCTCAACCCGATGGCATCGTTAATGTACGGAGCGAGCGTGCTCACCTGCCTCAGTTCCGCCATGAGCGAACCCGACGGTGCAGGATTCGGCACCCTCGGGATGCACCAGGACGCAGCCAGAGCGATGGCTGAGGGGGCCGGGTTCACTCGATTCCGACGCCTGGCGATCGACCACCCGGCCAACGCCTTCTACGAGATCCGCCCCTAGCCGGACCGAGCGGGCGAAACTGTACGGTGGTCAGCCGGTGGGGCCTCTTACGGCCCCCCAAGATGGTCTTGGACCCCCGGTCGGGTGACCCCTCGCGGATGGTGCACCGGCCCATGCACCCAGTCACACGTCGAAATCATCAGCGCCGTGTTGCGGCAAACAGCAGATGCGTGCCGCCGTCCACGGCGCCCGCTTCGGTGCAGAACCGCTCCTCCCAGTCAAGAAACGACGCCCACACCTGAGGATCCTGGTTGAGTTGGTCAACGACATGCTCGGGCGCCAGGGACAACCAGTTGCTGGCCGAAATACCAACCAGTTCACCTCCGCACCCTTTTACAAGAGCACGGACCTGGTCGGCAGTGAACATCTGACACGGATGGGCGGGCGGCACGGTGCGCTGGTCGCCGTGGCGAAGGAACGCGTCGAATGCAGGCAGTCCCGCCCCGGCTATGGCCGCGGGAAAGTTGGGGAGGAAGTGGCGGGCAGAGCCCACGAGGGACATAACGCTGGCCACGATGGTTCCGCCCGGTCGCAGCACTCGCAGGCACTCCGACAACGCTTCGGGGGCCCGATCGAAGACATACGAAAGCGGGCCGCCGAAGGCCACCACGCCATCGAACGAAGCGGATTCGAATCCCGAAAGATCACAAATGTCGACCCTCAGCCGAGCCTCGATCGCAGCCTGGCATCCAGCCTCCGCCACATGACGCGCATTCAGCTCAAGCTGCACCCGGGATAAATCGCCGACAACCACACTGCGGCCGGACCGGGCCAGCTCGATCGTGAAGCGCCCAGCGCCCGCGCCCACTTCCAACACCCGGCCAAAAGGAAGGTAGCGGGCCAGAAATCGGCGGTGGATCTCAAGCGAGACCCGGGCGGCCACGTCGCTCTCCATGCGATCCCACTCGGCTTCACCCCACTCATCAAAGAGCACCTCGATAAGTTCCCGCTCCTCGTCACTCACTCCTAAACTTTCGCGCACCCGACGAGGCGACAGCTGCGCATGCGAGTGGGTTCCGCTTCATCCGCCGGACACGGCGCTGAGCGACCATGGGCCGAACCCCTCGCTGACGATCGGCACGGCGCTGTTCAACAGCACAGCGAGGTCTCATCCCAGCCTGGCGTTTTCATCGTCAACTCGTCAACCTCACTCGCCGTCAACTTCGGCTCCACTCGCCGCCGCATCCGGCACGCAGCCCCGTCCCGGCTGAAGGGTTCCCGCCTGCGCCGGGCGGTACCGCTGCCGTGGGGATGGCGTTGTCGACGAGGACGGCCGCGATGGCGGCGGCGGTGGCGAGGGTCTCGGTGTTGAGGACTCGGCTGCGGGCCGAGGCGCCATCCAGCAGCAGCGCCAGTTGTTCGCCGAGCTGTTCGGGGTTGGTGGCGCCAGCCTCGCGGGCGGTATCGGTGAGCCGCGCGGCAAAGGCTTTCTTGTAGTCGCGGGCGTGAACGCGTGCCGGGTGGCCCGGGTCGGGGATTTCGACGGCCGCCGCGATGAACGGGCACAGAGGCGCGTGGATGTCGAAGGCGGCGAGGAGTCGTTCGCGGGGTGTGAGGTCGGTGCGGTCGAACACTTCAGGCAGGATGTCGGGATCGAATCGGCGTAGGCATTCGGCGATCAGCTCGTCCTTGCCGGTGAAGTGCTGGTAAAGCGTGCGCTTGGACACCTCGGCCACCGCGCAGAGCTGGTCCATGCCGGTGCAGTTGATGCCTTGATCGCGGAACAGCTGTTGTGAAGCGCTGACGATTCGCTCTCGTGCGCCCCTGCCGCGGCGCAGGCCTCGCGGCCCCTTCTCCAACTCCGTCACACGCCCAGCGTAGCCCCATCGGGTACCGACCGGTGTGCATAGCTTGCGCCTGCGTCGCCGTCTGGTACGTTAAGCACACAGATCGGTGTACATAACATCGACAGCGGCAAGTGAACGGAGTAATCATGGGAAAGCTCGATGGCAAGGTCGCGGTGATCACAGGCGGGACAAGCGGTATGGCGCTGGCCGGTGCCAAGTTGTTCGTCGACGAAGGAGCTCACGTCTTCATCTCGGGCCGGCGGAAGGACGCGCTGGACGAAGCCGTCAAGCTGATCGGCCGGAACGTGACCGGCGTGCAGGCCGATTCGGCCGACCTCGACGATCTGGACCGACTGTTCGAGACGGTCAAGCAGGAAAAGGGCACGGTCGACGTGTTGTGGGCAAGTGCCGGCGTGGGCGAGCAGGGCGGGCTCGGCGAGATCACCGAGGAGCAGTTCGATGCCGCCTTCTCGCTGAACGCGCGCGGCACGCTGTTCACGGTCCAGAAGGCGCTGCCGCTGTTCAACGATGGAGGCTCGATCTTCATGACCGGGTCGAACGCTTCGCTCCGGGGTTACCCCGATTGGAGTGTGTACGCAGCGAGCAAGGCCGTGCTGCCCGCCTACGCACGGGTGTGGGTGTCCGAGCTGAGAGACAGGAAGATCCGGGTGAACGTGCTGACCCCCGGCCAGGTCGCCTCGCCGATGATGGAGGAGGTGATGGCCGCGGAGATGAAGGCGCAGTTCGAGTCCGTGATCCCGCGGCGAGAGATGGGCCGCCCTGAGGAGATCGCGTCGGTCGCGTTGTTCCTCGCCTCGGACGACTCGAGCTACGTCAATGGCATGGAGCTGGTTGTCGACGGCGGCACCACAGTGATCTGAACGCGTCGCCGGCATGGACGACCTTCGACACGCCAGCCATCACACCAACAAGACCCTCACGACCAACTAATCCAGACACCACGAAGGAGCACACATCATGACCACCATCAGCATCATCGGCTCGGGCAACATGGCCACCGCCATCGGCACCCGGGCGGCGAAGCACGGCCACACCATCGAGATCATGAGCCGCAACACCGCCAAGGCTCAGGCACTTGCCGACCAGATCGGCAACGGAGCCACCGTCGGCACGTTCGGGGCAACGCCGGCGGGTGACATCGTCATCGTCGCCGTCCTGTACGCCGGCGCGGTTGAAGTGGTCGCGCACTACGGCGATGCGCTGGCCGGCAAGATCCTCGTCGACATCACCAACCCGTTCAACGCCGACGCCAGCGGACTCGTGACTACCGCGGGCGACTCGATGTCCCAGCAGATCGCCGCCGCCGCCCCCGAGGGCACACACGTCGTGAAGGCATTCAATACGATCTTCAGCGGCGTCCTTGCTGAAGACAAGCCCGTGGACGTGTTCTTCGCCGGCGACAGCGCCGAGGCGAAGGCACGCGTCGCGGCGTTTCTGGAGAGCTTGGACATGCGGCCCCTCGACGCAGGAGGGCTCGAGATGGCCTACGGTCCTTGAATGGGCTGGCATCCTCCTGGTGGGCCTGGCACGCAACGGCGCCGGCTTCGACATCGCCTTGGGAGCCAAAGCGCTCTGAACATTTCTTGAGGAGTGAACATGTCTGCCGGTGTATTTGTCAACCCGGTGGTCATAAAGCAGATCGAACGGCTCGCAAAAATGCCTTGTTGCGAATGGCCCTGTCATCGGCAAGCAAGAGTGCTCGAGCGATGATGCGATCGAGCACCTCGATCATCGCTCACGGGGCTCTGAAGCAGGCGAGGATGCTGTTCTGTGGTGACCTTTGGGGTGGTGAGGGCGATCCATTCTCCTGGAACGGGATGCCGACGACGTTGCCCCGACTCGGACTCCCGACGCTCCACGCGAGGCGGCGCCCGAACCACCCCGACAGGGGGTGATCGACATAGCGTTGGACGAACTTGTGAGCGGGCCACCGGCGCTGGCTCGCAAGGAGCGATTCGATGCGGAGACGTTCGGCGACTGCTGCAGAGCGGATCGCCGCCCAGGCTGACTTTGTCTCCTCGACCTCGTCGGCGTACTCGGCAGCGAAGTCGTCCGAGGTGCTCCACGACAACGTGGCTCCGGTCCGGTCGTCAAGCTGAATGGAGGCAGCTCCGTCTCCCAGCGTCGAATGGCGAAGACCGTTGTGGTCGAGTCCGTAGTCGGGCGTGCTCTCTTCCAGAAGATCCGTGACCGTGAGATGACGCTCGGCCGCCACCGGATCCAAAACGTCGCCGATGCGCTTCAGCACTGTCCGATTGTTGATGGTCTGCATGAATTCGCTCAGCACCGCTATCGATGCGGGATCGGCGATCCGACCGAGGGCGTAGATGCAAGCGAACGGTACCTTCTCACCTTGAACCGTGACGTGTCGCACGCTTCGACCGCGCGACTCGTTGAGACACCGGAGGGCCACACGGCGCAGGGTCGGAGGCCCCCACTGCTCGTCGAGCAGGGCGGCCGCCCACACGATGCCCCTGGCGAGGTCATCATTGGCGTAGAGGAGCAACGGCAGCACCGTGCCATGGAGGTTCCTCTCGATCGGGGGAGCCGTGGCGAGCAGGTCGAGCAGGCTGTGTACGAGCGACCCGGGTTTGTCGACCCCTGGCACAAGCGTCCAGAACCGCCGTTCCCAGGCTGGCGTGGGCTTCGCCGTGCTCGCCGTCGCGAGGAAGATCAGGAACTCACTGATACCAGCGGGCCAGGGGTCGCCGTCGCCCAGGAACGACACTATGGCAGCACCGAAACCGTCGGATGCCTCCACTGGCTTGACCACGGTGTCAGAAGGCACTTCTTGCCCACTGAGCTCAGCTGCTCGCTCTCGCAGGGCTTGCAATCGCATGACGTCCTTGTTGTCCAAACCGCTCGGACGCCACTGGAGTACCCGGGCGGCGACCTCGTCGATGACCGAGACTGCGCCCGTCACTTCCATGGCACGTAACACCTGCGCTCGATCCAAGATCATGCCGAGGTACGTCAGACGGTCATGGGGAACTCTTGACAGGCGAACTGAATCGACCGCCAGCAACAGCCTCAGGTCGGCGAGGCCGAAAGCGACCTTCGCCTCGGCGATGCCGTGGAAGTAGGACGTCTGGAGGGTATGACCAGGGTTGCCGAGGTACCGATCCGGGTGGACCAGGTCCTCGCCCCGAGCGAACGAAGCCGCCAAGGACATTCCCACCGACGTTCGGAGCGGATCCGGCAACTCCGCCAACTCTTCACGGATGATTTTGATCCACCGTCGTCGGGAGGGCCAGCGAACTTCTTGCTTCGCTATCTCGTCGGCCCGGTAGGCCACCGTCCCACCTAGTTGAGCCGCTGTCTCTGCGCCCACCTCGAGGTGGTGCACATAGAGAGCGGCGAGGTCATCGGCGAGATCCTCCACAAGCAGATTCTCCCACCAGCCGGGCCGCGACACCGAGCCAGGCACGTCAGCCGTCAAGAAAGATACGACCAACCATCGTCAGTCAGACGTGCCCGCGCCCGCTCCACTCGCTTGCCGGTGGAGGCCTCGAGCGCGTATTCGCAGCGGGCCGTGTAGGCCAGGACCCACAGTGCCGCCGCAAGGGCGGACTGTCGTTGCTCGGCGGTGAAGAGCCGGTGGGAACCGACCTCGTAGGCGGATAGATACGCCTGGACCTCGTCTGAACCGGGTGCAATCGGGTCTGTGGCCTCCCCGGTCGATCGCCAGGTTGCGGCTGCCTGTCCCACGGCGACCGATTCGGTGGCCTCGGCCAGCGAGTCCCAGTCGTACGCGACGACGAGTTCACCGTTCTCGAGCCGTATGTTTCGGGCAGACCAATCGGTGTGCACCACGGTCGGACGGGAGTCATCCACAGCCCTGGCGGCTTTGGCCGCGGCGGCGAACCGGTCGATCCAGCGGGCACCTTCTGCCCGCAGGGAGAAATCAAAGATGGGGTTGTGAGGCTGGGGGTACAACTCCCCCGTGCTCGCCCGAAGAGGGTGGCGAGCCAGATCAGGTTCGATAGAGCCGCGGCAGACCTCCACTTGCCTTGCAAGCCCTCGGGCACTCGCCGCCATCTCGCTTTCAGCGAACGTCCTCATTCCGGGGTCCGTCACCAACTCCTCGACGGTGGCCAAAGCCGGTCCTGCCAACGCCGGCCCGAAGATCGGACCAGGACAGGGAAACCGCGCTTCGGTCAGCTGTTCTTGCATCCGACGCACAGCCGAGAGGAATGGTCGGCCCCACTGCGACTGGTAGGCCTTGATCACAACGCGCCGCCCATCTTGGAGCGTCACTCCTGCGACACATCCTGCTGAAGAGGCGTAGAACAAGGCGTCGCGGACGCGAGCGCCGAGGATCGTCTCCGCGAAAACCTCAAAGTGGTCTGCTACAACCTCCGGCACGGAGGTATGGAACACCCCTTGTTCGACGCTGGAGGTCTCCCAACGCTCGATGTGGAGACCGATGAGGTCGGACAACCCGGACATCGGTACTCAACGTTAGCGGGTCGTTCTCCGTCGATGTGATGACGGGAGCTACTCAGCTCAAATTCGAGATCGTCCCATTCAATATGGGTGCATTGCCGGTAGAACTCGGGACCCTTCCACGGAGCGTTCACCAACAACCGACCATATTCGTTGACGTAGTAATTCTTCTCTGGTACCGCCTCGGCTCGCCCATAGAGCATCTTTGACGCTTCGTCGTCCAATGCTTGGTTGTAGCGCACGTACGCCTCGTCCGTTACCTCCACGCTCGACTTGTTCTCCTCGAGCATGCGCATGACGCATCGAGCCGCGTACGCTGACCAGAGCACCCACCAGTGATGAAGGCCCGCTCCCCCCGATGTGGGCTGGGAGTTCGGACCGTACAATATGAACATGTTGGGAAACTTGGGGACCATGAGGCTCACGTAGGCCCGCGGGCCGTCGATCGACCACATGTCGTCGTGGAGGTCGACACCTCCTCGACCGATGAACCTGGCCGGCAGCAGATAGCGGGTCACCTCGAAACCGGTGGCGGTGACGATCGTGTCGACCTCTCGCACCGTGCCATCTTCGGTCATGATCCCCTTGGCGGTCAGGCGAACGATGGGATCGGTGACCAGTTCAACGTTGTCGCGGGTCAACGCCTGATACCAGCCATTATCGACCACAAAGCGTCGGGCGAACGGCGGATAATCGGGAACGAGCCGGTCGATGAGATCTTGGCGGCCGCCTGTCTGGGCATTCATGTAGGCCACAAGATCGGAGCGCATCTTGTCGCTGGCCCGGTTTACCTTGCCGCCCTGCTCGATCCACGCTTCGTCGGGGATCAGATAATCGTGGAGATCACCGAATGCCATGGCCGTGAAGCGCCACCAATTCCAGTACGCCGGAAAGTTGTCGATCAGCCATCGCACTTCAGGCTCCATGGGCTGGCCGTACCTGGGTCGCGGAGAAACCCACTGGGGCGTTCGTTGGAACACGAATACTTGTTCGGCCTCTCGGGCGATCGGCGACAAGAGCTGTACGCCGGTCGAGCCGTTCCCGATGACCGCCACCCGCCGCCCTGTGGCCTCCCAGTCCGCGGGCCAACCGGAGGGGTGCACGATGACACCCTCGAAGTTTTCTTGTCCCTCCAGATGGGGGATCTTCGGGTTCGCAAACAGTCCCGTACCGGAAACAATCACGTTGGCTTCGACCGATTCGGTGCCGCTGGGCGTGGCCACATCGAGTACCCATACGTTGCGGCTTTCGTCGAAAGTGGCCTGGCGCACTTCGCACCCGAAGCGCGAGTGCTCGTAGATCCCGTACTTCTTGGCTATATGGTCGACGTAACGCTTGACCTCCGCTCCCCGCCCGAAGTACTCGCTCCACTTGTAGCCTTTTTCGAAGCCGAACTCATAGCTGATCGATTGTGTATCGACACGAATGTCGGGGTAACGGTGGCGTGTCCACGTGCCGCCGGGTTCGGCGTGACGGTCAAAGAGCACGTAGGGGAGGCCGAGCAGCGACAGCTGCACGGCCATGGCGAGACCGGAGAACCCACCACCGATCACGGCGACGAGGAACCCGCTCGGGACATCGGGCCGCTCGGCCTCCCAGCGGGCGGCCGATGGGAATTCCTCGAAGGCCGGAATATTGCGCCATGCCTGGAACTGGAGCTCCGTTGGCTCGAAGCCCTTCGCCATAGCTATGAGCCGGCGCAACTCGTCCTCGGATGGCTCCGCGACCGGGCCGGACCCGGCATGCTCACTCAACCAAGCGACGGCTTTGTCCACCAACAATGCCCGTCCGTCCTCGTCGAGCTCTGCCGCCAAAGGCAGATCTGCCAGTTGGCTGTCGTGCGTGTGCTGATAGAGCGCAACTCGGACAGCATTGAGATCGGCCAACTCCACCCCTCGCCGGATGAATCCAGCGTCCACCTGGGGACCCGACGACGATGCCCCCGACCCGTCCGGCTCGACGCTCACCCTAAGACGGCGCGTTCGTAGAGACAATCGGTGACATCACAGTTACCGCCAAATCCCGACGTCCAGACCGAACTTCGCAAAACCTTCCACCATGACGTCACCACTGGCTACGTCAGGACCCCTGTCGTAATCCCAGTATCTGGAGCGCGATATACCGTCCACCCATTGCAGCCCGAGCTGAGCCGGGAACACAACGCCTCGTTTTTCAGAAAATTGTGACTCCCATGCCTCGACGTGTTCGTGAGAGCGGAAGAAGTTGATGTTGTCGCAGGTGACATTCCAATCCTTGGAAAAGTCACGCGGATGAATACCGATGTGAATCACCGCGGTTTCAGGCTCGATCGAGACCAGCGTACGGTCCTTGGCGCGAAACACGACGGTGTCCCAGCAATCCGGGCAAGTGGATGTGACGGTCACTGTTTCCCCGGGGAACAGCCCGTTTATGGCACACGACTCCCCCGCACAACCCGAGTACCAACTGCGTCCGTCGTCGACACTTACCCGGTGGCGGGTGGGGACATAGCTGAACGGCGGCATCTTGACCAGAGTTTCGGTCCCGGGAACGAACATGACCTGGACCCCTCGTTCCAACTCATGCAGGGCATCCCAGGTCCGGTTCTGATCGAATCCCAGATCGGTCATGATGTCCGAGAGGCCTGGACCGGAACCATGCTGGATGAACTGGTCCTCGAAATAACGACGTAAGCGTTTCGCGTCGTCACTCAGTACAAATGTCTCTTGCACGGTGTCCCCGTACCGTCCGTAGGGTGAATACATTCGGTGCATTAGTACCCGCCGTTCTCTTCAATGCCGAAAATCGAGGCCGGCACCGCCCCCCGAGAAGCCATCACCGAATCGCCCCCTACCAGCTATTTGTCATTCGGAGTTCGTTCGAGACGTTAGGACAAGTCCAAGTCGATATCAAGGGCCACGACCCGGAGCGACGGGCGAGCCTATATCCGTCGACAACGCAGATGACTCGGTGTCGCGGGAGACGTGATCACAGCAACTGGAGGTCCGCTTGGGGCACAATTCACTTCCTGTGCGTCGCCTGACTCCGTGGTTCCTGCTGTTCTTTCTCCTGGTGGGTGCAACTGCCGGTGCCGCACTCAGCATCACGCAAGGGTCTTCGGGCCCATCCCCATCCCGATGGGTGGCGGACGTGCTCGCGACGACCGAGAGCGCCGGAAGCGCGCACTTTTCGTACACCCATGTCACCTCGAGCCCGAACCCTGAGCTCCGGGCCTCCCTTTCGGGCCACGGGGAGGTGAACTTCGCCACCGACGACGTGCGCGTCACCGAGTTTGATCGAGACATCAGCTTCACCGCTACGGGCAACCAGCCACTGCACCCGGATTCCTCGACGAGCACCATGGACGCCATCGTGATCGGCGGGACCGTCTATCAGGCCAACCCCGTACCCGGGCTGGCGTTCACCGGAAAGTACCGAGTTCTTCCGTTTCCTTCCCTGCCGCGCTCGCAGCGCGGGCTTTCCCTGGCCCTCAACGCGTCGACCGCTCTCGACACGCTGCGCGGCCCCAATCCGGTGGCATCGGTAACCGAGCTCGGATCGGCCGACATCGCAGGCATCGCTACCACACAGTACGAAGTCAAATACGTACCGCTGCATGTCTGCGCGCCACACCAGACGCCGCAGGTCTTGACCCAACGCCAGACCCACGTATGGCTCGACGGTGCCGGTCGCCTCGTCAGAGTGCGCAGCACGCTCTACTTCAGCGGGCACCTGCCTCACGGTGTGAAGGTCCCGGCGGCCCTCGACGGCTTTCCTCATGGACCTGCGACGACGGTCGCCACGCTGACGTTCTCCGAGTACGGCGTCCCCGTCTACGTTGCAGCACCCGCGAAGAGCGCGCTGCTCCCCGAGGCGGAGACATCCACCGGCTTCGCCATCACGGGTAGCGACAGCTGCCGCCCTTGATGGGATCAGATCAGTCCCGCCATCCATCCTCTCAGCCGCAACCCGGCGGGCCACCTCGTTGAGGTCGCCCGGTACGATCGGTCATCGTCGAATTGAGAGGTGACAATGCCGAAGGCGGAATGGACTTCGAAAGTGGAGCGGATCGACAAACCTTGGGGTTTTGAGACTCATTTCGCCCTTGTCCCTGGAAAGTACTGCGGGAAAACGCTGCACGTGAACGCCGGGCAGGCGCTCTCGCTCCAATACCACGTGCGGAAGGAGGAGACGATTGCTGTGCAATCTGGGAAACTCCTGTTCGAAGTCGGGGCTGCCGACGGTTCGCTTGAGGCATTCGAGCTCCTTCCGGGAGAAGCCGTCCATCTGTCCCCCGGTACCCGCCACCGCATGACTGCCCTGATCGACACCGTCGTCCTGGAAGCAAGCACCACGGAACTGGACGATGTGGTCCGGATCGAAGACAGATACGGACGCGAGATCGCAGATGTAGGCAACCCGACCGATGCGAGGCCATGACCAGCGGTTTCGTATAGCCATCCACCGGAGGAGTGTAAATTCTGATCGGCACCGTGTCACCCGAGTAGGGGGTCTGCGGCATCGTAAATGGTATGGACGGCGCCGACGAAGAGCTTTATAGAAAGCACTCCGACGCGCTGATTCGGTTCGCAACGGGACTCGTAGGCCCGCATGACGCTCCCGATGTCGTCTCCGCTGCGGTTCTCGGCTGCCTGACGTCCCCTACCTGGTCCAAGGTTGCCGACAAGAAGCCCTATCTGTACCGGAGCGTCTACAACGAAGCCGCTATGTTCCGTCGATCATCTCTTCGACGATCGTGGCGGGAGCAACGTGCGGCGCAGCCTGAGCCGACTGATACCCACGAGATCCGGCCCGAGGTTCTCGAGGCGGTGAAGTGCCTTAGCGTCCGACAGAGAGCGGTCATTGTCCTCACCTACTGGGAGGACCTTGATCCTGCCGCTATAGCGCTGCTGCTGCAGATCAGTCATGGATCTGTCAAACGACATCTCGCCCGTGCGAGATCGCGCCTAAAGGAGGTACTCCATGTCGACGAGTGACGTGCTCGACACGAAGATTCGTGCGTTGGTGATCGAGCTGGTGGAATCGGCTCCACTGGCCCCGGCGCCTTCGACCATCGAGTCCGGCCCGCAGGCGCGATCACGCCCTCGTCGCCGTCACGTGATGTACGTGGTTCCTGGCCTGGCTGCCGCCGCCGTGATCGCGCTCGTTGCTGGCATCCTCCTTCCGACCGGAAAGGGTGGCCCGTCAAGTGCCGCGGCGGCGCAGCTTCACTATTTGGCCAACATTGCTGCCGCTCAGCCCACTCCGGTCCTACAACCCGGCCAGTACTACAACCAGGTTTGGGAGGAAAGCGCACAGATGTCGCCGTCCTCCCCACCGGGCGACCGGCTACCCGGGCCGAACGTCTACTTTCTGGCGCAAGCCCAGCTCGCTACGTGGGTCGATGCGACCGGGACCGGTCGCTGCACCTTCACGCCGTCTGGAACCACTTTCATCTCATCCGCAGATCGGGCAGCTTGGCAGGCGGAAGGTCAGCCTGGTCTCGGATATGGAGCCATCTCGATCGGAGGACGCGATGCGATCCCGCCGATCATCGACGGGGCCAACGCATTGTTCGCATGCCCTCAAAGTGCATCGTCGACCAATGCGCAGATCGGGACGAGCGGAGCTTTTGCCGAGAATGGATCGCCCCTTCAGCTCTTTGACGTGTCCGACCTGCCTACCGATGCCGCCTCGCTCGGATCACTGATCTCTCATCGCGACACCGGTATCGAGGCCATCGACTCAGAGGCGCCGGGTGCGTTCAATACGTTCGGTGCCGTCGTCCAGCTCTTGTCCGGACCCGATGTCGGGGCCACCCCGGCGTTTCGATCTGCGCTGTACCAGGTGCTGGCCACTCTCCCAGGAGTGAAAGTTGCCGACTCGGTCACAGATGCACATGGGCGTTCGGGGGTCGAGATTTCACTCCCCACGTCGTATCCGTTCTTTCTCGCCACCGGATCATTCGTCGAGAAGGCAATCGTGGATCCGTCCACTACAGACCTCCTCGATTGGAGCGTGGACGACGTCGGGCCCGGTGGCAATGTTCCTGGTCCTGTTTATGGTTGGTCCATTGCATATGAACCGGGCACCGTCTATTCGTTCGCTCTTCTCGCATCGGGAATCGTCAGCTCTGACTCGGGAACTCCCTCGGGCTAAACCAAACAATTCAAGGACGTCAGTTTATGACTCGGGTGTCTCGCGTTCGTCGTCGATGCGTATGCCCAAGGCGGAGAAGACCCGCAGCGCCAAAGGCAGCACCTGAGTGCTGTCGATCACGATATCCCTCAGGTACTCGCCGCCCTTGACCTCATCGAGCGATGAGCCATGGAGTCGGGCGCCTGCCAGCACGGCCTGTGAGAAATCAGCCTCACTCAGGTCACAGTCGAAGAAGCTCGCTGAAGTCAGGCGTGCAGCGGAGAACTCGGCACCACGGAGGTCCACGTGATCAAAAAGAATGCGCTCGGCTTCGAGCATTCGGAAATTGGCACCATCGAGCTTGCAGCCGGTAAAAGTGACATCCTGCAGCCTGGCCTGAGGGATCAGGACTCCGGAGATCCGACAGTCGATGAACTCGACTCGACAGAAGGAAGCCTCCTCCATGTTGACCCCTGAGAAGTTGCAACCCTCGACCACGACGTCCGTGAGCCGCAGCCGACTGAGGTCTGCTCCGACGAAAGAGGAGCGATGAACGTGCGCTTCCTCGACGGTCATTTCCTGACCACGCTGCGTTGAGAAATCGCCCTGGATCGTGAGCTGGAAAAGATCCAGGTCGTCGTTGACGACGGGTTGGGATGAGAACGGTAGGTCAGAGGGCAGTCGGGGCTTCTGAGGACGGCTCTTCCGTCTATTCACGGAGGCCGCTTGCGTCAGCTCCGCCGGCGGTCACGACTTGAACGATCATCAAATCTGGCGCGCTCATTGTAGAGGTCCATCACCCGGTCCTCGGTCAGGGATGTAACCCGAAGATCCAACACATGCTTCGCCTGAATCTCGCTGAAGTTGAACGGGAAGCCGGTGAGAACCTCGAATGCTGATGCGGCATTCGGACACCCTCGCACCGCGACGTGCACCTGGTCGTAATCCTCTATGGCGCGGATGAGTCCTTCGAGAATGTGCAGACGGTTGCGCCTCTTGGTCTCCTCGGCTTCCATGGCCTCCTGAGGACCCCGGGCTGACATGAGAGTGAGGGCTTCCCGGCGGACCCGGTTCAGATTGATCCCCCGGCGGTTCAAGGCCTGGGCGGCGACTCCCTCGCCCAAGCGGGCCAGCCCGAGCAAAATGTGTTCCGTACCGACCTGGTCCTCGCCCAACTGGGAGGCTTCACGCTCCGAGAGCTCAAGAACTTTTTCGGCTCGCGGCGTAAGGGGCAACGATTCTGGCGACGACTTCGACGACGCCCTTACCTCTTGTTCAACCTCTTCTCGCGCCGCGTCCAAGGTGACCCCGAAGGAGTTGAGGGCACGGGCGGCCACCCCTTTGCCCTCGTGGATGAGGCCAAGAAGGAGATGTTCGGTGCCGAGATATCCGTGATGCATGAGCTCGGCTTCCTCTTGAGCCAAGGCAAGCACCCTTCTCGCCTGGTCATTGAAACGCTCGAACATGTCGCCAAGAGTCCCATCTTCATAGGGTCAAGTCCAGCATTGACAACTCCTATTCCGAGATCGACCGGCCTCATGGTGTCCCCGGACCGATACCGAAGTGCGTCAGTGGGTCCCGAGCCGCAAAGGGGCGTTGGTGCTTCTTGTGCGGCCGGTTTTGCCGACCCGCTGGCATGCGAGACCGGGAACTGTCGCAATGATGGTTGCACTTTGTCATACTGGGTGATGTGACTCCAAAAGACGCAGGTGAAACCCCTTCGGAGCAGTCACCGGACATCGAGCGAAGGCACGGCAGCCGAAGAACCGGGGCCGACCGTCGCACCCAGGATTTGCCGCCTCCCGGGGGCGTAGAACGACGGAACGGTGAGCGGCGCAATCATGATCGCCGAAAGTCCGACCGGGATTCTGACTCGGAGTGACGAACAGACCGTAGAGGTCCCCCTCTTCGACACAATGACCGGCGGTGCACCATCGCTGCCGCTCTCAAATGGAAGGGTCGGCTCCGAACCCTTCACGCACTCGTTGCGTCATAGTGGCATGGTGAAATTGGGTCTGCGCGTGGTGGCGGCTCTCGGGATGACACTGTTGCTCCTACCCACGGTCTTGGCCTCGCAGGCCGCCGATGCAACTCCGACCAAGGCTGGGGCAATCAGCGTAAGCCTGGGACGCGCGCTTCATGCCTGGTCGCACTTCCCGGCCGCACGGTCGCCCCGCCCTCTGGTGCTGCTCGAGGGGTACGTCCTGAATCCTGAGAATGGCTTTCCGGACGACAACAGCAAGATCGCCTTCGGTGACGGTGACATCACCGCTCCGACGAGCTGGCCTGCGTCACCGACCTCGTCGATGGGGTTTCCGATTATCGAGGCTTCGGCGGCATTCAAGTCCCTGACCGCCCCGAATAGTTCTCTCGGATCACCCCCTCCTCTCAGCACGACGGGCGTCTCTCTGGGCTCTGGACTCTTCCTCACCGACCGAGGGTGGCGCGTCCTCCCCGCCTGGCTCTTTTCGCTCTCTGGCGTTGAAAATCCGGCGAAGGTGGTCGCCGTTGGACCGTCCGAGATCTACTCTTCCCCCGTCACTCGAGACGGTGAATCACCAGCACAGCTTTCGGTGACGGTTGCCCCGGGAGGACGGCACATCGTCGCGAACATCGTGGGAGCCCCCTCCGGCACCGGACCATGCACTGCGAGCTACACGCTCTCCATCAGGGAGTCCAAGCATGCGGTTGCGATCGCCGTTGTCACGCATCCGCACCGAGGACGGCCCGCAGAGAGGAACGTGGCGTGTTCGTTGGTCGGCTACCCGAGACACGTGACTGCCGTGCTCGAGGCTCCCCTCGGCGCCCGAGTCGTCGTTGACGCCGAGTCCGAGGGTGCCGCGTCCGCCACGCCCGCGTCTTCTCGATCAACGTAGATTGACGATGTCGAAGCGAAAAGCGATGCGATGGCCACTCGCCCTCGTGGCGTCCGGGATGATGCTCCTGGCCGGTTGCTCCTCGTCAGTGGGGACAGGGGCCGTCACGGGCATCTTTGAAACCTCTGGAGGTCCAGGGGGCTATCAGCCCCACCGCTTGCCCGGCAACGTGGTCCTCACCAATTCCGATGGTGACCGTGTATCGGTACGGGTCGGTGTCTCCGGAGCTTTTGTCGTTCATCTTCTACCTGGAACGTACGCCGCGGTCGGTCACAGTCCGATGGTCCACAGTGGTCCCGGCGAAATGGCCTGTCATGCCCTGAAACCCGTTGTCGTAAGAACCGGCCGCACGCAACAAGTGACCATCGCGTGCCCGTTGAGGTGATCAAGCGACCACGTGCCCTCGCCACTTCGGCACCATTTCCAGCAAGGGCCCAACGCCGACAGCGTCGGTATGCTCGTGAACATGTACGTCAGCTACAGCAGCACCTGGTCCGCGGCACCTTGACCGAGCAGTCGTACGACCAGCGCTTCTGGGAGAACCGGTGGTCAGAGGTTCTGCGCGACCATTCGGATCAGGTCGCACGCCGCCCGCCGAACGAATGGCTCATCACTGAGGTCGCGGATATTCCGCCTGGGTTCGCTCTCGACGCCGGGTGCGGCCACGGATCCGACACGCTGTGGCTGGCCGGACGCGGATGGCGGGTCACGGCGGTCGACTTCTCGGCAACCGCATTGGCCCACGCCCGCTCGACGGCCGAGGCGATTGGAACCGAGGTCGCCGCGCGCATCGGCTGGGTGGAGGGTGACCTCTCGACGTGGATCCCACAGCCCGCGCAGTACGACCTGGTGCTCTCGCTCTACGTCCACGTTGCAGGTTCGGTGGAATCCATGGTGCAGCGGCTGGCGGCAGGAGTTGCACCGGGAGGGACCCTGTTGATGGTCGGCCACCGCCCGACCGACCCGACCACCGGAGCCGAAACGGCGGCGGCAGGACAGCGTCAGGTCTCGGTCGACGCCGCGACGGCAGCACTCGATCTCAACGCCTGGACATTCCTTGTCGCCGAGGACCGCCCGAGGCCGATGGCCGGGACCGGCGTTGACGCGGTCATCCGGGCCCGGCGCCGTACCTGACGGCGCAGCAGCCACGGCGCAAACCGGGCCGCGCGCTGACCGGGAATCGAGGGCTACTTCTTGATGTAAATGCCGCTCAGGTCGGTATGGCATTGGCCGATGGGGGCTTTGACCTTGCCACCGACCACGTCCTTGTTGTAACCGATGAGCGAGGGCTGGAAGATCAGCGGTACCTCGGCGCCGATGGACATGGCGAGGGCACCTGCCTTCCGCATGTACGGACCTTGCTGTTGGGCGGTCACGTACTGGAGAGCCTTGGTGATGTACGGCGCGAGGAGTGGATTGGCCGTCCCGTAGTGCTGGGTGAGGAAGCCGATCGGCAGGAACTCGTTCTCGAAGTTGTTGGCCAGGTCGGGCCCATTGGACAGCTGCTCCGTGAGAACGGCATCGCCCTCGCCCTTGATGTAGACGTCGACGAGGAGGTCGGCCGGGTCGACCTGCTGCAGCGTGACGTTGAACCCGGCGGCCTTCGCCTCCTGCTGGATGATCTGTGAGGCCTGGGCAAACGAAGGATCCCCGCTCGGCACACTCAGCGTGAACGAGATCCCCTTGGGGAAGCCTGCCGCCTTGAGCATGGCCTTGGCTTTCGCCGGCTGATAGGTGTACTTGGTCCCGACCGCCTTGTTGTAGCCCGGAGACCACGACGGGAACGGTTGGTAAGCCGGCTCGCCGAGGCCATCGTCGACCACCTTGTTGAGAGCGCTGCGGTCGATCGCATACTCCAACGCGGCGCGGACCTTCGAGTTGTTGAAGGGGGCGGCGTTCTGTCGCATCTGCAGGTCGACGTAGTCGTAGGACTTGCCTACCACGGCGGCGAGGTTCGGTTGCCGCTTCACCGCTGCCACCTCGTCGGGCTCGAGCGACGCCATGTCGACGGCACCGGACTCGAGCGCCGAGACGATCTGGGGTCCCTCCGAGGTCTGGGCGAAATCGACACCGCCGAGCAGGTACTGACCTTTCCGGAAGTACTTGGGGTTGGCGACGAGCTTGATGGAGGAGCCGACGTTGTAGCTCTTCAACACGAAGGGACCGGCGCCGACGGGCGCTTTGGCGTCCGTACTGATGGTGCTGGGATCGTAAATGGTGCCGTCCGAGTGGTACATCGCCTGGACGACGTCTCCGGGAATCGGGTTTGAAAGGTTGAGCACGAGGGTCAGGGGATCGACGACATCGATCGTCGAGATGGCTGTCAGCGTGGTCAGCAAGGGGCTCTGCCGGCTATACAGCAAGCTCGCCTTGATGGCGTTGGCGTCAACCGGGTCCCCATTGGAGAACACGACACCGGGCCGGATATGGAGGGTCACGGTGTTCGGTGTCGTCGACCAGCTCGTGATGACGTTCGGGAGAAAGGAGGTGTTGGTGATCGCGAGGCCCGAGGCGTAGATGTTGGAGAGGATGGCGAACCCGCACGGGTTGAGCGATTGCTCGGGATCGAACGTGTTGTCGAACTCGTTGTTCAGATCGACGCCATAGGTGAGGACCCCGTTGGGATTGGCATCCTTGGGGAGAGTGGCACCAGCCGTCAGGGGCTGCAGCAGGGACGTGCCGAGCAGCACGGTGGCGGCCACGGAGAGTGCAGCGAGGAATCCGCCACGCCGGCCGACGCGACGTTGCCTCCCGCGACCGGAACGCCGCCCCCGCCGTGGTCCAGCCTTCACCATCATTCTCACCTCGCTCGGCCCTTCTCGGGCTCTGTGGTCCGCCGGAGTCGGGCGCGGAAGACCTGAGCTTACGCTGGCACGCCCTGTCGTGCTGTGAACGGTACGGAGGCGATCGCCTTTCCCTTCCGGGTCTTTGACCGTCGCTGGAGATCATGCCTGCTTCGGAGGGCGTCGCGATATCGCCCCTCGAGGGCTGCCGCAGCGACCTGGCGAACCAGCGGATCGTCGTCCGACGATGCGGCTACCTCCATGGCAGCCCGGGCACGCGGGTCACGACCCGAGAGGCGCAAAAGTATCGGAATCGCTCTGTGTCGAACCTCGGCACTCGTATCCGTTTCGATGACCCTGCTCAGCACCGGTACGACATCGGCGACACAGAGCTCCACGGCGCGACATTGTTCGCAGGCCAACCCATGGAGTGCCAACTCTCGCACTGGCGTGACAGGGTCATCGAGCGCAGCGAGGAACGTGTGCGTCGATGTGTCGTTCGCGTAGTGGTCCAGGAAGAACAGACATGTTCGCCGCACCCATGGATCGGGGTGGTGGACCGCCGCGACCTGCATATCGGAGAGGGGGATCTCGTTCGTCAAGCCGTGCTTCTGCTTGTGCGGCCGTGCCTTCCAACGGTGGAGGAAGTCGTCGACCCTTTCTAATTCGCCATCGCGCGGCATCCTGCAATTGAAGCACACCGGGCCGCAGCATCTCCCCGGTTCCTGGATCGGGTGCCGTGAAGAGACCGACGAAGCGATTGCTAAAGTTCTGGGCGTGTCGTCGAGGCTCGACAAGAGTTGGCTCGTCCTGGTGAGCCATCAGGTGGCCGACGGAAGTCGCTGCGTCGACGTCTTCTCCCGGCCCGATGGCTCGTTCGGGTTCGAGGAGTTCCGCCGGGACCCTGAGGACCTGGGAGCTTGGACGCCGATCAGCTACTTCTCCGGACGCGAGTTCGGGTCGGAGAGCAGTGCGGTCGAAGCCGCCCGCCTGTCGGTACCCTGGCTGGCGACGTTGCTCGATGCAGCTGGCTGAACAGGGGACATGAGGCCGAACGCGTGGTCAGCGAACGCGCTGGAGAGCGGCGTTCGTTGCGGCCACGTTGAAGGCTGACGCGTCGAACTTGTAGCCGACCCAAGCGAGGTATTCCTCGTGCTCTTCGTGTGCCGGGTCAGCCAGTGCTTCGAGGAACTCTGCGTAGCCGCTGATTCCGCCCACATCCTCGGGCGGACAGGCCCCTTGACCGTCGAGACACACACCGTGCTTGAGGACGTAGGGCGACCAGGTGACGTCCTCGACGACGACTTCGTGCTGCCACGAGTCGCCGAAGTCGTAGGCATAGACAAAGCGACGCACATTGTTGTGCAACGCGACAAAGACGGTGTACTCGCTCTCATCGAGTTCATCCTCGGGATAGTCGTCGAGCTGCATGCCGTAGAGATCGTTGCCGATGGTGAAGCTGTGGAGATGCGCGTTCGTCCAGCCCATCGCCGCTTGGAAGATGTCATGCAGCTTTGCCATCCTCGCCCCGCCCGGGACCAGGAGCCGCCTCCACACCGGGGGGTCGACACGCTCGAGTCGGATGCGGAGCTGAAAGACCGGTTGGGGAGCCACATCGGCACCTTACGCGGATCGGCAGCGGAACATGGCGGGGTTCAGCTCCCCCCACCGGTCAGGACCCGTCGGCGGGCGATGGCCACGATGTCGGCCAGCCGTATGGCGGCGAGCGAGCCGACGATCGTGTCCGCCCGCGAGAAATCGAGTGAGCGGGTCAGCTCGTGCGGTACGGCGACGGTGAAGAGCCCCGCGGTGACGGCGGCCGACACACCATGCGGGGAGTCTTCGACCGCCACCGATTGCCGAGGGTCGGCGCCGAGCTCGGCGCAGGCCATGAGATACGAGGTGGGATCAGGCTTGGAGGGGACGTCCTCTCCTCGTCCCACGACGCACCCGAAGCGATCCCTCAGCCCGAGGCGCTCGAGATGCCTTCCACCCACATCGCCGACGACGAGGACGCGACCCCGATCGGCAGTCCGAGGGTCTCTGCTTCGCTCGTCCACTCCCGTATGCCCGGTCGTACCTCGTACTGCGCTTGCAGCGCGTCTCTGCGGGCTCGCCGTTGCTCGTTGAGCATCGGATCCAGACGAGTTCCCACAAGCGATTCGAGTGCTCCCCAGGGATCGAAGGCGTCTTCCATGCCCAGGGTCTGTTGCCAATCCGCCAGCGCGAGGTCTTGCCCGTGCGCAGCCCAGAGCTCGGCCCAGGACCTGTAGCTGGGCTCCTCGGTATCGAGGATCGTCCCGTCGAAATCGAAAACCAGGCAGGTCCCGTCCACCTCGAGATTCTGTCAGGCGCTACGGCAGATCCGCCGCGGGTCCGATGAACACGAACTCGTTGACGGTCACGCCGCGGCCGAAGGTGACGGTTACCTGGCCGAGGCGGGCCCACCCCTGGCTTTCGTAGAGACGTATGGCCGACGCGTGCCGGTCGACCACGTCGAGGATCGGCCTGAGCCCGAGCTCGCACGCGTGCCCCGCCGCGTGATCAAGGAGAGCTCGGGCGATACCCGATCGGCGCGCGTCCGGCAAGACCAGGAGCCGGGCGACCACCCCGAAGCGCGACGCCGGGATTCCCGTCTTCTCCGTGGCGAGGTCCGTCACAGCGCCCCTGCGGCCCGGGTGGAGGGCGACGTGCCCGACCACCTCACCGGCCTTTACGGCCACCCAGGCCGCGAGGGCTTCCGGCTCCGCCAGGAACGAGCGCGGGTCTCCCGGCAGATAGACGGGATAGCCGTCGTTTGCGTGCACGATTTCGGCCATCCGCCCGCACGCGACGAGGTCGGCGTCAACCCGAGGTCGCACTTCCATGCGGCCACGATCCCACAGGGACGCATACCTGCACGACGACGAGACCGATCGCGGGCGGTACGATGCGCGCGTAGTGACCTCACCGATGAATCGACGGCATCCGTGACCGACGTCAGCGACCTCGACGTACGTGGCATCGACCTCACCGACTACGACCTCTATCGCGGAGGTTTTCCCCATGACGTGTTCACCCGCTTGCGACGGGACGCTCCGGTCTGGAAGCACCCAGAGACCGAGATGCTCCAGCAGGCGGGCGTCGCGCCCTTCTGGGTCCTGTCCCGGCACGAGGACTTGCGGTCGGTCAACCGGGACACCGTCACCTTCACGGCCTTCGACGGGGCGCAGATCCGCGACACGAGCCCCGAGCGCAAGGGGAAGATGCTGATATCGATGGACGGGAAGCCCCACTCCCGTCTGCGCCGGCTCGTCTCGCACGGGTTCACGCCGCGCATGCTGGACACCCTCGAGAGCCACCTGCGGTGGCGCACCGATCGCATACTCGATTCCATCGAGGGCAAGGCGGACATCGATTTCGTCGGGGAGGTGGCCGAGCTGCTGCCTCTCCACGTGATCGCCGACATCATCGGCATTCCCGAGGACGAACGCCCCGACGTCTTCAAAGGTACCAATACGATCCTGCGGGCCTTCGATCCCGAGGGCGGTGTCGGTCTCGAGCAACGCCTGGAGACCGAGCGCACGCTGTTCACCTACGCCACCTCGTTCAACGAAGCCAAGCGCCGGGCGCCGGTCGACGATATCTGGTCGGCGTTGGTACAGGCTGAAGTCGTCGATGACGACGGCACACCGACCCGCCTGAGCAACCACGAGCTCGACCTCTTCTTCTTCCTGCTCGCGGCGGCGGGGTCCGAGACGACCCGCAACGCGATCTCCTACGGCATGCTGGCCCTGACCGAGCACCCCGAGCAGTTGGCGAGACTCCGGGCTGATCCCGGTCTCCTCGATCCGGCGGTCAACGAGATACTCCGCTGGAGCTCGCCGGTTTCGTACTTCCGGCGTACGGCGACGACCGACGTCGAGATGCGGGGACAACACATCCGGGCGGGCGACCTCGTGACGTTCTGGCATCCCTCGGCCAACCGGGACGAGGCCGTGTTCGATCAGCCGTTTCGCTTCGATGTGGGGCGCACGCCGAATGACCAGGTGGCATTCGGTGGTGGCGGCCCGCACCACTGTCTCGGTGCGACACTGGCCCGGCGCGAGATCCGCATCATGTTCGAGTCACTCCTGGAGCGGTTCACCTCCCTGGAGGTAACGGGCGATCCCGCATGGGCCGTGCCCGGGCCCCTGGTCACGGTCGTCTGCTCACTCGACCACCTCCCGATGCGCCTTTCTTGAGTCGCGCCGCCTCAGATCACATCCGACGATCGTCGTGCGGCGGCGCTTCGGTTGGCCCTACCGTCTCGGGCACACGCAGTGACGTCGAGCAACGGGAGGGCACATGCAGGACCACAGGTTCGAATTCGTCGTGGACGGGACGCCCGAGGAGGTCTGGGACGTCATGGCGTCCCAATCGCGCACAAACGTGGACCGGGGTTCCGTGCAGATCGAGATCCTCCACCAGGGCGACGCCGAGGGGAACGGTCTGGTGCGTCACTGCCACTTTCCGGTGCCGAAGTATCTGCTCACCGGCGGCAAGGCCGAGTCCTGGGAATGGATCACCGAAGCCAAGCGCCCGATCTCGTGGCGCTACGACACGGTGTCCAAACCACTCTGGTCCAAGTCGACCGGTTGGACCCGCCTCGACGACGCCGGCAACGGCAGGACCAGGGTGTCCTTCCGCGAGACCTACGAGGCCTTCAACCCGCTCTCCAGGCTCCTCCTGGAAAAGCCGGTGCACACCTTCATCTCGAAGGACAACGACCGCCTGATCGAAGCCGCGTTGGTGCATGCCCTGGCCCAAGCCCGTGTCGCGCGTGAGGGGAGGTCGGCCACATGAAAATCGGGATGTCCCGCACATCGAGGGATGCCGCCCCGCTTTCGTGACAACAAGCCGGCCCTTGATTAGGGTCATGACGCCGTTGGTGCTCGACGGCATGCGCGGGGGAGGCGTCATATGAGTGATGCAAAGGGTGCCGTCGTGGTCGGAGGGTCTTCGGGTATCGGCCAAGCCGTGGTTGACCTCTACCGCGCCCAGGGCAAGCCGGTACTGGTCTGGGACATCGCCGGGAAGCCGGACGTCGAATGCGATGTGGCCGACCCCAAGTCCATCGATCGCGCCGTCACCGAGACACTCGGCCTCCTGGGCGTCCCGGACGAATTGACGGTGACAGCGGGCGTCGGCCACAGCGGCATGCTGCTCGACGAGCCGGTGGAGGAATGGGACCGCGTCCTGGCCGTCAACACCCGGGGCCCCTGGCTCGTCATGCGGGCTCTGGCCAAGGCCTCGCTCGAAGCCGCTGCCCCGGCGTCCTTCATCGCCACGTCGAGCGTCAGTGCACGCCTGGTCGATCGCAGCATGGGCACGTACTGCGCCTCGAAGGCGGCGCTCAGCATGCTGGTCAAGGTGGCGGCGTGCGAGTGGGCTCCCCACAGGATCCGGGTGAACGCGGTGGGACCGGGCGTGACGCAGACTCCGATGCTGGGCCAGGCCCCGACAGGCCAGGGTTGGTGGGGTGCCGTGGAGGACCGGACACCGCTCGGCCGCCTGGGCCAGCCGGGTGACATCGCGGAGGCGATCCTCGCCCTCCACCAACTCGCTTGGGTCACGGGGCAGGTCCTCGAGGTGGACGGTGGACTCGCCCTCCACAGCCCCATCGACGCCTTCGGCGAGAACACCCGACGGGCCTCGAGGTAAGCCGATGAAAATCCACCACAGCGCCATCTGCACCCGCGACATCGAAGCCAGCGTCCGGTTCTGGCGGGACGGGCTGGGCTTCGTCGAGCAGATGGACGAACGATTCGAGGGTGATTGGCCCAGCTTGTTCCAGGCCCGTGCCCCCGAACTGCGCTCCATCTTTCTCGGCGACCCGGCCGACAGCACCGGCGGCCTCGTCGAGCTGGTGGAGTTCCCGGCGGGGATCGAGGACGGCGCTCCCGACGTGGGTCCGCCGTCATTGGGCTTCTTCCTGCTCTCGGTCTACCTGGACGTCGGACCCACGTTGGAGCGACTGGCGAGCCTCGGTTTCGATGAGGAGGTGCGCCGGATCACCCTGGTCCAGGGCGTCGAGATGGCCGTCGTCCATGACCCCAACGGCGTCCGGGTCGAATTGATCGGTCTCGGCTCGGCGGTCGATCCCTCAGAGGCGCAGTAGTCGCTGGACTTCAGCCGGGACCCGCGGCGCGGGAGCGCTTCACGCGCACGCCCTGGCTCACCGTCGCCATTCGGTTTCCCCGGGTGTCGGTGATCGTGGCGATGACAAGGCCGCGTTCGTCATGGCGGGTGCTCAGCCTGGCCTCGAGGTAGAGCCAGTCGTCGAAACGCGGCACGCCGTGGAACCAAATGGTGTGATCGACCGTCAGCGGCGTTGCGTGCGCGTCGCCCACGTCTTCATGGACCACCATGACCAGCGCCATGTCCGAAATGAAGGCGATCGCCGCCGCGTGGAGCGCGGGAATGTCGGGAAGTTCCACCCGTGGTCTCACCCACAATGGGTGGATGGCCTCAGGTTCACGGTGCACGACCTCCACCTCGGCGAAGCCCCAGCGCGCCACGAACGGCGATCGTGTGTCGGACGCCGTGGGTGGGGTGATGGCGGGGTCCGGTGCTGTGGTCGGGATCCGAGGAGTGTCCGGCGGGAGCGGTTCCAGCGCCACTTGCACGGCTGCGATCGATCGCCCGCCCTGGCTCATCGAAACGCTCCGGTGCAACGTCGAGCGGCCGTCACGCAGATTGGTCACCGCAATGTCGATCCCGGACCCGGCGACGCCACGATCGAGCAGTTGAGCCTGCAGAGAAACCGGGATCCAGGCACCCTCGGAGGACCGCGCGGCGGCCATGACAGCCAGACCGAAGAGTTGCCCGCCGAAAATGGAGGGGCTGGCGATGACGTTGGTTTCGGCGTGGCACGCCGCGCCCTCACCCGACACCACGAAAAGATCGGCCAGCCGCGGTTCCCCGTCGGCGTCCTCTTCACCCAACAGGGTCACCGGCGATGCTCACCAGAATGCGGTGGAACTCCTCTGGCCGTGACACGAACGGCGAGTGATCGGTGTCGATGCTCTCGACCCGCCCCGCCTTCTTCGCCATGGCGCGTTGCATGTCCGGCGACACCGCACGGTCGCGCTCGCACACGATGTAGGTCGTCGGCACCGACTTCCAGGGATCTGACCCCGGGGTCGTCGTCATACCGACGGCCGCCGTGGGACGCAGGCGCAGCGAGGCTGCTGTGGCAACGTCATCCGGCGTCTCTTGGTAGAAGCAGTTGCGGGCAGTTTGCGGGCTGAAGACCATGGAGCCGTCATCCATGTACTCCATCTGCTCCATGAGTGGGGTCGGCGAGAAAGAACCGGCCATGTCGAGCACGCTCTCCTCGGACCCCACCAGCACCGCGGCGACGTAGACCAGTTGCGCCACATCGTCCCTTCCCCCGGCCGCCTCGGAGATCACGAGACCCCCATAGGAGTGCCCGACGAGGATCGCCGGCTCGTCGAGGGAGTCCAGGAGCTCGCGGACCGCGGCAGCATCGTCCGCCAGACCGGTGAGGGGCAGATCGAGTGAGGACGAGGTGAAGCCCGCCGCCGCCAGATCCTTTTCGGTGCGCTCCCAGCACCAGGCGCCGTGACCGGCCCCGTGCACCAGGACGAAGGTGCTCATCGGCCCGAATCTCCCGTGTCGCGCCCACTGCGTAGGAGCGTGCCACTGCGCGAGGGAAGAAGTGCACCGTCCTTGACGATCGGCGAGCCGTTGACGACAACGTGCTCGATCCCCTCGGACTCTGCGTAGAGGCGACCCGACCCTCCGGGGAGGTCGTACTTCATGGCGATGCCGTGACTGGCCACGGTGGCCGGATCGAGCACCACCAGATCGGCGTAGCTCCCCTCGGCCACCCGCCCACGATCGGTGATGCCGTAGAGCTGGGCGGGCTCTTCCGTCATGTGATGCACCGCCTCCTCCAATGAGAGCAGGCCATGAAGGCGGACGGCTTCGGCCAGAATGACGGTCGGATAGTTGAAGGTGGCGAGCAGGTCGAGGTGGGCGCCGGCGTCAGAGCCTCCCAGCAGTGCCCTCCCGTCCCGGATGACACCGATCCGCTGTTCCCAATCTTCTTTGCTGAGGACTGGGGTGGCGGCGCCGAACGAGGTCCGCAACTCGTCCGCCACGGCAATGTCGCACAGGACATCCCAAGCCTCCCGGCCCTCCTGCTCTGCGATGTCCCCGATGCGCGCTCCTTTGTACTGCTGGTTCTCGGGTGCTTCCACGTCGTAGATGTAGTGGTCCTGCCACGCCATGAGGTGCCGCAAAGGGTACGACTCGCTGTGCGCCGCCGCATTGAGGGCCGCCCGGGCCGTCGGATCTGCGAAGAGGGCCAGGCGCTCGTCCCGTGAGGTCTTCATGGCATCCTCCCAACCCGGGATGGAGTCGAGGAAGAACCCGCCGGCGAAGTTGAAGCGCATGGTGACGGGGAGGGGCAACGTCAACGCCACGACTTGCCCGCCATGGGTCCGGGCGTAGTCGCCGGGGGCCAGGCGCTGTTCGACCTCTTCCGCCGACCCGCGGGGAACGAGCAAGTTCCAGTTCAATGGACGCTGCGCCGCGGCCGACATGTCCGCCATCAGCTCGACCGCCCAGGGCTCGAAGGCCCCGATCATCGGGATGAACTCCAGGCTGGTCCCGGGGAACTCCCCGGCTACTGCGCTGAGCGTGATGACTTCCTCGGCGGTGGCGTAGCGCGACGGCACCATCTCGCCGTCCGCATCGTTGTGGGTACGGGCCCAGGACGAGGAGAACCCCAACGCTCCGGCTTCGAACGCCAGTCGGAGGGCGTCCGCCATCTGGGCGATCTCTTCCTTGGTGGCGGCACGCTTGATCGACTCGGCACCCATGACCAGTCGCCGGATGGCGGAGTGGCCCACCATGAAGGCGGCATTGATGCCGAGCTTGGGCTCGACCGCGGTCAGGTACTCATCGGTCGAGCGCCAGTCCCACGGCACTCCCTGGCGCAGCGAATCGACCGGCATACCCTCGACCCGCGCCAGCATCTGCAGCAGGTACTCGGCGTCAGCGGCGTCCCCCGACAGCGGCTGGATACTGAAGCCGCAATTGCCGGCCAGCGCAGTGGTGACGCCGTGGAACGGCGAGGGGGTGAGCGCGCCGTCCCAGAAGACCTGCGCGTCGAAGTGCGTGTGGACGTCGATGAAGCCTGGCGTGACCACCTTGCCGCTGGCGTCGATGACCGCGGACGCCTCCGTGTCGAGCTGGCCGATCGCCACCACGCGATCGCCCTGAACGCCGACGTCGGCCCGGCGACGGGGTGCCCCCGACCCGTCGATGACGTCGCCGCCCTTGATGATCAGATCGAGCATGTTCCCTCCCTTTCGAGCTGTGCCAACCATCCTCCGTGCAGGCGCCCATCTGGCGGTCCACGTGGATGACCGGACCCTTGCCACACTAAACGAGCAGGTCAACGAGGAACAACTACGGCGCACAGGGCCGTCTCCGCACCGGGAGTACGCCAGGGATACGCTCAGCTGCGCCTTTGTGATGCGCCGGCCCCGCCGGTGAGCGCAAGGGGCGAGGCCAGAGGGAGCGCGCCACGATGTTTGATCTCACGGTCGAGGATGGACTGTTCTTGGATGGGACCGGCTCTGCCGCAGTGCGCCGGGACGTGGCGATCACCGATGGCCTGATCGTCGAGATCGCTGAGCCGGGCCAGCTCGGCCCGACCCGACGACGGATCGACGCCGGCGGAAAGGTCGTCACCCCGGGTTTCGTCGACGTCCACACGCACTATGACGCCCAGGTGCTGTGGGATCCCTACCTCTCACCCTCGTCCCTCCACGGCGTGACCACGGTGATCGGCGGCAACTGCGGTTTCTCCATAGCGCCCCTGAGCGACCACGACGACGGGTACATGTTGCGCATGCTGGCCGAGGTCGAGGCCATTCCGGCCGAAGCCCTTCTCGAGGGAGCGGGGTGGGATTGGCGTTCCTTCGGGGACTATCTCGACGCGGTCGAAGCGGCGAAACCGGCACTGAACTTCGGCGTGATGGCGGGCCATTCGGCCTTGCGACGGGCCGTGCTCGGGGCCCGGCACACCGAGCCCGACCCCGGGCCGTCGGCAATCTCCGCCATGCGGGCACTGTTGCGTGACGCGCTGTCCGCCGGGGCGCTCGGCTTCTCCTCTTCGTGGAACTCGCTGCACCTCGATGGCGAGGGTGAACCGGTACCGTCACGTTTCTCACTCGCCCCGGAGTTGGTGGCGCTGGCCGCGGAGGTGGCCGCGTTCCCGGGCACCCAGCTCGAGTTCATCCCCACCGTCGGTGCCTTCAGCGACGAGCACATCGAGACGATGATCGCCATGTCACTGGCGGCCCGGCGCACGCTCAACTGGAACGTGCTCATCCCGGTGGACCCTGAAGTGTCCCGCAAGCAGCTCGAGGTTTCCGATATTGCCGCGGTGAGGGGAGCGACCATCGTCGCCCTCACCTATCCGGGGCCAACGGCGATACGCCTCGCGCGTCGGAGCCCTTTCTTCCGATCGATCCCGGGCTGGGCCGAACTCCTCGACCTTCCCCTCGCCGATGCCCTCGCGCAATTGCGGGACCCGGGGGCACGGGACCGTCTCCGCCGGTCGGCCGGGGAGTCCGGCTCGCCACTGGCCGCCGGCGTCGCCGACCTGGTCGTGGCCGACACGCACTCCGCTGCCTCGGCGTCAGCGGCCGGGAGGCGACTGGGGGACATCGCCGCCAGCGGTCCGGGCGACGCGTTCGACGCCCTTTTCGATCTATGGATCGACGACGACCTCCAAACCGGTTTCCAACCTGAACCGATCGCCAACAACGCCGCCAGCTGGAAGGTCCGCCTCGAGTCCCTCCACGATCCCCGCGTGATCATCGGCGCCTCGGACGCCGGGGCCCACGTGGAGATCCTGTCGACGTTCGATTACGCCGTCGTCCTCCTGGCGTTGGCCCGCGAGCAGGACACGCTCACCCTGCCCGAGGCGGTGCAGAAGCTGACGGACATCCCCGCCCGTCTCTACGGGCTGCAGGGACGGGGGCGGCTCGTCGAAGGAGCGTGGGCCGATCTGGTGGTCTTCGATCCCGACACGGTCGGGCCCGGCGCCCCCGGATGGCGCAACGACCTCCCGGGTGGGGCCGGCCGCATCTACAACGAGCCGAAGGGTATCGACCACGTCATCGTCAACGGGACCGAGATCGTGGGACCCTCGGGCCTCACCGGCGAGCGATCCGGCAAGCTCCTGCGAGGTGGCACCGACACCAATTGACTCAGTCCTTCACCACGGTCCGTCGCTCGATCGTGGCGAAGCGCTTTTCCGCATCCGCATTGATGTTCCAGCTCCAGATCACCTCGGGCTCGATCCGGATGCGCAGGCTGCCCTCGTGATCCTCGATGCGGGCGGAGCCCCGGACTTTGATCCCTCGCGGCCTCCAGGGATCGGTCGAGGCCAGATCATCGATGACCATGGTCGCTCGGGGGTTCTCGTGCAGATGCCTGTAGCGGACCGTCTTGGTCAGGTCGATCCCACCGCTGACGATGGAGTCGCCGTCGAGGCCGAATCCGACCGCCGAGACGTCAGGTTGACCTTGCGCCGACGCCGTGGCGAGTCGCGCCAGTCGTTGCGATTGCAGGTACTCGACTTCGAGCTCCGTGAACACGTCCATTGGTCTCCCTCCTCCGGTGCGCTATCCCCTCTTTCACGCATGCGGGGTCGTCGTCGTGGTGGTCGCGGTGGTCCCGGGCAGACGCGGGGCAACGCAACTCGAAGGGCTGACCGAACCCGGGGGGAGCGCCGCCTCCAGGACAGCTTTCATGATCGGCCCGGCCACCGATGCCCCGTCGGATGCGATGTTCTGCTGGGGCACCACGACGGCGACGGCGACCTTGGGGTCGTACGCCGGTGCAAACCCGATCATCCATGTCTCGGTCTCATTCTGCTGGGTCGCGCTGGTCTGCGCCGTCCCGGTCTTGACCGCGACGCACATGTACGACGGGAATCCGACGCCTCGAGCCGTGCCCTTTATGGCCACGTTGACCATCAACGAGGTGACCTGTGCCGCCGCGAGCGGCGTCGCCGTCTCCGGGAGCGGCTTGGGGGTGTACTGCTCCACGAGCTGTCCCTGCGAATCCCGGATTTCCGACATCAGATGCGGGGTCATCACGATGCCGCCGTTGGCCACACCCGCAGCGACCATGGCGTTCTGCAGCGCGGTGGCGGCGACGTCGTACTGGCCGATGGCACTCTGGCCCAAGAGGGCCTGGGAGTTGGTGGGCAGCGTGGGGAACACCGAGGGGACCACACCGGGAAGATCGATACCGGGCACAGAGTTGTACCCGAAGAGTTCCGCCTGTTTCTGCACGACCGGTACACCCAGCGTTACCCCCAACTCGGCGTACCCCGGGTCACACGATGCAGGAAGCATCGACGCCATCGTCCCACCGCACGGGGTGGAGTTGCTCGGGGTCGAGCCGTCATTGCAGAGCAGCTTGTCCGAATCGGAGAAACTCTGGCAGGGGGCGACCGGGTAGTCGAAGTTCGCCAACTGCGGTGCGAGGTTGTAGGCGGCCGTGCTCGTGACCACCTTGAACGTCGAGCCCGGCGCGAACCGGTACCCCGTCGCGATGGGTTGCAACGGGTAGAAACCCTCAGGGTCCTTGGTGTTGTAGCTCTGGTACGCGGTTTGCTCCGCCGAAAGATTGGGGCTGACCAGGCCGTTGGGGTCGTAGGTCGGGTTCGAGACCATCGCTTCGACGTCTCCGGTCGATGGTTGGAGGACGACGACCGCTCCGTCCTTCTTGTCGCCGGGTGGCAGCGTGGTGAGTGCATTCCACGCCGCCTGCTGCAGGTCCGGCTGGACGGTCAGGGTCACGTCATCGGTGACAGAAGGGATCTTCTCCCCGAAGATGAGCTGGCTCAAATTCTGCGCTCCCTGGCTGTGGGCACTCAACTGGGAGTTGTACTCCTCCTCGATACCCGCTGTGCCGTAGTACAGGGGCGAGTAGTACCCGGTGATGCCCGCATACAGAGGACCCTGGGGATACTGGCGGATGTAGGAATAGGGATACTTGTACGGGCCGGGCGTGGTGGCCACCGACTTGGCCAGTACCGTCGTGCCGTCGGCGGCGTAGATCGTTCCCCGAGGGTTGACGTACTTCAACACGGCGACCCTCGGATTGTTGGGCGACGTGGCCAGCTGATGGGCCTTGACGAATTGAATGTTCACGAGCTGGACCGCGATGAGCCCGAAGCACAGGACCATGACGACGCCCAGCCAACGGATGCGACGTCTCATGCGGCTGACGGATCGCCTTGCAGGCCGTCCCAGCCCCAGTGGGGTACGACGAGGCCCGTCGGCACGACCGAGCCTTTCGGGTTGTAGGTGTGCACATCAGCGGTCGCCCACTCCATGTAGGACCGGAGCGCAGCCCGGAGTTCGGGATCTTCGGGCAGTGCGGCGTCATCGATCGCCCGCAGGAAACAGGCGAGGAAGCGGTCGCCCAGATCGTCATCGGCCTGCATCCCCGAATGGAGCACCAGCATGCCCGACTGCCCCTCGGACGATTGGCTGTAGAGTGGTGGACCGCCGAACACCTCCGCCCAGTAGTTGCCCAGTCGTTCGACGTGCTGCGGGTGCCCCGGGTGTGAGAACGGGTGTTCGAGCACCGGGTCCCGCAGACAGCGTTCGTGGTGTGCCGCCGCCAACTTCAAGAACGCGTCCTGACCACCGGCAAACTCGTAGATCGACGGGCGCGACACGGGCATACGTTCTCATATTCTCCGGAGGAGATGGGTGCACGCGGTCTCCGGAGGAGATGGGGGCATGCGGTCTCCGGAGGAGATGGGGGCATGCGGGTCCGCCGGGTACGGTGCAACTCATGAACCCCGTGATGCGCCGATGACGCCCGCCCTCAGGTCCAACGACCCGTGCTGGTGCGGCAGCGGGCGCAAGTACAAGCGGTGCCACCAGGCCACGCGGGAGCGGGTGCTTCCGGGCGCCGTCTCGCCCCGGCGCAAGGTGCCGGCGACGATCCCCCGGCCCGACTACGCCGAGCGGGGGCGGCCCCTCAGGGTGGAAGAACCGATGGTCAAGAGCGAGGAGGTCATCGAGCGCATGCGACGAGCGGGTCGCATGGCGGCCGCCGTGCTGCAGACGACCGCAGGCGCCATCAGCGCCGGCGTGACGACCGACGAGCTCGACCGGATCTGCCACCAGGCCACGATCGACCAGGGGGCGTACCCGAGCCCTCTCAACTATCACGGCTATCCCAAGTCGCTCTGCACCTCGGTCAACGAGGTCATCTGCCACGGCATCCCCGATTCGCGACCGCTCGCGGACGGCGACATCGTGAACCTCGACGTCACCGTCTACCTCGACGGCGTGCACGGCGACACCAACGCGACCTTCGGGGTCGCGAACATCGACGCCGAATCGCAACGACTCATTGTGGTGACGCGGGAATGCCTCGAAAAGGCCATAGAAGCGGTCACGCCCGGGCGGCCGATCAGCGACATCGGGCGGGCGATCCAGCGCCACGCCGAGGAGGCCGGATTCGGCGTGGTGCGCAACTACTGCGGCCACGGGATCGGCGAGGTGTTCCACTCGCTCCCGCAGATTCCCCATTACTACGAACCAAGTGCCAGCACGATCATGGAACCGGGCATGACCTTCACGATCGAACCCATGATCACCGCCGGCTCGTGGCGCCACGTGATGTGGGAGGACGGCTGGACCGCGGTCACGGCGGACGGGCGTCGCACGGCACAGTTCGAGCACATGGTCCTGGTGACCGAGACCGGCGCGGACGTCCTCACCCGCGCGGGATGAGTACCGCGGTCCGGCGCACGTCCCTCAGTCGAGTTCCGGGCCGCCGATCTGCGGGCCGCCGTTCACCGAAAACGTCTCGCCGCTGACGTAGGACGAGGCATCGCAGCTGAGGAACAGGATGGACGAGGCCACATCGACCGGCTCGCCCACCCGTCCGAGCGGGATGCCCTGGCGGAACGCTTCGGGGTCGATGCCCGCCACCTCCCACGCGTCGACCGCACGTTCCGAGGCGACCAGCCCGACCGCCACACAATTGGCCCGTATGCCGAAGCGCCCCCATTCGCCCGCCGTCACCCGCGTGAACATCTGGAGCGCCGCTTTGGCCGCGCTGTATCCCGCCCCGTGCCGTACGCCGGTCACCCCGGCCCCCGAGGAGACATTGACGATCACGCCCGAGCGCCGGGCGATCATGTGCTGGCCGGCTTCGCGCGTACAGAGGAACGGGCCACGCACGTTGAGGGCGAAGACCGAATCCCAAGCCTTGGTCGGGGTACTCTCCAGCGGGCCCATGCGCGTGCCGCCCGCGTTGTTCACCAGGACGTCGATGCGGCCGAAGGTGTCGATGGTCCGGGCCACCAGATTGACGACGGACGCTTCGTCCTTGACGTCGGTCGGCACCGCAAGGGCCCGTGTGGACGACGACGTCTCGATCTCCGCCGCCACCGCTGTTATCTGCGCATCGGTACGCGCCGCGAGGACGACCGCTTCGGCGCCGTGGGCGGCGAACAGCCGCGCCGTGGCGGCTCCAATCCCCGTTCCCCCGCCCGTGATGATCGGCCACCCGCCCCCGGAGATCCAAGCCGTCCTCAGTCATGGCCGAACCATAGACCTACGGTTCGGACAGTCACACGCCGGCGTGCCAGACTCCGCCCGGGAGGTACGGGCCCGTTGACGGAAGCTGAACCCACAGCCGGGAACGCGGGCGGGCCGGTCCAACTCGCATTCGGGACGAGTCGCGGACGATGGGTCATCGCGGCCACTGTGCTCGGATCGGGCATCGCCTCGCTCGATGCCACCGTGGTCGGCATCGCGCTCCCCACCATCGGGCGGACGTTCCACAGCGGAGTCGGGACCCTCCAGTGGGTGGTGTCGGGGTACTCGTTGACCCTGGCCGCGTTCTTGCTCCTCGGCGGATCGCTCGGTGACCGCATGGGACGCAAGCGGATCTTCTCCATCGGCATCGTCTGGTTCGCCGTGGCGTCAGCCTGTTGCGGGTTCGCCCCCAACGCGGGGACGCTCATCGCGGCCCGCGTCCTCCAGGGGGTCGGGGGCGCCCTCCTGGCGCCGGCCAGCCTGGCCATCCTGCAGGCTTCGTTCCAACCCGACGACCGGTCGCGGGCGATCGGCGCCTGGTCGGGACTCGGGGGCGTGGCCACGGCGGCCGGGCCCTTGTTGGGCGGCTACCTGATCGTGGCCGCCTCATGGAGATGGGTGTTCTTCATCAACCTCCCCGTGGCTGTCGTGGTGCTTCTCGTGACCGCCCGGCACGTGCCCGAGTCGCGGGATCCCTCGACCGCCGGCCACGTCGATTTCCTGGGCGCCGGACTGGCCGTGCTCTTCCTGGCCGGGCTCACCTACGGGCTCATCGCGGCGCCGGGCCACGGCTGGACGAGCCCCGCCGTGATCGTCAGCCTGCTCCTGGCGGCCGTGACAGGCCCGGCGTTCCTGTGGGTCGAGCACGTCGGCGCGAACCCCATGCTCCCGCTCGGCGTGTTCCGCAGCCGGCAATTCAGCGGGGCCAACGCCGTCACCTTCGCCGTCTACGGCGCCTTGGGCGGGGCGCTGTTCCTGCTCCCGGTCGAGTTGCAGCTGGTCGTCGGCTACAGCCCCCTCGAGTCGGGGCTCGCCCTGCTGCCGGTCACCATCATCATGTTGCTCTTCTCCGCGCGTTCGGGGCAGTTGGCCGCGAGGATCGGGCCCCGTCTGCAGATGACCGCTGGTCCGTTCGTGGTCGGAGCCGGGCTGCTCCTCCTGACCCGGGCCACGCACAGCGGGAGCTACCTGGTCCAGGTCCTCCCCGCCGTCCTCCTCTTCGGGATCGGACTGGCGATCACGGTGGCGCCTCTCACATCCACCGCCATGGGTGCCGCGCCGGCCGAGCATGCCGGAGTGGCCTCGGCGGTCAACAACGTCGTGGCGCGGGCCGCCGGGCTGCTGGCGGTGGCCATCCTGCCGCTCCTGGCCGGGATCACCGGCGCCGCCGCCCTCGCGCCGGAGCACTTCGCCGACGGCTTCCGCAACGCCATGATCATCGCCGGGCTGACCAGTGCGGCCGGGGGCCTCATTGCGGCAGCCACCATCCGCAATCCGCGGAACGCACCCAGACTGCTCAACCTCCACCTCCGGCGGTACCACTGCGCCCTGGACGCCACGCCGCTCGAATCAGACGAAGCGGCGCGGGCCGCTTCGACGCCGACCACCTGAGCCGCGCCAGGTCAACGGCCGCTCTACCCGGGTCGGCGGCGCTGCGCCGCTGCGCCGTCAGGAGCGGGTACCCGGGGTGGTCGGGAGCCCCGCGTCCTGCCAGGCCACGAACCCGCCGTCGAGGTCGGTCACCGCCGTTCGCCCGACCTGCAGCAGGCTGACGGCGGCCAGGCTCGAGGCGTAGCCCTCCTGGCACACGATCACCACCGGACGATCGGGATCTTCGGCGTCGGGGATGCGGTGCGAGCCCTCGGGATCGAGACGCCACTCGAGATTGTTGCGCTCGACGATGAGGGCGCCCGGGATCTCACCGAACTCGGCCCGCTGCGCGGCCGGCCGGATATCGATCAACAAGCCGCCGTCGTCGTGCAGCTGCTTCGCCTGCGCGGCATCGACCCTTTGCAGCCCGAGGCGCGCCTGCGCCAGCAGTCGATCGACTGCGCTCAAGGGGCCCAGGAGGGATCGGCCCGGTACTCCGCCCGATCCACGACGAGGCCCTGCGCCTCCTGTCGGTAGAAGGTCATCGATGGCATAGGGGGAGAGTACGCGTGCACGCTGGTGGCCGGGGCCGGTTGTGCGTTCACCACATCGTGGATGTACGCCGGCCCGAATGCGGCGCCGCCCCCGGTGACGAGGGTCCGATGGGCCACCGTGCGCCGGCCCTGCAGGTAGTGCTCCTCGAGGCTTCCTGCCACGACCCACAGGGCGCCGGTCGAGCCGCCGTGGTCGTGCAGCTCGAGACCCTCGCCCTGGGGCCAGTGGATGGCCCAGATCTCCAGCTCGTCGGTGAGCTCCAACAATTCGTACCGGCGCTCGGTCAGACCGGGGACGGCCACGGGCAGCAGTCCGGCCATCTCGGCGGTGTAGTCCTGCAAGAGGTCGAGAAGTTCCAGTGGGCCCAGAGCCTGCCGGCGCGGATGCGGTGCTGAACGCCGTCGCCTCTGCAGTCGCCCGTTCGTGTGTGATCGTCATCGTGAGCCCTCCCAGGCCGGTCACGGCACAGTGAATCTCTATTTCCGATCAGTTTAGTCGTGTTTTGACCCGGAGGGGGAGCGGGGGGCATATCACCACGATTTCCAGGGTCCCTCAGGGGAGAAAACCCAGGTGGCCGCAACTGGGCTGACGGCCGAGCCGCCGGCGCCGGCCAGAAGCTCAGGCCAGAAGGTCAGGCCTCCGCCGGAGCGTGCAGCCTGGCCCCTTCGGGGGCCTCTTCCGACTCCGGCCGCCGGGCCCCCGTACGGACGGCGATCGCTTCGGTGACCGAGACATCGGCCCCGCAGGTCGTACAGCGGCGGCGGTCGTCGAGCTCGCCCCCACATCCCCGGTGCTGGATGACGACGGGCCGCTCGCCCTCGATGGCGTAGCGATCGCCCCAGTGCAGGAGCGACACCAGAACCGGCCACAGATCGGCCCCCTTGGTGGTGAGCCGGTACTCGTAGCGAACCGGTCGTTCCTGGTACGGCCGCTTCACCACGATGCCGTGCTCGACCAACCGCTCCAACCGGCTCTGGAGGATGTTGCGCGCCACCCCCAGATTCCGTTGCAGATCGTCGAAGCGGCGGACGCCGAGAAAGATGTCGCGCACGATCAGGATCGTCCACCGTTCGCCGATGATCTCCAGCGTGGAGGCCATCGAGCAGTACTGGGTTGGGTAGTCCCGATTCAGCATGCCCCCAGGATAGCGCCTTTCCCCTCCCAATGCATTGCGCTATGCAACTTAGTCCGCTACGGTTTCGTTTTATGACACTACTCACTACGTTGCGTGGCGATGCTAAGTTGCATGGCGATACCCAGAGGGACCCAGCCCCGAGACCGGTATTGACGGCACTGGTCGTCCTTACCGGCGTGTTCCTGTCGTCGCTGGACCTCTTCATCGTCAACATCGCCTTCCCGAGCATCTCGAGGAGCTTCCACGGGGAGTCGCTGCGCTCCATGTCGTGGGTCCTGAGCGCCTACACCATCGTGTTCGCCGCCCTGCTGGTGCCGGCCGGGAGGTGGGCCGACCGGACCGGGCGAAAGAAGGCATTCCTGCTCGGGCTGGGCATCTTCACCGCGTCCTCCGCCCTGTGCGCCCTGGCGCCGTCCCTCAATCTCCTGGTGGCGGCCCGCATCCTCCAGGCCAGCGGGGGGGCGCTCATGCTGCCCACCTCACTCGGTCTGCTGCTCCCGGCCTTCGGCCCCGCCCGCAAGGGCGCGGCGATCGGCCTGTGGTCCGCCGTGGGCGGCGCGGCCGCAGCCTTCGGGCCTCCGATCGGCGGACTTCTGGTGGAGGCCAGCTGGCGTTGGGTCTTCTTGGTGAATCTGCCCCTCAGCCTGGTCGCCCTCGTGGTCGGGATGCGCGTGTCTGCGCGAGATCAAGGACCCGGTCGCCCACAAAGCGGACTTGTTGGGCGCCGCGTTCCTTTCCATCGCAGTGGCCAGCCTGGCCGCGGCCATCGTCGAGGGATCGAGTTGGGGCTGGACGAGCACATCGATCCTGGGGGCTTTCGCCCTCTTCGTCCTCTCCAGCGTGGCGCTGGTGGTGCGCTCGTGCCGGCACCCGAACCCGATCATCGAGCCGGCGGTGATCAGGCACCGAGCTGTGGCACTGGCCGACGCCAGTTCGCTCGTGTTCTTCGCCGGTTTCGGTGCCATGGTGCTCGGGGGCGTCCTCTTCCTCACCGGCGTCTGGCACGAGGGGGTGCTGCGGGCCGGCTTCATGATCGCCCCGGGGCCGCTGGTGGCATCGATCGCGGCCTTCCCGGGAGGACTGCTCGGGTCACGGTTCAGCCACCGGGCGGTCGGCACCGTCGGCAGCTTGCTCTTCGCCGCCTCCGCCATCTGGTGGATCACCCGGATCGGGGTGACGCCGGACTACGTCGGCGCCTACCTCCCCGGCAGCCTCATCGGAGGCATCGGCGTTGGTCTCATGCTGCCCGCACTGGGCGGCGCAGCCACCGCTCCCCTACCGCCCGAACGCTCGGCGACGGGTACGGCCCTCTATGCCATGTGCCGCCAGATCGGCTTGGCCCTCGGGGTCTCATGCCTCGTGGCGGTGCTCGGTACCGCCACCGGGCTCGGTGCGGTGCACGCCTTCCACCACGCCTGGATCTTCATGGCGGCCTGCAGCCTGACAGCGGGAGCGATCCTGCAGGGCATCCCCCGCAAGGCGACGACCCGGCACAAGCGCGTTGAGGCCTATGTCGAGACGCCGGCACTCGTGCTGGCAGCCGGCAAATAACCGCCAGCGATCGGCGCTCAGCGTTCTTTTTCCCCCAGAAGGCTGTGGGAGAAACTGAAAGCTAGAGTTCTAGTAATCAGAACTTAGCGCTACACGTGGTGCGGCTCTGGTGGTCGCCTGCTCTGGCGGTCGCTACTCGGTGGTCGGCAAATAGGACGGATTTGCCACCAGCAGCTGATCGTGTGCCGCCCCGGCGAGCGCCTGCCCTACTGCTGTCCATTCGGCGTCGCACTCGCCCGAACGGATGGCCGCAGCGAGGGATCGGTCGTCGTCGAACCCGAACGCCTTGAGGCGCAGCAGGTGGGAATGCGCCAGGAATGGACCCCACTGCAATTCGCGTTCGACGATCGACAACACGTTGCGGGCCACGCGAGCGGTGAAGCGCGCGCCGGGGCCGCTGCCCTGAGCCGCAGTGCCCTCGCGCTCGCTCTGCTCAAGGTATTCACGAACCGCCTCGACCAGTTCGGCGGCGCTCGGACGGCCAAAGGGTGATGTCGCACGCGGCGGCGCCGGTGCCGGCGCATCCGGCGGGGCGGGGCGGAAAGGCGGATCGGGGGCCAGCCCCAACAGGACGAATAAGTCCCATTCGCTCTCACAGACCCTTCGACCAATGGCGGCCAGTTCGACCGACCGTGTCGTCCCGCTCAGGTGCGCCGACCCCTGCATGGCGCAAATGGTCGCCCACTTCACCGTGGCGTACACCAACCACCAGCGGAAGCGCTCCGGGTCCACTGCTTCACCACCCGATGCCGCGTACACGTCCAACAGTTCAGCCACGTCGCCGAACCCACCGACCTCACCGGATCCACCGAATCGCCACGCCGGGGCGCTCAGCCACGCCAGGTCCTCGGCCGCGTCGCCCACGTGCGCCAGCTCCCAGTCGAGGACGGCGCGCAGACCGTCGGGACCGACCATCAGATTGCCGAGGCGAAAGTCACCGTGCACCGGCACCCGGCGTGCCGCGGGCGGCGAGCGGGCTTGCGCGACTCGAGCGGAGCCAGGCGGGCCCCGGAGACTCGATTGCGGGACGGGTATCGCGGCCAGATGCAAGCCGCTGGCCGAGCCCGTCTCGCGGACTCACCCTCACTCGTCGCCGAGAAGCCCCGACCAGCCGTCCGGAACGGGGACGCCGGCTCCCTTGGCGGCCCGGAGTAGGGCCACTTCCCCCCGGACCCGGGCCGGACCGGCGATGCCCTTCCCGCGGTCCTGCTGGACGATGAGCGTCCGGCACGTGCCGTCGGCGGCCACGAGGTCGAAAGCACTCGTCACCCGGGAGGCACCACCGGCGACCTGATGTAGATGGCGGACCTCGCCGCCCAGCGCGCGACCGAGAGCACGCTCGACGGAGCTGGCGGCACCTGCGGAGCCCGGCATCGGCTACTCGACGGGGACGACAGGCCTCCCGCTGCCGTCGGTCTGATGCAGGTACTCACTGATGCCGTACCCGGTGCGCTCCGCGCCGCCGGTGTCGCGGTACGTCCAGCGGGCCAACCCCTCGTTGACCACGGTCCCGCTGACCTGGCGGGTGCCGGCGACGCGCAGCACGTCGCCCCGCAGGTCGAAGGTGCGTCCCGCCTTGTCGAGCACTTGGAGATGCACCACCTTGTGAGTCAGCGCGTCGTCCTCCAATTCCGTGCGCACGCGCCACTCGGCCACACTGGTGGCCGAGTCCCCGTCCCACACCCATCCACGGTGGAGGTCTCCCGCTTCGGTGCCGAGGCGGATCCCCCCGAAATGCAGATCGTCCCCGATGTTGATGCTGAACCAACGCCACATCTTCGGACCGCCCCAGCGGCGCGGGCCCCAGGACTTGTCGCGATGACCATGGGCGTCAGCCCAGGACGAACGCACGCCATCGACGGCCAGCCATCCAGACCATCGGCCCGCCTGCTCGAAGTGACCCTTCCCCACCGTCCCCGCCGCGGCGACCGCCTGCGCCGACTTCGGCTGCCCGGCAGTGCCATCGGCGCCACGCTGGCCGTCGGTGCCGATGGCGGGTGTCACGGCCTCGAAGCGCACGTCCACCGCAAGCCGCACGTCGCCGTCGCGCTCTCCGGTCTTGAGGTCGCGCACCGGGGCCAGGTCGTCCATGGTCAGCCGCCACTGTCCGAGCGCGGCGAGCATCTCGTAGCGGGTGCCCCCGACGTCGAGCACGGTGTCGACCATCTCGTGCTGCTCCTTGACGCGGCGATACTCGGCCAGCCGCCCGTCGGGAAGCCACGCCGAGACGGCGACATCCATCGTTCCTTCATTGGGACGGATCCCGATGCGGCTGAAGAATCCCGAGTCCGTGCCCGGGTCGTAGGCGTTGAAGTAATACGACTCGCTCCAGGCCGAGTCCTCTTCGACGGGGTGGGCCAGCTCATGACGGGCTTCGAGGATCGGCATCGCTACACCATCGCCCGTCGGAGCGGCCCGTTCAACCCGGTGGAGCCCCCGGGGTGGGGGCGGAGGCACGCATCTTGTGTGAAACTCACCGGGCAAACGTAGACCCGAGGGGGGCGAGATGCGCGCTGCAATCACCAGGGGCGGCCAGCTCGTCGTCGGCGAGGTGGACGACATCGTCCCGGGTTCGGGCCATGTCGTGGTCCGCTCGTTGGCCGCCGGCATCTGCGGGTCGGATCTCCATGCCCTCGCCGACTTCACCCGTTTCACCGGGTTGATGGACTCGGTCGGGGTCCCCGCCCTGGACCCGGGCCGTGACTGCGTCTTCGGGCACGAGTTCTGCGCCGAGATCGTCGAGCACGGACCCGACACCTCGCACACCCTCGCTGTCGGCACCCGGGTCTGTTCGGTCCCGATCATCGTCGGCGCGGCAGGCGTCGAGCAGATCGGCTACTCGAACACCTTCCCCGGCGCGTTGGCCGAGTACTTGGCATTGCAGGAGATGCTGCTCCTGCCGGTCCCCGCATCGCTCGACACGGACCTCGCCGCCCTGACCGAGCCATTGGCGGTGGGCGAGCACGCCGTCGGCCTCTCAGGGTTGGAGCCGGGACAGCCATGCCTCGTTGTCGGCTGCGGCCCCATCGGGCTCGCAGTCATCGCCGCCCTGAAAGGCCGGGGTCACGGGCCGGTGCTGGCGGCCGATTTCTCGTCCACGCGCCGCCACCTGGCCGAAGCCTTCGGGGCGGACGAGGTGATCGATCCGGCCGAGCACTCCCCCCACGAGCGCTGGGCCGACTTCGGGGTGGCGACGAACGTGATGGCACGCGCCGGTGCGGCCATGTTCGGCACGCAGATCACCGATCCCGTCATTTTCGAAGCGGTGGGCGTGCCCGGCATGTTGCAATCCCTCATCGCCGACGCGCCACCGCACAGCCGGATCGTGGTGGTGGGTGTCTGCATGCACAGCGACGCCATCGAGCCCTTCATGGCGGTGGTCAAGGAGATGGAGCTCCGCTTCTCGTTCGGCTACACACCGGCCGAGTTCGCGGCCACGCTCGAACGCCTCGGAGCCGGCGTCCCCGGGGCCGACCTGCTGGTCACCTCGGCCGTCGATCTGGCCGGTGCGCCCCAAGCGTTCGAGACCCTGCGCACTCCCGGCGAGCACGGCAAGATCCTTGTGCATCCCTGAACCGTCGGCACCCACGACACGCGCCGCACCTGCCAAGAGAGGACACGCGAACCAACATGACGACCATCGATGCAGGAGATCGCCTGAATTTCGGCATTTTCCTGGCCCCGTTCCATCCTGTCGGCCAGAACCCGACGCTGGCGCTCGAGCGCGATCTGCAGCTGATCGAGCATCTGGATCAGCTCGGGTTCGATGAGGCCTGGTTCGGCGAGCACCATTCGGCTGGATACGAGATCATCGCATCCCCCGAAGTCTTCATCGCCGCCGCGGCCCAGCGCACGAAGCACATCCGCCTCGGCACCGGCGTCTCCTCGCTGCCCTATCACCACCCGTTCATGCTGGCCGACCGCCTGGTGCTGTTGGACCACCTCACGCGGGGTCGCCTGATGATCGGCGTCGGCCCGGGCGCACTGCCGTCGGACGCCTTCATGATGGGCATCGACCCGGCGAAGCAACGCGACATGATGGAAGAGGGACTCGAGGCCATGCTGCTGCTGCTCGAGGGCAAGGAGCCGGTCACGATGGAGACGGACTGGTTCAAGCTCGTCGGCGCCCGCCTCCAGATGCGCCCGTATCAGCGCCCCTACCCCGAGGTGGCGGTGGCGGCCCAGGTCTCACCCGCCGGCCCGCGCACCGCGGGGCGGTTCGGCGCCAGCCTGTTGTCCATTGGCGCCACGTCGGCGGCCGGCGGGTTCGACATCCTCGGCGCCCACTGGGACGTCATGGAGGAACGGGCCGCCGAGTTCAACACGACGGTCGACCGTTCGAAGTGGCGCCTCGTCGGACCGATGCACATCGCCGATACCAAGGAGCAGGCCATCGAGGACGTGGCCTTCGGCCTCGAACAGTGGGTCGACTACTTCCAGCGGGTGGCGGCGCTCCCGTTGGCGCCGGACACGGCCAACTTCGAGACGTTGGTCGACGCGCTGATCGCCTCGGGCTTCGCCGTCATCGGCACGGTCGAAGATGCCATCGCCCAGATCGAACGCCTCCGGGCCCAGTCGAAGGGCTTCGGCTCGTTCCTCCTCATGGGCCACGAGTGGGCGGACACGGCGGCCACTCGTCACTCCTACGAGCTCTTCGCCCGGTATGTGGCACCGCAGTTCCAGGACACATCTCGCACGCTCACCGCCAGCCGCGACTGGGCGGCCGAGAACCGCCCCGAATTCATCGGTGCGGCGGGAAACGCCGTCATGTCCGCCATTCAGAAGCACCACGACGAGAAAGCGAGCAAGTCCGCCAATGCCTGACTCCGCCTTCACGCACGAACAGATAGCGACGAACGGGATCGAGCTCCACGTCGTCACCGCCGGGCCGGCCGACGGGCCGCCCGTCGTCCTGTGCCACGGCTTCCCCGAGCTCTGGTACTCGTGGCGCCATCAACTGCAAGCACTCGGCCAGGCCGGGTACCGCGCCATCGCGCCCGACCTACGGGGCTACGGGGGGAGCAGCCGCCCCACCGAGATCGAGCAGTACGGCGCGGACAACCTGACCGCCGATCTGTGCGGACTGCTCGATCACTTCGGCTACGAGAAGGCGGCGTTCGTCGGGCACGACTGGGGCGCCATGGTGGTGTGGGAGATGGGGCGGCTGCATCCCGAGCGGGTGTCATCCCTCTTCAACATGAGCGTGCCGTACACCAACGCACCGGCCCCGCCGCTCGACATCTTCGCCAAGATCTTCGAAGGCAAGTTCTTCTACATCCTCTACTTCCAGCCGGTCGGTGTGGCCGAGGCCGAGTTCGAGGCCGACCCGCGCCATTTCCTGCGCACCATGCTGTACTCGGCCAGTGGTGTCGGCATGAGCAGCGGTCGCCGGGGGCTTGCCGACGCCCCGGCCGAAGGCACCCGGTTCCTGGACACCCTTTCGCCCGCGCCCGCCCAACTCCCACCCTGGCTCACTGAAGCCGATGTCGACGTCTACGCCGCCGCATTCAACAAGAGCGGGTTCTTCGGGCCCGTCAGCTTCTACCGGAACATGAACGCGAACTGGGAGCGCGCCCACCAGATCGAGCCGACCGTCTACACCATGCCCGTGGGCTTTCTCACCGGCTCGCTCGACCCCGTCAACACCATGATGCCGGGCGCGGCCGAGACCATGGCCCGCACCCTCCCCGACTTCCGCGGCACGGTCCTCGTCGAGGGTGCGGGGCACTGGGTCCAGCAGGAGAAGCCGGACGACACCAACGCAGCGCTGTTGCAGTTCCTCTCCGCAAAAGAGGTGAGGGGCCTCCGGTGACGGACGGCGAGGTGGGCCTGGTCCCGCTGCCGCCGCAACCCGAAGGTGTGCCGTGGCCAACGAGCGCGTGGCCGCGGGGCGATCCTCCCGTACAGTTGCGCGCCGCGCTCGAGACGCTGCTCGATCGCGTGTGCGACGACACCGGGCCGCTGGCGACGACGCATGCCGTGGTCGTCGTTCATCGGGGCCGCGTGGTGGCCGAGCGCTATCAGGGCGCATTGGAGTCCTTCGACCGGCCACCGCAATCCGTTACGGACGGGACGCGCCTGTTGAGCTGGTCGATGGCGAAGTCGGTGTTGCACGCCGTCGTCGGCCTGCTCGTCGGCGACGGGTTGCTCGACCTCGATGCGCCTGTCGACGTCCCCGAATGGTCCGACCCCGACGACCCCCGCCACGCGATCACGTTGCGCCAGTTGCTGGCCATGCGCGACGGACTCGACTTCGTGGAGGACTACGTCGTGGACGGCGGTATCGACGAGCGGGTGTCCGACGTCATCGAAATGCTCTTCGGCGCCGGCCGCTCCGATATGGCGCACTTCGCGGCCGACCGGCCATTGGCGGCGGCGCCGGGCGAGCGCTTCAGCTACTCGTCGGGAACGTCCAACATCATCTCGTCGATCGTGGCCCGCGTGGTCGGTCACGGTCTGTCGTACGAGGAGTTCCTCCGGTCTCGGTTGTTCGCCCCTCTCGGTATGCACAGCGCGGCGCCCGAGTTCGATGAAGCCGGCACCTGGGTCGCTTCGTCGTATCTCCGCGCCACGGCCCGCGACTTCGCCCGCTTCGGCTTGCTCTACCTGCGCGACGGCGTCTGGGACGGGACACGGGTGTTGCCCGGGGGATGGGTGGACTACGGCCGCTCCATGGCGTCGCACGACCCCGTCGACGGCCCCTACGGCGCGCACTGGTGGGGCTGTGAGGCCGACACGCTCGGGACCTTCCGTGCCTCGGGCTACGAAGGGCAGTCGATCACCATCTGCCCTAGATATGACCTTGTTCTCGTTCGCCTCGGCAAGACGCCGGCGGCCCACTCCCCCGACCTGTCCCGCTGGCGGGCCGACGTGGTGCGGGCGTTCGATCCGGCCTGACAGCCGACTCCATCGTCGGGGAGTCGCCCTGCAATCCCTATGTTACGAATTTCGACTTTTTTTGACACATTCGTCACACAACTGACTAAGGTCCGGAACGCGTCATTTGTTAACGCAGCATTAAGTCCTACACAGGCCGGTCCGCTGGGGGCCGTCCGGAAGCGAGTTCACACGGGCCCTCGGTCCGGATTGGGGTGGCACAATGCGTACGAAGAAACTGGGCCGGTTGGCCAGCCTGATGGCCGTGGGGGCCATGGCCGCAACGGGGCTGGCGTTCTCGTCGGCCGGAGCGAGTGGCGCCTCGACACCGACGTTGACGACGAAGTCGTTCACCAACAACTTCTCCGCCATGAAAGAACTGAAGAGCTTGGCCAAATCGGGCAAGGGCAAGGTGGCGGCCATCATGCCCGACACCGTGAGCTCGACCCGTTATGTCGAGTTCGACCAACCCGACATCAAGAAGGCACTGTTAGCCGCCGGGCTGCCCAGTTCGGACATCATCGTTCAGAACGCCCTCGGCAGTGATGCGACACAGCTCACCGATGCGCAGACGGACATCACCAACGGTGCAACCGTGCTCCTCATCGACCCCTTCGACTCGGGCGTCGGCAAATCGATCGAGACCTACGCCCATGCACACGGCGTCGATGTCATCGACTACGACCGTCTCACTCTGGGCGGCAGCGCCGAGTACTACGTGAGCTTCAACAACCAGCAGGTCGGGAAGTTGATCGGCCAGGGACTGGTCAGCTGTGTCTCCGCGTGGAACATCGCCAAGCCGCAAGTGGTGGTCATGCACGGCGCGGCGACCGACAACAACGCCACCCAGTTCGCCGCCGGCTACGACGCCGTGCTCAAGCCCTACTTCAAGTCCGGCAAGTGGGTCGACGTCGCCAATACGGCTGACACCTGGGACCCACCGACCGCCGAGACCGAGTTCCAGGAGGCGTACACGGCCCACCCGAACATCAACGCGGCGCTGATGCCCAACGACGAGACCGCGTCGCCGATCATCTCGTACCTGCAGTCCCAGAAAGTGGCGCCCAAGACGTTCCCGACTACCGGTCAGGATGCCACAGCGACCGGCCTCGACGACATCTTGTCGGGCTACCAGTGCGGCACCGTCTACAAGCCCGTCTTCATCGAGGCCTCGGCGGCATCGGCCATCGCCATCTACCTGCGTGACGGGAAGAAGCCGCCGGCCAGCCTGACCAACGGGTCGACGGTCGACCCCACATCGCACCGCAAGGTGATCTCATCCCTGCTGACCCCGGAGTGGGTGACCGCCAAGAACATGAACGCAACCGTGATCGCGGACAACTTCGTCCCGGCCTCGCAGCTCTGCGCCGGTGCGTACGCCGCCGACTGCACCGCAGCGGGTATAACTCCATAAGCAGTTCGCAATCCACGCAGTTGCACCCCCTCCCGCCGCCGGTGGGAGGGGGTGCAGTGGATCCGGGACGAGGAGGGGCGCAATGACGACGGACGGTTCCGAGCCTGACGACACACCGCTCATCGAGTTACGGGGGGTCAAGAAGAGCTTCGGCGCCGTCCAGGCGGTCGCCGGCGTCGACCTCAAAATCGTCAAGGGCAAGGTCACCGCGCTGGCCGGCGACAACGGAGCGGGCAAGTCGAGCCTGATCAAGACCATCTCGGGGCTCTGGGAGCAGGACGAAGGGGAGATCCTCTGGGAGGGCAAGCCGGTGCGCCTGCGCTCGCCCAAAGACTCTGAAGCCCTGGGGATCACCACCATCTATCAGGACCTGGCCCTGTGCGACAACCTCGACATCGTCCAGAACATGTTCTTGGGCCATGAGGTCCTCCGGCATCTCACCCTCGACGAGGGCTCCATGGAGATCACGGCCAAGAGGATCCTGTCCGAGCTCGAAGTCACCACCGTCCGCTCGGTCCGCCAGCCGGTCGCCTCGCTCTCGGGCGGGCAGCGCCAGTCGGTGGCCGTGGCCAAAGCCGTCATGTCCAACGCCAAGCTGGTCATCATGGACGAGCCGACCGCCGCCCTCGGGGTGTCCCAGACGGCTCAGGTGCTCGCCCTCATCAAGCGGCTGGCCGCCAACGGTGTGACCGTGTTGATGATCTCGCACAACCTGATCGACATCTTCGAGGTGGCCGACCGGATCGCCGTCTTGCGCCTCGGCCGCATCGTGGCGGAGGGGCCCATCGACACGTTCGACAGCTCCGTGGTGGTGGACTACATGACGACCGGTCGAACGGAGCGAGCCCTCGCCGAGAGCGGGAGCGGGAGCGGGAGCGGGAACGGGAGCGGACAATGACCGATGATCCGGGGGGAAACGTGGACAGTCCGACGGCAGGGGTGGAGACGAAGTCCGTGCCGAGCCCGGCCCTCCCTCCCGACGGCCGCGACGGTCACCACGAGGAGGAGACACCGGCATCCCTGGCCCTCGTCGCCGCCGCCCCCGATGTGCTGGCCGACTCGCTCGGGGAGTACGTGGGTGCGTGGATCAAGCGGATCCGCAGCGGTGAGAGCGGGGCTCTGCCGATCCTTCTCGGCCTCGTCCTCATCATCATCATCTTCCAGGTCCAGCAGTCCAAGTTCCTCTCGGCCGGCAACATCGTCAACCTCTTGGTGCAGGCAGCCTTCTTCGTGCTGTTGGGCCTCGGCGAGATCTTCGCCCTGATTCTGAGTGAGATCGACCTCTCGGTCGGCTTCGTGGCCGGCATCGGCGCCACCATCACCTTGGCCCTGCTCTCCCCTTCCTACGGCTGGCCCTGGTGGGCGGCCGTCATCGTCGGCCTGCTGGCCTGTGCCGCGATCGGCGCATTCCAGGGCATATTGATCACCCGGCTGCACCTGCCCTCGTTCGTCGTCACCCTGGCCAGCCTCCTCGGCCTCGGAGGCGTGCTGATCTTTTTGTTCGACTCCTTCCAGGGGGCCGTGGGCGGGGTGATCAGCCTCCCCACCAGCGGTCCCCTCTACAACCTGGTCAACGGCAACATGAGCACGGCCGCAAGTTGGATCGTCCTCGTGGTGGGCGTCGGGCTCTACGCGCTCGTCACCATCACGCGCAATACCCGGCGGCGGGCCCGCGGCCTCAGCGCCCCCCCGCTGAGCATCACCCTGCTCACTATTGCCGTGACGGGGATAGCCGGTGCCCTCCTGGTCATCGTGTGCAACATCAACCGCGGCAACCTGGTCCCCCTCAGCGGGGTGCCCTGGGTGCTCCCGCTGGTCCTCCTCATCGTGGTGCTGTGGACTCTCTTGCTGACCAAGACCCGGACCGGCCGCTACATGTACGCCATCGGGGCCAGCCCCGAGGCGGCGCGCCGGGCCGGCATCCGCGTGCAGTGGATCCGCACCGTCGCCTTCACCCTGTCCGCTTTCACGGCCGGACTCGGCGGGCTGGTGTTCGCCTCACGGCTCGGCTCGATCTCGGTCGGCTACGACGGAGCCACCTACGTGCTCTATGCCGTGGCGGCCGCCGTCATCGGTGGCGCCAGCCTGTTCGGCGGCTACGGCAAGGCGGTGCACGCCCTCCTCGGTGGTGTCCTCATCGCGGCGGTGGTCAACGGGTTGGCCCTCATCGGTGTCAGCACGGCCGGAGAGGAGATCGCCACGTCGTTGGTGCTCCTCGCCGCAGTGACGGTCGACTCCCTGGTGCGGCGCCGGGGTTCGACCACCAAGTAACCCCGCTTTGGACACTTTCGTGGCGGCCCCTACGAGTTCTCGACGCGCCCGGACGAGACCGCTGCGCGCATTGTGAGCGACACCACACAAGGTCCGGGTTGGTGGCAGGCGTCAGACGGGAAGTGGTATCGGCCCGAGCAGCACCCTGCCTATCGGGCTCCGGCACCGCCGCAGATTCCTGGGCCGCCGCAGATTCCTGGTTATGGAGTCCCGGCGGGGCAACGCGCGGAAACGAGCGGGATGGCGATCGCCTCGCTCGTCCTCTCGCTGGTCTGGATCGCCGGGCTCGGCTCCCTTCTTGCCATCATTTTCGCCTTCATCGCCCGCAAGAACATCCGCGACTCACGGGGCGCCCAGACCGGGAACGGCATTGCCCTTGCAGGCTTGGTGATCGGCATCGTCGGACTCCTCGGCGCGGCGTCGTTGATCGTCTCCATCATCGCCCTCAACTATGCCGTGAACGAGAGCTTGACGCCGACAACCGTCTCGATGGGTACCAAAGTCGCGGTCGGTGACCCGGGCAACACAGGGATCACGGCCGCCACGGTGCAGTCAGTTTCTGCACCCGTCGCTCCCGGTCCGGGCGTTCCCGCCCCGGCGAGCGACAAGGAGTATGCGGTGGCGAAGGTCGGCATATGCGCCGGGGCAAGTGGGTCGCAGAATGCTCCGACCGACGCAGACTTCACCCTTGGATTCGCCGACGGGGAGACCACCAGCTCATCCTTCAATCCGGTCGAGACGCCCGACATCCGCAACATCAACGGCCTCGCACCGCATGCGTGCGCGACGGGCTACGTCAGCTTCGAGATCATCAACGGTACAACGCCGACCTACGTCGCCTACCAACCCGGCCTGTTCCATGAGTACCGGTGGAAGACCGCAGGGTGACGGTTCAGGCGCCTTCGTAGTCGAAGCCCAGATCGGGCGCGGTCAGGATGGCCCGGAACGTGAGTCCTTCGGCGGCGGCCATGGCCTCGGCCGTGCCGCCACGGTCGACCACGGCCACCAGCAGGACCGGATCCGCACCGGCCTCGCGAATGGCCAGGGCCGCCTCGAGTAACGACGTGCCACGGGTCACCGTGTCCTCGGTCACCACCACCTTGTCGCCCGGGTCCAACGCGCCGGCGATGCGGCCGCCGCCGCCATGGTCCTTCACTTCCTTGCGCACGCTGAACGCCTTGAGCAACCGGCCCCGGGTGGCGGCCACGCCGGCCGTCACGAAGGCCACGGGATCGGCCCCCATCGTCAGCCCGCCGATGGCGGTCGCCTCGGCCGGGGTGACCGAGAGCACGGCATCGGCCACGAGCAGCATGGCTTCGGGGCGGCAGACCGTCTGCTTGGAGTCGATGAACCAACTGCTGCGGCGACCGGACTTGAGGACGAAGTCACCCCGGCGCACCGAATGCGCCAGGAGGTGGGCCCGCAGTTCGGGGAAGGCATCGGCGCCACTCATCGGATCACCACGCCGTGCGACCCTTCCACGACGGTCCCGATGACGCTGGACGGGACGCCGGCTTCGGCCAGCGCGGCCAGCGCGGCATCGACCGCGGAAGGCGCCACCACGAGCGCCATACCGACGCCCCGGTTGAAGACACGGTCCATCTCGACCTCCTCGACCGAACCCAGCCTCTGGATCTCGGCGAAAATGCGCGGCTCCACCCACGACGAGCGCTCGAGCTCGGCGCCCAAGCCCTCGGGCAGGGCACGCGGCAGGTTGCCGACGATGCCCCCGCCGGTGATATGGGCGCAGGCATGCAAGCCGTCGGCGGAACCGTCGCCGCTGCTGTTGGCGCTGCTGCCGCCGCTACGGCTGCTGCCACCGCTGAGCACGTCCCGCACCGCCAGCACCGCTGGCGTGTAGATCACCGAAGGCCGGAGTAGTTCGTCGGCCACGGTGTGGGTGGCCCCTTCCCAGGCCGGGTCGCCCAGGCTCCGCCCGGCCCGCTCCAGCAGGACGTGGCGCGCCAACGTGTAGCCGTTGGAACGCAGGCCCGGAGAGGGGATCCCGATGATGACGTCGTCCGCACCGACACGCTCGGGCCCGAGCATCGCGTCCCGTTCCACGGCTCCGACGGCGAAGCCGGCGATGTCGAGGTCGTCGGGCGCCATCACGCCGGGGTGTTCCGCCGTTTCGCCGCCGATCAGCACGCATCCGGCCTGGCGGCAGCCGTCCCCGATGCCTTCGACCACGGTGGCGATGCGCTCGGGGTCCACCTTCCCCGTGGCGATGTAGTCGAGCATGAAGAGGGGCTCGGCCCCGAGACAGACCAGATCGTCGACGCACATGGCCACCAGGTCGATGCCCACGGTGCCGTAGCGCCCGGTGGCCTGGGCCACGGTGAGCTTGGTCCCCACCCCGTCAGTCGACGAGACCAGGACCGGGTTGGTGAAACGGCTGGTGTCGAGCGGGAATTGCGCGCCGAAGCCGCCGATACCGGGCACGAGGCCCTTCATCTTCTCCACCGCCAGGTCGCCGGCACCGATGTCGACGCCCGCTCCGGCGTACGTGGCTCCCGCGCTCGCCGCGGGCCCGGACTCCCGGGCGCCACCCCCGGCCACGCCGTCAGACTCCGGGGAGCGCAGCTTGATACGCCACCGGCTTCTCCGGGGTGGTGAACAGTACCGGCGTCGACGTGGGCACTGCGGTGGGATAGTCGCCGGTGAAGCACGCGTCGCAGAAGCCACCATCGGCCCCGATGGCCGCCTTGAGGTTCTCCACGCTGATGTAGGCCAGAGAGTCCACCCCGAGAATTTCCTTGATCTCCTCGACGGAGTGATTGGCCGCCAACAGCTCATCGGTCGACGGTGTGTCGATGCCGTAGAAGCACGGCCAGCGCCACGGCGGCGACGAGATCCGCAGATGCACCTCGGTGGCGCCGGCCTCGCGCAGCATGCGCACCACCGAACGCTGGGTCGTGCCGCGCACGATGGAGTCGTCGACGACGACCAGGCGCTTGCCGTTGATGGTCTCGGGCAGGGGGTTGAGCTTGCGCCGCACGGCGTCGCCCCTTGCCTGTTGATCGGGGGCGATGAAGCTGCGGCCGATGTAGCGGTTCTTCACCAGGCCCTGCCCGTAGGGGATGCCGCTGGCCCGGGCGAACCCCTCGGCCGCCGGCACACCGGACTCGGGCACGCCCATGACCAGATCGGCCTCGGCCGGCGCCTGGGCCGCCAACAGCTCGCCCATGCGGACGCGGGTGGCGTGCACTTCACGCCCGTAGAGACGGCTGTCGGGGCGGGCGATATAGGCGAACTCGAAGATGCACAGCCGCGGCTGCACCTCTTTGAGCCACGGGATGACCAAGCTGCGCGGCCCGTTCTCGTCGATCACCACCAACTCCCCCGGGGCGACCTCGCGCACGAACGTGGCACCGATCACGCTCAGGGCGGGCGATTCCGAGGCGAGCACCCAGCCCTCGGGCGCCTCGGCCGGACCGAGCCGTCCGAGGCAGAGCGGGCGGAACCCGTAGGGGTCCCGGACACCGAAGAGCTTCTGCGTGTTCATGAGGACGAAGGAGAACGCGCCCTCGACAATGGGTAGGACGGCCTGCAGCGCGGCGGAGAGCTCCTCGGTCTCGGGGAACGCACGCGCCAACAGCTCGGCCACCACGTCGCTGTCCGAGACGATCGACCCGGGGAACATGCCGACCTTCTCCGCCAACTCGGTGGTGTTGGTCAGATTGCCGTTGTGGCCCAGGGCGAACCCGGCCCGGCCGACGGGGCGGTAGACGGGCTGCGCTCCGTCCCAGTCCGACGCCCCATGGGTCGAGTAGCGCGTGTGGCCGATGGCCATGTGTCCCTGGAGGCCCGAGAGCGTGCGCTCGTCGAAGACGGTCGCCACCAGGCCCATGTCCCTGACCACGGTGACCGTGTTCCCGTCGCTGACCGCCATGCCGGCCGACTCCTGGCCACGGTGCTGCAACGCGAAGAGACCGTCAAAGGTGAGGTTGGCCACCTTGCGCCCAGGGGCGTAGACACCGAAGACACCGCAGGCTTCCTTCACGGTGCGCTCATTCTCGCACACGCCCGCACCTTCATGAGTCTCCCAACATCCGGGCCAAATTCCCCTCGTTGGCCTCCCGCAGGGCCTCGAGGGGGAGGTCGAGGAGGTCCCCAACCACGACACGGTCGCCGCCAGCCCGCCCCAGCACGAAGGCCGGGATGCCGAGGGTTTCCGCCCGGAGGCACACCTCGTCGGGCATGGCCGTGGCCACCACGAAGCGCGAGGGCAGCTCGGTGAAGAGCTCGGAGGGATCGTCGAGCGCCACGGCGCAGCCGGTGCCGCTGGCCACCGCCATTTCGCCGAGGGCGACGGCGAGGCCGCCCGAGGACACATCGTGCACGGCGTTCAACAGGGGCGGCTGCGGGTCATCCGAGACGATGGCGCCGACCAACCCGGCCACGAAGGCGCAGACGGCGGCGTGGCGTTCCAGATCGACAGTGGGCAGCGTTCCGCTGCGATGCGCCCGGCGTTCGGTGGCCCAACGGGAACCGTCCAATGGGAAGGAGCCCTCGTCCGTGGCCCGGGCCCCGAGCAGCACCAGGGTGTCGCCCTCGTCCCAGGCCACTCCCGGCGGCGGGGCGACCAGGACGTCGACGAGGCCGAGCACACCGAGCACCGGGGTCGGGTCGATGTCGGCGCCCCCGCTCTCGTTGTAGAGGCTGACGTTGCCGCCGATGACCGGCAGGGAGAGGGCCCGGCAGGCCTCGGCCATGCCGTCGATGGCCTCCGAGAGTTGCCACATCACTTCGGGATGCTCGGGGTTGCCGAAGTTCAGGCAGTTGACGACCGCCACCGCGGTGGCGCCGACACAGGCCAGATTGGCCACCCCTTCGGCCAGGGTCAGGATCGTGCCGAGTCGCGGGTCGAGGGCGCAGTAGCGCGGGTTGGAGTCCGTCGTCACCGCGACCCCGCGTTCGGACGGCGGAAGGCCCGGCCCGGCGAGACGGAGGAGCGCGGCGTCACCGCCGGGACCCACGACGGTGTTCAAGAACAGTTGGTGGTCGTACTGGCGAAAGACCCAACGCGGTGAGCGCAGCAGCGTCAACAGATCCGCGGCACAGTCCTCGGGTGGGGCCACTGCAGGCGAGGGGGCCACCGGCGGTTGACGACGCGGGCGGTCGTAGAGCGGCGCGTCGTCGGAGAGCGATGCGGCCGGGACGTCGGCCAGGATCGCACCGTCGAACCCGTCGCGGATGCGCAGGCGGCCTCCTGCCGCGGGGTCCGGCGCAGTCACCTTGCCGACCACGGTGGCCCGCACCTCCCACTTGGCACAGATGGCGGCCACCGCATCCCAGGAGGCGGGGGTGACGATGGCCAGCATGCGTTCCTGGCTTTCGCTCGTCATCACCTCCCAGGGTTCCATGCCCTCTTCGCGCAGAGGGACGGCGGTGACGTCGACGTCCATCCCCACCCCGCCACGCCCGGCGGTCTCGCTGGTGGCACAGGCCAGACCGGCGCCGCCGAGATCCTGGATTCCCACCACGAGCTTCTTGTCCAGAAGCTCGAGACAAGCCTCGATGAGGCGCTTCTCCTCGAAGGGGTCCCCCACCTGCACGCTCGGGCGTTTCGTGTCGTCAGCCGCCTTGGAGCCGGAGCCACTACCGCTGTCGTCGGTGCCGGCGAACCCGGCCGAGGCCAGCACGCTCACGCCGCCGATGCCGTCGCGCCCGGTGCTGCTGCCGAGGAGCACGGCCAGGTTGCCCGGGCCCGACGCGATGCCGAGCACCAGCCGATCGGTCGGGAGGGCACCCATGCACAAGACGTTGACCAACGGGTTCTGGGCGTAACAGGGATCAAAGGTCAGTTCGCCGCCGACAGTGGGCACACCGACCGAGTTGCCGTAGCCCGAGATGCCGCTGACCACGCCCTCGATCAGCCAGCGCTGGCGGGGGTCGTCGGGCGAACCGAAAAAGAGAGGATCCATGATGGCCAGTGGACGGGCGCCCATGGTGAAGATGTCGCGCAGGATCCCCCCGACGCCGGTGGCCGCTCCTTGATACGGCTCGATCGCCGAGGGGTGGTTGTGGCTCTCGATGCGGATGGCGATGGCGATGCCGTCGCCGGCGTCGATCACCCCGGCGTTCTCCCCTGGGCCGACCAGGACCTCGGGGCCCTCGGTGGGGAGCCGCTTGAGGTGCATGCGGGACGACTTGTAGGAGCAGTGCTCGCTCCACATGACGGCGTAGAGCGCCAGCTCAAGGTGGTTCGGCGTGCGCCCGAGAATTTTTCCCACGGCCTCGAACTCGTCGTCGGTGAGACCGAGTGCCCGGTGGAGCTGAACGTCAGGCAAGGGCTCCTCGGCGGCGGGAGTCATGGTGCCCCCCAACTTAGTGGCCGTGACCCGGGTGATCGGCCACATCGGCCGCCGTCAGCGCCGAACGGGGGATCCAGCGGGCACAGGGTGATTCTGCGGCGCCCCCGGGGCGCCCGGATCCGCTGGGTCAGTTGGCGTCCTCGCTGATGCGCATGTCGCACTCACGGCGTTCGATGGCCACCGCTTCGCCGTATTTGAAGATCCATCCGACCTCGCGGCCCGCCTTGAGGTCCGGCAGCGGCTCAAAGCCGCTCGTGTCACTTTCCGTGACCTTGTCCTCGGGCCCAACAACCATCTGACAACCCTGATCTGCCGGTGTGGCAAACCCGGTGACGTCCGGTTGCAATCGGGGTGCCAATTGACGCAGGCGTCAAGCGGAGGATGGTGATCTGTGCCTGAAGCAAGGCGCCGGTCCTTCGAATCCGCTGCCACCGACCCGACGGAGAAGGGGCCGACCCGGAGTTGCTCGGGGATACTCAGGGACGCTGCGGCGGGGTCACCTCTTCGGGCGGGGATTGAGTGCCGGGGCTTGCAGCGCCCACTCGATCAGCTCTCCGATGGCGAGCTCGCTCCTCCACCGATCCCGCTCATTGGCGACTCTCTCGACATGAGGACTCAAGTTGGTCATGAGCCGGCGTGCCTGGACGGCGACCTTCCGCCGCCCCACCCGCTGCACGAGAATGAACGTCACCACGAGCGGCGCCGACGCCCCGAGGGCCATCGCTGCCGCGTAACGCCTGACGCCTCCGGAGACCGCCACGTCACGCCCCGGGAAATTCGGGAGATTCCGAGGTCGTCTTCCGCCGGGTCGTCGCCACAGCGACAAGATACTGCGAATGGCGGTTCCGGCCAACCATGCGCCGAAAAGTCCACGTCGACGTCGGTCTCAGCCCAACGGGCGTAGCATGGCGGCGAATCAGGAGGAGATCGTGGAACACGTCGTCGGATATCGCACCCCACATTCGGGCAAGGTGGCACGCAGGTCGAGGCCATGACGCCTGATGAGGTCGATGGAGCGAGTGAACCTCTCGACGGCGTAGAACCTCCCGCAGCGAGCGAGCCTTCCCCCGCGAGTGAGACCGTCGTTGATGAGCCTGCCGCCGCCAGCGAGACCGTCGCTGATGAGCCCGCTGCCGCTGCGCCCCGACGCAAATCGTCGCGCTGGCGACGTGCCCTGACCGTCGTCCTCCTCGTTCTCAGCTGCCTCACGGTGCTGGTGTCGTCGGTGAGCATCTGGGCCCATCGGACCGTCTTCAACACCGACCAGTGGGTGGCCACCGTCGGACCACTGGCGAAGAACCCCGACGTCATCAAGTCGGTCGCCGACCACGTCACCACGCAACTGGACAACACCATCAAACCCGAGCAGACGGCAAAGAACTTCCTACCGCCCAAGTTGGATCGCTTCGCCGCCCCTATCAGTCAGGGTTTCGAGCAGATCGTCCACGGCGCCGTGACCAAAATCCTTCAGACGGAGCAATTCCAGAAATTCTGGATTACGGCCAATGAGCAGGTGCACGCCCGCGTGATCGCTGTCTTGAAGGGGCAGCCGACACCGCATCTGACGACCGCCAACGGGGATATCAAGCTGAACCTTCTCCCGACGGTGTCCAAAATCCTGAAACTGGTCGATTCCCGGGCCTCGGGCCTCTTGAACGCGAAAGAGCCGATCCCGACCATCACCGCCACCACGCCGGTGGACCAGGCCCGGTCCGAGCTCAGTGCCGCCCTCGGTCGGACCCTGCCCCCGAACTTCGGGACGCCGGTCCTGTTCCACAGCGACGAGCTGGCCTCCGCCCAGCACCTCGTCCACGTCTTTAACAAACTGATCGTGGCGTTGGTCATCGTCACGGTGGCCCTCCTCATCGGCACCGTGGTCGTGGCCGAGCGGCGACGGCGAACGATCATCGCCTTGGCGGTGGGCATCGTCGTGGCCATGAGCCTCGCCGTCGTGCTCACCAAGGTGATCACCAATCAGGTGGTCTCCTCCATTGCCCAACCCGATGACCGGGGTGCCGTGACCGCCACGATCCAATCGGTGCTCAAGGGACTGAACGTCATCAGCGCCATTCTCATCGCGGCCGGGCTGGTCTTCGCCATGCTGGCATTCCTCACGGGTCCGAGCCGCTTCGCCGGATCGGTCCGGTCCCACGGTGCGGAGATCGGCCGGACCCTCACGGGCAGGAAACACGGAGCCGCGGTGCCGCCGTATCTCGCCTGGATGGCGAGGTACCGGCTGCCGCTGTCACTGGGGGGGCTGGCCATCGCCCTCCTGGTGCTCATCTTCGCGGTGCAGGGCTGGGTCGGCGCCCTGGTCACGGTGCTCGTGCTGGCGGCATACGAAGGACTCGTCATCTGGGTGTCGCGCAGCGCGGCCGAGCCTGAGGTTGTCCCTTCCGTGAGCACCCCCGCTGTGAGTAGCTAACGCGGGCGGTTGTGGGGGAGGCTCTGGCACCACGATGAAGATTGACCACGAGGCGGATGCTGCAGCCGGGCAAAGCGTGGTCGGGCCCGAGGCTTCTCCCGATGGGGTACCGCGGACCCTGACCGCGCCGAGCGGCCCGGGGCGCCATCGCACCGGTCGGATATCGCGGTCGTTGTTCTACGCACCGCACGGTGACGGTCAGACCAGACGACGGGGGTCGGACGCAACGCGCGTGGCGCTCTCGATACTCGCCGTCGTGGTGTGCTGGCTGGGGGTCAAGGCCAGCTCGCACACCGAGCACGCGATCGCCAAGTTTCTGTCGCCTCCGCCAAACGGAGTGAGCTGGTTGGTCACGACCGTGTGGTGGGCCGACACGGCCGGCGTGATCGCCGTCCTGGCCGTCCTGGCGCTCTTCACCCGGCGTTGGCAGGTCATCCGGGATGCGCTGTTCTCGGCCACCGCCGCCTTCGTCATCGCCGTGGCGTTGCGGGCCCTGGTCGGAGCGGACGGTGGACGGCCACCGGATCCGACGCTGAAAGGAATAGATCTCGGATTCCCCGTTGTCTGGATTGCCGTCACCACGGCCGTCGTCCTGGCGATGATCCCGTATGTGAGCCGTTGGCTCCAACTGTCATCAAAAGCTGCCCTGGCACTGGCCTCTCTCGCAGGCAGCGTGCACGGCGCGGGCATGCCCGTTGCCATCCTCGCCAGCCTCGCCCTCGGGTGGGGGTGCACCGCCGCCGTCCGGCTTATTTTCGGGTCGCCGGTCGGCCTGCCGTCCGTGGCCGAGGTGACGTCGCTCCTCCAGGACCTCAATATTGCGGCGTCGGCGATCGCCCCCAGTACGCGACAGGAATGGGGCGTGGGCCGCTTCACCGGACGAGCGGGTGCCGACGTGCTCGACGTTTCGGTCTACGGACGCGACGCGTCGGATGCGCAGCTCCTGGCGAAGACCTTCCGGTTCCTCCTCTATCGCGACTCCGGGCCGACCCTAGCGCTGACCCGGCGCCAGCAGGTGGAGCACGAGGCGCTTCTCACGATGACCGCGCAGCGCGTCGGGGCGCGGGTGCCCGACGTGGTGGCGGCCGGCCCGGCCGGGCCGGCCAACGATGCGGTGCTCGTCACCACGCCACCGCACGGACGTCTGCTCTCGAGCTTCACGCCCTTCCCGACGGCGGTGGCCGAAGACGAGGCCGAGGACGAGGACGAAGGCGAAGGCGGGCACGGGCACGACGCCGACGCCGACGCCAACGCCAACGCCAACGCCAACGCGGATACCGCCGCACCATCTCCGCTGTCACACCAGGCCGCTATGCCGGTGCCGGTGCCGGTGCCGGTGCCGGTCTCGGTGTCGGTCACGGTGTCGGTGGCGGTCGAGGAGATCCGCGACGCCGCGCTCGACAACATCTTCGCTCAGGTGCGCGTTCTCCGTGGGGCCGGCATCGCCCATGGCTCCCTCTCGACCGAGACCATTGTGGTGGACGACGACGGGGTGGCCGGCTTCCTCGGTTTCCGGAGGGCGGCCATACGCGCCACCCAGGACCAGCTGGACCGGGATATCGCCGCCGCGCTGGCCGCGTCAGCCGTCGTCGTCGGTCCGACCCGTACGGCGGAGGCGGCCGTACGGGTGCTCTCGGGCGTCGACGTCGCGGCCGCGCTCCCCTTCCTACAGCGCGCCGCGCTCGATCCGGTCGCCACGCGGACGCTGCACCAGAAGAAAGCTCTCCTCGCTGACCTGCGGACTGAGTGCGCCCGGGTCGCCGGGGTCGAGGTGCCCAAGCTCATAGAGCCGCGCCGGATCAGCTGGGTGAACTTCTTCATGGTCCTCGGCACCCTCATCGGCGGGTGGGCGCTCATCGGCGTGTTGACCGATGTGGCCAACTCGTGGAGCACGATCCAGGGGGCCGATTGGGACTGGGTCGCCGCCACCTTCGTCCTGGCCCAGTCGGCCTACCCGGCGATCGCCATGACGACGGTCGGCTCGGTGACCACCACCTTGCCCTACGGGCGCACGCTCGCTCTCGAGGTCTCCGACACCTTCGTCGCCCTGGCCGGGGGCTCCATGGCCGTGCTGGCCACCCGGATCCGCTACTTCCAGAAGCAGGGCTTCGACGCCACGCTGGCGGTGAGCTCCGGCGTTCTGGTGAGCACAGCCAGTTGGATCGTCAAAGGGGCGTTGTTCCTGATCGCCCTCCCGTTCGCCCTCAGCAGCCTGCACTTCTCCGAACCCTCGTCGACCAGCTCCAACAGCCACCAGAATCTGGTGTGGATTATCGTCCTCGTCATCGTGCTGGTCGGCGTGGTCGTCGGACTGGCGCTCGCCGTCCCCCGCTGGCGACGACTGGCCGCGGCGAAGGTGCGACCCAAGGCCACCGAGGTCTGGTCCCATCTGAGGATCCTCTCGACGCACCCGCGCAACCTGATCGAGATCTTCGGCGGCAACGTCGTGGCGCAGGTCGTGATCGCTCTTGCGCTCGGAACGGCCCTCCATGCCTTCAACCAGCACCTGGGCCTGGCCACCCTCGTCGTGGTCCTGACGCTCGCCGCCATGCTCGGCGGTTTGTCGCCCGTTCCCGGTGGGATGGGCGTCGTGGAGGCCGGCATGATCCTCGGTCTCCAAGCCGCCGGCATCCCCCAGGCCGACGCCGTGGCGGCAACCTTCGTGCAGCGTCTGTTCACGGCCTACCTTCCGCCGATCTGGGGATGGTTCGTCCTCGTCTGGCTCCGCAAAAAGGACTACCTGTAAACGCCCCATTTATCGAAATGCCCGTCGCCGATTTACCTCAATGCGAACCGAAAATCTTCTCAAATGCGGGGTGGAGACGAACCGGACCGGTCACAATGGACGGATGGTAAAAGCAAAGACCCCGGGTCCCCGCAAGCCCATGAGCATCGGCCACAAAGCGGCGTTGGCCCGGGGACGCGCCGAGAGCGCGTGTGTCCGCCACTACCTCGAAGCTCTGGAGACGTCCAAACCCAAACGGGGCCGCAAGCGCACCCCGGCGTCCATCGACAAGCGCCTGGCCGCGATCGAGACACAGCTGGCCAACGCCGACGCCCTGACGAAGCTCCACCTCCTGCAGGAACAGAAGGACCTGACCGATGAGAGGTTACGGGTGGCCAAGGTGAAAGACCTGAGCGCGCTGGAGAAGCAGTTCATCAAGGTCGCCGATGCCTACGCCAAGCGCAAGGGCATCTCGTACGGAACCTGGCGGGCGGCCGGGGTGAGCGCAAGCGTGCTGCAGGCGGCCGGGATCTCCCGCTCCCGCAGCTAGAGCGGCAGGTCGTTTCAGGCGGCGGCGCTGGACGTGGCGGCAGCGAGCAGCGAGCGCAGCAGGACCAGCCCGTCCTCGGAGCCCAGCAGCGTGTGCGACGCCCGTTCGGGATGCGGCATAAGGCCGACGACGTTGCCCTGCTCGTTGGTGATGCCGGCGATGTCGTCGACCGAGCCGTTCGGGTTGTCCAGGTAGCGCAGGACCACACGATCCTCCGCCTTGAGACGGCGCAACGTCTCCTCGTCGCACGTGTAGCTCCCCGAGAAGTGGTTGATCGGGATCACCAGCTCCTGCCCGACGTCGGCCAGCCCGGTAAGGACGGACGCCGACGACGTCACCTGCAGGCGGGTCGGCTGGCACAAGAAGCGGAGTCGCCCGTTCTTCTGTAACGCACCCGGCAGGAGTCCGGCCTCGGTCAGCACCTGGAACCCGTTGCAGATACCCACCACCGGCCCACCCTCGCGGGCGAAGCGGGTCACCGCTTCCATGATCGGCGAGAAGCGCGCCAGTGCGCCGGGGCGCAGGTAGTCGCCGTGGGCGAAACCGCCGGGGAGCACGACCGCGTCGACGCCGCCGATACCCGTGTCACCGTGCCAGAGCAGCTCGCCGACGGCCCCCAACCGCTCGGTGGCCGTGACGACATCGTGCTCGCAATTGGTCCCCGGGAAGACGACGACCCCGATCCGCGGTGCCATTCAGCCCCCCAGGGCCACGAGCTCGAGGCGGCTCTCTTCGATCACCGGGTTGGCCAGCAGGCGGTCCGCCAGCTCAGTGGCCACGGTGCGCGCCGCCCCCTCGTCGAGCGCATCCACCTCGAAGCTGAAGGAACGCCCGGCCCGCACATGGAAGACGCCGTCGAAGCCCAGGGCGGGCAGCGCTCGCTCGATCGTGGCGCCTTCGGGGTCGGCGATGCCGGACCGTAACTGCACCTCGACCCGCGCCTGGAACCTCATGCTGTCGCACCGTACCAGTCGTCGAGTGCGAGTCCGGTGACACGCTCGTACGCCGCCACGTACCGCTCGGAGAGGGCGGTGGTGACGCTGGTCGGGAGGGGCGGTGGGGGCGGCGTGCGATCCCAGGGCTGGGCGGCCAACCAGTCCCGCAGGGGCTGCTTGTCGAAGGCCGGCGGCGTCCGGCCGGGGACCACCTGGTCGGCGGGCCACAGACGCGAGGAATCCGGAGTGCACACTTCGTCACACAGGCTGAGCACCCCGTCGACATAGCCCAGCTCGAACTTGGTGTCGGCCAGGATGAAGCCGACGTCGGCCGCCCGGGCCGCCGCACGCGTATAGAGCTCGAGGCAGATGTCCCGCGCCGCCGCCGCCGTCTCGGTGCCGACGATGTCGGCCGCCTGAGCGAAGTCGATGTTGATGTCGTGCCCTTCGGCGGCCTTGGTCGACGGGGTGAAGATGGGCTCGGCCAGGCGGTCCGCCAGCTGCAGGCCGGGGGGCATGACCGTGCCGTGCACGGTGCCCGACTTCTCGTACTCCTCGTGGGCCTGGCCGGCCAGGTAGCCCCGCACGATGCATTCGATCGGGAGCATTTCGGCCCGCTGCACCAGCACGGCCCGGCCCCTCCATTCCGGTGGCAGCTCGACCCCGAGCGCCGCTTCGATGTCTTCGGGATCGGTGGCCAGCACGGTCCCGGGGACGACGTCGGACATCTCGTCGCACCAGAACGCGGTCATCGCGGTGAGCACGCGGCCCTTGTGGCGGATGGGCTCAGCCATGATCACGTCGAATGCACTCACCCGGTCCGACGCCACCATGAGCAGGCGCTGCCCACCGGCGTCGTAGAGCTCGCGCACCTTGCCCGAGTGCAGCTGCGGTAGGGCGATCGTCATGCGTACTCCTCTCAGTCCAGTGCGGCGAGCGCGTCGGCGAAGCGATCGACGTGGCGCAGGGTCCGTGTGAGATCGAACGCCTCGTCGAGCTGCGCCCCGGTGAGCGTCACCTCGGGATCGGCCGTCAGCACCAGGCGGAAGGGCCGGCGTTCGGCCCACGCCGCCCGGGCGTCGCGTTGGACGATGCGGTAGGCCTCGTCGCGGGTCAACCCCGACGACACCAGGGCGAGCAGGACCGACTGGCTGAAGACGAGGCCGAAGCTGCCGTTGGTGAGGTTGTCGAGGGCCCGGTCGCCGTGCACCACCAGACCCGACGCCAGGCTGGTCGCCTTGCGCAGGACGTAGCAGGCGAGGAGCGACGCGTCGGGCAAGGCCACACGTTCCACCGAGCTGTGCGAGATGTCCCGTTCGTGCCAGAGCGCGACATCCTCGAGGCCGGCGCCGAGGTAGCCCCGCAGCAGGCGGGCCAACCCGCACAGCCGCTCCGACAGAATCGGGTTGCGCTTGTGCGGCATGGCCGAACTTCCCTTCTGGCCCGCCCCGAACGGCTCTTCGGCCTCCCCGAGCTCACTGCGGGCCAGATGGCGTATCTCGGTGCACATCAGCTCGATGGTGGCCCCGACCGACGCGCAGGCCCACAGGTATTCGGCGTGACGATCGCGGGCGATCACCTGCGTCGCCGGCACCGGCGTCAAGCCGAGCGCGGCGCAGACGTGGGCCTCGACGGCGGGATCGATGTTCGAGTACGTACCCACGGCGCCCGAGAGCTTGCCGACGGCGATCGCATCCCGGGCCCGCCGCATGCGCTGCCGGTCCCGGTCGGCCTGGAGCGCCCACAGGGCGAATTTGGCCCCGAACGTGGTCGGCTCGGCGTGCATGCCGTGGGTGCGGCCGGTCACCGGAACATCCATGAGCTCCAGGGCCCGGGCGCGCAGGGCGTCGACGAACGCGTCGAGGTCGGCCAGCAGGAGATCGGCGGCGCGGGTGAGTGTCGCGCACAGCGCGGTGTCCACCACATCCGACGACGTCAACCCGTAGTGGATGTAGGAGCCGGCGGGCGCCCCGATGCGGTCCTGGACGACGTCGACGAAGGCCGCCACGTCGTGGTCGGTCACCCGCTCCCGTTCGAGCACGTCGGCCACGAAGACGTCATCGACGGTGGGCGCCTTGGCCCGGCAGGTCGCGGCATCCTCGGCCGGCACCACCCCGACGGAGGCCTGCGCCTCGGTGGCCAGCAGCTCAACCTCGAGCCACAGCCCGAAGCGGGCGGCATCGGTGAACAACGCCGCCATGTCGGCAGGCGAATAGCGGGGAATCATCGGACCAGCTCCTCCACATCATCGATCTCTTCGGCCGCCCGGGCGGCGATGTCGCTCCGGACCAGCATGCCGTCCCAGTGGATCGGCTCGAGCGCGGCGTAGGCCTTGGCTCGGGCCGCCCTGAGCGTCGGCGCCATAGCGGTCACGCCGAGGACCCTTCCCCCGCCGTCACGAAGGGCCCGGCCGGATCGGGCCGGGCCGTCCCCGCATGGAACACGGTCACGCCCTCGACGGCGGCGCTCGACCGGCCGGCCGCGTCCAACCCGGAAATGGCGCCACCGGTGCGCGGCTCCTCGGGGTAGCCGGGCGCGGCCAGCACCACGCACACCGCGGCGTCGGCGGTGAACGTCGGCGGTGGGAGCCGCCTGAGCGAGCCCGTGGCGACGGCCATGAACAACTCGGCCGCGTCGCACGAGAGAAGGGGGAGCACCACCTGCGCCTCGGGGTCACCGAAGCGCACGTTGTACTCAATGACCTTCGGCCCGTCGTCGCCGAGCATCAGCCCGGCATAGAGCACGCCGCGGTAGTCGATGCCCCGCTTGCGCAAGGTGGCGATGAGCGGTTCGACGGCCGTCGCCATGATGCTGTCGACCTGCGCCGCCGAAATGTCGGGCATCGGGGCGTAGGCGCCCATGCCGCCGGTGTTCGGACCGCGGTCATCGTCGCCGACCCGTTTGAAGTCCTGCGCCGGGAGCAGGGGGACCGCGGTCGTGCCGTCGAAGAGCACCAGGAGCGAGCACTCCTCCCCCGCCAGGCCTTCCTCGATGACGACGCGCTGCCCCGCCGCGCCGAAGGCCGCGCCCGAGAGCTTGGCCGTCACGTCGGCCTGCGCCTCTTCCAGAGTGCGCGCCACCAGGACGCCTTTGCCGGCCGCCAACCCGTCCGTCTTGACCACCCACGGACCGGGCAACTGCTGCAGGTACGCCAACGCCTCGCCCCGTTCAGCCGCCCCGAACGAAGCGAAGCGGGCAGTGGGGACGCCCGCCTCGGCCAGCATCTCCTTCATGAAGGCCTTGGACCCCTCGAGGAGCGCGCCATCGGCCCCGGGCCCGACCACGGCGCGGCCGGCGGCTCGCAGCCGGTCGGCCAGCCCATCCACGAGGGGCGCTTCGGGCCCGATGACCACCAGGTCGGCTTCGATCTCCTCGACCGGCCGCGCCGTCACCCGAATCGGATCCGCCATGCCGGGGTTTCCCGGCGTGACCACCACCTCCGCCGTGCGGGCCAGCACGTGGGCCAGCGCGTGCTCGCGGCCGCCGCTGCCGACGACGCAGACCTTCATGCGCGGGCGCCGCTCACGCCGTGGCGAATGAGACGAACTGCTCGCGCCCCGGGCCCACCCCGACCAGGCGTACCGGCACGCCGATCTGCTCGGAGAGGAACGAGACGTAGTTGCGGGCGGCTTCGGGCACGTCCTCGGGCGCCGTGGCGGACGTCAGATCGGTGCGCCAGCCCGGAAGCTCCTCGTAGATCGGCGTCACGTTGTGGAACGTCGACTGGTGATAGGGAAGATGGGTGTAGCGCACGCCATCCGCCTCGTAGGCGACACAGACCTTGACGGTCTCGAACGTATCGAGCACGTCCAACTTGGTGAGCGCCACCTCCGTCAGGGAGTTCAGCCGCACGGCCTGGCGCAGCATCACGGCGTCGAACCACCCGCAGCGACGGCGGCGGCCGGTGTTGGTGCCGAATTCGTGCCCGCGCTCGACCAGCAGGTTGCCGGTGTCGTTGTCCTGCTCGGTCGGGAACGGGCCCGCCCCCACCCGGGTCACGTACGCCTTGGCGATGCCGATGACCCGGTCGATGTCGCGCGGCCCCAGGCCCGACCCGGTGCAGGCCCCGCTGGCCACCGGGTTGGACGACGTCACGAACGGATAGGTGCCGTGGTCGAGGTCGAGGAAGGTGGCCTGGGCCCCTTCGAGGAGGACGGACTGGCCGGTGTCGAGCGCATCGTGGATGAGGCCGACGGTGTCACCCACCATCGGCTCGATCCGCGGCGCATACTCCTTCAGGTACCGGTTGGCGATGTCCTCGGCCGACAGCGGGAGCCGGTTATAGACCTTGGCCAAAATCGCGTTCTTCTCCTTGAGCACCACGTCGAGCTTCTGGCGGAAGATCTTCGGGTCGAACAGGTCCTGCACCCGCAGGCCGACCCGGGTGGCCTTGTCCGCATAGGCCGGGCCGATCCCCCGCTTGGTGGTGCCGAGGGCGTTCTTGCCCAAGAAGCGCTCCGTCACCCGGTCCAGCTCCTGGTGGTACGGCATGATCAGGTGCGCGTTGCCGCTGACGACCATGCGGCTGGTGTCCACGCCCTTGGCGATGAGGCTGTCCAGCTCGGCCAGGAGCACCGCCGGGTCGACCACCACGCCGTTACCGATCATCGGCGTGATGTGCTCGTAGAGGATGCCGCTCGGGACCAGCTGGAGGGCGAACGCCTCGCCGTTGACGACGATGCGATGGCCGGCGTTGTGGCCGCCCTGGTAGCGCACCACCATGTCCATTTCGCGGGCCAGGAGGTCGGTGAGCTTGCCCTTCCCCTCGTCGCCCCACTGGGTCCCCACCACCACGGTTGCGGGCACGCGTCATCTCCGTTCGCTCTGTCGGATTACGCACAATTGTAGCGCCCCGGGCCGGGTCCGCGAAAAGTTACCGCCCACACAGACAGCGGAGGAGGCAGATCGCCGCCCTTCGGACCCCGCCCGGGGTCGCGACGCAGCCCGGGCGAGCGCGGCGGATTGTCCCTAGGGTGGGCCGGTGACCAATCCCAAAAAACGCCCTCTCTCCTTCGCCTTTGCGGCCAGCTTGCTGGCCCTGGTGGCGCTTCCGGTGATCGGGGGTGCCACCGCGGCGGGAGCGAGCACGCCGGCCGGGTCGTCAGGCGTCGGGACGCCATCGATCAGCTTCGAACCGACCACCGTGGGCGACATTCTCGGTCCCCAGACATTCCAATTCGACGGCAGCACCACCGTGACGGGGTTCGCCATCGGAGGCGCCGACCCCGATGATTTCACCGAGTCCGCCGGCTCCTGCACATTTCCGCTGGCGCCAGGGACCCCGTGCGAAGTGGACCTGTACTTCGTTCCCGGCGAACTCGGACCGAGGACAGCCTCGTTGATTCCCCTCGACGGCGCCACCGATGAGCCTTCGGTGGCCACCCTCTTGGGCACCGGCAGCGAGGGCTACTACGAAGTCACCGCCCAGGGCGCCGTCGCGGCGCACGGCGATGCCCTGTCCCTCGGCGACGAGTCGGGCACACGCCTGACCCAGCCGATCGTGGCCTCGGCCACCACCGGCGATGATGCGGGCTACTGGCTCGCCGCGGCGGACGGCGGCATCTTCAGCTTCGGTGACGCCGGCTTCTTCGGCTCGACCGGGGCCATCCATCTCAACAAGCCCATCGTCGGCATGGCCTCCACCATCGACGCCGAGGGGTACTGGCTCGTCGCGTCCGACGGCGGCATCTTCAGCTTCGGTGACGCCCAGTTCTTCGGCTCGACCGGGGCCATCCATCTGAATCAGCCGATCGTCGGCATGGCGGCCACGCCTGACGACGAGGGCTACTGGCTCGTCGCCTCCGACGGCGGCATCTTCAGTTTCGGTGACGCCGCAGTTCTTCGGCTCGACCGGGGCCATCCATCTCAACAAGCCCATCGTCGGCATGGCGTCCACACCCGACGGACAGGGGTACTGGCTCGTCGCCTCCGATGGCGGCATCTTCAGCTTCGGCGACGCCCAGTTCTACGGCTCCACCGGGGCCATCCATCTCAACAAGCCGATCGTCAGCATGGCGGCCACGCCCGACGGCGCCGGCTACTGGCTCATGGCTTCGGACGGCGGGCTCTTCACCTTCGGTGACGCACCATTCGACGGGAGCTCGGCCAGCGCGTCGAGCGCGGGTTACGTGAGCATCGCCGGAGATGCCCCGCCCACGGTGCAGGCCATTCTCGATGTGCCCGGCGCCCGCCACGGCCCCACCCCGACGCAGCAAGCGCGCCGGGGCTAGCGGCCAACAGCGTCAGCCGCTCAGCCGGCTCAGCCCAGGACGATCTGGTCGTCGGCCAGGCTGACGGTGACCGTCGAACCCTCGAGATAGCGGCCCTCGAGCAGCGCCAACGCCAACGGGTCCTCGATCTTGCGCTGCAGCACCCGGCGCAGCGGGCGGGCCCCGAAGTCCGGGTCGTACCCGGCGCGGGCCAACCAGGCCTCGGCCTCGGGTTCGACCACGAGGGCGAGGCGACGCTCGGCCAGCCGGTGGCGCAGCTGGTCCAGTTGGATCCCGACGATCACGGTCAGGTCGGCCTGGCTCAGGGGCCGGAAGCGGACGATCTCGTCGATCCGGTTGATGAACTCGGGCTTGAAGTACTGCGACGGCTCGCCCGCCAGGTTCGAGGTCATGATCAACACGGTGTTGGTGAAGTCCACCGTGCGGCCCTGGCCGTCGGTCAGCCTCCCGTCCTCGAGCACCTGCAGGAGGATGTTGAAGACGTCGGGGTGGGCTTTCTCCAACTCATCGAGCAGGACCACGGCATAGGGGCGGCGGCGGACCGCTTCGGTCAACTGCCCGCCCTCGTCGTAGCCGACGTAGCCCGGAGGGGCCCCGACCAGCCGGCTCACCGAGTGCTTCTCCATGTACTCGCTCATGTCGATGCGCGTGATGGCCCGCTCGTCGTCGAAGAGGAACTCGGCCAGCGCCCGGGCCAGCTCGGTCTTCCCCACGCCGGTCGGCCCGAGGAAGAGGAACGAGCCGATGGGGCGGTTGGGGTCCGACAGCCCGGCCCGGCTGCGCCGGATGGCGTTGGACACGGCCGACACCGCCTCCTCCTGCCCGACCACCCGCTCGTGCAGCGTCTGCTCGAGCCGCACCAGCTTCTGGATTTCGCCTTCCATGAGGCGTGAGACGGGCACGCCCGTCCAGCGGCTCACCACCTCGGCGATGTCCTCGGGGTCGACCTCCTCCTTCAAGAAGCGCGTGCCCGACTGCAACTTGGCCAGATCGTTGGTCGCCTCGATGATCCGGCGTTCCACCTCGGGCAGCTCGCCGTAGCGGATGGCCGAGGCGCCGGCCAGGTCGCCTTCGCGCTCGAGCCGGACGGCGTCGTCACCGCGCGCCGTCTGCTCTTCTTTGAGCAGGCGGATGGTGTCGATCAGGGCCTTCTCCTGCTGCCAGTGCGCCGTCATCCCGTCGCGCTGCTCGGCCAGGTCGGCCAGCTCCGCCTCCAGCCGGTCCAGGCGTTCGCGGGAGGCCTCGTCGGTCTCCTTCTCCAGCGCCACCTTCTCGATCTCGAGCTGGCGGATGCGCCGGATCACCTGGTCCAGCTCGGTCGGCAGGGAGTCGATCTCGATGCGCAGCTTGCTCGCCGCCTCGTCGATCAGGTCGATGGCCTTGTCGGGCAGGAAGCGGCCCGTGACGTAGCGGTCCGACAGGACGGCGGCGGACACCAGCGCGGCATCCTGGATGCGCACACCGTGGTGGACCTCGTAGCGCTCGGACAACCCGCGCAGGATGGCGATGGTGTCCTCCACCGAGGGCTCGCCCACGAAGACCGGCTGGAACCGGCGCTCGAGCGCCGCATCCTTCTCGATCGACGTCCGGTACTCGTCGAGCGTGGTGGCGCCGATGAGCCGGAGCTCGCCGCGCGCCAGCATCGGCTTGATCATCTGCCCGGCGTCCATGGCCCCCTCGGCCGCGCCCGCCCCGACGAGGGTGTGCACCTCGTCGATGAAGGTGATCACCTCACCCTCGGCATCGGTGATCTCCTTGAGGACCGCCTTGAGGCGCTCTTCGAACTCGCCCCGGTACTTGGCCCCGGCCACCATGGAGCTGAGGTCGAGCGCGATGACGCGCTTGCCTTTGAGCCCCTCGGGCACGTCGCCCTCGATGATCCGGTTGGCCAATCCCTCGACGATGGCCGTCTTGCCCACACCGGGCTCGCCGATCAGGACCGGGTTGTTCTTCGTGCGCCGTGACAGGACCTGAATGACGCGCCGGATCTCCTCGTCGCGCCCGATGACCGGGTCGAGCTTGCCCAGGCGGGCCGCCTCGGTGAGATCGCGCCCGTACTTGGCCAGAGCCTGGTACGTCTGCTCCGGGTCGGCCGTCGTGACGCGGTGGTTCCCGCGCACGGCGCGCAGGCCGACCAGCAACGCGTCCTTGGTCACCCCGATCTCGTCGGCCAGGGCCAGCAGGAGGTGCTCGACCGAGACGTAGTCGTCGCCCAGGTCACGGCGGTTCTCGTCGGCCGCCTCCAGGATGGCCCGGGCCTCACGGGAGATGCCCGGCTCCGCGCCGCCCTGGGCCCGGGGCAGCCGGGAGAGCTGGTCGCGGACCCGCTCCTCCAGCGTGTCGGGGTCCACCCCGATCTGCGTCAGCAAGGGTCGGGTCATCGTCTCGTCCTGCGCCAGCAGGGCATCGAGCAGATGGGCCGGCGTCAGCTCGGGATTGTTGGACGACGCCGCATGCGCCGTCGCCGCGCTGAAGGCGGCCTTGGTGTTGTTCGTCCAGCGTTCTGGATCGATGGGCATTACTCCGTCACCTCCTCGTGTACGCAACCGGTGATTGGCGCAGCGGGACCAGGTCCCGCCGGTACTGCCGATGGGTGGCCGCCACCGCCTCGCGGGACTGGGCGCGGGCCTCCTTCAGCTCGGACTTCAGGCGCTCGAGCTCGTTCTCGAGTTCGAGCACCCGGCGCACGCCTTCGAGATTCAATCCGGTCGCCGTCAGTTGTTGAATGTGGCGCAGACGGGAAAGGTCGGCGTCGGAGAAGCGGCGACTGCCGCCGCTCGTCCGCGAAGGGTCCAAGAGGCCCTTGCGCTCGTAGATACGCAACGTCTGCGGGTGCACACCCGTCAGCTCGGCCGCCACCGAGATCACATAGACAGCCCGGTTGGCATCGCTGTCTGCCATGTCAGTCCTCCACCTCAGCCTTCAACCGCCACCCGCGGTGCCTCGTCGGTCACCGCAGCCAGTGATTCCACCGCCGCCCGCTGCTCGTCGGTGAGCTCGGTCGGCACAATGACTTCCACCTTCACCAGGAGGTCGCCCGGTTTCCCGGCATTGCGACCCGACCCGGCGGGCACACCGCGGCCCCGCACGCGCAACGTGGTGCCCGAGGCCGTTCCCGACGGCACCTTGAGCGTCACCTTGGCGTCCAGGGTCGGCACCGTGATGGTGGTGCCGAGCGCCGCTTCAGGGAACGTGACCGGCACCGTGATGGTCAGGTTGCGGCCGTTGCGCCCGAAGACCGGGTGCTTGCCCACATGGACCACCACGTAGAGGTCACCCGGAGGGGCCATGCCCTGCCCGGGCGCGCCCCGGCCCTTCACCCTGATGCGCTGCCCGTCCTCGACACCGGGCGGGATGCGCACCTTGACCGAGCGCACCTTGCGCTCGGTGCCCGATCCCTTGCAGACCGGGCACGGTGTGTCGAAGAGGGTGCCGCGCCCGACACAGTCCGGGCAGACCGTGCTGAGCGAGAACAGCCCCTGATCGTCGTTGAGCGTGCCGGTGCCCCCGCAGCGCGGGCAGGTGTGCGTCGCCGTCCCCGGCGCCGCACCGGTGCCGCGGCAATTGGAGCAACGGACGTCCTCGGGCACGTTGACCGACGTGGTGACGCCATGGACGGCGTCGGGGAACGACAGATGCAACGCCGCCTCCATGTCGGCGCCGCGCGCCGGCCCCCGCGTGGTCGTCGGCCCCCGTCCCCGGTTGCCGAACAGGCCACCGAAGAGATCGCCCAGATTCCCCATGTCGTCCATGCGGAACGTCCCGCCGCCGGGCGCCGCCGCCGCCGAACCCGCCACCGAATGCGCCGGCCATCGGGCCCTGCTTGCGGACCTCGTCGTATTCCTTGCGCTTGTCGGCATCGCCCAACACGTCGTAGGCCGCGCTGATCTCCTTGAACCGCTCCTCCGAACCCGGATTGGCGTCAGGGTGATACTGCTTGGCCAGCTTCCGATAGGCGCGCGTGATCTCCTTGTCGGTGGCCGTCGAAACGACGCCGAGCACCTTGTAGTAGTCCTTCTCGAACCACTCCCGCTGGGGGGCCATGAATCAGTTCACCCCCGCACGCTGACCATGGCCGGTCGGAGCACCTGGCCCCGCCAGCGATAGCCCGACCGGAGGACGACGTCGATCACCTCTGGACCGCCGTCTCCCTCCGTCCGCGCCACGGCGTCGTGCACGATCGGGTCGAACGGCACGGCAGCTTCGTCGACCCGCTCCAACCCTTCCTTGCCCAGGACGTCGAGCAGCATGGAGCGCGCCGCGGTCAATGCCTTGGCGTCGTCGCTCTCCGCGCTGGACTCGGTCTGATGGGCCTGCGCCAGGTCGAGCGTGTCGAGCACCGGGAGCAGCTTGGTGACCAGCGCCGAGGCGGCGCGGGCCGACTGCTCCTCCTGCATGCGCTGGATGCGCTTGCGGTAGTTCTCGAAATCGGCCTGGGTCCGTTGGAGGGCGAGCAGGTACTCGTCCCGCTCGCTCTTCAACATCACCATCGGGTCACGCTCCTCCTCCATCAGTAATTCGGCTTCCACCACCTCGTCGTCGGAGGTCTCGTCGGCGACCAGCTCGGGCTCCGGCGTGACCTCCTCGGCGGGGACGGCCTCGTCGGAGAAGCTCACTGTTCGTCGACGATTTCGGCGTCGACGATCTCGTCGTCGGAGGCGCCGCCGCCGTCACTGCTCTCGCCGCTCCCGTCGCCGCCACCCGGCGCGCTCTGGGTCTGCGAGGCCTGCTCGTACAGCCGCTGGCTGAAGCTCTGGCTGACGCCCATCAACTTCTCCGTCGCGTCCTTGATGGCTTCGACGTTGGTTCCGTTCAAGGCGTCCTTCAGGTTGGCCACGGCGCTCTGGACGTCGTCCTTCTCCGTGCCCTCGAACTTCTCGCCCTGGTCCTTGAGCAACTTCTCCGTCTGGTAGACGAGGGTGTCCGCAGAGTTGCGCACCTCGGCTTCCTCGCGGCGGGCCCGGTCGTCCTCGGCGTGAGCCTCGGCGTCGCGCACCATGCGCTCGATGTCGTCCTTCGCCAGCGAGGACTGGCCGGTGATCGTCATCGACTGCTCCTTGCCGGTGGCCTTGTCCTGGGCCGAGACGTGGACGATCCCGTTGGCGTCGATGTCGAACGTGACCTCGATCTGCGGGATGCCACGCGGCGCCGGGGGCAGGTCGACCAGCTGGAACTTGCCCAGGGTCTTGTTGTACATCGCCATCTCACGCTCACCTTGGAGCACGTGGATCTCCACCGAGGGCTGGCTGTCTTCGGCCGTCGTGAAGATCTCGGACCGCTTGGTCGGGATGGTCGTGTTCCGCTCGATGAGGCGGTGCATGACCTGACCCTTGGTCTCGATGCCGAGCGACAGCGGCGTCACGTCGAGGAGGAGGACGTCTTTGACCTCACCCTTCAACACGCCCGCCTGCACGGCGGCACCGATGGCGACGACTTCGTCGGGGTTGACGCCCTTGTGGGGCTCCTTGCCCGAGAGGGACTGCACCAGCTCCTGGACGGCGGGGATCCGGGTGGACCCTCCGACCATCACCACGTGGTCGATGTCGGACGTCTTGAGCCCGGCGTCCTTAATCGCAGCCTCGAACGGCCCGGTGCACGCGGCGACCAGATCGGCCGTCAGTTCGTTGAACTTCGAACGCGTGAGCTTGAGGTCGAGGTGCTTGGGGCCCTCGCTGGTCGCCGTGATGAAGGGCAGGTTGATCTGCGTCTCCTGCACGCTGGACAGCTCGATCTTGGCCTTCTCCGCTGCTTCCTTCAGGCGCTGCATGGCCATCTTGTCGGTCGACAGGTCGACCCCTTCGGTGTCCTTGAACGACTTGACGAGCCAGTCCATGACCTTGTCGTCCCAGTCGTCACCACCGAGCTTGGTGTTCCCCGAGGTCGACTTCACCTCGAAGACGCCTTCGCCGATCTCGAGCACGGAGACGTCGAAGGTCCCACCACCGAGGTCGAAGACCAGCACGGTGCGGTCGGAGTCTTCCTTGTCCAGGCCGTAGGCCAGGGCGGCGGCCGTCGGCTCGTTGATGATGCGCAGGACCTCGAGGCCCGGCGATGGCGCCGGCTTCCTTGGTCGCGGTGCGCTGGGCGTCGTCGAAGTAGGCCGGCACGGTGATGACCGCCTGGTCCACCGTGTCGCCCAGGTACGCCTCGGCGTCCCTCTTCAGCTTGCCCAGAATGCGGGCGGAGATCTCCTGGGCCTTGTACTTCTTGCCGTCGATGTCGACGGTCCAGTTCGTGCCCATGTGACGCTTGACCGAACGGATGGTCCTGTCCGGGTTGGTGATGGCCTGGCGCTTGGCGACCTCGCCGACCAGCACCTCACCGGTCTTGGAGAAGCCGACGACCGACGGGGTCGTCCGTCCACCCTCGGCATTCGGGATCACGACGGGCTCGCCCGCCTCCATCACACTGACCACCGAGTTGGTGGTCCCCAAGTCGATTCCTACGGCCTTAGCCATTCTGCAGTCCTTCCATTCGTGTCGTGCTCGATACTGCTCTTTTTTCGCTTGCGACCAGTGTAGCAAACTTGAGTGCCATTGTGTCAACTTTTCTGTTGGCAAGACCAGGCCAGCACGCTGACTCGAGTCTACGGGGCGACCCCTCGGACAAATCAGCTGGTCACAGGCCACATCTCGGTTGTCCGGGGCGCCGGACCAATCCCTCCGGAGGGCTCGTGCGTACTCTCTTGAGAGGTAGAACCCACGGCTTTGAGGAGACGAACACCATGACGACGCAACCCCGAAAGGCCACAAAAGGGCTCCGGACCGGGAGCCTGGCCGCAGCCGCCCTCGCCCTCGGTGGGCTCTCACTCTCCGGCCTGGCCGCCGCCCCGGCCGGTGCGACCGTCAGCCGCACGGCCAAGGCCGTGGTCGTGAAGTCGGTCAATGTGGCCAAATTCGGCAAGGTCCTCGCCAGCGGCAAGACCCTCTACGTCCTGAAGCCCAGCAGCACCCCGTGCACGGCGGCGTGCCTGAAGGTCTGGCCGGCCCTCGTCCTGCCGAAGGGCGTCACGAAGGCGACGGCCGGTGCCGGGGTGAGCAGCTCCAAGCTCGGCAGCATGTCCCTCGCCGGCGGCATCAAGCAGGTGACGTACGGCGGCAAGCCCCTCTACTACTTCGTGGGGGATACCGGTCCCCGCCAGGTCCACGGGAACGTGTCCGACACGTGGGGCACCTGGACCTCGGCCAAGGCTTCCGGGAGCTCCGGTGGAGGGTCGAGCTCCACCTCGTCGACCGCCGGCAGCGGGGGAACCGCGTTCTGATCACGCGGGTTCTGGATTAAGAAATCGCCATGGTGATCGCCCTTGATGCGCCAACTGCACGCGCAGGATCCGCGCCGACACAGCGGATCGACAGCGGCGCCGTCGAGCGACGCACGCTCCGCTCACGCGTCTACCTGCCGGCGTTCTCGGTGGTCGCCGTGGCCGCGGTGCTGGTTGTCATCGGCTTCGCTGACGACTGGGGAGGGAACGACTTCACCGCCTCCATGACAAGCCTGCGGGTCGTCCTGTCCGGCCCGCTGGCCCTGGCCATCGTCGGGGTCTTCCTTGTGGTGGAGCGACTTCGTCCGGCCCAACGGCGACCGCTCATCGCCCGCGGCCACCGCCAGGATGTCCTCTTCACGGTGCTCAACACCACGCTGATGGTGCCGCTCATCACGGCGCTCACCATCTCCTTTTCGGTGCTGGCGCAGCGTTGGCTGCCCTGGCTCGTCCTGCCGAAGAGCGGCACCGTGCCGCGCTGGGGGGCGATCGCCGTCATCTTCGTGGCCATGGACGGGCTGAACTGGTTCGCCCATCTGGCGAACCACCGCTCGCGCATGCTCTGGCGCTTTCACGAGGTGCACCACTCCCAAGAGGACATGAACGTCCTCACGGTCTTCCGCACCCATCCGTTCATTCACGTGTCGTACCTCATCGCGCTGGTCCCGGGCATCGTGCTCGTGGCCAACGGTGCGCTACCGATCACCCTCCTCGTCATTTACGGCGGCGTCGTCGCGTTCGCCCACTCCAACACCAACTTGGGCTTCGGCCTTCTCGGGCGGATCTTCGTGAGTCCGAACTTTCACCGCATTCACCACAGGTTGGAGGGACGGCAGGACGTCAACCTCGGCTTCGCTCTGTCGATCTGGGATCAGCTCTTCCATCTGGCGGTGTTTCCGACCCCCGAGACGATCAGGGCCGACACCGGGTTGCCCGGACGGCCGCTCGTCGTCGAGCAGGCGGGAGAGCGTCCCCATCATTTCGCCGTCTTCGCGGCACAGCTCGTAGCGCCCTTTCGACCTATGGAGAAGGGCCCGCTCGCGTCGCCTACCATCGAAGGGTGCTCGACCTCGTCCTCCTCCGCCACGGGCAGTCCACGTGGAACGCCGAGAACCTCTTCACCGGATGGGTCGACGTCGACCTGACCGACGTCGGAGAGGCGGAGGCACGTGCCGGCGGCGAACTCCTGGCCGAAGAGGCCGGACTCGACCTCCGCATGCTCCACACGTCGGTGCTGACCCGGGCCATCCACACGGCCGAACTGGCGCTCGGCGCGGCCAAGCGCAGCTGGCTGCCGGTGCGACGGGACTGGCGCCTCAACGAACGCCATTACGGGGACCTGCAGGGGAAGAACAAGAAGCAGACGACCGAGGAGTTCGGGAAGGACCAGGTGTTGCTGTGGCGCCGGAGCTACGACACCCCGCCGCCGGCGCTGAGACCGGACAACCCCACGTCGACCGCAAATGACCCCCGCTACAGCGACGTCGACCCGGCGCAGATCCCGACGACGGAATGCCTGGCCGATGTGGTGCGACGGGTCCTGCCCTATTGGGAGTCGGCCATCGTGCCCGACCTGCGCCAGACAGCCGAACGGGGTGGCGCGGTCCTGGTGGTCGCCCACGGCAACAGCATCCGGGCTCTGCGCAAGCATCTCGAAGGAATTTCGGACGACGACATCACCGCCCTCGAGGTGCCGACGGGTATTCCCTTCCGGCTTCTGCTCGAGGACGACCTGACCGTGCACTCGTCGCAATTCCTGGGCGACCCGGCGGCGGCCGAAGCGGCGGCCGCCGCCGTGGGTCGCCAGGCCGGCTAGCCGCGTCCTCCGTGACCGGCTGCGCCGTTCCCTCCGCCAGAACCTCCGCCGCTGTTATCACCGTGGCCGTCGATCCCGCCCGGGACCTCGTTGTGTCCGACGCCGTTGTGGTTGCCGTCACCCGAAGCGCCGGGTCCGCCCCGCCCTGAGGCGCCGGCGGGCGGCGTCGGCAGCGTGCCGCCCGGTGCAGTGGACAAGGTTGTCGGTGCATGCTCGGTCGCGTCGTTGTCGCCGTGCGTCGGCTTCAGCGGATTCGGCAGGGTCGGCGTCACGGCCGGACCTCCGTCCGGATTCGCGGCCGTCGGGAGGATGTCGACGAACAGTGCCTCCAGGTCCGTGGGCGTGCTGGTATCCCTGGTGCCGAAGGCGGTCACGAACTCTCCGATCGTTACGCCGGTCGCTGCCGTCTTGCCGTTGAAATACAGGGTGCTGGGCGATATGACCGCATACCTGGTCGAGTCCTTCGGTCCTGACAGCGTGATGCTCGTGCTGCTGACGGCGGTGACCTTGCCGCTCGCCCGGTCGAGCAACACCGTCACATGCACCGCCGTCGGTGTGGCATCCGTCGGATCCAACGTGACCGCCACGGTTTCCCCGACGGTCACGCCGGTGAGAGCAACCGGTGCGCCGGTCTCGCCGAAACTTCCGGCGGCAGTCGGAGTGGTCCGACGACGCCGACCGGGGGCAGCACGCAAGGGAACACCCCAGGCGGGACCAACGGAACCTCGGGCACCGGTTCGTCGGGCGGGCAATCCTCCGGCGACCACAACGGCTCGGGCGGGTCCGCGCCGTCCACGCCCGATACGCACGGCACATCCGGCGGTCAGTCGTCCTCCGGTCACTCCGACACGACGACCGGGCAATCTTCAGGTGGCCCGGGGTCGGGAAGCGACTCCTCGGGCGGGAGAGGGTAACCAGGTCCCCGTCCCGGGGTCCGGGCCGACTGCGAGAGCCGCGGACCCCAAGACGTCACGTCGGGGACAAACAGGGTTGGGCTGAGTCAGCCGGCTTCAGTGCCGCCGGCTGCGGCCGGGGGTCGGGGCGCCTCGCCGCACCCCGACCCAACCCGACCAACTGCGCAAGGCCGTTGCCCTACAGGGCGTCGGTCCCGCGTTCTCCGGTGCGTACACGCACCACGGTCTCCACCGGGATGACCCAGACCTTGCCGTCACCGATCTTTCCGGTGGCGGCAGAGGTGACGATGGCGTCGACCACCTCTTCGGTCTGTCCGTCGTCCACCAGTACCTCGATGCGGATCTTCGGTACGAAATCGACTTCGTACTCCGCACCCCGGTACACCTCGGTGTGACCTCTCTGACGTCCGAACCCCTGAGCCTCGGTCAGGGTCATCCCCTGTACCCCGAGGTTCTTCAGCGTTTCTTTGACGTCGTCGAGTTTGAACGGTTTGAGAACGGCTACCACGAGCTTCACGCACGTGCTCCCTTCGCTAGCTGGTGCGATTGATTTGGCATCTCGGGCCTACGGTATCGGTGCAGGGAACCGGTCATTCGTCGGTCCCGGTGCTGGACATCGCTGACACACGCTCTGCAAAGGTCTCCTGTGGGTAGACCTCTTCGTCGTGGATGGCCACGTCGCCGATCTCGAGCACCTCGTCGGGCTCACGCAGACCTCGGCAGATCAACTTGACGATCACCAACAGGATCGCAGTGATGGCCGCCGACCAGCAGATGACCCACACCGCCGCCAGGAACTGTTCCCAGAGCTGATGCCAGCCACCGCCGTAGAAGAGGCCGTCGACGGCGAACCCGTTGGGGGCCACCAGTGCGCTGTAGTGCGTGCTGGAGATGACCTGTCCGGAGGCGTCCAACTTTCCGACGCCGTACTGGATCATGCCCGGGTCAGCCAGCAACCCGACCAACATACCGCCGAGGAAGCCAGCAATACCGTGGGTGTAGACGACCCCGAGCGCATCGTCCACCTTCGAGAACGGCCGCACCTTGGAGAGGAAGTTCCAAGCGAGCCAGACCACGATGGCGCAGATCAACCCGACCAGGATGGCCCCGTACCCGTCGACCCAACCGGCCGAGGGTGTGATGCCGACCAACCCGCAGATCATGCCGTTGATCGCTCCCAGGAACGTGGGCTTCTTCTGCTTGGTGAACCACCAGTCCATCATGCAGCCACGTCAGGAGGCCCACCGCGGTGGCGATGTTGGTGTTGAGCACAGCCGAGGCGGCGTCCACACCGGCGTAGTACGGGTCACCACCGTTGAAGCCGTTCCAGCCGAGCCAGAGGATTCCGGCGCCGACCGCCACCAGCAACAGGTTGTTCGGCACACCGTGCCGGCGGTCCCGCAACAGGCGGGGCCCGACGATGGCGGCCGCCACGAAGCCCGACACACCAGCCGACATGTGGATGACGTAGCCACCGGAGTAGTCAACTGCGCCGTGCTGTGACAGGAAGCCACCACCCCAGAGGAGCTTGGCGTTCACGGTGTACACGAAGGTCGTCCACAGCGGAACGAACAGCAGCCACGCCTTGAACTTCATGCGGCCGAGGATGCTGCCGCAGAACAAGAGTGGCGTGATCGCCGCGAAGACGAACTGGAAGTACGCCAGTGTCGCCGTCGGGAAATGGAACGGAATCAGGGTATTAGCCCCCGAAACCGCCTGGTTCTGTTCGCCGAAGTGGGTGACTATGGGATGCCAGCCTCCCCACATATTGGCGAACCACCCGGTCCCTTGCGCATCGAAGAGATGGTTGGCCGGCCCGAACCCGAGGTTGTAGCCCCACAAGACCCACACGACCAATACGGCTGAGAAGCCGGAGAAGCACATGAGCATTGTGTTGACAACCCATTTGCGCTGGACCAGACCCCCGTAGAGGACAGCCAGGGCCGGCAGGCTCATCAGGCCGACGAACGTGGCAGACGTCAGCTGCCACGTATTGTCCCCCGGATTGAGCCATGTGGGATATGGAATTGTTGTTACGGCTGCTAGCACTCTTGGTGCCCCTTTCACGGTGTCAGCCGGTATTTCCTCCCACTTTCCGCCAGGCGAGTAGCGGGAAGCTACCGGACATCGTTGTGCCGCAGTCAGTATGAATAGAGGGGATTACGTGACGGCTACGCGCGTGTTTCCAGCAGATGAACACGCTCCCCAGGTAGCCTGTTGGGCATGGCGACCACTCCTGCCCTCGATCTGTCGACCATCTGGCTGTTCTCGACCTCCTCGGCCAAGGAGCTCCGGACGATCCGCAAGGCCCTCGAGGAGGTGGCCGTGCCTGCGGGGCGCGTCCTCACCGAACAGGGCACCATCGGGCGCGAGTTCTTCCTCATCGTGTCGGGACAGGCCTCGGTGCGGCGCAACAACCGCAAGGTGGCCACGCTCGGTCCGGGGCAGTATTTCGGCGAGCTGGCCCTCCTCGACCGCCGGCCCCGTTCGGCCAGCGTGATCTCCGATACGGAGATGGACCTCCTCGTCCTCGGCAAGCGGCAATTCAACGGGGTGCTCGACCAGGTACCCGCCCTGTCCCGCAAGCTGCTGGCCGCCATGGCCACCCGCCTGCGTGACGCCGACGAGAAGGCCTACGCCTGACGACAGCGCTCGGACCTGCTGAGGGTCCGCGCCCAGGTCGGGGGGCGCTGCCAAACTCCGTAGGTCCGAAATTTCCTCGCCTGGACCAAGGAGTGACGAGATGATCGACCCCAAGAAACTGGCCGCCGAGTTCTTCGGCACGTTCATTCTCGTGTTCATCGCCGTCGGCGTGGCCACGGAGAGCTTCGGCTTCAAGTTGTTCGGCACGAGCATCGCCGCCGGCGTGGTGGCTACCGCCCTCGCCTTCGGCTTTGTCCTCACGGCCCTCGCTTACGCCATTGGGCCCATCTCGGGCTGCCACGTCAACCCCGCCGTCACCCTGGGCTTCGTTGCTTCGGGCCGGATGAAGGCCACCGAGGGGCTCGGCTACTGGGTGGCCCAGTTTGCCGGCGCCATCGCCGGGGCCGCGGTTCTGTGGCAGATTTTCGAAGGTATCCCCACCTACCACCGCCAGCTGCAGGGGTTGGGCACCGACGGCTACGGCAAAGCCTCGCTGCTGCACCTCAACCAGGCCGGCGCTTTCGGCACCGAGGTGATGCTGACCTTCGTCTTCGTGACCGTGATCCTCTTCGCCACCCACAAGGCAGCGATTCAGGGTGCCGCCGGCCTGGCCATCGGCATGTCGCTGGTCGTGGTGCACCTGATCGGCATTCCGCTGACCGGCACCTCGGTGAACCCGGCCCGGAGCCTCGGTCCCGCCCTCATCGTGGGCGGCACCGCACTCAGCCAGGTCTGGCTCTTCATCGTGGCCCCTCTGGTCGGCGCCATCGCCGCCGCCGTCATCCACCTGTTGATCGCCGGCCGGGGTGACGTCGTCACGCCCGAGGCGGCCCGACCGGATCCGGAGCCCGCTACCGTCTCGTAGATGGAACTCAACGAGGGGCTCGCGTTCGTCCGGGCCCGCAAGAGCGGCGTCCTGACCACCATCCGGGCCAACGGGCGGCCGCAGCTGTCGAACATCCTCTATATCCCCGAGGAGATCGGCACCTTCAGCATCTCGGTCACCGACAGCCGGGCCAAGACGAAAAACATCCGGCGCGACCCCCGTGTCTCCCTCTACGTACCCGGGGACAACTTCTGGCAGTTCGTGGTCATCGACGGCACGGCCGAACTCTCACCGGTGGCCGCCGATCCGCACGACGCCACGGTGGACCGACTCGTCGCCTACTACCGGGCCGGGAACGGCGAACACCCGGACTGGGACGACTACCGCGCCGCCATGGTGGCCGACGGGCGGCTGATCGTCACCGTGCGCCCGGAGCATGCCTACGGGATCGCACCGGCCTGACGCCGTCTACGCAGGCACATCCTCCAGCCCCGAGCGGATCATGGCGTGGAGCTCCGGGGTGTCCTGATGCCCGTGCTTGGCCACCGCGTGCGCCACGGCCGCCTCGAGGACCTCATCCTCTTTGCCGGCGATCGTCAGGGTGCAGTTGATGTCGTTCGGCACCTTCCCACAGTCGATCATCTTCTTCGCCATGGCACTCTCCCATCCGTCTCGGAGCCAACCTGGTGGTACACTACCATTGTTTACCTACTAGTAGGTAAAATTCAAGAGGGATAATGACCAGCACAGACGTGAAGACAGGCCGACGGGGTGACATGGCGTCCCAGATCCTCGACGCCGCCGAAGCCCTCGTGCAGACCCGCGGCTTCAACGCCTTCAGCTATGCCGACGTGGCCCACGAGCTCGGCTGCACCAAGGCGGCGCTCCACTACCACTTCGCCAGCAAATCCGAGCTCGGCGAGGCTCTCCTCACCCGCTATTCGGAGCGCTTCCTGGAGGCCCTCACGCTCATCGAGGAAGCCTCGCAGGACGGCCCGACCCGCCTCCGGGCCTACACCGACCTCTATCTCGATGTGCTCCGCCAACGGCGCATGTGCCTCTGCGGCATTTTGGCGGCCGAGTACGCCACCCTCCCCGAGGTAATGCAACAAATCGTGCTGCACTTCTTCGATGCCAACGAGACCTGGCTCACCAGCGTCCTGCATGAAGGTCAACAGGCGGGCACGCTGACCTTCCACGGACCAGCCCTGGAGACCGCCCGCGTCATCGTCAGCAGCCTCGAAGGGGCCCTGCTCGTCGCCCGCCCGTTCGACGACCTCGAACGGTTCCGGTCAGCGGCCGACCATCTCGTCGACGGCCTCAGAACATCTAGCTGAGCGATTCCTCCACCAGCTGGGACAGGTCCAGCACCCGGACGTCGTCTTCCTTGGCGTTGGCCCGGACCGCATCGTCCAGCATGATCATGCAATAGGGGCAGGCCGTCGAGACCACGTCGGCCCCGGTGCCCAGAGCTTCGTCCATGCGCTCCATGTTGATGCGCTTGCCGATGTTCTCCTCCAGCCACATGCGGGCGCCGCCGGCCCCGCAGCAGAAGCCGCGCTCCTTGCACCGCCGCATCTCGATCTGCTCCACCCCGGGAATGGCGCTCAGGACGGACCGCGGTTCCTCGATGATCCGGTTGTGCCGTCCCAGGTAGCAGGGGTCGTGGTACGTCACCTTGCCCTTGTATCCCGTGCCGGGGGTCAACTTGCCGGTGCGCACCAGGTGCTCGAGCAGCTCGGCGTGGTGGATCACCTCGTAGCTCGTCTCCCCCAGCGAGGGGTACTCGTTCTTGATGGTGTTGAAGCAGTGCGGGCAGCTGGCGATGATCTTCTTGGCCCCGGCCTCGTTGAGCGTGGCGATGTTCATGCGCCCCTGCTCCTGGTAGAGGTACTCGTTGCCCAGGCGGCGCACCGGGTCCCCCGTGCACGACTCCTTGGGCCCGAGGATGCCGAAGGTGACCCCGGCCCGGTGCAGCATGCGCGCCGTGGCCTGGACGCCCTTGCGAGCCCGCTCGTCGAGGGCGCCGGCACAGCCGACCCAGTAGAGGTACTCGATGTCGTCGGGAATGGTCCCGGTGATGACCGGGATCTCGAAGTCGAGGGTCTGGGTCCACTCGGTGCGCTTGGCCTGGCCCAGGCCCCAGGGGTCGCCCTGGTTCTCGACGTTGCGCAGCATCAGGCCGGCCTCGGAGGGGAACTCGGACTCCATGAGCACCTGGTAGCGCCGCATGTCCACGATGGCGTCGATGTGCTCGATGTCGACCGGGCACTCCTCGACGCAGGCCCCGCAGGTCGTGCAGGCCCAGAGCACGTCGGGATCGATGACGTTGGGCACCAGGGCGGTCTGTTCACCCTCCCCTCCCATCAGCGGCGTGGCGGAAGCGAACATGTTGTCTCGCAGGGCCATGATGAGCAGCTTGGGGGATAGGGGCTTCTCGGTGTTCCAGGCCGGGCAGGCCGACTGGCAGCGCCCACACTCGGTGCAGGTGGCGAAGTCCAGCATCTGCTTCCACGAGAAGTGACCGACCTCGCCCACGCCGAACACGGTGTCCTCGTCGATGTTCTCCATGTCCATGTCGGGCGTCTTGTTCAAAGCACCCAGGGCCCGGGGCCGCCGGGAGAAGGCCACGTTGATGGGGGCCATGAAGATGTGGAGGTGCTTCGAGTAGGAGACGAAGACCATGAAGCCCGAGATGACGGCCACGTTCAGGATCAGGAAGATGGTGGCCAGGTCGCTGTTGACGCCGGGTCCGAGGGGGTGGAGGAGCTTGGCGAGGCCGTGGGAGGCGAAGGCACCCCAGCCGTAGGGGAACTGGTCGGGGTTGATGGTATTGACCTGGGCCGCCCGGTAGAGGAGGAGGGTGATGATGACGGCGGCGATCATGCCCAGGACGGCCCAGGCGGCGCCGGTGTGGGAACCATAGAAGCGGGACTGGCGCTCCTTGCGGGCCGGGGCGTTCTTGATCCGGATGATGGCGAAGACGACCAGGGCCACCAGGACCATGACGGCGAAGAAGTCCTCGACGAAGCCGACCCAGTCCCACTGGCCGATGCCGGGGAAGTGGAAGTTCTTCTCGAACAGGGCCCCGTAGGCCTCCACGATGGTCAGCAGCAGGATGGTGAAGCCCCACATGGTGAAGAAGTGGGCCAGGCCCGGAATGGTCCATTGCAGCAGCTTGCGCTGCCCGGCCACCTCGGTGACCTCGGCTTCTGCCTTCGGAACGATGCTCCCCCGGGTCCGCTCAGGGGCCGGTTTCCCCGACCGGATCAGCTTCGACAGCCAATGAAACCGCCGCGCGGCGATGCCAAAGCCCACCAAGGTGACCGCCAACCCCAAAATGATCCTGACCGGCACGGACTCTCCTCGCCTACCTCAAACGTCGACACGGACAAGTGACGGCACTGCGAGCGCCACCTGGGAACTAGATGCCCCGCAGACGATAGTGTGCTGGACGTTCGCGGGCGTAGTTCAGAGGCAGAACATCAGCTTCCCAAGCTGAGAACGCGAGTTCGATTCTCGTCGCCCGCTCTCTGTGATGTCGCGGGACATCGGAGACAGCTGTTTCAAGACATCGTAGACAACCGTGGCCCACCTCAGGGCATCCGCTGGTAGTCCACCGACGTGTCCAACGTGAGATGTCGCAGCGGCGAGCCGTCGGCACCCAAGATCTTGATGTCGAGGCCGGCGACCAGCATGATCACCCGCCAACCGGCATAAGGACGACCCACCCCGATGTGGTGGTACTTCCCCTTGTGACGCAGCATCACCGCCCCGCCGGCAGTGACCTTGTCGTGGCGGATCCGATAGCCCGCCGCATCGATCCTCGGCCCAATGGGACCCGCCTTCTCCCGAGCGCCAAAGGCGCTGAGGGGCGTGCGGCGCCCGACCCCTCGATGCGGCCGCTCGGTGTTGTAGTACTTGGCAAAGCGGTTGAGTTGGCCGACCAGTTGCTTCTTGGTCTCGGCGGGGTCCTGGGCGGCCAGGTACTTCTTCATCGTCTGATGGAAACGCTCGACCTTGCCGCAGGTCTGGGGGTGATAGGGCCTCGAGTGCTTCGTGGCGATGCCGAGGCTCATCAGCTCTGACTCCATGGCTCCCATGGCGCTGCCCAAGGGCGTGGTGAAGATGAGGCCGTTATCGGTCAGGACCCGCTGCGGATAGCCCCACACAGCAGCCGCTTTGTGGATGGTGCGCACCACGTCGGGCGCCTTGACGACGACGAAGACCTGCGAGGCAATGCAGACCCTCGAATGGTCGTCGATGATGTTGAGAACCTCGTAGACGACCCCGTCGGCCACTTCGACGTGGGTCATGTCGAGCTGCCAACACTCGTTCGGAAAGTCGGCCACGAAGCGGGTCCACGAGCTCTTGGGGCGCTTGTGGGGCTGCGCGGTGACGAAGCCCCGGGCCTTGAGCACCCGCCAGATGGTCGAGGTCGACGGCACGCTGCGCCCCGGGGTCGCCATATGGAAGCGAATGGTCTCGGCCCCGGCGTCGTAGCCGGCGTCGATCAACTGCTTTCTGATGCGGACGATCTCGTCGTCGTAAAGATCGGCGATCCGCGAAGGACTCGACTTGGGCCGCCTCGAGCGGGATGCCACGGACTGTGGTCCCTCTAAGCGGTAGCGCCGGAGCAACTTGTAGAGCCAGCCCCGGCTCACCCCATGGGCCTTGGCCAACTCGCCAATGGACCGCCCCGTCTTGAGGTGCGTCTCGATCAGAAACAGGCCTTTGTCCACAAGAGAACCTCCGCAAGTCGGTGTCTCCTATGTCTTGACACATCCCCTAGGGAAAGTGTCGCCTATGTCCTGAACTCAGACATCGTCGCCCGCTCTCATCGTCGCCCGCTCTCAGACATCGGGGCCCGCTCTCATCCCCCACGTTTCGCAGGAACCCTTCTACCCCGAGACGGGTCGGAGGTTGCCAGGAAACGATGGGCAGACACGGTGGGCAGCTCAGAGCATCCGGTTACCGATTCCTATGCCACTGCTGCGGCAAACGCCTCGTAGAGATCGCCTGGCAGGGCGTGATCCAGCTCCCACGTAATGGCCATCGGCTTCTCGCCGGTGTGGCCTCGATACCGACCCGTCCCTAAACACCAGAACGCTCGGTCGTCCGCCCGTAAGCGTGCGAACAAGATGATGCAGCGTTCTTCAGATGCGTGGTTTCGATATCGAAGGCCCGTTTCACTTCCTTCTCGTGTAGTGGACTGACTTTCCCAGTGGATCAGGCGTGGACTAATGGCGTAGTCCTGGTAGCGGGTAGTCGGAGAAAAGGAGCCACTGGATTTATCGAGCGTGAAAGCAAGCAGATCAGACCGCTCCTGCTTCACGTGTCGTACGCCGGATTGCCACGACTCCACCTTGGCCCCTATTCCAACGTCGTACGCGGCCATGATTTCCCGCCGAGTGTAACGGGCATGGATTTGCAGCGGGATGTGCGGACGGCCTTTAAGGGGCTCGTGAACGTGATTAATTCGACCACGCAATAGCCCGAGCAACTGGCAAAGCTCGGAGCGCACTTGGGGGTGATCCCACAACAAGTCTGTGGCCTCCTGCAAGGTGGTTACAGAACTAATTGCCTGCTCAGTAACGCCGTCAACCAACATGCGGAGGAGGCGTCGGTCACGATCGACGAGCCAAGCCACATCGGGAGCACCTTCACCTTGCAGAAAGCGAAGGTAGGTCGAAATCCGCTCCTGATCGTCAATATGCAACAGTCGCCCTAGCGCTCGACGAAGGACCCGCTCCCGCGGTCCTGGACTGAGAATCGGCGCATGAACGGCTTCGAGCAAGTCCGACCAACTCCGGCTGTTTTCGTAGAGGTCCTCAAGTTCGAGCCCCGATTCCGTTAGAAACTCGGCCAGGACTATTTGCGGAGTTTTCACTCTGAGTTGCCTCAGCTCCTCAACCTTCGCCGGCCATCTCAATGGAACGGCGTTGCGGAGGGCGGTCAGTACAACTTCCTGCGACTTTTGATCAAGATGAAGATGGCATCCCGATGGGAGAAACGGAAATCCCTGCTTCACCGCCTCTTCGACGCTGCGTCGGGAACCCCCCAGGAGAGCTCGGAATCGTCGATCGACGCGAAACTCCTTTCGGTGCGTGCCAACGAAATCAAGCACCGTACAGAAGGACTTGCCGCTACAGCGCCGAAGACCGCGACCAAGCTGCTGCATAAACAGTGTCGGACTGTCCGTCGGACGCAGCATGAGAATCGTATCGAGAGATGGGACATCAACCCCCTCGTTGAACAAGTCAACTGAGAAGACCACCTGAACGTGTCCGGCAGCGAGATCGCTAAGGGCTTTCGTTCGGACGGACTCGGGACTATCTCCCCAAATGGCCACAGCCTGAATGCCATGCTTCGTAAAGTGTCGAGCCATGAACTGAGCATGTTCGACGCTGACGCAGAATCCGAAGGCTCGCATGACTGACGGGTCATCAACGTAGCGAATAACCTCGCTCACAACGAGCCTCGCCCAGGCGTCGGAGGACGTATAGACGTTGCTCAGATCGCCAACGTCATAGCCTTGGCCCCTCCGCCAGGGGACATCAGTGAGGTCCATGCCATCATGAATTCCGTAGTACATGAACGGGGATAGGCGGCCTTGATCCACGGCATCCCACAACCGAAGCTCGGCGGCAATCCGATCGTCGAACCATTGGAGGACAGGGAGTCCGTCTGTACGCTCGGGAGTCGCAGTCAGGCCCAGGAGTTCCAGCGGAGCAACGCGTTCAAGCAACTTTCGGTAAGAAGGGGCGGCAGCGTGGTGGAATTCGTCGACGATGACGACGTCGAAATGCTCTGGACTCAGATGCGTTAGGTCTGCCGCTCTCAGGCTCTGAACGGAAGCAAAGACATGATCAAACTGCTCGGGTCGAGCACCTCCGACCCATTTTTCTCCGAAGTTAGCGTCACGAAGAGCGTAACGAAATGTCCCAAGACTTTGATCGAGAATCTCCTCCCGATGTGCCACGAACAAGAGACGAGAGCGAGGAAGCGTTTCTCGAAGGCGGGCGTAATCCACGGCTGCCATGACTGTCTTGCCGGTGCCTGTAGCCGAGACCAGTAGATTTCGGTGATGGCCATTCTGGCGTGAGAGGGTAAGCAACTCGAGCAAGCGTTCCTGGAACGGTTCAGGGCGGAGTTCGATACCGGGAAGAATCACGACTGGACCATGGTCTGTCCGGCGTACTCGAGCCGTCTCGGTTCTGAACACCTCGCTGTCATATGCGACGAAGTCGTTATTTTGCCAGTAGCTCTCAAATACGGCCGCGAATTTCGAGAGCACATCTGGATTCCGGGCGGAGGATGCCCGGACATTCCATTCAAGACCGGTGACCTGGGCGGAATAGGTCAGATTAGAGGAGCCTATGAAGGCTGTTGAGTATCCGGTTGATCGGTGAAATAGCCACGCCTTGGCGTGGAGGCGCGTCGAAGTGAGGTCGTAGGAAATTCGAATCTGAGCACCGAGTTCACTGAGCAGGTCCAGGGCGGACTGTTCGGTAGAACCAGTGTACGTCGTCGTGAGAATACGAAGAGAACGACCCTCGGCGCAGTGTCGTCGGAATGTCTCGATGAGAGGGGCGATGCCGCTTTTCCGGATGAACGCCATGAGGACATCGATGGCGTCAGAAGATTGGGACTCTCTAAGAAGTTGACTCCACAAGTTGGGTTCGCCGGGTGCGTTGGTCAGCAGGGTCGTGTCGAGGAGTGGAGTGAGCGGTTCGGGTACCGATCTCGCCGATCCGTCAGGTTGCCTCTGAAGGATGGCCTGCAACACAGTTACGGGAGCAACGAGTCGATCGACGTCACCCACCGAGAGGATCTCCGCAAGGCGATCCGACACGAGACGCGTGCTAGTTCGATTCCCCTGCCAACTCGATCGTCTTCGGAAACGCTCGTCAGCGACGACCGAATCAGATTGGCCAAATGCAGGGCGATCCGGTCGGGTGCTTCGTAGGATTTGAGCTCCCGGGTCGCGACAAGGTCACTCTCCGCCGACCTGATCGCATCAGACAAGCCTTCCGTGAGTAATGCCTCGTACAGTCCCGCCTGGATTTCATCCACAGGCGAACACTATCGACGGCACCATGCTCTCCACAGTAAAACCTGCTGCCGTTCTGCAGGTCCTCCAGCCAAAGCGATGGGGCCCGTAGCCTGAGCAGTCCGGCGAAACCGGAGAGGGTCAACGATCGTTGATTGCTTGTTTGTGATGTGCCGCAGGTCGAAGGGCGTCATCCGAACCGTCGAGGCGGAATGGCATCATCTGGGGCCAGTACAAACTGGCAACTTCGTCGGCAAGATCACGGGTGTGCAGCTCAGTTGGGGCTCGCCCCTTCTCGTCGCTCTGACGGGCACACAGGTCGAGGAGATCGAGGAGGGCGAGGACCAGAGCGAGCTTGTAGGTCGCCGTTCGTCGGCCGGAATCAATGATCTCCAGCAATCGTTCGGCAAACCCAACCGTGGAGTCGCTCATGCCCACAGCCGTTGACGTAGACCCGAGGAGCGGGAGATCGGCCTGGAGACTGCGGTCCGGATGGCTGCCTCGGTGCCGGCGAGGATCACCTGGTTTTGGCCGCGCGAGACGGCGGTGTAGAGCAGCTCCCTTGTGAGGACCCGCGAGTTCGAGCCTGGGAGGAGGACGGCAACCGTGTCGAATTGGGAGCCTTGCGCCTTGTGGATGGTCATGGCGTATACCGTGTCGACCGCGGCGAGGCGAGATGGGCTGACCTCGAGGATTTCGCCGTCGCGCTCAAAGGCAGCGATGGGACGAAGTTCAGGACCTGACACCACCACTCCCGTGTCGCCGTTGTAGAGCCGGAGGCTGTAGTCGTTGGCCGTGACGAGAAGCGGACGGCCGACGTACCATTTCCCTTCGGCGCCGAAGCCCTCGATCTCCGACTTCAGCCAACCCTCGATGTTCCTCATCCAGGTCGTCGCTCCCTCGGGTCCCTGGCGATGGGCACACAACACCCGAAACGACGACAAGGCGGCGAGCGCCTCCCTGGCCTCGCCCGCACGCCCCGCGTCGACGACACGGCGGGCTGCCGTCACCGCGGCCGTTCGCACCTCGCCGAGACCGTCAGGCGTCGCCGCGATGTCGACCGGGAGCCAGCGCACGTCGTCCCGATCCTCCTGCAGTAGCCGCATGGTGGCATCGGCGTCGCCCTGCCGGATCGCCTCAGCCAACAAGGCGATCGCACCGCCGAATCGATGGACTCGCTTGAGGACGACGATCCCGTCGCCGATCGGGGTGTCACCCGGGGGCTCGCTCGCCGGCACCTCCTGTCCCGTCACTTCGGCGAGTGTCGGGCGCGCCGATCCCCGCATCAGCAGGCCCTGGGTGGCCGGTCCGACGAGATCCCCGAGAACCGCACCGGCCTCGACGGATGCCAGCTGCTCGGGATCGCCGAGAAGTATCAGGCGGCCGTCCGGGCGTACGGCCTCGACGAGGCTGGCCATGAGCGAGAGCGACACCATGGACGTCTCATCGACGATGACCACGTCGTGGGCGAGCCGATTGAGCCGGTGGTGACGGAACCGGGTGTGATTCGGGCTCCAGCCCAGCAATCGGTGCAACGTCTGCCCGCGGAGTTCGTAGAGCCGCTCCCGTTGCTCCGGCGTAATCGGGAGGCGCCCTCCCTCTTCTTTGACCGCCTCGTCGAGGCGGGCCGCCGCCTTCCCGGTCGGCGCGGCCAGGGCGATGAGGGGCGGGCGCCGACCCGCGGCAGAGGCCTGCTCGTCCAGGAGCAGCAGGACGCGGGCGACCGTCGTCGTCTTGCCGGTTCCGGGGCCACCGGCGATGACGGACACACCTCGCAGGACGGCGGACGCCGCCGCGAGGCGCTGGAGATCCGGGTCCTCGTCCCCGCCGAACAAGGCATCGAGGCCGTTCCGCAAGACGGCGGAGTCCACGCCCTCTTGCGGCCGCTGGGCCCGGGCGAGCAGATCGGCCGCCACCTGGCGCTCGGCCGACCAGTAGCGGTCCAGGTAGATCCGGGAACCCTCGAGCCGCAGTGGACGGTCCTCCCCGACAAGCTGACTCGCGCGCAGCCGCTGGACCCAGTCCTCCGGGTCGGGCCAGGGCAGGGCGTCGAGGTCAACCTGATCCTCGGTCTCGGTGCTGGCGGTCGAGCGAATGGTGGTGAGGTCAACGCAGACGTGCCCCAGCCGGGGACAGCGCACCGCCAGTGCGGCCGCCAGCAGCACCGTCTCATCATCGGTACCCGTGAGGGCTCCGAGGCGGCGCGCGACGTGCACATCCGCGGTGCGCAGCACGCCCGCTTCATTGAACGTCCGCAGGACACCACCTGCTCGATGGGCCAGGCCGACGTCGTAGGGATCGAACAGCGGGAGGACGGTCATCGGTCCCGGCCTCGATCGAACAGGTCGCTGAGCGCTTCGACCAACCCGACCGGCGGCCGCCATCCCCAGACCCCGCACGGCTCGCTTCCGACCCTCGGGAACTGGGGGCTGCTCATGCCCCGCACGAACAGATAGAGGACGCCGGCGAATTGGCGCGTCGGGTCATAGGTCGGCAGTCGCCACCGCAGGTAGCGGTGGAGCGCAACCGAGTACAACAGGGCCTGGAGCGGGTAGTGGGCCTGGTACATCTCGGCGGTCAACGCGGAAGGGCGGTAGTTCCAGGCATCCGCCACCGTTCCCGAGGAACCGCCGAGCCAGTTCGTCTTGTAGTCGACGACGGCGAAGCGATCACCCGGGAGGCGCAACACGAGGTCGAGGCTGCCCGTGAGGAAGCCCCGCAGGGTCTCTGTCGAGCGAAGGGTCCGTCAGGCGGTCGGCATAGGCGGCGAGAACGTCGCCGGCACCCACATGGGCCCGGAGCACGTCGGCGAGGTCGGGCACGGAGAGGTCGCCCGACGGCGTGTCCCCACCGACCAGCGGTAGTTCGAAGCCGATCTCATCGAGCCGATCACCCGGTCCGAACTCCCTGAGCGCCATGTCGTCGACCAGCGGACCGAGCGGGGACTCGATCATCGTCGCCAACCCGGCGACCCAGGCGTCGGGGTCACCCAGGTCGATCCGCCGCCAGGCCAGCTCGGATTCGATCCGCGTGCGGAGCTCTTCCTCCAGCGACACGGCGGCGAAATCGGTGGTCTCGAGCACCCGGTGGATGAACGTGCCGATGTGGACACCGCCGGGCAGGTTGGCCAGCGGCAGGGGGACGCCGCGCAACGCCTCCTCCCCCTCCCCGGTTGCGGCTTGGCTCGTGAGTCCGGCGCCGAGAACGACCTCGTCATCGAGCACGTCCTCCTCGGGTTCGCTGCCGACCCAGGCGACATGGGCGCTGGCGGTGAGACCGCTGTACGACGTGCGCCTCCACTGTTCATCGAGAGTCCGTTCGAACGGTTCCACCGACAGCACCGGGGTATCAGCAGCCGGGCCATTCCACACCGCCCCGAATCCCGGCGAGACGCGCTCGAGACTGACCTGACCATTCGATGCCACAGCGATCTCTTCGAATCGTGCCATCGCCTCGGCGTCAGACGGTGGGGGCGAGCCCGTGGCGGCCACCACCCCCTCGTCGTCCCGGTCGAACAGCAGGCGCGACAGCGGGGAATCCTTCCCCTGCCAGACCCCGGCCCACCACACCACGGCCTGATGGCGGGCCCGCGTGAGCGCGACATAGAGCAACCTGACGTCCTCACCCCGCTGTTCGTGCTGATCCAGGTCGCAGTGGGTGCCGAACGCCGGGCTTTCCGGGCCGCCCACATCGATAGTCCGAATGTTGTGGTTGTCGGGGTCGTGGAAGACCGGAATCCGCGGCGTGGGGCTGTAGACGTCCCACAGAAAGGGACAGAAGACGATCGGGAACTCCAGCCCCTTGCTCCGATGGATGGTGAGCACCTGGACGGCCTCGGCATCAGAATCGAGCCGGCGACTGCGGTCCTCGTCGTCCCCGTCCTCCCCCGCCTCGTTGATCCGACGGCGGAGCCAGGCGGTCAGTGCCGTGGCCCCGAGGCCTTCCGCCCTCGCCTCGGTATGGAGGAGCTGGGCCACGTGATGCAGGTCGGTCAAGTGGCGCTCTCCCGAGGTCCGGCGGAGCACGCGCGCCGGAAGCTGCCGAGTGGCGCTCACATGCTCCAAAAGAGCAGCGACGCCACGGCGTCGAAGGATGCCGGACCAACTGTGCAGCAACCAGTGCAGGTCCTCCCACTCGGCGGCACCGGTTGTTGCGATCTCCTCGGGACTCCAGCCGATGAAGGCGGTCAGGGCCGCCGATGCCGCCCTGTCGCGCGCCGTGGGTCGCTCGAGCGCATCGAGCAGGCGTAGCCACTCTGCGGCGGGCACCGTGCCGAACACGCTGCCCGCGCCGTTGGTCACCGCCGGGACCCCTGCGGTCCGTAAGGCTTCGGTGACCCGCAGCGCCTGGATGTTGGTGCGAACCAGCACGGCCAGATCGCCCGGACCGATCCTCTCCGCGGATCCGCCGGGCTGGCGCACCTCTGCGCCCGAGTCGAGGAGTGTCACGACTTCGGCCGCGAGATCCCGTTCCACCAATGCCCGCGTGGGATTGAGCAGGGCATAGCCCTTCGCCGTCAACCCGACGTCGTCGCGGTCGACGACCCGCACGCGCAGCGGCGCTCCTGGTGCACCGGTCAGACGGGCCTCCGCGTGGGGAGGGGCCGCGACGACCTTTCGGTAGCCGATCCCGGAATGGCCGAGCTGGGCGCCCGAGAACAGCGCGTCATAGGCGTCGATGAGTCCCTGGTCACTGCGCCAGTTGGTCCCGAGTGTCGCCCGTGTCGATGCTTCGGCCGCGGCACCGAGGTAGGAATAGACGTCGGCCCCCCGGAAGGCATAGATGGCCTGTTTCGGATCGCCGATGAGCACCAGGGTCGAGCCACCGGATCCGAAGGCCCGGTGCATGATGTCCCACTGGACCAGGTCCGTGTCCTGGAACTCGTCGACCAGGGCGATATCGAAACGAGCGCGCAGCCACCGCGCAATGGCCGGACCCCGCTCGCGGTCCGACAGCGCGTGATCGAGCCTCGTGAGCAGGTCGTCGAAGGTCATCAGTCCGGCGTCACGGGTGCGTCTCTCCGATCTCGTCGCGGACCGCCCGGGCCAGCCGCCCCCGCATCGCCGCGGTGCCGGACTCGTGGCTGAACGGAGGGAGGATCTCAGCTGATGGGTTGTCGAGCACGGCCCGGCCGATCTCGGCGGCCACCGCCCGATTGAACGGGGGCGGCTCGTCGTGGGACCAGAACCGCCGGACATAGAGATCATCGACGACCTCGTCGAGCAGATCCCGGACATCGTCCACGAAGGTGACGTCGCGTTCGACATCGCCGGCCACGCCGAGTCCCACCAGGACGTGGAGGCAGAAGCCGTGCGTCGTCTCGATCGTGGCGGCATCGAAGTCGGTGACCGCCTTCGCCAGCCGGTCGCGGCGTCGTTCGATCTCCTCGCGGGGGGCGTCGGCCAGCACGCGCAGGACGTCGTCGGCAGGGTCGACCGGAACTCCGCCGAGCACGTCCGACAGGCTGTCGGCGGCACTGACGAGGCGGTCCCGGACCCGCTCTCGCAGTTCGCCCGTGGCCATGCGGGTGAAGGTGATGACCAGAAGGCGATCGAGCGGCGTCCCCTCGGCCACGTAGCGGGCGACGAGGGCGGCGATGGCGAACGTCTTTCCCGTGCCGGCACTGGCTTCGAGGAGCGTCACCCCGCTCGGGAGGGGGCCGGCCAGATCGAACGGGACGAAGTCGTCGGGACTCTGCGCCGCCGTCATTGATCGGTCACCGTCTCGTAGGAGAGCAGCCCCGCCCACAGGCGCCGGGCGTAGCGCCCGAACCTGGTCTCCTCATCTGCATCCCATCCCTCGCCCTGCTCGTCGGACCGGGGAACCTCCTCGAGCAGCCGCTCGAAGGGAACGACGCCACCGAGCACCTCCTTGTGCTCAGGGTCGGCGTCCTCCTTGGGGAAATTCCACTCAGACGTCCACTGCTTGGCGGCGAGTCCCGCCCGCTTGGTCACCGATCCTCTGGCCCAGGCGGCGCTGGTTTTGCAGTAGATCGGCACCGGCTCGCGCATGCCCCGGCGATAGAGGTCGACGAGGTCGTCGAGGTGACGGGCCGCCGTACGCTGCCGCGCTGCCGCGTCGGTACCCAGGACCTCGAGGCGCGCCAAGCTGACGTCGGTTCTGGGAGGGCCATTTTCCCGAAGGCGACCCACCGTGACGGCCGTGAAAGCGCGATCGGGATAGCCGACCGTGAGGGCCAGCAAGCGCAGCCACGCTTGCAAACGCTGGTGGGGACCGAGCCTCGAGAAGGTCACCGCGTGCAGCACGTCGCCCCGGACCTGCGGCACCGTGCCCACAATCCGCGACCCGTCACCAAGGGTCAGGTTGACGTCCAGCGACGTCGGCTCTTCCATTTCGCCCTGCACTGCGACGGCGACGACGGCCTGCACCGCCGGCACCACCCGGTCGAAAATCTGATCGGCCAGTGCGCCCGGGGGCATGAGGCCACGCGCCCGCTCGGCGGCCAGGCAGGCCTCCATAGGGGCGCCCGCCATGCGGGCCGTCAGCAGACGGTCTCCGAGGCTCCATCGCTCGAGGCCATCCAATTCGACGGGTAAGGCATCGTCGATATCAGTCACGTCCAGGCCCAACCTGATGCCGAGTCGCTGGCGGAGGAAGGCGCGGACAGGATGACGGAGGAAGCGGTCGAGGTCTTCCAGCTCGACCATGGCGGTCTCGTTGTCGGGGAGAGGGCCGGCCAGAAATGGGCGCCGCGGCTCGCGCTGGCCCACTGACGCTTTCGCACCCTCGAGGTTCACCGGGTCGAAACTCCATACGCGTCCCGGGACGAGTTCGCCAACTGTGTAATTACGGGCGTCGAAGGGTTGCAGCGGATGCTGCACGACGAGGTGTGCCCGGGCGGGCGAGCCGTCGCTGGTTCGAACGGTCCGGTCGACGACGTCGAGGAGCTCGCCGACGGGCACCGCAGGGGGCCGTTCGACGTTGGTCCGCTCGTCCCGCCCCGAATAGGTGATCAACAGGGTGTCGGTGGCGGCCAGGAGCGCATCGAGCAGGAGCTGGCGATCCTCGCTGCGCGGATCGCGATCGCCGACGTGAGGGTCGGCGAGGGTGAGGTCGTCGCCGTCGTGTTCGCTGACCCGTGGGAAGGCGCCGTCGTCGAGGCCGATCAGGCACACGACCCGGTGGGGCACCGAACGCATGGGAACGAGCGTGCACACAGTGAGGTGCCCGGTGCGGAAGTTGGCTCTGGTCGGCCGTCCCTTGAGCCGATCCGACAGCAGCGACACGACGTCGCTCGGCTCGAGCGTCACACCAGCGACGGCGTGGTCGGAGGTGGCCTCACCGACCAGGTCTTCGAGCAGGCGCTGGAGCTCCTCGCGCTGCCAGGCATCGCTCTGTGACGTGGCGGTGAGCGAGTCGGCGGCCCGGGCGATGGATGCGGCCCAGGCGTCGACGGACTTGGGCTCGCCCAGGGCGCTGAGCGCGTCGTCGAGGCGGTCAACCAGTTCGGCGAAGCGTCCCACGAGCTCGATATCCCCGCTGTCGACGTCGTCAAGGGGGAGGACGCCTCCAACCAGGCGTTGGCGCTCGTCCGCCATCGTGACACCGACGAGGGCACGGTCCACTCCCGCTCGCCAGGTATTGGCTCCCAGGCTGTCGAGCTTGTAGGGCCCGCGGTGCTCTGCGTCAAAGCCCCACCGGACGCCCGACGAAGCGACCCACTCTCCGAGGCGCGCCAGGTCGTCGTCGTCGAGGCCGAAGCGGTAGCGGACCGGGTCGCGGGCCGCCAGATCGAGGACCTGCGACGCGGTCACCCGCTCGGTGACCAGTTCGAGCAGCCGGGCGATGACGCTGAGGGTTGGGTTGGTCTGACGCAGCGAACGATCGGCGAGGCGCACCCGCAGATCGGGCAGGCCCGCAACACGCTCCCCCACATCGGCGGGTTCAGCGACCCCGAAGGTGGCGTCGATGAACGGTGCGTACGTCTCGATATCGGGACACATGACAAGAATGTCGCGGGGCTCGAGATCCGGATCGTCCTCGAGCAGGTGCAGGACCGCATCACGGAGGACTTCAACCTGCCGGGCCCGGCCGTGGCACGCGTGGACCTGAATACTGTGATCGTACGGACCGAGGATGGCGCGAGCATCCTCTTGCTGAGGGCGGGCCGGACCTGCTGGCGACCGGTCGCTCCGGATGTCGTCCTGGATTCTCCGCAGTACGGTGGTTCCAGGCTCCGTGACGGCGCTGTGCTCATCGAGCACGTCGCCACCGGCGGCGGCGAGCACCAACTGCATCTCCCGGGAATCGCCGCCCCACGAAGCCAGCAACGGGTTCGTCGTCATTTTGGTGCTGGGATCATCGGCCCGCCGCAGACCTCGCGGGGGCCGGGAGTCGGCCAGTTTCTCCCAGAGGACAGGCGACGGGTGCAGCAGGAAAAGGTGGACGTCCCGTCGGTGGGCCAGTGCCATCAACACGTCGAGATAGCTGGCGGGCAGACGGGTCAGCCCGAAGAGGGATACCCGTTGGGGAAGATCGGCGAGCGCTGCGTCGTCGCGCAGGGCACTGCAGGCATCGATCAGCCGTTCGGCTGGGCTGGGGAGACCGATCTCCTCTCGAAGCCGACGCCACAGATCAGCCTGCCAGCGTTCTTCGGGTGTGGTCGCCTCGCTGTCACCGGCGGCCCACGACCGGAGCATGCCGGGGCGGTGTACCCCGTAACGGTCGAAGAGGTCGGCGATGTGGCGCACGGTTGCGAATCGGCGCAGCGCGCCCTCGGGGCCGGCATTGCGGAGGTGACCGGCCAATGCGGCGAGCCAGGGCTCCCCGAGGTTGGCGTCCACCACTTCGAGCAACGGCCATACGGCACGTTCGGGGCGCCATGGGTCGGTTGCGGGCTCGACACCCGACGCCGATGACACGGCGCCACCGACCAGGGTCCCCGGGAAAGGGAAGTCGACGTTCGCACAGACGCCGTCCGTCCTTCCCGGGCTGGTCCCCAGTTGCGCCGACACCCGTTGGGACAGCCACCGCTCGACGCCCCGCGAGGGGACGGCGACGACCTCGGCCTGCATGACGTCGGCAAGGGGTTCTCGCAACAACTCACCCAGCCCGTCGACCAAGGCGTCAGCCCGCTCGGACCTGTGGATGTGCAGCACACCCCGAACCTAGGGGCTTCGGGGCGAATCGGAGAACCTCGACACTGGTTCACCCGAATTTCTGTCCCGGCCCACGGAGTCGAATCTCCCGTTTTTCTCATTCGAAGGGCATGAGCGGGCAGTATGTGGGCCCCCCTCCAGCCCATCAAGGAGCGAAATACGTGTCAGCACCTTACGAGCACAGTCCAGGTCGATGGAAGTCCGTCCTGATACAGGACGGGAAGGCGGAAATGACCTGGACACCTACGCCCGATATGGCGAACCCCTTCGGGAGCGTCCATGGAGGAATTACCGCCACAGTCGTGGATGAGGTCACAGGGGCGGCCGTGACGTCGGCGATCGAATCCGCTTCCGCCCCGACTGTTTCCCTGAACGTCGAATACCTCTATCCGATTCCGATCGGCGGGACGTACACCGTTCTCGGTGAGATCATCCGCATGGGGCGAGCGATGGCGATTGCGGATGCGCGCATCCTCGATGAAGAGGGCAAGTTGCTCGCCCGAGGCACCGGTATCTACCAGATCCCCCGTCCGAAGTAGGGTCCGGGCCGGTGAGCGGTAGTCCGATGGCGGATGGCTCCGTGGAGCAGAGCACGGCCGACCGCATTCTGGCCGGCGCACTGCTTGCGCTGGGCGAACACGGCGTGGAAACGCTCAGCATGCGTGAGATCAGTGAGGCGGCCGGGGTTTCACGGGGCACCTCTATCGCTACTTCAAGAGCCGGGAGGAGCTCCTGCGGGCAGCCGCACGTTACGACCAACGTCGCTTTGACGAGGGCGCCAGTGCAGCGATGCGGCAAGCGCCGGCGGGACCGGACCAACTGCGGGCCTTGCTGCAGTACGCCCACGGCTTCGTCGCCGACCACCCGTCACGTTGGATGGTCAAGGTCGACCCCGCCTTCCTGCTCGCGTACCTGGACGAACGTCTACCCGAGACGATGGGCACCCTGGCCGAGGTCCTCCGCCCGACCTTGGAACTCTCAGACCCCGTGCGCTCAGGACAGACGAGCGTGGAAGAGCTGGCCGATGTGATCGTGCGACTCATCGTCTCCATGTACCTCGTTCCGGCCGGTGGTTCGGAGGCACCGCTGGACACGATCACCGCACTGATCATGGGCTCTCCGGTGACGCCGAAGGAGCCTGCGGAAGGCGTAAAACCCCAGCTCACCCGGGTCTGGGTCAGGGGACTGAACAAGTTTTCTTCTTTTTGTTCCATCTGACTGCTATCGTCCGCCTTTTGCCGAAACAGCGAGGTAGACGATGGACTTCACGCCGCCGGACGACGTGCAACGGATCCGGGACCAGATCGACCATCCGGTGGTGGACGGTGACGGCCACCTCGTCGAGGTCATCCCGATCATCCTCGAGCTCATCGGCGACATCGGAGGTGCCGATGTCGCCAAGGCATTCACCGGCTATCTCGGAAAGATGTTCGGAGACGGCTCAGGCTTCACGCCCGTCCGTCAACCGTTCTGGGGCTCGCCCGGGCCGACCATCGATCGCCTGACTACCGCACTACCCGGCATTGATGTACGAGCGACTGGTCGAATTCGGGATTGACTTCGCGGTGCTCTATCCGGGCGTGGGGCTTCCCCTCATGTCGTGCGCCGACGACGAACTACGCCAGGTCGGCGCGCGGGCGATGAACACGTACTGCGCCGAGGTCTTCGGTTCCTATGCCGACCGCATGACCCCGACGGCACTCATTCCGATGTTCACGCCGGAAGAGGCGGTGGCCGAACTCGACCACGCGGTGGGGACCCTCGGCTTGAAAGCCGTCGTCATGACGGGCGTCGTTCCCCGGCGCCTGCGGGCCGACGGCGCCGCCGGATGGCTCGACACGTTGGGCCACGACTCGGATTTCGACTACGACCCCGTCTGGGCTCGTTGCCAGGAGTTGGGCGTCGTTCCCGCCTTCCACGGCATCGGGTTCGGCTGGGGATCGCGCACGTCGCGTACCAACTACGTCTACAACCACCTGGGCAACTTCGCCGCAGCCCAGGAAGCGATCTGCCGTTCGCTGATCATGGGAGGAGTGACGACCCGATTCCCCGACCTGCGCTTCGCCTTTCTCGAGGGAGGGGTCACGTGGGCCGCACAGCTGTATTCGGACCTGATCGGACATTGGGAGAAGCGAAATGGGCAGCGCCATTTTGGCCAACGACCCCGCCGCCATCGACATGGAGCTGGCCAATCGAGCTGATCGACGAGTTCGCCATCGGGTCCTTGTCCACAGGTCGTGAACACGTGCGCTCGTCCGTGCGGGTCAGTCCGAGTGCCGCGGTCGATCTGGCGACCATCGACGAGTTCGTCGAGTCAGGGATCGATGGTCCGGCCGACGTGGCTCGCATCTTCTCCGAGCAGCTCTTCTTCGGTTGCGAAGCAGACGATCCGCTGAACGCCCTCGCATTTACGCCCGGGCCTGCTTCCGCTCGGCGTCCGCCTGAACGCGTTCTTCGGTTCGGATATCGGTCACTGGGACGTCCCCGATCAGCGAGAGGTCCTTCCCGAGGCCTGGGAACTGGTAGAGCACGGCCATATTTCGCGCGGACGACTTCCGGGACTTCACCTTTCGCAACGTCACGCGCATGTTCAGCGACGTGAATCCGGCCTTCTTCGACGGCACAGCGGTGGAAGCCTCAGTACGAAAGGAAGCGGCATCATGACCATGCACCATCGACGCTCTGTTCTCGAACACGTCATTGTCAATGGCTCCCCCGTCGTGAGTGGCGGCAAGCTCACCGATCGGCTCGAGGGACGGCTCTGCGCAGTGGAGGATCGTCCACTGCGTCCTTGGACTGACCTCCCGCGAAGGAGTGAACCGGCGGTGCGGGTCCACTCCGTAGGGTTGGAAGAGTGACTTATCCGCAGCCGATTCCGCCCGGACCAGGCCAGGAGTCCGTGTGGGAGTACCCACGCCCACCCCGGCTCGAGCGATCGACGTCGACGATCCAGGTCGTGCTCGGTGGCGTGACCATCGCCGAGACGGACCGGGCCTTCCGGGTCCTGGAGACGGCCAGCCCGCCTACCTACTACCTCGATCCTGCTGACTTTGTCCCCGGTGTCGTGCAACCCACCACGGGCGAGAGTTGGTGCGAATGGAAGGGCCGGGCCTCGTACGTCGACCTCGTGGCCGGCGGAACGGTGGCGCAGCGGGCGGCCTGGCGCTACCTGCAGCCGACTCCGGCTTACCAGGCTCTGGCCGGGTGGCTGGCCATCTATCCCTCTCGGGTCGACCGCTGCATCGTCGATGGCGAAGAGGTCCGTCCTCAGGACGGGGACTTCTATGGCGGCTGGATCACGTCGCGCGTGGTCGGACCCTTCAAAGGCGAGCCGGGCACGTTGGGCTGGTGAGCAAACGCCGCATGGCTATTCCACCTCGATGTGGCCACGATAGAAGTCGCTCATCTTCCAGACGGTGTTGGCCGCATGGCCGACCACCTGCTGGCGCTGGACGTTGTGGGTGAACTGTTTGACCGGTCGTTCTCCTGAGGAGATCTGTCGGCGTCGATCATCGGCTTCTCGTCCCGCCGTATTCCGACGTTCGGCGTCGGTCAATCTCTGCGTCAGGATCGCTTTGGCCTCTCGCAGGTTCTGGAACTGACTGCGCCCGCGCTCGACGGTCACCACCGAGCCCGTCGCTCGATGCACCAGGCGTACCGCTGTGGCGTTCTTCTGATGGTGCTGACCTCCCGGACCCGGTCCTTTGTAGACCTGGATCTCGATCTCCTCGTCCCGCAACTGCACCGTGGGCGCGCACCGGTAGTCGATGACCGCCACCGTGGCCGTCGAGGTATGTCGGCGACCCCGACGGTCGTTCTTCGGGATGCGTTGGACCCGATGGACTCCCGTGAGGGCCTCGTAGGGCTTTCGGGATCCGTTGATCCGTATGACAAGGGTGCGGCTGCCCGGTTGTTCCTGGACGAGTTCCGCAGAATCATTGTTGTGACGCGCGAACGAGAGGATGGCTGCGCGAAGTTGCCGACAGAAGTCTTCGGCGTCGCGACCCCCTTCGCCCACGCGGAATTCAACCGCAAATGCAGGCATGGAAAGTCCTCCGATGAGAGAAAAGTGGTGTTCGAGGTGAGGCAGGACAAGTTCGCCCGGTTGTCCCGGACGCGTCCTCTATCGCGCTGCTAGCGCTTGACCCTCATCGGAAACCAACGTCGAACACACGTACATCGTAACCCGACAATTCACCTCTGCATGCTGGGCAACGCGAGAGCGGTTGCGACGAGCTCGTCGCTACAGCCCGGGGCAGCTTCGAGATACTCGATGATGGCGGCGTCGTCGAGGTTGTGGGACTCGCGCAGGCCGCCGATCAACATGGCCAGGTAGCCCGGTGATGGCGCCGTCGGATCCCGGTCGGCCATCGACCACGGTGCGGTGAAGGTCACGATCGGGTGACCGTCGTGACGGCCCACGCACAGGAGATTCTCGTAGCGCCCGGGTCCGATGCACTGAGAGAACCCATCCTCGAGGTCGGTCGGTGCGATGCCGATCGGCGCCGTGGGGCGGACGTTCTCCTGCGCAACGACATCTTCGAACTGCTCCCACGTGATCAGGTAGGCGCGAGCGAAGGCGCCGTGCGCGGTCGCAGGTGTCGTGTCGACGAAGGCCGGGGCACCTTCCCAGTTTGTCGAGTGGCCGGTGAAGTAGAGGCGGTGCGCGATCGACAGGGTCAGTGAATCGGACGGCAGCGCTCGATTACGTGCTCCTCTGTGGGTGTGGTTGGATCCGGGGGCGCGCCCACCGCGGAGGTAGCAGGCGAAACGGTCGAAGCAGAGATTTGAGCCGTAGGAGGCGTAGTAGACGGTGCGCGCGTCACCACCTTATTGGGTGCTGAGAATCGCTCTGACCTCGTCGTTGTCGGTCTTTTGGACCCTCCGTCAGCTGCCTGTCGGCGAGGCAATGGTCACGCTCCAGGAGACCGGGAAGGCACCCCGGCGACCGCCAGCGTCTACCTCGAAACGGGGCATCACCGTCTGAAGGTGCAGGTCAGCCGTAGAATCTGGGGCAAGTGTCACAACACCTGTTTACGGTCCTCCCATGACCAAATTCGTGCACACGTCGGACTGGCAGCTCGGCATGACGCGGCACTTTCTCTCCGATGAGGCCCAGGCGTGCTTCACGGCGGCCCGCATCGAGGCGATCGTCAGCATCGGCACCTTGGCGATGAAGGAAGGGTGCTCCTTCGTCGTCGTCGGGGGCGACGTGTTCGAGTCCAACCAGGTCGAACGACAGGTCGTCGTCCGCGCCCTCGAAGCGATGAAGTCCACCCCCGAGGTCACCTTCTACCTCCTGCCGGGCAATCACGATCCACTCGACGCCTCTTCGGTGTTCCGCTCGAGGACGTTTCTCGACAATTGCCCGTCCAACGTGGTGGTGCTCGAGAACAGCGACCCCGTTCGGGCCAGCGACGGCATCGAGATCGTCGGGGCCCCGTGGTCCAACAAACGGCCCGTGGTCGATCTGGTGACCCGTGCCGTGACCGGGCTCCCCGGCGACGGCACGCTCCGCGTGGTGGTCGGGCACGGAAGCACCGACACCCTCTCCCCCGATCCCAACAACCCGGCCCTCGTGATGCTCGAAGACCTAGAAGCCGCCATCAGTGCGGGCCGCGTGCACTATGTCGCCCTCGGCGATCGGCACTCGACGACCGAGGTCGGCGGAACCGGCCGCATCTGGTACTCCGGGGCCCCGGAGCCCACGGCCTACGACGAGATCGATCCCGGGAATGTCCTGATCGTCGATCTCTGCGCCGACGGGGTCACGGTCGAGCGTCGGCGCGTCGGCACCTGGCAGTTCGTGCTGCGGGACTTCGACGTGACGGGCCCCGAGGACTGCATGAAGGTCGAGCACTTCCTCGAGGACATTGCCGACAAGGCCCGTACCATCGTTAAGCTTTCGCTGGTCGGGCAGCTCTCGCTCGCCGACATGGACCGGCTGGAGTCCACCCTCGATCACGCCGCCGATCTGCTCGGTGCCCTCCAGCGCTGGGAACGCCACTGCGACCTCGTCGTGCTCCCCGATGATGACGATTTCGGAGGGCTGGCCCTCTCAGGGTTCGCCGCGGCCGGCCTCGAGGATCTCCGCCAGCTCGGGGCAACGGCAGGGGACGACGCCCTCACCGCCCGGGATGCCCTCGGGCTGCTGTACCGCCTGGCCGGACGAGCAGTGACGACATGAGGATCCACCGGATCGAGCTCTCCAATTACCGGGGCGTGACCCACTCCGAAGTCACGTTCCCGGTTCAAGGGGTGACGATCGTCGAAGGCGACAACGAGATCGGCAAGACCTCGCTCTCGGAGGCCATCGATCTCCTGCTGGCCGAGCGCGACGATTCGAGCAAGCAGCGGGTCAAGGCCGTCAAGCCCGCTCACCGGGACGTCGGCGCCGAGGTGGAGATCGAGCTGTCCACGGGCCCGTACCGCTTCGTGTACCGCAAGCGCTGGCACCGGCAACGTGAGACCGTGCTCGAGATCCTCGAGCCCGCTCGATCTCAGCTCACCGGGCGCGAGGCCCATGACAAGGTGCGCGCCATGCTCGACGAAACCCTCGACGAGGCGTTGTGGGACGCCTTCCGGCTCAAGCAGGGGGCCCAACTGGAGCAGGCGGCGTTCGCCGGCGGGTCGCTGGGTCGTGCGCTCGACAAGGCAGCCGGTGGTGAAGCGGCAGGCGATCGCGAGGACGACCTCTGGGAACGCATCACCGCCGAGCGGAACCGCTACTGGACCGCCACCGGCCAGGTGAAGGGGGACCGGACGGGCCTGTCGGCGCGGGTCTCCGATGCCGCATCGAGGGTCGCCGAGTTGGAGACCAGGCTCCGTTCACTGGACGACGGTGCCACAGCGGTGGACCGACTCTGTGATGAGGCCAAGGTCCTGGCGGAAGGGAAGAAGGTACAGGAGGAGAGCGAACGCGCCCTGGCGTTGCAGTTCGAGGCCATCCAGAGCCGTCGTCACGAGGTCACCCGGCTGGAAGGGTTGCACGACACGGCGTTGGCCCAGCGTGACCACCTGCTGGGCCTCAGCAGTGTCCGCGCCGAACTCAAGCAGCGCGTGGTGGGGGCTGCCGCCGCCGTGGTCGAGATCGAGTCACATGTTGCGCGCGCCTTGCCTGCCCGGGAAGACGTCGAGGCACGCCTGCAGTCGGTCCAGCGGGAGTTCGACGCCGTGAAGGCGGCCATGGGCGAGGCCGAGCGCGCCCAGCGGCGAGCGACCGAAGACCGCGACTTCCTCCGTCAGCACATTGAGGTGGCACAACTCTCGGAGCGCCTGGCCCGGGTAACCGATGCCGGTCGCCGCCGCGACGCGGCGGAGGCGGTCCTCGAAGCGAGCCGGGTGGACGACACCCTGGTGGCCCGTATCGAAGCAGCCGGAATCGAAGTGGCGAAGGCCGAAGCCGCGGCGGCGACCGGTGCGGCGACCATCGCCGTGCGGGCCATCGCCGACGTCGACGTGGAGATCGACGGTCAGGCCGATGCGCTCGCCGCCGGAACCAGCAGACAGCTCCTGGTGGACGGGGCCACCGACATCGTCGTGCCCGGCCTCATCGGTGTGGTCGTCAGCGCGGGGGCCCAGGCCCAGGCACTGGCGGATCGGCTGGCAGAGACCCGTGCCGTATTCAGGGCGATATGCGACGAAGGCGGTGTGAACGACCTGGCCGCCGCCCGCCTGGCGGCCACGGAACGCAACGAGGCCGCGCGCGCACTCGTCGAGACGGCGAAGTCGATCAAGGACGATCTCCGCGACCTGACGGCCGATGCACTGGCCCAGAAGGTCGTCAGCTTGACGGCGCGTATCGACCGCTACCGGCAGGAGCGTCCGGAGGCGCCTCCGCTGCCGTCCAGCTACGACGCCGCTGAGACAGTGGCGCTCGAGGCCGGCGCGGATCTCCAACAGCGCCGAGAAGAGCTCGACCGACTGGAAAAGGATCTGGCCCGGGCCAAGGAAGGCGTGCAGACACTGAACCTCGGCGAGGCCAGCGATCGGGCCCGACTCGACCAGGCACAGATTGCGGCGGCCAATGAGCAGCGGTCGCTGGCGCAGGCTCGAGCCATCACCTCGGACGAGGCCATCGAAACGCAATTAGCGGAGGCCCAGGCAGCCCTGTCGACCCGGGCCGCCGAACTGGCCGACGTGCAGCGACAGTTGGCGGCACAAGACCCTGACACGGTCGAGGAACTCCTCAACAATGCCCGCGCCGTGCGGGCACGGCTGGCGGGCGAACTCCATGACAACGAGGGGAGGGTGCGCGAGCTCCGCACAAAGTTGTCGCTGCTGGGCGACGAAGGGTTGGCCACCCAACTGGACGCGGCCAAATCCGAGCTGACCCACCTCACCGCCAGCCACGAGCGGTTGGAGGCGCGCGCCGCGGCGGCCAAGCTCCTGTTCGAGACGTTCGCCCGGCGGCGAACCGAGGCGCTGCACCGCTACGTCGCCCCGTTCCGTGAGGGCATCGAATCGCTCGGTCGCCTCGTGTTCGGATCCACGCTCGAGGTCGAGCTGGCCGACGATCTGCGCATCTCGCGCCGTACGTTGCATGGCGTCACGCTCGACTTCGCCGATCTGAGCACCGGAGCGAAAGAGCAGCTGGGCATGATCAGCCGGCTGGCCTGTGCCTCCATCGTGGCCGCCGACGGGGGTGCCCCGGTCATTTTCGATGATGCCCTCGGATGGAGCGACCCCCGCAAGCTCGAGCGCATGGGCGCGGCCATCTCCAAGGCCGGTCGCTCGTGCCAGATCATTGTGCTGACCTGTACGCCCGGGCGCTACGCCAGTGTGGGTGACGCCTCGGTCGTCCAACTCGCGAGCTGATCACCATTTTTTCCGCACGTTGATGCGCATTCGGCGTCCGGGACGGTCGCAAGGTGCGGGGGTCCGATCGTCAGCCTTCATGCTCACTGTCCTGCTGGGTGTCGCACTCCCCATTGCCGGCTGTTCCTCTCCGGCTGCGACCCGGCGTTCCACGACCTCGACAAAGACCGGCAGGAGCGGCGGTACGACATCGACGCCGTCGAGCGTTACCCCGAGCACCACGACGGTCACCACTGTCACCCCGACCACCGCAGCCCCGCTGGCGCTCTCCCTGTTGGTGGAGCCACAGGCCGGTATGACACCCCTCTACAACTTCATGTCGTCGGCCCACCAGAGTCTCGATATGACGATGTACGAGCTGTCGGACACGACCGCCGAGCAGATCCTGATCGCGGACCAGCGGAGGGGCGTCCGGGTCAGGGTGCTCCTGGACCGCGACTTCAGCGGGGGGTCCGTCAACCAGGCCTGCGTACTCGACACTGTCCTCGGGAGGCGTTTCCGTGGCCTGGACGAACGACTCGGAGATCTTCCATCAGAAGACCATCACCGTGGACGGTGCCGAGTCCGCCGTTATGACCGGGAACATGACGCCGCAGTACTACGCCACGACGAGGGATTTCGTGGTGATGGACAGCCAGGCACCCGATGTGGCGGCCATCGAGTCGGTGTTCGCAACGGATTGGTCCAGTGCCCGCCCGGCGGCGGGTCCGCCGGGATCGGATCTCGTCTGGAGTCCAGGTTCCGAACCCCCACTCGCCGCACTCATCAACTCGGCCACCCGCAGCCTCGTGGTGGAGAACGAGGAGATGGACTCCACCGCGATCGAAGGCGCTCTCGAGTCCACGGCCCGCAGAGGAGTCGACGTCACCGTTGTCATGACGGCGGACTCCGAATGGGATGCGGCCTTCGCGCAGCTCACCTCCGCCGGGGTCCATGTGGTGGTCTACCCCGACACGTCGTCGGCGCTGTACATCCACGCCAAGGTCATCGACGTCGACAGCACGAAGGCCTTCGTCGGTTCAGAGAACTTCTCGACGGCCAGCCTCGACTACAACCGCGAGTTGGGCCTCATCACTGCGTCGGCCAGCGTTCTCGGGCCGCTCAACACCACGCTTTCCGCCGATGTCGCGAATGGACAACTCCAACGGGGGACGAGCGCCGCTCCGCCGGCCACGACGACGGCCCCGATCCCGGCCACGACGCCGGCGGCTCCCACGACGGCCGGTTGCACACCGATCGACAACGAGGGTGGGTGCTACAAGCCGGGTGAATACTGCCGGGACGACAACCACGGGGCGACCGGACGCGCCGGGGACGGCCAGACCATCACCTGTGAGGACGAGAACGGCACCTGGTACTGGGAGGCGACGTAGCGGTCGGCGCCGGAGAATCGTTCACGTCACGTGGATGACGACGTGCCGGCAAAGGCACGCGCTTCGCCCTCAGCGGCCAACCGGGCATAGGCCACCTCGAGGAGGTCGGCGACTTCCCGGCCACGGACAACCAGCACCCCACGGGGCAGCAGTCGCAGCACCGCCCCGGGCATTTCGGTGGCCCGCGGGAGGCAGTGCACACCGGCCAGGTCGGCGCCGGCGTGCCAGAAGGTGGCGATCTCTTCGACGAGAGGCGTGGTGGGCGTCGCCGGGTCCGAGGCGGGCAGGGCCTCGTTGTCGGTGCCCTCGACCGAGGCGCCGCGACGAGCGCGTAACTCGGCCAGCAGCGCCTCGCGTTCACGGCCCCGGAAGGCGAGGAGCAGGAAGGGATCGTCGTCGAAGGCCTCGGCCATGAGGTAGCAGACCGCGGCCGCGTGCTTGCAGGGAGTGGCCCAGTCCGGACACGTGCAGCTGGTGATCAGGTGCGAGCCGCGCTCGGGGAACAGCGCGACCCCGGCTTCGGCGAAGACGTCCTCGATTTCGTGCGGCAACTCTCCGGCCAACAGGCGGGCGGCGTAGCCGGCTTGTCCGGCCAGGGTCTCGACGATGGCCGCCCAGCGTTCGTCGCTCGCCGCCGGCATCGTGATCTGGACCCCGTACGGGGTGCGCCGTGTGCCCTGGACCTGGGCCACGACCAGACCGGCCCCGATGCCCAGGTCGATCACCTGTCCCTGACGGGCGTACGTGCGGCCACGGGTCAGCCGGCCCCCCGTCAGGATGGACTCGACCGCCGAGAGGAAGCGCCTGGACCACCAGCTCTCACCGATGGCGCCGCGTCGACTGCGCAACTCCAAACCGTCGTCGACGGGGATCCGCTTGGCCGGGGTGAACCGGGACCAGTCCCTGCGGGCCCTCCATTCCCCCGACTCGTCCTCTTCCCAAATCTCGTCGTCGTCGAAGCCCACTTCGACATCCTCGGGAAACTCGGTGGCCGGGTCGGCGTCGTCTCCCTCCGGTGCGGTGTCGTCCTCATTGAGGTCGAGGGCCTCGAGCAGACGCCTGTCGGAGCCGGGCCAGTTCCGCCGCGCTCTGGGCCGATGGCTGCGCCTTGTGCCGGCGCCGGAGGGCCTGGACCTGATCGACCAGCGCTTGGAGATCGCCGACGGCGGCCGCGGAGGCGTGGTTGCGATTGGCTTTGGGCGGAGACACCGGCTTCTTGCGGGACGGGCTCACGTGCCGACCGCCACTTCTGCCGAGAGGCGCAACACGTCGGCCAGGTCGTCCGTCGACAGCTCGGTCAGCCATCCTTCACCGGCGCCCACCACCCGGTCGGCCAGGTCGCGCTTGGAGGCGATCAGCTGGTCGATCCTGTCTTCGAGCGTCCCGGCGCAGACGAGCTTGCGCACCAGGACATCCTTGCGCTGGCCGATGCGGAACGCCCGGTCGGTGGCCTGGTTCTCCACGGCCGGGTTCCACCAGCGGTCGAAGTGGATCACATGGTTGGCCGCAGTCAGGTTGAGACCGGTCCCGCCTGCCTTGAGGGAGAGCACCATCATCGGGACGTCGACCTCGGGGTCCTGGAATTCGGTGACCATGCTGTCGCGCTGACTGCGGGGCACCCCGCCGTGGAGATACGAGATCCGGCGGCCGAAGCGGGCCGACAGGTAGTCGACCAGGAGGGAGCCCATTTCGGCGAACTGGGTGAACACCAGCGCCCGTTCGCCCGAATCGAGCACCTCTTCGAGGATTTCGGCGGCGCGCTCGAGCTTGCCCGAACGCCCGGCGAGCGCGGAGCCGTCGCCGAGAAACTGGGCCGGGTGGTTGCACACCTGCTTGAGCCGCAGCATGGCGGTGAGCACCAGCCCCTTGCGGGCGATGCCCTCGGCCTCCTCGATGCGCCGCATCATGTCGTCCACCACCGCCTGGTAGAGCGTGACCTGCTCCTTGGTGAGGGTGCACAGCTCGTTCATCTCCATCTTCTCGGGCAGGTCCGGGACGATCGTCCGGTCGGTCTTGAGGCGCCGCAGAATGAAGGGGCGGGTGAGCGCGCGCAGCTGTTCCGCCGCTTCCTCGTCGCGGAAGCGCTCGATGGGGATGACGAACCGCTGCCGGAACGACGCCGCCGAACCGAGCAGCGCCGGGTTGAGGATCTCCATGATCGACCACAGCTCGCCCAGGTGGTTCTCGACCGGCGTGCCGGTGAGCGCCACCTTGCGCGGCGATGGCAGGGAACGAACGGCCTTGGTCTGCTTGGCCTCGGGGTTCTTCACGTTCTGGGCCTCGTCGAGCACGATGCGCCGCCAGGGCACCTTGGCCAGCACGGCCTTGTCCCGGGTCGCCAGGGCGTAGGTGGTGATCACGATGTCGGCCGCGTTGGCCAACTTCTCGAAGGTCGCTTCCCGGGACCGTGTCGCGCCGTGGTGCATCATCACCGAGAGCTCGGGGGTGAAGCGCTCGGATTCGCGCGCCCAGTTGCCGGCCACCGACGTCGGGCAGATGACGAGCGTCGGGCCGCCCGCGGCCCCCTTCCGTTTTCCCGTGTCGCCGGTGCGGTTCAGGTGCTCGTCCTGCAGGAGAGCCAGCACAGTGGCGGTCTTACCCAGGCCCATGTCATCGGCCAGGCAGGCACCGAGCCCGAGACGCTCCAGCATCTTGAGCCAGGCCACGCCACGTTGTTGGTAGGGACGCAGCTCGCCGATGAAACCGTCCGGCGTGGCGCGGACGTCGAGCGTCCCTTCGAGCTCGCCGCGCAGCAACGCCCCCAGCTGTCCTTCGGCCGAAATCCCGAGCATGGGGACGCCGGGGTCCGGGCCGACACCCGCGGCCACTTGGAGCACTTCGCCGATGGTCATCGTCCGGTCGGCCTTGGTCTTGGGCTGCGCCTCCAGGAAGCGCACGAGACGGTCCACCTCGGCCGGGCGGAACTCCATCCACTGGCCCCGGACGTTGACGAGGGGTGCTTTCAGCTTGGCCAGCCTGAGCAATTCGGACTGGTCGATCTGTTGGTCGCCCAGGGCGGCCTCCCAGTCGAAGGCGCAGATACCGTCCTGACTGAGCAGACCCCCCGAGCCGGCACTCCGGGACGAGGTGGACGGCGAAGAGGCCTTGAGCCGCACGCCCAGCCGCGCCTGGGGCCTGCCCCACCACGATGGCAGGAGCACACCGAATCCGGCCACCTCGAGGGCCGGCGCGGCGTTCAACAAGAAGGTATGGGCCCCACCCAGATCCAACGCGAGCCCGGTCGGCGTCGGTTGGCGCAGCGCTTCCCCGAGCGCGGGGTAGATGCGAACGGCCCGGCCCAACTCGGCCAGGAAGACCTCATGCGGATCACTGAGCGACCGGCTGGCGCGCTGCAGCTGGTCTCCCGCCCGCCAGACCTCTTCGGCCCCGACGACCAGACTGAGATCGTCGGTGGCCTGCAGGAGGAGCTCCAAACGCCAGGGCGGCGATTCGTTGCCTGCGGGCTCGCCTTCGGTGTCGTCGCTCGCCGCGGGTTCTTGGAGACGGAGGCACAACCGCCAGGAGCCGCCCCGTGCGGCCGCGTCGGCCCGCCACTCCCCGATGAGGCGCTCCAGTTTGGCCAACTCCCCCGCATCGGCGATCACGCACGGCGAAGGGGACGACAGCGCCGTCAACCAGGGTTCCAGCGCCGTCGGCATGTGGTCCGCCCGCGCCCGCGGCAAGCGGATGACCGAAGTCCTCGACGTGGCCAACGAGTCACGGCATGCAGCATCGACGAACGCGTCCAGGGCGTGCTGGACGATCCCCTCCGGTGCGACACCCGCCGCGGTGAGGGCCCGGCAGACCGGAGGGAGCGCGCGGGCCACGGTCCGCACGCGGTCGTCGTCCGCTCCGTTGAGCAGGGGTTCCCATCGGGCCTCGAAGCCATCCGGCGCGGTCCGGAGATTCGGCAGCACCCGACCGGCGGCCACGATCTCGAGGGCCAAGGCAGCCAGGACGGAGAACGGCAGTACAGAGGCGCCGGGATGCAGGTCGGGTGACGCCACCAACCGCAGGGCAAGGGCCACGTCGAGCGCGGCCGACGGACGCAAGCGGAGGGCCGTCACTTCGAAGGGCCAGAGGGCCGGCGCCTGTCCGGCGCCCCGGGTAACGCCCGCAGCCCGGATGAGCTCGGGTGACGGGAGGGGGGCATGGCCCTTCCCCGGCAGCCACACGACCTGGGTCCTTTCGCCGGCTCCGGCCACTGCTGCGTGGAGCGAGGGGGCCGCGTCCGTCAGGGCGGTGATCAAGCGTGATCCCGAGGCCGTGAACGGATGGGGCCGCGGCATCGGCACCGCGGGATTCCGGCCGCGTCTGGCCGGACCCGTCAACTCCCGGTCGCTGTCCTCGCCCCACAGTAGGAAACCGCCACCGTCGTCATCGGTCCAGAGGAGATGGACAGCGAGCACTGCGTTGACTGTACCGGGAGGTGGCTCGCCCTCTCACCGGTCGGTCGCGGGCTCATCGGCGATAGCGAGCCTCGAGGTACTCGTCCACCCATTGCTGCGTGCTGCGCCATTGCCCGTCTGTTCCGTGTTGGGCCCGCAGGCGACCACGGTTGGCGGCAACCCGCAAGGCTCCCGTCGTGAGTTCCCGGTTGGCCAGAGCCGTCAGGGGAACCAGCTGCGATGGTCCGGCGATGGCGGGCACCACGAAGCGATACAGGTTGTCGAGCACGGAGCGGGCCAGGAGTTCGCCCAACGCCCCGGCATCACCAAGGTCGGCCCGACGTAACGCGGCAAGGTAGCGGGACCGATCGCGCTTGTAGACGATGGCCGGGGGGTAACCGAGCCGAACGAGTACCAGGTTGAGGAGGAGGCGACCGGTCCGTCCGTTACCGTCGAGAAACGGGTGGATTCGTTCGAATCGACCATGGGCCGACGCCAGCATCTCGATGGGGCGGGTGGCTCGCGCACTGCGGCAGACATCTGCTATCCAGTCGCTTATCGCGGCCGGGACTTCCATCCACGAAGGCGGCGTCATCCCACTGGGAAACGGAGCGGTCTCGTGCTCCCGGAAACCTCCCGGCGATTCGCGCTCCGTCGCGGCCGGATGAGGTGCGACATCCCAGACCGGTTGCATCGTCATGCGGTGGACGTGACGTACCTCGGTCAAGGTGAGGACATCTCCGTTGGTCCACCCGTCGCTCGCCAGGCCCTGGCCATAGACCCATTGGGCCGCATCGGCATACCCACGGACTTCCATGTACTCCGAGAGCTGTTTGTCCCCCACCGCCCGGCCCTCCGCCAAGAGCGATTCGACCTGCTTGAGCACAAGGGTGTTGCCCTCGATCGCCGTTGAGTGATGGGCTTCTTCGTACCAGATGGTGGTCCAGATGCCCCGGGCTTCGACGGGATCAGGAAGCCCACCGAGGTGCTCCCGCACCTCGGTGATCGCCATTTCCAACCGTTGATAGACCTGTTCCCTGCTGGGACGAGGCATGAAACTCCCTAAAGTGTCGCGGTCGAGTCATTTAAACTATACCGTACACATTAGGATTGTGTCGCGGGCAGGACGAATGATCCGTACCGTACGCATTCGGCGGGGCGGAGCGGGTCGGCCGCCCGCGGCCTAGTGATCGCCGGCGGGTATCGGCTCAGCCAGGGAGGCCCGCCCGGGGGCGGCGGGGAACGGGTCGGCGAAGTACTGGGTCTCGTGCGTGACGAAGCCGTCGGCGAACTCCATGATGCTGACCGAATAGGTGGGCACGCCGTCATAGGTGATCACGCACTCGCTCACCCAGAGGTCGCCGCTGCCCTGGATGCGGCGGACGGCGAAGTGGCGCTCGGCCGGGTGCCCGCCCCGTTGCGCCTGGATCCTGGCCCGGCCCCGGAAGCGCTCACCGGACTGCGGATAGTCGAGGATCCCATCCGACGCGTAGATCGCGTGCTCGGTGTCGGCGTCCCCGCTCTCCGACGCATCCCAGTGCTCCTGTATGCGGGCCCGTGTCCCGGCGTCCCCATCGGCTGTGCTGTGCACCGTGTACTCCGGACGTTTAGGCGGCGGGGCGTTCGCTGTCGACGGTCGTGCGGTGCATCAAGCGGCCGGACTCGGCCTCGTAGGGATGGGCCCGGTGCAGAATGCCGGTGTTGTCCCACAGCACGAGATCCCCGCGTTCCCAGTGGTGCCGCATGGCGAAGCGGGGCTCGGTGGCCCATTCGAGAAGCTTCCCGAGGAACTCCTCGCCTCTGTCGAGGGGCCAGCCGATGACCTCACCGGCCTGTGAGCCGAGCAGCATCGACTTGCGGCCCGTGTGGTGCGTCCAGATGAGCGGGCGATCCCGGGGTGGCAACTTCTTGTAGCTCTCGATCGCTTCGGGGGTCATGAAGCCCTGCTTGATCCGCGTCCGGTTCAGGTAGCTGTAACGAACCTCGAGACCGTCGAGCTCGGCCTTCACCTCGTCACTCGAGCGCGTCATAGGCGGCGTACGTGTTGGCGAATTCCGTGTCGCCGCGGCCGTCGTTGGCCGGCTCGAGGCAGGCGAGCAACGTGATCCGATGGGGGTACTCGACCATCGTGCCGTCGATGTGCCATTGAAAAGTCCCGCGCTGCACCGCGGCCGACCGGCTCATCTCAGGATCGAGGCTGACCACCGAGACCTCCGGGAACTCGTGCACCGGCCCGAGCAGACGGGTGAACGCGAGCAGGTCCTCATCGCCGATGTGCGCCTCGCGATACACGAGGACGCCGTGCGCGTCGAGCAGGCGCTGCGCCTCGGCGGCCACCGCGGCGTCGACGAAGTCGTGGCCGGAGATCCCGGTGATTTCGGCGCCGATCTCCGGCTTGATCTGCGTGACAGTGGGGTGCATATGTCCTCCAACCTGCGGGCAACTCCTCGCTGCTCATAATCTCACACCCACGTGCTGGCTCGCCGGGTGGCACAGGCTGGCGGGGTCGTCGGACCGCCGGGTAGCGTCGCAGCGCGCAACGTAGGCGTGGGCAGGGCATCGGCGAGGACGGGGGCTTGAGGGAGTGGACCAACACGTCGATGTGGCCTTCGTCGTCGACACCTTCCTGCTCTTCCTGATCGGCATCGGGCCCAAGATCGCGCTCGTGCCGTACCTCGAGATCACGGCGGACATGGACGACGGCACGAAGCGTCGCGTGACCCAGAAGATGCTCAGGACGGCGAGCATCGTCGCCATCCTGCTGTTGCTGCTGGGCGAGCTGCTCGCCCGCCTGCTGCACTTCACGACCGGCGCGCTTTCCATCGCCGGCGGCATCGTGCTGTTGATCATCGCGGTGTCGATGGTGCTGAGCTCGGGCGACAAACGGGACGAATCGCTCAAGGGGAGGGACCCCATGCTCCTCGCCGACTTTCCGCTGGCCGTGCCCTACCTCCTGAACCCGGTCGGCATCGTCGCTCTCGTCACGCTCTCGGGCGACGCGAACACCTGGGCGTTGTTCGGCGTGGTGTTCGGCGTCCTCGTCGTCGTGCTCGGACTCGACTTCCTGATCTTCCGGGTGGCCAACCGGATCAGCAAGCACCTCGACGAAGGTCGCATGCTGATCACGGAAAAGGTCTTCGGCTTTCTCCTGGCCGCGCTCGCCGTCCAACTCGTCCTCGACGGGTTATCCGACGCCGGCGTGATCCACCTGTCCGGCCACTAGGCCAGGATTTTGGCCTTCTGCGCCGCGAACTCCTCGTCGGTCAGGATCCCCTGATCCTTGAGGGCGGCGAGATCCTGCAGCAGCTTGATCTTGTCCTCGCCCAGTGCGGCTGATGCAGGAGCCGGGGCCGGAGCGGGTGCCTCCACGTACACGGGTTGTGCCGCTTGTTGCTGGTAGGCGGCGGCATCCTGGGCCTGCTGGGCTTTCGCGGCCTGGTGGCGTGACACCCCGCCGACGACCGCCGTCGCCGTGCCGGCGACGACCGCTGTCCGGGCCACGGTCCCGACCAGACCCGGCCGGCCCACCCGTCCTATTCCGCGTCGCATCATGTGCTTTCTCCGTTCCTTTGTGTGCGGTCCATCTGTGTGCGATCAACCGTCTGTCTGCGATCAGCCGTCGACGCGGCCAGCGCAATGTCCACCACTGCCGCCGGCACCCGACCGCCGGTAATCAATTCGCCTCCGCAACGTCGCACCGCTTCTTGGAAGGGGCCCGCCCAGACGTCCTCCCAGACGAGGAGCGCGGCGGACGAGCCGGGATCGAGGATCTCGGCCACGGCTTCGACGTCCTGATCGCTCAGGAGCGAACCGGCTTCCCCTTCGAGTTCGGCGAACGCGGCAACTTCTCCGGGCATGTCCTCGTATTCGAAGCCGACGACATTGCCTTCCTCGTCCTTGGCGATGAACACGAGGTCGAGAATCTTGACCAGCCCTTGTTCGACGAGGTCGGCCAGGGCCGGAATGATGGTCCCGTCGAACCGGTTCTCCGGGAATCCGACGACGATGTACTCGACCGGCCCCATGGGCATGTTGCTCCTCCTTGTGGACGACGCCGATCTCGATTGTTGCATTCATCCGGAGGACGCGCCAAACACCGGCACGGCCCCCGGTGGACCCGAGATGCAGCAGGTCCGAACCCTATTGTTGGACCATGACCGGTCTTGCCCAAACCCTGTACAACCGCATCCAAGAACGCGTGCCCGGCTACCGGTTCGGCGGGGTCTTCGTCCTGCTGTTGGTGACCTACGTCTTCTTGGCGTCAGCCCCGCCGACCGGGCGCTGGGTGCCGCTCGTGAGCATGACGCTCATGGGGGTGACGCTCCTGGCGGCCGTGCTCGCGGCCCGCAGCGGCAAGGTGGCGTTCTATGTCACCGTGCTCGTGCTCGTCGGCGGCTTGGCGGCGGTGATCTCCACCATCCTCGGTGACTATGCGAGCGAAGAGGCGATCGCCTACGGGGTCACCGCGCTCCTGGTCGTGGCGGCGCCGATCGCCATCATCCGGGGCGTCGTGCAGCGGGGGGTGATCGACCGGAGGACGATCCTCGCCGCCCTGAGCGTCTATGTCCTGGCCGGCATGTTGTGGTCCTTCGTCGAACTCACCATCCAGGCGGCGACGTCCCATCCCTTCTTCGCGCAGACCGACAAGGGCACGACGTCCGACTTCCTCTATTTCAGCTTCATCACCTTGACAACCGTCGGCTACGGCGACCTGACCGCGGTCGGCGGGCTCGAACGGGCCCTGGCCGTTCTCGAAGCCATGTTCGGGCAGATCTATCTGGTGACCGTCGTGGCGGTGCTCATCACCAATCTCAAGTCGACGCGGCGGCTCATGGAACCGCCGGCCCCCCTCGAACCGCAGACATCGTTCGATACTGAGTAGAAGCCTGAGCTCAGGCGGCCACGACGTCACCGGGCGAAGGCCACGACCACGAGCCCCGGGGTAGGCGCTCGGGGCAGCAGCTCCGCGGGCTCCGTCACTTCGGCGGTGCGCTGAACTCGATGGCCCCGTGCCCGGCCAACCAGCTCGTCAGCGGCGCCGGCATCTCCGCCGGCCGGTCGCCCCAGTCGTAGACGATGCAGGTTCCCCCGATGTGGTCGTGCAGGGCCTTGCGCTCAGCGCCGAAGACCGCCATCAGCAGGCCGATGCCGAGCAGGATGACGCTCAGCGGCAACGTCAGGACCCGGAAGAACGACTGCCGTTGACTGATCGCCGAGCCGTCGGTGGCGAGGACGCGCAAGCCGATCAACGCCATGCCGAGGGTCCGGCCGGCGACGGCCGGCCCGATCCAGAGATAGAAGAAGGCCCAGACCGCCAGCGCGATCGCCCACCAGAAACTGTTCGAACTCCCGCGTTCGAGGTGGTACCCCGTGAGAAGGTGGGTGAGGTAGTTCAGGATGGAGGTCCCCAGGGCGAAGAGGGCGAAGACGAGCAGCGCATCGACGGCGAAGGCGAGCAGACGACTCACGGGCCCGGCGTAGCGCCCGCTCACGTGCGAGGTGCCCGTTTCGCCCTCATCGGAGGGGACGAGGAGTGTCGGTCCGAGCGGCAGCGAGCCGGGTTGGCGCCGGAGCAGCCCGTCGGTGAAGCGGAGGATGACCATGTCCAGGCCGACCACCTGGCGCCGCACGAGGTCGAGCATGGATCGCAGGAAGCCCTCGGTGCCGGCCGTCACCGCCGACGTGATCTTTCCCGTGAAGGAACCGAGATCGACCTCGTCCATAATGGCGTTGACGTCGACCCGTCCGACCACCGCGTTGATGTCGACCCGCTCCAGGAGTTGGTTCAGGTCGACGTGCTCGAGCAGTGCGTTGAGATCGATGCGGTCCAGCACCTGCTCGATCCCGACCCGTCCGATGAGCGCATCGAGATCGACCTTGTCGAGCACACGGTTGAGGTCGAGCCGCTCGATGAGCGCCTGCAGGTCGATGCGATCGACCACGGCATCGAGGTCGATGTGCGTGAGCAGTTCGTCGACATCGATCCGCCCGAGGGTCTCGTCGATGTCGACGGCATCGACGATGGCGGGCATGACGGCATCGGCAACCGAGGCGACAGGTTGCGAGATCACCCTGCGAATGAACCCGGGCCGGCTGGCCGGGTGCGAGCTCACCGGAACGTCTCCCCGGTCCGGCCGCCGCCGCACACGCACCGTTGACGAGGCCGCCGCTCGCTTCGCATCGGTCTTTGACCGTACTACGGCCCGACGCGAGCCGTGCCTGACCGAGGCCTGACCGCGTCAGGAGCGGCGTAGGAGCCGGCCGGGTCTGGCCTCGGTCGGTTTTCCGTCCACGCTGGTGAGCTCGCCGCCCACCACGATGGCGTGCATCCCGTCCGCCTCCTGCACGAGGCGCGTCCCACCGGCGGGGAGGTCGGCGCGCGCGTACGGCAGTTTGGGACCGACGGTCTCGGGGTCGATCACCACGAGGTCGGCCGCCCGGCCCTCCGCGACATGGCCGCGTTGGCCGAGGCCCCATTCGCGCGCGGGCCGTCCGGTCAGCATGTGGATGCCCTCCTCCCAGCTGAAGGCCTGGCGGTCGCGCACCCAGTGCGCCAGGAAGTGCGTCGGGATGGAGCTGTCCATGAGTTGCGACACGTGCGCACCCGAATCGGACTGGGCGATGATCGTCCGGGGGTGGCGCAGGATCATCTCCACCGCGGCCTCGTCCTGGTTGGCGAAGGGCTGGGTGAAGTACTTCTCGAAATCAGCCGCCAGCGACAGGTCGATCATGACGTCGACGGGGTTCGTTCCCCTCGCCCGCGCCAGGTCCGCCACCGACGGATTCGGCCGCGTCGCCGACTGGAGCACACGCAACGCTTCGTAGTCGGGCAGGCGCGCCTGGACTTCGACGATGACCTTGCTCGTGACGTAGGGACCGTGGAGCGCTTCTTCGACGAGGACGCTCCGGCGCTCGGGGTCCTCCAGGACGAGGCGCTGCTCGGACAAGGGGCGGCGGCGCAGCTCGCGCCAGGTGGGCAGAAGATCGAAGGGGAGCCCGACCTTGAACCCGATCACGTTGACCAGCGGACGCACGTGCGCCTGGCCGATGATCCGTGCCCCCTGCTCGGCGGCATGGTCGAGGAAGGCGAGGCTCGAGCGGAAGCCGTCCGGCTGGTCCGCCTTGTAGATGCAGCCCTGGTGGACGGGGCGGCCGCCCGCCAGGGCCAGATTGAGCAGGTGCGCCTGATTCTCGGGTTCGGCCATCAGGGTGGCCAGCTGCAGGACGCCTGTGCGGGTACGCCCCAGAACCCGCACCAGATGCTCGACCTCACTCCAGCCCCCGACGTAGCTCGCCACCGGCTCATCGGCCATGGTCCGGTGCTGGGAGATCTGTGAGGTGGAGAACCCGACCGCACCGGCCGCCATGGCCGCGGTGAGCTCGTCGCCCATGCGTGCGAGATCGTCCTCCGTCGCCGGATCGTGGTAGGCCCGCTCTCCCATCACGAACGTGCGCAGGGCCGAGTGCCCGACGTACCCGGCCAGATTGACCGCTTTCGGTGTGGCATCCACGGCGTCGAGATAATCGGCGAAGCTGCGCCACCCCCAGGGGACACCGGTCTCGAGATCGCCGCGGGAAATGTCCTCGGCCCGCTCGATGCTGCGAATGGCGAGCTCCTCCCGTCCCGGCTGGGCGGGGGCCAGCGTAAAGCCGCAGTTGCCCATCACGAGAGTGGTGACCCCGTGCATGGACACCGGTGTGGCCAGCGGATCCCAGAAGATCTGGGCATCCATATGGGCATGGCCATCGATGAACCCGGGGCAGACCAGTAGCCCCCGGGCGTCAATCTCCTGCCGGCCCCGGTCCTCGACCACGCCGATCCCCGTGATCACCCCGCCGTCGACCGCCACGTCCGCCACCCGGCTGGCCCCCCCGGTGCCATCGACCACCGTGCCGCCCCTGATGACCAGGTCGATGCTCATGGTGTGGCTCCTTCCGCCAGCCGATCCGGGTCGCGTACGGGGTCCCATCGGCCCACTTGGTCAGTCTGCCCGATCGGCCGGCTCCATGGTCCTCCCGCCTCGGGACCTTTACAGACCCCGGGAAAAGTGATATCACTTTGATAGGTACCCGGTCCTCCGGGTGCTCCAGGGAAAAGGAGGTGCCCCCATTGTCGCCTTCGTCGATACGCAGAGCGAGACTACGCTCCGCCATGTCGCCAATGGTCACCCCTACGACAACGCAGACAGCCCGGCGCTCTCCCTGCGCGATCACACCGACGAGGTGGCGGGCCAACTCGCCGCCGAAATCGCCGCACGGGTCGTCCCGGCCGGTGTCGACATCATGGAGGCCCGGATCACCCGCCTGTCGTACGCGCCCGAGATCGCCCAGGTGATGCTGCAGCGTCAGCAGGCCGGGGCTGTCATCGCCGCCCGCTCGCGCATTGTCGACGGTGCGGTCGGCATGGTCCAGATGGCGCTCGGACGCCTGGCCGACGAGGGCATCGTCGAACTGGACGAGGAACGCAAGGCCGCCATGGTCTCGAACCTCCTGGTCGTCCTCTGCGGCGACCGGGGCACCCAGCCGATCGTCAACACCGGCTCGCTGTACCAGTAGCCGGACCCGATCCGCGAGTGGCCGAACGCAAGAGCATCCTCCTCCGCCTCGACCCGTCCGTCCACGACGCCCTGGCCCGGTGGGCCGCAGACGAGTTGCGGAGCACCAACGCCCAGATCGAGTTCCTCCTGCGGCGCGCCCTCACCGATGCCGGTCGGGGAACGGCGTCACGGCCCATCCCGAAGCGGGGGCGCCCTCGGAAGGAGCCCGAGGAGGGGGCGTGACCCGTCCTCGAGGGGCCGACAGAGTTATGCTCTCAGAACGGTGATTTCCGGTGGCGGAACGGGCGAGCCCGACGTACCACCGAAAACAACCGTGCTCCGATCCGACTAACATCCCGGGGGTGTGGCGTGAAGCGCCCCTCAGAGTCTCAGTTCCATAGGAGGAATGCTCGATGACAATCACCTCGGAAGCGCCCGGCACGGCTTCGGAAGCGCCCAAGGCGCTCGCCGTCCTGGACGCTGATTCCCACCTCACCGACGTCGACGACCTGTGGACGAAGAGGGCGCCGGCCAAATACAAGGACGAGATCCTGCACGTCGAGCGGATCGACGGCCGGCGCCAATGGGTGATCGAAGGGGAAGTCGTCGGCAAGGCCGGCGGTGGCAGCACCATCGACAAGGCGGGTGCCAAGCACCCGTTCCTCGACTCCATGGTCGAGTGGGACTTCGAGAAGGCGCACATCGCCGCCTGGGACATCGACGCCCGCCTCGAGATCCTCGATCGCATGGGCATCCAGCACCAGGTCCTTTATCCGAACGCCCTCGGCCTGGGTGGACAGGCTCTGGCCGGCGTGAAGGACCCCGTCCTGCGGCGTCTGGCCGTCGAGATCTTCAACGACTCCCGGGCCGAGATCCAGAGCAGGACCAACAACCGCCTCCTCCCCATGCCGATCCTCCCGGCCTGGGACATCGAGGGGTGCGTGCGCGAGGCCCAACGGATCTCCGAGCTGGGGCTGCGGGGCGTGAACATGACCTCGGACCCCCAGGACCTCGGGATCCCCTGACCTGGCCAACCGGGCGTGGGACCCGCTGTGGGAGGTCTGCGCCGACCTCGACCTCCCGGTGCACTTCCACATCGGATCGAGCCTGACCGCCATGAACTTCTTCGGCCAGTACTTCTGGGAGTCCCAGGACGAGCACGTAAAGCCCGCCATCGGCGGCTCCATGCTCTTCATCGGCAACGCCCGGGTGGTCATCAACACCATTTTCTCGGGCCTCTTCGACCGCCACCCCAAGCTCAAGATGGTGTCGGTGGAGAGCGGGATCGGCTGGGTGCCCTTCATCCTCGAGACCATGGACTGGGAGCTGCCCGAGAACGCACCGGTCCAGGCGGCCCAGCTGGGCAAGGCCCCTTCGGAGTACTTCAAGTCCAACTGGTGGGCCACCATGTGGTTCGAGACGGGACGCGGCCACCTGCAGGAGCTGGTGGACAAGGTCGGCGAGGACAACATCATGTTCGAGACCGACTTCCCCCACCCGACCAGCCTGTGGCCGAACCCCCTCGAGCACGTCCACGAGGCCATGGCGACGCTGCGGCCCGAGTCCCGCACGAAGATCCTCGCCGACAACGGGAAGAAGCTCTACCGCCTGGGTTGAGCAGTACCGGCGACACCGACCTCCGCCGGCGGGCGCTGGCCGTCCTGGAGCGCAACCACCGGGACGGCTACACGGTCCCGGCCGAGGGGCTCTACCCCTTCCAATGGTGCTGGGATACCGGCCCGATCGCCTTGGGTTGGGCCGCGGCCGGCCGCTGGGACAGGGCCTGGCAGGAACTCGAACGGCTCTTCTCGGCGCAGTGGTCCTCCGGCCTGGTGCCCCACATCGTGTTCTGGCGCGAGGACGACGGCTATTTTCCCGGCCCCGAAGTGTGGGGAACCGGACGGATCCCGCCGACGACCGGGCTGACGCAGCCCCCGCTGCCCGTCACTGCGGCGGCCCGGCTTTTCGCCGGCGACCCGGATCGGCCGCGGGCCGTCTCGTCCTTCCGCTCCCTGTGGCCCCACCTCGAGGCCTGGCTGTCGTGGATCGCCCGGGCGAGAAAGGGGCCGCACGGCGGTGCGCTGATCGTGCACCCCTGGGAGTCCGGCATGGACAACTCACCCTCGTGGGACGAGCCGCTGTCCGTCGTTCCCGAGGTCAGCAACGAGCACATCGAGCGACGTGACGTGGCGACGGTCTCGGCGGCGCAGCGACCGACGTCGCGCGAGTACCGCCAGTATCTCGGCATCGTGGGCGCGTTACGGGCTGCGGGGTGGGACACCGAACGCCAACCGGCCGACAGCCCGTTCACGGTCGAGGATCCGGGCTTCACCGCCATCGCCGCACGCGCCGCCTCCGACGCCGCGGCAGCCGCGGCCGGGGCGGGCATCGACGGGCGCGCTGTCGCGGCGGTGGCCGAGACTCTGCGGGCGGGACTCGATGCGCTGTGGGACGACGAGCTCGGGTGGTACCGCCCCTACGACGCCCTGGCCCACCGCCCGGTGGGTCCCGCCACCTCGACGGGTCTCGTCGCTCTCTGGGCCGGTGTCGCGGCGTCGCGCTGCGACCGGATGCTGGCGCGCCTCGATTCGTGGCGGCCCTCGTTCCCTTCCGCCGTCCCGACCTCCCAACCGGACGCCCCGTCGTTCGACCCGATCCGCTACTGGCGGGGCCCGGTGTGGGTGCTCACCAACTGGCTGGTCGCCGAGGGGCTCAACGGGACCGGGTTCACCGAGCGGGCGGCCGCACTGCGCGCCGACACCCGGCAGCTCGTCGAGTCGGGCTTCTCGGAGTACTACGACCCCCGCAACGCCGCCGGCATCGGCGGGCAGGGCTTCTCGTGGAGTGCCGCACTCACGCTGGCCTGGCTCACGAGCGCCTGACGGACCCGCCTGACGGACCCGTCGGCGGAGCGCTCCTCATGGGGGTCGAAGGTGACGCTGACTAGTGTTGGCGGCGACAAAGCGTGTGACAGAAAGAGGTCGACCCGTGGACGAAGGACGCCCGATTTCCTACCTGGCCCTCTCCGTCGGCACCGCCGTGCTGAGCTCGACCGGGGTCGAGTTCGGAAAGGTCGAGCACGTGCTGCAGGTCCCCGAGCTCGACCTGTTCGACGGCATCGCGGTGAAGACGAAGGACGGCCTGCGCTTCGTCGATCGTGACCAGATCGCCGACATCACGACCACGTTGGTGCGCACGACGATCACGAACCAGGAAGCGGCTTCATTGCCCGCCCCCAAGGGCGCCCTCGTCCTGCATCCCGACACGGCGCACGACGAGGGCCCGTCGTTGACCGCGCGCTTCGGGCGCCTCTTCGGCCGGGAGCACTGGAAGGAACTCGAATAGTCAACCGTCGTGCAGATAGGGCACGGCGGCACGGCCGCCGAGCTCGACCAGCCGCTCATTGATCGCCAGGGCGATGATGTCGTGGTCGTACACGCTCGGGGCCCGGAGACCATCCAGAAATGCCTCGAGTTCGAACCCGGCGCACATGCCGCCCAACTCGAAGTAGCGCAACCACAACTCCCCGTGGGAGAGCCCCGCCTCCCGGCAATAGGCGTCGAGGGCCTCGAGCGGTCGCTGCATCATCGGGCCTCCGTTCCAGCTTCGAGTGTCGGCCGCAGGGCCGAGTGCACGGTTGTCGCGGCGCGGTGCAGGAGCGGGACGCCCTCGGCGAGAGACAGCTGCAACAGCCTGCTGAAGGCCTCGACGGCGTCGATACCCTCGCGTTCCATGATGATGCCCTTGGCCAGGGAGACCACCTCCCGGCTCCGCAGCGCCTCCTGGAAGCGCACCGCCATCTGCGTATCGCTCACACCGGCCTGGGCGTCGCTCAGGATCACCGATGCCTTCTCGGCGAACGCCGCCGCTTCCCGTTGATCTCCTACCTCGAACGTCTCGGCCGTGAGGGAGTAGATGTTCAGCGCGCCGACCGGCTTGCCTGACGCCGTCAACGGAGAGGACAGGATCGCTCTGATCCCGAGTGAGCGGGCACGGGGCGTGAAGGACGGCCAGCGAGCCTCGGCCTCGAGTGACTCGGCGTGGAACCAGTGTCCCTTCACCGAGGCATCAACGCACGGCCCCTCCCCTGTCGCGTACTGGTAGGCGTCCATCGCCATGATGGTCTGATCGCTGGCCGCCACCGTGGAGAGCACACCATGGCGCATGAGCGAGACGCTGACACCGTCCGCCGCCTGAATGTTGGCGCGGGAGAGTTCGACGATCAGGCGCAGCGCACCATCGACGACATCGGGGTCCGTCGGCATGCTCGTGACCCGCCGCAGGTCCTTGGCCGGCAGGCTCGATGCGAACCGCTGCGTGGACACCTGCCCATCGGTCGTCTGTTCGGGTCCGAGATGAGCGTGTTCGGGCGACCCCCGTTCGAGCCGTGTCGTCTCGGCGTGCTCCATAATCCCGAGGAGCCGGTTCACCAGCGCGGACGGGGATTGGACCTTCAACGCGACACCCAACGAGGCGAGCCGGTTCTCCGCGTTGGTCACGGCGATCAGGCCGGCGGCCCCCATGAAGTCGAGCTTGGCCAGGTCCAGCACCATCGATGTGGGGTGGCGATCGATCACCGCGTCGAGCGTGGCCCCGAGGGTGAACGCGGCGGAGTTCTCCACACTGCCGGTCAAGACGACGGTGGCGTCGCCTCCCTCGAAGTGCGTGACCGCCTCGAACCGTGGCGCGTCATTGGTCATGGACATGGCAGGCGCACTGCATGGACCTCGTGCTCGGCGGCCGGCCGGCGCCGCACACCACACCCACCAGCCGGTCCTTTGGAGGAAAGTCGACGACGGAGGACGGAGGAGCCCAAGGGCGGAGCGCCAAACCTTGAAGGGGCAGGATTCCCGGCGCAGAGCGCCGGTTGGATGCAGTGGGCGGCGTCGGCCGTCCTCACGGAACCCTCACTGTCGAAGGTAAGCAACGGGCATAGTACTACCGATCCGTACGATCGGGCCAGTAGTGCGAACACCCATCGCCTACCATCCGCAGCCATGAGCGTCGACGCACGCTGGGTGCGATATGGCCGGCCGGCGGCCGAGGAGCTCCGGGCGGCGATCAGCTCGGCCAAGGGTGGAGAGCCGCTCTCGCCGGTGAGCGTCGTGGTGCCGTCGAACTATGTCGGTGTCGCTACCCGCCGGCTCCTGGCGTCCGGCTCGCTGGGACCGCTGTGCGACCGTGGAACCGGTGTGGCGGCCGTCTCCTTCGTCACCGTCTACCGCCTCGCCGAACTGCTCGGAGCACGGCGCCTCGCCGCCAGCGGTCGCCGGCCGGTCTCCACGCCGGTGCTCGCCGCCGCCATGCGGACCGCACTGGCCGGTCAGCCCGGGATGTTCGCTCCCGTCGCCGGCCATGCGGCGACAGAGACGGCCCTCATCTCCGCCTACCGGGAGCTGCGCGATCTGTCGGGCCCCGCGCTCGACGTGCTCGCCGGCAGGAGCGCGCGGGCGGCCGACGTGGTCCGCCTGCACAGGACGGCCCGGGCCATCCTCGAACCGGCGTTCTACGACGAGGAGGATCTTCTCGACGCCGCAACCACGACGTTGCGGGAGGACGCGGCCGAGGTGACGCGTCTCGGTGCGGTCATCGTCTACCTTCCCGAGCGGCTCTCGCTCCATGGCGGCCAGCTCCTCGGGGCCGTGGCGGGCCCGAGCGAGCTCGTCGTGCTGGCGGGGACAACGGGCGACGCCGGGGCGGACGCCGAAGTCGAGCGGTCGGTGCGCCGCATCGCGGTCACGACGTCGACGCCCCCCGTGGCGGAGCAGCCGCTGGATGTCGTGGCCGTCGGCCGGACCCGGATCATCACGGTGTCCGACTGCGACGAGGAGGTGCGCACTGCCGTGCGGGTCGTCGTCGACGCGGCGAGGGCGGGCACCCCGCTGGATCGCATCGCAATTCTGCACGCCAGTCCCGAGCCCTATGCCCGGTTGGCCCATGAGCAGCTGTTCGCCGCCGACATTGCGCTGAACGGGGCGGCCGTCATGCCGCTCACCTCCCGCGTCCTCGGCCGCACCCTGCTCGGGCTGCTCGCCCTGCCTGCTCGGGGATTCCGTCGGGAGGACGTGTTCACCTGGTTGGCCGGGGGCCGCCTCCGCCATGACGGTCATGCCATTTCGGTCAGCGCCTGGGAACGCATCTCACGCGAGGCCGGGGTCGTAGCCGGGCGCGACGATTGGGACCGGCGCTTGACGACGTTCGCCGTCGCGCAGGAGACGCGGGCCGAGCGGGTCGAAGACGATCCCGACGCCCCCTCGTGGCGAGCCGAGACCCTGCGCGCCAAGGCCGCAGGGGCCCGAGCGATGCGCGACTTCGTGCTGGGACTGGTCGACGACCTCGCCGCTGCGGCCACACAACAACGTTCCTGGGGGGAACGGGTCGCCTGGGCCCGGAACCTCTTGCGTGTCCTGACCGATGATGCGCACCACCGGGCGACGTGGCCGCACGACGAGCGGAAGGCGGCAGAGCGGGTCGAATCGGCTCTGGACCGGCTGTCCACCCTCGACGCAGTCGAGCCCTCCGTCGACCTGGACGTGTTCACCCGCACGCTGGAACTCGAGCTCGAGACCGATCTCGGCCGGGTCGGACGCATGGGGGAAGGCGTACTCGTGGGCTCGGTGAGCATGGGTGTCGGCCTCGATTTCGACCTCGTCGTGGTACTGGGCCTGGCCGAAGGCCTGTTCCCCTCGCCGACCCGCGATGACTCTCTCCTTCCGGATCACGAACGTGCGCGGACAGGCGACGAGCTGCCGCTGCGCTCCCAGAGTGTGGAGGACCAGCACCGCCAACTTCTCGCCGCGTTGGCCGGAGCACGTTCCCAAGTGGTTTTCGTCCCGCGTGGTGACCTGCGCCGCAATGTGGAGCGGGTCCCCTCCCGCTGGATCCTCCAGATCGCCAGTGCGTTGGCAGGCGAACGGTGGTGGTCGACCGATCTCTGGAGCGCCGACGAGGAGTGGATCACCAACGTGGCCTCCTTCGACGCCGGCATACGACGGATGGGGTTCGCCGCCACGGCGCAGGAGCACCGACTGCGCTCGCTCATGGTGCACGGCTCGACCCGGTTGTCCGTCCCGGTCCTGGCCGCAGCCGGCGACGACGCGTTGGGGTCAGGGGCAGAGGTCGTCGCGGCCCGGCGGAGCGACCGCTTTACCCGTTTCGACGGCAACCTGGCGGGATCGGCTCTCCCGTCGCCAGCGGAGCGGGTCACCTCGGCCACCCGGTTGGAGAGCTGGGCGTCGTGCCCGTTCGCCTACCTGATGCGCAACGTCTTGCAGGTGGAGGAAGTCGAGAACCCAGAGGACGAACTGCAGATCACTCCACGAGACAAGGGGTCGCTCGTCCATCAGGCGCTGGAAGAGTTCATCCTCGAGGTGCTGGCGCGCCCCGAACCGGACCGACCCGGTCCGCACGAACGGTGGTCACCATCCGACCGGGCACGCATGGTCAGCATCGGGGGCCGGGTGTGCGACGACTACGAGCAGCGGGGATTGACCGGCCGCCCGATCTTCTGGCAGCAGGACCGGAGGCGGATCATCGCCGACCTGTTGCACTTCCTCGATGCCGATTCCTTCTATCGCGAGAGTCATGGGATGCGACCGTTGGCCGCCGAGTTGGAGTTCGGTTTCCCCGGGGCCGAACTCGGCACCGTCAGCCTCGAACTCCCCGACGGGCGGGCGGTCAGCTTCCGTGGCTTCGCGGACCGGGTCGACGTGGCGGAAGACGGCAGGCTGCACGTCCTCGATTACAAGACGGGAAAGGTCGATCCCTACCGGGGCCTGAGCGAGGAGAATCCGGACGCCAATGGACAGATGTTGCAGCTGGCCGTGTACGGCCAGGCGGCCCGGCATCGCTACGGAACGCCCGGGACGCCAGTGCGCGCCGAGTACTGGTTCGTCTCGTCACGAGGCCGTTTCGAGCGGGTGGGGTATTCCGTCACCGCTGACGTTCTGGCGCACATAGGCGAGACCCTTCAGGCGATGGTCAATGGAATCGAAGCCGGAGTCTTCCCCCCGTACCCGACGGCGCAGAGCACGAGCATCCGGGTGGAGTGCCCCTACTGCGATCCTGACGCCATGGGCGTGGCCGAGCTGCGCCGTCAGTACGAACACAAGCAGGCCGACACTGCGCTGGATGCCTTCGTCAAATTCGTGCATCCGCTCGGGGACATCGAAGTTGACACTGACACGCAGGAGCTCGTCAATGACTGACCAACCCGACGTCGCGGCCCTTCCCCCCGCCCCCGATCAGGCGGCGCGCGACCGGATCACGACGGAGCTCGATTCCACCCTCTTCGTGGAGGCCGGTGCCGGATCCGGAAAGACATCGGCTCTGGTCAATCGCGTCCTGGCCCTGGTGATGACCGGCCACGTCGAACTCCGCCGCATCGCCGCCATCACCTTTACCGAAAAGGCGGGCGCCGAGCTGCGCGACCGCATCCGTGCCGCGCTCGAAAAGAAGGCCGAAGCCGAGCCCGATACTGAGGAAGGGGTGCGCTGTCGCGATGCCCTGGAGCAGCTCGACGGTGCCGCTATCGGCACATTGCACGCATTCGCCCAACGCTTGCTGTCGGAGCACCCGGTGGAGGCCGGACTCCCGCCCCGGGTCGAGGTGCTCGACGAAGTGAGCTCCTCGGTCGCCTTCGAGAGCCGCTGGTCCACTTTCCGAGACGAGCTCCTGGCCGACCCCGCTCTCGAGCGTTCGGTTCTGCTGCTGCTCGCGGCCGGCGTCAAGCCGTCCGCCTTGCAGGCGCTGGCCCAGGCTTTCGACGACAACTGGGACCTGGTCCAAGAGCGGGTCCCCGTGCAGGCCCCCGACCCGGCGCCGGTCCATCGGCTGGTGCACGGCGCTCTGTCGGCCATCCGCGATGTCTGTGCCGAACCGTGTCGGGACCCCGAGGACAAGTTGCGTCTGCATCTCGACGAGATCGCGCACCGGATGCGGGCGTTGGAAACCATCGACGACGAACAGGACCTGCTCGAGGCCATCGGGCAGCAAGCCAACCCGAAGTTGCCCAGCTTCAGGGTCGGCGGGAAGGGAAAGAAGACTTCCTGGGACTGCGACCTGGGCGAGCTCCGGGCCCGTATCCGCGAGGCCGGGGACGGATTGGCCGCAGTCTGCGCCGAGGTGGCCAACGCCTGCGCTCATCGCCTCGGGAGCGCCATCCGTACCTTCACCCTGGAGAGTGCGAGCGCCCGCCAGCGTGAGGGTCAGTTGGAGTTCCACGACCTGCTCGTCCTCGCCCGGGCGCTCCTACGCGACCCCGAACACGGAGCGGCCGTGCGGGCCAGCCTGCACGAGCGCTACGACCGACTGCTGCTCGACGAATTCCAGGACACCGATCCCATTCAGATCGAGCTGGCGGTCCGCATCGCAGCCGCTGATCCGCAGAGCACGGCCGCAGGCAGCGAACGCTGGGACCGCGTGGTTGTGGCGCCCGGTCACCTTTTCATCGTGGGAGACCCCAAGCAGTCGATCTATCGTTTCCGTCGGGCCGACATCTCTACGTTCCTGAGGGCCGCCGAGCGTTTCGGGCCCCAGGGTGGCGGGGTGGTTGAGCTGACGGCGAACTTCCGCACGGTCGAACCGATCATTCGGTGGGTGAACCACACCTTCGCCTCGCTCATGGGCGAAGCGCCGGACGCGGACGTCGCTGTACCACTCCACTCCCAACCCAAGTATCTCCCCTTGGTGGCCAACCGCGCCGCGGCGGATAGTGGTCCGACCGTTTCGCTCGTGGGACGCCTGGAGCATCCCAAAGGCACCCGGGCCGACGAGATGCGAACGGCCGAGGCCAACGATGTGGCCGCAACCATCATCCAGGCGATCCATGAGGGGTGGGGGGTCAACGACGACAAGGTCGGGTGGCGTCCGGCCCGGCTCGGCGACATCACCATCCTGATCCCCGCCCGCACCTCCCTGCCCTTCCTGGAAGAGGCCCTCGACGAGGCCGGCATTGCCTTCCGGGCCGAGACCAGTTCGCTGGTGTACGCGAGCCGGGCGGTCCGCGACCTGCTCATGGTGCTCCGAGCGATCGACGACCCCACCAATCACCTCCACATCGTCTCCGCTCTCCGTACTCCGTTGCTGGCCTGCGGGGATGACGATCTCTTCCGCTTCAAGTGGGAGCGGAGGGGGCGCTGGAGCTATCTCACTGAGCAGCCCGCCACGGTTCCCCTCGACGATCCCGTGCGCACTGCGCTGACCTACCTGCGCTCGCTCTATGCGCAACGCACCTGGCTCGCTCCTTCTGAATTGCTGGGGCGGATCATTCTGGACCGGCGGGCCCTCGAGCTCGGCTTCGCCGAGGGCAGGCCCCGCGACGTGTGGCGACGGCTGCGTTTCGTGACCGACCAGGCCCGGGCTTGGAGCGAGGCCACCGGGGGCAATCTGCGTCAATATCTCCATTGGGTGACCGCCCAAACGGCCGAAGGAGCCCGTGTGGCCGAGTCGATCCTGCCCGAAACAGACGACGACGCCGTACGCATCCTGACCATTCACGGCGCCAAGGGGCTCGAGTTTCCGATCACCATCGTGTCGGGTATGTCGACGGCGCCGCAAAAACGGGCAGCACCGGCCGAGGTGGTCTTCCCGGACAGCGGGAACCCGGACGCCGACACTGTCGGCTACAAGTTCGGCAGCAAGATCACCACCAACGAGTACGTCGAGTGGGCGCCGATCGACGAGCAGATGAGCCTCCACGAACGCATCCGCCTGCTGTACGTGGCGTGCACCAGGGCACGTGACCACCTGGTCATGTCCGTGCACCGCAAGGCGCGCACGAAGACACCGGAACCGAGCGCACGCACCAACGCCGAGTTGCTGCTCGACGGGATGGGCGAACTGCTGCACGACCTGCCCGATGCCGGGCTCACCGGGGACGCGCTGCAACCTTTCGTGATCGAGCCGCCAACTGCTCCGGCACCGTATGCGGAATGGGAGGCCGAACGGTCGAAGGCCCTCGAAACCGCAGCGCGCCCGACCACAGTGGCCGCCAGCGCGTTGACCGACGAGGGTCAGCCCGATGCGGAAGGGGAACCCGACCCTGGTCTCCAGAAGCGCCCCCAGGACCTCGACCTTCCCCCCTGGCTCAAGGGTCGCTACGGGACAGCGGTCGGGAGAGCGGTGCACGGCGTTCTGCAGACGATCGACTTGTCGAGCGGAGCCGGACTCGACGAGGCGCTGGCGGCCCAGTGCGAGGCGGAAGCTGTCCCCGACCGGGCCGAGGAGGTACGCATGCTGGTCCTCCAGGCGTTGGGGTCTGCGTCGGTGATGGAGGCTGCTTCTTCGCCGCACTGGCGCGAGATCTACTCGTGCACACCGCATGACGGGCGGCTGCTCGAGGGGTACATCGACCTGTTGTATCGAGGCCCGAACGGTCTGGTCGTGGTGGACTACAAGACCGCGGCCACCTCCAACCCGGAGATACTCGCCCGGCGCGTCGAGGGCTACCGGCTGCAGGGAGCCTCGTACGCCCTGACCGTTGCCAGCTCAACGGCTGAGCCCGTGAGCCGGGTGACGTTCCTGTTCCTCACGCCCGGTGGTGCCGTCGAGCGTGATCTCACCGACCTGGACGCTTCGGTGGCAGACGTCCGTCGGCTGTTGAGGTCCGGCGAGGAAGTCATGGCCGACTGAAGCCGGACCGCAGGAGTGCCGGATCGTTCACCGGCCGATGGGGTGGTTCTCCTTCAAGAAGGCGGCAAAGAGCGGCACGGTGAAGTCGACCTGGCCCCGGCGCGGGCTCCAGATGAGTCCCTTCTGGATGAGCGAGTCCCGGTGCATGGAGGCCCGCCGCTGATCGTTGACGCCGAAGGCGCGCGCCACCTCCCCCACCGGGTAGGGACCTTCGCCGAGTGAGGCCATGGCGGAGAGGTACCGCTGTTCGGTGTCGGTCCCCATCTCGAAGCGCGTGCCGAAGAAGTTGCGGGCCAGGCTGTCGTTGACGATCTCACGTGCGCTCTCGAGATCCTGCAGCGTGATCGGCGTGGTCTCCGCGAAATTCCACAGCTCGCGCCCGTATTCCTGGAGGAAGTACGGGAATCCGGCCGCTTCCTGCACGATCTGGCGGGCCGCCTCCTCGTCGTAGGCGACGCCGGCCGAGGCCGCCGGCCCGATCAGCGCCGAGCGGGCGGCCGACTCGGGCAGGCGACCCAGCTCCTCGTAGGAGAAGAGCCGGTCCGCATACGGCTTGGCCGACAGGAGCCGGACACGGAGGTCCGGGAGTCCCGCCCCCACCATGGCCACCGGCAGACCGGCCCGGCTGATGGCCTGGAAGGCCATACAGATGGCGGCGAGCGAGGCCGTATCGAGGTTCTGCATCTCGTCGATGAGGAAGAGGGCTCCCATCTGGTTGGCCTGGGCCACCTCACCGATCTCCCGGAAGAGGTCCGCCAGGTCCCGTTCGGGATCGCCCGAGTCGGCGATGCCGGATGACGTGTCCACATCGAGCCTTATCTCCACATGGCCGGGGATGGCGATGCTGAACGCCTTGACCACCGAGAGGGCGCGCTCAATGCGCTGCTTGGCCCGGTGGCGCCGGCTCATGTTCATCAAGAGGCGGTTGGCCATGCCGGCGAACGTGGTGCGGAAGTCGGCATTCGAGCCCACTTCCTGCACGTCGGTGGTGGCCCAGCCGGCCTCGCTCGCCAGGACGTCGAACTCCATGAGGAGGACCGTCTTCCCCACCCCCCGCAGCCCGGTGTAGATGAGGCTCCGCTCATAGGACCCGGCATCGAGCCGCTCGACCAACGACTGGAAGCTCTCGAGGTCGTGGTCGCGCCCGGCCAGGGTGCGGGGCTTGCGACCGGCTCCCGGCGTGTACGGGTTCTCGCGCTTGTTCATGCCTTCTCCCCGGACGCTGCGCTCGACGGATTTCTAAATATTGCTTTAGAATATCCTAGACAACGGCGCCCTGGGTGGACCGTGATGGTCGGCCGGCGGTGTGCTCAGCCGACGGTGTGCGCCGACCGGCCCGCTTTCTAATTTCCTCGTGAGAAAGTCCGAGAAAACAGCCGACGACGACCTGGCGGCTACCGGCGGCTACCCGGCGACCGGCTCGTCAAGCTTGCGGCGGCTCTCGCGCAGCCGCACGGCGGTCTGGGCCCGTTCGTCGCGAAAGGCCTGGATGCGGCCCAGAATTTCGTCCAATCGCGCCAGGAGCTGGTCATTGGCCACGGTCGCCTCGTCGAGAAGCTCGCGGTGCCGCTCGACCGGGAGGTCGGTCGCTTTGAGCTCGGAGCGGACCCGGTCCAACACGTCGACATCCTCGGTGCCGAGCACCGTGCGGACCTCGGCCAGTGAGAAGCCCAGGAGTTCCTGCAGGTTGCGGATACGGGTGACCCTCGCCACATCGGAGGGCGAGTAGAGGCGTTCCCCGCTCGTGCGGTAGCTGCTCGGTTGGAGGAGCTCGAGCTCTTCCCAGTAGCGCAGCGTCCGGGTGGTGACGCCCGTCAACTTGGCCACCTCACCGATCCGCCACAGGACCGGCTTCGCCTCTGTCACCATCGCCTTGGACGTCATCAGCTCACCGCCTCCGACCTCGCCGGAGCCCCGGCCGCAGCCGGCGCCCTGACAGTCTGCGCTCCTGGTTCGTCAACCTCCCCGAGCTTACCGTTGGCCTCGTCCCGGCCCCGGGTCACCTTCACATAGGGCGAGTCGGTCGGGGTCGGCTCACTCCAGAACCACGAGATGGCAGCGGCCAGGATGCTCGAGATGATGGCGAAGTCGAACGCCGCATGCAGGCCCGACTCGAACGGCGACGCAATCAGCGACGGGAAGAAACCGCGTCCGGTCAGGGTGACCTGCTGCGCATGGGGCAGCGCGGCCAGGGCATGCGGTCCGAGCAGCTCCCTGACAGGGTTGTACCCCAGAAGGGCGGCGAACAGCGTGGAGACGGGGGACAGGCTCGCCACCCGGTGGGCGTCGGTCGGAGAGACGCCATGGGCGATCAGCCCGTGGTACAGGCTGTGCGGAAGCAGCGATGACAAGCCGATGATGATGAGCGAGAAGAAGATGCCGATCGAGAGCACCTGCGCCGAGTTGACGAACGTGGTGCTCATTCCCGAGCCGACGCCGCGGTATTCAGCGGGCAGACTGTTCATGACCGAAGCCCGGTTCGGTGAGCCGAACGAGGCCATGGCCAATCCCATGAAGAACAGCAGGACGGCGAAGACCCAGTACGGGAAGTCCACCGGCAACAGTTCTAAGAGCACGAACCCGACAGCCGTCCCGAGCATCCCCCCGGTGGCGAACCAGCGGGCGCCGTGGCGGTCCGACATGATGCCCGACACCGGTCCGGCAATGAGGAACCCGGCGGTGAGCGGGAGGATGGCCACGCCGGCCCACAGCGGGGTGTCGGCGAACGAATAGCCGTGCAGCGGCAGCCATATGCCCTGCAGCCAGATGATGAGGATGAACATCAGGCCGCCGCGGCTCAGCGCGGCGAGCAGACCGGCGAACGTCCCGGCCGTGAAGGCACGGATCTTGAACAATTGGAGGGCGAACATGGGCTCGCCGACCCTCGTCTCGATGAGGCCGAAGACGAACAGAAAGGCCACGCCGAGGATCAGGCAGGTCAACACCAGGGGGCTCATCCACCCCATGGTGTGACCCCCGTAGGGCTCAATGCCGTAGGTGATGCCGATCATGACCAGGATCAGGCCGAGAGCGAAGGTGATATTTCCCGGCCAGTCGATCCGGGCCGGGCGCCGCGGGCTGAGCTCGCGGAGCTTGTAATAGCCGATCACCGTGCCGAGGATGCCGACCGGCACCGACACCAGGAAGATCAGCCGCCAGTTGACCGGCGCCAGCACCCCGCCCAACACCAAGCCGATGAAGGAACCGCTGAAGGCGGCCGACTGGTTGATCCCCATCGCCATGCCCCGCTCCGCCGGAGGGAACGCGTCGGTGAGGATGGCCGAGGAGTTGGCCATCAGCATGGCGGCTCCCACGGCCTGCAACAGGCGCATCACGATCAGCCAGATGGCCGCGGCATGCCCGGAGGTCCACGTGACGGTGAGGACCAAGGAGAAGAAGGTGAAGACCGCGAACCCGAGGTTGAAGGTGCGCACCCGCCCGTAGATGTCGCCGAGGCGGCCGAGGGACACCACGAGGACACTGGTCACGACCAAGAATCCGAGAATCATCCAGAGGAGGTAGAAGCTGTTTCCTGGCTGCAGCGGATCGATCCCTATCCCGCGGAAGATGTTGGGCAGGGCGATCAGGGTGATGGAGGCGTCGATCGTGGCCATCAGCATGCCCAGCGTCGAGACGAAGAGCGCCGTCCACTTGTAGTTCTCCGAGATGGGCATGTTCAAGGCCGTGCGCCCGGCACGGAGAGCCCCGTTGGATCGTGTCGTTGGGTTGGGGTCGGACATCGAGCTCCGGACGTTATCGGCAACTACGTGAACGAAGCATAACGCCCACGTTAACTATGGAGGACCGGCGACGTGCCCTTTGTCCGGGAAGCACGGGATCCGCGGGGTAGACAAGGGGTGATGAACGTGTCGCACAGCACCGTCCCCCGAGCGAAGCGGTCGACGGTCGGCCTCGTGCTGGGCGCCGGTGGGGTGGTGGGCCAGGCCTATCAAGCCGGCGTGCTGGCCGCGCTCGAGCGCGAAGCCCACTTCGATGCCCGGGACGCCGAGATCATCGTGGGCACCTCGGCCGGCTCGGTCACCGGCGCCGCGCTGCGGGTGGGCGTGCCGGCGACCGACCTCGCCGCCTCGACCTACGGCCGGCCCACATCTGTGCAGGGCGGGGACATCCTCCGGCGCATCCTCACCGACGAGAGCCCGCTTCCCGTGCCCTCGGTCATGTCGCTCCTGCGGCCATGGAACCCGCCCTCGCCCGACCTCATCAAGCGAACCGTGCGACGTCCACTGGCCTTCCGTCCCGACGTGGCCACCATGACCCTCCTGCCCCGGGGCCGCATCGACATCAGCGCGCGGGCCCACGCCCTGCACGAGCACATCGGCGACGAATGGCCCGAGGGCCTGTGGATCTGCGCGGCGCGGCGGTCCGACGGGGGCCGCGTCGTCTTCGGCCGTGAGGGGTCACCGCCGACGAGCCTGGCCGCCGCCGTGTTGGCTTCGTGCGCCATCCCCGGCTACTTCGCCCCCATCACCATCGGGGGCACCGAGTACTTCGACGGGGGCGTCCATTCACGGACCAACGCCGACGTGCTCAGGACGCAAGAGCTCGACACGGTGCTCGTCGTCTCCTCCATGTCGGCCACCCACGGACGATCGATGGGGGCTGACAGCCTCCTGCGCTGGTCGGTCCACCGGCGACTCGAGCGGGAGATCGCCCGTCTCGAAGCCACGGGCACCTCGGTGATCCGACTGGAGCCCGGGCCCCGGTCGCGGCGCGCCATGGGCTTTTGGGCCATGTCCGAGAACCGCGCCCCGCGGGTGATCGAGGCGGCCTACGAAGAGACCCGGGAGAGGGTCCTCGTCACTCCGCTCTTCGAAAGTCTGCGTGCCGCGAGCGACGCCCGCGCTGTGGGGTGATGTGTCGGCGCGGTCATCGCCATTGAATCAGGCGAGGATCTTCGCCTTCTCGGCCTCGAACTCGGCATCGCTCAGCACGCCCTGGGCTTTCAGGTCGGCCAGCTTCGAGATCTGGTCGGCCGTGCTGGCACCCGACGTGCCCGCCGCCTGCTTCACGTAGTCGTCGAATGCGGCCTGCTGGGCCTGGGCCTGCTGGGCGGCCCGCTCGTGCATCTTGCCGCCCCGGGCGATGAGGTAGACGAAGATCCCGAGGAAGGGAAGGATGATGACGAAGATCGACCACAGGGCCTTGGCCCCACCGCCCATGTCCTGGCTGCGGAAGATGTCGCTGAAGATGATGATGAGGAGCCAGAACCAGATGACGAGGAGGAAGAACCCCAACATGGAGCCGAACAGGTCGAGCAGAGGATAGGTATAGGCGAGCATCGAAATCTCCTTGAGTGCGTCGTTGTGCCCTGTCATACAAGCACACGGGCATTGCCTCTGTCGTTATCGTTGCTCGGCGACCCCATGCCGGGGGCCTGGTTGGCCTGGGTTTCACCTGGGGATGGCCGGCGTCAGGTGCCGGGGTCCTCTTCCCTCTCCTTGAACGCGTCCGCCAACTGCGGTCCTCGTGTTGGGGCCGGCAGAAACGCCGGCGCACCCTCGACAAGGAGCGAATCAGCACCGAATCTGGCGAGCCGTCCGATAGTGCCCTTGTCTTCGACCAGCACGGGCCCGGCGCAGGCGCCGATCATGATGCAGATGGCGGCGCCGGAGAACCACGACACAAGTGAGATGGCGATGCCGAAGAATCCGAACTGACGGTTGTTGCTCAACACACTGCGTGGCATCCAGATCGCGGCCGAGAGCGCGTAGGCACTCATCAACACACCGGTAATCGCCCCCGAAGCGATCAGCACGCGCGGTCGGACCTGGCCGAGCATCATGAGCCACGCCGTGAACCACCAGAATGTGGCGGACAGGGCCAACGCGATCACGACAAAGAAGACATCACCGACCGGCCCCGGCAGAATTTTGCGAATACTGCCCAGGACCGCCAGAAAGATGATGATCGCGAGAATCCACTCCCCGCCACGGGAGTAGGCGCCGATCGGCCCCGCCGAAGGGCGACGCCACGCCGCCAGATACATGCGCTGGAGCGCTCTCGTGAAGGACGTCGCAAAGAAGACGGTCAGGATAAGACCCAGGATGCCGGTGGCCCTCCGGATATCGCTCGCTGAACTGAATGAGTGCCGCACCGTCGCCAGGGCGGGTCCGGCGAGACCGAGCCGATGCACGAGCGTCGACACGATCGATTTTCGCAACCGCTCCGGAACAAATGCCGCGACCACGATGACGAGTGGAAAGAAAGAGACAAAGGCCTTTCCGGCGAGTGCGACACTCCGGTCGATAAAGGTGGTCTCGAGAAGTCGCTCCCAAATCTTCCAGACAAGGGTTCGCTCCACGACACGGCGAAGCGCATCGGTTCGCTGTCGAACGGAATGATGCGTCTCCGAGATGACGCGTGTGAGGTGTGACATCAGATTGATCCGTTCATCGCCTCCGTGGATCATAGGTTGAGCCGCGGCCGGCCTGGGCGAGACGACGTCGCCAAAGTTCTCCCGAGAAACTCGCAGTAGCCTGTCCCGATGCTGGCCTCTGCGGCCGCGTCGACGAGCGATAGTGGGCCGCCGGGTCCACCGATGAGGAGGTTGGTGACATGCCAGACGATCAGCCTGGAATCGTGGCGGTGGACGTGGCGGACCCCGATCAGGAGCGGATCCCCCGGGTGCCGACCGGCCCGCGGCCCAGTCGGGCCGAGCGCGTCGCCCGGGGCAAGGCGGCGCGTCGCGAGGTCCCCCTCGAGACGCACGGGTTGCTGGCCCCCACGGAATTGCGACCCGATCCCGTGGAGCTCCTCGAGCGCCAGGCGGTGACCCGGGTCCCCGAATTGGTCCCCATCCGCTACGGGCGCATGCTCGTCTCGCCGTTCACCTTCTATCGGGGCGCCGCATTGTTGATGGCTTCCGACCTGGCCGGGACGCCCAACTCCGGACTCCGGGCGCAGCTCTGCGGGGATGCGCACATGAGCAACTTCGGGGTCTTCGGTTCCCCCGAGCGCCATCTGGTCTTCGATGCCAACGACTTCGACGAGACGCTGCCGGGGCCCTTCGAATGGGACCTCAAGCGACTGGTCGCCAGCCTCGAGATCGCCGGACGCGAGAACGGGTTCAAGACCAAGCAGCGCCGCGAGCATGGCGCTGGCCGCCAGCGCCGCCTACCGGGAGGCGATGCGTACGTTCGCCACCCAATCGAACCTTGCCGTCTGGTACGCCCATCTGGACATGGACAAGGAGATGGAGACGATCGCGCCTCTCCTGCGGCCGGATCGGGCCAAGGTCACCGAGGCTGCCCTCGCCAAGGCGCGGACCAAGGACAGCTCGCAGGCCTTCGAGAAGCTGGCGACGGTCGTGGACGGCCGGCCCCGGATCATCAGCGACCCGCCGTTGATCGTGCCGGTGACCGAGCTCCTCCCCGACGCGGACGCCGCAGAACTGTTCGAGCAGTTGGAGGATCTCCTGGTGGCGTACCGGCGTACGTTGCCCTCCGACCGGAGCCACCTGTTGGAGGAGTACCGGTTGGTGGACATGGCGCGCAAGGTGGTCGGGAGTGGGCAGTGTCGGCACCCGGGCCTGGATCCTGCTCATGGAGGGCATCGACAGCGGTGACCCGATGTTCCTGCAGGCCAAGGAAGCCCAGGCATCGGTGCTCGAGGAATTCGCCGGGGCGAGTCTGTACACCAGCCACGGCGAACGGGTCGTCGCCGGCCAGCACCTCATGCAGGCGGTCGGCGACATCTTTCTCGGCTGGGAACGGACGAAGGGCTACGACGGCGTTGTCCGTGACTATTACGTACGCCAGCTGAGGGACTGGAAGGGTTCGGCCGAAACGGGACAGATGCAACTCCACCGGCATGACGATCTACGGCCGGCTGTGCGCGTGGACCCTCGCCCGGGCGCACGCCCGCTCCGGGGACAGAGTGGCGATCGCGGCCTACCTCGGGGGCAAGGACACGTTCGACCAAGCCATCGCCGACTTCGCCAGCGCCTACGCCGACCTCAACGACCGCGACTACGCGGCCCTACGGGCTGCGCAGAAGAGCGGTCGGATCGAGGTGAAGTCCGGCCTGTGAGGAAGCGGCGCGTCACGTAGGGGTCGCCCATGAGCGGAGCCGATCCAGTCACCCCGAAACCTTCCTCGGCCGCCAAGAGGCGGTCCGGCCCGATCGACCCCCGGCTTCTGCGCTACACCCGTGGCACACGTCGGTACCTGGCGGTCACCGTTCTGCTGGGCGGCGTCACCGCGTGTCTGGTGGTGGCTCAGGCCTGGCTCATCGCCACGAATCATCTCCGATGTCATCGTCCATCACAAGGGGCTGGCTCAGGTCGACGCGCTGGTGGTCCTGCTCTTCATTGTGATCCTGGGACGGGCGTCGGTGGGTTGGCTCACCGAACGGATGGCCGACCGGGCGTCGGCATCGGCGAAATCGGACCTGCGCGAGGCGCTGGTGGAGCAGGTCGCACGTCTCGGCCCGGCCGGTATCGACCGGGAGCGGTCCGGCAGCCTGGTCGTCCTCGCCACCGGTGGGATCGACGCACTCGACAGCTACTTCGCCCGCTACCTTCCCCAGCTGTTCCTCGCCGTCATCATCCCGGTCACCGTCGTCATCGTCGCGCTCGGAGCCGACTGGATCTCCGCCGTGATCATCGCCGTCACCATCCCGCTGATCCCGCTGTTCATGTCGCTCGTCGGTGCCTCGACCAGGGTTCGAATGGGACGCCAGATGAGGCTGCTCCAGCGCCTGGCCGGGCACTTCCTCGACGTGGTCGCCGGCCTCCCGACTCTCAAGGTCTTCGGGCGGGCCAAGGCCCAGGTCGCTGCCATCCGGGACATCACCGATCAGTACCGCACGGCCACCATGGCCACACTCAAAGTGGCGTTCCTCTCGTCGCTGATCCTCGAGCTCCTGGCCACCATTTCGGTGGCCCTGGTCGCGGTGGCAGTCGGGCTCCGGCTGCTCGGCGGCCACCTGAGCCTGGCCACCGCGCTCTTCGTGCTCATCCTCGCCCCCGAGGCCTACCTCCCCCTGCGCCTCCTCGGCACCAACTACCACGCCAGTGCCGAAGGGATGAAGGCGGCTGAGGACATCTTCGAAGTCCTCGAGCGACCGGTACCTCCCCCCGGGCTCCGCCGCGAGGTTCCCGCGCTGTCCCGGTCCACGCTCCGGGTCGAACGACTGGAGGTCTCCTATGCCGGGCGGCCACGCCCCGGGCTGGCGGCGGTGAGCTTTGACGTAGAGCCCGGCGAGGTGGTGGCTGTGGCCGGGCCCAGCGGTTGTGGCAAATCGACCCTTCTCGGCGTGCTGCTCGGATTGGTGCCGGCGTCGGGCGGATCCGTCAGGATCGGCGACGTCAGCCTCGCCGACATCGACCCCGACGCCTGGAGGGCACAGGTGGGCTGGGTGCCCCAACGTCCACACCTGTTCGCCCGTTCGATCGCCGAGAACATCCGGCTCGGCCGTCCCGACGCCAGTGACGATGCCGTGCGCGCCGCCATCGCAGAGGCCGACCTCGAAGAGGTGGTGGCCAGGCTCCCCCTGGGTGCGGACACGATCCTCGGCCATGACGGAGCCGGTCTGTCGGTGGGCGAGCGCCAACGCGTCGCCCTGGCCCGCGCCTTCATCCGTGATGCCCCCCTCCTGCTACTCGACGAACCGACGGCCAATCTCGACGGACGGACCGAGGAGAACGTGCTGGCCGCCGTGCGCCGCCTGATGACGGGCCGCACCGTGGCGATCGTGGCGCACCGACCGTCGCTCTTGGCCCTGGCTGATCGGATCGTCCACCTGGCGCCGGCCGCGGTGGCGGGATCCTGAATGACCGCTCCGGGCGAGCAGCACGATGAGGTCGAGATCGCGCCGTTGCGCCGGACCCTCCGCGTCGCCCAGCCGGCCGGGCGCCGTCTGGCGCTCGCCGCACTGCTGGGGGCGGGCGCCATCGCAGCCGACATCGGGCTGATCGGCACCGCGGCCTGGCTGATCTCGAGAGCAGCCCAGCATCCCAACGAGTCCCATCTCGCCGTGGCCATCGTCGGGGTGCAATTCTTCGGACTTTCCCGGGGGCTCTTCCGCTACGAGGAGCGACTGGTCGGCCATGACGCCGCGTTCCGGCTCCTCGCCGACCGCCGGGTGAAGGTCTACCAACGGCTCGAGCGTCTGGCCCCGGCCGGGCTGCCAGCGTTCCGGCGCGGCGACCTTCTCGCCCGGGTCGTCCAAGATGTGGACTCGTTACAGGATCTGGCCATTCGGGTCATCCCGTCCTTCGCTATCGCCCTGCTGGTGGGGACGTTGACCGTGGCGCTCATGTGGTGGATGCTCCCCGCTGCGGGCATCATCCTGGCCGTCGCGCTCCTGCTGGCCGGCACGGTCGTCCCCTGGCTCACCGGGAAGCTGGCGCGGCAGAGGGAGTCGAGATTCGCCCGCGTGCGGGGTGATCTCACGGCGGCGATGGTGGACCTGACCGAGGGTGCGGCCGAGCTCGTCGCCTTCGGTGCCACCGAATCCCAACTCAGGACCATCCGCCACCACGACCGTGAACTCACCGGCATCGCCACGGCATCAGCCGGGACCGCGGGCATCGGCCTCGCCCTCACCACCCTGCTGGCCGGGCTCGCCTGTTGGGGCTGCCTCCTGGTCGGGATCCCCGCCGTCGTGTCCGGTCGACTCGACCCGACCGAGCTCGCGGTCATCACGCTCATCCCGTTGGCGGCCTTCGAACTCGTGGTCGGGCTGCCCGTGGCGACCCAGGCCCTCCAGCGGGTACGCCAAGCCGCCGCGCGCGTGTTCGAGGTCACCGATGCCGAGGTGCCGGTCCCCGAGCCACAGCTGCCGGCCGTACTCCCCGAGAGCCCTTACGAGCTGCACGCCCTCTCGGTGGGGGCGCGCTACCCGGGCGCACCGGTCCCCGCGCTGCAGGGGATCGACCTTTCACTCGCGCCGCGCCGGCGGGTCGCCATTGTGGGAGCGAGTGGGTCCGGGAAGTCGACATTGGCTGCCGTGCTGGTCCGGTTCTTGGCCTACGAGGCGGGCACGGTCTCCCTCGATGGCGTCCTACTCGATCGCCTCGCGGGCGACGATCTGAGGACGGTCGTGGGTCTGATCGGCCAGGACGACTATCTCTTCGACACCACCCTGGCCGAGAACCTGCGCATCGGACGGCGTGACGCAACCGACACCGAACTGCGCCATGTGCTCGACCGGGTGGGCCTGGCCGGCTGGGTGGACGACCTCGCTGATGGCCTGGCCACCGCAGTGGGCCGACACGGCGCACGCCTGTCGGGTGGTCAGCGCAAGCGGATCGCGGTGGCCCGGGCCCTGCTGGCCGACTTCCCGCTCCTCGTCCTCGACGAGCCGGCCGAGCACCTCGACGTCGCAGCGGCGGAGTCGCTCACGGCCGATCTTCTGGGGGTCACCGACGACCGCACACTCGTCCTCATCACCCACCGGCTCTCGGGTCTCGAAGGCGTGGACGAAGTGTTGGTGATGGACGGGGGCCGCGTGGTCGAGCGGGGAACCCACGACCAACTTGTGCTCCAGGGCCAGCGCTATGCGAATCTGTGGTGGGAAGAGATACGGCACGTCACGTCCAACGACGCGCACGCGATCCTTCGCTCGTCAAACGACTAGCGAGCCCGGCGACAGCGGCGGCACTGTGACAAATGTGACAGTGCCGTGAGGTCAGCCCGCCAGACTCGTGAGCAACCCGTTGGCGAAGGTTCGCGCCTCATCGAGTTGGGCGTCCAGGATGTTCGTCCGGGGAATCTTCACCCCCAGATAGCGCTCTTTGTACTCCCCGCTTCCGAGATAGCTGAGCAGCGACAGCAACGAGTGCACCTGGCCGCCTTGATAGGTGAAGTGAATACCATCGGTGAAGTTTGCGCCCAAGGTCTTTCCCTTGCGCTGCAGCGTCTTGAAGTTGTGCTTCCAATAACGCCGACAGCAAATAACTGTGGCGAATGGCTTCCCGCCCAGGGCCTTTCGCGCCTCGTCGGACTCCATGAAGCTCCGCATCGGCACGTCGGTCGACAACCACCATGTGGGGGCCCCGACAACCACCAGGTCATACTCCCGTTCCGTCACCGCAGCAGGAATCTCTATCTTTACCGGCTTATCCCGTAACTCAATGGGGATCATGCCGAGCATCTCCCGGTAGGGCTTCTTGAACGGGAAGGTTTCGAACCGCTTCTCGTAGCGTGGGTCGGTGAGTTCGATCGGGGCGAAGGTGACCTCGCAATCGTTCGCCCGCAGCACCTCGGCCATCACATCCAAGACCTTTTTGGTCTGGTTGGTAAAGCTGAAATAGGCAAAGAGAACCGATCGGCCGTTCGTCGTGCTCATTCTGTTCTCCACTTTCTCATCGGGGCTCTACCTGCGGGTGCGGTGGTCTCTGGGTCCGGTGGTCCCCATACTCGCAAACAATCCCTAACTATTCGTCACCCCCATGGGATGATCCTTGCCGGTCAGATGACTCCAGGGCAGTGGGGCAAGAATCGGAATCACCCGCCGCGGGTGATGATTCACCCTTTTCCTGGTGCGACAGTGGCGCCGGACCGTGACCTGTGATTGGTTCCATGCCCCTCAGTGCCAGCGGGAATCCCTCAACCAGGAGAAATGGAAAGCACCCCATGAACAAGCTGTCCGGCAGGGACATCCGTTCCCGTAGACGTTGGATCACGACCGGATTGCTTCTCTCCGTGTTGGCCAGCCTGATGGTCGTCATCAGCGGAGCCCAGCCGGCGTCCGCCGCCAAGTCGGTGCCGAAGCGAGGCGTCGTGACCATCTCCATGGCCATCGTCGGTGATCCCGGGAACCCCTCGGTGGGGGTCATCCAGACGTTCGGGCTGACGGGAAACAAAGCCACGAAGGTCGAGCCGCCGGAGAATTCGGGGAGCACCGGGATCTACAAGAATTGCAGTGATGCGCCTCCATCACCGAAGCAATGCCTCACCGTCGGCAAGGTCAACTACAAGTACGGAATCGGCGAATTCGAGACAACGGTCAGTCAGTACGTGACGTTCCTCAACACGGTCGACCCGCGGGGGAGAAACACGCTCGACCTCTACTTTGACGATATGAGCCCTACGAACTGGCCGAAGTACGGCTCCATCAGCTATTCATCGAGCGAGCCCCTCGGCCAGCACTACTCCGTTGCCTATCCCGAGTGGGCGGACAAGCCGTTCAACTTCGCCAGCCTGAGTCGGGCCGACCGTTTCGTCAACTCACTGACCAACGGCAAAGTTCTCTCCAAGACATCCTCGTCGTCAGGTAACTTCAACTACGTGACGTACAAGGTACGCCTGTCGCCGAAGACCGAGACCGGCATGTACAAGCTCGCCAAGTCGACGACGACGCGCACCAAATCGAGCGGCTTTGTCCTCCCGAGCAACAACGAATGGGTGAAGTCCGCCTACTACGACCCCAAGGGCGGGGGGACCGACTCCTATTGGGCCTATCCGACGGGGCCCTTCAACGCACCCAACGTCGCCGTACTGAACCCCACCAACGGGAATGTCGAGAACGCAGCCGATCAGCCGCTGTCGACCTACAACCCGAACGACCCGAACAGCACCGTGGACACCCCCGGCACACCCGGAGTGGGCCCGGACTGGTGCCCGCCGCAAGCCGGATCGGACTGTGACAGTCTGCCGGCCGACTTCCCGTCCGGCCTCGATCTCGAGAAGAACTACCAGACGAACGTGAGTACGGTCGGACAGGACAAGACCCCCTCACCCTGGGGCACCTATGACGAAGCGGGCAACGTGGTCGAGCTCCTCGACACGGTGGCGCCCCAGCCGTCGGGCTACAAGTTCCTGCGCAACTGGAACTATTACCACGGGGGGGTGGCCAACGCGCCGGCATACCAACTCGAGATCTCGGCCTTCGGCTACGCCCCAGGGGACTTCGCCATCCAGCGCGCCTACCCCTGGCTCGGGTTCCGCGTCGGTGTCATCGGAAACCTCTAGCTGGTAGCCCGGGGCGGTCACGTGGCAGCCGATCCCCGCAACCGCCCCTGCCGGGCCACTGGCGCCCTGAATGACTGGAGCCCCATGCGATGAGCACCGACCTGGCCCGCTGGCAGTTCGCCACCACCAGCATCTACCACTTCCTGTTCGTGCCGATCACCATCGGGCTTTCGTTCCTCGTCGCGTTGCTCCAGACGAGCTGGTACCGCAACGACAACCCGGCGTTCAAGCGGCTCACCAAGTTCTTCGGGACACTCCTTCTGATCAACGTCGCCATCGGGGTGGTGACAGGCCTGGTCCAGGAGTTCGAATTCGGCATGAACTGGTCGAACTACTCGCGCCTGGTCGGCAACGTCTTCGGGGGCCCGCTGGCCATGGAGGGCCTGGCCGCCTTCTTCCTCGAGTCGACCTTCCTCGGCCTGTGGATCTTCGGCTGGGACCGGCTCTCGAAGAAGGTGCACCTGGCCTGCATCTGGCTGGTGACGGGGGCGTCGATGCTCTCGGGCCTGTTCATCATGGCGGCCAACTCGTGGATGCAGCACCCCGTCGGCTACGTGATGAACTCTCAGCATCAGCCCGTGCTCAACAACGTCTGGGCCCTGTTCACCAATCCGGTGTTCCTGTGGGCGTACCCGCATGTGATTCTGGCCTCGCTGGTCACCGGGGCCCTGATCATGTTGGGCGTCTCGGCCTGGCACCTGCGCCGCAAAAGCTCGGTGGAGGCCTTCCGCCGCACCGCGATCATCTCGCTGGTCGTGCTCACCCCGGCGGTCTTCGTGAACATGTTCATCGGCAGTGAACTCGGGGTGGTCGAGGGCAAGTACCAGCCCATGAAGATCGCTGCCGCCGAGGCCCTATGGAACACCTGCGACTCGCACTGCCCCTTCTCGGCCATCCAAACGGGTGGGGGGAACAACGACCCGACCCCGACGAAGATCATCGAGATCCCCGACCTGTTGTCGATCCTCGCCACCAACCACGTCGACGGCGAGGTCCAGGGCATCAACAACCTGCAGGCGCAATACGTCAAAGAGTACGGGCCGGGCAACTACATCCCCAATGTCTTCATCCAGTACTGGGGCATGCGGGTGATGGCCTACCTGGCCGCGCTGATCGCCCTGTTCGCCCTGTGGGGGGTGTGGCTCATCCGCCGCAAGACACTCGAAAAAGCCAAGTGGTTCCTCTTCATCGCGCCGTGGTTCGTGATCACGCCGTTCCTCATGAACACCGCCGGTTGGCTCTTGACCGAGAGCGGGCGCCAGCCCTGGATCGTCCAGGGCCTGATGAAGACCTCCCAAGCCGCATCACCCTCGGTGACCACCACCGATATCTGGATCAGCCTCAGCGTCTTCGTGGTGCTCTACGCCGCCCTGGCCGCAGCCGATGGCTACCTGATGGTCCACAACGCCCGCAAGGAACTGGCCATCGGCGCCGACGAGGACGGTGGCCATGGAGGCAGCGGTGACGGCGCTGCCAGCGGCCATGGTGACGGCGCAGGTAGTGGCGGCGGCGGTGCTGACGGCACATCGTCGGAAGAGACGGCAGACGACCGGGTCCCGGCCCTCATCTACTAGGAGCGCGCAATGATCCATCTCAACAACATCTGGTTCATCATCATCGCCGTCTTCTGGGTCGGGTTCTTCGTGCTCGAGGGATTCGATTTCGGGGTGGGGATGCTGCACTCCTTCGTCGGACGGAGTGACGCGGAGCGGCGCGTCGCCGTCAACTCCATCGGGCCGATCTGGGACGGCAACGAGGTCTGGTTGGTCGTGGCCGGGGCAGCTATCTTCGCCGCCTTCCCCTCGTGGTACGCCACCATGTTCTCCACCTTCTACCTGGCGCTGGTGGTGGTCCTGGTGGCGTTGATCGTGCGTGGTCTCTCCTTCGAGTTCAACCGCAAGATCGACAACCCGCGCTGGCGGGCCACCTGGCGCTGGTCACTGACCATCGGCAGCCTGCTGATCCCCTTCCTGCTGGGTACCGCGCTGGGTGATCTGCTCCACGGACTGCCGATCGACTCGGCCCACAACTACACCGGCAATTTCGCCGGGCTGCTCGTTCCCTTCGGGCTCTATACCGGGCTCACCTTCACGGTGTTGTCGCTCTTCCTCGGGGCGGCCTACCTCACGCTCAAGACCGAGGGCGATCTGCACGACCGCGTCGCCCGCCTGTCCGGCCGGCTCGGCTGGCTGGCCGCACTGATCACCTTCGGCTGGCTCACCTGGATCCATGTGGGGCTGGGCGGCGGGTTCTTTCCCAACCCGCTCGAAGTCCTGGCCCTCGTCACCGTCATCGGCGCCGCCTTGCTGGCCGAGTCACGTGCCGAAGGGTGGGCCTTTGCGGGGGCGGCGGTGGCCATGGGGAGCGCGGTCGGTTCCCTGTTCTTCGAGCTGTTCCCCCGCGTCATGGTGTCGAGCACCAACACCGCCTACAACCTGACCGTTTCGAACTCGGCCAGCCCCAGCTACACGCTGAAAGTGTTGTCGGTCATTGCGATCATCTTCCTCCCCTTCGTGCTCCTCTACCAGGGGTGGAGTCTCTACGTGTTCCGCAAGCGGCTCGCGACACCGTCGTCGGTCGCCCCGGAGACCAAGGTCACGGAGACCGGCGTCGCGGAGACCAGTGCCCCGACGGCCGACGTGAACCCGCACCCGTCGCCCTGACCGTTCGGCCCGGACGCCTGCGTCACGACGCTACGAGCTGGTAGATGCTTTTGCCCACCAGCCAGAGCCCGAGGCCGAGGGAAAGGATGACGATCACCTGGTCGGTGTGCGTGTCGATCCAGGTCCGGACCCCACGCATCATGGCCTGGGCCCGCTCGGCCCGGAAACCGGCATAGACCTCCAGGACCAGATAGACAGCCGTCGCCACCAGACAGAAGAGGAGCAGGCCGACGTAGCTCTCCCACGAGCTCAGCTTGGCCTCCATGATGACAGCGACCCCCGCCGCCACCAGCCCCCACGGCTGGGTCAGGGGAGCCAGGCCGATGACCAGCCACGGCGACATGTTGTCGATGCCGGTTTGCCACTTCGGAGGGCTCTTGGGCTTCTTGGGGAGCCCCATCCGGGCCCTGCGCCGGAGGCCGATCACCACCAGCACCGCGCCGATGAGGAGCTTGAGGGCGACGGCGGCGAGCGAGGGGGCGGTCGACGGCTTCGGCGGATTGTTGCCCGTCGCCACCACGGTCAGCGCGACGACCGCGGCCAGCGAGAGGAGCCAGCCGAAGATGAATGCCGCACCCTTACGGACCCCGCCCTCGGACGCCAGGACCAAGATGAACGCCGTCAGCGGTATGGGCTCGAGCGTGATGACCAGTCCGATGAGGAGCAGCTCGAAGATCATGCTGCGCACCGACGGAGGCCGGAATCATTCTCCGTCATGATGCGGTTTCGGGTCGTGGTGTCAGGCGAGGATCTTCGCCTTCTGCGCCTCGAACTCCGCGTCGGTCAGGACACCCTGTGCTTTCAGGTCGGCCAGCTTGGACAACTGGTCGGCCGTGCTCGTGCCCGCGGTGCCCGCGGCCTGCCGTACGTAGTCGTCGAACGCGTTCTGCTGGGCCTGGGCGTCTTTTTCCGCTCGTTCGTGCATCTTGCCGCCCCGGGCGATCAGGTAGGTGAAGATCCCGATGAAGGGGAGAATGATGACGAAGATCACCCACAGCGCTTTGGCCCCTCCGCCCATGTCCTGGCTGCGGAAGATGTCTCCGAAGATCACGATGAGGAGCCAGAACCAGATGACGAAGACGAAAATGCCGAGCATGGTTCCGAACAGGTCGAACAGAGGGTAGGTGTAGGCGAGCATCCGAGCCTCCTTGAGGTGCGTGCAATTTGCCACGTCATCAAATCACACCGGGTTCCGCGATGTCGTCATCCTTCGGGGATGAAGTGTGCCGCCTTCATGTCGGCAGGTGCGTGTAACTCTTCGGGGTCAAGCTGACTTCTACGTCGACGCCGGAGAGCCCGGCGGCCACGAGGTTTTGATGCAGAACCGTCAGGTCCGGCGCAGGGACGGGGCCTGTCGCATCGACGAACACCCGGTCGCCGTCCGCCGTGACGCCGGACACGTTCCACCCGGCCGCGTTAGCCCAGTGGTCGGCGACCGCCTGGACGTCGGCCTGCCGCACATTGGTCCGATCGATCCGATCGGAGTTGATCGTCAGGGGGACGATGACGACGGCCAGAAAGACGGCGACGACAACGACGGCGGCGCTGCGGTGAAACGCCGCGGCCTGCGCCCGATCAGAGACCCGGTGGGTGCGGTACAACGCCATCACGACGATGCCACTGGCCAAGATCGCCGCGACATTGGTCGTGAAAAGGAGGAGGGCGCCGAGCGCCTGATGGGGAGCTCCGGATTCGAGCGTCAGGCCCACAACCGCCAGGGGCGGGACCAATGAGATAGCGATCGCCACGCCCGGAAGGGTGTCGGAGATGTCGGACCGGGCGAGGGCGACCGAGCCCACCGCCCCCGTGGCCAGAGCGGCGATCAGGTCGATGATCCGGGGCGTGACGCGCTGCGCCACCTGACTGTTCGTGGCGGCGACAACCGGGTAGGGGACGAAGAACCCGAGGATCCACGCCAACGCGACAACCGATGCTGCACCCACGATGACCAGAAGGACGGATCGGCGGAGGTTCTTGGCGTCGGTGAGCACCACCGCCAGCACGATCCCGAGGATCGGCGTCATCAGGGGGGCCACGATCATCGCCCCGATGACCGTGGCGGTCGAGTCGCTGACGACACCGGCCGAGGCAATAATCGCCGAGAGGGGCAGCAGAAGCCAGAATCGACTCAGCCGGCGATTGCGTTCCTCGCCCTCGAAGAAGAGCTGATCGCGCATGCGCTGCAGATCGGTTTCGTTCAGGCCGGCCACGGTCCGGGGTCCTCCACGCGCTGTCGACGGAGCCCGGGCGGCCCCGTCGCTCGAGACTGTGGCACATGGCCGGCCCGATGCGGCGGATCACAGTTTCAGACGGCGGCGACCTCCGCGTCGATGAGCTGCGACACGGCATCGATGAGCGCCAGGTGCGTGAACGCCTGGGGGAAGTTCCCGAGGTGTTCCCCCGTCGTGGCATCGATCTCCTCGGCGTACAGGTTCAAGGGTCCCGCGAACGAAAGCAGCTTCTTGCACAGCGCGCGGGCACGCTCTATTTCGCCGATCATGGCCAACGCGGAGACCAACCACCAAGAGCAGATCGTGAATGTCCCCTCCTTGCCCTCGAACCCGGTGTCGGTGGCGTCGACCTTGTAGCGGAGCACCAGACCGTCCTCGGTGAGTTCGTCGGCGATGGCCAACACGGTCGCCTTGACCCGATCGTCGTCGGGGGGCAGGAACCCCATGATCGGGATCAGGAGCAGCGATGCATCGAGCTCATCGTTCTCGTAGGCCTGGCGGAACCGGCCGCGTTCGTCGACCCCCTTGGCCAGGATCTCCTCCTTGAGCGCATCGGCCCGCTTCCGCCAGTCCTCGGCCCGGTCGGCTGCCCCCCGCCGGGCCGCCATGCTTGCGCCGCGGTCCGCCGCCACCCAGCACAGGACGGCGGAGGCCGTGAAGTGTTGGGGCTCTCCGCGTATCTCCCAGATCCCCTGATCCGCATCGCCGCTGTGGGTGAGCGCCTGCTCCACCAGCCCGGCCAGGCCTTCCCACACGGCATGGACGATCTGAGCCGCACCCTTCGACAGATGCGTCTCCACGGCGTCGAGGAGCATGCCCCAGACGTCGTTCTGGTGCTGGTCCCACGCGCCATTGCCGACCCGCACCGGTGTCGCCCCCTCGTAGCCCGACAAGTGGTCGAGCGTCCGTTCGGTGAGGTCGCGCTCGCCGCCGATGCCGTACATGATCTGGAGCTCGTACGGCACATCGAGCTCGCCCTGCGTCACGGATTCGAGTACGAACGCGAAGTACTCCAGAGCCTCCCAATCGAAGCCCAGCCGGTAGAGCGATCGCAGCATGAACCCGGTGTCCCTGATCCAGGTGTAGCGATAGTCCCAATTGCGCGCGCCTCCCGGTGTCTCGGGCAGCGAGGTGGTCGAGGCGGCCATGATGGCGCCCGTGGGCGCATAGCTCAGCCCCTTCAAGGTGAGCGCGCTCCGCTCGATGTAGGGCCGCCACGGGTGATCGGGGAATGTCCCCGTGGCCAACCAGTTCCGCCAGAAGCTCACCGTCGAGGCGATGTCCTCGTCCGCTGCGTCCTGGTTGGTCGGGGGCGAGTCGCCCCATGACAGCGCGATGAAGGCGGACTCCCCCTCGGTCAGGCTCGTGCGGCCGTAGCACCGGGCCCCCGTGAGGCCGAGGCGGAGGCTGCTGACCACCGACAGTGTCGTTTCACCGTTCGGCGCGACGACGGTGAGGGAGCCGTAGCCGTCGCCGCTGTACGCCCATTGACCGGTGCCAACGCCGTAATCGAACAACGGCACGCAGTTCGCGACGATCTCGACATTTCCGGCGACGCAGGTAGCCGTACGCAACAGGACGCCCACGGCCGCCGAATCGGTGGGGGCCCGGCGGTAGCCGGGGCGCCGGGCCCCTTCATCCACCTTGCGGATGACCATGAGGTCCTGCACGACGAGCCAACCCGTCGGGGTATGCCATGTCGTCTCGACCACCATCGTGCCGGGGATGTAGCGGCGGTGGTGGGGGACGATGGTGTTCGAGGGCCCGAAGCGGAACGAACCGGCCGAGCGGTCGAGCACGGCCCCGAAGACGCTCGGCGAGTCGGGGCGGGGCAGGCAGAGCCATTCCACGGATCCGTCGGGTGCGATCAGACAGCTGTTCTCGCAATCCGAGAGGAAGGAATACTCGGCAATTGGCGGGAAGGTGCTCATGATCGGGCGCTCCTCTTGTTCGGCCCGTTCCCGGTTGCGGGCGGGCGGTCACTGACCAACCTCTGGGGGCGACAGTAGCTTCCCTCTGCCGCCGGGGCTCGGGCGTTCGCACGGCGGCCGCACGACGTCGCACGTTCGCCTTTCCGTCACACTGCACCCCCGTCCGTCTCGCGAAAAGTGGTGCGACGCCGAATCACCCGGGCAGGATGACGAATTCATCGGGGCCCGGCCGTAACCTCAGGAAAAGAACTCTGCGTTCTGCATAGGATGCAGCTGAGTCCGGTCGGCAGTCCCCCCGGACGGAAGGAGTCCACGTGACGCTCCAAGGCAAAGTGGCCATCGTGACAGGCGGCAATACCGGCATCGGCAAAGCCGTCGTCTTGGCATTGGCGGCGGAAGGCGCCTCCATCGTGATCGACTACGTGGCCAACCCCGAAGCAACCGAAGCGCTCGAGCAACAGCTCCGGGATCTCGGCGACAAGGTGACCGCGGTCAAGGCCGACGTCAGCAAGATCGCCGACCTCGAAACGCTGATCGGCACCGCGGTGAGCACGTTCGGGCGGCTCGACATCATGGTGAACAACGCCGGCATCGAAACCCGGACCTCCGTGCTCGACACGACCGAGGCCCAGTACGACCGGGTAATGGATATCAACCTGAAGAGTGCGTTCTTCGGCACACAACTCGCGGCCAAGCAGATGATCGCCCAGGGTGACGGCGGCCGCATCATCAACATGACGTCCGTCCACGAGGATTGGCCGATGCCCAACAACACCGCCTACTGCCTCTCCAAGGGAGGCATGCGGATGCTCACCCGTACGGCGGGCGTGGAACTGGCGCCCCACAACGTCCTGGTGGTCGGCGTCGGACCGGGGGCGGTGGACACGCCCATCAACAAGGCCACGGTTGCGGACCCCAAGGCGCTGGCCACGCTCGACAACGCCATTCCCCTGGGCCGGCTGGCGCAGCCCGAGGAGATTGCCAGCGTTGTCGCCTTCCTGGCGGGCCCCGGCGCGAGCTATCTCACCGCCACCACGATCTTCGCCGACGGCGGCATCATGCAGAGCAGCCCGGGGTTGTGATCTGCACCCCCGCCAAGTCGGCGACGTGATGAGAGCGAGGACCCCGGGCCGTTGACTGTCGCCACTGGTTCTCCGCCGCCGCGAAGCGATCGGTCCGGCCCGGCCGACGGGCACCACCGGGTGGTGATCGTCGGTGGCGGATTCGGCGGACTGCCCGCCACCCGGCTCTTGGGTGGGAAGCCCGTCGATGTCACACTGGTCGACCGGCGCAATCACCACCTGTTCCAGCCCCTCCTCTATCAGACGGCCACGGGGATGCTGGCGCCCGGCCAGATCGCCCCTGCGTTGCGCCATGTCGTGCGGAAGAAGAAGAACGTACGGGTGCAGCTGGCCGAGGTGAGCGGCTTCGACCTCGAACGGAAGGTGGTGCGCGCCAACGTGGCCGGGCGCTTCGAGGTCGAGTACCCCTACGACAGCCTCATTGTGGCCGCGGGGGTGAGCCAGTCGTACTTCGGCCACGACGAGTTCGCCTTCTTCGCACCGGGCATGAAGACCCTCGATGACGCACTCGAGCTGCGGCGGCGTATCTACGGCGCCTTCGAGATGGCAGAGCTGGTCAGCGATCCCACCGAAAAGGAGCACTGGTTGACCGTCGTCGTGGTCGGGGCCGGGCCGACCGGCGTCGAACTGGCCGGCCAGGTCCGGGAGCTGGCGACGCGCAGCCTGCGCGGAGAGTTCCGCACGTACGACGCGTCGGCGGTCAGGGTCATTCTGGTCGACGGAGGAAAAGCCCCTCTGGCGACGTTCGGTGACCATCTTTCCGCCCGGGCGGCGAAGACACTCGCGCATCTGGGCATCGACGTGCGCATGGGTTCCCAGGTGGTGGGCATCGACGCCCAGGGTGTCGACGTAAAGACGACGGACGGCACTTCGAGAATTGAGGCCCGGACCACCATCTGGGCGGCGGGCGTCCAGGCTTCGCCGCTCGCTGCACTTCTGGCCGACGCCTCGGGCGCTACCACCGATCGCGCCGGCCGCATCGCCGTTCTCCCCGATCTGACGCTTCCGGGGCACCCCGAGGTCTTCGCCGTCGGCGACATGACCAGCCTCGACAACCTTCCCGGGGTGGCCGAAGTAGCGATGCAAGGCGGCCTCCACGCGGCGAACTCCATCCTTCGCCGCCTCAACAACGAGCCCACCAAACCGTTCAGGTACCGGGACCTCGGCAGTGTGGCCACCATCGGGCGCTTCCGGGCCATCGTGAGCGTCAAGGGAATCCACTTGAGTGGATTCCCGGGCTGGGTGGTGTGGATGTTCGTGCACCTGGCCTTCCTCACGGGCTTTGGCAACCGCTTCACCACCATGTTGCGGTGGCTCCGCTCGATGATCGGGCGGGGACGAGCCGAACGGGAGTTCAGCGTGGCCCACACGGGAGGTGACCTGAGTCTCCCCGATGCGGTCAAGGAAAGGGTCCAGCCGAGCCTGTTCCCTGTCTTGGAAGAGGCGGATTCACTCGGCAAAGCGGAGACGCTCGGCCGATCGGCGACAGACGACGGAGCGGCCGTGCGGGAGGGACCCGCACCTTCGCCAGAAGCCAGACGGTGAGCGGGAGCCCCGAGAGGCCGGGGAGCGAGCGTCGATTTGAGATCATCACCGTCTACGCCATCGGATTGTTCCAAGGTCTGAGCCTGGTGGCGTTCCCGGCTGCCGCCACCATTCTCACCTCGCCCAGCGGGTACGACCTCTCGAAGAACCGCTACGGCATCCTCTTCGTGCCCCAGGTGATCATGGCCGTCGCCGGATCGCTGGCCATGCCGGCACTGGCCCGGCGGTTCCGGCTCAAGCAGGTCCTCGTCGCAGGACTCGTGGCGGACACGTTGGCCATGGGCTTGCTGGTGGCCAGCAACCCGGTACGGACCGATGCCATCGCCTACCCGATGCTGCTGGTCGCCACGGCGGCGCTCGGGTTGGGGTTCGGGCTCACCCTGAGCTCCATCAGCACCTACGCCGGGGCGTTCAGGCCCGATCGCCGCGACGTCGCCCTCACTTCGTTGAACGTCCTGCTCGGCCTGGGAACGGCGTTGTCGCCCCTCCTGATCGCCATCTTCCTCGACATCGGGGCCTGGTGGGTTCTTCCCCTCATCGCGGCGGCGGGGCTGGTGGTCCTCGTCGTCGTCGCCCTCTTGCAGCCGATGACGGTGCCGGCATCCAAGACGACCCGGTCCTCGGGGCCCGTCCCGGTGTTGTTCTGGCTCTTCGCCGCCGCTCTCGTGCTCTACGGCATCGGTGAGACCATGTTCGGCAACTGGGGGACCACCCTTCTCGTGGACAAGGGGGTGAAAGCCTCCTCGGCCACCAGCGCCCTGGCCGCGTTCTGGGCCGCGGTCACCATCGGTCGGCTGCTCATCGCCCTCAGCGGGAAATGGATCCGCTCCACGGCGATCTATATCGTCCTGCCCTTCGCCGTCGCCGGCGCCCTCCTGTTGGTGCCGCTGGCGAAGACTGCCACCGCCGGCATCCTCGTGTTCACGTTCGGAGGATTCGCCTGCTCGGGCTTCTTCCCGATGACGGTCGGCTACGGCGAGACGACATTCCCCACTTTCGTCGAGTTGGCGGCGGGGTGGCTCATCGCCGCCTATCAGGTCGGCTACGGGCTGGCGGCGTTCGGGGGCGGAGCACTCCAGAGTGCCGTGTCACTGGCCACGATCTTCCGGATCGCCGCCGTCCTCGCGGTCGTCATGGCCGTACTCGCCGTCCCCATCGCCCGCCGCCAACACACCCACGGCCAGACGATGGCCCCCGCCCCCGCCGCCGCCGCAACCTGAAGTCACCTGCCTACGAGGAGGAAGCAGAAACATGCCTGAGCACTTCGACGTCATCATCATCGGCACCGGAGCCGGAGGGGGAACCCTGGCCCATACGCTTTCCTCGTCGGGAAAGCGTATCCTCCTCCTCGAACGGGGCGACTTCCTGCCGCGGGAAATGGAGAACTGGTCACCCGACGACGTCTTCGTCGACGGGAGGTACATCTCGAAGGACACCTGGTACGACGGCGACGGCAACGAGTTCCAGCCCCAGGTCCACTACTTCGTGGGCGGAGCCACCAAGCTCTACGGCGCCGCCCTCTACCGCCTCCGTCCCCAGGACTTCGGCGAGGTCCAGCACGTCGACGGGGTGTCACCGGCCTGGCCGATCGGCTACGACGAGTTCGAGCCGTGGTACTCCAGGGCGGAGGAGCTCTACCAGGTGCACGGCACACGCGGCGAGGACCCGACCGAGGGGCACTACTCCACGCCGTATCCCGCCCCGGCGCCCAGCCACGAGCCGCGCCTGCAGGAGATCGCCGACGGTCTCAAGGCCAAGGGGTACCACCCGTTCTCGGCCCCGTGCGGGATCCTGCTCGACGAGTCCGACCGCAGCCGGAGCCACTGCATCCGCTGCGCATGGTGCGACGGCTACCCCTGCCTGGTGCACGCCAAAGCCGACGCCGAGGTCATGGCGGTCCGGCCCAGCCTCGAGTCGCCGAATGTGACCCTGCTCACCAACGCCATGGCGACCAGGCTGCAGACGGACCCCACCGGGCGCCGCGTCACCGGCGTCGTGGTGCAGCGTGGCCCGACCCAGGAGGTGTACGAAGCCGACATCGTCGTCGTCGCCGCCGGAGCCTCCAACAGCGCCAAGCTCCTCTTGAATTCGGCCAACGACCAGCATCCCAACGGCTTGGCCAACGGCTCGGACCAGGTCGGCCGCAACTACATGTTCCACAACTGCAAGGCCGTCGTCTCACTGGGCAAGGAACCCAACGACACCGTGTTCCAGAAGACGCTCGGCATCAACGACTTCTACTTCGCCGGCGGGGACCGCAAATGGCCCCTCGGGAACATCCAGATGGTCGGGAAGTCCAACGCCGGGGCGATGAAGGGCGAGGAGCCGAAGCTCACCCTGCTCGCGCCCCACTTCTCACTGGAAGAGGTGGCCCAGCACGCCGTGGACTGGTGGCTGACCACCGAGGACCTGCCGCGGCCCGACAACCGGGTGACCGTCGACGGGGACGGGAACATCCACCTGGCCTATGAGGCCACCAACAATGAGGAGGCGGACGGCCTCTACAAGGAGCTGCGGACCATCCTCAATCACATCGGCATGGCCGACCATCACGTGCTGAGCAAGAACTTCTACATGAGCATGAACGTCCCCGTGGCAGGGTGCGCCCATCAGGCCGGCACCGTCCGCTTCGGCGTGGACCCGGCGACCTCGGTGCTCGACACCAATTGCAAGGCCCACGAGCTCGACAACCTCTACGTGGTCGACACGAGCTTCTTCCCGAGTATCGGCGCCGTGAACCCCGCCCTCACCGCGATGGCCAACGCCATCCGGGTGGGCGAGCACCTGAAGGAGCGGATGGCCTAAGCCGGAACGCGCCCGCTCAGGACGGGGACGGGTTCGGTGCCGCCGGGCCGGCCGATGTCGGCGCGGCCGCAGCGGGGGCGGGTGCCGGAACCAGGTGGGCACTGGCGACGTAGGAAACCACCACCGCCACGATGATGAGCGGCGTGAGGGAAAGCCCGTCCGCCTGCAACAGGAGCGTGGCTAAGAGGACCGAGACGAGCGGGAGACCGAGCATGGCCACGGTGACCGCCCCGATGCCCATGCCGACGCCGGCGATCATCGGCAGTCCCGGTAGGTGCGAGAGAAGTATCCCGAGCGCGGCGCCGATGAACATGCCCGGGAAGATCGGGCCCCCACGGAAGCTGCTGAGCGACGCGCTGTAGGCCAGGCCTTTGCAGAGGATGAGCATCGCCAAGGGGCCGACCGTCCACCCGGCTGCGTTCTGGATCAGGCCTGGGAGCGCACTCTGACCGGAGAAGAGCACCTCTGAGAAGGGCTTGCCCGTGACCTCGGCGAAGGCGATGGCCAGGACGGCCACGACCAGGCCCACCAGCGGAGTCAGGAGCACCTTTCGCTTCTCGACCACGGGCTGCAGTGCCAGTGCGCCCCGCTTGATGCCCAGTCCGAGAAAGGCCGCAGCGACACCGATGGCGAGGGCCCAGAGGAATTCGACCCCGGTCGGGCTCCCGAAGTGCGGGATCGCTCCCACGTTGAGCGAGAACGTCCCGAAGCCGGTCCACCGGTCCAGCCCCACGAAGATGAGGGACCCGATGCCTGCGGCCACGAGGCCGGGGACCAGGACCACACCGAGGAGCGGTCCGCCGATCCCCGACGCCTCCATCAGCAGGAAGGCGCCGACGATGGGAGAACCCAGCAGGGTGGCGATGGCGGCAAAGCTCCCGGCGGCACCGATGACGAGGGCGGCCATCGGCGGCGCGTCCTTCTTGACCAGATGGACGGCCAGTACCCCGAGCCCACCCCCGATGGCGATGAGGGGTGCCTCGGGACCGAGCACCGCACCCAGGCAGAGGGTGGCCAGCGACGCGAGGATGATCCCCGGGAGATCGACGACCTCGACCCCTCCCGCAGCTTTGAAGCCTTCCGCCGGCTTGTGCCCGCCGGTGCCGTGGAAATACTTCAGCGTGAGCGCAACCAGGAGGCCGCTCAGCATGAGCGGGAGTATCGGCCACCAGGCCGGGGTCCCGCTGAAGCCGAGGTTCTTAGGGAAGGTCGTGAACACGAACGTCTGGGAGATCGCGACGAAGTGGAGGTAGAAGTACGCGATGGCCGCCACCGGGACGCCGATCACCGCCCCCAACACGACCAACGTGACGTAATTCTTGCTCCGGAGGATCGCCAGGGGGTCGGGGGGACCGGCGGCCGGCGTGGGCGGTGCGCTCGGATCCGTCACCTGGCCCCCGTGTCATTCGGGAGCGTGCAGCGCGACCCGGGCTCTCTATCGAAGTTCATCAGAGGCCTCGCAGGTTAGAGGTGACTGAATCCGCTGGCCTCTTGTGGCGTCATCGCCACCGACACCGGGTGGCGATCGAAGTGCTCCACCGCGACCTTGAAGTCCTCAAGAAGAATCCCGGCCAGGTCGCGATCCACCCCCTGGCGCACCAGGATCCGCTGGACCGCGATGTCGCTCGCCGAGCCGGTCAAGGTATAGGCCGGCACCTGCCAGCCCCGGTTCCGCAGGCGGTCGGCCACGTCGAAGAGCGTGTACCCGGGGTTTTCACCCTCGATGATGCGCCACGTAACCGCAGGGATCCCCTCGGTCGGATTGCTGCGACTCAGCAACTCGAAGGGGCCGAGCTTCGGGATCTCCTCGGCCAGGTACTGCCCCGTCGCGTAGCAGGCGTTGTGGATGGCGGAGTAGCCCTGGTGACCCAGCCGGATGAAGTCGTAGTACTGGGCGATGATCTGCCCGGCCGGCCGCGAGAAGTTGATCTGGAAGTCCGGCATGTCCCCGCCCAGGTAGTTGACGTGGAAGATCAGCTCTTCGGGGAGCTCGGCGGCGTCGGACCACACGACCCACCCGACACCGAGCGGCGCCAGCCCGAACTTGTGACCGGACGTTGAGATGGACTTCACCCGGGGGATGCGAAAATCGAACTGGATCTCGGGGGCGCAGAACGGCGCCAGGAAGCCGCCACTCGCCCCGTCGACGTGGATATCGATGTCCAGGCCGGTCCGCTCCTGCAGGTCGTCGAGGGCCAACGCCAGCTCGGCCACCGGCTCGTAGGCTCCGGTATAGGTCACGCCGAACGTCGGCATGACGAAGATGGTGTTCTCGTCGACCAGCTCGAGCATCTGCTCGACGTCCATGCAGTAACGGCCGGGCGACATGGGGATCTCGCGGAGCTCGACGTCCCAGTAGCGGGCGAACTTGTGCCAGACCACCTGTACCGGGCCGCACACCATGTTGGGCTTATCGGCCGGCTTGCCGGCCGCCTCCCGGCGCGCCCGCCAACGTCGCTTGGCCGCCATCCCGGCGAGCATGCAGGCCTCGGAGGAGCCGATGGTCGATGTTCCCACCGTATTTGCAGCATCGTGCGCACGCCAGAGGTCGGCCATCATGTGCACGCAACGTCGCTCGATCTCCGCCGTCTGCGGGTACTCGTCCTTGTCCTCGAGGTTCTTGTCGATGGCCAGGTCCATCAGCGCATGGACCTGGGGCTCCTCCCAGGTCTGGCAGAACGTGGCGAGGTTCTGCCGCGAATTGCCATCGAGGAGAAGTTCGTCGTGGATGACCTGGAAGGCCACGTCGGGCAGGGTCTCGAGGCGGGGGAATTTGTACTTCGGCAACTCCACAGAGAGGTCCTTGGATGCGAAGACACAATCGAAGATCTGGTCGTTGACTTGTTTTTTCTCGTGCAGCCCCATGGAAAGCTCCTGTGCTCAGCGGTGGGCCGACTCTAGACCTGACTGCAACCCCCGGGTTTGCCCTGCCACTCCGGCCCTAGGCCGGACTTGCGCCGAGCGTCATCTCGCCCTCAGCGACATGTTCGGTCCGCTCGATCAAGAGGAGGATGGCCCCGATCAGGAACCCGAGGGCGCCGACGAACGTGCCGAGGTTGGACAGGGCCTCGTTACGCAGCTGACCGGTCGACGGCACGATGTAACCGGCGATCGCCGAGACCCCGAAGGCCACCGATCCGGCCAGATTGACGAACGTGATCCACCAGTCCACCTGTCGCGGGCGCCACGCGCCCCACCCCTGGCACACCTCCCCCCACGCGAGCAGGCTGGCGACGAGGAAGCAGACCGATCCCACGGCGTCCGGGCGCCACACGGTCTGCTGTGCGGCCTGGACCGTGAGGTCGATCCGGCACGCGTTGCCGGTACTTCGATTGAAGAAGAGCGTTCCCGCGAGCTGAATGGCCACGGCCAGCCATTCGACCCGCCGCGGCGCGAAGACGAAGAAGCGCCGGCGGCTAGCGTCGGCCCGGGCCGGGAGTGCGTCCACCACCTCGCGATACTGGAGAAAGGCGGCCGCGGTGAAGAAGATCGAGCCCACGAAGAACGTGAACGACGTCGTCGATGCGCCGGCCGACGTCGAATACGGGGGGAACGCACCGAGGGCGAAGAGCACCGAGCCGACGGCGAACAGGACGCCGATCCACCATCCCCGGGCCCTGGGCGCCCACCACGTAGACCCGGCCGTCGCCGCCGAGGGCGGGTGCTTCCTGATCCAGCGCGCTTCCAGCCGGCGCGGGAGCCGCTCTCTCTTCGACACGTGCTGCGGCGGCGATCAGCGGTTGGCTGTGAAGGCGGGCAACAGGGACACTTCGGCCGCCAGGTAGGCGCGCAACCCGGAGACGATCAGTTGCTCGACCGTGCGACCGACGAGGAAGACGTGCACCTTCAGGTCGCCCTCGATCGTCACCACGGTCGAGGCGGGACCGTCCTCCCCTTCGCTGAACAGGAACGTGCCGCGGCAGTCGAGCCGGTCGGGGTAATAGTCCGGGAGGACGGTGAAGCTCGTGCGGCGCGCCTCGCTCCGGAACTCGGTGCGCGTCACCCAGGAGAGTTTCGCCGGGTCGACTACGGCCCGCACGGCGGATGAGACGGATCCGGTGAATTTGTAACGGACCTCCATGGTCGCCGGCGGGCCTTCGTCGTGAGCGACCACTTCGACCAGGGAGATGTCACCGCTCGCCGCGCGGCCCTCGTAGAAGGCGGGATCGGCGTAGGCCGCGATTGCGGCGTCCGGCGCCACGGCCACGCTCTGGCTTATGGAGAACTTCACTGCGACCGAGGCGCGGTCGCCGGCAGCCCGAGCTTGCGGTGATCCCACGAAACCGTCCGCTCGGGGTGGAGTTTGACGGCCACGCGCTTGCGCAGCATCCCCTCGAGGAAGGGCCTGGCCTCCTCGCTGTAAGGGCCGTAATAGCGCTCGAACACGCTGAGGCCCAACGCCCAGAGCTGCGCGGGGTCATCGACGATCTCGGCCCGGCCCACCAGTTCGACGCCGCGCAACTCCTCGTAGGTGTCCCCGTCTTCGAACAGCAGGGTCAGTCGTGGATCCCGCCGGAGGTTCTGCACCTTCTGCGACTTCGCCTTGGTCTCGACGGTGATGCACCCGTCGAGAAATCCGTACCACATGGCGACCGCATGGATGGATCCGTCGGGAGCGAGCGAGCACATCGTCATGGCCCGGCGCTCGGCCAGGAAGGCGTCGACCTCTCCCGGTGTCATCTTGATGAGGCCACGCTGGTTCACCCCATGGCCCTTGGCCTCGGTCATCTCCACCTCCGCTCTCGTCGCAAAGGGTAACGCCCGCACGAGCGTCGCAACGTGAAGAGTTCATCTTCGTGACACTTCCCATTAGCAACGGTTTCGCGAGCTGTTCATCTGGGCTCCTTATGGTCACTGCATATGGCGCCAGCTCACCACGACACGCCCTGTTCGGGGCGCGGCCTTTCCCGGCTGCGCCTCCGGAACCGGCGCCGCCACGATCGGGGCGTCCTGGCCGAGGTCGTGCCACTCTGGCCGGCGCCCCCTTCCCCAGATCACGCAGGTAGTCGCCTCCCTGCGTGTGCAGGCGACGCCGGACGGCACTCCCCCCGTGCCTCCGTCGCCGCCTGCCCCCCTCGTCTGGACCCCTGCACACCTTCGCCGCCGCGCCTGACGACGCGGCTTGATGGATTCGGGCCCATGGCCACCACGACGGTGACCAACGGTCGGCAGGTGCCGAACGCGCAGGCGCGCGACAACCGGCCGCTCGTCCTGGTGGTCGATGACGAGGAGTCCTACCGTCAGGCCCTCGCGTCGGGCCTGACCCGCGAGGGCTTCGCCGTCGAATGCGCCGGCGACGGGCACGAGGCGCTGCGGCTCTTCCATCGGGTACACCCGGACCTGGTCCTGCTCGACGTCATGCTGCCGGATCAATCGGGCATCGAATTGTGCCAGCAGATGCGCGCCTTGAAGCCGGTGCCGATCATCATGGTCACCGCACGGGACTCCGAGGTCGACGTGGTGCTCGGCCTGGAGCTCGGCGCCAGCGACTACGTCCCCAAGCCCTTCCGCCTCCGCGAGCTGGTGGCGCGCATGCGCGCCGTCCTGCGGCGGGGCGTCGCGGTGGCCGAACCCCACGAAGAGGTGCTCCACGTGGGCCCGGTCCGGCTCGACGCCGGCCGGCGGGAAGTCACGGTGCACGACACGCAGGTCGAGCTCTCCCGGAAGGAGTTCGACCTCCTGTCCCTCCTCATGTCCCACAGCGGCCAGGTGGTCACCCGCGACGGCTGCATCGACCGTCTGTGGTGGGATCAGGAGCTCACGGACACGAGGACGCTGGACACCCACATCAAGCGGCTCCGGCGCAAGATCGAACCGGACCCGGCGAACCCCCGTCACCTCGTCACCGTCCGCGGCGTGGGATTCCGCTTCGAGGCCTGAGAGCGGCGCCCTTTCCCTTGCCCCTACATTGTGCGCATGCGCAAAGGTGACGTCGTACCCGATTTCGAGCTCCCCGATCAGAGCGGGACGCGCCGCAAACTGAGCGACCTGCTGACCAGCGGCCCGGTTGTTCTGTTCTTCTATCCCGCCGCCATGACGCCCGGCTGCACGAAGGAAAGCTGCCACTTCCGCGACATGGGGGCTGAATTCGCCGCCGTCGGAGCCCAGCGGATCGGCATCAGCGCGGACTCCGTCGACAAGCAGAAGCAGTTCGACGAGAAGGAGTCCCTCGGATACCCCCTGCTGTCGGATGCCGACCGGACCGTGGCGAAGCTGCTGGGCGCCAAACGCGGTGGGCCGAACTTCGTACCGAACAAGCGGATCACCTTCGTCATCGACACCGACCGGACCGTCCTGGGTGTGATCCACACCGAGATCTCCATGGGCGCCCACGCCGACAAGGCGCTCGAGATCCTCAAGGCGCGCCAAGCGGCCTGAGGATCCCTCCTGCCCGCGGTCCCTGGCCTGCGGGAACTGTACTGATCCGGTAGGGAGCAGAACTGGCTCCTTACAAGGCAACCGGTGTTTGTAAAGGGTTCATCCCCTGGACACCCGAAGTTTGCCAACCCGTCGAGTGCCGTTCAGGTTGCCTCGATAGGAATGCGCCGACGGAAAGGCCGCGCCTGGATACGGCGGCGCCGGCACCGCACCTAGGAGAGGAGCAGTACGTGTTCGAACGAGTCACCCCAGAGGAAACCGACCCGGTGTCCCGACGCACCGCAAAGAGGTGGCTCGTCGGCATCCTGGTCCTGTCCGGCGGGCTGATCGCGGCGGCATGCGGATCGAGCACGCCGAGCTCCAGCAAGAGCACCACCACCACGACGACCCATCACAAGAAGACCTCGACCACCACCACGGCCCCCTCGTCCACGACGACGACCGCCGCCTCCGCGAGCACGCCGGTCACCACCAAGTCGGGCACCACCCCGACCACGGCCAAGACCACCACGCCCACGACGGCGAAGCCCACCACCCCCACCACGGCCGCCCCGGCGGGCAACAACGCACTGGGCGGGGCCAACGACTTCGTCACACCGGCCGCTGCGCTGACCGGCGCCGGGTCCACCTTCGACCAGCCGCTCTTCGCCCGGCAGTTCTACGACTACAACAAGTCGAACTCCAAGGTGACGGTGAACTACGCCTCGGTCGGCTCGGGTGCCGGGGAGACCCAGATCCTGGCCGGCTCGGTCAACTTCGGCGCTTCTGACGTGCCCGAGCCGTCAACGACCACCGGGAGCGGCGGCGCCCTCCTCCAGGTGCCCGTCGTGCTCGGTGGGATCGCCATCGTCACGAAGAGCTGTCCCAACGGGTTCCACATCACCGGGACCCAGATCGCCCAGATCTACAAAGGCACCATCACCGACTGGAGCGCCATCCCGGGCTGCACCGCCGGGCCGATCGAGCCCGTCTACCGGGCCGACTCGAGCGGTACGTCCAACGCCTTCACCAACTACCTGCACTCGGTCGACCCGACCGATTGGCCCTCGAGCCTCGTCGGCAAGCAGCCGACCTTCCCCAAGGGTGAGGGCGGGAACGGGAACGCCGGCGTGGCCGGTGACGTCCAGGGTGGCGGTGGGACCGTCGGCTACGTCGAGCTGGACTACGCCCTGCAGGCCGGCCTGCCCTACGCCGCCGTGCAGAACTCTTCCGGGGCGTTCGTCACCCCCAACGGCTCCTCGGTGGCCGCCGACGCGGCGTCCTTCCCCAACGTGACAGCCGACAACTACCTGATCGTGAACGGATCCGGGGCGGGGGCCTACCCGATCTCGACCTACAGCTGGGTGCTCGTCTACCAGAAGCAGGCCAACTCGAACAACGGGATCGCGCTCGGCAAGTTGCTCCACTGGATGGCCACCACCGGCCAGGCCGACTCGTCGGCCATCGGCTACGTGGCCCTGCCGGCCAACATCCAGGCGCTGGCCAATGCCACGATCCTGAAGATGGAGAACGCGGCCGGGCAACCCCTCTTCTCCTAGGTGGAGGTCAAGGAGAACTCTCCGCGCAGGCTGCTGGAGCAACGGCGTAGCTCCCTGTCCTCGGGCAGGGGCTACGCCGCTCTCCTCTGGGGTTCGGCGGCGCTCTTCGTCGTGATCCTCGTGGGCATCATCGAGGGCATCATCAGCCAGTCGACGATGGCCTGGGGCCACTTCGGCATCGGGTTCTTGTGGTCGACGGCCTGGGACGAAGCCACCAACAGCTACGGAGCGGGCCAGTTCATCATCGGCACCCTGGTCGTGACGGGCATCGCCATGGTCATCGCCATACCGGTCGGCCTGGCCGCCGCGGCCTTCCTCACCGAGATGTGCCCGCGGCGCATCGCCAGCCCGGTGGGGGTGGCCATCGACCTCATCGCGGCGGTGCCCAGCATCGTGGTCGGCCTGTGGGGCCTCTACGTGCTGCAGCCGATCTTCCTGCGCGACGTGGAGCCGTTCCTCCAGAAGATCCCCGTGGTCGAACTGCTCTTCAAGGGGCAACCGCACGGGGCCAGCTACATCCTGGCCGGCTTCGTGCTCTCCATCATGATCGTCCCGACCATGGTCGCCCTCTCCCGCACCGCGCTCGCCGGCGTCGGGGTCCTGGACCGCGAGGCGGCCTTCGCCCTCGGGGCCACGCCCTGGCAGGTCGTCCGCAAGGTCGTCGTGCCGGGAGCGAACTCGGGCATTCTGGCCGCCACCACGCTGGCCCTGGGGCGGGCCGTCGGCGAGACGATCGCCATCACCCTGCTCATCGGCAACAGCCTGGTGCTCCAACATCCCTTCTCGCTGTTGAACCCCGGCGCCGTCCTGGGGTCGGTCATCGTGCTGAATTTCGGTGAATCCCAGCCCGGCACGCTGCTCCACAGCACGTTGCTGGCCCTCGCCACCGTGCTGCTGGCCATCACGCTCATCGTCAACATCGGCGGCCGGCTCATCGTGCGCAAGAACGCCCGGTTCCGACTCCCATGACCACCGACGTGATGGAAGCTCCGGCCCCTTCGGGCAAGGACACCGCCTACGACGAGCGGCGCACGCTCATTCAGGCCGGCGCCCGCCACTCACTCGGACGACGCCGGGCCATCGCACTGGCCATCCGGATCCTCTTCGCCGTCTGCACGGTCCTCGTGCTGATACCGCTGGGCTTCCTCGTCTTCTACGTGTGCAAACGCGGCATCCCGGCGATGTCGGTCGCCTTCTTCACCCACTCGCCGACACCCGAAGGCGTTCCCGGCGGCGGTATCTCCAACGCCATCGTGGGCAGCCTCCTCATCAACGGCCTGGCCCTGGTCGTCGCCATGCCGATCGGCCTGCTGATCGCTCTGTTCCTGGTGGAAAAACGGGGCCCGATCCCCAATGCCATCCGCTTCGGGGCCGACGTGCTCTCGGGGCTGCCCTCCATCCTGATCGGGCTGTTCGCCTACGCCGTGATCGTGGTCCACACGGGTCACTACTCCGCCTACTCGGCCAGCTTCGCGCTCGCCGTGCTCATGCTGCCGATCATGATCCGGGGCGACGAGGAAGCGATGCGCACGGTGCCCAACGAGCTGTGGGAGGCCGGCCTGGCCCTCGGGGCGCCGCCAGTCGCGGGTGGTGCGATCGGTGATCGTGCGGGGCTCGGTCCCCGGGCTCATCACGGCCAACCTGTTGGCGCTGGCCCGGGCCGTCGGCGAGACCGCCCCGCTCCTCTTCACGGCGATCGGGAGCCAGATCTTCACTCTGTCGATGAACCAACCCATGAACGCCATCCCGATCGTGATCTGGGAGAACGCCAACACCGCTTCGCCCGACCTCGTGCAGGACGCCTGGGGGGCGGCGTTCGTCCTCATGGTCGGCGTGCTCATCCTCAGCATCATCGGCCGGATGTTCGCAGCCCGATTGACCAGGAAAACTCGATAGTGTTCATCCAGCGCAGGGGAGAAGGAAATGTCTGACACGACGTCGGCGGTTGCCGCCCGCATTCAGCAGGAGGTCCTCGCTCAGGGCCCGGGACAGGTGGGATTGCTCGATGGCGCGCCCGCCGCCGTCACCCTGACCGATGTCTCGGTGGACTTCGGGAATGTCCACGCCGTACGCCGGGTCACCTTCCCCCTGGTGGCGAATCGCGTCACGGCCCTCGTGGGCCCCTCGGGGTGTGGCAAGACCACGGTGTTGCGGGCCATCAACCGGATGCACGACCGCTCGGGCGGCAAGGTGAGTGGCTCCATCCGCCTGGGCGACATGGAAATCTACGGGCGCGACGCCCAGCCCGAGCTCATCCGGAGCCGTATCGGCATGGTCTTCCAACGCCCCAACCCCTTCCCCACCATGAGCATCATCGACAATGTGACGTCCGGCCTGCGCTTCAACGGCATCCGCAACAAGCAGGTCCTCAAGGACGCGGCGGAGTCGGCCCTGCGGTCCGCCGCCTTGTGGGACACGGTGAAAGACCGCCTGGACCAGCCGGCGGTCCGGCTGTCGGGTGGCCAGCAGCAGCGTCTCTGCATCGCCCGGGCCCTGGCGGTCGAGCCCGAGGTGTTGCTGATGGACGAGCCCTGTTCGGCCCTCGACCCCATCTCGACCTCGGCCATCGAGGAGACCATCGTCGACCTCGCTTCCGAGGTCACCATCGCCCTCGTGACCCACAACATGTTCCAGGCCACCCGCTGCGCCGACCTGACCGCGGTCTTCCTGCTCGACAACGACGACCATATCGGCGAGCTCGTGGAGTACGGGGCCACGCAGCAGATCTTCTCCGCGCCGGCGGACCCCCGCACCGAGCAGTACGTCACCGGCCAGGTCAGCTAACTAACCCGATCCCTGCCACCCGCTCCCCGTCCACCCCGACGCCCGGATCGATCGCTCTTCCCGCTTCTCCCGAGAGCCAGAACGTCATACCGTATAAATCCAAGTGTGCAACGAGGTTTAGTCTGGACTAGGTTGCCCCCCGGTTCCGATGTACCTGCTGGAGGCATCGGAAGCGGAGAACGAGGGGTCGAACGTTCATGCTGACGACACCTCCCGTTTGCCCTTTGATCAAAAAGAGTTCAGCTTCACCAGATAGGAATACCACGAGAAATGAAGGCGGCCTGGCTGACGTCAGGCTCCCACGAGAGGAGCGGTTCGTGTCCGACGACGTCACTGGCAAGGTGGCTGCAACCCCAGTTCGAGCAAACCGGAAGGCCCGTCGGGCGCGACGCTTGGTACCTTCGGCGCTTTTGGTCGGCGCGCTCGGGGCGGTGGCCCCTCTGGCCTTCGCCACGGCTCCGGCCGGCGCGGCCGTCCCGACCGCGATCGGCTACACCCTGGTCACCTCCCAGGGCGGGACGTTCAACTTCGGCAGCGCCCCCAGCGCCGGTGGCGCGATCGGCCTGATCAACGCGCCGGTGGTCGGCGTCGCGCCGACCTCGACCGGGAAGGGCTACTGGGTGGCGACCGCCAGCGGTGGCGTGTTCACCTTCGGTGACGCCGCTTTCTACGGCTCCCTCGGTGCGCTCAAGCTCAACTCGCCCATCGTCGGCATCGTCCCGACGAAGGATGGGAAGGGCTACTACCTCGTGGCCGGCGACGGTGGCGTGTTCACCTTCGGTGACGCCAAGTTCTTCGGCTCGGCCGGCAACCTGGTGCTCGCCTCCCCGATCGTCGGGATCTCCCTGACGTCGACCGGCAACGGGTACTACCTCGTGGGTGCGGACGGTGGCGTGTTCACCTTCGGTGACGCGGTCTTCTCCGGCGTGCTCTCCGACACGCTCGGCACGGGCGAGCCCGACGGGCCCGCCATCGGGATCGCAGCCGACCCGATCGGTCCGGGCTACCTGATCGCCACCGCGCAGGGCGCGATCGTCGCCTTCGGCAACACGCCGTTCTTCGGTTCGCCGGCCCTGAGCGGCGTCACACCGGCGGCCCCGGTGGTGAACATCACGTACGCACCCGACGGCACCGGCTACTGGGCCACTGGGGCTGACGGTGGGATCTTCACCTTCAACGCGACGAAGACCGTCGGTACGGGCTCGTCCTCCTCGCTGGTGCCGATAGGAAGCGCCCACTTCTTCGGCTCGGTGCCGGCGGTGATCGGGACGTCCGGCCTCCCGCTTCCGACGAACGTCGTCGGGTTCGCACCAACCCTGTAGCAACGCCGCAGTACCCCGTCCGGGTCGCTCTCTGAGCGCCGGGGCTGGCCAGAGGACAGTGCAAGAAAAGGGCCCCTCGCGAGAGAGGCCCTTTTCTCTGTGCCTCTGCTTCTCCCGTCCCCCTCAGGCCTTTGCGTCCTGCCGCCCGTCCCGGCGCCGGTGCGACCGGTTCGCCGCCACGATCGTCGAGGCCAGCGTGTGGGCGTGCGCGGCCTGGGAGGGCGTGCACGGCCGGGGCGTGTAGCAGGCCAGCTCGACCAGTCCGGCGAGGTCGGCCACGGCATCGGCCTTCACCGTCTCTGCGGTCGATCCCTCGGCCAGTCGTACCCGGACGGCGAACTCCGCCGGTGTCTCGTCCGAACGGCGCGCCAGGCCCTGGCGCCGCAGCGCCACCACCGCCCGCTCCCAGGAACGCACCACCCGCTCGTCGGCTCCCACGGCGGCGTCATGAACGGCGCGCCGGCGCCGCCAGGCCCCGACGCCCAGGGCGGCGAGGGCAGCGAGGGCGGCGAGGGCGGCGAGCAGCGCCAGGACGGTCCACCACGCGAAGCCGTGGCCCGGTCGCCTGGGCCGAGGTGGGCGGTCGATCGCTCTTCGGCTGCGAGGCCGCGCCCTGCGATCCGGGTGTGGTGGCACCCGTCGAGCTCGGGGCGGTGCTGGGGGTCGTCCCCGCCACGGCGGTCGCCGGCGTCGCCGTGGCCCCGGTCCCCGCCGTGGGCCCCATCACACCTTGTGGCGCCGGCGCACCGGTGGCCGCGGGAGGCGTGGGCTCGACAGAGACCCACCCGGCAGCGGGACCGAGATACACCTGCGGCCATACGTGGGCATCGGCGCCGGTCACGGTCGTCGTCCCGTCGGTTCCGACCTGGCCGTCGATGAAACCGACGACCAGGCGCGTCGGTAGCCCGAGGGATCGGGCCAGGACCCCGTAGGCGCCGGCGAATTGCTCACAGAAACCCGCTCTGGTCACGGTGAGGAACTGCACCAGGGGGTCCGAGCCACTGGTCGGCGGCGGCGTCAGGGTGTAACGGAACCTCCCGGACCGGAACCAGTTGACGAGCGCCTGCGCCTTCGCCGCGGGCGAGGCCGCGTGCCCGACCGCCTGGCGGGCCAACTCGTCCACCACGGCGGGCTGCGTCGGCAGGGCCAGGTAGGGGGCGAGGCGCGGGTCGGAGGACGACAACTGGTGTCCGCCGGTAGGGAGCGCCGCCGCCAGCGGGGCCGTCACGTCGTAGCTGGCGCCCGTCACGTCGGCCGACGGTGCGAGAACACCCTCCTGTTGGATGGCGGTCGCCCCGGTGAGGCCGCGCACCGAGAGTGTGCCCGGCGGGGCGGGCAGGAGACGGCTGGCGAAGTTGGTGATCGTCACCTTCGCCGTGAACGTCTGCGCCGGAGCCGGCGTCGGGAGCGCGGTGGAGGCCAACGCGGCCCGGAGCTCGCCGCTCGAGCCGGTCAGGGCATCGCTCACCTCCGCGCTGGGAAGCCACTGCGTGCCGTTGAACGACGACAGGGTCCCGACCTGCCAGTACGTGCTGACGGGGGACGAGGCGTGGAAGATCACCGTGTGCGATTCGGTGATTTCGGTGTCGCGGAGATTGTCGACCAGGGAGATGCCGGTGATCAGGTTCTGCGGCGCGGCATGACCGGCGGCGGTCGCCGGCGTCGCGGGGGCGGGCGGGGTCACGTGGAACACCGTGAGCCGCATGCCCGAGAGCCCGGCACCCGCCGCCACGGCGACCAGAACCACCAGAATGCACGCCGCCCCTGCGCCCGTCCCCCACACCCGGTGCCCTTGCTGCATTGATGCCGGTCCGCCGTCCGGCGCAGCGACCGGTGACGCGGTGCGATCGGCCAGGACGACGAAGATCAGGACGCCGAGGAAATACGAAACAAACGCGGCGACCCGGTTCTGCTCCGCACTGACGAGCGTCGAGTACAAGAAGATGGCGACCGAAGGAGCCAGGCACGGAGACAGCGGACCGCGGCCCTGATCGACGAACTGCCGCCGCCGTTGGCGGGCCCAGATACCTCTCGTCACGGCCGCCGCGCCGGCTCCGATCGCACCCAGAATGATGATGACGCCACGCAGGCTCGGCAAGGGGGTGCCGTCATTGGCCAGCGCGGCCTGCCCCGCATGCAACTGCCCCGAGATGATCGAGAGGTGGAGGAAGTGGGGCGAACCGGGGTCGAAAACGGACGGGTCGACGATGACGAGGAGACCGCAGAACGCGATCACCCAGCCCAAGGCGACGGCGAGTCCCAGGTTGATATGCAGACGCAGGGACAGCGCCGTCACGACGTCCGCGATGACGATCGCCAGCACCAGGGGCAACAGGACTCGGGCGCTCATGCCATGGGCCGTCAACCGGCTCAGAGCGATGGCCACCGACACTGACAAGATCAACGGTGCCACGCTGCTCACGCCGGCCCGGCGCGACGTGCGCTGCCGGCGCGTCGGCGGGTCGTCCGGAGGCCGGGGCAGGGGGGTGAGCACGGTGGTCGTCATGGGGCGATCAGGACGTGCGCGAAGCCCAGGGTCCCCGGCAGAGCGCGCACGCCGTCCGCTGTGGTCACGACCAACGCCGTCCCCGCCGTCCCCGCCGCCGGACCTTCCACGCGGTGCCCCGGCGGCGCGGGATGGGCCTTCCGACGGTCGCGCCGCCAGAGCCGGCCGGGGTGAGCCGGGGTCTCGAACGAGGCGATGGCGCGCAGCAGCGACCCGGCCCCGAGAGGTCCCGGTCCGATGGCCAACCGCTCGCCCGCCGTCGTGGACAGCTCGACGACCGAGCCCTGTGCCAGGACCTGCAAGCCGATACCGGCCACAGTGGCCAGCACGCGTTCGGATCCGGGCTCCCCGACGAGCGGACGGACGTCGGCCACGATGTGCACACGGGGCGGGCCCGAGTCCTCGAAGTCGCGCACCATCAACTCGCCGCTGCGCGCCAGGGCGGGCCAGTAGAGCAGGCGCAACCGATCTCCCGGCACGTAAGGGCGCAGACCGGAGAAGTCACCGAAGCTGTCCCGTCTCGGCTGGGCCGGGCGCGGCACGGCATGGCTTTCGTCCGTCTCGCGCTGGCCACGGAGCAATCCGTCATCCATCTCGACGCGGAGCGGCACGGGATGCACGGCAATGGTGGCGCTCGGGCCGACGGCTACGGGTCGGGCCACGAGCCCGAAACTGTCGAAACACCACAGTCGCAACGCGCGCAGCGTGAACACGCCCCGGATGTCGGTGGGCGCAGGGAAGCGGAGCTCCACCGCGGCCCCACTGTCCACATGCGCCACCCGCAGCACCAGGGAGGGATTCGGCAGCCGTCGCCTTCCGCCGATGGTGGCGCCGCGATGGACCCGGTCCCAGCATTCCTGCGGATCTTCCAACCAGACCGGTGTCGCCCCGCCACGGCCGGCGGCCGCCAGGGTGACGGTCATATCGAGGTCGCTCCCGATCTCCGCATCGTTGGATGCGAGGACCACCCCCATGCGCCAGTTCCCCCGGGCCCGACGGGCCCTGGATGCGGTCTGCACGATCCCACTGACCAGGACCGTGACGAGCGCGAGGGCGACGAGGACCAACTCCTCCGCCCCGAGAAGGACGCCGGCGACCGCACTGATGGGTATGGCGCCCAGCGCGATGAGTCCACGCGTCGTCGGTCTCACACCGTCCGTGCGTCTCACGCGGTCCGGCGATGTCGGTCGATGCTCCGGCGTGCGTCGACGCTGCACCATGCAGGCCGACGTCTACCCGGCGGAAACGGGCGCGCGCACCGGCACCGGGATGCTCGCCAGAAGCTCGGCGATGACGAAGGCGGATGAAGAGCCCCCGAGTTCCGCAGCCGAGGTGATGGCGAGCCGGTGACCGAGCACCACACCGGCGACCGCCTTGACGTCGTCCGGGGTGAGGTAGTCGCGCCCCGCGGTCACGGCGAAACCGGCGGCGGTGCGCAGCAGGGCCAGCCCCGCCCGCGGCGACGCGCCGAAAAGGAGGCTCGGGTGATTGCGCGTCGCCTCCACCAGATCGAGGACGTAGGCCCGGACCTCGGGGGCGACGTAGACGTTGTCCACCGCCCGGGCCAGGTTGGCCAGCATGGGGAGCCCCCCGATGACGGCGAGGTCCTCGGGCCGGGGCCGGGCGCCGCTGGTGGCCAGCAGATGCTCCTCGGCCTTTCGTCCCGGATAGCCGATGCTGGTGCGCAGCAGGAACCGGTCGCGCTGGCTGAAGGGCAACGGATAGGTGCCCGACGCGTCGTAGGGATTCTGGGTGGCGATCACCATGAACGGCTGGGGCAGCGGATGGGTGACCCCGTCCACACTCACCTGACCCTCCTCCATGGCTTCGAGCAGGGCCGATTGCGCCTTGGGCGAAGCCCGGTTCAGCTCGTCCGCCAGCAAGATGTTGGTGAAGACCGGTCCGGGATGGAACACCGGTGTCATCCGCTCACGATCGAGCACCATGGCGCCGATGAGGTCGGACGGCAACAGGTCGGCCGTGAACTGGACCCGGCGGCAGTGCAGTCCGAGCGTCTGTGCCAGTGCCTTGGCCAATGTGGTCTTGCCGACCCCCGGGAGATCCTCAATGAGGAGATGGCCCCCGGCGGCGAGGCAGGCGAGGGTGAGGCGCACCACGTCACGCTTGCCGAAGAGGACCGACCCGACGTTGGCGGCCACCTCGCCCAGTTGGCGGGACAGGAGGCCTGCGGCGTCGAGGGTCCGCTCTTCCCCTGTGGTCGTCATGCGGCACCATCCTAGGGGCCACACCGGAACGGCAAAAAGGCGCGCGGGGTTCGGTGACAGAAAGGTGAACGCACCGTGACGCCCACATCCCGGCGCGGCACCGGCAACCCGTAGGCTGCTCCCATGCCGGGAAAGATCCTGGTGGACCCCACCCCGCTGCGCGAGAGCAGGGACTTCAGGCTGCTGTTCATCGGTCAGCTGATCTCCATGCTCGGCACGCAGCTGACAGTGGTGGCCATCCCCTATCAGGTCTTCCGGATCACCAACTCGTCCCTCCAGGTGGGTGCCATCAGCCTGGCCCAGCTGTTCCCATTCATCGCCGGCGCGCTGTTGGCCGGACCACTGGGGGACTCACACGATCGCCGGCGCATCATGCTCTGGTCGGCAATCGCTCTGTCGCTGACGAGCGCTGCGCTGGCCTTCAACGCCTCGGTCGCCCACCCCTCCCTGCTGGCCATCTACCTGATCAGCTCGGTTGCCGCGGGGATCAACGGCTTCTCCAACACGGCGCGGATGGCCTCGGTGCCCGGCCTGGTGGAACGTCGGTATATTCCGGCGGCGGCCGCCATGATGCAGATCACCTTCCAAGTGGGGAGCGTCGTCGGTCCGGCGCTGTCGGGCATCCTGCTCGGCATCGGTCTCCCCCTCGTGTACGGGATCGACGCCGGCACCTATGTGCTCGCATTCGTGGCCACAGCGATGATGGCCCCGATCCCGGGCGCCGATGGTCCTGGGATCGGCCCCTGGAAGTCGGTCAAGGAAGGGATGCGGTTCCTGCGCGGGCACCAGGCGCTGCAGGGCGTCTACATCATCGACATCAACGCCATGGTCTTCGGCATGCCACGCGCCCTGTTCCCCGCCATGGCCGGCGCGGTGTTCGGCGGTGGCACCATCACATTGGGCTTCCTGTATGCGGCGCCGGGTGTGGGTGCCCTCATCGGGGCGGTGACCACCGGTTGGGTGGCCAACCTCAAGCGCCAGGGATGGGGCGTGATCTTCGCTGTCGTCGCGTGGGGAGCGGCCATCGCCGTGTTCGGTCTCGTCGACACCCTGTGGGTCGGATTGCTCATGCTCGCCATCGCGGGTTGGGCGGACGTGATCTCGGCCGTGCTGCGCAACACGATCCTGCAGACGAGCATCCCCGTGCGTTTCCGCAGCCGGATGTCCTCCATACAGATGGCGGTCGTCCAGGGTGGGCCGCGCCTGGGCGACATGGAGTCCGGCGCCGTGGCCACCGCGACGAGCATCGAGTTCTCAGTGGTATCCGGTGGGCTGGCCTGTATCGCGGGGGCGGTCATCATCGGCTTGCTGATGCCGCGGTTCCGCAACCATCTCGCTGTCCCCGACGAAGTGGACGACGTCGCCGTTTAGACGTCGTCCAATAGGACGTCGCCGTATAGTCCGCTGCATGGTATTCGCTGAACCGACATGGGGCGTGCTCGACCCCGGGACATTCCGACGCATCGTCGTGGTGTCGCCGCACTTCGATGACGCCGCGATGGGAGCTGGTCACGTGCTGGCCAGCTACCCCGACACGACGGTCATCACGGTCCTCGCCGGCGAACCTCCCGCCTACCCCGATGTGCCCTCGGAGTGGGACGCACTGGGAGGGTTCAAAGCGGGTGACGACGTGGTGGCGGCCCGGCGGCTCGAGGACCTGGCCGCACTCGAGGTGCTCGGGTCGGCGCACCGTTGGCTGGAATTCCCCGACCACCAGTACCTGGCCCCGGCCGATCGCCCGACGCCCGAGGACGTGGTGCCCGCCCTGGCCGAGGCCATCGCAGAGATCGACCCCACGGCGGTCTTCGTCCCCATGGGCCTGGGCAACCCGGACCACGTGATGGTCCATGAGGCGTCGCTGCTCGTGCGGTCCGCACAATTGGAGCGGTCCTGGTTCTGCTACGAGGACCACGGTTACAAACACATCCCCGGTCTGTTGGCGTGGCGGGTCGCCAAGCTGTTGCGGGCGCAGCCGTGGCCGACGCCGGCCATCGTCCCCCACGTGCCCGACGAAGAGCGCAAACGCCGGGCCATCTTCTGTTACACCAGCCAGATCCCCCCGCTCGAGAACGAGCATGCCCTCACGGCCCGACTCGAGGGCCACGTGCCCGAGCAGTTCTGGCACCTGGCCCCGCCGCCCGAAGGTTGGGAAGGCCTGGCGGATCTCATCTGAACGACGAGATGACGGCGCCGGAGGAGTCCGAGGGAACCGGAGAGAACTTCTCGATCGCGCAACTGATGGATGTGCGGGCCCGGACGCGCAAGGCGGTGCACCGTATTGCGGAGCAGGTGCACCCCGGCATGCGCGAAGAGGACGCCACCGCGATGGCGCGCGCGACGCTGACCGAACTCGGGATGCGTCGAGGCTGGCACAAGACGATGGTGCGCTTCGGTCCCAACACGACCAAGAACTTCTCGGAGAAATCGGCCGAGGGGACCATCCTCGGCGACGACGACATCTTCTTCATCGACATCGGACCGATTTACGATGAGACCGAAGGCGATGCCGGTGACACCTTCGTCGTCGGCTCGAACCTCGAACATCATCGAGCCAGGCGAGAGGTCCGGATCATCTGGGATCAGGTGCGCGACAAGTGGTTCCGTGGTGGCACGACGGGCAAGGATCTTTACGAGTACGCCATCGCCGCTGCGGCGAGACTCGGCTGGATATTGAATCTCGACCTCACAGGACACCGACTCTCCGAATTCCCCCACTCGGCCCACTACGACGGCACGCTGGCCGAGGTCGAGTTCCGGCCCAACCCCAATCTGTGGGTGCTCGAGATCGTCATCGTGCATCCGGACCGGACGTTCGGGGCGTTCTACGAGGATCTCCTGTTGGAGGACCAGTCGTTCCCTGACTGAGCACCGACTGAGCTGGAGCCCGAACCGGTACCAGCCTGGTTGATGGCACCGACATCCGATCACCGACCGGAGCTCGCCCGAGCTACATGCTCCGTCCGTTCTCGAAGCGGGCGTACTGCTTCAGGAACAAGAGGTTGGCTTTGCCGGTCGGACCGTTACGGTGCTTGGCCACGTCCACCAACGCATCGTCGGCCCGGTCGATGGCCACCTCGTCGTTGTACTCGGACTCGCGGTAGAGGAACAGCACAACATCGGCGTCCTGCTCCAGCGAGCCGGACTCGCGGAGGTCGGACAGCATGGGCGTCTTGTCCTGACGTGACTCGAGATTCCGGCTCAACTGCGACAGCGCGACAACCGGCACCTCGAGCTCGCGGGCCAGGATCTTCAAGCCCCGGCTGATCTCGGCCACTTCGGTCTGCCGGTTCTCGGCCCTGCCCCGGCCGGTCATCAGCTGCAGGTAGTCGATGACGACGAGGCCCAGATCGCCCTCGGACTTCTTCAGTCGCCGGGCCCGGGCCCGGATGTCCATCACCGTGACGTTGGGGTTGTCGTCGATGAAGATGGGGGCGTTGCTCAACCGCGTGACCGCGGTGCCCAGCTTGGGCCAGTCCTGGGTACGGATCTGACCGGTCTGGAGGTTCTGCCCGTTCACCTCCGCCTCGGACGCCAGCATGCGCTGCGTGAGCTCGAGGTGTCCCATCTCGAGCGAGAACAGGAGCGCCGGGCGCTGCACCACCACGCCGACGTGGGCCAGGATCCCCAGGGCGAAGCTGGTCTTTCCCATACCCGGACGCGCCCCGACGATCGTCAACGTCGAGGGCTGCAGACCGAGGAGGATCTTGTCCAGCTCGTGATAGCCCGTGGCCACCCCGGTGATGGCCGAACCGCGCTTGCCGAGCTCCTCGATGCGATCCAGACCTTTGAGGAGGAGTTCGTGCAGCGGTGACATCGTGTCGGCCGTCCGCCGCTCGGCCACGTTGAACATCATCTGCTCGGCTTCGTCGACGGCGGTCTCCACGTCTTCGGGCACCGAGTACGCCAGGTCGGCGATCTCACCGGCCACGCCGATGAGCCGGCGCAGGAGCGAATGCTCCTCGACGATGGCGGCGTAGTGCCGGGCGTTGGCGATCGACGGGGTATTGGCCTGCAGCGAGATGAACACCGACGGGTCGCCCACCGCCTCCAGCAACCCCGAGCGCTGGAGCTCATCGGTGACGGTCACCGCGTCGATCGGCTCACCCCGCTCGATGAGCGCACGGATGGCCCCGAAGATGTGCCCGTGCGCCGGCTTGTAGAAGTCGCCGGCCGAGCACTTCTCGATCGCTACCGACGCAGCATCGTTGGAGAGCAGCATCGCCCCGAGGAGGGACTCCTCCGCCTCGAGGTTGTGGGGCGGGACCCGGCTCGTACTCGAAGGGGCGGGGGCCGCCCGAAGCTGGCGGGGGCGGGTGTCATCAAAGGCTTGGACCACGGTCCCCCAACTCTGCACGCAATGAGCTGTGGGTAACGAGAGCAACAAGCTGGGGATTGGATCCCCCAAATAGAGGGTGCGGCTGTGGACAACCGCCCGAGACCTGTGGAGGACCATGGGATTCCATCTGCATCCCACAATGCTCCTCGCGGGGTGTGACAGCGCGGATACCCGCACGGTCCTCCCCTGCCTTCAACCCCCGCCAAAACCTCAGGAAGTGGCTGTGACCTCGACTGTCACCACTGTGGCCACCCCCGGAAAGAGCTCCACTGTGATGTCGTAGGACCCAACCTCTTTGATGTGGTCGGTCAGCAAGATGTGCTTGCTGTCGATTTCCACACCCTTGGTGGCGCGGATCGCCTTGACCACATCGGACGGACCGATGGAGCCGAAGAGCCGTCCGCCGCCGCCGGCCCGGGCCGAGATCGGGATGACCGCTCCGGCCAGGATGGTGGCCTGGCCCTCCGCGGCGCCCCGGTCCTTGGCCTCGCGCAGGTCGCGGCCCTTGCGCATCTGGGCCGCTTGGCCTTCGACACCGGGACTGGCCAGGATGGCCCGGCCTTCGGGAGCAGGAAGTTCCGGGCGAAGCCGCCGGCCACCTTGACGATGTCCCCCCGGCGGCCGACCCCGTCGACGTCGTCCCGCAGGAGGACCTTCATCGGTCATCCTCCTCGTCCTGCGCCGACCCGGCCGCCGCGACCGTGTCATCGGCCCCGACCGTGTCATCGGCTCCGGCGGCATCGGCTCCGGGTGCCTCCACGCCGTCGGCGTTCTGGCGGTCGAACTCCTCGACATCGCCGAGGATCTCCACGCTGGCATCACGGTCGCGTGGCGCGTCGGCACCGATGGTGTCGCTCAGCGTCCGCTCGGCCCGCTCGCCGCGCTCTCCCCGCTCGCCCCGGTCACGTCCACCGCCGCGCCCACCGGGGCGCTCGGTCACGGTCCGTTGGGTGTACGGCAACAGGATCAGCTCACGGGCGGTCTTGATGGCCTGGGCCAGGGCCCGCTGGTGCTGGGCGCAGTTCCCGGTGACCCGCCTCGAGCGGATCTTCCCCCGGTCGCTCATGTACTTGCGCAGCATCGGGACGTCCTTGTAGTCGACCCATGCCGTCTGGTCGCGGCACAGCGCGCACGGCTTCTTCTTGACCCGGCGCCCCAGGTCCTTGGGCGCCCGACGAGTCGTCGTGCCTCCACGTTGATTGTTCCGTGCCATCAGAAGGGCTCCTCATCGAATCCGTAGCCGCCGCCATTGTTGGGGGCTGCTGGGGGGGGTGACGATTGCGGGGGTCGGTTCCCGCCACGCGGCGGACCGTCGCTCGGGCCCCGTCGCTCGTTCTTGGTTATCTGTGCGGTGGCCCAGCGCAGGGAAGGCCCGATCTCGTCGGCCACGACTTCGACCTTCGAGCGCTTGTCCCCTTCCTGGGTCTCCCAGCTGCGCTGCTCCAGGCGGCCGGCCACCATGACGCGGGAGCCCCGGGTCAGCGTCTCGCTGACGTTCTCGGCCATCTCGCGCCAGCACACCACGTCGAAGAAGGACGTGGCCTCCTCCCATTCCTGGGTCTGGCGGTTCTGCCAACGCCGGTTGACCGCCAGGCCGAAGGAAGCCGTCGGCTGGCCCGTGTTGGTGAAGCGCAGTTCAGGGTCCCGGGTGATGTTGCCTACCAGGACCACGCTGTTATCCGTCGCCATTGTGTACTCCTCTCGTCCCGACCCGCATCGGGGTTCAGCCGGCGGCCGGCTGGGCCGCCACTTTGCGACCGCCGACGGACTCGGGCAGCCGGACGATCTTGTGGCGCACGACCTCGTCGGCCAGGCCGAGCATGCGGTCGAGGTCGGCCACGGTCTGGACGCCCGACGTGAACTCGACCACGACGTAATAGCCCTCGCGCTTGTGGTTCACCTCGTAGGCGAATGTCCGCTTGCCCCAGCGGTCGATGGCGCCGGGGTTGCCCCCGGTGCTGCGGATGACCTCGAGCACGCGGTCGAGGACCCCCTGAATGACGGTGGGGTCGGTGGTGGCCTCAAAGATGGCCATGACTTCGTAAGGCCGCATATGCGGACGGTACCTCCCTCTGGACCGGGCGAAACGCTCCGGGCCCCTGACGGTCAGGGGCAGGGTCTGTTGCGGGCATTGATACTAGTCGAGCCCGGGGTTCTTCTTTTCCCCGCCCGAACCAGCAGGGACGGGCGCCGCTCAGCGGTCAAGTCAGGCTCAGCGCCTCGCCGAGCTCGGCCGAGCCGTGGTAGCTCTCGGCGTCGCTCGGAAAACTCCCGCCGCGCACGTCGTCGGCAAAGGCGGCGATGGCCTCGGTGGCGATCCGCCCGAGCTCGGCGTACTGGCGCACGAACTTGGGCGGGGTGTGGGCGCCCAGGCCGAGCAGGTCGTGAAAGACCATCACCTGGCCGTCGCAGGCGGGACCGGCCCCGATGCCGATCGTCGGGACACCGATGGCGTCGGTCACCGCGGCACCCACCACATCGGGTACCCCTTCGATCACGAAGGCGAAGCAGCCCGCCGCCTCGAGAGACTTGGCCGCATCGAGCAGGGCGTCGGCAGCGGCGATGTTGCGGGCCTGGACCTTGAAGCCGCCCATGGCCAGGACCGACTGCGGGGTCAGGCCGAGGTGGCCCATGACCGGGATCTCGGCCTGGATGATCGCCTCGATCACCGGGAGACGGGCCCGCCCTCCTTCGAGCTTCACCGCCTGGGCGCCGGCCCGGATCAACTTCGCCGCATTCCGGACGGCCTCCTCCGTCGAGAGGTGGTAGCTCATCCACGGCATGTCACCGACGATCAGGCACCGGGGGTGGGCCTGGGCCACCGCGGCGACGTGATGGACCATCACATCAGTGTCGATATGGAGGGCGTCCTTGTGCCCGAGCACGTTGTTGGAGACCGAATCGCCCACCAACAAGATGTCCACGCCGGCGTTGGACACGATCCGCGCCCCCGGCTCGTCGTAGGCGGTCACCATGACGATCGGGACCGCCCCGGTCCGCCGCTTGCGACTGCGCAGCGAGGGCACCGTCACCGGGCCCGGGGCCTTTTCGCTCACGGGGCCCGGCTCGCTCACGGGGCCCGGCTCGCTCACGGGGTCGATCCGGTCATTGGCGCCGGCCCGGTCATTGGGCCACCTTGCGCCGGCCGCGCGCCTTGGGCCCGCCGGCTGGATACTTCCTCATCAGATGGTGCCATGCGCACTCCGGGCACACTTCGACCTCGTAACAGAGCACGGGCTCGGGCCGACGGCACAGTGCGGTGAGCTCGGCCGCAGTTCCGGGGCACCGGCCGCCGGCCGGCAGCTTCGCCCCGAAGACGAACGTCACCTTCACCAGGCGGCTCTCGTCGCAGATCGGGCAGCGCTCCTTGGTCGGGCGGCCCACGTTGCGGGCGGCCCGGAGCAATTCGGGGTGGGCGTCGCAGACATCGACCTTCAGGGTCCGTCCCCGCTCGACGTCGTTGATGACCCGGTTGCGCACGAGGCGGTACTCCACCCCCGCCGAGATATCGGCGCTGACTCCTCTCCCAGACGCCCCCGGTTCCGAGGTCACGGACACGGCGGCAAGGCTACCCCCCGCGCACCGCGATCACACCACATCTCCCCGTTGCAAACGGCCCCGCTCCCCATTGGCAACCCGTCATCTCGAACTCGCGGGGGTGCCCGGTGAGCAGAAGGCGACAGGGTGGTGTACTTCGCTATATCGATTCGATATACTGAAGCGCAATGTTGGACATGGCGATCCTGGGGCTCCTGGAAGAACGGGACCTGCACGGCTACGAGATCAGGCGGCAATTGCGTGACAACCTGGGCATTCTCGCCAACGTGTCCTTCGGGTCCATCTATCCGGCCCTGACCCGGCTGGAGAAGAGCGGCGCCGTGGTGGCGACCGAGGGATCCGCCGCCCGTGACCCGGCGCAGGGGACGGCACCCAAGGCTCCGCCCACGGGGTCGTTGAGCGGGGAGCTGGCGGTCCTGCGGGCCCGCCGTCACTCGCCCGGCCATTCCCGGCGGGGCAAGAAGGTGTACCGGATCACCGAGAAGGGCCGCCAACTCTTCGTCCAGCTCCTGGCCGATGGCAGCTCGCTCGACGACGCACGGAGCTTCGGGCTCCGTCTGGCCTTCGCCCGGCATCTCGCCCCCCAGGCCCGGCTCTCGCTCCTCGAGCGCCGCCGGGCCCAACTGGTCCAACGCCTGGCCGAGGCCCAGGGGACCGACGTCGAACTGGACGTCTACGCCCGCTCGGTCGTACAGCACACCGCCGACAGCGTGGCCCAGGACATCACCTGGCTCGACCGGCTGATTGCCAGCGAGCGCGCCACGACCCAGCCGCTCCCCGCTTCGCTTCCCACCGAAGGCACGTTTGAACACTCGGTTCCCACCGAGCTCACCTATGAAGGAGACATCCGATGAGCACCCCTATCCGCCTCGCTATCGCCGGCGTCGGCAACTGCGCCAGTTCGCTGATCCAAGGGATCACCTACTACCGCGACGCGCAGCCCGAGGACACCGTGCCCGGCCTGATGCATGTCGAGCTGGGCGGCTATCACGTGCGTGACATCGTCCCCGTGGCGGCATTCGACGTCGACCAGACCAAGGTCGGCACCGACCTCGGCAAGGCCATCCACGCCGGGCTGAACAACACCATCCGCTTCGCCGACGTCGGCGAGGTCGGTGTCACCGTCCAGCGCGGGCCGACGTTCGACGGATTGGGCAAGTACTACCGCGAGGTCGTCGAGGAGTCACCGGCCGCGCCGGTCGACGTCGCCCAGGCCCTGCGCGACGCCAAGGCCGACGTCCTCGTCTCGTACCTGCCCGTCGGTTCCGAGCAGGCGCAGCGCCACTACGCCCAGGCCTGCCTCGACGCCGGCGTGGCGTTCGTCAACGCCATCCCCGTCTTCATCGCCTCGGATCCCGAATGGGCCCGCAAGTTCCGCGACGCCGGCGTGCCGATCGTCGGTGACGACATCAAGAGCCAGGTCGGATCCACCATCGTGCACCGCATCCTCACCCGCCTCTTCGAAGACCGCGGCCTGGCCCTCGACCACACCTATCAGCTCAATGTCGGCGGCAACATGGACTTCAAGAACATGCTCGAGCGCGAGCGTCTCGAGTCGAAGAAGATCTCGAAGACCCAGGCCGTCACCAGCCAGATCGAGGACAGCCTGCTCGACGCCGACGACGTCCACATCGGGCCCTCGGACCACGTGCCGTGGTTGAAGGACCGCAAGTGGGCCTACATCCGCATGGAAGGCCGCAACTTCGGCGACGTGCCGCTGAACCTCGAGCTCAAGCTCGAAGTGTGGGACTCCCCGAACTCGGCCGGCGTCATCATCGATGCCGTCCGCTGCGCCAAGCTGGCCCTCGACCGCGGCATCGGCGGACCACTCCTCGGCCCTTCGGCATACTTCATGAAGTCGCCCCCGGTGCAGTACCACGACGACGTGGCGCAGGAACTGGTGGAGTCGTTCGCCGCCGGCGACCGCGGCGGCGTCTGGCCCGCCGACTGACCTCGGCGGCGCCGCCAGCTCCAGCTCAGTCCTGGGCCCGCCACCACTCGAGCAAACGACGGCCCGCCTCTTCCTCGCCGAGGGGGCCTTCGTCGAGGCGTAGTTCCATGAGGAACGCCAGCGCGCGCCCGACGACAGGGCCCGGTCCCACTTCGAGCAGCTCCATGACCTGATTCCCCGTCAGGTCGGGCCGCAAGGCCCGCAGTTCCTCTTCCTCGCCGAGCTCGGTGATCCGCGCCTCGAGCTCGTCCATACGACGGGCCAGCGCCCGCGCCTTGCTGGCGTTGCGCGTCGTGCAGTCGCAGCGCGTCAACTCGTTGAGCCGTTCCAGGTGGTCGCCGGCGTCGCGCACGTAGCGGCGCACCGCCTTGTCGGTCCAGCCGAGGCGGTAGGTGTGGAAGCGCAGATGGAGCTCGACCAACCGCACCACGGTGTTGACGTCGTCGGCCGAATAGCGCAACGCCTCCATGCGGGTGCGCGTCATGCGCGCCCCGACGACCTCGTGATGATGGAAGCTCACGCCGCCGTCGGTGATGGCCCGTGTGCGGGGCTTGCCCACATCGTGGAAGAGCGCAGCCAGGCGGAGCACGCGATCCGCCGACGTCTTGTCCACCACGGCCAGCGTGTGCGCCAGCACGTCCTTGTGGCGGTGAATGGGGTCCTGCTCGAGCGCGAGGCCGGGCAGCTCGGGCAGGAAGTCCGCGGCCAAACCGGTGCGCACCACGAACCACAACGCCTCGGAGGGCGTGTCGAGCACCATGATCTTGTCGAGCTCATCGCGGATGCGCTCACGCGACACGATGGAGAGCCGCTCGTGCATCGCTTCGACCGCCGACTCGAGCGCGGGATCGGGCTTCAGTGAGAAACGGGCCATGAAGCGCGCCGCGCGCAACATGCGCAAAGGGTCATCGCCGAAGGAGATCTCCGGATCGAGCGGTGTGCGCAGGCGCCCCGAGGCGAGATCGGCCAGACCCGCAAAAGGGTCCACCAGTTCCATGTCGGGCAGCCGCAACGCCAGGGCGTTGATGGTGAAGTCGCGCCGCGACAGGTCCTGTTCAATATCGTCGCCGAACGTGACGTCGGGTTTGCGGGAATCGGGCACGTAGACCTCGGCGCGGTGCGTCGTGATCTCGAAGAGCTCGCCGGCGCGCCGGCACCCGATCGGTCCCGAAGCGTGCCCCTTGCGTCCACACGTCGTCGGCCCACCCCCGGACGAGGCGCTCTATCTCGTCGGGACGTGCATCAGTGGTGAGATCGAAGTCGTGGTTCGCCGCAGCGGCCGCCGGGAAGAGCGCGTCACGGACGGAGCCCCCCACCAGATACAGACTGCGGCCGGCCTGGCGGAATCGCTCAGCCAGCTCAGCCGTCGCGTCTTGGAGAGGACGGAATCGCTCGGGTACGGACGTGGATGGCACCCGACCACGGTAGTGCGGCATCTAGCGTGGCCCTGTGTCGACGCGCTGGGCCACGCTCTGCCTCTGCGCTCTCGCGCTGGCGACGGGGCTCCTCGCCGGTACCGCACCCGCTATGGCCGAGGTGCGCAACCAAGCGGCCACCACGAGTTCCGGCACCGCGGGGACCGACCGGGACCACATCGAGCACATCGAGCACCTCCGGCGCCACGGGAACCGGCCCGTCCACGGCCGTCCTCACCCTGGCCGCACAAACGCCGTGGGTCACCCCGGCCTCCCCCTGGTTCTCCCTCACGGCGGGGGTGGGGACCGCAGCCGGGGCGGTCGACGACGCTGCGGGTCGAAGTGACCTTCTACAGCCGCATCAGGACTGCGACCGAACTGGCCCAGGCGACCAATGCGGTGCCTGACAAAAGCGTCCTCAAGCAATTCAACGCCACCGTGACGGACACCGCCGCAGGCCCCGGAGCAGTGACCTGCGCCACCGTCCTCCCGGACAGCAAGGCCCAGGCCCCGACCACCGTGCCCCCGAACAGCGTGGCCTGCCCGGCCGGGTCCGCCCACGGTGATCCTCGGATGCACGCCGGATGACGGGAGCTGTGGCGGCGTCTATCCGGTATCGGTCGCCCTGTACCGCCAAGGTTCCACAACGGCCCTCGCCCGCCACACCACGTTCCTCACCTATCAAGAGCCGGGATTGAGCAGTTCGGTCGGGACCGGCGGAGCACTCCGGGTGGGCCTGGTCATCCCGCTCTCGGGCTCGTTCTCGCCCGGACCTCACACCACCGTCGAAAGCCTCCCTCGAGCTGCAGGAGGAGGTGACGGATGTGCTCTTCTCCAATAGCGGCGTCGCCCTGACGCTGGCGGCCAACCCCGTCACGATGGAGAGCCTCCTGACCGACGGCAAGCCGGGCCGGCGGGCCAGACAACAGCTGCAGAGCCTGACCGCGGCCCCCGATGGCGACGAGCTCATCGACCAGCCCTACGTCCCCGTCGACGTCGCCGCCCTGGCGGGCGGCGGATTGCTGGACGAAATCCCCGAACAGCTCACACGGGGGGACACCCTCCTGCGCCAGTCGGGCCTCCATCCGACCCCGGGCCCCTGGGTGGACACGTCCTCGACCTTCACCAATGCCAGCGCGGCCGACCTCGGGGCGGGGCTGCAGGCCGCGCGTGCCGACCGCATGGTCCTGGCCGACACCAACCTGGCGCCCGCCGGGTCGAGCTCCTCGAATTCCCTCACCTTCGCCCAGACCTTCTCTCTCCCCCTCGGTCGCGGGACCCACGTCACCGCGGCGGCCGCCGACAGCCAGCTCTCCTCGTTCTTCCGGGCCGACCCGGGAGATCCCGTCCTGGCCGCCAACCAACTCCTGGCCGCCCTCGAGTTCATCCATTTCGAGAACCCGTACGAGACGGACGCCCGCGGCATCGTCCTCGAACCACAGGGCTCGTGGCAGGCCTCTTCCCCTGCGTTCCTGACGGCGCTCCTCGAAGGGATCTCGGGCAACCCGGCACTCCAGCCCGTCACCCTCAGCCAATTCTTCTCCGAAGTCCACAAGGGCGGTAACGACGAGCCGGCATCCCGTCATCTCCAATCCGGGCCGGCGCCCCGGGAGATCACGGCCGGTCAGGCCGCGCGGCTCGTCACCGCCCGCGGCGCATCTCACCTCACTGAGCGCCGCCGTGACCGGGCATCCCGCTGTCTTCGGCGTCCTCTCCGACCAATTGCTGGGCACCCAGAACGGGGAGTTCGACCCGGCCCAACGCAACGTCGCGCTCGGGGTATACACCCAGCATTTCGATGAGGAGGTCGACCTCGTTTCGCTGGCGGACCTGGGCACGATCACCTTCACGTCGCGCACGGCGCCGATCCCGATCACCGTCCTCTCCCATGCGCACTACACGATCAAGGTGCTGGTCTCGGTGGACAGCGACAAGTTCACGTTCCCCGACGGGAACTCGCGCACCCTCACCCTCGACCGCCCCACCACGGCGATCCGCATACAGGCACGCTCGCGCACCTCGGGTGACCGGCTCCCCATCGGGGTCACCATGACCACACCCGATGGTCAGCTCGTCATCGCCCGCACCACCCTGACCGTGCACTCGACCTCGATCTCACTGGTCGGCGTGGCCCTGACCTGCCTGGCCGCCCTGGTCCTGCTGGTGTGGTGGGGCCGCACGTGGCGCCGGGGCCGGCGCAGGGGCCCGCGGGCCGCGCCCGACATGACCCAGCTCCCATGATCCAGCTCCCATGACCACGCTCCCCCCTCCGACGCTCCCCCCGGCCGCAGCCTCAGCCTCAGCCCCGACCCCGGCGCGGCGCAGGCTCTCCCTCTCCACGGCAGCCACCTACGTCGCCTTCGGCACGGGAGTCTCCCGGCTGACGGGCGTGCTGCGGATCGTGGCGCTCGCCTGGGCCCTGGGCCAGTCCCACCTGGCCGACGCCTTCAACCTGGCCAACACCACGCCCAACATGCTCTACGACATCGTGCTCGGAGGGGTGCTGTCGGCCACGTTCATCCCGGTCTTCGTCTCCCAGTTGGCCAACCGGAAGAAGGACGAGGCTTTCAAGTCGATCTCGGCCATCCTGACGGTGTCGCTGGTCGTGCTCGTGACCACGACGGTGGTGGCACTGGTGCTGGCGCCGTTCTTCATCACGGCATTGACCGCGCTCGATACGTCGTCGCACACGCACCTCCTCCACACCATCACGGCCGAGCGCGCCGTCGCCACCACGTTGTTGCGCTGGTTCGTGATCCAGATCGCCGCCTACGGCATCTTCGCCCTGGCCACGGCCCTCCTCAACACGCAACGGCGGTTCGTGGCCGTTGCGTGGGCGCCGATCGTCAACAACCTGGTGTGCATCGGTGTCCTCGTCTGGTTCGGCGTCCTGGCGGGACGCAACGCCAGCCTGGCCACGGTCGAGATCAACCACACCGACCTCGTGCTGCTCGGTCTCGGCACGTCGCTCGGGGTGGTCCTGCAGTGCGTCGCGCTGGTGCCGAGCCTGCGCGGGGCGGGACTCAAGGGGCTCCGCTGGCACTGGGACCTCCGCGACGCCGCGCTGGCGACAGTGGTCCGGCTCAGCGGATGGACCTTCGGCTTCGTCCTGGCCAACCAGGTGGCCCAGTTCGTGGTCATCCTTCTCGCCGGCACTGCGGGTGGCGCCGACCCGGTCTCCTCCTACACCTACGCCTACGCCTTCTTCCAGATGCCCTACGGCATCGTCGCCGTGACCATCATGTCGGTCGTCGCGCCCGATCTGGCCGAGCGTTGGTCCACCGGCCAGATCGCGGCCTTCCTGGCCCGCCTCTCGGGTGGGCTGCGCGCCATGCTGGCGCTCATCATCCCGGCCGCCCTCGGCCTGCTCCTCCTGGCCAAGCCGGCCGTGGCCCTCCTCCTCGGCCACGGCGCCAGCACGCCGGAGGAGACGTCGACCACCGGCGCCGCGCTGGCGATGTTCGCACTGGGCCTGCCCGGCTTCTGTACCTATCTCTACGTCGTCCGCGTGCTGCAGTCGATGCAGCGCACGAAGGTGGCCTTCTACCTCTACCTGATCGAGAACGGCATCAATGTGGCACTGGCCGTGGCGCTCGTGCACCCACTCGGTGTCCGCGGCCTCGCCCTGTCGCTGTCGGTGGCCTACACCGTGGGCGCCATTCTGGGGGTGGCTCTCCTGCGCCGCTGGTTCGGTCGCCTGGGTACGCCTGAGACCTGGGATCCCCTGCGCCGCGTCGCTCTGGCATCGCTCGCCATGGGTGTCACCGTCGTCGTCGTGTCGAACCTCTCCGGTTCCACGCAAGGGTTCATCCTCTTCGCGCGCGTGGTCGGCGCAGTCGTCGCCGGCCTCGTCGTGTACGTGGGCGTGGCTGTACTCCTCGGCCGGCGCTACGAGACCCGCGCCCGGGAGGCGCGGCGTCACGAGACGCGGAGGCTCGTGGCCCACCAGCGCTCCCCCTCATAGCGGACATCGCCCAGGTGGCCGTGGCAGACTCGTCGCATGCCCGGTGTGCGGATTGTGACCGACAGCGCCTGTGACCTCACCGAGGACCTCGTGAAACAACACGACGTGCTGGTCGTCCCCCTCACCATCCGGTTCGGCGAGGAGGAGTTCGAGGACCGCAGCGAACTGACGCCCGACGAGTTCTGGCACCGGTGCAAAGGAAAGGGCGATCTTCCCGGAACCGCCGCTCCCCCACCCGGAATGTTCATGGAGGCGTTTCAACGCGCCGCCACTGAAGGGGCCGACGCCGTCCTCTGCCTCACGCTCTCCTCCAAGCTGTCGGCCACCTACGCCTCCGCCGTCACCGCCGCCGACACGTTCAGCGGGATCCCCATCCGGGTGGTCGACACCCGCTCGGTCACCATGGGACAGGGCCTGATCGTCATTGCCGCCGCCGAGGAGGCGGCGGCCGGAGCGGGACTGGACGAGCTCGTGGCGGCCTCAGAGGACCGGACCTCGCGGACCCGGGTCTACGGCGTCCTCGGCGGGCTCGAATTCCTCCAGCGTGGCGGCCGCATCGGCGGCGCCCAGGCCCTTCTGGGCTCACTGCTCTCGATCAAACCGGTGATCATGGTCAAAGACGGCGAAGTGGCCGAGGAGTCGAAGCAGCGCACGCGCACGCGCGCCCTCGGCTACCTGAGCGCCAAGGTGACCGGTGACGCGCCGCTGGAGCGCCTCGCCGTCGCCGACGGGGCCTGCGACGACATCGACGAGGTGCTCGCCGTCATCAAGGCGATCCCGGGGCAGCATCCGATGCTGGCGGTCCAGCTCGGCCCCGTCGTGGGCTCGCATACCGGCCCCAACACCGTGGGGGTCTGTTACATCGTGCCGGCCTCGGCCGCGGCGCACGACGACTAATCTCTGGTCGTGGCCGAACAGAACATCACCGACGAGCTGTCCAACAAAGCGCTCGATGCCGTCGACACGATCGTGGCCGTGGTCAATGACAAGGCGGTACGCCCCGCCATCGTCGCCGCCCGCACCATCGTCTTCGGGGTCATCATCGTCGTGGTGGCCCTGATGATCGTCGTGCTGCTCAGCGTGGGCTTCATCCGCTTCACCACCGTCTACTTCTTCGATGGGAAGGTCTGGATCTCCTATCTCGTCCTGGGCGCCATCTTCTGCGCCGGCGGGGCATTCGCCTACTCCCGGCGCGGCGTCGTCATCCCCGGCGATGCCTGAGCGCCGCAAGGTCGTCATCGTCGGCTCGGGTCCGGCGGGTCTCACCGCGGCCGTCTATGCCGCCCGGGCCCAGCTCGAGCCCCTGGTCATCGAGGGTGAGCCCTCGTCGACCAGCGACCAGCCCGGTGGCCAGCTCATGCTCACGACCGACGTCGAGAACTACCCCGGCTTCGTCGACGGTGTCATGGGGCCCGAGCTCATGGGGAGGATGCGCGAGCAGGCCATCCGCTTCGGCGCCGAACTGCGCACCGCCAAGGTCAGTCGCCTGGACCTCTCCGCTGCTTCGCCTTTTCCCTTGTGGCTGACCAATCCGGAGTCGGACGAGCCGGCCATCGAGGCGGATGCCCTGATCATCGCCACCGGCGCCCGTTCGCTCATGCTGGGGTGCCCCAACGAGAGCCGCCTGGTGGGCTACGGGGTCTCGACCTGCGCCACCTGCGACGGGTTCTTCTTCCGCGAGCAGCACATCGCGGTTGCGGGCGGGGGCGATTCCGCTCTCGAAGAGGCGATCTTTCTCACCCGTTTCGCCTCCAAGGTCACCGTGGTGCACCGTCGCGACGAGCTGCGGGCCTCCAAGATCATGCAGGAGCGCGCCTTCAAGAACCCCAAGATCGACTTCATGTGGGACTCGGTCATCGTCGACGTACTGGGCGACACCAAGGTCAGTGGGATCAAGGTGCAGCACACCACCTCGTCGGAGACCTTCGAGCTGCCCGTGAGCGGTCTTTTCGTAGCCATCGGCCACGAGCCCAACAGCACGCTGGTCAAAGGCCAACTGGAGCTGGAAGCGAACGGCTACGTCCGCACCATCGGGAAGTCGTCGCGCACCAGTGTCGAAGGGGTTTTCGCCTGCGGTGACGTGCAGGATGACTACTACCGACAAGCGGTGACCTCCGCCGGTTCGGGTTGCATGGCGGCGATCGACGCCGAGCGCTGGCTCGAAGAGCGCGGCGAATAGCGTCAGTACCCTGCGGGAACAGAACAACTGCCCGGGGCGTTGCACGATTGTGACAAGGAGAACACATGAGTGAGAAGATTGTGACCCTGAGCGACGCTACCTTTGACGAGCATGTCAAGAGTTCGGATGTCCCCGTGCTGGTGGACTTCTGGGCCGAGTGGTGTGGCCCGTGCAAAATGATTTCACCGGTTCTGGAGGAAATCGCCGAGGAGCAGGCCGGCAAGATCCAGATCGGGAAACTGAACATCGACGACAACCTCGAGGTGACGCGCAGATTCGACGTGATGAGCATCCCGACGTTGATCCTGTTCAAGGACGGGCTGCCGGAAGTCCGCCTGATCGGGGCGAAGCCGAAGGGTCAGCTCCTCCAGGAGATCGCGGCGTACCTGTAGGTCTTCCGCTCTCCCTCGGCGACGAGGGGGATGCGGTATCCGACGTGCAGCGTCGGTTGACCGCCATCCTCAACAGTGGCGCGCCAATCGACGCGGACGGATTCTTCGGTGATGCCACCCGGGCCGCCATTGAGGCGTTCCAACACTTGCGCGGCCTCCGCGTCGACGGCGTTTGCGGGACGCAAACGTGGAACATCCTGGTCGAGGCCGGTTTTCGGCTGGGTGATCGCTTCCTCTATCGCCGCACCCCCATGCTCCGCGGCGACGACGTGGTCGACCTCCAGCAGCGGTTGAGCACGCTCGGATTCGACACGGGTCGGGTTGACGGGATTTTCGGTGACCGCACCTCGCGGGCGTTGGCGGAATTCCAGCGCAATGTGGGCATGCCCGTCGACGGCATCGCCGGGGGCGCCACCCTCCGCGAGCTCATCCGACTCGAGAGTCGACACGAAGAGCCCGAGCTGATCTCGTCGGTGCGGGCGCGGGCCCAGTTACGCCACGCCCCCCCGACACTCACGGGACGTCACGTCGCCATCGGCGAACGGGGCGGGTTGGGCAGCGTCACCGGCGCACTCCGTCGGCGTCTCGTGCTGGGCGGGACCCACGTAACCGATCTTCATCATCCCGACGACTCGATGCAGGCCCACCAGGCCAACGAACTCGGTGTCGACGTTTTCCTCGGTCTCCGCCTCAACCCCGCCCGTTCCGAATGTCACACCTCGTATTGGGCCGGCATCCACGACGAGTCACAGGGAGGCCGCCTCCTGGCCGAACTCATCCAGGAGATCGTGCCGGGCATTCTCGGTATCGCGGACGGCGGGGCTCACGGCATGTCGTTGGCCATTCTGCGAGAGACGCGCATGCCATCGGTCCTGGTGGAGCTGGGTCCGGCCAGTCTGGTCGTCGAACGGGCCGCGCTCCTGGCGGCCGCTCTGTCCACTGCGCTGGGCAAATGGGCTGACGCTTCCTGGGACTAATGGGTGAATGTTGAGTGACCAACCTCACCCGGAGATGAACGCTTGGCAACAATCCACAACCTGTGCATGACCTTGTGGATGAGGCTGAACGGTGACTTGACAGTTCTGTGAATAACTAGACGGAGCCGTCACCGACCATGGCCCGGTAGATCCGCTCCAGATCCTCCAGAGTGGCGAATTCGACCACCAGCCTGCCCCGTCGATTCTGAATGTCCACTCTCACTCTGGTGTTCAAATGGGTCGAGAGAAGGTCCTCGAGCTCCAAAACCCCCGGCTCAGGAAGCTTCTTCGTGGGTGTCCGACGCACGCCCAAGCCGGTAGGACCAGTGGTAGTACCAACTTCTTCCTCGATTTCCTCGGGAATTTCCTCCGGCATCGGTTGCAAGGGCAGGGATGCGACACCGCCTCGAACGATCTCCTCGACGGCCCGAACCGTCAACCCCTCCGATGTGATTTGCTCGACCAGCTTCTCCTGCAGTGTCCGATCAGGTGTTCCCAGGAGGGCCCGGGCGTGCCCGGCCGAGATCGTCCGTTCGGCCAGCGCCCGTTGCGCCCCTGCCGGGAGCTGCAAGAGCCGCAGCGTGTTGGTGACGGTGGCCCGACCCTTCCCCATGCGCGTCGCCACCTGCTCGTGGGTCAAGCCGAATTCGTCGATCAGTTGCTGATACGCGGCAGCTTCCTCCAAGGCGTTGAGGTCCTCCCGGTGAAGGTTCTCGACCAAAGCCTGCTCGAGGCTCGTGACATCGCCCGTCTCGGGCTGGACCAGAACAGGGATCGTCTGCATGCCGGCACGACGGGCCGCCCGCCAGCGGCGCTCCCCGGCGATCAGCTCGTAGCTCTCCTCCTCGCCCTCGACCTCCCGCACCAAGACGGGCTGGAGCAGGCCGACCTCTCGGATGGACGCGGCCAAGGCCGACATCGACTCTTCGTCGAAATGACTCCGGGGCTGAAAGGCATTCGGCTTGATATGCGAGATGGGCACGACACGAAGGGCCGAGTCCATCTCGCCCGTCGCTTCGGACGGAATCAGGGCGCTCAGGCCTTTACCGAGTCCGCTGCGGCGCGCCATTGCTCACCTCCTTGGCCAGTTCACGATAGGCCACGGCCCCTCGTGACGTCGGATCGAAAACAGTGATCGGCTGCCCGAAGGACGGTGCCTCGGAGAGCCGCACGGTGCGGGGGATCACGCTCTTGCAGACACGATCTGCGAAGTGCAGCCGTACCTCGTTGGCGACGTCCACCGAGAGCCGGGTCCGGGCGTCGAACATGGTCAGCACAATGGTGGTCACCTCGAGCGACTCGTTGAGGTTCGAGGACACCAGGTTCACGTTGCGCAGGAGCTGACTGAGGCCCTCCAGCGCGTAGTACTCGCATTGAATGGGCACCATAACCTCGCCCGCCGCCGCGAGACCGTTCACGGTGATGAGCCCCAACGATGGCGGACAGTCGATGAGGATGAAGTCGAAATCATCGACCACGGTGTCAATGGCCCGCTTCAGCTTCATCTCCCGACTGAAGGCCGGAACGAGCTCGATTTCGATCCCAGCCAGGTCGATCGTGGCGGGGGCGACGAAGAGGTTCTTCACGCTGGTCGGCTCAATGCAGTCCTCCAGCGATTGATCCCTCATGATGACGTCGTACATCGAAAGCTCGAAGTTCCGGGCATCGATGCCCAGACCGGTCGTCGCGTTCCCCTGTGGGTCCAGATCGATGACGAGCACCCGGTAGCCGATTTCGGCCAGGGCTGCGCCAAGATTGACCGTCGTTGTGGTCTTGCCGACGCCTCCCTTCTGGTTGGCGATGGCGATCACCCGGGGGAGCTCCCTCACGGCAGGCCGTGAGCCATCAAGGAGGGCGTCCGCCTCGGACCGAATCGTAGGCGTCCTCATTTGCGGCGCTGCCGCCGGCTCGGCTGCAACAGGAGGGGGCGAAAGAGCCGGCTCGGGCACCACGACCGGCGCCGCGGCTGGTTCCGGGACCGCCACCGGCTCGGGCACCACGGCGTCCAGGACCGGGGGCCTCACCGACTGTTCGCTGACGACCGGGTCCACGACGGGGGAGACCGGGGACTGCGGAGGAACCGGCACCGGGGCAGGCGGCACCGGTTCGGCCCTGGGCTCGACCCCTGGAGCGGGATTCACAGGCTCAGCCGGGGGAGTCACTTCCGGTGATGGCATGGAGACAACGAAGGGTCTCGGCGCCGGCTCAGGTGACGGAGGGGGAGTCGGGGGAAGCAGAGCCTGATCGAATGGGGGCGGCGTAGGGTCTGGAGGAAGTGCGGTTTCGTACTCCAAATCCGACGCTGGCAAGGGCGGAACCGCACTGAGCATCAGGTCCTCTGCTGGGTGAGCGGGCGGCTCCGTCGCCTCAACGGCCGGAGTTCGGGCTGGCTCTCCCCTGTCCCGACGGCGGATCCGCATTAAGCAGTCTCATCAATTCGCCGTGCCACGTTGCCTATCCTGGCCCGCCAAACATCCCTAGGTCAAGACTCCATCGAGTGTTTCACGTGAAACATTGGTGCGAAACGTGCATTTGGCACCCGAACGGGTCCTCTCCGGGCTCTGGCAGACTCGGATCACAGTATGAGCGGGACACCCGGTGTCGCCACAGAGAGAGCGACCACATGGCTGCAAGGGACCCTTGGACGCCACTCCGGACGGAACACTCCCGGGAACATCAGCACGTTTCGACCCGGGAAGCGCCATCCGGGTCGCCGCTCCCGCCGGGCAGGTCACGGCATTCGTCGTTACACCGGGCCTCAGGAAGACGCGCTTGCTCTCCCGCCCTCCCGCTCCAGCCCGGATTGGCCGGCGCGGCACCTCCGGGCGGATCGCTTCAATCGCCAGACTGACCAGAGCAGAGGGGATCTCCACTGCCGTGCGCCCGAGCCCATCGCAGCCCACGTCGTGCCGGTAAACGCCGAATGTCCACGGCCCCAAAACCATATTCCCAGGAAACGGCCCTTCCCCGACACGCCCGTCTCTGAGCGCGGTACGGACTGCGACGAATCGCCAGGGATCACCAAGATCACTGCCACAGGGACGCGGTCTGGTATCAGGCAGCCGGCTAAGGCGCCGGAACCGACGGTTCGCGAGCAGTTAGGCCCGAAGGGACTTCGGACCGGAGGACTCGGCTAGCTAGAGCTCACCGATTGCCATGCCCCGGGCCAAGGGCCGGACCTACTTGTCACGCGTGATCTCAGGTGAGCTGCTCTCGCCCCCAACATCGTCACCATCCCAGCGGCGAACTCCCACGTCGGGATCTCTCTCCCTCATCGCGGTCGTCTCCGGCACGTGCCGGCTGGCTGCTCGCATTCGCGGCGGCGATGGAAACGTACTGTTCGGCCCCGAATTCCACGGGCAGGTTACTTCTGCGCTCACAGCGCTCGACTGAACTCATTAGGAAAACGATTGGACCTTGAGACCTGCGCACCAGTCCGCGAGGCGAGTTGTACACCCATCATGCCTAACGAGTAATCGGGACCTCGACGCCAGACCCCACTATTGGAAGAACGCTACCAATCGCTACCGCCTCGAGTCGTTGATGTAGAGCCGGCGGAAGTCCAGATGCGCGAAGCCGCCACCCACGTCACCGAGGGTCTGTTGACCCTGACCACGCCCCACCCGACGGTCGACCGTAAGCCGACGACCGGCTCCGGGCACTGGGCCCGGGGCGGGCCAAACGGGCGGTCCTACCGTGAAACCCCGGGTGGCGACCATCTCGGCCGATCAGGAGCGCCGAGCCACCGTCATAGCCGACGGCCACTCGATCTACGGCGTTCGGCGAATGGCGATGTCGGGCGCCAGGATACATCGCTCGACTCTTCCGAGTGAGGCGCATCCCTCGTTTCCGGTAGTCCAGGGACAATCGCCGAGGTAATCGATCTTGCGCCCTACGGAAATCCCCATCAGCGATACGCTTGCTTTCCCTCCAACCGGCAGAGTGCGAAATCCTGCCGGAGTGTCAGTCGTGGGCCGACATGGAGGTCGGGGTTCATTCCGCTGTTGCAGGCACAAGAGCCGAAGACCTATTCCTCAGATGGCGGGAACTGGCAAGTCAACCATCGACGGGTGATGTCGATCTCCAAGGATCCCCCCAATCGGCCGTATGTTCCACGTGAAACATCCTGAAAATCCAGCCCGATTAGGCGGAGGTGTCAGCGGCTATGAGCGATGCCTGCGATGAGGAAGGTCGGAGGCAACAGCACCAGCCGGGGTACACAGGACACGCTCGCCTGGGAGTCAATGGGGGAGTCCTCCGGAACATTCCTCCAGGCCGGATCGTCGGGAGTGTTCTCCGCCGCTCGCCCTAAACGGGAAGTCTGACCCGTAGCCGTCCTTTAGAAGAGGGGCTTCCGACTCGGCACGCCGTCGCGCCGAGGGAACCCCTGGGGACAGAGTTCTTCCTGCCGAAGCACCTGATAGCCGAAGTCCTGCCGGACGAATTCCACCGGGGCGAGCCCGACCTGAGCCAATGACACCGCTGGCCAACGGCCAGATTCGTCCGGGGAGGTCTGATCATCGTCGGACTTCTCAGCCGGAGGCTCCGAGACGATCAACCACCCGCCTTCTCGAAGGAATGGTGCCGCACACTCGGCCACAACTGCGGGAGGTCCGAAGGACCGGACAACGACCCCGTCAAACGCTCCTCGAAGGAGCGGATCCCGGCCGCCGACTTCGGCCCTCTGTTGCACGACTCGAACGCGGGCCTGGAAGCCGCAGGAGATCACCATGGCCTGCAGAAAATCGGTGCGGCGCTGGTTGGCGTCGAGCAGCACCAGCGTCGACTCAGGCCATTGATCAGCGAGGACCAAGCCGGGCAGGCCACCGCCGGACCCCAGATCCAGAATGCGGGGCTGCCGGGTGGATCGGGCCTGACTCTTCGCCAGATCCACGAATCCCTGCGCATGGAGCAAGTGGCGATCAATGGGACCCGGGCCGAGGAACCCAAGTTCGCGCGCTGCGAGCAGAGCCGTTCTTACAGAACCGGTGCCTCCGTCGTTGTCGGCACCCGACACCGACGGCTCTAAATCAGCCGGCCGGGGCGATGACGATGTGGCGGTTCGGGTCTTCGCCCTCCGAGCGGGTGACCACACCTTCGATCTCGTTGACCGCGTCGTGGACGGCCTTGCGGTCCGCCGGGCTCATCGCTTCGAGGGCCTTCTCCTGCCCCGAGGCGATGACTTCCTCGGCGATCTGGGTGCTGAACCGCTTCAATGCGGCCGAACGCTTCTCCCGGTAGCCCGCGACGTCGACCAAGATGCGGTCCGTACGAGAGGGACACTGGCGCTGCACCACGGCGCGCGTCAGATCCTGAAGGGCGCTGAGCGTCGAACCGCGGGGGCCCACCAGAAGCCCCAGATCCTCTCCGAGGGCCGCAACCTCGACGGTCTCCTCATCCAGAAGACGCATCTCCACTGACGCCGAAACCCCGTACTCAGTCAGCAGGCCGGCTAGGAACGCTCGGCCAACCTCACCCTGCTCCTCGAGCGTCATACCTTCGGCCATGTCAACTGTCTCCTTCGGTTCTTTGGTGCGTTGCGTGTTCTTGGGCGTGGCGCCGTTCGCCGCTTCTCGATTGGTGGCGCCGTTCTGGGCTCCGGTCGCCGACGCGGCGCCTCCCTGGCTGCGGTTGCGCCGGCGACGTGCGGACCGACTGGTTCCTGTGCCCGTGGCCGCGCCTGTTCCCGTTCCCGCGCCTTCGGTCGCCCCATTGGCAGCCGCCTTCTGGTCGGTACGGGGTGTGGTCGGACGGCTCGAAGACCCGTTGGTGTTCTGGCCGCCGCTCTTGCCACCGCGACTCCGGTCCCGAGACCGTTCACGCTTCGGGCGTGCGCCGACCGGGCGTACGCGGGCTCGCACCCGAGCCTCGACCCTCATCCGCCCGAACAAGCCTGTCTTGGGCTCGGTGACAACGATCACCTCTGCGTCACCCACGGCAACACCTAGTTGGTCCAGGGCGAGCTCTGTTGCCTCAGCGATGGTCTTTCCTGCGACTTCTACCCACTCCACGCTCTATCGAGCCTTTCTTGTCCTCTTGGATCGCGAGCGTGGATGCTCTTTCGGCACCGGTGTCAGCTCGATCTCCGCGTCCTCTGATGGTTTCTTCCCGTTGGTGGCGCCGGCCTTGCTGCTCGCCGCGCCCTTGCCATTGGTGGATTTTGTATTCGTCGTACGCCGAACGGTGCCCGGCGGCTTTCCATTGGCCGCCGCTTTCCCGTTCGATCCCGTGCCGCTCTTGGGTGTTGCCGTCCCCTTCGGGGGCGTACCCCCCTTGGCCGGAGTCTTGCCTCCACCCGTCCCGATGGCCTTCTGGGGCCCCGCCGACTTGGGTGGCCCCGAAGAGCCGCCTATTTCGCGTTCGGTTGCATCACCCTTCGGGGCGGCTCCCACCGGGGTGACCATGCCGGAACGGAACATGTATTCCTGCGTCCCGATTCTCATCGCCGATGAAACAACCATATAGATCGTCGCACCAGCGGGTACCCGTAGGTAAATGACCCCGAAGATGATGGGGAAGAACTTCTGCATCTGCTGCATCTGCGGATTCGCAGCCGCTGCCTGGGGATTACGGCTGTTCATCTGCTTCATTTGGTAGTACTGCAAGAAAATAGCCATCCCGATTAAGACCAAATAAGGGATGGTCAAAAGTGCCTGATTTGCCCCATGATGAGTGAACGGAGTGGACGAAAGATCCATCCCGAACCACCAGTGCATTTGCCCGCCACTGGCCACCAGATCGTGATGCATTTTGGAATTAGTCGGGATATACCGGGGCATCGGTATAAACTTTCCGGACTTTGTTGTTACGCCATACGAGAGTCCGCGAATAAGCGAATACAGGACGATCAAGAAGGGCATTTGCAAGAGACTCGGCAGGCAGGCCCCGAATGGGCTCGTGCCGTTCTCTTTGTACAACTTCATCATTTCCGCGTTGAGCTGCTCGCGGTTCTCAGGGCCCTTGTACTTGACCTGGAGCTTCTTCATCTCCGGCTGCAGGCGCTGCATGGCGATCATCGACTTGGTGCTCTTGATCGTGACCGGGGTCAACGCGGCCATGATGATGATCGTCAGGCCGATGATGGCGGCGCCGTAGTTGGGGATGACGGCGTAGATGCCGGCCAGGATCAGACCGAAGAGCTCAAAGAGCGGATGAAATATCTGCCCGATGGACTTGAACAGGGCGTTTTCGCCGAGCAGGGTGCTTATCATCGGGCCCGACCGCCCTTCGAGTCCGCTCTGACGTGGACGTGGAGTGGTACCAGATCGACGCCGTGGGGACCGAATGGTCGACAGCGGACCAGGCGTTTCGCCGTCAAGACGAGCCCGGCCCAGAATCCGTGCTCCGTAAAGGCCTCAACGGCGTAGTTCGAACAGCTCGGGTAGAACCGGCACGGAGAGATGCGGCCCGACGCCGCGCTCTGGTATGCCAAGAGTGTCCTGATAGCAACGCGTGAGGCCAGATTCGGAGATGTCTCGGCGTCTTTCATGATGATCCCCGCTCGGATCGAGACGCTCGCACGAGAGCGTCCTGCACGAAGGTCACGAACTGCGCCCGCTCACAGCGCACGGCGGCTGGCTCCACCCGCAACAGGTATGTCCCCCGCGGAAGGGTTCCGGCAATGCCCCGCGCTGACTCCCGCATACGACGCCGCAGCGAGTTGCGGGCCACGGCATTGCCACAATGCTTCCCAATTGCGTACCCCACCTGGGGATATACACCTGAGGCACCGGGGTCTGCGGGTACGAACGTGGCGCGCACCGGCCCGCAACTCGCCCGGGCACGGGAGCGTTGCAGTTGGCCGAATGCTGCCCTGGTTTGGATTCTTCCAACCGTCCTGGGGGGCACGAGCAGCTCAGACGGTGAGACGGTGGCGCCCCTTGAGCCGCCGCGACTTCAGGATGGCCCGGCCCGCCCGCGTGGACATGCGCTTGCGAAAGCCGTGTGTCTTGGCCCGCTTGCGGGTATTCGGTTGGTAGGTACGCTTCACGTCATTCAGCCTTTCGCCACGCTTTCACGGCACCGGCCGGGGCGTAACAGAGTTCGTTTCACCAGCTGGTCTGGGGCCAGTGGTAGTGGGGTGCGTCCATGTTAGGCGCGATTGGAAGATCCCCACTAGTCGACCGGTGCGGCACGGTGTACCGTCAACGAATTACCCGCACCGAGGAACGTTCAGACCTGCCCAGGACGCCGCGGACGGAGGAAGGGCTATCGGACGACGCGGTGAATCAAGCCGGAGAACTATGGAACCGGTGCACCGGGTCGCTACGCGAGCAGGTTTCAGAGACAACCTGGCAACTGTGGCTGTCCGGGATCGAGCCCGTGACGTTCGCCGACGGTGTGTTCGTCCTCTCCGTTCCCAACGGTCTGATTCTCGAGCGGGTGGAGACGCGCTACCTCCCGATGATCGAGGACACGCTGGCCAACGAGGTGGGGTCGCCCGTGAGGGGTCGTCTCGAGGTGCATCACCACGAGCCCGACGAGCCCGAGCTCGAGGAGTTCCTCGGGGTCCCCGCACCGGCCGAGGTGCCCACTCGGCCTGCCCCGGCTCCCCAGGTCACGACCAACGGCCGGGAATCCCCTGCGGTCCAGCTCGACCCGAAGTTCGTCTTCGAGACGTTCGTCGCCGCCTCGTCGAATCGCCTCGCCCACGCCGCGGCGCAGGCTGTCGCCGAAACTCCTGGTCGATCGTATAATCCGCTCTTCATTTACGGTGACAGCGGTCTGGGGAAAACCCACCTCCTCCACGCCATCGGGAACTACGTGTCGGAGAATTTCAGCCGGCGCAAGGTCCTCTACGTCACGACCGAGACGTTCATGAACGACTTCGTCGACTCGCTGCGCACCTCGACCACCCTGGCCTTCAAACGTCGCTACCGGGAGTGTGACGTCCTGCTCATCGACGACGTCCAGTTCATGGAGAACAAGGAGGGCCTCCAGGAGGAGTTCTTCCATACCTACAACGACCTCAAAGGCGCGTCCAAGCAGATCGTCCTCACCTCCGACCGGCCGCCGAAATCGATCGAGACGCTCGAGGACCGCCTCCGCAGCCGCTTTCTCTCGGGCCTCATCACCGAGATCGACCCCCCCGACCTCGAGACCCGGCTCGCCATTTTGCGTTCGAAGTCCGAGAGTGAGCGCCAGGAGGTCCCCGACGACGTCCTGGAGTTCATCGCCACGCACGTGAAGAACAACATCCGGGAACTCGAGGGTGCGCTGACGCGCATCAGTGCCTTCGCCAAGCTGAACAAAGAAGCGATCTCGCTGGCCCAAGCCGAACGGGTGCTCTCGGACATCGTCCTCGCCGGTGAACCCCGCCGGATCACGCCACAAATCATTCTCGAGGCAACCGCGGCCAGCTACGGATTCAGCATCGAGGCCATCTGCGGACCGAGCCGTACCCGGCCCCTGGTCACGGCGCGCCAGGTGGCGATGTATCTGGTGCGCAATCTCACGGATTACAGCTATCCGGCCATCGCCCGGGTCTTCGGCAACCGCGACCACACCACCGTGATTCATGCTGTGGACAAGATCACCGGGCAGATGCAGCAACGTCGGCAGATATACGAGCAGGTCACGGAGCTAATTCAACAGGTTCGGGCGGGGACGTGAGTGCCTCGTTCGAGAGCCGGAGAAGCTGTGGACAACCCCTGCCGTGCTGGGGATAGCGTGGTCGCCCATCCCCAGACCACGGCGGGGGGAGGACAACCCCTGCCGTCGCACCGGTTGTCACCCACACCGCCATGGGGACGGGATTAGCGCCATTCACCAGCAACGGGTGACTGTCATCCACAATCCACAGCCCTTATTACCTTTACTAAATACATTTCTCTCCTCCTCACGAAAAAGTGACTGGGGACACGGCCGAAAGGACAAGCTCCGGTGAAGTTCAGATCCGAGCGGGATGCACTGATCGACATGCTGGCCACCGCTGGTCGTGCCGTGGGTGCACGCGCCACGTCGTCCCCGGTGTTGTCCGGTCTTCTCCTCGCGTGTACAGGAAATGTTCTTTCGGTCACCGGAACGGATCTCGACCTGACGATCCAGGTCACCGAAGAGGTCATCGGTATCGAGGACGGGAGTTGTGTCGTTCCGGCGCGGCTCTCCACCGACATCGTGCGGCGGTTGGAACCTGGAGCTGTGACCTTCGCCAATGATGACGACCACATCACGATTTCGGCCGCCCGCTCGAACTTCAAGTTGCGGACGTACCCCGTCGTCGAGTTCCCGGCCGTCGGAAAGACGACCGAGGCGACGACGGATCTCCCGGAGGCCGCGCTGGGGGAAGCCGTCCGGCAGGTCGTCCGGGCCGCTTCCCATGACGACGCCCGGCCGTTGTTGACCGGTGTCCTGTTGTCCCGGGTCAACGGGTCCATCCGGATGGTGGCCACCGACTCGTATCGGATGGCCATGCGTGACCTGCCTGGCATCACGGCCTTGCCGGGGGAAGAGGATCTCCTCGTTCCCGCCCGCGCCCTGGCCGAACTCCAAAGATTGCCCTCGCGCCACGTCGCCGGCGACGAGGGGGAGAGCCACGTCGGTGTCGCCGCCAGCAGCAGCGAGATCACCTTCTGGCAAGGCAACGTGCAGATCAGTACGCGGCTCCTCGAAGGTCGGTATCCCGACTACAACCAGCTGATTCCCGATCACTACCCGAATCGGCTCCACCTCGGGAAGGAATCGTTTCTGGCTGCGTTGCGCCGCGTCCAACTCCTGGTCCGGGACAACACCACGCCCGTTCGCCTCTCGATGCGCCAAGGGGGTGTCGATCTCACTGTGGTGAGCCAGGAAGTCGGGGATGCCTCCGAGTCGGTGGACGGCGATTTCACCGGCGAGGACCTGGTGATCGCCTTCAATCCTTCGTATTTGATCGACGGTACGGAAGCTGTGCAGGGCGACGAGGTGATTCTCGAATCGGCCGATGCGTCACGTGCGGCCACGGTGCGCGGCGCCGATGACGACCAATTCCGGTATTTGTTGATGCCCGTCCGCGTTTCCTGAGCGAAATACAGAAATTCGGTGAGTCTGCGGCAGATAGAACTCATTGATTTCCGTATTTTCGGCGCCGCCGCCTTCGCTCCGGAGTCCGAGGGAACCACCGTGATCACCGGCCCGAATGGCACCGGAAAGACCAGCGTGCTCGAGGCGTTGGTCTATCTGGGCACGCAGCGGTCGTTCCGGGGGGCACCGCGGGAGGCCATGGTCCGCACGGGGAGCTCGCGAGCCATCGTCCGGGCCGAGTTGGAGCAGCTGGGGAGTCCCACCCTGGTGGAGGCCGAAGTCGTCCCGGAAGGACGGAGCCGGACCCAGGTGAACCGCAAGGTGGCCCACGCCCGGAAGGACCTGGCGAGAGCCACCCCGTGCACCATCTTCTCCCCCGAGGACCTGGCCATCGTGAGTGGGGGTCCGAAGATCCGCCGCGATCTCCTCGACGACGCGCTGAGCCTCCTCGACACCGAGGGGGCACGGGCGGCCGACGATGTGGAGCGGATTCTGCGTCAGAGGGCCGCGTTGTTGCGCCAGGCGGGTGGTCGGGTCACGGCGGATGTGGCGAGCACGCTGGATGTGTGGGACGAACGGCTGGCGCAAGCCGGAAAAGTCCTCGTCGCCGCGCGAGAACGCCTGGTGGGAGCCCTGGGTCGCTACGTCGGGCCGGCCTACGGCCGCCTGGCCGGCGCGCCCGATGACGTCCTGATCGGGCAGCAGTACGTCCGCAGTTGGGCCGGCGAGCTTCTCGACGCGTTGGCGGCGCACCGGAACGAAGATCTCCGGCGGGGTATCAACACCCTGGGGCCGCACCGGGACGACCTCCTGCTGACCCTGGAGGGGCGCGAAGCCAGGACCCATGCCTCTCAGGGGGAGCAACGTTGCCTGGCGCTCGCTCTGCGCATCGCCGTGCACCAACTCGTGGTGGAGAACACCGAACTCACGCCGATACTGCTGCTCGACGACGTCTTTTCCGAGCTCGATCCGGCCCGCAGCCGGGCCCTGGTCGCCGAATTGCCCGAAGGGCAGTCGATTCTCACGACGGCGGCGCCACTTCCCGCCGGGATCGAAGTGGCGCAGATCGTCGATATCGGACAGATCGCCCGGGTCTCGTGAGCGAAGAGCGCCGCCGCCGTCCGCGTGGTCCCGACGCCGGTCCCCAGCAGGTTGGACAGGCGATTGCGAAGGTGTTGGGGCGTATCGGGGCGTCGCCGTCCCCACAGACGATGGAGCTCGTGTTCACCCGCTGGAACGAGGTGGCGGGCGCCGAGCTCTCGAGCCATGTCCGCCCGATGCGCCTGCAGAATTCCACCCTCGTCGTCGGTGCGGATCATCCGATCTGGGCGACGCGGGCCCGGATGGCGACCGAGCGGGTACTGGCCCAATTGCATCAACTGGGAGACAGTTCTATCGAGCGGATAGAGGTGGTCGTCCAACGGTCCTAGCGACCGGACCGGGGGTGCCGAAACGTGCCGAAAAGTGACGGCTGTCGGGTAGGATGGAGCGTTCGGATGGGAATGCCGGGGACCATGGTTCGGGGATTCGATCCGCACCGCGAAAACTGCCGTTTTGAAAGGGCGCGCCTGTGGCGATAAAGGTTGATGGAGTTACAACTCCGCAGGACAGTTCCTACAGCGAGAGTGACATCACGATCCTCGAGGGACTCGAGGCCGTACGCAAGCGACCGGGGATGTACATCGGCTCGACCGGCCCGACGGGACTGCACCACCTGGTGTGGGAGGTTGTCGACAACTCGGTCGACGAGGCGATGGCAGGCCGGGCCACCCGGATCGACGTGACGTTGTTGGCCGACGGAGGCTGTCGGGTCGGGGATGACGGAGCGGGAATTCCCGTGGGCCCACATCCCAAGAACCCGAAGATGTCCACGGCCGAGATCGTCCTGACCACCCTTCACGCCGGTGGCAAGTTCGGGGGCAAGGGCTACCAGGTCTCCGGAGGGCTCCACGGCGTCGGCATTTCGGTGGTGAACGCCCTCTCGACCCGGTTGATCCTCGAGATCGACCGCGACGGGCAGCGCTGGGAAGCGGAATTCGAGAAGGGTGGGAAGGTCAAGCGCAGGATCGTCGCCACCGGGCCGTCCCCGATCGATCGATCGACGGGGGAGCCGCGCACGGGAACGACGGTCACCTTCTGGCCGGACGGGTCGATCCTGGACGAAACCGAATTCCGGGCCCAGACCATCACCGAGCGCATGCAGATCATGGCCTTTTTGAACAAAGGGTTGGAGATCCGTTTCACCGACCAGCGGGCGACTCCCGAGGCTAAGACGACGTTCAAGTACGCCGGCGGAATCGTCGACTTCGTCAAGCATCTCAACGCAGCCAAGGAATCCCTGTTCCGCAAAGTGGCGGGCTTCGAAGAGGCCGAAGAGGGCCAGGAGGTCGAAATCGCCCTGCAGTGGAACACCGGCTTCCACGAGTCGATCTTCTCGTTCGCGAACGGGATCTCGACCGTCGAGGGAGGCATGCACGAAGAGGGGTTCCGCACGGCCCTGACCAACACGGTCAACCGGTACGCCCGGGCGCGCAATCTCCTCAAGGAGAAAGAAGACAACCTTCAGGGCGAAGACATCCGCGAAGGGCTCACGGCGATCATCTCCGTCCGCTTGCGTGATCCGCAGTTCGAAGGGCAGACCAAGGCCAAGTTGGGCAACCAGTCCATACGCTCTCTCGTGGTCAAGGCCACGAACAAGAAGCTGAGCGAATGGCTGGAGGAAAATCCAAAAGAGGCCAACCAGATCGTGGCGAAGGCGACCCAGGCGGCGCGGGCGCGCATGGCCGCACAGGGCGCACGCGATCTCACCCGCCGCAAGTCCGCACTCGACGGCGCGGGCCTGCCCGGGAAGCTCTCCGACTGCTCCTCACGCGATCCTCGCGAGTCCGAGCTCTTCATCGTCGAAGGGAACTCGGCCGGGGGTTCCGCCAAGGACGCCCGCGATCCGCGTACCCAGGCGATCCTGCCCATCCGGGGCAAGATTCTCAACGTCGAGCGGGCTCGCATCGACAAGATGCTGAAGAACACTGAAATTCAGGCGCTTATCTCCGCCATCGGCGCGGGTCTGGCCGATGATTTCGATATCGACAAGATCCGCTACCACAAGGTCATCCTGTTGGCCGACGCCGACGTCGACGGAAGTCACATCCGGACGCTGCTCCTGACGTTCTTCTTCCGTCAGATGAAACCCCTCGTCGAGGGAGGCTTCGTCTACGTCGCTCAACCGCCCCTCTATTCGACATTGGTGGGCAAGGAGAAGATCTACCTGAAGGACGACGTGGCCAAAGCGGCGTTCCTGGCGGAGCACCCGGACCACAAGCACGACTTCAACCGGCTCAAGGGCCTCGGGGAGATGGACTTCGCCGAATTGCGCGACACGACGATGTCGCCGTCCCTGCGCTCGCTGTTGCAGATCAACGTGGAGCAGGCGGCTCTGGCCGACGATGTCTGCTCCATCCTGATGGGCGACGACGTCGAGCTGCGCCGGAACTTCATTCAGACCAACGCCAAAGACGTCCGTTTCCTCGACATCTAGGCGATCGGACCAGGAGAACACATGGCACGACAGTCGACGCGCGGGAGTGGCGGACGCGGAGGTAGTGGCGAGAGCGGAGCGGCGCCCCCCGGTGGCGAGGAGCCGATCGGCTCGGTAGAGCCCATTGAGATCCAGGAAGAGATGGAGCGCTCGTTTCTCGAGTACTCCATGTCGGTCATCGTGTCGCGGGCGCTTCCCGACGTGCGCGACGGGCTCAAGCCGGTCCACCGCCGGATCCTCTTCTCCATGTTCGACCGGGGCCTGCGACCTGATCGGCCCCATAACAAGTGCGCCAAGGTGGTGGGTGACGTCATGGGGACGTACCACCCCCACGGTGACTCCGCCATCTACGAGGCACTGGCGCGCATGGTGCAGGAGTTCTCCCTCCGGCACCCTCTGATCGACGGCCACGGGAACTTCGGCGGGCGCGGACCCGACGACGGCCCGGCCGCTATGCGGTACACCGAATGCCGGTTGGCCCCTCTCGCTCTCGAGCTCATGGCGGACATCGACGAGGAAACCGTCGACATGATCGCCAACTACGACGGTTCCGACGAAGAGCCGGTCGTCCTGCCGGGCCGTTTCCCCAACCTGCTCATCAACGGTTCACAGGGCATCGCGGTCGGCATGGCCACCAACATCCCGCCCCACAACATGGGCGAGGTCATCGATGCGGCCATCCATGTGCTGCACAATCCCGAGGCGACGCCGGATGACCTCATGGCCTTCGTAAAAGGCCCGGACTTTCCCACCGGAGGCCTCATCCTCGGGCGCCAGGGCATTCTCGACGCGTACCGCACCGGTCGAGGGTCGATCAAGATGCGCGCCGTCGCCGAGATCGAGGAGGGTCGCGTCGGCGACCGGATCGTGGTCACCGAGTTTCCCTACCAGACCTCGGTCGAGGTGATCGAGCAGAAGATCTCCGACCTGGTCCGGGCCGGTGAGCTGGACGGCATCAGCGGGGTCCTCAACTCGTCGGCCAACCAGAAGCCGCGCCTCGTGATCGAGCTCAAGCGCGACGCCAACGCCAACGTGGTGCTCAACAACCTGTTCAAGCAGACGCCGCTGCAGACGAGCTTCGGGGTCAACATGCTGGCCCTGGTCGACTCCGTCCCGCGGACGCTGAACCTGGCCCAGGCCCTTTCGCACTACATCGACCACCAGATCGAGGTAATCACCCGCCGGACCGAGTTCCGACTCGACAAGGCCCGCAAGCGGGCGCACATCGTCGAGGGTCTCCTGCGGGCCATCGACATGCTCGACGCCGTGATCGCCACGATCCGCGGCTCGGACGATCGGCCCTCGGCCCGGACGTCACTGATGGCCGAGCCGTTCTCCTTCAGCGAGACCCAGGCCGAGCACATTCTCGACATGACGCTCGGCCGCCTGACGCGTCTGGGCCGCACGCAGCTGGAAGAGGAGATGGCCAAGCTCCTCGAGGAGATCGCCTATCTGGAGTCGATCCTGGCTGACGACACCAAGCTACGGGGCGTCATTGCCACCGAAATGACGGCGATCCGCGAGAAGTTCGCCAACGAGCGACGCAGTGTCATCACGCACGATCCCGGTGAGATGGGTGTCGAAGACCTGATCGACGACGAGGAGATCGTCGTCACCATGACCAAGGGCGGCTACATCAAGTCCGTGGCGGCCGCCGCCTTCCGGACCCAGGGACGGGGCGGCCGGGGGGTGCAAGGCGCCCGGCTGAAGGAAGAGGATCTGGTCAACCAGGTCGTGCACTCCTCCTCGCACTCGTACCTGCTGCTCTTCTCCAACCACGGGAAGGTCTACCGCCTGCGCGGTCACGAGATCCCCCTGAAGGAGCGGACGGCGAAGGGCACAGCGGCGGTGAACCTCGTCCCCCTCGCCCCCAACGAGTCGGTGCAGGCGATCATCACGACGCGCGAGTTCTTGCCGGACCAGTATCTCGTCTTCGCGACCGCCCAGGGACAGGTCAAGAAGACCGCGCTGAGCGAGTACGACAAGTCACGACGCGAGGGGTTCATCGCCATCAACCTGCGTGACGGCGATGAACTGGTCCGTGTGGTGGCCACGTCGGGGGACGACGACATCTTCGAGGTGACACGCAACGGCATGACCATCCGGTTCAACGAAGCCGACGTGCGTGCCATGGGTCGCGACGCGGCCGGGGTGCGCGGGATCCGTCTCCGCGCCGGTGACGCCGTGGTGTCGTGCGATGTGGCGGCGGACGACACCGACATCCTCATCGTGACCGATGCCGGCTACGGCAAGCGCACCAAGCTCGAGCGTTTCAACCGGCAGACCCGGGGTGGCCAAGGTGTCCGGGGCATCCGTCTGACCGGGAAGCGCGGCTTCGTCGTGGCGGCGTTCATGGTCGCCCTCGACGAAGAGATCCTCCTCGTCTCGTCGGGCGGTGTCGTCATCCGCACGGCCGCCCGCGAGATCGCGTCGCAGGGCCGCGACGCCACAGGTGTGCGGGTCATGAACCTCGACGACGGCCAGTCCGTCGCCGCCGTCGCCCGTGTCAACGCTGAAGGCGAGGACGAATAGCAGCGGGCGACGGGTGGGGCGTCGTCAGGCTGCCGGGTTGTACGTCATGGTGAACGGCGTCTTGGCCGGGACGTAGGTCTTGAGCAACGTGAACCCCGAATAGATGTACGCCCGGCCCGCTCCGCTGCCGGTCTCGATCGTCATGGGGTTCGCAACCTTGAAGATGTGGCTCTGCCCCGCCGGGAGGACCTCGGAGAAGACCGGCGTGGGGTTGCCCTGCTCAATTGCCTGGACCCAGCACGGCGCGTTGTCCGCCAGGATCTTGACGGTGAAAGACGTCTCTGAGACGTTGAAGGTGGCCGCCTGACCCGAGGGGTCCGGGACGACCTTGACGGTGGGACCTTTCGTACTCGGCTTCGAGGTCGTGGGAGTCGTGGTCGCCGTCCCGGTTGCGGAGGAATGACCCTTCTGCTTCGAAGTGATGCCGACCGCAACTTTGGCGTTGTCGTACCAGTGGGCGGTCGTCGAACGGGCGTCGTGGTACCAGTTGTTGACGTTCTCGTGCTCGAGGAGAGCCAACCCACCGACGACGATCAGAAACGCCACGAGCCCGACGAGCACCTTGAGGATTCTGGGCGTCCCGAAGTTGACCGCCTGCACCTGGCCCGTGTCCAGGGCCGGAACCTGGCCGGTGTCGCTCAACGCGCCGTCGTTCAGGAGGACCGGCCGCGTCACGGGCTCGAAGACGCCGGTCGTGGTGGCATCGGCCACCCCCGTGGCCTCGCTGGTCCATATCGTCCCTCGGCCGGTCGGCGTGTGTCCTCCGACGGGGGCCGAGGAGATCGAGACGACGGGGACCACGGCGGTGTCACCGTTGGTCGGCGGGGCCGGCGCCCCGGCAGGCCATTGTTCGACGGCGACCAATACGTAGCCGTCCCCGGGCAGGCCCAGCGCGTTGGCGTAGGCCCGGAGACTTCGGAGCGTCTCGATCCGGTCGTGCTGGGGCCCGACGTTGCCGCCCTCGAGGGCCTCGAGCACCGCGCTGCGGAGACCGAATTGCTCAGCCGCCTCAGCCAGGGTCAGATTGGCCTGTTCCCGGGCGCGCCGGAGCGAACGCCCTATGTCCGGCAGGGAAACCGGCAGCAGGTTTGCGTCGCCTGTTGCAGAGCTCTCGCCGCGGCTGGGCACCATCTCGTCCCTTCTGATCACGAAAAGGTTCCCCTATCGTACTGATCGGAGGGTCCCACCAGGCCGCGAGCCGAAAACCGACCCGTTCCTAGAAGAAGCGCAAGCCGCTCAGCGGCCAGACCCGCATGTCGACTTTGCCGACGATCAGGGAACGGGAGATCGGCCCCCAATAGCGACTGTCGCAGGAGTCCGAACGGTTGTCGCCCATGACGAAATAATGGTTGGCCGGGATCACGTAGGGCTTGGCGAGGCTGTAGGGCTTGCCGGCCGGACCGGGGAACGTCATTCCCTGCACCGAAGACGGGAGCCAGGTCTCGTCGAGGCGTTTTCCGTTGATCAGGACATAACCCTTGCTGCCCTTCGTCAGCGAGATCGTCTCGCCGGGGAGCCCGATCACCCGTTTGACCAGGTCGGCGACGGGTTCCCCGCCGCAGTTCTCGTCGGCGGGGCGACGGAAGACGACGATGTTCCCCCGATCTACGCCGTGCAGGTGGTAGCTCAGCTTGTCTACCACTATGCGGTCACCGATGTTGAGGGTGGGCTCCATGGAACCCGAGGGGATGAAGAAGGTCTGGACCACGAATGCGCGGAGGAGGAGAGCCGCCACGATGGCCACGACGACGACGATTCCGGTCTCTCGTAGCCAGTGCGATCGTCGCGGGGGCTCCTCGTCGACCACCGGGTCCGCCGTCACGGTAGGCGCAGGTTCTGAGGGGTCTGCCGTCACGGTAGGCGCAGGCTAGTCGCGGCGACCCCGGGTTCTCGATCGCCCGCTCAACCGCCGCCACGGGCCCATGACCCGGGCTGCTGAGCCGGCTCGCCGCCGCTGGCGACGGGAGGCCGCCGGGGGTGACATGCCCATTGCCTACACCGGTCTGTGGATAACAATTGCGTGCCTGTGCAATGGAGGTGTATCTCATGTTCATCCCCAGGTCATCCACAAGACGCCCCCGATTCGGGGAAGCTCGGACTTTCGCGTAGCCCCACCACGTGCTTTGCTCATAGCGTGAGCGTGCTGAGCCTTCCTTCCAGCGCCGAAGGCGTCCTGCCGGGGCACCTGCTCGAGCGGGCGATCCGTGCCGGCTACGTCGACGCGGGACGATTCAACATTCCGGGGTCCAACGTGCAACCGGCCAGCCTGGACCTGCGCCTCGGGGAGCGGGCGCTCCGCATCCGGTGCAGCTTCCTGCCCGGTGACGACACGGTGGAGCGCAAGCTCAAGGACTACATCCTCGACGAGATCGACCTGCGGGGCGACGGTGCCATGCTCGAGGCCAGGTGCCCGTACCTGATCGAGCTCAAGGAGCGCCTCGATCTCCCGGCCGGACTGCGGGGCAAGGCCAACCCGAAGAGCTCGACCGGCCGGATCGATGTCTTCACCCGTGTGATCACCGACCACAGCGATCGGTTCGACGAGATCGCGCCCGGCTACCAGGGTCCCCTCTACCTCGAGGTGGTGCCCCTCTCCTTCGCCGTGCGGGTGCGCGAGGACCTCACCTTGAACCAACTGCGCCTCTCCATCGGGCGCCCCTGGCTGACGGACGACCAGGTCCGCGCCGCACACGAGGAGGAGCCCATCCTCTTCCGCGACGGGGAGCCGGTCCCGAGCGAGCGCCTGGTGCTCTCCGATGGGCTCTTCCTGGGTCTTGATCTCCATGGGGATGCGCGCGGCCAGGTGGGGCACAGCACGAGGGACAGCGCCCCGCTGCTGGACCTCACGTCGGAGCGTGAGGTGGATCCAGCGGCGTTCTGGGATCCCGTCTACCGCGAGGAGGGTGACCGGCTGGTGCTCTCGCCGCGACGTTTCTACCTCCTCATGTCCCACGAGGCGGTGAGCATCCCGCCGTATCTCGCCGCCGAAATGACGGCGTACGATCCGACGAGCGGCGAACTGCGCACGCACTACGCCGGGTTCTTCGACCCTGGCTTCGGTTTCGATCCCAGCAGGCGCTTCCGCGGCTCGCGCGCTGCGCTCGAGGTCAGGGCACACGATGTGCCGTTCATGGTCGAGAACGGGCAAGCGGTGTGCAAGCTGACGTTCGAGCGGATGCTCGAGGAGCCGATGGCCCTGTACGGGTCCGACATCGGGTCGTCCTATCAACAGCAGGAAGAAACACTGAGCAGGTACTTCAAGCGAAGCCCGCTCTAAGGGAGGTCAACCGGTGCAGTACGTCAATTTGGGTAAGTCGGGCCTGCGGGTGTCCAGGGTCTGCCTGGGCATGATGGGGTTCGGGAAGAGCGAAGACCGGCCGTGGGCCATCGGCGAGGAGGAGGCCGAGCCCATTGTGCGGGCCGCCGTGGAAGGCGGGATCACGTTCTTCGACACGGCCGACGCGTACAACAAAGGCGCCAGCGAGGTGGCCACAGGCAGACTCGTGAGCAAGTACCTGACCCGCGACGAGGCCGTCATCGCCACAAAGGTGTTCATGCCGGTGACGCCCGGGGAGAACGGGGGCGGTCTTTCCCGCAAGCACATCCTTTCGGGGATCGACGCGTCGCTCGGTCGCCTCGGTCTGGACTACGTGGACCTCTACCAGATCCATCGGTGGGATCCCCGGACGCCGATCGAAGAGACGATGGGCGCACTCCACGAGGTCGTCAGGTCCGGGAAGGCCCGCTACATCGGGGCGAGCAGCATGTTCTCGTGGCAGTTCGCCAAGGCACAGCACACGGCCGAGAAGAACGGGTGGACCAAGTTCGTCTCGATGCAGAACCACTACAACCTGATCTACCGCGAAGAAGAGCGCGAGATGATCCCCCTCTGTCTCGACCAGGGTGTCGGCGTCATCCCGTGGAGCCCACTGGCCCGAGGAGTCCTCGCGGGGACCCGGACACGCGAAGGGGAGCGCAGCACCACCCGGTCGAACACCGACTCGTTCATGGACTATCTCTACGAGCAGCCGACCGACTACGACGTCGTGGAGAGCGCGCAACAAGTGGCGGCCGCCCGGGGCGTCTCGACGCCGCAGGTCGCTCTGGCCTGGTTGCTGGGGAAGCCCGGCGTCACGGCGCCGATCGTCGGCTCGACGAAGCTCGCGCACCTCGAGGACGCTTTGGCGGCCGAAGAGCTGGTGCTGACCGGGGACGAGGTGGCGGCGCTCGAGAAGCCGTACGTGCCGCACCCGGTGCTCGGTCACTTCTAAAGTCCGGGAGCGGAGACGGTAGGGTCTCGGGCATCCGGGGGGTGTGACCGAGAGGGGAGCGGGAACCGATGCGGGTCGCGTTGACGGTGGCGGATTTTCTCAACCGGGGGGCGGCTGTGTACGGCTCCCGGACAGCGGTGATCGACGAGCCCGCTGTCGCGGGTTCACTCGGCGCCATGACCTACAGCGAGCTCGGGGCGCGGGCGCGTGGGATGGCGCAGGGCCTGGACCACCTCGATGTTGCGCCGGGGGAGCGGGTGGCGATCGTCAGCCCGAACTCGGCCCGGTTCCTCACGTCGTACTTCGGTGTGAGCGGATTCGGCCGCATCCTCGTACCGATCAACTTCCGCCTGTCATCGGCGGAGATCGCCTACATCGTCGAGCACTCGGGGGCGTCCGTCCTCCTGTACGACCCGGATCTCACCGAAGTGGTGGCCGGCATCGACGTGGCGCACCGGTTCGCTCTCGACGGTGTCGACGACGCCGAGCTGTTCGCCCCGGCCCCCGACGGAGTGGGCCCGCGGGAATGGGCGGGCGAGGAGGACGACCCGTGCTCGGTGAACTACACCTCGGGCACGACCGCCCGGCCCAAAGGGGTGCAACTCACACATCGCAACTGCTGGCTCAACGCGGTGACCTTCGGTTGGCACACCGGCGTGAGTGACCGCGACGTCCTGATGCACACGCTCCCGATGTTCCACTGCAACGGTTGGGGCATGCCCTACGCCGTGACGGGCATGGGTGGGCTGCATGTGGTGGTGCGCAAGATCGACGGCGAGGAGATACTGGCACGGGTGGAGCGCCATGGGGTCACCCTCCTGTGTGGGGCCCCGGCCGTGGTGGCCGCCATCCTCGATGCGGCCGCGACCCGCGTCCGCGACGGGCGTCCCGTCCCCGGTGCCGGCACCGTCCGCATCGTCGTGGCGGGAGCGCCGCCCCCCTCCAAGGCGATCGAGCGGGTCGAGACCGAGCTCGGCTGGGAGTTCCTGCAGATCTACGGGCTCACGGAGACCTCACCCCTCCTGACCATAAATCGCGCCCCTTCCGAGTGGGACTCCGTCAGCGCGGTCGAACGCTCGCAGCGGCTGAGCCGTGCCGGGGTGCCCGCCATCGGCGTGCAGATCGCCATCAGCGAGGAGGACGAGGTCCTGGCCCGCTCCAATCACGTCTTCGCGGGCTATTGGGAGCAGCCGCAGGAGTCGGCCACGGCGCTCGACGGCGGGTGGTTCCACACCGGGGACGGCGGGTATCTCGATGGCGACTATCTCGTCATCTCCGACCGCAAGAAGGACGTCATCATCACCGGCGGCGAGAACGTCTCCTCGATCGAGGTAGAGGATTGCCTCTACCGGCATCCCGCCGTGGCCGAGGTCGCGGTGATCGGCGTCCCGCACGAGAAATGGGGTGAGACGATCAAGGCTCTCGTGGTCCTCCGCCCCGATATCGATGCGTCGGAGGGTGACCTCATTGCGCATTGCCGGGACAACATGGCGCATTTCAAGGCCCCGACGAGCGTGGAATTCCGGACCGTGCTCGACCGCACGGCGACCGGCAAGCTGCAGAAGTACAAACTGCGCCAGCCCTACTGGTCGGGGCGGGAACGGACGGTGAACTGAGGCCGGAAGGATCTCTCTTCGAGCACCAGCTTGCCGTCCGCCTCGAAGGCGGCCGCCACCGACCCTGCGATGAGTCTCCGCAGCGGATCGCCGGCGATGGAGCTGCGCCATCCGCCATCGAGCCGGCTGGCTTCCCCGCTCAAGAGGTTCGAAATGTCGGCGCGCGTGGCCAGCAGGCCCTGGTCGAAGCTCAGGTCGTCGGCGATCTGCCGCACGAGACCCGTGCAGACCGCAACCGCGGCCGGGGGTGCCTGCGCCTCCCGGCCATCAGGAGGAAGGCGAATTTCGTCGGGCGAAAGCGCCAAGCCCCTCGTGATGGCTTCGAGGATCTCCGTGGCCCCACCCTGCGACAAGTGGCGGCCATCCACCCCGCGGGTCTGCTGGAGCTCTTGTCGGTTCTTCGGGGGGCGTTGCGAAATGGCGAGGAGTGCGAGGTCCGAAAGGATGGTGCGGCGGGGCCGGTCGAGTGCGGCGGCGCGACGGTCCCGCCACGCCGCCACCTCTTGCGCCACGCCACGGGATCGTCCCGACAGTTTGCGGATGTCGCCCATCTTCCACCAGAGCTCTTCGGGTGCCGCCCGGCGCCGGCGCATCGCCAGCATCTGCGCGCACTCCTCGAGGGCCCACGTGAGCCGGTCCAGCTCCTCGAGCCGCCGGGAAAGGACGGTCCGCAGTTCCAGCAGGTAGGCGACATCGCCGGCGGCATAGGTGATCTGACGGTCCGGGATCGGGCGCTGTATCCAGTCCGACAGCTGGTCCGCTTTGGGAAGGGAAATGCCCAGTACCTGATCGACCAGCCGTGAGAGGGAAGGGGAGGACATGCCCAGGAACCCGGCGACGATCTGGGTATCGAACACGGTCGCGGGCACCGCGCCGCACGCGGTCTGCAGCACCTCCATGTCCTGCTCGGCCGCGTGCGCCACGGCGACACCCGCTCCCGAGAACACGCGCGACAGTGGGCGGGGGTCGACCGCCAGGGGGTCGACGAGTGCCACCTGGCCCGCCCATGCCAGTTGGATCAACGCCAGTTTCGGGTAGTACGTGCGCTCCGTGTGGAACTCGGTATCGATGCCGTAATACGCCTGATCCGCGATCCGGGCGCACACGTGATCGAGTGCGGCATCGTCGGCCACCATGTGCGGCGCGGGCGGCGCGCTCACGGAGCCGCCTTCTGTGCAACGGAGTCGATCACCGGCGAACCGCATGACCTCATGACGCCGGATCGGTAGCCGAGCTGCGTGTGCTTCATCTGGTGCGACGATTCTGCCAGGTTTGGAGCAGGGACATCGGGACTTTGGACCCTACGTGATGGCACTGGTGTTCGGGACCTTTGGCACTGGTGGCACTGGCCGGCGAGGTTGAGAATTGGATGGCGTCCCCCAGTTCTCTCCAAGCTGGGCGACGCGCGTCCGGGCGCCGGGCGAGGTGCACTCGTAGTCTTGCTGCGTATGCCGCGGCGACCCGTCATTGCGTACCGACGGGCCTTCGACTTCAGCCACGCTGCGCCAGAGGTGTGGGCCGGGATCGAACGGGTGGATCAGTTCGAGCGCTGGTGGCCCTGGCTGCAGGAGTTCCGTCTGGAGGGGGAATCCCTCGCGAAGGGTGCGGTGCTCCACGGCGTCGTCGTGCCCCCGCTCCCGTACCGGATGCGCATCCGGGTCGATCTGACCCGCTGTGAGGCACCGGTCGCCATCGACGCCGTGGTCGCAGGCGACCTCGAAGGTCAGGCCGAAATGCGGATCCACCCCGCCGGAGGAGGTTCGCGCATAGAGGTGGCGTGGACGGTGGAGATGATGCAGCGCCCGATGCGCGTCGCCAGCCGATTCGGGCTGCCCCTTTTGCAATGGGGACACGACCGGGTGGTGGAGATGACGCTGCGTAGCCTGCCACCCGAGTTCGGGTACCTCGGTGGTGCAACGTGATCAGCCCGTCGGGATAGATTTGCGCCTCGATGTTGCGCAGGCCGGTCAGGACTTCTCCGTGACGACGGGTTTATATGTGGTGGGCGTCGGCAGAAGTGGCACGTCCATCGCGACGAGGATCTGCGCGACGCTCGGGCTCCGCCTTCCTCATTCGGCTGACATCATCCCGGCCGACACCGGCAACCCGAACGGGTATTGGGAGAGCAACGCATTGACGGCGTTCAACGATCGGCTGCTCACCCGGTTGCGAGGCAACTGGTGGCAGCCTCCGCCCGGGCTCGACGAGCATTCGCTGGCTGAGCTCGACGACGAAGTTGCGGGCGCGGCGCAGGTGTTCCGGGATTCCTTCGGCGACGCGGGCGGATGGGTGTGGAAGGAACCGCGGCTCACGGTTCTCCTTCCCTTCTGGGAGCAGATCATCGGCCCGAGCCCGGTCCTCGTTCCCTTCCGGCGGCCCCAAGCGGTCGCGCGGAGCATTGCGGCCCGTGACGGGTTGACCTACGGCCAAAGTCTGGAGATCTGGACCAAGCACACCCGGATCCTGCTCGAGATGCTGGCCGGAAAACCCGTTCTCTTCGCCGCGTACGAGGAGCTGGTCGATGATCCGTACACATGGAGTGAGCAGTTGCGGTCGTTCTGTGGCGATGCGGGCCTCACCGAACTGTCGGCACCTGAGCCCCCCGGACGTCTCGGCGATCGGTTGGTCACCCCCCGGAGCGACAGCGATGGCCCGCTGAGCACAGAACAACAGGAGCTGGCCGACATCGTCCGTGACCTCGCCGGCCCGCACGCCAGGTTCCCCGACGTCGACCTTCCCCCGCGCGCCGAGCGACGAGGAACCTTTCTCCGTACCCACCGACAGCGCCCCGTAGGGTGCCCGGGGGGGCCACCTACCCAGGCGGGGTCAGCCCAGGCGGGGTCAGCCCAGGCGGGCGACGGCGAGCGAGGCCGCGACGAGCACGATGCCCCAGGACATGGCATGCAGGGTGGTCTCGAGCGGCGCCAACAGGGTGCGCTCGTCGAGGGGGATCTGCTCGCCGTTGGACAACCTGATCGCGCCCTCCACGTGCGATGCACGGCGGCGGATCATGCGCGCCGGAGTGCTCAAGCGACGCTGTGCCGCCGAGAGAGCGAACGCCGCCGCGGCGGCCAGCACCGGGCTGAGCGCGAGCCGGCCGGTCTGGGCCACATAGGCCACCAGCACGGGGAAGGAGCCCCAGGCGAGCGCGAACCCGGCGTCGGTGTGCACCAGACCGCCGAACAATTCCCAGTTGTAGGCCACCACGAGGAGAGGTCCGAGGACCATGAACGGGAGCAACGGCCATCCGACCCGGGAGAGTCCGATCACGCCGAGCACGATCGCCCCGGTCAAGCCCACGACCGTGACGCCGACCAGCGTCGGGGCCGAAATCCGGGTTCCGAGCGGACGCCCGTGCAGTTCATCGAGTGCATGGGCCGCGAAACCGACGGCGAAGAGGAACGCCAGGAGTGTGAACAGAAGCCGGTTGAGGTCGACGTGTGGCGCCAGGCAGGCGCCGATCACCACGTACGAAAGATGCCATGCGGTGTAGGGAGGGTGGAGAAGGGTCCACCAGTCCCGCCATCCGCCGGGACCGGCTGCGTAGAAGGCTGGACGTCGCTCAGCCTTGGGCGGGTCCACCGCTCCGCGTTCCCCACATCACAAGGCCACCGCCGAGGCTCATCACGCGGGCGCCGACCTGCTCGAAGCCGGCGCGGCGCCAGGCGTCCTCGGTCCACGACAGCGGGTACTTCCGGTAGTGGCCCGAAATGTTGGGGCCGAGGAACTTGCCGACCGTGAACCATTCGCGTCCGCCGGTCAACCAACCCCCTGCAGGGAGCACGAGCCGCGTGTAGAGGACCCACCAGAACCGCCAGAAGGCGCTCGGCGGGACGAAGAACTCGAGGCTGGCCACGGCACCGCCCGGTTTGACGACCCGGGCGAGCTCGCACAACGTCGCCTGGGGGTCGTCGACGTAGCGCAGCAGGTAGGTGAAGGTCAGCGCGTCGAACGACTTGTCGGGGAACGGCAGCTGCTCCGCCCGCCCGGCCACCAGTTGCACCCGCCGGGCCATGCCGGCCGCATCCACGTTCTTGTGGCCCTGGGCCAGCATGCCGATCGTCAGGTCGACGCCGACCACCTCGGCTCCGCTGCGGGCCGCGAGCTGGAGCGCGACACCGGCCGTTCCTGAGGCCACGTCGAGAACCCGGCGGGGGGAGGACGGCACGATGTGGTCGACCATGGCCTTGCGCCACCGGCCGTTCTGTCCCATGGAGAGGAGCTCGGCCAGCCGGTCGTAGCGTTTAGGCAGCGAGGTGAACAGTTCCTGCGCGAACCGGTTCGGATCGCCAGTGACGTCGGGCAACGCTCCACCTCCGGGAACTGGAAAATCTCACTGTAGGTCGCAGAGCGGCTGCAGGCAGCGCCGGTCGGCAGCGGCCGCCGGCGCCGGTGCGCCGGGTCCGGATCAGATCCCGAGAACAGCGGTGCGCAGCTGCGACGCCAGGTCGGTATCGCCGGTGATCTCGACCCGTGCCGCGGCTTGCCGTCCGGACCCGAACATCGTGAGCTCACCCGGATCGCCGTTCAGCACCAACCGGGGTCCGGTGCCGGCCACCTTGTCGGCCCGGCCGGGGGAGGTGATCACGATGGTGGCGGGAACCTTCTTGGCCATGCCGCCGGGCCCGACCCGGGCCCAGAGCGCGTCGGCCAATTCCTCGGAGAGGGGTCGGGGCTCCCAGTGCGGCTGCGCCCGGCGAACATCCTCGACATGGATGAAGAACTCGACGGTGTTCATCGGCCCGTCGAAGGGTCGTAGGAGCACCGGGGGGCCACGGCGCACGTCTTCGACCAGCTTCGTCCACGTGGTGCGGTCCTTGACCGACCTGCGGACCTTGTCGGTATACCCGGCCAAGGGCGGCCACACGATTCCGGGCCCGCTGTCGGGTCGCCGCTCACGCACCACGAGATGCGCCGCCAGATCGCCCGTCACCCAGCCTTCACACAGGGTCGGCGCGTCAGGCCCGAGCTCGACGAACAGGTCGCAGATGGTTTCCCGTTCCTGCCGGGCGAGGATCGGAGGCGCCATCGGGGCATCCTATGGCCGGCCCGGGGTCACCGCGCCGCCAGTGCCGCCACCCGGTCGGCCAGCGCCATGTCCCTGAAGTGGCGGCAGACGTCCTCGAAGTCGCTGGTCGGACCCCGCCACGCCAGCGACGTGACGTCGTCGAGGAGTGCGGGATCGATCCGGAGGGTGGCGAGCTCGCGGAAGAGCTCGGCCAGCTCGCGTTCGCCCGCCAGTCGTTCAGCCAGCTTGGCGGCGCCGCGCACCGTTTCGCGCACAGCGGGATCCCACTCGGCCACCTTGTCCGGAATCCGGTCGATCCGCCCGTAGTGCGCCAACACCACCGCCGCTGAACGTTTGCCCCACCCGGCCAATCCGGGGAATCCGTCGGCGGAGTCACCGACGAGGGCGAGCCAGTCGGGGATGGACCGCGGCGCCACGCCGAATTTCTCCCAGACCTGGTCTTCGTTGCTGACCTTCCCGGTCCGGCGATCGAGCTGCACGACCCGGTCCGCCACGACACACTGGGCCAGGTCCTTGTCGGGCGTGCAGATGATGACCCGTCCCACCTCCGGGTTTGCCGCCGCGACGTGTGCCGCCGAGGCCAGGGCATCGTCGGCCTCGAGCTCGACCATCGGCCAGAGCCCGACACCGAGGGCCCGGAGCGCCGTCTCGAGGATCTCGAACTGTGCGCGCAGCGTGGGATCGATGCCGGCCCCGGTCTTGTAGCCCGGCCACAACTCGTTGCGGAACGACTCGATCACGTGATCCGTGGCGACCCCGACATGCGTGGCTCCGTTCCCGAGCATGCTCACGACCGTGGTCACCACGCCGCGCGCGGCGCCGATCTCACTCCCGTCGTCGGCTTGGCGCGGCGGCTGACCGAAGAAGTGCCGAAAGAGCTCGTAGGTCCCGTCTACGAGATGGACATCCATGAGGGCAGTCTGTCACCAGCCAACGTGCCGGGTGCCCGGAGCGGTCCGGTTACGTCCCGGTGGTGGACGTCGTCGTTGCCGGTGTTGCCGGAACCTTGTCCACCACGATGTAACCCTCGGCCAGAGCCGTGACATCGTCGGCCGGATGCGTCGCGGTGGAAGAGCAGTCCGATGCGGCGACCGGGTTGCCGGTGGATGCAGCCGGCACGTTGACCGTCCCCCGCGGCGACCCGGTGGTCCCGCACGAGGGCCCGTTGATGTTGACGATCGTCTTCTTCGGGGTCTTGGTGACCTTGAGTGTTGAGCGGTTGGTCGTGATCCACGCGACGACCGCTCTGGCTGTGACGGGGAAGGCGACGGGGCTGCCGAAGCCCTGGCTCGCAGCCAGAGCCGGGATGCCCTGTGCCGCGGCGGCCCGCGCGGCGCCGACCGTGCCGGAAAGATCGAGCACCGGGCCCAGGTTCTGACCGAAGTTGATGCCCGAGACGACGAGGTTGGGGTGCAGGTGAAGCTGCTCGAGCGCCACCCGCACGGTGTCGGCGGGATAGCCCTGGACGGCGACAGCAGGATACCCGCTGAGTGTCTTGACCTTCGTGGTGGCGAGAGTGCCGGCGGTGGTCTTCGAGCCGGTTCCACTCTGGTTGGTGGCCGGCGCAACGACCTTCACCGTGACACGGGGCAGCTTGCGCAACGCTTGGACCACGGTGTCGATACCCGGCGCGTTGTACCCGTCGTCGTTGGTGACGAGGATGGTGAGCGGCTTCGGAGGGCTCGCCGTCTTGGCCGATGCGGCCGGGCTCACGGCAATGAGTGCCAGCGCCAGCGCGAGCAGCGAGGCGAAGCTGAACACCCCGCGCCTGAGGTTCGCGCTGCGGCCGACAGTGTCCTCGGGCGGTGTGCCGGGTGTGAACATGGCGGCTGACCCTAGGAGACGTCAGCGGGGGTTTCCAGTCACCACCCCGAGCTCGAGGGTCAGAAGGCGAAAATTCTGGCGATGCGATCACCACACGGACCGCGTCGATTGAGCCGGGCGCTGACCGTGAGCCCGACGACCACCCCGGTGAGCGAACCGACGATGGTGTCACCGGGGTAGTGGACACCGGAATGGACACGCGAATAGGCAACGGCGGCGGCCAGCATCCCCAGAGGGAATGAGAGCATGGGTACCTGGAGCCCGACTGCGGTGGCGAATGCGAAACCGGAGGCCGAGTGTCCGGAGGGGAAGGATGCTGACTCGGGCATGCGGGTTTGTCGGGAGAAGACGACGCCGGCGGCCCCACGGTCCGGGCGCTCTCTCGGATAGAGGCTCTTGAGAGCCACGTTCACCGCAGCCGAGGAAATGGCGACCGACGTGAGTCCGGCGAGAGCGGCCCGCCTGCCGCTGACCCCTCCGACGACTGCCATCGCTCCAGCCGCCACCACCCAGATGAGGGAGTGATTGGCGGCATTGGACAGACGTCGCAGGGGTGCGTCGAGGGCGGGCGTGGGCGTGGAGGCCACGGCGCGGTAGATGGCATGGTCCACCCGAGAAAGGTCCCCCAGCAGGTCGTCGAGTGAACTCCGGAGAGGCGAGTCATCAGTCATGCGTGCCATCCTTCTATGCGGGACGTCCGGACGCCCGAAAGGAGTCGGTCATTGCTGATGCGCGTGCCCGGGTTGCGGATGATCGCGGCCTACCAGAGACGCTGGCTCGCCAAGGACGTGGTGGCCGGCCTCGTTCTCACCGCGATCCTGGTGCCTCAGGGCATGGCCTATGCCGAACTGGCAGGTCTACCTCCGATCACGGGCCTCTACACCTCGGTTCTCTGCCTGGCCGGTTACGCTTTATTGGGACCCTCTCGGATCCTGGTACTCGGACCCGATTCGTCACTCGGACCGATGATCGCGGCCACGATCCTTCCCCTGGTCGGCGCCGATGGAAGCAGCGCACGCGCGATCGCACTGGCGTCGATGCTCGCCATCCTGGTCGGCGCCACGATGATCGTTGCGGGCGTGGCGAGGCTGGGATTCGTGGCCGACTTGTTGTCCAAACCGACCCAGATCGGCTACATGACGGGACTCGCGCTGACGATCCTGGTGGGCCAGCTGCCGAAGCTATTCGGCTTCTCGGTAAAGTCCGACACGCTGATCGGGGACATCAAGGGATTTGTTGAAGGACTACATGCCGGTGATGCCGTTGCAGCGGCAGTGGGCGTGGGTGTCTTCGGGCTCATCGTAATTCTCGTGCTCCAGCGCTGGCTGCCGAGGGTTCCGGGGGTGCTCGTGGCGGTCGTGCTCTCTATTGGTGCGGCCGTCTTGTTCGACCTGGCCAGTCACGGTGTCGCCCTGGTGGGCACACTTCCACGGGGACTTCCCCCGTTCACACTCCCCGACGTCTCAGTTTCGGACGTGGGACTGCTCGTCGCCGGCGCACTCGGGATCTCGCTCGTCGCGCTGACCGACACCATCTCAACCGCTTCGGCCTTCGCTGCTCGGAGTGGGGACGAGGTACAGGCCAATCAGGAGATGATCGGCATCGGCGCGGCGAACGTCGCCGCAGGGCTCTTCCAGGGGTTCCCCGTGAGCACCAGCGGATCGCGGACTGCAGTTGCGGCACAGTCGGGAGCGAAGACCCAGGTGACCGGACTCGTCGGCGCCGCGGTGATTCTGCTCATGCTCGTCGCTCTCCCGGGACTGTTCAGGAACCTCCCCCAGCCCACCCTGGCCGCGGTTGTCATGGCGGCGGCGTACTCGCTGGCCGACATCCCGGGGTTCCGGCGACTCTGGGAGGTCCGTCGAACCGAATTCGCCCTGGCGATCGCCGCATTCATGGGAGTGGCGCTCCTGGGCGTGCTCCCTGGAATCGGCATCGCGGTGGGGCTCTCGATCCTTAATGTCTTCCGCCGAAGCTGGTGGCCCTACAGCACGCGGCCTCGGACGAGTCGACGGAATCCCTGGATATCACGATCTCCGTTCCCATCCCGACGCAGAGCAGGTCGAGGGACTCGTCATTTTCCGATTCGACGCCCCGCTCTTTTCGCCAACTCCCGATCATTCCGCGAACAGATTCGAGCGCTCGCGGAAGCGGAACCACGTCCGCGCTGGATCGTGGTGGCCGCCGAGCCCATCACCGATGTCGACACCACGGCTGCCGACATGCTCGAAGACCTCGATGAGGCGCTCAATCGCATGGGGATCTCCCTTGTGTTTGCCGAGATCAAGCATCTGGTCCGTGCCAAGATTGAGCGATACCGATTGACCCGGACGATCGATCCGACACATTTCTTTCCGACGATCGAGTCAGCTGTCGCAGCGTTCTCCGGGTCAGAGCTGGCGGCTGACGGGAGACCGGACGGGTCGGATGGGAAGGCCGGAGTGGATGACTGATCACAAGCCGAACATCTCCGAGCGGCTCTCTGGTTTCATCGCCCTGGCCTCGCTCGCCGGAGCAGTGGTGGTCCTCTTCGTCGGGGGCGTCATCAATTTCGGGCCGACGGTCATGATGCTGATCGGGCTGCTCGTGGCCATCGTCGGCTCCTGGGACCTCCTCACGAGGCGCGGAGCCATCCGCCTCGTCGCGGCCGCGTTGGGCATCGTCGGGGTGGGGCTGCTGGTCGGAGGCTTCGTGTGGGCCGACCTGAGCGTCGGCCGCATCGTCTCCATCGTGGCCCTGGCGCTGTTGTCGGTGGTCACGGCGCGGTTCGCGCTGGGCAAGGTGGAGTCGGAGGGGCGGTCGATGAGCGACGCACGCGCAGGTGCCCCGCCCGCCACACGTCCGGTCTTGATCATGAACCTGAAGTCCGGTGGGGGGAAGGCTGAACGGTTTCATCTCGTCGACGAGTGTCAGAAGCGGGGAATCGAGCCGATCGTCCTGCAGCAGGGGGATGACCTGCTGCAGCTCGCCGAGGACGCGGTCGCCCGGGGCGCCGATGTTCTCGGGATGGCGGGGGGCGATGGCTCCCAGGCCCTCGTCGCTTCGGTCGCTGCGCGTCACGGTCTTCCGTACGTGGTGGTTCCGGCCGGTACCAGAAACCACTTTGCGCTCGACCTCGGCTTGAACCGCGATGACGTCGTCGGTGCCCTCGATGCCTTCGCTGACGGCGTCGAACACCGGGTGGACCTGGCCACGGTCAACGGCCGGGTCTTCGTCAACAACGCCACGCTCGGTCTCTACGCGAAGATCGTCCAGTCGCCCGAGTACCGTGACGCGAAGCGCCAGACCGCGGCCGCCATGCTCCCGGACCTCCTGGGACCGGACGCGCCCGGGCTCGACCTTCGGTTCACCGGTCCGGACGGGAGACTGCACGAAACGGCGGACGTCATCCTGGTCTCGAACAACCCCTACGAACTCCAGCGGTTCTCTGGTCTCGGCACACGGGAGCGGCTCGATCTGGGAGTGCTCGGGGTCGCCGGAGCAACCATTGAAGATGCGGCCGCTGCGGCCCGGTTCATCTCGCTCGAACTGGCCGGCCAGGTTCGGCGCTATCCGGGTTGGCTGGAGTGGACGACCCCACGATTCCAGATCGACGCGGACCGGGCGGTCGAGATCGGGATCGATGGGGAAGCGATGACGATGGATCCCCCGCTCGTCTTCGAAGCATCGCCCGGAGCACTTCTCGTACGCCTGCCCCGCCATGCGGTCGGGACGGTCGCCGGCGGCCCGGGCCGTGCACGTCGGTCTCGCGGACCACGATCGTCGAACTTGGCCCGGATCGTGGCCGGTCGCCAGCCCGACTCCTGAGGGCTCCCCGGGGGAACTAACCTCTTGACCAGGGAATACTTGCCAGGATGGTGGCGGAACGAGGCCCGTCGACCCTCCTGGAGGCGATCGGTTGCCCGTGAGGCCGCAGGAGTGCGAGCATGTCGGGCCATCCGCGTCCGGGGTGAAGGGAGCCGGACACCAATCTGACCGAGGGAGGACCAATGACCGCAGTCGCAGCGCCAGACGGGATGCTCTCAGGCAAGAGTCCGGTCACCTGCTGCCCCGACGCCGAGAGGGGACCTTCGCTCCCGTCCGGGCGACCGTGATCGTGGTGGTCGTCGGTCTGTTGATCACCTTGTCGGCGTCGTGGACGGCGTGGACACTCAACCGGCACAACGAACACAGCTTGCTGGAGGTCCAGACCCGGCAGGCCGCCGCCCTTCTCAGCGCCTCGATCTTGAGTCTCCGGGATCCGCTCGAGACGACCCTGGAGATCGAGAACGCCACGGGAGGCAATATTCAGGAATTCGACGGGGTCGGTGTCGACCCTGGTCGGTCCCGACCGGTCCTTCGTCTCGGCCGTGCTGTTGCGCAGGGCCGGCTCCACGTGGCTGCCGGTTTCGGTGGTGGGCGTCAAACCGCTGATGGCCCCGGGCTCACCGCAGGCCGTATCGTTTCTCGGCCGGTTGGCCAAGAGCCCGGCGTTGGCCGTCACCCCCGTGCCCATCTTGAACCCCCGGCGGGTCGGCTACGCCATCACCGACCCCCAGAACCCCACGGTCGCCATCTACGCCGAACGCGCCATCCCGGCGGACCGGGTGGTTCCCGTCGAGAAGGGCTCAGCCTTCTCCGATCTGAACTTCGCCACCTATCTGGGGCGCACGTCCGAGACCTCTGCGTTGGCCACGACGGACCTCCCGGTCGACCAGTTGCCGATAGGGGGTGATGTGGTGAGGACGTCGATTCCGTTCGGCGACTCGAGCATCACCCTCGTCACCGCTCCCCGGGGCGCCCTGGGCGGCACGTTGGGCGGCGTCCTCCCCTGGATCTTCCTCGTGAGTGGCGCGCTCCTCACCCTCGGCGCGGCCGTCGTCACCTACCAACTCGTCGGGCGCCGGCGCACTGCCGAACGAGATGCCGGGACGATCGCCGCCCTCTACCAACAGCTCGATGGTCTCTACGGCGAGCAGCGCTCCATTTCCGAGACCCTGCAACGGGCCCTTCTGCCCCAGCGCAATCCCGCCGTCCCCAATCTCGAGGTGGCCTCGCGGTACCTGGCCGGAACCGATGGCATGGAGATCGGTGGCGACTGGTTCAGCCTGATCGAGATCGACGACCGACACTTCGCGTTTGCCGTGGGCGACGTCTCGGGCAAGGGGGTGGATGCCGCCTCGATCATGGCCCGGCTGCGGTTCACCATCCGGGCCTACCTCACCGAGGGGCATGCTCCCGACGTGGTCCTGGCGATGTGCTCGCGGCAGCTCAACGTGAACCGGGACGGACATCTCTCCACCGTCCTGATCGGCGTGGGGGATGCCGACGCAGGAGTGATCTCCTTGTCCAACGCGGGCCACCTCAACCCGTTGCTGATCTCCGGCGCATCGGCCGGGTTCATCTCCACCGAAGTCGGCCTTCCCCTCGGCGTGGCCCCCAGCTCGTACTCGGTCACGACCTTGCGGCTCACGAGCGGATCGACCTTCGTCGCCTTCACCGACGGGCTGGTGGAACGACGAGGCGAGAGCATCGACTCGGGGCTCGAGCGGTTGCTCCGGGCCGCGGACGGCCCCATCGTGGCCGTCGACGATCTGCTCGTACGCCTCCTCGAGACGGTGGGTCCGCACGGGTCCGACGACGATGTCGCCGTCCTGGCCTTCCGTTGGACGAGTCCGGCGGACGCCGCCGCAGTCCTGGCGGCACGTCTCGATCCGGTCAGCTGACCGGATCCCGCCCGGCGGCGTCGGCCGATGAAGCTGGAACCCGGCGCTCAGGGCCAGGTCAATGCCTCGCAAGGCTCCGACCCACCAGGTAGCTTGGCCCGAACTGATCGGGAAGTTGCACGCGAAGGGCTACAGCCGGGGGACCAGCCAGCGACGCGGGAAGGGGCCATGCCGACAGCTGATCGACCGCAGATAGAGGTGAGCCTCAGCGTCGAGGGCGCCACGGCTCCGGTCATATGCCTGGCGGGTGAGCTCGATCTGGCAGGTGTGGAGGCGACGAAATCGGGCATTGAGCCTTACCTGGCCACCAAACCCGAACGGGTCACCTTCGACCTCGAGAAGCTGACGTTCATGGACAGTTCCGGCATCGCCCTGTTGGTCCAGGTGGCCAACGACGTCGGAGAGGTGAGGTTGATCCACGTGTCGCCAATCGTGCACCGCGTCATAGAGGCCAGCGGGCTTCTGGAGCATTTCGGCCTCCAATGACGTTTCGGCCTCCATTGACGGAGAGAAGAAGGTTCGACACCTCGAAGGAGTCGATCAGTGCCGCGAGGAGCTTCGTGACCCGGATCATCAGCGACGCTCCCGTCGAGGTGCGAGAAGCGGTGGCCGTCATGGTCTCGGAACTCTCGACCAATGCCGTCGTCCACGCGGCCAGCGCCTTCGACGTCGTCGTGGACCGTTCGGCCTCGACCGTTGTCGTCGCCGTCACGGACTGGGGGGAGGGGTCACCGGAGTTGCAGTCGCCCGGGTCCACCGAACCGCACGGCCGAGGTCTCCGTATCGTCGAGGCACTGTCGGATGAGTGGGGGATCGATGCCACCCCGGACGAGACGAAGACCATCTGGTTCCGGCTGTATCTGCAGCCCGCCGCAACCGGCGATTTCGCCGATCAGGATGCCTGAGCTCCGCCGTTTAATTACCGAACGTTTCGGTCGGTGTCACCTCACGTTCAGCCTCCGTTCACTTGCCATCGTTACGGTTGCATTGCAGCCCCAACGTGACGGGATAGTGAATGACACCTCAACAGCAGTCAGGAAGCGATGCCTGAGCAGGACGGAATTCAGGCCGTCAACCCCGGTCGGACCGATCCGGCGACGGTCGACCCGATCGAACAGGTGCTCTCGGCACTCGATCCGGACCGGGATCGACCCGACGACGTCGTCTGCTCTCGTGAACTCTGCTTGAGCTTCGGCACCAAGACGGTTATTTCCGGTGTCGACATCGCGTTCCGCCGGGGCACCATTACCGCGCTGATCGGCCCCACGGGTTCGGGGAAGTCGACGTTCCTCCGCACCGTCAACCGGATGAACGACAAGGTCGCCGGCTTCCGCCACCAGGGTGACATCACCTTCGACGAGCAGAGTATCTGGTCCCCCCACCACAACCTCTTGACGCTCCGTCGGCGCATCGGGATGCTCTTCCAGCGGCCGAACCCTTTTCCCATGTCGATCCGGGACAATGTGGTCGCCGGGGTGAAGGCCCACCGGATAGCAAAGGGGAAGCAACTCGATGTGGTGGCCGAACAGCGCCTGCGCGAGGTGGGCCTGTGGGATGCCGTGAAGGACCGGCTCGGCGATTCCCCGTTCCGCCTCTCAGGCGGTCAGCAACAACTGTTGTGCTTGGCCCGGGCGCTCGCCGTGGGCCCCGAAGTCCTGCTTCTCGACGAGCCAACCTCCGCGTTGGACCCCATCTCGACCGAGTACATCGAAGCTCTTCTCGGTACCCTCGTGCCCGCGCTGACGCTCATCATCGTCACCCACAACCTGGCCCAGGCCCGCCGCGTCTCGCACAACACGATGTTCTTCTACGACGGACAATTGATCGAGCACGGCGAGACGAACCAGCTTTTCGAGCATCCCCAGAACCCGAGCACCGAGCGCTACGTCACCGGCCGGATCGGTTGACGCCCCGGTCTTTTTCGTTCCAACAGTTCAGTCATTCAGCCCAGCAAACCACCAGGAGGAAAACCTTTAATGCGCACGTCCCGATTCAAGCGTCTGGCACCAGCGTGCCTGATAGCGGCCTCTCTCGCCCTGGTGCCCGTCGTGGCCCTGAGCGGGACTGCTGGAGCGAAAAAGCCAGCGGTGGAGAAGCCTTCGGGGGGAACGGTCAGCGAAACGGGCAGCACCTTGCTCTACCCACTTTTCAACCTCTGGTCCTCGGGCTACAGCACCGCATTCCCGTCGGTCACGATCCAGACGGCGGGGACGGGATCGGGCACCGGCATTACTGACGCGACGAACGGGACAGCCGACATCGGCGCGTCGGACGCCTACCTCTCACCGGCGGAGCTTCAAGCCTCGCCCAGCCTGCTCAACATTCCGCTCGCCATCTCGGCCCAGCTCATCACCTACAACATTCCAGGGGTGACGGCACACCTGAAGCTGACCGGCAAGTTGATCTCGAGCATCTACCAGGGAAAGGTCACCAACTGGAACGCCTCGGCGATCAAGGCGCTCAACCCGGGGGTGACACTCCCCAACCTGCCGATCGTGACCCTTCACCGGTCTGACAGCAGCGGGGACACGTTCCTGTTCAGCTCGTTCCTTTCCGCCACCGACCCCAACGGGTGGGGCAAGACCGTGGGCTTCAACACCACGTTGACCTTCCCGGATGCGCCGGGCGCATTGGGAGAGATGGGGAACTCGGGCATGGTGGCGGGCTGCAAGTCCGCCCCCGGCTGCATCGCCTACGTCGGCATCAGCTACCTGACCCAGGCCATCCAGTCGGGCCTCGCCTACGCCCAACTGCAGAATGCCCAGAAGCAGTTCGTGCTGCCCGCTCCGGCGAGCGTGGCGCTCGAGGCAGCCGCCTTCACCAAGAAGACACCGGCCAATGGGACCATCTCACTCATCTACGGCAAGGCTCCGGGCGGTTACCCCATCGTGAACTACGAGTACGCGATCGTGAACGCCAAGCAGTCCAGCTCGAGCCAGGCCAAGAACATCCGCTCCGTTCTCGAGTGGGCCGTCAACCCCACCAATGGCAATAACTCCAGTTACCTGGCGCAGGTGAACTTCCAGCCTCTCCCGGCCGGTGTCGTCAAGCAGTCACTGAAGCAGATCAGCAAAATCAAGTAGTGGCCATCACGAGCGGCGCGGCGGGAGAAAGTCCCGCCGCGCCGGTCAGGGTGCCGGCGCAGCCCCGGGTCTCGCGCCTGGGGCGCTTCGCCAACGGGCTCCGCGCCCACGAGGAGACTGCGTGGCGGATCGGCGGTCGGGTGGGGGTACTGATGCCCCTGGCCGCCCTCGTCTTCGCGCTGACGGTGCTGATCATCAAGGCGTACCCGGCGATCCGTGTCAACGGCTGGCACTTTCTCACCGGCACGGAGTGGACGTACGGGAGTAGCTACGGCGCCACCGTCCATACGGACGGTGTGGCCCATCCGGAGGGCGCTTCTTTCGGCGCGCTCGCCATCATCGTGGGCACGTTGCAGTCCTCGGTGATCGCCCTTATCGTCGCCGTGCCGATCTCGATCGGCGCCGCGTTCGCCCTGACCGAGCGGATGCCCACCTGGATCTCCCGGCCGCTGGGGTTCTTCATCGAGGTATTGGCGGGCATTCCCAGTGTCGTGATCGGATTGTGGGGCCTTCTGACGCTCGGTCCCATCCTGGCCCGCGACGTGTATCCCATCGTGGCGAACCGCATGCCCGACGTGCCGGTGTTGCGCTATTTCCGTAACCCCACCGGCACCGGAGAGGGTCTGCTCACCGCCGGGATCGTCCTCGGATTGATGATCATCCCTATCATCGCCTCCACCACCCGTGACCTGTTCGCCCAGGTCCCCAGCTTGCCAAAAGAAGGGGCCTCGGCGCTCGGAATGACCGATTGGGAGGTGGCGCACAAGATCACCCTGCCCTGGGTCCGTTCGGGCATCATCGGCGCCACGGTCCTCGGACTCGGTCGCGCCCTCGGCGAGACGGTTGCGGTCGCTCTGATCGGCGGTTCCATCATCCACTTCGCCCCCAATATCTACGGGTCGATGACCACCATTGCCGCCACGATCCTGACCCAGCTCGACGGTGCCCAGACCGACGGGACGGGCTTCGCCGTGGCCACCCTGGCCGAACTCGGCCTTGTCCTCGCCGCCATCTCCGTGCTGGTGAATCTGATCGCCCGCTCCATCATCCGACGCACCAGCTCGCTCGGCCCCTCCGTGGGCCCCAACTAGGGGGAGGGAGAAATGGCGGAGACTCGGCCGATGCCCGGAAGCCGACGGCGTTCGGTGGCCGGCATCGCGTTTCGCATCCTGACCTACCTGGCACTAGCGCTCATCATCGGACCGGCGCTGTGGATCCTCATCGGCGTCGTGGTGCGGGCAGTGCCGAATTGGCAGTGGAGCGTCCTGACCACCCCCACCAAAGGCACGACGGGTGGCCTGGAGAACGCCATCCTCGGAACGCTCATCCTCATGGGCGGCGTGCTGATCCTGGCGGGCTCCATCGGCGTCATGGCCGGCATCCACCTGTCCGAGCTGGCCAAGCCGCGGCGTAACGGCAAGCAGAGTGGGGGCTTTCTCCGCACCTGCTCGGACGTCCTGTCCGGCTTTCCCTCCATCGTCCTCGGCTACTGCGGCTACGTCGCCCTCGTGGTCGGCCTCCACTGGGGCTTCTCGCTGCTGCCGGCCCTGATCATTCTCTCCATCATGGTGATTCCCTACATCGCCAAATCCACCGAGTCAGCCCTGCGCCAGGTGCCCGATAATTATCGAGAGGGCGCAGCGGCGCTCGGCATGTCCATGGGGTATTCGATGCGCAAGGTGGTGCTCAAGACTGCGCTGCCCGGGATCGTCACCGGTCTCCTCATCGCTCTCGCCATCGCGGTCGGGGAAACAGCGCCCCTCATCTATACAGCCAACTTCACCGATGCGATCCCGAGCCTGAAGCTCATCCACACCGAGGGTTTCCCCTATCTGACCTATCCCGTCTACACGTTCTACAACCAGCCCAACGCCGAGGCCCACAACCTCGCCTACGACGCCGCCTTGCTGCTCGTGATCATCGTGCTGGTGTTGCTGATCGTCTCCCGGGTGATCGTGGCTCGCACCCAGCGCCATTCGGAAGCACGAGGGCGTTAGCGGAGACCGGGTCGGACGCCTGCACGAGGCGGCCGTCACACGACCCGACGGGCGCTCAACACCATCAAGCGGGGGATGGCGGCCGCGTTGGCGAAGCCGCCCGTCTCGAGAAGAACCGCCGGTGGTGGGGAGGGCTCGACCATGTCCTCGAGGAGCAGTCCGACAGCTCCCATGGCATGGATGTACCTGCTGAGGGGCCGGTGGTTGAAGGGCAGGTGGATCCCCGGTTCGACCTCGTCGACGACGAAATCGTCAGGCAGATAGGAGCCGACCCGCCAGTACCCTTCGTCGGATCCCGCCTCCTCGACCCATCCGCTGCCGGGGGCCTGGAGGAGCGGGTGCACCAACAGCAGGAGGAATTGCCCACCCGGGGAGAGGACTCGCGCTATTTCGTCGATCGCCGGCTCGAACGGATCTATGTGCTCGATGGCCAGGCACAGGAGCACCGCGCCGAACGTGTCGTCGCCGAATGGGAGCTGCTCCGCCCGGGCCTGCACGAACAGCGGCGGCCCACCGCGCCGATGGGCTTCGCTGATCTGTGACGGCGTCGGGTCCAGGCCCACCACCTGTGTACCGCCCCGGGCGATGGAGCGGGCGACCTGGCCCTCGCCACATCCCACATCGAGGACACGACCTGCTTTTCGGAGATGCTGGCGCACCAGGGGGAGGATCTGTTCCTCGTACTCAGGATCGGCCCCTTCGGTGAACCTCCGTTGCCACCACGTCGAATGTTGTTCCCAGAGGGATCCGTCATTCACCCGGCGAGGCTATCTAGCCACGATCGACCCCGGACGCCCGGGGCCGGCTCGCCACGGGCGCCGTGATGGTCATCCGGAACAGGGATTTTGTCGATCAGCCGGCCGTGGGCTTCGCCGATGGTCCTCCCCACCAGGGAGAAGCCGTCGATTCCCCGGAGCTCGCCCACACTATGGCCTTCGATTTCCCAAAGTCCTGACCAGGGCATATTCCTCGTTCTAGTATGTCCGGGTGGGCGAGGTCCTTGCGATCGTCGCAGCCGTCGCATTCGCGTTGGGGAGCGTCCTTCAACAGAAGGGCACTCTCGAGACCGAGGCCACAGAGGACGATCCGCGATTTTTGATCCAGATCCTCCACAAGCCGATCTGGCTGGCGGGCGCGATTTCACAGGCCATGGGATGGGTCCTGCAGGCAGCCGCCCTCGATCGAGCGTCCCTCATGGTGGTTCAGGCGGTCGGTGCGCTGAGTCTGGTGATGGCACTCCCGCTCGGGATGTGGCTCACTCACCAGAGCATAGGCCGCCGCGAATTGATCGGCGCCCTCCTGACCCTCTCCGGCATCGTCTTTTTCCTGGCGGCAGGTCAACCCCAAGGTGGGTCTCCCACGCCGAGCGCGGTGGCGTGGTGGACATCCTGCCTCGTCGTTCTGGTTGTGGCGCTTCTCCTCGCCGGTCTCGGCGTCCGGTGTAGCGGTGCAGCCAAAGCGCTCATCCTCGGCTCTGCCGCAGGTTTGGCCTTCGGTCTTCAGGCCGCCGTCACAAAGACCTTTGTCTCCGAGGTCGGAAGTGGAGTGCTTGCCCTCCTCATGAGTTGGCCGGTGTACGTGCTGATCCTTTCGGCGCTCGCAGGATTTGCCCTCCAACAGTCGGCATTGAAGACGGGCGTATTGGCGCCAGCGCTGGCCTCGAGCAACTCGGTCTCGTTGTTCGTGAGCGTCGTTCTTGGCATCGTCCTCTACGGGGAAACCCTCTCGAAGAGCGGCGGCGTGAATGTTGGCTCGGCCTACATCGGATTGGCCATAGCCATTGGCGGCATCGCCGTCCTTGCCGGCTCTGAGCCTCCGTCGGAGGCAACCGTGGCAGACGCAACTGTGCCCTCCCCGGGGTAAGGGCGGCCCGCCAAGGTCATCGTCACAAGAGACAACGTCCCGATCTTCGTTTATCCTGACTCCTGATCGATCGGCACGGCTGAACTTGGATCGAAATGACCGTGACGTTGGGAACTAGGATCAACACGTCCGTCACGTTGGAAATGGTCGGGCATAGCTGCTCCCCGGGTTTCGATTCCTGACCACATACATTCGCTAATCCCTGGAGGCCACATGGCCCTGGCAGACGAACTAGAAGCTGAACGTTCGGCACTGACGATGATCGACGCTGATCCGTTCAACGCTGAGGCGCCCCCGGAGGCACTTGAAAGCGATATCACCCCAACGCTGCAGCACTACGTTCGCAGCAACTTTCCCGTTCCCGCGCACGATGGTCGACTCGAGATCAGTGGCGCGGTCGAACATCCCTACACCCTCACGCTCGAGGAGCTGAAGGCAATGCCCTCTGTTGAGCGGGTGGTGACGCTCGAGTGCGCCGGAAATGGGCGCCTGGCGATGCGACCGCTCCCCGCCGGCGAACCCTGGGGCAACTACGCAGTCTCCACTGCGACGATGGAAGGGCGCGCTCCTGCACGAAATTCTCGAACGTGCCGGAGCCTCTCGACACTGGTGTTGAGGTGCTGTTCGCCGGCGGAGATCACGGGTCGTACATCCTCAATCCCGTGCTCAAGGACATCGACGCCTCCAACCTCTCGTTCGAGCGATCGTTGACGCTCGTGCACGCAGCGGACCCATCCTCCGAAATCTTGATCGCGTACGAGATGAACGGCCAGCCACTCAACCCTGATCACGGAGCGCCATACCGGCTCGTCGTCCCCCACTGGTACGGGGTCGCCTCGGTCAAGTGGGTCAAGCGGATCGTAGTGTTCATCGCCGTTCTTCGGCGGGTTCGAGTCCGGCCACTACATGTACGAGTGGCCGGATCGCCCCGCAGAGCGTGTGACCGTGATGCGGCCGCGTGCCCGCATCACGGAACCTGGTAATGGCGCCGTCGTTCGTGTCGGCGAAACCTGCATCGTCCGCGGGCAAAGCATGGTCCGGCACCGGGCCCGTGACCAATGTCGACATCAGCCTCACGGGCGAATCGGAGTGGCTCCCGGCGCACCTCGAAACTCCAATGGGCCCTTACCAGTGGCAGAATTGGTCGTTCGAGTGGGTGCCGGAGGAGGCGGGACGAAAGACCCTACGCGCAAGAGCGACTGACCTGGCCGGAAATGTGCAACCAGAAGTGCCGATCTGGAACAGGCTCGGATACGGGAACAACGCAATCGAGATCACCTACGTGGACGTTCGCTGACCCGCCCGGTCGTCGTACGAATCGGGTCAGTTTTCAACCGGCAGGATTGGCATTTTCTCCCCGACTGAGCGCACTGGTCCCTCGAACTCATTTTGCTGCGTGACCCCGTGCCTCCAGCTGCAGCATTCGGGAGGGCGATGACGATCCAAACCCACGGTTCGGCGTCCTAATGGGTCGCAGCGACGAAGCCGCCGACCATCCGCTCGCAGTACGTGGTGGCTCGCTGAGACACAGTCCACCTCGACAGCGTCGAATCCGATTGGCCCGTGCCCGCCAACCGCTGCGGGCGGGGGCCATGCAGTTGTTCCTCATCGGGATTGGCGTGGCGCTCGGAGTGCTGCTCCCGAGGATCCACTCAGGCGCCCAGACACCCAGCGGGCGCACGGTCGAGTTCCTCCTGACCATCGGTTTCGGCATCCTTGGGCTGGTCAGTATCATCTTTTCGCTCCTCTTCCTCGTGGTGGAATACTCCAATACCGCACTGACGCCCCGACTCAACCTCTTCCAGGGAGACCCCTGGATCTGGCGGATGTACGGCGCCTGCCTCGGGCTGTTCACGGTCGGCTTCGTGGCCACTCTGTCCATCGGGGACCGGACCCAAGTATCAGTGATCGTTCCCGTCGTCTCACTGGTTGTCGAGCTCGTGGTCATCGGATTGATGCGCCGTCTGCAGGTCAAAGCGTTCGATTCGATGCAGCTCAACACCACCCTGTCTGCGATCTCCGGAGCCGGGCGGAAGGTCATCGACAACGTGTACCCGGTTGGCATCACGGTCGGATCACCCGCGGACGCAGTGGATGTCATGGGGGGAGGACGTCCGGTGATCTGGGACCGACCTGGTGCCACCCTCGAGCAACTCGATCTGCGCAAGATCCTGAATTTCCTCCGCGGCGGGCGATCGGGTCGCATTCGAAGTTGCTGTGGGGAGCGGTTTGGTCGAAGGAAGTGTGGTGGCCCGGGTCACCGGAGGATTCTCCGACGACCTCATACTGGCTGCTTGTCGTACCGGCGACGGCCGGACGTTCAACCAGGACCCGCTCCTGGCATTTCGACTCCTCTCAGATATTGGCCTCCGGGCCATGTCTCCAGCAATCAATGACCCGGCGACCGCTGGATAGACCATCGAAGCGATTGCGGCGCTCCTGGTGCCTCTTGCGGAGCGAGATCTCGACGTCGGCGTTATCTACACAGCCGACGGGCGACCGACCGTGTGGCTCGACGTTCCCGAATGGACGGAGTACGTCACCGAAGGACTCGACGAACTCCTCATCGCCTCCGGTCGATCGCCCCTGGTGTTGGCCAGGGCCAAGACTTCGTTGTCTCGGCTTGCCAAAACGGCGCCGGAGAGCCGCAAGGCAGCGATCGAGGTCCGGTTGTCTTGGATCAGGGAGCGCCTCGGCGAGGCGGATCCATTTGCCGGAAGAGCAGTCGCCCCGAAGGAACCTGGTGGGAGCGGTGCCCGATGACGACGTTGAGGAGCTGGACGACGACTGACTGGGTGCTCCCCACTAACGCGAATGTGGCCGACGGCGCGGCGGTGGCGCCCTGCATAATGTCAAAAGTTCACCCCTTTCACGTCGACGCAGAGCGCAGGCTCCGAGTACCGTTGGTGGTGGCGACGGACGCGAAATTGAACCAACGACTCGGTGGCCGCCGTCGATGGTGCACCGGGCGGGGCGTTTGACCTGTCCGTCTCGTTCGAGCGAGTTCAAGGAGGCATCAAAGTGCCAGAGACGACGGCCGACACGCCCGGTCCCGGCCTACGTGTGGGATCCACCAGCGAGTTCAGTCTCTTCTTCAAGGTCAAGGCGGGTCATCAGGACGATCTGCGCCAAGCGCTGCGTACCCTGAACGACTCGCCGGGTTACCGGCCCGGTGACTATGCCCTGCCGGTGGCCACCATCCATGAGGCACGTTTCGTGATGTTCGACGAGGGCTCGCGTCTCCTCTTTGCCACCAGCTTCGATGGAACGTGGGATGCCTACATGGAGGACTTCGCCTCGAAGCCGTTGAGCCTCTTCGACGCGGTGTTCCGGCACGTGGAGGGCTACGACGGCGCTCCTGATGTACCTACGTTGAAGAGTTTCATCCTCGGTGCGCAGGTAACCGCGGCCGCCTACGCCCGTAACTATCCGGGCACAGTGAAGGAGATTCGAAAGGCCGAGCGGATCAACCGGGCGTTCGATGCAGGTGCTCGACAATCCTGCGGCACCGGAACCCCTACAACACCCGCGCTAAGGCCGCTCCTCGACGAGGCGTCGGACTAGGCCGCGGTCAGCGGGCCGGACAAGAGGCGAGAGCGTGTCGGATCACATCTCCGGACCTCGGGCCTTGGCGGCACCTGCCGCTGACATACCGACCTCTATGCGTTCGCCAGTCCCGAGCGCCCCGGCCATGTGTCGCTGGTACTGAACACCTTGCCCTTCGCCCAACCGACCGATTCGTTCTCCGACGCACTCCTCTACCGGTTCAGGATCCGACCGCTTACCATTGCGGCGCCGGCGTCAAGGTTCCCTTCACGGTCGGCGACGATGAGTTCGTGGTCGATTGCCTGTTTACCTCACCCGAGACAAGCGCCCTCCAGGAGGGAACGTGCCAAATTCAGGCTGGCGAGCCGATCCGGTTTCGGGTCGGCGAGCCAAGCGAGGTGGGAGGGGTGCGGGTCTTCGCCGGCGCGCGGTGGGACCCCTTCATCATGGACGCCGCCGGCCGCCCTCAAGACCGATCGAGACCGGCCAGCTGGCTTTCCGCGAACGCAGTTCGATCTATCTCGACGGCAAGAACGTGCTCAGCATCATCGTCGAGTTCGATCCCGCCCCGTTCCTCGGCGGCGAGAGCCCGATAGCGGTGGTCGGTGAGACGCTCACCCGAGGAAAACTCGCCGTTCGCATCGAGCGCACCGGCCGGCCCGAGGTCAAGAATATGCTGCTTGGCTCCTAAGCAGTTCGATCCTGTGAATCGGGACCTCGAGATCCGCGACCTGTACAACTCCGAAGACGCCTTCCGCCTTGGGCGAGACCTACCGAGGGAGCCTACCGAGCCCGGCTGAACGCCAACTCAGGTTCTGGGACGGCCTCGACGGGAAGGTCGACTGGCCGACGACAACGGCGACCATCCACTGACAGAGCTGGTGTTGGCGATTTCCTCGCTGTCGACTCACGCGGCCGTACGCCGAGCACGGCTCATTCTTGGAGATCGAAAAGGCCAGCCGGGAGGGCGTCCACCATCAGACGTGTGGAGGCCGAAGCCTCAACGACGACGTCATGGACACGCTATTCACGCTGTGGATAACGGGTGGCAACGGGCCGCCGATCCATGACGGCGTCGAGCAGGCAACCGCGCCTGCGACGACAGTGTTTCCCTACCTGGCCGGACCGAATCCAGATGCCACCCCGACCTCCCGCCCATCACTGACGAAGGGCAGACGAGCCAGTGGCCATCCGATCCGACATCGACCTGGAGCTCGACGACATCCAATACGGCGCACTTCACCAGCGCCCGTCCCCCTATGTCGCGACCTACCTGCTGCGTCCGTATCGACGAACGGGAGGCCGGCCGCGAGCTGGTGCGACGAATCCGTCCGTTGGTTGATGGCGCCCGCCTATCGCAGCAGTCCAGGCGCGCGACACCTCGGTCACGGTGGCATTCACCTATTGCAGGGCTTAAGGCTCTCGGCGTCCCCCCGGCCTCACTCGACAGCTTCGCAGCGGAGTTCCGCCAAGGCATGGCAGCTCGCGCCGCTGAATTGGGTGACGTAGGGGACAGCAGCCCAACGGAATGGGAGATATCCACTGGGAAGCTCAGAGGTCCACGTGGCCATTGCCGTGCTCTCGCCCGACGCAGCACTGTTGGCGGCCGCGCTGGAGCGGGCCCGCCGCACTTGTCGAGGAGCTGCAGGGGAGTGGAGGTGATCTGGCGCCAGGACTGCTACCAGCTTCCGACCGGCCGCACCTCGTTCGGATTCAAGGACGGGATCGGGCAGCCGGCCATCGAGGGAAGCGGCGTGGCCGGCAGCCAATCCGCTGGAGCCACCGATCAAAGCCGGCGAGTTCATCCTCGGTTACCCGGACGAGACCGGCGATCGTCCCGCCGCAGCCGACGCCGGACCTGCTGGGTCGGAACGGCACGTACATCGCGTTTCGCAACTCCACACACGGGTGGCGGCCTACCGGCAATACGTTCGGGCCAACGCCGCCAGCCGGCAGGAGGAGTCGCTGCTTGGGGGCGAAGATCGTAGGGCGCTGGCAGAGCGGCGCCCCGCTCGCCCTCTTCCCCGATCGTCGACGACCCTGAGTTCGGCGCCGATCAGAATCGAAATAACTCATTTCTGTATGCGGACGACCTGCGCGGTCTCGGATGTCCGGCCGGCGCCCATGCACGACGCGCCAACCCACGAGACTGCGCTCGACAGTGACGGAAGCGTCAATATTCGACTGCATCGATGATCCGCCGCGGGACGAGCTACGGTCCCCCACTACCCGAGGTGTCCTCGAGGATGATGGTGCTGATCGTGGCATCGTTTTTGTCTTCGTCGGCACGCACCTGGATCGTCAGTTCGAGTTCGTCAAGACACAGTGGCTCAACGACGGCATCTTCATTGGGGCGCCGAAGGAGCAGGACCCGCTGGTAGGCTCACCGGCGGCGACGGCCGGTTCACCATTCCCCACCGGCCGATCCGGCGGCGACTGCAAGGCTTGCCACCATTCGTCGTCACTCGCGGCGGCGAGTATTGCTTCGTCCCCGGACTCAAGGCCCTCGATTGGCTCGCAGGACTCGAGGACCTAGTTGATCGGGCAGAAGGAGGCAGAAGTGACCGGAGAGTCCGACAGGCACCGACCGGTGGGAGAGCCGACTTCGGGCTCACCCCACCGGCCGATGATCGTCCGGAACCGGAGCAACCGGTCGTGGTCGATTACAGCAACGAGGGACGGGTGGCGGTGATAACCCTCAACCGCCCGGGCGCTGACAACGCCATCACCACCGAGATGGGGGCCTGGCTGACCAAGATCCTCGAGATGATCGCCGTGCGGATCGAAGTCCGCGTCGTGATCCTGACCGGAGCGGGTGACCGTGCGTTCTCCGTCGGCAGCGACCTGCGACAGCGCCAGAAGATGACCAAGGAAGACTGGCTTCGCCAGCGCCAGGACTTCGACCGGACCCTCTACACCCTTCGCCAACTGCGGAAACCGATCTTCGCGGCTGTGAACGGGGCCGCCTTCGGCGGTGGTTCGGAGCTGGCCCAGAGCACCGACTTCATCATCGCCTCCGAGAACGCCGTGTTCGGTCAGCCAGAGGCCATCATCGGGCTCGCCGCAGGCGGCGGCTCACCAGCGCTACTACCGCGGCTCCTTCCGCCGGGAAGGGCCATGCAGATGCTCCTGACGGGCATCCGATCAGCCGCCCAGGAGGCGCATCGGCTGGGCATGGTCAACGAACTCCATGCCCAGGCTGAACCTGATGGATGCCGCTCATCGGATCGCCGACCAGATCGCGAGCAATTCGCCAACGCCGTGCAGGCGGTGAAATGGTCGGCGAGGACCGGGCAAGGCGAGCCGACTGGAACAAGCCATCTCGATCATGATGCAGGCCCATGGCGATCGGCTGTCCACCCCGACCGGGTGGAAGGCATCGCGGCCTTCATCGAAGGCCGCGAGCCAAACTTCGGAGACCCTGACGATTGATCCACGGCACCACCCGAGCGGAGCTCTGGGCCCCTCGGAAAATGACAAAAGCCCTGCAAGCATCCATGATGTCTCGTGGCAACTGTCCACGATGTCTCGCGACACAACAGAGTGGGCGAGGGGGGACTTGAACCCCCACATCCTTTCGGACACAGGAACCTGAATCCTGCGCGTCTGCCTATTCCGCCACTCGCCCGGGCGACCGGGCAAGAGTAGTCCCTGGCTGAGGGTGGCCCCGTCGCATCGCTGCGCTGGTCACGCCGCCAATAGGCCGGTATTGGTCGCACCGGCCCATTAGTCTGGCGAGGACCATGGGACTCCAGCAGTTCGAGGAGCGCCTCGAGCGTTTGGTGGAGGGTACGTTGGCGAAGCCTTTTCGAAGCAACCTCCAGCCGGTTGAGATCGGCCGAAGGCTGACACGTGAGATGGACCTGCACCGGCGGGTGGGCGTGCGGGGACTCATCGCGCCCAACGTCTTCGTGGTGACCCTGGCTCCGGCCGACGTCGAGCGCTTCTCCAACTTCATCGACGCCCTCTCCCGGGAGCTCTCCGATGCGGCCCGGGAACATGCGAAGGTCGAGGGGTATCTCTTCGTGGGACCCGTCGAGGTGGAGATCTTCGAGGGCTCGCGGCTCAAGGCCGGGAGATTCACCGTCGAGGCCGAAGTCCGGGAGGACGCCGATGGCGGCTACCTGGCCGAGCTCATCCTGACCGATGGGCGGCGGGTGCAGATCGGTACGGAACCGCTGGTCATCGGCCGTCTCCCCGAGTGCGGGGTCGTCTTGGCGGATTCCAACGTGAGCCGGCGCCATGCCGAACTGCGGCGGGCCGGCGACACCGTGGTCCTGACCGACCTCGGATCGACCAACGGGACACGGGTCAACGGCGCCCCTGTCCGGGAGCGGATCCTCGCCAGCGGAGACGAGGTCAGCGTTGGGTCGACGAAACTCATCTTCGAGATGACGTGAAGGAGCTGACCGCGCTGGCGCCCCTTCTCGCCACGCAGAATCTGAACGCGGTCCTCAAGGTCTTCCAATGGGCGGTGATCGCGCTCATCTTCGTGTTTTTCCTGCGCGTCATCCGGGCCGTGTGGGTGGAGATGAGCCCGGCCACCATACGGAAGACCCGGGGCGAGCGCCGCCGGGAGAGGGTCGCCGCCCGACCCCCCCGGCCCGAACCGAAGCGCAAGGAACTCTTCCTCCGCGTGGTGGAACCCCCGGCCCGTGAGGGCCAGACGTACGACCTCGACGACGAGCTCACCATCGGACGATCCCCCGGTTGCGGCGTGGCCACCCCCGACGACATCTATGCCTCGACGCTGCATGCCCGCTTGTTCCGCAAGAAGGACCAGCTCTGGGTGGAGGACCTCGGGTCGACCAACGGGACCTACGTGAACTCCGAGAAGATCACACAGGCCCAGCGTCTCGGCCGGGGTGACATGATCCAGGCCGGCTCCACGGTCTTCGAGGTCACCCGGTGACGGTCCTGCGCTCAGGATCGGCAACTGACGTTGGGCGGGTGCGCAGGGTCAACCAGGACCTGCCTCTGGAGTCGCCCAATCTCTTCGCGGTGGCCGACGGCATGGGTGGGCACGTCGGTGGCGAAGTGGCGGCGCAGGTCGCGGTGGACGCCCTCCTCCAGGTCTTCAGCCGCGAGCCCACGAAGGCCGGCCTGGAAGCGGCCTTCACCAAGGCGAACGAAGCCGTGTGGCAGGAGAGCCAGGAGCACAGCGAACTGCGCGGCATGGGAACCACCCTCACGGCCGTTGCGCTGGTGGGCGATGCGCAGGGCCGGGACACCCTGGCCCTGGCCAACGTGGGCGACTCGCGCGCCTACCTGTTCTCGGATCACCACCTGGTGCAGGTCACGGCCGACCACAGCCTGGCCGAGGAGCGCATGCGCCACGGTGAGATGTCCGAAGAAGAGGCAGCGGTGCATCCGCAGCGGCACATCCTCACCCGGGCGCTCGGGATCTCCACCGAAGTGGAGACTGACATGTGGGAGCTACAGCTTCGTTCCGGCGACCGGATCATCCTCTGTAGCGACGGGCTCAGCAACGAGCTCAGCAACGAGCAGATGGCCGAGGTGCTCGCGACCGAGCCCGATCCGGATGTGGCGGCGCACCAGTTGGTCGAGCTCGCCAACGAGCACGGTGGAGCCGACAACATCACCGTGATCGTCGTGGATGTCCTGGTAGGAGAGGAGACTTCGGACGCCTCGGTGATTACGCCGGTCGGCGCCCGAGCCGGCCTGCCACTCGTCGTGGCGCCCGAATCCCCCGCAGGCGGTGCCACGGCGTCCCCCCTGACCACGGTGGCCGCCGGTACCGGCACAGCGACGGTCCTGACGTCCGAGTACACGCCCGCCGGGTCCGGGACCGCAACCGGCACCGGGGTGGGGGCCGGAACCGAAACGGGCACCGGCGAGTTGCTCTTGCAGGACACGCAAGCGGTGCCGGTGGCCCGCGCCACCGTGCGCTCCGCGGCGATTACGTCCCCACCGCTGACCCCCGAAGTCCCGCCCAACGAGAGCCGCAGTGCTCGCCGCCGCCGTCTGGGCATCCCGCGACGGATCACGTTCCGGGTGGTTTTCTTCATTCTGCTGGTGGCGGCCATCCCGATCGCCGCCTTCTACGCCATCCGTTGGTACGCCTACGACAACTGGTTCATCACGGTCCAGAACAATCAGATCGTGGTGAAGCAGGGTCATCCCGGGGGAGTTCTCTGGTTCCATCCCCGCGTGGTCGACAAGACCAAAGTGACCACGTCGGAGGTCCCGGCTGCCGGGGCAGCCCAGATCCGGGCCCTCGTGCAGGAGCCGTCCCTCCTCGCCGCCAAGCGCTACGTGGCCAACCTGCACGATGAGTACCAGAAAGCCGAAGCCGCCAAGAAGCAGAGCCAGAGCGGAGTGAACCTGGGCGGCGGCACCAGCACGACCACCATCCCGGGCCTGGCACCGGCGCACACGACGATCTCGGGGCCGGGCACGGCCGCAGTGCCCGGCGTAGGGACCACGACCGTCTCCGCCCCGTCGACCGGCACCACCCCGCAATGACGGTTTCGCACTAGTGGGACGTCGCATTCGCTGGTTGGGTGTCGTGCTGCTCTTCTGCTTCGGGCTGGTGGCGATCCAGCTGGCGAACATCCAGTTCCGCCAAGCCGGTGCCCTGTCGAGTTCACCGAACAATCCCGCGTGTCGCGGCGAAGGTCTACGACAACGAGCGGGGAACCATCACGGCGTCCGACGGAACGGTCCTCGCCAAGTCGGTCCCGACGACCGTGGCCTCGGATCCGTACCACTACACGCGGGTCTATCCGCAGGGCCCGCTCTACGCCGGCATCACCGGGTACGACTCCCTCTTCTACGGGACCTCGGGCATCGAGTACGAATACAACCAGTACCTGAAGACGCATCCCCAGAGCCCGCAGAACTTCAGCCAGCTGCTCTTCGACACGCCGCCGTCCGAACCCGACAACGTGACGCTCACCGTCGACCCCGTGCTGCAAAAGGCCGCCACCGAGGCGTTGGCCGCCACACCGGGGGCCAACAAGGACGGCTCGGTCTTCGTCCTCGACCCGACGACCGGCGCGGTGCTGGCGATGGTGTCGAGCCCGACCTATGACCCGAACCAGCTCTCCAGTCCCGATGTCGCCACCGAGGAGGCGTACGACGCGCAGGCAGCAGCGAAGGACGGCGAGGGATTCTCCGGCCTGGTGCCGATGGCCACCCAGGAGCGGTTCCCGCCGGGTTCGACGTTCAAGGTCGTCACCAGCATGGCGGCGTACAACCTGGCGCCGAGCCTCATCAACTACAGCTTCCCGCGTGCGGTCTCGATCAAATTCTCCGACTCGGACAAGGTCCTGATGAACGACGGCGGTTCCGCCTGCGGGGGCACCATGGCGCTGATGCTGCCCCAGTCGTGCGACCCCGGCTACGGCCAGCTCGGCATCGAGCTCGGCGTGCCCACCCTGACCAAGCAGGCACAGGACTTCGGCTATTCCATCTTCGGGTCTTCGGCGCCGTACGTCCCGAACCTCGATCTCCCCAACGTCATACCGTCGACCTTCTCCGACCTGCCGTCCAACAGCCAGGCCAATCTGGCCTACAGCGCCATCGGCCAGTACAACGATGCCACCACCCCCCTGCAGAACGCACTCGTCGCGGCGGGGATCGCCAACGGCGGGGTGATCATGACGCCGCACCTGATGGAGCAGATCACGAATTCCCAGGGAAGCGTGGTGGCGACCTACAAGCCCACTCCGATGCTCACCGTATCGACGCCGGCGGCCGCGGCCGCAGTGGGAAAGCTGATGGAGAACGTGGCCAACAACACCGTCCCCGGGGCAACGGCGAACGGGATCTTCCCGGTTTCGTGGCATGTGGCCGTCAAGACGGGAACGGCGCAGGTCCAGGCGCCCAACCGCCCCGAGCAGACGGACGACTGGATGATCGGCTTCATGCCGGCCGTCGGTACCCCCAAGCTGGCCATCGCCGTCGTGGTGCCCCAGCAGAGTTTCTCGGTGACCGGGGCGCAAGTGGCGGGACCGATCGTCAAACAGGTTTTTCAGGCGTATCTCGACGAGACCGGAGGACAGGGATGAACCCGCTGCACGCTCACTGCGACTCCGGACGCGCAGCGTAGGCTCAGGGCGCCATGGAACCGGTCGAGACACCGCGGGTCTTTTCAGATCGCTACGAGTTGACGCATCTCATCGCGCGTGGGGGTATGGCGCAGGTCTACCGGGCGCGGGATCGCCAGCTGGACCGCCCGGTGGCCCTGAAGGTGCTCTTCCCCGAGCTCTCGGTCGACCGTGCGTTCGTGGAGCGGTTCCGTCGCGAGGCGCAGGCGGCCGCCAACCTCTCGCATCCGAACATCGTCCCTGTCTTCGACTGGGGCGAGGACAACGGCTCGTACTTCATCGTCATGGAATTCGTCGACGGGCGCGCCCTGTCGGCCGTCCTGCGCGAATCCGGGCCCGCTGTCGCCGCAACAGACCGCCACCATCGGGGCCAACGTGGCTGCCGCCCTGGCCTTCGCCCACCGCCACGGCGTGGTGCACCGCGACGTGAAGCCCGGGAACGTGCTCATCACGGCCGACGGCATCGTCAAGGTGACCGACTTCGGCATCGCCCGCGCCATGAACACCGAGGAGAGCCTCACCCAGACCGGGGCGGTCATGGGTACCGCCGCCTACTTCTCGCCGGAGCAGGCTGAGGGCCATGGCGTCGACGCGCGCAGCGACATCTACTCCCTCGGGGTCGTGCTCTACGAGATGTCGACCGGCAAGCCCCCGTTCACCGGCGATTCGCCGGTTGCCGTCGCTTCGAAGCACGTCCGCGACCAGCCGGCGCTCCCGCGCAGCGTGAACCCCGCCATACCGGCGGCGTTCGAAGCGGTCGTGATGAAGGCCATGGCGAAATCGCCCGACGATCGCTATGCGACGGCGGAGGAATTCCGGGCCGATCTGCTGCGCTTCGCCGATGGCCGGCCGGTCGAAGCCGGTGACCCCGGTCAGACGACCATGATGGCGCCGGTCGGCGTGACGGCGCCCATCCTGGTGACGGGACAGACCCAGGCGCTCAACATGGGGGCGGCCGGTGGCGGAGCCGGCACGCTCGACGGCCGGGGTGGCGGCGTTGCGGGCGCCGGTGGCGGCCCGAGCAGGGCCGAGCAGGAGCGCCAACGCCGCATCCGGCGGATGGTCATCCTTCTGGTGACCCTTCTGGTGGTGCTCGCCGTGATCGCCTTCTTCCTGGTCCGTGCGCTGACGACGAGCGACCAGGTGACGGTCCCGCACGTGGCCGGCCAGACGTTGGCGCAGGCCACGCAGACGCTTACAGAACGACAACCTCAGCGTCGGTGCCACGACCTCGGCGACCAGCCCCAACGTGACGAAGGGCGACGTCATCTCGAGCGACCCCGCCGGCGGCGCCAAGGTGAACAAGAACAGCCAGGTCGACCTCGTCGTCAGTGCCGGCCCGACCGTGAAAAACGTCAGCGTGCCTTCGGTCGTCGGGCCAACAGCTCGCCGTGGCGATCCAGCTCATCACGAGCAAGGGATTGTCGTACAAGGTCGACGACGTGACGAGCAGCAAGCCGCCCGGGACCGTGCTCATGCAGGACCCGGCCGGAGGGTCCACGGTGCCCTCGACGACGCAGGTCAAGCTGACCGTCGTCGCTCAGCCAGACCTCGGCTCAGGTCCCCAATGTCGTCGGGCTCTCGCAGACATCGGCCGGGAGCACTCATTACCGGCGAGCAACCTCACGGTCGGGACACAGAGCTCAGCTTGCTCGCAGCAGGTTTCCGCCGGGAACGTCGCCTCCCAGACCCCCGCCGCCGGTACCCAACAGCCGCCGAACACGCCGGTCAACATCGTCGTGTCGAACGGGCCATGTTCGGCCACCGTGCCGAACGTCGTCGGGCTCTCGCAGTCGGCGGCCGGTACCGCGATCTCGAGCACGCCCGGGCTGAATCCGACGTTCACACAGGTCGACTGCTCCTCGAGCGGCGGCACGGCAGGCCAGGTGCAGAGCCAGAGCCCCGGGGCCGGCACAGTGCTGAACCCGCCGTTCCCCCAGACGGTCACCATCTCGGTGTGCTCGAACACGACGACGACCACCCAGACCACGGTCGGGGCTACGACTACGACGACATCGACCACAGCGGCGACCACGACACCGACGACGACGCCCACGAGCCGGGCCTAACCTTCGCGGCCGCGAGCCGCCGTGGCTCAGGAAGCGGCCGGAGCTCCCGTCAGCTGGGCCAGGAAATTGCCCAGAAGGGCTGGGCCCGAGACGGTCAGGACCGACTCAGGATGAAACTGCACGCCTTCGACCGGCAGCTCACGATGGCGGAGCCCCATGATGACCCCGTCCGTCGAGGTGGCCGTGACCATCAGCTCCTTGGGCAGCGAGTCCGGATCGACCACGAGTGAGTGGTAGCGGGTGGCCACGAAGGGGTTCGGCAGTCCGTGGAAGAGCCCCTGCCCGTCGTGATGGATCTCCGAGGTCTTGCCGTGCATGAGGTGAGGGGCGGCGACGACCGTGCCCCCGAAGACCTGCCCGATGCATTGATGGCCGAGGCAGACGCCGAGGATCGGGATTTCGCCGGCCAGGGAGCGGATGGCGTCGAGCGACACGCCGCCGTCTTCAGGTCGTCCCGGTCCCGGCGAAATCAGAACCGCGTCCGGCCGTTGGGCCCGGATCCCCTCGACGTCGATGGTGTCGTTGCGGAAGACGACCGGAGCCGCCCCGAGCTCGCCCAGCTCCTGCACCAGGTTGTAGACGAACGAGTCGTAGTTGTCGAGAACGAGGATCCGTGCCGGCATGGGCCAACCACGATAATCGAGCTGGACGGAAAGCCCCGTCCGGGCTGACTAACCTCACGCCCGTGGCAGCCAACACCAAAACAGGACCGGGAGGCGCTTCCCGCAAGGGCAAGTCGGCGGCCGGACGGAGCACGTCGAAAGGCACGTCGAAACGTCGAAAGTCGGCCGTCCCTCGACCGCCGAAGAGAGCGGCCGCTACACGCCCCCGATCCCCAAGAGCGTCCGCAGCAGCCCGGCCTGGTACGGCGTGCTCGTTCTGACGCTCCTGATCGTGGGCGTGGCGGTCATCGTGCTCAACTACCTGGCCCACATACCAGGGGTGGGACACGGCTCGGCCTGGGGTCTCGTGGCCGGCCTGGTGTTGATCTTCGCCGGGTTCCTCCTGGCGACTCGCTACCGTTAGCGGGCACAACACCTGCCGGATCGACCCTCCGACGTGTCTTTCAAAGGCAACCGCCCGCCACGTGTAGCTGCTCGGCCCGAATCGCCGGGCCCAGTCGCCGGGCCCAGTCGCTTCAGCCCAGTCGCTTCAGCCAGTCGCTTCAGCCCAGTCGCTCGATGATGGTGGCGTTCGCCAAGCCGCCGCCCTCGCACATCGTGAGCAGCCCGTAACGACCCTCGGTGCGCTCCAGCTCGTTGAGCAACGTGGCCAGGAGCTTGCCGCCCGAAGCACCGAGCGGGTGCCCCAGTGCGATGGCGCCCGCCATTGGGATTGACGATCTCCATGTTGGGGTGGTGCTCCTTCTCCCACGCCAACACGACCGAGGCGAAGGCCTCGTTGATCTCGATGGCGTCGATGTCGTCGAGGGTCATCTTCGCCCGCTCCAACACGGCGGTCGTGGCCGGGATGGGCCCGGTGAGCATGGTGATCGGGTCAACGCCCGCCAGGGCGAAGGCGTGGAAGCGCGCCCGGGGGCGCAGGCCCAATTCGCTGGCCTTCTCCTCGCTCATGATGAGGACGGCGGAGGATCCGTCGGTGATCTGCGAGGAGTTGCCGGCCGTGATCTTGCCGCCCTCGGGCTTGAAGGCCGGCTTGAGCTTGGCCAGGGTCTCCACCGTGCTGTCGGGCCGGATGCCCTCGTCGGCGGTCAGCTGGTCTGCGGTGTCGTTGCCCTCGTCGTCGCGGATGCGTCACCGGGATGATCTCGTTCTCGAACCGGCCTTCGGCGGTGGCCCGGGCGGCACGCTGGTGGCTCTGGACGGAGAAGGCATCGAGCTGGTCCCGGGAGATGTCCCACTGGTCGGCGATCATTTCGGCCCCGATGCCCTGACCGACCAGACCGCCCTTCGGCTTGTAGCGGTTCATCATGCGCGGACCGAAGGGATAGCCGAGCTCACGTACGACCGAGGAGCCCATGGGCGTGCGGGTCATGCTCTCGACGCCGGCGGCCACCACGACGTCGTAGGCCCCGGCCATGACGCCTTGCGCGGCGAAATGGAGTGCCTGCTGGGACGAACCGCACTGGCGGTCGATCGTGGTGCCGGGGACCGATTCGGGCCAGCCGGCGGCCAGGACCGCATTGCGCCCGATGTTCAGGGCCTGCTCGGAGACCTGCATGACGCAGCCCATGATCACGTCGTCGACGAGGGAAGGGTCGAGCCCGTTGCGCTCCTGCAGCGCGCGGAGGGCCTCGGAGGCGAGATCCACCGCATGCCAGTTCCGGAGCTTCCCGTTGCGCTTGCCCCCGGCCGTGCGGACAGCATCGACGATGACTGCAGTGGTCATGTGCGTCTCCTCCCTACGCCGGCGGGTTCCCGACCGGATGCGGACCGGGGCATTCTACCGGCCTCGCCGTCACGGCGCCACCGGCCGGACGGACGGGCAGGCTCCGCGGCCACCGCCGATAGGGTCTGCTGCCATGAGCCGCGAGGACCCGGGCCGGAAGAACATGGACCGCTGGCTCGGCGACGGCGGCATGCCGATCATCGCCCTGGTCGGCGGCGCCTTCACCGCCTACGGAGTGGACGGGGAGGACCTCGGTTGGGTGGCCGGGACCTTTACTCCCGAGGAGCTCGCCTGCAACCCCCACGGGATCACGCAGGCTGGGATCCACTCCCTGCTGCTCGATGCGAGCATGAACTTCGCCATCAACGCTGCTCTGCCGGGTCGGGACCGCACCCGGGGCACGTTGGAGATGAAGACCGAGACGATGCGCCCGGCCGTGCGGGGCACCCCTTACGTCCTGCGGGGCGAAGTGGTGCGGATGGCGAAGCAGGTGGCCTACGGGGAAGCGACGGTGCACGACGAAGGGGGCCTGCTCGTGAGCCGGGCCACGGGGACCTTTCTTCTGCATCGAGATGAGGCGCCCTCCCACACCTGAGCAGAGCCCTGCGGCGGCGTGCCGCACCTGTTGCGGTCCGACCAGCCGCCGCTTCGCCCACTGCTTCGCCTGCCGGACGGTCAGCCGTTCCCTCAACCTCCCATTGAGCCCGGTCCTCCCGGCCCACGTGTGCCCCGTGCCCGGACCGCTCTACCGCATGCTGATGGGCTACAAGGAATCACCCGTCGACGAGGTCCGCCGGCACTACGCCCGGTGCGTCGGGGTTTCCTTCGCCGCTTTCTTCGCCGCGCACATCGCATGCGTGCGCACAGCACTCGGCGGCGGGGCGGACCTCGTGGCGCCGGTTCCGTCGTCCTCTCGACCGGGCCGGGCTTCGCTCGAAGGTGCCGATGGGCTGGCCGACATTGCCGTTTCGGCGCTGGGGCCCGTTGCGCAGTGGCTCCCGTCGACATTGCAACGGGCCGGCGGCGTCATCGGGCCCATGCGTCCCAACGCGTGCGCCTTTGTCGTGCCCGATTCGAGACGCGCCGCGGTACACGGCGCCCGGGTGATCCTGTTGGACGACATCTACGTGAGCGGTTCGCGCGCGCAGAGCGCAGCGGCCGCGCTCCGTCTCAGCGGCGCCCGCACGGTGCTCATCGTTCCGCTGGGGCGGGTCGTCCGTCCCGAACGCTTCGGCACCCACGCGGCATTCGTCGCCGCTTTCGGAACCGGCAGCGGCCACCCGGGGCGGTGCGGCACGGATCGAACCGGCCCGGATCTGGCAGACGTGGGTCAGGCCGGCGCGGGTACCGAGTAGCGCACGCCCGTGAGCTCCTCGGAGATCTCCCAGAGGCGGGCGGCGTCAGCGGCGCTTCGTGCCCGTTTGGCAGGCTGCACCACCGTCGGCGGTCCAAAGAGGCCGAATGCACGGCTCGGCCCGATGAACTGGCCGGATTCGACTCCCGGGGCGGTGGCCGCATACAGGGAGGGCAGCGCCCCCGTCGCCGTCGGCCTGCCCCAGGTGAGACCCGATGGTCCTGCTCGCTTTGGCCCGGGCCCTCGCGTTACCCACTGCGGCGCCCGTGCCGAACAAGTTGCTCCGGGTCCAGCCCGGGTGAGCTGCGACCGCGGCGGTCGTTTCGTCATGTGCCACGAGACGCCGGCTGAGCTCAGCCGTGAAGAGGAGATTGGCCAACTTGGACGCCCCGTAGTGCTGCCAGGTGTTGCGGATCCTCAGGCCGGCCACATCGTCGAAATCGATTTGGCCGTTGTGGTGCATCAGCGAGCTCACCGTGACCACCCGGGAATGGCCGGACGTCAACAGGCGATCGAGGAGAAGGCCGGTCAGCGCGAAATGCCCGAGATGGTTGGTGGCCATCTGGAGTTCGAAGCCGTCCGCCGTCTGGCGGTAGGGGGTGCCCATGACGCCGGCATTGTTGATCAGGAGGTCGAGCCGGGCATGCTCGGACAAGAACCGCTCCGCGGCCCGACGTACGGAGACCAGGTCCGACAGATCCAAGGCCAACAGTTCGAACGAGCGTCTGCTCGAGGTCGTTCTCCATCTTGTCCGCGGCGCGCTGCGCCTTTTCGAGGTCGCGACATGCCATGACGACGTGGGCGCCGTGATCAGCCAGGGCACGCGCCGTCTCGAGCCCGATGCCGCTGTTCGCTCCCGTGACGAGCGCGACGCGCCCCGTCTGATCACCGATGTCGTCGAGGGTCCACGCCTCGCCTGGCGCCATGAGCCGGTTCAACCGTGGCCGATGTGGTCCGCCGGAACGGTTCCCAATCGGCCGGCCTGGTAGTCCTCGAAGGCCTGGATCAACTCATCGCGGGTGTTCATGACGAACGGCCCGTGCGCGGCCACCGGTTCGCCGATCGGCTGGCCCCCGAGGATGAGAACGTCCAAGTGCCGGGTGCCGCGACTCCTGCACGGAGTCGGCGCGCAGCGAGATGCTGTCTCCGGATCCATGCACGACCAGCTGGCCCGAATGGATCGGTCGTGCGTCGGGTCCCACCGTGCCCTTCCCGGCCAATACATAGAGCAGGGCATTGAACCGGCTCGGCCAGGGCAGCACGAGCTCGGCGCCGGGTTGCAACGTGGCGTGGACGAGCGAGATGGGCGTGTGCGTCGAGCCGGGCCCGCGTTGGCCGGCCACGTCGCCGGCGATGACGCGCACGAGCGCCCCGCCGTCGGGTGAGCTCAGGAGCACGACGTCCTGGGCTTCGAGGTTCTGGTAGCGCGGGTCGACCCACTTCTCGGCCGCCGGGAGGTTCACCCACAGCTGAATGCCGTGGAACAGGCCACCGGTGGCGATCAGCTGCTCGGTCGGGCGCTCGATGTGCAGAATGCCCGATCCCGCAGTCATCCACTGGGTGGAACCGTTGGTGATGAGTCCGCCGCCGCCGATCGAGTCCTGGTGCTGGAACGTCCCGTCGATCATGTAGGTCACGGTCTCGAAGCCGCGATGGGGGTGCCACGGCGTGCCCTTGGGCTCGCCCGGCGCATATTCGATCTCTCCCATCTGGTCCATGTGGATGAATGGATCGAGATCGGGCAGCGGCACACCGGCGAAGGCGCGACGGACAGGGAATCCCTCTCCTTCGAACCCCGAAGGCGCATCGGTGACGCTCCTCACGGCGCGCACCTCTGCTCCCGGGCTCGGCCGGGGCGATGCGGGGAAGGGTCAAATTGTCAGGAACGGTCACTGCAGGCATGTCGAACTCCGTCTGGCTATTGCTGGCTCACAGCACTTGATGCAACGCCAGAGCGCACGTTTCTGTTCCGACTGGTCAGGCGGCGTCGAGTCTCGCCACCTGCTCGGCGGTCAGCGCGACATCGGCCGCCGCAGCCGATGCGATCGCCGTCGCGGGTCGGCTGCTCCCGGGAATGGGGATGACCCGGGAGCCCTTTGCCAGCATCCAGGCCAGCGTGACGTTCTCGGGCGTCGTGCCGACTTCGGCGGCCACTTCGGCGAAGGCGGGGAACTCCCGCGCGATGCGATCGGCTTGGCTGATTCCCCCGAGCGGGCTCCACGGGATGAAGGCCACGCCGATGCTCTCGCAATGCTCGAGTTCGCCTTCCGAGGAGCGGAAACGGGGAGAGAACTCGTTCTGGACGCTGACGAGCCGCCCGCCCAGGACCTGCTGGGCCTCGTCGATCTGCGCCACCGTGGCGTTCGAGATCCCCGCCATCTGGATCTTCCCGGCATCGAGCAGGTCGGCCAGGGCCCCGATGGATTCGGCGTAGGGAACCTCGGGATCGGGTCGATGGTGTTGGTAGAGACCGATGGACTCCACGCCGAGAGCGATAAGCGACAAGTCACAGGCCCGCTTGATGTACTCAGGATCGCCGTGCACGGTCCAGCTGCCGTCGCCCGGCCTCCGGTGGCCGCCCTTGGTGGCGACCAGAATGTGATCGGTGGGTCCGCCGTAGGTCGACAGCGCCTTGGCGACGAGCCGCTCACCGTGGCCGTGCTCCTCGGTGTTCAGTGCGTAGGCATCGGCCGTGTCGATGATGGTGACGCCCGCATCCAATGAGGCGTGGATGGTGTTGATCGCCTGCGTCCTGTCGGGTCTGCCTTCAATGGACAAGGGCATCTCACCCAGTCCGATGGCGCTGACCTTGCGGTCACCGATCTGTCGCTCCTGCATGCGGGATCTCCGTTCCGTGGCGTGGCTGTGGACGTGGTGCCTCGTTGATTCGAGACGCGCCGCGGCGTGTTGCGCGAGCTTAACCCCCGCCCTCGAAGGCCCGAGGACGACTGCGGGGCGCCGACACTCGACATACCGACACTTGTCGCACGAAGCGAGCACTTGACGCACTGCGCAAGGCAGTTGTAAAAGACAGAGGTGTCGGGGAACCTCAGCGCTCCTGTTGCTCCGATGAAGCGGAGTAGTCCCCGTCCGGAGCGCCCTCGGCCCTTCCGGGCGGCGCGGTGGGTCACCCGCCCTCTCCTGATACTCGGCGCGGCGGCTGCGATCGCGGCCTGCGGAACCGGCAACGGGTCCAATCTGGCCAACAAGGCACCGTCGGGCAGCACCACGACGGGCGTGGGCTCGCGGGCCCCCGCCGCGCAGACGTCTGTGCCGACAACGGTGGATCCGCCCACGACCGCGGATCCACCGACCACGTCCGGCGACGTGACGACCACGACGGAGTCGCCCACGACGTCCACGGAGTCGACGACCACGACCACCGTGGCCCCGACGACGACCAGTACCACCGAGGCACCGACGACCACGACCACCGAGGCGCCGACGACCACCACGACCGCACCGTCCCAACCTGCAGGGAGCTCGACCCCTTGGGGCTGGATCATCGGGGCGATCGTTCTCGTCGTTGCCATCGTCATTCTGTTGGTGGCGTTGGCCTCTGCCCGAAAGCGACGGGAAGCCGAACAAGAGTGGCAACCGATCGCCGCGACAGCGTTGACCGCGACCCAGCTCGCTCGCGATGCCGTCTTGACCGGCAGTGTCGTTCCCGACGACCCGTCGCGACTGCTCGCCGTGCGGCGGCAAGTCGATGGAGCAACGGAGTCTCTGCAGCGGGCGGTCGAGACCGCTCCCGACGATGTGGCGCGGCGAGCCGCCACTTCGACGGTCGACGCCCTCCGGGGCCTCGCCTTCGCCATCGAATCGGAAAGATTGCTCCACGACCGCACGGTCGCTCCGACCGGTGATCAGCTGGCACAAGCCGATGAGGCCCGCCGAGCCCGGTCCGCCGATCTGGAAATGGCGCTCGCCCGGTTGGGGGAGCGGATCGGTCCACCGGCAGATCCGGCGCCCTGACGTCGGCCTCCTTTTGCCCGCATCGGCGGGCGGGTACCCGTCCGCGACGGCTCGGCCCGAGCGGTCCTTGCTGCGCCGTGGCAACCTCTACGGCGTCGGTGCTGGACCGACCGGTTACCCAAAGGAGTGGATCATGACGGAAGCCATTGAAGGCGAGGACGCTGGCGCTACCGCCGAGAGGCTCTTGGGGTTCCCACTGGTACCAGCGCTCGGACCGGGGGAGCCCGACGTCGGCCGCGATTTCCTCCAGATCGGCATGGAACATTCGTTCGGAGGGGTCTGGCAGCGGCCCGGCCTCGACCTGCGCAGTCGGGCGCTGATCTCGGTGACGATCGCCGCGGTTCTCGGCACAGCCCAGCCCCTGGGCGGACAGCTCAGAATCGCTCTCAACTGTGGCGTCACGAAGGAAGAGATCGTTGAGTTGTTCATCCACCTGCAGGCCTATGCCGGGGCGTCGAGAGCTGTCGAGGGTTATCAGGTCGCCAAGGCGATCTTCGCCGAACGTGCGTAGGGTGAAAGCTGTTCGAGAGTCCGCGGAGGTGTCATGAATTTCGACGGCAAGGTGGCGCTCGTGACGGGTGCCGGATCGGGTATCGGCCGGGCGGTCGCCCTGCGACTGTGCGCGGCGGGTGCGTTGGTTCTCGGCGTGGACGTGGACCAGGGCCGCCTCGACGACGCGCACGAAGCAGCGGGTGGCGGCCTGTCGGTCCATCGTGCCGACGTGAGCGACCCAGACGCATGCGTGGCGGCGGTTGCTGACTGCATCACCAGGTTCGGGCGCCTGGACGTCCTGGGCAATGTGGCCGGAATCTACCGCGCCGCCCACACGGCGGAGATGAGCCGGGAGGACTACCGCAAGGTGATGGCGGTCAACCTCGACGCCTACTTCTTCCTCGCCCAGGCGGCCATCCCGCACCTTCTGGCGGCCGGGGGCAACATCGTCAACATTGCGTCGAATGCAGGTATCCAGGGCGTGCCCTATTCGGCCGCGTACTGCATGAGCAAGGGTGGGGTCGTCCAGTTGACGCGCTCCTTGGCGGTCGAGTTCCTGAAGACGCCACTGCGAGTCAATGCCATTGCTCCTGCAGGGACCAACACGAACATCGCCAACGACGCGAACTTTCCCGCCGACATGGATCCCGACCTGGCCGTGCGCATGGCTGGCCTCCGGGGACTCGTCGAGCCGGACGAGGTCGCTGCGCTCTTCTGCTTCCTGGCGTCGGACGATGCCCGCTCCATCACCGGCGCGGTGTACACCGTCGACAACGGGCTCACGGTGAGCTGATGGCGCGAGATCTCGAGCGGGTCGACCCTGCATCCAACCCGTACCTGTCGGGCCGGTTCGCACCCATCCAGAAGGAAGTGGAGACTCAAGATCTGCGCGTGGAGGGAGCGATTCCGACCGACATCACCGGAGCGTTCATTCGAAACGGCGCCAACCCTCAGTTCACGCCGCTCGGCAGCTACACCTACCCCATGGAGGGTGACGCCATGCTGCACGGCGTCTGGCTCGAAGGGGGAACCGCCCGTTACCGCAACCGCTACGTCCGCACCAAGGGATTCGTGTCGGAGGCCCAAGCCGGCCAGCCGCTCTTCGGCGGCCTCATGTCGCCCACCTTTGTGGATCCCTCCCTCCTCGGCGAGGATCCGGACCCCGGCTGGCCTTTTCGACTCGATCCCTTCATCAACGTCATCCGCCAGGGACAGGGTTATCTCGCCCTGGGCGAAGGTGTTCCGCCCTACCAGGTGACCGGCGATCTGCAGACTGTGGGCCTCTTCGATTTCGGTGGTGCCCTCAGCGCCGGGATGACGGCACACCCCAAGCGCGACCCGGTAACCGGAGATCTCGTCAGCTTCTGCTACGCCGTGGAAGAGCCCTTCCTTACCTTGGCCGTCATCGGAGCCGACGGATCGGTGGTCCGGGCACCGACTCCGGTGGATGGTGTCGACGCATCGTTCATGGTCCATGACTTCGCGATAACGGAGCGTTACGCCGTGTTTGTCCTCGGACCCGCCACACTCGATATCGAAGCCATGATGTCCGGAGGCCAGGTCCTCAAATGGACCCCCGAGATGGGTACCCGCATCGCTCTGGTGGACCGGGTCGGTTCGGCGCCCACACGATGGTTCGACACCGAAGCGTTCTGGGTGTGGCACCTGGCCAACGCCTTCGAGGACGGCGAAGAAGTGCTGGCGGACTTCCCGCAGTGGAGTGCCCTCGGACTGGGACTCCAGGGGGATGCACCCATCACGGGCCGCTTCGTGCGCGTCGCGCTCCACCCGTCATCGGGGAAAGTCGACGTGACGGAGATCGACGCGACGCCGTCAGAATTCCCTCGCATTGACGACCGCCGGCTCGGCCGGAGCTACCGCTACGCGGTGGTGGCGGCTCGATCGCCCCACGCGGAGCTCACCTCGGGAGAACATGATGTCCTTCTCCGTCACGACCTGGTGAGTGGCCGCAGCGAGCGGATCGAATCCGGGGCCGCCATCGGTGAGGTCGTTTTCGTGCCGCGTGACGGAGCGTCCGAGGAGCTCGATGGTTACTACGTCACGTTCGGCACTTCACTCTCGGACGGATGCTCGAGCGTCTACATCTGGGATGCGGGCGAATTGGATCGCCGTCCCAGGGCACGGATCCTGCTCCCGCAACGTGTGCCCAACGGGCTCCATGGCAACTGGTTTCCCGCGCTCGACATCTGAGGGGTCTCGCAACAGAGTCCACGATTTGAGAGAACGGGCACGCTAACTTCTGACGCTCGCGTCGTCGTTGCAGGGAAGGAAAGCATGAAGCGTGGTCCGGTTGCCGGCAGGGGTGCCAACCTGATTGGTCTCGTCCGTCTCGGGATGGCCGTCAGTATCGGCATAGGAACACTGGTTCTCTCCGTTGCCGCCGGGGTCTCCTCGGCCGGTGCGAGCACTGCCACTCTTTTCAACTCCTCCGCTCCCGGCTTTACTGCGGGCGCCGCGACCGTCCCGGCGAATGTCTGTGCGGTCACCATCACCGCCACTGGTGGATCGGGCGGGTCGGGTGCGTTCAACGGAAACGGCGGCGACGGCGCCAGCGTGACCGCGACGGTCAGTGTCAACCCCGGCGAGGGATTGGACGTGCAGGTGGGCGGCGGCGGAGCTGATGCCACAACCAGCACCGGCGGTGTGGGCGGAGGGGGCGGCGGCAATAACGGAGGGGGCGGAGGGGGTGCGTCGGCGGTCAGCGCGTCGGGCGTGGCACTGGTTGTCGCCGGCGGCGGCGGTGGTGCCGGCGAGGATGTCGATGGAGGAACTGCAGGCACCCTCGGCAACGATGGAGGAACAGGCGGTGCCGGATTGGGTATCGGCGGGGACGGCGGGACGGCGGCCGGCGCTGGCGGGAACGCGCCGAGCTACGCAGGTGCTGGTGGTGGTGTGGCGTCCGGGGGCACGTCCAGCGCCTCGAACGGCAACGGCGGGAACGGTACGAATGGAACGGGCGGGGGCGGGGGCGGGGGCGGCCAGACCGGAGCCAACGGCGGGATCGCCGGTGCGAGCGGCCAGAACGGGTCCGGCGGGACGACCGCTCCGGCCGGCGGTGACGGCGGATCGGGAAATAGCACTGGCGGTAACGGCGGGAACGCGGTGAATGACTACGGCGGAGGCGGAGGAGGCGGCGTCGGATTCGGCGGCGGAGGCGGCGGCTATGCGGATGACGGCGGCGGCGGAGCGGGATACGGGGGCGGCGGAGGCGGCATCGGCCCCGAAGCGGCCGGCGGGGGCGGCTCCTCGTACGTGATCCCATCGGCCACGGGCACGTCCTCTTCGGCCACCAACGTCGGCGACGGCGCCGTGACGATTTCGTACGATCCGGCGGCGAACGCGTGCCCCACGACTGCGACGAGCACAGCGCTGGAGTCATCGCGCAACCCGACGTTCGTCGTGCAAGCGGTCACGTACACCGCAACCGTCACCCCGACACCTGACGGAGGGACCGTGGCCTTCTCCGACGCCGGCAGCCCGATCAGCGGTTGCGCAACTGTCGCGGTGAGCACGACGACCGGGAAGGCTTCGTGTGATGTCGCGTACGGGCTTCACGGCGCCCACAGCGTCAGCGCGAGCTACAGCGGTGACGCCGGCTTTACGGGCTCTGCTGCGACGGCGATCACCCAGGTCGTCGACACCAGCTGGGTCCCGCTTCCTTCGGCCGTGCCGCCTGCGCCATCGATCTTCGGACCCGTGCCGGCATGTGTCACGGCGGGTCTCCACGGGACCAGCGCGTTCGTCTGCGACGCGTACGAGGACCTGCTCGGCCGACTCCCCGACTCAAGCGGGCTTGCCACCTTCGTCGGACTGTTGAACGCCGGGGTGAGCCGTACGCAGGTGGCCACCGATCTCGTCAGCTCCACCGAATACAGGGGCGATCTCGTGAACGCCTTCTTCGAGCACTTCCTCGGCCGGCCCGCCGAAGCGGGCGGCCTCGCCACCTTCGTCGGGCTGCTGAACGCCGGGGCGACTGACACGCAGGTCATCTCCGACCTCGTCGGATCGCAGGAATTCTTCAATGAGGCGGGGACGACGAACACGGGTTTTGTCGACCTGGCCTATCAGAGGATTCTCGGACGTGTGGCAGATCCGAGCGGGGTCTCCACGTTTCTCGGATTGCTCAATGCGGGGACCAGCCGTGCGCAGGTCGCCACCGATCTTCTCAACTCGGGTGAGTACCGGTCGAACACCGTTGGCTTCTATTTCAGCTACCTGTTACACCGGGTCCCTGACGCGAGCGGGCGCTCCACCTTCCTCGGACTGCTCAACGCAGGGGGCAGTGTCGAACAGGTCATCTCGAACATCGTCGGTTCGGCCGAGTACGACAACAACGCCACCAACTGAGCAGGGAGCCGAGCCGGACCTCACGGGGCGACGGCGCTAGAGAAGGCCGACGAGCCCTCTGGTGACCTCCCAAACACCGAGAACAGCCAAGACGATGGCGAAGAGGGCGCGGCCGTTGCGGGCGAGCCAGTCATTGAGTGCAGAAAGTCTGGGCACGGTCCAGCCCGGGGCCAGCCAGTACAGCACGATGGGGATCTCGATCGTTATGAGGAGCAGCAGGACGACGACGATGATCCAGATCGATGCTGCAGTTGCATCCAACTTGGAACTGCCGATGACCTCCAGGGCCGCCAGGTAGGTGGGTGAGGGGGTGTACATGGCGATGCCCACCACGAACACGGCGAGGAGTCCCGAGCCGCTGGCGGCCTTCGTGATCCGGGATGGCTCGTCATCACGCTTGGGTTTAGGAACATGATGAGCAACGATCAACGCGCCGATCAGGAACGCCAATCCGATCCCCAACTCCAGGCCGTAGCGGGGGGTCTGCTGGCTGCTCTGGTCGTCCCCGGCGCCGCGAAGGACGAAGACGAACAAGAATCCGACCGCTAGGGTGCACGCCGCGGCGCCGGCCAGGAACGCTCCGGCGCGGGCTCTGGGGCGCGTGGCCCGGAACAGCAGGAAGAGTGCGGCGAGGCCGAAAGGGTAGAGGCTCGCAATCAACGCGAGCGGGATCGCCTGGAGGGGCACTACAGGTCCGGAGTCTCGACCCGAACGGCGGCTGGCACGCCACCACCGTAGTTACCCAGCCTGGCGGTATGCGACTGAGCCACTCCCTCCACCACCCGGGAACGCACCCTGGCGAGGGCGCCGGCTTCTCTGCGTTGCCTCGCCGTCGGGCGATCGGTCGGCGGGGACGTCGTCCGGGGAGCAGAGGTATCTTGAAACGATGCCGGATCAGCCATTCATCGCCGTGGCGGGGATCGGTGTGGCCACTGGCATCCCCGACCAGTGCAAGGTGCGGGTTGCCCTGAACTGCACGACGGAGAGCGCCGCCGATGCACTCACGAGGTGTGCCGTACTGGCCTCGGATGCCATCGCTGCCGTCAGAGAGATCGACATCGAACAACGCGATGTGCAGACCACCGGAATCTCCGTGCAGGACTTCTTCGATCACGGCAAACAGCGCGTGACCGCCAAGGTGGCGACGTATCAATTGGAAGTCATCGTCCGCCCAATAGACGGGGTTGGAAGCGTCCTGGCCGTTCTTGGTTCGACCGCGGGCGACGCGCTCCAGGTACACGGGATCCAACTCACCGTCCAAGACCCGGAGCCCCTGAAGAGTGAAGCACGGCGGTTGGCCGTCGAGGACGCCCAGAAGAAGGCGGGAGAGTTGTCGCAAGCGGCGGGGGTCCGACTGGGAGGGATCTTGTCGCTGGAAGGAGACAATGCCCAATCGCGTGGTCCCCAGTTGCCGTACGCCAGAGTCATGGCCGCGAGTTCCGCTGGTCCTACCGTCCCGATAGAGCCAGGAGAAGTCTCCGCGGTCAGCACGATCACGATTACGTATGCGATCGAGGCGTGAGGAACATACGACGTCAATCTCGCCGGCGTCGCCACGATTCTTCGGAGTAGCGTCACGGCAATGAGACTCAGCGCCAGGAACCAACTCGAGGGCACCGTCGTTCGGGTTGAACACGGTGCTGTCATGTCCACTGTGGCCATCCGTCTGGCAGGAGGTCAAGAGGTCGTCTCCGTCATCACCAAGGACTCGGCCAAGGAACTCGACCTTGCCGAGGGGGATGCGGTGAAGGCCGTCATCAAGTCCACTGAGGTGATGATCGGCAAAGAGTGACGTAAATGGGTGGCGTAGAGGTCAATCCCCACGTCGCCTGCGGTGGAGTCACGCACGTTCGCTCTCTCAAGAAAATGGGTCCTGGAGGTTCCAGGACCCACCGAAAGTGGCTCTGATCAGGGACGCGAGTGGTGGGGCTAGCAAGAATCGAACTTGCGACCTCAGCATTATCAGTGCTGCGCTCTAACCGACTGAGCTATAGCCCCTTCCCTGGTCAGGCCTAGTTTTTCGACCTGACCGCCTCGTCTCCGCCCGAGGGCCGCCCTAATCAATTCGTGCTGAGAGCATGGCGACGAGGCCATCACGATACAGGGACCAGGCTCAATGCGGGAACGGAGTCCGAGGCACCGGGAAATCGGGGCATTCCGGGCCTGGTCAGTGAGCGGTGTAGCCGCCGTCCACACCGAACCACGCGCCGGTGCAGAAACCGGCTGCGTCCGACGCAAGGAACGCCACCATTTCGGCCACCTCCCATGCTTCCCCGAGACGGGGGATGGAGGCCAAGGACACCACGTGCTGGAGCGCCTGGTCCCCACCCTCTCTGGCAAACGCGCTGCGAGACATGGGCGTGTCCATGTTGCCGGGACCGATGCAGTTGATCCGTATGCCCTGCGCGCCGTACGCCAGTGCAACGGAGCGGGTGAGACCGAGAACTCCGTGCTTCGAACTCGTATAGGCCGCTGCACCGGCGATTCCGGCCACCGAATGGATGGAGCCGATGTTGATGATCGAGCCCCGACCGGCTTCGAGCATCGGCGGGATCTCGGCCTTCATGGAATAGAAGACCCCATCGAGATTGATGGAGAGAATGCGCCGCCAGTGCTCGACCGTCGTATCCATGAACGGGATCCCCTCGCCGTCGACTACGCCGGCGGAGTTCACGGCTACGTCCAGGCCACCGAATGCTTCGAGGGCGGCGGCGACCATGGCTTCGCAATCGTCCGGCTGGGTGACGTCCATGTGGAAGGGCTCGGCCGCGTCACCGATGTCCTTGGCTACGGCGACGGCCAGTTCTTCATTGCGGTCGGCGATGACCACCTTTGCGCCACGTGCGGCCATGAGTCGCGCCGAGGATTCGCCCATACCTGATGCTCCGCCCGTGACAACGGCCACCCGCCCGGACAGGTCCAATTTTCCCAAGGCTGTCATGCTTGCCTCCTTCTGGCGAAGTGAGGCTACGGGAACACGGATCCGAGTGGGAAGGGTTGCCCCGGCGGAGTCCTCACCCCGGTGCCCCGTCCTGTCCGGGCCAGAGCCGGACAACGAACGACTGGCTGGCGGTGGCGAGAAGTTCCCCGTCCTGAGACCACAAAAAGGCCACACCCTGTGCATATCCGTTAATCAGGGCGTGGATGCGGACGTCGCAGAGCACCCACTCGGTCGGCACCAGCCGTGCCACGCGCAAGGTGTTGTCCAGGCTGCGTCCCATCGTGCGGCGTCCCAAAGGCTGCGAGGCGCCGCCCGAGACGTAGTCGCCGAAGATGGCCAGCGTGGCACTCGACGGGGTGAGATCACCGGGGACGCGCGCCCACAGGGCCGAATCGGGCCCCCCGGGTATCCCGTCCATCTCCTCGAGGAGGAGGCCCTTGGCCACGCGCACCTCGATGTTGTCCAAAATCGTGTTTCGGAATATCTCGGGCACCAGGCGAGTTGGGCACTCATCGGGGGGCAATACGGCAGGAGGCTCGACCCAGACGCCGTTGAGTGCCAGTTGGTCGTTACCGAGGGCGGCGTTCACCGTCAGGATTTCCCGGTCTCCCACCCTCCCGACGGCTCGGCCCTGCGTGACCCGGCTCCCGACGACGGCCAGGGTTATCTCCCACTCCACGAGAGAGTGCGTCGGAGCGTAGGAGAGGTACTGGCCGGTGGCCCACACCGTGGGGCGACCCGACGCCTCTTCCAGGGCCACCAAGGCAGCGCCGAGGCCGCAGCCTCCGAAAAGAAAGTTCCCCGGTGTCGTGAGCTGAGGTTCGACTCGCATCTGCCAGCGGAGGCTGTCGCCCACTAGTTCCATGCCGAGGAAGGTCCGGGCATCCATCGAGCCGCACCCTAGGTGGTGGTTCAGCCCCGCATCAATGTCGTGGTGATCAGAGATGCCAACGCATCCGCCCCCGTGCCGTTGATCGCCAGGTGTGTCCCGTCCGCCCCGAACCACTGCGGATTGGCCGCCGCCAGGGTGGCCCAGTCTGCGATCACCACACGGGGATAGCGGGCAGCGCCTTGCGCGAGGACCGCGTTGTTGGGATCTTGCCACTGGCGATCCACGTGGACGTTCACGAACACGACTCGGGAGGCACCCTGCAGTTCGCTCATCATGGTGTCGAAGTCGTTGGTCGAGATGGGGCCGTTGGTGCTCAATGCGACGATCACCTCGGCACCGAGGTGACCCTCGGACTTGAGTTGGGCCAGGAGCTGTTCCCCGGTTCCCCACTGCCTGCTGACCGCGGCCTCCACGTCGATGCCCGGGATGCCGGCCTCCAAAGGTGTCTGGTAGTCGAGCATCACCGAGTCGCCGACGGCAGTCACATGGCCGGGCACAAATCCGGCGCCGGGCGCAGGCAGGGTGCTCGTGGTCGTCGTCGGGGGCGCGGTCGAGGTGGTCGTGGTGGAACGGCCGCCCTGCGTGGCACCGAGCTGTGTCGAGCCGGCGCTCTTTTGGGGCTGAGAACGATGGCTCAGTGCGAACGCCGCCACACCGGCACCTACCAGTACCACCAGGATCGCGGCCAGCAACCACGTCCGGCTCTTCCGCGCAGCGTGCCGTGCCATCCGGATCATTGTTGCCGCTGGTCGACCGCTCGGAGCGCCGCTCGATGGAGAACCAGGTCCGGGCATGCCGGCCGTGCCCCTAACATGGTCCCTCGCCGCTGGTCGATGCGTCCACGGTTCCGATTCCGCATCTGTTGCGGAATGCGGGGGTGTAGCTCAGCTGGTAGAGCGGCGGCTTTGCAAGCCGTAGGCCGAGGGTTCGAGTCCCTTCACCTCCACGACGTGGGGTTTACCCCGGTGCAGTCGCCCGAGGCCGAGCCGCGGTCATGACCCGCCTCAAAGGCTCTCCGGTCTGACGAGGCCGTGACGCGACTGACGGACTACGCTTTACCCCGCCGCTGTCGGCATGGGTGGTAGCACGACGGGTCCGGCACAGGCTGGCGCCCTTGTCGGCGGGGCCGGTAGGAATCAGACTCGCCGCAGGAGGTCATGTTGGCGGTCGTCAGAATGCTGTTCCGAGCCGAACTCGGCCGTCGCTGGCGCGCGTGGGTGTACCTGGCCCTGCTGGTGGCCCTGGTCAGTGGGCTGGTGTTGGCCGGGATCGCGGCCGGGAGACGGACAGCGTCTGCCTTCCCCCGCTACATTGCGACCTACGGCTCCGATGCCGAGGTGTTCGGCTTCACGCCGATCCCCACCATCGCCTCCCTTCCCGAGGTCGAGCAATCGACGTCGGCCCTCATTCCGGCGAACGGTCCTCCGGCCTGTCGCGGGTGCCGGCTCCTGGCGAACCAGAACTTCGGTGTCGTGGGTCTCGCGCCGCGGGACCTGGCCGGCCGGGTGAAGTTGCTCACGGGCCGCATGCCCGACCAGTCGACGCCCTCTGAGGTTCTGGCTTCGTACACGATGGAGCAGGACCTGGGTATCCACCTCGGCTCGCACATCCGCATCCGGTTCGCCTCGGCGGGGCAGCGGAATCAGATTCTGAACGGCGCCGACGTTACCCCCGATGGTCCGTCGTACGACTTCAGGGTGGTGGGTACGGAGACGTCCGAGAGCGAATTCCCGGCCACCAATGGTACGAACTACAGCCTCTACACCACCAAGGCGTTCATTCGCTCGATAAACGGCAGGACGGTCTTTTTCCATGCCGACTACGTGCGGCTTCGGCATGGAGCCGCCGACCTCCCCCGCTTCCAGGCCCAGGCCCGTCAGGTCGGCGCTCTCGGCATCACCGACCTCGACACCAATGCAGCCGCCGTCACTTCGTCCATCCGACCACAGGCGGTGGGTTGGTGGATCCTCGCCGCGCTGACCGCCCTGGTCGGGCTGATCGTGTTGGCCCAGGCCCAGAGTCGTCACGCCTCCGGTGGGGAGGACGCGTACGGGACGCTGCGCACGTTGGGCGTCACCGGGCGCCAGATCTTCCTGGTCGGAATGGCCAGGACCGCCGCGATCGGCGTCGTCGGAGTCGTCGGCGGGGTACTTCTTGCCTACGGGCTGTCGAGCCTCAGCCCGGTAGGTGAGGCGAAGCTGGCCGAACCGACGAACGGCTTCGCCTTCGACACGTGGGCCCTCCTCGCCGGAGGCGTGGTGTCGTTGCTCGTCATCCTGGCTCTGGGCGCCTGGCCCGCAGCCGCGGCCGCGAGGGCGGCCCGAACGGGCAACCGATACCGCGTGCAACGTCCGTCTCGGATCGTCGGCCTTCTGGCCGACGCGGGTGCATCCCCCAGCACATTGATCGGCGTGCGCCGTGCCATCCAACGCGGCGGCGGCCGTTCCACTCTTCCGGTCGGCTCCGCCCTCGTGGGTTCCATCTTGGCCGTGACCGCACTCTGCGCCACCGCGGTATTCGGATCCAGCCTCACCCACCTGATTTCGACGCCCTCCCTCTACGGGCAGCCCTTCGACCTCACGATCAGCATCAACAGCACGGGTACGCCGGCTCAGGCCGAGCGGATGGTCGACAAGATCGAGCGGGAACGGGCCGTCACGGCGATCACCGCCGGACTCTCGGGCGACGTCAGTATCAACGGCCACACGGTGGCCGCCCTGGGGGGACAATCAATCCGAGGGTCGCTCCTCCTGACGACAATCACCGGGCGTCTCCCCGCCGCATCCGACGAGGTAACGATGGGTACGGGGACGCTGCGGGAAGTCGGGGCCCATGTCGGCTCCGTCGTACGGGTGTCGGTACCCTCTGCGCACGGTGGGACGAGGACTTCGGCCTATCGGGTGGTCGGCGTTGCATCGTTTCCACCTGACTTCGGTACCGGCGGACTCGGTACCGGCGCGGTCTTCGACTTCGCCGGGTTCGGTGCACGATGTACGCCGGGGTCGGAGCCCGGTCGGTGTGCCATCGACGAGGCCTACAACGGGGCGGGCGTGCTCCTCGTGCAGACCGCACCCAGCGTCGTCGGACGAGCAACGCTGAACAAGTTGGTCGCCACCTACGAGGGCGATGTCGGGCTTCCCGTGGCGCCGACCAACCTTGTCAACTTCGGGCAGGCCGTGAACTTCCCCGTGATCCTGGGATCGGTCCTCATCGTTTTCGGCGTAGCGACGCTCCTGCACGTGCTGGTGGTGAGTGTCACCCGTCGTCGCCATGAGGTCGGCCTGCTCAAGTCCCTCGGCTTCCTCCGCCGCCAGGTGACCGTCACTGTGCTCTGGCAGACCACCACGGTCGCCCTGATCGGGCTCGTCGGCGGCGTACCGCTGGGGATAGCGCTGGGACGGATCGTGTGGCGCGCCTTCGCCGGCTACCTCGGCGTGGTGCCGGTACCGGTCGTCACGCTCCGGGAGATCGCCGCCATCGCTCTGGGAACCCTGGTCGTGGCGAACGTGCTGGCCGCGGGTCCGGCCATCGTGGCCGCCCGGATCCAACCCGCGAGCCTCCTCCGGGCCGAATGACTTCGGGCAGGATCGGTGGTCGCCCTTCACGTAGGGAGATCTGCGAGCGTCTCCTTGCGTGATGTCGGGCGATCATGGGGAAGCTCCCTGGTGAAGGCGAGTGAAAGCAGCGCGAGTAACGCAGCGGCCAGGAGCCCGCCCTTGAGCGCCCGGAGCTGTGCCGACTCATAGTCATCGACGAGTGCCGCTGTTGACGCATCGTCGAGGCCGGCCTCCTTCGCAGCGGTTTCGACCTGGGTCGAGGAGACAAAGTTCGTATTGGAACCCGCCGCCACGCCGACCTGGGCCGACACCTGCTGGCTGATCCTGGGATCGTGTTCGACGTTGGAGATGAAGGTACTGGTCAGTCCCGTCAGGACGATGGCGCCGATCAACGCCACCCCGAGCGCCGAGCCGAGCTGTTGCCCCGTGTACTGAAGTCCACCGGCCTCGCTCCTCCCTGACTCTTCGACCGAAGACTGGATCACATTGCCCAGCTGGGAGACCATGAGGCCCATCCCGATGCCGAGCACGCCCATACCGATGGCGAATCCGGCGTCGAAGAGCGTTGGCTTGATCGTCGAGAGCAGAATGAGCGCACCGGCGATCGTCATGGACAGTCCGCTCCGGACGATGCCCCGCACCGGGAACCGATTCGACAGTTTCGATCCGATGGCGGCGGTCGCGAACATGGTGATCGAGACGGGCAGCATCTTGATCCCGGTTTCGAGGGCGTCGAGACCGAGGACCATCTGGAGATAGAGCGGCACGACGAAGAAGATGCCCATCAGGATCAGGTTCTGGCTGAAGAGGCCGATCAATCCCGATCGGACCGGTGGGATCCGGGTGAGTGACAGATGGACCAGGGGGTCGAGGTTCACCTTTTCGCGGTGGTGTTGCCAGGTCACGAATCCCCAGAGCAGCACCGCCCCGGCCGCGATGACGAAGATGGTGAGCGAAAACCCGAAGATCGTGATCGGAGAGTTCTTGGGCTTGAACCAACCCCATGTGCTCGACTGCAGAACCCCATAGACGAAGAGCCCGAGGCCCGAAGCCGAGAGCACGGAGCCGACGACGTCGAGCTTCGGAATGGGATCGGGGCGAGGCGTGTCGCCGACCTTGGGCGTCATCACCAAGATGAACGCCACGATGACCACTTCGCCGACAAAGACGATCCGCCATGTCACTTCGGTCGTGGCCCACCCTCCGAGGATCGGTCCGACGGCGATGCCGGCCCCTGCGACTCCCCCGATGATCGCGTAGGCGACCTTACGACGGGCGCCCTCGAAGTTGCCGGCGATAAGAGCGGCGAGAGCGGGGAGGACCAGAGCGGCGCCGATACCCTCGAGGAGCGACCAACCGAGCGCGAGCATCGCCACCGATTGCGAGGCCGCGGTCAGCGCCGAGCCGACGGCGTAGATGATCAGGCCGATCACGAACGCCCGGCGACGCCCGATCATGTCGCCGATCTTGGCCCCGGTGAGAATCAGCATGGCCATCACCAGGCAGTAGAGGGTGATGACGGCCTGAATCGTGGTGACTGTCGTGTGAAAGTCCTTGACCAGCGCGCTGATGGAGACGTTCATGACCGATTGGTCGAGCACCATGAGGAACTGCGCCGTGGCCAGGGCGACGAGCGCCACCCAGCCCTTCGTCGATGTCGCTCCGCTGCTCACGCTGCCCCCTCCGTTCGCATGGCCGTACCGAGGGGAGATCCCCCAAGGATCCTGGTAGGTCTATCTCACACCGTAAACCCCTCGAGGGCTCCAGCCGTCAGCTAAAGGCGGGTGAGACGCCAGGTCGACGATGGACCCGAGAGATGACCGGCCGTCCGCACGTCGACGTGGACGTTCTGACCGTCCAGATCCACCTCGAGCTCGCCCACCCGGGTGTTCGTTGCAATGTCCGGGGACAGCGATCCGACATGCAGCCGGGCGGTGAGGGGTAGTCCGGGCCAGCCGACGATGTCCGGGCTGCCGACGACCTTGACGGGCACTGAGCTGCCCCAGCTCGAAACGACGTGCCCGACGACCTGCCCGGGAACCACCAAGGGCAGTTTCGCCATGGCGGCGAAGGCCGCCTGTGTGAGCGATACCGCGGAGCTGAGCACCGCGGTGATGGGACTCGAGGTCTGTTGGCCGAGGACCGCACCGACGAGGGTCACCTTCTTTCCGTCCACCGTGTCCTGGGCCTCGAAGAGGAAGCATCCGCCGGCAGCTGCGTCGGTGCCCGTCTTGATGCCGATGATCCCGGCGTGGCCGAGGTCGTAATCGAAGTTGATCAAGCGTCCCGCGACGGGAAGGGTTGCTTCACCCATGTCCACGACTTGGGCGAATGCCGGCAGGGCCATGGCGGCCACTCCCAATTTGATGAGATCGGCGGCCGTGCTTTCCGATCCGGGATCCAATCCGCTCACGTCGACGAAGTGGCTCGAGGTGAGCCCGAGGCTCTGTGCCGCGCTGTTCATCTTGGCCACGAATGCGTCGGTACTCCCGGCATCCCAGTCCGCCAGGAGCACGGCGATGTTGTTGCCCGACGGGATGAGGAGGCCCTCGAGCGCCTGGAGTTCGGTGAGACTCTCCCCGGCCGCCACCTCCACGACCGACTGCTGCGTGGCCAGCCCCGATTGGTACGCCGCGATCGTCGCCGCGTCGACGGGGATGGCCGGTCCGGTGGCACCCGAGGCCAGGGGGTGATCCGTGAGCACCACGTAGGCCGTGATGACCTTGGTGATGCTGGCGATGGGTACCGGTTGCGTACTGCCGACCTGACCGAGACTCCCCACCCCCTCCATCGTCAATGCGGCCGAGCCCGTCGTGGGCCACGGCAGCACGGGAGCGGTCCCCGGAAGGTGAAGCGAGCGCGACAGGCTGGCGTGAAAGACCGGGGCCGGGACCGGGCGGGACCACCCGTAGCCCGCGCCGGCGCCGATGAGTACGAGAAGAAGAGCCAGGCCCCCGAAGAAGATGTAACGACGGGCTCTCCCGTGGGACGAGGCAGCGTGTCTAGGAGTCATGTTCGTTCACGGCTTCTCGCACCGGCCTGGTCGTGTCGATTCGCTCCGAGGACGCCCTCGTCGCGATGGACCAGCGCAATCTGATATCAAACCGTCGGCTGCTTTCCGCCAGAGGCCTCGGCCGATCGTGCTCTGAGCCCCATTTCCATCCGGGGCATTCTTACCGACAGGAGGTGCTCTACGGCAGCAGGGTCGGCCGCCTCAGTGCAGAGGCGACCACTCCGTCGGCTCCAACAGGGCGGCGATGTACGTCCGTTCGGTGACGCGAGCTTGTTCCCGCCACGCGGCGAGCTCGAGAAACCCCCTGGTATTGCCTATCGCTTCGGTGAAGGACGACAGGTCGGCGAAGGCCCATTGGACGAGGACTTCGGACTCGTCCCGTAGGAGGACCTCGTAGGCCCCGTGCAGCGCCATTCCCCGGCCGGCCCTCCCGATGGCCGCACCGGCCGATCGCAGAGACTCAAGGTACGTCGGAGCCGACCCGGCCGGCATGCCGAGGGTCTCTTGGAGAACGAACGGTGCCCGGCGCCCTTCTGCGACAATCTGGTCGAGGGTCGGAGTTCCTTCCCACGGCTTGAGAAGGCGATCGAACCCGCCGCTGCGATATTGCTCCTGGCCCTCGGGGTGATCGAACATCAGGTTGGTCTTGGTGAAGTGCTCGATGAACCAGTCCCAACTCGTCATCTCCCATTGGCCCACGACTTGGATCCAGCGACCCGTCGTCCAGTTCACGACCCACTTGCCGAGGTTGCGCATCTGCGACCCCGGGACGTTCGTGCGCTCGGTCACGGCGCGACCGACCTTGTCGAGATACGCCAAGGCCTTCTCCCGGACGATCGACGCGTCGATGGTCTCGTGGAAATAGATCGGCATTCCGCACAGCCTCCTTGTGTCCAACCGAAGAGGAGGCTTTCACACGAGCGTTATTCGTGCTGGCACGACGGCAGCAGTTCGGCCATGAGCGCCCGTACCCGGCGATCGATCTCGTCGACGATCGGTCGCACCGCTCCGACCCGCTGACCGGCGGGATCGTCGAGCTCCCAGTCCACGAAGCGCTTGCCCGGGTAGACCGGGCACGTGTCGCCGCAGCCCATCGTGACGACGACATCGGCTTGTCGGGCCAGCTCGTCGGTGAGCGGCTTGGGGAACTCCCCTTCGGGGTCGAGACCCCGCTCGAGAAGCAGTGCGACGACCGACGGGTTGAGCTCGCTGGCCGGCTCCGAGCCGGCCGAACGTACGTCGATACGGCCCTGGGCGTAGTGATCGAGCAGGACCCGTGCCGCCAGGCTGCGCCCGGCATTGTGGGTGCAGAGGAAAAGAACAACCGGGACTTCGCCGGCGTCACTCATCGCGACTCCCGTGCGGCCTCGGTCTCCACGGGGCTTGCATCCAATTGGTGCGGCTGGACGGCATCGGCGGCCTGTGCGCTTGTCAGGCCCGGATACAGGACCCGGACCAGACCGAAGGCCACCAAGCCACCAACGACCTGGGCCGAAATGAAGCTCGGGACAGACGAGGGTGCGATGCCGGCGAACGTGTCAGAGAGCATGCGTCCGACGGTGATGGCGGGGTTGGCGAAGCTGGTCGAACTGGTGAAGAAGTAGGCGGCCCCGATGTACGCCCCCACCGCAGCGGGAGCGAGGTGGGACCGTCCGGTTCGGGCCAGGGCGAAGATCAGAAGGATCAGGCCGACCGTGGCGACGACCTCGGAGAGCCAGTGAGCCCCCGACGCCCGATGCTTGGTGGAGATCGAGATAGCGGCCCGGGAGAACATCACGTTGGCGACCACGGCTCCACCGACACACCCTGCCGTCTGGGCGGGCAGGTAGGCCCCGGCATCCCTCCACGAGAGGCCCCCGAAGGCGGCATCGACGAACGACACGATCGGGTTGTAGTGCCCACCCGAGATGGACCCGAACATCAAGATCACTGCGAAGAGCCCGGCCGCGGTGGCCACGGCGTTCTGGAAGAGCGCCAGGCCGGTGTTCCCGGGCGACAGATTCTGTGCGGCGATGCCAGAACCGATGACGATGGCGGCCAGGAACGCACTCCCCAGGAACTCGGCCAGAAGCTTTCGCCAGAGGGGCGCAGCCGGACGCACCGTCCGCTCCAACCCCCTGGTCCTCAGCAGCAGGACGAGGGGGACGGCGCCCCGCTCGTCGGCAAGGTCAGCGTCCCGGCCGCCGTTGATGCACAGCACGACCCGTCACCGGCGATGCCGGTCCCGGTCGGAGCATCGGCGAGAACGGTGTAGATCTCCCAGGGCGCGCCGTCGGGATCACTGACCCAGACCTTGTCCTGGACCGCATAGCAGCACGTCGTGTTGTCCTCAGTTCTCGTCTGGAGTCCTTCGTCGCGCAGTCGACCCGTCGCCGCCGTGACCTCATCGGGAGTGACGACCTCGACGCCGAGGTGGTTGAGGGCTGCGGTGATGCCGTGGCCCCTCGCCGACCCGCCCTCGATCAGGACGAGCTTGAGAGGTGGATCTGCGATGGCGAAGTTGGCGTAACCGGGCTCCCGCTTGGTCGGCTGGGTTCCGAAGAGCTTTGCGTAGAAGTCGACGGACTCCTCGAGGTCGGTGACGTTGAGAGCGAGCTGGACACGGGACATCGGTACCTCCGTTGATCGACGGTTATCGATTCATCGAGTATCATCGATGCATTCACAAGTGTCAATGGGAGGCCGGATGATGGAGCGGGCAACGACACCCGGAGACGTGGCGCTGATGCAGTGCTGCCCGTCGCTCCTCGCCGCTCCGCTCGACGAGGCGGACGCGACGGAGTTGTCCCACGGATTCAGCGCTCTTTCGGACCCCGTCCGACTCAGGGTTCTCAGCATCTTGGCAGCCTCACCCGAGGGGGAGGTCTGTGTCTGTGAATTCGTCGGTCCCCTCGGCAAGAGCCAACCGACGATCTCGCATCACATGAAGATTCTGAGTGAAGCCGGGCTTGTCCAAGGCGATCGCCGGGGCAAGTGGGTCTGGTATTCGCTCAACCGCGGCCGTCTGGCCGACCTGAGAGCCGCGATCGACGGGTAGTCAGAACACTGTCCTCGGCGGAGCAACCCCGAGGGAGAGATCGAACTCCTCGTTGCCGAGAAGTGACACCCATTTCGCGGTGTTCTCGGCCAGATCGAGCTCGATATGAGCCGGGACGGGTCCAATTTGATGACCGGCGTTGAAGATCCATGTGTCGCCGATCCGATCGGCCCAAGAACCATCACGCGTAAACGGCGCTTGGTGGATATGGCCGGTCAGCACGACGTCCGGTGCGAACTGGTCGATCCACCCCCTGAGGTCCCTGTCGCCGTAGTCACGTCGACCGGTCCATGAAGTCAGCGATCCGCGTGGTGGCCAGTGATAGACCCATATCCAGCGAGCCGGTCGGCGGGCCGCATCAGCGGTCAATCGAGTGACGAGTTCGGCGCGACCGATCGGTCCGTCCCACCACGGACAGATCGTCACGAGTGTGGTGCCGACCAACTCTGAACGACCGTCTGTCGAGATGCCTTGCGCCTCGGCCTCGCCGAGCCAGAGTGCGGATTGCTCACCCGCAGCGTCGAGACCTGTCAGATCGTGATTGCCCGAGCACACCGCGACGAGGCCCAGCGAATGCAGTGAGGAGAAATATTCCAGGATCGTTTCGCACTGGGTCGCGAGCGGGACGACTGAACCAACTTTCAGATGGTCCCCCACCAGCGCCAACAGGTCGAATCCCGGCGCCACATCGACCACCCAGTCGAACTGGGGCAAGGAATAGTGAAGGTCGGAGACATGGAGAATGCGCATCGTGCCCCTCATTCTGTGGCAAGCGACCCGGCGACACGTGCAGGGTCACCCGAGCCAGTGCACCCAGTTGTGTTCCGTGAGAGCAGGCGTGACGTGAAGTCGACACCGGCATGGTGCTCGCCTGTCGCCACTCCTCGATTAAGCGGCGTTCGGGGCCAGCAACGGGAAGAACATCGCGAGGGCACTTCGCAAGACTGTCAGGATCTGCTCGGGTGGGATATCGGCTTCGGGATCGTCGGGCAGCCCTTCCAGTTCGACGTTGTTCTGCTTTGCGTACCCCAAGAATGCATCCAGCAAGGTCTTGCCCAACGTCGACACCACCTGCCCGAGGGCCAGGGCGTCTTCGGTGTACTTGGGCACCGGGCGAGCACGGGGGACTGGCCACGTGTCGGGGTCTCGTGGGCTCTCGAGAGTGAAGGCGTGGGAAAAGGAGCGGGCAGCAGCGTCTCGCCCTGTGAATGCGTCGCCGAGGTCCCACTGCTCCCGCAGTGTGGCGATCAAAGAGGTGTGCCGGTGTTCCTCATTGAACACGTCGCCCTCGGCCACCCACGGCGACACGATGATGGCCGGGACCCGGTAACCCGAACGGTCGAAGGTGAAGCCCAACTCTCCCGGTGGAGTTGCTGGGTCGGGTGGCTGGACCGGACCCGGAGGTACGTGGTCGTAGGTGCCGCCCGGTTCGTCCCAGCCGATGAGCAGGGTTGTGTTCCAGACGTTGGCCCCGGTGGTGGACCGCATTCCCCGGTAGGCATCGTAAATCCGCGCGAGGAGCGCTTCACCGCCGAGAATCGATGATGGCGGGTCGACGGTGGAGACGTCGACTCCATGGCCCATCGCTCGTCCGGCTGCTGGGTGGTAGTCGTTGTGACCCACGATCAGAGACGGCTCGATCAGCGACAGGTCCGCGAGGTCGCCTCGGGCGGCATCGACTTCGAACTGGGAGAAGGGCACAAAGTGCGTCGCGAGGCGATCCTTCAAGCGAGGAAAGTGGATGACAGCGGTGGCGGAGAATTGCATCGGCTCGGCGACATAGACCCGCCAGGTCCTCTCGTGATCCTCCAGTCGATTGAAAATCGTCTCGGCGTCGTTCTGTGACAACCACTTGGTGGCCGGAGAATTCACGACCATCCCCGATGACGTTGCCGCCGTCCAGAAGGACCTGTTCATGAAGGTCTGGGACGGGACCTCGCAGAACCAGTGGTCGAAGACCCCGAAGGCCCGAGCCAATCCGTTGAGCACAGGGACCTGTTCGGGGGTGAACCCGGTCATGATCTGCGAGTACTCCTCGTAGGTGGGTTGTCGGCCCATCTCGGCGGTGAAGGTACTGATGTAGTCGGTGACGTAGCCGTCCATCGTCGGCGTTTGACCGGGTTCGGGAGCATTCCACGGCGCACTCACCTCGTCAGCTGATTTGAATCGGTTCGCCTCATTCAAGATGTTGAAGAACTGCGTATTGGTGTGGAAGTACTCCTCACCACAGTCGGGATTCGGGCTGTCCATGTCCGTGGCGACGGTGTACGGAACCACCTTGCGCTCAGCACCATGCTCGGCCCAGTCGGGGATCGGATTCGAGAGGTCCTTGCCGATCACGCCCTCGAAGGTCTTGCCGTCGTCAGGCCCGTACAGGTGGCCCAGAACGTTGTCCAATGAACGGTTCTCGAAGAGGACGACGACGAGGTGGTCCAGCGCGCTGCGTTTATCGGGATTGGCCATCTGCAAACGTCCTCTCGTTCGGCGCCTCAGACCCGAGGCGCTCAGTCCTGCGATACCGCTGAGAGCTTGGTCCTTTGCAGACCTCGGCGCCACCGGTATCGCAGAGCCGGATCAACAGTGCAGATGACCCGGCCCGCAGCAAGCTAGCCGTCCAGCCGATGATTCGATTCTGCGACAGGAGCCTGTCGTCGGCGCCATGCCGCCGCCTCCGCCTCATCGCCTGCCCTCAGGTTGTCGGCGCCACCCAGGAACGCACGATGCGGTCGAAGTGCGCCCCAATCCGAACGTGGAAAATCTCCGCGCCATTTGCGCGCCAGCTGTACCGGACCCGCCAGGCGCCTCAGCATCCTGAGGCCCTGACCAGGGAGTTTGGGTCGGGCTGCCCGGATTTGAACCGGGGACCTCTGCGTCCCGAACGCAGCGCGCTAACCAAGCTGCGCCACAGCCCGTCCGCTTCCCGAAGGAAGCAGGCCAGTCACCTTAGCCTTCTGAGTCCGGGGGACTCTCGGCGTCGGGATCGGAGGGGGTCGCGCCGACCGATGTGGCCACCACCTGGGCCACCCGGCGCTTGTCCATCTCGACCACCCGGAGGTCCCAGTCGCCCACGTGGACCTGTTCGCCTTCGGTCGGAATGTGACCGAACAGGGCGAAGAGGAGCCCGCCCAGCGTCACGTACTCGCCGTCGGGGATGTCCATGCCGAGTCGCTCACGGACCACGTCGACGTTGGTCTGACCGTCGATGAGCCAGCGCGTCCCGTCCACGCGGACGATCATCGGCTCCTCGACCTCGTCGAACTCGTCGTGCAGGTCGCCCACCAGCGGCTCGAGGAGGTCCTTGACGGTCAGGATGCCGGCGACTCCGCCGTACTCGTCAACGACCACGGCGACGGCCCGTCGGTGCTTGCGCATGTCGGCCAGGGCCTCGAGGACGCCCAACGACTCGGGGACGAGATACGGCTGACGCACCTTGCGGGAGATCTCCAATGGACTGGGGTCGGTCGCGTCGCGCGTCAGGGGGCCGTCCGGTCCGGTCCGGAAGATGTCGTTGACGAAGAGGATGCCGATCAGGTCGTCGAGGTCGTCGTGCACCACGGGGAAGCAACTGTGACCCGAAGTGCGCACGGCACGGGCGATGTCATCGGCTTGCACGGGAATGGTCAAGAACGTCACGTCGACCCTCGGGGTCATGACCTCGCGAACATCCATGTCCCGCAGGTCGGCCAACGCCTCGATGATGATGCGCTCTTGTTCGGACGAGGCGTCGTCTTTGGGGAGCGGGCGCCCGTCGGGCCGGCGCTCCTCGTCGGTTCCTCTTCGCCAGGCCGGCGGGCTTTGCGTGGCGGATCGGCTGCCGGCTGCGTCTCCCGAGGGGTCGACACGGGGTGTACGGCTCAGTCCGTCGGTGGGCCGCCCGCCTCGAGCTGGCGTCCGGCGCCCACCAGCACGGGCACGGGCGTATAGGAATCGTCGGCGTAGTTCCCGTCGTCGAGGAGGGCGTTGACGGCCCGCCGGAGACGGAGCGGGTCGAGTGGCTTGACCAGCCACCCCTCGGCACCGCTGCGTCGGGCCAGAAAGACGTCGGGCCGGCGGTCCAGCAGCATGAGCACCGCCACGTGCTCGAGGGCGTCGTAGGACTCCTGCAGCCGCAATTCGTGACACACGGCCATGCCGCCCATATTGCCCATCTGCATGTCGACGATGACCAGATCCGGCGCTTCGTCGGTCACGAAGGCGATCACCTCGGGTCCCGAGGTCACGGCATGGACTTCCACGTCGGGGCCGCTGATGACCGCTTCGATCTCCCTGCGGAGAGTGGGCGCATCGCTGGCGACCAGAATGGTCTGCACGGGCGCAGACTATCGGACCGCATGCTGAGTGCGGTAGCTGGCCGATGCGACCTGCCGGCCAACCCTCAGCCGAACAACACGTCCGCCGCACGCTGCAGGCCACCGAGGTCGTGGACGTCCTGCCCGAAGAGCGGGATCCGGCCCAACACGGCTGGCGCCACTTCGGCCGCCAGTGCGGCGTACGAGGTCTCCTCCTGCCGGGCCACGTCGTTCAGATCTGCCAGATTCGCTGCCAGCGCAGCCAGGGCCGCGTTGGTCCCGGGGTCGAGCGGAGGGGTGTCGCCGGCCGCCCCGAAGTGGGGCTGGATCCGGTTGACCACCAGGGCGGCGGGCGAAATATCGCGCTCGGCCAGTTTCTCCGCGAAGAACTTGGCCTCCGTAATGGCGTCGGGCCGGGCCGAGGTGACGAGCACGTAGGCGGTGGTGGGATCGGCCAGGAGCTCGCGCACGGCCCCCGCCCGGGCCCGGAATCCCTCCTCCATGCCATCGAAGGCCTGGAAGAAGGCGACCGCATCCTGCACGATCTCGGCCCCGGCCACCTTGGACAACGTGCGCAACAGCGCCTGGGTGGCGAGGCCGACCGCCCGCAGGGAGACGCGGGTGGGAAGGAGGAGAGCCCGGAAGATGCGGTTCTCGAGGAATCGGGTGAGGCGGCGCGGCGCATCGAGCAGGTCGAGCGCGTTGCGGGTGGGAGGGGTGTCGACGACCACGACGTCGAACCGGCCCGATTCGACGAGCTCGTTCAGCTTCTCCATGGCCATGTACTCCTGGGTCCCCGAGAGGGCCCCGGCCAGGTTCTGGTAGAGCCGATTGGAGAGGATGCCCTCGGCCTGGTCGGTCGTGCGCGAATAGGTGTGGATGAGGTCGTCGAACGTCCCTTTGGTGTCGAGCATGAGCGCATGGAGGTGACCCGGCCAGTCGCCTTCGACCTCGGTCGGGGTATTGGGGAGGGACTCGACCCCCAACGAGTCGGCCAGGCGCCGGGCCGGGTCGACGGTGACGACGCAGGCCCGTCGTCCCGCCCGGGCCGCGGCCAGGGCGAAGGTCGCGGAAACGGTCGTCTTGCCGACGCCGCCCGATCCACAGCACACGATGACCGACCGTTCGTTGACGAGGGCATTGAGGGCGCTTCGTCGTCCCGGTCATGTGGCGGGGACCTCGGGCGCGAGCTCGCCGATGGCTCGGGCCAGGGCGGAGGCCAAGTGGTCGGTCTCTGAGCGGACCGATCTCCTCGGACTCCACTTTGGGCACCAGGAGCTGCGGCAATGGGAGATCGCGGGCCAGGCGCTCGACCTGGGAGACGGAGAGCGCGTGCCGCTGGAGGCGGAATTGGCGTGCCGCTTCCATTGCGCTGAGGAGATCGGGGTCGACATCCAGGCCGGCCGCCACCTCCTGGGCGGATCGCTCGCAGTCCGACGGGCTCGGGGTCGGCGGCGTTGACGATCACCGGTCCCAACTGCACCCCGGCCTTGTCCTCCAGCGTGAAGGCGGACTCGATGGTCTCGCTCACCGGCATCTCTTCTGGGAGCGTGACCAGGATCACCCGGCAGCGGGACGGGTCGGCGAGGAGCTCGACGACTTCGGCGGCCTGGGTCCGCAAGGGGCCGCCCCGGGCTGCACCGACGAGCCCGCTGGCTGAGGTGAGAAAGGTGATGGCGTGACCGGTGGCGGGCGCATCGACCACGATCAGGTCGGCGGCCCCGTCCCGCTCGAGCTGTTTGATCTTGCCGAGCACCAGGACGTCGCGGATGCCGGGAATCGCCGTCGAAACCACGTCGACCACGCCCGAGCTGACCAGGCGCTTCGAGACTCGGCGGAGGCCATGATCCTCGAGGTATTCGACCAATGCGTCGTCCGGCGTGATGCGTCGGGCCCGCACCGCGCCCTGCTCGTCGCCGCGGGCCGGCTGAAGTTCCACCTCTTCGTAGCCCAGGTCCTCGCCCAGCCCGAAGGCTCCCGTGATGCCCGACTTGCCTTCTAATTCGACGATGAGCACCGAACGGCCCGTCTGCGAAGCCATGCGGGCCAGGGCGGCTGCCATGGTCGTTTTCCCGACGCCTCCCTTGCCGGCCACGATCAGAACGTGGCTTTGCGCGCAGAAGATTCCCACGTCCATGTGCGGCCGAGCGTAGTTGGGGCTTTGGTCCGAGCGAGCGTTGATCAACTAAAGATCCAGTTCAGGGCCCTTGATGCTGTCGCAGCGCGGCAGTAAGTTGGCTGGCGGGGGGTACCTCATGTACCCATTCTGGGGGTCATATGCGTCAAGGACTAGACACGTGGCAGGTAAAGGCAGCCTGCCGGGGACCGCAAGCTTCGGCGTTCTTCCCGCCGTCGCACGCTGAACGGAAGGAAGAGAAGGCCGCACGGGAGCTCCGGGCCAAGGAGATCTGCCATCAGTGTCACGTGCGGGGGGACTGCCTCGAGTACGCCATCCGGATCCGTGAGCCGCACGGGATCTGGGGCGGGCTCAACGAGGTCGAGCGCAAGCTGGTGCTCGACCGCCGGGCCAGCTGATTCAGCGGGTAACCGCAGCTCGCTGAGCTGCAGAGGCCCACGGAGCTGCGGGGTCCGGTCGATTGTGTCGGCAATTGCGCCGGAGAGACGGGGCAGGCTCGCGACCGCAAGGGCTCAGCCGGCCTCATGGATGTTCATTTTGGCGGCGGCGGCCGTCACCCCGTGCGTGTCGCATACAGTGGCCGGGCGGTCGCCCGTCACGCTGCAGATGGATGCCGTGATCTCATTGGCCGATGCGACGATGGCCTGCGTGACCGGGTTCGTCGGGTAGGTCAGGTCGTCGGCGATCTGTGATTGCGAGAGCCCGGCGAGGACGGTCGGCGAGAAGCTCGATCCGACCAGCACGAAGTGGTTCGCCACATCGAGCAGGGGGAACGTCTTGGCCGACGTGTCGTAGACCGCGACCGAGGCCGCCTGACGGGGCGTCGGGGTCTGCAGAGCCGTGTAACCGGCGCCCGTCGGGTCGAGCGAGCTGTAGCGCTCGTTGGTCTGCAGGTCGATCCAGACACTCGAGTACTGGACGTGCCAGAACGTAAAGGTCGGGGTATCGGAGAAGGCCACCGAGGAGCTGGACTGCATGAGCCCGAGCTGGCCGAACGTGCCGAACCGCGAGAGCGCCACAATGACGGGCCACCGCTCGGCTGCCGCATACGGGGCGAACTCCGCCCCGTAGAAGAAGACCACGGGGCGGGTGGCCGCTCCCGCGGTCGAAGACTCCCAGAGGGGGGCGTTCCCGGTGGCCGTGGGGGGCGTGATCGGGTTGGTGGGTGACGACACCCCCACGGCGTTGCTGACCGAGGCGGGAATGTGGCCCAGGGCCGTGATGACCGAGGCGGGGGCCGGGGTGATCGTCTCGACATCCGACGTGTCGTCGGTCTGATCGGCGTGGCGGATCACGATGAGGGCGCCCACCAGAATGATCGCGATCACGATGAGCCCCAGGGCGACATAGCGCCGGGGAATCGTGTGCACGACGGGCGACTCCGCAGGATCGGGGGCGTCGAGGCTCATGGGAGGCATCAGCGTAGACCAGGGCTTTGGCCATTTTGGGGGCGGTCCGGGCCGTTCCGGGGGCGCTCGGCTCCGTGCCGGTAGCCTCGCAAGGTGGCCTCAATCCTTCCCGAGCGCACGGCGAGCCCGCCGGCCGATGCCGTCGTACTGCGGCCGGCCGCCACGGTCATGCTGGTGCGCGACGCCGAGGAGCCGGCGCGCGACGACGACGCCCTCGAAGTGCTGATGGTCCGGCGCAACCTGCAGTCCGACTTCGTGGGCGGTGCGTACGTCTTCCCAGGGGGCGCGGTCGACCCGCTCGACGGGGGCCGGGAGGCCGAGGCCGTGTCGGAGGGCCGGAGCGATGCCGAGGCCAGCATCTTGCTGGGGATCGAGAGCGGAGGCCTGGCCTACTGGGTCGCTGCGCTCCGTGAGACGTTCGAGGAGGCCGGCCTCCTGTTGGCGGAGCGGCCGGAGGGCCCCCCGTTGCTGGCGGGCGACGCGGCGGAAGAGGCCCGTTTCGTGGCCGAGCGCGCCCGGGTGAACCAGGGGGAGCGGCGCTTCCTCGACGTCTGCCGTGACGAGCGCCTCCAACTTCTGGTGGGTGACGTGCATTATTTCGCGCACTGGATCACTCCGAAGGGGGCCTCGCGCCGCTATGACACGCGGTTCTTCGTGGCGGCCGCCCCTCCGGGCCAACAGGCGGCCCACGACGCCGGCGAGACAATTGCCGAGACGTGGATATCGCCCCGCCGGGCCCTGGAAGGCCACCGTAAGGGCGACTTCGACATCATCTTCCCGACCATCCGCAATCTCCAGGCCATCAGCCGCTTCGCCACGAGCGCCGAACTGCTGGAGGCGGCCGAGAGCGCATCTCGCTCGGTCCCCGCCATCGAGCCCCGGGTGATCGCGGACGGGAACGGGGTGCGGATCCTGCTGCCCGGCGACAAGGGGTACGACGATGCGCCGGTGGACGATGCCGACGCCTCGCCGGCGGACGGTCGTGACTTCAACGACGCCATCCGGGCGGTGTCCCTGGCCGCGAACTCCGACGACGGGCCCACCGAGGGCGGAGCGACCGCCCCCCGGCCGACGTGACCCCTCCGTTACCCGCCGTGCTGTTCGAGCAGGCGGATGATCTCTTCCTGCTGCTCCTTCGCATCCGCTGAGCCCGTCCCGCCCCGGCCGGTGTTCCGGATCGCCAGCTTCATCGGCGTCGAACCGCTCTTGTTCTCACCGCGCGGATCCGCCCCGCCTTCGAGGAGGGCCCGTACAGCGGCGCCGCAACGGGTGCGTACGGCGCGATGGAGGGGCATGACCCCGCTGTGGTCGACCGCGTTCGGGTCCGCCCCGACCCCGATCAGGTAGGCCACGGTGGCTCCTTGCGCGGCGGGATCCCAATGGGCCGAGCCGGGTGCGCCGTCGACGGCGTAGTGGAGAGGTTCGGCCCCCCGCCGGTTCTTGGCGCTGACGTCGGCGCCACGTTCGACGAGATCTCGTGCGACGTCCCGTCGATAACCGGCCGCAGCCACGTGGAGCGCCGTGTCGCCGCCGTAGACGTAGTGCAGGATCTCGTCGAAGAAATATGGCGTGGGGTCCTCGCGCGACGCTCCTCGGACAAGCCGGACGCTCGCCAACGCAGGGGACCTGGCGAGCAACCGGATCGCCGCCGCCGTGTCACCGGCGACGATCGTCCGCGCCAACGCCATGAACGCGGCGTCGTCGGGTGCGGCGTCGTCGGGTGCGGGCTGGTCACATGTCGGGCCGCCCGCCGCCATCGCCCGCCCTTTCAGTGCAGCTGGTGCTCGCCGCTGGCCACCGCAGCTTCCACCCGCTCGACGAGGCGGGCCGAGCACGAGGACGTCTCGAGGAGCGGCGCCACCTCTTCGGCCACCACCCGGGCCAACTCGGCGAAGAGCGGTGCGAGTTCGCCATCGCCCCCGGCCACCGGTGTGCCGGCGTCGCCGGCGGCGGCCAGATCCGGATGGAGGGGGATGGAGCCGATCAGCGGGACGCCGAGCCCGTGGGCCAGCCGGGCCCCACCGCCGGAGCCGAAGAGCGCATACGTGGTGCCGTGCTCGCACGTGAAGTCGCTCATGTTCTCGACGACACCGGCGACACGCAGATAGCCCTTGCGCGCCATGTCGGCGGCGCGGGCCGCCACCTTCTGGGCCGCCAGCGGGGGCGTGGTGACGACCAGCATCTCGGTACGGGGAAGGAGGCGGGCCAGACCCATCTGGACGTCGCCCGTCCCCGGTGGCAGGTCGATCAACAGGTAGTCGAGATCCCCCCAGTGCGCATCTTGGAGAAATTGCTGCACGGCGCGGTTCAGGACCAGGCCGCGCCACATGATGGCCTGCTCCTCGTCGGCCAGGAATCCCATGGAGAGGACCCGGACTAGCCCGGCGCCGACCTTCTTCTCGAGAGGGACCATCTTCCCCTGGCGGGCCTCGACTTCTCCCTCCATGCCGAGCAGGCGCGGCACTGAGAAGCCCCAGATGTCCGCGTCGAGGATGCCGACGGTCAGGCCGCGTCGGGCCAGGGCCACGGCCAGGTTGACGGTGACCGACGATTTGCCGACCCCGCCTTTGCCCGAGGCCACGGCCAGGACGCGGGTCGTGGCGGGAATCGCGGTCTCGGGGGCGTCCTCCCGGGCCTTCCAGCGGGCCCGTGCCATGACGGCCGCCCGCTCGTCGGCGTCCATGGTGGCGATGCGGATCTGGAGGGAGGCCACCCAATCCAGCGCCTCGATCTGGCCCCGGACGTCCCTTTCGATCTGGGAGCGCAGCGGACAGGCGGCGATGGTCAGTGCGACATCGACGACGACGTCATCGCCCGTGATGGCGATGGCGCGGACCATGCCCAGGTCGACGATGGTGTCACCGAGCTCAGGGTCGATCACGGCGCGCAGGCTTTGGCGTACCTGCTCTTCCCGTTCGGGAGGGGAGAGGGGGCCGGTGGCGTCCGACTCGGGACTCATGGAGACATTCTACCTGCGTGGAGTGGAATTCCGATCTCTTTGGCCCGGTATGGACAGACCGTGCCGGCACACCGGTAACATGTGGGCATTCCCGCTGCACAGCGCAGCGAGGCGGCCAGCGCCGCACGGCGCGCGACAAGGAGGCTCCTGTGACCACCATGACCACTTCGGTCAACATCGGCAAGAAGCCCGCGCCGGTCACCCTCAGCGATATTGCCATCACCAAAGTGGCCGAGTTGTTGGCCCAGGAAGAGGGCGACTCGCTGGCCCTTCGTGTGGCGGTCAAGCCGGGTGGATGCTCGGGCTACAGCTACGAAATGTTCTTCGACTCCGAAGTGATGGCCGACGACGTGGTGCGTGAGTTCGGCACCGTGAAGGTGGTCGTGGACTCGGCAAGTGCGGAGCTTCTGGTCGGCTCGACGCTCGACTACAGCGATGGCCTGCAGGGCGCCGGGTTCCACATCGTGAACCCGAACGCCACCCGCACCTGCGGCTGTGGCTCTTCGTTCAGCTGAGCGAAGCCCCCACGGCATCAGCCGTTTCCTTTTCTCTCAACGGGAAGACCGTCCAGGTCGATGACGACCATGGGACCTCCCTCCTGGACGCTCTCCGTGAGCAATTGCGGTGCCGTTCGGTCAAAGACGGGTGCAGCCCCCAGGGCCAGTGCGGGTGTTGCACGGTCTGGGTGGATGGCGCCGCCCGCGTGGCCTGCGTCACCCCGGTCCGACGTATCGCCGGTCGGTCCGTCACGACCGTCGAGGGGCTGGGGCCTGACCTCCAGGCACGCTGGGTCGACGCCTTCCTCGCCGCCGGAGCCAGCCAGTGCGGCTTCTGCACACCGGGGATCCTCATGCGACTGGCCGCGCTCGAGAACGGGAACCGTCCCCTCACCCGACACGCCGTCGAATCGGCGCTGTTGGCCCACCTCTGCCGCTGCACCGGCTGGCAGTCCATCGTGGAAGCCGGCTGTGCGGCCCTCGGGGTGCCCGATTCGGACGACGGAGGAACGACCCCGCGGCCGGCCCCCACGCTGCCGGCCCCGCGGCGGACCCGTTGTTGACCCAGTGGCGGGCGCAGCTCGAAGGGTCGACGTCGCAGATCTCGGGCCGCGACGTCGTGATGGGTGGCGGAGGTTTCGCCGACGACGGTGCACCGGCGGCGTGCGTCCTGCAGCTGGGCGCGGCCGGCGAAGGGCCGGCCGACGGGCTCGGTGTCGATCGGAGCGGAGCGGCGAAGGCGAAGGTGCAGGGACGGAACAGCACCATGCCGCTGGTCCATCCCGTGGCGCTGCCCGAGATCTGCGACGGGGAGTGGGCGCTCACCTTGCAGACGACGTGGGTGGAGCCGGCGTACGTCGAGCCCGACGCGAGTTGGTGCCTCCCCGGAGGCGAGCCGGCGTCGCCACTGGCCAACGGGGGCGCCTTCGGTGGAAAGCAGCGCAGCCCGGTCCCCGGGCGCGCCCAGACCCTCGCCACGGAAATGCAGCGGCGCAGCCGGGTGCTCTGGAGCCGCGAGGACGTCGTCCGCCACGGGCCCAAACGACCACCGCTCGCCCTCGGGCTCCGGTCCGACGGATCGGGCGTGGTGCGGATCGGTCGTACGCCCGGCTCGCCCGATCTCAGCGGGCTGCGGGCACGGGTGGCCGCGATCGCCCCCTTGCTGGTGATCGAGGAGGTCGACATCGTCGGGCCCCCGGTCGGGGATGAGCTCCGCGGGGCCGGTTGGGTGGAAGTGCTGGCGGCCCAGCACCTGCTGCGCCGACAGAATGAACGCGACGCGGGCCCGAACGGACAGAGGTCAGGGACCGGTTCCTGCGATGTCACCGTCCCGGGCGGGGGCCGGGCCAGGGTCAGCCTGGACCTGACCGGTGGGCCCCAGGGTCGGGGCACCGTCAGTGTCGAGGTGTGGGCGGGCGAGGTCCTCGATCCGGTGACGTTGCGCTCTTACGCCCTGGGCGCGGTCCATCAGGCGTTGGGCCTGGTCTGGTCCGAAGGGATCGCGGTGGACGCGGCCGGAGAGCCGCTCGACCTCACCATCCGGTCCTTCGGCATTCTGGCGGCGCGGGACATGCCCCACGTCGAGGTGTTCCTGCACGCCGAGGACCGCTGGCCCGTCAACGGCTCCGACGCCGTCTTCGCGGCGACGGCAGCCGCGGCGTGGATGGCCGAAGGCACCCCACCGCAATGGCCGACGCGCCGCGGCGGTGCCGGAAGGAAGAGTGCGGCGGTTGCCCGTGCTGCCCAGGAAGAAGCTCAGGAAGAGGAGAAGCGATGAGTGCGACGTTGGGTCCCTATTCCCCGGTCCGCCGGGCGGGCGACTGGGTGATCACCTCGGGCCAGATCGGTCTGGCCATCGACGACAGCGGCGCCTCGGCCCTGGTGGAAGGGGGGACGATTCCGCAGCTCCGCCAAGCCCTCGAAAACGTCGTCGCGGTACTCGGCACCGAGGGCGTCACCTTGCGCGAGGTCGTCAAGACAACGCTGTATCTCGTCGACATGAGCGAGTTCGCCGCGGTGAACGAGGTTTTTGCGGAGTACTTCACCGAGCGGCCGACCCGTTCGGCCGTGGCCGTGGCGGCGTTGCCGGCCGGGGCGCGGGTGGAGGTGGAGGCCTGGGCCTACGTGCCGGTGGTGTCGCCGCCCGAGGCGCCCGATCGCTGATTGAGCCCCGGGTGCCAGGCCACCTGGCCGAAGCGGTAGCCCACCGAGCGCACCGTCTGGATCAGGTGGGCGTGCTCCTCGCCCAGCTTGGCCCGGAGGCGCCTGATGTGGACGTCGACGGTGCGGGCGCCGCCGTAGTACTCGTAGCCCCAGACCCGGCTGAGGAGCGTCTCGCGGGTGAACACCTTGGCCGGGTGGCCGGCCAGGAACCGGAGGAGTTCGTACTCCATGTAGGTGAGGTCGAGCACGCGTCCGGCCACTGCGGCCTGGTACGTCTCGAGGTTGAGCATCAGCGGCCCGTACTCGATCAGGTCGGGTCGCATGCTCTGCCCGTTGCGCCAGAAGAGGTGTTGGAGCCGGGCCGTCAACTCGTCGGGCCGGGCCGGCAGGACGCAGAAGTCGTCGAACAGGTCATCGCGCAGGAGGAGCTCGCCGACCTGTTGGGCCCGGATGACCAGGAGGAGCGGGCTGAGGGGTACCTCACGCAGGCGGATGTGGCGGCAGAAGGCGACCGCCGCCGTCATGTCGTCGCCGGCCACGACGACCGCGCCGGACCACGTCTCCCCGCCGCCCTGCCCGTTCCCGTCGCCGACCGCCTCGGGGCCCGCGACGGCACGGTGCGTGAGCCCCGCACTCTGGAGCGCGAGGGTCACCTCCGCGGGGAGGTCCGGTGGGAAACAGAGGAGGGCGTCCATTCAGGACCGATCCGGTATGCCTCGCTGCAGCGTCGTCAGTACTCCGGCCGGTGTCACAAGAGGGGCAGGTAGCGGTCGAGCTCGAACTGGGTCACCTGGGACTGGTAGTCCTCCCATTCGGCTCTCTTGTTGCGGATGAACCACTCGAACACGTGATCGCCGAGGGTCTCGGCCAACAGTTCGGACTGCTCCATCTCGTTGACGGCATCGTGCAGGCTGGCGGGCAGCGACTCGATACCTTTCAACGCCAGATCCCGGTTGGAAAGGGTGAAGAGGTTGGCGTCGGCCTCCGTCGGCAGGGGATAGTCCTGGGTGATGCCGCGCAGACCGGCGGCCAGAATCACCGAGAAGGCGAGATACGGATTGCACGCACTGTCCGGTGCCCGGTACTCGAGCCGGGTCGAGTCCGGCTTCCCGTGTTTGACCACCGGGACCCGGACGAGCGCCGAGCGGTTGTTGCGAGCCCAGCTGACGTGGACCGGGGCCTCGTAGCCGCCGATCAGACGTTTGTAGGAGTTCACCCACTGGTTCGTGACGGCGGTGATCTCGCGGGCATGCCGGAGGAGACCGGCGATGAACTTGCGGGCCACCTCGGACAACCCGTACTCGTCGTTCTCGTCGACGAACGCGTTGCGCTCGCCCTCCCACAAGGAGATGTGCGTGTGCATGCCCGAGCCCTGCACCCCGCCCAGAGGCTTGGGCATGAAGCTGGCGAACACGCCCTCGCGCCGGGCCATCTCCTTGACCACCATCCGGGCGGTCATGACCGTGTCGGCCATGGTCATGGCGTCGGTGTAGCGCAGATCGATCTCGTGCTGGCTGCGGGCATCCTCGTGCTGGGTGTGCTCCACGGGGATCCCCATCTCCTCGAGCATGAGCACGGAGCGCCGGCGCAGGTTGCTGGTCAGGTCGGCCACGCTCAGGTCGAAGTAGGAGCCGGAGTCGAGGGTCTGGGGGCTGTGCCCGGGATCGGCGTCGGCGAAGTAGAAGTACTCGATCTCGGGGGCGACGAAGAAGGTGTACCCGACGGCGCGGGCCCGCTCGAGGGTGCGGCGCAACGTGTGCCGGGGATCGCCGCTGAACGGGGTGCCGTCGAGGTTGGCGACGTCGCAGAAAACGCGGGCCACGGCCGAGTCGTCATCGTGCCACGGCAGGAGCTGGAACGTCTTGGGGTCGGGCCGGGCCAGGACGTCGGCCTCCTGCACCCGGCTGAACCCGTCGATGGCGGAACCGTCGAAGGTCATCCCCTCGTCGAGCGCGTTCTCCAGCTCGGCCGAGGTGATGTTGAACCCCTTGGGCGTCCCGAGGACGTCGGTGAACCAGAGCTGGACGAAGCGGATGCCGCGCTCTTCGACCGTTCGCAGCACGTAGTCACGTTGGCTCTGCACCCCACAAGCTTCGCAGGTACGGGACCCCCTCCGTCCATTCCCGGCCCCACCGGTACCCTGTCGGCGTGGCGGGAGATGGCGAGGGGCATCGTGGCGGGCCGGAGGCGGGGCCCGGACCAGGGCGACCTGAAGCGCTCGAGGTTCCGTCCGGCCGGGCCCGGCTGTCGGTCGTACGGGAGGGGGCCGGCGGGGCTCCCCACGTCGTGTTCCTTCACACCGGCATCTCGGATAAGCGCAGCTGGGAGGGCGTGCTGAGTCTGTTGTCCTCCGACATGGACGTGGTGGCGTACGACCGTCGGGGCTTCGGTGCCACGACCTACAAGGCCGAGGCGCACGACCAGCTGGTCGATCTGCTGGCCATCCTCGACGTCCTCGCGTGGGAGCGGGTCGTCCTGGTCGGGAACTCCCGTGGCGGCCAGATCGCGCTCGGATTTCACCCTGACCCACCCCGGACGCGTGGAGGCTCTCGTGCTCGTGGCCCCGTCGGTGTCGGGCGCTCCGGCGGTCGAGGCCGCGCAGATCGACCCGGTCGAAGGAGCCATTTGGGACACTCTGGTCGCCGCCGATGCGGCCGGGGCGCTCGACGCCCTGAACCTGGGCGAGATCCGCCTCTGGGTCGACGGTCCCCACGCGCCCGAGGGGCGGGTGGACGGGCCACGGCGCGAGCTCGCGCTCGATATGAATCGGATCGCCCTCCACGCCGACAGCCCCGGGCACGAGCCCGCACCTCCGGTCGAAGCGTGGTCCCGTCTCTCCGAGGTGCGCTGTCCCGTCCTGGTGGTGGTGGGGGACCTCGATCTCGGCCACATCCAGGAGCGGTCACGCGATGTCGCGTCGCAGATCCCGGGCGCGCAGCTCCGCGTCATGGAGGAGGCCGCCCACCTGCCCGGATTCGAACAGCCGGCGGCGTTCGCCTCACTCCTCCGCACCTTCCTCCGCACCCTCCTCCGGGGTATTCAAGGGGTGAGCGGGCCGACGCCGTGAGACGAAGGCAACCTGCTATTTCTGATTGCTAGAACTCTAGCTTTCAGGTTTCACAGCCACGCCGGTGCCCCCCGTCCGTTGTCGATCATCCGGCTGAACGGCTATCGAGCCGGGCGCCCGCCCTTCACGCGGCACCCTGGCCGGCACCCCGCCCCACGCCCGCAGAGGCTGGGGGAATTGTCGCCCATTAGTCTGGCTCCATGTCCTTTCTGCGCGTGGCCGCAGCCCAGCTCGACACCGTCGTGGGCGATCTGTCGGGCAACGTGGACCGCATACTGGCCGCTCTTTCGGCGTCCGAAGCAGCGGGGGCGGACATCTGCATCGTGCCCGAGCTGGCCATACCCGGGTACCCGCCCGAGGACCTCCTCCTCAAGCCGGCCTTCGTGGCCGACAACGTGGCTGCACTGGAGAAAGTCGCCGCTGCCAGTGGGCAATGCGCCATCGTGGTCGGCTACGTGGGCGCCAATCCCACGGGACCGGGTCTGTCCAACGCGGCCGCCATCTGTGCCGGGGGCCGCGTGGTGGGGACCTACCGCAAGCGTTGCCTGCCCAACTACGGCGTGTTCGACGAGCAGCGCTGGTTCGTGTCCAGTACCCAGACGCCGACTCTCTTCGGCGTCGCCGGGGCCTGGGTCGGCATCTCGGTCTGCGAAGACGTGTGGTTTCCCGACGGCCCGGTGGCCCAGCAGGGACGCGGGGGGGCCGACGTGGTGGTCAACCTCAACGCATCGCCCTACAACCGGGGACGCCGGAACGAGCGCCTCTCCATGCTGCGCACGCGCGTGGCCGAGGCCGGATGTGCCATCGCGTATGTCAATCAGGTGGGCGGGCAGGACGAGCTGGTCTTCGACGGCGACTCCCTCATCGTGGGGTCCGACGGCACGCTCTTGGCCAGCGGGGCCCAGTTCGTTCCGGACCTGGTGGTGGTGGACGTCCCCCTCGGGGATGCCGGCACACGCACGGTGCAGGGCGACACGCTGCCCCGGGTGGTGGCCACCCAACCGCGGCCCGATCGGTCGTCGGTGGCCGGGACGGTGCACCGACCGGCTCTGCGACCCGCGCTCTCCGACGAGGCGGAGGTCTATGCCGCCCTGGTCCTGGGGACCCGTGACTACCTGGGCAAGAACGGCTTCACCGAGGCCGTGATCGGCCTGTCGGGCGGCATCGACTCGTCATTGGTGGCCACGATCGCCGTCGATGCGTTGGGCCCGTCCCACGTGCACGGCATCTCCATGCCGTCACGCTATTCGAGCGACGGCTCTCGTCACGATGCCGGTGAGCTGGCCTCATTGCTCGGCATCGATCTGCGCGTCGTGCCGATCGAGGAGGCACACGTGGCCTTCACCTCCATGCTCGGGAGCGTGCTGGGGCACGAGCCGTCGGGCCTGACCGACGAGAACCTCCAGTCACGACTTCGTGGCGTGCTGCTCATGGGCGTGTCGAATGCGAATGGATGGATCGTCCTCACCACCGGCAACAAGAGTGAAATGGCGACCGGTTACTCCACGCTCTACGGCGACTCCGCCGGGGGGTTTGCGGTGATCAAGGACGTGCCCAAGACACTGGTCTACGAGTTGTGCCGGTATCGCAATACCCAGGCCGTCCTGGAGGGACTACCGGCGCCGATCCCCGAGAGCGTGATCGACAAGCCACCGTCGGCCGAGTTGCGGCCGGACCAGCGCGACGATCAGTCGCTCCCGCCCTACGAGGAACTCGATCCCGTGCTCCAAGGCTACGTCGAGCGCGACCGCACGGCGCCCGACCTGGTGGCCGAGGGCTTCGATCCGCTCGTGGTGGCCCAGGTGGTGCGGCTGGTCGACGGGGCCGAGTACAAGAGGCGCCAGATGCCGCCCGGCGTGCGCATCACCACCAAGGCCTTCGGCAAGGACCGCCGGATGCCGATCACCAACCACTACCGGCCCCCGGCTCCGCAGGAAGCAACGGGTGGTTGACCCGGCAGGCTTCCGCACGATCGGTCAGCTGGCGGAGCGCTGTGGGCACTACTGCTGGCTGGAGAATCGGCTCTTCACGTTGACAGGGTTGTGGGCCGGTGCCCCGGACGACGCGGCCAACTCGGCGACCGACGCCGGGCCGGGTTCGTCCGCGGGTTCGCCCGCAGCGCTCGCGGCCGAGGTGCGCGTGGTCTGCAGCGAGATGTCCTCGTGGCACGGCTTCGCCGCCGCCGCATGGTGGGATCGCCTCCCTGTGCGCGCGGGTGTGGAGGCCGACGCGCTCGTCGTGGCCCCGGCCGGCCCGTTCGGTGAGGTCCTCGACCTTTTGGCGGCGGAGGGTGACCTCGTCGGCGCATTCGGTGGTTTGGTCGGGCAGGTGCTGCCGGCGTTGCTCGCGGCGTATGACGAGGACTTCGCTCCATGCCTCCCCGGTGAGTGAGGCGCCGGTGCGCGCGTTGCTCGAGCTGCTGCGTCCCCGTGCCCACCAGGAGATCGAGCGCGGTTCGGCCATTCTCGGCCCCGCCGGCGTAGGCGGAGGCGGCCCGGTAGGGCCAGCCGGGGAGCCGGCCGATGTGGCAGGCCGACTTCAACGGGTGTTGGGGGTCGGGAGCGCCATCCTCCCTGCTGCACGGGCATCTTGACACGCCCACTACAATGTTTCTGCAGCCCTTGTGCGCCGAAAGCGACGCAAGCTGCATGACGAAAGTGAGCGCCCGGCAAGGATCTACTGCCGAGGCCCGCAGCGAGGGAAGGTTCGGCATATCTTGGCCAAGGAACGTATCGAGCGCGACGACGAGGATCTCGTACGTCTCTACCTGACCGACATCGGCCAGTACCCACTGCTGACAAAGGACGATGAGGTCCGTCTTGCTCAGGCCATCGAAGCCGGCCGGGAGGCAGAAGCAGCTGTGGCCAAGGCCCCGAAGGGGCTGACCACGGCGAAGAAGCGCGAAATGCGCCGGGCCGTCATGGAGGGCGAACAGGCCCAACAGACCTTCGTCCAGTCCAACCTCCGTCTCGTGGTCTCCATCGCCAAGAAGTACCAGGCGTCCGGACTGCCGCTCCTGGACCTGATCCAGGAGGGGAACCTCGGCCTGATGCACGCCGTCGAGAAGTTCGACTGGCGCAAGGGCTTCAAGTTCTCCACGTACGCCACCTGGTGGATCCGTCAGGCCATCACCCGTGGCATTGCCAATACGGGACGTACCATCCGCCTGCCTGTGCATGCCGGCGACACGCTGGCCCGGGTGCAGAAGGCGCAGGCCCGTCTGGAGCTCAAGCTCGGTCGCCCCGCCACGCTGGCCGAACTGGGCATCGAAGTCGAAATGCCCGAGGACAAGCTCGTCGAGGCACTCCGCTTCCGAGCCGAGCCTCTCTCCCTCTCCGAGCCGTTGCGTGAGGACGGCGACGCCGAGTTGGGCGACGTGGTCGAGGACCGGTCCGCCGAGTCCCCGTTCGAAGTAGCCGCCGTGTCGCTGCTGCCCGACGAAATCGGACGCCTGCTCTCCCCGTTGGACGAGCGTGAGCGCGAGATCCTGCGCCTGCGCTTCGGCCTCGACCGCGGTGAGCCCCGGACGCTCGAAGAGGTGGGGGAGCACTTCAACCTCACCCGTGAGCGCATCCGTCAGATTGAGGCACGCGCCATGTCGAAGCTGCGCCACCCGTCCTCGGACACCGGCGCCCGCGATCTCCTCACCGTCTGAGAAAGAAGTCCGGTCGGTCGGTCCGCGACCGATAGGCTGCGTGGCATGAAGAAGTTTCTGCTGCTCGCCATACTCGTCGGTCTTGGTTTCGTCGCCGCAAAGCGGTTGCGCAGCGACGCCTGACGGTTAGCGCCGCCTGACCCTACAGACGGGATATCTCCCCACTCGCCCTGAAAGGCGCGGGCGGTTCAGGCCGCAGCGCGCCCGCCCGGACCGGGCGTACGGCCACGCACACCCCGCCGCCACAGGAGAAGGGCAGCCCCGGCGACGGCCAGGCTCGTCGTCACGACCGGCGTCGTGCGTCCCACCCGATCACGCAAGCGAATCGGCTTGGTGAACTGACGCGTCTCCCAGCCCCGTTCCCGGGCGACCCTGGCCAGGGCGCGGTCGGCGTTCACCGCGACCGGTCGGCCCACGGCCTCGAGCATCGGCAGGTCGGTGGCCGAGTCCGAGTACGCACTGCTCGAGGCGAGGTCGATCCCGGTGCGTGCCGCCAGCTCACGAATTGCCGTGGCCTTCTCCGGTCCGTAGGCGTAGAACGCCATCCGGCCGGTGTAGCGGCCTTCGGCGTCGACCTCACCCCGCGAGCAGATAGCACCGTCGACGCCGAGCATGTCGGTGAGCGGGAGGACGATCTCTTCGGGTGAGGCGGAGACGAGGTACACCCGGTGCCCGGCGGCACGGTGGAGCTCCATCAGCTCGAGTGCCTCGGCGTACATGATCGGCTCAATGGTCTGGAGCAGCGTCTCGCGGACGATCTGGCGCACCTGGTCCCGGTCCCACCCCTTCGTCATGGCGAGCATCGACTGGCGGACCCGTACCAACCGTTCCTCGTCGGCTCCGAAATGGAGAAAGATGAGTTGGGAGAACGCGGCGCGGGCCACCACCCGGCGGTTGATGAGGCCACCCTTCATGAACGGTCGGCCGAAGGCGGCGATGGAAGCACGGTCGATGACCGTCTTGTCGAGGTCGAAGAAGGCCGCTTCCATACCCACCATGGTAAATCGGTCCAGGTCAGACCAGTACCGCGGGTGACAGTTGGCGAAACTGGCCGCGACGGTTCGGGGTGCCGCCCGGGCCGGACGTCAGTCCCGGATGAAGAGTGTGTGCACGGCATCCTCGGCGTCGGCCGTCGAGAGCACGAGCACCTCGTCGCCGGACATGAGCACCGTGTCGCCCCGGGGGACGATCAACCGCTCGCCCCGGACCACGGCCACGACCACCCCGTCACGGGGAAAGGCCAGGTCGGCGATGGCAATGCCGTTGGCCGGCGAGTCCTCGGCCAACGTGATCTCCACCAGGTGGGCCGCTCCGCCCTGGAACTGCAGCAGGCGCACGAGCGCGCCGACCGAGACTGCTTCTTCGACCAGGGCGGTGAGCAACTGCGGCGTGCTGACGGAGACATCGACACCCCAGCTCTCGTTGAAGAGCCACTGATTCTTGGGGTGGTTGACCCGGGCGACGACGCGCGGCACGGCGAATTCCTGCTTGGCCAGGAGCGAGATGACCAGATTGTCCTCGTCGTCACCGGTGGCGGCCACCACGACGTCGACGCTGGAGAGCCCCGCCGCGTCGAGGGATGACGCTTCGCAGGCGTCGGCGGCGATCCAGGTGATATCCAGGGTCGGTCGGAGGCGTTCCACCAGATCGGGGTCCTGCTCGAACACGACCACGTCGTGCCCGTTGGCGAAGAGGTCGGCGGCGATGGCCGTCCCGACGCTCCCCGCTCCCGCGATGGCGACCTTCATCGGGCATCCGGTTCGAGGCGGGCGTCGAGCTCCTTGCGGGCGGTGGTCATGATCGCCAGGTGCAACACGTCACCCTCCTGCCCGACGAGCTCGCGGGCGTCGAGCCGGGGCACGCCGGAGCGGGTCACGGCCACCACGCTCAGCTGGCCCGGCTCTTCGAGATCCGACAACCGGCGGCCTGCCCACGATTCGGGGAGGGAGCGGTCCAGCAGCGTGAGCTGCCCCGAGGGATCGGACCAATCACCGACATCCTCCTCGGGAAGAAGGCGACGCCGGACCTGATCGATGGTCCATGTGACCGTGGCCACGGTGGGGATGCCCAGGCGCTGGTAGATCTCCGCCCGCCGGGGGTCGTAGATACGTGCCACCACGTTGGGAATCAGGTAGGTCTCGCGGGCGATGCGCACCGTCAGGATGTTCGTGTTGTCCCCACTGGTGACCGCCGCCAGCGCATCGGCGCCCACGGCGCCCGCCTTTTCGAGGTCGTCCCGATCGAACCCCGAGCCGATGATCAGCGGACCTTCCCAGTTCTTCAGGCGCCGGAAGGCTTTGGCGTTCTTGTCCATAATGGCCACCGAGTGACCCTGGGCCACGAGGGAGATTGCAAGTCCGGAGCCGACCCGCCCACAGCCCACCACGATCACGTGCACGCCACAGCACAACACGCGACGCGCCGTTGTGCAAAGAGGAGCAGCCCGAGCGGGTCGCGGTTTCCTTCTACGCTGGCGCCGTGCCGCCCAGTCCAGGTCCTCGGCCACCGGTCCCGTTGTCGGGGCTCGTGGCCGACAGCATCCCCGAGCGGCGCCTCTATCGCCTGAAGAACAAGTTGCTCGGGCCGCCACTGGTGACCGAACAGCTGAGCTCGGAGCGACTGGGCCGACCGACCGCACTGGGTGTGCTGGCGCCCGACTGCATCTCGTCCTCGGCCTACGGGACCGAGGAGGTGTTGACCCAGCTCGTGCCGTACATCGGGTTGGCTGCGTTCACCCTGGTCGTCCCGATCACCATGGCCATCCTCGGCGTCCTCTTCTTCGTGACGCTCTCGTATCTCGACGTCATCCAGTTCTACACAAAGGCCGGCGGCGCCTACGTGGTGGCCCGGGACAACTTCGGCGGGAGGATCGCCCAGATCGCCGCGGTAGCGCTCCTGATCGACTACACCGTCACGGTCGCCGTGCAGACGTCGGCGGGCACGGCCGCCCTGACGAGCGCCGTCCCGAGCCTGGCCAACACCTTCGACACCGTCGCTATCACGGTCGGCGTCGTCCTGCTGCTCTTGTACGGCAACCTGCGCGGCATCCGCGAGGCCGGGAAATTCTTCGCGGTCCCCACCTATTTCTACGTGCTCTGCCTGGGCATCGTCATCATCGCCGGGTACATCAAAGAGGCGCTCGGGAACCTCCACCCCACCCCTCTCCCGCCGGCGGACCTGCTTTTCGGCGGAAAGGTAGGGACGCCGGGCCAGGGCTGGCTGATGGGCCTGGCCTTCATCACGCTGTTGCGGGCCTTTGCCAACGGTGGCTCGTCGCTGACCGGGCTCGAGGCCATCTCCAACGGGGTGGGCACCTTCCGTCGGCCCGAGTCGGTCCATGCCCGCCAGACCCTGGTCGTCATGAGCTCGATCCTGGCGTTCCTCGTGCTCGGCACCACCCTGTTGGCCAAGTGGACCCACGCCGTCCCTTACGCCAGCGGCTCGCCCACGGTGGTCTCCCAGGAGGTCCAGGCCATCTTCGGCCGCAGTTTCTTTTACTTCGTGGTACAGATCGCCACCCTCCTCATCCTCTACACCGGTGGCAACACCAGCTTCAACGGCTTCCCTTTCCTCGCCAACTTCGTCGCCGGCGACCACTACCTGCCCCGGTCCCTGACGAAGCGGGGCCACCGTCTGGCCTTCTCCAACGGCATCCTGGTGCTGGCCGCGGTGTCGATCCTCCTGGTCCTCGTCTTCAAGGCCCAGCGTCGACGGACTCGTTGCGCTCTACGCCATCGGGGTCTTCACCGGCTTCACGTTTGCCGGGTCGGGCATGGTCAAGCACCACCTCACCCAGAAGGGGCCGCACTGGCGCCGCGGCGTGTGGGTGAACGGCTTCTCGGCGTTCCTCTCGGCCGTGGTCGTCCTGATCTTCGCCGTGGCGAAGTTCACGGAGGGGGCCTGGGTCATCTTCGTCGTCGGCCCGCTGCTCTACTTCGGCCTGATCCGGTTGCACCACCAGTACGACGTGGAATCCACCCTGCTCGAAACCGGCGCGGTCGAGGCCTCGGAGGCGCCGATCCTCCGGCGCCACGTCGTCGTCGTCCTTGTCGCCCGGCTCGATATGGCCACCGCCCGTGCGCTCCAGTACGCCCGCACCCTCACGCCCGACGATCTGCGCGCCGTGCACTTCGACATCGACTCCAAGGAGGCGCGCGAGCTCGAGGAGGAGTGGGGCCGCCTCGGGCTCGCCCGCCTACCCCTCGACATCATCGAGTGCCCCGACCGCCGGCTCGGCCGGGCCGCCATTGAGCTGGTGGCCGACGCCACCCTCGACGGGGACACCGAATGCACGGTGCTCCTGCCCCGCCGCAGCTACTCGCGGGTGTGGCAGCGCGTCCTGCACGACCGCACGGCCGACAAGATCGCCACTGTCCTGTCCCAGGTACCCCACGTCGCCGCCACGATCATCCCCTACAACCTCCCCGGGCGCTTCAGCGAGAAGGTGCGCACCTACGGCCGGTCGGTGCAGCGGTCCCGTCTGACCAGCACGTCCAGCGAAGCGGACGGGTCGACCGGCCCCGGGGGGCAGGGTGCGGGCCAGCGGGCACCCGTGGACGCGGACGGGCGCACGGGCGTCGACCGTGCCGTCACCCGGCGCGAGAACCAGCGCAAGGCGAACGCGGTGGACGAGGCCGACCGGGAGCTCGCCCGCCGAGCCGGGGTGACCACGCCGATCGCCGGCGTCACCGTGCGCCAGCGGGTCAAGGTGGCCGGACGGGTCAAGTCGGTCCGGGTGCAGCCGCGGGCGGGCAACTCGAACCTCGAATGCGTCCTGAGCGACGGCACCGGGGGCCTGCTCCTGGTCTTCCAGGGACGCCCGAAGATCGCTGGCATCGAACCCGGTGCGCGCCTCGTCGCCGAAGGGATGGTCGGGACCTGGGGCCGCCGGCCGGCCATGCTGAACCCGGCCTTCGAGCTGGTGGCCGGGGCCGATCAGGACGCCGGCGGCCACTGACCACGGCGAGCGTTCTTGCTCCACAGTCCCGCAGTCGCTAACGTGCCCCCCGGCCCGTCGACCGGTGCATTGCGCATGCGCGCCTTCGACCTGGGAATACCGCATGGCAATGAAGTGGGCTGTACGTAGGCGGACCGAGACAGCTACAGAAAGGGCACACCAGGCATGATCAACCTCCTCGCTGCAGGCAACGGTGGATACCAGGCGTTCCACCTTGGTGGAGTCGACAAAACCTGGCTGTACATCTGCCTGATCGCCGGTGTCGTCGGTATCGCGGCCGGTCTCCTGCTGGCCCGCAACGTGCTGGCGGCGGACACCGGGACTCCCAAAATGCGGGAGATCGCCCTCGCCGTGCAGGAGGGCGCCGAGGCGTTTCTCAAGCGCCAGTTCCGCACGATCGCCATCATCGTGGTGCCGTTGGCCATCCTCATCTTCTTCACGGCCACCAAGGTGGTCAAGCCGAACGGGGATATCGCGCTGAGCTTCTCCCAGGACGGCCTCTACCGGGTGATCTGCTTCCTCTTCGGCGCCGCCTTTTCCGGCCTGACGGGCTTTATCGGTATGAGCATCGCCGTGCGGGGCAACGTGCGGACCGCGGCTGCCGCGTCCAAGGGCGGCGGCATGGCCGGCGCCCTGCGGGTCGCGTTCCGGACCGGTGCCGTGACCGGCATGCTCTGCGTCGGCCTGGGCCTGGTGGGTGCCACCGCCATCGTGCTCATCTTCCAGAACTCGGCCACCGCCGTCCTTATCGGCTTCGCCTTCGGCGCCTCGCTCCTCGCTCTGTTCATGCGCGTCGGCGGCGGTATCTTCACCAAGGCGGCCGACGTCGGCGCCGACCTGGTGGGCAAGGTGGAGGCCGGAATCCCCGAGGACGACCCCCGCAACGCGGCCACCATCGCCGACAACGTGGGCGACAACGTGGGCGACTGCGCCGGCATGGCGGCCGACCTCTTCGAGTCCTACGAGATCACCATCATCGCCGCACTGATCCTCGGCTACTCGGCCTTCCGGACGATCGGCCACAACCCGACGTCGGCGGTCCTGTACCCGCTGATCGTCCCCGCCATCGGCATCTTCGCCTCGGTCATCGGCGTCCTCGTGGTCAAGGCCCGCACCAAGGACCGCAACGCTCTGGCTCCCATCAACCGCGGCTTCTGGTTGGCCGCCGTGCTGACGGTCATCGGCGCCTTCTTGGTGGCCCAGTACTACGTGCACGATCTGAAGGTGTTCTACGCCGTCCTCACCGGCGTGGTGCTGTCCCTCGTGGCCAGTCAGATCACCGAACAGTTCACCTCCACCGAGCGGGGCCCGGTCAAGGAGATCGCCGCCTCGACCCGGACGGGGCCGGCCACGGCGGTCCTCTCGGGTATCTCCATCGGCCTCGAATCGTCGGTGTGGGCCATCATCGCCATCGCGATCGCCATCGGGGTGGCCATCGGCCTCGGAGACGGCAACATCGAGCTGACCTTCTACCTGGTGGCCCTCATCGGCATCGGCCTGCTGGCCACGGCCGGCATGGTGGTCTCCGAGGACAGCTTCGGACCGGTCTCGGACAACGCGGCGGGCATCGCCGAAATGTCGGGGGAATTCACCGGCGAGGCCGAGCGGATCATGGTCAGCCTCGACGCGGTGGGCAACACGACCAAGGCCATCACCAAGGGTGTGGCCATCGGCTCTGCCGTCATCGCCTCGGTCGCCCTTTTCGCCTCGTTCATCGAGACCATCGGCGAGCAGATACCGAGCCTCCACGCCTCGGGTGCCAAATTGTTCTCGATCATCCAGATAAACGTGGCCAACCCGACCACGTTCATCGGGTTGCTCATCGGAGGCTCCATCGCCTTCCTCTTCTCGTCGTTGGCCATCCGGGCCGTGGGCCGTTCGGCCGGCACGGTGGTCCTCGAGGTGCGGCGCCAGTTCCGTGAGCATCCCGGGATCATGGACTACACCGAGAAACCGGAATACGGCCGGGTGATCTCCATCTGCACCGCGGCGTCCCAGCGCGAGCTGGCCACCCCGGCGCTCCTGGCCATCCTCACCCCGGTCATCGTCGGCTTCGGGATCAACTACCTGGCTCTCGGCGCCTTCCTGGCCGGCACCATCCTGACCGGACAGCTGATGGCCAACACGCTGTCGAACTCCGGTGGGGCCTGGGACAACGCCAAGAAGTACATCGAGGACGGGCACGAGGGCGGCAAGGGCTCCGAAGCCCACAAGGCGGCCGTCATCGGCGACACGGTCGGCGATCCCTTCAAGGACACCGCCGGCCCGGCCCTCAACCCCATGATCAAGGTGATGAACCTGGTCTCCCTGCTGATCCTCCCGGCCGTGATCTCGCTGCGCCACCACAACGGCGACCGCTACGCCATCGCGGCGGTGGCGTTGGTCATCCTGCTGGGCGCCCTGGCCTTCTCCAAGCGTGCCACCGAGGACATGGGGGCCGACGCGAGCTCGGTCGAGCCCCCGCCGGCCGTGGCTGCCGCATCGGGCGACTGACCTGGTCAAGGCCACGAAGAACCCCCGTGTCGCCCTGTGCCTCCGAGGAGGTGCCCTTGACAGGAGGGTGTGGGACCTTCAACCTTGCGTGCACATGCGGACCGAACGGAACGACCAATTGAGCCGTCAGCAGCCGGGGCTCGAGCCGGGGCACGGACAGGCCTGCCATGGGTAAGGCACTGGTCATCGTCGAGTCGCCGGCCAAGGCCCGCACCATCAGCGGGTTGCTGGGCCCGGACTTCATCGTCGAGTCCTCGATAGGCCACATCCGCGACCTCCCCCGGGGGGCCGACGAGGTCCCGGCCGCCTACAAGGGCGAGAATTGGGCCCGTCTCGGGGTCGACGTCGACAACGGCTTTAAGCCCCTTTACGTCGTGTCGGCTTCGAAGAAGTCGGTGGTGGCCAATCTGAAGCGGCTGCTGAAGGACGCGGACGAGCTGTATCTCGCCACGGACGAAGACCGCGAGGGCGAGTCGATCGCGTGGCATCTCTACGAGGTGCTGTCGCCGACCGTGCCCGTCAAGCGCATGGTCTTCCACGAGATCACCCCCGAGGCGATCACCCGGGCGGTCGAGGAGTGGCGGGAGCTGGACCGGCGCCTGGTGGACGCCCAGGAGGCACGGCGGATCCTGGACCGTCTGTACGGCTACGAGGTCTCCCCGGTCCTGTGGCGCAAGGTGATGCCGCGCCTGTCCGCCGGCCGGGTGCAGAGCGTGGCCACCCGCATGGTGGTCGAGCGTGAGCGGGCCCGCATGCGCTTCCAGTCCGCCACCTGGTGGGGCATCGAGGGCACGTTCAGCCACGCCCAGTCCGCAGATGCGCCGCCCCCCTTCGGGGCCACACTCGTCTCTCTGGGCGGCACGGCGGTGGCGACCGGCAAGGACTTCAACGAGGACGGGGAGCAGACGAGCAAGGGCAGGGTGCGGGTCCTGGCCGAGGAGGAGGCGACCTCGGTCGCCACCGCCCTGGCCGGGCAGTCCTTCACCGTCAGCGCCGTGACCGAGCGGCCGTTCCGGCGCTCGCCCGCGGCGCCCTTCATGACCTCCACCCTGCAGCAGGAGGCCGGCCGCAAGCTGCGCTTCAGCGCCCAGCGGGCCATGCAGGTGGCCCAGCGCCTCTACGAGCAGGGCTACATCACGTACATGCGGACCGACTCGACCACGTTGTCCGAGCAGGCGTTGACCGCCGCCCGGTCCCAGGCCCGCGAAATGTACGGCGACGCCTACGTGCCCGACACGCCCCGGCGCTACGAGCGCAAGGTGAAGAACGCGCAGGAGGCGCACGAGGCGATTCGCCCCGCCGGCGAAACCTTCCGCACGCCGGAGCAGGCCGCCCGGTCGCTGACGGGGGACGAGCTCCACCTCTACGACCTGATCTGGAAACGCACCGTGGCCTCCCAGATGAACGACGCCACGGGGACGAGTGCCCAGATCAGGCTCGTCAGCGACGTTCCCGCCGGGGGTCCCGGCAACATCGCGGCGGGTGAGGTCGCCGAGTTCTCGGCCAGCGGTCGTGTGATCGCCTTCCCCGGGTTCCTGCGGGCCTACGTCGAGGGGCAGGACGATCCCGATGCCGAGCTGGCCGACCGTGAGGTCGTGTTGCCGGCGCTGGTCGTCGGCGACGTGGTGGAGGGCACCGCCTTCGAGCCCGGGTCCCACTCCACGCAACCGCCCGCCCGCTATACGGAGGCCTCGTTGGTCAAGGCCATGGAGGAGCTCGGCGTGGGCCGCCCGTCGACCTACGCCAGCGTGATCGCCACCATTCTGGACCGCGGCTACGTGTGGAAGAAGGGCACGGCCCTGGTGCCCAGCTTCACCGCCTTCGCCGTGGTGGGCCTCCTCGAGCGCTACTTCGGCGACCTGGTCGACTACGGCTTCACGGCCAGCATGGAGGACGACCTCGACGAGATCGCCTCGGGCCGCGAGGAGTCCCTGCCCTGGCTCTCACGCTTCTACTTCGGTTCGTCGTCGCCCGGCGTCACCCTGCCCGGGGGCAACGACGGCGCGACCCTCGGGCTCAAGGCCAGTGTGGCGGCGCACCTCGGCGACATCGATGCCCGGGAGATCAACTCCATCCCCATCGGGGCCGGGGCCGACGGGGTGCCGATCGTGGCGCGCGTCGGCCGCTACGGGCCGTACCTGCAGCGGGGCGACGACCGGGCCTCCCTCCCCGACGATATTGCCCCCGACGAGCTCACCGTGGCCCGCTCCGAGGAGCTGCTGGCCGCGCCCACCAACGACCGGGTGCTCGGGAGCGACCCCGCCACGGGGCTCGACGTATCCGTCAAGGCCGGTCGCTTCGGGCCCTACGTCCAGCTCGGCGAGGCGGGCGAGGGCTCGGGTTCAGCCACGGGCAAGCCGCGCACCTCGTCGCTCTTCTCCACCATGGACCCGGCCACCCTCACCTTCGAGCAGGCTCTCGAGCTGCTCAGGATCCCGCGCACCGTGGGGACCGACCCCGAGACCGGCGAGGAGGTGGTGGCTCACAACGGCAAGTTCGGGCCCTACCTGAAGATGGGCACCGATACCCGCAGCCTCGCCAGCGAGGACCAGATCCTCTCGGTGACGCTGCCCGAGGCCCAGGCCCTCTTCGCCCAGCCCAAGCAACGCCGCGGCCGCACGGCGGCGGCACCTCTCCGTGAGCTGGGGGCCGACCCGGCGTCCGAGCTGCCCGTCGTGGTCAAGGAGGGTCGCTTCGGTCCCTATGTCACCGACGGGACGACGAACGCATCGCTGCGCAAGGGTGACGACGTGGAGTCGATAACCATCGAGCGGGCGTCCGAGCTCCTGGCCGAGCGCCGCGCCGCGGGGCCGTCCACGCGCAAGAAGGCGGGGGGTGCGAAGAAGGCCGCCAAGAAGTCCGGCGGGACGAAGAAGGCGGCGGCTAAAAAGGCAGGCGGGACGAAGAAGGCCAGCGGCACGAAGAAGGCCGCCACCAAGAGAGCCGGGGCGAAGACGGCCGGGACGAAGAAGGCGGCCGTCGCCTCTGGCGCGGCGGCGAACGCGGTGCTCCTCGAACCCTTCTGACATGGCGCCACGGGGTCGCCTGCTGGCTCTCGAGGGGATCGACGGCTGCGGCAAGTCGACCCAGGCCCGGGCCCTGGCCGGTGCTCTCGGGGCCCGTCTCACCCACGAGCCGGGGGCGACGGTCCTCGGCGCTGAACTGCGCCGCCTGCTGCTGGCGCCCGATTCCCCACCCGTCTCCCTGCGAGCCGAGGCCCTCCTGATGGCGGCTGACCGGGCCGAGCACGTGGCCCTCGTCGTCGAGCCTGCGCTGGCTGCCGGCCAGTGGGTCGTGAGCGATCGGTTCTCGGGTTCGACGCTGGCGTATCAAGGCTACGGGCGTGGGCTAGATACGGCGGAGCTCCGGGCGCTGATCGCCTGGGCCACCTCCGACCTGGTCGCCGACCTGTCGATCCTGGTCGACGTGCCCGTCGACGTTGCCGCGACCCGCCTGAGGGGGGCCGCCCCGGATCGCCTCGAACGCCTCGGCCCCGCCTTCGCCCAGCGGGTGCGCGACGGCTTCCTGGCCCTGGCCGCCGATGATCCTGACCACTGGGCCGTCGTCGACGGGACCACCGGTCCGACGGCGCTGACCACCCGTATCCTGGCCGTCGTGCACGAACGCCTGGGCCAAGCGCCGCGTCCCGGAGCGACGCCGTGACCAGCGCCGGCACGGCACCGGTGGCCGCGCTCTTTGCCGGGGTCGTGGGGCAGGAGCAGGCCGTCGCCGCTTTGCGCGGTGCGGCCGCCAGCCCCGTCCACGCCTATCTCTTCCGGGGAGCAGCGGGCAACGGAGGCCTCGCGGCGGCCCACGCCCTGGCCGCTGCGCTCCTCTGCCCCGACGGCGGGTGCGGAACGTGCCGCACCTGTCTCGCCGCACTCTCGGGCCGCGATCCCGATCTCCATGTCATCCACCGGGCCGGCGCCATGATGAGCGTGGCCGATGTCCAGCGCTCGGTCGCCGTCGCCCAACATCGCCCGCTGCAGGCGGACCGTCAAGTGGTGATCATGACCGACGTGCATCTCGGGGGGCGGGCCGCTCCGGCCCTCCTGAAGACCCTGGAGGAGCCGCCCGGCGCCACGGTCTTCATCCTCCTGGCGGACGACATCACCCCCGAGCTGGCCACCATTGCCAGCCGTTGCGTCGAGATCGCCTTCCCGCCGGTGCCCCGCACGACGATGGTGGATTGGCTGATGGGCCAGGGCATGACCGCTGAGGTGGCCACCGTGGTGGCCGACACCAGCGGGGGGAACCCGGACCGGGCCCGGGTCATGATCGAGGACCCCGAGGTGGCGGCGCGGGCCTTGTTGTGGTCGTCGGTGCCCGATCAGTTGACCGGGACCGGCGTCGTGGCGGCGGAATTGGTCCGTGGCCTTCTCGCCTCGGCCGAGCAGGCGGTGGAGCCCTTGCGGGCGGAGCACGCCCGCGAGCTCGAACGCCTCACCGAGGAGGCGACGGCCTTCGGCGAGAAGACGCTGCCCGGGCGCAAGGAGATCACGGACCGCTTCCAGCGCGAGGAGCGCCGATGGCGCACCGATGCCCTCCGGGCCGGTCTGGGTGCGCTGGCCCGGGCCTACCGCGATCGTCTGACCGACCAGTCGAAGGGCGGCGGTGCCGTCGCCGACATCCATGCCCAGGCGGCGGCCGAGGCGGTCACGCTCATCACCGAGACCGCGCGCTCCCTGGTCCGGAATCCTCAGGAGTCGCTGCTGTTGCAGGCCCTTCTCGTGCGCCTGGGTGCCCTGGCGACGTGAAGCCCTCGCTGGAGCTAGCTCTTCTGCCGCCTCCAGTAGACCGAATTCCAATCAACCTCGACGATCTCGTCGGTGATGGAGAACGCCGTGCGGAAGTCGGTCACGGCCTGCCGGCAGGCTTCGAGGTGGAGATAGTCGTCGACGATCACAAAACCCCCTACCGACACCTTTTCGTACAGCGCCTCGAGCGTCTGGATGGTCGATTCGTAGTAGTCACCGTCCAACCGCAGGACCGACAGTGCCTCAATCGGCGCGTCGGGCAACGTGTCCTTGAACCATCCCTCGAGGAATTCGACCTGGTCGTCGAGAAGGTCGTACCGGGAGAAATTCGATTTGACCTGTTCGAGGCTCACGGCCAGTTCACTGAAACCGGACAGGTCGCCCGTGAGGTCCTGTGTGAACGCGCTGCCGTCAGCCGGTGGCAGGCCCTGGAATGAATCGGCGACCCAGACCTTCCTGTCCTTGATCCCATAGGCCGCCAGGATCCCCCGCATGAGGATGACCGCACCGCCTCGCCAGACGCCGGCCTCCATGAGATCGCCGGGCACGTCGTCCTCCAGAGCGGTCTCGACACACTGCTGGATACAGTCGAGCCGGACCAGACCGATCATCGTCTCGGCTTCGTCCGGCCAATCCCAACCGAGCCGCCTGATCTCGGCGTTCTTCGCCATTTCAGGATTGCGTTGCTCTTCCTCGCTCATGAAGAGCAGTCGCGTGAGGCACGCCTTCAACAAATCCAGATAACGATGCTCCGCCGTTCTCGGCTCACTCTGCTTCATCGGTCGCTGGTATCCAAGGCCTGCACTGCCTCCAGTTCCTCCAAGCGCCGCTCCAGCTCCTCGACACGCTCCTCGAGTTCCTGGTTGAACGTCGCGATGGTGTGTGTCTCCTCGCGCGCCTCGGCCAACACCCCGTTGTAGAACTCCTGCCACCGCTTGAGCCGGCGGTCCGCCAGAGAGACGAACCCACTGGCGGAGGTCTGGAGCCGCACGAATCGTTCGTACAGCCCCTCGTAGAGGACCTCGAGCGACGTCGCCGCCCCGGTCTCGGCCTCGGCTTCCCCCGGTGCGGTGGTCTCGGCGCCACCGGCCTCACGGATGACGGATCTCGTGGTCTCCAGATATGCCCTGCCCCAATAGTCGTCGGGTTCCAAGTGCGCCCCCTCCGCCCATTCGTTCCATGCATTGACGAACACGATGCCGTCGCCCTGCTCTGCCTCTTTTTGCAGACGGATCGCCTCGGAAAGCCAGCGGCCGTATGCCTCGGGGGTGGATCCACGGAGAATCTGCGCCTCGCCCTGTTGACGCCTCGGCGAGTTGTCCCAAGCGGTCGCCACGCAGGGATACCTGGTCCAGGGCGGACGGGGCCGTTTCAGATAGCCCGAGGCGACGTCGACGTAGTCGTAAATCATGTTCGAAGCCGCCGTCTTCGGCCGCGTGGCCGTGGTGTCGCAAAGCGTCGGGAGCAGGTGGGGAACAAACTCCGATGTGGCGTCGAATCCCAATTCGGCCGGATCACCGAGCAACTCGCTCGTCTCGAACAGGACCAGCCACGGCGGCTCGACGCCGGCCTTCTCGCATTCACTGCGCCACAGCTCGACCGTCCTCTTCGGGTCCGGGAGAAGCTGGGCTCGGTACACGGCGAGCAATGGGCGGCCTTTGACCCGGATGTAGCGGGGATCCTTGAAGCATGTGATCAACCACCGGATATGGGCCAGGTCATCTTCTTCGTTGAATTCCTGCTCCAGGATCAACTCGTCCTTGGACCCCTGCCAACGCCGGTACCAACCTTCGTTGGCCCAGCACAGGGCGAAGGGAAAGTCCGGGGAGCCCGACGCCAGGACTTCGTCGAACGGTCGCTCGAGAAGTCTCCGGCCGTTGAACCAGTAGTGGTAGTAGAGGAACCCCGAGATCCCGTGGTTCCGGGCCAGCGCGGCCTGTGCGACCCGGGTCTCGGGCACGCGCAGATCGTAGAAACCGAGCTCGCCCGGGAGTTCTGGTTGGCGATGCCCCGGATAGAGCGGTTTGCTACTCGCAACGACCGTCCATTCGGTGAAACCTTCGCCATGCCATGCATCGTTCTCGGGAATCTGGTGGAACTGGGGAAGATAGAAAGCCAGAACCCTGGGAATGGCAGCCGATCCGGATGAGGTGTCGCTCACTGGCCTCGATGCACCTTTCGATAGAACCACCGGAGGGGCGCCGTCGCTTGCACCGTTCTCATGCCGAGGACTGCTTGATACCTGGCATCGCTGGCGATCAGCGCCTGTTCGAGGAGGGAGATGTTGTGCTCCAGGCCGCCGGCATGTCGTTCGAGCGCCTGGATGTGCTTCTGCAGACGGTCGACGTCCCCCTCCGCCCCGGGGATGTACCCGAGACCGTTCTCCCGCAGGGCGTTGCGAACAACCTCACGGTGCACGTGGTCGCTGAGCTCGTTGACGCGTCGGGCCAACTCGTTGAGCGTGCGGGTGCCGTTGTCGCGCACGGACTTCATCACGTATTGATACGTCTCGACCTCGGGATCGTCGAGAAGTTCATTGATCGTCGACTGGAGGACGTCCTCGCGCTTGATGGGAAGTTCAGTTTGAAAGAGGGGCATGAAGACCCGCCGTGTCTCTACGACGACCAGGCCCGCGTCGCGCAGGAGATCCCTGATGGTCTCGAGCGTGAAGAACCGGATGTGCGTCTTGTCGAGGAGGCCGGTCTCGTTGTAGTTGAAGTTCCCTTTGAGGAGCGACAGTCGAACGTCTCCGTGCGCGACATTCGGAAGCGACGTGACGACGATGCCCGACGGCTTCAGCTTCCGCACGGCTGATCGCAGGGCCCCGAGAGGATCCCGCAGGTGTTCGAGGACGTCCCCGAAGATCACCGCGTCGAAGGACTCGTCCTCGATTTCGCTCCAGACGCTCCCCTCGTCGACGTTGCCGACCACGACCCGTTCCAGCCACTTTTGGGCCAGACTTGCGGCATCAGGGTCGAGCTCGATACCGGTCACGTTGCATCCGCGCTCGGCCATCACCTTTGAGATGTACCCGGTGGCACAACCGACTTCGAGGACCGCCTTGTTGTACCCGATCATGCCAAGCGCGTACGCGTGGGCGTTGTTGTCGGCATCGGGGTTCACGGTCGTGTCATAGACGAAAGCCAATGCGGTTGCCTCCAATCGGCCCTGATCGCCAGAACGAGCGAGAACCCAAGGGACCTCCCGCCACTGCCACGCTCACTATACCGAACTCAGTCATTCACCTTGGGCCACAATTGTCCCTGAAAACGGCGATGGTCCCCGTTTACCGTGGGGAGCGCTCTCCGTTCCCGGTCACCTCTCGCAACACCTCGGCGATGAGGGCGACGAGTTCGTCCTTTGACACCCCGCGCACCTCGTCGAACCACCCGAGGGACCGCGAGAGGCTGATGCCCAACATCGCCGCGACGGCGACGTCAGCCCGCAATTCGGGCCGGTCGACCCCGCGCCCGGTCATGTCGACGACGAGTGGGTCGACCAGGCGGCGCCTGACGCGTTGAAGGGCGGCACCGCGGATCTCGTCGGAGGCATCGAGCCGGATCAGAGCCTGCAGGATCGGTCCCGGCCCGTGGTCGTCGGCCTTGGCCACCACGGTGTCCGCCATCTGCTCGAGCCCCTCGAAGCTGCGCGGCTGCTGCTCACCGGCGTCCTCGGCCGCCACCGCGGCGAAATAGAGGTCGGCTTTGCTGCCGAAGTAGCGAGCGATGAGGGCCGCGTCGACACCGGCCCGCTCACCGATGTCGCGGGTCGTCGTCCGCTCGAACCCCCTCTGGCCGAAGAGCTCCTGCGCCGCTTGGAGAAGGGACTCCTTGCTGGCGGCGGCGTCGCGCGCTCGGACCGTCTTCGGCAGGACATCGGTCGCCGCGGCGTCGTTCGAAACACTCATTGCACCCTCTCCTCCGACCCGGCGGCGTGCGGGGCCTCGGCCAAGACCAGACCGGCGCCGGCCAGCTCCGCTTCCTCTTTCATGATCTCTTCGAGCTCTTTTTCCTCAGGCGTACCCGGGCCGGGACCGTGATCGACCATCCGGCCCGGCAGGAGGTAACTGAGGAGCGCGGTGGCGACGCAGATCCCGGCGGCGATCAGGAGGGTGTCCTCGAAACCGCTGACATTGGGCAGGGCCTGTCCCTTGGGAGTGTGTGCCATCAGGATCGCAGCACTCACCGCGCTCCCGAGTGTCAGGCCGATGCTCCGCACCACCTGGTAGAAGCCCGTGGCGCTTCCCGTCTCGGTGCGCGCCACCGCCCGCACGATGAACCCCGGCATGGCGCCGGTGGTGAACCCGATGGCCAGTCCCGTGAGGCCAGCCGTCACGAAGGCCTCCCAGAGTGCCCGGTGCTCCAGGGCGAAGAAGACGGACGAGACGGCGAAGAGGAGCGAGCCCAGCGGGATCATGCTCCTGGGTCCGAACCTCCGCTCGTAGACGGCCAGGAGCTGGCTGGCCAGGAAGCTGCACAGCGACAGGGGGAGGAGGACGAGGCCCGAGACCACGATGGAGGCCCCGAACCCGTAACCCCGGGCTACGGGGATCTGTACGAACACGACGAGGCTGGGAATGAGGATGTACATGGCGACGCTGATGAAGAAGCCGGACACATCGGCGGTCAGCACGGCGCGGTGGCGGACCTGGCGCAGATCGACCAGTGGATCGGCGAACCTGAGCTCGTAGGGTATCCATAGCGCGAGCAGCACGACGGAGGCGGCCATGATCCCCAGGGACCGGGCGGACGTCCACCCCCACCCTCCGCCCTCACTGAGCACCACCGAGAGACCGACGACGACCAGGCTGAGCATGGCTGCGCCGACGGTGTCCAGTCGCCGGGAGGGGACGTCAGAGCGGCGGGGCAGGACCACGGCGGCGAGGACCAGAGCGCCGCTGACGGCGATCGCCCCGAACCAGTAGGCGGCACGGAAGTCCCAGGCCTGCGCGATCAACCCCGTGACGGGATACCCGAGACCGACGCCTATCGCCGTCGTGACCGACAGGGTGGCGATCGTCCTCCGGGCCCTGTCGGCGGGGAGGTGCCGGCGGGCAATGGCCATGGCGACCGGGAGGATGCCCAGGCCCACGCCCTGGAGGCCCCGCCCGATGAGGAGCTCGGCGAAGTTGCCCGAGATCGCCGCCACTACGCAGCCGGTGACGACGCAGGTGAGGGCGAACAGGATGACATCGCGTTGCCGGGGCCCATCGGCGAGCCGGCCCATGACCGGTGTCACGAGTGCTCCGGTCAACAGGGTGATCGTCAGCATCCATTCCCCCGTGCTGAGTGACACGTGGTCGGTGCGGGAGAGCGTCGGGATGAGGGGAGCGCCCAGGCTCGAGACGACCGCCATGAGCGCACCGGCGGCCAGGAGGGTGGGCACGAGCAGCCGGGCGTGCTCGCGCGGGCCGACGATCCCTGCGCTGATCCCGGGCACTGCCGCCGACCGTTCCACTGCTCTCTTCTCCGTCGTCATCAATGGATGTCATCATATGATGTCATCAAACAATGATATTAGCCGGATTGTCTGACGGTGCGTCGCGGACCTGTTCAGGCGGCGCGGATCAGGGCCGCCAACCCGAGGCCGAACGGCACCATCACCCAGCCCCAGCGGACGGCGACGTTGACCACCCCGGACCGGAATCCGTAGAGCACGGCCTGCTGGATCGGGGTGAACGAAGGTGCGCTCAATGCGCTGAGGACGGAGACGATGGCCAGCGGCGTGGAGGACGTGCCCACGGCGATGAGGAGGAAGTAGCCCACACGGACCCCGGTGAGCCACCCCCACCGACGGACGGTATGGGGCGGCGTCGGGACCGAAAGGTTGTGCGGATGCACGACGGATCCCGCGAAGAGTGCGGCGCCCGAGAAGGCGAGGAGCGGACCGGCCAGGGTCAGGATCTCCTTGGTGGAGGCGGGCGCAGGGCCCTCGAGGTGCAGAAGAAGCCCGATGACCAGCGCAAGGATCGGAGATTGGTCGACCCACGTGGTGGAGCGCCGCTGGCGTATGGGCGCGTCACGTCGCATGAAGTGGACGCTCACGCTGTTCTGCGCCACGTTGGCGGAGTTGGCCAGCACGGCGATCATCGCCCCCGCCGATCCGGCGAACGCGGTGGCGACCGGCACCACCCAGAACCCGCTGTTGGGACCGACGGCCCAGGACTCGAGCATCGCCTCCCCCGTGCTGCGCACTCCCTTTGTGGCGACCGCAGCCACCAGAAGAACCCACAACGCCCCGGCCAGAAGGAGCGGGCCGACCAGCTCCCCCAATGACGTCAATCGCCAGGCGGCCACCAGCGAGAGCGTGGCGGAGGTCAGCAGGATCTGCACCCGCAGCACGACCGGCCAGGTCACCTGAATCCGGCCACCCCGCCGCGAGGCGAACCAACCGATCAGACCCCCGGCGATGAAACACAGGAGGCTGAGCACGTGCACGATTGTGCCCGTTCCCGCCGCGGGCCCGTTCGGCCACCCCTTCCGGGGGTGGGAGTCGATCCTCCATTCCGGACGGGACGATGAGGGAGGCGCCGCCGATGTTTAGGGAGTCTCCCTAGGGATTCGGGGCCCTGTGACCCTCACCATGGAAGTCGTGCAGATCATTGTGGACATCTCCTACGGCGAGGATGGACGAGCAGTCGGGACGCTCAGTGCGGCAGGTCACCCGCAGGCGCTGGCGTTCTCGGGGAACCTCGAATTTCTCGCCTTGATCGAGAGGCTCTACCGGGACGGCACGGACACGACCGGCAACGTCTCATGTACAGCCAGAAGCAGGCCGACCTGGCCAAGGGTGCGGCACCAGCCGACTGACCGCACCACACACCGCACCCGCATTCGACCGGGCGATGGCTCACCCACTCCGGCGGCGGCTTCGGGGACGCCCACCGTGCAGCTGCTCGAGAATGTGCGGCTCGGCAGTCTCGGGGTCAACCTGCCGCCGGTGTCCTCACCGCGGCTTTCGGGGAGACTTCGGCCCAGGTCGGAAAGCAGCTCGTGTCGCACAGCACCGCGGCAGCACGCGGCACCGCGTTCGCCGCCGCCCAATTACGCGATCCCATCCGGCTCAAGCCGGTGAGCTTTCGTCCGCTACGGGCGAACACCGCGCTCGGCTCAGTGCCTTCTACGTGTCGCTGCTTGCCATGATGGCCGGCTTCTTGGGGGCCACCATCGTCGACCCCTCGCTCGACGGCGCACTCGGCTACGCCGCCACGGAGCCGGGTGCCAAATCGAGACAGCGGCGACCCCTCCCGATTTTCACGGCGCGAGACGCTGCTCCTCAAGTGGTCGGTGGCGCTGGTCGTCGTCCCGCCGCTCGACGCTGCCATTGTCGGGGTGGCCGCCGGCATCCTGCGCATGGACGTCCCGGACACAGCGCTGCTCTGGGCCGTGATGACGTTGGCCTCGCTCGTGGTGGCCAGTGCCACGCTGACGTTGTTCGCCGCCTTCGGGTCGATCGGGCAGATCCTCGCCACGCCGGCCTCGTCCATCTCTCTTTGGCCTCTGGGAGAGGCACACTGACCGGCCGAGAGTGACGGCGGTGTCAGGCCGGGGTGGATGTGACACCGCGGCGGAACGGGCCCTGGCCGAGTCCGCGCACCGGCCCGGACTGCTTACATGGGGCGACGATTGGGGAATACGCTACGGGCACGTTGTCGGCTTGAGTCAAGGGAGTACTGCAACATGGCGGGAGCCGAGAAGCAGAGGATCGGAGTCCTCGTGGTGGCGTACAACGCCGCGATGACCCTGGCCAAGGTCCTCGACCGGATACCCGTCGACATCCGCTCCGAGATCGAAGAGGTCATCGTCAGCGACGACCACAGTCAGGACTCCACCTACCTGGTGGGCCTCGGGTACCAACAACTCTCCGATCTCCCGATCACCTTGATCAGACAAGAAGCCAATTTGGGCTACGGGGGGAACCAGAAGGCGGGCTACAACCTGGCGATCGAACACGGGTTGGACATCGTCGTCATGCTGCACGCCGACGGTCAATACGCGCCGGAGTCCCTTCCCCAGATTCTCGCACCGTTGCTGGCGGGCGAAGCCGATGCCGTCTTCGGGTCACGCATGATGGTCAAGGGGGCCGCTCGGGGCGGGGGCATGCCGCTGTACAAGTATCTGGGGAACCGGGTGCTGTCCCGCTTCGAGAACGCCACTTTGGGCACCGGACTGTCGGAGTTCCATTCCGGCTACCGCGCCTATTCGGTCAGCGCGCTGAAGCAGATCCCGTTCGAACGGAACTCGGACGGCTTCAACTTCGACACGCAGATCATCATTCAGCTCCACGATGCAGGTTTGCGCATCGCCGAAGTGCCCATACCGACGTACTACGGGGACGAGATCTGCTACGTCGACGGTGTCCGGTATGCGGCCGACGTCACCAAAGACGTGGTGGCCTACCGCTTGCAGAAGGCCGGATTCGGCGATGGCAGTCGCATCGCCCTCAACGACGAGTATCTGCTCAAGCCCAGCGAGGACAGCTCCCACGGGCGCATCTCCACCATGCTGAGCTCACGCCATCCGAGCCGGATACTGGACCTCGGGTGTTCGAGCGGCCTGTTGGCTGAGCGCCTACGCGCAATGGGCCACGAGGTCGTCGGGGTTGACGTCGCCGCGCTGGACGGCGTGAGGGAAAGAACCGATGCCTTCTACGAAGCGGACCTCAATGAGGGCATACCGGACGAGGTCGGCACCGGCTTCGACGTCGTACTCGCCGCCGACGTCCTCGAGCACCTGGTCAACCCCGGTTTGTTCATGAAACTGATGCGCAACGTGATCTCGCCCGAGGGCTTGGCCATCATCTGTGTCCCGAACGTCGCGCACTGGTACCCGCGCTTCCGCTCCACCCTCGGCATGTTCGACTACGACCAGCGCGGGATCCTCGACTCCACGCACCTGCGCTTCTTCACCAGGCGCAGCATCCGCAAGATGGTCGAGCGCCAGGGCTATGCCGTACGACGCATCGAACCGGTCGGGTCGCCTTTCGACGCCCTTCAGGTCGAGGGAGCGAAAGGGCGTTGGCTGCGTCTGCTCGATCACCTCCTTTTGGCGTTCTGGCCCACGATGTTCGGCTATCAGTTCATCATCGAGGCGGTGCCAACCTGAGACTGCCCCTCCGCGCGTCGGACGCGCCGGTCATCGCGAGGGCCTGAGAGCTTGCTTCTCCTTCTTCCGATAGCCGTTCTCGGACTGCTTTGGCATCTTGTTTCTCGGAATCGACCGGCCTTGGGACTCTCGAGGCTGTCGCGCCGCGGGGCCTTGCTCGTGGCCTATCTCGTGTGGCAGGCCACTCTCCTGGCCATCACCGAACTGTCGAGCATCGATGGTCATTTCACCCACGGCGTGCTCCTTGCGTCCTGGGTCGGCCTCCTGGTCGTCCTCGTCGCCGTGTCCTGGGCGGACATCCGCCGCCTGGTGCGGCATGTGTCGACCGGTCTCCACCCGGCGGCGGCGGCGAGAAGGCTGTTCGACCGTCTCGGCGCGGAAAACGTCGCCTGGCTCGTCGTCGTCGCCCTCATTCTGGGGGTCCTCGGCTATCTGGGCTGGTCGTTCCTCCCGTCGAACGGCGATTCTCTCGTCTATCACCTCGTGCGCGTCGAGCACTGGATCCAGGATCGAAGCATCCGCCCCTTTCCCGCGCAGTACCTGGCCCAGATTGAGCTCTCGCCACTCGCTGAATACAACCTGGCCCACTTCCATCTCCTCGCCGGCACCAATCGATTCGACGGGTATATGCAGCTCCTCGCCTGCACCGTCTGCCTGGCTGCCGTGTCAGAGGTGGCGCGCCTCTTGGGGGGATCGCGGTGGACCCAGGTGGTCGCGGTCGTCATCTGCGCCACCATTCCTTCGGGCGTTCTCCTCGCCACCTCGACCGAGAATGACTACTTCGCGGCAGCCATCGGGATCTGCACGGTCTCGATCGCGCTGGCCTGGCCATCCGAGGGCAGGGTGTGGGTTCCCTCGTTGCTGCTGGGAATGGGGGCGGGTCTCTGTTACATGGCCAAGGGGACGCTCCCTCTGCTCATGGGCCCGGTGATCGTCTTCATCCTTTTGCTGCACCTCGCCCGTGGAATTCAATTGCAAGGTGTCATCGCATCGGTCAAACGGTGGAGCGGCATCGTCGCCCTCGCCGCTCTGGCGATCGTGGCCATGGCCGTCCCGTTCGTGGAACAGAACATCTCGCTGTTCGGCAGCCCGATAGGCCCGGTGTCGCGCAGTACCCAGAGCACCAACCTCACTCCCGCCGCCGCCGCCGCCAATGTGGTCCGTAGTACGGCGGCGTTCTTCATGATGGGCAATGGGAAGAGTGGCGTGGAGACGGACATCAGCGAGGCGGTGCTCGGGCATCTCCACCATGTCTTTCTCTGGTTTCACATTGATCCCAACGACCAGAACTACGTGCTGGGCACGCAGACCGACGCGTTCGCCAAGGGTGACTACTCCGCCTGGGACCGGAGCCAGAACTCCAGCGCCGATCCCTGGCAGGTCATTCTCATCGTTGTCTCGGTGCCGATCCTGGTCGTGGCGTCGTTCCGCCGCCGCCGGGGGGCCCGGACGGCCTTGTTGATGGCGGCCGGGCTGACCGTGGGCTACCTGCTCTTCACCGGGACGGCACGCTGGAGCGTGTTCAACGTCCGCTATCAGTTACCGCTTCTCGTGGCCTGGTCGCCAGTAATCGCTGTCGCTCTCTCCCGGTTGCCGAAGATGGCGACGCGGATCGTCCTGGCCTTCCTGGTTCTCACCTGCATACCGCAGCTCTTCCAGAATATCGAGGAACCGTTCTCCCATCAGGAGTATGCGGCGAAATCATTGTCCCCGTACTTTCTCGACACGATCGTCAAGAAATACGTCTCCGTCTCGAACGCGGAGTACACCTCCACCTCCAAGGTCATCGCCAACTCCTCGTGCCATCGGGTAGGACTCGCGAATTGGATTCTCGTCGAGTATCCGCTGTGGGTGGGACTGCAATACGACGATTGGCACGGCGAGATCCAGGATGTGAACGTGCCGAACGTGAGCAGTCGCTTTGAGAACCCCGCATTCAAGCCCTGTGTCAACCTCAGGCAGGAGACGACGGCGTACGTCGGAACCGATAACGCCGAGGTGAATATTCGGTTCGGTACCCTTGCACTCTCCATCGACCCGCAGGACGCGCAGTCGCTGCGCCTCCCCGTCGATGGGTTCGACAGCCACGTGGCCGGTGTCCGGGTGTTCCCGGGCGGAGGCTGGTCCCTGCCCGTGACCCCGGGCGCCCCGGTCCTGGCACAGTCGGGCTCGGTCTTTCTGTTCAGTTCTGTTCATCGCACCGTCCAGTTCCAACTCCGGAGTGCCGCGTCGGCAGCACCCGGGCCCGTCGTGATGAGTGCGCCGGCAGCCGGCTTGGCGCCGACCGCTGTAGTGCCGAACACCGACGTCCCGCTCAACCTGTCGCCCGGCTTCACCGAGGTCCATGTGGCTCTCCCGGCCGGGTCGGCATCCTCCTTGCACATCGACGGGGTGGAGGTGCATGAGGGGCCGCCCGGGTGATGCCATTATGGGAGACTCTTGTTTCGTCAGTTCACTTGCCTGGGTAGCTCAGTCGGTAGAGCAGCGCACTCGTAATGCGCAGGTCAGGAGTTCGAATCTCCTCTCAGGCTCCAGTTCACACGTTGCAGTTCGGAAGGTTCTGTACGAAGCCGTTCCGGGTGATCGCTTCGAAAACACCTGAGGCCCTCGCGACGAATGGCGCCCTCGAGAGGCGCCATTCGCTCGGACCGAAGGTCCTCGTTCATTTGTGACTCACCATCGATAGAAACGGTGACTCCCGGCCGACTCGCCGCGCCCGATCGCAGCTCCGACGAGCCACAGAACCAGCAGCACTGCCGCCACGACCCACAAAAGATGAGCGGTGAATCCGAGGCCAAAAAAGAGCAACACAAGCAAAAGTGCCAATACCAGTACCATCGTTTTCTCCTTACCTGTAGGTGTCTTCGCGTTGGACGACATTCCCTCTGCCGTCATCAATAACGGTGCGGCGTCTTCCCGTGCTCGCCATCGCCATTGCGATGAGCGCGAGGACGGCTCCGACCGCGCCCACAATCATCAAGATGATGCCGACGGTGTGCACATTGAAGCCGTGTTGCAGGGTGTTCACGGTCACCGCGAAACGCAGGACCGCCCCCACTGCGAAGACCACGATGCTTGTTGCGAAACCACTACCACTCACTGCCATTGTCTCCCCTCCTTTTAGGGTAGGGATTGCCTACCCGCCTGAAGAGACGTCAAACAGGGAACGCCACAGCCCGCTGCGTTTTGCCTCGCCGACCTTGGGATACGCGAGTTGCAATGACGATGACGGAGGTGCCACGCCGTCACGGGGCTTGCGCATGCAAGCGCCAGGTACACGCTGGTCTCCATGACGACGCGGGCTTCAACTACCCGCGCAGCGGCACCCCAGAGCCGAGAACCCTGGGAAGATGCGACCGATGCGAAAATGGATGGTGGCGCTTGCCGCGATAGCGGTCTTCGTCGTCGTTGGGATCGTCTATTTGGTGCATCGTTCCGATGAGATCGCCGCCTGCAGGCCGGTCCTCGCGATTCAAAAGGCCCAAGCTCGGCTCAACAGCGTAGGGAAACCACAACTCGTGGTCATTGGTGACAGCTATGCCGCAGGTGTCGGGCCCGCCTCCGTGTCGCAGTCCTGGCCGCGCCTCCTTACCGGATGGCACGTCTACGTCATTGCCCATGGCGGCGCAGGGTTCACGAAGCCCGGGTGCGGGGGCGGCCAGTTCGGCGACGAGGTTTCCGCTGCGATCATGCGGAAGCCGACGAAGGTTGTCATTGAAGGTGGACTCAATGACCAGGCCGGGCTGTCGTCCATCAAGAGCGACGCAGATGCGGTGCTCGCCCGCTTCCCACGCGGCGCCGCCGTCGTGGTCGGTCCGGCGAGTCCGCCCTCGGAGCGCCTGTCCACGCTCATGATCATCGATGGCGACCTGAAGTCTGCGGCGGTGACGCATGGAGATGCCTACGTGACGCTCCTCGGCGTGCTGAGTCCCTCGGACTTCAACTTCCTTCATCCGTCCGCTGCGGGCGAAATCGTCATTGCACGATCGGTCCAAGCTGCTCTGGGACCCCCGGCCAATTAGGGCCAGAGGCCGGGGTTCACCATGCCCAGCTCATAAGTCCTGGTCAGGGCCATTACGGCCGTAACGCACCACGCGAGTGCGCAGGTGGAGAGTTCGAATCTCCTTCTGAGGCCCCAATGACGTGTCGTGGGACGCCGTTTCGCCATCTGCGGTAGCGGCATCCAGCCGGGATATTGTGCGGCCATGCACACTGCGCGGATCCGAGAGGCTTTGGCCGATGCACTGGCCGGTCGCCAACTCCTGACCCATCCCTTCTACCGGCGCTGGGAGGCCGGCACGCTGGCTGAAGGAGAATTGGCGGCGTACGCCGAGCAGTACCGGCTCATTGAACGCGCACTTCCGATCACGTTGGAGTTGATCGCGGGAGGCCTCCCCGAGGGGAGGGCCCGCACCCTGGTCGAGTCCAACTTGGCCGACGAGCTCGGCGTGCCGACTTCCCATGCAGAGTTGTTCGAGTCGTTCGCGGGGGCCGCCGGTGCCGCGTCCGACGTCGATCCGACGCCTGCCACCGCGGCCCTCCTGGTCGCGGTAGGGCAGGTCTCGACGGCCGACCCCGTGGCCGCACTCGCCATGGTCGCGGCGTACGAGGTGCAGGCAGCTGACATCGCCGGATCCAAGGCGGAAGGACTCCGTCGCCACTACGGCATGGACGCGCAGGGCACCCTGTTCTGGGACGTGCACACGTCCCAGGAAGTGGCGCACGCCGACTGGTCGATCGACGCGCTGTCGGCACTCGAGGCCGACCCAGTCGTCGTACGGGCAGCGGCGCGGGTCGCGGCCGACGCCTGGTGGGACTTCCTCAACGAGCGCGAGACCCTGGCGCCCGCCGGCACCGCCTGCTGAAGAGCGCTATCCGCTGACAGGCGCTATCCGCTGACGGGCCGGCTGCATTCTTGAGCGGGCCGCATCGGCATCCGCTCAGGTCAAGGTTCCGCACCTGGCGGCAGCCGCAGTGAAGGCACGAGAGCGCTCGCGGTAGTCGATGTAGGCCCCGAAGCTGGGCGCCGCCGGCGACAACAGCACAACAGCACCTTTGCCATCGTCGGCCCCGCCTGTACTCTCGGTCCCGGCGCTTCGGGCCCAGGCCCAGGCGATCGCCACGGCTTCGTCGAGCCCGGCGGCATCGATCACCTCGACCGCATCGCCTACCACCTCCCGGACGGCGCTCCCGATCCGTGGCCCGTTGGCGGGCATGGTGACCACCAGCGTGGGAAGGGTGCGCCGGGACACGGCGTCGCCGAGCGGGGTGTAGTCCAAGCCGCGCTCGTGTCCTCCCACCAGCAGGGCCACGGGGCGACCGCCGTAGGCCTCGAGGGCGGCCTGGGCCGGCAGCACGTTGGTGGACAGTCCGTCGTCGACGAACTCCACCAACCCGACGTGGCCGACGGAATGACACCGACTGGGTAGTCCCCGGAACCCTTCTGCAGCTGCCTCCATCCGGCTCGCGTCCTCGGCTTCGACAATGCCCAACGACCGTAGAACGGCGCGTGCGATAGCGGCATTGCGGGTATTGTGCTGGCCCGGCAGCCCGAGGGCCCGGATCCATGGACCGCCGAATGCCGGGTCGTCGGGGTCGACCCACTGCACGTGGGGACCCAGCGCGCCGGCCTGAGCGCGCAAGGTCGCACTCGACCCGTCGGCGATCGCTCTCCGGACGCCGGGTTTGGTGCAAAGAGCCAGCTTGTCGGCGTAATAGCGCTCGACCGATCCGTGCCAGTCGAGGTGGTCCGGGGACAGCGAGGTCACGGCGACCACCGGCGGACCGTTGGTCAGATCCGGCACCTGATAGCTCGATGTCTCAATGATCCAGTAGTCCGGTTCGCCGGCGGAAGAGGGCTCCCAGGGAGGCTGACCGATGTTGCCGCCCACTCTGGCGTCGTAGCCGAGCCGGGTGAGCAGGTGGGCGGCGATGGCGGTGGTGGTGCTCTTGCCCTTGGTGCCGGTGATGCACGTCACGCGTTCGAGGGGGACGTCCTCCAGCCAGAGCCCGAGGCCGCTCCGCACCGGGACACCTGCGTCCTCGAGCTGCGCGACCTCGGGACGGTACCGACTGATGCCGGGGCTCTTGATGACGATGTCGCAGGCCGCCAACGCCTGTAGGCCGCCCTGAGCGGTGGCCAGGATCGGGAGCTCACCGAGCGTGGTCGCGGCCGGTTTGTCGTCGACCAGGACCGGGACCAGGCCCAGCGACTCGAGGCGGCGGAGACTCGCTCTTCCTTCGACTCCCAGGCCCCACAGGCCGACCGCCGCGCTAGTGAGCGCGGACCAGGAGATCCGGGGGGGCATAACGATCGGGGATGCGATGGGATCCGACAGGTGAAAAGAGCACGGCGGCATCGGGGGAACCCGGGTCGGGCGCGGCGTCGATGGCGGCGCGTAGTGACTGGAGCATGGAATTCTCCAGGCGGTCCGACCTGTGGGCGGCCAGGCGGACCGCAGCACGGCATTCGCCCACGTCGCCGACGCACTCGAACGGCCGGACGTCGGGTGCGAGCCCCAGCAACGTCACGAAGCGGTCCTCGAGTTGGGCGTCGTCCAAGGGCTCGCGACCGCCGAAGATGTTCATCAGGTCGCCCGCCCCCATAAAGGGGGACAGGATCAAATCGATGAAGCAACATTTGTCGCAGGTGCCACACCACTGGTCGAGGCGTTCGGCCGCGTTCTGGTGGAAGGCCCGATTGCAACTCCGGAAGACGCCGTGGAACTCCTTGAGCTGGGCGAACTGCTGGGCCACCCACAGCTCGCTCCGGCACCGGAGGTAGGAGAAGACCGAGAGTTGCGGGCCCAGCGAGGCGTCCACCATGTGGGCGAAGCCCTCTTCGAACTCGGCGCCTTTGGACCACTGGTGATTGACCGGCCGACCCTCATGCACGAGCGTAGGGGCCGAGGCGGACCATTCGTTCGACAGGACCACGGCATCACGCCCATCGAGCACCGCTGCGACGAGGGCGGCCGCCGTGATGACCGCCGTGATGGGCACGTGGCCGTTGAAGAAGCCCATCCTCTCGGAGAGCCTGACCCGGGAGTCGATCTCGCGGGCGATGCGGATGACCGGGAGCCCGGTCAGTGCCGCCGCGTCCTCAATGGCGGCAAACCGTTCTTGCGGGGGATGGACGATGCACAGGGCGGCATCGGAGGTGCGCTCGCGCAGTGCGCTGACGGTCACGATTGAGTCGATGCCGCCGCCAAACGGGATCAGCGGGCGTACCGGGTTGGAGGCGCCCGGGGAGTACGCCGCGGGAGACGGTTCGGTCTCCTCGAGCCCGATCCACGCCAGCTCCTGCAGGTCCAGACCGTTGCGATAGACGAACTCAGCGAGGCCGTGCACGAAGTACTGCGCCAGGAAGGACCGTTCGTCCGGCGTCGTCGCCGTGGCGCCCAGATCGATGACCCGGGCCGCTCTGGTCTTGTAGTACGACACGCCCGCCATCAGAAAGAGGATGCGCACTGCGGCCTCCACGGCAGGATCGCCCCAGTTGCCCTCGGGGCCGAACACGTAGCGCTCAGTGAACGAGTAGCCACCGGTCGAATACGTGCAGTGCACCTCCCCCCGCGTGGGATCGATCGTGTAGCCGTCGTAACAGAATTGTTCGGCTCTTTCCGGGGTGGGTGGCATGGGGCGTCCTCATGCTACGGGCCGAGTGGTTACTGCGGGGTCATCAGGCGACGGTGAGGTGTGTCAGGCGTGCGAACAGGGCAAATCGCCCACATGGGCGGGCTGCCCGATCGCTGAAGTAATCGTCGTCCGCCGTGGTGACGCCACAATCGAAAATGTGGGCGGGCGCGACCCCGGCCCGCACGAGTTGCTGATGATTGGCCGCCATGAGATCGACCCGCCAGCGACCACCTTCGGCCGGACGAGCCACTTCGGCCGACAGCTCATCGGGGGCAACCGCCCCGAGGAGAGACTCGAGGACGACTCCGTCCACCTCGTAGTGCGTCGGATGCACACCAGGGCCGATGAACGCGACGACCCGCTCGGGCAGCGCCCCCAATGCGCTCATTGCCTCGAGTGCCCGGCGGCAGGCTTGGGCCGCCGTCCCTCGCCACCCGGCATGGACGGCAGCCAACACACGCGCTTCGGGGTCGAGCAGAGCTACGGGAACGCAGTCGGCCACGAGAATGGCCAACGTCGTATCGAGAGCGGTCGTGACAAGGATGTCCGTCGAAGTGATGGCATCGTCCATCCTGAGCGTTCCCCGGCCGCGCTCGCCGTGGCCCACGACGGTCGCCGAGGCACCGTGGACCTGTTCGGCAAAGACCACACTCCCCAGGTCGGCCCCGAATGCGTGCGCCGCACGCCGCCGATTTTCGATGACCCTCTCAGGGTCGTCGCCGACGTGCAATCCCAGATTCAGCGATTCATGGACGCCTTCGGAAACCCCACCGTGCCTCGTCGTCACCGCCAGCGCGACGCCCAGTTCCTCCGCTTCGGGCCACTCCAGAAAGCGCACGCTCTGGCGGGTCTCCATTTTGCCCACGCTACCGACCCACGGACCCTCGGGCATTTTGAGCGCTCCACCGCATCGCAACCCTCATGTGACGTGTCGTTGTTTGAATCTTTGTGGACCAGGGCAAGAACAGGCCCGGATATCACCGCATCTGTTGTGTTGGGACTCTGAACCTGAGGTCCTTCCCGAGAAGGAGACCTCGTAATGCATTTCAATTGGGTTCAGAAAATAGCGCTGGGTGCCGTCATGGCCCTCGGCGCCTCATTCGTGATCATGACGCCGATTGCGTCAGCTTCCTCCGTATCGACCGTGACGGCTTCGCCGAACCCGACGACTGCGGGAGCGCCGGCGACCTACACAGTTGGGTTCTCTAACAGCGCCTCCGGGTCGTTGAGTACTACGAGCACCATCACTCTCACTGGTCCGACCGGCACGGTATTTCCCCTAGCAGCAGGGGACTACACCGTGAATACCGTTCCGGTCACTGTCACCCCCACTCAGGTTGGGACCGCAAACGTGACGATTACATCGCCAGTCGTGGTGGGGACCACGGGCACCGTTGCGGTGGTCGCAGGCGTTGCCAATACCGCAACGAACCCCACTCTGGCGGGGACATACTCGATTGGCGTCTTTACCTCGTCAGACCAAACGGAAATAGCGAGTAGTCCGACCTATTCCATTCTTGCCGGACCAGTAAGCGCGACCACCACAACCATCTCGGCCAGCCCGACCACCCTGGTCGCGAACGGAGTCGCTACCTCGACCATCACGGTCCAGGCAAAAGACGCCAATGGCAATAGCCTGACTGGGAGTGGCGGGGCAGTCACCCTGCTCCCCTCCGTTGGCACCATCGGCACCGTCACGAATCACAACGACGGCACGTACACGGCCACATTCACCTCGCCAACTACAACCGGTACTTCGACTGTCACCGGCACCATCGGGGGCAACGCGATCGGGACTCCATCGCCGACAATTGCCCTCACGCCAGGAGCCGTGAGCGCGACGACCACAACCATCTCGGCCAGCCCGACCACCCTGGTAGCGAACGGAGTAGCTACCTCGACCATCACAGTCCAGGCGAAGGACGCGAATGGTAACGACCTCACAGCATCCGGCGGGACTGTCACTCTTGACCCTTCAGTTGGCACCATCGGCACCGTCACGAATCACAACGACGGCACGTACACGGCCACATTCACCTCGCCAACTACAACCGGTACTCCGACTGTCACCGGCACCATCGGGGGCAACACGATCGGGACTCCATCGCCGACAATTGCCCTCACGCCAGGAGCCGTGAGCGCGACCACCACAACCATCTCGGCCAGCCCGACCACCCTGGTAGCGAACGGCGTAGCTACCTCGACCATCACAGTCCAGGCGAAGGACGCGAATGGTAACGACCTCACAGCATCCGGCGGGACTGTCACTCTTGACCCTTCAGTCGGCACCATCGGCACCATCACCAATCACAACAACGGCAGCTACACGGCTACGTTCACTTCGCCTACTACAACAGGCACCTCCGGCATCACCGGCACCATTGGCGGTAACGCGATCACCCCGTCGGCCACCGTTGCACTTACCCCGGGGCCGGTGGCTGCAACCACCACGACTATCTCGGCCAGCCCGACCACACTCGTCGCCAACGGATCTACGCAGTCGACCATCTCAGTCCAGGCAAAGGACGCGAATGGTAACGACCTCACAGCATCCGGTGGGCCTGTCACCCTTCACGCCTCCCTCGGCACTATCGGCACCGTCACCAACAACAACGACGGCACCTACACGGCCACGTTCACCTCGCCGACCACGACCGGTACGTCCTCTATCACCGGCACCATTGGCGGCAACGGAATAGCCGCTTCGGCGAGCGTTGCACTCACTCCACAGCCGACACCGCCAGCGGCGCCGGGCGGCGCCACGAGTTCGGCCAGTGGCACGTCAAGTACGTCCGGCGGAACCGCGATAGCCGCCAACGCCGGCACTACGGCGACCGGTTCCGGATTAGGCGCGCTGACGGTGGCGCAATATGGATCGGACCCCGTCAGCGCACCAACCTTCACGGCGACAGGGCAATATTTCGACGTGGCACTTTCGACTGGGAACGCTTTCTCAGCTGTCACCGTCAGAGACTGCAATCTGGCGGGAGGTACAGCGTTGGAGTGGTTCAATAGCGCCGCCAACAGTGGCGTTGGAGCCTGGGAGGCAGTCACGCCGGTAGCAACGGTTATGGCAGGCCCTCCGCCGTGTTTGTCCGTTACCCTGGACGGCAGTAGCAGCCCCAGCCTGGCTCAGCTCACAGGGACCGTTTTCGCCGTGTCATCGTTGTCGCCGCCCCCACCTATAACTGGGTACTCACTGGTGGCGTCCGATGGGGGCATCTTTAGTTTCGGGAACGCACCATTCTTCGGCTCCGAAGGTGGTACCCAGCTCAATAAGCCGATCGTCGGGATGGCCTCAACGCCTGACGGTCTCGGTTACTGGCTCGTGGCGTCCGACGGCGGCATCTTCAGCTTCGGTGACGCCACGTTCCATGGCTCCGAAGGCGGCGTCCATCTGAACCAGCCGATCGTCGGGATGGCCTCAACGCCTGACGGTCTCGGTTACTGGCTCGTGGCGTCCGACGGCGGCATCTTCAGCTTCGGTGACGCCACGTTCCATGGCTCCGAAGGCGGCGTCCATCTGAACCAGCCGATCGTCGGGATGGCCTCAACGCCTGACGGTCTCGGTTACTGGCTCGTGGCGTCCGACGGCGGCATCTTCAGCTTCGGTGACGCCACGTTCCATGGCTCCGAAGGCGGCGTCCATTTGAACCAGCCGATCGTCGGGATGGCCTCAACGCCTGACGGTCTCGGTTACTGGCTTGTGGCGTCCGACGGCGGCATCTTCAGCTTCGGTGACGCCACGTTCCATGGCTCCGAAGGCGGCGTCCACCTCAACCAGCCGATCGTCGGAATCCAGTCCACGCCTGACGGTCTCGGCTACTGGCTGGTGGCCTCCGACGGCGGCGTCTTCAGCTTCGGTGACGCCACGTTCCATGGCTCCGAAGGCGGCGTCCACCTCAACCAGCCGATCGTCGGTATTTCGGCAGGCCCAAAGGCGCGTTGAGTGCTTATGGCCTGGCATTCCCCGTCTCATTGCTACAGGTTGCGCAGAGGCCGAAGATTTCGACGGTGTGACTGATATCGGTGTACCCCAACGCGTGAGCGGTCGACTCCGCCCATTCTTCGAGATCCGGTAGCTCCACCTCGGTCCCACGTCCGCACTGACGGCACACGACGTGGTGGTGGTGCTGACTGCTGTGGCACCGGCGGTAGACGAGTTCACCATCAGCCGTCTGGAGGGCGTCGAGCTGACCATCGTCAGTGAGAAGTGCCAGGTGACGGTAAACGGTCGTGAGTCCGACCGCTTCGCCAGCGGCGCGTAGCTCGGCGTGGATGTCTTGCGCACTACGGAAGTTCTCTGAACTGTCCACGATGCCAAGGACGGCTTGACCTTGGCGCGTGATGCGCGATGGCCGGTTCGGCGGTTCAGTCATCCTGCAACTCTGCCAAATCTTGCGGGCCAGGGTCAGGCACCGCCCGGACCACTCGTAGTCGTTGGCGTGCCACCAGGGTAGGGCCAGCGAGACGAGCGACGACATAGAGCAGGAAGCTGATCGCCACAATGAGCACACTTGGTTTCACCGATGCGAACTGAAAGCTCAAGAGCAGCCCTCCTTCGGCAGAGATCACCGCGAACACGACAGAGAGTACGGCTACCAGGGTAGGGCTGGCCGATAGGCGCTGCGCCGCTGCAGCGGGTGTTATGGCCAGGCTCAGTACAAGAAGAGTTCCCACCAGCTGTGCCGCTTCGGTCACGGTGATGGCCAGGACGAAGAGGAAGACGAGGCCGAGAAGCCCGGTCCGGACGCCGCGCGCTTGGGCTACATCTGGATCAACCGAGGAGAAAAGAAGGGGGCGCCACAGGACGCCCATGACGATTGCAACACCCAATGCGATCCCGGCCAGCAGGACGATCTGCCCGGTGCTGACTCCAAAAATGTTGCCGAAGAGGATGTTCAACGCTTCGCTTGCAAAGCCGTGGTAAAAGCCCAGAAGATAGACGCCGAGCCCGAGGCCGGCTGCGAGGATCACGCCGATCGACGAATCGCGCTCCGACGGTCGTCGTCCCAACGCGCCGATAAGTGCTGCCACGACGACTGCACCAACGAGTGCGCCGACGAGCGGGTTGCCTGCGATAAGGAGTCCAGCGACCGCTCCCGTGAAGGCCAGTTCGCTGGTACCGTGCACCGCAAAGGCCATTGACCGGCTGATCACAAATGGTCCTATGAGGCCGCAGCTGACTGCGACGAGGAACGCGGCTTCCAGCGCATGTTGCGCAAAGCCGAATTGAAGATAGTAGCCGATGCCCATTAGCGCGATCGTTCGTCAATGTGGTGGTGATGTGCATGACTGCCGGGTTCGGTTGAGGTTGCGTGTTCTGCGCTTAGGACGATGAACCGATCCCGTACCTTTATGACGTCAACGGGAATTCCATAGAGTGAACTCAGTCGCTCGCTCGTCAGGATTTCACTCGGGGTGCCGATGGCCCATCGACCCCGTACGAGATACAGGATGCGATCAACATAGGGAAGTACAGGGTTCACCTCGTGGGTGACGAAGACAACCGGAGTTCCGTCGCTGCGACGACGCTTGTCAATGAGCGCTGCAACGGCATCCTGGCTGGCGAGGTCCAACGCCAATAGCGGCTCGTCGCAGAGCAGCACCCTAGGGTCCCCGAGGAGTGCTTGCGCAATCCGCAACCTCTGCTGCTCCCCTCCCGAAAGCAGCCCGACCGGAGCATTGGCATAGGTCAGCGCACCAACCTGCTCCATGACCTTGTCAACGCGCTGGCGGTAGGCCCGGGAGCGCAGCGGTACTCCCCATCGATGGCCATCGAGGCCGAACCGCACCAAGTCTCTTGCTCGGATTGGGAGACTCGGGTCGAATGCACGCTGTTGAGGGATGTAACCTACCTCGTGGTTGCCTCTTCGAGGTGGAGCACCGTTGACCAGTACTTCGCCTCCAGTCAGCGGGACCAGTCCGAGAAGCACCTTCAAGAGAGTCGTCTTGCCCACTCCGTTTGGTCCGAGCACGGCCAGGAACTCTCCCGATTGCAGTGAGAGGGTGAGATCGGACCACAACGTGCGCGTTCCCAGCCGCGCGGCAGCTTGTCGGAGTTCGACCAATGGCGGCAGCGTCGTGTTCATGATTTAGCCGCAGCGCCTTGGAGCGCGTGAAAAAGTGCCTTCAATTGCGCCAGTTGCCACTCCTGATAGGTGTGATCAGAAGTCGGCATTGTTTCAGAGACACCAACGACGGCGATGCCATTCTTCTGAGCTAAGGAACGCACCTCTGTGGTCACGGGAGTCACGGTCTGGACGTTATAGAGGAGAACATCAATGCGGCGCTTGGTAAGGAGTTGCTCCATTGCCAGGGTGTCCGCCGGACCTGGATCCTCTCCGTCCTCGATCGCCCGGGCAAAGCCCTCGGGTGTCTTCACGGCGAGGTGGGCTACGGACAAGGCGTAGCCAGGCACGCGCTCCGTGTACGCGACTGGAGCGCCCGCGAATTGGGTCCTCATAGCTGCCAAGATCGAAGTTAGGGGGGCAAGGGAAGTATCGAATCGCCGCAGATTGCGGCGAAAGGTGGAGGCATCCTTTGGATCGACCTTGGTCAAAGCTGCCGCGACCGCCGCCGCGACCTTGGGCACCTTGGGGATGTCGTACCAGAGGTGCGGGTTCGGATCGTTGCCCGTCACATGGAGGATGTTCGCGGCATTGACGATCACCGGCTGTCCACTGTCGGCACTTAGGAGAGAAGTCATCCACCCGTCGTATCCGGCGCCGTTTTCAAGGATCACCTGCGCCTGCGCCAATTTCGATGCATCGGCGGCGTTGGTTTCGAAGAGATGAGGGTCGGCGTTCGGATTGCTGATCAACGAAATCACCGAAACGTCATGCCCACCCAACTGGCTGGCGATGTTTCCCCAGAAGTTCTCCGCTGCCACGACCTTGACCACGCCGTGCGGCGGCGACGCGCCAAGAGGCTGAGTCCCCAGAAGTGCGGCGGTGCTCGCTGCAGCTAGCGAGAGCAAGGAGATGGCCCGAAGACGGACCCAAGGAGCAGTTGGGGCGTGGTTGAGCGGCATGTTGCAAACAGTAACCGAAATCATTTCGGATAAGCAACCCGGCTCGTGTAGAGTGTGGGCAGACGGCGGATTCCCCGGCGTTCAGGATTCTTTGGACCAGGCGGATCCAAACTTAGGAACCACAGTTGCAAACGGTGCGAGGGCCGACCGCTCCCTGAGCGGGGTATCCAACTTCCAACCGCTGCCGTCCAAGAGGAACGTGGGTGAAGTGTTCAGTCAGAGATCTGCAGCTCCGCGCCTTGAGATGCGTGTTGCTAGATACGTGCTGGGGGTCACTCTTGGGGCGTTGGTCATCGCCGCCCCGCTGTCGTTTGTCGGATCGGAGGTAAGGGCTGCCCAGGTAATGCCTCACGCTTCTTCGACCACGGCGGGCACATATGTGCCTTTGAATCCGGTGCGTATTACGGACACGCGGTCGGGGTCACCGTATCCGAATGCTGGAAAGAAACTAGGGAGTACCGGTTCACTCAACGTCCAAGTGGAGGGATCGGGAGGGGTGCCGTTGGATGGTGTCTCGGCTGCAGTCTTGAATGTGACGGTTGTCGCGCCGACTGCGGAGAGCTACTTCGCGGTGTTTCCAGAGGGAACGACACGTCCGGCGATCTCGAATCTCCATTTCACGACGAATGCCATCTCGGCAAATCTGGTGACCGTTCCTTTGGGGAACCAGGGTGGCGTGACCATCTTCAACGCTGTCGGAAGCGCGAATGTTCTTGTGGATGTTGAGGGTTACTACACGACCTCCCCAGGGTCGACCGGCCTCTACGACCCGTTAGTACCGTACAGAATCCTGGGGAACCTTGAGGCTGGCGCCACCGTTGGCCCGGGAACATCCACGCCGGTAAGGGTTGCAGGTATCGGTGGGGTTCCGGATCAGGTCTCCGCGATTGTGGCGAATGTCACAGTGGCAGATTCGACAGGTTCCGGATATTTGACCTTGTTCGCGGCACCAGATTTGGGCTCCCCGAGTCCGCCGCCGGTTTCTGACGTGAACTTCACAACTGGGCAGATCGTCTCCAATCGAGTCATTGTTCCCGTTGGGGCCAACGGGGCGATCGAGGTGTACAACCCCACTGGTTCCGCGCAAGTCGATGTGGATTTGGATGGCTACTACACGCGATCCGCCGGACAGCTGGGAAGTGCATTCACGCCCTTAGGACCGACGCGTTTTACTGACACGCTTGTTGGAGTTAACGGCACGCCAATCTCGTCCGGGTCGAGCCAAAGCTTCAATTTCCTGAGCGACGGCATACCGGCGAAGGCTGTTGCGTTGGCGTCCAATGTCACGATCGCCGCTGGCGGAGCTGATGGCCATGTGACGATCTATTCAGCAACGGATTCAACTCCTCCACCCGAGAGTGATCTGACCTTCACGGAGGGTGGGATATCACAAACGTTCGTGCAGGCTCCTCTGAACGAATCATCAACTGAAATCTTTAGTAGCAGTGCGGATGACGTCAATGTCCTTGTGGATGCCGTTGGTTATTTCGCGCCGCCGCCACCGTCAGTCGCCGTGGTGGCTGGCCCGTCTACTCTGGCCGCAGATGGCTTCAGCAGGTCTGCCTTAACCGTGACCGTTGGAAATGGTTCAGGGGTCGCTTTCAACGATCCAGTGACCCTTGCTTGGACGCCGAGCGTCGCCGGATCTTGCGGAATTGCCTCAGCTACTGGGAATACCAATGCCCAGGGTCAGGTCACCAGCACCTATACGGCATCAACGACGCCGGGTTTGTGCACGATCACGGCGACGGAGGCGAATGGAGGCACGACCGGCAGCATCACCATTACGCAGACCGGCCAGTCGCAGGCCGCCCCGCCGCAGGCGGGCGCGGTGCGGGTGACTTGCGCCGTGGTGAACGGGCCGGCTTCGACCTCTTCGGCTCATCCGACGGTGGTGGTGTGCTGCGCGGCCGGCCCTCTTGCGCGTAAGTGCACAGCCGCTCGGCGTCGGTGACCTTGAGGAACTCGACGAGGTCGAAGACGGCGCCGTCGGGTCCCCGGAGGGCGTCGAGGGCAGCTCGGCCGGCGCTGCCCGCAATGGGCGCGTGCGTCGTCAGGAGCACGAGAGGGAGGTCCTGACCTCCTCGGCGGAGTACTGCTGCCTTGCCGAGCGCCTTCCACAGCGTGTCCGCGCGCCGAAGACCGGTTTGACTCGCCGAGAATGCGCCGGAGACATCGAAGGCCCATTCCCCGCCGATCTGGTCGGTGGCCAGAAACGCGAGTTCTATTCCGAGTCGCGGGAACTTGACGTCAGACCGGATGTTGGTGAAGTGGCAGCTCTCCAGGAGAATCTGTGCGAAGTCCTTGGCCTGCCGTCCCTCACGTACGGCGAGGGCCGGCAGATCCGTTCCTGCGATGGTGCTCCGATCGGCGGAAAGCTGGACCCGGAACGGGGTGGCGAGATCCGTCGGCTGTGCGAGGCGTTCGGTCTCGACGGCAATCCGGCTCCGTGCCCGGGTGACGTAGGACCGGTCGGTTTCGAACCCGATGTAGTGCCGGTTGGTGCGGAGGGCGGCGACGGCCGTCGTCCCGGAGCCCATGAACGGATCAAGGACGGCATCGCTCTCGTAGGTGTAGAGCTCAATGAGTCGCTTGGGCAGCTCAATCGGATACGGGGCGGGGTGCCCGACCCGGGTCGCACTCTCCGGTGCTATCTCCCACAGGTCGGTCGTGGCTTCGAGGAACTCGTCGCGCGAGATCGTTCCCGTCGAAGGCAGCCCGGCGGCGAGGCGTTGGTGCGGCTTGAGGGCGCGGTCGAACCGTCCCTTGCTGGCGATGACGATCCGTTCGGTTACGTCCCGCAAGACGGGATTACTGGGCCGCTGGAACGTCCCCCATGCACATGAGCCTCCGGCGGCCCGGCCCTTCCACCAGATGACCTCGCCCCGCAACAGGAGGCCCAGGTCCTGCAGGATCTCAGTGACGTCGCCGGCCAACGACCGGTAGGGACGCCGACCCAGATTGGCGACGTTGACCGCGATGCGCCCTCCGGGTTCGAGCACCCGCTTGCACTCCTCGAAGACACCGTGCAGGAGATCGAGGTATTCGAAGTATGTGCCCGGGACGCCGTTCTCGCCGAGCGTCTGCTCGTACTCCTTGCCGGCGAAGTAGGGCGGGGAGGTGACCACGAGGGCCACCGAATTCGACTCCACCCGTCCCATGTCGCGGGCATCCTGCTTGTAGATGACGTTCGTCCTTTTCGGGGAGATAACCGTCGAGTCATCGGAGAGCTCGGGGGCGACGAACCGGTCGTAGAAATCGGTGGCGTCGTGGCTCTCGCGTCGTGAGGAGCCGAACCGCGCCGTGGTCGTGGTCCGGCGGATACGTCCGCTCCCGGGTCCCGGTAGGGGCTCAACCGTCACGGCGGTGCTTCTTTCCTTTGGAGATCTTGGACGGGACGTCACCATGTATCCCCCCTCCCGCCGGCGGCAGCTGGGCCAAGAACGTGGAGACGGCCCGCGTCACCAGGAAGTTGACGGACACGTCCCGCTCGAAGGCGACTGTCTGTAATTCCTCGTGGAGAGACGTGGGAAGGCGGATGGCCGTCGCCACTCGTGGTTCGTCGTAGACCCGGGGGCGACTCATGGACACGACCGTAGTGACCGGGTGTGACAATGTGGCGGATACCGCGCGCACAAATACGCGAAAACCGTGGCCGCCCACGGTGACTCATCGCTCCGGCCCGCTTACGATGCTGCATGGCTTTTGTCCACTACAGCCCGGAGACCCCCGAGGGCCGTGAAGCGCAACTTCAGGCGATAGCCATTGTCACCGCCGGGCTCGACAGTCCCGAGTTGCTGCAGCAGGAATTGCGCGCCGCCCTGGGGGCGAAGCCGGATGCGAAGTCGTGGACCCTCCTGACCATCGCCCTCGGCCAGGTCGGCATGAAGATGGCGGCGCTGGCCGCCACCTTGGACGCACAGAACGTAGAAGTCGTCTCGGGTTCCAGGGAGCAGATCACGCCCTTCAATCTTCTCCAGAATTGGGCCCGATTGATCATCGAGGACAGCGAGCCGACCGAGCCGTAGGGGAGAGGGCCTCCGTCCGGAGGGAGGGGGTCGGACAGCGAACCCCCGGGTGGGTAGGGTGGGACGATGGCTGATCAGGCCCGGTTCACCGAAGTTGCGATGGAGCACATGCCGGGCCTCTACAGCGCGGCCCTCCGGATGACGCGCAACGCCGCCGATGCCGAAGACCTGGTCCAGGAGACCTACCTCAAGGCCTACCGCGCCTATGCCTCCTTCCAGGAGGGCACCAATTTGCGGGCTTGGCTCTACCGGATTCTCACCAACACCTATATCAACAGCTATCGGGCAGCCAAGCGGCGACCCGAGGTGACCGACGTCGAGGATGTCGAGGACCTCTACCTCTACAAGCGCATGTCCGGTCCGGGGGGCATTCGGGCCGGCCGCAGTGCCGAGGACGAGGCGCTCGATACCTTCACCGACGACGTGGTCAAGACGGCGTTGGAGGAGTTGCCCGACGCTTTCCGCATGGCGGTCCTGTTGGCCGATGTGGAGGGATTCAGCTACAAGGAGATCTCCGAGATCACCGATGTCCCCATCGGAACCGTCATGAGCCGGATCCACAGGGGAAGAAGGGCGCTGCAAAAGACGTTGCACGATACAGCGGCCGCGCGCGGCCTCGTTGGAAGCACGTCGGGTGGTTCGATCGAATGAGGAGGTGCGCGAATGACTGAGGATGCGAACGTGGGCGGAGGAGCCAGCGCCCTCTTCGGGAAGACGATGAACTGCGACGATGCGGTCCATCAGCTCTACCATTTCCTCGATGGTGAATTGACGGAGGAACGGCGGGTGCTGATTGCGGAGCACCTGACTTATTGCGCACCCTGCGGGGGAGCGGCCGAGTTCGAGGCGGAACTGCGCCTGGTGATTGCCAACCATTGCCGGGATCACGTTCCCGAGAGCCTCATTCGGCGGATCGCCGCCGCCATCGACGAAGAAAGTCGCCAGCACGACGGCGGGAACTGAGGCACTCGTGAAGGGCGACGCGGCCGCTGCACCTCCGGGCATGGTCGATTGGGACCTGGCGCAGCGGGTAGCGACGGGCGCCCTCATTCTCAAACCGGCCCCGGCGACCTACCGATCTTCCGACCTCCAATCGCAGTTCGATGAGCTGACCGCAAAGGCCGAGCTCCTGGTCAGTGAGGCCACCGGCCTGCACTCGTCGCATGGGATGGCGCGGGCCAAAGTGACCGATCGACCGGAGTGGGCGGCCGCCAACGTGCGCTCCATGGAGCGCCTGGTCGGACCGGCGTTAGCCAATATCCAGGAAAACCGGGTGGGCAAAAAGACCGGGCATGCCACGCTGGCCGCCGGCCGGGTCATGAGCGGCACCCAACTCGGTCTGATGTTGGCGTACATGTCCACCCGGGTCCTGGGCCAGTACGACCTCCTCATCCGTGACGAGAATCCCGAAGACCAGGATCTTGTCTATTACGTCGGGCCCAATGTGGTGGCCATGGAGGAGCGGTACGAATTCGCGCCCAGCCAATTCCGTCTCTGGTTGGCGCTCCACGAGGTCACCCACCGGATGCAGTTCACCGCGGTTCCCTGGTTGCGCGATCACTTCGTGGGCCTGGTGGGAGAGCTGTTGGAGCCCCTGCAGACGGACCCCTCCGGTCTGGCAGAAGCGATCCGGCGGATCTACGTCGAAGTGCGGGCGGGCCGCAACCCGCTGGAGGAGTCCGGGGTCATCGGCGTTTTGGCCACCCCGGAGCAGCAACTGGCCCTGTCGAAGATCGCGGGGATGATGAGCCTGCTCGAAGGCCACGGTGACGTCACCATGGACCGCGCCGGCGCAGCAGAGGTGCCCGGCGCCGCCGCGTTCAGCAAGGTGCTCCACGAGCGTCGGACCAACACCCGCGGCTTCACCAAGCTGATGTCGCGCCTTTTGGGGCTCGAGGCCAAGATGCGCCAATACGCCGAAGGTGAGGTGTTCGTCGAATCGGTGGAGGCCGCCGGCGGACCGGAGTTGTTGAGCCGGGTCTGGCGCGGTCCCGAGTGGCTGCCCACGCTGGCCGAAATCCGCAGTCCGAACGAATGGGTGGCTCGGGCAGGTGGCGCGCTGGCGTGAGCGCCCCGACCGGCGGCTGGCCTCCCGTGGTCGCCGATCTCCTCCCTCGATGTGATTTTCCGCCACGGGCCTCGGTCCTGCGTTGCGCCGTCTCGGGGGGAGCCGATTCTCTGGCGCTGCTGGTCCTGGCCGTCGCCGCCGGTTGCACGGTTACCGCGATCCACGTCGACCATGGACTGCGTCCCGGAGTCTGCGGCCGAAGCGGCGGTGGTAGAAGACGCAGCCGCACTCGTCGGGGCGAAATTCGTCGCGGAGACGGTGTCGGTCGCCGCCGGCCCGAATCTCGAGGCGCGGGCCCGCGCCGCCCGCTTCGCGGTGTTGCCCGGGGCGGTGGCGACGGGCCACACGATGGACGATCAGGCAGAGACGATCCTCCTCAACCTCTTGAGGGGTTCGGGCGCCGACGGGTTGGCCGGTATGGAGCCCGGGTACCGGCATCCGCTGTTGGGACTCCGGCGCCACGAGACGCACGCGGTGTGCGCGGCCATGGGGCTGACGCCGGTCCACGACGCCAGCAACGATGACCCGGCCTTCTTGCGCAACCGGGTCCGTCACGAGCTTCTGCCCCTGTGTGCCGACGTGGCGGGGAGGGATCCCGTGCCTCTGTTGGCCCGGCAGGCCGCCGTGCTGCGCGACGAGGTGTCGCTGCTCAATGCGCTGGCGCACCAGGCGGCCCCCGATCCCCAAAACGCCAAGGCGATCGCTGCCCTGCCGACCCCATTGGCCCGCAGAGCGGTCCGCCGATGGCTCCAGGAAACGAGTGGTTACAGCGGTGACGGCGAAGGCGGCGGCGAGGCGTACCCGCCGTCCCTGGCCGAGGTGGAGCGCGTGATGGCCGTGGCGTCCGGGGCGGCGGTGGCCACGGAGATCTCCGGTGGCCGCAGGGTTCGCCGCAGCGCCGGCCGGCTTTCGGTGGAGGCGCCGCGCTCGGATAGTGTCAGCCCGGTGATCCCCGATGAGGCCGGTGACGCGGTCCCGAGCTGGGCCGCGCCGGAGGTGGGTCCGGTGCTCGTCGATCAGTTCCGCCTCGCGGCGCGGGTGGCCGAGCTGGGCGCGCAGATCACCGAGGACTACGCCGACGACCCGCCGCTGCTGGTGGCCGTCCTGAAAGGCGCCATGCTCTTCATGAGCGACCTCTGCCGGGCGATCGCCCTGCCGGTCGACGTCGATTTCATGGCCGTCTCCTCGTACGGCAGCGCGACCCGCACCTCAGGCGTGGTCCGGATCGTCAAGGATCTCGACTCCGAGCTCGAGGGCAGACATGTGCTGGTGGTCGAGGACATCATCGACAGCGGGCTGACCCTCAACTACCTGCGCCACTATCTCCACGCCCGCTCCCCCAAGAGCGTCGAAGTCTGTGCGTTGCTGGTCAAGGACGGCGAGCAGCGGGTGGAATTGGACCTTCGCTACGTCGGATTCCACATCCCGGCGTCTTTCGTCGTCGGTTACGGGCTCGATGTGGCGGAGCGTTACCGTAATCTCCCAGGGGTCCACCTCTACGTCGGAACAGACGATGAGGCGACGTGAAAACGAGCCTATGAGGAGGATCCGGTGGCGGTAGACGTAAAACGCGTAGAGGCAGCGGTGGCGGAGATACTGAGTGCCATCGGCGAGGACGTCGATCGCGACGGCCTGCTCAACACCCCCCGCCGGGTGGCCAGCATGTACGAGGAGCTGTTCTCGGGCCTGCATGACGACCCGGCGCGGCATCTCGAGGTCACCTTTGCCGCCGAGCACGACGAAATGGTCATGGTGCGTGACATCCCGTTCGCCTCGTTGTGCGAGCACCACCTGGTGCCGTTCCTGGGCAAGGCGCATGTGGCCTACATCCCGGCCGAGGATGGCCGCATCACGGGTCTTTCCAAGTTGGCCCGGCTCGTCGACGGCTACGCCCGCCGGCTGCAGGTCCAGGAGCGGATGACCACCGAGATCGCCGATGCCATCGACAAAGTGCTCGCTCCCCGCGGCGTGCTCGTCGTCATTGAGGCTGAGCACCTGTGCATGTCGATGCGGGGAGTGAAGAAGCCGGGGACGGTAACCGTGACCTCGTCGGTGCGCGGCCTCTTCCGCTCCGACGTGGCCACCCGGGCCGAAGCCATGCAATTCATCCGCGGCCACTGACGCCGATCGGATCCTCCGGTCAGGGGCTCTCCCGACCGTCGCCGCCCGACCTCTGTCGGTATATTCCCTACGGTTGATCGTACTACCTTCGTCGATGACGTGAAGTAATGTTATATAAACCGTAGCTAGCTGACCTCGTAATTGGTACGTGATAGCGTACGAATAGTGCCCGACCACGAGTTGTTGCAGACGGCCACTGCGGTGCGCCAAGGCGTCAATGGCCTCAGCCGGCGGCTGCGCATGGAGCGGCCTGCGTCGGGAGAATCCCTGCTCCACCTTTCGCTCTTGTCCTTTCTCCATCGCCGGGGGCCCATGACGGCGGGTCAGCTCGCCGTAGCCCAGCGGGTGCAGCCGCAGTCGCTCACCCGGGCCTTCGCCAGTCTCGAAGGCAGGCAACTGATTATCCGTACTCCGGACCCCGGGGATGGCCGGCGCTCTCTGTTGGCCCTCACGCAGAGGGGGCTCGAGGCGCTCCGCGTGGATATGAGCCGACGCGACGCCTGGCTGGCCGAGGCCATGGGTGACCACCTCACCACCACCGAGTGCGAACTGCTGCGGCTGGCCAGCGGCCTCCTCGAACGGCTGGCCGAGATCGACGACCCTCTCCCGGTGGCGTGAGTTGACCGGGGAACGGCGCACCGAAGACGGCGATCCGCCGCCGACCCCGCCGCCGACCCCGGCACCGGAGCCCGCACCGGCCGAATCCTCGTGGCGACGAGTTCTTTTCTTCTGGCGCTCGCCGGAGGGTCAACCACCGTGGGCCCGACCTGCGTTGCTCGTCCTGACCGTCGTGTCCGGATTGGCCTACGGCTGGCGGATGGGGTCGAGCATCGAGATCTACTACGCCGCAGCCGTGCGCAGCATGTCCATGAGCTGGCACGACTTCGTCTACGCGGCCTTCGATCCGGCCGGGACCATCTCCGTGGACAAGTTGCCCGGTGCCTTCTGGGTCCAGGCCCTCTCCGTCCGGATCTTCGGCGTCCACACGTGGGCCATCGCACTGCCCCAGGTCCTCGAAGGCTCTCTCAGCGTCCTCGTTCTCTTTCGCACCGTTCGCCGGCTGGCCGGTCCCGCCGCCGGCCTGATCGCGGCCGGCGTTCTGGCTTTCTCCCCGGCGGTCGTCACCTTGGACCGGGGCAACATCTCCGACACCCTGCTGGTCCTGTTACTGGTGTTGGCGGCCGACTCCACGGTGGCCGCCCTGCAGACGGGACGGTGGCGCAGCGTGGCCATGGCCGGCTTGTGGGTGGGTTTGGCCTTCCAGGCCAAAATGGTCGAGGCGTGGCTGGTGCTGCCGGCGTTGGCCATGGTGCTTCTGATCGCGTCCGCCGGCGCCCTGCGGACCCGGTTGCTCCGGGTGCTCGCGATGGTGGTCATCTCCGGCGCGGTCTCGTTCAGTTGGATGCTCTTCGTGACCCTCAACCCGGCCTCGCAGCGTCCGTACGTCGACGGGAGCCAGCACGACTCCGTCTTCGCCCAGGTGTTCGAGTACAACGGTTTCGGCCGGGTCGGTCAGCCTTCGCCGAACGTGGAGTTGGGCCGGACCCTCGATATTCCGTTCCTCGCCCGGCCCGAGCCCGGTCCGCGCTGGAACCGGTTGCTGACCGGTTCCTACGGCCGGGATGCGGGATGGCTCCTCCCGGCATCCTTCCTCGCTCTCGTGGCCGGGCTGGTCGTGCGACGGCGACGGCCCCGCACCGACCCGGTGCGGGCGGGCATCGTGCTCTGGGGCACGTGGCTGGTCGTCTTCGGGGTGGCGTTCACGGTCAGCGCCACCATCAACTCGTACTATCTCGCGGCCCTGGCACCCCCAGCGGCCGGACTGCTCGGGATCGCGTCCGCGTTGGCCTGGGAGAGACGTCATGAGCGGTCCACCCGGGTGGGCCTCCTCGGGATGGTCGTCGTCACGGCCGGCTATGCGGTCTGGCTCCTCCCGGACACCGGCACGGGGCTTCCGGGCTGGCTGCGGCCGACGGTGGTGGTGCTCGGCATCGCCGTCGTGGTGGCGCTCGTGGCCACCCTGCTCGTGCGCTCACCTCGCAATTTGCGGGTGGTGGCCGTGGTGGGCGTCGGCGTGATCGCAGTCCTGGTCCCAGCGGTGGCCTCGGAGTCCGTGGTGACCAACACCCTGGGACCGTTCGACACCCCTTTTCAATCCGCGGTAAAAACCCAGTTCACCAGAGCCTTCTTCGGTGCCCCGCTGCAAACGATCTCCTCCGTGCCCACCCTCGAGCAGGCGCAGGCCGGAGCCCCCGATCTCATTGCGACGCAGACCTCGGTCCTGGCGGCGCCCTTCATCTATGCCACGGGCCAGGAGGTGCTGCCCATCGGCGGGTACAGCGGACGCAGCCCGGAGCCGTCGGTACGGCGCCTCGCTTCAGAAGTGGCCGCCGGGGATTTCCACCTGGTCATCACGTCGGCCACCAGTGACGACCCGCGGGTCGCGTGGGTGGCCGCGCACTGCCTCAAGGTCCCCACACCGGCCGGCGCCGCCGGCGCCGGCGTGGCTCTCCCGGTAGCCATCCACTACTGCGCGCCTCATTCGTAGCCGGAGGCCTCCCGGCCCGAAAAGATCTTGGCGCGGGCGGCCGTCCCCCCGGTGCCGTGGCCTACGCTGACGGACGTGCCCGCACCCTGGTCGGATCGCCCTCTCGTCATGGGCATCCTCAATGTGACGCCGGACTCGTTTTCGGACGGGGGGCTCTACCTCCAGGTGGATGCCGCCATCGCCCACGGGCTGGACATGGTGGCCCAGGGCGCCGACATTATCGACGTGGGTGGCGAATCCACCAGGCCGGGAGCCGAACCGGTTCCCCAAGAGGTCGAATTGGCCCGGGTGGTCCCCGTGATCGAGGCCTTGGCGGGCCACGTCCGGGTCTCCATCGACACACAGAAGCCTGACGTGGCCGCGGCGGCGCTGGAGGCGGGGGCCAGCCTGGTCAACGACGTCACCTCCTCCCTCTTCGAGGTGGCCGCCTCGGCGAACGCGGCATGGGTGGCCGTCCACATGCAGGGTTCTCCTGCGACCATGCAGGTGGCGCCGCACTACGACAATGTGGTGAACGAGGTCTACGGTTACGTGCTGGAGCGGGCCCGCACGGCCTTGAAGGCCGGCGTCGACGAGGTCTGGGTGGATCCCGGGATCGGTTTTGGCAAGACGATGGCCCACAATCTCTCGCTCCTCCATCACCTGCCCCAACTCGTCCGGTCGGCCGAGGCCACCGGGTGCGCGGGCGTCATGGTGGGCACCAGTCGTAAGCGGTTCCTCGGTGTGCTGGCCGCCCCCGGCAGCGTGGAGCCGGCCGGTGTCGAGGACCGGATCGAAGGATCGCTGGCCACGGCCGCTTTGGCGCTCGTATCGGGGGTCTCCATGGTGCGGGTGCACGACGTTTCGGTCACGGTGCAGGCTGCCCGGCTGTATGGTCCAGCAGCATGAAGGGAAAGTGGGCAGCCGGGATCCCGCCGCGGAACTTCACCTGGGTCATGAAGGATCACCTGGCAATCAGTGAACGGCCCGGGGGCTATGCGCCGAATCACCGCAAGGTGCGCCGCCGGGAGGAGATCATCTGGCTGCGCAACCAGGGATTCGGGCGGGTGATCTCGCTTCTTCCTTCGCCGCACAACCTCGCCGCCTACGACGACGAGGGCCTGGCATGGGCCCACTATCCCCTACCCAAGGTGGGCGATCCCCGTCCGGTCCTGACCGAATGCTTCCTCGACATCGATGCCTCGCTGGCCGCCGGCCTGCGCCTGCTGGTGCACCAGGACGAACTGGGCGACCGGGTGATGGGGGTCGTGGCGGGCTACCTGGTGTGGTCCAAGCGCCTGCACAACCAGCCGCAGGCGGTGGCCCTGGTCGAGCACGTCTGCGGTCACGCCATGGGAGAGCCGGGGCGGGAGCTCCTGGCCACACTGGAGGGTCCCCCGCGGCGTCCAGCCGAGGCATGAGCGATCGGGGGACCGGAGGGGACCGGATCGAAATCCGGGACCTGCGGGTGGTGGGCGTGCACGGCGTGCTGCCCGAGGAGCGGGAACGGGCCCAACCATTCTCGCTCGACATCGTGGCGTGGGTCGACATGGCCGCCGCCCAACAGAGCGACGCCCTGGCCGACACGGTGGATTACGGCGCCCTGGCGCAGACGGCAGCCGACGTCGTGAGCCAGCGGTCCTACCGGCTCCTCGAGGCATTGGCCGGCCGGCTCGCCGACGCCCTGTTGCTCACCGATCCCCGGCTCACGGCGGTTGAGGTCACGGTGCGCAAGCTGCGCCCTCCTCTCCCCCTCGATGTGGCGTCCACCGGGGTGCGGGTCCTGCGATCCCGGTAGCTCCGGCGGACGAACGGGCCCCGGGGTGTCTCAGTCCTGGCCGAAGAGGGCGACGAGGCGCCCGATCAGACCACCCCCGGCCAGCCGCTCGAGGGCTTCGGGGATCTCGTCGAACCCGACGCCCTCCGTCTTGATGGCCAGGTCGCCGGCAGCCATGTGGGCGAGGACACCTTCGAGGATGCCGGCGCCGCCGCCCATGCTGTGCCCCCGGAGGGTGACCGAGCGATGCAAGAGCGCATACGTCGAGAGCGTCATTTCGCTGAGGCCCCGGCCGACCTGGACGACCAGGCCGCCCCGGCGGACAGCGGTAATGGCGCCGGCGGTCGTTGTGCCGAAACCGGCGAAGTCGACGATGAGATCGAGTTCGTACGGCGCAAGCTCGAGAACGTCGCTGACCGTCTCGGTGACCCACGGCTCTTTGGCCAGAGGCCACACGTCCTGCCTCGGCTCCGCTGCAAAGATGGCCGTATAGGGCATCCGCTATATGGGGCTAACGCAGATATAGATTTCCCGAATGGACCAGGTGCGGAACCCGTACAACCCCGGTGCCGGCGCGAAACCATTCGAGTTGGCCGGGCGGGCCACCGAGGTGCGTGACATGGACGTGGCCCTCCAGCGGATGCTCGTGGGCCGCACCGCCAAGAGCCAACTGGTCACCGGACTGCGCGGTGTGGGCAAAACGGTCCTGCTGCACGAGTTCGGCCGGGTGGCGGCCAGGCGGGGCTTCGTCCACGAGCACATCGAGGTGTATGACGGTGAGCAGCTCCCCCTGCAGCTGGCCGTCGCCTTGCGCAAGGCCCTGCTCAAGCTGGGAGGAAAGAAGAAGACCAAGGGCGTGGACCGGCGGGCGCTGGGTGTCCTCAAGGCCTTCACCCTGGCCCACCCGGTCGCGGCCTCCCTCCAGAGCGAGGCCGAGGTGGTTCCGGGCATCGCCGACTCGGGGGACCTGGGGAGCGACCTCGCGGGGCTCTTCGGGGAGGCGGGCGAGGCGGCCCGGGCCCATGAGGCGGGCATCTTCCTCACGATCGACGAAATGCATCACCTCCCCTCATCCGGCCTCGATGCCCTGCTCCTCGGCCTGCACCGGACGAGCGAGATGGGCCTTCCTTTTGCGGTGGCCGGCGCCGGCCTCCCCTCACTCGCCGCGGTGAGCGACGAGGCGAGGGGCCACGCCGAGCGGATGTTCCGGTTCCACCCGATCGGGGCGCTGTCGCCGGACGAATGCAGTACCGCCCTGGTGGCTCCGGCCGCGTCGGAGGGCGTGGGTTGGAAGGGAGCCGCCGTGACGCGGCTCTTCGAGGTGACCCAGGGCTACCCGTACTTCATTCAGGAGTTCGCCCGGCAGGCCTGGGATCTCGCCGATGAGGGCTCGGACGTGATCCGCCCGGGTGATGTCGAGCGCAGCATCCCGCTGGCGATGGCGGAGCTCGACGAGGGTTTCTTCCAGTTCCGGACGGCCAAGACCACCGATCCGGAGCGGAACTACCTTCGGGCCATGGCTGAACTCGGACCCGGCGTCGTGCGGTCAGCCGACGTGGCGATGCTCCTCCACAAGAAGACCACTCAGGTCGCCCCGGTTCGCGATGCCCTCATGAAAAAGGCGATCTGCTTCTCCCCGCGCTTCAACGAGCTCGCCTTCACGTTCCCGATGTTCGACCAGTTCATGAAGCGCTGGCTGCCCGACTTCGCATGACCGCGATGCTCGTGACCTCGTCCGCATGACCCCGTCCGCATGACCCCGTCCGCATGACCGGGGAGGCACGGCATCGGGCCTTCATCGGGCTCGGGTCCAACCTGGGCGACCGGGAGGCCACCCTGCGCCAAGGGGTGGCGGGACTGGAAGCGGCGGGCGATGTCGTGGCCGTCTCACCGCTCTACGAGACCGAGCCGGTCGGGGGGCCCGAGGATCAAGGTGCCTTCCTCAACCTGGTGGTCGAACTGGAAACGGCGGACAGCCCCAGAGAGCTCCTGCGCCGCTGCCAGGCCCTGGAGGAGTCGGCCCACCGGGTGCGCACGGTCCGTTGGGGCCCCCGCACGCTCGATGCCGATGTCCTCCTCGTCGATGACCTCACGGTGGACGAGGCCGACCTCGTCGTCCCGCATCCCCGCATGTGGGAGCGTCGTTTCGTGCTCCAGCCCCTGGCCGACCTGGCGCCGGAGCTCGTTCCGGCCGACCGATTAATTGCCTCTGGTGGAAAGGTCGCCCGCGTGGGTAATCTGTAGCTGTCAGTTGTTTCGATCGTCTGTAGGCGAACGGCACCCGGGAGGGGCTGGAACGCCGAAGGGGGTTTCGTGCAATCCATCCGTATCATCGGCCCCGGGCGGGCCGGAACGTCACTGGCTGCAGCGCTCTCGGTGCTCGGTTGGGATGTCGTCGGATTCCTCGGTCGCCACAATGACCTGACAGGCGCTGCCTCGGGTGTCGATGTCCTGGTCATCGCCACCCCCGACGACGTCGTCGCCGGCGTCGCCGCCTCGGTGGCCCCCCACCCGGGGACGACGGTCATGCACCTGTCGGGCTCTCTCGGGCTGGAGGCGCTGGCGCCGCACCCGCTCCGGGCCGCCCTCCACCCGCTGGTCCCGCTGCCCAACGCCGTCGTGGGGGCCACCCGCCTGGCCTCGGGTGTCACCTTCGCCGTGAGCGGCGAGCCCGTGGCCCGGCAGATCGCGCTCGTCGCTGGGTGGGCGGGTGGTCGAGGTCGATGACGTCGATCGCGCCACCTACCACGCCGCGGCCTGCATCGCCGCCAACCACGTGGTCGCCCTCCTGGGCCAGGTCGAGCGGGTGGCGGCCGCCGCCGGTCTCGATCTCGAGGCATTCCTGCCCCTGACCAGAGCGGCGGTGGACGACGTGGCGGCGCTCGGGCCGCGACGGGCCCTGACCGGGCCGGCGATGCGAGGTGACTGGGACACGCTGAGCCGGCATCTTGATGCACTCCCGGCCCGGGAGCGGGCTGGGTACCAGGCGGGCGCCGCCCTGGCGACGCAGTTGGCAACGACGGAGTTGCCGGCGACGCCCCCGCCCCCCGCTCCAGTGCCCGTATCAGCCGTGTCCACCCGCACGGGAGCTGCCGCCCCCGTCGTCCCGGCGGCGGTCTGAGCCGTGCGGATCGTCGAGACCGTGGCCGAATGCCGCGAACTGCTGCAGCGGGCCCGTGCCACCGGCCGTACCGTCGGGCTGGTCCCGACCATGGGCGCCCTGCATGCGGGTCATGTCTCCCTCATGACCAGGGCCCGGGACGAGAACGACGTCGTCGCCGTCAGCATCTTCGTCAACCCCCTCCAGTTCGGCGACCCCGAGGACATCGCGCACTACCCCCGTACCCTGGACTGGGACACGGAGGTGTGCGCCGAGGCGGGCGTCGACGTGGTGTTCGCCCCCTCCGTACGCGAGATGTACCCGCACTGGCCGACGCCCGTCGCCACCACGGTCTCGGTCGTCGGCGTCAGCGAAGGCTGGGAAGGGGCGTCGCGGCCCGGTCACTTCGACGGCGTCGCCACCGTCGTCACCAAGCTCTTCGCCATCGCCGGGCCCTGCCGGGCCTACTTCGGCGAGAAGGACTTCCAGCAGTTGGCCGTCGTACGCCAGATGGTGGCCGACCTGTCCCTCCCGATCGACGTGGTGGGGTGCCCGATCGTGCGCGAACGCGACGGCCTCGCTCTCTCCAGTCGCAACGTCCGCCTCTCGCCCGAGGAGCGCCGCGCCGCCGTGGTCCTTTCGCAGGCTCTGGCCGAGGGGCGGGCCCTGCTCGAACAGGGCGTCGAGTACTCCTCGAGCGTGGCCGAGGCGATGCGCCTCGTCGTGGCGCGCGAGCCGCTGGTGCGGCTGGACTATGCGGTGGCGGTGGGTCACCAGGACCTGGTGGCGCGCGAGGTCATCGAGGACCCGGCGTCCCTGCGACTGCTCATCGCGGCCGAGGTGGGACCGGTCCGCCTCATTGACAACTGTGCCGGGTCGACCAGTCGCGGAGCCGGTCGGGACGCCGCACGCCACCTGGAACGGATCGCTTGACCGGTGCGGCGCCGCATGATGAAGTCGAAGATCCACCGGGCGACCGTGACCGGGGCGAACCTCAACTACGTGGGCTCAGTGAGCATCGACACCGAGTTGATGGCGCTGGCCGACATCCTCCCCTACGAGCAGGTGGCCGTCCTCGATATCGACAACGGGGCCCGCTTCGAGACCTACGCCATCGAAGGCGAGCGGGGCCAGATCTGCCTCAACGGCGCCGCCGCACGGCTGGTCTCCCCGGGGGACAAGGTCATCCTGATCACCTATGCCGAGTACGAGCGGGAAGAGCTGTCGACCTACGTCCCGCGGGTCGTGCACGTCGACGGGCGGAATCGGGTCATCGATGCGGCATCGGCCCTCCTCGACACCGAGCTCAGCCTGACCGAACCGGCGTGAGCACACCAGTGCGGCCGGGACCGTTCAAGGTCCTGGTCCTCGGGAGCGGCGTGGCCGGCCTCTCGGCCGCGGTCCGGCTGGCCGGACCGGCACCACACGGCGGGCCGTCGCCCTCACTCGGTGTGCTGACCAAGGGCGTGCTCTCCCAATCGGCGACCCGATGGGCCCAAGGCGGTGTGGCCGCGGTGCTCGGAGGCGACGAGGACTCGACAGATCTGCATCTTGCGGACACCCTGGCTGCGGGCGCGGATCTGTGCGACGAGGAGGCGGTGCGGATCCTCGTCGATGAAGGACCGGCCCGCGTCCACGAGCTGATCACGCTCGGGGTGGAGTTCGACCGGGAGTCCACGCGGGCTGTTGGCCCTGGCCCGGGAAGGTGGGCACTCGCGCCCGCGCGTCGTCCACGCCGGTGGCGCTGCCACGGGCGCCGAGGTGGAGCGAGCCCTGGTCGACGCCACGTACCGCACCGCGAGCGCCGTGCTGGAAGGATGGTTCGCCCTCGATCTCCTCATCGAGGGCGGGCGTTGTGTGGGGGTGACGGCACTGCCCCCGCAGGGTCCTGCGGTGGAGGTCCGGGCCGAGCACGTCGTGCTGGCCACGGGCGGGGCGGGTCAGCTCTTCTCGGTCACCACCAACCCGCCCGAGTCGACCGGGGACGGCGTGGCCATGGCACTGCGCGCCGGCGTGCCGACGGCGGACGTCGAGTTCGTGCAGTTCCACCCGACGGCGCTGCACCATCCGGCCATGCCGCGTCCGCTGCTCTCGGAGGCGCTGCGCGGGCACGGGGCGTTGTTGCGCGACGACGCGGGCGACCGGTTCGTCGACGAGTTGGCCCCGCGAGATGTGGTGAGCCGGGCCATGGCGGCCCGCATGGCCGCAGCAGGGCACCGATCATCTGTGGCTGGACGCCACCGGCCTGGAGCGCTTCCCTCAGCGTTTCCCGACCATTGCGGCGTCGCTGACGTCCATCGGGCTCGACCCCGAGACCGATTGGCTCCCGATCGCTCCGGCGGCCCATCACCTCTCGGGGGGCGTGGTGACCGACCTGTGGGGTGCGACGGCGTTGCCCGGCTTGTGGGCCGTGGGCGAGGTGGCGTGCACGGGCGTGCACGGGGCCAACCGTTTGGCCTCGAACTCGTTGCTCGAAGGCATGGTGTTCGGCGCCCGCCTGGCTGAGCGGATCGCCGCGGACTACTCGGGTCCCGAGCCCAGCGGGGCCCTGCGGGCGGTGCTCGGCGCTGCTCCCCTCGACGGCATCGGGTGCGTCGAGTTGTCCGGTTCACCGCGCTCGTGGCCGCCGGCTGACACGGGGACGATGCCCGACGTGGCCAAGTTGCGCGACTCGCTGCAGCGGACGATGACCGGCGGCGCCGGTGTGGTGCGCAGCGCTCAGTCCTTGGCGGAGGCGGCCGAAGGCGTCGCCGACGTGGCTGCCGCCCTGGGTGACCGCACGGCTTCGGTGGCGGCCGGCGAGCTGGGCAACCTCCTGCAACTGGCCGACGCCCTCCTGCTCTCGGCGCGTGCACGTACCGAGAGCAGGGGCGCCCACTCCCGCAGCGACTATCCGGACACCGAGCCGCGCTGGCGCCTCCGTCAGGTGCACGGCGCGCCGCCGATGCGCGATGAGGCACGCGGGCTCGGCCCGTCCCGGGTCCGCGATGAGGCGAGTGTGGCCGGCGCGACGGGGCAGTGACTCCGGAGCCGCCTTCCCACCCGGGCCCCGATCCGGTCGTCACCGACGCCGTGGCACGCGCCCTGGCGGAGGACCTGCTGGCCGACGGGGACATCACCACCGCGCTGGTGCCCGAGGCCGCCACGGCACACGTGGCGTTGCGGGCCCGCCAGGCCGGAGTGCTTGGCCGGGCGGGCCTGTGTCACCGAGACGTTCCGCCAGCTCGATCCCGATCTGCCCCTGATCTGGTATCTCGGCGACGGCAGCGTGCTGGTCCCGGGGCAGACCATCATGGAGGTCACCGGCCCGCTGCGGCCGATCCTCACGGCGGAACGCACCGCGCTCAATTTCCTCGGCCGTCTCTCCGGTGTCGCCACCTTGACTGCGCAGTACGTCGCCGCGGCGCATGCCCGCAATCCGGCGGTCGAAGTGCTCGATACGCGCAAGACCACGCCGGGGCTGCGGGCCCTCGAGAAGGCGGCGGTCCAGGCCGGCGGGGGCGTCAACCACCGATCGAGCCTTTCCGAAGCCGTGCTGGTCAAGGACAACCACCTGGCCGGGGTCACCATCACCGAAGCGGTCGCACGGGCGCGGGCCATGTGGCCGGGCCGCCTGGTGCAGATCGAGTGCGACACCCTCGAACAGGTCGTCGAGGCGGCGCGGGCGGGCTCCGACGCCGTCCTGCTCGACAACATGGACCCGGAGACGGTCGCACGGGCGATCGAGGTGGCGCACGCCGAGGCGCGTGGGCCGATTTTGACAGAAGTCTCGGGAGGGGTGACGCTGCAGCTCGATTGGTGACTATGCCGCGGTCGGGCCGGACCGGATATCGGTCGGTGCACTGACGCACTCGGCGACGGTGCTCGACCTGGGACTCGATCTCATCTGGCGTCGCACCGAGGGGGGCTGACCGTGCTGTTGGTAATCGACGTGGGGAACACCGAGACGGTGATCGGGCTGTACTCGCTGTCCGAAGCCGATTCGGCCTCGGAGCCCGAGGAGAGCGTCGGTGTGGGCATCGGCACCGAGACCGATCCCAACGCGCCCCGCGGGCTGACGCACCACTGGAGGCTCTCGACGGTGCCCACGCGGACCCCCGACGAGCACGCCGTCCTGCTCACGCAGCTGCTCGACCTCGAAGGGCTCGACATCGCGAGCTCGGTCACCGGCATCGCCGTGAGCTCTTCGGTGCCCAACGTGACCGGCGAGCTTCGGCAGATGGCCAGTCGCTGGTTCGAGCAGGTGCCGTGTGTCGTGTTGGGGCCCGGGACCAAGAGCGGCATGCCCATCCTGTACGACAACCCCAAAGAGGTGGGTGCCGACCGGGTGGCCAACGCCGTCGGGGCCTACGACCTTTACGGCGGCCCCTGCGTGGTGATCGACATGGGGACCGCCACCACGGTCGAGGCCATCAGCGCCGCCGGCGAGTACCTCGGAGGCGCCATCACCCCGGGCGTGGCCATCAGCCTCGAGGCGTTGTACCAGCACGCCGCCGCATTGCGCCGGGTGGAGCTGGTCGAGCCCCGCCACGTCATCGGGCGTTCGACCGTGGAGTCGATCGAGTCGGGGACGCTCTACGGGTTCGCGGCGCAGGTCGACGGGTTGGCGCGGCGCTTCATGCAGGAGCTCGGCCCGTCCACCGTCGTCGCCACCGGCGGCCTCAGTTCGCTCATCGCGCCACATTCGGACACCATTGAGCACGTGGAACCCTGGCTGACCCTGCACGGACTGCGCATCGTCTACGAGCGCAACGTGTCGGACGGCAACAAGTGAGCGGTCCGGCCGGTGTGGCCGGAGACGGCGGTCCGGCCGGCGCCGGCAGTGAGATCCCGTATCGCTTCGCCCGTACCCACAGCGCGGCGGAGGTCGTCGAGGGTTGGTCGCAGCTCGCGGATGGCGAGGAGTCGGGGGAGACCGTTGCCGTCGCCGGGCGCCTGATGCTCCTGCGGCCCCAGGGCAAGCTTGCGTTCGGCGAGCTCCGCGATGCCTCCGGTTCGGTCCAGCTCTTCGCGCTGGCCGCGGTGACGGCGGCGTTCGACGAGTTCATCCGGCTCAACCTCGGTGACTGGATCGGCGCCCGCGGCGAGGTCGTGCGCACGAGGCGGGGCGAGCTCTCGGTCAAGGTGACCGGCTGGGAGTTGCTGGCCCAGGCTCGCCGCAACTTCGGCGACAAGTGGCACGGTGTGTCCGACGTCGAGACCAGGTACCGCCAGCGCGAAGTCGACCTGTGGGCCAACGAGCGGACACGGCAGCTCCTCACGTTGCGCAGCGACGTGGTGCAGGCGATGCGCCAACGGTTGTGGGCCCAGGGCTTCGTCGAGGTGGAGACGCCCATCCTGCATCCGATCGCCGGCGGGGCGACGGCGCGACCCTTCATCACGCATCACAACACGTTGGACATCGACCTGTATCTCAGGGTGGCGCCGGAGCTGTACCTCAAGCGACTCGTCGTCGGCGGCTTCGACAAGGTGTTCGAGATCGGCCGCAGCTTTCGCAACGAGGGGATCTCGCCGCGCCACAATCCGGAGTTCACGACGCTCGAGCTCTACCAGGCCTACGCGGACTACAACGACACGATGGTCGTCTTCGAGGAGTTGGTGGCCGGCGTCGCACACGATCTTCTGGGCACGACCGTGTTGTCGTACGGCGGGCGCGAGCTCGACCTCACGCCGCCGTGGCGGCGCGCCACGTTGTCCGAGTTGATCACCGAGGCCACCGGGTACTCGCTTACCGTGCGCAGCCCGCGCGACGAACTGGTGAAGGTGGCGACCGAAGTCGGCATCGCCGTGGCTGACGACTGGGGCCCGGGAAAGATCCTCCTGGAGATCTACGAGAAGACCACGGAAGCCGAGCTCTGGGGGCCGGTCTTCGTCATCGACTACCCGGCCGAGGTGTCACCGCTGGCCCGCCGCCATCGCGACGGTCCCGATCTGGTGGAGCGCTACGAGCCGGTGGTGGCGGGGCGCGAGCTCGGCAACGGCTTCAGCGAGCTCATCGATCCCGACGATCAACGGGCCCGCTTCATGGAGCAGGCGGCGCGGCATGCCGCCGGTGACGAGGAAGAGGTGGCCGAGGTCGACGAGGAGTATCTACGTGCCCTCGAGTACGGCCTGCCTCCCACATCGGGCTTCGGCCTCGGTGTGGATCGCCTGCTCATGCTGCTGGGCGACGTCACGAACATCCGCGAGGTGATCGCCTTCCCGACGCTGCGCCCCGAGGCGCCGCGGCCCTGAGGCCCTGAGGCCGCTGACGCTTTTTTGCACCATGACATTCTCCTCACAGCTTCCTCACATTTGCGCTGCACAGTGAGGGTGAGCGAGTTCCACACCGGACTCCGCGAACAGAAGTTACGAAAGTAACGGGAGTTGAGGAGAACATCATGATGCGCAAACTCATTGCAGTGGCCGCAGTGTCGGGCTCGTTGGCCTTCGGCGCCGCCGGAATGATCGGGCTGTCCGGCGCTGCCGGTGCCGCGACCGTCGGATCGACCGCGGCGAACACACCGGCGACTGGCACACCGGCGACTGGCACACCGGCGACGCACGCTGCACGGTGTGCCAAGGCAGAGACCCTGGCGACGCGGATTCATGCCCGCGAGACCAAGGCGGCCGCGTGGCTCCCCAAGGCGCAGGCCCGCGAGGCCAAGGCGACTGCTGCCGGGCACACCAAGGTGGCAACGAGAATCTCCAACCGGATCACCCGCGTGGAGAAGTTGGAAGCCAAGGGCAACACGCTGCTGGCCAAGATCGCCGCCAAGTGCGGAAGTGCCACGAGCACTTCCTGAGCGAATTCCCCGAGGAATTCAGCGAACTACTCGGGGAATCAGCTAGCCGGGCAGGTCGGTGAGGAGCTCGGTGGCCAACTGGGTCAGGCCCTCTTGTAGGGCTTGGTTGGCGATACCCGACGTGGCGTCCCGGGCCCGGTCGACATAGGTGCGGGCTGCGTCCACCGCGACCGCAATGCCCGACGACGCGGCCACGATGGCGCACGCCTTCTCTCGCTCGGGTTGGCCCAGCGGTTGTCCCAGGAGCGCACGCAGGTCGGGCCCCGCATCGGGATCGGCCAGGGCCACCAGGGTCGGCAGGTTGTAGATGCCTTCGGCCAGGTCCTGCCCGGCGGGCTTGAGCAGCTCGCCGGCCGTGGCCGTGATGTCGAGGATGTCGTCGCGGATCTGGAACACCATGCCGAAGCAGTGGCCGTACTCGGTCAGGGCATCGACTTCGTGTGTCGGGCGGCCGCCGGTGAGCGCCCCGATCCGGCACGAGGTGGAAGTGAGGGCGGCTGTCTTCCCGGTGATCGCCCTGACGTAGTCCTCCCGGCTGCGGGTGATCTGGAAGGCGGAGCGGACCTCGGAGACCTGCCCCTGACAGAGGTTGGCCAGCGTTTCGGCGAGCAGCGCGGCGACCTCGACGCCCAAGCCGGCGGCGATCGCGGCCGATCGGGCCAACAGGTAGTCGCCGGCCACGATGGCGACCAAATTTCCGAAACGGCTGTTTACGCTCTCGACGTTGCGGCGGATCGTGGCCTCGTCGATCACGTCGTCGTGATAGAGCGAGGCCAGATGGACGAGTTCGACCGCCACGGCCCCCATGAGCTCGTCGTGGGTCGCGTCACGCTCCCCACCGGTGGCCGCGGCGAGCGCCAGGAGGGGCCGAAGGCGTTTGCCACCTGCGGTGATGAGGTGTGTGGTCACCGAATCGAGGAAGCTGTCGCCCGTGACCACATTGGCGTTGAGCAGGGGTTCGACGCGCCGCAACCCCTCCTCCAGGAGGGGCAGGTCGAGGGCTTCCGACGCATTCACTCCCCGTGACGATAGGCGACAGCCGAACTGGTGTGACAGCCGAACGATCGGGCGCCGGTCCGGGGTCGCCTCCAGCCTGGTCCCCAATGCGTTCCCAATATGATCCCAACATACGACCTGCCGCCGATTGGACAAGGGCCCGCAGGTACACTGAAGTACGAGTTAGAGAGAGAGGCGGTCAGGGTGTTCGAACGCTTCACCGACCGGGCACGGAGGGTGTTGGTGTTGGCTCAGGAGGAAGCACGTCTCCTGAACCACAGCTTTATCGGTACCGAGCACATTCTGCTCGGTCTTATTCACGAGGGCGAAGGCGTAGCTGCCAAGGCTCTCGAGTCGCTTGGGATCTCACTCGAGGCCGTGCGTGAAAAGGTCGAGGAGACCATCGGGATGGCCGGTACGGCGCCCAGCGGGTCCCCTCCGTTCACCCCACGGGCCAAGAAGGTCTTGGAGCTCTCGCTCCGCGAAGCTCTGCAGCTGGGTCACAGCTACATCGGGACCGAGCACATGCTGCTCGGTCTGGTGCGCGAGGGCGAAGGCGTCGCCGCAACGGTCTTGGTCAGCCTGGGCGCTGATCTGGGACGGGTGCGCCAGCAGGTCATCCAGCTCATGTCCGGCAATCAGGGCAAGGAGTCGGTCGGCGCCAGCACAGGGCGCCACGTCGGGCGAGAACCCTTCGGGTTCGCCGGTGCTCGACCAGTTCGGTCGCAACCTGACGCAGCTGGCGCGCGACGGCAAGCTCGACCCCGTCATCGGACGCGAGAAGGAAATCGAGCGGGTCATGCAGGTCCTCTCGCGGCGCACCAAGAACAATCCGGTGTTGATCGGCGAGCCCGGCGTGGGCAAGACGGCGATCGTCGAAGGTCTGGCGCAGCGCATCGTGGCCAACGAGGTCCCCGAGACTCTGACCGGAAAGCAGCTCTACACGCTCGATCTCGGCGCACTGGTGGCCGGCAGTCGTTACCGCGGTGACTTCGAGGAGCGCTTGAAGAAGGTGCTCAAGGAGATCCGCACCCGCGGTGACATCGTGCTGTTCATCGACGAGATCCACACGTTGGTCGGTGCCGGCGCGGCCGAAGGCGCCATCGATGCGGCTTCGATCTTGAAGCCGATGCTGGCACGCGGCGAGTTGCAGACCGTCGGCGCCACCACCATCGACGAGTACCGCAAGCACCTCGAGAAGGATGCCGCCCTCGAGCGTCGTTTCCAGCCGGTCAAGGTGGAGCAGCCCTCAGTGGCGCTGACCATCGACATCTTGAAGGGCCTGCGCGACCGTTACGAGTCGCACCACGCCGTGAGCATCACCGATCAGGCCCTGGTGGCCGCGGCCAACCTGGCCGACCGCTACCTGGCCGACCGGTTCCTCCCGGACAAGGCGATCGACCTCATCGACGAGGCCGGCAGCCGGCTGCGCATCCGCCGCATGTCCACACCCGACCAGCACCAAGAAGCTGGACGAGGAGATCCTGCGGCTGCGGGCCGACAAGGAAGCCGCCATCGAGAAGGGTGCCTTCGAGCAGGCCAAGAAGCTGGCCGAGCAGGAGAAGGAGCGCCTCGACCGCAAAGAGGTGCAGGATGCCGAGTTGCGGGCCGACGGCGTCGATCTGTTCGATGTCGTGGACGAGGAAGTCATCGCCGAGGTGTTGGCGGCCTGGACCGGGATCCCGGTCTACCGCCTGACCGAGGAGGAGACGGCCAAGCTTCTCCGCATGGAGGACGAGCTGCACAAGCGGGTCGTCGGCCAGGAGGAGGCGCTCAAGGCGCTCTCGCGGGCCATCCGCCGTACGCGGGCCGGCCTCAAGGACCCGAAGCGACCCGAGTGGCTCGTTCATCTTCCTCGGCCCCACGGGCGTGGGGAAGACCGAGCTCGCCAAGACGCTGGCCGAGTTCCTCTTCGACGACGAGGATGCGCTGATCCAGCTCGACATGAGCGAGTACATGGAGAAGCACACCGTCAGCCGTCTGGTGGGCTCGCCTCCGGGTTACGTCGGCTACGAAGAGGGCGGTCAGCTGACCGAGGCGGTGCGGCGCAAGCCGTTCTCCGTGGTTCTCTTCGACGAGGTCGAGAAGGCGCACCCCGACGTGTTCAACACGCTGCTGCAGATTCTGGAAGACGGTCGCCTGACCGACGCCCAGGGTCGTTCGGTGGACTTCAAGAACACGGTGCTGATCATGACGTCGAACCTCGGCACGTCCGACCTGCGCAAGACCGCCATCGGTTTCGCCCAGAATTCGGAAGCCGTCACCCACGAGCGCATGAAGGCCAAGGTCAACGAGGCTCTCAAGTCCCACTTCCGTCCCGAGTTCCTGAACCGCATCGACGAGGTCATCGTCTTCCACGAGCTTTCGCTGGCGGAGGTCACCGAGATCGTCGATCTCCTCATGTCACGGACGATCACGCAGCTGTCGGACCAGGGCATCGGCCTCGAGCTCACCCCGGCCGCCCGTACGTTCCTGGCGGAGAAGGGCTACGACCCCCAGCTCGGAGCACGGCCACTGCGCCGGGCCATCCAGCAGCTGGTCGAAGACCCCCTCTCCGAGCGGATCTTGTGGAAGGAGTTCCGGGTCGGCGAGACGATCGTCGTCGACGTGGAGGAGTCGCCCATCGACGGGGAAGGGCCACAGCTCAGCTTCCGGGCCATCGAGGGCATTCAGCCGCCTCCGATGGAGTTGGCCGGAGCGGGCGTCGAAGGGGAGTAGGTCCGGCCCTTCGTCCCGGCAGGCGATCCCGGGGACCGGGTAGGTATCCCGCCGCTTGTCACAGCCTTTCCCTAGGGTGCCGCCATGGCCCGACGGATCGAGATCTACCTCTGCACCGCGTGTGAGGGCGTCGCCCCCCAATGGGTGGGGCGTTGCCCGCACTGCGGGCAGTGGAACACGCTGATGGCGTCCACGTCGCCGGCGGCGTCCCGGCGCAGGCGAGCGCCACGCCCTTGTCGAACGGCGCCGTCGCGGTGTCGCTCCGTCACGTCGATGGCTGCGAGGCCCTCCCGATGCCCACCGGGGTGGTGGAGGTCGACCGGGTGCTGGCCGGGGGTTTCGTCGCCGGCTCCGTCACGTTGGTCTTCGGTCCTCCCGGAGTGGGCAAGTCCACGCTTCTCTTCCAGGTGCTGGCCTCGGTGGCCGGCTCCGGCGTCGACGTGCTCCTGGCCTCGGCCGAGGAGTCGTTGACCCAGGTGAGCGGGCGCGCCGCCCGGATCGGGGCCGTGCCGGAGAATCTGCTGGCCCTGGCCGGTAACGACGTCGTCGCCATTGAGGAGGCCATCGTCCATCACCGACCGGCCCTGGTCGTCGTCGACTCGATCCAGACCGTCTCCGACGACGAATTGCCGGGCTCCGCCGGGAGCCTGGCCCAGGTCAGAGCCTGCGTGGACCGCCTCACCCGCCTGGCCAAATCAACCGGCATCCCGATCGTCCTGGTGGGCCACGTCACCAAGGACGGCGACCTGGCCGGCCCCCGGGCCGTCGAGCACCTGGTCGACACCGTCCTGTCCTTCGACGGGGACCGGCACCATGCCCTGCGCATGCTCACGGCGGTGAAGCACCGGTTCGGTCCCGCCGGCGAGGTGGGGATCTTCGAAATGCGCGAGGACGGCCTGCGGGCCGTGCCCGATCCCGGGCCCATGTTGTTGGGGGACCGGATGCCCAGCGTCCCCGGCAGCGTCGTCGTGCCGGTTCTCCAGGGTCGGCGCCCGCTGCTGGTCGAGGTGCAGGCCCTGCTCGGGCCGGGAGCGGAGGGGACACGACCCAAGACGCTGGGCATCGACGCCGCCCGGGTGACCCTGTTGCTGGCCGTGCTGAGCAGCCGGGCCGGGGTCGCCGTCGGACCGGCCGAGGTCTTCGTGGCCGCCGTCGGCGGTATCAACATCGTCGAGCCGGCCGTGGATCTGGGGGTGGCTCTCGCCGTGGCGTCGGCCGCCGAAGGGCTGGTGGTGCCGCCCGAGTTCGTCGTGTTCGGCGAGCTCGGACTGGCCGGCGAGGTCCGTATGGTCCCGGGCGCCGAGCGCCGGTTGGCCGAAGCGTGGCGAGCCGGCTTCAGCCGGGCCCTCGTGCCTGCGTCCACATCGGGCGAGGGTGTCCCACCGGGCATGGTGCTCCACCGTGTCCGTACGCTCGACGAGGCACTGACCAGTACGATTCCCCTGTGGTCGAACGTGGCAGCCAGCCGCTGAACGACGCGCTCGCGCTGGTTGCCCCCGGGCACGGCGCTGCGCGAGGGGCTCGACCGGATCCTCCAGGCCAAGCACGGGGCGTTGATCGTCGTGGGCGATGATCCTGCCGTGCTCTCCGTGTGCACGGGGGGTTTCCTGCTCGATGCGGAGTACAGCCCCCAGCGGCTCTCCGAGTTGGCGAAAATGGACGGCGCCATCATTCTGGCTGCCGATGCCTCCCGGATCGCCCGGGCCAACGTCCACCTGGTGCCCAAGGCGAGCATCGCCACGACCGAGACCGGCACCCGGCACCGCACGGCCGAACGGGTGGCCCGCTCCATCGACGTACCCGTGATCGCCGTCTCCGAAGCCATGGCCACCATCGCGGTCTACCGCAACGGCCTCAAGCACACGAGCCAGTCGTCGGGGTGGTTGATCGACCGCTCCAGCCAGGCGCTGGCCACCCAGCAGCGCTTCCGCATGCGCTTCGACGATGCCCTGACGGTGCTGACGCGGCTCGAGATGGAGGACACGGTCTCGGTGCGCGACGTCGTCGCCGTGCTGCAACCGGGGGAGATGGTGCGCCGCATCGCGGAGGAGATCGACGGGCATCTCGTCGAGCTGGGCTCCGACGGGCGCCTGGTGCAGCTGCAGGCGGTCGAGCTCAGCGCCGGCGTCAGCGACACCGTCTCGCTGGTCCTGCGCGACTACGCCGGCCCGCTGGCCCAGGCGCGCCTGCGGACGCTCTCGGCCGACCACCTGATGGACCTGCCCCACGTGGTGGCCATTCTGGGCCTGCCGTCGCCCGACGACCAGCTGTTCGCCGAGATGGCCCCGCACGGCTACCGGCTCCTGCACCGCCTGCCCCAGCTGGCCCCGGTCCTCATCGAACGGCTGGTGGAGCGCTTCGCCACCCTGCCCGAGATCATGTCGGCCAGCGCGACCGAACTGGAGTCCGTCGAGGGGATCGGCGCCGCCACGGCCCGTCTCATCCGCGACGGGTTGGCCCGCATGGTCGAGGCGAGCATCTTCGAGCGGTACGAATAGTGGGCGAATCTGGTAAAATGAGAAGCTGCCGTTCGGCCGACTGACCTGTCGGGACCGGTGCGGCACCTCTGAAATCGTCGCTGGCCCGGCGCCGTGTCCGTGCAAGGGAGTTCCGTGTTCAAGGTCGGAGACAAAGTCGTATACCCCCACCATGGGGCAGCCGTCATCGAGAAGCGTGAAACCAAGGTGGCTTTCGGCGAGAAGCGCGAGTACCTCGTGCTCCGCCTGGCCTACGGGGATCTGATCCTCAACGTGCCCGCCGACAACACCGAGGGCGTCGGCCTGCGTGAAGTGATCAACGACGAAGAGGTCGAGGAGGTCTTCGCCGTGCTGCGCAAGAAGGAAGCGCGCATGCCGACGAACTGGTCCCGCCGCTACAAGAACCACTCCGAGAAGCTGCGCTCCGGTGACATCTACCAAGTCGCCGAAGTGGTGCGGAACCTCTCCATCAGGGACAAGGACAAGGGTCTGTCCGCCGGTGAGAAGCGGATGCTGCAACGGGCCCGCCAGATCCTCGTCTCCGAGCTGACCTTCGCCCTCAACGTGGACGAAGAGACGGCGGAAGAGCGTCTGAACGACGCGTTGACCTAACGGCGACGCCGTGTCCACGGTGTGGGCGATCGTGGTGGCCGGCGGTTCGGGCCAGCGCTTCGGCCAGATGAAACAGTTCGCCGTCCTGGCGGAGCGTCCGGTCGTCGAGTGGGCGGTTGCGGCCTGCCGCCCCTCCTGCGCCGGTGTGGTCCTGGTCGTCCCCCGCGGGTCGGGGATCGGGGCGACGCACGGAGCCGATGTCGTCGTCGAAGGTGGAGGCACGCGGGCCGAGTCGGTCCGCCTCGGCCTCGCCGCCGTCCCGGGATCGTCCGAGGTGATCGTGGTGCACGACGCCGCCCGCCCTCTGGCCTCTGACGCGCTGTTCCGTGCCGTGATCGCGGCCGTCGTCTCCGAGGGCGCCGGCGGGGCCATCCCCGGGGTGCCCGTGAGCGACACCATCAAGGTGGTGGACGCCGGCGGCAACGTGACCCGCACCCTCGACCGCGCTTCTCTTGTTGCGGTGCAGACGCCCCAGGCGTTCGGGGCGGAGCTCCTGCGCCGGGCCCATGCCACCGGGGCGGAGGCGACCGACGATGCCGCGCTGGTCGAGGCGCTCGGCGCTACCGTGCGGGTCGTCCCCGGCGATCCCCGCAACCTGAAGATCACCACCCCCGCCGACCTGGGCACGGCCGAAGGACTCTTGAGAGGTTGAGCGTGCGTATAGGACAAGGCATCGACATCCACCGGTTCTCCGAGGATCCCCACCGGCCGCTGGTGCTCGGGGGCGTGGTCATCGAGGGGGCGCGGGGTCTGGGTGGCCATAGCGATGCCGATGCGGTCTGCCACGCGATCTCCGATGCCCTGCTCGGTGCGGTGGGACTCGGCGACCTGGGCCGGCACTTTCCCGACACCGATCCGGTCTGGGAAGGGGCGAACAGCGTGGAGCTGTTGACCCAGGTGGTGCGCATGGCACGCGAACAGGGCTACGTGTGTGCGAATGCGGACTGCACCGTGGTGGCAGACACGCCCCGCCTGGCTCCCTACACCGAGGCCATGATGGCCAAGCTGACCGCAGTCCTCGGTGCCCCGGTCTCGGTGAAGGCCACCCGGGCCGAGGGGCTGGGCGCCCTGGGCCGGGCCGAAGGTGTCGCCTGCCTGGCCGTCGTGCTCCTGGAACAGGCATGACCCCGCCATCGGGTCGTCGTGGCGCGCCCCGGAGTGGGGGAAGCGCCGCAGGCGGGGGGCGTGGTTCTCGGGGTGGTGGCGGGGGCAGTAGTGGGGGCGGCGGACGCAGTGGGCCGAGCCGGAGTGGTGGGGGGCCCGGCGGCGACGCCGCGCGTCGGGGCCGTCCGCACCGTCCCGATCAGCGTGAGCCGAGCGAGCTCGGCGGCGACCAGGTCGAGGGGCGACAGGCCGTGCTCGAACTCCTGTCGGTGGGTCGGCGCACCGTTCGCCAGATCCTGCTCGCTGAAGATCAGGATCCCTCCCCCCTGCTGGACCGCATTGAGGAGCTGGCGTCCCGTCTGCGCGTCCCCGTCGAGACGGTGCCACGTCATCGGCTCGATGCGCAGGCCCGCACCGAGGCGCCCCAGGGCGTCCTGGCGTTCGCACGCCCGGTGGAGCCTGTCGCGCTGGAGGACCTCTGCGCGCCGTCCCGGCAAGGGGTACAGCCCTTCCTGCTCGTCGCCGCGGGGATCACCGACCCCCGCAACCTCGGCGCGCTCCTCCGTAGCGTCGAGTGCGCGGGAGTGAACGGGGTGGTGCTGCCCCGTCACCGTTCGGCCCGCCTGTCGCCGACGGTGGCCAAGACGGCGGCGGGTGCGATCGAGCACCTCCGTTTCGCCGTGGTCGGCGGCATACCGGCAGCTCTCTCGCAGATGACCGAGCTCGGGGTGTGGTCCGTCGGTCTGGCCGGGGAGTCGCCGCAGTCGCTCTACGACCTCCCGCTCGGTGAGGGCCCGATCGCCCTGGTGGTCGGCAGCGAGGAGAAGGGGCTGGCCCCACTGGTCCGCCGCCGCTGCGACGCCGTGGTCTCCATTCCCCAGCACGGCTCGCTCCCGTCGCTCAACGTGGGCGTGGCCGGTGCCGTGGCGGCCTTCGAAGTGGCCCGCCAACGTGGCGTCGCGCGGCCCTGACTGTCGACGTGCGGGTTGTGGCTTCAGGTCGCCACCGGCGGCGGTCACCCCCTGGAGTCGCCGGTTGTGCCTGAAATCAGAGGTTGTCGGATGGAGCCCGAGGCAGGAATCGAACCCGCGACATCTTCATTACAAGTGAAGTGCTCTACCAACTGAGCTACTCGGGCGGCAGACCCATCCTAGGTCTTCTGGCCGGGGCCACTTTGGGAGAAGCGAGACCAACTGCGCGGTGACCAGTGGGCGGGGACAGGGCAGGCACTTGGGGGTAAGTTTGAGCCGTAGGTCAAGGCGAGGGAGGAGATATGGCTGAAGTGCCACCGACCGAACCTCAACTCTGGTTCGGGAAGAAGGAGGGTCTGCTGGGCTTCGGTCCCACCACGAGGCAGGGCCGCGTGGTCACGGTTCTCTACGTCCTCCTCGTGGTCGTGGCTGTATTCACCTACTCCCAGCTCGCCCTCACCGCCTTTGTGGTGGCCTTCTATACGGTTGCCTTCGGATCGGTCGTCATCGTCAAGTCCGACCTCATGAAAGACCGCCAGTCGCGCTGAGCACTCATGATTCTGGCCGGTCGCGTCCGCTGACGTCGTCGCTCGAAACGTCGGGAGCCGCCGGGTGGCCCGGAGCGCCATGGAGCGGCTCGCCGATACCGGGCAGTGCCCCGGCCACCGCGAGGGCGACGGGTTGACCGGGGCCCTGCCGTGACCGCCTGCGTTCGGCCCGCTCGAACTGGCGCTGGACATCGGCCCACACGAGGCGATCGTCCACGCTGACTTCCTCTTCGGACGTGGGTGCTCCGATGAGACCGATGGCGCCGACGGTGAGGAGGACGATCAACATGGTCAACTTCGAAACGAACCCGGCAATCTGCTGGTCATTGAGTGGGCGCAGGTCGATTGCGGTCTTTGACCCGGCAAACACCGCATAGAGCGGATGCGGCGAAAGGATGAGGACAAAGGAGAGGAAGGCCGGCACGACCGCCTGCGCCGCGAGGTAGCCAAAGCACATGATTGGCCGCAGCCGTGGGATGCCCGGTACGCGCCCGAGCACGGGGAGCCACAGCACCAACCCAGCGAGAACCGTTGTTACCGCGAGCAGGCCACGCAGGGCGGGTGATGACGATTGCGCCTGCACCACCGGCGGGGTCATGGCGGCAACGCTGAGGACGGTGACGAGGCCAATCGCCGTTGCCGGACGCCGAGCGACGATTCAGGGCGGCGTCGATCACCGCGGGGCGAGTGATCCGTTCCAGGAGATCGTAGGGGAGTCCCAAAAGGAGCATCGGGGGCACGGCCAGCAGCAAGATCAAGCGTTGGACAACGAGCGCCGTGAGTGACCAGTGCGCGGCCAGGTCGGCCACGGGCCAGGTGAGAGCGATCAACGACGCGGCGCACGCACCAGTGAATAATGCGACATCGTGCCGGCTCCAACGGATCGGATGATCGCTCGACCGCACGAGGCGACGGTGGCCGAGGACGACCAAGGTCACAACGAGGACGATGGCTACCCAGGCGGTCAGGTGGATATCCCACTCATAGGGTCTGTGCATAGTCCCCGCGATCGGAAAACCGACGTCGGCGTTCCAGGCCGCATGCACCACGAGGCATGTGCTGGCAACCCGTTGACGTCAGATTAAGTCTGCCGCTCGCTCGACTTCAAGGGGCTAGGGCGCAGCAGGTACGATCTGGGTTTATGCACCGTGCGACGGCAGCGGCGCTCGACGCTGCTTGCATCATCGTTTTTGTCGCAATTGGAAGGGCGTCCCATGCCGATGGCGAGACGATCTCCGGGATGGTCAGCACCTCATGGCCGTTTCTTGCCGGGGCAGGCGCGGGTTGGGTACTGGGGCGGGCATGGCGCCGTGCCTTTGAGCCTGCGCCGACCGGCGTCATCGTGTGGCTGACCTGCGTCGCTGTGGGCATGACAGCGCGGGCGCTGTCAGGCCAGGGCACGCGTTCGCATTTGTGCTCGTTGCGCTCGCATTTCTCGGGACGGAGTTGGTCGGTTGGCGCTGCATCTACGTGGTTGCCTCAGGTCGACGCGGTCAGGTCGACGCGGTCGGACCTGACGGGGGCGGACCTGACGCGGTCACAGGCTGACAGGGGCGCAGTGATCCAACCAGTCGACGAGCGGTAGCGTCACGGCCCATGGGGGCAATGACGAATTCCGTGAAGGATGACGCCTGATGCCCGGAATGGGACACGCGCCAGGGGCGGGCGACTCGGAGATCGTCCACCAGTTCCACACGGCACTCGGCCGCCAGGCGGCGTTAATTTTCGTGGTGTTGCTTCTCCTTTTCGTGGCCTGGAACGGATTGCGATCTTTGCAGTACCGCAGGGCCGCGGCCAAGGGAGAGCCGTTCCCACCAGACCGCCGGCGTGTCGCTCCCGAGCCCCCGGCTCGTCGCATGCTGAGGATTGGTTTCGGTGTGCTCTGGGTCATCGACGGCCTACTGCAATTGCAGCAAGCCATGCCCCTCGGCATGCCTCCAAACGTCCTGCGACCGGCTGCCTCGAACTCTCCCGAATGGGTGCAGCGCCTCGTGGGCTTCGGCGTCGAGGCATGGACCCGTCACCCGACGTCAGCCGCCGCCTCAGCCGTTTGGATCCAAGTGGGTATCGGGCTGTTCCTTCTTGTCGCCCCCCGCGGGTACTGGTCGCGCCTGGCCGGCCTGGGGAGCGTCGGATGGGGGCTGGTGGTCTGGGTCTTCGGCGAAGCGTTCGGAGGCCTCTTCGCGCCGGGTCTCACCGTGCTGTTCGGCGCCCCCGGCGGCGTCCTCCTCTACGTGGTGGCCGGTGGCCTCGTGGCGTTGCCCGACCGGGCCTGGGTCGGGCAACGATTGGGCCGTACCGTCACCGCTACCGCCGGCGCCTTCCTTCTCGCTCATGGCCGTTCTACAGGCCTGGCCCGGTCGAGGGTTCTGGCAAGGCGGGACCTCGACGAAGCCCGGAACTCTGGCCGGGATGGTGGAGCAGATGGCCGCAACATCCCAGCCCCATTTCACATCGTCGGCCGTCGCATCGTTTGGCTCGTTCGACATGGCCCACGGGTGGGCGGTCAATCTCTTCGTGGTGGTGGCCTTGTCCGTGCCGGGTCTGGCCCTGCTCTCGGGTCGCCGCAAACTCCTCTACCCGACCGTGCTCGCGTCTGATCGTGCTGGGGTTGGCGGACTGGGTTCTCATCGAGGACTTCGGCGTATTGGGCGGGACCGGAACCGATCCAAACTCGATCGTGCCCATGCTGCTTCTTCTGGTGGCTGGCTACCTGGCGATAACCAGGGCACCGGCCATGGTCGTCGACGCCGTTCCGGCCGAGGAGCCAGCCAACGGAGAGATGGCGTCGACGCACCGGTGGTGGGAGCTCCTCGATTCGGGATACGCCGGACGCCTCGCCGCGGCCGTGGGTGCCATTGTGGTGGTGCTGGTAGGGACTGCCCCGATGGTGGCGGCATCGGTCAACAGCCGCACCGATCCGGACCTGGTGGAGGCGATCAACGGAGCGCCGCAGGCATCCTCCCGGCCGGCGCCCGATTTCCACCTCGTGAATCAGCGGGGGCAGCGGGTGTCGTTGATCGAGCCTGCGGGGGTACACGGTGGCCATGACCTTCCTCGATCCCGTGTGCACCACGGACTGCCCCGTCATCGCTCAGGAATTCAAGGCGGCGAGCCTGATGCTCGGATCCGCTGCGGGCAAAGTCCGCTTCGTTGCCATCGCCGCCAACCCCCAATACCACTCGGTCACCGCCATCGACGACTTCGATCGCCAGGAGGGGCTCGACTCCCAGTCGAACTGGCTCTACCTCACAGGTTCGGCATCCAACCTGGCGGCCGTCCTGAATTCGTACGGCGTTGCGGTAACCAATGGCGTAGCAGGCTCGATGACGATTCACGCCGACCTGGCGTACGTCATCGATCCCCACGGCATCACCCGCTGGATCATCGACGCTGACCCCGGGTCGAACTCTGCTGAGCGCTCGTCATTTTCCAGTTTGCTCGTTTCGGAGATCGACCAGGTCATGCACTCATGAGGCGTTGGGCGATACTGCCAACGGTCGCCGCGGCCGCCGTGATCGCGCTGACGACCTCGCGGAGTGCCGGCGGGACCTTGCGTCTCGCCGCGACGGTCAGTCCGCCGGCCGCGATCAGTGTGTCCACGACCACGCCATCAGGGTCCTCGGTTCTGATCGCCATGGGCCACTTGCAAGACCCGAGCAACACGTTCTGGGAGGTATTCCTGCGGCCGACCGCCACGAGCTCGTGGGCGTTGCACACGCCACCCGGTGTAGCGAGCAACGGGGGCCTCGTGCTGTCCTCCTCGGCATCGGGTGCACTGACCATTGGCTTCCTGACCTCCGCCGACCTCAGGTTCTCGCCCGTGGCCCAGAGCAGCGATGGTGGCGAAAAGTGGTCGTCGGGCGAGTTGCCGTCCCCACTGGTGGCGATTGCCCGACGCGTTGGCGGTTGGCCCCACGGGGGAGACGCTGGCCCTCGTCGCAACCCACGGTGACCGCGTCCTCCAGACGGCGGGCGACCTTTCCATCTGGCGGCCGCTGACGTCGGCGACCGCCCTGAGCACCGTTGCCCCGTCGTGCGGTGTGCGGGGAGTTACCGCTGTGGCTTATAACGATGCCGCACGCCCACTGTTGGGGCTCAAGTGCTCTCGAAAGGGTGAGATCGGCCTGCTGGCTGATACGGCCCCATCGAGCGCGGGCCCATCCACGTGGAGCGACATCGGCCTGCCGCTCGGCCCGGGCAACGCCGCCGCCTCGGTGACCCGTCTCGTGAGCACCTCGGGCGGCATTGCCGGCTTGGGACAAGTGGGCTCGGGGAAGCGGACATCACTCGCGGCCTTCTGGGGGGGCGGGTCGACCGACCAATGGGCCGGACCGACCCTCTTTCCGATTCCTGCCGGCTGGTCGGTCAAGGCGACCGCCAGCGGGCGGCGGTCTCGGGCAGAGCTTCGCCGTGCTCCTGGCGTCGGGTGCGGAGCGCCGCGTGGAAGTGGTCGCCGGGCCGGGCGCCTCGTGGACGACGTTGCCCCCCGCCCCCCGAGGTGCGAGTGGTGTGGCCACCGACGGCGCCGAGGTTGACGCCTTCGTGGTGACGGGCTCCCATCTCGCCGTGTGGGCGTGGACCGCAGGAGCCACCGGCTGGACCCGGACCGGGTCTCTCACCGTTCCTGTTCCGTACGGCTCATCGAGCTGACCGGCGGTACCATTCCACGAGCGAGGGAAGGACGGGCACGTGCAGCTGCCGCCGATGTGGCAAGTCACACCCTTGGGTTGCATCGCCGTCTCCGTCGGCGTCATGCATGAAATGGGATTGCGGTGGTTGGCACATCGCCAAACGCCGGAGCATCGGCGCGAGACCCGGAAGCGGAGCTGGTTCTTCTATACCGGTCTCCTCGGCTTGACGTTGGTCGTTTCCGGTCCACTCGAACGCTGGGGCATGCAGTGGCTGAGTGTCCACATGATCATCCATGTCCTCGAGATGTTCTACCTCCCCCCCTGCTCATCATCGGCGCTCCATGGGTGCCGCTGGTGTTCGCGCTCCCTGTCGACACCCGACGGCGGCTTCTGCGCTCGATTTACCAATCGAAGTCGACGGCGTGGTTACGTGCGGTGGCCTCGTTCTTGGTCAGTCCGATAGTGGCGGTGGTGCTCTTCAACGCGGTGATGGTGCTCTGGCACATACCCGTCGTCTTCGACTGGGCCTCGTGGCACGGGTGGGTGATGAACTGGCTCATGGCGCCCAGCTTCGTGATCGTGGGGTTGCTGTTCTGGCGGGTCATCCTGCCGTCCCATCCCTGGCCGGCGCGCGGTTCCACCCGTGTGCAGATTGTGGCGGTCGTCGCGACGGCGTTCGAGATGCTGGTCCTCGCCATGGCCATGTCGATATTCACCAAAGGCCCGTGGTACTCCATGAACGTCGTCATGGACGGCACGGCCGGGGCGCTCCGGGATCAACGCTGGGCGGCGGGCATCCTTTGGGTCTGCGGCGACTTTTGGGCCGTTCCCGCGCTCGTGCTCATCGCCATGCGGGTCTCCGCTGCCTCAGGCGGGGTGTCCGCCTCGTTCGAACGGGCTCTCGGTCGAGCCTGAACTACTTCGCTACCGGCTACGCCGGTCGAGCTGGGTTGTCCCCCTCGGCTGCTTCCATGACCTGAAGGTAGAGGTTCCACGCGTCGAGGTCTTCGTCCGGCGCGCTTGCAGACCGCGGAGCGGACGCTTTCGATGATCGTCGATCCACACGGTCGTTTCCCTGCAAGAGGTTCCACCACATGTAGACGGCAAATCCGGCAAACAGGGGCCATTCGAAGACGTACATCCAGCTGAACGAATGGCCGCTGAGCGCCCGCAGGAGCTCAATGACGAAGGCCCCGATGCAGAGGGCCAGCCCACCGGCCAGCGTGAGGTGGAGGCGGAGGGCATCGGACCCTGTCAGTCGGGTCGGCTGTACCGCGGAGCGGATCTCCCCTTCGGGTCCCGATGAGGCCACCTCGACACCTTAGTGACAACGTGTCGGCTTCGGACGAAAGCGCAGGGGTCGTTCAGGAGGGGCCGAGGAAAGGCTCAGGAGGGTCCCAGGACAAGCCGGCCGATCTTGGTTACTATTCGACTTCGAGTTGGACACCTCGTCAGTTCATCTCGAGGGGAAGGGGGCAGGAGTGGCTGAAGAGTCGGAAGCACCCGCACAGCAGGCTGGCTCCGAAGACATCGCCTCGCCAGGGTCAGGAGCAGGCCGCTCGGGTTCGCCATCATTCTCGTGATCGCCCTCATCGTGTTCGCCGGCGTCGGCCTCTTGTTCCATGCCCAGGCCTACTCGTCCCCCGTGGGCACCCAGGTTGCCAACGACGCGGGGACGATCACCGTCCATGGGGTCACGATGAAGCACGTGACGCTCGCCTTCAACACGTACCCCGACGCGTCCGGCAGTGTCAACGGCGTGCCGGTCCACCCGGGCGGGAACCCGGCCTGGCCGACGTACGGGCCGACGAATCAATACCAGGTGCCCGCCCATTCCCTCGTGACCGTCACCATCCGCCAGTATGACTCCGGGGGCGCACTCAACAACCCGTGGTTCGACAAGGTGCGCGGCACGGTCGGGGGCACCGCGAGGATCAACGGCAAGGTCGTCACGTCGATCAATCCGAACAACGTCGGCCATACGTTCACTGTCCGAGGGACGCCCGGGACCGATCCCGGATTCTTTCTCAATGTCCCGCTCCCGCTCGTCCCTGGAGACAGCCAGACCGACAACGGCAAGTACGAGACGATTGTGTTCAGCTTCATCTCGGGAGACAAGGGCCTCTACGCCTGGAACTGCGAGTTCCCCTGCGGGACGTCCATTGCCTCGTTCGGAGGTCCGATGAACGCCTACGGGTACATGTCGGGGTTCGTCCATGTCGTCTGAGCACCCGGTAGCTGACGAGGCCCCTGTGCTCCCACAGGCGGATTCGATCGTCGCTGGAAAGCCGTTCTTCTCGCGCCCGATCGGGAAGATCTTCATCATCTGGTTCCTCATGACGGCCGTCGGCGTCCTCATCGGGATCTTCGCACCGCACCATCTGATGCCGATCTTCCTCTCCCATGAAGGGACGGATGTGTGGCGAACGATCGTGCTCTTCACCATCCTCGCCGCGCCGGTTGCTGCTGTCGTCTATGCCGTGGCCGCCTACAGCCTCATTGGATGGCGCCATCGCGGCAACCAGGACGAGCCGCCCGAGGACGGGCCACCTCTGCGGGGAAACAGCACGGTCACGGCGATCTGGCTGGGTACCTCAACGGTCCTCGTACTGGTGCTGCTGGCCTGGGGGCTTACCGTCTACTCCGCCGAGGACGTCTCGCATCCCGGACACCCTGCAGGTCGATGTGACCGGCCAGCAGTGGCTGTGGACGTTCACGTACCCGGGCACCGGCGTCGAGACCCGTTCACTCGTTCTTCCGGTCAACCGCCCGGTGCAGTTCAACGTCACCTCGGTCGACATCACCCATGGCTTCTGGCCGGTGGCATTAGGGGTCCAGGTCGACGCCAACCCCGGCGTGACCACGGTGATACGGGCGACGCCGGACAAGCTGGGCAGTTTCACCGTTCGCTGCAGCCAGCTCTGCGGGCTTTATCACTCGTTCATGTACGCGCCGGGTTCGGTGGTGACCTCGGCGAAGTTCTCGCAATGGCTCCAGTCGCAAGGGGCCTCGACGACCAACGACGCGCTGCCGAGGCGACGGCATCTCGGTGAACGAAGCAGTGAAGAAGGAAAGGGCGTCGACGTGACCACAGACTTGGCTCCGCTTCTCCTCGAGGACACCCCGATCGGTCCGAGCGCCGGTGGCTTGTACCGCAGGCAGAACGTCTACACCGGCCTCGCCTCCGGCATTTTCCTGGGTTTCGTGGCATGGCTCGTATCTCACGCGTTGCTGGACAGCTCGAACTGGGGCACCGATATGGTGGTGACGGTCACCATGGTCGGATGGGTGATCGGGTTCAATCTGGGCGTCGGGACCTTCAACGCCCCCCTCCGATGGATGTTGGGGCACGACCAGACTTACGAGGACGAGCTGTACGCCGCCGGTGTCGGGCAGGGTAAGAAGCGGTACTACAAGTTCTGCACCGATCACAAGGTTGTCGGAACGCAGTACCTCGTCCTTGTCGTCGTCCTCTTCGGCATCGGCGGGACGCTGGCCATGATGATGCGCACCCAGCTGATCTCGCCGCATTCCTCCTTCCTCTCCCCCAACTCCTACAACGCCATCGTCTCCATCCACGGCATGTGCATGATCATCGCCACCATCATCATGGTGACCGGTCCTTTCACCAACTTCGTCATGCCGATCATGATCGGAGCGAAGGACATGGCGTTCCCGAGGCTCAACGCCATGAGCTTCTGGGTGGTCGTATCGGCCATCCCGCCCCTTCTGGCCACGTTCGTGCTCGGGGGGGTCGACGCCGGCTGGACCACCTACGCGCCGCTGTCGGTGCAGGCGCCTCCGGCCATGGACGCCTTCTCCATCACCATGATTGTTTTCGTGATCTCGGTCACGGTCTCCGGAGTGAACACCATCGTCACCGTTTTCACGATGCGGGCGAAGGGAATGACCCTCGGTCGGCTGCCCATCTTCACCTGGGCCTCCCTGGTCGGCGCTGCCCTCAGTATCTACGCCATGCCGGCCCTGTTGATGGCCTTCACCTCAATGATCACCGACCGGGTCGTTGGCACCTCGTTCTTCGTCGCTGGCCAAGGTGGTACGGGATGGCTATGGGAGAACGCCTTTTGGATCTTCGGCCATCCCGAGGTGTACATCATCTTGATACCCCCGGTCGGAGCCCTGTTGGAGGTGGCGAGCACCTTCGCCCGCAAGCCGTTGTTCGGGTACAAGGTGACCATCGCGGGGTTCGTCGCGATCTCGGCGCTGTCCATCATGGTCTGGGCGCACCACATGTTCACGACCGGCTGGGCTCCCGAGTTGGCCGGGCCGTTCATGGTCACCACCGAGATCATTTCCATACCGACCGGCATCATCTTCTTGTGCCTGATCGGGACCCTATGGAAGGGGCGCATATGGACGCGATTACCGATGTACTTCGTCTATCTGTTCCTGTGGAATTTCATCATCGGCGGGGTCACGGGGATCTATCTCTCCGACACACCGGTCGACGAGTACTTCCACGGCGACATGTTCGTCACTGCACACTTCCACTACACATTGCTCGGCGGGGCGATGATCGCCGCCACCGCGGGCCTGTGCTACTGGTTTCCGAAAATCACCGGGAAGATGTTGAACGAAAGGATCGGGAAAACGGCCTTTTGGATGATTGCCATCGGCATCCAGGTCACCTATTTCGGGATGTTCTGGGAGGGTTTCGAGGGAATGCCGCGTCGCGTCGCCTTCTACGATCCGATCTTCCAGCCTGCGAACGACATGGCGACGGGCGGCGCGTACCTGCTGATGCTCGGGTGGATCGTCCTGCTCTACGCCGGGATCAACTCGTTGCGGCATGGTCCTAAGGCGCCCGCCAATCCGTGGCACTCGAAGACCCTTGAGTGGAAGGTTCCGACGCCGGTTCCCCTGGTGAACTTCCTCGTCGATCCTGTCGTCACTTCGGACCCTTACGGCTACGGTGAGCCCGAACCGGTCGCTCCGCTCGTTATCCCCGCGCCCGATCCAGATCGAGAGCTGGTTCCGAACCTCTCGAGCGACAAACCACTCGCAAGGGGTGAGGACTAGTGGCGATCACAGCCGATCCCCACGATCAGGGGCGGGTGGTCGAGGCGGTCGCCGGTCACCACGAGACGCGCGAGCAACGCCACTTCAAAGAGAGGCTCGCCGTTTGGCTCTTCATCAGTGGCGACGCCGTGTTCCTGCTGATGGAAGTCTTCTACTGGTTCTACTTGCGCGCGCTGAACACCGATGGGATGTGGCGCGGCGTAACCTGCTCGAAAGCCAACCCTTGCACCGACGGCCTCGGCAATCCCATCACCCATGAGATCGCCAAGGCGACGCCCTGGTACACCGTAAGCATCGCCATCTTGGTGGTGATTGTCGCCGCGCTGGTGTGGGGCGTAGAGCGATCGTCCCAGCGCCAGTCGAAACGGAGCGCCATCAGCGGGCAGGCAGCTCTCGGGCTTGCCGTCATGGTCGCCGCGATCGTGGTGCAGTGCTACCAGTTCGGGGTCCTCCCGTTCACCACCATCGACGGAACGTATGCGTCGACCTTCGAGTTCTTCATGGGCTCGACACTGGCCCACCTCTTTCTGCTCGCGTTCATCGTCCTGGGGTTGTGGACCCGAGCGCGCCGGGGTCGCTATGACGGCGGGCACTGGTATCAGGTGCGCATCATCCGGATCTTTTCCGTGTGGTTGGCCACGTCGACCTGCATCCTGGCGATTGTCATGATTGCCTTTTCCTGAGTTGACGTTCACCTGATGGCGCTTTCGGCGGTGGAGCTAACCCGTCGGCCCTCCCTGGTCCGGCACGTCGGCGCGTACGTGGCGCTGACCAAGCCGCGCATCATCGAACTGCTGTTGGTGACAACGTTGCCGACCATGATCGTGGCTCGGCGGGGCGTTCCCTCCGTCTGGCTCATGGTGGCCACCCTCCTCGGGGGGACGCTCGCGGCGGGAGGGGCCAACGCCATCAACATGGTCGTCGATCGGGACATCGACAAGGTCATGCACCGTACCCGCAACCGGCCGCTGGTCAGCGGGGCCATGTCGCCGCGCGGCGCTCTGATCTTTGCCATTGCCCTCGAGTGCATCGCGTTCGCAGAGCTCTGGACGTGGGTGAACCCACTGTCGGCTGCGCTGGCGGTGTCAGCCACCCTGTTCTACGTATTCGTCTACACCTTGTGGCTCAAACGACGCAGCAGTCAGAACATCGTCATCGGTGGTGCGGCCGGGGCTGTGCCCGTTCTCGTCGGGTGGGCCGCGGTGACGGACCACCTGGCGTGGACCCCGGTGGTGTTGTTCGCCATCATCTTCGTGTGGACCCCGCCACACTTCTGGGCGTTGGCCTTCAAGTACAAGGATGACTATCGGGCAGCCGACGTCCCCATGCTCCCGGCAGTGGCGACCTTCGCTCGTACGGCCCGGGAAATTCTCGTCTACAGCGTGCTTCTGGTCGGCACAACACTTTTGCTTGCGCCGGTGGCGTCGCTCGGGGTGATCTATCTCGTCTCCGCTTCTCTGCTGGGCCTCGTCTTCCTTGGATTGGCGCTGCGCTTGCGCTGGCAGGCGACCCCCAAGGCGGCCATGCAGCTCTTCAGCTACTCGATCACCTACCTGACCGTGCTCTTCGTCGTCATGGCTGTCGACATCCTCACCAGGCATTGATCGCCACCGCGCCGCCAACCCGGAGAGCGTCCTGGCATCGGAGGCACAAAGCCGTCGCTCTGGTCCTGGTGGGTGTGGCAGTGGCCGCACTCGCCATCGGGCTCTTCACGAGTGCGGGGACCTCGACCGCGAGTGGTCCGCCCCACGCCGGCGGTATGGCGCCGTCCTTCTCGCTCTCCGGGCTCAACGTGGCAGGTCGCGTGGGCACACCCGAGAGCGGCGGGGGAGACGGCAAACCCGTGGTCGTGCTCTTCATGGGTGATTGGTGCACGATTTGCCACAAAGAGATCCCGCTGCTCGCGGCGAAGATCACGGCATTGCGCGCAGGGCACAGCGCGCTCGGGCGTCTCGCCGTCATCGGCGTGGACAGTGAGGATACCCTGTCCGATGCGCTGTCCTTCGTGAAGGCGAGCGGTGTGGGTTTCCCGGTCGGCGACGACGTTTCGGCTCACGTGATGAACGCGGTGTACGGATTCGAGGGTGATCCCTACGCCGTGTTCATAGAGGGGAGCGGCCGCATCATGACGATCCATCCCGGCTCACTGAGCCCCTCCCAGTTCGTGACCTTGGGGCGCCGGCTGCTGGCCAACTGACTGAAACCCGACCAAAGGAGAGAGCGACTCTCAGACGCCGACCGCTCGCGGAAACTGGAGTTGAGACGGATTAGTGACGTTGGCGCAGGGCCCACTGCCCATGTGTGTGGCCACATCCCCCGCAAAGACTTGCAGTGCGCTGCGCACCATGCCGACCGCACCGTCGGGGTGGTGACAGGCTCCGCGTCCGTCCACCTGATCCAGGCGCCGGCTCAGGCGCGAGAGGAGTTGGGCGTCCGGACGGCCGCCAGAGAGCAGTGCGAGGTCGTGGGCGATAGCTGGCAGCCCGAACGTGCAGGGGCCGCATTGCCCGGAGCTCTCCTCGGCCAGGAACCGCGCGATGCGGGCCGATTCGGCCAACCCGCACGCGGAAGGGGCAAGGACGATCATCACACCCACCCCGGTGGCGACGCCGATGGCGCCGAGCGCACTGGGGGAGTAGGGCGTCGTAAAGTGGGTCGGGCCCACCCACGTGCCGCCGTAACCTCCGATGAGGAACGCGGAGGGTGCGTCGCAGGGGACGGCCCTTTGCGCGATGTCCTGCAGGGGCGTGCCCCAGTCGACCTCGACGACGCCCGGGCGGGAGACCGCACCGCCAATCGTGACGAGGCACGTCCCGGGGTGTGCTGCTGTTCCCCGGGCCCGGAAAGGTTCGGGTCCATGTCGCGCGATCGAGCGCGATGTGGGCCAATGTCTCAGCGTTGTGCACGAGTGCGGGAAGTCGGCCGATACGCAGAGGCGCGCTCTTGTCGCGCCGGTACAGTGGGAGTGGTTTTCCCCTGTCGATCCACTGAGCCAGCGCAGACTCCTCGCCCGCGACAAACCTGGAGGGAGGCCGGATGAGGTCCTCGGTCACGATCGAGTACCGACGTTCGGCGCGCTCGTAGACCGCACGGTTCACCGCGTCGGCGATGGCATCCCGCCCCTGGGGAACGCACACGAGTATCTCGTGCGCCCCGCACGCGGACGCCAGCAGTTGGGCCCCGTCGAGGACGAGGTGGGGGGCTCTTGTCAGCAGGACCTTGTCCTTGTCGCTGGCCGGCTCGCTCTCCATGCCGTTGACAACGAGGATCCCTCCCCTTCCATCCGTATCGGCCATGGCGAGCTTGGCCCAGGTCGGGAAGGCTCCTCCGCCACGACCCGTCAATCCGGCCGCTTCGAGGGCCGTGATGAATGCTTGCTGCCAGGTCACATGAGGGAGAGTGGGCGCCCTCAGGGGGCCGTGGGCCGCCAAGTGGCCGGTGAGGTCGATTGGGTGACCGAGGAGATGATGCCGGATGGGGCAGGGAGGTTCGTCCGGTTGGCTCGGCGGTTTCCCTTGGACATCCACTAGTTACCGCTCTGAGCAGACGCGAATGCAGCCACACACCCCTTTTGCCATTGCACCGGATTGTCACCCGAGGGGAGGCCTCCATGGTGCGGCCCACGGAGTTCGGTGTTCGTGCAGGCTTGCTGGGCCCCAAGTTGGGCGGGGCTATCGGCGGCATAGACAGCTCCCCCCACCGAAAACCCGTCCTTATAGGACTGGGACTCGCGCGATATCGAGGAGAAGACCACGAGGCCGATCGTGAGAACGACCACGACCACGACGATGCCGGCAGCGAGAGCCAGCGCTTGCCGGCCTCGCCTCGTCCCCCAGACGCGCCGGAGGCTCGTGCGGAGGCCCGGACCGATGGGGTCTCCCCCTTGCGGGCCGTCCATCGACTGCGCTTCGGTCACCATCCTCGGTCCACTGGTTGCCAAAAGTACATCGATTCTCGTCGTGATGGGAGTGTCCCGTCTGAGGCAACCCGCGCGGTTTCATCTCCTCATTCGGCGGCTGGGTGCTGACGAGCTCGCTGCGGGGGTTTGGTCGCCGCTCACCGGCCGACTCCAGCGGAGATCGACAGCGAACCACTAGCTATAGCTAGGGAGATCGCACCAATGGGCACCAGAACCTCAGGCTGTTTCAAACACCGTCGCACTTCATTCAAAGGGGGTCGCCGAGCGGAAGGCCGAGCCGAACACCAAGGGGCCGAGCCGAGCAGCGATGTTCTCGCACCGCGCGAGAGACAGAATCGCAACCCAGCTGCAACCGTGCACCGTTACATTGGCGCTTCGAGAGGATCCGCAAATGTCGGACACGTGTGCCACAGCGAACCGATGGCAAGGAATGCCGACCGACGATTCTCCTGTGCAGATGACCGCTCAGACACCTGAGGCGCGCAGCGCCGGACCGCCAGCGCGCCAGACGGTGCTCCGACTGTTGGCAAGCTACGCCGCGATCAGCCTTGTTCCAGTCATATTGCTCGGGATCGTTCTTGGGATCAGCTATCGCTCAGAGGCGCGTCAACGCGGCATCGAAGAAGGTCGATCCGAGGCGTTGGTCGTTGCACAGACCGCAGTGGAGCCTCGCCTGGGTAGTCAGCCTCTGAGCAAGGGGCTGACTCCAAGCGAGAATTCGTCCATGCAGACATTGGTCAGGAAGGCAGTCCGCCAACACGACATACTCCGGCTCCGGCTCCGCGACCTTGCCGGCAACGTCGTCTACTCCGATGACGGCTCGGGATTCAAACAGCGACCCGAGGAGGAAGCCTTGGAGGCTGCCCACGGCGGCATCGTGGCCGAGCTCACCCGGCTCAACGCCGACAGCAACGACAGCGGGAAGGTAGGTCCAGAGGCGGTCGAGATCTACCAACCGTTGTTGGCCGGTACCTCCGACCGGCGGGTCGGAGTTCTCGAGCTCTACCTTCCCTACGCGCCGATTAATGCGGATGTGACCGCTGGGCTGCACAATCTCTATCGAGATCTGATCCTCGGGCTGGTCGGGCTGTATGCGGCTCTGTCTGCCATTTGGTTTTCCGTCACCCGCCGGCTTCGCTTGCAGCTCAAGCGGAACACATACCTTGCCGAACATGATTCGCTCACCGACTTGCCGAATCGGGCGGTCTTTCACCGCCGAGCCGAAGCGGCGGTAGCCTCCTCCTCCGAGGGCGGTCGATCGGCGGCGATTGCGATCGTCGACTTGGATCGCTTCAAGGAGGTCAATGACACCCTTGGCCATCTGAACGGAGATCGGCTCCTGACCGAACTGGCTCGTCGCCTTTCCACATTCATACGCCCGACAGACTGCGTGGCTCGGCTCGGCGGCGACGAGTTCGGAATAATTCTGCGAGATGTCAGCGATCCTGAAGAGATCTTGTGGCGCGTGCGGACTGTGATCCAGCATGAGATCAGTGTCAGTGGCCTCCCCCTCTCCGTCGATTCAAGCGTCGGATTCGTCATGGTTCCCGACGACGGCACCAACGTCGACGAATTGCTGCAGCACGCGGACGTCGCCATGTATGTCGCCAAGGACCAGCACAGCGGGGTCGTTCGCTATAGGGCAGATCAGATTCGCTATCACCCCAAGGACCTCGCTCTGGTCGGTCAATTGCGTCAGGCGATCGAGACGGACCAATTGCTGCTGCACTACCAGCCGAAAGCCAGTCTGGCCAGCGGCCGCGTCGAGTCGGTCGAGGCACTCGTTCGCTGGCGTCACCCGATCCTCGGGCTATTGCACCCGGACGTCTTCATACCGCTCGTCGAACAAACGGACCTCATCAACAAGTTGACGGAATGGGTCTTGCATCGAGCGCTGAGCGACGTGAGCGAATTCGGCTCAGAAATGGGGCACGTCAGCGTCGCTGTCAACGTGTCGGCCCGCAATCTTGCGCACTCGCAGTTCGGGAACCTGGTGATTCGAGAATTGAAAGAGACGGGGATTCCGGCTGAACGTCTCTGTATTGAAATCACCGAAACGGCTCTTCTGGCGGATCCTTCCGGTGCTGCGGTTGTCCTCGCAAGGCTCGACGCATTCGGTGTGAGTGTCAGCATCGACGACTTCGGATCCGGACAGACATCGCTCGGATATCTGTCCACCTTGCCGATTCATGAGTTGAAGATCGATCGCAGCTTCATCGGTGACATGCTCGTAAATCCGGCACACGCAGCGATCGTTCGATCGATTGTGGACCTGGGTCACAATCTTCATTTTCACGTTGTCGGAGAAGGCGTCGAGTCGAATGAGACTTGGGAGAGCCTGAGCGACTCGGGATGCGACTCGGCACAAGGCCATTTGATTGCGCGTCCCATGCCATTGGAACAACTCAGAGTATGGCTGGCAAGTGCTGCGGCGACGATGACCCCGTTGGATTCTAGGACAGGTCGGCGATGACCTTCTTCGCGATGGCCTGCTGGCCGAACTGATTCGGATGGGCGGCGCGCCAGAGGTGCCGCTCGATGTCGTTCTGGCTGCCGTTCAGCGCAATGGTGAAGAGGTCGCTGGTCAATTCGGATATCGTCATTGGCTCTCCGGAGAATATCGCCGGGTCTGCGGTGCACATCTCGTGGCCGACTTCGACTTTCGAGATGTCGATGTACGTGACGTTCTTGTCGCCCGCGGCGCGCGCGTTGAGCACGGCCTGGCCGATCGCAGTATTCAGAGCATCGACGATGACCTCCCCTTGGCCGGAGAGCGAGCTCTTGTTCATCCCGATCAGGAAACAAAGAGGATTCACCTCTTTGCCCGGTGCGACAATGCTCGACCTGGAGAAGTCCGTGGAGCTGGGAATCGGGTCGTAGTAGTTGAGGACGCCGACCCGCTTTGCGTACGGACTCACCGATTCAATCTCGGCCGTCAATGCACTGGTGACATTCGAGAGGTCCTGCTCCACCGAGGGCGTCGGTGCGTTGTCGGAGGTCACGCACTCACTGTGGAGTGAACCGTGGGTCAGAGCCCCTTCGATGCAGCCCGCGAAGTCGATGTCGTCAGCGCCGGCCTGAATGGTGACGAGTGCGGCAGGCTTGGTGCTGAGGTTGTCGGCCGAAATCTCGTCGTTCTGGACGTTACGATTTCCTGGGCACTGATAGTTGACCGCCGTCGGGGAGGCGGGAGTCTTGCTCGTATCCTTCGAGGAAGCCTTGGCACCGCTAATGGAGAGCTGGTCGCCGGTGAGCGTGCAGTTCGTGGTCCTCACATTCGTGGTCAGCCTCAGAGCGTCTTGCACGAGCGTGGGCCATGCTTGCAGGGACGGTCCTTGTGAAACCGCCGACTGAGGCAACCCGATCTGCGCTGAGGTGTAGGGATTGTCGAGCCCGTGCCCGTACGGAACGGAATCGCCCAAGGCGACGTAGCGGGTCGAGGGTGGCCGAGGCGTCGACGTGGCCCCCGAAGCTTCAACCGCGAGCAGACCTCCGGCCAGCAGTACTACAGAGCTGAGCACGAGCAAGCTCCAACGATTTGTCATACGGCGCATCCGCACGCCTGATCCCCCTACCTGATATCGAGTTTGGGGACGTTAGACGACGGCATCGAGAATTACTGGCCGCCCCATTCGTCGGGGGCATGCAACTCGGCCAGCCGTTCAGTCGACGAATTCGACCTGAGGATCGAAGACGGCGCGCCGCGAGGCGCGCCGCAGGGCGGCGAGCACCGGTCGGCCCAACACCAGGATCAGCACGGCGCAGGTTGCCGCACGGGTCAGGTCGAATCCCATGGACGTGACCAGGTCGAAGAGAAGGAACCGGTGCAGGTTCTCCAGCGTGCCCACACCGGGTTCGAATTGATATGCCGTCTTCGCACCGACAAAGGGCCAGAACCAGAAGTTGATGAGCAGGCCGTAGGCGAGGGCCGAGACCACGCCGTAGCCCGCCAAAAGGAGGCGCTCACCGACGCCACGTAACGGGGGCAGGCAACCGGCTCCGAAGCCCACCCACGCCGCGACGATCATCTGGAAGGGCAGCCAGGGCCCGACTCCTCCGGTGATCAGGGCCGAGGCGAAGAATGCCACGGCGCCGAGGACGAAGCCGAATCCCCGTCCGAACACGCGGGCCGCGAGGATCAGAAGAAACCATTCGGGCTCGAAGCCGTTGATACCCGGACTGGCCATGCGCAAGGCGGCGAAACAGGCTGCGAGGACGCCGAGAAGGGCCACCGCCTTGGCGTCCATAGCGCCTTCGGAGAGCTCGGCCATGACGATGGCCAGCAGAAGTGGGATCAGGGCGACGAAGACCCACGGTGCATCTCCGTTGTGGGCCGTGTTCGCGCCGGAGTGCTGATGGATCAGCAAGGGCCAGACGAAGGCCGCGATGCCGAACAGCGTGGTGAGGAGCATCAGGAATGAAGAGCGGCGCCCGATCCGGAGCGCCGGGGCCAGGCGCTGTTCCAGAGGAGTCGAGAATTCCGACGGGCTCATGGCGCACCCTGTGCGGCGAGTGCCCTGCGTACTTCGTCGACGGTGAGCCACTCGTCGGGGGCCAGAACCTTCGCCACCTGGGGGGCGAAGACGGGGGAGTGACACACCACCTGACGCGCAGGCCCGTCGGCGATGATCTGGCCGTCAGCGAGGACGACGGCCCTGTCGGCCACGCGGGCTGCCAGTTCGACATCGTGGGTGGCAAGGACGACGGCGTGCCCCTCGTCCGCCATGTCCCGCAGGACCTCGATCAAGCGGTCCTTGCTCGGGTAGTCCAGTCCCCTCGTCGGCTCATCGAGCAACAGGAGAGCCGGAGCCGGGGCGAGGACGAGGGACATGGCAAGGGCGAGCCGCTGACCCTCGGACAGATCGCGGGGGTGTCTCTCGGCCGGAACGCCCGGCAGTACACGAGCGAGGGCGTTCGACGTCGTGCCTTCCGCCAGCCCGGACACCTTGTCGGCCGTGCGACATTCGTTGCGGACGCTCTCGCCGTAGAGCAAGAGCCCGGGATCTTGAGGTACCAGCCCCACGTGCCGGATCAACTCGGCAGGTCGATACGAACGGGGATCACGCCCTTGCACCGACACGGTGCCGCGGCTCGGGGCTCGTCCACCCGAAAGAGCGGTGAGCAGCGTCGACTTGCCCGAGCCGTTCCGGCCCATGAGCACGAGCACCTCGCCTCGGGCAATCGAGAGGTCCACACCGTCGAGCGCCAGGAGTTGCCCGTAGGACACGCTCAGCCTGCTGGTCACAGCCACCTCGGCGCCGGTCCCTGACGAACGGCATCCCCCTTGTGACCGGGGCGGTGGTATCGCCGCCAGGCGCCCGCGTAGCGGGCCGGCTTGCCGGCGGGCATCGCGAATCGAAAGGGGGAGAGGATGCCAGCCGACCAGCCGGCCCAACTCCACCAGGGGCGGTGCGACCGAAGACGCACGCATGATCTCCTCCGGCGGTCCTTCGAGGAGCGGTACACCGTTGCCCGGCACCAGGACGATGCGGTCGGCAAAAGGGAGGACGCGTTCGAGGCGATGCTCGGCCATGACCACGGTCAACCCCAAATCGTGCACCAGACGCGCCAGGGTGCTGAGTACCTCTTCGGCCGCTGCCGGGTCGAGCGCCGACGTCGGCTCGTCGAGCACCAGGATCCGGGGCGAGGCCGTCAGTACGGCTCCGATGGCCACCCGTTGTTGTTGGCCACCCGACAGTGCCCGCAGGGATCGGTCGCGCAGGTCGTGGAGGCCGAGGAGATCGAGGGTGTCCTCGACGCGGCGGCGCATCGCCTCGGTGGGTATGCCCAGGTTCTCCATCGTGTAGGCCAGCTCGTCCTCCACCGTCTCGGTCACAAACGTCGCCAACGGGTTCTGCCCGACGAAGCCGACGACATCCGCGAGGTCGCGAGGGCGGTTGTCCTTCGTCGTCCGCCCGTCGACCGTGACGGTGCCGGCCAACGTCCCACCGCTGAAATGCGGCATCAACCCGTTGATGGCGCGCAACAAGGTCGTCTTGCCCGTCCCGGTCTCTCCCACCACCACCCACAGCTCGCCCTCGGGAATGTGCAGGGTGACCTGGTGCAGGGTGGGCCGCGAAGCCCCGGAGTAGGTGAACGACACGTTGTCGAAGCGGATCATTTCGTCGCTCCCGAAAGACTCGCCGCAGGGACGCGGGTCCCGGCCTCCTGCGAATTGCCCGACCCCGTGTCGCGGGCCACCGCCGGACCAGAAGCCGCTCGAGGTGGTCTCGGCGCCACGACGGCGGGGAGGAGGGTGGTGAGGATTCCGAGAATCGGCAGCAACGGGATGCTCGGAAACACCACGGGGGTGAAGGAGACGGTGAGTCCGGGGACGTCCAGCGCATGGGCGACGGCAAAGGCAATCAGCGCAGCAAGGCCCGAACCCACGACGATCCACTCGGGTCCGAGCCACGGATCTGGCCGGTAGCGCGAGCGGGCCGTGCGCCGCCCTCCGAGGGCGAGGCCCACGCCGCAGAGGACCGCACCGACGGCCAAGACCGGGAGACCGAGACCGAACAGCGAGCCCGAATCAACGACGCCGTAGAGGCCGACTGCGAGCAGCAACAGCCCGCCTACGGTCGTCACGTTGGCCCAACGACGAGAACCCTTTCCCACCGCAACCCGTCGTCCGTAGCCACGCGCGTCCATGCTGGTGGCCAGTTGCAAGGACCGATCGAGGGCGCTCTCGAGTACGGGCACCGCCACGCCCCGCATGCCGCGTAGACCCTTCGTCGGGATCCCCCGTTGGCGACGGGCTTGGCGCACGGCGCCGATGGACTGCACCAACTCAGGGGTGAAGGCAAGGGCGACCGTCACCGCCACGCCGGTCTCGTAGAGAACCGCCGGCAACGATCGCAAGAGTCGGTAGGGGCTGGCCAGAGAGTTCGCCGCTCCGAAGCAGAGAAGGATCACTGCGATCTGCAATCCCACCACGAAAGCGTCAAGAACGGACCCCAAGGTGACCGGTCCACCGATGCTCACCGCCGCCGCCCAAGAGGGCAGAGGGACCCGGGGCAGGGTGAACAGCACGTGCCCGGGCAGGCCGCGCTGGCCGAACAAGATCTCGATGCCCACCCGGATCACGATGACGACCACCCCGAGCCGCAGGAAGAACGCGATCGAATGAGACCACGGCGCGCTGCTGCGACGGGCGGACACCACGAAGCAGGCGACGGCGCCGATCAGCGCCAGCAGGAACGGGTTCGTCGTCCTTGCGGCACAGGTTGCCAAGGCCGCCGCCCACAGCCACCAGGCCACCGGGTGCAAGGAGCGACGCCGGGGCGCGGCGGTTCGTGTCATCCTTCCGCCGGCTTACGACGCCAACGGAAGAGCGCCAGGCCCCCCAGTGCGGCCACCACGGCAGCAACGAGGACCACGGGGAGGACGGGGTTGCTGGCTCCCCCGGCCCTCTGGTGGGGTGCCGCGCTCGCATCCGCGTGGCGGGTCGTCCCCGGCGCCGCCCCTTTCGTCGTGCCGACAGCCCCCCGGTCGCCGTTCGGCGGCGCGGTGGTCGTGGTGGTGGCGGTTCCGATCGCGGGGCCGACCGCCGGCGACGTCGAACCGGTTCCCGGCACGGTCGTCGGGGTTCCGGGGCCCGATCCGGCTGTGGTGCTCCCCGGCGTGGCCGTCACCGATGGCGCAGGGATAGTGGTGGTCGTTCCCGTCGTCGGCGTTTGGGAAGGGGCGACCTCGGTCGAGGCGTTGCAGATCTGTGCATACGAGGCCGCAACAGACGGCGATGGGGGTGGACTATTCGGGTTGTCCGAGCCGTTCGTCTGATATTTCAGACCGACCACGTCGTCGGCCGGGCTGGCGACGGGCTGTTCGGTCGGGCCGTCGCTGGCGTATACCCACGATCCCGAGGTGCCATGCCAGTAGGACCAATAGTCGTAGGTGCCGTTCCCGACGGCTCGGCCACAGTCCTGGACGCCATTCGTCGGGTAGTTCTCGATCGCGCAGAGAAGGCCCGAGTCGCTGTATGACACATTGTTGACGCCCACCGCCGCCGCCAGCGCGTCGGAGTCCCGGGCGGTCGACGCCACTGGCACGCACTTCGTCACCGTCGAGATGTTCGACCCGCCCCCGAAGTCGACAACCACGGCGACGTAGACATCGTCACCAACAGAAGCAGCGGAGGCGATGGCTATCTTGAACGGGTCCAGGGCCGTCGGTCCTGCCGGCGCCAACACGGCACCGGCAGCACCCAGGAGGAGTCCTCCGGTGAGCAGCCGACCCCGATGTGCCACGCCATGCACGGTTACGTCGAACTGGTTCCGAGAGCCACGCTGTTGCTGACACCGGAGGTTGCGGCCGAACCGGAGAAGACGGCGTCACCGAAGTTGAAGACGCCGCCATCGGATGCCACCAGCCAGTAGCCGTTCCCATCGGGGGTCGACGAGATTCCGACGACGGGCTTGTTCAGTTTGATGCCTCCGGTCGACCCGAAGAACGACGCGTCACCGAAGCTGAACACGCCGCCATCGGACGCCACCAGCCAGTAGCCGCCGCCGTTCGGATCCGAAGCCATTCCGACGACGGGCTTGTTCAGCTTGATGCCTCCGGTCGACCCGAAGAACGACGCGTCACCGAAGCTGAACACTCCCCCATCCGCCGCCACCAGCCAATAGCCGCCGCCGTCGGGGGTCGTCGTCATGCCGACGATGGGCTTGTTGAGCACGGTGCCCCCGAGTGAGCCGTGGAAGGCGGCGTCACCGAAGCTGAACACGCCCCCATCCGCCGCCACCAGCCAATAGCCGCCGCCGTCGGGGGTCGCCGCCATGCCGACGATGGGCTTGTTGAGCACGGTGCCCCCGAGTGAGCCGTGGAAGGCGGCGTCACCGAAGCTGAATACGCCGCCATCGGAGGCAGCGAGCCAGTACCCGGCGCTATCGGGAGTGACAGCCGCGCCGACGATAGGTTTGCGCAGCGTGGTCCCCACGGTCGAGCCGTGTGAAACGGCGCTGCCGAAGGGGTAGACGGCACCGCCGGCCGTGAACACCCAATAGGACCCGCCCCCCGTGGTGCTGGGTGGATAGGGCAGGGTCAACCCGGCCAGCGCGGGAACCACCTGGTTGGTGGCAAGGAGGTTTCCCGTCGTGGCCGGACCGACGCCAGGGAAGAAGAAGGCGCCGTTGTCGGGGCCGGTCGTCACCTGGAATGCCAAGAGCGCGGTGAGGGGCGTGCTCGCCCCCTGCTGGTAGGTCGGGCTGGTGGGCGACTGCCCCAACGCCAACAGGGCCTGGATGACGAGTGCCGTCGATTCAGGGTCCGACGTCTCCGGGTTGGCTGTTGTGCTCGGCGAGAAGTTCCACCCTCCGTCCGTCGCTTGAGCCGCCGTCAGGTAGGTCAGTGCCTTGGTCGACACCGTCGACGTGAGGGCGCCCTGCGCCGCCAGACCCTGGACCGCATAGGACGTGGTGTTCGTGTCCTCGTTGGGGAACGCACTACCGATGGGATCGGGATCACAGGCCGTACTCACGTTGTCGGGGTCAGTCCATCCGCCGTCGGGGCACTGCTGGTTGGCGAGCCAGTTGATCGACAAAGCGTCGGCGTGCACGTGTGCCGCGGCCAGGGCAGCCAAGGCAAGACTTTGGTCGAGGGTGCCGGCGTTGAAGACGGCGTTCTGGGCATCAGTGCCGAATCGACCGGCGTTGACTCCGGTGGTCTGCTCGGTCACCAGGAGGCGCTGCACGAGGTTGGTGCCCCCGAAGTCGGTCGGGTCCGCACCGAGCGAATGGGCGGCGAGTATCAAGTTGGCCAATTGCCCCGGACCGTCACTGCCCTGCTGCGAAATGTACTTCTGCGCATTCGCCTCGAGATAGGAGAGCCCGGCCCGGGCGCCGGCGAGATCCACCCCCGTGGTGCCGAGTGCGATCACCGTCTGCGTGGTGGCCGATAGGTCGGCGGAGCCGGGAGTCACGTCGTCGATGGTGCCTTGCGGGGTGAGTTGAGCCGCCAGCCACCGGGCCGCGCCGAGAGCGGCGGTCGTCTGCGGCAGGGTGGGTGGTACGGCCCCCGCCGGCGCAACGAATGGCGTTGCTGCAATGGCCAGCAAGGTGGCGACGCCGATGGCTGACGCACCCATGACGGTGCGGCGAAGGATGTGCACGGTTCTCGCTTCCCGATCCTCGACCCGGAAGACCCCGCACGGTCACGGCGTCCTGCCCGAGCCCCGGACCTTGTGTCTCGACGGTGGGAACTCTTCTGACCTTGAGGTATCCCGGCTGATGGGGGCCTTTTACGGCGCACCATTTCACGGTTGCGGACCAGCACCGGAATCTCACCGGCTTCCCCTCACGGGCAGTACTGCTACAGCAATTGTGCTGCGCCGGTCACGGTAGCACGGGAACCGTTCCAGCGCCGGTGGAGGGCGGGATCCGCGGTGGGTGACGCCTGCCGCTCAGACCATCTCGTGGCGTCGGAGGGGTTTCACCTATCCCCGTTCCTCCCTGCGATGCGAGTTGCGCACGCGGTCACGGCATCTCGCACGCTCCCGAAGAAATTGTCCTCGCCGATCATGGCGGTCAGACCGGTGGCGTCGAACCGGGCCGCCGTTGGGCCTTTCAGGCGGGCCACCACGAGCGTTATCCCGCTTTTCGCCAATACGGCGTGGAGCTCCTCGAGCATCTCCACGCCCGACGCGTCGATCCCGTCGACGCCTTCGGCGTCGAAGACGAGAAACACCGTCGGACTGGGTGCACCGTTGATCGCTTCGAGGATCCGGGCCTTCACATACGAGGCGCTGGTGAAGATCAATCGCTCATCGAGCCGATAGACCACGACCCCGGGCTCCAGCCGGGCTGAGGAGTGCGCCGCGGCATCCGCGTAGCGGCCCAGTCGTTCGACCCAGCCCAGAACGGCATCGTGTGGCTTCTGGGTGCGGGCGATGACATCGATGATCGAGAGCACGACGGCGATGATCAACGCGTTGAGCACCCCGACAGTGATGACACCGACGGTCGTGACAGCGGCGATGATGACCTGGCGCCGTCCGGCGGAACGGAGCGCGCGCCACGCGTCCGGCTCGATCAGTCCCGCCGCCGCGATCACGATGACCGCGCCCAGGCAGCTCTTCGGCAGATACACCACCGGGGCCGTCAGAAAGAGAAGGATCAGGGCGATCACCGCGGCCGAAATCAGGCCCACGAATTGGGTCCTCCCGCCCATCTGATCGTTGACCGCCGTGCGCGACCCGCTTGCTCCCACCGCAAAGGACTGCGAGAACCCGGCGGCGATGTTGGACATGCCCGATGCGAGGAGTTCCTGGTTGGCGTTGACGTTCTGCCCGTGACGGCCGGCGAAGGAGCGCGCGGTGAGGATCGAATCGGCAAAGCCGACGGCGAAGAGACCGAGCGCGTCGGGAATCAGATCCACCACGCTGTGCCATGGCGCATTGGGAACCTTCAGCGTCGGCAGGCCCGGCGGGATGTGGCCGACGACGGCCACGCCATGGCTCTCGAGATCGAATGCGGCTGACGCGACGATCCCGAGGATCACGACGACGAGGGCGCCCGGGATCTTGGGGGCCTTGCGTTTGAGGACGACCAGCAGGCCGATCGACGCCAGTCCGACGATGAGGGTGGTGGCGCTCAGCTCGTCGAGATTGCTCAAGAACTGCCCGAGCTGCCGTAACGGATCTTCTGCGGGCGTCGGGATCCCGGTCAGCTTCCCGAGCTGGCCGATGATCAGCACGACGGCGACGCCGTGGAGGTAGCCGACCAGGACCGCCCGTGAGAAATAGTCGGCGACCCACCCGAGACGGATGACCCAGGCAACGAGGTAGATCCCGCCGACCAGAAGCGCCAGGATCGCTGCCAATTCGGCGTAGAGCGTCGAATCACCTCCGGCCAGCGGTCCCACTGCGGCGGCAACCATCACGGATAGCGCCCCCTCGGGGCCCACTATCAGTTGGCGAGAGGACCCGAGGACCACATACGCCACCACGGGGAGCAACAAGGCGTACAGGCCGGCGATGGGCGAGAGACCGGCCAGCTGGGCGTAGGCCATGCCCGACGGCAACGCCAGGGCCGCGACCGTCACCCCGGCGATGACGTCCCGGCGCAGTGAACGCTGGGGATATCCGGTCAACGTCTGGGTGACGGGAAAGACGCGTTTGACCAGAGGCTTGGCCTGCTCCGGCTGAAATGGCGAGGCCTCGTCCTCGTCGTAGGGCGACCCCGACCCGCCGCTGTGTGGCGGCGTTCCGTCCGGGCCCGGATCGACCGGGTCAGTCGGCACGTCGGGCGTCCGGAGCATCGATGTTGCCAAAGCTCCGACGGGCGGCAGGCACCTCGGAGACCAGGAAGAGAGGGTCGTCCGGCCGGCGCGTCTTGGCCAGATGGCCGTAGCGAGCGATGAGGGGGTTCGCACTCACGCCGTGCAAGATAATGCTGCACGCCACCGTGATGGAGACGACGTTGAGCAGTGCCTCCGCCTGCCGGCCCAATTCCTCGAACGCCAAGAGGGCGAAGATGACCGAGGCCAATCCACGGGGCCCGAACCAACCGATGAATGCCGACGTCGCCACCCCGAGGTGCGTCCGGTACAACGCGGCGAACACCGGAACCATCCGGACGATGGTGAGACTCGCCGCGGCGTACGCCACGCAGCGCAGAAGGTCCGGATTCGAAAGGGTGGGCCGGAGCATGGCCGCGCCGAAGGCGAACCAGACGAGGGACGCCAGGAGCTGGCCGGCGCCCTCGGTGAGATCCAAGGCCCGGGGAGAGACGCGGTGCCGGAAGATCCCGAAGCAGAGCCCGGCCAGAAATGCGCCGACGAACCCGTTTCCGTGGAGTGCGACTGCGAGGGCATACGTGCCGATGGCGCTGGCAGGTGTGGCAATGGCGGCCGTGCCCGGCTCCGCCCAACCCCGCCGAACCGCCAAGGCCAGGAGCCATCCGGTGGCCAGGCCCACGCCGATCCCGATAATCGCGCCGACGCCAATTTCTCGGAGCGCGTGGAGGAGCGAATGGCTCCAATTGTCGGATTGACCGATGAGGACGGCGACGGCGACCGACACGAGTGGTGCCACGATGCCGTCATTGAGGCCGCTCTCGACATTGAGGGCGCGACGAACGCGACTCGGCACGGCACTGTTGGTGACGATCCCCGCCCCCAATCCGGCGTCAGTAGGAGCCAGACAGGCCGCGACGAGAATGGCCAACCACGTTCCCAGTCCGCGGAAGAGACCCGCCGCGAAGATGGCCCCAAGGGCAACGGTCAAGGGAAGCCCGATGCCGAGCAATCGCACGGGCAGCCCCATGTCATGGCGAAGTGATGTCAGCCGTAGTCGGGCCGCATCGGAGAAAAGTATGAGGACGAGGGTGATCTCCGCGGTGATCTTGATCGTCGAAGCCGACAGGGAAATGTGGAGAGCATGCTCACCGCCCAGGGCGAGGCCTCCGACGGCGAACACCATCGGAGCGGTGATCCCGACTTTTTCCGCCCGACCCGAGATGACGGCCCACACCACGATGAGTGCGGCCACGACCGCCAGATCCCCCCAACTCATCGGTTCACCGTTCCCCCGACACAGCCTTCCTCCGGAGTCAACTGTCCGGATACCGCTGGCGATGACCCGGATACCGCTGGCGATGATCAGCCAATTGCGACTCCTCCGGAGAAGGCCTTACCAGGCTGAAGGAGGACCTGGAGGAGCAAAACCGCCGATCCAACGACCAGTCCTGCGACGACGAACGCGGCGGCGCGCCACCCACGAAGACCGGCCCGACGAGCCGCCACAAGTCCCCAAAAACCCAGGGATGCGGCCTCGGCCCACAAGGTGACCCGGATGGCCTGGGTGAGGGACACGTTGCACACGTACAACGCGCTCACGATCACCGCGGGCGGGACCGCGAGGAGAAGAAAGCGAGACTCCGAGCCGACGATTGTCATTGCTTCGGCGCGGGAGAGAGGCCGACCGATCTCGATCTGCTTCGCCAATGCAGCCGAGAAGACATGTCCGATGAACATCGCGATGATCGGACCGACAATGACCACGACGACATCGATCAGTCTGAGCGTCTGCCACCCGTCATAGATGATGAGGACGCTCATCACCGTGATCGTGGCGTACACGATCCGGTCGACCAGAACGGGGCGCGAGAGCGTGTCGAGCGGCCGGGTCACTGAGGACGGTCACTTCTGCACAAAACCGTGCCGGACCACACTCTGGATATACCCCCTTCGAGCCAAGACCTGTCGGCAGGTTTCAGCAGAGACATTTTCACGGAAACGAAGGACACGCAACGTCCGGGGCGCGACGGCCGAGGGACCTCGGCAACGTGTTCGGGGGACTCGGCGTCAGATCGCGACGTGAGCTCCGGGGTCGTTCCGTCGCTTGAAGTGACCATGCGCCGAACGGTTCATTCGGTGCGATGCAGCATCTCGATTCGACGAGCCAGATTGACGGCATGATCGCCGAGTCGCTCGTAGAAACGGGCCAACAGGGTGACTTGGGCGCTGATAGCCGTCGGCATGGACTCGGCAGCAATTTCCCGCGTCAACCGCTCGTGGAGGATGTCAATCTCCTCGTCATCCTCGTGGAGGGATACGGACTGGGCGGATCGATCCGCATATGCATCGGCGGCATCACGCCACATCTCCAGAGCGACCTCCGCCATCCGCTGCACGATGCCCCGACTGAGCGGGCTCATTTCGGTGCCGAGATTGGTGACCGCTCGTTGAGCGATGTGCTCCGCCAGGTCCCCGCTCCGTTCCAACTCGGGCAGGATCAGGAGGATTCCCACGAGATGTCGCAACGACTCGCTCGGGTTGCTCGTGGTGTCGATCTGCCGCCAGACCATCAGTTCCACTTCGGCGGTGAGATCGTCCACCAGTTGGTCGCCCTCGACCACGGCTGATCCTATCGAGGCGTCATTGGCCAACAGCGCCTCCGTGGCTCCGGCCAGGGCTTCGGATACCAGGGCGAACAGCTGGATGACCCGGGCTTCAACGGGATCGACCTCGGGTGGTAGTGGTCCCATCGCCACGCAGACTACCTGGGGAGATAACCAAGAATTTCGCGTATCGTTCACACAACGTTCACCTTCGGATGGTTTTCGGATTACCCGGGACAGCAAGAGTTACGTGTGCTTACCTCCCGAGCAGGAAAGATGACTGTGGCCAACGTGCCGGTGGTCGACCTCGAGGCCGGCCACATGCTCCCGGCGCAAACCGTGACGGACCTCCTGAACGAAGCCCCCACGAGTAAGTTTCATCGCCGCACGGTCATCATTTCGGGTGTCGGGTTCTTCACCGACGCCTATGACCTCTTCGTGATCGGCACTGCTGCCGCCCTGGTGGCCGTGCAATGGCACCTGAGTACTCTGCAGACCAGCTGGGTCACCGGAGCGGCGATCTTGGGCGCCTTCGTCGGCGCTTTCACTTTCGGGCGGATCGCCGACGTGATCGGCCGCAAGAAGGTCTACGTCACCGTGGCCGTGATCATGATCTTCGGGGCGGTCGCCTCCGCCTTCGCCCCGGATTTCATCTTGTTGGTCGTGGCTCGGTTGGTCCTCGGCCTCGGTATCGGCGGCGACTATCCCGTCTCGGCGGTTTTCATGAGCGAGTACTCCAACCGCCAGGACCGGGGTCGACTGGTCGGCCTGGTCTTCTCCATGCAGGCGTTGGGATTGATCGTCGGACCACTCATCGCCCTCTTGCTGTTGTCGTCGGGTATCGGCGACGGTTTGACCTGGCGCATCCTGCTCGGCCTCGGAGCAGTTCCGGCCGCCGCCGTCGTCTACCTGCGCTCTAAAATGCCTGAATCGCCTCGTTATCTGGCCCAGGTGGAGGGTGAATCGGCGAGGGCGGCGCACGATCTGAAGCGCTTTTCCGACGGGGTCATCACCCAGCCCACTGATTCCACCGTTGCCTCAGGGCGCTTGCAGCTTCGCGCCTTCCTGACCAACCCTCGCATGCTCAAGCTGATCTTGGGCACCGCGGGAGCGTGGTTCCTCTTCGACTACGCCTACTACGGGAATACGTTGTCGCTGCCGGCCATCTTGAAAGAGGTCAATCCCACGGCGACCCTGGAAACCAAGCTGTTGTGGTCGCTCGGCATGTTCGTCGTCTTTGCGGTACCCGGTTACCTACTCGCTGTGGCCAAAATGGACCGGATCGGCCACCGGCGACTGCAGTTCATCGGATTCTCCGTCATGGCCTTGTGCTTCCTGGTACTGGCCATCGTGCCTGCCCTTACGCAGCACGTCGCTCCATTCCTGGCCATCCTCGGACTGAGCTACTTCTTCATTCAGTTCGGTCCCAACATGACGACGTTCGTCCTGCCCTCAGAAGTGTTCCCCGTGAGTATGCGCACGACCGGCCACGGCATCGCCGCGGGTATCGGGAAGCTGGGGGCCTTCGTCGGGGTGTTCCTGGTGCCGGTTCTCCAGGATCACATCGGACTCCGCGGCCTCCTGGCCGTGGCAGGTGCGTCCGCAGTACTCGGATTCGCGGTGACCTCCCTCCTGCCGGAGCCCGCGGGCCGGACGCTCGAGGATGTGTCCGCAGACGAAACCGCAGTCTCGCCGACCGGGGTCATCGCGACAGCCCCCTTGCCGAGTGCCGCAGGGTCCGAGCTGACGACCGCCTAACGTCGCGCGGTGCGGAGCGCCGGTCCGTCGACCTGACTCACTCCGCCCGCAGCACCAGACTGACCGGGGTGCGGGCTGCCGCGCGCCCGGGGAGGAGCGCGACCAGGTTGGCGAGCACGATTGTGCCGACCGCCACGAGCACGACGGCCAGGACAGGGACCGTCGGTGCCGGCACGACGTCGAGCTCGTGGGCGAAGAGGTCCCAGAGGGCCTTCCCGGCGAAGATGCCCAGCGGCACCCCGACCAGGGTGCCGAGAACGGACGTGACCGTCGCTTGCCAACCCACGGTTCCGGCCAACTGCCGGCGCGTGAAGCCGAGGGCTTTGAGGAGGGCCAGGTCCCGCCCCCGCCGCCGCACCGACGCGGCCAGGGTCAGACCGAGGGCCAGGACCGCGCCGAAGGCCAAGCCTCCGGCCAAGAAGGCGGGCATGGACCCCATCGTCTTGTAGTTGATGATCTCCGCCGGGAGGAGCACCTGGAAGTCCTGGATCCCGGCTGCCCCACCTGTCGCCTTGTTGATGGTGTTGGCAACGGCTTGCACCGACCGGGTGGCAACGGCGGAGCTGTCCGTGTCGTTGAAACGGACGAACACGGCATTGGGGCCGTTCGTCGGTGAGCCTTGGATATCGCGGGCATTCGCCGGAATGAGGTGGTAGTCGACGACCGCCCCGGTCCCGATGGAAAGGTGCAGCCCGAACCCGATGCCGACTGCGGGCAGGCTCGCCTCGCCGACGATGGTGAGGGTCTGACCGCGGCCGCCACCCGAAACCCGCACTGTCTCACCCACGTGTTTGTGGAGCGCCGCGAGCGTGGCCTGCCCGAAGACGACCTGGTCGGATTGCGTCACACCGTGCCCGGTCAGAAGTGGTGGCGCCACCGTCGCACCCGGCGTCACGCCGATCACCGGGACCGGCTGGCCGTCGAAGAGGAGCGAGTCGAAGTAGACCCCGGAAAATCCGGACACGTCGGGGTCCTTGCTCAGCTGCTGCGTCAGCTGGGCCTGGGGGATGTCGCCGTAGCCGGCGTTCGACTCCATCATGGCGTTCCAGTTCCACCCGTACAGAGGGGGGTGCGAAATGAGGTTGTTGAGGCTGTTGCCGAACGTGAGGGCCGTGACGACCACGGTCACCGCCAGCACGACCCCGACGATCGCCGAGCGGACGGGAACGGCCGAACGGCCGTGGCCCGAGGACAGGGCGAACCGGGTGCCCGTGGCCGCAGCCACCGGCAACGGGGCGGACAAGGCGGCGACGGTGCTGCCCCGGGCGAGTGACCCGGAACCGTCACGGCGCGCATCGAGGCGATGGGGGGCGGTGAGCACGGACATCGCAAGTGCGAGGCCACCGAGAATGACGATGAGAGCGGCCACACCCAGCCCGATGGCGGCCCAGTCGAAGGAGACACCTCCTGGTTCCAGGGCGCGCACCGGCCCGAACCTGATGGGTGAGAGCGCGACGGCGACCGCACCGGCGCCGAGGGATCCGGCAACGATCGCCAGCATGGCCCCGACGAGTCCGTCGGCCGCCGTGATCGCCGGACCGGCACCGAGGGAGCGCATGACCTGGCGGTCCTCGGTAGCGAGCTGGAACTGACGCGAGAGCGTCAGTCCGGCGATGAGCAGTGCCGTCAATGCCGCAATGCATCCGAAGACCGCCAAGGCGACGGACTCCGGCTTTATGGCCTGTTCCGCCTCGGCCTCGATCACGGACGTGACGTGGAAGTAATAGGGGTCGCCGGGCGGAAGGAGGCGGAGGTACTCCCGTTCGATTGCGCCCACTGCGCCCGCCCCGCCCTGCAGCTGGAGCCCACTCCAGGCATAGCTGATGCAGCATCCCAGTAACTGACGGGTCAGGGCCGGCGTCATCAGCATTTTGGGGATCTGGTCGACGTCGTCCTCCACGACGTCGTCGTTGAAGACGCCGATCCCGACCACGTGCAGGTTGATCACCTTGTACGCCGGGGACGTGGGGATGCTGCTGCCTCCCAGTTGCGCATTGGAGAAGAAGCCGTAGTGGAGGACCTGGCCCACGTGGTAGCCGATGGCTTTGGCGGCCAGCTGGTCGACCACAACTTCGTCCGCCCGATGGGGATCAGCCAGACGGCCCGCAATGATGTCGACCTTGTCCTGGTCGAAATACAGCCCGTTGACGCTCGCCTCGAAATTCGGCTCGGGCGAGTTCAACTCGGCCGGGTCGATGGTCCCGTCCCTCCTGACCGGGTTGGCATTGGGGGAGACATAGGTCTCCAGTGCGCGCACCTGCGGCAGGTGGCTGATCTTTTGGAGGACCGCCGGGTTGTAGTTGCCCACGTCGATGTCCATGTCCGAGGGATTGGTGCTCGACAGAAAGGCCGGGAACGAAGCCTCCGTGCGCCGGGCGGAGGCGATGCTGCCGATCGCCAGGCCGCCCACCAAAGCGATGAGCACCGCCAGGGCGGCGTAGCCCGGCCAGCGCCGGCGCAGCATGGCGCCGAAGCGATACCACGAGACAGAAAGGGCGTGAGCAGCTGAGTCTCGCATCTCAGTCCTTTATCGCACGCTTTGTCCCCTCGGGCCAGGGTGCAGACACGCGGTCAGGGGGTGGTGGTGAGCCCACCTCGGGGTTGGTGACACCACATCGCATCCGAAAGGCTTGCTTTGGGGGAGTAGGCACGCAAGGCTGGACCTTCGATGACCTCTGAACCTCCCCCCTCTGATCCCGACGGTTCGGGTGGAGGGGCCTCGCACGATGGGCACTCCCCGGGTGGGATCGCGCCTGTGCGCGCCGCCGTGGTCATCATCATCTTCGTCGTTGCAGCCATCGCCCTCGTTGCCGTGGGCACCCGGCCGATGGTCAACGGAGGAGCGGCGACAACCCCGACCACGACGACGCCCACCACCGCAGCGGGGCACAAGACGACGCCGACGACCACCACGACGACCACCATCCCCAACAGCTCCGTCAAGGTCGTGGTCGCCAACGCCACCCAGACCAACGGGTTGGCCGCGCACTACACGGCCGTCCTCGCCGCGCAGGGGTGGGCGATGCAGACGCCGGCTGACGCCTCGGCCACCGTGCAGACCTCGTCCGTGTACTACGCCAGCGCCACATTTCAGACGGCCGCGACCTCGATCGCCACGACGCTCGGCCTCAAGCCGGCCGCCGTCCTCCCCTTGAGCTCTTCGGTTCCGGTCACGGGCATCACCGGCGATGACGTGGTGGTCGTCATCGGCGCCGACCTGGTCGCCGGGGCCTGATCGCGCCGCCCCGCTCGGTGGGCGCCGGCACACTTCCCGAGATCTTCCGACCGCTGGTTCGAGACCCCGGGCACAGCGCGCTCTTCCTGGACTTCGACGGCACACTGTCGCCGATCGTGGCGGATCCCGTCGGAGCCCTCCCTCTGGCCGGGACGCCTGAGCTCCTGGCCCGTCTGGCCTCGCGTTTCGGCCTGGTGGCGGTCGTCTCCGGCCGGCCACCGGAATTTCTGCAGCAGGCCCTCGAGTCTCCGGCCGGGGTCTCGCTGATCGGTCTCTACGGGTTGGGCCATGTGGGCCCGGACGCCAGCTCATGGGCAGGTGCCATCGGCGATGCCGCGGCCGAGGCCCGGGCCGACGCGCCGCACGGCGTCTACGTGGAGCCCAAAGGACTCACTGTGACGCTGCATTGGCGCAACGCCCACGGGGCGGGTCCCTGGGCCACGGCGTTCGCCGCCCGACAGGAGGAGGAACGCGGGCTGAAGGTCTATCCGGGCCGCTTGTCGCTCGAGCTCCGGCCGCCGATCGACGTCGACAAGGGGACGGTGTTCCGGGCGCTGGCGGTGGGGAAGCAGGCGGTGGCCGTCTTCGGAGATGACCTCGGCGATCTTCCGGCCTTCGCCGCCGCGGCGGAGCTGGCGGCGCAGGGGCTGCCGGCCATCCGGGTGGCGGTGGTCGACGAGGAGAGCGCCCCGGAAGTGGCGGCGCACGCTGATGTGGTCGTCGAGGGCCCGGCAGGTGCGGTGGCGTTGCTCGAACAGCTATTGGAGGCTGCGTCGGCGAACGGCTGAGCGTGCAGCCGGCTGAGCCCTCAGCGGTCCAGGGACCGGGCGGCGGCCAGCTGCTCGTCGAGCCAATCGGATGCCGTGCGGGCGAGTACCAGCTCCCGCAGGCGGGCGGCCCGGGTGCGACGCTCTTCGGGGTCCATCGTCAGGGCACGGTGGAGGGCGTCGGCCGTGCCGGCGACGTCGAAGGGATTGACGCCGAGGGCGGCTTCGGAGAGCTCCTCCCAGGCGCCGGCCTCGTGGGAGAGGACCAGGACCCCGTCGGCCCCGTTGAGTAGGGCACCTTCCTTCGCGACGAGGTTGAGCCCGTCGCGCACCGGGTTCACCAGCAACACGTCGGAGATCGTCAGCGCGGCCAGCGAACGGGGGCGGTCGTCTTCGACGTGGAGGATGATGGGGGTCCACGTGGATGTCCCCCATGCATGATTGATCCGCTCGGCCACGTGCGTGACTTCGGCTCCCAGGGCGAGATAGTCGGCCAGCCCCTGGCGCGACGGATAGACCAGCGCCACATGGACGACCTTGTCGAGCCATTCGGGGTAGGCGACCAGGAGTTCCTCGAAGGCCAGCATGCCCCGTACGATGTTCTTGGACGGCTCGACGCGATCAACCCGCAGGACGATGCGCCGGCCGCCTGTTTCGGCGCGTAGGGCATCGACGGACCGGGAGCAATCGTCGCTCGCCGCTTCGGCCAGGAGGCCGTCGTGGTCCGAGGAGAGCGAAGAGACGAACGTCGCCGGAGCTTCGGCGGGCATGGACGTGGCCGAAGCGACCAGGGCGGCCAGCTCCGGGTCGGCGTAACAGGCGCGGAACGCCGACTCCCAGCGGTGGGCATGGAACCCGCATGCGTCGAAGCCGGCCAGACCGGCGAGGAGCTCGCCGGCGGCGGCCTCGGGCAGGACGCGCAGCATGTTCGGGTCGGCGAAAGGAATGTGGCAGAAGTGCACGGTGCGCAGATCCGGCCGGGCCTCCGCCAACATCTGCCCGAGAAGCGAGAAGTGGTAGTCCTGGACCAGGACGACCGAATCCGGCGCCGCCTGCGCGCACACTGTGTCGGACACGGACTGGTTGTAGCGCCGGTAGCCGTCCCAGGCCTGCCGCCAGTGGCGGTCGAATCGGGGCCGACGGGGCAGGTCGAAGAGGTGATGGTGGCAGTACCACAGGGTCGTGTTGGCCACGACGTCATAGGCGGCCCGGTAGGTGTCGTCGTCGACGACGACCGGGAGCAGCGTGAAGTTCTCGTGCGTCATGCGGTCCTGGGCGACGGCGGCGCGGTCGGCCGCCCCCATCGTGACCGAGACCCAGGTGGTACCCGTGCCGGCCAGCAACGGGGCGATGGACGAGACCAGGCCGCCGCCGCCGGGGACGGCCTGGAGCTTCTGGTCGCCGCCGGTGCCGCCGCCGCCGTCGTCGCCGTCGAAGCGGAAGGAGAGCGGGCCGCGGTTGGAGACGACCAGCAGGTGATCGGCGGGTGGCACGGGGCCTGCGGGGGACACGGGGTCAGCGGGGAGCGCGTGCGAGCGCGGTGCGCAACACGTCGGTGGCCTGCGGGCGCAGCTCGTGCAGTGGGCGGTTGCGGTGGATGCGCACGCCGAGGTCGACCTGGGCCAGGACGCCCGCACCGAGCTTCTGGGCCACATCGATGAGCAGGCCTATCTCGACACCGTACCCATCGGCGAACTCGACTTTTTCGAAGACCCAGCGATGGGCCGCCGTCTCCCCGGCCAGTGGTTGGCGCACATCGGAGAGCTCGGGGAAGAGCAGCTCGAGGACCGGGCGGGCCACCAGCTCGGTCACCCGACCGCCTCCGGTCGGATCGCCGTGCAGCGGCCGCGTGTAGAAGCCTTTGACCAGCGCGATGTCGTCGAAGAACAGCAGGGGTCCGAGCATGCCGGTGACGAAGGCGGGCGTCGTGTTGGCGACATCCGCATCGAGGAAGACCACCACGTCACCGCTCGACGCCGCCAGAGCGGCTGCCATGGCCTGACCCTTTCCGCCTCCGACCTCGACGCCCTGCACCACCCGGGCCCCGGCGCCTGCGGCCTGCGCTGCAGTGTCGTCGGTCGAGCCGTCGTCGAGCACGATGACCTCGTCGACCAGGCCGTTGCCGCCGGCCGAGGAGAGGAAGGGTTGCACCACGGCCCGGACCACCGAGCCCACCGTGGAGCCCTCGTCGCGGGCGGGGATGCAGACCGAAACGGTGCGGCCGGCCCTTGGCCTCGAGCACCTTGGTGACAGGGAAGTCCGCGTTCTGGAAGGTCCGGGTACTCGGCGTTTCCTGGTCGTGTTCACCCGACATTCCTCGAGCATCGTACCCGCCGGGTCGTGTTTCCAACCTCGGGCCAACCTGGGCCAACCTCGGGCCAGCCCCGGGGCCGGCCGGCGGGCCGACGGGCCGGCGGCCGGGGGGCAGCTGCTTGTGGCCCGGGCCGGTCGGCGCAGGGTGCGCGGTGCGTGGCGCCGCCTTCGGTGGGCGCGTTGGCGCGCGGGTGGTGCACAGGAGCTACCATTGTCAGCATCATCCAGAGCGACTGAGGGACGGGCCCGTTGACGTCGCGGCAACCGTTGGATACCCCGCCACGGGGCCCAACAGGTGCCAATGCCCGATCGATGAGGAGGACCGATGGTCGATTTTGTCACTGGGCTGCGTTGTCGGGAATGTGCGCGTGCATTCCCCGCCGAAGCACTCCACGTCTGCGATTACTGCTTCGGCCCGCTCGAGGTCGCGTACGACTACGAGCAGATCGCCGCCACCGTCAGCCGGGAACGGATCGCCAGGGGTCCCCGCACGATCTGGCGGTACCGCGACCTCCTGCCGGTGAGCGATGACGCGCCAGTGGATCTCGGTGCCGGCTTCACCCCGCTGGTGCGGGCCGACCGCCTGGCGGCCGAGCTCGGCCTCGACGAGTTGTGGATCAAGGACGACACGGCCAATCCGACCGGTTCCTTCAAGGACCGGGTGGTCTCGGTGGCACTGACCAAGGCCCGCCAGCTCGGGTTCAAGGTCGCCGCCTGCGCCTCCACCGGCAACCTCGCCAACTCGGTGGCCGCCCACGCGGCCCGGGCCGGCATGGAGTCCGTGGTGCTCATCCCGCACGATCTGGAACGGGCCAAAGTGACCATGACCACGATTTACGGGGGAACCGTGATCGCCGTCGAGGGCACCTACGACGACGTCAACCGGCTCTGTGCGGAGTTGACGAGCGAGCGTCCGAGCTGGGCCTTCGTCAACGTCAACGTGCGGACCTACTACGCCGAGGGCTCCAAGACGCTCGCCTTCGAGATCGCCGAGCAGCTGGGGTGGCAGGCGCCCGATCACGTCGTGGTCCCCATCGGCTCGGGTAGCCAACTGACCAAGGTGGCCAAGGGATTCGCCGAGCTGGGAAAGGTCGGCCTGCTGGACGAGGTGCCGCATGTGCGGATTTCGGGGGCTCAGGCCGAGGGGTGCTCTCCGGTGGCCACGGCGTTCGCCCAGAACTCCGACGCCATCCGGCCGGTCAAGCCCAAGACCATCGCCAAGTCGCTGGCCATCGGGAATCCGGCCGACGGGTGGTACGCCCTGCAGACGATGCGCCAGTCCGGTGGTTCCTGCGCCTCGGTGACCGACGACGAAGTGGTCGAGGCCATCGGGCTGCTGGCCCGCACCGAGGGGATCTTCGCCGAAACGGCAGGGGGCGTGACGATCGCCTCGCTCATCAAGCTGGTGGCGTCGGGGGCCGTCCGGCGCGACGAGCGCGTGGTCGCCCTGGTGACCGGGCACGGGCTCAAGACGGTCGAGGCACTGTCGGAGTACACGGGCCCGACCGCTACGATCTCCCCACCCTGGCGGACTTCGACGCCGCACTCGAAGGGCACTGAGTTGGGGCGCACCGACCTCACCGAGGAGAGCAACCGATGAGCCTGACCATCCGCATCCCGACCCAGCTGCGCACCCTGACGGGTGGTGCAGGCGAGGTCCAGGTCGAAGCATCGAGCGTGGGCGAGGCCCTGAAGGCCCTCGATGCGGCGAATCCCGGCCTGGCCGACCGCCTCTTCGACGAGGCCGGGGAACTGCGTCGCTTCGTCAACGTCTTCCTGGCCGACGAGGACGTGCGCTTCCTCGATGGACTTGCAACCCCCATTGTCGACGGGACAGACCCTCTCCATCGTCCCCGCTGTCGCCGGAGGATAAGGGTCCGCCTACCTACCTGTGATATCTGATCGCTAGAAGGCTAGCTTTCAGAAATTGCACACACATTCCTGTCGGGACGTGGCGTCGGCGCAGCGGCGATAGGCGGCTGACCAGGGTTTCGAAGCTCGCTCTTGCGCGCGGGGCCTGAGCGTGGTTTTCTATTAGCACTCGACAGATGAGAGTGCTAATGGTCCTCGATGGGCCAGCAGAGCGATGGAGGAACACACCAGATGGCCAAGCTGATCGCCTTCCAAGAGGAAGCCCGACGCGGGCTCGAAACCGGCATGAACAAGCTGGCGGACGCCGTACGCGTCACCCTCGGCCCCAAAGGCCGCAACGTCGTGCTCGACAAGAAGTGGGGCGCCCCGACTATCACCAACGACGGAGTCTCCATCGCCAAGGAGATCGACCTGGAGGACCCCTTCGAGAAGATCGGGGCCGAGCTGGTCAAGGAAGTCGCCAAGAAGACCGACGATGTCGCCGGTGACGGCACCACCACGGCCACCGTCCTGGCCTGGGCCATGGTCCGCGAGGGCCTGCGCAACGTGGCGGCCGGGGCCAACCCGATGTCGCTGAAGCGGGGTATCGAGGCGGGCGTCGAGGCCGCGGTGGCCTCCATCCACTCCATCGCCAAGGAGACCGAGTCCAAGTCGCAGATCGCCCAGGTCGCGTCGATCTCCGCCGCCGACACCGAGATCGGCGAAATGATCTCCGAGGCCATCGACAAGGTCGGCCGTGACGGCGTCATCACCGTCGAGGAGTCACAGACCTTCGGCATGGACATGGACCTGGTCGAGGGCATGCGCTTCGACAAGGGCTACATCGCCCCCTACTTCGTGACCGACCCCGAGCGCATGGAGGCCGTCCTGGAAGACGCCTTCGTCCTCCTCGTCGGCTCGAAGATCACCGCCGTGCGCGACCTGCTGCCGGTGCTCGAGAAGGTCATGCAGGGCGGCAAGCCGCTGCTGATCATCGCCGAGGACGTCGAGGGTGAGGCCCTCGCCACGCTGGTGGTCAACAAGATCCGTGGCACGTTCCGCTCGGTTGCCGTCAAGGCCCCCGGGTTCGGCGAGCGCCGCAAGGCCATGCTGCAGGACATCGCCATCCTCACCGGCGGCCAGGTCGTCACCGAAGAGGTCGGCCTCAAGTTGGAGAACGTCACCCTGGACCTGCTCGGCACCGCCCGCAAGGTGGTCATCACCAAGGACGAGACCACCATCGTCGAGGGTGCCGGGAAGCGACAACGACATCAAGGGCCGGATCAACCAGATCAAGGCGGAGATCGACAACACCGACTCCGACTACGACCGGGAGAAGCTGCAGGAGCGCCTGGCCAAGCTCTCGGGTGGAGTGGCCGTGATCAAGGTCGGCGCCGCGACCGAGGTCGAGTTGAAGGAGAAGAAGCACCGCATCGAAGACGCTGTGTCGACGACCAAGGCGGCCATCGAAGAAGGTGTGGTTCCCGGCGGAGGCGTTGCCCTGCTGCGGGCCCAGGTGGCGATCCTCGAGCGCGCCGAGAAGCTCGAAGGTGACGAGGCGACCGGAGCCCGCATCGTGGCCAAGGCCGTCGAAGAGCCGCTGAAGCAGATCGCCGTCAACGCCGGTCTCGAAGGTGGCGTCATCGTCGACAAGGTGCGCAACCTCAAGGGGGCCCACGGTCTCAACGCCGCGACCGGTGAGTACGGCGACCTCTTCAAGGAGGGTGTCATCGACGCCGCCAAGGTCACCCGTTCCGCCCTGCAGAACGCGGCCTCCATTGCGGCCCTGTTCCTCACCACCGAGGCGGTCATCGTGGACAAGCCCGAAGAGAACGCCGGCGCCATGCCCGGCGGCGGGATGGACGACTACTAGATCGAGCGGGGCCTGCGCAGTCCAGCGGGCCGAAGCAGATCGTTGTTCGGATGCGACAGGGGCGCCCTTCGGGGCGCTTCTTCGCGTAAGGATGCCTGCCGGCAACGGGGCCGAGGCGGCTGAGTGGGAGGGCGGGCCCCGGGTGGCGCCCTGTTCCCTACACTGGCGTTCGTGGTAACCGACTCCCCCCTCGTCCCCTCGCTCGGCCAGGCGGTGTTGCACCTGTTCTGCCATGTGCCCCCTGCCGGCGGCCTCGACGCCGATCTCCTCCGTCAGGCGGTGAAGGCAGCGGAGGCGGATGGCTACCAGGTGGTCGCGGCCGCCCTCCTGGGCCACAAGGCGGACATAGGCCTGATGGTGCTCGGTCCCGACCTGTGGCGCCTGCGCGACTTCCAGAGCGCGGTCCAGCGCTCCGGTGCCCTCGTGGCCGCGTCCTACGTCTCCCTGACCGAAATCTCCGAGTACGCGGCCGGGGTGCCCGAAGAGATGCGTCAGGCCCGCCTCTATCCCCAGCTGCCTCCCGAGGGAAAGACGGCGTTCTGCTTCTACCCGATGTCCAAACGCCGGTCGGCCGAGCACAACTGGTACAGCCTCGATTTCGACACCCGCAAGGAACTGATGATGAGCCACGGCAAGGTCGGGCGTACGTTCCACGGCCGGATCCTGCAGGTCATCACCGGATCCACCGGGCTCGACGAATTCGAATGGGGCGTGACGCTGTTCGGCGTGCACCCCGACGACCTCAAGGACTGCGTCTACGAGATGCGTTTCGACGAGGCATCCGCGCACTACGCGGAATTCGGGCCGTTCTACACAGGCATGGTGGCCGATCTGGACACCGTGCTGGCGGCCGTAACCACCGACGGGCGAGCGGAGTGACCGCCTCACTCGACGTGTTGCGGGACGAGTTGCGCCAGCTGGGGCGGGTCGTGGTGGCCTTCAGCGGCGGCACGGACTCGGCACTGTTGGCCAAGGTGGCACACGACACGCTGGGGCGCTCGCAGGTGTTGTGCGCAACGGCCCTGTCGCCGTCGCTGGCCGCCGACGAGGCCCAGGATTGCCAGGCGCTGGCGCAGGAATGGGATCTCCGTTGGACGGGTGTGCCCACCGACGAGATGGAAGACCCGGCCTACGTGGCCAACGGCGCCGACCGCTGCGCCCGCTGCAAGACCGCCCTGATGGCGGTGCTGGGACCGCTGGCCCAGCGCGAAGCGGCGCACGTCGTGCTCGGGGTCAACGTCAGCGACCTGGGGGATCACCGCCCGGGCCAGGCCGCCGCGGCCGCCGCCGGTGCGACATTTCCCCTGGTACAGGCGGGTTTCACCAAGGATGACATCCGCCATTGGTCCAAGGAGCTCGGCCTGCGCACCTGGGACAAGCCCGCGGCCGCCTGCCTGGCCTCCCGCCTGCCGTACGGCACCCCGGTCACCCTCGGCCGCTTGCAGGCGGTGGATGCCGCCGAATCAGCGCTCCGTGCGCTCGGGTTCAACGAGCTCCGCGTCCGCCACCACGGTGCGGCGGCCCGGCTCGAGGTCCCCTCCGACATGCTGAGCACGGTCCTCGACCGCCGGACCGAGGTGGTGGCGGCCGTGCGCTCGGCCGGCTTTGGCTTCGTGGCATTGGACCTGGAAGGCTTCCGCTCGGGCAGTATGAACCGGATGCTGGCCGGTATCGAGGAGACCAGGTGAGTCAAGTTCGGGTGAAATTGACCTTTCCCGAGTCAGAGGTCCGGCGCGCCGTCCTGGCCACGCTCGTGCGCACGTTCGACGTGGAGCCGAACATCCGCCGGGCCGATGTCGAGGAGCACCGCGGTTGGATCGTCTGCGAGCTCGATGGAGAAGCACTGCAGGTCGAGGCGGCAGTCGACTGGTTGCGCCAGGAGGGCATCACCGTCGACCTTCTGGGGGACGTCCTCGAGAGCTGATCCCGGCCGCCGTGAGCTGGGAGGACGAACGGGGTCCCGGGCCTAGCCCGACCGGGGTCGTGGGCCGGGATCCTCGCCCTCCTTGCGGCTGACCTGCCACCCGGCCTGGGAGACCTTCCGGGGTTCGTAGAAGACGCAGCCCTCCGGGCAGGCAAAGGGAAGGGGCTCGTTGGCGTCCACTTTGCAGCGTTCCAGCCGATCGCCCCGAGGCGTCGTCCGCATCACGTAGTGGCGGCAGTCCTCGTTGACGGTCATGGGCCATTCTGGCCCATGAGGCGCAGCGCGGTAGCGTCAACAGCCGTGGATCGAAATGTTCCCCTCAAGACACTGCTCCGCTGGAGCGAGAGCCTCTCGGCTATCGCCCGCACCGGCCTCGGTTTCACCGAGAGCCTCTATGAGCAAGAGCGCTTCGAGGAGATCCTCAAAGTGGCGGCGGACATACGCTTCGAGGCCGACGAGGAGACCCACGACGCCGATGCCGACGACGGTCTCGTCCAGGAGTGGATGGCGACTGTCGGCAAGGGTGTGCCCGGCTATGTCACCCCGAAGGTGGCCGTCGGGGCCGCGGTCGGCAACGACAAGGGAGAGCTGCTCCTCATTCAGCGGGCGGACTCGGGTATCTGGCTCTACCCGACCGGCTGGTGCGATGTCGGGTACTCGGCGGCGGAGGTCGTGGTCAAAGAGGTGGAGGAGGAAACCGGTATCGAGGTGGAGCCGATCCGCCTGATCGCTGTACTCGACGGGCTGCGTCTCGGCTTCACCCGGGTTCCGCTCTACTCCCTTCTCTTCTTCTGCCGTGCCGTGGGAGGCACGTTGAATCCGCATCCACTGGAGTGTCGCGACGTCGGCTGGTTCACCCGGGACACCATGCCCTCTCCGATCGTCGGCTCGGAGCGTTGGAGCGACACCGTCTTCGCCGCGCTGGCCGGCGAGCACCGCGATGTCCTCTACGACAGTGTCCGCCAACCCATGTGGCGGGGCGATTCAGAGAAGATCTGATGGTCGCCGATCACGGTCTCACCGTTGGCGTGGCCCAAAGCGCGGACGCCGAACTGCACGCCGTCGTGGCCCACCTGGTCCCGCAGCTCTCCCGCTCGTCGGGGCCCCCGTCGCTCGAACGGCTGGCACGCATGATTGAGGATCCCGCCACCACGTTGCTGCTCGCCCGGTCGGGGTCGGGGTCGGGTCTCGGTCAGGGTCAGGTGGTGGGCATGCTCACGTTGGTGGTCTTCACCCTCCCCACCGGCGTGCGGGCCTGGATCGAGGACGTCGTCGTCGACGAGGGATCCCGTGGCGGCGGCGTGGCGAGCACGTTGATCAGAGCGGCGATCGAGCGCGCCGACAGCGAAGGGGCGCGCACGGTCGATCTGACCTCGCGCCCGCACCGCGAGGCGGCCAACCGCCTGTATGTCCGGCTGGGCTTCGAGCGGCGCGAGACCAACGTCTACCGGCGGACGCTCGAGTCCGGCGGGTAGGAGTGGCGCGGCCGGTTGCGGCCGGGTGCGGCCGGGTGCGGCCGGGTGCGGCCGGGCTCAGCCCGCCATGCCGACGATGGGGGCGACGAGATGCAGGGCCCCCGTCGAACCTTCGAAGCCGGCGTTGCCATAGGTGAAGATGCCCCCGTCCGAAGCCACCAACCAGTAGCCGCCACCCCCGGGCGTGGTTGTCATGCCGACGATCGGCTGGTTGAGGGCGAGCGCCCCCGCGGAGCCGTAGAACGGCGCCGAGCCGAAGGTGAAGATGCCCCCGTCCGAAGCCACCAGCCAGTAGCCGCCCCCACCCGGCGCGGCCGCCATGCCCACGATGGGCCGGTTGAGACGGATGGCCCCGGTGGACCCGTGGAAGCCCGCCGAGCCGAAGCTGAAGATGCCACCATCGGCGGCGACCAACCAGTAGCCCCCGCCGCCCGGCACAGCCGCCATGCCGACGATGGGCTGGTTCAGGTGGATGGCGCCCGTCGGAGCCGTAGAACGCGGCCGAGCCGAAGCTGAAGATGCCCCCGTCCTTGGCCACGAGCCAGTAGCCGTTGCCGTCGGGTGCGGCAGCCATGCCCACGATGGGCTGGTTCAGATGCAGGTTGCCCGTGGAGCCGAAGAACCGGGCGTCGCCGTAGGTGAAGACCCCCCCGTCGGCCGCCACCAACCAGTAGCCTCCGCCATCGGGGGTGGTCGCCATGCCGACGATCTTCGCGGCCAGCGGGGCCCCGGCGGCCGACCCGAAGAAGGGCTCGCAGAAGGTGAAGACGCCGCCGTCGGACGCCACCATGCGGTAGCCCGGCGCCGACGAACACTGCACCGTGCCGCCGTTCTGGAGGGCTTGTCCGGAGTTGGGATCAACCATCAGGGAGGACTCGTCGACGGCCTCGAAGGCGCTGGCCGGCACCTGCTTGAGCTCGTCGACGAGTGCGCTCGGCCACGCCGGATCAGCCGTGCCCCCGAAATACCAGTTCGAGCCGTTGTCGGCCAGGATCAGGCCGTATTGCTGCATCGCCCGGAGGACGACCTGGGCCTGGGGCGAGAAGGTCGAGATGTCGAAGCTCGCCTTCAACCGGAAACGGGCGCCCATCGGGGGGAGGTTGGGATTGTCGGCCGCGCCCGCGGCGTGGCGCGCCGGCCAGATGAAGGCATTGTCCGTCGTGTCGGCCGTCATGCGGATGGCGTGGGTGATGCTGCCCGACTGCACCTCGTCGTAGCGCAGGAGCCCCGGCAGGATCGGCAGCCCGGCGGCGTCCGCCGACGTCCACCCGCTGGGGCGCAGCGCGTTCGAATTGAGGTTCCAGATCGCTCCGGAGCCGGCGGTGGAACCCGACGCGCTGTAGTGGGCGTCGTAGAGCTCGTAGAGGGTGCACGTGCTCGGGTTGACCATCAGGGCGTGACGGTCGCCGGTCGACGACGCGCCGCCTTCGATCGGCGTGTCAGCGCCAAAGGGGTAGGGACCCGGGTCGCTTTCGTCGCTGTACTGGAACGACACGTTCGTCAGTGGATGCGAGGGCGACACGACCGTGTAGGGGATGCCATAGGGGTTGGTCGGGTCACCCGAAGGCCCGAAGTCCGGATGCAGGTTGGTGGTGGAGCTGTCCATGCTGGCCAACCACGCGCTGCTGTGGGGATCCACCGGTAAGGCGGAGATGTTGGTATTCCACACGTTGTCGGCCGGGAACATCTGGCAGTTGGGCGCGCCCGGGAGGGGTGAACCCGCGGACGCCTTCCCGGGCGCCGTCACCAGCGCCAGTCCACCGGACGCCATACCGGCGAGCAAGAGGATCGCCAGCAGCGCCCTTTTTGGCTCCCGCGGATGCATGCTCAGGTCACCGACCGTAGCCCAATGGACCCGCTGCGGCCGCACTGCATGACGATCGGCACGATGGCGTGGCAGCGATGCCGCCGAGCGCTGCGGCCGCACGATGCCGCCGCACGATGGCAACGCTTCGTACGGTGCGCGACGATGTCGGCACCGCAATTCGAAGGACCACGATGACGACTGCCACCGGTACCAACAGGAACCTGATCCTCGCCGCGATGATCTTCGCAGTCGCCATGACGTTCATCGATCAGACGATCGTCTCGATCGCCGTCCCGAACATCCAACGCGAGCTCTCGTTGTCCGCCACCGGCGTGCAGTGGGTGGTCAACGGCTATCTGCTCTCGCTCGCCGCACTGTTCGCGCTGGGGGGACGGCTCTCCGACATTTTCGGCCATCGCCGCATGTGCGTGCTCGGCGTCATCATCTTCGCCGGCGCGTCGGCGATGTGCGGGCTGACGCCTACGGGAAGCGCAGCCGAGGCGTGGATCGTGACCTTCCGCGTCGTGCAGGGTGCAGGCGGGGCCCTCATGTTCCCGGCCGCGTTGGCCATCGTGGTGCGGACGTTCCCCTTTCAGGACCGCGGCAAGGCCCTCGCCATCTTCTTCGGTATCGCCGGTGGTCTGACGGCGATCGGGCCGATCCTCGGTGGCTATCTGGCCCAGTGGACGTGGAGATCCATTTTCTGGGTGAACATCCCCGTCGCGGTGATCGCCCTGGTGCTGACGTACATCTCCAAGCCGGAGAACGAGCCCGTCCCGGCGAGGATCGACTACCGCGGAGCCGTTCTGGTCGCGGTCGGCATCGGTTTGAGCATCTTCGGCCTTCAGCAATCGGCCCTGTGGGGATGGGGCAACGGGGGGACGTGGGCCTGCATCATCGGTGGTCTGCTCGTGATCGCCATTTTCGTCGTGGTCGAGATGCGGACGCCGGCGCCTCTCATCAACGTCGGGATCTTCCGTATCCGCGCTTTCGCGGTGGAGAACATCGTCCTGTTCATTTCGATGATGGTGTTCATCCCGGTGTTCTTCTTCGCCAGTGAGTACGCCCAGATCTCGTTGGGCAAGACGGCGTCGGAGACCGGGCTGTTCCTCCTCTATTTCTTCATCGGTTTCGCCATCGCGGCGCAGATCGGTGGGCGCATCCTCGACCGGGAGGGGGCCAAGCGTGCGGTCGTCATGGGCTGTGCCATCGCCGCGGTGGGCTTCGGCTTGTGGGCGTCCAAAGTGACCCAGTTGAATTTCTCGAGCCAGGTGATCTGGATCATCGTGGCCGGGGCCGGGATGGGCATGATGCTGGGCCCCGCCAACACCGACGCCATCAACCGCGCCTCGAGCCTCTCCTACGGCGAAGCGACCGGGGTGACGCAGACGGTGCGCAACTACGGGGCGAGTCTCGGCCTGGCCGTGCTGGGCACCATTCTGCTCACCGTGCAACGGTCGCGACTCACGGCGTCGCTCATTGCCCGGCACGTCCCCCACGCGAAGACGGTGGCCGCCACCTTCTCGCAGTCCCAGGGCGGGAAGTCGGTCGGGTCGATTCCGCACTACGTCGCGGTCGACTTCGCCTATGCCACCCGATCCGTCCTCTTCGTGATGTGCGGGATCATGGCCTTCGCCGGCCTGGTGGCCTTCGTGGCCCTCAAGCGGGGGCTGCAGCAAATCACCCCTGAAGAGGGTGTCGTTCCCGAGGTGAGTCCGACCGAATGACGTCCAGCCCGTGACGTCCTTCTTCTCCGGGATCCGCGAGACCCTGATCCCTCCGCCGGGAGGCCGCCACGGCCCACTCCCGCTGTTCCTGGTCGCACTGACGGTCGTCACCGGCCTGGTCGACGCCTTCAGCTATCTGGTGCTGGGTCACGTCTTCGTGGCCAACATGACCGGGAATGTCGTGTTCCTGGGGTTCGCGTTCGCCGGTGCCCCCGGCTTCTCGATCGGCGCTTCGGCCGTCGCCCTGGTGTCCTTCTGGTTCGGCGCACTCGTCGGGGGGAAGATCGGGGCGCGATTCGGCGCGAACCGAGGGGAGCTTCTGGCGACGGCGGCGAGCATCCAAGCGGGGTGCCTGGGCGTCGCCGTGCTGCTGGCCGCGGTGAGCGGGAACCCGGTCTCGGTGGGCTTTCGCTATCCGCTGATCCTGAGTCTCGCTCTGGGCATGGGAATCCAGAACGCCACGGCGCGCAAGCTGGCCGTGCCCGATCTGACCACTACGGTTCTTACCTTGACCATCACAGGAATTGCAGCCGACACATCGGGCGCAGGAGGCGCCGGATCGTCGAACGGACGCCGCTTCGTCTCGGTCACGTCGATGCTGTTGGGCGCGCTGATCGGGGCGGTCTTCGTGCTGCATGTCGCGATCGTCCTGCCCTTGGTGATCGCGCTCGTCCTGCTCCTGCTCATCACCGTCGCCGCCCGCTTACGCAGCACGGACGATGCCCCCTGGGTGCGGCCATGACGACGTTCATCACGCGCTACGAGACGGCGGGTTCCGGTGTCCGCCTCGCCGTCAAGGACCTCATCGACATGGAGGGGGAGCCCACCACGGCGGGCTGCCGGGCCGTCGCCGACCGCGCGGTGCCCGCCCCCTGTGACGCGGCCTGCATGGCCGGGGCCCGGGCGGCCGGGGCCCGGATCGTCGGGCGGACCAACCTCCACGAGCTCGCCCTCGGGGTGACCGGCATCAACCCCTGGTACGGCACGCCGGTGAACCCGATCGATCCGGCGCGCGTGCCGGGAGGCTCATCGAGCGGTTCGGCGGTGGCGGTGGCAGTCGGCGAGGCCGACGTGGCCTACGGCAGCGATACCGGGGGTTCGGTACGCATCCCTGCTGCTTGCTGCGGCACGGCAGGACTCAAGACGACGTGGGGCAGGATTCCGCTGGACGGCGTATGGCCACTTTCCCCCAGCTTCGACACCGTGGGCCCCATGGCGCGCGACGTCGCCGGTCTGGTCGTCGGCATGGAATTGCTCGAACCGGGCTTTGCGGCGGCCGAGACGACGGGCGTTACCATCGGCCGCCTCCGTCCCCCCGCCGATCCGCTGATCGACGCCGCCGTGGACAAGGCACTACACGACGCCGAATGGCCTGTCCTCGAGCTGGATGTGCCCGAATGGGACCAGGCCACCGGCGACGCCGGCCTCCTGCTCATGGTCGAGGCCTGGGAGACGAACAAGGAGCTGGTGGCGCAGCACCCCGAAGGGATCGGGGACCTGGTCCGCGAGCGGCTGACCATGGGAGGGTCGTTCGACGCGGCCACGATCGCCGCCGCCTGGGCGGGGCAGCGGGCCTGGATGCAGAGCCTGGCGGGGCTCTTCGAGCAGGTCGATTTTCTCGTCACGCCCACGCTGACCATCTTCCCGCCCCGGCTCGATGACGGGAACGACCTCCTGGTCGCCCGCTGCACGATTCCGGTCAACCTCGCCGGGGTGCCCGCCCTCGCGCTGCCGGTGCCGACGCGGGGAGGATTGCCGACGAGTATCCAGCTGATCGGGCCGGCCGGTAGCGAGGAACGGCTCTTGGCCGCCGGCGCATGGTTGGAGTCAGCGGTCGCTGCGGGCTGAGCCGGCCCCGGGGCCGCCGTCGCCGTAGTGCTCCAACAACGTGCGGCCGATGTCGGCCAGATGGCGGCGCACGCTTGGCGGCGAGACGACCTCGAACCTGCCGCCGAGACCGGAGAGCTGCCGCGCCACCATCTCGTCCGAGTGCCCGCGGATCTCGGCTTCGACGCGGCCGTCGGCGTCCACCGGGCCCTGCACCAGGCGCGTGCCGAACATGTACCGCAGAATGTCCACTGTCCCGGGATCGGTCCGGAGGCGCACCGTCGCCGGGGCGCGCTGTTCGTCGAGCGAGGTGACGATGGCCCGCCACGCGGCGGCGAGATCGAACCCGGTGGGGCGCTGCACCGGTTCGTCGGTTCGCTCGACGGAGAGGACCCGGCTTACCCTGAACGTGCGCTGACCCGCTTCTGTCCCGGCGATGAGATACCAGACCTGGTTCTTCACCACGAGACCCAACGGGTGCACCGTCCGTTCGGATGCCACGCCGTCGCGGCGCCCGTAGCCGAGCTTGACCTGCACGGCGCCGATCACCGCCCGCTGGAGCGTTTCGAGATGCGGTGGAGGCGGTACCTGGCCGTGGTCCCAGTTCGACGGATCGAGCACCACTGCACTCGCCGCGGCCTCCGCCTCGCTCCGGAACGACGAGGGGAGCGCCTGGACCAGTTTGCGCAGGGCGGCTTTCACCTGCGGTGTGGCGGCCGAGGGTCCGGCGACGAGGAAGAGCGTGCGGGCCTCGGCCGCGGTGAGTCCGCTCAGGTCTGTTCGTGATCCTCCGAGAAGCCGCCAGCCGCCGCCCCGTCCGGGCTGGGAGTAGACGGGGATTCCGGCCATGGCCAGGCCTTCGAGGTCACGGCGGGCGGTGCGGGGACTGACCTCGAGCTCGTCGGCCAGCTCCTCCGCCGTGACCTGTCCCCGTGCCTGCAGGACCAGAAGGGCAGCGACGAGTCGGTCGGCGCGCATCTGTCCAGTTTGGCTCTAAAAGTGGCCAGAGGATGGCCACTTCAACGGCGCACACTCCAGGAACCAGAACCCACTGGCCGGCCCAGCCGGCAGTAACCAGGCCGGCCCAGCCGGCAGACAAGGAGATTCCCACCATGCCCGGACTCGTTCCCCCCGTCGTCGACGAACGCTCCTGCCTCCTGGCCTTCCTGGCTCAACAGCGCGACGGCATCCGCTACGCCACCCATGGCCTCAGCGACGAGCAGGCGATGACCCGGTCCAGTGCGAGCGAGCTCAACCTCGGCGGGCTGGTGAAGCACGCCGCGCTCGTCGAACAGACTTGGATCGGCTTCATCCAGGACGGGGATACCTCTGTCTTCATGCCCGAAGAGGATTGGGGCGACGGGTTCCGTCTGGTGCCCGGCGAGACGCTGGTGGACGTGCTGCGTTTCTCGGCCGACGTGGCGGAGCACACCGAGAAGACCATCAGTGCACTGGCCGATCTCGGTGCTCCCCTGGCGGTGACCACAGATGTTGTCCCGTGGATTCCGGCCGGGTTGGTGTGGTCACCGCGCTGGGTGCTCCTCCACCTCATCGAGGAGACAGCTCGTCACGCCGGCCACGCCGATATCGTCCGCGAGTCGCTTGACGGCGCCACCTGCTGGACCTTGATGGCGGCAGCCGAAGCGTGGCCGGATCTGCCCGGGGAGTGAGGAGAGGAATAGCCTTCGTTCGTCAGCGTTGAACCGAGTATGCAGATAGACGTCTGGTCTGATTTCGCATGTCCCTGGTGTGCCCTCGGCCTGCGCCGGCTGCACGTGGCACGCCAGCAATTCGCGCACGGTGATGAGATCACCGTCGTGCACCGCGCGTTCGAGTTGGATCCGCATGCGCCACCACGCCGGCGGCAGACCATGAACGAACTGCTCGCGACCAAGTACGGCATGAGCCCCGAGCAGGTGCAGTCCGGCCACGACCGCCTGGCGGCGCTGGGGCGTGATGTCGGCTTCGAGTTCAATTTCGACCGGATCCAGTCGGGGAATACGTTCGACGCCCATCGACTCGCCAGCGCCGTCCGCGGGACGGCCATCGAGGATGCCGTGGTAACCGGTCTGTTCGGCGCCTATTTCACCGACGGGGAACTGCTCTCGGATCATGAGGTTCTCGTGCGCGTCGCCACGGCGGCCGGCATGGATCCCGGCGAAGCGAGGCAGACGCTGACCGGTGATGCCCGAGCGAGCGAGGTGCGGGCCGACGAGGAGCTGGCGCGCGAACTGGGGATAAACGGCGTGCCGCATTTCGTGATCAACGGGAAATGGGCGATCCCCGGGGCGCAGGACGTGGACACCATGGTGCTGACTGTCGAGCGGGCCTGGGAGCGGACCGAACATGGGGTATCCGGGCATGGGGAATCCGAGGGCGTGCAAAAGGCGGGTGCGCAGGCGACCTAAGGTCGCTCTTCATGCGGATAGGCAACATGTACGGACCCGACGCGACATTCGTCGGGGTCCCGCGGGCCGATCTCGGTGATCCATCCACGTATGCCGACGCCGCAGCGGTGATCATCGGCGCACCCTTCGACGGTGGCACGTCGCACCGGCCCGGTTGTCGCTTCGGTCCGCAGGCGATACGCACGACCGACTATCTGCCGCACGACGGGAGCCGGCCGCATCTTGCGCTCGATGTCGATCCCTTGCGTGAGCTGCGGGTCGTCGACGTGGGCGACGTCGAGATGCTCTCGGGCGAGACCGACCGGGCCCTGGAGCGGCTGGAGGCCGCCGTCGCGCAAGTGGCCCGCAGCGGTGCGCTGCCGATGATCCTGGGGGGCGACCACACCATCGCCCTGCCCGACGTCACGGGAGTGGCCCATCACGTGGGATGGGGGCGTGTCTCGGTCATCCACTTCGATGCGCACGCCGATACCGGTGACAGTCATTTCGGCTCGTTGCACGGCCACGGCACGCCGATGCGCCGTTTGATCGAGTCGGGCGCGGCCCGGGGCGACCGCTTCCTGCAGATCGGCCTACGGGGCTACTGGCCCGAACCTGAGACCTTGGCCTGGATGTCCGAGCATGGCATGCGGAGCTTCGAGATGACCGAGGTCGTCAACCGTGGTCTCGATGCGGTGCTCGACGAGGCCGCCTCCATCGCGATGGACGACTGCGATGCGGTGTTCCTCTCCGTGGACGTCGACGTCGTCGATCCGGGGATGGCTCCGGGTACCGGCACGCCCGAACCGGGAGGCTTCACCAGTCGCCAATTGCTCGATGCTGTGCGGCATCTCGCCATGACGCTGCCCTTGGCCGGGGTCGACGTGGTCGAAGTCTCACCTCCCTACGATCAGGCCGAGGTCACCGCCTATCTGGGGAACCGGGTGGTGCTCGAAGCACTTTCCGGTGTCGCCTGGCGCCGTCGCCAGCAGGCGGGTGAGGTGGTCCGCCAGCCCGGGGACCCCTTGCTCGAACATCGCCGGTCAGAGGCGAACTAGTCCACAGGTCACGTCGGGTTGCGGCGGTCGGTGGCGGCGGTGGCGGTGGGTGCGGGTGCGGTAGGTGCCTCTGGATTCTAACCGCTAGAGGTCTAGCAATCAGAAATGAAGAGGCGGACGCGGCCGGAGTTCCCGGGTCTCAGGCCATGGTCTCGAGGATCTCCCGGATCATCTCGACGGTGGTGTCGGGATGGAGGAAGGCGAAGCGGGCCACGGTCTCGCCCTCCCACGTGGTGGGCGTCACGAAACCGATCTGGTCTCTGAGCAGCCGGGCCGACCACGCCTCATAGTCGGGTTTGCGCCAGCCCGTCCGGCGGAACAGGACGATCGACAACTCGGGTTGGCGCACGAGCTCGGTGTAGGCCGTCTCCTCGATCAGTGCTGCACCCCGGCGGGCGATCGACAGCCCGGCTTCTACGGCCTCGCTGTACGCATCGATACCGTAGACGGCCATGGAGAACCAGATCGGCAGTCCGCGGGCACGCCGGGTCAGGTGGTACGCGTAGTCGCTCGGGTTCCACTCCTCGGGGTTGTCACTGTGGAGGACCTCGAGATACGAGGCGTCCTGGGTGTGGACCGCCTTGGCCAGATTGGGTTGGCGGTAGAGCAGGGCGGCGCAGTCGAATGGCGCGAAGAGCCACTTGTGCGGATCAACGATGAACGAGTCAGCCTGTTCGAATCCGGCGAACTTGTGCCGGGTCGAGGACGCGAACAACGCCGCGCCGCCGTAGGCCCCGTCGATGTGGAACCACACGTTGCGCTCGCTCGTCACTTCAGCCACGCCGGAGAGATCGTCGATGATCCCGGCGTTGGTCGTCCCCGCCGTGGCCACAACGGCGACGACATCGTCCCGGCGCGGATGCTGGGCCAGCACGTTGCGCAGTGTCGCCCCGGTCAGGCGGTGGTCGTCGGTGGGAATGACGAGGGCCTCGACGCCCATGACGTGGAGCGCCTTGCCGACCGAGGAGTGGGCCTCGTCGCTGATCGCGATGAGCGGGTGGGAAGGCCCGGGCCCGCCGCGCCGGTGGCCCGCCGTGTCGCGGGCCACGACGAGCGCGGAGAGGTTGCCCGCCGAGCCGCCGGCCACGAAACATCCACCTGCTCCGGGTGGCAGGCCCGCCGCGTGAGCGATCACGTCGAGGGCCTGGTTCTCAGCTACCACGACGCCGGCCGCCTCGAGCCATGACGTCCCTTGCAGGGAGGAGCACGAGACGAACATGTCGAACAGGAGCGCCGCCTTGGTCGGCGCGGCGGGGATGAACGAGAGGAACCGCGGGCTGTCGCACGACACGACGGCCGTGGCCAACTCGTCGACGAAGAGCCGCAGGACATCGGCGGCGGCGTTGCCCTCCGGGCGCATCAGGCCGTGCACGACGGAGGGGAGTCCCGGCGCTTGACCCCCGAAGTCGAGCGGCACCGGATCGAGGGCCAATCGCTCCTTGCAATAGGCCATCACGAGGTCGGTCATGCTCTCGTCGTAGTCGAACATGCCGTGCGGGGTCATGGGGCCGGGTCGCTGCCCCCCGCGCTGCAGCCGCCACTGCGCTTCGGCCCGCGAGGCCACCTCGTGGACGGCAGCGCCGGTCGCCGATGCGATCAGCGCCACGTCATCGAATTCGGGCTTGGCCCGACCGGGGCCGACCTTCATGCGCACGATCATGCCGTCGACGGACACTTCGTCGAACGAACGGGGGGCGGGCCAACGTTCGGCGACACTGGCGCGCACTCCGAAGGTGCCGGTCGCGGTCTGCATGACGTGGCGCAACCGGTCGAGGTGCGCGGTGTCGGTCAGGACGTGCAGGACGTGTCCGGGCCGTCCCTTTTTCATCACGACCGGGCTGACCCAGGCGTCGAATGCGCCGGCCTCGAGGGCAGCGGATACGGCGTACCCCAGTTGCTCCCCCGTGACGTCGTCGAGGTTGGTCTCGAGCAGCAGCGCCGGTTGCCCGGCGCCGATGGACGGGCGTTCGTCGTGCCGCCCGACGATGACCTGGGTGCAGTTGGGCAGTTCGCCGATCTCGTTCTTGCCCGCTCCGAATCCGCTGCTGCGCACCACCATCGCCGGCATCGGTCCGAACGAGCCGGACAGGGTGGCGAGGAGCGCGGCACCGGTCGGGGTGGTGAGCTCCACCGTGGTGGCGCGTCCGTAGGTGGGTACGCCCTCGAGCAGCCGCACCGCCGCAGGCGAGGGGTTGGGGAGGGGGCCGTGCGCCGACCGCACCATGCCGGTTCCCGTCGCGACGGTCGAAGCCGTGATGTCGTCGACGTCGAGCACCTCGAGCGCGGCGACGGTGCCGACGATGTCGATGATGGCGTCGTGCCCACCGATCTCGTGGAAGTGGACCTGCTCGACCGGCACCCGGTGCAATGCGGATTCCACTGCGGCCAGACGGCGGAAGACGGCGAGGGCCCGCATGGTCACGCGTGGCGGCAGGGCCGCAGCGGTGATGAGGCTCGCGATGTGCGCGTGTGTGCGAACGGTCCCGTCGTCGTTGCCGTGGACGAGCGCCCGCGTGCAGGCGACGCCACCCCGGAGCGTTTCCTCCACGTGGAGCTCCCATCCGGGCAGCGAGAGCCGGTCGAGGAGGTGGCGGATCTCCTCGAGATCCGCCCCGGCATCGATGAGTGAGCCCAGTGCCATGTCACCGGCGATGCCGGCGAAGCAATGGAACCAGGCGACCGTTCTGGGCGACGAGGGCGACGAGGGCGACGAGGGCGACGAGGGCGACGAGGGCGCCGAGGGCGCCGAGTCTGCGCTCACCGGAGGATCCGGGCGACGGCACAGGCGGCGCCGTACCCGTTGTCGATGCCGACCACGGTGATGCCCGACGCACAGGCGGCGAGCATGGCGAGGAGTGCGGTCATCCCCTCGAAGGCGGCGCCATAACCGGTGCTGGTCGGTACGGCCACGACCGGAGCTGGCGTGAGACCGCCGACCACACTCGCCAGCGCGCCCTCCATACCGGCGATCACCACCACGACGTCGGCCATGGCCAGCTCGTCGACCTCGGCCAGCAACCGGTGGAGCCCGGCCACGCCGCAGTCCACCAGCAGGGTGGGCGCGAATCCGAGGGCCCGTTGCACGGCCATGCACTCGTGGGCGATCGGCAGGTCCGCGGTGCCCGCCGTGATGACCACGACGTGACCCTGTCGCAGAGGCGCCGACCGGAAGGTCACGGTGCGCAGGAGTCCCGACTCCGTCACATCGCCCGAGCCGTGGCCAAGGGCTTCGGTGTGGGCGGAAACGGCCTTGACCTGGTCTTCGGTGGCCCGGGTCAGCAGCACCGGCCCGGTGCCGGCACCGAGCAGTTCCCCGACGATGGCGGCGCAGTGCTCGGGTGTCTTCCCGGTCCGTAGACGGCCTCGGGCATGCCTTGACGCAGATCGCGATGGTGATCGATGCGGGCGAACCCCAGATCGGCATAGGGCAGTCGGCGCAGCTCCCGTACGGCATCGTCGGGCGTGCAGTCACCTGCGGCCACCCGATCGATGAGGGCGCGGAGTGCGGAGGGATCCATAGAACTCCCTATCCTGCCCGCTCTGCCCCCGTCTCGCCGCGACATGCCCGGGAGTGGATGCGCAGAGATGGTCCGCCGTTCGGGCCTCGTTCGCGTCCGGTTCATGCCCTTTCCCAGTGCCGGCCCACGCCGTCGGGGGAGCGGTGGCGCTGGGCGGCGGTGCGTTTCTCGTGCAGCGCATCGCCAGGCGAAGAGGGCGTCACAGAGGCCGAGTTGGCTCGCCTGTCCGGACCGGCGGGGAACTGACTCGACCGGGGGGAACTGACTCGAACGGCGGCGAACTGCCCCGGACCGTCGGGGCCCGGAACGAGCCGGGTGGCCCGGTCGGAATATCTCACTATCCTGCCCGGGAGTGAATCCCCCCACGTACACGGTCGCCTACTTCGGCCCGGCGGCCACCTTCACCCAGGAGGCGTTGCTTACCCAGCCCGACTTGGCCCTGGCTGACCTCCGTCCGCTCTCCTCCATCGCCAACGTCCTCGACGACGTGGCCCAGGGGAGGGCAGACCTTGGCTTCGTCCCGATCGAGAACGCCATCGAGGGGACGGTGAGTGCGACCATCGACGGCCTTATCTTCGACGTGGACCTCTATATCGAGCGCGAGGTCGTGATGGATATCCACCTCCACCTCATGGCCAGGCCGGGGGTGGGCCTGGACCAGATCAAGCGGGTCTCGTCCTATCCCCATGCGTTGGCTCAATGCCAGAAGTTCCTGGCCCAAGAAGTTCCCGCGGCCGAGCATGTAGCGGCGAACTCCACTGCCGACGCCGCCCGACTACTCGGTGAGTCCGATGCGGATGATGCAGCCGCCATTGCGCCGCGCCTTGCTGCAGAGCGCTATGGGCTCGTTATCGTGGCCGAGGACGTCGAGGACCACCCCGAGAATCAGACCCGGTTCGTCGCGGTGGCCCGCGCCCGCGTCCCGCAGCCTTCGGGTCATGACAAGACGAGCATCGTGTGCTTCCAGCAGGCCGACCACCCGGGGAGCCTGCACGGCATCCTCGGTCAGTTCGCGGCACGCAACATCAACCTGACCAAGCTCGAGTCGAGACCGACGAAACAGGGTCTCGGTGACTACTGCTTCGTGATCGACCTCAACGGGCATGTCGGCGATGAGGTGATCGCCGATTGCCTGCGTGACCTGCACACCAGTTTGGCCGGGGTGAAGTTCCTCGGTTCCTATCCTGCGGCAGGGACGCACGGCGATGACAAACGGCGCGAAGCGGGCGCGGCCTGGCAAGCGGCAGACGAATGGATCAAAGGGCTTCGGGGGTCGATCGAATGAGCTCGTTCTGATGGGCGTGATCGGCATGGCCAACCTGGCCGTCAAGGTGGCCGACCTCGAAGCAGCGTGCTCCTGGTACGCCGCCGCCGGGGCCACGGTCACCGAACCCGTTGTATGGGAAAACGGGAGGCGCGCCGACGTGACGCTCGGGTGGCTGCATCTCACGTTGTTCACCAAGGCGATCTACGAGGATGCTTGTCAATTGCCCGACGAGGGCTTCTTGCACCCCGCACTCTTTGTCGATGATCTGGATGAGGAGCTGTCCAAACACGAGGTTCTGTGGGGTCCGCGCATCGTTTCGGGTTCGTTCGGTGTCCGGCGCATCGCGTTCGTAGAGGCACCGGGTGGCATCAGGCTGGAGTTCATGGAGCAACTCGAAGACCCGCACTGACACAGAGCGTGCTTCTGCGCGTTGGTGGCGCGCCCGGAACGCGCATCGTGTCTATGGCGTGCGGACGTCGGCATCGAACCCCTCCATTTTCAGTGGGTCGCGACGTGCAACGAGATGTGGTCGTTCGGCATGGCCGTGTCACGTTTCCCCAGGGTTGCGAGCAGGGTGGGCCCTCCGCAGTGGGTGCATTTGCCTCGACTTACCTCGCTAATGAGTCCAGTGTGCGGACCTGAAAGCAGTATTCGAAAAAGGACCCGAGCGGCGGGGCGGGCACCGGCTTCCGGGTGGCGCCGAGGGCGGGTCACCCCGTCTACGTCGAGTACACGGCCACCCTGCCCGCCTCGGGTTCGCAGATCGCCAACTGGCCCGCCTTGTGGCTGACCGGTCAGACCTGGCCCAACACGGTGAGATCGACGTCATGGAGGGGTTTGGCACCAGCCAGTTTCACATCGAGTACGGCCCGAGCTCGAGCCAGGTCTCGAACCCCGGCGGGGTCTTGGGGACCACGGCGGGCACCCACACCTACGGGGTGCTGTGGAGCACCACCGGCGTGACCTTCGCCTACGACGGCGTGGTCGTCGGGTCCGAAACGGCGTCGCTCAGTGGCCCCATGTACCTCGTCATGGAGAACTCCATGGGCTCGCCCAGCGTGCTCAACGCCACCATGACTGCGTGCGTGACGTGCGTGACGTGCGGGTGCGGCAGTAGGGCACAGCGCACCCGGCACCACAGCCCACCCGCCCCGCACGTGAGGGGCACGGATTGAGCAACTCGACTGCGGTAGGGATCGGCACTCCGGTGCGGTCCCTACCGTTTTCGCGCCGCCGGTCCCGACTGGGCCGGTGGGGTCGACTGGGCCGACTGGGCTGGCGGGGCCGACTGGGCTGGCCCAGCTGGCGGAGGGAGTGGGATTCGAACCCACGGAGGCTTGCACCTCACAGCTTTTCAAGAGCTGCGCATTTGTCCGCTCTGCCATCCCTCCAGCGAATCCTTCGCGCTGCACATGCTACGTGAGATCAATCCCCACATCGATGTGGCGTCTGACCCGGAGCTACAGCTAGCGGTCGGACGCGTTCTGGTCGCGCAGCCGTCCCCGGGCGCGACCGCGTTCGGCCTGGGGCAGCACGACCTTGCGTAGGCGCACGACCTTGGGCGTCACTTCGACGCATTCGTCCTCGGAGATGAACTCGAGCGCATGTTCGAGGGAGAAGGCCATGACCGGCGTGAGGCGCTCGAACTCCTCCGCGGTGGACGACCGGATGTTGTTCAGCTTCTTCTCTTTGGTCGGATTGACGTCCATCTCTTCTTGCCGGGCGTTTTCGCCGATGACCATGCCTTCGTAGACGTCTTCCCCCGGTCCGACGATGAGGGTGCCTCTCTCCTGCAGGTTCATCAGCGCGAAGGTCGTCGTGAGCCCGCGTCGATCGGCCACCATGGAACCGTTGCGTCGTGTCTTGAGCTCGCCGTGCCACGGCTCCCAGCCGTCGAAGATGTGGTGCAACACACCGGTTCCCCGGGTCTCGGTCAGGAACTCGGTGCGGAAGCCGATCAGCCCGCGGGCCGGCACGCGGTAGTCGAGGCGGACCCATCCGGTTCCGTGGTTGACCATCTCGGTCATGGTTCCCTTGCGTAGGGCCAGAAGTTGCGTCACGACGCCCAGATAGTCGTCGGGTACGTCGATGGACACCCGTTCCACCGGTTCGAACACCTTGCCGTCGATTTCCCGGGTGACCACCTGTGGCTTCCCGACCGTCAGCTCGAAGCCTTCACGTCGCATGGTCTCGACCAGCACAGCCAGTTGCAACTCGCCGCGGCCGAGAACTTCCCAGAGGTCGGGTCGGTCCGTCGGTGCAACCCGAATGGCGACGTTGCCGACCAGTTCGGAGTCGAGGCGGTTCTTCAGCAGACGTGCCGTGAGCTTGTTGCCGTCGGCACCGGACAAGGGAGACGTGTTGATGCCGATGGTCATGGCCAGGCTCGGCTCGTCGACCGTGATCGCGGGCAGGGCGATGGGGTTGTCCGCATCGGCCAGCGTCTCGCCGATCGTGACCTCGGCCAGTCCGGCGATGGAGACGATCTCGCCAGGCCCGGCCGAGTCGGCAGGTACCTGCTCGAGGGACTCGGTCACATACATCTCGGTGATCTTCGCCTTCTCGATCGTCCCGTCGAGCTTGCACCAGGCGATCATTCCGCCCTTGGTGAGCTCGCCGTTGTACACCCGGCAGATAGCGAGGCGCCCGACGTAGGGTGAAGCGCTCAGGTTGCAGACGAGTGCCTGGGTGGGAGCGTTCTCTTCGAACTGCGGCGCGGGGACATGGTCGATGATGGCTTGGAAGAGGGGGGCGACGTCGACGCCCTCGACGCCCCGCTCGGTGCTCACCCAGCCGGCGCGGGCGTTCGAATAGAGGATGGGGAACGAAATCTGGTGCTCGTCGGCGTCCAGGTCCAAGAAGAGCTCTTCGACCTGGTCCACGACCTCTTCGATCCGGGCGTCAGGCCGATCGACCTTGTTGATCACCAGTACGACCGGCAGCCTCGCCTCGAGCGCCTTGCGGAGCACGAACCGGGTCTGTGGCAGTGGGCCCTCGGAGGCGTCGACGAGGAGGAGCACGCCGTCGACCATGGTCAAGCCACGCTCCACCTCACCGCCGAAATCGGCGTGGCCCGGCGTGTCGACGATGTTCATCTTCACGCCGCCCCATCGCACGGCTGTGTTCTTGGCCAGGATGGTGATGCCCTTCTCGCGTTCGAGGTCACCGGAGTCCATGACCCGGTCGGTCATCTCCTGATGGGCGCCGAAAGCTCCGGTCTGGCGCAGCATGGCGTCGACGAGCGTCGTCTTGCCGTGGTCGACGTGGGCCACAATGGCCACATTTCTGATGTCATCTCGGTTTTGCATGGGGGCTACAACGATAGGCCAGGTCAGAGCCCGCTCATGCCGCGGGCCTCACCACCCCCTCAAAAGGGGCGGACGCTCCGCTCGTGCGGGCCAGGGTGCGGGCGATCGCAGCCACCCCTGCGGCCAGCGCGATTTGATCCACTTCGACCTTGACCAGGTGGCCGGAATCGGGCCACCAGCCCACGATCCGCCCCGGTGGGAGCGAGAGCGGCGCCTGCATGGCCTCCACCATCGCCAGGACACTCAGCTCGGATCTGATGGTCGGACGTCGGGGGCCGCTGAGGACGACGAGGTGCACCGAGAATGTGCTGCCCCCCTCATCCGTCACGACGGACCGCACTTCGGCCCTGCTGCGGATGGCCAGAAGGGCCGAATGCGGGCTGTCCCACCAGCGGTCCCGGCCGATCCCGGGCGGCTCGGCGAAGGCCTTCCAGTCGAGCGCACACCAGAGCCGGGTGGCCCAGGTGGCTGCGTCGGCCTGCACGGCGGTCATGGCGGCGGCAGGGAGCGTGGCGAGCCAGCGGCCCATGGGCGAGGCGAGTTGATCCCCGGCGCGCACCGATTCGACGGCGTCGGCGATGGCCATTCGTGCCGCGTCCACGGGGGCGGATGCCTTTCGGGACAGGAGAGCCTGCACTGCACGCAACCCCAGTGCCCTTCGAGTCGTGCGGGTCGACCAGGCGAACGGGGTGGTCATGGCGAGTTCGGCCGGTCCGAGCGCCAGACGCACCTGGTGATCGGTGATCCGGAGGGACGGGCCTCCGAATCCCGGCGCAGTCAGGTCGGCGAGGGTGCGCGGAAGCATCGCTGCGGCGTCGAGCACCGAGGAACGACCGGCGGCATCGAGCGTCGTGGCAGGGTGCAAGAGCTCATTGGTCAGGTGGCTCGAGCCCGGTCCGTCAGACATCGAAGCCGCTCGTCTCCGAGCCCCCCGCCTCGGAGTCCCCCGCCTCGGAGCCCCCCGCCTCTGCGGACGCGAGTTCGGACAGTCGGAGCACGACATGGGACACGATTGCCTGGAGATGTTCCTCGATGACGTCCTCGACGCCATAACGGCCGAGCGCGGAGTGCAGCAAAGCGACGCGGAACGGTGGGGTGCCGCTTCGTAGCGTCTCCAAGAGGGCGAGATAGTGCAGTGCGGTCCTGGCCTGGGCCCATCGGCCACCCGTCGTCAGGCCGAGCGCGCACAACGTCGCTTTGCCCGGAACGGGCGCACCGACAAGGAGATCGAAGACGCCGGAGAGGACGACTCTGCCTCCGGCGAGCGGGATGGCGACGCGATCCTTCGTTCGTGGCAGCCATCCGGCGGCGAAGCGCGGCGTGAGGTTCTTCAGGTGGGCGACGTGCGGGACCAGCGTGGCGGCGAGGGCCGAGCGTGACGACCCGGACATCTCGTCGATCCACCTCGTCATAGCGAGGCGATCGGGATCGACGCGCAGGGCCTCGAGCGCATCAGCGAGGGGATCTCCCAATCGACCCGTCGTCACCAATTGACGGAATAGGGCACGGATCAGGCACGACGTCACCAACTCGATGGGAAACGGGTCTGTGGCCGCAGGGGGAGATGGGTCGGCCGCCGCGGCCGATGAGCCCCACAGGAGCCGCGGTCCGAGATAAAGAGGAGCGGCACCCTCTCCACGGGCGGACGCCAGAGCGCTCGCCCCGTCCTCCAGCCAGGCTCGCAGGCCGCCGGACAGTCCAGGGTCGAACCGCGGTCGCCGCCCCGAGCCGTCGCGCAGCAGGGCCAGCACCTCGTCGCGGGCGGCGGTCTGCCCTGCTGCTTGCCCTGCGGTCGGGGCTGCTTGCCCTGCGGTCAGCCTTGCCGCACGCCCGTCGACCAGTGTTGGCGTCTGCCCGGCGGCGCTATCGGCTGCCGGCCCGTCGAGTTCCCGGGTGACTGTCGTGCCGGGCGCCTCCCACGGTGCGAAGGACTCCTGTCGGGGCGTTACGAGAACCATGGGACGAGTCTGCCCGGGGGGTGTGACGCGGCCCCTCCGCTCGCTCCTTTAGCCTGGCTGGTGCCATGGCACCCGTGCTCCCACTCCTGGCTTCTGATTCGGCCGCCTTCGGGATCGTCTTCGGGATATTCGTGGTGGCGCTGCTCGTCCTCATCGTGATCGTCGTGCGCTGGGCCATCCGGAGCGACCGACGGGGCCGCGCCCAGTGGAGGCAGCGGCAGGCGAGCACCATGGCTCCGACCGAGCGCGATGTGCCGCCCCCCGGGGGGCCGTGAGTGCGGGTGGGCGGATCGAGGATGCGCTCGGGACCCGGGAGGGCCGGGTGAAGATGATGGGCGGGGTCGGGTGATGGCGACGGTGCGACCTTGACGTGGTCAGAGCGCATGTACTCCCGCTGGGAGTCGGCTCGATCCCACCTCGGCCGCCGCGAGCCACCACCACCACCGGTCCATCGGACCGCCTTCGTCCTGGCCGGCGGCGGCAGCCGCGGTGCCGTCCAGGTCGGGATGCTGGCCGAGCTCGTGGCCCGGGGCATCCGCGCCGACCGTGTGTTCGGCGCCTCGGTCGGGGCCATCAACGGCGCCGCATATGCCGGCAATCCCACCCGGGAGGGGATTGAGCGCATGGCCGGTATCTGGCGGGACGTGAAGGGCACGGACATCTTCCCCCGCTCCGCCCTCGACGGTCCGTGGGCGTTTCTCCAAAAGCGCGCTTCGGTCCATTCCAATTCCGGGCTGCGCGCCATCATCGAGGCGGGCATCGACTTCGAGAACATCCAGGACACGACCATCCCGTTCGAGGTCGTCACGACGTCACTGACCGACGGACGCGAGCGCTGGATCGGCCACGGCCCCGCCGTCGAGGCGATCCTGGCGTCATCAGCGATTCCTTCCATCTTCCCTCCGGTCGTCATCGACGGCGATGTCCTGGTCGACGGTGGAGTCGTCAACAACGTCCCGATCAGCCGGGCCCTGGGGGCTGGATGCACACGGATCTACGTCCTCCTCTGCGGCCCGTTGCACTACCACCCGCCGCTGCCCAAGCGCCCGGCCGAGGCTGCCCTGACCGCCTTCTTCGTGGCGGTCCACGCCCGATTCGTCCGCGAGCTGGCCTCGCTCCCGCCGGGGGTCGAGGTCGTGGTCTTCAGCGGGGGAGGCGAACCGTCGGCGCAGTACCGCGACTTCTCCGCCACGAAGGAGCTCATCGACGACGGCCGGGCCGAAGTGGCCGAAGTCCTGGACCGCTACGCGGGGACATCCCAGGACCTGACACCGCACCGGCCGCCGGGAGTGCCGGGCTCCCCGGTGACGCCCGCCTCCTCTTCGGCGGCTCCGGGGCATCCCCCCACGACGGGGGCGCCGACCACTGCCCCCACGCCGACCACGCCCACGCCGACGGCGCCCACGCCGTCGACCCCGGCTCCCACCGCCGAACCGTGACCGAGAGCGGGTACCTGCTCCCGAACGCCACGACCGCAGCCGCCGAGCGTTTCGCCGCCTTCGTCGAACTCTTCGACCTGTCCACGTTCGCCCATATGGAGAAGCTGGGCATCGCCCCGGGTTGGCGCTGCTGGGAGGTGGGGGCGGGTGGCACCTCGGTGGTGCAGTGGCTGGCCGGCCGGGTGGGATCCCAGGGCTACGTCCTCGCCACCGACATCGACGTGACGTGGGCCGGGGCGGTGGAGGACGGGGCCCATCCCCAGGTTGAGGTGCGCCCCCACGATGTGGCTCTCGACCCTCCCCCCGCAGCCGAGTTCGACCTGGTCCACGCCCGCCTGGTGCTGGTGCACGTCCCGGAGCGGGCGAAGGCGATGGACGCCATGGTGGGCGCGCTGCGCCCCGGGGGATGGCTGTTCATAGAGGACGCGGACCCGGCATTGCAGCCGCTGAGCTCACTCGAAGTGCGAGGACCCGAGGAGGAGCTGGCCAACCGGATACGGAGCGGGTTCCGGGCCCTCATGGCGAGCCGGGGGGCGGACCTCGCCTACGGGCGCACGCTGCCGCGGCTCTTGCGGGAAGCGGGGTTGTCCGATGTCCGTGCCGATGCTTCGTTCCCCGTGGCCCACCCGGCCTGTGCCCGTCTGGAGACGGCGACGATCAGCCTCATCGCCGCCCAGTTGGTCGAGAACGACATCGCCAGCCCCGAGGAAATTGACCTCCACCTGGCCAACGTCGCCGCCGGGACGCTCGATCTCACCCAGCCCCCGATGATCGCCGCCTGGGGGCGCCGCCCGCTCTGAGTCGCCTCGGCCGCGGCCGCCCGGTTCTGCTGTGCACGCGTGTCACAGCATCCTGGTGAAATAGAGGGATGACCGCTCCGGTTACCGATGTGGCAGCGCTTCCCGATGCGGCCGCGGACATGATGAGCGCCTTTCATCCTGCGGTGGCCGCCTGGTTCGCCCGACGGTTCCCCGACGGTCCGACGGCGCCGCAACGTGAGGCCTGGCCCCACATCGCCGGAGGCAATGACGTGCTGGTGGCCTCGCCCACCGGGACCGGAAAGACGCTGACCGGCTTCCTCGTCGCCATCGATGCCGCCTACAAGGGGGCCGAGGCCGGGACCCGCCAGGTCGGGCTGCCCGAGGTGCTCTACGTCTCACCGCTGCGGGCCCTGGCCGTCGACGTGCACGAGAACCTGCACATCCCGTTGGCCGAGATAAGGGAGGAGGCGGCACGGATGGGGTACGCCGACCCCGGCCTGCGCGTGGCCGTGCGCACCGGCGACACCCCGGCAGCGGAGCGCGCCGCGATGCGCAAGAACGCACCGGACATCCTCGTCACCACACCGGAGTCGCTTTACCTCCTCCTCACCGCTCCCTCCTCGCGCTCCCTGTTGCGCGGGGTGCACACCGTCATCGTCGACGAGGTGCACACCTTGGCCCGGGACAAGCGCGGCAGCCACCTCGCGTTGAGCCTCGAACGCCTCGACGGTGTCGTCGCCGAGAACGGCGGCCATCTGCAGCGCATCGGGCTCTCGGCTACGCAGCGCCCCCTCGACGTGGTGGCCCGGCTGCTCTCCGGCGTGCATGACGAGCGGCCACCCACGGTGATCGTCGACTGCGGCCACTCCCGCCAACTCAACGTCGCGATCGAATTGCCCGACAGCGAGCTCGAAGCGGTGGCCAGCGGCCTGCAGTTCTCCGACATCCTGGATCGCATCGCGGACCACACGCGCCAGCACCGCACGACGCTGATCTTCGTCAACACCCGGAAGATGGCCGAACGGGTGGCGCACCAACTGGCCGAACGCCTGGGCGCGGCGGACGGGCACGGCGACGACGTGGATGCCTCGCTCCTCGTGGCGGCGCATCACGGCAGTCTCTCGGCCGCACGCCGGCGGATCGTCGAGACGCGCCTGCGGGCCGGGGATCTGCGCGCGCTGGTGGCGACGGCCTCATTGGAACTGGGTATCGACGTCGGGCCGGTCGAGCTCGTCTGCCAGATCGGTTCGCCGCGCGCCATCGGGACGTTTCTCCAACGGGTGGGCCGGGCCAACCACCAGCGTGACGGGATCCCGGCCGGGCGCCTCTATCCCATGACGCGGGACGAGCTCGTCGAGTGCACCGCCTTGCTGGCGGCCGTGCGGGACGGCCGGCTCGACATGCTGGAGCCCCCGATCGCCCCGCTCGATGTGCTGACCCAGCAGCTGGTGGCCGAAGTCGCCGCGGTGGAAGAGCGCGGGATCGAGGAGCTGTGGCGGATGACCCGGCACGCCGCCCCCTACGCCGAAATGCCACGGTCGGACTTCGACGAGGTGGTCGCCCTGGCCAGCTGGGGCATCGAGACCGGGCGCGGACGGCGCGGCGCGCACCTGCATCTCGACGCCGTCAATGGCCGCCTGCGGGCGCGTCGCGGCGCACGACTCGCCGCGCTGACGAGTGGTGGTGCAATTCCCGAGACCGGTGACTACCGCGTGGTGCTCGACCCCGAGGGTGTGACGGTCGGCTCCGTGCACGAGGACTTCGCGGTCGAAGCGATGGCCGGTGACATCTTCCTTCTCGGCACCCATTCGTGGCGGGTGGCCAAGGTCGAGGTAGGCACCGTGCGCGTGCACGACGCGGGGGATCTCCCACCGTCGGTGCCCTTCTGGTTGGGCGAGGCGCCGGCGCGGACGACCGAGCTCTCCCAAGCCGTGAGCGAGCTGCGGGCCGAGCTCGAGCCTCTCTTGCGGGCACAGGACGGGGACGGGGCCCGCCGGCTGGTCATGGAGCGGGCCGGCGTCGGCCATGACGTGGCGCAGCAGGTCGTGGCCTACTGCGCCGCCGGGCTGGCGGCCCTGGGTTACCTGCCCACCCGTCAACGCATCGTCGTGGAACGCTGCTTCGACGACAGCGAAGGGACACAGCTCATCCTGCACGCGCCGTTCGGCGGCAGGATCAACCGCGCCCTCGGCCTGGCCCTGCGCAAGCGCTTCTGTGTGTCGTTCGACTTCGAGCTCCAGGCCGCGGCGGACGACGACACGGTGGTGCTGTCGCTCGGACCCCAGCACAGCTTCCCCCTGACCAGCGTCTCGTCGATGCTGCGGTCGAAGGATGCGACGGAAGTGTTGACCCAAGCCGTCCTGCCCCATCCGATGTTGGCGGCTCGCTGGCGCTGGAACCTGAATCGGGCGCTGGTGCTGCCACGCCAACGGGGAGGGAAGCGACGGCCCATCCATCTCCAGCGGATGGAGGCGGACGACCTCCTGGCCGCCGTGTGGCCGTCGTTGGCCGCGTGCCAGGAGAACGCCGGAGCCGGCCCGGTGGCGGTGCCCGATCACGTGCTGGTGCGCCAGACGGTCGACGACTGCCTGCACGAGGGCCTCTCGGTCGAAGGCCTGGTCGATCTGTGGTCCCAGGTGGAGTCGGGTGCCATCGAGCTGCACACGGTGGAGTCCTCCGAGCCCTCACCGATGGCGCACGGAATTCTGAGCGGCCGCCCGTTCACGTTCCTCGACGGCGCGCCTCTCGAGGAACGCCGGACGCGCGCCCTCTCGTTGCGTCGGGGCCTGGGGGCGCTCGGCCCCAACGGCCTCCCCGTGCCGACCGACGAGTTGGGCGCACTCGACCCCGAAGCGGTGTCCCTCGTGCTCGACCAGGTACGCCCGCAGCCGCGCGACGCCGATGAGCTCCACGATCTTCTGCTCTCCCTCGTGGCCTGCCGACCGGTGCCCGAATGGGCGGCGTGGTTCGACACCCTGCTGGCGGCAGGTCGCGCCGCGTCCCTCGGCGGGTGTTGGGTGGCCACGGAGCAGACGAACGCGGCCGCGGCCTTGCAGGAAGACGACGAAGCTGCCGCCGCGTGTGTCGGCGGCCACCTGGAACTCGCCGGACCGGTCTCGGTCGACGAGCTGACGTCGGAGACGCCGCTCCCTCCCGGCGCGCCCATGGGGGCACCGGTCACACCGGCCCGGGCCCGCACGGCGCTCGCTCGCCTCGAGGCCCGGGGCTCGGCGATCGAGCTGCCCGACGGCCGCTGGTGCGCGCGTCATTTGCTGGTGCGTCTCCACGGCGCCAGCCGCCAACGCCGGCGGGGTCTGGTCGATCCCGTGCCTATCGCGGACTTCGTCCGTTTCCTCGGCGAGTGGCAGCACGCCACTCCGTCCACCCGGGCCGAAGGACGTGCGGGACTGCTCTCAGTGCTCGAACAGCTGCAAGGGATCGAGGCGCCCGCGGTCGAATGGGAGGCCCACATTCTCCCGGCCCGTGTCGAGGGCTACGACGCACGCTGGCTGGACGAGCTCTGCCTCTCCGGTGAAGTGGTCTGGGGCAGGTTGACGCCGCGAGCCGAGCGCCAGGGCCGCACGGGCACGCCGTCGCCGGCGACGCCGCTGGCGTTCGTCCACCGTGAGGACCTGCCGTGGATGTTGCGCGCCGTGCGGGCCGGTGCGGTGGCGGCCGAGCCCGAGGTCGGTGCACCCGCCGACGTGCTCGCTGCGTTGCGGGCCCGCGGTGCGTGCTTCCGGCCCGAGCTCGCCACCCTCGCGGGCCGCCTCCCGGCCGAAGTCGACGAGGGGCTGTGGGATCTGGTGGCCCGGGGCATCGTGACGGCAGATGCGTTCTCGGCCGTGCGATCCCTGCTCTCGGCCCGCGACCGCTGGCGCACGCGGACCTATCGGACGCCGAACGGCCGGCCGAACACGGGACGCCCGGCCCGGCCCGGACTGGCCCGGCGCCGGGCCCCCGCCGGATCGGGCATCGGGGAGGGCCGCTGGTCGCTCCTCCCCACGGCCGACGAAATGCCCGTTGACGACGACGCGGCCAACGCAATCACCCTACCGGCCAACGAGGAGCTGGCGGAGGCGGTGGCGTGGCAGCTGCTCGTCCGCTGGGGCGTCGTCGCCTGGGAGGTGTGGAGCCGCGAGTCGTTCCACGTCCCATGGCGTGAAGTGGTGTGGGCCCTGCGACGGCTCGAAGCACGCGGGCTCGCGCTCGGGGGACGCTTCGTCGTCGGTCTCTCGGGCGAGCAGTACGCGTTGCCCGATGCAGCGGCGGCGCTCCTCAAGGTGCATCGACGGGCGCCGAGTGGAGAGCAGTTGGTGGTGGCGGGGGCTGATCCGCTCAACGTGACCGGGCCCATCACGGGTGGGACCCGCGTCCCCACCAGACGCAACCAGCGCGTGACGTTCCGCGACGGTGTCGTGGTGGACGATCTCCGTGCCGGGTGAGCGTCCTTTCGTAGACCTCAACGCCGACGTCGGCGAGGCCGGCGATGCCCCTGGCATCGCTGTCGAACGGGCCCTTCTCGGTGTTGTCACCTCGTCACATATCGCGTGTGGTGGTCATGCGGGCGACGCGTCGTCGATGCGCGCCACCGTGCTCGCGGCCATCGAGCACGGCGTGCGGGTCGGTGCCCATCCGTCCTACCCCGACCGGGAGGGATTCGGCCGCCGACCGATGGACATGTCGCCCCATGCCCTCTCGGCGGCCCTCGCCTCGCAGATCGGCGCGCTCATCGAGGTGGCGGCATCGCTCGACGCCACCGTGCAGTCGGTCAAGCCGCACGGCGCGCTCTACGGCGAGGTCGGGCGCGGGACTGCCAGTTGCGAGGCGCTGCTTACGGTGATCCTCGAGCTCTGCGCCCCGGACGTCTCACTGGTCCTCCCATCCGGTGCGCCCGCAGTGGCGATGGCGAAGGATGCGGGCGTGCGTGTGCTCCGGGAGGGCTTCGCCGACCGCGCCTACACGGCGACGGGCGAGCTCGCTTCTCGGCAGGAGCCGGGATCCGTCTACAGCGAGCCGTCACAGGCGACGGCCCAAGCGCTCGGTCTGGTCCTCCACGGCACGGTCACCCTGTCCGACGGGACGGTCCTCTCGTTGCCCGTGGACACGCTCTGCATCCACGGCGATTCCCCGAACGCACCGGACCTGGCGCAGGCCGTGAGTGAGGTCCTGGCGGCGGCCGGGATCGCCGTGGTGGCACCGTCAGCCGTTCATCGCTGAGCATGGCGGAGCCCGTGTCGACACGCTCGGTCCCGGTCGGGGAGATCCGGCGGTTCGGTGAGCGGGCGTGGCTCATCGGGGTGGATGATCCCGCCGCCGCCCGTTCGCTGACACGAGCCCTTCAGGCGGCGAGCCCCGACGGGGTCGAAGATGTCGTCGGGGGGCTGGCGACCGTCATGGTGCGCTTCGACAGCGCGCGGGACGACGTCGAGGTACGGCTGCCCGAGGTGGCGCAACTCGTCGAAGAATTATTGCGTCGTCGGGTAGATGCTGACGACGGGGGACGCCTCGTTGTCCTCCCCTGTGCATTCGACGGCCCGGACCTGGCCGAGGTGGCCGAACTGGTGGGGTGCACGCCCGACGATGTGGTCGAACTGCTGACCGCCCGGGAGCTGACGGTGGCCATGGTCGGATTCTCCCCGGGGTTCGCGTACCTCACGGGCCTCCCCGGGCCACTCCGCCACATTCCCCGACGCCCCCGGCCGCGCCCATCGGTTCCTGGCGGATCGCTGGCCCTGGCCAACGGGTACGCCGCCGTGTATCCCCTCGCGTCTCCGGGAGGATGGCAGCTCATCGGCCGGACGGCGGAGTCGCTGTTCACGCCGGATGTGCCCCCCTACGCCCGACTCGAGGCCGGGGACCGGGTGCGGTTGATGCGCGCCAGCGCGGCGGGCGGGGAGGCGTCGATGTCGACGTCGACGCCTCGGTCGACGACGAAGGAGCCGTCCCTTGCCTCACCGATTGCGGGCGCACGTCCTCTTTTCGTCGTCGAAGACGGCGGGTTGCGCACGGTCCTGCAGGACGCCGGGCGTCGCAACGTGGCTGCCCTCGGCGTGCCGTCGGCTGGTCCGGCCGACCCCTGGTCCTTCCGGCTGGCGAACCGGCTCGTCGGCAACGCCGAGGATGCGGGCACGCTCGAGGCGACCGCACGGGGTCCCGTGCTCCGCTGCATCGAGTCGACGTTCGTCGCCGTGGTGGGTGCATCCCCCGACCTTCGCCTGCAGGGCCAACCGGTCGAGCCCGGACGGGTTCTGCCGGTCAGCGCAGGCCAGCGGTTGGCCCTCGGCGCCGTGCGTGGTGGGCTTCGCTCCTACATCGCGGTGGCCGGCGGCCTCGTGGGACCCGAGGTGCTCGGCAGCCTGGCGACCGACCAACTCAGTGGCGTCGGTCCGGGACCGATCACTCCGGGGCAGCAACTCTGGGCGGCCGCGATGACGCCACCGTTGGGGGACCACCTTCGAGAAGGGATCACGACCGGGCTGGCCGACGGGGTGCCGATCTCACTACGCGTGGTCGCCGGGCCCCATGCCGAACGGTTCGCGCCGGAGGCTTTCGCGTCATTGGGGAATATGGAGTTCATGGTGGCGGACGAGAGCAACCGGGTGGGCGTCCGGCTGCGGCGAGGTCGCCGGGCGGCGCCGATCGGCCTGGCACCGGGGCCGCCGGTCGAGCTGGATTCCCAAGGCATGGTGCATGGTGCGGTGCAGGTTCCGCCCGACGGGGACCCGGTGATCCTGCTGGTCGACCACGCCACGCTCGGCGGCTACCCGGTGCTCGCGGTCGTTGCTGCCGTCGACCACGGTCGGCTCGGTCAGTGCGCACCGGGTATGAGGGTGCGGCTCGTACCGATCGACCACCGCCACGCGGCCGCGGCCCTGACGCAGCACCGGCTCGACATGGAGTCAGCGGCGCTCGGCCGCTATCCGGTGGCCACCGAGTAGCCGAGCGGGTCAGAGCAGAAGCTTCACGAACGTGGCCAGTCCCACTGCGATCACCACTATCCGCAGGGCCGTGGCCGGGATGGCGAGGGCCACGCGGGCCCCGATCCACCCACCGAACAGGCTCCCGATGGCGAGGAGGCCGACGGCCCGCCAGGCCAGGCCGCCGTGAATGATGAACACGGCGGCAGCTATCCCATTGACCAGAATCGACAGCACGGTACGGAGCCCGCTGGTGCGAGCGAGGGAATCGGGCAGGGCGAGGCCCAAGATGGCGAGCAGCATCACGCCCAGGCCGGCGCCGAAGTAGCCGCCGTAGACCGAGGCCAACAAGATGCCGCCTCCCAGGAGGACCGGCCGGGTGCGCGGTGGCGAGTGCGATGACCCGCCCAACGCCCGCTTGAGGAGGGGCTGGGCGGCAAAGAGCAGCGAGGCTCCGAGGACGAGCCATGGCGCCAGTTTCTTGAAGTCGGCTGAAGAGGTGGTGAGGAGCAAGATCGCCCCGGAGATGCTCCCGATGACAGCGACCGGAGCGAGGCGGCGGAAGCGTTCGGTTTGTCCACTGATCTCGTGACGGAATCCGGCGGCGCCTCCGGCGTAGCCGGGCCATATGCCGACCGTGTTGGTGATGTTGGCCGTCAGCGCGGGGTAGCCGAGGGCGAGCAGGATCGGGAACGAGATGAGACTTCCGCCTCCCGCCACACCGTTGACGATGCCCGCGCCGAGGCCTGCGAGGACAAGCACGACGACATGTGATGTCGTCAGTGACGTTGTCCCCAACATCGTCAGTGGCATTGCCGTGAAGCGTAAGGGACGGTGGCAGGCCCGCTCAGCCGCGCGGGCAATGCCCTTTTCACCCCAGCGAGCCGGACTTCACCCGTTGCCCAGTCAGGCGGGGGTCTCTCCGACGCCGCTCATGGCCCGAACGGCCTCGGGCAACACGAAGGGGGCGGTGTGAGCAGGGGTCGACTCCGGTGCATGTGCTGGTGGCGTCACGGAAGCCGGCACAATCCGGAACGCACGCCGCGCCAGAGGCATGAGTGCCAGTGCCTGGTCCCGGCCTCGTTCCATCATTGTCGTCGTCTCGGTCCACTCGGGACCCCGCACGCGTGAGACCTCGCCGGGCAGCCCGGCGAGGATGCGCAGGAATTCACGCCGGTGTTGCTCTGCGACGCCGCCCATGACGAAGATGGTGGACGCGGGGAGATGAGCGGCCATCGCCAGCTCGGACAGTCGGTTGGCAGCTACTTCGGCATCCTGCAGCAGGCCCAGCTGGTTCTGGAGCTTCGCCAACTGCCGGGTGTACCGCTTGGTCTGTCCGGCATAGAGCTCGGCGCTGAACTCGAGCGAATAGCGGAGTCGCTTACAGCGAATGCGGAGCCGGTGGAAATCGGCGGCCTCGCCCGAGCGCTTGGCCCGACGCGCCGCTTTCACAACGGCGTCATGACGCGTGCCGATGAGGTCGGGCACTGCCGCCAGCGCAGGCAGGCGCGTCGCGGTCGAACGGCGATGCGGTCCCTGCTGGACCATGGTGGTCATGCCGTTCCTCAGACGGTCCCAGCGCGCAGAGTCCAGCGCGGCCAACATCTCGGCTCGGGCCGTTTCCCGCTCGGTCTGCAAGAGGGACGTCAGGTCGGCCCACAGCTCCTGCTGGCCGGGTTCGATCATTGCCGCCTGGCCTTCTAATTGTACGTCGAGGTCGCGTACCGCTCCGAGGACACCGGCGAGCCAGCCGAACTCGCGGCGGAACGTGCGTGCGCGGAGCGGAAGGACGTCGACGAACAGGTCCAACGCGGCGCGTAGACGCCGTGTCGCCACCCGCATCTCGTGCAGCTCTTCGAGGTCTTCACCCAGCCTGGTGCCTGGTTCTTTGGCCCGAAGGACGCCGAGCTGGCGCCGCAGGACGGCGTAGGCCAGCTCGCCCAGGCTGGCTTCGGGTTCGATGTCGACCGAACCTAGATCGGGCGGGCTCGGGATGACGATGCCCCGGGCCAGAAGGCCGGCCTCGAACGTGGAGAGCGTGGCGGGGCGCAAGCCGCATGCCGCCCGTAGTTGGAGGATCAGCGGCGCCAGGGCATCGGCCCATTCGGGGAGGATTTCGACGTCCACCCGGCGTACCTGCATAGGGCGCTGGCCGTTCCCGACGACGATCTCGGTGTCATCGAGAGCGATCTCGGCAGCCGCGACCCCGTCCACTCGCAGCACATATGGGCTGCGTCGCGTGCGAACCTGAAGCACCGGGCGGAGGGGACGGCGTCCGGCCACGGCATGGACCCGTCGGCCCACCGGCCCTTCCGGGCCGAGCGCGCCCATGCCGGCCTCGGGGAGCTCCTCGGATGCTTCGAGGTTTCCGAAGTGCTCCGCCTCGGGTCGCGCCGCCCTGAGGCAGATCTCGTCGTGGCGCCCCCGCCGACGGGTGCGGACGACGAAACCGGCTCGGGCCATCCGCCAATCGCTGGTGTCGACGTAGGAATCGATCAGCCGTTGCGCGGGCAGAGCGACGGCGCTGAGCATCCTCTGGTCGTCGGGACCCATCGACAGCGTTGGCAACGTGGGCAACCAGCGCTCGACCGGACGCAGATCGAGCGCGTCGAACTGCCACTGAACCCCGACGATGTCCTTTTCCCGACCCATCCGGCCAGGGTAGTTCCGGTGCACCCGAAAAACGGGGAATACACGGTTCGGCATTCCGCACGGCGTAGGGTGCCTACAGTGGGTAACAGAACGACAACTATGGAATTCGATAATTCAACCGAAGTTGTCCAGGCCGCCGGGGGCCTGCTCGTTCGTCGGGAGGCGGGTCAACTGCGGATCGGCCTGGTGCACCGCCCGATCCATCAGGACTGGTCGTATCCCAAGGGGAAGCTCGAGGAAGGCGAAACCTTCGAAGAAGCAGCGCTGCGAGAGGTGCTGGAAGAGACCGGGTTCACCTGCCGGCTGCTGCGCTTCATCGGACACACCGAATATGTCGACCGCAAGGGTCGGCCCAAGGTGGTGGCGTACTGGGTGATGTTGGCCGAGTCCGGTTCCTTCGTGCCCAACGAGGAAGTGGACGAGCTGCGATGGGTCGACGTCGTTACTGCCGGCCTCCTCCTCACCTACGAACGCGACCGCTCACTTCTTGCTGCAATGGCGGTGGACGACCAACTCGAATCCCTCGCCTGAGGATCCGTCAAGAATTCCTCATGCGGGCGTTTGAGAATCGCCAAGCATGGAAATAAGTCGTTTTAGCGATCTTCCGCCTGATCGCCACAGCCGGAGTGTGTGCCTCAGCCGATAACTCCAGGATCCCGCCGCCAAGGGGCCCTGTGTCATTTTGGTCGGCTGAGGCACTCCCGGCACCTTTCCTGCCGCTTTAGCCCCTCCTGCAGGTCATTTCCCTCGATTGCCGCTCCGTGGCGACCGGAAATTAGGTCTTTCGACCCCCGCTATTGGGGGCTTTGGGCCCAAGTCGGCGAAAGCCGCTCTGATCAATACTTGTTAGGAATTGTGCGTCGGCGCAGGGTGGTGGGTACAACCGACCCGTGCGCACGGGCACGAAAAGGCGTCGAAGAGGGAAGGAACATCGCGTGAGCACACCGAGTGGCTGGTACCCGGACACGACCCGGCCGAATACCGAGCGCTACTGGGACGGGAGGGCATGGACGGAACAGGCCCGTTTCCCGGGGGTCAGGCCTTTCGAGTCGCCGGTTCCGCCGTCTCTGCCTGAGCCCGTGTTGACCGCGGAAGGGGTGGTGTCGATGTTCGAGACGCCCAGTGCCTCTGTCGGGGCTGGAGCACCCCAGAGCCACCGCCCTCGCCGGCCGGTCATCGTCAAGACGCTCAGCCTTCTGCTGGCGTTGGTCCTCGTGGGCGGCGGAGCATTCCTGCTCTTTGGTCGGCACGCGGATGCGGACGCCGCCGTGGCCGACGCGGTGAACTCCGCTCTGGCGAGCCGCTCTGCCGATTTCACGGTCAGCGGATCTGGGGGCGCGGCGGGCCAGGATTTCAGCCTCACGGGTAAGGGCGCCATCGATTTCGCGCAGAACGACCTGCAAATGACGCTCACGGCCTCGAGTGGACCCGAGCAGCTCACCGAGCAGGCCGTTTACCTGAACAAGGTGATCTACCTGAACCTCGGGAGCGCGGTGGGTCAGATCGTGCCGGGTAAGTCGTGGATTTCGTTGGACCTGAGCCAGCTGAGCCAGGGTGGCGCGGCCCAGTCCCTGGGGTCGGGAAGCTCACTCGGCAATGACCCGGCAGCCGCACTCCAGGCCTTGGCCCAGGACGGCAACAAGGCCACCGATCTCGGGTCTTCGACGGTTGACGGCGTCACTGTCGAGGGTTACGCCGTCCACCTGAATGCGGCGACGCTCAAAGCGGACATCGCCAAGGAAAACCTCCCGTCATGGATGAAGGACGCTGTTTCGAGTGTGAGTAATCCCAACATCGACTACAAGGTGTACGTCGACAACTCCGGCCGGTTGGTTCGTATGACCACGGAGACGACGGCGACGGTGAGCGGCCTTTCCGTGAACGAAGAGATCTCGATGGACTTCTCGGATTACGGCGCGACAGTTGACGTCTCGGCTCCGCCGGCCGGCGACGTGGAGTCGTTCCAGAGCTTTTTGCAACAGGCTTCGGGATCCCTCTCCGGCTCATCCACCACGACCAATTAGCTCGGCACGGCAGAGTTGACCGCTCGCCAGGATCCGGAGGTCTGTCGCGGCGCCTGACCAGAGCGTACGGTGTGTCCCGTCGGGGTCGGGCGGAGGCTCATGACGCACCGTGGCATGAAGAATGACGGGCAATGAGCATCACGTACGGGGCCCGTATCACGGAGCTGGCGAGAATGCGGGGAGCCGAACCGGCCCTCACCGACGTTGACGCGGATGGCCTCGAGCAGATCACTGAACTGGCAGGACCTCGACGATCTGTCCGGCCGGCTGGCGGCCTCACTGCACCACGGAGGACTGTCCGCCGGCGACCTGCTGGCGGTCTGCCTCCCTAATGGCCTGGAGCACTTCGTGGCCGACATCGCGGCCTGGAAGGTCGGAGCGGTCCCGGTCGCTCTTCGATGGGACCTGCCGGAATGGGAGCTGACGAGGTTGCTCGACGTGCTGGCACCCCGCGCCATCCTTCGGGGGGAGCCCGGTGACGTCGCTGGCGAGGGCGGCCGAGAGGCCGTATGGGCGATGCGGGAGTGGCGCCGCTGCACCGCTTCGGCGTCTGCAGTTCAGGATCGACGGGGACGCCCAAGGTCATCCTCCATACGTCGCCCGGCCTGTACTCCGCCGCGCAGCGGTCGACCTCGGCGGTGGTGGAGGCCTACCGCACCCTGTCCTCGCCGCAGCAGTTGCTCGTGCCCAACGCGTTCGTACCACTCAGCCAGCATCACCACGGCCGTCCTCAATCTGATCTCGGGCAACCACACGATTGTGCTCAAACGCTTCGACCCCGAGCTCTTGCAGGATGTGGTCGTGCGCCATCGGGTCACCGGCTTCATGGCGCCGACGCCGATGTTGTTGCGGCTGGCGCGCAGTCCGGGCATCGCACCGGACCGGTTCGATTCGATCGAGTGGGTCCAGCACGGGGCCTCCCCGCTTCCCGAGTGGTTGGCGCGCTTTTGGATCGACCTGCTCGGTCCCGAACGCTTCTTCACCAGCTATGGGGCGGCCGAAGCCGTCGGCGTGGTCGCCTGTCGGGGCGATGAGTGGCTCACACACCCCGGCACCTTGGGCCACGGTGTGCTCGGCACGGACATCGTGATCTTGGGTGAACAGGGCCAGGTGCTCGCTCCGGGCGACGTCGGTCAGATATTCCTGCGCCGGCCGGGCGGGCCCTCGGGCACGTATGTGGGAAACGGTGTCGCTCCCCTCGACGTTGCATGCGGATGGCTTCGCCACGGTGGGGACCTGGGATGGCTCGACGAGGATGGGTTCCTCTATCTGTCCGATCGCCGGGTCGACCTCATCGTGTCCGGTGGGGCGAACGTCTATCCGGCCGAAGTGGAAGCGGCGGTGGGTGAGCACCTGGGGATCGACGATGTCGTCGTGATCGGACTGCCCGACGACGAATGGGGAAAGCGGGTACACGCCATCGTGCAGCTGGCGCCGCATGCCGAGTTGACCGAAGAGGACATACGGGACTTCGCCCGGTCCCGGTTGGCCCCCTACAAGGTGCCCAAGACGGTGGAGTTCGTCGCGCACATGCCACGCTCGGCGGCGACGAAGATCAGCCGGGCGTCGCTGATCGAGGAGCGGACCGCTGTACCGCCGGCCTGAGGCGTTTGCGTGCACTACGGTGCGCGTGGAATGGACGAGGAGGAGTACCGATCTAAAAGGCGCGGTGAGGGGGAGACCCGGTGACGCACGCCAGCACCCTCGACCTCGGGCCGGAACGGTTCGCCGCAGGCGTTCCTTTCGAAGACCTGCGCTGGTTGCGGGAGCAACGCACCGGTGTGGTGGTCGCCCGCCATGGAGTGCTGGGTCGTCACCTCCTACGACCTCGTCGAAATGTGCAACCGGGACTACGTCCGGTTCTCGAGCAGTGACGGGGTGGTCGACCCCGCCGACGCCGGAGCGCCGAAGTGGAAGCCCATCACCGGCCTCGATCCGCCCGAACACGGTCGCTACCGCCGACTTGTCATGGCACCGTTCACGCCGATTCCGATCGGCCGCCTCGAAGACATGGTGCGCCGTGATCACCCGGGAGGCCATTGCGTCGTTCGTCGACGAGGGCGGCGGCGATTTCGTGAACGCCGTCGCCTGCACGGTTCCGTTCCGTGTGATGGCGACGCTGACCGGCGTTCCGTCGGCCGACCAGGACCTGATCGTCAGATGGACGAACAGCGTCATGCCGAATGCGGATCCGGACTATCGCCCCACCGGCGCGACGGCGGAGGCGGCCCGCGTTGCGTTGAGTGACTACTGCCTCAATCTGGCCCGGGACCAGCGTTCCGGCCAGAAGCCATTCCTCTCGCAGACCCTCTTCGAGGGACGACTCGAGGGGCGGGAGCTGGACGACGAGGAGGTCGCCAACTTCTTGGACACCTTTCTCGTCGGGGGCACGGAGACGACGCGCCAGCTCATCTCGCACGGGCTCCTGGCGCTGCTCGAGCATCCGGCACAATGCCGACGGCTGGTCGAAGGCACGGTGATCGAGTGCAGCGGCCGTCGAAGAGATGCTGCGGTGGGTCAGCCCGGTCCTTCACCATTCGCGACGGGCGACGACGGAGGCGCTGGTCGGCGAGGCCAGCATCGCAGCCGGAGATCGGGTGACGTTGTGGATCGTGTCGGCGAATCGCGATCCGGCGATTTTCTCCAACCCTGACGCCTTCGACATCGGGCGCACCCCTAATCCTCATGTGTCGCTCGGCGCCGGAGGCCCGCACCATTGCCTCGGCGCGCACCTGGCGCGCCTGGAGGCCCGCGTCGTCTTCGAAGAACTCCGTCCGCTGCTCTCCCGCCTCCGAGTGAGCGGGCCACCGGTCAGGGTCGCCTCGAACTTCTTCAACGGGATGAAGCAGCTTCCCCTGGAACTGGCGAGCTGAGAGGCCACGACGTGCGCTACTCCCTGAGCGGCTCGACGGGCTTGACCTGGCCTCAGATCCGGGAGGCCGTTCAGCTGGGCGAGGAACTGGGTTTCGACACCTTCTATGCGGCGGACCACCTAATGGCGGTGGCCGGATTCGACGAGGACGCCGGACTCCTCGACGCGGTCTCCCTCCTGCTTGCCCTTGCTCCGGTCACCACGACCCTGCGACTCGGCGCCATGGTGTCGCCTATCACCATCCGCCACCCCGTGGTCCTGGCGCGCGCCATGCAGACGCTCGATCTCGTCAGTGGAGGCCGGGCCGAAGTGGGGGTCGGCGCGGGCTGGTCGCAGTCCGAACACGAGATCTTCGGCTTGCCGTTCCCTGGAGCCCCTCGGCGCCTCGAGCTCCTCGAGGACGCCTGCCGCACGCTCGTCGCGCTCTGGGAGAGCCCCGATCCGGTCCGTAAGGAGGGGGATTTCCCGTTGCGCGGCGCCCGGCTCAGTCCACGGCCGGTCCAACCATTGATCCCCCTGTTGGTGGCCGGAGCTTCCGATCATGCGGTGCGCATCGCAGCACGTTGGGGTCGCGCCTGGAACGCCACCGGTTCGCCGTCCTTCTTGGGGGAGCGGGTGCAGCTCCTCCGAGAGGAAGAGACCACAGCTTCCAGGCCGGGGACAGTCGAGGTGACGGCCACGGTGCGGCTCGAGTTCGCTGAGACCGAAGCCGAGAGAGAGGCCAAGGCGGAGGCCGTGCGCGCTGCCCCTCGGGCCCGTTACGCGCAACGAGAGGTGTACCTGGCGGGGGAGGATCCCGTGGCTGCGTTGTATATCGGCCCGCTCCAGGGACTCGGGGCCTACATGGCATCGTTGGAGGATGTCGGCGTCCAGCGCGCGTTGATCTCGATTCCTCGTCCGTGGGATCCCGAGCAGTTAGGGCGCCTCGCGGGCGAGCTCGGGTTGCCAGGAGCGAATGCATCCCTTGGCTGAGACACGGCTCAGGTAATTTCTTGGCCGTTTCCTTACATATTGCTCACAACGTCCTCACGATCGGGCCGCACAATGACTCCCATGAGGCGCACTGACCCTGAGCTGACCGACTCGAGTCACCTTCTGGGGGATGGGCCGGCTCTGCGATCCCGTGTGGCAACCGACGGCTATGTCTTCTTGCGCGAGCTCCTGCCGGCCGACCGACGTCCGGGCGGTCGGATCGGCAGGTCTGCGGTCCCTGCAACATGCGGGCTGGACCGCCTCGGGCGTCGACCCGATTGTGGCACCGCCCGTCTTGCCGGTCAGGGCGGTGCGGATGCGGGACGCGTTCGCCGATGCGGGCTACCGGAGGATCCTCGCCGCCCCGGCCTTCAACGCCATCGCCTTCTCTCATGAGCTGGTCGACCTGATGGCGCACATTCTCGGGCCCATGGGGTTCTGCTACCCGTTGAAGATCCCGCGGGTGGTCTACCCGGCGGACCTCGTCCCAAGACAGCCCGGCAACTTCGTGCACAAGGATTACGGCGCGGTTCAGGACATGTTCACGTGCTGGGTTCCCCTTGGCGACGTGCCCCGCACCCTGGGTGGCCTGGCGCTGCGGCCCGGGAGTCACCATTCCGCCTCGGTGCGTCCGCGGCCTCTCGATCGTCTCGAGCGCGGGTGGCTGACCGCGGACTATGCAGCGGGCGACGTCCTCGTCTTTCACTGCATGACGACCCACGCCGCGCTACCCAATCGAGAGGGACGCCTGCGGTTCTCCGGTGAATACCGCTGGCAACTCGCCGATCAGCCGGCACCCCGCCGCGTGGTCATCGGTCCGAATGGTCGTGAGATCGGCTCGCGGGTGTTCGGTCGGGCCGATTGGTGGCACTCGGTCAGCCGCGGGCTCACGTTGATGGACGGCGGGAGTCTCGAGGATGGGCCAGTGCTTCCTCGCCCCTTCACGCTTCGTGGCCATGGCCGGCACTGCCCGCAGGCGCTGACGAGGTCAGCAGAACGGCCGGCCACCTTTCACGTACGCTAGGGAGCGCGGGGTCAGCGTGAGGCGGGTCGGCCGTCCGGTCGGTCGATCGGAATGAAGGAGGGATGCTGTGAGTGTCATTGTCATCGTCCGATGTGCGGTTTCAGATGTCGGCAAGGCCGTCGAATATGCGAAGGGCAACGCGGACGTACCCGAGGACATCACGGCGTACGGCAAAAGCCTGGGTCAAATAGGGCACAGGATCGCCACCGACGGCAAGGACCTTGTCGTGATCGACGAGTGGCCGGACGCAGACACATTCAATACGTTCTTCGCTGGGGCCACGAGGATGGGGGAGTTCCTCATCGGTGCAGGTGTCGTCGGAGAACCCGAGGTGACGATCCTCGATCCGCTGGACGTGCCTGGTACGTTCTGATCCCGCCGGGCCGGGCGGCCCGATGTCCAGAAAGGCTCGTCGACGGTCAGATCGATGGTGCCCAATGCCGTCGATGTGCCTCTATTGACCAGGCTTCGATTGTTCGTGCGTCCGGACCAGCCGGCAGAGACTCGTCCCCGACCAGGGATGCGAGCGCTTCGTCGAGCTCAATTGTCCTCTTCCACCACTCATCGAATGGGACTTGTCCCTTGCGGAGGCGTCGCAGCCACTCGGCCGGCTCTCCCTGAATCGGAAGGGCGAGCCGGCCCGTGGTCAGCAGCTCCTGACACTGGAACCCGAGCCGAGAACAATGCATTGCGTATTTCGTGTCGAACCCGTATTCGCTGATGAGTTCTTCTCGCCCACCTCCTCCCCGGCGACCGTGGCCACTTGCCCGCAGTCCGAGGAGCCTCTGACCTTGCGACTGCATGTACCCCCGGTAGCGCGGGATGACGTGTCGGCCGACAAATGCCGTACCTAGTTCCTGGAGACGACGCCCGTCATCCGTCGCATATTCGACGGGAGCCCACAGCGCCATAAGTACCGAGGGGTTGCCGGATGACGCCAAGCGCAGGAATCGGCGCAGTGAGTGCAGCGTTCGGTCGATGTCGCCCGGTCCGGATCGGCTCCCTTCCGGCTGTGTCCGCTGCATGACGGTAGGCATGCCTGCTTCGCGGAGTCCCAGCACTTGGGCCGCGCTCTCGACGACGACGCCCATCTCGTCGTGGTCCTCACCTCCGGGAAGTCCTGTGCCATGGGCGGTCGATCCGACCTCGACGAGAAGGATGGTGCCCTCCGGCAAGGGTGGGATCTCCGGCATGAGTGAGATTATCTCTCATCCGAGGATCTGTCCGGTCCGAAGGTGGTCAGAATAGGCACATGCGACAGATCGACGGACGGTGCCTGACCTCATGCGAGCAGCCATGAGCTCAGTTCCGGGGAACGCGGCTGTTCTCCTGATCGGCGCCTCCCGCGGCTTGGGTTACGCCATCGCGGCGGAGTACATCGACCGCGGGTCTTACGTTCTGGCGACCGTGCGTGGTCCCAGCCGCACCAAGCTGCACGAGCTGCAAGAGACGGCCGGAGGGCAACTGGAAATTGAACACGTCGACATCAACGTGCCGGAGCAGGTCATTGCCCTCCGTGATCGGATCGGCGTCCGCAGGTTCGACCTCCTCTTCGTCAATGCGGGCGTCACCACGCACCCAGAGGAGACCGCCGCGGGTGTCACGACCGAAGAGTTCACCCGCCTGATGGTGACGAACGCGCTGAGCCCGATGCGGGTCATTGAAACGCTCGGTGACCTCATCGATCCGCACGGGACCATCGCCATCATGTCCTCCGGTCAAGGCAGTATTGCCAACAACGAACGGGGAGGCTTCGAGATCTACCGAGCGAGCAAGTCCGCCCTCAACCGGCTCATGCGCAGTTACGCTGCCCATCACCACGACACCGGCCGCACACTGCTTCTGATGGCGCCCGGCTGGGTCAAGACCGAACTCGGAGGGCCCGACGCTCCCCTCGCCGTCAGTGAGAGCGTCCCCAACCTGGTTACGACCATCGACGCCCAGCGCGGCCGAACCGGGCTGCAATACCTCGACTATCTCGGCCGTGCCGTCGCCTGGTGATCGTCGAGGGGTCTCCGTCCGCACCTCGAGCTCAGCGTTCCCTCGCCCACGCGGCCATCTGGTCCATCGCGTTCCCACCGTCCTGCGGCATGTGTGCCCCGAACTCCCGGTAGAGGCAGCCGACATTGACCACCACCCGCTCATCCTCGCTCCATCCCGAATACGGGCCGAGGTCGATGTCGCGGGCTGCATCGGTGGCGCTCATGCCGGCATCGAACCGCCGTCGGGTCTCAACGGTCAGGTGCTCGAAATATCCCTTCAGGTCAGCCAAGGATGCGGCTCCCGCCAGAGGTCCATGCCCAGGAACGACAGTGACCGGTTCCAGGGCCAATATCCGGTCGCACGCCGCGATCCAGTTGGAGACCGGGCCGGCCCATACGATCGGGTGGCCGCCGTGAAAGAGGATGTCCCCGGTAAAGACGATCCCTTCGTCGGGCAGGTGCACGACCACGTCACCGGCCGTGTGGGCCGGTCCAACCTCGACGAGGCTCACCTCCCGCCCCCCGATGGCGAGATCCAGCCGTCCGGTGAAGGTCCGGGTGGGTAGAGCAGCTTGTATGCCTTCGAAGTCGAACGGTCCGAATATCCGAGCCAAGAAGGCCCCGGTGTCGCCCATGTCGGGGGCCGCTCTCATCATTTGAGCGATACCGGTAGGCGGAAGTTCGAGCATCTCCGCCGCGGCACGAGTGGAAGCAATGATCTCGGCTCCCGACACGAGCGAGTTGCCGAACCAGTGGTCGCCGTTCGCGTGGGTGTTGACCAAGGTGTCGATGCTGTTCGCCGCAGCGGTCACCCGGCGCATCGAGGTGAGCATTTCTGCCGTGAGTTTCAAATCGAACAGAGTGTCGACCAGAAGCGACTGGTCCCCGTCGGTGATCAGACCGGCGTTGGACCACCCCCAACCGCCGTCGGGTTGGAGGTATGCCCAGACGCCGTCCGCCACCTCGTGCATCCCCTTCTGGTACTTCATCGCCCGCTCATGCTGGCTGGCGACGAACCTTGCGCCTGGTGAAGAGGAGGTAGAAGCCGCCGAGGAAGAATCCGAGGCCAATCAGCCAAGAGATCACGATGACGACAATCCATGCTGTCTTGTGAGAACCCGCTCTGTAGAAGGCGGCTGCCGGGCGACTCGCGGCATCGATAATGGCCCAGAGCGGCACGCCCACGCCGCATACCAGGACGACGAGGGCGATCAAAGGACCGGAACCGAATACGGTCGCCAACTCCATTGAACTCCCTTCCTCGACGACGCGTCCGTCAGAACGAATGGTACCTGCTGCTCTTCCTCCATCGTCGAAGAATCCATGAAGATTCCGGGCGGATTCAGCCGGGATTGCCTGGCCGACGGGTCTGAACCGGCGCTGTGGGCGCGCCTACGATGGGCATCTCATGCCGCTCACGCTGAGGCCGTTCGACGCAGATGACGAAGGAGCGGCGGTGGCGGCCCACGTGGCCATGGCGGCAGACGGCGACGCGAACTTCCTCTTGGGATACCAACCGGAAATGTCATGGCCTGATTGGCTCGCTCACATTTCGTACTACCGGATCGGCGCGAATCTTCCCCAGGACAGAGTCCGTGCCGACTTCCTCGCCGCGGAGGTTGATGGAGAACTGGTCGGCCGTGTGTCGGTCCGATTCGCGCTTAACGACTGGCTGGCGCGCCAAGGTGGTCATGTGGGTTACGCCGTGCTGCCGAACTCCCGACGCAAAGGCTATGCAACAGAGATGCTTCGCCAGGCCGTCGCTCTCGCACACCTTGGCGGCGTTGACCGAGTTCTGGTCGTGTGCGCCGAGGGCAATGTCGGATCAGCCACCGTCATCGAGCGCTGTGGAGGCGTCTTTGAAGGTCCGTCCGTGGACGAGAGCGGAACGGCGATACGTAGGTACTGGGTCTGACCGGCGTTGACGACGGCCGCTATGAACCAGCCTTGGCGCATGCACCGGAGGTCCCGTACGGAACGGGGGTCGACGAGGTTGGCGCAGCGATCATCACGACGCCCCCGACGATCGAGATCGTATAAGCGGGGCTTGATGGAAACGAGACCAGAAACGGAGAGGGTCCCGAGGTCAGGAGTGCGGGCGTGACAGCCGCAGCGGCAACGTCGTGCAGTGTGCTGTAGTCCTGAATAGCGGTCTGCACCTCCGCGGCGTTCGATTCGCACGCCGCCACAGTGCTCTGTTGGCCTATCACGCCGATGTTCCCCGCGGTCGTTCCGACCGTCGTGCCAGCTGTCGTTCCGGCTGTGGTACCTGATGTTGTTCCAGCGGTCGTCCCGCTCAGTGACGAGACCGCCACCACGGCGGAAATTCCGAGGATGGCGACGACCAGGAGGAGCCCCATCAGATTGAAGCCGAAGCCGACGTTGATCCCCTTGCCTCCCCGCGTGCCGAACATATCCGTTTCCCTTCTCGCATAGCAATGGGACACTTGAAGAGCGTCAATGCTCGAACATCGGATCTTCGTCACCAGAACCATATGGATCACGTCACAATTCCAGCCAAACGTTCACTCAAAGCTTTCCCAATTGAGCTTCAGGAGCGCCGTACCTGGCTGAGGCCGGACCGAGGCGAAGTGGGGGGTCCTGCATGAAAGTCTGCGGGGCATGAGGGCCCTAGAGATCTTTTTCGCTGTCGCATGGGCCGCGTTCTGGATCTATTGGCTCGCAGCGGCCTTTTCGATGAAAGCGGGGCGCGTTCCGTGGTCCCGTGAGCTGGGTATCAGGGCGGTGATCGTCGTCCTTGTCATCGTCTTGGCTCGCTTCGGGGTCTTTCGCGGTCATGGGTTGCATACAGATCGGTGGCGAGCCGGCCTCGGCATCGTGCTCTTCGTTCTCGGGCTGGGGTTCGCGATCTGGGCCCGCCTGCACATCGGTCGCAACTGGGGTACCCCGATGACGCGGAAGGACGACCCCGAGCTGGTGTGCAGTGGCCCCTACCGCCTCGTCCGTCACCCCATCTACTCCGGCATCCTCCTCGCCGGCGCCGGCACGGCGGTGGCGCTGAGTTGGCAATGGCTCATCCCAGTGCTCCTCGCCGGGGTCTACTTCGTCTACAGCGCGACCGTCGAAGAGCGCTACCTGACCGAGCAGTTCCCCGAGTCGTACCCTGCCTACAAGCGCTCGACTAAGATGCTCGTGCCCTTCGTCTTTTGAGGTCGGGCGGCTCTACTCGACGGCAGTGTTCAAGGCGTCCGTGATCTCGTTTATCGCCGCCTGTTCGGCTTCGCTTATTTCTTGACCATGTTCACGGTGCGCAGCTGCGACCTTATGGGAGAGCGTGACGATGAACTGGCGGTACTCCTCGACCTCCTCCGGGCTGGCCTTCTTGTGCAGCAGAGCGACCGAGTCGCGCACGTGTTGGAGTCCTTGGCGCTTGAGTTCTTCGGCAGAGTGATAGTGGGTGTGATCGCGTTCGGGTTTCGCGGCAACGATCGCGTCGAGCAGTTCGCTCTGTCCGTGTTGTTGGCGTGCCTCGACATACGCCTTCGCCATGGCGATCGTCTCGCGAAACGAGCCACCTCGTTGGGCAGTCACCACGATCATTCCGGCACTTGGCGGGGCTTCCAGAACCAGTTGCCATTCCTCAACCGTGAAATCAGACTTCGAGGTCATCGCCAATCTCCAATCGAACAATCGGTAGTTCTTCCTTCACGCACCGTAGCGTTCGGTCGTGCCGGCGTGTGCATCAGCCGGACCTGACGAGGTGCGGACCACGCTCTCGCCTATGTGAGCCGCCTGTGAGCACCGCGTGAGCAGATTCGCTCATGCTCGATGGAGCACCCAGTCGGGCAAGTTCTGGGGCTCAAGGAGAAAGGGAGACCTCAATGTCATCTACTCGTCGGGGTATCGCGGTGAAGGACCTTTTTGGTGGGAGGTTTCTCGACCCGGAATCCGTGCTGGGCTCGATGCGCACGCTGGAAGAGCGCCTCGTCGCCGAGTTCAAGGAGCGGACCCGCATCAACGCCGAAATAGCGGAACAAGCACGCAAGGGAGCGGGTCGGATCCTGACCCAGACGAACGAGGACCAGGGCGATGGTGACGCCGTGGCCGGATTGCGGAATATCGCAGCGAAGCTCCGGGATAGGGAGCTGCGGGAGCCGCATCGTGCGGATGCAAAAGAAGGCGTGTACGTCGGCTCGATCGGAGCGGTCGTCAATCCGCCCTTCGATTACCAGTGGACCTGGAGCGCCGTAGACGGCAACCCGGCCGACAACACCGAATCTGCGAATAGGAACTCGGGAAAGATGTCGCTCACCTTCGATACTGACGATAGCGACAACAGTTCGAGCATCAGCGGTAGGGCCGCGGTGGGGATCTACTTCTACCCACCCGCCGACAATGGCACGCTGCAGATCTGGTCGTCGCCGGCGTACACCGACCAGTGGTATGACATCTGCTCGTTTGACAGTGCCCACGCCGATGGTTGGATTGGTCTCTATGTCGCAAGCTATGACCTGACGGGCGCCCCGACAGGTGCGGTGGTTGACCAACAGGTGACTCTCTGGAGCGACAGCTCTTGGTGGTCCGGCGGTACGGGCCAGGGCTCGAATGCCGGCTTCGGGCTCTATGCGCCGCCGCTGCAGGTCGATCAGGATCACCAGTACGTCATCTGGGTTTGGGTGGGCGGCGACGTCTCGGCACAGGGATGGGGCACGTTCAGTGGCAGCGGTGCGGGAGACCAATTGAGGGTGACAGTGCCGTCCATCCGTTGGGAGCTCGGCTGACGGTCCTTTGGCTCCGAGGACCGTCCAGTCGTGCTGCAAGGCGCACCCCCGAGGCGGCGATATACGATTCTCTGTGCGCAAGGTTGGGGATCGAAATCTCAGCCCGTTCCGCCCAGGTGAAACACGACGACCGATACTCGTTGCCCTGGGGGTCGGGATGCTTGTCGCCCTGACGATCGCGGTGCCAGCTGGTGCGAAGGCGAAGAGTCAGCCTTCCGCCTGCAGCTTGCTCTCATCTTCGCAGGCTGCGATTGACCTCGGCGGTGCCGTCGTTCAGACAAATGGAGACCGAAGCCCGACTTTCTGTCTCTACTCGCGGCCCGGTACGAAGGCTCACGAGACGCTGGTGTCACTGACGGTGGTCGTCCAGACGAACGTGGCCCGAGCGCAGCGCCTGATTGATGCCGACAGCAACGTCCGCGTCGACGGCACTCCGGCTCTATGGCACGTTACCCCCGCCCGCTATCTCAATGGCGACTCTGGCGGATCAGCATCGGCGATGAAGAACAATCTGCTGCTACTGGTTGCGGTCCGCGGTGTCGCTGTACCAAAGTCCACCGCTGTTCGCACGCTGTCGAAGATCTTGAAAGTGATCTAGTTCCGAAGCTCCAACTCTCCTTCGTCATGTACTCTCGCCCGCGTGACCGATGATCTCGTTCTACCCGAATCAGGACTTCTTGAGGATCTCCCGAGCAGGCAGCTTCTGCGCGGTCTCTTCCATCTGCTCTTTGGCCGCGAACCGGTCCTGACGGACGACGATTGGTACGTCCAGCAACTCGAGAGCGGGGCACTCTCCCCCCGCCAACTCGTCGAGTGGCTGATCAACTCCGCGGAGTGGGCCCACAGTGCCCCCATGACGGAGTTCGGCCCCTCGCTGCACTACGGGAGAGGTGTGTTCATCCGAAGTCTTCCGCGGGCTCGTCGAATCCTTGACATCGGAGGAGCGGCGCTCGGCGATCCATCAGGGGCTCTCGTGCATATGGGCTACCCCTATTCGTTCGACGAGTTGGTCATCGTGGATCTGCCGACCGAAGAAAGGCACCCGCTCTATCAGGACGAGACCCGCCCCGGTTCCGTCGAGAGCCCCCGGGGCCTCGTGACGTACCGCTATCACTCAATGACCGATCTGAGTTCCTATCAGTCCGGGAGTTTTGATCTCGTCTACAGCGGGCAGAGCATCGAACACGTCACCAGGCGCGAGGCTGACAGCGTGTTGTCGCAAATCCGCAGGGTCCTCAAGCCCGGTGGGTTTCTGGGTATCGACACACCCAACAGCAGGCTGACGCGGCTGCAGCAGGACGCTTTCATCGATCCCGACCACAAGTACGAATATTCACATCGGGAGATGGCGGCCATGCTCCGCGGGCACGGGTTTGTCATCGAGCAGGCGCTCGGGATCAATTACGGAGGGAAATCGCTCGCTCGGGGCGCTTTCGACGCGGAAGAAGTCGCCACGAGACGCGGGTGTTTCCATGAAATCGCCGACTGTTACCTGCTGAGCTATGTGTGCCGCCGTCCGGTGAGTCCTCGCGTCGGCATTGAGCTCAACCGGATCGCCTGGACGGTTGCGGGCCCGTCCTCAACACCGAAACGGGCTCTTCGGCGTGGTCGAAGCCTTCTGAAGCAGATGACCGCGCACGCCGAGCTGTCCGAGCGATTCCGGTGGTCACGAACGTGATGGACGCATCACCACCTCGTTGGAAGGAGGTGGATCGATGGGCGGCGTCGTCCCGAAGGCGGAGAACGTCGAAGTTGGAATGCGGAAGCAACTGAAGATCGTCTGCGGATGGTGGCATGTCGGTACGACGAGGGAGGGCGATCCGCGGGGAATGTATGTCTCGCTCGCCACGTAGCCGGAGCGCACGACGATCGTGTAGATGAGCAGGTATTGGCCGCTCCCTATCGAGGTACTGACAAGGCTGGCCGGAATGACACGGTACGCCGTGAACGTGTCGCCGTTCCGTTGAACGCTTGTGAGGGAGAGCAATGTTTGCAACTCTCTTTTTGGAAACGACAGAACGGAGAGTCGATTGGTCCGAGGCGCTCGCATCTCCTGCCACGTCGCAGCTTGGCCGGGCTCACTCAAGCGCAGATACCAGTGGGAGCCGATCTGAATCTGAAGGACATCTGACCCGACCAGGGCACGTGCTCGATGAGGGGCGACATATTGGATGACCGTTGTTCCACTATGAAATGTGTAGCTCGGCGCGCTGCGAGTGGCTCGAATGTCCCTGTCGAGCGCTTGTTGCGCCAGCGGACTGCCGACCGGCAAGGAATAGTACGAGACGTCCTGCGAGCTCTCCGACCCTGCGACCGCTGCTGCAAGAGCGAGGAGACCCACCGCCGCCAAGAGGATGTACGGAATCAGGCGCCGCATGCGTGCAATCTATATGTCGAGGGTTATTCTCATTTTCTTTGAGGTCGACTGAACGTTTCGGGCAATCAGGACGTCTTACTAGTGGGAAGCGCGTTCCCGGGTCGAAATGGGAGAGCTGAAACGGAATGGAGTTCGACAGCTTCTTTCGAGACAACTACGCGCATGTCCATCGGGCCATGAGTCTCAGCTTCACAGATCCGGCATTCGCAGAGGAGATAACCCAAGAGGCCTTTTACCGGGCACTTCGGAGTTGGCCGAAGGTTTCGGGACTGAACCACCCAGAGGCCTGGACCATGGTGGTTGCCCTCAACCGCGGGCGTGACCTCGTACGTCGACGCCGGCGGGATCACGAGAGAGGTCCCTCGCTGGCGCAGACCGACGTCCAGGCGTCAAGTGAGTCGCACGTCGACGATCGAATGGAGATCGCCGACCTCTTGTCCAGAGTCACCGAACGCCAACGCCAAGTCCTCGTTCTGCGCTACATCGCCCAGCTGAGTGTGGCGGAGATCGCAGAGGTCCTGCGTTGCGCCGAGGGCACCGTGAAGTCGACATTGCACAGCGCCATTGCCAAGACTGTGGCTGAAGAGAGGAAAGGCACCACACATGTTGGAGATTGAGGACGACCAGGATGGCCGTGAGGAGGCGCTTCAACAGCGCTTTGACGTTGCGCTAGCCTCGTTCCCGCCGTCACCTCCCCCTGATCCCGTGGTGCTCCACGAGCGTCTCCGGAAGCGCAGAATCAGGACACGCGTGGCCGGCCTGGCCGGCCTGATTGTCATCATCTCCACGGTCATAACCGTGAATGTGGGCGGTTCGAACGACGCCACGGCGGCGGTGACCCTTTACGCCCGCGACGACACCGTCTCCCAGGGCGAACTCTCGGCCGATGCCAAGATCATGCGGGATCGCCTCGACGCCGTAGGAGATCGAAGTGCGCGTATACGAATTTCCGATGGCACGCTTGTCATCACCGGGGGACCGGCCGACCTGGCGGACCCTGGATCGGTGCTCACCGAGTCACCCGCCCTCCTCTTCAGGCCGCTCCTTTGTCAGAGCGGACCATTTGATGGCTCGGCGGCCCCGTCCCAGGCGTTACCTCTCAGCTGCGCGGGTACTCCCTATGTGATCCAGCCCGCAATTCCCGATCCGCCGAGCGCCAGTGGCGTAGCCGGGTACTCGATTGCTCCGGTCCGACCCGATCCTGCACTGGCGGCGTTCCCGAGCACCACTCCGAGCGCTGACGGCACTCATCCACTCGCGTCGGCACTCCTCCCCGATACACGAGGCAACGGGAACCGCGATCTGGTCGGACCCACTCAGATGACCCTCTCGGCCAGCGTCGCCACGGCGTCCGTCGCGCAGAGCAAGTTGGGCGGGTGGATCGTCAATGTTTCTCTCTCGCCGGATGAAGCAAGACTCTTCGACCAGGTCGCGTCGGACAACTTCCATTTGCCACTTGCGGTCGATCTCGACGGTGAGATCGTAAGTTCACCGATCATTGAGCCGACACAGCGGAGCTACCGATCATTCGACGGCCGCATAGGCCTCTCGGGCCCGTCGCGGGAATGGGCCGAGGATGTCGCAGCCGCCCTTCAGTCAGGACCCCTGCCGATCCCGCTCGCCCTCGCTCGTGCGGCCTGAATTGTTCCGCCGTTGAGCCGTCCCTCGGAATGAGTCCGTCAGGTTCGGGCTTGAGAAGACAGAAACGGAATCTGCTCTTCAGCGTCGTGGCCGTGGTGGTCATCGCCCTGGGGTCGTTCGCAGGGGTCCTTTCGGCGAAGTGGACGCCCCGCCTCGGTCTGGATCTTGCCGGGGGGCTTTCGGTCGTCTACCGGACCGCGAATTCGGTTCCCCAGTCAGAATTGCAAGAGACCGTCACGATTCTCAGTAACCGAGTCAACGGCCTTGGGCTCTCTGGTGCGCAGGTGAGCACGACCGGAAGAAACGAGATCTCCATATCGGTTCCAGGCGTGAAGAACGCCGGGCAGGTACTACCCGAAATCGGCCAGACAGCACAGCTCTACTTTCGTCCGGTGCTGTGTTATGCGCCTGAGTACGCGCCGTCAAAGCCCGGGCGTGGGGCGAAGGTCCCCTCCTCGAAGCGCCTCCCTCATTCGTGCCCATCTGCATATCAGCTGGTGACCACCAATCTTACCGGCAGTCCCACAAGCGGCGATGGCGTGCAGTACAACGTTCCGCCCGCCCCCTCGCTTTCCGCGTATCCGTCCTCATCCGTGGACAATCCGAACGCCTACGTGCTGCAGACCGGTCTCCCGCGTCGTGGCTTCCCCTTCCGCTATCTCGAAGGACCTGCCGAGATCCGGGGAGCGGCCGTCAAAACGGCCGACGCGCAGTTGAGCCAGACGGGCCAATGGGTCGTCAATATGACATTGACCGCTGCTGGGTCGAGCGAATGGAACACGATGACCCAGAAATACTTTCACGAGATCATCGGGATCGAGCTCGACGGGGTGGTCCAGTCGGCGCCGATCACCCAGCCGCAGCAGTACGAGTGGAGTTCGTTCGACGGCCAGGTCGAGATCTCCGGCAGCTTCACGCAAACCTCCGCCGAATCGCTGGCGTTGGCACTTCGGTTCGGCTCCCTGCCCGTCCGCCTCAAGCAGCTCACCACCCAGACGGTGTCGCCCACCCTGGGCAAGTCCGCCCTGCACGCCGGGCTCGGGGCCGGTATCGCCGGTCTCGTCTTGGTCCTGCTCTATGTGGTGCTGTACTACCGGGCTCTCGGGCTCGTCGTGATCTCGGGGCTGGTGCTGACCGCCATGGCCCTGTGGGCCATCATCTCGGCGCTCGGGCATACCTCGTTCAGCCCGAGCTTCGACCTGGCGGGCATCACGGGCCTCATCGTGTCCATCGGGATCACCGTGGACTCCTACATCGTCTATTTCGAACGATTAAAAGACGAGACCCGCTCGGGCCGCTCCATCCGCACCTCGGTCGACCGGGGCTTCAAGAGTGCCTGGCGCACGGTGTGGGCAGCCGACTTCGTCTCCTTGCTGGCCGCCGTCGTCCTCTACGTGGTCGCCGTCGGCGACGTCAAGGGCTTCGCCTTCTTCCTCGGCCTGTCGACCATCATGGACATGCTCTTCACCTGGTTCTACACCCGGCCGCTGGTCATCCTCCTCGGCCGCAGCGACCACCTGCAGGGTGCGGGTCGGTTCGGTATCGCCCGGGGCCTTGGTCTTGTCGCTGACTCGCCGATTCCGGATGCCCAGGTTATAAATGCATTGCGCGACCAGCCGGCGATTGGCCCACTCGGTTGACCTGGTCTTTCGAAGGGATGGGAGGAACGTCATGGTGATGCAAGAACACATGAGCGCCCTCATGGAAGCGTCACCCGAGAACGTCTTCCAACTTGTCACCGACCCATGGAAGTTGCCATCGTGGAACCGGGCGATCACGGAGGTTGTGGAAGCGCCAGAGCATCTGGAACCCGGATCGGTATGGAAGATCCGCCTCCATGCCCTCGCACAATCCTGGGTGAGCAAATCGCAAGTGTCGACGCTCGATCCTGACGGCGGCGTCTTCGCGTACCGCTCCCAGACGGACGACGGCAACTCTTCGTACGCCGACTGGGAGTGGCATGTCGATGGAGAACAGGGAGGCTCTAGGGTGACGGTCAGAGTTGAACTCCATCCGACGACCTTCTGGCGGAGGCACCTGCTTGTCAGGCTTCGGCGCCCGGCACTCCGCAACGAAATGTCCGAATCGCTGAAAGCTCTCGGCGAAGCCGTTCAGTCGTAGGAACGGGCGGTGGCTCTACCAGCCTGTGGCCGCAATGATCGATCCATTGAGCTTCAGGTTGCCCACGCCACCGAGATACGGGGCGTTACCGAGCGTGAACATCGAACCGTTCGCTGAAGTGACCCAGTATCCACCGCCGCCGTTGTCGGTGAAGATTGACGTCGCAGGATTCGAAGAACTCACATAGCCCGCCACACCCCCGCCGTTGGCCGCGTCCCCGTCGGGAGCCACGACGCCGTCGGCCAGGAGAATCCAGTACCCTCCACCGTCAGGCGTGCGCACCGCAGACGTGACGGGTGAGCCGACGTTGCCCGGGGCCCCGAAGGATTGCGCGTTACCGAAGGTACACACATAGCCCGTGTTCGTGAGCCAATACCCGTTCCCCGAGGCGTCGGGCATGACGGTGACTGCCGTCCCTGAGCATCCGCCGACGATGCTTGGACAAGTGGTGCCCATGTCCCGTTCGTCTCGGTGTCATAGCCGAACACGTTGGGCGGTGAGAAGGAACCGAGAAACCCGACAGCGGTGCAGTCGGTGGGGTCGACACAACTGACGCTGTAACTCTGCCCCGTTGCCGAGTTGGGTAGCCAGTTGGCCGAATTCCACAGGGGGAGTTCGTCGTGGCGTCGGAGATGACGCCGCCACCGCATTCCCGCGCCGCCCCGTTTCTGCACGAGCCACCGTCTCGTTGGGGGTCATGTTGGGCCGGCGCCGGCAGCGTCGTACAACCAACTCGCTGCGAAGCCCGTGCCGAGTGGGGCTGTCGAATACGCTGCGATGGGTCGTCGTTTTAACCCCTGAGCAGGACTTTGCTCTTTGTACAGCCCCGCCCGTGTCCGTTCCCCGGATGACCTAGACTTTGTGCATCTGGAGAGGTGCGAGAGCGGCCGAATCGGATTCACTGCTAATGAATTGACCTGGGTAACCGGGTCCGAGGGTTCAAATCCCTCCCTCTCCGCTCGGGGGTCGGGCACACCGAGTGTCCGAACCACAAGGTCCGCCACGGTGGGCGCTCAGTGTGCCGCCATAGTGGTGGTCCCTGCAGGCTGTAAGGAGAATGAGTGGTCGAGGGTCGGTACTGGTTGCAGACTCTGGGGTGCCCCAAGAACCAGGTGGACTCGGACAAGCTGGAGGGACGTCTGGCGGGTCAGGGATATCGCCGGGCCGCGGATGCCTCGGAAGCCGACCTGGTCGTGGTGAACACGTGCGCCTTTATTGAGTCGGCACGTCAAGAGTCCATCGACACCGTGCTGGAGCTGGCGGACCTGCGCCGTCCCGGCGCCCGTCTCGTCGTCACCGGCTGCATGGCGGAGCGTTACGGCGACGAGCTCGCCGATGCCCTGCCCGAGATCGACCTCGTCGCCGGGTTCGGTATCGATTTCGCCGAGCCGGTCGCCGCAGACCTGGGCACCGGCACCGCCACCGCCACCGCCACCGCTGCGGCTCCCACCGGCGTGCCGGTGGCCCTCGCCCGCAAACCTGGTCCGCGGCCATCGCACGGCTTCGACCTCCTCGAGTTGGCCCGTCCGGCGTCCGAGGTCCCGTGGGCCTATGTGAAGGTGGCCGAGGGGTGTGACCGCATCTGCGGCTTCTGTGCCATTCCCTCCTTCCGGGGCAAGCAGCGCTCACGTCACGTCGACGAGGTGATGGACGAGGTCGCACTCCTCCTGGCCGGCGGGACCACGCCGGCCGGCCTCGACGCTCCGCAGGTACGCGAGATCGTGCTGGTGGCCCAGGACCTGGCGTCCTATGGACGGGACCGCTCACGGCCCGGCGAGCGGGTGAAGGCGGGAGCCTCTCCCATCGCCGCCCTGACCCGGGCCGTCTCGGCCCGGGTCGAGCGCACCCGCCTGCTGTATCTCTATCCCTCCGGCCTCACCGACGAGTTGATCGAAGCGGTGCTCGGGACCGGCGTGCCGTACTTCGACCTCTCCCTCCAGCACGTCTCGCGACCGCTGCTGGCGCGCATGCGGCGCTGGGGCGACGGCGAGCGCTTCCTGCGGCGCATCGCCGACATCCGCGCCGCCGAGGACCGGGCCACCTTTCGCTCCTCGTTCATCCTGGGCTACCCCGGTGAAACCGAGCGCGACCACGACCGGCTGCTCGAGTTCCTGGGCGAGGCCCAATTGGACTGGGCCGGGTTCTTCCCGTTCTCGAACGAGGCCGGGACGCACGCGGCCGACCTGCCTGATCAGGTCCCGGCCCCGCTCGCCCTGGAGCGGTTGCGTGAGTGCACCGAGCTGCAGGATCAGATCACCGCGACTCGTCGGGATCTTCTGGTGGGCGAGGTGCGCCAGGTACTCGTCGATGCGCCAGGGCGGGGACGCACCGTCCACGAGGCGCCCGAGATCGACGGCATCGTGCACCTGTCCGACGACACCGTGGCCGGCGACCTCCTCGATGTCGTCATCACCGCCGCCGTCGGTCCCGATCTGTTCGGGGAGCCCCGAGCACCGGTGAGCGACACCGACGCCCGTCGGGAGACCACGTTCGGGCCGACGGCATTGGCCACCCCGGCCAACGCCGTGACGATCGCGCGCCTGCTGGCCGCCCCCGTCTTCGTCATCATGATCGTGGTCTGGGGTGCGACCTGGTTCAACTTCGCAGTGGGCTTCCTTTTCGCCGCCAGCGACGGGCTCGACGGGTACATCGCCCGTCGCCAGGGCACGACACGATCGGGCGCCTTTCTCGATCCGCTGGCCGACAAGGCGCTCGTCCTGGGCGCCATGGTGACCCTGGCCAGCGAGGGCACCCTCCCGTGGTTGCCCGTGGTCCTCATCGCCGTGCGCGAGATCGGCATGCAGCTCTACCGTTCGTGGGCCGCCCGTCGCGGGGTCTCCATCCCGGCGCGCAATTCGGCCAAGCTCAAGACGTTCGTGCAGGATCTCGCCGTCGGCGCGTGTCTGGCGCCGCCACTGGTCCACCACCATGGGGTGAAGGTCACCGTGATATGGATTGCAGCGGCACTCACCCTCGTCACCGGGGGGCAGTATCTGGCGGACGGCCGACGGGCGTTCAGGGAGGCAGGCGCATGAGAATCGAGATCGTGGCGGTGGGCACCGAGTTGCTCCTGGGTCAGATCGCAGACACCAATTCGGCGTGGCTCGGGGATCAGCTGGCGTCGGCCGGCGTGACCTCGCATTTTCATCAGGCCGTCGGGGACAATCACGAGCGCATCACGATGGCCTTCCGCACGGCGTTGGCCCGCAGCGACGGGATCATCGTCTGCGGCGGCCTGGGCCCGACGCAGGACGACATCACGCGTGAGGCCATCGCCGACGTCATGGGGGTCGAGCTGGTGCGCGACCCCGAGATCGTCGAGCTCATCATCTCGTTCTTCGGCTCCCGGGGTCGCAGCATGTCGGCCAACAACCTGCGCCAGGCCGACGTCCCGGTCGGGGCCTCGCTCATCCCGCAGGTGATGGGCACCGCGCCCGGCCTCATCTGCCCGCTGGGCAACAAGGTGATCTACGCCGTACCCGGCGTGCCCTATGAGATGGCCGAAATGTTCGAACGGGGCATCCTGCCCGATCTGCGGGCCCGCATGGCCGAGGCGGGAGAAGAAGCCGTCATCGTCAGCCGCGTCGTGCGCACGTGGGGGGCCAGCGAATCGGGGTTGGCCGAGGCGCTCCAGGGGCGGATCGACGTGCTCGATGCGGAGGACGACGACGCCGACGGTGTCCCGGCCGGGTCGGTCACGCTCGCGTTCCTCGCATCGGGTATCGAGGGGATCAAGGTGCGCATCACCGCCCGTGGCGCCACGCTGACCGAGGGCACGGCACTGCTCGATCGCGAGGAGAAGGCGGTCCGCGAGGCGATCGAAGCCGAGTTGGGGGACATCGTGTTCGGCGTTGACGACGAGTCGATGGAGGTCGCCGTGGCCGCCCAATTGCGGGCCCGCGGCCTCACGCTGGGCGTGGCCGAGTCGCTCACCGGTGGGCTGATCGCCTCACGACTGGTGAATGTGCCGGGTGCGTCGGCCTGGTTCCGTGGGGGCGTCGTGGCTTACCACGAGCAGGTGAAGTTCGACCTGCTGGAGGTGCCTGTGGGCCCGGTTGTCTCGGAAGCCGCGGCCGCGGCGATGGCCGAGGGCGTGTGCCGGGCCACGGGCTCCGACGTCGGCCTGGGCATCACCGGTGTGGCCGGCCCGGACGAGCAGGAGGGGGTGGCGCCGGGCTCCATGTTCGTCGGCCTGGCCCTGCCGGGCGGAGTGACGGTGACCCGCACGGTCCGCGTCCCGGGGGATCGGGAGCGTGTGCGCCAGTACGGGGCGATCGGGGCGCTCGACCTGTTGCGCCGGGCCCTGATCGAGCTCGCCTACTGATCAGCCCGATTCTCACAGGGAGACCACAGCCAAGGCACACTTTAGGGGCAACTCTGAGTGCGAGCCTTGAGCAATGGAGGTGGCAATGGTGAGAGCGGACAACGGACCGAGAGTCCTCGTGGTGGACGACGAGCCGTCCATCGTCGACGCAGTGGCCACGTCACTGCGCTACGAGGGGTTCACCGTGGACGAGGCGACGACGGGCCGCCGTGCGCTGGCCCAGGCCCAGGACGATCCGCCCGACCTCGTCATCCTCGACGTGATGCTGCCCGACCTCGATGGGCTCGAAGTCACACGGCGCCTGCGCGCCGACGGCGTCCGCGTGCCGATCCTCTTTCTGACCGCCCGTGACACCCTCCAGGACAAACTGGCGGGCCTCACCATCGGAGGCGACGACTACGTCACCAAGCCGTTCGCCCTGGCCGAGGTCATCGCGCGCGTGCACGCCATCCTGCGGCGCACGGGCTACGAGCCCGAAGACGACGGGATACTGCGCTTCGCCGACCTCGAGCTCGACGAGAGCGCGCACGAAGTGCGGCGGGGCGGGAACGACATCCAGCTGACCGCCACCGAGTTCAACCTCTTGCGTTACTTCCTGCTCAATCCACGTCACGTCCTCTCCAAGTCGCAGATTCTCGACCACGTCTGGCACTACGACTTCGGCGGCGACGGCAACGTCGTCGAGACGTACGTGAGCTACCTGCGCAAGAAGCTCGAGCGTTACGGGCCGCCGCTCATCCACACCATCCGCCTCGTCGGCTACACGCTCCGCGAGCCAGATTCGACGAACGGGTCATCCTGAATGTCCCTACGCCTCCGACTCCTGGTGGCGGTTGGAGCGATCGCCGTGATCGCGCTGGTGCTGGCTGACTTCGCAACCTATTCGGCTCTCCGCTCGTCGCTCTACAAGCAGGACGATCAGAGCTTGGCGCAGACGAGCTCGTTCCGTTTGAATGCGTTCGTCCATTCGGAAAAGTGCCCCAACCCCTCCTCTCCCTTCTTCGGCGGCGGCTCGGGCGGGACGCCGCCGGATAACGGCGGTGGCGCCGGTGCCAACGCATTCGGGAGCATCCCGTTCATCGAGGTCCTGACGACGAGCGGCCACGCGGTCGGAGGCCGGCAGTGCCCTGCCTATGTCGGCGATACCAAGTACACCCCACAGCTCCCTACCCCGATCGGCGGGTTCTCCACGCAGCCCGACGGCACACAGGTCGCGTATTTCACTGCGGCCTCGATCAAGAGCGGCGGCCCGGCGTTCCGGGTGCAGGTGACCAAGGCCTACTTGAGGGATCCGATCACCGGTGCCAGGCAGAACGTCTTCAGCGTCCTCGCCGAGCCCATCGGTGCCACCACGAACACCCTTCACACCCTGTTTCTCATTGAGTTGGCCGTGACCGCTGGCGCACTCGTCCTCGCCGTGGCCGCCGGCTGGTGGCTGGTCCGGCTGGGGTTACGGCCATTGGAGGACGTGGAGCGCACCGCCGACTCCATCGCGGCGGGCAATTTGGATCAGCGCGTACCCGGTGCGGACGAACCGACCGAGGTCGGTCGGCTGGCCCGCGCGTTGAACGTGATGCTGGAGCGCATCGAGGCGGCCTTCACCGCCCGCGTCGCGTCTGAGAACAGGTTGAAGGAATCGGACCGGCATCTGCGGCAGTTCGTCGCCGACGCCTCGCACGAGTTGCGGACACCGATCGCCGCCGTGTCGGCCTATGCCGAGCTCTTCGAACGTGGCGCGGCGCAGCATGCCGACGATCTGCCCCGTGTCTTTACCGGCATCCGCACGGAGACGGCGCGGATGGAACGTCTGGTCACCGACCTGCTGACATTGGCCCGATTCGACGAGGGGATCCCACTGCAGATCGTGCCAACCGAATTGGTCAGCCTCGGCGCCGAGGCGGTGCATACCGCCGGAACGGTGGGCCCGGACTGGCCGGTGCAATTCACCGCTTCCCATCCGGTCGAGGTCATGGGTGACCCGGTCCGGCTGCGCCAGGTGATCGACAACCTGTTGGCCAATGTCCGGGCCCACACGCCTCCGGGCACCACCTCCACGGTGCGCGTCGATCAGGACGGCGAGACGGCCGTCATTGTGGTCAAGGACGCCGGACCGGGCATGGCGACCGAGGAGGCCGAGCGTGTGTTCGAGCGCTTCTACCGGGCGGACGCCTCCCGGGCCCGCAGCCATGGCGGCAGTGGGCTCGGTCTCTCCATCGTGGCGGCCATCGTGACCGCACATGGCGGCACGGTGTCCGCGAAGTCAGCCCTGGGCGAAGGAATGGCAGTCACGGTACGCCTCCCCGTCATCGCGGAGCCCCCGGAGGGCGCCGGGCCGGGCGAGATGGGTGAAGCGGACGGCACCAATGGCTGGGGGGGCGGCGCCAACGGAGCCGATGAGACAGGCCAGGTACCGCCCGCCGGTGGGGCTAATGGGGCCAATGGAGCTGATCTTGCTTATGGGGCTGCAGTGCCAGAAGGGGCTGACCAGGCCGAGAAGACCGTGCCGACGACCGGAGGGGCCGGGAACTCGTAGCCCGGCATTTCACATCCGACACACAGCGGGTCCCCACGGGCTCGTGAAGACGGAGCGACATGATGCCCACATGACAGTCCTGGCTCCTCCCGAAGAGGGCTCCAGCCCACGCCAGATCCCCCTCGATGTCGAGATCATCGTTCCGGTCTACAACGAGGCCCCACACCTGGCGGAGCGCATAACCGAACTGCGCACCTTCCTCGACCACTCGTTCCCCTTCCGGGCCCTCGTCACCGTCGTCGACAACGCCAGTACCGACGAGACCTTCAACGTGGCCACGCATCTCGCCAGGACGACCCCGGGGGTGGCTGCGGTCCACCTGCCCCGCAAGGGCCGGGGCTACGCGCTGCGGACGGCCTGGATGAGCAGCACCGCCCCGGTGGTGGCCTACATGGACGTCGATCTCTCCACCTCGCTCTCGGCACTGCTCCCTCTGGTCGCCCCGCTTCTCTCGGGACAACGGGACGTGGCGATCGGCACACGCCTCGCGCGGGGTTCCCACGTCATACGCGGCCCCAAGCGCGAGCTGATCTCCCGCGCCTACAACCTCTTGCTCAAGCTCTCTGTGCGCGGTCGGTTCAGCGATGCCCAGTGCGGGTTCAAAGCATTGCGGCGGGAATCAGCGCTGCAATTACTCCCGCTAATCAAAGACGACGAGTGGTTCTTCGACACCGAGCTGCTCGTGACGGCCCAACGCCTCGGATTGCGCATCAGCGAAGTCCCGGTCGATTGGGTCGACGATCCCGACAGCCGGGTGAGGATCCTCAGCACGGCGATGAACGATCTGCGCGGGGTATGGCGGATTTCGCACGGCTCGGGCCGCCGGCTGGTGAAGCAGAGAGCGACAACGGCTGACGCCAAGCGTCGTCAGGTTGCCGCTGACCAGTTGCTCCGGTTCGCCGGCGTCGGTGCCATCAGCACCTTGGGGTACCTCTTCCTCTTCATCGCGTGGCGCCCCGTGGCCGGGACCTTCGGGGCGAACGCGCTGGCTCTGGCCATCTGTACGGTCTTCAACACCGCCGTGCACCGGGAGCTCTCTCGCAACATGAATGGTCCCGCGCAGAGAGGTCGCCTCGTCCTGGTGGCGACGGGCCTCTTCGCCATCAGTCTGACCCTGACGACCTTGGCCCTGATGGCCGCGCATGCGCTCTCGGCCACCTCTCTCGTGGTGGCGGTCGTCGCGGTGACGTTGGCCAATGCCGTGGCCTCGGTCCTTCGTTTCGCCATCCTCCGGGCCTGGGTCTTCCGACCCGCACCCGCCACCACGACCTTGACCACCACCACGATCTTGACCACCACCACGACGGCCCTTGCGGAGACAACCCCATGACGAGTCTGACCCCACCACCCTCGGATCACGCGTCCGTGGGACTCCTGGAGCTGCCGATTGACGTCTACACCCCGCCGAACGCCGGCGACGGCGGGCCGTCTTCGCACGAATCGACGCCGGCCAAGCGTGGTCCCATGGTCCGTTTCATAAGGGGCCGCGAGACGGACGCGGCATGGGTCCGCCCGGCGCTCTTGGCGCTCTTGGTGCTGACAGCGATCCTGTACTTGTGGGATCTCGGCGCATCCGGCTGGGGGAACTCGTTCTACTCGGCCGCGGTCCAGGCGGGCACAAAGAGCTGGAAGGCCTTCTTCTTCGGCTCATCGGACTCTTCGAACTTCATCACTGTCGACAAGCCCCCTGCATCGCTGTGGGTGATGGAAATCTCGGCGCGGATCTTCGGGGTCAATTCCTGGAGCATCCTGGTTCCTCAAGCGCTCGAGGGAGTGGCGACGGTCGGTCTCGTCTACCTCACGGTCCGACGCTGGTTCACGGCCCAAGCTGCGCTCCTCGCCGGTGTTGTCCTGGCTCTCACGCCGGTAGCGGCCATGATGTTTCGCTTCAACAACCCCGACGCCCTCCTGGCGCTGCTTCTCACCGGCTCGATGTACGCCCTCGTGCGTGGTCTCGAGAAGGCGCAGACGAAGTGGTTGGTGCTGGCCGGCACCTTGGTCGGGTTCGGATTCCTCACCAAAATGCTGCAGGCGTTCCTGATCATCCCCGCTTTGGCGATCGTCTATCTGCTGGCCGCACCCACGGGGTGGTGGCGACGGGTCTGGCAGGTCGTGGTGATGGGCGTGTCGACGCTGATCGCCGCCGGGTGGTGGGTGGCTGTCGTCGCCCTGACACCGGCGGCCGATCGTCCCTATGTCGGGGGCTCTCAGAACAACAGCATTCTCAACTTGATCTTCGGTTACAACGGGTTCGGTCGGCTGACCGGAAGCGAATCGGGCAGCGTGGTCGGAGGAGGGGGTACCGGCGCCGCTGGCCAATGGGGGCCGACGGGTCTCACCCGCCTGTTCAACCCGAGCTTCGGTGACATGGCATCGTGGCTCATCCCCGGTGCATTGCTCATGGGGGCTGCGCTCTTGGTCTTCACCATTCGCGCCCGGCGGACCGATCGCGAGCGGGCTGCCCTCCTGCTCTGGGGTGGCGCCCTAGTCGGGATCGGACTGACGATCAGCCTGGGTGAGGGCATCATCCATCCCTATTACACCGTGGCCCTGGGTCCGCCCTTGGCCGGGCTGGTCGGCATCAGCACGATGGGACTCTGGCAACGGCGGTCCAGGTGGATGGGCCGTGCCTGTCTGGCGGCCGGTCTCCTCGTCACCTGCGTGTGGAGTTTCGTTCTCCTCGACCGGACCCCCGACTGGTTCCCGTTCCTCCGCTTTTTCGTGTTGATCGTGGGCATCCTCGGCGCACTGGCAATCCTCGCCCTGCCGTGGCTGCGCCACACGCCGAAACTTGCCGCCGGCCTCGTGGCCGGGCTCGGACTGAGCGCAGCCCTCATTGCTCCTCTGTTCTCCACCGTCGCGACAGCGGCTACGCCGCACTCCGGAGCGATCCCTTCGGTGACCCCTTCACCCTCGGGTGGACTCGGGTTCCCCGGCGGTGGTGGCGCCGGTGGTTTCCCCGGCGGCGGCCGCTTTGCCGGCGGGCGTGGCTTCGGCGGCACTGGCGGTGGATTCCCGAACGCTGGAGGGACCGGTGGTGGTACAGGCACAGGCACCGGCGCCGGTGGGTTCCCGAACTTCGGCGGCACCGGCGGACGTACTCGCACGGGCACCGGAACCGGTGGGCTCCCGACCGGTGGGTTTCCGGGCGGCGGATTCGGAAGGGCGGCAGGAGGGTTTGGCGGCGCCGGCGGGTTCCTCAATGCCAGTAGTTCGAACCCGGCCCTTACGAAACTTCTCAAGGCAGACGCGACGCACTACACCTGGGTGGCTGCGACGGTGAACTCGAACTCGGCCGCCGGATATCAGCTGGCCAGCGACGAGCCGGTCATGGCCATAGGCGGATTCAACGGCACGGACCCCGCGCCGACGCTCGCTCAATTCGAGAAGTACGTCGCAGAGGGCAAGATCCACTACTTCATCTCGGGTGGAGGCGGTGGTGGCTTCGGCCGCGGTGGAAGTGGTGCTGACTCGTCGAAGATCACCAGTTGGGTGGAGAGCCACTTCACGTCGAAGTCGGTCGGCGGAACGACCGTCTACGACCTGACCACGCAAGCCACATCGAGCTGAGGCTCACCACCGCACGTAAGGAGATCCGCAGCTTTGATTGATGGCGGGGCATCGAGATTGTGACGGTGATGAAGGAGAGGTCATGGCGAAGCTGATCTACGCGTCGAACACGTCCCTCGACGGCTGCACCGAGGACGAACGCGGCGCCTTCGACTGGGCGCCGCCGGACGACGACGTCTTCGCGTGCATCACCGAGCTCATGCGGTCCGCTGGCACCTATCTCTACGGGCGGCGCATGTACGAGACGCTGGCCGTGTGGGAGACCGACGCCACCCTGGCTGTGCAGTCAGACCTCACGGCCGACTACGCCAGCGCGTGGCAGGCGGCGGACAAGGTCGTCTACACCTCGACCCTGGCCGCGCCTTTCACTGCGAACACTCGGCTCGAACGCCACTTCGACCCCAGCGCGGTCCTCGACCTGAAGGCTGCCGCCAGTAGGGATCTGTTGGTCGGTGGCCCGAACCTCGCCGCACTGGCTCTCGTCGCCGGGCTGGTCGACGAGCTCGCCCTGTTCGTCTGGCCAGTCATCCTCGGTGGTCGCAACCCCGCACTGCCGACCGACACCCGCGCCGATCTCGAGCTCATCGACGAGCACCGATTCAGCAGCGGCGTCGTCCACCTTCGCTACCGCCTTCAGTAACGACGCAGGGAATCGCGCCCTCGTGGCCCGGGCGTGCAGCGCCGTCGACGACGATCACGCGCTGCGTGCAGAACGCGGGATTTCTTCTGTGCGGACTACGCGGAGGGAAGGAGTGGGACGAGGGGAGCCGAGCTCGTCGGTGCTTTCGGATGCGTCGTTTCGCCCCAGTTCGAGAAGGTCACCGTGCCGTTGATCGAGGACGACTTGGCCGCGGGATTGGTGACTTCCTCGACGGGTCGTGGTGTCCCGGATGCACTGACGTAGAGGATGATCGCGACCTTTGTTCCCGACGAAGTGGCCGCGGTCCCCTTGATCGCCGTCGCCGATTGCCCATTGATCGTCTTGGAGGAGCCGAACGTATAGGGCCCGGACATCTGGAGTTCCGATGGAATATCGGCGTCGCGCAGTCCGGTCACGAGTTCCGCTAATGTCGTGTTGCTCGTGGGAAAGGACAGCCATTTGTTCGCGTACGTCTTGGACTGCGATGCGGTGAGTCCGAGTGCCTTCTCCAACCCGACTTCGTTGCCGCGGACGTAGCCGTTGGATCCGACGAGGAGGACCTTGAGGCTCTCGGTGTTCGAGCCGTTCTTGACCTGCAGCCCGATCGAACCAGACGTCTTCCCCGTGTCGCCGATCGCCGTGATGGCGCCGATTCCCGGTTCGTTGGCCTTTGATATGTAGTGCACGTTCTGGGCCGAGGCGGCCTTGAGTGCAGCCTGGTACTCGGATTTGGCCGTGGTGGTCGCACCGGCCCAGCTGGAAACGGCCGTCACGCCTGCCATGGAGGTGGCAACGCTCGCGGCAACCGCGCCAACAATTCGATGACTTCGTCGCATGTGCTCTCTTCCCGGCACCCGCGGCGGCGGCTGCTCACCGATCCATTCTCCCACGCAAATGCGGCAGCACTCCGTCGGCTCGGGCAGGTCTTACGTAGCATTTATGGATCCGAGCGTGAGAGATGCCTCAGGGGCCTCCGGTTTGACGGGCTCGCCCCACTTCGAGAAGACGATGTGCTCGATGCCGTTGGACTTTCCCTGAGCATTTACTGTGTCCTCTTCGACGACGACGTGTCGACCCGAGGCGCGCACATAGAGAACGGCCCGCATCTTCTTCGCGCCTTGAAACTTCTGTGTACCTTGGAGGGCGTCGACGCGGTAACCGTCCAGCTCTCGCGACGGCCCCAACGTGACGGGACCGTACAGTGCAATTTCCTGTGCAACGTCATGGGAGCGAACGCCGACGACGACTTGCGAGTAGGTCGGATTGTTGCTCGAGAACAAGACCCAGTGACCCGTCGCAGCGGCGGCGTCCGTCGGCGAAAGTCCGGTCAGGTCTTCCATGGCGCGTTCGTTGCCCTTCACGTACGTGAGGTCGCCGATGACGATGAGTGACGCGCTGTCGAGGGTGGCCCCCTTGCCGATCAGGATGCTCTGGGTACCCGAGGCCGGCCCGGCGTCGCCGCTCTCGAGGAAGGGGACGTGGGAGATGTTGCTCGTCGACACGTAGTGCACCCTCCACGCTTTGGTGGTGGCGACCGCTTCCTTATAGATCGCGGATGCGTCGGGAGCGGCGGCTGCAGTCGAAGCCGGCACGGTGGCGAGTGCCGCCAACACGGCCGCGAGAACGGCGCAACCCCCCGCCAGGATTTTGGGAATGCGCGCCACGACTCCACTCTTTCAGAGTCGGCGCACCCGGCTGGAGGCGGGGTCGGGATCGGATCGGTGGCCCTTGTCCCTGCTCTGAGGGGATCCGCCCCTGGCCGAGAAGGGTGGAGTTGGATGAGGCAGTCACCAAGAGGTGCGCCACATGGCCCGGTGGGGCGACCGTTTCTCCCCGGTGAAGGTCCTCGCATGGCGAACACACGTTCGTTAGTATGGACCTGCAGGCAGAGCTGGTCGGGGCGATGTCACACCCCCTCCGTAGGTTTACAGCAGCAGATCGAAGGCGCACTGGACTGCGGTCCTCGCACCGACGAGTACGAGTCGCCACACAGGACAAGAGGAGAAAAAGAGATGGCCGAAGAGCGGGACAAGGCGCTGGAAGCGGCGTTGGGCCAGATAGAGAAGCAGTTCGGCAAGGGTTCGGTCATGCGGATGGGCGACAACCTGAGCATGAACATTGAGTCCATTCCGACCGGAGCCCTCTCGCTCGACCTGGCGTTGGGCATCGGAGGGCTGCCACGGGGACGCATCGTGGAGATCTACGGGCCGGAATCCTCGGGAAAGTCGACCCTGGCCATGCACTCGGTGGCCGAGGCGCAGCGCAACGGCGGGATCTGTGCGTACATAGACGCCGAGCACGCCATGGACCCGGTGTATGCCCGGGCTATCGGGGTGAACGTCGATGATCTCCTCATCTCCCAACCCGACACCGGGGAGCAGGCGCTCGAGATTGCGGACATGCTGATCCGTTCGGGCGCCCTCGACATCTTGGTGATCGACTCGGTGGCCGCGTTGACCCCACGGGCTGAGATCGAGGGCGAAATGGGAGACACCCATGTCGGCCTGCAGGCTCGTCTCATGTCCCAGGCCCTCCGCAAGTTGACCGGGACACTTTCGAAGTCCAGCACCATCGCCATCTTCATCAACCAGCTGCGGGAAAAGATCGGCGTGATGTACGGCTCACCCGAGGTCACTCCCGGTGGCCGTGCCTTGAAGTTCTACTCCTCCATTCGCCTCGACATCAGGCGCGTCGAGGCGATCAAGGATGGGGCCGAGGTCGTCGGGAACCGGACCCGGGTCAAGGTGGTGAAGAACAAGTGCTCGGCGCCGTTCCGTCAGGCGGAGTTCGACATCATGTATGGCAAGGGCATCAGCCGTGAGGGCTCATTGCTGGACGTCGCCGTCGAGCTGGGCTTCATCAAGAAGTCCGGGGCCTGGTTCACCTATGAGGGCGAGCAGCTCGGCCAGGGTAGGGAGAACGTCAAGACGTTCCTCTCCGAGAACCCGCAGCTCATGGCCGAGGTCGACGATCGGGTTCGTGAGTGCCTGGCGCCGAAGGAGATTCCCGAGGACGACGCGGCGCTCGATCCCGACGATCTCCCGATCTCGATCGACGGCTAGCCGGGTTCAGCTGCCCGGGCGAGGTCACCGCCGGGCAGCCTTTGCAGCACGCCGAATTGCTCCGGGCCGACCCTGCCCCTCCCTCGGGGATCGACCCGGAGCACTTCGCGTCAGAATGGGGCCATGGCAACTTCAGAGTGGAAGCAGCGAGCCTTCTACGTTCTCGATCGGCTGGCTCCCTCCATTCCCTTTCGCTATCTGCCGCCGAAGCACTCGGTGCGGATGGCGTACAACGTCATTCTCGACCGCGAGCCCGATGCCGGGGGCCGTGCGGAGTACGGCTCGAAGCTGGCACTCGGTGAACTGTCCCGTCACGGGTTGGCCCAAGCGCTAGCCTATTCGGAGGAATTCCGCCGCAATGTCCCGATCGTCGACGTCCTGCTCTCGATGCACGTCAGCCGGAGCGCGTTCGTAGCCGGCCTCCCGCGGGCGTCACGCATCTTGGACCTCGGCGGAACCCACCAGGGAATGGCCGATGGGGCGCTGGTTCATCTGGGCTACCCCTACCCCTTCGAGCGCCTCGTCGTCGTCGACCTGCCGGTCGAGGAGCGTCATGCCATTTATCAGAAGGGATCGAAGGGGGCCACCGTGCAATCCGAGCTCGGCCCGGTCGAGTTCGCCTTCCATTCCATGGTCGACCTCAGTCCCTACGCCGATGCGTCTTTCGACATGGTATATAGCGGCCAGTCGATCGAACATGTGACCGAATCGGAGGGTGACACGGTGCTGCGGGAGGCCTATCGGGTCCTGGCGCCCGGCGGCTGGCTCTGCCTCGATACGCCCAATGGCCCGGTGTGGCGACTGCGTTCAGCCGAGCTGATGAACGACGATCACAAGATCGAATATGGCGCCGGTGCGCTACGGGCGAAACTCGAGGCCTGCGGATTCGACGTGGCTGAAGCAAAAGGGCTCAATCTCATGCAGTGTGGCGTGGCCACCGGTCGCTTCGACGAGCAGGAGGCGAGCGCTCATCCCGGTGTATTCGCCGCACTCGAAGACTGCCTGCTCCTGGCCATGGTGGCCCGGAAGCCCCTTACGGAGTCACTGCCGCGGTGATCGTGCTGGGTACCAACTCGACCCAGGTCTGACCGGGCTGGAGGGGAATCTGCGCCCCCGAGGCAGTGACGAACTTCGTCGGTGAGCCCAAGCTCGACCGGCTCCACGTGCCGGTGATCTCGCTGCCGCCCCGGAAGACGTCGGCGACACCGCTTGCGTTGGGATAGAGAGCGGCCTGCACTTCGAGCCCACCCTCGCTATTTTCGAGCCACGGCCCGAAGCTGATCTGCACGTATTGGACGATCACGTTGGCGGCCGAGTTCTGCACGCCGTCGGAGAGCACGTCCGGCGTCGCGCCGTAGAACCGCTGGAACGAGCTGGTGGATGGGTTGTACTTCCACGTCACGTTGGACGTTCCCGAGAAGTTGATGTTGATCGACGACACCGGTGTCCCCTTGGGCGTCGTCGAGGAATACGTGAAGAGTGGCTGCGGGGGCGTGGTCATCGTGGGATGGGTGCCCCAGAGCTGCGCCGTCGAGGAATACGTGGCGTAGGGGGCTACCCGGCCGGCCGGGTGCGTCTGTATGGACCCGTAGTTTCCCAGGTCGACGTTCACCAGAGGTGACGCGTTGATATTGGCGAGCACCGGGTTGATGCCGCCGACATGGACGAGCAACGGGGTCCCGAGTTGCCCGAGGATGCCGATGTCGATGTTGCGGGCCGAGCGGACCGGTCCGACCAGGGTGGCGTCCTGGCACTGGAAGACGGCGGCGTAGCGGGTGATGAAGCCTTCGACGGGCTCCTCGAAAACCACATCGGCCTTGTCCAGGCCGCTCTGGGGTCGGGCGGCCGGATAGTTGTCGATCTTGACCGCCAGGGCCGGCCGCTGCGGCACCGACCCCCCGGGAGCGGGCGTTCCGGTCAGCGGGCAGGTGGTCGTGGACGCCGCCGCCGCGGTGGTGCTGGTTGTCGTCGTGTGTGCTGGCGGGCTGGAGCTGTGGTGCGAGGCGGGAGTCGAGGAGCAGGCGCTCACGACGAGCCCGGCCAGACCGGCGAGACCGGCCACTGCCAGGACCTTTCGTGCACGGTGTGCCACAAAGTGGGCGGAGCGGGGAGAAGGAATGTGCATGATTGAGGAGTCATCGTAGGGGACGGCACGGCACGGCGGCCGTCATTGGGCCGTCTACGCGCTATTGGTGGGCACGGCGGACCCGGTGGTCGCGGTCGCACCGGTGTAGACCGAACCGGCGTTGCCGGTCGATGGCGCCTTGGCCCCGGCGGGCCCGCTGCCGAAGAGCCCGTAGAGGTTCTCCATGGCGCGAAGGAGCAGGTCGGTCTCGCCGGGGATGGCTGCGGGCAGAATGTTCGGGGGCATCGCCGTGGAGTTGGCCAGGCGGAACACGAAGTAGGCCGACCCGCTGGCCAGCACGCCGCCCCCACCAGGTGCGGCGCTGAAGTAGGTCAGGTCGGACCAGTTGGCCTGACCCGGGATGGGGGAGTGGGCCAGCACATCGAGATTGCGGGGGCCCGGGAGAGAAGGAACGTAGCGGTCGTACTCGCCCACGATCATGTTGGGGAAAACGTGTCCGTCCGTCAGGTTGCAGCCGTCGAAGAACCACGAGGAAGCGTCCGTCACCACCATGTCCGCCTGGGCGCCGACTGACTGATAGGTCGAGCCGATCAGCGTGGATTCGGGATTGTTGACCGGAGCCTGGTCCCAGTTGACGGTGGTCTGCGACGGGTCCTGCGAGACGATCGGGTCCTCTGCCGCGTCCTTGTAGCAGACCTCGAGCCGGTCGGGCCCGACAGAGGTGGGCTGCAGACGGATCTGGCGGTAGACGGCATTGGCGCCCAGAAAGGCCAGATTGCCGCCGCCCGCGCTGAAGTACCCGGCGGCGTCGCGCATCGGGGCCGACCAGTACTCGTCATGCCCGAGACTGAACAGGCTGCGATGGTTGCCCAGGAGTTGTGGTCTGCGCGTGGAGATCGACGTCGGTCCAATAGGTGAGATCGAGCCCCAGACGCTCCATGTCGTAGAGCAACGGGTACTCGTTTCCCACGAAGTCGGCCGCCCCCGAGGCCCACGTCTGGGGGTAGGGCCGATCGAAGGACACGGCGCGGGCGCGATGGGCGAAGTCCTGGCCACCACGTCCGTTGGGACCGTAATAGAGGCTGTAGCCGCCGTAGAGGTTGTAGGCCTGCCACGTGGTCACGCTGTTCTGGAAGACAAAGGCGGCGGTGCTCGTATCGTCGCGGACGGTCAGCGGAACGAACTGCTCCTGCCCGCCGTCGCCGACCAACTTCAACAGATAGCAGCCAGGGGGCCAGGTGTCGCCGACCTTGAAGCTCAGTGTGGGCGACCAGGGGCAGCTGACGGTCCCGATGCCCGGGGTCACCGTTGGAGGCGGTTGGGCCCCGGCCGCCACCATGTCGCTGCGGTAGATGAGGCGTCCCCCGAGGCCCTGATAGAAGCCCATGCGGTACGCGTCGACCCGCACGGCCTTGGCCGTGGTGTTGACGAAGACGCTGATGTCATCGCCCGTCGCCGCACTGACCTGGCTGGCGAATCCTTCGAGGGCGTGATCGGGCTGGACGAAGTTCACGATCCAGTCCAGGGTGCCCGGTCGTTGGTTCTCCGCAATCAGCCACGATGCGGTCGGCACCACGACACCACTCGGCAGCGTCGTCTGCGTCCCGGCCGTTTCAGCGTGGGCGTGGGTTGGGTGTCGCTTGGCGTGCGCCGCCGGGCGCTTCTTCCCCGCTTGCGGACCCCCCTGGCCGCTGTCCGCGCAGCCGGCGATGATGAGGCCCGCTGCGCCGGTGGCGCCCGCCGCCGCAATTCGCAAGAAGCGACGACGATCTATCGGTTGGCCCACGGCGGTCATCGTATCGGGGTCTTGTTTCGGTCAATGGGCGCTCGGCACCTAACATGCCGCACCATGACTCCGGCGTTCTCCCTTCCCGGACCAGTCCGCCGGCTGGTGGCGCACCTTGTGCGTGCGACCTGGGATAAGGCCGGCGCACTCGGCGCCATCGGACCCGATGATGAACGCGGCCGCCGGTTCGGCTCGATGGGACAGGGGGCGTGCCTCATCTTCCCGCAGGGTGCCCTCTACAACGAACACCACATACACGTGGGAGCCGGGACGATCGTGGGTCCGCACACCTCCATCACGGCGGGGATGGTGCCCGGGCAGTCGATGCCCACCGACCCGGTGGTGCGTATCGGGAGCCGCTGCATCATCGGCCGGGGTTCGCACATCGTCGGCCACTGGTCGATTGAGATCGGCGACGACATCCAAACGGGCCCTTACGTCTACATCACCGATCAGAACCACACGTATGAGGATCCGTACGAACCGATCGGGCGCCAGTGGCCCACCGAAGCGGCGGTCCGCATCGGCTCGGGCAGTTGGCTGGGGGCCAACGTCGTCGTGCTGCCCGGGGCACAGATCGGCGAGCACGTGGTCGTGGCCGCCGGTGCCGTCGTGCGTGGTGTCATCCCGGACCGCTGTGTGGTCGCCGGGGTGCCGGCCAGGATCGTCCGCCGCTGGGTCGAGGGCCTGGGTTGGGTCGACGAGAAGGACGAGAAGTCCCCGAGGACATCGCGGTCCCCGAGGACATCTGAGCGGATCGCCCCTTGGCGCAGACTGCCGCCCGCCGTCGGTTGGAGCCTGGTCGGTGCGGCCCGCTACCGTGAGCGTGGCATGCCGGCCCGACTTCCCCACCTCGTGACGATCACGGGGCAGGATGGACCGGGCATCGCAGCGCGCGTCTTCGCCGTTCTGGACGCACAGGGTGTCGATGTCAGCGACGTCGAGCAGGTGCGGGTGCACGGGCGGTTGTTGCTCTGCGTGGAGGTAATGGGTGCGGCGCTCGAGCTCGGCGAGCATCTCCGCCGCGGCCATCGCCGATCAATTCCCGTCCGGCGGCGTGGACGTCGCCATCGCGCCACTGCTGGAAGCCGACGACATCGCCGAACACGACAGATTCCTGGTGACCGTCCTGGCGCCTGAGATCGCGGCATCGACACTGGAAGGCGTCTGTGCGCGCATCGCCCAGTGCCAGGGGAACATCGAGCGCATCGTCCGGCTCGCCGCGTACCCCGTGCACACCTATGAGTTCTCCGTGGCGGGAGGGAATCTGGACCTGTTGCGGCGTGCCCTCGCCGAGGAGGCCGTGCGCTCCGAAGTCGACATCGCGGTCCAGGTCGATGGCCTGCATCGTCGGGCGAAGCACCTGATCGTGCTCGATGCGGACTCGACCCTCCTGCAGGGCGAGGTGATCGACCTGCTGGCCGAGCAGTGCGGCTGTGGCGCCCAGGTGGCGGCCATCACCGAGGCGGCCATGGCCGGCGAGCTCGATTTCGAGCAGGCCCTCCGCCAGAGGGTGCAGCTGTTGGCCGGATTGGACGAGTCGGACCTCGAGGTCGTCCGTCGGTCGCTGCTGCTCTCACCCGGTGCCCGCACGCTGGTCCGCACGCTCAGCCGGCTGGGCTATGAGACAGCGGTGGTGAGCGGCGGCTTCACACAGATCATCGAGGGAGTCGTCGCCGACCTCGGTATCGATCACCTGGCGGCCAACGAGTTGGAGATGAAGGACGGCGTGCTCACGGGCGGGCTGGTCGGACCGATCGTCGACCGGGTGGGGAAGGCCCAGGCGCTCATCCGATTCGCCGCCGCGGCAGGCGTGCCCCAGTCACGCACGATTGCCGTCGGCGACGGGGCCAACGATCTCGACATGCTGGCGGCCGCCGGTCTCGGTATCGCGTTCAACGCGAAACCCATGGTCAGAGACGCGGCCGACACTGCGCTCACCGTACCGTTCCTCGATGCCATTCTCTTTCTTCTCGGCATATCCCGGGGTGACGTGGAGTCCGCCGATCAGTTGGACCAAGCTGTGCAGCAATGACCCAGTCCGGCGCGGTCCGCGAGGTGAGTGCGGCCCAGGGCGAGCAGGGTGCATCGGCGGACAATCTTGGTCACCGTCCGCTGTTGCGGGGGTGGCTCCATTTCGCCGCGTTCATCGCATGGGTGATCGGCGGCCCGTTCCTGATTGCGGCGGGACCCGACGCCCCGAGCAAAGCGGTGTTGACCGTCTATGTGCTTTCCATGTTGGTGATGTTCGGGACCAGCGCGCTGTTCCACCGTGTTCGCTGGTCCGCTCCGGCCTGGCGGCGCATGCGCCGGGCAGACCACAGTGCGATATTCATCGGCATCGCCGGAACGTCCACCGCCGTGGCCGGGCTCGCTCTCTCCGGGTGGTCCCAGGCGCTCATGCTGAGCCTGGTGTGGGCGGGCGCGCTGCGTCGGCATCGTTTTGCGCCAGGTGTGGCTGGACGCGCCCCAGTGGGCGGTTGCCGTGCCGTACGTGGCCGTAGGTTGGTGCTCGCTCATCGTGGCCCCGCAGCTCGTGCGCAGCCTGGGCTGGGTCGGCTTCGCGCTCGATGCTCGTCGCCGGTCTGTTCTATACGGCCGGCGCGCTCGTCTACGCCCGCAAGCGGCCGGACCCATGGCCGGGTACGTTCGGGTTTCACGAGGTCTTCCATGCCTGCACCGTGGTGGGCGCGGGGATCTTCGCCTATCTCATTGCCTTCATCGCCCTTCCTCGCTATTGAGGACGACCGTGCAAGGTTGCTGCTGCGTTGCGAGCCGGTTGTAATCACGTTGGACGATTGACTCTCGTAGAAAACCCGGTAAGAGTTTCGACCGCGAGGGCAATTGCAACACGAAGCACCAGAAACGCTGTTTTCCAGGGCAACATTGCGAGAAGTGCGAAGCACTCGGGACTCCACAAGGCTTTGTCTCTCGCGGTCTTTAGCATCACTCATCCCATATATCGGACAGGTGGGTAGTGATATGAACGATGGATATCTATTCGTGCTGCCCCTTGCCGGGGCAACGTCGGTCTCGGCACCCAGGGCGTGCTCCGACATACGGATCGGAATCTCTTGATGCGGCACGGGCCGGGTCTCCGTGCTCGGCTGCTCCGGTTCGCCGTCCTTCTCGGTGCAGTGCTCGCGCTTGTGACGTCGGCGTCGGCCTCGGCGCAAACCCGGTCCAGCGCAAGCCTGAAGAGTGCCGGCGGCTACGCCACGCTTGCGCAAGTGCGCGCCGCCATCAAGTCAGCGCAGCACCTCTCTTCGCCGCCCGCGCATGTGACGCCGTCGCTCTCCGCGTTGGCCTCCCTCGACGATTGGGGTGGAGATCTTCAGACCAACAGCAGCTGTCCATCGCTCGACGTCAATGCCTCGACGTTCGACATCGCGAGTTGTACCTTCGGCGATAAGAGTGCCACGACGACGGTCGCGCTCGTCGGCGACTCGCGGGCACAGATGTGGCTCGATGTCTTCAACAACTTGGGATTGTCCCAGCATTTCAAGCTCGTCTTCATGGCCAAGAACGGGTGTCCCGTGCCGTTGGGGGCCTATCAGACGAACAACAACGGGACCGTCTCGAAGTCGCCATGGAGCGCCTGCACGTCGTTCCACTCCTTCGTCGCCTCAACGCTCAAGTCGCTCAACCCGGCCGCCATCGTCGTTTCCAGCAACTTCGAGCTCGAGCTTGCCAATCCTCCCCACTTGGCCTCCCCGAAGGAGGTCAAGCAGGACACGGCAAAGTTCTTGGAGTCGTTGCCGACGACGTCCAAGACAGTGGTGCTGGGTGGGTTCCCCCAGCCGGCCGATACCGCCAACCCCACCCTGTGTCTCTCCAAAGGACCGAAGTCGATCGATTCCTGCAATTTCGTTCCTTCGCACACGGTCGACGCGGAGAACGCGGCCGCCCAGTCCGCAGCAAAACTGGCTGGTGTCGCGTTCATCAACCAGACACCTTGGTTCTGTGCGTCCACCTGCCCACCGATCGTCGCATCGATCATTCCGTATACGATTGATGCGTATCACGGCGACAAGACCTACCTGAATTACCTCACCGGGGTTCTCTGGAGCTCTCTCAAGCCTTACGTCCAGTAGGCGATGAAACAACCTGTTCTTTCCGACCGGCTCACGACGGGCACGTCTCGCGCCGTTCGCCGCCGGGCTAAGGACGACCCGGGTACCCTCCTCGGTGACAGGAAGTATCGTCCCGATGTCGAAGGTCTGAGGGCCGTCGCCGTCGGCGCCGTCATTCTCTTCCACGCCAACCTGGTCGGCTTTACGGGCGGCTTCGTCGGCGTCGACGTCTTCTACGTCATTTCCGGCTTTGTCATCACCGGCGTGCTGCTGAGAAAGGTCGAAGCATCGGGCTCACTCGGATTCAAAGATTTCTACGCCCGTCGTGCCCGGAGAATCCTCCCGGCGGCCGGCCTCGTCCTCCTTGTGACGATCTTCGCCGGCTACCACTGGCTGGGTTTCATTCGGGGAGCCGAAGTTGCCGACGACGCCCGCTGGTGCGCTGTCTTCTTGGGTAACTTCCACTTTCTCTCGATCGGGACCAATTACTTCTCGAGCCAACTCCCGCCGTCACCGCTCCAGAACTATTGGTCGTTGGCGGTCGAGGAACAGTTCTACCTCGTCTATCCCTGCCTGCTGGCGCTCAGCCTCGTTGTGATCCCGAGACTCTCGGTCCGACACAAGGTGATGATCTTTACGGGGGTGGTCGTTCTGGCCTCGCTCTCCTGGTCGATCTACCAAACATCGGCGGACCCCTACGGCGCCTATCTCTCGAGCCTCACGCGGGCCTGGGAGCTTGCCGTCGGCGGCTTCGTGGCCGCGGGGACCCAGTACTGGCTCCGCATACGGCGTGAGGTCGCCATGGGCCTGACGTGGCTCGGTATCGGCGGCATCCTCATCGCCGCCACTGAATTCACGGGCAGCACGCCCTATCCGGGCTGGGCCGCAATGCTGCCCGTCACGAGCGCGGCGCTCATCATCGTGGGTGGGATGTCCGCCGGGCGTTGGGGGGCGGAACTTCTCCTGGGAACCTTCGTCTTCCGCTGGCTGGGGAAGCTGTCGTACTCCCTGTACCTGTGGAGTTGGCCCGTCCTCACGATCGCTGGCGAATCGTCGTCGAAGCCACTTTCCGTGGCCCAGCGCCTGTTGACGGTTCTTGCGTCGCTGGTTCTCGCCGCTCTGACGTATGCGCTGATTGAGAACCCGATCCGGCACTCCAAGTGGGTGGCGAGGTCATGGCGCCGGGGAATCCTCGTGGGAGCGGTCATCGTCATAGCCGTGCTGGTCGTCGCGACGTTGGAGATTCATTCGACACACACCCTGTGATCATCGAGGGGCCGCCGCAGCGTCCCCCATGCCTCGGGTCCACCGGAACGAGAAGGCTCCCGAAACGGGGGTGGGTGAGAGGTGATGGTCTCGGCGTCGTGTCACGCTGGCCCCGTGCACCCGCGCCTCCGTCCAGATGGGCAGCGCGGGAGACGTCTGCCCGCTCTGGCTGTTCTCATCGGGATGTCGCTCCTCGTGACCTCCTGTGGGAAGTCGGCGGGACCATCGGACGCCCTCGTCACAACGACGTCCACGACCACGACCACGACGGCAACTCCGGCCCCGACGCCCCTGCCGATCACCCCGATCACCTGGACGGCGTGCAACGGAGGTCTCCAGTGCGGGACGTTGATCGTCCCTCTGGACTACACGCATCCGGCGAGCGGCACGATCGGGATTGCCCTCGAACGACATCTCGCGCGCGATCCGGCGGATCGGATCGGATCGTTGGTCATCAACCCCGGCGGACCGGGAGTCTCGGGTATCGACGATTTCGTGACCGAGCTCGACACGCTCACCCCGCAGCTCCTGGATGCCTTTGACATCGTCACCTTCGACCCACGAGGGGTCCAACGCAGCGACCCGGTGACCTGTGGCGAAACCCCGGGCGCCGCTCGTGGTCCTCTGCCCGATCCTGTCCCGCAGAGTGCGGCGGCGCAGAAGTCGGTCATCGCCAACATGCGACAGTTCGGGGCCGACTGCGAGAAGGCCAGCGGGGCCATATTGCCATTCGTGGGAACGGTCGATGTGGCCCGGGATCTCGACCGGCTGCGGCAAGCACTGGGCGACAGTGGCCTCACCTACATGGGCCAGTCGTACGGGACCCTCATCGGGGCCACCTACGCCCAGCTCTTCCCGACGAACATTCGCGCCATGGTCCTCGATAGCGCGATCGATCCCGCCCTCTCACTCAGCCAACTGACGCTGGGACAGGCCGAGGGATTCGAAGGGGTGCTGCATTCGTTCTTCACCTGGTGCGCCGGGACGACCTCGTGCCCCTGGCGACCGGACGGTGATCCGACAGCGGCGCTCTCGGCCCTCCTGGCGGCGAGCCGGACGAGCCCGGTGCCGGCTGGCAACGGCCGTACCGCCGGTCCTGGCGAGCTCTACAACGCACTGCTAGCGGGACTGTACGCCGCGTCGGACTGGCCCAAGTTGGGCAGCGCCCTCGCCGCGGACGCAGCCGGCAACGGGGCGGCCATCGTCGCCATGTCCGATCAGTACGCGACGGACGGCTCGACCAATGGCTCTGACGTGGGTGAAGCCATCAATTGTCTCGACCATCCCGCCCCCAAGGTCGTCGGGGCGTACAGCCAGTTGGCGGCCCTCTTCGCGCAGTCGGCCCCGATCTTCGGCCCGCTCCTGGCCTGGGGCGAGGCGGGGTGCGCCGTGTGGCCGGTCGAGGCCACCCGCACGCCGGCTCCCGCAACGGCGCCCGGTTCTCCACCGATTCTCGTGATCGGGACCACCCGTGACCCGGCGACGCCCTATGCGTGGTCGGTCAGTCTGGCCGGCGAGCTGAGCAAGGGCGACCTCTTGACGGTGGAGGGGAGCGACCACGTGTCGTACTTCTACAGCGCCTGCGTGCGAGCCGACGTGCAGAACTACCTCACCAGTTTGGCGACACCGCCGTTAGGCGCCACCTGTAGCGACTGAAGCGTCCACTGGGCGTCGGCCCAGCACCTTTGCACGGGCGAATTCTTCTGCGTCCGTGCACGCTGGTTCAGTGGTCTCCTGACGCGCCATAGTGGGCGCAGCAATGCTCGAAGGCAAAGGAGAGGTTTGTTGGCACCACGTGAAGAAGCGCTGATCGCCGGAAACGTACGCATTACCGGTCATGGTGGAGATGACATCAATGCCTACCAAGTAGTGAGTGAGGATGAGGGGCCACGACCGGGCGTGCTGGTCATCCATCACCTGCCTGGGTGGGATTCCTCCACCAAGGAGATTGCCAGACGGTTCGCGGCCCACGGGTACAACGCCATCTGTCCCAACCTTTACGCCCGAGAGGGGCTGGATGTCGACCCTGATGACGCCGCAGCGGCTGCTCGGGCCAAAGGTGGGGTGCCGGACGAGCAGTTTCTCGGCGATGCCAACGGCGCCATCGAGGCGCTGCGATCGCTGCCGAATTCCAATGGCAAGGTGGGCGTCATCGGGTACTGCTCGGGTGGACGCCAGTCCTTCCTCACAGCAGTGAGCCTCCCGGTGGATGCCGCAGTGGACTGCTACGGCGCGTTCGTCAGCGGGACGCTGCCGGAGGGTTTCCCGCTCAAGGTTGTCCCGATCGTCGACAAGACGGCCTCGCTTCGATGCCCCCTGCTGGGTCTCTTCGGGGTCGAGGACAAATTCCCCGATCCCGAGCAAGTGGCGGAACTCGAGCAAGCGCTCATTGCGCACGGGAAGACCTACGAGTTCCACAGTTACGAAGGGGCTGGACACGCCTTTTTCTCTACGGATCGGCCGAGTTTTCGCCCTGAAGCGGCACTGGATGGCTGGCAGCGGATCTTCTCCTGGTTCGAGACGTACCTGACAGCAGCGGAGGCTTGATCATGTGCTCGTATGTCACCGTGCCCGCCGACGTGACGGGCAGCGCCAAAGGCCCGGATGGCTGGTTCTCCGTCACGTCGGCCTCGGTCTACTTCGACCATCCCTTCCACGCACCGCTGGAGCACTCACTCAACATCGACTTCGTCGACCCGTCGCGTGGCCCGAGCGCGCGGGTGGCGGTGGAGCTGAGCGCCGATTCCGCCCGGGAACTCGTTCGGTGTATCGAGGCGGCACTCGATGCGGCGGGGGCGGCTGCTCACTAGGGGCAGCCGCTGGGCGAGTTTCCGGCCTCTCCATGGCGTCGGTCCAGTGGGTATTGACTACGTGTATGCACTGAGCGTAGATTCGGCCGATGAGCGTCCCTCACACCCTCCTCGGCCTGCTGGAGAGGGGGCCCCGTCACGGGTACGAGCTCAAACGGGACTACGACACCTACTTCGGCCGTCAGAAACCGCTCCCCTTCGGTCAGGTCTACGCCACGCTCGCTCGCTTGACGCGAGACGGGAAGGTGGAGCCCGGAGAGGCCGAGTCCGGCGACGGGCCGGATCGAAAGCGTTACGCCATCACCGCCAAGGGAAAACGCGAAGTTGATCTCTGGCTTCTCGAACCGGCAGAGGCCGAACCCCACCTCAAGACGACGATCTTCACCAAGGTCGCCCTCACTCTCATGCAGGGTCGGCCGGCCGAGCCCTACCTCGACGCCCAAAGGGCCAGTCACTTGGAGCGCAGGAAGGAGCTCACCGCGCTCAAGCGGACGGGCACCTTCGTAGACGCGCTCCTGGCGGACTACGGACTCTTCCACTTGGAAGCCGACCTGCGTTGGCTCGACATTACCGAGGCACGACTCTCGGCCCTGGCCGATCAGGTGCGTCCAACGAGCGGTCTCTGACCTCTCGGTAGGCTTACCTTTTTTCGCGACAGTTCCTCGGTCGCTATTCTGTCGGTCCCGGGCCGCTAGCTCATCCGGAAGAGCAGGGGACTTTTAATCCCAAGGTGCCGGGATCGAGACCCGGGCGGCCCACCAGTTCAGGGGGGATTCTGGTTCGAACACATCCCTACCGTCTGTCCCAACAGTTGTCCGAACAATTGTTGGGACACGGATTGGTGCAAGGGATGTGAGGGTGCCGGGAAGCAGCATTCGAAACGTGCGGACCGAGGACCAAACAATACGGAAAGATAAAGCGTTGCCCGAGAGATTCCGAGGAGTGCCGAGGTCTCTTCGATCGACAAGAAACGTATGCCTGGTGTAGCCGACTTTGACGTGACCCCGACCCTCCGGACTACCGGAAGTGGTTGTTGACTTGGTCCTTTCGTACAGCTGATTCTAAGGTGACCCCAAGCCCCGATCGGCGTAGTCTCAGACCAGTCTTCCTATCGCGGTGATGGGTTGACCGAGGAGGTTGCGTCATGGTCGATGTGTCACGTGCGGTGTTGCCGATCCCGGATCGGCCGCACTTTGGCCTCACGACCTTCGACGCCAGAGATCCCGACACGAGCTTCCCGCCAATCGAGCCACTCTTGCCTCCCTCGGGTGCTCCCAATGTGCTCATCATCTTGTTGGATGACATCGGGTTCGGTGCATCGAGTGCATTCGGAGGGCCGTGCCACACTCCGGTCGCCGAGCGATTGGCCAGTCAGGGACTGAAGTACAACCGCTTCCACACGACTGCCTTGTGCGCTCCCACCCGACAGGCGCTCCTGACGGGACGCAACCATCACTCCGTTTCGATGGGAAGCATCACCGAGTCCGCCACCGCGGCGCCCGGCCAGAGTTCTCTTCGATCCAACACCAAGGCCCCGCTGGCCATGACGTTGAAGCTGAACGGCTATTCAACGGCCCAGTTCGGGAAGTGCCACGAGGTCCCCGTGTGGCAATCGTCACCAATGGGGCCATTCGACATGTGGCCCTCAGGAGGAGGTGGCTTCGAGTACTTCTACGGCTTCATCGGCGGGGAGAACAACCAGTGGTATCCCGCCCTCTATGAAGGCCTCACGCCTATTGAGCCGGAGAAGAGCCCCGCGGAGGGCTATCACCTCACCGAGGACCTGGCCGATCATGCCATCGACTGGGTACGTACCCAGAAGGCCTTGGTACCGGACAAGCCCTTCTTCATGTACTTCGCCCCTGGTGCCACCCACGCCCCACACCACGTCCCACACGAGTGGGCCGACAAATATCGGGGACAGTTCGCCCACGGCTGGGACAAGCAGCGGGAACTGACCTTCGCGAGGCAGCAGGAACTGGGGGTCATCGCGCCGGACGCCAAGCTGACTGCTCGTCACGCCGAGATTCCGGCATGGGACGAGATGCCTGAGGAGCTTCGACCCATCCTGGAGCGTGAGATGGAGGTCTACGCCGGATTCTTAGAGCACACAGACCATCACGTTGGACGAGTGGTCGATGCCATCGAGCAGCTCGGAATCATGGACAACACGCTTATCTACTACATCATCGGAGACAACGGAGCCTCGGCAGAAGGAACCATCAACGGTGCCTTCAACGAGATGGCCAACTTCAACGGCATGGCGGCGCTGGAGACGCCGGAGTTCCTGTCGTCCAAGCTGGACGAGTTAGGTTCCCCGACCTCATATAACCACTACGCCGTCGGGTGGGCCTGGGCCATGGACACCCCCTACCAGTGGACCAAGCAGGTGGCTTCCCACTGGGGTGGCACCCGTAACGGCACCATCGTCCATTGGCCGGGAGGGATCACCGAGCAGGGTGGTAACCGGTCGCAGTTCTGTCACGTCATCGACGTGGCCCCGACCATCCTCGAAGCGGCCGGAATCCCCGAACCGCTCTCGGTCAATGGCGTGCAGCAATCTCCCATCGAGGGGACGAGCATGCTCTACAGCCTCAACGACCCGGACGCTCCTGAACGGCACGACCTTCAGTACTTCGAGATGTTCGGCAACCGTGGCATCTACCACAGGGGCTGGAGTGCGGTGACCAAGCACCGGACGCCCTGGGAGTTGGGAGCGGTCAAGCTGGCGGCCCTCGATGACGACATCTGGGAGCTCTACGACGGCAGCAAGGACTGGAGCCAGGCCGATGATCTCTCGGCCGAGCTACCGGGGAAGCTGCGTGAGTTGCAGCGTCTGTGGTTGATCGAGGCCGTCAAGTACAACGTCCTTCCCATTGACGACCGGACCGGCGAGCGATTCGATCCCGCTATGGCTGGACGACCCCAACTCATCACCGGCACTTCCCAACTGCTCTTCCCAGGGATGAAGAGGCTCTCGGAGAACAGCGTCATCAACATCAAGAACAAGTCGTTTTCGGTGACGGTGCAACTGAGCATTGGGCACGATCCGGCCGAGGGCGTCATGATCGCCCAAGGCGGTGCTTTCGGCGGCTGGGCCCTCTATGCGTCGGCTGGCCGGGCCAAGTTCGTCTATAACGTTCTGGGCATCCACCAGTTCGCCATCGAAGCGACCCAACCGATCCCGACTGGTGAACACCAGGTTCGGATGGAGTTCGCCTACGACGGCGGTGGGCTGGCCAAGGGCGGGGATGTCACCCTGTTTTACGATGGCGAGCCAGTCGGACAAGGAAGGGTCGAGATAACCCAACCGATGGTCTTCTCCGCAGACGAGACCACTGACATTGGCGACGACTACGGAATGCCCGTTTCGCCCGACTACGTCAAAGGTGCGAGCAAGTTCAACGGGAAGATCGACCTCGTCCAGATCGACATTGGGGACGACAACCACGACCACATGGTCGATCCGGCCGATTTGATCAGGGTGGCGATTTCCCGACAGTAGGAATCCCAAGGGAGAGGGTCGTACTCGTTCGTACTCGATGGGTATGGGTCGAACGGGAAAGCCTCTCGGCCGATTCACCCTTATAAGTGCCGTACTGCAGCGGTCGCGATGCCGGCAACCTTCTGGGGACTCATTGTCCACGCATCGGTTCGGAGTAGACCTTCAAGCCGACAAGTTGGTCTGCGTCCCAACCAGTGCATCGCAATGCGTCTCAGCCGGTTTCAGCTAGGTGCGCACGACTGCGTGCAACGGGCCGTCACATGGCGCAACGGGTCGACCAAGACTCTTAATCCCAAGGTTTTGGGACTGAGCCGTCGCTTGGCCCGTAGTCGGAATTCATTTTGGTGTCGTTCAGTACGCGCCATTCCGCCTCGTGTGGGCACGCTGCACCCACTTCCGACACCGCCGTCGAGGCGAGAAGCGTCACCCACTCCGCATCTCTGCTTGAAGCCGCAGTGGGGCCTTTACGCGTCCTGCCGAGTTGGTCGTATCGGAGCGAGCGCGGCGCTTATCAGCGCATCGGTCGTGTCTTGGACGTGGCGCATGTCGGTCAGGTCAGCACCCGTTGCGAGTAGTGCGGCGATGCCACGGGTGACGCCGAGCAGGAACACCGCGGTAGCTGCCGGGTCGAGATCATTGCGGATCGAGCCGTCGAGCTGGCCACGCCGGATCGTGCTGCTCCATCCGTCGTAGCTCCGTCGGTCGGCCTCGACCATGCCCTCCACAGCCGCCATGGTCGGAAAGCCGGCACCCCAGAGGACGACGAGCGCTCGATCCTCGGCGCTCGGATGTATGAACAGCCGTAAATACGCACCCACCATCGTGCGCACCTGCTCGAGAGCGGAAGCATCGACGACGCTCCGATTCTGTTCCTCGAAGGCGGCGGCAGTGGCTTCGGCTATCCGGTCTTGCGCTCGGCGCGCCAGACGGTCGATGAGAGCGTTTTTCGAACCGAAATGGTAGCTGGCGAGGCTACGGCTTATTCCCGCACGTTCGCCTATACGCGCCAGCGTTGTGTTTTCGATCCCACGCTCGGCGATCAGCTCTCCGGCGGCCCGCAGCAGTGCACTCTCGGACGTCGCGCTCCGCTCCGCCTGCGTCCTCTGTGGGACCTGCTTCGTGTCGGGCGGGATGACCGATGGTTGCGATGTCATGGATCACGTAAGCGTTGCACCGCCCACACCGAGAGGGTGGTCGGTCGACGTCTCCGGGCCGAGCTCATCGAGAGGTATATGGCGTGCCGGCTTCCTTGCCGTTCATGAAATCGAGAAGCGCAGGCGCGGCGAGCGCCCAAGGATCGAAGAGGCTCCCTTCACCGCGGGCGGTCGCGGCGCCGGCCTGCTCCCACGCGTCCTCGGGCCATGGCGGCTCAATGAGGCGTGACCCCTTGATGAGCGCGTGCACCTCGAACGAGGTGCGCTTGGGGTGGTCATAGTCCTTTTCCCCGCCGCGGATGATCAGCGTCGGAACCTTGATCTGTTCGAACTCCCAGTCGGCCACGCCTGGGATCGGTTCGTTCGGTTTCGGGATAAACGCGTCGAGCCACCGGTTCATGGTCCGCTCGAATTCTTCCGTGCCCACAGCGAGGAGCCGATCGCGGTTGCGCGGGTTCGCCCCGCAGAGCGCGGCCCAGCTGCCGGGTCCCGACGTCATCTCCACGATGCCTTCGATGCCCTGGCTCCGAACGACCCGAAGCTCGTTCATGGTGTACACGTTCGCGAGGACTAACGAGCTGTAGTTGCCGCCGACGATGTGCCACACAGCGAGCCCCGTCGCGATTTCGGGCCACATCAACGTAAAAATGATCGAGTCCCGGGCACCGCCCGAGCCGGCCACTGCGACGATTTCATCGATCCCAAGCTCTTTGCACATGAGCCCCAAGGTCTCGGCGCGCATGTGGGACTCGGAGCGACCGTAGAGCTGGATGTCAGAACGCCCGCAGTTGGGGCGATCCCAGAGCAATACGCGCTTTCCGCCGCCGGCGAGGCTGTTCGCCAGCTCGTGGATGCCGCCGTAGTCTTTGCTAAAGCGGCCGCCAGGGGTAACGACGACCTTTTCCCCATTTTCTGGGCCGACCCATTCGTAGACGACAATCCCCCCGTTGATCTCGATTTCCTGGTCAGCCATCGCTCCTCAATTCGGTCCATGCTCGAGGCCTTTGGTGAGACTTGCTGTTGCGGATTGCTCGAGTCGGCGTCGAGGTGAGTTAATCATCTAGTTGGTTAACCAGCAAGTTATCGCCCGCACCGACATGAGAAGAGCAACTGGACTATACTTGCTGTACAGTCAACCAAAAAGAGAATTGCTACGATGGGGGCATCGGCGGAGGAGGCTGACAATGGGCGAGTCGAAGCTGTTCGATGCTGACAATCATTACTGGGAGACAAGCGACGCGTTCACGCGCTTTCGCGACCCTAAGTTCAGGGACCGTGGCCTGCAGGTGGCAGAGGTCGATGGCGTGATGCGCTACGTGCTGAACGGTGACGTCTTCGCGTATCTCCCGGGCCCGGCCGACCATCATCCGCGGCCGCTGCCGGGTGCCTACATGGACTACTTCAAAGGGTCCACCAGTCGAGAAATCTTCACGTCCAAGATGACCGAGCCGCTCTCCGAACACCCGGAGTGGACCAATCGAGACGCCCGGCTCAAGGTGATGGACGCGCAAGGCGTGGAGGGCACGTGGATGTTTCCGTCACAAGGCGTGGTCCTCGAGCCGTCGATGCATGCCGACCTGGAGGCGACGATCGCCACGGTGCGCGCCTTCAACCGATGGATCGAAGAGGAGTGGGGTTTCGCGTACAAGGAGCGCATCTTCGGGGTGCCGTTCCTTACGCTGAGTGACCCTGACGAGGCGGTGAAGGAATTGCAGTGGTGTCTCGACCACGGGGCCCGGGTGGCGTGTGTGCGCCACGGCGCCGCGGTCACCCGGGACGGCATCCGCTCGCCGGCTGACCCCGTGTTCGACCGCTTCTGGGGCCTCTTCCAAGAGGCCGGGGTCGTCTTGACGCCGCACGACGGCTCGGACGCCACCTACGCCGGGCTCCCGGAGTTCCTCTCCGACGCCTGGGGCGATGCCCACCTGGGCGACCTTCGCCATGGCAACACCGACCACATCGGCCCGATGGGCACGTTCTCGGGCCTGCTCAAGAGCCGCATCATCCATGACTTCGCCTACGTGCTGATCGCCCACGGGCTCTTCGAGCGCTTTCCGCGTCTGCGGGTGGCGTTCATTGAGTTCGGCTGCGCCTGGGTACCGTCGCTCCTCGGGGCCCTCGAGTACCTCGGCCATGGCGGCACCTTTTCGAGCAAACCGAAGAACCAGTTCATCGAGCACTGCTGGGTGGCACCTTTCGTCGAGCAGAACGTGGCCGAACTGGCCCGGCACATTCCGGTCGACCGGATCCTCTTCGGTTCTGACTGGCCGCACGGGGAAGGCTTTCCCGAACCCAGGGACTTCCTCGACAACGTCGCGAGTTTCTCCGAGGAGGACCAGCGTCGGATCACCTACGAGAACGCACACGCACTCACCTTCAGCTGAAAATGGAGCCATGGCTACTTACGACATTTTGATCAAGAACGGCACCATCATTGACGGACTTCTGACGCCGCGGTACAAAGCCGACGTCGGCATCAAGGATGGACACATCTTGGAGATCGGCACCGGGCTCGACGCGTCCGATGCGACCGAAGTGGTCGACGCCCTGGGGAAGATCGTGGCGCCGGGTTTCGTCGACGTGCACACCCACTACGACAGCCAGGTGTTTTGGGACCCCTGGTGCACGATGTCGGGATGGCATGGCGTGACCACGGTTCTGGTCGGGAACTGTGGCTTCGGCTTCGCGCCTTGCAAGGCAGAGGACCAGGACCGCGCCATGCTGTCGCTGTCGCGCAATGAAGCGGTACCGCTCAAGACGATGCGCGCCGGCATGCCATGGGACTGGGAGACCTTCCCCGAGTTCCTCGACAGCGTGGAACGCACTCCCAAGGGTGTCAATGTGATGTCGCTCGTCCCACTTGCTCCGCTGTACGGCTACGTCATCGGCGTGGACAAGGCGAAGGCGGAGCGGGCAAGCGACGCCGAGCTCGAACAAATGTGTGACCTGTTGGTCGAGGCCATGGAGGCGGGCGGCTGTGGCTGGAGTTCGCAAATTACCGGCGACTCGCGGGTCCAGGCCGACTTCGACGGAAGTCCGATGGTCACCGATGAGATGACCGAGCGCGAGATCATTGCCTTCTCGCAGGCGCTGCGACGCCTCGGCCGGGGCACGACCCAGATCACGGGTCCACTCGAGACGGCCGCGCTCATCGCCCGGGAGAGCGGGCGCCCGATTATTTGGAACGCGCTCGCGCCAACCGGCTCGGCCAACCAGCACGGCGAGAACCAGTACCCGCATCGTGAGACCATCGCACGACTCGAAGAACTGAACCAAGATGAGGGTGTTCGTGTCTTCGCCTCGGCACAGATTGTCCGATTCAAGTCCGAGATAGTCCTCGAGGACTACAACCTCATGGACGTCTTTCCGGCTTGGCGCGAAGCGACGCTGGGCACGCTCGACGAAAAGCTCGAGAAGCTGGCCGACCCGGAGCGTCGGGTGGTGCTGAAAGAGGCCATCGAGTCTCTCGGCGGCGGCTTCGGCCTCGGACGCTATCCCCTGGCCGAAATGACCGTGAACTGGATCTCGAGCGACGCTCCGAATGCGCAAGAGCTCAAGGAGCGCTACGAAGGCTTCAGCATCGGCGAGATAGCGGTCCGTGAAGACAAGGACCCCCTCGACGCCATGCTCGACATCGCCGTGGCCGCCCGCCTCAACGCCGGGTTCGGCACGACGATGGTGGATATGGACCCTCAGGCGGTCAAGGAGGTGAGCACCTGCTCGGTCGCGCTTCCCGGCATCAGCGACGGGGGCGCCCACACCAAGTTCGTGACCACCGCCCGCTTCGCTACCGAAGTCCTCGGTCACTGGGTCCGCGACGAAGAGCTGATGTCGGCCGAGGAAGCGATCTGGCGCCTCTCGGGCTACCCGGCCCAGGCCCTTGGTCTCAAGGACCGTGGTTGCCTGCGCGAGGGGGTACCGGCAGACGTGATTGTCTACGACCCTGATACGGTGGACGCCCTTCCCCAGGAACGGTTATTCGACTACCCGGCCGGCGAGTGGCGCCTGGTGCAAAAGGCGAAAGGCTACGAGCGGATCATCGTGAACGGAGTCACCACGTTCATCGACGGCGAGTGCACGAACGCAACACCGGGACAACTTCTCCGGCATGGCTCGGCCTGAATACGGGTTAACACATCGTCAGCGATAAAAGGCTGGATACCGACCCGGCGGCGATCCCACGCGGTGAGCGGCTCCGTCCCTGTCGACGAAGGCGAACTGGCGCCGGCCATATGGGGTGTCGTGTGGGGGAATGAACCGTCCTTTCACGCCGGAGGTCCACCAGGAAGCGGAAAGCGCGTCATCGTCAGAGATGTACAGGTAGATTTCGGCACCGTCCCGCGTGCGGTCGTGCTCGGGTGATTCGCTGAGATGGAGTTCGACGTTGCCGCGCTCGACAAAGCCGTACCGGCCCGTCGTACGCACGGGCGGAAAACCCGAGCATGCGGTAACGGCGTCGTGCGCGATCGAGATCGCGCACAGGGATCACCGGAGCGACGTTCGAAAAGGTGAATTCGTCCATTCCGCCAGTATGTGCCGTAGCGATTAGTGCCGACGGCGGTGCCGATCGACAAAGAGCCCTACCTCCCGGGCGAGCTCGTTGTCCTCTGGCGTCATGCCGCCGAAGCCCCCGTGGGGCATCGCCTCGAACACGTGCAGCTCGGCTTCAACGCCGGCTGCCCGCAAGGCACGGTGCATCCGCACCGTGTTCGAAAGGAACAGATCGCGCGTCCCCGACTGAAGGAAGGTCGGAGGGAATCCGGAAACATCACCGAACAACGGCGACAGGTAGGGGTGTGCCAGGTCGTGTCCATTCGCATATAGACGATTGACCTGCAGCAAAGGCTGAAGAACCGAGTCGATCCCCAAGAGCGTGTGAAACGTGTCGCCCGACTCGGTGAGGTCCACCTCGGGGGTCCCGAGGATGAGCGCGGCCGGCATCGGCAGTCCCTCGTCTTTGGCCCGCAACAGCAGTGCCGCGGCAAGGTTTCCCCCGGCTGATCCGCCACCAACGAGGATGTCCTCGGGTGAACGCTCGTCGAGCACCTTGCGATATGCCGCCATGCAGTCATCGAGGGCTGCGGGGTAGGGATGTAACGGGGGCATCCGGTAGTCGACCGCCCAAGTGATCATGTCACGTCTGAGCGCGCTGCCGGTCGCCATCAATCGGCACAATTCCCCACCGGCCAAGATGAGCGCACCACCGTGAATATCGAGATAGATCGGAGTGTCAGGACTATCGGGCACGTGGTTGGGCCGGATCACGTAGACGGTGACTCCGTCGAGCTGGAACTCGCTACGCGTGACCGGGAGGTCGGGAGGCAGGGCCTGTGACAGCCGGTTAGCCACGAGCCTGTCCCTCTGCTCGATATAGCGAAGCCATCCCTCCACATCGGAGAGATCGTCCGGCGGCTGATCGTCACCAAATGGCGCAGCGCTGGCAAGATACCGCTGCGCTTGCTCGCTGATGCTCGTCGGAATCGGTGGCTTCCCCGACGGCGTGGCCCCAGATGTCTCGCCCATTGATTCCCCTTTCGATCCGCCCTGCACCATATCGCTGGAACGCGCACCCGGCACGGGGCCGGACCGTTCGTTGTCATGTCCGAGTGAGCATGCAACGACCAACTTTATCTTGGGGTGGGGTACCAAGGTCGCAGTCCGACACGATCCGGTCCCGTGACCCACGGCCCCGGCATCCTCTGCTGATGGGTACCAATGGCAGAGAGCACCATCGCGCGAAGCAATCGAAGCGGCGCAAGCAACAACAACAACAACCGCAGCAGCGGCGGGCGGTGGACCGCCCGTAGGCACATACCGGTGATCGAGGTGTGCGCGATGAGGCCCTTGCCGGCGAACTGGCCGACGAGCTGATTTTGGCGGCGGCATACGCCGCCAGCCCGAGCCGTGGCGATAGTGCACACCTACGGTCTCTGATCGACACGCTGGCCCAAGGGTTGGGCCTCGAACGCGGGCGGGAGGTGGTCGTCGGTCGGCTCGGCTCCTCGCTGCAGAGCACTATTGCACGGGTACTCGATTCGGGCTGGACCCACGATGAGATCAGCCGTGTCGTCCGTCGCCGGTCTGGTGCAACGTTGCGTCCATCGTGGCGGCCCCACTGGCCCTGTTCGGCGAGTTGAAAAAGTTGAAGTTCTCCCTCACGGATATCGCGGGATGGGCTGCGGGCACAGCGGCCGCGGACCTGGCCGAGCTCGGCGTTCACTCCACCCTTCCGTCCGCTTCCTGATCAGTAGGTCCATCCTCGCCTCGTCACGGCGGAGATTGCGAGCTGATGGGGTCCCTCGCGTGGCCCTTCGGCTACTTCACGGCAGCAGCGCAGGCATTGGATGATCCGTCAGCCGGGTTGTAGGACGTGTCGTACTGTCCGGGAGGTTCGACCCATACGTTCCCCGACGAGTCGTATTCCAACACGTAGTGCGTCGGGTCGAACGTACTTTGCATGAACGGACCGCCGTCCTTCGACGTCCGCAGGGGTGTGAAGTTGTGGGTATACGTTGCAGCACTCCACGGAGCGGGCGGGACGGGGTTGGCATTGTTCTCGGCGTCGTAGGCCTCGACTGCGACTTCGAGAACCTTGAAGTCTGATTGGCATTGCGGAATCAACACCGAAGCCGGAACCGCAGGCTTCAGATCGACACTCGAAGGTCGAACGGAGACAACGTGCCCGGTCTCCGCCCCCTTGATGATCTTGACCGCTGCGCCGACGGCCTGGGCGCCTCCTTGGACCCCCTCGAACACCTGAGTGCCATTGGAGGATTTGATGCCGGTCATGCACTCAGTGAAGCTCTTCACCGCAGCGAGAAGGAAGTACCGATACTCCTGCTTCAGGACTGGTTGGGGCGGAGACGTCCTCACTGACGCTGTAAGCGCATCACGCTTGAAATCACCGCAATCCTGACGTGCAACGCGCGCCGTCGTGGATGCATTGGCCGCATCCAATCGTTGGCCGTCGGCGAGGAACTCCTCTGCGACGGCGTGGCCGCTCTGCTGATACCAGTTCTCGAGTGCGGCGGGGGTCGACCTGCTTGCCGCGAGCGCGGGAGGGGCGATCCCGACGATCACATACGCCATCAGCGCGCACAAGGCACAGACGACCGTCGCCACTTTCTTCCCCTTGGAAGAGCAACCCTCGGAGCCGCTGGGAACGCCCGTCTCGACCTCTCGAGTTTCGTTGAATTCCGTCATGTCGAGCCCTCCTCCGTCCGTCGTACACCTGCGAGCCGATCCCCGGTCTGCGGATCAACGAGGAGCATTGTCCCTGTTGGCGGTAAGGGCACGGTAAGGGCTGTCATCGGGTCAAGAACGTCCTGCAGCAACGGTACCGTCCCCACTTGTTCAGGTGGCGGTTTCTGGCTGACCAACCGTGTGTGTTCGCAGACCGGTGGGCGAAGGCCAGATGAAGACTCCGTTTATCGTCGTTCCAACGCTGCTCGGAAATGCCGCCGGCAGGTTCGTTGAGGTCTTGCCGTGTGACGTGCAGGGGTAGTACAGGGGCTCACTGATTCGCTCGGCGCGTCCCGCAGACCCCTTAGGGACGCTGACCTTGTAGGAAGGCATCTTTTCGCACCACAGCGTCTGTCCATTGGAGAGTGGCGTGGTCGCTCCCGTGGTCGTGTTCAGGAGCGCCGATTTGTTGTTCATCAGACGGACAGCGACGTCAGTGCCGTCGAGGAAGCTGATGCCGTTGCCGAAGCTCAAAGAAGTGACGTCGCTCACGGGAAGCGTCCACGTTATCGCCCCAGACGCGGGGTTGAACCCCGCCAACTTCAATGTCACGTGACGCATCGATGGATACTCGCCCACCCGCGCCGGTTGGTGAATGTCCCCGCTGTACTGGCAGGTGACCTGCGTTGTGAGGAAGTCGAGCGGACCCTCGCACAGATATATCCCGGGGATGCTCCAAGCCAAAGTACCCGTCGCCGTGTCGAACGCTTCGGTCTTGCTGGCGCTCATATCGATCGTCTTGCCGGTCTCTTGCGGGCTCACGGAGCCGACGTCGAGATTTCCCACGGGATTGATCTCCCATCCATAGTCGGGGTCGTACCCTGCACCGTAGAGTGAGGAGACGCTCTTGGACCATGCGATCGACCCGCTGGGGGACAGTTGCTGGAAGGTGGGAGAGGATGCGTCGGTTTGGTAGAGATCGGGTGCCAGTGCCCGCTCGGGTCCGTTGATCAATGCCCGTGGTTGCCCAGTGGCCGGATTGATCAAAACGAGGGCGGTGTCGTTCCCGGATTTGTAGGCGGTTATACAGAAGGCCTGATTGTTCGCGCAGGTCTCGGGATTGTCCGACACGTCGAAGCCGCCAGGCAGTTTCCACAGGACCGCACCCGTGGCGTCGTTTATTCCAGAGATGGTGACAATGGGATTTCCCGGGTTACCGACAGGAGAGAGGTCAAGTACCGTGTTCCCGATTGCCACCGGCGCCAGTGCGACTCCGAGCGTCACATCAGAGGCGGAATACGGATGTTGCCAGACCACGGTGTCACTGGCCGGATCAATGGCACTGATGAAGAGGTCGTGGGATTTGTCGACGTTGATCACCACTGCGGTGGAGCCGACAGCAATGGGGCCGCCCACCACATCGAGAGAACTCGCCGGGGGAGCGGCTGCCGCTGGTTGACTTCCCGTCCCAACCCCGAGGGACAGGGACATGCAGATGACGGTTGTGCAGAGAGTCAAGAGTCCGCTCCGCCGATTCCACATTCGTATCGTGCTCCTGACGAAATGCCGCGAGGTCTGGTAGGAAGTCATGGCCACGCTAGGAACGCCAAACCAACTCCCTCCCAACCCGTTCCCAACATTGACTGGGGCGCATTTCGGGCGATGGCCGACGCTACGGTCCGGGCGGGTCGATCCAGTCGGCAAACCACAAGGCACGGTCCCCTTCCAGGCGCACGCCGACGTAGCACTCCCTGGGTTCAGTTGTCTCGACCAGTCGATCTTGACTCCTCCACCCCCATGAATGTTCCCGCCATAAATCCCCATTCAGCCCATATCCGGTGCCCAGCGCGATGACTCTGCCGGAGCGCCAGAGCGCGACAACGTTCGCGTGGCAATCGGATGCAGTTCCTTGCACCGTCTCGATGGTCCGGGGTGAGAAGACTTCGGCATCCTTCGTGAAGATACCGAGCATCGGGTCTGGCCTGCCGGGCGGGACTACAGCGACGCCACCATATCGGAGCAGCGTCTCTTGAAAGCCCGCCCACTCCTTGGCGTAGCCAGGATGCTCGACATCCTGGGCATCAACTCGTTCTTGGAACACATGGCGCAGTCGTTCAAGGCGTTCCTGGGGGGACTCCCTCATCGACGCATTCTTGCCCACCTCGTGGAGAGGGGAGCCTGCGAACCGCGTTGAGGCAATAGCGTTACCCGGCAAGGCCCGTCGGTACGAAAGGAACGCCAGCCATGCGACTTGATCTCGTCCTGCCCAACGAGGGCGACTACATGGTGGAGGCCGTGAACGCGGGCCCCCACTACGAGGCGATGGGCTGGGAGGGCTTGTGGCTTTCAGATCACCTCCTGGGCATCGCGGAAGACAATCTGCACAAGCAGGCCTGGCTGGACATCATGGTTTCCATGGCGCACCTCGCCGCCCAGACCAGTCGCATCCGCATCGGCTCGGGGGTTTTGGTGCTGCCATACCGGAACCCCGTGCTCACCGCCCGGATGGTTGCCAGCATGGACCACCTCTCGGCGGGTCGCATCGACCTCGGTGTCGGGGTCGGTTGGCTCAGTCGTGAGTACCAGGCGCTCGGCGTCGGTGACGTCTTCGATGACCGGGGGCCGTACGCAAATGAGGTCCTCGACGTGATCCTGGCCTGCTGGGCAGGCGGCACGGTGCAGTTCAAGGGCAGATGGTTCGACGTACCGCCGGTAGTTTTTGACGCACCGCCCCTGCAGGGAGGAGGCCGGGTGCCTCTCTGGGTCGGAAGCCTGAACACGACGGGAGCCCCCATACAACGGGTGGCGAAATATGCCGACGTTTGGCATCCGAGCGAAGCCGACACCGAGGGCCGCCTGTTGACGCCTGAGCGATTCCGGGAGACGGGTGAACGGCTCGATGAAATTGCCGGCCGGAAGATCCCACGCTCGATCCGCCTGCGGTGCGACGGCGACCCTGGGGAGATAGTGGACCGCTTACATCGATTCGCCGAAGTGGGCTGTATGCAGGCAGCTTGCTCGTTCCTCAGAGGTTCAGAGACCTTCGCAGAGTTCGATCGGGCGGCCACCCGCTTCTTCGATCTCGCCTCGAGCCTCCACGAAACGTGAGCGGGCGTGATGCGGGAGGCCTCGAGTGGTCCACCGCTAGCCGGAAGTTCTCGCGATCAGATCGAGATCCATGGCCCGAAGGCCTCCGTACGGTCGCTCTCCGGATTGACTGAGTCCAGTCGTTGAGCGAAGGGCGTCCAAGGTCTGCAATTGCATCCGGCTTAGCCCAGTGAAGGCGATCCGGCCACAGGCCTTTCGCTGCTCCCGGGCTGCCCGGTACTCTCAGGGGGGTGGCAGAAGAATCTGACACGGTGGAGTCGCTCGTCCTCGACCTTCTGGAATGGCTCGGGCCAGTTCCGCGACCGTACGGGGAGGTGCAGGAGGCGTGGCGCACTTCATGCCCGCGGCTGCCCGTATGGGAGGAGGCTGACGGAAGAGGATTTATCGCTCGTGGTCATGAGCCGGGTCGGGGCCAGTTCGTCGCAGTGACGCCCGCCGGTGCGGCCCATCTTCGATCTCTGCGCCCGCACTTCGCCGACTGATTGGCCCAGCCGTTTCGTCATACGTCGAAGGGCGCCACAATCCGGCGCAGGAGGCCGGAGAGAGTCTCTCGTTCCGTCGCGTCGATTGCCCCGAGAATGGCGTGCTCTCGCTCCACGAGGTCACAGAGCGCGGCGTCCACCCGGCGCCTGCCGGCGGTTGTGAGCTGCACGCGAACCGATCGGGCGTCAGCGGGATCCGGGTGGCGACGGACCAGGCCACGACCCTCCAGGTGATCGAGTCGGTTGGTCATGGTGCCTGACGTCACCAGCGTCTGGGCCAACAATTGTCCCGGCGAAAGATGATGGGGCGGCTCGGATCGCCGGAGGGCGGCAAGAACATCAAAGCTCCAGATCTCGAGGTCGTGACGGGCGAAGATCACGCTGCGCTGCCGATCAAGGTGTCGCGCCAGTCGCGAGACGCGCGAGAGCACTTCAAGCGGAGTGACGTCGACGGCAGGAAGCGCCCGCTGCCATCCACGAACCAGGCGGTCCACTTCGTCCTCCATCGTCCCGCACCTCCCGCACGCCAATCTATCTTGACATCAAGAGGTTGGAGGGCGATACTTATCTTGACATCAAGATTGATTGGAGGCCGAGATGACCGGAGAATCCAGCTCCCAAAGCTTTGGTTCGATTGCGTCGGCGTACGAGCGCTACCGCGCTGGTCCACCGGTCGAACTGGTCGAATGGATGCTGCCCGGCCCCGTCTCGACGGTGGTCGATCTTGGTGCGGGCACGGGTGCCATGACCCGGCTCTTGGTGTCGCGGGCCGAGACGGTCATTGCCGTCGACCCGGACGATCGCATGCGGGCAGAGTTGGTCGCCAACGTTCCGGAGGCCCAGGGAGTCAATGGTCGGGGTGAGTCCATCCCGCTGCCCGACGGCGTTGCCGATGCAGTGGTGGCCTCAGCGTCGTGGCACTGGATGGACCCGGTGCCCACCCTGCACGAGGTGGCGCGTGTGCTCACTCCCTTCGGCGTGCTCGGCGCCGTATGGGCGGGACCGGATCCCGAGGGCGCCTTCGTCGTCCAGGCCAAGGAGCTACTGGCCCGAGGATCAGGAGAGGTCGCCGACGAAGGACTGGCGGAAGAGGAATTCTCCACACTCATTCAAGGCGAAGGTAACCGCCCCGACATCGGTCTCGTGATTCCGGACGGGCTCCCCTTCGACCAACCCGAACACCGTCGTTCCACGTGGGACGTCGCCCTCAACGCCGACCAGCTGATCGGGCTCCTCGGTACCTTCAGCTGGATCCTGGTCATGCCTGAACCGGCACGCGTCCGCCTGTTCGATGAGGCCCGGCGAATCCTTCGCGATCTGCTGGGTGTGGAGGGTGAGGTCACCGTTGATGTGGCATTCGAGGCCGAGGCCTGGCGAGCGCGCCGTCACGGCTGAACGAGCTGCCGCCGCCGAACTACCGTGAGAGCCCAACCGCAGTTTTGATTCCGACGATCGAGGTTCACATGGCACTGGTCAACAACGCGGTCTACGTGGACGGCAAACGCACCGCCGACCCGCGCAGCCTCGACGAGACCTACGAGGTGCTGCGTGAGCGACGAGGGATGGCCTGGATAGGGCTCTACCGTCCCGATGTCGAAGAGATTCGCTCCGTGGCCCGCGAGTTCGACCTGCACGACCTGGCGGTCGAGGACGCGGTGGCGGCTCATCAACGTCCGAAGATCGAGCGCTATGGCACGACCCTCTTCACTGTCCTGCGGCCTGCGCGCTACATCGATGCCACCGAAGAGGTCGAGTTCGGGGAGCTGCACATTTTCACCGGCGACGACTTCGTGGTGACCGTTCGCCATGCCGAAACGCCGGACTTGAGCCGGGTACGCAAACGACTCGAGGATTCGCCGGAGTTGCTCAAGCTGGGACCCGAGGCAGTGCTGTACGCCATCCTCGACCAGGTGGTCGATGAGTACGAACCCGTTGTCGCCGGTCTGGAGAACGATATCGACGAAATTGAGGACCAGCTCTTCAAGGGTGACCCCGCCGTGTCGCGGCGCATCTACGAGCTCTCCCGCGAGGTGATCGGGTTTCAGCGCGCCACGCAGCCTCTTCTCTCCATGCTGAGCTCACTCGAGGCCGGCTTCGACAAGTACGGCGTGGAACTGGAGCTGCGCCGGCGGCTGCGCGATGTGAACGACCACGTGCTGCGGGTTGTGGAGCGGGCCGATGGCTTCCGCTCGCTGTTGCAGAACGCGCTGACGGTGAACAGCACCCTCGTCAGCCAGCAACAGAACGAGGAGATGCGCAGCCTGACCGAAACCAGCCTGGCCCAGAACGAAGAGGTGAAGAAGATCTCGGCCTGGGCCGCCATCGGATTCGCCCCCACCCTGGTCGGAACCGTCTACGGCATGAACTTCGTCCATATGCCCGAACTGGGCTGGTACTACGGCTATCCCCTGGCACTTGCCCTCATGGTGGGAATCTCAACGGCGCTCTACGTTCTCTTCAAGCGACGCAACTGGCTCTGATCCGCCGCCGAAGTGCCAGCCAGGCATGGGAGTGCCGTGCTGCTCTACTCTCGTTCGTGATGTCCGGTACCGAGCTGATCGACACCCACACCCATACTCTGCCGTCGGCCGAAGAGATGAAGGCGTTCGTGGCCCGTTACGGGTTCGACTCTGACAGGCAGGGTACATTGGCCGAGCTGTTCTCGACGATGCGTCGAAGCAACGTGGCCCGGACAATGATCGTGCCCTGGCTGCCGGCACAAGACTTGGTGGCCGAGCAGGTCGCGCTCGGTGTCGACCATGACGAGGCCGTCGAGCAGGTCATTGGACGATGGCAGCGCCTCAACCGATGGGCCACCGACTCAGTCACGGCCCATCCGGATCTCCTTTCTTGTCTGGTCGGGGTCGATCCGGTGCTGATGGGCGACGAGCGTGTCGTGCGTGAGGTAGCGGAGCGCCTGGCCAGTGGCGCATGCGGCATCAAGGTGGCACCGATGTTCATCCACCGTCGCCCGGACGACGAGGCGATGGAAGTTGTCTGGCGCTGCGCGCGCGATCACGAAGTATTCGTCCTCAGCCAAAGCGGAGCGTCGCGCAAAGCCGGCCAACAGGAGGCTTGGGGCCATCCTGCCTACTTCGACGCGGTCTTGCGCGCGTATCCGACCGTCACCGTGCAGCTCGCGCACCTCGGGATCGGTGCGGAGGATGACGTGGCCATTCTCACGGGCCGCTACGCCAACGTGGTGACTGACACGTCAATGCACCTCGACATTGGACCACCGGACGAGGTCGTGGCGATCATCAGGCGTATCGGTGCTGACCGGGTCCTGTTCGGCACGAACTATCCACTCGTCGATCAGGCGGCCTGTGTCGCCGCCTTCGAGGCGCTTCCGCTCACCGACGATGAGCGTCGCCAGATTGGTTACGGGAACGCGAGCCGGCTGCTGGCTTGCCGCCAGTAGCACGTCGGCAGGCGTCACCACGGCGCAACTCGGCGTGATGCTCCCTACTCGGTCACGCTGATGGCCCCCTCGGGACATGTGGCAACCGCCTTGCGGACGAGGTCCTCCTGGCCGGCCGGGACATCGGGGGAGGTGACGTAGGCGTGGCCGTCCTCCTCGCGAAGGAGGAAGATCTGAGGCGCCGCCAGAGCACACAGGGTATGGCCTTGGCACACGTCGGGATCAATATGGACCTGCATCTCGATGCTCCTCTCAGACCGTGGTCGAGTCGGCGTACAGTCTCGTCTCCCACTCGGCAATGACCCGCTCGAGTGGTTGCCCCCGACGGGAGCCCGGAGAGAATGTCGCTGGCAGGTGTTTGTAGCCGTTGATGGTGCCGATGTCTTCGTAGCGGACAGCCTGGTCTGGCTCCAAGCGGTAATCCTTCAATCGTTCGAGGACGACCGACAACATCGTCTTGAAACTCATCCGGGCCAAGTTGGAGCCGATACACCGGTGTACGCCAAGGCCGAATCCGGCGTGGCGGTTCGGGAAGCGGTCGAGCACGATCTCGTCCGGCTCTTCGAAGGCCTGGGGATCGTGGTTCGCCAACCCGTAGGCCATCCAGACCCGATCTCCGGCCCGGAACGAGTGGCCCCCCATCTGGCAGTCTTGTGTGATGGTCCGGCCCCCGCCCTGGGCCGGCGTCGCGAAGCGCACGAATTCCTCTGTGGCCGTGTCGAGGAGCGCCGAATCTTCGAGGAGAGCTTGGCGCTGCTCGGGACGGCGGTCGAGCCATGTCAAGGCATGAGCGGTCAACGACGTGGTCGTGTCGAACCCGCCGCCAATGAGCAAGCTCAACGTCCCCAGGATGTCGTCGTCAACGAATGAGGCACCGTCGGCTTGGGCGTCGATCAAGGCTTTGAGCATGCCGGGGCGAGGATTGGTCCGCGCCCTGCCCATCTCTTCGGCGAGTTTGCCCGACATCGCAATCGCCTGCTCCATGACGCGAGGGAAGTCCGGGCTGTGCGGTGGTGTGTAGACCATCGCGTGGGCGGGTTCGCAGTAGATCGTCCAATCGGTCAGGGGAAATCCGAGCATGCCCATGGTCAGGACGGCCGGCACGATATTCGCCAGGTCGTCGACGAAGTCCAACCGCCCTGACTCGACGACTTCGTCGATACAGGCGTGGCTGAGTTCCGCCACCATGGGCCGCCAACTTTCGATGGCGACGGGCGACAGGTAGGGGTTGAGGACCCGGCGGTATTCGAGCTGTTCCGGTGGATCCATCTCGATGAACCCGCCACGATTCGTTCCTCCTCTCGGAGGAGGGATGGCGATCCCGTCGTAACCCCTCCGGACGCCCGTCGGATCGTGGTCATTCGACAACAGGTCGGGATGTTTGGCCATCTCACCGATCAGATCCCGACCACTGATCACCCAGTAACCGCCGTACGCGTCGGTCCAGGCCACGGGGCACCGAGAACGCACCTCGTGGCTTATCTGCGGAAAGCCAGCCTTGTAGGTGAGTGAGTGTTGGTCGAAATCAACCAGAACCCGATCGTCCGTCATCGTGCATCCCCTCCCCATTTTCCCTGCAAGGATCGACAGCGGACTCTACAGCCCGGCTGCCGCTCGAGCGTTCTTCGCACGGCCCGGCACCAGGAGGTGAGGGGTTCTAGGATGGAATCCTCCAGGAGGTGGAAGGGGGACAGGTGAAATCACGGGCGGCAGTGCTGTTTGAGTCACCGGGTCGTTGGGAGGTGTGTGAGGTCGATGTCGACCCTCCCAAGGACCATGAAGTTCTGGTGCGCATGGTGGCGTCGGGCCTCTGCCACAGCGATGTCCACTACAACGTCGGTGACCAGGTAACCGCCATGCCGGTGTGCGGCGGGCACGAGGGGGCCGGGATCATCGAGGAGATCGGCGCCGGCGTGACCGGGGTGCGGCCCGGGGACCACGTGGTTACCTCGTTTATCCCAAGCTGCGGCCATTGCCGCTTCTGCGCCTCAGGCCGCCAGAACCTGTGTCAGGCGGGCGCGCAGCTGCAGAGGGGTCCGCAGCTCGACGGCACCTACCGCATGCACTACGAGGGCCAAGGCATCAGCCAGTTCATGCTCGTCTCCACGTTCTCGGCCTGGAGCACGGTGCCGGAGAACTCGGTCATCAAGGTGCCCGACGATGTTCCGCTCGAGACGATGTGCCTCCTCGGCTGTGGGGTCGGCACCGGGTTCGGCTCGGCGATCAATGCCGCCAACGTCCGCCCCGGCGACACCGTGATCGTGATGGGCGTCGGGGGCGTCGGTATCAACGCCGTCCAAGGAGCAGCCATGATGGGTGCTGCCGCAGTAATTGCGGTCGACCCTGTGCCATTCAAGCTCGAGATGGCGGCGAAGCTGGGCGCGACACACGCATTCGCCCACATTGACGAAGCGGCTGAGTTGGCCCGGTCTCTCACCGACGGTCAGGGGGCCGACAGCGCGATTGTCACGATCGACGTGGTCACGGGCGAACACGTTGCCGAAGCATTCGACGCCATCGGCAAGGGCGGAACAGTTGTGGTGACGGGCATGGCGAGGGCAATGGATCCTCCGGGGATTCCCATCAATGTCCTGGTACTGGCGGGATACGAGAAGCGGATCCAGGGATGTCTCTACGGGATGGGTAGCCCGGCGGTCGACGTCCCGCGCGAGGTCGCCCTCTACCGAGCCGGGCACCTCAAGCTCGACGAGCTGATCACGGCGCGTTACGCCATCGACGACATAAATGTCGCCGTTGACGATCTTCTGCAGGGGCGCAATATCCGCGGTGTCCTCCTGCACGAACATTGAGCGAATGCGCGGGCCCCCGTGCGGGCCGGCATGCAGCGGAGATCAGGACGCCGGGGTGAACTCCAAATGAAGGTTCGTGATGCCCTGGATCAGGTATGTCTGGATGTAGTCGTAGTGCCGGTCACCAGCGGGACCGTGTGCTGACTCCGAAATCCTGATGTCGGCGGTCCGGTCCAGAAAGCGTTCGAGGGTCACCCGGGCCTCGGCCCGGGCGAGAGGGGCTCCGGCGCAAGTATGAATGCCGTGCGCGAACGCCAGGTGCTGGCGCCCATTCGGCCTGTTGAGATCGAATTCGGCCGGGTTCTCGAAGTGCCGAGGGTCGCGGTTGGCCGCACCTTCGGCCACGTACACGGTGGTCCCGGCCCGCAGTTCGACACCACCGACGGACGTCGCATGACGCGCCAGCCGGAATGAGCCCTGGAGCGGGGACTCCAGTCGCAGCATCTCCTCGATGAAGGCCGGGATACGGTGGCGTTCACGACGGAGGAGATCTTGGATATCCGGTCGCTCTCCCAGCATCCGGAGTGACGCGACCAGGAGCCGGACGGTGGTCTCCTGCCCGGCCGCGAACAGGTTTGCGGCGATCAGTGCGACGTCGTGTACCGGCGGCGTGGATCCGTCGGGGAACGTGGCCGTCGCCATGCTGGTCATGACGTCGCTCTGCGGGTTGCTCCGTCGGTCCTCGATGTATTCGATGAACTGGTCATAGAGGTATTCCAGGGGCTTGTGCTCCTGTTCGCCGAGCGGCTGTTCGGCGGGGTGATGGTTCCCCATGCGCGACTGAATAATCCCGAAGTCGGCTTGGGGCACGCCGAGCAGATCGGCGACCACGAGAAGGGTGAAGGAACTTGCATAGTCGGCGATGAACTCGCACTCACCCTTGGCGATGAACTCGTCGATATGGCGGTCGGCCAGACCCCACATGAACTCCTCGTTCTCTTTCATCCGCTTGGGCGTGATCAAGCGCATCAGGAGCCCTCGCTGGGCGGTGTGCTTTGGGGGGTCGAACGAGGGAAGCTGGTCACTGAAGACCAACTCGTCGCGATGTTGCTCAATCAGGTCGCTGATATCGTCGCCGACCAGGGGCACCGGAAAGCCCGGGCCGGCGACGGTGTTGCAGTTCGACCACGTCGTCGGGTCCGAATAGATCTCGAGTGCCTCGTCGTAGCCCGTGACCATGAAGACGTCGCGGAATTCCTCGCGCTGAACTGGACATTTGGCCCGCATGACGTCGTAGTAGGGATACGGATTCTCGAAGAGCGCCGGATCCTTGAAGTAGTCCCTCGACTCCATGTCGGTTTCGATGTCCGTCATTCCAGCCTCCCTGTCTCCGGTGGTCCAACGTAGCATTAACGGCAATTCCGTTTCCATAGCCGGAACGAGCGCCCGCCCACCCCTGAAGCCGTTGGCCTCAAGCTGATGTTCATCGATCGACGGGAGACCAATCGGCCATTCGGTAGGGTTCCATGTCAATGCCGGGATACCGGAGGGCCACGTCGGCCAGCGTCTGTTCGTTCCAGTAGTCGTGGCCCGGCCTGGGGAATCCGAACAGGTCGCGCTGACGCACCGTGCACCGGGGGATGAATGTCGCCCATCGATCCGGCGAGTCCTTCGGCCACGCCATCTTCCCGCCCCATGTCGTCCCGCGGGCCTGGAAGTCGACGAGGACGGAGAAGCGGGCGCGGGCGCCAGTCTTGAAATCGGAGCCGCGATGAAGAATGTCAGATCGGTACATGAGAAGGCTGCCGGCTGATCCGATCATGGGGACTTCCACGTCCGCCATTGCGTCGCGCTCGATGTAGAGAGGAGTGAAGGGAACGTGGGCACCGTCCTCGTAGGGGACGATGCGGGTCGGGCCGTCTTCGGCCGTTACATCAGAGAGATAGAGGAAGGTCGTCAGCTGCTGGTAACGGTCGTCGAGTCGGGGGACGACCAGGCTGTGGCTTCCGAAGTCTCGATGCAGCGGTTGGTCGTAGTTGATCGCTCCGGCGTACTTCGCCCACAGCTCAATCTTGTAGAGATGCAGCTCGGGGGTTCTGAGATAGCGCTCGGCGGCGTCGATCAGATCGGGGTGGACGGCCAGGCGATTGAGGTCCCACGATTTGTACGGAAACTCTTCGACACCGGCGAACTGGCTGCTTCCATACTGCGCGTGACGCCCGGGGTCGGTGAAATAGTCCGTCGGCGTCGGGAAATGCAGCCAGAGGGCCTGCTGCGCCGCCTGCAATTCGTCGGGCGCCAAGAACCCTTCCATGAGGTGAAAACCCCGGTGACGTACTTCTTCGAGCGCGGCGTCCGGCACCCTCACGGCCTCGCACTGTAGGCCACATTCCAGGATCGGGAGCTCGCCTGGACGGCGGCGACGGTCATGCTCGTGCCCGGGACCTGACGCCCGGGGGATTGTGACGGTCGCCCTTACAGATGGGGGGCCAGTTCGGTGCGACGTTTAACCCCGAGTTTCACGTAGACCTGCTGCAGGTGATTGTCCACGGTCCGTACGGAGACAAAGAGCCGTTCGGCGATCTCGCGGCTGGTCAAATTCTGGGCGGCCAGAAGCGCGACCTCCCGTTCACGATCCGACAGCTGGGAGCTTTCGGCCGATCGGGGAATCCACGTGACATTGGCGTCATCGCATTTCTCTAGGGTCCGCTGCGCCCGGGCATCGGCGGTCGACGCTCGGCGGCGTAGTCCGGCGGTTGACGCCAGGCGACCCTCGAGCAACCACGCCTCGGCGGCGAGCAGATTGGCCCCGATCGCCGTGAATTGCTCGGCCGCGCTGGCCGCCAGGTCGGCATCGGCGCGCCTTGCGGCGCCGGCGAAGGAGAGGCGTGCTTCCATGAAGTCGCCGTCAACAAGGTTCCGGAGCCGCTCGAGGCGCTCAGCGGCGGGACCGACCACTCCTATCCGGATGAGATCGTGCAATGCCTCGGCTTCTGTGGCGTGTTGCCCCCAACTTTCCGCCAACGCAACCGCTTCCCACAGCAGTTCTCGCGCCGCGGTTACCTCCCCGCGTCCCAGCGTGCTCCACGCCTTGGCGCGCAACGTATTGACATCCTGCATGCGGACGGCCGTGGGGGCTTCATCGTCAAGGTCGGCGAGGGCCGCGCTCGCGCTGACGGAGTCTCCGAGGTAGGAGCTGGCGAGGGCGATTCCGCTGAGACCCCAGCGTCGGCCTGGATGATGGAGAGTGCCGAAGAGCGAAGCCGATTCACGGAACATTTGCGTGGCCGCCGCGAGACGCCCCTGTGCGAGATGGATAAGGCCGAGGACTGAGGCAAACCAGGCCTGGCCATCGACATTGCTCTTCTCCACCGAGATCTGGTAGCCGGCGTCTCCGATCGATTCCGCCTCTGCCAGGTGGCCCGCGTAGTAGTGGGCGAGCGCCTGCGCGACCCAGTAGACCCCGATCGCAGAAAGCTGCTCCTCGCTGTCGAGGTCGGTACGGGCGGAAAGCGCGACGTTGGTATGAGAAATCGCTTCGTCCGTGCGTCCGGCGAGGGCCAATCCGACGCCGAAGTCGAGCGAAGCCTGGGCGAATGCCGCGTCGCCTGAGACCTGGAGCAAGGACTCGTCCAAAGCGATCGATCCGGCCACATTGCCCGAGAGGAGCAGAAAGTTCCCGCGCAACGCATCGATCTCTCGTCGGCAGCTCTCGTCGCTGATCCGGGAGACGGCCTCCTCGATCACCCCTTCCGCCCCCTCGGCGTCCCCAAGTGAGCGGAACAGCGCCGATGCTCGCCGCACGGCGACGCTGGTGCGCTGTCGATCGGACTCGGCGAGTGGAGCAGCAGCACGCAACACTCGTTCGGCCTCCCGGCTCCGTCCCAGGAAATCAAGGGAATCGCCGAGGACGACGGCGGCATCGACGGAGCTCGCTTCTTCCCAGACCGAGCGACTGAGACGCGCGGCGAGCGCGTAGTTCTCGGTCCGTAGCGCGATGGTCGCCGCTTCGAGCGTGGTGTCCAGGCGGCCACCGCCACCTCCATCGAGTCGCCAGACCGCGACGCGGAGGGTGTCCCGATCGCCGACCTTGCCCTTCACCTCCGCCGCGTCAGCCAGGGCTCGGCTCAAGCGGATCTTTCGGATCGAAGGGAGGTGAGCCCTGACTACCTCGCCGTAGAGCGGGTGGTTCAGCCGTAATTCCGGGCCCGATTCCTTGTCCAAGACGTCGAGCAACCCTGATGCCTCCAACCGTTCGATCGATCGGAGCTCGACCAGGTTCTCGAGCAGGTCCAAGCGGACGGGGTCGCTGAGTGCGATCAGCTCGAGCGCTTCGTGCTCTTGATCGCTCAAGCCGGCGAGCCGCTGTTCGATCAGATCGCGCAGTCGGGGGGAGTGGGCCAACGATCCGTGGAGCCGCCAAAGGCCCAATTCGGAGGTCAACGCGCCCGACTCGAGGGCACCCTGGATGAGCTCTCGGAGAAAGAGCACATTGCCGCCACTTGACTCGACGAGAGACTGGAGTGTGGCGCCGTCGATCGGCCCGCCGACGGCCATGACGGCCAACGTGCGTAACTCTTCATCGGGAAGTGGACCCACGTCAATCCGGAGGATCTGTTGGTCCCGCCACTTTCCGACGACGGATTCCGTATCGCCTTCGCCCACCCGCACGGTAAAGACAACGACCACACCCTTGTGCTCGACGAGCTGGTCGAGCAGCGCGACCGATGCGTCGTCGAGCTCCTGGGCATCATCGATGATCAATGCCATCCGCTGGTTCCCGCGGTGGACGTCGATGGCTTCGGCCACCAGTCGCAGGAGGCTCGCGTCCAGCCTCGGCGTGAGGTCCAATTCGGCAAACAGGGGCGCAAGGGCGGCAAACGGAATGGCGGCTGCGCTCTTGGTGGCGCGTAGCGCAGCGAAGGCCATTCCAAGATCGGCGGCGAGTCGCACAGCCTGGGCGGCCAGGCAGGTCTTCCCGAAGCCCGCTCCACCAACGAGGGCGACTCCCCCGCAATTGGGGTCACCAAGGGCATTCTCGAGAGCTTTGAGCTCCTCGTCCCGACCGACGACCGGCCACGGATCGAAGGTCGAAGGCGCGCTCACCCTGGACATTTTGGCAGTGCCCACGCGATGCCTGCCGCCAGGCCCGGGAAATGAGTAGGCGTTACTCATTCAACTCTCGGCTCGAGGGCGGATAGTGGAAGCGGACGAAGAGGTGCGCAGGCAGGAGGGAAGGCGCCGTGGGCATTTTCAAGCAGGCGAAGGAACTGAACTACGTGGCGCAGGATGGTCCAACCCGGATCGAAGAGGCTCAGCGGATGGCGGCGAAGGCCCAGACCCTCAGCGCCGCATATGGCACCCGAGTGATCCCGATGCTGCCCTCAACCGGGAACGCCGGGCCGGACTTCGAGCCCATCGCGTCGGTCAGCCTCGAGATGTATGCCCAGATAGCGAAGAGCCTGGCCACGGTCGACTACGACCTGAGTCGGAGCATCAGCCTGGCCGGCGACAAGGGAGTTTCGGAGGAGAGTTGGTCAATTGCCGTAGCGGGCTGGAATGCCCGAATGGTCGCCAACCCGGCCGTAGGGACAAGATTCAGTGCGCTGTACGCGGCCAACTGAGGTGGGCGGTGCGATCTCACGGTTCCGGAAGATCGTTCCCGTCCGCTCCGCAACGCCCCCATTGTCTGAAGCCTCCTCAGCCTCCTCGAGAATCAACGGCTGCATTCTGAGCAGTCACTGAAGCGTTCATCGGTACGCCATGTGACGTTCGGCACCGATCGCTGACTGGAAGCTTGGTGGGAGCGGTCGCCAACCTGGAAGCCACCTGGGTTCACGCGCAAGTCCTTCCGAACACCGTGGACGCAGAGTCTGGTGGCATCCCGCGCCTGAGCAGTTACCCGAAGACGGTGTTGACATATAATCGCAACAGAACTAGAACGAACAGTCCTTCGGCGCACTGTCGTTTCGCCGAATGCCAAGGGGGGAACCATGTTTTCGTCATTGCGACTTCGCCGCTTCTTCGTACTGGGTTTCGTACTGTCGCTCGCTGCAGCCGTGGCACCGATCGTGAGTTCGGCACCAGCTGGCGCGGCCTCAACCATCAAAGTGGGATTGTTGGCCGACAACACCGGCGTCTACAGCGCCGTCTTCGCCGGCGTCACCACCGGGATGGAAGCGGAGCTCAAGCAGGTGAATGCCGCGGGCGGTGTCAATGGCCACAAGATCTCTTACACAGTCTTGGATACCCAGTCGTCTCCGACGCAAGCCGTGGCGGTGGCCAAGCAGGGGGTGCAGGCGGGCAACCTGGCCCTTCTCGTCGGTTCGCAGTTCGCTTCCTACGCGCTTCCTTATCTCAAGCAGCAGAACATTCCGATGGTGGGATGGGCGGTCAGTCCGGGATGGAACGGCAAGAGCATGTTCGGGTTCGGCGGGAGCACCGAGAACAAGAAAGGGCAGTCGGTCGGCACGGACGCCATCACGAGGTTCATCAAGCAGAAGGGCTTCACGAAGATCGCGGTCCTGGCCGACTCTTCGGCCGGCAGTAGCACCGCCGGGAAGAATGAACTCGCGCAAGCGAAGTCCTTGGGCTTGAACGTCGTCTATTCGAACGTGGCCGTGCCGGAGTACGGCGCCGACCTCTCGCAAGTGCTGCCGGTGGCGCAAAAGGCGCAGCAGTCCGGCGCTCAGTTCATCCTTTCCTTCATGGGAGTGAACTCGCCGCTGATCCAGGCCAATGCCCAACTGGGGAAGAAGATGAAGGTCATGGTTCTGACAGGGTACGGACCCGGTCTCATCGAGCAGCTCGGTGCGGATATGAACGGTGTCTATGTCCAAGCGAATGCCGCGGCCTACATCACTCAAAAGGGGCCTGGGATCACCGGGTTCTTGGCTGCCATGAAGGCCGACGGTGTGAGCGGAACCCCGCTCTACTACAACGAGCTCGGCTACGTGATCGCGTCCCAATTCGTGTGGGGATTGCAACGGGCGGGCAAGAACCCCACCCAGTCGTCGCTCGTCGCAGCGCTGAATACGGAGAAGAACCTGACCTTGGGGAATCTGATTCCACCGGTCACCTACCCGGCCATGCGGTATTCGGCGACGCCTTGCAACACCATTACCCAGGTGCAGAACGGCAAGTGGGTCGTGGTGGGAACGAAGCCCTGGCAGTGCGGCAAAGTGGTCGCCGGCAAATACTGAGCCGCTGACAAAGTTCCGGATCGGCAGAGGGAACGAGTGCTCGCGTATGTAGTTTCTGGGCTGGTTATCGGCTCGGTCTATGCCATCGCCGCCACCGGTGTGGTGGTCACCTACTCGGCGACCTCGGTCCTGAACTTCGCATTCGGAGGCATCGCCTATTCGGCGGCAGTCCTCTATTACACGCTGCACAGCACGCATGGGTGGCCGATGCTTGCATCGGCCACTGTGACGATCGTCGTCGGTGGGCCTGTCATAGGACTGGTGCTGTGGTGGATGTTGTTCCGTCACGCCCGGCAGATGTCGGTAGTGGTCAAGATCGTCGCGACCGTCGGGGTCCTTGTGGCCCTTCCTGCGGCCACTGTCATGGCCTTCGTCCCCCCGGCCGTGTACTCGGCGCCGGGACTGGCCAACCAACCCCCACATGTCTACCGCCTGGGGTCGGTCACGCTCGATGCGAATGAATTGATCGTTCTCGTCGGAGCCGCGTTGGTGGCTCTGTTGATGTCGTTTCTCTTGCGCGGCACGAGGTTTGGACTCGCAATGCGCGCCGTCGTCGATCGGCCTGCCGTGGCCGAGGCTCATGGAACACGGACAGCGCCGGTGGAGGCGGTCGCGTGGATGATCGGGTGTTTTCTTGCGGCGCTCGCCGGCGTCTTGCTCGCACCCATCGTCGGGTTGGGATCGTCGAATTTCACCGGCCTTGTCATCACGTCGCTGGCTGCAGCGGTGGTCGCCCGGCTTCGCAGCGTGCCTCTGGCGTTCGGGATTGCCCTCGCCATGGGCGTCCTGCAAAGCGTACTGATAGATGTCGCGCCCACGGGCAGCCTGCTGGCTACCGCAGTGCAGCCCGCGATCCCGCTGATCGTCCTGATCATCTTCCTTCTCGTCGGGCCAACGATCGAACAGACGAGTACGACGCAGGTGATCGTGGCCGGCGACCGACCGGTCCTGAAGTCGAACGCAACGCGCACAGTTCGCGCCGTCCGTTTCGGTGTCGTTCTGGCGATCGCCATCATCGTGCCTCTCCTGCTGACCCCGTACTGGATGGCCGCGGTCGCTGCCGGTATCACCATGGGCGTGGTCTTCTTGAGCTTCATCGTCTTGGGCTCCGGAGGGATCACGTCGCTGGGTCAGGCCGCATACGCAGGGCTCGGAGGGTTCTTCGCTGCATTCCTGATCACCTCGCACGGCTACCCGGCGCTGGTGGCCGTCATCATCGGGGGAGCCACGGCGGCGGCGTTGGGCCTCCTCGTGGGGCTCGTGACAACTCGCCTCGGGGTTCTGTCTCTGGCCATCATGACGCTGGCGATCGCGGGATTCTTTGACGAATTCGCGGTGAACATGACGTGGCTCGTACCCGGAGCCGGAGGGTCGGTCTACGCCCGACCAAGGTTTTTCGGGCTCAACTTCGAGTCCGATCGCGCCTTCGCGTATTTGATGATGGTGGTGTTCGTCATCTTGGCGTTCATTGTCGGGCGCGTCCTCAAAGGGCCCACAGGCCTCGCCTTGCGCGCCGTGCGCAGCGACGAGGTCTTGAGCAAGGCGGTGGGTGTATCTCCAAGGGTGGTCCGCTTGCTGGTGTTCGCATCGAGTTCGTTCATCGCAGGCGTCGGGGGTGCGTTGCTCGGCATGTACCAGCTCCATTTGGGGCAGGGAGATGTTGCGACTCTCGTTGGAGTGGTCTGGCTCGCGGTCATCGTGACCATCGGATGGCGTCATCCGGCACAGGCGCTGGTGGCGGGACTTGTGTTCTACCTGATGCCAGCGGTGTTCACTCGTTGGCTCCCTGCCTCTTGGAGCCAGGTTCCGACAATCCTCTTTGGACTCGGTGCAGTGGCGCTGGTCCAAGCACCCGACGGCGTCATCAGCATGTACGGCGGGTACCTGAGGAATGCCCGGGCGAAGTTCATGGCCCGACAGGCCGCCGTTCCGACCATTGAGACACCGAAGACGGCGGAGGCGAAGTGAAGCTCCTGCCGTCCCGCACGATGAAGCACGGCTCCGAAGACACCGCCGAGGCCTCCGACATTCCTCTGGAGCTCGTCGACATCGGAATGCGGTTCGGTGGCACCGTGGCCTTGAGCGACGTCTCCTTCCGCGTCGAACCAGCGGAGCGGGTGGGCCTCATCGGGCCCAATGGAGCCGGTAAGACGACGCTCTTGGGCGTGGTCTCGGGGCTCCTTCGACCGACGTCGGGAAGTGTGCACCGGCGGGGCCGGGACGTAACAGCGCTCTCCGCCGAGGCGAGGGCACGCCTGGGAATTGGCCGGACTTTCCAGCACAGCAGCCGGTTCACCGCTTTGACCGCGGCCGAGAGCATCGCAATTGCGATCCTGGCCCACCGGACGGACCACCCGTTCATGCGGGGCGTCCTGGGGCGCGGTCATCCGCTCGACGAAGCGATGACGGGCGCTCGCGAGCTGATGACCGAGCTCGGCATCGAGTCTCACGGTGACGTGGCGGCCGGCGACCTGCCACTGGGTATTGCCCGGCTTGTCGACGTGGCTCGAGCCATCTCCGGCAATCCTGATCTCCTCTTGCTCGATGAGCCGTCATCAGGTCTCGACGAACGGGAGCGGGATCGCCTGAAGGCGTTCCTTCGTCGCCATGTCGCCGACCGGGGGACGGCGTTCGTGTTGGTTGAGCACGATGTGGAGTTCGTGCGGTCTCTCGTTGACCGCATCGTCGTCCTGGACTTCGGCCACAAGATCGCAGACGACGCGACGCAGGTGGTGCTCAGCGACCCAGTGGTTCGTGCGGCCTATCTCGGTCAAGACAGCGTGGTGGAAGAGGAGGGCTCCGCAAAAATTCAGGTGTCCATGCCCACGGAGGCCGAGCTCGACCGCGTCGAGAGTCCGAAGGAAGCGGCGCTCGAATTGCGGGGCATCTCTGCAGGTTATGGAAAGAGCCTGGCCATCAGTGCCGTGACGATGCACATGCCCAAGGGCAGCGTCACAGCAGTCCTCGGACCGAATGGTGGTGGAAAGACAACCCTCGCAAGGGTGATCACAGGGCAGATGGTCCCGATGTCAGGAGCAGTCCTGATTGACGGACGCGATATGACCGGGTCTTCGGCTGCCACGATGGCCCGACAAGGAGTGTTCCACGTCCCCGACTCCCGGGCGATCTATCCCTCACTGACCGTTCGGGAGAACCTCCGAATGGCATTCCGCTACAGCGCTCCCAAGGGGGACGTCGATGACCGGATCAACTACGTCCTGGAACTCTTCCCGGCACTGAGGCGGCATGTGACGACGCGAGCTGGCTCACTGTCCGGCGGAGAGCAACAGATGGTTGCTCTTGCTCCCGCCATCGCAATTCCACCCTCCATTTTGGTGGTGGACGAGCTATCCCACGGGCTTAGTCCGATCGTGGTTGGCCAAATGTTCGAGATCCTCGCTCGGCTCAAGGGTGAAGTGACGATCGTGGTCATCGAGCAGTTCACCGATCGAGCCCTTGCTCTCGCCGACTCGGTCCTGGCCCTCGGGCGCGGCGTCGTTGTGTTCGACGGCCCTGCCGCGACCGTTACCGACGAGGATGTCGTCTCGTGGTACGCACTGGACGGCCAGAGCGGACCGACCCCGGCGGGCGTCAGCTGAACCCTCGGCCGGATTGGCCACCTTCTTCCGACGGGATGCTGGTCCCCACCCCCCGAGGGCAGGGAGGGCGCATGGCCGTGGACGGAGTGCCGAGAACCCCCATTTCCGCAGCCCATGTGGTTCGCCGCGCCGTGCGATGCTTTCGTCCTACGCTCCAACCTCAGAAAGCGAGGTATTGATGGAGGACGAGCAGAAGTCGCCGACCGAGGGAAGGCCGCCGCGAGGTCGGTTCACCATCGTCTACATGATCCACGAGGCGTTCCGGCGGGACCTCAAGCGATTGAGTACGGCGTTGCGGTCACCGGGCGTGGATCGGTTCAGGGCGCGCCAGCTCGGTGCGCACTGGGCGTTCATCGAGGATCAGCTCCATCACCATCACGAGGTGGAAGACGCCTCCCTGTGGCCTCTCGTGCGGCCGAAGCTCGCTGGCCAGGACGAGCAGCTGCGTGTCCTGGCCGAGATGGAGGCCCAGCACAAGGAACTCCTGCCGCAGTGCGAGGCAATCGGCAAAGGCTTCGCGGCTTTGGCGCAACAACCCAGCGCGGAGGCGGCCGGCGATCTGGCAGGGAACATCGACGCACTGGGGATCGAACTCGGATCACATCTCGAGGACGAAGAGCAACGATGTTTTCCCGTGATCGATCAGGCCCTCACCGCAGAGGAGTTCGAGTCCTTCGGAAAGGCGACGGCCAAGGCGGTCGGGATGCGCGGCTCGGCCAAGTTCTTCCCGTGGATCTTCGACACGGCGAATCCGCTCGAGCGCAAGGCGGTCTTGAGCATGCCTCCGCCCCCGGTGCGGGTTCTCTGCCAGTACGTATGGGAGCCGCGCTACACCCGAAAGGTGGCGAGCATCTGGACTGATTAGGCGGCTGCGGTGTGCGCCCAGATGTTGTTGCACCTCTCGCACACCTCTTCGGGGACCACGCCCAGACGCATGAGGACGGCAAAGGCCTTGCAACCGAGGCATAGGCCGAACGCGGATTCGAGGAGGGCAGCCAATGCGAGCAGGCCCAGCACGATCTGGGCCGCGCCCCAATAGCCGAGGATCGTGAGCACCAACGCGGCGACCGAGAAGCAGACGCCGATGGCCTGCGCGAATCGTTTCGGTGGTCCGGCGACGGGACGTGCCGCAAGGTGGAGGCGAGGGGTGACAACCCGGGTCATGAACTGGCCCAAGGGGCTCAGGGTCGGCCCGGTCAGCACGCGGGCCACGAAGCCGTAGGCGATGACGGCGGTCGCCCATTTGAGGTCGAGGCTGATGGTGAGAAGGGTCATCACGACGACGCCGCCGGCCACGAGTCGCGCTGATACTTCGTTCACCGGGTTGGGAAAGGAGAAAAGCTCCGTACGACGCATGTGTGTCCAGTCCGAGGTTCGACCATACCGCCTAACCCAGACCAGATTAGTCGTCTTTAAGGAGACGTGCGCCGTCCGGCGCCTCAGCCCTCACTGGGCACCGGTTGGGGTGGTGGCGGGCCGACATAGCGCGCGGACGGGCGGATGAGTCGATTATGGGACGCCTGCTCCATGACGTGGGTGCTCCAGCCGATCGTCCGGCCCGCCGCGAAGGTGGGTGTGAACATGTGCCGGTCGATCCCACACAGGTCCATCACGACGCAGGCGTAGAACTCGACATTCGTGTAGAGGTGTCGCCCGGGCTTGAGCTCCTGGAGGACGTCGACCACTGTCCGCTCCACGTGAAGAGCCAGGTCCACGAGGGGACCCCCGAATTGCTCCACGATGGATCGCAGGAGCAGGGAACGGGGGTCGTCGGTCTTGTAGACCCGGTGCCCGAATCCCATGATGCGTTCGCCCCGCTCGATGGCCGGTCGGATAAAGGCTTCGGCCCGGTCGGGGGTGCCGATCTCATTGAGCATGTCGAGGACCCGGCTCGGTGCACCTCCGTGGAGAGGGCCGGACAGGGCGCCGATCGCGCCGACGATTGCCGCCGCGAGGTCGGCCCCGGTCGACGTGATGACGCGCCCGGCGAAGGTCGAGGCATTGAACCCGTGGTCGATCGTCAGGATCATGTACTGCTCGACGGCCCGGGCGTGCGGAGGGGAGGGTACGGCGCCGGTGAGCATGTAGAGGTAGTTCGCGGCGAAGTCGAGATCGTCCCGGGGTGCGACAGGATCGAGCCCGACGCGGAGCCTGTGGGCAGTAGCAAGGATCGTCGGCACCACGGCGCACAACCCGAGCGCCTGGTCACTGAGCTCGCCGGCATCGATATCAAGGGTCGGACGCCAGCCCCGCTCCGCACCCAGGACCGAGATGGCGCTTCGTAGCACCTCGAGCGGCGTGCCCCACGGCGCGAGCGCACGGAGTTGGGAGGCGAGTCCGTCCGGCAGTCCTCGGCGGCTCCGGACCTCAGCGGCGAACGTGGCCGAGGCCGCACTCCCCGGTAGTTCCCGGCGGAACAGGAGGTGCCACACGTCTTCGAGTGAGCGCCTTTGTGCCAGATCGACGGCCGAGTACTGCCGGTAGTGAAAGAAGCCCTCCTGCCCCCGCACGTCGCCCACGGTCGTTTCGGCTACCACGACTCCCTCCAACCCGGCCGGGACCTCGGTGCTGTTCTCGACCGCGGGCCGGATGCGCGCCAAGCCCATGAGATCGCGCAGAGAGACCACACCGACGGCGGCGCCACCGTCGACGACCGGAAGATGCCGGTAGTGATGCGCGGTCAAGCTGGACCAGGCCGCATCGACCCTCTCGTCGGGACTCAACACGTCGGGGTGAGCGGTCATCCAGAGCGCGACCGCCTCGTTCTCGGGGCCGGCGGCGGCAGCGGCGGCGCGCAGGAGGTCCCGTTCGGTCAGGATGCCGACCACTTTCCCCTGTTCGGTCACGACGACCGATCCGATGTCCGCCTCGGCCATGGCACGGGCCGCCACGGCGAGGGAATCGGTGCTGAGGCACGTGACGGCTGGTGTCGTCATGAGATCACGAACGATGGTTTCCATAGGTCCACTATGACCCGGGTCATACACGTTGTAAATGTTGATCAAGTCAATGTAAATTACCTCCGTGGAGCGCATGGTGTCGAGCGAGGAGGCCGCACTGCGCCTCGGCGTCAAGGTGACGACGCTCTACGCCTATGTCAGCCGTGGCCTCCTCGCCTCTCATCCGGAGCCGGGCGGGCGACGAAGCCTGTTCGACCTGGCCGACATCGAGCGCCTCGCCGTCCGACAACGTGGGGGACGGCAGGTCGAGAGCCGGTTGGCCACAATTACGACCGGTGTCACGCAGCTGCGAACGGACGGGCCGTTCTACCGCGGCCGCCGTGCCACCGATCTGGCGCGCCGGATGACCTTCGAGCAGGTGGCCGCGCTGCTGTGGCAGGCCGACGCCGATGATGATTGGCGACCTCCGGACATCGGCGCAGGGGACTGCCCCCTCGTCGGTGCGTCCGACCGCATGCAGTGGGCGCTCGTCATGTGCGGGGCCGGCGACGCGTTGCGGGCCGATCTACGGCCGGCCGCGGTCACGAGAGCTGCCCGCCGTGTGATCGCTGGGCTCACCGATGTCGTCGGGAGGCCTGCCGCGACGAGGGGACTCATCGGGGGATCGATCGCGCTCCGCCTGGCGCAGCGGCTGTCTCCCGGCGAGGGTGCCGGCCACAGTGGTGCCGGCACTGAAGGGGCCCCACTTTCGGCGACCGCCGTCGATGCGGCGCTGGTCCTCCTGGCCGATCACGAGCTTGCGACCTCCACCATTGCCGTTCGTCTGGCTGCATCCACCCGGGCGGATCTCTACGACGCGCTTCTGGCCGGCCTCGCCACCATGGCCGGACCGTTGCACGGTGGGGCAAGTCAGCGTGCGTACGAACTCCTGGCGGCTGCCGAACGCGACGGGGCGGCCCGGGCGCTCAATGATGCGTTGCGCTGGCAGAGCCTCCTGCCCGGCTTCGGGCACACGATCTACAAAGAGCGCGACCCGCGCTTCGACGCCTTGTGGGAGCTTGCGGCACCGTTGCTCAGCGAAGAGCGGCGACGTCTCTTCCTCGAGGTGATCGACATGGCGGATGCCAACGATGTGCCGCCGCCCAATTGCGATCTGGCCCTGGCCGCCCTCAGCTGGGGCACGGGCATGCCCCCCGATGCCGGCCGCACGATCTTCACCATCGCCCGCGTGGCGGGGTGGACGGCCCACTACCTGGAGGAGCTTACGGAACGCCCGCTGCGTTTTCGCGCCCGCGCCGTCTACAGCGTCCCGACGGAACGGGAACCGGAACCGCTCCCGGAGCCGGGCGTCTGAGCACTCAGCCGCGGGCGCAGGCCGCTCCGGCGGGGCGATCGCCGTCGCTCCAACCCCGCGCCTCGCCTTCGGGCCAGAAGTCGCCGGTGACATTGTCCTGTTCGTAGGGCACCGGTGGCGGGCCGCCATGGATGACGGTTTGCAGCGCATGCAGAAGCGTGTCGACATCCTCGCTCGAGGTCCCCAAGCCGCAGCTGGCGCGCACCGCTCCGGGAATTTCGCTGCGATCGCCGCGCAGGACGGCCTCCCGGGCCTCGGCCACCCCGGCCGGTCCGACCCCGAGGAGGCGGAGCAGATACGGATGGGCGCAGAAGCAGCCATGGCGCACGCCGATGCCGAACTCGGCGCTGAGCCGGGCCGCGACCAGGCCGTGGTGCATGCCTTCGACAGTGAAGGCCGCCACGGCCAGGGTGGCTGCGCCCGGGTCGGTGACCGGTCCGAGGACGTGCACGCCGTCGATGGCTCGCAGCCCCTCGTGCAGCCGCGTCGAAAGCGCTGCCTCGTGCGCGGTGATCGTGTCCCATCCGATGCGGTCGAGCTCGTCCATGGCGGCGCCGAAGGCGATGGCACCGACCACGTTGGGGGAGCCGGCCTCTTCCCGCTCGGGTGGTTCGGTCCAGATCACCTCGTCCAGATCGACCAGGTCCACCGCCCCTCCGCCGGCGAGGAAGGGATCCCCTGTCGTGAACACGTGGCGTGGACCGATCAAGGCGCCGGCGCCGTAGGGCGCATACAGCTTGTGACCGCTGAAGGCGATGAAGTCGGGCCCCGGTGGGAGGCGACGGTGTGGCGCGAGTTGTGCCGCATCGAGCAGGACCGGGACGCCGCGGGCGTGGGCCTCGGCGCAGATCTGCTCGACCGGCGGCAACCATCCGGTGACGTTCGAGGCGCCGGTCATGGCGAGCAACTTGGGCCGAGGCCCGGCATCGAGCGCCACTGTCACGTCGTCGACGCTGAACGTGCCGTCGGTCCCGCACTCGACCCAACGGCGTTGCGCCACCCGGGCCCAGGGGAGCAGGTTTGCGTGGTGCTCCACCACCGTTGTCACGACGACGTCGTCGCGTGCGAGCTGCAGCCGGTAGGCGAGCTGGTTGATGGCCTCGGTGGTGTTGCGGCACAACACCACGACGTTGTCCTTTTCGCTCGGCCGACCGGCGAAACGATGGGTGCTCTCGCGGGCGCGTTCGTAGGCGGCGGTGGCCCGGCGCGACTTGTAACCCGCCCCGCGGTGCACGCTCGAGTACCAGGGAAGGAAGTCTGCGACCGCGTCGGCCACCACCTGCATGGCCGGTGTCGAGGCGGCGCAATCCAGGTCGCGGTAGGGCCGGTCGGTCCCGTCGAGGCAGGGGACGAGAAGTCCCGCCCCGACCAGGTCGACCGTGGGCGCCTCGGGAGTCACAGCACGCCACACTACGGACGATTCGGCCGCCCGCGGTACTGTCGGGGTCGTGGAAGAGCGCTATGAATCCGAACTCGCGCAGTCGACTCGCGTGCTCGATGACGTGGATCGCGCCCTTGAGCGCCTGACCTCGGGCGCGTACGACTCGTGCGAGGTCTGCGGTGCGGTGATTGCTGACGCGTATCTTGCTGCCGACCCGACGCGTCGAGTGTGCGACCAGCACGGGACCGGCCACGAGGTGACCGACGACGGCCCCGAACTCGGGGCGACCGGAGACGCCGGGGTGACCGACGCCGGGAGCGGGCACCTAGCCCTATCGGTCGTTGACGGGGAGCAGCCCGCCGTCGAGCGCCCGTAATTTCCGATTGCTAGACTTCTAGCTTTCACAGATTAAAGCCGGCACGTGCCGGATCGCATCGCCGCGGCCAAGGACCACGTCCACGTCCACATGGCAAACGAAGCAGGGCGACCCTGCTCGCCGAAGCGGCGGCGTCCACAGAACGGCTGCTAGAGAGCCAGGCCCTTGGCCTTGTCGAGCCGGGCCCCGACGTCGGACCAGTTGACGATGTTCCAGAGGGCGGCGAAGAAGTCGGCCTTGACGTTCTTGTATTGCAGGTAGAACGCATGTTCCCAGGCGTCGAAGACGAGCAGGGGCACTGACCCGTTGCCGACATTGCTCTGGTGGTCGTAGACCTGCTCGACGATGAGGCGGCCGGCCAGGGGTTCGTAGGCCAGCGCACCCCAACCGGAACCCTGGATGGTGGAGGTGGCCTGGGTGAAGTGCGCCTTGAACTTGTCGAACGATCCGAAGTTCTCGTCGATGGCCGAGCCGAGTGCACCGTCAGGCTTGTCTCCGCCGTCCGGGCTCAGGTTCTTCCAGAAGATCGAGTGCAGGACGTGGCCCGAGATGTGGAAGGCCAGCGTCTTCTCCAACCCGACAACGGCGCCGAAGTCGTCCTTGTCACGGGCCGCCGCCAGCTTCTCCAGCGTCTGGTTGGCGCCCGTGACGTAGGCGGCGTGGTGCTTGTCGTGGTGGAGCTGCATGATTTCGGCCGAGACGTGCGGCTCGAGAGCGGCGTAGTCGTAGGGCAGGTCCGGAAGGGTGTAGTCAGCCATGGGGGGTTGTCTCCTGTGTCTCGACGGTCGTCGTATGGGGTCGTCCGCTGTGACGTTACCCGAACGACACGCCGGCGAACCGTGGTGGCAACGGTCGGCCGGATGCCCTCCTGAAGGTAGGCAGTGGTTCGCACTACGCTTACAAAAGTGAGCACTGATCCCAAGGATCGCTGGCGAGATCTGGGCTCGTTCATCCGTGAGCAGCGAAATACCGCCCGTCTCTCGCTCCGGCGTCTGTCCGAGCTGGCCGGCATATCGAACCCGTATCTCAGCCAGATCGAGCGGGGATTGCGGCGGCCCTCCGCCGAGATCCTCCAGCAGATCGCCAAGGCACTGCGTATTTCGGCCGAGACGCTGTACGTGCAGGCCGGCATTCTCGAGCCACCGGACGCGACCCCCGATCTGACCCGACTGATTCTGGCTGATCAGACGTTGAGCGAGGATCAGAAGCAGGCCCTGGTGCGGATCTACCTCTCGTTCCGTCGCGACTTCGAGGAAGAGCATGCGAACGGGCACGGGCATGATCACCTGCACGGGCCCAGCGGCGGCGGTCCCGCCTCCAGCCCCGGTGTCGGTCCCGGTCCGGCCCCGGACCGAGATGGGAGTCTCGACATCGAGCAACGTGCCGGCGGAGGCGGCGTCGGGTCAGGCCGTACCCCGCACGCCCCCGCATCCCTTCGTTCTCTCCCCTGAACACCCCGGGCTCTCCCCTGGCCGCCCGGGGCGGAGGGCGTCGGCCGGGAAAACCCCTCCCACCGGTAGTCTTTGAAGGCCATGCGTCGCCTCGCCGTTCTCTCCCTCCATACGTCTCCCCTGGCCCAGCCCGGAACGGGGGACGGCGGGGGTATGAACGTCTACGTGCGGGAGCTCGCCGCCGCCCTGGCCCGCTCGGGTGCAGCCTGCGACGTCTTCACGCGGGCCTGGTCCCCGGATCTCCCGGCCGTGGTGCAGGTGGAGCCCGGACTGCGGGTCCACCACGTTCCGGCCGGCCCCCTGACCACCTTGCCGAAAGAAGCGCTTCCCGCGGTCGTCGACGAGTTCACCCAGGGGGTACTCGCCCGGATGGCCTCGCCCGGCACCTTCGGCCTCGGTGAGGAGGACGGCCCTTTCACCTCCGTCCACGCCAACTACTGGCTCTCCGGCCTGTCGGGCCACGTCATAAAGCACGAGCTGGGCCTGCCTCTCGTCTGCACCTTCCACACGCTGGACCGCGTCAAGGCCGAGTCGATGCCTGAGGAGGTGGAGGCCGACATGCCGCACCGGCGGGCCGAGGCGGAGGCGTCCATCATCGAGTGTTCCGATGCCGTGCTGGCCTCGTGCAGCGTCGAGGCGGAGCAGATCGCCTCTCTCTACGGGGCCGACCCTGACCGCATCCGCATCGTGCCCCTCGGGGTCGATCACGCCTTCTTCGGTCCCGGCCACCGTCCGCAGGCTCGCCGGGCTCTTGGTCTGCCGCTCGACGGGCGGCTCCTCCTTTTCGTCGGGCGGATCCAGCCGCTCAAGTGCGCCGACTGCGCCGTCGAGACCTTGGCCGAGCTTCGCCAGCCCGGCGACGAGCCCTACCGGTTGGTCGTCGTCGGCGGCCCCAGCGGCCCCCACGGTGAGAAGTCACTCCAGGGACTGATCGACCTGGCGGACGCCCGGGGTGTGCGGGACCGGGTGCACCTCATCGACCCCCAACCCCACGAGCTCCTGTCGTCCTACTACCGGGCGGCGGACGTCTGCATCGTGCCCAGTCGCTCCGAATCATTCGGCCTCGTCGCCCTCGAGGCCGCGGCCTGCGGGACCCCGGTCGTCGCCTCCGCTGTCGGAGGACTGACCACCCTGGTCGATCACGGGCGTACGGGCTTCCTGGTCGAAGACCCCACGCCGGAGCGCTACGCCGCGGCCGTGCGACGTGTCTTCGACGCGCCGCTCGTGGCCGAGCGTCTCTCGACGGCCTCGGTGCTGCGGGCCCGCCGTTACACCTGGCGGGCCGCCGCGGGGGCCTTGCTCGACCTGCACGACGAGTTGGCCTCGGGCCGTCTCGTCGAGTGCCGCTGAGCGAGCACCGCCCGGTCACGTGCCCGTCGTCGATCTACCCGCCGAAGAAGAGATGGCGGCTGCGGTCAGCTGTATCGATGCCTGGGTGGCCCGCGAACTGGCCAGCGAAGGGCTGCTGATCGCCGCCGAGCGTCAGGAGGTCACCGACCGCACGGCATCACAGCGGTGGTATCTCCGCTTCAAGGGGGAAGAGAAGGATTTCATCACGGTCTGGTTCACCCTGCGTCAGCGCACCCTGCACCACGAGGTGCAGTTCATGCCGGCTCCCGAGGAGAACGTCGCCGACACCCTGGCCTATCTCATGCGGTGCAACGCCAACCTCTACGGCATGTGGTTCAGCCTCGGTCCGGAAGACGCCGTGTACCTGGTGGGCAAGGTTCCGGCCGCCCTCATCGACGACGATGAGTTGGACCGGATCGCAGGTTCCTCGGTGATCTACGTCGACGACCACTACCCGACGGCGATGACCCTGGCCCATCCCACCATGTACCGCCGCCGCCCTCGCCGCTCCTAGCTGCCGTTCGGAACGGCCCGCCCCCCGACTGGGTATCGTCCGTCCATGGCACGTACCCTGCTCATCGTCGGTGGCGGCAAAATGGGCAGTGCCCTGCTCGGGGGTCTCCTCGCGTCGGGCTCGATCAACGCCGAGGAGGTAGCCGTGGCCGAGACGTCGGCCGAACGCCGTCTCGAGCTGGCTCTCGAGTTCCCCGGGGTCGAGATCCTCGATGCTCCGGTCCGGGACCTCCTCGAGGAGTCGCCCACGCATCTCGCCGGTGCCGTGCTGGCCGTGAAACCCGATGTGGCGGAAGGTGCCTGCCGGGTTCTTGGCGCCGTCGGGGTGACGCGCGTCCTGTCGATCGTGGCCGGCATCGCCTCGGTGCGCCTGGAGACGGCATTGGGCGGTCAGCCCTCGGTGGTGCGGGCGATGCCGAACACGCCGGCGGTGGTGGGCGCCGGGGTCACCGCTCTTTCCGGTGGCTCGCATGCCACCTCGGCCGATCTGGCGTGGGCCGAAGGGATCATGGCGGCGGTGGGCACCGTCGTGAGGCTGCCCGAACGCCTGCTCGATCCCGTGACCGGCCTTTCCGGATCCGGCCCTGCCTACTTCTTCCTGGTGGCAGAGGCGCTCATCGAGTCCGGGGTCCAGATGGGCCTCACCCGTGACGTGAGCCACACGCTGGTGGTGGAAACCATGCTCGGTGCGGCGAAGTTGATGGCCGAGACCGGCGAGGAGCCCGCGGTGCTGCGGGCCCAGGTCACCTCGCCGGCCGGCACCACCGCGGCCGGGGTGCGCGTCCTCGAGGCGCGTGCGGTGCGTTCCGCCTTCATGGAGGCGGTCGCGGCGGCAACGGAGCGTTCGCGCTCCCTGCATCGTTGAGCGAACGCCATCCCGTCGCCGCCTTCGTGCCCGAGACCCTCTTCTTCCTTTCCGACTACGGGTCGGAGGACGAGTTCGTCGGTGTGGTCCATGCCGTTGTCCTGGCGGCATCCCCCGGCGTCGCCATCGTCGATCTGACCCATCAGATAGCGGCATTCGACATCCGGGCGGGCGCTCTGGCCCTGGTGCGTGCGGCGCCGTATCTCGGTCCCGGGGTCGTGCTGGCGGTGGTGGATCCCGGTGTGGGGTCCGTCCGGCGGGGGGTCTGTCTCGAAGTGACGTCGCCCGGACCCGGGCCCGCCTTCTTCGTCGGCCCCGACAACGGGCTCCTGGTCGCCGCGGCGGAACTCGTCGGCGGCGGATCGATCAGCGGAGCCGTTGCGCTCGCGGCGCCGCCCGGGGCGGTGCCCGGTCAGGCCCGCACGTTCGACGGCCGCGACCTCTTCGCTCCTGCGGCGGCTGCGCTGTGCCGGGGAGTCCCTATCGGCGACCTGGGGCCTGCCGTGGACCCGGATTCGCTGGTTCGCCTTGCTCTGCCAACTGTCGCCCACGGCGTCCCGGCCGACGGTGGGGGGTTCCTCGCGGCCGAAGTGGTCTGGGTCGACCGTTTCGGCAACCTGCAGCTGGCGGCGACCGTTGTCGACGCCCAGAAGGCGCAGGTGCCCGGCCTCAAAAACGTCATCGGCCCGGACCGGCGCCCGGCCCCGCTCACACGCACGGCCCCGCTCACGCTCACGTGCCACGCCCGAACTCACACCCTGCGCACGGTCGGGACCTTCGCCGATCTGGCCCGGGGTGAGCTCGGGTTGCTGCTCGATGCGAATGGCCATCTCGCCGTGGTCGCCGGCCAGGCGTCGGCCGCCGGAATGCTCTCCACGGGCACCGGCGACACCCTCACCTTGACCTGGTGAGCGGTCCACGTTTGGTGTAGAGCCACGAGTCATCGGTACCATCGATCTCGTGGCGGTCCCGACACACCCATCGGCCCGGCGGATCCCCGAGGCCACCGTCCTCCGCCTGCCGGTGTACCAGCGGATCCTGGCCGAGCTCGTGCGAACGAACGTCACGACCGTCTCTTCCGAGCAATTGGCGGCGTTGACGATGCTCAACGCAGCCAAGGTCCGCAAGGATCTGTCGCTCCTCGGATCGTTCGGCACCCGGGGCACGGGCTATGACCCGACGTTCCTCATCACGCAGATCGAGCAGGCGCTCGGGGTGGACAAGAACTGGCCCATCGCGGTCGTCGGGATCGGAAATCTCGGTCGTGCCCTGACCAACTCCCATGGGTTCGCCTCCCGGGGCTTCAACGTCACCGCCCTCTTCGACGTCGACCCGAAGGTCATCGGCGAAGAGATCAAGGGTCTGCGGGTCCGTCACATGCAGGAGATCGCCTCCCTGCGCTCGACGGAGCGCCCGGCCATCGGGGTGATCACGACGCCCGGGTGGGCGGCCCAGGAAGTGGCAGATCTCCTGGTGAAGGTCGGGGTGACGTCGCTGTTGAATTTCGCCCCCCGTGTGCTTACCGTGCCGTCCTACGTGCACCTGCGCTACGTGGATCTGTCGATCGAGCTGCAGGTCCTCGGCTTCTACCGCTCCCGCCAGGACGAGGCGGCTCTCGATGAACGGGCCGAGGACGACGGGGTGCCGATCATGCGGTCGGTGGGCCTGTCCGCTCCCGCTGACCTGACCTGACCTGGCCTCATCTGACCTGGCCTGACCCGGGCTGAACAGGGAGACTGGCACCGTATGCTTGGTGACCGGCATGCTTGTAGGCCGACCCAGGAGGCATCCGCGTGTCCGTCGTCGTCATAGGGCTCCAGCACAAGCAGGCCCCGCTCCCGCTCCTCGAGGCGGTGGCGCTCGGTGACGCGGAACAGCACAAGGTGCTGACGGCCCTCAGCCATCGGCGCAATCTCCAGGAGACGGTGGTGCTCTCGACGTGCCTGCGCACCGAGATCTATTCGGTGGTGGATCGCTTCCACGATGCCGTGGCTGAGGTCTACGAGGTCCTCTCGGAGCAGTCGGGCGTCTCCATCGATGAGCTGGCGGCGCACGCCACGGTCCGTTTCGACGACGACGTCACCTCGCATCTGTTCTCCGTGGCCGCTGGTCTCGAGTCGACCGTCGTGGGCGAGAGCGAAATCATCGGGCAGGTGCGGCGGGCGTTCGAGCACGCGAAAGAAGAGGGGGTCTGCGGCCCGGTGCTGTCGGCGCTGTTCCAGCACGCTCTGCAGACGGGCAAGCGTGTGCGCACCGAGACCGGCATCGCGCGCGGCACGACGTCGTTCGCCCATGCCGCGGTGACGGTGGCGCGCGGTGAGAGCGGCGACGGCTTACGCGACAAGCGGGTGGTGGTGGTGGGTGCCGGTGGCATGGGTCTGGGCGTCTCGCGAGCGCTGGCCGATATTCCGGCCACGGCCGCCCCCCGCAGCATCGTCGTGGTGAACCGCTCCCCGGCCCGGGCCCAGGAGCTCGTGCGCGAGGCGGGAGAAGGCACGAAACTCCGGGCCGGTCGTCTCGAAGGGGTGCATTCCGAACTGGCCGAGGCCGACGTCGTCCTGACCGCCGTCGCGGCCGAATCGCACGTCCTCACGCCGGCCCATTTCTCCGGGGTGGCCCATCCCATGCTCGTGATCGACCTCGGCGTGCCGCGCAACGTGGACCCGCTCGTCGGATCGCTGGCGCCCGTCACGCTCCTGGACATGGACACGCTGAGCGTGTCGGTCTCCCGGGCTCTCGGTGCACGTGAGGAAGAATCGATCGCGGCCCGCTCGATCATCTCCGACTGAGGTGGAGCGCTTCCGCACGGCCAGCCGCCAACGCGGCGCCGCTCCGGTGATCGCCTCCCTGCGGGCCCGGCTCGAGTCGCTGCGAGAGACTGAGTTGGAGCGGCATCGAGCACAGCTGGCCGACCTGAGCGAAGCCGAATGGGAACAGGTCGACGCGGCGACCCGGGCCGTCATGGCCAAAATGCTCCACGAGCCCACCATGCTCTTGAAGGAGACCGCTGGGACACCGCGCGGTGAGCGCCTCGTCGAGGCGCTGCGCATCCTCTTCGATCTCTAGGCTTCATGGCACCGCTCCGGCTCGCCACCCGTGGGTCACCGCTGGCGCTGCACCAGACCGGGATGGTGGCCGATGCGTTGCGCGCCGGACACCCCGGTCTCGAGGTGGAGGTGCAGATCATCCGCACGGCGGGCGATGACCTGTCGGCGCCGCTCGATCAGATCGGCGGGCAAGGCGTCTTCGTGACCGCCATCGAGGCTGCGGTGGCCGAGGGCCGCGCCGACGCTGCCGTGCACTCGGCCAAGGACATGACATCGACCATGGCGCCCGGTCTCGTGCTGGCCGCCGTGCCGCCCCGGGCCGATCCTCGCGACGGCTTGGTGGGGAGCACCTTGGCCGGCCTTCCTCCCGGTGGCCTGATCGCCACCGGGTCGGCCCGACGCCGGGCGCAACTGGCCTATGCCCGTCCAGACCTGAGTTTCACCGAGATCCGGGGCAACATGGCCCGCCGGGTCTCGCGGGGCGAGGACGGGTCGGTCGCCGCCGTCGTGGTCGCCGTCGCGGCCATGGAGCGCCTCGGCTGGATGCACCGACTTACCGACATACTGGATCCACTCGACCTGCTTCCCCAGGCCGGGCAGGGCGCGATTGCGGTGCAGTGCCGCTCCGATGACGAGGCGACGCGGGCGCTCTTGTCGGTGATCGACCATGCCGCCTCCCACCGTGCCGTGACGGCCGAACGCGCGGTGTTGGCCGGCCTGGGCGGCAGTTGCACGGTGCCGGTCGCGGCCTGGGCCGAGCCCGCCCCCGGCCGACCCGACCCGGACGGCCCGGACGGCCCGGCGTTGCGCGTGCACGGCTTGGTGGCGAGCGGGGACGGGCGGGTGGTCATCCGGATGACCCGTTCCGGCCTCGAACCCGAAGAGGTGGGCGCCGCCGTGGCGCGTGCGCTCCTCGTCGAAGGCGGCGCCTCTGAGCTTGACGGATTCGATGCTGCCGCGGTCGCGGCGCGGAGCACGCCGGTCCCGGGCGTCGCGACTCGCCCACCCCGATGACGGTCTACCTGGTCGGCGCCGGCCCCGGGGACCCCGGCCTCCTGACCCGCCGGGCGGCGGCGCTGCTGGCGGAGGCCGACGTGGTTCTCTATGACCGCCTGGTCCACGCCTCGGTGCTGGCGCTCGCTCCCGCGGCGGCAGAGTTGATCGACGTGGGCAAGACGCCGGGTGGTGCGGGTGGGGGCCGGGCCCGGCAGGATGAGATCGATCAGCTCCTGATCCACCACGGGCAGCGCAGCGCGACGGTGGTCCGACTGAAGGGCGGGGATCCCTTCGTGTTCGGCCGCGGCGGCGAGGAGGCCGACGTCCTGACCCGTGCCGGGGTGCCGTGGGAGGTGGTCCCCGGCGTGTCTTCCGCCTTCGCCGTACCGGCGGTCGTCGGTATTCCGGTCACCCACCGTGGGCTTTCGTCGTCGGTGACGGTCGTGACCGGCCGCGTCGACGACCCGATCGACGGTGTGCAGTGGGAGGCGTTGGCGAAAATCGACGGGACGCTCGTGATCCTCATGGGGATGATGGACCGGGCCGAGATCGCCGACGCGCTCCAACGCGGTGGCAAGGCCGGTTCCACCCCCACCGCAGTGATCGAGCGCGGCACCACCGCGGACCAGGCGGTGGTCCGCACCACCCTTGATCAGCTGGCCGCGGTACCTCTCGGATCGCCCGCCGTGATCGTGGTCGGACCGGTGGCGGCACTCGGGGCCGAAGAGGCGGCTGCAGTCGCCCGGGCGGCGGATGGTCCTCTGGCCGGACGTACGGTTCTCGTCGCCCGATCCGGGCCACGGGCGCAGGACCTGCTCGAGGCCGTGCGGCGCACCGGGGCCACCACGATCAGCGTGGCTTTCACGGAGCAGGCCGAGGCCGAAGACGGCGGGGACGCCCTGGGCGCAGCGGCGAAGAACGTGGGCAGTTTCACCTGGATCGTCTTCACTTCGGTCAATGCCGTCACGCGGTTCCTACGCGAGGTGCGAGACGCCCGGTCGCTCGGTCCAACCCAGGTAGCAGCGGTCGGTCCGGCCACGGCCGGGGCACTGCGGCGGGCGGGCATCGAGCCCGACCTGGTGCCGGCCCAGAGCAATGCCCGGGGGTTGCTGAGCGAGTTTCCCGACCACGCCCCTGGTGCCCTGGGTGACCAGGTGCTGTTCCCCTGCGCGGACCTGGCCCCGCCGACCGTTCCCGACGGGCTTCGCGACAAGGGCTGGCACGTCACGCGCGTGGAGGCCTACCGGACCGTGGCCCTGCCCCCACCGGATCCTGCGGTGCTCGAGTCGATGGCGCAGTCCGACGCGGTGATCTTCACGGCTTCATCGTCGGCCCGGGCTTACGCCGCGCTCCGGAGTTCCGACGGGTCTGGCCTGCCCGTGCCGCCGGCGGTCATCTGCATCGGTCCGACCACCGCCGAGACGGCGAGAGGTCTGGGTATGACGGGAGTGGCAGAAGCGGAGGGCGCGGGGACCGCGGAGATCGTCGATGCGCTCGTCCGGAGCCTGATCGACTCCGGGCCCCGCTGACCCCGCCGACCCGAACCTCCGGACCCGGCGGATCCGGAGGTGCGGATCCCGTTCATTAGGCTGGTGCCCCATGCATCCGGCAGCGTTCCCCACACGGAGGTTGCGACGGCTCCGCCGCACACCGGCTCTTCGTCGTCTGGTCGCCGAGGCGCGGCTGAGTGTGGACGACCTGGTCGCTCCGCTCTTCGTGCGCGAAGGCATCGACGAGCCGGCGCCCATCGTCTCGATGCCGGGCCAGTCCCAGCACACCATCGACTCGCTCGTCGTCGAGGCCAAGCGCCTCGTGTCGCTCGGCATCCCCGGCTTGATCCTCTTCGGTGTGCCGGTGACCAAGAATGCCTCGGGGACCGAGGCCTACAACCCCGACGGCATCGTCCAGCGTGCCTTGCGCACACTGCGCGATGCCGTGGGCGACCAGCTCGTCCTGATGGCCGACCTCTGCCTCGACGAGTACACCGACCACGGTCATTGCGGCGTGCTCGGGCCGGATGGCGACGTCGAGAACGACCCCACGATCGAACTGTACGGGCGCATCGCGCTGGCCCAGGCCGAAGCCGGAGCGGACATCGTGGCGCCGAGCGGCATGATGGACGGCCAGGTGGCAACCATCCGTGCCGCGCTCGACGGCAATGGTCATGACCGGGTGGCCATTCTCGCCTACGCGGCGAAATACGCATCCGCCCTGTACGGCCCCTTCCGCGATGCGGTCGACGTCTCGATCGCCGGCGGTGGTGATCGTCGCGCCTACCAACAGGATCCGCACAACGGCCGCGAGGCGCTGCTCGAGATCGCGCAGGATCTCGCCGAAGGGGCGGACATGATCATGGTCAAGCCGGCGATGACCTCCCTCGACGTGCTGAGCGAGGTGCGGAGGTCGGTCGACGTTCCCCTCGCGGCGTACCACGTCAGTGGCGAGTACTCCATGGTGCAGGCAGCCGCGGCCGCCGGATGGATCGACGGGCCCGCGGTCGCCTCCGAGCAACTCGTCACGCTGAAGCGCGCCGGGGCCGACTTCATCCTCACGTACTTCGCCGCCGAGATGGCAGAACTCCTCGGTGCCTGAACCTCGTGGCTGACGCGCCTTCGGCTGAACCCCCCGCCTCGAATGCCGAATGGTTCACTCGCGCCCAGCGGGTCATCCCCGGTGGTGTCGATTCGCCGGTCCGTTCGTTCGCCTCTGTGGGTGGGACGCCCTACACGGTCATGCAGGGGCATGGTCCCTATGTCGTGGACGCCGAGGGAACGCCGTATATCGACATGGTGCAGTCCTATGGCGCCGTGCTTGTGGGTCACGCGCACCCGGTGATCACCGCCGCCATCACGAGGGCGGCCGGCCTGGGGACGACCTTCGGTGCGCCGACGCCCGGCGAGGTCCTGTTGGCCGAGGCGATCTGCGACCGGGTTCCCGGTTGCGAACAGATCCGACTGGTCTCTTCGGGCACCGAGGCGGCCATGACGGCCGTTCGCCTGGCCCGCGGCATCACGGGTCGTGACCGGGTGGTGAAGTTCGATGGCTGTTACCACGGCCATTCCGACGGGTTGTTGGCTGGGGGTGGCAGCGGCGTCGCCATGCTGGGACTCCCGGGATCGGTCGGCGTCCCCAAGGGCGCGGTCGCCGACACCGTGGTGGCGCCTTACAACGTCGTGCCGTCGTTGAGCGACGAGGTGGCGTGCGTCATCGTCGAACCGGTGGCGGCGAACATGAACCTCGTGGCGCCCCGTCCGGAGTTTCTGGCCGATCTGCGGGCTGCGTGTGATGCCGCAGGCGCGTTGCTCATCTTCGACGAAGTCATCACGGGGTTCCGGATCGGCAGCGGGGGCGCCACGGCGTGGTCCGGTGTCACCCCCGATCTGTGGTGTTTCGGCAAGGTCATCGGCGGTGGCCTCCCCGTCGGTGCCGTCGGGGGCAGCCGGCAGCTGCTCTCGTCGTTGGCCCCCCAGGGACCGGTGTACCAAGCGGGGACACTCTCGGGCAATCCGCTGGCCACGGCAGCGGGGCTCGCCGTCCTCTCGCAGGTGACCGAGAACGACTACCGCGCGCTCACGTCCCGGGTGGCCGCTTTCGCCGCCGCTCTGGCGGCCGCAATCTCCGAGGGCGGGCTCGCGGTGCACGTGCCGGTCGTCGGGCCGTTGGTCGGGCTCTTCCTCGCCCCCGGCCCTGTTGCGCCCGGTGGCCAACTGGTCCCGCCCGTCGACTACGAGACGGCGCACCAGTTGGCGTCGAATGGTGTCTACCCGCGCTTCTTCCATGCCATGCTCCGACGCGGTGTCGCGCTCGCCCCCGGCGCCTACGAGGTGATGTTCCCCGGGCTTTCGCACACCGACGAGGTTCTCGCCAGCGTCGTCGGTGCGGCCGGGGATGCAGCAACAGAGGTCGCCAAGGAGATGCTCTCGTCCGCAGGCTGAAGCGGCGGGGTCGGTGGGCTGGCCGGGTTCGGGCTACGCGAAGACGACGGTCTTCGAGCCGTTGCGCAACACCCGGTCTTCGAGGTGCCAGCGGAGGCCGCGGGCCAGCACCGTTCGCTCGATGTCCCGGCCGACCCGCCGCAACTCCTCGGGGCTGTCCGCGTGGTCGATCCGGCGGGTGTCCTGTTCAATGATCGGCCCCTCATCGAGGTCGGCCGTGACGTAGTGACAGGTGGCGCCGATCAGCTTGACACCGCGCGCGAAGGCCTGATGGTAGGGACGGGAGCCGGCGAAGGACGGCAGGAAGCTGTGATGGATGTTGATGATGCGCCCGCCCAATGCGGCACACAGCGACGCGGGGAGAATCTGCATGTACCGGGCGAGCACCATGACGTCGGCGCGCTCTTGTTCGAAGATGCGCTGGATCTCCTCGAAGGCTGCGGCCTTCGGGCCAGCCCCCGCCGGCACCGGGATCGCATGGAAGGGGATTTCGTGCCACTCGACGAAGGAACGCAGGTCTTCGTGATTCGAGACGACCGACGTGACGTCGCACTCCATGTCGCCGCTGCGCCAGCGGTACAGCAGGTCTGCCAGGCAGTGGTCCTCGCGGCTGACGAGCAACATCACCCGTTTGCGGACATCGGTATCGGTGATCTGCCACTCCATGGAGAACTCCGCTGCCACCGGTTCGAACAATCCACGGAAATCGTCCGGTCCGAACGGCAGGCTCTCCGCGGTCACCTCGATGCGTAAGAAGAACAGCCCCGAGCTGAGGTCTCCGTGTTGCGCCGCTTCGAGGACCGAGCCTCCTTGGCTGGCGATGAACCCGGTCACCGCAGCCACGATGCCGATGCGGTCCGGACACGTGATGGTCAGAACGTAGCGGCGCATGTCGTCCCAACCCGTCCGGTGCCCGCTACGGCCGAGAACGGATCAGGCGACGGAGAAGTCGGCGGCCGAGGAGAACTCGTCGGCGGCGACACCGCCCGAGCGCAATCGCGAGATGAGCTCCATGGCCCGGAAGCCGATCTCCGCCGGACCGGCGGCGTCGGGCCGCATGAGGTTGGCCATGATCCGCAGCAGTTGCGACATGAGGAGCTCGGAGTGCATGCCGATCCCGACACACAGTTTCATGGTGTCGGGATTCGAGATCATGCGCACGAAGGCCCGTGCCACCTTGTAGTACGGCCCGTAGGCGGCCTGCAGTTGCAGGTCGTACTCGGCGAGTGCCTGCGCCCCTTCGCCGCTGAGCGCATGCCCGAGGGCGGCGGCGGCCAGGCGACCGGTCTCGTAGCCGTAGGCGATGCCCTCGCCGTTGAAGGGGTTGATAGTCCCGGCGGCGTCTCCCGCCAGAATCACGTTGGCGCCGGATCGGGGCCCGATGGAGAGGCCCATGGGGAGCTTGCCGCCGGTCGGCGGGCCGAGGCAGGTCTCGGGGCGCAGACCCCAGGACTTCGGCGCGAAGTCGACGAAGGCCTCCATCAGGTGCGAGGTGTTGACCCCTTTCCAGCGGCGATCGGTGGAGAGGAGGCCGACGCCGACGTTCACCCGGCCGTCGCCCATGGGGAAGATCCAGCCGTACCCGGGGACGATGTTCCCCTCGGCGTCGCGGATGTCCAGGTGCGACTCGATGAAGGGATCGTCGTGGCGGTCCGAGGTGTAATAGCCGCGCAGTGCCATGCCGAGTGGGAGGTCCCGGCGACGATTCGTGCCCAGCATCCGCCCGACCCTCGAGTTGGCGCCGTCGGCGACGACGACGTAGCGGGCCAGGATCTCGCGGGTGGCGCCGGACTCCTTGTCCTTGACGGTGACGCCGCGCAGGGTGGGGAGGTCCGACGATGAGGGCGCCGCCGCCTCGTCGACGAGCGGGGCGACCACCTCGGTCCCGGCAAAAAGGGTGGCCCCGGCCTTGACGGCCCGCTCGGCCACGAGCCCGTCGAGGTCGTGGCGGGTGATCGTGTAGCCGTAGCTGGGGAAATTGGGGTGCTCGGGCCACTGCATCTCGATGAACTGGCCGAACCCGTAGGCCCGGAGCCCGCTGTACTTGTGCGAGCCGGCCAGGGCCTCCTCGAGCCCCATGTCGGCCAGCTGGCGCACCGCCCGGGGGGTCAGTCCGTCCCCACAGGTCTTCTCACGGGGGAAGTGCTTCTTCTCGACCACGGCCACGTTCCAGCCGGCGTCCGCCAACCAGTACGCGCAGGAGGATCCCGAGGGACCTCCCCCGACGACGACCACGTCGAAGACCTCGACGGGCGGCGGCCTCTTGGCGTGTCGGGGTGCCGAGGTCGGGAGACCCTCAGCCGGTTCGGAAGCGGCGCGTGGCGTCACCCCTGCATCGTAGGCCGGAGCCAGGCTCTTTCGGTCCCACCCAGGATGTGCCCAGGGAAAGGGTCCCATGGTAGAAACCCTTCTGTGGACTCGTACCTCCCGATCCTCATCCTGGCGCTGCTCGGCTTCCTGTTCACCGTGTTCTCCCTCGTGAGCTCGGCCATGCTGGCGCCGCGGAAGAAGCCCACGGTGGCCAAGCTGTCCCCGTACGAGTGCGGCATCGTGCCCGACCGGGAGCCGCCACAGCGCTTTCCCGTGCGGTTCTACCTGGTCTCGATGATCTTCATCATCTTCGACATCGAGATCGTCTTCCTCTATCCGTGGGCCGTCGTGTTCAAGCAGATCGAGGTGTTCGGGCTCATCGAGGTCATCGTCTTCGCCGCCGTGGTCTTCGTCTCCTTCCTCTACCTGATCTCCAACGGCGCCCTCACCTGGGGTCCCCCGAAGACCCTGCAATCGGGCATGCCGGCCCGGACCTCGGAGTCGACGATCTCGCGGATCAGCGCCGCGCGCTCGCAACCCGGTCAGGCGGCCTGAGGCATGGGCCTCGAGGATCTGCAGCACAACTTCCTCACCGGGAGGATGGAAGACCTGGTGAAGTGGGCCCGTCGCAACAGCGTCTGGCCGGCCACGTTCGGGCTGGCCTGCTGTGCCATCGAGATGATGTCGGTGGGCGCGGCCGACTTCGACATCAGCCGGTTGGGCATGGAGGTCTTCCGGGCTTCCCCCCGGCAGGCCGACCTCATGATCGTGGCCGGTCGCGTCTCGCAGAAGATGGCTCCCGTCCTGCGCCAGGTCTACGACCAGATGATGGAGCCCAAGTGGGTCATCTCCATGGGTGTCTGCGCCTCGACCGGGGGCATGTTCAACAACTACGCCATCGTCCAGGGCGTGGATCAGATCGTGCCGGTCGACGTCTACGCCCCGGGGTGCCCGCCTTCCCCCGAGACACTCCTGCACGCCATCCTCACCCTGCACGAGAAGATCCGGACCGGCGAGATCACCCGCCGCCCCGGGAGCAGCGTCCCCGCCGGCGAGCAGGCAACCGGTGGATGGGTGCCCACGGTGCCCGATGCCGTGCGGGTGGCCACACCGCGGTGAGCGACGTGCATCTCGATTCGCCTGCCGGCTCAGCCGGTGCGCTGCTGGCCGTCCTGCCGGACGTGCCGCGCCTGCCCGACCGCTCGGTCAGCCAGCTGGCCTTCCCGCACCGCCAGACGTATCCGCAGATGGTGCAGGCCTTCAAGGACGCCGGCTTCGAGACCTGCGCCGACCTGTGCGCCGTGGACTACCTGACCCACCCGGGCCGGTCGCTGCCCGACGGGGTCAAGGCCGAGCGCTTCGAGGTCGTGGTCAACCTGCTGTCGCTCTCGATGCGCCAGCGGGTCCGGGTCCGCGTCCAGGTCCCCGAGCAGGACCCGGTGGTCAGCACGCTGACCGACATCTACCCGGGCACCGACGCCATGGAGCGTGAGGCCTACGACATGGTGGGGATCATCTTCGAGGGGCATCCGGACCTGACCCGGATCTTGATGCCCGAGGACTGGGAGGGCCACCCCCTGCGCAAGGACTTCGGCGTCGGCCGTGTCCCGGTCCAGTTCAAGGAAGCACCGGGTCCCCGATGAGCGAGCACGACGAGCACGACGAGGCCGCAGCCGACGGAACGGAGGACTTCGCCGCGGAGGGTCTCCGCCGGGTCGGGCTCGAGCGTCACGGGATCGACCAGGCATCGCTCGTGGCCGAGACCGCCGAGGGCGCACAGGAGCTGTTGCCCCGCGGCAGCACGGCCAACAGCGAATTGCGGCGGGAGGTCGGGGCCGTCCTCCGGTTGCCCGAGGGCAACTTCATCAACCCGGCCGACATCGACATCGAGCGCCGTGACGACGAGACGATGATCATCAACATGGGTCCCCAGCATCCGTCGACCCACGGGGTGCTGCGCCTGATGCTGGAACTCGACGGCGAGACGGTGCTGCGCACCAAGCCCATCATCGGGTACCTCCACACCGGCATGGAGAAGACCGGCGAGGAGCTGACCTACGTCCAGGGCGCCACCAACGTCACCCGCATGGACTACCTGTCGCCCCTCACCAACGAGCTGGTGTTCTCCCTGGCCACCGAGGCCTTGTTGGGCGTCGAGCTGCCGCCGCGGGCCGTGTGGATCCGCATGCTGATGGCGGAGCTGCAGCGGGTGTCGTCCCACCTCATGTGGATGGCGACCAACGGCATGGACCTGGGGTCCACGTCCATGATGATCTACGGCTTCCGCGAGCGCGAGATGGTGCTGGCCTTTTTCGAGAAGACCACCGGCCTGCGGATGAACCACAACTACATCCGCCCGGGCGGCGTGGCCGCCGACCTGCCCGACGGTTGGGAGGACGATGTCGCCGTCATCTGTGACACCGTGCTGACGCGCACTTTCGAGTACGACGAGCTCCTCACCGGTCAGCCCATCTTCCGCGAGCGCACGGAGGCCGTGGGCAACATCACCGCGGAGGAGGCGCTGGCGCTGTCGGTGACCGGGCCCATCTTGCGCTCGACCGGCGTCCCGTGGGACCTTCGGCGCACGATGCCGTACCTCGACTACGACAAACTCGACTTCGACGTGATCGTGGGCTCGTACGGCGACAACTTCGACCGCTACTCCGTACGCCTGAACGAGATCCGTGAGTCCATCAAGATGATCCGCCAGATCGCCGACCGCATGCCCGTCGGCGACTACCGCGTGCAGGACCGCAAGGTCACCCCGCCGCCGCGGGCGCGTATCGACGAGAGCATGGAGGCGTTGATCCACCACTTCAAGATCTTCACCGAGGGCTTCCGCGTGCCCGAAGGGGAGGTCTACGTGGCCATTGAGTCACCCCGGGGCGAGTTGGGCTGTTACATGGTCTCGGACGGGACGTCGAAGCCCTACCGGATGCACATACGCGGGCCGAGCTTCGTCAACCTGCAGGCGTTGCCCGTGTTGTTGCGCGGCGGGCTCATGGCCGATGCTGTCGCCGTGATCTCGTCGGTGGATCCCGTCATGGGTGAGGTGGACCGGTGAGCCACCTGTCCACCGATCTGCTGGAGCAGGCGAAAGACCTGGTCGCCCTCTACCCCGAGCCGCGCTCGGCGCTGATCCCGCTGTGTCACCTGGCTCAGCAGCAGGACGGCTGGTTGCGCCCCGAGGCCATGAGTGAGATCGCCGAGCTGGTCGGGGTGACCCCGGCCGAGGTGCGGGGAACCGCCACGTTCTACGACATGCTGCACACCGAGCCCGTCGGGACCTACGTGGTCTCGGTGTGCACGAACATCGCGTGCCTCCTGGGTGGGGCCCAGGAGCTCCTGGAGCATGCGGAGTCGTCGCTCGGTGTGCGCGCCGGTGGCACGACGGTCGACGGCGTGTTCACCCTGGAGGAGTCAGAATGCCTGGCCGACTGCGACCGCACGCCGTGCGTGCAGGTCAACCACCGTTATGTCGGTGGCCAGACGGCGGAGAGCTTCGACCAGTTGCTGACCGACCTGCGCAGCGGGGCACTCGAGGGGACCGTGCCCCCGCACGGCACGTTGGTGCGGGTGCGCCGCACCGTCGGGCTCAAAGCCGACAGGGCAACGATTGCGGACGAGAGGGCGGCGATGGCCGAGGCACAAGCCACGCGGGCCGCAGCGGCTGCGAAGGCGCCGGCCGATCCGAAGGCCGCGGACGATGCGAAGGCCGCCCCTGACGCGGCGACTGTCGCCGGGCCGCCGCCGACCACCGTGTCGGCCCCGGCAGAAGCGCCGAAGAGCGGCGAAGGAGCGTCCTGATGGCGATCACCGAAGCCCCCAAGATCGTCACGGCGCGCATCGGCTACGAGGACTCGCACACGTTGGAGCGCTACCTCTCCACCGGCGGCTACGAGGGACTGCGCAAGGCACTGACCATGACGCCCGAAGCCGTGGCCCACGAAGTGGACACGGCGAGCCTGCTCGGTCGGGGCGGGGCCGGCTTCCCGGCCGGCCGCAAGTGGGCGCTCCTGGGCAAGAAGCCGGTGACGTATCTGGCCATCAACGGCGACGAGAGCGAGCCGGCCACCTTCAAGGACCACCTCCTCATCGAGCGCGACCCGCACCAGATCATCGAGGGCGTCCTGATCTCGGCCTACGCCCTCCAGGTCACCCAGGCCTTCATCTACCTGCGCGGCGAGTTCGCACTCGGGCTCGAGCGGCTCCAGTCAGCCCTGAACGAGGCCTATGCCCACGGTGCCATCGGCGCCGACATTTTCGGCTCGGGCTTCTCCATCGATGTCGTCGTGCACCCCGGTGCGGGCGCGTACATCTGCGGCGAGGAGACGGCGCTGCTCGAATCGTTGGAGGGCAAGCGCGGCTTCCCCCGGATAAAGCCGCCGTTCTTCCCGGCCTCGATCGGCCTCTACGGCCAGCCCACCGTGGTCAACAACGTCGAGACCATGGCCAACATCCCGTGGATCATCACCAACGGCGGGGCCGCATTCGCCGCCCTGGGCGAGGGACGCTCGACCGGGACGCGGCTCTTCGCCTTGGCCGGGCACGTGCACAACCCCGGCGTCTACGAGCTCGAGATGGTGAAGACGACGTTCCGTGACCTCATCTACGCACCGCTGCTCGGCGGGGGAATTCGGGGCGGCAACAAGCTCAAGGCGTTCATCCCGGGCGGCGTCTCGGCGCCCTGGTTCGGTCCCGATCAGGTCGACCTCCCCCTCGGGCAAGATGAAGTCGGCCAAGCCGGCTCCATGCTCGGCTCGGGCTCCATCGTCGTCATGGACTCCGACACCTGTGTGGTGCGGGCCGCCTGGCGCATCACCAAGTTCTTCTCCCGTGAGTCGTGCGGGCAGTGCACGCCGTGTCGTGAGGGGTCCGGTTGGCTCGAGCGGATCATGTACCGAATTGAGAATGGCGCCGGACGCGAGGAAGATCTCGACCTTCTCATGGATCTGTGTGACAACATCTCCCCCGGCGTGGCCTGGCCACCGCAGCAGACGACCATCTGCGTGCTCGGCCCTTCCATACCCTCGTCGATCGCCTCGGCCATCCGCATGTTCCGCGACGAGTTCCTCGTCCATGTGAAGGACGGGGGGTGCCCCTTTGACTGATGACCTGACGCTCAACCTCGACGGGCGCACCGTGTCGGCCAAGCCGGGCGAGTTGCTGATTGCCGCCGCGGAGCGGGCCGGGACCTACATCCCCCGCTTCTGCTACCACCCGCGCATGGAGCCTGTGGGCATGTGCCGCATGTGCCTGGTCGAGGTGGACAGCCCGCGCGGGGCCACGTTGCAACCGGCCTGTTTCATCCCGGTGACCGAGGGGATGTCCGTCACCACGGACTCCGAAAAGGTCAAGAAAGCACAGGACGGGGTCCTTGAGTTCCTCCTGGCCAACCACCCGCTCGATTGCCCGGTCTGCGACAAGGGCGGCGAGTGCCCGCTGCAGGACCAGACCCTCGCCCACGGCCCCGGTGAGAGCCGTTTCGTCGAGGAAAAGCGCCATTTCGAGAAGCCGATCGCCATTTCGGACCTGGTGCTGCTGGATCGGGAGCGCTGCATCCAGTGCGCGCGCTGCACCCGGTTCGCGTCCGACGTGGCCGGGGAGGCCCAGATCGACTTCGCCGGACGAGGCGAGAGCGTGGAAGTCGCCACGTTCCCGACCGAGCCGTTCTCTTCGTACTTCAGCGGCAACACGGTGCAGATCTGCCCGGTCGGCGCGCTGACGGCGACGCCCTACCGCTTCACGGCCCGTCCCTGGGACCTGGACCAGGTGGAGTCGACCTGCACCACCTGCTCCGTCGGGTGCCGGGTGGCAGTGCAGTCCTCCTCCAACCGGCTCACCAGGCTGCTGGGCATCGACTCGGACCCGGTCAACCACGGCTGGCTCTGCGACAAGGGGCGGTTCGCCTTCGAATCGGTCAACGGCGACGAAATCGACAACTCGCCGTCCGAGGCGGCCCTGGCCGACGAGGCGGTCGATGTGGCGCCGGCGACGGCCGGTCAGGTGGTCAGCCTCGGCGCCACGCGGGGGCAGTTCCTGGGCGAAGTGCACGAGACAGGTCGCTTCGAGCACGGGCGGCTCGTCGAGCCCCAGATTCGCAAGAGCGGGGAGCTCGTCCCGGTCAGCTGGGGGGAAGCCCTGGCGGCCGCGGCCAGCGGGCTGCAGGCGGCCCAGGGTGCGGGCGGATCCGGCAGCGTCGCGGTGATCGGCGGGGCCCGGCTCACCAATGAGTCCGCCTACGCCTGGGCCAAATTGGCCAAGGGCATCCTCGGCACCGATTCCGTGGACGCCCAGCTGGGCGACGGCCTTCCGGCCGAGCTGGTCCTCGGTCTCCCCCGGGCCACCATCGACGCCGCATGCGCGGCCCCGGTCCTCATCACCCTGGCCGGCGATCTGCGCGAAGAACTGCCCGTCCTCTTCCTGCGCCTGCGCGAGGCCGTGGTCGGTGACACGACACTGATCGAGCTGACCCCGACGCCCACGGCGCTGACCGGATTGTCGACCGCATCGCTGAGCGTGCGCCCGGGCGAAGCTCCCGTGGTCGCCCGCGCCCTCTGCGGTGACGAAGCGGCGATGACCGCGCTCGGTGCCCACCCCGAGGGTTCATCGGTCAGCGACGAGGTGCTCGCCTCGGCGCGTGGGGCCCTGTCCGAACACGGTGGCGCCGATGGCGAGGGCGTCGTGATCGTCCTGGGCCGGCCGTCGTACGCCGAGTCGGGCGAGGCCGTGGCCGAGGCGGCCCGCGTTCTGGCCCAGGCCCTCCCCAAGGCCACCTTCCTTCCGGCGCTGCGCCGGGGCAACGTGTTCGGGGCGCTGGACATGGGCCTCGCACCGGGGCTCCTCCCGGGCCGGGTGGGCCTCGAGACGGGCCGCGAGTGGTTCACGGCCGCCTGGGGCGCCGTGCCCGAGACGGCCGGGCTCGATACGGCAGGCATCCTCGCCTCCATGGCTCCCGGTGCCATCGGCGGCGGGGGCGGAAAGGGCCCCCGGGTCACGTCGCTGCTCTTGTTGGGCGCCGACCCTTTGAGCGACTTCCCCGATCGGGCCCTGGCCGAGAAGGCGTTGGGGGCCGGCCACTTCATCGTGGCGGTCACCGGGCATCCCTCCGAGTCGGTCAATGCTTATGCCGACGTCGTCCTGCCCTGCGCCGTGGCGCACGAACGTCCCGGCACGACGACCAACATCGAAGGCCGCGTCACCCGGCTGGGCCAGAAGCTGACCGCGCCGGGGTTCGCGTGGCCGGACTGGATGATCGCCGCCGAGCTGGCCGCGGCCCTGGGCAAGGACCTCGGGGTCAGCAGCGCCAACGACCTGGCCGACGAGCTGCACCTGACCGCGCCCGCCTACTTCGGCCTGACGCAGGACGTGCTCCACTCCGACGCAGCGCATGACGGGGTCCTGCTGCCGATCGTGGCGGGAGCACCGGCGCCGCGTGACGTGGGTCCCATCGATCCCATCGCCCTCCCCGGTGTCGAGTCGGTGGAGCGGCAGGGTGCCCCACCGCGCAGCGGTTCGGCCGGCGGCGACGGGGCCGTGGGCGCCCGGATCGCCGCACTCGGCGCGCCACCCGCACTGCTCTCGGGGCTCCCCCCGGTGAGCGGCGAGGAAACCCACCTCCCCCCGGCCGACAGCTACGCCCTCCGTCTGGTGGCAACCCGCCGTCTCTACGACGCCGGGAGCTCTGTCACCGGGTCGCCGTCGCTGACGCCGTTGGTCCCACCGCTGGTGGCACGGGCCAACCCCTACGACCTCGATCGGCTCGGGGCCAAGACCGGCGACCGGATCAGGGTGCGTTCGGCCCGTGGTGAGCTGGTACTGGCGGCCGAAGCGGACAGCGGCATCCCGCGCGGCGCGGTGGCCGTCGACTTCAACGTGCCGCACGGGACCGGTACGCCCGGCAACGCCGTGGCCACCCTCATCGACAGCCGTCACCCGGTGACCGACGTGCGATTGGACTCCGTGTGATCGGCGCCCTCCTCACCGACCTGCAGAACACGCCAAACCAGGGGCTGGGCGATCCACTGTTCGCCCACGGGGTGGGCTGGGGCGTGCTGCTCATCGTCGTCGTCAAGGTCCTGATCGCCTTCGTCGTGCTGCTGGTGGCGACCGCCATGATGATCTGGTTCGAGCGCAAGGTGATCTCGGACATGCAGAGCCGCATCGGCCCCAACCGCGCCGGCCCGTGGGGTCTCCTGCAGACGTTGGCCGACGGTACGAAGCTCGTCTTCAAAGAGGATCTGTTGCCGGACCAGGCGGACTCGTTCACCTTCAAGCTGGCGCCGTATCTGTCGGTGATTCCCGCCTTCCTGATCTTCGCCGTGGTGCCGGTCGGGGGCGTCATCACCCTGGGCAGCCACACGTTCGAGCTCCAGGTGGCCGATCCCCCGATGGGCATCCTGCTCGTCCTGGCCATGTCGGGCATCGCGGTCTACGGCGTCATGCTGGCCGGGTGGTCGTCGGGCTCCAAGTACCCGCTCCTGGGCTCGGTGCGAGCCTCGGCGCAGGTCATCTCCTATGAGGCCGTGTTGGGTATGTCGGTGGTGACGGTCGTCCTGGTCAGCCACTCGCTCTCCACCCGGGCGATCGTGGATGCGCAGGCGGACGGCTTCTGGCATTGGAACCTGATCCGGCTCGGTTTCGTCCCGTTCGTCTTCTTCATGATCGCCATCACCGCCGAGCTGACCCGCCCGCCCTTCGACCTGACCGAGGCCGACTCCGAGCTGGTAGGCGGGTTCCACACCGAGTACTCGTCGATCCGCTTCGGGATGTTCTACCTGGCCGAATTCATGAACACCATCACCATGTCGGCCATCGTGGTCACGCTCTACTTCGGCGGTCCCAACGGGTGGATCCCGAACATCCCGGGCGCCACCATCTACGTGCCGATCATCTGGTTCGTGATCAAGGTGGTGGCGTTCTGCTTCATCTACGTCTGGTTCCGGGCCGCGCTGCCGCGGCTGCGCTACGACCAGTTGATGGACTTGGGCTGGAAGCGCCTGATCCCGATGAGCCTGGCCTGGCTCCTCCTGGTCGCGTCAATCATCTCTTGGGGTTGGGCCGGTCTGCTCATGTTCCCCGTTGTCGTGGCCGCCGGTTTCCTCCTGGTCCGGGCCACGCGGCTCGGGTCGGACCGCACCGAAAAGGAGTCCGTCCTCCCCTCGGTCGGGCGCCGGGTCACGCCGGCGCTGCGCCCACGCGGCGGCCCGCCGCAGGGAGCTGATGCGTAGTGGGCTTCGGCGATGAAGTGAAGGACCAGCTGAGCTTTCTCGGTGGGTTCAAACTGACCTTTCAGCACCTCACCCGGCCCCGGGTGACCACGTCGTACCCCGACGACAAGAAGCCCAAGCAGCCGCGCCAGCATGGTCGCCACGTCCTCAACCGCTACGAGGACGGCATGGAGAAGTGCATCGGCTGCGAGCTCTGCGCCGGCGTGTGCCCGGCGGATTGCATCTACGTGCGCGGGCTCGACAACCCGCCCGACCACCCGGTCTCGCCCGGCGAGCGCTACGGCTACGTCTACGAGATCAACTACCTGCGCTGCATCCACTGCGACATGTGCGTGGAAGCCTGCCCGACCGAGGCCATCACCGAATCCAAGCTGTTCGAGTTCTCGTTCTCCAACCGTTCCGACGCGATCTACACCAAGAAGGAACTACTGGTCGACGACCGCGGCATGCCGCAGAAGCTCCCGTGGGAGGACTGGCGCGAAGGCGACGACATGATGACGTCGGGCTGGATGCGCGCCACGTCGCCGTCGGGCAGTGCGGCCTACGAGGGCGAAGTCCAGTGGTCCGACGAGCTGGGGTACGGCACCCGCGCCCCCGAGGGCGGCCAGTCCGGTCACCGCAACGACGAGCTCACCGGATCCAAGCCGCTGCGCGAGGTCCTCGAGAGTCACCTCCTGACCGAGGACATCCCCCTGGCCCACCGGGGCATGCAGGGAAGAGTCTGGCGGGCCAAGATCGGGGCCGAGAAGAACAAGAAGAAGATGGAAGCCCTGCGCGTCCGCATGAACGAGTTGCGCGCGGCACGTAAGGCGGCGAAGGCCGAGGGCAAGTCCTGATGGAACACGTCCCCCTCCTCCTGGCTTCGACGCGCCCCACCTGGCCCGACATCCTGGTCTTCGCGGCGAGCGCGGCGGTGGTCCTGGTGGGTGCGGTCGGCGTGGTCACCTCACGCAACCCGGTACATGCGGCGCTCAGCCTGGTCATGACGCTGTTCGGGGTGGCGGTGCTGTTCATCGAGCAGGAGGCCGATTTCCTGGCCGCGGTGCAGATCATCGTCTACGCCGGCGCCATCGTCGTGCTGTTCCTCTTCGTGATCATGTTCCTCGGGGTCGACCGGCGCGAGGACGTCGAATCGGAGCCGCTGGCCGGTCAACGACCGCTGGCCTTCATCATGCTGGGGATCACCCTGGCCGGGGTCATCGCCATGCTGGCCACGGCGCACTGGGTCACCGGGGCCCACCAGGTGGTCGGCCCCATCCAGGGCCCGATCACCAAGGCATCGGGTGCGCCCTCGGGTGAAGTGGCCCAGCTGGGCAAGCAGCTGTTCACCACGTACCTCTTCGCGTTCGAAGCCACGGCGGCCCTCCTGGTCATCGCCGTGGTCGGCGCCGTGGTGCTCGCCCGCCGCCCGGCGGTGTCCGAGTCGGAGATGGCCGCCAAGATGGCCTCGCGGGAGCAGGGCGGGCCGGCCGATCCGGAGGTGTCCCCATGAGCTTGTCACCCGCCTGGTATCTGGGCCTGGCCGCGCTGGTCTTCGCCATCGGCGCCATCGGCCTTCTGGTCCGGCGCAACGTCCTGATCATGTTCATGTGCATCGAGCTCATGCTCAATGCGGCCAACCTGACGTTCGTCACCTTTGCCCGCGTGCTCAACGACATCGGTGGGCAGGCCCTCGTGTTCTTCGTCCTCGTGGTGGCGGCGGCCGAGGTCGTTGTCGGGCTCGGGATCGTGGTCACCAACTTCCGGCGGCGGTCAACCACCGTCGCCGACGACCTCCATTCGTTGAAGGGCTGACCTGAACCGTGCTCCACGTTGCCTTCCTGATGCCGCTGCTGCCGCTCGCCGGCTTCCTGGTGCTGGTCGCCGCGGGCAAGCGCATCGGGGACCCCTACGCGGGCTGGATCGCCACCGCTGCCGTCACCGCTTCCTTCGTCGTGGCCTGCATTGTGCTCGGGGGCATGCTCAGCCTGCCCGACAACCACCGGCTCTTCGTGGACAACTACTTCACCTGGATCCACGCCGGGGGCCTCACCGTGCCGGTCGGCATTCTGGTGGACCCGTTGTCGGTGACGATGTGCATGTTCATCACCGGCGTGAGCGCGTTGATCCACCTCTATTCGATCGGCTACATGAAGGGTGACCCGGACTACCCGAAGTTCTTCCTCTATCTCAATCTCTTCGTCTTCTCCATGCTGGTGCTGGTGCTCTCGGACAACCTGCTCCTGACCTTCGTCGGGTGGGAGGGGGTGGGCGTCTGCTCCTACTGGCTGGTCTCGTTCTGGTTCCATCGGGACGCCGCGGCCTCGGCGGGCAAGAAAGCCTTCATCTACAACCGCATCGGTGACACGGGCTTTCTGCTCGCCATCTTCCTGGTCTTCGACAAGACGGGGACGCTGCAGTACGAGGGAGGCCCCGGCGGCGGGATCTTCGGGCAGCTGAACCATCTGGGCGGGGCCACGGCCACGGCGGTGGTGCTTCTCCTGTTCCTCGCGGCCACCGGTAAGTCGGCCCAGATCCCGTTGTTCAACTGGCTGCCCGATGCCATGGAAGGCCCAACGCCGGTCTCGGCGCTGATCCACGCCGCCACCATGGTGACGGCCGGGGTCTACCTGCTCTGCCGGATGAACCATGTCCTGTACCTCTCGCACACGGGCACCCTGGTGATCGCCATCGTGGGTGGGGTCACCGCGTTCGTGGCCGCCACCATCGCCTGCGCACAACAGGACATCAAGAAGGTGCTCGCCTTCTCCACCGTTTCGCAGATCGGCTACATGATCCTGGCGGTCGGATCGGGGGCGTACATCGCGGCCATCTTCCTGATGGTCATGCACGCCTTCTTCAAGGGCCTGCTCTTCCTGGCCGCCGGCTCGGCCATCCACGGGCTCGACGGCGAGCAGAACCTCAAGCGCATGGGAGCACTGCGCAAGGTGATGAAGTGGACGACCGTCACCTTCACCATCGGCTGGCTCGCCATTTCGGGGATACCGCCCCTGGCCGGCTTCTGGTCCAAGGGCGACGTGTTGACCAACGTGTTCGCCCGCTACAAGCCGCTGTGGGCGCTGGGCCTGCTCACCGCGATCCTCACCGCCTACTACATGTCCCGCCTGGAGGTGCTGGCCTTCGGCGGCGAGTCCCGCTGGGACAAGGTCGGCCCCAACGGGGAGCCGCCGCTGCACACCCCGCACGAGTCACCCTGGAACATGCGGCTCCCGTTGGTCGTCCTGGCGTTCTTCTCGTTCTTCGGCGGCATCTTCGACCTGCCCTGGGTCCACCACGACTCCTTCCAGAGCTGGCTGGCCCCGGTCTTTGCGGGCACCCTCTACAACGACGATCTGGGCTCGAAGGCGCAATGGGCGCTGGCCATCACCGACGCCGTGGCCGCGGTCATCGGCATCATCATCGCCTTCGGCCTGTGGCGCGGTACCCAGGTGGACAAGCCCAAGCTCGAGCCGCAGTTCCTCCAGCGGGTCTGGTACTGGGACGACTTCTACGACGCCGTCATCGGTCGGCCGAGCCAGAAGCTGGCCACCTTCTTCGCCTGGGTGGTCGACGCCCGCGTGATCGACGGCGCGGTCAACGGCACCGCCAACCTGGTGCGCTCCACCGGGTCGCTCACCCGCAAGCTCCAGAGTGGCTACGTGCGCAACTACGCCCTGGGCATCGCCCTGGGCATGGCCGCGCTCATCGTGTTCCTCCTCAGCCGGACGTGGTGGTCATGAACGGAGGCTTCCCCTTCCTGAGCGTCCTGATCCTGCTGCCGGCCGCGGGCGCCATCGCCCTGGTCCTGTGCGGCCTGGACCGGCGCTTCTCCAAGGATTTCAACGACGTAGTGGCCATCGGCGTGTCGTTGGGCACGCTCGGCGTGGCCATCGCCGCCCTGGTGGCGATGAAGGTCAAGGTCGGCGGCTTCCAGTTGATCTCGGACCACACCTACACCGGGAGCACGCTCGGGATCCGCTGGTTCCTGGGCGTCGACGGCATCTCCATCTTCCTGGTCATGCTGACCGCCCTGCTCTTCCCGCTCGTCCTCGTCATGGGGCGCGACAAGGAGAAGAGCCGCACCTACGCCATCTGGATGCTGCTGCTGGAAGCGGCGATCATGGGGAGCTTCCTCTCGCTCGACCTCATCGTCTTCTTCCTCTTCTTCGAGCTGACGCTCGTCCCCTCCTACTTCATCATCGCGGGTTGGGGCCACGACCGGCGGGCCTATGCCGCCGTGAAGTTCTTCCTCTACACGTTCCTGGGCTCGGCCTTCCTGCTGGTCGGGATCCTGGCGCTGGCCTTCATCCACCAGTCGCAGACGGGCGTGCTCACCTTCTCACTGCCCGCGCTGGTGCACACCCATCTCTCCTCGTCGACGGAGATCCTTCTCTTCTTGGCCTTCACATCGGCCTTTGCGGTCAAGGCCCCGCTCTTCCCTTTTCACACGTGGTCACCCGACGCGTACACCGAAGCCCCGGCCGGCGGTTCGGTGATCCTGTCGGGCGTCCTGGCCAAGTTGGGAACCTACGGGATCATCAGGTTCGATCTCACGCTGTTCCCCCAGGCGACGCGGACGTTGGCCCCGCTCATCCTCACCCTCGCCGTCATCGGCATCCTCTACGGCGCCATCGTGGCCTGCGCCCAGCGCGACATGAAGCGCCTCGTGGCGTACTCGTCGTTGGCCCAGATCGGGTTCATCGCGCTGGGCACCTTCGCCCTGAGCACGCAGGGCCTGACGGGGGCGGTGCTTCTCATGCTCAACCACGGCATCATCACGGCCGGGCTCTTCCTCGTCATCGGCTTCATCTATGAGCGACGGGGCACCTGGCAGGTGACCGAGCTGCGCGGTCTGCAGAAAGTGGCGCCGGTCATGGCCGCGGTGTTCACCGTCCTCATGATGGCGTCCATCGGCGTGCCGGGACTGAACGGGTTCGTCAGCGAGTTCCTGGTGCTCGTGGGCACGTTCATCACCCACCGCTGGTGGGCCGTGGTGGCCGTGTTCGGCGTGATCGTGGCCGCCATCTACCTCCTGTGGGCCTACCAGCAGGTGTTCCACGGGGTACCCAAGCCCGAGGACCGCAAGACGCGGGATCTCACATGGCTGGAGCGCCTCGTGGTGGCGCCCCTCATCATCCTCATCGTGGTCCTGGGCGTCTATCCCAAGCCTGTGCTCGACCGCATCAACCCGTCGGTGACCCAGCTCGTGGCACATGTCGAGAAGGCCACGGGACACTTCCAGCCGCCGGTGGCGAGCAAGGGAACAGCCGCTTTGGGGAGCCGACCATGATCAACGCGCTGCTCGCCGCCGGTTCCTCCGCCACGGCCACGGCCTCGGCGTCGGCCAACAAGATCTCCATCCCGCCGATCCGGTACCTGCCGATCCTGCCGCCGATCATCATGATCGGCGGAGCCGTGGTCCTCTTGGCCGTCGCGTCCTTGGTCAAGCGGGACCTGCGGGTGCGGGTCAGCACCATCGGCAGCGTGCTCATCGCCGGTACGGCGTTCGGCATCTCCATCTGGCAGTGGAGCGACGTCCAGTCCCACGGTGCGCACACCTACATCGCGCATGCCGTCGTCATGGACGGCTTCAGCGTGCTCGTCACCATGCTGCTCTCGGCCGCCATGCTGCTCACCGCTCTGGTGGCCGACGGCTACCTGCGCCGCGAGGGCATCGCCGGGGCGGAGTTCCATGTGCTCGCTCTGGTGTCGGTTTCGGGCGCCATGCTGATGGGATCGGCCAACGACCTGATCATCGTTTTCCTGGGGCTCGAGATCCTCTCCATCGCTCTGTACGTGCTGACGGCGTTCAACCATCACATGGCCACCTCGGGCGAGGCCGCTCTCAAGTACTTCATCCTCGGGGGCTTCTCGTCGGCCATCTTCATCTACGGCATTGCGCTGACCTACGGCGCCACGGGCTCGACCAACCTGACCCAGATCGCCGACTATCTGTCCAAGAACGTCGTGCTCACCAACGGGCTCCTGCTGGCCGGGCTGGCCCTCATGCTGGTGGGCTTCGCCTTCAAGGTGGCGGCGGTGCCGTTCCACATGTGGACCCCCGACGTCTACGAGGGTGCGCCGACGCCGGTCACAGGCTTCATGGCAGCGGTGGCCAAGGTCGGTGCATTCGCCGCGCTGCTGCGGGTCCTCTTCTCGTCACTCGGGGTCATCTCCGCCGACTGGAAACCGATCATCTACGGGCTGGCCGTGCTCTCGCTGTTCGTCGGCGCCGTCGTCGCCCTCCGCCAACGCGACGTCAAGCGCATGTTGGCGTACTCGTCGATCAACCACGCCGGATTCATCCTCCTCGGCGTCTACGCCGCGACCCCACGTGGCGTCAGCGCGTCGCTCTACTACCTCGTGGCGTATACGTTCATGACGATCGGCACCTTCGCGATCGTGACGGTGCTCGGCCGCTCGGGGGACGAGGATCACGACCTGACCCGCTACCGGGGCCTGGCCCAGCGCCAGCCCCTGTTGGCCCTGACGCTGGCCATCCTCCTGTTGGCCCAGGCCGGTGTGCCGTTCACCACCGGCCTGTGGGCCAAGCTGCAGGTCGTCCTGGCTACCGTGTCCGCCGGTGCGGTGCCGCTCGCGGTGATCGCCATGGTGACCGCCGCCATCGCCGCCTTCTTCTACCTGCGGGTGGCGGTCCTGATGTACGTCTCAGCCCCATCGGGTGAGATCGGGAAGGCCATCGCGAATTCTCTGCCGGCCCGTCCCGATGCGGGCGCCGCGCAGGTTCCCTCGGGCGGCCCCGACGGCGTCGCAGCCACCATCACCACGTTGAACACCGAGCTCCTGCTGGCCGACGACCCGCCGGCGTCGACCGGGGAGGAGACGCCGACAGTGGTCCCGATCCCGGCGCTGACGTCCGTCGCCATAGGCATCTGTCTGGCGTTCACGGTGGTCTTCGGAGTCGTGCCCGGCCCGCTGCTGGACTTCTGCAACCACGCCACGCTCCTCTTCTTGGGTCACTAGCGCGGCGGCATCGTCACCATGCGCGACGTGAAGGTCGGCTTCATCACGCTCACCGAGGTCACCGGTGAGGGCGACCACCACGACTACAACGCCTGGCATCAACTCGATCACATGCCCGAGCAGTTCAGCATCCCCGGGGTCGTGGGCGGACAACGCTGGGTGCTCGCCCCCGCGTGCGCCGACGCCGCGCTCGCGGTCGACGACCCCCTGGGTGCCTTCCATTACCTGACCCTGTACCTGATGACGGAGCCGCTGACCGAGACGCTCGACCTGTTCGCCGAGGTGCGTGAACGGGTGGCGAAACTCGGCCGTTTCTACGAGCACCGCCGGGCCCGGCTGTCCGGAGCGTGGGAGTTCCTCGAAGCGCTGGCGGCGCCCCGCACGCTGGTCGGGCCCGACGTCATCCCGTGGCGGCCCAACCGGGGGATCTATGCCGTGATCGACGAGCCGCTCGCACCGGGGCCGTCGCTCGACGAGTATCTCCGCCTCCGTCACACCCGGCATTTTCCGCAGCTGCTGGAGGTCCCGGGCGTCGCCGGTCTCTGGTCCTTCGCCACCAGGCGGTGGGGGTTCGCCCGGAGCGAGGACCCCCCGCCGGACCTTCGAGCGCAGGATATGACGCGGATCACGGTGCTCTTCCTCGACGGGGATCCGCTCGAGGTGGCGGCGGAGGCCGGACCGCTGGTGCAGGATCATTGGGCCGGCGCACCCGTGCGGCCCCGGTTCGCCGGACCACTGCAGACCATCACCCCGTGGCAGTGGGACTGGTTCGACTCCTGAGGCCATGAGCGAGAGTCGCCGCCGCCCACCCCGGGGCCGGCCTGATCCCCCGGGCACGCCGACCGTTGAAACACCGACCCATTGACACCCTGACATAGCCAGGTACCCGGCGGTCAAGGCTCCTGGTGGGAGCAGTAGCCGCTGCGGTCGTGCTCGTGGTCGCCGTGAGTGTGGTGGCCTCCCGCCATGGCGACGTCGTCGGTTCCGGTGGTACCCCGTCGTTCGCCGTCCCGGCCACGGGGCCGGTTCCTCCGCGGACACCCACCCGTGTGACTGTGCCGAACCTCATCGGCATTTCCTTCGCCCAAGCAACGGCGGAACTAGAGGCCGCCGACCTCACCACTGCTTCGGTCTCAGGGTCCTCGAACGCGGCCCCCCCGGGTGCGGTGTTCGCGCAGAGTCCCGTCGGGGGCTCGTTCGTGGCCCCGGGATCGATGGTCAGACTCGAGGTGTCGTCGGGCCCCCCGTCATGAGTGACCCCGTCGTGATCGGCCCCGTCACGAGTGGTGCGGCGGACGCTCGCGCTGCTGTCGCTCGCTCCAGCAACGGTCGCAACGGTCACACGAGCCGCCGCAGCCGGCGTGGCCGCACCGCGGACACTTCTCCGCGAAATCATCGCGGCCATCGTCCGGCACGGCGTCCGCTCTAACTTCCTGTCGGCTCGGGCTGGCGTTCCTCGGCGGCCGGCACGGCGTCGTTGTCGCTGGGTTGGTTGTTGCGCAGGGCGGCCAGAACCTCTTCGGGCACGGCCGGTCCGGCCCGCTTGGCCGACGCCGTCGTGAGGAGGCGGCCGATGACCGGGACCTCGGTCAGGGATTCGGCCCGCATGATCTGCACGGCTACCGGGACGAATTGTTCGGCCGAGTCGAAGACGATGTAGCGGGGGAGCCATGTGGGCTCGTACTTGGCGTTGAAACGCCACAACGTCTCAATCTGCAGGACCCCCGACAGCCGGCGCAGGGCCCAGCGCTCGACGCGTTGGGTCACCCCGTCACCGGACTCACCGTCGAGCACCGAACGCAGAGCGGCAAAGTTCAGGCTCAGGCCTTTCATGCCTAATTCCTTCATGTGGGCGATGGTGGAGCACAGCGCGAAGTCAAGCAGCCCGTTGGGATGCTCCGCCGGGTCGCGGCGCATGAGATCGAGCGAGTAACCGCCGATGGCCGTCGACGGTACGAACTGGCACATGGCGACCGGAGCGCCGTCGGGTCCCTCGACCAGCGTCAGCAGCAACCCGGTGTCACGGGGATCGAAGAGCCGGCCCAGCATCATGGAGAAGCCACGCTCCTGGTCGCCCCGGCGACTCAGGTTCATGAGCTCGACCAGGCGGGCCGCATCGTCGGGACTCAAGTGAGCCGGGTCCAAGAACCTCACCGTGTACCCGTAGCGGGCGACGCGGTTGACGGCTTGGCGCAGCCCCTTCATCTTGCCGCCCTCGAGAGAGAACTGGCGGGGATCGACGACCGCCTCGTCGCCGATGTAGAGGAAGCGCATGCCCGAGGCCTGGTAGGTGGGCAGCCACGCCTCGCCGGCGGCCATGACGCCGAGCCCCCACCCCTTGCGATCGACGTAGCGGCGGAAGGCGTCCCACACGTGCGCCCGTTCCGTGAAGGGGCCGATCGGATCAGGGGAGACCAGGCAGACGCCGCCGAAGACGGCGTAGGCCACCAGTGAGTCACGGTGGAAGAACCACTGCTTGTCGTCGCGCAGCGCGAAGTAGTCCAGGGAGCCGGTGCCATGACGGCGGACGATGTCCCGCGCCCTGAGCTCGGCCGCCCGCCGCCCGACGAGCGCCCGCCCGCTCGAGAGCCGGCGATCGACCACCGGGCGCGTCAAGAGGTAGAGGGAATACACGATCAGGGTGAGGCCCACGGCGAGCAGGCTTGGGGAGGCGAAACGGTTGATATGGGCGGGAAAATGCACATCCTGCACACCGATGAGGCGTTCGGCCGAGCCGAGCAGGACCTGGGGCCAAGGGGGCAGCGGGTGGTGGTGGACCCGCCCCGCCACTTCGACCCCGATGAGGGCGCCGAAGGTCGCGGTCAGTCCACCGATGGCCAGGATCAGGAACGCGGACTGCACCGTGCCCTGTTCGGCCTGCGCCCGGAAACGGTCTCTCTGGACGATGAGCAGCGCCAGGACACCGGCGCAGACGAGCAGGCTGATCACGTCGGCCGCATGGAGGATGTGAAGTACGAGGGAGGCGGACAATGCCCCCACGGCTACCAGCCACGAACGGCGCTGACCTTTGAGCACACCACGCGAGAGCATGATCATCGCGATGCCCGAGATGGCCACCAGCGCCCCGGCGGCGCGTGCCACCTCGATGGGGAGGAATTGCGAAATCAGGTGCAGGTGGTCGCGCACGGGGGCCGTCACCGCCGAGAGCAGGTCGATCAACCCGGCCACAAAGAGGGACGTGGCGGCGATGCGGCGGATCCGCCGTACCCGTATGCGGTCGGCGGCCACTTCGGGCGCCGGGGGCCACGACGCCCCGCCGGGCCAGCTGGCGACCAGCTCGGGGTGGAGGTCGGCTGCCTTGGTCCGCCCCTTGACGACCGCATCGCGTGTCAACAGACGCTCGCCCAGGGTGGCCAGCGGCAGGTCGACCTCGGCTTGCGTGAGACGGATGTGCAGATCCGCACCCGTTTCGATCTCGATCGTGGAGGCTTGGCGATGGTGGAGGTAGGTCGGCGGAAGGCCGAACCGCGCCCGGTGTTCGTGCACGACCTCCGACGAGGCACCGGGGCTGGCGAAGAAGCCGACGTCGAGGTGTGTCAGCTCGGCGACGAGGGCACCGCCCACGATGACTCCGGTCGCCCCGCCCGCGATGGCCCGACGGGTCACGTCGAGGACGTTCTCCCCCTCGATGGTGAGGAGCTCGTGCGCGGTGGCGCGCCGGCCCTGGGTGCGTGCGCCTTCCGATGACCACGGGGAGGGAAGGCCTTCGCCGCCCAGGGCCCGCCAGATGCCGCGCGACGTGACGGCCACGACAACCGCCAGGACGGCGAGGAGTGCGATGCCGATGGCGATCGTGACGAGGAGTCGTGAGAACCAGGTTGCGTTGTACGCGTGCTGGAGTGCGCGCTGCTGGCGTGGCGAGCGGAAGACGTGGCCGAGCCCGTCGATCACCACCTCCAGGCGCAACGAGAGCGCCAACGCGGCCAGGATCAGTGGGGGCGCCCACAGGTAGTGGCGCAAGCGGCGGTAGAGCAAGCGGGACCGTACGAAGCGCGGCGCCTGGCGGGGATCGTCCAGACGCTCCATTCCGTTGAGCCATGGGCGCTCATCGCCGGGCGCGACGGCATCGGTGGCGTGTGTCGTGTCGGTGTCGGGCGTGCCGGCCCGGATCAGCACGCGTCGTTGTCCGGCGCCGGTCGTACAGTCCAGGTCCACCGCGGCTTGGGCCGAGACACCGAGTCCGTCCAGGAGGGCGGCCAGGTCGTTGGGAGGGTGTACCGCGCCGATGACCATCAGGACCTGCGAATCAGGACGGGCGGCGAAGGCCGCGAACGCGGCGGTCAGGCCGACGTGCGCCTTGAGCGCCGCTGTCGCTCTCTCCTGTGTGCCACCACCGGCAAGCGCCACCAGCTGTCCGCAGATGACGACGACGCCCGGTCCCTGCCACTCGTCCAATTGCTGGGCGATGTCGCGGCAGGTGGCCAACGAGCTCGGTGAGGGTTCGGGCGGGAGGAGGAGGTCGCCGAGCACCATGACCCTGCGGCCGAGGGCGACGTCGATCCTCACCTGGTCGATGTCCAATGGCATGCCTGGTCCATCGTCTCACCTACGGAGGGGTAATGACGTCCATCTTGAGGGGGATTCTCAGGCCGAGCGGGGGAGTCGTGCCCGATAAGCTGGACTTTCGTGCTCGACAACCACCCCGACGACAGGCACTCCAATTGGAGCTGGCGCACCGCTGAAGGTCCGGCGCACCCGGGTGGCCCCGCCGTGATCTTTGATATCGACGGCGTCCTGTCCGATGCCGCTGGACGCCAGCACTTCATTGAGCAGGGAAATCGCGACTGGTCGGCCTTCTTCGAGGCGTGCGGGGACGACCCGGTGATCGAGGAGATCGCTCGTCTGCTCGAGCTGCTCGACTCCTCGTTGGCCGTCGTGTTGCTGACGGGCCGACCGCTCCGGGTCCAACCGCAGACCCTGGCCTGGCTGCGCCGCTACGGCCTGCGTTGGGATCTCCTGGTCATGCGCGAGCGCGGCGACTACACCCAGGTCACCGAGTTCAAGCAACGGACGGTGGTGGACCTGCGAGCCCATGGTTTCGACCTCCGTCTGGCCTTCGAGGACGACCCCTCGAATCACGCGATGTACGTGGCGGACGGCATCCCCTGCGTCTACATCCATTCGGGGTATTACGAGTAGCGGGAATGGCGGCGCGCCCGCTGCCAACCGGCCAGCAGCAGCAGGCCGGCGGCGACGAGGACCGGGAGGTCGCCCCAGTGGTCGTAGGGGGTGAAGCCGCGCCGGAGCGGCACGGTGGCGGTGAGCACCTGGGCCCGGCCGAGCACCGAGCGCTGCAGGATCACCCCGCGTTGGGTGACCACCGTGCTGTACCCGGTGGGCGCGGCCTGCACCAGGTCCCGTCCGGTCTGGACGGCCTGCACGGCGTCGGCCGCAACCTCCTGGGTGGGCACCTGCGCGGTGGCGTACGACGACGTGTTGGTCGGGACGATCAGGAGCTCGGCGCCGGCGCGGACCGAGGTGCGGCTGCGGTTGGCGTAGAAGACCTCGAAGGAGACGAGCGTGCCCAGCGGTCCGGCAGGCGTCCGGAGCAGCCCCGAGGCATGGCCGGGGACGGCGTCGCTCGGGACCGCCGACACGTCGGCCAAACGCGAGAACAGCGAGCGGAGCGGGATGTACTCACCGAAGGGGACGCGGTGCACCTTCTCGAAGGTGTCGACGATCCGCCCGTTCGGGGCCCAGACCACGATCTCGTTGCGGAACGAGCGCGGGCCCGCCGGTTCGGTGACGCCGGCGATGACGGTGGCGTGGAGGCGCCGGGCCAGCTGGGCCATGACCTGGTCCTGGGCTGATCCGCGTAACGACCCGGAGAGGGAGATGACGTCCTCGGGCCAGAGCACCACGGCCCGGGATCGGCCGCGAGGGGGTAGCGCGGGCGTGGCACGTACCTGGGCGGCGAACACGGTGGCGGGATCGACCTGCTCCTTGCTGACCCCGCGCCGCCCACCGCCCTGGACGGCGGTCATGGAGATGGAGCGCAGCGGCGCACCACCGTCGGGGACTACCGCCCCGAGGAGCACGACGAGGGCCAGCGCGCCCAGGATCGTGGCGCCGCGTCCGGCCATGGCGTATCGCGAGCGCCTCACCCCGACGACGAGGGTGGCCACTCCGACCCCACCCACCCAGACGCCGGCCGTGAGCAACAGCGGTCCGCCGATGCGGGCCACCTGGAGGAGGGGCCCGTCGGCCTGTCCCAGGAAGATCCCGCCGAGGGGGAGCCCGCCGAAGGGCCACGTCATGCGGAGGGACTCGGCCAGGGTGCCGGCCGCCACGAACGCCGGCGCCCGGCCCGGCCCCGGCGGGGTGAGGACGGCTGCGGCCGCGAAGAACAGGGCCTCCAGCGCGATCAGCACGGCAGCGCCGTACCAGTTGAAGGCCCGGGCCCAGAACAACCCCGGCAGGTAGCAGCCGAGCCCGGCGAGCCAGCCCGACCAGACACGGGTCCGGGCCCGCAGCCCGGCCAGCCGCCAGTAGAACAAGCCCGCACCGGCCACGCCGAGTGGCCACCATCCCCACGGAGGGAGCGAGAGGGCGAGCAGCGCACCGGCACCGAGCGACGGAAGCGCGAGCCGCCCCCGGCGCCCCGAAAGGGTCACGAGACGGCCCGGGCCGCTGCCCTCCCGCTGGCGATGCACGCCGGGATGCCGACACCCCGGTAGGCGGCGCCGGCCACGGCGATCCCCCCGAGGCGTGCCACTGCCGCCTCAATTCCCGCAGTGCGCAGCAGGTGGTGCACCCTGTACTGGGGGAAAGCCCCGGGCCACCGCGCCACCATCGATTCGAGCGGGTCCTGCGAGTGCCCGATGAGCAGCCCGAGCTCGCTCCACACCCGCTCCACGATCTCCTCGTCGCTCCACGCTGCGGCGCGGTCGTCGCCGAAGCGCCCGACCGAGGCCCGGAGGAGGATCTCGCCCTCGGTACCGACATGCGGCCACTTCTGCGAGAGATACGTGCAGGCGGTCACCGCCCACGGCTCGTCGCCGTGCGGCGTCGGGCTGGCGCGCGGGACCAGGAATCCGGTGCCGAGCAGCGGGGCGGTGAACGCGTCGGCGCTGACGCGGAAGGTGACCAGGGTGACCGAGGCGTAGTCGATGTGCGCCAGGAGTCCCGCCGCCTCGTCGTCGTGGGGCCGGAGCAGATCGCACGCCACCGGGGCGGGGACCGCGAGGACGACCGCGTCCGCATCGTCGTGGGACGCACCGCTCGCCACGTTCCACCGCGTGCCGAGCCGCTCGAGACGATCGACCGGTGCCGCACAGCGGATCTCCACGCCCCGTGCCGTGAGCGCGGCGCGCAGGTGTTCGATCAGTGATGCCATGCCGCCGTCGAGGGCCCAGAAGAGCGGTGGGGCATCGGGGGAGGGAGGAGGGACTTCGGCCCGCAGCGCCCGCATCAGGCTGCCTCTCTTCTGGGCGGCGGCAAGGAGCGGTGGATAGGTGGCCGCGGCCGACATGTCGTCCACCGATCCGGCGTGGATACCGCCGATCAGGGGGTCCACCAGCCGTTCGGCCACGCGCCGGCCCAGCTTGCGCGACACCAGGGGCCCGATGGAACGGTCGCCGATGGGTCCGCGCACGTCGGGTCGCGGGAGCCACGCGTCACGGGCCAGCGCCACGTTGCCGCGTACCCCGAGGATGCCCGAGCGGGCCGCCGGCCAGAAGCGGATGGGAATGCCCAGCGCGAGGCCGTCGGGCAGGGTGCGGACCCTGCCGCGGGACCACACGCCCGCACCGCGGCCGGCGATGGGCACCAATGCGTCGGCGAGCCCGATCTCGCGACAGAGATCGAGCGCTTCGGGCCGGCGTCCCAGGAATCCGTCGGGGCCCGTGTCGACCATCCGACCACCGAAGGGCGCGCTGTGGAGTGCGCCCCCGAGCCGTGACGACGATTCGAGGACGAGCACGTGCGGCGCATCGGAGCCACGTCCGGAGCCGCTGCGGGCGCCGCCGGCGCCGCCACCGCTGCCGGTGAGCTCCCAGGCCGCGGCCAACCCACTGATCCCCCCGCCGACGACCACGACCCGTTGCACGGCCTAGTCCCGACGCGCCCCGGTGGCGCCGACCACGTCGGCCAGGACGCCGATGAAACGTGGGTCGTCGTTGAGCGACGCCGTGCGGGCGAACGTCAGGTCGACCTCGTCGGCCACCGCGGCCAGTTCCACGTCGAGGTCGTAGAGGACTTCGAGATGATCCGTCACGAAGCCGATCGGGCAGACCACGACGCCGGCGACCCCGGTCCCATTCGCCCCGGCGCCATCCGCCCCGGTGCCATCGGCCGCCAGCGCGCGCACCACGTCGCGGATGTCGGGTCCGAGCCAGGGCTCGGGCGTACGCCCTGCACTCTGCCAGGCCACCTGCCAGCGCACGAGGCCGGCCGAGGCCGCCACGAGCGCCGCCGATTCCTGCAGTTGCTCGGGATAGGTGTCACCCATGTCGCGAATGCGCTCGGGCAACGAATGGGCCGTGAAGATCACGGGGAAGGGGCTCTGGTCCCGGCCCACCTCGTCGCGGCCGGCCCCGATCTGCCCGAGGGCATCGTTGACCCGCTCCGCCAACAGCGCCACCAGATCCGGTTCGGCGTACCAGGGCGGCACGGCGTGGAACGGGACGTTGCCCGCCAGCGCCTCTTCCGCCCGGGCCAGGTACTCGCCCGAGCCCAGCGAGGAGCCGTGGGGAGTCAGGACCAGGCCGATCACCTGGTCGACACCCGCCCCGGCCACGGTGGCTGCGGCCTCTTCGATCAGGGGATCGGTGTGTTTGGCGCCGTAGGCGACCACGTAGCGGCCCGGCGCACGGCGCTCGAGCTCGGCGCGCAGGGCGTCGACCTGGGCCCGGGTGCGCTCGGTGAGGGGCGAGAGCCCGCCGATGGCGGCGTAGCGCCGTTCCAGGTCGGCCAGCTGCTCGGGCGACGGTGGCCGCCCCCGCCGGATCCGGGTGTAGAAGGAGCCGATATCCGTCGTTCGCCGCGGCGTGCCGTGGGCCATGACGAGCACGCCGACGCGGCCGGTCACGGGCGCTCCCATTTCATCCCCGCACGCTCTCGGCGTGCACCAGGTCGACGACGGCGCCGAGGATGCCGATGTCGGCTTCGGGCAGGACGCCGTGGCCCAGGTTGAAGACGTGGCCGGTGCCACTCCCGTCAGCGGCGCCGTCGGCCATGACCTGGCGGGCCGCGGCCTCGACGACGGGCCAGGGGGCGACACACAGCGCCGGGTCCAAGTTGCCCTGGACGGCGTGGTCGGCCCCGACGCGGGTGCGGGCCACGTCGAGCGGCACCCGCCAGTCCACGCCGATCACGTCGGCGCCGGCGGTCGCCATCAGGGGTAATAGCTCGCCGGTGCCCACGCCGAAGAGAATGGTGGGGACGCCGAGATCGGCGATTCCCTCGAGCACCGTTCGGGTGGCCGGCAGCACGAAGTGCACGTACTCATCGGGCGAGAGACTCCCGGCCCAACTGTCGAAGAGCTGCACGGCCTGTACCCCGGCCTCGATCTGCGCCCGCAGGAAGGAAATTGACATGGCGGCCAGATTGTCCATGAGCGCGCTCCAGAGCGCAGGGTCGCCGTGCATGAGCGCCTTCACCTTGGTGAAGGTCCGCGAGGGCCCGCCTTCGATCAGGTAGCTGGCCACGGTGAACGGGGCACCGGCAAAGCCGATGAGGGCCACGTTGGTGCCGGCGAGCTCACGGGCGACGAGGTGGACCGCGTCGAGGACGTACGGCGTATCGAGCGCGGGCTCGAGTGGGCGCAGGCGAGCGAGGTCGGCCGCACTGCGAAACGGTTCGGCCACCACCGGTCCCTTGCCGGGCTCGACATCGACGCCGAACCCGATGGCGTGGACCGGCACCACGATGTCGGAGAAGAGGATGGCGGCGTCGACCCCGTAGCGGCGGACGGGTTGCAACGTCAGCTCGGCGGCCAGCGGCGCGTCGCCGATGGCGTTGAGAATGGATCCCGTGCCGCGGGCGGCGCGGTATTCGGGCAGCGACCTCCCTGCTTGGCGCATGAACCAGACGGGCGTGCGCGACACCGGCTGGCGGAAGCAGGCGCGCACGAGGTCCGTGTCGGCGGCCGCCCCCGGGCTCACCCGAGCGGCTCTATGACGACCGCCGTGCCGTAGGCACAGATTTCGGTCCAGTTGCCACCCATCTCCGAGGTGTCGAAGCGCATGGCGAGGACCGCGTTGGCGCCTTTGGCCTCCGCTTCCTCCACCATGCGTCCCACTACTTCCTCCCTACTGAGCTGCAGGTTCTTGGTCATTCCCTTCAGCTCGCCGCCGGCCAGGGACTTGAACGCGGCACCGAACTGCGACCCGATGTTGCGGGAGCGTACGGTGAGCCCGAAGACCTCGCCGAACACCGCCGAGACCCGGTAACCCGGAACGTCGTTCATGGTCGAAATCAGCATGGGGCTCATCGTAGGCGTCCCCTGCTGCGTTACCGGGTCGTGAGCCGTCGCCTAGACTGAACCGTTTCCCTGAAAGGCGGGGGAGAGAGGGGCAGCGTGCCGGACCATCCCGATCTGGAGGATGAGCAGGAGTTCCTCAATCGCGCCCACGACGGTCTCGAGTCCATGCGCGGCGAGGCCCGCCAGATGTTGCAGGGCGTACTCGACCTGGGCAAGGGCGGCACCTTCCAGTCGCGCACCGAGCGCGACATCGTGGTGCGCACGAGCCTGGCCCGGCTGGAACAGCTCGACATCGGGGATCAGGCCCTCTACTTCGGGCGGATCGACCGTTTCCCCGACCCCGACCCCGACCCTCGCTCCGACGCCGACCCTGAACCCGACGCTGCCACTGACGCTGACGGCTCCGCCGGGGACGGCTCGACCGTCAACGCAGGGCCCAATGCGGGCGACGGGGACCGGCCCCTGCTCGGGGAGTCATTCCATATCGGCCGCCTCGCCGTGTCCGGCCCCGATCACGAGCCCCTCGTGGTCGATTGGCGGGCGCCCGTGGCCGAGCCCTTCTACCGGGCCACGGGACTCGACCCCCAGGGCCTGGCCCGGCGCCGGCACCTGGCCGTCCGCGGCCGCACCGTGCTGGGGCTGGAGGACGAGTACTTCGTCGACCCCTCGCGGGCTCCGGGCGCGCCGCTGCTCCCCGTTTCCCCGAGCGCCCAGCCCGACGGGGATTCCTCGGGCGAGCGCCTGCTCTCCGAAGGCATGGTGCTGGGTGGCCCCGGAGCCCTGCTCTCGGCCCTCGGCCAGGCCCGGACCGGCCATATGGGCGACATCATCGGGACCATACAGAGGGAGCAGGACGAGATCATCCGCTCCCCGCTGAGCGGGGTCCTGGTCGTCCAAGGTGGGCCCGGCACGGGAAAGACCGCCGTGGCTCTGCACCGGGCGGCCTACCTCCTCTATACGCACCGCTTCCCGCTGGAGCGCCAGGGCGTCCTCGTCGTCGGTCCCAACCCTCTCTTCCTGCGCTACATCGAGCAGGTCCTGCCCTCGCTGGGCGAGACCGGCGTCAGCCTCTCGACCGTGGCCGGTCTGGTCCCCGAGATCCGGGTCCGGGGGGTCGACGCCGCCGCCGTGGCCAAGCTCAAGGGCGACGTGCGCATGGTCAAGGTCCTCGGTCGAGCCGTGCGGACCCGCCAGCGGCCACTGCGGAAGGACCTCGAGATCCCGTTCGGCGCCGGCGTCCTGCGCCTCCGGGCCCGCACCACCGAGGAGATCATCGCGATGGCCCGTCGCCGTCCGGGCACCCACAACGTGCGCCGGCGCTTCGTGGAGGCTCACGTGCTGCGCGCGCTGGCCGACGACTACCGCTCCCGGCTTACCCGCGGCAACGAGCAGCTGGACGACGACGGGCCGAGCGCCGAGGAGCAGGCCGACCTGGCACGCCGTCTGCGCCGTACTCCGGAGGTGGCCGAAGCGCTCGACCGTATGTGGCCGCGCCTGTCACCTCATGAGCTCCTGCACGATCTCCTGGGTGCGCGCCCCCTGCTAGCCGCAGCGGGCCAGGACATCCTCAGCGCCGACGCGGTCCAGCGCCTGTACCGACCCCGGAGCCGCTCTCTCGACGAGGTGCCGTGGACCGTCGCCGATGCCGCGCTCATCGACGAAGCGCGCACGTTCCTCGGCCCCCGGCGAGGGGGGGCCCGCCCGAATCGGGGGCGCCAGGGCAGGGCCGAAGAAGGCAACGCCCAGGATGTGGGCTTCTGGCCCCAGGGCCTCGCGGCGTCACCCGCCCCGACATCGGGGCCCTTCACCGGGCCCGACGACGAGGTGCGGTCGTTCGGCCACATCGTGGTGGACGAGGTCCAGGACCTCTCGCCCATGCAGCTGCGGATGCTGGCCCGCCGCTCCCTCTCGGGATCGATGACCGTCGTGGGCGACATCGCCCAGGCGACGGGCCCGTGGGCCCCCGAGAGCTGGGACGACGTCACCAGGCACTTGAGCCCGCAACGCGCGACCCGTCTGGTCGAGCTGACCGTGAGCTACCGGACCCCGGCCGAGGTGATCGCCGTGGCGGCCAAGGTGCTGGCGGTGGCGGCGCCGGCGATCACGCCACCGCGCCCGGTGCGCCAGTCGGGCTTCTCCCCCCGAATCATCAGGGCCTCGCGGGCCGGACTGGCGTCCGCCGTGGCCCAGGCCACCCGCGAAGAGGTGGCGGCCGTCGCCCCGGGCCGGGTGGCGGTACTGGGCCCCGCCGTCATGCTGCCCGACCTCGCCCGTGCCCTCTCCGATGCGGGACTGTTCCCGACCGATCCCCGGGATCCCTCCGGCGAGGGGTTGGCGGCCGGCCTCGTGCTCCTCCCCGCTGATGAGACGAACGGTCTCGAATTCGACGCCGTCGTGGTGGTCGAGCCGGCTCTCGTCGCCGCCGTCGGTGAGGAGATGGCCGGCGAGGGGCCGCCGGTGGCTACGACGCGGGGGTTGCGCACCCTCTACGTCGCACTCACCAGACCCACGCGACGGCTGGCCGTGGTGCATGCCGAACCATTGCCTGTCGCGCTCTCGGGACCGGAGAGTTGATCCAGGTCCCCCTCAGGGACTGAACAGGAAAACGCTGTCACCTGCTTGTTGGCGCGTTACAGCTCCCGTCGACTAGAAATTGCCCTGTGACCCAGGCGGTTTCGGTGGACCACCCAGCGCCAACAGGCAGGATCGTTCACGATCGACCACCCATGCTGGCCGTGGGGGTCATGATCTGGCTCGGCTCCGAGCTGATGTTCTTCAGCGGGCTGTTCGCCGCCTTCTTCACCATCCGCGCCAACGCCGTCGGCGGTGTCTGGCCCCCGGTTGGGACCCACCTCGACACCATTCGGGGCATCATCTTCACCCTGGTGCTCGTCTCGTCGAGCTTCACTATGCAACATGCCGTCCACCTGGTCGAGTGGCGCAACCGGATTTCCGCTCGCCGCTGGATCGTGGCGACCTTCATCCTCGGTGGCGCATTCCTCGGCAACCAGGTGGTCGAGTGGTTCACCATCACCACCCGGTGGAACACGAACTCCTACGGCTCGCTCTTCTTCATCATGACCGGCCTGCACGGCCTGCACGTCTTCCTGGGCCTGGTGGCCATGATCTTCCTCCTCGGCCGCATGAGAGGCGACGTCGGCGGCGACCCCGGCGAGCTCTCCGCCGTGCAGGGGGTCAGCTACTACTGGCACTTCGTCGACATCGTCTGGATCGGGCTCTTCAGTTGCCTGTTCTTCCTGAAATAGACATGTCGAGTCCACGCGCACAGAAGACACGACGCACGTCCCGCACGAAGTTGCTCTTGCCCGGAGGCCTTCTCGCCATCGCGGCACTCAGTTCGCTCGCGCTCGTCTTTCCCGGCGTGGCCCAGGCGTCGACGACGAAGACGCAGAACCTGAGCGCCTCGGTCAAAGCCTGCGGCTCCGTGAACCTCAGGGGTGTCAGCAACGTCCACAACACCGGGAACCCCTTCGCCAGCACCAAGCTCACCTGCTTCGACGGCATGGTCATCCGCTACGGCAGCAGCGCCATCACCTACACCAACCCGCCCCGGGCCTTCGCCTCAGCGGGCAAGCTCCTCTTCGATCAGACGTGCTCCAGCTGCCACGGGTCGACAGCGAACGGAGTCTCCCCGACGGGGCAGGCGACGATCGGTCCCAACCTGCAGGGGGTCGGCGCCGCGACCGTCGACTTCTGGATCACCACCGGGCGTATGCCGGCGGCCGACATCAAGGCCATTGAGGCCGAGCGCAAGCCACCCCGCCTGAACGACAAGCAGGCGCTCGAGGTAGCGGCTTACATCGAGTCGCTCGACCCTGCGGCGCCGGCGGTGCCCACCCCGGACCTGAACGGGGCGAACGTCTCTGACGGCGCAGACCTCTTCTCGTTGAACTGCGCCGCCTGCCACACCATCACCGGAGCCGGCGACGCCCTGGCCTTCGGCACCAACGCGCCGACGCTCCAGGATCCACACATCACCCCGCAGCAGGTAGCCGAGGCGATCCGGACCGGCCCGGCCAACATGCCCCGGTTCTCGGGCAACCTGACCGACGCGCAGGTGCGCAACGTGGTGGCCTACGTCACGGAGAAGATCCAACACCCCACGAACCCGGGTGGTGCCGGTCTGGGTGGGGTGGGCCCGGTGGCCGAGGGCTTCATCGCGCTCCTGATCGGCGTCGGAGGTCTGGCCCTCATCTGCTTCTGGATCGGTGAGCGCACGTGAGTGAGGACATCGACAACCACGAGCCGTCGCGGACCAAGGTCCCGATGCCCATCGCCACGCTCAGCGATCCGCACATGGGGGACGCCGCTCGTAACCCGAAGCGGGCGGAGGGCATCATCGCCCTCATCCTGGTGGTGGCCATCGTGTTCATCGCCGGATTCGGGGTGGCCTACACCCAGAACTGGAATCCCTGGATCCTCGGCGGCACCGTGGGTCTCGGTCTCCTCCTCCTCGGCTTCGGGCTGACGGCGTGGGGGAAGTACCTCATGCCCCAGGGCCCGTTCGTCGAGGAGCGCCACGTCCTCGCGTCCTCGCCCGAAGACCGCGACTCCATGGCGGCGGCACTCGTCGAGCGGTCGACCGTCGTGGTCAAGCGCCGCAAGTTACTGGGCGGCCTGTTCGCTGTCGGTGCGGGGATCTTCGGCATTGTGGCCCTCTTCCCCCTGGTGCGGTCCCTGGGCCCGCTCCCGGGCACGTCGCTCGAGACCAGCAACTGGCGCAAAGGGAGACTGCTGGTCGACTCCAGCGGGCGCTCGGTCACCAGGGACACGCTCGTGGTGGGCGGGATCATGACGGTCTACCCCGCCGGGCTCGAGAACACCGACAGCGGGCAGGCGGTCGACCAGACGGTGCTCATCCGGGTTCAGGACACGAACCTGGTGACGGCCAAGGGCCGTGAGACATGGGCGCCCGCCGGCTACGTGGCCTACTCCAAAGTCTGCACCCATCTCGGCTGCCCGGTCGGGCTGTATGAACAGGAACTCGAACTGCTGGTCTGCCCGTGCCACCAGTCGATGTTCAACGTGCGCAATGGCGCCATACCGCAGTTCGGGCCGGCCCCCCGCCCGCTCCCGCAACTGCCGCTGTACTTCGACGACGCCGGGACCCTGCGGGCACAGACCGGCTTCGACCAGCCGATCGGACCCGGGTTTTACGAGAGAACCACGACCCAGGAGAACGGGACATGAGCCCCGCTCTGCCCACGGCGAAGACCAAGAAGCAGGCGCTCGGGCCGTACGGCCGGGTCAGCAGTGCCGTCAACGAGCTCGACGACCGGCTCGGGCTGGCCAAAGGCGGCCGGGTCATGCTGGACAAGATCTTCCCCGACCACTGGTCCTTCATGCTGGGGGAGATCGCGCTCTACTCGTTCGTGGTGCTGATCGCGACCGGCATCTTCCTGGCCCTGTATTTCGTGCCGTCGGCCACCCAGGTGATCTATCACGGTACCTACGCCCCGCTCCGGGGCCAGCGGGTGTCCGAGGCGTTCAATTCGACGGTCAACATCTCCTTCGGTGTGCGTGGCGGGCTGCTGGTGCGCCAGATGCACCACTGGGCGGCGGACATCTTCGTCGGCTCCATCGTGGTCCACATGGCGCGCGTCTTCTTCACGGGGGCCTTCCGCAAGCCACGCGAGCTCAACTGGATCATCGGCACCATCATGCTGATCCTGGCCATCCTCGAGGGGTTCATCGGGTACTCGTTGCCCGATGACCTCATTTCGGGGACGGGATTGCGCATCGGCTACTCCATCGTCGAGTCGATCCCGTTCGTCGGGAGCTACCTGGGCACGTTCTTGTGGGGAGGGCAGTTCCCGGGCAACGGCATCATCATCCCGCGCTTCTTCATCATCCACGTCCTGCTCATCCCGCTCGCCTTTTTCGGGCTGTTGGGCGCACACCTGGGGCTGTTGGTGCGCCAGAAGCACACGCAATTCAAGGGCCCTGGGCGCACCGAGACCAACGTCGTCGGATCACCGATGTTCCCGACGTTCATGGCCAAGACCACCGGTTTCCTCTTCATGGTGGTCGGCGCAACGGCGCTTCTGGGCGCGTTCGCCCAGATCAACCCCATCTGGCAGTTCGGGTCGTACGATGCCTCGAAGATCTCCTATGCCGTGCAGCCCGACTGGTACATGGGCTGGCTCGACGGCGCCTTGCGGATCATGCCGGCCTGGGAGTTCGCTGGTTGGGGGCATACCATTCCCCTCGAGGTCCTCCTGCCCGCCGTCATCTTCCCCGGGTTGATCTTCAACATCGCCCTCATCTGGCCGTACCTCGAACGCCGGATGACCGGCGACAACGAGTTGCACAACCTGTTGGACCGGCCGCGCGATCGGCCCAAGCGCACCGCAGCCGGCGCCGCCATGCTGGCGCTGCTGTTCACGCTGTTCGCAGCCAGCTCGACCGACGTCCTCGCCAACTACTTCCGCCTATCGCTCAACTTCGTCCTGTGGGCCTTCCGGGTGCTGACGTTCGTCGTCCCGATCGTCGTCGCGTTCGTCACCTATGGGATCTGCAGGGAGATGCAGGGTGTGCGGGGCATCGGCAAGCGGAAGCGTGCCGTGGTGGTCCATCGCTCCGCCGAGGGCGAGTACACCACGGTCCCGACTCCACCGCGGCCCGGTGATACACCCCACGAGCTGGAGCCTGAGCCGGTACCCGAGCGCATCGACGTCTCACCGTTGGCCGCGCCTTCGCTGACCGCCAGTAGGGAGAGCTCGCCCACGGGCGCTCGCCAGGTCAGCCGCTAGTTCCCTTACGGGCTGAGCAGTGGCGTCGGGCCGGGTCACCGCCCGGGGGGACTTCTGCAGGCCGATGGGTTGCCTGCGCTGTCGCGGCTGGCTGCGCCCGCCTGCGCACTTGTGGAAACTGAAAGCTAGAAGTCTAGCAATCAGAAATTAAAGGCTCGCCGGACGTCTCCCTGGGTCACTCCACTCTCTGCCCGGCTCACGGGACAGGCGAAAAAGCCGCGAGTAGGCCAGCCGCAGGGCGGATGGCCAGTTCGATGGTGCCTGGCGCGGAGTTGGACCCCGGGCTCGTCAAGGGCCGGCCGGCCACTCATGTCCGGCCTCGCCTATGGCGTCCCTTGACCACCCCTCCTCGCGAGGGGGCGGGAGCACCAATGGCCCAGCGCCCGGCCACTTTGCGCCTTACCGGCTCCTGGCTCTACCGGCTGGTCACGACGCCCACCGGGATGGCAGGAGATCCTCCCCGCGACCCTCCACCACCGCCGACTCCGAGCTGATCGCTCGATCAGCTAGAGGTCAACTGCCGCCCCTTCCCTGGCCACCTGGGCGTCCCTCGACGCCGGCTCAGCTCAGGGAGCCACAGGGGTGGCCGTCCGCTGCGGGACCGGAGGACGCATTCGCTCGTAGAGCGTGGAAGCCAGGGAGAGTGCACCGAATCCGGCGCCGAGCACGCAGACCCCCGCCCATCCGTGACTGCCGTACACGACGCCCGCTGTGAGCGACCCCGCGGCCCCTCCGATGAAGTAGCAGACCATGTAGGCGCTGTTGATCCGGCTCCGCGCATCGGGCCGCAAGGCATAGATGATGGCCTGATTGGTGATCTGCATCCCCTGGGTCCCGATGTCCAGGACGACGATGCCCACGATGAGGGCGGCTAAGGCCGAACGACCGAACCAGAGCAGGCCGAAGGACGCAGTCAGGAGCACGCCGGCGACGAGGGTGGCGGCAGTGGAGCGATCGGCGTCGGCCAGCTTGCCGGCCAGGTTGGCGGCGAAGATTCCCGCCCCGCCCACCAGGCCGAACAAGCCGATGACGGCACTCGAGTAGTGGTACGGGGCACCCGACAACAAGAACGCGATCGACGTCCAGAGCACGCTGAAGCAGGCGAAGGCGCACGCGCCGTGCCACGCCCGCCGGCGCAGGACGGGCTCGTCGACGAGCAGACGCAGTGACGATCCCACCAGGTTCCAGTAGGCACGGTGCGGGCGGGGCCCTTCAGACGGCAGCGCCCGCCACAAAATGGCGGCGAACACCACCATGAGGGCGGCGGAGAACCAGTAGATGGCCCGCCATCCGGCCAGCTGGGCCACGAGACCCGAGACCGTCCGGGCCAGTAGGATGCCCAGGAGGAGTCCGGTCATGATCCGGGCCACCACCCGGCCGCGGCGTTCGGGCGGCGCCAGGTCGGCGGCGAACGGGATCATGACCTGTCCGGCGACCGACGACGTCCCGACGGCGATGGAGGCGAGGCCGAAAACCCAGATGTTGGGGGCCAGGGCGCACGCAACCAGGGCGACCGCGGCGATGACGAAGATGCGCACCACCAGGATCCGGCGTGGGTGCAGGTCACCCAGCGGCACGACAAGGAGCAGGCCGGCCGCATAGCCGACCTGCGTCGCCGTGATGAGCAACGACGTCAGCCCCGCACCACTGTGGAAGTCGTGGGCCACGAGATGCAGCACCGGCTGGGCGTAGTACAGGTTGGCCACGACGGCGCCTGTCGCCACGGCGATGAGGATCACCAACGAACGCGAGAGCTGCCCCGGAGCCTCGAGGGACGGAGGTCCTGACGTGGACGGGGATCCGGTCGTCACCAGTTCAGGCTAACGGCCCACCCAGCGGGATGAGGCTCCGACAAAGAGCCAGGACGAGCGACGGACACGCTCGGCTTCGGTGACGTCACGTATGTGCCGAGCTGGTCGGGAACCACTGTCGTCCGGGGAGAACCGACCGGGCAGGTCCAGGCGATCAAGGCCGCCCCGAATTTCGCTCACGCTGCTCCGCGTGAACCGTTCGACTCGGGCACCCTCGTGCTCACCTACCGGCCGTCAGCTCAGGGGAGCTGAGCGGCGGGAGTCTCTCCTCAGACGTGCCCACCCCGCCGGCTCTCGGCAGTCACGCCGACCAGCGCCGTGAGGATGAGCGAGATCCCGGGGAAGATCAGCCAGATGCCGAAGACGAGCGAGTTGACCGTCAGGAAGGCACCCATGCCCAGGACGAATGGCCAGATGGAGCTGCTGGGGAAGGAGTCGATGTCACCGGCACCCTCAGCGATGGAGGCATCGTCGCGGTCCTCGACACGTTTTCCCATGCGCCGGTGCCAGTACCAGTAGTAGCTCCCGGGCAGGAAACCCAGCGTGCAGGTACCGATAAGCATCGCGGTGCCGGCCTGCTCGTAGCTCCAGAACCAGTAGACGACTCCCACCAGGCCGAAGAAAAGGCCGAGGAACAACAAGATGATCGCCTCGACCTTCATGCGACAGGCTCCTTCTGCTTCCGCCGGGCCCTGGCGGCGACCTCGGCTGCGTGTCCGTGGGGGACGGCCACCGCATCAGGGTGGTTGTAGTCCCAGGTCGGCCGCTCCGATCGGATCGGCGGCAGGTGGGTGTAGTTGTGGTGCGGCGGAGGCGAGGTCGTGAACCACTCCAGCGTGTGGGCGTCCCAGGGGTTGTTACCGGCCGGGACGGGCTTGCGCCACGACACCCACAGGTTCCACAGCAGGATGGCGAACGAGAGGGCGATGATGAATGCCCCGACGGTGGACACGATGTTGTAGCTCTGCCAGCCGAGGTTGGAGGGATAGCTGGCCACCCGTCGGGGCATGCCCAGGAGCCCGACGACGTACTGGGGCATGAACGTGACCCAGAATCCGATGAACATGAGCCAGAAATGCCACTTCCCGAGCGTGTCGCTCAGCATCCGCCCGAACATCTTGGGGTACCAGTAGTACAAACCGGCGAACCCGGCGAAGACTGCCGTACCGAAGAGGACCTGGTGGAAGTGGGCCACCACGAAGTAGGTGTCGTGCGTGGAGAAGTCGATGGGTGGTGAGGCCAGCATGATCCCGGTCACGCCCCCCATGAGGAAGGCCAGCAGGAAGCCGACACAGAACAACATCGGCGTGTTGAACGTGAGTTGGCCATGCCACATGGTCCCGATCCAGTTGAAGAATTTGATACCGGTGGGGACGGCGATGAGCAGGCTCAGGAATGAGAAGAAGGGCAAGAGCACGGCCCCGGTTGTGAACATGTGGTGGGCCCAGACGCCTGTGGAAAGGGCGGCGATGGCCATGGTCGCGAAGACCATGCCCTTGTAGCCGAACACCGGTTTACGGGAGAAGACAGGGAGGATCTCGGTGACGATGCCGAAGAAGGGCAGGGCGAGGATATAGACCTCGGGGTGGCCGAAGAACCAGAAGAGGTTCTGCCACAGCAGGGGCGACCCGCACGACGGGATGGGGACGCCCGAAACCGAATGGCAGCCGACGGCGGTGAAGATGTGGGTCCCGAAGTGCCGGTCGCAGAACAGCATCACCAGGGCGCTGGTGAGAACCGGGAAGGCGATGAGGATGAGGATGCCGGTCACCAACATGTTCCAGGTGAAGATGGGCATCCTGAACATCGTCATGCCCGGGGCGCGTAGGTAGAAGATGGTGGCGACCAGGTTCACCCCGGTGAAGATGGCCGAGAACCCGGTCAGGACCAGGGCCATGATCCACACGTCGCCGCCGATGCCCGGTGAGGCGATGGAGTTCGACAAGGGTGCATAGGCGACCCATCCGAAGCTGGCGGCTCCACCGGCCACCAAGAAGCCCAACAGCATGGTGATCGATCCGGTGAGGTACAGCCAGTAGCTCAGGGCATTGAGCCGGGGGAAGGCCATGTCGGGAGCGCCGATCTGCAGCGGCACGACGTAATTCGCCAGGCCACCGAAGGCGAACGGTCCGGCGAAGAGGTAGAGCATCAAGCTGCCGTGCATGGTGAACAGCTCGTTGTACTGCCCGAACGTGAGCAGGGACGAGTGGGGTGAGGTCAGCTGGAGGCGGATGAAGAGCGCCATGATCCCGGCGAAATAGAACATGACGAGTGACGTGATCATGTAGCTGAGGCCGATCACCTTGTGGTCGGTGGAGGTCAACCACTTGAGGATTCCGGTCGGGCCATGGTCCTCGTGCCCGTGGCCGGCTGCGTGCCCGTCCGCGGGGCCGTGCCCGCCGGCATCGGGCCGGTGCAGGTCCGGCGCATCTTCCACGCCGGTGCCAGGCATGGGTGGAGCGAGAACGTCAGCGACGTCAGTCACCAGAGAGGTCACCTCCAAGGTTGTTGCTGGGAGAGTTCGTGCTTGCCGCACCGCTGCCCACCCCGGAAGGGAGCTTCGGCGCCGACGCGGGGTTGTTCCTGATGCGAGCCTGATTCCCGCGCAGCCATTCCGAGTACCGGGCCGGCGTGACCGCTCTCACGTTGAAGAACATCAGTGAGTGATAGAGACCGCACAGCTGCGTGCACTGGCCGCGGAAGTCTCCGGTGCGGAGCGCATCGAAGTCGAAGGACGTGGTGTATCCGGGACTGGCATAACGGCTGAAGTTGAACTCGGGCACGTAGAAACCGTGCAGGACATCGAGCGAATTGAGGTGGATCTCCACATTGACGCCCGTGGGGATGACCATGGTCGGGTCGTCGGTGGTCTGGCCGATCACCTTCACACAGTGGTTCTGGTTGGCCGTGGGCGACGAGGGGTCGGTGCAACCCGAACCCGGACCCCCGGGGTACTCGAACTCCCAGCCCCACTGGAAAGCGTTCACGGTGATGGTGGCGCCCGGATTCGCCGGTGTCGCGTCCACCTTGTTCTCGGCCAGCACGGTGAAGACGAAGAGTCCGATGACGATCAGGATGGGCACGATGGTGTAGATGATCTCCAGCGTCGTGTGGTACTGGGTCTGCTTGGGCATTTCCTCGGACCGGCGCCGGTACTTGAAGATGGCCCAGAGGATCAGGAGCAGGACGAACCCGCCGACGACGAGGCCGGCGATGAAGAAGAGCTGCCACAGATGGAACTCGGTGCGCCCCTGCGTGGTGGCCCCCGGGAACTGGCCGAAGCTCGGGAGTTTGCAGCCGCCGAGAACGAGCGCGCCACCGAGCACAGTGGCCGCTGCGAGCAGCCGCGAGCGACGTTTCGGGCCGGGAATTTCGGGCGTCGGGTCGGGTGCGTCCGCCGAAGGGCTGGTCAATGACGAGTCCACGCCGGTGACACTATCGAACCCCGCAGAAAAAGACGAAGTAGCAGCACAACGGGTTGCGCAACGACCCCCCGCCCGGACCGCAGCCCGGTGTGATCAGCTCCGCGACGTCGGGTCGTCGGCCACCGGGGAGGGCGCAGGAGCCGGGGCGGGAGCGGCCGCCGCCTCGGACGTGCCGTTGCTCGCGGCAAGGTTCGAATCCTGAGAGGCCTTCTTCCCTTCGCCCATGCCCTTTTCGAACTCGTTCTTGGCCGAGCCCAGGTTGCGGGCCAGCTTGGGGATGGCGGCCCCGCCGAAGAGGAGCACGACGACAACGATCAGGACGATGACCCCATCGACTCCGAAAATCTCTGCCAGCATGTGGACCTCCTTCGCTGTCCACATCACGGTGGACCCGTGGGTCAGGTTAGACCCAATCCACCCCGCCGCCCACCGCACCGGGGACAGCGCCGGGGGCGCCCGTGGTGGGGGTCATCCGGCCAGGAGGACCCCGAGTACCAGTGCGGCCACGCTGGCCAGACCCGATACCGATCCCCAGACGGCGATTGCCGTCCGCGAGGTCGCGCGGCCGTGGAGCAGGGCTCCCAGGCCCGCCGCCGCCACGACGACGATCTTGACGATGAGGACCGTCTTCCAAGCCTGGCTCTGGTCCGCCCAGTGGAACGTGGAGACATTCCAGAACCCGGTGATGACCAGCACGGCGAAGGCCGGCCAGGCCAGCCGGGCGAATGCCCGGGCGAGGGCCCTGGGAGCGTCCGCTCCGAAGGTGCGGGAAGGTCCGACCAGGCCGGCCAGGACGATCTGCCCTCCGACCCAGATCGAGGCGGCGAGGATGTGGAGGGTGAGCCGGAGGGTATCGAGCCCGGATGCGAGCATGGCGAACGGGGGCTATTTACCCTGCCAGCGCGGCTCTCGCTTCTCGGCGAAGGCGACGGGGCCCTCCATGGCGTCGGCCGAATTGAAGACGACATCCACCGCCTCCTGGTTGACTTTCCAGCCTTCGGACTCAGGCAGTTCGGCGGCACGCTTCATCACGCTCTTGGAGTAGCGGACGGCCAGGGGTGCGTTGGCGGCGATCCGGTCGGCGAGGGCGAGTGCTCCGGTGAGCACCGCATCCGCCGGGACGACCTCGTTGACCAGGCCCAGTGCGTAGGCGCGTGCGGCGTCCATGGGGTCACCGGTCATGGCCAGCTCGTAGGCCACCGCCAGGGGCAGTCGTTTGGGCAGGCGGAGAAGGCCACCGGCGCCGGCGATCAGGCCCCGCTTGGCCTCGGGTATGCCGAACAGGGCGTGGTCCGCCGCCACCACGAGATCGCAGGACAGCATGATCTCGAGGCCCCCCGCCAGGGCGGACCCGTTCACGGCGGCGATCGTGGGTTTGGCGAAATCCCGTTCGGTCAGCCCGCCGAAACCCCCGCTGGCCCCCATGATGTCCTTACCCTCGCCGCTCGAGAAGGCCTTGAGATCCATGCCGGCGCAGAAGGCTTTGTCGCCGCTCCCGGTGAGGATGACCACCCAGCAATCACTGTCATCGGCCAACTCGTCCATGGCCGCCGACATGGCGCGGCTCACGGCGCCGTTGATCGCGTTGCGCGCCTCGGGCCGGTTGATGGTGAGGATCTCCACGTGTCCCCGGCGTTCCCGCAACACCTCGTCTGCCATTGCGCGCTCCCTTCATCGGCCATCCTCCACCGGCCGGGCCGGTGAGGGGGCGATTCTTCCCCCTGCCGGAGGGGATTGCCAACCACGGACCCACGGCACCCTTGGCCGTCCGCCCGGTGCCGACGGACGGCCAAGACGGGGCCGGGCATAGACTTCGGGTGTGTCGTTCCTGGCCCATGCCCTGGCCGTGCTGTTGATCGCCGGAAGCGTCATTGCGCTGGGAGCGGTGGCGGCATTCTTTCTCGTGCGCCGCGTGGCGCGCCGTCGCTGGCGCGAGGTGCGGGGGCATGCCCTGACCCGCGGCGTCCTCGTCGGTGCTTCCACCTTCACGGCGTGGCGCGAGCGGGGAGGCGTGCGGGTCCCGTCCGCCGAGCTGCGTCATGCCACCGCAGCAAGGACGCGCCGGCTCATGTGGCGGGCGATAGAAGATGCGGAGGAAGCCGTGCAGCACGCCGACGCACGCCACGCACCCGTCGCCGAGCTTCCCGCCGTCTGTCGTTCACTGCGCCACGTCGGTGGCGAGCTCGACCAGATGCTGCGGCTGGAGCGCCGGCTACCGGCGGGTCAGGGCGGGCCCGATGCCGTACGCCTCCAGGTAGCAGGACGTGATCCGCGCCGCACAGGATGTGCAGTCGGCCGCTCTCCGCGCCTGTAGCGATGCCACAGCTCCGCAGATTCAGTCTCTGGTGCGCACGGCGCGCGACGAGATCGAAATCGTGGGCGCTGCGCTCTCGCGCCTGCGCTCGGTCACTTCGCACTGATCCTTCTTTCCTGGGCCCGGCCTTACCGGGCGGCGGAGCTGCCAAGCTGTGCACGTGCCACCTCTGACATCCAACGGCAGGACGCGCGCCAGCCGTCCCCGGGCACCGAAAATGGCTTCCCTCTTGGGCGAGGGCTTTGCCATCGGCGTCGCCACGGCGGGCTATCAGATCGAGGGTGGGTACAACGGCGACGGCGAGCCGGCGAACAATTGGTACTCGTGGGAGCGCTCCGGCCGGGTGGAACGATCCGGCGTGGCGTGTGATTTCTGGGCCCATCCCGAGGAGGCCCTGGACAGGGCGGCCTCCATCGGGTGCAACGTCTTCCGGCTCTCCGTCGAATGGGCGCGGTTGGAGCCCGAAGCGGGTCGGTTCGACGAGGCCGCGCTCGACCGCTATGTCGAGATCCTCGAGCTGTGCGCCACGCGCGGGCTCGAGCCCATGATCACCCTGCACCACTTCACCCACCCCGCCTTCTTGGGGGAGGAGTTCTGGTTGCGCCCCGGGTCGCCGGATCGGTTCGCCCGGTACGTCGCCCGCGTGGTGCCCGCGCTGGCGCCGCATTGCCGCAGATGGGTGACCATCAACGAGCCCAACATCGTGATGTTGAAGGGCTGGATCGAGGGCGCACACCCGCCCGGTCGGCACGCCGCCTTCGCCGACGCGTTCTGTGTGCTGGACAATCTCCTCGCCGCACACGTGCTCGCCGCCGCCGCCGTCGCCGCCATCCAACCCGGGGCACTGCTTACCTGCAACCCGGGCGCCTCCTCCATCTACGAGCTCGACCGGTTGCTGACCGACCTTCTCCTGCTGCGGTCGGCCGGCGTCCCCCTCTCCGACGCCGACCGCTATCTCGACGAGCGCCGGGCCATGCACGACGCCGCCTTCCCGCCGCAGCACGCCGGGGAGTTCGCATTGCGGCGGTTCTTCGCCGCCATCAGCCCGTACGGGACGAATCGGGGTGCCGGCGGGGGACCGCTGTGGTCGCAGGTGCGCTCGGTCGTCCGCCGGCCAGCACCGAGAAGGGTCCTCGACGTCGCGGCGGCTTCCCCGCAGACGAGCAGTCTCGGCGCCATCGGTTTCGACTGGTACGACCCCGTGGCCAGTCACGCGCTCGGCCTGCCGGGGCGCCGCAACGCATGGAGGGCGTCCGAATGGTCGCCCGGGCGGAACCTGTGGGATGTGCGCCCGCATGCCGACGGGCTGCGCGGGTGGTGCCGGACCGAAGCCGCACTGCATCCCGCGCTCCCTTTGTGGGTGGTGGAGAACGGCATGGCCACGAGGATGGTGGAGGAGTACCCCGTCCCACGCCGCGACGGGTGGGATCGTCCGCGCTATCTCCGAGAGCACTTCGCCGCCTTGGTCGCCGCCACGGAGGAGGAAGCGCCGGTGACGGCGTACCTGCACTGGTCCCTGGTCGACAACTACGAGTGGGGAACCTACGAACCGCGCTTCGGGCTCTTCGGTCTCGATCGCAACGCCGCGTCGGGTTCGGTGCGCTGGCTCGATACGGATGCCGCCGGTCACAACAGCGCAGACGCCTTCGCCCACATCGTCAGCGGCCTCCGGCGCGGGGATCGATCCGTGCTCGACGGTACCCCGTGAACACTTTCTAGGACATTCTAAGACGCCTTTCTACGGCGCCTTCGTCTCGTCGGGGTCCCCGTCCCCCTTCCAGCTCCCGTCCCCGGTCCAGGCCCCGTTCCCCGGGACCACCTCGACGCCCCCGCTCTGCTCGGCCTTCTCCCGCCGCCTACGGCGGATCGTCAGCACGACGATGACGAGGGCGATGAGACCGAGGAGGATGTCGGACGCGAGACCCGAGGCATGTTCCACCCTGGTGTACGCGTTGCCCACGAAGTAGCCGAGGAGGCAGAAGGCCGTTCCCCACACGATGCCACCGGCGGCGTTGGCCGGGAAGAAGACCCGGTAGGGCATGGCCGACATGCCGGCCAGCCCCGGGACGGCCGCCCGCAGGAACGCCGTGAAGCGGGCGACGAAGACAGCGATCCCGCCACGCCGTTTCAGCTGCTCGAGGACCGCCATGAGGACCCGCTGACGTTTGCGCAGGAACGGGGTCTGCATCAGGCGCCGTCCCCACTTCTCGCCGACCAGGTAGCCGACCGAGTCGCCGGCGATGGCGCAGGTGACGACCAACACGATGAGGGCGACGATGTTGACGTTGTTCCGGGACGCGGCGACGCCGCCGATGATCACTGCGGTCTCGCCGGGAAAGAAGAAGCCGATCAGGATGGAGGCCTCGGCGAAGACGAGCGCGCCGACGAGGGCATAGGCCTCCCAGCCATGGAGGTTGAGGAGGGGATCGAGCAGGCGGGCGATCACGGGCCGACCTGCGGCCGTGGCGCCATGGAAGTGCAGCTCGTCGCGAGCAGGAGGCGGCTAATTGACGGCGCGCAACGTGTGGTCGCGTGCGGTGAACTGGCGCCAGCGCTTCTCGACATTGGCCATGAACTCCTTGCCGGTAGCCAGGTGGAGGAGTATGTCGGATTGCCCTTGGGGGCGCGCCAGCATCCAACTGTGCCCGCCGGGCACCCATTGCACCGGCGCCCGGGCGACGTCGGCGAATTCGGTCGCCACTGCTGTGGGCGTGATGCGATCGAAGCAGCCCCATTCGTTGAGGATCGGGAGTTGCTGGGCCACCAGTGCGCGTACCTCGCTCCGCTGGTCGATCGACATGAGCAGGCTGCCGATGGGCAGTGTCTGGCCGACCGTCCGGACGTTGCGCCGCACTTCGGGAAGGACCGAACGGAAGGTCGAGAACATCCGGCCGATCAAGAGGTCCGGCATGTCGCCGACCGCCGCCGTGGCCAGATCGACCATGGGCGCGAGGTTGGGCACGAAGGGTGCGAGCACGGAGGAGACGACGCCGTGACGCGCCTTCCAGGCGGGCGTGCTCACCCCGTCGCGATAGATGAGCCCGAGTGCGTGGCGCGGATGGTCGTGGGCGAATTGCACGGCGACCGCTCCTCCCATGGAATGGCCGAGCACCACGACGGGCCCCGCGTCGACGTGGGCGAGGACCGCCGCGACCTGATTGGCCAGTATCTCCATCGACACGTCGTGCCAGTCCAGCGGGTCGCTTCCCCCGAAGCCGGGGAGGCTGGGATTGACGACCCGCCAGCCCAGCTGTTCGGCGAGGCGGGCGCTCTCGCGCCAATACATGCCACCACCGGCGAAGAAGCCGTGGATGTTCACCGCCCAGACCGGCGGGCTACCCGGACCGTCGGGCCCGTGCGCACCGACGTTGTCGGAGACCGCGAACTGCAACAGGCGACCCTCGACGCGCAGCGCACCGGGCACCATGCGGATGGTCGGGGTCTTGCGCACTTTGTGGATGTACTGGTCCCGGACGAGGCCCAAGCCCAGGGGGGCACGGCCGGCGTCGGCCAACTCGACGGGTGAGGGCCCGTCCGACGGGGCCATGATGGCGCCCGATATCTGCAGCCGGTCGACCTGGTCGGGCGCTGACTTGCCTCTTGGAAATCCCAAACCCATGTGTGGCTACCTCGGTCACACGCCGTCGCTGGCGCCGAAATCGTGTTCCGCGGGGAGAAATTCCGCCTCTCTCGTTCCACCGTACCCGACCCCGGTTGCCGGCAGACCACCCGGCGGGCGTGCAGGAAGGCGCCAAGGCTGCGACGATGGTGCCATGAGCGCTGACGTAGTCATTCGGGGTGGGACGGTTATCGACGGGACAGGGTCTCCCGGTCACGTGGCCGATGTGGCTGTCACCGACGGCAAGATTTCCGACATCGGCACCGGCCTGAGCGGGTCCCGTGTGCTCGATGCGACGGGCCAGTTGGTCACGCCCGGGTTCATCGATATCCACACCCATTATGACGCCCAGGTCTTCTGGGATCCTTCGTTGACGCCGTCGTCGTTTCACGGCGTGACGACCGTCGTGGCCGGCAATTGCGGATTCTCCATCGCGCCGGTGCGGCCCGAGGGCGTCGCCCTCTTGGGGCGCACGCTGCAGCACGTGGAGGACATGAGCTTCGACACGTTGTCGGTCGGCGTGCCGTGGGACGAGTTCGAGACATTCACCCAATACCTCGATGCGGTGGAACGGCGTGGCACGGCACTCGAACTTCTCGTGCTACGTGGGCCACACGGCGGTGCGCATGTACGTGATGGGTGACGACGCCTATGAGCGCGCCGCCACGCCCGAGGAGATGGCGCGCATGCAGGCGGTGGTGGCCGACGCCATGGCCGGCGGCGCCATCGGCTTCGCGTCGAGTGCCTCGCCGACGCACAGCGGTGACAGCGGACGTCCCGTGCCCTCACGTGTCGGCGACCTCGAGGAGTTGCGCGCGCTCCTCCAGCCGTTGCGCAACGGGACGCGCGGCGTCGTGGCGTTGCTCCCGGGCGGGGTGATCTCGCACGACGAGGTGTTCGGTCTGCAGCGCGAGATCGGTCGGCCGTTCACCTGGACGGCGCTGCTCACCGTGCGGGACTACCCGTATCACGAGAAGGTGATGGCCGACCACGACGCCGCCTGGGCCGAGGGCATCGAGGTCTGGCCGCAGGTGTCGTGTCGCCCGTTGGTCTTCCAGATGAATCTCCTGGAGCCCTTCACGTTGAACATGCGCCCGACGTTCGCCGCGTTGATGGGCAAGTCGAAGGAGGAGCGGATCGCGGCCTACCGCGACCCGGCGTGGCGCGAGAAGGCGCTGGCCGAGGCGGGCGGGGCCGGGGGAGCCATTCCGGTCAATTGGGCCAACATCGCGGTTGCGAGCTCGGCGTCCCACCCTGAGCTGACCGATAAGCCGGTTGTTGCGCTGGCCGAGGCGCGGGGTTGTTCCCCGCTCGATGTCGTGCTCGATATTTCGATCGACGACGATCTCGAAGCACGCTTCTGGTCGGTGTTGGCCAACAACGACCAGGAAGGCATCGCGTGGCTGTTGCCGCGTGACAACGTGCTGTTCGGGCTGGCGGACTCGGGGGCCCATGTCTCCCAGTTGTGCGACGCCTGCTTCTCCACCGATCTGCTCGGGAACTGGGTGCGCGGGCGCGGGGTCATGCCCATGGAGCGGGCGATCTACAAGTTGACAGGTGAGCCGGCGCAGGTCTACGGGTTGGCCGACCGGGGAACCGTCACCGTCGGCAAGGCGGCCGACATCTGTGTCTTCGATCCCGAGACGATCGCCCCCGGCCCGTTGCGGCGGATCTACGACTTCCCGGCCCATGGCGAGCGCCTGACGGCTGACGCACCGATCGGCGTCACGCACACGTTGGTCAACGGGGTGCCCATCCGGGTGGACGGTGCCTCGAGCGACGAAGGCCTGGCGGCGCGGCCGGGTGAGGTCCTGCGTCGCTGACGGGTGTGCCGTCGGCGGGACGGCCTACGTCACGTCGCGGCGGACCGTGGTGAAGTAACCGAGCACCAAAGGGACGATGCCCCACGCCAGCATGATCAGGCCACCCTGCCACCACGACAAGAGCCGCGATGTGGCGTCGTGGTTCCCACCGAGACCGCCCCGGGCAAGGGATCCGGCCAAGGAAGCCGCCGCAGAGGACGGAAGCCAGTTGAGGTCGTAGTTGAAGATGCCCCGTGCGAGGAGCACGAGGATCGGCTCCAGAATGAAGGTCCCGCCGATGGCGAGAAGGATGCCGGCGACCTGGTTCTTCACCAGTGTCCCGAAACCGAGACCGAAGAAGCCGAGGAGGATGGTGGCGGCGATCAATCCGGGCACCACGGCCCCGAGCTGACTGGTGACCTGCGAGGTGACACCCCCCAATGCGGCATTCCAGGGCAGCCCGACGGCGGTCGCCGTGACAAGGGAGAGGAGGGCCACCAACAGGCACCACCAGGCGGTGACGACGATTTTGGCGCCGAGAACCCGGCCCCGACGGGGGGTGAGGACGAGGGTGGACGTCATCGTCTTGTGGCGGTATTCGCTGGTGATGCAGATGACGCCGAGAACCGGGGCGAGGAAGGTAATCCCGAAATACCCGGCGCCCAGGAGCTGGCGACGGTCGTTGAGCGTTTGTACGAAAGAGAAGGTGTGGCCCGGGGTACCTCCGGCGCTGGCGAAGACCGCCAGCACGAACAGCGCGGTCAGTGGGAGGGTCAATCCGAAGCACACCCAGATGCTGGGCATGGTGCGCATTTTGAGGAGCTCGGATCGAACTGCGTTGATCATGTCGGCGGCGCCATCTCCCCGAAGCCGAGACCCGACGGTGAGGGAGAGGAAGATCGCTTCGAGGTCGGCCCCCTGGTTGGTCAGCTCGTAGAGCACGATCTGGTTGCCGGCCAGGAGCGGTCCGAGTTGCTCGGGTGTCATGCCGTCGACGGCGACCAGATCATGGGCGAGCCGGCGGAACCGGACGTTGGCCTGGGTCAGCACAGCACAGAGACGATCCGCCTCCGGAGTTCTCGCGTGCATGGAGGCTTCGGTGATGCCCGAGGTGATCGACTCCAACGTCCCCTGGGCCCGGAGCTTGCCCTGCGAGACGATGACGGCGTTGTCGATGGTCTGGGCCATTTCAGCCAGCAGATGGGACGACACGAGGATGGTGCGGCCCTCGCCGGCCAGGTAACGCATCAGGTCGCGCAACCACGCGATGCCCTGGGGGTCGAGGCCGTTCGAAGGCTCGTCGAGGATCAGCACGTCGGGGTCGCCGACCAGTGCGCTCGCCAGCTCGAGCCGCTGGCGCATGCCCATGGAGAAGCCGCCGATCTTGCGCTTGGCATCCGCCTTCAAGCCCACCAGATCCAGCACCACATCGGCGCGCGCTTCGTCGTGGCCGCCGGCACGGGCGACCATGCGCAGGTGGGTACGGGCCCGGCGCGCCGGGTGGAAGCTGGTCGCCTCCAAGACGGCCCCGACCGTGCCCGAGGGGTTGGGCAAGTCCCGGAAGAGCTGACCACCCACGGTGGCCCGCCCCGCGTTCGGCGCCACCAGCCCCAGCAGCATGCGCAACGTGGTGGTCTTGCCCGAGCCGTTCGGCCCGAGGAATCCGGTGACCCGTCCCGGTTCGACGGTGAAATCGAGGTGGTCGACAGCCAGAACCGATCCGAAGTGTTTGGTCAGGCCAGAGATCTCGATGGGCAGGCCGCGCGTCGTTGGGCCCGTGGACATCGGACGGACGTTAGTCGGCAGGTCCTGCGGCGTCCGGCCGCCGCCGTTCTACGCCCGTGTCAGCCCGTCGGGGAGCAGCAGCCGGACGGCCACGGCGAGCTCGTCGTACACGCCGGCGATCGTCGACCACCCGTTGATCCAGCCGACGAGCGCCGAGTACCAGACGTGCCCGATCATCCGGGCGCGGTCCGACATGTCGGGCAGCACCGGCCCTCCCATGGCGCGGGCGATGATGCCCTCCATGAGCGAGCTGATCTGCAGTTGGCAACCGACCACGCCGGGGTCGGGAGAGGACAGTGACGTGAAGACGGCCGCAACCAGACGCGGTTGGCGACCCATGGCGTGCAGGGCCCGGTCGAGCACTTCGAGCACCCTGGTGGCCGGGCGATCGCCCCCCGGTGGTTGTTCCCCCATGCGGGCGTCGAGCTGCTCGACCCAGTACACCATGCCCGCCGCCAACAGGTGGTCCTTGCTCGTGAAATAGCGGTACACGGTTCCCATGGCGACGTCGGCCCGGGCCGCCACGTCGCGCATCTGCACCGCGTCGTATCCACCGTCGATAGCCAGGGCCATGGCGGCGTCGATCACGCGCTGACGCCGCGCGTGTTGGGCCTGGGTGAGCGGGCGGGCGACCGTCTGCTCCATGCAGCAAGGCTACCGGCACGACCACCTGGGCTTCCGGGGCAGCTGCGGGCCCAGAGGTTGTCGGGCGGCCGGGGGCGGACGATACTGGCCACTCGGCTGCGCCTGAGCCGTCGAGCCGGGAGGGATGTGCAATGAAGACGCGTGCGGTGGTCTGCTCCGGATTGAACGAGCCGTGGAAGACCGAAGAGGTCGACATCGATCCACCGGGCAACCGTGAGGTCCGGGTGAAGATGGTGTACGCCGGCATGTGCCACTCCGACGAGCACCTGCGCAACGGTGACATCAGCGCGGCGCCCGAAGTGCTCGAGTTGCTCGGCGCGGCGTCCATGTTCCCCGTCATCGGCGGGCACGAAGGATCGGGCATCGTGACCGAGGTCGGGACCGGCGTGACACAGGTCGCACTGGGCGATCACGTGGCGGTGTCGTTCATCCCTTCGTGCGGGACCTGCCACTGGTGCGCTTCGGGCCGCCAGAACCTGTGTGATCTCGGGATATCGACCTTGGCCGGCGGCATGATCAGCGACGGGACGTACCGCTATCACCTCGGCGGCGCGAACGTGAACCGGATGTGCCAGCTCGGGACGTTCGCCGACGAAATGGTGTGCCACGAGAACTCATTGGTCCGCATAGAGCCGTACGCCAACATGAAAGCGGCGGCGCTCATCAGCTGCGGGATCTCCACTGGCTTCGGTTCGGCGGTCGACCGGGCCAAGGTCAAGCCCGGGGAGTCCGTCGTCGTCGTCGGCTGCGGTGGCGTCGGGTCCGGCGCCATCCAGGGGGCACGTATCGCCGGGGCGCGGGTCATCGTCGCGGTGGACCCCGTGCCCTTCAAGCTGGAGAAGGCCAAGGAAATCGGCGCCACACACACGGCTCCGTCGCTTCTCGACGCGCAATTCATGCTGCCCGAGTTGACGAAAGGGCGCAACGCCGACGTCGTGATCCTGACGCCCGGCGTGCTCAAGGGCGAACTCATCGCATCGGCGTGCGCCCTCGGGTCCAAGGACGCCCGGATCGTGGTGACGGCGATCGCGCCATTCAACCAGATGGACGTCCAGTTGAATCTCTTCAGCCTCGCCATGTACAACCAGGCATTGCTGGGAACGGTGTTCGGCTCGGCCAGCCCGCGGGTGCAGGTGCCCAATCTGCTCAACCTCTACGAGGACGGTCAGCTCAAGATCGACGAGATCATCACCCAGGAGTACACCCTGGACCAGGTGCAGCAGGGCTACGACGACCAGGCCGCCGGCACGATCGTCCGCGGTGTGGTCGCGTTCGACACCTAGCTGTAGCGCAAAACTGCCTTACGGCGTCGCACCGAGACGGCGGGTGAAGCCGGGCGGAATGATCAGGTCGTCCGCGCTGAGGTCGTGGATGGAACCGTGCCCGAGCCCGAGCAGGGCCGACTCGATCCCGCTCCGCAGGATGTCGAGCACGTTTTCCACCCCGGCCTGTCCGTTGGCGGCCAGGCCCCAGAGGTACGCCCGCCCGATCATGACGGCCCGGGCACCGAGGGCGAGCGCCTTGACCACGTCGCTGCCGCGCCGGATCCCCCCATCGAGCAGGACTTCGATCTGATCGCCGACGCTCTGCGCAATCGGCTGCAGGGCGCGAATCGTCGCCGGCGTACCGTCGAGGTTGTTCCCGCCGTGATTGGACACCGAGATCGCGGTGACACCGGCATCCACGGCCCGCTTCGCATCGTCGATACGTGAGACGCCCTTGAGCATGAAGGCCCCCTCCCACTGCTGGCGCAGCCAGGCCACGTCCTCCCAACTCGGCGGCGGCGTCTGCATCCAGGCCCCGTAGGCCCCGAAGAAGGTGGGCCCCGTCTCGCCTTTCTTCCCCATGTTCGGTGCCGTGAGGTCGGGTAACTCGCCGGACTTGGCGAAGTCGTACAACCAGCGCGGGCCGCGCCAGCGCTTCGGGGGCGAATCTTGCCATCGACTTGAGATCGAGTGTCTCGGGAATGACCGGACTGCCCCAGTCGCGGCCGTGGGAGAACGACCAGTCCAGGGTGGCGATCAACCCGACGGCGCCGGCGGCCCGGGCCCGCTCGATCCGCTCGAGGACCTCGTCGCGCGTGCCGACCCAATAGACCTGGAAGAAGGTCTGGGGGTTTGCGGCAACCACGTCTTCGACGGGTTTACTGGCGAACGAGCTCAGGCCCATGGCGGTACCCCGGGCGGCCGCGGCGCGGGCGACGGCGACCTCTCCCTCGGGGTGTACCGCCTGCACGCCGGTGGGCGAGATCAGCACCGGGAACGAAATGCCCTGACCCATGACCGTTGTGGAGAGGTCCCGGCCCGCTGGTGAACCCGCTACGTGCGGGGCGAATCCCAGCTCGCCGTACGCCGCGATGTTGTCCTCGACCGTGATGCCTTTTTCGGAGCCGGCCACCAGCGCCGCATAGACGGACTTGGGCAGCCGCTTCTTGGCACGGCGCTGGGCTTCCAGAACCGTCTCGAACCATTCGTTGCTCATATCGACCCTCTCGTGAAGCTCCTGGTCAGTCCCGCGGGCACGCCCGGCGTCGCTCCGTGATCCCGAGACATTAGGCCCCGGGCGCCGTTCGCCCTCCCGGTTCACCCTCTGCCCCGGGGAAATCTTCGGCTGGCGTCAGCTCCTGGGCGACGCTGTATCCCCGGGGCCGCGGATGGTGCAGCGCCCACTCCGTCGCTTCCTCCAGGGACGTGAACGGTCCGATGATGCGATCCGGAGCCGAGTTCGCCGGACCTCGCAGGACAACGGCAGCCACGCCCCCAACGTAGTGGCCGTCACCTCTACCGTTCCGCTCGGGCCTTCAGCTGCGTCCGCAACGAGGCGCTGGACCAGATGCGGGCCCTGAACACGATGCGGGGACGGAGCGGCGCGACCGTCCGGGCGGCGGCGCAACCCCGCCAGACGCCGGCGCCGTAGGCCACGTCGTCGGCCACGTGCAGTGCCGTGTAGCGCAACGGGTCGAGGTCGGGGCGGTCGGCCCGCCAGTCACCCAGCGCGGGGGCGACGAGGGCGAGGGCGGCGGCGGGACGGGTGCGGCGCCAGCACAAGCCGAGGACCAGGGCCGGGGACCACGCCCGGGTGAGGCCGTGCAGCGCGGGCAGGGCCGATCGGAGAGTGCCGGCGACGGCGATCTTCGTCGCCACTGCGAGCGGCTTCTCGACCAAACCGTCGAAGCGGCGAGCCAGTACTCCGACGGATGCGGCCAGGAGCCCGCCCGCCAGAAAGGGCCGGCGAGTGCAGAGGAGGGCCCACACCCCGGCCGACCAGGCGGAAGCCTGGAGGGGTACGAGCGCCGCCGGGTGGCGGCGGGCCAGAGGTCCCGCGGTCGTGCCGTAGAAGGCGCGGCGCCCCAGCCAGGGGCCCAAGAGCGCAGGTCCGTCGTGCCGCACGGTGGACGCCGGTTCGTACCGCACGTCCCACCCGGCATCGACCAGGCGCCAGACCAGATCGACGTCTTCGCCGCCCCGCAGCCGGGGGTCGAACAGGTTGTCGCCGGCCACCTCACGGCGGACCAGGATGGCCGCGCTCGGTACGTACGGGATCCGGCTCAGCGGCCGGACAAGCCCCCCCGCACGTCCCCGGTCCAACGACGAGCGGACAGCTTCGTAGCGCGAGAGGGCCGTGGCGGGGCCCGTCGCGTGTGGTGCGATCCGGGGGGCGACGGCGGCGACCATCGGGTCGTCGAAGTGGCCCAGGAGCGGCTCGAGCCAGTTCGGATCGGGCACGCAGTCGGAGTCGATGAAGGCAACGAAGGGCGTCCTGACCTGGACCAGTCCGGCATTACGGGCTGCGGCCGGGCCCGCGTTGGGGGCAAGTGCGAGGAACCGGCCCCCGGCGTGATCGACGATCTCGCGGGTGCGCCCGGGTTCCGTCGAGCCATCGTCGACGACGAGGCATTGCAGCCCCGTCAGGGCGGTGAGGACCCGTCCGAGGGCCTCAGGGCGGTCACGGACCGGGATCACCACCGTGACATCACCTGGCCCAAAAGCGGCCGGACCTGGCCGGGGAAGGAAGACGCCGGAGGAAACGAGCCGGCGGGCCAGGATCTGCTCGGCCCTGCGCTGGCCCACCGTTGCCCCCGATTCCCACCCGCGGACCAGGGAACCGGCACGTTCCGTCAGCCGTAAGAGCCGGAGCGGACTCCCGCCCATGAGGACCCGGTCCCGGTCCAAAGCGATCGTCCCGGGATCCCTCGAGAGTCCGAAGTGCGCGGGCAATGGCGTCGTCCGGGGAGGGGGTGCGGACCGAACGGGAGTGGGACCTTCTCCGTTTTCCCAGTTGGGAGGACGCACGCCGCAATCTTGACAGGAATGGGGGGCTTTGCTCGGAGGCGATAGGATCGTGGCAACACGAAGGAGGCCAGGGTGCCGTCTGAAAACGTTGAAGTGCAGGATGTCGAAACACCGGCCGACGAAGAGGTCGACGAGCTCCTGGTCGAGGAGGTCTCGATCGATGGGATGTGCGGCGTCTATTGAGCGTGACCGAAGAGCGGTCCCCGAGGGCAGCTCTGATATTTGCGTCTGACAAGCCATGGCGGGTGCATCCCCAGATCGCACTGCGTGACGAGTCGTTCGGCGCGTTGGCGTACCACTTCGGGACCCGCCGTCTGATGTTCCTGAAGTCGCGACCCCTGGTCGAACTGGTCACTGCGTTGGATCAGTACGACAGCGCAGATTCGGCGATCGACGCGCTGATCCCGGAATCTGAGCGACCCACCTACCGCCGTGCGCTCGCACGCTTGGCAGCTTCGGAGGTAATCGATGTCCGTTGATGCGCCCACAGAGGTCATGCCGCTGCGCCAGCGGTTCACCCAGGGCCTGGAAGCACCCATCTGCCTGACCTGGGAGCTGACCTACGCCTGCAATCTGGCCTGCGTGCACTGCCTGAGCTCGTCGGGTCGCCGTGACCCGATGGAGCTGACGCCGGCCGAAGCCCGTCACATCGTGGACGAGCTGGCGGCCATGAAGGTCTTCTACGTCAATATCGGCGGGGGCGAACCGATGCTGCGCCCGGACTTCTTCGACCTCGTCGGGTACGCCGTCGAGCACAAGGTCGGGGTGAAGTTCTCGACCAACGGGACCAGACTCACCGCCGAGCGGGCGCGTCGTCTGGCCGGGATGGACTACGTCGACGTGCAGATCAGCATCGACGGTGCCCTGGCGTCGACCAATGACGCCGTGCGCGGTGAGGGGTCCTTCCATGCGGCACGCACGGCCATGGACAACCTCGCCGCCGCCAATTTCGGCCAGTTCAAGATCAGCGTGGTGGTGACCAGAGAGAACGTCACCCAGCTCGACGAGTTCGCCGCCATCGCCGACAGTTACGGCGCACAACTGCGCCTGACGCGCTTTCGACCCTCGGGTCGCGGCATCGAGACGTGGGATGCTCTCCATCCGACCGCGGCACAGCAGCGGATGCTCTACCACTGGCTCCTGGAGCGTCCCGACGTCCTGACCGGCGACTCCTTCTTCCATCTTTCGGCCCTCGGGGCAGCCCCTGGACGGTCTCAACCTGTGTGGTGCGGGAAGGGTGGTGTGCCTGATCGACCCGGTCGGCGACGTCTACGCCTGCCCCTTCGTCATCGACAAGGAATTCCTGGCCGGCAACGTACGCGACGAGGGTGGCTTCGCCGGCGTGTGGCGCCAGTCGGATCTGTTCCGGTCGTTGCGCGAGCCGCAGAGTGCGGGCGCCTGTGCGTCGTGCGGGTCCTACGACGCCTGCCAGGGTGGTTGCATGGCGGCCAAGTTCTTCACCGGCATCCCGCTCGACGGCCCCGATCCCGAGTGTGTCTTCGGCCACGGCGAAGAGGCCTTGGCGGCGCGCGATGCCACGGCGCTGCCCGGTGCCGCGATCGGGCACTCCAAGGTCGACATGCACGGAACGCCCATCCCGGTACCCACGCGGGTCCACTTCCGGACGGCAGCGCGCGCCTAGCGCGGTGCGGGCGCGTCGACGGTGGAGCTCGGCGGCGCGACCTGGCCCGATGTCGCAGCTGGCGGGAGAGCGTGCCTGTTGGCGCTGCCGATCGGCTCGCTCGAGCAGCACGGGCCGCACCTGCCCCTCGACACCGATACCCGCATCGCGGTGGAACTGGGGCAGCGACTCTCGAGGGCCCGGGGCGACATCATGGTGGCTCCTGCGGTGCCCTTCGGCGCCAGCGGCGAGCACGCCGGGTTCCCGGGGACCCTGCTCGTCAACCATGCGGTGTTGGCCGACGTCCTGATCGAGCTGATCCGTTCTGCCCGGGATTCCTTTCTGGGCGTCGTCCTCATATCCGCCCACGGGGGGAACGAGCAGGCGCTGTCAGTGGTCGGCGCACGCTGCCGGTCGGATGGTGAGGCGGCATTGATCTGGACCGCGGCCGTGCCGGGCGGCGACGCCCATGCCGGGAGGACGGAGACCTCGCTGATGCTGGCCATCGATCCGGACGCCGTGCGCCCCGAGCTCGCAGAAGCCGGCTGCACCCTTCCTCTCGAGGTGCTCATGCCCCGGTTACGTGCAGAGGGGGTGCGGCCGATATCGTCCAACGGAGTGTTGGGGGACCCACGAGGTGCAAGCGCGGACGAGGGTGCGTTGCTCCTGGCCGCCATGACCGACGACCTGGTCGGAGCTGTGTGCGCACGATGGCCCGACGTCGCGCTGCCGGTATGAGCCGGATTGCGGTCCTGACGGGCGCGGCGCGCGGGATTGGCGCGGCGACGGTCGACCGGTTGGTCGCCCGGGGGTGGCGCGTCGTCGCCGTCGACCTGTGTGCCGACGACCCGAGCCTCGACTACCCCCTGGCGACCCCCGCCGATCTGGACGCCCTGGTGGACCGCCACGGCGACCAGGTGCACACGATGGTGGGGGATGTGCGGAGCCGGTCCGACATGCAGGCCGCCGTCGACGCCGCGGTCAGGGTCTTCGGCGGCCTCGATGCCGCCATCGCCGTGGCGGGAGTGGTCGCCGGTGGCGTTCCCCTGTGGGAGATCGGCGACGCGCAGTGGGACGTGCAATTCGACATCAACGTGCACGGGGTGCGCCTCCTGGCCGCCGCCGCCGTGCCGGTCCTCCTCGAAGCGCCACCACCCCGACAGGGGCGGGTGGTGGCGGTGGCTTCGGCGGCCGGTCTGTTGGGACTGCCCCGCCTGAGCGGGTACAGCGCCTCCAAGCACGCGGTGATCGGGTTGATGAAATCGTTGGCGGCCGATCTGGCGGGTACGGGCGTCACGGCCAATGCCGTATGCCCGGGCTCGACGCGTACGCCGATTCTCGATGCCTCGGCGGCCGTCTACGACCTGCCGTCCGCCGAGGTATTCGCACAGCAACAGCTGGTGCAGCGCCTCCTGGTCCCCGACGAGCCGGCAGCGCTCATCGCCTGGCTCTGTGAAGCCGAGGCCAGCGGCGTGACGGGCGCCGCTCTCTCCGTCGATGGAGGGATGACCACCTCGTAGGAGGAACGCCCTCCCTCCGGGCGCAAGATGCCTGGGTAGAGTGGCGGATCATCTCGTCGGTCAGAAAGTCCAGAGGGTGGCGGTCCGTGGGCCTGCTCACCGTCGCAGCTCTGCTGATTCTCGCCATGCTCATGATCTCCTGGGCCCCGACCCGGTCGACCTCGAGCGCATCGGTCTCGACCGCATCGGTGCGGTTGCCGCACATCGGTGATCTGACGTCGTCCCCCGATTCGGTCGTGCCCTTCGGTAGCGCACCCCTCGGCCCTAATGCGTTGCCGAGTCAGAAGACGTCCCTGGTCGGCATGGCGGCCACGCCCGACGGGAGGGGCTACTGGCTGGTGGCGTCCGACGGCGGCATCTTCACCTTCGGCGACGCCGCCTTCTACGGCTCGACCGGTGCGCTCGCTCTCAACAAACCGATCGTCGGCATGGCGGCCACGCCCGACGGGAGGGGCTACTGGCTGGTGGCGTCCGACGGCGGCATCTTCACCTTCGGCGACGCCGCCTTCTACGGCTCGACCGGTGCGCTCGCTCTCAACAAACCGATCGTCGGCATGGCGGCCACGCCCGACGGGAGGGGCTACTGGCTGGTGGCGTCCGACGGCGGCATCTTCACCTTCGGCGACGCCGCCTTCTACGGCTCGACCGGTGCGCTCGCTCTCAACAAACCGATCGTCGGCATGGCGGCCACGCCCGACGGGAGGGGCTACTGGCTGGTGGCGTCCGACGGCGGCATCTTCACCTTCGGCGACGCCGCCTTCTACGGCTCGACCGGTGCGCTCGCACTCAACAAACCGATCGTCGGCATGGCGGCCACGCCCGACGGGAGGGGCTACTGGCTGGTGGCGTCCGACGGCGGCATCTTCACCTTCGGCGACGCCCCCTTCTTCGGCTCCGAAGGAGCGGCCCAGTCGACCGCACCCGCCGTCGGCATGGCGGCCACACCGGGTGGCGGTGGCTACTGGCTCGTCTTCGGAACCCAGCAACTGGCTCTGGCCGGGAGGGTCGTCGGTATCGACCCGGGCCACAACGGGCTGAGCTACACCGCCCCCCAGATCATCGATCAGCCGATCTTCAACGGGCGCGAGGATGAGGCCTGCGACACCACGGGGACGGCGACGGACACCGGCTACACCGAGGCCCAGTTCAATTTCAACGTCGCCACCTACCTGCAGGCGGATCTGGTCGCCGAAGGGGCCCAAGTCGTGATGACACGGCCCAACAATGCGGGGATCGGCCCGTGCGTGACCACGCGCGCGGCCATTATCAACAACGCACACGCCGACGTCGCCGTCGACATCCACGCGGACGGCGGCCCGGCAACCGGCCGGGGATTCACGGTGCTCGAGCCCGTGGCGGACGGCCCGAATGACGCGGTCATCGCCGCCTCCGATTCCTTTGCCGCCTTGTTGCGCACCACGTTCCAAGCCGTCACCGGCATGCCCGTCAGCGACTATGACGGGGTCGACGGGCTGCAGCCCCGTGACGACCTGGCCGGGCTGAACCTCACGACGGTTCCCAAGGTGCTGATCGAGACCGGCAACATGCGCAACGCCACCGATGCCGCGCTCCTGGTCACGCCCGCCTTCCAGCAGTCGGCCGCGGCCGCCATGGCGCAGGCCATCACCGCCTACCTCGCCGGCTGAGCGCCCCCCACGCCGGCAGCGCTCGCGCCGGCACGCCGGGGGCAGGTTCGTCAGCTGCTCTTTCCGTACGTCGTCGACCGGTCGGCGACCCGGGTCTTCCCCGCCACGGTGACGGCACGGCGGAGGTCGCGCACGAGGGAGGGCACGCTGGCGGCACTTCCCGCGTGCACCGTGGCATGGAGGGAATCCGGCCGGTTCTGGCGGTCGAGGTACCAACCGTCGGCCGCGAGGCGCTCGCCGACGGCGAAGATGTCCAACGACCGGTCCCGGGCTCCGAATGCCATGACCGTGGCGGGCGGGTCCCCCCGCAATTCGAGGCCGGGGATGGATTCGATGCCCTCACGGAGCGCCAGCGCGGCGTCGTGCGCGGTGCGGGTGAGGTCCAGGTACCCGTCGAGCCCGATGTGCATCAGCGCGGCCCAGGCGGCCGCGATCGGTCCGGCCGGTCGCGTGCCCGCCATGGCGGTCGACGCATAGAAACCACCGAGCCAGTCGTTCGTCGCGAAGATCTGATGCCGAGCCAGCTCGTGCGTGCGGTAGAGGACCACGGACACGCCCTTTGACGCATAGCCGTACTTGTGGACGTCGGCGGACATCGACGTGACCCCGGGCAGGCGGAAATCGAACGGGTCGGAGAATCTTCCGAGCTCGGTGAGGAAGGGGAGCAGGAATCCCCCCATACACGCGTCGACGTGACACAGGATCCCCCGCTGTTGCGCCAAGGCAGCGATGTCGGCAATGGGGTCGACGACGCCGTGCGGGTAGGTCGGCGCCGAGCCGACCACCATGATCGTCTCGTCCGTGCACGCCGCGTCGAATGCGTCGACGTCGACTCGGTAACCTGTGCCGACGGGTACCCGGATCAGCTCGACATCGAAATAGTCAGCGGCTTTGGTGAACGCGGCGTGTGCGCTCTGCGCCGCCACGATCCGGGGGTGTGCGATCCCACGCTCGTGACGCGCCACGTCGCGAGCCGTCTTGACCGCCTGCAGGAGGCTCTCGGTGCCACCCGAGGTGAGGTATCCCTCGACACCGCCGCCGCTCGCCGGGTCATCCGCGCCGAGCAATGTGGCTGTGTTCTGCACGATGTCGTGTTGCATGATGCCGATGCTGGGGAACGCCAACACATTGATTCCGTTCTCGGCACTGTAGAGCGAGAGCGCATCTTGGAGGAGCTCGTGCACCTCATCACCGGCGGAGTACACGAGGCTGAACACGCGGCCGCCCCGCCAATCCTGGTCGTCCTGCTTCATGGCCAGTAGCTGCGCCATGACCTCCTGGCGCGCCAGGCCGTGCCGGGGAATCGGGGTATGGGGGAACTGGTTCATGGCACATCTTGATGGTCGTGACCCGACCCCGCCAGCGGCACCGTGTCGGCCTAACCCGGAGCGAGGCACCAGACTGGGGGAATGGTCACCGAGTCGGCGCCCTTCGGCGCGGAGGGGTTCCTCGTTCCTCGCATCGACAAGGAGTCGGAGGGATTCTGGGAGGGCACGGCGCGAGGGGAGCTGGGCCTCCAGGCCTGTGGCTCGTGCGGGATCCTGCGCTTCCCGCCACGGGTCATGTGTCCGCACTGCCAATCGACCGAGCGTCACTGGCAGCGGGTGTCGGGCACCGGAACCATCTGGTCGTTCGTGGTCTGCCATCCACCGCTCCTGCCGGCCTATGCGCCGTTTGCCCCGTACCCGGTGATCACGGTCACGCTGCACGAGGGCCCGGCGTTGCGCATGGTGGGGAATCTGGTCACCGGGCCCGACGGGGCGATCAACGGGATCGATCCGGCCACGATCGTCATCGGTGAGCCCGTGCGCGCCGTTTTCAGCAGGCGTCGAGGTCCCGACGGTGCGGAGGTCTTTCTTCCGGTGTGGGTACGGGCCACGGGTGAATTCCCGGCCCCCGAAGGCACAGCGGAGCGGGAAAAGGCCAGATAGAGGCTGAAAATTAGGGTCTTTCGCCCCTCGTTCGTGGCGATTCTCGTCACTAACCTCGACGTCATGAGGGAAGACCAGAGATTTCGGGGCAGCCCGACCGCAGGCGAGCGTCCGGCAACTCCATCAGGCGAGGCGTTGTCCGCACACGCCATGGTCGGGGCGGTGGGGGGATCCATCCTGGCGAACGCCGATGTTTCGCGGGCCCAGGACCGTCGGCGCGACAAGCGCCTCCGGCGCCTGCTCGCCGTTCTCTGCGTGGTGCTGGGGTGGATGGTGCTCCGACTGATCGAGGGCCACGGGCTCTTCCCTTCGTTGTCCGTCCCGTCATCGATGGACCGTTGGCTTCCTGCGCTGGCCATCATCGTGCTCCTCGGGGTCGTCATGGTCGCCCCGTTCGTCGGCGCCGGGCGCTCGCCCCATGTGCTGATCCGCCCCGGTGAAACCGAGGTCGGACTGGACGATGTCGTGGGGATCGACGGGATCAAGGCCGAAGTCGTCCGGTCGGTCAACCTCTTTCTCTCCCATCAGACGTTCCGCGACGCCATGGGTGGGTCGTCGCGCCGGGGCGTCCTCTTCGAAGGGCCTCCCGGCACGGGCAAGACGTTCGTGGCCAAAGCGATGGCCAAAGAGGCGCAGGTGCCCTTCCTGTTCGTTTCGGCTTCGGCCTTCCAATCCATGTACTTCGGACAGACCAATCGAAAAATCCGCTCTTTCTTCAAACGCCTGCGCAAATACGCGCAGACCGAAGGGGGAGCCATCGGTTTCATCGAAGAGATCGATGCCATCGGAGGATCGCGCCGCGGACAGGGGAATGGCTCGAGCGAAGGCATCACCGGCGTGGTGAACGAGCTCCTGGTGCAGTTGCAGTCCTTCGACACTCCCTCTCGCGGCCAGCGGATGCAGAACGCCTGGATCGAGATGATCAACCGTTACCTGCCCGCGGGCAGGCAACTGAAGAAGCGGTCGCTCGTGCCCGCCAACGTGCTGGTCGTCGGGGCCACCAACCGCAAGGACGATCTCGATCCTGCGCTGGTCCGTCCCGGGCGCTTCGACCGGTCCATCTACTTCGGGCTCCCGGGTCGTTCGGCCCGGGCCGACGTCGTGGCGTACTACCTGGGTAAGAAGGCACACGGCGAGGACCTCGACGAGCACGATGCGGTTGATCGTGTCGCGGGCATGACGTCGGGCTATTCGCCGGCCGGCCTGGAGCGCCTGTTGGACGAGGCGTTGGTCATCGCGCTGACCCATGGTCGCACCGCCATGACGATGCCGGACGTGGCCGAAGCGAAAATGCTCGTGGAGCTCGGCGTCACGGACGCTTCCATCTATACGCCCGAGGAGCGGGAACGGGTCGCCACCCATGAGGCGGGACACGCGACCGTTGCGTACTTTCTGGGACGGAGCCGCCAGTTGGACGTGCTCTCGATCGTCAAGCGCCGCGACTCACTGGGACTGCTGCAGCACTCCGATACCGAGGAGCGGTTCACCCAGCGCCGCGACGAGATGAACGTCCTGCTGCAGATCAGCATGGGTGGGCTGGTGGCCGAGGAACGGTGGTTCGACGAAGTGTCGACGGGCCCGGCGGGCGACCTGGCAGCGGCGACCACCCTCGGTGCGCAGATGATCGGAGCCTGCGGCATGGGGGAGTCGTTGATCTCCATCGCAGCAGCGGGGAACGGCCTCTTCAGCGGCGGGCTCGTGGAGAAAGTCCTGGCCGACAAGAATCCGCGCGCCGAGCTCGACGCCCTGCTCATGTCCTCTCGTGATGCGGCGATGGCCATCGTCTCGGAGCACGCAGCCGTCGTCGAAGCATTGCGCGACGCGCTACTCGAGCGGGACGAATTGGTCGGCAGCGAGATCACCGATGTCATCACCGGCTCTCTCCTGGAGCTCTCCGAAAAGAGCTGACCCTCCCTCCCGGCTGGTGATCCGGTCAGGACGGGAGGTGGGCCGTGTCGTTGAAGCCACAGAGGATCCACCGTTCGGGCGTGAGGACCAGCCGGGCGATCGCCGTGTTGTCGGACGTCAAGAAGGCGAAGGGCCGGGAACCCGTGGCTTGCGCCAGGGCTTCACCGATAGCGGCGCCGTGGGAGAACGCGACGACCCGCGCCCCGGGGTGCGCCGTGGCGATCCTTTCGATCGCCCCTCGAATGCGCGTGGAGAATTCCACACTTTTCTCGGCGCCGGGCACCACGTCCCAGCGCTCTTCAGTCAGCATCTGCATGGCCATCGGGTCGGCGTCCGCCATTTTCTGGCGAAACTGCCCACCCTCCCATTCCCCCAGGAAGACCTCGCGCAGATCGGGTTCGACCTCCGGAGCGAGCCCGGTCAGCGCCACGAACGGGGCGGCGGTTTCCACCGTGCGCCGCAGCGTCGTGACGTAGAGCGCATCGAACGCCAGACGGGACAGCCGTTCGGCCACCAGTGCGGCCTGCTCCCGACCGATCGGCGAGAGGGGTGGATCGCCCTGTCCTTCGACGAGCTCGAATTCCTCGCCCTCGATCGAGTCGGCCGACGCGCCGTGGCGGACCAGATACAACTCGGTGGAGCCGGGCGGGCCCTGGTACGGCACTTGACTGAATCTGCGAGGGGTGGACATGGGCCCGAGTGTATGAGACCGCGCTGCCCGCAACGGCCCCGAAGAGGCGCACGTCAACGAAGCTGGGGCGGGTCCTCATCGTCTTCGACGACCTCTACGTCGATGATGGTCGGATCATTCCGTCGTGCGTTCGCCGGGTCGAACCCGGGGCCGAAGCCCTGCCCGTCACCGCGGAAGGTGGCGAAGAAGGCGCCCGCGCCGCCCGGTCCCTGGCCGAAGTTGATGCGCAGCCTCTGGCCGGCTTCGGGGCCGAGCGCCTCCCACATGGGCCGCGCGCGCCGATGGACCACGTAGTTCTGCACGCCGTAGGTCACGCCGAGATACAGCAGGAAACTGGATGCTTCGAGGTGTGCCCGCCCCGGACCCGGCGATGAAGTGGAGGACCAGGGAGAGCGCCCACAGCGCCATGGTGAGCCAAGTGCCCTGGCGCACGATCCAACTGTTGGACGTCCAGATCCTCACGGTGAGCGCCCGCACGGCGCCCAACAGCACTGCGCCGACCGCGAGCGTGGCCAGCACCCAGAAATAGTCGCTCTGCGAGGCATGATGCGTGTCGCTGAAGCTGAGGAGATTGATCAGCCCGAGCACTCCCACGACAATGGGAAAACGCAGGCTGAGCACGCGCGGAACGACGCGGATCCTCCGTTGCCGGCTCAGAACGTAAAGGGCGATGAGTACATCGAGGGCGACCGTGAAAAACATCGGTCACAGCTTATGGGTGGGACGTGAATAGTGGGCCTCGCCCGGTGCGGCGAGGCGTCAGGCGTTCACGCCCTCGACGGCGAGCAGGGAGCGCTTCATGGCCAACCCCCCGGCGTAGCCGCCCAGGCCGTTTGTAGCGAGGACGCGGTGGCAGGGCACGATGATGGGAATGGGATTCTTCCCGTTGGCCTGCCCCACGGCCCGGGGACCCTTGGGTCGCCCGACCCGCCGGGCCAGCTCGCCGTAACTGATGGTTTCCCCATAGGGGATCTTCGAGAGCTCGGCCCACACCTCTTTTTGGAACGTCGTGCCGGCGGGGTCCATAGGAATGTCGAACACCGTCCGCTCCCGGGCGAAGTACTCCTCGAGTTGGATTGCGGTGTCCTTCAAGACCGGCGGCGCGTCGTGCCCGCTGGCTCCCACCGCTCTCGCCTCGTGAGGCAGGCGGATCCCGATGAGGACGTCCCCGTCACTCTCCAGGACGAGCCGGCCTATGGGGCTCGCCGCGGGCAGGGTGAACGACGTCGGGGTCATGCTGCATCACGTCCTCTCAGTGTCTTTACGGGTTTCTGTGCTTCAGCCATGGCCCACATGTGGACCATGGCGTAGCTCCGCCACGGACGCCATGCTTCGGAGCGCAGTGTCAGCCGGGCCGGGTCGTCAGGGATCCCCAATGCCTGAGCCGCCCGCCGCACGCCGAGATCCGTCGGCATGAAAGCGTCGGGGTCGCGCAGCGCGCGCAGGGCGACGTACTCGGCCGTCCACGGTCCGATACCCGGCAACGCCACCAACGAGGCCCGCAACTCGGACGGGTCTGATCCGGGGCCGATCACGATGGCCCCGGACGTGACGGCTTCGGCCAGCGCCACCAGCGCCCGACGGCGTCCCCCGGGCATGGAGAAGACAGCAGGATCGTCGGACGACAGTGCGAGCAACGCGTCGGGGGTGGGGAAGAGGTGGGTGATCCCTCCGACGGGTGCGGGGAGAGCCTCTCCCGCCGCGGTGACCAATCGCCCGGCGATCGTGCGCGCTCCCGGAACCGAAACCTGCTGTCCGATGATGGCGCGCACGGCGAGCTCGAATCCATCGGCCGCGCCGGGAACCCGCCGCCCCGGATCGGCGGAAACCAACGGACCCATGAAGCGGTCCCGCTCGAGCGCCTCGACAATGGCTACCGGATCGGCGTCGAGGTCGAGCAGTTGGCGGCAGCGCGCCACGGCGGACGTGAGGTCGCGCAGGTCCGAAAGGTGGAGGTCCGCTTCCACGAACATCGGTCCGTCCTCCCCGCGGTCAGCCGCCATGAGTGCCACGACCCCGAAACCATGGGGAAGGCGCATGCTGCGCCGGTAGACGGACTCCTCGACGGACTCGATGCCGGGGGCGGCGCGTGCACCGAGGAAGTCGAGCACGGACTGGGCGCTGAAAGGGCGCCGACAAGGCAGCCGCAAGCGGATTCCCTGCGTGACACGATCCGATCCCTGCGCTGAGCGCCGGCGCGCGGCCTCTTTGGGCACACGGTTGCGCAATCCGCTGGGTGTATCGGCGAAGATCTGCTGCAGGGTCTCGTTGCATTGGCGGACGCTGGAGAACCCCGCAGCGAAGGCGACGTGGGCGATGGGAAGCGTGGTGGTCTCGAGCAGGATACGCGCCGTCTGGGCCCGCTGAGCCCGGGCGATGGCCAGCGGCCCGGTGCCGACTTCCGCCGTGACGAGGCGGTTCAGTTGCCGCACGCTGTAGTCGAGTCGGCGGGCGAGGCCCTCGACACCTTCGCGGTCGACGGTGCCGTCCCGCAGGAGCCGCATGGCCCGTGCCACGACGTCAGCCCGCGTGTTCCATTCCGGCGAGCCGGGGGTGGCGTCCGGCCGGCAGCGGAGACAGGCGCGAAACCCTGCCTGTTGGGCCGCGGCCGCCGAAGGGTAGAAGCGGACGTTCTCCCGTTTCGGTGTGCGCGCCGGGCAGCTGGGGCGACAGTAGATACCGGTCGAGGTGACACCGATGAAGAACACGCCGTCGAAGCGGGCGTCTTTGCTGCGCGCCGCCTGATAACAACGCTCCGGGTCTTCGATCACCCTTGCATGCTGCCACGCGCAAGCGCCCATTACTGGCGGAAATCGGACATGGCCATGCGATTGCTAGGCGCCTCGGGATGTCGGGGATGCCCCGACTTGTTCAGGCCCGGTGCCGCCGGGCCTGCGCCAGCACGAGCTGTCGATGTGTGGTGGCGTCGCCCCAGGCCTTGGAGAGGGCCCAGCTCCGCTGGACGAAGAAATGGAGATCGCACTCCCAGGTGTAGCCGGTTGCGCCGTGCACCCCGAGCGCAGCCCGGGCCGCCAGTTCGGCGGCATCCGAGGCCAATGCCTTGGCCATGGAGGCGTCATGGGACACCGTCGGCTGCGCGCTGGCGAGCGCCCAGGCGGCGTGATAGGTCACCGGGCGGGACAATTCGAGCTTGATCCTGGCGTCCGTCAGGAGCTGCGCTGCGGGCCCGACGTTCCCGCCGGTCGGCCCGGACCGACGGCGCGCCCGGGCGAAGTCGGCCGCCAACGTGATCATCCGGTCCGTCAGGCCGTTCAAGAGCGCGGCTGCGCCGGCCGCCCCGCGATCGGCCATGAGCCCGACCCCGGCTTCGGCCGCGACCCCGTAGGCCAACAGTGTCTCGGCCGAAAGCGGCCAGTGCACCACGGCGAGATCGCGGGTCGGATCGAGCGCAGGCGTGGCGTGCGCGGTGCACGCGTCGGACGGCACGGCGTGCAACTGCCAGCCCGAGTCCGGGTCACGGACGGCGAGGAGGAAGACCGCTGCATCGCGCGCCCCGACCACGCGCGGTGTGCGCAACATGCCATCGGCGGACACCGTGGTCGGTGACGACGGACCGCCCGGTCCGATGTCGATGCCACCCACGGCGAGGGGGGCATTGCCCTTCAGCAGCGCCCGCAATGCGTCAGCCGCCGCCGGCGCGGGCAGCAAGGCGGCCAGGAGTGGCGCGGCGAGACCTGCGGTCTCGAGCAGAGGTTCGGGTAACGCCGCCCAACCGGCTTCTTCGAAGACGCCCACGAGGTCGACGTCGCTCAGACCGAGCCCGTCGTCGGATCGGGGCACCAGCATCCCCGGCGCACCCAGCGCGGCCAGCGCGGCCCAGCGACCGGCCGCCATGGTCGATCGTTGTGCGGGCGTGCTCTCGCCATGCGCGCGCAGTGCGCTGAGGGGAAAGACGCGCCCGAGCGCCCGGTGCAGGTTCCGCCGCCGCTCGAGTTGATCGGCACTGAACGAGAAGTCCACTGTCAAGCTTCCCCGACGCCGAGCAGGCGTTCGGCCACGGCGTTGCGCTGCATCTCCGACGTCGCTGCGTCGATGGGCCCGGCCAGCGCCGTGAAGAAGCCGTCCAGCCATTCGCCCGGAGATCCTGCGTCGAGCAATTCGGCGTCGGATCCCAAGAGTGCCAGGGCGGTCTCGCACACGGCGACGTCGGTCTCCGCGCGGAAGATCGCGTTGCAGCCCCCTTCGGCATCCGCCGCCTCCCCCCGGGCCACCTTGCTGGCCGTCCAGTACGTGTGGAGCTGGTAGGCCTGCGCATCGATGTAGGCCCGGGCCACGGCATCCGCCGCCGGGGCCGGGGCTCCGCGTTGATCGAACAGGTGGATAAGCCGGGCCGCCGCGTCCGCGTGGCGCGCCGGGCTGCGCAAGCCGAAGCCCCGCTCGCTGGCCCGCCATCGCCGTGGCGACCGACCAGCCCGTTCCCTCGGTCCCGAGCACCTGGGCCCCGGGTACCTCGACGCCCTCGAACGAGATGTCGGCCAGACCGGGGTTGCCGTCGGCCGGGCGAAGCGGCCGCACGCTGACGCCGGGGGAGTCGAGCGAAACGAGGAAGGACGTCAGGCCGCCGCCTCGTCCGTCGTCGCGGCCCGTGCGAAAGACCCCGAAGCACCAGTGGGCGTAGGGACCGCCCTGGGCCCAGCTGGCCTGACCGCTCAGGCGCCAGCCGTCCCCGTCCGGATCGCGGATGGCCCGGCCACTGCTCGCACCCGGTTCACCGCCCGCTTCACCGCCTTCACCACCCGGGGCGGCCCCGGGCCAGGCTCGGCACCAGATCTCCTCGCCGGCGGCGATCGCGGGCAGGTAGCGCTCCTTCTGGGCCTCTGTGCCGATCTCGATCAGGATGGGCGCCAGGAGGAAGATGCCGTCCTCGCTCACGCGGGCGGGGGCCCGGGCCCGCTGGTACTCCTCCTCGAAAACGAGCCCTTCCATGATCCCGAGGTCCCGGCCGCCGTACGCCGTGGGCCAGCTCACGGCCGACCACCTGTCGGCGTACATGGTGGCCTCCCAGCCCCGGTGGGCCTCGAACCCGGCTGCGGTGCCCAGCGGGGGCAGGGGTTCCGACGGGACATGGGCGGCCAACCACGCTCGGGCCTCTTTCCGGAAGGCCTCGTCCTCAGGGCCGAAGGTCACGTCCATGCTCCTGCGAATCTGGCACACCGCCGGGTGCATTGCCAGGCTTTGATACCGGGATATTTGCAGGCAGAGTGGGGTTTTTCTCTGTACGGGGGCGGTCGCAGGGCAGTCGACGCGCCCCGTCGTGCGCCTACGGAGGATTGAAACCCCGGCGTTCGGGGTATTGGCGGGGGGACGCCAATTGCGGGTTGTTGACGTCTATTTTCTGCAGAGCCAGGAAATAGTCAGAGCGTCCAAGTTGGTCGCCCCCAAGGAGTACCGATTCTGAAATGGAGGATGCATGCTGGCAACCGATGTACGGGAACTCAGCCACAACGGAAATTCTGTGACAGGTGCGGATGCATCAATGGCGGTGCATGGTGACAGCGGCACGGACTCCGACGAGGTCCTCAAGGCCCTGGGCGAGTTGGATGCCGTACTGAAGGAGAATGCCGAGCGCGAGCGCGTCCTCTTCCAACGGATAGCCGAGGTACGCCTGGCCCGGGAGAATGGCCAGGACTGGAAAGCGATCCTGGCCAATGAGGATGAGCCGAGCACGGTGCAGCTCGTGAGCACGATTTTGCGGCGTCAGTCCGAGGCCAGTGGCTACCTTCGTCGTTCCCTCGTCGTCGCCCTCCGGGCGGAAGGGCAGAGCATCCCGAGCATCGCCCACCTCTTCGGCGTGACGCACCAGCGGGTGTCCAACCTCCTGCGACGGGTCGCCCAGGGCGGCAACAGCTCTACCGACTAGGCACCCGGCCCGAGCCTGACCCGCGTGTCAGGGTCAGTTCACCGGTAGGTCCCCGGGGATCCGATTCAGGGGTCCCAGCTCGCAGCTGCTAAACACAACCACCGTGAAATTGGCCGTCCCCACAGAGACACGAGATGGCGAGCGCCGGGTCGCCCTCGTCCCTGACGTCGTGAAGAAGCTCGCGGCCGCCGGGTGGGAGGTGGTCGTGCAATCCGGCGCCGGTGCAGCCGCCGCGTTCTCCGACGAGGCCTTCATCGAGGCGGGCGGGCAGATCGCCCCCGATGCGCCGACGACCCTGGCGGGCGCCGGACTGGTCGTCAGTGTCAATGCCCCCGACGCTGCGGGTGCCGCACTCGTCCCCGAGGGTGCGGTCGTGCTCAGCTTCTTTCAGTCCACCCCCTCTGCGGCGGCACTGCGGGTCCTCGCCGGGCGCGGGGTCACGGTGTTCAGCTTCGATCTGCTCCCGCGCATCAGCCGCGCCCAGGGCATGGACGCCCTCAGCTCACAGTCGACCGTGTCGGGCTATCGGGCCGGTCTGACGGCCGCCGAACACCTCTCGAAGTTCTTCCCGATGTTCATGACGGCCGCGGGTACCGTGCCGCCGGCCAAGGTCCTGGTGATGGGGGTCGGCGTTGCCGGCCTGCAGGCCATCGCCACAGCCCGGAGGCTCGGTGCGGTCGTCAAGGCCTACGACGTGCGGGCCGCGGCGAAGGAAGAAGCAGAAAGCCTCGGCGCCACCTTTCTCGACCTGGGTGTCTCGGCCGAAGGCGCCGGCGGGTACGCCCGCGAATTGAGCGAGGACGAACTGGTGCGCCAGCGGGCCGCCCTGGCCAGCGAGGTCGGTGCGTCCGACGTCGTCATCACCACCGCCGCCGTCCCGGGCCGCGTCGCCCCCATTCTGGTGACGGAGGAGATGGTCGACGGCATGGCGCCGGGTGCCGTGGTGGTGGACATGGCGGCGGACTCAGGCGGCAACTGCGCCCTGACCGAGGCAGGCGTGGTCGTGGACCATCACGGGGTGCACATCGTGGGCATGGCCAACCCGGCCTCGGACATGCCCACGCATGCCAGTTTTCTCTACGCCCGCAATGTGGCCAACGTGCTCGCGCTCATGGGTGCCGACGGCGAACTGGCCCTCGACTGGGACGACGAGATCGTGCGCGGGATGTGTGTCCTGCGTGAGGGCAAGGCGATCTCCTCTGGCGCGATCGAGCGTGCTCGGGGACTCGGGAGAGGGGACCACATCGTGATCGGCCCGGCAACGGTCATCGCCCAGGTGTCGAGCGGGACGGGCATCGTCGAATACCTGACTGTGTTCGTGCTGGCCGCATTCGTGGGGATCGAGGTCGTCTCGAAGGTCCCGAGCATCCTGCACACCCCGTTGATGTCCGGCTCGAACGCCATCCACGGGATCGTCCTCGTCGGTGCGTTGACGATCATGGGAGAGGCCCATGGCACGGCCCAGCTCGTTCTCGGATTCCTGGCCATATTCCTGGCCACTCTCAACGTGGTCGGCGGTTTCGTCGTGACCGACCGCATGCTCGAGATGTTCAAGGTCAAACCCAACGAGCGCGCGGCAGCCCAGAAGAGCGAAGCCAAGGACTCCGGAGAGCAGGCGTGACGACGGCGGTCTCCTTGCCGCTGTCCACGGTCCGGGACCTGGTCTACCTCCTCGCCATCATCGGGTTCATCCTGGCCCTCAAGGGACTGGGCTCACCGAAGTACGCCCGTCGGGGAAACCAACTGGGTGCCGCCGCCGCCGCGGCGGCCGTCGCCGTGACGTTCACCCTTCCCACACTGCGCCATTCGGGCAAGAACCTGGTACTCGCCCTCGTCGCCATGGTGTTGGGCGCGGTCGTCGCGGTGCCCGTGGCCCGCCTGGTGAAGATGACGGCGATGCCGCAGCTCGTGGCCATCTTCAACGGCGTCGGCGGCGGCGCGGCGGCGCTGATCTCGATCATCGAGCTCCTCCACCTCCATTCGCTCGGTCTCAAGCCCGCGGTCTACGTGACGGCGGAGGTGCTCCTCGGGGTGATCATCGGTTCGGTCTCCTTCTCGGGCAGCGCCATCGCTTTCGTCAAGCTGCAGGAGCTCATCACCGGGCGCCCGATCACCTACCCCGGGCAACAATTCATCAACGCCCTGGTCGGTTTCGCCATCGGCGTGCTGATCATCGTGGCGCTCGTGACCGGCAACATCGCGTTCGTCTTCATCATCCTCGGGCTCTCCCTGGTGTTGGGCCTGATCTTCGTGCTGCCGATCGGAGGGGCCGACGTCCCCGTTCTCATCTCGCTGCTGAACTCGTTCACCGGGCTCGCCGTCGCCGCATCGGGATTCGTGCTCGACAACAACCTCCTCATCGTGGCGGGGACGCTGGTCGGAGCGTCGGGCATCATCCTGACACGGCTGATGAGCTCGGCCATGGGCCGTTCCCTGCCGAACATTCTCTTCAGTGCCTTCGGCGCCGTGATCACCGCCACGGGGGGCGAGGAGGGTGATGCCTCGCGTGCGGTGCGCACGGGCACGGCCGAGGACGTGGGGGTCCTGCTGGCCTACGCGCGCAAGGTGGTGATCATTCCCGGCTACGGCCTCGCGGTGGCCCAGGCGCAGCACACCGTGCGTGAATTGGCCGACGCTCTGGCCGCCAAGGGCGTCGACGTCTCGTACGCCATCCACCCGGTGGCCGGCCGCATGCCCGGCCACATGAACGTCCTGCTGGCCGAGGCGAACGTCCCCTACGACGAGCTCGAGGAGATGGACGAGGCCAACGCGGAGATGCCGACGACCAACGTCGCCCTCGTGGTGGGGGCCAACGACACCGTGAATCCGGCTGCGCTGACGACCCCGGGCAGTCCCATCTACGGCATGCCCATCATCAAGGCCGACGAGGCGGAGAACATCATCTTCCTCAAGCGTTCGATGCGCCCCGGCTTCGCCGGCATCGACAACGAGCTGCTCTACAACGCCAAGACGACGATGTTGTTCGGCGACGCCAAGGACACCCTGCAGAAGCTGGTGGCCGCGGTCGCCGACGCCTGAACGGCGGGCGCCCGCCGGCCCCGGTGACGGGCCTGACGGAACATGGCCGAGGTCGACAAGTACGGTGAAGTGCGGCTATGGAAGACGTTGTCGAGGGAGATGAGGACGCGGCGCGAGAGGACCGCACCGCGAGACCACGCCATCCCCTCGTGCGCTCGCAGCGCATCCTCCAGGTCCTGCTGGGCCTCTTCTGGGTTCTCGACGCCGCCCTGCAGTTCCAGCCCTATATGTTCTCCAAGGACTTCGTGCCCACGTTCGTCCTGGCCAATGCGTCCGGTCAACCTGCCGTCATCCACTGGGCCATCACCAACGTGGGCCATTTCCTCGCTCCGCATCCCGCCGTGTGGAATTCGCTGTTCGCACTCACGCAGCTGGCCATCGGCGTGGGCCTGCTCTTCCGGCGCACGGTGCGTCCCGCCCTGGCCCTTTCCTTTCCCTATGTCCTCGGTGTGTGGGTGTTCGGCGAGGGGCTCGGCAGGCTCCTCACCGGTTCGGCGACCGCCCTCACCGGCGCACCGGGCTCGGTGCTCCTCTATGCCCTCATCGGGCTCATGGCGTGGCCGCGCAGCGCGGCCGCACCGGAGACACCCGACGGCGAACCCGTAGGGATCGCGTCGTCGGCCGCGGCACAGGGCCTCGGCGGGGCGATCACACCACTGGCGGTGTGGACCGGGTTCTGGGTCCTCTCCGCCGTCCTTTTCCTCCTCCCGGACAACCGGACCCAGACGTCGATCTCCAGCACGGTCTCCGGCATGGCGCCCGGAACCCCGGGCTGGTACTCGCACTTCCTCGTCCACACCGGCAACCACTTCGCTTCGTCGGGAACCCAGACCGCATGGGTTCTCGCCATCGTGTCGCTCGTCATCGGCCTCGGACCCCTGCTGGCCCGTCGCGCCGGCGTCTTCCTGATCGCCGGCGTTGTCCTCTCCGCGCTCTTCTGGATCACCGGGCAGGGCTTCCTCGGTGGCACTGTCAGCGGGTCGGGGACGGACCCGAACACGGGACCGCTGATCATCCTGCTCGCGCTGGCGATGATGCCCACGAGGGAGGCGGTCACCGCCGGGGTGCGCACTCCCGCCGAGTCACTTCTGCGGTGGAACCCCGTGGTGGCCCTCACGGCCGGGGCGGTGGTGATGTTGACGCTCGTGCTCAGCGCGGCCTATCCGGCACCGGCCCAGGAGACGTCGGACATGGCCATGGGCGGCATGGTCGGCATGGGGGGCGGCTCCGGATCGAGCGACCCCTCGCCCAGCACGGCCTCGTGTACCGCTGGCAACTCCGGCGCGGCCCGGGCCGGATTGGACCTGAATAACACGCCGTACATGATCATGAGCGGAACCGAGGGCATGAACATGAACGGGGCCGACGCGTCCGCGGCGGCCGGACTGAACACGACCAAGGCGAACTGGAGCTACACGGGCCCCGCGTTGCCCACCGCGATGGCGAACGAGCTCCTGGCGCAGGGAAAGAACGGGCCGACCGACATCCACATGGCGGTGACCGGGTGCGCGGCCGAACCGACCTTTTCCCAGCAGATCAACGCGACCCAGTACGTACAGGCCACCAGCCAGGCCGCCGCCCGCTACGACGACGTCGCAGCCGCCGTTGCCGCGGGCTATCAGCCCGTCTCCCCGACCGACTACCCTGTGGTGTATTACACGAACCCGAGCATTTTGGCGGCCAACGCGGCCGCCAAGCGGACACTGAGCCCGGCCAGCATCGACGGATTGATCTATGCCCGCATACCGTCGGGTCAGGAGGTGTTGGCGGCCGCCTTCTACGTGCTGCCGTCGACCGTGAAGAAGCCGCCGATGCCCTTCGGCGCGCTCGTGCAATGGCATCAACGCACGGCGGTCTGCGGCCCCGTGTCGGGTTCGGCGACGACACTGGACATCACGGGGACGCCGCCGTGCGGTCCGGGCACGGTCCAGGCGCCCACGCCGTACATGACGATGGTGTGGCAGGTGCCGGTGGCCGGCGGGCCGACGGCCATTCAGCCTCCTGACATCCAGATTGTCGAGGCGGCTGTGATGCAGACCTCGACCTGACGGGCTCAGCGAGGCGCGATGACGTCCACCTCGGCCAGGAGTGCGGCCGAGGGCTTCCACTGGCCGGCTGCCACGTTGGCGGCGACCTGCGCCGGCTTGGTGGCGCCGGCGATGACGGACGCCACGGCGGTGCGCGTCAGCAGCCAGGCGAACGCCAGGTCCAGGACCGTGTGGCCCTCGCCCCGCGCCAGCGCGTCGAGGGCGCCCACCTTCGCCAGCCGCTCGTCGCTCAGCTCATTCTTGGCCCGGTCACCCCACGCCGCCATGCGCGTGCCCTGGGGCGCCTCCTGGCCCGCCGTGTACTTGCCGCTCAAGACGCCGCTGGCCAGAGGAAAGAAGGGCAGGAACGCCGTACCGGTGCGGTCGCAGAACCCGAGGACCTCGTCCTCGGGTTCGCGGTGGAGGATGTTGTACTGGTTCTGCACGCTGACGAAGCCGGGTGCGGCGCCGACCACCGCCGTCTTTGCCTCTTCGAGCATGGTCCCGTCGAAGTTGGAGCACCCGAATTCGCGCACCTTGCCTTCCGCCACGAGCTCGGCCAGGGTGCCGAGCGTGTCGGCGATCGGGGTCTTGGGGTCGGGAGTGTGCTGTTGATAGAGATCGATGTGGTCGGTGCCCAAGCGGCGCAGGCTGGCCTCGAGCGCGGCGCGGATGGCCGCCGGCGCTGCACCTCCGGGGTGGCCCTCGTAGGGCACACCGAACTTGGTCGCCAGGATGATGCCATCGCGCTTCGTCCCGAGCGCGGCGCCGAGATACTCCTCGCTCTTCGTCCCGCCGTAGATATCCGCCGTGTCGAAGAAATTGATGCCGGCGTCGAGCGCCGCGCCGACGACGGCATCGGTCTCCTCGCTCCCGATGCGCATGCCGAAGTTGTTACAGCCGAGCCCCACCACGCTGACGGTGAGTGATCCGATGTTGCGGGTATCCATTGGGTCCTGGTCTCCTGTGTGTGGGCGAAAGTGGGTGAGGGCGCCGCTCGGCAGTAGCGTATCGTCGGCTCGGGAGAGTCCACCCGACCTGATGGAGGAGGCCGACCATGGCGCAAGGTGCTGTTGACGTGACCATAGATGCCGCACCGGACGCGGTGTGGGCCAAGATCGGCGACTTCGGCGCGCTGGAGGAGATCTTCCCGGGGATCGAGTCCTGCCGTGTCGAAGGCGACGAGCGGATCATCGGCACCGGTGGCGGCGGCGAGATCCGGGAACGGCTGCTCGCACGCGACGAAGCCACCCGCACCCTCACCTACACCATTGTCGAGGGAGTGCCCGTGGAACGGCACGAGGCCACCATCACGGTCGAACCCGTCGGGGACGGATCCAAGGTGACGTGGGCCTACGACGTGGAACCGGCGGAAATGGCCACGGCCATGGGCGGCAGTTACCAGGGTGCGTTGGCCTCGCTCCAGGGGCTGTTCACGTAGCGAGCGACGCCGTTCAGCCCGAAGGGGCGCCCTGTCCGAGAACCCGGCGCAATGCCGCTCCGGCGACTGCGGCCGCTTCGCCGGCCGGCATGGCCCTGATCTCGTCGTTCAGGACCTCGACGCCGACGGGGAGCTCGGGATGGGCCGCGAGGACCGGAGCGAGGATGTCCGTCAAGGGAAGCTCGCCCTCACCGGGCAGGTAGCGCCCGGACATTTTGACGTAGGGCTGCGCGTCCTGGATCGTGCGCCGGTCGCTGACCTGGATGCCACCGATCAGTGCCGGTGCGTCACCTGCCAGTTGGTGTGGTCCACCCCCGGTGCGGGCGAGGTGCCACGTGTCGAGCATGACGCGCAGGTTGTCCCGGCCGACGGCCCGGACGAGGTCCAGCGCGCCGGGGAGATCGGGGATGCCCGTGGCGGGCAGGAACTCCAGCAGGATGGTGAGGCCCCGCTGCGCCGCCCGTTGGGCCACCCGGCCCAGCACGTCGGCCATCTCGGCGAAGGGCACCGGGGGTCCTTCGAAGTGGACCACGTTCACGGCCTTCGCCCCCAGGCCCTCGGCCATGTCGTAACAGCGCTCTTCAGTGACGCCGCCCGGCGTGCCGGGGAGTGGGCTGGAGAGGCCGTCGATGTAGCCCACGGTGACGCCGGCGTCGTCGCACTGCCGCCGCAGCTCGGCCAGCTCGACGCCCGAACGCTCCAGCAGGAAGGGCGTGGTCGTGAGCGACGCGAAGCCCGCGGTGGCGGCCACCGAGATGAGCTCGGGCAACGTGGCCTGCCGCACGGTCATGCAGCAGAGCTCGAGGGCCGTCACTCTCGGCCGACCTGGGCGACCACCGGTTTTCCGGCCCGGAAGAGGTCCATCACGCGGGAGCAGGCCAGCCCGTCGTCGAAGGAGGGTGTCACCTGTCGTCCTTCGATGACCGAACGCCAGATCTCGCGGGCCCACCCGGTCATGGCCAGCGTATGGGGATCACCCGGCGGGGGTGTGAAGTCGAACTGTGCCCCCGTCCCGTCCAGCCGTTTGAGGACGACCCGGACATCGGCCGTGTTCTCGATGGACCCCTCGGATCCCGTGATGGTGATGCGCGGTGGGAGGGAGACCGGCGCCGCGAACGAGGTGTCGATGGAGGCGGTGGCACCCGACGCGAACTCCGCCCAGGCGCTGAAGGCGTCCTCGGCGTCGCAGGTCTGCATGTCGCCCCGCGCGTCCGGACGTTCGGGGATGAGCACCCAGGACCGGGCTCCCCCCGCCGTCACGTCGCCCAGCAGCCAGAGCATCAGGTCGATGACGTGGGAGCCGAAGGCGCCGATCCACCCGCCGCCCCGGGCGCGATCGAAGAGCCAGCCGTACTGGCGTAGCGGCCTCCTCGAGCCCGAGGAGAAAGCGGAGAAATGGAAGTGCTCGGGTCGGCCCACCTCGCCCGCCGTGATGAGCTCGCGCATCTTCTGCCGGGCCGGCTGGTGGCGGAACTCGAAATTGAGCAGGTTGATCACCCCGGCCTCCTTGGCCTCGGCGGCGAGCGCCACCCCCTCGGCAGGGGAGAGGCCGAACGGCTTGTCGCACAGCACGGCATGCCCGGCGGCGATGGCGAGCCGCACGTGCTCGGCGTGGAGGAACGGCGGCGAATGCACGGCGATCAGATCGACGTCAGCCCCGCACAGGGCGCCTACCGCCGCGGCGTCCCGGGCCGAGACCACGTCGACGACGTCGCACCCGATCTGCGCGAAGACCGGCGCCACCACCCGCGACCCGAAGCCGGCGCCGATGATGCCGACCCGCAGTGGACGGAGGTCGTCCGTGCTCGACCCCGATGTGTCCATGGTCCCTCCCCTCCGCAGTGCCAGGGCACCCTACCAGCGGCGTTCTCGGGGTCTCCGGTGGCCGTCACGAGTCCGGCGGCCAGGAGCGGCGGGAGGGGGCACTACCCTGAGCAGGTGAGATCGGGCGCTGTCGGAGACGCCGCAGGACCAGCGGGCACCGAGCCGCCGGAGTGGTCGCTCACGCAGGATGCGCCTGAGATCTACCCGCGCCCATTGCCCGAGCCGAGCGCCCTCGCCCTGGCCCGCCGCGGCTCCACGATCACCAGGGTGGTCGGGCGGCGGTTCGCCCCGCTCGCCGTACGGCAGCTACGGACGATCCGCCAAGGTGCCCTGCCCGGGATACAGGTGGCCCGGCCGTTGCGGAAGAGCTTCGAGGACCTGGGCGGGACCTTCATGAAATTCGGGCAGATCATCGCCTCGTCCCCCGGCATGTTCGGTGACGACGTGGCCGAGGAATTCCGGGCCTGCCTGGACACGGGTCGGCCGGTCCCCTTTCCCGAGGTGCGCCAGAGGGTCGAAGAGGATCTGGGCCGCCCGTTGGATGTGGTCTTCGCCGAGTTCGGGCGTCATCCCATCGGGACGGCGTCGATCGCCGTCGTGCACCGGGCCCGCCTCCACGACGGCACGCCTGTCGCCGTCAAGGTGTTGCGGCCGAACATCGAGCAGGTGGTGGCCACCGACCTGGACCTCATGCAACCGTTGATGGAGATACTGGTGCGCCTGACCGGAGACCAGCTGGCCGGCTCCACGTTGCAACTGCTCGATGGTTTCCGGGTCCAGATCGGCGAGGAGATGGACTTGCGCAACGAGGCCCGCTCCATGGTTCATTTCCGTCGATTGCAGAACGAGTTCGACCTCAAGATGATCGCCGTCCCGGAGCCGTATCCGGAGTTCTCCGGTCGCAACGTGCTCACCATGGAGTTCTTCGACGGGGTGCCCATCGACGATCTGGCGCAGGTGGCAGAGCTCGGCATCGACCCGACCCCGCTGGTCCAGGCGGTCATGCGGGCGTTCTTCCTCACGACGGTGCGGTGGGGTGCCTTTCACGGCGATGTGCACGCCGGCAACATGATGTTATTGCGCGACGGCCGGATCGGGGTCATCGACTGGGGGATCGTCGGCCGGCTCGATCCGCTGACGCACCGCTTCTTCATCTCCCTCCTTTCGGCCGCCATGGGCAACGAGGACGCCTGGGCCGACGTCACCGGGTACATCACCCGGACGTACGGCCCGGCCATCGGGGAGGCGGTGGGCCTTTCGGGCCCGGAACTGACGGCGTTCGTCCGCAGCATTTTCGAACCGGCCCTGACCCGGCCCTTCGGCGAGGTGAGTGTGGCCGGCCTGATGCAGGCGGTGCAGCTCCAGGTAGCCGAGGCCCAGGGCATCGAAGCCCACGGGCGGTCTCTCGGGGCGATCCTCCACCGCCTGCGCTCCCAGCGCCGGCTCCGCCGGATGGCCGACGCCTCGGGGGGCCTCATGTCGGACTTCGACCGGGGAACGTTTCTCCTGGCCAAACAACTCATGTACTTCGAGCGCTACGGGCGCCTGTTCGTCTCGGAGCTGCCCATCCTCAACGACCGGGAGTTCATCGGCCAGCTCCTCGAGGGAGTCGATCTGACGCCGCCTGGTGGTTGACCGCCACCGCCTCTGCCGGCCGGGGCCCGGCCGATATGCTCGACGGTGCCCCGTCGCCAAAACACCAGGAGGTCGTCAGTGAAGGTCGTTGTTGACTTCGACGAGTGTGCCAGCAATGCCGTGTGCATGGGCATCCTGCCCGAAGTCTTCGAGGTGCGCGACGACGGCTACCTCTACATCCTCAACGAGAACCCTCCAGAGGAGTTCCGGGGCAGGTTGCGTGAGGCGGTGAACGGTTGCCCGACCGGTGCCATCTCCATAGCCGAGGACGACTGACGGCGCGCCAGCCTGCAACACCACGACGCAGCGCCCTTCCGCGCTGCCTCCTGCCATGACCGCATCCCCGACGGTCACGCCGCGGCTGCGGTTCGCCCCGTCGCCGACCGGCTACTTCCATGTGGGGAGCGCCCGGTCGGCGCTCTTCAACTGGCTCTTCGCCCGTCAACGGGGCGGAACGTTCGTGTTGCGCATTGAGGACACGGACGAAGAGCGCAACCGGGGCGAGTGGACGGACGGGATCATCACCGCGCTCGACTGGTTGGGCATGGCCCCCGATGAGGGGCCCTACTACCAGTCGGCGCAGGGCGACGCGCACCAGGCCGCCATCGAAGCGCTCTGGGAACGCGGTGCCCTCTACGCCTGCGCCTGCACGCGGCCCGAGATCGACGACCGCACGAAAGCGCGGGCCGCCGCCGGTGATCCGACGCCCGGCTACGACGGACACTGCCGCGATCTGGGACTGCCACTCGGTGACGGTCGCGCGCTGCGGTTCCGCACACCCGACGAGGGCAGCACCACGGTGCACGACCTCATCCGTGGCGAGGTGGAGTTCCCCAACCGGGCCACCGAGGACTTCATCTGCGTGAAGGGAAACGGCAAGCCTTTGTTCGCGTTGGCCAACGTGGTCGACGACCGCACCATGGCCATCAGCCACGTGTTCCGCGGGGAGGAGCACCTGCCCAACACGCCGAAGCAGATCATGCTCTGGCGTGCGCTGAACGAGGCCACATCCTCCAGCCTGGTGTTGCCGGTGTTCGCCCACCTTCCGCTGCTCGTCAACGAGCAGGGTAAGAAGCTCTCCAAGCGCCGTGACCCCGTGGCGGTCGAGATGTACCGCGAGCAAGGCTACCTCCCGGCGGCCTTCCGCAACTACCTGGCCCTGCTCGGTTGGAGCCCGGGCGAAGAGGAGATCCTCCCGCTGGCGACGTTGGTCGAGCGATTCCGTATCGAGGACGTGCAGAGCTCGCCCGCCTTCTTCGACGTGCGCAAGCTGTCGCACATGAACGGCGTCTACATCCGCGAGCTGCCGACGAGCAGAGTTCATCGAGGAGTCCCGGCCGTGGGTGGACCCCCAGCCCGACGAGTGGTCCGCCGGCCAGTGGCACGACCCCGACGGCGGGGCGGCCGCCACGGCGGGTCCCCCGTGGCCGCCCGAGCGCTTCGACCCTGACGTCTTCGCCCGTATGGCCGACGTCGTGCAGGAGCGGGTGACCATCCTCAGCGAGGTGCCCGCGCTGGTGGATTTCTTCTTCGTCGACGATCCGTCCATCGATCCGGACAGCTGGCAGAAGGCCATCGCCCGCGACGAAGTGGCTCCGTCGATCCTGCGCGCGGCATTGGAGGCCTATGCCATCTGCGAGTGGACACGCGACGTGTTGCACGACGACCACGGCGGAGATCGGGCTGGCCAACGACCGGGCGCTCGGCAAGGCCCAGGCGCCGATCCGGGTAGCCGTGACCGGCAAGCGGGTGGGACCTCCCCTGTTCGAATCGCTGGAGGTTCTCGGCCGGGACGAAACCATCCGCCGGCTCTCGTCGGCGCTCGACCGGGTGGCCGCGGGCACCTGATGCTCTTTCCGTTGCGGCTCATCCTCCGCATCGTCAGTCTGATCGTGGCGGCGATCATCCTCTACTTCGGGATCACCCTCCTGCAGGTCTGGCTCACCTCGCGCCAGTACGACCCCCACCCCGCCGGGGCGATCATGGTCATGGGGGCAGCGGAGTACAACGGCACGCCCACCCTCGACCTCCAGGCGCGTCTCCAGGAGGCGTTGATCCTGTTCCACAAGGGTGACGCCCACCTCATCATGGTGACCGGAAGCAGGGAGAAGGGCGACCTCGATACCGAGGCCGGAGCGAGCAAGACCTATCTCGAGCAGCGAGGAGTCCCGGCGGCCGACATCCTCGAGGCCGGCGGGACCAACAGCTATGACAACGTGGCCGAGGCCGCACCCCAGCTGATCGCCCGCCACGCCACGTCGGTACTGGTCACCACCGACCCCTTTCACGAGGACCGCTCCATGGCGATTTCGTCCTCCCTCGGGTTGACGCCCTCTCCGACCCCCACCCGGACGTCACCGATCACCGGCTGGTCGACGGTGCCCTACTTCATGAAGGAGGCCGTCGGGGTCGGATTGGGCCGGATCGTGGGCTTCAACCACCTCGAATGGCTCCACGATGCCTAGGCCCCTCCCCACCACCGACCCCCGGCCGTCGACGCGGGCGACCCCCGATGGCTCGGCTATCCTGATCGTCCACCCATTCGGGGGTGGTGTAATCGGCAACACGACTGGTTCTGGTCCAGTTATTGAGGGTTCGAGTCCTTCCCCCCGAGCACCGGCGGATTCCTCCGGGAAACCTCCGCTCGGCCCCATCGTCTAGAGGCCAAGGACACCACCCTCTCAAGGTGGCGACACGGGTTCGAATCCCGTTGGGGCTGCAAAGGAAAGACCAGTTAAAATGGTATAAAGTCCCGAAAAAGCGCTCCGCCGAAAACGGCTGTCCATCCTTTTGTCCATCTATTCCGGTACGTTGGGATGGACAAGATGGGATGGACAAGGATGGACAAACTGGACGGGAGCGACCTTGCCGGGCTCAATGCGCCAACGTGGAGAAGACTCGTGGCAGCTCCGGGTCCATGCCGGACGGGACACGATCACCGGGCGGAAGCGTTATGTCGAGCGCACCTTCCGGGGCAATAAGCGGCAGGCATCGAAGGCGCTCGCGGCTCTCGTGACCGAAACGGAAGATCTGGCGCCACGATCGACGAATGAGGCCACGGTCGGCGCCCTCCTCAACGAATGGTTGGACCACGCCGCACCCAGTTTCTCACCCAAGACTGTGGCCACCTGTCGCATGTACATCGACAATCCGATCATCCCGGCCATCGGGTCTCTGCCGGCCAGCAAATTGACTGCTAATGAGCTTGATCGCTTCTATCGGCATCTCCTCGAGGTGGGAGCTTCCAACGGACCGTATGCGCCGGCGACCATTCGTCGGGTACACGGGATCATCCGGCGGGCAATGTCGCAGGGAGTTCGCTGGGGATGGATCAGCCGCAACCCTGCGATCGATGCTTCTCCGCCCCGAGTGCCACTCCGAGAGATGAAGCCGCCAAGTCCCGATGAGGTCGTGAGGCTGTTTCGGTTGGCTCAGGAGTCAGATCCCGATCTAGCGACGTTCATTGTGCTGGCTGCTTCGTCAGGAGCCCGACGTGGTGAGTTGATCGCTCTCCGATGGAAGGACATCGACTTTGCCCGGGGAACCCTCTCGATCGAGCGGGGAATTGTGCTCGTGGATGGGAAGCTCATTGAGCAGGGGACGAAAACCCATCAGAGCCGCCGGATCACTCTTGATTCGTCGACGCTGCGGAGTCTGGAATCGCACCATCTCCGGATGGAAGAGTCGGCAGCGCGAGCCGGAGCGACGATCAGATCGACTTCATTCATATTCAGCGAGTCGGTCGATGGGAGCCTGCCCTGGCGTCCGGATTCGACGACTCGCGCATTTCGTTCCCTGTGCACGAAGGCCGGCGTTGAGGGCGTTCGGTTGCACGATCTCAGGCATTACGTGGCGACCCGCCTTTTGACGGCGGGCATCGACGTTCGAACCGTGGCTGGACGCTTGGGCCACAGGAATCCGAGCACAACGCTAAACGTGTACTCGCACTTCGTTCCCGAATCGGACCACGGGGCAGCGGATGCACTCGGGCAGATATTCGGCGATGCTGAAGACGCCCTTGACGAGAAAAAGGAGAGAGAAGCCAACGGCCACGGGATCAAATCCTCGTAGCCGGGGCCAAGTGATACTCAAGGTTCAAAGCGAACGCGCTATTCCCAGGCGACGCCGATTGTCACACCTACAATCTGACAAATAGCACGTGTGATCCTTAAGTCGGAAGGAAGTCGACGTGAGCCAGAAGTCATCAATCGAATGGACAGAAGCGACGTGGAATCCAACAACGGGGTGTGACCGGACCTCCCCGGGATGCGACAATTGCTACACGCTGACGCTAGCGAGGCGCCTTAAGGCCATGGGTGTTGAAAAGTACAAAAACGATGGTGATTCTCGAACAAGCGGTCCGGGATTCAAACTGACGACGCACGAAGACGTGCTTTCTACTCCGGTTTCATGGAAGCGACCGAAGTTGGTGTTCGTCAACTCCATGAGTGACCTCTTTCATGAGGGCGTTTCAGATGAGTTCATTTCTTCGGTGTTTGACGTGATGCGCCAGACACCAAGGCACACGTATCAAGTTCTAACGAAACGATCGAGGCGACTTCTAAAGATTGCGCCGCAGATCAACTGGCCCTCGAACGTCTGGATGGGCGTAAGCGTGGAAGATGCAAGATATCGCTTTCGAATCGACCACCTTCGGAAGGTCCCGGCAGCGGTACGTTTTGTCTCCGCTGAGCCCCTACTGGGCGTGCTCGGAGAGATAAACCTTGTTGGAATTGACTGGGTGATTGCCGGTGGAGAGTCCGGTCCCTCTGCTCGGCCAATGAATATCGCATGGGGCCGACAGCTTCGGGACCAATGCCTCGACGCGCGGGTGAAGTTCTTTTTCAAGCAGTGGGGGGGCCGTACGCCGAAAGCAGGTGGTCGGGAGTTGGACGGTCGAACATGGGACGACTTACCAGCACGAGCTGTCGGATAACGCGGGCGACGAATGACAGCAAGCTCCGATTTTTTCGGACAACGAAATCCGCAGGCGGTTTTGAAACATGGTGTATTGACCCGTTATGCCCACTATTTCGCGGGAAGAGCTGGCAGCGCGACAGGCGGCAGAGTCGCGTTCGTGGACGGATACGCCGGGGAGGGTCGCTACGAGGATGGAAATCCTGGATCGCCGCTTCTGCTTGCATCCCAAGCCAACAGAGTCGAATCGCTGGGGCGTGATGTGAAGCTAGCTTTTGTTGAGCAGGACGACGCACGAAGGCTGCGTCTGAGTAACACTCTGAGCGAAAATCAGGTAGTTCCAGACCAACTTCTGGGTGGGAGTTTCGAGGACGTTGTCGACCCGCTACTGAACGAATACGGGGATCGAGCTGTTCTCCTGTTCGTTGATCCTTTCGGATTGGCTGTTAACCGATCGACGTTGGAGCGAGTGCTTGGACGGTCATGTAACAAGCACCCAATTGACGTTTTGTACCATTTCGTTTGCAGGCCGTCGCTCGAATGGGTCGCGCCGGGATTATGGATGGACCACTTGCCGAGAAGAGCTCAGCTCAGCTCGACGCTGCGCTCGGCGCGATTGATTGGCGTGCAGCGTTCGACGGAGCAGTTGAGAGTGGTCAGCCCACATTTGCTGCAATCCAAGTAGCGAGGGAGTTCGGAGAATCAATCACGTCGAACGTCGTCGCAATGAAAAGGACAGCGGTGCCCGTTCGTCAGCGCCCGGACCAGTTGCCGAAATACTTGCTCATGTTGTTTTCGAATGACGAAAGGGCACACTGGGACTTTGCTGATGTGGCATCGAAGGCGCATGTCGATTGGCTTCATCATTGCGACACTGCAGACTACGAAGCCAACGTGAAGCGCGCTGAAATCAATGGGGTGCAGCAGCTCTTCAAGGATGATGCGCCAAGACCGGAAGACGTCGCTAGGCAGCTCGAGGAGGAGGCTGTTCGATACTTGCCTACACATCTTGAACAACTTTTAGCGGAAAAGGGTTCCGTGCGGCCGGTCGAGATGATCGAAGATGTCTATGGCACGATGCTTGGGAGAGCCAGAACAATGCATATTCGCGCAGCGCTCAAGATACTCAATACATCAGGCCAGATCGATGATGAATGTTCAGGACAATTCTGGATGCGGACCTTGAAATTGGTTGGCACCTAGCAACCTTCTGTCTGTACCGCCGCACCGCCCATTCTGTCCCCGGGGGCCAAGGCGGTTGTGAGTACGTGCGGCCGTTACGCTAATCGTGGCTAGTCTACTCGCGATTCGTGTAGCTAGCTCCTTGGTGAGCTCGACTAGCTCAATGCGCTGATCGCTGGCAGCCAGCTCGACCAATCCATCTGAGTAGCCCGATTTTGAGAAGAGAACAATCCGTAACTGGTTCGAAACGGAGAATCCGTGGTCACTCAATGCCGGGACCTTGTAGGTGTCGATGTCAGTGACGATCTGCGGCGTGAGCTGCTTAGTGGTCCACTTGCACTCGGCGACCAGAGAGACTTTGGAGCGGAGGATCCCGACTGCGTCGATCTCCTCGCTCGACCTTTGTCCTGACTTGCGGAAGGAGTTCGCCGCATTTCCCCACCACGCGCCCACCTCGCTCGCAACCGACCCGCGGTTCGTCCGCAGCCAACTCCGGCACCAATCCTCGAAGACGGGCGACACATGGTCAGCCAGTACGGGAGCCACTTCGTTGTCGTAAAGGTCGGTTGCTTTGAGCCCAGTCTCGAGCCCGCTCTGAAAGCGGAAGACGAAGCGGAACCAGAAACGGAGGAACGGATCCTCGAGTCGCCAGTGACCGGTCCGGCTAAGTGGTTTGGCCCCGAGCGGCACGTGGCGGCCAACGATGCGCAGGTCCATCAGGGTCTGTAAGTATTTCGACACCACGCTGCCGTCGATCTTCATCGGCTCTGCGACCTCGTTCAGCTCCTTGTCGCCGCGGCTGAGCGCCTCGAGGATGGCAAAGTAGACGCGCGGCTCACGCAGCTCCTGCTCGATGGCTGCGCGTCCCTCGTTCCACAGCGGCCCGTCGCGGTCCAACACCTCATTGCAGACCGTGTCACGCACCGTTCCGGGGCTGAGTTTGGCGAGGTAGAGCGGCATTCCGCCAGCAATGGCATAGCGCTCGAAGGCGACCAGAGGCGGGTGCTCGGAGAGGAAGTCCGTCGCCCGTGCGAAATCCAATGGTCGCACGTCTTGGCGGATCAGCCGGCCGTGCATTGGGTTCTGCTCCCCGAAGAGGGATTCCATCTGCCCGACCTGTGAGCCACAGAGGATGATTTTCGCCTTCGAGCCGTCACGCTCCTGCTCCATCACAGCCTGGATGGCGGACAACGTGCGGAGTGCTTCGGGTGCCGTGGAACCCAGCAGCCAGGGGAACTCGTCGATCACGAAGAGCTGCTTCTTGGTCCGTGCCGAGCGGTATAGCACTCGAAAGAGCGACGCCACATCGGTGAGTGCCGGTTCCACCCCACCAAGAAACTCGCCGAGCTCTTCTGAGAACCGGGTCAGCTGAGCACCCGGGGGAAGTTTTTCCGACACCAGGATGCAGGCGGACTTCTCGTGAGCGAATCGTCGGAAGAGCCACGACTTGCCCACTCGTCGCCGTCCAATCAGCGCGACAGGCTGGCGCTCCGCTGAATTCCACCATGATTCAAGCCTCACGAGCTCCTCTGTGCGGTTGATGAACTCGCCAACTAAGGGCCATTCGAAGGTCTGTGCCATGGTCCCTCCTAAGCTACTCGTAAGTAGTCTACTCGCGAATCGCTTAATGCCCATGCAGCCGGCCGCTCCCAGGCTGCGTTATTCGGCGCAAGCGAATGCCCTGGCCTCGCAGTTAAATCGCCTCGGCCCCGGATAGTCTCGCGACGGCCGACCGGGGCCACCGGCCCGACGAGACCGGTTGGGTGGCCCGCCAGGCCGGGCGAACCGACCAATCAGGGCAGGATGCCGACAGCCAGCCGACCGCCCACCACCTTCAGAAGGTCAGCCAGTCAAACAGCTGGCCGTCACGATGGCAACATCGCTCACGCCGAGGATGGACTATTTCCTCATGAGCGACGATCCGACGACCTTCGTTCGGATCCGACGGGTACGTCGGTGGTCCACCGTCAGACAGTGGCTATGGAGACTTCCCACCGAATCCCATCAAAGAGTCTCGCCGGCGAGCGCCTGGTCTACACCGTTGGAGAAGCCGGACAGCTGCTCGGGATCTCGAGGGCCTTCGCCTATGAGTCGTCGCCGCGGCGAGATCCCCGTCATCCGGCTGGGCCGGCGCATCGTGGTCCCAAAGGTCGCCCTTCTCGCCATGGTGGGTCTCGACTCGGCCAGCTGAGGGTCCATTCGGATCCCGAACAACGGCATCGGCTCCTCGCCTAGAGGTCGATGCCCGGAGCGACATCTCTCTGCGGCTCCCAGGCGGGACTGGTGACCTGAGCGTCGTGGCAGATGGCGGCCGCTCGTGCGGCCGCGGCCAGGACGAGCTTGCGTTGGCTCCTCTGTTCGGAGCTTGCGACGTCGCCCGCGCCGCAGATAGTGCCATCGTCGGTGACGTGCCAACGGTCACGGTAGGCGGCGATGGTGGAGACTTCTCGCAGCCAACGGGCATGAGCGCGGAGAGTCTGCGGCGTCGGACCGAGGACCTTCACCCACTGCGCCTTGGACCCGATCGCCTCTTCACGCACGGCACGGGCCCGCTCCTCCATTGCGCTTTCTCGATCGGCCAACGCCTCGGCCATGTCGGAATCGGTGACGCCCTGTGCTTTGGCGATCAGACCGACGATCAGATTCTCACCCAATCGCCGCCGGCCCCCGGCGGCGTGGACCCAGCGGTCCACCCCTGCCTTGCACTGCTCCTCTCGTTGCACGACACCGAGTTGACCGAACACGCCCATCGAACGGACATTGACCGCTCCACGCACTGAGACGCCTGGTCCGGCCGCCACAATGGCCATCCCCGGGTCAGCCACGATCTCGTAGGCGACCGGATTGCGCATTGAACGACAGAATGGATTTCAACCCGAGGCCTACTGAAAGGTCCGGGCTAACTGTCCCAACCGTGGTGTGTCGAAGAGAAGGAAGAGCGCCGTGAACGAAAGGCGATCTCGCACGGGAATCTTGTTCCCGATCGTGCTCAGCATGCTGGTGGTCGTGGCCACCCTGTCGGCGCTGGCATCGACACCGGTGCGCCCCGCCGGGGCTTTGCTTGCCAGTGGCTCGGGTCTTCCGGGCTCTTTTGCGACCTATAAAGCGGCGGAGCTGTGGGGCGGCGGCAGCCCGGCTGAGACCTGCTTCACGTGTTTGGCTCAGAATGTTGAGGGCGGGTCGAGCGGCGCCGCCAGCATCGACCCGAACTCCGAGGTCAATCCGGCTACCGGAGACGGTCCTCTACGATGTCGTTGTTCAACGTGCCCGGGATTGGGGTCGATCTCGGCATGAGCCTGACCTATGACGCCCAATATGCCCAGCAGCAAATGGCGACCACGGAAGCTCCGACGGGTGCTTTCGGCTGGGGTTGGTCGTCGGACTTCACCAACAGTGTCGTCAACTCGGCCGGTATCGTGAGCGTGGACCAGCGAGAACGGATCTCAGGTCACGTTCAACCCTCCTCCGGGTGTCGACGGTTGCCCCGTCGGCGACTACGAATCGCTGCAAAAATACACCATGGCGGGCAGCTCTCTGGCCTTTTGCGGTCTGAACCGACTGGACGCACAGATGGGTGATTTCCCGACCTATGGCGCGTGGGAGTTCCAGCAATCCGGCGGCGCGAAGGAATCCGTCTACAACGTCTACGGCCAAATGGTCGCCATCGGCAACAACGTTAACAACGGCTTTGCCGGCTTCACCTACGCCGAGGCGCCAGGCACCGGGCCGTGTCCAGCGGGTACCGGTTGGACTTGCACGGTGGAGAACGACACCGGCGGGGCGGGTGGTGGTGCGTCGTACCCTTCGCCGTGTTACGTCATCGAAGAGGTGAGCACGACAACGCTCGGGCAGGTCCTCAAGATCATCGACCCCGGAGGCAACATTTACACGCTGAACTACTTCGCCGGTGCCGGTCTGCAGCTGGAAAACATTTATGGACCACTTTCAAATGGTACGAGCGGCTACGTCTGGCAATTTCCCAGACCTACGACAACACAAAAGCGTTGCCGTACACCGACGACATGCTCACCTACACGGACGCAGATACAAACGCCACAACGGTGGTCTACGACACACAAGGTCGGGTCAGCACCGAGACGGATCCGGCGAACTACACCACGTCGTACACCTACGCTTACAACAGCTGCGGGTTCTGCCTAAGTACCGGGAACGACCAACTTACGACAGTCTTCTATCCCCCTGGCACAAATGGAGTGGCGCACCGCTCCACAATGACCACTACTTCGAGGGACTGTTGATCTCCTCGTCGTTCGGGAGTTCGGCTACATCCAATGTCGCCTATCTGACCTGGACCTACAATTACAAGTTCCCCGGGTCGACGGATCAGGGATGGTCCGACCACTGAGACCATCGTTCATCCCTGGGCGGCGCAATCGGCAACTAAATCGGTCCTCACCTTCGACACAGTCGGCAATGTCGAGACCTCGACCGACGTCAATAACAACACGACGACCTCGATGTACAACGACACCGGCGGCAACGACCTCTCCGAGCTTTGCTGGACCGCCAAGGCGGGGGCGACCATTCCCTCCTTCGCCTCGTGTTCCAATCCTCCGCCTGGGTCCACGTCGTACACCTATGACAGCCTGGGCCATCAGACCTCGGTGACCGACCCGATGGAGAACATCACTCGCTCGGGCTATTACTCCTCCACCGGTCTCATTTGCTGGACGGCACCTCCGACCGTGACCGCCCCTGGTGGGGCGTGTTCGGGCTCGGGCATCGTGTCGTCGATAACGGGTCCCCCATCACTTCCGAGCGGCGCACCGACCGGCGCTACAACGTTTGCCTACGACGAATTCGGCAGCGTCGTGTTCAAGAACGTGGCGGCCGGCACGTCGGCTTCGATGCTGACCACGTCGTGGTACGCCAACAATCCGCTTGACGAGCTCTCGTGGACCATCCCTCCTGAAGGCCAAGCGGCCACGCTGTCAGGGAGCAGTTCCTATGCCACCAACGACACGGCGTACAACCTCATCGGGCAGCTCACCGCCCAGACCGGCCCCGACGGCCAGACCGCCGCCTACGTCAATGAGCGTGGACGGCCATGTGTGGAACGAGACCGATGCCGCGGAAGTCACCTCGATCGCCTACGACAAAGATGGTCGCAAGTGCTGGACCTTCCGGGCATCAACCGCCGTCTCGTCGCCAGCGTGTTCGACCCCGCCGAGCTATACCTCGAGCAATGGCCCGACGACCTACTCCTACCTAGACTGCACAGAAGCCGTCGCCTCCATGACGGACCAAAACGGCCACACCACCACCTATTGGTTTTCCGACCAGGCCTACCCGACGACTCCGACCGAAGTGGCCGACTCCATGAATACCGAGCAGAGCTTCACGGCCCTCGACAATTACGGTAATCCGTGCCTGACCGGCCCGAACCCGCCCGCCTTTGGCCTGGCCACGGAGTGCACATGGGTGGCAGGCGATACCCAACACATCTACGACGTGGCTGGGGCAATCTCCTCTCCAGTACCGATCCCTCGGGCAACGTGACGACCTACCAGTACGCCAACGTGGCCTTCGACAATTTTGGTGACCTCCTCCACCGATCCTCTGAGTCGTGTCACCTCGTACCACTACGACAACGACGGCCGCCTGACCCTCACCACCGAGCCCACGGGGAGCTTTGTGTCGCAGGGTTACGACATCGATGGCAGGGAGTGCTGGCAAGCACCGAGCAATGTCACGGCTTCGTGCAGCTCGCCTCCGACGGGCACGGGGGTCACCACCTACTCCTACAACGGGGCGTCGGAACCGAGCACCATGCAAGACAACAACGGAGCGTCCGGCGCACCGCCGGCCACCACCTACGCCTATACCAATGGCCTCTTGACTTCGGTGAGCGACGAGAATGCGTGGACCGTCGGCTACCTCTACGGCTATGGCGGAGAGGTCAAGTGCATCGCCTACCCGGTGGCCTCGGGTTCTTCATGCGGGAGCCTGTCGTCGCCCGGCACCCCGAGTACCACCAACACCATCGTCGATCGCACCTTCGACAGCGCCCTGCGCCAGAAACGTCGGCTGACTGGCTCGGGGGCACCACCACCTACGCCTACGGCCAGGTGGA
>CAVWMF010000006.1:0-1116322 GCA_963756025.1 uncultured Acidimicrobiaceae bacterium
GTCGGGTACTCGGGCCCACGAAGCTAGCGCTGGCGAGAACGAACTCGGCGTACCCACCGTTGACCGGGGAGCCGGTATTGCGCTGGTTCATGCAGAGGGTGTCACGGCCCGATGCGCAGTACTCGCAATAGCCACAGGCCCATCCGAGCCACGGGACGGCCACTCGATCGCCCTCCTGCACATGGACGACCTCAGGCCCACACCGGGTCACAATACCCACAGCCTCGTGGCCCGGAACGAACGGCGGGGTCGGCTTCACTGGCCAGTCTCCGTGCGCAGCATGAATGTCGGTGTGACAGAGGCCTGACGTTTCTACCTGCACGACGACCTCTCCGTGGCCAGGCTCGGGGATGGGCAGATCTTCGATGTGCAACGGTTCGTTGAATTGACGTACTACGGCTGCTTTCATGGCGGAGCCTTTCTCCAAAGATCTTCTCTTTCCAAGATCGCGCTTCGGCGGAGGATCCCGTAGGGCCGAAGGTCCTCCGTAAGTCGACTTTTGTGGCCGATATGGCTAGCCGCTGGCACCCCAGACAATCTCAACATGGTGCCGTTCGTCTCCCAGTGCTTCGCCGATGGCGAGGCGGAGTTCGTCTCCGAACTCTCGCCCGGCTTCCGATTGGGGCATTGTGGTGTGGAGTTGAACGTTAAAAATGTTTCCCCATCCACGCCGGATCTCTAGCTTCGTTAGATAGTTCTGGTCGTCGTCGGGCAAGACCTTCGCAATGGCGGTGAGCACCCGCTTCGTCATTCCGGCGAATCCCGCCGACTCGGGAGTACAGATCTCGTCTGGCATCGACGAGTCGAGGACATGGTCGGTTGGTTCATCACGATTGTCCTGGTGGTAGATCTTGGAGCCCGACCAGAGGCGAATCTCTTTCGTTCGGGCTGAAGACCCTCGAGCGGATAACGAAGTGTGTATCCGGGCCGGCGGGAAGCGAGAATCCTTCGGGTGCGCCAGTGCCAACGTCCAGGATGAGTTGCGTATGTTTCCACAGCGCATATTGACGTCCGTCGATGTAAAACGGGCATCCCCCCACCCGGCCCAGCAGGACATCATGAGCGCCAATGATGAACTCGCCATCATCAAAACACATCGGCAGACTGCCGTCGCAACAGCCGCCCGACTGGAAGAACATCACCGGGCCGCGCCGTTGCACAATGGAAGCAATGGCATCGAGAGCGGCCGGAGTGGCAATGACTCCCTCCACGGACTCGATTATCGACTCGTCTTCCCCTTAGAAGAAGCCAAGAGGCTTTGTGCTGTAGCTCACGAGGAGGTTCTTGGTCTGGGAGTAATGCTCGAGCATCATCTGGTGGTTTTCCCGACCGACCCCCGAGATCTTGTAGCCGCCGAAGGCCGCACCGGCCGGGTAGAGGTGGTAGCAATTCGTCCAAACCCGTCCGGCCTTGATAGCCCGACCCATGCGGTAAGCGAGGTTGCCGTTGCGGGTCCACACGCCGGCACCGAGGCCATAGAGAGTGTCGTTGGCGATCTCGATCGCATCTGCTTCGTCCTTGAAGGTGGTGACCGCCAAGACGGGTCCGAAGATCTCCTCCTGGAAGACCCGCATCTTGTTGTGGCCTTTGAGCACCGTGGGCTCGAAGTAGTACCCGCCGTCACACTCACCCCCCATCTCCGCGCGATGTCCGCCGATAAGGCATTCCGCTCCCTCTTGGCGACCAATGTCGATATAGGAGGCGATCTTGTCGATCTGCTGGACGGACACTTGCGGCCCGATCATGGTCGCGGGATCAAGTGGGTTTCCCTGACGGATCAGAGCGATCCGCTCCAGGCAACGTTCCATGAAGCGGTCATAGATCGACTCGTGGATCAGCGCCCGTGACGGGCAGGTGCAAACCTCCCCCTTGTTGAAGGCATAGAGAACCAGGCCTTCGATCGCTTTGTCCAGGTACTCGTCGTCATGGTCCATGACGTCGGCGAAGAAGATATTGGGTGACTTGCCGCCCAGTTCGACGGTGGAAGGAATCAGGTTCTGGGCTGCGTACTGCATGATGAGCCGTCCGGTGGTGGTCTCGCCGGTGAATCCGATCTTCGCGATACGCGGGCTCGAAGCCAGGGCTTTGCCGATTTCTCCCCCAGGACCGGTGATGATATTCAGCACCCCGGGGGGGACGATGTCCCCGATCACCTCGGCCAGTTTCAAGATCGACCATGGAGTCGGCGAGGCCGGCTTGACGACCGTGCAGTTGCCGGCTGCCAGTGCCGGGGCAATCTTCCACGCTGCCATGAGGAGGGGGAAGTTGAAAGGGATGATCTGGCCCACAACGCCCAGCGGCTCGTGGAAATGATAGGCCACCGTGTCCTTGTCGATCTCGGTCGATCGCCCTTCGAGGGACCGGGTCGCTCCGGCGAAGTAGCGGAAATGGTCGGCCGCCAACGGGATGTCGGCTGCGAGGGTCTCTCGAACCGGCTTGCCGTTCTCCCAGGTCTCGGCAACGGCCAGCATCTCGAGGTTGGCCTCAATAGCGTCGGCAATGCGATTGAGGATAGCGGCGCGCTCGGTGAGCGACGTCTCACCCCACGCGTCTTTGGCCGCATGGGCGGCGTCAAGTGCGAGTTCAACGTCCTCTGCGCTGGACTTGGCGACCTCACAGAAAGGCTTTCCATTGACCGGGCTGACGTTGACCATGTACTGCCCCTTGACGGGGGCCACCCACTTGCCGCCGATGAAGTTGTCATAACGTGGCTTGACCTCGACCACACTGCCGGTACGCCCCGGAGCGACGAAAGCGACCTTGGCGGAGGGGGCATCGGCCGCCACCTCGGTCGTCACAGTGGTTTCGGGGTCAGTCGTCACGGTCATCATGGCCTCCATTGCTTGCTCGTCGCCTCAACGCTAAGAGGGCAATGCGGAACTGAGTAGGGCCGAAGGTCCCACGACCAGATGACGCCGGTATCCGAGCTATCGGTCACTGGAACCGGGACCCTCAGTCCGGCACTCGCTCTCAGGAGTTACCGCGGTATGGACGGTCTAGGACGGATGCATACTGCTATTGAGAAGGGGTGTCCGGTCGTCGCTTGAGCTGGGCGGAACGGACGATGAACTAGGTCGGGACCCTTGTCCCATTTCCTGAGGACCTTCGGCCCTATGGCATTTGTTGACATTGCGGTTTGCTGACCGTATGGAAATCACAGCAGATATCTTCGATTATGACCTCGGTTTTGTCCGACGCCAGTTGAGCGATCTGGCCTGCGTGCGCTACGAGATCGGATTCAACCAACAGTCCCAGGCTCGTTATCTGGCACTCTGCGCAAGGGAACAGCAGCTCCTTCATGGACACTCGGCCGAGGACCTCTCATCGCTTCTCAGCGTATGACCTCAGGGTGGTCCTGGCATCGGGTGTCTCCGGGTCATCGATTCGGTCCTCTTCGGGCTCAACAACTCCGAGCCAGACGTCGAACCGTATGACTTTGCTCACGGGACTTGGCAAATCAGTCCCATGTTCCCGCCAGAAGGTTCCCCAGTTGTTACTGGCACCCATTGATGGCGATGCGGTTGTGGTTCCAAGGGCGGCGCAACCACACTCTTTAACGCCAGATCCATCACACGCAAGTCATTAGGGGATCGTGCCGTCTACCCCATCTACGTAATAAGCCTCGCCATCGCAGAGCCAGCACGGAACTTATGGTCAAGCTGCACTTTCACGGCGCAGACTCCACTTGGCGTGTCAAGTAAGTCATTGCCTTTGTCGAACCAGACGTGATGCAGACGTTTGTAGTCGACAAGACGCCACGGACACGCTCTTCCAGCCCCCGGGGATCCCCGGATTCCCCATCGCGGCTTCACATCGCTATCTGCGGGTCCGTCGCGCCGAGTACCTCGCGGCTGGGTTCGCGCCGCAACCACCAACCGACTGCTCCCTGGTCAGGACGTCGTTGGAATTGACGATCCACCTCCGGCCAGGTGCAACCGCTTGAACGGGGGATCACTATGCGTGCTGGTTCACCCAACCGGCGGGAGGGAGGAACGTCCGACACTTCGGCTAGGGACTGTTGGCCCTGTTCGAGACAAGAGGGCCAGGCTCATGATGGAGGGCGATGACACAACTTCTTCCTCCACCATTTTCCGAATTCCACCCAGCGGGCGCCCCAGACATAGAGCTGGCTCGCCTCGATGCCTACTGGAGAGCAGCCAACTATCTGGCCGTTGGACAGATCTACCTGCTCGACAACGCATTGGTACGCGAGCCTCTCCGGCCTGAGCACACGAAGCCACGATTGATCGGCCACTGGGGTACGAGCCCGGGCCTCAATTTCATCTACGCCCACCTCAGCCGCATTATCACCGAACGCGATCGCGACGCGATGTTCGTCTGCGGTCCCGGTCACGGTGGCCCGGCAGTCGTCGCCAACGCCTGGCTCGAGGGTACCTATTCAGAGCTGTACCCTCACATCTCAAGGGACGAAGTCGGCATGACCCGACTCTTTCGCCAGTTCTCTTTTCCGGGTGGGATTCCGAGCCACGCCTCGCCCGAGACCCCTGGATCCATTCATGAGGGTGGTGAACTCGGCTACTCCCTCTCCCACGCCTTCGGGGCTGCCTTTGACAACCCCGGTCTCGTCGTGGCGTGCGTCGTAGGCGACGGAGAAGCCGAAACAGGGCCAGCGGCCACTGGTTGGCACTCGAACAAGTTCCTGGATCCCGTTCACGATGGAGCGGTGCTGCCCATTCTGCATCTCAACGGTTACAAGATCGCGGCGCCGGCAGTATTGGCCAGAATCCCGACCCAAGAGTTGTTTTCCCTCTTCTCGGGCTACGGCTACCACCCCATAATGGTTGAAGGTGGCTTCGACGGCGAAGATCCGATGGAAGTGCATCAGCGCATGGCGGTTGCGCTGGACTTCGCCTTCGATGAGATCCAGGAGATTCAGTCCTCGGCACGAGCAGGTTCGAGTCAACATCGGCCCATTTGGCCCATGGTGATCCTGCGTACCCCTAAAGGCTGGACGGGACCCAAAACCGTCGACGGCCTTCCAATGGAAGGGACATGCCGCTCGCATCAGGTCCCCCTCGCAGAAGTACGCACGAATCCCGCTCATTTGGCTCAACTCGAACAGTGGCTGCACAGCTATCGCCCGGAGGAACTCTTCAACCGGCAGGGGCGACCGGTCAGCGATATCGACGACTTCGTGCCGATCGGCGTTCGCAGAATGAGTGCCAATCCACACGCCAATGGCGGATCCCAACTCGTCGAACTCGAACTACCTGACTTTTGCGATTACGGCGTTGACGTTCCACAGCCCGGCACAGTGATGCGAGAGGGAACACGGGTGCTGGGTTCGTGGATGCGCGACATAATCGGCCAGAATCCCAGCACTTTCAGAGTATTCGGTCCTGATGAAACTGCCTCGAACCGACTTCAGGACGTCTTCGAGGTCACCGACCGGGCCTGGGAGGCCGAGATCCGCCCAGGGGACGACCACTTGGCCACCGATGGTCGTGTGCTCGAGATGCTTTCCGAACACCAGTGCCAAGGCTGGCTCGAAGGGTACCTACTGACCGGTCGCCACGGGCTCTTCAACTGTTACGAGGCGTTCATCCACATCGTCGACTCAATGCTGAACCAGCACGCCAAATGGCTCAAGGTCTCCAGCGAGGTGAGCTGGCGTCCGCCGATCGCGTCCTTGAATTACCTACTCAGCAGTCATGTCTGGCGTCAGGATCACAATGGCTTCTCCCACCAAGATCCCGGGTTTCTCGACCACGTCGTGACCAAGAAAGCTGCTGTGGCCCGCGTGTACCTACCCCCGGACACCAACTGTCTTCTCTCTGTGGCCGACCATTGTCTCAAGAGTCGTCACTACGTGAACGTCATCGTGGCTGGAAAACAGCCTCAGCACGACTGGCTCGGCATACAAGAGGCAGTCGACCATTGCACGAGAGGTCTTGGAATCTGGACTTTCGCATCGAACGATCAGGGTCAGGATCCCGATGTGGTGATGGCGTGCTGCGGTGACGTCCCGACGCTCGAGACCATGGCCGCCGTCCAGATCCTCAATGAGCGCCTGCCCGATCTCAAGGTCCGAGTCGTCAACGTCGTCGACCTGCTGCGCCTCGAATCGGCCTCCGAACATCCCCATGGTCTCTCTGACGCTGAGTTCGACACGATCTTCACCGTCGATCGACCGGTCATCTTCGCCTTTCACGGCTACCCCGCATTGATCCACCGGCTGACCTACCGGCGGGCCAATCATGACAACTTTCACGTTCACGGGTACAGAGAGGAAGGCACGACGACGACACCATTCGACATGGTCATGCTCAACGACCTCGATCGCTTCCGTCTCGTGATGGACGTTATCGATCGCGTACCCAACCTCAGCGAACACTGCGCATCGTTACGCCAAGAGATGATGGATGCTCGACTGGAGGCTCGCGCCTACACCCGCCGCCACGGAGAAGACCCGCCACAGATCTCGCAATGGACGTGGTCTCCCCGAAATGGCGCTGGTCAGCAAACGGATGCCGGAGGTTGAGATGCCCTTTGATCAACACGGTTCGGAGATACTCGGCGAAGAGGAGTGCTGGAGGCTGCTCGAGCGAGCGGGCGCATCAGGACAAGTAGGCAGAATAGCAATAAATCGCGAAGGATCACCTTACCTCATACCGGTGAACTTTTCGGTCTTCGACGAGATGATATTGATCAGACTCAGGCCGGGCTTCGCGGCCCATCACCTCGATGGTGCGACCGTAACATTCGAGATCGACCATGCTGAGCCCTACTCAAAAAGGGGCTGGAGCGTGGAAGTCGAGGGGCCCGCAAGGCTGTTGACCTACGAGGAGGTGGCGAGACTTGGGCGCAATGTCCCCGATCCACTCGTCATGTACCCAGGAATGCGCGTATTTTCCATCAGGTCCGACAGAATCAGTGGCCGCTCCATCCGTCACAACCACGAAGACGCGGATGCTAGGTGTTCTGCCCCACCAGGTTGTTGACGCGACTGACGGGTGGGCCGCCTATGGCCGTGTGGTGTCGGTGATGGTTGTACATGTGAAGCCATTTGTCCAGGGCTCGGGTTCTTGCTGCTTCTGATCGATAGGGGCGGGCGTAGGCCCATTCGTTGAGCAGTGTCCGGTTGTAGCGCTCGACCTTGCCATTTGTCTGTGGATGGAAGGGCTTGGTGCGGGTGTGCTTGATGGCGTGGTCGATCAGCTCCTTGTCGAACTCTTTGGCCATGTAGCAAGACCCGTTGTCCGTGAGCACGCGTTCAACGAAGATGCCGTAGCTCTCGAAGAAGGCCTTGGCCCGACGCCAGAACGCAATCGCCGTGGTGGCCCTTTCGTCCTTGTGGATCTCTGAATAGGCCAGGCGCGAGTAGGCGTCGATGGCTGAGTGGATGTGGGCGTAACCCTGTCGAGGTCGACCAGCCCTGCCGTTGTGGGGTCGCTTGGCCTTTCCGTTAACCCTCCATCCGCCACCTTTGGGGATCCTGGCCTGTTTCTTGATGTCGATGTGGACCAGCTCCCCGGGCCGTGAGGTCACGATGCGGCGTACGGTGCCGCCTTGGCGGTCGAGATCCGAGAGCCGGCTCACCCCGTGGCGCTGGAGGACCCGGTGCAGTGTGGAGGCGGGAACCCCAGCTCGTGGAGCCAGACGGGCCGGGCCCAGCTGATGGCGACGGCGCAGCTCAACCAAGCGTCGTTCGACCTTGGGCGGGGTCTTGGTCGGACAGCGCCGAGGGCGGCTGGAGCGGTCCTCGAGGCCATCCAGACCGGCTTCGAGGTAGCGGCCCCACCACTTGTGGGCCGTCTGTCGCGAGACGCGCATCGACTCGGCCGAGCTGGCGATCGTCCAGCCCTCTTCGATCATCTGGCAGAGTCGCAATCGACCCTGCGGAGTCAACGGAGCGTTACGGTGCATCTTGAGCCTCCTTGGCCTTGTGGGTGTGTTAGCAGCACCACAATGCCTTGGAGGCTCACTTCATCAGGGGATATTTCGCGTCAACAACGTCCGTGGGCAGAACAGCTAGGCCGTCCACTTATCGGTCAGATTGAGAGCAACGGAGGGACCCGATTGCTTTGGCGGATCCCGGCACAAAAGTATTTTGCAGTGATTGATGCACCCCCCCTCACCATTTAAACGGAATCTGAACCTATTTTTAGGAAGTTCGAAGGAGCTAGGCAATGGAACTGCATTTGGACGATGCGCAGGTGACTGAACTCCACAGATTACTGACGGTGGCGCTCGGAGAGCTCAGCTCGGAGATAGCTGATACAGATAATCCAGCGTTCCAAAGGATGCTACGAGATCGACGCCATCAGCTACAGCTCATTGTGCAACAGATTGAGGCTGAGCGAGTTGTCTGAGTTTGATCACTACCCAACCAGAACGACCCACCATCAGTCGATCCCGGGACGTTCGACCCTCACTCGAGGTGCACCGTCCTACCAAGATTGACAGAGACGATGATGAAGTAGTCACAGAATGTCGAAGGATGACGAATCCCTCACCGAAACAAGACAAAACAATGACGGTGCGGAAGGAGGACTCATCGAGTCCATTAGCCATAGTCTCGATGAATGCCGCAGTCGGATCGACGAGCTTCTTGTGCAACTGGATCTGGCCAAGCTCGATGTTCGCGACGAAGTCGACCATCAGGTGGCGATCGCCGAGAACGCTTACCTGGCCGCCCGATCAAAGCTCACCAATGCTCGACTCGACGCTGGGTCAACGCCGGAGTCGCTCCAACAGGGGCTGGATCAACTTCTGCACGATCTCGGTCGGGCCTACGACGACGTCGACGCCGCGGTATAGAGAGGACGTGGTAGACCCGGGTCGCTAAGAAAGAGAAGGGACGTTCGGCCCTGTGGACCCTGATCCAGGCGGTTCACAATAGGCCTATGACAGATCTTTCAAATGCCCCGACTGCAAATCCAGCCGCTCCGTCCCCAGCGTTGCTCCCCGGTGACCTGGCCCGGCACGTGACACACCGGAGGGAGGAACGCGGGATGAGCATCGAGGCGCTGGCTTCGCGCGCCGGTATCGACCCCGGCTACCTTGCCTACTTTGAGCGGAACCCCAGCGCTTCCCTGAGTGCCGGCGCACTACAGCTGATAGCCCTCGCCCTGGACACAACGCCAGTCGCGCTTATGGGCGGAGACGTCGATCGGCCTCTGGGCCATGGAAGGGCCGGACGCCACCCGATGCTGGAAGAACTCACCAAGGAGCAGTGCGACGCCCACTTGGCCGTCGGAGGGGTGGGGCGCGTCGTCTTCTTGAGCGAACGGGGCCCAGTGGCATTACCCGTCAACTTCGAATTCACAGAGGGTCACATCATATTTAGCACCGACGTATCGAAGGCGGCGACCATTGAAATGCAGTTGGTCGGCTTTGAGATTGACCGCATTGATGAAGCAATGAGCGAAGGCTGGAGCGTGCTAATCACCGGCCGTGCTCACCGCGTAAGAGATCCCGAAGAACGCCAACGTCTTGGATCACTCGACCTTGAAGCGTGGGCTGGTGGTGATCGACATTCGCTGGTCGGAATCAAACCAGAGGAACTCACTGGGCGCGTCATAATCCATCAGTCAACGCTGGATCAAGACTGAGCGCCACAACTGAGTCTCGGATGAGATTTGCTTCGGGGTTCGTCTTTTCGAGAGCTCGTGGAACTAGTCAACGTCGAGACGAGCCCATTTTCCATGATCTTTGAAAGGAGTGTTTTGCCATGCTTGTTAGAGAATGTCTACGAAAGTCTCCGATAACGGTTCCCCCTGAGTGTACCGTCGAGGAGGCCGCCGGCTTGATGGCGACCCACGAGGTGGGTTCCCTACTCGTGGTAAGTGGAGGCGAACTGTTAGGGATCGTGACTGACCGAGACATCGTAATTCGAGCTGTCAGCACTGGTCAATCGCTACGCGTGCACGTGTCGACCGTAATGTCCGAAACACCCACAGTGATTCAAGGCTCGGCCGACATCTTTGAGGCGTTCACCCTCCTGAAAAAAACCAGCGTCCGTCGACTGCCGGTCCTTGAAGACAATGAAATAGCTGGAATCGTCACGGTTGATGATTTGCTCGTCTTCTTGGTGCTCGAGCTTGGCGCCGTACTCACCCCGGTCGCGGCTGAAATGGTTCGCCCGAAGAGCACCCGCTAAGTCACCATGTGCCATGGTCACTCGCCAAGATTGCTCAGGGACCCTGGCCCCTATTCGGTCAGTTTATGTGGTGACACACTTTCGAGGGAAAAACACTGATACCCGTTTCGTTCAAGACGAATGGTTTCGATGGTTTCTTCTCACAAGGAAGGAGTGAGACAATGACAATTGCAACCGACGCTGCTTACCAATCGCCGACACGTCGCCTCGTTGTCGGAGTTGACGGTTCGGAGGGGAGCAATCGGGCACTGGAGTGGGCTGCCGCCGAAGCCGGTCGAAGAGGTGCGATCCTCGAGGCTCACACGTCTTACGGTGCAGGGTACGTTTTCATCACATCCCAAGGGGTTCACCAAGCCATGCAACACGTGCTCGACGAAGCGGCCAATCACATCGCCGACCTCGCTCCCGGAGTTACATTCAAAGGAGTAGTTCATAAGGGATCGGCCGCCAAGTTTCTGATCGAGGCAAGTGAAGGGGCGGACCTACTCGTAGTGGGATCCCGTGGCCTAGGCGGGTTCAGCGGCCTCCTGCTGGGTTCGGTCGGCCAACAGTGCTCGCTCCACGCCCATTGCCCAATTGTGATCGTCCGGCCTCTGGAGGCATCAACGAGCGGCGAGGCGTCGACATGAGTTTTCCGAGTCCCCCTCCCCGTCGAATCGTGGTGGGCGTTGATGGCTCAGATAGCTCAACCCGCGCTCTCAAATGGGCCGCCCGGCAGGCCGACCTGACCGGAACTTCGCTTGAGATCGTTACTGCCTGGGAATGGCCGCCCAGCTTAGGCAGAGGAATGCCGCTCGCTATCGACTACGACCCAGCCCTAAATGCGACAAGGATCGTGAACGAGGTTGTGAACGAGGTGCGTCATGCTCATCCGGAACTACAGATCGGAATAAAGATAGTAGAAGGCCGTTCAGCCCCCGCATTGATCGAGGCCTCTCGGGGCGCTGACCTCCTAGTGGTCGGGAGTCGCGGTCACAATGAGTTCGTCGGAATGCTATTGGGCTCGGTAAGTGAACACTGCGTAACGAATGCACATTGCCCGGTTGTGGTCGTGCGAGTGGGTACCTAACGATTCAAATCGTGGGTGGTGTGTCAGCCGTCAACTCACGTTTGAGTGACATGGCTAACAGGACCGTCATTCTTCCCCTTAACTGAGATCGTGCACGAGGCATGGTCATAAAGGTTGATGCTCGACTGCGAATACAAGGAATCAGCGACGGCGCACACGGCCGCAGACCTGTTCGACCCATCCAAGACTGAAGAAGCTCTTCCGACTTCGTTCCCGCTCGGAATGGGATCAAGTGGTCGTGCAGGTATTGGTACTCCACCGATGGTTCGCCGCGAGTTCTTCAAGCTGTCTCAACGAGCGATGATGACTTTTAGCGCGCCAGTCTCCGAAGCACGCCCGAAGACATCATAGGCCTCAAGCATCTGATCCAGTTCGAAATGGTGAGTGACGAAACGCTCGGCATCAACTTGATGCGACGCAACTAGCCGCAACAGCGTCGGTGTCGAGTAGGTGTCGACAAGTCCAGTCGTCACCGTTACGTCACGGATCCATAGTGACTCCAGGTGAAGCGTCGCCGGCTTACCGTGGACACCGATGTTTGCTACGTGGCCCCCCGGTCGGACCAGCTCGGTACAGAGCTCGAAACTCTGAGGGACACCCACCGCCTCAATGGCGACATCGGCACCGAGGCCATCCGTCAAAGATCGCACAACAGCGAGGGCGTCTTCCCTCCCGTTGTTGACCGTGACGTCTGCACCGAAGCGCTTGGCGGCGTCAAGTCGCGCATCGACCAGGTCGATGGCGATGATGTGGCTCGGAGAGAACAACCTTGCTCCCAAGATGGCAGAAAGACCAATGGGTCCAGCGCCCACAATGGCGACGGTATCTCCAGGTTGCACGCGCCCATTGAGGACACCGACCTCATAGGAAGTGGGAAGGATGTCGGCCAGCATCAAGATCTCCTCGTCACTGGCCCCTTCGGGTACCGGATAGGTCGAAGTGTCGGCAAAGGGAACCCGCACCAGCTCGGCCTGGGTACCGTCGATAAGGTGCCCGAGAATCCATCCTCCCCCGCCAAGACACTGCCCGTAGTGGCCTTCCCGGCAGAAACGGCAGCGTCCACACGCGGAGATACACGACACGAGCACCCGGTCCCCCACCTGGCGCGTCTTGACTCCAGGACCGACCTCGACCACGGTTCCCACGGCTTCATGTCCAAGAATTCGACCCGGGGTGGTCTCAGGAACATCGCCCTTCAGAATGTGAAGATCCGTGCCACAGATCGTTGTGGCGTCCACCTGCACAATGGCGTCGCCGTCGTCCTCAATGGATGGGTCGGGCACGTCTTTCCAGCTCTTCTCACCTGGTCCTTCGTAGACGAGCGCCTTCATCGTGATGTCCTCCTCATTGAATCGGTATTCGCTTGTCATCATGTGTCGAGGTCCGCCGCGCCACTAGGGCCGAAGGTCCTCCCAACAGCACCACACTCTGCGTCGGAACATCTAGCCGTGGCCCCAATCGCAAACTCCGCTTTCCTCAGCGATGAACGTTGTCCTCTTCTTCTCCGAACGCGACTTCACCCGGTCCCCAGGGTCTGCGGGCCGGGTGAAAGACGCTACTTTGACTGATCGTTTCGGGTGGCTCAGGCGGCCACCGGTGCCACCATGGCATCTGAATGCACTTCGAGCTCCACATTTGCTGGAGTTCTCCGAGCGTGCCAGAAGCCAAACGCCACCAAGACCGCCATGACCCCGGCGAGCACGAAGGCGGCAATAGCGGCCCACAGGGCAATCGCGGCAAACTCTGAGAAGGCGTAAGCCTCGAGCAGGAGACCTCGCAACGTTGTCCCTTCGAACGACGTTGTGACCTCGGCGGCCAGCGCGGTGTTGGTCGGGTTGGCCCTAGAGGCGGCGCTGACCTTGGCGTAAACCCCTCCCAGAGGCATCTCGGCTAGGTGATACGCAATGAAGTGGTCCGCATAGGCTTCAGCCTGGGCACCCGTCGTCAGCGGCTCACCGGCGTACTTGAGCAAGTACGGCAGCATCTGGGGGGTGATCTCGGTGCCTGGCTTGGCTTGTGCGAATTCGGCCCTGGTGGGAAAGACGATATCCTGCTGCGCCAGCTGGTTGTGCACGCTCGAGTTGGCGAAGTTGTAGCCCCACATCAGGAGCCCTCCGGCTACGACCAGCACAACGACCATCACCAGGCCACCAGCGCTAGCCAATATGTCAAAAATCTTGCGTTGCATGGATGACTACTCCTTGAATAGTGGGCGAAGACTGCTTCATGCATCGTGCACTTCGCTTCTCTAATCAAGCAGAGCCGAAAGTCACTGCTGCGAGGGACCTTCGGCCCTAGCGAGCGAATGTCGCTGGCCTAACGATGAGGCCACGAACATTCCTAAATGAAGGGAGCGATCATGCGTGCGAGCGTAGGAGACCGCATTGTGATCCATGGCCACCACGTCGGGGAACCCAATCGCGACTGCAAAGTCATAGAATTGCAGCGCCCGGACGGCGAACCGCCGTACATCGTGCGCTGGGAAGACAGCGATCACGAAACTCTGTTTTTCCCTGGTCCCGACGCCACCGTCGTGCACTTCGAACACAAGAAGAGTTGACGACTGCTATCCAATGATCGCGGTTTGGGTTCGTCAGTGAATGCGAAAAGGAAGCGTGGTAGCCGAGTCGTATTGAGAATGGACCAATCGCATGTGCCACTGTCGTCCTTTCAGACACGCAGGAAATGAGCATGAATCCAGAAACAATGCAGGCTTGGGCAGTAGATACACCTGGACCGATCAATATGAGTCCTCTTACGCGCATCGAACGGGCTGTGCCTCTACCCGGCCCGGGAGAAGTCCGAGTTCACGTGCGGGTCTGTGGGGTCTGCCGTACTGACCTCCATCTCGCCGAAGGCGACCTGATCCCCCGCCACTCCCTAGTGGTCCCCGGACATGAAGTGGTTGGCATTGTCGATCGTCTCGGAGTCGGATGTGTCCGTTTCCACAATGGCGATCGGATCGGAGTGCCGTGGCTGGCCCAAACCTGTGGGATGTGCCATTTCTGTCGAGCAGACAGAGAAAACCTCTGTCTGGCACCTCAATTCACCGGTTGGGATCTTGATGGGGGTTACGCCGAATACGTGGTCGTCAACGAAGCGTTTGCCTATGCCTTACCCGAAGCTTTCAGTGATGAGGAGGCAGCACCGCTTTTGTGTGCAGGAATTATCGGATATCGCTCCCTGCGCCGCTCACAATTACCGAAAGGCGGTCGGCTCGGCATCTACGGATTCGGTGGATCGGCCCACATCACCGCCCAGATCGCAATCGCCGAAGGCGCCCGGGTCCATGTTTTGACCAGGTCGTCAGAAGCGCGCGCTCTCGCCCTCCAAATCGGCGCGGCCAGTGCCGGGGACGCGACTGATCCCCCGCCCGAGCCACTCGATGCCGCGATCATGTTTGCTCCGGTGGGCACGCTAGTTCCCCCAGCTCTGGCAGCTCTTGACCGGGGGGGTTGCCTAGCCATAGCGGGCATCCATCTGAGCGACATTCCAGCACTCAACTACCAAGATCACCTCTTCGAAGAACGGACATTGTGCAGCGTGACTGCCAACACCCGGCACGATGGCGAAGAGTTCCTCGAGTTGGCTGCTCGCATCGGGGTGCGAGTCTCCGCAAATCCCTATCCCATGCGGAATGCCAACCAAGCGCTTGCAGACTTGGCGAAAGATCGGGTGAACGGGGCCGCTGTGTTGATTAATGCGTGGACGTAAAATGTGCAGTTGGGTCCAGCCGAATACCTTCGCGCGGCGTCGCTGGCGCTGAGTGGACCATTCACGGCGAAGGGACCTTAGGCCCTGCACACCTTCGTTGAGCACCGTCAAGCTTGAGTTGGAGATTCGAACACGAGCTGCTCTCTTTCTGGAGAAGATGAGGCCACACACGATGAAGACCGAATGGATGAACCAAGGAAAGTGCAGGGCCGTCTCCTGGGATACCTTCTTCCCACACGATGGGACGGGCGTAGTCGCCGCGCAAAAGATCTGTGCCACATGCCCGGTATCACAAGAATGTTTGGAGTACGCACTTGCGAACCACATCGACCACGGAGTGTGGGGAGGCTGCTCCGAACGTGAGCGCGCACGTATCCTTCGGCACCGCCGAACTGAGCCAGCTCTCAGTGTCGGCTGATCGTCGCTACCACTGCTTAAGCCATTTCGCACGCGTGCCGAGTCCGGCCTGAATGCGAAGGGTCGGTTTCGCCATCCCATACGGAACGGTCGACAACAGAGTCAGAACAACTTCGAACGCCTATTCGCCTTGTGGATCATTGCAGCGGCTATGACCCCGTCTCGGCGCTACTTACCTGCGCTAAACATTACGATTCTGGCCGGTGGAATACTGGAAGCGCAGCTACGTGGCGTCAATGGCCCTATTCACGTAACCGTGGGACAATTCGTGACATGAAAGAGCCACCGGAGCTGCAGTACAACGGATACTGGAGGCTGGCTGTCTGGTCCCTTCGAGTTGGATACGTCGGGCTAGCCGTCGCCATTGCGGGCCTCATCGTGAGGTCGTCGGGATCCACGCCGTGGGTTCTGGCCGTTGGGGTGATCATCTGGCTCGCCACCGCCGCTGCGACGTTGGTGGGCTTCCTCTGGTCTCGGCATGAGCTTCCCGAGCCGCGACCCGGGTTCTGGTCGATGAGGTTCATGCTTATCCACGACACAGTCCACGCCCGGTCGTTGGCTCCACCGTCCTGACGGCTCCTCCCAACGCATCGCGCTTGACGACTTCCGCGTCAAACCTAGTGTCGTCAGCGAATCGACACGATTCGGCGCCCCGGCACTCGGCGCTGAGATACGGTCCGGCGATGGAACCCAGGGCATCCAATTCATCTGAGCGGACGAACTTTGACCCGATTCCAGCTATCCCAGTCCGGAGGGTGGGATCCCAAGGGGGCAGCGTCCTGCGAGCTTTCTCAGATCACCGTTCCGGCGGCCTTCATGGGGCATGGCGCGTGGTCGGCGGCGTCTTGGCTGTCAACGCTGGCGCCATACTCAGGCTCCCTAGTTCGTGCCTGAACCTCGGTCCTCGGTTGGGCGAGACAACCGTCACGCATGCAGCGGACTGAGGTGCCTGCCGCCCCGCACACTGTTTCAACTGACGAGACACCGGACGGAGAAACTGCGGCAGTTGATCTGCCGACTTTATCGGCGGAGGCGGTCTATGCGTCGTTGGAGAGCTCGCCTCGCGGTCTAAGCGCAGCAACGGTAGCGGCTCGATTGGCGTCGTCTGGTCCCAACGAGCTTCCAACGACGAGGCGACCGCCAATCATCGGAAAGTTCCTGGCGCAGTTCACCAATCTGTTCGCAATCGTGCTGCTTGCCGCTTCGGTCATCACCTTTGGATCGTATCTGCTCCAAACTTCTCGGGACATCGGAAACTTGGAGTTGGCGATCGCAATCTTGTGCGTAGTATTCCTCAACGCTGGCATCGGCTTCTTCCAGGAGTACTCGGCCGAGAAGACCGCGGAAGCGCTCGAGGCGATGGTCCCGCACTCCGCCAGAGTGAGACGTGACGGCGAGACGTTCGACGTTGCGGCCCGCGAGTTGGTAAGCGGAGACGTGTTCGTCCTTGAAGCCGGTGATGACGTCTGTTGCGATGGCCGCCTAGTTGAAGCGAACGGTCTCACCGTTGATGATGTCGCTTTAACCGGCGAGAGCGCCCCGGTGCATAGAACGGCAGACGCGGCCCCGTCCGGCACGGCTCCGATGGAGGCAGCCAACCTCGTCTTCATGGGAACTTCGGTGGTCGAAGGAACGGCTACGGCAGTCGCATTCGCCACCGGAGCCGACACCGAGTTCGGCCGAATCTATCAAATGACTACGCAAGTCTCCGATGTCGCCAGCCCCCTGCAGCTCAAGGTCAACCGGATGGCCAAGCAGGTGTCGGTCGTGGCAATCGCTCTCGCCGCGGTGGTCTTCGCCCTACGCTCCGCCACTAGCAGCGCCAGAGTGGTCGACAACTTTGTTTTCGCCCTCGGGGTCATGGTCGCCCTGGTACCCGAAGGCCTTCCCGCCACCCTCTCGGTCTCTTTGGCGATCGCAGTGCGACGTATGGCCACCCGTCATGCCCTGATCAAACGACTCGCCGCGGTGGAAACCCTCGGATCGACCACCGTCATCTGCACCGACAAGACAGGGACCCTCACCGAAGCCGAGATGACCGTCACTGCCATCTGGGAATCCGGTCGGAACCACACCGTCACCGGGGTCGGCTATAACCCGAAAGGCGATGTAAGCGAGTCTGCGCAAGTTGCCGACCTGCTGCGCGTCGGCGCCCAATGCTGCGACGCCAGGGTGCTCGCTCCCGACCAAACGAACAACCTCGATTGGAGAATCCTCGGTGACACCACCGAAGGTGCCATCATCGTCGTCGCGGGCAAAGCCGGAATCGACATCGGCGCCGCAAACCGTGACACTCCTCGCGTCGGAGAGTTCCCTTTCGACTCCGAACGCAAGCTGATGACCACCCTTCACCGTGGCCCGGCAGGATGCGTCTCCTACGTCAAAGGCTCACCGCAGGAACTGCTCAGCCGGTGCACAGACGTTTTCTGGGACCGCACCAACGGCCCGCTCACCGACGACCACCGCCAGCAGATCACCGATGCCAACGACCATCTGGCCCGCGATGCTCTCCGAGTCATCGCCGTCGCGTACCGCCACCTCGACACCGACCAACCAGACCAGAACGCTGCCGAGCATAACCTGACCTTCCTCGGGCTCATCGGCATGATGGACCCACCCCGTCCTGAGGTGATTGACGCCGTCATTGCCTGCCGCCGCGCCGGCATCCGAATCATCATGGACACCGGCGACTACGGCGTCACCGCCGAAGCCATCGCCAGACAAGTCGGCATCGTCACCGGCCCCGACCCATGCATCATCAGCGGACCACAACTCGACGCCATGAGCGACGATCAACTTGTCGAAGCGCTTGCGACGAACCCAGAGATAGTCTTCGCTCGAGTCCGACCCGAACACAAACTTCGCGTGGTCGCCGCCCTTCAGCATCTCGGTCAAGTCGTCGCGGCCACCGGAGACGGCGTCAACGATGCTCCCGCCCTGAAGCAAGCCGACATTGGTGTGGCAATGGGAGTCACAGGTACCGACGTTGCCCGCGAAGCCGCCATCATGGTCCTTCTCGACGATTCCTTCGCGTCAATCGCCGCCTCGGTCGAGCTCGGCCGTGCCGTCTACGCCAACATCCGCAAATTCCTCATCTACATCTTCAGCCACAACATCGCCGAGCTCGCCCCAATCCTTCTCGCCGCCGCGGTTGGCTTCCCACTCGTGCCGCTCAGCGCGCTCCAGGTGCTCAGCATCGACCTCGGTTCCGACATCCTTCCAGCCCTTGCCCTCGGCGCCGAACCACCCGACCCGAGCGTCATGACCCGGCTGCCACGACCGGTTCGCGAGCGACTTCTCTCCGGGCAAGTCGTCAGACGGTTCATGTTCCTCGGGGCTATTCAAGCCATCGGCGTGTGCTTCGCATTCTTCTGGCGCATCCATTCCGCTCACCTCGGCTACAGCCATTTCACAAACTCCAATCACACCTACCGTGAAGCACGCACCATGGTCCAGGTGGGTATCGTCGTCAGTCAATTCTTCAACGCCCAAACCGTCCGCAGCGACGACGAGAGCATCCTCACGATCGGCGTGTTCACTAACCCCAGGCTCCTCGCTGCCGGAGGGATCGGCCTCGCCTTAGTCACCTCCATCAGCTACGTGCCAATTCTCCAGCGCGTCTTCGGCACGACGGGCTTGACGCTGATGGACTGGCTCATCGTGACCAGTTTTGGGGCGGCACTTCTCGCCGCCGATGAGCTCCGGAAGACCTTGGTGCGCTGGCGGCGTCCTCGCTCGGAGCAACCCGGCAAGGTTGATGCACTCTGAGAGACAAGGAAGGCCGCAAGGGGATCCCCTCGATGGGGGATCGGCTTACGGGCCCCTGGCCAGCAGCTCCGAAGGCGCGCTTTGCCCTACCGGATTTCGTTCGGCTTACGGGAATGGCTTATGTGGAGGTGCCCCATTTTGACGCCGTCACATTCGAGTGGGCATGACCCCATGGTGGGAGTGGGCGGGTTAGCACAGCGCTAGCTGTTGGACCACCGGCGATCCTTTCGGTGCCCCCAAGAGGATCGGCATCCGGCACGCTTCGGCATGTTCCTCAGACCGTTGGCCGGGTGCCCGCAGGGGATCCGGTAGGTGACCCACTCGCTGATCAATCGGGACCCTGCAGACGCAATCGTTTGACTTCCAAGGTGCCCGCTACCGTACAGGGACGATCCAGTGACTTCACCATCGAGGCGTTCCCGGTCGTGTTCGAGTGCCGGGTGCTCAGCGTGCAGTCCTTCTGAGCCGCGAGCACCCGGCACCTACGATGTGTGCCCGTGAACGCGCCGGACGCAACCACACCCGAGGAGATCACCCGGACCTGGCGGGTCACGGCGACGCTGCTCGTACCGACGTCGGTCAAGTTGGCTCCCGGCGGGGGGCCTCCCGAGACGCTGGAGCCCACTAGCCGCCTTCCCGAGCAGTCGGCGGTGTACGACAGCGTCCCGGTATTTGTCAGGATGCACCAGCACCCCGGACCGGGGCCGATGGAACCCCGACACGCCCTGATGGAGCTTGTCTCGGAGGTCGTCGCCGGAGAGGACGCGACGTCGGCAGTCCGCGTTCTGGAGGTACCCGTCACGACCCTGCTTGACTTGCTCTCGTTCCAGATGGGCGCGGCCATCGCCATCGAGCAGATGCAGGCCGTCGATGTCACGCCGCCGGTCGCCGTTGGAGACGATCGAGCCCTCCAGTTCTGGGGAGGCTCGCCGTTTGGGCAGTTCCAGAGGGGCGTGGACATGCAGGCGGTGCGCGGCCGACTCCTGGGCGAGTTCCCTCCGTCGCTCGACGTCAACGACGAGCGCGTGGCAGCTGCTCTCCGATGGTTCGTCAAGGCCCTGGGGACGCAGTTCCTCCACGACCAATACCTGTTCCTCTGGATCGCGCTTGAGATCCTGTGCGACGCGGCGAAATTCAAGGTCGAGGAACCGAGCCGGTGTTGGCGCTGCGGCCACGAGACCCCGGAGTGCCCGAGCTGCGGGTTGCCGACGACGCAGAGACGCCAGGGCCAGACGATCCGCGGGTTCATCGAGCGGTTCGGCGTCTCGGAGGTCGACTCGTCACAGATGTGGAAGTGTCGCCAGATGATGCACGGCAGCGCGCGGTTCCAGCCGGGGGCGGGGGAGGAGGTCGGTCGAGCGGTGCAGCTCCTCCGGGCGGTGGTGGCCGCGGCGCTTAAGTCGCAGTTCGGGCTCGGGCCGGACGACCCGCCACTGGTCTCGACGTCGGGTCTGACGATCCATCCCTCGTTGTCGTTGGGTGGCACGAGGAAGGTCTCCGAAGACGATCTTCGACCGCTCGTTTCGACGAGCGGCTGGCCGACATCGTAGCGTTCAGGCTCTCCCGTGGCTAAGACAGGAGCCGCGCTCGCCGCAGCTCACCCTCGACCTGCGTCTTCCACGCTCCGGCTTCGTCGAGGTCGTAGTAGCCGACCCCATGGAAGTCGGAGGGGACCGTGACATCCGGGTCGCGGAGGATCGTCACGTTGTCGCGTCCGAGCACGCCGACGAAGTAGCCAAGCTCCAGCACCACGTTCTCCCGCGCTCTCCGTACGAGGTCGTCGCCGGAGCCGAACATTCGACCCTCGTCATCGCCGGTGTAGATGACGAGCGCGTAGCCGCAGGGGCCCGCCTCTCGCTCCAGCTTCTCTATGAGGGTGGCCGCGCCGCCATGCAGTCTCTCCTGAAGGATGACGGCCTCCAGCCCCATGTGCTCGACGGCGCGCGCGACCTCGGCCTGGCGCCCCGCCCGTCCATGGACGATGAACACCGCGGTGCCCCGCTGTGTACTCCCCGAGACGCTCGGCGTCGTCCGCGGGGCGCTGGCGGTGTCACGATAGGTGCCTCCTCGTACAGGTCGAGCCGCTCGACGATCGACGCTAAGCGGTTGATGTAGGTGCCCACGTCTTGCTTCAGATCCCGGATTAGGGACTGGATGGTCCCCGGGGCGTACATGACGCGGACCGACCGGTCGAACTCGTTTGCCAGGCCGCGGTCGCTGAAGAGCGTATTGAGAAGTTCGGTGACGTACTTGCGCCAGTTCGTGATCGCCTCGCTCAGGCGGCGGTAATCCTCGTCGGTCTCCTCGGGCAGCGTGAGTAGGTCGGTGCGGGCGCGCTGTATCTGCCGCTCCAGCTTCGCCTTTACCTCGTCTCTCGGCTTCAGGAGCTGTGGCGTCACTGGCGGATCCTCCGTCTTGCCCGTCGACGCGGCGCTACGCTTCCTTGGCCGTTGGCTGGGCACCGGCGTAGAGGTTAGACCTGGCTTCGGGCCGCGCTTATAAGAAGTGTCCCAGTCCGCCTAATACACATGTGATCCTGTGTGTATCCCAGTGCCCTAATTGCTGCTTCTCGCGAGCACAATCACCGCGCTCCCTCGTTGGCTCCTGGTCTGCAAACCATTCCCGTAAGCCGAACGGCCTACGGGAACGACCCAGGTCAGATGGCCCTCGCGTGAATGGGAGTCCGCAGGGCCCGCCCGCACAGGTGCCCGGTGACGGGGCGCGAAATGAAGCTGATGAGTCCCCTCCTACTGGACCTGCGGCTTCTATCGAACATGGCGCCTGGAACCGATCTCTCGGGGATCCTTGAGACTCCGACGATGCTCAGCGCCCGATGCCACGACTCGGGCTCTGTCCGCGTCCTCGGTGATGCTTGGCTTGGTGTGGGAGGTTCTTACTCATCGCCGCGTCGAAACGACCCTCGTATATCCGCTCGCCCGGAGCCAGCTCTTGTATCGACTTCGTCTCAAATCGGTTGTGCAGAGCCGCGATCTCATCCGACAAGGTATTGACGAGCACCTTTGCCGTATGGAACTCACCCCGGGCGGCGTGCGCATCACCGATAGCGCGAAGTGTTCGTCCCAGCTGGTTGACCAACATTGCCCAGGCGATGGGCGAATCTCTTCCCAGTTGGGACTGTGCGACGATCGCCGCCACTCCTCGGAAGTCTCGCACCGCTTCGCGCTCGGGCGCAGGCTCACCGGGTCGGCTCTGTGCCGATCGAGCCAGTGCGTCCGCCGTTGCCGCCAGAGGTCCGGGGCTGTTCTTTTCCAGACGTCTCGACCAAGCGGCAAACAACCCGGCGGCTTCCCGTGCCGCGCCACGCCAGGCAGCCAGATCCGATACCGGGACGGCTCTCAAGCGCTCGAGCGATCTCTCGACACCTGCCACCGCCCGCCGCCAATCATCGGGGTGACCACGCAGAGCCTCCCTGCCTGGGGCAACCGACTTGGTGGCGCTCCATTCGACTACCGCCGCTTTGCGATCGTCTTTTGACACCTCCCAGAACTGACGCAGGTGCGGCAAGGTCAGGTCCTTGGCCAACTTCCCGCCGCCGAACCAGATCGGCGTGTCGCCGGCTTGGCTCCTGAGCGCCACCGAGTACCCGACCACCGCCTCTTGGCCCCCGGTCTCGAAACGGGGTCTCACAAGCGCCCCGCTCCTCCGCAGGCGCCGGACGAACTCGGCTTCATCCTTGGAGGCGACCGAGGCCCCGCGGACCAGACGGGCCAGGGTGCTCCGTGGCGGTTCGGCCAAGTGCTCGCGGGCCGTGCGCTCGAGTTCAGCTCTGCTCAACCCGGGCATCCCCTTGCCCTCTCGGCCCTCGATGATGGAGAGGCCGTAGTCCTTCTCGAACTCGGCACACGCTCGTGAAAGGGTCTTCCGGTCCTGCCAGACGTCCACCCGGCTGCCATCGAGTCGGACGAGAGAGGCTGCGATATGGACGTGCTGGTTGCCTTGTGCGCTCGTCCCGTGCCCGACCGCGACCCAGGCGGCGGGGGCAAGGGTCTCGCGTTCGAATCCCAGCGTCACCATGAGACTCATTGCGATCTCTCCCCACTCCTCGTCGATAAGAGGTCGATCCCCAGGAGGGAGCGACAACGAGACATGCCAGATGTGCCCCCCGGTCGGGTTCTTTCCGTAGGAGTCGTTGGCGGCATCGAGCGATGCCCCGAGGTCGGTAATCTCTTCGGCGCTGAGGGTGCGCCCTTCTTCAGCCCACAGGGCCACACCGGTGGCAATGACCCGTTGGTCACGGTGCTCGTTGGCCTTCCCGGGTCCGAACAGATAGCGCATGAGGCCCCGGCCCGAGGCCCCCTTGGCAATCTTCCCGATCATGGGAACGTCTCGAAGGTCGACGCGAGCGCATCGGCTCTCTTCGAGACGAAACCTGTGGCGCTGGTCACCGTCGCCAGTACGGACTCGATCTGAGCGGGGATGGCGCCGTTGGCATTGGACCACTTGGTCAACTGGTTGAGATTGTTGCCAGCGGCTCGAAGCACGGCTCGCGCTTGCATCAGCTCGCGCTCAGCTGACCGGCGGGCGGCACCATCCCCGGCATGACCGGATAGCCCGGCCTCGACCAGGTAGCGCTGCACCGAGACTCCCGCCCCCCGGGCCCGACGTTCAAGAGTGCCGTGTTCGTCGTCACTCAAGCGCACAATGACCTGCCGGCGCCGCCCGCCGGGGATGGCGCGCAACCGATCTCGGCGGACGCTCGCCGCGCCTTCGCAAAGGTTCTCACCGTCGGGCCACATCCCGCCGGTGTCTAGGTCGTCCGCCATCGGCTAGACCTTTTCGCCCAGCGCAGCGACCTCGAGCAAAGCTCGAGGACAGGCCCACTCCGTGGGCCAGCGGCACCGCCGCCACGTCCAGTAATACTGGACGTCTATCTTGCTGTTTGCTTCATGACGCGCGGCGACCTTCATGATCGTCGCGCTGGTCAGCTAGAAACAGCGAGCCCTACGGGCTCTCGATCTTTCCCTCGTATTCGATCGGAGTGCGACAGATTCATCGCACCACGGCGGGACGGACAAGGAGAACTCGCACCAGTAATAGCGGGGGATTTTTGCCTCAGCGAGGTGACCGAATAGCTCCCCCACCAGGTAAGACAGGGCGAGGGGACGGCGATCCCGAGGAGCGTCCTGCGCTCTGGCCGCCGTGCGGCGGCAGTCGGTGCGCCCGAAGTTCTTCGCGATAAAGGAGCCGGGGACCGGGCCGCCGAGCGTGCCGCGGTCAGTTCATGCGGCCCCGGGGCAGTAGGGACGGCAGCTCTGTCGCCACCATGAACCCTCCTCGCGGGAACCATGAACCCTCTGATCTGGTGCTTTGTCGATTCGGCCGATCGCTTCGCGTCTGGATCGTGAAGCAGGCTCAGTGAATTCGTTCGTTCATCATGAATCCCGCCGGGCCAACCATGAACCCTCTGGCCTGGTGTTTTACAGGGATGCGATTTTCTGGTTCTTTGCGGCTCGTAAATGTCGTGCATACCTCTCTCCTTCGTCCGGACCGCCATGAGCGGCGCCGCGGTCAATGCCTCCGACGCGCCTGACGGTCGTTGTGGCGCTTGCCAAGAAGCCGCGTATTCCCTCTCGCGCCACAGCGAACAAGGCGACTACGTGCGTCGGCGACTTGTGCCCCTTGTGACCACCACTGGTATGACGAAAAAGAGGGGGACCCCGAAGGGTCCCCCTCTCCTCTGCTTTGGCTCAGCCATCTTCGGCTGGGGCCTCGGGCTCGTCGGTGCTCGTCGAGCGGTCCAAGAACCGGAACTGGTAGGGCCCGGTGACCAAGTAGTGCTTGGAGTGCTGGGCTCCTTCGGTGTCGGTCCACTGGTCGAGGGCCAGGCGGGCGGTGGCTTCGAAGAGCCGGCCCTTGGTGCCGTAGCTGGCGATGAACTCGGCTGTCTTTTCCCAGGACTGCAGGTCGATGAAGACCGTCTTGTCCCGTCCCTGCTCGTTGATGGCCACCCTCACGGTGGTGACGGCCTTGCCCTGTCCCGACGTGATCTTCATTTCGGGGTCGGCGGTGAAGCGGCCGGTGATGGTTACGGTGTTCATTTTTGTGTTTCCTCTCTTGTGGGTTGGTGTTGGAAAGAAGTGGCTCCGGGGGAAAGGCGGAGCGTCAGGGGTGCCCAAAGGGCCGAGGAGAAGTTCTGGCGGGACCGGTCACGGTCAGTGAGCGCGGTGTCGAAGAGAACGCAGCGAGCGCCGTCAGAAGTTGTCCGCAGCCTTGACGCCCGCCGGACCGGTGCATCATCTTGAAGACAGCCAGCCACATGACAGAGCGAGACAGCGAACACCGCGCAAGATCTGTGGCCGAAGGAGCCGGGACCTGTAGTTGATCCGGCCTCGTCGGTCCAGGGTGCCCGCATTGCATGTAGGTGAGTGTTGGTGACCGTGCGCCGGGACGAGAACGGGCAGCAGCCATCGGCATGAGATACAGAGGACGTCGCCGACTCCAGAAGGCACGGAAACCTCGATTCGGCCATGCCCCGATGGTGAGACGATCGCCCGGAAATAGAGCGGCGCGCGGTGAGCTGTAGATCGGGAGTTACCTTGCGCACCACCGAGCAAAGGCCGACAATGAATCGAAGCCGATCCTGCGGTGAAAGCCCTTGCTTGGTTCACTGGGTTAGGCCAGCCTGTGCCCGGAGGCGTGGTCCCCTCTCGCGCCGACCGTTCGACCAGAGCGATTGACGGGCGCGCCGGGTGAGGTCTCACCATAAGAACTGGGTCGCCGAATCCCGCGGCGAGCACCCCATTGCGAGAAATCTCGCTATCGAGAACTCAGGGCGCCCACCTCAACTCCTCTGACTCGTCAGTCCGATGGCGCCCGGTCTCGATCTCGAGCGCACCCCCCTCGGTGCGAATGGAGAGGCCGAGCCGCGAACCAGGTTTACGGGACCGGCCCGTCATTCAGACCGTGTCGGCTCACCATGAACCCCCCGGAGTGCACCAGCTCAAGGGGTTCATGGTGCCAACCATGAACCCCTTGAGCTGGTGTTTCGCCGCGGGCGCTCGCACTGAGAGCCAAAAACGGAGTTGAGCCAGCGAACCCGGCCTTCTTCACCATGAACCCCTTCATGGTGCCAACCATGAACCCTTTGAGCTGGTCCTTTGTCGGGCGCTCCGCCCCGTGGCGCTCTGACCTGGAGTTTCTTGAGACGCCAAAAGAATTCGTCGATTTCTGTCCACCATGAAGGTTTTCATTACGGTTTTCATGAAGGCCCACCGTCATGGTGGCCGCATGGACTCCCCCACCATCAGAGGTCTCCGGATCGAATGGCTCGCCCTTGGGACGACGCGGGCGTCGCTCACGGCGTGTTGCCGCCTGGGTGCATGCGAGCCGGTCGTGGCCGATCTCGGCGTGGAGAACCTGGCCGAGTTGGTCAGCGCTCTGTCGCCCTCATCTCTCCGTCTGACTCGCAACGACGCGGCGGGGGTGATCGCCGCCATGGTGAGGGGTGCCCAGATTGATCCGCTCATTCCCCGGGCCATCGTCCAAGCCCTCATCCCCGGGGTGCTCACCCTGTCCCGGCGCATCGACACGGCCAACGGCCCGTGGGGCGATCTCGACTCCTTCTATGCCGACGCCATCTCCGTGCTGTGGGAACTGACCAGTCGCTGGGCCGGTAGCGACCGCCCCTATGCGGCCGGCGACCTGTTGGCCGGGGTGCGCACCCGGCTACGCAGCCTGCAAAAGAGCGAATGTCGTCACCGCTCCCGCCAGAGTGGTGACCCTGATGCCTTGGACCATCTGGCGGCATCGGTCGGTCCGAGCGGCGAGGAGCTCTTAGCCAATATCCTCGGCGATGCGACCGGTTACGGGCTCAAGATCGCCGACGCCGCCGTCATCTATGCGACGAGGGTTCTCGGCCTGTCGATAAACGAAGTGGCCGATCTCGCCGGCGTGCCGGCTGGGCATCTCCGGCGTCGTCGTCGCTACGCCGTCGAACGCCTAGTGGCCTGAGGTATGCCTCGCCTAACGAAAGATCTGGACCGTTATCGAACGACCCTGACGCGGAGCAGGTCGCCCATCTCTCTCCATTCTCGTGGCTGATTCACCAGCCCGGGCGCCTCGACGAGGTGCCCAGACTCGGGCGTCAGGCTCAATAGACGTGCACCTCCTCGTCGCCGGTCAGTCCGAGCTCGAACGGCTCGCCCGTGGGACCGTCGAGTTCGGCGTCCCAGCTCCTCACGCGGAGCGTGGCCAGTCCCAGCTCCTCGTTCCAGGTGGTGCCGCCGACTACCTCGTAGTCGGCGCCCGCGCCGTCGGGCGAGGTGATCTGGACGCAGTAGCCCGACAACCTTTCCCAGAAGACAGCGTCGGCATCCCCGTCGCCAAAGCTCAACTTGTAGGCCATCACCGCTCCTCAAAGATTTCGGTGTGGTAGTGCTCCTGGGCCAGGCACGTGATCTCGGACGGGCGAAAGCCGAGCCGATCGGCCAGGTGCAACACGTCGGCTATTAGGTCCACGAGTGCGGTCTTGTCGTCGCCCGTGCGTACGGCGCTCTCCCAGGCGCCGACCACACCGATCGGGTCAGTTCCAGGATCTCTTCGAAGATCGGTCGCCAAGAATGCGCCGACGGCGCTCCGGGCCAACTCGGCCCGGTCGGCGTTGCTCAGATCAGTCGTGTGGTGCATCGTGCCTCCTTCCATGGCGCTCACCGTGAACACCGCGGGCAGCCCCTCCCAAGAAGGCTGCCGACGTCGCCAACGGAACTCAGAGGGTCGGAGTACCGCCGATCCGAAAGTGGGTCTCCGTGCCGATGAATTGGCCCAGCTCGTTGTAGAGAGCCTCCATGTGGTGCTTGGGCTCCTTCGGCAATGCGGCGATAGACGCCACCGCGTCGCGCTTGAGGCGACAGTGGTCGCTGGCGTGGGGTCGGCGTCCATCGGCCAGCGTGTAGACGACCCCGAACGCCCAGCCACCTCCGAAAGCCTTCTGTGGGGGGCTGCCATCGGACTCGATGGAAATAATCCGCGCCGTGGTGGTCGTAGTCATCTCTGCCTCCTTCGATGATGCTCACCGTGAACACCGCGGGCAGCCCTCGGAGGAAGGCTGCCGACGTTGCCAACGGTTCAGGAAGGGACTTCGGACTCAGGCTCGGACACCTCCTGGCGGCGCTCGGTCCGCTGCACGTCAGCGGTGGCAAAGAGCAGGCTCGGTCCGATCTCATCTGCGGTTATTTCCACCTTGGAACGGTGCTCGCCCTCGTCCGTCTCCCAACTGCGCTGCTCCAGGCGACCGGTGACGATGACGCGCATCCCCTTGGAGAGGGAAAGGGCGACGTTCTCAGCCAGATCCCGCCAGCACACCACGTCGAAGAACGACGTGGCCTCCTGCCATTCCTGGGTCGTGCGGTCCTGCCAGCGCCGGTTGACGGCCACGCCAAGCTGGGCCGTGGCTTGGCCTTCCTTGGTGTACCGAATTTCCGGTTCGCGGGTCAGGTTGCCCGTGATGGTGATGGCATTTGACATGGTTTTCTTCTCCTTGTGATTGATGATCGGTGGGGCGCTTTTCGCCCCGCCTGGTGCGTCATCAATCGCTGGAAGCGCATTGCCCGCACCGAGAGCAGCGGTCAAGGGTCGGCCGGAGGCCGAACGAGGACATAAAGGCCGACCCCGGCGCCGGCGTGCCGGCGATCTCCGGGGGTCGAGCCGTATTCCGCAGTGACCTTTGACGGCTGGTCTCGGTGTGACACCGAAGCGGGAGGGGATCAAGAGGAGCCCACCAACCATGCCGGCGCGTCGGTCCCATCACGCCGAGCGCCGAACGGCGTCGGCGTGGCCTGTGGCAGTCGGCCTTTGACCAATGCCACCGCTTTCGCCGACACCGAAGAGCCTGGCTCCGACCATTAACCCTTCATGGTTGGAACCATGAACCCTCTGAGCGGGTGCTTTGTCGGTCCCCTGATTCTCCGACGGCCTGAGCTGATGGTTTGTCCGGCAGCAAAGATCTCTCGATTTTCTTTCCACCATGAAGGTAACCATGAAGGTTTTCATTACGGCCCTCCTTCATCGTGGCGGCCATGGACTCCCCCACGATCAGATGTCTCCGAAACGAATGGCTGGCCATCGGGACCACTCCCCAGTCGAGGGCCGCCTGTCATCGCCTTGCTCAGTGCGAACCGGTGGTCGCCGACCTCGAGGTCGACAACCTGGCCGAGTTGGTCGCGGCCCTCTCCCTCGCCTCGGGCCGGCTGTCACGCAACGAGGCCGCCGAGGTGGTCACGGCCATGCTCAGAAGTGCAGACACCGATGCTCTCGTTCCCCGGGCCATCATCGAAGCCCTCATCCCCGGGGTCCTCGCCCTCCCCCGGCGGTTCGACCTGACCGAGGGGCAATGGTGCGACGTCCACGCCCTCGTCCCCCGGGCCATCATCGAAGCCCTCATACCCGGGCTCCTCGCCCTCCCCCGGCGCTTCGACCTGACCGAGGGGCCATGGTGCGACCTCGACGCCTTCTATGCCGACGCCGTTTCTGCCCTCTGGGAGCTCACGACTAGATGGTCGGGCACCCACCGCCCCTACGCCGCCGGTGACCTCTTGTCAGGGGTCCGCACTCGGCTCCGCACCCTACAGAGCGGCACCGCTCCCGCCACAGCGGCAGCCCCGCCGCGTTGGACACCCTCCCGGCATCGATTGGTCGCAGCAGTGAGGAGCTCTTGGCCGGTGCCCTGGCCGAAGCGACCGGACACGGCCTCAAGGTGGCCGACGCCGCTGTGCTCTATGCGACGAGGGTCCTCGGTATGTCCCTGACCGAGGTGGCCCAGCTTGCCGGACTCCCAGCCGGCCATCTCCGGCGCCGGCGGCGGATCGCCATCGACCGCCTGGTGGCTTGACGTGCACCCAAACGCAGCTCAACCGATCCGGCCGAGTACGAGCAGAACCGACCCTTCAGGCTCGCCCGCCGCCGCCCAAGCTGCCCGTCTGAGCGGACCCTGGTCCGGAATTGAAATACCCCAACCCCGACAAGAGGGTGGAAGAACCACCCTGCCCGATGATGGCGGAATGGGTCCTGAATCTGCCCCGAATATGTTCCCACCCCCTACAGGAGCGACCCCGTGACCGCAGCCCAGCTCACCCATCTCGTCGAGCTCGCCGCCTACGCCTCCGGCTTCTTCTGCATCACCGACCCCGAGGCCGCCCGGATGTTTGCCGTCGCCGCTTCACGAGCCGAGGCTCTCTCCGCCAAGCTCGGGCGCGAGGAAGAGCACGCACGCCGGCGGACCGAGATACCCGGTGCATGAGCACCCAGCTGAAGTCCGGAGAGACGGGGATTACCGATGGTGAAAACGGCAACCACTCGCCTTATTCCAGCCGATGCCGCCACGTACAAAGAGCTGCACGCCAAACACCCCTATCTTTCAATCCGCTGGTTACGCGACCTTCGGACCTTCGCTCGGGTTGACAGTTGGAAGCCCCTCAAAGAGGTCCTTCTGAGCGAGTCCGAGGTCATCGCCTACGCCAGTGGCCGCGGCTACTCGCCCGCCGGACAACAGGCAGCGTGAGAGGCGTTGTAGGACGCCCTTCGGCCTCTCATTTTACACCGGAGTAGCCCCCGGCATCTTGTGGCCGGCGGCCGAACCGATGTCGGTGCCTGGTGAAGACCCCATGAGAAACCAGAGGAAGTGGAGGAGTCCGATTCGTAGGCTCCGGGGATGAAGATGAGCGACCACACGAGTCGATCTGGCTGTGTGTGACCGGTGCATGGCACCCCTCAGCGACCCAGCAACCGCTTCCCGAGAATGGGATCAAGCGTGCCGACGATTAGATTCAGAGTCGTTTACGGGAAGCAAATGAGGCAACCCACGATCTGCCGCCGTCAGAAGTCGCTCGATCAGCGGAGTCAATTACGGCCGGAAGAACCACGAGTGCGGGAGGAGTCATCTGGTGATGTCAGCGGCCGTAAATGACACAGGGCCGCACAGCGCCCTAACAGATGTTCAGCCAAGGGAGGAATTGGGCCATGGGTAGGGCCGTAAAGACTAGGACAGCACAGCGAGCAAATGGTTTGGGTTCTATCTTCCCGCTGAAGGGGAAGGATGGGAAACCGAGCGGCAGATTGCGGGTGCAGATCACGTTGAAGGATGCCGCAGGGAAACGCCACACCTTCACAAAGACTGTTTCAGGCGAGAACACGAAGGATACCCAACTAAGGGCCGAGGAAGCCTTAGTCGCACTCCGCAAGGAACTGGACGAACGTTTCACAGACGGCATCGTCACGCCCGAGCTAGAGAAGGGCGAATCTGCCCCCGGCACATTGGGAGCGCTTATACCCGAGTGGATGGATCACTACTTCCCAACGGTGGAGTCGACCACCCGAGATTTCTACACGGCGAATACGAGGTACATCATGGCCGAGCTAGGGCCACTCCCCTTGTCGTCGCTCACCAAGTACCGAGTGAATGAATTTCTGCGAGACCTGAAGACGCGCAATACCGCGATCCCCCGCCCACTGAGCACTACGGCAAAGCGCGCTGTTCGCCGAACCCTCGCAATGGTCATTGACTACGCCATGCAATTTCATCCTGAAATGACACTTACAACAAATCCGGCCCGCGATGCGAAGGCCCCGCAAGCTACGAGGGCCGAGGCCGATGACGAAGCCGACCAGCGTTGGTTTGACGAAAACGAGGTACAGCAGTTCTTCAAGGCGGTGCGCGCGATTGAGCGCAAGAATCCCGATACACCCACTGCTCTGCACGTAGGCGCGGCATGGGCAATTCAGTACCACCTTGGATTGCGACCAGGGGAAGTGCGGGCGTTGTCATGGTCAGACATTGAAGACGCTTCCGACACTCCGACCATCTATATCGGCCATGGTCAGAAGCGCTCAGGCGGCATGACAATCGCTAGAGGGACCACGAAGACCAGAGACTCCCGACGCAAGCTTTACGTCCCTACTGATCTTCTGCCGACGCTGAAGACTCACAAGGCACTACAGGCGACACAGCGAGCACTCTACGCACCCAACGCAAAGTGGAATCCCGATAATTTGATCTTCACTCGCCCTGACGGCACGCCAGTTTCAAAGGAAACCTACGCCCGCGAATTCAGCAAGGTCTGTGATCTAGCGAGTATCAAAGGTGCCACTCCGTATGCGCTGCGGCACACCTTCTGCACGCTGTCGATCCTCGCGGGTGTCCCCTTGCCTGTCGTCGCGAAAATGATGGGTCACAAAGATTTGCGAATGGTCACGCAGGTCTACGGGCACGTAGTCAAAGACGCTGTGCAGGGATACGCGAACGTTCTGCCTTCTGTCTGCTTGCAACTGGATAGGTCCAGTTGACCTTCGACCTTCGGGTTACGAGACCTATGCGATCCGTCCAACTGGACCAACGGTTCACGCCTCGTGCGGTTCCGGTGCATTTCTGGTCGGAAAGACCCGTCAGAGTATGGCATCGCCCGCATTGGGGTAGTCGGTGCTAATGGCGAGATCCTTTATCGCATCGAACTCGGAGCGAAGCGCGTCGAGTTTCGCACCGATCAATCGGTAGGCGTCACTGCCCAGGATCAAACGGTGTCCATTGCTGCCAGAATGCACATCTTGATAGATCGCAGCTGCAGCGTTCGCGGGATTCCTGGGAACTGCTCGGGTCTTATCTTCTCCATGATCTTGCGGAATCTGCCGGAAGTGGCTTCATAGTCGTCGATAATTGAGCCGGCAAAGTGGCTCCGAGTCTCGATGCCCGAAGGCCCAGCGGTTCGATCTCTTGCCAGAGCGTCTCCGTAATGCCCTCGATTGCAAACTTGCTGGCTGAGTAGGTCCCATTGACTGGCACACTGGCAATGCCGTCCATCGAAGAGATATTGACGATGGTGCCACCTGTTCTCGGCCCGGCCAGCCGGTCCTCCGATAGGCCAGCTTCCTGCCACTGGCGTCGAGTGACCAAGGACGGATTCTCGCTACGTAGGCGCCACAATCAAAGCATCGCTTCAGGGTTTGGTAGCCAACGGCAGTTGGAGACGTTCGCCAATGACCCTGCGGATCGAGAACACCGAGAACCGGCGTGAAGCCGGGCGATTGTGGAACCAGTCCGCGCGTTAATTCGCAAACGTCATTAAGTAATGAAGCGGTGGATGGCCTCGTTGGCGTGGTCCTGAAACGACGGGTTGGCCAGGTCGGGGAGGAAGTCCGCTTGGTTGACCAAGGGACCCTTAAGCGTGTTGGCCGCGCTGGCGTAGAACACGCCGCTCGACAGGTTCGGGTCGGTGACGCCGTCGACCAGTCGCTTCGCACCCACGTCAAGTTTGTGGGAGAGACCCAGGGTGGGCAGGATGTATTTGGCTCCTATACGCATCGGCAATGGGAGGTCACTGGCTGCTTGGGTGCCGGTCGTGTTGCCGGGGCTCACGGTGATTAAGCGGCGGTCGGGGTGTTGGCGGGCCAGGTAGGCCATCCATAGGGCGCCAATGTACTTGGCCTGCCCGAAAGCTAGGTTGAAGTCAGCTTTTTTGCCGGCGAAATAGCTGCCGTCGATGACAGTGGCGAGCTCGTCGGCGGAGTGTGAGACGAACGTTGGCCCCTTCATCCGCAACTTCGGGACCCCCCTGACTGCTTCACTTCCGGCGAAGACCGCAACCTCCCCAAGCCGATCCTCTTTCAGGAGCCCTTCGAGGAGGACGACGTGGCCAAGGACGTTCGTCGCGAACACGGTGGTGACCCAGTCAGCGGTCAATTCCACCGTCTGCGGGCCAATGACACCAGCGTTCATGACCAGCGCGTCGACGGATCCGTTGATGGCGTCAAGGCCGGCGCGCACCGAATCCAGATCGGCGACGTCCATGAGAATGATCTCAAAGATGTGCCGGCCGGTCACGGCTTCGAGTTCGGCCTTTGCCGTAGTCGCCCGTTCTTGGTTCCGGCACGCCAGGTAGATGCGGGCGATCTCAGGACGTAACGCCAATTGCCGGGCCACGTCCTTGCCGATCCCGGCGTTGGCGCCCGTGATCAGCACGGTCTTTCCTGGGAGTGTGCTCATTGGTATTTCCTCTCGTTTTCTGTGGGCCTGGTCAGGCGGGACGGCTCTTGCCGGGTCGCGTCCACCGGTTCTCCCGGGTTGCTATTGGGAGCTGGAGCCACCTCAATCAACCAGGAAGGCCGTCGAGCAAGCTGAAACGGGCATCCATCGCGACATCTCGGACATCGATCAGCTGCTGGTATTCAGGCGAGTTGTACCAACTGACGGCCGTCTCGCGGTTAGTAAACCGCACGAGTGCTCCTGAAGTGAGCGAGCCATCGCCATGCAGGACTTCCCAGTTGCTGTTGGCGAGAGCCTCGCCTCCGTGCTCTTTGGCCGTCTGCCCAGCAATGGGGGCGTATTTCTCACGGTACGTTTCCGGGTCCTTGACTGTGAATTCGACAATTACGTATGCGCTCATGTTGATACTCCTTCGTAGTTAGTTGTTAGTTGTGATCTGTGTTCTAGGACTTCATTCGTAAACGTCGACGCCGACAGGCGTTACGTCGCGACCCGGCCCCCATCGACCGCAAGTGTGACGCCGTGGACGAAGCTGGCATCATCGCTGGCGAGGAAGACGATCGCCGCAGCAAGTTCCTCGGGATCAGCTACGCGACCTGCTGGTGCTAGTGCTGCGAGCTGGTTCACCATCTCGGCAGGGATTGCTTCCATCATCCGGGTGCGCGTCGGGCCGGGGGCAACGGCGTTGACCCGAACACCACTCGGGCCGTATTCGGCGGCCCAGGCCTTCGTCAACAGTTCGAGGGCTGCTCGGCTGGCGCCATACAAGGCCATTCCGGCCTGTCCGAAGCTCGCGACCATCGTGGAGACGTTGACGATCGAACCCCATCCGCGTTCGGCCATGGCTGGCGCCAGTGACGCGACGAGGAAGAACGGAACCTTGACGTTCAGTGCAAAGCTCTCGTCGAACTCTGCTTCGGTGGCTGCGTTGCTTGGTCCGAGCAAGGCGATGCCGGCGTTGTTGATGAGGATGTCGACATGACCGTCGCCCGCCTCAGTGGCCCACTCGACCAGGTCCTGGGCAGATTTCAGGTCGCTCAACGTAGTGAGCCGGAACGTTGCGCTACCGCCGCTGCCTTCGATCTCTGCGACTACGTCTTTGGCTCGCTGTTCGTTGCGTCCCACTACCAGTACGTGAGCGCCTCGAGCGGCCAAGCCGATGGCCGTAGCCTGGCCGATCCCGCTCGTCGAGCCCGTTACCAGAGCTGTCTTGCCCTTTAGGTCAGTCATGCGATGTGTCGTCCTCTCGCTACAAAATGGGTTACGTGACTCAGTCTGGCACTTCGGAACTGGGTTGTCAAACTCAGAATCCTGATAACATTCGTGCATGGTCAACGAGACGAGTGACTCGCCGAGGCTCACCCCCAAGGGAGCGCGCACCCGGGCACGAATAGTGGAGGAGGCCGCCGCCCTGATCCATGAGCGCGGGGTGGCTGGCACCACCTTGGAAGACGTGAAGGTGGCGGCGGAAGTCAGCGGCTCTCAGATGTACCACTACTTTCCCGACAAGAACGAACTCGTGCAGGCGGTCATCGACTACCAAGCCGAGTCCATCGTCAATCGCCAGCGGCACGCGCTCAGTAGAGCGAACGGAGTCGAAGCCTGGCGGAACATGGTGATCACCGCAGCGAGGCGCACCAAAGGAAAGGGGGGCTGCCAACTTGGCTCGCTCGTTGGTCAACTCGCCGAGAGTGACCCCGAGGCCCGAGCGCTCATAGCGGCAGGGTTCGATCAGTGGGCCGCCGCAATCGGCGATGGACTGAGATCCCTTCATGCCGACGGGAAACTCCCGTCTGACATTGACCCGGACGACCTCGCTATCACCTTGCTTGCCACGCTCCAAGGAGCACTTCTACTCGCCCAGGTGCAACGGAGTTCCCGCCCGTTCGAGACCGCGGTCAATACCCTTCTCGCCCTTGCCATCGGCAGATGAGCCCAACCCGGCTTCGTTCACAGTCATCGCCGAGGTCGGCTCACGGCTTTTGGATAAAGCAGTTGCGTGAGCACGATGCGCTTGTTGGCCCGCTGCCATTAACGGTGCGGGACACCTCGCCACGCCCGGTGGGTTGCTCCGGGTTGGCATCCTGTGAGCTCATCTCGCCGACCCTGACCGCCTGTGCCTCTTGGACATGGGCCGGTCTGATCAAGGCCGACGAAATTTCATGACAGCCCCGCGGCCGGGGGAGGCGTTCCACCTTGACCTCGACGGGACGGTAATCGCCGGCCGCTACATCGAAGTCGATCCCCCGCACCGCCTGGTGATTGGATGGGCCCGTCAAGGAAACGACAAAGCGACGCCGATAACTGCATTAATCGAGATCACGCTCACCCCGACGGATGACGGCACAAATGTGAAGGTCGAGTGTCCGGCCTGAGCACGGAGGATGCCGCCTTCTATCGGCAACTCTGGGCGCGTCACCTTGACCGGATTGCAGCTGCCTTCGCTGGCGCCGAACTTCCTGGCAACTAAGTCAGGGACTTGACCTTCGACGCCAATGTACGGTTACACCAGGTCAACTCCATGGTGCCGGCCGCGGACTAGAGCTGAGCAGTGCAGCTGCATAGCACTGCACGGGGAATGCCCCATGCAGTGCTTCAGCGCCGTAGTCCTCTATCGCGAAACGGCAGCGCAAGCCCGCAAGGGCCGCACGTGTCGCGCCACGCTGCATAGGGCAGCAGGCGCTACGGCCGAGTGGGTCCCGAGAAAAATCACCGATAAACCCGATCTTTGGTACCTCGGCCAGACGCGCCCCCGTGCCGTTGGTGCTTGCAACTATGCAGGTGCAGTTAGCACCAGTAAGTAACGCAGTAAGTAACGGCACCCATTTTTGGAACCCTGCTCAGAAGCACTGTCTCATGCAAAGTGCCCATTCACCAGGGATTTACCGTAAGCAAGCGTAAACGTACGTGCAATCGGAGCGAGAGCGTCATGCAAGTGCGCTACCAGCTGCGCCAACGGCCCCACTACCTACTTTTCCTGCTCAGAGGCTACTTTTCCTCTGTCCTGCAAACTGCATTTCCTCTTGGTAAGTAACGACGCAGTAAGTAACGCTGCACGTTGCGAACATCGAAGGGGTCCCACCCTAGTCGTCGAACAGGTCGTTCCCAGGTCTGACGCGGCCGGACCCTACGGAAGTCCCCACGGAATTGCTGCCCACCACGTGCTGCCCGTGATTGCGCGGTGGCAGGAGACTGACCGGCTAGGGGTCGGGCGGGCCGGTTTGGCGGGCCCGGCCTGGCCGGTGGGGTTCGCCGAGTTGGAGTCTCGGAAGCCGCCGTTCCGTGCCCATCCCGCGAAGTGGCTGCTCAGGGCGCCGTTCGCTATTTGCTCTCAGACCGGCGGAACCGTACTCAAAACGGTACGGAATCGTCTACACTGTTCGGTGGCAGAACCGTACTGAGAACGGTACGAAGCTGCCAGGAGGTCCACCGGCCATGGCACTCGCGCAGACCTATCGTCGATCTCTCCTTGAGCGCGCCCAAGATCAGTACGGCTATGTGACGACTCGGGACGCCGAGGATCTGGGCATCCCGGCCGTCGAGCTCCGCAAGCTGGCTCAGCGCGGGGGCCTACGTCACGTCGCCCGAGGCATCTATCGCTTCGACGAAGTCCCCGTCACTGGTCACGATCAGTTCATGGAGGCGGTCCTGACCGTCGGGCCCGGTGCGCATCTCACCCGCGACGCAGTTCTGTCACTGCACGACCTCGGCCTGGTGAACCCGAGCAAGATTCGGGTTGGTACCGATCGAAGAGTTCGTGGCCAACTTCCCGCCTTCGTCGACGTGGTCCGAGTGCCCCCGGGGACAGAGGACGTCACGACGTACGAAGGCATTCCTTCAGCAACCATTGAGCGGGCTCTCCTTGATTGCCGAGGAATCGTCATGGGCGAGCGCCTGGTTGAGGCAACAAAAGAGGCGGCGCGGCGAGGACTATTAGTGAAGAAAGCTGAACGGCGAGTCCTCGATGCCGTCGGCACCGTGCAGTGAGCCCGAGGAGCGATCCACCGCCCAGTCTCAACTCTCTTACCGCGCGAATAAACAACGTCGTCGCGGCCCAGCAGCGTCCCATGCGCCGGATCCAGCGTGTGATCGCCAACACTGTCGTGGGACAGATGATCCCTTCAGGTGTCGTCAAAGGCGGTACGGGCATAAAGCTACGAGTAGGCGAATGGCTCAGCCGATTCACTCCAGATTTCGACCTGGCTCGCCCGGCGGGGGTTGACGTCGGTTCCTACATCGAGGAGCTGCAGGAAGCTCTCGCGGAAGGATGGAGCGGGTTCACTGGCACGGTCCAAGAAATGGAGGGCGCGCATCCTGATGGCGTCCCTGAGCCCTATGTGATGGTCCCGTATCGGATCAGGCTCGCCTATAGAAGTCGCGACTGGCTGAGCGTGACCTTCGAGCTGGGGCGGGATGAGGTTGGAAGCACCTCGCACTACGAACGCCGAGTTGCCTCTGACATCGTCGACCTCTTCGAGATCCTCGGCCTCGAGACGCCGCAGCCCATTCCGGTGATGGCGATTGACTATCAGGTGGCCCAGAAGCTCCACGCATGTACCTCGGTCGGGCCCCGCGGTGGCAACGATCGGGCACATGACTTGGTTGATCTGCAGATCCTCGACCAAGAGGAGGACGTTGACCTGGCCGCAATTGGCGTGACAGCCAGACGGCTGTTCGCCTCCCGACGAGCCCACGAGTGGCCTCCCACCGTGGTCGCTCATCAGGGCTGGGAGACGCTCTACGCAGAGGCAGCGGAGAGCTTGGGGGTGCTGCCTAATGTTGTTGCTGCAGTGGAGTGGGCGAACGACCTCATTTCCCGCATTCCGTGAGACGGAAAATCAGCGCCTCGTGACGTTGTCACCCGCCGAGCTTTCGCGTCGAGATGCTGAAGTTGCGGGTGGAAGACTAACGCCGCGTTCGCGGATATCAGCACCACGGCGCCTGAGCCTTCGGAATCGTGACCCCAAGCCAGCGGTCGGGGATTCGGGGACAACCGCTGTCCCAGTTGACGTTCCCCAGTGAGAATCATCATCGGGCGGGGCTTATGGGTCACGCGCCCCTGTGACACTTTTCAGCCGGATCATTCCACATGCCGTTCCGCTTGCGGGGAATGTCCGCTGCGGCTATCTGCACGGAGCGAAAGGGCGTGCTTTGGCCAGCGATGTCGGCCGTAGAACTGCGTAGTCCTGGCGACGGGAGCAGTCCACAGGATCACAGCAGGTGTCCATCGCTCACCCATAATGTACGGCGACGACGCAGGGTGGTTTTCGAACAATCGCTCCATCTTCGCATGCTCGCTCTAAGCATTGTCAGTCTGGTTGTCGCAACCTCAGCAGCCGGCTTCGCAGCTTCCATCATCCGGATGCGCCAGACCTGGCAGGCGCAAAATGCGCTTGAAGTCACTCACTAGGGATATTCAGTCCATAGACCAGCGTGAGGCCAGACGGCGCCTCTACATACTGAAGGTGAGAGGGAAGCTTCACCTGGGGTCACCCACGGGTCGCCAAAACAGCCAGTCCAACCATTGAAGCCGATACGAATGCCCATCGCATCCTGTTGGCTCCCATGCCGGTCGATCGGGCGTCGGAGCAGATGAACTCGGAAGTCGGATCGACGGTGAAGTTAAGATTCCAGGTAAACTCATCCGGTGCGTGCTCCCCGACAACCGCCGCCGACGCCCAGTCGCGCCCAGCAGAACTCCTTAACCGGACGGCAGGCCGAACTTCTTGACCAACTTGAGGAGCTATTCCTCGCCAATGGATTTGCTTCCTTGACTCTGGACGACATCGTGAGCGAGCTCAGGTGTTCAAAAATGACGCTCTACATGCTCGCCCGAAGTCGCGAGCAGCTCATACTTACCGTTATCCGGAGATTTTTCGAACACGCAACCCATGCAATCGATGACCGTCTCCTCCGCGCCGATGACGCGTCGGAGCAAGTCCGCGTCTTTTTGGATGCATTTGGGGAGCAGATGCAAAGAATGAGCGTCACATGTTTCAACGACGTTTTGGAGTTCGGAACCACGAGTGAAATCTACGACTCGTTCGCGGACCCTTATGTCGCCAAACTCAAGGCGATGCTGGCGTCGTTGTCAGGAAGAGAAGGGCGAAGCGTCAAGCGTCCTACGTACGTTGCTGAGGTTGCACGCGTCATCTTGAAGGAGATCCTGGCTGGTGATCTCGAAGAACGAACGGGAATATCCCGAAGTAAACTCTTCAATGAGACGGCAGCTCTCGTTCTAGCCGGACTCGGATCCCCCAGGCCTTCAGGGCACGTCAAACTGGTCAAATAAGTACCTGCTGGGGACCCGCTCGCACCGCGTGCTGGCCACACCAGCAGCACCAACGGGACATCAGGGTCTCCCTACCCCGGCTCACTGACTCTGCTCCCTATGCGTTTCATTGTTGACACAACGCGTGGCGGACTGTACGATTTACAGGACGAAAGTTTCGTACTAATTCGGTGGGCGCACTTGCCACCTTTCAGGGTCTGGGTAACGAACGACAGTCGGCGTGGCATTCGGTGAGCTCTTCGTCTTGAGCTCTGCACAAAGGGGGGTTGGGAATGCGAACTGCTAGTCAGGGAACAATTCGACGACGTATTGCGGTTGTTCTAGGGGCGGTCCTTACTCTCAGCGCGGGACTGCTCAGCGCGACGGCCACCCCGGGTTCAGCTGCCACCCCTGGCGGGCTGACGGTGGGACTAGACCTGACGGGGAATGGGATTCCGACGGAATTTGATCCAGTCCAATATACGGGGCCCGCTGGATTCTTCTCCTACAACTGGCCCATTTATGCAGGCCTTCTTCGCGAGACCCCTAGTGGAGCCTATGTGCCTGATCTCGCCTCGAAGGTCGTTGTGGCCGATCCCTCTACGATCAACGTGACCCTTCGGCCGGGGCTCGTATTCTCCAATGGCACGCTCCTTGATGCGACGGCAGTCAAGTCGGCGCTTGAACGCGACCTGACCAACCGCAATCCAGGAGGGATCGATTCCACAGTCCAGGCGCTCTCGTCAGTCGATGTGGGTGGTTCGGATTCGCTCGTTCTTCATTTCTCTCAGCCGGTCGCCGCCACCTTCTATCCCCTTCTAGCCGGGCAAGAAACCTTCCTAGCGCTTCCGACGGGCGCCAGCAACGGGGCCACTAATACGAACGTGGTCGGAGCTGGCCCGTTCACGTTGAAGAGCTTCGCTGCCGGCCAAAAAATAGTGCTTGTGAAGAATCCACGCTATTGGGACGCAAAGAGTATTCGGCTACCTGGAATTACCTTTGTCAACGTGCCGGCGGGACCACAACAGATCAACGCCGTCCGAGCGGGAACGGTCGACGTCGAGACCGGAATTCCCAGCTCTGACGTTCCTGCGGTCCAAGGGGCACAAGGGCTCCAACTGAATTCAACTTTCAACAACGGGAATGTCTTTTACGCGTCAGTTTGCAAATCGTCAGGTCCCTTGGCCAACTTGAAGGTCCGACAAGCACTCAATATCGCTCTCGATCGCGCGACGATCAACAAAGCTCTGTTCGGAGGAACAGCACAACCCGCATGGAGCATCATCCCATCCTCGGGCGCCTATTACGACAAGTCACTCTCCAATATCTATGCCTACAATCCTCAAAAGGCAAAGAAACTACTGGCCCAAGCTGGTTATCCGCACGGTTTCACGCTCACCATGATGCCGTGGCCCGACACGCAGACCGACCAAATGGCCACTGTCCTGCAAAGTCAATGGAAGAAGATCGGAGTCACGACGACCATCGTCCAGACGTCGAACTACGTCACCGACCTTTTTCAGGACAACAAAGCGGAAATTGGATTGAACCCCGCAACCTTGTCAGGCGTTCAAGAGATAACCAGCGGCTATGTCCCAGGTGCTGTCGGAAATCTCTGCGGCTACACGAACCCTACGTTGGATGCTCTCGCAAACAAGCTTCAGGCGACTGCCCCAACAAGCCCGGAGTTGCCTGCAGTGTGGCATCAAGTTGAGGACTTCATTGCGAAGAATGCGCTCTCCGTCTACGTAGTCTTTTGGCCGATCGTTACTGTGGCCTCAACGGCGGTCAAGCATCTCCAAGTGATACCAGCACCAGGTGGTGTTCTCAACTATTGGTCTGCTTCGTTGTCGTGATAGCGATGTGAAAGTGATCCGGGCCAACCTCTGTGGTCGTTTGAAAACGATAGGCCCGGCGTCTGTCGCCACGAAGGACACTTGATAGCAATTCAGGGTACTTGGTGCGCGGCAATTTGAGCATCCATCTTCAGAAGCCGACGGTCATGTGCCGGACCTCAACAAATCGAAGCCCACTGTATGAGTGCCAGACGCACTAAAGGGGTCAGCATTGGAACCAGCAGCACGAGCTTCAACCATCTCTCAACATGATCGTTGGTGCGCTAAAGCAGACCTCCTCGCCTCGGGCAGTCACCGCGGCCCAACTACCTGGATTTCCCGTTCTTACTCAGCCGCGCGTTGTGGGCGCCGGAAATCCCCCAGAACGGCATAGCGCTCAGATGGGCAGGTCGATCCTGAGGCGGCTGTTGAGCGTAATTCCCGTGCTGCTCATCGTTTCGTTCGCTGTCTTCTTTTTGCTGGCACTTGTTCCAGGCGACCCGGCGGTGACGCTGGCGGGCGGCCTGAGCGCAACCCCGGCGGAGATCGCCCGGGTGCGGGCCGAACTCCATCTCAATGATCCGTTGCTCGTCCAGTACTGGCACTGGCTCACGAACGCCCTTCATGGGAATTTGGGCACGTCCCTTTCCACGGGTCAGTCGGTGAGCTCTCAGATCGCCACTCGGTTCCCGGTCACCTTCGGCCTGGTTGTGGCGTCGTCGATCGTCTCACTCATCGTCGGAATCCCCTTGGGTATCGTCTCGGGCATACGTCCCAGAGGGGCGATCGACAGCGGTGCCCGGGCCTTCTCGACGCTGGGTCTCGCCATCCCCAGTTTCTGGCTGGCCATAATTTTGGTGTCGGTTTTCGCCGTCCACTGGAAGATCTTGCCCCCGACCGGTTACACGGCGATCACAACGTCCTTTACCGGGTGGCTCAGGGACATGATTTTGCCGGCCGTCACCCTTGGCCTCTTGGTCGGCGCAACGCTCGCCCGTCAGCTCCGGGCATCGCTGATCGATGTGCTCGACACGCCGTATGTCCGTACGGCGTGGGCCAAGGGAGGGACGCGCCGGGCAGTTCTCCTGCGCCACGGGCTCAAGAACGCGTCCATGCCCGTGGTGACCGTCTTCGGGCTTCAGATCGGTTACTTGCTGGGCGGCGCCGTCATCGTCGAACAGATCTTCTCAATTCCCGGACTCGGGACGTACATGCTGAGTGGCATCACGGATCACGACTTACCGGTCGTCCAGGGTGTCGCCATCGTCTTCGTGCTGTTCCAGATGGCCATGAGCCTGATTGCTGACATCAGCTACGGCTACCTCAACCCCAAGGTCCGGGTGGCGTGATGCAGGACCCATCCGAATTGAGCGCCATCGCCGACAGCCTTACTCTGCGCGAGCGCTGGGGCGACCACCGCCAGCTCCGGCGATTTCTCTCCAACCCCGCCGTGATTCTGGCGATCGCGTGGCTCGTTTTCGTCATTGTGTGCGCCATCTTCGCCCCGTGGATCGCGCCCCATGACCCGAACGCCCAGAACCTCGAGCACGCCTCGGCTGGGAGCAGCGCCAGCCACTTGCTTGGGACCGACGATCTCGGGCGAGATGTGTTGAGCCGACTTATCTGGGGCGCCCGAGGATCCCTGCAGGTCACCTTCGAGACGGTGGGCCTGGCGTTGGTGCTCGCTCTCGTGATCGGTCTTGTCGCCGGCTTCCGGGGTGGCAAGGTCGACTACGTCCTCATGCGGGCCACCGACGCCGGATTGGCCTTCCCGCCGCTGGTGCTCGCACTGGCCGTGGTCGCCGTGCTCGGTAGCTCGATCAACGACACGGCCCTCGCTCTCGCCATTGTCTTCGCCCCTGGGTTCGCACGGTTCATCCGTGGGCAGACGCTCGCCATCAGGGAAGAATCATTCGTCGAGGCCTCGACGGCGATCGGTACGTCCCCCGTTCGCATTGTCATCATCCGGGTGCTCCCCAATGTGCTGACCGGGTTGGTTGTCGCGGTGGCGATTGCCCTTGGTTCTGCGCTCCTGGCCGAGTCAGGGCTGGCTTTCCTGGGTCTCGGGCCACCACCACCCGCAGCCAGCTGGGGTGGCATGTTGCAAGAAGCCTACGACACCTCTCTGTTCACCCATCCGTGGTCCCTCGTCCCAGCCGGACTGACGATCGCCCTCACCGTTCTGGCGTTCAACACGATGGGCGACGCCCTGCGGGACACCTTGAGCGGGTCCGCCACGACCAACCGCACCCGAGGGCAGCGCCGCGCCAGCCGCCAGCGCGGCCTGACGGCCGTTGCGATTCCGGCCACAGCGAGGCAGCTTGACGACCGAAGCACAACCGGCACATCGTCGGCCCTGCTCGAGGTCCGTGATCTGTCGATCGAATTCGACACTGACGCCGGGCCCGTGCGTGTGGTCGACAAGGTGTCGTTCGATGTCGGGGCCGGCAAGATCGTGGGCCTCGTCGGAGAATCGGGGTGCGGCAAGACCGTGAGTTCTCTCTCCATCTTGCGACTCCTTCCGACACCGCCGGCACGGATCGTGGGGGGCTCCATTCGCTTCGGTGGCCAGAACCTTCTCGATGCGAATTTCGACGAGCTGCGACAGATCCGTGGGCGCGACATCGCCATGGTGTTTCAGGACCCCCTGGCCAGCCTCGACCCGGCGTTCACGGTCGGCTACCAACTCGTCGAAGCAATACGCCTCCATGAGAACGTGAGCCGGGCTGCCGCCCAGGACCGGGCGGCGCGGTTGCTCGAGAGCGTGCACATCCCCGACCCGACCCGGCGTCTCTCCGCCTATCCGCACCAACTCTCGGGCGGAATGCGCCAACGGGTGATGATCGCCATGGCCTTGAGTTGTAACCCTCGTCTGCTCATCGCCGACGAGCCGACGACTGCGCTCGACGTGACCGTCCAAGCCCAGATCGTGGAGCTCCTGCGCGAGCTACGCGATTCCACGGATCTCGCCGTGTTGTTCGTCACGCACGACCTGGCGCTCATTTCAGAGTTCTCCGACGAGATCGCGGTGATGTACGCCGGCCAGATGGTCGAGCGCGCCGCAACCACCCAAATGTTCGCCCGCCCCCTGCACCCCTATACCGCTGCCCTCCTCGCCGCTCAGCCCGGGGTCAGAGAGACCCTCGAACAACCCTCGCTTATCGCGGGACAGGTTCCCCAAGCCGGCCAGTTCCCGTCGGGGTGCCGGTTCAACCCCCGTTGTGACTACGCCGAGGACGCCTGTCGCAGCGGTGAACTGGAGCTGATTGTGGTCGGAGGGGATCGACAGTGCCGGTGCCGACGTTCCGAGGAGCTGACGCTGCCCGGTGTGCGCACGGCCCCGATCCCGGTCGAGCTCGGTGCAGCGCCCGCGAGGTCGACGTGAGTACGTCCCTCCCCGTCGTTCCCGCGCCGGCGGCCGCGGCCGACGGCCCGGTCGCCGAGCTGGTCGACGTGTCCTGCGATTTCACGGTTCGTCTCCCCGGAGGCGGCAAGGGAACGGTGCATGCGGTCGACCACGTGGATCTCGCCATCACTCGCAGTGAAACACTTGGCCTTGTCGGAGAGAGTGGTTCGGGCAAGTCCACCCTGGCTCGGCTGATGCTTTGCCTCATTCGTCCGACTGCCGGGCGGGTCTTGCTCGGCGGCGATGACATCACCACGGCGAAGGGCGCCCGTCTGCGGACCCTGCGCCGTCGCATGCAGCTCGTCTTTCAGGACCCGTACTCCTCCTTCGACCCTCTCGCCAACATCGGGTCGAGCATCGGCGAGGCGTTGTCCGTCCATACCGACTTGAGCAGCCAGGCTCGCGAAGTCCGGATCGCTGAATTACTCGAGCAGGTCCGGCTTCCAGCGACCTTCGCCCGCCGGCGCCCCCGGGAGGTCTCTGGAGGCCAGCTGCAGCGTGCGGCGATCGCCAGAGCCCTGGCCACCGAGCCTGAACTCCTGGTTCTCGACGAGCCGCTCAGCTCGTTGGATGTCGCCACCCAGGTGCAGATGGTCGACCTGCTCGGCGACCTGCAGACTCGGTTGGGCATCAGCTATTTGTTCATCTCGCACGATCTCAATCTGGTGCGTTCGCTGAGTCACCGGGTGGCGGTGATGTATCTCGGGCGTATTGTCGAGGCAGGTCCGGTGACCGATCTCTACCGCTCGGCCCACCATCCCTACACCCAGGCGCTTCTGTCCGCTTCGCCGAGCCTCGACCCTGCGCTGCGGCGACAACGCATCGTGCTGGAGGGTGACATCCCATCACCTATGGACCCGCCGAGCGGTTGTCACTTTCGGACCCGCTGCCGGCACGCCATGGACGTCTGTGCCGTCGAGGATCCGGTGAAGATCGAGGTTGGGCCCTTGTCGGTCTGGTGCCACCTGGTGGGGGAGCCTCGCACGGGAATTACACCAATAGAGACAAATGAAATGACGTGATGGTGACAAACCGTTCGCTATTGGCTCCCTCGGGTGCCACCGCCAATCTCACATATTCCCCTCAGACAAGAAGGAGTAGCCCATGACCACATCTGAATTGCGATCGACTCTTCACGTGCCAGCCCGCGAGATTCCGGTTCCCACGTCTGTGAGCCCGGAGGCGCAAGCTGTACTGGCACTCGGTCGAATGCCAGCCAACAGCTACCCGGCCCTCGATGACCTCGCGGGGTGGCACGCCACCGTCGCAGCGCGGGACGAGGCAATGGCCCAGATCTTCGCTGAGTCTGCTTCGCGAGTTGCTGCGGACGTCGAGAAAGTCGTCTTGGACGGCGTTCCTACATTCGTCGTGACACCAAGTGGGGTCGCAGACGATGATCCTCGCGTCTACCTCGAGATCCATGGCGGCGCATTGATCCTGGGGGGCGGCGAGTCGTGCCGCCTCATGGGTTTGATGAGCGCAGAAAAGACCGGAGCACGGACATGGGCGGTTGACTATCGGATGCCTCCAGACCACCCCTACCCGGCACCGCTCGACGACTGCGTTGCCGTTTATCAAGCTCTTCTTCGGGACCATGAACCTGACCAGATCATCGTTGGGGGCGGATCGGCTGGAGCGAACCTGGCAGCTGCTGTCGTTCTTCGTGCTCGCGACGAGGGTCTGCCATTGCCAGCGGGGGTGTTACTCTTGACGCCGGAACTAGATCTGACCGAGTCAGGAGACTCATTCCAAACGAACCTCGGTGTCGATACTGTTCTGACCGAGAGCCTGATGCCGGTGAACCTGCTCTACGCGGGAGGCCACGACTTGGATGATCCTTATCTATCTCCCATCTTCGGTGACTTCACGAAAGGATTTTCGCCGACGTTCCTCTCAGCAGGCACTCGGGATCTCTTCCTCTCGAATGCTGCGCGAATGCACCGAGGCCTCCGCTCCGCTGGCGTTGCGAGTGAGCTTCACATCATTGAAGCTGCTCCCCATGGCGGATTCTTCGGCCATGCCCCCGAAGACACGTACATCGATGTCGAGATGCACCGCTTTGTGTCCGAACGTTGGGCGGAGGCCGGAATATCGTGAGCCTTTAGCCTTCCAAGGAGCAATGTGCGTCTATAAAGAGTCGCACTTCCACCTCAAGTGTGGCGTCCTCGGGAGTATCCGCCATGAATCCGCCATGTGGCGCCGCCTCGAACACGTGGAGGTCAGCCTGCACACCTGCAGCGCGAAGGGCGCGATGCATCCGGACCGTATTTGAGAGGAAGAGATCCCGTGTCCCCGACGCAAGAAGTGTCGGCGGAAACCCAGTGGAGAAGTCACCGAAGATGGGAGATAAATACGGGTCGGCTAAGTCGTGACCATCGGCGTAGAGCAGATTGGCGGGCATGAAGCTCTGCGTCAGCACGGTATCGACTCCTAGGTTGGTGCGAAACGTGTCGCCGGACTCGGTCAGATCAAGCTCTGGTGTCAGAAGAATCGTGACGGCCGGCAGCGCTAAGCCTTCGTCTCTCGCGCGGAGAATCATTGCAGCTGCCAGATTGGCGCCCGCTGAGGCACCGCTGACGATGATCGTCTCTGGTCGGTGATCCCTCAGCAGAGCCCGGTAAGCCGAGAGGCAGTCATCGAGCGCCGCCGGATACGGGTGGTCCGGGGGCATGCGGTAGTCGACCGTCCATATGGGTATGCCGACCTTCGTCGCCCAGTAAACACCGATCGCTTTGCAACATTCCCCGCCACCATGGACCATGCCTCCGCCGTGGATCTCTAAGCAGACACGAGTATCGCCTGTATCAACATTGGGTGGTCGAATCACGTAGATAGGTACCCCAGCGCAGTCGAGCTGGTGAACGTCGAACCCGCCGGAAGGAAGACGAGGCAATACGTAGGACAGCACAGCGGCGTCCGTTTCGGCTGACCATCGCCGCCAACCTTCCACGTCGCTCAGCGCAGGTAATTCGGCGCTCTGGATCAACCCCAGGGCCAACATTTCCTGGGCTTCTTTGCTCACGGAGGAAGGTACAGGGATCACGCGTTCCGGGACAACGAGCGGAGGCAGGGCATCGCTCTGAGTCACTCAATCTCCCCCTCTCGGATACAGGCCGTGGAGGCAGTCCCAAGGCCACCCGCCGGGAGTGACCATCGTCCAAACGTTACCCGACGTGGCGATCGCAGAGGCAGCGGATGGCGGCTTTCTTGACCTGGAGCGAAATTGGGTACGGGCATCCTGATGTCTGCTTTATGCCAAAGAAGCCAACTTGGAATTTGGAAGGACGCAATGTCTCGTCACGAAGGATTCGCCGTGCGGATCCTCTGCCTGAACGCCTCATCATCCTTTCATTCGCAATCGACGAGGCACGGCAGGGCACACCACTCGGACCCATCCAGGTTGTCGGTTCTTCACTCTCTTTCGATCCCAACGTCGGGGATTATGGCGGACAAGGTGCTCTCCTTGCTTCGCGACGATTAGTTCCGGGGAGGACATTGGGTGGCAGTGGGAACCAAGCTACCCTTGGCTCGATCCCGATTTCATGCTAAATTTAAGTGACTCGCTTGCCCTGCAGCCGCTGATACTTGGTTTTGTCCATCAGCGCAGCCTCGTTGACGAGCCTTTCCTTGGGGGAATCGATGATCTCCGGCGCCGACGCCTCAAGCATTGCGGTGAGTCTTTCACCAATATTCCGATCCCGGTCAGATGCGGCGTGCTGATCGATCATGGCCGCCTGCGCACTGGCATGGCCCAGGCAGGCCATGAGTTGTTTCGCCAGGAAGATCTTTGCAGGCGTGCTGGTGATCGCGAGTCACGCAATGGCGAAGAAACTGGCCGAAACCAGCAAATCGAGCCCCCCGGGGCGCTGCTCGACGAACTCGCTGGGGATCCCGACGCTGGAGTTGATAGATCCCGCTCCCTGATTGACCGAGGTAAAAGGCCAGCGGTGCCTTCGACGGGGTACACTTTGATCCCCCGTAGGTCGGTATCGGAGCGTTGCGGCTCGACTGGAGCGGGACGGATGGCGCCGCCGTCCACAGCATGGGGAGTTCCCGTAGACCGATCCCTATGTGACGATTACCCAGCCGGGACGCCAGAGTCTTGATGGTGCCGGTCACCGGTCTGCTTGCGGCCGATTCCACTCTGGACTCGAGTGCTGTCTTTAGCCGACAATCGCGGCGATCCCGACGATGGGCGCGTTGAGCCGTTGACCACCCATCGAGCCTTCGAAGGGTAGCGGCTCACAGAGCGATGGCACCCGCCGGTCCATACTGCAAGTATGAACAGGGACGCAGGTATCTTTTCCAGCGCGGCGCGCGGCTTTGTGGCGGTAGTCACAGACCTAGTCCCGGCCGACTACGACCGGCCAGCACTCGGCGAATGGGACGTCCGATCTTTGGTGGGGCACACCAGCCGGGCCCTTGTCACGGTTGAGACCTATCTCGCTTCGGGCAACGGACCGGTTCAGGTCGATGACCCCGTCGAGTACTTCGTTGCGGTGCTGGCCGATCCTGCCGACATCGAGCAGCGGACGTCGCAGGACGCCGGTGTCGCCGAGCGAGGCCGCGAAGCAGGGGTGAACCTCGGATCGGACCCTGCTCGCCGGGTCGCCGACGTGGCCGGCCGGGTCATCGCCTTGGTCGCAGCGACGCCGCCGGAGGCGCCGGTCGCCACCCCAGCTGGAACGATGACACTCAGCGCCTATCTCCCCACCAGAACTCTCGAGCTGGTGGTGCACACGCTTGACCTGTGCCGGGCGATGGGTGCAGTCCCGCCGCCCGAGCTCGATGTTCCCATCGTGGCGACCCTGGAGCTCGTCGGCCGCATTGCCGCTCGACGCCAGCACCGGGCCGACCTCCTGCTCCTGCTTCTCGGACGCGGGTCTGCGCTGAACGCGCTATAGCGGCCGACCACCCGATAGCTCCCAGGCATCTCCTCCCGTTCGACGATCAGCTCGTGGGACTGGCTCGCGGTAATGGGTCAAGAAAGTCCGAACGACATTGCTTGCCCGCAAAATCCGAACGGCCAAGGCGTCAGGGGTGCCCCCGGGTGCCCGCGTTTGAGGCGCAGCAACTATCGCGGTCCCGGGGCGCCACCAGATCCCGGTGAGATTTGGTTAGCCAGACGCTCCATACGTGACACTCCCCCAGTTCAACGCGAAGTGCCGCTTTGCCGTCAGTGCTTGCATCTGTGCAGGTGCAGTTAGCACCAGTAAGTAACGCAGTAAGTAACGGCACCCATATTTGAAACCCTGCTCAGAAGCATTGCTGATGCAAAGTGCCCATTCACCAGGGATTTACCGGAAGCCAGCGTAACCGTACGTGCAATCGGAGCGAGAGCGTCATGCAAGTGCGCTACCAGCTGCGCCAACGGCCCTTCCGGTGTGACCCTACCACCGGGACAAATCCCGGTGGGTACTGCGGCGCGTTCATCGGGGGTGAGCACATCAGGCCACCACTCCGTACGATGAAGCTCGTGTCGAATGTCGCGACAGGCCAGGACCCGGGCATCGACGAGCATCTGCGCCGTATCGCCGAGGAGGGCTACACCATCCTGCGCGATGCCATTGAGCCTGCCCTCATCGCCGAGATCGACGAGGCCCTGGACAAACTCGAGCGAGATCTCGGAACGGTGCCGGCCGACAACCTCTTCGAAGGTCTTTGCACCAAACGCGTGTACAACCTTCTGGCCCATGGCGCCACGTTCACGAAGATCCCGGTCCACCGCAACGTCCTCCCGGTCGTCGAGGGCGTCCTCGATCCCGGGCTGCTGATCTCCTCGCTCTCCTCGATCGCCATCGGACCGGGCGAACGGGCACAACCGATACACGCCGACGACCAGGTGATCCCGCTTCGCCGGCCACACGAACCGATCATCTGCAACACCATGTGGGCGATCACCGACTTCACGCAGGAGAACGGAGCGACGCGCCTCGTTCCCGGAAGCCACCTCCGGGACGTGGCACCGAACCCGCTCGAGCACTTCGACAGCATCGCCGCGGAAATGTCGAAGGGAAGCGTGCTGGTCTGGGTGGGAAGTCTCTGGCACGGCGGCGGCGCGAACCTCACCGAGACACCACGCGTGGGGATCGCCATGAACTACTGCGCGGGTTTCATCCGCCAGCAGGAGAATCAGCAGCTCGGAATCCCCACGCAGTTGGTCAAGATGTTCCCGCGCCGCCTTCAGGAGCTCGTCGGCTACTCGGTCTACAACGGCCTCATCGGGCACATCGACAAGCAGCACCCCGGCGCGTACGTCCTACAGGATGACGACTCGCTGGATATGGTGTGGGATCTGCTCAAAGGCTGAATCGGCCTACGCCGCAGCGTGAAGAACCGCGGGGGCGACCGGCCATATGTAGTCACGCCGATCGATGGGGCTCAATCCACCCTTGATTCGCCAGTCGTCGTAGTCTTCGGCCCATTCACGGTGCCAATCGATCTGCGCCGCATGGAGGGCGAACAGATCGGTGGCTCCCAGTTCCTCGAAGCACGCGGCCAATGTGAGGATGACCTGGGCGGAGGCGATCGCATCGGCCGCGGCGTCATGCGCGTTCTCTATGCACACCCCGTAGTGCGCACACAGCGCCCCGAGAGTGCGGCTCCCTTTGCGGTAACGGTCGTGATGCCGGTCGAGAACCACGGCGTCGAGCACGGGGCCGCGCCAACCTCTCTCGTGCAGTCCGACGCCGCAGTGCTGGCGCAACTGGGTGTCGAGGATGGTCAGGTCGTAGTCCAATTTCATCCCGACCAGCGGCACGCCACGTCGCCCGGCGGAGATCACGGCATCGGAGATCAACTCGATCGCGTCCACGAGCGCCATTCCCTCGTCCCTGCACCGCTCCGTCGTGATCCCGTGCACTTCGGTCGCCCCGGCCGGGATCTCACGTCCCGGATCCACCAGGCCGACCGACGACGAGACGAGAACCCCTCCTACCAGGTTCACAAGCGCGAACGACACGGGTACGTCGTGGAAGCGGTCGACCCCCGTCGTCTCGAAGTCGAATCCCAGTACCTCACCCGTTGCCCAATTGCTCATGCTGTGAGGTTGCCACGGCGTTGTATCAACGGCGCGGCAATCGCTCGCGACGAGCGTCGCACCCCGGGACACGGCCCCGCGTGTCGGGACCTTTGGCCCTGGCTCCCATGGGACGGAGAAGGGATAATGGGCAGGCAGACCGCCAGCCCATCAGCAGGTGGGCTGGTGAGGCCGGAGCGATCCGATCGCCAGGAAAGAGACGACAGTCTTCTCAGGGTTTCCGGCAAACAGGTCCGGGGGGTTCCATGAAACGTGCGACTCGGCTGTCCGGGTCGCACGTTTCTCGTTGAGACAGCCTCCTAACCGTCGAGGAGGGTCAGCGGAATCCACCAGATGAGCCGGGTGCCCCCCTCGCGCGACGTCCCCAACTCGAGACTTCCCCCGAGACGCTCGGCCCGGGTGCGCATGTTCTTCAAGCCCCGCCCGTCGGCCCCGGCCTCCGCCATTCCCCGCCCGTCGTCGACGACGACGAGACGCAGGTCGTCGCCGGCGGCCACGGTGACAGCGACGTGCGTGGCGGCGGCATGCCGGCCCACGTTGGTCAGGGCCTCACGAAGCGTCGCCAGGGCGTGATCGGCGATGGAGCCCGAGACGGCAGTGTCGACCAGCCCGGTAAACGTCACGTGGGGCACCGCCCCGATCACGGGCGTCAACTCGTGCAGCAGATCGAAGACCATGCGGCGGAAGCCGTCCTGGTTGATCGTCATCTCGAGGTTGAAAATCGCCGTGCGCAGATGCCGGATGGTCTCGTCAAGCTTGTTGATGGCATCGCCGATCCGACTCGCAACCTCGGGCCGGTCCACCAGCCTGGCGGTTCCCTGCAATGAGAGCCCGACGGCGAACAATCGCTGAATGACCGTGTCGTGAAGGTCGCGCGCGATCCGGTCCCGATCCTCCGTCAAGGTGTGGTCGCGGGCTACTCCGTGCAGGCGGGCGTTCTCGATGGCGATGCCGGCGGCCATGGCCAACGTGACGGCAGTGGCTTCATCCTCGGCAGAAAACTCCGGTGCGCCGTTCTTGTCGGTGAGGTACAGGTTGCCGTACACCTCGCCGCGGACCCGCACCGGCACGCCCAGGAAGGACGTCATCGGGGGATGGCCACTCGGAAATCCGTAGCTGTCAGGGCTCTGTGACAGGTTGGCCAGGCGCAGCGGTTTAGCCTCGATGATCAGGGTGCCCAGAACGCCCCGGCCGCTGGGGCGGGGTCCGATGGCGAATTCCTCATCCGGCTCCAAGCCGACCGTCAGGAACTGATCGAGCGTCGTGCCGTTCTCGCTCAGCACACCGAGTGCCCCGTACCTGGCGTCCACGAGCGAGCACGCTTCACCGACCAGGTGGCGGAGGACGACGGGAAGGCTCAACTCTCCCTCCATCATCAGCATCGCCTCAACCAGCCGTCGGAGCTTGACTGGATCGTCGATCTGATCGAGGGGTGGCACCGCCCCTAGGGTAGCGGTCGGGTGGATCGCAGTCCGTCGGAGCGTCGCGATGGCTCTGCGGCCGCCCTTGGGGCCTGCATCGTGGCAATATTGGGGGAATGAAAATCCGCATCTTCATCCTGGATGACCACGAACTGGTCCGGACGGGATTGAAAACGCTCCTGGACGCCGAGGACGACATGGACGTCGTCGGCCAGGCCGCAACGGCCCAACAGGGGTTGGAGGAGATAGGCACGCTCCTGCCGGACGTCGCCATCCTCGACGTGCGGTTGCCCGACGGCAGCGGCATCGAAGTGTGCCGGGAGATCCGCTCCTCTACCCAGGCGTGGCCTGCCTGATGCTGACGTCCTACGCCGACGACGACGCCCTCTTCTCGGCGATCATGGCCGGAGCCGCCGGCTATGTCCTCAAAGAAATCGGCGGAAGCGACCTCATCGGCGACATCCGTCGGGTGAGCCAGGGACGGTCGCTGATCGACGCCACCCTCTCGAAGGACATCTTCGACCGGTTGCGCAAGAGCCAGAAAACCGAGGCACGGCTGTCCAGCCTCTCGCCCCAGGAGCGGCGCGTCCTCGACCTGATCGCACAGGGCCGGTCCAATCGTCAGATCGCCGAGGAGATCTTCCTGGCCGAGAAGACGGTGAAGAACTACGTCTCGAGCCTTCTGGGCAAGTTGGGAATGCAACGCCGCACGGAGGCAGGCGTCTACGCGGCAATCTTGGCTGAACGTAAGTCGATAAACCCCAGCGCTCGCCCTAGAAATCCCTAGTCCGGAGGAGGGGTCGCCCTGACCAGGACCACTTTGGTCAGATCAGAGGGGATCGAACTCGATTCCACGAGCCCGCAGCAGCTCTTCGAGCCGAGCCCGTTCGGCGATCGGATTGACAAAGCGCGCCGGATCGTGCTCGATGGACATCGCAGCGCAGAGCGACAACAGGATCCGATCGTGATCGAGTTCGCGTGCCAGGTCCTCAGCTACCACGTGCTTATGCACGGCGGCCCGCCGATGAAGGCGCAGGCGACACTGTTGCAGGTCGGCGACGAGCTCCTCCTTCGAGGGCGGCACCTCGTCAGCATCTGAGCTGACCAAAAGATCGCTCAGGAGTTCGCTGTACATCGACACACCCTAGGTTTAGTCAAACGCAACGAGGCCAGCTAGGGCCGAAATCCCCAAGTCTCATGAAAATGTCACTTTGCGGCAATCAGGAGTCCCACAGGGCCTGCAAAGGATTTCCCTGGTCAGGAGGGCAATTTACCATCCCCACTGGGGTCGCAGCGGAATTTCTCGCTTTGATGGTCAGATGATGTCAGACCGCATTCCCGGCCCGCTCGAGGACCTGCTCGGCCGACTCGGAGCTCCGAGCGGTCACTGTCCCGAGCGTCGTCGCTACTCGCACTTCTCGCCCCGTCACGGAGATCGGATCGTCGAGCACCGCTTGGACCCGTTGCATGAGCGGCTGCATGTACTGCTCGTCCTCGATGGTCATGACAGCCACCAACTCGCTCTCGCCCACGCGGCTCACGGTGTCCTCGCTGCGGAGCATCGCCGTCAGACGCCTGGACATCCCGCGGAGCACTTCGTTGCCCGAGCTGTACCCCATCTCGTCGTTGATGTCATTGAGGTTGTCCAAGTCGATATGCGAGACGATGACGCATCCACCATGCCGGCGCCGACGCGTGAGCTCCCTATTCAGACGGTCGAGGAGCAACATCCGGTTGGCCAGTCCCGTCAGTGGGTCCGCCAGAGAAAGCTGCCACAGGTCGTCGTACTTGCCGATGGGCTCACCTGGGCGCTCCAGACGGTCGCTCGAATCACCGAACGAGATCTCGTGGAACATCGACTCGAGACTGCTGCTAGCCAGTTCACGAGCTGGATCAGCGTAGGCGTCCGCCGATGTAGATTCCTCTAGGACTTGGACGGACGTGGCGGATCCACCCGAATCACGCCCGAGTGGCACCATGTGCGCCTTTGGCACAGCTCGTCGAAATCGCACGTAACCTCCGCTACCAAATCCCTCGCTAACATTTTAGCCGCTTCCGGGGCCCGAGAATAGGACCGTAAGTCCCAATTGACCCGAGGACCATCGCATTGATCGCGCCCGAGAAAACGGATGAAGACGCAGGTCAGCCTACCTGGACTCGTAACGGGAAGGCCCAAGCGACGAAAATCCGGGGGCTCAGCCGTCGGTGTCGGTGACAGAGGTGTGAACGACCATGCCGCTCCACCGCCCGAGACAGGTCCCACCCGATGCGAAGGGTGCGCCCGTCGTGGTTCGTACCTTCCCCGGCGGTGTCGGTTGCGGGCGTTTTGCGTCGTGCCCGTGTCGGCGGGGCGCACGCCAAAAGTCAACGCTCGTGCCTGAGTTGACCAACCTTCGGGGCTTCGGGGACCTTTCCGGTGCCCAGCTGCCACGTCATCGACGCGTTTCTCTCGCCCGACTCGTGCGACCCGGATCGGTCGGCGCCCGACAAGTCACAACCTGCCGCGACGTAGACAGAGACCCCGACGGTCCCCACGCCGTGTTGTGCAGTTGCGGTCTCGTTGCATCGTGGTAGCAGTGCATCTGGCCGAACGTCTGGGAACGCGCCGTGGTTCCGAGAGAGGGGAGGCACAACCAAGCGTGGCGATACAGATCGAGTTCCGCGTCGGGCTCCCGCTGTGGTCGGGTTCTGCTCAGATACGGCGCTAGGACCCCTCAACGACGAGAGGGCGTCCCTTCTCGTCGCACGTCCTGGAGGCGGCGCCCGGATTCGAACCGGGGTACGGGGCTTTGCAGGTTGAAAAACGGGGTTCTTGAGGGTTCGCCAAAGTCCAGAAAGCCCAGCTCAAAGTACATATCTATACGTGACCGTTCAGTCATGTTCACGGGGTCCCACGGTATAATGACGGTATAAAATCGAGGAGTGGGATCGGGTCGCCGAACACGTCACACGTAGCTCAGAGGGGTCCAGAGATAGGCAAGGGATACAGCCATCGCTGATCTTTCACGTCCGAGTTCCGTCACCGATGTCGGAGCAGTCAAAGGTGAAGTGAACCGCCGGGAGTCGACCGAACCACCGTGGCGACGGCGAGAGCAACACGGCAGGCCGCGTTGGTGCCTTGGTTGCGCAGCGCTCGTGCCATGGCCATCCGCACGAACGGGGCGACTTCCTTTCGGACCGGGCCTCCCAAACTGCGGCGTAGGTGCGGGCATGGGTGATAGTGACCGACGACACCTAACGCTGATTGAGTGACTCCGAACCCTTCTCCTCAAAAGCGGCCCGCTTCTCGAGTTCGTTCTGCAACCGTTCATTTGTTGCTTGGAGATCCAGCACCATATGAACGCCGGCCAGATTAAGGCCGCCATCCAAGAGCTCGGCAATTATCCGGAGCCGTACGAGGTCATTGTCGCTATAGAGCCGAGTACCGCCGTCACTGCGGGCGGGCGCTATGAGCCCTCGAGCCTCGTAGAGGCGGAGATTCTGCGGAGCGTTACCAACCAAGCTCGCTGCGACCGAGATGCCGTAGACCCCCCGAGACGGATCAGGCTCAGCTTGCCGGACCATCAATTTCTCCAATCTCGTGGGTTGACACGCTATCAGTTTGGCATAAAATCTATGTCAGCCACAATAGATGATTTAGTGGCCGGTACCCAATCAAGGTTGAGAGTCAGCCGAAGTCCCTCGATCACTAAGGAGGAATACCAATGTTGGTTCGCACCGATCCGTTCCGGGAACTTGACCGGGTTGCCTCGCAAGTGTTCGGCACCGCGGCCAGGCCGGTCGCCATGCCCATGGATGCCTGGCGAGACGGCGACACATTTGTTATTGAGTTCGACCTACCCGCAATCGACCCCGAACGAGTAGAACTCGACGTCGAACGAAATGTGCTGACCGTACGCGCCGAACGACTCTCCCCCACTGGACCCGACGTCGAGTTGATCGCTTCGGAGCGCCCCCGGGGTATGTTCAGCCGTCAGGTCATTCTGGGCGACACGCTCGACACGGAGAACATCCGTGCCACGTACCACTCCGGAGTGCTCCGCTTGAACATTCCGGTGGCAGAAAGGGCGAAGCCACGGAAGATTTCCATCGACGTCCAACCCGAGGAGCACCAGAAGGCGATCGATGCCAAGTCCGAGGACCGCCAAGCCGTAAGCGCATAGGAAGACAAGCCCGGACGCTGGAGTGTGCCGGTTGATCCGGCGTCCGGGCTCCCGGCCGTGGAATCAGAAGGGAGGGTTGCGCACATGGCCTACTTGTTCCACACCCGCGCCATGACGATCTACCGTGTCAATGGACTCGATTGAACGAGCCTCCGCCACCAATCGCTCGAGTTGCTCGGAATCGTGGACTTAACTGCGAGCGTCCTTCCCGGTTGCTCGAAGGCGCACAGATCACGGAGCCGACGCCGCGAGCCAGCGCAAGCTCAACCTCTCTCGTTACACGTTGATCTATTTCTGTCCCCGAAAACCAGTGCGCGAGCACGTTAAGGAAGAGGAGGTACCTGGGCGCGAAGTCAGCAGGCCCTCACTCCACACGGGCGCTGATCGAGCGCTCCAAGGGTCCACCTTCGCGCAGGCCGGCGATGACACCAGCCACTACCGCCAGAACAGATAAGAACAAGGCGGTGACGGTGAAGGCGTGAGCCGCTGACGAGCTCGCCGAGGACCTCCCTCCCGCGAGATCGAATACGAACCCCGTGAGGGCAAGACCCAAAGCGGTGCCAATCCCTCTCGTCATGTTGAGGACACCTGAGGCGACGCCAGATTGCCCACGGGCCACCGAGCCCATAATGGCGGCGTTATTCGGCGGTGTGAACAGACCCAAACCGATCCCCACGACGCCTAGGAGTGCCAGAAACACCAGCGTCGATGGACGGAGCGCTCCCAAGAGAGCCAGCCCTCCCGCAACTGTTGCCATCCCGCCGACCGTGAGTGGCCGGGCACCGAGCCGATCAGCGAGGCGACCCGCCAGCGGCGCCGTAATGCCGAGGGCGAGCGGCATGGCCATCAGCTCAAGGCCCGCACGACCCGAACCGAAGCGCAGGCCACGCTCCAAGTAGAACGGCACCAGGAACAAGACGCCGAACATGACCAGATACGAGAGTGTGCCGCTGGCGATGCCGGCACTGAACCGATGTCTGCGAAAAAGACGAAGATCGAGCATCGGCTCACGACATCGGCCCTCTCGACGAACGAAGGCAACGACGAGAAGGGCCCCGACGACGAACAGCCCGAGGATGGCGGGAGAGGTCCATCCCCTCGAGTTGCCGAACGAGACCGCGGAGAAGACGGCCACTACTGCTGGGAAGAAGAGGGCGAGGCCCGTCCAGTCGAAGCGCACCTTGGCTTGCAGGTGGCGGCTCCGAGGAACCAGAAGCAGCCCGGCGATCATGCCGAGAACACCAAAAGGCACGTTGATGAAAAAAATGAGCCTCCAACCACCGGCAGCCAGGAGGAACCCGCCAATAGTGGGTCCGAGGGCCAGACCGATTGCCTGGGCCGCACCCTGGATCCCGATGGCCTTGCCGAGCGACGTCTTGGGTACGGCAAGGACGATGATGGCCACGCTGTTGGCCTGCAGGAAGGCTGCCCCCACCCCTTGTAGCGCACGAAATGCGATCAGCGTGCCTAGGTTCGGCGCCAGTCCACATAAGGCTGAGCCCACAATGAAGATCCCGAAGCCGTAGACGTAAAGGAGCTTGTGACCCCACATGTCGGCGAACCGACCGACCGCCGCCACGGTGGCCACGAGGACGAGCAAGTAGCTCAGGCCCACCCACGTCACGGCCCCGACACTGGCGTGAAAGGTCCCTTGCAAGGTGGGGAGAGCCACGGTGACGATGCTGGCGTCGAGCTGGCCCATGAACGCCCCGATGCACACGGCGGCGACAGCCAGCCAGAACGCATTAGGCCGACGCCGGATGATGTCGGGACGCCTCGGCTCGACCACCAAGCGGTGCCATCCGATCGGTCCCGCCTCGTCGAGTACGTCCACACTCTGATTGTGACGGGCCGGAATCAAGAAAGATAATAGATATTTCTTCTGATACCGATAAGCTTTACAAATGGATACCCGCCGTCTGCAGCACTTCGTGGCAGTGGTGGATCACGGCGGTTTCACTGCAGCCGCCAAGGCCACCTTCGTCTCACAGCCTGCCCTCTCTCTGGCCGTCAAAGAGTTGGAGGCCGACCTCGGCACGCGTCTCTTCGACCGGATCGGTCGCAAGGTCCAGCTGACATCGGCTGGTCATGCCCTTCTGGGGCCGGCCCGCCAAGCACTACGGGACCTCGAAACCGGCCGCGCGGCGGTGACGGCGGTGTCTGGCCTCCGGTCAGGCGTTCTCTCCTTGGTGTGCCTTCCCACGCTGGCCGCCGATCCCACGGCAACCCTGGTCGGGCGTTTCCGCCGCCACCACCCCGGGGTGAGAGTCGACCTTGCGGCCCCAGACGACTCCCGTGAGCTCTTCGAACTGGTCGAAAATGGGACCTCGGAACTGGGGATCACCGACGCGCTGGATGTGCCCGTCACCCTGGAGTCGACCGAGATCGGATCGCAGGTGCTCGTCTTCATTCTTCCCCCCGGAACGAGCGCCAGGGTCACGGCATCGACATCACTCACCGACTTCGAGAACGCATTGTTCGTAGCGTCTCCCGAAGGGACCTCGACCAGACGGCTCCTCGAGGAGCGGTTTGCCTCCGTCAACCTGCAACCGAAGCTGGCGGTGGTTACGGCACAGCGTGATGCCCTCCTCCCGCTGGTATTGGCCGGAGCCGGTGCCGCGCTGGTACCTGAGTCGATGGCACTCGTCGCCGAACAGCTCGGCGCAATTGTGGCCCGTCCGGAGCCGCCGGCCATCCGGGAGCTCGCGCTGGTCTATCGGACCGGTTCCCTCTCCCCCGCTGCAGCCCGTTTCGCCGAGCTGGCGATGCCGGATTCAGTAGTCGTGCCCTGACCAGGTGGAGACGAACGTTTTCGTTCATTGTGCTCGCGATCCGGAGCACGTAGAAACTCTTTTCTGAATTAGTGGGGCTAGATTTCGTGACCTGCCGGACAATCGACTGAGTGTCATGAGGGACTTCTGTGAATATTGACCCTTATATCGTGCTGGGCAGCGCTGTGGTCGGATTCATGGTCGGTCTGACGGGAGCGGGGGGCGGGGCACTCATGACACCGATGCTCATTCTGCTCTTCGGGGTGAAGCCGTCGACGGCCATCTCAAGCGACCTGGTTGCTGCCGTCTTCATGCGGCCGTTCGGGGCCGCCATCCACATCGCGAAGAAGACGGTGAACTTCCGACTGGTCGGGTGGATGGTGGTCGGCTCGGTCCCTATGGCCTTCCTCGGCTCCTACCTGCTTCATCTGCTGGGCGACGCCGAGGCATCCCAATCCACCATCGAAAAGGCGCTCGGAGCTGCACTACTGGTTGGCGCCGCCGCGATGGTCGTCCGCTACCTTCTCGACCGCAAAGGGGGCCGCGAGCAAAAGGCGCGAGTCCACGAACTCGAGGTGCGCCCGTTACCGACGGTACTGATCGGCATGGTCGGGGGGATCATCGTCGGGATGACATCCGTCGGTTCAGGATCGCTCATGATCGTGATGCTGCTCTTCCTCTATCCCATGCTCGGGGCCAATCAATTAGTGGGAACCGACCTCACGCAAGCCGTCCCATTGACGATCGCAGCCGCGCTCGGGGCACTCGCATTCGGCCATGTCGAATTCGCGGTCACCGCATCGGTCATCGTCGGGAGCATCCCAGCGGTAATCATCGGCTCGCTTATTTCTTCGAGCGCTCCCGACAGATACATCCGGCCCGCCATCACTTTTGTGATCTTTGCATCCGGACTCAAATACGTCGGACTCGGGACGACTGCGCTCGGCTGGGTTTTGTGCACCCTCCTCCTCGCTGCCGGATCGATCTGGGTCGCGTATGTCCGGCCGTGGCGCACCGGTTCTATGGTCGAAGATTCCGAGGAGGAGCACCAAGCAAGCCGTTGAATACTCCTCAAGGCAGCCAAAGGGGAACCAGCAGCATGACGAGCTATCCGTTGTCCGTGTTCCGACTGGCTGCGGCGCGAGAATGCCGAGCCTGGTGAATCTGTGCGTTCGGCCGACCTCTCCCTAAGGTCCGATCGATCCCATACCGGGCCGTCTCCAGGAATGGGTTCGCAGGGTCGTAAATAACGAACCTGTGAGCGTTCACCAAATAATTGGACCGTTGTCATCCGCCGTTCACGATTAGTTCACTTCGGATTGTTACGTTCTGATTACTACTACCACTCAAGGGATATTAGATGCTCTTACATCACCAGGCGGAATGCAATGCCTGACGAAGACGCTTGCTCCTTCATTATTCCCAGTCGAGCCGAACCCAAAGCGATCGATCCTGCGGATCGCGTCCTCGAAGCGCTTGATCCCGACCGTGGTCGACCTGAAGATGTTGTGTGCTCCCGTGAGCTCTCCCTCAGCTTCGGTACGAAGAAGGTCATTTCGGGCATCGAGATGTCGTTCCGACGAGGCACCATTACCGCGCTGATCGGTCCAACGGGCTCGGGCAAGTCGACCTTCCTCCGCACCATCAATCGGATGAACGACAAGGTCGCCGGCTTCCACCACGAAGGTGACGTCACCTTCGACGAACAGAGCATCTGGTCCACGCACCACAACCTCTTGACGCTCCGCCGACGCATCGGGATGCTCTTCCAGCGCCCGAATCCATTTCCCATGTCGATCCGGGACAATGTGGTCGCCGGGGTAAAGGCCCATCGGATAGCCAAGGGCAAACAACTCGATGTGGTGGCGGAACAACGACTGCGCGAAGTCGGGTTGTGGGACGCAGTGAAGGATCGATTGGGCGATTCTCCTTTTCGCCTCTCCGGCGGTCAACAGCAGGTGTTGTGCTTGGCCCGAGCACTCGCTGTGGGTCCTGAGGTCCTGCTACTCGACGAGCCGACCTCCGCGCTGGACCCCATTTCGACCGAGTACATCGAAGCGTTGCTCGGAACCCTCGTGCCCGCGCTCACTCTCATCATCGTCACCCACAATCTGGCCCAAGCACGTCGCGTCTCACACAACACGATGTTCTTCTACGAAGGCCAGCTGATCGAACACGGGGACACGAATCAACTTTTCGAACACCCTCAGAACCCCAGCACCGAGCGTTACGTCACCGGTCGGATCGGCTGACGCCCTCGCGTTTTTCGTAACCGCAGTTCAGTAATTGATGTCAAACAAACCACGAGGAGGAATACCCTTACATGCGCACGTCCCGTTTCAAGCGTCTGGCACCATCGTGCCTGATAGCTGCATCCCTGGCCTTGGTGCCCGTCGTGGCCGCGAGCGGAACCGCTGGAGCGAAAAAGCCAGTGGTGGAGAAGCCTTCGGGGGGAACGGTGAGCGAGACAGGCAGCACCTTGCTCTACCCACTCTTCAACCTCTGGTCCTCTGGCTACAGCACCCAGTTCCCCTCGGTCACCATCCAGACCGCCGGGACAGGATCGGGCACCGGCATCACTGACGCCACCGAAGGCACAGCCGACATCGGCGCCTCGGACGCCTACCTGTCACCCTCGGAGCTGACCGCCGCCCCGGCGCTCCTTAATATCCCTCTGGCTATTTCGGCGCAGCTCATCACCTACAACATCCCCGGGGTGACGGCACACCTGAAGTTGACCGGCAAGTTGATCTCGAGCATCTATCAGGGCAAGGTCACGAACTGGAACGCGTCCGCCATTGCGGCGCTCAATCCAGGGGTCACTCTCCCGAATCTCCCGATCGTGACTCTGCACCGTTCGGACAGCAGCGGGGACACGTTCTTGTTCAGCTCGTTCCTTTCCGCGACCGACCCCAACGGGTGGGGCAAGAGCGTCGGCTTCAACACCACCCTGACCTTCCCGGATGCACCGGGCGCATTGGGTGAGATGGGCAACTCGGGCATGGTGGCAGGCTGCAAGTCAGCCCCCGGCTGCATCGCCTACGTCGGCATCAGCTACCTGACCCAGGCCATCCAGTCAGGTCTCGCCTACGCCGCTTTGCAGAATGCCCAGAAGCAGTTCGTGTTGCCAGCACCGACGAGCGTCGCCCTCGAAGCAGCTGCCTTCACCAAGAAGACACCGGCGAATGGGTCCATCTCGCTGATCTACGGCAAGGCGCCGGGCGGCTACCCGATCGTGAACTACGAGTACGCGATCGTGAACGGCAAGCAGTCGAGCTCGAGCACGGCCAAGAACATCCGTTCCGTCCTCGAATGGGCCGTGAACCCGACGAACGGCAATAACGCGAGCTATCTGGCGCAGGTGAACTTCCAACCTCTGCCGGCCAGCGTCGTGAAGCAATCACTGAAGCAGATCAGCAAAATCAAGTAGTGACCGTCACGAGCGGCGCGGCGGGAGAGAATCCCGCCGCGCCGGTCACGGTCCCGGGCGTGCTCCGGGTATCTCTCTTCCGCCGCTTTACCAACGGGGCTCGCTCCCACGAGGAGACCGCGTGGCGGATCGGCGGGCGGGTGGGGGTGCTCATGCCCTTGGCCGCCCTTGTGTTCACGCTCACCGTCCTGATCATCAAGGCGTACCCGGCGATCCGGGTCAACGGCTGGAACTTCATCACCGGCACTGAGTGGACCTACGGGAGCAGTTACGGTGCCACGGTCCATACCGACGGTGTGGCGCATCCGGCGGGTGCCTCGTTCGGAGCCCTCGCCATCATCGTCGGGACGTTGCAGTCCTCGGCGATCGCCCTCATTTTTGCCCTGCCGATCTCGATCGGCGCGGCGTTCGCCCTGACCGAGCGGATGCCCACTTGGATCTCCCGCCCACTCGGATTCTTCATCGAGGTGCTGGCGGGTATCCCCAGCGTCGTGATCGGACTGTGGGGCCTGCTGACCCTCGGGCCCATCCTGGCCCGCGACGTCTACCCGATTGTGGCGGATCGCATGCCCGATGTGCCGATCTTGCGCTACTTCCGCAATCCCACCGGGACGGGGGAAGGCCTGCTCACGGCCGGGTTGGTGCTCGGACTGATGATCATCCCCATCATCGCCTCTACGACCCGCGACCTGTTCGACCAGGTCCCGCCCTTGCCGAAGGAAGGGGCGGCGGCACTCGGCATGACCGACTGGGAAGTGGCGCACAAGATCACCCTGCCCTGGGTCCGTTCGGGCATCATCGGCGCAACCGTGCTGGGCCTGGGTCGCGCGTTGGGCGAGACGGTGGCGGTCGCCCTGATCGGCGGCTCCATCATCCATTTCGCCCCCAACATCTACGGGTCGATGACCACCATTGCCGCCACGATCCTGACCCAACTCGACGGGGCGGAGACCGACGGGACCGGCTTCGCCGTCGCCACCTTGGCCGAACTCGGTCTCGTCCTCGCCCTCATCTCCGTGTTGGTGAACCTGATCGCCCGTGCCATCACTCGCCGTGCCGGCAGCAACCTCGGCCCCTCCGTGGGCCCCAACTAGGGAGAGAGGGATGGCTGACACCCAGTCGATGCCCGGCGGACGGCGGCGGACGGTCGCCGGAATCGCGTTTCGCCTCGGCACGTACGTCGCACTCGCCCTCATCATCGGTCCGGCCGTGTGGATTCTGGTCGGGGTCGTGGTGCGCGCTGTGCCGAATTGGCAGTGGAGCGTCCTGACCACCCCCACCAAGGGCACGACGGGTGGACTGGAGAATGCCATCCTCGGAACGTTGATCCTTATGGGCGGCGTCCTGATCATGGCCGGTTCCATCGGCGTGATGGCCGGCATCCATCTGTCCGAGTTGGCCAAGCCGCGCCGCAACGGCAAGCGGAGCGGAGGGTTTCTCCGCACCTGCTCTGACGTCCTCTCCGGCTTTCCCTCCATCGTCCTCGGCTACTGCGGCTACGTGGCGCTGGTGGTGGGCCTCCACTGGGGCTTCTCTCTGCTGCCCGCGCTCATCATCCTGTCGATCATGGTGATTCCCTACATCGCGAAGTCAACCGAGTCCGCTCTGCGCCAGGTGCCGGACGGTTACCGAGAGGGCGCAGCGGCGCTCGGCATGTCCATGGGATATTCGATGCGCAAGGTGGTCCTGAAGACTGCACTACCGGGGATCGTCACCGGTCTCCTCATTGCGCTCGCCATCGCCGTGGGGGAAACAGCACCCTTGATCTACACGGCCAATTTCACCGATGCCATTCCGAGCCTGCAGCTCACCCACACCCAAGGGTTTCCCTATCTCACCTACCCCGTCTACACCTTCTACAACCAACCGAATGCCGAGGCACACAACCTGGCCTACGACGCCGCATTGCTGCTCGTGATCATCGTGCTGGTCCTGCTGACCGTTTCCCGGGTGATCGTCGCCCGCACCCAGCGCCATTCGGAATCACGAGGCAGATAGGGCAATGACAGTTCCGGGTTTCGCGCCGTGGTTATGAGTCGAAGGATCCCGTTGACGCACGCACCCCTGCTCTTGATCATCGATGACGGCTCGTTGTCCCAGGCCGATTTCATCTCGGGGATGGAGGAAGAGGGACTGCATGTTGAAGTGGACTCGAACGCCGAAGAGGGCATTGCAATGAGCATCCGAGCTGAACCAGATGCCATTGTCGTCAGTTCGGATATTCCCGATATGTCGAGTCACGCCGTCCTACGCCTTCTCGCTCGTACCCAGGGGGCTCCAGTCTTGGCCCTGACTACAACCGATGATGAAAACGATGTCGTTCTAGCGCTGGAGACCGGAGCGATTGACGTCTTGACCCGACCATGGCGAGTACGAGAAAGCGCTGCTCGAATCTGGGCTGCCATACGCTTCGCAACGGATCATCTCGACGATCGCAGCGATCCGTTGCTTGAAGGTTCAAGGAAGCGGCTCCCTGTCGTCGTGGCCGGCCCAGTAGAAGTTGATCTGGCTCGGCGAGAGATTCGAGTCAGTGGCGTTGCCGTCCACGCTCGACCGAAGGAAATAGACCTCTTGGGGCTGCTGGTTGCTCACGCGGGTGAGGCTGTGTCACGGGAGAGGTCCCTCCGGACGGTGTGGCCCAATCTGGCAGACCGCAGCAAGGTGCTCGACGTGCAAATACGACGCCTCCGATTCCTGGTGGAGAAGGACGCCTACCATCCACGTCACATCATCACGGTTAAGAAGTATGGGCACCGATTCGATCCCTGAGGTCACGAAACTCCGCAATCGATGAATCGCCATCCCTAGCATCGCGCCACGACCAGAGTGCGGCCCATTTCCGACCACTCCAGGAGGAGTCTTCCCAAATGGCCGGGGCCTGCCACGGAAGCTACCGGACCTCTACCAGCTGGTTGAGGCGCTCGCGACTGTCCGCTCCTGGCGCGAAGGGCACGACTCGGGAGCGGCGCCGAGGAATGGGCCTTTCAAGCGCGCTTCGGGTCCAAACTCGCTCGACCGATGGGGTTTCGCCAACGTCATATGCATGCGGTGAACTTCGACGTCTCATGATGGTGAGAACTCCGGATCTTGAGCCGATCCCATAGGTCGCGCGATTCGATGGTGCCCCGAACCCTCGGCAGTGATCACCGAGCGCGATGCGACGACCTATGCACCGACCTGGCTACCACTAGCTGTGATTCCCATCAGCGTTGTTGACGGAGTCGCTGCAGCGGGGTGAGCCCTCCGATGGCCGTGTGGGGTCTGCTGGCATTGTAGGAGTCAAGCCATGGCCCCAGTGCCCAAAGTCGCTGCTCGTTGGACGTGAAGAGGGTCTTGTAGGCGAACTCTTCGAGCAAGGTGCGGTTGAATCGTTCCGCTTTGCCGTTGGTCTGGGGCCGATAGAGCCGCGTGCGTTTGTGGCTGATGCCCAGGTCGACCAGGGCATTCTTGAAAATGATCGACGGGGTGTAGTTGCGGGCGTTGTCCGTCATGACCCGTTCGATGGTGATGCCTTCTGCGGCAAAGAAGGTGACGGCGTCGCGCACGAACTGGGCACAGGTGGGAGCCTTTTCGTCCTTCAGGGCCTGGACGAAGGCCACCCGGCTGTGATCGTCAACGGCCACGTGCAGGTAGTCGTAACCCACCTTGATGCGCTTTTGCTCACCAGTCGATCCCATCTCGCGTCCGTGCATCTTCCAGCCTCCGCCTTCTCGGATCCGGCCGAGCTTCTTGACGTCGACGTGGAGGAGCTCACCGGGCCGAGCCCGCTCATAACGCACCACGGTGCGAGTAGGACGGTCGATAAAGCTCAGGCGCGAGACGTGCTCGCGTCGGAGCACTCCGTAGATGGTCGAACGAGGACGCCCGAGCTCATAGGCCAGGCGGTGAGGCCCATAAAGGGTCTCGAGACGGGTGGCCACGATGGTGGCCACCACCTCTGGACCGAGGCGGTGCGGGCAGCGTTTCGGAGCAGATGTGCGATCCACCAGCCCGGCTGGTCCTTCGTCGGCGAAGCGCCGCAGCCACTTGTAGGCCGTCTGGCGCGAAACCCCCATCGCCTTGGCGGCATCGGCGGGTTTCCAGCCATCGATCTCCACCCGATTGACCAGAAGCTGCCTTCCCAGCACGGTCAGCTTTGCCCTAGCGTGAGCCATGGGCCCTCCTTTTCGTTCGTTGTTCTTGGTCGAACCTCAAACGAACAGGCAGGGCCTCTATTTGTCAACAACCTCCATGGGAATCACAACTAGCTCCGCTTGCGTGAATGATCGGCACCAGTTTTCGCGCAATTCGGATGAACGCAGCACGCTCAGATGCCGAGAGCGGTGATAAATAGCTTGACAGATCCCGATGCTGCCTTTTGAGGACGGATTTGACCAGATCCTGGCCTTGCGATGTGAGGTCGATACGAACCTCTCGCCTGTCTCGCGAGTCACACGTTCGAGTCGTCACGCCAAATCGACAAAGCTGATCGCAGTACCGCGTCAGCGTTGAGGGGGCCATCGAGAGCTCGTAGCAAATGTCGGAAATACGGCGTGGGCCCTCCACGGCCAACAGGCGTAGCACTGCGAATTCCGCGGAACCTATATCAGGAGCCGTTTCGCGGAGGGAGGCGTGCGCAACCGATCCAATGGAGCGATGAACGTCCACGATCGACTGGACGATCTCATCGACTTCAAGAAGTTCATCGCTATCTTGGCGTCGCAGCAAGAAGGGACTCGGGCTCTAGATGGTGAGAGGTCGGTAACGGACACAACTATCATAGCGTGGCAATTTCTCGACGTCCTCACTCACTATCCTGATTGAAGCTGAGGAGGAAAGCCAGGCCGTGGACTTTAGGGCGTACACCTACTTTCTACCGTGGGTGATCTTCGTGATCATCGACCGAGCCTCCGGTCTGGGGGTTCTTTGGGCGTCCTCGACATCCCTGGTGTGTGGGGTTGGGATCTTGGGGTTAGTGGCATATATCGGAAAGAGCACCTCTTTTGCGGGGTCGGTTGCGTCATCACCTTCGGATCCACCCTGATCTCTTACACGTTGATGTCAAACGACACCTTTCACGCGGTTGAACCGTTTGGGAGATTTATCGTCTCGATGGGGATCGCGTCGTCATCCTCGCATCTGTCCTTGTGGCTCCGGCGAGCGAAGATCATCTTCATTCGATCACGGCACCCTCCATTTGGGGAACCGAGGAGTTTCGTAGCGCCAACATTCGACTTACTTTCCGTTGGGGGATCTCTATGTTGATGGTTTCCGTTGTCTACGGCGTCGAGGCCATCTCTTCGAGTGGCCCGCTTGTCCGCACCGTATGTGACTGGATTACTCACTCGTCGCGTGCCTCGCCTCCGTGTATTTGGACGGTCGAACGTGGCACGCCCTTTGTACCGAGGTTTCGCTAGACGCTGATGATGTCCCTCTCGGAATCACCGATTTCCCCCGGCAAACGATCGTTGGGCGAAACTCTGAACCCGAGACTAAAAGAGAGATCTGTTATCCGCGAACTACGGCGCAGTCACAATCCCGACTGGAGTTGAGAAACCACAGGCAGATGATCTGGCATCGTCCACGGCGGCGTCCACATCAGGAGCGTTGATCGACCAGCACGAACTCCACGTGGACGGCGAAACCTGAGCTGGCCTTCGTGCCATTCCCCCAGGTCCAGACGGAGCCATTCCCGAGGCTGGCCACGATCTGTCCGTTGGTCGGTCCGCTTCCCCCTTGGGATACCAGCCTGACGGCCGAGGGAAGGTGGACAAGAACCGGTACGTCGCTGTTGGCGGATTGCCATTTCCGTTTGGCCGGCGGCGTTGTAGCCCCAGTCGTAGGTACGCACCATTGCTCAGCGGGACTCCCCCACCGCCCCAAGAGGACGTGAGTGCTTTCGCTCCTGCCGTGCTCGGCAGATCGATTACCGCAGCCGGGGTCGGGCTGTTAGCCGTCGGCCCGTTCCCGAGCGCCCCGTTCTGTCCGCTGCTGCGGGCTCGCTCCGCCGCTACCACGTGCGGCGAACACCGATGCTGCCACGAACACCAGAACAGGAACTGCGAGAAGCTTCTGGCGGTTGAAAGGGGCGAAAAGGCGCACCATCCAAGTATGAGTTCGCTGGTGCATGATTGTCAACTCAGTTGACAATCTGATAACATCCTCGGTGTGGTTAACAAAAGAGCGTCCTCGGATGCCGACGTCGATCCGGTGGGGCTTGGTCCTGTACTACGAAGAGCGTGGGTCGGTTACCAGGTGCGACTCGACGCCGCCATGGCGGAGGCGGGCTTCGGCGAGCGAAGGTTTCCCGACGGGCGCGTGCTCCGCTTCTGTTCGGAGCCCAGTGGATCGACAATCTCGGCCATCGGGCGCGAATTGGGCATCACTCGCCAAGGTGCCAGCAAGGTCGTTGCACATCTGCGCGATCGTGGCTATCTCACAGTCTCGGATTCGTCGACCAGTGGCCGGGAAAAATCAGTGAGCCTCACCCCCCGCGGGGTCGACTACCTCAAGGCTCAACGCGAGGCGACTCGGGCGATCGACGCCCATCTACGTGCCGAACTGGGAGACTCCGGATTCACCAGTCTGCTCATTCTGCTCGACTCCCTGGCTCAGGGCGACCAAGTCCCCATGCGCACCTATCTGCAACGTTCGATGAACTCCTTTCGGGATGTCGCCAACCAGGAATCCGGTCGATCTCCAGTCAAGCACTCTCCTGGGTTACATCAATGCTCGGAGTAGCCGGTGCTGCACTGGCGATAGGAGCGAAGCACGGACGGCACGGACTTCGGATCGTCGTGCTGGTGCTCGTGGTGGCCGCCGTTGTCGGCGTCATCTTGTGGATCCGTCAGCGCAGGCGCGATCGGGTTGGCGCGCATGCCCTCAGATCAGCCACCCCGATCGAAGAGCCGGCGGCAGATGGTGGCGACCGGCCTGCGGCCACTGTCGTAGCCAGGCGATGGGACGGCAGCAACAACGCACATCAGAACACGATCGAGGCCAGGGGCCTGACGAAACGATACGGGAACAAACTCGCAGTCGACGATCTCAGCTTTGACGTAAAGCCTGGGTACGTCACCGGCTTCCTCGGACCCAACGGGGCGGGAAAGTCAACGACCATGCGCATGATCATTGGACTGGACGCTCCCGACGGAGGATCAGTCACCGTGAATGGGCGCTGCTACCACGACCTCACACGGCCACTACGGGAACTAGGTGGGCTGCTCGAAGCCAGAGCGATTCACCCCGGTCGGAGCGCCCGCGCTCACCTGTGGATGCTGGCACGGACCAACCAGATCCCTCGGACGCGCGTCGACGAGGTGCTCGACCTCGTCGGCCTTTCGTCGGTCGCCGACCAGCACGTGGGTCAGTTCTCACTCGGCATGAGCCAAAGACTCGGTATCGCTGTCGCTCTGTTGGGCGATCCCGGAGTGCTGATGTTCGACGAACCGGTGAACGGGCTCGACACCGACGGAATCCGATGGGTCCGCGGCCTCCTTCGGCACCTAGCTTCCGAGGGTCGGGCCGTCTTCGTCTCGAGCCACCTCATGAGCGAGATGGCGCTCACTGCCGACCATGTCGTTGTCATCGGCAAAGGACGACTGATCGCCGAGATGCCCATCGACGAGTTCACGGCCCAGAACTCGAACGCCTTCATCCGGGTCCGCTCACCGAATACGGGGCAGCTCCGATCGGTACTCGAGGAAGCCGGTGCCACCATCACCGTTGGAGATAACGAATCGCTGTCGGTGCGGGGCCTCGGCCAAGAGCGGATCGGCGAGCTGGCGTGGAGCAACGGCATCATGCTCCACGAGCTGGCGACCCATTCGGCATCACTCGAGGACGCGTTCGTGGAATCGACCGAGGGCAGCCTCGAGTTCAGCGGCGGCCTCACGGCGGAACCGGAAGGCCCCAAGGACGGAGAGCGACGATGACCACTTCGACAGCGTCCCAATCGCTAGTAACCACTGAACCGAAAGATCACTTTCGGTTCAGTGGAATCCTCGGATCGGAATGGACCAAGCTGACCACGGTTCAGTCGACGGTCTGGACTCTCCTGGCCACGGCGGTCGTCGGAATCGGCTTGGGCGCCATCGTGACCTCGGCCCAAGCATCTCGGTGGGCGACTCGCTCCCTCGCCGCCCACGCCAACTTCGACCCAACCCGCTCCAGCCTGGCTGGTCTCCTCTTCGCCCAACTGGCGATCGGAGTGCTCGGCATCCTGGTGATGAGTGCGGAGTACAGCACGGGAACCATCCGCGCCACCTTCGCTGCCGTTCCTCGCCGGCCCCTCGTCCTCGCGGCAAAGGTGGTCGTGTTCGGGAGCGTGACCCTGGTCGTCGGGGAGATCGTCTCGTTCGTAGCCTTTTTCATCGGTCAGCGAATCCTGAGCGGCAAGACGCCGTCGGCGGCACTTTCTGATCCTGGAGTCCTGCGTGCCGTCCTAAGCGGTGGCCTCTATCTGCTCGCGCTGGGACTGCTGGCCCTGGGACTGGCGTCGATCATCCGTGTAACCGCGGCAGCAATCAGCACGTTCGTGGGTCTCCTGTTCATCCTTCCGATCATCGCTGACGTGCTGCCGTCATCATTCACCAGCGACATCGGACGCTTCCTCCCAGCCAACATTGGGACAGTCATGATGTCCGCCCGCTACCACGGGACTGATCCATTCGGCCCGTGGAGCAGCTTTGGCCTGCTTTGTGCCTACGCCGCCGTCGCCCTTTTCGTCGGTGGCGTGTTGCTCGTTCGTCGTGATGCGTAAATCTGGATGAAGTCGGCGACAGATGAAAACGGGATCCCACTAAGGAGAGGCATGGCCATCTTCGACCTATTCTCCTATGTTGCAGGCAACGGCAGCGTGTCCTCCTGTGTTTGGTCCTGATCGCGACGCGCCGGCTCACCTGGGCGATCACAAATCCTGTCGTCGGAGGTGTCCTCCTGCTCGTGACCACACGACACACTCCGCACACGATGGGGTCGACACATCGAATGGGAACCTGAGAAGAGCCTCGACCCGCGCGACAAGGCGTGGAGTATGGAAAGGGCCGACGACTATCGAATGACCTTGCACTAACGGACTCAGTCATGACCGACTCGCGAGTCGTCGCTGGGATGCTCGTCAAGAAGGTGCGCAGACCGCCGGATCGAAATGGCAATTGTCAACGGCTCAATGGGAAGAGCGATCTTCGTAGAGTCATTCGACCGGCACACGCCGGAAGTGTCACGTGAAGATGATGTGGCCTCCTGCAGCCTTCTCGTAGAATTCGCCGACGGTGATGATGTCTTGCACCTGGTCGATAAAGTCGTTCTTCTCAAGCCCGAAGAGGTCGACCGAGGCCTTGCAGGCGAACATGCCGGCACCCGTGTCAGCGATCATCTCGATGAACTCGGGAATCGAGGGGATGTCGAGCTTCTCCATCTTGTTGTTCATGTAGTGCGTCATGGCGGTGGACACGCCTGGGAGACCGCCTGCCATAGTCGCCAAATGGAGACCGGGATTTCCGACTGTCGCCAACTTGATGTGCTCGTTCCGGGCTTTGTGGATGGCATCGAGACCGAAGAAGGTGAAGAACAGATTGGCCTCGATCCCCTCGGCCCGTGCACCGTTGGCCATGATCAACCCCGGGCAGATCCCTTCGAGGGATCCCTTGGAGATGATGATCGAAACCTTCTCGATTGTGTCACTCATTTTTGCTCCTGTCTCAGATGCAGCCGCGTGGTTTGGGAATACCGGCGATCTTGGCGGCGGTCTTCGCCGGTCCTTTGGGGAAGAGCTGGTAAAGCTCCTTGATCGACACCCCCGAGGTCTTTCCCAACACTCGCACCGTGGGGCCCGTTCCCTTGGCTAAGTACTCGGCCCGCATGAAACGGATCACCTGCCAGTGGGCCTCGGTCAGCTCCTCGATGCCTTCGCGACCTGCGAGCTCGGGGACCATGTCCTCGGTCCATTGGTTCGGATCGGCGAAGAACCCCTCGTCGTTGAGCTCCACGACAACGTTTGCGATGGTATTGGTTGCCATGAATGGATCAGTCCTTTCTCGAGGCCCCGATGACGGCATGTGCCTTGCCGGCTGTCGGCATGGCCGAGCTGATACCCGGGATGTCTCGACCGGGAAGCAGACCGTGCCAGTAGAACCACTGGAACATGAGCTTGCCCAAGTGATTAAGCCGAGATTCACTCAGAAGGGGCGGCCAACGCTGGCTGGGTAGTGACCGGGCAGTGGCTCAGTGTCATAGTTGAAGTCGATGAGCAGTGCCTTACGGAAGCCGGTCTCGATGAAACAGTTGGTGTGCCCATCGAAGCTGGCATCAAGCGGCTCACCGGCCAGATGCCGGCGCACGTTCTCGACCAGCACCTCTCCTTCGAAGTGTGTGACCGATCCCGCCTTGGAGGCTGGGACATTGGCGGCATCACCGATCACGAAAATATTCGGCGCGGCCTTGGCCTGCAGTGTGTGTTCGTCGGTGGGGGCGAAGTTGAGCTCATCGCCGAGACCCGGTGACCTTCCGACGTAGCTTGCGCCGCCATGGAGCGGAACGACGACGGCCAGGTCGAAGGTCACCTCGCGACCGTCATAAGCAACAAGTCGTCCCGCCTTCCCGTCGACTTCGCCGGTATTGAACTCAGACACCAGCTCGATGCCCTTTTCCGCCAACATCCCGGCCAATCGTTTCGACGCGACAGGCTTGGTGAACGCGCCATCGAGTGAGGTCACATAGCTCAGCTGAACCTGGTCACGAATCCCCCGCTCACAGAAGTACCAGTCAGCCAGGAAACAGAACTCCAGTGGTGCTACCGGACATTTGATCGGCATGTCCACCACGTTGACGACCAACCGCCCACCATCAAATCCCGCTAGTGCGGCTCCAAGTGCGGCGGCGCCCTCAGGCGAGTAGAACGTGAACACCTTCTCCATCCAGCCCGCACCGGTAAGCCCCTCGGATTCCTCGGGAACGAGCACGGCGCCGGTGGCTACGACGAGCACGTCGTAGCCAACCATCGACCCATTCGCCAGCAGGACTGTTTGGGCCGAGATATCGACGTGATCGATCGCGCTCTTCACATAATCGATCCCGTGGTGGAACTGACGACCTCTCGGCCGCACGATCTCCTCGATGTGGGCTAGTCCGAACGGAACGAAGAGCAGCCCCGGCTGGTACACGTGGCGGTCATCCTGGTCGATGACGGTTATCTCGACCTCGGAGCGCGAGCAGAGGCGACGCAATCGATTGGCGGTCAGCGTCCCACCCGTTCCTCCACCGAGGACCACCACGCGCTTCGCCATTGGTTTCAGTCAAGGCCATGTGCGGGCCACATGGCAGGGCCGAATGTCCCTTGTATTGCGCATTTTCCCACGGCGGGTCACTGGACCTGTCGGTCCCAGCTACGCTCCTGACGTGGGGTTCTATCGGGAACAGGTCTTACCCCGGCTCGTGGACCGGGCCTGTGGGACCGCAGGAATGACGAGGTGGCGTGCAGACGTCACCAATGGGCTGCACGGTCGAGTGGTCGAGATCGGCTTCGGTTCCGGACTCAACGTCCCGCACTACCCATCCGACGTCGATGTCGTCCTTGCGGTCGAACCGGCCCAGGTGGCTCGGCGACTGGCTACTCGTCGAATCTCCTCTTCGTCGATCCCCGTTGAGCATGTCGGCCTCGACGGCCAGTCCATCCCCCTCGATGACGCCAGCTGTGATGGCGCCCTCTCGACGTTCACGTTGTGCACGGTCCCCGATGCACGACGTGCCCTCTCGGAGTTACGTCGGGTGATGCGACCGGGCGGTGCATTCCACTTTCTCGAGCACGGTCTTTCTCCTAACCCTGATGTCGCGGTCTGGCAGCGTCGATTTGATCCGTGGCAATGTCGCTTCGCCGGCGGGTGCCATCTCACCCGTGACATCCCAGCCCTCATTTCGGACGCTGGGTTTGTAATCAACCGTGTTGAGCAGTGCTATGCCAAGGGACCAAGACCATGGTCATGGTTCACAATTGGGACATCGGTTACTCCGCTCTAACACTCGGGCTGTAGGTCACAGTGTGAGCGAGTTCCTTCATCAACGCCACTGAGCGACGTGCTGCTCCCGCAGTGCTGCCATCCGGCGACCTGCTACAAAACCGGGACCGGCGTTGCCTCGGCCTGAGCTCGTACCGAAGCCAACCAGGTCTGGTAGCCACCATCAAGATTTCGAGCTTCGAATCCGAGCTCGTGCAGTAACGCAGTGGCAGTGTGTCCGCGCTGGCCTACTTCGCAGTACACAACAACCGGGCCGCCGCCCAACGCTTTAAGATTGTCGCGCAGCGTGTCGATCGGCACATTCATCGATCCCTCGATTGCTCCGCGTTCATGTTCTTCTGCCGTGCGGACGTCGATGACGGACCAACCACTTTCAATGAGCCCGATGAGTTCGTCCGGCGCGACGACGTCACAATCGCCGCTCAAGATGTTCTCAGCCATGTAGCCGAGCAGGTTGACCGGATCCTTCGCCGAGGAAAACGGTGGCGCGTAGGCAAGTTCGAGATCGGCCAGCTCGTCGGCCTTCATGCCGTTGGCCATCGCAGTGGCGATCACGTCTATCCGCTTGTCGACACCGTTTCGTCCTACGATTTGTGCGCCGAGAATCATTCCGTCATCCGGGTCGAAGATCAGCTTCGTGGCCATGCGGGTCGCGCCCGGATAGTAAGTCGCGTGATCGAAGGGATGCGAATGGATGGCTCGATACGGGCGACCCGCCGCCCGTAGCCGGCGCTCGTTCCAGCCGACGGTCGCCGCGACCACATCAAATACTTTGACGATCGCCGTCCCGAGGGAGGCAACTGGGTGCGATGCTCGTCCGGCGATGTGGTCCGCTACGCGCCGACCCTGGCGATTGGCCACATTGGCCAGGGCGATGAGCGACGTCGCATGTGAGATTGCATCTGGCTTCTCGACGGCATCTCCGACGGCATAGACATCGGGATCGTTCGTCTGATTCGCGCCATTGACCGCGATCCCGCCGCTCGGACCCAAGTCCAGGTGGGCCAGGTCAGCCAATCGAACATCAGGCCGAACCCCGATAGCGCCGACCACGAGGTCCGCCGGAAGGACCCTGCCGTCGGCGAGCGTGACCGTCGTGTCTTCGACCGAAGCCAGTGTGGCACCAGTCTCGACGTGAACACCCTGGGCGATGAGCTCGTCACGCACCAAAATGGCCAGCTCAGGGTCGAGAGGAGGAAGTACTTGAGGAGTCGCCTCGATGATCGTGACGTCGATGCCCTTCGCGACGAGGTTTTCAGCCATCTCCAGACCGATGAAGCCGGCCCCGATAACGACGGAAGTGCTCGGTGCCACATCGACGTCGGAAGCCAGACGGGCTGCGTCTTCGACCGTGCGAAGGGTACGCACCCTCTCGTAGCCGGGGATGGGTGGGCGCACTGGGGCCGCTCCCATGCTGAGCACTAGCTTGTCGAAGGGCACGACCCGCTCTTCGCCCGTGGACGTGGAGCGAGTCGAGACGCAATGCGCGTCCCGGTCGATGGCAACCACCTCGTCGTTGACCCTGACATCGAGCCGGAATCGGTCAAAGAGCTGCTCCGGTGTCTGCAGGGTGAGATCGTCTTCCTCTTCGATGAGACCACCGACGAAGTAGGGCAATCCGCAATTGGCGAATGAGACATGGCCCGAGCGTTCGATCACGGTAATTGCCACCTCGGCATCGAGCCGGCGCAGTCGAGTTGCAGTGGACATGCCGCCCGCCACGCCTCCGACAATGACCACGCGGGTGCTACGGCCTTCTGATGCAGGACTCATCGGAAGACCCGCGACGTGCGCAGGGCGTTCGTCACCGTTGTCTTGCCGCGTCGGCGCAGTTGGTCTTGGGCACTTCGCCCAATTCCTATTCGGCCTGGGCGCTGCGACCCTTCCTCGGGGCCACTTCTCAACTCACGCTTTATCATCCTCCTCACGCCAATTTCATGAACATGCGTTGGACTTCTTCGATGGCGTAGCCCTCCGCCTCTGCCTGTTCGGGGTGCTCCAGGCAATAGACCAGGCCCGACGCGACCAGCTTGAATCCGGCCTGTTCCAAAGCCTTGGTGGCAGCAGACAGCTGGGCGACAACGTCTCGGCATTCTCGGCCCTCGACCAACATGCGCTCGACGCCTTGAACCTGTCCGGCGATCCGCCGTAAGCGTTTGCGCACGTCTTCGACCACGTCTTGGGGCAGCTCCATCTCACACTCCTCTCGTAAATCCCTTGTCGGTTCCCACTGGTTCGTCCGGCCCTGTCCCTGATTCCATGACATTGCCATCAGTTCTTTGTCGGTATGGTCACGTCGATCATCCCTCACGCGGCCGGCTGGCCCGCACCAAGGTGTCGATCGCTTCGCGCGTTCCGGATTCGGTCGCAACGTGGCGGATCACCTGCTCAGCTCGCTCGATGATGAGACCGTTCAATTCGGCCACGTCAGCAACGTCGGCCACGGAGTAAAGGACGGCGTCGTCTTGGGGACCGCCGAATCCTCTGGTCAAATTGTCGCGATCATGGGCGACGACGAGCAACGTCCCTGCCGGTGCCACCGACGCCGCCGCGGCGGTCAATGCGACGGAGCGTTGGGGATTGGGAAGTTGCAGGTAGAAGACCGCGACGAGATCGAACCCGCCCGGGGGCGCCTTCCAATCTTCGACGGCCGATTCGACCCATCGCACATCCACCTGGCGCGACTCTGCCAGTCGCTGACCCTTGGCCAAGCCGACTGGAGAGAAGTCCACCCCCGTGACCTTCCACCCTCTTTCGGCCAGCCAGACAGCGTTACGGCCTTCCCCACATGCCAAATCAACGGCACGTCCGGCCGGAAAGTCCGCGGCCTCCGACACGAGGAACTCGTTGGGCCTGCTCGTCCAGACCAGTTCGTCCCCGCCATAACGCTCATCCCATTCTTCCCGATCCATAGCTCAGAGCCCGGCCGCGTTCGTCACCCGAATCCCGTAGCTGAACGTTGAACTGGAACGTAAACCATCATGGGTTACGAATGCACGGAGGATCCGAGCGTCGCGTGCCAACATCCGCGTTCCATGCACCAGTGCCAACCGTTCGCCTCTCGAGCTCGTTCTTGCACTCGCTCGTGCGAAGTGAGCGATCGTACTTTTCGTAAGTTTTCGCCGTAGCACTTCCACCTCCTCAGTTCGTCATTCAGTATATACCCCTAGGGGTACCACCCAACGTCGGCAGTCAGTCCTCCAATCGCCGCGGCCTAATTGCCGTCCAGACACCACAGAGTGGGTCGGCGAGCGTCACGTTGGGCGGACCTTACGCACCAGCGATTCGGCTCCAACCGTGACATCATGGCAAGGTGACGATCGTTCCAGACGCCCTGGTGGAGGTCCGTTGCCCGGCCTGTGGTCGAAGGAACCGTGTGCCGACCGTGGCGGCGGGTTCACCCCGTTGCGGCGAGTGCCACGCACCTCTTCCTTGGCTGGTTGACGCAGGCGATTCGACATTTGACGCCGTGGCCACCAAGGCCTCCATTCCCGTGCTTGTCGATCTGTGGGCCCCCTGGTGTGGACCCTGCCGGGCGATAGGGCCTGCAGTAGAGCAACTCGCGACAGATCTCGCTGGGCGGCTCAAGGTCGCCAAGGTAAACGTCGATGAAGCCCCGTCGATCGGGGCACGTCTCGACGTGATGAGTATTCCCACCCTCCTAATTTTGCAGTGGCCAAATGGTCGATCGCATCGTCGGGCCCCTCCCCAGCGAGCTCGGGATCCGAGTCCGCACTGCTCTCGATGAGATAGAGCGGCGGCACTGACAACTCATGGCTACCACTCCAAACCTCTGAGTGCGGGGTCAACGCTCATACCGGGTCGGATCCGCCCAGACACTCCGCGAGGAACAGCATCAGACGCGAGACGTCACGGACGACGGACAAGCCCTCAATCGGGTCCTTCGTGATGTCGAGCGTCGGGCAGAACACATCAGTGTCGCCACAGAAGAGATGCGGTGAGCCGAGGACGCCCCGCTGCTGACCTTCGTGCGAGTCGGCAATTACGCCTGCACGGTCGGAGGAATCGGGCGTGACAACGCCGAAGTCGTTTGCGAGGTGCTCGAGGACCCCTTGGTCCGAGATATCCCTGCCCTGCTCGAACAGGGCGTCCCGGAGCGCGAAACTGACCCGCTCACCAACATGGAGGTCGGTTCGGTAGGCGCAGTTCGCCAGGGCCAGGGCACCGAGCGTCGACGTCGGAAACCGGTCCACCTCGAGCTTCCGAAACAGCTGCGGGGCAACTTGTTCGCGAAGTTCGTCAGCATGCGACCTCGTCACGGTGGGGTCCAGCGGCACGCCATTGACCAACTCGAGTGGCCACGCCCGTACCCGGATCGCGACGTCGATGCGACCGGTCCGGATGCGCTCGTCGGCGATCGCAAGGAGGCCGACGTGGGCGAAGGGGCACCAAATGTCTGCAAAGACTTCGATGACCGGCGTCGTGGTTGCGCTCATCTTGCCGCCTTCCTGGTCAGTGTGAGAACTGCACCTTGGGCAGAATTCGGCTGAGCCATTTCGGCTGGTGCCAAGCGCTATGGCCACCCAGGCGGAGCACGACGGGAAGCACGACCAACCGCACCACTAGCGCGTCGAGGGCCACCGCGATGGCCAGGATCACCCCCATCTCCTTTGGGGCGAGCGGGCCGGACAGAGCAAAGGTGAGGAACACGGCGACCATCACAGCGGCGGCGGAAAGCACCACCCTGCCGGACGTGCGCATCGATCCGATCATGGCCTGCTCTGGATCGGGGTGCGTCTCGTAGCGCTCCTTGGCCGCGGAGAGCATGAACAGCGTGTAGTCCATGGCCACGCCGAAGACCATTGCCCCGAAGAACAGCGGGGCCCAAGCGTCGATGAAGCCCTGGGGTTGGAAGTTCAGCACGCCCGACAAGTATCCGTCCTGGAAGATGAGGCGCCCGATCCCGAAGGCACCGGCCACCGAGAGTGCAGTGATCAAGACGCCCATTGCGGCGATCAGCGGTGCGCCGAGGGCGATCAGGAGGAGCAAGAACCCGAGCACACCCAGAATGGCGAGAACGATCGGTGTATGGGAGGCCAACGACTGCTGGAGGTCGTGATTCTCCGCCGCCGCCCCGCCGATGAGCGTCCCCGCCGGGAGCACCTGTCGCAGGTGGTCGATCGTCGCACCTGTCGCGGTTCTCGAGGGCCCCGTGCTCGGGACCACCTGGTCGAGGGTCCATCCGCCGTGCGTCGGACCGGGAACGGCACCGGCCACCCCGGAGGTGTGGGCAAGGATGGCCATGGCCCTGACCTGCTCGCCTGAGGGCACGACAACCTGCAGAGTGCCCGGAGCACCGGGACCGAAGGCGGAGGTCACCTGGTAGTAGCCGACCCTGGCGTTGGCACTCGACGGGACGATCGTGATGGAGGGCATGTTGGTTCGCATCCCGATGATCGGAGCGGCGGCGAGGAGTAAGAAGAGCAGGGCCGCCGCACCGGCCGGGAACGGGTGACGCCAGAGAAATTTTCCCCACGAGTGCAGGATCCGATCGAGCGGGCCTGCACCCTCGGTCGCTGGCCGGCGACGGAGTCGGATCTTCCCCTTGTTTATGTTGGTACCCAGTTTGCCAAGCACCGCTGGAAGCAAGGTCAAGGTGGCCGCGAGCACTGCGACGACCGCCAACATGATTCCGAATGCCATCGACCGGAAGGCGGGACTCGGGACGATGAGGATGGCGGCGAGGGAGGCCAGCACGGTGAGGGCGCTAAAGGCCACGGCCTTCCCGGCGGTATCGACCGTCTCGGCGACCGAGGCAACGATGGCCTCGCGGTCACCGGCCGTGGCACCACGCCGCTCGAGAGCGGACCGGAACCGCATGACCAGGAAGAGGGCGTAGTCGATCCCGAGGGCGAGAGCGAACATCAATGCGAAATTGAGCGCCCAGATGGACACCGGGGTGAACTTGGTGGTGATCACCAGCGCACCGGCGGCGACCAGCAGTCCGGCCATGGTGAGTAGCAGAGGTAATCCCGCTGCCACCAGGCTTCCGAAGGCGACGACCAAGATGATGATCGTCACGGGCCACGACAGCATTTCGGAGCGGAGCATGGCCGAGCGATTGGCGTTGTTGAAGTTGGCCCACAGTGCGCTGTCGCCGGTGAGAGTCACCGAGACGCCGGACGAGGAGAGAGCCGCCAACTTCGGCTCCACCGCGTCAGCCGCCTGCACCATCTTGTTGGAGTTCGCTCTTGCACCAGCAGTGACGATGGCCGTCCGGCCGTCTCGAGAGATCGAGACCCCGGCTTGAGGCGGAACGACTGTGGACACCCGGGGATCGCTGCGGAGTACCCGGGTCGCCCTCGTCACGACAGCCCGGCCCTGTGGGTTCGAAGCGATCGGTCCGTTATGGTCGACGATCACTACCTGCAGGCCGGTGGCCCCAAGGCCGGCGAAGTCCTTTTCGATGACGGCCCGGGCTGCGACGGACTGGCTACCTGAGGCTTGCCATCCGGCACCGGCGAGTGCGCTCTCCACGTGGACAGCAAAGAACCCGAAGGCAGCAATGACAAGCAGCCACACCACGAGTACGCGACGGAAGTGGATGGCGGCCCAAGCCCCGAGTCGGGCGAATGTCCGCTGGTGTTCTGCACTTGCGGGCTCGGACAAGACCCCGCCGTGCTCGACCGTAGGGCGAGGTCCGGGAGTAGGAATCACCCGCTGAGCTTCAAGACCCGGACTCGTTGATGCGGTCATGTGCCGTCCTTTTGGTCGGTTGCAAATACCCCACTGGGTATCCACACCGTACCACGATACCCCCCTGGGTACCTGCGCCAGCCGGTAATTGCAATACCGGTGGGGTATGCGTCGGACCTCCGAAGTGCGACAAGCACCTCGGTATGGGGGTTTCAATATGTGATCATGGGAATCGACGAGCGCCGGTGTCCTCGCCGCCAACCGGATTATGATTCATGTGGCCCGTCTGGGGTGCTGTCCGACGGGAGAGATGGTGTCCAGCGACCTTCTTCGATCTGTTTTGGGACGAGAGTTTCTAAAAGGGCGTTATGCGTCCCACGGACCAGACAGGGCCAAGGCATAGCGCCCTGATTCAAGTCTGACTCGATCGATGGAATCGCTGTGGCACATGCAACCCGATCGGTACGACCAGTCATCGGTACTGATGCGGAACCAGACCTGCTTTCCATTTTCCAGCTGAATCACGCCCCATTCGTCAGCTAGAGAATCTACGAGCAGGAGACCCCTGCCGCCCTCGGCCGAATCTCCCCCTTCTCCAACGTCGCCGAGGTGCTCACTTTTCGGTCTGACGTTATGGCCCGAATGAGGTTGCTGATCGCTTACGCCGATCTCAAGGACCCCGTCGGCGACGGCTACGACCACGCTGAGGCCGCCCCCAACATGGACGAGCGCGTTAGTCAGGAGTTCGGTCGTCAATAGCTCTGCCAATTCACGAAGTGCCGGCAGTTCCCACCGATCAAGAAGATCCGCAACCATGTGGCGCGCCAACGGGACGGACGCCATGTCCGGATCGAAATCGGTCCTCACCACGCGACACACGCCCCGCCCTCCGTCGTTCTTCGATCTGCCGTTGGGAGCCTCTTCGGTCCCTACTCTGCCCAAATATCAGCCCCATAAACCCCCTGTTGCGGGAAAAATGTGCACGTTGCGCGGGGCACCGGCCTCGGCGCCACGGTGGGTCGTTTGTCGAACGGTGACGATGGATACAACTCAATCTCACGCGAACGCATCTCCAGTTCCCAGTCCACGGACTGCGGTCGGATTCCCAGATCAAACTGGGACCTAATCAACGACGGCGAGGCTCGCCAGGATGCGGCCGAGATGACCGAGCTCATCGGCGCCAACACGAGCCGTGAGCTCGCAACGCAATCCCTCGATTCCTTCTTCGATGACTCGAGACGCATCTCGGCCCCGAACGGTCAGCGTCAGCAAGACCCGTCGACGGTCGGCAGGATCGCTCCGGCGTTCGATGTAGCCAAGATCCACAAGGGTCTCCACCAGTTGGCTTACTGCTTGCTTGGTGATGCCCATACTTTGGACGAGTTGGCCAGCCGACTGATCGCCTTCGCCGAGAGCGTTCACCGCCCAGAATCCCTGCTGGGGAAGCTGGGCATGACCTGATTCGTCGAGAGCGCGACGCACCGCCCCCCCGAACCGACGCGTTACTCGGCGGAGGAGCCAGACAAGCTCAGAAGGGTCTGCGACTTCCCGTCCCGCTCGAATTGATCTTGAGGGTCTGGTCACTCCGCCCACATTAGATCGGTAACTTGACCGTCAAGTATATTGACTAACTAGGGCTATCATCATATGGTGACGAGATGAGTCCGCGTCGAGGCTTTTTTCAGGATGCACCGATACAGCAGCGCGCTCCGCTGTACAAATTTCTGGGGGTCGTTACCACCTTCGCCTGCGGTCTCGTCGCCCTCGGCGCCGCCGTTTCGACCCCAAGAGCAGCCGCGACGACCTCTAGTGCCACGGTATGGCTTTGCCGGCCCGGGTTGGCCAACGACCCGTGTGCGGCCGGACTTTCCACCACCATCGAATCGGCGTCAGGTGAACGCACACTGCAGACTGCTCAACCAGCCCTCAATCCGCCGTTCGACTGCTTCTATGCCTACCCGACGGTCAGCACCCAGAAGCGGATGAATGCGAACCTGAGAATCCAGCCAGGTGAGATCGGAGCTGCGGTCGCCCAGGCCTCGCGATTTTCCCAGGCCTGCCAGGTCTGGGCTCCGATGTACCGCCAGCGCACAGAGCTCTCATTAGCTGAAGGATTAGGAAACGACCCCACCGCCGATCAGGTGGCCTACGACAGTTTGCTCGCTGCCTTCCAGGACTACCTGACCCACGACAACAACGGACGTCCGATCATCTTCATCGGACATTCGCAGGGCGCGGCCATGCTGATCCGGCTCCTTCACAACGAAGTCGATAACAACCCAGCGCTGCGCTCCAAGGTGGTTTCTGCCATCATCCTGGGAGGCAATGTGCAAGTGCCGAAGGGCCGACTGGTGGGTGGCACCTTCAAACATATACCGGCCTGCTCTTCGTCGAAGGAGACCGGCTGCGTTATCGCCTACTCCTCGTTCCCTTCCGTCCCGCCGCCAAATAGCAACTTCGGACGACCCGGAACGGGGGTCAGCCTTCAGTCGGACCAGCGCACAAAAGCTGGCGAGACCATCGTGTGCACCAACCCCGCCGCCCTCTCCGGCGGAGCTGGTCCCCTTTCGCCGTACTTTCTGACTTCAACTTCGCCCACGTCCGGCGCGCCGGTAGAAACACCTTGGGTTAGCTATCCAAATCATTATACGGCGTCGTGCAGGACCTCGAATGGCGCCACTTGGCTCCAGGTGTCGTCCGACAATTCAGCGAAGGACCACCGCCCAACAGTGACAGAAACCCTTGGCCCAACTTGGGGCTATCACCTCGACGACGTCAACTTGGCCTTGGGCAACCTCGTGCAGGACGTCCGGCAACAAGAAAGCGTCTACTCAACAACCCACGGGTGACACGCCGATCGTTCCTCGCAGCCGGTGATAATTCTCTCAATTCCGCGGCTACCCATCGGATCGCTTCCAGCCGAAGACTTGTATGCGGCAGGGGGACGCCGTCCGTCGATGACGTTATCGACTTCGAGGATGCAGGTCAGAAGGTACCTGTAATGGTGGAGGCGATTCCGTCAGACGTGCTCGCCACGGTCCATGTATCACCTGACATCGAGTGAACATGGCCGTTGCCATTGAACTGTGCGTAGACGGTCCCATTGGAATACCCGGCTGGAATGGATTGTCCCGCCTTCAATACCGAGGTGTAGGTGATAACGCCACCGGATGTCTTTGAACTCTGCTTCAGTGTTCCCCCAGGAAAGCTGTTGCCCTGGCTATTGTGAGTTACGCCGGTCGTCTTCGCCACGTTGATCGTAATACTCATGGCCGAGATCGAAGAGGGGACCGCAAAGGTAAGAATTTCTTGGCCCCCGTAATCACTGTATTGATCACTTGAGGCAGTAACACTTACCCCGTTGGTTGGGATCGTGGTCGAGGTCGTCGTGGGTGGAACCATGGACGTGGTGGTCGTTGGTGGCGGGGGTGTGGTCGTGGTTGTCGTCGATTGTGCCACAGGCGTCGTTGTCGAAGTCGCGACTGCATCGGCCTCCCCGCCGGCGTTGGCGCACGGATCCGCCGTGTCATACGACACAGCAGGCGCCGTCGTGGGCGCTGCGACCATCACGACACCATTGACAATGGAGATTGTGTAATACGGGCTGGACGGATAAGACTTAAGGTAAGGAGTTGGACCCGATGTCAAGGACTCCGGAGTCACCGTCGGAGTTCCCCCCGTCTCGGCGTCATATGCCGCCACAGCAGTTTCAACCTCCTTGGCGTCTGCGTCGCATGCCGCGACCGCGCTCTGAGCCGTCACGCGGCCGAGAGCGAACACCACAACCGCAGCAACGATACCGAGGACGGCGACGACGATCAAAAGCTCGACAAGGGTAAACCCGCTGTTGCTCTCCATTGTTCGAGACCTCGCAACCTTCTTGAAGTATCGGGCCCGTTCTTTCCTCACTATCGCGAGTCGGCGCATTGTGCGATCGTCCCGCTCAATATCAAGCGCCCATTTTCAACGTTGCAACCCAACAACATCGGCGATTTCCTGGGTATAGCACTGAGCAGCCGTGACGATCTCGACGAAGAGGCGGGTTCGACGAAACGCACTGCTCAGAAGGCGAGTGGATCCGAGTGGTCTCGAGGAGGGACAGATCTCCCGAACGCATGCGGCGTTCGGGATCCTCGTCCCATGCACATGATTGTTCCCCAGCATTTCTTGGGATCACAAGCAATTTCCCCATCGTTTGCCTACGCTGCGGCTGCCGTTTAGCTTGACGTCAAACTCGCTCGGTACAATTTCTTTCCGACATAGAACCTTTCGTGCGGAGAAATAATATCAGCAACGATTCAACGAACCGCGCATACCTTGGCCGCAGCCCCGGGAATCTCAGACGTTGCCGGGAATCCGCTCGGAGGAGCAGGAGCACTCCCGCTCATCTGGCCGAACAATTGCATTGAGAATGCGCAGACGTACGCTCAAAGCGTGTCAGGTTGCCGGTCGAATTCAGCATTTCACCGTCCACCTCACGGCGTTACGTTCAAACAGCAATGGGCTCGCTTCGATCAGCTATGACCAAAGTGGCTTAACGCGCTGGTGGCGTTCCTCCTCCACTTCGCAAAATGGTCGCCACGCAAGCCATATTTTCAGCGCAAACGACGGCTCAGAGCTGAGGTCGGCTCGAAATGCTGCCGTCAGATCGGCCCGCAATAGGGTCGACTGTTCCGAGTAGCCGGAGCGGGCCGCGGCGCTGCCGGCCATCTGGTTTCACTAAAGCAGCCTCGTCCAACCCGACCGAAGGCATCATCGAAAGACCCGATGGCCGCTCTACATCTACCTTGTCGTCCTGCCATCGCAACCAACGCTCCGATATGCGTGATGCCGAGATGCCGACGAGCACGATCGGCGCGACCCAATTGAACACGGTTGCGCCCACGGGTCCATGGAGGGAGCCTCCAATCACAAAGGACGCCGTCACGCACAATGCGGCCCCACACATCTCTAGCGTGAGGGCGCGATTGATCTGCCTGAATCCCGGATCTTCCCACCAACTCCGCGGCGTGGTGTTGCGCGTGTACTGCTCCGCCACTGGGACAGAAAACAAGGAAAGAAGGAGCAAGATCGTCAGCCCAGCCATGGCGAACGATCGCGAATACTCCTCAAATACCGTTCCGGGCCCAGAATTCGCAAGGAACGCAATAATGGTCATGCCCCCAAACAACACGACAGCTCCCGCATCAAGCAGCTTCAGCTGTCGCGCACGCGACGAGGCGATAAGGGTTACGCCGGCGCATATTGTGGCCGTGACGCCCGCCCACGCCGCTCCCAGGCCAGTCGATCGGTCGCCAACCGCGAAGATAAGCCAAGGAAAGAACCCTAAATACGCCTTCGTCCCCAGTCCTGTCGACATTTCCGGGAACGACAGATACCACAGCCATCGTCACGCCGCCAGTCACAATCAGAGAAAACCAGCTCATAGCGTCCCGGTTCTGGCGGCAGCCCAGAAAAGGCCCCTCGTGGTCCCCTTCTCCGGCGGTTGCCCGCGCGACGGTGTTACCGTTCGCCAAATCAATTCACCTGCGTAAGGAACATCGTTGAGAGCAGATCCGGGATCGAATGTTGGGCCGTCGCATTCTGACGACGACGTGGAAGGGGTTGTGGCCGCGATCGTCGCGGCAAACCATCACCTTCTCATGGCATCGAATCGCGCCATTGAAGGACTTCGCACCGCAATCTCGCCGCTGCAACTCCAGGCGCTCGTAGTTCTCGCGTCTGGGTCTCAGCGCCTGATCGATCTGGCCGACGCTGTCGCAATCGCTCCGTCTACCGCCACCCGCCTGTGCGACACTCTGATGACAGAGGCGCTGATCGTCAAGGATCGCGACAACACTGACCGCCGCGAGGTGCGCCTCTCCTTGGCTCCTGACGGCCGCCGCCTACTCTCTGATCTGGAAAAACGACGCCGGCGAGAATTCGAAAGCATTGTCAAGTCCATCTCGTCCTCCCAGCGGCGGCAGCTCATTCGTACGCTTCGAATTCTCTGCGAAGGGGACCCGTCGGCGCTTGCGATGTAGGTGGCCTGGCTAGGGGTGGGCACCGATGGAGATCGACTCCAGCTATAAGCCGCTTAAAAGCTCGCGAAAGCGCGGAGGCTCTCGAGCGGATGTACGTCTATGAATTCGGCGAATGTCGCCTGACCTGGTGCCCGAATAAGGTTGAGACGTGACTACGTTTCTCGTCACGATCGAGACCCGAGGATGTGAAACGACCATCGAGGTCGACGCAACGAGTTTTTTTACTGGCGACGATTGGGTGACGTTTTGTTGCGCCGATGACTTCGATCTCCCGAACCCGATTGTCCGGTTTCCGCGCTCGACGGTGACGACCATCGCGGAAAAGCTCTCTTAGGAGGGTCGCGCTTTTCAGGGAGATTGGCGACGTTATGGTCCGTGTGGACAACGACATCTGGGTGCCTGAGCACTGATTTGTCGACCCTCGGAGTGGCATCAATTGACGATGCCTTGATTTCGCTCCGACGGAGATCTCCAGCTTCTCGATACGTTGAAATTTGGTCGAAGGCGAAGTGTGGCGCGTCTATCTCTGACCCTCAAGGATCTGCGCAGACCACTGTCTTATATCTCATCTTCTAAGTCTTTGTTATGTGGAAACAAATCGCCTAGGCTGTGCGATCAAAGTGTGGATCGCATCTTCGACCGGCGTTGACCAACGGCAGTGCAACGAGCCATACGTACCGAACGTCTTGGAGGAGCTCGGTCATCTCTCATGACAACGACTGAACGGGACTCGGACATGCCGCCCTCACAAATGAGCGCGCCGGATGTCTCGGACAATGCGGGGAACGAAGACTCACCGCTCCCAATCGGGGACCGGCGGGCGCTTTCCCTTTGGATTTCAGAGCGCTGGGGCGTCCCCGGCGCCCGCCGGGTCACGCTCGGATGGGCCATTCTCATCGGCAGCCTCGTGGTGTATTACTTCGTCGCCGGCATCCCGTGGTCCACCAACTCGGTGCTGGTCTACGTCATGGCCGGGCTCGTGGTGTCCAGTCTCGGGAGCGGGGTGCGCTGGAAGCGGCTGCTGCTGGATTGGCTTCCGCTCATCATCGTGCTCTTCGGCTACGGGATCCTCCGCGGTTATGCCTCTCACGTTCTGTGGGGACCTTTCTACGGACCGCAGATCTGGTTCGACACGCACGTTGCAGGGCTAGGTGTCGACCCGACCGTTCAGCTCCAGAGGTGGATCTATCGACCAGGCCTGCACTTCTGGGACTATCTCGTGTGGGCCTGCTACATGACCCACTTCTTTGCCTCTTTCGTCATTATGGGAGTGCTGTGGAAGACGAACCACCCGAAATTCCGTCGTTACGTCGCCATGTTTGTGGGCCTGACGTTCATCGGTTACCTCACCTACGTGCTCTACCCTGCCATGCCACCGTGGATGGCCAGCCAGTTTGGACATCTGCAGCCCACCACCCGGATCATCGATCAAGTGTGGAAACACCTGCATATTGGTCTCGGACAAGCGCTCTTTGCCGGTGGAGATAGGTTCGACAACAACGTGGCGGCCATGCCGTCGCTTCACTGCGCCTACCCGATGCTCATCTGCCTCTTCTTCTGGACGGGTTCTTCCGCCCGCAAGCGTATTCTTTTGGCCGCGTACCCGTTGTGTATGGCCTTCTCCTTGGTCTATTCCGGGGAGCACTTCGTGATCGACATCTTTGTGGGATGGCTCTATGCCGCCGCCACCGTGCACTTCGGGTCCAAGTTGTTTGACCGATGGGAAATGCGCCAGAGCGCCAGACGGACAAAAGGAGACCGCACTTTGTCCAACAGACCCGGTGACTCACCTTCCTTCGGCACATCGAGAATTGCTCGCAACAGCATAAAAAGCCCAAGTGAGGCCCCTACACCCGAGCGCGGCGCACCTGGCGGACAACTCCTCGCGGACGACATTTGATCGGTGTGGCGCTACAAGGCCTAACTCGCTCAACACTCCCTCCCCTGAGCGAATGCGCAAGCCTGCAAACGTCGTCGTCGCTCGTCGCGGCCACGGATCCGAGCGTGCGATGGGCGGGTATCACCAACCCAACTTCGTGGCGAAGGGACCGAACGACGCACCGGCACGGGACAGCGCCGACGTCTAGTCGCAATTATCTCGAGGTGGGCTTTGCGAGGATATTTTCGTCCTTTAGTTCTTATCTTCGCAATTTGCACCCGTTTCATGGCGCAGATGCGTTTTGAACTTGTTACGATCTGAGCATGTTGCCCGGATCCCCCCGCAAACGCGCCCTTCTTCGGTTCGCTGGCTTGGCCACCGTGCTCTGCGTCCCTGCGACCGCGTTGAGCGTCCTTGGCGGCGAGCCCGCTGGAGCGGCCACCGCCAGTTCGGGCCCGGTCACCGTGCTGTCCGCCGGGTCGCTGCAGACCCTTATGCAGTCCGACGTGACGCCAGCCTTCCTGAAGGCCACCGGTTACACGATCAACAACATCTCAGAAGGTTCGACCGCCATTGCCAGCGCGGTCAAGGCAGGCACACAGGTGGGAGACGTGTTCATCAGTGCTGCTCCCGCGGTCAACGCATCGCTGGAGGGAACGGCGAACGGGAGTTGGGTGTCGTGGTACGCCACCTTCGGAGAGTCTCCCCTCGTGCTCGCGTACAACCCGAAGAGTACGTTTGCCCACGACCTAAAGACCAAACCCTGGTATGACGTCGTCGGACTCGCTGGCTTCAAGCTCGGCCGAACCGACCCCGCCACCGATCCCAAGGGGGTGCTTGCAGTGACGGCGTTGCAAGACGCAGCGAAGAAGTACAAGAAGCCGGCGCTGCTCACCGACACGACATCGACCACAAACGTGTACTCGGAGACGTCCCTCCTCGGAGAGCTACAAGCCGGTCAGCTCGACGCGGGGTTCTTCTACGGGGTGGAGGCCGCAGCCGCCGATGCGAAGACGACCGTCCCATTGACGGGTATTCCGAAGCAGGCGGGCGTCTACACCATCACGATATTGAACAAGGCGCCTCATCCAGCCGCGGCCGTCGCCTTTGTGAAGTTCCTTGTCGGCAAGAAGGGTGCGTCACTACTCAAGAAAAACGGCATCACCCCGAGCACGCCCGTGCAAGTCAGCGGTAAGAAGAACGCGCCATCCGCACTGAAGGCCGCTCTGTAGCGGTGGGTGGAGGGGTAAAGCGGACCCCTCTGCCGTGGTTGGGGGGACTACTCGTCCTGTACCTCGCTGTGCCCGTCGCCTTATTTGTCATCCGCTTCCTTCGGTCCCCCACCAGCGGGTTCGGTACGCCGGGCCTGTTCTCTGCGCTTTACATCTCCGTCGTAAGCGCCACCATCTCCTTGGCCATCAGTACCACGTTGGGTGTCCCGCTCGCCTATGCCCTGGCCCGATCCCGCAGTCGCCTTGCCACCATTGTCGGAGTGGTGGTCCAGTTACCCCTGGCGCTGCCCCCGTTGATCAGCGGGATTCTCTTGATCTACGTCCTCGGCCCCTACACCACACTGGGTCGGTTCTTCGATGGTCGCTTGACCCAGTCTTTGGCCGGAGTGGTGCTCGCGCAGACGTTCGTGTCGGCTCCCTTCCTCATTGTCACGGCCCGTACCGCATTCGGCACGGTCGACCCGGCCCTCATGGATGTCGCAGCCACTTTGGGGCACTCCGAGTTTTCGCGGTTTCTGCGAGTGGCACTTCCGGTTGCTTCGCCGGGAATTCGGGTAGGCATGCTCTTGGCGTGGCTGCGTGCCTTCGGCGAATATGGCGCCGTTGTCATTGTCTCGTACCATCCGTTCACCATCCCGGTCTACACTTACAACGAATTCAGCTCTACGGGGTTGGCCGACACCATCGCCCCGACGGTGCTCTCCATCGCAGTGGCCGTGGTTGCCGTCTGCATCAGCCGAACCCGTATCCGACGTCGTCGTGGCCACGCCGGCCTCCCGTTACCGATCGCACCACCCCCGTCGACGCCGACGATGGTGTCCTTCGACTTCGACTACCGACTCGGCACCTTCCAGCTCGCCATCGACTATGAGGCGCGCGGATCGCACCTCGCCGTTTTGGGTCCGTCGGGATCTGGAAAATCCAGCCTCTTGCGCTGCCTGGCCGGCCTCTACGGCGGCGAGCCGGGACCTATTCGTTTTGGCGATCGCTCGGTGCAGCAGGTTCCGGTCGAACAGCGCCGGGTGGGCTACGTGGCCCAAGGCTTCGCACTGTTCCCACATCTCACCGTGCGCCAACAAGTCCTGTTCGCTGTCGGCGCCGATCCCGGGGTCGCCGCCTACTGGCTCACCCGCTTACACCTTGATGGGCTCGAGGACCGCCTTCCCACCCAACTCTCGGGAGGACAGCGTCAAAGAGTCGCATTGGCCCAAGCGCTCGCGCGCTCGCCCGATCTACTCTTGCTCGACGAGCCGTTTTCAGCGCTCGATGCGCCGGTACGGCACGAACTCCGAAGGGTTCTCCGCCACCTCCAGCATGACTCTGGTCTCTCGACCGTTCTCGTTACCCACGATCCTGAAGAAGCGGCCCTCTTGGCTGACGACGTCATCGTGGTATCGCATGGCAAACCCCTCCAGTCAGGACCCACACGGCAGGTGTTCTCCCGCCCTTCGACCCCCGAAGTGGCGCGGCTCCTCGGGATCCCAAACCTCCATGATGGCGCCGTCATTGCGCCGGGTCTGATCGACGTCGAAGGAACGCTCCTTGAAGTGGAGGCGACCGAGCTGGCCCCAGGCACCGCTGTGCTGTGGAGCATTCGTCCTGAGCACATCCGCCTACTTCCGACAGGAGGGCTTTCGGCCATCGTCGCCGACATCGCCGACCTTGGCACGACCACAGAGCTCCTCGTGGCGGTCAACCCTGCGCTCGAGCTCGAAGTGCGCACGCCGGACCTTATCGACCTCGAGATCGGACGCACATGCCACATTGCGCTTCCACGGGGGGCGATAACGCTGTGGCAAAAACCGGATGACGCACGGGGAAGCCCAGGCTGAGGAGGATCGGCAGTTAGGCCTAGGCAGGAATCTCAACGCCGACACTGGTGGCCTTCACCACCGCGTCGGCGATCATTCCGGGCGCCAGGCCAAGTTCGTCGGCTGCCTCTCTGGTAATGAGCGACACGAACCGATACGTACCACACAAGATTTCGACTTCCGCGGCCACCCCGTCTTTGGTCACTCGCGTCACAATGCCCCGAAAACGGTTCCGAGCAGATTGTCGATGCTGCGGGTCGGGAGTTTCGTCTCCCGCCATTTCGGTGGCGAAGCGGGCCAGGTCTTCACCATCAATGGAGCGCCGACCCCCCGGGCTGGTCCTTGTCTTCACTCTCCCCGCATCGGCCCAGCGGCGGACGGTGTCGGCGCTCACTCCCAGGAGTTCTGCTGCTTGACCGATTCGGTACTCGGGCACGTCCATACCGTAGCAACGCCATGCGTTTCAGTCCTTGAGGATGGCGGATCATCCTGCGATTGGTGCGGCGCAAGGACTTTGGGCGCATTGGGCGATTGCTGGAGACTTGGAGCTTCGGCTGGAATTGGATTGCTACACACCGGATGGTGAACCCCACCATTGTGGTGACCCGGGAAACGCAGTGTGACGCTTACTCTGGTCACCGAGGACCCCGACACCGCACACGGCTCGTCGTCACAGCCTCATGGGCCACGTCTTCGCGAAAGCCGATGATGATCGCTGCTCAAGCCTTTGACGGATCGGCGTTGTGGTTCGTTGGTGACCCGGCGTCGGCCGGGAGGCACGAGGGGAGGGTCAGGTTCATAGCGAACGCCAACGGGACCTCCTCGTAGGTTTGCCCTCTTCCGGATCATACGCAAAAAGGGAATAGTCGACTTTTTCGTGGTGAGGTAGCGCGGGACGAGGAGCTTGTGGTGCCTACGGCTGCGCCGTTGTCGATCCGCACCACTCGTCGTCCATCGAAATGCATCCACTCGATGGCGGGAAGATCATCGGTAGGAGCATCAACCCGTCGCCTACGACGCCGATGAGCAACACTCCGATGTCGGGGACCAGCCAAGGCCCAACGTGCGGCGCGTCACTGTAGGGGGCGGTAACACACTCGTTCCTCTCCCATTGCGAGCTAAAGCCTGACGAAGGTGTCGACCGCGCGGGCAGGAACAGGTAGCCCATCGTTGTTGCCCAGACGCAGGCGGCAGCCGATGGGCGGGTGGCCCGTTTGACGCAAGTAGACATCCTTCGGACTACGGCTAACTGTGGTGGTGCGCTGTCGAACCGTGTGGATCGACCTTCACCCCGGCCGGGTCGACATGGATGATGGCGTCCGACAGGTTTGAGATGTGATGGAGAAGTTCGTGATGAGCGACCTCGGCGATTTCGTGCGCCTTCGCTACCGACAATGTTCCATCCACGCTGAGCCGAACCTCCGCGAGGAGGCGGTGCCCCATCCATCGGGCACGGACCTCGGTCACCGCCAGAACCCCAGGGACAGCCGTGACGGTGTCAAAGACACGAGTGACGGTGGCAGGATCGACGGCATCAAGCAGACGTTGACCCACGCTTTGAGCGGCCTGGAAGCCAACGACCAAAATGGCGAGCGTGATCGCCAGACCCACCAGGGCATCGGCCCACTGGGCCCCGAGCGCTACGGCGACTGCGCCGATGAGCACCAACAAAGATGTGACCCCATCAGTGCGTGCGTGGATCCCGTCGGCCTCTAATGCCGCTGATCCGATTCGGCGCCCGACTCGGATGCGGTATTGGGCGACCAGCTCATTGCCGATGGCACCGACCACGGCGGCGGCCATAACGAAGCCCAGGTCCGTGATCTTTTGAGGGTGAATGAGGCGCTCGATTGCCTCGTAACCGGCGAAGGCGGCGGATCCGAAAATCAGGCCCAGGACAACGACGCCGGCGACGTCTTCGGCCTTGCCGTAGCCGTAAGTGAAACGCGCCGTGGGCGGGCGCCGTCCGATTCGGAAGGCGAGCCAAAGCGGCACTGCTGTCAGCCCGTCGGCCGCATTGTGCAACGTGTCGCCTAGGAGGGCCACTGAACCGCTTGCTACGACAACTAGGGCTTCAACCCCCGCCGTGAGAAGCAGGATGACGAGGGACAACGCCACTGCCCGAATTCCGTCCCGGCTGCTTTCGAGGGCTTGGTCCAGCGAATCCTTGGCATCGTGAGAATGCGGAACGACGAAACCTTGCAAATTGCGAACCAGTCCGCCGTGGTGATGACCATTTGCCCTTGCGTGGTCATGGCTATTTGATGGGAGTTCCGACCTTCCACCCTTCGCTGCCACCTACCCAGTCTCGTTCCGACCCCATCCGCCTGCACGTTGCGAATGGATCGCATGTGCGATGGCCTCAGTGTGTTCCCGTCGACAGGGAAAAGATTGCCCAACTGAGGAATTCCGCGAACCAGGTTACGCATGCTGTTGCGGACGATCGATTCGGATACGCTCTCAGCGACATGAATGAGCCGGCGTAAGGATCCCTACATCTTTCTTTTCTGTAGCCGTGGCGCGAATTCGGTATCCATCCTGCTGCGAGCGTCTAGTTCACCGCACGCCGATCCCCCAGTCGTTGCGCTCTCGGCCGGTCAATGCGTCAACAGCAATGACGGCGTGTGGTCGCTACGCGAGCGGTTCGACTAGTTGCGTAGCGATGCGGCAAGTGCCACCATCGGGGCCCCGTTAACGTCGCCACCCGTAGACCCAGCGAACCCGGCGTCGCCGAAGGTGAAGATCCCACCGTCCGATGCCACCAGCCAATAACCGTCACCGTCGGGAGTGGGTGCCATGCCCGTCACCGGTTTGTCTAGCCGGATATTGCCGGTCGAGCCATAGAACGGGGCGTCGCCGAAGGTGAAGATCCCGCCATCGGAGGCCACCAGCCAATAGCCACCGCCGTCAGGGGTGGGTGCCATGCCGACAATCGGCTGGTTGAGCGTGATAGCGCCGGTCGAGCCGAAGAAGGGGGCACCGAAGGAGAAGATCCCCCCGTCGGCGGCGACCAACCAGTACCCCCCGCTGGCCGGGTCGCCCGCCATACCGACGATCGGCCGATTGAGCGGCACCGCACCCATGGAACCGTCATAGGGGGCATCGCCGAAGCTGAAGATGCCCCCGTCGGAGGCCACCAGCCAGTAGCCATTCCCATCCGGAGTGGCCGCCATGCCCACGATCGCCTTGTTGAGTGGCGTGCCTTCCATGCCGCCGAAATTTTGGGCGTCGCCGTAGGCGTCGACCGCACCGTCGGCCGCCACGGTCCAGTAGCCACCCCCGTCGGGTGTGGAGGTGCCGCCGACCACCGGCGCCAGGGGGCGGGCGGGCTGTGAGCCGTCGGCGGGGGCGTTGAAGTCGTGGACCTCGCCGTTAGCACCAAAGACCCAGTAGCTCGCATCGCTGTGGGCCTGAAGCAGCGGGTCAAAGCGGGGGACGCCGTGCTGGAACGTGACCGATGCGCTGTAGAGGGCCCGGTGCCCCCCGTTGCTATAGCCGATCGTCCCGGCCCAGGCCGAGAAACCCATCTCCAATCCGGTGGGCCCGAAATAGAAGGAGGGTCCACCGGGACCAAACATCCCGCCGCCACTGGCGATCACCGGATTGTTGACGCTGTCGGTGCACGGGCCGAGGGGCGAGGTGCAGGTGGCGTACCCGATGGCGTAGTTGGCGCTGTCGTAGTCATTGGCGCTGTAGAACAGGTCGTATGTGCCGTTCTCTTGGACCATGGCCGGACCCTCGATGTTGCCGCCCTGCCAGGACTGATCATCGCTCAACAGCTTGCTCGGTGTCCCGGTGACGGTGAAGGTCGGACCGAGGGTTGTGGCCCACAACGACGTGGGCGCCCCGACCACGTTGGCGTTGAGCTTCCAGATCAGGTAGTCCTGGCCGGTACTCCGGTCAACGTAGACGGAAGGGTCGATGTCTCCCCCGCCCGCGGGGTCACAGATCACCGGACCGCTATTTCCGTCGACGAAGGGCCCGGCGGGGGACGCGGCCTCAGCCTCCCCGATGCACTCTGTTTCTGTTGCCGTGTCGAGGGCGGCGTAGAACATCACGTACTGCCCGGCTGCATCCTTGGCCACGGTCGGGGCCCAGGTCGCACCGAAGCTGGCCCAGCTGGGCAGCGTCGGCATGGCGACCCCCAAAGAGGAGGACCATTGCACCCCGTTGGTCGAGGTGACGTAGGGGACATTGAGGTAACCCACTTCGGTGGAGTAGGCGTAGTAGACGCCGTTGGCGTGCAGGACGCTCGGATCGGGAAAATCCTGATTGAACACGGGCTGCCATGTGGCCGCCGCCGCCGGATGGGCGCCAACCAGAACACCGAGCGCCGAGACGATCACCACGAACATGAGCAACGCCCGGTGCAGAAACCTGCGGCCGCGCGGTGCCCCGGCTCTCACTCCTACTGCTCTACCTCGAGACGGCACTGATGTAGTCATCGTCGGATTCCGCACTCGCGCTGGTCACAGGTCTCTCAGTCAGCCATTCCCTCGACTTCATCCACCGCAACTGGGGCCTTCCGAGTGAGGGAATCCAGCCCGAGGCGACTCCCTGAAGCGACACTGCCACCGACCTGCGATCGATCAGCCTGCCCTTGATCCACGATGTTCTCCCTTGCATATCCGAACGCCGCGAGCAAGCTGAGTCGTTGTGCTCTCAAACCATACGAAGAGGAGAGCAACGCCTACGCAATCACGACTCAACGGATACCCAACGCTCTCCTACAGCAAGGTCGAAGTCCGTCGAATGATCGGCCTGCGGTCGTCCCCTAGGACTTGTCCGGAAAATGTCCGGTGACGGGGGGCGAAATGAAGCCGACGGGTCCCCAATAACCCGACCGGCGGCATCTTTCGAACATGGCACCTGGATCAGACCTCTCGGGGAGCTTTGAGCGAAAGTTGGTCAACGTCCAATGCCACGACCGGGGCTCTGCCCGCGCCCTCGGTGAGCCTTGGCTTGGTGCGGGAGGTTCTCACTCATCGCCGTAGGAGAGCGAATGTCGTGTGTACGCTCGCCCGGAACCAGCTCTTGTACCGAGTTCGTCTCAAATCGGTTGTGCAGGGTCGCGAACTCAGCCGACAAGGTATCGACGAGCACCTTGGCCGTATGGAACTCACCCCGGGCGACGTGCGCATCACTGATGGCCCGAAGCGTCCTTCCCATCTGATCGATCAACATGGCCCAAGCGATGGGCGAATCTCTGCCCAGTTGGGACTGGGCGACGATCGCCGCCACTCCCCGGAAGTCTCGCACCACTCCTCGCTCCGGCGTGGGCTCGCCGGGTCGGCTCTGTGCCGATCGAGCGAGTGCGTCCGCCGTTGCCGCCAGAGGTCCGGGGCTGTTCTTTTCCAGACGTCTCGACCAAGCGGCAAACACCCCGGCGGCTTCCCGTGCTGCGCCACGCCAGGCGGCGAGGTCCGCTACCGGGACGGCTCTCAATCGCTCGATCGACCTTTCGACACCTGCCGCCGCCCGCCGCCAGTCATCGGGGTGACCACGGAGGGCCTCTCGGCCGGAGGCAAGCGACTTAGCGGCGCTCCATTCGGCGACCGCTGCCCTTTGATCGTCTTTTGACACCTCCCAGAAATGACGCAGGTGGGGCAAGGTCAGGTCCTTGGCCAGCTTTCCGCCGCCGAACCAGATCGGCGTGTCGCCGGATCTTGCCCTGAGCGCTACTGAGTACCCGACCACCTCATGTTGGCCACCGGTCTCGAAACGGGGTCGCACATGTGCTCCGCTCCCCCGCAACCTCCGGACGAACTCGGCTTCATCTTTGGAGGCCACTGATGCCTCGCGCACCAGTCGGGCCAGGGTGATCCGCGGCGGTTCGGCCAAGTGCTCCCGCGCCGTGCGCTCCACCTCGGCTCGGCTCAACCCGGGCATCCCCTTGCCCTCCCGCCCATCGACGATGGTGAGGCCGTAGGCGTGTTCGAACTCGGCACAGGCTCGTGAAAGGGCCTTCCGGTCCTGCCAGACTTCCACCCGGCTGCCATCGAGTCGGACAAGAGAAGCGGCGATATGGAGGTGCTGATTGCCTTGAGTGCTCGTCCCATGCCCGACCGCGACCCAGGCGGCGGGGGCGAGGCTCTCTCCTTCGAAACCCAGCGTCCCCATGAGACTGGTGGCGATCTCTCCCCACTCCTCGTCGATGAGGGGTCGATCCCCGGGAGGTAGCGACAACGAGACATGCCAGATGTGGCCACCGGTCGGGTATTTTCCGTAGGAGTCGCTGGCGGCATCGAGCGATGCCCCGAGGTCGGCAATCTCTTCGGCGCTGAGGGTGCGCCCAACTTCGGCCCACAGGGCCACACCGCTGCCAATGACCCGTTGGTCGAGGTGCTCGTTGGCCTTCCCGGGCCCGAACAGATAGCGCATGAGGCCCCGGCCCGAGGCTCCCTTGGAGATCTTCCCAATCATCCGAACGTCTCGAAGGTCGATGCGAGCACATCGGCTCTTTCCGAGACGAGACCCGTCGCGCTGGTGACCGTCGCCAGTACGGACTCGATCTGAGCGGGGATGGCGCCGTTGGCATTGGCCCACTTGGTCAACTGGTTGAGATTGTTACCCGCGGCTCGGAGCACGGCGCGCGCTTGCATCAGCTCGCGCGCAGCTGATCGGCGGGCGGCACCATCCCCCGCATGACCGGACAGTCCCGCCTCGACCAGGTAGCGCTGCACCGAGACGCCCGCCGTGCGGGCCCGACGTTCAAGAGTGGCGTGTTCGTCGTCACTCAAGCGCACAATGACCTGTCGGCGCCGCCCGCCGGGGATGGCGCGCAACCGATCTCGGCGGACGCTCATCGCGTCTTCGCAAAGATTCTCTCCGTCAGACGAAAGCCCGCCGGCGGCTTGGTCGTCTGCCATCGGCTAGGCCTCTTCGCCCAGCGCAGCGACCTCGAGTAACCCTCGAGGGCACGCCCACCGCGTGGGCCAACGGCACCGCCGGCACGTCCAGTAATACTGGACGTCTATCTTGCTCTCCACTTCATGACGCGCGGCAACCTTCATGATCGTCGTGCTCGCCGGAGAAACAGTGAGCCCTATGAGCTCTCCGTCATTCTTTCCCGTTGGATCGGGGTGCATCGGGCAAATGCCAGAAGGCCGAAATAGGCGAGTAAACCTGGCACTCGTGATGCCGAAGGTTCGCTGACTGAGCGAGGTAACTGAATACCTCCCCAACCAGGCAAGAAGGGGCGAACGAAGCGCGATCCCGAAGAGCGTCCTGCGCCCTGGCCGCCGTTCGGCGGCAGTCGGTTCGCCGAAAGTTCTTCGCATTGAAGGAGCCGGGGGCCGGACCGACGAGAATGCCGCGTTCAGTTCAACGTGCGGGGGCCCCAGTGATGGTGGCGCTATGCGGCAATCATGAACCCCCTTCCCCGGAACCATGAACCCTCTGATCTGGCACGTTGTCGGTTCCGCCGAGCCGTCCCGCATCGGACCCGGTGAATTTGCTGATTCATCATGAACCCTGCCACGTGAATCATGAACCCTGTCACCTGGCGATTTGTAGGGGAGTGAACGTTCGATTTTCGGATCTCGGGGGTCGTGCATGAGCCCCTCCTTCACCATGGCGACCGCGAGCGGCCTGGGCTCAAGGTCGCCGAAACGAAAGCCGCAGCGCTTGCTTGTCTGCAGAGCCGCGTACGTTCGCCTGCCGGGATGTAAACCGACGACATCGTCGGCGAGCATTCCGCGGAACTCGTGCCGTGCGCATCACCATTCACGACCGTTGTCCAGAACGCAGAAAGAAGGGGGACCCCGAAGGGTCCCCCTTCTTTCTGCTCTTGGCTCAGCTATCTGCGACTGGGGCCTCGGGCTCGTCGGTACTGGTGGAGTTGTCGAAGAACCGAAACTGGTAGGGCCCGGTGACCAAGTAGCGCTTGGAGTGCTGGCCTCCTTCGGTGTCGGTCCACTGGTCGAGGCCAGGCGGGCGGTCGTTGCGAAAGGGCGACCCCCGGCAGGCGAGAGCACGGGCATCGATCGAGATCTCACTAAAGGAACTGGGGCGCGAAGTCGCGCGATGAACGTGCACGGTGCGAGAAACGCTCGGCGCCCCATGCGAAGGCTCGATCGGCGAGCCCGATGCTCCACGATTTTTTCTCATCTCCAGTCCGAAAGCCCCCCTTGTTGTGATGGCTCTGCCGGATAGGAACACCAAGGCGGAGACGAGATCGGTGCTCCCACTCATGTCGAGGCGCACCCGACGGGCGTGTAACCCATCTGGCGTTCAAGAATCCCGCTCGGCGGGGTCATGAAGGGGTCCATGAATCAATCATGAACCCTCTGATTAGGCGTTTTATTCGTCCTCGTCCTCTGGCGGCGAACCTATGCGGGCCAGGACGACCAAATCGGTTTCGATCATCATGAACCCCTTCATTGCTGCACCATGAACCCCCTGGTCTGCTGTTTTGTCAGTCCGCAAGTCTCACAAGACTCTGGGCTGGTGTTTTAGGATGCGTCCAAGAATTCTCCATTTTCGTTCGATCATGAAGGTTTCCATGACGGTTTTCATGAACCCCACCCTTCATCGTGGCCGCCATGGACTCCCCCACGATCAGACGTCTCCGCATCGAATGGCAGACCCTTGGGACCGCCGCCGCTTCGCGTTCCGCCTGTCACCGTCTCGCTGAACTCGAGCCGGTGGTCGAACATCTGAAGGCCCAGAACCTGGCCGAGTTGGTCGACGCGCTCTCGCTCTCATCGGGCCGGCTGTCACGCAATGAGGCGGCGGGTGTGCTCTCGGCCATGCTGAGAGGTGCGCAGGTCGATCCGCTCGTCCCGCGTGCCATCCTTCAGGCCCTCATCCCTGGCGTCCTTGCCCTGTCGGGTCGCCTCGACCTTGCCAACGGCCCGTGGTGTGATCTGGACGCGTTCTATGCCGAAGCGCTCTCTGCGCTGTGGGAGCTCACAAATCGCTGGGCGGGCACCCATCGCCCCTACGCTGCCGGCGACCTGTTGTCGGGCGTGCGCACCAGGCTGCGCACGCTCCAACTCACTGAGCGTCGGCACCGCTCCCGCCAAAGCAACACCCCAGACACGTTGGAGGGTCTCGCAGCCTCGGTCGGTCGCACCGGTGAGGAACTCTTGGCGGCCGCTCTCGCCGAGGCGACCGGTAATGGCCTGAAGGTTGCGGATGCCGCAGTCCTCTATGCCACGAGGGTGCTCGGCCTATCGGTGACCGAAGTCGCCGACCTCGCCGGGGTACCGGCTGGCCATCTCCGACGCCGACGCCGCCAGGCCATCGACCGGCTGGTGGCCTGAGGCCCGACTGGCAGGAAGCGAATGCTCGACCCCCCTATTTCAAGGCCCATGCAGCCGACCCAAATGCCCATCCCAAACGGATGGGTGAATAGCCCACACTCCCCCACCAAGGAGACACCATGAATATGGATACCCAACTGTTGCTCTCGGTAGAAGAGGCGGCAGACGTGATCGGCCTCGGCCGGACGAGAACCTACGAGCTCGTGATGACGAAGAAGATCCAAAGCGTCAAAGTAGGACGGCGTCGACTTGTGGTGCGCAGCAGTCTCGCCGACTTCGTCCAGGCGCTGCTAGTAGAACAGGACCGTGCGTAGTCCTTCGAGCGCGGACCTGCACGAGGCGCCCAGACTCGGACGTCAGGCTCAATCAATAGACGTGCACCTCCTCGTCGCCGGTCAGCCCGAGCTCAAACGGTTCTCCGGTAGGACCATCCAGCTCGCCGTCCCAACTCCGCACGCGGAGCGTGGCCAGTCCCAGTTCCTCGTTCCACGTCGTCCCGCCGACTACCTCGTAGTCGGCACCCGCGCCATCGGGTGAGGTGATCTGGACGCAGTATCCGGACAACCTCTCCCAGAACGCCGCATCGGCGTCCCCGTCGCCAAAGCTCAGCTTGTAGGCCATCACCCCTCCGCCAGGATCTCGACGTCGTGGTGCTTCTGGGCCACGTCCGCCCGATCCGAATTCGTCAGATCTGTCGTGTGTTGCATCGTGCCTCCTTCGATGATGCTCACCGTGAACACCGCGGGCAGCCCTCCGAAGAAGGCTGCCGACGTTGCCAACGATTCAGGAGGAGACGTCGGATTCGGTCTCGGAGATCCCCTGACGGCGCTCGGTCCGCCGCACGTCAGCGGTGGCAAAAAGCAGGCTCGGTCCGATCTCGTCCGCCGTGATCTCGACCTTGGAACGGTGCTCACCTTCCTCGGTCTCCCAACTGCGCTGCTCCAGGCGGCCCGTGACCACCACTCGCATCCCCTTGGAAAGTGAGAGGGCCACGTTTTCGGCCAGGTCCCTCCAGCACACGACGTCGAAGAAGGAGGTGGCCTCCTGCCATTCCTGAGTGGCCCGGTCCTGCCAGCGCCGGTTGACGGCCACACCGAGTTGGGTCGTGGCCTGACCTTCTTTCGTGTAGCGGATTTCGGGCTCGCGGGTCAGGTTGCCGGTGATGGTGGTCGTGTTGTTGCTCATGGTTCGCTCCTATGCTCTTGGCTTCGTTCCTTGCGAACGACGCCGCTGCGTCGTTCGATGAACGGCGACGACTACCGGTAAGCGAGCGGGGTCAAGCCCGGTCAAGGGTCTGCCCCTTGGGGCCGAGACAGAATTGTTTGGGGGCGCGGTGATAGCGCCGCCGCAGGCGGCTCGGTTTCCCCCAAAGAATTGTTTCTCGCCCTTGGGCGGGCTTGAGGCCGTAAGCGGCGGTGGTCCCTGTCCGGCGGAACCGGCCCGTACCCAGTCCGATCTCGAACCCGTGCCGACCGGTTATACCGTCTAGAAGCTCTTTACTAAAGCCCTGTACGGGCTATGGTTCTTGGCATGGCCCATATACGAACGAGAGAAGGCGTCAAGGGTCGTCGCTACGACGTGCGGTTCGAGATCAACGGCGTGGAACGAACGAAGACCTTTGTTCTCTTCGATGATGCCAAGGCATATAAGAAAAAGATCGAGGGCGAGGATCTGGCCGGGCTTGTCGTCGATCCCAAGGGCGGCGAGCGCTTGTTCGGTCCCTATGCGCAAGCCTGGTTGGAGCATCGTCTCGTGCGCGGTAGGCCCCTCACCCCGGCCACCCTTCAGGGCTACAAAGCTCTGCTGAGACGACACATCACACCTGCCTTCGGTGCAACAAAGCTGCGACAGATTACGCCCGAACGTGTCCGTGCATGGCATTCGGGGATCTCCGTCCGCTCGCGAGATGAGGCGGGGAAGGTGATCATGGTCAAGTCCCAGGACCAAGCCGCCAAGGCATATCGACTGTTGCGAGCAATCTTGATGACGGCGGTGAGCGATGAACTTATCCCTCGTAATCCTTGCGTCATTCGAGGCGCCGGCACCGAACAAGCACGCGAACGTCCGATGCTTGAGACGGCAACGGTGCTTCAGCTCGCCGACGCCATCGACCCGAGGTTGCGTTGCCTCGTCTTGCTTGCAGGCCTGGGCGGGCTACGGGCTGGAGAGCTTTTGGGGTTGCAACGTCAGGACATTGATCCCCGGCGCGGCACGGTGACTGTGGCGCGGCAGGCGCACGAGATCACGGGCCAAGGTCGGATTCTGATCCCTCCGAAGTCAGAAGCTGGCAACCGGACCGAAGCCCTGCCGGCCAGCGTCCTCGAATCACTGGTCGACCATCTGGCCACCTATGTGGCCGCTGCACCCGACTCCCCCGTCTTCACTCGCAAGACCGGATTGCCGCTTCGCCGTCAAGACCTCTCGCACGCGTGGAGGGACGCGTGCGCTGTCATTGGGCTAAATGGTGTCCGTATCCACGACCTTCGGCACCATGCCTTGACCGTCGTCGCCCGCAATCCGAACGTGACGCTCCGCGAACTGATGGCCTTCGCTGGTCACTCATCCCCCGTTGCCGCTCTGCGGTATCAGCACGCCACCGCCGAGCGTGGGAAGGCCATCGCCTCGTACCTCGATGACGTGGTGACGGCTGCCAAGAGTCCGCCGGAGCCCGTCAAAGTACGCCGTCGGCCATAATGGGCCACGGTATAGCGACGGTATAAAAACGTTCCGCCGGGAAAGGTAACTTGGCGGGACATACCATCTGACCTGGGATAATACTTGGAGGCGGCGCCCGGATTCGAACCGGGGTACGGGGCTTTGCAGGCCCCTGCCTAAACCACTCGGCCACGCCGCCGTGACAACAGGGCGGTCAGCCTAGTGGGCGGTGTCGCTAGCGCCGGTAACGGCCGAGCACCCAGAAAACCGCTGCGATCAGTGCGACCACGACGGCCAGCTTGATGAAGAAGAACACGATGCCGGCGATGGCATGCAGCACGACGAAGGCGATGATGACACCGACGATGCCCACCGCGATCATGGCGGCGCTGTGACGCGCCGGCACCGGCTGCCTGCTGTCTCGGCGGCTTACCTCTTTACTCACGGAGCCAATGCTACGTTCCCGCCATGGCCCCTGACACGTCGCTCCGGGAACGACGCGGCGCGCTCCTCGCCCGACCCGACCTCCAGGGGGACGATTTCTGTCGGGCCTACAGCGCCGAGGCCGACGAATGGCTCTCCGGCGTGGCCGAGCGTGCCGTCGGAGAAAACAACCGTCACCTGGCACTTCTTGCCGTCGGGGGTTACGGCAGGAGCTCGCTTTGCCCCTACAGCGACCTCGATGTCGTGCTCCTCCATTCCGGGCGGCGGGACATAAAGGCGGTCGCCGACGCCATCTGGTACCCGGTGTGGGACGAGGGAGTCCGGCTCGATCATTCGGTGCGGAGGCCGAGCGAGGTCCTCGACACGGCGGCCGACGACGTGCGGGTCGCTCTCGGCCTGCTCGATGCCCGCCTCGTCTGGGGGGACCCCAAGGTAGCCGACCCCCTGATCGTCGATGCCCGCAACGCGTGGCGCAACACGCTCGGCACCCGCTACCTGCCCGACCTCGAGGCGCAGATGGACGAACGCCACAGCGTGGCGGGTGATGTGGCATTCCTGCTCGAGCCCGACCTCAAGGAGAGCCACGGCGGGTTGCGCGACGTGAGCGTGCTGCGGGCGATCTCAGCCTTCGCTCCGTTGCTCGCCGACTATGCCGACCTGGCCTCCGTCGCACAGGCCACCTCCGTCCTCACCCGCGTCCGGGTGGAACTGCACCGGATCGCCGAACGCGAACAGGACAAGCTCCTCCTGCAGGATCAGGACCAGATCGCGGCGGCGCTGGCCTTCGAGGATGCCGATATCCTCATGGCCGCGGTCTCGGCCGCCGGGCGCCAGATCGCCTGGGTGAGCGACGACGTATGGCGGCGCCGCAAGCTGTGGGACCCGAGCCCCAAGCCGCGCCGCCGACTGCGGCGCGGCGAAGAACGGGCCGGGCGGGACGGGCGTGACTCCCCCGTCACCGTCGGTCCGGACATGGTCGATGTCAGCGGCGAGATCGCGCTGCTCCCGACAGCCGCCGTCTCGGAGGACACGTCGCTGGCCTTCCAACTGGCCGCCACCGCGGCCGAACTCGACCAGCCCATCGCCAAGGGCTCGCTCCACCGGTTGGCCGACCGGATGCCGCCGCCGAGCGATCCCTGGGACCCCGAGCTGCTGGCAGCCCTGATCCGCCTGCTGGCGGCGGGACACGCGGCGACCGACAAGCTGGAGTCGCTCGACCAACACGGCCTCATAGCGCGGATCATCCCCGAGTGGGCCGCCGTGCGGAACAAGCCGCAGCGCAACGCCTATCACACCTATACCGTCGATCGTCACTTGCTGGAGGCCGCCGCCGTAGCGTCGGAGCTCACCGACTCGGTGGAGCGACCGGACCTGCTGTTGATCGGCGCGCTGTTGCACGACATCGGCAAAGGCTTCCCGGGCGATCACACGGCGGCCGGCCTGAAGATCGTGCGCGAGATGGCGACCCGCATGGGTTTCCAGGAGGCCGACGTCGACATACTCGTCGACTTGGTGCGGTACCACCTCCTCCTGCCGGACACCGCGACGCGCCGTGACCTCGACGACCCCACCACGGTGGCCAACGTCGCCCGGGCGGCGGGAAATCGGGTGACGTTGCATCTTCTCGGCGCGCTGACCGAAGCCGACAGTCGGGCCACGGGACCGTCAGCGTGGGGTCCCTGGAAGGCGGGGTTGGTCCGCGAGCTGGTGCGGCGGGCCGACCTCGAGCTGGCCGGGGAGACGCAGCCCATCGGACCGCCCGAAATCCCGGCGCCGTACCGGACGCTCATGGGGGAGGTCCGCACGAGCGGGCTCCCGTCGGTCTCCCTCGAGCCGCCGCAAGTGGTCGTAGCCGCACCCGACCGGCCGGGGCTGCTTTCGGACGTCGCCGGCACACTGGCGCTGCACGGCATGGACGTACGGGCGGCGAATGTGAGCGGCGAGGACGGCGTCGCGGTCGAGGTCTTCACGGTCGAGGTCGCCCGTGGCACCTGGCCGGATACGGCCCGGTTGCGCGAGGACCTGGCCGAGGTCCTGGCGGGCAAGCTCCCGATCGACGAACGGCTCTCCGAGCGGGGGCGAGTGTACCCGGTCCGCCGGCGGTCTGCGGCGCACGTGCCGGGGGCCGATGTGCGGGTCGACAATGCGGCGTCCGACAGCGCCACCGTGCTCGAGGTGCGGGCCCCGGACGAGGTCGGGCTGCTGCATCGCATCACCCGGGTGCTGTTCGAGGCCAACCTCGATGTCGTCTCGGCCCGTGTCTCCACGCTCGGCGAGCTGGTGGTCGACGCCTTCTACGTCCGCGAGGACATCGGCGAGAAAGTGACCGATCCCGCACGCCTGGAGCAGATCACCGAAGCCATCTGGGCGTCCGTAAGGGCTTGAGCCGACGCTCCTGAGCGTTTGCGCCGGCGCTCCTGGGGGACTCGAGCTGCCGTTCCTGGCACTCGAGCCGCCGTCACCTGGCTTGAGCTGCCAAAACAAGCTGGTAGAATCTCTGCTGCCATGGCGTCAGGTAAGCATTCTCGCAAGAAAGAGCGTACCCACACGCGCCTGTGGATAGCACTGGTGGGTGCCCTGACCCTGGCGATTGCCGCAGCCGGGTTCGTCTTCGTGTCCCACAGCCACAACACGTCGGCGTCCGCCACCACTGCCGCCCCGCCCACCCCGTTGAGCGTGGTCAGCACGACGCCGACGGGTAACAACGTGGCTGGTGACGCCACCATTTCCGTCCAGTTCTCCACGGACCTGGCCCCGGGAAGCCCGATGCCGACCCTTTCGCCCCCGGTGGCCGGACAGTGGGGGGTCCTGTCACCCTCGCTCCTGCAGTATCAAGCCACTGCGCCATTGGTTCCCGGCACGCTCGAGACCATCACCGTTCCCGGCGGCTCCAGCGGAACCACCGGCTCGCGGGGCCAGCATCTCGCCGCCGACTTCACCGTGTCGTTCAGCGTCGCCCCGGGCTCGACGCTGCGCCTGCAGCAGATGTTGGCCGAGCTGGGCTACCTGCCCCTCAACTTCACTGCGGCCTCACCGCTGACCTCTCCGACCCAGGAAGGTTCGGACCAGGTCGGCACCTTCACGTGGCGCTGGGCCAACCAACCGGCTTCGCTCACATCACTCTGGACCCCCGGGACCTACAACGTGATCACCAAGGGCGCAGTGATGAACTTCGAGGCGCAACACAATCTCAAGACCGACGGCATCGCCGGACCTGCGGTGTGGGGCGCCGTGCTGACCGCGTTGGAAAACGGTCAAGGCAACGCGCTCTCCTACGACTACGTGTACGTGACCAAGTCACTGCCCGAGACCACGACCGTCTATCAGAACGGCGCCGCGGTCTACCACACGTTGTCGAACACGGGCGTGGCCGCCGCCCCGACCGCGGATGGGACGTTCCCCGTCTACGCGCGCTACACGGTGACGACCATGTCGGGCACCAACCCGGACGGCTCCAAATACGTCGATCCCGGTATCCGCTGGGTCAGTTACTTCAACGGTGGCGATGCCCTGCACGGGTACCCGCGGGCCAGTTACGGCTTCCCTCAGAGTGTGGGCTGTGTCGAGATGCCGATCGCCAATGCAGCGGTCGTCTTCCCGCTCACCCCACTCGGCACGCTGGTCACCGTCTCCTGATGACGGGCCACCCTGGAGTCTTCGCCGGGATGCCGCACCACCCGGGTGGCGCCGGGTTGCCTCGCCGCTAAGTGGTCATCCAGCCGGCCCGGCCGTAGGGCCTTGTCGACCCTTCCGCTCCCCGAGCAATTCCGGACCTTTGCCCAAGGGGCGGCGAAAGACGGCGCCACCACCTACGACGTCATCTGCCGCGGAATGGCCGACGACCCGGACATCCTGGCGCTGCTCGCTGAGGTGCCCCTTCGGCAGCGCCGGCCGAACCTGCTGCTGGCATCCGTGCATTTCCTCCTCCTCGGAGGCGTACGCCATCCCCTCGCCGCCCACTACGACAGCGTGCAGTCGATGGGCGGGGGCGGCGGCGGCGGCCAGGAGCCGCCCCCAGGCGACCTGGTCGGCGACTTCAGGGGCTTCTGCCTGACCCATCGGACCGAGCTCCTCGAGCTTCTCGCCACCCGCAGCACCCAGACCAACGAGGTCGGCCGCTGCACCGCCCTCCTCCCGGCCTTCAACCTCATCGCGACGGGCTATCCGGGCCAACCTCTCTCCCTCCTCGACCTGGGGACGTCGGCCGGGCTCAATCTCCTTTTTGACTCCTACGCCTATACCTATCGCCAGCGCGACGACGGGACGGTCCTTTCCGCCGGGCGGCCTGATGCCGGGATCCGCCTCGAGTGCACGGTCCGCAGTGAGCTCGGTGCCCTGCCGCCGCTCTCCCTGCCGCCGGTGGCAGGCAGGTTCGGGATCGACGTGACGCCGATCGACCCGACCTCCGACGACGGCTCGCAATGGCTCTTGGCCTGTCTCTGGCCGGACAACCTCGCACGCTTCACCCGCCTGCGGGAGGCGTTGGCGATCGCCCGCACGACCCCTCATCCACCCGTAGGTGCACCGGGGCGACATCATCGACGACCTGCCGGCGGTGGTGGATCGCATCCCCCCGTCCGATCCTCTGATCGTCTTCCATTCCTGGGTGGCCGCCTATCTCGGCCCGCAACGGCAGGGCGAACTCGTTGCCACCGTCCGGGATCTCGCCCGTGGGCGGGCGTTGCACTACCTCTACGCCGAGGCATCCGCCGAAACGCCCGGCCTTCCGACGCCGCCGTCACCGTCGCCCCGTCCCACCTCCCATCTGGCCACGGCCCTTGTGCACCTTGCTCCGGACGGTTCGCCCCCGGTCCGGTTGGCGGATATGCACCACCACGGCAACTGGCTGCAGTGGTGGCCTACTGCGACGGACCCCATGGTGCATCCCGGCGAGCCGGAACCTGCACCCCTTCCTCGCTGACCATGGAGGCCGTGCCCACGGCAGAGCGGCCGAACTTGTCGCGAATCGCATCGACCGCGGCCGTTGCGTCGTGCCACGACTGCTCCCGGGACATCGCACTCTGCGCGCCTTCGTCCCGTCCGTCGCCGAGATCGAACGACAACTGGTCACCGCCGCCTTCGACCAGACCCGACGCACTGACACCGAGGAGCCTGATCCCCTCGCCCGGATCGATTCCCGCCAGGAGCGAGGCGGCCACCTGACCGATCGCGCCACCGGTCGTGATGGGCTGACCCAGCGTCTGTGAGCGGGTCTGGAGGGAGAGATCGCTGAATTTGACCTTGACCGTCACCGTGCGGGCAGCGGAGGACGAGCCGCGCAACATGGTGGCCACCGATTCGGCCATGCGCAGCACATGGCGCTCCAGTTCGGCCTGGTCGACGAGGTCCTGGCTGAAGGTCTCTTCGTGGCCGATCGATTTCGCCGGTCGGTTCGGTGTCACGGGGCTCGGGTCCTCCCCGTGGGCCAGCGCGGAGAGGTGATGCCCACTGGCCTTTCCGAGGCGGCGCACCAATGTCTCCACCGGAATGGCGGCGAGGTCCCCCACGGTGCGCACCCCGAGCTCGTGCACGCGTTTCGCCGTGGCCGGGCCCACACCCCACAGCGCCTCCACCTTGTGGCCATGCAGGAAGGCCAGCTCGACGTCCGGCTCGATCACCACCACGCCCGGGCCCGGCACGAGCCCCGTCCGGCTGGCACGCGGCTTGGCGGCACGGGAAGCGAGTTTGGCGATCATCTTGGAGCGACCGATGCCCACGGCACAGTCCAAGGACAACTGTGACCGCACCCGGTCCCGCAGCCCCTGGGCGATCTTTTCGGGATGTCCGAGCATCCGGATCGCCCCGGCGACATTCAGGAAGGCCTCGTCGAGGCCGATCGGCTCGACCATGGGTGTGATATCCGCCAAAATCCGGTGCAACTCGCCACTGATCTCGGCGTAGCGCCCGTGTCGACCGGGAAGGAATATCGCCTCGGGACACAACTGACGGGCGCGGACCGATGGCATGGCGGAATGCACGCCGAAGGCCCGGGCCTCGTAGGTGCAGGAGGCCACGACGCCCCGGGCGCCGGCCCCACCGACGATGACGGGCCGCCCCGCCAGCGAAGGATCGTCGAGCACCTCCACCGAGGCGAAGAAGGCGTCCATGTCGACATGCAAGATGGTCGGGATCGGGGCGGGGTCACGCACCAAGGGTGAGACGGCGGAAACCCTCGGCAAAGGGAACACCGGCGCGCCGACCCTCCTCCTCTGCCCGGCGCCGGACGGCCTCGCCGGCCCACCCGCCGGGCTCGGCAAACTGCGTGCGATGGCACTCCACGGCGGTGGCCTTGCTCTCGATCGTCTCGGAGACATCGACCCATTCGTCGGGTTCGAGCGTGCCCGACAGCAGGACCGTCGCCACTTGATGCGCCGGACCCGCTTCCGGGTAGTACAGCGGGAGGGCGGCGGCCGGTGCCACCGCATCCAACAACGCCGTGCCGGCGATGCGATGGTCCCGATGATTGAAGTACTCCTGGCCGAAGAACAGCGCCGAAGGATCATGCCCGCACGCCACCCCGGGTCGCAGGCGGCGCACCCATTCGACGAGCACCCGCCGGAAGGCATCCGAATCCTCGAGTTCGCCGTCCGGATATCCGAGGTTCGTCACACTGGCCAGACCGATGACGGCCGATGACTCTTCCAGTTCAGCGGCGCGGGTGGCCACCAACCGCTTGGATTCGACCTTCGGGTCAAACGTCCCCTTGCCTCCGTCCGTGCAGACCACGAGGTGAACGGCGGTACCCGCTTTGGCCCAGCGGGCCAACGTTCCCCCGCATGCGACGTCAGCGTCATCCGGATGGGCATAGACGGCCAATGCCACCCCGGGTATGTCGTCCATCACCGCCGTTTGGGCTCCGTCGTCTTGGTCAGGAGCCCGACCTCCCGTTGGAAGTCGCCGGCATCTTCAAAGCCCTTGTACACGCTGGCGAAGCGGAGGTACGCCACGTCGTCAAGCGCTTGAAGGCGCTCCAACACGGCCACTCCCACCTGCTCACTGGTTGGTTCCGAGGTCTCGGTCCGCAGCGCGTCTTCCACCGCTTGCGCCAATTCCTCCATGTCCGAGTCGCTCACCGGCCGGTTCTTGCATGCCGACCGCACCCCGGCCACCACCTTGGTCCGATCGAACGGTTCACGGAGACCGGTCCGCTTCACGACCCACAGCGGAACCTCCTCGACCCGCTCGAAGGTGGTGAACCGACGGCCGCATCCGAGGCACTCCCGGCGACGCCGAATGGCCCCGCCCTCCTCGGCCAGGCGCGAATCGACGACCCGGTCATCATCAACGGCGCACCACGGACATCGCACACCGTCGACCATAGTCAGGGAATCAGCAGATGCTCTCCCGGCACGAGCACGGACGAGCCCGTCTCGCTGATCAATTGCTTCTCCACAGCGGCGACGTGGTTCGGATCCACCCGCGTGGCGACAGATGCGGGCGTGTCGCCGGTGCGGACGACGTATTCCTGCCCGGCGGTGGGCCCGGCGCCGGCGATCGTCTTACCGCCGATGGCCCGGATAGGCAGCATGAGAACGACCAACAGGACGACCACCACGGCCGCCAGAATCAGGCGACGGCGCTGCACCGACGCCGAGGGTCTGGCCCGCTCCGCCAGCGGGGGCACCACCGTCAGCCTCGGGTAGAACTCCTCGTACTCAAGCTCAAGTGCGACCGACATCGCCTCTCCTCCTTCGAACACATGTTCGCTTCTTTCACAGTCGATCACGAACAGGTGTTCGATGTCAAACAATTTTCCGAACGCCTGTTCGCTCCGCATGTCCCCAGAGTACGGAGGGGGTGTATCACGTCATGCAGAGTCGGGAGGGAGGCGGCCGGGGAGCTTGTACCCGTCACCGAACGAGGCCCCAGGAGCGCAAGGAGACCCAAGGAGACCCAAGGAGACCCAGGATACCGAACAGGTGTTTGCTTTAGGCCTCCGGGCCAGCTATCTTGCGAGGGAACGAACGAACGTTCGCCCTCCCTGGTGAGTCGTGGGGGGCAGAAGGAGAAGCCCGATGGCCGAAGTCCTGAGCGGAAAAAGGCAACAGATCCTCACCTTCATCGCCGACAGCCAGCGGGACCGGGGCTATCCCCCTTCCGTGCGGGAGATCGGCGAAGCGGTCGGATTGACCTCGTCGGCCACCGTGCACACCCATTTGGCCGTTCTGCAGCGTGAGGGCTATCTGTCCCGGGACCCCAGCAAACCCCGGGCCATCCAGGTCCACTACGACCCGACCTCCACCAAAAGCATGGCGACGTCGGCCGTGCGCAACGTGCCGCTCATCGGTGACGTGGCGGCGGGCACGGGGGTCCTGGCGCAGGAGAACGTCGAAGAGCTCCTCCCGATGCCCGAGCAGTTCACAGGAACCGGGCCCACCTTCATGCTGCGTGTGCGTGGGGACTCCATGATCGACGCCGGCATCTTCAGCGGCGATTTCGTGGTCGTCCGTCAACAACCCGAGGCGGAGAACGGCGACATCGTGGTCGCCGGAATTCCGGACGACGAGGCCACGATAAAGACATTCAGTCGCCGCGACGGGCGCATCGTCCTGACACCGGCCAACGCCGCCTTTGAGCCGATGGTGTTCGACGGCGACGATGACGTGACCATCTTCGGCAAGGTCGTCACCATCGTTCGACAGGTCTGAGCTGTCGGGTGCCCGCTACTTGAGCAAGCGGGACAGTCGACGGTCGGCCAGCACCTTGCCGCCCGTCTGACACGAGGCGCAGTACGTCATCTCGTAGGACTCGAACGACACCCGGCGCATCTCGTCCCCGCATCCCGGGGTAGGGCAAGGCTGACCGAACCTTCCATGCACGGCGAAGCGACCACCGAGCTTTGCCTCCGAAAGGCCCCCCGACCGGGTGCGTTCGAGGGCGAGCGCCTCATCGAGCACGGTCGTGGTCGCCTCGAGCAGACGTTCCCGCTCCTCGGCGTTGAGCGACCCCAACGACGCAAAGGGCGAGAGGCGGGAGCGGTGGAGGATGTCATCGCCCCAACCGCGTCCGATGCCCGACACCACCTTCTGATCACGCAGATCGCTGTGCAGGCGCCGCGTACTCTTGCTGGTGCGTATGAGCTCGGCAAAAGCCGGCGAGTCGGGCTCAGGGCCCAGTCCCTCCAATGGCCCTTCGTCACCGGGAGCCAGCACCCACCACGAGGCCTTGCGCTGGGTTCCGATACTCACGCACGAGAACCGCCCGCTCTTCTGCTGCGCCGGCCGCCGGACCGGCGAATCGGAAGCGAACGACCGAGCCCCGCGGTCGGGTCGTCTTCGGCGGTGATTCCACGTCGACGCGGCCCGCCTGCGAAAGATGGACGATGATCCGGGTGCCACCTGCAAAGCTCCAAACCAGATACTTGGCCCGGCGGGTGATCGTGTCGAGCTTCTGACCGTAGAGCTCCTCGACTTGCGGCGAGAACGTCTTGAGTGAGGAGAAGCTCAGCAGGTCCGCCTTTTCCAGAGCGCGGCCGGCTACGAACTCCTGGAGCCGTTCGGCCAACGCCTGCATTTCGGGAAGCTCGGGCACCTTGGCACAATGTTCTCATGACTTACACCCATGGGCACCACGAGTCCGTCCTGCGCAGCCACACATGGCGCACGGCGGAGAACTCCTCGGCGTACCTCCTTCCCCACCTGCGGCCGGGGCTGTCACTCCTCGATATCGGGTGTGGTCCAGGCACGATCACGGCTGATCTGGCAGAACTGGTGGCGCCGGGACAGGCGGTCGGACTCGATGCCTCCGATGACGTCATCGCGCAGGCTCGGGCCTACGCCGCAAGCCGCGGCATCACCAACCTGCGGTACGAGGTAGGTGACCTTTTCTCGCTGGGCTACGACGACGCCACCTTCGACGTCGTTCATGCCCACCAGGTGCTGCAACACCTCGTCGATCCCGGGGTCCGCCCTGGTGGAATTACGCCGGGTACTCCGCCCCGGCGGGGTCCTGGCGGTCCGAGATAGCGACTACGGCGCGTTCGTCTGGGCACCGCCGGATGCTGCCCTCGACCGCTGGATGGAGCTCTATCTCGCCGTCACCGAGCGCAATGGCCACAACGCCCGCATCGGTCCGTCCCTGCTCGGCTTGGCCCACGCGGCCGGCTTCGACGACGTCGCGGTCTCGAGCACCTGTTGGACATTTGCCGATCCGGAGTCACGCCAGTGGTGGGGAGGCCTTTGGGCTGATCGGGTCCGGCTGTCGCGCTTCGCCGAACAGGCGGTGGCGTACGGGCTCAGCACCACCGAAGAACTGGAGCAGATCGCACAGGCATTCCTGCGGTGGGCCGCCTCACCCGACGGCGTATTCGTCGTGCCGCACGTGGAGATACTCGCCCACCGCTGACCGGAGGGGCCGTCCGGGGCGGCCACGGTCACCCCCGCAGCAAGGCGTCCATTGCTCCGGCCCGGAGCGGTCACCGCCGCAATTCGGAGCGGTCACCGCCGCAATTCAGCCACCTCATCCAGCCGTCCCAGCTTGTCCGGGTTGCGGATCGCGTAGATCCGTGTGATCCGATCCGTCCTCGACCGCCAGACTCACCGCAGTGGCCTCGCCACCCACGTCGAAGCGGACACCCGGCATGCCGTTGAACCAGGCGGTGGTCGCCAAGAGGTTCGGGACGTGCGCCAAGCGGGCGAGGAACGCCGCCACCTTCTCGGCGCCGGTGATAGGCCGCCGCGCCGCCGCCACCAGACCACCGCCGTCGGAGACCAACACCACTTCGGGGGCGAGCACTTCGACCAGTCCCTGCACGTCGCCCGTGGAGATGGCGGCCATGAGCTTCTCGACAGCGGCCAGCTGCTGGGCTCGATCCACTTGCATCCGCGGCCGCCGCGCGGCCACGTGTTCGTGGGCACGATGCGCGATCTGGCGGACCGCGGCCGGGCTCTTGCCCACCACCTCGGCGATCTCCTCGTAGGGCGTCTCGAACACCTCGCGGAGGACGAAGACGGCCCGCTCGGCCGGACCCAGGGTCTCCAGCACCGTGAGCATGGCAATCGAGACGTTCTCGGCCAACTCTGCGTCCTCGGCCACGTCAGGACTGGTGAGCAGTGGCTCGGGCAGCCACTCCCCCACGTAATCCTCCCGGCGGCGGGACACCGACCGGAGCCGATTTAACGCCTGCCGGGTGACGATCCGGACCAGATAGGAGCGGGGGTCGTACACGTCGGCCTGATCGACGCCGGCCCACCGCAGCCAGGTCTCCTGGACGACGTCCTCGGCATCGGCGGCAGAGCCGAGCATTTCGTAGGCGACGGTGAAGAGCAGCCCGCGATGGGTGACGAAGGGGTCGACGGTCATGCCGTCGAGGCGACGGCGAGCGGTTTGAGGCCACAGGCGGCCGAGAACCCCTGTGACTCGATACCGAAGGCGGTGTTCGAGCGTGCCATGAGGTTGGCCACCGCGATATACGACGTCAGCTCGACGAGGGCGGCCGGACCGAGTGGCTCCAGCAGCCTGGCCGCCAGCTCGTCGGTGACCGTCGGCGGCGTCTGCGTCATCGCCTCGGCGTACTCGAGGACGTCGCGTTCGAGCGGCGTGAAGACATCGGACACACGCCACCGGGGCACTTCACGCGCCTTGGTCAGGTCGAGCTTCTCGTTATGGGCGGCGAAGTAGCCGAGGTCCAAGCAGAAACTGCAACCGACCAGACTGGCTACGGCCATGTGGGCGAAGGACTTCAGGCTTTCGTCACACTGGTCCCACTTCTGCATCTTCCGACCGAGACCGAAGCTGAAGTTCAGCACCTTGCGGTTGTGCCACAGCACCTCTGCCGGCTCGAGCACCTCGCCGAACATCTTGCGGGACATCCGCGTGACCATTGCTCCGTACAAGCCGGTCAGCTGTGCCTTCGGGATCCTCGTCGTACTGGCCATGATTTCTCCTCCGAATTATCTGCTCTCGGCATGAGACACCGGCCGCCATTCGAATGTGACACCGCTTTGCCGAAATTGGCGGCAGCCGTGCTCCCGAAAACCCATTCCGGAAGTGCCGACGGGGTCGACACCGGACGCTGCCGGAACTCGAGGACGGGCCGGACCTGATGCCTCTGGTGCCGGACCTGGACGTGGAGTTCGACGTGGTTGTGGAGGTGGAGGTGGGACGTGGAGAGTTTCAGTCCGGCCAGAGCTGGTCGGTGTACGTATCCGAGCCCGGAATCGTGGGAATGAAGGGCAAGGCGGCGACAACGGTGCCGAGTCCGGACTCTTCGAGACGACGACGATGCTCGACGATGACCGTTTCCCACGCCACCTCGGGCGGTGTGCTCAAGAACCACAGCAATAGCGTGCGGCTATCGCTTCCGGCCCCGTGCTGCACTCCCGCCTGTCCGTCAACCTCGACCGTCATCGGGGTGAAGGCCGCCACGAGGTCGGCGTCGGATCCGGGGAGCAGGCTCGGGAGATGCTCCGTACGGAGCCATTCCCACAATGCTTCGTTTGTCGGTGCCCTCGGCCCGGTCGATGAAGACGGGCACGAAACCCCAGTACGGATGGTCCAACGCCACCTCGATCGGTACGCCGTCAGGGTCGCGCCGGAAATCCCAGCGATACTTGTACGGAAGAGTGTGGACGTGGTCTCGCTCTTCGAACATGCGCCCTGCCGCGTGCAACGCATTGACCTGACGCAACGCCCAGCGATTCCAGACCGTGTGATAGCCGTCGAGGATCCAGTACACCGAGACGTACGACCCGCGCTCCGGCGTGCCCGTGATCTCCGAGGGATCGGGGTCTCGTAACGCCTTGAGCCCAGCCGTGGCGACAAAACGACGACCGGCAAACGTGTAGGGACCGACCATGCAACCTGAGTAGAAGTGGTCCCGTTCGTACCAACGGTTGTACGCCACCTCGTGGCCGCGATGAGGCTCCACCATGGTGAAGAGCATCGACCCGAGCTTGACCGGCTCGGCCTCCGCACCTATCTTCGATGGGACGAGGTTTCTTGGACCCGCCACGCTCAGACATGAAACCGGAACCTAACAGACCCGGTTAGACCGTCCCCGTGGCCAGCATCGAACCAGTGGGAATTACGGAGCCGCCAGCCGGTTCGATGGTGATGGCCAAGGCCGTAGGACTCTTCGAGCCGGCGGACGTGAATGTGGCCTGATGCGGTGACTGCCCCAGAAGTCCGAGGGAGATCGAGCGTCCATCGAACACCCCCCACAGTTGATAGGTCTTGCTGGACGACAATGTCGGCAGATCGGACTTCACCAGATAGCCCTGGCCGCTGGGGACGACCACGAACTGTGCCACCTGGCTATGCGCCGGGGTCTCCACGTCCACGAGCTTGTGGCCCGGGGTAGTGAGTGCGGCCACGACAGCGGTGTGCGCGCTCGCCCCGGCTGCATTGTGCAGCTGGGAGATCTGATGATTGTCATGGACCAGATTCACGCCCAGGACAATGGCCACGGCCGCCGCCGCAACGGCGATGATGGCCGCTGCGGCAAATCGGCTCCGCATGGAGCGCGGGCGGAACGTGACGAACCAGGCGACTTCGGCGCGGCGAACGTTGCGGCTTCCCCTCCCCCGTCATCAGCGAGAACGTCGCGCACGAGCTGTGGCATCGGCGGCGCTTCTTCGTCCTGTCGAGGAGGCAGCCGGCTGGCGATGCTGTCCCACAAACCTTCGGGAAGCGGCTCGACCGAATTGCCCAATGCCGCGGCCACTTCTCGATGTGCGTCGACTTCCGCCCGACAACGCGGGCATTCAGCGAGGTGCGCCTCGATCTGCTCGTACTCGTCGCCATCCACCGCGTCGAGGGCGAACGCACCCAAAAGCTCGCTTACTTCGTCGTGCGTCACGCGTCGACTCCCTGTACTCCTGCTTCAACCAGAATGGCCCGCATGCGACGCATGCCGTTGCGGATGCGGCTCTTTATGGTCCCCTCGGGTTGGTCGAGAAGCTGGGCGACCTCGACGTAGGTGCGCCCGTCGAAATAGGCGAGCTCAATAGCGCGTCGTTCCTCGACGGGAAGGGTGCTCAGCGCTTCCGACACCTTTTCGGCCAGCGAGAGGTCCCATACCTCGTGCTGCATGTCGTACTCGGCGCTGGCGGTACGGCGTGCGTCCTTGGCCTCTCGCAGCCGCCGTGAGTTCAGCGAGCGGATGGCGTCCACGGCGCGGGCATGCGCCTGGGCGAGGAGGAATGAGCGCAGGGTGCCCCGGGTGGGATCGAAGCGGTCGGGTTGGTTCCAGAGACGCAGGAAGACCTCTTGCGTGACGTCCTCGGCTTCCGGGGCACTGTTCAACACGCGACGGGCCAATCCGTAGACAGCGCCTCCGTGCCTGCGGTACACCTCGGCTAGCGCCACCTCGCTGTATCGGGCGACCGAGGTGACCAGCTGAGCATCGCTCACGTCTCCGATCTCTTGCATGTACTTTCCTATTCGGATCTGTCTCGAGATTCAGATGTTTCGGCATATTGGCCCATCCGGGCCTCGCCTCTGGTGCGAATAGTAGGTGCTATGAGAACCACGATCGATTCCTACCGGAACAGAGCGGGACGATTGAACCTCGAGGGCATCAACTTCGATGACTTCAAGGACCAGCCCCTCCCTGGACCAGCCATCCGGACCCTGCGTTACATGCACGACGTCGAGCACCACACCGTGTGTTACCTGCGTGACCTGCTCCTGACTCCCGCCCACCAAGACCCCGAGATCACCTCATTCTTGTCGTGTTGGGTCTTTGAGGAGATGTGGCACGGCGAGGCCATTGGTCAGGTGCTCCAGGCCCACGGCGAACAGGCGGGCGCTCCCCGGATCGCCGCATTGCGGGAACGGCACCGACGCAAGGAGGCCGTGACGACTCTGAGCACCATCGCCTCGGCAGCGTTCGCCGGGAAGGCTTTCATTGCGCTCCACATGACCTGGGGCGCCATCAACGAGTGGACGACCCAGGCCGGCTACAGCCGACTGAGCGAACAAGCCGCACACCCAACGTTGCGCGACCTGCTGGGCCGCATCATGAAGCAAGAGGGTGGCCACATCGACTTCTACGCGTCCGAGGCCGGACGTCGCCTCTCGGAGAGCCCCCGGGCCCAGAAGCTGACCCGATTCTTCCTCAGCCACACGTGGCGCCCCGTCGGCTCCGGCGTCATGCCCAAGAAGGAAGTCGATTTTTTGGTGCACTATCTCTTTGACGGCCCCGAGGGTCAAGCCATGGCCGAGCGCATCGACCGCCGAGTTGACCGGTTGCCGGGTCAGAGCGATCTGCGCCTTCTCTCGACGGCGGTCACCAAGCTCTCCACCCAGCGTCGGGCTGCCTGAACGTCGTGGACCACATGATGCCGGCGAGCGCAGCGTTGTAACGCTCCCGGCCTGTTCCCGCCAGTCTGCTCCCGTCCAGCGTCGCCTTACGCCGCTCACGCCACCATCGCCCCTCCCACCCCTCCCGTCGCTCCTTCGTCCCTCCCGTCGCCCGTCGCCTGTCGCCCGTCGCCTGTCGCCGCTCCCGCCGCTCCCGTCGCTCCCACCGCTTCGGCCGCTCCCGTCGCTCCCGTCGCTCCCGTCGCTCCCGTCGCTCCGGCAACGGTCGCTCGTTTGCGGGTTTTGTACGGTATTTCTTTCTTTTTTGTGGGCCCTGAGCAGGGGTGAAATGTCACACCCCCCTGCTTGAGTTGCAGCATGGATGTTGATGTTGTCGATGTGGTGGCTGCGCTCAGCGAGATGCTGGCTTCTTTGGCGCAGATGGACCCGTTCGCCTATGGGGATCGTGACTCGATCGTCGCGTTAGAGCGTGGCCTCTCGAGCATGTCGTGCACGCTGTCAAAAGCGGTGGCCAGTTTCGCCGAGGGTGGGGAATGGGCGAGCGACGGGGCCCAAAGTGCCCCGGCCTGGGTCGCCGCCTCGTGCCACCTGCCTCTCAGCGAGGTGCGGGCTCAGTTGCGCCGGGGCCGGGCCCTGGCGTCGATGCCCGTGGTGGCCCAGGCGTTCTGTGAGGGTTCGATCAGCCCGGCCCATGTCGACGTGTTGGTCAAGGCGGCCCAGGCGGTGGCCCACGCCGACCCCGAGGCCTTCGGGCTCTGTGAAGGGACCCTGGTCGAAGCGGCCAAAGAGCTCACGTTCGTGCCCTTCGCCAACGCCGTGGCCTACTTCACCCAGATGGCCGACCCCGACGGGGCACAAGAGGCCGACATGGCCCGGCGGGCCCGACGTGACGCCTATGTGAGCCAGAGCCTGCACGGGATGTACCTCTTGGGCGGGAGCCTCGACCCGGTCGGCGGCGCCATTGTGGCCGGCGAGCTGGCCCGGATCGAAGAAGAGCTCTTCGAGGCCGAGTGGGCCGGCGCCAAAGAGACGCTCGGGCGTGACCCCAAGCTGGGTGATCTGCCCCGCACCCCGGCGCAACGACGGGCCGATGCCCTCGTCGAGATGGCGGTGCGCTCCCGGGGGGCCAAAGCGACCGACCGGCGTCCCTCCCCCCTCTTCAGTGTCCTCGTCGGCTACGAAACGCTCTTCGGCCGCATCAGCCAGATCGAAGGGGGTCCCGTGGTCAGCCCCGGGGCCCTTTTGCCCTGGCTGGAGGGGGCGGACTTCGAACGCATCGTCTTTGCTCCGGGGACCCGCATCGAGTGCTCCAAGAAGGCCCGGTTCTTCACCGGGGCGACCCGGCGGGCCATTGAAGTGCGTGACCAGTGCTGCACCCACCCTTTTTGTGAGGCCCCCGCCGAGCGCTGCCAGATCGACCACATCATCCCCTTCGCCAAGGGCGGCGAGACCACTCAGGAAAACGGGCAGGTCCTCTGCGGCTTCCACAATCGACTGAAGAACCACGGATCCCTTGGGGGCGAGGGGGACGGGACCAGTGACGGGGACCGCAGCGGTGTCGGCGGCCGGACCGGCGACGGCGGTGATGACGACGACGGCGGCGGCGGCGCCGGCGGCGGCGACGACACAGGCTGGGAGTCCGACGATGACGAGGACGGCGACGAGGGCGGTCCCTAAGGGCGACGGCGGGTCTTCGGAGTCGCACCGCCTGGAGTCGCACCGCTGCCCGTTTCAGACGCAGATCGCTTCACGACTGCGCCGTCTGTGCGCACCATCTTCCTCAGAATCGCCATTCCTGTCCCTGAAGGGGCATATGGGCGCGTCCGTGGAGAGGGCGGCGGGCGCTCAAGTTAAAGAGAGCGGTGTAAAACCCCAACGAACATGGCTTCCGGCGCACCCGGCATTCGCTACATTCCCCGACTCCCACTGACCCATCGCTTGGAGACGATCAGGCAATAAGTGCAGCAAGGACCTCACGCGTTCGCTGCAACTGCGCACGCGTCACGTGCTCGTCCGGGTGATGAGCCAGCAGCGGGTCCCCCGGGCCAAAGTTCGCTGCAGGAACGCCATGTTCCCAAAACGACGCCACATCGGTCCATCCGACTTTGGCCCTGGGTGCGACACCCGTCTTCGTCACAAGCGAGGCAAGCAGAGGATGGCCCAGAGACGGCGGAGCGCCATCGGCCCCGTCGACGACAGCCCAGCTATCACCCTCTTCCTCGTCGAAGGTCCCGGCAAGGAGTTGGCGCAGGTACTCCTCGGCGTCTGCCAGGTGCCGGTCGGGTGCGTAACGAAAGTTCAGAGTCACGCTGGCGGCATCCGGCACCACGTTCGCAGCCACTCCCCCGTCAACGGCCACCGCCTGGAGCTGTTCGGCATACGCGCATCCGTCCAACGTCACCGTTCTGCCCTCCCACTCCGCCACGCGCTGGAGCAGCGCTCCGAGCCGGTGAATGGCGTTACGCCCGGTAAAAGGCCGCGCCGTGTGGGCTCGCACGCCGACAAGCGACACCACGACCCGCATGGTGCCCTGGCAACCGGCCTCGACCAACGCTCCGGTGGGCTCACCCAGGATCGCTGCATCCCCAGCCAGCAGATCTGGGCGTTGTTCCCAGAGGGCCAAAAGCCCGCTCTCCGCACGCCCTACTTCTTCGCAGGCGTAGAAGCACCACGTGAGATCAATCGAAGGAGCGCACGTGGTCGTCGCAAGTTCGAGCATGACGGCCAGGCCACCCTTCATGTCCGATGAGCCGACACCCCACAGTGTGTCGCCATCGAAGACAGGTGCAGCGTTGTTGTTGGGTGGAACGGTATCGAGATGCCCGGCCAGCACCAGTCGCTGCCCCCGCCCATCGGACGTCCGCGCCACCACGTTGTCCTCCAGGCGGACGGTCTCGAGCCACGAACAGGCACGGAGACGTTCCTCCACCAGGTCGGCCAGCGCACCCTCGGCATGGCTCAACGATGGAATGGCCATCAACTCCGCCGTGGCATCCAACAGGTCGTTCACGGTCTCAGCGTCGTTTACGGCGTCGTTTACGGCGTCGTTTACGGCGTCGTTTACGGCGTCGTTTACGGCGTCGTTTACGGCGTCGTTCACGGGGTCAGCGTCGTTCACGGGGTCAGCGTCGTTCACGGGGTCAGCGTCGTTCACGCCCGCGCCCGCGCCCACGCCCCCGCCGCGCCCGCGCCCACGGCACCGGCCTCAGGTACTTGCGCCATGCTCACGCAGGACGGCGTTCAGCTGCGCCTTGTCATGCCGTTCGCCCTCGTTGAGTCGCTTGATGATCAACACGCAAGGGATGAAGAACTCACCGCCCGGGTACTCACGCCGACGGCTCGCCCGGATGGCGACGCACCACGGAGGCACCACACCCCGGCTGATCTCCTCACCCGTCTCTGCGTCGATGACCGGGATCGACGGGTCGAGAAAGCTTCCCGCGCCGAGGACCGATCCCTGCCCGACCCGGGCCCCTCCGGTCACCATGCAGCGGCTACCGATGAAGGCGTCATCCTCCACCACGACGGGCACGGCATTCGGGGGCTCGAGCACCCCACCGATGCCCACCCCACCGGACAGGTGGACGCGCGCGCCGATCTGCGCGCACGACGCCACCGTGGCCCAGGTGTCCACCATCGAGTCCTCCCCCACCCAGGCACCGATGTTCACGTAGGAGGGCATCAGGACAACGCCGCGGGACAAGAAGGAACCCCAGCGGGCGGAGGCGCCGGGCACGACCCGAACCCCCGCTGCGGCGAAGTTGTGCTTGAGCGGCAACTTGTCGGCGAACTCGAACGGTCCGTACTCGCTGGTCTCCATGCCGCGGAGCGAGAACAGCATGAGGATCGACTTCTTCAGCCACTCGTGGACGACCACCTCATTGGTGGCGGGATCCACCTCGGCCACCCTGGCCTGGCCCGAATCGAGCAGATCGATGGCCTCCTCCACGATGCGCGCCGCGTCCGTGTCCTTCGGGGAGAGCTCGGCCTTTCGTTCCCACAACTCTTCAATGCTCGCTCGGAGGTCTGCCATACGATTTACCCTAATGGCAGGGGATCACCTGGTCGGAGAACCCGGCGGCCCAACCGGTCAGCCAGCCACGGGCCTCAACGACCATCAGCCACGGGCCACACGGGCCTCAGCCAGCCGGCCCGCTGCCTCAGCGGGAGCCGGCCAGCCGTTCGGCGACCAGCTCCAGTCGATCCATCGGCTGGACCACCGCGACCCGCACGAACCCAGCGCCGTCGGCACCGTAGAGATCGCCGGGACTGACCAGGAGCCCGGCTCGACGGGCCAGGTCCTCCGCCATTGACCAGGGATCATTCCAGCGCTCCGCTGGCACGGGCACCCAGAGGTAGAACCCTCCTTCAGGAAGCTCGACGGGGCAGCCGGCACCTGCCAGGACCCCGGCCAGAAAGACCAGACGCTCCCGGTAGCGCTCCCGCTGCACCACCACGTGCTCGTCGTCGGCCAGAGCCACCGCACCGGCGGCCTGGGCCGGCCCGGGCACCATGAGGCCGGCATGGCGACGCACACTCCGGAGAAATTCCACCAGCTCCGGATCGCCGGCGAAGAATCCCACCCGCACCCCGGCCAGGTTCGACCGCTTGGAAAGGGAATGGACGGCCACCACGCCGTCGAAACCGGTCTCGAGCACCGAGCGCGGCGGGCCCTCCCAGGTGAATTCGGCGTAGCACTCATCGGAGAACACAGGAATCCCGTGGGCACGGCCCCAAGCCCCCTCGGCGTGCAGGTCGCCCAAGCCCCCGGTCGGATTAGACGGTGAATTCGACCAGAGCACGAGGGCACGGGCGGCATCCGAGGGACTGACCGATTCGAGGTCGAGACCTCCGGGCTGCCGAGCCTGTCCGGGTAGCCCGGCACGTGGCGGCACCGGCACCGCCCGGCACCCCGCCAATGCAGCCCCCATGGCATACGTCGGGTATGACACCGCCGGGTAGAGCACCGTGTCGCGTTCAGGCTCTCGAAGTCGGAGCATCTGCGGCACCGAGGCCACCAGCTCCTTGGTGCCCACGCAGGCCGAGATCGAGGAGTGCGGGACCGGCTCGAGCCCGAAACGGCGCTCCAGCCATGCGGCGGCCGCTCCGATCAGCGCCGGGCTTCCGGCTGAGGCCGGGTAGCCGCGCTCGCTCCCCGACGACGACAACGCCTCGATCACGCCAGGCGGGGGCGGATCACACGGCGTACCGATGGAGCAGTCGACCATCCCCCCGGGCAGCGCAGCAGCCAGCTTTCCCAATGCAGCCACACGATCGTAGGGATACGGCGGCAGCTGGAACGGAACCCGCACCGCCTCCGTCATGTGACCGCCCCCGTCATGCGACCGCCCCCGTCATGCGACCGCCCCCGTCATGCGCATCGGCTGCGTCATGTGCTCGGCTCCGTCATCGCATCGGCTCCGTCATCGCATCTCCACCATCACGCGTTCGTCACGAACTCGGCGAAACGCGCTTTGCCGACTTCATCGAGGACGACCTGCAACGTCACGAATTCTTCGCCATCGGTCTGACCCACCACCTCTCCCTCACGGTGCACGGCGGCCAGCACATCGCCGCGGGCCCAGGGCACCACGAGCTCCACCACCCGGTCCGAACCGCGCAGGCGATCGCCGACCACGCGTAGGAACTCGTCGATGCCCTCGCCGGTCCGGGCCGAGAGCAGGACCGAACCGTCTATCCGGTGCGCCAGACCCTTGGCCTCGAGGGGAGCCCGGTCCGCCTTGTTCACCACGACCAGTTCGGGCACATCCGCCGCACCGATCTCCTCGAGCACGGTGTGGACGGCCGCCATCTGGCTCTCCGCGTTCTCGGCCGTGCCATCGACCACGTGGACGAGCAGATCGGCCAGCCGTACCGAGGCCAAGGTGGTGCGGAAGGCCTCGACCAGTTGATGCGGCAGCTTGCGCACGAAGCCCACCGTGTCGGTCACCAAGACCGTCTCACCACCCGGCAGAGCGAATTGGCGGGTGCGCGGGTCGAGCGTGACGAACAACCGGTTGGCGGCGGGCACGCCGGCGTCGGTCAGCGCGTTGAGCAGCGTCGACTTGCCGGCGTTGGTGTAGCCGACCAGCGCCAGTTCGCGATGGCGTCCCCGGGCCCGCCCCCGCCGCTGCAGCGACCGCGTGCGATCCACGTCGCGCAGGTCCGCCTCCAGCCGGTGCATGCGCCGGACCAGGCGCCGGCGGTCAACCTCGAGTTGGGTCTCGCCCGGCCCCCGAGTCCCGATGCCTCCGGCCTGCTGGCTCAGGTCCCCGCCCCGCCCCCGTAGGCGTGGGAGCCGGTAGCGGAGAAGGGCGAGTTCGACCTGGGCCTTCCCTTCGGGACTGCGCGCGTTCTGGGCGAAAATATCCAAAATCACCGCCGTGCGGTCGATGGCGGTGCGCCCGAACACCTTCTCGAGGTTCCTCTGCTGGGCCGGGCTGAGCTCCTCGTCGAAGACGACGGTGTCCGCATCGAGCGTCCGGCTCAGCGCGGCGATCTCCTCCGCTTTGCCGCGGCCGATGAAAGTGGCCGGCTCCGGTGAGTCCCTGCGTTGCACGACGCGTCCCACCACGTCGGCGCCTGCGCTGTCGACCAGCTGTGCCAGTTCGTCGAGCGCTTCGTCGACCGCCTCGGGCGAGATACCCGGGAAGATCACGCCCACCAGAATGATGCGCTCACGAAACGACCGGTCGATGAGCGTCCCCGGCAACACGTTGGTCAAGAGAGCATCCCCGGATGAACATCGATGTCGGCAATCTTGCGCACCGGACCGGCCAGGAACGCAGGATCGTTCTCCCCCGCCCCCAACGTGACTTCGAGGGTGCCGCCCGGGTTGCGCACCCGTATCGGGCCATCTCCTTCGAGCACGCCCCACGCCCTGGCCGCGGCCGCCGCGGCCACGCTGCCCGTCCCGCAGGCGAGCGTCTCGCCCGCGCCCCGCTCGAACACGCGGAAGTCGAGCAGTTCCCCGTCGGCATCCGACGTCACGCTGATCCACTCCACGTTGATCCCTCCTGCGAAGGCGGACTGGAGTTGGGGGCCGAACGTCGCGACGTCGACGCCCGCCACCTCGGGGCCCAACAGGACGAGATGCGGATTGCCCACGTCCACCGTGCGGACCCGGCGGTCCTCGAAATCCTGTGGCTGATCCGGGCCGAGCCGCACCGGACCCATGTCCACGCTGGCCCGGGCCCAGCCGGGGGCCTCCCCGGCCACGAAATCGATCGTGCGGACACCGCCCTTCGTGGCCACCGTGAAAGTGGGCGGCTTCACCAGGCCGGCATCGACGGCTGCCTGAGCCAGGCAACGGATCCCGTTGCCACTCATCTCGGCCTCTCCCCCATCGGCGTTGCGCAACTCCATCGAGAGGTCACAGCCGTCCCGAGCCAGGGCCGACCCGGATGATCCCGTCGGCCCCGATGCCGCGACGCCGGTCGCAGAGCAGGCGGACCTGGCCCACGGTGAGCCCGAGGGTGTCGGTCGGATCGAGGACAACGATGAAGTCGTTTCCCGCCCCTTCGTGTTTCGTGCAGTGCACCCCCACAGTCTCGCAGTTCAAGGCCGTGCTTCGTGCGCTCCGGGGACCTGCGGCCGGTCGGCCCCCAGAGCCTGGTCCAGGAGCTGGGCGGGGCCGACCGCAGGCTCGGTCCACACAATGCGGGGATCCCGCCGGAACCATGAGGCCTGGCGCCGGGCGAAGGTCCGGGTCCGGCGGACGGCTTCCTCCACGCACTCGTCCAGGGGGGCGCCCTCTTCGACATGGGCCAGCAGCTCCCGATAGCCCAGGGCCTGGCGAGCGGTCCGCGAGATACCGCCCGGGCGCTCGGCCAACGCCCGCACCTCACCGAGCAAGCCCCCCTCGACCCAACGGGCGAAGCGCTCGGCGATGCGGCGGTCGACCTCCTCGGTGGCCATCGTGAGGCCGATCATGGTGACCGGCGAGGGTGGGTACGCCTCCAGCCCGGGGCCGAACGTCGAAAACGGCCGATCCGAGCCGAGCGTGACTTCGAGGGCGCGGAGGACGCGGCGGTGGTTGGTCGGCTCCATGCGGCCGGCGGCCACGGGATCGAGGACGGCCAACCGGGCATGGAGATCGGTCACCGTGGCCCGGCCGCTGGCGACCTCCTCCTCGAGGGCGGCCGCAACGGCCGGAAAGCGGGCGGGGAACCGGAGGTCGTCCACCACGGCCCGGAGGTACAACCCGGTGCCGCCGACCAAAAGTGCGTGATGACCCCGGGCGGCAATGCCCTGCAACGCGTCCCGGGCCGCCCGCTGGAACTGGGTGACGGTGAATTCCTCGTCGGGGTCGACCAGATCCAAGAGGTGGTGCGGCACCTCGGCCCGCTCGGCCGGGCTCGGCTTCGACGTGCCGATATCCATGCCCCGGTAGACGCACATCGAGTCCACCGACACGATCTCGACATCACCGCGGCGGCGCGCCACCTCGAGGGCCGCCTCCGACTTCCCCGACGCAGTGACGCCGAGAAGCGAGACGACGGTCAAGCGCTGGCCAACGGAATCCGCACCCGGTGCCTCGGCCGGGCCGTGACCTCGAGCAGCCGGCCCGAGAGGTGATGCGGGTGCCCGGCTGTGATGACGACCTTGGCCAGCGCGCCGGCGGTGGGCGTCCCACTCATACCCGGTGACGTCGGCGCGAAGTGCGCCAATTTCCCCTGTCGGGTCCGCCCCGACAGCATCGCCTCGTCGCGGCGGCTCACCCCCTCGACCAGAAGCTCTTCGGTCCGCCCGACCCGCTCCTGGTGACGCGCCAGGGACGACCGGTCGACCACGGCCTTCAGCCGTTCGAAGCGCTCCGAGATCACCTCGGCCGCGATGAACTCGTCCTCCATGTCCGCGGCCCGCGTCCCCGGCCGGGGCGAGAAGATGAACGTGTACGCGCTGTCGTATGCCGCGTCGGCCACGACGGCCAACGTGTCCTCGAAGTCCTGTTCCGTCTCGCCGGGAAAGCCCACGATGATGTCGGTCGTCACGCCCAGATCGTCGATGGCCGCGCGCGCTGCGGCCAGTCGCTCCAGATAACGCTCGGCTGTGTAGCCGCGGCGCATGGCCTTCAGCACACGGTTGCTTCCTGATTGCAGGGGGAGGTGCAATTGCTCGCAGACTTCGGGCACCGACGCCATGGCCTCGATCGTCTCGGGCCGCAGGTCCTTCGGATGCGGGCTCGTAAAACGGATACGGCCGATACCGTCGACAGCGCCGAGCGCCCGCAACAGGTCGGCGAACAGCGGCCGGCGACGTGTGATGTCGCGCCCGTACGAATTGACGTTCTGACCGAGCAGCGTCACCTCGGTCACCCCACGCTGGGCCAGGCCCTCGACCTCAGCCACAATGTCCTGCAGTGGTCGGCTGACCTCGGGCCCGCGCACCGACGGAACGATGCAGAAGGCGCACGAATTGTCGCAACCCATCTGAATGTTGACCCATGCCGCATACGGCAGCTCCCGGACGGCGTCGGGAGCCATGAGATGGTTGGAGATGCTCTCGGGCGTCGGCGCATCGAGGATCTCCATCACCTGGCCCTCCTGCTCGGCCCGGCGCAACAACCCGGGCGCACTGGTCAGGTTGTGCGTCCCGAACACGACGTCGACCCAGCCGACCTTCTGCTGGATCAGCTCACGGTCTTTTTGGGCCAGGCAACCGCCGACGGCTATCTGCACCCCCGGCTTGGCATCGACCAGCGTCTTGAGGCTCCCGAGCGTTCCGTACAGCTTCTGATCGGCATTCTCCCGGATGCAGCACGTGTTCAGCACCACGACGTCGGCCTGCTGCAGGTCGTCGGTCTGCTGCATGCCGTCGGCCACCAGCATGCCGGCGAGTCGTTCGGAGTCGTGCTCGTTCATTTGGCACCCGAACGTCCGGATGATGAAATTCTTCGCCATTGGCGAGAGTCTACGACCCCACCCTCGACGTCCCCCTACGGCTGGTACGGCCTACGGCTGGTACGGCCCACCCTGATCCGGGTGCTGCACATCCCGGTGGGTAACAGTCAGGAAAGCGACCAGGCAGAAGATCACGGCCGCGAGCACCAGAGCGACCCATCCGTCGCCCCACCCGAGCCCACCGACGGCCTTCGGCTTCCCGACGAAGTCGGCGAACGAAGCACCCAGGGGGCGCGTGACGACATAGGCGAACCAGAACGCGAAGATCGAGTTCCAACCCAGCCAGCGGTAGCCGACGGCGGGGATCAACATGATCCCGGCGAAGAGCAGGATCGAGTAGCCGTATCCGAGGTGAAACGTCGTCGCAGTGAGGTCCCCGAGCGCCGTCCCCATGGCGAACGTCGCAACCACGGTCGCCCAATAGAAGGCCTCGCGGCGAGGCGTGTTGACGGTATGGATGGAGAGAGTCCGCTCGGTGCGGTCCCAGATCACGAAAACCGCAAACAGTATGACGGCGTACAGGATTGAGGACGCGATGTAGGGGACATGGAATCCGACGTGGAGCACGTCGGCCGCCATGGTTCCGAAGACACCCACCCCCGCCACGGCCGACCAATAGGCCCACGGGACGTAGCGGCGCCTGGAGAATTGCAATCCCAGCGCAAGGCAGAATGCGATGAAGCCCAGACCGACGGCCGGAACCGGATGCAACTTCTTGACCAGGAAATCAGATGTCGACTCACCGAAGGCCGTGGACAGTGCCTTGATGACCCAGAAATAGACCGTGATCTCCGGTACTCGCAGCGCACCCGCACGCGTCCAGGCCGGCGGGCGTGCGCTCGACCGCCCGGGCCGTACCGGTGATCGAGTGGGATCGTGTTGCCCGCCATGCGTGATGTCGAACGACGGCACGTACGAACGATAGGGGGTACGGGCGCCCCTCTCGACCGACCTGGGGATGATCGCATGCCCTCACCGTCAGACCTGGGTCGGACTTCCGAGGCTCAGGAGCGGTCACTGGCGTGCGCCTGACGCCCGTGCCGGACCGGCGGCAAATCATCCCCACATGGGTCGTCCACCAGGAGCAGAGGGGTTACCGTGTGAACCAATGGGCGCTCATCGAGGGGCGATCCGTCCCCGGGGCGCCGTATCGGCATGGATGTCGGCATTCCTCTCGTTCCCTCTGGCAATGACGTCCTCGTGACAACGGCCGCACCGTTCCACCACCACGTCGCAGGTGGACTCGTCGCCATCGTCCTCCTCGGCCTGGCCAGCGCCGTCGCGTACGGGATTGCCGCCGTGCTCCAACACGACGCGACGACGAAAGAGACCCCCGACCAGGTCATGCGTCTGGGCCTCGTCGCGAAATTGGCGCGTCAACCCCTGTGGTTGGCCGGCAACGGACTTGACGGCGTGGGATATGTCCTCCAGTTCATGGCCCTGCGGCGAGGCTCACTCCTGCTTGTCGAGCCCCTCCTCGTCCTGAGCCTGGTCGTCGCGTTGCCCGTCGCGGCCCGGCGCGAACACAAGCGCATATCGCTGGCCGCTCTGGCCTCCGCCGGCGCCATCGCCGGCGGCCTGGGTCTGTTCCTCGGGGTGGCGCGACCGGGCATCGGTCACCCCCAGGTGACCGCAGAAACCTGGATCATCTTGTCCACCGTCGTTGCCGCGGTCTGCACGACAACGGTCATCCTCCGCAACCGGACCACGTCACAGAATCGAGCCGCCGTGCTCCTGGCCGCCGGGTCTGGTGTCGCGTTCGGCTATGCCGCCGCGCTCACGGCGAGCACGGGTCATCTCCTCAACATGGGGGTGCTCCATGTCCTTACGAGTTGGCAGCCCTATGCGCTCCTCGTTGCGGGTGCCGTCGCCTTGATTCTGACGCAGGGAGCATTCCACGCGGGCGCACTACGCCTTTCGCTACCCACGCTCACGGTCGCGCAACCGCTCGTCGCCATTGCCATCGGGCTTTCCTTCGGCGAGCACATCAACACGCAAGGTCTGGCTCCGCTCTTCGAGATCCTGGGCCTGGTGTTCGTGATCGCAGGCGTCTTCGCGCTCGCCCAGACACCGGCCATTGCGGGACTCGAAGGTGCCTCCCCCGCCCGGACGACATCTCCTGCCCCGGGGACCAGGAAGTTGCCTTGACCGCGCTCGGTGCACGCCGAGGGCGAATAGCGAAGCCATATGCAGGGTATGCAAAGAGTACGACCGGAAATGGAGGAACCCCATGGAACTCGATCTCTTGGATCTCTACCAACGTGCGAGCGCGTGGACAGAAACAAAGGTTGCCGGAGCGACGGGCAAGCTCGATGCGCAGACGCTGTGCGACGAATGGGACGTTCGCACACTCATGAACCACATGCTCCAAACGCAGCAATACTTCGTGGGCGCGGCACGAGGCGAGGATGTCGCGCCACCGTCGCCGACTCCACCTGAACTCCTGGGCGACGATCCGGTCGCCGATTTTGACAGGACGTGCTTGGACACGGTGCGGACGTTCGAGGAGCCCGGTGTGATCGAGAAAACCGGTCCCGCGCTGGGGATCGCTTTCAGTGATCAGCTGTTGCACGGTTGGGACCTGGCGGCGTCGACCGGTCAAACGACGACGATGCCTCAGGATCTCCCCGAGGCCGCATACGCACTCATTCATGGCCGATTCACGGAAGATCAGCGCAAGGGCCTCTTCAAGCCCGAGATCAGCGTCGCCCCCGACTCTTCGGCCCAGGACAAGCTTCTCGCGTACACGGGACGCAACCCGGACTCGACCAGTTCGTCGGTCCGCTGAACGCCGGGTTCCATCTCCCGCGGGTGCGCTGCCCGTTAAATTCGCTCCATGCGTCTCGGCATCGCACATCACCTCGGTTGGGCCGTCGCCGTCACGGCCTCTGCCGACTACCAGGTCGTGGATCGACGGAGGATCGAGTTGATCGAACCCGGTCTTCCGACGGCCCCGATCCACCACGAAGGCGGAGCATTCCCCCTCCACCGGCCGGCTGAGCCCCTCGATGACGATGCACTGTCGGCCTTGGTGGCGGACGTGCGGGCGTCAGCCGGACGGGCTACGTCGGCTGCGCTGGACGAGATAGCGGCGGCAGTGCCCGCACCGATCACCTCGATCTCACTTCGGGCCTGGCCCGCCGATTTTCCCGACGAGATCGCCGTCCAGCGTCGCGTGCCCTACGAGAGCCGCGCCGACTCCGTCATGTATCGCCAGGTGCTGGCCGAGCGCGCTCGGGAGCGCGGCTGGGTGGTGCATCTCTTCGAGGCCAAGGAGGTCGAGGAGGATGCCGTCCGCACCCTCGGCGCGCGAGCGGACGAAGTACTCCTCGGTCCCCGCACAACATTGGGGCCACCGTGGTCGAAGGACCACCGGCTGGCGCTCGCCGCGACGATCGTGGTCGGCTGACCAAACCCCGAGGCCGATTTGCTCGTTATTAGCACAATAGCTAAACTCAACATATGGATGACGATGCTGGTGTGTTCCGGGCTCTCGCCGATCCGACGAGACGTCAGATTCTTCAGGACCTCCAGAAGGGCGAGCTCACCGCAGGTGAGATCGCCTCACGGTTCACTATCAGCGCCCCCTCGGTCTCCCGTCACCTGGGGGTCCTGAAGAACGCCGGCCTCATCGCCGAGCGTCGGGACGCCAACCGGATCTACTACTCGCTGGTCGAAGAACGGCTGGCCCTCTGTGTCGGCCAGTTTCTCTCGGTCGTGTGTCCCGAGCAGATCGTGCTCCGGCAGCGCCGCGAGCGGAAGGCGAGCACCGCCTCCCCCCAGCCGAAAGGGGCGTGAGATGCTCACCGACGCCGTCGTGTGCACCATAGAGCGAAGGCTGCTCGTCAACTATCGGATTGATCCCGAAGTAGTTATGCGACTGCTCCCGCCTCCCTTCCGGCCCCAATTGGTCTCGGGATGGGCGGTCGGCGGAGTCTGTCTCATCCGCTTAGGAGGCCTACGCCCTTCGGGCTTTCCTTCGGCCGTCGGCATGACGACCGAGAACGTCGCCCACCGCTTCGCGGTGGAATGGAACGACGACGTGGGAACGCACGCCGGTGTGTTCATACCGAGGCGGGATACCGATTCCCGGATCACGGCTCTCGCCGGGGACAGGCTGTTCCCCGGACTCCACCACCTGGCCCGGTTCGCGGTCCGTGAGCGGGGGGCCGAGCTTCGCATTGGAGTCGTGAGCCGCGACAGGAGTGTCGGGCTGTCGGTCGCCGCCCGCGAAAGCACCTCGTTGGCAGGGGAACTCTTTGGCACCCTCGAAGAGGCTGTCGCCTTCTTTCGTCGAGCACCCCTTGGCTACTCACCCAGTGGAACGACGGAGCGCCTGGTCGGCGTGCGTCTCGAGAGCGAGCGCTGGGAGGCTCGTCCGGTGACCGTCGAGCACGTGGCCTCGAGCCTGTTCGACGACACGAGTCTGTTTCCGCAAGGCTCCTGCACCCTCGACTTCGGCCTTGTGATGCGCAACCTACCCGCCCGCTGGCGAAACGAAGGTCCACTGGACGTTCGATCGGAGACACGGGCGGCGTAAGTGTCGGCTCATAGCTCACCAACCCGCGAGTGCCGTCTCTCGTCGGTCGTGCTCTGCTGGTTGATCGCCGTAGCGCTCTCATTCGTCGTCGGCGTCCTTTTGCTCCATCTCCTCCCGAAAGCCTCCTCGGAGACCTGGGGCGTCGGCATCACGGTCAATGTCGGCCTGGCGATCGCCGTCGGAGTGTCGCTCGGTTGGACACGGCAATGGTTCCAGGTGCTCGCCGCCGCAGTGCTGGGATCCATCGTGACAATCCTCGGCGTGGATGCCCTCCTTTGCGCTCCGACCCCCACCGAGAACGCCCACCTGGGACTGGTCGGCCTCGCGCTTTTCGACAGCGTCACCCTCCTCGTGGCCCTCGTCGGCATGTCGATCCTGATCGGTGTGGGTGTCTCGGTCGGGGTTGTCGGTCAAACGACCGTGGTCCGGTCCGGGTGCCTCGCCCGCGTGGGAACGTGCAGCTCACCCATGAGAAACTGAACCTCATGGACATCGGTATCGTCTACCCCCAGTTCGAGCTTCAAGGAGATCCCGCCGCTGTCGGCAAATTCGGCAGAGCGGTAGAAGACCTGGGCTACGCCCACCTGCTCTCGTACGAACACGTACTCGGGGCCGTGCACGCCGATCGAACGCCTCCTTTGGTGGGCCCCTACAACGAGCAGGACCCATTCCACGACCCACTCGTGATGTTCGCCTATCTGGCTGCTATGACCGAGCGGATCAATTTCGCCACCGGGATCTTGGTGCTCCCGCAGCGCCAGACGGCGCTCGTGGCGCGGCAAGCGACCGACGTGGATCTCCTCTCGGGCGGTCGTCTGCGGCTCGGTGTCGGAGTCGGCTGGAACTTTGTCGAATACGAGGCGCTCGGGCAGGATTTTCATACTCGGGGCGCTCGGCAGGAAGAGCAGATCGAGTTACTCCGTCAGCTGTTCAACGAGCCCATCGTCGACTTCGCGGGGCGCTTCGACCGGGTTGACCGGGCCTCACTGGTGCCGAAGCCGGGAGGCTCCATCCCAATTTGGCTCGGTGGAGCCGGCGAAAAGGCGTTCGACCGGGCGGCGCGGCTGGCGGACGGCTTCATGTTCTTCGGGGGAGGCGTCGCCCACGCCACCGATGCGTGGAGGCGACTGCGTGAACGGGTTGCCGGCGCCGGCCGGTCGGTCGAAATGTTCGGTGGAGACTATGTGGCACTCAGCGGGAGCGACGTCGGCGAGCTCACGAGGGAGATCGAGGCCTGGCGCGCGGCTGGGGGCACTCACGTATCGGTGGTCACGATGGGCCTTGGCCTGGACTCCCTCGATGCGCACATCGACTACATCGCCTCGCTTGCCGATGTCCTGGGTTTGACGCCTTAGCGGGACGGCAGGTCTGCCCTGGCGCGGTCGACCCGGAATCCCGCTTGACCCAGAATCCACAGGAAATCTGGGGTCGGGATAAAGGTGCTCCTTTTGTCGACCGCTCTCCCTCATCGAGGTAAGACCCCGCCGCCGCCGGGCCGACGCGGGATTCCTCCACCCTCGAGTCATCGGTCTCCCCATGAGCCCATCGGTTCGGCCTCTTGGAAACCTCCTCGAAGGGGACAGCCTGGCGGCCTCAAGACACGGTCTCCCGGCTCGGTGGCGATGAGTTTGCAATTGTGGTTCCACGGATCACCGCGGCCGAACTCGGCGTTCTTGCGGCCCGGATCACGGGATCGCTCGCCGAGAGCTACGTGATCCACGGTGAATGCCTCCAGGTGCCTGCGAGCGTCGGTATGCATATTGCAGATCAGAGCGGCAGGATCTCAGCCCCAAGAGCGAAGTGGGCAACGACTCGAACGTACCGAAGCGTCCTCATGAATCGACCGACCGAGATGGTAACCCCCGTGACTAGGAACAACGCTTCCCGCTATCGACACGCCACGTGGCATCGGATGCCTGCACCACGTGAAGGATGGTTCGGCCGGAATACACGGTCGCACCTTGGCTGTCATGGATCACCTCACGCCAGCCTCCCGTGGGAATGTTCCGTACCCCGATCTTCGACAGCCCCGCGTGCCCCGCAAACCAAACGGCTGCCTTGACTGGCGATGGCTGACCTACGGAACCCGGAACGAGGTCGAGTTCAAAGGCTGCATAGTTCGCACAGGCCGGGAGGCCGCGAGGCATCGAAGAGGTCGACATGTCGCACCCGGCCAGACTGAGCGAAACCAGCGAAACCAGCGTTACCAGAACGCACGACGACCTGATCATCGAAGAGAGATTCTCACAGATGGGAGATCACACCCGGACCGGATCGACCGTAGCGGCGACACTCACCCGCATCATCCGGCCACCTCGAGCATTCTGGACCAGGCCGGAACGCCCTCATGTCCTCCTTGGAGCTCAACCGATAGCGACAAGACCTCTGAGCGGCCTTCGCCCACGTCGTGAAGCTCCCAGCCGAACCGGGAGCTTCACGTGTAGCTATGGAGTTTTCAGATACTGCCACCGAGCCGCTACCCCGAAGATGTGCTCGGGCTCGCCGGGGCCGATTCGCCGCTCGGTGCCGAGCCCGACGCGGAGCCGGAGCCGGAGCCGGAGCCGGAGCCGGAGCCGGAGCCGGAGCCGGAGCCCATGTTGGGGCAGTTCTTGGTCGAACCCGAAGAAGATGTGCCGCTCGAGTTACTCGGTGGTGTCGTGCTCGCGGATCCCGACGAATTCGTCGAAGACCCGCTTCCCGTCGAAGAGCTCGTGCCTGATCCGCTCGTGCCGGTCGAGCTGGTTGAGCCCGTGCTCGATGTGTTCGTTGCCGCGTTGGCGGCCAAGGCTCCCCCGGTGACGAGGCCACCCGTGAGCGCGCCGATCGCAAGTGCATTGCGGAGATGAAGTTTCATGTTTGCTTCCTTTCTCGTTGATGGGACATTTGCTGCTTCCCCACGTGAGGGAACACCATCAGTGTGCGACGCGGATCTGTGGGTGGGTCCAGAGGCGCGTCACAACGCGATAGGAGTTTGACGACGACGCCGCCGCGGCTTTCACGGGCGACCTTCATGCCCGCGCGTTCCGTGGATGTTCAAACAGCCAGGCTGAGCGATGGCTCGCGCGACAGCGAGAGTGAGAGCAGCAGTGTCAGCCGGCGCGTCAACGCTGCCCGCTCAATCCTCGTGCTCGCCACCGGCGCCTCACCACGGGTTGGGAACACCGCTCCCCTACCTCGTGGATCCGCCCTACACGGACGAGGCCAGAGGCTCGTCGATCGGCACGGCCCGGAGTTGGTCTCCGAGTTGATGGCTCACGATCCGCACGTCCCCTCCCGAAGGCGTCGGAAGGGCCATGTTCTCCACCTCGCTCCCGGCGGGCGGAGGCGTCCGCACGCCGTTGCTCGTGTCGTCGGGCGCACTTGCGGGCTCGCCGAGCACCCGCACATGTGCGACCGCCACCGTGGGGCTGAGATCACGCGCCGGGTGTTGGGCCAGACTGTCGAGATGCCGCTGAGCCCGGCGGCGCCGGAGCGGTCCGGTCGGTGACTTCCGATTGCTCGTACCGCCGTCGCTGTCTCGCGCCCATCGTTCCGAGCGTTTCATGGGCGATATTTTCGCAGAACCCTCGAGCCGAACCGCGGACCCGCCGGACCGGCCGGACCCGCTGGACCTGTCGGACCCGCCGGACCTGCATCCGACCGCATTCACAGACCGGATGCCGGTAACTCCGCATCGTCGCCGTAGACGAGTCCACGGCGGTCAGCACGTAGGACCAGGGCCCGTCCGCTCAGCCCCGATTGCTCGAGCGCCGCTTGTGCGCCCGCACGGACCTTCTCGGCCGATGCTTCCCGGGTGATGCCCAACAGCGAAGGGCCGGCACCGGACCAGCACGACGCCAGGGCGCCGCATTCCACCAGTGCCTCGAGAAGAGCCTGAGCTTGCGGGAAGAGGGCGGCCCGCGCGTTCTGGTGCAGCCGATCGGCGGTCGCTGCCGCCGTCAACAACGAGGGGTCGGCCAACCCTGCCAGGAGAAGTGCCATCCGGCCCAGATTGAACAGCGCGTCGTCCCTCGTGAGCGCGGCGGGCAGGACAGCTCTGGCGTCGACAGTCACGAGCTCCCGATCCGGAATGATCACCACGAAAGCCAACTCGTCGCTCAGGGGCAGTTGAGCCGCGGTGGGACGTCCGTCGACCATCGTTGCCGCGACGAGCCCTCCGAAAACGCTTGCCGCCGCATTCTCGGGATGACCGTCCTGCTCGGCGGCAACGGCGAACGGGTCGTCAGAACCCGCGGCCGCTGCCGCAGCAGCAGCCAGCGCGGCCGACGAACCCAAACCCCGGGAGACCGGGATCTGCGAACGCACGGTGACGGCGATGCGGTCGTGGCCGAGGATGGAGGAGGCCACACGCACGGCGAGATGCGATGCGTCGTCACAGAGTCCGGCGCCCTCTCCTTCGGTATGCACCCGCAGAGACGGGGCGCGCTCCACCTCGACCTGGACATAGCAGTTCAGTGCGACGGCAAGAGCGTCGAATCCGGGCCCCAGATTCGCGGACGAAGCAGGGGCTCTGGCGCGCATCAGCTCAGAATAGGCGTTGAAGCAACGTCGGCTTGGGCAACGGCCCTTTGAGGCGTACCGGAACGACCGCGCGCTGGGTCCCCAATCCGATCACCACCGATCCGACACGCGTACCCGCACCGGCCCCCGCCCGCACGGTCGGCCCGTGGACCATCCGGCGATGTGCACGCACGCCGGGCCAGCTCAGCATCGTGACGGTCGACGCAGCTGTCGCCGCGACAGTGTTCCCCGCCACCTTTACGCGGGCCACCTGATCGCCGGCGTGCATGAGAGTTGTGGTGCCGATGGAGACGCCGACGTTGTCCGCCAGCTTGAGCGCCAGATAGCCGGCTGCCTCCAGGACGTTGGGGCCGGTCTGCCCGGTCACGGCGGCGAGGATCATCACATTCTTGCCGTGGGCCCGACGGACGATGGCAACGACATCACAACCGCCGGCGGCCGTGGTGAAGCCCGACTTCACGCCGATCACCCCTTCGAAGCCCAACCAGGGGGTGTACGTCGAGATGGTGCCGGCCACCGGCAGCGTGACCGAGGACATCTTCACGATAGCGGCGAACGCCGGATCCTCCATGTCGCGCGAGGCCACTTTCAAGAGATCGCCGGCCGTCGACTGCGAGCCCCCGTCGAAGCCGCTCGGGTCGGCATAGTGCGTGTGATCCATGCCCAGCTGTTGCGCCGCGACGTTCATCTTGGCGACGAACGTCGGGACGTCGCCGGCGTCCCAACGAGCCAGTGCGTCGGCGAAGTTATTGGCCGAATGCACGAGAAGGCCTTCGAGGAGCTGGTGCTCGGTCAGGACCTCACCGACGGACACCTGCGCATTGGCCTCGTCCTCCACGGTGTCGGTTTCGAAATCATCCAGGTCGGTCTGCGTCATCGTGATGTTGGGGCCGTTCTGATCGGGCCCCAGAGGGTGATCGCGGAGAATGAGATAGGCGGTCATCATCTTGGTGAGGCTGGCGATCGGCACCGCCTGCTCGGGCCCCGAGGTCACGTCGATCCCGATGGCCGGGACGGCGATGGCCGACTGGCCGGTGGCGGGCCAGGGCAACGCCACCGGGGTCGCCGCCCGGGCCACGTGGATATCCGGCGGCATCGTCGCCGTCACGGCGGCAACCGGCGGGACGGCGGACAGCCGGGCGGCGGCCAACGCGGCCAACACCAGCACCACGACAAGGGTCAGCAGGGTCACCGTGAGTCGGCGCCTGCGCCGGCGGCGGCGGTGCTGCGGGTGGGAGGATCGAGCCTTGGCGCTCACCGGGCCCCCCGGAGCGGCACTCGCTGTCCGGGTTGCCTCCAACCCGAACGTCGCCGCCATGGTCGGTGGCGGGTCCGGAGGGCTCAACTCATCGAATCGAATTCGTCGGGGGTCATCAACACCTGACGCGCCTTGGAGCCCTCGCTCGGGCCCACGACGCCCTTTCGCTCGAGGAGATCCATCAGTCTCCCGGCGCGGGCAAAGCCCACTCGCAGCTTGCGCTGCAGCATGGACGTCGATCCCAGCTGCGAGCGGACGACGAGGTCCATGGCGGCATTGAGAAGCTCGTCATCGTCGTCGTCGACACCTTCGATTCCTCCGGGCAGCCCTTCGAGCACGTTCTCGATACCGACGACCGGCTCGGTCATGCCACCCTGCGCCTGCCAGTGCTGCACGACGTCGCGCACTTCTTTTTCCGAGACCCACGGCGCCTGGAGGCGACGGGGGACGTTCGACGAGGCGGTGAGGAGGAGCATGTCGCCCTTCCCCACCAACCGCTCGGCACCGGCTTGGTCCAAGATGACCCGGCTGTCGGCGAGCGACGACACCGACAGCGCCATCCGGCTGGGGATGTTGGCCTTGATGACACCGGTGATCACGTCGACCGACGGGCGCTGGGTGGCCAGCACCAGGTGGATACCGACCGCGCGGGCCATCTGTGCGATGCGCACGACGGAGTCCTCGACGTCGCGCGCCGCCACCATCATGAGGTCGTTCAGCTCGTCGACCACGATGAGGATGAACGGGAGGACCTCCGGGGGCCGTGGCTCGTCATCGATCTCGTCGTCCGTATAGACGGCAACATGGTCCTCGCCGAGCGCACGTGCCGTCGACTCGGCCATGCGCCGTTTGTCGGACGGAGGTCCCGACGGCGGTATCTCCCCCGCGGCCAGAGCCAAGTTGTACCCGGTGATGTCGCGCATGCCGTTCTCGGCCAGCAGGTCGTAGCGCCGTTCCATTTCCTTCACCGCCCACTGCAGGGCGTTGGCCGCCTTCTTCGGGTCGACGACGACGGGGCTCACCAGGTGCTGCAGGCCGTTGTACTGGCCGAGCTCGACCCGCTTGGGGTCGATCAACATCAGCCGGACCTGTTCGGGGGTGCTGCGCATGAGCACCGAGGTGATGATCGAGTTGATGCAGGAGGATTTCCCGGCTCCGGTGGCCCCCGAAATAAGGATGTGCGGCATTTCGGCCAGGTTGGACATGACGGCCCGTCCGGCGATGTCGCGGCCCATCGCCACTTCGAGCGGGTGGGTCGCCTTCTTGGCTTCGGCGGAATCGAGGATGTCACGCAGGGCGACGAGCTGGCGGGTCCGGTTGGGGACCTCGACACCGATGGCCGACTTTCCCGGAATGGGCGCCAGGATCCGTACGTCGGGCGAGGCCATGGCATAGGCGATGTCACGCGAGAGGCTCGTGACGCGGGCCACCTTGACCCCGGGCCCCAACTCCAGCTCGAAGCGGGTCACCGTCGGCCCGACCGTCTTCCCGAGCAGCGTGGTGGTGACGCCATGCGCTTCGAGGGCCGCCACCAGCGTCTGCCCTGCCGCCTCGAGCTGGCGGAGGTCATGGCTGAGCTGCTTGGTGGCGGACAGGATGCTGATCTCGGGAAGCACCCAGGAGCCGCCGGCCCGCGGCACCGCGGCCACCACGGCGGGCCGTGCCGGTTCTGCCTCGGGTTCGGCCTCGGGCGCCGACTCGGCCGGGCTCATGCCGAGATCCGGCTCCTCCTCGGGCTCGGGAGGAAGCGGCAGAGGCTCGGCTTTGACCCGCTTGGCCTTGGCCACGGGCTCGTCAGCCTCAGCGGACTCTTCGTCCGTGGTGACCCCGCTGTTCCACCACGAGGCCAGCGTGGAGCCGACGACGCCGGCGCCGTTGCCGACGATGCGCCCGAACGTGGCCAGCGAGACACCGGTGGCGATCAGGGCGGCCACGAAGACGAGGGCGACGAACAGGACCCCGGACCCCGCCGATCCGATGCCGGCATGCAGCGGGCGGCCGACGAGGGCCCCCACCCAACCCCCGGCTTGTTGGAGGTCCACGGAGGGGCTGAAGGGAGGATTGTCCTTGGCCAGCTGCCCGAGGCCGCAGAAACCGAGGATGCCGAGGGCCGCTCCGAGGCAGGTGCGCACGGGCTCGGGCCGGTCGCGCTCCACCAACAGGACCACGCCGGCCCCGATCGCGATGAGTGGGATCAGGATCCGGGTCCAGCCCACCACGGTGGCCAGGCCCACATTGATGCCGTGGCCGACCGGGCCCAGCGCATCGCCCCAGATGGCCAGGGCCAACAGCACGCCGAGGGTGATGAGCCCGATGGACCAGAAATCTGCGGCGTGACGGCGCAGGATGGACGGCCCCGGTGGTGGAACCGAAGCCCGCTTCCGGGGCGGCGCCCCCTTGCGTGGAGCCCCCTTCCGCGGCGCCCCCTTCCGCGGAGCAGAGTGCGCGGCGCGTGAACTGGTCTTGCGGGCCGGGGTGCGCGGCGCGACAGGACTGCGCTTCGTGGTCACCACAGTAGGAGGCAGATTACTGCTGCTCCTGCCCGGTCCGGGGGACACTCCCTTTCGGAGACGAACATATGTTCGCTATACTACGCACCATGGCCCTGCGCTGGAAGCTGGCGGACGCCGAAGAGGGCGGCACGCTCTTCCCCGACGAACAGGCCGCCACACGCCACGTGGGCAAGGGCGCCTACGCCGGCCTGGAGTTTCTCCACGTCAACGCCCGCACGATCATCAACACCGTTCCCCCGGAGAGCCTCATGCCCTTCCGGCACACGATCAATTGCTATCGGGGATGCAGCCATGCCTGCACCTACTGCTTCGCCCGCCCCACCCACGACTACCTGGGCCTGAACATCGGTGAGGACTTCGAAAAGCGGATCGTGGTCAAGATCAACGCCGTCGAACGCCTCCGAGCCGAGCTCCGGTCCCCCAAGTGGAAGGGCGGGCACATCGCCATGGGGACCAACACCGATCCATACCAGCACGCGGAGGGCAAGTACCACCTCACCAAAGGCGTCATCGAGGTGTTGGCGGAGGCGCGGAACCCGTTCAGTATCTTGACCAAGTCGACCCTCATCCTGCGGGACTCGGCCGCGTTGACGAGGGCGACCTCCCGCACCGAGGTGGCCGTCAACTTCTCCGTGGGTTGTCTCGATCGCTCGGTCTGGAAGCTGAGCGAACCGGGCACACCGCCCCCCGACCAACGCCTCGCCGCGCTGCGCCGGCTCACCGAGGCCGGCGTCTCCTGCGGGGTCCTGGTCGCTCCGGTCCTCCCGGGCCTCTCCGACTCCGATGACCAGTTGCGCTCGGTTGTCGAAGCGGCGGCGGAGGCGGGCGCCGTGTCGATCAGCGGGGTGGCCCTGCACCTTCGGGGCAGCGTGCGCGAGCACTACCTGGCATGGATCGACCGGGTACGTCCCGACCTCGCCGCACTCCATCGGGAGCGTTTCCGCGCCGGGGCCTACCAACCGCAAGCCGAGAGGGACCGGATCTCCGAGGTGGTGCGTGCCACATCTCTGCGCTGCGGCGTGACGGGGCGCGCCACTTACACGCCGGCGAAGCCCGCTCCGCCCGGTGCCGCTGGTGCACCCGGCTCGCCTGGCGTGGGTGCTCGGGGCGAACAACTGTCGCTGCTCGCATAAGCGTCGCTGCTCGCATAAGGCGCGCTGCGCACAGTGGCCGGGCTGCGCACATGCGCGCCGTTGGACCTTTGCGGAGAGCCCGGCACGTCCGGGGTCCCGCAGGAGTCGGCGTTGTTATTGTCGCCGGGTGAGCGAGAGCGACATCTTCATCAGCTTCGGTCTGACGGTGTTGCTCGCAGTGGGATGCCAGATCGCGTCACAACGCGTCCGCATACCCGCCATCGTCTTGTTATTGCCGGTGGGGTTCCTCGCCGGCCATTTCATCCACGCCATGAATCCCGCCAAGAGCTTGGGTTCGGCGTTCTCGCCGTTGGTCGCACTTGCCGTGGCGATCGTCCTGTTCGACGGCGGGCTCGATCTCGAATTCCGCGAATTGGAGGGTCACCACCAACGGGTCGTGCGCCGCCTGCTCTACCTGGGAATCCCGATCACGTGGGCCGGCGGCGCGCTTCTCGCCCGTCCCCTGCTCGGGCTGTCCAATCAGGCCGCGATCATGCTGGGCGCCATCATCATCGTTTCCGGTCCGACGGTGGTGGCCCCACTCCTCGTCAGCGCCCGGCCCGGTCGTCGTGTCTCGCTGATACTGGGATGGGAAGGCACCACCATCGACCCGTTCGGCGCCATCATCGGCGCCCTGGCCTTTCAAGCGATCGTCAATCACACGCAGACCGGGCGCGGGCAGGAGATTCTCGCCTTCCTACGGAGCGTCGGGGTCGGGGCGCTCGGTGGTGTCGTCGGGGCGGCGGTGCTGTGGCTGCTCTTGAGCAAGCTCCGGCTCACCGGAGTGATTGCCACCGAGGCGATCCTGGCGGTGGTCGTCGGCACGGCCGCTCTCTGTGACGCCCGGCGCGCGGACACCGGCCTGATCGCGGCCATCGTGATGGGTGTGGCGCTGGCCAACCTGCCCGGCATCGACCTGCCGGAGGACAGAAAGTTCTTCAAGACGATCGTGCAACTCGTCATCGGTGTGCTGTTCATCTCCATTTCGGCGACCGTCACCCCGGCTTCGGTACGTGCGGTGCTCGGACCGACGATGCTGCTCCTCCTCGGGCTCGTCCTGGTCGTCCGCCCGCTCGTGGCCGCGGTCTCGACGCTGCGCACGCCGCTGTCGGTGCGTGAGCGGGCCTTCATCGGCTGGATGGACCCCCGCGGGATCGTTGCCGCCTCGACCGCAGCGTCGTTCGGTGCACCGTTGGCCGCCGCCGGGATCGTCGGGGCCAACAAGCTCGTCCCTGCGACCTTCCTGGTCATTGTGGGGACCGTGACCCTGTACGGCCTCACCGCCGCTCCGGTCGCCCGGCTTCTCGGGCTTCACCAAACCGCGGACGCCAAACAACCGGACGCCGAACAACCGGATGCCGACACGCCGGATGCGGACACGCCGGATGCGGAGCTACCTGGTGCTGAGCAACCCGACCTTCCCGTCGATGCGGAGACGGCCCGCTCGTCAGAGGACGATCACGGCGATGAGCGATGAGCACTCCTGCCTCCGGATCGAGACCTGGGTCCCCCGCCAGGCCTCGGAGGTCTAGACCATCAGGACGACGGGAACGATCATCGGGCGCCGCCGGGTGCGGTCGCCGACGAACTTGCCCAAGGCCTTGCGCGCGTGGCGGCAGAGGACCTCGCTGTCGCGGGTGCCGTCCTTCAGCGCCTGCGTCACGGCGGCGCCGACGACGTCGCTGGCCTCGCCCAGGAGCTCCTCCGCTTCGGGCGCATGCACCCAGCCCCGGGTCTCGATGACCGGCGCCCCACTCAAGGAGCCCTGACGGGTATCGACGGTGACCACCAGCATCACGACGCCTTCTTCTGACAACTTCTGCCGGTCGCGCAGGACACCGTGGCCGATGTCGCCCACCGTTCCGTCGACATACACATAGCCGGCCGGCACCTTGCCGTCGCGGCTGATCCCCTGGGCGTTGAGCTGCACGGCGTCGCCGTCTTCGCACAGGAGCACCTTCGAAGGATTGATCCCCATCGAGAGACCGAGCCGGACATGGTGGACGAGATGCCGGTATTCGCCGTGCACGGGCACGAAGCACTCCGGTTGCGTCACTGACATCAAGGTGCGCAGCTCGCCCTGGCGGGCGTGGCCACTGACGTGCACCGCCTCGGCGCCGGTGTGGATCACTTCGGCTCCACGCCGGTAGAGCTCGTCGATCACCCGCCCCACCGACCATTCGTTGCCGGGGATCGGGTGGGCGCTGATGATCACGACGTCTCCCGCGCCGACCCGTAGCCACTTGTTGTCGCCGGTGGCCATCAGCGAGAGGGCGGACATCGGCTCGCCCTGGGAACCGGTGGAGATCACACACATCTCGCCCGGTGGCACCGAGTCCACATGCTCGATGTCGATGAGGCTTCCCTTGGGGATCGAGATGATGCCCAGGCGGGTACCCAATTCGACGTTCTTGCCCATGGAACGCCCCAACGTCGCCACCTTGCGGCCATTGGCGACGGCGGCGTCGATGATCTGCTGCACGCGGTGCATGTGGCTGGCGAAGCAGGCCACGATGATCCGCTTCCCGGGTTGCGCTGCGATGACACGTCGAAGAGTGATGCCGACGGACGACTCCGACTCGGTGAAGCCGGGCTCCTCCGCGTTGGTGGAATCCGACAGGAGGAGGCGGACACCGTCGGTGCGCGCCAGCTCGCCCATCCTCGAGAGGTCGGTCCGGCGGCCGTCGACCGGCTGCAGGTCGAGCTTGAAATCACCGGAGTGGAGGATGACCCCCTGCGGTGTGTAGAAGGCGATGGCGAATGCATTGGGAACCGAGTGGGTGACGGGAATGAACTCGACATCGCAGGGTCCGATGCGGCGTCGCTCGCCGTCTTTGACCGCGATGAACTCCGTGCGGTGCCCGAGCCCCGCTTCGTCAACCCGGTTCCTCGCCAGCCCGACCGTGAGCTCGGACCCGTAAATCGGGACCTGCAGGTCCCGCAGCAGATAGGCCAACCCGCCGGTGTGATCCTCGTGGCCGTGCGTGAGCACGATGCCGTCGACCTTGTCCGCCCGCTCGCGCAGGTAGGTGAACTCGGGGAGCACCAGATCGACGCCGGGCATGTCGGCGTCGGGGAACATGATCCCGCAGTCGAGAACGATGATGCGACCGTCGACCTCGATGCAGGCGCAATTGCGGCCGATCTCCCCGAGGCCCCCGAGAAAGATGACGCGTACAGGGGACGCCTTGGGGCGTGATTTCTGTTTGTCAGGCAACCGGTTGGCCCGTTGCGATCGGAGGGCCGTACGCCGCCAGGATCTTGGCGGCTTGAGAGTCCAGCTCGGGGGTCGATTGACCCATCGGCAATCGACACTGCCCGACAGGGAGGCCCAAGGCGCGGCAGATGGCCTTGGCGGGGAGCGGGTTCGGGTACTCCTCGCTCGACTGGAAGTCGATGGCGTCGAGCAGCTTGGCGTTGCCGGCGATGGCCTCGGCCAGATCGCCCCGGAGGAAGGACTCGATAACCACCTTGAACTGCGGCCCGATCCAGTGCGACGCCACGCTGATGGTCCCCACGGCGCCGATCGCCAGCAAGGGCAGCGTCATCACATCGTCACCGCTGTAGATCTCGAAGCCGCCGGGGAGCCGGGCCGCCAGATGCGCCGTGCCGGCCGGGTCGCCCGCGGCGTCCTTGAGCGCCACGATCACCGGGACGTCGTGGGCCAGACGGACGATGGTGGAGGCGGCGATGCGGCGACCGGTGCGGGCGGGGATGTCGTAGAGGATCACGGGCAGCCCGTCGGAAGCTTCGGCCACGGCTCTGAAGTGCTCGTAGATGCCGGACTGGGAGGGGCGGTTGTAATACGGCGTGACCACCAGCACCCCGTCCACCCCGCAGGAGGCGGCCTGCGACGTGAGCCGCACCGAGTGCTCCGTGTCGTTGGACCCGGCGCCGGCGATAACGGGGATCGTGACTTCTGCCGCCACAGCCCGCCACAGCTCCATCTTCTCGTCATCGGTGAGCACCGAACTCTCGCCCGTCGATCCGCTCAGCACGAGACCGTCGCTCCCGTGGGCAGCCAGCCAGCGGGCCAGTTCCACCGCGCCGTCGAGGTCCAGGGCACCCTCGGCGTCGAACGGGGTCACCATGGCGGTGATCACGCGCCCGAACCGGGGTGCGTTCGGCGAAGTCTCCATCACCGGTTCACGCTACCAGCCACCCCCACCTTCAGAGGGCGGACGTCCCCCCGTCGGACGGAGGCTCCTGGTGGGCCCCTATGCGACCTGGCGCTCGACGGGCGAACCGTCGGCAAAGGCATCTTCTTCCTCGGTCGAGTCCGTGAGGTGCTCGAACGCGATGGCGCCCATGTCGGTGAACTTCTGCCGCAGCCAACCGTCGGCGGCGTCGAGCAGGCCGAGCTTCCTCAGATTGGGCACGATCTTGGAGAACAGGAGGATCTGGAAGTCGTCACGGTCGGGTGCGTGGGAGTACACCTTCACCACATCGGCCTTGGGCACCTCGAGGCGTTCCCACACCTCCTGCATGATGAGCCGGTCCTTCATGCGGATGGCCGCCTCGAAGGCGAACTCCTGGCGCTCGCGCAGCTCGGCCGCGTTCAGCTCCTTGTAGTACTCCTGCAGGCTCAGGACACCGAAGGCCACATGGCGGGCCTCGTCGGCCATCACGTAGCGCAACATCTTCTTGAGCAGCGGTTCGGTCGTCATCGAATGGATGAAGCCGAACGCCGCAAGAGCCAGCCCCTCCACCATGATCTGCATGCCGAGGTAGGTCATGTCCCAACGGGAATCGCTGACGATGTCATCGAGCAGGAGACCGAGGTGGCCGTTCATCGGGTAGTGGCCGGAGAGCTTCGTGTCGAGGTACTTCGAGAAGACCTCCACGTGGCGTGCCTCGTCCATGACCTGGGTGGCGGCGTAGTACTTGGCGTCGATCCATGGCACCGTCTCGACGATCTTCGCGGTGCAGAGCAGCGCTCCCTGCTCGCCGTGCATGAACTGGGAGAGCAACCAATTCTGATTCTCCATGCCGAATCTGAGCCATTCCTTGTCGCCCCAGGTCTCGAGCACCGTGCCGGCGAGCTCGGTCGGCCCCCACTGCATCTGGTCCTGGTTGGCCGCGGCGTTGTTCATGACGACCTTCTCCAGATCCACTTCGATCGACCAGTCCAGGTCGGTCTGGCCGTTCCACTGCGCCTTCTTGGCCTTCTCGTAGAGCTTGTCGAGCTGGGGCTTGGCCCCCTTGTCATAGTCCCAGGTGAACTCGGCCGGACAATTGTCGGGCACACGATGGAAACCGTCATCGTCGTAATGCCCCACGAAGTTGACCACGTACTCGAGGTCGTGGATCTGCTCGCGCCCGATGAGCTCGAGATTGCTCTTCATGATCTCCTGGTCGGTCGCCCGATCGCTGTCGTCGACGGTGGTCATCGCACTGCCTCCTTGATGGCTTGGTCGGAAGTGTCGCTTTGGTCGGAAGTGGGCGTCCGCTCGGCAGTGGGCGTCCGCTCGGAAGTGGTGGCCCGCAGAGCCAATATCCCGGGCATCACGAAGGTGCGCACCAGCGCACGTGTGTCGTCGGGATCGGCCAGGTCGGTGTCCGGAGCGGGGTCGGCCAGATACGCCAGCACGATCCGCACAGCCCACTCCGCCGCCCGCGAGGCCTCATCGGGCGAGAGCCATCGGGCGAAAAATGGTGCCGCGAAGTCACCGGCGACGAAGAGGACCCGGTCCAGGTCGGCGAAGGTGAGATGGCGCAGGATCACTCCCGGCTCGTGCACCAGGAGATACGCCAAGGCAGGGTGTGCGCCCAGTTGGCGGGCGGCGTCAACCATGCCGGCGACCAGGACATCCTCGAGATCGGCGGCTTCCCCCATGACGACGGCGAGCGACGAGAACAGGCGGGCGACTTCGGTTTCCACCACGGCGGCGACGATGGCGTCCTTGCCGCCGGGGAACGTCCGGTAAAGCGTGGCCCGGGACAGCTTGGCCTCACGGGCCATGTCGTCGATGGTGGTCTTGGCCAGACCTTGCCGTGCCAGGCAGCGCAGGGTCCCGTCAACGATGCGGACCCGGGTGGAGGAGCGATCATCCACGCCCAGATGGTGGACGTTCTTGCGTCCTCGACCACGGACGGCCACCGGAGTCGATTCCGACGTCGCACTGCTCAGAACCACCATTGAGACATTATGTCGTGTTTTGTCTCATTGTCAACCAACGCCGGCGACCAGGCCGGCCACCAAGCCGGGTGACCAGGGAGCTACGTCACGTTGACGTGACCCGGCGCGATGCTCACCAGGAGCAGCGCGAGCAGCGCGAAGGTGGCAACGCTCGCACCCACCGTGACCGCAAGGTCTTGCCCTCGGCCGCGCAGGGTCGAGGCGTAGTGGAAGGCCAGCGCCAGCACGGCACCGATCAGCAATCCGCCGATGTGAGCCTGCCACTCGATGTTGCCGGTGAACCCGATCACCAGATTGATCACGATGAGCGCGACCACCGGCCCCATGGGCTTGTGCCGGAGGCGGGCCAGGACCACATAGGCCCCCATGACGCCGAAGATCGCACCCGAAGCTCCCGCTCCGACCTGGTTCGCCGGTGCGATCAGGTAAGCGAGTACGTTGCCGCCGAGGCCCGCCAGCAAATAGAGGGCGAGAAAGCGGGCCTTCCCCAACATGACCTCGACCGCCGGTCCGACCAGGAGAAGGGTGATCATGTTGGAGGCGATGTGCAAGAAACTGAGGTGGAGGAAGATGGCGTCGAAGGCGCGGTAGTACTGGTGCAGGTCGTGCACGCCGTTGGGCCACAGGCCGAAGCGGTCAATGACGCTGGCTTTGCCGAACCCGCTGGCCACGAAGACGATGGCATTGATGACCACAAGGGCGATGACCACCGGCGTCGGGTTCGTCGAGCCGATGGCGCCGCTGCGATTGGCGTCGGCAAAGGGGCGGATGATCCTGGTCTTCTTGGCGCCGGCGGCGATGCAGTCCGGACATTGCCACCCGACGGGAGCCTGCACCATGCAATCGGTGCAGATCGGCCGGTCGCAGTGGGCACAGACCACGGACGCCGCCCGCTCGGGGTGGTTGGCACAGGTGGTCGACGTCATCGGATGGTCGACGTCATCGGACGCCGGCCAATAGCTCGGCGCGGACGAGGCGGGCCACCTGCTCGGGATCGTTCAGGTCCCAGCGGCCGGGTGAACCGATGTAGGACAGGACCATGCGGGCCAGGAAATCGGCCGCCGCGTCCAGATCAGTCCCCTCGGCCATCCCGTGACGCACGAGGTAGGGCACCAGGAAGGCCGCCACCAGCTTGTGGGTCTCGTTCGCCTCAATGGTCAGCCGGGGCAGCAGTCGCTCCGGCTCGGTCTGCAGGATCCGCTGGAGCACCTCGTGTTCGAGGATCGCGTTGTGGGCGAAGACGAGACCGCGTTCCATGACCTCTTCGAGCGTCTCGGCGTCGTGTACCTCCTCGTAGAGTCGGAGGAAGAAACGGGCGAACTCCCACCCCACCGCGGCGCTGATCAGTTCCTCACGCCCGCCCGGGAAGTAGCGGTAGACGGTGGCCCGGGACACCCCCGCCTCCTTGGCGACGTCCTCGACCGTTGTCTTGGCCAGCCCCCAACGGGCCACGCAGTCGTAGGTGGCCTGCAGGAGCCGCTCCCGCACGTCACTCACGCCAGCACGCCACTCACGCCAGCACGCCACTCACGCCAAACACGCCGCTCACAGGTTGAGCAGCGCTTCGATCCCGACCGTCAGTCCGGGGCGATCGGCTACCGACCGCACGGCCAGGAGCACGCCGGGCATGAAGGAGCGGCGGTCGTAGGAGTCGTGGCGGATGGTGAGGCTCTGCCCGAGGGCGCCGAAAATCACCTCTTCGTGGGCAATCAGGCCGGGCAGGCGCACCGAATGGATGTGGACGCCACCGGGGCCTTCGGCGCCCCTCGCCCCCGGCAGCACGAGCTCGGTGGTCGGGTCCGCGGGCAGCGGTCCGGCCCCCGCGTCGGCGCGGGCCTCCGCAATGAGGGCCGCCGTGTGGCGCGCCGTCCCCGAGGGTGCGTCACGCTTGGCATCGTGATGCAGCTCGATCACCTCGACCCCGTCCATGTGCGGTGCCGCCAGCTCGCAGAAGCGCATCAGCAGGACAGCGCCGATGGCGAAGTTGGCGGCCACCACGGCGTTGGCCGTCGCATGCTCGAAGACCTCTGACGCCGCCTCCAGGTCGGCGTCGCTCAGGCCCGTCGTCCCGATGACGGCATGGATGCCCTGTCCGGCGTAGGACGCGAGGTTGGCCCGCACGGCATCGGCCACGCTGAAGTCGACCACGACCTCGGTACCGGCAGCCCGGAGGGCCGCCACGTCGCCCCCGATCGTCAGGCCCTCGATGACCTCGTCCTCATGGAAAGGATCGACGGCTGCGACCAGCTCGAGGTCGGGCGCCGCCGTCACCGCCAGGCAGACCTCACGGCCCATCCGGCCGCCGGCCCCGACCACACCGACCTTGCGCATTGGCTGAACCCTAATGGCCCGCCAATGACGCAACGTGGTCAGCAAAGGCGTCGTCGTCGAACGGACCCACGGCGCTGAGGGTACGGGGTGTCTCCACGAGGGCCCGGGCCTCCGCCAGCACCTCGTCGCGCCCGACCGCCTCGATCCGGGCGAGCACCTCGTCGACCGTCGGGACGTGGCCGTGCAGCAGCATGGAGCGGCCGATCCGGCCCATACGGGCGCCGGAGTCCTCGTCGGAGAGCAACAAGTCAGCCCGCAGGTTGCCCTTCGCCACGGCCAGCTCCCGGTCGGTGATCCCCTGCGTCGCCAGCAACTCGAGCTCACCGGTCACGATCCGCAGGACCTCGTCGACGTGATCGGGTGCGGTGCCGACGACGACGGCGAGCGAGCCGGCATCTTGGTAGGCGGCCCGCTCCGACCAGACCGAGTAGGCCAGCCCGCGCTCTTCGCGCACCTTCTGGAAGAGCCGGCTCGACAAGCCGCCCCCCAGGACGTGATTGAGCACGGCCAAGGGCCAGCGTCGCTCGTCGAGACGCGAGACCGACCGCATGCCGTAGACGACGTGCGCCTGCTCGGTCGGCCGGCGCACCACGTGCAGCCGTTCCGCCTCCGGCCCGGGCGCCGTCCGCTGCGGCGCCTCTCCCCCGGCCTGTCCGGCGAAACGCCGCTCCAGATCGGCCGCCACGGCGTCGTGGGTGCAGTCCCCCGCCACCGAGACCACCATGTTGCCGGGACGGTAGTGATGGGCAAAGAACTGGCGGATGTCGTCGGCCTCGAGCGCGCCCACGGTCGCCTGCGTGCCGAGCGTGTCGCGCCCGAGGGCGTGCCCGGAGAACAGCGAGGACTGCCATTGCTCGGCCACCAGGTCCGCCGGCTCGTCGGCGTGCATGAGGATCTCATCGAGGATCACCGTGCGCTCGCCGTCGACGTCGGAGGGACGCAACGCCGGATCCCACATGATGTCGCTCAGGATGTCGAGCCCGAGCGGAAGGTGCTCGGACAGGAGGCGCACGTAGAAGGTGGTGTACTCCTTGGTGGTGAAGGCGTTGCAGTCACCACCCACCTCGTCGAGCGCTTCGGCGATGGCTGCGGCCGAACGCGTCGGTGTGCCCTTGAAGAGCAGGTGCTCCAAGAAGTGTGACGCGCCGGCGACCCCATCGGATTCGTCACGCGAACCCGAACCGACCCAGATACGCCACTGCCACCGAGCGCACATCCGCCATGGTCTCGGTGACCAGGCGGATGCCGCTGGGCAGGACAGATGTCTCGATCAACGACGACGCGAGCGGCCACGCGGCGGGCGGCGGTCGCCGCCACTGCTGCTGCTGCGACCTTCCGCTTCGACCGCACCGGGGCCCAGGTCCCCGAGCTCGGAGACGAGCTCCGCCTCGAAGGCGTCCTCGAAGGACGGCACGCCGTTGCCTGCAGAAGCCGCGGGCGCAGCCGGCGCAGCCGAGGGGGCCGAAGAAGCCGACGACGACCCACCGTCGCGGTCACGGTTGCGGTCGCCACGGTCACGGTCGCGATCGCGGTCACGACCGCCACCGCCACCACCGCTGCCACCGTCGCCCGAACCACCGTCGCTGCCTTCGGGCACCGACGCCAACGACAGCGACACCTTGCCCTGCGGGTCGATGTCGTCCACGCGGACCTCGATCGGCTGCCCCAACGTCAGGACGTCCTCGACGTTGTTGATGCGCTTGCCACCGGCCAACGAGGAGAGCTTGGAGATGTGCAGCAGGCCGTCACGGCCGGGCAGCACGTTGACGAAGGCGCCGAATTTGGTGATGTTGACCACCTTGCCGGCGTACACCGCGCCGACATCGGCGGTCGGCGGGTCGAGGATGAGCGAGATACGTCGACGGGCCTCCTCGACGGCGTTGCCGTCCTTGGCGCCGATGGTGACGGTGCCGACCATGCCATCGTCGTCGACGGCGATGTCCGCCCCCGTCTCCTGCTGCAGGGTGTTGATGACCTTGCCCTTGGGCCCGATGACCTCGCCGATCTTGTCGATCGGGATCTCCATGGAGACGATCTTCGGGGCGCTGTTGGCCACGTGGTCACGCGGCTCGGAAATGGCGCCGGCCATGACGTCCAGAATCGTCAAACGGGCTTCCTTCGCCTGCAGGAGGGCCTTGGCCAGCACGTCGGCCGGCAGACCGGCGATCTTGGTGTCGAGCTGGAGGGCGGTCACGGCATCCGCCGTGCCGGCGACCTTGAAGTCCATGTCACCGAAGGCGTCCTCCGAACCGAGGATGTCCGTAAGGGTCACGTAGGTGCCGCCGTCGTAGACGAGGCCCATGGCGATGCCCGCCACCGGAGCCTTCAGGGGCACACCGGCGGCCATCAAGGAGAGGGTCGAACCGCAGACCGAGGCCATCGACGTCGAGCCGTTGGAGGCCAGGACGTCGGACACGAGGCGCAGCGTGTAGGGGAACTCCTCGGCGCTGGGGACGACGGGCAGGAGGGCCCGCTCGGCCAGTAGCCCATGCCCGATCTCCCGGCGCTTGGGGCCGCGCATGAAGCCGGTCTCACCCGTGGAGAAGGGGGGGAAGTTGTAGTGGTGCATGTAGCGCTTGGAGTCGACCGGGGTGATCGTGTCGAGCATCTGGGCCATGCGGGGCATGCCGAGCGTGGTGACGTTGAGCACCTGGGTCTCGCCCCGCTGGAACAGGGCCGAGCCGTGCGCCGTCGGGAAGAGGTCGATCTCGGCGGAGAGCGGGCGGATGTCGGCGGTGCCGCGTCCGTCGACGCGCACGCCGTCCTCGACGATGCGCTTGCGCACCAGCTTCTTGGTCAGGGAGCGGATGGCGGCCTTGATTTCGCCGGGCCGCCCTTCGAACTCGTCGGCCAACGACGCCTGGATCTCCTTGCCGGCCGCGTCGAGCGCCTCGTTGCGCTCCGTCTTGGCGGTGACCAGGTTGGCCTTGGCGATGAGGTCGGTGCCGACCGTCTCGACCCGGGCCCACACGTCGTCGGCGTAGTCGGAGAAGGTGGAGAAGGCGATCGTCTCGATCGGGCCCTTGGCGGCGACCACGCCGGCCACCAGTTGGCGCTGCAGCAGGATGGACTCGCGGATCCAGGTCTTGGCGGCCTCGAGGCCTTCGGCCAGCACCTCTTCGGTGACCTTGGGCGCACCGGCTTCGTAGTAGTCCCACGAGTGCTCGGTCCCGCCGGCCTCGACCATCATGATGGCGATGTCGGTGGTGTCCGTCTCGTCGAGGGCCCGGCCGGCCACGACCAGCTCGAAGGTGGCGGCGTCGCCCTCTTCGAAGGTGGGGTGCGGGATCCAGGTGCCGTCGACGCTGTAGGCCACGCGCACGGCGCCGATGGGGCCGTCGAAGGGGATGCCCGAGAGCATCAGCGCGGCCGAGGCGGCATTGATGGCCAGGACGTCGTGGGGGTTGACCTGGTCGGCGCCGAAGATGGTCCCGACGACGTGGACCTCGTTACGGAAACCGCTCGGGAACGACGGGCGCAGCGGCCGGTCGATGAGGCGGCAGGTCAGGATGGCCTGGTCCGAGCTCTTGCCCTCCCGGCGGAAGAACGAGCCGGGGATCTTGCCGGCGGCGTAGGCCCGCTCCTCGATGTCGACGGTGAGGGGGAAGAAATCGGTCCCCTCCCGTACGGATCGGGCGGCGGTGGCCGTGGCCAAAAGGACGGTGTCCCCGATCCGTGCGAGTACGGCGCCGTCGGCCAATTGGGCCAACTTTCCGGATTCGAACGTCAGGGTACGGTCGGTGCCACTGATCGGGCCCGACACGGAAATGGCGTCAGCCATGATGCTCCTCGTGTGGTGTTTGGGGGCATCTCATGTCTGGTTCCCAGTGGTCGACCACCTTCCTTGCGAAAGTGACCGGCGACTGGCAGCCAGCGTCCCGAGACGCCCGGATGTGTTTCGTTACCGCCGAATGCCGAGGCGGCCGATGATGGCGCGGTAGCGCTCGACGTCGTTCTTTCGGACGTAATCGAGCAGCCGCCGACGCTGGCCGATGAGCTTCATCAGGCCGCGTCGAGTGTGATGGTCCCCTTTGTGACCCTTCAAGTGCTCCGTCAAATGGTTGATCCGTCCCGACAGCAGTGCGATCTGCACCTCTGGTGAACCAGTGTCACTTTCGTGCAGCCGGTACTCGGCAATAGTGGCCTGCGTGTCGGGCATAAATCGAAGAACCTCGGAGAAGTTGTAGGAGTGCGGATGGGACCAGCCCAACCGGCGAACATCGTAGCAGGTGGTCAGCCCTGATGGTCAGCCCTGGGCCGAGAGCACCCGTTCTGCGGCCGCCACGTCGCGGTGCATCTGGGCGATGAGGTCATCGACCGAGTCGAACTTCTGATCGTCCCGGAGGCGGCTCACGAACGCCACCCGGCTCAGCTCCCCGTAGAGGTCCCCGTCGAAGTGGAGGAGATAGGCCTCCACCAGGACCGATGTCGTCCCGGGCTCGTAGAAGGTGGGGCGGCGTCCGACCGAGATGGCGGCCGGGTGCACGCTGCCGTCGGCCCGGGTGAAGTACCCGGCATAGATGCCGTCGGCCGGCAGGGCGATGTCGTCGTTGATCATCATGTTGGCGGTCGGAAACCCCAGTTCGGGGCCGCCCCGGCCGTCCCCGCGCACCACGATGCCACGGACCTCGTGGGGCCGCCCGAGCAGCTTGGCCGCGCCGACCACGTCCCCCGCCGCCACCAGGGTCCTGATCCGGGTGGACGACACGGCGACCGGACTCGCCCGGATCCTGACTCGCCGGATGCGAAGCCGTCCCCGGTCAGGCGGGCCCCGATCACCGTGAAGCCGTAGTCTCGGCCTAGCGCGGTCAGCAGGGCGACGTTGCCCTTGCGTCCGTGGCCGAAGTGGAAATCCTCGCCGACCACCACCAACTTGGCCCCCAGCGTGTCGACCAGCACCTCCTTGACGAAATCCTCGGCCGACTCGTCGGCCCGGGTCCGGTCGAACTCGATCACCAGGGTGCGGTCGATCCCGCAGGCGGCCAGCAGCTCCAGCTTCTGCTCGAGGTCAGTCAGCTGCTTGGGCGCCGACTCGGGACGCACCACGCTGGCCGGGTGGCGGTCGAAAGTGACCACCACCGTCGACAGGCCGTCCGCGGCGGCGAGCGTGGACAGCTCGCGCAGCAACGCCTGATGGCCGAGGTGCACGCCGTCGTAGGCGCCGATCGTGACGGCAGTTCCGGACATCGCGCTTGAGACTAAAGCATCAGCGGATAGGTCACGCGCTGGCCCCCCTTCTCGAGCACCCAGTCAGGCTGCTGGCGCCAGGCGGCAACGCCCACCGATATGACGGAAGGGCTGTGGGAGGAGAGTGGCACGCCCACTGTGCCTTTGCCTTTGCCTTTGGCAGCTGAAAGCTAGAGTTCTAGTGATCAGTTCTCACAGTCATGCCGACGCCTATCTTGTCGGACCTTCTCAAACGTCAGGTGCCGGCTATGACGACGGCCGGCTTGATGCGGTCGGTATCCGTGGACTCGTAGACGGCGAGAAGGTTGCCGTCCTCGTCCAGCATGGCCCACGGGCCGTCGCCCGACGCTCCGATCGGTACGCGGTCGAGCGGCAGGCCCCGTCCGATCGAAAGGGCGATCGCCTCTCCCACCGTCACGGGGGCGAGGTCGCGCATGGCCTCCGCCGGCGTCAGGACCACCTCGGGGGTGAGGAGGTCGAGAGGGCGCATCTCGCTTTCTCCGAACGAGCCGATGCGGGTGCGTCGCAACAGCCCGACATGGGCCCCGCCCCCGAGCGCCGTCCCGAGGTCTTCGGCCAGCACACGGATGTAGGTCCCCGATGAGCACTCCACCTCGGCCCGGTAGACCCCGGGACGTTCGGGGATCGCCTCGACATCGAAGCGGTAGACCTGCACCCGCCGCGGCGGGCGATCGACCTCTATCCCCTGCCGGGCCAGTTCGTGCAAGCGCCGTCCGCCGATCTTCACCGCCGAAACCATCGGCGGGATCTGCTCGATGGTGCCCGTGAGGGCTGCCGCGGCGTCACGCACCTGGTCGAGCGTCACGCCGGACATGTCCCACTCCCCCACCACGTCGCCCGACGCATCGAGCGTCGACGTGTTGGTGCCCAGCACGATCTCGGCCACGTAGGTTTTCGGGAGGGCGGTCAGGAACCGCATGAGGCGGGTCGCCCGCCCCAGTCCGACCAGGAGGACGCCCGTCGCATCAGGGTCCAGGGTCCCGGCGTGGCCCACCCGGCGCTGGCCGAAGAGCCGGCGGCAACGCGCCACCACGTCGTGGGAGGTCCAACCGGCCTCCTTGTCGACCACCACCAGGCCGGTGGCACTCATGCAGGAGGGTCTTGGTCTTGGTCCCGGTCCAGGCCGCGCAGGAGCTCTTCGACTCGCGACCCCGCTGCGATGGCCGGGTCGGCCTTGAACGTCAACCGCGGCGTCCGCTTGAGCGTCACCTGGGCCCCGATGAGACGCTGAAGATGGGGGCGCCGCTCCTCCAGCGCGTCGGCGGCGTCGGGCTCCAGGGTGGCCAGATAGACGGTGGCCGTCCGCATGTCGGCGGCCGTGTCGACCGATGTCACGGTGACCATCCGGAAGCGCTCATCAGCGTCGGCCAACCGTTCGAGCTCCTCTGCGATGACCTGCCGCAGGACCTGGTTCACCCGCAACGAGCGCGGGTACGTGGCGGTGCGCCGTTTCACGATGACGTCACGTCCTCGCGATCTCGCGCTCCTCAAACGTCTCGATGATGTCGCCCGAGTGGAGGTCCTGGAAGTCCGACAGCCCGATACCGCACTCGAACCCGGCCGCCACTTCTCGGGCGTCGTCCTTGAAACGCCGCAACGAGGTGATGGCGCCCTTCCAGATGACCGTCCCCTCGCGGAGGAACCGCACCTTCGAACCACGGGTGATCTTGCCCTCCCGGACGTAACAGCCGGCGATGGCGCCGACGCGTGGGACCCGGAAGACTTCGCGCACCTCGGCCTCGCCGGTGACCACCTCTTCGTAGAGCGGCGAGAGCAGGCCGAGCATGGCCGCCTCAATGTCCTCGAGCAGCTTGTAGATGATCTCGTAGGTCCGGACCTCGACGTCGGACGCCTCGGCCAGCTCCCGCGAACGCCGGTCCGGCCGCACGTTGAACCCGATGATGGTGGCGCTCGAGGCGGCCGCCAGCTGCACGTCGTTCTCGGTGATGCCACCGATGCCGCGCAGCACGAAGCTCAACTTCACGTCGTCGCGCTCGAGCCGCTTGAGGCTCTCGGTCACCGCCTCCAACGAGCCCTGCACGTCGGCCTTGAGCACGATGTTGAGGGTCGCCATCTCGCCACGCTGAATCTGTTCGAACAGGTCTTCGAGCTTGGCCCCGGTCGCCGCCGATGCCACGGGCTTGTGCCCCGAGAGGCGGAATCGCTGAGCCCTGGCCTCACCGAGGGTGCGGGCACGGGCGAGATCCTTGGCCCCGCGCATTTCATCGCCGGCGTGCGGCGGCTCGGAGAACCCGAGCACCTGCACCGGCGTCGAGGGAAGCGCCTCTTTCACGTGGTCGCCCAGGTCGTCGACGAGTGCCTTGACCTTGCCCCAGGCGGCGCCGGCCACCACGGGATCGCCCACGCGGAGCGTGCCCTGCTGGACGATGACGGTCGCCACCGGGCCGCGGCCGGCCTCGAGGTTGGCTTCGAGCACGACGCCCCTGGCCTCACCCTCGACGCGGGCGGTCAGCTCTTCGACCTCGGCCACCAGGGTGATCTGCTCGAGCAGGTCGTCGATGCCCGTGCCCTGGAGGGCGGAAACCTCCACCACGATGGTGTCGCCGCCCCATGCTTCGGGCACCAGCCCGCGCTCGGAAAGCTGCTGGAGCACGCGCGTGGCATCGGCGTCGGGGCGGTCCATCTTGTTGACGGCCACGATGATCGGTACTTCGGCGGCCGTGGCGTGGTCGATGGCCTCGATCGTCTGGGGCATGACGCCGTCATCGGCGGCGACGACGAGCACGACGATGTCGGTCGCCTGCGCGCCGCGGGCGCGCATGGCCGTGAAGGCGGCGTGGCCCGGGGTGTCGATGAACGTGATCCGCTTGTCGTGCCAGACCACCTGGTAGGCCCCGATGTGCTGGGTGATGCCTCCGGCCTCTCCGGCCACCACGTCGGTCTTGCGGATGCGGTCGAGCAGGAGCGTCTTTCCGTGATCGACGTGACCCATGACGGTCACCACCGGCGGCCGCGGACGCTGGTCCGCGTCCTCTTCTTCGTCTTCTTCCTCGAAGTAGCGCGCCAGCAGTTCGGCTTCCTGCTCCTCGCCGGGGTCGACCAGGCGGACGTCGGCGCCGATCTCCGCTGCGAAGAGCTCGATCATGTCGTCGGTCAACGACTGCGTCGCCATGACCATTTCGCCCTGGAGCATGAGGAAGCGGACGATGTCACCGGCGCTGCGGTTCAGCTTCGGCCCGAGATCGCGCGCCGTCGAGCCGCGTTCGACGATGACCTCGCCGTCGGGCACCGGCGCCGTCGAAGGCTGATAGCTGGTGAGCTGTGTCGGCTCGAGCTCCTCGAGGTTGCGCCGGCGACGGCGGGCGCGCCGCTGCGGCGGACGCCGTCCGGGCAGTCCGCTGCGACCGGCGGCAGGTGGGCCACCCGAGGGCCCTCCGCCTCCGGGGCGTCCGCTGAATCCTCCGCCACCGCCACTGGGACGGCCGGCGAAGCTGCTGCTGCCGGGGCCGCCTGGACCACCGGTGGGACGGCCGGCGCCGGGCGCGGGACGTCCTCCCGTGCGGGCGGGGTAGCCGCTCCCGCCGGGTCGCGTCGGCGGAGCGGTCGGGCGCCGGCCACCCATACCGGGCGGCGGCGGAATAGGACGGCCACTGGGCCCGATCGGGGGCCTCGGGGGTGGTGGGGGTGGCACGGGCTTGCCGCTCGGGCTCAATGGAGGTCGTGGGGCGCGCTGCTCGGCCGGTGGCGCTTGGGCGGGCGCGGCGGCACCTGCTGCCGCGGGCGCTGCTGCTGACGGCGGCGTGCCACCGGGCCGGACGCCGGGAGGGGCGGTGGCCGGAGCACCCGGGGCGGCGGCACTTCCGGGTGCGGTGCCGGGTGACGGTGCGGCGGCGGGCCTGGGCGTGGCGCCGGGGGCGGGCGCCTGTCCCGGCGCTGTCGCCGGCGACTGTGGTGCGGACGCGGGGGCGACAGGCGGGGCCGGGGCCGTTTGGGGAGCGGGGGCCGGGCCGGGGGCCGGGGCCCTCGGGGTCGCCGGCGCCGCCACTGACGGAGCGGCCGCCGCGGCGGGAGCCTGGGCCGGGGTCGACGCGGGCGCGTCCGAACGGACGGGCCGGGCCGCCACGCGAGGTGCAGCAGTGGCGGCAGAGCCGGCGGATCCGGCGGATCCGGAGGAACCCGCTGTTCCGGCGGGCGATCCTGTCGGCCGGCTGCTGATGAGCCGGGGTGCCCTGGCGTCGCCGCTGGTCGACCTGGCCGTGGCGGGTGAAGATGACGAGATCGTCCTGCCAGCAGCCCTCTTGTCGGGGGCGGGCGCGGGTGGCGCCGGTGGTTCCTCGGGCGTCACTTCCCGGCGAAGTCCTTCGGCGTCGGCCTTACGACGGACGCGGTCCGCTTGGGCATCCTCGATCGAGGACGAGTGGCTCTTCACCCCAATACCAAGGGAGAGGGCCAGGTCAAGCCCTTCCTTGTTGGTGAGGCCTAGCTCTTTGGCTAGTTCATAGACGCGGATCTTCTTCGGCAAGTGGGTCTCTATGTCCTTCGTACTCTGTGGGCCCCGGAGTGACCCGCAGCCCCCTATCCTCGCACATCGGGTACATCCTGCTTCGACGCGCTTTGTGAGCTCGCCTGCAGATGTTCGATGGCAGTGGTCGCAACTGGTGCCCTGAACGCTCTCTCGAAGGCCCGTCGCCGCATTGCTTCCTCTTCGCAACCCGGCGACTCCCGACAGAGCCATGCACCCCGGCCTGGGCCGGTTCGATCCGCCCTCAGCTGGCCGTCGGCCTGCCGTACGACTCGGAACAACACGTCGGTCGGGCGCGCCTTACGGCAACCGACGCAGGTCCGTGTCGGGACTATGCCTCGGCTCCCGTCGCCGGGGCCGACACTTCGTCGACGGTGCCGACGGACCCGTCGACGGCGACCGGTTCGTCGGCCACGACGGGTTGTCGGCCACGACGGATGCTTCGGCCGCCGCGGTGGCAACCGGCTCGTCGCCCGGCGTCACATCGGCCTGGTGCGTCCACTCCTCGGCCGACATGGCCTCGCCGCCCTCGGCCGGCTTCCACACCATTTCGCCCGACTCGTCCTCGACCCATTCGCCCTCGGCCCATTCCTGGTCGCCGTAGCCGGCCTCTTCCTCGGCCAGCTGCGTCTCGCTCTTGATGTCGATCCGCCATCCGGTCAGGCGGGCGGCGAGGCGGGCGTTCTGACCCTCCTTGCCGATGGCCAGGGAGAGCTGGAAGTCGCTGACCACCACGGTGGCCGTCCCGGTCTCCTCGTCGAGGCGGACCTCCCGCACGCGGGCCGGGGCCAGGGCGTTCTGAATCAGGTCGACCGGGTCATCGGAGAAGGGCACCACGTCGACGCGCTCGCCGCGCAACTCGTTGGTCACCATGCGCACGCGCGAGCCACGCGCGCCGACGCAGGCCCCGACCGGGTCGACGTTGGGATCGTTGGACCACACGGCGATCTTCGTGCGGTGGCCGGGCTCACGCGCCGCCGCCTTGATCTCGACGACGCCCGAGGAGATCTCGGGGACTTCGAGCTCGAAGAGCCGCTTGATGAGGCCCGGATGGGTCCGGCTGACCACGATCTGCGGTCCCTTGCTGGTCTTGCGCACCTCCACGATGTACGCCTTGAGCCGTGTGCCGTGCTCGTAGCGCTCATAGGAGACCTGTTCGGCCTGCGGCAGCAATGCCTCCACCTTGCCGAGGTCCAACAGCGTGTAGCGGTTGTCCGTCTGCTGCACGATCCCCGTCACGATGTCGCCCTCGCGTCCGGCGTACTCCTCGTACTTCATGTCCCGCTCGACTTCTCGGATCCGCTGCAGGATCACCTGCTTGGCCGTCTGCGCGGCGATGCGCCCGAAGTCGTCCGGCGTGTCGTCCCATTCCCGGATGACCTCGCCGTCCTCGTCCAGCTCCTGGCCGTAGACGCGGATCTCCCCCGAATCGGGGTCGATGGTGACGACGGCTTCTTCGGCCGCGTCGGGGCGCCGCTTGTATGCGGCCACCAACGCGTTGGCCAACGCATCGAGCAGCGTCTCCACCGAGATCCCCTTGTCCCGGGCGATCTGCCCCAGTGCGTCCAAAAACTCGAAATTGGTCTTACTCATGACCTGCTCACCCTCTTACTCTCTTCGGCTGGGGACCCCATTCAAAAATGGTGCGGGCGCGCTCGACCTCGCCGTAGGCGATGCGCAACGAGCCGTCAGGGAGGTCAGGTCCGACGAGAGTGAACCCGGTCTCGTCCGCGGACTCGACGGTTCCCCTCACACGGCGCACGTCCGACGTCCCACTGTGGATGCGCACGGTCACGGCCTCCCCGACGGCGCGCAGGAAGTGGGCCGGAGTGCGCAGGCGACGCTCCAAGCCGGGGCTGGAGACGGCCAGGGTGTAACGACCGGGAAGCGGATCGAGCTCGTCGAGCGTGTCCGACACCGCCCGCGTGGCCTCGCCGAGCGTGTCGAGGTCGACCCCGCCCTCGCGGTCGACGAAGATGGTCAGCTCCGAGCCGTGGAGCTCGACGTCGACCAGGTCCAGCCCACGGGCCGCGAGCAGGGGCGACAGCGCATCAACCAGGTCGTCTGTACTCCTCGCCATCGCTGTCACCTCCTCTCGACGATCACCATCACCTTCTGCTGCCTTCAGCAGGAGCCCCGTAAAGCGAAAGCGTGGGCCGCAGCCCACGCTCCAACGAGGTACTGATTCTCAAACTGGACAGCGCGAAGGATTATAGCAATCCGGCCGTCGCTGCGATCCCCCTTTTCTCCGGGACGGGGCAGGCCCGCTCCGGTAGCGTCGCGACTGGCGGGCTGCCGTATCTGCCGTAGTCTCCCGCGGCCGAGTCGCGGCCTGCCCGCGGCTCAGTCCCCCGCGCCTCAGTACGACCGGGCGACCACCGCGACCAGATCACGCTTCGTCGTCCCCGGGTTCGGCCAGGCTGCCGTCGGGACGCTGGAGGCAGCGGATCGACAGCGCCTTGGCGGCGAGGCGATCCTCCCCGTCGTCCCCCAACGCCCGGACCGGGATCGTCGCGAACCCCGCACTCCCCGCCTCCATCGCCTCGTCCAGGCTGGCCACGTCCACGGTCCGCTCCCGCCGGCTGGCCGTGGCCTCGGCCAGCAGCTCCGGACCGACCCGACCCAGGATCTCGCCGACCACTCCCCGCGACGCCGGCCACCGGCAGCGTCTGCTTCTCGCGGGTATGCCGGGTCACGACGGTGACGTTGCCGTCGGCCAGGTCCCGGGGGCCGATCTCCACCCTGACCGGCACGCCCTTGAGCTCCCAATCCACGCTCCGCCGCCCGAAGCTGGTTCCGGTGCGGTCGTCGAGCCGCACCCGGTGCCCGTCGGCCCGCAGCTCGTCCACCAGGGCATCAGCGGCCGTCCGCACCCCCTCTTCCTCCTTGATCAGGAGCACGACGACCTGGGCGGGAGCGAGCGCCGGCGGCAGGCGCAGCCCGAAGTCGTCACCGTGCCCCATGACGAGGGCGCCGATGAGGCGGGTGGATACGCCCCACGAGGTCTGCCAGACGTACTCGAGCACGCCTTCGGTCGTGGTGTACGTGATGTCGAACGCCTTCGAGAAGTTCTGGCCCAGCTCGTGGCTGGTCCCCATCTGCAGCGCCTTGCCGTCCCCCATCATCCCCTCGCAGGTCCACGTCCGCGTGGCGCCGGCGAAGCGCTCCCGGGCCGTCTTGTGGCCCGTCAGCACGGGCAGGGCGGCAACGTCCACCATGGTGGCCAGGTAGACGTCGCGCAGGATCTGGAGCGCGTAGGCCCGGGCCTCGGCCTCGGTGGCGTGGGCGGTGTGACCCTCCTGCCAGAGGAACTCGGTCGTGCGGAGGAAGAGCCGGGGCCGCAGCTCCCACCGCACCACGTTGGCCCACTGGTTGATGAGCAGGGGAAGGTCGCGGTGGCTCTGGATCCATTTGGCGAAGAAGCTGTTGATCACGGTCTCGCTGGTGGGCCGGACGACGACCGGCTCCTCGAGCTTCTTGCCGCCACCGTGGGTCACCACGGCCAGCTCGGGGCTGAATCCCTCCACATGCTCCGCTTCGAGGCTCAGGAAGGACTCGGGGATGAAGAGCGGGAAGTACGCGTTCTCCGCCCCGGCCTCCTTGATCCGTCGGTCGAGCTCCGCCTGCAACAGCTCCCAGATTCCGTAACCCCAGGGGCGGATGACCATCGTCCCGCGTACCGGCCCGTTCTCGGCCATTTCGGCCCGGGCGATGACTTCTTGGTACCAGCGGGGAAAGTCCTCGGCCCGGGTCACGATCGCGCCCTTGCTCATGGGTGCGCAGGTTACCGGGGTGAGCGACGGCCCCCCGACGAACCCCTCAGCTCGGGGCTTCGCCGCTCCCGGTCTCGCCGCTCCCGGTCTCTCCGATCCCGGAGTCTCAGGTCGCGGTCTCTGCTTCGGAGGAGGCGCGGCGGTGGATCGTCTCGATCTTGGCCGAGGTGTGATTGGGGTCGGCGCCCGTCGACTCGAGGAGCTCGCGCCGGTCGGCCTCGGCCTCGGCCTCGGCTCCGGCGTCGGCGGCGGCGATGCGGGCTTCGGCCCCCTCGGCCACCAGACGCTCGGCCTCTTCGACCAGGGCCTGCACCATCCCGTCCTCGGGCACGACCCGGATGATCTTGCCCCGGATGAACAGATGGCCCTTGTTCTTGCCCGCCGCGATGCCGATGTCGGCCTCCCGCGCCTCGCCCGGCCCGTTGACGACGCACCCCATGACGGCCACCTGGATCGGCAGGTTGAGCTTCTCGAGCGCTTCCTGGGCCTCCTTGGCCACGGCGATCACGTCCACCTGCGCCCGCCCACAGGAGGGGCAGGCGATGAGGTCGAGGCCCTTGCGCTCGCGCAGGCCGAGCGATTCGAGCAACTGACGGCCGGCCCGGGCTTCTTCCACCGGATCGGCCGTGAGCGAGAAGCGGATGGTGTCGCCGATGCCTTCGGCCAGGAGGGTGGCGATGCCGGCCGTCCCCTTCACCAGTCCGCCGGGCGGGGGGCCCGCCTCGGTCACCCCGAGGTGGAGCGGGTGGTCGAAGGTCTCCGAGGCCAACCGGTACGCCGCGATCATCAGGGCCACCGATGAGGCCTTGACCGAGATCTTGACGTCGTTGAAGTCGACCTCCTCGAAGTAGGCCAGCTCGTTGCGGGCCGACTCGACGAGTGCTTCGGGGGTGGCCCCGCCGTACTTGGCGTAGATGTCGGGATGCAGTGACCCGGCGTTGACCCCGATGCGGATGGGCACGCCGCGGTCGCGGGCCTCGGCGGCCACCTGCTTGATCTCGACCTCCTTGCGGAGGTTCCCGGGGTTGAGCCGCAACCCCTGCACGCCGGCCTCCAGCGCGGCCAGGGCCATCTCGTGGTGGAAGTGGATGTCGGCGACGATCGGGACGGGAGAGCGCGGGACGATCTGCGCCAGGCCGATGGCCGCCGCCTCGTCGTTGCAGGTGCAGCGGACGATGTCCGCCCCGGCGGCGGCCAGGGCGTAGATCTGGGCCAGCGTGCCGTCGACGTCGGCCGTCTTGGTGGTGGTCATGGACTGGACCGTGACGGGCGCTCCGTCCCCGATCGGCACCCCACCGAGGGTGATCCGTCGGGTGGGGCGGCGGGCGGTCAGAAGGGAGGCGGAGAGGTCCATGGGTCCGATCAGTGGAACTGCAGCGGATGGGCGATGTCCAAGAAGACGACAGAAATGGCGAACAGAGCGAGGAATCCGAGTACGGGAGCGAGATACGGGAAGAGCTTGGTGATGTCCGCTTGATAGTAGGCCTGTCCCTTCTTCGTGCGGATCCATTCATAGATCGCCACGGCCACGTGGCCGCCGTCGAACGGCATGATCGGCAACATGTTGAGCAGGGCGAAGGCGATATTGATGACGATCAGCAGGGCCAGCAACGACTGCACGCCCTGGTGCAGCGCCTGGACGCTGACGTTCCCCGCCCCGATGAGCGAGACGGGTCGTTCCGATGTCGTGGGATTGTCGGCCGCCTGGGTGGCATCGTGCGAGTTCGTCACCTGGTGGTAGATGGAGCTCACGCCGCTCGGGGAGAACACGTGGATCAGGGCGCCGAACTCCGCCGAGGTGGCAGAACCGAGATTGGTGACGGCGTGGCCGATGGCGCTGATCGGGTTCACCGAGGTGGAGGCCGAGTCTTCGAAGATCCCGATGTAGCCCTGCGGCGTCTTGTCGCTGGACGGGGCCAGGGTGGTGTTGCCGACCTTGATCCCCCGTCCGTCCTGCGGGGTGACGACGATGCTGCGCAGGTGACCGTCGCGCTCCACGCCGAGCGTGACCGGCTGGCCGACCGAGTTCGTGATGGCGTCGTGGATGGTCTTGGTGCCGTGCAGCGGCTGGCCGTTGACCGACACGATGATGTCGCCCGCTTCGAGGCCGGCCTGTTGCGCCGGGGTCTGGGCCACGCCCGTCCAGTGCTCGAGCGAGCTGACCTGGACGTTGTTCGTCGCCACCCCGAAGGCCAGCACGCTGATCAGCGCGAGGACGAAGGCGATCAGGAAGTGCATCGCCGAACCGGCGGAGCCGACGATGATCCGCTTCCAGAACGGCTGCTGACGGTACGTGCGCGGCTCGTCTTCCGTCGCCACGTCTTCGAGCACGGTGAAGCCGGTGATCCGGACGTACCCTCCGGCGGGGATGGCCTTGACCCCGTATTCGGTCTCCCCGCGCCGGATCGACCAGAGGCGGGGGCCGAAGCCGACGAAGTACTCGGTGACCTTCATCCCCGACCACTTGGCCGTGGCGAAGTGACCCAGCTCGTGCAGCATGACGATCGCCACGATGATGACGATGAAGAGCAGGACGTCGCCCAGCCCGGCCACCAGGAAAGACAGCCGTGACGAGGACGAGCGCGATCAGCAGCCGCCAGACCTGACCCGCGTTGCCGGTCTCGGCTGGCGGGCGTGGGCGGTCCCACGTGCTCGGGGGGCGCCGCCACGTCGGCAGACGCCGTGCTTGGCTCCTTGGCAATGAGCGTCATACCAGAGGTAAGGCTACCTCCGCGGTACCTGCTCCAGTACGGCGGGCCACCACTTCTCTGGCCCGGACCCGGGCCTCCTCGTCGGCGGCCAGAACGGATTCCACCTGCTCAATGGGCTCATCACGCCATGCCTCGAGGGTCTCGGCGACCACGTCGGCGATGCCGCTCCAGGTCATCGCACCGGCCAGAAACGCCTCGACCGCGATCTCGTTGGCCGCGCTCAGCCAGGCCGGCGCGGAGCCACCGCTGATCCCGGCGCTGTAGGCCAGGTCGATGCACCGGAACACAGTGCGGTCCGGCGGTTCGAAGGTCAAGGTGGTCGGGCTGGTCCAGTCCAGCGCGCCGAAGGGGACCGACGAGCGGTCGGGCCAGCCCAGGGCGTAGCCGATCGGGAGCCGCATGTCCGGTGCGGAGAGTTGGGCGAGGGTCGAGCCGTCGCGCAGTTCCACCATCGAGTGCACGATCGACTGCGGGTGCACGACGATGTCGATGCGGTCATAGGTGATCCCGAACAATTCGTGGGCCTCGATCACCTCGAGGCCCTTGTTCATGAGGGTCGACGAATCGATGGTGATCTTGGGGCCCATGCTCCACGTGGGATGGGCCAGGGCCTCGGCGACGGTGACCTTGTCCAACTCCGCCGTGCTCCGGCCCCGGAAGGGGCCGCCGGACGCGGTGAGGAGGAGGCGGGCGACTGCCGTCTGACCGTCGAGGGCGGCCAGGCACTGGTGGACGGCGCAGTGCTCGGAGTCCACGGGGACGATCTCGGCCCCCGGCGTGCGCCGCGCCTTTTGGACCACCGGAGCCCCGGCGATGAGCGATTCCTTGTTGGCGAGTGCCAGGCGCTTGCCCGCTTCGAGGGCGGCCATGGTCACCGGCAGACCGGCGAACCCGACGACGGCGTTGAGCACGACATCGGCGCAGGCGGCCGCCGCTACCAGCCCCGGGATACCGACGAGGACCTCGGTGCCGGGCGCGACGCCATCGCGCACCACGCCGTAGAGCGACTCGTCACCGATGACGACGATCTCGGGGTGCAGCAGGGCCGCCTGGGCCAGCAGCGTGTCGGTGGAGCTCTGCGCCGCCAGGGCGACGACCCGGAACCGCTCGGGCTCGCCGAGCAGCACATCGACGGCCTGGGTGCCGATCGAGCCGGTCGATCCCAGCAAGCTGACGGTGCGCATCAGCTCACCCGAGGTGGAACGCTTTGACCACGAAGTACGTGGCGGGGAGGACGAACAGGAGACCGTCGACACGATCGAGGATGCCGCCATGACCCGGCATCAGCCGGCCCATGTCCTTCACGCCCAGGTTGCGCTTGATCATCGACTGGCTGAGATCGCCCAGGGGCGCCGCCACGGCCACCACGATGCCGAGCACCAGCGCCTTGCCGATGGTCCACGGATGGATGAAATGCACCACGATGACCGCTACCAGGATGGCGGCTGCGGCGCCGCCGAAGAAGCCCTCCCAGCTTTTGTTCGGGCTGATCGACGGGGCCATCGGATGACGGCCGAAGGCCGATCCCACCAGGAGCGATGCCACATCGGCCGCCACCGTCGTGAGGACCGCCGCCAGCAGGAAGGCGACACCGTGACGGTCCGGGAACAGCGTCGGGTTGAGCAGGAGGGCTCCGAACGAGCCGAAGCCGCCGATCCAGACCGTGACGAAGATGGTCGAGGAGATGCCGGCCACGGGGTCTGCCGCCGGCTCCACCCGGGCCAGGTACCACAGGAAGGAGGCGACGACCAGCATCACCAGCACCAGGGGCAGGGCGGCCACACCCTTGTTGTAGGTCTCGATGAGCAGCGACAGCGTCGCCACCAGTCCGAGCAAGGTGGCCGGGTGGTACTTCGCGGTGCGGAAGGCGGCGAACCCCTCGGCGGCCGCGAAGAGCACGACGATCGAGAGGAGGATCATGGAGGTCAGGTTGCCGAAGTGGGCACAGACCAGCGCGATCACCCCGAGAAGGATCCCCGAGCCCCATGCGAGCTGCATGTTGCGGCCCGAGGTGCCCCCCGTGTTGGTGTTCGGGGCCTCGTCGCTCAGCCGGCTCGTGCGCGGGGCGCGGACCCGGGGTTGGGGGGGCACCGGCGGCGCCAACCGGGTATCGGCCGCGTCGAAGGAGCTCGGAACCGGGACCGGCTGCTCGGGGGAGTCCGTCACCGTCGCCCCGTAGGGCGCCGCCGGCGCCACCCGGGCGGGGACCGGCTCGGGTTCGAAATCGGTCTCCGCCTCGGCCTCGACGATCACGAGCGTGTCGTCGTCGGGCAGGTCGATGGCATCGAAGCGCCAGGGCTGGCGCTCCATGTCGACGAGGTCGTTGTTGTTGTTCATCATGGAGCCCACCGCAGGGAGCTCGTCGGAGAGCATCGAGGGTTCGAAGAGCTCTTCGTGCGCCGCCCAGTCCGTGTCCTCTTCACGCCAGGTGGGGGGGGCCAGCGCCTGCTCGTCGCCGTTCCCCCGATCGAGGACAGCGGGAACCTGGCCGGTCGGCGCATCGTTCCAGTGCGGCATATCGGGGTTCTCCTCGACGACCGGTCCGGTCACTTCGTGGACGGCATCCCCGGCCGGCTCGGCCCCGATGATCCGCACGCGACCCGAGCGGTAGCTCGGCGTGTCGTCATCGACGCCCGTGGGATCGACGCCCGTCGGCCCGACACCCGTCGGCCCGACACCCGTGGGATCGACGCCCGCGGGATCGTCGCTCCCCCGGTAGCCCTCGGTCTCGAGAGTGCCCTCGTCGTCGAATCCGTCTGTGTCGTCGGCCATGTCTCTTCCCCCTCAAACCTGCAGGAGTTCGCGCTCTTTTTGCGCCAACAACTGATCGATGGCGCCTACCTGCTCTTGGGTGATCTTGTCCAGATCCTTCTCGACGCGCTCCAACTCGTCGGTGGAGAGCGACCCGTCCTTCTGCAACGCATCGAGCTCGTGCCGCCCGGACCGGCGCAGGTTGCGTACGGCCACCTTGGCCTCCTCGGCCTTGTGGCGCACGACCTTGACCAGCTCCTTGCGCCGCTCTTCGGTGAGCGGTGGGAACGCCAACCTGATGACGTTGCCGTCGTTGGTCGGGTTGATCCCCAGGTCCGAGGTCATGATGGCCTTCTCGATCGCGCCCAGAGAGCCCTTGTCGTAGGGCGTCACCACGAGCAGCATGGCATCGGGCACGCTGAAGCCGGCCAGCTGGCGCAGGGCGGTCGACGTGCCGTAATAGTCGACCATGAGCGGCTCGAGCAGGGCCGACGAGGCGCGACCGGTACGGACATTGCTCATCTCGGAACGCACATGGTCGATGGCCTTGTGCATTTTCTCCCGGGTGTCCTCGAGAACCAGACCCGCCAGATCGTCGTCCATTAGCGGACCAGCGTACCGATTGGCTCACCACTGAGTGCGCGTGGGATGTTGCCGGGGATCATCAGGTCAAAAACCCTGATGGGGAGGTCGTTGTCCTTGCAGAAGGTGATGGCCGTGAGATCCATGACCCGGAGGTCGCGGTTGATGACCTCCATGAAGGAGATCTCGTCATAGCGCGTGGCCGTCGGATCGAGCTTGGGATCGGCCGAGTAGACCCCGTCGACCCCTGAGTGGGTGCCCTTGCAGAGGAGTTCCGCCCCTATCTCCGCCGCCCGCAGCGCGGCGGGGGTGTCCGTCGTGAAGAAGGGGTTGCCCATGCCGGCGGCGAAGACCACGATGCGGCCCTTCTCGAGATGCCGGATGGCCCGGCGCCGGATGTAGGGCTCGGCCACCTCGGCCATGTTGAGCGCGCTGAGGACCCGCGTCGGCTGACCCTGTTGCTCCAGGGCGTCCTGGAGGGCCAGGGCATTGATCACCGTTCCCAGCATGCCCATCGTGTCCGACGTGGCGCGGTCCATGCCGCCGCTCTCGCCGGTGGTGCCACGCCAGATGTTGCCGCCGCCCACCACCACGGCGAGCTCGAGGCCGCCGCCGTCCATGGCGCGGCCCATCTCCTTGGCCATGCGCTCGACCGTGGCTGCGTCAATGGTCTCGTCGGACGCGGACGAAGCCAAGGCTTCTCCCGACATCTTGAGGACGATCCGGCGCGGCTCTCCCACCTTCGCAGTAGGCCTCAGGCGCCGACGACGACCTGCGCGAAGGCAACGATGTGCGCCGACCCGAGCATGCCCGCGATCGTCTGCTTCTCGTCCCTCACGTAGGACTGGTCCAGGAGGACCCGATCCTTGAACCATCCGTTCATGCGGCCCTCGACGATCTTGTCGAGCGCGGCCTCCGGCTTGCCCTCGTTGCGGCTGATCTCGGCCACGGTCGCCCGCTCCGCCTCGATATCGGCCTCGGGGACTTCGTCCCGGCTCAGATAGGCGGGCTTGGTGAAGGCGATGTGGACGGCAATGTTGTGGGCCAGCTCCTCGTCGCCACCGTCGATGACCACGGCGACCGCATTGACCCCGCGCCCGGCCTGCTGGTGCGTGTAGGTGTCGACGACCTGTCCGGGCTTCGCGACGAGTTGGCGCACCTGCCCGACGGAGATGTTCTCCTTGAGCGTCGTGCGCAAGCGGTCGATCTCGTCGCTCAGCTCGCCGACCGCATCCTCGCCCTTGGCCGCGACGAGCGCCGCCAGTTCGTCGGTGAGCGCGACGAACTCGTCGGCCTTGGCGACGAAGTCGGTCTCGCAACGAAGCTCGACGACTGCGGCCGCGTCGCCGGACCGCACTGCGGCCACGGCACCCTCGGAGGCCTCGCGGTCAGAGCGTTTGGCCGCCCCGGCCAGGCCCTTTACCCGCAAGAGCTGCAGTGCTGCGTCATAGTCGCCGTCAGTCTCCTCGAGCGCCTGCTTGCAATCAAGCATGCCGGCGCCGGTGGCCTGGCGGAGACGCTGTATGTCTTTTGCCGTGAACTTGGGCATGGTCAGGCCTCTGCCCCCGTGGTCACTTCTGCCAGCTCGGCCTCAGGCGCGACAGGTGGCGCCTCGGTGGGCGCTGACGCCTCGGCCGGAGCAGCCGCCTCGGGGGGCGCCGCCTCGGTGGGCGCAGTCTCGGTGGGCGCAGTCTCGGCCGGAGCCGGCGTCTCGGCCGTGGCGGCCGGAGGTGGCGGCACCCGCCGCTGCCGTGGCGATGGCCCGGCGTTGACCTCTTCGGTCACGGGCGGTGCGTTCCGGCGGCGGTGGTCGGCGATGAAGCGGCCCTCGACGACGGCGTCGGCCAACACCCGGCACATGAGGGAGCCCGAGCGGATGGCGTCGTCGTTGCCCGGAATGACGTAGTCGATCACGTCAGGGTCACAGTTGGTGTCGACCACGGCCACGACCGGCAGGCCGAGCTTGCGGGCCTCGGTCACGGCGATGTGCTCCTTCTTCGTGTCGATCACGAAGACGGCGTTGGGCAGCCGCTCCAGATTGGCGATGCCGCTCAGGTTCCGGCTCAGCTTCTCCAGTTCACGGGTATGCGACAGCGCCTCGCGCTTGGGCATGCCCTCGAAGTCCCCGGCCGCTTCCATGGTGCGCAGCTCCTGCATGCGCTTCACCCGACCCGACACGGTCTGGAAGTTGGTCAGCATGCCGCCCAGCCAACGCTGGTTCACGTAGGGCATCCCGCAGGCCTCGGCATACTCGGCGACGGGTCCCTGGGTCTGCTTCTTGGTCCCGACGAAGAGGATGGTCCCGCCTCCGGCGACAAGGTCACGGACGTACGAGTAGGCGGACTCGACGCCGGTCAGGGTCTTGCGTAGATCGATGAGATAGATCCCGTTGCGCTCACCCAGAATGAAGCGCTTCATCTTCGGGTTCCATCGGCGCGTCTGGTGGCCGAAGTGGACCCCGGCTTCCAGCAGCTGTCGCATGGAAACGACGGCCATACGTGTTCCTCCGTTCGGTTGCTCCCCAGGGCGCAGCACCCCTCAGGAAAGAGAGGCGACCGTGGTTCGCGCCAAGGTGCGTGTTGGTCGGTGTTGCCGCCCACCGCTCGGTGAGCCATGCCATGTTAGCCGCTCGGAGGCCCGGTCTCTGCCAGGATCAGGCCTCACGCCCGGGGATGCGTCCCCTCGTAGACCGAGCGCAGCCGTTCCTTGCTGACGTGCGTGTAGATCTGCGTCGTGGCCAGGCTGGAGTGGCCCAGCAGCTCCTGGACGACCCGGAGGTCCGCACCGCCGTCGAGGAGATGGGTGGCGAACGTGTGACGCAGGGCATGGGGGTGCGTCGGGGACAGGGCGAGACGGTCGAGGATCCGGCGGACGTCCCGTGGCCCCAACCGGTTCCCGCGCTGGTTCACGAACACCGCGTCGGCGGGACCCGGCATCTGGGTGCGGCCTTCACCGAGCCACTGCTGCAGTGCGGACGCCGCCCGGTCATGGATCGGGACGCGCCGCTCCTTCCCGCCCTTCCCGAGCACGGTCACCGTGCGCCCGGAGAGGTCGACGCCACGACGATCGAGGCCGCAGAGCTCGGACACCCGCAGGCCGGCGGCGTAGAGCAATTCGAGCACCGCCCTATCCCGCTGATCGATGGCCGATGCGACGGGCCTGTCCAGGAGGGCCCCGATCTCCCCCTCGGACAGCACCCGGGGCAGACGACCCTTCCCCGTGGGGGCTCTCAGGCTGCGGGCGGGGTCCTCGGCGAGTCGGCCTTGCCGAACCGACCAGGCGAAATAGCACCGGAGGGCCGCCGCCTTGCGCGCCACGGTGGCGCGGGCGAGGCGACGGGTCCCGAGAGAAGCGAGATAGCGACGAAGGTGAAGGCGGTCGACGCCGTCGGGCGCATCGACACCGCTGCGGCCCATCCATTCGGCGAAGGCCTTGAGATCGCTCACGTAGGCCAGGCGGGTCGCGTCGGAGCGACCGCTCAACCAGGCGCCGAAACCGGGGAGGTCCCACGCTGGCGTAAGGCCGCCCTCGGATGCAATCTCCCTGTTCCCCGACACATTTTCCAGGGTACCGGGTCACGCGACGTGCCGAAGGCCACTAATCTGCCTTGCATCACCCGTGGGGGCTCGCAGGGGGGATGTCCCACTCGTTGGGGCTGATGGGGGGAGAGAGGGATCATGGGAGTGCCATTCAACCGCCGGACGCTGCTCGTCCGAGGCGCGGCGGCCGCAGGCAGCATCGTCGGTGCGTCTGTACTCGGACTCGACCTGAGCGACGCTGCCGGTGCGGCCACCGCTGCGGCCGGGCGCAACGGGATCTCCGGGGCCAAGCCCAAGAAGGGCGGGACGCTCGTGTTCGGGGTCGACGCGGAAGAGTCGGGCTTCAATCCGACCACCGCCCGATTCGATGAGGTCGGCGTCATGTACGCACGAACCGTCTTCGACCCCCTGACGATCATCGACACCAAGGGCGCCTGGCAGCCCTACCTGGCCCAGTCGGTGACGCCGAACGCCGACCACACCGCCTGGACCATCACGGTTCGGCCCAACGTGGTGTTCCACGATGGCACCGCCCTCGACGGCGCCGCGCTCTTGACCAACTTCAAGGCGCAGCAGGCCTCACTCCTCCAGGGCCTGATCCTGAACCCCATCGTCGACTCGGTCACCCAGTCGGGCCCGCTCTCGGTGACCTTGAACCTGAAGTCGCCGTGGGTCTCGCTCCCGCTGTACCTGGCCGGCGGCGTCGGGGGCCAATTCGCGTACATGGTCGCCCCGTCGATGCTGGCGGCGCCGAACGGCGGGACGGCCCATCCCGTGGGCACCGGACCCTTCGTCTTCAAGGAGTGGGTGCCCAACAGCCACTTCACTGCCACGGCCAACCCCCACTATTGGCGGGCGGGCCTGCCCTACCTCGACGAGATCACCTTCAAGCCGATCGTCGACGCCGAAGCCCGGGCCGAAGCTCTCAAGTCGGGCACCATCGACATTCTGGTCACCGACACACCGCAGGTCATCACCCAGTTCCGGGGCAACAAGAGCTATGCCTACGTCGACGACAGCACGCATCTCGTCGGCCAGCCCGACATGAACTGCGCCATCCTCAACCTGGCCGCCGAACCCTTCGACAACCCCTCGGTGCGCCGGGCCGCAGCCATGGCAATCAATCGGCCCCAGTACGCCAAGGAGATCGACGAGAACGTCCTCCCGGTCAGCAACGGCCTGTTCACCCCGGGGTCGCCCTACTACTCCACGACGTCGTACCCCGCCTACAACCCGACCGAAGCCAAGAAATTGGTCAAACAGGTGGAGAAGAGCACGGGGAAACCGGTGGCCTTCACCTGGGGTTCCCCGAACTCACCGACGTCAGAGCGTGAGCAGCAGTACCTCCAGCAGGCCTGGCAGGACGTCGGATTCGTCGTCAAGAACGAAGTCGTGGAGCAGAACAACCTGATCAACAAGGCCCTGGCGGGCACGTACCAGGCGCTCGAATGGCGCCAGTTCGGTGCCGTCGACCCGGACCTCAACTACATCTTCTGGAGCTCGTCGACGATTTTGTCCAGCGTGCTCGCGGTCAACATGGCACGCAACAAGGACCCCCAGCTCGATGCTGCCCTCGAATTGGGTCGGACGAGCCCGAATCCCGGGACGCGGGCCAAGGCGTACCAGACGGTGAACAAGCGTCTGGCCGTCGACCTCCCCTATCTGTGGCTGGACCGGGCAGTGTGGGCCGTCGTCAGTGCGCCCAAGGTGCAGAACTGGAACAATCCGACGACGCCAACCGGGGCCGCCGCCTATGGGATGATCGGTGGCTCCATCTGGCCCACACAGATTTGGATGAGTTGATTCGAATGAGCGGACGCATTCTTGTAGTCGAGGACGACGAGCGGATCCGGTCGTCCATGCGCCTGGCCCTCGAAGGAGAGGGCTACGAGGTGAAGGACGTGGCAAGTGGCGAGGAGGCCCTCGAGCTGTTCGCCGAGTCACCGACGGACGTCGCCCTGATCGACATCATGCTGCCGGGCATGGACGGCTTCGAATGCTGCCGGGCCCTCCGGCGCCAGAGTGCGGTACCCATCATCATCGTGACGGCACGTGCCGATACGCACGACGTGGTGGCCGGGCTCGAGGCGGGCGCCGATGACTACGTGACCAAGCCCCTCGTGGCCAAAGAGCTGGCGGCGCGCATCCGTGCCCTCCTCCGTCGGGCGCGGCCCACCGAGGAGGACCCGGGCGCGCTCTCCTTCGGCACATTGCAGCTCCTGCCCGAGCAAGGCGTCCTCCGGCAAGCCGACGGGACCGAGGTGCACTGCACGCGGACCGAGTTCCGCTTGCTGTGCGAGTTGGCCGCGAGCCCGAACAAGGTGCTGAGCCGTGAGCAGTTGCTCGACCGCGTCTGGGGCTACGACTACTTCGGCGATGGTCGCCTGGTCGACGTGCACATCAGGCGCCTGCGGACGAAGGTCGAGGCCGACCCCGCGCTGCCTCAGCACATTCTCACCGTGAGGGGTATGGGCTACAAGCTGGTGCCCTAAATGGGGATCGGAGCCCGCATCACGGCCATCTTCGGGCTGGCGGCTCTCGTCCTCTCCGTCAGCATGGGCGGGTTGTCCTACTTCACCACCCGGCACTTCCTGTTGGCCGAGAGGGAAACGGCGGCGCAGAACCAGGCATTTGCCAACGCGCTCGTCGTCCGCACGCAGCTCGCGGGCGGGACCAAGAAATACTCCTCCCTCCTGTCCTCGTTCGACGGCTCGTCGGGCTCCAACTCGATTCTCGTCCTCCATTCCGAGACGTACTACCCGTCCCCCCATTCCATCAGGGCGTCATCGCTCCCCACCCAGCTGAAGAGTGATGTCCTCGCCGGCGGGGCGGCCACCCAGACCTACATCTCTACAGCCAAGGGACACCAGCCACAGATCGTCGTCGGCGTGCCTATTCCCTCCGTCAATGCCACGTACTTCGAGATCTTCTCGCTCGCCGACCTCGGCCACACCCTGCGGGTGATCGGAACCACGCTGGTGGTCACCGGCTTCGTGACGACGCTGCTCGGCCTCACTTTCGGCCGGTTCGCCAGTCGGAGGTCGTTGCGCCCTTTGTCCGCCGTCTCTCGCGCCGCTGTCGCCATCGCCGGGGGCCGGCTCGATACCCGGCTGGAGGCCGAGGCGGCCGATCCGGACCTCGTGGGCCTGACCAGCTCCTTCAACACCATGGTGGACCAACTGCAGGCCCGCATCCAGCGCGAGGCCCGCTTCAATTCCGACGTCAGCCACGAGCTGCGCTCACCCCTGACCACACTGTCGGCGTCGCTGGAGGTGCTCGAGACGGACCGCGACGACCTGCCGCCGCGGGCTCAACGCGCCCTTCAGCTCCTGGGCGACGACCTGCGCCGGTTCCAGCGCATGGTCGCCGACTTGTTGGAGATGTCGCGGGCCGATGCCGGCTCAGCCGATGTCTTCCTCGAGGAGGTCAACGTCAGCGAACTGGTCGAGCGTTCGGTCGAGGCGGGGATGCGTAACCTCGGCGGGACGGGATCCACCCCCCAGGTGGTGATCGGGCCCGACGTGGAGTCGGTCCACGTCGGCGTGGACAAGCGCCGCTTCGAGCGCGTGATGGCCAACCTTCTGGAGAATGCGGCCAACTACGGCGGCGGCGCCACGGTGATCTCGGTCACGACGGTCGGGCCGGACGCATCTCCGGAGGTGTCGGCGAATGGCGCCCGAAACCGGGAGGAGGGCAACGTGGGAGAGGGTCGGGGGGATCGCCGAGGCGACCGGCGCAACAAGGCGGAGAGGCCCGAGCACGCGGAGAACGGGACCAACGGGACCCATGCCGCTGTGGAAATTGCCGTCGAGGACGCCGGCCCGGGTATCAGCCCCATCGAGCGGACCAAGGTCTTCGATCGCTTCTACCGGGGATCCGCCGCCGGTCGGCGGGGCGCCGGGTCGGGGACCGGGCTGGGCCTGGCGTTGGTGGCCGAGCATGTGCGCCTCATGAAGGGAGAGACCTGGGTCGAGTCCTCCCCGACCGGCGGAGCCCGCTTCGTCATCAGCCTCCCCGTTCTCGAAGACGATGAGGGGCCGATGTGGTGACCCGCCTGCGCATGCTCATCGCTTTGGTGATCCTCGGGCTGGCCGCGGCGAGCTGCGCCATCCCGACCCAGAGCGTCCCGAGTGCGATTCCAGCCAACCGGATCCCGTTCCATCTCGAGAATCCTCGCCTGCCGCCCCCGACCACGACTCCGCCGGCGTCAGTGCCGGTGAAGATCTATCTGCTCGGGCCAAACCGCCGGCTGGTGGCGGAGTCTCGTCTGGTGGATTTTCCGGCGCCCCTGAAGTCGGTCGTGTTCCAGCTCCTGCAGGGGCCGACCCAGAAGGAGGGCAGAGCGGGTATCAAGACCGCCATCCCCGGCAACGTGCGAGTGGTGGCGGCCGACGTCGCGGGGACACCGAACGAAATTGCCACGGTGGAATTCAACGAAGCATTCAGCCAAATTCCGGCATCGGAAGCCGAACTTGCGGTGGCGCAGGTCGTCTTTACCGTGGTGGCAGAAACCAGCCTGAACACCGGCGTGCTCTTCCAGATCGACGGGGTGACGATTCCTGTCCCGGTGCCCAACGCCACGCCGGTGACGGGGCCGGTGTACATCTCGCAATTCGCTGTGAACGCAGCTTCGTAAATGACGCGCCTCGCCGGCGCTGTGAGGGGAATGCTCTGTGCCTAATGCCACGTCATCCAACGTTTGCCCTCTCTCCGGCGCCCTGACCCACAAGCCTCTGTTTGGAGATTTGATCGTGGGCAGGACGAGTGGAACGAACACAGGCGCCCCGATGGCGAATGCATTGGGTGGATTGCGGGGCAACGACTTCCTACCCGTCGATCTGCTCCGCCTGCGACTTGAACCAGGACATGATCTACGGTCACATCAGGCTTCGATGCAGTAGCAGCTCGAACCGCTCCCTGATCTCGGGAACATCTCCCGCTCCCGCCGCTTCCCCGCACCGCCCCGCACCGCACCGTCGCCGCTCCCACCGCTCCCGTCGCTCCCGCCGCTCCTGTCGCTCCGGCCGCTCCCGCCGCTCCCGTCGCTCCCACCGCTCCCACCGCTCCCACCGCTTCGGCCGCCCCGCACCGTCGCTCCGGCAACGGTCGCTCGTTTGCGGGTTTTGTGCGGTATTTCTTTCTTTTTTGTGGGCTCTCAGCAGGGGTGAAATGTCACACCCCCGTGCTTGAGTTGCGGCATGGATGTTGATGTTGTCGATGTGGTGGCTGCGCTCAGCGAGATGCTGGCTTCTTTGGCGCAGATGGACCCGTTCGCCTATGGCGATCGGGACTCGATTCTTGCCTTGGAGCGTGGTCTGTCGAGCATGTCATGCACGCTGTCAAAAGCGCTGGCCAGTTTCGCCGAGGGTGGGGAATGGGCGAGCGACGGGGCCCAAAGTGCCCCGGCCTGGGTCGCCGCCTCGTGCCACCTGCCTCTCAGCGAGATGCGGGCTCAGTTGCGCCGGGGCCGGGCCCTGGCGTCCATGCCCGTGGTGGCCCAGGCGTTCGGTGCGGGGGCGATCAGCCCGGCCCATGTCGACGTGTTGGTCAAGGCGGCCCAGGCGGTGGCCCACGCCGACCCCGAGGCCTTCGGGCTCTGTGAAGGGACCCTGGTCGAAGCGGCCAAAGAGCTCACGTTCGTGCCCTTCGCCAACGCCGTGGCCTACTTCACCCAGATGGCCGACCCCGACGGGGCACAAGAGGCCGACATGGCCCGGCGGGCCCGACGTGACGCCTATGTGAGCCAGAGCCTGCACGGGATGTACCTCTTGGGCGGGAGCCTCGACCCGGTCGGCGGCGCCATTGTGGCCGGCGAGCTGACCCGGATCGAAGAAGAGCTCTTCGAGGCCGAGTGGGCCGGCGCCAAAGAGACGCTCGGGCGTGACCCCAAGCTGGGTGATCTGCCCCGCACCCCGGCGCAACGACGGGCCGATGCCCTCGTCGAGATGGCGGTGCGCTCCCGGGGGGCCAAAGCGACCGACCGGCGTCCCTCCCCCCTCTTCAGTGTCCTGGTCGGTTATGAAACCCTCTTCGGCCGCATCAGCCAGATCGAAGGGGGCCCCGTGGTCAGCCCCGGGGCCCTTTTGCCCTGGCTGGAGGGGGCGGACTTCGAACGCATCGTCTTTGCTCCGGGGACCCGCATCGAGTGCTCCAAGAAGGCCAGGTTCTTCACCGGGGCGACCCGGCGGGCCATCGAGGTCAGGGACCAGTGCTGCACCCACCCTTTTTGTGAGGCCCCCGCCGAGCGCTGCCAGATCGACCACATCATCCCCTTCGCCAAGGGCGGCGAGACCACCCAGGAGAACGGGCAGGTCCTCTGCGGCTTCCACAATCGGCTGAAGAACCACGGATCCCTTGGGGGCGAGGGGGACGGGACCAGTGACGGGGACCGCAGCAGTGTCGGCGGCTGGGACGACGCCGCTGAGGGTGACGACGGTGATGACGGCGCCGGCGGCGGCGACGACACAGGCTGGGAGTCCGACGATGACGAGGACGGCGACGAGGGCGGTCCCTAAGGGCGACGGCGGGTCTTCGGAGTCGCACCGCCTGGAGTCGCACCGCCTGGAGTCGCACCGTTTTTCGAATGGTGAGGAGCGATGGAACGGGTCATTCTTCATGAAGACGTCCGATCACGTCGCCGTGAGGGAATCACCTGGCGCAAGAGGTCCCAAGCCAGAGAATTACGTGACGGCACTCTTGGGCTGTAGTGGGATTCCCCATGGAGATCGGCGAAGTACCCGTCACCGAAGGAACCTCTTTCAGCCGATCACCGACGATCTCCCGCGGAGACTCGAAACGTTGTTATGAATGTGGGCGACCAAATGCCATGGCGCAAGTTCTTGCCGACCCGGCCGCACATCGCGAACCTTTCAGTGGCCAACTACTTCAGAGGCGTCCTAGCCGACGTGCTTGGCTGCCGTGCGCCATTCCACCCGCGGGGCGCCGGACCAGAGATGCTCGAGGTCGTAGTAATCCCGTGTCTCTTGCAGAAAGACGTGCACGATGAAATCGCCGTAGTCCATGAGGACCCACGTCGCATCTTGCAGCCCCTCGACGCGCACCGGCGCCAGTTGATGGAATTCCTTGACGCTGCGCTCGATCTCTTCGACCAACGTGCGGACATGCCGGGTGTTCGCAGCACTGGTGATGACGAACGCGTCGACGACCCCGAAGAGCTCCGTCATGGCCAGGACCACTGTGTCCTGCCCGAGCTTTGCGTCGGCTGCTTCCGCTGCCGTGGCGGCAGCCGGCGGAAGGTGGACGTGCACGTCCAACCCTGGGCTCAATGGAGCACGTCCAGGATTCCTACGGTGAGGCCGAAGAAGCACAAGAAGATGGCGATGCAGAACGCAGCCCACTTCCGGCGGATGGCACGTGCGACGCGCCTCCTCTGCCCGCCGCTCAGCCCTTCGCTTGGCGGCGGCGGGTGCGGCGACGGGAGTCGACGCCGGGGCGGTTGCGGGACGCGGCGTGGTGGGGGCCGGTGATGTCTCGGTGATCTCGGCCGGCAGGGCGCTCATCTGCCGACAGCGTACAGATTGCGGCGGCGAATGCAATGCACCACTTCGGCCGGCACCACTTCGTCGATCGGCGCACCCCTCGCCAGCAGGTCCCGCACGGCCGAACTGGAGACGTCGACCATGGGGCCGTCGACCCACCGGACCCGCCAGCCCGGCGGGGCGGATGATGGGGCCGTGGAGGGAGTCGGTTGGTCTTTCGGGGGCGATCCTCCAGCGGTGGTCGCCAGGGGCGGCCGCGACACCACTGCCAGCGTGACCAGCTGCTTCAAGTCCTCCGACCGCTCCCATGTCCCCAGTTCAGGCACGAGATCCGCCCCCACCACGAGGTGGATCTCGGGTGGGGCCTGGCCCGACGAGGCAGCCTCCGCCAGGAGCGTCTCCACCGTGGCGACGGTGTAGCTCGGACCACCCCGGTCAATCTCCATCCGGCTGGCCTCGACCCCCGGAATCGCCTCTGCCAGGGCCTGAGCCATGGCGAAGCGGTCCTCGGCGGGGGTGATGGCGCGGGTGGGCGACTTCTGCCAGGGGTCGTTCGCCACCACCAGCAGGAGGCGGTCGAGGTCGAGGGCGTCCTGCACGGCGCGCACCGCCGCGACGTGGCCGAAATGGGGCGGATCGAAGGTCCCACCGAAAATTCCGATCCTCTGGGACCGTGGCACCGGCCTAGATGCCGGCAAGCCCGGACAGGAGAGGTTCGGGGCGATCCCGACCTGCAGTGGGGGATGCAGCACTGGGGCTGCGCACCGCGAATCGGAAGGTGGACATGAGGGACGATCCTACGGCGTTAACCTTGTGCGATGGCGAGCGACCCGGGTACCTCTTCGTGGAGTGCCGCGTCATGGCGGCGGTTCCCGGCCGCACAACAGCCGGAGTGGCCTGACGCCGAAGCGCTCAAGAAGGCCGAAGCACAGCTGTCCACCCTTCCGCCCCTCGTTTTCGCCGGTGAGGCCCGGCGCTTGACTTCTCAGTTGGCCGACGTCGCAAACGGCCGGGCATTTCTCCTTCAGGCCGGGGACTGTGCCGAGTCGTTCGCCGACTTCACAGCCGATTCGATCCGCGACAAGTTGAAGATCATCCTGCAGATGGCGGTGGCGCTCACGTACGCGGCCGGCGTGCCGGTGGTCAAGGTCGGACGGATCGCCGGCCAGTTCGCCAAGCCGCGCTCGTCGCCGACCGAACGCATCGGCGACACCGAACTCGACTCGTTCCGAGGACACATGGTGAACGACGAGGCCTTCGACGAAGACGCCAGACGCCCCGACCCGACTCGCCTCGTGGCGGCGTACCAGCAGTCCGCCTCGACGCTCAACCTCCTGCGCGCCTTCACCAAGGGGGGCTTCGCCGATCTCTCCCAGGTCCACTTGTGGAACCAGCAATTCGTCGCATCTTCCGCGGAGGGCCAGCGCTACGAGCGCGTGGCATCGGAAATCGACAGGGCGCTCCGCTTCATGGCGGCATGTGGCATCGACCTGGGCGCCGAAGTGGGACTGCACCAGGTCGACTTCTGGACGAGCCACGAGGCACTGATCCTCCCCTACGAGGAATGCCTCACCCGGATGGACTCGCTGAGCGGCGACTGGTTCGACTGCTCGGCCCACATGGTGTGGGTGGGCGATCGCACCCGCCAACTCGACGGCGCCCATCTCGAGTTCCTCTCGGGCGTGTGCAACCCGGTCGGGTGCAAAATCGGACCGAGCTCCTCGCCCGAGAACACCGTGGCCCTGTGCGACCGGTTGAACCCCGAGCACATCCCGGGTCGCCTCACGCTGATCACCCGGTTCGGGGCCGACAAGATCGAAGAGCACCTCCCCTCGCTGATCAGGGCGGTGGCCGAGGCCGGCCATCCGGTCGTGTGGGTCTGTGACCCGATGCATGGCAATACCTTCACCAGCGAGGGCGGCCGCAAGACGCGCCGTTTCGACGACATCCTCTCCGAATTGCGCTCGTTCTTCGCCGTACATCGTGCGGAGGGAAGCTGGCCCGGCGGCGTCCACGTCGAGCTCACCGGTGATGACGTCACCGAGTGCCTCGGTGGGGCCGAAGAGATCTTCGAGGGCGACCTCGGAGCCCGGTACACCACCACCTGTGATCCCCGGCTCAATGCACGACAGTCCCTCGACCTCGCCTTCCGCGTTGCGGAATTCCTTCGGACCTGATGCTCTTACGTAAAACCCGGCACATTGCCCTCATTGCCTTCGCCACACTGACGGTCGTTGGGCCGTCCGCCCTGATCGCAACCGGCACAGCTGCGGCGACCACGCCGGCTGCGGCGACCACGCCGGCTGCGGCGACCACGCCGGCTGCGGCGACCACGCCGGCTGCGGCGACCACGCCGGCTGCGGCGACCACGGGGGCTGCCACGACCACGCCGGCTGCGGCGACAACGGGGGCTGCCACCGCTACCTCCAACGCCACTGCGAGCGCCAGCACATCCGTGGCGGCGTACTGGTTGGCGTCGGCCAACGGCGGCGTCTTCAGTTTCGGCGGTGCCCCGTTCTACGGCTCCGCGGGCAACCTCATCCTGCAGAAGCCCATCGTCGGGATGGCGGCGACGCCCGATGATGCCGGCTACTGGCTGGTGGCCTCCGACGGCGGCGTCTTCAGTTTCGGCGACGCTAATTTCTTCGGCTCGACCGGGGCCATCAGGCTCAACCAGCCGATCGTCGGAATGACCCCGACCCCCGACGGGGGCGGGTACTGGCTCGTGGCCTCCGACGGCGGGGTCTTCACCTTCGGTGACGCCAACTTCTACGGCTCGACCGGGGCCATCCGCCTCAACAAGCCGATCGTCGGCATGGCGGCGACGCCCGACGGCCACGGCTACTGGCTGGTCGCCTCCGACGGCGGGATCTTCACGTTCGGCGACGCCAACTTCTACGGGTCGACCGGCGCCATCACACTCAATAAGCCGATCATCGGCATGATCGCCGGTCCCAAAGGCACCGGTTATGTGCTCGTCGCATCCGACGGCGGCACCTTTACGTTCGGATCCGCACCGTTCTTCGGGTCGCTCGGAGGGGTTCCCCTCAACGCGCCCATCACCGCCGCGGCGACGACCCCGGGGGACACCGGCTATTGGTTCAGCGATATCAAAGGCGTGGTGTCCGCCTTCGGCCAGGCCAGCTACTACGGCTCGGCACCGGCACAGATCGGCTCACCCATCGTCGGGATGGTCAGGGCCATCGGCAACGGGGCTTTCGTCGGAGCGGCCTACCCCTCGGGCTCCTTCGGCTACGACGTGAGCAAGTTCAACATGAACGCACCGACGTGCACCACGGGCCTCCCAACCGGGGACCACACGATCAGCATCGTCGAGGTCGACGGGTCGGCGGGCGGCTTCCCCAACCCCTGCCTGGGCGCCGAGGCAAAATGGGCCGGGGCCGGTCTCAACCTCTACACCTTCCTGGCCAACGCCGGGCTGTGCTCGACCGCCATCACGTGCTTCCAACAGGGCGAGGCGGCCGGGATCCAGGCGTTCCACGATGCCCAGGCGGCCGGCGTCAACACCAACGTCGCCTGGTGGCTCGACGTGGAAGGGGCCGGTCTGTACTGGACGACGTCGACCGCGAACAATGCCCAGACCGTGGCCGGCGCCATCGCCGCCCTCCACAACACCGAGGGCATCGCGGACGTGGGCATCTATGCCAGTCCCGGCACGTGGAACTCCATCGTCGGCAACTATCAACCGGCGGTCCCCTACTGGATGGCCAATTGGCTCAACCCGCCCAGTGGTCCCGGGACGTGCGCCACCGTGCCGAGCTGGCAGGCCAAGGAGCAACTTCCCACCGGACCGGTGCAGATCGTCCAGTACAGCAACAACGTCAACGGGGCCGACGGGGACTACGCCTGTTAGATCAGGGCTGGGCGAACAGATCAGGGCTGGGCGAACGGCACGGCGAAGTCGCAGTAGGGGACGCTCGTCGCAGTGACCGGTTCGCTCGCGAGGTACGTAATGCGCATGCCGAGATCCTCGGGCTTGAGGGTGAGTTCCCCGGGATTGCGCATCTGCTCGTCCGCCCATGCGTGCAATGCCTCTGATGCGAGTTGCCACTGCACGCCCGGGTTCTGGCCCGGGCCGGCCGCGAGCGCGTCGTTCGGCAGCGCGACGTACGCCTCGCGATGTGCGGGTTCGGTCCGCAAGCTCAACTCCGGGTAATGCGATGCCAGCGCCGACGCGTCCAACTCCGGGACCGGCTTGCACCATTCAACGGGGCCGTCGCTGTCGGGGCTCACCTCACCCCAGTAGATGGAGAACATCGCGCCTGCACGCCCTTCCATCTTCGGGAGCGGTCGCTCGCGCAGGATCGCGATGAATTCCTTGCCGAGCGCCCACGCGCCCTGTTCGTCGACATTTCGCTTCAGGCAGAGCACGCTCCGCTCGGGTATCTCTCGTGTCGCGACTTCGTACATGACGGACCTCTTTCCACTCAGCCGGTTGACGAGGTAGTCGGCGAGCTCGCGGCGGGCATCGTGCGCAGCCTCGACCTGCCGCCAGTGCGCCGCTATCCGCTCTGCGGCATCAACCGGATCGCATGCGAGCAGTTCCCTGATCGCGGCAAGCGGCAATCCGAGCTGGCGCAACATCGCGACGAGGCGCGCCGCTTCGAGCTGTGCCACGTCGTAGTAGCGATAGCCCGACGTTTCATCGACGCGCGCCGGAACCAGCACCCCGAGTTCGTCGTAGAGACGCAGCGCCTTGACGGACAGACGTGAGCGCCTTGCGAACTCGCCGATGCTGATTTCTTCCATGCCTCATGCTCCCTCGTCATCGAGCCGAACGGCTCGACACACCGAGTGTGCGGCCTCCCCAAGGGGGAGAGTCAAGTGCACTGGCTGCACCGGCCGCATCGGTTCGGCACCGTCGGCTCACCCGCACGCCGACCCGGCCAGCGGCTGGTCAGTGGGCCGGGTCGGGCGGCTGGACCGGTATCCCGCAGGCGTCGTTGAAGCGCAGCAGGATCCAGCGCCGCTGGAGAGGCACCCATTCCCACTCGGTCAACGAGGCGTGCACAATGCGCGTCCATCCCCTCTGGGCGTTGGCCAGGGGTATGGCGAGATTGGCGATCATCGTGGACTCGATCACACCGGCATGCACGGCAGCCACCACCTGCTCGCCCGGGTGCCGCTCGGCCAGGTTGCGTACGGCGGCGGAGGCGCGCGCCACGAAACCGGACCAGCTCTCTCCCCCGGGCGCGATCACCATGTCGGGGTCGCTGTCCCATTCAGGCACGCCGAAGCGATCGACGACCTCCTGCCAGCCCAATCCGTCGGCGTCGCCGGGAAAGAGCTCGCTCAGCGCCCGATCCTGCACAATCTCGAGGTCGCCCTTCCCGACCACGGGCTGCAGCAATCCCGCCGTCTCGACGGCGCGGGGCAGGGTCGAGGCGTAGAGCGCCGTCGCCCCTGCGAGCTCGCCGGTTCTGGCCAGCCGTTCTGCCAGGGCCGTCACCTGGCGCCGTCCCAGCTCGGTCAGCCCGGTGCAGCCGAGCTGGCCACCCACGATGCCGTTGATGTTGCACACCGCTTCGCCGTGTCGCACCAACACGACGCGGGTGCTGCCGTCCGTCGGGGCGAAGACCCGGCGCACACCGCTGGGCACACCGAAGGAGGCGCCGAGCGACGCAGCAGCGTGTCGGCTCACGCCCTCTTGGCTCACGCCCTCTTGGCTCACGCCCTCTTGGCTCACGCCAGGTTGCCGACGAAGTGCTCCAGCTGGCGCAGCGTCCGGCACTCGACGACCTCGTCACAGTGCGCCGCGTACTCCCCCACGATCGAGTCGCCCGAGCCCCAGTAGTCACGCGGTTCGGGGTTGAGCCAGTACACGTGGCGGGCCCGGCGCTGCAGGTCCTCGACGACCCACGACTGGGAGGCGTGATAGTTGTTCCGCGCGTCGCCCAGCAACAGCACGCTCGAACGGGACGTGACCTGATCACCCCAGCGCCGGTGGAACTCGCTCAGCGCGTGACCGTAGTCGGAGTGTCCGTCGACCCAGATGACGTCCGCCTCCTGGTTGATGCGCGCCACCGCTTCGGCCGGATCGACGACGCCTTCGAAAAAACGGGTGACCTCGTCGATGCCGTCGACGAAGACGAAGCTGCGCACCTTGGAGAACTGGGCGCTGATGGCATAGACCAGGTGCAGGGTGAAGCGGGCGAACGACGCCACGGAGCCCGAGATGTCGGCGATGACGAAGATCTCGGGCTTGCTCGGTCGGGGGTGACGGAAACGGGGCTCGATCGGCACCCCGCCCGTCGAGAGCGAACGGCGCACCGTGGCCCGGAAGTCGAGCGGGCCCTTGTGGCCGTGGCGGCGCTTGCGGGCCAGCCGCACCGCCAGCTTGCGCGACAGCGGTTGCAGCACACGCTGGAGCACCGCCAGCTCCTCACGGGTGGCATGCATCACGTCGATGTCCTCGGGCAACGGCTTGCGCACCGAACGGGCGAGGGCCTCGGCCCCCCGATCCTCGACCAGCCGGCGCCTGATCTCGGTCTCGACCGCCCGTCGGAACCGCTCGATACGGGCCCGGTACTCGTCGCCGGCCAGGCGCTCTTCGAGGTCGGTCAGCGCGCCCCCGGCCGCTCCCGCTTGCGCTTGGGCCATCAGTCTCTCCAGGACCCCATCGAGGTCGAGGTTCCGCAACGTCCGGTAGAGGTAGTAGGTCCCGCCGACCGGCCGTCCCGGCTCCATACCGGCGTAGCGATCGACGGCACCCCGCGCCACCGCATTCATGAGGCCGTGGTCGGAGGAGAGGAGTGACTTGAAGAGCATCTCGGCGAGCTCTTCGGGCGTCATGCCCTCGCCGCCCCCCGAGCCCTTGCCCCGTCCCCTCTGGCCGCCCTCGCCCGTCCCGGCCTCGGCGTTCTCCCCCAGCTCGTCGCCGTTCTCCCCGAGCTCGCCGCCGACACCGTGTCCCCCCGAGCGCACCGCGAAGAAGACCTCGAAGGCGGTCTCGAAGGCATGCCAGTGCGACGAGGACTTGACCAGCGTGGCCGCCAGGGCGTACTTGAGCCCCTCCCGATCCTCGAGGGGGATGTGGTGCACGGCCTCGGCCGCATCGAGGTGTTCGGTCAACGACACCGGAAGGCCGGCCTTGCGGAGCTCGGTGACGAAGCCCGACAGGAGATCGAGCATCAGCTGACCGAAAGCAGTTCCTTGGCAGCCCGATCGATGTCGGTCTGGTACTTCAACAAAATGTGCAGCGTGTCCCGGGCGCCGGCGGCGTCGATCGTCTCGGTGCCGAGGATGACCAGGGTGCGCGCCCAATCGAGGGTCTCGGAGACCGACGGGGCCTTGCGGAGCTCCAAGGTGCGCAGAGAACGCACGATGCGGGCCACCTGGTCGGCCAGCTCCTCGGTGATACCCGGCACCCGCGAACGCACGATCGCCCGCTCCCGGTCAAGATCGGGGTAGTCGATGTGCAGGTAGAGGCAGCGGCGTTTGAGCGCCTCGGAGAGCTCCCGGGTGTTGTTGGAGGTGAGGAAGACCATGGGCAGGCGGGTGGCCCGTACGGTCCCGAGCTCGGGGATGGAGACCTGGTACTCGCTCAGGATCTCGAGCAGCAGGGCCTCGGTCTCGAGCTCGACCCGGTCCACCTCGTCGACCAGCAGGACCACCGGATCGGTCGAGCGGATGGCCTCGAGCAGCGGCCGGGCCAAAAGGAACTCCTCGGAGAAGATGTCCTCTTCGAGCTCCTTCCACGAGGGGTGGTGACGGCCGTCCGCACTGTCGCCGGCGCCGGCGGCCGCAGCTGCGCCCGCTCCGCCGCTCTCGATCTCCCCGGGCCCGCCCGCCTGGATACGCAGCAATTGCTTGCGATAGTTCCATTCGTAGAGTGCCTTGGACTCATCGAGCCCCTCGTAACACTGGAGGCGTATGAGCCGGGCGCCGGTGAGCTCGGCCACCGACTTGGCCAGCTGCGTCTTGCCCGTCCCGGCCGGTCCTTCCACCAGGACCGGCTTGGCCAGGCGGTCGGCCAGGTAGACGACGCCGCTGATCGACTCGTCCGCCAGATAGCCCACTTCGCCCAGACCGCTGCGCACGTCGTCCAACGAGCCGAAGCGTGGCGGGCCCACGTCGGGCAGGCCCAGTCGGGCCGCCGTCCTCGCCACGCCGTCCGCCTCTCCCGCTCCAGGTCCGGCTCCCGCCGCCGCTCCCGCCGTCGCTCCCGCCGCCGCTGCGCTCACTGCCGCACCTGCCCGTCTCCTCGTACCACCCATTTCACGCTGGTCAACTCCCGTACTCCCATCGGTCCTCGTGCATGCAGCTTCTGCGTTGAAATTCCCACTTCTGCTCCCAATCCCAACTCCTCGCCATCGATGAAACGCGTGGAGGCGTTCACGAGCACCGCCGCCGCATCGACCTCGGCCACGAACCGCTCGGCCGCTCCGAGATCGCCGGTCACGATCGCCTCGGAGTGCCCCGAGCTGTAGCGGGTGATGTGATCGATCGCACCGTCCAGGTCGTCGACGACGCCCACGGCCACGATCGGTCCCAGGAATTCGGTGGCGAAGTCGGTTTCGTCCGCCGCCTTGACACCGGCCGACCCGGCCGACCCGGCCCCCAGGGTCAGGATGCCCCGCACCCGCTCGTCCCCGCGCAGCTCCACCCCGGCGCCGGTCAGGGCGGACGCCATCGGGGGGAGGAAGGCGTCGGCCACGGCCGCGTGCACCAAAATCGTCTCCGCCGCGTTGCACACGCCGAAGCGGTGCGTCTTGGCGTTCACCACGATGTCGAGCGCCATCGAGAGATCGGCGCCGGCGTCCACGTAGACGTGGCAGTTCCCGTCGCCGTCGAGCACATAGGGCACAGTGGCGTTCTCGAGGAGCGAGGCGATGAGCGCCGGGCCGCCCCGCGGGATGAGGCAGTCGATGAGCCCGCGCAGCCGCATGAATGCCACCGCCGTCTCGTGCGAGGTGTCCTCCACCAGGGCCACCGAATCCTCGGGCAGCCCGGCCTTGACGGCCCCCCGCCGCAGGATCGAGACGATGACCCGGTTCGACGCCAGTGCGGAGGCCGAGCCCCGGAGGAAGGCGGCATTGCCTGCCTTCAGGCACAGCCCGGCGGCATCACTGGTCACATTGGGGCGATTCTCGTAAATGACGCCGACGACGCCCAGGGGCACCCGCAGCCGCGAGACCCGCAGCCCGTTCGGCCGCACCCACCCTTCGAGCACCTCTCCGACGGGATCGGCCAGCGATGCCACGCCCCGCAGGCCGGCCGCCATGGCCCGGACCCTGGCCTCGGTCAGCCGCAATCGATCCTGGGCCGACGCCGCCATCCCGGCGGACTCGGCCCGGGCGAGGTCACCCCGGTTGGCCTCAAGCAGCGTCGCCCATTCCTCATCGAGCAGGTCGGCCGCCATGCGCAGGGCGTCGTCGCGCACCGGACCGGAGGCCCGGGCGACGGCGCGGGACGCCCGCTGGACGCGGCGCGCCAAGTCCTCCAGTTCCGGCGTGGTCACCGAATTACTGTACAAGCACCAGATCGTCCCTATGGACGACCAGGTGGGACATGTCCTCGGGCAGTTGATCGGTCTGCCGTCCGATCCACTCGGCCGAGCGGGCGGCCCCCATCCGTACGAGGCCCTTGGCGAAGACCTTCCCGTCGGGTCCCACGATCTCGACGGCGTCGTCGGGCGCGAACTCGCCCTCGGCCGCCACCACGCCGGCCGGGAGCAATGAACGCCCACGCTCGGCCAGGGCGACCTGGGCCCCCTGGTCCACGATCAGGCGTCCCGAGGCCCCGCGGGCGAAGGCGATCCATACCTTGCGGGCCGAGAGGCGCTGGGGCCGGGCCCGGAAGACCGTTCCCACACCGGACTCGCCCGCCACCGCTGCGGCCAGCACCCCGGGCCGGCCGGCGTCGGCGATGATCGTCTCCACGCCGGACCAGGTGGCGATCTTGGCGGCCGCCACTTTGGAGGCCATCCCTCCGCTCCCTACGGCGCTGCCCGGTCCACCGGCGATCTGCTCCAGACGGTGGTCGATCTCGGCCACTTCGTCGATCAGGGACGCCTCGGCCACCAGGCGGGGGTCGGCCGTCAGCAATCCGGGCGCGTCGGTGAGCAGCACCAGCAATTGGGCCCGGACCAGGTGTGCCACCAGCGCCGCCAACCGGTCGTTGTCCCCGAAGCGGATCTCCTCGTCCGCCACCGCATCGTTCTCGTTGATCACCGGGAGCACACCCAGCTCGACCAGGTGGTCCAAGGTCCCCCGGGCGTGCAGGTACTGCGTGCGATGCACGAAGTCCAGGGGGGCCAGGAGCACCTGCCCGGCCAGGATCGCGTGGGGGTCCAACCCGTCCTGCCACAGACGCATGAGGCGGTGCTGACCGACGGCGGACACCGCCTGGAGCACCGCCGGATCACCGGGACGCTCCTCGCCCCGACCCAGCGCGGCCCACCCTGCTGCAATGGCGCCCGACGTCACCACGACCACGGTGTGACGGGCGCCGCGCAGCTGGGCGATCTCGCTGCAGAGGCGATCGACGGTGGCCGGCGTGACCGAGGAGGAGCCGACCTTGACGACGACGATCACAGCGCTGCCCAGGCCGCCACGCCTCGCCCCGGACGGGTCACGGTTCGCCCCAGGTGAAGGTCATGTTCCCGACGGTGACCTCGTCCCCGTCACGCACCCCGGCCCGCGAGAGGGCGCGGTCGACGCCGAGGCGGCGGAGGCGTTTCACGGCCTCATCGAGTGCGCCCACGTCGTTGAGGTCCGAGAAGGCGACGGCACGCTCGGCCACCCGCCCCACCACGCGCCAGGTCCCCGGAGCGATCCTCTGGACATCGACGCCTTCGGGCACCGGCCGGTGGATGACGATCGCCCCGGTGGCCTCGACGACCGCCGCCGCCCGCACCTCTTGGACCAGAGCCGCCAGCTTGTCGACGAGGGTCTGCACCCCCGCTCCGGTCGCCGCCGAAAGGACCAGGTCGCACAGACCTCCGGGCCCGGCGACCGGAGCGCCCTGTTCCAGATCGCCTTTGCTCCCGACAACCAAGCGCGGGCGCTCCAGCAGCGCGGGCTGGTAGCCGCCCAGCTCCCCCAGCAGGATGCGCAGCTGGTCTTCGGGGCTGTGCTCGGCGTGCGGATCGAGGTCGAGCAGGACGACAAGCACCCGGGCCCGCTCGATGTGGCGCAGGAAGCGGTGGCCGAGGCCCTTCCCTTCAGCTGCGCCCTCGACCAATCCGGGGATGTCCGCCATGACGAACTCGGTGCCGTCACGCACGCCCCCCACCCGCACGACGCCGAGATGCGGCACCAGGGTCGTGAACGGGTAGTCCGCGATCTTGGGCTTCGCGGCGGAGACCGTCGAGATGAGGGTCGACTTGCCGGCGTTGGGAAAGCCCACGAGCGCCACGTCGGCCATGAGCTTGAGCTCCATGTCGAGCCAGCGCTCCTGGCCCTTCTCCCCCTGTTCGGCAAAGGCCGGGGCACGACGCCGGTTGGAGAGGAACCGCGCATTGCCCCGCCCACCCTGGCCGCCCTCGGCGATCAGGAAACGGTCGCCGTCACCGGCCAGGTCGCACTGCACCGCCCCGTCGTTGTCACGGACGACGGTCCCGACCGGAACCGGGACGACGATGTCCTTACCCCTGGCGCCGTGCTTCTTCTGCCCCGAACCGTGCCCGCCGTCGGTGGCCCGCCGGAAGGGGTGGTCACGGAAACCGAGGAGCGATGACTGGTTGACCGAGGCCACGAGCCAGACGTCGCCCCCGTGCCCACCGTCCCCGCCGTCGGGCCCGCCGCGATCGACATGGGCCTCGCGCCGCCACGACACCGCCCCGGCACCCCCGTCGCCGGCTCGGGCATGCAATTGAGCCTGATCGACGAAGCCTGCCATAACGGTCCAGCTTAAAGGGCAAAAACCCTCCAGGAGGCAAAACCCCTCAGGGGGCGAAAAGCCGGCGGGCCCGCTCGCCCACCTCAGTCCGGGCCCGCTCACTGTCGATCTGCACGCATTCGCCTCCCACGACCACCGGTGTGCCCGCCACCCACACATCGGTGACGAGGTAGCCCGCGCCGGCCCAGACCAGGTGCCCCAGCAGCTCGACCTCGTTGGTGGCCGGGACGAAGCGCGCGTCGTCGGTGCGCAGGCGGATGATGTCAGCGGGACGGCCCACCTCGAGGGCTCCGACCGGGAGGCCGAGCGCCTCACCCCCGCCTCTGGTGGCGAGCCGGAGGGCGGCCGCCGAGCTGAGGGCGGCGGGATCAGCCGCGGTGGCCCTGGCCAGAATGGCGGCCAGACGCATCTCGTCCCAGAGATGAAGGTCGTCATTCGACGCGGGACCGTCGGTGCCGAGACCCACTCGGATCCCGCGCTCGAGCATGGCGGCCAGCCTGGCCACGCCCGAACCCAGCTTCCCGTTACTCCCCGGACAGTGCGCCACGGCGACGTCGTGCGCCGCCATGACGTCGAGGTCCGCCTCGTCGAGCCAGACGGCATGAGCGGCGAGGACCGGACCGTCGAGAACGCCGAGTTCGGCCAGGAGCGCCGGCGCCCGCATGCCGTAGCGCTCCTCGATCACCGTGCCCTCCGCCTCGGTCTCGGCCAGGTGGATCTGGGTCAGCGCGCCGCGGCGCTGCGCCTCCTCGGCCACCGCCGTGAGCCCGGCCGGGGGCAGGCTGTACGCTGCGTGGGGACCGAACCCGATGTGGAGCCGGCCCTCTTCGCCGTCCATCTCGTCGAAGATCCGGCACGCCTCGGCCAGGTGTGCCCGCCACGTCCCATCTTCATCGCGTCCCGGCATGTCGAACACGCCCGGGGTGAGCACGCACCGGATGCCCGAGGCCAGCGCGGCGTCGGCCACCACTGCCCCGTGGAGGTACTGCTCGCACGTGGTCGTGATGCCGTTCAACAGCATCTCGCTGGCGCCGAGCGTCATGCCCCAGAACACATCTTCGTCGCCATGGAGCGCCTCGCGGGGCCACACCGCTTCGGAGAGCCAGCGGTCGAGGGGCAACCCGTCCCCGGCACTGCGGACCAGCGTCATCGGCGAGTGGCCGTGACAGTTGACGAGCCCGGGCATGAGCAGCCCGCCGCCGTCGAGCTGCTGCACCTCGGTCTGCGGGTCGGTCGGGGTGGCTCCCGGGTCGCCGACCCAGGTGATCGGCCTTCGTCGACCTCGACCGCACCAGGACGCCATACCGTGTCCTGCGGCGTCGACCGTGAAGACCGCATCGGCGACGAGCCGAACGGTCACGCAGATCCGACGAAGAGACGATCGGTGAGCTCCGTGGAAAGATGGAGGGTCTCACCGGTTTCGTCGCCCTCCCCTTCGACCTGGACCTCGAGGTTGTCCTGCCCGTCGCGACCACCGACCTTGGCGACGACGCCCGGGATGAATCCCCCCTCCCCCAACATGGTGAGGGACCCGAGATTGAGCTCCACCTCCTCGCTGATGCGCACGAGGCGGATCCGCTCGCCCGATCCGACCTCGGTCAGTGGTCGTGTGCGCACCTCGGTTGCTCTCGCCGCCGAGCCCGAGCCCGGGATCGGGTTCCCGTGCGGGCACGTGGCCGGGTCGCCGAGCAACGCCACGAGCCGTTCCTCCACGGCGTCGGAGATCACGTGCTCCCACCGTCCGGCCTCACGATGGACCTTGTGCCATTCGAGCCCGATCACGTCGACCAGCAGGCGCTCCGCCAGACGGTGTTTGCGCACGACCTTCTCGGCCAGGGCGCGGCCACTCCCGGTCAGACTGAGCTGGCGCCCCTGCCGCGAGACGAAGCCGTCCTCGATCAACCGCTCGAGCATCTCGGAGACCGAGGGCGCCGAACGACCGAGCCGCTCCGCGATGCGGGCCTGAATGACCGGGACGCCTTCTTCGGCCAGCGCGAGCATCGTCTCGAGGTACTCCTCGACCGGGGGGTGGAACTCCTGGGGCTCGGTCGCCAGTGCGGGCTCGGTCCCGGGCTCGGTCGCTCCGCCGGGCTCAGTCGCTCCGCCGGGCTCAGTCGCCATGGCAGTGGCCTTCGGCGTCCATCGGGGTCGGCGGCACATCGAGCGCGGGGTTACGGTCGAAGAAACCCACAGGAATGAGGCTGAAGCCGGTGTACTCGACCGGCATGACGGGCCAATCCTCGGGGCGCGGGATGTGCGTGACCCCGAACGAGTGCCAGAGCACGACGTCGGTGTCGACAATGGAGCGGTCGTGCGCCGTCCACGCGGGAAGGCCCGCTCCGCCGCTGTGCTGATTCGGGTAGTCGCCCGCCGCCCTCCGCTCGTCCTCGGCGAACGGCGTCACCCACAGGTTGTGGGCGGCGAACGTCGCCCGCTGGCCGACGGTCGACGACGGATCGGCCAACAACGTCGGGGTCGATGTCGGGACGAGTTTGTACGCGGTGGGCTGTCCGACAGCGTTCACCTTCGATCGATTGGCGATCTTCCAGATCCTGCTCCGCAGCAGGATCGACATCGCGTTGCGCCGCCAATTCCGATTCCAGCAACGTGGCCACCGGAGCGAACGCGTTGCCCCAGGGGTTGTCGTCGCCGAGCGGGGTGCGCAGCGTGTCGACTTCGTAGACGGCGTTGTCCGTGCCGTCGATCTCCACATCCAACCGGACGTTGAACATGTGCTGGTGATACGGCGCGGCGAGGCCGGGGGCCACCATGCTGGCGTGGGCGTCACCGACGCCGTCTGCCACACCCATGGTCGACATGATCCCGGTCAGCTTCACCTCGAACTGCATGCTGCCGTCGAGATAGAAGTACCAGTAGAAGCCGTATTCGTAGTTGCCGACGGTGGCAATCGAGCTGACGACGAGGCGTCGGGAGCGGCGTACCTCGGTGCGGCCCGACGTCATGTCGGCGTGCTTCCAGAGGATCCCGTAGTCCTCCTCGTGGAGGCAGATGGCATTGGGCCGGGTGTGCGGGTGGCCGCGCTCGTCGGAGAACACGTCGTCGAAGTACGTGATCTCACCGAGGCAGTCGCAGCCGAGCGACAGGGAGTTGGCCATACGACCGAGCCCCCACTCACCCGCGTCGAACGCGCTCTTCCACGAGTGCATCGGGCCGGGGTCGCCGTAGGGGACGACCATTTCGCTGACCGAGGCCCGGAACAGCAGTGGCCGCACCCGCCCCCCGTCCTCGTAGCCGACGGTATGGATGACCAAGCCTTCGAGCGGGTCCATGCCCACCCGGAGCGACCACTTCTGCCAGCGCACCAGGTTCCCGTCGACGGTGAAACTCGGGCCCTCTTTCTGCGTGATGGCCAGCGGGCGTAGATCGGTGCGCAGCGGGCCGTTGTCCTCGGGGTAGTAGCTCCCGCCCTGGGGCGGGAACGGGACAACGCCGGTGTCAACGACCTCGAGCACTGTGCCCCGTCCCATGTCCACGTAGGCCAGCAACCCCTCGAGCGGACGGGCGTACCCGTTGTCGTCGGGCGAGTCGCGGAGATACGCCAACGCCTTGGTGATCCGGCGGTTCTTCTCGTGGTGCGATCCGAAGGTGCCCGCAGGCCACGGATCGATCTGCACCAGCGACTTGTCGACGATGCCCCGGCGGTCGAGCGCGGCATTCCAGTCCGGGTCGGCGCGCAACGCACCGATGACCTTCATCGCCTCTTCGATCTGCAGGTTGGGACGGACGTCCGTCACCTCGATCCAGCTGTCGACCACGCTGCGTGTGACCGACACGATGACCTCGGTCACGGTCGCTTCGGGCCCCTGCAGGAGCACGGCCCGCACCCGGCGGTCGAGGACGACCGTTTCGCCGTTGTCATGGGCGTGGACGAGTGCCTTGGGGGGGTCGCACAGACCGATGTAGGCAAAGCGGACTTCGTCGGGGGGAATCGTCACCCGCCCGCTCCCGAGGACGATCTCTCTTGCGGCGTTGATCTCGTCCCCGTCGAGCGGAGCCAGTGGATGGCTGGTGGCGGTCGTCACGGCGGTAGTCATGCCCGGCTCATGATACGCGGGTGGTGGCCACAACCCCTACTGTGGCCGGATGAGACTGTGGCCGGATGAGACTGTGGCCGGATGAGCGAGACGCCGGACAATGCGGTGCGCACCGCACGGGAGCTCGCTCGGCGCACCGGCGTCGACCATCACGACGTGCTCGTCATCCTCGGCACCGGTCTGGCCTCGGTGGCAGAGCTCCTCGGCGCGGCCGGGCCCTCCATCCCCCTGGCCACGCTCCCCTTCTTTCCCCGGTACACGGCGACAGGGCATCACGCCCAGGGCTGGTCCGTCCCGATCGGCGGCAAAATGGTGCTCGTCTTCGCCGGCCGCTGCCACGCGTACGAGGGCATTGAGCTGACCGACGTCGTCCATCCCCTCCGGACCGGCATCGCGGCGGGGTGTTCGACGGTGATCCTGACCGCCGCAGTGGGTGGCATCCGAGAGGACCTGCACGACGGATCGATCGTCGTCGTCTCCGACCATCTCAACCTCACCGGTCGTTCCCCGTTGGTCGGTCCCGAATTCGTCGACATGGTGGGTGCCTATTCGCCCGAGCTGCGCGCCGTCGCCCTTTCTGCGGCGGGGTCGGGGTCGGGGTCAGCAGAGCCCGGGCACCGGGCGGATGACGGGGCCCGCCTTTCCTCGGGCGTCTATGCCCACGTCCTCGGGCCGCAGTTCGAGACGCCGGCGGAGATCCGCATGATGCGCACCCTCGGGGCCGACGTCGTCGGCATGTCCATGGCCTTCGAGACGATCGCCGCCCGGCATGCCGGAGCCGACGTCCTGGGGCTCGCCGTCGTCACCAACGATGCCGCCGGCACTGTCTCCGATGTGGCGCCGGTCGCCGATCTGGGTCACATCGGTGCGGCCGGCCTCGCCGCGGCGCCCACCGTTGCCCAGGTCATTCGGCACGTCATCGTGTCCTTGCCATAATGTCGCCGCCATGACCGTGACTCCCCTCGGAGTGGACCATGTGTCCATCAATGTCCCTGATGTGCCGGCGGCGATCGACTTCTACACCAACGTCCTCGGTCTTGTGCAGAACAACGACCGGCCCGACTTCGGCTTCGCTGGCGCATGGCTCAATGTCGGAACCGGTGGCCAGCAGGTGCACCTCCTCGGCTTTCCGACGCCCGAGAACAAGGGCCAGCACTTCGCCCTCCTCTTCGACGACCTGAACGCAGTCGTCGCCGAACTGAGGGCGCAAGGCGTCCAGGTCAGTGATCCGGTGGCCAGCGGGCCCGGCCGGCATCAGTCATTCTTGACCGATCCATGGGGAAACTCGATCGAGCTCCACCAGCATCCGCCGGTCGGTGCTGCGTAAAAGGTGCTGCGTAAAGGATGAACGCTCAGGCTCTCATCGCACCGATCGTGCGGCGGCTGGTGCGGCGCAGCATGGCCATGCGGGCCTCACAGCTCGAGGTGTTACCCAAGAACCCGGGCCGGGTTGTCTTTCTCGGGGACAGCATCACCGAGTTCGGGCTGTGGGACGAATGGTTTCCTGAACTTGCCGTCATAAACAGGGGGATCAGTGCCGACTCCGTCGGGGGCGTGCACGGCCGGCTCGACGCAGCAATCGTCGCCCCTGTCGCCATCTCGCTGCTGATCGGTACGAACGATCTGGGCGGACTGGGGAAGTCTCGCAACGTCGGCCATATCGCCGACCAGACGCGGGCCTTGGTCGGCGACATCCGGAGACGAGCACCGGCGGCGGCGCTGCTCGTCAACAGCGTGATGCCTCGCACGCGACCGTTGGCGGAGGTCATCAGACAGCTGAATGATCAGTACACGCTCATCGCCGCAGAGGCGGGAGCGGTCTACGTCGATCTGTGGCCCGTTCTCGCCGACTCCGAAGGCGCGCTACGGGATGAGTTCACCCTGGATCACCTGCATCTCACCGGTGCGGGATACCGGGCATGGGTCGGGGTTCTGCGCCCGCTGCTCGCACCGTTCGCCCCACAACGCGGCGAATAGACCCCAGAGCTATCCGGTAACGATGTCGATGTGCTTGCGGCCGCGGCGGGCACCGAACTTGACCACACCGTCGGCTGTGGCGAAGAGCGTGTCGTCTCCACCCCGTCCGACGTTCTGGCCCGGGTAGAACTTGGTCCCCCGCTGGCGCACGAGGATCGAGCCCGCGGTCACCGTCGTGCCATCGAACTCCTTGACGCCCAGGCGCTGGGCCCGGGAGTCACGCCCGTTACGGGTTGAACCGCCACCTTTTGTCTTTGACATTGTGCGCTCCTTCGACCGTCAGCCGGGGGACGTGATCGCGGTGATCTCCAGCGTGGCGTAGTGCTGGCGATGTCCCCAGCGGCGACGCTGGTTCGACTTGTTCTTGTAGGTCATGGCGTTGATCTTCGGGCCCTTTTCCTCGCCCACGACCTTGGCCGTGACCGAGACGCCGGCCAGCTGGGCCGGAGTGGCCAGCACCGTGTCGCCGTCGACGACGAGCACGGGCTCCAAGGAAACCTCGGCCCCGACGGGCTCGCCGAGCAGCTCGACGCGGACACGCTGGCCCTCGGCCACACGCTCTTGCTTTCCACCGGACTTAATGACTGCGTACATGAGGGCGAAACCTTACCGCAGAACCGAGTCGTCCAATGTCACGCCCCGCCCGCCGCAGACGGCGCACTCGGTCGAGAGGGTCTCCAAAAGGCCCTCTGAGATGCGCTTCCGCGTCATCTCGACCAGACCGAGCTCAGAAATGTCGAAGACCTGCGTGCGGGTCTTGTCCCGGGCCAAGGCATTGCGGAGGGCGGCTGCCACCTTGTCCCGGTTCTCGCGGATCTCCATATCGATGAAGTCGATGACGATGATCCCACCGATGTCCCGCAAGCGGAGCTGGCGTGCGACCTCCTCGGCCGCCTCCAGGTTGTTGCGGTAGACGGTCTCTTCCAGATTGGTCTTGCCGACATTCTTGCCCGTGTTGACATCGATCACCGTCAGGGCCTCGGTCCGCTCAATGATGAGCGAGCCACCCGAGGGCAGCCACACCTTGCGGTCCAGCGCCTTGTGGAGCTGTTCGTGCACGTGGTAGCGCTCGAAGATCGGCAACCCCTCCTCGACCGGGTCGTAATACTCCACGCGGTCGGAGAGCTCCGGGCTGACGGCACGGACGTAGTCACGCACCTGCTCGAAGAGGGCCCGGTCGTCGATGACGACGCCTCGGTACTCGGCGTTGAGCTCCTCGCGGAGGATGCGCACCGACAGCTCGGGCTCACGGTAGAGGAGCCCGGGGGCATCCGACTTCTTCGAAGCGGCTTCGATGGCGTTCCACTGTTCGAGAAGGGTCTCGACGTCACGCTTGAGCTCATCGGCGGAGACGCCCTCGGCCGCGGTGCGGACGATCATCCCGTGACCAGGCGGTTTGACCTCGTCGATGATGCGTCGCAGGCGGCGGCGCTCGTTGTCGCCCAACCGCTTGGAGATGCCGAAGGCGCTGCTGTTGGGGACCAGCACGGCGAAACGGCCCGGCAGGGAGACCTCCTGGGTCAGGCGGGCCCCCTTGGCGCCGATCGGGTTCTTGGTCACCTGGCAGAGGATCGTCTGGCCGGCCTTGAGGACGTCCTCGATCCGGGGCTGGGCCGCGGAGGATCCGCCCCCGCCACCCTCGATGTCATCGCGGTCGTAGCGCACGTCGCCCCGATAGAGCACGGCGTTCTTCGGAATCCCGATGTCGACGAACGCGGCCTCCATGCCCGGCAGCACGTTCTGGACCCGGCCGCGGTAGACGTTCCCATCGATCTGGTTGGTGTCGTCGGCGGCCCGGGAGACGTAGTGCTCGACCAGGGAGCGCCCTTCCAACATGGCGATCTGCGTCATGGCGGGTTGGACGTGGACGCAGACCAGATAGCGGCCGACCTGCTTTCCCTTTCGGTCCCGCCCCGAGCGGCGACGACTGCGCCCCCGCTTCCCGTTCGCCGAGCCGTCGTCGTCTCCCTCGTCGGACGAGGCGGACACGTCGGACCTCCCCCGGACGCCTGTCGGCGCCCCGGCGAATGCCGGCGGCCGGATGATGGGTGCGACCGCCGGTACGACGGGTGCGGCCGGGGGTGCGGCCGGAGCCGCAGGCGCAGCCGGAGCCGGCCTGGTGTCCCCTATCTGTGGTCGTGCGGGTGCTGGCTGGGGTGATCGTGGTGGCGTGGGTGGGCTAGCGCCCCCCGGAACCTCCGCGATCGGACCCTCGTGGGTCTGGCTGATCTCCGGCTCGGACATGAGGGAGAGCCCTCCTTGCGTCGTTCATGAGGCACGCCCTGCGGCGTGTACCACGACGGGGTCGGTCCCGAGTCCGCTGACCGAAAGCGGCTCGAACCGTGCGCCGTCGCGCTCGATCCATTGATGCGTTCTACAAGCCCGCGCCAGCACCACATCGGTGCCGAACGCCGAAATCAGGTCGCCGGGGCGTACCCCACGCGGATGCGTCGCCAATGCGGCACGCAAGCGACCAATCGGGTGTCCTCCCTGCTCCGACCCATTTTCCCGGGTCACGCTCAGCGTCAAAATAGCCGGCCGGATGTCGTCTTCGGTCTGACGACCCTTCCGCTCACGGTGGATGGTGAGGCTCGGAGCAGCGAGCATCCGCTCAACCCGCTCCTGCAATTCCTGACCACCCACGCCGTGCACCTCCAACTCCCAATCGCACGATCCTACCTCTTGCTGCAGGGAACCCTCCGCCATCCCGATGACCCGGGCGGCCTGGACCACCACCCCGTCGGGCAGCAGCGGCGTCAGGAGTCCGGGGAGTTCCGCTTCGGGGATGTCCCCGGTCCCTGCAAACCAGTCGGACCCGGCTGACCCGGGGGCCCCGGCGGAGTCGGCGGACTCGAGGCGCGCATCGAGGTACTCGCCGTAGGACTCGCATCCGGTCGGGAGTGCAAGCCCGAAACTGAGGAGGGGGTGGGGCGAGAAACCCTGCGAGAGGGCCACGGGCAACCTGCTGCGGCGCAAGGCCCGCTCCCACATGCGGGCGACGTCGCGGTGGCTCGTGAAACGGATCTTGCCCATTTTGGAGAAGCGGAAGCGCACCCGGCGGTGCTCAGCGAGCGGCGCCGACGCCGCCGGTTCCGGCATTCAGCCCGCCCCTGACCCGAGCGACGCCGTCACCCCGACCCCGGCCCCGGTCCCGGCCCCGACCCCGGCCCCGGTCCCCGCCCCCGAGCGCACGCCGCTCACGAGACGGACCGGGATCCGCCCCCCGACCGAGAGGTCCTGACCCGTCCCCTGGCTCCCGCCCGCCGGCGGGATGGGCGAGGCGACCACGTGCTCGAGGCCGAACCCGGTGCAGGCCCCGCAGTCGTAGCAAGGCGTCCAGCGGCAGTCCTCGACGGCGGCCTCGGCCAGCGCGTCCTGCCAGTCGGTCCAGAGGAAGTCCCGGTGCAGGCCGGCGGAGATGTGATCCCAGGGCAACGGTTCGTGCTCGTCACGGTCCCGATAGGCCACTTCGGCCAGACTGAGCCCCTCGGCCGCCAGGGCCTCCTCCCAGAGGGCGAGGTCGAAGCGCTCCGACCATTCCTGGAACGTCCCGCCGGCCCGCCAGACCCGCTCGATGACCGCGCCCATGCGCCGGTCCCCCCGGCTGGCCACGCCCTCGGCCGCCGATGCCGCCGGCTCGTGCCAGCGGATGGTGAGCCCCCGGGTGGAGCGGGCGTGCTCGCGCAACAGATTGACCTTGCGCTGCAACTCGTCCACGGTGTCCTGGCCGAACCACTGGAAGGGGGTGTGGGGCTTGGGCACGAACCCGCCGACCGAGGCCGTCACGGTCACCGACTTGGAGTGACGACGCCCGATCTCGACGCAGTGCTTGCCGAGCTCGGCGATACCGATGACGTCCTCGTCGCGCTCGGTGGGCAGACCGATCAGGAAGTAGAGCTTGACCCGGCGCCACCCCTGGCTGAACGCCGCATCGACCGCGCTGTAGAGGTCTTCTTCGGTGATCAGCTTGTTGATGACCTGACGCATGCGCCACGTCCCCCCCTCGGGGGCGAAGGTGAGGCCGGTGCGTCGCACCTTCTGGATCTGCGCCGCCGTCCCGACGGTGAAGGCATCGACCCGGAGCGACGGCAGGCTCACCGACACCCGCCCCTGGTGCACCGGATCGTCGATGATCTCGCGCACGGTGTCCTCGATCCCGGAGAAGTCGGCGGTCGACAGCGAGGTCAGCGTGACCTCGTCGTGGCCGCTCCAGGCCAGGCCCTCGCGCACCATCTCCTTGACCTGCGCCGCCGGCCGTTCCCGCACGGGCCGGGTGATCATCCCTGCCTGGCAGAATCGGCAGCCGCGGGTGCAGCCACGGAAGACCTCGACGTTCAACCGGTCGTGGACGACCTCGGTCAGGGGCACGAGCGGTCGCACCGGATAGGGCCAGTCGGCCAGGTCGGCCACCGTGCGCTTGGCCACCTCGGCCGGCACCCCGGCCTGGTTGGGCAACGTCGACACCAGGCGCCCGTCGTGATAGGTCGAGGTGTACAGGGATGGGACATAGACACCCTCGATGCCTGCGAGGACGAGGCGCAGTGCCTCCCGGTCTCGCTCCCCGACCGGCCGAGCCAGCCAGTCCCGGACGGCCTCGTTGATGTCGCCCACGATCTCCTCACCGTCACCCAGGGCGAACACGTCGACGAAGTCCGCCAACGGCTCGGGGTTGAAGGTGCAGTGACCACCGGCGATGACCCAGGGATCGTCGGGCCCGCGGTCGGCGGCGTGCAGCGGCACCTGCGCCAGGTCGAGCAGATTGACGAGGTTGGTGTAGACGAGCTCGGCCGACAGGTTGAAGGCCATCACATCGAAATCACGGGCTGCGATGTGCTGCTCCACGCTGAAGAGCGGGACGCCGGCGGCCCGCATGGCGGCCTCCATGTCCACCCAGGGCGCGTACGACCGTTCCGCTACGGCATCGTCGCGCTCGTTGAGGATCTCGTAGAGGATCTGCAACCCCTGGTTGGGGAGACCGATCTCGTACGTATCGGGGTACAGGAGCATCCAGGCCACCTTGCCCGGCCCGTGCTCGGGATACTGCGCCCCTTGTTCGCCCCCGATATAACGCGCCGGCTTGGACACACCGAGCAGCAGTCGTTCCACCTGTGGCCAGAGAGTCTCCATCGCCCCCAGACCCTACGGGACTCTCAGGCCCCCGACGGCGAGGAGGTCGTCGTCGACCCCGCCTTCGAGGTGGTGGTCGTGGTCGTGGGCGAGGTGCCGGCCGGCGTCGTGGTGGTCGTGGTGGTCGTGGTGGCTGTGCCGAAGGGTGGGTTGCTCGCCGGCGTGCTCGACGTCGGCGGGATCTGCACGGTCGGTGTCTTCACGCCGCCGATCGGGTTCGCCACGATGTAATTGAAGATATTGCGCACCAAAGGCGCCGCCGCCTCCGCGCCGTACCCACCTTCGTCGATGACCGCCAGCACGACGTACTGCGGGTTCGGGTTGGGCCCGAAGGCCACGAACCAGCTGTTGGGCTCCTTGGCGCCGGGGTTGGTGGCCGTCCCCGTCTTGCCGGCCAGGTTCCAGCTGGCCGGGAAACCCTGGAAGACGGCGTAGGCCGTCCCCTTCTTGTTGGCGATCACTCCCTCGAGGCCCTGGAGGATCGGCGTGGAGATGGCCGGGGGAAGGCTCACACGGCCGAGCACCTTGGGTGCGAATTGGGTCACGACCTTCCCGGTGGTCGGATCCACGACCTCTGATGCCACCTCGGGGGCGTACCGCGTCCCGCCGTTGGCAAAGGTGGCATAGGCCACCGCCTGCTCGATCGGCGTCAACACCGTCCCCCCCTGTCCGAAGGCCATCTCGACGTTGTCGCCCGTGTACCACGTGGTGTTCGGATACGCGGTCGGGTTTCCCTTGTGGAGTTTCTCCCGTTCGCTCTGGCTGTCGACGCGCCCCACGGCTTCGTTCGGGAGGTCGATGCCGGTACTTACCCCTTCCCCGTACTGCGCCCCCACGTTCTGGATCGCGTTGGCCCCGTAGGTGGCCCTCCCCTCCCAGAACAGCTCCCCGAGGTTGTAGAAGTACGAGTCGCTGGACACGGTCAGCGCCGTGGCGAGGGTGTACTCGCCGCCGGTGTCGCCCACGTTGTCGGTGAAGTTGCACGAACCGCCGGTGCAGTTCTGCACCTTGAAGGTCCCTGTGTCGTTGTAGTACTTCGACGGGCTGTACACCCCGTCCTGCAGATCGGCGGTGGCGGTGATCAACTTGAAGGTCGAACCGGGCGTGTACTGCCCCTGTATGGCGTTGTTGTTCTCCGCCCCACTCGCCGTCAACGCGGTGTAGTTCGCGTTCGAGATGCCCCCGACCCACTGATTGAGGTCGTAGGTCGGATACGAGGCCATCGCCAGCACCTGCCCGTTCTGCGGGTTCATGACGATCGCCGCACCGTTGATGGCGGGGGGCAGTTTGTTGCCGTCCTCGGCGTCGGGCGTCTTGCGGTCCGCGAGGATCTGGTTCTGCAGATCGGTCTGCACCTCTTCCTGCAACCCGGTGTCGACGTTGAGCACGACGGTGTCACCGATCTGGGGTGCCTTGCGCGAGAGCGTGCCGACGACGTCGCCGGACGCGTTCACCGAGAGCGCCTGGCTCCCGTTGACACCGCGCAGGTACTGCTCGTACTGCGCCTCGACGCCCGACTGCCCCACGAGGCTGCCCTGGTTGTAGTCGGCCTTGGGGTCCGCGTTGATCTGGGCCTGCGTGATGTCGCCCAGGTACCCCAGCACGTGGGTGGCGGTGGTGCCCCCCTGGGGATACGAGCGCTGCGTGACGGTCTGTACGGTGACGCCCGGATAGTCCGCCTGATGGGTCTGCAGGTACTGCACCGTGTCGGCGGGGACATTGGTGGCCACCGGCACCGGTTCGTACGGGCTGTAGCGCACGTTCTTCACCGCCTTTTCGACCTGCGCCGGCGTCTGGCCGATCAGGGCGGCCACCTTGCCGATGATCGAAGGGTGTTCTGTGGCGGTGACAGCGGAGAGCAGGAGCTCCTGCTCGGGGACGTTGGTCACCAGAATCGTGTCGTTGCGGTCGACGATCTGACCTCGGGGTGCGGGCACCTGGACGACGCGGACCTGGTTGCGGGTCACGGCCGCGGCGTAGCTCTTGCCGTCGATGACCTGCAGCGTCCACAGCCGGAGCCCGAGGACGAGGAAGAGGACGAGGAAGAGGATCCCCACCACGCGCAGGCGCAGGTTCGGGCGTGACGGTTGATCCTCGGGCGAGCCGACGAGCGACGCGACGTTGACGCTCTTCCGCGGCCGCATACGCGGTTGGCGCGCCTCGCTCCTCCACGCCGACTTCCGGGGCTGTCGCGTCGGGGGCTTGGGATGGAGGCGATCTCCCCGGATGGGGTGCCGCAACGTCCGCTTCACCAAAGACCACCTTCGGACGACTGGGCTGACACGAGCGTGCGCCGGGTCCCTTCCGCGAAGAGCGCCCACCGCATCAAGCGGTTCACGGGCAGCACCAACAGCGCGCTGGACACAGCGACGATGACGAAAAGTGAGAGGTAGTCGACCTGCACCATCTGTTGTTGGCCGAAGATGGCTCCGAGCACGGAGAACAGCATGTCAGCCGCGACGCTCCCCACAACCGCGGCTACCGGCTTCAGCCACACTGCACGCCGGTCGACGGCGGCGGTGGCGGCACCCGTGGCATACCCCAGCAGGCAGCCCACCAGGGCACTGAGACCGAACGGTGTGGGCAGGACCAGGTCGAAAGCGAGGCCGGACCAGAATCCGACGATGGCGCCCGTCTCGGGGCCGGCCAGGAGGGCGGCCGTGATCGGCAGGAGCCACAGGATGTCAGGGTGCACGCCCCCTATCCGTATCGACAGCAAGACGGTCGACTGGAGCAACAGCAGGAGGAGCGTCACCAGGGCGAGGCGGAGGATAACGCGAGGGCTCACGCGGGAGGCTCCCAGAGGACGACGTTCACGTAGGCCAACTGGCTGAGATCGGCCAACGGTGTGACCGCGATCGTCACCTGGCTGGCGCCGGCACTGGTGTGGAACGCCGAGATGCTCGCCACCGGGATGCCGGGAGGGAAGGCGGCGGCATCGAGACTGCTCGTGTACATCTTCTCGCCCTTGTGCAGCGGCGTGTGCGGTGCCACCAGATCGGCCGTCATGGGGGAATTGGGCCCCTGGCCGTCGACCGTGGCGGTGTACGACTGCGTCGTGCCGAAGGTCACGCCCACCTTCGACTGGCCGTCCTTGACCAGCCGCACCACCGCGGTGTGGTGAAAGGACTGGATCACCTGTCCCACCAGTCCGCCGTGGCCCACCACGGGCATCCCGACATCGACCCCGTCCGACCGACCCTTGTCGATGGTGATGGTCATGGTGAAGTTCGAGCTGTCCTGCTCCTGTGTGGCGGCGGTCACGGTGGGCAGCGCGTTGAGGAACGGCAGGTTCTGCAGGGCCAGCAGTTGGCGGAGTTGGTTCTTCTGGAAGGTCGACTCGGCCTGGTCCGCCTTCAGGTTCCCAATGGTGGCCCGCAACTTCTGATTCTCCGATTGCAGCGACCCGTAGTGCACCGCGCCGGCGAAGAAATCGCCGATAGGGCTGAGGACGTCGCTGACGGCGTTGCGCAGCGGCGAGAACACGGTGTTCGCCACGGACTTCACACCAGAAGTGATGCTGTGCGTTCGACCGTTGAGGTCGAGCGAAATGATCGAGAGTGACAGCACGATCAAGACGACAACCGTCAGCGTGCGGCGCGACCGCCGAGACCTCGCCACCCCGGGAATACCCGAAGATCCGTCAGCGCGTAGACGTGGTGATCAGCACCCGCTTGAGCGCTTCGAACTCTTCCAGACACTGTCCCGCCCCGACGGCCACGCAATTGAGCGGGTCGCGGGCGACGACGATGGGCATGCCGGTTTCGTTCTGCAGGCGGGCCGCCAGCCCGTGCAGCATGGCTCCCCCACCGGTCAGGACGATCCCCTGCTCCATGATGTCGGCCGCCAGCTCGGGCGGCGTGCGGTCGAGGGTGACCTTCACGGCGTCGACGATGGCCGAGACCGGCTCTTCGATCGCCCGCCGGATTTCCTCGGTGGACACCACGATGGTCTTCGGCAGACCGCTGACGAGGTCCCGACCGCGGATCTCCGCGTGGAGCTCCTGCTCCAACTCGTAGGCCGAGCCGAGGGTGATCTTGATCTCCTCCGCCGTGCGCTCGCCGAGGGCCAAGCTGAACTCTTTCTTTACGAACGCGATGATCGCCTCGTCGAGCTCGTCGCCGCCGATGCGCACCGACTGGCTCGTCACGATGCCGCCCAACGAAATGACCGCGACCTCCGTCGTACCTCCACCGATGTCGACGACCATGTTGCCCGTCGGCTCGTGCACGGGGAGACCGGCACCGATGGCGGCCGCCATCGGCTCCTCGATGATGTAGGCACGCCGCGCGCCGGCGTACTCGGCTGCTTCCATCACGGCCCGCCGTTCCACGCCGGTGATGCCGGAGGGAACGCAGATAACCATGCGGGGCTTGGCGAAGCGGCGCTGGTGCACGCGATGGATGAAGTACCGCAGCATTTTCTCGCAGATCTCGAAGTCGGCGATCACGCCGTCTTTGAGGGGGCGGATCGCCTGGATGTTCGACGGCGTGCGCCCGATCATCCGTTTCGCCTCGGCGCCCACCGCTAACGGGCGCCCGTCTTTGACGTCCACCGCGACGACGGAAGGCTCGTTCAAGACGATGCCGCGACCGCGCACATAGACGAGGGTGTTGGCAGTACCCAAGTCGACAGCCATGTCACGACCAAGGAGGGAAAGGCGATTGTCTGCCATAAAGGACTTTCTCCCGGTGTATGCGGGACGAGCACCGGAGGGAATCCGGTACCTGTAGGTGAGGTACCAGGTTAGGTGACGGTTCGGTCAACCACAAGGCAACCTTGCGGCAACCTTTTAGGAAGCGGTGAGTTCCGGGAAGAAAAGCGCGATTTCCCGCGCCGCCGACTCGTGCGAATCAGAGCCGTGCACCAGGTTCTCGGTCGTCTCGATGCCGAGGTCACCACGAATCGTCCCCGGAGCGGCTTCGGCCGGGTTCGTGACCCCCATCATCGTGCGCACCACCGCGTAGGTGTCCTTCGGACCCTCGACGACCATGAGAAGAACGGGTGAGCGCGTGAAGAATCTCACCAAATCGGGGAAGAACGGGCGTTCGGCGTGCTCGGCGTAGTGCGCTTGGGCCAGCTCTGTGCTGACCGTGCGCAATTCGGCGGCTACGAGGCGCAAATTCTTGCGCTCCAGGCGGCCGACGATCTCTCCGATCAGGCCGCGTTCCACACCGTCGGGCTTCACAATGACAAGGGTTCGATCCACGAGCGGAGGACAGTAGCAGCAGCACACACGGGGTGGAGTACCGCCCCCGGCCCACCCGGAGCCCCTCCCCCTTCGGGTCAACCCTCAACCTCACGTAGAGACTCCAACCCTCGATGATTCGTCGAGGTTCGCATGCATCCCCCGACCAGCCATTGTGGTGGGTGGCGCCGCCCCCGAGGTCTGTTGGCGGTCGGGCGGTCCTGGCGGTCGGGCGGTCGGGCGGTCGGGCGGTCGGGCGGTCGGGCGGTCGGTGGTCGGCTGGTCCCTCCTCAGCGACCCGCATCCTCCCAGCCGACGGCGCCGGCGAGGATTTCGCCACGGGCCGTGCCGACCGTATAGAGCGATCCCGCCACCACGACGAGCCCACGGGCATTGACCAGTCCCCTCGCCAGAGCCAGGGCGTCGAGCACGGAGTGCTCCACATGGACGGTCAGTCCCAGGGCCCGGGCGGCGTCCGCCACGTCCTCGGCCGGCAGAGCCCGGGGCGAATCGGGTTGGCACGCCACAACCGTGGTCACGTCGGACGGCTGCAGCGCCGCCAGCATGGCCAGGGGATCACGACCCGAAAGCATGCCGATGACGGCCACGCTGTTGCCCTCGACGGCGAACTCCTCGGCCAACGCAAGACCGAGCGCTGTCATCCCCGCCACGTTGTGTGCCCCGTCGACCAACAGGAGCGGCCGCCGGCCCAGCACTTCGAGCCGACCGGGCACCCGCACGACCCCGAAACCCTCGTCGACGACGTCGGACTCGAGCGGGCGCCCGAAGAACGCCTCCGCGGCGGCGAGCGCACAGGCCGCGTTACGTCCCTGGTGCGCACCGTGCAGGGGCACGAGGACATCCTCGTACCGTCCGCCCGGCGTCCACAACGTCACCAGGCGGCCTCCGACGGCGACCCGATTCTCCTCACAGCCGAAGTCCCGGTCGGCCACCCACACTCCGGCCGCACCCACGCGGGCGGCATGGGCCTCGACGATCGCCACCAGATCGGCCCGGGTCTCGCCGACGACCACTTGACTCCCGGCTTCGATTATCCCCGACTTGTCGTCGGCGATGCCCTCGAGCGTCGGTCCGAGCACATCGGTGTGGTCGTAGCTGAAATTGGTCAGGACGGCGACATCCCCGTGCAGCACGTTCGTGCTGTCCCACGTCCCGCCCAGCCCGACCTCGACCACCATGGCGTCGACGGCATCGTCGGCGAACCACGAGAGGGCGGCGGCGGTCAGCAGCTCGAAGCGGGTGGGCCGCTCGGGGACCATCGCCTCGAGCGAAGCCAGTTCCGAGAGCACGTCGAGAAAGGCCTCGTCGCTGATCGGCTCACCGTTGTGCGCCAGACGCTCCGAGACGCGGTGCAGGTTCGGGCTCGTGTAGGTCCCGACGTTCAAGCCCTGCGCCATCAGTAAGGCGGACACCATGGCTGATGTGGAGCCCTTGCCGTTGGTCCCGGTGATGTGGACCGAGGGAATCGATTCATGAGGGTCGCCCAGCACGGCCATGAGCGCTTTCATGCGGTCAAGCGTGGGCAGGGCACGCCGGCTGGGCATGTTCGACTCGAAATCTATGTGGCTATCCAGCCACTCCAGAGCGGCGCCCAGATCCGCAAAGCCCGCAGCGTCAGCGAAGCCGGCGAAGCTGCCCGCAGAGGGCGGAACGGCCCCGATGTTCTCGTCAGCCACCCGACAGCGCGCGGCCGGTGCCGGCTAGGAAGCGGCGCGCCGGGTGCGGGTCGACTTCACCGGAACGCCGCCCACGGGAACCAGGGTCGGAGCGACCCGGTCGAGCACCACGGCGCGGTCCACCACGCACTTGCCGACGTCAGAGCGACTCGGGAGGTCGTACATCACGTCCAAGAGGACTTCCTCGAGGATGGCCCGCAAGCCGCGGGCGCCGGTCCCGCGCAACATGGCTTGCTCGGCCACCGCCTCCAAGGCGTCAGGCGTGAATTCGAGCTCGACATTGTCGAGGGCGAATACACGCTCGTATTGCCGCGACAGCGCATTCTTGGGCTCGACGAGGATCTGCACGAGGGCGTCCTTGAACAACGGGGAAACGGCGCTCACCACGGGGAGACGCCCGATGAACTCGGGGATGAGGCCGAACTTGATCAGGTCCTCGGGCAGCACGTGGCGCAGGATCTCTCCGTCGTCGCGCTCGCGGCGGTGCACCTCGGCTCGGAAGCCGATGCCCCGCTTCCCGATGCGCCCTTCGATCAACCGGTCCAAGCCGGCGAACGCACCACCGCAGATGAACAGGATGTTCGTGGTGTCGATCTGGATGAACTCCTGATGCGGGTGCTTGCGGCCACCCTGGGGGGGAACCGACGCCGTCGTGCCCTCGAGGATCTTCAGCAGCGCCTGCTGGACTCCTTCGCCCGAAACGTCACGCGTGATGGAGGGGTTCTCACTCTTGCGGGCGATCTTGTCGATCTCGTCGATGTAGATGATGCCGGTCTCGGCCCGCTTCACGTCGTAGTCCGCCGCCTGGATCAACTTGAGCAGGATGTTCTCGACGTCCTCGCCGACATAACCGGCCTCGGTCAGCGCGGTGGCGTCGGCGATGGCGAAAGGCACGTTCAGCATGCGGGCCAGGGTCTGCGCCAGCAGCGTCTTGCCGCACCCCGTGGGGCCCAGCAGGAGGATGTTCGACTTGGCCAATTCGACCCCGTCCTCTTGCACCGGTCCGGCCTGCACCCGCTTGTAGTGGTTGTACACCGCAACGGAAAGGATCTTCTTGGCGTATTCCTGGCCGACGACGTAGTCGTTCAGGAAGCTGAAGATCTCCTTCGGCTTGGGCAGGTCCTCGAAAGAGAGCTCCGCGGTCTCATCGCGCTCCTCGGCGATGATGTCGTTGCACAGGTCGATGCACTCATCACAGATGTAGACCCCGGGCCCGGCGATCAATTTCTTGACCTGCTTCTGCGTCTTGCCGCAGAAGCTGCATTTGACCAGATCTCCACCTTCGCCGAACTTCGCCACCGAAACCCCTCTCCCGTTGCTCTCGCCGAGACGTTCTAGATGGCCTATGCAGCGCCGATAGCTTCGAGCGGGGCGATCGTGCGGGAAGTGATGATCTCGTCGATCACGCCGTACGTCACCGCCTCGTCCGCCGTCATGATGAAGTCGCGATCCGTGTCCTTGGTGACCTTCTCGTGCGTCTGGCCCGTGTCCTCGGCCAGCATGCTCGTCAAGAGGTCACGCATGCGCAGGATCTCCTTGGCCTGGAGCTCTATGTCGCTCGCCTGACCCTCCACGCCGCCCCACGGTTGATGCAGGAGGATCCGGGCGTGCGGAAGTGCGAACCGCTTGCCGGGTGCGCCGGCTGCCAGGAGCACGGCCGCCGCTGAGGCGGCCTGGCCGTAACAGAAGGTGGAGACGTCGGGCTTGATGAACTTCAGGGTGTCGTAAATGGCGAACAGCGCCGTGATGTCCCCGCCGGGCGAGTTGATGTAGAGGTGGATCTCCTTGTCCGGCTCCTCGGACTCCAAAAACAGCATCTGGGCGCAGACCAGGTTGGCCACCGTGTCGTCGACCGGGGTGCCGAGAAAGATGATGCGCTCACGCAGGAGGCGGGAATAGAGGTCGTAGGCCCGCTCACCGCGGTTGGACGACTCGATGACTGTCGGAACGAGATAGTTGTTCGCCCGGTACCGATCACCGACGTACAGATCACCTGCGTGCCGCTCACCGTTCTGCATCATCACTCGTTCTCCTCGTTTTCCTCGGCCACTTCGTCGGCCACGTCAGTGTCCTCCTCAGTGGCCTCCGCCGCCGCGTCGGTCTTCAGATCGTCCCGCGACATCGGATTGCCCTCTTCATCGAAGAGCTCCACGTGGTCCAGCAGCCACTGCAGCGCCTTGCCCTTTCGTAACTCCGAGCGTACCGCGCCGGTTCGTCCGGCCGTGTCGAGTTGGCGTCGCAGCTCCCCGGGGGAGGTCTCCATCCGTTCGGCCATGGTGGCGATCTCGGCGTCGAGCTCCTCGTCGCTCAAGCCCAGCTCCTCGGCCTCGGCCAGGGCACGGAGGGCCAGGTCGGCCTTCACCGCCCGGTGGGCGTCGGCCCGCACCGCAGTCAGGAGATCATCGGGCGTACGCCCCGTGGCCTGGAGGTATTCGCCCAGACCCATCTTCTGGGCCTCGAGCCGGTGCTGCAGGTCGTGCAGCCGCTCGTTCACCTCGGAGTCGACGAGCACCTCGGGGACGTCGTCATCGTCCACCAGGCCCGCAACGGCCTCGACCGTGTTCTCCCGCAGGGCCATCTGGCTCTGCACCAGCTTCACCCGGGCCAGGCGGTCGGAGATGTCCGCCCGCAGTTCGGCCACGGTGGCGAACTCGGAGCTTTCGGCTGCCCACTCGTCGGTGGGCTCGGGCAATTTCTTGACCTTGACGTCCTTGACCAGGACCCGGAACGAAATCACCTCGTCCTCGTCGCCGGGCGCGGCCGACGAGAACGTCAGGATGTCGCCCGCCTTGGCGCCGCGCAGTGTCTCGTCGAGCTCGGCCGTGACCGTGGCACTCCCCACCTCGTAGAGATAGTCGTCGACCCCGACCACTTCGGCACCGCCGGCGTCGTTACCGTGCAGGTCGATGGTGACCAGGTCGCCGTCGATGGCGGGCCGGCCCACGAGCTCCAGCTCGGCGTCGTTTTCGCGCAACCGATCGATCTGCCGATCGACGTCCTCGTCGCTGACGACGATGCCCGGCAGGGTCACCTGCAGGCCGTCATACCCGGGTATCGACACCGTCGGCCGCACCTGGACCACGGCGTCGAAGCTGACGGCGCCGCTGTCGCCACCCGAGGTGATGTCGATGTCGGGGGAGGCGATGGGGTCGATTTCCGAATCGACGACGGCGCGGGCATAGAAGTCGGGCAGCGCCTCGCGGAGGGCTTCGGCGCGCAGCGCACCGGCGCCACCCATGCGGGCCTCGAGGACCTTGCGCGGCACTTTTCCGGGCCGAAACCCCGGCACGCGGATCTGATTGGCCAGTGTCTTGACGACGTCAACGAGAGCTTTGTCGAACTCCGGTTCGTCGATCTCGACGCTCAGGCGGACGAGGTTTCCCTCCAGCGGTTCAGTGGTGGCACGCATCACGAACTGCATACTCTACTGGCCGATCAGAACATGAAGTTCATGGCCCCGAGAATCCTCTTCCCGAGGGCCGCATCCCCTTCCACCCCCACCCCTCCGGCGGTCTCCACCTCGTCCACCCCCACCCGGCCGCAGCCCAGACGGACGAAGTCGAGGCTCGACAGGGCCAGGGTCACGGTGGGAACCGCCTCTTCGGCCGCCGGTCGGGCCCGGCCCGCCTGGACGGCGAGCGTGATCCGGCGGGCATCTCGACCGGGGCCGGTCACCGAGAAGCGCACGACCGAGCCCTCGGGCGCCGCCGTTTTCTTGCCCACGACGAACCCCATCGCGGCCTCGACCTGACCCACGCCGATGGCCGAGGCCAGCCCACCGCTCCCCCCAGGCCGGCCCAGGGCCAGGCGAACGTCCTGCTCGTGGACCCAGCTGTCGAAGACCCTGGTCTTCATGAAGTCGGCGAGGGCCACCTCGCCGACGATGGTGGGGCCGACCTCGGCCCACTCGTCCTCGGTCCGGCTCACCAGCGTGGCCAACCGGAGCTGGCTGACGGCGATGAACTCGGTCAGGACGTCGGCGCCGGGGGTGGACCGGCGCACCGCGATCCACGGCTCGTTGTCCTGGGCGAAGGGGGTGCGGACGTGGTCGCCGAGTGGGTCGTCCCACTGCGGGGACGGCTCTCCGGACAGCGACCGCTCAATGCCGATGAGATGCGAGAGGTGATCTTGGACGCTCCACCCGGGGCACCGTGTCGGCAGGCGCCATTGCTCCGCATCGAGCCCGCGGCAGACCCCGGCGAGCGACTCCCAGGTCTCGGCGAGCGCCGCCGTGGCCGCTCTGCCCCGGTCCGAGAAATCCGTCGCGTGGCCCGCATTCGGGCCGGCCTGCGAGCCGGCCTGCGAGCCGGCGTCCGAGCCGGCGTCCGAGCCGGCGTCGGGCTCGGTTTTTGCACCCTTTCGTGCGCCGATTCCGGTGCCCGTTGCATCCCCCATTTGCTCTGGATTCGGCTCGTCCGGCACGTGCCTGAGGCTAGCCGTCCCCTGCCTGGATGAGCCTGAGCATCCCCCCCTTCGCCAAACCCCCCCGCTAACTTTCGGGGCAATCCGGGGGCTCACCCACGGGCTCGCCGAAAAGAGGAGTTGGCATGGCAAATTTTGAGGGCTACTGCGTGAAGTGCCGCGAGAAGCGCGAATTCGACGGCCAGGAGGTCGAGCTGGCCAACGGGCGCCGGGCCGCTCAGGGCCTGTGCCCCATTTGTGGCACGAAAATGAACCGTATCTTGGGCAAGAAGAAGGACTGACGACCTGCCCGGTCGGACGGCTCGCCAGCTCAGGGGGGCGGAGGGGCGGTGCTGCCGTAGGCCACGTTGAACCCGTCGGGGGTGAGCGTCGAGGGCGTCGCCACCTGATTGGAGCTCTGCAGCATGACGACCCGCTGCAGGTCCGCGCTGGGACCCGTGAATCCGAGGTTGCCGAACGTGACGACCGGTGAGAAAGGCGCAAGCGGGGCGACGGTGTTGTCGACCGTGAGTGCCTCGAGGATCCACTCGGCGGTCGACGCCGGCCCGCTGTAGGCCTGATCGGTGGTGAACGTTCCCCCGTTCGTGTCGTCGGTCAAGGTGATGCGCCAATCGGTCCCGCTGATCTGAGCGATGGTCACCGTCACCCGGTCCCCGGGTTGGATCGACACGGTCGTGATGTAGGTCTCTGCCGCCGGGAGAATCTCCCACCAGGGCTGAATGTAGAAGCCCTTCGGATTGGCGGGGTCGCCGGGATCTGGCGTTTCGTTGAAACCGGCCTGTATGAGCGCGGCGTTGCCGGGATTTCCTCCGTCGATGCCCACCCATTCGGCCATGAGGTCGCCGGCGGGAGTGTCGGCCAGGAGCGAAGGCACACTGAACGTGCCCGTCACCGACGTGAACGGGCCGTTGAGCTCCACGTACCCGGACCAGTTCCCCGACGCGACCAGGGAAACCGAAGAAGTCGCCGGAAAGACAGCGATCGACAGAGCACCGGACGCGACGAGCGGCGTCGGCGAGGCATCGGTGACCCGCACGGTGAAACTGGCGCTCCCCTGTCCGCTCGGCGTCCCTGTGATCGTCCCGCCCGGAGAAAGCGTCAACCCGGTCGGCAACGTGCCGCCGATGACCGCCCACGTATAGGGAGCCGTTGCCCCCGTCGCGCTGAGCACGGCGGAGTAGGCGGTACCGGCAACGGCGGCGGGCAGTGTCGTCGTCGTGATCGACGGAGGGGGCGACACCACGGAGATCGACATGGTCGCCGTCGCCGTGAGAGGTGTCGGCGCCGTGCTGTCGGTCACCTGCACCGTGAAGGTAAATCTCCCGGGCGCAGTCGGTGTGCCGGTGATGTCGCCGCTCGGGGAGAGGCTCAGCCCGGCCGGGAGGGCTCCGAGGGATATCCAGGAATAGGGGGGCGCTCCCCCTGTGGCGGCCAGTGAGGCCGCGTAGGGCGCTCCTTTCGCCGCCACCGCCAGGGAGGTCCGAGAGACCGACAGCGGCGCAGGTGAACCTTGACCCGACCCGACGGAAGGCACGGCGGCCGTGCCGACAATGGGCCTGTTCAGGGGGAGGGCCACCGGGGGCCCCTCCGCAGCGGCGGTGCCGAACGCGTGGACCGCACCGTCGCTCCCGGCGATCCAGTAGCCCTGCCCGTTCGAGGTCGGCGAAGCGCCCACGATGTCCTCGACCTGGGAGTTGATGCCCGCAGCCGAACCGAAATAGCCGGCGTCACCAAAAGCGAAGACGCCGCCGTCGGCCGCTACCAACCAGTATCCCTTGCCGTCGGGCGTGGCGGCCGTGCCGACGATCGGCTTGTTGAGCCTGATCGCACCGGTCGAGCCGTAGAACCCGGCATCGCCGAACGTGAAGACGCCGCCGTCGGCGGCCACCAGCCAGTAGCCCTGGCCGTCGGGCGTGGCCGCCATGCCTACGATGGGCTGGTTCAGCCGGATGGCCCCGGTCGAGCCGTAGAACCCGGCATCGGCAAAGGCGAAGATTCCCCCGTCAGAGGCCACCAGCCAGTAGCCCTTGCCGTCAGGGGTGGCCGCCATGCCCACGATGGGCTGGTTCAGCCGGATGGCCCCGGTCGAGCCGTAGTAGGCGGCATCGCCGAACGTGAAGACGCCGCCGTCGGCCGCCACCAGCCAGTAGCCCTTGCCGTCAGGGGTGGCCGCCATGCCCACGATGGGCTGGTTCAGCCGGATGGCCCCGGTCGAGCCGTAGTAGGCGGCATCGCCGAACGTGAAGACGCCGCCGTCGGCCGCCACCAGCCAGTAGCCCTGCGCCGCGGCGGGGGTGGCGGCGCTGGTGGCGCTGGTGGCGGCGGCGGAATTGGAGGTGGAGGTGGAGGTGGAGGTGGCGGTTGCGGGCGCCGCAGTCACGACGGCCAACCCGGCTGAAAATGCGAGCAGACCGAGGGTCAGGACGCCACCGATCCAAAGGAGGGGGTGCCTACGCTGCATACGGCTGCTCCCCCGGTCGCACGTCGATACGGGCAAACGTTAACCCCCGGCCACCTCGCGGGATGGTCGACTCCCGGGCCGGGTGCCTGAGGACCGCACGGGCGGTTCCTCTCCGAGGGCCACGTCAGCCACCGGGGGGAGGCGTCACTCGGCGCGCAGAGCCAAGGCTGTCGGCACACGCGCTGCCCTCCGTCCCGGGAGAACGGAAGCGAGGTAGGCGAACACCAGCGCGCCCAGACCGACGAGCAGCACGGAAGAGAGGGGAATGGTGGGGTCTGGGACCGCGTCGATATTGCGGGCGAAGAGGATCCAGAGCTGGCGTCCGATGATGATGCCCAGCGGAATCCCCACCACGACCCCGACGATTGCGGCAACGATCGCCTGCCAGGCCACTGCGGCCGACAGTTGTCGTTGCACGAAACCAAGAGCCTTCATCACGGCCAACTCCCGCCGACGTTGCCGGACCGATGCCGCCAAGGTGAGGCCGAGCGCGGCGATCGCCCCCACGGCAAGCCCGACGGCGAGGATGACGGGCGTTGAACCGACGCTCCGGTAATTCACGATCTGCGCGGGCCGCTGGACACCGAGCACTTCGACGGTGTTCCCTTCGCCCCTGGGATCGGCTTTGAACACCTTGTCCGCCCCGTTCGCTATCCGTTGTAAGTCCGTGCGGCCGGCATTGACGCTGACACCGCTTCGTAGCCGCACGAAGACCATCTCCGGACCGTCGAGATTCGGGTCGGGGTTGCGCAGGGCTCGCTGAAATGACGCGGGCTCTATGCCCTTGGCCACGATGGCGCCGGTGCCCATGGAGGTGTGATCGGCGATGAAGCTCGTGTAGCCGACGGTCGGGAGGGTGGCCGACCCGACGATCTTGAGCCGGGTCGGTGGGACGTAGACCGGCGCGTCCTCGGGCGTGCCGTAGCTGAGAACCACCGTGTCACCGACGTGCTTGTGGAGCGCGCTCAGCGTGGCCGCACCGAGCACGATCTGGTTCTTGGCCTCGAGCTTGTGCCCCGAGAGGAGCGGCGGGTAGAGCGCGGCATTCGTGCTGCTCAATAGGATCGGGTAGCTCTGGCCGTCGATCTGCGCGTTGGCGAGGTTGGCGCCGGCCCAGGCGGCGACGTCGGGATCATGATCGAGGAGGTCGAGGGTCTGCGGGGGGACATCGTCGCTCGGGTTGAGCATGTAGTTCCAGTCCCATCCGTACAGCGACGGATGCGACACCAACGTGTTCAAACCGCTGGCGAACGTGAGGGTGACCACCACGAGGGCGACGGCCAGGACGGTGCCCACCAGGGCCGAGCGCACCGGCACCGCGGTACGTCCCCGTCCCCGGTCGAGGGCGAATTGCAGGCCCAACACCCCGGCCGTGGACATCCCCGCCACTTCGGCCCCGCGCACCACCCTCGAACCCCGAATCGCCACCAGCTCGGCCGGGCGAACCCGGTGTGGGGCGCCACGAACGGCCAGCGCGACTGCGGCCGATCCGAGGCCAACAAGGAGAACGGCGAGGCCTATCCCGAGCACCGTCCAGTCAAAGGCGATCCTGGGATCGGGGTACACGGGGCGGACCGGCCCCAGGGGGGCCAGTGGTGACAGACCGACCGCCACGGCCCCGGCGAGCAGCGAGCCGAGGACTACGGCGATGAGGACGCCGAGGAGGCCCTCGCCGGCCGTGACCGCCGGACTGGCTCCGAGCGCTCGCAAGACTTGGCGGCTCACCTGACCGAGCCGCAATTGGCGCGAGATGGCCTGTACCCCGAGGACCAACGTCACCAATGCGGCGATCACCCCGAAGGCGCCGAGCGCCACTGATTCGGGCTTGAGCGAGAGCTCGACGGCTGCGATGACGCGCGACGTCACGTGGAATTCGTAGGTCGACCCCTTCGGAAGGATCGCCGTCAGACTCCGCTCCACGTTGCGGATGTCCCGGTCCCCGTGCGCGAGTTGCAGACCATAGAGAACCGGTTGCGCCGTCGACGGTGACACGGCGATGAGCTGTCGCATGAGCGCCGGCGTGAACACCGCGAAGCCGTACGCCTGGTCGATGTCGTCCTGCACGACCTCGTTGTTGAGGACGACGATGCCGACCAACGTGGCATCCAGCCTGAACCGAGGCGCGACCCGGCTGGTACCGAAGTCCGATTCGTTCGTCTGTGCATCGGTGTAGAAGCCGAGGGGGACGACCTGGCCGATGTGGATCCCCATTGCGTGGGCGATGTTGGCGGTCACCTCGAACTCGCCCGCCCGGTTCGGATCCGCCAGACGGCCCTGCACCGCCGAGACGCGGTCCTGATCGAGGAGCAAGCCGTCCACACTGCCGCCTGAAATCGAATTGCCGAACGCGTCCAGACGCGGGGCACCGTCCTTCGCCAGCGGCACAATCTCCGGAGCAAGAAGCGTCCTGGCGGTCCGCACGTCGGGCAGGTGCCTGATCCTGGCGGTCAGCTTGGCCGAGCCGGTGGGGTTGCCGCCCGAGTTCGCGGCGAAGGTGGAGATGGTCAACGTGGAGGGGTTCGTGCTGCTGATGAACGTCGGATAGGACGACTGCGTGCGCCGGGCCCCAGCGATCGATGCCATGGCAATGCCACCGACAAGGCCGATGAGGAGTATCACGCTCGCGTAGCCGCCCCAGCGACGGCCCAACGTCGCCCGGAACCGGTACCAGGCGACCGGGAGAACCTGACTCATGGCAGCAAGGGCCCCACGGAGCGTTCAGGAAGCACGATCCCTTGAGTCTCTATTTCGTGGCAGCCACTGTCGAGGGGGCTGGCCGTACTCGGCGCCGTCGTACTAGCACCACGTGGTTTCACGTGGTGGGCCCCACGGCGATCGTTGACAGCCGAGTTCCTTCGGTGATAGCAATCGGCCGAGTACCGACATCGTTGTCGTTTACCGCTGGTACAGCTACCAGACCATGCAAGGGGGGAATCGACAATGCACACGCCATGGCGTCGAGGCAGAGGGCTCGCACTCCGGATCGTTACGGCGACGGTGATCGCCGGAGGGCTGAGCGCGGTGGGCTTCGTCGGCCTACCCGCTGGAGCGGCGACAGAGACTCCTCTGGTCGTCGGCGACATCTGTAGCTGCACCGGGCCCGAGGCGTCGACCATCGCCCAGACTTCGCCCACGGCGCTGGCCTGGGCGTCGTCTGTCAACGCCCAGGGAGGTATCGACGGGCACAAGGTGCAGGTCATCGTGAAAGACGACGGCTACAACCCGACGACGTCGCTCGCCGACGCACAAACGCTGGTCGAGCAGGATCACGTCGTCGCCATCATGGACAACAGCGACGAGGATCAGTCCTGGGCGAGCTACGTGAAGCAGCAGGGAGTACCGGTGCTCGGCGACACGGACACCGTGGCCGGCTATACCAATTCCGATTTCTTCACGCCCGGGCTCACCTTCAACAACGCGACGCCAGGTGAGGTGGCTGCAATGAAAAGGGCCGGCGTGAAGAAGGTGGCCGATCTCTACTGCGCGGAGGTGGCGATCTGCGCCCAGTCTTCCGCAGTGTTGAAAGGTGACCTGGCCAAGGTCGGCCTTAAGCTCGTCTATACGGCCAGTATCGGGTTCGCGGCACCCAACTACGAAGCGCAGTGCCTTGCGTCCAAGCAGGCCGGCGCGACGGGCATGGATGTGGGCGACGCCTCGGGGGTCGTGACCAAGGTCGCCCAGAACTGTGCCTCGCAGGGGTACGCCCCGCTGGAATTCGGTGGAGACGGCACGGTCTCGATCTCATGGCTGACCATTCCGGCCATGCAGGGGAACGTGGACGTACAACCGGAGATTCCCTGGTTCGTGCATAACGCGGCGACGAAGCCCATGTACGCCGCCCTCGACAAGTACGCGCCATCCGTGCCGGCGGGGCCCAACTTCGGCGAGGTCGTCGTGCAGGTCTGGGCGGAGGGCACCGAGTTCAAATTGGCGGCCGAAGCGGCGCACCTAGGTGCGAATCCGACCTCGGCGGATGTTCTCAAGGGCCTGTACGCGCTGCCGAAGAACACGACGCTCGACGGAATCTCGCCGCCCCTCGGCGGCTTCGTCAAGGGTAAGCCATCGAACAACAAGTGCTTCTACCTCATGGGGATCAACCACCAGAAATTCGTGACCCTCAACGGGAACAAGCCGCTCTGCACGTCCTGAGGGCCTCGCGCATCGCCCCACGATCCTGATGTGGTCGGTCGATGGTGCCGCGACGGCGTAACCTACGTCGTCCACCCAGGGGAGCATTGGTTCGCGCCGTCCCTGAAACCGCAGAACAGTAAAGTATCTGCTCAGTAGCCATTTTTGACGGGCTGTAGCGCAGCTTGGCAGCGCGCCTGCTTTGGGAGCAGGAGGTCCCGGGTTCAAATCCCGGCAGCCCGACGCCTTGCGGTCACCTTTTTGCGATCTACTCTTCGCCGGAGAATCGCTCCCATGCTGATTGTCGGGTCATCCCCAAGGACGTTCCGATGACAGCCCATGTCGCACCGAGTTCTCTCGCCCTTTTGACGAAACGGGAGAGATTCTTATCGACCTGCGCACCTGCGGCGGCCATCCGAGGGAGGCTGGCGAGGACTCCGTCGAGATCGAGGCTCTCTTCCCACGTCGTCAGTTCTGGTGGCAAAGAGGGTGGGCTGCCGATGATCTGGTTGCACAGATCGACACATTCGTTGCAGATGTACACACCCGGACCGGCGACCAGCTTCCCGACTTCGTTGGCCGGTCTGAGGCAGAACGAGCATGTGCTGATGCCCACTTCCGAGACAACCATCAGTCCTCTTTCCCAGTTCGCCTTCTGTCAGGAGTCACCTTACAGATGTCAGGTATGTCCTGACCAGAAGGAGGGACGTCTTATCGTGTCGATCAGGCGTCGCGGGTCATCATTCGCCACGCGCCGAGGGCCGTCCAGCCAACCAACCAGGCGATGATGACGCAGACGGCCACCGTGGTGGATTCGGGTAACAGTCCGGAGTTCCCGCTACCACCGGCCGGTCCGCCCCCTCCGCCACCGAGCACCGGAAGCCCGCCAGGGGCCAGATGGGCCGTGGCCAAGCCGACCACTGCACGTTGAGCGTTGGCAAAGTGCGGGATACGGGCTCTGGAAAGGATGGGCGTCAGGACCACCTCGAGAACGATCATGATGATCACGGCGACCGTCCGCTGTCCGGTCAGCGATCCCAGTCCCAGGGCGACGATAAACCCGATGACGGCTTCGAGCTCGAGCCACAACCCGCTCTTGATCATGAGCGAGGTCGATGGATAGAGGAATTGGCGCGCGTAGTCGGAATAGTTCAACCGGGCGATCTGCGTGGCCGCCTCTTTGATTTCGGCTCGGGAAGCTTGCGGCTGCACCTGCGCGCCCGGCGCTTGCCCGCCTGGCGCCTGTTTGATCTTCACCCCGCTGGGGCCATTGCCGCAGGGCACGGTGTTGACCGCCGCGGCAATCGTGGAACCATCCGGGGAAGACGGCCCGATCCTGAATCCGAAGTTACAGATGACCTCGTCCGCATGGTCGGCGGCCCAGGTCTCGAGGCCGGCGCGGGACAGGTTCACGGGGACGGTCACACCGTTGAATTCGAACCGCGTTGGCGCGGCGAACACGCAGACGGCGCAGACGATGGTGAAACCCACCGCCACCAGCGGCACGATGATGGCGAGGCCGGCGGGGATCCGAGCCAGGTAAAGCGCAAGGCGAGAACGTCCGGTCACCACGAGGTGGCGGAACATTCCCTCCGTGAGGTCGACCGAGCCCGCTGTGGCCCCCAGGGTGGCAGCCACAATGAAACCGAAGACGTACAGAACACCCGAGACCAGCGCCGTATAGGTGGAATACCCACCGGCCGGCCCGTAGGTCTTCGGCGCAAACGCATGGAGGAGCAGTCGGATCAGCAGGAAGACCGTGGGGATCCCGATCGTCACCGCGGTCAGCGTGATCATGAGACCGCGGCGCTTGCGCAACTCTTTGAACCTGCTGGCGATCATGCCCAACGTCGGAATCGGGGAACCCCGGTGATCACGCGCTTCACCCGGCGCCGTGGAGACCTCAGCCGGCACCGGGGCGGTGGACGTCGGGATCGTCGTCATTCTGCCTCCAGCCGGCTGGTCACCTGGAGGAACCATGATTCGAGGGAGGCCTGTACCTCTTGGAGCCGGTACAGGGAGATGCGGCCCTCCACCAGAACGCGGGCGATCTCAGCGTTCACCTCGCGCGACGTCCCGCTCGGAAGGGTGATGGCGATCCCGCTCACCCCCGACGCGACCTGCGCCCCGAACGGCGTCCCCTCCAGCAGCGTTCGTGCCCGGTCGGGCTCGGAGCAATCGACCTGTACGACGAGCGACGCACCAGCGAGGAGTTCGGCGATCGGCCCTTGCCTGATGACCGTGCCCCGGTCGACGATGGCGACCGCATCACAGGTCCGCTGCACTTCGTCGAGGAGGTGAGAGGACAGCATCACCGTTCGACCCTCCTCGACGAGCGACAGGATCATCTCCCGCATGTCCTGCATGCCCGCAGGGTCGAGTCCGTTCATCGGCTCGTCGAGGATCAGCAGCTGGGGATCCCCGATCAGGCACGCGGCAACGCCGAGGCGCTGTCGCATTCCCATGGAGTACTTCGCCACACGGTCGTCGGCACGGTGGCTCAAGCCGACCCGCTCCAAGGATGGTCCGACGCGCTTTCTCGCCGCCGCCTCGCGTGCGCTCGCCAGCAGTTCGAGATTCTCCCTCCCCGTGAGATGGGCGTGGAACCGTGGTTCGTCCACGATTGCCCCTACCCGGGCCAAGGCACGGTCACGGTGCTTCGGCACTGCAGAGCCGAGCAACGACATGGAGCCTGCGTCAGCGCGCGTCAATCCGAGCAGAACCCGGATGAGTGTCGTCTTACCCGCACCGTTCGGCCCCAAATAGCCGAAGGCACAACCGCGGGGAACGAGGAGCTCGACGTCGTTCACTGCGACGTTCTGTCCGAAGCGCTTGGTGAGGCCGTGCGTTTCCACGGCCCACTGACTCTCTGCCGTTCGCGAAAGGTCGACATCTGCCCAGCCCGTCGCGCTCATCCGATCGCCGTCCCGCGATCGAGCATCGCTGTCACCGGCTCGATCGGTTCTGCCACTTCGTTCGTCCGGGCACCCGGGCTATCGCTTGGAGCCCGCCCCGGGACCAAGGAGACCAGGACAGGACGGCCAGACCGAGAGCGAGACTGCAGGCGAGGACGAACAGGACCGCAAGAAGGAGTAACGGCCACGTGTGCCCTCCGACCTGTGATCCGAACACGATGGATCGGAACGGCGGATTCACCGCACCGGGCCGAATCAGCCGACCCGACCCCGGACCTCCCAGGAACCGACGCACCGAAACGGCGGCCGACGCGCTGTGACGCCCGAGTACCAGGGCGACGGCGGCAAAAGCGAAAAGGACAGCGGCGGCCGTAAGGGCGACGGCCAGCAACGCCCGCCTGGGCGGCCGATTGGGCTGACCCTCCGACGGCACCGGTGCGGTGACACCTCGGGCACCGGCCCACGACGCCGCGAAACGCTGCGCATCGAAGACGCTGTTCCCGAGGACGTCTTCGGCCGAACCCCCTTCGGCCTCTGCCTCTTCGATGTCGGCCGTCAGATCCGCCGCCATCTCGTTCGCAATCGGGTCCGGGACTCCGAGGCGACGCCATTCCCGACGACATTCCTCGACGAACTCATTCACGGCCGTACCTCCACTTTGACCAGACCGAGGGCGCCATCGACGGCATCACGGGCCGTCTGCCATTCCCTCACCCCTGCTTCGAGCTCCCGCTCACCGGCCGCCGACAGGCTGTAGTACTTCCGGGGCGGCCCCCCGTTGCTCGCGGCCCGACGGGTTTCGACCAGGCCATCACGTTCCAGTCTGCCCAGAAGCGGATAGATCGAGCCCTCCCCGACGATCGAGAGACCCCGCGCCCGCAGTCGCTTCGTCATCTCGTAGCCGTACGCCGGTCCCTCGCCCATCACGGCGAGGAGGCAGATGTCGAGAACGCCCCGGAGTAACTGGCTGCGCCGACCACCCTCTCCCATGCACTGCAAGGTACTACCGAGTGTCTTGCGGTGCAAGGCAGTGTCTGGACAGCGGGGCCCACGCTGCCTCTGCGCCGAAAGGTTCACCCCGCGTTGCGTTGCGGGGCCCGCAAGAGCCTCGCCGGTTTCGAACGGGTCGCCACCAGCGCAGGGCCGATGGCGAGGAGGTTCGCTACCACGATGACGCTCACCGCCAAAAGTCCGACGAGCCAGATCGGCACGAGAGAGACCGGTACCGCGCCGAGGTTGTCGGCGAACGCCGTCCATATCGCCCGACCGACCAGCACCCCGAGAGGGACGCCGATGATGATGCCGATGAGGGCCAGCGTCGTCGCCTGCCAGGCCACCGCCGCGGCAACCTGACGATTGACGAAGCCCAGCACCTTGAGCAGTCCGATCTCTCGCCGCCGCCGCGACACGCTCACCACGAGGAGATGGGCGAGAGTCGCCGCACCGACCACAGCCAACATTGCGCCAAAGATGAGTGGGAAGTTCACCGCCTCGCCGAAGTTGATGAGGGACGTCGGGGTAATGGAAAGGGCCGCGGTCGTCCGGTACACATCGAGATACCGGTTGATCGCCGCCGTCCCGTGCGGTCCAGAGACAAAGCGAACCAGGATGCCGCCGCCATTGGTGGTGGCCAATGCCGCATCGATGCACGCCGCGCGAGCGGGGCCGCGGGGGCAGACGGTATCGACATAGCCGGCGGTCGTGAGCGCTGCGCCGGAGCCAAGGCTCACCGCTCCCCCGATAACCGGGAAGGACACCTGGGAGACGACGTGGAACGTTCCTGTACGTCGTCCACCCGAGGGCAGCGACACGGTGACATGAACGAGCGAGCCCACGTGCGCCCCCACCTGACGCATGGTCGTGTCACCGAGGCCGATCTGATCGGCGGTGCTCGGGAGGTGTCCGTTGACGGTCGAAAGGAGGAGCGGACCCCGGACGGCCGTCCCCGCCAGCGCCCCCACCGCAACTTTGTTCACCGAGATCTCCGTGCCGATGCCCTCGGTGATCCCGGTGACGGCGTCGTTGTGTTCAAGGCTTCTCAAGACCACGGGGTCGGGTCTGCCTCCGGACGGGTCGGTGAAGTTGAGCTGGAACGTATCGCCGTAGAGCCGGGGCGTCGCCGTCAGATGCGAAAGGCTGGCGCCGAACACCGCGGTCCCGCACAGCGCCGCGACGGCCAACACCGTTCCGAGAAGGGCACTCCCCACAGGAACCGGCGCCCCACCGGCCCTCCGCTCCAACGCGTTCCTCACGCCGATCACCGCGCTCGGAGGTGCGCCCACCGCCGCTAAGTGAGCCGCCGCCGCGGAAGGGCGGGTGGCGACCGACCGTCCACCGGGTCGCACTGCAGCCGCCGCTCGGAGGGCCGGCCACACGCCAAGGACGAGCACCACCACGACCGTGGCCAGCGCCCCGAGCACGAGGACGCGCGCGTCCAGGGCGATGCCGGTGGAGCTCTCGGCCAGCCGGGCCTCACCGAGGGGGGCGACCGGCGAAAGCATCGCGGCCACCACGACCGCTCCGGCGGCGCCGGCGAGCCCCACCACCAGGTTCTGCGCCATGCCGAGCGCGGTCAGCTGGCGGCGATTCGCACCGAGGGCAGCCATCGTCGGGTAATCCTCACTCTCGACGATGCTCTGACGAGCCAGTGCCTGGCCCACCACCGCCAGTCCGACGAGAGCGGCGAGCCCCGCCAGGATCCACCAGCCGATGGCCTGGGGATGGATCGAGGATTCGACCGAAACGGCGGCCGCGTCTTCGTTTGACCCACCCTCCTCGCCGGCACCATGGAGGGTGGCGGCAGCCGCGTCGAAGCGGGAAAGATCGGCAGCACCGTGACGCAAGCTGACCAGGTACACATAACCGGCTGGTGCCCGTGGAATCTCCGCGCGGGCAAACGCCGGGGTGGTGTAGAGGTCGTAGGAAGGGGTTGTCCCGGTAGGAAACTCGAATTCCGAAGCTTCGAAACCGACCACATGGAGAGCGATGGTCGGACCCTTTGGCTTCGGCGGAGGCCCCGTGGCGTTGTTGTAGGCCGAAGCCTGCGACAGCGTGTAGAACGGAACGTGGATCACGGTCCCGAGGTGCACGCCGTAGTCCTGTTGCAGGGTGAACGATGCCAGGACCTGGTCGGGGGCCGACGGGTCGGGCAAGTGGCCCGAGATGAGCTCGAAAGGCGATCTCCCCTTGTTCGCCGCGAAGATGACGCCGAGTTCCGCCGGGTTGATCGGGTGGGTGCACCGGCATACCGGCTGACCGGTGTCAGGACTGACCAGCTCGGTGGCGGACAAGACTCCAGGTAGCTCGGCCACCTTGGCAAGGGGTTGCGTCGTGTACACATCGGCGTCAAAACCGTGGGAGGCGACGAACTGCGGAAATGCCGCCTCGGTGCGGCGGCCGGCCGCCACGGCGGCGAGCACCAACCCTCCAACGATGCTGATGAGGATCGCGATGGCCAACCAGGATCGCCATCGGTGGCGCAGTTTGGCGCGAAACGCCATTCTTACGGCTCCCAAAGCGTTCTCCTCGCGTCAACCCGTGTTTCCCATTGTTTTCCCGCGCCGGAGGGCCGCCAAGGTGGTTACCCCCCGAAGGGCCCTCGTGCTGACACCACCCGTCCGGCGTCCTTCGAGGGTTGACCCCCGACATCCGCTGCCGGGCCCGGGCCCGCTTTGGCTTTTCCCAAACCGGCTCAAGTACCGTGCCCGCTGTGTTCACCATCACCGGAACAGTGCAGAAGGAAGCCTGGGACCGCAACGTGGTGCCCCCGGTCGAGAAGGTGCGACCGGGTATGTGGTCCATTCCCGTGCCCATTCCGAACAACCCGTTGCGATACGTCTCGGTCTACGTGATGGAGCTGGACAACGGCGTGGCTCTCGTCGATGCCGGTTGGCCCACCGACGATGCCTGGGATGCACTGAATGCCGGTCTCGCCCAAACCGGTGGTTCGATCGGTGACGTGCGCGCCGTCGTGGTGACCCATCTCCATCCCGACCATTACGGATTGGCCGGGCGGGTGCGCGAGGCCTCGGGGGCGTGGGTCGGGCTGCACCCCGCCGATGCCCAGCTGCTCGAAACCCGCTACCACGACACCGATGGACTGGTCGACGAGATGCGCGATCTCTTCACCTTGTCGGGGGTGCCCACGGACAAGCTCCCGGATCTGGCGTTTGCCTCCATGGAGATCAAAACGACGCTCAGCGTGACCCAACCGGATCTCCTCATCGAGGACGACCAGGTTCTCGACCTTCCGGGTTGGGACTTCAAGGCGGTCTGGACGCCCGGTCACTCGCCGGGACACATCTGCCTCTACTCCGATGCACAGAAGCTGCTGCTCTCGGGTGACCACGTATTACCCCGGATCACTCCGAATATCTCATTCCACTCCCAGCAATTCGCGAACCCACTGGGCGCGTATCTCGAATCGCTGGCCAAGGTGAGGGCGCTCGATACCAATGAAGTCTTCCCCGCTCACGAGTACCGCTTTTCGGGACTCGACGATCGGGTCGATGCGCTCATCGCGCACCACGGCGAACGATTGGCCGAAATTGAAGGCGTCCTGGAGAAGAGTCCGGGCGTCTCCTGCTGGGACATCACGTTGGCTCTTTCGTGGTCGCGGCCCTTCGACGATCTTCACGACTACATGCAGAGAGCCGCCAACGGCGAAACCCTGGCGCACCTCGTCCTGCTCGAACACCGCGGGCGGGTCACCCGCGAGTCCGCCGTCCCGGCGCGGTTCTACCTGTCCGAATAGCCGGCCGCCGTAGCGGCCGCGCCGAGCCGCCGCTACGAACCGGCCTCGGGATCAGGATTATCCGTGGGCATCGGAGCCTGCGGCGGGCCCGACCCGAAGCTTCCTCTCCCATGCCGCGGATCGCCGGGCGGTCCGTAGCCCCCGTGGCCCCCGTGGCCCCCGTGGCCCCTCCCCCGCCGGGCGATCGAGGCGACGACCACGGCGGCGATGACGACGAAGTACACGGCGTGCAGCGCGTTATAGGCCGAACCACTCCGGTGGAGCGCGAGGCCGAGGACCACGAACACCGCAAGGGCGCCGACGCGCACGTTGCGCAGAGTCGACCCTCCGCCACCCATTCCACCGAACATCCCCAAAGGCTACGCCGGGGCGGACAATGGGTCAGCCGCGACGAAGAGTGACGCTGCACCACGACCGTTTGCGGCACGAAGGACACGTCATGCGACGGTCGAATCGACCCCTCGGGAGCCACACCCCGATCGGGAGCTGGAAGATGAGCAGGTTCAGCAGGCCCACGTGCGAGACCTGGCGACACCGTTGGCACCGCACCGTGAACGCGCCGCGGCCGGCCGACGAGGGCGTCGGGGTGTCAAGCTCGTTGTCCGTCGGCACCGGAACGTCGGAATACAGCGCCCGCTTTCCCGCCGGGAAGGAGTGCGAGGAATCCTTCGTCGAGGGTGCCGCGACCGGGGCGTCCCCGCCGGGCGCAGGGGTCGTCGGCACGCCGTAGAGAGCACGTTTTCCGAGGGGATCCGGAGCCTTTTCCCTCTTGGCACCGTCCATGTCAGGACACCTGCAGCGAGTCGTACACCTGCGTCGCCAGCGAGCGGTAGGCGACCGCTCCCGCCGATAACGGCGCGTGCTGCAGGACGGAGCGTCCGAGCTCGGGGCCCTCGGCGAACCGGACCGACTTGGGCACCGCCGGGTGGAAGACCCGTAGCCCGTAGCGCTCCCCTACCTCAGCGAGGATCCTCCGGGCATGGGTCGTGCGGCTGTCGTACATCGTCGGAATCACGCCGAGCACAGAGAGCTTTTCGTTGGCGAACTGGCGCACGTCCTCGATCGTCTCGAGGAGTTGCCCCACGCCTCGTTGGCTGAGGGCCTCGCACTGCAGTGGCACCAGGACGACTTCGGCTGCGGTGAGGCCATTTATCGTCAGTACCCCCAACGACGGTGGGCAATCGATCAGGACGATGTCGTACTCGGGCAGGACCGGCTCCAGCGCACGGGCCAGGACGTGCTCCCGTCCGGTCCGGCTGAGCAGGTGCACTTCGGCGCCGGCCAGATCGATCGTGGCGGGAACCACGCTGAGCCCTTCGATGCCCGGAACCGGGCGTCGGACGTCGGCGACCATGGCCCGCCGCACCAGGACGTCATGCAAGGAGGCGTCGAGCTCGTCGGGGTCGATCCCCGACGAATAGGTCAGGCATGCCTGGGGGTCCAGGTCCACCATGAGAACCCGCTTGCCCTGCTCGGCCAGGGCCACTCCGAGGGAATGCACCGTGGTCGTCTTGGCCACGCCACCTTTTTGATTCGCGACGGCAATTACCTTGGCCACCGCCGGAGTCTACGACCAGGCCCGATGCACGGCTCGTTGATGCCCCGCCACGGTTGACCCAAAATGGCCGGATGCCCATATCCCACATCCAGTTGATCTCCATCCCGGTCTCGGATCCGGAACGGGCCCGCGACTTCTACGTCGAGACACTCGGATTCGAGCTCGTGGCCGAAACGGAGATGGGGCCGGACATGCGCTGGGTGCAGGTACGACCAGTGGGCGCAACGACGTCGCTCACGCTGGTGACATGGTTCCCCACCATGCCTGCGGGCACGCTGAAGGGAACCGTGCTCGAAACCGACGCCCTCGAGAGCGACGTCGCCTTGCTGCGGGAAAAAGGGCGTCCGTGTCGGCGACATCGAGGTCGCGCCGTGGGGGCGCTTCGTCACCTTCGATGATCCCGATGGAAATGGAATCGTCCTGCAGAGCACCGCAGCGCCACCGCATTAGGCCTGCCGCCGCACCACACGCACCCCACCCGACCCCTCAGCCCAGCCGCCCAGCCGCTGAGGCCGCTCAGCCGCCGTAAGCGGCCTCCTCCTGCGCCACGTCCTGCACGAGGTTGCCCAAGGCGAGGTTGACGTCTTCGGCGTGGTACCCCCAGTCCGGTCCGAGCGTTGCGGTCACGGTCGGTCGTGGATCGCCGGTCGTCCCGGTCGAATCGACCTGCAGCCACGTCGCCCCACCTTTGCTCTCACATCGTGCCGTGTACAGACCGGGAAACGAGACCCACGGGGTCGTCACCTGCACGTCCGGCACACTCGTCCCGACGCTCGGGAAGTACGGCTGCAGGGCACCCTTGGCATCGGAGACGGTCGCCGGGTTGACGCACACGACCTGTTGACCTTTCTTGGAGGTCTGATCCGACTGGAGACTGATCCCCTGCCCGGGACGGCCGAAGTCGGACGAAGGCGGAGGGATGGACCCGAAGGTCGAATAGGCGATGACGCATCCTGTCGCTTGCGGCGAGCCACATGTCGGGATGTGGTTGAAGCTTCCGCCAACCGTCTTGCCTTTCGGAACCTGCACATTGCCACCGAGAATCAGGGCGGACACCATCTGCTTGCGGAGCGCCGGGTGAGGGTCGATCTGGCTTCGCAGCAACCGGATCAACATGGCAGCCCCTTGGGAATGCCCGATGAAGATGACGGGACGCCCGTCGTTGTCGTGCGCCAGATAGTCCTCCCAGCCCGCAAGGAGGCTGTCGTAGGCGACCTGGTCCGCCTGGGGGTCACTCCCGAGGCCTTGCTGGAGCGAGGCGGCCGTGCGCTGGCGGTACATGGGTGCCCAGACCCGGCAGACCTGCGAGAAACGTGAGGCCTGCCCGATCGCCGCCGCGATCTCCGCCGGTTGGATCCTCAGGTTGGCGTTCGCCTTTCGCTGGGTGGACACCGTCGGGTACACGTAGAAGCAGTCGAACTTGGAAGAACCCGCCGCCCCGGCCTCCTCGACCGAGGTCGACCCGTTGGCCGTCACCGTGGTCGAAGCCAGGTTCGACGTGCACGGGTCACCCGGCTGTCCCGGCTCGCACAGCCAGACCGTGCCCGAAGGCGCCGCCGCCTGTTGCGGCGTCGCGGCGGACGCCGCCGCACCGCATGCCACGACGTAGGCAACAGCACCCCCCAGCGCGAGGGCGACGACCCACGCCGGCGCTCGTCGCTGCACTCCCCCCTTCCGTGCGCACCTCACGGCGCCCTCCTTACGACCTCGCCCGGGTTAATTCCTACCTCGCCCGACCTCAGCCGGCCAGCGGGAAACCAGCGGCCGGCGGCCGCCCGCTCGAACATGGTGGGCGCACGGCGAAGTGTCCACGGTTCGTGACCAAGTGCCCGTCAGCGTGCCGTTGGCGCATATGGTCGTGACCGCGGCTCGTGCGGTTCGGCGTGCCGGCGGGTGCCAGAACCCGGATGCGCTCACAGTGAGGACCCTTTTCAGCTCGTGCCCGTAGTTCCCATCAATCAGAAGATCGCCGTCGGCGCGGTCTTCGTCTCCGCCATGTTCATGAACATCATGGACATCACCATCGTGAACGTGGCCCTGCCCACGATCGGTCGCGACTTCCACATCGCCCCGACCGCCGTCGACGGGATCGTCATCGCGTACCTGGTCAGCCTGGCCGTGTTCATCCCGGCCTCGGGCTGGCTGGGCGACCGCTTCGGAGGGAAGCGGGTCCTGATGTCGGCCATCGTCGTCTTCACGGTGGGGTCGGTCCTCTGCGGCCTGGCCCAGAACATGACCCAACTCATCTTCTTCCGGGTCATCCAAGGTGCCGGGGGCGGCATGTTGGCCCCGGTGGGCATGGCCATGCTCTTCCGGGTGTTCCCCCCCTCCGAGCGGGTGCGGGCGGCGAGCATTCTGACCATCGGGACCACCCTGGCCCCCGCCATCGGCCCCGTGCTCGGCGGCCTCCTCGTGACCGACCTCTCATGGCGCTGGGTCTTCTTCGTCAATCTCCCGATCGGGATAGCCGCCGTGATTTTCGGGGCCCTCTGCCTGGAGCGGTCCGCCCCGCAAGATGCGGGTGTCTTCGACATCCCGGGGTTCATTCTGGGCGGTGCCGGCCTCGGCCTCGTCATGTACGGCGTCTCCGAAGGGCCGCTCAAAGGCTGGAGCTCGCCGACGGTCATCGCCAGCTGTGTCGCCGGCGTCGGCGCTGCTCGGAGCCCTGGTCGTCGTCGAACTTCGCACGTCGCGGCCGATGGTCGACCTGCGGCTCCTGGCCGGCCGGCTCTTCCGCTCAACGACGGCCATCATCTTCTTGATGTCGGCGGCCTTCTTGGGCACGCTCTATCTGATCCCGCTCTACTTTCAGGACGCCCGGGGCCTGAGTGCCCTGCAGTCCGGGCTGTCCACGTTTCCCGAGGCCTTCGGCGTCATGTTCGGCGCACAGCTCGCCAGCCGCCTCATCTACCCCAGGCTGGGCCCACGCCGGCACATCACCGGTGGCCTCCTCGCCCTGACGGTCACCATGCTGCTCCTGACGCAGATCACGCTCACGACGAGTCTCTGGTTGATACGGGCACTCATGTTCGTCCTCGGAATGATCGTGGCGCAGATCTTCGTCCCGGGCCAGGCTGCCTCCTTTGCCAAGATTTCGCCGGCCGACACGGGCCGCGCCTCGACCCTGTTCAATACGAGCAGGCAGGTCGGGAGCGCAGTGGGGGTCGCCGTGATCTCCACGGTGCTCATCGGGGTCGGCTCGACGCAGGCCGCCGGAGGAATCTCGCACCCCAACCTGCGGGCCTACCACTTGGCCTTTGCGGCCGCCGCCGTGTTCGCCCTGGCCGGAACCGTGTTCTCCCTCAGAATCCACGACAGCGATGCCGCGGAGACGATGGTGCGCCGTCGGCCCAAGCGGTCCTCTGCACCGTCGATCCCGGTCTCCGAGAGCGCTGCGTAACCGGACGCGCCGCACCGTCCTTGCCGGGCTCGGCCCCACCGGAAAGACTGCCGCCGTGCCCCCGCTGCGAGACGTCGCCGTCTTCTGCGGCTCGCGCATGGGGAATCGACCCTCATTCCCTCTGGCCGCTGCCTCCCTGGGCGCGACGCTGGCGCAGCGCGACATCGGTCTCGTCTACGGAGGCGCCTCGGTCGGTCTCATGGGGGTGGTGGCTGACGCCGTTCTCGGGGCTGGGGGCCGGACCGTCGGCGTGATCACCAGTTCGTTGGCCGACCATGAGATCGCGCACCAGGGCCTGCACCGCCTCGAGATCGTCGGCTCCATGCACGAGCGCAAAGCCCGCATGGCGGAGCTGTCCGATGCCGTCGTCATGCTGCCCGGCGGGTTCGGTACGTATGAGGAATTCATGGAGGCCGTCACCTGGGTGCACCTGGGCATCCACGACAAGCCGTGCGCCGTGCTGAACACCGACGGTTTCTTCGACCTGCTCCTGACCTTCATGGGACAGGCCGTCGACCTGGGCTTTATCGCTCCACAGCTCGTCGACGCGTTGGTGGTCTCCGACGATCCCGACGCGCTCCTCGATGCGGTGACATCCATAGTCGCCTGACTCCAGTTAACCTCCCAACTCACCGTAATTGACATTGTTGACGTTTTTGGTCAAGAATCACACCGCCTTCGGGGCCCGTTGATGGGCCCGTACGCGGCAATGTCCGTTGCAGATGCCGGATCTGGTCCTGTCCGCAGGACGACAAAAGAGGAATGAGGAAGAAAGACCTTGCAGACCACGCCCGACTCTCCCAAATCGACCAAAAGCGGTGACCGTCGCTTCGGCCGGACCTTCGCCATCGGCGTCGTCGTCCTGGCCGGTGGTCTGATCGCTGCCGCGTGCGGATCGTCGACACCGTCGGCCTCCAAGAAGACGAGCGACAACACGCACAAACACTCGACCACCACCACGACCAGCAAGTCGGGCGCCAGCACCACGACCACAACGGCTGCCGGCGGAGCCACTCCCACCACAGCGGCCGGGTCGAAGACGACCCCGACCACGAGCAAGGGCGCCGTCACGACGACCACGGCCAAGCCGGTGGTGCCGACGACACCCGGCGGCTCGCTCTCGGCCAATCCGACCTCCTCGCCCGCTGCATCGTTGACCGGCATCGGGGCCAGCTCGATCCAGCCCTTCTACGGCCGGGTCCTGTACCAATACAACAAACTCAACCCCGGCGTGACCGTCAACTTCACGGGCTCGGGCAGCGGGCCCGGCGTGACGGCAATCCAGCAGAACACCGCCAGCTTCGGCCAGAGTGAAGTCCCGATGACCGCGGCACAGCTCGCGGCGTCGAAGGGACCGGTGCTGCAGGTTCCCGTCGACCTGGGCGGGGTGGCCGTCTCGTACCACATCAACGGTGTCTCCGGAGGCCTCGTCCTCGACGGACCCACGCTGGCGAAGATCTACCTGCGTCAGATCACGAATCTGGGACGACCCGGCCATCGCCGCCGTCGACGGCGGCAAGACCCTCCCCAACGAACCCATCATTCCCGTGTTCCGAGCCGATACCTCGGGTCCCGGCTACGACCTCGACCAGTACCTCATCGACACGTCGCCGGCCTGGACAGCTGCCATCGGAGCAACGACACCCTCGACCACTTGGCCCACCGCCGGACGTGGTAACGGCACGACGGGACAGCAACTGAATGCCGGTGTGGCCGGATACATCCAGCAGACCGAAGGGGCGATCGGCTACGTCGAGTACTCCTATGCGCTGGAGGCGAACTTCACCAACGCCGCGCTCGTGAACAAGAGCGGCCAGCCCGTCGCACCCTCGGTCAGCACGATTGCGGCCGCCGGCGCGACCGCCACGGCCTTGAGCTCGACCAACTTCAACATCATCTACGCCCCAGGGGCCTCCTCCTATCCGCTGGCCAACTTCAGCTGGGCCCTCATCTACCAGAAGCAGGCGAACACCAACACCGGCATCGTCCTGGGCAAGCTCTTCCAATGGGTGAGTACCAGCGGGCAGAGCTACTCCTCAGGCCTGGGGTACGCACCCCTTCCGTCGACCGCGGTGAACCTGGCCCACTCCACGTTGCTCGGCCTGCAGACCGCGACCGGGTCACCGATATTCACGAACTGACCCGTGAGCGGCCCCGGGGCCGTAGGGTGTCCGGCTGATGACCACCGGTGCGGAGGGCGGACACCCTGAGGGAGCGGCCGCTGAGGCCGTGCCCACCGTGCCCGGGCGGCAGCGGCACATCGGACCGCTGATCGCCCAGGAACGCAGGCGCCCGAAAGGGCGCGTCTACGCCGCAGTGCGCTGGGGCGGTGTCCTGCTTTTCGCCGCCATCGTCGTGTCGCTCGTCGTAAGTCTCGTCTGGCAGGCCGCCCCGGCGTTCCGGCATTCGGGATTGAGCTTCATCTTCAGCGGGACGTGGAACCCCGACACCGAGCAATTCGGCGCCGGGGTCTTCATCGTCGACACCTTGCTCACCACCGCGATCGCGCTCCTGCTCGCCATCACCGTGGGTATCGCCACGGCCGCCGCCCTGTCCGAGTTCCTGCCGCGCCGTCTCGCCGGACCGCTGTCGACCTGCGTCGACCTGCTCGCCGCCGTCCCGAGCATCGTCGTCGGACTGTGGGGGCTCTTCGTCCTGGTCCCCCTCTTCGAGCGCGACGTCGAACCCTTCTTGCAGAAGATACCTGTGGTGAAACACCTCTTCAGCGGCGGAGATCTCGGGTCGGGGATCCTCCTGGCTTCCCTTGTACTCGCGGTCATGATCTTGCCGACCCTGACCGCCCTCACCCGCACCGCCTTCCAGGGGGTGTCGGTGGCGGACCGGGAGGCGGCGCTCGCCCTCGGTGGCACCAAGTGGCAGGTCGTGCGACGGGCCGTCATCCCGGGAGCCAGCTCGGGTATCGAAGCCGCCATCACCCTGGCCATGGGCCGAGCGTTGGGCGAAGCCATCGCGGTGGCGCTGGTGATCGGGGGTGGCGTGAACTACCCGCATTCGCTCCTGGCGACGGGCACGACCCTCGGCTCGGCCGTCGTCAACTTCTTCTCGGAGGCCACCGGGATCCAACGCAGCGCCGTGATCGGCCTCGTCGTGGTGCTCCTCGCCTTCTCGGCGCTCGCCAATATCGGAGGCCAACTGCTCCTGCGTCGCCACCGGGGAGGCGGCCAGACCTTCGCCGAGCAGGACGACGTGCTGCCGGATCTCGAACCTGAGGGCGTGCCGGCATGACGACCAAACTCGAGGCCGAGCCCCGGGATCCGGCGGCGTTGCTCTCGCCCGAAGCCATCGAACGACGGCGGGGCGTGGTGCGTGCCGCCTCGCGCTCGAGCCTACGCCGGCGCAGGTTGATCGGAACGACGACCCGCATCGTGTGCTACGTGGCCCTCGTCATCGCCCTCATCCCCCTGGTGGCCCTGATCGCCTACACGATCGAACGGGGCCTCCCGGGGCTGTCCGTCGACTTCTTCACCCAGCTTCCCGTCCCCCAGGGCGTTCCGGGAGGCGGGATCTACAACGCGATCATCGGCACCCTCATCATCGTGGGATTGGCGGCGGTCGTCGCCATCCCGGTGGGGTTGGCGGTGGCGCTCTGGCTCGTCGACCGCCGGGGAAAGCTGGCGGCCACCGTCCGCTTCGTCGCCGATGTCATGTCCGGTGTCCCTTCGATTGCCATCGGCGTCTTCGCCTACGCCCTCCTCGTCGTGCCCTCCCACCACTACGCCGGCATCTTCGGAAGCTTCGCGCTGGCCGTCCTGATGTTGCCCATCATCGTGCGCGCCGACGAGGTGGCGATGCGCTCGGTGCCCGAGGATCTCTGGGACGCCGCTCTCGCCCTGGGGGCACGCCCCTCACGCGTCGCCCGTTCCGTCGTGTTGCGCACGTCTCTTCCCGGGATCGTCACGGGCAATCTGCTGGCGGTGGCCCGGGCCGTCGGCGAAACCGCCCCCCTCCTCTTCACCGCGCTCGGGAGCACCTTGCTGGTGACCAACCCGTTCCAGCCGATGCAGGCGATGCCACTCACGATCTTCACCGACGGGACTCAGGCCGATGCGCATCTGCAGACGGTGGCCTGGGCGACCGCGCTCGTCCTCTTGGCGTTCGTCCTGTTGTTGAGCATCGTGGCGCGGCTCTTCGCCTCCTATGTGACACGCCATGCTCGATAGCCCCACGAGCCTGCGCCCATCCGCAGGAACCGAGGAAACCGCCATCACACTCGAGCACCTGACGGTGAGCTACGGCAAGGTCGAGAACGCCAAGCAGGTGGCGGTGCGCGACGTGAACCTGGAGTTCCCGAAGAACACCGTGACCGCGTTGCTCGGGCCGTCCGGCTGTGGCAAGACGACGATCCTGCGATCGATCAATCGCATGCACGACCACACGACGGGTCGGGTCAGCGGTTCGGTCCGCGTCGGTGATCTCGATGTGTATGCCCGCGACACCCAGCCCGAGCTCGTGCGCACCCGTGTCGGGATGGTATTCCAGCGGCCGAACCTCTTTCCGACCTTGAGCATTTTCGACAACGTGGTGTCCGGGCTGCGGATGAACGGGGTGAAGAAAAAGGATTTCCTGCTCGAAGCGGCCGAGGCAGCACTGCGCCAAGCGGCGCTGTGGGATTCGGTCAAGAACCGGCTCGGGTTGCCGGCGGTGCGTCTCTCCGGTGGCCAGCAGCAACGCCTCTGCATCGCACGCGCTCTGGCGGTCGAGCCCGAGGTGCTGCTGCTCGATGAGCCGTGCTCCGCGCTGGACCCGCAGTCGTCCGCCCTGATTGAGGAACTGATCGTCCAGCTCTCCGCCCACATCACCATTGCGCTCGTGACCCACAATCTCTTCCAGGCCACCAGGATCTCGAACCGGACCGCCGTGTTCCTGCTCGACGATGAGGGCTCGGGGGCACTCGTCGAAGCCGGACCTACCCTCGACCTGTTCCAATCCCCCGTGGACCCCCGGACCGAGGCCTACGTCACCGGCCATATCGGCTGAGGCCGCACGCGGCTGGGCCGACCTGCTGGCGCCCCCGGCACGATTCGAACGCGCAACCTGATGGGTAGAAACCACCTGCTCTGTCCAGTTGAGCTACAGGGGCCGCAGGTTCCAGCCTGGCATACCGCACCGAGGCGATGATTCATGGCCGATCCGGTCCGGGGGTGCCGCCGGGGGCCCAACTCGTAGGGGTCGGGGCGATGTGCCACACTTATCCCCCTCGGTGGGCGTAGCTCAGTTGGTTAGAGCGCCAGGTTGTGGTCCTGGAGGTCGGGGGTTCGAGACCCCTCGCTCACCCCGAAATGCGCCGGCGACCCGTCCCAGGGCGCCGGCGCCACGTACTCACATATGGGGGACGCAGAAATAATGGCCACGACGCGTCGGCGGGTCGTTCTCGTCACGGGTGCCTCTTCGGGGATCGGTGAGGCCGTGGCCAAGGTGTTGGCCGCTCGGGGCGACACGGTCGCCCTGGTTGCACGCCGGCGGGACCGCCTTGACGCCGTGCTGGCCGACTGCAGGACCACCTCGCCCGACTCGGAGCGCTGGGCCGCCGACCTCGGTGACCCGTCAGCAGCAGCCACGCTCGCCCTCTCCATCTGGGACCATTACGACGGCATCGACGTCGTTATCAACAACGCGGGCGCTCCGATGCGGCGTCACGCCACCAAATTGACCATGGAGGAGGTGGAGCGGACCATGACCACCAACTACTTCTCGCCGGTGGCGATCACACTGGCCGTCCTCCCCCGGATGCTGTCCCGCCGGTCCGGGACGATCATGAACGTCTCGAGCCTCGGTGGCCGGCTGGGCATCGCCACCGAGGCCGCCTACTCCGGGTCGAAGTTCGCGTTGGCGGGATGGAGCGAGTCCCTGGCCATGGACCTCGAGGGAACCGGCGTGCGCGTGCAGCTCGTACTGCCCGGCGCCATCGACACTGAAATCTGGGATCAACCCGGAAACGACGCACCGCTCTACGACGGCCCGAAGGAACCACCGTCGGTGATCGCCCACGGGATGGCCGACGCCCTCGAGACCGACGCGTTCGAGCACTACCTCCCGGACATGAAAGCGGTGGTGGAGATGAAGACGTCCGACATCGATACGTTCATGGTGGGCATGCGCGCCATGAACGACCAATCCCGGTCAGGGGGTGCGGCGTGAAGGCGCTTCTCTTCGGCGCCGCGCCGGACCCTGCAGAGGTCAGGCCCACGCCCGGCGACGAGCTGGAGACGATGCTGGCCGGGATCCCTTTCGGTCTGCACGAGATGGACGATGCCCGGTTGGCCCGGCCCGATTGGGTCATCACCAAGCCGATCCTGTCGGGTATCTGCGGGTCGGACGCCAAGCTCGTGCTGGGCGATTTCAGTACGGGCGACATCGACAACCCGATGGCCGCGTTCTCCTCGCTCCCCCACGTGCCCGGCCACGAGGTGGTGGCCGAGGTCGTGGCGCTCGGACCGGCGGCCGCCGGTCTCGCCGTCGGCCAACGGGTCATCCTTAATCCCTGGCTCACCTGCGCCCCACGGGGCATCATGCCGCTTTGCCCACCCTGTGCGGCGGGCGATCTCAATTTGTGCTGGAGCTTCACGAAGGGCGACCTGGGGGCGGGCGTCCACGTGGGCGTGACGACGGGTGCGCCGGGTGCCTGGGCGCAGCTTCTGGCGGCGCACGACTCGATGCTGATCCCCGTGCCCGACGGGATCTCCAACGAGGCCGCCGTGCTGGCCGACCCCTTCTCCGTCTCCTTCCACGCCATCGTCCGGCACCCACCCCCGACGAGCGGACGGGTCCTCGTCTATGGCGCCGGGGCCCTCGGTCTGACCAGTGTGGCCATCCTGCGCATGCTCTACCCCGAGGTCGAAGTCGGCGTCGTGGCGCGTTTCCAAGCACAATCCGACATGGCGCTCCGATTCGGGGCGTCGCGCGTCTTCGCCCACGAGCCGCGCCTGGCGTTGGTCGAGGCACTGGCCGAATGGTCGGGGGCCGCGTTACACACGCCGTTCGACGGCTTGCCCGTGACCCACCCCGGCCACATCGACGTCGTCTACGACACCATCGCCAAGGCGGAGACGCTCGAGGTCGGCGTGCGGGTGCTCGCTGAACGGGGACGCCTCGTCTACACCGGCGTCTCCACACCGCAGCGCTGGGAGTGGACCCCCACCTACTTCAAGGAGCTGACAATTGCCGGCTCCAACGCATTCGGCATCGAGGAGTTCGATGGCGTGCGTCAGCACGCCATCGGCCACTATCTGCAACTGGTGGCCGACGACCGGATCGATATCACCCCGATGCTGACCCACCGCTTCGGGCTCGGTGACTGGTGGGACGCGCTCAAGGCGATCGCCCGCCAGGACCAGAGCGGTGCGCTCAAGGTGGCGTTCACCCCTAACGGCTGAGCCGCCGCCGGCGAGAGTCGGCGCGCGTCGGCCGGCCCCGCCCGGCCCGGCTTAGGCGCCCGGGCCGAGTTCGCAGAAGCGGCGATAGCGCGATTCGGTCGCCCGCACCCAGGTCGGGTCGGGCTCAATCCGCCGGCCGATCGTCCCCCAACGGGCGGCGTCGGTGAGCGAGGTCTCCAGACCGGCCGCCAAGCGGGCCAGATAGGCCGCACCACGGGCCGCGCCGTCGGGCACCGATACAGCCTCGACGGGGAGGTTCGTGGCATCGGCCACGGCCGCCATCCACGCCGTCACCCTGGAGCCTCCTCCACTGGCGACGATGCGCCGGGTGGGGACCCCGGCCCCGTCGATGATGCGCTTGATGACGAACCCGCTGGCCTCGAACGCCGCACGCTCGAGCCCCGCCGCGCCCGTGGCGATGTCCATCCCGTAGAGATTCGACCGCAACGTGTGATCGTTGAACGGCGTGCGTTCCCCCCGCACGTAGGGCAACCAGACCGGCACCCGGTCGGGCGAGCCGAGACGGGGCTCTTGGGCTTCACGGGCGGGCCCGGGACGGGGGGTGTCACGCAGCAGGGTGCGGGCCCAGTCCACGAACAGCGCGCCGGCGTTGCTCGGCCCCCCGATGAGGAAGCGCTCGGGCGTCGTGTGCGGATAGCTGATGAGACCGGGCACCTGCAGCCACTCGTCGGTGACCACCCAGGCGATCAGGGTGGCACCGAAGATGACATGCACGTCGCCGGGCTCCGTGGCCCCGCCGACGATCTGGTCGCACATGGCGTCGATCGAACCGCCCGTGAACACCGTCTCGCTACCCGGCAGGGTTCCCCCTGCCGTCGCCATCGGGACAACGGTGGGAAGCTGCGAAGGGGCGACGCCGATGGCGTCGAGGATCTCGCTGTTCCACTTTCCACCCGCGTGGAGGTCGCCCATGGAGGCCGTGACCCCGGTGTCGATGGCCGGGACGCCGGCCAGGGCGTAGGTCGCCACGGCCTGACAGGGCCAGTAGCCGCGGGCGTCAGGGGCCAGCGCGTAGGCCCACCGCATGAAGCCCTCCGCGTCGGGCATCCCGGCCAGGGCGACCTCGTCGCCGGCGGTGACGGGCTCTGCCGGAGGGCGTCCCTCGAAGTCCCCGTAGAGCAGCCCGGGCAGGGTCGGGACACCCCGTCGATTGACTGCCGTGAGCGAAGGCACCATGGAGGTCACCGCCACTCCGGCGATCTCACCGTTCCCGCCGGCGGCCAATTCCGCCGACAGCTCGGTAAAGGCCTTCTGCGGGCCCGCACGCCAGGCCCGGCGCGCATCGTGGCGGAGCTGGTCCGCCTCGGCGGCCAGGATCCGATGGGCCACCCGGCTCCGGGCGACGACCTCCCCGTTCTCATCGACGGCCAACGCCTTTACCGCCGTCGTTCCGATATCGACGCCCACCGTCAGTGACCCGCGTGGGTTGCTCACCAGTCCAAGATCCGTGTCATGATGCCGCCATTATGGACGAAAGTCCGTGCACCGAGAGGAGTCCGAGGGAATGAGTTCTGCGAGGCCGAAAGCCCTAGTCACCGCCGCTGTGAGCGGACCGGGGCTGGACCTGCTCCATCAGTTGGCCGATCTGGTGCTCGATTCATGGCTCGACCTCCCACAACTTCGCATCTACAACGCGCAGCAACTGGCCGAGCGGGTGGCGGCCGAGGGCGCCAACCTCGTCGTGGTCGAAGGTGACACCTGTGGCGCCGAGCTGTACGAGCAGCCGATCATCGCCGTCGCCAGCTGCCGTGGGGACCCCACCAACGTCGATGTCGCCGCCGCGACGGCCGCCGGTGTGCCGGTGCTGCGCGCTCCCGGCCGCAACGCCGACGCAGTGGCCGAGCTGGCCGTGGCCCTTCTCTTCGCCGCCACGAGGGGGCTGGTCCCGGCCGACAAGGACGTGCGGGCCGGCGAGATCTACCGCGACGGGAAGATCCCCTACCAGCGCTACCGGGCCTGGGAGCTGGCCGGAAGGACGGCGGGCCTGGTCGGCCTGGGCGCCGTGGGCCGGGCCACCCGCTGGCGCCTGCGCGGACTGGGCATGGACGTGCTGGCCTACGACCCCTATGCCGCCGATGCCACGAGTTCGCTCGATGAGCTCTTCGAGCGCTGCGACGTGATCTCGGTGCACGCACCGGTGACCGAGGAGACGACGGGCATGATCGGCAAGGACGAGTTCGCCAAAATGCGCGACGGCGTCGTCTACCTGAATACCGCACGGGCGAAGATCCACGACACCGACGCACTGGTCGCCGCGCTCCAGTCGGGCAAGGTCGGATCCGCCGGCCTGGACCACTTCGAGGGCGAGTTCCTGGCCACCGATCACCCGCTGACGCAGCTGAGCAACGTGGTCCTCACGCCGCACATCGGTGGGGCGACCTACAACACCGAAGCGAACCACACGGCCACCATCGCCGAGGACCTGTGCCGACTGTTGGCCGGGGCCCGGCCGCTGCACATCGTCAATCCCGAAGTCCTCCCTTCGTGAGGTGACGGCGAGCCAACCCACGATCATCGCCGACAGCATCGGCTTTCAGGCCGAGGGGCCCGACCCGCAGAACATCCGTCCCGGTCCCTCGTATCAGCTGGCGGCGGAACTGGCCCATGCGGGGGAGCATCCCCGCATTTGCACGATCGCCACGGCGGTCGGCGATGACTCGACGCGGCTCGCAGCGGTGCACAACGCGTTCTCCAAACTCGGCATGGTGAGCTCGCATCTCACGCTTTTTCCCATGCCCAATGTGCCCGACATGCGAGCCCATCTGCTGGCCCAGGATGTGATCTGGGTCTCGGGTGGGAGCACCGCCAACCTCCTCGCGCTGTGGCGCCTGCACGGGCTCGACGTCATCCTCCGGGAGTGCTGGGAATCCGGCGTCGTCCTCAAGGGCGTCTCGGCCGGATCGCTGTGCTGGCACATCGGGGGAACGACCGATTCCTTCGGGCCCGAGCTGCGCGTCATCACCAACGGTCTGGGGTTCTTGCCCTACAGCAACAGTCCGCACCACGACGCCGAGGTGCAGAGGCGCCCGCTGATCCATCGCCTCATCGCCGAGGGCACCTTCCCGACGGGTACGCAACCGAGAACGGCACCGGGCTCGTCTTCTTCGGCACCGAACTCCACGAGGCCTTCACCGAAGTCGCCGGGAAGACGGCCTACGCACTCCGCCGCCGCGGAACCACCGTCGACGAAACGGCATTGCCCACGCGCTTGCTCTAAGGTCGGCCCTGGTGACACAACTCGGAGCCAGAACCGTCATGCTGCCGGACCCGGATCCCCGGGCCATCACCGTGCCCATCATCTCGGTGGACGACCATCTCATCGAGCCGCCCGACCTGTTCATCGACCGTCTCCCGGCGGCCCTCCAGGAGGGCGCCCCACGCATCGTCGAGGACGATGCCGGCAACCAGTCGTGGCTCTTCGAGTCACGGCACTACCCGAACATCGGCCTCAACGCGGTGGTCGGCCGGCCGCGAGAACAGTGGAGCATGGAACCGGCCCGGTTCGACCAGATGCGCCCGGGCTGTTTCGACATCGACGAGCGGATCGCCGACATGGATCGGGCCGGCATCTGGGCCTCGCTCTGCTTCCCCTCCCTGGTCTCGGGATTCTGCGGCGCCGTCTACTCCCGGGCCGAGGACAAGGAGCTGGGCCTGGCCTGCCTCCGGGCCTTCAACGACTGGCACCACGAGGTCTGGGCGGCTCCGTACCCCGCCCGCATCATTCCGCTCCAACTGCCCTGGCTGGCGGACGTCGAGATCGCCGTCGGCGAGATCGAAAGGAATGCGGCCCGGGGCTTCAGGGCAATGAGCTTTCCGGAATTCCCGGCGCAACTGGGATTCCCCTCCATCTTCAGCGGCCATTGGGATCCACTTTTCGCCGCCTGCGAGGAGACGGGCACCGTCGTATGCCTCCACACCGGGTCCTCGTCCTGGGCCCCGCTGGCCTCTCCGGCGTCCGCCCTTCGAGCTCCTCCCCACGCTGTTTCCCGTCAACGCGCTGGTGGCCGCCGGAGAGTGGCTCTGGTCGGGCGTGCCCCTGCGCTTCCCCCGACTCTCCGTCGCCATGTCCGAGGGCGGGATCGGGTGGGTGCCGATGCTCATGGACCGGGTCGACTACGTGCTCCGCCACTCGGCCTCGGGCAGCGAGAGCACGGCGTGGCCGTCACCGTTGCGGCCGAGCGAGGTCCTCTCGAGGAACTTCTGGTTCTGCTCCATCGACGACCCCTCCATGGTGCCCATGCGCCATGTGATCGGCATCGATCACATCATGGTGGAGAGCGACTATCCCCACGCCGACTCTTCGTGGCCCGACACCCAGGGCGTGCTCCTCACGACGTGGGGTGAGCTTCCCGACGACGAGCTCCGCGCGATCGCGGCAGGGAACGCGGCGAGGCCTGTTCCGTCATCCCCTGCCCGATCGCGACGACTGGCGCTGACCGCGCTGCGCCGGCGTCCGGAGTGCGTCGCTACAGCCAGCTCCGCAAGTTTCTCGATCATCGCCACGGGATCGCCGCCGACCGGGGTGACGTTGAGGTGGGTCACGCCGGCCTCGGCGAAGGCGGCCAACCGTTCCTTGATGTAGCCCTCGGGGCCGCAGAGGGACATCGCCTCGAGCAGGTCCGCCGGCACCTTGGCCGCCGCCTCCTTCTTCTGGCCCGACAGGTACAGATCCTGGATCTCGGCCGCCTCTTTCTCGTAGCCGTAGCGGGAGGCCAGCGCGTTGTAGAAGTTCTTCCCCTTGGCGCCCATGCCCCCGATGTAGAGCGCCGCCCCGGCGCGCCCCATCTCACGGACGGACGCCACCTCGGACTCCTCGCCGATGGCCAGCGTTCCCCCCGCGGCAATCTGGAGCTGGCCCCAGCGCAGGGTCGCGCCGCGCTGCCCCGGCGGCCAGGGACGGACCGAACACGTCCGGCGCCTTCTCGGGGACGAAGAACATCGGAAGCCAGCCGTCCGCCACCTCGGCCGTCATGGCCACGTTCTTCTCTCCGAGCGCGGCCACCCAGATCGGAATGCGTGCCCGCTCCGGATGGCCGATGATCTTGAGCGCCTTGCCGAGACCCGTCCCCTGACCTTCGGGCAAGGGGATGTGATACGCCGCACCATCGTGCACCAGCGGGGCTTCCCGGGCCCACACGGCGCGGCAGATCTCGATGATCTCGCGCGTGCGGGCCAGCGGGCGGTCATAGGGCACCCCGTGGAAGCCCTCGATCACCTGCGGCCCGGAGGCACCGAGGCCGAGCGCGCAGCGACCGCCGGACAGGGCGTCGATTCCCGCCGCCGTCATGGCGATCAGGGTCGGGGTGCGGGTGTAGATGGGCAGGATGGCCGCACCGATCTCCACCCGCTCGGTGCGCGCCGCCAGATAGCCCATCATGCTCGGCGCGTCGAAGCCGTAGGCCTCGGCCACCCACACCGTGTCGAGCCCGACCTTTTCCAACTCGGCGGTCTGACGGGCCGACTCGGCAAAGCCCCCCGCATAGCTCAACGGCATGGACAGCTTCATATCGTGCTCCCTTCACTCGTCGCACCACGACCGGCAGGGACTGTAGCCACCTCGGCGACGCCGGCGGCTCCGGCGCTCAGCCCGGCGTCGTCCCGGCCAGGTGGTGTGCGGCGCGGGCCGCCAGCGCGACGAGCGTCAAGGTGGGCCCGTAGCCGCTCGCCGTGGGAAAGACCGAGGAGTCGGCGAGCACGAGGTTGTCCACCGTGTGCACCCGGCCCCAGCGGTCGACGACCGAGGTGCGCGGATCGTCGCCCATGCGCGCCGTCCCGATGACGTGGCGACTCTCGGGGACGAACGGCATCTGGACCGCCGAATTCGGGCACGCCCGGCGACGAGGTGTGGATGGTCCAATCGGCGCCCATCTCCTCCAGCACCGACTGGAGGATCTTGCCGTAATGGCGCGATGCGGCCAGTTCGTGGCGACCCGGCTTGTAGGTGATCCGGGCCACCGGAAAGCCCCGGGCGTCGCGGATGGACGGGCTCAGATCGACGGTGTTGGTCGGGTACGGCAGATCTTCACCCTGCATGATGAACACCCATATCTGCTCGCTCATGTTGGCGTCGCGCATGGCCCGGGCGTGACCGCTCCCCACGGCACGTGACGCGCCCCTCCGATGGGAAATCCACCCCCCGCATGCTCGACCAGCCCGCCGCGGATCCATGGGAGGTCGGCCGCGGCCGCGGCGGCACGCGCCGCGTCGTCCTGCACCATGTGGTCGTCGTGGACGTGGGTCACCGAGCGACCCTTGTGCGGATGGAGGCGAAGATCGCTGAAGTGCCCGACTTCGATGGTCTGGAAGTGCACCATGAGATGGCGCCCCAGATCCGGGTGCTCGAGTCCCGACTGGAGCAGGAGCCGGGGCGTCTCGACCGCACCGCCGGCGACAATGACGACCTTGGCCTCCATGGTGCGCTCGACACCGTCGGGGCCGATGAAATCGACCCCGGTGGCACGCCGGCCTTCGATGCGGATACGCGAGACGTACGTCTCGGCCATCAGCTCCGCCCGGCCGGTGGCCATGGTCTTGGTCAAGAGAGCCACCGGGTCACCCTTGGCATGGATGGGGCAGCCGAAGAAGGCGCAGAAGCCGCAGTTGTTGCAGGCGGGCCGGCCGTCGTAGGCGATGCTGTTGGCCGCCGTCGGCGCCTCGTAGGGGTGCAGGCCGACCCGCTCGGCCGCGGCCGACGACAGGACGGCGCCGTACATGGGGGCACCTGGCGGCATCGGGTACGGGCCCGAGCGCCACGCCGCAAAGGGGTTCGCCCCCGCCCGGCCCGACACGCCGATCGCCTTCTCGACCTCGGTGTAGAAGGGCTCGAGCTCGTCGTAGGTCAAGGGCCAATCCGCCACATGGGCGTCGTCCTGCGGGCCGTACGTGGACAGCAGCCTGAAATCCTCCTCCCGAAAGCGCGGCACCTTCCCGTCGGCGTGCGTCCCGCCACCACCCACCGTGGTCGGGATGGAGTTCACCTCGCCGACATGGGTGTGCTCACCCTCGTCCGTCGGAGCGACGGAACGCCCGGGGCTCGATGAGGGGATCGGGACCCAGGAAGTGACGCACCATGAACTTGATCTCGTCGTTGGAGTAGTCCGATGCGGGCTTGGTCAGGTCGTCGGCATCGAGCAGGTGGTTGCGTCCCTTCTCCATGATCACCACCGACCACCCGGCGCGCGTGAGGACCTCGGCCGCCGTGGAGCCGCCCGGGCCCGAGCCGATGATGATGGCGTCGGTCGTCATGGCCCCGACACGTCCTGGTCGCTGTAGCCGCGTGGCTGCACGTCGCCGTCCCTTCCGAGGTAGGACCACCCGATCCCGTCGCGATTCCCGCCGTACTCGGGAGCGCCGTACATCCCCTCGCAGCAGTGGCCGTACAGGAGGTCGCAGAATCCCTCGTCGGCCCGCAGCCGACGCCGTTGCTCCTCGCCGTCAACCGCCGCGAAGTCGTCGCCGAGTGCGGCCAACCCCCGGCGGTACTGCTCTTGCAGCCCGACGACCGGACCGTTGAATTCGCGCTCGGGGAGGCCGCGTGAGCCTTCGATGCGCATGCGCCAGGCCAACTCGTCCAATGCGCTCAAGGGATGGAAATGGGCGAAACCGGCCTCGCCGCCCATGCGACCCGACGTCGGGCCGCCGGCCCAGATCCGCGGTGGATCGAACGTGAACGCCCCCAGCAGGATGTCGATGTAGTCCGCGACGCCCGCCTCCTCGGCGCCCGGTGCCCCGTCTTCGGAGGGGAGCATCTGCGCGCAGGCCGCGCGCAGGACGAGGTACTCGTGGTCGCTCAACCAGACGGGCATCGGGGCAACGGTAGCGTGCCCGGTCCCGGATTGCTGACACTGGCGTCAGATCCGGATCGGTCAGGTGATGCGGCCGTAGTACTCGGCATCGCCGAAGGTGAAGATGCCGCCGTCGGCCGCCACCAGCCAGTACCCGCCGGTGGCGAGGTCGGCCGCCATGCCGACCACGGGCGCCGCCAGTGCGTGACCGCCCATGGAACCGGCGAAGCTCGCCTGCCCGAAATCGAACACGCCACCGTCCGCCGCCTCGAACCGGTAGCCCTGGCCGTTGGGAAGTGCTTCCATCCCGACGATGGGCTGGACGAGGCGGAGGGCGCCGGTGCTCCCGAAGAAGGGAGCGTTGAAGCTGAAGATGCCGCCGTCGGCGGCCACCAGCCAGTACCCGCCGGTCACCGTGTCGGCCGCCATCCCGACGATCGGCCGATTGAGCGCAATGCCACCCATGCTGCCGTAGAACGTGGCGTCGCCGAAGCTGAAGATGCCGCCGTCGGCCGCCACCAGCCAGTAGCCCCGGCCGTCGGGGGTCGGGGCCATCCCGACGATGGGTGCCACGAGGTGGAGGGCCCCCGTACTGCCGTAGAAGGACGCGTCGCCGAAGGTGAAGATGCCGCCGTCGGCGGCCACCAGCCAGTAGCCCCGGCCGTCAGGGGTGGCGGTGATCCCGACGATGGGCGAGTTGAGCGAGGCGCTCACGATCGACCCGTAGTCGGTGGCCGCGCCGAAGGCGCCGACGTCACCGTTCGACTCGGCCTCCCAATAGCCGAGGCCGTTCTCGAGGGTGGCGATGCCGATGATGTGCGGCGCCCCGACCACGGTGCCGACGACCTGATCCCAGCGTGAGCGTGATGCCGGCGGGTGGAGGCCCGCACGTCCCGACCAACTCGGCGGCCAGCGAACCGCCCGGGGCGCCGGTCGACGAGAATGCGGCGCCCATGGAGATGGTCGTCGGCACCCGAGCCACACGAAGTGAACTGGTGCAGGATGATGTCGCGGTGTCCCCAGCATGCCCCCGCCGACGGCGGAGGAGCAGTCCGAATTCGTCGTCTCGCCGTGGGCGCCGCCGTACCCGTCGGAGTACATCCAGTAGAAATCCGCCTCGAGCACCGACGTCAGCCCGCCGGCCCAGATCGAGCCACCCCAGGTCATCTGGCTTCCGCCCCCGAGCGACGTGGGGAAGCCGGGATCGCCACCGGCATCGGCTCCCTGTTGGGCCGCCGCGTTCAGCTGCGACGTCATGTAGCTGATGACGGGCAGGCCCCGGTCGATCCGTTCGTCGTTGATGACGATGAACGCCTGCTCGGTCACCGGGAGGCTCGAAAAGGCCGCCTCTGAGATGTTCAGCGGGCCGACGCCCTCCTGGGCCCGGGCCGCATCGATCGAAGTGAGGAAGTCCGCAGCTGCTGGGCGCGATGTTGCCCGGCGGGTTGTTCGGCGGGAGGATGCCCGCCGCCCCGGCCGGCAGCGAGAGCGCGGTGCCGATGAGGGTGGCGCACACGATCGCGGCAACCGCCAGCCCACCCAGTACGGGTGTCCGCGACCGCCGATCCCGGGTCCGTCCCATGTGGCCCACACGTCCTCTCGGGGACGCTGTGATGGGAGGTGATCACGGAAATGGTCGACGGTTCCATTCCGGCAACCCGGCTCACTCAAAGAGTCCCGTAGCTTTGCGTCCCCCCCTCGCGAGAGGTTTGCCTTTGTGGTCCAAAGTATGCCCGAGCGACCCGGCGAAAAGCACCAGGAACCAGCGAAAACGGGCTGCAGGCAACCGAACGGCAACCGTGGCCCGCCCCGTCGGGCCGGGCACCCCCGTGTCGGGGCGCCGCGCCGACTCAGTGACCGGGTTCGGGGTCCCGTGGCTGGCCGAGCATCCGCTCGGCGATCACATTGCGCTGCACCTCGCTCGTCCCGCCCGCGATGGTCAGGCAGCGGGTCGAGAGGAACCCTTCCTCCCATCGCTGCGCCTCACCGTCGAGGACGGCCCCGTCGGCTCCGTAGAGCGCCATGCCCATCTCCTGGACCCGTTGCTCATGCTCCACGCCCAGCAACTTGCGCACGCTGGCTCCGCTGCCCGGATCGACCCCCGACAGCGAGCGCAAGGTCGAACGGAGGCTCAAGAGGGCGAGGGACTGCGCCTCGGCCAACAGGTGCCCGAGCTCGGACAAGCGGATCGACGCGTTGTCCGCTCCTTGAGCGCGCCACGGTACGCAGCACCAGCTCGACGCCGTTGCCGAACGCGGCGCCCGAGGACATGGAGACGCGCTCGTTCGACAGCGTGGTCCGCCCGATGCGCCAACCGTCGCCCGGCTGACCGATCACCGCGTCGTCGGGCACGAAGACATCGGTGAAGAACACCTCGTTGAACATGGCGGCGCCCGTGAGCTCGCGCAGGGGCCGGATGTCGATGCCCTCGGTGCGCATGTCGACGATGAAATAGGTGATGCCGGCGTGCTTGGCCGCGTCCGGGTCCGACCGGGCCAGGCAGATGCCGTAGTCCGCCTGCATGGCCAACGACGTCCACACCTTCTGGCCGTTGAGGATCCACCCGCCCTCGACCGACTCGGCCCGGGTGCTCAATGCGGCGAGGTCCGAACCGGCGCCGGGCTCGCTGAAGAGCTGGCACCACGCCATGGTTCCGAGGAGCGTGGGACGCACCCACCGCTCCTGCTGCTCCGCGGTGCCGTGGGCGATGATCGTCGGCAGCGCCCACGCGCCGACGGCCAGGTTCGGTCGGAAGACACCCGCCGCCGCGAACTCCTCGTCGAGAACCAGTTGATCCAGCGGGTCCGCCGAGCGGCCCCACGGAGGCGGCCAGTGCGGCTGGAGCAGGCCGGTCTCGACCAGCGCCGCTCGCTGCGCCGCCCCTTCCTGTGCTGCCACCTGCTCCACCAAGGGCCGCAACTCGGCCCGGCGGGCTTCGGCCTCGGGCGGAAGATCGGCCGAGACGCTGCGACGGCTTCCCGCCAACGCGAGACGGGCCACGTTCTCCTCCAGGCTCTGGCCGCCGGCGAGAAGCTGGCGCGTGGCCATGGCCCGCTTCAGGTAGAAGTGGGCGTCGTGCTCCCAGGTGAAGCCGATGCCGCCGAGAATCTGCACGCATTGCTTGGCACAGTGCGCGACGGCATCGACGCTCAGTGCTCCGGCCACCTGCGCGCTCGAGCGCACGCTCCTCGTCGGCGCTGTCCCCGCTCCACGCCGCGGCGGCATCCCACGCCACGGCCGCACACTGCTCGACGGCGACGAGCATGTCGGCCAGGGCGTGCTTGATCGCCTGGAACTGGCCGATCGGCCGGCCGAACTGCACGCGGACCTTGGCGTACTCCGAAGCCGTGTCGAGGCACCAGCGGGCCACGCCGGCTCCTTCGGCCGCCGCCAAGACGAGCGCCAGATTCGCGCACCTCGGCGGTGGTGACCCCGGGCAGCAACGCGTCGGCCGGGAGGGCGACGTCGGTGAAGATGGCCTGGCCCAGGCGCCGGGTGGCGTCGAGCGCCGGCAACGACGAAGTGTCGGCGTCGTGAGGATCGAGCAGGCACCAGCCTCCGTCGGCGAGTGGCGCCAGCAGGACCGCGGCCGTCGGCAATCCGAGCACCGGGCGCAACGTCCCGCCGGCCGAACCGCCCGCTCCGCTGCAGCGCCCCGGCGCCGAGCGACACGGCGGCCGGAGCCGAACCGTCCAGCAAGCCGGGCAGGTAGCGGGCCCGCTGCGCCGCACTCCCGTGGCGCGAGAGCACGGCCGCCACCAACACCGTGGGCAGGACCGGTCCGGGGAAGAGGGCGTAGCCGAGCTCTTCGAGCACGACGGCGAGCTCACTCAGCTCGAAGCCCTGGCCTCCGTCGGCCTCGGGCACGTGGAGTCCGAGCCAACCCTGGGCGACCATCTTCTCCCAGACCGGGGGGAGGTCATCGGACGTCGACTCGGCGGCCGCCCGGGACTCGCTGGCCGGGCAGTGGTTCTGCAGCCACCGTTGTGCGCTCTGACGCAGCGCCTCGTGTTCTTCGCTCACCGCTATCGGCATTTACCCCTCCGTCTCTCCGGGAACTATCGCAGCGCCGTCCCGCGACAGCGAGATGGCGCCGACTGGACAACCCTCGGCCGCAATGCGCAACCGTGTCTCGTCGGTGGCGGCGGGATCGAGGACGATCGCATGACCTGCGTCGGCGAGATCGAAGGTCCGCGGGGGCCCAGAACACGCAGTTCCCCGAGCCCATGCAGCGACTCTCGTCGATCACGACCTCCAACGGCCCACTCATGCGGCCCGCAACAAGATGGCGCTGGTCGGCACACCCTCTCCCGACGTGACCAGGCAAGTGGTCGCGCCCTCCACCTGACAGGTCGAGGTTCCACGCACCTGGCGCACGCCCTCGGTGATGAGGTTGAAGCCGTGCACGTACGCCTCGGACAAGCCCCCACCCGACGTATTGGTGGGCAGCGAGCCGCTCCCCCAGCGCAGGTTCCCCTCGGCGACGAAGTCCCCGGCCTCCCCCCGCCCGCAGAACCCGTAGCCCTCCAGCGAGAGAAGGATCAGCGGGGTGAAGGCGTCGTAGATCTGCACCACGTCCACGTCGTCGGGGCCGAGCTCGGACTGCGACCACAGCTTCTCGGCGCACGCCCAGGCCGGGCCCGTCAGCGGGTCGTCGGAGAAGTAATTCACCATGGTCTCGTGCTGGCGGTTCAGTCCTTGACCGAATGCGTGCACCAGTGCGGGAGGGTGCGGGCAGTCCCGGGCCCGCTCAGCCGAGACGAGGACGGCGGCGAGAGCGCCGTCGGTCTCCAGGCAGTTGTCGAAAAGGCAGAGCGGCTCGGAAACGAAGCGGGCCGTCATGTAGTCGTCGAGGGACATCGTCCTGTCGTGCATCAACGCGGCCGGATTGCGGTTGGCGTGGGACCGCACGGCCATCGCCACCTCGGCCAGGTGCTCGCGCGTCGCCCCGTAGTCGTACATGTAGCGACGGGTCAGCATCGCCACCTCGTCGACCGGACGGAGCAGTCCGGCGGGCCGGGTCCACTGCCCCTGCGTGGCCAGACCGGACGGCGCAGCCGCCCATGGCCGCGACGCGGCGGCACCGCGCTTGCGCGAACGCCACGCCACGACAACGTCGGCCTGACCGGTGGCGATGGCCATCGCAGCGTGGCCGATGGTGGCGCAGCCCGCACCCCCGCCGTAGCCGACCTGGGAGAAGTACGTCACGTCGCCCGCCCCGATGGACTTGGCCAACGTGACTTCGTCCGTGGTCTCCAACGTGTAGGAGGACAGGCCGTCGACCTCCCCGGGCTCGATGCCGGCATCGACGGAGGGCGGCAACGACAGCTTCGGCCGCCAGCTGGGATTCGGAGCGGTCGATCTGCTTGGCGAATTCGGTCTGCCCGATGCCGACGATTGCTGCCGCATCCTGCAGCGGGCTCCGGGCGCCGATCACCCGGGTGACGCTATCTTGCCGCACGGCGAAGGCGTCAACCCGCCGTGAAGACCACCGGCAACGACAGGGGCGATCTGAACGCCAACCCCTCGATATGGGGGCTGGGCTGCAGAGGATCGAGGGCAAAGGGACCGAGGCGATCGAACAGCGTGCAGAGGGCGACCCGGGACTCCATGCGGGCGAGATGCATCCCGAGGCAGACATGGACGCCGAACCCGAACCCGAGGTGCTGGCGTCCCTGACGGAACATGTCGAAGCGGTCCGGGTCGGCGTACTGGCGCTCGTCCCGATTGGCCGCTCCGAGCAGGAGCGCCACATCTGCTCCGGCACCGACCGGCACGCCCGCCAGTTCGGTGTCCCGTGTGGCCCGGCGCAGGATGACCGTCACCGGCGGCTCCCAACGCAACGCCTCCTCGAAGGCTTGGGGATAGAGGGCACGGTCAGCGAAGAGCGCGTCGAACTGGGAGCGATCGCGCAGGAGGGCCAGAAGAAGGTTGCCGGTCGCGCGGTACGTCGTCTCGACCCCCGCCGGCAGGAGGAGGCGGAGGAACGAATAGATCTCCTCGTCGCTCAGCGTCGTGCCATCCACCTTGACCCGCACGAGATCGCTGATGAGGTCGTCACCCGGCGCCACCCGGCGCTCCTCCATGACGCCGGAGAAGTAGTCGCGCAGCGACGCCGAGGCCGCCAAGCCCCGTTCCCAGTTCGCCGTCACGCTCGTCAGCTCAATGGCCCAGCGCTGGAAGCTCGGATAGTCGGCCCGGGGCAGGCCGAGAATGTGGGCGATGACCTGGGCCGGGAAATTGAAGGTCACCTCGCGCACGAGGTCGGCCCGCCCCCGGTCGATGAAGGTGTCGATCAGCTCGTTGACCACGACCGCGACGAGGCTCTCCTCCCAATGCGCGAGCACCTTGGAGCGAAAGCTGGGTGCGACCATGGCGCGGGCGATGCGGTGCTCGGGCTCGTCCATCGCCAGGATCGTCCGGCCCATCACCTCCCCCATCACGCCCTCGTACACGCCCGAGGAATAGGTCTCGTTGTCCCGCAGGACCTGGACGACCTCATCGAATCCCAACACCGTGATGGGGGCCGGGCGGGACGGATCGGCGGGTGGCGCTCCGTCGCCGAGGTCGACGGGCCCGCGGTGGACCGGGGCCTGCCGGCAGCAGCTCGTGCATCCTCGGGTACGGGTCGCGGATGTCGCCGGACACCACGTCCTTGAGCTCGAAGGGATCAAACGCCACGCCGGCGACGGTCGTGCTCTCCGTGACAGCCATAAGGGTCCTCTCGTCCACGCAGTGCCGCGAGCTCCGGCGGTCTCAGAAATGTGACACTTCCGTCAGTCTATCAAACGTTCGTTTGGGTCACAGGTCGGGGCCGTGTTCGACGGCGGGACCAGAAACGCCGAGAATGGGGCCATGGCGAACGCGGATCAGGGCGAGGGATCGTCGACGAGGCACCGGATTCTGCAGGTTTCCCTCTCATTGATGTCGCAAAAGGGTGTCGACGGCACCAGCATGCGCGATCTGGCCTCGGCGGCCGGCCTCAATGTGGCCTCCCTCTACCACTACTTCCCGTCCAAGCGGGAACTGCTCGAGGCCGTTCTGGTCGAGCGCGGCTATTTCCTGGAATGGGATGCGGGGCCCAAGCCCGACGACGGGCCTGCGGCCGAATCGGCGCTGGCCGCGGTCTTGACCGACATCCTCGTCTCGATGTTCGAGGTGGAGGATTTCGTGCGCCTCATGGCCGGCGAGGCCATGCGCGGCGAGGAGACCGCCCGGGCGGTCGGCGTCGATCTCTTCACCACCTTCGAGGCCGCACTGGCCGACTGGATCGTCACCCACCGACCCGATCTCGATCAGCGGGCGGGGGCATCAGCGGTCGCCCACCTGCTCACCGCCATGGTGGTCGGGATCTTCGTGCAGTACGCCGCCGGCGTGGGCGGCGAGGAGGACCGTGACATGAACTCGGTCCTCGCCGAGCGCGCCAACGAGATCTCCCGCCTGTTGGGGCCCTCGCCGGCCTGAACGCCGAGCAGCGGCCGTCGGAGCCCATGTGGGGCCGGGGTACCCTTCCCTGGTGGAAGTCGGCGCGCGCCCAGTGAGCACGGCGCCCGACCCCGGCTCGCCCTGCATCATCGGCGTGGCCCGGCGTACGTGGCACCCGGCCGACGTACCCGAGGGCGCACCGGAACCTCTCGCCATGTGGGAGGAGATGGCACGAGCGGCTGCGGTCGACGCAGGCGCCGCGGCCGGACAGGACCTGCTCCGCCGACTCGAGAGCATCGACGTCGTCTACTCCCAGTCGTGGCAGTACGACGACGCCGCGGGCCGCCTGGCCGAGCGCCTGCACGCCTCACCGACCCGGCGCCGGTATTCGGGCCTCGGCGGAACGGTGCCGCTGATGTGTGTGGCCGACGCCGCCCGGGACATCGTGGATGGTGACCTCGACCTCGGGCTCATCGTCGGCGCCGAAGCCTTGGCTACGGTGCGCCGACTGAAGAAGGCGGGCCAGCAGCCGCCCTGGTCGTTCGCGCCGGAAGTGGTCCCGCCCTTCCCGATGACGTTGTCCCCGTATCCCACCGAGATCAGCCACGCCGTTTTCGCGGCCTACCTGACGTTTGCGCTCTTCGACAACGCGCGCCGGGCGCATCTCGGGCGGTGCCTTCCCGCGCACCGGGCGAAACTGGGAGCGGTGCTGGCTTCCATGACCGAGGTGGCGGCGACCAGCCCACATGCCTGGTTCCCCGTCGCCCGCACGGCCGAGGAGATCATCACCGCCGCGCCGGACAACCGCATGGTGGCCTACCCGTATACGAAACGGATGACCTCCATCATGGACGTCGACATGGCCGCGGCCCTCCTGGTGGCCAGTACGGCCGAGGCGGACGCACTGGGGGTGCCCGACGACAAGCGGGTCTACCTGCGCGGCGTGGGCTACGGCGAAGAGCCCGCGCATGTGGCCGACCACGCCGACCTCTGGCGGGCCCCGGCCATGCGCGGGGCGTCGCAGGCCGCGTTGGCCGGTGCCGGTATCGGGGTGGATGACGTCGCCCATCTCGACCTCTACTCGTGCTTCGCGAGCGCGGTCTGCTTCGCCCTCGATGCGCTCGGACTGGCCGAGGACGACGGCCGCGGCGTCACCCGGACCGGCGGGCTGCCGTACCACGGCGGCCCGGGATCGAACTACATGACGCACTCGATCGCCGCCATGGTGGAAACGCTCCGGGCCGACGCCGGTTCCTTCGGTCTCACCAGCGGGGTCGGGATGCACCTGCAGAAGCACGCCTACGGGGTGTGGTCGACCGTGCCGGGCCGGCTCAGCCCGCCCGCCCCGCCGGTGGAACCTGGGCCGACGACCCACGTCGTCGCGTCCTACGAGGGGCGGGGCACCGTCGCCACCTACTCGGTGCTGCACGGACGTGACGGCGCACCCACGTCGGCCCTTCTGGTCTGCGACCTCCCCGACGGGGGCCGCTGCTACGCCACCCTCCAGGGTGGACCTCGCACGTTCGACGATGTCGAGACGGAGGAGCTGATCGGGCGCACGGTGACCCTCATCCCCAAGGACGCAGTCAACCTGGCCCACCTCGCCTGACGATGACCGGACCCGTTCCCCGGCGCCGCCAGATGAATCGGCCCCGAGTAGCCGAGATGATCGCCAACGAAATCCGTCAGCGCATCCTCGACGGGCAACTGGTGGACGGCGACATGTTGCCCAAGGTCGACGACATGGCCGAGGAGTACCGCGTCAGCAAGCCGTCGGTACGCGAAGCGATGCGCATTCTCGAGACCGAGGGCCTCATCTCCGCCCGGCGGGGCGGCGCGGGCGGCGCCGAGGTGCACATGCCGACGGCGTCGACGGCGGCCCACACACTCGGCATGATCCTGCAGTCGACGCATGCCACCGTGGCCGACCTGGCCACCGCACTGCTGGCGCTGGAGCCGACATGTGCGGCCAAGACCGCCGAACGCACCGACCGCGCGGAAGCGGTCATCCCCCAACTGCGCGCGCTGCACCGGCAATTGGAGGAGAAGCGGGGCGATCCGACGGGCTTCAGCATGGTGGCGCGGCAATTCCACCAGGCCATCGTCAACGGGTGCGGCAATGCGGCCCTGGCGCTGGTGGCCGGCGCGCTGGAATCCTTGTGGTCGCAACACGAGTCGACCTGGTTGGAATTCAGGGACGCCGAGCTCGACGACGACGAGAGGGCGGTGAAAGTCCTCGAGGCCCATGCCCGCATGCTCGGGGCGATCGAGTCCGGCGACGCGGGGGAAGCCCAGAGCCTGGTGGCGCAGCACCTGGCCGAGAGCCAGACCTACGTCCTGTCGGAAAGTGCCCACCTCAACATCGCGGTGGCGCCCCCCTACCTGCACCCGTACTGATCAGGCGGTGCGCGAACGGATCACCTCGACGACGGCAGCACGGGGGATCTTGCCGTAGCGGTTGTACGGCAACTCGTCGACGAATACGACGATCTCGGGCACCTTGAAGCGGGCCAACGTCTGCCGGCAGTGCTCCTTGATGTCGTCCGCCCCGAGGCCCTCGTCGCCCACGATCAAGACGCCCACCCGTTCCCCCAGGTCCTCATCGGGCACGCCGGCCACGGCCACCTCGGTCACTCCCCCCAGCGTCCTGATGGCCGCCTCTATCTCGACCGGACCGAACTTCTCCCCGCCGCGGTTGATCGTGTCCTTCACCCGACCCTTGACGAAGAGGTACCCCTCTTCGTCCACCACGACGAGGTCTCCCGTCGGCATCCAGTCGGGGGTGATGTTCTGTGCCGCCCGGACCACCGCCTCGCCCACCCGCCCCACACCCACGTCTTCCTGCGTTTCCACATCGACCACGCGGAGCTCGACGCCGGGGAAGGCCCGCCCGACCGAGTCGAGCTTGCGGCCGGCCCGATGATCCTCCGGCGACAATGCGGCGTACGCACCCAACGTCTCGGTCTGGCCGAACACGTTGGAGAAGTCGACCGCCGGCAACGCCGCCACCGCCCGGCGGATGAGATCGGGCTGCGCCGGTGCCGCTCCGTAGCTGAGCGCCCGCAAGCTCGAGACGTCCCGGGAATCGAAATCGGGATGATCGAGGATCCGGCGCAGCATGGTCGGCACCACGAACGTCTGGCTGACCCGGCTCTCCTCGACCGTGCGCAGCCACTCCCCGGCGTCGAAGCGGGGCAGGATCACCATCGTTTTCCCCGAATGGAGGGTGATCAGGAGGCCGAGCGTGCCACCGATGTGAAAGAGCGGCACCGACATCATGTCGACGGGCGGCTGCACGTCGGGATCAATGGACGACCCGTAGTGGGCCAGCCGGTCCGAGATGGTGCGATGGCTGATGTACACGGGCTTCGGAAGTCCGGTCGAGCCGCTCGAGAACAGGATCAACCCCGTGGCGTCGTCATCGATCTCCACGGCTGCCACGGGAGTGTCCGCCGTCGCTGCGATGTCGTCGAGCGTCAACACGGTCGCGCCCAACGCCTCTGCGAGCCTGTCCCGCTGGTCCTCCCCGGCAATCCCGACGCCAGCCCCGATCATTTCGCACAGCGCGGCCATCTCGCCCGGCTTGAGGTCCGGGTTCATCTGGGCCGATGCTGCTCCGAGACGGGCCGCACCGAGAATGGCGGCCACGGCCAACGGGCTGCCACCGGCGACGACCGCCACGTGGTCCCCCCTTCCTACTCCGGCCGCCTGCAGGGCTACGGCGCAGCGCTGAGCCAGAACATCGAGCCCGGCATACGTCAGGCGCTCGCTCCCGACCATCAGCGCCGTCCGCGCCGGCACTTCCGCCACTGCGGAATCGATCGTTTGCCCGACGTCCATCAGCCCTCCCCTTCGTCCACGTGTGTTCTACCTGATGAGAAGAGGGCGCGGCGCGGCGGTCAGGGCTGAGTCTGGGTCGTCGGTGTCTGGGTCGTCGGTGTCTGGGTCGTCGGCCCGAGAAAAGGCGTCGTGTCGATCTGCTCCAGCTCGATCTCGCCGGACAGGACCTTGCGCTTCCATTCCACCTGCTCCGCCTCACGGGCGTGGAACTCGGGCATGACCTCTTTGGCGAACAGCTCGAGGCTCTCGCAGATGTCTTCGTGCGTGTTCTTGCCGGCCTGCGTGAGCAGGATCACCTGGTCGACATGGGCCTTGGCGAACTCGTCCAGCTGCTCGCAGATGCGGGTCGGCGTGCCGATGAGCCCGTCGGAGTACACCTTCTGGCCCTCGGGGTTCTCCCGCCACTCCAGGTACTTGTCCCACAGATTGACGGTGCCCGGCTCGAACGGCCCTTCCTTGTTGTAGAGGACCAGCGCGAACTGGAAGAACGACCAGCCGTCTGAGCGACGCCGCGCTTCCTCGTCGGTCGTCGAACACATGAGTGCGCTCACCATCGCCATGTTGGGGTTCGTCTGGTAGTCGGCCAACTTGTCGAGATTCCCGACGAACGCCCCGTAGTAGGCGTTGACCCACGCCACTGCGGCTTCCACGCTCAGGAACTGGAAGCCGAGCGCACCCATGCCGAGCGAGCCGGCGCGCTCGATGGTCTTGTACTGCGAGCACGCCACCCAGAGCGGAGGGTGGGGTTTCTGCCGCGGCTTGGGAAGGACGTTGCGCAGCGGAAAGTCGAAATACCTCCCGTGGAACTCGGTGCCCTTCGGTGAGTCGCTCAGCATGGGAATGAGCGCCTGCACCGCTTCGTCCCACACCTCACGCTTGTCGCGGAAGCGCCGACCGAACGGATGGAGCTCCGTCGTGCTCCCTCCCTCGCCGAGCCCGAGCTCGACCCGGCCGTTGCTGATCAGGTCGAGGGTCGAGACGCGCTCGGCCACGTTCGCCGGATGGTTGGTCGTCAGCTGAATGATGCCGTGGCCCAACCGGATGTTCTTGGTGGTGCGGCTCAGGGCACCCAGGAAGACTTCAGGGGCCGACGAGTGCGCGTACTCCTCCATGAAGTGGTGCTCGGTGCACCAGACGTAGTCATACCCGAGACGGTCGGCCAGCTCGGCCTGCTCCAGGGCATTGTTGAAGACCCGGTATTCGCTGTCCTCGTCCCAGGGCCGGGGAATCTGCAGTTCGAAGAAAATGCCGAATTTCACGAGGTCCCTCCGTCCATCCGTCAGTTTATCTTTATGAAGATTAACCTACAGCACCGACGCCCGTCGATCCGGCGCCGGCCGCCAGGAGACGCTCAGCCAGACGGCGAGCGCCTTCCGCCCGCACCTTGTCGGTCCCTGTCATGGCAAAGTCCTCCGCCGAGACGAACAGGACGTGGCGCGGCACTTTGTAAGGGGCCAACGTGGCGCGAAGGTGTGCCAGCACCTCGTCCGCGTGCACGGGATCGCTGTCGCGCCGCACGATGAGCGCGACGATCTCCTCGCCCAGTGTCGGATGGGGGACACCCACCACGTGCACCAGCTCGACCCGCTTCCATCGGGACAGCGCCGTCTCCACCTCGTCGGGAGACACGTTCACGCCGCCGCTGCGAATCACCCCGGACTGGCGACCCTCCCAGTGCAGAAATCCCCGCTCGTCGAGGTAGCCCACGTCGCGCGTGCGCACGTAACCGTGATCGTCAAAGCCGTCCCCCGGTTCGGCCTTGTAGTAGCCGCACATCATGGTCGGTGACCACACGGCGATCTCCCCCACCTCCCCCGCGGGCAACTCCTCGCCGTCCGGGTCGAGGATGCGGATCTTCACCCCCGCCAACAAGGGGCCCTTGCTGCTCCCCCGGTCGTCGGGGTCGGCGTCGGCCGGAATGCCGGTCACCACCGTGAAGGTCTCGCTCAGGCCGTAGGCGCCCGCGGGATCCCACGCGTCCCCCGAGCGCCCCAGCACAGCGGGGAGGGGGCTGCGGCCGGACATCCGGACCAGCGCCGAGAGGTCGCGCTCGGTGATGTCGGGAAGGTCGGCCAGCCGGGCCGCCACGTGGGGCGGCGCATGGATCGTCGTCACCCGCTCCCGTTCGAGAAGGTCGAGCGTGCGCGGCGGATCGAACGACTCCTGCAGCACCGCCGTCGCACCAGCGGCCAGGCTCGAGCCCAACCCCATCACGAGGCCGGCCGTCCAGAACAGCGGCAAAGAGCTCCAGACCCGGTCCGGCGGCCTGGTGTCCATCAGCTCGGCCAGTCGTTGCGACTGCAGGCAAAAGGCGCGCTGCCGATGTACGACCGCCTTGGGGCGATCGGTCGATCCCGAGGTGTAGAGGATCATGGCCTGGTCGAGGGGACTCACGGCCACGCGCAGTGCGGCGAACACCGTCGCGGGCACCGCCGCACCTGCGTGGCGGAAGTCCTCCCAGGGGGTGCACCATTCCGCCCCCGCCCCATCGCCCAGCACCACCACGGAACGCAGGGAGGGGAACTCGGGAACGTACAGCTCCCCCGGGGCGCACGACCGGAGGGCCGGGGCATGGGCCACGAGATCATCCACGTAACGGTGGCCCCGGATCTGCGACGCGGTGAGAAGGGTCGATACGTCGGCATGGGCCAGGGTCCAGTGCCGCTCGTCCGCCAAGGCAAAGGTGTTCACGGGTACACCGACCGCGCCGATGGCGCACACGGCGAAGAGGGACTCCACGAACGCCACGGTGTTGCCCATGACGAGACCGACCCGACTCCCGCTGCGGACGCCCGCCCGCACCAACGCGCGGGCGACGGTCTCGACCCCTTCACCCAGCCCGTCGTAGCTCAGCCGGCGCTCGCCGTCGACGATCGCCTCGTTCGTCCCGAAGCATTCGGCCACCGACCGGACGAACTCGCCGACGGTAATCTCACCCCCGCACACGGGCGTCCGGCGGACCCCCCGGGAGCCCCGCCCCCTTGCCTCCTCCTGCGCCATACATGTTAATATTAACATTAAAGAGAAGATAAGGAGAAGCATGGGCGACCGCACGCCGACCATCGTGGGGATCGGTTTGAGCGATTATCCGAAGACCCCGCACCTCGATGCGCTGGCCCATCACGGGCTCGCGATACGACGGGCACTCGACGACAGCGGCGTGCAGAAGTCGGACATCGACGGACTCCTTTGCTTCGGCTCCTACGGCATCGATGACGCGGTGACGATGGCCGAAATCCTCGGCATCACCTACAACTACCTCGACGGCACCTTCGCCGGGGGCACGGTGTTCGAGTTCTACGTCCAGCACGCCGCCGCGGCGATCGAGCACGGTGATTGCGATACGGTCCTCATCACCTACGGTTCGGACCTCCTCTCCAAACAGGGCCGGAACCTGGGGACCCAGCTGTACACGTCAGGGAACCGCCAGGGCGGCCCGCTCCAGTTCGAGATGCCCTACGGCAGCCCCCTCGTCAGTGGCTATGCCCTGGCGGCGCGTCGTCACATGCATGAGTACGGCACCACGTCGGCCCAGCTGGCGCGGGTGGCGGTCGACGCCCGCGCCAACGCGGCACTGAATCCGCTCGCCATGTACCGCGACCCCTTGACGGTCGACGACGTGTTGGCCTCCCGCATGATCTCGGACCCGTTGCACATGTTGGACTGCTGCATCATCTCGGACGGGGGCGGCGCCGTCCTGATGACGACGGCCGAGCGGGCAGCCGACCTCAAGCAGACGCCGGTCTACGTGCGCGGTGCGGCCACGGCGCAGACCCACTGGAACATCAGTGCTATGCCGGACTTCACGGTGACGGCCGCCGCACAGTCGGGGCCCCGGGCTTTCGAGAAGGCCGGCATCACGGCCGCGGACGTCGACATGTTGATGCTCTACGACAGCTTCACCATCACCGTGCTGTTGCTCCTGGAGGACCTCGGCTTCTGCCAGAAAGGCGAGGGTGGGCCGTTTCTCGAGGCGAACCGCCTGACCTACGACGGGGACCTCCCGACCAACACCGACGGCGGCGGGCTGTCGTCGTGCCATCCCGGCATGAGGGGCATCTTCCTCCTCATCGAATCGGTGCGTCAGCTGCGGGGACAAGCCGGCGCGGTCCAAGTGCCCGCGGCGGAAGTCGCCGTCGCCTGCGGGTCGGGAGGTCAGCTTTCCTGCATGGGAACCGTGGTCCTCGGCAAGGAGAAGTCATGAAGGCCGATACCCCCGTCGAAGGCCGGATCCTGCCGGCGCCCAACAGCTCCACCCAGCCGTTCTGGGATGCCGCCGGCCGTGGTGAGCTGATCGTCCAGTGGTGCGAGCAGTGCCAGGAGGCGCAGTTCCATCCGGGACCGCTCTGCCGGACCTGCGGCAGCGAACCGGGCTGGAAGGTCACGAGCGGGCGGGGCGTCGTCTACACCTACACGATCGTGCATCAGAGCCGCACTCCCCCCTTCGACACGCTCGTGCCCTACATCGTGGCCATGGTCGAGCTCGACGAAGGCCCGCGCATGATGACGAACGTCATCGGGTGCCCGGTCGATGAGATCGGGGTGGGCATGCGGGTCGAGGTCGCGTTCGCGGCCGAGGTCGACGGGATCGCCCTCCCCTTCTGGCAGCCCGAAGCGAGCTCGTGAGCGGAGCCAACGAGGGCCGCGTCGCCATCGTGACCGGCGGCGGGCGCGGGTTCGGCCGCTGCCACGCACTTGAACTGGCGCGCCAGGGTGCCGCGGTGGTCGTGAACGACCTGGGCGTCGAGATCGACGGCGAGGTCGAAGCGGCCGCACCGGCTCAGGAAGTGGTCGAGGAGATCCGCTCCTTCGGGGGGCGGGCCGTCGCCAACGGGGACGATGTCGCGAGCACCGACGGGGCGGCACGACTCATTGCGACCGCTCTGGACGAGTTCGGGCGCCTGGACGCCCTCGTCAACAACGCCGGCGTGCTCCGCGACCGCATGCTGGTCAATCTTTCCGACGACGACTGGGACACCGTGATCCGCGTGCACCTCCGGGGCACGTTCTGCCCGACCCGCCAGGCCGCGCTGCACTGGCGCAGCGAGTCGAAAGCGGGTAGGCCGGTGGACGGGCGCGTGATCAACACGTCGTCGGCTGCCGGTCTCTTCGGCAACATCGGGCAGGCCAATTACACGACGGCGAAAATGGGAGTCCTCGGCTTCACGATCGAGACTGCCGTCGAATTGGGAAGGTACGGCGTCACGGTCAATGCGATCGCCCCCGGGGGACGGACCCGCATGACCGCCCAACTCTTCGCCGCCACCATGGAGGCGGTGCCCGACGACGCATTCGACGCCATGGCGCCCGAGAACGTGGCACCCCTCGTGGCCTGGCTGGCCGGCCCCGAGGCGGCAGGCGTCACCGGGCGCGTCTTCGAGGTCTACGGCGGGACGATCGGGGTGGCCAACGGCTGGACCCGCGGCCCGCATTTCACGCAGGACCACCGGTTCACCCCGGACGAGGTCGGCCCGACGGTGCACGATCTCTTGCGCGCCGCCCCGGAGGCCGTGCCGCCACTCGGCACCTGAACTCCCTACAGCGAGAGACCCAGCAACTTGATGGCGTTGCCGCGCGCGATCTTGTCGACGGTCGCCTGGTCGAGATGCCCGAAGAGCTTCTCCGCCACCTGGGGGGTGTTGGGCCAGGTGCCGTCCGAATGCGGGTAATCGGTCTCGAACAGCACCTGGTCGGCGCCGATACGGTCCAACATCTCGATGCCTACGTTGTCCTTGAAGAAGCAGCTGAAGATCCGGTCCTTGTAATAGGACGAGGGCAGCTCGCCGGCCAAGCGGTCGTCATGGGCCCACAGATGCGTCAGCCAGGCGTCGTCGGCCCTCTCCAGGATGAACGGGATCCACCCGATCTGACACTCCGCGTAGAGCAGCTTCAGCGTCGGGTAGCGGGCCAGGATCCCTGACTGCAGATAGTCGACCATCGACGCTGCGCTGTTGGCGAAGATCATCACCGTGGACACCACCTGGGGAGCGTCGGGCGAGGTGATGGTGGTGCGCGTGCCCGACCCGATGTGCATGGCGATCACGGTGCCCGTCTCCTCACATGCCGCGAAGAACGGGTCCCAATGGCCGCTCCAGATGCTCGGAAGATCCAACCAGGCCGGCAACTCGCTGAACGCCACCGCCCGCACACCACGCGCCGCGTTGCGCCGCACTTCGTCCGCCGCCGCCGCAACGTCCCACAGCGGGATCAGGCACAGCGGAATCAGCCGCCCGTCGCTGCCGGCGCACCACTCGTCGACGATGAAGTCGTTGTAGGCCTTGACGCAGAGCAGAGCCAGCTCACGGTCCTTGGCCTCGTTGAAGATCTGGCCACAAAAGCGCGGATAGTTCGGGAAGCACAGTGAGGCTTCCACGCCGTTGATCGTCATATCGTCGAGGCGGGCCTTCTGCTGCCAGCAGCCGGGCCTCATGTCGTCGAGCATCACGACGTGATTGTCGGAGTAGTCCGGCGGATAGCCGGCCTGCGCGATGTAGCGGATGACGGGGTAGTACTTGTCCTCGTAGTGCCACCAGGCCGCGGGCGGGCCCGTGGGATCGGGGTTGGCCACGTAGGCGCCGCTCACCTTGCGGAAGGCATCGGCGGGCAACGTCTCGAGACGGGGAGCGACGTCCTTGTACTTGGCGGGGATCCTGTCCTGCCAGATGCCCGGCGGCTCGATCAGATGATCGTCCACACTCACGATGGGTGGGATCGAGCTGGTCATAGCAAGTCCTCACATCCTTCCGTACGTGTATACCTTCTATCTTATAGAGGTTACTCGCAGCGGCGAGGACCCAACAACCGGCACGAAGGTGGCCGGCTCCCCGCTTCGCTCAGAGCCGGACAGCGGAGACGATGCCGCGGGGAACGTCGCTCCGCTGGGTCACCGACACGCTCTGGCTGCCCTGCTCGCCGAGGACATGGATCTGGCTCGCTTCCATGTGGGCGTACGCGATGCGGGCCGCATCATTCGCATCGCCGCGCTCGATGGCATCGACGAGTTTGCGGTGAGCCCGCAGGGCCGCGAGGCGGAGGTGGCGGTCGGGAAAGGCGTGCCTCGCTTCAGCCCCCTCGGCCCAGGCCGACTCCTGGGTCGACCACAGCGTCACCAGGGTCCCGACCGTGAGGCGCAAGGTCTCGTTGCCACACTGCCCGACGAGCTCGTCATGAAAGCGGTGCGCAATCTGCGTGAAAGCCATGGCGTTGTCGATGTTGTCGGCCGCCTCTTCGATGATGGCCCGTAGCACCGGGACCGTCGTCGTGGCCCGGTCGGGACGATCGGCGCAGGCCGCGGCGCAGGCCGGTTCCAGCCGGCCCAATGCCTCCGCCAGGTCGGTGAGCGGCACCCGTCCCGCTTGCAACACCAGGCCCATCATGAACGCGGCCGCCTCGGGCTTGGGCGCGTGCACCACGGCGCCCCCCATGTTCCCGCGGCGCACCGTGATCAGGCCCTCTGTTTCGAGGATGCGGAGGGCTTCGCGCAACGACGGACGAGACACCTCGAACTCCTCGAGAAGCTCGTCCTGCTTGGGAAGAAGCTTGCCGTCCGCGATCTCCCCATTGACGATGCGGCTCCGCAGGCGCGACGCGATGAGGTCGGCGATGCGCGGCTGGCGGAGCTGGGCCCCTCGACCTGAGCTCCTCTGCACCACGGCTTCGATGCCGTCTTCCGTCGGCTTCAGGGCGCTCATATCTCATTCATTGTACCGAAAGCACGGCCGAGCCCAGCGACACCCCAGCTCACACGCCGCGCCGCCGCTGCCCTCAGTCCCGGCGCACCACCCACTGCGGGACGGGGTAGCCCTCGACGCTCTCGCCGAAGACGGCTTCGACGTTCGCTCCGATGGTCAGCTCTTCGGCGGCCACGGCGCCGATCGGATCGTTGGCCTCACGGACGATGTTGCCGACCAACCGGATCCCGGGATCCTCCTCGAGCTCGACGACAACGACGACGTAGGGCGCCTCGTCCACGAACGACGGCAGCAGCGGCGGATGCGGCACCGCGAAGGACCAGATGCGCCCGCGACCCGATTGGCGGACCCACTGCGACTCCAACGAGTGGCACCAGGGACACATCGGGCGCGGCGGGAAGCGCCGCCGGCCACACCCGCGGCAGGTCTGGATCGCCAACTCCCCGCGCTGCGCCGCTTCGAAGAAAGGCGCGGCCTCGGCTTCTTCCAGCGGGCTGAACGAGGCGGACATGATCAGCTCGCCTCGCTGCGAAGGATGAGCGCACTGGTGGGGACACCCTCGCCCGACGTCACGAGGCATGACGTTGCGTCGACCACCTGGGATGTCGAGTCACCGCGTAGTTGGCGCACTCCTTCGGTGATCAGGTTCATTCCGTGCACGTAGGCCTCGGACAATCCCCCGCCACTCGTGTTGACGGGGAGTGTCCCTCCGTAGCGGATGGTGCCCCCTTCGATGAAACCCGGCGCTGCACCACGAGCGCAGAACCCGTAGTTCTCCAACGAGATCAGGATCAACGGTGAGAAGGCGTCATAGATCTGGACGACATCGATGTCGTCGGGCCGCAACCGCGACTGTCGCCAGAGCGCGGCGGCACACGCCCGGGCCGGAGCGCCGATCGGGTCGTCCGCCCAGAAGTTGACCATGTGATGGTGCTGTTGCGGAATTCCCTGGGCGAACGAGTCGATGTACACCGGGGGCCGTCGGCAGTCCTTGGCGCGGTCCGCCGACGTCACCACCACGGCGACGGCGCCGTCGGTCTCGAGGCAGTTGTCGAAAAGGCAGAGAGGCTCGCTGATCCAGCGGGCGTTCATGTAGTCGTCGATCGACAGCGGACGGCCGTACATCATGGCCGCCGGATTGCGATTCGCGTTGTCGCGAATGGCCATCGCAACCTCGGCCAGATGCTCCCGCGTGGCGCCCGTCTCGTGCATGTAACGCCGCGTGAGCACGGCGATCTCGTCCACCGGCCGCAACAACCCGAACGGGCGGGCCCACGTCGCCGCGGTGACCTGCTCGGAACCCGGAATGCGGAGCCCACCGGGACCCGCAGCCCATGGCCGGACCCCCGAGCCCCTCTTGCGCGAGCGCCAGGCGACGCCCACCGTCGACACGCCCCCGGCGATGGCCAGGGACAGATGGCCGATCGTCCCGCAGCCCCCGCCACCGCCGTAGCCGATCTTCGAGAAGAAGGTGATGTCGCCGAGCCCGAGGTTCTTGGCCACGGCCACCTCTTCTGTGGCCTCCATGGTGAAGGAGGAGAGGGCATCCACCTCTCTCGCCTCGACGCCGGCGTCGTCGAGGGCCGCCAGGATCACGCGCACCGCCAGCTCCTCTTCGCTGGCTTCGAGGTGCTTGGAGAACTCCGACTGCGCGATGCCGACGATGGCGGTGTTGTAACCCAACCGGACCCCTCTCTTGCCGGAGAAAGATCCCGCAGCGACCTTCCGACCAGTTGCCAGAATTTCCTATCTATGTAATGTTAGATCTTAGAGCAGGCCAGGGACGCGATGCCGAGCCGTTCGGCCGCTTTTGAGGAGCCCACGTCATGAGCGGAATCTGTGAGGGGCGGGTGGCCATCGTCACCGGAGCCGGGCGGGGCCTCGGGCGCGCCCACGCCTTGGAACTGGGACGAGAAGGCGCGTCGGTCGTGGTCAACGATCTGGGGGTGGAGCTCGACGGGAGCGGTGGTGGGCCGGATTGGGCCAACGAGGTCGCCGATGAGATTCGGGCCCATGGTGGCCAGGCCGTCGTTGACAACAGCGACATATCGGAGTGGGCCGGCGCGCAGGCGGTCGTCGAATCTGCGGTGCGTACCTTCGGCCGCCTCGACGTCCTGGTCAACAACGCCGGGGTTCTCCGCGATCGGATGCTCGTCGGCCTGACGGCGGACGACGTGACCAAGGTCGTGGGCGTCCACCTGTGCGGTGCCCTGTTCACCTCCCACCACGCCGGGAGCTATTGGCGGGAGCGTGCGAAAGCCGGGGAGACCCCCGATGCCCGCATCATCAACACCACCTCTGGAGCCGGCCTCTACGGCAACGTCGGGCAATCGGCTTACAGCGCAGCCAAAGCCGGCATCGTCGGGCTCACCCTCGTCGCTGCCGTGGAGCTCGCCCGCTACGGCGTCACCGTCAATGCGCTCTCGCCGGGAGCCCGGACCCGGATGACCGAGGAGGTCTTCGCCTCGGCCATGGCCGAGGCCGGTGACGGCTTCGACGCCATGGCGCCCGAGAACGTCGCACCTCTCGTCGCCTGGCTCGCCAGCGCGGAGTCGAGTTCGGTGACCGGTCGCGTCATCGAGTGCTACGGCGGGATGATCGGCATCGCTGAAGGATTCCACCATGGGCCCTCGCTCACCGAGAGCCGGAGGCTGGCGCCGGCGGAGGTCGGCGACGTCGTGCGTGCGCTGCTGCGTGAGGCGGCGCCGCCGGAGCCGGTCCAGGGCGCGTAACCCCGGGCCGTCGACGGCGGACGCGGTTAAGACTCCCCGAAGTGCGGCAACACGTCGGCGGCGAAGGACTCCAGGACGTCCATCTCGATCGGTGCCCGCACCGCGATGTTGACCCAATCCGCCCCGGCGACTTCGTACTCGTGTATGCGGTCGATGACCTCGGTCGGCCGTCCGGCGAGGAACGCATCACGCACCCCCCCTGATCCGGGCCCGAAGCGCTTGGTCAGGAACTCGTCGCGGTCCTTGGCGTCGATGTCGCCGATCAAGCCGAGATTCACGCCGGCCACGATGCCCTTCGAGCCGGCATTGGCCCGCACCACCTCGCAGGCGGCGCCGAACGCCTCCGGCGTCACGTAGCTCGCGTTCCAGCCGTCACCGAGAGAGCCGGCGAGCGCGAGGGCGCGCGGGCCGCGGGCCCCGATCCAGATGCGCGGGGACTTCTGCACCGGCTTCGGATCACAGAGCGCCTCCTTCAAGGTGTAGAACTCGCCCTCGAAATCCACCGTCGTCTCGTTCCACAGGGCGCGCACGATGGTGGCGGACTCCGCCATCCGGCGCAGCCGCACGGCCGGGGACTCGAAGGGAAGGCCGTAGGCCTCGTATTCGAGGCTGTGCCAGCCCGCACCCAGACCCATCTCGAGTCGGCCTTCGGACAGATGGTCGATGGTGGCGCCCGCTTGGGCCAGAAGGGTCGGATGCCGGTACCCCGTCGAGTACACCAGGCAGCCCACCCGCACGCGTGATGTTTCGAGGGCCAGGGCAGCCTGACTCGTCAGGGCCTCGAAGCAGCCGCGGTCATACGGGGGCGCGGCGGCGTAGAAGTGGTCCCACACACTGATCCAGTCGAAGCCGAGGGCCTCGAACTTCTTCCAGGCACTCCGCATTTCCCCCATCGTGAGGTCCTGCGGCCCGAGGTGGATGCCGAATTTCATGCCGTACGCACCTTCCTTCCTTCCTTCCGGGGGCGAATGCCCCAACAACGCAACCGCCGGGGGCCGACGCACGTGCCCGTGACGTCGCCGCCCGCTCAGACCCCCGCGGCTCGACGCCGCAACTTGCGATTGTCCCAGGTCACCCGGTGCAGATCGGGGACGATCCGGATGACCGCAGCTTCGGTGTCGTAGTGCCGCGCCGTGGCGAGCGGGACTTCGCCGGCCGCCATGCCGAAGCCCTTGTACTTCTCCGAGACGAGCCTCATGACGGCGTCGCGCTCCTCGCCTGCGCCAACGATGTCCGCGCGCCCGGTGAGGACGGCGGCCCGCAACTCGCCCCACATGACACCCGCCTCCGCCGTGAAGCAGACGCGTGGATCCCGGCGGATATGCGCCACCTTTCGGGTCCTGGCCGGGGTCTGCACGTACACACGTCGGTCAAACGTGACGAACCACACGGGCAGGGCCACAGGCCAACCATCGGCCCGCAACGTCGTCAGGATTCCCGTGTGCGTGCCGTCGAGGAATGACCACAGCTCGTCCTCCTCGAGGGACACACCCACGTCAGCGCACCGTCGAGAAGGATGTGGGGACAAGGAAGCAGTCGTCCCAGTCGGTTCTGATCTCCCGGCCGAGCGTCTGCCATATTTCGAAATCGGTGTCCGCCACCCATGCCTCTTCCTTGCCGAACGGATTGACGTCCTCCCACTCTTCGCCCTGGCCCCAGATGCAGATCGCTCGCGTGTTCTTCCAGGGTGACCAGTAGAGGCCGACGATGGAGCATCCCGCGGGCTCGGCCACGCGGCGGAACCACATCTCCTCGCACAGGCGCAGGTACTCCGCTTGACGAGCCGGTTGGACGTGGATCATCTCGTGTGAGCACAACTTCGCCCGCAGGTTCCGCTCTTTGATCTGTGCGACGGTCGGGGTGAGCTCCGAGGCAAAGCACAGGAGACTCTCGCTCGTGTCGACCCATTCACCCACCCCGTCGAACCACTGGGCCAGGTCACCCCGCGTGCCTTCGAACCGTTGGCGCACCACGTCCACGTAATGGCCGAAGTCGTCGAGCTCGAACACCGACACCGTCTCGGGTGTCGTGCCCAGACCGGGGGCAACCTGCCAGTAGCCGACCTGCCGCATCCCGTAACGCTCCGCCAGCGGAAGGAAGTCCTTCTCGACCGCCTCGAGCAGCGCCCCCATTCTCGTGGGCCGCACGCGATTGACCTCATGCCAATAGAGCACTCATCGACTCCTCCCGGTTACATTCGCGTCGGCGACCCGCTGGTCGCGGGGCAATCCCAACACACGTTCGGCCAGCACGTTGAGCTGCATCTCATCGGTGCCCCCACCCAAGCGGACGCCGGGCACGCAAAGCACGAAATCGGCCCACATCGCGTCACCCCCCGCATCTGCCGCCACCCGCGGCCCCAGCATCCTTCCCGCCAGGGTAGACGCACTCTGGAGATTGCGGCTCCGAAAGAGCTTGTTGATCGAACCGGCGGGGCCGGGCGCGGCCTGTGACCGCCGGCTCACGAAGTCGGCGATGCGGACACGGCCGTACAGATCAGCCAGCCCGTGCCGTACCAAGGCGTCGCCACCGAGCCCCAGGCTCGGCATGAGCTCGAGCATCCGGCCGAGTGCGGCGGCGGCGGGGTCGATCGACCCCCGGCCCACGCCGGCCCGTTCGCTCATCAGCGTCGTACGGACGACGGCCCAACCTCCACCGACCTCCCCCAGCCGAGAGTCCTCGGGGACGCGCACCGCACGGAGCACGACCTGATTGAACGAGGCCTGTCCGTTCATCTGCCGCAAGGGTCGGACCTCGACGCCGGGTGCATGCATGTCGACGAGGAACATGGTGAGCCCGGCGTGTGGGTCTTCGGCCGCCGCCGTCCGGGCGATGCACAAGCCGAGGTCGCTGAACGCCGCTTTGGAGGTCCAGACCTTGTCTCCGGAGAGCGTCCAGGTTTCCCCGTCGAGGGTGGCCGATGACCGCACCGCGGCGAGATCGGAGCCCGCGTCCGGCTCGGAGAAGAGCTGGCATCCGATCAGATCGCCTCGATGCAGTGCCGGCAGGACCTCTTGTCGGAGGACTTCGCTCCCGTGGCCCAAAATGGCGGCAGAGAGCATTTTGGTCCCGACGTTGAGGGGCGTGACGTCCGGGACGACGTAGGCCGCCTCCCGTTGCGCGTAGAGGCTCTCGAATTCGCACGGCAGCTCCCTGCCGCCGTAACGCCGCGGTCCGGTGATCCATCCGAGACCGGCATCGAATTTGACGGCCTGCCATGCCGTAGCCGCGGCCACCGCCGCCGCTGTCGCCGCTTCGGGCCGTCGCTCGAGGCCGTGCACCTCCATGACGTCGGACGCGGCGGCGGTTGCGGCAACCCCGACCTGACGCCGCGACAGGTGGTGGGAAAGAAACTGCTCGACTTCCCGGGCGAACGCGTGAAGGTCGGCCGGACAGGTGGTGTCCGTCACCACTCCGGCCGGGGCATGGACCCGGGAGCGGCGCACCGTTTCGCTGCTGCGCCACGGAGCCTTCGGGTAATCTCCATCTTCATAATCGTATATCTGAAGGACGAGCGATAAAAATGAACGGGGCGGCACGTGCGGGCTCTCGCGAACCGGGCATCCCCGGGAGCCCCCGTTGAGCACCCAACCGCCCCTGTTCGAGCTGGCCGGCCGGCGCGCCGGGGATCTGGCGGTCGAGGACGGCGTGACCCGCCGCACATGGGGCGAGCTCGAGGACCGCACGCGGGCCCTCGCACACGGGCTGGCCCAACAAGTGCCAGGAGTCGGGAGCCATGTCGCGCTGGTCGCCACCAACCGCGTCGAATTCCTGGAGGTGGCGCTGGCCTGCCTGCGGGCCGGGCTCGTCTACACACCCCTCAAGAGCAGTTGGACGCCGTCGGAGATCGCCACGGTGCTCACCGATGCCTCGACGTGCGTGGTCGTGACCGACGTTCCCGCGGGGCGACAGGCCGGGGCCGACGTCGGAGTACCCGTCATCGACCTCGACCGCGACTTCGACTCCTGGGTGGCCGCGCAATCCCCGGTGCCGCTGTCCTCCGCTCTGGGCGGCCGGAAGATCACGTACACCTCGGGCACCACCGGACGCCCCAAAGGCGTCGTGTCGAGCTTCCTGGGACAACGCGCGTTTGCAGAGTCCTTCGCCGGCAGTGCCGCCATGGCCCGACTGACCGGGTTACCCGGGCACGGCGTGCATCTCTTCGTCTCGCATCTCTTCCATGGCGCGCCGCTGACGTTCGGCCTCGGCGCGCTGGCGCGGGGAGCGGCGATCCGCATCGTTCCCCGATGGGATCCCGAGACTGTTCTCTCCATGCTGCCCGACGGGGTGACGTCGACGTCCATGGTGCCCACGATGTTCCGCCAGCTCCTCCAATTGCCCGAAGAGCTCCGCGTCACCTTCGACGCGCCGGAGCTGGCCAACATCCTCCACGGCGGGGAGCCGTGCCCCGTGCCGGTGAAGCAGGCCATGCTCGAGTGGTGGGGCCCCCGGCTCACGGAGTACTACGGCTTCTCCGAAGGTGGCATGACGATCGCCACGAGCGCAGAGTGGATGGCGCGACCCGGGACGGTCGGGAAGGCCCGACGGGACCAGCGCATCCTCATCCTCGATGAGGACGGGATCGAAGTGGGCACCGGTGTCGATGGGACCATCTACTTCGAGACAGCCGACGGTGTGACGTTCTCCTATCTGCACGACGAAGCGAAGACAGCGGCGGCCCATCGGGGCTCCGCCTTCACCGTGGGGGATATCGGCCATCTCGACGGCGAGGGCTACCTCTTCATCACGGGGAGAAAATCCGACGTCATCGTCTCGGCCGGCGTCAATATCTACCCGGCCGAGGTCGAATCGGCCCTGAGCGGCACGGAGGGTCTGCGCGACCTGGCCATCGTCGGCGCACCCGATGACATACGGGGGGAACAGGTCGCGGCCGTCATCGTGACCTCGGATGCCGACGGGAGTGTCGAGGTGGCGGACCGGCTGGCACGCACATCCGCCGAGCGACTGGCCGGCTACAAGCGTCCCCGCCTCTTCCTCCACGCCGCGGAGCTGCCACGCGACCCCACCGGGAAATTGCTGCGCAACACCTTGCGGGATGAAGTCTCCCGATGGAGCGGCGCACCGTCTACCAGCTCCTTGGTGCTCGTAGAACCGCAGCCATCTCATCTCTCGATCGCCGACGAGGCGACGACGCACAGGAGGAAGACCACGTGACCGGACTGCTGGACGGAAAGTCGATTGCCGTGACGGGGGCGGGGCGCGGCATCGGCCGGGCCGTCGCGTTGCACTGTGCCGCCGAGGGAGCGAACGTCGTGGTGGCCGACTTCGGGGTGGGCATGCACGGCGAGGAGCCCACCAGCGAGGTGGCCGACACCGTGGTGGAAGAAATCCGCCAGAGCGGCCACAACGCCATCGCCATCGCCGACTCCGTGACCGAAATGGCGGCGGGCGAACGGATCGTGCAGAGTGCGATCGACGCCTGGGGACGGGTCGACGGGGTCGTCTGCGTCGCCGGCATCCTGCGCGAGCGGATGCTCTTCAACATGTCGGAGGACGACTGGGATGCCGTGATCGCCACCCATCTGAAAGGGACCTTCACGCTGTTCCGGGCGGCGTCGACCGTCATGCGGGCGCAGAAGAGCGGGTCACTGGTCGGATTCACTTCCGCCGCTTTCCAGGCCAGCGTGGCCCAGGCCAACTACTCGGCCGCCAAGGGTGGCATCGTGTCGCTGGTGCGCAGCGCGGCAGCCGGTCTGCACCGTTACGGCGTGCGGGCCAATGCCGTGGCGCCGATCGCCAACACACGCATGATGGCGGAGGTCCCCATGGAACTGCCGGAAACCGGAGAGCCCGAGGACGTGGCCCCCATGGTCACCTACCTCCTTTCGGATCTGGCGGCGCACATCACCGGACAGATCTACACGGTCGTCGGGGGGAAGATCGCCGTGTGGAACCAGCCGCACGAGGTGCGGGCGATGTACAAGGACGGCCGTTGGACGCCCCAGGAGATCGCCCGACGTCTCGATGCCACCATCGGTCAGGAGCCGCTGCCCATACTGGCCCAGCTCGAGGCGTATCGGAAGGCGGCCGCAGCGGCGGCGGAGAGCGGCGTCACCCCGAACGCCTGAACCCTCGCTCACCGCGGCAGGTGCATGCCCGCCACCTCCCGGTCCCATGTCCGATCGTTGCGCGCGGTGTCCCGTAGCGCGTACTTCTGCGTCCGCTGCGTCGAGTCCGTCTTCGCGAGCTCCTCGACGAATTCCACATACCGCGGGATCATGAACCGCGGCATGCGCGGGATGAGGAACGTGATCAGGTCCTCGGGAAGGAGCGTCGCCCCGGGGCGCAGGACGACGACCACCTTCACCTCGTCCTCACTCAATTCGGAGGGGACACCGATGCACGCCGATTCCGCCACATCGGGATGCTCGTTGACGGCCCTCTCCACCTCGAACGAGGAGATGTTCTCTCCCCGCCGTCGGATGGCGTCCTTGATCCGGTCGACGAAGAAGTAGTTCCCCTGCGCATCGCGGGTGAAGCCATCGCCCGAATGGAACCATCCGTTGCGCCACGCGGCGGCCGTCTTCTCGGGCATCTGGAAATACCCGCTGGTGATGATCCACGGATCGGCGGTGCGCACCACCATTTCGCCGAAGCGGCCGGGCCCCACGTCCTCGTCGGCGTCGTCGACCAGCTTCACCTCGAAACCGGGCGGGCCGCTCCGGACCCGGCCCACGGTGGTGTGCTCGGTCAGCTCCCAACCGCTCTTGAAGGGATAGCCGATCTCGGTCATGCCGAACCCTGTGCAGACCCGGACATCGAAACGCTTCTTGAACTCCTCGAACTCGGGGATGACCGGAGCCATCACCACGCCGCGCAAGGGATTGTCCGCGTCGGTCGGGCTCGGAGGCAGCCCGAGGATCATGGCCGCCATCGGTCCGACGAGACCGCCGAACACGCAGTTGTACCGGCGGATGTCGTCCCAATAGGAGGACAGGCTGAACGACTCCCGGAAGACGAGGCGCGCCTCGTGCATGAACGCGACGCTTATGGCCGCCTTGCCCGAGACGTGGTACGCCGGATAGACGCTGTAGTAGCCGTCATCGGGTGTGGGGATGATGTCCTCGGGCAGCATGCCATAGAGGTCCTGCAGGCTGGCCCACGAGACCAGGACGCCTTTGGAGGGGCCCGTCGTCCCCGAGGTGTAGATGACCGACGAGACGTCGCGGTACGTCGGGGCCTCGACGTCCTCGATCGCCGGAGCGCCGGCGAGGAACTCCTCCGCGCTGACGACCTCGAACGGCAACTGCGGGAAGGCACCCTCCGCGTCGAGCACGACCACGCGCTCGAGGTTGGGCACGCGTGTGGGCCACCTCGGTCAGCCGATCGAAGAATTGCGCGTCGATGACCAGGAGGCGGGCGCCGGAGTTCTCGATGAGGTAGGCCAGCATGGTGCCCCGGTAGCCGGTATTGGCCGGGACTTCGACCGCCTTGAGCCAGCTCAACCCCAGCCAGACCGCATAGGAGGCGAAGGAATGCACCACCATCGACGCGACGTGGTCGCCGACTGTCACCCCGGCTCGGCGATAGGCCGCGGCCCAACGCACGTTCTCGGTGTGCAGCTCGCCGTACGTCATCGCCGTACCGTCGACGCACTGGATGGCGATCCGGGCCGGGGTGGCGACGGCACGCCGGGCGATGAGGTTGGGCAGGACCTGATCCTGCTCGAGCATGGCCGTGTCCCCCTGGACGCCGCTGGCTACTCGCCGGCGACGTCGATCACGACCCGACCGCGCACCGAACCCGCCAGGATCTGCTCGGCCAGGGCGGCACGCGGGCCAACGGCTCGGTGGTGGTGACCAGATCGAGCAGGTGACGCGGGACGTCGGTGTCCAACCGGGCCCATGCGGCCGCACGGATCTCCGGGGGCGTCGATACGGAGTCCACCCCCAGTAGTCGCACGTTGCGCAGAATGAACGGAGAGAACCGTCGTCGGCAGGTCGGAGCCACCGGCCAGGCCGCACGCGGCGACGGCGCCGCGGTACCGGGTCTGGGCCAGCACGGTGGCCAAGGTCTGGCTCCCCACCGTGTCGATCGCCGCGCTCCAGCGTTCCTTCTCCAAGGGCCGCCCCGAGTTGGCGGAGAGCTCTTCACGCCCCACGATGGACGCGGCGCCGAGCTCTGTGAGGTACTCGGCGATCTCCGGGCGGCCCGTTGCCGCCGCCACACGATAGCCCAGGTTGGCCAGCAGCATGACGGCGAAACTCCCGACCCCACCGCCGGCGCCGGTCACCAGGACCTCGCCGTCGGTTCCCGGCTCTATCCCGGCATCTTCGAGCGCCAGGATGCACAGCATCGCCGTCAGCCCGCCCGTCCCGATGGCCATGGTCTCGCGCAGGGTGAGGTGCTCGGGACGCGCCTGCAGCCACTCGCTCCGTACACGCTGGCGCGTGGTGTAGCCCCCGGGATGGGTCTCCGAGAGGCCCCACCCGGTCACGACGACCTCATCGCCGGACGACCACCGCGCCGATTCCGAGGACCGTACCGTTCCTGCGAGGTCAATCCCGCACACCATCGGGAACGAACGGACGATGCGTCCCTTGCCGGTGACGGCCAGGCCGTCCTTGTAGTTGAGCGAGGACCAGCTGACGTCCACCGTGACATCGCCGGGCGGCAACGAGGACTCCGGCACGTCCTGCAGCGATGCAGGCCCATTCTCGGTGGCGACTATGGCGGGAAACGACTCCATCGGGCTCCTGTTCTCTGGGGGTGCGGTCAGCTGCGGCTCCTCTCCCGGGCGCGGTGCCGGGGGGAACCGTACGCAGCTGATCACACAATGACGCCTTGTTGGTGCAACTCGGCGAGCAGGTCGTCGTCGAGCGAGAGATCCCCTCGGAGGACCTCGTCGGTGTGCTCGGCGAACCAGGGCACCCGCCTTGTGGGACCGTCGGGAACGCCCGACATCCGGATCGGGTTGTTCGGGAAGACGACCGGCTGGGCCACCCCGTCCGGACGCGCCATTTCGACCAGCATGTCGCGGGAGAGCAAGTGGGGGTCGCGCACGACTTCTTCGTCGCTGCAGCACGGACCGGCCGCCAGCCCGGCCTCCCCGAGCTGGCGGCAGCTCTCGAGCTTGGTCTTGTCGGCGGCCCACTTCTCGATGGCGGGCCGGATGACCGACTCGATCGAGTCGTACCAGCCCTGCCGGTCCGCCAGCGTCGGATCGGTGATCCATTCGGGATGGCCGATCAGGCGGGCCAGAGCCGCGAACTGCTGCACCCGCCCGACCTGGAGGATGAACCAGCCGTCGCTCGCCAAGAAGCCGTGCATGATGATCGGCGGGTCGGCACCGCCCGGCATGCCCAGGGACCAGTAGTTGGTGATGATGTCGGTCATCGCCACGGTGGCAGTCGAGCATGGCGACGTCGATCTGTTGCCCGAGCCCGGTCCGATCGCGCTGATAGAGCGCGGCGAGGATGCCGACGGTGGCGAACATGGAGGTCCCCATGTCACCGAGTGACCCACCGGGCGCCACCCGGGGCGCCTCGTCGTTCCTGCGCTTCGTCTCGTACAGCCCCGACATGGCCTCGACCACCGGGGCGTAGGCCGGCCAGGAATGATAGGGCGAAGAGGCGTCGTTGCCGAAGCCCGAGACCGAGACGTAGATGATCCGCTCGTTGACGGCGCGCACGTCGTCGTAGGCCAGCCCGAGCCGGGCCAACGCCCCTCCCTTGAAGTTCTCGGCGAAGATGTCGAACCGGCCAGCCAGGTCGAGTACCAGCTGGCGGCCCCTCGGGTCCTTCAGGTTGACCGAGATCGACCGCTTGTTCAGGTTGTTCCGGAGGAAGGTGGCACCGACCATCCTTCCGTCGGGATCGGTCATCGCGGGTAGCGAGAGCCGGCCCGAGTCCCCGCCATCGGGTGACTCCACCTTGACCACCTCGGCCCCCAGGCGGGCCAGGAGCTGTGTGGCGAACGGCAACGCCTGCATCTGTTCGAGCGCCAGGACGCGCACTCCTTCGAGCGGCCGTCCGTGGTTCAGCGCCTCGTCCGTTGCTGCGTCTTCGACCCGCACCACACCTCGTCATCCTGCGCCGCCTGCTGCGGTGCCGTCGGCTCACTTTAGACTGTCAATGCTAGGATTATATAGATGAAGGGGATTCTCGGCCATGGGGCGTACGTGCCCCGATGGCGATTGGAACGAGCGTCGATCGGGGCGACATTGGGCACAGTCGGCGGGAAGGGCCGCCGTTCCGTCGCCTCCTACGACGAAGACACCACCACGATGGGCACCGAAGCCGCCCGGTTGGCCCTGCGGAGTGCTCCCGGCGCCAGCCCGTCGACCCTCTGGTTCTCCACCACCAGCCCGGCCTACCTCGACAAGACGAATGCGACCACCATCCATGCCGCACTGCGGCTGGACCGCCATGTGCTTGCAGCCGATGCCGGCGGCGCTGTCCGCTCAGGGGTGGCGATGCTCCGCACGAGCCTCGAAGGGCCGACGTCCGCCCTCGTGGTGGCGGCCGATATTCGGGGTGGCCTGGCGGGAGGACCGGACGAAGCAGCCGGAGGCGACGGCGCCGCGGCGCTCTTCGTCGGCTCCGACAACGATGGTCCCGTCGTCGCCGAGTACCTGGGCTCGGCCAGTGCCAGCGAGGAGTTCCTCGACCGCTGGCGCGCCCCGGGAGACGCGGCGTCCAAGGTGTGGGAAGAGCGCTTCGGCGAAGGCCGGTACGTCGAGCTCGGCCACGGTGCCTGGAAGGACGGCTTGAAGGCGGCCGGGATCGTGGGCGACGACGTGCGTGACCTGATCGTCGCCGGACTGCACGGCCGGGCCGTCCGCACGCTCTCGCGGGCCCTGGCCGGTCCGACCACAACGGTGGTGCCGACGTTGGACACGAGCGTCGGCTGCACCGGTGCGGCACATCCCTTCCTGCTCCTCTGTGCGGCCCTCGAGCGGGCCGAGGCCGGCGCGGTTATCGGACTGCTCAGCCTGGCCGACGGCGCCGACGCCTTCTTCTTCCGCGTCGGCACGACGGGGGCGTCGGTCCCCCACGCCCGATCGGTATCGTCCCAAGCGGCACAAGGTCGGGTCGTCCCCTACGGGAAATACCTGGCCTGGCGCAACCAACTCCACGTGGAGCCACCGCGGCGACCTGATCCGGCCCGGGTCTCGGCTCCGGCCGCGGCCCGATCCGCAGATTGGAAGTTCGGATTCGTCGGGAGCCGGGCGCCCGGCTCGAGCGACGTGCGGTTGCCCCCGGCCGTGCACGGCGCCGACCCCGGGGTGGTCGTCGAACCGGCGCCGATGGCCGAGGTGCTCGGGACAGTGGTCACGTTCACCGTGGACCGCCTTGCCTACTCCCCGAGCCCGCCCATCGTGTTCGCCGTGGTCGACTTCGACGGCGGCGGTCGCCTTCCGATCGAGCTCACCGACGTGGCCCCCGACGAGGTGTCGATCGGGACCCGGGTCGAGATGACGTTCCGCCGCCTCAGCGCACCCGACGGCATCGTCAATTACTTCTGGAAGGCGCGACCTCTCGCCGCTGACGTGCATGAAGGGGACGCATAGTGGGATCGCACGGCATCAAGGACAAGGTGGCGATCGTCGGGATGGGCTGCACCCGGTTCACGGAGCACTGGGACAAGGGGGCGGACCAGCTGGCGGTCGAAGCGACCAACGATGCGCTCACCTCGGCCGGCATCGACAAGATGGCGGTCGACGCCTACTGGCTCGGGACGGCGCTCTCCGGCGCCAGCGGCATGACACTCTCCAAGCCCCTCGAGCTGACCGGTAAGCCGGTGGTCCGGGTGGAGAACATGTGCGCCACCGGTGCCGAGTCGCTCCGTCAAGCCGCCTACGCCGTGGCGTGCGGCGCCTACGACGTGGCCGCCGCGGTGGGGGTGGAGAAGGCCAAGGACTCCGGATACCAGGGGCTCAACGCCTTCCCGATCCCGGGCGACGGCTCCGCCCGCACGCTCACCGCAGCTGCCATGTTCTCCATGGCCGTGCCGGCCTACGCCAAGAAGTACGCCGTCGACCCGATGGAGATGAAGAGGGTGCTGGCCGAGATCGGCTCGAAGAACCACGCCAACGGGGTGCGTAACGAGCGGGCGCAGTTCCGCAAGAACGTCACGGTCGAAGAGATCATGGCCATGCCCGCCGTCGCCGGCGAGCTCACGGTGATGGACTGCGCCGGGGTGGCCGACGGCGCCGCGGCCGCCATCGTCGTCCGGGCGGAGGACGCGCACCGCTACACCGATCACCCGATCTACATCAAGGCGCTCTCGTCCGTGGCCGGCGACGGCAAAGGCCTCGGCGACCCGGGGTACGACTACACCACCTTCCGCGAGTCGGCCGACTGTGCCCGGGAGGCCTATGCGCAAGCGGGCATCACCGATCCCCGCCGCGAGCTCGCCATGGCCCAGGTCCACGACTGCTTCACCATCACCGAGCTCATCCTCTATGAGGATCTCGGGTTCGCCGAACAGGGGACGGCCTGGAAGGACGTCCTCTCGGGCGCCTTCGCACTCGACGGCGAGCTCCCGGTCAACACCGATGGCGGCTTGAAGAGCTTCGGCCATCCCGTCGGGGCCAGCGGGCTGCGCATGATCTTCGAGTGCTGGCTCCAGCTACGGGGGGAAGCGGGCGATCGGCAGTTGGACACCGGACGCGGCTTGGCGCTCACCCATAACCTCGGCGGCTACCCGGGCGAAATGGTGTCGTGCATCACCGTGCTCGGCGACCAGCTGGCCTGACCGGATACCGACCACCGGGCATGGAGACGAACGCCGACGTCCTCCGCCTCGACGTGCGCGACGGGGTGGCTGTCGTCACGCTCCATCGGCCGGACGTCCGCAACGCACTCGACACGGCCCTGATCGACGCGTTGTGGGAAGTCCTCCCCGCGGTGGACGACGACCCCGGGGTGGGCGCCATCGTGCTGACCGGTAGTGATCCCGCCTTCTGCAGCGGCCTCGACCTGCGCGAGCTCGCGGGAAGTGGCCGGAACGCACGGCCCCGTCAACAACGCGACAGTGTCAGCGCACGGGGCGCGCTCCCGCCGGTCATCACGCCGATCGTCGGTGCCATCAACGGCGCCGCCGTGACCGGGGGCCTGGAGATCGCCCTCAACTGCGATGTGCTGGTGGCGTCGGAGCGGGCGACGTTCGCCGACACCCATCTGCGTGTCGGCGTCATGCCCGGGGGCGGACTGACCGTGCTGCTCCCCCGCCGCGTCGGCATGGGGAGAGCCCTCGAGATGGCACTGACGGGCGCGGTGCTCGACGCCCCGGCCGCGCTGCACTGTGGCCTGGTCGACCGCGTGGTGCCCCATGAAGAACTGCTCCCGACCGCCCGAGCCCTGGCGGCGGCCATGGCCGCACGCGATCCCGCGACCCTGCGCTACCTCGTCGAGACATTCCGCCTCGTGGCCGCACTGCCCGAATCGGAGGGCCGAATACTCGAGCGCACACGCGGTCACGCCTGGCGCAACGGCACCATCGACACAACCGCAGTCGGCGCATCCAAAGACGAGATCGTGCAGCAGGGTCACCGGCAACATGGTGCGCGCCCGGCCTGAGGGGGCCGCGTCCTCAGCGGTGCGACCGTGTGCTCACACCAAGAGCGCAGCCCGCCCCTTTTCCACCAGCACGGCTTCCAGCGCATCGGCGTCGGCCGCGCCCATCAGCCGGTACGTCGTCTCGCGCCGTGACCACCACCACACCGGGTCCTCCGTGCGCCACCGCTGCTCGACCAGGACACGCTTGAGGACCTTGTTCGTCTGGGTCAGCGGAAGCTCCGTCGCCACACGGACGTAGCGCGGCGTCCATTTCGTACCCAGGTCGGGCTGCGCCGCCAGGAAGGCGGCGAACTGCCCGGGGTCGAACACCGCCCCCTGGCGCACTACCACCGATGTCATGACGTCGTCACCCGAATCGGGGTTGGGCACGCCGTAGACCGCGACCTGGGCCACGTCGGGGTGGCGCAGGATCAGGCGTTCGATCGGCGCCGTGGCCAGATTCTCACCGTCCACCCGCAGCCAGTCGCTGGTGCGCCCGGCGAAGTAGGCAAAACCGTCCTCGTCCACGTACGCCAGATCGCCGCTGCGGTACATACCGCCCCGCATGCGTTCGGTCTCGGCCTCTTCATCGCCGTAATAGCCCAGAAAGGCCCCGGCGCCCTGCGTGTTGACCATCTCCCCGACCGCCGCCGCCGCATTGAGCAGGCGCCCCTCTTCGTCGAAGCGGGCCGGGGCCGCCGGCTCTCCCGTCTCCTGATGGAGGACGGCCACCCCTTCGGGCAGCGGCCCCATGGCGTTCGGCGGCGTCTCAGGGGTGCGGAGGATAATGAGTCCCGACTCCGTCGCGCCGTACCCGTCGAACACGTGCAGACCGAAGCGGGCCGAGAACCGCACCACGTCGGCGTGGGTGCTCTCGTTCCCCATGGCCACCCGCAGCGGGTTGTCGGCGTCGTCGGGCTGCTCGGGTGTGGCCAGCACGTAGGCCAGCGGTTTGCCGATGTAGTTGAACCAGGTACAGCCGTAGCGCCGGACGTCGGCCAGGAAGGTCGAGGCCGAGAACTTGCGCTTCAAAACCATGGAGGCGCCCGAGACCATCGTCGGACTCCAACCGGCCATGACGCAGGCCGAGTGGAACAGGGGCATGGACAGATAGGCCCGGTCGTCGCGCGTCAACTGCAGGTGCCCGACCACGGCCGTGCCCGGTGTCGTGATTTTGGCGTGGGTGCACCGCACCGCCTTGGGGTTGCCGCTGGTGCCCGAGGTGAAGATCAACATGAAGAGGTCATCGGGTTCGAGGTCGACCGCGGGCACCGGTGCACCCGCCACCGCGGCCAGTACGTCCGGCCAGTCCTCCGACTCGATGTTCAGCACCCGGTCGCTCGGCACGGTCGCGCCGACATCGCCGAGCAGCCCGTAATAGCGCTGTTCGGTCACGATCAGCTGGCAATCCGTCTGCGCCACGTCACGAGCCAACTCGGGCCCACGGCGCGTCGGATTGAGCCCCACCACCACGGCGCCGCTCAATGCCGCCGCACCCAGCAACATGACGAAGTCGGGCACATTGTCGAGGAGGACGCCGACATGGAAGGGACCGTCGACGCGTCGCTCGAGCAGCAGGTTGGCCCGGTCCACGCAGGCGCGGGCGTACTCCGCCCACGTCCACGACCGGTCTTCGAAGACGAGGCACGGTCGCTCGTCGTCCAGGCGGCCCGAGAGCAGCTCACCGAGCAGCACCGTCATGCCCCACTGTTCTGCTGGACCACGCCCCGGGCCAGGAGGTCGCGCACGGACGCGTCGTCGAAGCCCCACGACGTCAACATCTCTTCGGTGTGCTGCCCCGGATGGCTGCCCGGTCGGGCCACCCTCCCCGGAGTCCGGGAGAGTCGCGGCACCGGAGCCACCTGCGTCAGTCCGCCCACCTCGGTGAAGGCCCCCCGGGCCACGTGCTGCGGATGCTGCGGAGCCTCCAGAGGCGGCAGCACGGGAGCGAAACAGGCGTCGAGGTCGGCGAAGGTGGCCACCCACTCGTCCCGCGTCCGGGTGCGCACCCGTTCGGCCACCTTCTGGCGCATGGCCGGCCAGTGCGCCTCATCGTTCTGATCAGGGAGGTCCTCCCCGTCGAAGCCGAGCCCTTCGAGCATGGCGGCATAGAACGGCGGCTCGATCCCCCCGAACGTCACGTAGCCGCCGTCGGCCGTCTCGTAGGTGTTGTAGAAGTGGGCGCCCCCGTCCAGCAGGTTGGTCCCCCGTCGGGGCGTCCACCACCCCATCTGCATGGGGCCCATGTTCGCCGCCATGACGTAGGCCGCACCCTCGGTCATGGCGCAGTCGATGACCTGGCCCTCGCCCGACCGGGCGCGCTCGAGGAGGGCGGCGGTGATGGCGAAGGCGAGGAGGACGCCGCCCCCGCCGAAATCGCTGACCAGGTTGAGCGGATGGACAGGTGGGCGATCGGCCGGCCCGAGCGCGCCGAGCACACCGGCGGTGGCGAGATAGTTGATGTCATGGCCGGCGGCCAGCGCCAACGGGCCGTCCTGGCCGAAGCCGCTGATGCGGGCATAGACCAGGCCGCGGTTGCGTCCGCGGCATTCCTCGGGCCCGAGGCCCAGGCGCTCCATGACCCCGGGCCGGAAACCCTCCACGAAGACGTCGGCCTGATCGGCCAGGCGGCGCACCACCTCGGGCCCGTCGGCATGCTTGAGGTCCACCGCCACCGAGCCACGCCCCCGCGTGATGATGTCGGTGTCCATGGGGTGCGTCGGCACAGGGCCCTGCAACGGGCGGTCGATCCGTATGACGTCGGCCCCCATGTCGCTCAGCATCAGCGCGCAGAACGGCGCTGCACCCTGGCCGCCGATTTCGACCACCCGCAGCCCGACCAGCGGGCCGGCCCGCCCCTCGCCGGCCATCAGCGAGCAGCGTCGTCGAGATACACCTCGGCCGTGGCCACCGCCATCACCGCTCCGGTCTGCGTGCGCATCTCGACGTCGACCGTCACGAATGGCCGGCCGGACCCCGGTGGCGGCACCACGATCTCCAGCACCTCGCCGGTGAGGATGGTGATGTCACCCACGAAGGCGGGATTGCGGTACTGCGCCACGACATGTCCGGTCCAGCCCCCCTCGCCCGCCCAGTTCTCGACGTAGTCGAGGATCCACGACCCCATGCTCGATCCGTAGCCGTACGACCGCGGCATGCCGATCAACTGGGCGTGCCCGGGGTCCACGTGGCCACGCGAGGCCCCCTCGAGCAGGCCGTCGTTGGCGCTCGGGTCATATTTGGCCCGAGCGAAGTCACGTCCCATCTCGCTTATCCAGCCGGCGTCCCAGAGGCCGGTGGGGCCCTCGGTGTAGTAGGCCGCTCCCCACACGGTGGCCGGACGGGCCCGGTGCTCGGTGGTGAACGAGGCCACCGAGTGCGGGCCGATGACCCGCTCGGGCAGCTGCTCCCCCTTCTCGACGGCGTCGAACGATTTCGCCAGATGACCGTTGGCGTGCAGGATCCGGTAGTAGGCCCGCTTCCGCTCGTCGTTGGCCAGCAGTTCGTCGTGCCCCCATGTCGGCTCGGGCGCACTCTCGCCGAAGGAGCTCCGGCGAACCGCCTCCTCGACGAGGTAGCGGATGGCGGTCGAGCGCTGCTTGCCGACGAGCTCCCCGCGCTGGTTGATATAGGTGGTGTCGCCCCGGCTGAACATGGTGGGACCGGCGAACCGGGTCTCGGTGACCCTGTAGTCGAACAACATGGTGTCGCGCTGCAGGAGATCACCGGGCCGGATACGCGGACCGAAGAACCACCACTCGTCCCCACCGAAGAGCATGTGGCTCCCCGGCACACGGCCCTGGACGGCCGGCGTCGCCCCGTGTCCGTCCCCGGCGGCGACGGTGAACGACTGCGGCGCCACGATGCCCCCGAATCTGCTCGCCGCGGCGAACGCGGGGTCGTAATAGAGCGGATTAGGGTTCTGCATCCCCTGGGCCCACCGCCCGATATCCGACTCGCTGATCGGGTAGCGGAGCTGCAACCGCTGCAGCGGCACCCCCAGCCAACGGTCCACATCAGTGGTGTCCAGTTCGAGCTTCCCGCCCGCTGCCGCCCCGCCCTCTGGTACCCCGCCCTCTGCCGTCATGGTCGTGTTCCCCTCTCCAGCGCTCTATTAACATAATCATAAAATGATGCGATACCTAGGGGGGTCGAATGGCGCGTCCGTTGGAAGGCCTCAGTGTGCTGGACCTCACGACCACGCTGGCCGGCAGCTACTGCACCAAGCTCTGGGTCGACGCGGGCGCCGAGGTCCTGAAGGTGGAGCCCCCGGGCGGTGACCCGCTGCGGCGGCGCCGGGTCGTCGGGAGCCCGGCGCCGGCCGGGGACCACTCGCCGCTCTCCTCGTTCCTCCATGCCGGCAAGGGCAGCATCGTGGCCGACGTCACCACGCAGGAAGGCCGGACGGCTGTCCTCGACCTCGCCGCTTCGGCCGACCTCCTGGTCGAGTCGGCCGAACCGGGCGCCCTGGCCGCGTGCGGCCTGGGCCCACGCGACCTGCAGGCGGCCAACCCGGAGTTGACCATCGTCTCCATCACCGCGTTCGGCCAGACCGGGCCCTGGGCGCAGCGGCCGGCCACCGAGTTCACGTTGCAGGCGGCGTCGGGCTCCATCGGCGGCCGCGGCACGCCCGAGCGCCCGCCCGTGGCCGCCGGCGGGCAACTGGGCGACTGGATCACCGGGACGTGGGCCGCCATCGGGGGTCTGGCCGCCTGGCGCCGGGCCCATGCCACCGGACGGGGCGACCACGTCGATGTCGCCGCGCTCGAGTGTCTCTCCATCTCCTTGAACCCGTTCGAGCCCCTCCACGCCTCGCTCACGGGTGATCGGGAGCACTTCATGCACTCCGTCTTCCAGCGTTCCGTCGAAGTCCCTTCGATCGAACCGGCCCTGGACGGCTGGGTCGGGGTGGCCATGCTCAGCGCGCAGCAGTGGCAGGACTTCACGGTGATGATCGACCGGCCGGACCTGGCCGACGACCCGACCCTGGCCCAGCAGTTGGGACGCTGGCCCCGGCGACACGACGTGGAGGACGCCGTCCACTCCTGGACCCGGCACCACAGCGTTGACGAGATCGTCGAGTTGGCCAGCTCGTTCCGCATTCCGGTCGCCCCCATCGGCACCGGGGCGACCATTCCCACCATGAGCCACTTCCGCGAGGTGGGCACCTATGCCGACGGCCCGGAGCCGGGCGTCCTCTGGCCCCGCCTCCCCTACCTCCTCGCGCACGCAGACGGCAATCGGGGTGGCCCCTCCCGCCCCGCCCCACGTCTGGGGGCCGGCCGGGCCCCGGCCACGGGGCCGATCCCGCCTCCCCCCGCCCGCAGCGTCACGGCGCTGCCCCTCGACGACCTCAAGATCGCCGACTTCACCGCCCTGTGGGCCGGCCCGCTGGTCACCCACATTCTCGGCACGCTCGGGGCGGACGTGGTCAAGGTCGAATCGGTCCAGCGGCCCGACGCCATCCGCTACACCAGCTCACGACCGCCCACCGTCGACCAGTGGTGGGAGTACAGCTGGCTCTTCCACGGCGTCAACGCCGGTAAGAAGTCCGTGACACTCGACCTCACGCGTGCCGAGGGGCTGGGACTGGCCGGTCGTTTGATCGAGAAGGCCGACATCGTCATCGAGAACTTCTCACCCCGGGTGTTCGAGTCCTTCGGCTTCGACGAAGAGCACGTGCGGCGCCTGGCTCCGCAGGCCGTCTTCGTGCGCATGCCCGCCTTCGGGCTCCGGGGTCCGTGGCGGGATCGTGTCGGACTGGCGCAGACCATGGAACAGCTGTCGGGACTGGCCAACCTCACCGGCTACGCCGATGGGCCGCCCATCAACCCCCGCGGGCCGTGCGATGCGATCGCGGGGATGCACGCGGCGTTCGCCGCGCTGGTGGCGATCGTCGAGCGCGATCGCACGGGCCGGGGGCAGCTGGTGGAGTCGGTCATGGTCAATGCCGCCCTCAACGTGGCGGCCGAACAGGTCATCGAGTTCTCGACGTACGGCAACGAGCTGCGCCGCAACGGGAACCGCAGTCCGCTCGGACACCTCCAAGGGGTCTACGCCTGTTCCGGGGAGGAGCAGTGGCTGGCCCTCAGCATCGAGGACGCCTCCCAGTGGAAGGCACTGGCCGACTGGCTCGACCACCCCGACTGGGCCGCCGTGGGGGCCCAGCTCCCGACCGACGACGCCGCGGTCCACGACGAGCTCGACCGTCGCCTCGGCCTGGTCTTCGCCGCACGTGACCTGCAGGGGACGGTCGACGCACTCACCAAGGCCGGCGTGCCGGCCGAGGCGGTCGTCCTCCCGGGTGATATCGAGGCGAATCCGCAGCTCACGGAGAGAAAGTTCTTCGAGGACCTGCAGCATCCCGTGGCCGGCGCACAGCGTTATCCGGGCCTCCCGTTCCGCCTGGCCGAGGGCCCGGACCATTGGTTCGACGAACCACCGCCCCTGATCGGACAGCACAACGACGTCGTGCTGTCCGACGAACTCGGTCTTTCCGAGGACGAACGGCGCACGTTACGCGAGCAGTCGATCATCGGGACGCGGCCCCTGGGCCTCTAGCCCCGGCTTCACTACAGTGCGGGGCATGAGCGAATCACTCGTGGGACGCCAAGGCGCCCCTTTCCACATGGTCGTCGAACGGGGCAAGATCCGGGAGTTCGCGCGAGCGACGAAGTCATCGAACCCGGACTACCTCGAGGGCGAGCATCCACTCTCACCGGTCACCTTCCTATCCGTCGCCGGATTCTGGCAGGACGATTCGAACTCTCCGTGGGGGAACGACGGGGAACGCAACTACGAGCGGATCCTCCACGGGGAGCAGGAGTTCGTCTTCTTCGGCGAGCCGCCGCGGGCGGGGGCGGACCTGACCGGCGTCAGCCGCATCGACCGGGTCTACGAGAAGGCGGGACGCCGAGGCGGGACGATGCAATTCACCGAAACGGTCACCGAGTTCCGTGACGAGGCCGGACAGCTCGTCGCCGAGTCGAGGACGACGGTGATCGAGACCGGGCAGGCTCCGACGGGGGACGCGTCGTGAGCGGCGCCACGTGGGAGGGCCTGGACGTCGGAACGACGCACACGCCCTTCGCCGACAAGCCGCTGACGATCACGGACTTCGTGCGCTACCAGGGCGCCTCGGGTGACATGAACCCGATTCACCATGACACCGCGTTCGCCCAGAAGGCCGGGTTCCCGACCCCGTTCGCCGTGGGGATGCTCCAAGCGGGCGTCATGGCCACCTACGTCACCGACTGGCTGGGTGCGGCGTCGGTGCGGCGCTTCAAGGTCCAGTTCCGCGAGCAGGCCTGGCCGGGCGACGTCATCACCTACGAAGGAACGGTCACCGCCAAGCGGGAGGTCGACGGGGAGCGACTGGTCGACCTCGAGCTGTCGGCCACTCGCCAAACCGGAGGAACGCACCTCAAGGGTTGGGCCACCGTCAGCCTCGACTGACGGGCTCGCTCAGACGAGCGTGAGGCCGCCGTCGACCGCCAGCACCTGACCGGTGATGTAGCTCGCCTCTTCGGAGAGCAGGAAGACGGCGGCCGCGGCCACTTCCCACGCCGTCCCCATCCGGCCCAGCGGGACCGGTGTCGTCGCACGTGATGGGCGGCCCGCCGAGGCGGCCCGCCCCAGAGGGGTGTCGATCAGTCCCGGTGCCAGGACGTTCGCCCGGATGCCGCGGCGCGCCCCTTCGACGGCGACATGCCGGCTCAGTCCGATGAGCCCCGCCTTGCTGGCGTCGTAGGCCGGGATCCGGCTCCCCGGACGCAGTCCGGCGGCCGAGCCGATGAAGAGGATCGACCCGCCATCGGGCAGGATCACCAGTGCCCGCCGCACGAGCAGGAAATGGGCCCGCAGGTTGAGCTCGAAGGTGCGGTCCCATTCCTCCGGGGTGGTGCCCGCCACGCCCATGCCGTAGCCGACCCCGACGTTGAGCACGATGCCGTCGGGCGCCAGCCCCTTCTCCTCGGGCACCGCGGTCCGACACCCTTCCTCTGTGGTCACGTCACAGATCAGGACCGCGGCCTGCCCGCCTTCCTCGACGATCTGGCGCCATGTCGCCTGCGCCGCCTCTTCGTCCCGGTCGACGCAGATGACCGAAGCACCCTCACGGGCGGCACGCACCGCGATGGCGCGCCCGTTGCCGATCGGCGCATCCGGATCACGCGAGCGCTGCGTGCCGGCCCCGATCACCGTGATCGATCGCCCTTCGAGGAGTCCGCTCACCCCGGTCCCGCAACCGGCCGGCGGCGATCATCCATGCTGGCATCGTAGGCCGGGGGTCAGCGGCGGGGGCGAAAGCCGATCGGTGGCCCCGGCATCTGGTGGATGGCGCCCTTGCGACGGCAGATCTCGTCGATCAGCCCGAAGTCCAATGCTTCCTCGGCACTCATGAAGACCCCCCGGCCGAAGGTCGCAGCCACGACGTCACGTGACTGTCGGACCGCGTCCGCGACGCGGTCCGTGAAGCGTTCGCGCTCCGTTGCCCGCAGTTGCGTCCACTGCTCCACGTCACTGGCCCTCGGCTCGAATTGCGTCCGGGGCTCGCGCAACGAGAAGCGGGTGCTCGGCATGGCGGCCCGGTGGTGGCACACGGACAGGACGCCCACGGCGGGGCCCCCGACCTGCCCCATGCTCAATGCATGGACGGGGACGCCCAGGAGCTCGATGACGTCCATGAGGGTGAGCGCAAGGTCCAACCTGCCGTCGGCCGAGTCGATGCGCAACGTGACCGCATCGTCGCCGTCGGCATCCAACGTCATCAGCTCGGCCGAGACCCGGGTTGCCGTCACGTCGTCCAACGGGCCGTTCAGGAGCACCACACGTTGCTCGAAGAGCCGTTGGGCCAGGCTCTGCGACCAGTCGTCGTCATGCACGTTCGATCCTCCATTCCAGTTTTCCCCCCAGGGCCGCCGTATAGCGCTCGATCGTGGAGAGGCGCACGTCGAGATCACCGGCCTCGAAGCGGGCCACCGCCGACTGCGAGGTTCCCATGCGGGACGCCACCTCGGCCTGGGAGACGCCCAGGCTGCGCCGCAGAGCGGTGAGCTGGCCACTCAGGGCATGGCGGCGCTCGGCCATCTGACGGAACCCCGGGAACACGGGGAGATGTCGCCGCTCGTCCACGCGGTCAGATTATCTCACATATGAGATAATCTGACCGCATACGAAATGGAGCCGTACGAGACAGCGCCGTACGAGACAGAGGAGGAACGTGCCATGCCCAGCCCGTCGCAGATTCTGGTGCCGACCGTGATCGAGGAGGGCAGCCGGGGTGACCGCGCCTTCGACATCTACTCCCAGCTCCTCCGCGAGAGGATCGTCTTCTTGGGCCAGGAGGTCGATGATCAGGTGGCGAACCTGATCATTTCGCAGATCCTCTTTCTGGAGGCCCGTGATCCCGAGAAGGACATCCACCTCTACATCAACTCGCCGGGCGGGCAGGCCTACGCCGGCATGGCCATCTACGACGTCATGCAGCACGTGGCACCCGACGTGTCGACCATCTGCGTCGGGATGGGCATGTCGGCTGCAGCCATGATCCTGTGCGGAGGCGCCGCCGGGAAGCGCTTCGCCCTCCCCAATTCCCGCATCATGATCCACCAGGGCTCGGCGGGCACCCGGGGAGCTCCCTCGGATATGGAGATCCAGTTGCGCGAAGTGCTCGCGCTCACCCACCGGATGTCCGAGATCATCGCCCACCACAGTGGTCGCCCCCTCGAGCAGGTGGCGCTCGACATCGATCGCGACCACTACCTCACGGCGGAAGAGGCGCGCTCCTACGGGCTGATCGATGACATCATCGCCCCGCGCCGGGGCGTCGCTGCGCCCAAGCTCGAGGCAGCGGTCGCCTGACGCTCCGCCCCGGGCTCATGACCCGGGCGCCGTCGCATGCCTGGTAGGGGGCGCATAGGGTGGGTGACACGCGCGTCAGGAACGTCTTGACGACAGGGGAGGTTGTGGCATGCGCACCGAAGATCTGATTCTGGTCAGCGTGGACGACCACGTCATTGAGCCTCGGGGCATGTTCGACGGGCGGCTGCCGGCCAAGTACCAGGACAAGGCGCCGAAGCTGGTGCGGCGCCCGGACGGGACCGACTACTGGCAGTACGACGGCAACGAGATCCCCAACGTCGGCCTCAACGCCGTCGTCGGACGCCCACCCGAAGAGTACGGAATCGAGCCGACCTCGCTCGACGATATGCGTGCCGGCTGCTACGACGTCCACGAGCGGGTACGGGACATGTCCGTCAACGGGGTGCTCGGTTCCATGTGCTTCCCCTCCTTCCCCCAGTTCTGCGGGCAGCTGTTCGCCCGCCGGGAGGACAAGGACGAGGCGCTGGCCATGGTGCGGGCCTACAACGACTGGCACATCGACGGCTGGTGCGGGGCCGAGCCGGGACGGTTCATCCCGCTGTCCATTCCCGGCCATCTGGGACCCCGAGCTCGCCGCAGCCGAGGTGCGCCGGGTGGCCGCGAAGGGCTGTCATGCCGTGACCTTCTCCGAGAATCCCGAGAAGCTGGGATGGCCGTCACTGCACAACAGCCACTGGGACCCGTTCTGGGAGGCCTGCGCCGACGAGGGCACCGTCGTGTGCATGCACCTCGGATCGTCGTCGCAGCTGCTGGTCACCTCGGCCGAGGCGCCGATCGACGTGATGATCAGCCTGCAGCCGATCAACATGGTGCAGGCCGCCGCCGATCTGCTGTGGTCACCCATCCTGCGCAAGTACAAGGACCTCCGCTTCGCCCTGTCCGAAGGCGGCATCGGGTGGATCCCCTACGCGCTCGAGCGCATCGACTACGTCTACCAGCACCACCACAAGTGGACCGGGCAGGACTTCGGGGACATGCTGCCGAGCCAGCTGTTCAAGGAGCGGATCATCACGTGCTTCATCGACGACGCGTTCGGCGTCGACAACCGGCGGTACCTGAACATCGACAACATCACCTGGGAGTGCGACTACCCGCACTCGGACTCGACCTGGCCGACCTCGCCCGAAGCTGCGATGAAGTACCTGGCCGACGTGCCCGACGAGGAGATCGACAAGATCACCCACCTCAACGCCATGCGGCACTTCCAGCTTCGACCCCTTCAGCATCCGCCCCCGGGAAAGTGCACGGTCGGCGCGCTGCGGGCCGAGGCGTCCGACGTCGACATCTCGCTCGTCTCGCGAGCCAGGGGCCAAACGGCTGTCGGAGAGAGCGGCATCGTGGACCTGATCGATCATCGACCCAGGCACTCAGCGCCGACGACTGACAACCGATGTCCATCGACTACGTCGCCGGCGACGACCACATCGTGACGATCACCATCAACCGCCCCGAAGCGCGCAACTCGATCGACATGGAGCACTTCTTCCGGCTCCGGTCGGCCTGGGAGCGCTTCGGCGCGGACGACGACGCCTACGTCGCCATCATCACCGGGGTGGGCCAGGACTTCTGCGTCGGTGCGGACCTCAAGACCTACATCCCCCAGAGTGACCGAGCTCCAGAAGAAGATCGACGCGGGGGAGGCGGCCGAAATCGGCGGCTACCAGCTCGACGACGGCATCAAAGCCGTGCTGCGCGGCATCAAGCTCTACAAGCCGATCATCGCCGCCATCAACGGGAACTGCGTCGCCGGCGGCATGGAGATGCTCGGGCGGCTGCGACCTCCGGGTGGCGAGTGACACCGCCACGGTTCGGCGTCATGGAGCCCAAGCGCGGCCTTTTCGCCGGTGGGGGGACGACCGTCCGCCTGCCCCGGCAGGTCCCGTACCCCGCCGCGATGGAGCTCCTGCTCTGCGCCGACCGGGTGTCGGCCCAACGGGCCTACGAGATGGGTCTCCTCAACGAGGTGTGCCGCCCCGCCGACCTGATGGAGCGGGCCTACGACTATGCCTACCGGATCACGGCGAACGGCCCCTTCGCCGTCCGCAAGACCAAGGAGTCGGTGCTGCGCGGGCTGGCCACCGACATGGAGGAGGCCTACCGGATCGAGTCGAGATCTTCGGACCAGGTCTTCTCGAGCGAGGACGCCAAGGAGGGCCCCAGGGCCTTCGCCGAGAAGCGCACCCCCCGAGTGGAAGAACCGCTGAGAGCTGAAGCGGCGCCTACGATTCCGCGCGCCGACCCCGGGTGACCGAGGCGGCCAATTGTCCGCAGGCGGCGTCGATCTCGGCGCCCCGGGTCATGCGCACCGTGGCGTTGACGCCGAGGGTCTCGAGCTGGTCCCGGAACTCGCGCACCCGGCGGGCCGTGCTGCCCCGCACGGCATAGCCCGGGGTGGGATTCAAGGGGATCAGATTGACGTGGGCGCCCAGAGGACGGGCGAAATGCGCCAATTCGACCGCATCGGAGCCCTGGTCGTTGACGTCATGGATCATGGCCCACTCGATCGAGAGGCGGCGATGCGTCGCTTCGACATAATCGGCGCACGCCGCGGCGAGGACCGCCAGCGGATAGCGCCGGTTGAGGGGGACGAGGATGTCGCGCTTCTCGTCGTTCGCCGCGTGCAGCGAGACCGCCAGGTTGACCGGAAGCGATTCGGCCGCCAGGCGGTGAATGCCGGGGACGACCCCGACGGTGGACAGCGTCAGATGGCGGGCGGACAGCCCCATGTCGCCGTGCAGCCGGGTCACCGCACTCCACACCCGGTCGTAGTTCGCCAGCGGCTCGCCCATGCCCATGAAGACCACGTTGGAGAGGCGCCGGGGACGGGCCGCCCTCATGGCCTCGGCCACCTGCTCGACGATCTCCCCCGCGCTGAGTTGGCGCTGGAACCCTGCTTGGCCGGTGGCGCAGAACTGGCACGCCATGGCACAACCGGCCTGGGTGGAGACGCACACGGTGACCCGGTCGGGATAGTGCATCAGGACGGTCTCGACCTGCGCGCCGTCATGGAGCGCCCACAGCCACTTGACGGTCTGGCCGTCGTCGGCGGAGCGCCGTGAGACCTCCTCGAGGGCGGGCGGCAGCGCCTCGGCCAGCATGGCGCGCAGCGGAGCGGGAGATCGGTCATCTCCTCGGGCCGCAGCACCCGGGCGTGGAGGCCCTCCCACACCTGGCGGGAGCGGAACGCGGGCTCCCCCTCGAGGAGGTGCTCGAGCTCCTCGCGCTGTAGGTCGTAGGGAGCCACCACCCGCCCCAGGCTAAGGCACGACCGCCTCAGTCCCGGCCGAGGATCACCGTGCCTGCCGCGCTGAACCACCCGCTCGTGCCGTTCACGCAGGCCAAACGGGCGTCGGGCACCTGGCGCTCGCCGCATTCACCCCGTAGCTGCCTGACCGCCTCGATGAGAAGGAAGATCCCCCGCATCCCGGGCTGGCAGGCGGAAAGGCCGCCTCCGTCGGTGTTGGTGGGGAGTGCCCCGCCGACGCGCAAGCGGCCGTCCTCGACGAAGGCGCCACCCTCGCCCTTCTTGCAAAAGCCCAGGCCCTCCAGCGTCAGGATGACCATGGGCGTGAAGGCGTCGTAGACCTGCGCCGTGTCGATGTCGTCCGGCGTGACGCCGGCCCGGGCGAAGGCCAGTTTCCCCGACCGCACGCAGGGCGACTCGGTGAAGTCGTCCCACTCGCTCATCGTCGTGTGCGAAATGGCCTCCCCGGTGCCGAGCACCCAGACCGGCGCCTTGGCACAATCACGGGCCCGCTCCTCACTGGTGAGGACGATGGCGCCGCCACCGTCGGAGCGGATGCAGCAGTGCAGCTTGGTCAGAGGATCCCAGACCATGGGCGCATCGACGACGTCGTCGATGGTGATGGGATCGCGGTAGTACGCGTCGGGATTGAAGCCCGCGTTGTACCGGGTCGACACCGCCACCTCGGCCAGCTGCTCAATGGTGGTCCCGAACTCATGCATGTGACGGCGGGCCACCATGGCGTAGTGCGAGCCCACCGGATGCCCGAACGGAGCCGCGAACTGGACGGGCCACGCGTCCCGAAGGAGAGGTTGGCCATCCGGAGCTTCTTCTTCAGGTCGGCCCGCTGGGTCGATCCGTACGTCAGGACCACCACCTCGACCAGGCCCTGCGCGATGGCGGCGGCGGCGTGTTCGACCATGAATTCCCAGACGCTGCCACCGTGAGCGGTCGAGTCGACCCAGTTCGGTCGCAGGCCGAGGTATTCCGCCAGCTCCACCGGTGGCAACGTGCCGGTCACCGACATGAACCCGTCGACCTCGGATTTGTCGATACCGGCATCGGCCAGTGCCCGCTTCGTTCCCTGGAAGTTCAGCTGGAATGCCGTCTTGTCGTCGACCCGGCCGCAGTCGGACGTGGCGGCTCCGACGATGGCCACGCGGCGATGTGTCATGACACTCCCCTTCTCCGGCGTCGTGAGGCCGAGGCGAACTGGCGAACTGTACCTTGACCTGGCCCCACAGCCGATCGAGGCGCTGTTGGGTAAGGGTTGTGAAGACGTTCGGCTGGCATAGATCCGTCGGACGTTCATACTTTCCAGGAATCTGGTCTCACGGAAGCGCATGAGGGCAATTCCGTTGTGAGAATCAAGGGGCTGGCCTGTGCGCAATCCGAAGAGGAGCACCGACGCCCCTTCGGGTGGAAGAGCGACGCTGACTTCGTGGTTGGATCGCCCACTCTCGAAGACGCTCTGTGCACTCGGCTGGCTGTTGGCCACCGCCGTCTTCATCGGCCTTGTTCGCATTCTGGGCGGACCGTCCGAGGGGGATGCCGCCGAATCCCTCTACTCAACGTGGGCGATCGCCCACGGACATTTGTCGTGCGCCTATCCTCCGGCCTCGACATATTCCTTCCCGGGTATCGCCCATCCCGGGCCGTTCATTGCGCCGTTGTGGCCGCTGGTCTCGGGAGCATTCGGCGCCATAACCAGGATCGGCCACAGCGTCCCGTTCCCGTCGTCGGCAGCGCTCGGCCCCCACTGCTCGACGGCGTCGGTTGCGATGTACAAGTGGTCATTCGTATCCAGCTCCGCCCTGAACTCGGTCCGCCTGGGGTACCTGAGTTGGCTATTCCTCATGGCCGGTGTCGTCGCGATGCTGCGGACTTCAGGCCGCGGGCGCTGTGGTTGGGAGCCGATGACCCTCGTCCTCATCGCGTGTGTCCCTGCCGTGTGGATGCCGCTCATCCAGTTCTTCCACCCTCAGGATATCGTCGCCATGGGGTTAGCCCTCTGTGGTCTCGCTTGCGCCCGGCGGGGTTGGTGGGTATGGGCCGGCATATTCATCGCACTGGCGATCACCGCCCAACAGTTCGCCCTTTTGGTCTTTGCGCCTCTCCTCGTCGTGGCGCCATCTCATCGCAGGCTGACGTTCCCCAAGGCGACGATCGCCACCGGCGCACTGGTTGTTTTGCCGTTTCTCGTGACAGCAGGCAGACGCTCATTTGGGCCTGTCCTGTTCGGCTCGGGCAACACGGCAGGGTTCGGAGGATCACTGGCTGTGGGAATTGCACCTCCACGGTGCGCCGCTCCTCCTCGCCTCCCGGGTTCTGCCCATCGTCATATCTGTGGTGCTGGCAAGCTGGGTGGCCCGACGTCTGGGGCCGGCAGCGCTCGAACCCGTGCCGCTGATCGCACTCATTGCGGTGTCGCTCAGTCTGCGACTCGTCTTCGAACAGAATTTCATGGGGTACTACTTCATGGCGCTGGCCGTCTCGCTCGTCCTGCTCGATGTTGTCTGCGGCCGCATCCGTGGGCAGCTGGTCGCCTGGCTGGCCGTGATGACCCTCGCCTTCAACCCGATCCCCTGGGGTCTCACCTCGAACGGGTCGTGGTGGGGACTCGAAGCGCGAGAGGATCTTCCTCTCGTCTTCATGACAGTGGCCTTGTTGCTCATCATTGCAGACGTCGTGCGTCATCGGATTCGTTGGTATCTGGTCACTTGGTTCGTTCTCATCGTCCTGGCCTTCTCCAACGTGCCCCCATGGGCAACCACACCCCTCCGGCACGCGATTCCGAAGGTAATCTGGCAGATCGTCCTCGTCGCCACCGGGGCCGCTCTCGCCACGGCCCCTCTCCTCTCTTCTATGCGCAATCGATCTGAGACGCCGAATGACGGACGACCTGTCCTCGACAATGACCATCTGATCTCGGTCCGATAGGGCGGACGCCCCGTCCGGTACCGTAACGGTGCGAGGGGTTGTAGAGGTTTGGCCGACTGACCTGGCCCTCACCCTCGTGCTGACAGACCGACGACGAGGAGCGCCCATGCCGAGCACCACCGAGACACCGGCCGGCGACGACGTGCTCCGGCATGTTCGAGGACGGGGTGGCCCGGATCACGCTCAACCGGCCCGATGCGGGAAACGCGATGACGAGCGCCATGCGGGACCAGATCGGCGAGTGGGTCCAGGACGCGTCGGCCGACCTCGACGTCCGCGTGGTGGTCATCACCGGCGCGGGGGACAGGGCGTTCTGCACCGGGGCCGACCTGCGCGGCGGGCGTGCCGCACGACGCCCCCGACCCGAGGGGGCGCCGGACACGGTCGTGGGCGACGGGGCGAGAACCATTCGCAACGGTTGGCAGCGGCTCGTGGGCTCCATCCTCGACTGCGAGAAACCGGTCATCGCCGGGGTCAACGGAACGGCGGCCGGCGGCGGCATGCATCTGGCGCTCGCCTGCGATCTGGTGGTGGCGGCCGAGGAGTCGAAGTTCATCGAGATCTTCGTCCGGCGGGGCATCGCCCCCGACGGCGGCGGTGCGTGGCTGCTCGCCCGCCTGGTGGGCATCCAAAAGGCCAAGGAGCTGTTCTTCTTCGGTGACGACGTCCCGGCCGCCGAGGCATATCGACTGGGTCTGGTGAATCGAGTCGTCCCCCGGGCCGAACTCGACGACACCCTCCAACAGCTCGCCACCCGATTGGCCAACGGGCCGACCAAGGCCATCGGCAGTGGCCAAATGGCTGACCAATCGATCGCTCGACGTCGACCGGGCGACGGCATTCCAGGACGAGGCCATGGCGCAGGAACTCGTCACCCACACCCTGGACTCCAAGGAGGGCTTCGCCAGTTTCCTCGAGCGGCGTCCTTCCGAATTCAAGGGCTGGTAGCACCCTCAGCCGGGAGCGCCGTCGTCGACGTCGAATGCCGGAGACGCCCGTCGGCGAAGAGGTGGTGGTGGCGATCCGGCGCCGGTCGACGATGTGGTGCTCCCGACGGTCGAGGTCGTGGTCGACGAGGGCGAGGTCGTCGCTGTTGACGACGAGGTCGAGGTGGTGGTGGTCGTCGTCGGTGGCGGCAACGTCGTTGCCGGGGTCTCGAAGATCTTCTCGACGGTGGTGCCCCCTCCCGCATGACCGAAGATGTCGGCCAAGCGGTCGCCCGGCAATGAGCTCGACAACGGTGACGAAGAGGAGGGAGACCACGAAGACCACGACGACGACGACCGACAATCTGTGGCCACGGAAGGGTTGTCCGGGGCGCCGGCCGAGGAGCAGGAACGGATGTCTGGCGTTCGCTCGTCTCCACGGATCCGATCGTGGCGCGTGACTCCTCCACCGCTCCATCTATCGCGGCAGCACTGGTCGCCGTCTCTTCGTGCACCGCCGATTCGGGGGACGGCCGGAACTGGTGACGCCGGAGGTCTTCGTTCCTCCCAAACGACGCAGCATGGCGTTGTCGGGCACGCGGACCACGACCTGTTTGACCGCCTTGTTGGTGCGCTCGATCGACTGGAAGACCAGAGCCGTCCCGGTCGTCGCCGCAATGGAGCCGATCGCCACCCCGACGATGGTCCCCTTCACCCCGAAGATGGAGGCGATGACGGCCGACAACACCGCCCCCGCCGCGGAAGCCGCGATCTGACGGTAGGAGAACTTCACAGCGAGCCCCGCTCTTGACCGACCTTAGTGCATCCGGGGGTGCAGACCGGCAGTACACGAACTCCACCTTAGCGTCGACGATGAACCTCATCTTCCGAGCCGTGCCCAGGAGTTCTCATTCTTCACACAGAGCAGCCTGAGCTTCTCTTCAGGTCGGCAGACGAGGATGCAGCGATGCTCCTCAGCCCTCGATCGAGACGCGGCCTCGGTCGAAGCGCGGCAGTCTGAGCCTCGAGCCGCCGCGCTCCAGGGGTTACCTCGAGATGTTCAACCTCTTCCGGGTGGTCGCCTGCCTGGCCGTCCTGGCCCAACACTCGTTCATCTGGGCCAACATGTCCGGCAATTTCGTGGGTTCGGGCTTCATCACGATGCTCCATCTGAGCCGGACGTGTTTCTTCTTCCTGACCGGCCTGGTCGTCTGCTACGCCCAGATCACCCACCCCCGTTCGCTCGGCGGCTTCTGGAAACGCCGCTACTGGGAAATCGGGATCCCCTACTTGGCCTGGACCGGCATCTATCTCGTCTTCACGCTCATCACGGTGACTGCCTCGTGGAACGAAGTGGGAGCGTTCCTTCGCCACAATGTGCCTCTGGGCTACTCCCAGATGTATTTCGTGGCCGTCATCTTCCAGTTCTACCTTCTGTTTCCGCTTCTGCTGAAGCTCTTGCGCAAGACCCGCCACCACGGAATCGTCATGGCAGCAAGTCTCGCGCTGGCACTCGCTTTCAGCCTTCTCGAGCGCTACCACGCCCAACTCGCCCCAGCGAGCGATGTCACCCACGCCATCAATTCCTTCTTGCCGATAAGCCGGGACTTCCTCACCTATCAGGAGTTCTTCGTCGCCGGCATGCTGGTGGCACTCCACCTGGAGCAGGTGCTCCGCTTCGTCGCCCGGCGCTACCGGCAGATCCTGATCGTGACCGCAGGGGTCGGGGCCCTCCAGGTGGCGTGGTACATGATCTCGGTGTGGTCGGGAAGCTCCATCGCGCAGGCTTCGGATATCTACCAACCCTCGGCGACGGTGTGGTGTTTCGCCGCGATCGCCGGCCTCTTCACCCTCAGCTGGTGGTGGGATCAGCGGGCGCCGCCCGCGACTCGGAACGACCGCACTCCCTGGCCGGATTGACAGGCGGAGTCTTCTTCGCACACACCCTCTTCATCAGCCTCATCCGCTCCGCGCTCGATGCGACAGGGCTGAGAACAGACCTCCCGTGGGAGGCGATCGTCGCCATCCTCTTCGTGGCAACGGTGAGCGTGACGGCGACCTTCATCGCACTCGTGCTCCGTACTCCGTTGCGTTGGGTACTGGGTGGGCCGGTGCGGTCCCACAAAGGGCTTCGTACGAACCGCTCCTCCGAGAGTCGCCACCGCACAACGGTCAGTCAAACGGCCATGGCACGAGACCCCTCGATAGTGTCTCCGTCGGAATGCGGCAACCGAACGGAGGGTACGGATGAGCATGGCGGTCGTCGTGGGAAACCCCAAGGCCAACTCCAGGACACTCGGTGGCCCAGGGGGTGGCGGACGCACTCTCGACGCGGCTCGACCTCCCACCGGACCGGTTGGTGCTCGACCTGGCCGACGTGGCGACCGAGCTGTTCGCGCCGGAGTCGCAGCGGGTGAACGACCTCTTGTCGGCGGTTGCCGCATCCCAGATCATCGTCGTGGCCTCACCCACCTTCAAGGCCACCTACACGGGGCTCTTGAAGTCCTTCTTCGACCGCTACTCCGCCAACGCCCTCCACTCGGCCGTGGCCGTCGGCGTGATGACGGGTGCCGCACCGATTCACGCCCTCGCCGTCGAGGTGCACCTCCGCCCCTTGCTGGTCGAACTCGGCGCCAGCACTCCGACAAGGGGCCTGTACGTGACCGAGCAGCAGTTCGACGCACTCGAAGAGGCGATTGCCCCATGGGCCGATGCAGCGGCCCCGCTCATCGCGCGCCACCTCACCTGATGCTCGGGACGCCAGCCACTTTCCCCTAGCCTCGCGTCCCCATGACCCCGAAGCACCCGATGAGCGGCGAAGGCAATCCGGAACGCACCGTTGATGACGGCTATGAGGTCTTCACCCGGGACCGATGGGCCGCGCTGGCCCGACGATCCGGCGCCGCGGTGTCGGATTCCGAAAGGCGCGACCTGGCAGCGACGGGCGAACCGATCTCGGTGGGGGAAGTGAAGGACGTCTACCTCCCCCTGGCGCAACTTCTTGCTCTGATCGCCCAGAACAACACGAGGCACAACGAAGGATCGACGACTACCTGGGCGAGGAGCGCGTCACCGCTCCGTTCATCATCGGAATCGCCGGGGGCGTGGCGGTCGGCAAGAGCACGACGGCGAGGGTTCTCCAGGTCCTGCTTCGCCGGACAGGGACGACCGACCTCCTGACGACCGACGGATTCCTGTGGCCGAACGCCACACTCGAAGCTCGGGGGATCCTGGATCGCAAGGGATTTCCCGAGAGCTATGACCAGCGCCGGCTCGTCGAGACGCTCACGGCCATTCGGGCCGGAGAGCCGGAAGTGGCGACCCCCGTCTATTCGCACCTCTCCTATGACATCGTCCCGGGCGAGTTCCAGATCATCCGGCAGCCGGACATCCTCATCGTCGAGGGTCTCAACGTCCTGCAGGCGAGCACAAAGGGGACCTCTCCCACCCACGGCAGTGTCGGACTCCTTCGACGTCTCGATCTACGTCGACGCGGCCGAAACTGACGTTGCACGCTGGTTCAGCGAGCGACTGTCCGCCTTGCGCTCGGCACCGAACGAACCCGGCTCTTTCTTCCACGGCCTCGCATCGTTGTCAGAGAGCGAATTCACCGCCCTCGCCGAGCAGGTCTGGAATCAGGTCAATCTCGTCAATCTGCGCGAGAACATCGCACCCACCCGGGGTCGGGCCGACCTCATCGTCGAAAAAGGCGGCGATCACCTCGTCGATCGGGTTCTGCTCCGGCGTCCCTGAACACCGTTCGGAACCTCAACCGTCGGACAAACCGGGCCGGAAAGTTGGGTTGCCGTTGGGTTGCGGTGGAGAGCACGGAGACTCCTGACCGTCAGGCTTGTAACTGTGTCAGTCGCCCTCGGTCACCCTCCCACGTTGAGGTCACCCGTGAACCTTCGTCGAAGCACCGTCCTCGTGATGGTGATCGGCTTCGGCGCGAGTCTCGGAGGATTCTTCACTGACACCCTGCCCTGGATCTCGCTCCTGGTCGGTCTCGTCGCCACCGTGCTCGTGGCCGGCCTTCTCGACCTTGCCGCCACCCGGCGTGACGAGGCACTTCACCTGATATCGGAGCTCGAATCCAAGAACTCCCAGCTCGACGAGGCCCTACGGCACCAAGTTGAGGCAGAGCAACGCCTTCGCAGGCCCACCGCCTGGAGGCGGTCGGGCAATTGGCCGGTGGGATCGCCCACGATTTCAACAATCTCCTGCAGTCCATCCTCAGCTACTCCGAGTTCCTTTCGGACGCCATCGATCCCGAAAGTGAGCTGCAGCAGGACGTGGCCGAGGTGCAGAAGGCGGCTCGCCGGGCGGCTGGCCTCACCCGGCAACTCCTCGTGTTCAGCCGCCAACAGGTGACGCAGCCGGTCGTCGTCGATCTCAACGATTCCGTCCGCAGCGCGGAGCATCTCCTTCGGTCGACGCTCGGGGATGACATCGAGCTGACCTGCCGGACCGCCGCCGAACCCTGCCCCGTCTTTGCCGACGTCGGCGAGTTGGAGCTCATGCTGATGAACCTCGCCATCAATGCCCGCGACGCCATGCCGCACGGGGGCACGATCACGGTGACGGTTGAAACGGTGGAGATGGACGGGACGGAGGGGTCAGGTCTTCGCCCGGGACCGTTCGCCCGCATCGACGTGAAAGATGACGGAGAGGGCATGACGCCTGAGGTTGCCGCCAAGGCGTTCGAGCCCTTCTTCACGACCAAGGAGACGGGTCGAGGCACCGGCCTGGGACTCTCCATGGTCTACGGCATTGCCGACCGGTCCGGAGGGAGAGCGTCGATCGCAACCGCAGCAGGGGTCGGAACCACCATCACGGTTCTGTTCCCGCTTTCGGAGAACGGATCACTCCCGGCGATCAGCGACGTCACGCCCATGCTCGCCGAACGGGTATCGCAATGAACTCCACCGTGACGTTTCCCCGCGCCGGAGCCGACGCCCGCATCCTCGTCGTCGAGGACGAAGAGCCGATACGTCGATCCTTGGCCCGGCTCCTCGAACGCGCCGGGTACACGTGTTCCACCGCGGCCAATCCGGCCGAGGCTCGGCAGCTCCTCGCCAACGGGGCGTTCGCATTGATGCTGTGCGATGTGACAATGCCCGGGGAGAGCGGGTTCACGCTGCTCGCCCATGTCAACGAAGCCCACCCCGATATCGCCGTGATCATGATGACCGCCGTTGATTCGCCGCACGCGGCGGACCCGGCCTCCACCCTCGGCACGTACGGGTACATCCTGAAGCCGTTCGATACGAATGTGATCCTCATCAACGTCGTCGGAGCTCTCCTGCAACGGGCAGAGAAACTTGCTGCACGAAGCCACGATTCACAATCGGAATCCGACATCGCGAACCATGTGGCGGAACTGGGCGAAATCGTCGATCGCCTCTACCACGAGGATCGCTCACGATTGTGGTCGCGGGAAGGGACGGCTCGACATGCCGCTCTTGTGGCCGAGTGGCGCGAGCCCGAGACCGATTCGCATCTCCACCGATTGAGCACACACGCCGCACGCCTGGCCTTTCTCGCCGGTATGGCGTCCGACGCGGTGGAGGATCTCCGCATCGCGAGCCAGCTGCACGACATCGGCAAAGTGAGCATTCCCGAGGCGATACTCCTGAAGACGCGGCTCCTGACCGAAGAAGAGCGCCTGATCATGCAAGGTCATACGGAGACCGGGTTCAAAATGTTGGAGGGGTTCGAATCTCCCGTGTGCCGATTGGGCTCGATCGTGGCCCTGTCGCACCACGAGCGGTTCGATGGAAATGGCTATCCCCATGGCTTGTCCGGCGAAGCCATTCCGCTGGAGGGAAGGATCGTCGCCATCGCCGACGTCTACGACGCTCTCCGCAACAAGCGGCCCTACAAGCGGGCATATTCGCAGACGGAATCCCTCGAAATCCTCAGGCATCGCCGTCGGGCCCAACTGGACCCTGAGCTGTTGGATCTCTTCATCAGCGATCTCGAAAAGGCGCCAAGAAGCCAATGAAGGCAGGGACTCCATCGTGTTAGGGCTCTTGATCGGCTACTGCGCCCTGTTCGGCCTCATCGTCGGCTCATTCCTGAACGTGGTGATCTATCGCGTCCCTCGGAAGGAGTCGGTTGTTTCGCCGCGCTCGGCCTGTCCCACATGTGACGTCCCGATCTCGGCACGAGACAACGTGCCGATCTTCTCGTGGCTCCTCCTGCACGGCAAGTGCCGGAACTGCGACTCCCCCATCTCGATGCGCTACCCCCTGATTGAGGCGGCCACGGCCGTCCTCTTCGCCGGCATCGCAGCGCGGATCGGCTTCTCGTGGAGCCTCCCGGCGTATCTCGTGCTCACCGCGGGACTGCTCGCGCTTGCCTGCACCGACTTCGAACATCTGCTGCTGCCGAAGCGAATCGTCTATCCGGTCCTCGTTCTGGTTGGGGTCCTCCTGGCACTGGCCTCGGCGATCACCCACCACTGGCACCAATTCCTGATCGCCACGGCATGTGCCGTCGTGTGGTTCGTGGTCTTCTTCACCATGAATTTCCTCAGCCCCCGCCTGCTCGGCTTCGGCGATGTCCGACTGGCACCGGTGCTCGGACTCGCCCTCGGGTGGCTCGGCGTGCGCTATGCCTTGCTCGGCTTCTTCGCCGCCAACTTCATCGGCGCCATCCTCGGGTTGTCCCTCATCGCCACGAAACAGATGAGCCGCCAGCAGCAGATCCCCTACGGGGTCTTCCTGGCGGTGGGTGCGCTGCTCGCGATCTTCGCCGGGCCCGAATTACTGCGCCCGTTTCAATCGCTCAACGGGTGACTACGACGTGGGCATGGGCCCGCGCCGCTCGAAGCGGTACCCCACTCCCCTGACCGTCGTGATCCAGCGGGGATGATCTGGGTCCACTTCGATCTTCCGTCGTACCCGCCGGATGTGCTCGGTCACCGTGGCCTCGTCCTGCCACTCGCTCGACGAAGACCACACGTTCTGCAACAGCTGCTGCCGAGAGAACACCTGGCGAGGAGATGAGGCGAGAAAGGCGAGGAGGTTGAACTCCATCGCCGTCAACTCGATCAGCTCGCCCGAACGCTCGACTTCGCGGGTAGTCAGGTCGATTTTGAGCTCGCCGAAGCTCAGCGCAGAGGAAGAAGACTTGGCTTCAGGCGCTGAGGAGGGCCGGGTCCGCCGCAAGACCGTCTCGATACGGGCCGAGAGCTCTCCCCGGGAAAACGGCTTGACGATGTAGTCGTCCGCGCCCATACGCAGACCGGCGATCCGATCCCCCTCCAGCCCTCGTCCTGTCAGAAAAACCGCAGGTACATCGCTCTTTTGCCGTAACTTCACCAGGAGATCGCGGCCATCTTCTCCGCCCAGTACGACGTCGAGTAGCACCAGATCAGGGGCACCATCCGCCACAGCCTTGAGGGCTCCCGCCGAATCAGTGGCAGTCTCGACCTCGTAGCCGTCTGCCTCCAACACCCTTTTGAGCAGGTCGCATATGTCAGGATCGTCCTCGACGATCAAGATCTTCACCTGAACCTCCGTGGTCACCCCCATTTGGGACCAGCGTAACCGTATTCACTGGTCAGAACGTGGAATGGCCGTCCTTGGCGGTGTTTCAACCCACGATCAACCCGAGGGACCGAACGAAAAAACCGTGCTCGGACCACCACGAATGGTGCTGATCTCTCTGTGGGACCGAGTGAAAACGCACACGGCGAATTCGGCCGATGGTCAAGCACCAACGAGATCGCAACCACCATGAGGATGAGCGAACTGACTTCGGCGCCCGTCATGATGCGAAGACCCACCTTGGCCCCTCACATGAGTATTGCGGCGAGGGTGATGAGCGCGACCCGACGTCGGAAGAATGTCGACGGCTCGTGAAGCCGAGCCACTGCAAGGCTCTTAACGAACGACCTCCATCCGCAGACCCTGCTCATCCCACTCGGGGTCACGGGGTAAGCGGGTGCCGGCGTGGGCAAAGATCCTGCGCGCGGTCCAGAGAATCGCCGCGACATCCAGGAGGTGGGACTTAGGCACGTCCTGGAACTCGACCTCAAAATTCTTTCGGATCCTGGAACTCGCTTCCGGAGCAGTGCGATTCTCTCCTCCATCCCGGCCTCGAACTTCTTCGACCACCGGAGCGGGACGTCGCCGTTGATCTGAAAAAAGCTCAGCTCCGGATGTACTTCGAAGACGGTCCGCTGCCGATATGGAGCCATCTCCACCGCAACCTCCCGGTAGCGACGCAAGAGGACGTTCGTAATGGCGTCAAGACCGTCGTGGCCGACATTTGCGTCTTCTTGCAGACTTGAACGAGTCGGGGCATTGTGAACGGTCGAACCGCGTCGACCCAAGAGCGCCCGCGCCATGCGATCGCACGTCCTCACGCCTCCGTTGACCTTGTCCAAATAGCCGACGGGCGCATTCAGCGCGATGGTAGAGAAGGACGGACGCTCATCAAGAACCTCCGCAAACGAGCCGAGGATGCGAGGAGGCTCAGGAGCGAACGTCGCCCCATTGAGCTTTGCGCTGGCGACAAGCCATCCCGGCGCGCACGGAGTGACTCCGGCAACAATCGAATACGGGAGATCGGGACCACCTCGAGCAGCCATCGCGCCCTAGCTCCTGGCGTGCTGGACGGCCTCGAGAGCGCGTGCCAGCTCCTTGGGGTGCGCCGAAACATCGAGCGCGTCCTCATAGGTGATGGTATTGCTCACAATGAGCTCGGCCAGACTGGTTTCGAGAGTTCGCATCCCTTCTTTCTGGTTCGTCGTCATGATGTTCAGGAGCTGGTTGGAGCGGCCTTCACGGATGAGGTTCCGTACCGGGTTGGTCGCAATGAGGACTTCGAAGGCCGCGACCATCCCTCCACCGACCTTGGGGACCAGACGCTGGGCGACAATTGCCGCAAGGGAGGCCGACAACTGAACCCTCGTCTGCTCCTGGCGCCAGGCGGGGAACACGTCGATGATCCGGTCAATCGCCTGCGGGGCGTCATTGGTGTGCAGCGTGGCGAAGACCAGGTGGCCGGTCTCAGCCATGGTGAGAGCGATCTGGATCGACTCGATGTCGCGCATTTCGCCGACGAGGAGGACATCGGGGTCCTCCCGCAGGGCCGAACGGAGCGCCCGGTCGAATGAGGGGCTGTCCAGCCCGATCTCTCGCTGACTGACCGCCGACAGCTTGTGACGGTGCACGTACTCGACCGGGTCCTCAATGGTGAGGATGTGGCACGCCCGAGTCTCGTTGATGCGGTCGATGATGGACGCGAGGGTGGTCGACTTTCCCGATCCGGTCGGACCGGTCACCAGGACGAATCCACGGGGCAGCTTGGACAGCACTTCGGCGACCGGCGGCAGGTCGAGCTCCTCAAAACTCGGAACTCGGGAAGGGATCATACGGAGGGCGAGCGCCGTCTCGCCTCTCTGCGTGAAAGCACTGCCGCGGAGCCGGGCCTTGTCCGCCCACGAGAAGGCGAAGTCAACGTCCTGCTCGACGTCGAGTTCGGTCTTCTGCGAGGGAGTGAGGAGCGTCCGGACGAGGGTATCGATCTCCGGTCCCGACAGCACCGGGGCGCCTTCGACCGGACGGAGTTGCCCGCTAACCCGGATCCGTGGTGCCGAGTCGCCGGACAGGAGGAGGTCGGAACCCTTCTGATCCCAGAGGATCTGCAGCCACGGTGTGATGGCCTCGATGTCTGATGTCGTTCACGTATTCGCTTCTTTCAGGAGGAGGATGGATGCCGAGGAGCCCGGCCCTGGGGCCGGGCTCTTCGGATCATCATTTGCAAGTTGTATCTTTTGATATGTATCAGGTGACGGCGTTGCAGCCCGTGGTGCTGGACTCACTGTCGTAGGCGACCCACCCTGTCGTGGGCAAGTGGCGCTGTTTCCAGCCGCAACGTCAACCTCGTCAGCGATACCGTTACCGGCCTTGTTAAGGGCGATGCAGTAGTGCGTGGGGTTGGACGGCCAGCTCTTCAGGGTTCCCGGAGTGGCAGCACCGGAGGTGGCCGTCAGGGCGGCTTGAGTCAGCTGTCGTCGCACCGGGTTCTGGGCCTCGTATGCTGCGATGGCCGTCTCGACCGTCTTGGCGTCAGCCGTGCACGCAGACTTGGCACTGGAGCCCGTCACTGAGCCCAGAGCAAACACGACCACTGCGGCCAAGATGCCGAGGACCACGATGACGATGAGGAGTTCGATAAGGGTGAACCCATCTTCTCGCTCGCCAGCCGCTTTCTGCCGCTTGATTTCGCGATACCGCTCTATCATTACTTTCTGCCTTTCATTTTAGGGGCTTGCCGGAAATCGGTGGTGCCCGTCTCGCTTCCGATGAGGTGCCGGCGGGTGCCTGCCCCTTCGTCTACAAGAATGAGCTACTGAGATCACTTCCCCGGCTACGCAACCTCAACGTTCTCCCAACAGCACGAGCGATCCGTGAGTAGTCGGAATTGCGGTAGTTCAACATCCGCACAAGGCTCCCAACGAACACCGACGATGGGCTCAGAACGCCCGCTGCAGTGGGCAAACGTGAGGGACTTCAAGACCGCTGATGACGTCATACTCACCACGACCGCAAGGCGAGGATCGATGGATGAAGCGCATCGCTATCGCTCAAACTGTCAGGGAATAGGGCGATGGTGGCCTTCATCCATGGCCGTTCCACCACCCGGGATCGGAGGAGTCCGAACACCTGGATCAGCGGTGGACTCAACGTGCGAATCGCCGGCTTATGGCGACCAGACCCAGCTGTTCACCGTCATGCTCGTGCCGCAGTAGACGACGCAGGCTGCAGGGTTCGGCGGGTTCGTCCCCGTCGGGTAATCGTCGAACGTCACCACAGCCTGGAGCAAGGGGTTGCTCGTGCATGCAGAGGCGCTGCCGCCATGGAGACAGGCGACGAGAGTGACCACCCGCGTGTTGGGGCTGGTCGGGGTATACACCGTGCTACACCACACATCGATGGTCTGGCCGTCGACCGGTACAGAGGAGCCACCCGACCAACAAGCTGCGGGACCAGGGGCCGTCGACGCCAGAAGAGGGGTATAGCGGATGTTCTGGATCGCCACCTCGGCGGCGCCGTTGACCGCATACTGGAGTGTCCGAGCCGACGTGAAGTGGCTCGTGTTGTTGAGGTCATTCGTGGCCCAGGTGGCCAGCGAACCCACGATCGCCCCCACGACGGCGAGAAAGAGCAGCGCCAGTACAAGGACGGCGCCGGCTTCATCCCGTTCCTTCGAGGGGACCGAGCTCTCTTCCCGCATGGCGCGGATGGCCGCGTGAGGGTGTCGTCGCGGTCCTTGCAAACGCCGCACGTCCCTTGGTGTCCGGTTGGTCATCTTCGGTTCTCCCAGAGTCTCACTACGAAATCGTCTCGGTCTGCGTACCAGACGTCAGCCCGCTGCCCGCCACGGTGATCACCGGTGATCCAGCCTTGGAATATGCGTAGTAGGCGGTCACCGACTGGGTGTTGGCCGGCAAGCTGACGGTGCCGACTCCCGCCCCACCCGAGGTGGTGGCGAACTTGGCTGTTCCGCCGCCGGGCGCAGAGGACGTGAGGGTGACCGTGATGGCGGAGGCCTTCGTCGTCGGGTTGCCGAAGCTGTCCTCGAGCGTGACCGTGAAGGGCGCCGGTGGCCGTGGTGCCGTGGGCAACATTCAGAGCAGCCGAGGTGATCTGCAGTTGGGTGCCGGACCCCGCGGTGATGGTCTCGATCTGATTGTCGGACGTCAACCCGGTGGCCGCCGCGGTGATCGTGGGAGTACCCAGCGACGGTGTCGGCGTAGTAGGCCGTCACCGACTGGGTGTTGGCCGGCAAGCTCACGCTTGTCACCGAGGCTCCGTTCGACGAGGCGGCGAACTTCTTACCGGCCGAGGTCGACGTGAGGTTGACCGTGATCGCCGAGGCCTTCGTCGTCGGGTTGCCGAAGTTGTCCTCGAGCGTGACCGTGAAGGCGGTTGTCGCCGAGGAGCTCGCCGTGGCGCTGAAGCCGTTCGAAACAAACAGCTGGGTACCGGCGCCGGCGTTAATGGTCTCCACCTGCGTGTCAGACGTCAACCCGGTGGCCGCCGCCATGATCGTCGGCGACCCGGCCACGGTGTCGGCGTAGTAGGCCGTCACCGACTGGGTGTTGGCCGGCAAGCTCACGCTGGTCACCGAGGCCCCAGCCGAGATGGCGGCGAACTTGGCGCCACCCGAGGTCGACGTGAGGTTGACCGTGATGGCCGAGGCCTTCGTCGTCGCGTTGCCGAGGGCGTCCTCGAGCGTCACGTTGAAAGCGGTCGTCGCCGAGTTGCCGGCCGTGGCGCTGAAGCCGTTCGAGACCAAGAGCTGCGTCCCGACGCCCGGGGTGATGTTGAAGGCGTTGGTGGTCACCGACGGGAGCCCCGTGCTGGTGGCCGTGAAGGTGTACCCCGTGCCCGTCTTGTTGATCGAGCAGCTGAAGGTGGCCACGCCACTGGCTGCGTTGACCGGGTTGGTGGTGCAGCTCAGGGCGCCGCCTCCCGGGTTGGTCCCGATGGCCAGGGTGACCGGTGCGGCCGACGTGGTGACGACGTTGCCCAGGGCGTCTTCGACCGACACGCCCGTGGTGAAGTTCGTCCCGGCGGTAGAGGTGGCGGGCGGCTGCGTCGTGACCACGAGCTGGGCGGCGGCACCTGGGGTGATGTTGAAGGCGCTGCTGGTGCGCCGCCGTCAGGCCTGTGCTGGTGGCCGTGAGGGTGTAGCCGGTGCCCGTCTTGTTGATCGAGCAGCTGAACGTGGCGACGCCGCTGGCGGCGTTGACCGGGGACACGGGGGCACAGGTCAGGGTTCCGCCACCAGGGTTGTTCGCGATGGCCAGGCTGACCGGGGCGGACGACGAGGTGACGACGTTGCCCAAGGAGTCCTCGACCGACACGCCCGTGGTGAAGTTCGTGCCGGCGACCGTGTTGGTCGGCTGCGTCGTGACGGCGAGCTTGAATCCAGCCCCCGCTGTGATGGCCTCGACCTGGGTGTCAGAGCGTCAACCCGGTGGCCGCCGCGGTGATCGTCGGGGACGCCGCCACGGTGTCGCCGTAGTAGGCCGTCACCGTCTGGGTGTTGGCCGGCAGGCTCACGCTGGTCACCGAGGCCCCACCCGAGGTAGCGGCGAACTTCTTGCCGGCCGAGGTCGACGAGAGGTTGACCGTGATGGCCGTGGTCTTCGTCGTCGGGTTGCCGAAGGCGTCCTGGAGCATCACGGTGAAGGCGCTGGTGGCCGAAGAGCTGGCAGTCGTGTTGATGGGGTTCGAGGTGATCTGCAGTTGCGTGCCGGCTCCGGCCACGTTCGTGAAGGCATTGGTGGTGGCCGACGTGAGACCGGGGCTGGTCGCCGTGAGGGTGTAGCCGGTGCCGGCCATGTCGACCGAGCAGCTGACGTTGGCCACGCCACCAGAGGCGTTGAGCGGGTTGGTGGTACAGGTCAGCGTCCCACCACTGGGGTTGTTCGCAATGGCGAGGGTGACCGGGGCGGACGACGTGGTGACGACGTTGCCAAAGACGTCCTCGACGGACACGCCCGTCGTGAACTTGGTGCCGGCCGTGGCGGTGGTCGGAGGCTGCGTCGTGACCACGAGCGAGACAGGGGCACCGGGGGTGATGTTGAACGCACTCGAGGTGACCGACGTGAGCCCGCTGCTGGTGGCCGTGAGGGTGTAGCCCGTGCCCGTCTTGTTGATCGAGCAGGAGAAGGTGGATACGCCGGCCGAGGCACTGATCGGGTTGGCGCCACAGCTCAGGGCTCCGCCACCCGGGTTGGTCCCGATGGCCAGGGAGACAGAGGCGGACGACGTGGTGACGACGTTGCCCAGGGCGTCCTCGACGGACACGCCCGTCGGTGAAATTCGTCCCGGCGACCGAGGTGGTCGGCTGGGTCGTGGCGACGAGCTTCGTGGCGGTGCCGGCGAGGATCGACACGTTGGCTGAAGTCCCCGGGCTCAAGCCGCTCCGGGCGGCGCTCAACACATAGTTTCCGGCAGCCGCGCGTTCCCGCTGATCTTGCAGTTGGCGAACGTCGCCACGCCGGCCACGGCATTGACAGATGTGCTGCGTACAGGTGAGAGAGCCCTGGGTGGTGCCGCTGTTGGCGGTCGAGTAACTGCTGATCCCCAGAGTCACGCTGCCGGTATCAGTGGTCACTGTGTTGCCCCCGGCGTCCTGCACCGTGACCTTGGGCTGGGTGGCGAAGTTCGTCGCTTCCGCCACTCCACCCACGGGTTGTGTGGTGAACGCCAGCTTGGCCGCCGGGCCCACCGAGACGGTGATGGTGCTGCTCGTGGCCGGGGCATAGAGCCCGTCGGTCGCGGTAAGGGTGTAACCGGAACCGATCTTGTCGATCGAGCAACCCGTGAAGGTGAACACACCGGTCGCCTCACTCCCGACGCATCCGTTGAGACTGGCCCCACTCGTCCCCGTGCCCGCCGTGATGGCCAGGTTGACCGTGGATGCGTCCGCCGTGGACGCATTGCCGAAGACGTCCTCGGCCACGACCACCGGCTGCGTGCCAAAGGCGCTGCCACCCTTGGCCGTGCTGCTGGGCCCGGTCGTGAAGACCAGATGGGTCGCGGGCCCGCCCGTGACGGTCTCACTCTGCGTGTCGCTTGCAAGCACACCCGAGACGGTGATGGTCGGCGTTCCCGAACTCGTGTCGCCGTAGTAGAAGTTCGCCGACGTCGAACCGGCCGGGATCGTGATCGAAGAGATGGCTGCTCCGCCGGGGGTGGCCGAGAACACGCCTGTGGCGGAGGTCGACGAAAGGTTGACCGTCTCTGCCGTCGTTGTCGGGTTGCCGAAAATGTCCTGCTCTTGGACCGTGATCGGTCCCATGTTGGCCGTGCTCGACGCAATAGCCGACAACGGGTTCGACGTGATGGAGAAGGCGTACGGCGGTGCAGGGGCCACGTAGAAGGAGGAGCTCGTGCCCGAGGCGAGCCCGCTTCGCTCGCCGAGAGGGTATACGTTCCGACCGCGTTGACCGAGCAGCCGGCATAGGTGACGACGCCCTTGAACTGGGTGGCCGTACAGTTCGACAGGGCTGCGCCGTTGGGTCCTGACCCGATCGACAGCGTGACGGAGGCAAATGCCGTCGTGACGATGTTGTTGTTGGCGTCTTCGACCGCGACGATGGGCTGGAAGCCGAAGGGGCTGCCGACCGTCGAAGAGGTACCCGTCGCCGGTGAGCTGAAGAACGCCAGGTGGGTGGCCGCACCCGCAGCCGGAATCGGGCGGGCGAAGGGATCATCGACGACGAAGCTCAAGGGAGAGCTGACAGCACCGGACGCAGACGTCACGGTGATCGTGATCAGTACGGGCGAATTGACCTGAGGAGAAATGGAGGTGCTCACCGTGCACGCACCGGGCGTCGTCCACGGGACGAACGAAGGCGGGTTTGTCGAATTGGACCAGTAGCTGACGCCCGTGACCTGTTCGGTGTAGCCGGAAGAAAGGGTGACGCTGGTTTGCAGCCAGGAATACGGAGGAGGTCGGGCACTGCCCCCACGCCGTACTCGACTGCTGCTGAACGAGGGAAGTCGATTGCTCCGCAGCGGTCCTCAGCACGGTGTCCGCCGTCGTCAGCGTGCGATGTTCGGCTGAACCCGAGATCGTCGTGGCAAAGGCCAGAAGGATGGCGACTGAGGCGATACCGAGGATGACGATGGCCAGCAGAACCTCGATCAGCGTGTCGCCGGCCTCGGACCGGCGCGACTGCTCGGAGCGGCTTGGCCGCGTGCCGCTCTCGGCGGCCTGGAGACGGGAAGGAAGTCTCATGATCCCGACGGGAGGAGAACACCGAGGAACATGGCCTCGAGGCCGGTCCCGACCATGGTCACCGTGAGCTGCGTCGGTGCGGGGGATTCGAGCATGACCGTCCCCGATCCTGGGGGCGGCGGTGTCGGACGTCGACGACGCACATCCCACCGTCTGTGAACCGACGTACGTCGCAATGTTGACTCCCGTCAAGCCGCTCGGCGATACCGGATTGGAACACGCGTCACCGATAGGCGACGTCGGCGTATTGGGAAGAAGATTCAGAGGTGTGTTCGGGTTGTTGGTCGACCACGTGATCGACTCACCGGCGTCCGTCGTCTCTGCGTCACCCGTCACCAGCTGCCATCCCGTGGCCGGTGTGCCGTCGTTCGTGTCCGAGACCTCGATATTGGTGATGCTGACCGTCGTGGTCTTTCCGACACCGGAGTTCTGCTGATAGAGCGCCGGATGTTGGGTGCTGGCCACGGTGTAGAACCCGTTGTTGCCGAGGAACGCTTCCGGATAGGTGGGGAAGGACACCGCAGCGACGCCGTTGTAGCCGGCGTTGGTCCCGACGGGCCCGGTCACGAGAGCACCGGTGGCTGTCGCCACGCTCTGCACGTTGAGGCAGAAGGTCAATGTGTAGGAGGTGTTGGTGATGCCGGCCGCCATGGCCAGCCCAGCCCCCGGACAGGACGCAGACGACACGCCGTTATAGCTGTTCCACGAGGAGAGGTCCACGAAGCAGAGGGACGACGTGTAGGTACCGGAGCCGGTGGCGAAGACGCAGCTCGAGTTGGGCGACGTCACCGCCGTGGGCTGGCTGGGCGTCGAGCTCGGCCGAGGGACCGCCACCAGGGTGTAGGCATACGGCAGCGTTCCCGGCTCCCAGTAGTGGCGAATGTCACGCCCGTCACGCTGGCCGTGCTTATCCAACCCGTAGCTCGCACCACAGTTGCTGGCGGCCCACGCGCTATCGACAACCTGTGCTCCGATGGCAAAGCCCGGACTCAACGCTGGTGCTGGTGAACTCACCGCTAGCGAGATGCCACCGGCACCCGCGGCGGCGGCTGTGTACGTTTGTGTCGTCCCACCCGAGCCGACCGTGATGGTGTCCCCGGCTGCCACGTTTGCGGGCAACGGAGTGACATTCAACGACGTGTAGGCGCTCCCGCTCGTCTGCGCGGACGCAAGCGTTGCGTCGCAGGTAATGGTCACCGTCTGACCGGCCGGCACGTTGTGGGAGATGGCGTTGGAGCTCACCGGCGACGAGTTGGCCCCGCCTTGACACACGTAACGCATGAGACTGTTACCACCGTTCCCGTTTGGTACGTCTTCGTACGAAATGACGGTGCCCCCGTTGGCCGCTGACTGGAGCCCCACGACCTGCGTGGCGCCGGACACCTGCGTGCTCGGCGCGCACTGAGGCGTCACGCCAGAAGCGGCCGACGTGATGAGCGATGCGTTCTGCACGTCGGTCTCGAAATTGGACGAGACCACCTGCGCGTCGCCCGAGTCCGAGATGCGACCTCCCGTGCTGCCCTGCAGCGAGAAGATCGAGATGAGCGCCAAGCGTGATCGCTCCGATGATGATCGGAATGATCAAGGTGACGATGATCAGCTCAATGAGAGTGAAGCCGCCCTCTTCGCCCGTCTCGGCACCGCCGGCGCAATTGCGCCACGGCGTCGGAACAGGGTCTGGGCAACTTCTGGTCGGGCTGCCTCACGTCTTGACCTGGCTGTAGATGCCGTACATCGCAGAGATGAGAGCCACGGCGACGAACCCGACGACCACGCCCATGAAGATGATGACGGCGGGCTCGAACAGACTCGTGAAGTGCTTCACCCGCACCTCGAGCTCACGGTGGTAGTACGTGGCCGCAGTCTCGAGCTGGATGTCCAGCGTCCCCGTCTCCTCGCCGACACGGAACATCTGCCTCGCCGCGCCCGGGAACAGCCCCGTCTGCGCCAGCGGGTCCGCCAGACCCTGTCCCTGCATCATCTGCTCCCGGATGGTGTTGATGCCCGTTGCGGTAGACGGCATTGTTGGAAGCGTCTGCGGTGACGGTCATGGCCTGGGGCAGATCGACGCCGGCTCTGAGCATGGAGGAGAGAACCCGGCAAATGCGCTCGAGCACAGCGGCCTGCACCGAGAAGCCCGAGAACCGGCAGTTTGAGCAACAAGCCGTCGAGAATGCGCCCGACCTCCGCTCGACCGCCGCAACGACGATGAACCCGACGATGAGGGACAATAGCCGTTCCAAGAATGATGTACCAATATGTCGAAAAGGCACTGGAGGCGCTCAACAACATGCGGGTGGGCAGCGGAAGCTTCGCGTGCAGCGATTTGAAGAAGACGACGAACCGCGGCATGACGAAGGTGGCAAGGACGACGACGACACCGACAGACATGAACGGCCACCACGGCCGGGTAAATGAGCGCCGAAGTGAGCGTCGATCGAGCTTCGACGTCACGTTCGATGTAGTCCGCCAGCTGGTTCAAGACGGAGTCGAGGTTTCCCGTCAACTCTGCGGATTCGAGAATGCCGACGTAGAAGTTCGGAAACGCCTCGGGGTGCGACCGCGCCGCCGCCGCAAAGGTGTCGCCGGCCCGGAGATCCACGATCATCTCCAGGATGACCTTCTTCATGAGCTTGTCGGTGGTCTCAGTCTCGATCACCTCCAGAGCCTCCATGATCGGGATACCCGCCTTCATGAAGACGCCCATCTGCCGCGAAAAGTGCATGATCTCCTTGCGCGGCACTTTCTTCTTCGTGATCTCGAGCTTGGAGAGGCTCGTTTTCTCGGTCACCTCCAACGGCTGGAAGCCACGCTGCACGAGGGCGAGGTGCGCCGCACCGGCCGAGGCCGCCATCTCGACACCGGAGACTTGCGAGCCTCCAGCGTCGAGGGCGCTGAAGCGGAACTTGGACATTGTCGCGTTCTTACTCATAGTGTGTACATGCTCCTAATCACTTCAGCCACCGTTGTTATGTCCTCGGCGACGAGATTGATCGCCTCCGTCCTCAATGTGCGCATTCCCTGTTTCTGCGCCAGGCTGCGCAACTCTTCCTGGGTCGCCCATCCGACGATGAGGCGCCTGATCTCCGGAGTCATCTCGAGTAGCTCGTAGACGCCGATCCGGTCCTGATAGCCCGTGTCACTGCAGAAGTTGCAGCCGGTCCCGATATAGAACACTTCTTTTGGCGGTCCACCGCTGTCCTCGTAGAACGCGAGCTCTTCGGCGGTCGGGTTGTACCGCGCCTTGCAGGACGGGCAGATTCTCCGCACGAGACGTTGCCCGACGACGGCGAGCACCGACGATGCGATCAGGAAGGACTCGATCCCCATGTCGAGGAATCGGTGCAGCGCGGACACCGCATCCGTTGCGTGGAGCGACGAGACGACGAAGTGACCGGTCAGCGCTGATTGCACGGCGACTCGCGCCGTCTCGACGTCACGAATCTCACCGACCAGTATCACGTCGGGGTCCTGGCGGAGGATCGACTTCAGCCCGGTGGCGAAAGTGAGACCTGCCTGGTCGTTCGTCTGGATCTGGTTGATGGAAGGGAACACGTACTCGACCGGGTCTTCGATCGTCATGACGTTGAGCGTGGGATTGCTGACTTCGCTCAGCGTGGCGTAAAGGGTGGTCGTCTTCCCACTACCGGTAGGGCCTGCGCAGAGCACCATGCCGAAAGGAGCACGCACGATCTTGGAGTACCTGGTGTGGGTGTCGACCGGCATGCCGAGGTCGTCGAGCCGGAGGACGGACCGGGTCTTGTCGAGAATTCGCATGACGCACTTCTCGCCCCAGATGGTGGCGGTGGTGGCCACCCGGACGTCGACTTCCTTGCCGTCAACCGTGGTCGTCAGCTGGCCGTCCTGGGGGCGGCGTCGCTCGACGATGTTCATCCCCGCCATGATCTTGATGCGACTGACGAGTCCGAGCCCCATCGCTGCAGGAAGGACCAGGATCTCCTTCAGGGCGCCGTCGATACGGAACCGAACCCGGACGATCTCATCAGAGGGCTCAATGTGCACGTCGGAGGTGCGATCGCGCATGGCCTGCGTGAGAATGCGATCGACGACTTGGACGACGGGAGCATCGTCGGCCACGACCACGGGGGCGGCAGCATCCACCACCCGCTTGCGTGAGCCCTCAACGACCTCGAAGGCCTGGACGAGTTGTGCGACGCCGCCGATGGCGCGGTAGTTGCTGTCGATCGCCCACAGGACGTCACTCGTCGGGGCCAGCAGGAGACGAACCGGATGACCGCTCTTCTCCGACAGCAGGAACCGGAGGGAGTCGCTCGGCTCAGCCACCGCCACGTGCAATCCGTCGTCGTGCAGGCTGATGGGCATGGCCATGTTCGAACGGGCCACGTCCTCCGAAATGAGCGCAAGTGCTTCGGGGTCCGGCTTGTAGCGCCGAAGGTCTGCAACGGGCATCCCGAAGAATTCCGCCAGCGCTTCCACGAGGTTCCGCTCCTCGAGGACGCCCATCTGGACGAGGAGTTCACCGAGTCGCCCGCCGGATGAAGCCTGCAATTCCAGTGCCTCTTGGACCTGTGCATGCGTGACGAGTCCACGCAGGACGAGAACGTCACCGAGTTGCTGGCCCGCGCGTCCAGTGGCCTCAGGATCGACGACTGACTCGCGGGGCGTGACGACCGCGATGGAGCTTCGTGGCTCCGCCGGCGCCAGCGCAGCCGAAGTAGGCGACTGTGCAGCGAGAGCATTCGATGGGGTCGGCGGCTGGATCGCCGCATTGTTCGGCTCCACGACAGCACTTTGGGGTGCGTCGTGGGAATCGCCAATGGGGTCGCCGGTCAGTCTTCTCTTTGCGCCTCAACTTCATGACGACGCTCCGCCGATCACATGGCGGGTTCCCGAGTTCATGGGGACAATCGTGCCCTCCGAGAATCTCCGGATGGACCACCTCATCCCAACTACAGCCCAATTCACCCTGTTCGCAGTGGGTGGTGGGACGGAGGACGACGATGCGGTGCGAGAGAGGACCGTCGTCATCCGAGTCGCCACGTTGCCCGTTGCCGACGGAACGCAACTTGCCCCGCCTGACGCCCCTGAACAGCCGTTTCAGACCGAAGTTGTGCTCCTGTTGGGATTGAGTGGGTCGTCCGGCGTTTCACTGAGCGCAAGCTGGGTGTCTTGAATCCCGCCTTACCATGACGACTCCACGAGGGTCGCCATCAAATGAGACAGCGCGGTGGTGAGAACCCGCCGCAGCTTCTGGCTGGCCGTCATGATCGTCGTCGTCGCGGCGGGCACGATCGGCGCGGTTGTCGGAGCACGGGGCGTCGCCCGCAACGACGGCAGCAAGGAACGTCAGGTCTTTCTCGCTTCTGCTGCACAGATCTCCTCGACCCTGCAACTGGCGATCGTGCACGAGCAGGATCTCGCCATCAGCGCAGGGGCGGTTTTGGTCAGAAATCCCGACGCGACTGAGGCCGACTTCCTCGTCTGGACGAAGTCCGTGCGCGCCTTCGCCCGCTACCCGGAAATGCAGACCATCTTCGATATCCAGCAGGTGCTGCCGTCGCAATTGACGGCGTATGCAGCTCGACAGGTCGCCGACCCATCGGGACCCCTCGCCGCCCCAGGGACGTTCGCCGTGACTCCCGCCGGAAGCCGCCCGTATTACTGCCTGGCTTCGGTCTCGCGCTCGCGGAATACAACGACTGACCTTCCCGACGGTATCGACTTCTGCCAAACACCTCTTCGCTCGGAGCTCGTGCACGCCCGGGACTCCGGTCAGGACGAGTATCTGCCCCATGAGCAGGGAAAAGTCGAGGAGCTGGCAATAGGCGCTGCCATCTACCGCGGGGGCTCCGTACCCGGCACCGTCGACGCACGCCGGGCCGACATCGTGGGCTGGACAGGCATCGCGATCCTGCCCGGAGTCCTCTTGCACACCGCACTGGCGGACCACCCTTCGACTGCCGTGGCGTTTCACTATGGCTCCGGCTCCTCATCGGCCACCTTCAAAGCGGGGGTCGTGCCGCATGACGCCCAGTCGACCTCGATCGGTCTCTCCAACGGCTGGCACATCGACATCCTGGGCACGGCGACCGACGGCGCTGTCCTCTCCAACCCCCACGCGCTGGACCTGCTCGGCGGCGGCTTCATGCTGAGCGTGCTCTTGGGCCTCATGCTCTATCTCCTGGGAACGAGCCGGTCCCGGGCCCTGGAGCTCGTCGCCGAACGCACCGATGAGCTGCGCCATCAGGCGTTCCACGACCCTCTCACCGGACTGCCGAATCGAGCCCTGATCCTTGACCGGATCGCGCACATGATGGCGCATGCCCGGCGCGAGCACACCACCCCCGCCGCGCTCTTCTTGGACCTCGACAACTTCAAGGACATCAACGACACCCTCGGCCATCGGTCGGGCGACGCGCTCTTGGCGGGCGTCGGAGCACGGTTGTCCGAGGTGTTGCGCGAGGGTGACACGGTGGGACGTCTCGGTGGCGATGAGTTCGTCATGCTGACCGAAGGATCCGTGCAATCCGGAGTGGCTGAGGCCGTGGCGGAGCGCATACTCGCCATCCTGGAACCTCCGTTCGAGATCTCCGGCAGCGACATCCCCTTGTCGATCACCGCCAGCATCGGGATCGCCACCGGTGACCGGAGCACGCCCGAAGAGCTGCTGCGTGACGCCGACATTGCGCTCTACCGTGCCAAAGCGGCTGGAAAGAGCCGCTTCGAGGTCTTCACGCCGTCCATGCTGGAATCCGTCGACGACCATCGCAGTCTCGACGTGGATCTCCACCGCGCCCTCGCCGCGGATCAGTTCTTCCTGCTCTACCAACCCACCATCGACCTCTCCACCGGCGTCTTTACCGGTGTGGAGGCGCTCTTGCGCTGGCGTCATCCCACACGGGGCGTGGTACAGCCCGATGACTTCATTCCTGCCCTCGAATCGAGCGGGTTGATCGTTCCGGTCGGCCAGTGGGTGCTGGAGACCGCATGCCGCCAAGGAGCGAAGTGGCAGCGACAGGGCCACCGCTTCGTGGTTTCGGTCAACGTCGCGGCCAAGCAGCTCCAACGCGACCGGATCGTCGACGACGTCTACCGTGCGCTCTCCGCCAGCGGGTTCGATGCCGGCATGTTGGTCCTCGAACTCACCGAGTCCACGCTGATGCACGACGTCGGCACGACAGTGTCCCGGCTCAGGATGCTCAAGGCGCTCGGCGTGCGTCTGGCCATCGACGATTTCGGCACCGGATTCTCGTCACTGGCGTATCTCCAACAATTTCCCATCGACATCCTCAAGATCGACCGGTCCTTCGTCTCAGGCATCGGCGACGCTGACAAGTCGGCAGCGATCGTGCGCACCTTCGTGCAACTGGGAAGGGCGCTCGGCCTCGAAGTCATTGCCGAGGGGATCGAGACGCACACCCAGTGGAGACAGCTCGAAGCAGCCGACGTCGACACGGGGCAAGGTTTCCTGTTCGCCCAACCTCTCGCGGCCGACGCGGTAGACCAGCTCTTGCGGGAACCGGGTGGCTTCGTGGTCGAATCCGTCCGAGCGGAATCCGAAGGGACCACCGACCTGACGGTCCAACCGCTATGACTCCGCCTCTTCGGCGAGGGCCAGCCATCTGTCCTCCGCCTCGCTGAGCGTCGTTTGCACTGAGGCCAGCTCGACCCCCAGTCGCTGCAGCTCCACGTGATCCTGCAGGCCGATCAGCCGCTCGGTGAGCTTGTCCCTTTGCCGTTGCAGACGGACCACCTCCTTCTCCGCCTCGCGAAGGAGTCGCCCTGCCGGTGCCCCTGTCGGCCGTACGCGTGCCGCCTTGACCGGCGCTCCCGGCTTCGATGTCGCCGGAAGCGAACCGGCGCGTCGGACGTCGCCCGTCTCCGCCCGGGCGATCCAGCCGTCGACGCCTCCCGGGACTGCGGCCACGCTGCCGTCGGCTCCGACGGCGACGAGGCGATCGGTCGTGCGCTCCAGGAACGTACGGTCGTGGCTCACGGCGACGAGGGCGCCCGGCCAATCGTCGAGGAAGTCCTCGAGGATCCGCAACGTGTCCAGATCGAGATCGTTCGTCGGCTCGTCGAGGAAGAGGACGTTGGGACGCCCGGCGAGGACCAAAAGGAGTTGGAGCCGACGCCGCTCCCCGCCCGACAGCGTTCCCACACGGGCGAACGGCAACTCGCCGGTGAAGAGGAATCGCTTCATCAGCTCAATGTCAGCCAGCGACGGCGTCGAGCGGTGCGGTCCCACCACGAGGTCCTGCACCCGCGCCCCGAGATCGAGCTTCACCCCGAGTTGGTCGTAGTACCCGACCACCACCGTCGGTCCGACTTCGACCGAGCCGGCCGAAGGATGGCGCCGCCCGGCCATCAGGTCGAGCAGGGTCGACTTCCCCGAACCGTTCGCCCCCACGATGCCGAGTCGTTCGCGCCGGTCCAGGACGAGATCCACCCTGGACAGCACCAGCGGGCCCTCGCCGTAGCGGAAGGCCACCCCGGTGCACTCGATCACCTTGTCGCCCAGGCGGGGCGTGTCGCTCGGGCGCTCCAGTTCCGCCGACCGCACGGCCGCGACGGGGGCACCCTCAATCAGCCGCTTGGCGGCATCGATCCGGGCCTGGGGCTTGCGCGACCGCGCCTTCGCCCCGCGTCGGAGCCAGGCCAGCTCACGCCGGGCCAGGTTCTGCCTGGTGGATTCCGCCGCCGCCGCGTGATCCTCGCGTTCGGCCTTCGCTTCGAGATACGACCCGTAGCCCCCTTCGTGCATGTACGCCCGCCCGCGGTCGAGCTCCAGCATCCGGGTCGTGATGCGATCGAGCAGGTGGCGGTCGTGGGTCACCAGCACCAGACCGCCGCGGAACGAGAGCAGGCGCTGCTCGAGCCACGCCACGGCGCCCAGATCGAGATGGTTGGTGGGCTCGTCGAGCACCAGGAGCTCGGCAGGGTGGGCCAGGACGCGGGCCAGTGCCACCCTCTTTGCCTGCCCGCCCGAGAGTGACCCGACGTCTTCGTCGACGGCAGAGCCCATCCCGAGACGGTCCAACGCCGCCTCGGCCTCCCAACCCTCCCCGACCGCTCCGCGCACTGTGCCGGGCGGCAGTTCGGGTGTCTGCGCGAGAAATCCCACCCGGGAGCCCCGTCCCCGCAGAACCTGGCCTTCGTCGGGAAGATCAGGCGCCGGCGATGATCCGCAGCAGGGTCGATTTCCCTGTGCCGTTGATCCCGACCACACCGATCCGGTCCCCATCCGAGACAGTCATCGACAACCCCTCGAAGAGCGCCCGGTCGACCCGGCGGACCGCCACCTGCTGGAGATCGACGAGGAGGGTCACGAGGCGACAAGGGTACGGCCTCCACCGCGCCCTCCTTGTCGGCCGGCTCTACGACGCTCGCTCCGGCCGGGCGATCCGCGGTCGGAAGGAGAAGCGTGGGCCACGACCCGGTCGACGCGCACCCGGGAGTGGCGCTCCGTCGAGCCAGGCCCGGGCCTGCTCGTAGCCCAGCCGCACGAGGTCCTGGGACTGGCCCAGGCGGGCCAGGGGTATGTGCATGTCCGGAGGCGGGACGACATGCACCGTCGGTCCATCGACTCCCTCCATCGTCCCCGACGTCGACGTCTGCTCCATCATCGTCGCCACTTGGGCCGGCGCCGTCGGCAGGACGTACAGGTCGCGGGCGCCCAGCGACAGCGCTTCCTGCACCGGTACATCGGCCGCCGCCGCACCGTCCACCAGCAGCCGGCCTTCGATCTCGACGGCCGGCAAAAGCCTCGGCACTGCGCTGCTGGCCAGAAGCGCCGTCGTCGCATCACCCGAATTGAGGACGACCGCCTCCCCCGTCCCGAGTGCAGTGGCCACGACCGTCAAGAGGGATCGGGGCGTCTTCGAGGCGACGGAAGGTCACGAAGTTGTCGAGGATCCGGCGGATCGACGAGGAGTCGAAGAGGTGGCGCGGCCTGCCGCGGATGCCTCCGAGGAACGCACCGAAATCGACGCCGAGCACGTCCTTGCGGCGAAGCGATGACCAGAGCCGGGCGATTTCGGCGATGCCGGGCAGATCGGGACGGCTGGCCAGGAAGGCACCGTTGATGGCGCCGACGGACGTTCCGACGATCATGCCCGGACGCAGACCGCTCTCGACGAGGGCATACATCATCCCGACTTGCAGCGCCCCCAGATTGCCACCACCGCTCAGCACGAAGGCGGGCGATCCGGCCCCGCCCGCTAATGGCCCGTCGAACCCTCGCGCGCTGTTTCCCGGCGTGCCCGCGGTCACCCGGTCAGGCGCCCATCCCCCGATCACATCAGTCATAACCGCCCTCTCCCGTCCTCCCGGGTGAAGCCGACTAAGGCGGTTGACCTCTTTTTAGATCAGAGCCACCACGTAACCGATCTACGCACACCGGTGCGCATGGGGCGAGCATACCCACCGGAACCCGCTCATCCGGCGTGCGGGTGGCCGAACCGGAGCGGCGGCCGGGGCAGGATGATCGTGCCCAGGAGCTGGTTCCCCGGCGTCGTGGACACGACGACAGCCAGCTTGCCCGAAGGGCGCCCGCGGGCATCGGAGACCGACGACGAGTCAAATGCGCCGCTGAAGGCGACCACACAGAGTCGCTTGCCGGGTGCGGCATGTGCGGCGAGCTCCCGATAAAGGCTGGGTGCTTGCCGCTGGAGCGCGCCCACCGTGAACTCCTGCACCCCGAGCAGATGCCCGCGCATATGGACCGCCTTGGTCGCCGTGGGGAGTGCGTGGTAGCACGAGCTCACGGACGTGCCCAGATCGCTGCGGGCGGTCGTGCAGTCCGCCACGGTGGCGGCCACGAGCAGGCAGCCCACGACCCCGCCCACTGCCCGCGCGCCAGCCCCGGCTCCCACCGTGGCGCGAGGGCCTCATTGCTCCACCACCGGCGCAGCCTCCACTCGTACCGCCTGCGGGACCCTGCTCCCGTCATCGCCGCGCAGTTCGGCCTCGACCGGCGCGTGCAAGGCCTGACGGGTCCAGCGCCCTTTTCGCACCTGGTACGCCAGTTGGCCCCAGAACAACCAGCCCACCACGAGGACCAGCCAGAAGCTGATGACGCGGTACATGAGCACGGCATCGAACGTTGAATTCTGCGAGCCCCCGAACGCCACCAGTGCGATGGTGATGCTTCCCTCCACCACCCCTAACCCGCCAGGGGTTATGGGCAGGTTGGCGGCCAGCTGCCCCGCGCCGTAGGCCAGCAGCAGGCCCTTCCAGGGAATGCTCGAGTCGACGGCCAGGAACATCAGGGCGAAGCACCCGCAGTCGAACAACCAGGCCGAACAGCCCCACAAGAGGATACGTACGATGTGGCGCCGGCCCAGGCGTACCGAGGTGACCAGCGCCACGATTCGCTCGATGTTCGCCGCCACGTCGCCGCGTGGTCGCCCCAACAGCTTGCGTGAGACGCGAATGCCCCACGTGACGACGAAGGCGAGCGGCCGCTCGTAGATGAAGAGCGCGCCGATCGCCAGAGTGATCAGGAACACTCCGACGATGACCGGGATGAGGTCGAGCGAGGCCCCTTCGCCGGTGGCCAGCGCCAGCCCGGCCGTGGCCACCAACGCCAGTGAGACGCTCGAGGCCACCAGGGTCCCCACGAGGGACCACGCCGCCAGCGTGTCATCGGCCCCGAAGCGCCGGAACCAGCGGAACCCGTACACCGCGGAGAACGCACTGCCGCCGGGAAGGGAGTTGGTGATGGCCTGCGACGCGAAGGTCATCTTCACCAGTGGTCCCTCCGGCGCGGCCAGACCTCCGCTGTCGAGGAACTCGTACTGCAGGCCGGCGAAACACACGAATGAGGCGAGCTCGAGCAAAAGGGCCGGCGGTATCCACCACCACTTGAGGGTGCGGAACACCTGCGAGAAGCCCGAAAGCTCGTCGCGGTGCGACGACAGGACCCAGAGGGCGACGATCACGATGCCTATGCCGAACAAGAAGCGCAGCACCGGCCAGGCCGACCGGAAGGTCGGCCCGACGCGCCATCGTCGCAGTGAAGGCGCCGGCTCTGGCCCGTCGAGCGGATGCTCATCCGACTGAGCGGCCATACCCAGTGTCTAGTCCACGTCCTTGACCGCTCTCCCACTTTCCAAGAGGGAGATATTCAGCCGGCTCAAGGCGCGACCCAGAGTCAGCTTGTCGTGGTCGCTCCAATCGCTCACGAGTGCTTCCATGACCTGCCGACGCTCCCGCTCCACCCCGATCATCGTGCGGTGGCCTTCGTCAGTGAGGATGATGGTGGAAGAACGCCCGTCCAAGGGGTCCGGGCGCCGCTCGACAAATGCCGCGCTCTCGAGCGCCGAGATCTGGCGGGTCACCGTGGAGGCATCGAGGTTCAAGGCCGTGGCGAGGGCCTTGGTGCTCACCGGCCCCATCGCCTCGAGCATGCGCAGGGCGAGATAGCCCGCCCGGTCGACGGCGAGGTAGAGCGAGCTCCTGCGGCCGAACGTCTCGAGATGACGGACGAGCTTCAGCAGCTCGAGCTCGATGACGCCGATACTGTCGAGCTCGGAGGGGGTGAGGGCGACGTCCATCGGCCTTGACCTCCCCATCTCCCGGTACACTATTGCTGGATACGTGCATCATACATGTATCTCGGACGAAAGCGGATCTGGATGGTCTTTATCTTGGCGCTTGGCGCTGCGTTGGCCAACGCGCTCACCAGCGTGTTCCAGCGCATGGGGGTAGAGGACGCGCCCGCCGACAAGACGCTGAAGCTCAGTCTGATGACCTACGCCGTACGCCGGGGCATCTGGCTCCTCGGGTTCGCCCTGATGATCGTCTCGTTCATCCTCCAGGCCGTCGCCCTGCATTTCGGGCAGCTCTCGCAGGTCCAACCGATCTTGACCCTGGAGCTGGTCTTCCTGGTGGCCGTGCTCTCCGTCTGGTTGGGCTTCACCGTGGGACGGCGCGAATGGCTCGGCTCCCTGGCCTGCGTGGGTGGCCTCGCCGGCTTCCTGTACTGCGCCCACCCCGAGGAGGGGAATCTCTCCGCTTCATTCTGGAGTTGGGTCATCGCCGGGCTCGCCTGCAGCGCCGGCATCGCCGTGGCGGTCGTGCTGGCCCTCCGTGGGCCCCGTTGGTGGCGTGCCGCCATGTTCGGCACGGCGGGCGCCATCGCCTTCGCCTTCACCGCCGCCTGCACCAAGGTGGTCTCCAACTTCGCCGCCCAGGATTGGACCTCGCTCTACCGCCACGGGCAGACCTACGCCCTGATCTTCTTCGGCGCGCTGGCGGTGTTCCTGACCCAGAACGCCTTCCATGCCGGACCGATCGTGGCCTCCCAGTCCACGCTCGTCATGGTCGATCCCTTGGCCAGCATCCTCATCGGCGTGGGCCTGTTCGGCGACGACCTGCGCACGGGCGGCGCATGGGGACCACTGGAAGCCATCTCGCTCCTCGTGATGTTCCTCGGCGCGTTCTCCCTGGCGCACTCCCCCCTCGTGAGCGGCATGAAGGGCGACGACGATCAGTACCACCAGCTCCTCTCCCAGCGGGCGCGCGCCGAACACATGGCCGGCAACACGCCGCCGCCGCTCTCGCCTTCCTGAGATTTCGCTGGACGCGGGCGGCGGCGTGCACGCACCAATGCGCTGTGTCGCGCACGCATCGATGCGACGTTGCGCACGTCGGCGCGACACCGCGGAGAGGGCACGCCGGCGGAGCGTGGCAATAACATCGATGGCGGTATCCGTACCGGGCATGGAGTGATCCAGCGAGACGGGTCGAAACAGCGGCCCACTTCGAAGGCGTGAGGCGAAGGAGGGCCCCATGGAACTCGACGTCATGAATTCGGAATCGCATGCGTCCGCAGCGCATGCACACGCTGCGGCAGCGCAGCAGAGCAACAGCCGGGCCAGGCCGAGTGCGGCCGCCGCAGTGGCACCGCTCCTGCACGCGCTCTTCAACAAGCGGCTGCCCGTCCGCTTCGAGTTCTGGGACGGCAGCGCGCTCGGGCCACGCGACGGACCAGGAACCGTCATCGTCCGTTCGCCCACCGCGGTCAAGCGCATGCTGTGGGCGCCGGGCGAACTGGGCCTGAGCCGGGCCTATGTCACCGGCGAGCTCGAAGCGGAAGGTGACGTGATCAGCGTGCTCCGCGCCCTGCACGAGGCCGCGCCGAACGACCTCAGGACGGGGGCCCGCATGCCACTCGTCGCCCTCAAGGCGGCCACACGGTTGGGCGTCCTCGGGCCACCTCCGGCACGTCCCGCGGTGGAAGCGGCTCCGCACGGGAGGCGCCACTCCAAGCAGCGCGACGCCGAGGTGATCCGCCATCACTACGACATCAGCAACGAGTTCTACCGTCTGGTGCTCGGGCCGAGCATGACGTACTCGTGCGCGCGCTTCGTCGACGACAGCACCACACTCGAGGCGGCACAGGCGTCCAAACACGACCTCGTGTGCCGCAAGCTCGGGCTGCACGAGCGATCCGGTGCACGCCTGCTCGACGTCGGCTGTGGATGGGGCTCCATGGCCCTGCACGCGGCCAGCCGCTACGGCGCATCCGTCGTCGGCGTGACCCTCAGTAGCGCGCAGGCCGACAGGGCCCGGCTGCGGGTCAAGGAGGCCGGCCTCGAAGAACAGATCGAGATCAGGGTGCAGGACTATCGGGACCTGCGCGGGGAACGCTTCGACGCCATCTCGTCGATCGGCATGTTCGAGCACGTCGGCGCGGTGAAGATGGCGGAGTACTTCACGACGCTCCATACACTTCTGGCGGACACGGGCCGCTTGCTGAACCACGCCATCTCCAGCGTCGGCGGTTCACGGATGCGGCGCAGCTCGTTCATCGGGCGTTTCGTGTTCCCCGACGGGGAACTGATCGACGTCAGCCAGGTGGTCCACGCCATGGAACGTGCCGGATTCGAGGTGCGTGACGTCGAGTCACTACGAGAGCACTACACCAGGACCTTGACGGCGTGGGTGGCGAACCTGGAAGCGAACTGGGAGGACGCCGTGAACGAGGTCGGCCTCGAACGGGTGCGTGTCTGGCACCTCTACATGGCGGCCTCGGCCAACGGCTTCGATGACGGTGGCCTCTCGCTCCATCAGGTCCTCGGCGTCAGGCCCACCCCGGCCGGTCAGAGCCAGATGCCGCCGACCCGGAGCGCCTGGGGCTAACCCTTCGCCCGGAACCTCCACCCCCCGAGCCAGGCACGAAATCGCCTCTCCGAGGCCCGAAGCGGTGGCACAGGGGAACAAGCCTGAACGCTGAAGCGCAGGTCACGAGGACAAGGGACGAAAAAGGAGGCTAAATTCACCTGGTCGTGCACTGGGCCAGGTCGGAAACTCGAGTCAGATCCGGCGCGCGCGAATTTCGCACGCGGCCCGCTGGCGGCGGCCTTTCTCGTGGCATTGGTGTGCTCCACCGCACTCGCCGGCGCAGCGTCGAGCGGATCGGCGGGGGCCGATCAGGTCGGCAGCCTGAAGGCACAGGCGCGGACGATCTCCGAAGAGCTCGTGCAGGAACAGCTCGAAGCCGGCGCGTACCAACAGCAGTATTCGGTGGCCTCGGCGAGGGTCGCCAAGGACCAGCGGGCGATCGCATCACTGCAGACACAGATCACGACCGACCGGCAGCAAGTCGCCAGGCGACTGCACCTGGTGCAGCGTTTGGCCATCGAGAGCTACGTCTTGAACGGTTCGGTCTCGTCGGGGGCCGGTGCCGCGCTGTTCGCCGAAAACGTCAGCACCGTGCAATCCGCCAATGAGTACGCCACCATCAGCATCGGCAACCTCAACGAAGCGGTGGAGGGGCTGCGCGTCGCCAAGCGCAACGAGCAGAGCCAGCAGGCGTCGCTCGTCCACCAGCGCACGCTCGACCAGTCCGCGCAGAACCAGCAGGCGTCGTATCTCGCGCAGGCCAACGCCTCGGTGCACCGCATGCAGACCGTGCAGGCACAGGTCACCGGTCAACTGGCCGTCGCGGTCGCGCAACAGAACGCGGCGCTGTCGCGCGCCGCAGTGGCGGCGGTGGCGACCGCGCGCAAGACGACCGTGCAGCGCAGCAGCGGCACCTCGTCGACGCCGACCTCGGGTCCGTCCGCTGCAGGAGCTGCGCCGGCTTCGAGTTCGACCGATCCCGCTCTGCCCCCCTTCCTGGCCTGCGTGGTGCAGGCGGAATCAGGAGGCGACTACCAGGCGGTGTCGCCCAACGGCCTCTATATGGGGGCCTTCCAATTCAGCCAATCGACGTGGAACTTCGCGGCGCAGGCGGCCCACCGCCCCGACCTGGTCGGCGTACCGCCCAACCAGGCCAGCAAGGCTGACCAGGACACCCTGGCGGTGACGCTCTTCGCACTCGACGGCGAGCGTCCATGGTTGGGCGATCGCTGCAGCGCCTGACGGGACCCGTCGAGCGCAGAAGCTCGTGCGGGCCACGCGGTCCGATCAGGCTTCGAGCAGGACCGCCACCGCGGCGTCAGGCTCGATGACCCTGAAGCTGAAACTCTCCTCGAGATAGAGCCGTACCGCGTCGGCGTTGTGGTCGACATACCCGATGGAGATGTCCTGCCCGGAGTCGAAGATGAAATCCCCGCCGCGCAGGCTCAGCACGACCGCTCCGTCGACGCCGGGCGCCCAGACCAGCGGACCGCCGAGAATCTGGTGCAGGTGATCGAAGAGCAGATGGCCGCCGTGTTCGGTGGATTCGACGATCGTCGTGTAGACCTTCGGGCAGATGGCCATGCCGTACGGGCCGTCGATGCCCGACTGACGCAGGGCATCCACCGCCTGCGCCACTGCCGTCGGATATTTCGACATGTCCGGCACGTGCCTGATCGGCGCGTGCGAGGTGCTCTCGGTGATCCCTTCGATCCCACCGGCCCCGTACCCGTGGAACACGGCCACATTCTCCCCGATGGCGATCTGCTGCACGGCCTCGTCCAACTCGGGCAGATCGAGATCGATGGCACCCCGATCGGCGTCGTCGAGCTCGACGCGTGAGACGCTGAACTCCGCCCGTACCTCGACCAGAGGCAGCACGCGTCGCTGGGCCCCGGTGACGCCCTCGGATGGTCCGGCGATCGTCGTGATCCGGCCCAACTCGGTGGCCGAATGCTCCCAACCGTGCGGCCCGGCGAAATCGACGAGCTTGCGCGCCGGCGAGATACCTGGTGAGCCGCCCCTTCGCCTCGTCGTCGATGGCGGCCCAGCCCGTGTCCGAAATTGGCGCCAGTTCCCGATGCAGGTGATTCATCGCTCCACTCCCTTGAGGCTTCCGATTCCCAACGACCCCGGCCCGCCCGGAGCCGGTCCATCGCCATCTGCTTCTGCCGCGCCGTCCCCGGAGCCCGACCTCGGTGATCGGTTCGGTGGTGGTGAACAGGAACTTGCGCAGTTGTTTGTCCAGAGCAGGATCACGCCGGCGCAGCCATTCGAGGGTCATCGCCGCGTGTTCCTTCTCGTCGTCCCGGTTGTACGCCAGGACGGCAGCCAAGCTGTCATCGGAGGTCGCCTTGACCCGCTGGTCGTACCAGTCGATCGCCTCGAGCTCCTCGCGCAACGACGTCATGGCCCGGTGATGGTCCACGGTCGCCTCGTCGAGGAGGTCGGCGTCCTCGTGCAGTCCCTCGCTTGCCATCTCCCGCGTCACCTTTCGGTTTCGACTCCGTCCCCGGCCAACGTTCGGCTGGTCAGGCCCTTTTGCTCGTGTGGACCTTATGCGGTGCCACAGTAGAGCATGCCGGGAGGGCGGATCCTCGTTCGCGCTCAGGCTTCGAACGTACGGATGCCCCCGGCGATGGTCATCGCCACGTGTCGACTCGACGGCTCGCGCAGCGCCGCCTCGAGGGGGACGTCGAGCAGGCACAGATCAGCGGGCGCTCCGGGCCGCACACGACGGACGGGCCCGCCCGGTTGCTCCAACGGGCCCAGGAAGAGCCGGAGGGCAGCGGCGGCCCCCAACCCCTCGATCCGCGCCGACCCGGGCGCCGCTCGGGGCGCGGCGCTCCCTCGCCGCGCGCATGGCGAGCCACGGATCATCGGGTCCGAACGGCGCATCCGTGCTCCCCCCGACCGCCACCCCGCCCTCGAGGAACGAGGCACAGCGGTAGAGGTCGGGGCGGTCGGCCGCATCGACGTCGCGCAGGTACGCGTCTCCCCTGGCGGCGATGAACGCGGGCTGGGTGACAACGGTGAGGGAGAGCCGGGCCATGGCGCCGATGACCTCGGGCGGTGTCACCGAGGCATGCTCAATCCGGTCACCGTCCACGCTCCCGACCTCCTGCCAGACGGCGAGGGCCAACAGCGAGCGCGGCCCGGGTCACGCAGTGCACGGCGACCGGGCGTCCGGACCCGGTGGGCCCGCCTGAACCACGGCCGCGAGCTCCTCGAACGACGGGAGCTGATGGTCGGCGATCACGACCTTCACCGGACCCGCGTCGCAACGGAGGGGGCGGGCGCACCTCCGAGAGGTCGGGGCCCCCCGGTGACCGCCACCGTCAACGGCAGCGCCCCGGTACGCACCGCGCCGGCCAGCGTGTCGTAGTACCCGACCGTCGGCGTCGGTGTGCAGTCGGTCACCCCGGTGACCCCGAACGACGCCAAGACGGCGGCCGACGGCGAGCCAGGTCGTGCGGGCCCGTCGTTCGCCAGGCGCCGCCCCAACCAGGCATCGAGCCGGAACAGGCGCCCGGTCGGTCGGCCCGCCGCGTCCCGTTCGATGCCCTCCGCCGGAGGATCCGCGTCCTCGTCTTTCGCCCCGTCGCCTCCGTCCAGGCCGACCTGCCGCAGTGCGGCCGAGCTGAGCACCCACAACGCTCCCGAGCGGTGCTGGACCCGCACCGGGCGACCTGGAGCGAGCGCATCGAGCCGGCGGCGATCCAACGGGCCGCCGCTGACCTCGTCGTAGTGCACGGCACGGATGGGGACACCCGGTGGCGTCCGGGCGTGGGCGTCGCGCATCGCGCGCCTCCAGGCGGTCCGAGACGTCGAGCGACCCCAGCGCTGCCTCCATGGAGAGCAGGTGGACATGATGATCGTGCAGGCCGGGGAGGAGCGCGGCGCCGCTGCACTGGACCTCCACGTCCGCCCCCACGTCCGGCCCGCCCGTCGCCCCCGGAGGGGTCGACCGCGGCGATCCGGTCGCCCTCGATCCGCACGTCCACCCGCGCGCCGTCGACCTCGGCCCCCCGCAGCAGGATCGTGTTCATGCCACCAGGTCGCGCCAGCACGGCGGCCGTGTCGGCGCCCAACGCCGGGGCCAGGCGGACGACGTCCCGCGCCCGCGGCGGGCTCGCGGCCAGGCCGGCGACGTCGAGCAAGGGCCCGGAGACCGCCGCCGCCATCGGGGCCATGGCGGCGTCGATGAGCCACCGGCCCCCGGCCGCGAGCGCCTCGAGCACGGCGGCCGCGGCGACCAGGCCGGACAGCGGATCGGCCACGGCGTCGGCCAGGAAGCACGGTCCCTGGGCGTCGGATGCGAGGAGACCTCCGGCGGCGGCGGCCACGTCACCGAACCCGACCCGCTCCCGGTGCCCGGGCTCGCGCCCGTGGCTGGTGATCGAGACCCACACCAGGGGCCCGTCCGGACGGGCGAGAAGGTCGCCGCTGTCGATGCCCATCTGCTCGAGCGCCCGCGGGCGGGCGCTCTCGATCACGACGTCGGCCGCCGCAATGAGACGCGCGAGGTCGCGGCGGCCGGCCGCCGAGGCCAGGTCCAGTGCCACCGAGCGTTTCGCCCCGTTGAGCAGGTCGAAGAATCGAGGCGGGCCCACGACGGGCGCCGTCGGGGCGTCCCGTCGACTCGACCTTGATCACGCGTGCCCCGGCCTCGGCCAGCAGCTGGCCACAGAGGGGCCCGGCCCACAGCGAGGAGAGGTCGACGACCGTCGCCTCCCGGAGTGGACGTGCAGTCCTGTCGTCCGTCCCCATGTGCCACGCCCGCACGGGCAGGTCGAATGCGCACTGCGCCGGGGGCCCCACGGAGCCCACGGCGGCGAAGGGGAGGCCCAACAGCGCGGCCTGCGCATCGAGCGCGGCCGCGGGGAGGACCGCCGCCGACCTGCGCAGACGGTCGGCCACGGATCAGCTGCCGGTGACGTCCCGGCCCAACCAGGCGGGAAGGGCCGCGACATCCTCGGGCCGTGCGAGGGACACCGCCAGCCACCCGTCGCGGGCGGGCACCAGCCGGGCCCCGCCGCCGCAGCTGACGGCGCCGCCCCGCGAAAGTCCCGCCAGGGCCGCCCGCTCGCCGAGCAGAGCCAGGCCGTCGAGGCCGGGCGCCCCCCTCGCCGTCGCGCCCGAGGACCGCGACCGCCCGGGCGACCAGGTCGATCAACGCGGGCGGCGCGCCGAGGGGCGGGCCCGCCGGTCGTCCGGTCAGGACCATGGCGCCGCTGTCCGCCCACGCGCGCCCGCTCGGGTCCACGACACCCGGGTCCACGACGCTCGGGTCCACGACGCTCGGGTCCACGGCTCGATCCTGCCACCGGTTACACCGGGAGAGCGCCCCGGTCTCCGGTAGCGTCGGCACATCCGCATTCTCCACACCTCAGACGGCGAGCTGGCGGCGCTCGTGCGCTCGCCCTTCGCGGCCGAGTCACTGACCGATCCGGACGGTCTCCTGGTGCTCACGTCGCCCGACGGGAGCCGGCCCGACGCCACCGGTTCTGGAGACCCTCTCCTCCCTCCCGTGCCTGGTGGTTGCGGTCGGCCGGCCGGCCGGCGACACCCCTGCGCTGGCCGACGTGGTGCCCGAGGAGGGCGCGGCATCGGTCGACGACATCGTGGCCGTGGCGGAACGCAACCCCATCGCCGCCATCACCCTCGCCCTGTGCCTGCGCCAGGCGCCGCCGTCGCTGGGTCGGGCCCTCGTGGCTGAGTCCGCCGCCTATTCCGTGCTGCAAGCCGGGGCGGAGTTCCAAAAGTGGCGGTCCGGCCGCCCCCGTCGCGAGAGCCGACCCGAGCCGGGACCGGCGGTCAAGGTGATCCGCCGGGGCGATCGCCTCCACCTCGTCCTCAACCGGCCCCACGTGCGCAACGCGCTCAGTCGGTCGCTCCGCGACGGCCTGCTCGAAGGGCTCGCCACTCGCCCGGGCCGACCCCTCGTTGACCGACATCGTGCTCCGGGGGGAGGGGCCGAGCTTCTGCAGCGGGGGGGACCTCGACGAGTTCGGCACGTTCAGCGACCCGGCCGCCGCCCATGTGGTGCGGCTGGCCACGAGCATCGGGCGGTCGATCGCCGCCCTCGGTCCCCGCCTCGTGGTCCGGGTGCACGGCCCGTGCGCCGGTTCGGGGGTGGAGCTCCCCGCCTTTGCCGACCGGGTCTCCGCCCGCGCCGACTTCACGGCCGCGCTGCCCGAGATCGGTCTCGGCCTGATTCCCGGAGCCGGCGGTACGGCCAGCATCACCCGACGGGTCGGGCGGCACCGGATGGCCCTGCTGGCGCTCGGGGGACGGGCGATCGACGCCGCCACGGCCTTGCGCTGGGGCCTGGTCGACGAGGTGACCGAGGAGGACCCCTCCTGAGACTGCTGCGCTCGGGCCGCCCGGGGTCAGGACCCGGCGGTCTCCGGCGTCATCTCGGCCTTGAGGACGCGGCGCAGGAGCTTGCCGGTCTCGTTATACGGCAGCTCGGTGCGGAACTCGATCCGCTGCGGGGCCCGCGTCGAGCGCAGCCGCTCGGCCACCCAGGCCCGCAGCGCCTCGGGGTCGCCCGGCTCCCCCTCGTGGAGCACGACCACGGCCGCCACTGCCTCGCCCCACTCCTCGTCGGGGACACCGATCACGGCACAGTCGGCCACGGAGACGTGCAGGAGGAGCACGTCCTCGATCTCGCCCGGCGACAGGTTCTCGCCGCCCCGGACGATCACGTCGTCGAGGCGACCCTCGACAAAGAGGAAGCCCTCCGCATCGAGCCAGCCCCCGTCGTTGGTGGCCAGCCAGCCCTCGGGTGAGAGCGAAGCCCCTTTGCCGAGGTATTCGCCGGAGACCTGCTCGCCCCGCACCCAGATCTCACCGTGGGTCCCGGCGGCAACGGGGGCGCCCATCGGGTCCCGGATCTCGACCTCGAGGTTGGGCAACGGGCGGCCGACCGAGCCCAGGCGTGCCCGCACCTCCGGCTCGGCCGAAGCCGCGGCCTCCCTGTGGTCCTCGGGGCCGAGCACGGCGATGGTCGAGCTGGTCTCGGTCAGCCCGTAGGCGTTGACCAGGCCGACGTGGGGCATATGGTCGAGGGCCCGCTCGACCAGGGTCATGGGCATGCGACCACCCCCATAGGACAGGTGGCGCAGGGCGGGGAGCTTCTCGCCCCTCTCGTCCAGCACGTCGAGGATCCGGCCCAGCATGGTCGGCACCACCATGGCGTGGGTGACCGCTTCCCGGGCCGCCGTGTCCACCCAGCTTTCGGCGGTGAACTGCGGCAGATAGACCAGCCGTCGCCCCGACCAGACCGAGGTCAACACGGCCGCGATACCGGCGATGTGGTACGGCGGCACGCTGACGAGAGCGGCGTCGTCGGGGTCGGCGCCCATGAACTCGACGGTCTCGAGCACGTAGCTGGTCAGGTGGCGGTGCCGGAGCACCGCGGCCTTGGGCTCCCCTGTCGTCCCGCTGGTGAAGAGCAGTACGGCCGGGTCGTCAGGGTCGACGCCCCCGGGTGCGGTGGCCTCGGGGCCGTCGGACGCCAAGAAGGCGGCCCGGCTGATCATGGCGAGTCCGTCGATACCCGCGCCCAGGCGGCCCGGGACCGAGGCTTCGACGATAGCCAGTCCCGGAGCGGCCCGCTCGAGGATCGCGGCCAGCTGGACATCGGAGAGGCGGTAGTTCACCGGCACATACGGGATGCCGGCCAAGGCAGCGGCGAACAGGCCCACGGGGACCGCCTCGGAGTTCACGTCGACCGCCACCAGGCGTCCGGCACCTTCGCTCTGGAGGTAGCGGGACGCCCCCCTGACCTTTTCGAAGAGCCCTTGATACGTCAGGTCACCGTCATCGTCATTGCATGCCGCTACCGCGACCCGGTCCGGCAGTGCGTCCGCCACGATCTCCAGCAGTGAGCTCAGATGCATGGCGGCGTCAGTCCGAGGAGGGCAGTGGCTTGGCCTCTTTGAGGGGGAGGGCCACGCCGTCGATGGTCAAGGTGCCCGCGCCGGCCTTGGTGACCAGCAACTCCAGTCCGCTGTCGGCATCGGCGAAGCGCTTGCCGATGAGCGAACCCTCGGCCAACGACGGGTCGAGTGCCAGCCCGTCCGGTCGGTCCGTACCGACGGGGGCCATGGGATGCCCACCACATTCGAGCGTCACGTCCTGCGTGGCAGCCCGTACCACGATCACCTCGGTGTCACACACTTGGCTGGCCCAGCGAGTCCCAGGTTTGAGGTCCATCTTCTTTGCCCCCATCGATGCGATTTTTGGAGTACTTGGTCTACCGGCAGAGCGGCCCGCCGGGCAATTTGAGCCTCGAGGCCACCCATGGTGCCGATGGACGCCCGCCTTGGCGACCACCACCCCTCGACTCGTCCCCGGCAGCCTACGAGAAGCTAGGGGCGTTCGGGTTCACCGTGGGCGGCATTGGCTCTTCCGGCCCGCCAGTAGGGCTTGGCCGAGATCTGATCGGCCTCCATGCCGCGGGCGAGAAGCGCCTGGCGCATGGCGGCCACCACGCCCAATTCACCTGCGAGATAGGCATGCCCGGAACCGGAGGGAAGCGCTACTGCAGCCAGGGTGGCGACCAGCTGTGCCCCCGATCCCGGGTCCCCGCCGGACCGGTGCAACCAGCGCACAGGCACCTCGTTCCCGGCGGATGTCTCTGCCCGTTGCTCATCGTCGGGTCCGTCCACCTCGAGAATCACGACGGCGCCGCCGGGGTCGCCGCCCGCAGCGTCGAGCACCGACTCCGCCATGGCCAGGCTGGCCGGAAGCGCAGAGTCGTCTCCGGCGAAAAGGTGCCAGTCGGCGTCGGGGTCAACGGTTATCTTTCCCCTCGGACCGATCCCTCCGATGTGACTCCCGGGCTGGGCGGAGGCGGCCCAGGCAGCTGCGGGGCCATCTCCGTGGAGGACCATGTCGATGTCGATGGCCGGGACGGCGGGATCGAAGGACCTGATGGTGTAGCGGCGCCGGAATGTGGGGCCGGCGGCGGTGGGCACGGTCAGCATCACATCCTGCCCGGGGAGGTAGGACAGCTCGGCCAATCCGGGCGCGGTGCAGCGGATCCGCCGCATGCTCGGCGTGAGCTGCCTGTTCTCCAGGACTTCGAGATCCCACTGGGAAACGTCACCCAGACGGGCAACCAGTGCGGAGGTCTCGAGCGCACGCGGGCTCGGTGGTCATGGGAGCGACCCTCCCGCACCGTCGACGGACGCTTCGACGGCGGGCGGAGCCGGTGCCTCCTCCGTCCGCTTGGGCCCGATGGTCGGGACGATGAACGAGGCGGCGAAAGCGACGACCCCGAACACGGCGGCCACCCCGAAGGCCCGGGCGTAGCCTGCCGTCAAGGCCGCCGCCACGGTCGTGGGCGATCCCGACACGTGGGCCCCGCCGAGGATGGCGTGGGTGTGGTCGATGGCGATGGTCGCCAAAATCGCCAACCCGAGGGAGCCCCCCATCTGGCGGGCCGTGTTGAGGACACCGGACGCCAGTCCCGCCTCGCTGAAGTGGACCCCGGTCGTGGCCGAAGAGGCCAACGGCGTGAAGAGCAGCCCGATGGCCAGCGAAATGATGCAGCCCGGGCCGAAGACATGGGCCCAGTAGTTGCTCTGCGGGCCGATCTGGGTGAGCCAGGCGAAGCCGACGACCATGAGCCCGGTGCCGACGAGGAGCAGCGGCCGCACGCCGACCTTGGGGAGGATGCGCGCGCTGATCTGGGACCCGATGATGATGGCGATCGCCATCGGGAGAAAGGCCAGGCCCGCCTTGAGGGCGCCGTAGCCCAGGACGTTCTGCAGGTAGAGGGAGAGGAAGTACCACATGGAGAAGAAAGCCGCCCCCACCAGGAACATCACCACGTTCGAGCCCGTGACCGAACGCGAGCGGAAGAGGCGGAACGGCACGAGCGGGGTGTGCGCCACCTTGAGCTCGATGAAGGTGAAGATGCCGAGCAGGACCGCGGCGACGGCCAGGATGGACAGGGTGTACGCCGAGCCCCACGGGTGCGTGTCGGTGCCGACGATGGCGAAGATCAGCGCCCCCAGGCCGGCCGTGACGGTGATCGCTCCCCCGATGTCCAGCTTGGGTGAGTTCTCGTCACGTGTGGCCCGCTTGGCCTCGGTCAGGTAGGCGAGGGCGGCCACCGTGGCGGCGATGCCGATGGGGATGTTGACGAACAGGACCCAGCGCCACGAGAGCTCGGCCGTGAGCACGCCGCCCAGGATGACGCCGGCCGCGCCGCCCGCTCCGGCCACGGCGCTCCAGACGCCGATGGCCTTGACCAGGCGGACGCCCGAGAAGGTCGTGACGAGAATGGTGAGCGTGGCCGGCGACAGGAAGGCTCCGCCGATGCCCTGCACGGCGCGGGCGCCGGTCAGCCAGGCCGCGTTCTGGGCCAAGCCGCCGATCAGGCTGGCCAGGGTGAACAGGCCGAGCCCGAACAGGTAGACCCGGCGCCGGCCGAAGAGGTCGGCCGCCCGGCCGCCGAGCAGCAGGAAGCCGGCGAAGGTGAGCACGTAGGCGTTGACGACCCACTGCAGCCCGGTCGGGCTGTAGTGCAGGTCCCGCCCGATGGAGGGAAGGGCCACGTTGACGATCGACACGTCGAGCACGACCATGAACTGCGCCACGCAGGCGATCGACAGGATCACCCAGTCGGGGACCAGCCGCCCGTTCGGGGTGCTCATGGCACCGTTGTCGCTGCCGGCCGCAGCGTCGGTCACATCAGTCATTCAGGAAAGTTTGCCTCACTGGTGATCGGGCACGAACAACTCCCGCCCTCCGACGGTACCGCCAAAGTGCAACCCTGCAAGCTCTCGAGATGTTCCCGCCTCTCGAGCGGATGGCGGGACCCATTGCTATCTTTGCTATGACGCGTGGGGTCGGGAGGGGGAGGAATGAAAACCAAGGCCGCTGTGCTCTTCGAGCAGCCGGGAAAGTGGGAGGTGGTCGAGGTCGAACTCGACGGCCCCAAGGAGTACGAGGTGCTCGTCGAGTTCGCCGCCTGCGGGCTCTGCCACTCCGACGACCACCTTGCCACCGGCGACATGCAGCTCGCCCACCTTCCGTATTGCGGGGGTCACGAGGGAGCCGGCGTCGTGCGCGACGTGGGGCCGGGTGTGCGCAGCCTCGAGGTCGGCGACCACATCGTCACCTCGTTCATCCCCGGGTGCGGCAAGTGCCGCTGGTGCGCCAGCGGGCAGCAGAACCTCTGCGATTGCGGGGCCCTGCTGATGATGGGATCCCAGATGGACGGCACCTACCGGATGCACATCGGTGACATCGACGTCGGCCAGGGCTCGCTGCTGAGTGCCTTCGCCCGGCACAGCATCTTGCCCGAATGGTCGTGCATCAGAATCGACCGCGACATCCCGTTGCTCACTGCGGCTCTGGTCGGTTGCGCCGTCCCGACGGGGTGGGGGTCGGCGGTCAACGCGGCGGCGGTGGGTCCCTCCGACGTCGTCATCGTCATGGGGGTCGGCGGGGTGGGGATCAACGCCGTGCAGGGGGCCGCTCACGCGGGTGCGGCACATGTCGTGGCGGTCGACCCGGTCGCCCTGAAGCGCGACACCGCGCTGAAGCTCGGGGCGACGGCCGCCTTCGCCGGCATTGACGAGGCGAGGGCCTCACATCCAGGACCTCACCAACGGGCAGGGCGCCGACGCCACCATCATCACCATCGGCGTCGTCACCAGCGAGCACGTCGGCCAGGGCTTCTCGTCCATCCGCAAGGGCGGCACGCTGGTCGTGACCGGCATGGGGAAGAAGACCGAGATCGGTATCCCGGCGGCCCTCTTCGAGTTGACGATGTACCAGAAGCGCATTCAGGGTTGCCTCTACGGCATGATGTCGCCCTCCAAGGACGTACCGCGCCTTCTCAGCCTCTACCAGGCGGGGCACCTCAAGCTGGACGAGATCGTCACGCGCACCTACCCGCTCGAGCGGATCAACGACGGCTACGCCGCGATGCACGCCGGCGAAGTCATCCGGGGCGTCGTCGACTACGCCATCGACAGCTGAAGAGGCGGCGCCGGCGCCACGCCGCGGGTCGGGGTGCGTGTGGGCGGGCCGTACGGGTGCGTCACCCATGGCGTCGGGCAACTAGAACGGCATGATGACCACGGACGACCACAGCACGACGACCGACGCAGACGCAGAGTTTCAGGCGCAGCTCCGGGCCCTCGGGGCGTCGGTCGACCGGCTGGCCGCTCTGGTGGGATCCCTCACCCCGGCGCAGCTCCGCCAGCAGGCCTACCCCTCGGAGTGGACCGTGGCGGACGTGCTGTCGCATCTGGGCTCGGGTGCCGTCCTCACCAGACAGCGTCTCGACGGCGAGGCAAACTTCGACCCCGCGCCGGTATGGGATGAGTGGAACGCCAAGAATCCTGACGCGCAGGCGGCCGATGCGCTGAAGGCCGACGCCGCACTCCGAGCCCGCTTCGCCGAGATCACGCCTGACGAAGCGGCCACGCTCCGTTTCGCCATGGGCCCGATGGAGTTGGATCTGCCGAGCTTCCTCGGGATGCGCCTCAATGAACACGCCGTGCACACCTGGGACGTCTCCGTGACATTCGACGACGCCGCCACGATCCCACCGACCGAAGCCGAGCTCATCGTCGACACGCTGGCCATGATGACCAGCTTCGCCGGCAAGCCGACCGGCACCGAGCGGACGCTCACCATCCGTACGGTGGCGCCGGAACGAAACTTCGTGATCACCCTGCGGGCGGACGGCGTCGCACTTTCGCCCGGGCCTCCCGTCGACGTGCCGGATCTCGAACTGTCCGGCGATGCGCTCGTCCGCCTCGTCTACGGCCGACTCGACCCGGCCCACTCCCCCGTCGTCGACGCCGATGCGACCGAGCTCGACGAGCTACGAAAGGCCTTCCCGGGATTCTGATCCGGCCGTGAGGTCCTGCACCCACTCCGCGGCGGACATCACGGCCGCCTGGCGGGGGAAGACCTTTTCCATCAGGACCCGGTGCACGTCCTCATCCGCATCGAGGCAGCAATCCCGCAGGACCGTGAGCCCGAAGTCGAGGTCGGCCGCTTGCCGCAGGGTGGACAACACGACCCCGCTCGTGGCGATGCCGGTCAGCGTGAGGGACGCGACGCCGAGCGAACGCAGGACGACATCGAGGTCGCTGCCCGAGAAGGCGCTCACCCGCCGCTTCGTCACCGTGATGTCCCCGGGGTGCGGGGCCACAGCCGGATGGATCTGTGTGCTGTGATCGGCCTCACCCATACTCCCCCGGCTCGCCAGGTTGGCGAAGATCCGGTTGCGCGGACTCACGTCCGACCCGCCGGCCCGGAACGCGATACGCACATAGATCACCGGCACGCCGGACCGGCGTGCGGCGACGGCGGTCCGGGCGGCCGTGTCGAGCAACGGTTGGCTCTGCGGCGGGGAGAGCCGTGCGACTACCCCGTTCTGCAGGTCCATGAGCAACAGGGCGCCGGTCGTCATCCGGTGCCTTCGACCCAGGCCGCGATGTCGCTCGCCGCGCCTCGGGGATCCTCGAGCGGACCGAAGTGACCGAGGTGCCGGCGCTCGACGAAGGTACCGTGCTGCAGTTGCGTGAGCGCCGCCGGACCGAACGACGAAGGACCCGCGTCCTCCTGGCGGCCGGCGACGATGGCAACCGACAGCTCGAGCTGCGGCAGGGCCTCCCAGGCGCCGCTCTCCCCGGCGCCGCGAAAGAGCGCAGCTTCTGTGCTCGGGGCGCAGCGCAGTGTCACCCTCCCGTCCTCCCCCGAAACGAAACCGCCGTGGACGTACGACTCGAGCGTGGCCGGGTCCAACTGGTTCAACGGGGGCTTGGCCGCGAAGTTGGCGATGGCCTCCTCGAAGGAGCCGAACGATGCCCGACGCCGGGCCGCCCCCTCGGCCATGGGATTGGGCTCGTCGGGCGCCGCCAGAATGCCGGGGGCAAAGATGATCGGCTCGTAGAGCCACAGGGACCGGAGCGATCCCGGGCAGCGCGCCGCGGCGAGGGCGAGGGCGGCCCCGCCCAGGGAATGCCCGATGCCGTGGACGCGTCGGCCGGCAACGAGTTCACTGCGGACCACCGCTTCGGCGTCGTCCCCGATGCACGACCAGGCCAGGCTGGCGCCATCGGGCAATTCGCTCAACCCGTGACCACGGAAGTCGAGGGCGAGGCAGCGAAAGCGACCCGTGAGCGATGCCACCACGGGCTCGAAGACCCGGCCACAGAATCCGGTGGCGTGGGCGAACAGCAGGACGGTGGAGGTGGGGTCATCGGCGTCACCGGGGCCATCGGGACCGCCCAGGTCGTGGACCGCCACCTGCACGCCGCCGGACGATGGAACGAACGTCGGTGTCGTCCGCTCCGCGCTCATGCCTCGATGCGCTCGGTGTGGCGCAGGAGCATGCTCGAATGGGCCGTGAGGTTCACCGCGTCGTTGCGCATCTGGCGCGCGTAGGGGCCCGGCCGGGCCGTGTTGACGAGCTCCTCCCAGAGCCCCGGGCTCTCCATGCGGGGCAACGTGTACGAGAGCGACCGCGCACCGGCATTGAGCAGCAGGAGCAGCGACTCGGCGGAGGCCGACCGCCCGCGGCTGTCCACCTCGTCCGCGGCCAGCCCGAAGAGGAGCATGCCGATGCTCTGGGTCGTGGGGTCCGACCACTCCTCCTCGGTCATCTCCTGCCCGTTGGCCCGGATCCATGTCACGTCCTTGGTGGTGGAGCCGGGCACCACGGTGCCGGTGAAGAAGCCGCGCCGGCGAAGGATGGGATTGCCCTTCAGGACAGCGATCAGATCACGGACGAAGTCCCGCATGTCCCAACCCGATTCCCCGACGTCCCAGTCGACCCAGCTCACTTCGTTGTCCTGGCAGTACGCGTTGTTGTTGCCCTGCTGGGTCCGGCCGATCTCGTCGCCGCCCAACAGCATGGGCACCCCCTGGGCGAACAGCAGGGTGGTGAGGAAGTTCCTCTTCATGCGGTCCCGGGCCCGTTGGATCCGGGCCGAGCTCGTCGGCCCCTCCGCCCCCCAGTTGCGGCTGACGTTGTCCTGCGCCCCGTCGCGATTCTCCTCGCCGTTGGCCTCGTTGTGCTTGTCGTCGTAGCTGACGAGGTCGGTGAGGGTGAAGCCGTCGTGGCAGGTGACGAAGTTGACGCTGGCATAGGTGCGGCGCCCGCTGGGGGCGTAGATGTCGCTCGAGCCGGCGAGGCGGGAGGCGAGCTCGGGCACCTGGCCCTGGTCACCGCGCCAGAACCGGCGGACGCAGTCGCGGAAGGCGCCGTTCCATTCCGACCAGCCCGTCGGGAATTGCCCCAACTGGTAGCCGTCGGGGCTGGCGTCCCAGGGTTCCGCGATGAGCTTCACCTTCGAGAGGACGGGGTCCTGCTGGATGATCTCGAAGAACGCACTCGGTTGCCCGGCCTCGTAGCCGCGCACGAGCACCGGGGCCAGGTCGAAGCGGAAGCCGTCCACGTGCATGTCCGTGACCCAGTAGCGCAGGCTGTCGGTGACCAGGCCCATCGCCCGGGGATGCAGGATGTTGAGGCTGTTCCCGGTCCCGGTGTAGTCGAGGTGGTACTGCGGTTGGTCCGGCATCAGGCGGTAGTACACCGAGTTGTCGATGCCGCGCAGGGAGAGCGTGGGCCCCAGCTGGTTCCCCTCGCCGGTGTGGTTGTAGACGACGTCGAGGATCACCTCGAGCCCGGCGCGGTGCAGGGTGCGCACCATCGACTTGAACTCGCTCACCTGTTGCCCGAGGCCTCCGGTGGCATACCCGACATGCGGCGCCAGGAAGGCGATCGAGTTGTAGCCCCAGAAGTTCGTCAGGCCCTGGTCGACGAGGTGCCGGTCGTTGACGAAATGGTGCACGGGCATCAGTTCCACCGCGGTCACGCCGAGCTCGATCAGGTGATCGATGATCGGGTCCGAGGCCAACCCGAGATAGGTGCCGCGCAGATGCTCGGGGACGCCCGGGTGACGCTGGGTCATCCCCCGCACATGGGCCTCGTAGATCACGGTCTGGTTCCACGGCGTGTTGGGCGACCGGTCGTCGTCCCACGTGAAGGCCGGGTCCACCACCAGGCACTTGGGCATGGCGCCCGCCGAGTCGCGGGTGTCGAAGGAGAGGTCGACCTCGGGATCGCCGATCGTGTAGCCGAACAGCTCGTCGGACCAGCGGATCGGCCCGCTCACCGCCTTGGCGTAGGGGTCGATCAACAGCTTGCTGGCGTTGAACCGGTGTCCGCGCTGGGGTTCGTACGGTCCGTCGACCCGGTAGCCGTACAGCGCACCCGGACGGACGTCGGGCAGGTAGACGTGCCAGACGTTGTCGGTCTGCTCCCCCATGGTGATCGTCGCCGTCGGCTCCGATGCGGTGGCGTCGTCGAAGAGACAGAGCTGCACCGCCCGCGCGCTCTCCGAGAACGAGCGCGAAGTTGACACCCTCGCCGTTCCACGTGGCACCGAGCGGGTGCGGACCTCCGGGCCAGACCCTCACCCGTCTCCCCGGTTCCCCGAGAGGCCGTAGGCGCAGAACCCCCACGGGCCGAGTGGGGCGCGATCCCCCGGCGCGAGCAGGTCGGGCAGGGTGTCCCCGTGGCCCCCGAACTCGGGGGCTCGCGCATCGAGCAACTTGGACCAGGAGGGACCTCGTCCGTCATCGTCCCCGCGGGGGTCGTCCCGCTCCCGCTGGGGCCAGCCGGGGGGAGGCGGCGGGAGCACGGCATCGGCCGGGCCCGAGGAGACATTGAACAGGGCGGCGACAGCTCCGTGAGGATCCGCACGGATCAGTGTCACCACGCCGGAAGAGGCGGAGGCCCGGGTGGAGGAGCGGGAGGAACGTTGGAGGGCCGGTTGGCCCCGGCGCAACCCGATGAGGGCACGATGGAGGGCCCACCGGGGCCGATACTCGCCTTCGTGACGCAACGAGGGGTCGATGCGGGCCGCGTCGAAGGTGGCCTGGGCATCGGCGTCGAGGACGGCGCCGCTGTCGGCGAAGGCAGCGAACTCGTGGGCCCGGCCGGCCCGCACCGCCTCGACGAGGGCGGGGTCGCCGTGGTCGATGAAGTACGGAAATGGCGCCGGATCGCCGTATTCCTCCCCCATGAACAGCAGGGGCACACCGGGAGCGAGCAACACGAGCGCTGCGGCCAACTGGGCCTGTTCCGGTGTCACCAAGCTCACCAGCCTGTCACCTTTGGGGCGATTGCCGATGTGGTCGTGATTCTGGGCGAAGACGACGAATCGCTCCGGCGCAATGGCCACCGACGGGCCACCGTGGTCGAGATTGCGGAATTTCGAATATTCCCCCTGGTAGACGAAGCCTTCGTCCATCGCCCGCGCGATGTCGTCCACCGGGCCGAAGTCGACGTAGTACCCGTTGCGCTCGCCGGTGATCGCAGCATGGAGCGCGTGGTGGAAGTCGTCGTTCCACTGGGCGTCCATCCCGAGCCCCCCGCGCTGATCGGGGTGACGAGGCGCGGGTTGTTGTCGGCGCTCTCCGCCACGAGAAACCGGTCGCCGATGGCACCGACCGTCGTCGCCAGTTCCGACAGGAAGGGAATGGCGCTGCGGTCGATGATCTCGTGCACGGCATCGAGCCGGAGGCCGTCGATGTGGAACTCGGTGAGCCACTGGCGCGCATTCTCGAGGAAGAAGGCACGCACGTCGTTGGAATCGGCCCCGTCGAAGTTGACCGCCGGGCCCCACGGCGTCCGGTAGCGGTCGGTGAAATAAGGACCGAACGCACCCAGGATATTGCCCTCGGGACCCAGGTGGTTGTAGACGACATCGAGGATCACGTCGAGACCCCGGGCGTGGCAGGCGTCGACGAATCGCTGCAGCCCGGCCGCACCGCCGTACGAGCTCTGCACGGCGAAAGGGAACACCCCGTCGTAGCCCCAGTTGCGCCGACCGGGGAACTGGGCCACGGGCATCAGCTCGACCGCGCTGATACCCACCTCCACCAGATCGTCGAGCCCGGCCACCGCACTGTCGAACGTTCCTCCGGGCGTGAACGTCCCGACATGCACCTCGGAGATCACCTGCTGCCAGAGCGGCCGCGCCCGGTGGCCCGCGTCACCCCACTGGTGGGCCTGCAGATCGACCACCTGTGAGGGGCCATGCACGCCTTCGGGCTGCGCCCGCGAGGCCGGATCGGCGAAGGGCCCGTCGCCGTCGAGCAGCAGCTGATAGCGCTCTCCGGGCCCGCACCCGTCCACGACGGCTTCGTGATATCCCCCTCCGCGGGCGGTGAGCTCGACCACGCGGTCACTCCCGGGGAACGACACCACGACCTGGCGCCGCCCGGGCGCCCAGACGGTGAAGCGCGTCCTTCCTCCGTCGACGGGCACCGCCCCCAATGAGAACGCCGGCGTCATTCTGGTCCGAAGAAGACGCATCCCAACGGCGGCACGGTCACGGTGAGCGTCCAGGGCATGCCGTGCACGGGCACCGGCTGGGCCTCGACCCCGCCCAGGTTGCCCCAGCCACTGCCGCCGTAGGTCACGGCATCGCTGTTGAGCAACTCCGACCAGAAGCCGCCGTGGGGGACGCCGACCAGGACGTTGGGCCGGGGCACCGGGGTGAAGTTGCAGATCACCAGCAACGGCTGAGCCGGACGCCGATAGCCGGAGGAACGAGAGCAGGCTCGTCTCGGCCTCGTTGGGCTGGGTCCAGGCGAAGCCATCCGGCTCGGTGTCGCGTTCATGGAGTGCCGCCTGCGCCCGGTAGAGCCGGTTGAGATCGGCGACCCAGCGCAGGATCCCGTCGTGGGCCGGGCTCTCGAGGAGATGCCAGTCGAGGCTGCCATCGTGGTCCCACTCCCGTCGCTGGGCCAATTCGTCGCCCATGAAGAGCAACTTCTTGCCCGGCTGCCCGAACTGGTACCCGTAGAGCAAACGCAGATTGGCGAAGCGTTGCCAGTCGTCGCCCGACATCTTGGAAAGCAGCGAACCCTTGCCGTGGACGACCTCGTCGTGGGAGAGCGGCAGCATGAAATTCTCGCTGAAGGCGTAGACGCCGCGAAAGGTGAGCTCGTCGTGATGGTGCCGGCGGTGGATGGCGTCGCGGCCCATGTACAGCAGCGTGTCGTGCATCCACCCCATGTCCCACTTGAGGCCGAAGCCGACGCCGCCGACGTGGACGGGGCGGGAGACTCCGGGGAACGCAGTGGACTCCTCGGCGATCACCTGGACGTCGGGGTGGTCGGCATAGATCCCGGTGTTGAGCTGGCGGAGGAATTCCAGGGCATCGAGATTCTCCCGCCCCCCATGGACGTTCGGGAGCCACTCCCCCGGTCGCCGCGAGTAATCGAGGTAGAGCATGGAGGCCACCGCGTCGACCCGCAGCCCGTCGACGTGGTACGCCGACAGCCAGTGCTCCGCCGAGGAGGCCAGAAAGCTTCGCACCTCGTGGCGGCCGTAGTTGAAGATCAGGCTCTTCCAGTCGGGGTGGAAGCCGAGGCGCGGGTCGGCATGCTCGTAGAGATGCGTCCCGTCGAACGACGCCAGCGCGAACGCATCCTCGGGGAAATGCGAGGGCACCCAGTCCATCAGCACGCCGATCCCGGCCTGGTGCAGCCGGTCGATCAGGAACATGAGCTCCTGCGGTGTGCCGTAGCGCCGGGTCGGGGCGAAGAAGCCGGTGGTCTGGTATCCCCACGACCCGTAGAAGGGGTGCTCCATGAGCGGGAGGAACTCCACGTGGGTGAAACCGGTCTCTCGGATATGGCGGATCAGCGGTTCGGCCACCTCGGCGTACCCCAGAAGCCGCTCGGGGTCGGAGGGGTCGCGGCGCCAACTTCCCAGATGGACTTCGTAGACCGAGAGCGGCGCGTCGAGGCCGATGCGATCGCCCCGGGACTGCATCCAGGCGGCGTCACCCCATTCGTAGGCCAGGTCCCACACAACCGACCCGGTACGCGGCGGGTGCTCGGTGCAGCGGGCGAACGGATCGGCCTTTTCGAGAACGGCGCCGTCCCCTGTGGTGATGGCGAACTTGTACACCTGGCCCGGACCGGCTTCTGCCACCGTTCCTTCCCAGATTCCCGAACTCCCCCGCACCTCGAGCGGGTCGGCATCGCGGGCTCCAGTAGTTGAAGTCCCCCATGACGGCGACCCGCACCGCGTTGGGGGCCCACACGGCGAATGCGGCGCCGCCGCCGGGTTGGAGATGGGCCCCGAGCTTCTCCCCCAAGCGCCGGTGGGTGCCCTCGTTGAAGAGGTAGAGGTCGTCCTCGGAGAGGGTGCTGGCGCTCGCCGCCTGTGCGGCGCCCGCCCGCCGGGCCGCGCGTCATCGTGGAACGACCACGCGGTCGGTCGGCGGGGCCTGGCGGAGCGCATGCAACGCGTCGGAGGAACTCGACGGTGCCGACGTCCTTGCGCGCTTCGCTCGAGCGTGTGCGACGCCCGGCGCCGCCAGTTCGCCGCCTCCGGGCCGGTTCCCGGCCGATTCTGTGGTTGGCGCTCGCCCCACAGCTCTTCGAGGTCCACCATGACGAGATCCGCCGGGCTCCGCGCCAGATGGTCCAGGCAACAGCGCAGGACGGCCGGCGCCGGGTCCTCGGCGCCGCCGGTCCTGCTGAGGACGAGCCCGGGTTGCGCCGATGGCGACGAGCATGGCGGCGCGCCAGGTCTCGCGCTCCTCGCGTTTCGTCGTCGCCTCGGTCGCGGACAGGTGCCCGGCGCGTTCGTTCTCGTCGATGTCGATGCCCCAGAAATACGCCTCGAAGCGGGCCAGGTCATGGGTGCCCCACGACGCCAGGGCCGCAGCCGGCGGCGTGGGCAGTGGGTCCTGCGCCCTCGACTCGAACTGGAGGACCCAGGACCGCAGCATGTGGTCTCTTGGCCATGCGCTCGCGCACGCCGGCCGGGACGGTGCCGAGGTCCTCGCCCACGACGACGCTGCCCGCCCGGTACGCCTCGAGTGAGACCACCGCATGGAGCTCCTCCGCCCGGTACGACACGTAGGCCCCATGGCGGGCGTCGAATCCCTCGGGAATCCAGTAGAGGCGCTGGAGGCCCATCACGTGATCCACCCGCAGATACGAGGCGTGGCCACATGCGCGTCGCACGATCTCGATGAAATAGACGGTACCCGTCCTCACGCATGCGCTCGGGATGGAGCGGCGGGAACGACCAGTCCTGCCCACCTTCGAAGAAGAGATCCGGCGGTGACCCGCCGTGCACCCCGGCCACGAAGACATCGCGGCGCCCACACCGGGTCGAATCCCTCGGGGTGCACACCGACGGGGAGATCGGCGTACAGGGGCGTCAGGGACGCGGCATGCGCCAGCTGCTGCGCCGCCGCCCATTGCGCGTAGAGGTGGTATCCGACGTCGGAGGTGCGGGCCTCGGCTGGCGCCGGACCTGCGCGCGCGTCGAGGTCGGCCCGGAAACGTGCGTAGGCGAGCAGCTCGGGATGCTGCCCGGCGAAGGCGCAGAGCTCGTCGCGGCGCGACGACGCTTCCTCCAGGAGCGATGCGGCCATCGGCGCCAGGACCTCACGCCGCAGTCGGGCAACATCCTCGTAGTCCACCAGAGCGGCCCCGTGCACCGCTGCGATGCGCCGCCTGAACTCGTCCGATGCCATCAGACGCCGCGCCTCGTGCCGACGAGGCGACTTCGGGCAGGGACAGTGGGGTCGACGAAGATCTCGTTGTAGGCGAGACGGCTCACGGGAAGGTACGGGCTCGGATCGGCCGGCGGATCGAGGAACGCCGGGTAGAGCGGAAGAGAGCCGACCATGGAGCCGCCCAGATCGCCGATCCATTCCCCCAGTTCCGCCAGGTCCACGTAACTGCCGAGGCCCCAGTCGTGGTCCGTGCGCAACGCATGCAAGGGAAGGAATGCACCCCAACCGCGTGCGGGGTCAGGACACGCGGGAGCAGCGATCAGGAGCGCCGCCGCCTCCGCCCCGGGCCACTGCAGGGTCAGCCGGTGGTAGCCGGGCGGGATGGGGTCTCCGCGGACCGGCTCGAGCTCGAAGCGATACGTCGCCGACGCACCTTGCGATCCCGGATCCGCCGACATCGCGGTGATACTCCCCAAGAGCGAGTGGCGCCGGATCTGACCGTCCTCGAGCTCCACTGTGCACCACACGTCGCGCGGGTGCACGCGGCGGGGCAGCGTCACCGCGGTCGGCGCGGCCCTTCCGATCCGGTGGACGAGAACCGGCTGCAGATGGCACCCGGCCTCCTCCTGACGGCGTTCGGCCAGCGTGGCGGCGGCGTGCGCCGGGGACCCGATGGGGGAGCCAAGGGCCTGGAGGATCGCCACGAGGACATCGTCGTCGGCCCGGTGCGTCGTTCCGTCGCCGCCCTCGTACGAGGTCTGCACGCCGTGTGACTCGGCCAGGAGAGCCAGCTCAGCCGACCTCACGACCCGAGGTCCAGGATGTCCAGGATGCCGCGGGCCGGGATGTCGACCCAGTCCGGACGGCTGTTCGTTTCATAGCCGAGTTCGTAGATCGCCTTCTCCAGGAGGAAGAAATCGAAGAGCTGCGTGAGCTGCGCCAGATCGTGCGGGAGATACTCCGCCTCGCCGGCGACCTCGAGGTAGGCATCGAGGAAGGTGCCCGAGATCCACCGGTGCCAGAACGTGAGCCACGTGTCGATGGTCGTCCGGTCGACCGACGCCATGGACGTGCCCAGGTCGCGCGTCAGGCGCAGGGCGGCCGCTCTCCCGGCGTAATGGAACGAGCGCACCATGCCGGCGAGATCGACCACGGCGGGCCGCTTCAGCCGCCGACGCCCGAGCGAACGACTGGGCTCCCCTTCGAAATCGATGATCACGAAGTCCTTGCCCGTCCAGAGGACCTGGCCCGAGGTGGTAGTCGCCGTGGCAGCGGATGCGCTCCGCCTTCATCGACAACATGCTGAGCTTGCGCATCCGGTCGATGATCTCGTTCTCCCTCTCGAGCACCTGCTCGAGTCGGGGGGATCGGTCGGGCAGCGACCGCGCGTCGTGGAAGACCTTGCGCGTCAGGCTGCGCGCCCCGTGGTACAGCGCCTGGCGATCGAGCGCGGTGAGTGGTTCCGGAGCGAAATCGGGGTCCCGGTGGTCCGAGGTCAGCGCCTGATGGAGCTCCGCTGTCCGCTTTCCCAGCAGGGACGCCCACTCGAGGTGCGCGCCCACGAGGAGATGTCCCGGTTCGAGCTCGCTCCGGTCCAGGGCGAAGAGGCCGCGCGGCGGAGCGAGGCGGAGCTCGACGTCCTGGCGATGGGCCAGCGCTTCCTCGAGGCTGTGCGTCAGGGCATCGACGACGTAGTCCCACCCGTCGTCCTCGTTCGAGATGAACTCTTCGAGCACGGCCACGGTGGTCGGGGCCGAGCCCGGCGTGTCGGGGCGGTACTCCACGCTCCCCCCGCTGAGCGGCGCGTAGGGGAAGCGGGCGCGCTCGCTCAGGAAGCGCCCAACTTCGACGCCCGGGTTGACGCCCTCTTCGAAACGCCGGATGAACTTCATGATGGCGCTGTTCCCGAGGAGGACCGAGCTGTTCGACTGTTCGGCCGAGAGGGGCACGGGCGTGTAGTCCTCGGAGACGAACTCGTCGAATTGCCGTAGGGACGGCGACGGGATACCGAGGAGCTTGCCCCCTCCGCCACCCACGGATCGGCGCCGGGCGAGGAGCTCGACCATCAGTTTGGTGAATGCCGGCTCGAACAGCGCGTCGTAGAGCACACCCTGCTCACCCTCCGCCTTCAGGTCGGCCATCACCGCTTCCCCGTGCCACTTCTTGAGCTCCTCGGCCTTGGTGCCGGTGGCGAAGGAGAGTGGCAGCGAGTAGCGCTCGGGGCTGCCGTGGTCCAACTGCGCCTGCACGATGACGAGAAAGGCCACGGGATCGGCGCGCCGTCCGGGCGATGCCAGAAGCGGTACGTAGTCCACCACGGTGGCCGCGGTGATCGTCGCGCGCCTTCTGCACGAACCACCGTCGCGTGGCGAGGTAGGCCGGCAGGAACGCCTCGAACTCGCGCAGCGGCGCTCCGGCGAAGAGCTCGTCCCACTCACCCGGGACCTCGAACGACGGGCGCAACGGCGCGGACTCGTCGGACTTCTGCTCGAGCGAGAACCAGTAGAACCCGTGCGGGCCCAGGGTGATGAAGTACGGCAGGTCACCGACCGAGGGGAACTTCGAGTTCCCGAAGAGCTCGAACGGCGTGGCCCCGCGGAACTCCGAGAGGTCGAGCTCGACGCATTGCACGTTGCGCGAGAGGTTCACCACGACCAGGATGCGTTCGTCCTCGAACCGACGAATGAACGCAAAGACCTTGCGGTTGTCGGGTCGCAGCACTTCCAGGGTGCCCTGGCCGAAGGCCTTGTACCGCTGCCGGAGGGCGATGAGCCGCTTCATCCACCACAGGAGGGAGTTCGGGTTCTCCTCTTGTGCCTCGACATTGACCGCCTGGGAGTGGTACTCGGGGTCGATGATGACGGGGAGGTACAGCCGCTGCGGATTGGCGGCGGAGAAGCCCGCGTTGCGATCACTGTTCCATTGCATCGGGGTCCGCACCGCATTGCGGTCGCCCAGGTAGATGTTGTCCCCCATCCCGATCTCGTCGCCGTAGTAGATGATGGGCGTCCCCGGCATGGAGAAGAGCAGCCCGTTCATCATCTCCATGAGCTTGCGGTCGTTACCGAGCAACGGGGCCAGGCGCCGGCGGATGCCGACGTTCACCCGCGCCTGCGGGTCCTGGGCGTAGGCGCGATACATGTAGTCGCGCTCTTCGTCGGTCACCATCTCGAGCGTGAGCTCGTCGTGGTTGCGCAGGAACAGTGCCCACTGGCACTCGGGCGGAGTGGCCGGCGTCTCCGCCAGGATGTCGACCATCGGGAACCGATCCTCTTGGCGGGCCGCCATGAACATGCGCGGCATCAGGGGGAAATGGAAGGCCATGTGGCACGTGTCCCCGTCGCCCATGTACGCCACGGCGTCCTCGGGCCACTGGTTGGCCTCGGCCAGCAGCATCCGATCACCGAAACGAGCGTCGACGTGGGCCCGGAGCTGGCGCAGGAAGGCGAAGGTCTCGGGCAGGTTCTCGCACGTCGTGCCCTCCCGGGCGTAGAGGTAGGGCACCGCATCGAGCCGAAGGCCGTCGACCCCCATGGCCAGCCAGTAGTCGACGACGTCCAGCATCGCCTGGCGCACGCTCGGATTGTCGTAATTGAGGCTCGGTTGATGCGAGTAGAAGCGGTGCCAGAAGTAGGCCTGGGCCACCGGATCGAAGGACCAGTTGGAATCCTCGAAGTCCTTGAAGATGATCCGCGCCCCCGAGAAGCGGTCCGGGGTGTCGCTCCACACGTAGAAGTCCCGGTGCACCGATCCGGGCTTGGCCAGGCGGGCCCGCTGGAACCAGGGGTGCTCATCGGACGTATGGGCCAGGACGAGCTCGGTGATGACGCGCAACCCGCGCCGGTGGGCCTCGCGCAAGAACAGCCGGAAATCCCGCAACGAGCCGTAGGACGGATGCACCTGGCGGTAGTCCGAAATGTCATACCCGTCATCGCGGAGCGGCGACGGGTAGAACGGCAGGAGCCACAAGGCCGTCACACCCAATTCAGCCAGATAGTCCAGCTTGTCGATGAGCCCCCGGAAATCGCCGACACCGTCGCCGTTGCCGTCGTGGAAGGCGCGCACGTGGACCTCGTAGATGACGGCGTCCTTGTACCAACCGGTGGACGCCGGACCGACGATGGCTCCCTCCGGTGATTCCCCGACGATCTGCAGACCGGTGGCCGTCATGCCGGTGCGCCCGCCGACGACGGATCCTCATCCTGCTCGACCGCGAACAGGTGCGCCGCCAGCCCCGTGGGGTCGAGCAACACGAAGTTGTCGGTCCCCTCCCACCGGTACTGGGCTCCGGTGAGGAGATCGTGCATGACATAGGGCCGTCCGGGGTCGAGCCCGAGCGCCTCGAGGTCGAGACCCACCCACCCCGACTGCACGCGTAGGTGGTCGAGACTGACGACGGTCAGGATCACGTCCCGGCCCGCCGTCCCGGTCTCCTGATTCCCCGACTTCCTGGTCTTCGAGAAGGCGATGATCTGCTCGTTGTCAACCCGGTGGAAAACGCAACGCGTCGTTGAACTGGAGGGCGGGGTGGTCCCGCCGGATCTTGTTCACGCGTGCGATGAACTCGGAGAGGCTGTCGGGGCGAGCGAGGTCCCACGAGCGGACCTCGTACTTCTCGGAGCGGGCGTACTCCTCGGAGCCCGTCGAGCGGGGCACGTGCTCCTGCAGTTCGAAGGCGGGCCCGTAGATGCCGTAGTTCGAGCTGAGCGTGGCCGCCAGGACCAGCCGGGCCAGAAAAGCGGCGCGGCCCCCCGTCTGGAGCGACTCGTGGAGGATGTCCGGCGTGTTGGGCCAGAAGTTGGGGCGAAAGTACGCCGCGACGTCGGTCCCGGTCAGCTCGGTGAGGTATGTCTCCAGATCCCACTTGGTGTTGCGCCAGGTGAAGTAGGTGTACGACTGGGTGAACCCCACTTTGGCCAGGTGTTGCATCACCGCCGGGCGGGTGAAGGCCTCGGAGAGGAAGATGACCTCGGGGTGGTCGGTCTTCACCAGGCGGATCATCCATTCCCAGAAGGCGAAGGGCTTGGTGTGCGGGTTGTCCACCCGGAAGACCTTGACCCCCTGGGCCACCCAGAAGCGCACGACGTCGAGCAGCTCGGCCCAGAGAGCCTGCCAATCGTCGGTCTCGAAGTCGAGGGGGTAGATGTCCTCGTACCGTTTCGGTGGGTTCTCGGCGTAACGGATACTCCCGTCGGGGAGGTGACGGAACCATGCCGGATGCTCCTTCACCCATGGATGATCGGGTGAGGCCTGGAAGGCGAGGTCGATCGCCACGTCGATGCCGCGTGCGGCCGCAGCGCCGACCAGTTCACCGAACTCCTCCATGGTGCCGAGCTCGGGGTGGACGCTCCGATGGCCGCCTTCCGCCGAACCGATGGCCCAGGGGCTCCCCGGATCCTCGGCCGCCGCATGCGTGGCGCCGTCCCGACCCTTGCGGCCGGTCCGCCCGATCGGATGGATCGGCGGCAGGTAGAGCACGTCGAATCCCATGTGCGCCACGTACGGCAGCTTGGCCCGCACGTCGGCAAACGTGCCGTGGCGGTCCGGGTCGGCGGAGGCCGAACGCGGGAACATCTCATACCAGGTGCTGAAGCGGGCCTTCTCCCGGTCGGCCACCACGGAGTAGACCTCCGACGTCACGGAGTGCGCCGGATCGCAGAACCGATCCATCAACCGCCCGAGGATGTCGGAGAACACGAGCTCGATGAGCGTGGACGCGCCGGTCCCGCTGGCCACCTCCTCGGAGACGTCCCCGTCGACCCCCTTCACCCCGGTCCAGAGGTCGGCAGCCACCAGCGAGAGCAGGCGCCGCGCGGTGGAGGTGGCCCTCTTCGCCGCGGCGTCGATCAGCTCGGCCCCGACCAACAGCTCCAACGAGACATCCTGACCGGCCTCGGTCCGGGCGCGCAGGTCCCTGCGCCAGGTCAGAAATCGATCAACCTTCGCGTAGACCGCGTAGCGGTGGCGCCCCATCGTCGTGATGGGGAACTCTCCGCGCCAGATGTCGTTCCCCTGCGGCGCCATCGGCACCGACGACCATTTCGGCGTGCTCTCGGGCCGGAAGAGCAGGTCGCAGGTGAGCACGTCATGGCCTTCGACAAATGCCTCGGCTTCCACCGTCACCGTGTCGCCGATGGCGGCTTTCGACGGCCTGCGCCCGCCATCGACCACCGGCCGCAGCGCGGTGACCACAGGACGCACCCAATCCGGGGGCAGGACGGCGCCACGCGCCGCCCGGTCGCCCGCGTCGGAGACGGTCGCTTCTGCGTCGGCCGGGCGAGGAGCTGCGCGGCGTGTCGCCATCCGTCGGAACCCTCTCTCTCGTCAGTTGTCTACCCGGTCCGCACCACGCACAAACGAGCGCGTGACATCCGGTCAATGCTACCGGGGTCCTCCGCCACCACTGCACGTCTCATGGGCTTCTTCTGGGCGGGAGGCACGGGTGAATTCCGCGTGAACTCAGAAACCGGAGGGATCCTCCGGAACCTGCGCCATCGCCACTATAACTAGAACCACATCCGGCATCCACCATTCCGAAGCGGCTTTCGAGGGAAGGACACGACATGGGCATGCCCTCGGGGATCGGCATCATCGACACGATGATGGGGTTCCCCCATCACGACATGAAGGCCGTCTACAAATTCATCACCGCACAAACGCGCGATGTCGAATCCAAGGAGGAATTCGACTTCCCCGTGGAGTACATGTTCAAAGACGTCCCCGAGAAAGGGTTCGGGGCCACCGACGACCCGGTCAGCGTGACCCTGCGCGAGATGGACCTCTGGGGCATTGAGAAAGCGATGATCACCGTGGGCGATGCCTCCGGTACCGGCGCCGAGGCGATGAAACAGTATCCGGACCGCTTCATCGCCTCTACCTCGACCGATCCCAACGACGGTATGGCGGGCATCAATCGCATTGTGCGCGAGTACGAAACCTACGGCGTACGCGCCGTCGGCGTGTTCCCCGCCGGGACGTTTCCCCAGGTTCCTATCAACGACAAGAAGATGTACCCGGTCTACGCCAAGTGCATCGAGCTCGACATCCCCGTCTTCTGCTGCGCCGGCATCCCCGGGCCCCGCCTGAAGGCGGCCTGCCAACACGTGGAGCTCATCGACGAGGTCATGTACGACTTCCCCGAACTCGTCTTCGTGACCCGTCACGGGTGTGAGCCCTGGACCGAACTCGCGGTCAAGCTGATGCTCAAGTGGCCGGGCCTTCACTTCTCCACCAGTGCGTTCGCCCCGAAGTACTACCCCCGCGACATCATCGAGTACGCCAACACGCGTGGCGCCGACAAGATCATCTATGCGGGCTACTTCCCGATGGGGCTGTCTCTCGAGCGCATCATGGGCGAGATGCCCCAGGTCGGCCTCAAGGACGACGTGTGGCCCAAGTTCCTCCGTACCAACGCGTTGCGGGTGCTCGGGCTGGACGGCTGACGGCGTCCCGCCTGCGGGTCGTCAGTCCCCGAGGACCATCTGGAGGTCACGGACGTGCTCCTGGGTCTGCTCGAGCAGCGGGCGCAGCGCCTCGGCCACATCGGCCAGCTTGAGGTCGTTCGCCTGGCTGAAACGCTCCCGGTAACGCTCGAGCTGCTCGGTCTCCAAACGGAGGTCGGCTTCGAGCGCTTGGCGGCTATCGGCGTTGCGCTCGACGGGTGGCACGCTGGTGCCGGGCTCGCCCCCCAGGAAGGAGACCTGTTCCGCCAGGATCTGGGCGTGCGAGAGCTCCTGGGTGAGATGGGCCTTCAACTCGGCCACGATGCCCGAGAACTCGGCCCCGTTGATCGTGGCGATGTGGTTGGTGTACTGGACGATCGACTGGTATTCGGTCCCCAGGTCCTCGTTCAACAGGGCGACGAATTTTTCTACCTCGAGTTCAGCGTCTTGTGTCATGCCTTTACTCCTACCCAGTGCAGCGCCTCCTCACACAGAAGAAATCCGGCGGAGAACGCACGGCGGCAGGGGCGCGCATCCCATAGAGTCATCGCATCATGGTCAAGAAGACGGAGAACGCCGCGAACCCGGATGCGCCCGACACGCTGGTGATCTTCGGTGTCACCGGAGACCTGGCCAAGAAGATGACGTTCCGCGCGCTCTACCGGCTGGAGGCAGCCGGCCAACTCCGGTGTCCGATCATCGGGGTGGCGAGTGATCCGTGGTCAAACAATCAGCTCGGTACCGCCATCCGACAGGCTCTCGACAACGCCGGGCAAGTCGTCGATGCGAAGATCCTGGCGAAATTGACGAAGAGATTCACCTACCTCCAAGGCGACATCACCGATGCGAGGACCTACGAGTCGCTGGCCACTCTGTTGGACGCGTCCTCGCGGCCGCTCTTCTATCTGGAGATCCCACCCTTCCTCTTCGGACGGGTGGTGGCCGGACTCGGCGAGGCGGGCCTGGCCGAGCACGCCACCGTGATGATCGAGAAGCCCTTCGGCCACGACCTCGAGTCAGCGTGCGCGCTCAATGCCGAACTCCACAAGGTGCTGGCCGAAGACCAGATCCTGCGCATCGATCATTTCCTGGGAAAGCAGCCGGTTCTCGACATGCTGTTTCTCCGATTCGCCAATGCGCTCTTCGAGCCGGTGTGGAATCGAGATCATGTGGCTGCCGTCCAGATCACGATGGCCGAAGACTTCGGCGTGGACGACCGGGGGGCGTTCTACGACAAGGTCGGTGCCGTGCGCGACGTGGTGCAGAACCACCTCCTCCAGGTGCTCGCCCTCCTGGCAATGGAAGCGCCCGTCGGTCCGGGGGCCGGGGCGCTCTGGGACAAGAAGGTCGATGTCTTTCGCTCCGTGCCCGACGTCGATCCGGCGCATTGCGTGCGGGCACAGTACGACGGGTACCGCAACGTCCCGGGGGTCAAGGGGGACTCGAGCACCGAGACCTACGTGGCGCTCCGCCTCCATGTGGAGAACTGGCGCTGGGCCGGGGTGCCCTTCTTCATCCGGGCCGGGAAGGCGCTGGTCGCCCGGGCGACAGAGGTGCGGGTGATCTTCCGGCGCGTCCCCGCCCTGGCGTTCCTGGCCGAGGTGCAACATGCGGATCCGAACGAGTTCGTCTTCCGGATCGATCCCGATGCCGGCGTGCGGATGGTCCTGCGCTCGAAAGGCACCGACGGGTGCGCGTGCCGGGACGTGCACATGGATCTGCCCTTCGCGGCCCAGCTCGGTCAACCCCCCGAACCCTACGAACGACTTATCCACGACGCGCTGGGCGGCGATCATTCCCTCTTCACGAGGGAGGATTCGGTAGAAGAGACCTGGCGCATCCTGCAGCCGTTGCTGAGCGATCCTCCCGCTCCCGTGCCGTATGCGGTCGGGTCGTGGGGTCCTGCACGTGCGGACGACCTGGTCCGCGGTTACCCGTCCTGGCGGCTGCCATGGCTCCCTGCGCACGGGGACGGTCAGGCGCCACCGGCCGCGTGAAGCCCTCCTACCGTCGGTGAGGACGCCGTGGGCGCACCGGTGCGTGCAACCCCGGTGCCGTCAAGGGTCAGCAAAATCCGGCCAATTTCACGCAATCATGTAGTACGATTGTTTCGTCTACCTTCGATAGTGAGGGTTTCGTGAGGACGGCGTGCGTCGTCCATTACACCCAGGCAGAGCGCCCGAGCGCCCGCCTGCCGCTGCCCACGAAGGTATGACGTTGCGCCATCGGGCTCCACCCCTCCGCCCGAAACCGCCGACTTCTCCCCCGTCGGGAACGACATTTTGGATGTAGTGGGCGACGCAGGCCGGCCTTCCCCTGCACGTCGTGGAGGGCCGGCGTGGCACGCATACTCATGTATTGAGGACAACGCTCCCAATTTCGAAGCTGGCCATCCTCCTCGTCCACAACGTCGGACACGTCACGCTCAGTGCGGTCGATGCGGAGACGGGTCTGGCCATGGCCCGGCGCGATCAACCGGATCTGATCCTCATGGACATTCTCCTCCCGGTCGACGTCGCTGCTCACGTTGGGGTCCTCAACCTCCATGATTCGTCCACAGGTCCGTGATCGAGATCCCGGCTTCGTGGAGCATCTCCCGCACGACCGGCAGCGATACTCCCAGGACGTTGCTCGGCACTCCCTCGATGCCCTCGACGAAGGGGGCCGACCGGCCGTCGATGCTGAATGCCCCGGCGAGTGCCTGTGCCTCGCCACTGGCGACATAGGCATCGATCTCCGCCTCGCTCGGCGTGCCGAACCGCACGATGGTGCTGTCGAGCCGCGAGATGGAGAACTGCGAGCGGGTATCGATCAGGCAATGCCCGGTGTGCAGCACGCCGCGACTCCCAGAGAGGCGTCGCCACATGGCGATCGCTTCGACCGCCGAGCCCGGCTTGCCGAGCGACGCTCCCCCGAGTTCGAGCATCGAGTCACAGGCCAGGATCAGGGCATCGCGCCGTCCCTCGGCCACGGCTGCGCCCTTCCGCTCCGCGAGGAGGACGACCGCCCGCTCCGTCTCCATGCCTTCCACGTCTTCGGGCACGCCGCTCACGACAACGACGGGGGCGAACCCGGCATCACGCAGGACGCGCAAGCGTGTGGTGGAGCCTGACGCCAGGATGAACGGGGGCGGAGCGGAGGGCATTTCCTCCATCTGATGACAAGTTCACCCGCCGCGCAAGTGGTGGGTGCGTTCGATCATCACTTACGCCGAGAGACGCTCCTCGTGGGTGCGGCAGTCCCCCGATCGGAATTCACCGACGGTACCGCCCTTGATGGTCACCACACCGAGCGGAAGGCCGTCGATTCCCCAGACGGTGTAGGTCCCTTCCACGAGTTCGGGGTACACCCCGGCGATGAATTCGCGATCGACGGCCCGCCTGCGCCGGATCATCGTATGAATGTGGTGGGACCTCGGCGCGCCGACGGGCGTCAGATCGATCTCCAGGCCGAGACACGATTCGTCGGCATAGAGAACGAGTGCGCCGATGTCGTCGCCAATGTCGAGGACGAGCGCTTCAGGCGGACCCTGCATCGGCCCCTCATCCACGAAGGGCGTTTCAGCGGGACCATGGGAGTGACCGTGATGGTGTCCGAGGGTGTCGTCCATGGCCGAACCTACAGCTCAGGATTCGGATTGGAGGCAGGTGTGGCGGGCGGGTTGGAGAAGCCACCGTGCGGGTCGGCCAGATAGGGGAAATTGGCCTGGTAGGCCCGAGGGCTCGCCGTGACGCCTTGGTTCACCAGTGCAACCGCCGCATCCGGAGTGAACGTCTTGTCGACCAGTGGGATCGTCGCGCCCGCCACGGCCTTGAGGGCGATGGTCACCACGTCGTCGGTGGGACGCCGACCGTTGGGGTAACCGGCGAGGTCGCCTCCGAGCAGGCCGAGGTTGCTCGTACCAGCCTGCGTCCCGTCAGTCGACGTCGGGGCGATTCCCATGTTCAGGCGCAGCATCTCGGCAATCACTTTTCCGCCCTGGTAGGTCCCGACACCGAAGGGAGCACCGATGACGCTGCCCGGAATCCCCGTGGCGAAAATGGCCACGAGGTCGGCCCTGGGCTTGGTGTACGCGGCCAGGTGGGGGAAGGCGCCCGGGTAGAGAACCGGCAGAAGACCCTGCAATTCCGGATGCTCCACGGCGGCGGCGAACTGTTTGTCGTCTCTCGGTTGCTGGCTGTTCCAATAGTCCTTCGACGCCATGGGGACGACGACCTCGTTCACGAGGGGGCTACCCAGACGCGATACCTGGTCGTACGGCCCCGTCGCCGTGGTGGTACCCGTCGCCGGATTGAACATGCGCACGGTCTGGCGGTGCGCCGTCGTGTACACCCCGATGACGGCATGGGGGTCATTCGCTCCCATGGCCAGCGGTGCGCCATTCGAGGTCAGCGAACTGATGGGTATCTGCAGCGCGATCGTGTGAACGTTGACGCCGGCGAGCGAGTTGATGCCGGGTGTGTTGGAACCGGGGATCAACTGGTCGCCCGATATCGGTCGCAGGTCACCGAGGTCGAAGATGGAACCGAGGTCGACGAAGAAGCCGTCGGCCCGTTGGCCGGCGAACACAGTCAGTCCGTCTGACATCCGGTAGACGGCCGGGGCCGACAGGGACGCGTAGTTCGGCGTGCTGCGGATGCCGACATTGCAGGGTGGGCAGGAGAACACGCCACCGCTTCCGGCGGGTGGGCTGATGGGTGTTCCGGTGACCTGCCCCGTGTAGGGGTCGATGTCAATCCTTCTGACCGTGTACGTCTGCCGGCGGTTCCAGGTGGCGCTGTAACCAGTGGAGGGCGAATGCGTGATCGGCCCGGTGGCGTAGAGGAACGTGTTCGGATCGAGGATCGTCGTCGTGAACTGGAACTGGTACGTGATGGAGGGGGTGCCCGTCCCGGTGTTGTCGATGTGGATCTGGTACAGCACATCGTCCCCGACCGGCGGGGCGTTGCCCACGACCGTCTTGGCTCCGAACTCGAAGAAGTTGGGCCCGCCGTCAGGGGCTTGCAGCGGCACGTAGTTGGCGATGATGGTGACCGTTTCGGGGCTATCGGGGCTGACGAACGCATACACATCGGTACTGTCGGCGGCGGGATCCTTGGAAATGGCGGGTGCTTCTCTGTGGGACGACATGTTCAGTTCACCTCATGAAGGGTAGGGACGAGAGCGGGGGTGCTGCGGCTGGCCTACTGCGTGGCTTTGATGAGCTCCTGGGCGAGCGCTTGGCTGGTGTAGTCGATGTGCTTCGTTCCGACGAAGATGGAGATCTTCCCGGCCCTGGCGTCGACGACATGGGCGACCACACCCGAGCCTTCGAGGAGCGGCCCGTCGGGGGGTGTGGGCGTCGGAGGCGTGACGACGTCGGCGCCACTGACGCCGGTGAGAAGACTCAGACCCCCGGCGGCGGCCACGCCCGTGGCCGCCGCTCCGATGGAGGCGTTTCTCAGAAAGTGTCGCCGGCTTAGGTTCGGCATGGTGTGCTCCTTGTCATTGCGGTTGAATGGGACCAATCAGAGAGGTGACGGGCGTCGCTCAGAAGAAGGCCAATCCCACGATGGGGCTTTCGAGACTCGCCATACCGGCCGCACCGCAGAATGATCGAATCTCCGTAGTTGAAGATGCCGCCATCCGAGGCGCCGAGCGTGTAACCGTTGCCGAAGAAGGTGCCGGCGACGCCCACGACCGGCGTCTGCAGATGGACGGCATTGGCCGAGCCGTAGAAGAGGGAAGCACCGAAGGTGAAGACACCGCCGTCACTGGCTGCCAGCACGTAGCCGTTGCCGTTGCGGGCCGGAGCGACGCCGACGATGGGCTTGTTCAACGGTGTGGCGCCGAGGGAGCCGTAGAACGGCGCGTCCCCGAACGCGAACACACCACCGTCCGCTGCGACGAGCCAGTAGCCGCGCCCGTCCTTCGTTGCGGCCATGCCGACGATGGGCTCGTGCAGAGTGAGACCCCCCGTCGACCCGTAGAACCCGGCATCGCCGAAGGTGAAGACGCCACCGTCGGAGGCCACCAGCCAGTACCCCTGTCCATCCGGCGTGGGCACGATGCCCACGATCGCCTGGTTGAGGTGCATCGACCCCGCCGATCCCTCGAACGGTGCGTCGCCATACGAGAAGACGCCACCGTCGGAGGCCACCAGCCAGTACCCGCGACCGTCGACGCTCGGCGCGATACCCACGATCGGCCCGTTGAGCCGGGTCCCGGCCGCCGATCCGTAGAACACGGCGGCGCCGTTGGTGAACACGCCTCCTTCGGCCGACACCTGCCAATATCCCTCGCCCGTGGGCGCGGCGCAGGAAGCAACCGCGTTGGCGAGATCCTTGGCCGTGGGCGAAGAGGCTCCCGCCACACTGCCCGAGAGGGTTGACGGAATTTGGAGACCGATCGATCCGGCGGTCACCGCGGCAACAGCGGCCGTGGCGAACCTCGTCCCCCTCCTGTCTCCTCGTTTGGCGAGGCCACGCCTACGAACCTTCATTGTTCTCCTCGTCGTTCTCTCCAACGTGCGATTTCTCTGGATGCCATTCGGTACGCACTCGGCGTTGGATGACGAGAGTCCGCGATTCTTCGGATTGTCACAGGATCGCAACGCATCGGATGACGGGACTGTGCCTTGTACAGTCATGCCGTGGAGCACACGGCGAGATGGCGGACCCTCATGCGCCAGGACGACATCCCCCTCGACGAGGCCGCTCTCGTGATCGCCGCCCATGCCGACCCCGCCCTCGATGTCGGCGCGCAGCTGGAGCGCCTTGATGATTTCTCGGCGCAGGTGGGACGGGACGACGTCGATGCGCTCTGTCGCTTCGTGTTCGAGACGCTCGGTCTCCGCGGCGATGTCCGGACCTACGACGACCCCCGCAACTCGTATCTCGACAAGGTGCTCGATCGCCGGCTCGGGATCCCGATCTCGATCTCCGTCCTTCTCATCGAGATCGGGCGTCGCTGTGGCGTCCCTCTCGTCGGCGTCGGCATGCCCGGTCACTTCCTGGTGCGGGATCCCGCCCGGCCGGACCTCCTCATTGACGCATTCTCCGGGGGAAGACGCCTCGATCGCACGGCGTGCGCCCGTCTGTTGCAGTCTGTCGCCGGCGCCCCGGTCGACCTCCCCGACGGGATGCTCGCCTCAGTCGGGACGCCGGCCATCCTGTCCAGGATGTTGGCCAATCTCGATCACAGCTTCCGCCGGCGAGGGCAGACCGAAAGCGTGCGATGGGTGACCCGGCTGCGGGCCGCCATTCCCGGGCAGTCACTGGCCGAGCACGTCGCCCTGGCCGACGGCCTCGCCGCGCTGGGTTGCTACGACGACGCCGCTGCCCTCCTCGAGGAGTCGGCTCTCGGCCCCGGGGTGGCGGACGAGGCGGCCCGGTCGCTGCGGATCCGGGCCCAAGGACTGCGCGCCCGCTTCAACTGAACTCGGGACGGACGGGACGATCCGTTCTGCCCTACCCCAGGGCGGCGTTCTCGAGCACGAGGGCGACACCCTGGCCCGAACCGACGCAGACCCCGAGCACGCCGTAGCGGAGGTGGCGCAGGTGGAGCTCGGTGGCCAACGTGAGTACGTAACGGGTTCCCGAAGAGCCGAACGGGTGGCCGATGGCGACAGCGCCCCCGTTCGGGTTGAGCCGGTCATCGGGAACCTCGAATCCCCCGAGTTGCTGCGGCAATTCACGGAGGACGCCGAGCGCCTGGGCGGCGAAGGCCTCGTGGACCTCCCAGATGTCAATGTCCTCCGGCGCTATCCGGGCTCGTCCGAGCGCCTTGGCGATGGCGAAGGCGGGGGCGATGCCCATGTACGCGGGATCAAGCGCGTGGGTGGCCGAAGAGACGACCCGGGCCATCGGTTCGATGCCGAGCTCCTCCGCTGCACCCTGGCTGGCCAGGACCACTGCACTGGCGCCGTCGCTGAGGGGGGAGGAATTGCCCGCAGTCATCTGCGTGGTATTCGGCTGCGGGCCGAGCCGCGCCAGCTGCTCGACGGTAGTGTCACCCCGGATGATCTCGTCGTGCTCGAACGTCCATGCCGGCTCCTTGCGAGTGCCGGGGATCTCCACGGGCTGGATCTCGGCCGCCAACCTGCCCGAATCCCGGGCCGCCGCGGCGTGCTGGTGCGACCGGAGAGCGAACGCGTCGATCTCCTCACGCGTCAGCTCGTAGCGGTCGGCCACGTTCTGTGCCGTCTTGATCATTTCGACGTAGGCATTGCTGGCCACCAGGGTGGGATTGGGCGGCCCTCCGGCACCCGACCACATCGTGTCCAACAAGAGGACCGGACCCCGCGGGCTGAACGGCGCATCGCCCTTCATCTGCGCCCAGCCCGAGCGCGACATCGACTCCACGCCTGCTGCCAAACCGACGGCGAGCTCGTCGCTCCTGATGGCATGCGCGAGCGAGATGGCCCCCGTGAGCGATGAGGCGCAAAATCGGTTGACAGTGACCGCGGGCACAGAGTTCGGGAAGCCGGCAGCCAGCGCAGCCCAGCGTGCGATGTCCCCCATCCCTTCGTGGGCGGTGTTGACGCAGCCTGCTGTGATGTCGTCGACCCTGTCGAGCGGTACACCCACCCGGTTGCACGCAGCCACCATCGTCCGGCCCAACAGGTCGTCGGTCCGCAGGTGCGAGAGCGAGCCCCCGTAACGGCCCACCGGGGTGCGCACACCTCCCAGGACGAAGGCGTCGGTCATGGAGCCAGCGACGCATCAAGCGTGATCTCGGGCACAGCGGCCAGGGCCCGGCTGACGGGGCACCCCGCCTTGGCCGCCGCGGCGTGCTCTTTGAATGCGTCCTCATCGACCCCGGGCACCCGGCCCACCGTGACGAGTGCGATTTTCGTGATGGTCGGGGCTCCATCCACCGGCCGCAGGGTGACCATGGCCTCCGTGTGGACGGATTCGGGCGGATGCCCGGCCTGGGCCAGCAGGTTGGACAGGGCCATCGAGAAGCAGGCGGCATGCGCGGCGGCGATGAGCTGTTCGGGGTTGGAGCCCGGACCGTCCTCGAAGCGGGACTTGAACGTGTACCCCCCACGTATGGTGTCACCGGCGGTGAACGTGCCCGCACCGGTCGGCACGTCACCCTGCCATTCGGCACTGCCCCTTGCCGGCATCTCATGCTCCTTTTCGTCGTTGCATGCAACGATTCTCGCCACTGCGCAACGGCCGCGCCAGCGCCGGCAGTGCTCCGGTCCCCGAGCAGCACCTACAGGCGGCCCGCCAAGGCCTCGGCCGGGGCGTCGGCACTGTCCCTCCCGTAGTGGTGCTCGACCGTTTTCGTCGAATAGAAAGGACGACGCGTCGCCCCACGGCCCGTGACACTGGAGGTGGTTATGGCTGCACAGCCCGAGGATCCCGGCGGGCCATCGGGCTCAGCGGGGCCCCCGAGGGAAACAATTGCCTTTATCGGATTGGGGATCATGGGCCGCCCCATGGCGATCGCCTTGGTCCGCTCCGGATTTGCGGTCGTCGGGTGCAACCGGAGCCCGGAACGACTGGTGCCGCTTGTCAACGCCGGTGGCCGGGCGGCGGGTTCGGTGCGCGAGGCCGCCACACAAGCCGATGTCGTCATCACGATGCTTCCCGACTCCCCCGATGTCGAGGAGGTCGTCCTGGGCTCCGACGGTGCGCTCGCCCACCTCCGGCCGGGCGCCCTTCTCATCGACATGAGCACCGTCCACCCGCAGACTTCCCGCCGCATCGCCCGGGAGGGCGCGGCACGGGGCGTCGAGGTCCTCGACGCCCCGGTCTCAGGTGGGGAACAGGGCGCGATCGACAGCACCCTGTCGATCATGGTGGGTGGCCCCGCGCCGACCTTCCAACGCGCACGACCGCTCCTGGACTGCCTCGGCACGACCGTCGTCCATGTCGGCGCATCAGGAGCCGGGCAGACCGTCAAAGCCGCCAACCAGATGATCGTTGCCGGCACACTGGAGTTGGTGGCGGAGGCATTGGTCTTCCTCGAAGCATGCGATGTCGATCGCGCGCTCGCTCTACAGGTGCTGGCCGGCGGCCTTGCCGGCAGCCGGGTACTCGACCGCAAGGCGACCTCGATGTTGGCGCGTACCTTCGACCCGGGGTTCCGGATCGACCTGCATCACAAGGACCTGGGGATCGCCATGGACGCCGCGCGCCAGGCCGGCATCTCGCTCCCGGTCGGAGCCCTCGTGGCCCAGCTCATGGGGGCCGCCCGGGCCCAAGGCCTCGGGACCCTCGACCATGCCGCGCTGTTCCTGGTTCTCGAGGCCCTTTCGGGACTCTCGACGGGCGTCGCCCCCGTGACCGGGACCGACCGGTCCGATGCTCCGCCTCGGCCCGGTGCAGCGACGTCGCCCTGAAGCACCGCTCGGCGGCTCCAGCAACGACCAGTTGTGCGTTTGCCCAGCGGCGAGTCAGCCCGGTGAGGGGCACCGACCGTTGGCCCGCCAGCGGGCTCTCAGACCGTTGGTGCGCTGCTTTTACGCGTACTCTTCGCGACCCAACAGATCTCGCAGCGCCGCCAGTTGCTCGGGATCGGCGGCCACCTGATCGACGAAGCTCGAGAGGGCGACGTCACCGAAGCGGCTCAAGAGGGCGTCGGAAGCCTTTGATGCCTGCCATGCAACGAACTCAGTCTGGGTCATGGTCGGGTAATACCGAAAGGCGCGCCCTTCTTTTTCATGGTCGAGCACACCCTTTTCGCTCAGCCGCGTGCAGATCGTCAGCACCGTCTTGTAGGCCAGTGGCGCGGTCCGACGCTTGTTCAGAACTTCCTCGACCTCCGAGACCAATGCCGTCCCCCGGGTCCAGATGATCTCCATGACCTCCGCCTCGAGTGGGCCGAGCATGTCGTTGAGCTTCGGTACATGCGGCCTTCTCCGCCGCTTCGCCGTCATGCCGGCCACCGATGATTCTCGAGGACGTGGAAGCATCCCGGACTTCTACCCATGTCAACTCCTCCACACCCTGGCCTCAAGGACCGTGGCCAGATTTTGCTTTCGCTCTCGCGCCTCGTACTGACGCTTCAATTGCTCAACGAGCTTCGCGTCCTCGCGACTGAAAACTAATTGTACGCCCGACCGACAGGCAAGGTCACGCAGCACTCCCGGGATCCTTCGGAATCGAAGCGGCGTCTGCTTCACGAGCGCGCAACGGTGCTTGACGCGAACGTCAGCGTCAGGGCACACGCGTCGCTACCGACTGATCAATACCTGAACTCTCGCTGGGTTGGACCCGAGACGCAACCAGGCCGTGGTACATCTGCAAGCCGACCATCTCGCGCACGCGGGCGGAGAGGGTCGGTCAGCTACAAGTGCAGTGCAACATTCTCGTCGAGATCGTCGATCATCGTCACGCGGGACGGCACGTAGATGGCGGTCGTCAACAGGGCGATGCACATGACCCCCAGACCGACGAGCGCGGCGAGATGCATGCCCTGCACGAACGCCTCGTTGGCCGCCACCTTGGTCGCTTGGCCAACATCGTGGGGAAGTTTGGCCGCGGCGCCCAGTGCCTCCCCGATCTGGCTTTGGATCACCGGGCGGGACGCCACGGGGACATGGCGCAGCGGCCCGTCGAATGCCTTTTGGATGGAGGACCGGTAGACCCCCACCGCCAAGCTGCCCGCGATCGCCACCCCGAAGGAACCGCCCAACAACTGGACCGTGGCCCGCAGGCCGGAACCGGCGCCGATCTTGTCAGGGGGCAGGGTTCCTACAATGGCGTTGGACGCTGGCGCGATCACGAGACCCATCCCGAATCCCACCAGGACGAATGCGATCGTCACGGGCAAGACTCCGGATGCGACCGTCAGCGTCGTCAGCGTCACGAGGCCACCGGTGACCAGCAACATGCCCACGAGCATGATGGCTCGGAGCCCGAAGCGCGCCGTGAGACGCGCCGCCAGATTGCTGCCCAAAATGGTGGCGGCAGCGGAAGGGATGAACCGGATACCGACGTCGAAGGGATCGGCCCCCTGCACGAACTGAATGTATTGGCTCACGAGATAGCTCACGCCGAACATGACGAAGAAGACTGCAGTGATCGCCCCCAAGGCCGAGGAGAAGGTGCGATTCTTGAAGAGCGTGAGGTCGAGGAACGGATTACTTCGTCGGCCGTCCCACGCGATGAATGCCGACAGCAGCACCACCGAGATCGTCAAAGCCACCACCACCTGTACCGACGCCCAACCATCGGACGACGTCACGATGAACCCGTAGGTCAGTGCCGTAAGACCCAGGGAGGAAAGGACCACCCCCACAGGGTCGAGATTCGGGCGCTCGGATGCACGACTTTCGCTGAGCGCAAAGATGCCGCCCACAAAGGCCAGGACGGCCACCGGCACATTGATCAGGAAGACCGAACCCCACCAGAAGTGCTGCAGGAGCCACCCACCAAGGAGCGGGCCGGCCGCGGCGCCGATACCGCCCACCCCGGCCCAGATCCCAATGGCCCGGGCCCGCCGACGCCCCGAGAATGTCGACGCAATGATGGCCAGCGTGGCCGGCGTGAGGAGCGCTGCGCCGAAGCCCATGACGGCGCGGGCCGCAATGAGGGGTCCGGTGGAGTGAACGAGCGCGCAACCTAACGAACCTCCCCCGAAGATGGCGACGCCGATCAGGAAGAGCCGCCGCCTTCCGAAACGGTCGCCGAGCGCACCCCCGAAGAGGAGGAACACGGCAGTCGTGAGGGTGTAGCTGTCGGCGATCCACTGCAACCCGCTGCTCGTCGGGTGGAGCTCTTTGACCAACGTCGGCAACGCGACGTTGAGCACCGTTTGATCCAGTGACATGAGCAGCACGGTGAAGCACATGACGCCGAGCGCCAACCATTCACGCTTCGTGAAGTGGTCCCCTTCCTCGAACGGCATCTGGCCGGTCCGAATGCTCCGTGTTCTCGAAGCGAGGGAAGTCACAGAACTGCTGATCTAAAGACGGCGTGTCGGGTCAACGCGGTCTAGTTCGGAAGAAGCGGCAGGGACAACTCGAGCAGTCCGCGATAGACGAACGAAGAAGCGTCAGGTTCATCCTCCTGATCGGCCCACACCTGCAGGGCGGTGTTGATCGTCAAGGTGATGGCTCCCGCAATGAGGAGATTGCGCAAATCGGACGGATCGGTATCGGTACGGGCCGCGATGACCTCCGCCATGAGGTCCCGCTTGCCGTAAGCCTCTTCCAGCCAACGTGCCCTGAGCGCGGGGGTCTCGCGGAGCAGGGTCAGGAACGAGCGGACCTTCGCCGTGTCCTCCCACCCCGTGGCGAGCGATTGCCCGATCGCTGCTCTCAACGCCACCTGCAGGGACTCTTCGGGTGGCCGATTGCGGAGGGCTTCGAGAAAGAGGTCCAGACTGGTGGCTCCGATGGCGACGACCAGATCCTCCTTTGTCGGGAAGTAGCGAAAGAAGGTCCGCGGCGACACGTCGACCGCCGCTGCGATGTCGTCAATGGTGGTTCCCGCATACCCCCGCTCGGAGAACAGCTCGGCGGCCGCCTCGGCCAGTTGCCGCCTCGTTCGCTCCTTCTTGCGCACCGCCAGGCCACTTTTTGGCAACTCCATCGTTTCGATCGTCAACGAATCCGCCACCATCGCCCGTTCCTCCTTAATTGCATGAACTGCCGAAAGTCTCATTCTGCCTGATGACATTAACTGCCATTTTTCGCAGTCGGTACATCGCTGCGATCGTTCCAGGTTCAGGAGGAGGGCCCGCTGCAGTGGGGGTGGCAGGGGGGCGTGCAGAACCGAGGGCCGCGAGGGGCCTTCGCCGGCCAGCTACGCGGGTCGAGGGTTGATGAGGGAGGAACGACTGGCACTCTTCGAGCAGCTCGGCGTCCCCCCCACCATTCTGATGAGCGTCGATGTACTGCTGCGCCTCTGCGGCGTTCACCGGATGCCAGTCTTCGGGCCATTCGTTCACGGACGGAACGGTAGCGCCCTTTGGGACGATCCCAAGCGCCTCGGACCCAAGGCGGTCCGCCTCCGAGACGGCCGGCCTCTACCGGCAGGCCGTCGGCACGCAGGTGGGTTCAGCTGGTGAATCCCCGGATCGCGTCCAGACGCGCCACCAGCTTGTCGAGGGCCTCGGAGAACTCATCTGAAATGTGGCCTGCGACTGCCTCGGGACCCTTGGCATCGATCACCCGCACGAGCCCTGCCATTGCATGCGTCAAATCCGCAACCGCCTGTGCGACCTCATCCGTGTCCGATGCCATGGTTGTGTCCTTTCTCGACCGTCCGTCAGCTTGCCAGGACCTCACCGTACCGGGATCCGGCCACGTTCGGGCGGGCGCTGGATCAGGCTCGAACCTTCGTCGGGTGTCGGGAGCCGAGCTAGAGCTAGCGATCGAATCCTTCGCCGTGCATCATTGGATGAGCAGCGGAGAACGGCTGCCGGGACGAAAGGGTTACCGACCATGGACGAGCAGCAGCTGGAGAAGGTTGGCTCCGGAAAGGGCTTCATCGCCGCCCTCGACCAGAGTGGCGGCAGCACTCCCAATGCGTTGGCCGCGTACGGGATCGCCAGGGACGCCTATTCCACCGACGAGGAGATGTTCGACCTTATGCAGACCATGCGCAGCCGCATCGCCCTGAGCCCGGCATTCGACGGGGACCGCATCCTTGGGGCCATCCTCTTCGAGGACTCCCTCCACCGCGAGATCGGCGGTCAGCCGTTCGCCGACTACCTGTGGAACACGAAACGCATCGTCCCCTTCTTGAAGGTCGACCGGGGCCTGACGCCGGTCACCGACGGCGTACAGCTCATGAAGCCGATTCCGGACCTCGACGCGCTCCTCGCACTCGGATTGAAAGGCCGCGTCTTCGGCACGAAAATGCGATCGTTCGTACAACTGGCCGACACCAAGGGAATTGCGGCGATCGTCGACCAGCAATTCGACGTCGCCCGACCAATTCTCGAGGCCGGCCTCGTCCCGATCCTCGAGCCTGAGATCTCCATCGCATGCCCCGAGAAGGCGTGCAGCGGAGGCGCTCCTGAAGGCAGCGATCCTCGAACACCTCAGCGAACTCGCGCCAGAGCAGCGCATCATTGTGAAGGTCACGCTGCCCGAGGTCGACGACTTCTACGCCGACCTGTTGCGCCAGCCCGGCATCCTGCGGGTTGTCGCGCTGTCAGGCGGCTACACCAGGCAGGAGGCCAATGCCCGTCTGGCCCGGAATCACGGCGTCATCGCCAGCTTTTCCCGGGCCCTGACGGACGGGCTACGGGTGACGGAGGATGACGCAGCGTTCAACGCCACCCTGTCCGATTCGGTCCAGAGCATCTTCGAGGCGTCCATCACCTGACCCTGCGGCGCCCCGCCTTCTCAGATCCCGGCGTGTCCCGTTCTCGGATTGGGGTCGTAGACGTGCGGCATGAGCGCATTGGCCGGGATCCGACCGAGACGGCCCGCTTCGAAGTCGTCCATCGCCTGCTGAATTTCCGCCCTCGTGTTCATCACGAATGGCCCGTAGTGCTCGACCGGCTCGCCGATGGGTCGCCCCCCGAGGATGAGCACCTCAAAATCGGCAGAGCGCGAGTCCTGTTTCTCGTCCGCTTGGAGGGCGAGCCAATCGCCGGGACCGAACGCCGACATCTGACCGGTGTGCACGGGTCGACCTTCGGTGCTCGTGCGACCCGATCCGGCCAGCACGTAGGCCAAGGCGTTGAACGACGGATTCCACGGGATCCGCAATTGCGCACCTGGTCGGAGAGAGGCATGCATGAGCGCCATGGGCGAATGGGTCGACCCGGGACCGCTGACCCCGGCGAGCTCGCCCGCGATCACCCGCACGAGCGCGCCGCCGTCGGGGGAGGCCAAGAGGGCCACTTCAGCGGCCTCGAGCCCCTGGTACGCCGGGGCGATGAACTTGTCCTTGGCGGCGAGGTTCACCCATAACTGAATGCCGTGAAAGATCCCACCGGAGACGACGAGGGCCTCGGGTGGTGTCTCGATATGGAGGATCCCGGCACCCGCGGTCATCCACTGCGTAGCCCCATCGGTGATGAGCCCTCCCCCGCCATGAGAGTCCTGATGCTGGAAGGTCCCGTCGATCATGTACGTCACCGTCTCAAATCCTCGGTGCGGATGCCAAGGTGTTCCCTTGGGCTCACCGGGGGCGTAGTCCACCTCGCCCATCTGATCCATGTGGACGAACGGGTCGAGCTCCTGCAGGCTCAGCCCGGCAAAGGCCCGGCGCACCGGGAACCCCTCCCCCTCGAAGCCGCTCGGTGCGGTCGTGACCGACTTGAGCGGGCGCTCGGTCGAGCCCGCACCATCGGGTTCCGGAATCCGTGGCAGCTCGGTCGTGTCGTCGACCGTCACCGCAGGCATTTCGCACTCCGCTCAAGGAAGCATCGGGATCCCTCGGTCATGACCCAACCCCTTTTCAGCATCTCGCCCAGCCACTCCGACTGCACACAACTATGCCAGGCGAAGCTCCGCCGTCGCGTCAAACCGGTCAGCCGCCCGTAGAAAGAAGATGAGACGCTGGGCCCGGGCCTGGCTGCTGCGATTCAGCGATTCGCGGCCACTCGGGCGCTGATTTTGGCCCAGGCGGCGAGGTCCCGGTCGTCGGCGGGTCGACCAACCCGGGTCACGGTGTCCACATCGGGCGATGCCGCTCGGAGCGCCCCGACGCGGCACGCGTCCTTGGTTCGGCGGCTGAACGGATCGAACTGGTAATGACGCATGGCATTGGCGTGCGTGATCTTGTCGATCTGTGTGTCCTCGAGGCCGCTGAGGATCTCCGAAAGTACCTCCGGTGCTTCGGGCCAGGTCCCGTCCGAGTGAGGGAAATCGGATTCCCAACAGACATTGTCGATATTGAAGTGCTCGAGGTTGGCGAGGCCAATCGGCTCTTTGATGAAACAGCAGAGGATGTTGCGACGGAACACATCGGACGGCCCGTTGATGCCGTCGGGAAACGTATGACCGGTCCAACCGTGGTGTCTGTCGAGAACGTGTTCGGCCCGCCACAGGAAGTAAGGAATCCACCCGATGTCCCCTTCGGTGAGCGAGAACGTGAGGTCGGGAAACCGCTGGAAGGCGTCGCACCAGATCAGGTCGGCCAGGGTGAGGATGGACGACACCGATGACAAGGTCATGGCCACGCTGGGCGGTGCGTCCTGGGCCGTATGGAACGTCCGCGATGAGGACCCCACATGACAACAGAGCACGGTCCCCTCATCGACCGCCGCTGCAAAGAGCGGGTCCCAGGCTCTCGAGTGAATGCTCGGCATACCCAATGCTTCGGGATTCTCGGAGAAGGTCACGGCATGACAGCCCTTGGCGGCGAGCCTGCGGACTTCCTTTGCTGCGAGCTCGGCATCGAAGAGCGGCAACAGCCCGCAAGGGATGAACCGGTCGGGATAGGCACCGCACCACTCGTCGATGTGCCAGTCGTTGTAGGCCCGGATCATTATTTCGTTGACCTGGGGATCGGGCCCCTGGTTCAGCACCTGTCCGGAGAATCCGGTCCAGTTCGGAAAATTGAGACCGGCGAGTTGCCCTCCGGCGTTCATGTCCTGCACCCGTTGGTGCACGTCATAACAACCCGGGCGCATTTCTTCGTATCGATTGGCGTCGATGTTGAAGAACTCCGGGGGCTTGCCTGCCACCGCGTTGAGGCCGAGATTTCTTCCCCGGACATCGCCGTAGTACCACTGTTGGACCCCGTCGCCATCCTCCACCACGCGGGGTGCCAGGTCCTTGTACCGAGCAGGCAGGTGCCGATCGAACATGTCGGGAGGCTCGGCGATGTGATCATCGACGCTAATCAGGATCAACTCATCGGCATTCACAAGACGAAGGTAGCAGAGACCCGGCGCTCCCTCACGGGCCGTAAGCGGGCCCTGGTGGCAAAGCCTTGCCGGCGCGATGCTGCCCTCCCCGTCCACAACGGCCTGGGCCGGGGGCGTGATCCCCGACACCGTCGCCCGCCGACGTGCAAGAGTTCGGTTTACCCGCAAGCATCGGAGGTAAAAGGGCAATGAGCTTGAGTGAGCTGTACCACGTCGGCATCGTCGTCCCCGAGATCGAGGCGGCGCGGGAGCGACTCTCGTCTCTGCTCGGCGTCGAATGGGGCCCCACCATCGAAGCGGACACCGAAGTGCGGACTGCGTCGGGTTCCGACGAGGTGATCTCCCTCAAGCTCTGCTACTCGACGAAGGCCCCGCATCTCGAACTCGTCGAAGAACGGCCGGGAACTCCGTGGGTCTGCAACGAGTACTCCAACCTCCATCACATCGGGTTCTTCTCCGATTCCCTGGCGGGCGATGTCCGCCAGCTCGAAGGGGGCGCGTGCCCAATGGAAATCTGTGGTCGGGCCGGCGCAGAAGCGCCGCACACGTTCTCGTACCATCGCGATCCCCTCGGCGTGAGATTCGAGTACGTCGACGCGGCAGGCCGGACGATGATGGAGGACTTCCTCTTCAAGGCCCCCGCCGGCTCCGATGGCGCGGAGTGATCGAATACCCCAACTCCCGAGACCCGGGGGTCCACCCGCCCTCCCTTCGAGCATCTGACGGGAGGGTTCGAGTGCATATACAGTGCCGCGGACGCAGCTGGACACAACGCTTCTGAACCGGGGATTCGCGCATGGAACTCACACTCACCGACGATCAAGAACTCCTTCGGGACACAGCGGTCAGGTTCATGGAGGCCGCCTGTCCCCTCGAGACGGTCCGACGGCTCTTCGACGAGGGGGGCGGGACGGACCTTCCGCTGGGCTACCTGCGAGACGCGGCCGAACTCGGTTGGTTCTCGCTGCTCGTACCCGAGGAGTTCGGCGGCGGCAGCATCTCGGGCGAGGGCCTGCGAGACGCGGCAATAGTCGCCGAAGAGCGGGGCCGACGGCTCCAGCCTGGACCGTTTGTCGCCATGAACGTCGTCGCCGGGGCATTGGCCCGAAGTGGCACTGCGGTCCAGCGTGAAAGCATCCTGCCTGTCGTGATGGCGGGCGAGTCGGCTGCCGCCTGGGTAGCCAACGATGCCACCGGGAAATGGGCCCCAGGCGCTTCGATCACCGCTGCTGCGAGTGACGGAGATTTCGTGTTGTCCGGCACATCCGCGGTGATCCAGGGCGCGAGCCAGGCGGCGTGGCTGCTCGTCGCCGCCACGGGGCCCGGAGGACTTTCCCAATTCCTCGTCGCAGCCCATGTGCCGGGGGTTGTCGTGCACCCCCTCGACTCGCACGACATCACGCAGCGGTTCGGTACCGTCGAGCTCAAACAGGTGCGCGTCGGCCCTGAGTCCCTCCTGGGCCAGAGCGGTCAAGCCGAGGCGGACATAGAGCAGCAACTCGTCCACGCACTCGTGCTCTCCGTGGCCGAAACCCTGGGGGCGATCGCTGCCCTCTTCGAGATGACCCGCCAATACGCCGTCGATCGCATCGCCTTTGGCCGGCCGATCGGCTCGTACCAGGGGATCAAGTACCAGCTGGCCGACATGAGCCTGTCGATCGAAGCCGCCCATGCGATTTCCGCCGCCGCCACCAAGGCGGTCCAGGGAGGCCAGTCCGACGCGGGAGAGGTGGCCAGCATGGCCAAGGCCTGGCTCGGGGACATCGGGATCGAGGTGGCGCAAGGGTGCTTCCAGATTTTCGCCGGCATCGGCTACACCTGGGAACACGACCTCCATCTGTTCTTGCGCCGTATCACGATGAACGGATTGCTTTTCGGCCAGTCCGAATGGCACCGTGAGCGGATCTGTTCGATCCAGGGACTGTAAGAAAGGCGTCATGAGCCAGAACACTGCACTCGCAGAAGGCGTGGCCATTCCCGATCTGGAGACCTACAGGCTCCAGGCCAGGTCCTGGCTTCGCGACAACATGGAGCGGCGGGTCGGTCCACCCGAACGCCACGAGGTGGAGTACTACACGCCCGAAGTCATGGCGGCGAGTCGGGTGCTGCAACGTCGCGTCTACGAGGCGGGCTATGCCGGGATCACCTTCCCCAAAGCGTACGGGGGCCAGGGTCTACCAGGTGCATACGAAGCAGCCTTCGTGGAGGAGGCCAGGGACTACGTCCTCTCCGATTTCGGGATACTGAGTGGCACGACATTCGGCGTCTGCGTGCCGACAATGGTGGCGCACGGGCAGCCGGACTTCCTGGCGGAATTCGTGCCAAAGGTTCTCGCCGGGGAAGCGCTCGTGTGTCAGTTCTTCTCGGAACCTTCATCGGGTTCGGACCTCGCCGGGGCTCGCACCCGGGCGACACGTGACGGCGACATGTGGGTGCTCAACGGGCAAAAGATCTGGAGCACGTTCGCACATCTGGCGGACTGGGGATTGTGCCTCGCGCGCAGTGACTGGGACCAACCCAAGCACAGGGGCCTGACGTGGTACGCCGTCCCTTGCGACTCTCCCGGTCTCACTATTCGACCGATCCGCCAGATCAATGACACATCGGAGTTTTGCGAGGACTTCTTCGATGACGTCACGATCCCTGACCTCTACCGGATCGGCGACGTCAACGAGGGCTGGACCGTCACACAGACGATGCTCGTGCGCGAGCGCGGGGCTGGAAGACCGATCGACCCCGACGCGGAGTTGCACCCCGGTGCTCTCGCTCCGGACATCGTCGAGCTGGCGCAGCGGGCGGGTACCACGGCGGACCCCACGGTGCGCCAGAAGATCGCCCGGGCCCACACCATCGACTTCGTCAGCGCCGCCTTGGCGGCCCGTATCGGCGAACTCGCGGGGCTGGGTCGGCTCGACGCCGGCAGCGCGGCCTACGGGAAGCTCTTCAAGGGCGTCTATGACCCGGTCCGGGCCCGTATCGCCGTCGAAGTGGGCGGCCCCGGAGCCCTGGCATGGGACGCGGGGGACGAAAGCGGATCGGAGACGTCGCTCTATTACCTCAACTGCCGCATCATGTCGATCGCAGGCGGCACCAATGAGATGCAGCGAAATGGGATAGGCGAACGCAAGCTGGGCCTGCCCCGCGAACCGAGCTTCGACACCGGCAAGCCCTTCAGTCAGGTTCTGCGCGACGCGACGAACTGGACGGGGAAGCCCAACAGCTGAACGGCGTTAACCGTGCACTCGTGCGCGGCCCTCGATCTTGAACAACTCCCGAACGTTGTCTCCCAAGAATCGACGGCGGTTCCCTTCGGAAAGTTGGTGCGCCAACTCCTCGAGATCCTCGAGGTAGTCGGGGGTGTGATCGGCGTGGGGGTAGTCCGAAGCCCACAAGAACTGCGTCGCCCCGTAGCGCTCGATCAGCGGAGCAAGGGAACGCTCGTCGGGATCACAGGAGACCCAACACCGGTCACGGAAATACGTCGACGGCTTCTCCTTCAGGCGCATACCCACGCCGATCGGGGTGTGCCCGTACACCGCATCCATTCGATCCAGGAAGTGACCGACCCAACCCCCTCCTGACTCCAAAACGAGAACCCTGAGTCCCGGGAAGTGATCGAACACGGCCATGTCGAAGAACGTGGCGAACTGGTGCCGGACGCCGTCGCCGCCCCGGACCGCCTCGAGGAGTTGCAGCCGATCTTCGGTCCAGTTCCCACCGGTGAACCGCTCACCCTTCACCCAATCCGGTTCGAAACCAGGGTGGATCGCAAACGCCACATCGAGATCCTGGGCCGCGGCGAACACCCGATTGTGATCGGCGTGGGCCAGGGCCTTTCTCGTGTGGGTGAACGGCAGGACGAAGCAGCCTCGTGCCCCCTCCCCCACGGCCCGTTCGAGTTCGGCGGCGGCTGCCTCCGGATCCGCAAGTGACAGGTGAGCCGTGGGCAGCAATCGATCGCCCGAACCGGCGCAAAACTCACAGATCCAACGGTTGTAGGCGCGCGTGTAGGCCTGACTCAGTTCGGGATCCTCGAGCTCGGCCTCCCAAAGCAGGCCCAGGGTCGGATAGAGCACCGCGGCGTCGAGTCCCTCGGCATCGAGGAGGCGCACTCGTTCAACCGGGTCGAAGCTGCCGTAGGCAGCCTCGGTGACGTACGTCCGATCGGGGTCTCGCGCAATGGTCATGAGGTCCGGAGCCCCCATCACGCCCAGGAGGGACGGCATGCCTTTCGAGGTGACCGTCGAGCGCCGACCGCCGATCTCGAGTTCCTCCAACCCGTCGGCATCCCGCACGACGCGAAGGGCGCGATCTCGAAATTTCGGGTCCAGATATCGCTCCCACAGATCGGGGGGTTCGAGGATGTGCCCGTCCGCATCGATCGCGCCGTCATAGGCCAGGCGATGGACTCCTGCGATACCATCCACATCGGACATATCGTCCTCCGTCCCCACCGTTGGTCGAGCGAGCCTATCCATCGGTCGACCGTTGGCCGCGCGCGAGCCTTCGTGCCGGGCGCGACGCTCAGGACTTTCCACCTTCGTACACCTCGGTGAAAAGACCACCTTGCGCCGCCGTTGAGCCTGATTGCCCGCCACCACGTCCTCGAAGCAGGAAGGCGATGCCGACGGCCGCCAGCGCCCCTGCAGTGGGCCCGGCCACATAGACCCACAAGGCCGTGAAGTGCGAGCTGACGAGGTCAGGCCCAAATGTCCGGGCCGGATTCATCGAGGCTCCGGAAATGGGGCTCGCCCAGAGCCCGGCCAACGCGATGTAGCCACCGACCCCCAAAGCGCCGAACATGCCGACGTTCTGGGCCCCGGACGCAGTCCCCAGAATGACGCCGATCAGTCCCATCGTCAGAATCAGCTCCATCCAGAAGGCGGCCATCGACGAGTACCCGCGGGCGGGATACGTCGACCCGTAGACGGCCGAGACCTTGATCACGCCGCGCAAGAAGAGTGCGGCGAGCGCGGCTCCGACGAGCTGCGCAACGATATAGCCGGGCACACGGCGCCAGAGGAAATCCCGACGCAGCGCGAATGCAATGCTGACCACCGGATTCAAGTGGGCGCCGGAGACCTTGCCCATGAACAAGATGATCGCCATGACCATCAGGCCCGGTGCGACGACGGCAGCCTCGCGACTGATACTGCCGGGGAATGCGTGGCCCATCATGCCCGCCCCCGCCGCGACGAGCACCAGAAAGAACGTGCCGAGCACCTCGGAGAACAGCCGCCGCCATTCCTGGCGCGGGTCGTTGAAATCGTTGATCCGATCGATGATCCCCTGCTCGTAGCGAGCGAGCGGGCCCCTGATGGGTAATTCTTGTCTCGCCGTCATCGCACCTCAAGCTGTCCGTTTCTCACCCGACGTCCGATGAAACTAACGGTTCCATTCGTGCAATTGAGGTATCCCACGCGTCCGCCAAGAAGGGGACGTCAGAGGCAGAGGGCCGGCGTGGTGGCCGAGACCTCGGTACTGTCGGTCGTCCCACCAGGACCGACCGCCTGCACTTCATACCAGTACGTCGTGGAGAATCCCGTCACCGAGGAGTCGGTGTAGCTCGTCGTGGCCGAAGACACGGAAGTGAACGTGCTCAGTCCACCGGCCGTCGTCCCCCGGAGAACGACGTAGGAAGTCACCGAAGGTGACGTACTCGCGGTCCAACTGATCGTCACTTCCGGACCGACGAAGACCAGCTGGCAAGAGGGGTTTGCAGTAAGGCCGGTCGGCGGGTTCGGGGGCGGAGGCTCCGGGGTGATGGGGGCCGAGAGGGCCGAGGCCGGTCCGGTGCCCGCCGCCGTGGTCGCCGTCACGGTGAAGGTGTAGGCGGTGCCGTCGCTCAGCCCGGTGATCGTCTCGGTGGTCAGCGGCGAGGTGAAGGTGGTCACCGGCTGGGCGTTGAAGCCGATGTAGGGGGTCACGCTGTAGGCGGTGACCGGGTCGCCGCCGTCTTGGGCCGGCGGGGTCCACGACAAGACGACCTGGCTGTCACCGGCCACGCCGTTGACCGACAAGGGGGCCGAGGGCACCGTGGCCGGGGTGATGGGGGCCGAGAGGGCCGAGGCCGGTCCGGTGCCCGCCGCCGTGGTCGCCGTCACGGTGAAGGTGTAGGCGGTGCCGTCGCTCAGCCCGGTGATCGTCTCGGTGGTCAGCGGCGAGGTGAAGGTGGTCACCGGCTGGGCGTTGAAGCCGATGTAGGGGGTCACGCTGTAGGCGGTGACCGGGTCGCCGCCGTCTTGGGCCGGCGGGGTCCACGACAAGACGACCTGGCTGTCACCGGCCACGCCGTTGACCGACAAGGGGGCCGAGGGCACCGTGGCCGGGGTGACGGGGGCCGAGAGGGCCGAGGCCGGTCCGGTGCCCGCCGCCGTGGTCGCCGTCACGGTGAAGGTGTAGGCGGTGCCGTCGCTCAGCCCGGTGATCGTCTCGGTGGTCAGCGGCGAGGTGAAGGTGGTCACCGGCTGGGCGTTGAAGCCGATGTAGGGGGTCACGCTGTAGGCGGTGACCGGGTCGCCGCCGTCTTGGGCCGGCGGGGTCCACGACAAGACGACCTGGCTGTCACCGGCCACGCCGTTGACCGACAAGGGGGCCGAGGGCACCGTGGCCGGGGTGATGGGGGCCGAGAGGGCCGAGGCCGGTCCGGTGCCCGCCGCCGTGGTCGCCGTCACGGTGAAGGTGTAGGCGGTGCCGTCGCTCAGCCCGGTGATCGTCTCGGTGGTCAGCGGCGAGGTGAAGGTGGTCACCGGCTGGGCGTTGAAGCCGATGTAGGGGGTCACGCTGTAGGCGGTGACCGGGTCGCCGCCGTCTTGGGCCGGCGGGGTCCACGACAAGACGACCTGGCTGTCACCGGCCACGCCGTTGACCGACAAGGGGGCCGAGGGCACCGTGGCCGGGGTGACGGGGGCCGAGAGGGCCGAGGCCGGTCCGGTGCCCGCCGCCGTGGTCGCCGTCACGGTGAAGGTGTAGGCGGTGCCGTCGCTCAGCCCGGTGATCGTCTCGGTGGTCAGCGGCGAGGTGAAGGTGGTCACCGGCTGGGCGTTGAAGCCGATGTAGGGGGTCACGCTGTAGGCGGTGACCGGGTCGCCGCCGTCTTGGGCCGGCGGGGTCCACGACAAGACGACCTGGCTGTCACCGGCCACGCCGTTGACCGACAAGGGGGCCGAGGGCACCGTGGCCGGGGTGACGGGGGCCGAGAGGGCCGAGGCCGGTCCGGTGCCCGCCGCCGTGGTCGCCGTCACGGTGAAGGTGTAGGCGGTGCCGTCGCTCAGCCCGGTGATCGTCTCGGTGGTCAGCGGCGAGGTGAAGGTGGTCACCGGCTGGGCGTTGAAGCCGATGTAGGGGGTCACGCTGTAGGCGGTGACCGGGTCGCCGCCGTCTTGGGCCGGCGGGGTCCACGACAAGACGACCTGGCTGTCACCGGCCACGCCGTTGACCGACAAGGGGGCCGAGGGCACCGTGGCCGGGGTGATGGGGGCCGAGAGGGCCGAGGCCGGTCCGGTGCCCGCCGCCGTGGTCGCCGTCACGGTGAAGGTGTAGGCGGTGCCGTCGCTCAGCCCGGTGATCGTCTCGGTGGTCAGCGGCGAGGTGAAGGTGGTCACCGGCTGGGCGTTGAAGCCGATGTAGGGGGTCACGCTGTAGGCGGTGACCGGGTCGCCGCCGTCTTGGGCCGGCGGGGTCCACGACAAGACGACCTGGCTGTCACCGGCCACGCCGTTGACCGACAAGGGGGCCGAGGGCACCGTGGCCGGGGTGACGGGGGCCGAGAGGGCCGAGGCCGGTCCGGTGCCCGCCGCCGTGGTCGCCGTCACGGTGAAGGTGTAGGCGGTGCCGTCGCTCAGCCCGGTGATCGTCTCGGTGGTCAGCGGCGAGGTGAAGGTGGTCACCGGCTGGGCGTTGAAGCCGATGTAGGGGGTCACGCTGTAGGCGGTGACCGGGTCGCCGCCGTCTTGGGCCGGCGGGGTCCACGACAAGACGACCTGGCTGTCACCGGCCACGCCGTTGACCGACAAGGGGGCCGAGGGCACCGTGGCCGGGGTGACGGGGGCCGAGAGGGAAGGCGACGGGTCACTGGTCCCCGGAAGAGCTGCGGAAGCCGGTGGGGTGGAAGGAGGGAGTGAGGGCGTTGTCACCGCCGGCGGCGTCGACGTTGCACCTGCGGCCACCTTTGTGGGCCCACTTGTCGTCGGCTCCGGGTTGGACCGATGCCCGACAGCGACGACGGCAGCAGGTTGGGAGGGAACAGCGTGATGCGCACCGTGGGCGGCGGCGACACTGACACCGGCAATGGCGACAGCTCCGGCAAATACCTGTCCTGCGGTCGTCGCGAGTTGCCCGAGGCGCGGGATGCCGTTGATCAGGGGGAGCTCCCCGAGCCAAGAAAGCGGACCGCCGAGCAGATTGAAGCGACCGAATGATGCCTCCAGAAAGGCGCGGACGATTACCGGGTCGAAGTGCGCTCCGGCACAGGCCGCCAATTCCTTTCGGGCCGCAGCGGCCGTCATCGCCGATTTGTACGATCGGACCGCGGTCATCGTCTCATAGCAGTCCGCCACGGCCACGATCCGCCCACCGAGCGAAATCTGATCGCCCGCCAATCCGTAGGGATAGCCAGTGCCGTCATACTTCTCGTGGTGTTGGGCAATGGTGTCGGCCCACGGACCAAGCCAGCTCGCGAGAGGTGCTGCGAGGCGTGCGCCTTCCAGCGGGTGGCCTTGCAAAATACGCCACTCGGTCTCATCGGGCTTTCCGGGTTTGTTCAGGATCGAACCGTCGACGGTGAGCTTGCCGATGTCGTGCAGCAAGGCAGACCACCGCAACCGGTCTCGGTCTTCCTCGGGCAGCTTGAGCTGTTCCGCCACGAGGTCGGTCACCACTCTGACTCGCTCGGAATGTCCGCGGGTGAGCCGATCGTGTTTGTTGAGCGAGGCCGCCAGGGCAAGGATCTGCTCCGCCGCGACCGCCGGCTCGTCTTGCACCCCGCTATCGCGCGCCGCGGCCAGCTGACGTTCCAATCCACGTGTGCTCCCGGCCCGCCGAGCGACCACCATGCGGCTCGGGGCTTTATCCGGAAAGACCAGCGTCATCTTCAGCAAGGCCGCCAGTGGCAGCGCGCGCCGGCCCAGACGACTGGCGGCGAAATACACGACACCGGGGACCGCGAGCAGCAATACCCACCAGGCGATGAGAGCTGCCCCGGCGCGCGGTTCGGGCACAATGTGGGCGACGACGACCGAACTCGCGATAGCCAGCAGGACAGGGACCAGGAACACCGCCGCGCTGACGAATGCCGAAAGACCAACCCGGGCACGCCAGCGGTCGGCATTTCCCTCCGTCCGCATCTGCGAATTCTTTCGGATTGCCGTCAACGGACGGCCTCCGTCCACACAACGAGCGAACAACTCGAAGGGCAAGAACTATCCGATCGATCGGCTGACGCCGTACCCTTCATGCAGCCCTTCTCGGGCTCGAGCGAACTCTCCGGACGAACCTCTCAGGCGGATTTACGGTTGAGGGAGCGGGGCGAAAGGTCCGTCACGACGTGTTGGGCCAGATCGAAGTGCCGCTCGGGTCTCGATTCTTCGACGGAGAGCGTCTCATGCGACAGGTCGTTCAGCTCGGCATTGCCCCTGTGAATGGTCATGATCCGTGATCCGCGGCGTTTGGCATCCGACACGCGCTCCAGCAACTCGGGAGCACCATCGTCGGTCGGACTCACCACGAGAACCGTTTGCCTGGAGTGCGCCTGAAACAGAGTGTCAACGGAAACCGAAAGGTGGGGTGGCGCTCCCAGGGGAACGTCCCAGCGCAACAACGTCGGAACGAGATCCTGACGCCCGTGCCGCGCTGCTTCCTCACCCATATGGGCGGTGAAATGCCATGGCTCGAATTCGGGGAGTCCGACGACGAATAACCGGGAAGACCGATCGGGACGATCACCCAGGGCCCGGGCGAAGAGTCGCGTCTCCTTGCCGAGTGACCCGAGAATACGGGCCCAACGCCGCTGAACCGACTCCGCCACTTCCATACCGTCACAATAAGTGTTCCATCCTTCAATGGAAGGAGGAATTGCCAAATGGTGGCCAGAATCGAGACTTTCAACCGGTCTGCCACCGCGCCGCAACGTCACGCGGCACGAAACGACGGTGGCCGGACTTGGACGTGGGCTCCCGCGTTCGGTTCAACTCCCCACCGAGACGACCCAATAGTTGAGGACACCGCCCACGTAGGGAACGACCTGCAGATTCTTCACTTTCTTGCTGGCCCCGGTCACCAGGGGCGAGTAGTCGACATAGACGGATAGTGCGTTGGTGATGATGAGCTGCTGCACCTGCGTCCACACCGACTTGAGCTGAGGACTGCTCGGTGGGAGCGCCTCGAGCTCGTTCGTCAGCGCGTCAAGTGTCGGATTGTCATAGTTGCAGAGGTCGCCGACCGTGTTGGCGATGTACGACGTCGTTATCTTCTGTATTCCGGGGAGGCCCTGCGGATTCAGTCCTATCTGTGCTTTGTTGTCTCGATAGAGGTCCGTCACATAGTTCGACGTCTGGATGATCTGCACTTTGACACCGATCTGCTTCCACTCCTCCTGGAGGACCTGGGACAGCTGTGTCGTCGCCGTGAGCGGCAGCGCCATCAATGTCGTAGAGAACCCGTTGGGATAGCCCGCCTGTGCCATGAGCTGCTTGGCCTTCTTGAGGTTGTAGGCGTAGTACCCGGTGAGTGCCTTGTCGTAAAAGGCGGACGTGGAAGGAAAGATGCTCCACGCCGGCTGGCCCTTCCCGAACAGCAGGCTCGAGTTGATCGCCTTGCGGTTGGTGGCGTAGTTCAAGGCCTGGCGGACCTTCAGGCTGGCCAACGGGCCCTTCGACTTGCATATTGGCGCGAACAGATAGTTCGCATCGGGAAAGGAGGAACTCGTCTGCAGCTGGGGAAGCTTTTTCAGGGTCGGGATGTCCGAAGCGGGGAGATCGACCTCCACTTCGGACGTTCCCGCCTCGAGCGCGTTGATCTGCTGGGGCCCAACCGGGACGTTGGTGAAGGTGATGCCCGCGAGTTTGATGCTCTTGGCGTCCCAGTACTTCGGGTTCTTGACGAGAACCATGCTCTGACCCTGCGTATAGCTCTTCAGCATGAAGGGTCCCGCACCCACGATGTTCGTATTCACCGATCCCGTGCTCGGCCCGGTCGGAATGGCCATGAACGACTCCTGGTCAGCCAGCAGCGGGTAGAAGCTGCTCGCCACCGGTTGAGAGAAGTTCATCACCAAGGTGTCGGTCCCGGTCACATTGATCGAGGAGATGTCGTAGGTGGCCGTGTTCCACGCTCCGGGATGAGGGTTGGAGAGATTGCGGTCGTAGCCCGCCTTCACGGCCGCAGCGTCGAGAGGTGTCCCGTTCGAATAGGTGAGTCCAGGTCGGACGGTGATGTCGATGGTCGTGGAATTGGGGATGGTGACGTTGGAGGCGAGGTCGGGGACGAAATCCCCACCAGTGGTCTCCCGGAGGAGCCCGGCGTAGATGGGCCAATTGTACGAGAAGAACCCTGCGGGCCCGTTGAATTGCACAGGGTCGAAGGCAATGGGATTGATCGAAGAGGTGAGGTCGTAGCCGACCGAGAGGACCCCGCCACCATTCGCCGCGGCGTCAGCCCCGGCACCGGCGACCGCCTGTGCACTCACCACCAGACCGATGGCCATCACGAACATCGTGACCCGGCGCACTGCTTCCCTCGTCTTGGTCTTCATGGCGTTGGCTCAACTTTCTGACCGGGAGCGCTCGTGTCGTGACTGCGCTCCTGCGACCCCGTCGCAACCGCAGGGTCGAGCAGGTGGCACCAGACGGTCAGGGGCCCAGCTTCGGTCTTGGCCGGATCCTCCACGGCACAGATATCCATGGCATAACGGCAGCGGGTCCGAAAATGACAACCGCTCGGTGGGTCCATTGGGGAAGGAATGTCGCCTTCGAGCACAATGCGTTGTCGGCGCCCGGCGGGGTCGAGGCTCGGCGAGGCGGAGAGCAGCGCCTGGGTATAGGGATGGTGAGCCGAATGATAAAGGTCTTCGACCGGGCCTTCTTCGACAATTCGCCCGAGATACATCACCGCGACCCGATGACTGAGCGAACGGACGAGATTGAGGTCGTGGGAAATGAAGAGGTAGCTGATGCCCAGCCGAGTCTGGAGGTCCCCGAGAAGGTCGACCATCTGCACCTGGGTGGCGACGTCCAGCGAACTGAGCGGCTCGTCGAGCACCAGGAGCTCGGGTTCGGTGGCCAGGGCCCGAGCGATGGCCGCTCGTTGCAACTGCCCCCCCGATACCTCGCGGGGGCGGCGGCGGGCGAAGTTCGCCGGAAGCCGGACCTGCTCGAGCAGCTCGGCGATCCGTAGCTCGCGGGCCTGGCCGTTCAGTTCGGTATGGACTGACAACGCCTCACCGATGCTCGATCCGATGTTCGCCAGGGGGTCGAAGGAGGAATACGGGTCCTGAAAGACGAGCTGCATCCGACGGCGCAGCCCCCGTAAATTCGCGCCTTTGGCCATGGTGATGTCATCGCCACCGAGCAGAACCCGCCCGCCCGTCGGGCGGATCAAGCAGAGCATCAACCGGGCCAGCGTGGATTTGCCTGACCCGCTCTCGCCGACGAGTCCGAGCGTTCGGCCCCGGGTGACCGAGAGATCCACGTGGTCGACCGCGTGCACCGTTCCCTTGCCGCCACCTGGAAGGCGGACACTGAAGTCACAGGACACGTCGACCAACTCGGCGACCGGGCCGTCGGCAGACGTCGGCGGCGGGGGGACAACGGGCGCGGACGTGCTCACGACGACCTCTCGGGGGACGCGCCGAGCTCGACCCTGACCAGGGATGTCCGGACGCCCGGCAAGGTGAGTTCTTCGGACCGGCGGCACCGGCTCTGGCGGTACTCTCCGACCACGGTGAGCTCGACCGGCTCGCCCCGGCACGCTTCCTCGGCGTAGTCGCATCGCGGATTGAACCGGCATCCGGACGGGAACTGACCGGCCTGTGGCACCTGTCCCGCAATAAGCGAGGGGCGGTCGAGGGTCTCGCGGATCCCGGGCTGCGCAGCCAGGAGGGCGGCCGTGTATGGGTGCAGGGGATGGGCGAACATCTCCGCGGTTGCGGCCCGCTCGACCATCTGGCCGGCGTACATCACCGCGATCTCATCGGAGAACTCCGAGATAAGAGCCAGGTCATGGGTGACAAACAGCACGGCCAGGTCGGCGCTCTCGCGCAACTCGTAGAGGAGCTCGACGATCTGGGCCTGTACGGTCACGTCGAGGGCGGTCGTCGGCTCATCGGCGATGAGCAGACGCGGGTTGCAGCTCAACGCCATGGCGATCATGACCCGTTGGCGCATACCACCCGAGAGTTGGTGGGGATAGGACGACAGACGCCGCACCGGGTCGGGGATGTGCACGCTCTCGAGCAGCCGCGCCGCCCGGTCCCGAGCAGCTGCTCTCGTCACATTCTCGTGGAGGCGTATCGCTTCAACGAGTTGGTAGCCGATGGTGAATGCCGGGTCGAGGCTGGCCAGAGGGTCCTGAAATACCATGGCGATGTCCCGCCCCCGGATCTGGCGCAGCTCGTCGAAGTCCGCATCCAGAAGGTTCTGGCCGTTGAAACGAATGGACCCTCCGACGATCCGGGCCGGCGGCGTCGGAAGCAGCCGCAGTATGGCGAGGGAACTGACCGTCTTGCCGCAGCCCGACTCTCCGACAAGCCCCACGATCTTGCCCGCCCCGACATCGAACGACACGTTGTCGACCACGCGGACGGGGCCGGCATCGGTGTCGAACTCAATGCACAGATCACGGACCTCGAGGAGCGCCGGTGAGGTGCTGACTGCATCATCGACGTCGGTGCGCTCTGCCGCGGCCTGGTAGACCACGGCTGTCATGCCACGCTGGCGACTGGCGCGTGGCTGTCCACGGGTTCGATTCGTCGTCGCCGACCCACTGAGCGTGTCCCGCAAGGCGTCGCCCATCGTGTTGAACGCCAGCACGGTCAGGGCGATCGTCAGGCCGGCCGGGACCAGGGACCATGGATGAGTGAAGAGGGACGTGTCATACGCTTCCTGCAACATGCCTCCCCAGCTGGCGGCGGGAGGTGGCGGGCCGAGGCCCAGGAAACTCAAGCCTGATTCGGCCAACAGCGCGGAGCCCAGAGCGATGGCCACCCCTACGACCAGACCGGTCAGCACGTTGGGGAGGACCCGGAGGATGACGATGCGGACAGGGGACGTGCCGATCGCCGTCGACGCCTCGACGAACGATTCCTCTTTGACAGCCAGGGTCTGCCCACGGATGAAGCGGGCGAAGCCCGGCGCGAAGACGATGGCGAGCGCGAAGGCCGTGTCGTTGATCGAGCTGCCCAGCACGGCCACCACGGCGAGCGCGAGCACCAGCGGTGGAAATGCGAGCCCGGCGTCGGTGGCTCGCATGAGGAGGTAGTCGACCCTCCCCCCTCGGAAGCCGGCGACAAGACCGATCACGAGGGCGAACACCAACGCCAATCCCACCGTCTCGAAGGTGACCTGCAAGGACCCGCGCGCACCCCACATCAGCCGGCTCAGGACATCTCGCCCGAGGTCGTCGGTTCCGAGCCAGTGGTTGGCGCTGATGCCGGCCGAGGGCTCCAAAAGGTTCTGGGCGTTCGGGTCGTGCGGCGCGATCCAGGGAGCGAAGATCGCGCACACGATCATCAGGACCAGCCAAACGATCGCCAGGATGACCGCCGGATTGGAGAGAAATCGCCGGAGCTGGCGGTGTTCGCCCCACCGCTCGCGCAGGGACGGGCGCTCGGCGACGGCACTCACGTCCGCGACAGCGCTCACGACACCCGCACCTTCGGGTTGAGGTAGCTGTAGCTGATGTCAGCCAGGAGACTCATCGCCATCTGGAACAGAACGAAGACGATGGCGACTCCCTGGACGACAGGCAGGTCATGATCCGTGATACCGCTCAGCATGTACGTCCCGAGTCCCGGAATGGAGAAGATCTGTTCGACGATGACTGCTCCGCCGAGAAGGTAACCGATCTGGAGCCCGAAGACGGTCACCACAGGCATCGAAGCGTTCTTGAGGCCGTGCCGTAACAGGACGGAGCGACGCGTCCCCCCCTTCGCCCACGCCGTGCGGACATAGGGGGTCTCCAGGACATCGATGAGTGATGCACGGAGCTGGCGGGCGAGTGTCGCACCCACCAAGAGACCGAGGGTTATCGCCGGGAGGAGGATGTCCCTGAGCCATCCGGTGAACGATGTCGTGATGGCCGTGTAGCCGGTCGGCGGCAGGATCTTCCAATGGACGGCAAAGATGGATACAAGGATTATGGCCAACCAGAAGCTGGGGATCGCCAGACCCAGCGTCGAGAACGCCCGGGCACCGCTGTCGATCGCACCTCTGGGACGGATGCCAGAAATGATGCCCAGCGGGATTCCGACGATGAGTGAGACGATCGACGAGGCGACAACCAGGCCGAAGGTGATCGGGAACCGAATGGCGATCTGGTGGCTCACCGACTGGCCCGTCGAGAGGGACGTGCCCAAGTTCCCATGGAGGGCGTTGCTGAGCCAGTGCCAGTACTGGACGAGCAGCGGATCGTTCAGATGGAGCTCGGCCCGCACTCGGGCGATCTCTGCCGGGGTGGCGCTCAAGCCGCCGGCCAACGTCACGGCCGGGTCTCCCGGAACGAGCGCCAGCAAGAAGAAGACGGCGAAAGAGACGATGAGCAGCACGGGGATGACACTCAGCAGCCGCCTCAGGATCGACTTGCCCACTCCCACCCCCCAAGGCGCTTGCCGCGAAACGGATAACTGTACGGCTGTCGCGTCCTGACCACAAGCTATGCACGCCCTGCCTGAAGGAAGGAACGAAGTTGCGCTGGAGCTTGCCGAAAGCTCCTTAGGGGGTGGCCAGAACGGCATTCGGCACCGGTGACTGGACAGCGGCCCCAAATGGGATCACCATGGTGAAACGGCCGTTCGGCGTAATGTCAGGAGCAGCGCGGTCAGAGGTGCCGGGTAGGACAGTTCCGGCGGCGAAACGGGGGGAAAGCGATGCGGTCATCGAGCGCTCGGAGTCAAGCCTGGTCCGCGTCCAGCGGCCGCCTCGTTCAGGAGTCGTGGGTCCGGCGCCGGACCATCGCACCAATGACGAACAGGTTCGGTGGCGGCGCACGGCTCGCGGCAGTCTTGGGCGCAGCGATCGCCCTGCTCCTCAGCGCACAGGTGCTCGTGGCCAGCGGAACAGGCGCTGCGGCGTCGACCCAGCAGTTCGGTGTGCTGACCGACGGGTACGACCTTTCCGCCCAGATCAATCCCATTGAATTCGACCCGACCCAATTCACGAGCTCCGCGTGCTGCTTCGGCTACGACTGGCCGATTTATGGCGGGCTCTTGCGCGAGACGACCAGCGGGGCCTACGTCCCGGATCTGGCGTCTGCTGTCACGGTGCCGAATTCGACGACGATCGACATCACTCTCCGCCCCGGCCTCGTCTACTCGAACGGCACGCCGCTCGACGCCAACGCGGTAAAGGCCGGGTGGGAGCGCAACATGACCAACCCTCACCCGGGTGTGTGGGACCAGTCCTTCTCGCAGATCTCCTCGATCAACGTCACGGGCTCTCACTCTCTCGGTGCTGACCTTCTCGCAACCTGTCGCGAGCTCCTTCTACCCTCACCTGGCCGACCAGGAGTCCTTCATGGCATTGCCGACCGGTTCGAGCTCGGGCACGCCGAACGAGAATGTCGTCGGGGCCGGGCCGTTCGTCCTGAAGAGCTACGTGCAAGGCGAGAAGATCGTCCTGGTCAAGAACCCGAAATACTGGGACGCGAAGGCCATTCATCTGGCGGGGATCACGTTCATCAACGTCCCGCCCGGCCCGCAACAGCTCACCACGGTCGAGTCCGGATTGGTCGACGTCGGGGGAATCCCCGACAACGACATCCCGGCCCTCAAGTCCCTGCCCAACCTGCAGTCCACGTCGCTCTTCCCAGATGCGGCTTACTACTTCGTGCCGATCTGCAAGGCATCGGGACCCTTGGCGAACGTGAAGGTCCGCCAAGCGCTCAACTACGCCACCAACCGCGTGGCCATCAACAACGCGCTGTTCTTCGGCAAGGGAGAGCCGGCGTGGAGCATCTTCCCATCGTCGGCCAGCTACTACGACAGCTCACTGACGAACGACTACGCCTATAACGTCAAGAAGGCCAAGCAGCTCCTGACCGAAGCCGGGTATTCCCACGGCTTCAGCACCACGCTCATGCCCCTGCCCCAGGCGGAGAACACCCAGTTGGCCACCGTGCTGCAGCAACAATGGAAGCAGATCGGCGTCAATGTCCAGATCGTCCAGGCGTCGAACTACGTCACCGACCTCTATACGGACAACAAAGCGCAAATGGGACTGAACCCCCAAGGTCTCCCGGGAATCCAGAAGTTGACCACTCAGTACATCCCCGGCGATGTCGGCGACCTGTGCAACTACAACAACCCGACCATGAACAAGCTGACCAACGAGGTCGAGGCCCTGCCGCCGAGCAGTCCGAAGTTACGGAGCGTCTGGGTCCAGATACAGAAGTTCGTGGCCACAAACGCGTTGTCCGTCTATGTCGACTACGCGCCGGAGGTCACGGTGGCAAAGAAGGACGTGACACACCTCCAGGTCATTCCCTACGTCGGCGGGGTCACGAACTACTGGGTGGTGTCGGTCCCCGCTTGAATCGCCTGACTACACGTTGATGCGGAGCGCGTCGTCTATGGGCGCCTCCATGTCACGCACGCGGCCCCGCCCGTAGTCGCCGACAATGGTCGTGCGCTGCAGGTGACGCTCGCTTTCGGCGGGAACGCCTTTGGCGCAATGCATCATCCGCCAGTTGTCCCACAGCACAAGGTCACTCGTGGCCCACGTGTGATAGTACGCGCCAGCCTCATCGGTCGCATGTGCGATCACTTCCTCCAGGAGGGCGTCCCCCTCCTGGCCGCTCATGCCTTCGATGCCCAACGCGAACCACGGCGACACATTGAGGACCCTGCGCCCTGTTTCGGGCTGCCGGAACACCAGTGGATGGACGACTTCGGGAAAGCCGTCAGGACGACTCATGAGCTTGCGGGAACGGGGATCCATCCGTCGGAGCTGCAGTCCCGGAGTGGAACCAAAACGTTGCCCTGAGGCATCGATGTCGAAGCGGTAGACGACTTCGAGCGCCTCGATCCGCTCCTTGAGGCGATCAGCCAGCGTGTCGTATGCGGCAATCTGATCGATGAATCCGGTCTCGCCCCCACCATCGGGGACCACGATCGGTCGCAAAATTCCACCATGGTTGATGCGATCGACGTAGACGAGATCGAAATGCCAGGGCAGCCATCCCCCGCGTCGACCGCCATCGGCGAATTCGTAGACTTCGCCGAAGACCGAGTCGTACCGGATATCCGAGAGCTCGGGACGCCCCGGTTTGGAGGGATCGCGGAGCGGATGGATTTCCGGGGTGCCGAACACCGAACTAAGGGCAATGTGGCCCGCTTCATCGGTCACCAGACCCTCGAACACCACCAGACCCCGGTCTACCCAGAGTGCGACAAGCGCTCGCCGGACCTCCGGATCGTCCAGGGTGGACAGGTCGAGATCGGTGACGATCGATCCGAATGCCAGATTCTCCGACAGCGGTCGGACCTGAAAGTTCATCGGCTCGCCTTTTTGTATGGACGCTCTTCCTCTGGTCGAACGTAGCAGAGACATTCAGTTGGCACTTCCCCTGATCTCGGTGCATCCTCAGTTTCGCTCTGAACGATGTCCGGATGGCCATCACCCTGAAGGACCTCCAGCCCGGAAGACTGCGGCATTTCGCCAAATACGCGCTCGTGTCGGTCGTGGCCACGGTGACGAGCCTCACCATTCTCGGCATCCTGGTCGGCGTCTGCGGTTGGTCGAGCGTGTGGGCCAATGTCCTCGCCACGGCCATTGGCACTGTTCCCTCCTTTGAACTCAATCGCCGCTGGGTGTGGTCGCAGCGCGGCCAAAGGCCGCGCCTGGCACAAGTGGTGCCGTTTTGCGCGCTTTCCCTGGGCGGACTCGTGGTCTCGACGTTCGCCGTGCACGTCGCAGGGGACGCCACGGCCTCTTCGGGACGGATCGTTCACACGGCCGCGGTAGAGGTGGCGAATTTCGGCGCCTACGGTGCCCTTTGGCTCATCCAGTTCTTTCTCTGCGACAAGGTGCTCTTCAAGAAGTCCGCTCCCGTCGCGCTGGATGAATGCGTCGAGACCGATCCTGCATCCCAGGTCCGCAGCGACCGCTTCGCCGGGATCGACAGCGCGGCCTGATGCATGCGGAGACGTAAGAGTCTCAGCGGACCTTCAGCGCACGCTCGGTTCGTTCCGCGTCCCGTCCCTCACCATGCCGTCATGACCATCACATCTGAGCCCCGGAGCCTCACGACCGAGCCGCTGTCCCCTGTGGATTTGTCGGCGGCGGCGCGACGACGATCCCACGTTCCCGAGAGAGGTTCCGCAGACGGTCGTTGGGTCCGCCCAGCCCTGATCGCGCTGCTCGTCCTGACCGCTGTCGCCTACCTCTGGAATCTCAGCGCCTCCGGCTACGCGAACAGCTTTTATGCCGCTGCGGTCCAAGCGGGCACCAGAAGCTGGAAGGCATTCTTCTTCGGTTCGATCGATTCCTCCAGCTTCATCACGGTCGACAAACCACCCGCCTCTCTGTGGATAATGGAGCTTTCGGGCCGAATCTTCGGCTTCAGTAGCTGGAGCATGCTCGCCCCCCAGGCGCTCGAGGGAGTGGCCGCAGTGGGCTTGCTCTACGCCGGAGTGAAGCGTTGGTTCGGCCCGCGAGCTGGCCTGCTGGCCGGCGCCATCTTGGCCCTGACGCCGGTCGCCGCACTCATGTTTCGTTACAACAACCCCGACGCGCTTTTGGTGCTCCTCCTCGTGGGGGGCGCCTATACGCTCGTGCGCGCCCTGGAGGCCGCTGGAACACGCTGGATCGTTGCCACCGGGGCGCTGATCGGATTCGCCTTCTTGGCCAAAATGATGCAGGCCTTCACGGTGGTCCCCGCCTTCTTCCTGGTGTATCTCGTCGCCGCGCCGACCTCACTGTTGCGCCGCGTGAAGCAACTCGCCCTCTGCGTCGGAGCGATCATTCTCTCGGCCGGCTGGTGGGTGGCGACCGTCGCCCTGTGGCCGGCTGGATCACGACCCATGATCGACGGGTCTCCGGACAACAGCATCCTCAATCTCATTTTCGACTACAACGGATTCGGGCGACTCGTCAGTAGCGGAGCAGGCGGCGGCGGAGGGTCGGGCTTCAGCGGATCGACCGGCATCTTCCGCCTCTTCAATGACCTGATGGGCGGTCAGGCCTCCTGGCTCATCCCGGCCGCACTCATCAGCCTGTTCGCGGGATTGGTGTGGCGCTTTCGAGCGCCCCGCATCGACCGGACCCGCGCCGCACTTCTCCTTTGGGGCGGTTGGCTCGTCGTGACCGGGCTCGTGTTCAGCTTCGGTCAGGGCGTGATCCACACCTACTACACCGTCGCTCTGGCTCCTGCTATTGCCGCCCTGGTCGCAATCGGCGCGGTGTTGCTCTGGGATCATCGCGATCGCCTGGCGGCTCGGCTGATCGGCGCGGCGGCGATTCTCACTACCGCGGTGTGGGCATACGAGTTGTTGAACCGCTCGCCGAGCTATTTTCCGTGGCTTCGCGTCGTCATCCTCGCCGCGGGCATCGTCTCGAGCATCGGGTTCCTTGCCGCCCCCCTGCTGACTCGCGGCACGAAGTACGTGGCGGGCGGGGCCGCCGGTCTGGCCCTGGTGGCGTGCCTGGCCGGCCCCGTGGCCTTCGTCGGGACGACCATCACGACGGCCTACACCGGAAGTGTCCCCTCAGCAGGGGCGAGCGTCACCAGTGCCGGTGCGGTCGGCCAGGGCGGTTTCGGCGGTGGAAGCGCTCCGGCCCGCTCCGCCGGAGCGGGAAGGGCCGGTAGCGCGGGGGTGCCGCCCTCAGGAAGTCGGAGTCCGGGTACGCGGCCCTCCGGCACGGGGGTCGGCCCCAGCGGAGCGAAGCCATCCGGCACGGGCTCCGCGAGTTCAGCGGCGGCGGGCCCTTCGTCCTCACGTGGCGCGACATCGGTCGGCCGCGGAGGCGGCTCTGGCATCACGCCCGGCAGTACCGGAACGACGAGCACGGCTCTGACCAAGGCGCTGAAGGCGAATGCCGGCGCCTACCGCTGGGTCGCGGCGACGTTCGGCTCCCAGAGCGCGGCCACGTTGGAGCTTGCGACCGGCGGCGATCCCGTCATGGCGATCGGCGGCTTCAACGGCGAGGGTGGGAATATCACGCTGGCCCAGTTCGAGGCACTCGTCAGCAAGGGCGACATCCACTACTTCATCGCCTCGGGCGGAGGCGGGGCCGGCGGCCCCGGCGGGACGACGAACGCCGACTCCGCCATCACGAGTTGGGTCAAAGCGCACTTCACCGCTGAGACCGTCGGCGGGCAGACGATCTACGACCTCACTGCCAGCAAGTGAGGACGGAGGGCTCGCAACATTGCGGCCACAAGGTCAGCGCACCGGCAAGCGGGAGTAGCTCGGAAAGTTCCCGAAGAGCTCTTCGTCGGCGCCTTCGGGCCCGTAGGTGAGGGCGTGGACCAGCAGATCTCCCCCGACGAAAGCACCCTTCCACGAAGCGCCCAGCCCCCCGAATACCTCTTCGCGGTCGCCCCGGCTTCGTGGCTTGTTGATCCCCACCTTGAACGCCAACAACTCTTCGGAGATGCGTGCGGCCATATCGGCGTCGTCGGTGGCGATGCTGGCCACCAGGGACCCGTTCGACACATTCATCGCCGCCACCAGTTCGGCCTCCGTATCGACGACGACGACCGAGTCCAGCGGACCGAAGGGTTCAGCGTGATGGAGGGACCACGAGGCCGGGGGCTGCAGGACGCAAGACGGCGCGACGTAGGCCGACGTGTCCTGGGCGTCGAGGAACAACCCGTCGCCGACCGATCCCCGGTAGAGAGGAATGCCCCCGCCGCTGACCGCTTCGTCGAACTGCTTCGTGAGCTCGGCGGCCTTCGTCGCATGGATGACCGGTCCGAAGTCCAGTTCGGGAAGAGGGTCATCCGGATTGGCCACGGCGAGCGGATTCCCGAATTTGATCGCATGCACGACCGGCAGGTACGCCTCCAAGAAGGCGGGGACCAGGCGCCGTTGGACGACGTAACGGGGGTAGGCCGTGCAGCGCTGCTTGGCGTACTCGAACCCCTTCCGTATGAGTTGGGCCAAAAGGTCCCACTGCGAGAAATTCCAGATGCCCCAGGAATTGAGTCCCTCCTGCTCGAGCATGTGCCGCCGACCGGTGTCGGCGAGAGATACCGCAGCCCGTCGCCCGTTCGCCCGACCCCCGACGAAGACCAGTGCGCCGATGCCTTCGGATCGGATGAGCACCTCCCCCATGTGTGAGCCCATGCCCGAAAGGAGCGTGACCGGAAGACCGGCGCGGCGCATGAGGGCGTGGGCCAGGGTCAGGGCGTAGAAACCGCCCTGACTCGGCGTCTTGGCCACCACCGCGTTACCGGCCAAGGCCTGGACCAACTCGGCGTGGACCTGGACACTCATCGGGTAGTTCCAGCTCGCGATGTTCGAGACGGGCCCGGGCAGCGGTTGGCGTTGCTTCCCGTCGCTCGCCGTGAGTTGGCGGTCGATCTGGCCCAGGTACCACCGGACCCCGTCGACACAGCGGTCGACATCGGCGCACGCCAGACGCCACGGCTTCCCGATCTCCCACACGAGCAAGAGCGCCAGCAGATCGCGATGCTCGGCCAGGGCGTCGACGGCGTCCGATACCATCGTCCGGCGCGCGTCCAGATCGACGCCCGCCCACTCCTCGTGCTCGTTGAGCGCATGAGCCACGGCGGCCACCGCCTCTTCGTAGTTCACGAGCGGAGGCCCCGGGATCGGCGCACCATCGACGGCGTTCACATGGTCACCGGGAATACCGATCCGGCGCCATTCACCCCGCGTGAGATTGCGCAGACGATCCGAATCGAACGCTTCGGGTGCCACCTGGATGCACTTGGCGTAGGTCTCCCACCACGAGGTTCCAGGCTTAAGGATTAAGGACACCGGTCGTCACTCCCTCGATCGCATGGCGGAGCCCGCACCCGGGAACTCTACCTGGTGAAGGCGCTCGCCTCCCTGTGTGCGTTGACCCTCCCGGCGCAGTACTCGGCGTGCACCGAGTTGCCCGGACTGACAAACCGAGGCGTTTTCGGACAACTGTTAGCTTCCATTCGGGCCCCCGCCCGCCACGAGCTCAATGGAGGATCAGAATGACCGACATCATGAAGGGTGTGCGCATCCTCGAAGTAGCCGAGCACACCTTCGTACCGGCGGCCTCGGCCATCCTGGCCGACTGGGGGGCCGAGGTGATCAAGATCGAGCACGTCGAACGGGGCGACGCGATGCGTGGGCTTGCATCGAGCGGCGTCATGGCGATGGGCGGCGACGTCCACGTCCTGCTGGAGCATTCCAACCGCGGGAAGAAGAGCATCGGCGTCGACCTGACGACACCCGGAGGAATCGAGATCATCTACAAGCTCGCCGCCACGTGCGATGTGTTCCTCACTAACAAACTTCCCGCCGTCCGCAAGAAACTCGGCGTTGAATTCGACGACATCCGGGCCCACAACCCCAACATCATCTACGTAGCGGGCACGGGAGGCGGGGAGCGCGGACCGGACGCCGACAAGGGTGGCTACGACTTCTTGAGCTATTGGTGCCGCGCCGGGAGCGCGATGGGTTGCACTCCGGCGGACGCCGAGGGTCTGGTGGCACAGCCGGCCCCGGGCTATGGCGACTCGATCGGCGGCATGACCATCGCGGGCGGGATCATGGGGGCGCTCTTTCACCGAGAACGTACGGGCGAGGCGATCTCGGTCGACGTCTCGCTCCTGGGCGTCGGCCTCTGGGCCATGAGCCCTGCTGTCGCTCTGTCGCTGCAGACCAACAGTGCCTGGCGTCCGCCATCCGGCTCGGGCGGTGGGGGTGGTCCATCGAACCCGCTCGTCGGCGTCTATCGAACCAACGACGGCCGCTTCGTCGCCATGTCGTGCCTGCAGGGGTTCTCCTACTGGCCCAGCGCCTGCCTGGCCATCGGTCGAGAAGACCTGATCACCGATGAACGATTCACCTCCCACGAGCTGCTTGCGGCGAACGCCGGTGTGGCCCGTGAGATCTTGACCTCCGTTTTCGCCTCCGCTCCCCTGGCGGAATGGCGCGAACGGCTGGCGACGTTCGACGGCCAATGGTCCATCGCACAAGACAGTCTCGAGGTCGTCGATGATCCCCAGGTGGTCGCGAACGGCTACCTCGGCGAAACGGTCAGCGCAGCCGGAATCCCCTTCAATCTTGTCACCGTCCCTGTCCAATTCGGGGGCGTTGCCGCCGTTCCGCACCGGGCGCCGGACTTCAATGAGCACTGCGACGAAATCCTCGCGAGCATCGACGTGAACCCCGAGGCCGTCCTGGAGCTCAAGATCGAAGGGGTGGTCGCGTAGTGCCGCACGAAAAAGGGCGAAGCCACCCTGGTGGAATCTGATCATGATCGATCGCAAGACGCTGGACGTGGCCGGCAGTCTGATCGCCGACTTCTTCGAAATCGACGCGCAACGCGGCGACGTACCATCTTCGGCTCGTCAGATCGCAAAACCAATCCGGCGGAGGCCTATCGACAGCTTGACCAAAACCAGCGGCCGCAGAACGATTCCCGGATCGACTTCGAGGCGTGGGGCGTCAGGCCTTACGCCTGATTGGCGTGGGCAACGACGATTTCGCGCGCCTCATTGAGCTTGGTCGAGTCCACTCCCAAGCCCGAAGCCACTTGCTCCCCTACCTCCGCATCAACCAGTGACCAATACACGACGACCCGTCGTTTCACCTCTTCAGAGACGTGATCGCTTGCGTGCCCGACGATATTGGTCACGAGATGCTCGCGATCTACGTCGCTCAGGACGTGGCGCACCAGCGAACCCGCCTGTGCGAAGTCGTCGTCCTCGGCGTGCTTGTCGTAGGCGAATCGACCCAGCTCTCCGGCCGCCACGTCCCAATTGACCTGGCTCGCCCGAGCAGGGTCGGCCACTGGGCCGCCGTAGGAGTTCGGGGCGTAGACGGGCTGGTCGCCCGCGTGGTGGTAGGTCATGGACCCCTCCTTGTTGTAGGAGTGGACATCGACCTTGGGTGCATTGATGGGCAGCTGCTCGTAGTTGGTTCCCACGCGGTACAGGTGGGTGTCGTGGTAGGAAAAGATGCGACCCATCAACATCCGATCCGGACTCAATCCGATACCGGGAACCAGGTTCGCAGGGGAAAAGGCGGCCTGCTCCACCTCGGCAAAGAAGTTCTCCGGGTTGCGATCGAGCACCATGCGGCCCACCGTGACGGGCGGGTAGTCCGCATGAGGCCACACTTTGGTCAGGTCGAATGGGTTGAACCGGTACGCAGCAGCGTCGGCGAAGGGCATCACCTGCATCTCCAATCGCCACTCCGGGGCGTTTCCATCGGCGATCGAACCGAACAGGTCGCGCCGGTGAAAGTCGGGGTCTTCGGCGGTCATGGCCTTGGCCTCGCTGTCGCTGAAGCTCTCGATACCTTGTTGGGTGATGAAATGAAACTTCACCCAGAAGCGCTCACCGGCGTCATTGACGGTGGAGAAGGTGTGACTGCCGTAGCCATTCATGTTGCGCAGCGTGCGCGGGGTTCCCCGGTCTGACATGAGGATCGTGACTTGGTGGGCGCTCTCAGGAGAAAGGGTCCAGAAGTCCCACTGCATATTGTTGTCGCGCAGCCCGGTCTGGGGCAGCCGCTTCTGCGAGTGGATGAAATCTTGAAACTTGGATGCGTCGCGCACGAAGAACACCGGCGTGTTATTGCCGACGAGGTCGTAGTTTCCATCCTCGGTGTAAAATTTCAAGGCAAAGCCCCGGGGGTCTCTCACCGTATCTGCGTAACCCTGTTCCCCGGCAACGGTCGAGAACCGCGCGAACATCGGCGTCTTTTTTCCCACCTCGGAAAGGAACCGCGCCTTCGTGAACCAGCGAACGTCCTCGGTCACCTCGAAGAAGCCGTGTGCGCCACTTCCTTTGGCGTGCACGACGCGCTCCGGTACACGTTCGCGATTGAAGTGCTGCATCTTCTGCACCGTGTAGTGGTCGTGCAGCACCGTGGGTCCGCTCGGGCCGACAGTCAATGATCGCTCGTCGCTCGGAGCCGGAATCCCCGAATCGGTCGTCGTATGGGGCCGGGACACGTCGCTCATCAATCTCTCCTTTGCTCGCCGAGCCTCAGACGTCGTTGTGGGTCATCTGAAACAGGTGGAAGGGTCACCAACGCCCACCTTATGGGGATGGTCGCGGGACGTGACCGTGCCTCCTCAGGCCATCTCAGCGTCCGGGCCGCGCGTGGGTGGGCCCGTCCCGCCTGGCCGGGGTGGCCCCAGGGGGAATACCCCCCAACTGGCTGGCGGGAGCAATATTGTTGTGTGGTGGCAGACCAATTCGAGGCCCACGTCATCTGGATGGGCGAAGAACCCATGCTTCCGGGCCGGTCCTATCTGGTACAGATCGGCACCCGGACGGTCGGGGCCACGATCACCCAACCGAAGTACAAGGTGAAGGCCGACACTCTCGAGTACGTTGCGGCCCGCACGCTCGAGTTGAACGAAATCGGGGTCTGCATCGTCAACTTCGACTGCGTTCTCGCCTTTGATTCCTCTGGGACCGACCGCGAGACGGGGGGATTCATCGTCATCGATCGCGTGACGAATGCCATGGTCGGCGCGGGCCTGATCCATTTCGCCCTTCGCCGGGCCGACAACGTGCAGCGTCAACCGGTGGAGGTCGACAAACGTCGTCGGACGACGCTCGCTACCCACCGGCCATGCGTCCTCTGGTTCACCGGATTTTCCGGATCTGGAAAATCGACGATCGCCGATCTCACCGAGCAGCGACTGCACAGCATGAGGTGCCGCACGTACCTGCTCGACGGAGACAACGTCCGCCTGGGGCTGAACAAAGACCTCGGGTTCACCGATGCTGACAGGGTCGAGAACATCCGTCGCGTGGCGGAAGTCTCCCGGCTCATGGTCGACGCGGGACTGATCGTCCTCGTGGCGTTCATCTCTCCCTTCAAGGCCGAACGGGCGATGGCCCGCGCATTGATGGAACCCGATCCGTTCATAGAGGTCCACGTCGACACACCTCTGGCCGTCGCCGAGCGTCGCGACCCGAAGGGCCTCTACAAAAAGGCGCGGCAGGGGCTGCTGCGCAACTTCACCGGTATCGACTCTCCTTACGAACCTCCCGACAGACCGGAATTCCGTATCGACACGACCGTGACACCGGCCACTGTGGCCGCCGAGTCCCTGATCGCGTTCCTCGCCGAGCGGGGCATCACCGCCGCGGAATGAGTCGGTGCTGTGCTCCTCAGCCCGCGTGCTCGTCGAACCGACCGCGCGCGGCGCGGGCGATGATTTCGACGCAGGTCTGGACCGAGAGCGCCGTACTGTCGAGGACGACGTGATACAGCCGCAGATCGTCCTGCCGGGCACCGAAGAAGACGCGGGCATAGGCCTCCCTCGCCTTGTCAACCTCCCGTTGACCCTTACGAGCACTCGCTTCATCGAGACCCAGCGCCACCACCTGGGCAATCCGGTCTTCAACCGGGCCGTCCAATCGGACGCAGAGGACGTCGGGCCGTTTTCCCAACGCCACCATCCCGGCCCGGCCGAGGATGACGGCCCCCGTGGTCTCCGCCACTTCCCGTAATGCTGATTCGCATTCGGCCCGGAACTGTTCCGGGGTCCTGACGTCCTCGGGAGGCAGCTGGCTCGGCCCGGTGGGTGCGGGCACATTGACAAATGCCATCGCCATTCGTTCCCAGCGGCTCGGAACGTGCTCGTCGAGACTTTCCGCAACGTCGCCGGACTGGGCAAGCTCGTGCGCCGCCGCAGCAGGAATGGCCCGATCCAAGAACGGGAGCTCGAGTTTTTCGGCGAGCAGGCGACCGATCCGGTCGCCGTGTGCGCCGTATGACGCCGAGAGGGTCACGACACGTGGCATGGTCACATTCCAGCACACCCATCGTCGCGTCGGGTGACGTCCTCTTCTCCGCGTTGCCGTACGCGTGAAGTCCACTCATCGCACTCTCAGCCCGCCATCGTCATGCGCACGTGCCGCGCACGTCAACCATCGTGTGTGAGCCGGACCGTTCCCTGTGATTGAGCAGTGAATCCGCCGACGCGCGCGCGAAGAGGCCTCCCCTAACCCCGAGTGACGCCCTCGGGGCCGCCCGGCTCATTAGCCTTGGCCCCGGAATTGGACGTCCATCGGCGAGCTGGAGGTCGAGATGATCCGCTTGGATGGACGGAGCCGGTCGCAGACTGCTGCACGCGCGACCTCGCAATGACCGTTTCCCTCTGGGGCTGGTTCGCCGTCGTCGGACTCATCCTCGGGCTCCTCGGGATCGACCTCATCGTCAACCGTGGCAACGCCGAGCCGACGCTCTCCCGCTCTCTCATCGCCAGTGCGGCCTGGATCGGCGTCAGCATCGCCTTCGGTGTCTTCCTCGGCCTTTCCCAGGGTTCGGTGGTCGCCCAGCAGTACTTCTCCGGGTATGTGGCGGAGAAGTCACTCAGCATCGACAACATCTTCGTCTTCGTCCTGTTGTTCCGTTCATTCGCCGTGCCATCCGCCTACCAGCACCGGGTCCTCTATTTCGGCGTCATCGGCGCCCTCGTGGCGCGGGCGGCCTTCATCGCGGCCGGAGCGGCCCTGCTCGACAGCTTCAGTTGGGTTCTCTACATCTTCGGTGCATTCCTTCTCGTCGCCGGAATGCGGATGCTTCGCCATCAGGGCACCATCGATCCCGGGCGGAACCTCGTCGTCCGCGGCGTGCGCCGTCTCTTTCCAGTGACGCCGGACTACGTCGGCGAGCGGTTCTTCACCCACATTGACGGACGATTGTTCGCGACCCCCCTCTTCATCGCCCTGGTGGCGATCGAGACGACGGACGTCGTGTTCGCCACCGATTCGATCCCGGCCATTTTCGGGATCACCCAGGACGTCTTCGTGATATTCACCTCGAACGCGTTCGCCATCCTCGGCCTGCGAGCTCTCTACTTCGTCCTGGCGGACGCCATGGACCGGTTCCGCTACTTGAAGTACGGCCTGGCCGCCCTTCTGATCTTCATCGGCGCGAAGTTGCTCCTGGCACGGGTCGTCCACATCTCCGTGACCGAGAACTTCCTCGTGATCGCGATCCTGATCGGTGGGGCCGTCCTGGCGAGCCTCGGGCCGGGCCGTCACAGGACGACGCCACCACAGACCGATGCCCACGCGGAGCGCTGATGTTCAATTTCTCGGCTCTGCAGGTTGACTCTCCGCTCTCCTACCTTCTCGCCTTCGGCCTCCCCGCGCTCGACGCCGTCTTTCCGGTCTTGCCTGGTGAAACCGTCATCGTTGCTCTGGGAGTGGCGACGGCCGGCAGCGTCGATCCGCGCATCGCCCTTCTGATCGCCACTGCTGCCGCCGGCGCGTTCGTCGGCGACAACCTCTGCTATTTCATCGGCTGGCGTTTCAGTCCGTGGGTCAACCGGCGTTTCTTTTCTGGCGAGCGGGCCCGACAGCGTCGGGCCTGGGCGGAGCGGACCCTCGACCGCCGTGGTGCCCTGATCATTCTCGTGTGCCGGTTCATTCCGGGAGGTCGCACCGCCGTCACGCTCACCTGCGGCGTGACCCACTTTCGCCGGCGCACGTTCGTCTGGGCCACCGCGGTCTCCGCAGTGATCTGGGCCACGTACGCCTTCTTCATCGGACGGCTCGGCGGGAGCATCTTCGAGGACAAGCAGTGGCTGAGCCTGCTCGTCGCGCTCGCCATCATTCTCGTGCTGACGGGCATCGTGGAACTGGCCCGGAGGCTGCTCAATTGGCGCAAGACCCGGAAGGCCGACCTTGACGCCCCGGGTGCGTGACCAACGCACGCTTACGCGTCGTCCGGGTGCCCCCGGCCGGTCACGCCCACCTCATTGTGGACCACCGCCCGCAATCGGTCGGCGACATGGCACGCCGAGATGTACGAGAAGATGGCGGAGGCTCCGATGCTCGCTCCCGCCCCCGGGTACGTCCGCCCCATCACCGAGGCGGTGGCATTGCCTGATGCGTAGAGCCCACGGATGGGGGCGCCGGCCTCGTCGAGTACCTGCGAGTGTTCGTCGCAGACCAGTCCCCCACTCGTCCCGACATCCCCTGGATACAGGGCGACCGCATAGAACGGCGGCGTGTCGATCGTCCCCAGACAGGGGTTCGGCTTGTTGGCATCGTCGCCGTACCACTTCTCGTGGTCACCCTCGCCACGATGGAAGTCCTCGTCGTTCCCACTCAACGCGAACTCGTTGAATCGTTCGACCGTGGAGCGAAGCCCCACGGGATCGATCCCGCACGTGACGGCAAGCTCGTCGAGGCTGGATGCCTTGGTCATGAAATCTCTCGTCTTCCACTTCTTCGGGCTTATCCCGGGACGACGGAAGGCCAGTGGATAGCGCCGCCGGTACTTGCTGTCCATGACGAACCAGCTGGGAATGGCCGGGACGGTCTTGTCACGCTTGTACATGCGCTGACCGGCCTCCATGTAGGAGACAGCCTCGTTGAAGTAGCGGTCACCGCCGGCGTCGACGATGATCGAACACGGCTTGCATCGCTCCCCGTGGACGAAGACCGAAGCTCCGTTCGGCCGGACGGCCGTCGGGATCCACCACGCCTCGTCCATGAGCTCCGTCGCCGCCCCGAGGCTCATGGCGATCTCGATCGCATCGCCGGTGTCGCCCGGGCTGGTCAGCGACCACTCGGCGCTGTTGGGCTGGTCGCCCGAGTACTTCTCGCGCATGGCACCGTTGCGCGAGAAGCCACCGGCACTGAGCAGCACGCCGCCACGGGCCCGCACGCGCACTCGCTTGCCCCGCCGGTCGAGGACGGCTCCGACCACTTCGCCCTTCTCGAGCACGAGTTCGGTCAGTTTCGTCCCTGTCCACACGGGCACGCCCCGCTCGACCAGCTGTTCGAGCAAGGGGGCGATCAGGGCGGCGCCGTTGGTCAGGCGCATTTCCCCCTTGAGGCGCCCGACGACGGTGCGGCCGATGATCTTGGCGACCATTCTTGCGCCCTCGGTCGTGCGGATCACCAGCTGAGCCCGTGACGACTCGTGCGTGAACACCACGATTCCGCCCGTGAACGAGGCGCGCAACTTCTGCTGCCATGGCCCGAGCCGGCGCGCGTCGAAGTAATTGCACGCAATCGCCCGCCCGCGGGCCACACCACCCCGGTAGCCGCGGACGCCCGCGTAATAGTCGCTGTAGCCCTCGCAACGTAGGAATTCCAAGCCGAGTTGGCGCAGGAGTTGCACCATCTGTGTCCCCTGCTCGATGTAGGCGTGGCGGCGCTCGAGCGACGAAGCCCGGGTCGGAGGCCCGACGACCGACTCGAAGTACTCGAGACCCTGCTCAAGTGAGTCGGTGACTCTGTCATCCACCATGAGCGGGTTGTTCGGCAACCAGATCACACCGCCCGACATGGCCGTCGAGCCGCCAATGAGGTCTTCCTTTTCGATCACGAGGGTGTCGAGTCCGGAGGTGGCGGCAGTGAGCGCTCCGGCCAGGCCGCCCCCGCTGCCCACCACCAGGAAATCCGTCAGATAATCCCACTCACTCATTCGGCGTACGAACCCCCATCCTCAAATGATCCGGGCCAGCCCAGATGTCGTGGCCAGCCTATCGAGTTCGGCGGTGCGGGAGGCCCGGGCCGGGTCAGACCATTCGGTTCATCCGGGGGATCGGGCGAACCCGAAGTGGGAGCAGACGAACCGTTCTTCGCCGACCACGAAGATGTCTCCCACCGTGACGGAACGAAAGTGACCGACCTCCCGATAGGTGCGGACGACATCGAGGTACTTGGCATCGCAGTGCAGTTCCCACGGAGAGGAGTTGGTGACGCCGTATGCGACCTCGCAGGCCGCGGTGGCGCTGATGGCCTCCACGTCGAAGTCGATGGCCTTGACGTAACCACTGAGCGGTTCGTAGCCGTCGCCCGGGTGCGCGTAGACCTCCTCCTGGTTGAGGAGAACCGTCACGCGGTGCGTCAACACCGTCGGGAGAGCAGTCGACACCGTCGGGAGAGCAATGGACTGGCCGTTGTCCGAGCGCCCGGCCGCAGGAGGCGTGCTCCGGCCGGCGAGGATCCTCTTGAGATACCTGAACACGATCGCCCTCCACGGATCGTTGCCCTTTGCCCCGATCCGCCCAGTATGCCGCCGCCACTAGGCCGCGGCCTAGGGTAAAAGGTCCCTACGGCACAGCCTCATCGATCGGCAGGCGCACGCCGTCGAGCCGTCGGTCCATCACCTCGGCATCCTCGGGACGTATGGCTTCTGAGGCCACCAGCGCAGCCACGGCCCGGCGCCAGCGCGCGGCAAATTCCTGGCGTGACGGGTATATCTCCAGGAGCAGGTCATCGCTGAACGGTCGGGCCGCACCGAAGAGCGGCGGCAACCCGGTGCCGGTCGCCGCACCTCGGTACTCAGCCACCGGCACTTCGAGCTCAGGGAGGCGGATACCTCCGAGGGCGTTCCCGTGGCCATCGCGCAAAATGCGCGGCGGTCGGCCGGCCTCCACCTCTATACGGGGAAACGCTGGGGCGGGTCGCCCCTCCGTCACCCACCGACGCACGTGACGGATCGCCGATTCCGCCACCGGACTGAACGCCAGGGTGTTCGGCTTCCATCCGCGACCGTTCGGCAGGTCGGATCGCCTGGTCACTCCGTGCGGTGTGCCGGCCACCTCCCAGTAGCGGATCCACTGCGAGTCGACAGCCCCGGCCAGGTGCAGCGCAAGCGTTTCGAACTCGCTGTTGACCACCACGACGGGCACCTCGAGATCGTCCCGGATGACCGTCCGGGCGCCACCGAACGAAATCGGCCCGTCCACCAGATCGGGTGACCGTCCCTCCCATACGGTCAGGGCGTAGCCGTCGATGACCCGATGGCGACGATGCAACGCGTTGGCGTAGGAGACCAGACGCATCGCAGACTGCGACCCACCGACGCCAATGACGTGGCGCACATCGAATCCGGCCAAAGGATCGATCGCCGTCGACCGGTCCGGGCCCACGACACGGGCAGCATCGGCGAAGATGTCGAACGACCCGGGGTCGCCCGGATGCTGCAACGTCGCGTAGCGTTCGGGATCCTCGTCCACCATGCCCCTTGCGGAGGCCCGCGCCACCCGTCCCATGCCGAGCGGCGGCCCGTACAACCCGATCTCTTGCGCGCTGACGCCGACCCAGGCGTAGCCCTGGTAGAGCTCGCCCCCGCTCGGCGCGGGCTGCTCGTAGCCGGCCGAGACGTTCTGCCAATTGAGCAACACCGTGTGATTGAACCGTGTCGGGTCGACCGGCCGCACGACCAGGAGACGGGTCGTGTACGGGGCCGTGCCGCACTCCTCCACCTCCACCTTGGCAGCGGGATCGTCGACGACGACTTCGTAGCACGCCGCCACACCGCGCAGGTGGTATTCCTCGACGGTGTAACCGAATGCCGCTGGATCCACACGCGGGAGGCCCCACGGTGGCCTCGCCCCGTCAATCGGCCCGAGTACCTCTGGCCCCGTTCGGCCGTCTACGACCACGAGCTGGGGCAGCACCCCCACCCGGCGCTCCGCATCGACCCCGCCAGCGGGTCAATGTTCATGCACGATGACCCCGCGGATGTTCTGGCCCGCGTGCATGTCCGCATAGCCCTCGTTGATCTTGTCGAGCGGATACCTGGTCGTGATCAACTCGTCGAGGCGCAGCCTTCCCTGCCGATAGAGCTCCAGCATCAAGGGGATGTCCTTGGACGGGCTGGACGCCCCGAACAGCGAGCCCTGGATGCGCTTCTGGAACAGGGTGAGCATCGTCGGCGAGACCGGAATGCCGATCCCGGCCGCTTTTCCGATCCCGGTCAGGACGCACGTCCCCCCCTTGCGAATCGCGTCGACCCCTTCGGCCACATGCCCACCGTCGGTCACCCCCACGCAGACGATGCAGGAGTCCGCCCCCTGACCGTTCGTCAACGGACCGACGATCTCCATCGCCTCGGCCATCGTCTCCGCGGCGTGGGTCGCACCCAGCTGCAGGGCCGTCGTGCGCTTGAGCTCGACCGGGTCGACCGCGACGATCACCGACGCACCTGCGTGCGACGCTCCCTGGACCGCGTTGATGCCGATTCCGCCCACCCCCATGACGATCACGACATCACCAGGGCGCACCTCGGCCGAATTGACCGCGGAGCCCCAACCGGTGCCCACGCCGCAGCCGGTGAGGCAGGCCACCTCGAGGGGCACGTCGTCGGGACAGCGAACGGCGGACAACGCCGACACGGTGGACCATTGGCTGAAGGTCGCCAGTCCGGACATCTGCCCGACGCCGCGCCCGTCGAGATTCATCCGGTAGCTCCCGTCGGATCTGGTCCCGTCGAGCGTGCGGGCGCCGGAATCGCACAGGTTCTGCATGCCCGAGGCGCACCAGCGACACCGGCCACAGCCGGGCAGGAAGGACATAACGATCCGATCACCGACGTTCCATTCCGGGGTGTCGGGGCCGACCTCCTCGATGATCCCGGCACCTTCGTGCCCTCCGGCGATCGGGTAGTAGCCGAGCTGGAGGTCGCCGGTCGCCAGGTGGTCATCGGAGTGGCACAACCCCGACGCCACCATCTTGACCAGGAGTTCGCCCTGCCGGGGACCGTCGAGATCGACCTCGGTGACCTCCCACTTTCCCGGCGACTCGTGCACCACCGCAGTTTTTGTCTTCATGCGAATCCTCCACTCTCGATGCGACGGGACACCCGGTCGGCCGGTCTCCTACGAAACTACCGCCGGGTGGCGGGCCGTGCCGGTAGGACACCCCTGCGTCGTCCCGGGGTCCGGCCCGGTCACATAATCCCAGGTCGCAGCCGGCGTTGCAGATCGAGAGTTGTGCCGGCGTTGGGGTGAGGTGGAGAAGCGGCGACCACACTGGACGGCAGGCAGGCAATTCCCCTCATCTCGATGACCTCTGCAATGGCCTGATGAGTCCGCATCGACCGGAGCAGAGCGGCCCACTGCAGTGTGGGCCCTCGTCGTTACTTGTTCCCAGAAGGTTTACGAGGTGTCCTCATGACCAAAAGGGATCCACAACGAGGCGCCGTCGGCGCGCAGGACTTCGGAGGAATCCTCACCCAGTACGTCGTGGGGTACCTGCAGAGGGAGGCTCCTGTCGGCACCCTCGCCCGTGTCCTCGAGTTGGCCGGCGAGACGCGCAGTCTCGCCATCCTGGGCGACGCCACGACGAGAAGCTCGTACGGCGAGTACAGGCGGCTGCTCGAGGCGACGAGTCACGTGCTCGGTGGGCCGGCCGTATTGAACAGGGTCGGTGCGCACGTCTTCGATTCGATCCAGTCCCCCGACCTTTCCGACTCGATGATTGCACTCGGTTCGGTCGAAGCCGTCTACTGCCTGCTCCCGAGTCTCACGACCACTCCCCTCGTCGAACTGGAGATCGCGGACCTGGGCGCGGACGAGGTCATGGTCAGATTCCGGTTCCCTCCGGGAGTCGAAGCGTTCCCCGAGCACTGCGCGCTGCATATGGGTCTCTTCGCCAGCACGCCGCGGATGATGGGGTTCGGGGACGCCGAGGTCCACCACGAGTCGTGCCAGTGCGATGGCGCCGCCTGGTGCCAGGCCCGGATGAGCTGGGACACCACCAACATCGCCGACGCGAGGATCTCCCGGGCCGAACTGCAATCCCGCTTCTCCCAGGCCCGCCTCGAAGAGCTCCAGCGCACGGTGGCCGAGCTTGTTTCCGGCGACGACCTCGAGACCGTCCTCACCCGGGTCTTGGCGGCGGCCCACCGAGCCGTACCTGCCTTGTCATGCCTTCTCGAGATTGACGCAACCTCAAGCACCGACCCATGGCTGTTCACGGAGGGGATCGATCCGGTCGAAGGTGACCACATCGACGAGGGCGTCCCCCACATGTGCGTGGTCTCCGTGGAATCAGACCGCGTCCGCTACGGCCGCCTGGTGTCGGTCCGGGCCCCCACCGCCTCCTTCGACCAAGTCGAACGGCCGGTCCTCGAGTCCTACGCACGATTGGCGGCCAGTGCCATCCGCAATGACCGCCTCCTCGAAGAGATCCGCCATCAGTCGCTGCATGACGGACTGACCGGTCTGCCGAACCGGGTCCTCATAATGGATCGGGTCAACCAGTCCATCGCGCGGGCGCGACGCGAGCACTTCGAGGTCGCCGTCATGTTCATCGACCTGGATGGCTTCAAGACCGTCAACGACACTCTCGGCCACGCCGTGGGTGACACGCTGCTCCAAGCGGTCGCCGCACGGATCGATGGCATTCTGCGCGAATCCGACACCGTCGGTCGACTCGGTGGCGACGAGTTCATCGTGCTGACCGAAGGCCTCTCCCTCGCCGCCGGTCCGGAACTGGTCGCCGAGCGCCTCCTCGACGTCCTCGCCGAACCGTTCCATCTCGATGGCGATCACGAGACCTCGATCAACATCTCCGCCAGCATCGGCATCGCAATCGGCTTGCGCGAGAACGCCGAAGACTTCCTCCGAGATGCCGACATCGCCCTGTACGCGGCCAAGGACGCCGGGAAGAGGTGCTTCGTGCTCTTCGAAGCAGAGATGCAGACGGTTCTCCGCAGCAGGCACGAACTGGAGCTGGACCTGTTGGCGGCGGTCGGGAGCGACCAGTTCTTCCTCTTGTATCAACCCATCTTCGACCTCAACGACTTGTCCGTGGTCGGCGTCGAGGCGCTCTTGCGCTGGAATCACCCGAACCGGGGCCTGCTCCAGCCCGATGACTTCATTCCCGCCCTCGAAGCCTCCGGCCTCATCGTTCCGGTCGGGCGGTGGGTGCTCATCGAAGCCTGTCGACAGGCGATGGCATGGCGCCAAGAGGGACGCGTCACCACCGGGATGTCGGTCAACGTGTCTGCTCGCCAGATGGATGCCGACTCGATCCTGGACGATGTGAAGCAGGCGCTGGCACTTTCCGGCTTTCCACCGGGCGACCTCACCATCGAGATCACCGAGACCTGCCTGATGGCCAACACCAAGAATGCGCAGATCCGCCTGTCGGCCCTGAAATCCCTGGGCGTTCGCATCGCCATCGATGATTTCGGGACCGGGTACTCCTCCCTGGCGTACCTGCAACAGTTCCCCGTCGATTCTCTGAAGATCGACCGCACCTTCATCTCGGGCATGGCCCAGTCCCCCGAAGGGGACGCACTCCTCCACACCTTGATGCAGTTGGGAAAGGCCCTGAACCTCGAGACGCTCGCCGAGGGCATCGAGGAATCCGAGCAGCTGATGCAACTGCAGGTCGAAGAATGCGACGTCGGACAGGGTTTCCTGTTCGCCCGGCCCCTCCCGGCCAACGAGGTGGAGGCGTTCCTCGCGCAATCCAGAAAGTCGGCGCTCAAGGAGAGCGGCTGAACCGGACAGGGCGCTCGCAGGTCAGGGGGAGAAGAGCTTGAGCAATCCCTCCTGCCATTGCTCCAGGGTGGTCGGGACATCGCCCACGGGAGCGGTCGGCATCACCGACATGACTTCGTACTGATGGCCGACGGGAAGATTCACGATCGCCAGCATGGCGTCGGCCACGTTGTCCGGTGTCATCAGTCCGTGATGCCGAAGGAGGCCACGGCGGAACCACAGGTCGTGCGGCATGACTCCGGTCTCCATCCCCCGATTGCCGAATTCCGTGCCGATGGTCTCGCCGACCCGCAGGACACCAGAGCGGATGCCCGTTCCCTCCAGCTCGAGTCGCAAAATCCGGGCCGCGTGCTCAGCACCCGCATTGGCGGCGGCGTACGGCAGGTGCTGGATCCAAGGCCACACCGCAGCGGCGGAGGTGACGAAAATGATGTCGCCGCCCACCTCGGCCCGGCGCATTCCCCTGATGCCCCGCGCCGCCATCAGGAGCGAACCCGTCAATTTGGTGCCGACCTCGAGGGCGATGTCCTCCGGGCTGAATTCATGGAGGGGCCCGTAGCGCGCCGTGGCGGCATTGTTGATGACAGCTGTCACAGGACCGAAGGCAGCTTCGCCGGCGGCGAAGAACCTTTCGACAGATCCTCCGTCGCCGACGTCGAGCTCGTGGGCCACGCAGGTGCCACCCGTGGCATCGATCATCTGCTTCGTCTCCTCCAGGCGATCGACCCGGCGACCCCCGAGAGCGACCGACCACCCCAACGCCGCGAATTTCACCGCGGCCACCTTGCCGATGCCGGTACCGGCCCCGGTGATGGCGACAACACGAGGTTGCGGGACGCTCGGTTCATCCATGTGGTTCTCCGGACTGGTCGGTGGATCTACGGAGGTTCCGTGCCGACGAAGACGACGCTGAGCCGGCAACCGGCATCCCCCGCCTTCCAGGCATGGTCGAGGCCGGGAATCATGACGCAGTCGCCGACACCGAGGGCATGGATCCCGTCGCCGAGCTCGAGCTCGACCGAGCCTTGCAAGACCATGTCGAGGTCGATGGTGCGCGTGTAGTGCATGGGGAACGATTGGTCGGGTTCGTAGTCGACGATCATCCACTGCACCTGACCGGGTGGGAGGCCGATCTCGAGGTGGTCGGCCCGACCGGGAACTGAGGTCGGTGGCACACCGGGAGGACCCGTATAGGCGACCATGGCGTTGAAGCCGCCCTCGGATGACTGCGACCCGAGGGCCAGCTCTTCGACGACGCAGGATCGACCCGCGTCGTCGACGCCGGTGATCAACAACCGGCCCGGGCCGAGATCGACAGTCATGAGGGGAGAGATGGTAGTGCGGACCCGCCGAATTCGCTCGATGCCGCAGGACGCTGCGTGTGCACGGAGAGGGCCGCGTGTCGGCGCTGCCGCCGATGAGTCTCCCCGGCTGGTTCCGTCTACCTTCTCGAACCCGAGACGGAGGAAAGAGTCATGCGAGTCGTCGTGCACGAATTCATGAGCCTGGACGGTGTGGTGCAGGCGCCGGGAGGCCCCGAGGAGGACACCGACGGTGGCTTCGCGCACGGTGGTTGGTCAATGCCCTATTTCGACCCCGAGGTGATGGGCCCTTTCATCGGAGAGGGGATGAGCCGCGCCGAGGCCCTCCTTTTCGGGCACCGCACCTGGCAGGGGATGGCAGCGGCGTGGCCCGAACGGGCGGGGGACCCCTACGCCGACCAGATGAACTCCATCAGGAAGTATGTGGCCTCGCGGACGCTCGGGCAGGATGAGCTGACGTGGAACAACTCGACGTTGTTGTCGCCCGGCGATGCCGTCTCCGACATCGCCGCACTGCGCCGCCGTGATGGTGGCGACCTGTTGGTCTGGGGCAGCGTCAGTCTGGTGCAGGCTCTGCTCGTACGGGAGTTGGTCGACGAGGTCAACGTGATGATCGAGCCCATCCTGCTCGGAGGGGGCAAGCGGCTCTTCCCCGAAGACGGCGCGGCGCGGCCGATGCGGTTGGTCACGTGTCGCAGTGCCGGCACCGGCGTGCTGCTGTGCACGTACCAACCGTCCAGAGACTGAACGGATCCGGATCGGGAGAGGACCTTGACTTTCGCTCACATGAGAGGAAGAGTGAAACGACATTCAACGAGGCGCCCCCGGTTGAAGAGCGTTGCCTGTCAGGGTGCCACCAGATGGAGGTGGGGATGAGCAGCGCCCAGGACGGCGAAGTTGGCGGTACGGCGGTAAACGCCGGGGAATTCAGGCTCGAGGTCGTTGTCGTGCCCGTCTCCGATGTCGACCGGGCGAAATCCTTCTACGAGTCGCTGGGGTGGCGGCTCGACGCTGACCTCGCGGTCGATGACGGCTACAGGGTGGTGCAACTCACACCGCCTGGTTCGGCCTGCTCCATCATCTTCGGCCGGGGGGTCACGGCGGCGGCACCCGGCTCGTTCGAGGGTCTGCAGCTGACGGTGTCCGACATCGACGCCTCCCGCGCCGACCTGATCGCACACGGGGTCGACGTCAGCGAAACCTTCCACGACGTCACGGGGATCTTCCACCACGCCGGGACCGGGAGCCGCCAGAGCGGTCCCGCTCCCGAACATGCCTCGTACGGTTCGTTCGTCTCGTTCAGCGATCCCGATGGCAACGGCTGGCTGCTGCAGGAGATCAAAACGCGCCTTCCCGGCCGCTGAGAGGAGAGTCGAATGGCCACGACGTACGAGTCCGTGAGCGACCTCGCTGCTGCCATGAAGAGGGCGTCCGAAGCACACGGCAAGCACGAGGAGCGAATCGGTAAGGCTGATCCCGATTGGCCGGACTGGTATGCGCTCTACATGGTGCGCGAGAGCGCCGGGGGCGAGCTGCCGACATGAACAACGACTACGACGTGATCGTCCTGGGCGGGGGCTCCCCGGGCGAGCACTGCGCCGGGGCCTTGGCCGAGGGCGGCTTGCGGGTGGCCGTGGTGGAGCGCGAACTCGTCGGAGGCGAGTGCTCGTATTGGGCGTGCATCCCCTCCAAGACGCTGCTGCGCCCGGGCGAAGCCGTGCACGGGGCGCGGGAGGCGGCCGCGACGGCCGACGTCGATGTCGCAGCGGCACTGGCCTGGCGCGACTTCATGGTCTCGAACTACTCCGACGCGGGACAGGAGAAGTGGCTGGCCGATCACGGCATCGATCTGCTGCGCGGCACCGGCCGGCTCGCCGGCCCAGGGGTCGTCGAGGTCGACGGTGTCCGCCACACGACCGACCATGTGGTCCTGGCGAACGGCGCGGATCCTGTGGTGCCACCGGTCCCCGGACTACGCGACCTCGACGGTGTCTGGGGAAGCCGTGAAGCGACGTCGATGAAAGAAGTACCCCGGCGCCTCATCATTCTCGGCGCGGGTCCCGTCGGCGTGGAGATGGCACAGGTCGTGCGGCGGCTCGGGGGCGAGGCGGCGATCACCGACATGGCCGAGCACGTGCTCGGCCGGGAGCCGGCGCCGCTCGGGGAAGCACTCGGCGAGGCACTGCGCAGCGAGGGCATCGAACTCATCCTCTCCGCCAACGTGACGGCGGCACGACGCGACGGCGACGAGTACGTCCTCGAGTTCGACGACCTGCCGGAGTTGAGAGGCGACCGCCTGCTGGTCGCCACGGGCCGACGCCCGCGAGTGCGGGGGATCGGGCTCGAAACCGTCGGCGTCGAGCCGGACACGCATGGAGTTCCGGTCGACGCGCACCTGCGCGCGGCGGAACGGCTGTGGGTGATCGGCGACGTCAACGGCCTCTGGCCACTCACCCACGTCGGCAAATACCAGGGCGAGGTGGTCGCCGCCAACATCCTCGGGAACCCCCGAAAGGCCAACTACGAGGCTGTCCCGAGAGTCACCTATACCGATCCGCAAGCTGCGGCAGTCGGCGCCGCCGCCGGCCGCTTCAGCGCGATGGTGCCCCTCTCGGAGGTCGCCAAGACCGCCACGTACACCCACGCGTATGCGGAGGACAAGGGATTCTTGACACTGCTCAGCGATGGCCAACGCCTCACGGGCGCCTACGCACTGGGCCCCGAGGCAGGCGAGTGGCTGCAGCAGGCGACCCTGGCCATCCGCGGCCATGTGCCACTCGACGTCCTCGAAGACACGATCCAGCCGTTCCCCTCGTTCTCGGAGATCTACGTCGCCGCGCTGAAGGCGCTCCGCCGGACGATCGCGACGGCGTCAAAGCCGGCGGCCGCAGGCCCTCCGACGGCCAACTGACGGACCCACCTCCGCAACCGGTAGTGAGCGATGGAATTTCTGGTCACCATGACCACTCACGTCCCGTCCGGGACGTCGGAGGGAGCCGTCGACGAGGTCCGCGCCCGTGAGGCCGCCCGCTCGCGCGAGCTCGCGGCGGAAGGACACCTTCTCCGTCTCTGGCGACCGCCCCTGGCGCCCGGCGAATGGCGTACCCTAGGTCTGTTCGACGCCGCCGACCCCGCGGCGCTCGAGGACGTGCTCGGCTCCATGCCTCTGCGCGTCTGGCGTACCGACGCGATACAGGCGCTGATGCCCCACCCGAACGACCCGGGTCGGCACGCCGGGCGACGTGGACCATCGCCGGCGCTCGGCCCGGACGCTGAGTTCTTGACCACGTTCCGCCTGGCGGTCCCACCGGGCACGCCGAGCGACCGCGTCGATCTCGTCGCGGCCGAGGAGGCGGCGCGGGCACACGCGCTGGCCCGGAGCGGGCAGCTGCTCCGGCTCTGGACGCTCGCCGGCGAGGGCGATGCGCTCGGTCTCTGGCGGGTGCGCGACAGCGACGAGTTGGCGGCGATCCTCGCGTCGCTGCCCGAGGCGGCCTGGATGAACGTCGCGTCGACCCCGCTCTCGGCCCACCCCAATGATCCCGCCTCGTGAGCACGCCGAACCGCAAGGTCGCACTCGTCACGGGGGGATCGCAGGGCATCGGCGCGGGAATCGTCGACGGCTACCGACGTAGGGAGTGGGCCGTCGTCGCCATATCCCGGACGATCACGCCCGCCGCGGACCCCGACCTGCTCACAGTGGCCGGGGACGTGTCGGATCCGGCCACCGCTGACCACGTCGTCAGCCAGGCGCTGGAGCGCTTCGGGCGCATCGACACGCTCGTCAACAATGCCGGCGTCTACATCTCCAAACCGTTCATCGACTACACGGCCGACGACTTCGCGACCGTCATCGGTGTCAATGTCACCGGGTTCTTTCACCTGACCCAACTGGCGGTTACCGACATGCTGTCACGGGGGACGGGCCACATCGTGAACATCACCACCACGCTTGTCGATGTGGCCGATTCCAGCGCACCCTCGGTCCTCACCTCGCTCACCAAGGGGGGTCTCGCCGCGGCCACGAGATCGCTCGCCATCGAATACGCCTTGCGGGGCATCCGGGTCAACGCCGTCTCGCCGGGCATCATCCGGACGCCCGAACAACCGCCAGAGAGTTACGACGCTCTCGGAAAGCAGCTCCCGGTCGGGCACGTCGGTCAGGTCAGCGACATCGTCGATGCGGTGCTCTTTCTCGAGTCATCACCCTTCATCACCGGTGAGATCGTCCACGTCGACGGCGGGCGGATCGCGGGGCACTGAGCACTGAGCACGGGGCTCTTGCTTGCCGGGTGATTGCGCCCACGTCAGTGCGCGACCGCGGGTGGCTCCACATCGTCGTAGATACGGGCGGCGATCAGGAGCCCGGCGGGGTCCCGTTCGAAGACCGCAATGCCGGCCTGGGGCGGAAGGTCCCGGTCGCCCCAGCGGACGCAGTTGTATTCGAGGGCGCAGCGGGTGCCGTCGTCGGTCATCGCACAGTGCTCGAGGAGGATGCCACCCCCCGCACCGAAGCACCCGGTGAAATAGGCGTCCAGCTCGTGGGCACCCTGGTGGGTTGCCTCGGGGCCGAACGGCTCGCGGAGATAGCCCTCTGCTGCGAACGCACCCACGATCGCCGCCGCATCCCCGGCCTCCAGCGCGCTGAGGTAGCGGGCAACGACGTCACCGGGGTCGGCATCCCCTCGCTCGAGCACAGGTGACCGGAGGTGACGGCTCCCGTCCACCGGCCGCTGGCTGCAGTACGTCCGGAATTCCACCGACAGATCGTCGGGGGATTCGGCGACGACCGCCAAGGGCCAGACCACATCCCGCCCCTCGAAATCTCTCAATCGGGCCCGGAGCTCGACGACGGCACGACGACCGGCGCATGTCGAAGCGACCGTCTCGATGGTGGCGTGGCGCTGTTTCCACAGCCTTTCGTTGTCACGGACGAACTGGCGGAGGTGTTTGTGACCTCGGATATCGCCGGCACGGGGGTCGTGGATCACGACGGCGCCCGGCCAGACCGTCTCGAGCTCGTGGACGTCCCCCCGCTGCAGCGCTCTCAGGTATTGCGCGACGGGATCAGACCGGCCGCCCTCCTGGGTCTGGCGTCGTGCCAGCTCGACTGCACTGACGAAATCCGGAAACCAGGGCATCGCAACCTCCTTGATCCTCGATCACCCTACCGAGAGGTCGGGGCGGCCCCAATCCGGGTTGCCGTCGGGGGGTGCTTTGCATCATTGACACAGAACCGACATAATCCTGGACACAGAACCGAAATAATTAGGCACCGGCGGCGCTTGCCGAACCAGATCGCAAGGAACCGGTGCCGGACCAAGAGGGGGAATCCGCATGAAGCGTCTGATCCGCATGTTCACCACCATGGCCATAGTGGTGGCGCCACTCGCCGGTGTCAGTCTCACCAGCGTGGCGCTCAGCCGGCCGGCCGGGGCAGCGACCGCGAAGGCGCCGATCAATATCGGCGACATCGCCAGCTTGACCGGCCCCGAGGCCTCCTCCATCGACCAGACGACCGAAGTGCTCGAGGCATGGGCGAAGGAGGTCAACGCCAAGGGCGGGCTCCAGGGCCACAAGGTCAACCTCATCGTGAAGGACGACGGGTACAACCCCTCCACGTCCCTCTCCCAGGTCGAGGGCATGGTCACGGGAAGCCACATCGTGGCCCTCGTGGACAACTCCGACGTCGACACGGCGTGGTACAAGTACGTCGAGCAGCAGAAAGTCCCGGTCATCGGCGGCCAGACCGAAGACGGACCCTACGAAAACGCTGACTTCTTCGACCCGGGCTCGACCTTCGACGACTTCACCACCGGCGAGGCCTATCTGGCGAAGCTGGTGCACTCCAAGGCCTCGTCCGACCTCTACTGCGCCGAGGTCGCCCTGTGCTCCGAAGCCCTGGCCCCTCTGAAGGCGGCACTGCCCAAGTTCGGGTCCAAAATGGTCTACTCGACCGCCATCAGTTTTGCCGCCCCGAGCTATGCCGCGCAGTGCCTCGCCGCCAAGCAGGCCGGCGCCACGTCGATGACGGTCGGTGACGCCACGGCGGTTGTCGCCAAGGTGGTCCAGGATTGCGCGGCGCAGGGTTACACGCCCATTCAGATCAGCGCCGACGGAACGGTGGGTCAATCGTGGCTCGCGATTCCTCAGTTCAACGGCAACGTGGATGCACAACCCGACATCCCGTTCTTCGTCCACAACGCGGCGACGAACCCGATGTACGCGGCGCTGAAGAAGTACTACCCCCAGCAGCTCACGAACCCCAACTTCGGGGAGATCGTGGTCGAGAACTGGGCCGACGCCATCCTGATCCAGGATGCGATCGGCGAGGTCAAGCTGGCGTCGACCCCCACGGCGGCCGAAGTGACCTCCGGCATGTACGCCCTTCCGCAGGGCACCACGCTGGGCGGCCTCACCCCGCCGCTCCACTTCACGAAGGGCCAGCCCACCCACAACGCCTGCTTCTTCTACATGGGGATCAAGAACAGCAAGTTCTACGAGCTGCCGACCTCGACCGTCAAGCAGCCCACGTGCTTGAGCACCAAGTAGCCACGTAGGCCGGTACCCACGTAACCGACGAGCCGGGTCAGCCCGGCGTACGCCGCCTCAAACGCCCCGGGCCTTCAGGCCCGGGGCGTTTGTGCTCCTGTCCCGAAATGCGTGGCGGTAGGCCTGGGGACTGGTGTGGACGACCCGGGTGAAGTGCTTGCGCAGGTTCGCCGCGGTGCAGAAGCCGCTTCTCTGCGCCACGGTCTCGATCGAGAGGTCGCCGATTTCGAGAAGCCGTTGTGCGAGCTGAAGACGCTGCCGGACGATCCATTGGTACGGCGTGGTGCCCGTGGCGGCGGAGAACCGACGGGCGAACGTGCGGGGGCTCATGGCCGATCGGCTCGCCAGATCATCGACCGTCACCGGTTCGTCGAGGTGTTCCTGCACCCAGGCGATCGTGTCGGCGAAGAAGTCGGACGTCTCGAGGGCCGGGAGCGGCTGCTCGATGTACTGCGCCTGACCGCCGTCGCGCTGGGGTGGAACGACCAGTTGGCGGGCGAGCCTGGTGGCGACCTCGCTGCCGTAGTCCTGACGGACGATGTGGAGGCACAGGTCGATACTGGCGGCACTCCCCGCCCCGGTGAGGATGTCGCCGTCGTCGACATAGAGCACCCCGGGGTCGACGGTCAGGCGTGGATAGCGAGCGGCCAGTTCGTCGCACTCCGCCCAATGTGTGGCGGCCCGCCGCCCGTCGAGCAGTCCCGCTTCGGCCAGGACGAAGGCGCCGCCGCACAGTGACAGGATGCGACTCCCCCGATCGTGCGCCGCCCGCAGCGCGGTGAAGACGCTCTCCCCCACCTCGGCGGGCCGGTAGGTCGGGAGCACGATCACCGTGTCCACCGCGGCGAGCTTCTCCAGTCCGTAGGGCACCAGGATCCCGAACCCGGTGTCCGCTGTCACCGGGGCCGACGTATCCCCGCAGACGAACAGGCGGTACCAAGGGTCGCCCGGAGGTACCCATCTGTCCTCGCCGAACACCTCGCAGACCACGCCGAGCTCGAAAGGGGTGAAGCCGTCGTAGACGACGAGGGCGACATCGTGGTTGACGCGGGAGGGGCGCCGGCGGCGTGGTGCCGGGTCTGCCTTGGCAGGTACGTCGCGCACAATGTCAATACTGCCACTTTCAGTCGGCGCCATCTCCCTCCACCATGGAACCGTGGAAACACCGGAGATCCGTCCTGACATGCGCCTCGAGCCCGAGCGGGCGCGAGGCGGCGCCGTCACCCTGCTCCTCATCGACCCTGACAGCCCTCATCGCCTCCGGCATTCATCCAATCGTGCGGTCGACCCGCCTGCTCGCCCGGTTGTTCGCCGGTTCGCTCGATCGCCGGCTGGCGGCGGGTCGTCCACCCGAAGCGAGCCGGCTCCTCGCCGCCCGGGCCCAGGTCCTCGCCTCGCCGGCCATGCGGGCCGCACTGGCGACCGATCTGGCCCGCATCGGCGCCGGGAGTCGCCAGACACCGGTCATGCGCAGCCCGAAGGTCCCTCTGAACCGCGCCGGAGTGATCGCCTGCGCACCTTTGCTCCAGCAGGCTTTCGACGCCCTCGTGGCGCCCCGACCCACCCTGGCGCGCGGCGTCGCCGTCATCAGTTGCCTGCTGAGCGACGGCACCGGTCCGCTCTACGACCGGCGTCGCTCCGGTGAGCTGCCCGACACGCTCAGCGAGGCAATCGCGCAACTTTGACGGGCGCCTCGCAGTCCTCGACCGCCGGCGCAGGGGTCACGGTGGCCACGGCCACGCTGATGCGTGGCAGTGGCAACGTCATCGCCAGCGCGAAGGACACCCATGTCCACAGGGGCCAGTGCTCGGACTGGCCCAGCACGAGCGGGCGGTGATGGCGCCGGCCCCAGCCGAAGAGATTGACGTTGAGGAGGACGTCCCCCAGTATCTGGCCGGCAACCGTGCCCAGGCCCAATCTGTGAAGTTCAGATTCCTGAGGCTGAGGCCTCAGGTCACGGCGACGCAACCCCAGAGACTGGCGCGGCCAGTGAGGTTCCGTCGGTAGATCCGAGATACGCGGCATCGCCATAGGCGTAGACCGCGCCGTTGCTGCCAACCAACCAGTAGCCCGATCCACTCGGTGTCCGGGTGATCCCGACGACCGGGGGCTGCCCCGAGATACCTTGACCCGGCACGGATCCGTAATAACCCGCATCTCCGAAGGTAAAGACACCCCCGTCGGAGGCGACCAACCAGTAGCCCCTCGCATCCGGCGTCGTTGCAACGGCGCTGATCGCGCTGTTCAGGTGCTCGGCACCAGCGGACCCAAAGAAAGCTGCGTCTCCGAAGGTGAAGACTCCCCCGTCGGAGGCGACCAACCAGTACCCGCCGCCATCGGCGGTTGTGGCCATTCCGACGATGGTTTGGTTGAGGTGCTTCGCACCCATGGAACCGAAGAAGGGGGCGTCGCCGAAGGCGAAAATCCCTCCGTCGGCGGCAACCAGCCAATAACCGCCTCCGTCAGGGGTCACCGCCATCCCGACGATTGGCTTGTTGAGATGCTGACCACCCATGGATCCGAAGAATGGCGCAGTGCCGAACGTGAAGACGCCACCATCGCGCGCCGACAGCGCGATTCCTTGGGAGGTGGCCGAGACCGTTGTCATCTGTTCGATGAATGACTGAAGCCCAGGATCGTTTTGCTGGGCCTCCGTCGCAGCACTGCCGACAGCCCAGCATCCGGTTCCCGCCAAACAGGTGACCGAGTTCAAGAAACTCAGCGCGGTGACGTTCGGGCTGGGATCTATCGTCCAGGCCGAACCATTCCAGTTCTCGATGAAGCTGCGTGGCTGGAATCCCGAACCGCCGCCGCCACCGAACGAGCCCGACGATCCGACGGCCCAACACTGTGAGGCGCTGATGCAGGAGATGCTGCTGAGGATGCTGCCCGTGGTCGTATCTGGATTGGCGGTTGGGGCGAGCGACCAGGCGGATCCGTCCCAATGCTCCATGAGTGCCCCGGCGGCCATGCCGGTTGTGTCAGTCGTGGCTCCTGATGCCCAACAATCGGTAGCAGTGACGCAGGTGAGGCCATTGAGATAGCCACCGTCAGGTGATTGTTGGCTCGGGCTGGACATGACCGACCAGGTAGCCCCGTCCCAGTGCTCGATAAGTCCCTGGTCACCGACCGCACCTGGAAAGATCGGCAAGAAGTTTGGATTCTGTTGCACGGGACCTGCATTCCCAACCGCCCAGCAATCCGAACCCGAGAGGCAGTGCACGTTGTCGAGCTGGTCGAAGGATTGACCGGTTGCACCGCTCGGCACCAGGGACCACGACGCGCCGTCCCAGTGCTCGATGACGCTGTTGAGATTCTGGCCATTCTGATCGGTTCCAAATCCGACGGCCCAGCAGTTTGATGTGGACGTACAGCTCACTCCTTGGAGGAGCACCCCGATAACCCCGACCGGCATCGGGCTCGGCACAATCGACCATGAGTTTCCATCCCAATGTTCGGTGAGCGATCCAGTCGGGGATCCGTTCCCGGCTACGCCCAGCACGGCTCCGACGGCCCAACAGTCTGACCCGTTGACACAGGTGACGCTGAAGAGGCCACCTCCATCGGCTGTGGGGAGTTGAGGGGTAGAGACAAGCGACCACGACGTGCCGTTCCAATGCGCAACGAGTGGAGCGAAGGTCGAGTTCGAGTTGATGTTCTCGATGGTCACGCCGACCGCCCAGCACGAGAAGCTGTTGGCACACGAGGATCCGAGCACGATGTCGTCGGCTGTCGGACCAGTACTGGGGCTGGTGACAACTGTCCAACCGGATGACGAAGCCTGACTTGGTAGCTGCATGGAAACTGCCACGATGACGGTAATTGCAGCAACCAACGGGGCCGCTCGTACCCGCGGTGATCGATGACGAAGGACGCTGTTGGCGCGAACAAAGTTCGAAGGGCGCATGGTCAATGCTGACATGAACCATCTCTCCCTCTGAGGATGCTCGGACTGTATCGATCACTTTCGAGGTTCAGCAGGGCAACTACGAATGGTGGCAAACAGTGCCGGCCAAGCGTCTCACAATGGGGTGTTGTCAGGATCTGAGACCACAGCAATTTCACACTCGATCCGTACCTTAAAGAGAGGCATCCTCTCTAGGAGATCGTTGCGGGCGTCCTAGTCTGCTCGAGGAAGGGACGAAAAATCAGTGGAGGCAGCTTCTGTCACTTCGATGTCAGTGGTCGCTCAGTTGTGAACGCGATTGCTGAGCCGCTGTATTGCCGTTCGGCATCGTACCGAGATCAGGACTGGCCGTGGCTGGTACAGAATTGAGGCCCTTGGTCGCTCTGCGTGCCTTTGTGCCGATGACGAAGCCTGTCGCAATGAACCAGATCGGCAACCCGAAAAGCAAAGAGAGATGCGATAGGTCCGAGGCAACTGACGACGCCCACGAGCAACGACCACCAACCCAACGTCTTCGGAAGCGGATCGGTCGAGCGGTTCAACAGAATCGAGGCGCCGGTGGCCAAGGTCAACAGTGCCATCCCGAAGATGAAGCCCAACTCGTTGTTGTCGCTGGCGAAGTTCATCACCTTGACGATGGCGAACTCATGGTTGTGGGCGGCGGTGATCAGCACAACTTCGAAGACGCCGGCGATGACGATTCCGGCGACGAGGAGGATGCCCGCAGCAAAGACGACATTGGGCCAGAAAGTCTGACCTCCGCTCGCATGACGCAATACGGTTCGGAGCTGGCTCACGAACAGGACCAGCAACGCCAGGCCGAATCCGACAACGTAGACAGAAGCCCAACTTTGGGCCGTGTGGGCGTTGTAGTACGCGGCAACGCTTGCTCCTGAAGCATTCTCACCCGGGCTCTTCCCACTCAGCGGCCCGAATCCGATGAAGATCGCGACCACCGTCAAAAGCCCGAGCGGCCCCATCCATCGACTTATCCGTTCATCGCTCATAGCGATCCCTCCCATCCAACTGCGCCGATATCGTAAGGATCTGCCTCGAGCAATTCGATGTCAAGGGTGGTTAACACCCCGCATGAGGGCGGCTAGTACCACCTGGACAAGGAGTCGCTGTGCTGTTGGCCGCCCAGCGACCAATCAATTTCCTCCGGCCACGGCAACCCCCCTTTCGTCGTCCTACCCTCCCTTTGGCGCTACGGTCCAGAAACCAGAAGAATCTGTCCAGACTGCGGCCGCAGCCAGCTCCGATTTTCCCTCAATCGGACGGTAGCTATGTCTCTTGAAAAGGGGGTTCGAGAGACGGGCTTGACCCAGTTCTCACGTTGAGCCGTAGCCGTGCCCGTGACCTATGAGGTTGAACGAAGCAATAGCTGCGGGGCTGAAGACGGGCCGCCCGTCGATAGGTTTCATCGGAGCGTCGATCCCATGCCCGAGCAAGTACGCGGCTACCTCGCTCCCAAGCGATGGACCTTCGACGACTTTGGACACTGCTACTGCCCGACCTGTCAGTAGTCGTGGGGATCGTGGTGACGGCACAGATGCCCGGTACGGGAATATGGAGCGAGCACTTTGGCCCGTCACCGCCTCAGAGATCGATGCGAGGTTCTCCGGCCAGCTCGATGCGGTCATTACCGGCATCACGAGCAAGGACCCCGGGCGGTCAGCCTTCCGCATCTCCCAGGACGCTCCGCACGAATGCCCCGGCGCGGTGGTAGACGTCCCGGCTCTCCCGGGCCCACGGCACCAGGAACGGGAAGACATGGAACATCCCCTCCACCTCGAGGACTTCCCGAGAGACGCCGGCATCGTGCAATCTCCCCGAGAGCGCGCGGATGGCATCTCTGAACATCTCGTCCCCGCCATAGACGAGAAAGGTCGGAGGCCATCCGCTGAGGTCGTCACGCAGCACGTCCACGCGCTCGTCAAACGGATCGACCCCGTGGAGATACGAGTTCACCGGAATGTTCCACGGCAACACATCGAGCGGGGCGTTTTGGGCCACCGATTCCTCGCTCAGCGTGAGGGAGACCTCGGGCGAGAAGAGAAGGACTGCGCCCGGGCGCGCCGCACCGATTTTCGTGATGCGCTCGAGGACGGTGCCCACGAGTCCCCCGCCCCCCGAGTCACCGGCGATGATCAGTCGTTCCGGCTCCAGACCTCCCTCCACCAGATGCTCCACCACCGAGACGATGTCATGCGCGGCCGCAGGAAACGGAAACTCGGGGGCCAATCGGTAATCCGCCACGAAGGTCTCGCAGCGGGTGACCCGGGCCAGGTGCGCCATGAAGAGCGCGTACATGCGGGGCGACGTACCGATGTACCCGCCGCCGTGCAGGTACACGATCGTGCCGGGCGGGTCCGGCGTCGTCGCCTCGGCAACGGAGCGGGGACGGAACCACACCCCCGGCACCCCGGCCAGGCGATCCGGCTCGGCGCTGACGCCCTGGAGTGTCACGAACGGAGGGAGGACCCGACCCGCCGCCGCATCGAGGATGCGTTCCAACGAGCGGAACTCGTCGATCGGCAGCGACGAGGCGTACCCCATGAGCGAACGGACCACCTCGCGAGTGGTCGACATCGCAAGGTTGCGCGGGAGCCTTCCCGGTCCTCGCCACGGATTCCGGAACGGGACCCGGCCCAGTCCCCCGGCGAGCCCGGCAGCGAGCCCGGCGGCATCGAGGGCGGCAATCGGCCACGGCGCGGTGCGTACCTCGGGCCGGTCCGACATGACCATCCTCAGATCTTCGCATCCCTTCGCACAGGGAGCGAGGCGTCCTCACGAATTCTTTTTCTTCGATTTCGTTCCGATGCTCGGGAATCGTTTCTTCACCGCTGCCCTCACCTGCCGTTGCTCGGCTTTGGTGCCGTTCTGTGCGACCCGGGCCAAAGCGTTGCGCGCGTGGGCTTTGTCCGGAATTGGATACTTGCGCTTGCCGGGAAGGGCAAAGGCCGACTTTCCCAACTTCCTGCGTTCCTTAGCGTCGAGGTATTTTCCCATCTTCGTGGTCTACCCCTCCGTGGTGACGACGAATCGCTCGGCTCGGCCGTGCTCGGCCGGCTCCAGGCGGTGGTGTGACGCACTGTGGTGGGGCCGCCGGCGGGCAGGGTGACCTGACCGGCAGCGGACCTATACCGTGACGACCGCATCCACCGGAAGGGACGTCGTCGTGACTACTCCCGCGCTCGCCGTAGGTGGCTGATGCTTGCGGATCAGCGCACCGCACACTGCGGCGGCGACCACAAAGATGACGGCGGAGATGGCGAACGCAAGGGTGTAGCCGTGCGTAGCCGCCAACTTGACCGTTTCGGAATGAGGCGACGCATGCGCGTGGGCGATGAGATAGCGGCGGGTGGCCTGTGCCGCGAACGCCGAAAGGAGCGCGACGCCGATCGACCCGCCGACCTGTTGCATCGTGTTGACCATGGCCGAGGCCACGCCGGCGTCTTTGAAGTCCACGCCGCTGGTGGCGGAGTTCATGGCGGGAGGGACGACGAAGCCGAAGCCGAAGCCGAGGATGATCAGCGAGGGCAGAACCCCGAGGCCGTAGCCGGTGTGGGGGCCGATCCGGGTGAGGAGTGCCATGCCGACGGCGCCCATGAGGAGCCCGCACACGATCAGCCGACGCGATCCGAAGCGCGGCAGGAGAATGATGTTGGCCACGGCGGAGCCGGCCACCAGATCGACCGGGAGTGCGAGGAACGCCAACCCGGTCATCACCGGGGAAAACCCGCGGATCTCCTGGAGGAAATATGTCAGGAACAAGAAGAGGCCGAAGGCGGCGATGAAGGTGAAGCCGACGGCGATGTACGCCCCACCGCGATTGCGATCCAGCACGATCCGCATGGGAAGCAAGGGGTTCGACACGGTTCGCTCGACCAGCACGAATGCGGTGAGCAACAGAACACCGATCACCAGAGGAACCAAGGTCTCGGAACTCCCCCACGACTCCAACTGGGCCCGCGAAAGCCCGAAGACGATGGCGAAGAGGCCGGAGGAGGCCAAGACGGTCCCCGGGAAATCCAGTCGGGGCTTCTCGCCGCGTGGCGGATTGGTGAGGAGCAACAAGCCACCGACGACGGCAAAGGCGGCGAAGAAGAGGTTGACGTAGAGACACCAGCGCCAGGACAGGTACGAGGTCAGGACTCCACCGAGGAGGAGCCCGGTCGCTCCCCCGCCGCCGGCGATGGCGCCGAAGATGGCGAACGCCTTGCCGCGCTCCTTCGGCTCGACGAACGAGGTGGTCAGCAGCGAGAGTGCTGACGGGGCGAGGAGAGCTGCGAACACGCCCTGGAGTGCGCGCGCCGCGGCCAGGACGGCGAAGCTCGGCGCCGCGCCTCCGATCGCCGAAGCCAGGGCGAACCCGATCAGACCACCGATGAAGGTCCACTTCCGGCCGAAAATGTCGCCGAGCTTCCCGCCCAGTAGGAGCAGACTGCCGAATGCGAGCGTGTAGGCCGTGACGATCCATTGGCGATCGCTGTTGGGGAAGCCGAGGTCCAACTGGGCCCGGGGCAAGGCGATGTTGACGATCGTCGAGTCCAGCACGATCATCAGCTGGGCCAAGCCGACGACAGCCAGTACCCACCATCGACGCGCGTGGAATTTCTCATCCCTGGCAGTGGCCGCCGGATCCATCACGGCGGGTGGTGAGGTCATGGACGTCCTAGCTCTCAGGTGGCGGTCAGGTCGGCAAGCCCCCACCCTATGGGGGGTGGCCCGGCGCGCATCCGCTACTCTACGAACATATGTTCGCTCAACGGTCGGTATGGGACGAGGGACTGGACGAGGCCCAACTCGCCGTGGCGACCCACGGGGACGCCCCTCTCGTCGTCGTCGCCGGGGCCGGCACGGGAAAGACCCGGGCGTTGACCTCTCGCGTGGCCTGCCTTCTCGACCGCGGGGTGCCCCCGGATCGGATCCTGCTCCTCACCTTCACGCGTCGAGCTGCGGACGACATGCTCACCCGGGCTCGTGACCTTGTCGGGGGCCGGCGGGACGAGCGACCGCAGGGAGGGACCTTCCACGCGGTCGCCCACCGGCACATCGCAGCCTACGCGGAGGTCCTCGACCTGCCCAAGGGCTTCGGCCTGATCGACCCGGCCGGCGCCTGCGATCTGATGGATCTGCTCCGCAACGATCACGACCTGACCGGGACCGCCGCGAGGTTCCCGCGGTCCGCGACCCTCGTCGACATCTATTCGCGGTGCATCAACACGGAGCGGCCGCTCCGTGAACTCCTACCCACGGAGTACCCCTGGTGCGAACCGCACGCGGCCGCCATCGGCGCGCTGTTCCGGGACTTCACCACCCGTAAACGGAGCTCAGCCCTCCTCGATTTCGACGACCTTCTGCTCTACTGGCGCGCTCTCCTGCGTCACGAAGAACTGGGCCCGCACCTGGCGCAGCGCTTCCGCTTCGTGCTGGTCGACGAATACCAGGACGTGAACAGCCTCCAGGTCGACATCGTCAGGCTGCTCGCCCCGGACGGAAACGGCCTGACCGTCGTCGGGGACGAAGCGCAGGCCATCTACGGGTTCCGCGGCTCGGATCCCCTCCATCTGCGGCAGCTCGTCCGCTCCTATCCGGGCGCCGTCACCATGCAACTCGAGCGGAACTTCAGATCCAGGCAGAGCGTCCTCGATGTCGCGAACGTGCTCCGACCCGTCGCCGACGGAGAGCCGGCGCTCAGGCTGCACAGCGATCGCGGCGCGGGACCGAGGCCCACCCTCGACCGCTGCTACGACGCGTCCTCGGAAGCCCGGGCCATCGTCGACCGGATTCTTGTCGCCCACGAGCGCGGCGTGCACCTGCGCCAGCAGGCTGTGCTGGTGCGGGCCGGGCATCACAGTGACCTCATCGAGATAGAGCTGTCGGTACGGAAGGTCCCGTACAGGAAATACGGAGGCCTCCGGTTCCTCGAAGCGGCCCATGTCAAGGACTTCGTGTGCGCCGCCCGGCTTCTCGACAATTCCTGTGACGAAGTGGCGTGGTACCGGATCCTGCGCCTGCATCGAAACATCGGGCCCACGCGGGCCAAGGCGCTCATGGATGCGGTCCGCCCCGCCGAGACCGATGCCTTGTCCCGTTGGCCCGAACTCGTGGCGGCGGCGCCACCCAACACCCGCACCGAGCTTTCGGCGTCTCTCTCGGGCCTCCTCGAATCCCGCAGCAGCGGTACCTGTGGTCGAAAGGCCGCATCCGTCGTGCGGGCCATCCGCCCCCTGCTCGAAGGCCGCTACGACGATGCGCGGGCCCGTGTGGGAGATCTCGAACGGCTGGCCGACACCGCCTCGGCGGTCGACGACCTCTCGGCCTGGCTCGCCGATCTCACATTGGACCCACCGGTCTCGAGCGGCGACCTGGCCGGCCCGCCCCATCTCGACGAGGACTATCTGGTCATCTCGACCATCCACTCGGCCAAGGGCCTCGAGTGGTCGCACGTCCACGTGCCCCACGTCGTCGACGGGGCGATCCCCATCGACATGGCTCTGAGCTCACCCGAGGGACTCGAGGAGGAACGCCGGCTTTTCTACGTCGCGGCCACCAGGGCCCGCGACGAACTCCACCTCTACGCACCACTCCGCATGCCACACCATCGCTTCGCGCGTGACGATCGCCACAGCTTCGCTCCGCTCAGCCGCTTCATCGACGATGAAGTGCAAGCGGCACTCGAGATCATCGAAGAGAAGCCTCGTCAGATGCAGGTGCAGGCGCTGACCGCTCATCCCCTGGTCGTCGACCTCGATCCTCTCTGGAGCTGACGCCGCTCCTTTCTGTCCTGTCCGTGCGCTGGGACAGTTTGAGCCCGCGATGACGGGTATGGCAAAAAAAGAGGGAGCGAGACAATCAGTTGGGAGGTTGTGATGTCGACGACAATGGTAGGACGTACCGGTCGTTACGAGCGCCGATTCGCCCCCAGCCAATCGGCTGGAATCCGCATCGGGCGTCTCGGCATCGGAACCGTGGGATTTCTCACCATCTTGTTTTCAGCCTGGGGAGGCATCATCCCCTACGTAGGGCCGGTGTTCGGGTACAGCGCCGACGGCGCAGGGTCATGGCATTGGGATCTCGCGCACACGCTGTTGGCGCTGATCCCGGGCATCATCGGCGTCTGCGCCGGAATGGTCATCCTGGGCGAGACGAAAGGCGTCAGCGCAGGCCGTGGCCGCATGAGTCTCTCCATGGCCGGGTTGATCACCGTCCTCTGCGGGGCCTGGTTCGTCATCGGCCCCTCTGCCTGGCCGGTCATCACCTCGAGCGGTGGGTACTTCGTTCCTGCGTCGCCTCTCCGTGAACTCGCAAACGTGGTCGGTTACAGCCTGGGCACTGGCGTGATCCTCGCTTCTCTGGGCGGCTTTGCCATCGGCTGGGCGGCCCGTCACCAGCCGACTCCGACGGAATACGTGCAGCAGGACGCGCCAGTCACCACCATGGCGACGGCGCCGACCACAATGCCATCGCAAACGCCATCGCCCACGGCATCGCAACAACCTCTCGTGCAACAAAACACGCCCCCGATCGTCTAACCACGACGGGACGTTGGGTCCGGCGCCACCACATGTGGTCCACGGCTACCGTCGCGATCAACCCGGTTTTGTAGAATGGGTTTTCCCAAGCGGAGGTAGCACGTGAAGATCGCAATCGTCGGAACCGGGGCCATGGGCTCGGTGTACGCCGGCCTCCTCGGCAAGGCCGGGCACGAGGTCTGGGCCATCGACACGTGGCCCGAGCACATCGATGCCATTGCCGCCTCTGGTCTGCACGTCTCCGGCGCAAGTGGCACCTCTGTCGTCGACAACCTCCATGTCGGACGCGCTCCTCGTGACGCGGGACCCTGCGACGTCTGGGTCATCGCGACGAAGGCATCAGCGGTCGATGAGGTGGCGGCGGACATCGCACCCCTGCTCGAGCACGACAGCATCGTCATGGCGTTCCAAAACGGTCTCGGGGCAGGAGAGCGGGTGGCTCGGCGGATCCCACCGGATCACATCCTGATCGGCATCGCCGAAGGATTCGGTTCATCGGTCCCCGAACCGGGGCATGTGCATCACGAAGGCATGCGACTCATCCGCATCGGTGAGATGCACGGCGGCATGACGGACCGCGTACGGCGTATCGAGCAGGCGTGGCGTGACGCCGGGTTCAACGTTCGGGCCTTCACCGATGTGACCCTCATGATCTGGGAGAAGTTCCTGTGCAACGTCACTCTCAGTGCGCCGTGCGCGGCCTTCGATGTCACCGTGGGTGAGCTGATGGCGAATCCCGAGTCCTGGAAGGTGGCGCTCGGCTGCACATCCGAGGCGTACCGACTCGGGATCGCCAAGGACGTCCAATTCTCGTTCGACGATCCGTTGCGGTACGTGACCGACTTTGCCGCGACGATTCCCAAGACCAGCCCGTCGATGCGACTCGACCACCTGGCCCGGCGCCCCTCCGAGGTGGACGTGATCAACGGAATGGTCGTCACGTTGAGCAGCGAACTGGGGCTCGAGGCGCCCTACAACGAGACTTTGTGCGCCATCCTGCGTCAACGCGAGTCGTTCTTCGGCATGCACGAAAGGACACCGCACGGGCGTTGAGCCCGGAGCGACCGCGCGGAGGCGCACGATCTCCTACATCGGCTCCCCCTCGCTCAGTTCATTGGTCGACTCGATGATGGCGCGCACCTGACCTTCCGCCGAGAGCTCCATCCCCTTCCCGTCATCGTTCCAGAGCTCCGGGAACCGCCAGATGAGGAAGGCGACGCCAACGACACAGGCCAACCCACCGGACCACACGGCAAACTGCGGTCCACCCAGTTCGGCCGCCAGGCCGGTCTCGCCGTCGCCGAGACGAGGTCCGCCTGCGGCGACCGCGAAGAATGTGCCCGACAGGCGCCCTTGGAGATGATCGGGCACCTTGCGTTGTTGTACGGATTGGCGGAAGATGCCCGAGATCATGTCAGCCGCTCCGGCAAGCGCCAACAGCACCAGACCGATCCACAAGATGGGAATGACCCCGAAGAGAGCGATGGCTGCGCCCCAGACGACGACGCATCCACAGATGGCCCTTCCCTGGTTGCGCCATCGCACACACCAACCCGTGAAGAACGAGCCCAAGAGGGCTCCCGCGCCGGGCGCCGCGTACAGCAATCCCACCACGCCGGCTCCCCCACCGAAGAGTCCCGTGCCCAGTGCGGGGAACACGGCGCGCGGCATGCCGAAGATCATCGCGTTGAGGTCCACCCAATAGCTGGCAGACAACAGCCTCTGTGTCCGCAGATACCGGAAGCCTTCCGCCACCGATTTGAGTGATGCCCGTTGGCCCCCGAGGGAGGGCACGAGCCGGGGCAGCAGAATGACGGCGGCAAGGGCGCAGCCGTAGGTGGCGACGTCGATGCCGTACACCGCACCCAACCCAAAAGCGGCGATCAATACGCCTCCGAGGGCCGGGCCAGCCACGAGCGCGAGTTGCCCGATTGTCGTTTGGAGGGCAACGGCGGCCGTGACGTCCTCGTCGGAGACCAGTGCCGGCAACGCCGCTCGCCGGGCCGGCCAGTCCACGCCCTGGAAGCCCGCTCCGATCGCGGTGCAGACGAAGAGAGGCCACAATTCCGGATGCGGGAGTGAGGCATTGACCACGAGACCCCCACTCGCGGTCGCCATGACGACCTGCGCCATGATCAACACCCGGCGACGGTCCAAGGAGTCGGCGAGCGCGCCGCCCCACAGGGATCCGGCAAGAAGGGGAAAAAGGGTCACCACCCCTATCAATCCCACGATGAGTGTCGAGCGCGTCAGTGCGTAGGCCTGAAACGAGACGGCTACGACGGTGAGCTGACTTCCGATGGACGACACCGCCTGGCCGGCCCACAGTCGTCGAAAGTGGCGGTGGCGACGTAGAGGACCCGCGTCGAGGAGGATGCGGCCCATCGGGACACGATAGTCAGTGGAGCAACCCGAGAGCTTCTACTCGGTCGTACACGTGCTCACGAACGACTGGACGGACGGCGGCAGGATTGAGCAGTTCCAAGTGGAGAAGCGCGGACGTAGATTCGAACGGTCTTGCGGATATCCACTCTGCACGCAAAGTGCTTGTACAGGTAGTCCACATTGGCGTCGCTCAGACCTAAATCACCCCTTTCGAGTACCACTGCGTCGGAGTCCTCGATCCAACGGCCCATCACTCCTTGCAGGGTCTTGTCAGCGGAAACCGACCGCGACGAAGTGACGCCGCCGTCCAGGACGCGCTCTTGCCCGAGCCAATCGATGACCTCAGGGCACCCGCTCACGTCAGATGTGAAGCGGTTGTCAAGAAGTGCAACCGTCGGATTCGCATAGAGGACGCACCCGCGAACAGGAATGGCGTCACTCATGGCATCACTGACCTGAGGTGCCACAGGAGCATCGAGCACCTCGACGATCACCGCCCCCAACAGACATGTGACAGCGAGAGATGAGACGAACCACACGGTGAGTCCCGGCATGAAGAACGATCGCAGCGGGAAAGCACGGCGGAGCGGATCTCTCAATCTGACCACGATCGCACTCAGGACGAGGGCAGCGAACGGGTCTATGAAACCCGAGTAGTGGTAGTAGTAGGTCGGGGACATCAAAAGGGCCGCCGCAACGAAGAGCAGGCTCCACAAGGAAAGTCGTTCGAACGGCGTCCAGACCGGGAGGCTGCGTGCGCTCCAACAAATGAGCGCCGCCGCCGTACCCAACGTCACCAGGAGAGAAAGGACGCACAGCGCAATTCCACGGTGACCGACCGTGAGCGAGGACAATCCAGGAATCCCTGTGAGGTCAGCGACCCTCTCGAGAAAAGGGAATCCGCCGGCATTGCGAACAGCTTGGGTGACGACGACCTGTTGGAAGAACGCACCCGGCGCTCCGACAATGAACACAAAGGTGCAGGACAGGAACCCGGCGATCGCTCCGCCGACCACCTTTCGCTGAGAAACGAACCCGGGGCGTGAAAGGACGATCAGTGCTGCGAAGAAAGGCAGTACGGCCCATACCTTGGTCGCGCCGGCAACCCCGAAGAACGCCCCCGACCACCAAAGTCGACGTGACGACACCGTGACCTCCTCCCCGTCCATGAGAAGGAGGAAGGCAACCAGACATGCCAGCACCAGAAACGGTTCGATGAGTATCGTCTGTGCGGAACGAATAGTGCCTTGACCGAACGCGACTGCTCCTGTGGCGACGATTACCTGGATTGTCGAGCGCCGCCGTACCAGAGCGCCCACCATGACGACGTTGATGACACTGACGAGGTCCACGAAGGACCGTCCCGCTTCCATGGCCACGGCTGTGCCCGTCCAATTCGACAGTGCGGCAAAGGGAAGCATCCACATGGTGATCATCGGTGGCTGGATAAATGCGAAATCTCGGTAGGGCAATACACCGTGAGAGAGGTTTATCGATGCCCCCAGGTACACACCGTCGTCGTACTCGTCGATGGCCGAAAAGTGGCCGTGCCACAAGTACTGGAGAGTCAAGACGACTAGGGCAGCGGCGGCGACCCCGAGGATCACCTTCCAATTGCGGCGGAGACGCTCCTTTTCGGTGCCCCGTCCGCGGTCATCGCCGACGTCCCGACTGATCATTTCGCGCGCGTTGGTCAACATGTCGCAGCCACGCCTATCAACCGTGGGGCACCGCGAACGCTGGACCCTACGCCGTGACGTCTCGCCGGGTGAAGGCAGAGGCGGTCACCACGGCGACTCCGGCCAAATACAGTCCGCTGAGCACAACCGCCCGGGCAAATCCCGTCGTGGCGTTGGAATAACTACGGTACGAATCCCCTGAGCGGTGGAGCAAGCCGACGCGTTCCAAGATCGGCGCAATGGTGTCACTGTCGATTCCGCCGAGGCGGGCCAGTGCGAGGAGATTGTTCCGCCCGGTGAGCTGAGGATAGAAAGCTGGAGATTCGATCAACGCCCCCACCTCGTGCAAGCAGGTTTCCGGCTTGTCGAGATTCCCGTTGAGGACGGTCCCGCTGCCGGCAGAGGGGCGGATCAATCCGAGCAGCATCCGAATAGTCGTGGTCTTGCCCGCACCGTTGGGTCCGACGAACCCGCAGACCGAACCCTTGGGGATGTCAAGGTCCAGACCATCGACCACGGTCCGGTCACCGAAGCGTTTGGTAAGTCCCCTCGTGCAGACCGCCAGCTGGCCCCGGGCCAGAGGGTCGATATGGATCACCCGTTGGACACTACGGAGCGAGCCGCGAGCGGACAATGCCCCGCGGGACGAAATGGACACTCGAGACTCATCCTTAGGGATGAGTCTTCGCAGTACAGAAACGACACGTGCCCCATGAGGGGCTGACGCCCGACATGAGGCACGTGTCGTGTTGACCCGATGAAGGGTCAGGTGGTTCTCGTTGTCGCTCGCCCTACGAGGCGGCCTTCTCACACACCGGCTTGAGGCCGTAGGGAGTCGAGTACTTGCCGTTCTTCAACAGGGCGTAGTACCAGCAGTCAACGGGGTGCGGCTTGCCGGCGGCGAAGGTCAGCGGCGGGGCCAGACCACCCAGGGTGTTGCCGTTCAAGGAGTCGAGGCCCTTGACGAGCTGGGCCGAGGTGGGATTCCCGTTCGCCCCGAGGTGCCCGGCTGCCGCGGCGGCCTGGAACATTTTGCCGGCCACCCAGGTCTCCATGGGCAGCTCGCCGTAGTTGACGTCCTTGAGGACGCTCGGGGCGTACTTCTTGATGGCCGCGTTCATCGCCACGATCTGCGAGTTGCCCGTGGCGAAGTAGGGCAGGTTGGGCACGGTGAAGTACGTGGCCTGGTTGATGGCCGGGGTCGTGGTCAGGCTGGGCAGCAGGATTTCGCCGTCGATGACCACCTTGGGCTTGTAGCCCTGGGCGTAGCAGTCCTGGATGACCTTTTCGTCAACGGTCTGGGCGTCGGCCTCGAAGAGCACTGTTGCCCCGGCTTCCTTGGCTGCCAAGCACTGGGCGGTGTAGTTCGGTGCGCTGGCCGAAACCTCTTCGGTGGCGACGACCTGGAGGTTGGCCGCCTTCGCTGCAGCTTGCAGCGGGGCGATCCCCTCTTGGCACTGGACGGCCTCGGCACAGTAGATCAGGGCGAACTTGGTCGCCTTGGCCTGCTTGACCGCGTCGATGATGCCGGCGAACAGCGAGTCCTCGGTCTGGCCCTCGGGGTAGAAGTCCGAGTTCAAGAAGTAGGGCTCGGCCGAGGTGTCCATGCCGACGACCGGCACGCCGGCCTGCTGCACGTAGCTGGCCCACACGGCGTCATTGTTGGACGCGTCGACGATGGCCGTCACGTGGTCGCTCTCGACGAAGTTGTGCACGATGGTGGTCGACGTCGTCGGGTTGGAGTCGTCGTTCTCGTAGATGACGTCGATCTTGTGGCCGTTGATGCCCCCGGCCGCATTGACCGATGAGGCCCAGGCCTTGTAGATGGGCGGCACGTCGACAACGGCCGCAGCCAGCGGACCGGTGCACCCGCAGACCAGGCCGATCTTGATCGGCGCCTTGGTCCCACTGGCCCCGGCTGCCTGGGGTGCCACCAACGCGGTGGTTGCCGCCAAGCCTCCGACCATCAGCAACATGGCCATCGCCGCGGCCCAGCTCCGTAAAATTCTCTTCATGAGTGCTCCCCCGTTATCTTTCAGTTACATGAACATTGTGTGTCTACCACAAGTCGACGTCAATGTCGAGGCTCCCTCCCTCAGGGCGGTCCGTCCGGACCGCCGCTCAATCAGCGGCGCAAGCCGCCCCACCGCCCGAGACGCCCGATGACCAGCAGAAACGGGGGTGTACGGGTGGTCCGCAGCCCTCGGTCGGCCGTCCGTTGGTCGGAGATGGGCGTGAGAAATTCGGCAATCGCAGTCTGGGCGGTCCATGACACGGATATGAACGTCGCTCCCACGTCGCAGGCGGCGGACACGCCTGCGCCACCGGGCCCAGGCACGGGCCCGGGGATACTGTCCCCCTCGAAGAGGAGGGTGACATGGCCACCGACATGGACGCTTGGGCCCAGGCAGGGCTGATCTACGAACTCTCCGAGGGCGTCGCGTGGCTGCGCCTCAACCGCCCCCAACGTCGTAATGCCATGGACCACTACCCCGGCGGCCAGGGCCCGCACGGGATGGGCCTGCGCGATGCACTCCTCGAAGCCATCCGCAACGTGACCGAGGACAAGGCGGTGAAGGTGGCCGTGATCACGGGCAATGGGTCGGTGTTCTCGGCCGGTGCCGACCTCAAGACCGAGGCCATTGAAATCGAACCGGACCGGAGACGCTCTCCGACTGTCGCCCGCGACGACGGTCTTCTCTACGGCTGGTACCGCCTCCTCGAATCGATCTGGCGCAGTGAGACACCGTTCATCGCCGCCGTCAACGGCCCGGCCATCGGGGGCGGTTGCCAGCTCGCCCTGGCATGCGATCTGATCTACGCGTCCGAAACGGCCAGCTTCTGGGAGATCTTCGCCCGGATCGGCCTTCCGCTCGAGGGCGGCGCCGCCTGGCTCTTGACGAGGTCCCTCAGCCTTCCGCTGGCCAAGGAGATGGCCCTGTTGAGTGAGCCTCTCGAGCGCGAGGCAGGCCGTCGAGTGGCGGCTGATCAACGGGTGCGTGCCGGCCGACGAGCTCGAGTCGGTGGCGGCCGGGGTGGCCCGGAAACTGGCGACATTGGGCGCCCCCTCGAAGGGTCCGGCCGCGTCCGGGGAGCGGCGCGACGTGAGCGCCCGCCTGGGGCACATCAAGGGTCAGTTGAATGCCGCATGGGAGCAGACGATGTGGCAGACGTTCCGCGAGGAAGCGACCCTGCTCAACCTGCCGGCCGGCGATCTTTGAGGACCGTGACGCACCGGTCCGGCGCCGTCACGCCGATCACAGATCCAGCACGAGGTCATCGCGGGGTCGTGCGCAGCAGATGTACACGCTTCCCTCGGCCGCTGGTTCCACCGGGTCGGGGCTGTAATCGACATCGCCCGCGATAAGGGTCGTCTCGCAGGTCTGGCAGACGCCGGTGCGGCACGACCAGCGGACGGGTACGTCGCAGGATTCGGCGAGTTCGAGCAGGGTGCCGTAATCGCTGCTCCATGGGATCAGGAGATCGCTGCGGGCGAACGCGATCGTCGGTCCGTGCCCCGGTTGGCCGGCGGGTGGGTGGGGCGCTCGCGCCGGTGTCGCGGCGATCCCCGGCGTCTGAGGCGCTGCGGGCCCGAACACTTCGGTGTGGACGCGGGACGCATCGAACCCCAGGGCGGCCAGGCCTGCGCTGATGTCATCCATGAAGCCTGTGGGGCCGCAGAGGTACGCCTGGGCCTCTGGAGGGGGATGCAGTGCGGCGAGCAGGGACGAGGTGAGGCGTCCTGCGCTGTCGAAGTCGCGGCCTTCGACGTCGTCGGTACCGGGTTGGCTGTAATACACGTGGGACCGGATCTTCGGTAGCGAGGCCAGCAGGGCACGCGCCTCGGCGGCGAACGGGTGCTCATGGCCGTCGCGTGCGCCGAAGAGCCACCAGACCTCCCGGTCGGAACGCTTCTGCGCGAGCTCTTGCAGCATGGCGAGGACGGGTGTGGCGCCGATCCCGGCGCTGATCAGCAGGACGGGCGCATGCGACTGGTCGAGGATGAACGCGCCGCGGGGTGCGGCGATGTCGAGCTGGTCGCCGACGGCGAGACGGGTGTGCAGATAGCCACTGGCGACGCCGTCGCGTTCGAGCTTGACGGTGACCCGGTAGTAGTCCGCCCCCGGCGGCCCCGAGAGTGAGTAGTTGCGCAGCACGGCGCGCTGCCCCTTGTCGGGCTGGACCCGCAGGGTGAGGTACTGGCCGGGGCGGGCCGCCGGCAGAGGAGTCCCCGTGGGGTCTTCGAGGCGTAACGAGATGGCCGAGTCGCTTTCGCGCGTGATGGCGGTGACGGTCACCGGGCGAAAGCCCTGCCACGCCGGCGGCGGGCTCGTCGTGGCCAGACCTGCGTTGCCGCTGCCCGGTTCCTCGTTCAGCAGCGACCGGAACGAGCTCTGCCAACCGGGGCTGAGAGCGGGGACCCGGAGGGCGCGGAGGAGCCCTTGGCGTGTGTGCCCGGGGAGGTAGAGCAGCGCGTCGACGTCGGCGACCGTCATCTGTTCGGGTCCCGAGGAGAGCTTGCTGATCATGTCCCCCGCCTGTACGTCGCCCTCTTCGATCACCCGGAAGTAGAAGCCCGGTCGGTGATGTGAGACGAGCAACGCCGGAATCTGCGGATCATTCATGCGGATCCCGACCCGATAGCAGGTGACGCGGGGTTGCGTGACCTCGAAGACGGCGTTGCCGATCCGGTAGCGATCGCCTATGCACACCTCATCGTCGGCGAGGCCGTCCACCGTGAAGTTCTCGCCGAACTGTCCGTACACGAAGTCGTCCCGTCCAAGCTCGTGTTCCCAGTAGCGGTACGAGTCGAGCTGGTACACGAAGACCGCTCGCTGCTCGCCGCCATGGCCGGCCAGATCGCCTTGGCCATCGCCCTCGACGTTGAGTTTGCCCACCCGGCGGGGGCCCGCCACAGGATCCTTGAAGACCCCCGTGAAAACGGTCCTCCCCTGCCAGGGCACGTCCTTCGGCAAGCCGACGTTGACCGACACCAACGTTCCGGCGGGCTGGTCGCGGCGCAACCCCCTCGGGTTGTCTGTCGCGGGCGACCGCAGGGGCGGGAACTCCGCTCAAACCGGAGGTTGATCCGACGGGCCCGACGCATCGGGCGCACTTGCCACGGGCGCTTCCGGTCGCAGTTCGCTCTGCGAAATGGCCCAGGCCGCGTTGACGAGCCCGATGTGGCTGAAGGCCTGGGGGAAATTGCCCAGCAGTTCTCCGTTGACGGGATCGACCTCCTCGGAGAGCAGGCCGACGTCGTTGACGAAGGTGGCGGCACGTTCGAAGACCGTGCGGGCCCGAGCCGTTTCTCCGGCGCCGGCGAGGGCTTGGGCCAGCCAGAAGGTACACAGCAGGAACGTGCCTTCTTCACCCTCGAGCCCGTCCTGGGCGCGATAGCGGTAGACAAGTCCGCGTGCATCGGTAAGACGTTCTTCGGTCGCCTTGATCGTGGCCAGCACTCTCGGCTCGTCAGCGGGGAGGAATCCGACGAGTGGGAGCATCAGATTGGAAGCATCGAGGTCGTCCGAGCCGAAGGACTGGGTGAAGGCACTCGCCGTGTCGCTCCACCCTCTGGTGAGGATCGCCTCACGAATGTCGCCCTGGGTCTTCTTCCATACGTCGACCCGGTCCGAGGCGCCGAGGGGCTCGGCCAGAGCCACGGCGCGGTCGAGGGCCACCCAGCACATCAGCTTGGAGTACAAGAAGTCGCGGGGCTCGCCCCGAACCTCCCACAACCCTTGGTCCTTCTCCTGCCAGCGGCGGGCGGCGGTGTCGGCCAGTTCGACGAAGAAGCGTCGTGTCGCCGGGGCCAGATCGGGGCTCCCGCCCCACTTGTCGGGAGCGGCCATGGGCCCGACCCGCGAGGTGTTGTCGAAGATGTGGTCCGAGAGGCGGTACACGGCGCTGAGCAATTCGCCGTAGACGTCGAGTTGGCGCTGTTTCCAGGCTCCGTTGCCGACGCGCACGGGTGCAGAGTTTCGCCAGCCCTCCAAGTCCGGCAGCTCCCGCTCGGTCAGGTCCTGTTCGCCCCCGATGCCGAACATGATCTGCAGATCGCCGCCCCGGTCGAGCGAGCCGGCCGCAGAGGAGGTGACGTAATCGAAGAACTGATTGGCCTCGTCCGGACAGGCCGCGACCCAAAGAGCCTCGATCGTGAAGGAAGCATCCCGGACCCAGGCGTAGCGGTAGTCCCAGTTTCGGGCGCCCCCCACCACCTCCGGCAGCGACGTCGTCGCCGCTGCGCAAATGGCGCCGGTGGGTGCGAAGGACAGCGACTGGAGCACGCGTCCGCTGTGGTGCACCAGGTCCCGCCACGGTCCCACGTAGGCCTGGTGCAGCTCCGACCACGACTCCCACGCCGAGACGGTGTCGTCGATCCGTGCGTCTATCTCGGGCTGGCTCCAGACCTTGGCTGCTCCGGTCTCGGCCCGTTTGCTGTGATGCAAGGCGAAGCCGGCGCTCTCGCCGCGACGCAGCTCGAGGCGACCCGAGGCCACCGACCGGTTGACGGTCAATACCACGGGAGAAGAGAGGACCAGCGCGTCCGCTCCGCCGAACGCGGCCACCCCGCCGTCGACGACATCGAGCAGGGGGTGGACCACCCCGTACTCGGGGCGCGGGGCATACTCCAGGGACAACTCGACTTCTCCCTCGACGCACGTCGCACGTCGCAGCAGGAGATGGGGAGCACCCTGGCCGAGCTCGTGCCCCCGATTGCCTTCGCCCATGGCGAGGGCGTCGGTGATCGCGACCGTCCCCGTGGGCGTCCGGATGGTGGACTCCAGCACCATGGTGCGGTCGAGGTAGCGACGGGTCACTTCCGTGGCGCCCGTGGCCCGGATCGACCAGTGGCCCGCGGCGTCACCCAGGAGGCAACCGAGGATCGAGGGGCTGTCGAAGCGCGGGAAGCACAACCAGTCGACGGACCCGTCCCGGCTCACCAGCGCAGCGCTGTGACGATCCGAAAGAAGCGCATAGTCGGCAATGGGAGTCGTGCTCATAGGAGCTCCTTCGCCCGCACATCACGGGATCCGTTACCTGGCAGCACCGGGTGGAGCATCGGGTCCGTCCATCGTGTCGCAGACCCGGGCCATCACACGGAGGTGATCAGCGTAGCCAGCCCCGAAAGGCGGGGGCCAGGATGAGACCTTCCGGTGGTGACGGCGAGCTGGAAGCGGGAGGTGACGTGGCGGTCGCCAAGGATTACCTTGAGGGTTTGCGCCTGTGTGGCGACGAAGAAGGGGTGATCCATGAGATCCGACATCAGACCCGGCAGCATCTTCCCCGATTACTCCCTGCCGGACCACACCGACACGGTGCGCACGACTGAGCGAGCTCCAGGGCGACGACCCGCTGGTCCTCACGCTGGCGCGTGGCAACTATTGCCCGAAGGAGCACCAGCAGCACCTGGAGCTCGCGGCGAACTACTCGAAGATCGCCGTCGCCTACACGCAGATCGTCACCATCTCGACCGATGACCACCACACGACACAAGAGTTCCGCGCCTCGGTGGGCGCCCAGTGGACCTTCCTCTCGGATCCGGGGCGGACGATGCAAAAGGACCTCGACATTCAGGAGTACACCGATCCCGAGCACGACCCGATGATCCCCCACACCCTGGTGCTCAAACCGGGACTCGTCGTGCACAGCATCTACGACGGCTACTGGTTCTGGGGACGCCCGTCGTTCTACGAATTGTGGCGCGACCTGCGCGCTGCATCGAGCGAGATCCGCCCCGATTGGGACCTGAGCAAACCGGGACTCCGGGAGGCCTGGGGTGCAGGTGATTACTCGAACTTTCACGGATGGAACAAGCGGGCTCCCCAGTCGGCGCCGTCGTCCTATGAGTCCTGACGCCACGTGGAGGTTCGACGCCGGCGCAGGGAGCCGGAGCGAAAGGTAGGTGGCCGTGGTGCGCACACCGGTCTGCGAACTACTCGGAATGCAACAACCGATCGTCCAGGCGCCGATGTCGGCGCTGACCGAATTGGCCGCAGCGGTCTCGAATGCCGGCGCGCTCGGCATGCTGGCGCTGACCTGGTCCGATCCCGCCGGAGACGTGGTTCGTGAGACGGCGTCGCTCACCGACCGCCCGTTCGGTGGCAATCTGATCCTGGACTCCGATCAGCACCGTCGCCTCGACGACGCACTCGAAGCGGGTCTGCGGATCGTGTCGCTGTTCTGGGGAGATCCCGCCGGCTACGTCGAGCAGGTCCACGAGGCGAACGGCGTCGTCCTGCAGACGATCGGCAGCGCCGAAGAGGCACGGCGCGCGGTCGACAAAGGGGTCGATGTCGTCGTGGCGCAAGGGTGGGAAGCGGGGGGGCACGTGCGGAGTCAGGTAGCGACGCTTCCCTTGGTGCCCGCCGTCGTCGACGCGGTGGCACCGGTCCCGGTGATCGCCGCCGGCGGGATCGGCGACGCCCGTGGCGTGGCCGCTGTGTTCGCTCTGGGCGCGCAAGCGGCGTGGCTCGGGACGCGGTTCCTGCTGGCCCGCGAGACGCCCATCCACGAGGAGTACCGCCGCCGGGTGTTGGAAGCGGACGAGACCGATGCGCAGTGGTACGCCGATCTCTACGACGTCGGGTGGCCCGACGCCCCCCACCGCGCCCTCCGCAACTCGACGGCCGAGGCGTGGGAGGCCGCCGGTCGTCCCCCCTTGGGGAGCCGACCGGGAGAGGGCGACGTCATCGCGCACTTTCCCAGCGGCGAAGCAATCGTCCGCTACGAGCCGGGGGCGCCGATGGTCGGCACCACCGGCGATATCGAAGCGCTCTCGTTGTGGGCCGGACAGAGCGTGGCGCTCGCCAAGCAACCACAGACGGCGGCAGAGATCGTGGCCGAGTTGGTCTCCTCCCTGCCTACGATTGATTCGTGAACCGGCAGATCTGGCTGACGCCGGACGGCGTCTCGGCTCTCCCGACGACTTGGAGGAACGGATGAACTTTCAGGGTGTCGTGATGAACGTGGCGGAGCTCGAGCGTTCGATTGCCTTCTATCAGGAGGTGCTGGGCTTCACGCTCCTCTCGCGAGAGGAGCAACTGGTCGCGATGAGCGCCCCGGGGAGCGACCAACCTCAGGTCATCGTGCTGCGAGCGCTCGGGAGCAGCCGGGTCGGGGGGGCCCGTCACATCGGTCTGCGAGCCTTCGTCCTCGAAGTCGAGTCAGCCGATCAACTCGAGCGGATCGCGAGTGATCTGGAGGCTCGGAAGATCCTCGTCAGCCGGCGTGATCACGGCGAGTGGACTGCAGTGGTGGCTCGCGACCCGGACGGGGTGGCCGTCGTCGTGGCCTGGCACAGCGGCGGCGGGCGTTTCACCGAGGACAGCTGGAGAACACTCGATGATTTTCTGTACGGAATCGGCGAGTAGGCGGACCCTGAGAGGTCGGGCCAGGCTAAAACGCCAGCCCCCGCAGTTCACGCCGAGAGGTGATCCCGACGTTCCCGAAAATGTGGCTCAGGTGGCACTCGACCGCATTTCGGCTGACATAGAGCTCCTGCGCAACCTCGGGGTTCGAGAACCCTTTCGCCACGAGGATCGCCACGTCCCGCGCTGTCGGTGAGGTTGAGAGGGGACTTGGATGTGCTGCCGGGTGCCTCAGCGCCACCACCTCGGACCCGGCCGACGCCAGATCGAGTTCGACCCGCGCCACGAACGGCCTGGCGCCGAGCGATGCGAACGTCTCCCGCTCCTCGCCCACGCGCTGACGCCCCGCTTGCGCTGCCCGCAGGCCAGGAGGGCGCGGCCGTATGCGTGCAGGAGAAGGGTGTGCTCCAACAGGGGATCATCCGGTCCGCGCGCCGAGGGCCCCCGTGTGCCGGGCGTAGCCAACGCCGGCCACCCCCCGATCTACAGGAGTCCGGTCCGCTGATTGACCACTGCCATGGCGGCGGCCAGTCGTCGTGCCCGCTCGGGGACTTCGGACAGGCCGGCGGTCACCGAGGACGTCAGGGTAGATGGCGCGGGAAGATCCCCATCGGCCACCCGGAGTTCGGCCGGGCTGAGCTCGGCGAGGAGCGTACAGACGTAGAGGGGGTGGCCCCGGGTGTGGCGGTGCAGTCGTGCCGCCTGATGGGGTGTCAGCTCGGTGCCGGCCGACCCAGCTAGGGCAGCCACCTCCTCAGGCGTCAGCGCCGACAGGAGGATCCGGCTACATCGTTGCGAGTCGGCGTGCAGTCGCAGCGCGGCGCACCACAGGGCCTTCGACGACGCCGGATCGGCCCAGTGGAGATCCTCGACCACCACGGCGAGCGGCCCGTGATCCGGAAGGCGCCCCCACGTTTCGAGCAGCTCGAGTCCGGCCGTGAAGCTGCTGTCTTTGGATACGGACGGTTGGCCCGCCACCGCTTCGTGCAGTCCGGGCCACAAGGGTCTCCTGCTCCTCGGCCCTGCCGATGAACGTGCCCGCCTCCCCATACTTGAGGCCCCGCACAGCCATGACCCGAAACTACCTGCGGTGGCCGAGGATCAGTGCCGACGGCGGGCCTGGAGGAGGGGAATGCCAAAGGGCAGAAAAGCGACGATGGCGGCGGCCAGCGCCAGGAAGGCGCCCCACGACCAACTCAAGCCGGCCGGCTTGAGCAGCGAAGCCCAGGACGACGAGAGCCAGATTGACTCCGGTCAGGATGGCGAGGAGCTGGTCCTTGGACATGCGGCCCTGCTCCGCCAGGTCGCCGACGCCGAACGCGACGATCAGGACGTAGAGCACCAGCACGATGGAGTTCACCACGGCGATGAACAGCCAGCCGTGGGCGCTGAGACCATCGGCGGAGAGAGGGCCGAGGCTGTACCAGGGCAACCAGAACGAAACGAGGAGGACGAAGGTGGCAGGGCCGACGACCCGATCTCTCATGGTCAGGGCGTCGAGTCGTTCCCGCGACTTGCGGACCGGCTTGGGTTTCGGTCGCTGCATGACCGTCGGCCTGATGGCGGCGCCGCACTTGGGGCAAAGCGCGGTCCCGGGGGAAACCTCAATCAGGCAGCGGGAACACGCAGGCAAATCGGCCATCTCCTTCTTGCTTTCGCGGACGGGTCGGCTCAGGCTACAAGCCGACGGCGGGCCTCCCTGCGAACAAGAACCTGAACAGGTCTTTCAGGGCGTCATATGGGAGCTGGCGGGTCCGGAAGGCCCGAGGAGTCGCGCCCCGCATAGAGAATCGGGACGTAGCGCTGTAAGAACCCTTCGACATCCCGGCCGTGATCGAGCACCCACGCCCGGTCCTCGGGGTGCGTCAGGATCAAGAACTTCTCGGCGTGCAGCGCAGCGACAACGGTCTCACCCACTTCCCCGGGCGAGATCGGACGTTGCATGTGGGCGGGGAAGTTGGTCCACCGTGGGTCGTCGACTCCGATCATCCGGACGTTCTCACCGATGTTCGTGGCGACGAGTCCGGGACACAGGACCGAAACCCCGATCCCTTTTGGCCGGAGATGCAGGTAGAGGCCCTCGGTGATGCCCATCACGGCGTATTTGGTGCCGATATAGGGGATGTTGTCGTAGCCGTGCGCGTAGAGCCCGTCGATCGAGCTGGTGTTGATCAACCACCCGTAGCCCTGCTCGAGGAAGATGGGCACGAAGGCTCGGATGCCCCGTATCACCCCGAACAGGTTGACCTCGAAGAGCCATTTCCAGTCATCCATCGGGATGCGCTCCGGGGGTCCCAACAAGGACACCCCGGCATTGTTCATGACGACGTCGATGTGCCCGAATTCCCCGAGCGCGGTCCGGGCAAGTGCGTCAACGGCTTCGTCCGAGGTGACGTCGCACCGAACGGCGATCGCCGTGCGGCCGAGTTCGGTCACCTCGGCCACCGTCGCTTCCATCCGCTCCTCGTTGACATCGGCGACCACGATGTCCGCGCCCGCTCGCGCGAAGGCCAGCACAGTGCCCCGGCCGATGCCCGATGCACCGCCGGTCACGACGGCTACTTTCCCGTGCAATTCCATTGACCCTCCCCTTGAGCAGACCTCTGACCGAACGGTGCCGCCGGGCGCCGCTCAGCGCAATCGAGGAAGTACCTCGTCGGCGAAAAGGCGCATGGAGCGTTCGACGTGCTCGTGGGCCATGCCGCCCACACCCATGAGGACGACGAGATTCTCCACCCCGGCCTCTTTGAGCAACCGCAGTCTTTCGTAGCAGCCGTCCGGATCGTCGAAGACGAGTATCGAGTCGTTCCACTCGTCGTAGGTCAGGTCCGGCATGGCCGCGGCACGTCCGCCCCGATCGCTCATGACGTACGAGCGAGGGAGCTGGCCGTCGGGGGGAATCGTCAGTGCATTGACGCGGGCGAAGTGCCAGTCGAATGGTTCTCGCGCCAGAGCTCGTGCCTCCTTGCGGGTTTCAGCCACGAAGATGTACCGCATCACCGTCGCCCGCCGCCGGGTCCTGGCGATATCCCCTCCGGCCGCCTCCACCTTGGCGAGATACTGGGCGAAGGCCTCCGCCTCACTCTCGATCGGGATGAAGCTCGAGAAGATGGCCGGTATGCCGCGGTTGACGGCATTGTCGACGCTCGTCGGACTCGAGGCGGCGTGGAGGAGAACGTCCTCGGGCCGGCGCTCGGGAACCGGCCACAGACGTGCCGGGGGGATGTCGTAGTACGCACCACGGTGCTCGAATTCGTGTGGCTGCCACGCCGAGAGGACAATGTCGAGTGACTCGTCGAAACGTTCCCGGGTGGTCTCCATGTCGACCTGCATCACAGGGTATTGCGGCCATTGGTAGCCACGGCCCACGCCGACATCCACCCGGCCACCACTCAGAATGTCGAGCATGGCGACCCGTTCGGCGAACCGGAGCGGATGGGTGAACGTCAGATTGACGATGGCGGTCCCGATGCGCACCCGACTGGTCCGTGCCGCGATGAAGCTCGCCATCTGCAGAGCATCACCGCAGAGGCAATAGTCGAAGAAGTGCTGCTCGGGCACCCACACGCTGTCGTAGCCGAGCTCTTCGGCCAGAACGGCCCGCTCGATCTCGCGATGGAACACCTGGTGCGGCTCCGTCCAGGGAGGACACTGGAAGGTGTGATACGTGCCGACCCTCATTGCCAACTCCGCTCCGATTCGACCCTGCGCACGACGTGCTCAATTGCTGCTGCCACCTCACCGGGTGATTCCATCGGCTCCATATGGCCCACTCCCTCCACGACGGTCAACGACGATCCGCCGATGGAGCTGGCCAGCAGGCGGCAGTCCTCGAGGAACGGATCGGCATCGCCGACCACGACGGCGCATGGCACCGAGATCTGCCCCAACTGGTCGGTGAGGTCGAAATGCGTGATCGCATCGAGGGCCGCCGTCAGAGCACCCTCGTCGCACGCTGCCACCTCATCGACGAACTCCTCCACCAAAGACGCGTGCGTCCCGCGGTACGCGGCACCGAAGAGCCCGGGTCCCATGGCCGCCGCAAGGGCCGCCGCACCCTGGGTGATGATGAGTTCCTTCAGCTGCAGCGTCGTCTGAAGGTACGGCGCGCCCGCCGCGCTCGGTGGTCCCACACAGGACAAGTCCCGCCACTCGCCCGGGCGACCTGGCGTAGAGGTGCTGCGCCACCATGCCCCCCATGGAGTGGCCGATCACCACGGCATCGTTGATGCCCGATGATGCGAGCGCGTCGTCGACCTCGGCGGCCAGGTCGTCCAGGGAGAAGGATCCTTCGATTCTTTCGGAAGCGCCGAATCCGGGCAGATCCAACGCCACCGTCTCGCGCCCATCCCCGAGGTGCCCGACGACGGCCTCCCACACCGCGCTCGAGCAGGCCCAGCCATGGAGAAGGACGACGGCTTGCCCTCGCCCTTGCCGGACCGCATGCATCCGAACGCTCTTTCCAGCCATCGTCTCACCCGTCCCTGTCGGTATCTTTCGTGCGCAAGAAAGATAACACCTGCAGGTGTAGCCTGTTCGGCGATGCCAAGCACGGTCCACGCCACCCGTCCCGAGGTGGAGACCGAAACTCGATCAAGCGTTCCGACCAGGCTGCGCCTGCTCGAAGTAGGCGAGCGACTGTTTGCGACGACCGGCATCGACGCCACCCCGACCCGCCAGATCTGCCGGGAGGCGGGGGTCCATCAGGACGCCATCCATTACCACTTCGGAACCAAGGACCAGTTCGTCGCCGCCATCCTCGAAGCCGGAATCGAGCGGGTCGACCAGAACCTGGCCAGACGATTGACCGAGGTCGAGGATTCGGGCCGGCCGATGTCGGTCGCCACCCTCGCCCGAGCGGTCGTCACGGCCACTGCTGACATGTCGGACGAACCGGGAGTGGGGCGGCACTACCTGGGCTTCCTTGCCGCCTTGCTCGCCAATCCCCGGCTCCGTGGGCTTTCGACGCACCGGCGCACATCATGGGGACAACGCATGGTCGACTCGCTGACTCCCTTGACCCCCGAGCTCACCGAATCGGCGCGCGTCTATCGGGTGGCCATCACGGGATTTCTCCTGATTCACATGATCGGTGTGGATTCGAGCGTGGAGTTACTCGGGCAATGGCTGGCTGTCTCCGGCACGCCGAACGACGAGGATCCCCACCGACTACTGGTCGAGACGCTCGTCGGCGTGCTGTCGGGTTGAGCCTCCAGCGTCAATCGGGCCCGTGTGGCGCTTCCAATGGCGTCAGGCGCGGCCGGCCGAGCCAGACCGCCAGGACCGAGACCGCGAGAGCCATCGCCGCCAGGATGACGGCGGCGATCGCCAGGCCGTTGTCGAAGCGCGAGCTCCGGCCGGCGGGCGAGGCGGCCGCTGCAGAGGGCGGAGCCGCCACGGTGGCGCCGGCAGTGCCCGAAGAGCGCTTGCCGGGCGCGGTGAGCACCAGCGTCGGTGCCGGGTGCCCGGGGTCCGGCGCGGCTTTGGTCGGGACCTGAATCCAGTTGACCGTGGTGCCGTCGCTGTAGAGCTGGACCGCCTTGAGCGTGAGGAGGTCGGTGCCCTTCGGGAGTCCCTGGGCCAGAACGTTGAATGCGCCGAACTGCCCGACGGGAATCGTCCCTCCGCTCCAATCGATCTCCGAGACCGTCGAGGTGAACGTGCCGTCGTCGGTCGTCACGGGCTTGGGCAGCACGCTCGTGTGGACGTCGATCGTCCATCCCGATCCGGCTTCGGGGTTGAGATCCACGATGGGGTGCGTCAACGGGAATTGAACGCGCAGACCGACCACGCTGGCGGTGCTCGACTCGTTGGGCACCCGAAATGTCAGGATGGCGTCGTCGGTGCCTTGTGGGAGGGACGGCGGGCTCACGGTGACGTGGGCTGCGGCGACACCACACCACACGCCATTGAGCGCCACGACCCCCAGGACGAACACCGCAAGTTTGGAGCGCATGGGCGGACCGGATCTCCTCATGACGGGTGAGCCGACGGCGGCGCTCACTGCACCTTGTCCACGAAACTCACATCGGGTTGGCTGAACTCGGATACTTGTACCTGCAACGTGATATCCCAGGTCCCCACAATGGGCGGATTGGGAGTGTTGCCGAGCACGAAGTGCCCGACCCCGACTTTCTTCATGTCGGTCTCTATCGGCCCGACGTTCTGGGACGGCAGGTTGAGGTAGAGGGACACGCTCTCCGCCATTTCAGCCGGAGTTCCGTTCGCTCCGGTGAACTGAACGGAGATGTTATTGACGAGTGCCTGGTTCGGGGTGATGCGAAAGGTCAGGTGACCGCCATCGAACGGCACGGTGCGGGCAAAGGGCACAGGTGCCGGGGGCGTGGCACCGTTCGACGGCACTCCGTTCGCCAGCACCGCGGTCGCCCCCAGAATGACGAGCGCGAGGAGAGCCTCGAGCCGAATGGTGGCCAGCAACCGCCGCCAGCCGACCGCCAGGCCCTCTGCCGACCCCCGCTCCTCCGCAGCCGACAGCCACGGCACCAGGACGAAGCGGTTGTATGCGGCGATCAGGATCAAGAGGCCGACCAGAGCGATCTTCACCAGTAGCGTCTGCCCGTACCCGGTCTCGAAGAGGTTGGCGATTGAGCCGACCTCGGCAATGGCGAGAACAGTCCCCGCCACGAGGACCAGGGCAATTGATATTCCGGCCATGGTGGAGAAGCGCTCGACGAGCAGGATCGTCCCACGCAGTTCGCTCGACCCACCGGCGTCCTGTCGCCTAGAGACAGGAGGCGAGGGCCGCTCGAGGACGACGGTCGCCGTTCCTCCCGCGGTACCTCCCACCGCCATCGGGAACTTCGGTGCGTGCTGTCGCGTACAGTGACACCGTCATCTCCCCGAGCCCGCGGGCACGACGGACGCGGCTGTGCAGCACCTGCACCAGACCGATCAGACCGCCGAACCACATCGCCGCGAACACGACATGGACCACATCGGCCGGGGTGGAGAGCCATCGCTCGGGAGAGACCAGCGCGTGGCCAAAGGCCACGAAGGCGCCGGCCGAGAGCAGCATCCCGTAGAAGGCGGTCGCCTGCCGGGCCGTTACCTGCCGCAGACGGAGCGACACCAGGCAGGCGCCCAGACCCACGAGTTGCAGGACGCATTGGGTGCCGAGCTTTCCCCCGCCCGCCTGAGAAAGGATGCCCCAATGGACCAGGGCCCCGAGGCTGCCTCCGGCCAGAACGCCCTGGGCGGCCACGGTCACCACCATGCCCACGATGCCGACGCCGACCGCTCCGGTGCACCACCGGCCGAGCCGACGACGTTCTCTTCCCTCCGGGAGCAGAAAGGCCAGGAAGAAGGCCAGACCGCCGGCCATCAGGACGCCGACGTACGTCAGGAACTGCCCGCCGCGGTCGTACCAGGTGGCGGCTGATGTGGGCGGTCGGCTGAGCGAGGCGATCGACCCGGGGCGGGCGTTCCCCACCAGAAAGACGATCCCTCCGCTGACCACGTGGCCGTCCACCGACGTCACCGTGTAGTTGGCCACGTACGCTCCGCTGGGCAGTGACCGCGGCAGCGCGGTCCGCAGCGTGTCCGGCGCCGGGTGGGTCGTCCCCCCCTCCCCCACGCTCTGGCCACTCGAATTCAGCACGGTGACACCACCATTGTCGGGCTTGACGGGCTGATCCCAGACGATGGTGACGAAGGCCGGCGCGTGCGCCACGCGCTGGCCCTGGGCCGGCGAGCTGGACACGACGGCGGCATGGGCGCCTGCCGGCGCCGCCCAGAGCAGGAGGCCGCCGCACGTCAGCAGGAAAACCAGCAGTCCGCGTCGTCGAGCGCCCGGGGCCTCAGGGCCACGGGGTTGCGGCCCGATCACCGGGTCACTGTTGGCGCGTACAGAAGCCTATGGCATCGACCAGATCGGTGTTGCCCGGGCAGTACACGTGGAGGTTGTCATGCGAGAAGACACCCTGTGGGCTTTCCCATCCGGGCACGACCCAGGCATGCACCATCCATACCGTCTTCTTCATGAAAATTCCGTGGACGTCAGTGCACTCCTGGGGCGTCACATTCTGATCGGCGGCAAACGGCACGGCAATCTGCCCGCCGCTGAACTTCACGCAGACATTGGAGTGCTGATGCCAGTGGTCGTTGGGCCCGACGAACCCGGCAGGCGGCTCCGCCGTGAGGGAGGTGTACATGACCCCCACCACCGGCGCGTTATCGGCCGTACTGGCGTAGATCCACGAGGAGGGCTTCGAAGGGTCGAACTGCCCGTCCAACCCATTGGCGGAGAGCAGCTGGTAGTGGGCGCCGACACCGGGGGCCATACCTCCCGCCAGGATCATGCCGGCAGCCTTGGCCGAGGCGACGGTCGGGAACCGCTCGGCTGCGGCGAGGGCCTGACTGAGCTGTTGGGTCAGCACCGCCTGATCGGCGGCGTCGAGGGGAACGTACGGCTTGAGCTCGGTCTGCTCGGAAGCATTGCCGGCCAGGATCCGCTGAAACTGCTTGGAGTTCTGTCCCGGGACCGGGACCGTCGTCTTCAGCGCCAAGGCGGCGGATGCCGAAGCGAAGGACTGAGGGGCGGTCGCGGGCATGAGCAACCGGGGCGGTCGGAGCGACAAAGAGGCTCACCGCGGTCACCACGACGATCGCCACGGGCACCACCGAGGTCAGAACCATGACCGACGGGGACCACCTTCGTCCGAGCATGGGGACGAAAGCCAGCAGCAGTGCGGTCAGGCACGAGCAGGCGGCCAGCCCGACCCCGACCCAGACGACGGACTTGGGGACTCCGGCCACGCCGCGGATGCTCAACCAGGCGCCGGCGCCGAGCAGAGATGCGACGACTGCGGTCGCCAGTACCGGACGGGTCGAACGGATCACGCACGAGAAGGCCAGCGCGACTTGGACCCAGGCCACAGACATCGAGAGTCCGGCTCTCCATCCGGAGAGGTGGCTGACATTGGCCAGCAGCAGGATGCCGCAGCATCCGAGCACGACGACCAGAAACACCTGGACGGGTCCGATCGAACGCGCCGTCCTGTCGGATGGCCGATGCTCCCAGGGCGCAATTGCCTCGAACTCAGGAAATCCGTCGACGGACCCGCCGTGGACGCGGTCGATGACGTCGGTCATGAATCGGCCCCTCCCCCGGATTCAACCTGAACCCGCCCGGAGCGTAAGGCCCCGTGCGGCCCCCGGTCAACCATTGGTCCGTGGCGGTCGCCACCCCCGACGGCCGTAGGGCCCAACGCCCTGAACCTCGTCAGCTTGTCTGGCCTATCTCGGGTCCGCACCGATTGAGGCCGAGATCAGCTCGCGAGGTTCAATAGCCGTTGCCGAATGCGTAAGAAATTCCCGTGGACCGTCGAGCTGCGGATCGAATTAGCACGCAATGGTCGTTGACACTTTTCGGGGAATATCAGATCCGAGCGTCGTTGGGTGAACGTTGTCGGAACATTGGTGGTGCCGTGTGTGATAACTCAGCTGCAGTTCGATCTGCGTCCTTAGTGTGTAGTTGGAAGCAATCGGCGAGTCCTCTAGAACAAGTGGACCCTCGCCAGTCATGGATTCGACGGATCGATAGGACACATGCACAGCGAGCACGACGGCGACACCGAGGCAAACGATTCTCATCGGCTCTCGGGGTTCACACTCATCGAATTGCTCATCGTCGTCGCCGTGCTCGGCATCATCGCCGCCGTTGTCGTCTTCGCCTTGAGCGGCACTTCTGCGTCAGCAGCCGTCGCGGCATGCAACGCCGATGCCAAAACGGTACAGACAGCGTCAGCGGCCTACGCCGCACAGAACGGATCGGACCCGACGCAGCAGAGTCAACTTGTCGGCCCCTACCTTCGGAGCTGGCCCAGCAGTACCTATTACATCATTTCGCTCAGCGGCACGGGAGACGTACTGGTCACTGCGCCAGCGAGTGGTTCGCCTGTCAGCTATTCGGCCACCGCCTGCAATAACGCCGGTACGACACCGAGTACCACGACCACCACCTCGGCAGGCGGGGCCACGACCACGACGGTGGCGCCGACTACCACGACCACGACGAGTGCCTCGAACGGCGTGACGGCCAGTCCGACGAGCAGCAACTCCGGGGGCTACTCGGGTCAGGACATCGTGAATCTCACCAACAGTTCGTCTCTCACCGCCCTCACCGTGACGATCAATGTGGCTGTGACGTCGGGTCTCTCCTACAACAGCCAGTTCAACTCACTACCGGGTGGAGTGGGCACGCAGACCAATAGCAGCGGAGGTGGCTACGTCACCTCGACCTACACGCTCAATTCGGGCCAGACGATCCCTGCCCATTATTCGAATGGTGAGGTCGCCATCCAATGGCAGGCTTCTGGCGCCACCCGGGTCTCGACCGGAGACACGTGGACGGTCACCAGCACCTCAGGGGGAATCGTCTCCACGCTCCATGGGACCTTCTGAGCGGCCCCCCAACGGATCGGTGTCACCTACGGTGACGCATCCTACGAGGGGGGCACGTCGGGCGTACACCTGAACGGATCGATCATCGCGGCATCCGGGTGGTAGACCCCTGGCCATCTTCCGCCAGAGGCCCCGTCACAGAAATACATATGCCTAAGCTTGCGAAATGATCGAATTACGAGCGGCGCAACTCTCGCAGAGCGGAGGCCAGCCGTGAAACTGGCCGAGTGCGGCTTTGAACCGGCCCTGGCCGAAGAGATACTCGAGCCAGATCTGCCGATTGTCGACGCCCATCACCACCTCTGGCCATCCGGCTATTGGATTCCCTACGATCGCTCCGCCTTCGAAGTGGACCTACACCGGGGCCATAACATCGTCTCCACCGTGTTCGTGGAGTGCGGGGCCTCCTACCGCGCTGAAGGCGATCCCGCTCTGCGCCCTGCCGGGGAGACGGAGTTCGTCACCGGGGTCTGCCCAGAGGGCGAGCGGCCCGCACTGGCGGCGGGAATTGTCGCCTGGGCCGACGTGACACAGCCCGCCGAGGCAGCACGGACACTTGCCGCCCACCTCGAGGTGGGCGGATCTCGGCTGCGCGGCATCCGCCACAATGTCGTCTGGCACCCGCAGCCCGGGTTCGTGGAAGGCCCCGCTTTTCCCCCTCACCTTCTCCTCGATGACCAGTTCCGGGCCGGGCTGGGCGAGATCAGCCGGCGAGGACTCCCCTACGACGTATGGCTGTTCCATGAGCAGCTTCCAGAGTTGGCCGCCGCCGCCGACGCCCTACCGGACCTGGTCTTCGTGCTCGACCACATAGGCGGTCCTGTGCCCGACGAACCAATCCCGCACCTGAGGAGTGAGATCTTCGCCCGATGGAGGTCGCTACTGACCGAGGTGGCCCGCCGCCCCAACGTCGTGGTCAAGATCGGCGGGATGGGTATGCCCAAGTACGGGTTCGGCTTCGAGCGGGGGCCCGAAAGGCCTTCCTCGAAGGAGGTTGCTGCGGCCTGGTCGCCGTACGTGGAGACAACCATCGAAGCATTCGGGCCGACCCGGTGCATGCTCGAAAGCAACTTTCCGGTCGACAAACAGAGCGTCAGTTACGACGCGCTCTGGAACGCCTTCAAGATAATCACTGCTCCGATGTCGAAGGACGAGCGAACGGCTCTCTTCTCGGCGACCGCACAACGGGTGTACGACCTCGGCTCGTGAACCCCGCCTGCGCTCGGTGTTTGATCATTTCTCGGGCAATTGACCAGTTTCGGCGGCCCAGATCTGCCTGGCCAGGAACTTTGAGTAGATCCGGCATGCCGTGAGACTGCCCATGGCGAACCACAGGGACTCCTGAGGGGTCGGCTTCCAGACGTTCTTCGTCTCACCGTTCTCGTCGTAGCCCCAGATGGTGCCGACCTTCTCCGCGACCGCGTCACCGAAGTGCGCGCGGACGCCGGCTTGCTGTTCAAGATAGCCGGTGGCGAAAACACACGTATCGAAGTGCTCCTGACTGCCGTCGACATAGCGGAGACCGTTCTCCTCGAAGCCGGCAATGTCCTCGTACTGCACGACCGCAATTTTTCTTTCAGCGATGAGTTCGGAGCACCCGACGTTGATGTAGTAGCCACCACCTCGCCGGAAGTACTTCATCTGCCAGCCCGTGGCATCCTCACCCACGTCCGTTCGGAAGCCGGCCGCGTGCAGCCCGTCGATGAGTTCCTTGTCCCATTCATTGGCTATCTTCGTGAGTTTTTGGGCCGACTGCACCATCAGCGGGTAGGCCGATGAGAGCGAGAGGAAATCACTCTCGTCGGTGTCCTTGTCCTTTTGGTAGATGGCGGACCACATTTGCACGGACGGATAGAGGCTCACGACGGACGTCGATCCTCGCTGCATCATGGTGACGTTGGCGCCGGCCGCGTGGAGATCCTGCGCGATGTCGTGGCCGCTACTCCCCGTACCGACGACGAGGACGTTCTTGCCCTTGTACAGAAGGCCAGTCGTGTAGGCGGTCGAATGAAGGACTTCGCCCGCGAACTCTTCAAGCCCGCGCATGCTCGGCCGGTAGGGAATGCCGCTCACGCCCGTCGCCATCACGATATGGCGGGGCCTGAGCTCACGCGGAGCACCGTCCACTCCTTGCACCTTGGCCACCCAACGGTGCTCGGTCGCGTCGAATGCACCGGACAGGAACGTCGTGGCCGGCCAGTAGTTCAGCTCGAGCGTCTCCACATACGATTCGAACCAGTTCGCCAGCTTGTCCTTGGAGAGGTACGTCGGCCAGAAGTCCGGAAAGGGCATGACGGGCAGATGATTGGCCCACGTCTCGTTGTGCAATTCAAGCGCGTGGTATCGCTTGCGCCAGTTGTCCCCGATGCGCTCGTGCCGGTCGACAATGAGGGCATCGACCTCCAGTTCCTTTAGTCGCGCCGCCACCGAAAGTCCGGCCTGTCCACCCCCGACGATCAGGACCGTCGGGTCGTGATCGACATAGGAGCGTGCGCGCTCACGGCGATCGAGCCAGTTCGGTCCTCCGAAGATCCGCGCATCCGGCTTTGCGGAGGCCTGCGGCTTCGAAGCGCCGATGTCCTCGAGCACCGTGAGCAACGCCCACGCCGTGGGTACCTCAGCCTCCGCTGTTGAAGAATGCAACCGGAGAAGGCCCCGGCCTACTCCCCCGCCCTCGCCGAGCCCAAAGGTGAACCAGACCTGAATGGTCGGTTCGTCGTAATCGGGCGAGTCCTCACACCTCAGCTCCGTCATGTCACAGCGGAAAGGCTTGAGCCTCCATCGGCTGAGGGCATCCTGACTCCCGCTGTCGATGCGCTGCCTGCCCGTGAACGTCACGATCGTCCAGGTAAAGGCCAGTACGTCGCGCCACCAACCATCGGCAGAGAAGAGATCGGACACCGGGCGATCCGCCGTATTGACGGCTGACTCGAAGGCCTGTAGCCAACGCTGCGCTGCGTTGGTCATCGCCGACTGTTCAATCTCCGATTGCGTCAGAGCCTCAGCCATCACGACTCCTCATCATCCACCATGACGACCCAACCGGTACTCGGGAGGCGCCGATATGACGATTCTCATTGAATGAACAGAGGTTGAACGAGCGCTCCGGTGGCACGGGGGATCGCGGGTGTTGCGACGACGAGGGCTCCGTGTGAGCGACCATTCGTACGGAGTCGATCGACCGCAGGTCCGAGGTGGCAGTTGTCGACCAGTATCTGCCCGATGGCCGGGATCAGGAGATGGACACAAAATGTCGGATCCTCCTCCCGACCGGTGAAACCATCGAGGAAATCCCACGCGACGATGGAAGCATGGTGTTCGGCGATCCAACGTGCTGCACCATGGCCAGCTCCCGGCGTCGAGGCACCAAAGGCCACGGCAGCAAGGTCGACCGTATTGCCTGCGCTCTCGAATCTGTCTCGCCCCATATAGAGGATAAGAGCGTCACCGGCGACAAAATCAGCGCCCTGTCGGCTGAGAGCAGCGTCAATGTCCTCGCCGGTGACGGGCGCCGTCGGCTCGACCCACTCAGTTTCTCGTACGGCTGGAATGTCCACGATCACCCCACGTGTGAACAGGAGGTGGCCCGCAAGATCTTCCACGCTTGGCGGATGAGGGTCATCGACGCTGTACCCGCCGTACCATGTCCCGGCGCGTCCCATGTGATTGAGCGCATCCATATGGGTGAAGTCGATCCCGTGCGCCGTGACGTGCATGACGTCCGAACCGGTGTCGAGCGGTTTGGCGAAGGCCGAAAGAGTGCCGAACGCCTCCATTTGGCCGTACCCGACCTCGACCTTCACTTCGGCGTCTTCGCCTTCGGCCGCGCCCTTGATGGGCCGGGCCAGTGAAACACAAGAGCCGTCCACGAGCGCTTCCGCCGCGCGTCGCCGGGCCCCTTCGTCGATGAAATTTGCCGTACCGCGCCGATCGCCGCGCCCGAAACGGTTCTTCGACGTGATGTCGTCCAGCCAACGGCCAAAGTCCTCGTTGGCGTTCCCACCCGAATCTGTCATCTCGCTCTCTTCTCTTCCCTCTGGGTCATCTCATTCGCATCGCTCAAACCAGTCGCCGAGGCCGCAAGACCCCCCAAGACGAACCGCTTGTACCAGTCGGCGACCTGCCGAATCGAACGCGTACTGCCGGGCTTGTGCCACTTCGGGGTGGTGTTTATGAGGAAGAGAATGCTATTGGCGGCAAAAGATGCGTCCGTCTGAGGGTTGAACGCGCCTTCGTTGATGCCCAAGACGAGGATGCGCTTCAACAGCAGATAGATCTGATGGCGGCCGTCGTTTATGGCGGCGAGACGCTCGGGGCCGAGAAACCGGAGATCGAAGTCGACTGCCCCGAGAGCGGCGAACTCGCCGCTCTCGATCTCGGTCATGAATCGGTCGATGAAATGAGACAGGCGAGACACTGCACTCCCCTGCGTGATCCCCGGATCTCCTTGCAGAACATCCAGGTGCTGCCGTAGGGCACGCGTCGTGATCTGGAAAAGGAGGTCGGCCTTGTTTTCCATGTAGTAGTAGAGGCTGCCCTTGAGGATCCCGACCCGGGAGGCGATGTCCTCGATGGTGGTCGCCTCGTACCCCTTCTCCGAGAAGACCTGGGCCGCATCCCTGAGGATCTCTGACCAGCGCGTCTCGTTGAGCGTTCCCTCGCGAGGTTCACCGTGGTTGAGGTGTTGCCTTCTGCCCGTCAAGGTTCCATCCTCCCATTTGGGTGCGACTGAGTGTGCTTGCGGTTGCTGCGGCCCGGAGGTATTCTAACGAAGTTAGATCATATCGTAGTAGAATTCCTCCCGCCCGAGATTTCGGGCTCTCTTTCGCATTGGGGGCTGATATGCGTCAGGTGCACGTTCTGACCCGCGCGGCCGTGGCCGTGCTTTCACTGGCCGGGGTTATCACGACGCTCTCGGCGTCGCCGGCCTCAGCGAGCAGCAAGGCACCCATCATCATCGGCTACATCACGGATGAGACTGGCTCGGCCTCCTCAACGTATATCAATGCCATCCAGGGCGCGCAGGCCCGGATCAACGCCCAGAACGCAGTCGGCGGGGTGAACGGTCACAAGCTGGAGCTCGTGGGCGAAGACGACCAGTCAACGCCGACCGGCAACTCGACGGCCGCCCACCTCTTGGTGAGCAAGGGTGCCTTCGGCATCATCGAGGACAACTCGGGCGCATTCGGATCGTCGACCTACCTCCACCAACAAGGGATACCGGTGGTCGGTGCCTCCGTCGACGGACCGGAATGGGGTGAGCAGCCGAATACCAACATGTTCTCCATCGCTGACCTGTACTCCACGACGCCGATCAACGGGTACTACTACACCTACAGCAGCAGCGGGGCCGAGCTGAAGACCCTCCACGTGACCAAGTTGGCCCAGGTCGTCTTCAATATTTCCTCCGCCATCAACGCGGCAAATACGATCTTTGCGCAGGCAAAATCATACGGCGTCAGCAACTGTCTCGATGCCCTGCTTCCGAGCAGTGGCAACTTGAATCCGACCGTGCTGCAGATCAAACACCTGGGCTGCAACGGTGTCGAGGTGCTCAGCGTGCTCTCCACCTGCGTCACCCTCGCCAATGACCTCAAGCAGGCCAACGTGAAAGCAAAATTGATCTGCGCCACCGCCTACGATCAATCTCTCCTCGATCAGCCATCGACGTTGGCCGCGATGCAAGGCACCTACACGACGGCTCCTGTCAACGTGCTGGCAGCGGACCCGCCCCCTCCGGTGAAGCTCTTTCTTGACAGGCTCAAGAAGTACACGTCGTTTGCTGGAGGTATCCCGAGCGTGAACATCGAGAACTCCTACCTCGCCGCCGATGTGATGATCAACGGGTTGGAGCACGCAGGGGCCAATCCGACTCGTGAGGCGTTCATCTCGAACCTCCGCAAGGTGTCGAACTACACCGCCGAGGGTCTGCTCACGACCCCCATCATCTTCAGTCACTTCGGCACTCTCGGCATGTTCGCGAAGAAGTCGTGCGGACCTCTCCTCGAGATCAAAGGCAAAGACTTCGTGCCCGCCTTCAACGTCTGTGGAAACCTGGTCAAGGGCTCGAAGGCCTAGCCCGCGCCCATTACCGCCCCGTCTCCGCCGGCGCTCTTCGCTTCCTCGAGTCGGTTGCCCTCATCGCCTGATAGAAGTGATAGCTGACGGCCACCAGAAACGACAAGGAGTGTGAGGCGAATGGAGCTCGAGGGCAAGCGTGTCGTCGTAACGGGAGCGGGCCAAGGTCTGGGTAAAGCGTACGCCGAGGCGATCGCCACGCAGGGAGCGTCCGTGATTCTCAACGACGTGAATGCCGACACCGCCGACGAGGTGGCCACATCCATTCGGGGGGCGGGGGGAACGGCCGAAATATCAATAGGTTCGGTGTCCGAATGGGAGGACGCCGGCCGGGCGGTAGCGGACTGCGTTCGGCACTTCGGCGGCATTGACGCGATTGTGAACAACGCCGGACTCCACACCACGAATGCGTTTCTCGACGAGGATCCGGTATTTGCAAAACGCCTGATCGAAGTGAACGTGGTCGGGAGCATCTATGGCAGCCTCCATGCTGCCCGTCGAATGGCGGAGCAGGGTTCCGGAGGTGTGATTCTCAACGTCTCCTCAGGGGCGGCGTCAGGACTGCCGATGATGGCGACCTATGGGGCCTCCAAAGGTGCCGTGGCAGCCCTCACGTGGAACCTGGCGGGCGAACTCAGGGAGTTCGGAATCAGGGTCAATGCGATATCGCCGGCGGCGGTCACGGGAATGCTGGAAGCGAAGCGCAAGGTGAGTCCGAGCGTGGTGACGTGGGGTCCCGAGCTCATGACGCCGCTCGTGATCTTCCTGTTGAGCGACCTCTCACGCAACATCACGGGACAGATAGTCCGTCAGTGGGAAAACGAGGTCCACCTGATGAAACATCACGGGCTCATGTCGCCCCGGGTGAGGCGAGACCCGTGGACTCCGGAGACGTTCGCCGAGGTGTTCGAGGCGGAACTCAAGGACCAACTCCAGCCCTATCAGCGCGATATGGAGGAATACGCCCCCTTTTCGCCGTAGCGGGAAGCAGTGTCAGCGCAGTTCGACGCGCCCGTGGGTGATCACGTTGCTGCCGGCACAATCGGCTTCGAAGGCATAGCCGAGTCCGCCGGCATCATAGAGGCGCACATTGAGCTGCTCGCCCATGAAGGTCGGTGTGGCGAAGCGCACACCGATCCGTCGTATTCGGTCAGGGTCTCCGTCGGCGACGAGAGTGACGATGCCCTGCGCGCAGAGAGCCATGGTGCAGAGCCCGTGGAGGAAGACGCGCTCGACCCCGCTCTGTCGAGCGGCGTCGACTTCGAAATGGTGGGGCGACCAGTCGCCAGACACCTCGGCGTAGCGACGAGCCATGTCCTGGTCAACGTCGATGGCGTACGTGCCGACCGGATGTCCCCTCGCTTCTTCGGGAAATGTGTGGTCGGGGGGTAGCTCACCGCTCTGCTCGCAGCTCGTCCCGAGGAAGACCGTCGTCCACCACTGCTCGGCGACGACGTCATCGTTGGCATCGAGCGCGGAGTACCGAAGGGTGACGAGGCAATTGCGACCAGCGGACCGGGCGCCGTGGCCCTCGACCCAGATGCGCAGGGACTCGCCCGGAATGATCGGGCGATGGAGGACGAGATCGTGCTCGCCGTGCACGCCGCCGGTCGCCGACCGCTGGAGTTCTTCGGGCACCAGTGCAGGACGGCCCTTCGTCTGCGCCTCCCAGATCTGGGTCACCGAGCGCGACCGACGGCGCTACCTCTCCGGCCTGAACCCGCGACGACGGATCTTTGGTCGCCGCCGCGAACCTCCGCACGAAATCGGCGTCGACGTCAGCGTAGAATGGCCCTACTCGTTCACCAAGGATCACACCGGGGGTAGACATGTGCCCATTGTGTCGCGTCGGCCGGGAGGGCGAAGCGACGTCCAGCCGGGAGGTGTCCGAATAAAATAGCCTCTCACCTGGGACATTGGAGTGAAACCGGTTGTGGGCCGATGATGGGACATTAGGATCATGCCGCCGTTCGCTGATAGCCAGTCAAGTGGGAGGGGACGTCATTGTCTGCTGAGATCGAATCGGCCTGGCCCCGCTACCCCGACTACCGGATTGAACTGACGCCGATCACGGGACAGGGTCAAGCCTGGGCGGGCGACCTTTTGGTCGCCGAGAGCGACGGCTGTCTGCTGGTCGAGGAAACCGAGCACGTCGCCCGCCTCTACTTTCCCGAACGAGACGTTCGCTGGGAGCACTTCGAGGCCACCGATCACCACACGATCTGCCCGTTCAAGGGAGAGGCGGATTACTGGAACCTCAGCGGCGCCGACGGCGTCGACAACAGCCAGCAGTGGGCGCACCGGTCGATTGGTTCGGAGCAACTAGAGGAGAACGTGGTGTGGACCTACCGCACGCCGTTTCCCGAGGTGGCCGGAATAGAAGGGTACGTGTGCTTCTATCACGAGCGGCTCCGGGTTCTCGTGACGGAGCGCTGGCCGGACGGGACCGAGGTCGCTACCCGGTTCCCGCCGTGGGGAACCGCCGAGGAACTGGTTCGCTTGATGGACGTGGAACCAGCCGCAGACGGACGCTTCGTCGGGCCGGCGTACGGCGACACCGCTCGCGACGTCGTCGAGGGTGGCCAAATGTTGGGTGAGGCGATCGTGGCCGCCTCCAAGGCTCTGCCAGATCAACGGGTCACTTCTCTCTCGATGATCTTCTCCAAGGCGGCTTCGTTCAAGAAGCCCGTCGACGTCGATGTCAACGTGCTCCGGCGTGGCCGCACCTTCTCTACGGTGGAGGTGCGCATCCACCAGGACAACTCATTGCGCAGCACCGGCCTCGTCCTCATGGACACGGGCGCCCCTGACCTCATCCACCACGCCACCGAAATGCCGGCAGTGGTCGGACCGGAGAAGGCGGTTCCGTATGCGGATTTCGGAGTCTCCGGCCGGGATCTGCGGGTCGTCGACGCGGCATACGACCATGATCCCGGTCGCATCGGACCTCCGGAGATCTACGTATGGGCCCGGTTCCGCGATGCACCGGCTGAGCCGTACCTGCATGCTGCTCTCCTCGCTCAATCCGCCACCCACTGGACCATAGGTGCGGCCCTCCTCCCTCACCCCGGTTTTGGCGAAGCCGATGCCCACGTCACCCTCTCGACCGGCATTATGCAGACGACGTTCAACTTCCACGACGACGTCGACGTCACCGGCTGGCTCCTCTATGCCAATTCCGCCATCTGGTCCGGCAAGGGACTGGCGCAGGGAGAGGGTCGCGTCTTCGCCCGGGACGGCAGTTTGGTGGCGTCCTACAGCGTCCAGGCCATGATCAGAGGTTTCCAGACGGAACCGGCGGCCATGGGCCAGGACTTTCAAACTGCCATGTGACGCGGTCGAGCGCCTCCTCGTCGCTGCACTCGACCGTCTTGATCAAGCCAAGCGGATATCGCCGCATGGTGAGTTACCTATATTTGTCCGATGGTGACAGATGGGACCGAAGCTTTCCGGACCGCCGACTACCTCCGCGTGCAACGGCGGGACGGGGTGGCCATCATCACCCTCGATCATCAGTCGGACCGCAACGCCCTGTCGTTCGGCATGACCCGGGCTCTCGTCGAGACTGTAGGTTCTCTGTCCTCTGATCACGCGATCGGCGCATTGGTGGTGGTCGGAGCAGGCTCCGTCTTCTCATCAGGCGGGTCGCTGGACGACCTGTTGGCGCCGAAGGCACCGCTCATCGAAACTTACGCGGGTGTCGTCGCTATCGCCGAGTGCGGCCTTCCAACCGTCGCGGCGGTAGGAGGCCCGGCACTCGGTGCCGGCATGAATCTGGCCATGGCGTGCGATCTGATCATCTGCTCACCCCTGGCCCGCTTCGAGACTCGCTTTCCCCAGATAAATCTCCTCCCTGGTGGCGGGCACTTGTGGCAACTCCGCCAACGGATCGGCCGGCAAGGAGCGGCGGCACTTTCACTGTTCGGCGAGTCGCTCAACGGCGAGGAGGCAGCCCGAAGCGGACTGGCGTGGCGTTGCGTCCCAGACCAAGACCTGCTGGCGGTGGCCGCGGACTGCGCCTCGAGGGCGTCGAGTCTGGACCGTCCTCTGGCTGAACGCTTGCGCAGCATGCTCGATGACAGCGCCGCCGTCCACCATGCGTCGGACGCCGTGAGCCTCGAGCTCCCGGCGCAGCAATGGTCGATGGGCCGCCCTGAGTTCGCCGCGGCGCTGCAACGACTCCGCGCCCGACTCGGACGCACCCAGTAGGTCAGGCAACTACCGCTCCGCTGGGAGAACGATGCGGCTGCTCAAGGGACCGGTTCCACGAAACAGTCGAACGAGGCGGACCCGGAGTCAGGAACCCGCTGCTGCCCCCACGCCTCCACGGGGAAGGAGACCATGATCATCGAGTACAGGAGGTACAGGAGATTGAGAGCAGCGTCAGGGAGATCCGGGTAGGGGAACTGGTCGCAGTAGGCCATGACGGCATCTGCCCTGGGTTTCACGGCGTCGTAGAACGCCTGGATATCGGGCATAGGGGTAGCCAGTCGCATTTCGTAGCGTTCCGGCTCGGTCGCCAGGCACCATCGTTCAGCGAACGGCTGCAGATCAGCGAATTCGGGCGGGAGTTGCGGCATCATCGAATCGCCTCTCCGGGAACTGCTTCGGCCTCTGCAACCCAGTCACCGACCACTTTGTGGAGATGTCGGCACAAGACTTCTTGATCGTTCAGGTGGAACCGCTCGACGTAGCCCGACTCGATACCGATCTGGGTGGCCTCGAGGGTATTGGCATCTTGAAGGGCGAACTCCTTGAAGGTGACAGCCGCCATCTCCTGGGCAACGCGCTCGCGGACGTTGGTGGCGGGAAGAAAATAGACGTTCCCTTCGAACACATGGGTGTTGTGGGAAGTCGGCCAGTAGTGATAGGTGAGATACCACCCCTGGCTCCAGAACAAAATGACAAAGTTGGGAAACAGCTGAAAGGAATCCAAACCCCAAGGATCGCAGCCTGCGGGATTTATCCCCGGAGGCATTTCGCCGAGGTCAACGTTGTCCCAGGGGCCAAAGAGTCCGCTGCGAGTGACGCTCTCCATCGGCTTGACCAACTCGGGGTCCATCTCCCAGAAACGCACACCGGAGGTACTGACGACCCGGTGCGGCCCATCGATTCCATAATGCGGTGCCTCGAATCCGGCTTGACGCGCCATGGAGGAGTACTTGTCCGGCGACTGCTTCGCGTGCAGCACCGGTGCATGGTAAAACTCGGCGAAGGCGTCCATGAAGAGCTTCCAATTCGCCCCGACGTTCGTGCGATAGCCGAAGCGGGCGGTCAATCGTTCAAATGGATAGCCCTCCAAAGCGGTGACCATCGGCCCGAGAAATTCGAGAAGCGGCTGCTCTGGTTCGTCGGCCACGTTCACGAAGATGAAGCCCGCCCAGACCTCGCAGTGCACGGGCACCAACCCGTAGCGGCTTTCGTCGAGGTCGAAGAACTCACTCTTTTGTTGAACGAACGTGAGCGCGCCCTCGAGGTCGTAACGCCAGCCATGGTATTTGCAGGTGAACTGGCGGCACACGCCACTCGTTTCCTCGCGTGGGTAGTCGTTCCAGACAAGCTTGTTTCCCCGATGACGGCACACGTTATGGAAGGCGCGCACTTCCTGGTCGCCGCCACGCACGATGATGACCGATGCGTTCACCACGGCTAGTTCCTTGGTGAAGTAGCTGCCCACCCTGGGCAATTGCTCCACCCGGCCAACATTGAGCCACGCACGCTTGAAGATGGCCTTGCGCTCCCTCTCGTAGAACTCCGGTGACGTTGAGTCCTCATAGGACACCGGCATCGTTCCGAGGTCGGGAAAATGTTCAGTCCAGCTGCCTTCGGCGGGCTTGGGGAAACGGGGCACGCTAATCCTCCGGTTGATGGGACGGTTCGTTCACTGGATCGGCTCGTCGCCCAGGATGGTGGTGCGAAGCATTTCTCTGGGGGAGGTGGGTGGATAGTGATCGGCCCGGTGCAGAACGCCACGGTTATCCCAGAGAACGGTGTCGCCGAGCGACCACCGGTGGCGGTACACCCGATCCGATGTCGTGGATCGATGGAGCAACGCCGCCAGCAGATTGCGACCCTCTTCGACGTCCATGCCGACGATATAGTCAGCAGAGGCACCGAGAACCAACGAACGCCGACCGTCTCGGTGCGTCCAGACGAGCGGGTGCACCGACGTCGGTCTCGCTCTCCAGCGGGACACCTCTTCGGCCGTCGCCTCAGGGTGTGCTTTGCGTTGGGACGCTTCGAGGGAATGAACGACCCGTAGCGACGCCACCTGGTCTCTTTCCTCTTCATTGAGATCTTCGTAGGCGGCATAGGTGCTGGCGAACTCCGTGTCGCCTCCCTGGGCGGCGACTGCGACCGCCGTCAACATCGTCGCCATTTGAGGGCATTCGTCACCCTGGCCATTGCATCCGTCGATGTGCCAATAGAACGTCCCGTGCAGGTAGTCAGCGGCAGCGTTCTTGGTTGCGTCCAACGTCACTCGGTAGATGCCGGGGACCGGATGATGGCCAGGGGTGTCGTCGACATCGCCCCATTTGGAGCACAGCTCGACCTGCGTCTCCGGGTTGAGGTCAAGGTCGCGGAACACCAACACGCCATGCACGCCGACGGCGCGCAGGACTTCAGAAGCCAACCCGTCCTCGCTGACAAGGGTGTCAGCATCGACGCCAATGACTTCAGCGCCGATCGTCTCGGTCAGGCGGTGCATGGCCATGGTCGTGCCCGGGGTCACGGCAACGGCTCCCTTATGCGGTGGAGAACAGCATCGGCCGAGTCAACGGTCTTGGGCTGGCCGAAGATCTCGACGGACATTGCGACGAGGATCACGGAGTAGACGAGTCGCAGGAGATTCGTCACATCTTCGGGAAGGGCATCGAGCGGATGGTGATCGCAATGGTCGACCGCCGCCTCGAGGCGTGGAAACGCCGCATCATAGAAGGCGACCAACTCTTCCATCGAACTGGACATCCGCTTGTCCCAACGCTCCGATTCCGTGGGCAGGCACCACATGTCGGCGAAGGGCTGAAGGTCGGCGAATGACGTGGGGAGGATGGTCGTCACCGCACGACCTCCATCATGGCCCGACGATGGTCGGCCACCCAGTCGCCGACGACCTTGTGGAAATGTCGCACCAAGATCTCTTGGTCGCTGAGAGGGAACTCCTTGACAACGCCGGTCTCGAGCGCAGCTTGGGTTCCCCCCAACATGCCCGCATCTTGGAGAGCAAACTCTTTGAAAACGACCGAGGCAACCTCGTGCTCCACTCGCTCCCGGACGGATGTCGCGGGCTGGAAAGCCAAGGTGGCCTCGAACCGGTGCGAGCGTGGCGATGTCGGCCAGTAGCGGTAGAGCAGATACCACCCTCCGTAGATGAGAATTTCGATATTGGGGAAGATCTGGAAGTTGCTGATGCCCCATGGTTCCACCCCGCCAGGATTGAGGCCGGACGGAAGCTCCCCGAGGTCGGGGCTGTGCCAAGGTCCGACCAGCCCACTTTGCGTAGCTCGCTCAATGGGGTACATCGATTCGGGAGGCTGGGTCCAGCGCCGGGCTCCTGCCGTACTGACCACACGGTGAGGACCATCACACTGAAAGTGGGCGCACACAAAGCCGGCCGCAGGATCGCGCACCGCGCGAGGAACCTGTTGAGGATGCAACGAGGGCACGTGGTAGTACTCCTGAAACGCATCGGCGAAGAGTTTCCAGTTGCTGTTGTTCTCACCGACAAAGTCGTAGCGCTCGGTGATGCGACCGAACGGGTAATCGTCGAGCGCGGTGATCATCGGACCGAGGAACTCACGGAGAGTCTGGGCCGGCGCGGCATCGAGATTGATGAAGATGAATCCATTCCACACATCGCAATGGACGCTGGCCAGGCCGGACGTGCCCTTGTCGAGATCGAAGAATTCCCCCTCCTGCTGAACGAACGTCAGGTTGCCTTCGAGGTTGTACCGCCATCCGTGGTATTTGCAAGTGAACTGCCGGCAGACGCCCCTGACTTCCTCGCGCGGATAGTCGTTCCACACCAACTTGTTGCCACGGTGACGGCACACGTTGTGGAACGCCCGTACCTGTCCGTCGAGCCCTCGCACGACCAGGACCGAGGCGTCGGCGATGTCGATCTCCTTGGTGAAGTAGGAACCATTTCGAGGCAGGTCTTCGATCCGTCCGACGTTGAGCCACGCTCGCTTGAAGATCGCTTCACCCTCGAGCTCATAGAACTCGGGCGAGACGGAGTCCTCGAAAGAGATCGGATCGGTCCCGAGTTCGGGGTAGTGCTCCGTCCACGAGCCCTCGGCCGGCTTCGGCCAGATTTTCTGCATTCTTTATCTCTCCAATCCAGGAAGAGCGACGAGAGCACCGGGCGTCGGTTGGACCCACCGTCCTGCCGCCATCGGCGCCAGCCGCCGTGTCATGACGTCGGTCATAAGACTGATCCTCCGTTGACCCCGAGCACTTGACCCGAGATGAATCCGGCTGCGTCGGACGCCAAGAAGGTCGCCGCTGCAGCGATGTCATCGGGCGTGCCGAGATGCCCCATCGGTATCGTTCCTGCCATCGTTTCGTTCGGTGGCAGATTTCCCTCGTCTTGAAATCGGTGCTGCATCGGCGTCTCGATCCCCGAGGGCGGGATGGAGTTGGCGGTGATGCCATAGGGGGCATAGGCCCGGGCAATCGACTTCGTAAGGACGATCACGCCCCCTTTTGCCGCCGCGTAGTGTGCGTTCATGGGGGAACCTCTTTGCGCACTCGACGACGAGATCGTGACGATTCTCCCCCATCCGGCCTGCTTCATGTCCGGGAGGGCGGCCTGGCAGCAATGGAACGTGCCGGTGAGATTCACATCGATGATGCGGTTCCATGACTCGGGGGTGATGTCGGCAAACTCATCGAAGGCAATCATTCCGGCGCAGGTCGCCAATACCTGAATCGCTCCGAGCTCTGTTCTGATCCTTGCAAACGCCTCGTCGACGCTGCCGCGGTCGGCGACGTCAACGGAGAGGTCCACGGCCTCGGCGCCAGAAGCGCGTAATTGCTCGGTCACCCGCCGAGCTCCCTCGCCATCAATATCGAGCACGCCGATGCTGTGACCAGCGTCAGCCAGGTGATGACAGGTTGCTTCACCAATTCCCGACGCACCACCGGTCACGACCGCCACTCTGTGCACCACACCACCTCCCCCACGGCAGGCTCTTTATCACTCGCTACAGCCAGTTAACCATATGATTAACATATGGGCGGCCTCAAAGCAATCAGCAGGCCGAACTGATGCACTGCGATCGAAGAGGAGGCTGACGCCATGGCCGCTCGCCGAGGAAACGTCGGTGACCCGACGGCACGCTCGGCACTTCTCGACGCTGCGCAGCAGCTGATGATCGAGGAGGGTTACGCCGCGGTGACGGCGCGACGCGTGGCCACCAAGGCTCACCTGAACAGTGCCCTGGTCTTCTACTACTTCGAAACGATGGATGGGCTCTTCATCGCATTGTTCCGCCGTGGCGCAGAGGGCAGTTTCGAACGTCTCCAAAAAGCCCTGACCTCCGAGCAGCCCCTCTGGGGCTTCTGGGAGATGATCCATGATCGATCGGGCTCTGCCTTGACGATGGAGTTCATTGCTCTTGGCAATCACCGCAAGAGGATTAGACAAGAGATCGCTGAATATTCTCGAAAGTTTCGACGGGCACAGCTCGAAGTTCTCTCATCGGTACTCGCCGGCTATGGCCTCGACCCCGAGCAGTGGCCTGCCTCATCCGTCATCCTTGTCCTTTCGGGAATCTCACGATTTCTCCTGATGGAAGAGGCATTCGACGTCGATACGGGGCATGCGGAGACGATCAATCTGATCGAGGGTCAAATTCGGTTGCTCGAAGGTGCGCGCCGCGGAATCGGCGACGCTGCAAAGAAGTCGTTCCAGAACCAAGGTACAGAGTGATCGGGGACGAGGGCGCTGCTCAGGGCTCCTTCTGGCCATCAACGAGGCGGACGACCTCGCCTGAGGTGGCACTCTTCCGGGCTGCGTCGAGCACGATCACGGTGTGAAGTGCGTCTATTGCGGGCACCGGAACGGGTCCTTCGCCCCGCACGGCAGCGGCGAACGCCGGGTAGAACGTATTCCAGGCACCGGACGCGGTAGGTACAACCTCGACGTCGTCTCCCCGTCGGATCGCTCCCCATCTCGACTCGGGCTCCGCTCCCCAGCGAAGGCCGAGGGTGGCCGGGGACTGGCCGCCAATGAGCGCCGCTTCTTGCCCGTCCATCGGACCATCGACGACGTAGGTGCCCTCGCTCCCCGTGACCCGAAAGCGGAGCCCCGGTGCTCCTTGGCTCCAGCTGGCCGACAAGTGTGACCTGGTGCCGTTGTCGTGGGTGAGCGCCACAAAGACGTCGTCGTCGCGACCACTCTCTCGGATCCGCCACTCCGCATAGACCGAACGAACCGGGCCGAACAGAACCAGGGCCTGGTCGACAAGATGGCTGCAAAAGTCGAGGAGGGTGCCGCCCCCGGATTCGCCGGGACCACGGCCAGGGGCGAACCGTTCGAAGAGTGATTCGAACTGGGTAATCGTCCCCAGTCGCCCTCCTTCGACAAGCTGGCGGACAGTCAGAAAATCCGAGTCCCAGCGTCTGTTCTGGTAGGGCGAGAGCAATCGCCCGAACTGCGCTGCCAAGCCGATCGACTTCGCGGCCGCCACGGCGTCGAGCGAGAAAGGCTTATCGCAGACGACGTGAAGACCAAGCGTCGAGCGCTTCGTCAGTGAGCTCACTGTGCGTATGGGCCGGTGTCGAGATCGCCACGGCCTCGACGCCGGCCTGGACGACCTGCGCCAGCGAATCAAAGACGTCGATTCCAGGGTGATCGGTGGCCACGAACGATCGCCGATCAGGTGACCTGGTGACGACGCCAACCAGCTCGCACCCATCGGCGACCGCCAGCAGTGGCGCATGGAAATGCCGACCGCCGGAACCGAAGCCGACGAGCGCGAACCGAACACGACCTGATGTCCCCCCGCGTTGCTCATGGCGCGTGGTCATGACGCGTTCACGTATCGGCGCACGAAGTTGATGGACATCCGCTAGCCGAACGCCGGCAGGACTTTGTCCTCGAAGAGTTTGAGGCTCGACCAGGCGATGTCTATCGGCATACCGCCGCAGAGCGGGTGGAACATGGCGAAGGGAAAGGGCGAGGCCTTCTGCTCCTCGATCATCGCTTCGGGGGTGATCACCCGGTAGTTGCCGCTGGCCCGCAATTCCTCGAGATTGGCCACGGTCCGATAGGGGCTCGCCAGGTTGTCCTGGGCCTGCCAGACGCCGTACCCGTTCATCTCGTGCATGAAGTAGGGCGCCATCTGTTCCCAGCCTTGATCTGCGTCCTCGGCCAAGGCCACGGTGACGGTGTCGCCAACCGGGCAAGGTCCCGGATCTGGTTTGCCGAGACGCAGCAATTCGTCGACGTAGTGGGGCCAGACCGACGCGTCACTCGGCAGAAATCCGTCAGCGATTTGCGCCGCGCGTTCGGCCGCAGGTCGGGAGCTGCCCCCGAGGATCAGAGCAGGTCCGCCCGGTCGGAAGGGAGCCGGGGTCACCCGGACCGTGCGACCTCGGTACTCGAACGGCTCTCCACGGAATGCCGCCTTGAGGGTGGCTACCACTTCGGTGACGCGCGCACCCCGCTCACTCATCGGCACGCCGTACATGGCGAACTCCTCATGCACATAGCCAGCGGCAACGACGAGGTCCACGCGCCCCCGGCTCAGGTTGTCGAGGACAACCACATCCTCGGCCAGGCGGAGCGGGTCGTAAAAGGGCGCGATCAGTGCGGCAACCATGAAGCGAACGTTCTCGGTACGCGCTGCCATGGCGGCCAGCATCGGGATGGGGCTTGGAAGATAGCCGTCATCCGAGCCGTGATGCTCAGAGACGGAGATGGCCCCACAGCCGAGCGAATCGGCCCAGGCGGCCATTTCCAGCGCGGCCCCATAGCGGTCGGCCATGGAAGTGCCGGCGAAAACCGGGTTGCGAAAGTCGTAGCGGAGTCCAAAGAGCATCTCAGCACTCTACGTCTCGGAGTCCGCGTGCGAGCTGAGGTTCGAAAGGGAGCCCGATGACGCAATACGCGGGAGATGTCCCGGGCTAGGGTTTCCAAAACCAACCTCGCATGGGACGGCGGCAACCGACCCGCGCAGGATGGAAGGGGAGAGCATGGACGACATCGAAGCGATAAAACAGCTCAAAGCCCGCTACTTTCGCACGATGGACACCAAGGACTGGTCCGGTATGCGCCAGGTCTTCACCGACGACGTCATGATGGACACCACCGCGGCGGGCGGGGATGTCGTAACCGGCGCTGACGACTTCCTCGCATTCCTGCAGCCGACGCTGCAGGATGCCATTACCGTCCACCACGGGCACATGCCGGAGATCGAGATCTCATCACCCACGACCGCGAACGGCATTTGGGCACTCCAGGACACCATTATCTGGCCGGACGGGACCCGCATGGAGGGCTACGGCCACTATCACGAGACCTATGAACAGGTAGCAGGCGAATGGAAGATCAAGACTTCGACACTGACCCGTCTGCACGTCGACTTCACGACGCCCGAACCTTGACGAAGCAACGCTCGACGTAGACGCCCTCCTCTCAGGCGAGTGCGGGACTCCGAGCTACGTCGCGCCGCCGGATCTGCCCGCCAGGGCTACCAGAAACGCCATGGAGAGGACCGCCTGGGAATATCAGTCGCTCCACTGGCTATGGTCGGGAACAATCGTTTTCACCCGAAGACCACACGAGACGCCGTGGAGGACGCCATGACCCAGCAGGCAGCAGGAGACGACTTGGAGGCGGCGGAGCCCGAGGGCGGGTTCGGGACCGAGGACGATCGGACACTCGAGGCCATGCTCGACATGGCAAACCCGCAGCCTCGTTACGAGCAGTGGATCGAGGACGGCGGCCTCCTCTGCCCGGTCGACGGGTTCGCCATGGCCACAGGGCGCAGCGCGGTCGACGAGGTGCTCCGCCACCCGGAGCTCTTCACGTCGAAGGGTATCGTCCAACTCGGCAACATCAGGCCGCTCATCCCGTTGAGCATCGATCCACCTGACCACCTCGGCTACCGCAAGCTGCTCGACCCGCTGTTCGCCCCCAAGCGCATGGACGCCATTGAAGACGACATCGCGGCCCGGGCGAACCGCTTCATCGACACGTTTGTCGACCGTGGAGGTTGCCATTTCACTGACGAGCTCGCCGTGCCCTTCCCCTCAGCAGTCTTCCTCGGACTCATGGGGTTGCCGTGGGAGGATCTCGACACGTTCCTCCGCATGAAGGACGGGATCATCCGGCCCGGCGGGGCCACCATGATGGAGGCCGAGAAGGTCGACCCGGAGGAACGGACGCGCATCCAGAACGAGACGGCGCAGGAGATCTACCACTACTTCAATGCGATCCTCGACGAGCGCGAACGGGAGCCCCGCGACGACATCATGTCGGGCTTTCTCAGCACCGAGATGGACGGCAGCCGCCTCACCCGCGAGGACATTCTCGATATCTGCTTCCTTTTCTTGATCGCCGGCCTCGACACCGTGACCGACTCGCTCACCTGCTTTTTTGCCTTCTTAGCGCAGAACCCCGATCACCGCAGTCAGATCGCGAGGGATCCCTCGGTCATCCCCGCCGCGGTGGAGGAACTCCTCCGCTGGGAGAGCCCGGTTCCCGGCGTCCCGCGCATGGCCGTGGCCGACACCGAGGTGGCCGGCTGTCCGGTGAAGGCCGGCACATTGATGATGGCGTCCATCGGTGCCGCCAACGTCGACCCGGCGCAATTCGGCGACCCGATGACGGTGCGTTTCGACCGCGCCACCAACCCGCACATCGGGTTCGGGGGCGGCGTCCACCGGTGTCTCGGCTCGCACCTGGCCCGCCGAGAGCTCCGGGTGATGTTGCGTGAATGGCACAAACGGATTCCCGACTACACGCTCAAGTCGGGCAGCGAGCTCCATTACGCCCGGGGCCTGCGAAGCGTGGAGAACCTCGAACTCGTCTGGTAGCGGCCCTGGCGACATCGGCTGTTCCCTCGTTCGATGGCGCCGTGGTCGGCCTCTTGCCATCGCCTGCGGATCGCCGAGACACCCGGGGTCGCAACGCCCGCGCCATCCTCGTGGCCACCGCCACGGTACCCGCAAGAATTGGGATAAGGAAGAGAGCGATGTGCAATGTCGTCGTTGACGCGATTTCGCCAATCACGACAGGTCCCACGACGTAGCCGGCCCATCCACAGCCCGCTACCGCGGCCACCGCTTTTCCGGTGTCCACGTTGTCCACCGCTCCGGCCGCGCGGAGAATCATCGGGACGACGCTTCCGAGCCCGGCGCCGAGCAAGGCGAATCCGACGAGCACGCTCGCCGGTCGGGCGATGACGAGACCGACGGCGAACCCGAACGAGGCCAGGGCGGCGAGCAGTGGCAGGACGCGGTGGGCGGCGAACCTGGTGAAGATCCGATTGCCCGCCAGCCGGACGATGAGCATAGCGAGGGCGTAGGAGGCATAGGCCAGTCCGGCCACCACGGGCACGACATGCAGCGAGTTTCGGAGATACACCGCACCCCAGTCTGCTGCGGCACCTTCGCACAACATGTCGGCAAAGGCGATACCCCCGAGCACGAGGACTGCACTCTGCAGCACGTCGCTACGCCCTTCTGTCCAGCGCGCCGAAGGTTCTCCATCGCCGCCTGCATGCTGGTCGGCGATCAGCGACGTTGTAAGCCAGCCGAGGACGAGGAGGCACGGTACCGCCAAGGCGAGCAGTTGGTCGCTCAGGGAAAGACCCAGCCCCACCGCCACCGCCCCGGCGACTGCGCCGACCAAGGCGCCGGTGCTCCATGACCCATGGAATCCCGGCATGAGCACGCGGCCCGAGAACCGTTCGACCGTGATCCCCTGGGTGTTCATCGACACGTCAAGCGTCCCCTGAAAGAAGCCCCAGAGCAGAAACGCCACGAAGAACGAGACCAGCGAGCCGGTGAGACCGATGAACGGACCTGAAACGCAGTAGCCGACAAGTGCCATGCGCACCATCCGCCGGCTTCCGACAATCGGCAGGAAGCGGGCGGCCACCACCATCGCCAGGACCGAGCCGACGGGAGCCCCGAGCAAGGCGAGTCCGAGTCGGCCGTCACTCAGGCCGAGGTGATGTTGCAACTGCGGAATGTGCGCCGTCCAGGAGGCGAAGAGGAAGCCATGCACAAAGAACACGGCGATAACGGCCAGGCGTGGCGAACGGTCGGCCGAGGTGGGTGGTGATGGTTGAAGTTGGTTCTTGGCTGGGAACAGCGTCAGACGCAGCGGACGTCGACTCCCGCCGCCTGCAGCTCGTCCACCATCTGTTGATCGGCTTCGGTATCGGTGACGACGATGTCGATGTCGTCGAGATCGCAGACGTGACCGAACGCCACCCGACCGAGCTTCGAGGAGTCGGCCACGACGACGACCCGTTGCGAGGCTCTGGCAGCAGCCCGCTTCACCGCCGTCTCGGCGAGTAGGTGCGTCGTGATGCCCGCCTTGGCGTCGATGCCACACGGGCCCATCACGCACGTATCGAAGCGGAGCTGCGAAAAGGACGGCTCAGTGAGGCTTCCCGTCAACGACAGCTCACCGGGACGGATTTCACCTCCTGGGAGGAGGAGCTTGATGCCCGGGCACTCATGCAGCTCGAAGACGGGCCTGAGAGCGAGCGGCATGACGGTCATGCGCCGGTCACGGAGCGCTCGTGCCACCTCCATGGCGGTGGTTCCCCCGTCGAGGATGACCGTCTCCCCGTCGGCCAAAAGGCTGGCGGCAGCTGCACCTATCGTCGCTTTGGCTTCGTGGGACTCGAGGGCCCGAATGCCGTACGGCGTTTCCTCGGCACTGAGAAAGACGCTCGCCGCACCACCGTGCATGCGTCGCAGGCCCCCACTGCGCTCCAGCGTCTCGAGGTCACGCCGCACGGTCATCTCGGAGCACCCCAGCGCCAGAGCCAGCTCCCCGACCAGGACCGGGCTGCGTTGACGAAGGGCCTCCATGATCTTCCGATGGCGCATTTGCACATCCATACTGTTCAATCTACCATCTTATTTGTGATATCGCACAGACTCACCGTGCAATGCCCGGTCGAGGCGGTGGTCTTCGATGTGGGCGGTGTCCTGCTCGACTGGGACCCACGGCACCTCTACCGCAAGCTGTTCGCGGACGAGGTGGAGATGGAACTGTTTCTGGCCGAGATCTGCTCGCCCGCATGGCACGCGCCCCACGACAGGGGCATCTCGACCGCGGCGTCATGCGCCGAGCTCGCCTCCAGGCATCCCCAATTCTCCGAGCTGATCTGGGCATGGTCGACACGCAGCGAGGAGATGATCGGCGGCGTCGACGCCGGATTCCGTGGAAGTTCTCCGAGCGGTGAGACAAACCGGGATGCCCTGCTACGCCCTGACCAATATGGAGGCGGAGACGTATCCGCTCCGCCTCGAGCGATTCGCATTCCTCGGTTGGTTCGACGGCACCGTCGTCTCCGGGAAGGAAGGAGTCGCCAAGCCGGATCCTGCCGTCTTCACGCGATTATTGACCGTTTCGGATTGAAACCGAGAACGACATTGATGATTGACGACACGCCGGAGAATCTGGAGACGGCAAGCAACTTGGGGCTCCAGACCGTTCTGTTCCGCTCGTCCCGCCAACTCCGAGCAGAACTCGAGGCCACCGGGATTCTGACTCGATCTGCTGCAACGCCCGGCACGTCGTCAGCGTTCCCCGCTGATCGATGAGGATTCGGTGTGCTGTATGCCGAACTCAGGCGACCTTGAGCGCCTCAGCCAAGTTGCCGCCCATGATCTTGCGAATCTCTTTGTCTGAGAAGGTTCCATCGAGCTCAGCGGCATAGGACACCGGGTCGGCGAGTCCCTCGGGGTGCGGGAAGTCCGAACCGAAGACAACTCGGTCCGTGCCGATGGCCTTTATGAGGCCAACCGGGTCCTCCTCGAAGAAGGGGTGAATCCAGACGTTTCGACGCATAACCTCGACAGGGTCCTCTGGGAAGGCCTTCGGAAATCTCGCGTAGATTTCGCCCAAGGCGTCGAGGAGCGGAAGCACCCAACTCGAGCCGTTCTCCACAGGGAGAATCCGTAGCTTGGGAAACCTCGACAGCATGCCGTGGGTGACCGCTGAGCACATCGCGTCGAAGATGCCACGGCTCATGGCGTGCTGCACGGCCTGGAAGAGGGATTGTCCTGCGAACGGCAACATCTCGTCGAAGTGGCCCTCCCACTGGTTGTAGTAACGGGTCATACCGTCGTCGGACGCGTGCATCCCGACGGTGATGTCGTACTCTTGGACCTTCTTCCAGAACGGGTCGAACTCGGGTAGGGCGAAGGAGCGAAAGCCGCGCAGACTCGGCACGGGGGCAGGACGAATCAGAATCACTTTTGCGCCACGCTCAGCGATCCAGTCGAGCTCACGGATCGCCTCATCAACGATGGGGAGTGTGACCACCGGCGTGGCGAAGATGCGACCGTCGTAGTCGAAGGTCCACTCCTCATACATCCACTGGTTGAAGGCGTGGATAACGGCATGCGTTGCCTCGGGATCGCTGGCAAGCCGCTCCTCGAGAACGCTGGCAAGAGTGGGCCACATGATGGCGCGATCGACGCCCTGCTCATCCATCATCTGGAGTCGAGGCTCGGGCCTGAAGAACGCATCGGGCGAGACGATCGGCTTGCCGAGCATCTCGCGGCGGCTCTTTCCCTCAGGGTTGCCATTCTTGAAGTACTCGGCTTGGGCTCCCGGAGCTGCCACTTTCGTGAACGTCGGATTGGGGATGTACTCAGAGATCTGGCCCTTGATCGCAAGTTTGTCGCGACCATCGACCTGCACGTACCGGATGACGTTCTTGTACTCGTCGGGCAGGTAGCGCGTGAAGGCGTCTTTCTGCTCGTACATGTGGTTGTCAGCGTCGAAAACGGGGTAGTCGAGACGGCGGTTCATTGGATCCCCTCTAATTCGTAGATGTTGCTGTACATGATTCGACTCTCTCAAGCCCCTGTCAACTGTTGTGTCGATAGGAAATACTCCATAGTTGCCTGGCCCTGCTGAACCAGCGAAGCGGAATCGGCTCGATCCGCTCGTGCGCCATCATTCTACCGCCGATTGAGGGGGACGCCGATTCATCCGATCGGGCTGGCCTCCACCGTCTGATGCGTGAAAGGGCCGTTCAGGCCGTCCCGCTCAGCCTCCCAATGGGTGTAGAGGGGCGCACCCGGCGAAATCGAGTTGCTGAGGCACCTTCTTTGCCCGCGCCATTGACGCCGACCCGGACATGACCGGGCCGGTTGGCGAGCCCGAAGGCGGTCCCGGGATCAGGTACGGCTTGGGGCGGCCCTTCCGGACATCCGAGGCATCCCTGGGCCGGAGCACGGGCCAGCCCCAACGGCCCGGACTGCCGCAGGAGGCCCGCGATGACCTACAGGAGGTTATCGTCGGTGACGGACCGGGGACACCCCCGACGAAGATGCTCCGTCGCCACACCTGAGAGGATACTGAGACGTCGATGGCGCAAGCATCACCCACATTCTTGACCGGTGATCTCGTTTTTGGCGAGGGTCCTCGCTGGCGCGATGGCGTGCTGTGGTTCTCCGACATGCACGGCGAATCGGTTTGGACCGTCGATCTATCGGGCAGGCGCACCAAAGTTCTCGCTCTTCCTGGGCGAAGACCCTCTGGTCTTGGGTTTCTCCCCAACGGCGATCTGCTGATCGTATCGATGCTCGAAGCGGAAATACTCCGTTGGGATGGCACCGACTTGTCTACATACGCTGATTTGGCCCCGTTCTTCGCAAGGGGGTGCAACGACATGGTCGTCGACGTGAATGGACGCGCCTACGTGGGCTCGTTCCCCGACATCGAGGGGCCGCCCGGACGCCTCGTCGCCGTGGATCCAGATGGGTCGGCGCGTGTCGTCGCGGACGAGATAGTAATTCCGAATGGCTCAGTAATCGGACCAGACGGAACCTTCATTGTTGCGGAATCGCTGGGGCGACGGCTTACGGCCTTTGACATCGAACAGAACGGGGATCTGTCCAATCGACGGGTCTATGCCGAATGTCCCAATCGCGGTCCCGACGGAATATGCCTGGACCAGGACGGCGCAGTCTGGGCGGCTATGCCGCTCGCTCGAGAATTTCAACGAATAAGGCCAGGAGGAGAGGTTGTCGATGCAGTGTCCATCGGAGAACGTATGGCCATCGCCTGTGCTCTCGGAGGCCCGGATCGGACGACGCTCTTTCTATTGACTGCGCAGGATCATGACCCATCTGCCCTAGCTGGAACTCGAGAGGCGCAGATCCATACCATCACCGTCCCAGTTCCGGGAGCGGGAATTCCCTAGCCAGATCCCCGCGAGACTGAGCAGCGGTTTTCTACCGTTGACTTGGCCGGTACACGAACGCAGCAGAGGCGATGCTGCGGTCATCGTTGCCTTCGTCGTGCAAAACCAGTCGCACTCCAATCCGGCCGGATCCGTCCCCACCAGAGCTGACGGAACCATCAACCCTGAAGGGACCGACCTTGCCCCGCGCGAGGTGCATGACAGTCTTGCTCTCGACTTGCAGACGATCTGTTCCCGCTGCCAGTGCAGCGAGCTCGTCGGCGGCGGCCTCGAAGATGATGTGCTGGGGACCAATGTGCAACGCAGCGTCGGGTGAGGCCAGCTCGCTGGTCAAGGGGCCAAGAATCCAGTGGCCGTCGTGTCGCTTGCTTCCGCCGAACACCTTCCACAGCGGCGGAAGATCGGGAGAGTCCTCGATGTGCATGACCGGGTCGTCGTCAAACTTTTGCAGACCAGCGGGGACGTCGCCGATGGAGACGCCCTGTGACTCGATGAAGGCGATGACGCGGTCAGGGTTGTCCGCGTCGACGATCGCCGCTCTGGAGAATCCGAGTTTTCGCCCCTCGTGGAGGCCCATGCTTCCGGCCACTCGAACACGTTTGACGTCGAAGGCGTCATCAAGAATCTGCAGACTATGGATGACAGGGTTTGGCACCGCTTCGAGATCACTGCGAGCGATTCCGCCCGGGGAGCAGATCGACAACGGTGCCGCCATCACTCCGCCGACCGCGTTGCGCATGTCACTTCGTAACGTGACGGCGGCGTCCTCGACATTGTTCATTGACGAGAACTGAGCTCCGATATAGCGGTAGCTGAGCAACGCCCCCCATCGGCCGCGCAATTCCTCCCAGTACTCCTCGGCGGGCACGTCGCGGATGTCACGAAGCATTGTCGACTCCTAACTGAGTTACCTGGCTGGTGCGAGGGCGCGGGTGAGCCCGGCGCGCGCGAAGGCTCTCTCGATCTGTTGCTTCGCGGCCTCGGGAAGGATTCCTTGCGGAGGTCGTGACTCGTGATAGTCACCTTGAGGCAGGCCCATCACCGCTGCCGCGTAACGGAAGGCAGAACCCCAGTGTGTGAAGTATCCGGGTCGGCCCGGATAGCTCGTGAACCAGGAACCGATGTCCTCACTGAGCTGATCGATCTTGTGATCCTTTGCGAACGCGATCGCTTCGGCCAGCTGGCCATTCCAAATGAGTGTGAAGTACTCGGTATAGCGCATGTCGCCAGGATGCTCGTACAGGTAGCCGCACGTGCCGAGCTGGGCAGCGCCGACGATCCCGTCCTGATACCAGCCGGCGCGGTAGACCATCAGGTCGCACTCCCACACCTGAACGTCCGGCGCGAGTTGGTGTATCGCCTTGCTGCGCGCTGTGTGGAAGGTGCCTTCCTTGATCGCGCAGACGGCGGGGACGGCCTCGGCGATGAGAGCGACCTCCTGCGGGGACATCTCGTATCCCGATGACCCCGAGTTGAACAGTCCGATGGCGATGTCGGTGCGGTCAGCGATGTACTTCACGAAGCGCAGCACCCCCTCGCCTCCGTGTAGCTCCATAGGCGGTGTCTGCAGGTAGCAGATATCTGCGCCGGACTCCTGAGCGTGACGGGTGAGCTCCAGAGCCTCCTTGGCTGAGTTGGCCGTGGTGCAGGCCTGGATCACCGTGGCGGGAGCGACAGCGCGGGCCTCGTCGATGGCGATCTCGGTGAGCTTCTTGCGCTCGTCCATCGTCAGCGACCACCATTCCGCGATGCCGCTGGTGAGCCAGAGCATGTCGTGGCCGAGGTCGCCGACGCAGTACCGCACCAATTGACGGTAAGCGTCGTAGTCGATCTCATCGCCATCCGGACCGCTGAACGGCGTGTACAGCGAATCACCGATCCCCCGTAGCCCACCATCGCGAACCCAGTTGCGAGCCTCTGATGCACCAGGCATAGCCAACCTCCTGATCGAACGACGTGAGGCTAGCACCAGGTCAGCATGATTCATGGAGGCCGCTACTCCCTCAGGTTGTGAGCCGTCCAGTCTGCGGAAAGACGGACATAGTCGGCGAACAGCGGCCGGATCACGTCCGAATCGAGGCCAAAAGCCTCGGGGCCGGAGCGCTTCGTCGGCCCGCGATGAGCTGCGTTGGCCTCTGACCACTGCTCCATCCGCTGCTCGAACAGATCGCTGACCGGCTCATCGAGCCACTCGTAGAGACCGCGCACCTCACCGATCGGGTCCGCCTGCATCGCACGGAAGTCGATGTCGTAAAACCGGTCATTACCTCCGTTCTCGCGGAACGTGATGACCCTCTCGATTCCTGTCGACCACTGCTCCACATTCAGTCGACCAATGTACGCCCGGTCCAGGTTATCGGTGAACATGGCGCCGATGTCTGCATAGACGTCCGCAACGGACAGAAGAACGTCGGTTGGATCGCGATGTGTCATCACGAAACGGGCATCAGGAAAGGCGCGTAGCAGGGATTCAATCCACAACATGTGGGCGGGCGATTTGAGGCGCCATGGCCGCGTTTGTTCCCCCCACTGCAACAGTTTCAGCACTCGACGTTCATAGAGATACGTGGACGTCAGATCAGCGTCGGTCACCCACGCGGCATAGGTTGGGATACGAGCAAACGCGTGATACATCTGCGTTTTGAAGTCAAGGGCCATGAGGTCCAGACACTCCATTGGCCCATTGATGTCGGCGGGGACATGCTCGTTCGCTCCGACCTGCTCGGGTGGCACGCCTAGCCGAGGGTCGGGACCCTCCACCGTCGAGGGCGGAGGAGCCGGTTGAGAGGACTCCCACTGCCGCAAGTGGCGGACCTCAGGATCCTGGGCCAAGAGGAACGACAGGGCGGTCGAGCCAGTGCGCGGGAGGCTCAGCCCGAAGAGCGGAGCGACGATCTGGACGTCTTCGATCTCGGGACACTGCCGATACCAATCCTCGATCTGGAGTCGGTTCACCAGGTGCCCGACGAGACGCGGATAGATAACGGCTTCCCCCGTCTCGTTCAGCCGTGCCTCATCACGGAGCGAACGCACCAGAATCTCGAGGCCCTCGCGAAAAGAGTCCTCCCCAAAATCCTCGAGTCCGGTCTGCGCTGTCGCCGCAGCGACAAGATCATCGTGAGCAGCCATTCGATCCTCCACTTCGCGGCAGTATGCCTGTCACCATTGTGAAGAGGGCGTCAAGAGCCTCGGGGCGCGTCCACGCACGACGTCGGCGCGGCGAGATCCGAACTGACCATTCGGGCGCCCGCCAAGCCGGTAGCTCCCGAATCATGCTCTGAACTGGGCCTTCTTAGCGGTCAGCATAGAACTTCCACGCATCGAGGTGCTTGAACTTCTCGGAATGACGTTGGCTCGCCCCGAAGATGCCGAGGCAAGAGCCGACAGTCTGTCTCCGTTGACACTTCGTGAAGCGTGCAACCGATGAGCGAAAATGCTAAGAGTGGCCCCACGTTCGCAGAGAGACCGAGGTACCAATGAAAGAGCATGAGATCCAGTGGGCAGTGGATGAACTGGAGATTCGAAATGTGATCGCTTCGCTTGCCCTCCTGTCGGACATGGGTGATATCGAAGAGTGGGGCATGTTGTTTACCGAGGATGCCGACTACACGATAGGGGGCCAACCCTTCGAGAAAGGTCGGGCAGCGATAGTCGAGAGCGGCCGCCAGCGCCGGACGAGGGGAACGCATGGCCCGGGCAGTAGCAATCGACATCTGAGCGCGTCGGTAGTTGTTCGCACCACAGGTCCGGACACAGCCGAGGCCGTCTCCTACCTCGCGATGTACAAGGACCTGCCCCCGGAGGACTCTGATGGAGAGGTAGTGAATTCTCCGGAGTTGTTGGTCCTGGGCACCTATCGTGACCGCTTTCGCCGGACGAGCGACGGGTGGAAGGTAACGCACCGAGACCTGGCCGAGAGCAGTCTCACACCCCGATGGCGCGCGATCATGGAGAGCTGGGCCAGATAACCACAACCGCCTCGAACGGGTCCACGGCGGGTAACAACGAGGATAGACCCGACCGATTCAGAAGACGTTGTCGGACTCTTCTAACAGAGAGCCGCCCCACCCGCTCCTCTACGCCGTCTGTATCGGTCGTCCCCACCAGGGCCAGCGAACGAGGGCTTCGGTATATTGGCACGACAGATGGGATCGGGCACGACTACCCCGATCCGGGAGGACGGCGGTGGCTACCATGCAACAGGCAACGCTCAAGCAAATCCCGGGCATCGCGCCGGACATCATGCGGGACTACGACCTCGCGACGCTCGGCTACGAGGAGACCGAGTTCAGCATCGAAGGAACGGCCAACTCGTACGAGCTTCGGGGCGAGCGGGGGGTGGACGGCAGGTGGGACGTGACGCTTGGCGCCGAGGCCGAATTCCGAACCCGCATGGTGGTGCGACGTCCCATCGATTCAGACCGGTTCAGCGGCACGGCCGTGGTGGAGTGGCACAACGTCTCGGCCGGCATCGATGCTGCTCCCGACTGGGGGTTCTTCCATCGTCACCTAGCCGCGCAGGGCCACGCCTGGGTCGGCGTGTCAGCCCAGAAGGTGGGCATCGACGGTGGCGGATTCGTCGAGGGCATCCATCTGAAACTCCTGGCGCCGGAGCGATACAAGGAACTCGTGCACCCTGGGGACGCGTGGTCCTTCGATATCTTCACGCAGGCCGGTGCATCGCTGCGGGTGACGGGCAACGAGAACCCGCTCGGCGGTCTCGTGCCCGAGAATCTGTTTGCGGCTGGCGAGTCACAGTCGGCCGCATGCCTGGTGACATACATCAACGCCATCGACCCCCACACACGGCTCTTCAATGGCTTCTTCGTGCACGGACGGCCAGGCGTTGGCGTATCGATTGACGGCGTATTCATTCCCTCGGCGAGGGGTGAGGGAGTTGAGGCGACCCGCCGTGCGATCGCCGCCAAGGGTGAGCGCATCCGCCAAGACGCACGTGTGCCCGTGCTCGTGCTGCAGAGCGAAACCGACGTGATTCTCCTGGGGGGTGGGCTCGCCGAACAACCAGACTCAGAGACCATCCGGGTCTGGGAGATGGCGGGAGCAGCCCACGCCGACACCTACACGATCAGCGCGGGTCGTCACGACGACGGTACGTTGACGGCGCAGCGCCTGGCTGAGCTGCTGCGCCCTACGACCAACCTCATGATCGGGAACACAGACACGCCGATCAACGCCGGCCCGCAGCAACACTACGTCTCACAGGCCGCATTGGCCCACCTCGTACGTTGGGGGGCCGGCGGCGAGCCGCCACCCAACGCATCCCGGCTGGACGTCGAGGCGGACAAAATGGGTTTCCACTCAGACGAGAAAGGCGTTGCGGCCGGTGGCATTCGCACTCCTTGGGTGGATGTGCCTACCGCCGTACTGTCGGGCCTCGGCCAGAGCGGAGAGACCTTCGCAATGCTTTTCGGCCGCACGGTGCCCCTCGACGAGGTCGTGCTGACGGCGCTCTACCCCGAGGGCAAGGCGGAATACCTCGAGCGATTTGAGGCCTCTCTCGATTCCACGATCGCGGCAGGGTTCATCCTCGAGGAGGACCGAGCCGAGATCCTCGCGTTGGCTGCTGCCTCGTATCCACTGCTCGTGACCGGGGCGTAGCGGGCGCCGCAGATCCAAATTGCTTCTATCGCGGGGCGTTGTCGGAGACTCGACGCATCGCCCTCTCCGGGCAGATCAGGCGACCCAACGTCCGCCCGGTCATGCGCTCGGGAGCTGGTCGGAGTCCGACAAGATCGCTCCACACAACTTGGTCGGGTGTGCGTAGGTCTTTCCTTTGAGCTGGACGACGTACTCGCAGAGGGACTTTGGTGCCTTTCCGAAGTCACTGAGCGAGAAGCTCACCGGACCGAACAGCCCGTTCGCGCTGTAGTCCGTGACCTTGTGAAGATCAGCGATGAACGCGCTCCGGGTTGGGTTCTTCCCGGCCAGCTCCAGACCCTTGATCATGAGATCGGCGCCACCCCATCCCTCATACCAGGTGAAGTCAGGAACGCCGGTGAAGTGCGCGTACTTGGCCAGTGCCGACTGGAAGGCCTTTGTCGCGGGCGTCTTGGACTCGATGGGGACGCCGGTCGCCAGGAACCAAGCGCCTTGGGCGCTGGAAGCAGAGTCGGCGTCGCTAAGGAGGACTTGCCCGTAGCCCGTCGCGTTGATGACCACCTTAATCTTGACGCCAGCCTGCTTGAGACCAGTCATGATGGCGAAGTTGGTGTTTCCGTCGAGGGGTAGCCACAGCACGTTCGCGCCGCTGGCCTTGATCTGTAAGACCAGCGTCGCCACGTTGACGGTTCCGAACGGCACCGTCGTATCGAGAAGGGCCTTCTTCAGCCCCTTCCGTTCGCAGGACAGCTCAAAGCCGCTCGCGGAGGCCTGCGAGGATGGTGAGATGCCGTAGCCCAGGGCAGCACACTTGGTACCACCGTGTTCTTTGGCGAAGACCGCGAAGTTCTCATACTGCGGATCCTTGGCGTCCCCAGGACCCGAGATGCTGAACATGTTGGTGTTGGGCTGCTGGTACCACTCCGGCCCGTCGTAAGCGCCCCCCGTGACGGGCACCCCCGCCTGCTGGAGAAGCTTGTAGCCGCCGTAAGTTACGGCACTGTCGTCGATCACGCCGAACACTCCCTTGGAGATGAGGTCGGCTGTGTCCGTGTTGTCCGTGGACGGGTTGGTTCCGTCGTCCCTCACGATGAGCTTGATCTTGCGCCCAAAGACCCCACCCTCAGCGTTTTGTTGATCAATGCGCGCGTCCGCTGCTCGGACCATGCCTGTCCCTACTGCCGCGCCGGGTCCCGTGAGCTCCGTAATGAGACCGAGGGTGATCTCATTCGTAGTGACGCCCGGCGTGCTAGCCCCGGCCGCCGTGGTCGCCATGAACAATGCCATGACCAGCCCACCCGCCAGCACCGCTACGGTCATCGACTTTGACCGGACCATGGACCCCCCTTTTTGCCACGCTCTTGAGAACGCTGTGTGCAGATTCGCCGAGTCTTCCACTCATTGCTCCACCACCGGCTGTCAGGAAAGTCCGCCAAGACCGGGTGAACCACGCCCTTTCTGGACCCAGGGCGGCGGACGCGGTCAGGCGTTGACACACCGGCTCTGACCTGGTCTTACTGTGTGTGGGTCGCGGGGGTTCGGGTTCGAGCCCGCGACCCCAACCTTGGCAAGGTGGCGGATTGCTGGACCCGTGGTCCGAAACGCACCATCCATGGCTAAAATGGGGCCAGTGGTCGGCATTGAGCTTGAACGAATCGAGGCGCTTGAGCTTCTCGGAATGACGTTGGCTCACCTCAAAGATGCCGAGGCGAGAGCCGAGATGTCACCCCGAGTGGCGCTGTTGATGGCGATCCGGGACAAGCTCGCTCTCGGACTGAGGGAGGAAAGATGAGCTTCAGCGATGCCGAGGTGTTCGCGGCGACTTCCGCCATGGACAAGTACAGAGGTAGCGAGGACGGCGAGGCGGGCTCCGCTCTGGTCGTCGTGGGCCTCAGCGCAGAGAGAGCAGCCAAAGAAGTTGGAATCCGCGACGATATGATTCGGGTTGCTCATGATGCTGGCGCTTCGATCCGCCAACTGGCCGATGCTTCAGGTCTGGGTCGTAAAACCGTGGCTGCGATCGTCTCGCCGAAAGCACGATTGCCCGACTGATCGCCCTTCTGTCGGTCTTGGACTGTTTCGGTGTCGAACTTCAGCTTGCGAGGAAGTCAGGGGCGTTTTGAATGGGCGATCCCGGTTCTGGCGTGTACCCGTTGTCCGGGTAACTCCAGAGCCTCGTGTGCGACACCGCCGCCTGGCCTTGCCTACGGTTGGATGGCCCTCTCCGGCATCAGTCGCAGAATGTCCGGATCGTCGGGACGGTGGGGTCGCTCCCGGCTGCCGTCAGTTCTGTCGCTTCTGGTGGAGTACTGAATAGTCCGCTGAGTTGAAGCCCGGAATCGTCAAGCGCCCCTGGGTGGGTGAGCTTGTTGACGACGACGGTCGACCGTGTCGTCGCTCGCGGGACAGGACGGCCGCGGTCGCGATCGTGAGAAGGCGGGCCTCACCACCCGAAATTTCTCGACCGCCCTCCTGGTCCACGCCGAAGAAACTCGCGACCGTCTGCGCCCTCCTCTCGACCCACCGTATTGAACGTGCCGGTGCCGGTCCTTGCTCCGACCTGACGTTCATTGATCTCACCCGGCTTCGATGGACTCCTTTGATTGGATGAACCCGAAGGAAGCTAGCCATACCGGCTCGTTGGGTGGGCTGCCTTACATCGAATCTGTTTTCCGGAACGCCCGATTTGCTCGGTCCGGAGCCCAGCTTCCAGAGAACCCGCCAGGTCACCTCTCACGGTGTTCCCCCCCCCCCCCGGGGGGGGGGGCTTGGGGCCCGGCGCTCGCTTCCTGTTCGGCTTCGCTTCAGGCCGGGGCGGGCTCCTCTGGGGTCGCCCTCCCTCGCTTCCGGCCTCCCTCCGCCGCTCGCTCTCCCGGGCTTGGTGCCCGTCGCTCGCTCTCTGTCCTGCTTCCGGCCGCCTCCGGCCCTCCTGCCTTCTTTTGTGTCTCCAATTTTGGGTCATCGATCGCGTTGATGGCAAACCAAGGTTCATGGCAAGACAACGGCGTGCATTTGAGCATAAATAGCCTCAATCGATCCCGTGCGCCGCACGGACTTCGATGACCCAAGGCATGCTGGCTGCTCAGACGCACAGCTCGTCGAGCACATTGTAACAATCCGGAATCCCCGGTGGCGGGTTGAGGTTGCGGGCGAAGCGTACGGTTGAACGACGTAGCCGTCGGAGTCGAAATCTTCGCGTTAGCACTCTCTCGTCAAACACTTGCAGCCATTCCTCTCGATCCGCTCCCCCAGCTCAAAACCCCCTGCTGCTATCTGACATGTCGACCGATCGCACTCGCGTCATGCCAACTTCCCCTCCGGTCGAACGAAGCGCTTACCCGACGAGGTAGATCTCGTAGATCACGCCACTACGTTTCCGGCCGGCGACACTGACGAAGACACCCTTGTTGAGCCAGCCCAGGTCAAATGCAGCCGTCTCGATCTGCGCCCACGTGCGGAATACGTATTCGCTGGCGTCAACCTCCTCACCACGGCCGAGTCGGGCCAGAACCTCTGCGCGACCGTGACGCACTCCCTGCGATCGGACGTAGAGAAGGTCGCCGCCATCGGTCTTCAGGGTGCAGCGGATGTCGCCGAGCGCGGTGCCGTCCGGCAGAACGATCTGCCAATCGGCTCTCGCTCCAGGGATGAGGGAGCCACTGAGTTCGGGTCCGACGAAGGTGCCACCGGTCAGGGGGACAATCCGCCGTCGCCCCTGCGCTACCTCCCCCACTTCGAGAACCTCGCCCAGGGTCGCCTCCAAACGTAGAATCTTCGTAAGGCGTGGATCGGGTAACGGATCCGTCATCATGCACTCCTCTTGGTCGCCCTTCGGCGCCATCGTGCCGGGCGTTGCGATCGAATCATTCAGGCGGTCGCTCGCGTCCCCTGGGTCTTTCGGATGTTCAAGCAGAGGAGTGATGGACGTATGCATCCATTCGTACAGCGGAAGAGCCCTCAGAAGTTCACCCAGTTCCGCCGTGCTGTCGGCGCGATACGAACCTAGGATCGTCACTGGACCAGTGTTGAGGAAAGTCCGCCAGGACATTCGCCGCGGCAACTTCTGCGCTCTGGCGATCTTCGACGTCGGAGCTCGGAACATCCTCCGGGATATCCAACTGGAACTCGACGAGAAATTCCATGATCTGTCCTCATCGCTCCTTATCCACTGCATTTCTGGCTTCGGTTCCGCAGTGGCGATATCACCACTCGATGAGTCGCTCAGTATCGAACTACCGATCCTCATCGAGGAAGCTGAGCACTGCGCTGTTGACTTCGTCGGGAAACGTCCAGGCGATGTTGTGCGGACCGCCCTCGACGGGAATAAGCGTGCAGTGGGCGATCAGCGCCGGGAGCCGCTGAGCGGTCACCTCGAAGGGAAGGATGCGATCCTCGGTGCCGTGCATGACCAGTACCGGAACGTCGATCTTCGCCAGGTCGGGGCGAAAGTCGGTCAGCCACGTGTCGACGCAGGCGTCGGTGGCGAAGGGTGAGGATCCGACCGCCACGTTGAAGCTCGCCTGCCAGGCCCGGTCGCTGATCCGGGTACCACCGAGCACATCGACGTTGTAGAAGTTGTTGAAGAAGCCCTCGAAGAAGGCGTAGCGGTCGCTGACGATGGCCGTCTTGATGTCGTCAAAGACCTTGGCGTCGACCCCCTCGGGGTTGTCGTCAGTCTTGAGCACGAAGGGCGGGATGGTGCCCAAGAGCACGGCCTTGCGAACCCGCTCCGAGCCATAGGTCCCGAGGTAGCGGGTTACTTCGCCGGTACCCATCGAGAAGCCGACGAGGGCGACGTCACGAAGATCGAGGTGCTCTATCAGCGCCTTTAGATCTCCGGCGAACGTGTCGTAGTCATAACCGACAGTCGGCTGACTCGACCGGCCGAAGCCGCGGCGGTCATAGGTGATCACGCGATAGCCGTGAGCCAGCAGCTCGCGCTCTTGGCGTTCCCACGAGTTGCCGTCGAGCGGATAGCCGTGGATGAGGATGACCGGCTGGCCGGTCCCGTGGTCGTTGTAGTGGATCTCGATCGGGGCATTGTTCTCGGTACCAACGGTGACATAGGGCATACTGCTCTCCAATTTCTGGATTCGGGCTGGTCGGGGGTCGGCAGATTGCGCCATCCTGCCCGCCGGGCGGGCGGCAGCCAGGATGAGCGAAATCGGTTACTCGGGTAGATCAGTCCCGGCCTGCTCGGCCACCATGTAGGAGGCGTACCAGGCGGGCCAGGTCTCGTCTTGGCTCGAACGGTGGAAGAGGTGCGAGCGCCCCTCGCGCTTTTGGTGCTCGACATGGGCGGCTTCGGCTCGAAAGAGAGCGTTCTGCAAGTCGTCGGCCGAGGCGAACGCCGTTTCGGCCGAGTCGATCCGGCCGGGAAGCCGCGTCGTGACCTCTTGTACGAGCCACAGGTTCGCATCAGGGTCGCTGAAGGAGCAGAACGACCCGTAGCTGACCCGCTCGGGGTCGGGGCCAGGTTGGCGCGCCTCGACCGGGAACGGAGGGCCGTGCCACACGTCACTCACGTCGATACCCAGCTTGAGGAGTTCGTCATGGGCCGCCTCGATGTCGGAGACGACCAGGGTGGCCTGGATCCCCCCAGGGGACCCGGTTGGGAGCCCCAGGCCGAACGTGATCGACGCCGGCGAGCCCGGAGGAGTGAACTGAACGAAGCGCAGTCCATCCATCGGCGCAACGTCGTCGTCGAGCCGCCAACCCAGTTGTTGGTAGAAACCCTTGGCCCGATCGACGTCAGTCACGGGGACGATATGGTTTTCTAGCTTTATTGTGACGCTGGGTGCTTCGGTTGCGCTCATGGCTTACTTGCTTCCTTTGTTTGTGGGTATCTGGCGGATCGCTTTGCGGGACGCCATCAATCGGGTGTTCAACCCTCGTACGCTGCTCTGCGCAACGAAGATCGCACCCCTCAAGTAGATCCCCGTCTTGGTCGCGAGTCCACGACTTATCGCCTAAGTGTGATAGGTCCGGACTATCAGTACAGACGTGGGATCGATGGCAGCGCGGCAGTAGCATCGACGGCATGGAACTCCGGCAACTCAGCTACTTCGTTGCCGTCGCAGAGGAACTCCATTTCGCTCGGGCGGCGGCGCGACTGCACATCGCTGGGCCTTCGCTGTCGCAGCAGATAACCAATTTGGAGCGTGAACTTGGGACTCAGCTCCTTATCCGCGACCGTCGACATGTCGAGTTGACACCCGCCGGCAGCCAGTTCCTGACCGATGCCCGAGAAGTGTTGGACGTCGCTTCACGGGCGTTCGATCGGGCCCGCAAGGGTGGTGGAGAACTGCCCCTGCGACTGGGCTATGTCAGTTGGCTGCCCCCTGAGGCCAGGGCAATACACGACCCTCGTGTGCGTATCGACGAATGGGTCCTCCCATCCCACACCCAGGCGGAGCGAGTGGCGGAAGGCAGTCTGGACCTGGCCATCGCCTGGATCGAAGAGGCCGAAATCGAACGACTCAACTTGTCCGCCCATCTCTTGTGGTACGAGAGACTTGAGGCCGTTATGCCACGCGCCCACGAAGCGACTCGTCACGAAAGCGTGCCGGCCGCGGAGGTCACGGTGCTCGTCGACGTCGACGAAACCTCGTGGCGATCATGGAACCGCTACGCCTCTGCCTTCGCCGAGGCAAACGACGCGTCAGTGATCAAGATCGACGACGGTGGGATTGCCGGGCCTGCCTTCTTCGACCACGTGACCCGTTTGCGACGGCCGGTGCTCGAATCACCGAAGCGCCACTTGGCCCCCACGCCACCGACATTGACCCGCCGACCTGTCCGGCCCCCGGTGCCCTTATGGGCCTGGGTGCTCCTTCACCGTTCCGATGACTCCCGGCCGATGGTTACTCGCGCTACGCGGACTCTGCTCAACCTCGCCTCGACCTGTGGCTGGCAAACACCTCCGCCCGAACCATACTGGCCGGCCGTCGGCGTAGCGAGGCTCGACGCCGGCTGAAGAGGGTGACGGTCGTCGCTGGCGTTCCTGAGGCAGTGAGGACGTCTCGCGGTGCCGGCACGGTGGTGATCGCCGTCGGGCGTACTCGCCGGCGGTCAGGCGCTGCTCGCCAAGGACGGAGCTGGTGCCGAGTTTCGGAGACGCTGCGCAGATCGTCGAAGCAGACGCTGAACTGGAAGCGCTCGGCTACAGCGCACTATGGGTGCCCGATGTCGGAGGGCCACTGTTCGAGGACCTCGACCGGGTCCTCCAGGGGACGACCACAGTGACGATCGCAGGCGGTTGCTGTTGGGACTTGGCGTCAGCAAATGGCCTCGTAGTCGGTGAGAAGTGGAGTCGACCCCTCGCCACAATGAGCGCCTACCTGAATGGACTCGAATCGGCTGAGGTGCCACTCAGCCAAGTCTGTTTGGCGGCTCTAGGACCCAAGATGCTCGAGCTCGCAAGAGATCGCACCGCAGGTGCGCACCCCTACCTGGTGACGCCTGAGCACAACGCCATCGCCCGTGCCGCGCTTGGCAACGGCCTTGTCGCCGTGGAACAGGGTGTGATCCTCGAGAGCAGTCGGGCAGCCGCGCACGAGATCGCGGGTCCCGTCGTCAAGGGGTGCGGGGGACTCCCGAATTACGCGAATAGCTGGAAGCGGCTCGGCTTCACCGACGACGACATCTCATCGAGCAGTGATCGTCTGATCGACGCTCTCATCGCGTCCGGTGACGCGGAAGACATAGCGCAGAGAATCGAAGCCCACCAAGAAGCAGGAGCAGACCACGTCTGTATCCAGGCCATCACAACTCCGGGCAGCCCGCTCCTTCTCGACGTCTGCCGTCGGCTCGCTCCTCACTGAATCCGAAGAGCCTGAAAGCGGGGATAGTAGACTTGGGCGTCTGAGGGCCGGCGAGCAACGGTCCAGAAAGGGCCCCTGACCAGGTCGTTTGGAGCGGAAGACGGGATTCGAACCCGCGACCCCAACCTTGGCAAGGTTGTGCGCTACCGCTGCGCCACTTCCGCGTGGAGCATTGAGCCTAGCTTCCCCCTGGCCTCGGGCGAAATCAGGACGACAAGGGGGAATCTACCTGCATTTTTCGCAGAGACCAGCGAGACCCCGATCCGACAAGCCGCAGCCGAGCCGCCGCTAGCTACCCCACCGCGCCGCGGGCGTCGAGGGCGCAGCCGACGAGCTCGCCCAGGGCGTCATCGATCGAGATGGCCAGGTTGTCGAGTTCGGGGAGCAACTTGCGGCAGGCCAGGAGCCCGAAGTGGAGCTGGTCGAGATACGAGAAGATCGTCACGTTCAGTCCCACCCCTTCGGCGATGGGGCCGACCGGGTAGAGCGCCGAGACCCGGCTGCCGGCGCAGAAGAGGGAGAAGTCGGGACCCTTGATGCTCGAGACCATCACGTTGAACGGCGGGCGCACCCGGTCGAACATTCTGGTGCCGGCCACCGCACGCGCCACCCGGGACACGATGGCCGGTGCGGAGATCTGCGCCAGATTGCCCAACACCCTGCCCCGGTGCAGCTGCTCCTGCTCCTTGGCCACCCTCGTCGACTGCGCGATGGTGGCCAACCGCTCGAGAGGGTCGTCCACGTCGGTGGCGAGGGTGACCAACATGGCCGAGATCTGGTTGCCCAGCACATCGCCCTCATCGTCGGGACGGGTTGACACCGGCACCATCGCCACCAACGCCTGCTCCGCCGCCTCCCCCCGCTCGTCGAGCAGCCGTCGGAGGCCCCCCGCCACCCCGGTCAGTATGACGTCGTTGACCGTGCCGCCGAAGGTGCGGCGGATGAGCTTGGCGTCCTCGAGCGGGATCGACAGCGACGAGAACCGCTTGCGATTGGACACCGCGCCGTTGAGCGATGTCCGCGGGGCCGAGAAGAAGCCGGGCGGTGACGATTCACCGCGGCGGAGGAGCTCGCGGTTGTGCATACCGAGATCGGCGATGACCTCCACGCCGGCGTTCAGCGTGCTGAGGGCGCGGGCCGGTTGCTGCGACATGGAGGTGGCGGCGTAGCGCAGCATCCGCGCGCTGCCGGGCAACGGATCGGGGTCCCAGCCCTCGATCGACGTCGGGACCATGCCGCGTCCGGGGATTGAGATCGAGGAAGACGGCCAACATGGAGGCACCGCTCACCCCGTCGAGGATGGCGTGATGCACTTTGGCGATCAACGCGGTGCGGTCACCCTCGAGCCCCTCGACCACGTACATCTCCCACAACGGGCGATCCGGATCGAGCTGGCGGCTCATGGCGGACGCGACGAACGCGTCGAGCTCCGCCGGCCCGCCCGGTGACGGAAGGCTCGCCCGGGTGAGGTGGTCGTCCAATTCGAAATCGGGGTCGTCGACCCATACCGGGTGATGCAGGCCCAACGGCACCCGCAGGGCGCGCTGCCGGAAGGGGGCCAACAGTGGCACCCGCTGGGCGATGACGCGGCGGATCTGGGCGTACCGCGTCGAGGGCGAGAAGAGCGAACGGGTGCCCTCGGCCGGGTCCAGGACCATGACCAGCCCGACGTGCAACGGGGTGGTGGGCGTCTCCAGCGACAGGAACGCCGCGTCGAGCCCCTCGAGAGGTTTCATGTCCCGGTGTGGCCGAAGCCGCCGGCTCCCCGCGCCGCCTCACCCAGGCCGTCGGAGTCGACCAGTGCGAATGCCGCTTCCTCGACGCGCACGATGACGAGCTGGGCGATGCGGTCCCCCCGGTTCACGGCATAGTCCTCCACCGGATCGTGGTTCACCAAAACTACCTGGAGCTCGCCCCTGTAGCCGGCATCGATCAGTCCCGGAGCGTTCAGGCAGGTCACCCCGTGGCGGAGCGCCAACCCACTCCGGGGCAGGACCAGCCCGGCGTACCCGTCCGGAATTGCCACCGCCACTCCCGTGGCCACCAGCGCTCGACCACCCTGAGCAGGCAGGACGACGGCCTGACGTGCCACCAGGTCCGCCCCGGCATCACCGGGCTTGGCGTAGGCGGGCACCCCCAGTTCGGGGTCCAACTGGTGCAGCGGCACGTGCAACATCGCCGGACACTACCGGAAACCATCCGCCGCCCCGCCCCCGGGCCGGGCGGCGACCGGTAGCATCCGCCCCATGCTGGCCTGGATCGATCTGGAGATGACGGGGCTCGAACCGTCCCGTCACGTCATCGTCGAGATCGCCAGTCTGGTGACCGACGACGATCTGCACATCCTGGCCGAGGGCCCCGATCTCGTGGTGCATGCGACGCCCGAGCAACTGGCGGAGATGGACGACTTCGTGATTGCCATGCACACCCGCTCAGGGCTGCTCGGCGAGATCGAGGCCTCGACGCTCAGTCTCGAGGACGCCGGCGCCCGGACACTCGAGTTCCTCAAGCTGCACATCCCCGAGGCGCGGCAAGGTCCCTCTCGCCGGCAACTCGATCGGCACCGACCGCCGCTTCCTGGCCACGCAGCTCCCCGAGATCGAGGACTACCTGCACTACCGCTCGGTGGACGTCTCCACGGTCAAGGAGCTCTGCCGGCGCTGGTACCCCGACATCTACAAGACGGCGCCCGAGAAGAAGGGTGGGCACCGCGCCCTCCAGGACATCCGTGAGAGCGTGGCTGAGCTCGCGTTCTATCGAGGAGCCGTCTTCAACCCCGCACCCGACACTCCCCCCTCCCCACCCGCCCCTGCTTCATGACCACCGGCTCGGACGCACCCGCCAAGGCAGGCACGCCGGGCCAGGACCGGACGGCGACCGTCTCGGTGGCCGAAGCCGACGCAACCCTCACCGCGCCGGGTCAGCTGTTCGAAATGCAGGACCGGGATATCCGCGGCGTTTCCACCCGCACGTGGAAGCACGCACCGCAGACACTCCGCACCGTGCTCGACCTTTCGCTCGGCCATGGGGACGGCACGTTCCTGGTCTACGAGGACGAGCGCACCAGCTTCGCGGAGCACTACCGGATCGCCTGCACCTTGGCCCACCGGCTGCGGGACGAATTCTCGATCGCTCCGGGCGATCGGGTCGCCATCGCCATGCGCAATCTGCCCGAATGGGTCATGGCCTTCTGGGCCATCTCCCTGACCGGGGCCATCGTGGTCCCGCTGAACGCCTGGTGGTCGGGTGAGGAGTTGCGCTACGGGCTGGAGGATTCCGGTTCGAAGATCGCCTTCGTCGATACGCAACGGGCCGAGACGATTCGGCCCTTTCTCGGGGGATTGCGGGGCTTGACGTCCCTGATCGTCGCCGACGAGCACCGTACCGCGAGCGCCGGTGCGTCCCTGAGTGTCCGCACCCCGCCGGACGGATCGGCACCGGTGACCGAATGGCCCTTTGCCCTGGCGCTCGGCGATGTCGATGCAAACGCCTCGCCCCCGGACGTCACCATTGATCCGGAGGATGACGCCACCATCTTCTACACCTCGGGCACCACGGGACGCCCCAAGGGTGCGGTCGGCACGCACCGCAACATCTGCACGAACCTGATGAGCCTCGCCTTCATCAACGCACGGGCTCAACTCCGCTTCGGGGATGCCCCCGCCGAGCCTGCCGACGGCACGCAGCGCTCGATCCTCCTTTCGGTGCCCGCTCTTCCACGCCACGGGCTGTCACTCCGTCATGGTGGGCAACATCGGATCCGGCGGGAAGATGGTCATGATGCACCACTTCGATCCCGCGCGTGCGCTCGAGCTGATCGCACGCGAACGGATCACGATCTTCGGCTGTGTACCGGCCATGGTCATGCAGGTGCTCGACTTCCCCCGCTTCGCCCAGTACGACACCTCGTCCATCCGCGGCGTGTCCTACGGCGGCGCGCCGGCACCACCGGACCTTGTCCGGCGCATACGGGAGGCCTGGCCCGTGGGGCAACCGTCCAACGGCTACGGCCTCACGGAGACCTCGTCGGTCACGTCCATGAACACGGGCGCCGACTACATCGCCAAGCCCGACAGCGTGGGCCCGCCCGTTCCGGTCTGCGACGTGGCGGTCGTGCCCGAGGATTTCGCCGGCGACCAGCCCGACGACAGCATCGTCCGCGGCCCCGACGTACGGGGCGAACTTTGGATCAAAGGGCCCCAGGTGGTCCGTGGCTACTGGAATCGCCCGGAGGAGACGGCGAAGGTGTTCACCGAGGGGTGGCTGCACACCGGCGACGTCGCCCGACTCGACGCCGAGAACTTCATCTACATCGTCGACCGGGCCAAGGACATGATCATCCGCGGCGGGGAGAACGTGTATTCGGTCCAGGTCGAAGCGGCGCTCTTCGAGCACCCGGCGGTCGCCGACTGCGCCGTGATCGGCATTCCCGAGCCGACGCTGGGCGAGGAAGTCGGTGCCGTCGTCGTCCTACGCCCCGGGGCCAAGGTGGGCGCCGAAGAGCTCTCCACCCACGTGCGCAACCGCTTGGCTGCCTTCATGGTCCCCACCCACATCTGGTTCCGCGACGAACCACTCCCCCGCAACCCCGCCGGCAAGGTCCTCAAGCGCCAGCTCCGCGACGAACTGCTCGGGGCGGCCACGACCTGACGCACGCACCGGCGACGCGGTCACGACCGCGTCGATGCCGGCCCTGGGGCCGGCATCGATCGTGCAGAGTTGCATCCTGCTGGCCGCGCACCACCGTGAGGTGGTGCGGTCGCTCAGCGGTTGGGCTGAGGCGTGACGCGCAGATACGGCTTGACGGCCTTCCAACCCTTGGGGAACCGGTCCTTCGCCTCGTCGTCGCTCACGGCGGGGGCGATGATGACGTCCTGGCCGTCGGTCCAGTTGACCGGCGTCGCCACCTTGTAGTCGGCGGTCAGCTGCAGCGAGTCGAGGACCCGGAGGATCTCGTCGACGTTGCGGCCCGTGGAGGCGGGGTAGGTCAGCGTCAGCTTGACCTTCTTGTCCGGGCCGATGATGAAGACCGAGCGCACCGTAAGGGTGTCGTTGGCGTTGGGGTGGATCATGTCGTAGAGGTCGGCCACCTGGCGGTCCTCGTCGCCGATCAACGGGAACGCCAGCGCAGAGCCCTGGGTCTCCTCGATGTCGCCCGCCCAGCCCTTGTGGGACTGCACCGAGTCGACGGAGAGACCGATGAGCTTGGCGTTGCGCTTGTCGAACTCGGGCTTGGCCTTGGAGAATGCACCCAGCTCGGTGGTGCACACCGGCGTGAAGTCCTTGGGGTGCGAGAAGAGGACGCCCCAGCTGTCACCGAGCCACTCGTGGAAATTGATGGTGCCTTCGGTCGTATCAGCGGTGAAATCGGGAGCGGTGTCGCCGAGTCGAACTGCCATGTGAGCCTCCTGTAGGTCTGGCGCGAGAGTTGTCTTGGCGGTGAGCATACCGGGTTGACTCCCAATTGTCGACCGGGTTAGTCACCTTTAGCCGAAAAGGGGATACCGCCGCCATCGCGGTGCCTTGCAGTGTGCCCTCATGACCCGATGACCAGGTCGATCATGCGACAATGGGTCAGTGACCCCGGGCTACACCCCCTACCGGACCGACACCGTCTCGGTCGGCCACGACGGTCCGGTCACCATCGTGACCATCACGCGACCCGAGCGGCGCAACGCCGTGGACAGCGTCTGCGCCGAGCAACTGCTGAGCGCCTTTCTCGAGTTCGAGCAGGACGAGGACCGGTCCGTGGCCGTCCTCACCGGTGCCGAGGGCACGTTCTGTGCCGGCGCCGACCTCAAAGCGCTCGCCGAAGGCGACCGCCGCCCCATTCCCGACGACGGGCCCGGGCCGATGGGCCCGACCCGGCTCACGCTCACCAAACCGGTGATCGCCGCCGTGGAGGGATTCGCCGTGGCCGGCGGCGTCGAGCTGGCCCTGTGGTGCGACCTGCGCGTCTGTGCGCAAGATGCGGTCTTCGGCGTGTTCGAGCGGCGCTTCGGCGTCCCGCTGTGCGACCTCGGGACCGTACGCCTGCCCCGGATCATCGGCCACGGGCGGGCCATGGACATCATCCTGACCGGGAGGGCCGTGGACGCGGCGGAAGCCCTGCAGATCGGCCTGGTCAACCGGGTCGTGGCCCCGGGTGCCGCGGGCGGCGCCTCGGTGGACCTGGCCCGTCAACTGGCCGCACTCCCCCAGTTCTGTCTACGTTCTGATCGCATGTCGGTACTGGAGCAGTGGGGAATGACCGAGGGCGAGGCGGCCGTGAACGAGGCGCGCCGCGGCCGGGCTGTCATCGAGAGCGGCGAGACGCTCGAAGGAGCCCTGCGCTTCGCCGGTGGCGCTGGGCGGGGCGGCACCGAGCTCAAGTGACCAGATGAACCGTTCGTGACCAACCTGCCCACACAACCACAGGCCCCGCTCGTCGGGGGGTCGAAGACGCCGCCGCGCACGGTGGCGGCGTTCGACTTCGACGGGACGCTGACGAGCGGAGGGAGCGTGCTGCCCTTCCTCGTCTCCCTGCGCGGCTTTTGGCCGGTGTTGCGCGCTGTGGCCGCCCTGTCGCCCAAGCTGCTGCGCTCCGCGCTGGTGGGCGGGACGGCCGCCGACGACACCAAAGAGGCGCTCTTCACTCGACTCCTCGGTGGGCTGCCGAACCAGTTGGTCAATGATCGGGCCGCCACGTTCGCCGAGCACCACCTGGCCCGGCGCCTGCGCCACGACGCCCGCCGGCGCCTGCAATGGCACCAGGAACAAGGCCACCACGTGGTCATCGTGTCCGCCTCCCCGGAGTGCTACGTGCGCCGCGCCGGAGAGCTCCTCGAGGTCGACGGCGTCCTCGCCACGCGTCTGGCCGTCGGGGGCGGGGGCCTCCTCACGGGGGGTTACGAAGGGCAGAACTGCCGCGGCGCCGAGAAATACGCACGGCTCGTCGTCCACCTGCGGGCCCACGGCCTCCTCGGAGGAGGCAGCGATCAACCCGAACTGTGGGCCTACGGGAACAGCCGGGGTGACCTACGGCTGCTCCGCGCCGCCGACCACGGGGTCGACGCCGGACTGCTGGGCCCTCTCGGACGCCTGCGCCGGTTCCCCCGCCTGGCCGACGTCATCCGGGAATCCGACGCGGCCCGGCAAATGGACAGCCGCACTCAGCCCGGACTGGCGGCAATCCCGACGACGCGGCCCGAATAGCCCGGTACGGCGGACGCCACGTCGCCGAAGTAGGGCGCGTCGCCGAAGGTGAAGGCCTGCCCCGAGCTGTCGACCAGCATGTACCCCTGACCGTCGACAGAGGGAATGATGGCGGTCATCGGGCTGTTGGCCGAAGCGATGCTGGGCGAGCTCGCAGCAGGAGCCAGCGTCTGCGCGCTCCCGAAGCCTTTCACCGTCCCGTTGGCCTCCAGCATCCAGTAGCCGGTGCCCCCCGCCGCCGGTGCCACGCCCACGACCGGTGAGCTCTGCGGCGTCGCCCCCAGTGAGCCGTAGAACGTGGTGTCGCCGAAACTGAAGATGCCGCCGTCGGAGGCCACGAGCCAGTAGCCCTTGCCGTCGTGGGTCGGCACCATGCCGACGACGGGCTTGTTGAGCACGATATTCCCGGTGCTGCCGTAGAATCCGGCGTCGCCGAAGGTGAAGATGCCGCCGTCGGAGGCCACGAGCCAGTAGCCCTTGCCGTCCGGGGTGGAGGCCATCCCGACGATCGGCTTGTTGAGCACGATATTCCCGGTGCTCCCGTAGAACCCGGCGTCGCCGAAGGTGAAGATGCCGCCGTCGGAGGCCACGAGCCAGTAGCCCTTGCCGTCCGCGGTGGGGGCCATCCCGACCATCGGCTTGTTCAGCGCGATGTTGCCCGTGCTGCCGTAGAACGGTGCGCTCCCGAAGGTGTAGATGCCGCCCTTGTTGTCATCGATCCAGTACCCCTCCACCCCACCGCTGGGTTGGTCGGCCAGGCTGAACCACGTGGACTTGAGGTTGAATGCGGCGGCAAAGGCGGCGCCGGTCACCGACACCGATCCACTGGTGCCGCTCACCGTCAGCTGGTTGACGCGACCCCCGAAGTCACCCAGGCCGTTGCGCGAGGTGACGACCAGCGAGGTGAACGCGCCGATCGACGGATACGCGGCGTCGATCGACGCCGCGGTGAGCGTCACCGTCCAATTGTGATTCGGGTTGCACACCGAGGCACTGATGCACACGGCGTCGCCCGCATCGACAACCGCCGGGAACTGCGCCCCGGCCGAGTAGCCCCCCGATGAGGCGGAGTATTCGGTCGTGGCCACCTTGCCGGTGCTGGTGGTCACCATGACCTCCCCGGCCGTATCTTGCGCGGCCGACAACGACGTCGCTGTCTCGTGCTTCATGCCCGGGTATGTCTGGCACGTCTGGTCGCAGGTGTCGGCGTAGCCACCGAAGCCGAACGGACTCGCCTCGGCGTACGACCGCGCCGCGACGGTCTGCGCTTCGGACTGCTGGAAGCCCCACGGCTCACTCTGAGGCCCGGCGCCACCGAGCGCGGCCCACGTCGACGGCGATTCCGAGGGAGCGACGTCGGCCACGTACTGCTCGAGCGGCAGGGTGTTGACGGTGCGGGCCTGCTCGGTCGACGTGGCCAGTGCAGTGAGTGAACCGTGCATCTCGATGCTCGGTCCGGATTGGCACAGCATGACCGGCCCGCCGTTAGTGGCCACCGCGCTGGGGGTCGTGACGTTGGAGGCGATGAGCGTCCACGTCGGGCCACCACAGCCTGCCCCCGTGTAGACGTTGTAGGTCGACCCGGGCCCGACGAGGTTGAAGAAGACCGCCGAGGCCGAAGAAGTGAGGCCCGGCACAGTCACGGTGCCCGAGGCCGCGGTCGCGATCAGGTTGAGACCGTTGTTCTCGGTCATGGCGACGCTGATGGAGCCCCCGTGGATCGGTGCCGGTGCGCCGGCCGTGCCAAGCTTCTCCATCGTGGTGTTGCCGTAGTAGTGCGTGAGGATCTGGCTGTAGGTGAAGTTGCCCGCACCGGCGTCTGCCCCGAGGGCGTAGCCGAGCGACCCCCACTGGCCCATGCCGATGCCGTGTCCGAAGCCGTGGCCGACGAGCGCCACGCCCGTCGGGGTGGCCGCGCCGGCCGGCGCAGGGGCACCCGCCCCCACCGTCGCCGTGGCGGCCACGGCCAGGAGACACCCGCCGAGCAGGGCCGTCAGACCCCGGCGCGGAGCCCGCGACGAGGTTGGAGATCGGGGGCCGGACTGCCGTCGCGAGAAGAGCGGGCGCGCACCGAGGAGGACTGCCATCACAATGGGCAAACCCTAGCGGGGTGATCCGGCCGGGGGGTGGTCCCCTGCCGGAACCGGGGTAGCAGCGGGGCACGGATACACTGCACGCCCGTGCGTGTTGACCAGGTCATTCCTTCGCTGGCCAGTCGTGACGCCATTGGCGTGCACACGATCAACCTGCGCGATGGATTGCGCCGGGCCGGCATCGACTCGGACATCTTCTACGGGAGCTTCACGCCCGACGTGCAGCACGAGGGACGGCCGGTGACCGAGCTCGGCCGCGCCGGGCGCGACCGGTGGTTGCTCTACCAGTCCTCCATCGGCAGCCCCGTCTACGACATCCTCGCGGCGCGGCCCGAACGTAAGCTGGTGAACTACCACAACATCACGCCGGCGGCCCTGCTGCGCGACTGGGAGCCCAACGTCGGCTACGAAGTCGCCCTGGGCCGCACGCAGCTCGCCCGGTTGGCGCCCCAGAGTGGTCTCGCCGTGGCGGACTCCGCCTTCAACGAGTCGGAGTTACGCGCCCTCGGCTACGGCGACACCGCCGTGGTCCCGCTCCTCATCGACATGCACCAGAAAAGCGACGAGGCCGACCCGGTGTTGATGGCCGACTTCGCCCGCCACAAGGCCGCCACCGGCGGCGCCGACCTTCTCTTCGTCGGCAAGATCTCACCGCACAAGGCGCCGCACGACCTCGTCAAGATGCTGGCCGTGCTGCGCCGTCTCTACGATCCGGCGGCGCGCCTGCACCTGGTCGGCTCGCCCCTGGGCGAAACGTACGAGCCCGCATTGCGCGCGTTCATCGACGAGCTCGGGCTGACCGACGCCGTCAACTTCGCCGGCTCGGTCAGCGGGGCCGAACTCGAGGCGTACCTGCAGTCGGCCGACGTCTTCGTCTGCGCCTCGGACCACGAAGGATTCTGCGTGCCCCTGGCCGAGGCGATGGGGCACGGCGTCCCGATCGTCGCCTACGGCGTCACCGCGGTCCCCGAGACGGTCGCCGGTGCCGGCCTGGTGCTGCCGGACAAGGCTCCGGTGCACTTCGCCTCAGCGGTGGCCCGGGTCATTGCCGACCCGACGCTGCGCCGGCATCTCTCCTCGGCCGGACGGGCCCGCGCCGCCGGGTTCAGCCTGCCCGACTCCCAACGACGCTTCGTGGCACTCGTGCAAGAGGCGATCGGGGCTTCATGAACTGCGCTCCTCACACACATCCGCGGGTGGAGCGGGCCGCCTGAGCGGCCAGGGGGGCGGGCAGTACCCCCTTACCGATCGAGCAAGGCGAGGACGATCAGGTGCTCGGGGCCTCGCCGTCGACCCCTTGTGAAACTGACCGCTAGAAGTCTAGCTTTCAGTTTTCACACACACGACGGCCTCGAGGGGTGAGCGCACCGACTCGGTGGGACGACAACATTCGTCCACTCACCGAACGTTGCCGCGGCCGCCGGTGACGAGTCAGCGGAGCGCGCACACAAGATCGACCAACCGATCCCCGGCCGTGGCCAGATCGAGCGCCTGCAGTTGCGCCCGGCCGGCCTCCGCCAGGGCGAGGCACCGCGGTGCGTCGCCCAGCAGCGCCGCGATGGTGCCGGCGAGCGCCCAGGGGTCTGCGGTATCGGTCACCACGCCGGCCCCGCCCACGACTTCGGGCAACGCCCCGGCGGAGGAATACACGATCGGCAACCCGACGGACATGGCCTCGACGGGCGGCACCCCGAAGCCCTCGTGCCCCGAGGCGACCACGAGCACGTCGGCCCGGGCGTACGCCGCCGCCAGGTCGGCGTCGCTGGCGTGGCCAGCGAAGGTGATCGCGTCCTGCAGCCCCGCCTCGTACACGAACCGGTACAGCGCACTGGCATAGGAGGCAATGGCCGGCTTGCCCACGATCTCGAGCGTGGCCCCGGGGTCGGAGGTCGAGCGCGCCACGAGCAGTGCGGTCACCACATCCTGCATCGCCTTGTTGGGGGCGAGGCGACCGACGCAGAGCCACCGTGCCCCGCCACTGGCCGGGGTGCGCGCCCCCGGGCGACGCGCCGCGGTGAGGAAGGCCGCACCGAGCGCAGCCGAGGGAGGGACCACAGCCGTCTCCCTGAAGCCGGCCGCCACGAGATGGTCCCTGTTGTAGTGGGAATCGGCCACCGCCAGTGCGGCCCGCTGCACCAGAAGCCCGAGCTCGCCCTGCGCCCGGAGTTGGCCCAGCGCCAGATGGTTGTCCCACGGTGCCAGCAGCTCGGGCGGCGTGATGTTGTGGTAATTCACCACGAGCGTCTCGCTGCGGGCCGCCAACCAGGCCGCCATGGCCGACGACGTGGCGAACTGGTAGACGAGCACGTCTCCCGCCTGGCTGCTCTGGGGGTAGGCCGAGGCGAGCAGCGTCTCGCCTTCGGTCTCGGGATCGGTCAGCTCCACGTAGATGCGCGAATCGATGCCGCGGGCCACCATCAGATCCCGCAGGTGCATGGTGTGCCGGCCGACCGCGTCGCCCCGATGGAGCATCGGTACGAAATGGTGGATGCCGCTCATGTGGGGGTGGCCGCGGCAAGAGCGAATCGGGCGTCCCCTCGAGCGGCTGCGCCGGCGTCGATCGCGACCACCGAGACGAAGCCGGCCCGCTGCAGCAACAGCTCCCACGTCGCCGCGTGCAGCGGTCGGGGACGGAGGAGGTCCTGCGCGGTGCCTTCCGACCACGCCCCTTCCTGGTCGGGGTCGCTGGAAACGACGACGATCGGGGCACCCGGCTTCAGGGCGATCCGCGCTCGGGCCAGGAGCGCCACGGTTGCGTGGAGGGGCAGGCGGTCGATGACGCCGCTCAGCACGAGTCCGCCGAGGGACGCCGGCAATCGTGCTGCCAGCTCCTCGCTCACCTCGGCGAGCGAGACCGCGCGGCCCCGCTCGAGTGCCGCCAAGGCGACCGCTCCCCGGGGTTCGACACCACGGGCCGCCACCCCGGCCTTCTCGAGGGCATCGAGGAGGTGGCCTTCGCCGCAGTCGGCATGCAGCACGTCGCCTCCGGGCGAGGCCGCGACGATGTGGCCGGCGATCGGCTCGACCCAATGCCCCAGTTCCTCGGCGGGAACGAGCCAGGCCGCTCCCTCGATCGGACGGTCCTCGAGGGCCAGGCGCTCCTCGAGGGTGCGCACCCGGGCCGAGAGGAAGCGAAAGGCCTCGACCACCTGGGCCATGGCCTGCTCCAGCTCCGTCCGGTCTCCCGGCCCGGGAAGCGGGGTGGCACCGGCCAACCCGGCCCTGGCGGCGATGCGCTGTTTCCAGGTGCCCGGCCGCCCCGCCGCGCCGGGATCCGCTGCCTCCATCTCCCGGGACAGATCGGAGGCTCCCGGCGAGTAGGGGCCGTAGCGGTCCCCCAGGTGGGTAAAGGCGCCCAGGAAGTTCCATGCGTCGCTCCCCTGGGGCCGCAGGCGGTTGAACGCGGCGTGGAGGGCGTCGACCGCGGCCGTATGGTCCGGCGCGGTCACCTCGTCCCCCGGGGCCTCAGCGCCGGCATCGTCGGGCGGCGGAGGTTGGGCGGACACGGCGACCGATGCTACCCGTCATGCCCCCCACCTGGGGTTGTGCGCCCCGGGGGATGGCCCGGCCGCACCCGGCCGCTCAGAGCAGGCCGGGGGTGCCGCGCCCGCGCGCCACCACGCTCTCGAGAAACGAGGCATAACGGGCGATGAGCACGGGCCACTGGTAGAAGCGGTCGACGTACGCCCGCCCGTTCGCTCCGAGGGTGGCGCGGAGACCCGGGTCGGCGAGGAGACGGTCGAGCGTCGCCTCGAACTCGGGGTACGAGGTGAACCACAGCCCGCCGCCGGAGCGCTCGCAATGCTCGCGGGTGGGACCGCAGGTCCCGTTGACCACGACCGGTACCCGGTCCACCCAGGCCTCGAGGACGACGAGCGAGAACGACTCGAGGGCCGAGGGCGAGACGGCGATCTGCGCGTCCTTGACGATGTCCCACTTGTCGGGTTCCTCCACCACCCCGGTGATCACGATGTCAGGATGCGGGTCGAGCTCGACCGAGATCGGACCGACCAGCGCCAGCGCCAACGGCCCGGGGTGCCGTTCCTTGTAGGTGGCGAAGAACTCGGCCAGCATCTTGGAGCCCTTGTGCTCGTCCACCCGACCCACGCTGACGATGTAGGGCCGGTCGCCCAGACCGAGGATCTCGGCCCCCGGACGCCCGGCCCCGGCGGACTCGCCCACGCCCAGGCCGAGGACGATCTGGGGCTTTTCCGCCACCGGGTACGTCCGCTCGACCAGGATGCGCTCGGCCGCGGTGTGGAAGCAGAACGCGTCGGCATCGCCGAAGGTCCCGCGAAACGCCGGGAGATAGAGCGCGGGCTCGTCGTGCGCCGCGGGGTGCAGGACGGCCGGCATCGGCACAAGCCCGATGGCCGCCACCGTCGGGTGGTAGAGGTAGGGGTAAAAGGCGACCACGTCGGCATCGGCCGCGCAGACGGCCGCGATGAGACCGGGTGAAACCGGGCCGTTGTAATCGACCCACCGGCGACCTTCGTCCCTGGTCGCCAGCTGCGGCGCCAGGCGGACGCGCCCATCGAGGGCGTAGAAATCGGGGACCCGCCCGTGCGCCGACGCGAAGCGATGCACGGGGACCCCGTTGATCACCGAATCGCCGGGCGCCAGTTCGTCGGCCCACGTGTGGGGGTCGAGCGCACACGTGGAGTACGCCTCGGCCTCCCATTCCGTCTCCGCCACGAGGTGCTCGGCCAGTTGACGGGCCGCCGTCTCGGCGCCCCCCATGACCTGGGGCCCGTACCGAGGCGTCACGAATGCGACCTTCATCGGGGCGGTCCCGCCACCGTCGCCACCGCGGCCACGACCTCTGGCGCGACGGCGTCGACGGAGAACATCGGCACGCGACGCCGACCGGCGTCGATCAGCTGCCGTCGCAGCCCGGCGTCGGTGCAGGCACGCCGGAGCGCGGCGGCGACGTAGGTCGGGTCGTCCGCCGCCAGCAAGAGGGCGCCGTCCCCGACCGTCTCGGCCACCGCACCGACACCGCGGGCGAGGACCGGGACGCCGGCCACCATCGCCTCGATGAGCGGCACTCCGAACCCTTCGTGCACCGAGAGCGAGAGATAGACGTCGGCGGCGCCGAAGTACGCCCGCAACGCGGCATCGGAGACCTCGCCCGGCAGACGCACGGCATCGGCCAGGCCCAGATCGTGGATGAAGCCCCGCAGTGCCTTGAGATAGGCGAAGCTCGACGTACCCCCGACCAGATGCAGGCGGGCCGAGGGGTCGTAGAGCCGCCGGTAGGCCCAGAGGGCCTTGACCAACTCGTGCTGCTGCTTCGAGGGGACGATCCGCCCGACGAAGAGGATGTCGGCCCCGCCGCCCTCCTTCAACGACGCGAGCTCGGCCGCCACCCGGCCATCGGACGGCGCGTCAGAGCCGACCCGTTGGTAGTCCACCAGGACCGGGAGCACCGCCGTCCGCCGGTACCCGGCCCGGCGCAGGTCGAGCTCGTTGAAGCGGCTGTCGGCCAGCCCGAGCTCCGCCCGCCCGGCCAACAGGACCAGCTCGTCGTGGGCCAGCGCGCAGCGCGCTTGCGTCTGCGGTTCCCATCCGGCGAAGAGCTCGGGTGCGGTGAAGTTGTGGAAGTCGACGATGAGGGGCTCGGAACGATCGGCCAGGAAGCCGGCCACCGCCGACGACGTGGAGAACTGGTAGATGTGCACGTCACCGGCGGCCGCGTGATCGGGGTACATCCAGTGCTTGTAGGCCTCGGCGGCCAGGTCGTCGTGGATCGCCTCGGCGAAGATCTCCGACCGCCACCCGGCGTCACGCAGGATGTCGCGCAGCAAGAGGGTGTGCGTCCCGGTGGCGTCGTGCGGGTTGAGCGTCGGCACGAACTGATGGACGGCCACCGGCGGACCCTGCGGCCCGGCGGTGCTCACCGAGCCGGAGTCGGCTCAGGCGGGGGAACGGTGGCCCGGACGGCGGTCACCAGGTAGTCGGCCGCACCGGGGCCGCTCGCCACCGTGGCGTCGTACCCGCTGTGCGCGAGCAGCTCGCGCCAGGTGTCCATCCGGAGAGGGCGACCCGGCGCCAGATCGGCTTCGTACGGCGCGTCCTCGCTGTCCCACGACGTGCGACTGAGCGAGTGCACCACCAGCACGCCGCCCGGGGCCAGCGCCCGGGCGATCAGTTCCAGGAGCTGGGTGCGCTCGCCGCTCGCCATGCCGTCCACGACCCCGCTCAGCACGATCGCCCCGAGTCCGGCCGGGGCCACGGCCCGCAAATGGTCAGCGAGGTCCTCGCCCCGCAGATCCGACACCGTGCGCACGCCCTGCTCGACGAGCGTGGTCCGGGGATCGACGCCGTACGCGTCGCCGCCCGCGGCGATGATCTTCTGCACCAGCCAGCCGTCACCGCTGGCGGCGTGGAGAATCCGGCCGCGCACCGGCTTGACGGCCTCGACGGCGGCGGGAACCCACCATGCCCCGGTGCCGTGCAGGGCGGGGACCTCGAGCACGCCGGCGCTCGGTACGCGCTGGACCTCCACCTTGCGCTCGAGCTCCTGCAACCGGCCCTCGACGATATGCAGGGTTCTGCTCACCGCCGAGGCGAACTGGCTGATCTGGTGGGTGATCCACCCCACGTACCAGAGCAGAACGGTGCGCATGCCCTTCTTGACCACTGCGCCGGCGGCCCGCTGCGAGTCGACCGGGACCACCGGATCCACGAACGTCGCGGCGTCGACCATGCGCAGGGCCTCGGTGAGGTCCCCGCCGCGCCCGGCGACCGGCGAGTGGGCCAGGAAGAGCTCGTCGAGCTCGCGCTCGAGCTTGGGCGGGAGATCACCCGAGGTGCGGCGGAGGCGAACCTCTTCTTCGATCTCCGCCATGACCTGGGCCACATAGGCCTGCGGGTCCTGCGCCACGTCGCTCACGCTTGTGCTTCGAGGTGCGCCAACTCTTCGGGCGCCATCATGGCAAGACCTTCACGTTGGGGCGGCCCCAGCACGGCCCGCACCGGCATGGTGATGAAGCCCGTCGCCTTGGTGGGACACATGACGTCGAAATGCCCGGCGGGCTCGCGCCAATCGAAGAGCACGCCGCCCTTGCTGAGGATCCCCACTGAGAAGGAGAACGTGCCGTCGAGCAACGGGATGTCGTCGAGATCAGAAATTGACCAGCCCGGGCCCGACCGCGAAGATCGAAGCGCTCGCCCAGAATTTCGCTGTCGGTCCTCATGAAGCAGTTGCCGCCCTCGTCGCGCAGCTCCAGGGAGAACACGACGTCCTCCGTGGCGATCGAGGCGTGATAGGCCACGCCGATGATCAGCGGTTCGCCCGTCGAGAGATAAGCCGCCCCTTCTGACCTCGGGTACGAGTGGATCGCATAGGTGATCCGCACGGGGTGATCGCTGTCGGGACCCAGCGCCACCTTGATCGGCTGCTCCTCGCGCCGATCTTCGGAGACGACCAGCTTCCCGCTCTCTTCCAGGAGTCCCTCGCGGAAGACGCGCACCGCCTCGCCCGGGAAGCGCCTCGCTGACGACATCGCCGTGGCTGAGCACGATGGCCCGGTCGCAGATCGAACGCACCTGGTCGGGTGAGTGGGTGACCAGAAGGATGGTCCGGCCCTCTTTCTGGAACGCCTTCACCCGGTCGATGCACTTGCGCTGGAAACGCTCGTCGCCGACGGCCAGAACCTCGTCGATCACGAGGATGTCGGGGTCGACGTTCACCGCCACGGCAAAGCCGAGCCGCACGTACATGCCCGAGGAATAGAACTTCACCGCGCCATCGATGAACTCCTCGAGCTCGGAGAAATCGACGATGGCATCGAAGACGCGGTCCACCTCCTTCTTGGACATGCCGAGGAGGGATCCGTTGAGGTAGATGTTCTCGCGTCCGGTCAGGTCCTGCTGGAAGCCTGCGCCCAACTCGAGCAGGCCGGCCAGCTTGCCCCGGACGACCACTTCCCCCGAAGTCGGCTGGAGCACCCCGCAGATGCACTTGAGCAAGGTCGACTTGCCCGACCCGTTGCGGCCCAGGATCCCGACCGTCTCCCCTTCGCGCACCTGCAGTGCGACGTTCTTGAGGGCCCAGAAATCTTCCGTCGGGGTGCGCCCGCCGTGGATGATGCGTTCCTTGAGCGAGTTGTAGCGCCCGTGGGCCAGCCGGAAGCGCTTGGAGACGTCCTTGACCTCGACCGCGATGTCGCTCATCTCAGAGCTCCTCGGCGAAGTTGCCCTCGAGCCGTCCGAAGACCGCCAGGGCCACGAGGAACAGGATGCCGGCCAGGGCCAGGACCCCCATGTCGAGCGCGAGATACCAGAGGTACCCGTGCAGCGGCAGGACGTGGAACACCTCGGGACACCTTCGTGCCGTCCGGCTGCTTGACGATCGCAATGGGCGACACGCGCCCGTAGATACAGCGCTGGAACGTCAGCACGAGCGGCGTGACCGGGTTGAGGAAGTAGACCCAGAGGAGGCCCTTGGGGCCGAGCTTCAGCGCGATGTTCTGCTGAAAGGAATACACGATCGGACAGGCCCAGAACCATGCCGTGAGGATGACCTCGATGAGGTGCTGCGTGTCGCGCAGATAGACGTTGATCGACGAGAGCAACACGGCCAGCGCGCACGCCAGCACGATGCCGGCCACCAGCGCCAGCAGGAGGAGCGGCAGATAGGCCCAGTCCGGCGAGTTGTGCAGGACGATCAGGAAGATGACCATCACGCAGGACTGGAAGAAGAAGAAGACGCACGCCGAGCCCACGGCGGCCAGGGCCAGGATCTCGCGGGGGAACGACACCTTCTTGACGATCCCCGAGTTGTTGACGATCACCCCGGTGCCGGTGAGCACCCCGAGGGAGAAGAGGTTCCAGAGCAGCAGCCCGGCAAAAAGGAAGATGACGAAGTTGGGCATGCGGTTGCCCAGCACGACCTGGAACACGATGAAGTAGATGGCCAGCGTCATGGCCGGGGCGATCATCGACCACACCAGGCCGAGCACCGAGTTCTTGTACTTGACCTTGATCTCGGTACGCACGAGGTAGACCAGGAGCTCGCGCGACAGCCAGATTTCGCGCAGGCGCTGGCGCACGCTGATGGTCGGCGAGACGATCCGCGTGACCTTGTGGCCCCGGGCTTCCCGTGCGGTGAAGCCGGCCGCTTCAGCCGCCATCGGCGACGCGTCGGCTACGGGGCGCGCCAGGCCGTAGCCTTCGTGCACACCACCGTCTGAAGGAGGATTGGCGCCCGACGGCGAGGCCGGGACGTCCAATGCCACGTCTAAACGCTCCCTGCCGCGGCCACCGAGCGATCTATGACCTGGTCGATGAACCCGTACTCACGCGCCTCTTCCGCGGTGAACCAGCGGTCGCGGTCCGAGTCCAGCTCGATGCGCTCCAGCGGCTGCCCGGTGTGGAAGGCGATGCGCTCGGCCATCATCCGCTTCAGGTAGATGATCTGCTCGGCCTGGATCGCGATGTCCGCCGCCTGCCCCTGCATGGAGCCGGAGGGCTGGTGCATGAGAATGCGCGAGTGCGGCAGCGCGAACCGCTTGCCCGGGGCACCCGCACAGAGCAGGAACTGGCCCATGCTGGCGGCGAGGCCGACGCAGATGGTCGACACATCGGGGCGGACGAACTGCATGGTGTCGTAGATGGCCAGGCCGTCGGTGACCGAGCCCCCGGGGGAGTTGATGTACACCATGATGTCCTTGTCGGGATCTTCGGATTCCAACAGGATGAGCTGGGCGCAGACGGAGTTCGCCGTGACCTGGTCGATGGCGCTACCGATGAAGACGATGCGCTCTTTGAGGAGTCGCTGGTAGATGTCCGACGTGGGGTCGGGTCCCCCGCCGGCAGCGACGATCGTAGGAAGGGTGAGTGCAGGAGCCATGGCCATGAGGCTAGTGGCCGAGGACGGCATGCATGGGCACATCGCCGTACACTCGCTGTTCACCCGCGGCCGGTCCGTGGCGCGGGTCGCTGCGGGCGTGGCGGAATAGGCAGACGCGCCGGGTTTAGGTCCCGGTCCCCACTGGGGGTGGAGGTTCGAGTCCTCTCGCCCGCACTGCATTTCATGCTTTCTCATACACCTTCGTGTCCGTCGGGCACCCGGCACACATACGCCAGCAGGTAGCAGTCTTCTATCTCGCTGAACAACCCCCGGGCGGTGGCCACGGCGTCCACGTCGAAACGGCCGGCCGCCAGGCTGGGGCCGGCGTAGTTGAGACCCTTGGCCTCCACGATCTCGAAGCCGGCCCGCACCAGCTTGGACGAGAGCTCGTCATGGGTGTACTCGTGCTCGTGATCGGGGTCGATGAAGGTGGCCTGCTGGAGCCGGGTGACACGGGCATTCGGGGTGTCGAGGGCGAGATGCCCCCCGGGCCGCAGCACCCGCCGCACCTCGGAGAGCACCACGTCGGCCACGTCCAGCGGCACGTGCTCGATGCTCTGCCCGCTGTAGACGAGGTCCACCGAATCGTCGGGATAGTCCGACAGGTCGACCATCGAGTGGTAGCGGTAGCGCACCGGCCCGAGCTTGGTCTCGGTCACGGCATGCGCGGTGTCCTCCTGGTAGAGCTCGTTGCGTTCCTCGGAAGGGAGGTCGATCACCACGAGGTCGTCGAACAGGTAGGGGTAGCCCATGAGGACGAGGGCGCCGGTGGCATTGCCGAGCGCGGTCCCACCGAGATCGAGGATCCGCTTGCCGGCGGGGAGGGAGCGGACGAACATCATCCGGCTGAGATGGAGCGACTGGCCCAGGCCGCTGAACGGCGTGACCGACCACCATTCCCCCGACGCGACAGCCCAGAGGGCCACCTCCTGGGGGGTCAATGACCCGTTCTGCAGGCCCGAGAGATAGCTGGCGGTGCCGGTCGGATCGGGCTCGCGGCCGAGGATCAACTCGTAGACCACGTCGAGCACCTGCTGGGCCGACAGGGTGGAGAGTCCACGCCATCCCTGGCTACCCGGCACCGGCAGGGGGGCACCACGCACGCGGCGCAGTGCGCCCTTCACCGTTGGCATGCCCGTCAACGTACCTTCAGCGACCGGCTGGCGGCGACCCGATAACTTCGATCGCCATGCCGCACCTGGTCGCCGCCCCCGACAAGTTCCGGGGCACCGCGACGGCGGCCGAGGTGGCCGCAGCCGTTGCCGAGGCGGCCCGGAGCGGCGGTTGGACCACCGACGAGGTCCCGATGTCCGACGGCGGCGAAGGCCTCCTCGAAGCGCTCGGTGGGACGCCGCAGGTCACCTCGGTGCCCGGTCCGTTGGGCCAGACGGTCGACGCGGAGTGGCGCCTCCTGCCGCCCGGCGACGGCCGCGGGCCCACGGCGGTGATCGAGATGTCCCGGGCCTCGGGGAGGGCGCTGCTCCCCCACCCCGAAGGTGACGACCCCCTCGACGCGGACACCTCGGGCGTCGGCCACCTCCTCCTCGCGGCGCGCGACGCCGGGGCGACGCGGATCGTCATCGGCTGCGGTGGCTCGGCCACGACCGACGGCGGCTGGGGTGCCGTGCGGGCCGTGGGATCCGCGACGGCCCTGGCCGGCATCGACCTCGACGTCGCCTGCGATGTCACGACCCGTTTCGTCGATGCCGCCGCCATCTTCGGGCCGCAGAAAGGTGCCTCTCCGGAGCAGATCGCGCTGTTGACCGACCGCCTCGGCTCCCTGGCCGACCGTTACCGGCGGGACTTCGGCGTGGACGTGGAAACGCTTCCCGGGGCGGGAGCGGCGGGCGGGTTGGCCGGCGGGCTCGTCGCACTGGGGGCGCGCATCGTTCCGGGCTTCGACCTGGTGGCGGGCCTCACCGGGTTGGCCGGGCGCATCGCGGGGGCCGACCTCGTGGTCACCGGCGAGGGTCACCTCGATCCTCCCTCTTTCGAGGGCAAGGTGCCCGGGGGCGTCCTGGCCCTGGCCGATGCCCGATGCCCGGTGCTGTGCATCGTCGGGGCCGCCGACGAGGAACTGCTGCGCACCCCTCCTCCGGGTCTCGAGATCATCAGCCTGGCCGCCCGGTTCGGTGGGACACGCGCCCGCCGCGAGACGTGCGCGCTGATTGCGCAAGTCACCCGCGAGGCGTTGCCGCGGTTCCTCCCCTGAGAGCTTCCATCCGCTCCCCGGTCGGTCCTGCGGACTACCTTCGACCGGATGCCCGTCCCGACGTCAGCGCCCACCGCTTCGGTGCCCACAACTTCCGTGCCCACAACTTCCGTGCCCACAACTTCCGTGCCCACCGCGACCGGCCCCGCTGCGCCGGGGTGCGAACGCTCGCCGCTCGGGACGTTCGCCGAATGCCCGCACTGCGCGGGCGACATGCGGCCCGAACACGCGCACTACCGCTGCGCCGGCTGCGGGTGGCGCGACTCCTGCTGCGACTGAACGGAAGGTCTTTCGGCGCCGTCCCCTCGATATGAGGCACGATGACGCCATGCCAGCGCACCAGTTCCGTTTCGCCGCCCAACTCAGCAAGGCTCCCGACAGCACGGCGCGCTCATGGGCCGAACAGGCCCGTCGTTGCGAGGATCTCGGCTACTCCGCGCTGCTCATGCCCGACCACTTCGGCGACCAGCTGGCCCCCGTGCCGGCACTGGCCGCCGTGGCCGCCGCCACCACGACCTTGCGCTTGGGCTCTCTCGTCTTCGGCAACGACTACCGCCACCCGTTCGTGCTGGCCAAAGAGGCGGCCACACTCGATCTCCTGAGCGAAGGTCGCTTCGAGCTCAGCCTCGGCGCCGGGTGGATGAAGACCGATTACGAGGAAGCCGGACTGACCTACGACACGCCCCGGGTCCGGGTCGAGCGCTTCGAAGAGGCCGTGCAGGTCATACAGGGACTGCTCCGGACCGATGGCCCCTTCTCGTTCGACGGCACCTACTACAAGGTGCACGAGCACAGCCTGCTTCCCCGCCCGGTGCAGCAGCCCGGGCCACCGATCATCATCGGCGGCGGCGGCAAGCGCGTGCTGTCCTTCGCGGCGCAGCACGCAGACATCGTCAGCATCAACGCCAACCTGCGCGATGGCACGGGCGGACCCGAGACCGCGCCCAACATGTCGCCCGAGCGGACGCGGGAAAAGGTGGCCTGGGTGAAGGAAGCCGCCGGATCGCGGTTCGACACCCTCGAGCTCAACGCGTTGATCGGCTTCGTCATGATCACCGACGATGCCAGCGGCATTTTCGAAGCAATGGCGCCCCATTTCGGCATCGCCGTCGACGAGGCCCGCCATGTGCCGGGCATCCTGCTGGGCACGCTCGACGAGATGATCGAGGAACTCCATTGGCGGCGCCAGGAATACGGCATCACCTACTGGTCGATCGAAGCCGACAGCTGGGACGACCTCGGACCGATCGTGAGCAAGCTGTCGGGCACGTGAGCATCACCACGACGGCCGGCTGGGAAGCCATGGGGCGCTACCGGGAACTCTGTGGGCACCGCATCTTCACCGTCGATGCGCCGTCCATCGGGCCCGAGGCACACGAACCGCTCTTGGTCCTGCACGGGTTTCCGACCTCATCGTTCGACTACGTCACCGTCCTCGACCCGCTGCGCGCCGGGCGTAGGGTCCTCCTCTTCGACGGGCTCGGGTACGGGCTGTCGGCCAAACCGGACATGCCCTACACATTGGCGCTGCAGGCCGATGTGGCCTCCGCCCTGGTGGCCGAGCTGGGACTCACGCAGCTCGGCGCTGCTCACCCACGACGTCGGCGACACGGTCGGCGGCGAACTGCTGGCCCGGCGCGCCGAGGGCTCGTGGACGGTCGAGGTGACCCGACGCGTGGTCACCAACGGCAGCATCTACATCGATCAGGCCCATCTGACCAACGGGCAGCTGTCGCTCCTCAGCTGGCCCGACGAGAAGCTGTCCAACGACGCTCCGGTGACCGCCGCATCCATAACCCGCAGCTTGCGCGAGACCTACAGCCCGTTCTCCTCGCTGGCCCACGCAGGGCTCGGGGGACGATCTCATGACGGCAACCGTGGAGCAGATCATGCGTGACGACGGCCACCTGATCCTCACCCGCCTGATCCGTTACATCGAAGAGCGCAGGCGGAACGAGTCGCGGTTCACCGGCGCGATCGAGGCCGACCTGTCGCCGTTGCACATCGTGTGGGGAATGGACGACCCCATCGCCGTGCCCTCCATGGTCGACACCCTGCTCGGGGCCCGGCCCGACGCCACGGTGGTCCGCCTCGAAGGGGTGGGACACTACCCGATGGTCGAGGCACCAGCGCTGTTTCTCGCCGCCGTCCTGTTGGGTCTGCGCGACTGATCCGGGTGCTGACGATGATCGGGCCCCGGCCGTGATCAGCTCCTGGGAGCCAGCCGGTGGACGACCTGGCTCTGCGTGATCACACCGACCGGCCCTTCGGCGTCGTAGGCCTCCGTCACGGCGAGTCCGAGACCCCCTCGGCCCACGTGCCCGACGGCGTCGAGAAAGAACCAGGGACCAGTGGGCTGACGGAACAGCGTGGCGTTGAGGTCGATGTTGATCAGCGCCAAACCGGACCCGATGGAGGCCGTCTGACTGAGCGGCGAACCGAAGTCCCCGACACCCAACAACATGGACAGGCCGCACGGCGCCGTGCCATCGATGACCGGAACCTTGAGGCGAAGCCACGCGGCGCTCGGAACCGGCACCCCGTAGCCGCCACGAACGATGCGATGTTCGACGGCGTCGCGCACGAAGATCGGACCGCTGTCATCGGGGTAGAGGTGGCCCCAGTCCATTGCGACGAGCTGATCGGGCCCTTGCGGCGGCGACCACGCGTCGGGGGTGACGGAGATCGGCTCCCGGCGTGTGAGGACCGCGTGCGCCGACACGGCACGCCCGAGCTCCGTGGAGAGCTCAATGTCGAGATGCGCCACCCGACGGCTGACCTGACGCCGGGTCACGAGTCCGCGCATGGGCTCGAGCGGGACCGGTCGCTCGAGGTCGATCTGTACCCGGGCAACCTGCTCGCTCTCTCCGGCGGCGGCGGTGACCAGTGCACCGACGAGGGCGCCGGGGGCGCCCCCGTGCATTGCATCCGACCGCCACGGTCCTGTCGTCAATGCAGTCGGTACGTACCAGTCGCCGTCCCTCTGGTACAGAGATCGGACAACACTTTCAACGCCGGACAGACCTTCCTCCACTTCGATCGTGCGGGACCAATCCCGTCCCCAGTCTGGCAGGCACCCGGACGACTAATTCGAAGGGCGCAGCCGCTGGCCCGAACGGGCCCCGGTCGAAACGCCCTGGCGCGTCGCCACCTGGCCGTTGACCACGCTCATTTCGATCCCCTGGGCGTCGGTGACCAGGCGGCGTCCGCCCGCCGGTTGATCGTCGACGAACCGCACCCCGGTCGTCCCGACGCGGTCGGGGTCGAAGAGCACGAGGTCGGCGGCGAAGCCGGGACGGACCAGTCCCCGGTCGGCAAAGCCGAAGAGCCGGGCTTGGTCACCCGTGAGCATGGCAATGGCGCGCTCGAGCGAGAGCACCCGGCGTTCGCGCACCCAGTGCTGCAGCGTCCATACGGCGTAACAGCTGTCGGTGTTGGCCAACACATGTGCGCCGGCGTCGGAGGCGCCGATCATGGCGGCCGGGTGAGCCACCAGGCGTGCCACCTCGTCGTCGTCGCCGTTGCGCATGACGGTGGCGACCTGGGTCTCGAAGTTGTCGGCCAGAGCGAGGTCGAGCAGCAGGTCGACGGGATCGCACTCCCGCTCGGCACAAAGGGTGTCGAAGTCCTTGCCCTCCACGTCGGCCTGATGGGAGTAGCGCACGCGCACATGGTCCCAGCGCCCGTTGAAGACGGGGTTCGGCGGCATGACCGCCCCTTCCCGACGCAGCTGCGCCCGGGCCTCGGGATCGGCCGCCAGGGCGCGCACGGCATCGGCGCCCCCACGCTCGACCGCGGCCATCATCGTCGGCAGTGATCGCACCAACGTTCCGGGGCTGTCCAGCCGTGTCCACAGCTCGAAGGGGCGGGTGGAGATCTGCGGTATCACGGCGAATCCGGCCCGCTGCCCCTCCAAGGCCAGGTCCATGAGATCTGCGGCCCCGCCGGGGTCGTCCGTGGAATCGAAGATCGGTCCGACCACCACCGGGCGACCCGACGCCGCGGCAAGCCGCTGATGCCATCCCAGGTCGTCGATCCGTTCCTTTTGGCCTTGCAAGAGAGCGGCATTGGCCATGGTGAAGAGACCGGGCCCGGGGCCGTCGCCGAGCACTGCGGCCAACTGGAGCAGCTCGTCCTCCCCGCAGATCTGCCCGGGCAGGGCCGTGCCGCCGGGGCCGGGATTCCCGACGACCTGATCAGTCGAGAAGCCGAGGGCGCCGAGGTCGGTGCCCTGGCGCAGCAGCCGGCCCATCTGTCGGATCTCGTCCTCGGTCGCCTGACGCGTATAGCACGTCGGGCACCCCCATCACGGCGGCACGGATCGGCACATGGCCGATCAGGAACGCGTGATTGAGGAGAACATCGAGTCCGTCCAGCCGCGCCGCGTACGACGCCAGATCGGACCAGTCGAAGGGCACACCCGTCTCGAACGACACCTCGGGAATCTGCTCGACGGTGCTCATGGCGGCGACCAGGTACTGCCCGGGCACCCTCGCTGAGCACGGGAGCCAGGGCGTAGCCGCAGTTGGCCGTGACCACGGTGGTCACCCCGAAACTCGAGGATGGGGTCAGATCGGGATCCCAGAAGAGATTCGCATCGAGATGCGTGTGGGGATCGATGAACCCGGGAGCCAGCACGCGGTCGCCGACCGCTGACCTCCTCGACGGCGTGCCCGGCGACGCGCCCCCCGACCGCGGTGATCCGGCCGCCACTGACGGCGACATCTCCCTGGGTCGCCGGACCCCCACTGCCGTCGATCACGGTGACGTTGCGGAAGATCAGATCATGTTCGGGGTCTGCTGCCATCGTTCCTCCAAATGGGTGGGCGAGCGGAGCGCACGCGTTCTCGTGCGGCCGACGGGGTCAGCCTCTCGATAGGGGTGGGACAGGTCCCTCTGCTGACTAGGCGAAGAGGGCGAGACCGCGCATCTCCACGCTCGCCCGTGTTGGCACCCCGGCGGGGCACGTGGGATCGGTGAATGCGCTGTGGGGGACCCGAACCGACCGGCTCCGGTCCGTGTCGTGCGCCTTGAACACCAGAACCTCGCCGGGGGTCATGTCCCGGTAGTAGTACCAGCGGTGCGCCGGGTTGTAGAGGTAGCCGGTCGTGTCATGAGTGATCTCGCCGGTGTCCTTTTCAACCGTGATGGCGGTGACGGTGATTTCGTCTTCCGGCGCAACCGTACGCGGCATCGCACACCGCGAGCGGAAAGTCCTGCGGCGGCGGTGAGACGGCTCGCCACATGTTGTAGAGCGCATAGCGGGAATAGTGACGGAGGTCGATGCTTTCGACGAATGCATCGACCATCTCGACCAGTCCGGTCGCCGACACGTCCGTGTTGTCAGCGTGCGGGTAGCGCGCCGGCTTGGCGTTCGACAGCGGGGACAGCTTGTCCGTCGCCCCTTCGCCGTAGCGCCGTTTCCCTCGACCCAGCATGAACGCCTGCGAGGCCCCGGTCACCCGGGCCAGCAGGTCCGTCATCTCGTCGATGTAGCGCTGATCGACCTCAGGGTCGTCCTGGATGAGATCGAAATCATCGATCGAGCTCGCATGGGGAACCAGCACGAATCCTTCGCGGTCGAGCTCGGGTTGCAATGACCGGGCATTCGCAATGCGTACCGCCCGACCGGGGAGCGTCTGCATCGTGGACTGTTCTTCGGCTTCGGTGACGAACTTGAGTGTCTCGTCCTGCGGCGATCCGGGATTCCAGATGTAGTTGATCTCGGCGTCGACGGCCTCGTCGTTGAGTGTCTCGGTTGCGCCCACTGCTCGTCGTCCCCTGGTCTCGGTGTTGCCTGTCCCGGTGTGCCGGTCGCCATGCTCATGACCCGGCGTTCTCGGGGCCGGATGGCAGGACCATGAGTTTACATTACTTATCTAAAATGTAAAGCCTCATCGAGGTCATCCGGCCATCAGCCGGGCTGATCGAGGGGATATTCCGGCGAAGTCGCGCATCATCGAGAGCAGGACCTCGGTATCGGGATGCGGCACCAGGTAGTGCGAATAGGCCATCCGGAGAAACAGCTCCGCCGCCTGCTCCCGGGTCAGCGCTCCCGCCCGGACGGCGGGCACCTCGAGCAGCGCATCGCCGAGGAGGCGGGCCAGGATCTCGGTGTGGGGACCCATGGATGCTTGGAGCCCTTTGAGGGCGTACTCGGGATCGATGCCGATCGGGTCCGGGATCATCGACTCGTCGAGATAGTTCACGAGGTAGCGCAGGGCCGCGTCCAACCGGCGCCGCGGAGACCGGTGGGCGTCGATCACCCGTTGCAGCCCGACGTCGAAGCGCTCTTCTTCATAGGCCGCGATGGCAGCGAGAAGGTCAGCCTTGGTGGGAAACCATCGGTACAGAGTCGGTCGGGAGATACCGGCGGCGCTCGCAACAGCAGACAGCGTCAACTTGCCCGGACCCCGCTCCGCGATCGCTTTTCTCGCCGCTTCGAGGATCAAATCCACGGTGATCGAGGGTGACCCCATGCCTCTCAGCATGACACGTCATCCCGATGCGAGCATGCGGTGCAGATCCTGTTCCATGGCCTCGGTGAGCTCGATGAGCAGTTCCAATCGACGCGTCGTGCTTTCCGCGGAGAGCACGCTCTGTGCATCCATCATGTTCAGGGGCGCTTCGGTGCAGATCTGCCACGACGCGACCTCCGGGTCATCGTCGAACTGCGTCTCAGCGGCCAGAGCCGCGGTGGCACCGGACTCCGAAAGAAGTCCACGCGTGCGCCGGACGCTCTGCTCGGCCCGACGCAGTAAGGACGGCGCCACCTCGTCGGCGAGCGGCGGCCACTCCTCCACCATCGCCAAAGGGTAGGGATCGTCGACCAGCCACTGTCCGACGCGAATCCGGGCATCCCCCTGCACGACCAACAGCCAACGTCCGTCGGACAGCGCTGCTGCCTTCGTGATGACGGCGCGGGTGCCGACCGCCATCCGCTGATCGCCGCCTCCGACTTCGACGCCCCTCTCGATGAGGACGACACCGAACCGCGAGTCTGCCGGCCAGGCAATCCCGCGTCAGCGCCCGGTACCGCGGCTCGAAGACGTGCAGGGGTATTTGGGCGTACGGATACAGAACGGCGGAAAGGGGGAACATTCCGAGTCGCCGCAACTCGCTCTCCTCTGATGGTGCAGCCTCGGTCATCGTCACCAGACTGTCACGAATCCGAGTACCAGGCCGTACCGACGAACGGGACCGGCCATCAGGCCGGTCCCGTCATGGTCTGTTCAATGTGCCTGCACACAACTCGATACGTCACTGGTCCGAGGCGTCGTGTGCGAGGGCCGCCTTGTCGGCCGACCGAAACACGCACCGGCTCAAGCGCGGCCACATTCGCCGGACTCTTCATTCGTACGAGTTGCGCTGCGGCGCCACCGGCATCAGCACCGGTGACGCGGTTTCAGTCCGGTGGATCGCCTTCCTCGGTCGAGCTTGTCGACGTCATCGGCAGCTCCTTTCCACTATGGGCAACGGCGGAGTCTTCCGTTACCAATCTCCTCCCAGTATCTCCCTCCGTATGCGTTGAAGGGAACCCCCTTTGAACTGCCCCTTCGCGAACGTGCTGGTCATGCGTGCAGGGGAAACACAATGTTCATCCGACCGACGGACCGAAAGATGGCAGTTGACGTTGACGGGCGGAGCCGCAGCGCACCGGGCGCTGAGTAGCCTCAGGGCCCGAACGACCGAACGACAGTGGGGTGAGCATGGCCGCACAACTAGTCGCAGGAGATGGACCTCCCGTTACTCCAGACCATCGGCATGGAGCGTCGCGATGCCATTGCCGCCATTGACGAAGCCCGGGCGCGAGCACTGGCTGGCCCGCACCGAAATGGGCTTCTGCGTCACTGCGGCTGGAGGACGTGACAGCCGTCTTGCGTGACAAGCGCTTTCACTCGGCGCTATCGATCCTCCCGCAGATGTCGGGCCTCCCCGAGCTCGGCCAGGCAGGCCGACGACGCAAGTCCATCCTCTCGATGGAGGGCGAGGAGCACGCCCGGCTGCGCCGACTGGTCGCCCCCGCATTCACGCCGGCCTCGGCCAATCGGTTGCGCCCGACCATGCGGGCGGTGATCACCGACCTGATCGACACCATCGGCGGCCGACGGGAACTGCGAGCTGGTCACCGACGTGTGCGAGCCGTATCCCATTCCCATCGTGTGCGAACTCCTCGGTGCGCCGCGCGAGGACTGGAAGCTGTTCTCGTCGTGGGCCACCGATATCTTCAGGATCTTCAACGGCACGTTCGAACAGGACCTCCCTTTCATCGAACGGGCCTCGGCCGAGCTGACGGCGTACGTGAGCGACATGATCACGCAGCGGCGAGCCGATCCCCGCGCCGACCTCCTGAGCGACCTGATCGCCATCGAGGAGGAGGGCGATCGCCTCTCGACCGAGGAGATGGCGATGCTGGCCCAAGCGGTCCTCATGGCGGGTACCGACACAACCCGCAACCAGTTGGCGTGCAGCGTGGCCCTTTTCGCCGAACACCCCGACCAGTGGCGCCTGCTGGCCGAACAGCCCGCGTTGGCGCCGCGGGCCGTGGAAGAGTCGATGCGGTATCTCGGCGCGGTGCGGGCCACGGTGCGCTTCGCCTCCGAGGATGTGATCTACCGCGACGTCCTGTTCCCGCAAGGAACCATCGTCTCGACCTCACTGGCCGGGGCCAACCGTGATCCTGAGGTCTGGCGAGAGCCGAACCAATTCGACATCACGCGGGAACGGGGCACGGCCCAGATGACCTTCGGCTCGGGCATCCACTTCTGCCTCGGCGCGGCCTTGGCCCGCGCCGAGTTGCAAGAAGCGCTTCCACTCCTCGCGCAGCGCCTGCCCGGACTGGCCCTGACCGGACCCGTCGAATGGAAACCGGCCAACTTCGGCATCTGGGGACCGGCACGGCTGCCGCTGCGCTTCGACGTGGCGTAGGCGGGCCCCGCCCAGCCACAATGGGTGCCATGGCGCAGACCGAATTCGTCCCGGCCCAATTCGACCCACCCCCACCCCCACATGGCGCGGGGTTCGTCCTTGTCCCACTCCGGGTCGAGCACAACGAGGGTGACCTCGATGCGTGGAGCTCGAGTGTCGAGCACATCCATGCGACCCCGGGCTTCGCCGGGCACCCGTGGCCCGATGAGCCCATGACGTTGGAACGCAACGCAGGGGACCTCGCCGAGCACGAGAAGGACTTCGCGGATCGTCGTGGCTTCACCTACTCCGTCATGAGTGAGGCCGGTGAAGAGATCGTCGGCTGCGTCTACATCTACCCCTCGACGAAAGATGGCGTGGAGGCCGATGTGCGCTCGTGGGTCCGTGCCACCCACGCCGATCTGGATGCCACCGTCTATCGAACGGTGTCCGGTTGGCTACGTGCGGACTGGCCTTTCACCAGCTTCGAGTACGCACCGCGTCCCTGATCCCGCCGGCCCCCTTTGGTCCGCCGGCGTCTCTGCGCCCGCCCACCGGCGGCGGCTCCGCTCTTCAGCCAGCGGCGTCGGGCGACGATTCGACGGACACCTCATACGACCACAGTTCCGATGACACGGTCACCGGACCGCCGTGGGGAGCCGGCCGATCGGCGCCGGCATGGCCGTGGGCGAACGCTGGTGAAGAGACCCAACTCTTGAAGGACGCCTCATCCCTCCATCGCGTCACGACCAACCACTGGCGGCGTTCGTCGGTCGGCCGCAAGAGCTCGAAGCCCTCGAACCCCTCCTGGTTGTCGACGGCGCCGGCTCGGGCGGCAAACCTTTTCGCCAGCTCGTCCCCGGCGTCTTCGGGCACAGTTATGGCGTTGATCTTGATGACGGTCATAGGACGATCTGATCAGATCTGGCCAGCTCCGCCAAATGCAAGCTCACGTCAGGGCTTGTCGGGCAGCTCTGCCGTGGCCTCACCGACCACTTTGGTCTCCCCATCGCCGTTGGCCAGCGTTACCGCCAGGTCCACCAACTTCTTGTCTGCCTCCTGCCGCTTCCCCGTCACGACGACCTTGGAGACGAGGACCTCGTCGGGCCACGTCTGGCGGACGAAGCGCACCTGGTAGCGGATCACATTCCCGACACCGACATAGTCGGTCAAGGCCGACCCGAGGAGGCCCATGGAGAACATGCCGTGCCCGAACACGCTCGGTTGACCGGCCGCCCTGGCCAGCACCTCGTCGTGGTGCATCGGGTTGAAGTCACCCGAAGCACCGGCGTACTTCACCAGGTCGGTCCGGGTCAGCTTGTGGGAGACCACGGGAGCCTCGTCGCCCACCGCCACATCTTCGAACGCCAACTTCTGCTCACCCATCGTGTCGACCTCCCGTCAACGTCTCGCAGCGTGCCCGCCCCGCTGGTGCGGTCACGTGCGGTGGACCAGATTGAAGATGGCCGTGACCACCGGCTCACCGGAGGTGTCGTCTGTCCAGGTGGTCTCACTGACGAAGAAGGTCATCGTCCGGCCCTTCGATTCCTTCTGGTACGCGTCGACGACCTTGCCCTCGCCAACCAGGACGTCGCCTACCACGATCGGGCGGTGGTAGACGAACTCCTGCTCACCATGGAGGATCAGGCCTCCGTCGGCCATGAGGCGCCCCAGCGCAGCCATGAGCGGGCTCCCCGTCTCCCCGGCGGGCTGTATCTCTTCGAACTTCCCCGAGAACTCCATGGCGAAAGGCCACGTGGGCGGGGCGGGAATTGCGCTGAACCCCGCTGCCTTCGCCGCGTCGAGGTCGCGGTAGATCGGGCTGGTGCTCCCCACGGCGGCAGCGAAGGTACTCACCGGTCCTCGCTCAACCACGACCTTGGACCGACCCGTCGGCTTCCCGATCATGCTCTCGAGGAGCTCTTCCAATGATGCGTCGCTCTCGGCCACTCGTTCTCGTTCTCCCTGTCCCGCCCGGCCCATCCCATCCAAGCGCGTACCGGTCGCCAGTCGCCCGTCGCCGGTTGCCGCCCGGTATCCCGGTGTGGAGCCAAAGGTAGCGGCTCACCCGTTCGGGCACCGCGATCCGCCGGCCGGTACCATCACCGCCGTGACCGACTTCTTCGATGTAGTCCTCAGTCAGCGCGCCGCCCGATCCTTCACTTCCGAGGATGTGGACGACGCCGCCGTGGCCAAAATCCTCACTGCCGCCACGCACGCCCCCACCGCGGAGAACAGCCAGCCCTTCGTGTTCATCGTGGTGCGCGACCCCGACATCCGCGCCACCATCGGCGATATCACCGCCCGGGTCTGGGAAGGGGGAGCCCGTGACTTGGAAACGGGGCGACTCTCACCCGCCTTCCTGGCCGATGTGGACCAGGGCGCGATGGGTGGATGCGCCAAGGCGCCCGTCCTCATCGTCGTCTGCGGTGACACGAGCCTGACCTTCGCCGAGTCCCTCGACTCCTCGATCTTCCCCGCCGTCCAGAACCTGCTCCTGGCCGCCCATGCGCTCGGGTTGGGGTCGACCCTGACGACGCTGCCGACCCTCAGCGGGAACGACCTCTCCCAGGCGCTGGACCTCCCGCCCGAGATTCGGCCCGTTGCGGTGATCCCCATCGGGCACCTCCCGAAAAAGCTCGGTCCACCTCGCCGGCTTCCGATCTCCGAGAAGGCGCATCTGAACCGCTACGGCGTCCCGTTCGCTCCGTCGACCTGACCCCGTCGACCTGACTCCGTCGACCTGACCAGCCGACTGGCCGTCTCGCGGAGGCGCCCCGATTACCCCGCCTGGCCACGACGCGCCACGAACGCGTCCAGGAAGGTCCCGTAGCGATCCATCACGGCCGGCCAACGATACGTGGACTCTACGTAGTGGAAACCGTTCCGGCGCATGGTCTCGTGCAGGACGCGGTCGCCGAGCATGCGATCGAGCACGGCCTCGAACTCGGCGTACCCCTCGAACCACATGCCGGCGCCGGACTGCTCGCAATGCTCGCGGGTGGCCCCGCACACTGCGTTGACGATGGCCGGCGCGCCCGCGGTCATGCCCTCGATCACGGTGAGTGAGAACGACTCGACCGGCGAAGGGGCGACGAGCGCCTGGGCGCTCCGTAGCAGTCCCCATTTGGTCTCGTCGTCGACCATCCCGGTCAGCACGATGTCGCGGCCGGGGTCGGGGGGGTCGACGATCTGCCCCACCAGGACGAGCCGGAGATCGCCGGGGTGGCGCTCCTTGTACGCACGGAAGTAACGCCAGAGGATTCCCGTCCCCTTCTTGTCGTCCACCCTCCCGATGCACAGGAGATACGGCGCGTCGCCCAGTCCGAATGCGGCCCGGGCCGCCTCGGACGATCCCTCCACCTCTTCGATTCCCAGACCGACCACCACCTGCGGTGTGGTGGCAACGTCGAAGCGCTCGACCACCAGGCGACGCTCGCTCCGCGTGTGGAAGGCGAAGCCGCGACACTGTGCGAACAACGGATCGAAGACCTGCAGGTGCAACGCCGGCTCCTCGTGGACGGCCGGGTGGAGAATGGCCCGTTCCCGCACCAGGGGCAAACCCCGGATCGTCGGGTAGTAGAGGTAGGGGTAGAACGCGATGACGTCGGCGTCGCTGGACGTCACGGCCGCCAGCAAGTCGGGCGACTTGGGGCCCTGGAGGTCGACCCAACGCTCGCACTCCTCTGCACTCGCATGGGCCGCGTCGGCCAGCAGCCGGCCTGACAAGGGATGGAAACCCTCGCCCCGACCCGCCTCCGAGCCGATGCGGTGCACGGTGACCCCATTGATGGTCTCGGTCCCGAGTGGCAACTCGTCGCGCCAGGTCAGCGCATCGAGAGCGCCTGAGGTGAAAACCTCCACCTGATCTCCACGATCAGTGACGAGATGCTCGGCGAGCATCCTGGCGCCCGTTTCCGCGCCTCCACGGATCTGCGCACCGTAGCGGGGCACCACATAGGCAACCTTCATGACCAGCGAGACGATAACGGTCCGGCGGTGCCCCGGACACCCGGCGCCGGCCTGTACCTGACGCGACCGTCAGGTACGGCGATATGGTGAGCCGATGCAAGAGCACCATTTCCACGTCGACATCGAAGCTACACAGGATGAGCTGTGGGAGCTCTTCTGGTTACGCCGTGCCCTGACGCAGAACGGGGACGTCACCATCGAGATCCTCCACCCCGGTGACGAGATAGGAGAAGGGCTGGTCCGCCACTGCACCTTCCGGGTCCCGCGCTATCTGATGTCGGGCGGGCGGGGCGAATCGTGGGAGTGGCTGACAGAGGTCACGCCGAAGGTCTCGTGGAAGTACGATGCCGTCGGCAAGCCGCTGTGGTCCAAGGCCCAAGGGCGCAACCGGCTGGAGGATCTCGGCAACGGCAAGACCCGTGTCCACTTCTCCGAGACGTACCACGCGTTCAATCCGATCCTGCGGTTCTTTCTCGAAAAGCGCGTGCACGATTTCATCTCCAAGGACAACGACAAGCTCATCAGCGATTCACTCACCAACGGGGTGAAGATGATGCGTGAGGCGCGGGCGAACGCAAAACCCGACGACGCGTGACGGTCGTCGACCTGTGGGTCAACGCGCTGACGGGCAAATCTGCGACGGCCTTCACCGGGCAAGACGGCAACGAAGGCATCGTCGACCTTCTCGGGGGTGACCTCGGGGCGGCGACATCGCTCGACAAATTGTTGGCCACGATGGACGCGTGCGGGGTCGACCTCGGCGTGATCGCCGCAGGGTTGTCATCCCCCGAAACGGAGAATCTGCTCGAGGACCTCGCACCCCATGCCGACCGTTTGTGCGTGGCCCTCGTGGCCGATCACGCCGGGCGACCCGTGCAGCAGTCCAGGCGGCTGCGCACATTGGCCGAACACCCGTCGGTGGCGATGGTCCGGATCACGCCGCTCGTGGAGCAGTACCCCTTGAACGACAAGCTCTACTACCCCGTCTACACGGCCGCCGCGGAGCTCGGACTACCCGTAGCCGTCAATGTCGGGATACCCGGTCCACGTGTCCGTTCGGCCTGCCAGCATCCCGAACGTCTCGAGGACATCCTCATCGACTTCAAGGGACTGACGATCATCGGCGCCCACATGGGGCACCCCTACGAGGGCCTTCTGATGCAGTACATGCTCAAGTGGCCTGATCTCTATCTCTCCAACTCGGCCTACCTGGCCAAGTACATGGACCCCGCCCTGGTCGCTTTCATGAACTCGTCACGCGGGAGTGGCCGGTTGCTGTTCGCCTCGGACCACCCGTTCCTTGCCATGGAACGCGCGACGACTGCGGCCCGGGAGCTGCCTCTTTCGGCCGACGCCATGCAGGCGTTCATGGGAGACACCGCGATGCGCCTGCTGCGCCGCCCCTGAGTCACCCCCCGCCCCTGCGTCGATCAGTAGACCGCTACTTCAGCGGGGGGCGGGCGGCGAGTGCCTCCGCCAAGGCGCGGAATGCCCGCCCACGATGCGAAATGGCGTTCTTCTCGCTCGAGGTCATTTCGGCGAACGTGCGCCCGTCCCCCTCGCTCGGCACGAAGACCGGGTCATAGCCGAAGCCGCCGGAACCGGCCGCCTCCACGGCGATCGTTCCCTCGACCGCGCCCTCCGCCCAGAGCTCGGACCCGTCGGGGAACGAGGCCATGGCGACGGTGCGGAACCGAGCGGCGCGGTCACCGCCGCCGTCGGGCCGAGCCGCCAACTCGGCGAGGAGCTTGGCCACATTGTCGGCGTACGTCACGTCCTCCCCGGCGTACCGGGCGGAGTAGACGCCGGGAGCGCCTCCCAGTGCATCGACCTCCAGGCCGGTGTCATCCGCCACGGACGCGAGCCCGGTGGCGACGACCAGCGCCCGCGCCTTGAGGCGGGCGTTGTCGTGCAGTGTCTCGCCGTCCTCGACGACGTCCGGCACGTCCGACGGACGGGGAATGAGCTCGACCTCGAGTGCCTCCGCCAGCACTGCGGCGATTTCTGCCACCTTGTCGGGATTGGCCGAGGCCAGGACGAAGCGCATCGGTGGGGCGCTGCTCACCGTTGTGGTGCAGGCGTCGCCAGGACCGACGCCTGCGCGGCGGAGAGCTCCTTGATCCCGGCTTCGGCCAACCCCAGGAGGCTGTCCAACTCGCCCCGGCTGAATGCCATGCCCTCGGCCGTCCCCTGGACCTCGACGAAGCGACCGGCACCGGTCATGACCACGTTCATGTCCACCTCGGCCCGGGAGTCCTCCGCGTAGGGAAGGTCCAGCATCGGGACGCCGTCGATGATCCCCACCGATATCGCCGCCACGGAGTCCGTCAGTGGATTCTCCCGCAACGTGCCGGCCTGCTGCATGCGGGAGAACGCATCGTGCAGGGCCACGTAGGCCCCGCAGATCGACGCCGTGCGCGTGCCCCCGTCGGCCTGCAGGACATCACAGTCGACCGTGATCTGCGCTTCACCGAGCACGACGAGGTCGCACACGGCCCGGAGGGAGCGCGCGATGAGACGTTGGATCTCCTGCGTCCGACCGGACTGCTTGCCCTTGGCGGCTTCACGCGATGCCCGCTCGGGCGTCGAGCCGGGCAACATCGAATACTCGGCCGTGACCCAGCCCTTGCCGCTCCCCCGCATCCACGGGGGTACCCGGTCCTCGATCGATGCCGTGCAGAGCACCTTGGTCCGGCCGAAGGAGACGAGCACCGAGCCGGGCGCCATCACCGTGTAGTCCCGCTCGAAGGTGACAGGACGGAGCTCGTCGAGTGCACGCCCGTCACCCCGCGCCGTGCGCGGGTCCTGGCCGGCCCCACTCAGTTCGCTGCTCTCAGACATCGCACTCCTCTCGTCCCCACTCACTCTCGTCACCACTGATTCTCGTCACCACTGATGCTCACCACCACGCAGTCGCCGCAGTGGGGCTGCAATGGCTACCACGCGTAGACGGCACCCGTGCTCGCCTGCTCCACCGGACGCCCGTACGCCAACTCAGCCTCGCGACGGACCTCGTCGGCCGACACCGTAGGCGACCGGTGCGTCAGGATGAGACGAGCGACGCCGGCGGCGGCGGCCATGGCGCCCGCCTCCCGACCGCTGAGGTGCAACATCGACCCCTCCGCCTCCTGGGTATACGTGGCCTCGCAGAGGAACGTCCCCATGCCCCGGCCCAACGTTTCGACCGACCAGCTGGGCCCCGAGTCCGCCGAATACGCCAAGGTGGCGCCGTCGTGGACCACGCAGACGGCCCGGGTGGCGATGCCGTGGTCGGTCGCCGCGGTGCGGACCTCCAGCGCACCTACCGCGAACAGGTCGGATTCGCCCAGGACCCGCCAATCGATCCAGGCCGCTGCGCCATAGTGCGACCGCTCCCGCAGCCCGGGAGGGGCGTACACGGTGAGAGGATCGCCCTCCTCCCCGCAGTACCGGTCCCGGGCCGGACCGTACCCGGCCCAGGTGGCGAAGGACTCGAGGTCCGTCCAGTGGTCCGGATGGGCATGGGACAACACGACAGCATCGATGCGGCCGGGGTCGAGGTAGCGCTGGAGCTGGGCGAATGTGCCCGGACCGGAGTCGAGCAGGATCGACGTCCCGCCGCCCGCGACGAGATACCCGCTTCCGGCGCCGCCGGGTCCGGGCCAGCTCCCGTCACACCCGAGCACCGTGAGCGTGCGCACGGGCGGTTCGGTCAGGGCCTCGGCGGTGCCCGTGCTCAATGGTTTTCCCGAACCGCCGCCGGCGCCGTCTCCAGGGCGGCCGCCACGTCGGCGTAGGTCTTCAGCTCAATCACGTTTCCGCTCGGATCGGCGATCTTCGCTTTTGTCTGCTCGGTCGGCTCACCCTTGTCGTCGGTCGAGATCGGAACGACCCACTCCACCCCGCATTCCGTCAGATGTGCGGTCACCTCGTCGAAGTCATTCCGTGCGAGCGTCACCCCGAAGTGACGCACCGAGCCCGCAGGCAGCCGTGCGGCCTCGTCGGGCCGGTCGTGCAACGTGACCTGCATGCCGTAGAACCAGACGTCCTGGTAGCCCTGGCGTGCCCGGGCGGCCGTGCAGCCCAGCGTGTCCACGTAGAACCGCCGGGCCTCGTCCAGGTCCCGCACCGGGAGGGACAGGTGGAGGATGGGCTGCACGACGCCACAATAGGCACGCGCTGGTTCCTATGATCAGGGTCGCCATGGCGGACTTCATCGCACTGCTCCGAAGCGTGAACGTGGCCGGGCACGGACGCCTCGCCATGGCCGACCTCCGACAGAGCTTCCTCTCACTCGGGTACTCCGACGTCTCGACCTACATACAGACGGGCAATGTCTTCTTCGGGGCGGCCGGCAAGAACGCGTCCAAACTGATCGGAGAAATCGAAGGTCGACTGGAACAGGACTTCGGGAGTTCACCCGCGGTGATCCTGCGCACCACGGCGGAGCTACGGCATGTGCTCGCCACCAGCCCCTACCCGGCCCGGGGGGCCGACCCGGCCCGGCATCACGTGACCTTTCTCGCCGGGAAACCGAGCAAGGACAAGCTTTCCGCCTTCACCCCACCCGAGAGCGGACGCGACGAACTGGTGGTCATCGGCCGGGAGGTCTACGTCCACACGCCCGATGGCTACGGGAACTCCAAGCTCAACGGCGCCATGCTGGAACGCCGGCTGGGTGTCGTCAGCACGACGCGGAATTGGAACACGGTCACGAAGCTCTGCGAACTCGCCGCCCGCTGAATTCCCGATGGACCCCGCACTGATGCAGGTCGTCGCCGTCGATTGGTCCGGCGCCGCGCAGGGGGCATCGAGGCGGATCTGGTTGGCGCATGTCATCGACGGTGAGCTCGTCGCATTACGTAACGGACGCTCCCGCCAAGGGGTGACCGATGACCTCGTGTCATTGCGGGCGCAGACCCCCGGCGGCCTGATCGCCGGGCTCGACTTCTCATTTTCCTTCCCCGCGTGGTTCGTGCAGGCGCAGGCATGCTCCAGCGTCGACGCCATGTGGCAACTGGCGGCACGAGAGGGCGAGACGTGGCTGTCGGAGTGTGCTCCGCCCTTCTGGGGGCGTCCCGGTCGGCCACGACCTGCGCTTCTCGAGCAGTTTCGCCGCGCCGAGCGGTCTCTCTCCGTGGGCGGCATCTCCGCCAAGAGCACCTTCCAGATCGGTGGGGCCGGCGCCGTGGGAACGGGATCCATCCGGGGCATGCCGCACCTGCGCCAACTGCGCGAGGCGGGTTTCAGCATCTGGCCCTTCGACCCGCCATCGCCGTGGACCGTGCTCGAGATCTACCCGCGCCTGTGCACCGGACCCGTCCACAAGAGCAACCTGGAGGAGCGAGCCCGCTACCTCGGCGCGTCGCCCTGGGCGCTCCCCGACGGGTTCGCCGCAACCATGGTCGGCTCCGAAGATGCATTCGACGCCGCGATCTCGGCCCTCGTCATGCACGAGCACCTGGCCGATCTGGCCTCACTCCGACAAACGAGCGACTCCGTGACCCTGCTGGAGGGAGATGTCTGGCGTCCTCCTAAAATCAGACCATGAGCACGTACGACGACGGGCCACGCTCGCAACCCGGCGGGCCCCCCGCAGGGCTGCCCAGCGGACCCGACGGCCCACGCCCGAGCCTCACGGTGCAGGTCCGGCGGCGCCGGACCGATCAGCAGTTCTTCCTGCGGCTGCGCGACGCCATCCAGCAGAACCACAAGGCCCTGGAGCGGTTGGGCACATGAGCATCGACTATCTCGAGCTGGCCGACTTCTTGCTGATCGCCGAGGCCGTCCTGCAGACGCCGGCCAAGGAGATCGCCCAGGACGCCAGCCTCAACCTGGCCGACTCCGCCCTCCACGCCCCGCGGGCCCGATTCGTCGGCGAGGAGTTCTACCCCGAGTTCCCGAAGAAAGCGGCGGTGCTCGGCGCGCATCTCGTCAAGAATCACCCGCTGCGCGACGGCAACGTCCAAGTGGCGCTCGTGGCCACCGTCGAGTTCTGCACGCGCAACGGATTCCAGTGGTCACCGCCGCCGCGCGACGAGGACGGTGAGGCGACCGCCGACGTCTTCCTCGGCCTGGCGGCGTCCCCCATCAACGACCAGGTGATCGAAGACCTGGCCGCCTGGATCGCCGATCGGATCGGCTACCCCGCCAGCTGACCGGGCCGGTGACCGGTGACCGGCGGCCGGCGGCCGGTCGCCGGTGACGGTGACGGTGACCGTCAGCCCAGGATCGCCACCGGAGCGCCGTAGGTCATCGTCACCAACTCGGCCCAAGGGGTGCGCGTACGGATCGCCTCCGCCGCCGCATCGACGTTCATCCCGTTCATGTACGGAGGCAGGAACGCGTCGTGGTGGCAGAAGACGACCTTGCCCGGATGGAGCATCTCGACCTGGCGCACGATGAACTCCGCCATGGTCCCTTGAAAGGGTTCGCCGTTGACGTTGGGCCGTCCGGCCAGCGCCAGCAAGGCCACATCGGGACGCAGCTCACGCAGGATGGGCGTCCAGCAGCCCGAGCTCGCACTCCACAGGATCGACCCGTAGGGCGTGTCGATGAGGTAGATGAGCTGGCCGCCGTCGTGGTCCGAGACGGGGCCGATGGGATTGACCATGTAGTCGTAGAGCTCCGGCGCCCACGAGCCCGCATCGCGCATGTGCGCGAACAGGGGGTCCATGATCGCCCGCCTCTGCTGGAGGGAGAGGCCGAGGTCACCCACGCAGCACCCACCCGAGTCGGGATCATTGGCGGCGAACAGGCAGGAGTGCATGCCCGGGTACACGGTGACTTTCACTCCCTGTCCGCAGTCGACGACCTCGCCTCCCGAGACCGGCCATTGCTGTGCCACCGGCACCTTGGCCTCGTTCATGAGGCGCATCGCCTCGTACGACCCCACGATGTTGGCCCCGGTGTTCCGGGCGACGATGTTGGCCCCCAGAATGTGGTCGAAGTGGCAGTGACTGATGAACACGTAGTCCGCCTCGTCGACCTCGGTCACCGAGAGTCCCACCTGCGGGGCGGCGGGGATGCGGTCGAGAAACGTATCGAGCCAGATCGTCACCCCGTCGACGCGCAAGCGGAACGTCGTGGTGCCGAACCATTCGAGGGTCAGGGGCGCTGGCATGCCACATACTGGCGAATGTGCGGCCGATCGTCCACCGCTCGCGACCCGACGAGCGAGCGAGGCGCCGCCGCCCGCGAAATTGCGAGCAGGGACGCACACAGAACGGGACGGAGGTTGTCGGCGTGAACGTCACGTCGGGGTGGCGTCCGGGGAGAAGAGGGTGAGGGCTGCCGAAGGTCCGGGCCCCCCTTCCGCCTACCCCCGAGACCACCGAAACCCGTCTCAGAAGTAGATGATCGACTTCGCCCGTTCGGTGACCTCGTCGAGGTCGTCGGTCCAGGCGCCCGTCGAGAGGTACTTCCATCCGCCGTCGGCCGAGACGATCACGATGGAGGCGGAGGCGTCCGGAGCGAGCGAGGTGGCGCACTTGATCGCTCCCGCTACAGCGGCGCCCGTAGATATGCCGGCGAATATCCCCACATCCGTCAACCGCCGGGTCCACTCGATCGACTCACGCGGCCGGACCACGGTCTTGCGGTCCAGGAGCTCGGCGCCACCCAGCTCTTCGAAGATCGGGGGGATGTAGCCGTCATCGAGATTGCGCAGGCCGTCGACCACCTCGCCGGACGGAGGCTCCACCGCCCAGATCTGCACGGCATCGCCCAACTTCTCGCGCAGGAAGCGGCCGACGCCCAAGAGCGTTCCCGAGGTGCCGAGGCCCGCCACGAAATGGGTGATGCCCGGGCAGTCGTTGAAGATCTCAGGGCCCGTGCCCTCGTAGTGCGCCTTGGGATTGGCCGGATTGCCGTACTGGTAGAGGAAGACCCACTCGGGATGCTCTGCGGCCAGCCGCTGCGCCATGCGGACCGCACCGTTGGATCCCTCGGATCCCGGTGACTCGATGATCTCCGCCCCCCACAGCTCAAGCAGTTGGCGGCGCTCGATGGACACGTTGGTGGGCATGACCACCTTGAGGTGGTAGCCCTTGACCCGGCACACCAGCGCCAGCCCGATGCCGGTGTTCCCCGACGACGGCTCCATAAGGATCTGATCGGGCTTGCCGGGCACGAGACGGCCGTCGCGCTCGGCCTGTTCCACCAGTGACAGCGCCACCCGGTCCTTGACCGAGCCGCCGGGGTTCTGGCCCTCCAGCTTGATGAACAGGCGCGCCGACGGGTTGGGGCTCAGAGAGCTGATGTCGACGAGGGGCGTGTTGCCGATGAGCCCGAGCACGGACCGGTACAGCGTCATGACAGGTGCAGCCTCATGGCGAGGTCAGCCTCCGGCCACGGCCGGCAGGATCGAGATCTCGGCCCCGTCGGGGACCGGGGTGTTGACCCCGTCCAGGTAGCGCACGTCGTCGTCGTCGAGGTAGATGTTGACGAACTTGTGCAGCGACCCGTCCTCCTGGACGACCTGGCCGGACATGCCGGGGTACTCGGCCACCAGCTTGGCCAGGACCTCGCCGATGGTGGCGCCGTCAAGGCTCACAACCGACGCCCCACCCGCGGCGTTGCGCAGGACGGTGGGTAGGCGGACTTCGACGGCCATCGGGCCTCCTCGTTGGTCAGCACCATCAACCTAAAAGGCAGGTCAGGTGATTGTTGACTGATCTGCTTGGGATTCTAGCTGCAGGCTCCGGGCGATCACGCCCCGAGCCCGGGGACCTGCACCGGCTCCTCGGTGATGACACCTTCGACGATGGTGTAGCTGCGGACGACGGGATGCGTATCGCGCAGCGAGACCAGCACGTAGTGCCAGCCCGGATCGAGCGCCTGGGCCACGTCGGTCGGCGACGGGTAGGCGTCGGTATGGGTGTGCGAATGGAAGACCCCCATGATGTCGGCCCCCAGGGCCTGGGCCGCCCGGTCCACCCCCAGCATCTCCTTGGGGTCGATCTCGTAGATCAGGGCGGACGCCGCCGCGTTCGCCGTGGGGAAGATATGGGCGGCCTCGTCCCCTCCATAGGACCCCACCAGGAGGCCGCACGCCTCGTCGGGCAGGCCACGTAGACAGTGCGCGACCATCTCCATGTAGATCTCCCTGGACAGGCGCAGCACGATGTCAGGGTACCCTCGACGTCCTATGGCCAGGGCAAAGAAGCAGATCGCCAAGCGGGCAGCCGCCCGTGACGAGCGGGGGACCGACCGCACGGTCGCCACCAATCGACGCGCCCGCCGTGAGTACGAGTTCATCGAGACGCTCGAGGCGGGCATCGTCCTCCAGGGCTCCGAGGTGAAGTCCTTGCGCGAAGGCAAGGCGCAGCTCAGCGAGGCCTACGCCCGGGTCGACGACGGTGAGATGTGGCTCTTCCAGATGCACATCCCGCCCTGGCAGTACGCCACCGGGTTCGGGGCCCACGACCCGGACCGCAAGCGCAAGCTCCTCCTGCACCGGAGCCAGATCGATGAGCTCCTGGGCAAGACGCAGCAACAGCCGCTGACGCTGATCCCGGTCTCCCTCTACTTCAAGGACGGTCGGGCCAAGGTGGAGATCGCCCTGGCCAAAGGGCGCAAGCTGTACGACAAGCGGAGCCTGCTCATGTCCCGCGACCTCGAGCGAGAAGCAGCCCGGGCGACCAAGGAGATCAACCACTGGGGCGGCGCCTGAAACGGAAGCCGGCAAAAGCCCCGTAGAATGGCTGGGCTGGCCACCGTGGTCAGCTGGAGAACCCACATGGGGGTGATTGGCTTCGACTCCGGTCGTCGAAATAGGAGAAGCGAGCCGTGGTCTCCGGAGCCACGTTAAAGAGCCGGAACCAAAAACAAACGCCGAGCCTCAGCTCGCGCTCGCTGCTTAGGTAGCGACGTCCACCCGGTCTCAGCCCTATGGATCGGAACGTGGGCGCCATCAAGTAGGGCTTACTCAGCGGCAACACCAACTACCTGCTGAGGAAATCTTCGTTGGCTACGGGGCGGCACAACCGCCGGCAGTGATGCCGCCCCCGACAATCCAATGCCGGCTGCGCTCGGAGAAGGCCTATTGAAACTCCGGGGGACGCGGGTTCGAATCCCGCCACCTCCAAGGATGCTTTGCCCAGGAGAGTCCTGGTGAGAGCGTCGTTGGAGGTGCGCCGACACCCCCAGATCGCCGCGGACGCCACGAGCGACGTGCGGCACAGACCTATCTATTTGGTCGTCGGGCTACTGGATCCGTGGAGCCTGGCCCCGACACGCTGCGAGAGCCTCGTTGGCTGCACCAAGCTGTGCCAAGGAGCCGGGACCTGGTGTGGAGACTTCTCGTTTGGCCGCTTTGATCAGTGCTGTCTGGGCCTGAAACTCACCTTCTGGAACCTCTTCGACGATCGGTACGTCGCTGGTCTCGCCGATCACCGAACCTTTGGCCCCGTACCCCCAGGCTCCAGAGCGATCAATGCTTCCTTCGTACCGATCGCTCGCATCAATTTGCAGATCCAGATGCTCGAGTGCCGCGAAGAGTTCGCTTCGCCGGCCCGGCGACGGGTCCTTCAAGTACGCCTCGATCAAGGCCTCGACACCGAAGAGGTCCGACTCGAGAGTTGCGTCCACTGCCAGATCCTGCTCCTGATGCGCCTGACGTCTCTGCCTTCTCAACATGGATTCGGCACCTCCAGTCGTGCTCCATCGTCTCATTCTCCACGGCGGGGGCTCCGCTTCACTGGAGGGGCTCTTCGCCCGCAAGAATGGTGCGGTGCATGAGGCGGCCGCTGTCGGCGGGGTACGGGAGGGCGCGGTGCATGGTTCCGGTGTTGTCCCAGATGACGAGGTCGCCGACCTCCCACTGATGGCGGTAGACGTAGTGGGGCTGGATCGCCCAGTCGCGAAGGCGCGCGAGCAGGGCTCGGCTCTCCTCGACGGGTAGCCCCTCGACGTAGTCGGCGGTCGCTCCGAGCAGCAACGACTTGCGGCCGGACCGGTGTGTCCAGACGATGGGGCACGACTTCGTGGGTGACTTCTGCCAGAACATGATCTCTTCGTGGCTCATTTCGGGGGTCACGTAGTACTGCGATCGCTCCGCACTGTGCACCACCCGCAGCTCCGCGATGGCCGTCTTGTCGGTCGGCGGCAGGTCCTCGTAGGCGCTGTAGGTGTTGCAGAACTCGGTTTGGCCGCCGGTCTCCGACAGCTTCATCGCCCGCAGCAAGGTTGCGAAGTTCGGGTAGGGCTGGAGCGAACCGTCGAAGTGCCAGAACATGGAGCCCTTGAGGTACTCCGCTCGTTGGTTGACGTTCGTGTCGAGCGAGATCTTGTAGATCCCGTCCTCGCCCTCGTTCGCCACAATGTTGCCCAGCGTCCTGGCGATGGCGATCTGCTGCTCGTCGGTCATGTCAAGTCCACGGAAGAAGACCACCCCTCGCTCCTCGAGCGTGGAGCGGATGTTCCCGGCCAGATCGCCACTCAACAAGGTGTCGAGATCGGTTCTGATCTCGCTGCCGATCCTCGGGGTCTGGTCGACGACGTCGAGGGCTGTGGCAGATGACGCCCATGCCGATCACCTCACCCTCGTGAGGATTGTTCGGGCGGAGTGTTTCACGCGCGGTTGGTTCCACAGCTCCACCGCAAGCGAGACAGTGATGAGGGAAAACAACAAGTTGCGCAGGTTCGCGACATCGTCGCGCAGCGGCTCGGCATAGTCGAACGTGTCGATGAACGCGACGGCATCTTCGGTGCGCGGAAACACTTCGTCGTAGAATGCCCTGATCTCATCCATGGAGCTGTTCACACGCTTCACGTACCGCGCATGGCCATCCTCGATTGCCCACTCGCTCACGAGATGTTCGAGCTCTGAGAACTGTTCCGGGAGCAGCCGCGTCATCGTGCCGCCTCCCCTGCCCCGACATAGTCGGCGACCGTCTTGTGGAGGTGCCGCAGGAGGATCTCTTCGTCGTTCATGTGGAAGGTCTTGATTGCGCCACTGTTAAGCATCGCCTGCATGCCTTCGCAAGGGCTGGCGTCTTCGAGGATGACGTCGTTGAGGAACGTCACGGTGAGTTCCTGGCCCAGCCGCTCCCGATGCGTTGTCGGAGGCGCGAAGAACATCTCGACCTCGAACAGGTGCGAGCGTGGGCCGGTCGGCCAGTGCGTGTGCGTGGTGAATCCCGACGAACCGAATATCAGCGCAAAGTTGGGGAAGAACTGGAAGGAGTCGAAGCCGTAGTTCTCCGCCTGCGTCGGGTTGATGCCCGGAGGCATCGGGCCGCGGTCGGTGCGCTTGGTCCACGGGCCGGCCGCGCTCGCCTTCATGACGCACTCGATGGGCTTGGAGTAGGGCGTCTGTCGTGACGGCTCACCGGCGAAGGAGAACATCCGATGAGGGCCCTTCAGCTGGTACGCCAAAGCATCCGTGAACGGATTCGGCTTGTCCAGCGCTTCCTTGGCTTCGGCCGTCAGGTTCCCGAACGACGAAGCGTGCAGGTACGGACCGTGATAGCTCTCGGCGAAGCTGTCAACGAAAATCTTCCAGTTGCACTGCAGTTCGACCTTGAACTGATACACCTGGTGCGGGCCGTCAAAGGGATACCCCTCAAGGCCCTGCGCGAGTTCTCCGAGAAAGGACCGCAACGGGTCGGTGTTGTGCGGGTCAAGATTGATGAAGATGAAGCCCTCCCAGACCTCGCACTGCACTGCGGGCACATGACAGCCCTCGGCGTCGAAGTCGAGCAGCAGATCGCTTCGGGTGGTCGAGTGCAACGAGCCGTCAAGGTTGTAGCGCCAACCGTGGAAGCGGCAGTACAGCAGCGGTGCACGGCCCGCCACCTCTTCGAAGGGATCGTCTTGCCACAGGAGTTTGTTGCCGCGGTGGGGGCAGACGTTGTGGAAAGCGCGGATGACGTCGTCCTTGCCCCGCACAATGATGATTGATGTGTCGAGGAACTCGAGCTCGCGTGTGAAGTAGCTGCCCGGCTTCTGCACCCGTTCGACGCGGCCCACATACAGCCAGCTCTTCTTGAAGACGTACTCGCGTTCCTTCTCGTAGAACTCAGGCGAGACGCAGTCCTCGAGCGACACCGGACCGCGTCCGAGTTCGGGATACGCGTCACTCCAGTGCCCACTGGCGGGTTTCGTAACTGAGATGACATCACTCATGGGGCCCCCTTTACTCGAGAGAACGCTAGCAAGTGTGACGGGCTCCAACCGGGGCGTACACTATCCAGTCGGTCGGTTCGAATCCCGCCACTTCGGGGGATGCCTTTTCGGGAGAGTCCTGGTGAGAGCGCCGTTGGACCAGCGCCGACACCATCATGATCCTCACCCTGTCGACGACACATCAGCCCGCCACTGACCTCGGCTACCTGCTGCACAAGAATCCGGACAAGCTCCACACCTCCGATCTGCCCTTCGGCACCGCTCAAGTCCTGTTCCCCGTGGCCAACGAAGATCGATGCAGCATGTCCCTCCTCGTCGATATCGACCCGGTCGGGCTCGTGCGCAATCATCGAGGACCGAGGGGGAATGACTTCTCCTTGTCCCAGTACGTCAACGACCGGCCATTCGCCACCTCGTCGTTCATGTCCGTGGCCTTGGCCAAGGTGTTCTCCACGGCGATGGGTGGACGGAGCAAGGAGCGCCCCGACCTGGCGCATCAGGAGATCCCGCTCGAGGTCAGCCTCCCGGTCGTGCCGTGCCGGGGAGGAGAGGCCGTCCTCCGCCGGCTCTTCGAGCCACTCGGCTACGAAGTGGAGGCCGCCGCTATCCCCCTGGACGCCGCATTCCCGGCCTGGGGCGACAGCCGTTACCTCTCGGTCCGCTTGCGTGGCCGCCAGAAGGTCAAGGACCTGCTGGAGCACCTCTATGTCCTCCTTCCTGTCCTCGACGACGACAAGCACTATTGGGTCGGCAACGACGAGGTGGAGAAACTGCTCCGCCGCGGTGGCGCGTGGCTCGGCACGCACCCCGACCGGGAGCTCATCGCCAATCGCTACCTGCGCCACGACGCCAAGTTGACCCGGGAGGCGGTGGCCGCCCTGCAGGAGGATGACGACGACCCCGATCAGTTGGCCGAGAGTCACGACGCCGAGGAAGAGGTCGTCGAACGTCCGCTCAGTCTCAACGAGCAGCGCCTCGGTGCGGTGATCGACGCCGTCGGCGCCAGCGGTGCCCGCCGAGTCCTCGACCTGGGCTGTGGCCAGGGCAAGCTGACCGGTGCCTTGCTCAAGCTGTCGTCGATCGATCACGTGGTCGGCCTCGACGTGTCCCACCGGTCCCTCGAGATCGCCGCCAGGCGCCTGCATCTCGACACCATGACCCCACGAAAGCGGGCACGGATCGAGTTGCTCCAGGGCTCTCTCACCTACCGTGACCGACGTCTGGAAGGGTTCGACCTCGCCGCCATCGTCGAAGTGATCGAGCATCTCGATCAGTCCCGCCTCGACAGCTTCGAACGAGTGGTGTTCGCGCACGCCCAGCCGACGCACGTCGTCATCACGACGCCGAACATCGAATACAACGTGCGCTTCGAGACGCTGCCTGCCGGCACCCTGCGTCATCGGGACCACCGCTTCGAATGGACGCGGGCGGAATTCGAAATGTGGGCCGACGGAGTCGCCCGGCGTCACGGGTACGAGGTGAGTCTCTCCCCCATCGGCCCCGTCGATGACGAGGTGGGGCCGCCCACACAGATGGCGCTGTTCTCCCGATGACGGCGCTCAAGATCCCGGAGCTGTGTCTCGTCACATTGGTCGGAGTCTCGGGTTCGGGAAAGTCGACCTTCGCCGCGAAGCACTTCCTTCCGACCGAAGTGATCTCCTCGGACTTCTGCCGGGGCCTGGTGAGCGATGACGAGAACGACCAGACGGCGACCAAAGCCGCGTTCGAAGTGCTGCACTTCATCGCCGCCAAGCGACTCGAAGGAGGTCGTCTGACGGTCGTCGACGCCACCAATGTCCAGCCCGAAGCCCGGAGTGGCCTCTTGAGGCTGGCCAAAGAGCAGCACGTGCTCGCGGTTGCCGTCGTCCTGGACGTGCCCGAGCGGATCTGCGCCGACCGCAATGCGGCCCGCGAAGACCGACAGTTCGGTGCGCAGGTCTTGCGCAATCAGCGCTCCCAGTTGCGGCGTTCCCTGCGCGGTCTGCGTCGGGAAGGTTTTCATCGTGTCTATGTGCTGAACGGCGAAGAGGAGATCGCTGCGGCGGCGTTCGAGCGCGAGCCGCTGTGGAACGACCGCCGGTTCGACCACGGCCCCTTCGACATCATCGGGGACATCCACGGCTGTCACCGTGAGCTCGTCGAACTGCTGACCGAGCTCGGGTACGAGGTGTCCCCTGACGGTTCGACGGCGACACCACCACCCGGCCGACGGGTACTGTTCCTCGGGGACCTGGTCGATCGGGGACCTGCCATCCCGGCCGTTCTCCGACTCGTGATGGGCATGGTGGCCACCGGGGCGGCGTTGTGCATCCCCGGCAACCACGAAGTGAAGTTGCTCCGCGCCCTCAACGGCAAGAACGTGACCACGACCCACGGCCTGGCCCAGAGTCTGGAGCAACTCGCCGCCGAGCCGCCGGAGTTTTTGCGAGAGGTCGCCACATTCATCGATTCCCTCGTCGGCCATTACGTGCTCGATGAAGGCCGGCTGGTCGTCGCGCACGCCGGCCTGCCCGAGAAATTGCAGGGTCGGGCATCGGGTCAGGTCCGTGCCGTGGCGCTGTACGGCGAGTCGTCGGGCGAAACCGACAACTACGGCCTTCCGGTGCGGTACCCCTGGGCGGAGGAGTACCGGGGTCAGGCCTTCGTCGTCTACGGGCACACGCCCGTTCCCGAAGCGGTCTGGGTGAACAAGACCATCTGTGTCGACACCGGATGCGTCTTCGGTGGTCACTTGACGGCCCTTCGGTACCCAGAACGCGAGCTCAGGTCGGTTCCTGCGCACGAGGTCTACTACGAACCGGCGCGCCCACTCGGGCCGCCCGGCGGTGCGCCCGACAATGAGCGGGCAACCGACGATCTCGATCTGCAGGACGTGATCGGCAAGCGAATCATCGAAACCAGGCTCGCCCGTACCGTCACCATCCGAGAAGAGAACGCCATCGCCGCGCTCGAGGTGATGAGCCGGTTTGCCGTTGACCCGCGGTGGTTGGCCTATCTGCCCCCCACGATGTCACCGACGGCGACATCGGACCACGAAGGGCTGCTGGAACATCCCCTCGAGGCCTTCTCCGCCTATCGGGCCGGTGGGGTGGAGCGGGTTGTCTGCGAAGAGAAGCACATGGGCTCCCGGGCCGTGGTCGTGGTCTGTCGCGATGCAGCAGTCGCCGCGGCGCGGTTCGGCATCGAATCAGAAGCGGGAGGCACCATCTTCACCCGTACCGGACGGCCGTTCTTCAGCGAGGATGCGACCGAGACGGCATTTCTCGAAAAGATCCGCTCCGGGCTCACCGTCGCCGGACTGTGGGAAGAGCTCTCCACCGAGTGGCTGATCCTCGATTGCGAGCTTCTGCCCTGGTCGGCGAAGGCTGAGGAACTGCTGCGCCGGCAGTACGCCTCGGTGGGCGCCGCGGCGACGAGGGCGTGCAGCGAGGAGCAGATCGCCATCGGGGCCGCTGCGGCACGCGGCGTCGATGTCGGTGACCTCGTCGAGGTAGCGGGCGAACGAGGAGCGATGGTGGCCGGGTTCGTGGCCGCCTATCGGCAGTACTGCTGGTCCGTCGCCGGCATCGAAGATCTGAAACTGGCACCGTTCCAGATCTTGGCCGGCGAGGCCCATGTGTATGCGCTGCAGGACCACCTCTGGCACCTCGAGGTACTCGGTCGCCTCTGTGCCACCGATCCGACAACATTCCGTGCCACCCGATCCGTGGTGGTCGATGTGAACGACCCGACCTCCGTCGAGCGGGGGACCCGCTGGTGGGAGGACCTCACGGCCGGTGGAGGCGAGGGCATGGTCGTCAAACCCGTCGAGGTCGTGCACCGCGGTCCGAAGGGCCTCGTGCAACCCGGCATCAAGTGCAGGGGACGCGAATATCTCAGGATCATCTACGGGGCCGAGTACACGGCCGCACGCAACCTCTCGCGCCTGCGCTCCCGTGGGCTCGGGCTCAAGCGCTCACTGGCGCAGCGTGAGTTCGCTCTGGGCATCGAAGCCCTCGAGAGATTCACTGCGGGTGAGCCGCTGTACCGGGTGCACGAATGCGTGTTCGGCGTCCTGGCCTTGGAGAGCGAACCGGTCGACCCCAGGCTCTGACCGCGCCTGACGGCAATGAGTTGTTTGCCGGCGCCCACAACGGGTAGCACGTGAGTGCCCTCGCGCAGGAGTACCGCTCGTCGGATGCCTCTGCCCGTTATTGCCCGTTCCTCCCGAAAGGGGTTCGTCATGGCCAGCACCCGAAAACGATCCACCCCCGTTCGACGTCGGACAGCGGTCGCTTCCTCCGGTGCTCCGGGCGAGGCCGTCGCTCCGGCATGGGCACAGGGGGGCGACATGCTCACCACCGCCACCGGTGTACCCGTGGACGACACCGACAACAGCCTGCGGGTGGGCGAGCGGGGCCCGACGCTCCTCGACGACTTCCACCTGCGCGAGAAGATCATGCACTTCGATCACGAACGCATCCCCGAGAGGGTGGTCCACGCGCGCGGAGCCGCCGCCCACGGGACCTTCCGCCTCACCGAATCCCTCGAGAACCTGACCTGTGCGCCGATCTTGTGCGAGACGGGCGCGCACACCCCGACCTTCGTGCGCTTCTCGACCGTTGCCGGCTCACGAGGCTCGGCCGACACGGCCCGGGACGTGCGGGGATTCGCTGTTCGCTTTTACACCGGGGAAGGCAACTGGGACCTGGTCGGCAACAACATGCCGGTCTTCTTCATCCAGGACGGCATCAAATTCCCTGACCTCATCCATGCGGCCAAGCCCGAGCCCGACCGTGAGATCCCTCAGGCTCAGACAGCGCATGACACATTCTGGGACTTCGCCTCCCTCACGCCCGAGTCGACCCACATGCTCATGTGGATCATGTCGGACCGGGCCATTCCGCGTTCATACCGGACGATGGAGGGTTTCGGCGTCCACACCTTCCGCCTGGTCAATGCCCGGGGCAAGACGACACTCGTCAAGTTCCACTGGAAGCCCGTGGCCGGCGTGGCCTCCCTCGTGTGGGAGGAGGCCCAGAAGCTCGGCGGCATCGATCCGGACTTCCATCGACGGGACCTCTGGCAGTCGATCGAGTCCGGATCCTTTCCGGCGTGGGACTTCGGGGTACAGCTCTTCCCGGACACCGACGGGCAGGAGTTCGAAGGGATCGATCTCCTCGATCCGACCAAGCTCGTCCCCGAGGAACTTGCGCCCGTCCGCATCATCGGGCGCCTGACCCTCAACCGGAATCCGGCCAACTATTTCTCGGAAACCGAGCAGGTGGCGTTCTGTACAGCACACGTACCACGAGGGATCGACTTCACCGACGACCCCCTCCTCCAGGCGCGCAACTTCTCCTATCTCGACACGCAACTGACCCGGCTGGGCGGGCCCAATTTCAATCAGTTGCCCATCAACCGGGCCCATTCGTCGGTCAATACGACCCAACGCGACGGGTTCGGTCAGCAGGCGATCCATGAGGGAATTACTCCCTACAACCCGAATTCATTAGGCGGGGGTTGCCCGTTCCCGGCCGGGGCCGCCGGCTTTGTCGCCGTCCCCCGCGAGGTGACCGGCGCGAGGTTGCGGGTCCGGGCCCAGTCGTTCTCCGACCACTACTCGCAGGCCACATTGTTCTGGGAGAGCATGACCGCACCCGAACGCGAACACATCGTCTCGGCCTTTTCCTTCGAACTCGGCAAATGCCTCAGCACGGAGATCAAGGACCGGATGCTGGCCCACTTGGCCAACGTCGACACCAAGCTGGCCGCCGGTGTGGCCGCGAGCCTGGGGAGCTCGGCACCGAAGGGGAAGCCGGCCAAGAACGTCGATCCCTCACCCGCGCTCTCACTGGTGCCCGAGGCCCCTTCGACCATCGAAGGCCGGGTCGTGGGTATCTTCGTGGGCGACGGCGTTGACGTGGCCGGAGTCGCTGTGCTGAAGAAGGCACTCGAAGGGGCAGGGGCGCAGGTGGTCGTGATCGCGTCCCATGGCGGCACCGTCAACGGCGACACGGGACCTCTGGCGGTGACCAAGACCATGCTCACCACCCAGTCCGTGGAGTACGACGCTCTGGTCGTGGCCGGGGGCGCAAGTGCCGAGGTGCTGGCACGGGATCCTTACATGGCCGTCAACCTCGGGGAGGCCTACCGGCATTACAAGACGATCGCCGCGTGGGGCGAGGGTACCGAAGTCCTCGCTACGGTGGGCGTGCCTGCCGATGCTCCCGGCGTGATGACATCCACGAAACCGAGCCGGCTGTTCGTCAGGGATCTCGTCCAGGCCATCGGGTGGCACCGCCATTGGGAGCGCACGCCAGAAAGCGCAGCCTGATGGAGGGAGGTGGCGGCACCCCGCGTCCGACCCTTCAGGAAGTGAATCCTCCAGCAGCGCGCGTTGTCGTTCACGGGGATGCGGGAGGTCGCACTGTGCACGCTGAGCTGCTCGAGTTCGCGCGCGAGGCGGCGCCTCACCTGCCGTTCCCCGGAGAAGGAGGTACCTGGCGGCGCTTCGGGATCCTCGCCGATTGTGCGGCCCGCGACCTTTCGTTCGGCCGTCTCGCCGAAGGCCATGCCGACGCTCTCGGCATCTTGCACGAAGCAGGTCGCTCCCTCCCGGCCCCGTTCAATTCGTACGGAGTCTGGGCCGCTCGTGGCGGGCGGGGGGAAGTAGGGGACAGTGGCAACGCCGGTGGGCGGTGGGTGGAACCTTTCGGGGACCAAGCCGTACTGCTCGGGTAGCGATCACCTCGATCGCGCGCTCGTGACGGCTGACGCACCAGATGGATACCGCCTCTTCGACATCTCGGTGGCCGAGCACGTTGTGGCGGTGGCGCCCGAGTCGTGGCCCGCGGTCGGAATGGCTGACTCGGAAAGTGAGACCCTCACGTTCGGGGGACCCCTGCTCCCGCCGTCCGCCGCCGTAGGACCGCCTCGACTTTTATCTGCGGCGACCTGGGTTCTGGTCCGGGTCGGTCGGGGTGGCCGCATGCTGGTACGGCGGAGCCAAAGGCTTTGTCGACGCACTGTTGGGCGACCTCAATCGTGATCCCGGGGCTCATGCCTTGGCGGACACCGGGCGGGCAGTGGCCATCCTCGCCGGGCTGGCCGCCTTCCTCGAACATGCTGCGGACGCCATCGACGCCGATCCGTTCGATCTGCTGTGCCAGGGCCGTCGGCGTGCCCTCTCCGTGCGAGAAGTGGTCCACGACGGCTGTCTCCGCGTGCTGGCCTTGGTGGCGGCCGCCGGGGGTGCCGGACCTCTGTGCCACGACCGCGCCCAAGCTCGGCGCGCCGCCGATCTCTTCGTCTACCTGGCCCAGCACCATGGGGGTCGGGACGCCGCCACACTCGGACAGATCGCCCTGGATGACCACGAATGGTCCTGATCGTCGACGCTGATCATCCGGGCACGAGCGAGGAAGCATGGACGGCCTCGGTGCGCATGCGGGAGCTACCGTCCGTTGAGGTGCCTGCGCCGAAGAGGGCGCTGATCGTTGCTCCTCACCCCGATGACGAGGTGCTCGGGGCCGGCGGGCTGATCTACAGGCTCCTCGCCGCGTCAGTCCACATCGAGGTGCTCGCCGTCACCGATGGGGAGGCGTCGCACCCCGATTCCGCCACGGCGCGGGCCATCGACCTCGCTGCCGTACGGAGCGACGAGGTCGTGGCCTCGCTTCGTCATCTGGGCTGGGACCGACCCGAGGTAACCCGCCTCGGAATTCCAGACGGCCGCGTCGGTCAATTCGAAGATGTCGTCGCCGATGCCATCCGTCTTCGGCTCGGCCCAGGTGACCTTTGCATCGCTCCGTGGGCCCAGGACGGCCACCCTGACCATGACCCCGTGGGGCGGGCCAGCGTGACGGTCAGCGTCGAGGTGGGCGCCACCCTGCTTGCCTATTTGGTATGGGCATGGCACTGGGCCGACCCGGCAGGCGCGGACCTTCCCTGGGATCAGTTGGCCAAATTAGAGCTCGGGCCCGGCGAGAGGAAGGCCAAACGTTGTGCCGTGCGCTCCTTCCGCTCACAGATTCGACCGCTCGGGCCCAATCCTGAGGACGCTCCGGTCCTTCCCCCTCGGGTGTTGCAGCGGTTCGCACGCGCCTATGAGGTTTATGTCCTCGCCAACAAGGGGATGCAATGACCTCGACCGACCGGTCGTACTTCGACGAGATCTACGCCGGTCAACCTGACCCGTGGGGCTTCGAATCCCGATGGTACGAACAACGGAAGTACGCACTGACCATGGCTGCGCTTCCGGAGCCGTCCTACCGTTCTGCATTCGAGCCGGGCTGCTCGGTGGGCGTGCTCACTTCACTGCTCGCCCCGCGCTGTGCGCGCCTCCTGGCCACCGAGATCGTCCCCTCTGCCCGGGCTCGCGCCGCGGAGCGGATGTCCGGGGTCGACCACGTCGTCATCGATGACTCGGCCATCCCGGAGGCCTGGCCGACAGGCTCCTTCGATTTGGTGGTCCTGAGCGAGATCGCCTATTACTTCGACAGGGCCACGCTCACAGAGATCGTCGGGCGCCTCACGGCCTCGGCCGTGGCGGGAGCGACGGTGGTGGCGGTCCACTGGCGCGGCGAGACCGACTATCCGTTGACCGGCGACGCTGCGCACCGGATCCTCGACGCCAGCCCCGAGCTCGAACCTCTGGTCCATCATCTCGAGAACGACTTTGTCCTCGATGTGTGGCGCAGACGGCCGTGATGCCTCACAACCCGGCCGACGGCCGGACCCGCTATGTCGGCATCGTCGTCCCTGTGCACGATGAGGAAGAGCTGCTGGGCGGTGCCTTGCTGGCGCTCGAGGCCGCGGTGGATCAGATAGCCGACCACATCCAATGCCACACCGTGTTGGTGTACGACAAGTGCCGGGACCGCAGCAGGCAGATTGCCTCGGGATGGAGGCGAACCTTTCGAGGTCGCGGGATTGTCCATCGGGTGAGCGAGGTTGCGATCGAGGCCGGGAGCGTCGGGAGGGCCCGGCGAGCGGGATGTGCTCTCGTCCTCACTGCCGCCGCCGGCGCGAACCTGTCGCCGGGGTCGGTCTGGTTGGCCACGACTGATGCCGACTCGCGGGTCCCCGAGGACTGGCTCTCTGCGCAGGTTGCCAGCCACGAAGCGGGTACCGACGTCTGGGCCGGCACCGTCACGGTGCGAGACTGGACACCCCGAACGGATGGCACTGCGGCCGAATGGCTGCGGCTGTACGAGGCGGAGTTGGACCCGGTGCACGGAGCCAGCCTGGCCATCAACGGACAGGTCTACATCGATGCGGGCCAATTCAAGAAGCTGGCCTCTGGTGAGGACCGTGCGCTTCTCACCGCCGCGTCCGCCCTGGGCGCGCGCTGCCACTACGACCGGACCGCTCCCGTGATGACCAGCGCCCGCCGCCAGGCCCGGGCTCCTCACGGCTTCGCCTCGGCGCTTCAGAGAGTCGAAGAGCAGGTGGGCCGCGGGCACGGCTCTCCGGTGGTCGAAGGCCTCTCCGCCTGATCGCAGGTCGCGTAGGACACGGCCTTCGGCGTGCCGCGCGTGTCACGCTTGTCCCATGAGCGATCCCACGCCCCTGGTCCTCGACGAAGGCCGCGACCCGAATGCAGAAGACCCGACCGGACGGCTGGACCGCTATCTGGCAAGGTCCCAGACGCCGCTCGACCTGTTGGCATTGATGACCCTGTGGATCGTCGTGGTCCCACCGGGTGACTTCGGGAAAAGCGATCACGCATCGACGATCGCCCTGGTCGTCCGGATAGGTGTCTCCGTGATCTACGCCATCGACATGGCGATCAGAAGCACCCTGGCGAGTCGCCATGTGCGCTACCCCATAACCCATCCATTCGCCCTGGCTGCCATACCATTCCCGCCGCTGCGCGTCGTTTTCAGTCTCCGACTGATCAGGTCGGTGTTCCGTCGTGGGAACCTCGGCCGTTTCATGGTGGCCGCATCGATACTCGTCCTCAACGGCGCCGCCATCGTGTATCTCGTCGAGCGCCACGCGCCAGGATCCAACATCCACACGTTCGGCGACTCGGTCTGGTGGTCGGTCGTCACGGTGACCACTGTGGGTTATGGCGACTACTTCCCGGTGACGACGGCCGGACGCATCACGGCTGTCTTCGTCATGGCTATCGGGATCTTGACCCTGGCGGTGATCACGGCTCAGGTGGCGTCGAGCTTCGTCGACCAGGCGAATCGCAGGAGGGGGTCGGAGCCGCAACAGGAGCCCGCGACGAACGATGCGACGCTCTCCGATCTCGATCGCCGACTCGCCCGCATCGAAGATCTGCTGACGGCGAGAATCGGGGTTCTCGACGATCTGCCGCACAGGCCGGGAGTACCGGACGAAGGCGCTTGAAGCACTGCCCGCCTTCGGCGCCGGGCCCGAGAGGGAGAAATCACCCGGTACGGGTGAGGTGGGCGTGGGCGCCGGAGCCCGACGATGGAGGTTGCGGCAAGGAGGTAGCGGCATGGGCGGTCGGACGTACGAAGTAGTTACTTCAGGGAGACTGAATCCAGCGCTGGTGGGTGGTCTCCATGGGTTCGATGTCGTACGGGTCGAGGGCGGACGCAGCTACCTGGTCGGAACGCTCCTCGATCAGGCGAAGTTGCATGAGCTGCTCGAAACCTTGCGCAGCCTGGACATCGCTCTCGTCTCGATCGCTGCGGTACCGGCGGAGCAACGGATCCAGAAGTTTACGGAATTGTGACAATATCGGAAACCGGTGGCAACGGCCGTGACTCTGGCAGTATCGTGACGATTTGGTTCAGAGATTTGTCGGAATTCGTCAGTAATTCGTCGAAAGGTGAATTGACTCAGTACCTCGCTGGCGTGTGTCAACCTCCTGGGGTGCGGAAACGGAGTGCGCGTGTCCCTCGCCTTGCGACCCGTCGTGCAGGAATACGAACTAGCCGTGAGAGGCACGTTGCGTCCCGCCGAAGTAGACGCTCTGGATGGCTTTGCGGTCGTCGGCGTGGATCACGAATGCACCTATCTCTCCGGTCGCGTCGAGGGCCAGGGGCACCTCTACGACGTGCTCGCCGCTTTAGGGGCTTGTGAGATCGATCTTGTCTCACTGAAACCGATGTTCGACGAGCTCAGTTGAGGATCTGAGGGACCTCGAGCTGGCTCTCCAAAGGGCTCTCTCGAGGAAGGTCGTGCTCGGTCGTCTCGCCCCACTCCTCGCTCGTTGCGGGGACCCGAGGCGGTCGCCTGTTTGATCTGCGCCTCACGTCACCCTTGACGGGTGATGACGCTCAATCCCGGAACTGACAAAGTCGGAGGAGAGAAGGCACGAAAGGGGTTCACCCTATGCTCACCGATCGAACCGACGTCGTGGTACCACGGACATGACTGCGCAGCAACAAGTACCTTCGCTCAGTCCGGTTGGTCCCCTTGCTCGCTACGAGCAGCAGCTCGTCGATCGAATCACCGATTTCAACGATCCCCGTCAGGAGTGGCGCCGACTCTTCTCGGAACTCTTGGGGACCTTCTTCTTGGTCTTGGTGGCCGCCGGCGGGGGCATGATGAGCCAGGCCTTCCCCGATACGATCAGCCGACAGGCCGCGGTCGTCGCCCCCGCCCTGATGGTCATGGCGATCATATTGTTCATGGGCAAGGTCTCCGGTGCCCACCTGAATCCCGCTGTCTCCATCGCCTTCGCCCTTCGCCGTGACTTTCCATGGCGACGGGTCCCCGGATATATCGTCGTCCAGCTGATCGGCGCCACGCTGGCTGCCCTTTTCCTGCACGCGGTGATCAACGTCTCGGCCAAGTACGGCTCCAACTACCCAGCTCACGGATACTCGGCTTGGGCCGCATTTTGGATGGAACTGATCTTGACCATGGGCCTGGTCAGCGTGATCCTCGGCACGGCGTCGGGGGCGCAGAACGTCGGCATCATCGGCGCCTTCGGCGTCGGTGGCTATATCGCGTTAGCCGGATTGTGGGGCAGCCCGATCTCGGGCGCCTCGATGAACCCGGCTCGCACCTTTGGGCCCGATCTCGTTTCGCACACCTTTACCAACTACGGGGTGTACGTGGCGGGTCCCATCGCCGGAGCAGTCCTGGCCGTCATCATCGCCTTTGTCCTGCGGGGTCCCGGCGGAGGAAAGGCAGGCTCCGGTGCGGCGCAGGGCGACATCTTCACCGAGGTCTACGAGGCCGGTAAGTCTTGAGGACCCGGCCGACCCGTTCGTAGGCGTCGGTCGGGGTGTTGAGCTGCGGATCGGGTCCGGTGAGCGTACGGAACCTGCGCACCGTGGACCAGACGGGGACGATCAAGCGGCCAGCGTGCACCGTGCCCTGATGACCGTGATCGCCCAACGCCGGACACCAATAGCCGGAAGGACCGACCCATCGTCGTGAAAGACAGAGCAGCCGCGATGCAAAGGGGATCCGGCTGAGCAGGGGCGGCGCGGAATGGTTACGTCAGACCCGTCGGGTCAGGGTGCGTTACCGAGAGTGACCTTGGCCGTGGCGGATTTGCCGTCGCGTTCATACGTGATGGTCGCCGTTTCCCCGGGCTTCTGGGTCAGGGTCAGTGCCGTCAGTTGATTGGGATCTGTGGCCGCCTCGCCGTTGATCTCGGTGATGATGTCCGCTCTCCGTAGGCCGGCAGTCGACGCCGGGCCGCCAGGTACGACGGCCACCACATAGAGTCCTTCGCTCGTCCCCGCCTGTTGCGCGGCCGCCGGCGGTATCTGGGCGGCCTGAAGACCGAGGTAGGAGTGGGTGACGTGCCCCGTCTCGATGATCTCGTTCGACACCGATTCGGCCGTGCTCACGGGTATGGCGAACCCGAGCCCGACGTCTCCCGAGCTGGACCCACCCGATTCGTTGGGCACCGAGGCCCCGGCGGAAGGAACACCGATGAGATTGCCCGAGCAGTCGGTAAGCGCGCCGCCGCTGTTTCCGGGGTTGATGGCAGCGTCGGTCTGGATGGCCGCAACGAGGAGGGCGTTGCTGCCATTGTCACTCGGCACCTCGATGTTGCGATCGAGGGCGCTGATGATGCCGGTCGTGACGGTGCTGGACAGACCGAGTGGCGCGCCAAGGGCGACGACCGGTTGGCCAACTTGCGCCTCACTCGACGAGCCGAAGGGAATCACGGGGAGCGATTCGGAGACGTCCACTTTGATCACGGCCAGATCGGTCTGCGGATCCCGACCGGTGAGCGTGGCCGGGACCGTCGTGCCGTCGCTGAAGAGCACGTCGATCGAGCCGCCATTCGCGGCCACCGAGATGACGTGGTTGTTCGTCAGTATGTAGCCATCGCTGCGGATGATCTCACCCGATCCGGTCCCGCCTGATGCACCCTTTTTGGCCATGATCGTCACAACTGACGGGAGAGTCTCCGCGGCGACGTTCGTGGCCGGGCAAGCGTTGGTATCAGATGATTGGGTAGACGCCACGATGACGCCGCCGACGACACCTCCCACGAGAACGAGGAGAAACCCCAATCCCACCAAAAGCCATCTCGGAGCTCGGCGCTGATGCGCTGCTCGCTTCATTTCACTCATCGTCGTGCCGTCACCCTCGCCTCATATCCTCGACCGCCTGACCCAACCGGGACACATTCGGAGGGCTCCGATGCTTCCCACCGCGGTCATTATGGCGGACCGACGGCGGATCGGGGGCGAGGTCCTGCCCTATCCGAGGATCTTGGCCTTCTCCGCATCGAACTCCGCCTCGGTCAGCGCACCAGAATCCCTCAGCGCGGCCAACTGTGTGAGTTGCGCGATGGGGTCGGGGGCGCTGGCGGGTGCCGGTGCCGGGGCCTCCGGGGCAGGCTCGGCGGCCTGCGCCTGTTGGGCCTGGGCCGCGGCCGCCTGCTTGTTGGCCATGTGACCTCCGACGACGGCGGCGGTCCCGACGACGGCGGTGGTGCGTACGGCCATGCGTGCAATCGGTCGTCTTCTCAGCATGTCTTGTCTCCTGTCTCGTGGTGGCTCAGACTGCTGACGGCAAGTCCGCCAACGCAGGTTCGATCAGCTCATGGGGTATGCGGGCACCCTCCAGCACGATACCGTCGGCCCGGCGAACCGCCTCGGCGAACGGCTTTGCCCAGAGGTCCTCCCAGATCAGCAGCGCCGCCGACGAGTTGGGCTCGAGAGCTGCCGCGGCGTACTCGATGTCCTCAGGGCTGATGAGTCCGCCGACGTCTGCGTCCAGATCCTCGAATCCCGCCAACGCGTCCAACTCGTCGATCTCGAAACTGAGAACCGATCCGTCGGCATCCTTGCCGATGAAGATCAGGTCGAGGATCCTCACCGTTCCCGATGCGACCAGGTCGATCAGCTCCGGCGCGATCTCACCCGTGAACTTGTTCCCGGGGAATCCGACAATTATGTATTCGACTGGTCCTGAAGTCATGTAGTCCCGTCCCTTCGTGTCCCTTGAGATTACGGCTGACCCGATACTGAAGTCGTCATCCTGATCGGGTGATTCGGGAACCAGCTGCGATGTCGGCGAGCCCGCCCGGCCCCCTGGCCCGTGAGGGCGTGGCGATGTACGTTCGTGGCCTCGCGGAGACACCAGACCGGCCCGGACCAGGCGTTCCTGTCCCTTGAGGGCGCCGACCGCCGGGCCTGTAGGCCACCTCGCCTTCCACGGCTCAGCGACTTCGCCGGTCGGCAACCCAGGCCCTCAAGACAGTGAGATCCACGATCCCAGAGGCGCACGCCGACTCAGGGCGGCCTGGTCGCTTCCCTCCCGAGTACCGTGACGGAAAGAGCACCGCTGATGAGGGGAGCGTCGGATGCCGCCGGATGACGAAGAGCACAGTACCGCCGGGCGGGAAGTCACCAGGTTCATCCCGGTGCCGACGTCCGTCAGCGAGCAGGCCCGGCAATTCCTGAGCATGGACATGTTCGGTGGCGGCGGACGTGTCGACCGAGTGACGCCGCCGGATGGAAGGCCGTCATCAAAGAAACCGACGAGTTGCTCGTCGCCGTCATGGGGGCGCAGGTCGAACACCTCCACGCCTCCGTTGCAATCCGACTCCGTCGGCGGAGTACCGGTATTCGTGATCACCCCCGAAGGTGTCGACGAAGGCGACGCCGCGCCGGTCTACTTGGACATCCACGGCGGTTCGCTCCTCATGGGTGGCGGCAAGGCGTGCGAAGTGATGGGACGAAGAATGGCGGCCCAAGTGCAGATGCAGACATGGTCCGTGGATTATCGGATGCCCCCCGACCATCCCTACCCGGCTCCGCTCGATGACGTTCTCGCCGTGTACCGGGGGCTGCTCGACGTTCGGGCTCCCGAACGGATCGTGGTGGGCGGGGGTTCGGCGGGGGGCAATCTGGCGGCCGCTCTGACCTTGCGTGCCCGCGACGAGGGACTCCCCCTGCCGGCGGCACTCGTCCTCCTGACGCCCGAAGTCGACCTGACCGAGTCCGGCGACTCCTTCCAGACGAATCTCGGTATCGATTGCGTGCTGACCGAAAGCCTGGCCGATTCCATCGCCCTTTATGCCGGCGACCACGATCTGCGACTCCCCTACCTGTCGCCACTGTTCGGTGACCTCACCTCGCCGTTCCCGCCGACTTTTCTGCAAGGCGGGAACCCGGGACCTCTTCTTGTCCAACACCGTTCGGATGCACCGCAAACTTCGTGCCGGTGGAGTCGATGCCGAGTTGCACGTCTTCGAGGCCATGCCCCACGGTGGGTTCTTCGGTGCCCCTGAAGACGACGACCTGACCGAGGAGCTCCGGCGATTTCTGGCAGCCCACGTCGGTAGCCTGATCCCGTCACCGGGATTCAGTTCACGATCGAGTAGATGCTCTTTCCCACCAGCCAGAACCCCAGCACCAGCGAGCCGATGATGATCGCCTGGTCGGTATGGCCGTCGATCCAGCTGCGCAACCGAGCCAGGAACGCCTTGGCCGGTTCGGGCCGAAACCCGGCATAGATCTCCATCACCAGGTAGCTGGAGGTGGCAACGACGCAAAACAGGAACAAGCCGATGTAACTCTCCCATGAGGACAGTTTCGCCTGGACGATGGTCGCAACGCCGGCGGCGACCAAGCCCCAGGGCTGGGTCAGCGGCCCGAGCGCGATGGCGAACCAGGGCGACATGTCGTCGAGCCCGGTCTGCCACTTGGGTGGCTTCTTCGGCTTCTTCGGTTGGCTCATACGGCGCCGCTGACGCATGGCGATGAGGATGAGGGCAACGCCGATCAGTATCTTCACGGCCAAAGCCGCAAGTGACGGGGCGGTGCTCGGCTTCGGGGGTTTGTTGCCCGTGGCCAGCACGGTCACGGTCACGACGATCGCCAGCGAAAGTAACCACCCGAAGATGAAGGCCGCACCCTTCCGGACTCCCCCCTTCGCCGAGAGAACCAGAATGAAGGCCGTCAGCGGGATCGGTTCGAGCGCGATGACCAGCGCGATCAACAGCAGGTCGAAGATCACGTCAGATGAGCATCGTCATGAGAGTTCTACAGTCCATGCGGCAGTCCCACCTTCATTCTCAGGCCGCAGGCCCGACCTCCGCCGTAGCCCCGGCTCATTCAGCGAAAATGCAGCGAATGGTAGGGGATACGGACGGGGGTCGGGTGACGGCACAGGCACGGCGCTACGCGAGAAGCTTGGCCTTCTGGGCCTCGAACTCGGCATCGCTCAACGCGCCCTTCTCTTTGAGATCCGCCAGCTTTGCGAGTTCATCGGCCGTGCTGGAGCTCCCCGCTGCTTCCTTGACGTAACTGTCGAACGCTTCCTGTTGCTGCTGGGCCTGTTGCGCCGCCCGCTCGTGCATCTTGCCGCCTCGGGCTATCAGGTACACCAGAATCCCAACCAGAGGAATGATGAAGACGAACAAGATCCAGAGCGCCTTGGCCCCCCCGCCGATGTCCTGGCTGCGGAAGATGTCCGAGAAGATCGCGATCAACAGCCAGATGTACACGACGAAGGCGAAGATCTCCAGCATCGTCCAGAAAATGTTCAAGAGTGGGTACGTGTAGGCCAGCATCAATGCTCCTCATCCGGTAGTCGGCGTTGTCCATTCGTTGGCGCTGCGCCCCTCGTGGGCCGGTGCAGACGACCTCCGGGCCGCAGCAGAGCGCAGGTGTTCGAAGATGCATCCAACCATGCGGAGTTCCGTCCGGTCATCACCCTCGCCGGGTGACTTCGGACCGAGAATCGCAGATATCGCCCCTTGAGGGTGATGGATTCCACGGGCGTCGGCGCGACCGTGGATTCATGGCAGTCAAGAAGGGAACGATCGGTTCCACCTCGCAGAGTGCCGCGGTGCACCTCTCCGCCGGAGAAAGAGCGGACAAGGGCAAGACCGCCCGGACCGCCGCCCCCCGGACCGATCACGAAGCATGGGACCCGCCCTCGGCGAGACCCGACCCGGTATCGCTCCTCGAAGGCCAGGCGGCCTCCAGAGTGCCCGAGTTGGTGCCGATCCGCTACGGGCGCATGCTGGTGTCACCCTTCACCTTCTTCCGCGGTGCCGCATTGATCATGGCCTCGGACCTCGCCACGACACCCCGATCCGGCATCACGGTGCAGGCATGTGGGGACGCGCATCTGAGCAATTTCGGCGTGTTCGGCTCCGCTGAACGGAACCTGGTCTTCGACCTGAACGACTTCGACGAGACCCTTCCCGGCCCCTGGGAATGGGATGTGAAGCGTCTGGCGGCCAGTCTGGCCATCGCCGGCCGAGACCGCGGGTTTAGCACCAAGGAACGTGGCAACATCGTGGCGGGGACCGTCAAGGCCTATCGGACAGAGATGGCCAAACTGTCGAAAATGCGCGATCTCGACGTCTGGTACGCCCGATTGGACATCGAGAGCGTCCTCAAGGAGATGGGTGACCAACTCGGGCTCGGCCCGGGAAAGGGATCAGCCAAGGCTCTGACGAAGGCGAAGATCCGGGCCGACAAAGTCCTGGCCAAAGCCAGGACGCGCGACAGCATGCAGGCACTGAGCAAGCTCACAGAAGTGGTCGACGGTGAGACGGCGGTTCGTCAGCATCCCGCCGCTCCTCGTGCCCGTCGAGGAGTTGCTCCCCGAGATGGAGAGCACCCAGTTCACAGAGGGAATCCACGAGCTCCTCCGCAGTTACCGAGTGACCCTGCAGAGCGATCGTCAGCACCTGCTGAACCAGTTCCGCTTCGTCGGTATCGCCCGCAAGGTGGTCGGCGTGGGCAGCGTCGGCACGAGAGCCTGGGTGATCCTGCTGGTCGGAAGTGACGGACAGGATCCACTGCTCCTCCAGGCCAAAGAGGCACAAGCATCGGTCCTCGCCGAATTCGTCGGGAAGAGCACGTACGCCAACGAGGGTGAGCGGGTGGTGGCGGGTCAGCATCTGATGCAGGCATCGAGCGACATCTTCCTCGGGCTGGGAGCAGGTCCAGGGCATTGACGGGGTGCAGCGGGACTTCTACGTCCGCCAGTTGCGGGACTGGAAGGGGTCCGTGGACACCGATCAGATGGTCCCCGAGGGCATGGCGGCGTACGGCAACCTGTGCGGATGGACGCTGGCCCGGGCTCATGCTCGATCAGGGGATCGGATCGCCATCGCCGCCTACCTGGGTTCGGGCACGTCCTTCGACAGCGCCATCGCCTCGTTCGCCGAGAGCTACGCCGACCAGAATCAGCGGGACTACGACGCTCTCGTGAAAGCAGCGTCCGACGGGCGCATCGTGGCCGAGATGGGCGTGTAGCGCCGTTCAGTCCAACGGCGCCGCAATCAGCGTCGCTCCCCTACTGGATTGCCGTCGCCACACGCATGCGATCAGACGCGGAAATCAGATGATCGTGACCGTCGTCGCCGATGTCGAGCTGGACCCAGTTGACGGTTCCGGGGAACTGGCCGGCGGCGGCCGTGTAGTCCTCGCTGACCGGGGTCCCGGTGTCGCGCCCGACGTCGCACGTCTCGTCGCCCGAGTAGATCATCGGCACGGTGGCATCGACCCGACCTTCACCGACCTTCTGGCCGTCGATGAACAGTGTGGCCGTCCCGCCCTTGGCCAGGCCGCCGCCGTCGTACGCGAGTTCCAATGGGCAGGTTGCTCCGGGCGATGTCAGCCATCGATTTCTCCTTGGGTCGAGCCGTCCGCTCCGAGCGCGGAATCGTCCTTCGCGGCATTGACTGCACTGACGGATTTCAGCTCTATGTTCAGGTCCCGCAGGACGGCCAGCAGGCTGTGGAGACGCGCCTGATCGGGGACCCAACCCCGCAGATAGGTGAGGCCCTCCGAGTACCGCACGACCTCAAAACCGTCCAAGGCCCCGACGAGCGTGGGGCTCAGTCGGCCTCGGACGATGATTTCAAACGTTTCAGCACTCACCACGACTCTTTCCGCATACACGAAACTGCCGTGCGGCCTGCTGCGATCGATCGAACCCGTACCCGTTCGCTCACAGAGGAACGGGCGGGCCGGTCATAATCTCATGCAATCGGCGACCTTCGCCCCACACCACGGGCCGACCCCTCGCCATCTCTTGTCGCCGAGGACCGGACACCCATCAACGCCATTGTCGGTCAGCTGAAAACCGAAGTCATCATCCCCCGAGGGTGATAGATCGATCATCGCCCCACCCCAATGGCCGTCTGGAGCCCACTGGCCCCGCCGGCGCCGTGGTGACACACTGGTTGACCAGGGGGCGGGAAGAGAGCTGGTCGTATGTCCACAGGGTTCGCCACGCCGCCCCACACGGTCGATCGGCCCGCGCTCCGGCACCGATTGGACCGGTCCTTACAGCACCCCCACACGTTTTTGGTCGCTGCCGCCGGGTCGGGAAAATCGGTCCTGCTCCAGCAGTGGGCGTCGACGCATCCGGAACGAGCAATTCGTCTGGCTCGACGTCGTGACCGCCGACAACGACCCCGTCCGCTTCTCCAAGAAGGTCCTGGGCGGGCTCGCGGCCATCCGTCCGGAGTTCGCCGACCTGACCGATCTGGTCTCCATGCACGGTGGTGGTCTCGGTACTCCGCTGCTCGAGGCATTGCCCGCACACATGGCCGACCTCCCGGCGACGGTCATCGTCGTCGACGACCTCCACCGCTTGTCGAATGTCACCCTCCTCGACGACCTCGGCCGGCTGCTCGATCTGCTCCCGCCCGGAGTCCATCTCGTCGTTGCCAGCCGGGCTGATCCGCCCTTCGGATGGCTCCGGCACCGCTCGCACCGCGACGTGACCGAGATCCGCCAATCCGATCTCGCCTTTGACGAAGCAGAATCCGCCGAACTCCTGGAGCGCATCACCGGCCGCCGATTGGGAGCTGACAGCGTGGCCGCGCTGGTCAACCGGACCGAAGGATGGGCCGCCGGGTTGCAGCTGGCCGGCGTAACGTTGCGACTCCAGCCCGATGCCGATGCCTTTGTCGCCCAGTTCAGCGGGGACGACCGCCTGGTGGCGGACTACCTCGGGGAAGAGGTCCTCCACCTCCAGACACCGGATCGCCGTCAGTTCCTTCTGCGCAGCTCGGTGCTGAACCGGATGAGTGCCGGACTCCTCAGCCATCTGACGGGCGAACCCCGGGCCCAGGTCATCCTCGAAGAGCTCGAGCGGGAGTCGATGTTCCTGGTCCCGCTCGATAACCACCGGGAGTGGTTCCGCTTTCACCACCTCTTTCGTGATCTCCTCCGCTACCGGCTACGCGCCGAGGATCCGGCTGGCGAGCGCCTCCTCCTGAGGCGGGCCGCCACCTGGTATCTGCAACGAGGGGAGGTCGGCGTGGCCATCGAGCACCTCCTGCGCGCAGAGGACTGGGACGGAGCCCTGGACGTCATCATCACACAGGGCTCCACGGTGTTCGAGCAGGGCGAAATGGCCACCGTCATTCACTGGATCGATCAGGTCCCGCCGGCCGCGAGAGCGGACAGACACGACATCAACCTCCTTCTCGGCGTGCTCAAGGGCATCGAAGGGCACCTCGTCGGAGCAGAAGACGTGCTGCGACGGGTAGCGACGAACCGCCGGGCGTCTGCGGGTGAACGGGCATGCGCCCAGACGTTCCTGGCTGCCCTGGCGCAATGGCGCCCCAATCCGGTCAACTCCGTCCAGCTGGCCGAACGAGCGCTCGAGATGCTCGACAGCTTGAACGGTCGCGAGATTCCGGACCTCCTGAACCTCACCGATGCCCAGTCACTCGAGACGATGGCCGTCATCTCCGGAGGTCGGGCCCATTTCCTGGCCGGCAATATGGCCAAGGCCCGGGACTGGCTCGAGCGGGGACTGGCCACCCTCGGGGTGACCTATTCGATCTGGCGGATCAGCGGTCTCGGCTCGCTCGGTTTGCTCGAAGCATGGTGCGGTCGCACGGCGCGAGCGGAAGCCCTGGCCGATGAGGCGCTGGCTGTCGCCCGAGAGGCGGGGTTCCTCAACCACCCCTCTTCCGCCGACGCCTACCTGGCACTGGCATTCGCCGCGCTCGAACGCGGCGAGCCTCATCGCGCCGCCCTTTCGCTCCATGAGGGCTCGGTGCGGGCGGAGGCCAACCAACGCGCGCAGCTTTCCTGGGTCAGTCAGCTCGCCTTCGCCAGCCTGCAAGCCGCCGACGGGCATCCGGACGAGGCCATCGCGATCATCCGCTCGAGCGGAAGCGCCATCCCATCGCCACCCCCACCCATCGTCCGCGATCGCCTCGTCGCTCTCCACGGGCGATTGCTGCGACTCGGGGGACATCCCGAACGCGCGCTGCAAACACTGGGCGACCAGACTGCTGGATCAGCCACGGTCACCATCGAGCGTGCCTCGGCCGCATTGACCCTCGGCCAACTCGACCTCGCAGAGAAAATCCTCGGAGGGTCCCCACATGCGGGCTGGCCTGACGAGCCCCTCGAGCAGGTGGAGAACCTGCTGCTCCGCGCCTGGCTGGACCGGTCTGAAGGATCGACCCATGAGGCCCGAACCAGTCTCATGCAGGCGGTGGCCCTGGCCGAGCAGCACGCCCTGGTCGAAGTGTTCGTCAGGGCTGGAGCGCCCGTGGTGGCCCTGTTCGCCGCGCTCCCGAAGATCTCCCCTGGCTTTCGCCAGATCGTTCTCACGAGGGCGGAGCGGGCCGCGACCACCCCGATTCCGGGAGGCGATCTGGCCGACCCACTCACCGACCGGGAGATGGAAGTCCTCTCCTATCTGCCCAGCCGACTCTCCAATCACGAGCTGGCCAAGCGCTGCTTCGTCTCGGTGAACACCATCAAGACCCACACGACGCACATCTACCGCAAGTTGAACGTCGTCAGCCGCGATGACGCCGTCCGTCGTGCGCGGCGAACTCGGTCTGCTCGCACCGAACTGACGGGCGACGACCGTCTGAAGCCGCAGCTGAAGGCCTCGTCGGTTATGGCGTAGGGAAGATGGTCTCCCAGTCGGCTGCCATGTCGACCACCGTCCAGGCATTCTCCGCGGCGGCCGACAGGAGCTGTGTCGTGCCGCTCCCCAGAATCGGATCGAAGTCGTAGGCGTACTCACGCTCGGCATCGGTATGGTGGATGGCCAACTGCAGTGTTCGATAGGGGTTGGCCGCCGTCCATTGGAGCATGGGCAGGTCCCCGTCCGTATTCCCCGCCGCCAGGATCGGCCGCTGGCCCGCATGGGTATGGATCGAGATCGGTTTCTGCGGCCCGTCGTTGAGGATCTGCAGGTCGGTCCCCTTGATCAACTCCGGACCGCTCTCACCGATACGAAACTCAGTGGTTCCGATACTGCCGATCAGGCGGTACGCCGGGAGGCCATAGACCTCGGGCGCCCATGCACGCATGAAGTCAGCTCCGCCTCCCGAGAAGATCCAGCACGAGAACCCATTGTCATCGAGCAGTCCGAGGAGCTCGAGCATCGGTTGGTACACCGTCGAAACATACGAGACCCCGAAGCGCGGGTGGCGGGCACTCGCGATCCAACGGCGGCACGCGGCCTCGAACTCGGACGTGCTGATGTTGCCGTGGGTGAGCTTGACCAGTTCGAGCAGAGCGGTGATCCCGCCCGCCTTCAGTTCCTCGGGATCGACGGGCTGACCCAACTCGGCCGCCCGATCAATGGCAAAGGCCAGCTGCGCGTACATCGGGAGCTCCGCCCACAGAGTCCCGTCGTTGTCGAACACCGCGACCCGGTCGACCTCGGGGACGAACGTGGCTGACCCGCCGTCGACCACCGCAGCGACAAATTCGAGCACCGAGCGCTTGGCTGATGTGTCACGCCAACTCGGGAGCTGATCCGGTGACGGCGTCAAATGCGGCGGCGCCCCGGGGTGACCGCCGCAGCGACCACTGCCGTCTTCGCTATCGGCGCAGGACCGGGAGTCACCGCCTTGGCCACGACTGCCGTCTTCGCCACCGGGTGGCCGATGACACCGACTCTTCCGACACGTGCTGGTCTGAGGGGCATGTCTATTCTCCTCCACTCTCTTCGTCTGCCTCGATCGAGGCGATGATCGCTTGAATCGGAATCCGCCCATTGGCGATGAGCTGTCCGCCCGAACGGCGGGCCGCAGCAGCGAATGGGGCTGCCCAGAGGTTCTCCCAGATCAGCACCCCTGCCGTACTTCCCGGCTCCATCGCAGCGGCAAGATGCTCGACGTCCTCTTCGGCCAACAATTCCGCCAGTTCTGCCTCTATGACCTGGAGTGGGCCGAGTTCGCTGAAGTCGGAGAGTTCCATAGCCTCGACGTTGCCGTCGTCATCTTTGACGAGGATCAGCACATCGATGACTCTGATGGTGCCGGATTCGACAAGGGAGAGGAGCTCTTCGGCCATCTCTCCCGTGAAATTACTTGCTCCCGCCGGAAACTCGACGACGAGGAAGTCGACAGGGCCAAGTTCATCTAACGACACATCAGTCATTTTTCGATCCGTTCCGATTGACCCCACTTGCCCATCTGGGCTGAGCAATCTCAGGGCGGTTCGCAGTGTAGGTGGAAGACGTGGAGACAACAAGGGGCGGACGGCGACGCCGGCCGACACGGGCGCGTCACGCAGAGTTCACGGACCACCGATGACCGCTTCCGGCTCGTCGTCGATGTGTCCCAGACAGGACTCAGGATGCGGCGGAGCGAGGGTGCATGCCGTCCAACGGAACGACAAACGCAGTCCTCGTTCGCTCGCATGTCTGCACGTTCGCCGACGGCGATCGAACCAGCCGCTCGAGAGACGACCAAACCTGACGGGGTGTAGGTTCGCTTCAGAGCTTCGAGGAGGGCATATGTCAAGACCGTTCAATGGTGTCATCAACGTCGACATTCGGGACTCGGAGCCCGACTGGACTCCCTTTGAACCGGTCAAGGCCCCGGCGGGCTCACCTAACGTGGTCTACATCGTCCTCGATGACGTCGGGTTCTCCGCCATGAGTTGCTACGGCGGTCCGATCCAGACCCCCAACATCGACCGCATCGCCGCAAGCGGGGTGCGGTACAGCCAGTGGCACACGACGGCGCTGTGCTCGCCCACCCGCTCGTGCCTACTGACCGGTCGCAACCACACCCGGAACAGCATGGCGTGTATCACCGAGGCGGCGATCGGATTCCCCAATGGCAGCGGAACGATCCCACCCGAGAACGGGATGCTCCCCGAGATCCTGGGTGAGCAAGGCTGGAACACCTACATGGTCGGCAAATGGCATCTGTGCCCGACCGACGAGATGACGCTTGCGTCGACTCGTCGCAACTGGCCGAGCGGTCGCGGCTTCGAACGGTGGTACGGGTTCTTGGGAGCCGAGACGAACCAGTGGTTTCCCGACCTCGTCTACGACAATCACTTCGTCGACCAGCCACGTACCCCTGATGAGGGTTACCACTTGACCGACGATCTGACGGACAAAGCCCTCGAATTCATCAAGGACTCCAAAGCTGTCGTTCCGGAGAAGCCCTTCTTCCTCTATTACGCCCCCGGCGCCTGCCACGCACCGCACCATGCGCCGAAGGAGTGGATCGAGAAGTTCAAAGGGCAGTTCGACCAGGGCTATGAGGCATTGCGCGAGGAGACCCTGGCCCGGCAGAAGGCGATGGGACTGATCCCAGCCGATACCGAGCTGCCGCCCATCAACCCGATCGGCACGCCCGAATCCCGTACCGGGCCCGACGGACTCCCGTTCCCGATTCTCGACTTCACCCGGCCCTGGGATTCGCTCAACGACGACGAGAAGGCCTTGTTCTCCCGCATGGCCGAGGTGTACGCCGGCTTTTTGGGTCACGCCGACTACAACATCGGTCGACTCCTGGAGTATCTCGAGGCGAACGACGAACTCGAGAACACCGTCATCGTTGTCGTGTCGGACAACGGCGCCAGCGGCGAGGGCGGCCCGAACGGTTCGGTGAACGAGATGAAGTTCGCCAACGGAGTGGCGGACGACCTGGCCGAGAACCTGGCTCACATGGACGAGCTCGGCGGTACCCGCACCTACAACCACTACCCGACCGGCTGGGCGATGGCGTTCAACACTCCCTTCAAAATGTGGAAGCGCTACGAGTTCAACGGTGGGACCTGCGACCCGTGCATCATCTCGTGGCCGGCCGGTACACAGGCCAAGGGAGAGGTGCGTGAGCAGTACCACCATGCCGTCGACATTGTGCCGACCATCTTGGACATTCTCGGGGTGGACGCACCCGAGACCATCAAGGGACACACGCAGAGCCCCCTCGACGGGGTGAGCATGCGACCCAGTGTCGTGGACGCATCAGCGCCGTCGGGCAGGAAAACCCAGTTCTATGCCATGCTCGGCTCGCGTGCCATCTGGCATGAAGGGTGGAAAGCCGTCACGACCCATCCGGCGATCTCGGGATGGAGCCACTTCAACGATGACGTGTGGGAGCTCTACCACACCGATGTCGATCGCGCCGAGACGCACGATCTCGCAGCCGAGCGGCCTGACAAGCTCCGCGAACTCATCAATATCTGGTTCTCGGAAGCCGGGGCGAACGGCGCCTTCCCGTTGGATGACCGCTCGGCGGTCGAGATCTTCAACACCCCCCGTCCCCAGCTCACCGCCGACAGGACCCGTTACGTCTACCGGCCTGGTACGGCACCGGTGGCGGAGTGGCTGGCCGCCAAGACGGCGGGCCGTTCGTTCTCCATCGGTGCGCTGGTCGACATTCCAGAACCTGGTGCGCAGGGCATCCTGTTCGCCATGGGTTCTCGGTTCGGCGGGCACGCCCTCTACATAAAGGAGAATCGGCTCCATTATGTGAACAATTTCGTCGGCATCGTCGAGCAGATGGTCGTGGGCTCTGAAGACGTACCCACCGGGCACAACCTGATCCTCTCGGCCTCCTTCGAGAAGGAGAGCATCGAGGCTGACCACACCTCGGGGACCCTCTCCATTTATCACGGCGATCAAATGGTCGGTACATCACCGATCAAAACCCAGCTCGGTGCGTTCGCGATCGCTGGCGCAGCACTGTATGTCGGTCGACACAGCGGGGAACCCGTCACCGATGACTATCCGGGCGCAGCGCCGTACTCGTTCACGGGTGGCACGATCGACCGCGTCGTCATCGACGTCAGTGGAGAGCCCTACATCGATCTCGAACGAGAAGCTGCCCTCATGCTCATGCGCGAATAACGAGTCGGACCCCAGGTGCCGAACCGGGGACCGGACCCAGTAGGGTCGAAGGCCGAGCAGCGCTCCGAGCGACGGAGACCCCGGGAGGACACCGATGACGGGCCAGGACGACGACCAGCAGGACCACGAATGGGGAGAGGCGGTACCGGCCTCGTCCGGCCGGCCCAAGCCGGGTGACATCATCACCGAGTCCGGACTGGCCGTGACCCCGGGCCCGATGGTCGGCCATGACGTGTCGACGCCCCTCGAAGAGGACGAGCCGGAGCACACCATCCCGCCGGCGCCGCTCTGGGCCATGAAGGACCGCCGGCACACCCAATGGCACCTCCTGCCCGCACACGAGCGGCACGACCGCATCCGCGAGTGCCTCGAGGCCGACGACTACACCCTCTACTGCATCGACGACGGGAAGCACCACGCCATGATCGCCCGCCGCGTCGGGGACGCTCCCGGCGGCTGCGAGTACACGCTGCTCGGCCGCATCTCCCGCCAGCGCTACGAGGAACTGCGTGATGAGGTCGTCCTCCTCGTCAATTGCTTCGACACGGCCAACGAGATGCGACTCTGCGGGGTTGACGTCGAAGAGTCCATCCGCTCGTCCAACGTCTTCGACGTTGCCGTCTACGACAGCATCGAGGACGTCCCCGAGAGTTACCGGCCGGGCTCACCGTTCCAACACTTCGGCCAGGGCCTGGAGATCACCGCCTACGAATGACCGTGCGCGGTGATCGAGGCGGTGAAGCTACGTCTTGTCGTAGAAGGCCAGCATCGCCGGCGCGCCGAGCACCCAGGGGTCGAAGAGATGGCCGGTGCCTGCCGCGGTCGCCTCGGAGGCGCGCTCCCAAGCGTCCTCGGGCCACGGGGGATCGATGAGGATCGAGCCCTCGATCAGGCTGTGCACCTCCATCGACGTGCGCGGCGGATGGTCGAAGTCCTTGGCGCCGCCCCGGATGATCAGAGTGGGTACTTTGATCCCTTCGAACTCCCAGTCGCTGACGCCGGGGATGGGTTCGTTCGCCTTGGGGATGTAGGCGTTCAACCACCGGTTCATGACCCGTTCGAACTCTTCGCTCCCGACGGCCAACAAGCGGTCCCGGTTGCGAGGATTGACCGCGACCATGTCGGCCCAGGAGCCGGCTCCGCCCGTCATCTCGATGATGCCCTCGATGCCCTGCCTCCTGACGGTGCGCAGCTCATTGAGGACGTACACGCCGGCGAGCGACATGCTGCTGTACGTTCCGCCGACGATCGACCAGACTGCGAGCTTGGTGACCAGTTCCGGCCACATCATGGTGAAGATCATGGAGTCTCGAGCGCCGCCCGAGCCGCCCGAAGCGATCACCTTCTCGATCCCGAGCTTTTTCAGCATCAGGCCGAGCGTCTCGGCTCTCATGTGTGATTCCGATACGCCGTAGAGCTGAATGTCCGATCTCCCACAGTTGGGACGGTCCCAAAGAAGCACACGCTTCCCACCTGCGGCGAGGGCGTTGGCGAGCTCGTGCACGCCGCCGTAGTCCTTGCTGAACCGGCCTCCCGGCGTCACCACCACGACTTCCCCGTCTTCGGGCCCTATGAACTCGTAAACGACGATCCCGCCGTTTACTTCGATCTCCCCCTCAGCCATACCTTCTCCTCATGTCGGTTCGAGTGCGCGTACGGGCTTGCCGGACTCGCCGGGTGGGCCACTGCCGATTGAAACTATCTGACATTTGGTCACCCGACCGGGGGCGGGGTCGAACAGGCCCCCGTCCAGAAGAGTGACCTCCCCCAACTGGCGGAGTGATCGCTGTGGTCTCAGCCGTTCGCGCTCAAGAAGCGCGGGGCTTCGCGCTGGACCCCACCACCGTCGACGACAAGGGTCTCCCCATTGACCCATGCGGACTCCTCGCTGACCAGGAAGAGGGCGGCGCTCGCGATATCAGCCGGTTGCCCGGCTCGACCGAGAGGAATTGCCTCGAGAAACGCCTGGCGCGACCTGCCTCGGGTCGGCGCGGTCATGGGAGTCTCGACGAATCCGGGGGCAATGGCGTTCACCCGGATTCCCCGGGGACCCAACTCCACCGCGGCGACACGGGTCAGCATGTCCACTCCGGCCTTGGCCGAGCAGTAGGCAGCCATCCCCTCGCTCACCTGCCGACCGGAGATCGACGAGATGTTGACAATGGCGCCGCCGCCGTGATCGAGCATCGCGCGTGCCTCGTGCTTGACGGCAAGGAAGGTCCCGGTGAGGCACACGTCGAGCACGGCCCGCCAGCGGTCAACCGGGTGCTGCTCCACCGCACCGAGGAAACCGACACCGGCGCAGTTGACGGCGACATCGACGCGGCCAAATCTGTCCACTGCAACGCCGACGAGTCCCTCGACTTCGCTCTCCTGCGAGACATCGACCACAGCGGTCGAACTCGTGTCGCCCTCGAGTTCCGCTCCCCGCTGATCGAGGAGCGCCGCATTGTTGTCACCAATGACGACCTTGGCCCCCTCCGCCACGAACAATTGGACGGTCTGCCAACCGATGCCCGACGCCCCGCCGGTGATCACCGCAACTTTTCCCGTCAGTCGACCAGCCATTGTCTTCCCCGCCCTCTCATCGCCCGGCTCATCACGCGTGCCTTGCCGTGGAGCTTCATCCCAGGTCCGAGAGCAGCACCGTGGGCGCCGCGAACCTGATCCCGATGTCGATATTGATGGACTGGTACCGTAGCTGCCCGTTGGAGTCCCCGCTTCCACCGAGGAGATCGTGCAGGGTGATACGTCCTCGATCTCCCTCCATGAGGCGAGGTCGATGGCAAAAGGAGCCCGCAGGTGGAGCAATTGAGCGAACTCGGTTTCTATACGCTGGCGGGCCACTCCGACTCGCCCCGCGATCTCGTCGACGAAGTACGGCAGGCTGAGCAGTTGGGCCTGGGATCGGCCTTCGTCTCCGAGCGGTTCAACCTCAAAGACGCACCCACCCTGTGCGGCGCCGCGGGCGCGGTCAGTGAGGCGATCGGTGTCGCCTCCGCCGCCACGAACCACAACACCCGGCACCCCTTGGTCACGGCCACCTTCGCCACGACCATGCACCGGCTGACCGGCGGGCGCTTCGCCCTGGGGCTCGGCCGGGGTTTCCCTGCGCTTTTCACCAGCATGGGGCTGGATCCCATCACCACCGCCCAGATCCGCGATGTAGCGAGCATCCTGCGCCGCCTCTGGAGGGGCGAGGCGATCGTCGGGCACGACGGACCGGCAGGCAGGTACCCGTATCTGCACCAGGACGCCGATTTTGACGAGGACATCCCGCTGCTGCTGGTGGCCATGGGTGAAAAGACGCTCGAGTTCGCCGGCGAGTGCATGGATGCCGTCGTCTTGCACACGTTCTTCGGAAATGAGGCCCTCACCAACTCGGTCGCCAGCGTGCGCCGCGGGGCCGAGCGCGCCGGACGCGATCCTTCCAGTATCCGGGTGTGGTCAGTCCTCGCCACGGTCGGGGACCACATTGACGAGGCAGCGCGGCTCAAGAAGACCGTCGGTCGGCTCGCCTCCTACCTCCGGGGCTACGGCGACGTCCTGGTGGCGGCGAACGGCTGGGATCCCGCGGTGCTGGCGAGGTTCCGCGCCGACCCGTTCGTGCAGGGCTTCCGCGGTGCCTTCGACGCCAAGGCGTCCACGAGCGACCTCGAGTATCTCGCCACGCTGATCCCCGAAGAATGGATGGCAGCCGCCGCGACCGGGACGCCGGAGCAATGCAGTGCAGCAATCCTGCGGGAATTCGAGCTCGGCGCGGACAGCGTGATCCTGCACGGTGCCACCCCGTCCGAACTGGCACCCATCCTTCCCGCCTACCGCGCCGTGCGTCCTGCCGGGCGCCCGGCGATGCCCGCCAATCCGGGGCGAAGCCCGTCGTGAATCCGATCGCCGCGTGCGCCGAGGATCTCAGCGCCGGGTGGCTCTCGGTCGCGCTGGGCACCGAAGTGCGCTCGGTTTCGTCCGAGCAGATCGGTACCGGACAGACGTCCTCGACCTATCTGTTACACATCGACGCTGCCGGGTGCCCGCCGACCTTGGTGGCAAAGCTGGCAGAAGGAGACGAGGCGGCGCGGCGTCAGGTTGCCACCGCCCACCGCAACGAGGTCGGCTTCTATACCCGACTGGCCGGCACACTCGACGTGCGGACGCCATCGTGTTGGTACGGTTCGATCTCAGACGACGGAACGCAGTTCACCCTCCTCCTCGAGGATCTGTCGCCGCGTCGGCCGGGCCGCCAGGTCGACGGATGCCCGATCGACCAGATGGGGTATGCGGTACGCAATCTGGCTGCTCTCCACGCCTGTCGATGGAACGACGACACACTCCGCTCAGTCGACTTTCTCATACCGCTCACCCGCCAGCGCGCCGAATTCCTGGGTGGTCTCGCTTCGACGGCGACCGGACAATTCATCGCCCGTTTCGCAGCAGATCTGGACGAACACGACATCGCCACGTTGCGTGAAGTTGCAGAAGTGCTGGTCGAATGGCTCCTGGCCCGCCCTGCCCCGTTCACGCTCGTGCACGGGGACTACCGGCTGGACAATCTGATGTTCCCGCCTACCGGCAGTGACGTCGTCGCCGTCGATTGGCAGACCCTCACGCTTGCGCTACCGGCGCGAGATCTTTCCTATTTCATCGCCACCAGCCTGCCCGTCGATGAACGTCGCGGCGCAGAGGAGTCGCTCGTCGAGATGTACTACGACGACCTCCTGCGGCGTGGCGTCGAGGGGTACAGCGCCGAGCAATGCTTCGACGACTACCGATTCGGCCAACTTCAGGGCCCGATGATCACCGTCCTCGGAACGATGACGTCCCAGGGAAGGAGCCGCTCCGCCGATGAGATGTTCCTGGCCATGGCCAGTCGTTCTTGTGCCGCCGTTCGCGACCTCGGGTCATTGAGCCTGGTGTAGGGGGCCGTATCGAGCTTTCGCGGTTCAGCCGACCGCGGACATGAACCGTTCCAACTCACCGGGTATGTCACGGCCGCCGGGTTGGTAGGCGATCTCGGTCACCCCGGCCTCCCCGATCTGCGCCACTCGCTCACGCAATTGTGCCGAGGTTCCACTGAACGACACCGTCGGCAGGAGATCGATCCCCTCCTCGATCGCCGCGCGGTCCCGGTCACTCACGCGCAGGAGATGCCCCTCGTGGATGGCCAGATGCCGCCGGTCCGGAGGAACCTGTTCAACCGCTTCGCGCCACCCGCGGCCGCCGGGCAAACGGTCGACGGCCTCGGCCCCGCGACGCTCGTACGCCCCGTGATAGACGACGGCCAGCGCATGGCCCGCCGCATCGACGACTCGTGCGTCACCCGGGGTCTCACCGTCGCCGAGCACGGTCCCGAAGACGAGCATGGCCCGCCAGGCGGGGAGGTCCTCCCCCGCCGGTGGCGCACCGGATACGAAAATGCCGTCGCCGAGCGCGGCGGCGACGGCCCTCCCCTTCGGCCCGTCGGCCCCGATCAGCAGCGGGACATCGACCGGGTCGCGCTCCATCATTTTGATGACGGACCCTTCCCAAGGCACCTCTTCTCCACGCAACAGGCTCCGCAGCACGTGGACGTACTCCGCCACGTCGGCCCAGCGCATCGCTCTCTGGCCCAACGTGTAGCGGCCGCTGAAGCCGGCGCCGATGGCAGCGGCCACCCGTCCCGGGGCAAGATCCGCCAGAGTGGCGATCGCCGACGCGCTGACCATCGGGTGGCGCAGGGACGGGATCATTACCGCCGGCCCCAGCCCGATGGTCGTCGTGCGCTCGGCGGCGAGGGCGAGCACCATCCAGGTGTCGGCGTAGAGGGCCGGAGAGTCGTAGCACCACGCCCGTTGGTAGCCGAGCCGCTCTGCCACCGCAATGTGGTCGGGCGTCGACGGGGAGGGTGCGAAGGCGCAGGAGATATGGAGCGTTGCCGGCTTCCTTTCGGCCGTGGTCGTCACGAGGCGCCCTCGGGGACGACGACGGCCCGGCCCAGCACTTCTCCGGCGGCCAGTGCGCGGTACGCCTCGATAGCCCGCTCGAGTGGATACGCCGTCGCCTGCACACTCAGGAGGCCCCGGGCGGCCAGCTCGAGCACCTCGACCAGCTCGGAGCGGCTTCCCCAATAGACCGAACGCACCGACACCTCACTGGCAGGGTGTCCGAATCGGAAGGGCAATGTGCCTCCAGCGACGCCGATGAGCGTGATATCACCCATGCTGCGTGCGGATGCCGCCGCCAGCGCCAACGTGTCCGCTGACCCGACGCAGTCCAGGACGAGATCCGCTCCACGGCCTCTCGTCGCTCGTCGCACTTGCTCCGCAGCACCGTCTCCAGCGAGGATCCCCGCATCAGCACCGAGGGATGCCGCCAGCTCCAGAGGGTGCGCTTTCGTATCGACGGCGATAACGCGTGCGGCGGTCGTCGCCTTGAGGATCTGCACCGCGACGTGACCGAGCCCGCCGATACCGATCACGAGCGCGGTGGCCGTGGGCCCGAGTTTGGCCGCCGAAAGCCGGATCGCATGAAAAGGAGTGAGCCCGGCATCCGTCAACGGCGCGGCCGCATAGGGGGTCACACCTTCGGGGAGCGGTACGAGGTAGCGCTGGTCGGGCACCAGCATGAACTCCGCCATCCCACCATCGAGTCCCAGCCCACTGCCGCGCCCCACGCGATGTGACGGGTCCTCGCAAAGGTTGTCCATGCCCCGCAAACAGCGTTCGCACGTGCCACAGCCCCAGGCCCCATAGACGGCCACAGGATGCCCGAGCGCGACACCTTGCACGCCTGCGCCGACGGCGTGCACCCAGCCGGCGGTCTCGTGGCCCAACGTGAAGGGGACCGGCCACGGTGCGGAGGCGGCTGAACCGTGCATCATGTGCAGATCGGAGTGGCAGAGGCCAGCCGCTCCCACCTTGATGACCACCTGCCCCGGTGCCGGTTCGGGGTCGTCCACCTCGAGCAACTCGGCTTCTTCGTGATAGGTCGTGAGCCGCAGCGCGCGCATCCGGTGGAGCGTACTGCGATCGGCCGGGTGCGGCCTCAGCCGACGTACCGTTCCAGCCAGCTGTGCAAAGGGCGTGCGGCGATCAGGCACGCGACCACGCGGTCCTTGGCCTTCTTGGTGCCAAGCCACGCCGCGACCGGCCAGGACCTGGACATGACGATCCCCTTCTGTTGCAGCAGCGCGATGCGAGGGTGGTCCTTCGGATAGCCCCTCGGCGCAGTCCTGAGCACCTGATGGGCCCCGACGTCGTAGCCGTCCTTGCGGAGCACGGCCACGATCCCCTCCAGCTCTAAACCGGATTTCTGGCCATCCACGGCGGTCCGGAAGCGTTGGAGCTGCTCAGGTCCGGGCATGTAGAGGCCACTGCCGACGAAAAGCCCCTCGGCCGAGAACGAGATGTAGCCACCGGGCAGGTGGGCGGCGCAGTTGAGCTTGTACGGACTCTTGTCCTTGCTGAAGCGGACGTCTCGATAGGGCCGAAAGATGCGGCCGGTTCCGAAGTCTTCGGCCAATTCGACCAACAGCTCTTCCATCGGCCCCACGACGCTCTGCTCGTACACCGCCTTGTGCTCTCGCCAATAGGTCTTCGTGTTATCGGTTTCGAGCCTCTCGTAGAACTCGACCGCCCCGATCGGCCACCCCTTGAACGCCATGAGCCATCCTTCCCGGTCTCAGGTCACTTGTGTACCGCACCCAGAGAACGGTCTCCAACGCGCGGACCTCGTCCACCTTGAACGGGATGCGCCCCGAGCGAGGCCCGCAAGGTTGTGGCGGTGGTGGCGGTCCGGCGTTCTACCGTGTGCGGTAGAACACAGGACATGGACCACGCGGCGGCGACACCCGTACCCGGCAACCACACCACCGAGGGTGGCGTGCTCCTCGGAGACCCGGCCGCACCTCGCCTGGTCGTCTTCGAAGATCCCCAATGCCCGTACTGCAGGCAATTCGAAGAGTCCAGCGGGGAATTTCTGCAAGGTGAGGTGACAAAAGGAGCACTCGCCGTCGAATACCGGATGCGATGTTTCCTCGGCGTCGAATCGGTCCGGGCGGACAATGCGCTGGCGCTGGCGGCCGAAGCCGGACGGTTCGATGAGCTCCGACGCGCACTGTTCGCGGCACAGCCCCCCGAGCAGACCGGCGGCTTCACCATCTCCGACCTGAGTGAGTTGGGGCGTCGAGTGGGCCTTACGGACGAGGCGTACAGCAGCGGCCTGGTTGCCGGTCGCTACGAGCCCTGGGTGATCGAGACCGAGCGGCGTTTCCAGGAGCAGGACCCCCAGGGCACACCAGCCGCGCTCCTCGGGACGGAACCGCTCGATCGCGCGCGTCCTGTTCGATCCCGAAGCACTCGCAACGTTGCTGCGCCGGTAAGGACCGAGTTCAACCGGATCCGAGGCATCCCGCCTCGCACAATTCCCGGCGGTCAGCCGGAGCATCCCCGCTCCATGACTTACGGATATGTTCGTGGAATGTACAACGACATGAGGGTGCTCGACGGCGACGGCCACGTGCTCGAACCATGGTCGGCCTGGACATCACTCCCCGAGCAGTACCGGCCCACCGCCGTCACGGACGGCGACGGTCTCGACCACGTGCTCATCGGAGGGCAGGAGGTCTTTGTGGCTCGTCTCGGCCAGATGGGGCAGCCGGGGACCGACGTCGGCGCGCCGAGCGGGCCCGTTCCGTTGGGAGAAGCGCGGACGGGTGCGTTCGACCCCGCGGCACGCCTGGTCGACATGGACAGCGAGGCCATCGACGAGGTCGTGCTCTATCCGACCATCGGGCTCGGCTTCTGGGGCATTACAGGACCCGAAAGCCGCGACGGCAGTGGCCCGCGCCTACAACGATTGGCTCGCGAGCTATTGCGCCGCCGCTCCCGACCGTCTCTACGGCGCGGCGATGGTGCCCTTCCAAGACCCTGACGCCGCCGTCAAAGAGCTCCGCCGGGCCCGCGACGAGCTGGGCTTCGTGTCGGCGTTCGTGCGCCCGAACCCGTGCCTGGGCCGCACGCTCGTCGACCCGGTCAACGACCGTTTCTGGGAAGAGGCAGAGGCATTGGGGATGACCGTGGCCATCCACGAAGGATTCCAGAACGCCGTACCGCCACTCGGATCGGACCGCACGCCGACCAATGTCCTCGTGCTCCACGCCTGCTCGCACACGCTCGAGCAGATGCTCGCCTGCGCCCAACTCATCGGTCTGGGCATTCTCGAGCGCCATCCGGCGCTGCGATTCGTATTCCTCGAGGCCGGCGGGGGGTGGGCTCCCTACTGGCTGGAGCGTCTGGACCATCAGGTCCCGTCGTACCATCGCTACGCGCCCCCGATGTCGCTTCTCCCGAGCGAATACTTCGCCCGCCAATGCTGGGTGAGCTTCGAGGTCGACGAGCCCACATTGCCGGCGTTGGCTCCGTTCATCGGGCCGTCCCGGATCGTGTGGGGCTCGGACTACCCCCACGCCGATTCGACGTTCCCCGGCGCTACAGCAGAGCTCTTCGAGACCGTCTCCACCCTCGACGCGGACGTCCAGCGCCGGATCCTCGGCCTCAACGCCGCAGACCTCTACGGAATGGCCTGAGAGGACGAAGTCCGGGACCCTCAGCCGGGCGTCACCATGACCTTGCCGCCCAAGTGACCCGAGGCGAGTTTGGCGCAGGCATCCGCCACCTCGTCCAAAGAGACGCTCTCGGGCTCCACCAGGAGGTCGACGGGCACCCGACCGTCGGCGAGTAATTGCACAGCCTCCCCGATACCACCTTCGTCATAGAGGGCTGATCCGGTCACCGTGATCTCGTCGGTGAGCATGCGGAGAAGGTTCAGGTTGGTCGGGGGCACGATGACTCCCACCAGCACGAGGAAACCCCCCGGAACGAGGGTATCGAACGCCGCCGTCACCGCGTTGGGATTTCCCGACGTCTCGATGACCGCATCGAAGCGAAGCGCAACTCCCTCCGGGCCTTGCGCGAGATCCTCGGGCGAAACCGTCTTCGCACCGAGCCGTTCGGCGATGGCCCGGCGCAGAGGATTCGGCTCGCTCACCGTCACGTCGTCGATCCCCCGGGCGTGGAGGGCGACGACGGTCAGGGTGCCGATCGGACCGGCACCGGTGACCAGCACACGTGCGCCCGGCTTCGCCGTGCTCCGGGACACGCCGTGGAGGGCGACCGCGAAAGGCTCCGCCAACGCGGCGGCGCGTAGGTCGAGCCCGTCCGGGAGCGCCACAAGGGACGCTTCAGGCATCCGCATGTACTGGGACCAGCCACCCTGCCCGTCATCGGGCCTGCGCACGCGACAAATGGACGGCCGTCCGGACAGGCAGGTGGGACATTCGCCACACTCGCCGCTACTGGCGGTGACCCGATCTCCCACCTTCCACGCAGTCACGCCCTCCCCCGTCGCCACGACCCTTCCCGACCACTCGTGCCCGCCGATGAATCCAGGAGCGCCCCAACCGAAGATGCCGAGGTCCTCGACGATCGCGTGGAGATCGGTGCCACAGATCCCGCAGTACGCGATCTCCACCAGTACGTCGTGCGCATCGTTGAGCGGGGGTATCGGAAGGGACTCGACCGGCACCCTGCCTTCGCCTCGATAGACGGCGACGTGCATGGTCGACTCGTCGTCTCCGATCCGCTCCGCGGAACTCACCATGAGAAATTTCTCCGATCTGTTGGGGACGCGTCAGACCCGCATTGTGCCAGGACCACCCACCCCGGTCGGCGCGGTGCCAGCTAGTTCGAGCGGAAGTACTGGATCTCCACCATCATCGGAAGGAGATAGCCGATGTAGCAGTTGACCAAGTCAGCTCCCCTCGCCTCCGCCAGATCAGATCGCGCCTCTTTGTCAGCGGTGTGCCGCTCGATCTTCTTCTCGATGATGCGGACACGATCGTCCTTCTCCTTGTAGGTCTTCGCCCGGCCGAGCATCTCGTCGAGCTCACCCTCGTCGAAGACCTGGATCCCGAAGTGATCGAGCGGTGGCGCGACCATGCCTTCCTTCTGATCGACGATATAGACGAAGACCCGCGGATCCGACATGAGCATGACCAACGGATTGCCCATTTCGCCCGTCGGCGTATAGGGCGTCCAGCCGAACACCTCGTTGTAGAAGCTATTGATGTCCTCCCGGATCGACTCGTCCAGGGGCATGCTCATCGCAACGTGATTGATGCGGGCTTCCATCGCGCTCCCACCTTTCTCCTCGTGACGACCCGGCGCTTCGAGGCCCGGCGTGACCCGGTCGAAGCACTGGTGTCGTCCCTCCCTCCCTTGCAGAGGCACCCATAGTGCCATTCCCGGGTGGCCCTGTCCTGGGCTCGGCCCGGATCAGGCCCCGATCAGGACCCGGCCAGGGGTGGGGGCTCCCATTCGCCGAGGACGGCGTGCAGGAGCCGGGCGGCCCGCAACGTGGTCCGGTCTTCGAGAAAGGGGCCGACGATCTGCATGCCGACCGGCAGGCCTGAGGAGGTGCGGCCTACGGGAATCACGGTCGAGGGGAGGTAGGCCACGCCGACGAGGCCCGTCCAGGCCGTGCAGTCCATGTGCAGCCTCGGCTCACCGTTGATCAGGGTCGTCCGCTCCATGAACGGTCTCGCCGTGTCGTGCGCGATGGCGGCCATCGGCATCACCGGGCACAGGAGCACGTCATGGTCCGAGAACCATTCTGACCAGATGGCTCGTGCGCGTGCCCGCTCGACCCGCAACTGGAGCAACTGCCGGAAGCTGCCGCCCGCCAGGTCCGACGGGCCGGGATCGATCGACAGGGCCGCCGCGGCGCCTGTCAGCCCGAGGAAGAGGTGGAACATCTCCTCAATGTCCAGGGGTGGACGCGCCGGGGAGACAGCGGCACCCGCCGCGGCAAACGCGTCCACTGCGGCCTCGAGCACGTCGCCGACCTCGGTGTCCACTGGCGCTTTGGGATCGTCGATCCACACGCCGATACGCAGGCCTCCCAACTCGACGGCCCGGGGCGCCGGCAGTTCGAGCCGCCAGCCGACGGCGTCGTCGGTGTTCGGCCCGGCCAGCACGTCGAAGAGAAGCTCGAGGTCCTCCGCGCTCCGGGCCAGAGGACCGAAGACATTGATGTCGGCATCGATGGTGCCTCCCCCGACGTGATCGAGGTAACCCCGTTGGGAAACCACCCCGAAGCTGGGCTTGTGGCCGAAGACGCCGCAGAAGCTCGCTGGGATGCGCACGGAGCCCCCGATGTCGGTTCCCAGTTCGAAACTCGTGAACCCGCAGGCCACGGCGGCGGCCGAGCCGCCGGACGACCCACCGGTGGTGCGACCCAGGTCCCATGGATTGTTGGTCGTGCCGAACAACACGTTGTGGGTCTGGAAATCGGCGGACCAGGTGGGGGCATTCGTCTTGCCGAACAGGACACCCCCGGCGGCGCAGAGGCGGGCCACCGCCGGCGCGTCCACGTCCGGGACATGGTCGGCCAGAGCCGGTGCACCGCCGGTCGAGCGCATGCCGCCCCCGATGGGGGCGGGGATCACGACGGGGATCCCACCGCGGCGGTGCGCCCTGATTTCCTCCATCGGCCCTCGCCGGTCGGCCTGGGAGCTAGCGTTTCGATTTCATGCAGACGATTACGACAAGGGGACGCCCATGAGCGCCGGAGAAAGAGACTTCGCATCGCTCGCGCTACGAGCGGCGATCGGGCCGATGCTGATCGCCCACGGGTCCAACAAGGTGTTCGGCCAGGGCGGCCTGGAGGGTACTACCCGCTGGTTCGACTCCCTCGGCCTCCGGCCGGCGGCCGTCCATGCGCGCATGGCCGCCGCCACCGAGATCGGGGCGGGGACCCTGATCACGCTCGGCGCTGCCAACCCGCTCCCGAGCGCGGCCGTCGTGGGCTTGATGGCGACCGCTGCGGCCACCGACCACAAGGGCAAGGGCTTCTTCGTCTTCAAGGGCGGTTGGGAATACACCGCCGTGGTCGCGGCCGCCGCAACGGCACTGGCCGGTCTGGGCTCCGGGCGCTGGTCCGTGGACCGGCTCCTGGGCCGCAAGTCCCGCTCCGGTGTCGGGCTCGCCCTGGGGGCCGCCGCCTTCGGCGTGATCTCCGCCGCGGGCCTCCTCGCCGCCACCTACCGTCCCAACCAGGAGCCGCCCGAGTCGGAGGCCGCGAGCTCCGACATCGGGAGCACCGACGGGGAGAGCGAGGACGCCGAAACGGAGAGTCACATCTCCTGAGAACGCCCCTGCCCCGGCGCCGTCGGGCACGCTGGCCGGCGACGGGGACCCGAGCCCTCGTCGCCGTAGGGGGCGCCGCCGCGGCAGCGATGCTGGTGGCCGCCTGTAGCTCGACCCCATCGGCGAACGCCCCCACCACGAGCACCTCGACGACCGCGGCCGCCACGTCGACTTCGACCACGTCGTCTTCCACCACAACCCCGACGACGACGGTCTCCACGACGACGGTGACGGTCCCACTTGAAACATCCACCGGCGGTGAGTTCTACTCACCGTCCAAGAACATCAGTTGTGAGATCGACGACACGACCTCGCTGCAACAGGTCTTCTGCCAGACCATGTCCCCGGCGCGGTCGGTCACCATGAAGACGGACGGCACGTTGTCGAAATGCACCGGCCAACAGTGCCTGGGCAATCCCGGTGAGAACACGCCGATACTCCCCTACGGCTCGGCGACCGGCACCGGCCCATTCCGCTGTCTGTCCTCCTCGCAAGGCATGACCTGTACCGTCACGAGCGGGCGAGGATTCCAGATCGCCAGCGCCGGCATCACCATGATTGTGGGATGAGGGAAGGGGGGTTCCCTTCCGCTCAGACGAATTCGGTGAGCTCGAAGCGGACCCCATTGGGATCCTCGAGCAGGACCATGCGGACCGGTCCACGCGGGCTCTGCACGGTGATCTCGCGCCGCGGTCCCGGGCAGCCCATCGACCGGAGTCGCCCGAGCACCGGATCGATGGCGCATTGGAACGCCACCAGCACGAGGCCTTCGGCCGGCATCTCGCCCGCAGGCTGCCGCGGGCCGGGCGTCCCGAAGTCGACCAATTCGAGAATCCCGCCACCGCGATCGGGCTCGCCCAGGAAGACCGACCGCAACGACGTCGACGGCACATCGAACAAGGTCGGCCAGTCTCCCTCGAACTCCCCGTCCATCATGAGCTCGAGGCCGACGCCGTCACGCCAGTAGGCGATCGAGCGCTCCATGTCCCGGACGCGGATCACGGTGTGGTGAATCCACACGGTCAGTGGGTGTGGGGGTCGATGCCCTGCCGGGTGCCGCTGAAGGCGGCGTAACCCAGCCGTACGCCCATGTTGCCTTCGTCAAGGCCGAGCAACTGGCGAACGCCCGGGGTGAGCGCTCCCTTGGCCGGCTCGGAGAGGAGGGCGTTCCAGTTGTACTGGGTCCGGATGAAGGAAGCGACATAGAAAGCGATGAGGATGCGCCGCGAACGGTCCGCACTCCTGTTGGCGCCCGACGTGTGCCACAGCCGTCCGTCCATGGCCACGACGGAACCGGCGGCCGCCGGAATCGCGACGGTCCGCTCGAGGTCGTCGTGGCTCGCCATGTCGTTCGTCGTGAACAGATGGCTCCCCGGCAGGTAGCGGGTGGCGCCGTTCTCTTCGTCCATGTCGTCGAGGCAGATGAACAGATTCGTGCCGTAGGGGGCGAGCCAAGGCTCGGGAAGCACCGCCATCAGGTCGTTGTGCATCCCCATCGACTCCGATCCGGGGAGCGAGATATTGGCCGAGAGACTCGAGAGCAGGTACCTCTCTCCCAGCACCGACGACACCAACTCCCTGACCGTCGGATCGTCCACCATGTCGGCGAAGGCGGGATGCTCGTCGAGGAGGTGGAGAACCCTGACGCTGCGATCGTTCACGTCGACCCCCTCCCGAAAGAGGATCTGCCCCTCGGCGCTGGCGGCATCGAGGGCGATCGAGAGGCCTTCGCGCAGTGCCTCGAGCTGCGCCCCGAGAACACGCCGGGCAGAGTCACCCAACCTTCCTCTCGAAGATGCACGGCACTCTCCTCGAGGAACGCTGCGACGGCCATGCCGGCGACGTTATCTCTGCGGGTGGGTGGAGTGCAGAGGCTCCCCGGAGACGTCGGCGCTACTGTGAGCGGACACGCTCGTGGCACCTGCGACCGGCGAGAGCCGAAGAGTTATGGGGGATCGCAATGACAGACACCCTGATCACAGGCGGCTACGTCGTCGACGGCACGGGAGCCCCCGGTGGGGTGCGCGACGTCGCCGTACGTGACGGTCGCTTCATCCCTGCCGATGACGTCCGCGGGTCGGCGGATGTCATCGACGCCAGCGGGCTCGTCGTGGCGCCCGGTTTCGTCGACGTGCACACCCACTACGACGCCCAGCTGTCTTGGGATCCGGCGGCCAGCCCCTCCCCGCTCCACGGCGTCACCACCGCCATCGGGGGCAACTGCGGCTTCACCCTCGCCCCCGCCGGCGAGGCCCACGCCGATTACCTCATGCGGTTGATGGCGCGCGTCGAAGGCATGCCGTTGGCGGCGCTCGAGGCGGGCCTCCCCTGGGACTGGAAGAACTACGCGGACTGGGTGGCGCGCTTCGACGGGCACCTCGGCATCAATGCCGGCTTTCTGACCGGGCACTCCGCCATCCGTCGGGTAGTGATGGGTGAGGCGTGCCACGAGCCGGCCACCGAGGAACAGATCCAGGAGATGGCACGCCTCGTCACCGAGGCCTGCCGCGCCGGTGCTCTGGGGTTCTCCACGTCGAGAGCGCCCACCCACAACGACGGCAACGGCGAGCCGGTCCCTTCCCGAGGCGCGAGCATCGAGGAGCTGGTCACCCTGGCCGGCGCGGTCGCCGACGTCGAGGGCACCACCTTGGCCGGCATCCTCGACGGCTCCCTCAACGGCTATACCCAGGAGGAGACCGAACTGCTGACCGCAATGTCGGTCGGGGCCAACCGGCCCATCAACTGGAACGTTCTCGGCGGTTCCACCATCAGCGGCGGCTCCCATACGCACCAGCTGGCCGCCTCCGATTACGCAGCGGCCCACGGTGGTCGCGTCGTCGCCCTGACGCTCCCCCACGGCATGGGGATCCGCCTCTCCTTCCTCTCCGGCTTTGCGCTCGACGGGCTGCCCGGCTGGGGCCCGGTGATGAAGCTCCCCGTCGCCGAGCGGATGCGGGCCCTCTCCGATCCCCAGGTGCGTCATCGCCTCCGGGAAGGCGCAGCCTCGGACACCGGCGTGCTGCGTCTCCTCGCAAACTGGTCCCGCCTGCAGGTGGTCGAGGTGACGAGCGAGGCCAACCGGGCCATCGAAGGACGGAACATCGGTGAGATCGCCGCCGAGCGGGGCGCCGATCCCTTCGACGTGCTCTGCGACATCGTCGTGGCCGACGACCTGCGCACCGGGCTGCGGCCCGCCGTGCCGCCCACGGGGGCCCAGGAGTGGAAGCTCCGGGCCGACGTCTGGCGCGATCCGCGGACCGTCGTCGGGGGGTCGGACGCAGGTGCACACCTCGACATGATGTGCGGGGCCACCTATTCCACTGCGGTCCTGGCCCACGGCGTCCGTGAGTTCGGGGTGATCTCCCTCGAGGAGGCCGTGGAGCAGCTGAGCGACGTCCCCGCCCGGCTCTACGGCCTGCGCGGACGGGGGCGGATCGCCGACGGCTATGCCGCCGACACCGTGATCTTCGATCTCGACACCGTGGGCTACCAACCTGAGCGGATGCGCGAGGATCTCCCGGGCGGGGCATGGCGGCTCTATGCCGAGGGCGTGGGTGTGCATCACGTTCTCGTCAACGGCACTGCGGTCGTAACCGACGGAAGGATCGTGGGCAACACTCCCGGGACTCAGCTGCACGCCGGGCGTGACACCTACACCGTGACGCCCTGACGGCGTGCGTGACGCGTGACCCGACCTGGGCCCATTCCCCGAACGACCTGGTAGACGACGTCTACGCCCCGGTCCGAAGCAACCCTCCGAGCTGATCCCGTTCGAGTCACCACCTTCGGCAATTGCGATTCGGGGTGATCTCTTTATCAGATATAGAACGTAATTATGATTGTTTTTTCCGATGGAAGCTGGTATACTCTCCGTGTCGGGATTTTTTGAGACCCAGATTGAAGGAGCCGTAGATGAGCACACCGCACGTCGTAGATATCGGAGAACTTGAACTTTTTGCCGGCTGCACGAAGGCCGAGCTGCGGCAGATCCGCTCGCTGACGACGTACCTTCAGGTCCCCAAGGATCAGGTGCTGATGCGAGAAGGAAGCACCGCCCACGAATTCATCATCATCGACAGTGGCACGGCCGAAGTTTCGCGGGTGACCGACGAAGGCGTCGCCAAGGTGGCCGAAGTCGGGAGTGGCGAGTTCCTCGGCGAAATGGCGCTGCTCAACGGTTCACGCCGGACGGCGACGGCCACGGCAGCCACCGATCTGGGCGTCCTGGTCAGCTCGGCCAGCGAGTTCCGCTCCATCCTTCGCCTGGTCCCTTCCGTGGCGGACAAGATCGTGAAGGCTTCGGTCGAGCGGTCTGCACCGCTCGAGCTTGCCGCCTGACGTCTAGGACACACGCACCCCGAGGCGCTTGACGCCGCGCACGTAGCTGTCGCGCGCATATTCCATTGGGCCCTCCAGCTCAATGGTGCGCGTGCGCGTGAGAAGTTCCTCGAAGAGCACCCGTAATTCGAGACGAGCGATGTGGGCACCCATACAGAGGTGCGGCCCCGTGGCAAAGGTCAGGTGCCGGTTAGGCCGACGCAGGAGATCAAGCTCGAGCGGGTCCGCGAATTCGCCGCCGTCGAAGTTGGCGGAGGCCACGAATCCCGCGACGGGATCACCTGCCGCGATGTCGTGGCCCGCTATCTCGAGGTCGCACGCCGCCGTGCGGCGGATGTAGATCACCGGCGTCGACCACCGCAGCAACTCCTCGATGGCGCTGTCGGGGATGTGCTCGACCCTCTCGCGCAGCCATGCCAGTTGGTCCGGTCGTTGCAACAGGGCGAGCAACGCGTGACTGGCACTGTTGCGCGTCGTCTCGTTGCCGGCGGCGGCCAAGGTGAACACGAATCCCATGAGCTCGTCCTCGCTCAGCGTGTCGTTGTCCGCCGCCGCCACGATCACCGACATGACATCGGTGCCGGGATTGCGCCGCCGCAGCTCGGCCAACTCGAGTCCGTACGCCCACATGTGCTGCATGGCCTCGAAGAATTCCCCGGGCGTGGGTGCGTATTCGGGATCGGTGGGCGTCGTCAGTGTGTTCGTCCAACGGGCCAGAGCCGGGCGATCGCGCGTCGGGCACTCCCAACAGGTCGCAGATGGCATGGAGCGGGAACTGGCTCGCCACCTCTCCGACGAAGTCGAACGAGCCGAGGTCCACCGCCCGCTGCACGATGTCGCCGGCGATCTTACGGAAGTGCGCCTCGAAGCTGCGCACCACCGCCGGAGTGAAGCCACGATTGACGAGACGCCGGTTGCGCACATGGGCCGCGCCGTCCATGGTGATCATGGCCGGCTTGCCCCCGTCCCCTGACACGGTCGTGTGGGTGGCGCGCATGGTGACGCCACTGCCCGAAAGGAAGCGATCGGGCTCGCGCAACATGGTCGACACGTCCTCGTAGCGGGAGAGCACCCAGGCGGACTTCTCATGCCCGGGTATCTCGCAGGGAAGACGCAGACACGGCGCCCTGTCCCTCAATTGTGCGAACAGCTCGAGCGGCAACCCATTTTGCACGGGATCGCCGTTGGCATAGACGTCGGGGTCGAAGACACTGACCTCGAGAAGATCTCCGGTGACCATGTTCCCCCTCATTCGTGCTCCCGGCGCGCCGTGGACGGCCGCCCCACCCGATCAGGTCAGCGCCGCTCGAGGATCCCCCGGAGATACGCGGCCTGACCGACGTGCTGCAGATCGTCAGCGATAACGCTCACCAATCGGATGCTCACGGTGACCGGTGGATCCCAACGAGTGTCCACGACCCGCGCCAGGTCCGTCTCGTCGAGCGATCGGACGAACGCCAGCGACTTCTCATGGACATCCTCGAAATAGCCCAGCAGGAGAGGGCTGTCGGCCACGACCTTGGCCGATTCATCCGGGCCGTGGCCGTATCCGGTATCGGTCGTCTCGAGGGGTAACCCGAACCGGTCGACCCACCCCTTTTCCGTCCAGACCTGGGCGGTCCCGGCGAGTGCGGCCACGTGGTCGTCCTGAATGCGTGTCAGGTGCCACACGAGCCAGGCAATGGAGTTGGTCTCGGCGTCCAGACGGAAGGCCAACTCTTCTGACGAGAGGCCGTTCACCGCCGGGTGCACCGCGTCGCGGATCCTTTCGAATGCGTCCATCAGGAGGTCGCGGCTCGACATCGATGTCTCCTCTTCGGCTCACTGCGGGGATCATTGCGAATGCGAGCCTAGCCACGGTCGCGAATTGCGGAGAGCGGCGCCCGCCTGCAGATATGGTCTGCATCATGCGCCCATCGAAGAGTGGCACCCGGCGAACAGGACCAACGGTCATTGCGCTCGGCGTCCTCATGTGCGCCCTGACGATCGGTTCGTGGCCGCTCCCGGGCGTCCTCGCGAGCGCCGCCGTGGCGCCATCCGCACCGGCCGCATCCACCCCGCATCTCGAGTCGGGCACAGCCGGACCCGACGCGGTGACGGCATTCGGATCCGCCTCGGCCGCGGTGTCCGGAACCTCGTTGCCCGGCCTCAATGCCCCGATCGTGGGGATCACCGCCACGCCTGACGGACGGGGCTACTGGCTGGTGGGCGCCGACGGTGGGGTCTTCACCTTCGGCGACGCCGCCTTCGAGGGCTCGCTGGGCAACCTCACCCTCAATGCCCCGATCGTGGGGATCACCGCCACGCCTGACGGACGGGGCTACTGGCTGGTGGGCGCCGACGGTGGGGTCTTCACCTTCGGCGACGCCGCCTTCGAGGGCTCGCTGGGCAACCTCACCCTCAATGCCCCGATCGTGGGGATCACCGCCACGCCTGACGGACGGGGCTACTGGCTGGTGGGCGCCGACGGTGGGGTCTTCACCTTCGGCGACGCCGCCTTCGAGGGCTCGCTGGGCAACCTCACCCTCAATGCCCCGATCGTGGGGATCACCGCCACGCCTGACGGACGGGGCTACTGGCTGGTGGGCGCCGACGGTGGGGTCTTCACCTTCGGCGACGCCGCCTTCGAGGGCTCGCTGGGCAACCTCACCCTCAATGCCCCGATCGTGGGGATCACCGCCACGCCTGACGGACGGGGCTACTGGCTGGTGGGCGCCGACGGTGGGGTCTTCACCTTCGGCGACGCCGCCTTCGAGGGCTCCGACGCGGTAACGACGACACAGGGGGCCTCGGCCGTCGGTCTGGCCGCTGGCGCCGGCGGCTACTGGATCGCCTACGGGCCGATCGGGAGCGACCGAGATGATCCCGGCCATTGCCGACTACGTCGCCACCCGGAGCGACAACGTCACGGTGGCCGTCGAGAACATCCGCACCGGGCAACTCCTGCAGTTCCGTCCGGGTCTGGTCGAGCACACCGCCAGCACGCTGAAGGTCGACATCCTGGCGACGCTCCTCACGCAGGCGCAGGCGGCCGGGCGATCACTCACGCCGGCCGAACAAGCGCTCGCCGTTCCGATGATCGAGGACAGCCTCGACAGCGCGGCGGATGCCCTCTGGGTCCGACTCGGTCCGGCGGCCGTCGGCGCCTTCGAGAGGGCGGCGGGGATGACTTCGACGACCCCGGCCACCGATGGCATCTGGGGCACCACCACCACGACCGCGCTCGACCGCCTCGCCATGATCCGCACCGTGGCCCAACCCAACGGATTGCTCACGGACGCATCACGGGCCTACATCCTCAACCTGATGGAACACATCAACCCCACCCAGGACTGGGGCGCCACGGGAGGAGTCCCTCCCGGGGTCACGGTGGCCCTGAAGAACGGGTTCGCCGTGGTCAACGGCTGGCAGATCAACACGACCGGCTGGGTCGATGGGGACGGACGGGACTACTACATCGCCGTCCTGACCGATGGCAACGCCACCGAGTCCTACGGCATCGATACCGTCAATGCCGTCTCCTCCATCGTCTGGAACTCGCTCGCTCCCTGACGTACCGCACCTCGGCGTCAGCGGGCCGCCACGTGGTCGCCATCCGTGCCGTCGTCAGTGCACCCGGCTCACGGCATCCCGGTGGTTCGTCGACCGTCGTGGGGCCGTCCACACCATGACCGCCCGGAAGAGGGCCACCGCCCCCAGGGCGAGGGCGACCCACGGCGAGAGCAGCAGGGCGAAGAGCGCCGTAGCCAGCGCCTCGACGGCAATAGTGCTCCGGCGCGCCGTGGGACCCCACGAGAAGAAGCGCCGATGGAACTCCGTCAGGGCCTCGGTGCTGGTGATGTGCCGGCCCAGGCAGACCGACAGACCACGGACGAGTCCGAAGAGTGCCCCGGCGACGACACCGAGCAGACGGTCGTCCGCTGAGTGCGCTCAACAAGATCATCAAATAGACGGCGGAGGTCATGATGTAGGTGGCCAGGCCGCTCCCGATCTGCCATCCGAACCCGGCGCCGTAGACCCACGGGCGGAAACGATCAAGCCACCGCTCGTTCACCTGGCGGTGGTGCACCGGGAGCTGGAATCCGAACATGCGGGTGTCGGAGACGACGGCGACGGCACTTGCCGCGAGCGCAACGAGGCGAACAGCACGCGACGTGGGTGAAAGGGCGTCGACGGCCACGGTCACTGCCGCCACACAGAGTCCCAGGGTCACCCCCCCCACGATGCTGCCGGCGACATACCACGATGCGGTCGCACGGAAACGGTGGCCCCGCCCCACCTCGCTGAGTGGCGTAATGGATGCCAGCATGGAGAGGCCGCAAGGGGACCACGTCGATCGAACGGCCGCCGCCAGGGTGACGGCGATGGTGGCGACGACGACCGAGGTTGTCATGCGACCCCTTTTCTCATGCGGCCGATCCGTAGAACTGGGCGTCGCCGAAGGTGAAGATGCCACCGTCGGCGGCCACGAACCAGTAGCCCTTCCCGCTCGGGGTGGCGGCCATCGCCACGACCGGCTTGTTCAAGACGGTGGCTCCCATGGAGCCGTAGAACAAGGCATCGCCGAAGGTGAAGATGCCACCGTCGGCGGCCACGAACCAGTAGCCCATTCCCGCTCGGCGTCGATGCCATGCCCACGATCGGCTTGTTGAGGACCGTGGCGCCCATGGAACCGTAGAACTGGGCATCGCCGAAGGTGAAGATGCCACCGTCGGCGGCCACGAACCAGTAGCCCTTGCCCGCTCGGGGTGGCGGCCATGCCGACGACCGGCTTGTTCAAGACGGTGGCTCCCATGGAGCCGTAGAACAAGGCATCGCCGAAGGTGAAGATGCCACCGTCGGCGGCCACGAACCAGTAGCCCATTCCCGCTCGGCGTCGATGCCATGCCCACGATCGGCTTGTTGAGGACCGTGGCGCCCATGGAGCCGTAGAACTGGGCATCGCCGAAGGTGAAGATGCCACCGTCGGCGGCCACGAACCAGTAGCCCTTGCCGTCGGGGTGGCGGCCATGCCGACGATCGGCTTGTTGAGCGCGGTCGTCGACTCATCGCCATCACCGGAAAAGTCGCCGTAGGCGAAGAGCTTCCCGAACGAAGTGAGAAGGGCATACCCCGCGCCGTCCGCACTCGACGCCATGGCGACCACCTGACAGTTCGTCGCCGCCGACCCGCACGGGGGTGAGGGTGGCGCCGTCGTCCAACAGGCCACGTTCTGCTCCGCCGTCCCGTTGTCGACGGCCACCGCGGTCGTGCAGGTCGGATCGACCTCCCAAGGCGGCACACATGCCACCACCCGGCACACGATGCGGCCCATGCAGGCGATGTCCTGATTGCATTGGCCGTACCGAAACTGCAGGCATCCGACCATGAACGAATTGCAGCCGTCCGGGACCGCAGCCGCAGTTCGTCCCGTCGCACTGCGTGTCGCAGAAGGGGAATCCGCTTCCGCAGCCGGTCGTGCACTGGCAGGTGGCGTTGCAGTCCATGTAATAGCGGGGTCCGCCGCAGAACGACGAGTTGTCCGCCTTCCACCAACCCCCCATCACCGTGTTGGTCGGGCAGTAGTTGTACCCCCCGTTCACAGAGCAGCAGAAATCGGTGAACCCCGAGCAGCACGTCGTTCCACACCCGCACTGTGAGTCGCCGCACGAACAGATCGCACCGTAGGCCGTGCCGGGCTTCAGGGCGAGGTCGAGACCGGCGCCGATCGCCACCGCGCTTCCGGCGAACGCAGACCGGTTGATGAATCCGCGTCGGGAAAGGCGGGTGCCGAGAAAGCTCGACGTGCGCTCGACCAGTGCCGTCGAGAATGTCACAGTGCGCATCACCGTCTCTCCGGCACGCCGACCGTCCGACGCGACGGCCTCCAACGAACCGAGCACGACGAGCGTCAGGTACGACAACCAGGCCCCGACGGCCGACACCACGAGCAGCGCGACGCCGTGCAGTGGTTCGTGGCCGAGCGCCGTGAAGATCGTGCCCCCGGACGGCGCCGACGCCGCCACGAAGACGGCAGCCACGGCGAACAACGAGGTCGACGACGACATGGAGGAGCGTGGCGGGGGTATCCGGAGTCCCGAAACAACCGCAACTGGCGAGTGCGCCACCCCGAGATCGCGCGTAGGCCACCACACACGGCGAAGACGACATAGGAGGCGGCCACCAAGGCGGCCGACACCGACCGGGGCAGGACGAAAGCCACGACACCGAGTCCGGCTTCAACGAGTGCCGCAACACGGATGAAGGACCGCAGCCGACGGACGTCGGCCAGGGCCCCGAGCCGTGCCGGCATGAGCGGAGCGAGGGCGCGGGCGGTGTCGTCGGGGCGCGCCGCCTTCATCGCGCCGGCGACGATCAGAAGGGAGCAACCGATCAGATAGAGGCCGATCAGTTCCACGATGCTGTTCCCGCGCTCACCGAAAGCGGTTGGGGACTGACGGAGAGCGCAGCGAGCAACGCGTTGACGCGGGGGACCAGGAGACTGCGTCGCGCGTGGCTCCCGAGCACGGCGTAGAAGGTGAAGGGACGGCCCGCCTCTGTGAAGAACCACTGGGTGCCCGACTGCCCCCCGAGGCCCCGCCGGAGCAACATCGAGCGGAAGTCATCGGTACCCAACGAGCGTTGCATCCCTTGGCGGGCGAAGAGCGCCTTGCCGACGCTCTCGGGCCATATTCGAAGAGGACGGCGAAAATGTCGTCGGGGCCCATGAGGGTCACGGCACCGCCACCGAAGTCACCCACATCTGCCGGAAGGGGGAACGTCGCAAAGTGCGCGACCGGAATACGAGCTCTCCCCCGCCAGGTGAGGACGCCTGAAGATGCGCCCTTCAAATCCGTCGGGCAACGTCGCGCTGATACCGTGAGCGCGGAGCATGGCCATGTGCTTACCCGGCCCTCCGCACAGGGTCGACGGGCATCTGGCGGTCGTGTTCCCCCATGTGATCAGGTGTCACTCCATCCGGCGGGAGGACATCAGCGAGCGATCTCGGATAGAGACTCCGATGGCCGGGGTGGATCCCGGCAGCCAGCAGTTCGTCATCGTTCGCTGATTCGCGCGCGGGGCCGTCGAGTCCATCGGCGAAGACCCTGCTCCGACTCCCCGGACCGAACGCCCGCATGTCGACCTGGGCTCGTCGCACCAGCTCGGTCACCTGGCTGAAGTGATTCGCCACTCCTTCGCCGATGCGTCGGGCAGATGCACCGTCGACGAGCACGAAGAAGGGAGACCCGGGCACCTCGTAGTCCCCCCAGGCCTCGGTGGACATGATGACGGCCAGTCGCTCAGGCGCCTTCGCCCTGACTTCCGCCGGAATTTCGAATTCAGGGCCTTTGGTCACCACCAACAGGCGGATGTCCTCCGGGAGGCCGAGCTCAGTAGGGCCTCTGCAATGCCTCCCAGAAGCCGGCGCAGGTGGAGCAGCCCGAGGACAAGAATGCAACGAGGGTGAGGGTGTCATGACCCGTGAGCGTCATGGCCAACGCGTCGCCGTCGGGAGTGACCCCCGAGATGGTCGGTGCCGAGACGGCGTCACGTTCGCCCGGGAGCGCAGGACCCATACTGAACGGCACCGCCACGGCGCGCGCCGAATGGTCGACGTCGCTCTGGTGCCCGTGCTCGCCCAGCCCGGACGCCGATGGATCACCGACCCCGGCCCCCAGGTCGTGCAGCGCTTTGAGGATGTCGGCGTGACTCCTGAGCAGTCCCGCGACCAGTACCCCGAGGAGGAGGACGACGAACGTCAAGACGAGAACGAGTGCCACCATTGCGTTTCCTTTGTGTCCGGGGAACGAGGCGAACTCTACCGGCCACGTCCGCCGGATCAGTGGACGCACCACCCTCTTCGGACGACATACGGGTGCGACGTTGGAGTCCCGGAGTTCTAAGATCCGTTGATGGCTCCCATCACCCCCTGCCTCTGGTTCGACGGCAATGCGCAAGCTGCCGTTGAGCACTACCTCACCATCTTTCCGGATTCCAAACTGCTCACCGACACCTCCGGCGAGGGCGCGCCGATGGTGGTGAGCTTCGAACTCGACGGGCAGCCGTTCATGGCCCTCAATGGCGGGCCGGAGTTCCAATTCACGCCGGCGATCTCGTTCGTCGTCAACTGCCGGTCCCAAGCCGAGGTCGACCACTTTTGGGATCACCTCGTCGACGGGGGCCAACCTTCGCAATGCGGGTGGCTCACGGACCGCTTCGGCGTCTCCTGGCAGATCGTGCCGGACCGGTTGGGCGAACTCATGGGCGACCCCGACCCGGTGGTGGCCCAAAGGGTTTTGAACGCCATGTTGCAGATGGTGAAGCTCGACATCCCCGGGTTGGAGGCGGCAGCGAAGGGTCCGTGATCGGCGTGCGCCCTCGGCCACAACCGCCTCGGCGACCGGCGGACAATGAGGACGGAGAAATTAGAGTGGGGGCATGAACGACACCGACGCCGTCGTCGAGCGCATCCTGCGAACCTACGCAACGATCACCGTCGTCGGCGCCAGCCAAAATCCGGCCAAGCCCGCGCACAGTGTGCTGGCGCGCATGCAAACGCACGGCTGGCGCATCATCCCGATCAACCCGCACGCCGACCACATTCTCGGTGAACCCGTCTTTCGCACACTCGCCGAGGTTCCCGAACAGATCGGGTTGGTCGATGTCTTTCGGCCCTCCGCCCAGACGCCAGAGGTGGCCCGTCAAGCCGTTGCGGTGGGCGCCACCGCCCTGTGGCTCCAGCTCGGGATCATCTCCGAAGAGGCGCGCACCATCGCCGAGAGTGCGGGACTCCTCTACGTCGAGGATCGCTGCCTCATCGTGGAGCAGCAACGGCTCGGTCTCGAAGCACCCGCATAGCCCGACGAGCGCGGCCGCGGGTGTCGGCCGCCTTCCCCGAGAACTGCGTTCCGATTCGGCCTACGCTGCCGCCATGCGCGCCGTTCAATTCGACATGTCGGACCTCTCCTTTCCCGCCACCCTGGTCGAGCTGCCCGAACCCGACCTTCCCAGCGAAGCGTGGGCCCGCATCGCGGTCACGACGGGGGGCATCTGCGGGAGCGACCTCCACCTCTTCTCCCACAACACGGGACCGTCCCCGACGCTGTATTCACTGGGCGGCCAGGCCTTCGTCTTCGGGCACGAGATCGCCGGGCGCATCATCGAGGCGGGAACCGAATGCCCCTACCCGCTCGGGACACGCGTTGCCGTGGATCCGTGCATCCCGTGCGCGGCACGTGGGATCGATCCAGTCTGTGCCACCTGTGCCCGGGGCTGGACGTCCTCGTGCCTCAACCTCGACAGCCGGATCGTCAGCTCAGGTCGCACGCTCGGATTCACCTCGAAGCTCGGCGGTGGGTGGAGCGATCAGGTGCTCGCGCACGTGTCGATGCTGCACCCCCTGCCCGACGCCGTGACCGACCGCGGCGCCAGCCTGCACGAACCCGTCTCGATCGCGTCGCACGGCTTGCTCCGGGCGGCGCCCCTTGACGGTGACCCGGTACTGGTGGTCGGCGCCGGCATCATCGGCCTGGCCACCGTGGCGGCGGTCAAAGGTCTCTTTCCCGATTGCCCGGTAACGGTCCTCGCCCGTTACGCCCACCAGGGTGACGCCGCGGCCGCGTGCGGAGCCGATCACGTGGTGTTGACGGACCCCGACAACGGCCACTTCGAGCAGCTCGCGCAGATAATGGGCGTACGCCAGGTGGGCATGGGCAACGACACCATGCTGATGGGTGGCTTCCCCTACGTGGTTGAAGCAGTCGGCGCACCGAGATCGATCACCGAGGCGCTGCGTGCCGTGGCCCACCGAGGGACGGTGCTGCTCCTCGGCGCCGCCGGCGTCAGCGAGGTCGACCTGACGCCGGTCTGGTACAAGGAGGCAGCTCTCGTCGGCTCGATCGATCATTCCGTCGATGCGGGCTCGGCACCGGGGCTGGCCGGCGGGCCGGACCGCCACTCAGTCGACCGCGCGCTCGATGTTCTCGCGGCGGGATTGCTCCCCGACAGGGTGGTGGTGACCCACGAGTACTCCCTCGAGAACTACCGGGAGGCGATCGAAACCGCCATCGACCGCGAGAACTCACACGCCATCAAGGTGGTCTTCCGTCCCGGCTGAGGGGACGACCTGCGTCTGTCAACCTCCCGCTGCGGCGAATGACCGGTCACAGTCAACATTTATCCTTCTCATACCTTTCCTTGACCTGGCATACAGATCGGTAGGTTTCAATGCCTTCATGGCAGCCTCCCCAAGGCGGAGGCCGAGGCCGAAGGAGACACGATGACGGACGAAGGATTCGAGCAGCCGAGCGAAGCAGCCGCTCATGACCAGGACACACCTCCCTTTCCGATTGCCGGCGTGCCGACACCGGGAACGGGTATCCCACTCCCGCCCGTAGGCGCCCAAGTTCCCGAGACGGTGCAGGTGCCTGAGACGGCGCCGGTGCCCGAGACGGCGCCGGTGCCCGAGACGGTGCAGATGCCCGAGACGGCGCAGCACCCCCAGGAGCAGACCCCACCCATGGGCGCCCCGGCGTCCGTTCCGACGGGAGGCGCACCGTACGGCTCTTACGCCCTCGGCGCCCTCGCCGGCAACCCCCAATTGGGATCGCCTTCGGGGTCGGTCCCCGGGGCACCTCCGGTCAATCCGACGTGGGGCACGCCGCCACCGCCCGAAGCCCCGCGTCAGACCGGCGGTCGCCGGCACATGGCCGCGATTATCGGTGCGGCCGCCGTCGTTGCGCTTGCCGCGGGCGTCGGTATCGGCCACGTGGCCTGGACGAGCAACTCGAATTCCCTCTCGTCAGCTGCCGCCTCGGGCAACACCCCGTCGTCAACCGGCTCGGGTTCATCGGGGTCCAACCCCTTCGGGAACAACCCGTTCGGCTCGGGCTCGTCCGGCTTCGGCTCGTCCGGGTCCGGAGGCTCCGGATCTTCCGGCTCGAGCTCGTCCGGCTCCGGTTCGTCCAGCTCCGGTTCGTCCGGACCTGGTGACGTCTCGTCCATCGCGAGCAAGGTGGACCCAGGCCTGGTGGACATCAACACCTCGCTCGGCTACCAGCAGGAAGAGGCGGCCGGCACCGGTATCGTGCTGAGCTCTTCGGGGGTGATCCTGACCAACAACCACGTCATCGACGGAGCGACCTCCATCAGTGTGACCGACATCGGCAATGGCAAGACCTACTCGGCCAGCGTCGTGGGCTATAGCCGGACGAAGGACATCGCGGTCCTTCAGTTGCACGGCGCTTCAGGGCTGCAGACCGCAACCATCGGCGACTCCTCCAAGGTGTCGGTCGGCCAAGGCGTTGTCGGCATCGGGAACGCCGGTGGGACAGGGGGGACTCCGAGCGCAGCTGGTGGAACGGTGACGGCCCTGAACCAGTCGATCACCGCCAGCGATGACGGCGACGGAAGCTCCGAACAGCTCACCGGGCTCATCGAGACGAATGCAGACATTCAGGCCGGTGACTCCGGCGGGTCGCTGGTGAACACCGCCGGAGCAGGTCATCGGCATCGACACCGCGGCCTCAGCCGGATTCTCGTTCCAGTCCTCGGGCCAGTCGTCCGGCAATCAGGGCTACGCCATCCCGATCAATGAGGCGATCTCGATCGCCAAGCAGATCGAGCTGGGGACTTCCTCTTCGACCGTCCACATCGGGGCCACGGCCTTCCTCGGCGTCGAGGTCGCGCAAGGCTCGTGCAGCAGCGGGAGCGGAGGCTCGGGCTCGGGCTCGGGCTTCGGCAGCGGCTTCGGCAGCGGCAGCGGCTTCGGATCGGGAAGCGGATCCGGATCCGGATCGGGTAACTCGACATCCTCGGGAGCCCTGATCTGCTCAGTCGTGACGAGTTCGCCGGCCCAGCAAGGTGGACTGGCCGAAGGCGACACCATCACCTCCTTCAACGGTCAGACAGTCGCCTCGCCGAGTGCGCTCACCAACCTCCTGCTGCCGTTCCACCCCGGCGACAAGGAGTCGATCACGTGGACCGACTCCTCCGGGCAATCGCACACCGGATCGGTGACCCTTTCATCAGGACCGCCTCAGTAGGGGGAAAGGCTGGGCAGCGGGCCCGCAGGGGGCGGTCGCCCGATCACCCTGGGATCGTCAGGTTGCCTGACCTGTTTCGCCGCAGGTCAGGCAACCTGACGTCCGCGTCGCGTCCAGGCCCGACCCACGTGCGGGCAAACCGGTCTGTACCCTGAAGCGCAGCGCTACCGGGAAGGAGCACCGCGTGATCACGGACCAGGAGCTCGACGCAGGGCCTTTGCTCGAAGATGCACCCGTGCCCGGCGATCCCTCGGCGGATCTGCCCCTGACCGATGAGGAACTCTGTCGCCTGGCGCTGGCCGCGGACCCCACCGCACCGCTCAGCGAGGACGCCGTCCCGCTGAGCCTCCACCTGGCCCAGTTCGCGGGAGCGGCTCTGCCCGGGTGGTACATGGCGCCGGCAACGGCGCAAGGCGGTCGACGTTGGCGAACACCGGTCGTCGTGGCCATCATCTCGGCCTTCTTGCTCATTGAGGCATTGGGCCTGTGTAACACCTTTGGCCAGCTCAGCTTCGCCTAGGCACCGTGTCCACGTACCCGGAGCCGTCCGGCTCAGATGAATCCCAGGTTTAGACTGTTCGCCCGTCTCCTCGCAAACGCCGTAATCGACGCAAGAACCGGCCTGAGCTTGCCTCCAATAAATTATGGCTTACCGGCGGCAACCCAGCTGTTTACACGGCTATCACTGATCCGCCGAGCCGTGGCCATGTTTGCCCATGTTCGAAAGCGCGTCTTCTCCTCACTGCTGAGCTGGGAAAACAGGGTTTTATCGCTGGAACCGGCGCTAGGACGAACGGCACGCGCGCGGGCCGCTGTAGTACCGCTGACCCGTCCCTTTGCAATGAACGGTGCAAATGCCGCACGCACGCGGCTCGCATTGTCGCTATTTACATCGATCTCGTAGGACTTGCCGTCCAAGGAGAAGTGTACGGTTTCATCGGCGTCTCCGCCGTCAATGTCATCGGTCAGTTTGACTATTACCGTTTTCGCCATGAAACCATACTGACAGAGTGCAACGGTATAAGCGAATCCCTTGAAAGGTTGATGCGGAAAATTTTACGTCGCATTCCCTGGTCATCTAGCAAAGAAGACCTACTAGGACCGACAATCCATTTAGCCAATCCATCTAGTAGCCCCATTCGGGTTGCCCCCAGCCTCCCGGCGACGTCGCGCCGGGAGGCTGGGGCAATGGCCCAGATCATCGTCCCCCTCCCGTGCGGGTGCCCCATAGCGGATTCTGTGCATCGTTCGTTTGCCGGGTGCGATTCTCGTAGGCTTCAGGCGCCCCGGCGCGCCAGATTCGACCCCTTTTCCCCCTCCGTCGGATCGGGGCGCGTCGGGGCACTTTGGGAAGGGATCGCCCGGTGCGCCACCGCTTAAGGCGCGGCGTGAACAATGAAGGCAATAATCTCCGGCGAGAATAGGGCGATGGGTCGACGGAAGAACGGGACGAGAGGCACCGGACGCGGCGCCGGTCGAGCTCGACCCCTGTCGCTTGGATCGCATTGGCGGGCGGATGGGGCCCCAAAGGCCGTTTTTCGCTCCCAGCCCGACGCGCTCCGGGCGGCAAATGTGCGCCAGATCGAATCGGGGATCGTCCTGCACGTCTATCAGTGCGACTTCTGCTCCCTTTGGCATCTGGCAAATAGTTCCGGGCGCGAGCGCTGAACGCCGGGATTCTCCATGGCCAACCGCCATTGCTGCGACGGGGCCGGCGGCCGGGTCCCTGGAGATCCTGCGATCATGGGGGGATCGAAACGAGCGGGAGTCCTGAAGAACCGGGCGGAGAAGAGCCGCGAGCAAGGCGGTTCGACTCATGGCGCCGGCGCTCCGCCATCGGCGCCATTGCCAGCGGCGTGGCCTTGGGTCTCAAGGAGATCTTTCAGCCCACCAACATCGAGCCGGTGATCACCGCCCAGGCGCCTGGCGACCCCCCGGACAAGGAGACCCGGCTCCGGGTGATACTGGATCCTGACGATCCCTCGAAGTCGGTGGCCATCGTGCCACCGCCAACGGGCGACACCGGTCCGTAAAGGACATAACATCCTGTAAATCGGACAGCATGTCCGATTTGAGGAGACGTGAATGAGCCAGAGCACGCCTGATGTGGCGCCCGTGGACCTGTCCGATTCCCGGTCGTTCGTCGACGAAGTTCCTCACGCCTGGTTGGCGCATCTGCGCCAGCACGACCCCGTGCACTGGCAAGAAGAACCGGGTGGTCCCGGCTACTGGGCCGTGACCAAGTTTCACGACTGTGTCATCGTGAATCGAGATTTCGATCGCTTCAGCTCGGCCGCACGGGGGACGATGCCGTTCGAGTTGGGCGAGGACGCGATCGCCCAACAGAGCTTGATGATGCTCAACATGGATCCGCCTCTGCACAGGCGCTACCGCAGACTGGTCAACAAAGGGTTCACGCCACGGATGGTGGACGATCTCGAAGCGAGCGTGCACCGGTCAGCCGACGCCATCATCGACCGGGTCAGTGCCGACGGCCGGGCCGACTTCGTCACGGACCTTGCCGCCGAGCTGCCCCTCCAGGTAATTGCGGAGCTCCTCGGTGTGCCGCCGGATGATCGGCAGAAAATGTTCGATTGGTCGAATCGGATGGTGGGGAGCGAAGACCCCGAATACCAACTGCAGGCCGACATGGCGATGCACGCCGCCATGGAGCTGTATGCCTACGCCTCCGAGCTCTTCGCCAAGAAGCGGATCGATCCCCGCGCAGATCTGATGAGCGCGCTCAGCGTCGTCGAAGTGGATGGTGAGCACCTCAGCCCGATGGAGCTCGAGCTCTTCTTCCTGTTGCTCACCGTGGCCGGCAACGAGACCACGCGCAATCTGATGGCGGGGGCGATGCAGGCGTTCTTCCAATACCCTGACCAGTGGAAGCGACTGTACGACGACCGGACCTTGATGCCCCAGGCCGTCGAGGAGATGTTGCGCTTCGTCACACCGGTGATGAACTTTCGCCGCACCGCCATGTGCGAAGCCGAGCTCAGCGGAAGAACGATCAGCGAAGGCGACAAAGTAGTCTTTTACCATACGTCGGCCAATCGGGACGAGGACGTCTTCGAGAATCCAGCGAGCTTCGACATCGGGCGCGATCCCAATCCGCACATCGCGTTCGGAGGCGGTGGACCGCACTTTTGTCTCGGTGCGAGCCTGGCGCGCATGGAGATCCGGGTCATGTTCGAGCACCTCCTCGACCGACTTCCCGACATCCACCAGGCCGGTGATGCCCAGCGGTTGCAGTCGCAGTTCATCAACGGCGTGAAACATCTCCCGGTGGCCTTCACGCCGACAGCCCCGCTGGCTCGCTGATCCGCCGGATCAAGAAAGGGACCGGGGATGGCGAGGACGGCGCCGAACGCCTTGAAGGAGATGATCCGGGACTTCCGGCGGGATCAAATCATCGACACGGCCCGCCGCCTCTTTGGCGAGCGAGGAACGACAAACGTCTCAGTGGACGACATCGCATTCGCAGCGGGAGTCGCCCGTTCGACGGTCTATGTCCACTTCAGCAATCGCGACGACCTTTTGCGCGCCTGCGTGCAGTCGATGTACGACAAACTCAAGGAAACCGTCGTCGAGATGTCGGAGGACACTGCTCCCCCACTGGAGCGGCTCCGCTCGGTCATCGGAGGGCTCTTGGATCGGATCGATGAGAGTCCAGCCTTCTTCCGGTTGGCCATGGCCACACAGGCCAGCGTGGAGGCATCCGGATCCGCCGCGGTAGGCGGGGCGCTCATGATGATCGGGCTCGACATGATGCGCTTTCTCGATGACATCGTCTCGGCCGGCGTGGAGAACGGCACTCTTCGTCCGGACCTGAACCGGGAAAGAGCGGTGGTGCTTATCGGTCAGCAGATCTACGGGGCCCTCTCGGTACGTGCGGGAGAGCCGGACCCGGTTCCCGGCGGGGAGGCGAGCGACGAGATATGCGACTTCGTCCTCCGTGGCATGGGTCGTTGAACGCATGGTCCTTGAACGCGTCGGTCGTCCACCGGCACCGGAACGAGAGGATGAATCCCCCGGAGGTGGTTCATCCTTGCGGATGATGAGGGGGACCCTCGAAGGGCATAGACAGGACAGTAATGTCCCGGGCGCACCAGGCGAGAAGAGGAGACCTGCCGCAGCCGGTACGATTACGGTCGGCGTTTGAGGTGAGGAAAGACCTGATGTCCCCAGCTGTCGACGGTATATACCAGGGACGAACCGCCCAGAGGCCAATGCCGGAATTCGGAGAAGACGTTTCCCCCGTCGGCGGCACGTGGAGGATCTGGGAGACCTTGCGCGGCTGGGACAGACGCTTTGCCATCGCGGTCGACGCCACGCTGGCCCTTGGACTCTTCGTCCTTTGCTCGGGGTGGTTCGTGTTCGACAAGGTCCCCCATGACCAGCTTTGGTTCGTCGCCGGGCTCACGATTCCATTGATGTTCCGCCGCCGGGCCCCTTTCCCCGTCTTCATGGTGGTGGCCCTGGTCGCACTGGTGCAGTGGCTGACCGCCGGCCCACTGGTGGCCGATGCCGCACTTTTGGTCGCCCTCTTCACCGTGGCCACCGAATGCGATTGGCTGACGGTCGTTGTCGCCGCCCTCATCGTCGAGATCGGCGTGATCATGGCCACCGAGCGCTGGACACCCGTCGGCAACTACTTCAAGTCGCTGGTCTTCCTCACCGGGATGGCGGCGGCGGCGCTCCTCGCCGGCGTTGTGGTGCGCACCTTGCGCCAGCAGATGGGCTGGCTGGTCGAACGGGCCCAGCGGCTCGAGTTGGAGCGTGACCAGCAGAGTTTCCTGGCCGCCGCGGCCGAAAGAGCACGCATCGCCCGAGAGATGCACGATGTGGTCTCGCACAATATTCAGGTCATGGTGACACTGGCCGATGCGGCCGCGATCGCACAGCGCACAGATCCGCAGCGGGCGACCGAGGCGATCACCGAAGTATCGGGCGCCGGCCGTCAGGCGCTCCAGGACATGCGTCGACTGCTCGGCCTCCTCCGCGACGGCGAGGGGGACGCCAAGCCGAGAACGGAGCCGGAACGCCAACTCGGCACTGATTCCTTGGCTCCGCAGCCGGGTCTGGGCGAAATCGCGGCCCTGGCCGAACGGGTCCGTTCGACGGGCCTCGCGGTGAGCCTCAAGACCTTCGGCGAGCCGTTCGCTCTTTCCGGGGCGGCCGAGCTCACCGTCTATCGGATCGTGCAGGAAGCATTGACCAACGCACTGAAGCATGCGGGGTCGGCACACTCGGTGCACATCTCACTCTCCTTCAGCGATCCGGACGTGACGGTGCGGATTCTCGACGACGGACAACCCCACGTGGCCGTACTAGCGAGCGGCACGCCATCGCTTGCGGCAGGTGTGCAGGGTGGAGGGCACGGCGTCCTGGGCATGAAAGAGAGAGCGGCGGCATTCGAGGGGACGCTGATCGCCGGCCCGGCAGATGAAGGCGGTTGGCAGGTGGTGGCCACGCTGCGCACCTGCAAAGCACCAATTCCCGCATGACGATTCGCGTCGTGCTGGCCGATGACCAAGCGCTCTTACGCAAGGGGTTCCGGATGATCCTCGAGGCCGAGGACGATATTTCGGTCATCGGCGAGGCGGCCGACGGCGAGGCGGCACTGCGACTGGTGGAGCTCTACGAACCCGACGTCGTCCTCATGGACGTTCGCATGCCGACGCTCGACGGCATCGGCGCCACCCTCGCCATCACCGCCTCGGGCTCATTGAGCCATGTGCTGATCCTGACCACCTTCGACCTGGACGAGTACGCCTTCGGGGCGCTGCGGGCCGGCGCGAGTGGATTCCTTCTCAAAGACGTCCCACCGCACGAGCTCACGCAGGCCATCCGCACCGTCGCCCGAGGGGATGCCGTCGTGTCCCCGCGGATCACCAAGCGATTGCTCGAGGAGTACGCCAATCAACTCCCTGATCTGTCGGACGGCGGGCCGGGCGACGCCGCGGTCCCGGCTGTGCTCAGCGGGCTCACCGTTCGGGAGCGAGAGGTGCTCGTCGCCGTGGCCGAAGGGCTCTCCAATGTGGAAATCGGTGAGCGCCTCTTCGTGTCGGAGGCGACCGTGAAGTCGCACGTGGGCAGGGTCTTGGCCAAACTCGGACTGCGCAATCGCGTACAGGCGGTCGTGCTCGCCTTCCAGACCGGCCTTGTACGGCCGTCCTAGCGGGGCCAATCGGTCGGTACACTCCATTCGTGGTCTCCGCCGATACCGAGTTCGGCGTTTTCACCGATGAGGGCCCCTGGGTTCTCGACCCGGAGAATCTCGCCTGGAAGGCCGGACTGCCCCGGATCCGCGCCGAGCTGCAGGCGGCCCTCCCCGAGCTGATCCGACCCCGAAAGGTACCGCCGGGGGCCAGGGTGGGAACGACGGTGCGCCATCTCGGTGGTGCGCTCGCGATGTGGTACGCCACCGAACGGCGACGTGGGGGCTCTGAGAAAATTGCGGGGATATCCCGTCGACTGCGCCTGGCCGCCGAGCAGCTCGGGCCGACCTATATCAAGCTCGGTCAAATTGTGGCGTCGGGTGACGGCATCTTCCCCCCTGAGCTCGTAGCGGAGTTCAAGTGGTGCCGGGACCAGGTCCGGCCTGAACCCTGGCCGGTGGTCGAAAGAGTTCTGGTCGAGGAGCTCGGCCGGGCCCTCTCCGAAGTGTTCTCGTCCATCGACCATGTTCCACTCGCCGCCGCGTCCATAGCCCAGGTGCATGCCGCACGATTGCTCGACGGGACCGAAGTCGTCGTGAAGGTGCAGCGCCCCCAGGTGGCCCAACGGGTGCGCCAAGACCTCGCCGTGATGTCGTGGCTCGCTCCCCACCTGGTGGGCCGGATCCCCATCGCTGCGTTGGCCAATCCCCCGGCGCTGGTCGAGCTCTTCGCCGAGACCATCGTGGAGGAGCTCGACTTCCGACTCGAAGCCGAGAACATGCTCGACATCGCGGCGACCTTCGCCAAGCTCGGCCAACGTGACTTCGTCGTCCCTCGGCCCCACCCCACGCTCGTGACCCGACGGATGCTCGTCATGGAACGTCTGAGCGGGTTCAACTTTTCGGACGTCGACGGCATGCGTGCGGCGGGCATCGACACGGAAGCGGTCGTGAGAAGCGGCATGATCGGATTTCTCGAAGGCGCAATGATGTACGGCGTCTTCCACGGCGACCTGCACGGGGGGAATCTGTTCATCCTTCCTTCTGGGAAGATCGCCCTCCTCGACTTCGGCATCACGGCACGTCTGACCGAATCCAAACGCTTGGCCCTTCTCTCCCTCATCGTTGGCGCGTCGAACGGGCACATACCAACTCAAGTTGCCGCCCTGCGCGACCTCGGAGCACTGCCACCCGACACCGATATCGACACCGTCATCGCCCAACTGGGACTTGACCGGCCCCCGATCGATCCGACCACGCTCACGGCCGACGAGTTGGTCGGGGAGCTCCAGCGATCGATCAAGTCACTCCTGGGCCTGGGGGCCAGAATGCCCAAGGAGCTGATGCTCTTCGTGAAAAACCTGGTCTTCCTGGACGGCGCCATCGCCACCTTGGCGCCCGATCTCGACCTCTTCGGTGAGATCGAGACCATCTCCCTGATGTTCGCCGAGAAACACGGTGAGCGGATCATGCAGCAACTCGGTCTCCAGCATCAGGACGACTGGAAACCGGACCTCACCAGTGTCAAAGCCGGCTTTGGCCTCGACGAGTCCACCGAGCACCTGACCTATCGCGAAATTCAGGCAAGACGTGCCCAGGTGCGCGAGAAATTCGACGGGCGGAACCAGAGCCGTCGCCGCAAGAGCCGGCGGCGCCCGACCACCAAGTGAGCTCAATCTCATTGAGGCAACAGTGAGGACCCCGGGGGTGGGGACCCAACGACCGCAATGGGCGCAGCGGCGGGAGCGGGCGGCGCCGGCGGCCTGCGATACCTCACCAGCAAGGCCGTGCCGATGAGTGCCACGACGAGGGAGACGACCAAGATGCCGACCGCCCCGAGCACCCTTCCGTCAGCCGAGGCCTGACACTCACCGACGAAGGCCATCCAGTCGGCCCTGTCGGTGGCGCTGGAGGCGGGTGGCTCCGGGCCGGCCCCGATCGAGCCAGGATTGAAGAGGGCCACGATCGCAGGTTCGGAGGATTTGCCGGGTCCGCACGTTCCTCCGACTGCTGGATTCGGGAGTGCGACCAGCATTCCGGTGATGGCGAACGCAGCACCGAAAAGACCCAGGAACACCAGGGCCACCCTGAACCACGTCCGCCGCGCATCCTGCTCCACCTGCGATCCCCTTTCGGTCGAGTGCGATGATAGGACTCGCGGGCAGCGCTGATCGGTCACTCGACGCCCGCTGACGGGGGCCCTCAGGCGGTCGGCGGGCATGCTGTGAGAGGCTTGGGGTGTGCACGTCATTCGCCAGTTACAAGAGGACGACTGGGATCTATGGCAGCCACTTTGGGCCGCCTACCTCGACTTCTACCGATCACCCCTCTCAGAGGGAACCACCCGGAGCACTTTTGACCGACTCACCAGGGGGGCGAAGGACATGTTCGGGTTGCTTGCCGTGAGCGAGGACGGCGAGGGCTCCGGGATCGCCCACTGCGTGCTCCATCCGAGCACCTGGTCCTGGCGGCCTTCCTGCTATCTCGAGGATCTCTACGTGGCGCCGACGGGCCGCGGGTCCGACCTCGGCCGCCGCCTGCTCGAAGAGTCCAAGCGGATGTCAAACCAACGGGGCGCCGGACGGCTGTACTGGCATACGCAGGAATACAACGGGCGGGCGCGATCGCTGTACGACCAGGTGGCCCGGCCGACGTCCTTCATGGTCTACGAGATGTAGGAGCCTCCACGACCGCTCCTTCCCGACCCGGTACGCGAACGACCGGAGTGCGCGTGGAAGGATGCGGGCGTGCCAAATCTGCGCACCATGGTGACCGAGGTGGGCACGGGCCTCGGCATGCTCGGGCATGAGGACCTCGACGAGGTCTTGGCCGCACGCTCAGCGGTGATGCGCAGCCTGTCGCCCGAAAACTGGGATCTCCTCGACTCCATCCGCGCCGGCGGCGCCTACGACTCCGAGTTCCACTCGGCCTGGCTGAACGGACGCACGTTCCTCACCGCCCGCGACGGTTTGCGTGGCCGTCGGCCCGAGACCGTGGAGTGGAAGGGCGCGGTACGTGGGAGCGGAGACGAGGTCGCCCCGGTGGATCTCCGCATTGACCACGTCTACCTGGTCAGCTGCAAGTACATGTCGGACATCCTGTTCAATGCATCGCCCTCGCATATCTTCGATTCCCTGCTGGTCGGCGGCCTTGCCGGGCGGAGGAGAGCTGCGGGAGGTGACTGGTACGCCGAGGTTGCGCCGGTCCAGTATCAGCAGCTCTTCGATGTCGTGCGCCTCGCCCTCGAGAACGACGCGGTCGGGCCCGATGGCGCGACCGGTGACGAGCGCGTCGCGCTGCCCGGCCTCGGATGGTCGGCCGGCTCCGGGTCCGACCCGAATGGCGCCGTGGCCCGACATTCGTCGGCGACCCTCGGAGATCTCCCTGCTCGCGCCGTGGACCTGACGTCCGCCCATCGCGTTGCCCTGGGACAGCGTCTCAAGGCAGGATGGCCCGGAGACGCCAAGGCGGCATACCGCGCGCTCTCCGATGAGGTGGCCCGAGCCTCCGTCTCGCGCTGGCACGCCGCGCTGTCAGCCAACGCGAATGCGGGTGAAGCGATGCTGTGGCGACTGCTGCGGATGGGAAGTGCGCCCTATTTCGTCCTGGGTTCCAGCTCGGCCCGGTCGCTACGGCTTCGCATCGCCACGCCATGGGACTGGAAGCAACTCTACCGCCTGATGAAGCTCGAGATCTTTCCCCAACCGGGCGGCCAGCCACGCGTCGGATGGACGGCCGCCGTGCGCGAGCGCAACTCGGGCCACGTCCACGAGGTGTCGGGCCACGTCGAAGTGCGGTGGAGTCACGGCCGGTTCGGGGGACCGCCCGAAGCCAAGGGGTACCTCGACACCAGTCACCATCTGGTGCCGGGTTACTTCCCTCTGCAGTGAGCACGTTCGACCTCACCGTGTTCGACGCGCCCTTGACCGTTCCGCAGCTGCAGAGCGGACCGGTGCTGCTGCGCCCCTTCCTGCTCTCCGACCTTCCCCTGATCCGCCAGGCGGCGACCGATCCGTACATTCCTGCGGTGACCTCCGTCCCGTCGACGTATAGCGACGATGAGGGTCGGGCCTTCATCGAACGGCAGCAGCGACAAGCGGTCGAAGGAAACGGATACCTCTTCGTGATCGCCGACTCGGCCGACCCGCGTCAGGCGTTCGGAGGTCTCGGGCTATGGCTCCACGAAATCGAAAGCGGTCGAGCCTCTGTCGGGTACTGGGTCATACCCTCCGCTCGGGGCAAGAACCGTGCGGGATGGGCCCTGAGGGCGGTCGTCGCCTTCGCGTTCGAAAGACTGGCCATTCCCCGGCTGCACCTCTTCACGGAGCCCTCGAACATCGCCTCGCAGCGAACGGCTGAATTCGCCGGCTTCAAGCGGGAGGCGCTCCTGCACGGGTGGGAACGGATCAACGGCCTCCAGTGCGACGTCTACGCGTTCGCCCTCTTGCGAGAAGGATGGAGGAACGGCCCGGGGGCGGAGCACGCGGATGCGGCCACCTGAACCGATTTCGAGGATGGGCGGGCGAAGACCTGCGCCATGGCTCCATGTCGCGGTGCACACGATGGTGGCACTCTGCGCCTCGCTCTGGGTGATCGGCGGGATCGGCGGGATGCGCGCGGGTGCCGCCACCCCGCACACCACAGCAGCCCACCACGCGCAGGCGGGTGCATCGGCGGGCCTCACGACTGGGCAAAAGGGGGTCACCGTCCATGGCCGCAAGGAGGGGCTACTCGCCGTCGCCTTGTCGGTCCTCGGTGTCATCGTTGTCGTCGTCTTCATCGTTGGCCTGGCTTCGCGCGCAGTCCGACGACGGTCCCGTGACGGTCCGTCCGTCACGGACGGAGCATGGTCGGATCGATGGCGCAGGCCTTTCGGGTGAGCAAGCTGGACTGGCACCACCGGTCCTTCGTGATCGCCCCGCATTCTGCGAAACTTCAGGTGTGCCCCGACGCCGCCAATTCGCCAATCTCGCAGAACGAATCGACCAACTGATGATGGACGTCTTCATCCTCGACGATCTGGAGCGAATCCCCCGCTTGACCGAACACCTGGCGCCCGACTTCGTCTTCGTCAGTCCAAGTGCGGTCGCCGATGGGGCGCAGGGTCTGAGCGATGCCTACAGCACCTACCGGCACGACGGATGGCTGCGCGTGTCGCTGCGCCGGACCTCGGTGATCGACATGCACCATGCCCATTTCCGTTTCGCCTGGGAGCGCCTGGAACTGGGCAAGACCGCCAGCTCGGGGTGGTCCTTCGGTTGGGTCGACGCAGCCGGGAAGATCTCCCGGATCGTCTCGTTCAACGACCCCGTTCCACCTCGGACCCTGTGAGTCGTTGGACTGACGTCGCCGCGCGGGAGCGTCGGCCCGCCGTTATCAGGACATGGGGAAGATGAGCTCCTCGGAGGACATCGCGTCGATCGCCGCCCGACGTTCGGGCGCACCCAACGGCGTGAACCGATCGGCCGAGTCGAGCACGTGCGGCAAGAGACCGATGTCCCCGGGCGTGCAGAACGCGTGGACGCCGGGGACCGACAGTGCAAAATGGACGCCACGGTCGATGTCCGTCTCGGATGCGACGGGTTCGTACCACGAGGTAGCCCAGCGTCCACTGGAGGGATCACCGGCCGCATCGGCCAACGAGAGCTGGTCGACCCACGGCCGGCGGGCGGCGGCCTTGATCGCCATCACGCCGATATCGCGTTCTTGACACAACGCGAGGAGTTCCTCGGCGGGCTCCCGGTAGGAGTCTCGTCCCCACAGGGCGGGATACACCGGGAACATGACGGTGTCGAGATCGAAACGCCGGAGAGCCTCCATGAAGGCGACCGGTACTCCGAGGTCGTGACCGGTGATCCCCGCGAAGCGCGTCCGGCCTTGATCGCGGAGCCGGACAATTTGTTCGAGGGCCGCTGAACGACGCTCCACCTCCTCAAGACTCGTTACCGCGTGAGCCTGGTAGAGGTCCAACACCTCGCAGTTGAGCAGGCGCCGGGTGGTGTCGAACTGGTCGAGCAGCCCTTTCGGGCTCGCCCGAAGTGTCTTCCCGGCGATGAACAGGTCGTCGCGGCATGCGGCCAGATGCGGGCCGACCACGGCTTCTGCGGCTCCGTACTGTGGCGCTATATCGAGGTGGTTCACACCACGATCACGGGCCAACTGCAGCCAGGCGCCCGCCTCGTCCCCACTGGCCGCCCAGCACGCTGCACCGCCGAGAATGGCCACGCTGCTGTCGTGGTCGGTTCGACCGAGACGACGCCGTTCCACGTTATGCCTGCGGTGCTGGCTTGAGCGCCAGAATGTTGAATATCGCACCCCCAGGGTCCGAAAGGACGGCGAAGCGACCCGGCTCGATGTCGGTGGCCGGCATCAGCACGGAAGCACCGAGTCCCTGCGCTTTGGAAACGGTTGCGTCCGTGTCCTCGACCGCGAAATAGACGCCCCAGAACGACGGGGTGTTCGGAGGCATCGTGGGCGGCTTGGACATCATCCCGCCGATCGACTTCCCCCCGACCTTCCACTCGGTGTAGCCCCCCGGACCCTCGGGTCCCTGCGTCTCGGCGTCCCATTCGAAGACAGCTTTGTAGAACGCCTTCGCCCCGGCCAGGTCATCGGTCATGAGTTCGCTCCAGCAGTAGGTCCCGGGGACGTTGACCAGCTGCGCACCTATGTGGCTCCCGGGCTGCCACAGGCCGATCACCGCGCCTTCGGGGTCAGCGAACACCGCCATTCTCCCCGCGTCCATGACGTCCATCGGCGCCACGTAGACCGTGCCTCCGTTGGCGTCGACCTTGGCCACGGTGTCCTCGGCGCTGTCCACGTTGACGTACGTGGACCAGTGGGGCGGCGCGGCCGGGTTCATGTTCGGCCCAAGTCCGGCCACCGTCTTGCCATCGATGTCACAGACGGAGTAGCCCCCGGCTTCAGGCGGCCCTTCCGGCGTATTCCAGCCGAAGAGGCCACGGTAGAACTTCCTGGCTTGGTCCACGTCGGAGCTTCCAAGGTCGACCCAAGAAGGAATTCCGTCCTCGTAACGCTGAACCTCCATGACTCTCCTTCCTTTCGTCCACCCCACCGTGGACGGTATCGGATGAGAGTCGCCGCCGCATCGGGTCGCAGGGTCTCGCTACGGGGCGTTGACCAAGGAGTGGGCGGCCATGTCGAAATACGCACGCAGCTCGTCACCGTCAGCGGCGGAGAGTCCCTGCTCCACCATCTGGTCGACAGCGCTGCGCATATGGCGCAACCAGGCATCTCGCTCGGCCGGTCCGATGACGAAGGGCACATGGCGCATGCGCAGCCTCGGATGCCCCCGTTGCTCGTTGTAAGTCGCCGGACCGCCCCAGTACTGCATGAGGAAGAGGGCCAAGTGGCGCTTTGATTCGGTCAGATCGTCCGGATAGAGCGGACGGAGCAAAGGATCACCGGCGACGCCCAGGTAGAAGCGGTCGACGAGGTCGACAAAGAATTGTTCACCATCCACACGGTCGAAGAGCGCGTCCACAGGGACGACGGTAGACGCTATACACTGCTCACCGTTTCGCGGCCGTAGTTCAATGGTAGAACCTCAGCCTTCCAAGCTGATCATGCCGGTTCGATCCCGGTCGGCCGCTCCAAGAGTTCTCCCAGTTCAGAGCAGTGTTCGTGCAGCACCTTGCGTCATTCAATCGGTTCAAAAAACCAAGTCGTGCAACAAACGGGAAACAGCGTGCAATGGGCAACACGGAATGCGCCATCCTCAGCCACCGACGCTGATATCGGTGCCAAAAATGGTCCTGGGATGACGTCGGACGGAACCTCAGCCGAGTATCGTTCCATTCGGTCCCTAGGCGGCTACATTCCGCCGATACCCGCCGTGCCTACCACCCCGTTGCAGCGATAATCGAGCCGTTGAGGTGCGCACCGGACATACCCCCGTCATACGGCGCGTCACCGTAGGAAAACACCGATCCATTGGCCGACGCAACCCAGTACCCCCTACCGTCGGAGGTCGTGAAGGTGGTCGTGGCTGGATCAAAAGGGTCCACTGAACCGGTGGGGCCACCAAAATTCGGTGCATCGCCAAAAGCGTCGACAACGCCATTAGCGAAGAGGATCCAGTAGCCCCCTCCGTCGGGGGTGCGCACCGCCGAGGTGACGTTCGCATTCTCCGGACCGGGTGCCCCGTAGTTGGGAGCATCGCCGAACGCGTAGAGGCGGCCAGTATTTGTGATGAGCCAGTATCCGTTCCCACTGGTGTCGGGCATGACAGCGACTGCCTCGCCAGAGCACCCGCCGATTCCCGGACACGAACCCTCGAACACGGCGTCGCCGAAGGTAAACACACCTCCGTCAGCTCCGACCATGAAATAGCCGCCGTCATTTGCAGTGGGAACTATCCCTACGATTGGGGCGTTCAGACTGTGTGGCAGACCAGAGCCAGCCGGATGAATACCCAGACCTGGGATCGAACCGTAAAACCGCGTATCGCCGAAGGAGAACACACCACCGTCTGATGCCACGAGCCAATAGCCACCGACGTCGGCGGTCGGGCTAAGTGTTCTGCCCCACCAGGTTGTTGACGCGACTGACGGGTGGGCCGCCTATGGCCGTGTGGTGTCGGTGATGGTTGTACATGTGAAGCCATTTGTCCAGGGCTCGGGTTCTTGCTGCTTCTGATCGATAGGGGCGGGCGTAGGCCCATTCGTTGAGCAGTGTCCGGTTGTAGCGCTCGACCTTGCCATTTGTCTGTGGATGGAAGGGCTTGGTGCGGGTGTGCTTGATGGCGTGGTCGATCAGCTCCTTGTCGAACTCTTTGGCCATGTAGCAAGACCCGTTGTCCGTGAGCACGCGTTCAACGAAGATGCCGTAGCTCTCGAAGAAGGCCTTGGCCCGACGCCAGAACGCAATCGCCGTGGTGGCCCTTTCGTCCTTGTGGATCTCTGAATAGGCCAGGCGCGAGTAGGCGTCGATGGCTGAGTGGATGTGGGCGTAACCCTGTCGAGGTCGACCAGCCCTGCCGTTGTGGGGTCGCTTGGCCTTTCCGTTAACCCTCCATCCGCCACCTTTGGGGATCCTGGCCTGTTTCTTGATGTCGATGTGGACCAGCTCCCCGGGCCGTGAGGTCACGATGCGGCGTACGGTGCCGCCTTGGCGGTCGAGATCCGAGAGCCGGCTCACCCCGTGGCGCTGGAGGACCCGGTGCAGTGTGGAGGCGGGAACCCCAGCTCGTGGAGCCAGACGGGCCGGGCCCAGCTGATGGCGACGGCGCAGCTCAACCAAGCGTCGTTCGACCTTGGGCGGGGTCTTGGTCGGACAGCGCCGAGGGCGGCTGGAGCGGTCCTCGAGGCCATCCAGACCGGCTTCGAGGTAGCGGCCCCACCACTTGTGGGCCGTCTGTCGCGAGACGCGCATCGACTCGGCCGAGCTGGCGATCGTCCAGCCCTCTTCGATCATCTGGCAGAGTCGCAATCGACCCTGCGGAGTCAACGGAGCGTTACGGTGCATCTTGAGCCTCCTTGGCCTTGTGGGTGTGTTAGCAGCACCACAATGCCTTGGAGGCTCACTTCATCAGGGGATATTTCGCGTCAACAACGTCCGTGGGCAGAACAGCTAAGACCGACCACCGGACGCTGGAGTTCGAGATTTCCGGTCGAGCCGTAGAAGTGAGCGGAGCCGAAGGTGAAAATCCCACCGTCGGAGCCAACCAGCCAGTAGCCGTGATTCGCTGAGGACGTGGTGGGCGCCGAAGTTACGGGAGTCGGAGTCGGAGTCGGTGTCGGAGTCGGAGTCGGTGTCGGTGTCGGTGTCGGTGTCGGAGTCGGAGTCGGAGTCGACGAGCCACTCATCACATTTTGTGCGATGGATGTCGCAGAGGAATGAATAAAGTTGATGTAATTCGCGGAATCGTCATAACCTGAAAACGTTGCCCCGATGGTGTAAGTGCCGATGGTTGGATAGGTGACACCACAGGTTGCCGCTCCGGTGTTGACGTCCACTGGTACGCGGGCGCACCCGCTGATGGTCGCACCATTGTCGGAGAACCCCACTGTTCCGCCCGTTGGTATCTCGCTCACGTACGCGGTGTACGTGACCTCTTCTCCAACCATTGAAGGGTTGGAGGAGGCTTGGAGAGAGGTGACAGTGCTCAGATTCTGGTAGATGTACTCCTCGTATGCTGCGAGAGACGAGGTGTAGGGACCGTCGCCGGAATAAACCGCCTCAATGCCGTTGTAGCTGCTATTGACAGTTGCATAGACGACATTGCATATGGCCTCACCCGTCGTTGTGTCCACTGGGACGCCGGCGCACCCGCTGATGGTTGATCCATTGTCGGAGAAGTCCACTGTTCCGCCCGGGGGGATCGGAAGGACGGTCGCTGTGTATGTGACCTGTTCGCCGAGTGTGGACGGATTCGGAGATGCATGGAGCCTCGTGGTGGTGGCCGGAATTAGTTGGACAACTTGCACGAGAGGTGGGGCCACGGACGAGCCAAAATCGCGATAGCCCGAATAGCTCGCCTCGATACTGTTGGGGCCATCTATGTTCGCGAAAGTGGTTTGGCATGATGCCACACCTGTCGTGGTGTCCACCGGAACACTGGCGCAACCACTCATCACCCCCGCGTCAATGAACGAGACAGTTCCCCCGTTCGGAATTGGACTGACGGTGGCGGTGTAGGTGACCGTTTCACCAACGATGGAAGGGTTGGCCGAGGATCTCAGCGCGGTAGTCGTCGCAGTTTGCGAGGTGATGGGAGGAGGGCCCGACGAACACGAGTCCGCCAGCGGGTCGTAGGTGATCGCCACTTGACCACCACCGACGTTGGTAGAAGACGATGCAGTGTTGACAGCCGTCGGTACTGCGTAGGAGGACCCCCCGCCACCTCCGCCACCGTATCCGCCTCCTCCGCCACCGTAGCCCGCGCCTCCTCCGCCACCCTGGCCGAAGCCTCCGCCCCCTCCGCCGTAGCCGATGCCACCTCCGCCACCACTCCCGTTGTTGCCGCCGGACCCGCCGTTTCCACCTGTCGTATCGCCCAGCCCTCCGGAGCCGCCGTCGCCGTCGCTGATGCCAGCACTCCCGTTCTGAGCGTTCGCGCCTGCCACCCCCCCGTTTTGAGGGGGCGGGCTGGCGACTGAATAACCAGCTCCGCCTCCTCCACCACCGGAGAGGCCATTTCCATTCCCACCGTTTCCATCCGGGCCGTTCGTGATGCCTCCGGCCACGACGCCGCCACCTGCGCCCGCATTGACCGGCGTAGGACCTTCAAAAGGAGGTACGGCGTTGCCCCCGGCACCGACGGAAGTCCCTCCCGACCCACCCGAGTTGTTACCTGGCTCCTCAGCGCCCGGTTCTCCAGTGCCTCCAAGGATGCCGGCAGATCCGCCTGCTTCATCTTGTGCTGCCCCACCGCCGCCTCCAGCGACAACGAGCGGGACACCAGCGGTGCTCACTGCCGAGGCCCCACCGCCGCCGCCGCCGTAAAAGTCAGCGCCACCGCCTCCTCCGACGCCGCCCGGACCACCGGTGCTTCCGTAGAGGTTGGGGGTTCCGATTCCGCCCACTTGGACGTCGAAGACTTCGCCCGGCGTGACGCTCACTGTCGCGGTCACGCTGGCACCTTTCCCAGCACTTGGACCCGTAAGACCCCCTGCCCCACCGTCGGCGGTAATGGTGACGGCACAAATGCCCGTCGGCACCCTCGCCGCATCAGTGGTGAAGCCGGGAGTCGAGGCGCTGAAGAGGTCGATAGGCGTCGCACCGGCTGGAGAGACTCCTGCGGCGACCATGAGGACCACGGTCCCGAGGCCGACCGTCGAGGCCATGGCCAAGCGGCTGAATCGAGCTGACCTCTGACCCCTACCTGTCCGCCACGACAGGTGTCCGCTTGAACTACGAAGGTGACGACGCCGGCCCACCGGAATCCTTTCCTCCCTTGAGGGAATATCAACGATGATTGAGCGATACCGAGGGTCTAGACCGCTACCCGTGCCAGTTTCATGAACCCTTCTGAGCTTGGGACATGGCGGTCCTCCAGGGCGGTCGTGGACCATTTAACTTTCTCATGGGTCAAGCCGTTAGGGGACAAAGTCCCGAATTCAACCGAAAAGGGTTCCCGAGCAACGAGAGGGTTCGGACGACTAACCGAGTCCTCTGCGTGGGGTCAGCCTGGACAAGAATGGCGTTCGTGTTCAGGCGTAAGCAGCCAAAAAACGGCAGTCACGAAGGCACGTCGCTACTGGGGAATAGCCCATGAAAGCGCCGGTACCTCCTAGGCCCGAACGGTGCGCTCCGGTCAATGTAGTGGGACACCTTGCCCGAGCCCGAGGTACCGTGTCTCCATGCCCAGGTCGTTCGAGATCATTTGTGAAGTCGAGCCAGCCACTCGTCCAGATCTGACCCACGTCCGACATCAGATTGGCGTGCTCAGTCCGGTGGCGGATGCCTTTCTGATTCCAGACAATCACATCGGGAGATCCACCGTATCGAGTATCGCCGTTGCGCATGAGGTCCAGCTCATGGGGGGTCGCTCCATAGCCTGCATCAACGCCCGAGATCGCAACGTGCTCGGCTTCCACCGGGACCTGCTGACCGCATCGGCGTACGGAGTGAATGAGTTCCTCTTCGTCTATGGCGACCGCCCTGAGACAGGCGCACGTTCAGATGACCTGACGGTCAAGTCGATGATCGCGGAGGCAAGACAATTCTCTCAACGCACAGAGATAGATCGTGACGTGCGAATAGGGGTAGCCACGAGATTGGGAACGATCCCAGCTTGGAAGCATGGGGCCGATTTTCTGCTCACGCAGGTCACGTTTTCTGCCTCCGAACTCATCGAGTGGCGCTCTTCGTGTGACTTCGTGGGACCCGTGTTCGCTGGGGTCATGGTATTGCCAAGCGCGGCAATGGCGAGAAAACTGACCGCCGACGTTCCCCAGCTGGCGGTACCTGATCCAATCATCAGACAACTGGAGACTGATCGAGACTCCGGTGTTGCACTTGCCTGTGAGTTGATCGAGCAGATACGAGAATCGGAGGCCTTCGACGGAGTGCACCTTATTCCAGTCAATCGCTACCGGGAGACGGCATCACGCTTGGAACGAATCCTTTAGGTTGCGAGGTTCGGCGTTATCGTCACACCTTGGGGCCTTCAAGATCGGGCAGTCAGGTCTCGAGGTAGGGGGAATACTGTCGACCAAGGAGCCATCAGTACGTCTCGATCCGCCAGGGTGAATTCACCTCCGCATCGGCGAGATCCCAAACGACCGCTACCTGAGCCGCACTGGACGCAGCTCCACTCGCGAGCGGCACCGTTTTGGCGGCTTTGCGACCGATGCTGCGTATGAGCGCCCTCTGGAGCTCCCGGTATGCCCTTGTCCTGGTTCTCGGACTCGCATTCGAAACTGCTGCGAGGAAGTCGTCCCAGCATGCGGCAACGTGAGCGTCACTTTTACCTGCGGCCACCACGATCCTCTGGACCGCTTTGACCACGGCATCCATGGCGTCGTCCCTCGCGGCTTCGAGAGACCCCGTGCGTGACCGACTCTCCGCCGCGCCCTGGGCCGCCCTTCCGGCATTGCGCCAGCGCTTGTTCCGCCCCAGATGGCCAGTTGCGGAATCACTCGCCTTCGCCGCCGCCGCGACCTGACTGAGGGTCATTTCCGCGGCCTGACCAAGGATGACGGCTACGGCGTGTCCATTCGGCCCATAGATGTGGAGCGGATCTTGTTCCATTGTTGTTGCCAGGATGCCCCAGTCGGCGATATGGCCACCACCCGGCGTCATGCAGGTGATCCGTTACTCCTGGGCGGTCTCCCTATGGAAGCAGACTCACTGGGCTACGGCGACACTGCGGCGCGACAGCCATCGATCAGTTCCGCGAACTGGCGACGCTGCAGAGCCCCGTCCCCCCTTCGGTTGCCGAGTCGTTCGGCCCACGTTCCCCCGGTGAGCACGTGCCGATGGATCGACACGACTTGGGTCCAGCCGTCGGGTTGAGAGACGAACTCGATCCGTCCAGCACAAGTCCGCGTGATCTCGCGCCCGCTCTGCGTCTCCTTGACCAAAATATCCGTGGACTCCGCCACGAACCGATCTCCGCTCGCAGGAGCCATTCCTTCTGGCGTGAGGCGGCGCTCCTGACGTTGGTGGACGCTTTTGCCTCGTCGGTTTTGGTACGTAGCATTCATCACGGCTACGTCGCCATGTCTCGAGCCAGAAACGGAGACATCCCGAGCGCCCGAGCGCTCGAGTCGATCCCGAAACTCTTCGTGTCGATCTGGGTGAAACCACCAGGCCATGACCGTCTCGGGACTGGCGTCGACCAGCGCGGAGTCCGACATGGTCTTTGCCTTGTCTGGCATCCCAGCATCGTATGAGATCGACAATGGCTTGCCGCGCTCCATCTCGGCAAAAGTGGGATAAGTACCGCGGACGCTATCGAAGCCCGCCGATCCGGCGTTCCATCAGTCTCTCGGAATCTCGTAGCCTTTCTCCGTGGCCGTAGATCGAACTGGCAACCTTGTCGATGGTTCCCAGGCCCGACTGGTGTTGATCTGCGGGTTGCCGGCGTCGGGAAAGTCGACACTCGCTCGTCACCTGGCAGCCAAGGTCCCTGCCATCCGGTTGGATAAGGACAGTTGGGTGACTCAACTCGGCGCTGACGTATGGGACGACGAGTTTCGAGTTCGTATCGAGCGGCAGCTGTGGGCACTCACCCAGGAGCTCCTCGTCCAAGGTCAGAGCGTGATTCTCGAGTGGGGCCATTGGGCTCGAGTTGAAAGAGACGAGAAGCGACTCGGGGCGCGAGCTTTGGGGGTGAGAGTTGAACTCCACTACCTTGATGCCCCCTTGGACGAGTTGATCGCGCGAGCTGACCGCCGCACTGCGTCGGGAGAATGGACGGCATCGCCAATGACACGAGCTCACTTTGAAGAGTGGGCAAGGATCTTTCAGGCTCCCGACGAAGAAGAGTTCCTTCTGTTCGATCGGCCGGCTGTCGAAGTTTGATTCCGTCGTCCCTGTATCGCCCTAGGTCGGAGGTGCCCGGCTCGTGCCGAAGTGTCCCACCGGACCGACGAACGCGGGCTCATGCCAGTCACGTCCGGGCGAAGTGCGTTCAGGTCTGAGACCATGGTCCCGTGCGAAGAGAGATCCGATATGTGGAGTTGAAGACTGGCTTCAATGACGATGGCCCTGCGTCGATCAGTTGGGTGACGTTCTCAAAGACTGGGCGCACGATCTACTACCGAGATCGTTCTCTTCAACGGATCATCCGAGGTGGAATTGGTTCCAACCATCGAGACACCGAGACGGGCGAGGAGTACTGGATTTCAGGAGTGAAGAAGGACGGCGAGGATCGCCACTGGGCGGGAAAGGGCCCCGTCACCGTTGACGAGGATGCACGGGAAGAGTACGAACGAATCACGGGTCGAATGGCGTAGAGTCAACCTCGCCCCGAATTGCTGCACCACCCCTCGTTTCGGCGAACGATGACCGGGTGGCACCAACGGGCACCTCGTTGGCCCATCCCGTGGTTACAGCAACGCTTTTCGTGCAGTCGCCGCCTCTGCACGGTCCGCCCGGACGGCTCGCCGTCTGGCGGTTGACAGCGAGCGAGCGGTGGCCGGAGCCTGGTCGCCGAGGCCGATCGACATCCTGATGAGGATCTCGCTGTACGAGCGCACTGGGTCGCGACCGACCGCACCAAAGAAGCCGGTGAGCTCGAGCGTGGTATGGCCGTGCACGCCGGACCAGACAGCTTCGCCGGCGGTGGTGACGTCGTCGACCTCCCATCGACCCGCGTTTACACAAGCGTGGATGCGACGGAGGAGGGAGACGAAGGTCGACCTCGCCGCTTCGAGGTCGACCGGATCGCCAAGCCTGAACTCGGCCAGAAGAGGACCGAACATCACCGCGTACAAGTGGGGTTCGCGCAGTGCGAAGCGGCGGTAGCTCCAGAGGTACGTCATCCAGTCGGCGACGGCATCGTCGGTGACCGCCCCGCGGTCCAGCTCGGTCCCGAAATTGGTGAACCCACGGCGCATCACCTCACGAGTCAGCTCGTCCATCCCGCCGAAGTGGGTATAGACGACCATCGTCGACGTGCCCAGCTCGCGGGCCAAACGCCGCGCCGAAGAGGAGCCCTCAGTGGCCAACAGCCGCGCTGCCGTACTGATGATCCTTTCGCGCAGATGAGGGTCGGCAGACCGGGGCGCCACGCCCAACAGCATATCCATAACACCGTCATTGACATCAATACATCACCATGTTATGTATAACGGCGTCATGTAATGGACCGACGAGAAAGAGGACACCAGATGGCCACCACCAAGGAGATCATCGAAACCGCCTATGCCAGCTTCGCATCGGGCGACATTCCGGCCGCCCTCGGCGTCATGGCCGACGACATCCAGTGGACCGAGGCCGACGGATTTCCACTCGCCGGCACGTATGTCGGTCCTCAGGCAGTATTGGAAGGGGTGTTCATGCGACTCGGGGAAATCGGCGATGATTTCGCCGTGGTGCCCGAGCAGTTCGTCGCCGACGGTGACACGGTCGTCGCGCTCGGGTGCTACGGGTGGAAGCACAAGAGTTCCGGAGAGCCGGCCGTTGTGAAGATGGTCCACGTGTGGACTATGGACGGCGGTAAAGCAGTTGCCTTCCAACAGCACGTCGACACCGTCAGGGTCCGCGAGCTCAGCTAACCCAGTGACCTCGGATGTCGATTGACTCGGCATGCTCTTCGCCTGCGCTGGACAAACGGCGACCGGTCGTCATGGTCACGGGACCCTGATTCGCTTCGGACACCAACACGTCGAGCCATCTGCCGTGTTGTCGAACGGTCCTTGACCGCCCCACGAGTCAGTGATGGTGTTGCAGAAGTGACTTGAGTGCCACCATCACAATGCCGAGCACGCCAGCCGTACCCGCAACTGCGACGAGACGAATGCCGGTCAGGCCTGCCGCTCGGGCGGCACCGTACCCGTGAAACACGAGCAAAACGACCGCCATGCCAAGCGCCACCCAGGCGGCATTCGCTGACGACGCTCCGAAGAGCCGGGCTATGCCCAGAGTGGCCAAGGGTAGGAAGGACGCCGAAACCATGGGCCACGCTGCTGCAAGCGATGATCGGATGACACTGATGCTGGGAAGCTTGCCTGCACGCGTCTGTTCCCCGAGCAGTTCGGCATACTCCTCCGCCAGCCAGTACACCACCAGGGTCACGACAATCGTGATGGCCAAAGCCCAGGTTCTGAGTTGGTTGCCGCCTGCGGCAATGATTGCGGCAGTCACCACGGTCCCGTAAATACCGGCAGATCGTCGCCGTCCCGAGCGGTGGGGATCCACACCTCCGTTGGAAGATTCACGTGCTTTTTCGGGATGATCAGGCATATCAATGCACGACCAGGGATAAGAGTTCGATCACAAGACCCGTGCCATCGCCAAGCATCACTCTCTATGAGGGTATCGCTGAACGTCGGAACAGCGGGACATTTCGCGTTTTGCGGAACCAGACCGGGGTTGCCCACGAGCAGAAACGCTCGCTCCGACGGGACAAAGGCCGACTTCGACGGCGCGACTACCCCGATTCGCGATTCACCATGCGATCATCGTGACTGGACGATTGAGGGTTGGTCCGAACCAGCACGGCTGAAGGTGTCCATACGACTGCCGGAACCTAGGTCGGCGCTGTCGTTGAGCATCACTTTCGCACGTATCTCATGGACGTTGAGATCCTCCGGGCTCCAGGCTATTGCTGTCCCGTAGGCCACGAACTCGATCACGTGGCGACCCCACACGGCAGGAAGCTCGAGCACACGGGTGTCGATGACACCGACGGCGCGTAGCTCACGGGCGTCCATTTGTAGTCGATCGATAGCCTCCTCTCGAGCCCCGTAGAGCGACTCGGTGAGGGCCCCGAGTTCGACGCACCGACCCTGGGAGCGCGCCCAGCGCCCGAGTGAACGCCACCCGAAGTGATAGGCCGAGGTCCCGACGACGAAGGCCATCGGGTATCCGCCGGCACGTAACAGGAGGTGGAAGTCTTGTCCCGAGAGGGTGCAGGTAAAGGCCTGGTCGTCCGGGGTGCGGTGACGCAGCCTGGCCCACCGCCCTTGTCGCTTTTGGGGTTGCCGCGGATCGGGAGCACGCTCGTCCACCCGACGGATCGCAGTGCCCGTCGCCACGAACGTGGCGACACCCTCCTGCTCGACTCCTTCGAGATTGATCCGGGCACCGACGACCCCGTGGGCTCCGAGCTCTTCGCAACGGTGGCGTAGATCGAGAACGGTCTTCGTCCTCGAGTCGTTGAGCAGCCGGGTGAGATAGGGCACCTCGTAGTTTCTCGTCGGGTGCAGGCTCCATTGCCCGAAGTTGCCAAGGCGCGCCACCGCCGATGCACTGATCACTGCGACCGGCTCGTAGCCGACCTGAGCCAGAGCGACCACCTCGTCCGTAGACAGCGAAGCACTCGCGATCGCCTCCGGCGGTGCCGCCCATTTCGCCGCCAAGGCCTGCGCGGCTCGAGCGGAAAGGGCAGTCACCGCTGCTCCATCGTGAGTACCGGGGTCGCCAGCTCGCTCGGCAGAGCATCCGCGAAGCGCCGAGTTCCGCTGCCGCTCGCCCATGCGGCGACGCGGTAGTCGGTCTTGGAGGCCTGGTCGAATGTGTGGGTCAGACGAATGTCGAGGACGAGCTCCGAGCCCGGACAGCCGGCAACTACCCGGTGGGCCGCGAGATCGCGGGCCTGAGTCATCAGATCGGCCAGCTGAGGGACCTGCGTCGAGAACCCCGAGTCCAGCGCAGCCCGAGCCCCGCACCCGGTCCAAGCGGCGAGCAGGACGACCCCGAACGAGACGGTGGTCGGGAAGAGTCCCTCTGCAAGCAGCTTGACGAGTCCCTGGGCACCGAGGGTAGTGGTGAAAGAGCACTCCGAAGGTCCTGCAGACTCGTGCCTGACCGCGGTACCCGTCAGTGTCAGCGTCACCATGCCGTGAAACATCGGATCGCCATCGATGCGAACTGCAATGTCTATGACGCCATGAGCTCCCCGTCCGGTAGCGCTCGAGACAAGACGACTCGAGCGCGCCCTCGAAGGCCTGACCCAGGGAAGTACGAGGTCCGGGAAGCTCGAAGTTGAAGCCGGTGTAGTGCCCGCTGATCCGTCGCACCACCCGTCCTCGACCGTGCGGACACGGATACGAGCCGATGAAGGGAGGATCTGCCGGTCCGACGGTGTCGCCGTATGCCCACCCCTGGGCGGTGCGGATCGACGAGGGCACATCGTCTGGCGTGTCGCCGCCCCACCCGCGCCAGGCCGCGGTCAACCGGCTCTCGGTGCCGAGCGACATCTGGCGGGCCAGGTGCAGGCTCGCGTTTCCGAATACGACGCCGAGCGGCGCAAAGCCAGCGGAGTCGAGAGCACGCAGTGACGCCACACTCACGTGAGTAGAGGTCATCGTGGCCGGACCGTTCTGGCTCAGTTGTTCGGCTGATCGTCGGATCATCGGTCCACGCTCAGGGACACGTCGAGAGCCAACGGCATCGATTGGGGGATCGGTGCGATGGCCGTGCCGAAGGCGAGGAACTCGATGAAGCGGTGCCGCCAGACGTGGCTGCTTTCGCGGATTCGTGACCCGACGACGCCGGCTGCGCCGAGAGCGGCCGCCTCGTCCTGCATCCGGATCATGGCGAGTTCGCGGGCGGTGTAGAGCGCCTGGGTCTGGACATTCAGCTCGACGTTACGCCCGACCTGGCGGGCCACGACCGGGGTACGTCGTCTGCCGACGTGGTAGACGCAGCTCCCCATAACGAAGCCGAGCGGGCGGTGCCCCGAGCGAAGCAGCGTGAAGAACTCACGACCGCTGAGATCGCTGACGAAAGGCACTCCGTCGCCTGTCGTCCAGTCAGAGCCGTCGGTCGCTTCCACAGCCGTCCCCACTGCGTTGAACTCGACTGATTTGTGCGACCACTCGCCCGTACTGAGCGTGAGACGCACGCCGATCACTCCGTCCGCCTTCAGGGCTCGGGCCTCGTCGCTGAGGCGAGAGAGTGCAGCGCGGCGGGCTTCATAGAGCCCCGATGAGAGGTGACTGACCTCGAGGCTGCGCGTTGGCCGATACGGCCGAGTACCGGCATGGAAGATCGAGCAGCCGAAGACAAGACCTTTGGGCCGGAATCCGGCGGCGGTCGCCAGGAGCAGCTCGCTGACTGAAAGATCGGAAACGAACGGATCCGTGTTCTGCTGCCCTCTCTTTGCTCGGTTCCCGGTCATGTCCTCATTGTGGCGTAACAACACGTCGTGGCACTCGTACCTCCAGGTCGGAGCAAGGTGAGGCAAGCACTCATCCGGTCGCGGAGCGGCCAGGCCGATGCACAAGACCGATCGCCGGGTAGGACGCCCATTGATCTACCCTTCAACGTAGCTTCCGGCCGAAGAACGCCGCGACTCGGTCCGCTGCCGGTCGCTCCTCGCCGCAGGACTGCTCCTCATCGAATGGACGACCAGCACCGCGGAGCCCAGGACGGTTCATCATCTCCGTTGAGAACGCGAGTACGTAGTCCGCCAGCTCCGGGTCGAGGTCGGTCGGCTGGCCGGTGGCGACGGCGAGGTCCCAGGCGTGAGTGAGAAGGTCACTTGTCCGCAACTCGAGGAAGACCATGCCGGGAACTTCTCCGATGGATATCTGGTAGGTGCGGGTAAGGGCCTGGGGCGCGGCGAAGGTCCCCTGCGCCGCCTCGGCAGAGGAGCGGTGGGCGGTTCCGCGGTCTTCAGGAAGTGGAGCCACTTGGTCGCCGGCTCGCTCTACGACCCGCTGGTTGCCCGCGATGACATGGTCGATGAGGGCCTCCACGTCCCATTCAGGACACGGCGTGGGTAACGACAGCTGATCGGCTGTCACATTGACGAGCACATGGGCGAAGGCGTCCTGCGCTCGCCGGTGGGCGACCAATGGGTCCATGCGAATGGACCATACAATGCACACCATCGCTACGGTCGGTCCTTGAGACAACCGAGGCACCGGAGGCGACTTCCCTCGGCCGACCTGGCGATCTCCGGCACTGGCGACTGCTGGCGTGCGTTCGTTAGAGCTGGCCCCCCGGTCCAGCGGTCCACGCCCGACTCCAATTATTTCCGCCGTCAGTTGTTCTCCACAGTCCCTCATCGGCGGTGGCGGTTGCCCCAGAAATCACCCATCCGTCTTCGGCGTTAGCGAAGAACAATCCGGTGGTCCCGCTGTCCATGTCGCCGATGACCGGATTTGTGTCGCTCCAGGTGGCACCGCCGTCGTGCGTGACGAGCACGTCGTTTCTTCCTCCATCAGCGAATGCGGTTGTCGATGACGCTCCCGCCAGGTCCCCCAGGTACCCGCCGTTCAGCGTGTTCGAGAAGTAGCAGCCCGGGAACGGGGAGCTGCTGGCGGGACACTGAACCATCCTCCAGGTCAACCCCCCGTCGAACGATCGAGCCAGTTGCTTGGCCTGGCTTCCGGCTCCTGGCTCCGAGGCACATCCGAGCCAGATGGTCCCGTCGGGGGCTTGGCTCAGGAACGTGCTCAGTCCATCGCAGGGTACAGAAGTCTGTCTCCAGGTTCGGCCGCCGTCAGTGGTGCGGAGAAGGAACGAAGAGGCCGGACCGGAGCCGCCTTCCACCGGGGACGGAGGAACAGAGATGAGCGTCGACGACACGGATGTACGTAACATCGCGGGGGCGCCTGACGTCATGTCCTGAGTTGGAAGCGTCACCGTCGACCAGGTTCTTCCGCCGTCGGCTGACTGCTCCACCCCCAAGCCGCAGCTCCCGGTTGATTGTGAGCATGACTCTTGGAGCGCCCACACGGAGCGACCCAAAGGAACGAGACTCAGGACATCGGAGAGTCCCGGCGCGGCATTCCAGGTTGATCCGTTGTCGTGGCTGACGAAAAGTTGAGGACCATAGACGAAGCCGTCACCGGCGTTGTCGAAGGCCACCCTGCTTGCCGGAGCGCCGAAGGCACAGGGGTAACCCGTGACAGGTCGGCGCGCCGCGAATGTACGGCCTCCGTCAACCGTCGGGGCCACGGCGAGCGAACATGACGCGCCATTTGATGCCGCGAAAAGGCCGAAACCATTCGACGCGCCGAAAAAGGCGACGCTCTCAATACTCTCGGTTCTGGCCGGCGACGACGGGGGCGTTGTCGGCGGGATGAAAGGAGTCGTCGTGGTCAAAGGGTGAACGGTGCGAGGTCCGGGTAACGGATTCGCTGTTGGCGCACCCCCGCCGCAAGCCGCGACCACGAAGGGCACGGCAAGGAGGGCGACCGTGAGACGACGCCGGATATCCATCTTGGAGGTCATACTCGAATTCACGCCCCAAGAGGCCAAAGGGTTGACGTGAGCGACGCATGCGGCACCGAGAGGGAGCGTGGACGGGGCTCTCTCGGAGCCATTGCGGATTCGATCGGGTTGACCAGCCGAGGTGGCCCACGTGACCGGGCCGCAAAGTTCGATCTCGTTGGCCTCGGGACCGGTCGGCGTTCGTGAGGGCCGTTTCGGTACGCTGCATTCGTCGCCGAGCACCCACCCAATGGCGGTTCGGAAGCAAAAGGAGGTCAACAGATGTCAGGAATGCTGAAGTTGACGCATAAGGCGATCGGAGCGGAGGTCCGTCGTGGTGCGTACGATGTCGTCGTCGACGGTGAGCGGGTCGGGTCGGTCGAGATGAACGACACCATCGAGATACAGGTAGAAAATGGGCATCATTCTCTGCAGGTCCGCAATGGCCGAAAGTCGAGTAGCACTGAACCATTCGACGCCATCGAGGGCGAGATCATTGCCTTTCGATGCACCGGAAAGAGGTTCTTGCCGATCTTCCTGGCATCCTTCATCGTTCCCGGACTGGCACTGAAACTCGTTCGCGTTTGAGTCGGCGTCGCCGAGGTGGCATTTCATCTCCACGTCGTCATCACCGCCGGGCTCACCCGAATCGGGCGGGCCACCGTGCCCGGTCGGTGAGGCCGGCCTTGCGCGGTCGAAGACTCAGGCCAGTGGGCGGTGAGGTGGGCGACATCCTCCTCGACGTCCCATTGCCCGCACGGTGTGTTGTGCCGCCACTGCTCGGCATCAAATCCCGACAGGTCCTGTGCCAGCGCAGTCCGTTCAGTGTGCGCCAGCGTCCAGAGATGGTCGTCCCGTGATCTCGCCATGTCGTCCCAGGCCCTCCGTCTCTCACCCGCGGGTGGCGACGACATGCCAAGCCAAGGCACCAGCCGGATCCCACGTAAGGTCGATGACGCCCGGATCGATTGATTCGATAACCCAGTCCGAGGAAAACGCGACACGAATCTCCTCTTGCGTCACCCGCCGTGGCCCCCAGTCACCTGGCTGCCGGTCGCTAAAACAGAGCATGTAATAGTGACCGCCGAGGGGCACCACGTCGGCCAGGCTGGCGACGTAACGTTCGCGTTCTCCATCATCGAGGACGTGGAAGAGTCCGCAGTCGAGCACCGTGTCGAACGCCTCATGGAGATCGACGAGGCGAAGCGCATCCCCGACGATGAAACGTGGCCCCACGCCACGCGCCACGGCCTTCGCCTCAGCAAGCTCGATGGCCCGGGCCGACATGTCGATTCCTACCGCTTCGTGGCCCATTGATGCCGCCATGATGGCGTGCTCGCCGGTGCCACAACCGACATCGAGCACCCGGCCAACCAGCTTCCCAGTCGCGGCGAGGACCGCGAACACGGGCTGGGGTCTCCCGATGTCCCACGCGGGAGTCCCACCTGCGTAAATGGCGTCGAAGTCGTGGCCTGGGAGCGGCATGCAAAGCCATGATGCCAGGGATGGCGGTGGCGCCGCCTGCCCAATGGCGGTCAGTTCGCCTCTATCGTGACGAGGGCTGGATCCCGAGCGGAAATTGATAGGAGGGGCAAGCCAGATGAAAACCATCACTCTCAACAATGGGGTCGAGATACCGTCGCTCGGCTTAGGGGTCTTCCAGACCCCGCCTGACGAGACACGCAATGCTGTGCGCGCCGCCCTCGAATGCGGCTACCGCCACATCGACACCGCTGCGGCCTATGGCAATGAGCGCCAGGTGGGCGAGGCGGTGCACAGCTCGGACGTGGACCGAACGGAGATCTTCTTGGAGACCAAGGTGTGGATCAGCGATTATGGGTACGACGAGACGCTGCACGCCTTCGACAAGAGCGCTCGCAAGCTCGGCGTTGAACAGATCGACCTGATGATCCTTCATCAGGCCCTGCCCACGGCATTCGACCGGACCCTGGAGGCCTACCGTGCCCTGGAAGCGCTCCTGGCGGACGGCAAGGTCCGCTCGATTGGGGTCAGCAACTTCATGGTCGAGCACCTCGCCTCCCTTTTGGAGCGGGCGACCGTCGTACCGGCGGTCAATCAGATTGAATGTCACCCGTACTTCGCTCAACAGGCAGTGCAGGAGTTTGGTGCCGAGCACGGCATTGTCACGCAGGCGTGGTCACCAATCGGCGGCATCACCTTCTACCGCCGCGGTAACCACACCAGCACCCTCGAGGATCCCGTCATTGGAAACGTCGCCTTGGCGCACGGGAAGAGTCCCGCTCAGACGATGTTGCGTTGGGGTCTGCAACATGGACGCTCGGTCATTCCCAAGTCCACCAAGACCAACCGCATCGCGGAGAACATCGATGTCTTCGACTTCGAGTTGTCGGACGAAGAGATGGCCGCAATCGACGGCTTGGACACGGTTCGCCGTGGCGGACCCGAGCCGGCTGCAATCACGATCGAGGCATATGGCCGTGACATACCAGAACCCTGAGGCTGCTCTCCAGTCGAAAAGCCAGAACAGGAAGGCGCGAGGGTGCCGGGATATCTTGAAAGGCGCCGAAGCAAGAAGGCGACCCCCACAATTGACCCGCTCGATCCAACGCCCAAGGAGAATCTTCCATGAAGCTGTACTTCGACGACGAGGATTTCGACGGCCAACTTCAGCGCAGTGTCGGCAAGGCCGACTCTGGAATGGCAAACGTGGGTGAGTGCTTGGCCATCGCCGAGCAGATCACTCCGGGTGACCGTGAGAGCTGGTACGACGCATGGTCGACGTTCGCCAGCGGGCTTGTCCAACAAGGTCAAATGGCCCTGACCTCGGGCCACCGGGCTAGTGCCCGCGGCCTGTTCCTTCGTGCGGCGGAATACTACCGCCAGGCATTCTTCTACCATCGGGACGACCTGGACGGCGAGGAGCTCCAGACCGCCTACCGGGCGAGCGTGAAAGCGTTCCAAGACGCGCTGCCACTTCTGAACCACCATGCCGACGTGCTCGCCGGCGACGTGTCGGGTTACCTCTTCACGAAGCAACCCGACAGACGGCTCCCCACCCTCCTCCACATAGGGGGCTACGACGGCACCGCCGAGGAGCTCTACGCGTCGGTGTACCCCGCACTCGAGCGTGGCTACGCCTTTTCTGCCATCGACGGTCCGGGCCAAGGGGCAATGCTCTACGACCAACGGGTGCCGATGCGCCCAGATTGGGAGGCTGTCGTCCCCGGGATGGTCGATGCCTTGATGAAGCACCCCGAGGTTGATGCCGATCGCATCGTGCTCGTTGGTCGGTCCTTCGGCGGGTTGGTCGCCCCCAGGGGGGCGTCAGGCGAGCACCGCCTGGCCGCATTGGTCGTCGACCCCGGTCAGCTCGAGATGGGCCACGCGATCGTCAATCGCCTGGGCGACCTCGCCAAACAGCTGGACGATCCGGGCGCGGAAAGCCAGTTTCAGTCGTTGCTTACGATCCCGGCGATCAAGAAGGTCCTGGCACCGCGGATGGTGACCCATGGGCTGACCAGCGTGCGCGCCTACTGCCAGGATCTTCTCCGTTACACCAACGAAGAGACGGCCGCGACAATCACCGCTCCGAGCTTCGTGACGGATAATGAGACGGACACCGTCTCGGTCGGTCAGGGCAAGCAGTTGTTTGATCGACTCACCTGCCAGAAGGCGTTCCGGTTGTTCACCAAGGCCGAGGGCGCCGAGGGCCATTGCGAAGGTATGGCCCCGATTGTCTTCTGGACCGCCGCCTTCAACTGGCTGGATGAACTTCTCGCACAATGATCCCGCCGGGACTGCATCAATGTCCCTCTGGCCACAATTGCGTTTGAAGAGACACTGCTCCGGCTTGGGAAGGTGCCAGACTTTTCCGTGGCCTCATACAGCACGTTGGCGTGGCATGACTTCTTCGTCGGCACGGTCGGCGCGGCAGCGGCTCTGACCGGACTGCTCTTCGTCGCGATCTCCATAAACCTCGAACAGATCCTGAAATACCCTGAGCTCCCAGGGAGGGCAGCGGGAACCCTCGGGATCTTGGTCAGTGCGTTGGTCGTTTCGGGGTTCGCACTGGCACCAGGGCAAGGGAACAACGCTCTCGGCATCGAGATCGCGGCCAGTGGTGCAGTCGTTGCCGCACAGGCCGTTTGGGTGACCCTCGGAAAGGAGACGCCCCATGAAGCAATATCTTGGAAGATCGAGCACCTCGCCACGTTGCTTCTCCCGAGTACCGCCTTGATGGTGGGAGGGGTGAGCCTGATTGCGGGGGCGGGAGGTGGCCTCTACTGGGTACTCGCGGCAATCCTGCTTGCGTTCGTTTCGGCTTCGATCAACGCGTGGGTACTGCTCGTCGAGATCAAGCGGTAGAGGGCGACGCCCTCGTCCCGAGAGTCAGGGGTGCCATACGCGCGCCGTTCTGTTGGTTGCGATCCGGCCCAGACGGCCGGAAAGTCGGGGCTCTGGTATCTCGCAGCGCCAAGGCACTACCGTTCCATAATTGCATATCGGTCCGGATAGGCAACGGGGGGTTACAGAATGAAGAACTCGCATACCCGAGCCATTCGAACGGGCTGTTTGATCCTGGCGCTGCTGCTCGTCGAGGTGGCAACAGGGTCAACCTTCTTCGTGAACTCAGCCAGCGCCACGGCGCAAGACTTCGCGCCCTTGACCACCTTCAACAGCGTCGCCTGTGCGTCTGCAAACCGATGCATCGGCGTCGGAAACGTGGTGTCCAGAGTGAACGCGGGAGCAGCGGCGTCGCTCGATCCCGTGACAGGTGACCTCTCGACCGGGCAAACGCCCCGACTGATTACGTCGAGTGGGTTCCTCAATGCAGTGACCTGCACGTCCGGTACGGCCTGTCTGGCCGTTGGGGAAAACGCCAACGAAACGAGAGGCATTGCCGTCACGCTCAACCCGGATACCGCGGCGGTACGCAGAGGGCAAGAACTGCACACCATCTCAGGCATCTTCATGTCCGGGGTAGCCTGCGCGTCAAGGAAACGGTGCCTGGCCGTGGGACACGACTCCAGCGGGTCGGGTGTCGTGGTGGCCCTCAATCCGGCCACGGGGGCCATCTTGAGGGGCCGGGTGGTCCAGACCATTCCGGGGACGGGTGGTGTCGGGCTCGAGGGAGTGGCCTGTCCCTCGGCGAACCTTTGCGTGGCTGTCGGGGAGAACTCTGGAAGGTCGGCCGGGGTTGCCGTACCACTGAATCCGGCCACCGGAGCGATTCGCCGTGGACAAAGAGTTCAAAGCGTCACGCACAAAGGCGTCCTGTTCGACCTGGCCTGTCCGTCGACTGCTCAGTGCCTGGCTGTCGGTTGGGGGGCCGGCGAACCGTCGGTAGCTGTACCGATCAACCCGAAGACTGCTGCGCGGTCAAAGGGCCAAAGCGGTCAGTCCATATCCGCGCGGACAGCAAAGCTGACGGCCGTAAGCTGTCCGTCCACTTCCTTGTGCTTGGCCGTGGGGAATGACAGCGGTGATCCCTCCGTAGGGCAAGCGGTGCCGATCGATCCGACAACCGCCGCGACACTCGCCGGCCAAAGCATGCAGACATTGACGGGAACCGGCGCCCTCAACGCAGTGGCGTGCCCATCGGCGGGCCACTGCGTCGCCGCAGGGTCAAGTTTCGAATCCAGCGGGGCCGTGACCGTCATCCTTGACCCTGCAACCGGTCAGAGCCCATGAGGCCATTCGATCCACGGCACTCCGCAGCCGCTCGATGCAGGATGACCCTCAAGTACGATTCGCACATGGACAGGCCCGTTCACACAAATGATGAGTAAACGTGGCGATAGTCGCCAGCAGTGGGAGGCCGATGTGAAAACGGTTCGATCCCTTGGTCCCCGTTACGTCGAGGCCTTTGACAAAATGCGGCTGGCAATGGAAATACTCGATAGCTTCGACGAAGACGATGACGAGAATACCCAACGCGAGATAGAGGCATTCAATCATGCCTACTCGGTTGCGCGAGAAGCGGGCGACTCCCTCCGCCTCGACGTGAACTCGTTCATCGACACTCTTGCAACTCCCGAATCGAACCGCGGCCTATTCGCCAAACACTCGATCTTCTACGGAGCTGTCCCACAATGCCTAAAGCGGTTGATGACTGCATTCGACGTCTACGCCTACTCGTTTCGTGTCTACCTCGAGGCGGATAGCCCTGAACGATTTGAGCTCATCCACCGAGCATGGAGGTTCGTCTCCGATACTTATGTTGTCGCCAATATCCTGTATCTACGGGATCTGCCGGTGATGCACAGGGTCGACACGGTCGCCGCAGCCGACCTTGACAGAACGCTCGAAGTGCAGTCGGAGACCCTGGCCGAACTCAGCCGTGCGTTGCGCGATGCGCTTCCCTCTTCGTCGGCATAGGTCTTGCCGCGTACATCGTCGCTGAGGATGACCGCACTCTGGCATTCCTCGATCCTCTACTGTGCAGTGGTCACCGCGGCCCGCTTTACTCGGCGTTTACCGCTGGCCAGCATGATTCTGCGCAGGGGTTATCCCGCAGAGACAGATACCGGGGACGGATGGGTTGAAACATCACGAGGCCGCTGAGAACTCGACGCCCGATTCGGTGGCGGAGGATCAAACCTGCTCCCGCCACGACGCCGCTCCGGACCACGCGGAAACCCACCGCCGCGAGTGGCACACGCACGTCGACGGCTTTGCTGTGGCCTCCCTGGTGTGCTCTCTGCTCGGCTTCCTAACCGGCCTGGGCGCGCTGGTGGGGATCGCGTTCGGGCTGATTGCTCGGAAGCGCATCAAACAATCCGAGTCCCTCTCAGGTCGGGGACTGGCGCTGTGGGGCATCGTCATCGGGCTCGTGGCGCTGGCGACGACGACCAGCGCGATCACCTTTCTCGTCCGTCATCACTCCGGTCGGCCGGCTACCGACGCGGTGGTCAGCGGCACCCCAAAGGCCCACGAAGGACTGGCCGAACAAGAGCTCCTCGTGCCTTCCGATTATCCAGCCGCGTGGTGGAGTTTGGGAGCAAGGAGCAGCACTTTTGATGGATTCAGCACCGCCCAGGTGGCCGCGATGGAGAGGTGCGTCCGCCCCCTTGGCGTTGACACTGCGCCAGTCGAGGACGCAAGTCAGTTGTACGTCGACTCAAATTCCCATCTCTTTGTCACTGACACCGTAGATGTCTTCCCGACCACGGCCGACGCAGTCGCCGATATCTCAGCGGAATTGAACAGCAGATTCCCGGCGTGCAATTTGCCCAATCTTAACCCGCCGAGCCAATTCGTTACATCCTGGTACGACGTCGGGAGGATCACCATGACCGGCCCAATATCCGTGATCTACCGCTCCATTTCGCCTACTGGCACACTGGCCCTTGACCTTGAAGTGTCCGTTTCGTTCCGAGCCACGAAGACGGGAAGTGGTGTGTTGCACGTCGATGAAATCACAGTTGAGAAGGGTCGCTCCGAGTCCAACGTGTGGATCACCAACCTAGACAGTCCCGTTCCCATCTCCCTTGCCAATCGTATGGCTCACGCGGCCGCCATTCGGCTGAAAATTGAAACCCAGCGGCTAAGTGTTGGCCGCTTCAGCCTGTCCTGACCGTTGCGTAATTGGCTCTACCGTTATCAAACCCGTTTCCACCGTCTTCGTGGATTCCAGGGGCTATCCCCATGGCGCCGAACTGTCCCACCCTCCCGGCATGGGGCACTCGAGGAGGGAGTCGCCGTGCGTGCCTGAAACTCAGGGACAGCAAGGCAGCGGACTGCATCGACTACTTCGGTCGCCACCGGGTGCCAGTCTCCCCGTCGCGAAGGAACCACAAGTAGTCGACGGGATTGTTAGAGAACAATTCGCTAATTCGTCTCTGCCACATGAAATGGGTCCGAGGATCGTTCGGCTTACGGAGATCGTTATTGTCCGGCGGCCGGCGAGGTGAGCGGTTCTTCTGCTCGCGAGAGGCAGCATTTCCGGATATAGGACCGCAGGGGTGCCTCACGAGACCGGCGATTTGGAGACACCCCAACGCCGATCATTCGACCGATGACTTGGCAGCCTGCAAAACGTCTCTACTGTGGCTGGTCCGGTCATTTGGACCCAGATGGAAGGAGAATCTCAATGCCGAGGTTGCTGGTGCGCAACTTCTCAATCTCGCTCGATGGTTACGCCGCCGGGCCCCACCAAGATATCGACCATCCTCTCGGTGTCGGGGGCATGCAGCTCCATGAGTGGTTGTTCGCTACCCGCAGCTTCGCCGAGACGATCGGCGGAGAAGGCGGAGGTCAAGGACTCGACGACGACTTCTTCTCGAAGCGGGTCTCAGGTGTCGGCGCCACCATCATGGGTCGGAACATGTTCGGCCCGATACGTGGACCGTGGAGCGACAGCGAATGGACCGGTTGGTGGGGAGAGGAGCCCCCCTTTCGTCACCCGGTCTTCGTCCTCACTCACCAACCGCATGCTCCTATCCAAATGCGGGGGGGAACAACCTTCCATTTCATTGACGGCGGGATCGAAGCAGCTTTCAGCGCAGCCTCCGAAGCAGCCGGTGATCAGGATGTCCTTGTTGGAGGCGGTGCGGCCGTCATCAGGCAGTACCTTCGTGCTTCGCTAATCGATGAAATGCATCTTGTGGTTGTGCCTATCTTGCTGGGTAGCGGCGAACGACTGTTCGACGATCTCGGTCCTAGTACGGGTAACTATCGCTTTGTCGAACACGTTTGTTCGCCAGCCGTGATCCACGTCCGCATCGCACGGACCGGTCGTGATGTCGTTAGCAGTCGCAACTCGGAGGGAGCCAACAGGGGTCAATGAATCGGCTCCGATGAACATGGCCCCCTATCCCAAGGTGCCGGAGCGGACGCATGGAACTATCGCGAGCATCGAAGCCTCGTGAACGGTCAAGGATCCTCTTGCGGGACGACGTGGTCGTCAACGTCGTTTAGCGAAAGCTCGCCGGGGAATCTGACCCCTCGGCGAGGTGGACGGCCACAGTGTCGAGGATGTCTCCGGCCATGCTGACGAATTAAATCCACCTTGATCAGTGGGTATCAACTGCGCAGTCCGGCTCACTTCGCCGAAAGGCACCGCTTGGTGTTGATTATTGCGCTGGGTGAGTCTTTGATTTCTGTCGGGGTTGGTGCGGGACCTTCCATCACCAACGGGATCGTGCTGGTTGCTGCCGGCATCGGCTTCGCTATCGCTGTCTGCCTGTACTGGCTCTACTTTGCGCACGTCCGGGAGGTTGCGAGCCGCGCCCTGGGAGAGGCGTCGGAGGTACGGCGTGCCCAGATCGGCCGTGATGCGTACACCTTCGCCCATTTCCCAATGATCGCCGGGATCCTCTACATGGCCGTGGGCATTGAAGAGGTGGTCGCCCACCTCGCCCGGGGCGGTTCCACGATAAGCGGAGCACCACTGAACTGGCCTGCATTAATCGCGCTGTTTGGTGGAGCAGCGCTTTACCTCGTCGGGCGGATGGCCTTCCTCCTGATCGCGGCGAAATCCTTCCCTCCGGCACAGCTTGTCGTCGCGGTCACTTCGCTCTTGGTTATCCCTGCCGCTCGGAATCTGCCTGCGCTTGCTGCGCTCGGTCTGGTCGGCGCCCTCTTAATATGCCTAGCGGGGTACGAGCAATGGAGGGTGTTGTCCGAGGCCTGAAAGCCTGTGGCTCCTACCGAAGTCGGGAGGCTTCTGTACGGGCATCAACATGATGACGTGCCACCTGCCACCGAAGTGCCGGGTGAAAGTGGTTAGCGGGCAGTTAGCAACGCTCACTCACAATGTCCCACGGAGGGATCCCGCAGTGGCGGCATGTGATCGATGACCGTGGCCGATGCGCATATCGGATCCCGGTCATACAAGTACCATCGGGAAATGGAAACTCTCTCCAGCGGTGACGTCCGGCTCGTCTACGAAGACTCTGGTGAGGGTCCCGTAATCCTCTGCCTTGCACCGGGAGGCCTGGCCGCATCCCGCAGGGAGACTTGGCAGCGCGTTTCTTGGAATCCGCTGAAGGAGCTGGCCGGTGCGTACCGCATTGTCGCCATGGACCAGCGCAATACAGGGACTTCTTTCGCACCCGTGACCGCTGGCGACGGGTGGGGCAGCTACGCGGGTGACCAACTTGCGCTGATGGACCATCTCGGGATTGAGACCTTCGCAGTGGTGGGCATGTGCATCGGGGGCGCATTCATCATGCGCCTGCTCGAGGAAGCCCCCGAGCGTGTAACCGCCGCGGTCGCCCTGCAGCCCATCGGGCTCGACGGCAACCGGGACACATTTCTCGGTCTGTTCGACGCTTGGCGTCGCGAGGTCGCCGACCAACATCCCGAGGCAGGCGATGCCGACTGGAATGCCTTTCGGTCCGCTCTGTTCGGAGCCGATCGCCTGACCTGGAGCGTAGACGACGAGTTCCTGCCGACAGTGACGCAACCGTTGCTTGTCTTACAAGGCGACGATGAGTTCCACCCTTCGTCGGTCTCGCAGAAGCTGGCGAGGCAGGTGCCGTCGGCATCGCTGGTCGAACGGTGGAAGGATCCGGTCGACACTCCCGCCGCCGACGCGGCGATCAAGGAGTTCCTCGCCGTTCACGCTCGCTGAACCCTGAGGCGACCAGCAGATTGCAGACATGTGAGGCCAACGTCGTATGGCCATCCCCCTGTGAGATCCTTTCCAGGGAGCAGGCTCGATAGTTGCCGGGTCATATCGTCTCAACACCAAGCGCCGGAGGGCATCTGCGCCAACGGTGGAGACAGGCCAAGGCCGCTCACTGATTTCCCACCGATCCCGTTCGAGCCGGAAGCGCTCGACCCCATAGGGGCGTCCACGGTTCATCACCACCTTTAGACCCACTTCCCTGTACCCGAGGGCGAGCGAGACACTGCGCGAGGCGCCGTTGTTGGGGAGAGCAGCCGTTTTGGCGAGTCGCGCCCCTAATACGTCGAAAGCCAGGTGAAGTACTGCCGCCCGGGCCTGCTTCCCGAAGCCGCATCCGCGCTCCTTCGGGGTCAAAAAGGACCCCGTGCGGACGGTGCGGGTTCGGAGAACCTCGTCTACGCTCTTTCCGGCGCCGTGATGTGTGTCTCCACGACGGCCATGAGCTTGTCCGACTCCCTCCCAATGTTGGCGGGGCCATGGGGGTGGTCTCATTGATCTCCGGCTGCACTGGACCGGTGACCCTCATAAAGAGTGGGCCTTCGCCATGTGGCTAGCCAGCAAGGACGCCTACAAGAGTTCAGTGCTGCCCAGAGGGTCACTGGTCGGCCCGGTCGATGAGGTGATGGACTGCACATGCGGCCGCTACCTCATCGAGGTCCGTGCCTAAGAATGACCCCCGGAACGTTTCACGCGTCGCCACCTAGTTCGGCGCGAACTTACGGGTGAACGGCCCACTCGACAACGTAGAGGCGGCTACGCGTCGCCCCGCTTGCGAAGCATCTTCTCGATCTCGGCGACATCGAGTTCTTCACTGCGGATCATCTGACGAGCCAGTTCTTCGAGCGAAACGCTGCGTCCTTCGGCCAGTGTAAGAAGCTGGCGATACAACTCAATGCCTCGGCGCTCTTGGACCAGCATCTCTTGGAGGATCTCGTCTACGGACGGGTGGTGGGTACCGACCAGCTCTCCAATGCCCAGCGATACGTTGCCTCCGAGTGCGGTGACCTCCTCACCCGCCTGAATGGCGTGTGCAAGCGACTGCTGCGCCTGCTCGCGCATCCAGCCCATGATCGGGATCCGGGCGTGCCCGAAGACCATGAGCGAGTACTGGGTGAAGCGCACAACACCGGCGAGTTCCAGCTCGACGATCTCGTTCAGTATCTTTAGAGCTTCGTCCCGTTCGATCTCCACCGCGGTGCTCCTTTCATTAAATTCTTCCAGGGAGCGCTTCTTATTAGGGTTCCTCGAGGCGGAACCCGACCTTCAAGGTGACCTGGTAATGACAGACCTGCTGGTGGTCTATGTGGCCCCGGATCTCGCTGACAGTGAACCAGTCGAGATTGCGTAACGTCTTGGATGCCCGCTCGACCGCCCCGCGGATGGCATCATCGACGCTCTCTTTCGAAGAACCGACGATTTCCGATATCGAATAAACGTTGTCGGCCACGTGATCCCCTCCTGTTCAATCAAGTGTGTAGCTTTCGTCGACGCTTCAAACAGTGACGATCAAGAGTCCGCAGTCGAGCGAAGAATTCACTCGGTGACGCTCTCCACGAGGAACGCGATACGAACCAGCACCACTCGTCGAGATTGTCGGCAACCCGACCGACACGACTCCATTAACGCGCTCCGGACCGCATCATCCGAACGCGACGACGACCTCCCGTTATCTCGATGACCTTGACAACGCTCATTGCTCTCCCTTGTTTGGCAGGCACGTCGACAACTCGAGGACCTCGTGCCATGGATTATAGGCCGATGCGGCATGCAATTGGTAGGGTTTTTAATGGTGTGTCGGGGCTAACAATCCCGCCAAAACAAGAGTGGAGTTGAACCGTCTCCGCTTTGCCTATCCTGGGCCCTTGAATACGAAGTTCGCGGGATATGAGTAACGCCAGAGGCCTGTCTTTCCTTTGAAACGGAGAGTTTGTGATGCACGAAGCTTGGTGGGTTCTCTTTGCCGCCCACGTCCACTGGATGGGGTGGAATCGGATCCTCGCCTCTGTGCCGCTGGCGATCGGAGCGTGCTTGTTTCGAGCCGGCAACCGGCGCACTGTTGGTTGGTGGCTGGGGTTTGCCCTTTTTGTTGCCCTTTTGCCGAACGCTCCCAACGTGATGTCGGACCTCGTGCATCTTCCGGCGGACACGAGAGCATCCTCGTCGATGAAAGTCGTTCTGCTCGGGCTGGTTCCTTTGTACGCCTGTTATATCCTCGCCGGTTTGGAGGCGTACGTGCTAAGCCTGGGACTGTTGCGCAGGTTCATGAGGACGACGGGAAGTCGGAGATTTCTCGTAGCTGTTGACGTCGTGGCTGGCCTTCTGTACCGCAGTTGGGGTCTTTCTGGGCAGGGTTGCCCGCGAGGCGAGGGAGAAACATGATCATCGACGGTGATGGACACGTGGCAGAGCCCATGTCGGTATGGACCGATTATCTGGAGCCGGAGTGGTATCCGAAGTTCCACCACTCCCGTGGTCCGACGGGAGTCGAGGTTCTCCTGGTCGAGGATCACGCCTACTCCTTGGCCGTGAGCGGCTCGCCACACGACAAGGTCGGTGACGAGAACCTGAATCAATTCTCTTACGGAGACTCGATGACGCCTCGGGGCATCCTCCCCGGCAAAGCCCGGCGACGTAGGTTCGACGAAGGGCATCCTGGCGGTTGGCAGCCCGCCGAGCGTCTCAAGGTGCATGACGACGAAGGGGTGGAGGCGGCCGTCCTCTTCACCTCGCTCGGCTTGTGGGTCGGCAGCGTGCGCGACCCCGAGTTGGCCGTGGCGGTCGGCCGGGCGCTCAACAGCTGGATGGGGGATTTCTGTGCGGCCGCGCCGAAGGAGCTCTACGGGGTGGCGACGCTGCCGGCCCAAGATCCCGCCGGCGCAGCAAAAGAACTCCGGCGCTGTGTGGAATCTTACGGCTTCGTCGCCGGCACGATCCGGCCCAACCCCGCGATGGACGGCAGCACCGTGGCGGATACGAGGCTCGACCCGATCTGGCGTGAAGCACAGGAGCTCAACGTTCCAATCTGCCTACACAGCGGCTCAAACGGATGGCAGCCATTCTTAGGTCGCGACCGAGTCAAAACACCGGTCGTATCGCACATCATGGACCACGCCTTCGAGCAGATGGTGGCGTTCGCGAGCATGTACGAAGTGGGCGTGTTTGAGCGCTTTCCACGGTTGCGGGTGGGCTACATGGAAAGTAGTGCCGGCTGGGGACCTTGGTGGATCGACCGTCTCGAAGAGCACGTGGAAACCTGGGGCTGGACGTTGCCCCCCGACGTGAAGCGCCCTCCGGGCGAGGTGTTCCACGACCAGTGCGTCATCGGCGGCGAAGGTGAAGAGCCGATGATCCCCTACGTCCAAAAGCGACTCGGGAACGACAAGGTAATGTGGGCGAGCGACTTCCCCCACTTCGACTGCTACCTTCCCGGACTGCTGAGTCCCGTCACGGAGCGCCACGACATGAGCCCCGAACAAAAAGACGCGTACCTCGGAGACGCAGCCGCCAACTTCTATCGGCTTGACATCAAGAGCATCGAAACAGCCCGGGCACAACGCCTGTAGCGGCCGCAAGGGGTAAAGTCCGCAGACCAAAGTTTGGTGACAGCGGTCACGATCGAGCATCAGTGAAAGGGGGCCAGGGAATGGCTGATTCCAACGATCTCAGGTTGGCAGATCGGGAAGAGCTACGTGAATTGCGGGCTCGCTACACCCACTATTGGGACGATGGTTTGGTGGAAGAGTGGGTACAGCTCTTCACTGAGGATTGCTCGCACCAAGCGGCCACAGACGGCATCTGTTACGGCCGCGAAGCTCTGCGTAAGATGGCACAAGCCAACTGCGGCCAGATGGACTTTGCGATCCACTTCACTGGTGACGAAATCACCGAGTTCACCGGCGAGGACGCTGCCAAGGCGGTTTCACGCTTTGCCTTCTACGGAGGCCGCGAGCCGGCGATCCAGGGCGCCGGGACGTATGTCGACGAGTACCGAAAGACACCCGACGGCTGGCGTATCCACAGTCGGCGCCAGAAGTTTTACTTCATGGGCCTGGCGGATCGTGAATGGCCGGCAACACCGACTGTCAGCGACGGTCCCTACAAGCATCGAGAAGGTTGAGGACGAGGGGGAGCGAATGAGCGGGAGAAGGAACAGATGTTCGAGCTCTTCGGACCTAATCTCCTGACGAAGACCATTCTCATATCGTCTCGGCTGTCGGTGTTCCACGAGGTCGCCCCGCCGGGAGACAAGTGAAGCCCCACCGGCACGGGATCATCAGATCACCTATGTCCTCGAGGGATCGCTCAAGTACGGAAATCGCACAGCGAGCACCGGTATGGGTTACTTCAGCCCAGACAGAACCTATTCGTGGACTGTCGGTGACGAAGGTGCCGAGTGGATAGAAACCCACGCCGGTATGCCCGATACCATCGTCGATTGAAGACTGCAGCCGCGTAAGAGTTCGACGTGCGAGGGACATCGTCGCCCAGCACGCCGATTTCGACGGATATGAACGGGAAGTTCTTCCTCGGCGTTCGCTGTATTGGCACCCATAACTGTCCAATATCTAGCAACTCAAAAAGCCAAGAACGGTCTATCATTTGCCGCGTTACTGCGGCGTCGATGAGAACCGGTCACCAACCAGAACGGAGTCGTGCAAATGTCCAACGACAAGAGCCGGGCGGCTGTCCTCGTAGATGCCAAGCGTCTCGAGCTTCAAGAGTTCCCCCTGCCGAAGGTCGGCCCGAACGATGGTCTTCTCAAGGTGGAGGCCGCTGGTATTTGCGGCTCGGACTGGGACCAGTACGAAGGCACTTCGAAAGCTTTGCCCGCCATTTACCCCATTGTCCCCGGACACGAGATCGTGGGCCGGATTCAAGAAATCGGCGACAATGCGGCGTCCAAGTGGGGGGTGCAGCCCGGAGATTTGGTTGCCGTGGGGATGATGATCGCGGGCCGAGGTATCTACGGCCTCACCGAATCCACCTCCGTTGCCCCAGCGCTCTGGGGCGGATATGCCGATTACATGTACCTCGATCCCGGCGCCGACATCCACAAAGTTCCTGACGGGGTGTCCTCCGAGGTTGCAGCGTTATACGTTCCCTTGTCGAATGGCGTGACGTGGGCTACCTACGTTCCGGCATTGGAGCTGGGCGATATCGTTGTTGTGCAAGGTCCGGGCCAGCAAGGTTTGGGGTGCGTAGTCGCAGCCAAAGAGGCGGGGGCCTCATTGGTCATCTCCACGGGGACCACAAGCGACGGTGCGCGTCTCGAGGTGGCACGGAAGCTTGGCGCCGATGTCACGATCAACGTTGAGGAGGAAGACCTGGTCGAGGCGGTGCGCACTGCCACGGGAGGACGTATGGCCGATATTGTCATCGATGTATCAGCCCACGCAACAGCACCGGTGGCGCTTGCATTGGATATGGTCCGTAACGGTGGCCAGATCGTCTTGGCAGGCCTCAAGAGCGATGCTCCCATTCCCGGTTTCGTTTCAGACAAGATCTCGCTGCGCGGGTTGTCTATCCACGGCTCGAGTTCCCCGAGAGGTCGCCGGTCCAACGATCCCGGCAAGCACATCCGCAAGGCTCTCGAGATCATGGCCTCTGGGCGCTACGACTTCGACCTCATGTGCACTCACAAGTTTGAACTTGCCGACGCGGACGATGCGGTGCAGGTCGTCGGGCGCCAGGTGCCTGGAGAAGATGGCATTCACGTAACCATCTGCCCCAGTATCTAATGGAGTTCCGGCCCAACGGCTGTCGGTGTTGTGCAGGCTACATTGGCCAGCCGGCCAGCGTCATAGAAGGATCCCCTCGGGGTCGCTGAGAGCTGAACGCCGGACCCAACTGTTAGCACCGCGCTAACCCGCCCGCTTATACGGCACCATTGGGATACCCCACGATGGCGATTTACCCAGCCGTTACCGGGCTGGCATAACGTCCCAGCGAGGCGTTGCATCCGCGCCACTACTCACAGCGCCTAGGTTCTGCAACCCAAGTGGCAAGGAGCGATGCGCTCCCGAAAACAGAGAGGGAGGGGCATGGTGGGTCTGCGAGCTCGTCGAGCGGTGGTAATGACTGTGGCTGGGGCGCTACTTGCCGCGCTATCTGTTTTCGCCAGCAGCACAGGAGCGGGTGCGCTGAATCCCCGTGTGAACACGACGGTGGGCACGGCGGGATGTACCGGTGCAGGCGAATGCATCGCCAACGTCGGCTTCGGGAACGTTCCGGTCGGAACCCATATGGGCCCGGACAACTTCTGGCTGAACAATGATTATCCCGCCACCGCCACTGTCAACTTCTCGACTGGCTTGTACTTTTCTGGCCCAGGAAATGCGACCGACTACTCGGTGGTCCCATCGGCCGGCTGCCCCGGAGCCAGCACTGGCACCATCACGATGACATCTGGTTATTCGTGTCTCATCAGCGTCTATTTCTCTCCCAGCGCGCTCGGGGATCGCTCGACCCAGCTGATAATCACTCCCTCGGTCGGCGCCCCCGGGACCGTGAATCTCTCGGGGACTGGGACACCCAACATCTTGAACTTTGGCGACACGACCCTCGGCACCTACGCGGGTCCTGACACCTTCAGTCTCCAGAACGATGGCAGCTCCACCGACACCGTTGATCTCTCGAGCGGCGATCTGTCCATTTCTGGTCCAGGTGCGAATGACTACGTCGTCACCCCGTCAAGCGATTGTCCCGGTGACGGAGTGACCACCGTCGTCCTCGCACCTGGTGCTGCTTGCACCATGAACGTCTATTTCTATCCCGGCGCTCTGGGAGACCGCTCTGCCACGATGACGATCCGGGGCTCTGCGGGCACTGGGTGGTCCGGAAGTCTCTCGGGCAACGGGACCATCGGCTACTACCAGGTCGACGCCCAAGGAAACGTGACCTCCACCGACGATGCGGGCTACTACGGCGACACCGGGAGCCTGAAACTGAACCATCCCATCGTGGGCATGGCGGCCACGGGTGACGACGGGGGCTACTGGCTGGTGGCCTCCGACGGTGGGATCTTCTCCTTTGGTGATGCCCAGTTCTACGGCTCGACCGGTGCCATTCACCTCAACAAGCCGATCGTGGGCATGGCGCCGACGCCCGATGCCGGGGGCTACTGGCTGGTGGCCTCCGACGGTGGGATCTTCTCCTTTGGTGATGCCCAGTTCTACGGCTCGACCGGTGCCATTCACCTCAACAAGCCGATCGTGGGCATGGCGTCGACCCGTGACGGCGATGGCTACTGGATGGTCGCCTCCGACGGTGGAATCTTCTCCTTATGGCGATGCCCAGTTCTACGGCTCGACCGGTGCGATCCATCTCAACCAACCGATCGTGGGCATGGCGTCGACTCCCGACGGCGATGGCTACTGGCTGGTGGCCTCCGACGGTGGAATCTTCTCCTTTGGCGATGCCCAGTTCTACGGCTCGACCGGTGCGATCCATCTCAACCAACCGATCGTGGCCATGGCCCCGATGCCAACAGGTAACGGATACTGGTTCACTGCCGCCGACGGTGGGTTGTTCAACTTCGGGGACGCGCCCTTCTATGGCAGCGGGGTCGGGACCGGTCTGGGCCAAGTGGTGGATATGGCCTCCGACGGCGGACCCACCGTGCAGGCACAAGCCGATATCCCCGCTATCCGGCGGGCGCACGTCTCGGGCCTCGGCCCCGCGGCGCGCCACGTTCCGCACTTCGCTGGGCCCTGACGCAGTGTCACAGTCCGCCGGATCGATGGGACGCTCCGGCATCGGCAGCAACGCCTTTGGCATGGCGGAGCAGGCAGACCCGGTCGTATCCCAAAGAGTGGGCCTTCGTGGAAGACCTTCCGATGCGTCACGGACGCCCTGAATCTCTGTCATTGCGGAGCGGGATCTGTGCACGGGTGTGAGCGGCGAACGACCTCCATGGGTCCGAATCCGGAGGATTCAGTAGTTCCGGACCACGCTGTCGGGGCCCATGACGATCACGGGGTCCATGGACGGCTGCAACCACCGCAGGACCTCCACGAGGTCGGCCAGCGGCAGGCTGACGCATCCGGCGGTAGGTTCGCCGACATTCGCGTGGAGGAAAATGCCGGACCCCAGCGGCCCGACCGGCGGCGTGTTGAAGTCGATCACGGCGAAATAGGGGTATGCGGTCGTTTCGGTCCACAGCGCTTCGCTCGCTGCGGCGTACGGTGGCGTCGTCCCACAGGGAACGTGCTGAAAGGTGTTGTAGGTGGGACTGTTCCCGTAGCCGTCCTCGTCCCACCAGTCGCCACAGACCAGCTGGTGGTAGGGAAAGGCGACCCCCGGGTTGGGATCGTTGCCGTACATGGTGGCGCCGATGGCGTAGATCCCGATCGGGGTGCTTCCGTCGGCCTCGCGACGGTCCGAGCCGTACTGCCAACCTGACGAGCCGTTGACGGCCGGCATCGGCGGGAGAGCCTGCTGCCAGCCCGCACCGTCGTTCTGCCAGGTGGTGAGGGTGGCGGTCGTGCTCGAGGAGCTCGGCGCATCGACGATGATCACCTGCTTGGCCCCCTCGGTCGAGGCGAGTTGCTCCACCAGGCTCAGCGGCTGGGCACCATGGAACGATGCGTCGCCGAAGGTGAAGATTCCGCCGTCGGCTCCAAGCTCGAAGTAACCCTTCCCGTCAGCGGTGACCGCCATACCGACCACCGGGCGGTTGAGTGGCTGCCCACCCATGGAGCCGAGAAACGATGCGTCGCCGAAGGTGAAGATGCCGCCGTCGGAAGCAACGAGCCAATAGCCCTTTCCGTCGGGCGTGGCCCCCATGCCGACGATCGGTTGGTTGAGGCGCACGCCACCCATGGAGCCGAGAAACGATGCGTCGCCGAAGGTGAAGATGCCGCCGTCGGAAGCAACGAGCCAATAGCCCTTTCCGTCGGGCGTGGCGGCCATGCCGACGATCGGTTGGTTCAGCCGGACGCCACCCATGGAGCCGAGAAACGATGCGTCGCCGAAGGTGAAGATGCCGCCGTCGGAAGCGACGAGCCAATAGCCCTTTCCGTCGGGCGTGGCGGCCATGCCGACGATCGGTTGGTTGAGGCGCACGCCACCCATGGAGCCGAGAAACGATGCGTCGCCGAAGGTGAAGATGCCGCCGTCGGAAGCGACGAGCCAATAGCCCTTTCCGTCGGGCGTGGCGGCCATGCCGACGATCGGTTGGTTCAGGGACGCCGTCGAGGCATCACCAAGGAAGTGGGCGTCCCCGTCCGTCGCGACCACACCATTGTTGTGGGCCGTCCAGTACCCGCCACCGTCTTGGGTCGGGATGAGCGCCACCGCGGACACCGGAAGGGACGTCGCCGTCGCGGCGCCGGCCACCCGGGACGTCAACGCCGTCCCCGCCACGGCAATCATCGTCGTCGCGAACAAAAGGGAGAAGACGACAATGCAACGAACGAGCGTCCTGCGTCGTCCCTTGGTAACCCTCATCAATCAACTGTTGTCGCCGAGGGCGCCCGGAGTCGGTGGTGGTTGTCCCGAAGCCACGATCCGCCACTCTACCGACTCGGGAAGGCCATTCTGATCGTCCGAGGGTGCCTTCAACGAGCCGGAGGACCTTGCTACCGTAAACGGCCATGGCAGATAGTCGTCGCCCCGACGACGGGTCCCCTCGCGCCCCCCGGGGACTGGGACGTGAACGCGTGGCGAATCAAGAGGGCCTCGCTGCCCTTGGTCGATCGTCGGCCGAGAGCAGAGGCAAAAGTCGTGGCCCGGGCCCTACGGCGGGTAGCAATCGAGGCGGCACAGAGTCGAGTTCGGGGCCGGTCCAGCGTCCAGTGGCCAACGAATCCGGGCTGACCGCCCTCGGGGCGCGGATCGACCGCGAGAAACGGCAACCCCGTCGGTTGCGGCGCAGCGGCAAGGTTCGGTGGAGCGGGCGCCGCAAGGTTGTGACGGTGCTGTCCTCTATCGTCGTGCTGGCTTTGTTGATCGCGGGAGCCGGTTACGGGTTTCTGCGCTACGAATTTCGTCAGATCAAGACCGGCAAATGTGCCAGTTGCGTCGCGGTGGCCGATGGCGCGCCGTTCAACGTCCTCGTGGTCGGCTCGGACACCCGGATAGGCGAAACAGCGGCCGAGGCCAAGCAGTTCGGAAACCAGACCACCGCCGGTGGCCAGCGCAGCGACACCATCAAGATCATTCACGTCGACCCGAAAACTGGCACCGCCAGCACGCTTTCCATCCCCCGCGACACGTTGGTCACTCTGTCGGGCGTTCCCACCTCATCTGGCGTTTCAAGCCCGAACAAGATCAACGCCGCCTTCGCCTCGGGGCCCAATGACCCCAACCCGAGCGCCACGGGTGCCAACGGTTTGGTCAAAACCATCGAGAACACATTGGGCATACCGATCACTCACTGGATCGTGGTGAATTTCTTCGGCCTCATGGACATGGTCAACGCACTTCACGGAATCAATATGGATGTTCCCTACCCCGTGCGCGACTACGGCGACTGCAACGCCAACGGTGTCGACGAGAACTGCACGGGCTTGAACATTGCCACGCCCGGATGTCAGACCATTTCAGGGACACAGGCACTGGCGTTGTCCCGTTCGCGCCATTTCGAGTACTTCAAGGACGGCGAATGGATGAGCGATCTCTCATCGGACATCGGTCGGATCGAGCGTCAGAACCTGATCATCGAGGCGGTGATCAACAAGGCCAAGTCAACATACAACCCGCTTTCGGTGGCGTCCTTCATTTCGTCTCTGGCCCGCGATGTCACCCTCGACAGCAAACTCGGTCCAGGCACCCTGATCTCTTTGGCCGAGCGTTATCACGCCCTCTCTGGTTCGTCACTCAATTCGTTCACCTTGCCGACGACGCCCGGCGTCTACGCCCCTTACGGCAATGAGGACGTCGAGACCGTGCAGGAGCCACTGGCCAGCCAGACCATCACTGCCTTCCTCGGTGGCAGCCCGGAGTCACCCACCACCCCGCCGCTGAACCAGGCCGGTGAGCCGGAGACGGTGACGACGAGTGCGCCGACGACGACCGCGCCCACCACCAAAGCGCCGTCAACCACGTCTGGCACGTCGTCGTCGAATTCGACGACCACGACAGCGGCCGTCCCGTCATTCGATCCTCATCCGTGCTGACCAGCGGTGAACCTATTGGTCACCGTGGCTCGCGACGTTGATGACGTTGCCATCGGGAGCGCGCACGAAGAATCTCCGCAACCCCCACGGTTCTTCCGTGAGCGGATAGACGATCTCGAAGCCCCGTCGTTTTGCCTCCTCGTATGCCTCCTCGATGCCCGAACCGACGTGAACGGACATCACCGAGTCCTCTGGCGCTTTGGCATCGCCAGTGACGAGTTGGACATGTGCCCCACCATCGGGTGTCTGGTAGTGAGCGACCCAACCGAGGTTGAATGCCTCGACGCTCAAGCCGAGGTAATCCGTATAGAAGTCGCGGGCCGCTGCAATATCGTCAACCGGAAGATTGGTCACAACACCGGATACGCGCATTCTTTCTCCTCACTCGAGTCGATCGTCGGTACTCTGCAATCGACAATTATTCCCCTTCGGTGGACAACGCACACTTCCCGCGCCGCGACTGCAGTGCCCCACCGGGGCATCTAGGCCTTCCAGTCCACGAGATGAGGTTGCACATCCACCCCTTGGAGGGGTCCGGCGATGGACTCTGTTGGTTCCGACCAAAGAGCCAGGAGCCCATCACCGTGACCCCAGCAGAGATCATCTACCAGCGACGCATCGCCGTGTTGGACCATGCCCAGCGCACCGGCAACGTGAGCGAGGCCTGTCGAGTCTTCAGCATCTCTCGGACCCGCTACTACGAGTGGAAGAACGTGGCCGACCGCTACGGACTCGAGGCCTTGGTGCCCAAAGCGCGGCGCTCGCCCCAGATGCCCGAAGCCACCCCCACCCACGTCATCGAGGCCCTCTTGACCCTGGCCGTGACCCAGCCGACCATCGGGTGTCGCCAGTACGCCGACCGGCTCGGTGACCAGGGGTTCTCGATCGGCAAGTCGACGGTGCAAAAACACCTGGTGGCCCATGGATTGGGCAGGCGGGCCCAGCGTCTCGCCCGGGCGGCGGCCATCGCGGCGGCGACCATCGGGCTGGTCGTGCCCGACGCAGCGCGCAAAGACGAGCCCTTCGGGTTCTGCCTGGCCACGGGGGGTCCGGGCGAGCTCGTCTGCCTGGACAGCTTCTACATCGGCAACCTCAAGGGTGTCGGCAAGGTGTACCAGCTCACCGCCATCGACGTCTTCACGCGCTTCGCCGTGGTCTCCCTCGTGCTGGGCACGCCCACCGGGGTCATGACGGCCCGCTTCATCCACCAGGCCATGCGTCTCTACCGCCGTCACGGGGTGCGGGTCAGAGCCGTGCTGACCGACAACGGGGGCGAATATGTGGCCGGCACCTTCGTCGACGCCCTGGCGGCCAAGGACCTGCGCCATGTCAGGATCCCGGCTCGTTCCCCCAACCACAACGCCGTCTGCGAGCGCTTCCAGGGCACCATGCTCCAAGAGTGCTGGCGCCCCGCTTTCCATCGCCGTCACTTCACCTCCACCCGCCAGCTCCAAGCCGAGGCCGACGCCTGGCTCATCACCTACAACCACCGCCGACGCAACCACAGCGACTACATGCGCGGACGTACCCCTCACGAGATCCTCGACAACCACAAGCGAAACAAGGCAGCATGACAACCATCAACCACAGAGCCCATCTGTCACCTCAACTCGCGGCCTGGAAGATCTAGGCGGCGCGTAACAACTAGACGGCGCGTAACAACTGGCCCGCGGTCTTCGATCGCGCGGCCACCAGAGCCGGCGCCAGGGCCAGCAAATTGGCTACCGCCAGGACTCCCACCCCCAGGGCGACCATCACCCCGATCGGCACCGTGGAGATGGGAACGACCCCGAGATTTGTGGCGAACGCCCTCCACACCACTTGACCCACGGCGACGCCCAATGGGACACCGACGACGATGCCCACCAATGCCACCGTGCTCGCCTGCCAGCACACCGTGGCACCAACCTGGACCCTCACGAACCCGAGCGCCTTCATGAGGCCGATCTCGCGCCGTCGTCGGGCCACGCTGACCACGAGGAGGTGGAGGAGCGTGGCCGCGCCGAACAGCGCCAGCACCAAGCCGAGGATGAGCGGGAAGTTCACCGCCTCCCCGAAATTGACGAGCGAGGTGGGGGTACTGGGCCGATGGGCGGTCCCCGGGTCGGCGCGGAGGTAGTGGGCAACGTCGGCCCGTCCCACCTCGCCGGGGGCGGTGTTCACGGTGACGACGAACTGTTCATTGGCGTGATACGCCCGCAGACATGCGGTCTGCGCCGGTCCGGGCGGACAGAGAGCGTGCAAATAGCCGGCCATGGTGAACGCCGCCCCCGATCCCAGACCCCCGAGGCCGAAGTCGCTGGGAAACGAGGCCGTCCCGACGACGCGGAACGCGGCGACGCGTGTGCCGCCGGTCGGTACCTGGAAGGTGGCATGCACGATCGACCCTATGTGGGCCCCCACTTGACGGAGGGTCGTACCGCCGAGAGAGATCTCGCCGTCACCGCTCGGCGCGTGGCCCTCGATGGTCGAAATGAGGAGTGGGCCGCGGATGGCTTTTCCTATGGCCGAAGAGACACTGACGCCATTGATCGATATCTCGTCCCGCGTTCCGACCATGATCCCGGTGACGGCACGATCGCGTTCCACTTGGGCCAACTGTCTGGTCGGGTTGTTCTGGAGCCCGGAAAAGACGATCTGGTAGTCCTGGCCGTAGAGCGCGGGCGTCGCAGTCAGGTGCGAGAGGCTGGCGCCGAAGACCGCAGTGGCGCAGAGTGCGGCGACGGCGACCACCGTGCCGAAGAGCGCGGTTCCCACTGGTACAGATGCCGCACCCCGTCCCCGCTCCAGAGCATGGCGGATGCCGATGACCGCGCTCGGAGGAGCCCCGGCTGCGCTCAGATGCGCCACGACGGACGACCGGCGGAACTGGTGGTAGGGGATCCCCCCGACCCGCACCCGCGACGCACGAATGGAGGGCCACAGGCCCAGCGCTCCCACCACGACGAGAACGACGAGTGCGCCGAGGAGGAGAATGAGGGGATCAAAGGCCAAGCCGGGCGACGGCTCGGCCAAGCGGGCCTCGCCGACGGGAGCCAGCGGAGACAGGGCGAAGGCGACGAGAACGGCACCGGCCGCTCCTGCGAGCCCGATCGCGACATTCCGCGCCGTGCCCAACACGATGAGTTGACGGCGCGGCAACCCCAGGGCCACCAATTTCGGGTACTCCTCGCTTTCGACGACACTCTGGCGGCCGAGGGCCTGCCCGACGACGGCCAGGCCCGCCAGGGCCGCCAGTGCGGCCAAGATCCACCAACCCACCGCCTGGGGGTGGATCGATGCCGCCACGGCCTGCGCCGAGGCGTCCTGGTTCGACACGTAGGTGACGTGGAGGGGATTGAGGGCGGCGGCGAACCGCGGGAGATCGGCGGTGCCGTGGCGTAGCCGCACGAAGTAGACCGAAGCTTCCACGGTACGGTGGTTCACCGCACGGGCAAAGGCCGCAGTCGTGAACAGGTCTTCCTCGGGTGCCTGGCCGGACGGGAATTCGAGCTCGGCAGCGGCGGTGCCGACGATGTGCAACGTCAGACTCGGGCCGCGCGGCGCCACCGGGCGGTTGCCGTTGAGCGCGGCGCGCTGGGACCGCGCGTAGAAGGGGACGTGGAGGACCGACCCGATATGCAATCCGTAGTCCTGTTCCAGGGTGAAGGAGGCCAGCACTTCGGTCGGCGAGGACGGATCGGGCATCCGGCCGGCGACCAACTTCACCACCCGCCCCAAAGCCGTGGGCGTCAACTCATTGATGTAGAAGTTCGACGTGTTGACGGCCTGGGTACACGCACAGGTCGGCTGCCCGTACCCCGGGATGACGACCGACGTGACGGAGGCCACGCCGGGGAGCCGGGCCAGGCCCGGAACGGGCCGGTCGTTGAAGATGTAGACGTCATAGCCGTGCGCGGCGACGAAGCGAGGAAAGGCCGAGGCGGTGCGCCGGCCTGCCGCGGCCGCCCCCAGGGCCAGCCCTCCCACCGCGGCGATGAGAACGACGAGGACCAGCCACGACCGCCACCGACGGCGCAACTCACTCCGGAAAACCAGCAAGACAGCGCCCAAGGCGACCTCCCCTCCCCAGTGTGACCCGTCGACCGTCGACCTCCAAGGAGGGCAGCACGTCGGACTGCCACGTGGTAGCACCAATGCTCCCGACGAATGACGTAGCGACCTGGGCCGAATCCCCCGTTCACCGCACCCCGGGAGCCCGCAGAGCCCTTCCGACTGCCGGCCCTTGGCGCACCGGGACCAGCCGTGGGGTGTCGACCGACCCCCACGCCGCAGCGAGTTGGGTCAGAGTTGCGGAGAAATTTGGGCCAGGTAGTGCCAGCGGAATGAGGCTTGAGCATTCGAAATGACCGAAGGGTCGGAGAGTTAGGCGTGAGGCGGCGATCCAGGAGCGAAATCTCGGCGAGGGGCGGCAGGCGACGCAGAATGCACTTGCGTGTCGGTGTCCCGGTCGCGGCCCTCGTTCTGTCGTGTGCGCTCAGCCCATCCCCCGCGTTCGCCTCGGGTTCACACACGTCGTCCACGTACTTTCCGCCGACCGGGTTCGGTGGGTACACCTGGGTGGGCGACGTGAAGCAGATCAGTGCCCAGTGGCGGGTGCCGACGATACAACCGAGCACCAAGTTCGAGAATGCGTCGACGTGGGTCGGTGCGCAGAACGACGAGGGTGGACCACCCTTCATCCAGCTCGGCATCACGGAGGACAACATCGGCGTCCTCGGCACCGAGTACCGGGGCTTCTGGAGTGATCCCAAGGTCGGGTTTCACCCGCAGGCCCTGAGCGTCGTCCGGGCGGGTGATCTGGTCGCGGCCAACATGACGCAGGTGTCCGATGGTTGGATGCTGACCTTCAAGGACCTCACGCGTGGCACGACCAGGACCAAGAAGGTCGTCTACGGCGTAGGGGAGAAATTCACCCAGGCCGAGTGGCTCCAGGAAGATCCCGCTCCGAACAACGACACGCCGACCGATCTGCCCTATCCGAAGACTTCGGTCGTCCAAATCGACCACCTGCTCGTCAACCACACGGTCCCGAAGTTGCGCCTCGACGATGGCCAGGTTCTCATCGCTTCGAACGGCATCACCCTGGTCCCCAGTCCCGTCGAACAGGACGCGTTCTCCTTTTCCGCACCCACCGGGACGGCCAAGACGTATCTCGATATCGCGCGGTCGCTCGATGTCGCCATCTCCGCTTTCGGGGCCAACTCTTCGCATTGGGATGCCATCTCCAAGGCGAAGAGGCAATCCATCGTGGACGCGCTGGAACAGAAGTTTCAGCAGAATGCCACCGCTCTGGACGCGTTGTCGGTCCCGAACGGCGATGCGGCCCGCCTCGGGCAGCGGAGCATCGTCATTGCCCGGGACCTGTCGGCGTGGACCGCAGCAGGCCTCACGGAGCACGGAGAAACCTACGAGAAGCTGATCCGTGACGAGCGCATCGCACCGCTGGCGGACCAGGTCCGGGCCGACCTTGGACTTCCTCCTTCCTGAGAGGCCCGGCGCCGAAGGCTCAGGGGCGTCGGGCGCGCATCAGGAGGTCGTCCCGTCCCCACTTTCGCCGTCGTCGTCGCCCGCACCGTCGGTTTGCCACTTCTTCAGCCATCCACCCAGTTGCTTCCCGAGATCCTGCACGTTGCCGGCCGTGCGGTCGAGGAACGTCGAGAATCGTTCGCCGTAGTGGGCGACGGCGGCATTGAACTCGGCTGACGGCGGCGGCTCTTGTCCCCGCCTCGGGTAGTTGCCGCCCCGGATGCGGTCGAAATCCCCCGCCTGCACCCATTCCGTCAGCTCCTTGATCCGGCGCACGGCGATCGGATGTGTGAGGTTGAGCTCGGTCCAGAACCTCGTGTGACGCGAGAACAGGTCGTCCTCGTCGTGATAGTCGGCTGCTTGCTTGAGGAAGGAATCGAGACTCATGCCGGGAACGGCCCCGCCGGCGAGGCGCATCAAGAGCCGGCAGGTCGCGAGGGGGTCGTCCATGACGAGCGTCGCCGCCCGGTCGCAGGACAGCTCGGCCGCCCGGGACCATTCGAGCAGCGCGAAATACAGCCCGCGCACGGGGAGTCCGAAGAGGAGCGAGCGGGGCAGCGCTCCTTCCATGAATTGCTTGAGCAGCAGCAGCGCGGTGGAGTAGTAGGTGTGTTCGGAGAGGACGTGTGCGAGCTCATGGCCCAGAACGGTCTGAATCTCCTCGGACGAATAGGACCCGATCAACGATGAGTTGACCATCACCATCGGCGTCTTGGCGCCGATGGCCATCGCATTGACGGTCGGATCATTGATCATGTAGAGGTCGGGCACCGCCTCGAGGTCGAGGATCGAAGCGCACCGGACATAACGGTTCCAGACGTCGGGCACCTGGTCGGAGCCGAGCCGCACCGCGTTGCCCATGACGATCTGGCGCAGGCGCCGCTCGTGCCCGAGGTCGGTGAGGCGCTTGACCACGGTGTCGAGCAACGGAACCGAGTGCAGTGCCGAGGTGGCGGCCCGATCGGCCGGGTGTTCGTACGCCTTGGCACTTATCTGCTCGTAGCGGTGCGCCAGCTCAATGGCCATGGCCTTCTCCCCTGTGCGTGTCACCCGACCTTAGGTCCATCCCCGCCCTCCCCGACAGGCGGACCGTCCGGCTCCATCGAACCAACCGCCGGCTCACATTGCGCGAGGCTGACAGCGGTCCGGGGAAGGCGTCCACCGGAGGAGGGTGTGATGGCGAACGGGAGCGGCCTTCTGTCCAGGCCCGAAGAAGGGCTGACGGAGACGCCGCCGACCCGCGTTGTCCCTCCCCGAGGGCCGAACGATCCCGGCCCCGACATGGCATCACGCCGCGTGCGCCGGAACCGCCTCATCGTGTTGGCGCTCGTGCTGGCCCTGATCGGAGCGGGCCTCTGGCTCAGCCTCGGACGGGGGCACACGACCGCCGCCCCTCCCCCGCATCACCATGCCCCCCGCCCCCTTCCGGCGGCCCCCACGGCGAATCCACGACTCGACCCGGACTGGGAGGGCAACGGGAAGCCCGTCACCATGGCATTCGGCGGCGATGTCAACTTTCCTTCGGGGAGCACGCTGGGCGCCCGCCTGGCCGCCGATCCCGCGACCGCGCTCGGCACCGGGGTGCCGTCCCTCCTCTCGGGCGTCAACCTCAGCATGGTCAATCTCGAGACGGCGATCACCAATGGCACGTGCCCCGATCCCCAACCGAAGTCGTTCGACTTCTTCGCGCCGCCCACCGCCATCACCGCCCTGCAGTCAGCCGGGGTCACGTTGACCACGGAGGCCAACAACCACGGCGAGGACTGCGGCCCGGCCGGCCTCCAGATGGCGTTGTCGGCCCGGACCCAGGCCAACTACACGGTCCTCGGCATCGGCCAGAACGCGGCGGAGGCGTTTGCCCCCTACCAGACGACCATCGACGGTGAGCACATAGGCGTCATCGCCGCCACCCAGGTCATCGACGACGATCTGCAGGCGGGCTGGACTGCCACCGCCACGCAGCCCGGCCTGGCCTCGGCCTACGACGTGGCCGACCTGGTGTCCGCCGTGGAGGCGGCACGCAAGGTCGACGACACCGTTGTCGTCTTCCTCCACTGGGGTGTCGAGCTCGATACGTGTCCCGACCCTCTGCAGGAGCCTCTGGCGAACCTGTTGGTACAGGCCGGCGCCGACATCGTCATCGGGAGCCACGCCCACGTGTTGCTCGGGGGTGGCTACCTCGGTTCGGCCTATGTCGACTACGGGCTCGGCAACTTCGCGTTCTACAACACCCCGGCCCCGACCAACCAGAGTGGCTCCCTCGTCATCACGGCCACCGGCCGCCACATCGACGGCGTCAGTTGGCGACCGGCGATCATCGAAGGTGAGCTCCCGGTGCCACTCGCCGGGGCGGCGGCCACCGAAGCCCTGCAGAACTGGTCGAGCGCCCGGACATGCACCGACCTGAGCGCCACCGTCGGCGCCCCTCTGGCGACCACGACGACCGAGACGTCCCCCGCTCCTGCGGCCGTGGCGCAACAGCTGTCCGTGGACAACTGAAACACCGGTCGGCTATTTGGACTCGGCGATCTTCTTCAGCGTGGCGAGGGTGGCCGGGATGCCCGTCTGCGCGGCCTCGACCCGGCTGTCGATCTCCTTCTGCGCCGTCTCGCCGAAGTGGTCGTTGAACATCTTGATCCCGGCCGGGAGAAACTCCCAGGACTCGGTCACCCGTGTCCCGCCGTCCGCCGGGCTGAAGACATACCCCCAACGGGCCAGATTGCCGCCGACGACCCAGGCGAACTCCTCTCCCGGCTTCGCGGCGACGACCTCGGAGCGGGTTTCCCACGTGGCGTCGCCGTTGACGTTGCGACCCGTGAACCACGCGCCGGCTTCCGCCGTCGCACCCTCGTCCCACCAGCACTCTTTGCAGATCGGGCTCCACTCCCCCATGCGGGAGATGTCGCTCACCATCGCATAGACGGCTTCGGGCGGACTGTTGATGACGATCGATTCCGAATAGTTGAGATTCCCCATGGGCAGAGTATTCCCCGTGTACGGCGCCCTGGCCAGTTTCCCTGACATCCCAAGGATTGTGGTCCAATGGGAGGGGTGAGCGCATACAAGGACCGATGGCTCGAGTGCACCGGGACGGAATTGCTCGTGAAGGGGTACTACTTCGCGTGGGGCGACTTTGCCTGGGCCACCAAGCGGATCCCCTACAGCTCCATCAAATCCTTGGAGCGCTTCGAGATGACCACCTGGCGCGGGAAGTACCGGATCTGGGGGTCAGGTGACTTCAAGCATTGGGGAAACTACGACCCGCAACGCCCCCGGAAATCCGTGGGGTTCTTCCTCGACGTCGGCCGGCACGTGGTCCCGTTCGTCACCCCCGACGACCCCGAGGCCTTCGAGCAGGCACTCGGGCCTCATCTCCCCGTCGGGTCCCCGGGCTGATCAAAGGGCGGCGAGCACCTCGTCGGCCGAGCTGGCGTTGAGGCCCGGTCCCGGCTCTACGCCGAGCCAGGTCACGATGCCGTCCTCGATGATGGCGGCGTAACGCTGCGAGCGGGAGCCGAGTCCCACGCCGCTTCCGTCCATGCCCAGCCCCATGGCCGCCGTGAATTCCCCATTCCCGTCAGAGACCATGAGCACCGACTCCCCCACCTTCTGATCGTCGCCCCAGGCCCCCATGACGAAAGGGTCGTTGACCGAGATACAGACGATCTTGTCGACACCCTTCGCCTTGATCTCGTCGGCCCGAAAGACGAAGCCGGGCAGGTGGTGATCCGAGCACGTCGGGGTGAATGCTCCGGGAACGGCGAAGAGTGCGACCTTGCCCGTGCCGAGCAGTTCCCCGGAGGTGGTCGCCTGCGGACCGCTCTCCCCGAAGGTGAACACCTTCACGTCGGGTATCGGGTCACCGGTTGCGATCGTCATGCTGTCTCCTCTGCCGTTCAGTTGCTTCCGGCAAGGTTGCCACATCGCCCCGCGCCACCCGCAATCGGCGCGGGCGATGTAGCCTGCCCCGCGTTCTGGCCTGTCAGCTGGGGTTCGTGTTGGGGAGAGTTGCGAGGGGGGTTGCCATGACACACGCATTTGACCGTCGGTCGTTCCTCGCCGGAGGGATCGCCTTCGGGGCCGGCATAGCCGCGCTGGGCGCGGGATCCGAATGGGCCGGGGCGGCATTGACCAACGGCCCCGGGCGCAACGGCATCTCGACGGCCAAACCCAAGCGTGGAGGTTCCATCACGTTCGGCCTCGACACCGAAGAGGGCGGCTTCGATCCCACCACGGCCCGCTGGGACGAGGGGGGCTACCTCTACGGCCGCACGGTGTTCGACCCGCTGGCCATCGTCACCGCGGCCGGCCAGGTCGAGCCCTATCTGGCGCAGTCCATCACCTCCAATCCCGACTTCACCGTCTACACGATCACCCTGCGGCCGGGGATCGTGTTCCACGACGGGACTCCGCTGAACGCCGCCGCGCTCCAGCTCAACTTGGAGAAGCAGAAGGCCTCGCTGCTGACGGGCCCGGGACTCCAGAGCATTGCGAGCACACAGGTCACCGGGCCACTCACCGTCACGGTCACGATGAATGCGCCCTGGGAGCCTTTCCCCTACGCGCTGGCCCAGGCCCAGACGGCGTACATCGCGGCCCCGTCCATGCTCAACAGCGCGGACGGCACGTCGCACCCTGTCGGCACGGGTCCGTTCGTCTTCAAGGAATGGATCCCCAACAGCCACTTCACCGCCACCGCCAATCCGCACTACTGGCGCCCGGGCCTGCCGTACCTCAGTTCGATCACCTTCAAGCCGATTATCAGTCCCTCATCGAGGGTCAGTGCCCTGCAGTCGGGCACGATCGACATCATGCACACGAATACGCCGCAGTCCATCGAAACGTTCCGTCACGACAGGCAGTGGGCCTATGTGGACAACAGCGGCGCTATTTTGGGGCAGCCCGACGTCAACTGCGTGATGCTCAACACCGCCGCGCCGCCCTTCGACAACCACATGCTGCGCGTCGCCATGGCCAAGGCCAGCAACGCAAAGCAGTACGCCCAGGTCATCGACCACAACGTGAATACCCCCATGTCGGGAATGTTCCTCCCGGGCAGCCCGTACTACTCCAAGACCGCCTACCCCTCGCCCGACCCCAAGGGTGCGGCGAAGCTCGTCAAGCAGATAGAGCAACAGACGGGCAAACCCGTCGCGTTCACGCTCATCGCCACGAACAATCCCGAGGTCGAGCGGACGGCGCAGTTCCTGCAACAGGAGTGGAGCCAGGCGGGCATGAAGGTCACCATCAACGTGCAGGAACAGGCCGCAGTCATCAACGACGCCTTGGCGGGGAAGTACCAGGCTGTCACCTGGCGCCAGTTCGGGGCGGTGGTGCCCGACCTCAATTACACCTGGTGGAGCACGACGACGGTTACCGAGCCCATTTCGCTCAACATGGCCCGCAACTCGGACCCCCGCATTCAGGCCGCCCTGACCAGTGCCCGTTCCTCCGGCGATCCCGCCGTCCGTGTCAAGGCGTATCAAGAAGTCAATCAGTACCTGGGGGAGGACATACCGTACCTGTACGGGGACCGCTCAACGTGGGCCGTGGCGGCCAAACCGACCGTGCAGAACTTCAACAATCCGGTGACACCGAAGGGGACGAAGGCCCTGGGGTTCGATTCGGGCGTCATCTGGCCCGCCCAGATCTGGGTGTCCTAGCGACCTCGGACGTGCGCGGGCTGGGCTAGCGCATCTCCACGTCGTCGAGGTACTCGTCGCGCCAGTGCGTGAACTGCTCCTCGGGGAGGCGCAGGCAGTAGGTGGGCTCGAGGGCCTCCACGAAGCTCCGCTCGTGACTCACGGCGATGATGGTCCCGGGCCACCGCCCGAGCATGGTGCCGACGGCGGTGATGGACGACGGATCGAGGTTGTTGGTCGGCTCGTCGAGAAGGAGCAGGTTCGTCTCACCGGCCGACAGCATGGCCAACCCGAGCTTGGCCCGCTCCCCACCGGACAGCGTGTCGGGCATCTGATCGGCCGCCTTCGACGGGAGACCGAAAGAGCCCAGAAGGGCCCGCCGCTCCCGTTCGGTGGCCAGCACCGTGTCGCTCACGTTGTCCAGCGTGCTCAGTGCGAGGTCGATCTGCTCGTGCTCCTGGGCGAAATAGCCCACGGCGACGTTGGCCCCGAAATCAACCACTCCGTTGGTCGGCTCCTGGACGCCGGCCAGGCACCGCAGGAGGCTCGACTTCCCCGCACCGTTGCGGCCGATGATGACGACGTGATCGCCCCGGCTGACGTGGAAGTTCACATTGGTGATGACCTCGTTCTTGCCGTAGACCACCGACAACTTGGAGACCTCGAGTGGGATCACCCCGGAGCGCGGTGGCGTCGGGAGGCGGAAGTTGCTGGCCTTTTCCCGTTTGTCGACCTGCGTGCGCTGGCCCTCGATGCGCTCGACCCGCCGGTCCAGCGACTTGGCCACCTTGGCCCGTTTCGCCGTCTGGCCGCGCATGGAGTCGGCCAGGGTGGAGAGGCGGGTGATCTCGCGCTTTTCGAGCGCAGCCGATCGCTCCCGCTGCGACTGGTCGGCCTCGTGCTGGGCCTCGAACTTCGAATAGTTGCCCTTCCACTCGGTCAGGCGCTGATTCGAGATGTGCAGGACCTTCGAGATCGACCGGTCCAGCAGTTTCAGGTCGTGGCTCACGACGAGGATGGCGCCGGGGAAGCGCTCGAGCTCGTCGAGCAGCCAGCGCTTCGCCGCTCGGTCGAGGTGGTTGGTGGGCTCGTCCAGGATCATGAGCTCGGGCTCTTGGAACAGGACCCGCATGAGGTCGACACGGCGGCGCTGTCCACCGGACAGCGATTCGATGTCCTCCAAGAGGAGCTCCTGGCGCAGGCCGAGGCCATCGGCCAGACGGGCCATCACCGACTCCGCCTCGTAGCCCCCGTTGGTCTGGAACTTCTCCTGCAGGTCGGTGTAGAGCTCGATGTTCTCCGCCGAGGGATCGTCGGCCATGGCTTTGCGGGCCGCCCCGACCGCCTCGTCGAGCACGTCGAGCCCACGGGCGGACAGGATGTGGGAGAAGCCGGTCGGCTCGAGGCCGAGCCCTCCGGGCACCGGGGCCTGGGGCAGGAACCCGAATGATCCCAAGAGCCTGACATTGCCCCGATGGCGGAGCTGCGGGGTGGGTTCGCCGACCACGACCGAGATGAACGACGACTTGCCGGTGCCGTTCCGGCCGACGAGGCCGACCTTCTCGCCTTCGCCCACGACGAACGAGGCATCGGAGACCAGGGTCCGATCGCCAATTTCGATGGTGAGTGACGAGCCGACGATCACATCACATTGTACGGGCCGTCACAGGCCCTCGATACACTCCGCTGATGCCCAGCCTCGAACGCAAGTGGTGGACCCTGATCGCGGTCTGTACCGCCATCTTCATGCTGCTGCTCGACATCACGGTCGTGAACGTGGCGCTGCCGGACATCCAGCGTTCGCTGCACTCCTCCTTCGCCGATCTGCAATGGGTGGTGGACGCCTACTCCCTGACGCTGGCCGCCTTCCTCCTCACCGCCGGCGTCATCGGGGACATCTACGGCCGGCGCGAGGTCTTCGCCAGCGGGCTGGTCATCTTCTCCCTGGCGTCGCTGGTGTGCGGCCTGTCGACCGACTCGCTCATGCTCAATCTGGCGCGGGCCGTGCAGGGGGTGGGCGGCGCCATCATGTTCGCCACCTCTCTCGCCCTGATCGCACAGGCGTTCCAGGGCAGGGATCGCGGCACCGCCTTCGGTATCTACGGCGGCGTCATCGGGGGCGCCGTGGCCGTCGGCCCCCTGGTCGGTGGCGCCATCACGAGCGCCATCGGCTGGCGTTGGATCTTCTTCGTCAATGTGCCCATCGGCATCGTGGCCATCTTCGTGACCCTGACCCGCATCGCCCGGTCGAAGGGCGTGCGCACACGCAGCATCGACTGGATCGGGTTCATCTCGTTCTCCGCCAGCCTCTTCCTCTTGGTCTTCGCGCTCGTGCGGGGCAACGACGAGGGCTGGTCGAGCCCGACGACGGTCGGCTTCCTGGCGGCGTCGCTCGTCCTCATGATCATCTTCTTCGTCAACGAGCAGCACACCGGCGACCCGATGCTCGACCTCGCGCTCTTCAAGCGCCCGGCCTTCGTCGGTGTGTCCATCGTGGCGTTCACGATCTCTTCGTCGATTTTCGCCATGTTCCTCTACCTCACGCTCTACATCCAGGACAACCTCGGCTATGGACCGTTCCCCGCCGGGGTGCGGTTCCTCCCGCTGACCGTCCTGGCGTTCGTCGTTGCCCCCTTTGCCGGCCGCCTCACCGTCCGCGTCCAATCGCGTTTCCTACTCGCCTTCGGCATGTTGTTGATCACCGGAGGCCTTCTCCTGATGGCGCGTACCCAGCCCGACTCCACCTGGACCGTGCTGTTGCCCGGGTTCCTTCTGTGCGGATTCGGGGTCGGGGTGGTGAACCCGGTGCTGGCTTCCGCCTCCATCTCGGTCGTGGAGCCGCAGGCGAGCGGGATGGCCTCGGGCGCCAACAACACCTTCCGCCAAGTGGGCATCGCAACCGGCATCGCCATCCTCGGGGCCGTGTTCCAGAGCCAGATCGTGAGCCACACCACGAATGTGCTCCGCCAGACCGCCATCGGCCGCCTGGTGATCCACCAGGGTGGCGTCCCAGCTGGTGGCCGCCGAATCGGCCGGAGAGGTGCATCAGGCGGCCTCGAAGATCCCGCTGCCGGCAGCGCGCGCCGAGCTCGTGCGGGCGTATCACGTCGCCTTCTCGACCACGCTGAACCACCTGACGATCATCGGCGCCATCATCGCCTTCGTCGGTGTCGTCGCCGCGTTCTTCCTCGTCCGGCAACGTGACTTCGTGATCCCGGCGGGCGGTGGCGGTGGCGGGGGCCATGCCTGAACCGTTCGTCCTCGAGGGGACGTTCGTGCGACTCGAGCCGCTGTCCGAGGCGCACATTCCCGCTCTCGTTGCCGCGGCGGCGGAGGACCGGGCCAACTACCAGTGGACCTACACCCCCGACGGTCTCGACCAGATGACCGCCTATGTGGCCGACGCCCTGGAGAAGGTCGCCGCGGGAGCCCACGTGGCGTTTGCCACGCTGCGCAAGGGTGGCGGTGGCGGTGGCGGTGGCGGTGGCGAATCAGGTCGTCGGGGCAACCCGCTTCTGCGAAATGGCCTACTGGCAGTGGCCCCCGGGAGCGACACATCAGCGGGACGGCATCCCCGACGTGGTGGATATCGGGTTCACGTGGCTGGCCGGCTCGGCCCAGCGATCGGCGGTCAACACCGAGGCCAAGGTGCTCATGATGGGGCACGCCTTCGAGGTATGGAAGGTGCACCGCGTCGCACTCCAGACCGACGTCCGCAATGCCCGGTCCCGCGCCGCCATCGAACGGATCGGCGGCCGGCTCGACGGCATCATGCGGGCGGACCGACCGGGGTCTGACGACACCGTGCGGACGTCAGCCCGGTTCTCCATTCTGGCGGCGGAATGGCCGTCGGTGAAAGAGCGCCTGACGGCCCGGCTGCAGGCCGGCCCCGAACGGGACGGGGGTTGATCAGGCCCGGGCGAGGGAGGCGGAGATCTTCCGGCGATGGAGGTCGCGTACGGCAGCCTCCGCTTCTTCCTTGGGGCGGATCGCCGCCACCGCCTTGCCGGTGCGGTGGATCGTCCAGGCCAACTGATCGGCCCGCTCGACCGAGTGGTTGAAGATCTCCACGAAGGCCTGGATCACCGTTTGGAAGGTGGTGACATCGTCGTTCCAGACGATGATCGCCCACAGGTCCTCCTTGTCGAAGAATGCGTCGACATCGGTGTCGTCGATGACCGTGGGGTCGACGGTGGTCTGGTGGTCGAGGATGAGCGTCATGGGCGGATCGGGCCGGGGCTGCCTGCGGTGCATTTCAGCCCCTGGCACTGTAGTTCCCCGTGGTCGGTTGTGGTGATGCTCCTGCCCCCTGGGACGTGGCCGGCGCCGGGCTACGGATTGAAGGAGCGCGGATCGCGGATCTGCGGCGTCTTGAAGCCGGTCGCCGGCCCGAAGGGCAGGGCGCCGTCCGGGTCGTCCGGCGAACGGTTCCGCACGGAGGGCCACTCCACTTTGCCCAAGCCGGGGCGAGGCAGGAACCACGGTGCCGGCGGCGGCATCACCAGCCTGGTGAGGACGTCGACGATCGATTCATAGTTGACCCGCCAACCCTGAAAATGGCGCCAGGCATCGTCAAGCTCGCGCTCCATCGGAAAGTGCACCTCTTCGAGGCGGGAGTAGCCGTCGGTGAACTCGCCCTTGGTCAACCTCGTTCCGGCGGTCGGGATCGGGTCGGCATCGAAGGGAATCTGCAGGGCCCCGGCGATGGAGCGCAGGCAGTTGGTGCCCATGGAGAGGCAGAGCCGGGCCTGACGGGGCGTCTCGGAGGGACTGACGGAGTGATAGAGCGCGGCAGAGTCCATCATCGCCACCAGGCTGAGCAACCAGCTGCGGGTCGAAACCGGTGAGCGAAACCAGATCAGCGCCGGGTAGTTGGAATGGCTCTCGGACACCGCCGCCGCCCACCGTTCCCAGCCGGCGTAAAGTTCGGGCAGCTCGGCGATGTTGTCCAGCATGTGATGCCTGGCCAGGATCTCGGGGCCCCAGGCCGGGGTACCGGAACGGCTGGCCAGCAGGGTGACTTCGGTCTCGCGGGTCGAGAAGGCGTTGTAAAGGGCGGGCAGGTACGCGATCTCCAGCGCGATCACCAGCAGGCCGACGCAGGCGGCGATGATCTCGATCGAGCGCGAGCTCGAGCCCGGGCTGGTGGCGATGCCCAACGTGAACACCGAGGAGCCCGAGATACCGAGGGCGGTGCCGAAATTCTGCCCGCTGATCCACCAGGTGATGAAGCCGAACCCGAGGACCAGGGAAGCCAGCCACAGGACGAACAGCGAGACCATCGAGAGTGGCCCGACGTAGGACATCAGGCGATCGCGCGCTTCGTAGCTCGGCAGCCGCGGCAATATCTGACGCGCCGTTACACCGATGACCTTGGCCACGGTGCGCATGGCCCGTGACGAGGTGACGCGGGGTACGACCAGCGCGGTGAAGACACTGAGCGCGGCGGACCCGACGATGAAGATCCCGACGATCAGCCCGCCCAGGCGAAGGACAGTCTCCATCCCGACATCCTGCCATGTCGTACGCGGACACTATCCGGAGCGCATGTCGTCGACGAACGACGGATTTGCAGAGGACCCCGTCGTTCTCCGCCGTGGTCAGCCGTTGTTCACCAGGTCACCGTTCACCAGGTCGCCCAAAGCGAGTCGAGTCCCCTGAGGAAGAAGTGCGGGCGATAGGCCGGAACAAATCCCTCCGCGAGGCGAAGGCCGGGCAGCGACTCGGCCAGGACGGTCAGCGCGACGCGCAGCTCCAACCGGGCTAACGCCGCGCCGATGCAGAAGTGGATGCCGCGCCCGAAGGCCAGGTGCAGGCCGGCGTTATCCCTCTCCGGATCAAACGCATCGGGCCGGGAGAACCGGGCGTCGTCGCGGTTGGCCGACCAGAACGCCAAGTACAACCGTTGGCCGGCGGGAACGTCGACGTCGGCGATGACGGAATCGACGGTCACGTTGCGCCACATCCCCAGTACGGAGGTGTCCAGCCGAAGGATCTCCTCGACCGTGGCTTCGATCGTGGAGGGATCGTTGACGAGCCGATCCCAGCGCTCGGGCACGCTGAGAAGGTGCCACAGGGCGTTGGCCAGCACGTTTGCCGTCGTCTCGTGACCGGCCAGGAAGAGGCCCGGTATCAGGGACAGGAGTTCGTGCTCGCTCAGGTTCTCTTCGTGCGGGCCGGCGAGGGTGCTCAGGAGGTCGTCCTTCGGCGCCGCCCGGCGCTCCCCGAGTAGCTCGACGACCCGCTCGTGCATGGCCATGATCCGTTCGGCCAGGACCATCTGCTCGTCCAGGCCCATGCCCTGCAGGTAGGCGACCGTCAACGCGGCCCAGTCCTCCACGGCCTGACGGAAGAAGGTCATCTCTTCGTCGGTGATACCGATCAAACGGGAGATGGTGATCAGCGGGAGCGGGTAGGCCAGTTCACGCAACAGATCGGCGGTCCCCTCGGGCCGTATCCGCTCGACGATCCCCCCCACCAGTGTGCCGAGTCCAGGTTCGAGCTGGTTGACCTTTGCCGGCGTGAAGGCCTGCTGCAGCACGCCCCGGAGGCGGGTGTGTTGCGGACGATCCACGCCGATCAGCGTGCCTTCCATGGGGATCTTGTCACCGAAGTAGGCGGACACCTCGGGCGAAAGGAGATCTTTGATGGAGAGGATCTCCTTGGACGTGAAGCGTTCCGGGTCACGCAGGACTGCCGCCACATCGTCGTATCTGCTCACCACCCAGGCGTCGACAAGTGGACTGAAGAAAACCGGTTCGGAACTGCGCGCATACTCGAGGACGGGTCCCGGATCGCGCATGAACTCGGCATCGAAGGGATTGAAGGCATCGGCCAGCACGACATGCGGCGCTGGCACCTCGCGCCTGCGCCGGTGCGGAAGCAGCTCCGATTGGACCTGATCTCGAACTTCGTCGGGCATGATCGCCTTCGCTCCTTTTACGCCGTGTGGGCTCCCCGCCGGTGAGACGGGCCGCCCCTTTTTACACCGCGGAGGCTCCCACGCCGATCAGACGGGCCATTTCTGCTGCCACTGTGGCCTCATGCTCCTGCCGCGTCACGACGGGCGGATGACGGCTTCCAGCGACCCTTGATCACCCAGATCGACGGGATGAACAGCACCATGCCGGCCAGGTCGACCCAGAACCAGTGCTGCCATTGGTGAGGTGCCTTGGCCGACCCTTCCTGCAGTTGCTGCAACGCTCCTTTATGGGCCGAGATGTAGGCCAGTTGCGCCGTGTAGGGCGCCACCAGGGTCGCGAGTTCCGTCTTGTACTTGGCCAGCTGGGTGAGCCCACTCACTCCGAAGGCCTTCACTGCCGCCGCGATATTCGCCGCTGACGGGTTCTGCCCCACGGCGGCGGCCGCGGCCGGATCCTTGGCGATAAGGGCCAGAAGGTCGCCATGCTCGGTGGCGAAAGCGATCGTCTTGGGGTGCTGGGCCACGAAGTTCTGGACTGACTGACCGTGGATAACGGTCTGGGCCACCGGAAGGTTGTCGACGATCGGGTTCACGCTCGTGATCACCAGGGGAAGGAAAATGAAAGAGATCCCGACCGTGAGGCGCAGGATCCACCCCCAGAGGGCAAGCCCCGTGGCGACGAGCGCAGGGTTCTTCGCTTCGACGCTTTCGGTGTAACTGGCGATCCACGGGGCGAACACGAGGGAGATACCGACGGCGATCGCCGACGCTTCGAGCGCCAATGTGTAGTAGCTCGTGTGGGGATGGGTGGCATTACCGATGTACACGATGGTCATCACGATCGTCAGGATCGCACCCACCAGCATGAACGGCTTTCGGACCTTGAGCGCGTCCGAGAGCAGCCCGACGACGATGAGACCGATGATGTCGGCCGTCCAGAACCATGTATTGAGCCCGTTGGCCTGGGTCACGGTGAAATTCGTGCCGTTGGCGTTCTGGAAGATCGTCGGGTAGTAGACGGTGAAGAGGCTGGCCGCGGCGACGTAGAGCAGAAGGAAGACAGCGATGCCGAGGCACGCCACGACCAGGTCCCAGTGAAGAATCTGCCGCCACGGGCGCTCGGATGCGGCCTCGAGGTCTTGCTCGCTCAAGCCACGGGCGCGCGCCTCGACCAGTGTCCGATCCCGGACGGAGACCATGAGCTGGTCCCGAAGACTGGGCGAGAGGTCCTTGAGCCAGAAGAACGAGATGACGAAAACGACCAGCGCCGCAATGCCCGCAATAACGAACTGGCTCTTCCAGTGGGTCGGGCCGAAATGATCCAGCGTGTGGACCGCGATGATGGAGGCGATGAGGCTGCCGGCGACGGGGCCGATCGTCCAAAAGCCCATCGCGGACGCACGCCCGAGCTGGGGGCTGAAATCACGGACGAGGGCAGGGGTGGCCACCAGAATGGCGCCCTCGACGATGCCGAGTAGGCAGATCACCACGAGATAGGACCACTCGCCGTCAGCGAGGGGAATGCCCACAGCCGTGATGAGCCCGACGATGAGCAACCCGTAAATGACGACGTTCGTCCGTCCCACCCGGTCCGTCTGGCTGGCCGGCAGCGAGGCGAAGGCACCGAGGACGTTGGTGGCGACGGAGATGGCGATGAAGAACTTGAAGCTCATGTGGTAGCTCGCCAGAATGTTCGGCGTCACCCCGAACTGTGTGTAATACGTGTAGTAGAGGACGATGGTGGCGAGAACCGCGAGGGCCAGATAACGCGCCCGTTGCGAGCCCGTCGGGTACTTGGTGACCGTGTGGTCGAAGAGGAGTCGGTGCAGCGGTGACCGCACTCTCGGTGGCGCCGTCGCGACGGCGCTCCCGTCGGACCCGAGGTGTCCGTTGCTGATGTTCGGTGATGGGTCCATTGTTGACATCACGTCCTCCGTACAGTCACCCGCAACGACGACGGGTTGGCAGGGTGGTGACCACATGATCGGCACGATCCCGACGCCTCGGCGACCAACGCACCCTGAGGGTGCCCTGTGACAGCGCGCAACCCCCCGAGTACATGGCAACACTCTAATGTGACAGCGGCATTCTCAGGGGGATTCCCTGGCCTTTTACGCGGGAGGGGTGCGCTCGCCCCGAGCCAACGAAGAACCCGCTGCAGATGCCATCCGCGATGACGTGGTCCCACTTGTCACGTGGACGGCGCCACGACCACCACGACATCGCCCACGTCGACCTGGTCGCCCGGCGCGCGCCGGATCTGCGAAACCGTCCCCGAGCCGCCGGACCGCAGGGTGTGCTCCATCTTCATCGCCTCGAGCACGACCAGTCCGGCCCCTTCGTCGACATGGTCGCCCACGGCGACGAGGACCTTCGTGATGGCGCCGGGGAGCGGGGCCCGGCACTCCCCCGCCGTGCCCCCTCGTTCATCCGCGTCGTCGTCGGTCCGGCGTGTGAAGGTCGACTGTCCCTCCGGCCCGTTCACCTCGGCGCGCTGGGCCGTGATGCGTACCCGGTACCGCCGACGGGCGCCCTCCGCGCGCAGGTCGACGATGGATGCCCCGTCGCCGTAGGGCGTGTCGGCGGCCACTGTTGCCGCCGTTCCCACCTCCCGCCATTCCTCCCCCGTGAGGACCGCCACCGCGTCGTCCGGACCGCCCGAGCGGAGGTGGAGCTCCCCCTGCCGGTCGGTGAAGACGTCGACGTGGTGCGCCGCCCCCACGTTGCGCCATCCGGCGGCGGGCACCGGGACCAGGCTCGCGGCGGCGCGTCGGTGCAGGAGCGCAAAGGCCGCCGCGGCGCCGTGGCGGTGGCGCGCGGCATCGCCCAGCCGGGCGTGACGCAGGTCCTCCCGCTGATCGAGGTAGCTGATGCCGGCCTTCCCGTCGAGGAAGACGGGGTCCTCGAGGATCGCAGCGAGGAGCGCCCGGTTGGTCTCGAGCCCGTCCACCTCGAGCTCGTGCAACGCCCGGGAGAGACGCCCGATCGCCGCCGGCCGCGCGTCGGCATGCGCCATCACTTTCGCCACGAGCGAGTCGTAGGAGGAGCTGACCACACTCCCCGACTCGATGCCTGCGTCGGAGCGCAGCCCGGCCCCCTGCGGCCAGCGGACGTGCGTCGCCGTCCCCGGAGTGGGCCGGTAGTCCTCTCCGGGACGCTCGGCGCACAGCCGTACCTCGACGGCATGGCCCGTCACGGCGACGTCCTTCTGGCTGAACGGAAGCCGGGCACCGCCTGCCACCGAGAGCTGCAGCCCCACCAGATCGAGACCGGTGACGAGCTCGGTCACTCCGTGCTCCACCTGCAGCCGGGTGTTCATCTCCAGAAAGAAGAATGCATCACCCTCGACGAGGAACTCGACCGTCCCGAGGCCCCGGTACTCGACGGAGCGGGCGGCCGCGACGGCGGCCTGCCACATGCGCGCACGCGTCGCTGTCCCGACGAGCACCGCTGGTGCCTCCTCGACGATCTTCTGATGTCGCCGTTGGACCGAGCACTCCCGGTCGAAAAGGTGCACCACGCCCCCGTGGCTGTCGCCGATGATCTGCACCTCGACGTGACGTGGCGAGATGAGGTACCGCTCGAGGAAGACCTCGTCCGAACCGAACGCCGCCCCCGCCTCGCGTTGGCCCGCCGCCACGGCCTCGAGCAGCGCGTCAGGGCCCGGGACGAGGCGCATGCCCCGGCCACCGCCGCCCGCCGAGGCCTTGACGAGCAGCGGGTAACCGACACCGGCGGCGGTTCGCTCCAGTTCCTCCGGGCCGGCGCCGGCCGGCACGACGGCACCCGGCAGGACCGGCACGCCGGCGGCCGCAACCGTGTCCTTGGCGCGCACCTTGTGGCCCATGACACGCATCGAGGCCGGCGTCGGACCGACCCAGGTGATCTCGGCCGCGGCGCAGGCCTCCGGCAGGATCGGGTTCTCCGAGAGAAACCCGTAGCCCGGATGCAATGCGTCAGCCCCGGCCCGTTGCGCCAGCGCAACGAGAACCTCCGCGTTGAGATACGTCTCGGCCAGCGTCTGACCGGGGAGTTCAAGGGCGAGGTCCGCCTCCCCGACGTGGGGCGCGGCGCGGTCCGGCGCGGCGAAGACGGCGACCGCCTCGAGACCCATGTCGTGCACGCCCCTGATGATGCGCCGGGCTATCTCACCCCGGTTGGCCACCAGGACGCGGCGCAATGGCACGGACGCCATCAGTGCCGGACCACGCCGAACGTCGCGGTCCCCTTGACCGGAGCCGAGTGCACCGCGGTCAGGGCGATCGCGAGCACCGTGCGAGTGTCCCGCGGGTCGATGATCCCGTCGTCCCAGAGGCGGCCGGTGGCGAACAGCGCGGTCGACTCCTCTTCGATCTGTGCCTCCGTGGCGACTTTCAGCTCGTTGTCCGCCTGCTCGTCGAAAGGCCGACCGGCCGCCTCGGCTGCAGTGCGGCGCACGATGGCGAGGACGCCCGCCAGCTGTTTGGGCCCCATGACGGCAATCCGGTGGTTGGGCCACGTGAAGACGAAGCGGGGGTCGTAGGCCCGCCCGGCCATGGCGTAGTTCCCGGCCCCGTAACTGGCGCCCACCATGAGCGTGAGATGGGGCACCGTCGAGTTGGAGACCGCATTGATCAGTTTGGCCCCGTCCTTAATGATCCCCCCTTGCTCGTAGCGGGTCCCGACCATGAAGCCGGTGATGTTCTGCACGAAGAGGAGCGGCGTGTCGCTGCGGTTGCACAGCTGAATGAACTGGGCACCCTTCTGTGCCTCTTCTGAAAAGAGGATGCCGTTGTTCGCCACGACGCCCACCGGGAAGCCACCCAGGGACGCCCACCCGCAGACGAGCTGCGCGCCGTAGAGGGGTTTGAACTCCTCGAAGCGTGAGCCGTCGAGCACGCGGGCGAGGATCTCGCGCACGTCGAAGGGGATCCGTACGTCGACCGGCGCGACGCCCATCAGCTCATCGGCCGGGTACAGCGGCGGCTCGGGGGGACCCGCGGTCCGGGGCCGAGGCGCGTCCAGTGCAGATGGGCGACGATGCCGCGGGCGATACGGATGGCGTCCGGCTCGTCCCGGGCCAGATAGTCGCACAGGCCCGACGTGCGGGCATGCATGAGGGCGCCCCCGAGCTCCTCTTCGTCCGCATCCTCACCAGTGGCCATCTTGACCAGGGGTGGCCCGCCCAGGAACACCCGCGCCCGCTCTTCGATCATCACCGTGTAGTCGCTCATGCCGGGGAGGTAGGCACCGCCGGCCGTCGACGATCCGAAGACCACGCAGATCGTCGGGATGCCCTGGGCCGAGAGTTGTGTCAGGCGACGGAACTGCTCACCACCCGGGACGAACACGTCGGCTTGCCGCGGGAGGTCGGCGCCACCCGACTCGACGAGCACCAACAGCGGGAGCCGGTTGATCTCCGCCACATCCATGGCGCGCAGCAGCTTCTTGATCGTGGTCGGGCTCGTGGTGCCACCCCGGACGGTGGGGTCGTTGGCGATGATCAGGCACTGGGTGTGCGCCACCTCGGCCAGCGCCACGACCACGCCGCCGCCCAAGGGGTCGTCAGTCTCGAGACCGGCGAGTGGGCACAGTTCCAGCACCGGGGTCCCGGGATCGACCAGAGCCTCCAGTCGCTCGCGCACCATGAGCTTTCCCCGGGCACGATGGCGCGCGACGTACTGCGGGCCGCCTCCCTCGAGCACCTGATCGTGCAGGGTCCGCACGTGGTCGACCAATGACGCCATGGCACGCGCGTTGGTGACGAACTCGTCACTCGCCGCGGCCAGGCGCGTCCTGATGGGCGCGCTCACGGGGTCGCCCTCACAGTTGACCGAGCAACCGTACGGACAACGCGTTCCGGTTGTGCGTTGCGTCGAGCGTCAGCGTGAGGACGAGCCCCTCCTGTGCGGTGTGGACCAGCTCGTCAGTCATGATTCCGCAGTGTAGGGGTCCCGCCGGGGCCCGGGGGAGGTGATTACCCGGTGGTAATGTCCGACGGTGATCGAGACCGACGAGCACCGGATCTTCCGCAAGACGCTGCGGGATCTCTTCGAACGCGAGATCGAACCGCACGTCGATGAGTGGGAAGCGGCACGGACGTTCCCCGCCCATGAGCTCTTCCCCAAGTTGGCCGCGGTCGGTCTGCTCGGATTGGAATACGAAGAGGCATACGGAGGCGTGGCGGCGGACCACTCCTTCACCCTGGTGGCCGGCGAGGAGATGGGGCGCATCAGCTGCGGCGGGATCCCCATGGCGATCGCGGTCCAGATGTCGATGGCCACGCCGGCGTTGGCGCGCTACGGGTCGGCGGCGCTCAAGGAGGAGTATCTCGCCCCCTCCGTCCGCGGCGAGCTCGTGGCATCGGTGGCGGTGACCGAGCCTGATGCCGGGAGCGACGTCGCCGGCATCCGCACCCGCGCCGTGCGCGACGGCGACCAGTGGGTCGTCAACGGGTCGAAGCTCTACATCACGAACGGTACGCAGGCAGACTGGTTGTGCCTCCTCGCCCGCACCGGCGAAGAGGGCGGCCACCGCGGCATGTCGCTCATCGTCGTACCGACCTCGCTCGACGGGGTCGTCGTCTCGCGCAAGCTCGAGAAGTTGGGCATGTGGTCGAGCGACACGGCCGAGCTCTCCTTTACCGATGTCCGCGTCCCGGTCGCCAACACGATCGGTGAAATCGGGCGGGGCTTCCAGCAGCAGATGGTGCAGTTCCAGGCGGAGCGGCTCATCACGGTCTACAAACAGGTCGGCGCCATCGAACGGGCGCTGCAACGCACACGCGCCTACCTCTTGGAACGGCAGGCCTTCGGCCGGCCCCTCCTGGCCAACCAGCACATCCAATTCGTGCTAGCCGAGCTGTCGGCCCGCCATGACATGCTCAAGCACTACGCCCGCGCCTCGGCCGACGCCGTCGAGCGCGGGGAGGACGCCACCCGGTTCGCGACGATCGGCAAGTTGCTGGGCTCACGATTGCAACGCGAAGTGGCCGACACCGCCGTGCAATTCCACGGTGGCGTGGCGTACATGGCCGAGCATTGGGCTTCCCGCTTCTACCGCGACACACGGCTCGACTCCATCGGGGCCGGGACCGACGAGGTGATGCTGCGCGTGCTCTCGCGGATGGACGGCTACTCGGTCGAATAGCTGGGGCGTCCGCCTTCGTGGGGGAGTTTCTCCCACATGTCACGCGTGAGCTCGGTGACCACGACGACCTCACCGCGCTCGGGGTGACGCGTGGTGAGGAAGGGCACGAAGCTGAGGTGCTCCATCACCCGGCCCGAGGCGAGATTCGCCGGCTCGTAGATGCTGACGATGCGGGACAGGCCGGCGGCCGTGAAGCCCCAGTCGACGGCCGCCCGGCCCGCCTCGGTGGCCAGCCCTCTGCCTCGATACGGTCCCGAGAGCCGCCACCCGACCTCAACTGCCGGCAGCACCTCGGGCAGGAAATGTGGGACCGCCAGGCCGGCCCACCCGATCAGCGCTCCGCTCTCGCGATCGATGACGGCCTCGATGCCGAAACCGTCCGTCGCATAGCGCGCGATGGTCCGGTGCAGGAAGAACTCCGTCTGCTCCGTCGTCATGGCCGCCCGCAGGGGGTACCACCAGAACGACTCCTCTGCGTGCACCTCGATCAGATCGGCCAGGTCGCCCTGAACGAACGGGCGCAGGATCAGGCGGTCCGTGGTGAGGCGGGGCACGTCCATGCTCAGCCCAGGGGAAGGCCGGGCGCCTCGGCCAACGAGGGATCGCGCCCGGGGCGCGCGGAGGCTGCATAGAGCTGGTCCGGCCGGAAGGAGCGCACCGCGCGGTCCCCCTTGCGGCCGCCCACCACCTCCACCCACTCCTCGCCGGTCTCGACGTTGGCGACGTGGGCCACGAAGGCCCAGGAGGCGCCGCGCAGCCGGGTGCCGGTCACCTGCACCGGGTCACCGGCCTGCAGGCCGGCCCAACGGGTGTTTCGACGCAGGTCAGTCGGGGGCACGGACCCCACCATAGGGACTCTTCTCCGTGCAGGTGTGGTGCACCGGGCCGGGCATGGACGAGAGAATCGCCGGAGATGTCACAGGCTCGTCGTATCCTGGCCCCCATGGCGCTCGCTCTCCCCCGTACGCTGACGCCATCCAAGGTGACCGCGTTCACGAACTGTCCCCTGGCCTTCCGCTTCTCGGTGATCGAGCATCGGCCCGAACCGCCGTCTCCCCACGCCGTCAAGGGCACGCTGGTGCACGCCGCCCTCGAAGGGCTCTTCTGGAATCATGACGGTGCGGCGCGGACACCGGCCGCGGCGGCCCACGAGTTGGCCCGGGCCTGGGCCGAGCTGGCGGCGGACCCTGAGTTCATCTCCCTCGGCCTGACCGCCGAGGGAGAGGCCTCCTTTTTGGCCGACGCGCACACGCTGATCGACAACTACTTCCTCATCGAAGATCCCACGACGGTGCGGACGATCGGCGTGGAGCTCGGGGTGGAGATCGAGCAGGACGGGATGCGGCTGCGGGGCATCATCGACCGCCTGGACATCGGGCCGGACGGTGCGTTGACCGTCATCGACTACAAGACCGGGCGGGCCCCCTCGGAGCGCTACGAGCACGGGCGCATGGGCGGCGTCCAGACCTATGCCTTGTTATGCGAGAGGATCCTCGGCCGCCCGCCCACCGAGGTGCGCCTGCTCCATCTGCGCGACCCCCTCGTGATCACGGCGATGCCCACACCCCAGACCCTGCGGGGACAACAGCGCCGGACCAACGCGGTCTGGGGCGCCATCGAGCGCGCGTGTGTGACAGAGGACTTCCGCCCCAACGTGGGGCCACTGTGCCAGTTCTGTCATTTCAAGTCCTCCTGCCCCGCCTTCAACGCCGCGTGAGCGTGCGACCGCTCGATGACACGCTTCGACGAAACAGTCGACGCCGCCTTCGAGCGGCTCCGGGGACGGCCCCAGGTCGATCAAGCGGCCGCCGTGGTGTCCAACCTGGCCGACTACGGGCTCGTGTGGGTCGTCCTGGCCCTCTACAAGGCGAGGCGCCGGGGCCCGGACCGGCGGCGCGCCGTGGCCGCCCTGGCCCTGGCCGGCATCTCTTCGTACGGCCTCAACCGTGCGGTCAAGTCCGCGGTGCAGCGTGAGCGGCCCGACGAACACCTCGACGCGGCTGTCCGCACCCCGTCGAGCAGCAGCTTCCCGAGCGGGCACACGTTGGCCGCCTTCTCGACCGCCTTCGTCCTGGCCGAATCGGCGCCGGAGACCGCGGCCTATGTGGGTTTCGCCGGGGCCGTTGCCGCCAGTCGGGTCCACCTGCGGGCCCATCATCCGAGCGACGTGGTGGGGGGCGCTGCGCTCGGCTCGTTGCTGGGGCTGACGTTGCGCCCCCTCCTCGACCGGGTGACCCCCGGGACCCGGCGCCGCCTGGTCCGTACCGCCACCGCGACAGCCAAGGGAATGGGACCCGACGGCTATCTGTTGAAGAAACTATGAAGCCAATTGCCGTGACATGGGACTACCGCTGCCCCTTCGCCCGTAACGTCCACGAGCACCTGCTGGCCGGGTTGGCCGACGGGGCCGATTGGGATGTGACCTTCCTGCCCTTCACCTTGAGCCAGGGCCACGTCCCCGAAGGTGGAACCCCCGTGTGGGACGATCCGGCGAAGTTCAGCGATCTGGTCGCCCTGGCGGCGGGCGTCGTCGTGCGTGACCAGTATCCCGAGCAATTCGCCGCGGTGCACCATGCGCTCTTCGCAGCCAGGCATGACGACGGCCTCGACATCCGGGACTCCGCCGTCGTGGCCCGCGTCCTCGACGCCCACGGTGTCCCGTCCGACAAGGTCCTGGCCGAGGTGGACGGCGGCGGCCCGATCGACGAGATCAAGCGGGCGCACCAGGAGGCGGTCACCAAGTGGAGCGTGTTCGGGGTACCGACATTCATCGTCGATGACCGCGCCGTCTTCGTGCGGCTGATGAGCCGGCCCCAGGGCGATGCGGCCCTGGCACGACAGTCGATCGAGAACGTCGTCCGCTTGATGGACGATCAGCCCGACCTCAACGAATTCAAGTACACCACGCTCGAGCGCTGAGCTCCGGCGGCGCCCGGCGCTCTACGTCGGGACCGGCCGGAAAGCGGCGGTTCAGGCCGAGCGGGCCAGTGAGCTCAACAGCGCGTACGTGCGGTCGCGCTCTTCGTTGGTACCGACGACGGAGGCCACGAAGTCGGTTGCACCGGCTGCCGCCAGCCTTTCGATCGACGCCGTCACCGCGTCTTCGTCACCGAGGAAGGCCACGTCGGCCGGGCTACCCGCCCCCTCCTTGTCCAGCATCGCCTTGTACGAGGGCAGGTTCGGATAAATGGAGAATTCCTCGTTGACCCGCTCCCGGGCTGCCTCGATGTCGGCCGTCACCGACACTGGGAGGGCCACGCCGATCCGGGGCGACGGACGACCGGCCTCCTCCGCCGCCCGACGAATGACCGGGGAGATGTGCGACGCAATCGTCCGCGTACCCGTCATCCAGGTCACGGTGCCGTCGGCCACGCGTCCGGCCAGCTTGAGCATCGTGTCGCCCAACGCGGCAACCAGCACCGGAGGCGTCGACGCGCCGCGCCGCTCGAGAGGGGCGAAGGCATGGGTCGTGACGCGCTCGCCGTCCACGTTGCACGTCTCTCCGGCGAGCAACGGCATCAGGGAGGCCAGGTACTCCTTCATGTAGCGGGCGGGCTTGTCGAAGCTGAGGCCCCACATACCCTCCACGACGACCTGGTGCGAAAGGCCGATGCCGAGAATGAGGCGGTTCCCGGTGGCCCACTGCACCGTCAGGGCCTGTTGGGCCAACATCATCGGGTGGCGGGTGTAGACCGGCACCACCCCGGTCCCCAGTCCGATGCCGGGCACCATCGACCCCGCGGTGGCCAGAAGGGTCAGGGCATCGGGCCCGAAGATCTGGACGGCCCATGCGTGGTCGAGCCCGGCGTCGGCGAAGCGCTGCAACTCGGCCACTGTGTCGGGCAATGAGCGGTCGACGTCGAGCAGGCTGCCGATGCGCAGAGGTTTGGCCATGGTGTCTCGGAGCTCCTCGCCTAGTGTGCCTGGATGATCTCGCCGAGGCTAGCGACCTGAGCGCCCACCACGTCGGCGTGGTCGGTGCCGGACAACTGGCGCGGATGGCCGCCGAGGCGGGGAGCGCGCTCGGCCTGTCGGTCGCCGTACTGGCCGAGCGCCCGGACGACGCGGCTTGCGCCGTCGCGTCCGAGGTACTGATCGGGTCCCCGCTGGTCGAGGCCGACCTGCGCGCGCTGGCGGACCGGGTCGACGTGGTCACCTTCGACCACGAGCAGGTGGATCTGACCATCGTGCGCGCCCTGATCGACGACGGCGTCGTCATCCGACCGGGCCTGCAGACCCTGGAGATGGCGGTCGACAAGGCGCACATGCGCGCGGTGCTGGACCAGGCCGGGGTGGCGTCGCCCGCCCACACCGTGCTCCAGGTGGGTCTGGGCCACCCGCCCGATGCCGCGGCCGGCGCGATCGCCCGGTTCGGCGCCGAGCACGGGTGGCCGCTCGTCCTCAAGACCGCCCGGGGCGGCTACGACGGCAAGGGCGTCTGGGTGGTCGACGACATGGCCGGTGCGGCCGCGGTGGTGGAGCCACTCTCCGGAAAGCTGCTGGTCGAAGCGCTGGTCCCGTTCGAAGCAGAGCTCGCCGTGATGATCGCCCGCCGCCCTTCGGGGCAGACCGTCGCCTGGCCGGCCACGGAGACCACCCAGGTCGACGGCGTCTGCCGCGAGGTGCTCGTCCCGGGCCGCCTGCCCGGAGACGTCGTCGACCAGGCCGCCGCAATCGGGCGGCGCGTCGCCGACATCGCCGGGGCCGTGGGGGTCCTGGCCGTCGAGCTCTTCTGGTCCGGCGGGGTGCTGATGGTCAACGAGATCGCGGCCCGGCCCCACAACTCGGGTCACTGGACGATTGAGGGCGCGGTCACCTCCCAGTTCGAGAACCACCTCCGGGCGGTGCTCGATCTCCCTCTCGGATCGGCGGCCCCCCAGCACGCCCAGGTGGCGAACGTCAACATTTTCGGTGGTCCCGAAGGTACGGATCCGGTTGCGCTGCTGCCGTTCGGACTGGCCGTCGAGGGGGCACATGTGCACCTGTATGGCAAAGGGGCCAGGCCAGGACGCAAACTAGGACACGTGACCGTGTGCGGAGACGACGCCGATGTTGTACGTGCGCGCGCCTGGGCGGCGGCATCTGCCCTGGGCACGCCCCATCCGGACGGGCCGGACGCCCCCGCCCCCGCCGGGAACTCCTCAGCCGGGACCGCCTCATGACTGCGGCCAACCCGCCCGGTGCGGTCCCGGTCGTGGGTGTGGTGATGGGCAGCTCGTCGGACCTCGAGGTCATGCAGGATGCCGTTGCCGTCCTCGAGGAGTTCGGCGTGCCCCACGAAGTGCGCGTCGTCTCGGCCCATCGGACGCCCGCCGACATGATCGCCTACGGGCATGCGGCGGCAACCAGGGGCCTCAAGGTGCTCATCGCCGGTGCCGGCGGGGCGGCCCATCTGCCCGGCATGCTGGCCTCGGTCACGCCGTTGCCCGTGATCGGCGTTCCGGTCGCCCTGGCGCGGCTCGACGGGCTCGATTCGCTCCTCTCGATCGTCCAGATGCCCCGGGGCGTCCCCGTGGCCACCGTCGCCATCAACGGGGCAGCGAACGCGGGGCTGCTGGCGGTTCGTATCCTGGCAATCGGTGACGACGCATTGACCGAAGCGATGGAAGCGTTCCAGCGGTCGCTCGCGGCAACGGCGCGCGCGCAGGATGCCGCCGTGGAGGGCGGCCGCGCTGCCGCGCCGCGCGGGATGACCCGCGCCCCCGAAAGAGCAGCCATGAGTGAGCCGACGCTGGCGCAGCGACTCGGGTATCCGGCCGACGCCAAGCTGCTGATCATCAACGCCGACGACCTCGGGTCCTGCCACTCCGCCAACGTCGGCGTCTTCGAATGCCTCGCCACCGGCACCGTCACCAGCGCCACCTTGATGGTGCCGTGTCCCTGGGCCCGCGAGGCATCGAGCCGCTACCGGGGTGAGGACATCGGCGTCCATCTGACCCTCAATGCCGAGTTCGAGCTGTACCGCTGGGGCCCGATCACCCACGCGCCGTCGCTGCTGGGAGGAGACGGGGGCTTCCCGCGGACGATGGAGGACGTCTGGGACCACGCCGACCTCGACGAGGTGCGGCGTGAGTGCCGGGCGCAGATCGAGCGGGCCATCCTCTGGGGCTTCGACGTCAGCCACCTCGACGCCCACATGGGCACGCTGCAGTTCCGGCCCGAGTTCTTCGACGTCTATCTGGACATGGCCATCGAGTTCGGGCTCCCGCTGCGGATGATAAGTGCCGGTATGGAGCGCTACGTCGGATTCCCGGGCCGGGCCGTGGCGGCCGATGCCGGAGCGATCTTCACCGACCACACGCGCTTCGTCCCCGGGGTGGGGAGCCGCCAGACGTTCGAGAAGGATCTCGCCACCCTGCGGCCCGGCGTGACCGAAATGCATCTGCATCCTGCCGTCGACAGCGCCGAACTGCGCTCGTTGGCTCCCGACGACTGGGACGCCCGGGTCGATGACCACCGCATGATCTGCGACGAGACCTGGGTCGCCGAGGCGATCGCCACCGTGGGCGCCACGCTCATCGGCTACCGCCCTCTGCGCGAACTGGCCCGGTCCTAGCGCACCCCGGCGAACAGGTCGTCTTCGATGACACCGCCCGGCGCAGTGACACCGCCCGGCGCAGTCACGCCGCCGACGCGGCTCTCGGCCAGGCGGAACTGGTCGACGGGTTTGATCTCTTCGAGCACGTTGGCGGGGAGGCCGAACCAGAACGGTGAATTGGGGTCGACCTGCGTGGCATGCGCCTTCAGTGCGGCGCCTCGTACCTCCTCGAAGCCCTGGACGTCGATCGCCGTCGTGTAGGGGTCGTCGCGGGTCAAGCGTCCGAGACGCGCTTCTCGTCGAAGGGCGACTCCATGCCGAGCTCGAGGAACTTGGCGTGGATCTGCCGGAAGCGCTCGGCCGGCCACACCGAGTAGTAGAGCTTCAGGGGGACGAACGGGGCTCCCGCCTCGGGAAAGCGGTCGGGGTCGCCGGCGGCGTCGAAGGCGACGAGTGAGATCTCGTGTACCCGGAGATGGTCCGGATGGGGGTACTCGGACTGCTCGTCGGGATAGGTGAGGATGACCTGCGGCCGCTCCCGCCGGATCACCGCCACCAGGCGCCCGACCGCTTCGTCGAGCGGGGCCTGGGCGAAGGAATCGGCGCGGGCGTTGGCCTCCGAACCCGGCATACCCGAGTCGCGGTAGCCCAACATCACCGTCTCGTCGTAGCCGATGATCTCGGTGGACGCCTTCGAATTCGGCCATGCGGACCTTGCCGATGTCTGCCCGCACCTCGGGCGTGTCCATGGCCGGATTGAGGATCTCGCCCTCCTCTCCACCCGTGCAGCACACCAGAATGGTCCGCACACCCTCGGCGTGATAGCGGGCCACCGTCGACGCCCCTTTGGAGGCTTCGTCGTCCGGGTGGGCATGCACGGAGAGCAGGCAGAGTCCATCATCAGGCACGGCGCCGACCTTAGCGGCGGTCCGGCGGGCCCCTTGCCGCTGCGCTTGCCGGTGCCTGGCCGGTCCCTGACCGGTACCTGGCCGGTCCCTGACCGGCGCTCCGGCCGGTGCAGCGACCCCGGCCGTTGCCCCTTCCGCGCTGCTGGGCCTTATGCTCGGTGTCATGGCAGGCACGTTCAAGCGGATCGGTGCGATCTTTCAGGCCAAGGCCAACAAGGTCCTGGACAAGGCTGAAGACCCCCGCGACACGCTGGATCTCTCTTACGAGAAGCAGCTGGAGCAGCTGCAGAAGGTCCGCCGGGGAGTGGCCGACGTCGCCACGGCCCGTAAGCGCCTCGAGCTGCAGGCACAGGGCTTGCAGAAGCAGGCCGACAAACTGCAGACGCAGGCCAAGGCGGCGCTGCAGCAGGGCAACGAGGATCTCGCCCGCGAGGCCCTCGCCCGCCGGGCGGCGCTGGGTGAGCAGCTGGCCGAGCTCAAGACGCAGCACGATCAGATCAGCGAGCAGGAGCAGAAGCTGATCGACACCTCGAACCAGCTCCAGACCCGGGTGGAGCAGTTCCGCACCAAGAAGGAGACGCTCAAGGCGAGCTACACCGCGGCCGAAGCGTCGACGAAGGTGGGCGAGGCCGTCTCGGGGATCTCGGACTCCATGGGGAATTCGGGCCAGGCCATGCAGCGCGCCCAGGACAAGATCGCCAGCATGCAGGCGCGGGCCGGTGCCATGGACGAGTTGCTCGCCTCGGGTGCGCTCAACGACCTCAGCACCCCGGTCGACGACATTCAGAAGGAGCTCGACAAGGTGACCGCCACGTCCCAGGTGGACAACGAGTTGGCGGCGCTGAAACTCGAGCTCGGAGCAGGAAGTGGAGGGCCCGCGACAGAAGAAGCGGCGGCCCTCCCGGCAGCAGACCAGAGCGGAACCGCGTCTGGTGGAGGAGCAGACAGCTGATGGCGCTCTCGCGCAACATCCCGGCCGATAGGGGCCTGACCACCCGCATGCTGATGACGGGGTTCTTCCTCGTCGTCCTCTACGCCGTCCTGATCGGCGTGCTCTTCCTGGTGCTGAAGAGCCTCCTCCTCATCTTGATCATCGCCTTCGGGCTCCTGTTCTGCCAGTACTACTTCAGCGACAAGATCGCCATGTTCGCCATGCATGCCAGGGAGGTCACCCGGGAGGAAGCCCCCGAGCTCCACGGCGTGATCGACCGCCTGTGCGCGCTGGCCGACATGCCCAAGCCTCGGGTGGCCATCGCACAGACCGACGTGCCGAACGCGTTCGCCACCGGTCGCAGTCCCAAGGCCGCCGTCGTGTGCGCCACGACTGGACTGCTGCGCCGGCTCGACGAACCTGAGATCGAGGCCGTCCTGGCCCATGAGATCTCCCACGTGGCGCACCGCGATGTCGCGGTCATGACGATCGCCAGCGGACTGGGCATGATCGCCGGGCTCCTGACCCGCGTCATGTTCTATTCGGAGATCTTCGGCGGCGGCCGGAGCAATAACAACAACAACGGCGGCCAGCTGGTCATCGTCGAGATGATCGTCCTGCTGGTCTCCGTCGTCGTCTACTTCGTGAGCTTCCTCCTGACGATGGCGCTCTCGCGCTATCGCGAGCTGGCCGCCGACCGCTCGGGTGCCATCCTGATCGGCCAGCCGTCACTGCTGGCGTCCGCACTGATCAAGATCTCGGGGGAAATGGGCCGAGTCCCGACGAAGGATCTCCGGGCCGCCGAACCCTTCAATGCCTTCTTCTTCGTGCCCGCCGTGGCGCAAGGTGCGCAAGGTGCGCAGGACCAGGGTCGGGGGCAGGGCCAGGGCGGCAACGGGTTCAGCTTCGGCAACCTCTTCCGCACGCACCCCACCTTGGAAGTGTCGCCTGGCGCAGCTCGACCAGCTCGAGCACGAGCTCGGCCAAGCCCACTGACTCCCGGCAGCGACGTGGGCCTCTTCGACACCCTTCTGGGTCGCACCAAGCCGGTCAAAGCCAACCTCGATGCTCTCTTTGCGCTTCCCACCGCGGCGCTGACCCTCCAGAGCGCCGGCGGGCTCGTGACCTCAGGTCACGCCGGCGTGTGCTGGAAGCCGCCCGCGGGCCAGGCCTCCCAGGATCTCCAGACTGAAGTCGCCCAGCTCGTCGGGGACGGCTTCACGCAGACGCAGGACTCCTTCGGGTACGGATGGCTGCTCCTGGCCGAGCCCGCCCTGGACGACCTCGTCACCCAGGCCCACATGGCGAACACCACGCTCACCGAAGCGGGTTGGGGCGCCCAGCTGCTGTGCTCGGTCTTCGGCTTCGTGCCCGAGCCCGGCGCAGCCAGCGATGCCCGGGCCTTCTGGCTCGTCTACCTCTACAAGCGCGGCACGTTCTACCCGTTCGCGCCGGTCGACAACCAGAAGGAGCGCCGCGACACGGAGCTGGAGCTGCGCATCCGCACCATGCTCGGCGTCGACCTCCCGGTGGAGACGGATCTGAGCCGCTGGTTCCCGATGTGGGACCTGCCGGTCAAGTGACGGCCGACCGTCTCATCGAGCTCGAGGGGGCGGTGAACTTCCGTGACCTCGGCGGCTACGCCACGGTCGACGGCCAGCGCACGCGCTGGCGGGTGCTGTTCCGGGCCGACGGCCTGGGCGAGCTGACCGAGCCCGATCTGGACATCCTGCGCCAGCTCCGCATCCGCACGGTGATCGATCTCCGCACGGGCCACGAACTGCAACAGAGCCGCTTCGATATCGAGGCCCACCCGGTCGAGTTCCACCACTTCCCCTTCATCAAGTCGCTGACCAACGCCGAGGACTTCGAGCGGGCTCCGGGGTTCCTCGGCGCCCAGTACCGGCGGATGCTCGAGGACGCGGCCCCGCAGATCGTCGGTGCGCTCACGGCGCTGGCCGCCCCCGACGCCCGTCCGGCGGTCTTCCACTGCACGGCCGGCAAGGACCGCACGGGACTGCTCTCTGCGCTCGTGCTGTCACTCCTCGGGGTGCCCGAAGATACCGTCGTGGCCGACTACGCGCTGAGCGGTGCGGCCATGGCACGGCTCCGGGCCAAGCTGCTCATCAAGTTCCCCGACGGCAGGTTGCTGGTCGATGCGGATGCCGATGCCATCTTCTCCGCCGATCCCTCCAACATGGTGGCACTGTTCGCACACCTGAACGACCGGTACGGATCGGTGGCCGGGTACGCCTCGGCGATCGGTGTGCCCGACGGTGTCGTGGACCGCCTGCGCGAGGCGATGCTCGAGGGCTAGGACCTGGAGATGACGGCAGGCAGAGCCGCTCAGCGCCGAGGCCGCAACCGATCGATGGCGGCCGCCAGCGCCAGATCGAGCACAGTGAGCCCACCCGAGTCGTGCGTGGTCAGCACGAGATGCACCTTGTTCCATCGGATGTCGATATCGGGATGGTGGTTCGCCGCCTCGGCCGCCGCACCGACCTTGTTGACGAAGGCCAGCGCCTCGGCGAAGTCGTGGAGCTCGACATTGGTCTGCAGCTCGTCACCGACGTGGTCCCAGAAGATGTCCTGTTCCTCCAGGGCGAAATCAACCTCGTCCGGTGACAGCGTGGGTTCGCTCACGGATGTGTCATCTCCTCGGGCCGCACCGCGGCATCGAACTGCTCGGCTGTGAGGAAGCCCAATTCGAGCGCCGCTTCACGCAACGTGGAGCCTTCCTTGTGGGCTTTCTTGGCCACCTGGGCCGACTTGTCATACCCGATGATCGGGTTGAGGGCGGTGACCAGCATCAGCGAATTGGCCAGATGGCGGGCGATCTGGGGGTAGTCAGGCTGCAGGCCCTCGACACAGAACTCCCGGAAACCCCGGCAGGCGTCGGTCATCAGCGAGATCGACTGCATGACGTTGTAGATGATGACGGGTTTGCAGACGTTCAGCTCGAGGTTGCCACGGCTGCCGGCAATGGCGATCGCCGCATCGTTGCCGAGCACCTGGATGCCCACCATGATCATCGCTTCACTCTGCGTCGGATTGACCTTGCCGGGCATGATGGACGATCCCGGTTCGTTCTCCGGCAGGGCCAGCTCCCCCAGCCCACTGCGTGGGCCCGAGCCGAGCCACCGGATGTCGTCGGCAATTTTGGTCAGCGAAATCGCCAGCGTGCGCAATGCCCCGTGGGTGAACATCAACGCGTCGTGGGCCGCCAGAGCGGCGAACTTGTTGGGGGCCGTGACGAATGGAAGGCCCGGTCATTTCCGCAATCGCCTCGGCCACGCGACGGCCGAACTCCGGATGCGTGTTCAGCCCGGTTCCTACCGCCGTCCCGCCCGCCGCGAGCTCGAAGATGCCGGGCAGCGTTGACTCGATCCGCTCCAGATCGGCGGTCAGCTGGGCCACGTACCCGGAGAACTCCTGCCCCAGGGTCAGCGGCACGGCGTCCATCAGATGGGTCCGGCCGATTTTGGTGACCTCGGCGTAGGCCACTTCCTTCTCGTGGAGGGCGTCACGCAGCGCCCGCACCGACGGAAGGAGCCGATGCACGATCTCCTCGGCCGCCGCGATGTGCATGGCCGTCGGAAAGGTGTCATTCGACGACTGCGACATGTTCACGTCGTCGTTGGGGTGGACCGGTACCTTGGAGCCCATCACGCCGCCGGCGAGCTCGATCGCCCGGTTGGAGATCACCTCGTTGGCGTTCATGTTGGTCTGCGTGCCACTTCCGGTCTGCCAGATGTGGAGTGGGAACTCAGTCATCGAGCTTGCCCGACGCCACCTCGTCAGCCGCCTGCTCGATCAGGGCGGCCAGATCCGGCGCCAGCTTGCCCAGATCGCGGTTGACCTTGGCCGAGGCACCCTTCAGTATCCCGAATGCCCTGATGAGAGGCTCCGGCATCGTCTCGCTTCCGATGTCGAAGTGGTGCAACGAGCGCTGCGTCTGCGCGCCCCAGTACCGGTCAGAGGGGACCTCGATCTCCCCCATGCTGTCGCTTTCTACCCGAGTGTTTTCCACGACGCGCAGCTTACGGCCGCCGCCTACGCCCGTCGCGCCGCCAGACCGCCGGCCCTGGCCGGGGCACCCCGGCACCTTGTTGCGCGCCCCCGCCGCCGGCGGGAGAGCCGTGATCGCATGAAGGTCGCCGTCTCCCGAATATGTTCGATCGTGACCCGGTCACCAGACTCCCCGGATCCCGAAAGGACATGACACATGGCCGACATCCTCTCCGCCAAGGCTCGCGAGCTCATCGCCCGTCCGGTACTGGCCTCGCTGACCACGCTGGCCGCCGACGGCTCACCGCAGGTGACGCCGCTGTGGATCGACCGCGACGGCGATGACCTCCTGTTCAATACGGCCAAAGGACGCGTGAAGGCGCGCCACATCGAGCGCGACCCCCGCGTCGCCGTCTCGGTGGTCGACCCTGAGGACTCCTACAACGTCGTGGCGCTGCGCGGCACGGTGACCGACATCACCACCGACGGTGCCGACGACCACATCGACGCGCTCGCCAAGAAGTACCTCGGGGTGGACACGTACCCCATGCGGAGCGAAGGCGAAGTGAGGATCAAGGTGCGCGTGCGAACCGATCACATCGCCATGCAGGGATAGTCGGCTCCGTCTCCCCGGGGCCGCTCGGGTCGCTCCGGGCCGCTCCGGGTCGCTCACCCCGTGATCGGTCCCCGTATCCAACAGACGCCGACGCCGGGAGGCAGGGCCTCCGGTGGCAGGGCGCCCACCGGCACGAGCACGAGGTCGCAGGCATCGAGGAGCACCCCGTTCGGGATGGATCCGTCGGTCAGATCCAGCGCGATCGGCGGCCCACCCGGGCGCTGCGGGAGCGGCAGGTTGACTGCTCCGGCGGCCGGGTACCGCGGACCCGTGCTGACGCCCATTCCCGTACGCCACATGTCACGGCACAGGGTGACCGCCTCGAGCGTCGCCGCGCAGACGGCGTCCGTGAAAGGACCGGTGAAAGCCAGCAGGACCCGCCCACCGGTGACGTGGTCGAGCGTCGTCATCTCGCGGGCGAGGACGGTCGGGTGCCGATGCGGCTCCGGCCCGAGGCTCTGACGGACGCCCAAGAGCAGTTCCGGGAGCTGGTCGCCGGAGCCGGCCCGGACGGCCAGCGCGGCCGCCAGCCCCGCCGTGATGACGATCGCATCCCCCAACGGCCCGTCAACGAGGAACACGACATCGACGCCGTCGCGGTGAGCCCGTTCGGCGCTGGCCCAGAGGGCGTGGACGTCAGGGTCGCCCAGAAAGAGTCCCTCCACCGCTGCGCACACTACTGGCACGCTCCGACGGCCCCGGGAAGACACCGACGACCCGATGGACCTGGGCTACGTCGTCCTCTCCCACCACCCGCCGAGGTCGTGGGCCAACCCGGCCTGCGAAAGTCGCTCGAGGCCACCGCAGAGCTCCGGGAGTTCCAACCCGGTCAGGCGGACCAGCTGATCGAGTGACGTCGGATCGGGGGACAGCATTTCGAACACCGCACGATCAGCCGTACTGAGGTCTCTCGTGCGAGTGGGAGCGACCGTCCCGGGCCCGGACGCCGGGCGGGACAGGTTCGGGAGCACCACACCACGCAACGAGAGCGCCGTCAGAACATCCGCCACCGAGCAGACTGGGAAACACCCGTCGGCCAGCAGGCTGTTGGTGCCCTCCGACGTGTCACTGCGGATCGAACCGGGCACCGCGCCGACGGGGATCCCCCGTTCGGCTGCGGCAGCGACCGTATACATGGAGCCGCCCCGATGGCGACTCTCCACCACGATCACCACGTCGCTGAGCATGGCCAGCAGGCGATTGCGCACCGGAAAACGCCACTTCTCGGTGCGCACGCCCGCCGGAGATTCCGAGTAGATCGCACCATGCTCAGCCACCCTGGCCCAGAGGCGAGCGTGACGCCGGGGATACGGATCGTCGAGCCCCCCTGCCACGACCCCAATAGGCGGGGCACCTGCCGCAGTAGCTCCCTCGTGGGCGGCGCCATCGATCCCGAGCGCGAGGCCCGAGACGACGCTCACCCCCATCGCGGACAGATCAGCGGCGAACTGCGCCGCCACGCCGATGCCATAGCGGGTCGGGCTACGGGTGCCGACGATCGCCACGGTCGGGTTCCGGTTGATCGCCGCCGGATCCCCCTGACAGAACAGCACCGCCGGGGCCTCGGGATCGCCCACCAGACGACGCGGGTAGACCGGGCCGTTCTGCCAGCACACCTCGATCCCCTTCTCCTCGTGCTCCCGCCAGATGCGCGCCACATCGCCGACGAAGGAGCCCCGCGACCAGGCGACGGAAGGCCGGTCGCTGGCCAGGAGTGCGCGCAGCGTGGCGGGCCCCATTTTGGGAACCGCAGCCAGCGCAGCGGCGAACGCCCCCTCCGGGAGGCCGTCGGGGGGGCCGTCGCTGAGGCCGTCGCTCATTGGGCCACCGTCGCCCGCGCGGTCCGCAGGCACAGGGCGTCGCTGACATGCTCCTCGCCTACCTGCTCGACACCGATGAGGTCGGCCACCGTGCGAGCGACCCGTGAGACCTTGTGCAGGCCGCGCGCGGTCAGCGCTCCCTCCCGGAGTTTGGACGACAGGAGCCTGGTGGCATCAGGGTGCAGCGGTGGCTCCTCGCACCCGGCCCGGGCCGCTGCTCGTTCGCGGGCCAGCGCCACCCTGGCCGCTGACGCCGTCGTCGATCCACCGGGCGTGCCCTCCATGAGCTGCTCGGGATCGGGCCGGGCGAGCGGCACCACGAGATCGAAACGGTCGAGGAGCGGCGCCGAGAGACGACGGGTGTAGCGAGCCCGATCGGCCGGGGTGCACGCGCAGGATCCCGGGAAGACGCCTTCCCCGCACGGGCAGGGATTCATCGCCGCCACGAGGAGGAACTGCGCCGGGAAGGCAACCGTCCCGCCGGCCCGGCTGATCCTGATCACCCCTTCTTCGAGCGGTTGGCGGAGGGCCTCGAGAGCGGCGACGGGGAACTCCCCCATTTCATCGAGAAAGAGCACGCCATGCGTGGCCAGGCTGATCTCGCCGGGACGAAACGACCAACTCCCGCCGCCCAGGAGCGCCACGATCGACGCCCGGTGGTGCGGAGCACGAAACGGTGGTTGGCTCACGAGCACCCCGTCGGGCAGAGGACATCCGGCGGCAGAGTGGACCCGGGTCACCGTGAGCGATTCTTCGAGCGTGAGGGGCGGCAGCAGCCCGGTGAGGCGTTCGGCCAGCATGGTCTTTCCCGAACCCGGTGGACCCACCATGAGCAGGTGGTGGCGACCGGCGGCCGCCACTTCGAGGGCATGACGCCCAACCGGCTGTCCCTTGACGTCAGACAGGTCCGCAGCGTCATGGGGGGCCGGCGCGGAGGCGGGCGGCGGCGGAGTCTCCGGCCACTGACCGTTCGTGCGAAGGATGCCGGTGAGATCGGCCAGCGAGGCCACGCCGTGGGCCGCGTCACCCCGCACCAATGAGGCCTCGCGGGCGTCGCACAGCGGCACGACCAGCCCGAAGCGTTGCTCGCCTCCGTCGTCAGTGGCGGCATCGGCCAGCGCGATCATTCCCGGCACGTGGCGCAGCGACCCGTTCAGCCCGAGCTCACCGCAAAACGTGAGCCCGTCCGTACAGCCGGGGGGGAGTTGGCCCGTGGCCACCAGCACACCCACGGCGATGGCCAGGTCGAGCCCGGCGCCCCCCTTGCGGACACCGGAGGGCGCAAGGTTGACCGTGACCCGGCGCATCGGCCACGGCAGACCACTCGAGAGCAGCGCGGCACGCACGCGGTCGCGCGATTCCCGCACGGCAGCATCGGGCAGACCCACGATGGTGAACCCCGGCAGTCCGTTGGAGACATGGACCTCGACGGAAACCCGCCGGCCGACCGCACCGGTCAGCGTGGCGGCGGCAATGGAAGCAAGCATGCACAAGAAAGGTCGCGTGCAGCTCGACTGTGCGACAGCGCCTTACTGATTCGTTGGCGATGTCGGATGGTCGTCGAGAGACGTTCGTTCGCGCTTCAAGCGGCATATTGTCGCGGTGCTCCTTTGCTCCAACCACACTCATTGCGACTGCATCGACGTCTCCTGCATCCGGACTCCACGCCACAAATGGCGCCCAAGAGTAGGACCCCCACCCCCAATCGTCCCAGTCGCATCGATGGCACCGACTGCCGCCGAACCGGCCAATCGGGGGACGCCGGCAGTTGCCGCATCGAGCGTCTCGAGCAGATGTTCAATGCCCTACTGCTGGGGGACGGTGACGAACTCGGCGAGGCCGCCGTACGAGGAATGGCTTCAATACGACACCGAACAGCAGGTCGCCCGGTGCGGGGCTGGTCACGCCGTCGCCGACGGCCTCCACGGTGCCGGTCGGCCATCAATTTTGTGATTTAAGTGCCCCCGAAATACCCGGCGGCCGGGACTCGAGGGCCCCATTGTGCGCTCGGCCGCGCCCCAACCCGGCACGTTTGCGGCGACCCTGGGACACCGTGTTCGATGAATATGGGGCAGGACTGAGGTCGGAGCGGTGGTACTAGCACGAGGTCGCTTCCACAGTCTGACCACCTCGAAATGGGGTTCCGGCGGGTCCATAATCATGCTGGAGGGTCATAATGAGGCAACCGGCATCCAATTAGCGATGAGTACTCGGGCGATCCACGTCTCGTGGTATCACTTCAGGGCTGCCTTTCACCAGCGCTGGAGCGGCTACCTGACCGTGATCCTCCTGATCGGGTTGGTCGGTGGTGTGGCCATGGGCGCTGTGGCCGCGGCTCGGCGCACCCAGTCGGCCTTTCCGGCCTATCTGGCCGCCTCCCATGCGTCGGACCTCCAGCTTCAGTCCTACAGCCCCCAGTCCATCGCTTCGTTGGAGTTCCTCACTGAAGAGCTCGAGCATCTGCCCCAGGTGAGCAGAGTGGCAATCGCCCCAACGTTGTTGGTCACTCCGCTTGGGTCGAACGGAAGATCGCTCCCGAACAGCGTCAACAGCGACGAAATCACGACCATCGGCAGCGTGGATGGTGAGTACTTCACCCAGGATCGGGTGGTCGTGGCCGCCGGTCGGATGGCGAATCCGAAGAGCACACACGAGATGGTGGCAACTGCGGAGATGGCGAGGCTAGCGGGCTGGCATCTCGGTGAGACGGTGCCCATGGGTGACTTCACAGTCGCCCAGATCAACTCGGGGGTCAATCCCGCCACGGCCAAGCCCGCACTGAAGTTTGCGGCCAAACTCGTGGGCCTTGTCGTCTTTTCGCACCAGGTCGCCAGCGACGACATAGACCGAAACGAGACCTATCAGCTGCTGACCCCGGCGCTCACCCGGCGCCTCCGGGCGGGCGCGACGTACCCGGCATACGGGCTCCGCCTCCACGGCGGGAGCCGTGACGTGGCCGCCGTTGAACAGGAAATAACGCGGCTCGTCCCCAAAGGCACGCCGTACGCCTTCCACGTGACTTCGGTGACCGAGGGTCAGGTCGAGCGGTCAGGCAAGCCCGAGGCAATCGCCCTCGGAGTGTTCGGAGCCATCGCCGCCCTGGCCGCCCTCTTGATCGCTGGTCAAGCCATCAGCAGGGACTTATGGGCGGACCGTGACGACCTCGACATCCTGCCGCGTCCTCGGGGCCGACTCGTTGACCGTGACGTGGAATGCCATCTTTGGCCTACTCGGCGCCGTAATCCTCGGTGCGGCTCTGGCCGTGGTTTTCGCCTTCGCCCTTTCTCCCCTGGCTCCGCTCGGTCCGGCGCGCCAGACCGACCCGACACCGGGGTTCGCCTTCGATTGGACTGTTCTCGGGGTGGGATTCGCCGTCTTGGCCGTCGGTCTCAGTGCCCTGGCCGTGGCCCTCGCATACCGCAGGGCGGCTCGCCGGCGCTTCGGACAGCGGTCAGAGCCCGTGCAGCGGGTATCGGCTGTGGTCAACGCTGCCGCGCGTTACGGTCTGCCGGCCCCCGCTGTCGCGGGGCTCCGATTCTCACTGGAGACCGGTCATGGCCGCTCCGCGGTGCCAATCCGCTCGGTGCTGGTCGGGGCAGTGCTGGCGGTGACCGTCGTGGTGGCCACGCTCACCTTCGCCAGTGGGCTCAACACCCTGGTGACCCACCCGGCGTTCTACGGGTGGAACTGGAACTTCGCCATCGAACCGGAGGGGGGTGACAACGTCCCAGCCGTGATCGGCGACCGTCTGGACCACGATCCTGACGTCGCCGCATGGACTGGATACAACTTCGGGGACGCGCAGATCGACGGCCAGACAGTCCCAGTGCTGGGGGGTAGCACTCACGCTGCTCTCAGCCCTCCCATTCTCTCGGGCCACCGCATCCAAGCGAAGAACCAGATCGTTCTCGGCGCGGCGACGCTCGCCGCTCTGCACAAGAAAATCGGGCAATCCGTCGTGATGAGCTACGGGTCACCTGAGGATGCGCCGATCTACCAGCCGCCGACCCACCTCCTCATCGTGGGCACGGCCACGATGCCAGCCATCGGGACCGCAGGGACTCTCCACCCCTCTATGGGCACCGGGGCGCTGTTCTCCCAGTCCATCTTTGTCCCCGCCTTAGCCCGGGCGAACGTCAATTCCGACCCCAACCTCAATGGCCCGGCGATCGATGTGGTGCGGATCCGAAGCGGTGTCACGCCAACGGTCGCCCTCTCCGCCTTGCATCGGATCGCTGATGCCGCCAACAAGTCGGTGGCGGAAGATCCCAATGCATATGGCGACAGCTTCGTCGTTGTTGGGGTCCAGCGTCCCGCTGAGATTGTGAACTACCAGTCGACCGGCGCCAGCCCAGGGATCCTGGCGGCGGGCCTTGCCGTCGGAGCGGTCGTCGCCCTCGGTCTCACTCTGGGCGCTTCGGTTCGCCGTCGCCGCCGTGACATTGCTTTGCTCAAGACCCTTGGTTTCACCAGGCGTCAACTGGCAGTGGCCATAGCTTGGCAGGCGTCGGTAGCCTCCATCGTCGGGATCATCGTGGGCGTGCCAGCCGGGATCGCCCTTGGGCGATGGCTCTGGGACTTGTTCGCCCGTGACATCTACGCCGTCCCGCTGCCCACGGTGCCGGCACTGGAGATCGTCTTCGTGGCGCTCGGATCACTTGTCTTGGCCAACTTTGTGGCCGCTATACCGGGACAGATGGCGGCCCGTACGCCCACCGCTGTCGTGCTTCGAGCGGAGTGAGCTCGGCCGGGTCTCCCTCTACGCTCGACAAATCCCGACTGGAAAGCGTGGCATAAGTGCCGGTATGGGGCAGGTCTTGTTGACGGCTGGTCACCGTACGGCCCGGACCATGGACCGCAAGCCCGAACCCGGGCGATCCCCATCGTGCGATCTTCCTCAAGGGTGGTCCCTTCCGACCTGGGACTTTGCCCCGGATACTCTACTTACCAAATGGATGTGTGGACGGCGCCAGGTTGACGGTGACCCGGCGAATCGGCCACGGCAGGCCACTCGAGAGCAGCGCGGCGCGCACGCGATCGCGTGACTCCCGTACGGCGGCGTCGGGCAGACCACGATGGTGAAGCCCGGCAGGCCGTTGGAGACATGGACTTCGACGGAGACCCGCCGGCCGACCGCACCGGTCAACGTGGCGGCGGCACTGGAAGCAAGCATGCACAAGAAAGGTCGCGTGCAGCTCGGTACCGGCGCGCCCGTTCAGGGGTGAGCGCCCCAGCGGATGGACGCCGCCAATGCCCCGAGCATCAGCAGCGCCCCGAGGATGGCGAACTCGGCCGTCACCTCGTCCTGCTCCTTTTGCACCTTCACCTCTTTCGACAGGTTGGCGAATACCCGCGAGAGCTCCGAGGCGTTCCGGGCGGTGTAGCTCTTGCCCCCGGTCGCCTGCGACACCTCCCTCAACGGCGGCAGGTCGGCCACCAGAGGGGATCCCGGACCGCCGAAGCCACCGCCGCCGAAGCCACCGCCGCCGAAACCGCCGCCGCCGAAACCGCCGCCGCCGAAACCGCCACCGCCAAAGCCGCCCTGCTGCTGGGGCGTGCACTCGAGCGGGCCCGGGTGGGTCGTGCCGTAGCCGATGGTGTAGATGCGGACCCGGCGGGCGGCCGCATACGGGGCGGCCTGCAGTGGCGTGATCCCCCGATTGTTGGCTCCGTCGGTGAGGAGCACGACGATGTCGGGGACGTAGCCTTTGGCCCCCGGTTTCGCCCCCGTATCTGCCCTGCCACTGCCCGAACTGCCCGAACTGCCCGAACTGCCCGAACCGCCCGTACTGCCCGCCCGCCCGAGTTGGGATGGCGTGGCCCCCGAGCCGAGCACCGAGTTGGCGACCGGCTGGACGTCGGGGTCGACCTGGGCCACGGCGTCGAGTGATTGCAGAATTGCGGCCCCGATCGCCGTGCCCGGGCCGGTCGTCAGATGATGGAGCGCGTGGTCGAGCGCGCCGCGATCGGCCGTGGGCGCCACGGCAAGCTCGGCGTTCACGTTGAACAGCACCAGGCCGATCCGGGTGCCGTTCGGCTCGGAATTGACGAACTTGAGCGCGGCCCTCTGCGCCACGGCCAGTCGGTCGGGTGCGACGTCGGTGGAGCACATCGAGCCGGACTCGTCGAGCGCCAGGATGATCGACGTCCTCTCCGACGGCACCTCCCTCGTGATCTCCGGACGGCGCCGAGGCGATCGCCAGCACGCCAATGGCGGCGAGCAGGACGGCCACGGGAACGTGACGGAGCCAGCGCGTGCGTTGCGGGATGGCGGCCCGCAACAACGCGATACTCGAATACGAGATCGCCAGGCGGCGCCGGCGGCGGAGCGCAATGACGTAGACCCCCAGCACGAGGGGAACGACCAGCAGGAGGAGGAGGGCCAAGGGCCAGGCAAAGCTCACGTCACATCACCCGCCCGAACCACACCACCGAGAGCAGCGCGCCGAGAACGAGGAACAGCATCGCCGCCGCCGCGAAGAGGGCGGAGATCTGGATGTACCTGCTCACGACCGTGAAATGCAGATTGACCGTTTTGGACACCTCGCTGATGGCGGCCCGGTCGCCGACGTGGTGATACGTCCCGTTCGTGACCTTGGCCACGTCCTTCAGCGTCGTCGGATCAAGCGCGGTGGCCACGCTGAACCCGCCGATGTGCACCGCTGTACCGGCGACCGTGCCGACGCCGATCGTCTGGATGCGCACGCCCGCCGTCGATGCCAGCTGGGCCACCGTCACCGGGCTGAGCTGACTCGTGTTCTCGCCGTCGGAGATCAACACGATCGGTCGCTCCCCCGAAATAGCCGATGTTGATCTCTTTCGAGTTGTCCTGGTTGAGCGCTTTCTCGCTCACCTTCAGCGTCTTGCCCGCGATGGCGTCGAGCGACGTCAGGATGCCCGTCCGCCAATGACGTACCGCCGCCCAGCGACACGTCATTGATGGCCCGCAGGACGCTGGAGTGATCGAGAGTCGGCGTCCGCACGATCAGCGCCTCGGGTCCGAAGGTGACCACGCCGATCTTGACGGCCGGCGGCTGATCACGGACGAAGTCGCGTGCAGCGAGCTTTGCCGCCCCGATACGACTGGGTTTGACGTCTTTGGCCCCCATGCTGTTCGAAACATCCATCGCCACGATCACCGTGGCCCCGAAGCCGCGGCGTCCTGACGGTCGCCATCGGTCGGGCGGCGGCCACCACCAGGAGGGTGAGCGCAAGCGCGAACAACGCAAACGGCAGGTGCCGGCGCCAGCCCCTGTCGCCGCCCCGGGCCCGTGACGACGAGTCCCTGCGCCGCGAGTTCCTCGCTCCGGCGTGCCCGTCGGCGGCGCGCCGCAGCGTAGACGCCGACAGCGGCCGGGACGACGAGCAGCGCCAGGAGCCACGCCGGCGTGGCGAAGGTCATCGGCGCCCCCGGCCCCGATGGGTCGCCATCTTGACGAATGCGAGGAGCAGGTCGTCCTCGGTCGACACCACGTGGAGATCGACGCGGGCCCGCGCCACCGACCGGCGGATGGTCTCGTCGTGATCGTCCGCCAACGCGTGCAGTCGCCGGCGGAACTCGGGATCGCTCGAGTCGACGAGCAGCACCTCCCCGGTTTCGGCGTCCTGCACGTACAGCAGACCCGCATCGGGGAGCTCGTGCTCGCGCCGGTCCACCATCCGGACCGCGACGACCTCGTGGCGCCGGGTGAGCGCCAGAAGAGGGCGTTCCCAGTCGGGCTCACTGACGAAATCGGAGATCACGACGACCAGCGAGCGGCGGCGCAGGAGGTGCTCGGCCGTGCGGAAGAGCCTGGCCAGGTCGGTCGTGGCCACGGCGTCGACCGGTCGGAGCAGCGCCTGCAGCAGCATGAGGACGTGGTTGCGGCCCTGGCGCGGCGGGAGGACCGTGTGGCGTTCCCCGTCGAAGACGATGGCCCCCACCCGATTGCCGTTCCGGACGAGCAACTGGCCGAAAACGGCCGCCAGCTCGCGCAGCACGTCGCTCTTTGGTCCGCCCGGCCGGCCCGAACGTCATCGAGCGCGAGCGATCGAGGAGAAGCCAGGCGGTGAGCTCGCGGTCCTCCGTGAAATCCCGGACGAGCAGCTCGTCCATCCGGGCCGTGGCGTTCCAGTCGATGTGGCGGACGTCGTCGCCCCATTCGTACGCCCGCAGGTCGAGGAAATCGGTGCCGTCGCCCCGCAACAGCGTCCGGTAGTCACCTTGCAGGCGGCCGTCGAGACGCCGGATCACCTGCCACTGCACGCGGCGCAAGATCGCTTCGGGCGACAGGAGGTCGGTCGGATCCACGGCGCCGTTCTCGGGTCAGCTGCCCGACGGTGCGCAGGATGACGTCGGGAACCCGGATGGCCTGCAACACCGCATCGATGACGTGCTGCGCTGTCACGTCGTCGGCCAACGCCTCGTACGACAGGACCAGGCGGTGCCGGAGCACGTCGGGCGCCATCGTCAGCACGTCCTCGGGCAGCACGTACTGCCGGCCCCGCACCAGCGCCAGCGCCTGCGCCGCGATCACCATGTTGATCGACGCTCGTGGGCTCACGCCGAAGGTGATGTAGGGCGAGAGCTCCACCAGCCCCACCGTGTCGGGAGCACGGGTGGCCGCCGACACCGCGACGGCGTACTCGATCAACGACGGATCGACATACACCGTTCGGACCGCCTGTTGGAGTTGGCGCAGCTGCTCGACACTCATGGTCCGGTGGACGGTCTCGAGGCCGGCGACCATCCGCTCCACGATGACGAACTCCTCGGTGGCGCTCGGGTAATCGACGAGCACCTTGATCATGAATCGGTCGACCTGCGCTTCGGGCAGGGGGTAGGTCCCGTCCGACTCGATCGGGTTCTGGGTCGCCATCACGAGGAACGGGTCGGGCAGGGGGTGGGTCTCGCGTCCGATGGTCACCTGGCGCTCCTGCATGGCCTCGAGCAGAGCGCTCTGGACCTTGGCCGGGGCACGGTTCACCTCGTCGGCGAGCAGGAGGTTGGCGAAGATCGGGCCGAGCGATACCTCGAACTCGCCCAGCTTCTGGTTGTAGATCCTCGTGCCGATGATGTCGGCCGGCACGAGGTCGGGAGTGAATTGGATCCGCTGGAACTCGACGCCGAGCGCACCGGCGAACGTCTTGACCGCGAGGGTCTTCGCCAGACCCGGCACGCCTTCGACGAGCAGGTGGCCGCGTGCCGCCAGGGCGACGACCATCCGCTCGAGCAGCACGTCCTGGCCCACGATGACCCGTTTGACCCGGTACAACACCTCCTCGAGTGCCTCGATCGCTGCGGCCGATGCTGCGGCGGTTGCGGCGGCGGTTGCGGCGGCGGCGCCATCGTGCGACTGGCTCATTTGGCCGGAGCCCCGGCCGCGGCGCCGGCGGTCGCAATCGGCACGGCAAAGCTGATGCCGGCAAATTCGTCGTTCCCTGCTGAGTTGGCAAGACCGGTCACGATCCCGATCACCTGACCTTTCGCATTGAGGAGGGGGCCACCGGAGCTCCCCGGGTTCACGGCCGCATCAAACTGGATCATCCCCGACAGCGGCAGTCCTCCTGCCGGCGTGAACGTCCGGTTCAACCCCGACACCACCCCGGACGATAACGACGCCACGAGGTCGAGGGGGTTGCCCACGGCGAAGACGTCATCGCCGATCTGCGGCGTGCCGCCGAGCACCGCCGGCACCACGACGGCCGGCAGGGTCGAGGGGGTCAACACCGCGATGTCGTGGCCGGCATCCGAGGAGACGACTGAGGCCGCTGAGGTCGACCCGTCGGCGAAGCTGACCTCGACGGTCGACGCCCCCCGCACGACGTGGAGTGCGGTCAGGATGTCACCCTGCTTGTCGATGATCACCCCGCTGCCGAGCTCGCCGGTGCCCGCCGCACCCCCCTCGGACTGGACCACGACGAACGCGTCCTCCACCGCTTGGTAGGCCTGCACCGCGGTGGGCGGCTGGGACTGCAGCTTCGAGACCGCCGCATTGGCCTTCTTGCCGGCGATGCCGCTGACCTGCGTGCTACTGAGGTCGGGCCGACCCGAGATGCGGTCGTTGGTCACGATGAGGGCGGCGGCCAGACCCACGATGGCGAGAAGGAGCATGGCGAGTCCAAGGCCCACCCGGCGCGACCCGCGAGGCCTCGCCCGTCCCGGCTCGGGCGCTCGCGGCTCCGGGGACTGGTCCGGCTCCGTGGGCGGGTGCTTTTGCCCGAGGGCGAGCCGGTCCCCCGCCGTGCGCCGGACTCCGCCCGCAGGCTCGACCCTCATCAGACCAAAACGCTATGTCAGCTTTCGCGGTTTGTGACTTCGGGGCCCGACCCGGCATCGCGGAATCTGCCCACGGCCTTGAGTACGCTGCGGCATGGCTTACGGTCCGTGCGTTGCGTGTAACAAGCCTTCGGATGTCGGTCACCCCGCCCGAAGAGGGTTCATCCTCCGAGATGGGGACAGCGAGCCCACACAGCTCCCGCCCCAGTTCGTGTGCCAGTTCCACTTCCAAGAGCTCAAAGGTGGGCGCTTGCTGCTGGGCTGGTGCGAAACGGAGGAGTGCCGACGATGGGGAGTCGCCGGCACGGAGTCCCCGTGCGGTGAGCGCTTCGCCTGAACGCTTCGCCGCCTAGGGAGTCGTGATGGCGCCGTTCTGCTTCTCGGGCGCGTCGGGTGCCGCTGAGCGCAGTGTGCTGAGCAGGACCTCGGCCGATCCCATGAGGCTGGCCGCCTCGTAGGGCACGACCACCTTCGCGTTGTTGGACGCCGCGATCTCCTGGAGGGCGCGCAACTGGAGGACGGCGAGAGTGCGCGGATTGATCGTGGCCGTATCGAGCGACGAGAGCCTCGCCGCCTCGCCTTCGCCCCGGAGGACGAACGCCTTCTTCTCCCCCTCGGCCTGCAGCTCGAGCACCTTCATTTCGGCTTCGGCCCGTAGGATGGCCGCTTCCTTCGCCCCTTGCGCCTCGAGGACCGCCGCCTGCTGGCGGCCCCCGGCGCTGTTGATGGCCGCCTGCTGCTCGCCCTCTGACTTCAGGATCGCCGCCTTCTTGTGCTGCTCGGCCTCCTTCTGCTCGGACATGGCCTGGATCACGTTCGTCGGCGGCGTGATGTCGAGGATCTCAATCCGGTTCAGTCGCACGCCCCACTTCACCGTGGCATCGGCCATGTGGTCCTGCATGCGGGCGTTGATCGTCTCGCGCTGCGAGAGCGCCTGGTCGAGCGTGAGCTCACCGAAGACGGCCCGGAGCGCCGTCCGTGACAGCTGGTCGACCGCCAACCGGTAGTCGTTGATCTCGAAGAGCGCCGACTTCACATCGATCACCTGGCAGAAGATGGTGGCACTGACCCAGAGCGAGACGTTGTCCATCGTGATGACCGACTGCTGGTCCCCCGTCATCGGGAACTCGCGCATGTCGACCTTCTCCATCTTGTCGACGAAGGGGCGCAGAATCCGCAATCCCGGTTGGTCAACCGTCTTGAACTGGCCGAACCGCTTGACCACCCCGACGCTTCCCTGCTGGACGATCTTGACGCAGCGCGACACGAACCAGGCGCCGAGACCAACCCCCACGAGTACGGCAACCGCAACGATCCCGATGATTTCGCCCGTCGATGCCAGCATGGTGATCTCCTAACTGTCAGCAGCGTAGACGACCAGTAGGCCACGCTCTATGTCGGCCACGACGACCGACGTGCCCACCGGGATGCTGCTCTCGTGATCCAAGGGGATGGCGAACCACTCCTCACCCCGGGCCCGGACACGGCCCGGGGTGTGCTCCCCCTGGATCTCCCGGGTCACCAACGCGGTGTCGCCCACCATTCCTTGGACCCCGTTGAGCACGTCTACCACTCTAATGAGAGCGGATCGATCGAGGCAGCGGACGATGCCACGTCAGCTCACGCCTTGAAGCCGACACCTGTAATTTGGCTCTCCCTCCTGACACATCCCTCAGTCACCCCACTCTCTCCGCTGGTTCACGGGACAGGCGAAAAGGCCGCGAGTAGGCCCGCCGCTGGGCATCTGACCAACGCAATCGTGGCTGGCGCGGCGTGAGATGCCGGGCTCGTAGAGGGTCGACCAGCCACTCGTGTCCGGTCTCGCCTGCGGCGCCCCTGGACGACCCCTCCTTGCGAGGGGAGCGCCGAGACTCGGTGGCCCAGCACCCCCGCCACCCCTCGCGCCCATCTTGTGGGGGCGTACCGGATACCGGCTGATCAGGAAGCCCACGGCTGTGGCGGGGGGCTATCGCTATGGCGGGGGGGCGATGGCAGGAGCACCGGCGGCTACCTCTGAAAAAGGTTACCGGTTTCCCGCGCCCGGTCAGTGTCCGGTGAAGGTGGGCTGGCGCTTCTCGGTGAAGGCATCCAGGGCTTCCCTCATGTCGTGGCCGGCGAAGTTGACGGCCGCGCAACGGGCCTCGTTCTCGACCGCCTGCTCCATGGAGGACTGGGCCGAACCGTTGAGCATCGTCTTGGTCAGGGACAACGCCATCGTGGGCCCGGCAGCCAATGTGGTGGCCCACTCGTCCACGAACGCATCGAGCTCGTCGATGGGGACGACCCGGTTGATCAGTCCCATGGCGAGCGCATCCTCCCCGCTCCACAGGCCACCGAAGAGTGCGATCTCTTTAGCCTTGGCCAGGCCGACCATCCGGGGCAGGAGCCACGAGGCCCCGTTGTCGAGCGACAAGCCACGGCGGGCGAAGATCATCGAGAGCTTGGCCCGGTCGCTGCAGACGATCAGGTCGCAACCGAGCGCCAGGGAGAGCCCGGCGCCGACCGCGTGCCCGTCGACCTTGGCGATGGTGGGCTTGGTGAGGCGGTGGAGGGCGAGAGCCACATCTCCGAGGTGGCGCATGCCCGAAAGGCTCGAGAACGTCGCTGGCGCTTGAGGATCGGACAAGTCGGCTCCGGAGCAGAAGGAGCCTCCCGCCCCGGTGAGGACCATCGCCCTGTCCTCAGGATTGCGCTCGATCTCGGTGAACACGGCCGGGAGCTCACGCAACATGACGCCATTGGCTGCGTTCTTGCGCTCCGGGCGATTCATCGTGACGGTGACGACGCCGTGTCGGCGCTCGACGATGAGAGTTTCGGGGGTGGGTGCCATGGGAGGTGACCCTATGCCGAATCAAAACGCCCGTTCGATGACATGCAGATCTCCCCCGAGAATCGCCACGACGTCGAAGCGCACATCGCACGGACCACAGCCGTGCAAGGAGAGGTACTCCGCGGCGAGTCGGCGCAGGCGCAGCTGCTTGATGCGCGTGACCGCCTCGGCCGGCAGGCCCATACGATCGCTACGCCGGGTCTTGACCTCGCAGAAGACAACGACGTTGCCCCGGGCGCAGACGAGGTCGAGCTCACCGAGCTTGCTGCGCCAGTTGCGCTCGACGATCTGATAGCCGCGAGCGAGGTACCAGTCGGCGGCCCGGTCCTCGCCGGCTCGGCCCAGTACGGTGCGGCGATCCACACCGGAGAACGGTCGGCCTCTGCCCGGAAGGTCGGGCCTCTGCCCGGAAATCGGCCTCCGCCCGGAAATCGGCCTCTGCCCGGAGCCGGAGCCGGAGCGGGAGCCCGGTCGCTCAGAGCTCCTGTTCGGGCAGGCGCTCGATGTTCACGTCGCGGAAGGTGACGACGTTGACCGTGGGGACGAAGCGAGCCGGGCGGTACATGTCCCATACCCACGCGTCGCGTAATTCGAGCTCGATACACGCCGGAGTCGTATCGGACCGGACCTTGAGCGAGACCTCATTGGCCAGGTAGAAGCGGCGCTCTGTTTCGATGACATAAGAGAAGACGGGCAGGACGGCTCGATACTCCTGGACAAGTCCGAGCTCGATCTCGGCTTCGTAACGCTCGAGGTCTTCCTCGCTCATGCGGTGCGGCCCTACGGCTTCGCCGTCCGGAGCTCCTTGATCTTGGCGGACTTCCCGTGCCTCTCGCGCAGGTAATAGAGCTTGGCCCGGCGGACGTCGCCCAGGGTGATGACCTCGATGGAGGCGATGGTGGGCGAGTGCACGGGGAAGGTCCGCTCGACGCCGACGCCGAAGCTCACCTTGCGCACGGTGAAGGTCTCCTGGACGCCACCGCCCTGGCGCTTCATGACGGCGCCCTGGAATTTCTGGACGCGCTCACGGGTGCCCTCGACCACCCGGACGTTCACTGCCACGGTGTCGCCGGGCCGGAAATCGGGGATGTCGGTGCGCAGGCTGTCGCGATCGATGATTTCAGTGGGATGCATGGGGAAGGGCTTCCTAACGTCATACCGGCTCAGTGCCGGACGGAACATCGTAGCCCTGTGCGGCCAACGACCGCACGTCGTCGGCCGTGAGGGCGCCCTCCCCGAGCAGCCGTTCGAGCAGATCGGGCCTCACGGCGGCCGTGCGGGCCAGGGACTGGGCCCGGCGCCAGGCCGCCACCGCCGCGTGATCGCCTGATCGCAGCACGGCGGGCACCTCCCAGCCCCGGAATTCCGCAGGTCGGGTGTACTGGGGGTACTCGAGGAGGCCGCTCGTAAAACTCTCGTCGAGGGCTGAGTCTTCGTTGCCCAACACCTCCGGCAGCAGCCTCGCCACGGTCTCGACCACCACCAGGGCCCCCAACTCCCCACCCGCCAACACGAAGTCTCCCACCGAGAGCTCGCCGTCGACCAGATGATCACTGACCCGCTGATCGACCCCCTCGTAGCGGCCGCACAGGAGCGAGAAGCCATTCGGGAGCGCCGCCAACTCGGCGGCCACCGCCTGGGTGAAGGGTCGCCCTCCGGGCGCCAACAGGAACAACGGCCGGGGCATCCCGCTCCCGCCCACTCCCGTTCCGCCGCTCTCGACCGCATCGATTCCGTCGCCGGCGGAAGCGGCGCCCTCGACCGCTTCGACAGCACGGAAGACGGGCTCTGGCATGAGCACCATGCCCGGGCCGCCCCCGAAAGGGCTGTCATCGACGGTCCGACGCGCGTCCAGAGCGCCCTGGCGCAGGTCGTGCACGGTGACCTCCAGTGCTCCCGACTCCTGCGCCCGGCCCAGGATCGACGTGGCGCAGTACGACGAGATGGCGTCCGGAAAGAGTGTGAAGACGGCGATCCTCACGGCGACACCCGGCTCACGGCGACAACCTCCTCACGGCGACACCCGGCTCACGGCCTGGCGCCGCTCATGGATCCAGGAGTCCCTCGGGAATGTCGACGACGAGCTTCCCGGACGCAGCGTCGTGTTCGGTCACGAAGCGCAGGGGGATCAAGCCGCCACTCTCGAGGACCAGCAGATCGCTGGCCGGGTTCGCCTCGACCGCCTTGACCGATCCGAGCTCGACACCGTCGATGTCGAAGACCGTCGTCCCGACAAGTTCGTGCACCCAGAGCTTCCCGGGGATCTCGACGGCCTCGGCCTCGAGGTCCACCCCACGCAGACGCTCGGCCTGCGAACGGTCGACGATGCCTTCGAACTGCACGATCCAACGGTCCTGGAACGGCCGCGCCGCTTCGACGGTGAGGTTGCCGTCGGGAGCGCAGAGGACGGATCCGGGGTCGAGCCGCTCCGTGAGATCTGTCCACAGCTGGACGACGACCTCCCCGCGAAGACCGTGGGCCTTGGTGACCCGACCGACTTTCAGCAGATCCGACCGACTCTCAGCAGATCAGTCGTCGACGATATCCACGCTGGCCTGCACGCCGTCCTTGGCGCCGGCCACGTTCACCAGGGTGCGGATGGCCTGAGCCGTCCTGCCCCGGCGCCCGATCACCCGTCCCATGTCGTCGGGTGCGACATGCAAGCTCAGGCGGAGCCCGCCGCGCCGCTCTTCGGTGTCGATGACCACCGCGTCGGGGTCGTTCGAGAGGGAACGGGCCAGATATGTGAGCACCGCCAGCGGGGTGCCGCCGTTGATGGCCTCGTCCGGCTCGTTCCCGGAGTCGCCTGCGTCGTTCCCGTCGTTGACGTCGTCGACGTCGTCGACCGCATTGACGTCGAGCTCGTTATCGCCGTCGACCGTGTTGATGTCACCGGCTTCGTACAGGTTCGTCATTTGGCCCTCGCTGCCGCGAACTCGTCCCAGGCGCCCGAAGTCCTCAGCAACTTCTCGACGCGTTCGGTCGGCTGTGCGCCGTTGACCAACCACTTGACGGCCTTTTCGTTGTCGATCTTGATCACGGCGTCAGGTTCGGCTGTCGAAGCCCCCCGGGGCGCGTACGTGCCCACGATCTCGAGGAATCGACCGTCACGCGGCGACCTGCTGTCCGCAGCGACGACCCGGTAGGTCGGCTGCTTCTTCTTTCCCATCCGCACCAGGCGGAGCTTCACTGCCACGAACTGATTCCTCCATCATCTGGACTTTGTGCGTCCATTCTGGCAGATAGCGGCCCTACCGGCTTTTCGGTGGGGTAACCCGTCCGCCCTTCTTCTTCTTTTTGGTGCCTTTGTTGCCGCTCACGATGGGCCGTGGGGCCGAAGAGGCGGGCAGCCCGGGGAACAAGGGATTCTCCGCCCCGAGGTCACCCGAGTCCCCCATGAGCTGGGAGAGCATGTCGAAGTCGGCCCCGCCCGGACCACCGGCGCCACGTCCGCCGGCGGCGGTCTGCGCCGCCAGCTTCCGGGCGGCCTTGGCGCTCATGCCGCCCATCGCCCCCATGCCGGGAATGTTCGGCATGTTGCCCGAAGCCATCCCCTTCATCATCTTCTGCATCTCCTTGAACTGCTTGAGGAGCGTGTTGACCTCGGGCACGGTGGTGCCCGAGCCCCGGGCCACGCGGCTGCGCCGGGAGCCGTCGAGGAGGGTGACGTCGTCCCGCTCGGCCGGCGTCATGGAGCAGACGATGGCCTCGACCCGGGAGATCTCCCCGTCGTCGATCTGCCCGGCGGCCTGGCGCATCTCTTTGGACATGCCGGGCATCAGTTTCATGAGGCCGCCCAGGGAGCCCATCTTCCGGACCTGGCGCAGCTGCGAGAGGAAGTCGTCGAGCGTGAAATGGCCCTGCATGAGACGGGCCGCACCCTTGGCCACCGTGTCGTGGTCCATGGTGCGTTCGGCCTGCTCGATGAGGCTGAGCACGTCACCCATGCCCAGAATCCGGTCGGCCATGCGGTCGGGGTGGAAGAGGTCGAAGTCGGCCAGCCGCTCACCGGTGCTGGCGAACGCGATCGGCTTGCCGACCACGCCCTTGACCGAGAGGGCGGCACCACCGCGGGCGTCACCGTCCAGTTTGGACAGGATGACGGCATCGAGCTCGAGGGTCTCGTGGAAGGCCTTGGCGGTCGTCACCGCGTCCTGGCCGATCATGGCGTCGATGACCAGGAACGTGTAGTGGGGGTCGGTGGCGGCCGAAATCCCCCGGATCTCCTCCATCAGGTCCGCGTCGATCGTGAGACGGCCGGCGGTGTCGATGATGCAGACGTCCTTGCCCAGGCGCCGCGCTTCCTCGACACCGGCCCGGGCCACCGCCACCGGATCCGTGGCCTCGCTGAAGACCGTGACCCCGGCCTGGCCACCGAGAACCCTCAGCTGCTCGACGGCGGCAGGGCGCTGGAGGTCGGCCCCGACGAGCAGCGGGTTGCGGCCCTGCTGCTTCCACCACAGGGCCAGCTTGGCCGAGGCCGTCGTCTTCCCCGAGCCCTGGAGACCGGCCATCAGGACGACGGTCGGTGGCCGCGAGGCGTAGGAGATCTTGAGGCTTTCCCCGCCCAGTACCCCGACCAGCTCCTCGTGGACGGCCTTGATCACCTGTTGGCCCGGCGTCAGGCTGGCCGACAGCGATTCGGTGCTGACACGCAAGCGGATCCCGTCGCAGAAACGGCGGGCGACGGAGAGCTCCACGTCGGCTTCGAGAAGGGCCGTTCGGATCTCTCCCAGCGCCTCGTCGAGGTCGGCCTCGCTGATGCGTCCCTTGCCCCGCAGGCGCGTCGATATCCGCTCCAGGCGGTCAGAAAGGGCGTCGAACATCGAGCATCAGGCTAGCGGGGCGGCGGCCGTTGGCCCCGACAACCCGCTCGGTCGAGGCCCAGCCGTGCTACCGGCCGAGCGGAGCCGCGCCTGGCCACCCGCCGGGCCACCCGCCGGGCCGAGCCGGGCCGAGCCGGGTCGGTGGGGTCAGTCGAGACCGAGCAGTGCGTCGACGAAGGCGTCGGGGTCGAAGGCGACCAGGTCGTCCGGTCCCTCGCCCAGGCCGACCAGCTTCACCGGGATTCCCAATTCCCGCTGGACCGCCACGACGATCCCGCCCTTGGCCGTCCCATCCAGCTTGGTCAGCACGATCCCCGTGACATCCACCGCCTCGGTGAACTGCTTGGCCTGCACGAGTGCGTTCTGCCCGGTCGTCGAGTCCAGCACCAGCAGCACCTCGGTCACGTTGCCGGGGTCACGGTCGGCGACGCGGCGGATCTTCTTGAGCTCCTCCACCAGATTGACCTTGTTGTGCAACCGGCCGGCCGTGTCGGCCAGCACGAGGTCGTTGCCGCGGGCCGCCGCACGCTGCACGGCATCGAAGACGATCGCGCTGGGGTCGCCGCCCTCGGCGCCACGGACGATGTCCACCCCGGATCGTTCGGCCCACATGCCCAGCTGGTCGGCGGCAGCGGCCCGGAACGTGTCGCCTGCGGCCAGCAGGATCGAATGGCCGGCGGCCGACTCCTGCCGGGCCAGCTTGCCGATCGTGGTCGTCTTCCCCACACCGTTGACCCCGACGACGAGCCAGACGTCCACAGCGCCGGGGGTCCCGTCGAAGCGGAGCTGGCGGGACTCGGGCACATCCAGCAGCTCTCGGATGGCGTCACCGAGAGCGGACAGAAGATCGGTCCCGTTGGCGATCTCCTTGGCATCGACGCGGGCCCTGAGGTCCTTGAGCAACGCCATCGTCGTCTGCACCCCGACGTCGGCCCGGATGAGGGCCTCTTCGAGGGAGTCCCATGTCGCCTGGTCGATCTTGCCGCTGCGCAGCGAAGACACCGCACCACTGAAGATGCCGCGCACCGTGCCGAGGCGGCTGCGGTAGCTCGGGGGCTGCGGCTCGGGCTCGACGGCCACCTCGGGCGGGAGAAACGGCGCCGGCTCGGGCAGCGGGGCTTTCGTCGGCGGTTTGGTGGGGGGCCGCGTGGGTGCTGTGCTCGGCGCCTTGCCGGGCGCCTTCTGGGCCGGGGACTTGGTGGCCGACGAATTCCGGTCCGACGATTTCGCCAGCCCGGCCGCCGTACCGCCCTTGGGGGGCGGCTTCTCGAGGGCCGACGCACTCCGGCCCCGGCCGACGGCGGAGCCTCCGGAGGCCCGCCGGGATCGGGCGACGAGGAGCAGGGCGGCCACCAGGACCACGATGACGACGCCGAGGGCGATCAACAACGCGGTCATGCGTGTTCGCTCTCGGGTTGGCGCTCCACCGAGCGCTCGACCTTCTGGCTGACGACCTGGGAGGAGCCGCCGGGGGCCATCGTGACGCCGTAGAGGGCGTCGCCCGTCTCCATCGTGCGCTTCTGGTGGCTGACGATGAGCAGCTGGGCCTCGTGGCGGAACTCACGCACCAGGCCCAGGAAGCGGTGCAGGTTGACGTCGTCGAGCGCCGCCTCCACCTCGTCCATCAGGTAGAAGGGCGAAGGCCGGCTGCGGAACACGGCGAAGAGGAAGGCCAGCGCGGCCATCGAACGCTCGCCACCCGAGAGCAGCGAGACGCGGCGCACGTTGCGGCCGGCCGGGCGCACCTCGATCTCGACGCCGGTGTTGAGCAGGTCTTCGGGCTCGGTCAGGACCATCCGCCCGGTCCCGCCGGGGAACAGCAGCGCCACCAGGGTCGAGAAGTGTTCGTTGACGTCCGCTGCGGCGGCGGCGAACGAGGTCATGATCTCGTGGTCCAACGTCCGCACCACCTCGTGCAGCTCCCGGCGGGCGCCTCGCACGTCGTCCACCTGGGCTTCGAGCTCCTTGTGGCGCTCCTCCAACGTGGACAGCTCCTCGAGGGCCAGCGGGTTCACCGGCCCCAGCGCCACCAGCTTGCGCTCCAGCTCGGCCGCATGGACCGGCAGCGTCGTGTTCTCGGGCGCCTCGGGAATCGGCAGGCCGGCCAGGTCCTCGGGCACCGTGCCCAGCTCGCGCACGATGTGCTCGTGCAGCGTCTCGGAACGGAGCGCCACCTCGTTGGTCTCGAGATCGAGGGCACGGGTGCGGGAGCGCACGGCATCGAGGCGTTGCTCCGTCGTCTGTCGATCCTGGCGGAGTTGCTCGAGACGCGCCCCCCCGGCCCGGACGGCATCGACCTGGTCCTGGTAGTCGCCGCGCAAGGTGTCGAAAATCCCGTTGAGGCGCTCGTGCTCGGCCTCGACCACCGCTTCGAGGCGGGTCAGCGCCGTCCCTTCCGCTTCGAGGCGTTGGCGGCGCGAGGCCGCCGTCGCCCGCTCTTCGGCATGCCCCAGCAGGCGGCGCTCGACCTCGGCCTGGCGCTCGGCGAGGACCCGACGGCGCTCGGCCAGCCCGGCTACCCGGACCTCGAGCTCCTGGCGTCGCTGCAGCACGGTCTGGCGGTGCTCGGCCAGGACCCGCCATGCCGCCGCCGCCTCCTCGATCTCGGGGAGAGAACGGACCAGCTGCTCGCGTTCGGCCTGCACCGCGGCCAACCGCTGCCCGGCGTCGGCCAGTGCCTGGCGGGCCGTCCCGAGCTCTTCGCCCAGGCGACGCACCTCCTCCACCGTCCGTTGGCCGTCGGCGGCCGCCGTCCCCCGGGCCGAGGTGTGGCGATCGACGGCGCGTTCGGCCTGGGCCAGGGCCTCGCGGGCCTCAGCGAGAGCCGTCCGGGCACCGGCCAGGTCGGCCCGGGCCTCGTCGGCCGCCGACGCCGCCTCGGTGGCCCTGCGCTGGGCGTCTTCCACTGCGGCGGCCGTGACCACGTTGGTCGACGAGCGCACCCGCCATCCCGTCGGGGCGAAGCGATCGCCTTCGGGGGTCACCACGATCAGGTCGGCCCGGGCCAAGGAGAGATCGATCGCCTCCTCCCAGCCGTCGACGCGGACGGCGTGGCCGATCAGCGCATTCGAGGACGGACTCGGCGATCGCCTCACCGTGGCGGGCGCGCACGTGGCTCCGCACGGTCTCGGCCCGCGAACCCGGGGGCACCGGCAGGGGCTGGTCGAACGTGCCCGTCCCGGCCCGCGGTGCCAGCACGGCGCCCGTGACGCCACGCTCCCGCAGAGTCGCCAGGGCCTGATGGGCCGATTGCCGCCCGTCCACGACGACTGCGGCCACGCCGGCGCCCGCCGCCGCTTCGAACGCGGCTTCCCATCCTTCGTCGATCTCGACCAGATCGAGCAGCGAGCCCACCACGCCGTCGACGCCGCTGAGGAGCTCGCGACCGCCGGCCCCCTGCAGATCGCGGAGGGCCCGCTCGAGGGCCTCGGCCCGGGCCGCGCTGCGGTGGCGTGCCTGCTCGCGCTCGTCGGCCGCCCGCTGGGCTGTCTCCGCCCTCTGGGCCGCCGCCGCCAGGGTGGCCCGGCTGGCGCTGGCGTCGGCCTCCAGGCGGGCCGTCGTGTCCTCCAGGGACGCTGACTCGGTCGCCAACAGGTCGGCCTTGACGGCGGCGGCGGCGTGCCGCTGCTCGATCGAGGCCACCTGGCGCTCGAGGACCGTCATGTCCTGGCGCTCACGGGCCTCGGCCCGCCCGAGAGGCTCGGTCCGGGCCTGCACCTGGGCCAGGGCGTCGTCCGGCTCGCCGCCGCCCAGCACCGGGGCCCAGCGCAGGCGGAGCGCGGCCTCTTCCTCCTCCACCACGACAGACTCGGCTTCGACCTCGGCCGCACCCGGGTCGGCCGCAGACTCCTGCGCCACCAGGGCGATCTCACTGGCCAGGCGGGCCGCCTCGGCCTCGAGGGTGGAGACCACGTCGACGTCGGCCGCCGCATCCAGGGCGGCCACGACGGCGCGGCCCCGCTCACGGAGGACTCCCGAGGTCCCACGGGCCCGCTCGACCAGTCCCTGCACCCGGCCGAGGGCGCGGGCCAGGTCCTCTTCGCGATGCGAGGAGAGCTCGGCCGACGTGGAGGAGGCCTCGGCGTCGAGGGTCTCGAGGGCCTCGTGCAGCTCGCGCTCCTCTTCGTGGCAGATGGTCAGGTTGTGGGTCGCCGTGCGGCGCCGGGCCGACAGCTCGGCCAGCTCGGCCCCGGCCAGGTAGCGTCGGATGGTCAGCAGCTCGGTGGCGACGCTGTCGTGGGAGCGGGCGGCGGCGGCCTGGCGCTCCAGGGGGCGGATCTGGCGGCGCACCTCGCGTACCAGGTCGCCCAGGCGTTCGAGGTTCTCGGCCGTCCCGGCCAGCCGGCGCTCGGCCCGCTCACGCCGGCGCCGGTGCTTGAGCACGCCGGCCGCCTCCTCGATGATGGCCCGGCGGTCCTCCGGACGGGCGTTGAGCACAGTGTCGAGCTGGCCCTGGCCGATGATCATGTGCTGCTGGCGGCCGACGCCCGAGTCCGAGAGGAGCTCCTGCACATCGAGCAGGCGGCAGGGAGCGCCATTGATGGCGTACTCACTGTCACCCGAGCGGAAGAGCGTGCGGGTGATGGTGACCTCGGCCAGGTCGATGGGGAGCTTCCCCGAGGCGTTGTCGATGGTCAGCGACACTTCGGCCCGTCCGAGCGCGGGACGCGACGACGTCCCGGCGAAAATGACGTCCTCCATCTTCGCCGAGCGCAGCGAGCGGGGGCCCTGGGCGCCGAGGACCCAGGTGACGGCGTCGACGACGTTCGACTTGCCACTGCCGTTGGGACCCACCACGACGGTGATCCCCGGCTCGAATTCCAGCACCGTGGGGTCGGCGAAGGACTTGAACCCCTTCATGCTGAGCGACTTCAGAAACATCGCGGCGACCCTACAGGGCTACAGCCCCACGGGCCTACAGGCCCACAACAAAACGGGCCTACAGCCCGGGCGGGTCAAACCTGGCAGTGCTCGCAGAAGAACGTCGACCGCCCGCCGGTCTTCACCCGCACGATGGTGTTGCGGCAGCGGCGGCACGGTTGGCCCTCGCGGTCATAGACCTGGTGCGACCCCTGGAAGTCGCCGATCTCGCCGAAGAGATCGCGGTACTGCTCGTCGGCCAGGGACGAACCGCGGTGCTTGATCGCATCGGCCAAGGTCTCGACGATGGCTCGATACAGCCGCCGCACCTCGGTCGCCGTCAGCGTGTTCGAGGGCCGGTCGTAGCGCAGCCCGGCCTGGTAGAGCATCTCGTCGGAGTAGAGGTTCCCGATGCCGGCGGTGAAGCTCTGGTCCATCAGCATGGACTTGACCCCGGCCTTGTGCTGGTGCAGCAGCAGGCCGAAGCGGTCCCAGCTCATCAGGTCCTCGACCGGGTCGAAACCCAGGTGGGCCAGCTCGGGAATGGCCTTGCGGATGGCGGCACCGTCGCCGCCGGCCGTGCCCGAAACCGGGCTCATGAGGGTGCCGTCCGGCTTGGAGGGGGGCGTGGAGACGAACAATTCCCCGAACGTCCGTGGATCCACGTACCGCAGCTCGCCCCCCTGGGTGAAGGTGATCACCACGTGGGTGTGCTTGGGCTTGGGCTCCTTGACCGACTTCACCCGCAGCAGCTGACCGCTCATCCCGAGATGCACGACCAACGTGTCGCCACTGTCCAGCGTCATGAGCAGGTATTTGCCGAGCCGGCCGACGGACTTGATCGTCCGGCCCTCGAGCGGCGTGCGGAAATGCTTGGCCGACGGGTGCCGGCGCACGGAGCGGCCGTTGGCCACCGAGACCGTCTTGATCTTCTTGCCCGGCACCTCCCGCGACAGGTCCTGGCGCAGCGTTTCGACTTCGGGCAACTCAGGCATTCTGCAGACCCTCCCAGGCATTGCGCGCCGCTTCCTGTTCGGCATCCTTCTTGGACCGGCCCACGCCGACGCCCAACCGGGTGCCGGCGACGAACACCTCGGCCTCATAGGCCCGTTCGTGGTCCGGGCCGGAGCCGACCACGACGTAGCGGGGCGTGCCCTCGCCGTCGTGGACCGCCTTTTCCTGCAAGCGGCTCTTGTGATCGAAATCGTCGGGCTCGTTGGCGGCCCGGGTGATGGCGTCGCGCAACTCACGCAGGACGAGGAGCTCGGCGGCGTCCCACCCCGCATCGAGGTAGACGGCACCGAGAATGGCCTCGAAGGCGTCCGCCAGGATCGACGCCTTCTCCCGGCCACCCGACGTCTCCTCGCCCCGTCCGAGCAGGAGAACCTCGCCGACGCCGAGCCGGTCGGCCACCTGGGCCAGCACCCGGGCGTTCACCACGGCCGAGCGCACCTTGGCCAGCATCCCCTCGGGGAAGTGCGGGATAGCGCTCGTAGCTGTACCGGGCCACGATGAGCCCGAGCACGGCATCGCCCAGGAACTCGAGTCGCTCGTTGGAGGGCGCACCACCCTCCTGCTCACCGCACCAGCTCCGATGGGCCAGTGCGTGCTGCAGGAGGCTGATGTCGCCGAAGTCGTGGCCCAAGCGCGCGGCGAGCCGGGCCGCCCCTTCGGCGCCAGCGTCACCCCGCCTCGAGCTTGGCGTAGACGTAGTCAACGGCATCTCGGACGGTGCGCAGGTCTTCAAGGTCTTCATCGTCAATGCGGAACCCGACGGTCCGCTCCCCCAGTTCTTCTTCCAGCCCCTCGACGAGTTCGATGAGCGCCAGCGAGTCGGCGTCGAGATCCTCCACGAAGGAGGCGCCCTCGGTGATCGTCGACGGGTCGGCCTCGAGGATGTCGGCCAGTTGGTCCCGGATCAGCGCGAACACCCCGTTGCGGTCGAGCGGGCCCTGGTTCGTGTGGGTTTCGGCAGGCACTGGCACTCCTGGGTCGAGATGGTCGCGCTCATCGCGATGGCATCGCCACTATGGCATCGGCCATGCTACCGGTTTTTAGGCCGAGACCAGTCGGATAGCCGCCCTGAACTGGCCTTTTAGGCCTCTTGCGGCGGACGGACCGCTGCGGCCACCTGGTCGGCCAAACCCCGCGTGGCGCACTCGTAGGCCACCTTGACCGCGTTGACCATCGCCGTGGCGTTGGAGGAGCCGTGGCTGATGACGCACACGCCGTCGATGCCCAGGAGCATGGCCCCGCCGGTGTTCTCCGGCTCGAACTCGGCCACCAGCGGGAGCAGGTGCGGCAGCAGCACGTCGGCCGCCGCCTTGGTCTCCTCGTCGAGCATGAAGACCCCGGTCACCACGTCGAAAATGAACCGCAAGGTCCCCTCGAGTGACTTGAGGGCGACGTTGCCGGTGAAGCCGTCCGTGACGACGACGTCGGCCGGCGAGGGCAGCAGGTCCCGGCCCTCGAGGTTGCCCACGAACTCGAACCCGTGGGCGGCCCCGGCCCCGGCCCCGGCGGCCAGGAGCGCGTGCGTCTCCTTGACCAGCGGCGTGCCCTTCGTCGGCTCCTCGCCGATCGACAGCAGCCCGACGGTGGGCGAGGTCGTCCCGAAGCGGGCGGCGACGTAGGCGGCGCCCATCTGCGCGAACTGAACCAGCATGGCGGGCGTGCACTCGGTGTTCGCCCCGGCGTCGACCAGGACAGCCGGCGTGCGGCCGAGCCGCGGCAACGGGGTGGCGATACAGGGGCGGACTACGCCGGGGAGCCGGCCCATGCGCAACAGGGCGGCGGCCATGGTGGCCCCGGTGTTCCCGGCGCTGACCATGGCCGAAGCCTGCCCATCACGCACCAATTCGGCCGCTCGCACCAGGGAGGAGTCCTTCTTGCGGCGTACGCCGCCGGCCGGGTCCTCGTCCATGGCGATGACCTCGGTGCAGGGCACCAGCGGCAGGCCCAACGTGTCGCCCACCTGCTCGGGCGGGCCCACCAGTACGACCGGGATGCCGTTCTCGTCGGCGGCCCGCCGCGCCCCTTCGACGATCTCCCCGGGGGACTTGTCGCCGCCCATGGCATCGACCGCCACGGGCAGTGTGGCCAGCGCCTCGGTAGTCGGACGCTCGCCCCGTCGGCTCAAGTCAGTCGACCTCTACGGCTTGGCGCCCCTTGTACCACCCGCAGCTCGGGCACACGACGTGCGGCGTCTTGGCCGACTGGCAATGGGGGCACACGCTGCGCGGCGGGCGGCGCAGCACCCAGGCGGAGGCCTGGCGGCTACGCCCCTTGGCCTTGGACGTCTTCTTCTTCGGGACAGCCATCGTGGGTCTCCAACAATCGGATCGGGGCGGGCGGACCGCAGAGGGTCAGCTACCGGAGCACATCGAGGTTAGCCCAACGCGGGTCGACGGGGGCAACGCAGCCGCAGTCGGCCTCGTTGCGATCGGCTCCGCACTGCGGGCACAGGCCGCGGCAGTCCTCCCGGCACAGCGGCGCCATCGGCAGCTCGAGCACGATGGCGTCGCGCACCAGGGGCCCCAGGTCGATGGTGTCGTCGACGATCGGGTAGAGGTCGTCCTCGGAGATCGGCCCGTCGCCGAAGCGCTCGCTCACCGCGATCTCGAGCTCACCGTTCACCGGGACCGCACAGCGCCGGCAGATCCCGACCCAGGGGGCGTGCACGGTGCCGACGGCGTCGATCCCCCCGCTGAAGGGACGCAGCGTGATGTCGCACTCGGCCTCGGCCTCGAGCGGGACGACACTCCGGCCCGGGTCGATGCCCAGCTCGTCGAGGGGGCCGGCCAGCTCGACCGGCCCGCGCCGCACCTCGTGCGACACCGCGCCGGGGTTCCGGCGCAGGCGCGCCACATGCACCACGAAGGGGTCGGTCGCCATCAGGACACGTCCTGATCGAAGAAGCCGTCTTCCTCGGTGCCGGTGCCACCGCCGCCCGCCACCGCGCCGTTGCCCCTGGCCGTGCTCTCGTGCGCGACCGGATGTGGAGCCGGCGGCGACGGGGAGGCCAGCTTGGCCCGCCCGGACTGCACCGTCCTGGTGAGCCGATCGAGCACGATCTCCATGCCGGCCAGCTTCTGGTCACAGAAGTCCTCGGCCTCGTGCCGCATGGTGCGGGCCTCGTCGTTGGCGTCGTCGAGGATGCGCTGGGCCACCGAGTTGGCCTGGCGCACGATCTCGGTGCGCTGCACCATGCGCTCGGCCTGCGCCCGGACCTCCTCCATCAGCGTCTCGGCCTCACGGGTGCGCTCGGCCAGGAATTCCTCGCGCTCGCGCAGGAGCCAGCGGGCCTGGCGCAACTCGTCGGGCAGGCGATCCAGTGCGGTGCGGAGAAGGCCGACCACCTCCTCGCGTGAGACCATGACCGACGAGGAGAGCGGCATCGACTTGGCGTTGTTGACGATGTCGAGCACATGGGAAATCACCGCTTCGGCACTGACATCCTGTTCGGATTCCTCGATGTCGTCGAGATACTGGTCAGTCACGTCTCCCCCTTCCCGTCCGTCCCGTCGAACTTCTTGACGAGGTGCTCGGCCACGACCTTCGGCACGAACGCAGAGACGTCGCCCCCGAAGTGGGCGACCTCGCGCACCAGCTTGGAGGCGATGAACGAGTACTTGGAGCTGGTGGGGATGAAGATGGTCTCGACGCCCGACAGGTGGTGGTTCATCTGGGCCATCTGCATTTCGGTCTCGAAGTCGGAGACGGCCCGCAGGCCGCGCACGATGGCCGTCGCCCCGACATCGCGCGCCACGTTGACCAGAAGCGTGGAGACCGAGACGATGCGCACGCCCGGGATGTGCGCCGTGACCGCCTCGAGCATGCGCTTGCGCTCTTCGAGATCGAACAACGCCGAGCTCTTCTGCGGGTTGCGCAGGGCGGCCACGACCACCTCATCGAAGAGGCGGCTGGCGCGCTCGACGATTTCGAGATGTCCGTTGTGAAACGGATCGAAAGAGCCGGGAAACAGGCCGACCTTCACGAGCCGGCCTTCACGAGCAGGATCCGCTGTGATGAGCCACGGTCACGAGCGTACCGCCGTACCGGCGTTCTCTTGCGACCACCCACCCCTCGGGGAGGGTGACGGGAGCCGCCGACTCGAGAACGGCGGTCTCGGCCCGCAGGATCGACAGCAGCTCGGGCCAGGCCTCGAAGGTGTACGGCGGGTCGCAGAGGGCGAGATCGAAGGAGGGGGCCCCGGCCAGCCAGCCGGGCAGGGCGGCCCGGACGACGGTGATGGGCTCGTCACCCAGCCCGATCGAGGCCAGATTGGTCCGCACCGCGTCGAGGGCGGCGGCATCCTGGTCGACGAAGGTGGCCGAGGCGGCACCACGCGACAGCGCCTCGAGCCCCAGGGCCCCGCTCCCGCAGAAGAGGTCGACCACGCTGAGCCCCTCGACCCCGCCCCGCGATCCGAGGATGTCGAAGATCGACTCGCGCACCCGATCCGACGTGGGGCGCACCGCCGGCGGCAGCTTGGCCGCCAGGCGCCTCCCCCGGCTCCGGCCTCCGATGACGCGCACCGGAGCCAGGGTAGATCAACTCTTGCCCGCTCAACGTGTGCGGCTCGATGGGCGCCGCTCAACTCTTGAAGAGGTACTCGCCCTCGTCCTCGCTCAAGAACAGCTTGATCTCGTCGGCCAACGCCGGATGCGCCTCCAAAAGAGGATCCTCCTTGACGATGGCCTCGGCCACCCGCCGGGCCTCGGTGAGGAGGAGCCGGTCGTCGGGATCCGACAACGACGCCAACCGCAGGTCGGTGTGCCCCTGTTGCCGGGCCCCCAGCAGCGTGCCCTCGCCGCGCAGGCGCAGGTCCTCCTCGGCCAGCTCGAACCCATCGGTGGTCTTCTCGACCGCGGCCAGGCGCTCGCCCGGCCACCCCGTCCTCACCGCCCGCCCCGAGCAGGAAGCACCAGCTGGGCAGTGTGCCCCGGCCGACCCGACCCCGCAGTTGGTGCAGCTGGGCGATGCCGAAGCGATCGGCGCTCTCCACCACCATGACCGTGGCCTCGGGCACGTCGACGCCGACCTCGATCACCGTGGTCGCCACCAGCACCTCGATCTCCCCCCGCCGGAACTGCGCCATCGCCTCCTCCCGGGCCGCCGGTGCCATCTGCCCGTGCAGCAGCCCGACCTTCAGCCCGGACAACTCGTCCGCCTGCAGCCGCTCGTACTCCTCGGTGGCCGAGCGGGCCTCGACCCGGAGGGAGTCGCCGACCAACGGGCAGACGACGAAGGCCCGGTGGCCCGCTGCCACCTCTTGGCGGACCCGGTCCCAGGCGACGTGCTCGTCGGCCGGCAGCGGCAACCACTTCGTGGCCACCTTCGCCCGGCCGGGCGGCAGCTCGTCGAGCACCGTGAGGTCGAGGTCACCGAAAATGACCATGGCGGCGGTGCGGGGAATGGGTGTGGCCGTCATCACCAGGAGGTCGGGATCGCCCTCGTCGCCTTTGGCGCGCAGCGTGGCCCGCTGCTCGACGCCGAACCGGTGCTGCTCGTCGATGACCACCATGCCGAGCGCCTTGAACGCGACCTCCTCGGTCAGCAGGGCGTGCGTCCCCACCACGATGGCGATATCCCCGGCCGCCAGGTCCGCCAGCATCTGCGCCCGGGCCTTGCCCTTGACCCGGCTCGTCAGCAACTCCACGCGGACGTCGAGCGCACCGAGCATCTGGCGTACGGCCACGGCGTGCTGCTCGGCCAGCACCTCGGTCGGCACCATGAGCGCCCCCTGGTGCCCGCTCTGCACCGCACCGAGCAGCGCGGCCAGCGCCACCACGGTCTTTCCCGAGCCGACGTCGCCCTGGAGGAGCCGGTGCATGGGGAACGGACCGGCCAGGTCGGCCACGATCACTGCCAGCGCACGCCGCTGGGCCGTCGTCAGCTCGTAGGGCAGTGCACCCAGGAACTGCGACACGAGGGTGCCGCTGACACCACCGGTGATCTCGCGGGGGGACACATCGTGGCGCAGGGCCCGGGCGTTGTGCTCGAAGGCCCGCCGGCGGAGCACCAGGGCCAGCTGCAGGCGGAACAGCTCGTCGAAGGTCAGCCGTCGCCGGGCCGGCCCGATCACGTCGATCGACGCGGGCTTGTGGATGGCCTGCATGGCCGCCGTGCGGTCCCACAGGCCGAGCGAGGTGAGCCATTCCCCGGCCAACGGGTCGAGGAACGTACCGGCCCGCTCGAGCGCCTCCTCCACGAACGTCCCGATCTCCCAGCTGGTGAGCCCCGCCTTGGCCGAGGCCGGGTAGACCGGCAGGATCCGCAGGGTGCGGCGCTGGCGGCCCACGACGTCGTCGTCCACCCCCGCCACGACGTCGACCACAGGGTTGACCATCTGGCGCGTGCCCCGGTAGTCCCCCACCTTCCCCCAGAAGATGGCCTCGGTCCCCTCCCGCAATTGCTTGGCCCGCCAGGGCTGGTTGAAGAAGGCGACTTCCATCGTCCCCGTCTCGTCGCGCACGACGATGGTGACGGGGGCCTTGCGGTTGCGGTTGTACCCGCCGCCACCGCCGCCTCGCACCCGCACCACCTCGGCCAGCACGGCCGCCGCCGTCCCGATGTCGAGTCCCGACACGCTGGCCTTGGCCGTGCGATCGATGTAGCGGTCCTTGCGCGGGAACGTCATCAGTAGGTCGAGCACCGACTCGACGCCCCACAGCTCGAGTTGGGCCGCCTTGCGATCCGAGACGGTCTTGAGCACCGAGACCGGCCGCAGGCTCAGATCACGGAGTGTGCGGGGGGATGCCACTCGCCCCGCCCGCCTACTCGAGGCCCAGCAGGTAGGGGTAGAGAGGCTGGCCGCCGTGATGAACCTCGAGGGCCACCTCGGGGTGCTCCTCGTTCAGCCACTCGCTGATCTTGCGGGTGTCCGCCACCCTGGAGCCCTCGCCCTCGATGAGGGTGATCAGCTCGTGGCGCTCCTCGAGCAGGCGGCTGAGCAGCAGGCGCATGGCCATGACGGCCGAATCGGCGATCGAGATGACGCCGTCGCGTGAGAGGCCGATCCAGTCCCCCTCGTGCACCTCGCCCGCATCCGTCGAAGCATCCCGCACCGCCCGGGTGATCTCCGCCGGCACGACGCGCGCCGCCGACTCCCCCATGCTGGCGGCGTTGACCCCCGCCCCGGCCGCGGGGTCGTAGGCCAAGAGCGCGGCGAACCCCTCCAGAATGCTGCCGGTCGCCACGACCCGCACGGTCTTGCTGCTGAGGGCGTCGACCTGCTCCGCCACGGGTCGGATGTTCTTGTTGTTGGGGAGGATCACGACCTCGTCCGAGCTCACGAGTTCGACCGCCTCGAGGAGATCCTGCGTCGAGGGATTCATGGATTGCCCCCCGACGACCTGGTGGTGGACGCCGAGCGAACGGAAGATGCGGCCGATCCCGTCCCCGGTGACGACCGCCACCACGCTCGTCGTCGGCGGCGGCCCGATCGGCTGCCCGACGGGCCCGGCCTCGGGAGCGCTCGCGGCGTCGCGTACCCAGCGCTCCTCTTCGACCTGCTCGGCCAGGTCGGTGACCCGGATCCGTTGGGGACGCCCGGCATCCACCCCGGCCTCGACGGCGGCCCCGATGTCGTCGGTGTGGATGTGGCAGTTCCACAGCCCGTCCCCGCCCACCACGACGATCGAATCCCCGATACCGGCCCACACTTCTTTGAAGTCCGCCATGGAGTCGTCCGGGGCATAGAGGAGGTACATCACCTCGTAGCGGAGGTCGCCCACATCGTGGGCTCCCTCGTCTGCCCCACCGGTGCGGAGCCCGCCGGCGCGCCGCTCGCCGCCGCGCCGCTCGCCGTCCCCCTGGGCGCCGGGTCGGACGAGGTCCACTTCTGAGACATCCGAGGGCTCCGGCAGGAGGTGCGCCACGTCGATGACCGACCAGCATGCGTCGAGGAGGAGCAGGAACCCGGTCCCACCGGCGTCGACCACGCCGGCCTGGGCCAACACCGCCAACATCTCCGGCGTCCGGGCCAGCGCGTCGGCCGCCGTGCTGTGTGCCTCCTCGACCACGCCCAGCAGGGATGCCGCACCCCGGCCGACCCCGGCCGCCGAGCGTCGACCGACCCCGGCCGCCGCCCCTTCGGCCGCCGCCGAGGCCACGGTCAGGATCGTTCCTTCCACCGGGCGCACGACCGCACGACGGGCCAGATCCGCTGCGTGCGCCAACGCGTCGGCCATGATCGCTCCGTCCACGCCGGCCTCTCCGGCGTCGCCCATCCGCTCGCACATGCCCCGCAGGAGCTGGGAGAGGATGACGCCGGAGTTGCCACGTGCGCCCATGAGCGAGCCGTGGCCGATGGCCCGGCACACTTCGGACAGCGCCGAACCAGGCGGGACGCCGTCGAGCTCGGCGACGACCGCCTCGAGCGTCAGTGCCATGTTCGTGCCGGTGTCGCCGTCGGGCACGGGATAGACGTTGAGGCGGTTGATGTCCGCCTGATGGGAGCGGAGCGCATCCCTGTAGCGGCCCATCACGGCACGCAGGTCGTCTGCGCCCAAGGTCGCCAGGGAGGTCATGGCAAGGGATGCTAACCTTTGCGCCGTTCGTGACGGCCTGCTCGGTGAGAACACCGCGGCCGCCCACAGGAAGGTCTACCCAATGGCAGCAGTGTGCGATATCTGTGGCAAGAAGCCGTCGTTCGGCATGTCCGTGAGCCACTCCCACCGGCGCACCAAGCGCCGCTGGGATCCCAACATCCAGCGCGTGCGTGCCCTGGTGAACGGCGCCCCGAAGCGCCTGCACGTCTGCACCTCGTGCATCCGGGCCGGCAAGGTGACCAAGCCGGTTCGCCGGACCCCGGCCGCGTCCGCCAGTTGAGCCCCCTGAGCCCGCTGAGCGGCTCGGCTCTCTGAGCGGCCACATACCAGAGGTGCCCGGCGGAGAGGCGGGTCAACTCACGAGGTGCTGCCAACCCAGGCGCTCGAGGTTCTCGTCGCGCCATCGCCGATCGGTCGCATCGGCGACAAGCACTCCGATCTCGAGCGGTTTGCGCAGCCCAGCAGCGGCGCAGCGCGTGTCGTAGGTCTCCATGTGCCGTGGATCGACCGCCACGATGAGCTCGTAATCCTCTCCCCCGCCCAGCGCCTCCTCCAGCGTGGCGCCCGGAGCGACGGGGACGGTGTGCAGTGCGAAACCGACCCCGGAGGCGTCAGCCAGCCGGTGCAGGTCGAGCGCCAGGCCATCGGAGATATCGATCATGGCGTGGGCCCCCGCCAACCGGGCCGCCTCCCCGTCTGCCAGCCGGGCCACCGGCCGGCGATAGGCCGCAGCCAGCACCGACTCCACGGGCCCGAGCTCGATGCCCCCGGACCGCTCCGGCCCCACACCCCCGCCGGGGCCGCCGCCGCCAGCACGCAAGACCCGCAGCCCGGCGGCCGAGCCGCCGCACGGGCCCGAGACGAAGAGAACATCCCCCGGTTGCCGCGCCGGCCCGCTCCACGGCGACGCCGCCGTCCAGCGTGCCCATGACCGTCACGACGACCGTCAGCACCCCTCCTTCGGACAGGTCGCCACCCACCACCGGGCACCCACTGGCCCGGGATGCCTCTGCCACGCCGTCCGTGACGCCGAGCGTGAGGTCGCCCTCTCGCCCTGAGTCCGGCACGCAGAGCGCCACCAGTGCCCCGACGGGCCGGGCACCCATGGCGGCCAGGTCGCTGACTGCTCCCATGAGCGCCTTCCACCCCACGTCGGCGGGGCTGCAGATGGCGAGATCCACGTGGATCCCCGCTACTACACTGTCCGTGGAGACAACGAGCGAACCTCCGCCGGGCACACTGACCACGGCTGCATCGTCCCGGAGGCCGGTCTGCTCGATTCCACCTCCGAGCGTGCGGCGGATACGCTCCAACATCTCGTCTTCAACCAGACGAGGGCTGTGCCCAGGTTTGGGGGAACTCACGGCACATGCCTAGCATTGGACGCCGTCGTACCGGCCGAACCGAGGAGAAGCGCCACACCCCATGCCCCGCCCCACGAATGCCAAACTTCTCGCCTGGGTGGATGAGGTCGCGGCAATCACCACGCCCGACCGCATCGAGTGGTGTGACGGCTCGGCCGACGAGTACGACCGCCTCTGCCAACTGCTGGTCGACGCCGGGACCTTCACCAAGCTTTCGGACGCCAAGCGCCCCAACAGCTACTGGGCGCACTCCGACCCGGGCGACGTGGCCCGTGTCGAGGATCGGACCTTCATCTGCTCCGAAAAGGAGATCGACGCCGGCCCGACGAACAACTGGCGTGACCCCGCCGAGATGCGCAGCTTGCTCAACGGTCTCATGGCCGGCTGCATGAAGGGCCGGACCATGTACGTGGTGCCCTTCTCCATGGGCCCCCTCGGCTCGGAGATCGCCCACATCGGCGTGGAGCTGACGGACTCGCCGTACGTGGTGGTCTCCATGCGGATCATGGCGCGCATGGGCACCGGGGCGCTCGAGGTCCTGGGCGACGACGGCGACTTCGTCCCCTGCCTCCACTCCGTCGGTGCCCCCCTCGAGCCGGGCCAGGCCGATGTCCCGTGGCCCTGCGACGCCGAGAACAAGTACATCGTCCACTTCCCCGAGACCCGCGAGATCGTCTCGTACGGGTCGGGCTACGGCGGCAACGCTCTGCTCGGCAAGAAGTGCTTCGCCCTGCGCATCGCCTCGGTCATGGCCCGCGACGGCGGGTGGATGGCCGAGCACATGTTGATCCTGAAGCTGACGTCCCCCGAGGGCGAGACCCGTTACGTGACTGGTGCGTTCCCTTCGGCCTGCGGCAAGACCAACCTCGCCATGCTCATCCCCTCCCTCGAGGGGTGGAAGGTCGAGACGGTCGGCGACGACATCTGCTGGATGAAATTCGGCCAGGACGGCCGCCTCTACGCCATCAACCCCGAGGCCGGATTCTTCGGCGTGGCCCCGGGCACCAACACCCACACGAACCCGAACGCCATGCTCACCCTCGACGGGAACTGCATCTTCACCAACACCGCCATGACCGATGACGGCGACGTGTGGTGGGAAGGCATGACGGACGAGCCGCCGGCGCATCTCATCGATTGGAAGGGTCAGGACTGGACACCCGCCTCCGGCACGCCCGCCGCCCACCCCAACGCCCGCTTCACGACCCCGGCCAGCCAGGACCCGGCGATCGCCCCCGAATGGGAAGACCCCCAGGGCGTGCCCATCTCCGCCATCCTCCTCGGTGGCCGCCGGGCATCCGTGGTGCCTCTGGTGTTCCAGTCGCGCGACTGGGACCACGGCGTGTTCCTGGGCTCGATCATGGCGTCGGAGACGACCGCGGCAGCCGCCGGTGCCGTGGGCAACCTCCGCCGCGACCCCTTCGCCATGCTGCCCTTCTGCGGCTACAACATGGCCGACTACTTCGCCCACTGGCTCGAGATCGGCGCGAACGCACCCGACCAGGAGCTCCTGCCCAAGATCTTCTACGTCAACTGGTTCCGCAAGGACGCCGAGGGCAAGTGGCTGTGGCCCGGCTACGGCGACAACTCCCGCGTGCTCGAGTGGGTCTTCAACCGTGTGGTGGGCAAGGCCGACGCCATCGACACGCCGATCGGTTCGGTCCCCGGCACCGGCGACATCGACGTCGAGGGTCTCGACGTCACCGAAGCCGACATGGCCGAGCTCCTGCGGGTCGATACGGCCGAATGGAAGGCGGAGATCCCTTCCATTCGTGAGCACTACGCCCAGTTCGGGGATCGCCTTCCCGCCAAATTGGCCGAAGAGGTCGACACCCTCGAAGACCGTCTGGGCTGACCCACCGGCCGAGCTGATGAGCGAACCGGGCCCGGCCCGGCCGGGCCGGGCTTAACCGACCGGGCCGGCGCTCGGGCTGGGCCCGCCGGGCGGCCGCTCCCCCGGCACTCCCCTTCTCACCCGGGGCGACCGCACGGCACGCCGACCGGTCACGTACGTCAGCCCGCCGATGCCAGCCAGGATCGCCATGACCGCGTCCCCCTGCGGCAGGGTGAACGACACGATGACCGGGATCATCGAGCCCAACACCCAGATCAGCTGCTGTCGGGTGGCGAAGCGGGCGAAGGCCCGGCCCTGGGCCGCCTGCGGTATGTAGCGCTGGGTCATGGCATCGAAAGAGGGCTGGGCGAGCGCACCGGCCATGCCGACGAGGAAGGCCAGGAAGACCTGCGCCACCAGCGTCCCCCAGATGGCAACGCCCAGCGACGACACGGCGATCAGCCACAACGACGAGAGCAGGATCTGTTGCTCGCTCATGCGCTTGCGCAGTCGGCCCAGGAGGACGAGGCCGACGATCGCCCCGACACCGCTCGCGCTCAACGCCAACCCATAGACGTACAGGCCCACCTTCAGCCGGCGCAGACCGAAGGCGAGGAGGAAGATCTGGAAGCCCTGCAGCCCCCGGATGATCGACATGGCGGAGAGCCCCAGCAGCACCTCGGGGTGGGCAACCGGTTGGAGCCGCGCCAGGTCGGCCGAGCGGTCGTCGATCCGGGGGTCGTCGAAGGTCGACCCGTCGAACGTCTGCTCGGGCTGATCGTACGCGGGGCCGGGTGAACGTCGGCAGCCGAACGCCGGCGACGGCCGCGCCGACGAACACGAACGCATCGACCCACAAGAGCGCCGTCGGATCCGCCCAACTTCCAGATGAGCCCGCCGGGCAAGGCGACCACGAACCCGGCGATCGTCCCGAGCAGCGTCAGCCGGGCGTTCAGCGTGGCGTACTGGGTCTGTTCACCACTCTGATCGAGGCCTGACATCGCGGCGACCTCGGGCACGAGGGCGCCCCGGGTGACCAGATAGAGCTTGGAGAGCACGAGCACCAGAAAGGCCAACGGGAACAGGAGGAGCGAGTGGATGTGCATGGCCATCAACGGGCAGAGCGCGGCCCGGCCGACGGCGGAGAACACGACCATGGCTCGCCGGGCCCCCCGGCTGCGGTCGATGAGCGGGCCGAGCAGGGGCGAGACGATGGCGAACGGGGCCAAGGTGAAGAGCAGGTAGTAGAAGACCTTGCTCTTGGCCTCGGTCGGCGAGATCGAGAAGAACAGCGAGCCGGCCAGCGAGATAGTGACGAGGGTGTCGCCCGCCAGCATGGCGACCTGCACCAACGACAGCCGGCCGATGGGCGTCGACTGGTCGAAAAGGTCGTCCCGGGCCTGCCGAGCCATCTCACGGAACTGCTCGATCTTGGCGGCCCTCGGCACCCCATCAATGTACGGTGCGCCATGGCCGTCCATGCGTACGTGCCCACGCGGACCGGCGTGGGCCGGGGCAGCAGGCGTTGCAGCCCGACCTCCTAGCTCAACGCACCCGCCTCGCGCAGTTTGGACACGGTTCCTTCATCGACTCCCCACTCGACCAACCCGGACACGGTGTCCGCACCGGGGTGCGACGGCGGCTTGCTGATGGCCGAAGGCGTGCGGCTGAAGCGCGGCGCCGGCGCCGGCTGCACCCGGCCGTCGACCTCCACGAAGGTCGAGCGCGCTTTGTTGTGCGGGTGCAGGTGGGCCTCCCACGGGGAGAGGACCGGCACCGCGCAGGCATCGGTCCCGTCGAAGATCGCCGTCCACTCGTCGCGCGTCTTGGTGGCGAACACCGCGGCATAGCGCTCTTTCCAGGCCGGCCAGTTGGCCTTGTCGTTCTGGTCACGCCCGACGAACGTCCGGGTCGTCGGCCAATCCCATGCCCTCCAACAACTCGTCGTAGAACTTGGACTCGAGACCGCCCACGGCGAAGAACTTGCCGTCGGAGGTCTCGTAGACCTCATAGAAGGGCGCCCCGGTGTCGAGCAGGTTGGCGCCCCGCTCGTCGTTCCACATGCCGAACTCGTGGAAGGAATGGACCATCGTCATCAGGGACGCCGCGCCGTCGACCATGGCGGCATCGACCACCTGGCCCTCACCGGACCGGGAGGACTCCAGCAGCGCCGACACCATGCCGAAGGCGAGCAGCAGGCCGCCGCCGCCGAAGTCGCCCACGAGGTTGAGGGGTGGGACGGGAGGCGAGCCGGCGCGGCCCAACGGCCACAGGGCGCCACCGATGGCGATGTAGTCGATGTCGTGGCCGGCCATCTTGGCCATCGGCCCGTCCTGCCCCCAGCCCGTCATGCGGCCGTAGACGAGGGCGCGGTTCCGCTCCCAGCAGGCGTCGGGGCCGAGGCCGAGACGCTCGGCGACGCCGGGGCGGAATCCTTCGATGAGGCCGTCGGCCTGCTCGACCAGGTCCAGCACGAGCTCGACCGCTTCGGGATGCTTCAGGTCGATCCCCACCGACACCCGGCTGCGATTGAGCAGATCCCAATGCGATTGCGTTTCCACGGCGGCCCGCTCGGGCGCGCCGGGCGCCGCCCGCTCGAGTCGAATGACCTGCGCACCGGCGTCGGCCAGCATCATGGAGGTGTACGGGGAGGGCCCGATCCCCGCCAGTTCGATGATCTTGATGCCGTTGAGCGGTCCGGTTCTCGATGTCTGCGCCATGGCAGGATCGTCCCCCGAGCGGCCCGCAGGGGTCAAGCTGGGGCAATGCTCATCGCACGCGCTCCGGGAAGGGTCACCCTCATCGGCGACCACACCGATTACAACCAGGGCCTGTCCCTTCCCATGGCCATCGACCTGGCCACCGAGGCCACCTTCACCCCCAAGCTCGGCAGCTTCCTGGTCGGCGTGACCAGCGACCAGTTCGACGAGCCTTGGGAGATCGCCCTGGGCAACACCGCCCCCTCCCCTCCCCAGGCCGTCCTGGCGGGCGCCCTCCTCGCCCTGGCCCACCCTCCCTCGGGCGGCGCCATGAAGGTCACCAGCACGATCCCGGTGGGGGCCGGCCTCTCGTCGAGTGCGGCCTTCTCGGTGGCCTTCCTCCTGGCCCTGGGCCTCGATCAGGACCTGCTCGAGCTGGCGACGTCCTGCCAGAGTGCGGAGGAGGCGGCGGGCTCGCGGGTCGGGCTGCTCGACCCGCTGGCCATCCTCGGGGCCCGGGCCGGCCACGCTCTCTCCATCGATTTCGCCACGCTCGACATGCGCCAGGTGGCCATCCCCGAGGCGGCGGCCTTCGTGGTGGTGCACTGCGGGACCGGCCGCGAGCTCGGGACATCGCTCTACGCGGACCGTCGGGCCGAGTGCGAGACGGCGGCGAACCTCATCGGGAAGCCGCTCGGTCAGTGCGAGCTCGGTGACCTGAGCGCGCTGCCGGGCTCGGTGCTGCGCCGCCGGGCTCGGCACGTGATCACCGAGTGCGCACGGGTGCGGGAGGTCGAGCGCCTCTTGGGCCGGGGCAATCTGCGTGCCGTGGGAGCGCTCATGACCGAGGGACACCGCAGCCTGGCCGAGGACTTCAGGGTATCGATCCCGGCGCTTGGACGAGCTGGTCGACCGCCTCACGCAGACGCCCGGCGTCTACGGGGCCCGCATGACGGGCGGTGGGTTCGGAGGCTGCGCCATCGCGTTGTGCGCGCCCGACTCACCCGCCCTCGACGTCGACCGCTACGCCCCGCTGCGGGGCCTGGCGGGTCGTGCCCTCCGCCGGGGCAGACGTCCGCAGCAGCCCCTGAGGCCGACCGGGCCGCTGAGCCGCCGGGCCTTCAGTCCCCAGATTCGGACGGCGGCCGCCTGCGACGTCGAGATCAGCGCCTCGAGTGCCGCCTCGGCCCGGCCCTCGTCAATGGAGTCGTTCGCCGACTGCACCCCGTGCGCGAGGTCGTCCACCTGCCCGATGACCATGAGGGCGGCAGCCGCATTGAGCACGCCGATGTCACGGTTCGGCCCGCGTTCGCCGGCCAGCACGGCGCGGATGGCGCCGGCGTTGAACGCGGCGTCGCCCCCACGGAGGTCGTCCATGCGTGGCCGGCGCGAAGCCCAGGGTGGACGGGTCGATACGCCACTCGGAAAGCTCGAACGAGCCCGCGCCGTCGCCGTTGAGCTCGAGCACGGTGGAGGGCGACGTCACGCTCAGCTCGTCCAGCCCGTCGTCGGCGTAAATGATCATGGCGCGTCGGCTCCCGGTCGATCCCAGCACGGTCGCCATCGATCCTCGCCATGGCCGGATCGTTGACCCCCACCAGCTGGTGGCGGGTCCGGGCCGGATTGGTCAGGGGCCCCAGGAAGTTGAAGATGGTCGGGACGCCGAGCTCACGCCGGATCGGCGCCACGTAGCGCATGGCCGGATGGAAGCGCTGGGCGAAGCAGAATCCGATGCCCGCCTGCGCGATGCAGCGCGCCACGCCCACCGGGCCGATCTCGATCGCCACGCCGAGCGCCTCGAGCACGTCCGCCGAACCCACGGACGACGAGGCCGAACGCCCACCGTGCTTGCAGACGGTCACGCCCGACCCGGCGACGATCAACGACGCCAGGGTGGTCACGTTGATACTGCTCAGGCGATCCCCGCCGGTCCCGACCAGATCGACCACCCCGTCGGGCCCGTCCGGCAGGACGAGTGGCACCGCCGCCGCCACCATGGCGCGGGCCAGCCCGGTCACCTCGGCCACGGTCTCACCCTTGGCGTGCAACAGGGTGAGGAAGGCGCCGATCTGCGCCGGCGCGGCCTCCCCGGCCAACACGGAGCCCAGGATCGCCTCGGCCTCGTCTTCGGACAGCGACTCGCGGCGGATCAGGCGGCTCAGGACATCGGGCCACGCACGTCACATGTCAGTCCCACCACAGATCCCGGCGCAGGACCCCTCCGGCGATCAGGCCGAGCTGGACCTGCGAGGTGCCCTCGACGATGGTCAGCTGCTTGGCGTCGCGGTACCACTGCTCTGTCGGATGGTCCTCCATGTAGCCGGCTGCGCCAAGGAGCTGCACGGCCAGCGAAGAGGCCCGCACGGCGAGCTCCGTGGCGTGGTACTTGGCCATGGAGAGGTACGGCACGTACTCCTTGGTGTACTTGCCCTGGTCGGCCAGCACGGCGGCGCGATAGGTCAGGAGACGGGCCGCCTCGATGTCGACGGCGCACTTGGCGATCTCCCATTGGATGCCCTGGAAGTCGGCGATCTTCTGCCCGAACGCCTCGCGCTGCTGGACGTAGTCGGTGGCGTACATGAGGGCGCCTTCGGCCAGCCCGATCCCCCGGGCGGCCACGATCGGGCCGCATGGCGTTGAGGCCCAGCATGGCGAGCCGGAAGCCGCCGACCTCACCGATCACGTTCTCGGCCGGCACATGCACGTCGGTCAGGACCAGCTCGCCCGTGTCGACCCCCTTGACGCCCATTTTGTGATCGGTGCGCCCGACCTCGACCCCGTCCCAACTCCGCTCCACGATGAACGCGGTGACCGAGTCGTGGGCCCGGCTGGTCGGCTCGCTGGTCTTGGCGAACACGGTGTACCAATCGGCTTCACGCACACCGGACATCCAGCATTTGGTGCCGTTGAGGATCCAGCCACCCTGAGCCCCGGCGTCGGGGACGCCACGTGTGCGCATGCCCATCACGTCACTCCCCGCCTGCGGCTCGGAGAGCCCGAACGAGGCCCGCTGGCGTGCCATCGGCGATACCGGGCAGGTACCGCTGCTTCTGCGCCTCGGTACCGGCGATCATGACGGCACCGGTGGGCAGCCGGGTCAGCAGCAGCATGAGCGCAGCCGTGTTCGAGTACTTGGCCACCTCCTCGATGGCGACGGCAAGTCCGAGGATTCCGGCGTCCGATCCTCCATACTTGCTGGGAATGCAGAGTCCGAGCAGGCCGGCATCCCGAAATGCGTCGAAGATGTCCTGTGGATAGGTCCCGTCCTTGTCGATGGCGCGGGCCCGAGGCCGCACTTTGTCCTGAGCCAGCCGGCGCACCGAACTCTGCAGCGCGACCAGCTCCTCCGGGAGGTCAAAATCCACCGGCGAAGGCTATCGGACGGCCCTGCCATGTATTTTCTGTCTCTTGACCCCCGACGAGGAATCCGAAGAGACCCCTGAAGCGACTCCGGCGCAGGCTGCGGACGCCGTCGGGGCTCCGCACGATCCCCCTCCCGCGGAAGGCGTCATCGCGACTCGCCGGCCGCCGAGGACCCGTCGCCGGACATGTCACGCGATGCGGACGCGACGGCCGTCCCGGCCGCGACGGAAGCAGCGGACAGACGACGCTCCGGGCGACGCAGCCCAGGACGCAGCGGGCGACGCTCCAGCCGCGGAGGAGCCGCCGGCCGCGGTTGATGAAGCGCCGGCTCCCGATGCCGCCGGAAAAGAGACTCGTTGCATCGTCGAAGGCGTTCGTCGGCATCGCCGGCCTCAGCAGCGGCGTCCGCGGCAGCCCTCGAGTCGCGGTCCGACGTCCAGGCCGACCTGCGCAAGGCCCGCAAGAAAGAACAGCGCCGCAAACATCGCTGGCGTCGTCGGATCATCTACTTCATGTCGTTCATCGTCTTCCTGGCGGTCGCCGGCGCGGGCGGCATCTTCTTCTATGCCCGGTACCGTTACGACGAGATCCCGAAGATCCACTCGAAGCATCTCATCAAGCAGGCCGCCGCGCCGGGCAAGCCCTTCAACGTGCTGCTCGTCGGAGACGATTCCCGTGCTTTCGTCAGCAACCCGACCCAGGTCAAGGCCTTCGGCGACGAGGCGGACGCCGGTGGCCAGCGGAGCGACGTCACGATGGTGGCCCGCTTCGTCCCGGCGACCAAATCCGTCACGGTGATCTCCATTCCCCGCGACCTGTGGGTCGACATCCCCCCGAACAGCTCTGACATCCAGGGGTTGAACCGGATCAACGCAGCGTTCAACTCGGGGCCCGATCTGCTCATCCAGACGATCGAATCCGTCCTGCACATCCCGATCAACCACTACATCTCGGTCGGATTCCCAGGCTTCCTGGGCATGGTCGACGCCCTCGGGGGAGTCACGATGGACTTTCCCACCGAGGTCAAGGATGCGTACACCGGGCTGGACGTCACCACGCCGGGCTGCCAGGTGATCAACGGGACGACGTCGCTCCAGCTCGTGCGCGGCCGGCACCTCGAATACGTGAACAGCAACGGCCACTGGGAGTACGACGGTCTGTCGGACTTCAGCCGCATCCAGCGACAGGACTCCTTCTTCCGCGCCGTGCTGGCCAAGGTCAACACGTCGATCACCAACCCGCTGGCGATCAACGGCTTCATCTCGTCGGCCGTGGGCAACCTCGCCATCGACGACACCCTCAGCGAGAGCGACCTCTTCCATATCGCAACCGAGTTCAGGGGCCTGCAGTCCTCGCACCTGGTGACCGAGACCCTGCCCACGACGAGTTACGTGACGGGCGGTGGCGCGGACGTCCTCCTGGCCGCCCAGCCCTACGCCGACCAGATGATCGCCGCGTTCAACCAGATCGGAGAGCCAAAGCCGAATCCGGCCACGACGACGACCACCACGGCGCCCCCCTTGGCCAACAACGTCGTCTCGGTGAACGTGCTCAACGCCTCGGGCGGCGGCCTCCTGGCCACAGACACCGCGCAAGCGCTCAGGAAGGACGGCTTCCAGATCTCCGGCATCAACAACGCGCCCAGCGTCATCGCGGCCGGTGACCCCTCGGAGATCTTCTACGGTCCGACCGGACTGCCGGCCGCCAAGACACTGGCGGCATCCCTGCAGGGCAAGTTGAAGTATGTGCCCGACGCCAGCCTGACCGGGAACAATCTGAACCTCTGGGTGGCGAACGCAACGCTCACGGTGACCACGACGTCGACGACGACCACCACGACGGGAACAGGGACGACGACGATACCGGGGAACGTCTACACCAACACCCAGGTGGAGCCGTGGAACCCCGTCCCCTGCACCCTCGGCGCGACGACGGCGCCGGCCACGACGACGACCAAGGCCTCGACGGCGAAGGCCTCGACGACCAAGGCGCCGACGACCAAGGCGCCGACGACCAAGTCAGGCTGATTGCGTCAGGCCGACTTGCGCCTCTGCCGCACGATCCGCCGACGTTCGCGCTCGGTGGTTCCACCCCAGACGCCCTCACGCTCGCGGTGGGCCAGGGCGTGCTCGAGGCAAGCCTGACGGACCGGGCATTCGCCGCAAATGGCCTTGGCTTCGGCCGCATCGGCCTCGTCCTCTGAAATCGGGTAGAACGCCTCAACATCGAGGCCCCGGCAGGCGGCCTGCTTGCGCCACGTGGTGGCACTCATGGGAAACACTTCCTCGCAAAGTCGGATATGGGCTGTTTCGCCCTAGTCGGAAGCACAGCTGGGCTTGACCCAACGGCGCCGGCACCGAATTCCGGCGAACGAAGAGTATGGCCTACGGTCGGTGCGCCTGTAAAGACCTACACAAGAATTGTCCCTGGTCAGCCGATAGGAAGCGGCTTTGTTGTGCCACGCAGGTCGCCGAGCAGTTCCTGGCGCACCGGGTCGGGAAGGACCGTACGCTCCTCGTAGGCCGGGTGACGAGCCACCAGGGCGACCTCTTCGAGGTCGGCGAAGGCCGCCACCTGGGCCGGGGTGAAGACGAACCGGATGTAGTGGACCGCCGGCGTCACTGTCTCCCGCACCAGCGCCGCCGCATGTGCCTCTTCGGGCACGCTCGGCACCACGTCGTCGCCGAGCGCGACGCCGAGCGCCGTCTCGATCCCGACCAGCTTGGGCAACCATTCCCGCATCGAGCCATCGGACGTGAGCTCGATGAAGAGGGTGGCGGAAAGCTCCCCCACCTGGGGTAGCAGGCGGTTGTAGATGTCCAGTTCGACCTGGATCGCCTCGTCCGTGAGGATCTTCTCGACCCGTGCCATCTCCTGAATCTGGAAGCGGACCGTGTCCACGGACTCGAAGACCAGGGTCATGATGGGACCGAGCGCTATGCGCCGAAGGCGCTTGCGGGCGATCACACGGGCTCGATACTCCTCACGCACCCGCTCGTATTCCCGCAGGTCGAGGACGTCGGCCAGCGTGAGCGCCGACGTCACGTCAACCCGCCGGGCCGGGGCTTCGTCCGCCCAGAGGCGCTGCAGCTCGCACGGTCGGCGCTCGCGCCGCGGCCCGACACGGCCCGCAGCGTGGCGCGGGCCACGGACTGCGGGTCGGTCGGACCGTCAAATGAGGGTTGGCATGGCGCCCTCTAGGAGAGGGATTCGAGGCCCTGCGTGAAGCGTCCGGCGTGGGACTTCTCGGCCCGGGCCAGCGTCTCCAGCCATTCCGCGATCTCCTCGAAACCCTCGTCACGAGCGGTCTTGGCGAACCCGGGGTACATCTCGGTGTACTCGTAGGTCTCGCCCTCGATGGCCGACTTGAAGTTGTCCTTCGTCGGGCCGACCGGGACACCGGTCGCCGGGTCGCCGACCTCTTTGAGGAAGTCGAAGTGACCGAATGCGTGACCGGTCTCGCCCTCGGCGACCGAGCGGAACAAGGCGGCGGCGTCGGGGTAACCCTCGACATCCGCCTTCTGGGCGAAGTACAGGTACCGACGGTTGGCCTGGCTCTCGCCGGCGAACGCCGCCTTCAAATTCTCCTCGGTCTGGGTGCCCTTCAGTGCTGGCATGGTTGTTCGTACCTTTCTTGTTTCGCTGATGTGGTCTGGTTGCTACTGATCTCGTTCTTGCTGCTGATCTCGTTGACACTCGTCGCACAGGCCGCGGAAGACAACCTCGGCGCTGAGCACGTTGAAGCCGGGTGCGGCACCTGACGGCACCTTCAAGTTGGGGAAGTCGGCGTCGACGTCGCGCACTTTGCCACAGCCACGGCACACGACATGGTGATGGGTGGCCTCCACGTTCGGATCGAAGCGGGCGGCGCCGGTCCCGAGGTCGAGCGCGGTGATCTGGCCCAACTCGGACAGATCGTGCAATGTCTGGTAGACGGTCTTGAGCGACACGTTCGGCATCTGCGTGCGCACCTTCTCGTAGACCTTCTCGGCCGAAGGGTGGGTGACGTCGCCTTCGAGGGCCCGAAAGATGCACTGCCGTTGGGCGGTGATCTTCCGTCCGTTGGCCCGGAAGAGGTCGGTCAGCGCATCGGGTGACTGCATGCCTTCGCCACCATAGCGTCCCTCCCCGGTTTTGACAATCGTTGTCAAACAGGCGCGAAGCGCGCTACTTTGCAGGGGTGGCCGACTACGTGATCCCCGAACCCGAACCCAAGGAGATTGACGAGAAGCTCGAGATCGAGTTCCGGCACCTCGCTGAGAATGCGGTGCTGAAGGGCAAACCGTCAGGCGCCGAAAAATGCGAGAACTGCCGGTACTACCTCGAGCCACACAAGGACATCTCCTACTGCTGGCACCCCAAGCTCCGCATCCTGGTGGGCGATCAGTGGTGGTGCCAATGGTGGGAGGCGATCCCGGAGGATTAGAGGCACTCCGACACCGGGATCGCGCCGAGGCCGAACGCGGGAAGCCGTTCCCACCCTGTGTGGCAGGCTGGGAATGTGCACCGATTTCGACGCGAGGACTCGCTGCGCCGCCTCGCCGATGAGCACTTCGACGTGCTGGTGGTGGGTGGCGGTGTCACCGGAGCGGGGGTCGCGCTCGACGCCGCCAGCCGTGGCCTGAAAACAGCCCTCGTCGAGAAGAGCGACTTCGCCTCGGGCACCTCGTCCAAGTCCTCCAAAATGATCCATGGGGGCCTGCGGTACCTCCAGCAGCGCGAATTCCGACTCGTCTACGAGAACTTGGCCGAACGCCAGCGTCTTTTGGAGAATGCGCCGCACCTGGTGAGCCCCCTGCCGTTCCTCATCCCGCTCTTCGGGCGCGACGGCGTGGTCTCCAAGACCGTGGCCCGTTCCTACTCCATCGCACTGTGGCTCTACGACATCACCGGAGGTCTGCGTATCGGCGCCCGTCACAAGCGCGTCACCAGGGATCAGGCCTTGGCCCACCTTCCGACGCTGAACACCGACCGTCTCGTCGCCGGCTTCCTCTATTTCGATGCCCGGGCCGATGATGCCCGGTTGACCCTCACCCTGGCCCGCACGGCTGCCATCGAGTACGGCGCGGTCGTGGCCAACTACACGACGGTGGTGGGTCTCACGGCGGACGAACGGGGGGTGACCGACGGCGCCCTCGTCCGTCCCGATCCGTCCGACGCCGCCAGTGAATTCCCCATCAAGGCCCGCGTCGTGGTCAATGCCACGGGCGTCTGGGCCGACGACGTGCGGGCGCTCGACGAAGGGGCGCACCCGCGTTCGATCCGTCCGGCCAAGGGCATCCACATATCAGTACCGGCCGATCGGCTGCCCTGCGACATCGCCGCGGTCATCCCCGTTCCCCAGGACCGCCGGGCCATCTTCGTCGTGCCATGGCCCGAGACGGACCTGGTGTATCTGGGCACCACCGACACCGACTATCAAGGTCCCCTCGACGACCCTTCCTGCACACCCGAGGACGTCGACTATCTCCTGCGAGGCGGCGAACAACGTCACGACCTCCCATCTGACGCGGGCCGACGTCACGGGCGTGTGGGCGGGCCTGCGCCCGTTGCTCGCACCACCCGACAAGGGTGGTCGCGTCTCGGAGCGCACCGCCGACCTCTCCCGTCGTCACACCGTGCGCACGTCGGCGCACGGTGTCGTCACCGTGACGGGCGGAAAGCTCACGACGTACCGGAAGATGGCGCAGGACACCGTGGACGAGGTGGTGCGGCAGCTCGGAGAGTCCCCCAAGAGCCGCCGTTGCGTGACCAGGTCGCTCCGGCTCCTCGGCGCGACGGCGGCCACCAGCGATCCGGTCACCATGGCCCACCCGCGCTCGCACCTCGTGAGCCGTTACGGAACCGACTCCTCGGCCGTCCTCGCCTTGGCCGACGATCGACCCGAGCTGCTCGAGCCCGTCATCGCCGGTCTGCCCTACACCGCAGCCGAGATGGTTTACGCCGCTCGCGAGGAGATGGCGCAGACCCTCACCGACGTCCTGGCCAGGCGGACCCGCGCCGCGATCCAGCGGGCGCAGCCGACGATGGCGGCGGCCCATGCGGCAGCCGCGCTCATCGCGCCCGAATTGGGATGGGACGAACAGCACGCGTCCGCCCAGGCCGACGATTTCGTCGAGGCCTGCCAGAAGGAGCTCCTGACCGCTGGACTGGATCTCCCTTGACGGCGCCCACTCCGGTCACCCCGATCGATGCCGAACCGGGATCGGTGACCGATCGGCTCTCCGGTGCCGTCGTCACGCTCTCGGAGCGACTGCTCGGCCGGCTGGCCGCGAGCGGCGCCGAGGTGCTCACCGACGACCTCTCACGGGCCGAAGCCGGAAGGGACTGGTGGCCACTGGCCATCGGGTGGGCTGCCGAGGGCGCCGTGCCCCAACGCCCGGGCGTCGTCGTCCGCCCGCACACGACCGAGCAGGTCTCCGCCGTGTTGGCGGCCTGCCACGAAGCCGCCGTCCCCGTCACGGCGGCGGCGGGGCGCAGCGGTGTCTGCGGCGGCTCCATCCCGGTGTTCGGGGGGGTGGCGCTCGACCTCACCTCCCTGCACGGTCTCATCTGCGTCGACGAAACCTCCCTCACGGCCGACGTGCGAGCCGGTACCTTCGGGCCCGATCTGGAGGAGGCTCTCGGTCGGGTCGGTGGGGGGTACACCCTCGGGCACTGGCCGCAATCGATGGATCTCTCGACCGTCGGCGGATGGCTGGCCTGCCGCGGTGCCGGCCAATACTCCACCCGTTACGGCAAGATCGAGGACATGGTGCTCGGGCTCGAGGTGGTGCTGGCCGACGGCCGCATCGTGCGCACCGAAGGACACGGGCCCCGGGCCGCCACCGGACCCAACCTGACCCAGCTCTTCGTGGGCAGTGAAGGCACCCTCGGGGTCATCACCGAAGCGCGCTTGCGCATCCACCCTCTGCCGGCCGCACAAGAGCGGCGGGCCTTCGGCTTCGCCAGCTTCGCGGCCGGTCTCGACGCCTGTCGCAAGATGATGCGCCGTGGGGCCACCCCGGCCGTGCTCCGCCTCTATGACCGAGCCGAGTCCGTCCGCAACTTCGAACAGGCCGACACGAACGTCCTCATCGTGCTCGACGAGACCGATCCGGCCCTCCTGACGGCGACCATGGCGATCGTCGACGACGAATGCACCTCGGCGGGCGCACGGCCGCTCGACGTCGGCCTGGTTGAGCGCTGGCTCACGCATCGCAACGACGTCTCGGCTCTCGCGCCGCTTTGGCGGGCCGGCGTCGTCGTCGACACGGCGGAGATCTCTGGGCCGTGGGCCGTTCTCCCGGATCTCTTCGAGGAGGTCGTCCGCGCCCTCGAGGCGATCGACGGCACACTGGCCGCCTCGGCCCACCAATCACACGCCTACACCGACGGCGCCTGCCTCTACTTCACCTTTGGCGGAAAGGGGCCGGAGGGCGACGATGCCTGGCGCGAGGAGTACTACCGCAAAGCGTGGGACATCGTGACCACGACGACCATGGAGCACGGCGCCGCGATCAGCCACCACCACGGCATCGGGCTCAACCGGTCCCGTTTCCTTCCCCGTGCCCTCGGCTCGGGCTTCGACGTTCTCGTCGGCCTCAAGCAGACCTTCGATCCGGCGGGCATTCTCAATCCGGGCAAACTCGGCCTGCCCTCCCCGTTCGGGCCGGCACCGTGGTCGTGAGCGGCCAGGGAGGAAGCGTCCTCGTCGTCGACGTGGGCACCTCAGGTGTGCGCGCGGCTGTCGTCCGACCCGATGCGTCCGTCGAGCACGTGCACCACGCCCCGGTCCTTCCCGACTCCCCGGCCCCCGGGCTGGTGGAGTTCGATGCCGCCGTGATGGCCGACGCCGTGCTCGAGGTGGCGCACGCCGCACTCCGCGACGGCGGACCGGTCGAAGCGGTCGGGATCGCGAACCAGAGGGCGTCGACCATCGTGTGGGAGAAGGCGACGGGCAGACCCGTCGCGCCGGGCATCGGCTGGCAGGACCTGCGCACGGTGGTGACATGCCTCGTCCTGCAGGCCGACGGCATCCGGTTGGCCCCGAACGCGTCGGCCACGAAGTTGATGGCCATCCTCGACGAGGTCGACCCCGATCGCGTCCGGGCCGAGGCCGGCGAGCTCTACTTCGGCACGGTTGACAGCTGGGTGGCCTGGATCCTCTCGGGGGGTGCGGCTGCGGGACACGACGCCCTGCACGTCACCGATGCCACGAACGCCGCGGTCACCGGACTCATCGACCCCTCGTCGCTCGACTGGGACGCGCCGCTCCTCGAGCGCCTCCGCCTTCCCGCGGCGATGCTTCCGCGCATCGTCGATTCCTCGGGCGCCGTGGGGGCCTGCCATGCCCTGGCGGGTGCACCCCCCCTCTGCGGCATCGCCGGCGACCAGCAAGCTTCCCTCGTCGGGCAAGGGTGCACGCGCCCCGGGCTGGCCAAAGCCACCTTCGGCACGGGTGGCATGTTGGACCAGTGCACCGGGTCGGGCCAACGACCGATCCATGCCGGACAGGGCGCGCACGGCACCTTCCCCATCGTCGCCTTCCGGATCGACGGGATCGCGACCTGGGGGGTCGAGGCGGTGATGCTGTCCGCCGGCAGCTGCGTCGAATGGCTGCGGGACGATCTCGGCGTCCTCACCTCCGCCGCGGAGTCCGCCCGTGTCGCCGCGCAATGTGAGACGACGGGCGACGTGTGGTTCGTCCCGGCGCTCCTCGGCCTGGGTACGCCGGTGTGGGATTTCGGGGCCCGCGGCACCCTGGTCGGTTTGACCAGGGGCTCCGGTCGGCCCGAGCTCGTCCGAGCCGTGCTCGAGGGTGTGGCCCACCGTGGCGCCGACCTGGTGGAAGCGGCCGAAGGTGACAGCGGCCTCCCCATCCATGCGCTGCGCGTCGACGGGGGCATGTCGGACAACGAGGTGTTCGTGACGGCACTCGCCGACGCCATCGGGCGCCCGGTCGAGATCTCCCCCGTGCTGGAAGCGACGACGCTCGGCGCAGGCTTGCTCGCCGGCTTGGCCATCGGCACCTACGGATCAGAAGACGACATCGCCCGGACCTTTACCCCTCGACGCGTCATCGAACCGCGCACCGACGACACCACCCGGTCGCAGGCCCGCGAGCGTTGGCTTGCGGCGCGGGCGAAGGCCGAAGCGACGATCCCCGAGCTCTCGGGCATCTCTTTCTGAGAACGGTCGACCTCCGCCCCTCCTCGGCGGGAACGGCAGACGAGCCGCTACGAGGCCTCGTGTGCCAACGCGTCCTGCCAGCTGCTGCCCGCCTCGAGCAAGGGCCGATACCCCATCAACCGCCGCGGCCGTCCGATGGCCATGGCGGCGCGCAGGCGGCCGGCGCGGCCGAACAGTGCAACGAACTTGCCGTCCTCGAAAGAGCCGTCGACGATCTCCACGTCGTCCGTCCCGCCGGGATTGCCCAATACCTGAAAGCGGATGCCGAATTGGTCCGACCAGAAATAGGGAATGGGAGCGAACGGCGCCGCATCGGCGGTGCCGGCCAGAATGCTGCGCGCCGCGGCCACGCCCGCCTCGGCGGCAATCTGCCAGTGCTCGATGCGGATCAGCTCCTCCCCGCCGTCGTGGTGCCACAACCAACGAGCCATGTCGCCCGCGGCCACGATGCCATCCGCCGCAAAGAGCCGTTCGTCACACACGACACCGTTTTCGATCGTCAGACCTGAAGCTTCGAGCCAACTGACCGCCGGTACGACGCCGATGCCGACCACCACGACGTCAGCCTGCAGCACCTCACCGCCCTCGAGCTCGATCTCGAGCCCGCCCGTCGCCCCTTCGGCGCGCCGGACCCCCGCCACGCCGACGCCGGTCCGCAGGTCGACACCGTGGGCGGCGTGCAAAGAAGCACAGTGCGTGCCGATCAACGGTCCCAGCACATTGGACAGAGGGATCTCCATGGCCTCGATCACGGTGACCCGACACCCGAGGGCGGCACAGGTCGATGCGACCTCGGCCCCGATGAAGCCGGCGCCGATGACGATCACACGACATGCCTCGACCGCCGCCACGGCGCTCTGCAGTGCTACGGAATCGTCGAGCGTCCGCAGCGTGAACAGTCCCTCACGGTGACCCAACCCCTCTGTGCCCGGCAGGCGCCTCGGGGTGGCTCCCGTGGCCAGCACCACGGCGTCCGCGGTGAGGACGGTCCCGTCGTCGATTTCGACCCGGCGCCCCTCGACGTCCAGCCGGGTGGCGCGATGACCGAGAATCTCGTGCACCCGCAACTCGCTGCTTCTCTTCTTGTCGGCCAGGACGGCCTTCTCCGGAGGCCATGTCCCGGCCAACACCTGCTTGGAGAGCGGTGGCCGGTCGTAGGGGAGGTGCAACTCCTCACCGACGAGCGAGATCGTCCCATGGAAACCTTCGGACCGCAGCGTTTCCACCGCGCGCCAGCCGGCCAGCGAGGCGCCCACGACGACCACGGATCCGTCAGTGGGCACTGCGTCCGTCGTCATGCGCCCCCGAACATGGCGGTCCACTCCTCGACCGAGCGAGGTCGGAACACGAAGTTCGTCTTACGGGTCTCTCCCATGCCCTGCGAAGGATCGCGTGAGTACAGGTGACCGGGAAAGAGGACAGCGTCGTCGGGCACCCGGGCCAGGCGGTTGTTGATGGAGTCGTACATCGCCACCGGGTCCGATCCGGGGAGATCGGTGCGGCCGCAACCTTCGAGAAAGAGCGTGTCACCGGCGACCAGCCGGCCGTCGACGAAGAAGCACTGACTGCCTGGCGTATGGCCCGGTGTGTGGATCAACTCCACACCCACCGAGCCGACCTGGACCACATCACCGCTGTCGTGGCCGATGAGATGCGATGCGCTCACACCGGTCGTGCGCTCCACCCAGGGCACCTCCTCCTTCTGGAGATGGATCGGCACCTGGACCGACTCCAGGAGTGTGCTGATGCCCTCGAGACCCCATCCCGCCATTTCGCCGCCGACATGATCCGGGTGGTAGTGCGTGGCCAGCACCCCGGTGAGCTTCATACCGTCCGCCGCCACGACGTCGAGGAGGTCCTGCACGGCATAGGCCGGGTCCACGATGACTGCCTCACCCGTCGCCCGATCCCCGATGAGGTACACGAAGTTGACCATCTGTCTGGCGATCTGGTCCTCCTTGGCGAAGTCCCGACCCGACAAGAGCTGGCGGAAGTACAGCTGTTGATCGCCACCGGACTCACTCATCGTCGCCACCTTCCACCTCGCCGGCCAACACGTCGAGCCGCGGCACGAGGTCTTCGACCTGCGCGCGCGTCTGACGGAGTCGGCGGTCGAGCTCGTCGATGAGAGCGGTCGCTCGCTCCAGACGGGCCACCAGCACGTCCACATCAACCTCTCGCTGCTCGAAGAACTCCACAATGGCGTCGAGCTCCCGACTGGCGTCGGTGTAGCTCAGCTCCCCCACCGGGAGTGGCTCGTTCGTGACTGCGGTCATTGCATCTCCTCATCCTTCTCTTCAACACGATCATTTCGGACTTCGGCCGACTCCACCCGTGAGCGGGCCGATCCATCGGCAAAACGCGTCACGACCTCAGTCCCTACTGCGAGGCCGGCTGCGCTCCGGACGAGTTCACCCGAGGCGGTGTGGGTCAACGTGTAGCCCCGCTCCAGCTGACGCTCGACGTCGTAGGCGGTGAGCAATCGGCGCCACGATCGGACCCTCTCCACTTCCTTGGCGATATGGCGGGAGGCCAACGGTCCGAGGCGGGCAGCATGGGTCCGCACGGCAGCCTGACGCGCCGTCAACGCGTCGGGGGCCGAACGACCGACTGCGGTGGAACGACGGGTCAAGCGCTCCCGATGGACGCGCAATTGGCCGCGCGCGGCGCGGGTGAGACGGCCGCGTGCCGCGGCGTCCCGGGCCTGCGCTTCGGCGAGCAACGAGGGCACGCGACGACTGAGCACGGAAGCGACCGCGCCCACGTTCTGCTCCCACCACTGACCGACCTGCGACACGAGCTCGTGCCCGCACTCGGTCGGGGTGATGAACGCACGGTTCGCCACGATGTCGGCGACGGACTCATCTCCCGTATGACCGATCCCGGTCCAGACCGGCTTCGTGGCGGTGGCGATGGCCCGGGCCACCACTTCGGAGTCGAACGAGGCCAGGTCCGCCTTGGATCCGCCACCCCTGACGACGACGATCACGTCGCAATCCGTGCGGCTCAGCGCCCTCACTGCTCTGGCCACTCGCGCCGGGGCATCCCCACCTTGGACCGCGACAGGTACGACGTTGACCCGGAATCCGAATCCCGAACCCGTCAACTGGCCGAGGAAGTCCTGATACCCCTCCGTCCCGGGGCTGGCCACCAATCCGACGCGGAGCGGCACCTCGGCTGTGGGCAGAGCGGCGTTGCGCCGCAACAAACCTTCCGCCTCGAGCTTCCTCAACAGCTGTGCGCGTTGGGCGGCCAAGCGGCCGAGCAGCGCGGTCACGTCGAGCTCGGAGAGGATGAAGCCGATTTCGCCCTTCGGCCGGTAGAGATCGATCGTTCCCCGCAGAATCACGACCATGCCCTCGGCGAGCACCACCCCGTTCTTGGCCAGCCCGCCCTTCATGGGCAGCCAGGTGCCCTTCCAGCACTTGACTCTCAGGGCCGGCGCTCCCCGACCTCCGCGCGCCAGTCCGCCCCCACCCTCGTCGGGGTCGACGAGGTCCAGGTAGCAGTGGCCGGATCGTCCGGATTGATCCGAAAAGCTGTGGATCTCCCCCCGCACCCATAGTTGGCGATTACGGGGAAACGTCGAGGTCAGGGCGTCCTCAACCTCATCGTAGAGAGCGCCAATCGAGAGAACACCGGGGCGCCCGTCATCCTCGGTCGGGTCATCGGATTCCCGCCGCGGCGGGGCCTCGGGGTCGAAAAGCTGGTGGGCATGACTGGGCATTACGGACACCCTACCGAGGAGGTGTGCACCGCCCCTACCTCTCGACTGATGGCAGACTGTTGGGGACGGTGAGTCGGCCAGGTGGCCGCAGCCCGGACCGCATCGCGGGATCGTGTTGAGGAAGGTCGGGACTCCGCAGAGCAGGGTGCTGGCTAACAGCCAGTCGGGGCGACTCGCAGGAAAGTGCAACAGAAAGCAGACCGCCGATGGCGGACCTCCGGGTCCGCACAGGTAAGGGTGAAACGGTGCGGTAAGAGCGCACCAGCGGTCAGGGCAACCTGATCGGCTTGGTAAACCCCACCCGGAGCAAGGCCAAGCGTGGGAAACGGGCTGCTCGCCCGCTCCTCGAGAGAGGAGCATTCCCCAGGTAGGCCGCTTAGATGGATGGTCACCAAGGCCCGCAAGGGCTGAACAGAATCCCGCCTATCGGCCGACTCACCGTCAACCAGGGTCCATGGGCTTTGATCCCAACTCAGGCTCTCGGGGCCGTTGCGGCAACTCCCCTGACATCTACGAATGCCGGTTTGGCGCGGCGGGTAGTTCTATCGAGATGCGCAACCCTCCAGCTTCCCGAGGGGTAAGGGTGAGCTCTCCGCCGTGTGCCTGGGTGATGCTTTTGGCGATTGCCAGGCCGAGGCCGACACCGTCGTGGTCGGTGCGTATGCGTTCGGTGCCGCGCTGGAATGGTTCGACAAACGTGTCAACTACCTGTGGGGCGAGCTTTTCCCCCGTGTTCTCGACCGTGAGCACCACGTACTCGGGGTGCACGCGGGTCGTGACCCATACGGTGCCCTTTGCGGGCAGATTGTGGACGATCGCGTTGTGCACGAGATTCGTCGTCAACTGCAGCAAGAGCGCCTCTGAGCCGATAGTGGGCGTCATGTCGCCGGAAGTCTCGATGGTAACGCCACGCTTCTCCGCATAGAGGAGGAGTGATTCAGTCGCTTCTTCTGCGATGAGTGACAGGTCGACCTGTGCCGGGACGAAGGATTGCTGATCAGCGCGGCTGAGGAGGAGCAGCGCCTCTGTGAGGTTGATCGCTCGGCTGTTCACGGCCTGGAGCCGTTCAACGAGTTCGGCGTTGTCATGATTCGGATCGTTGCTGGCCACTTCTAAGAGTGTCCGCATGACGGCCAGCGGAGTGCGCAGTTCGTGGGAAGCGTTGGCTGCGAATCTCTGCTGTTCAGCGGCCTGTGCTTCAAGCCGCGCCAGCATGGTGTCGAAGACGTCGGCAAGTTCGCGGAACTCGTCGTTGCGCCCTTCCAATAGGATGCGGTGGGAGAGAGATCCGGTCGCCGCGATGCGTGTCGCGTCGGTGATGCGGTCTAAGGGGGCGAGCATCCGGCCGGCGAGAAGCCAACCTCCCAAGAGGCCGAATACTAGGAGGAACGCCAGCAGGATGGCCGCGGCCGGTCCGAAATCGCGCAGGAGAGCACCACGCCCGGGCGATATGAGGACGTGCGTGTTGTGGACGATGACGGTCTCGCCTCTGGGCACATATCGCAGGAGGAACACCCACACCGCGCCGAGCAGCAAGACGCCTGCAACCATGAGAAAGCCGGCATAACTAAGGGTGAGTTTGAGGCGAACCCTCAAACCGGGGGGTCTATCCACGCCCTCCTCCCTCATGCCCGGTGTCTGGTTGCGTGTCGATGCGGTAGCCGACGCCGGCCACGGTGGCGATGATCGAGGGTTCACCAAGGCGTTTGCGTAGGGCCGAAACGGTGATGCGCACGGCGTTGGTGAACGGGTCTGCGTGTTCATCCCATGCCCGCTCCAGAAGCTCTTCGGCGCCGATGACGCCGCCTTCGGCAGCGACAAGAACTTCGAGCACCGCGAACTGCTTTCGGGTGAGCGCGATGAAGCGGCCGTCTCGGTAGACCTCGCGGCGGAACGGATCGAGACGTAGACCTGCTATCTCTCGCACGGGCGGCCTGTTGTGGGCGCGCCTGCGATCGAGTGCTCTGAGACGGAGCACCAGCTCTTGGAGTTCGAAGGGCTTCGTAAGGTAGTCGTCGGCGCCGAGTTCGAAGCCGGTGGCCTTGTCATCGAGCCGGTCGGCCGCGGTGAGCATGAGGATGGGCATGCCGCTGCCGGAGGCAACGATGCGCTTGGCGATCTCGTCGCCGGAGGGGTCGGGGATGTCTCGGTCGAGGACGGCGATGTCGTAGGCGTTGATGCTCAACAATTGGACGGCGGTGTGACCGTCACGGGCAATGTCCGCCGCGATCGCCTCTAGACCCACTTGACAGTTTGGTTCTGAACAGATGAGGCAAGTTTTGAGTCAAGCGGCGAGGCGAGCTCTTCGGACGTGGAGGTCAAGTTCGCGCTCGTAGGTGCGCCAGGCGGCCGTGAGCGGACGCGGTGCTGGTGGAGAGGGCCGAGTGAGGTCGGCGAGATCGGTCAAGGCGGGGACGATGACACGGCTGGCCAGCTGAGTGAAGAAAGCACTGATGCGCAGGCCGTAGGCGCTGACCCGGTAGGTGTTGGTCCCCTCGATTCGTTCGATGAGGCCCTTGAGTCGCAGGCGCCGCAGGTCATAAGAGGCCTGGGCCGAGGAGTAGTCCTCCCGCCAGTGCGCGGCCATCTGGGTGCGCAGGGATCTGTTGGTGAGGCCACCGATGACGTGGGCGAACGCGGCCACAGAACCGAGCAACGCCATGGTCCGGGGATCGCCGAATCGCAGAGCGGGTGCCCGCTGGCCGTCGTGGACGCTCGGGAGCACGAGCGACTCGAGGGTGGCTGGGTCGGGGAGGCCGGGTCGGCCCTCACCGAGGGCGGCCAAGAAGCGGGCATTGGTGGAAGCCCCGACGCGTCGTAACGCCTTCCAATTCTCGGCGTTGAGGGTCTTGTGGAGCGCGAAATCGCTGGCGTTATTGACCGTGGTCTCCACTCGGAGGGCGCGGCCTTCTTTCAGATAGGCCTTGGCCTTCGATGACTTGTAGTGGATCTGGAGCTGAGGGGCGACGTCGCGGGTGATGACCTCGGTGGCAAAACGCCCCGGTGTCTTGTGTATGCCGCGGTTGACCACCGTGCGGTCGACGACCAAAGAGACCCGCTCGGGACGACCGAGGTCGAGATGATCGCCGATGGCGGCCTCGAACCAGGCCCGGGCCCGACGCGGTTGGTCGAACACCGCAGTGTCGGAGACTTCGAGCTGGGCGATGGAGTAGGACCACTCGAACCCGGCCGCGCGGTCGCGCGCACAAAGGGGATCGGGGACGACGGCCATCATGCGCGCCAGGAGTCCGCGCAGATGACCGGCACTAAGGCTGGCGCAGATGCGATGGGCCGCGGCGGGATCCTCCACGGAGCGCAGTCCGTTGTCGAGGGCCTCGAAGCCGATTCCGGCCTTGGCCAGCTGACACTTGGCCCACTCGTGCCCGTTGGCGCAACACCACAGTGGGTAGGGCGCATAGGTGCACATCTTGACAAAGGCGGGTCCCCATTCGGGATCCGAGAAGTAGAAGTACCAGTGGTCGGGCACCGATGACTGGCGACGCCAAGCCATGTGCGGATGGCTGCGGCGATGTCCAGCATGGGTCTCGTCGACGTAGCCCCGCCAGACCGAAGTCCTCTCTTGAGCCTTGCCCACCAGTACCAGTCCTGGTCGACCGGCGGTCGCTGCCGCATCTTGATGGGGACGCGCCAGGTCCTCTTTGGACTCTCCCGCCTTGAAGCGCACGACGGGCACCCCCGTGGCGGCCTCGAGTGCCTCGAACTCGGCAACGAGCCGTTCGCGGTTGCGGTTGAGCAGGGCAGGAGACGGGATAGTTCCTCCCCGGTTGAGCAGGAATTTGATCAGCCCGAACTCGTATTGGATCCCCGGGATGTAGCCCCTGACCCCGATGCGGTCCACCGAGGTGCAGCGAAAGCTCACGTGCTCGTCCAGTAGCCTGGCCACGGTCCCCATGGCGGCCTCCTCTCCGACCGTTGGCGCGGTCGATCAGCAGTTGATTGTCAAGGGAGAACGCTATGGGGACCCTTGCATCCTTTGCTCACGGGGGACCTCGGCGATGGGCATAGGGCCGGCTTGGCCGGCCCGTCACCGACCCACCGCAACACAGGTCGCCCATCCGCGAGCGAACTCAGACCAAGCTGGAGAGCGACAACCGTGAGTCCTCCGCGACGACGCTACGTCGTCTGAGATCGCTCGCTAAGCGTAGGCCATCGCGGATGGCCTCTGCCATGTAGGGCTCGTCCTCAACGATCAACACACGCACATTCAGGTCAGCCTACACGTCGGGACATATCGTCCGCGTATCGAGAAACCGATACGTGCTGGCAACACCAGGCTGTCTTGACTACAGGCATGACCCAGAGCGAACCAACACACGTCGCATGTAACAGCCCCTCGGAATCGACACGCTGAGGGCCCCGTGGTGTTCCAAGGAGGAATCATGCGTCGATCGCACCTGTGGGCGGCCGCGGCGGTGGCCCTGGCAGTAACCCTGGCAGGTTGCTCGGGCGGGTCCACCGGCCCGAACGCTGGCTCCCAGTCGACCACGACCAACGCCTCGTCGGGAGGATCAGGTTCGTCGGGGACGTCGCCGCTCGCTCAAGCGGTGGCCTACTCCCAATGCATGCGCAGCCACGGCGTCTCGAACTTCCCCGACCCGGTGCTGACGCCCAGCGGCGGCTATGGGTACAGGACCGCCGGAATTGACCCAAACTCCGCCGCGTTCCAAGGGGCACTTCAGGCCTGCAAGGGATTGCCGTCGCCGTGGAACTCCACCGGCCAGCAACTCACCGCCGCCCAACAGCAGGCGTGGTTGAACTGGGCCGCATGCATCCGCTCGCACGGCGTGGCGAACTTCCCCGACCCGACGTTCTCGGGCCGCGAAGTGCACGACTCGGGCGTCGGGTCCAACTCGCCGCAGCTGCAGTCGGCGATGGCTGCCTGCAAGACGCCGTCCGTCGGTGGACTGGGCGGGTGACCGGCAACGGAAGGACAGCGGCTGAGCAGCTCATCGCCTCCGCTGATGGCGCAGAAGGCAACGTCATCAAATCAGGTGCCCTGGGGTGGCGGGTCCCGTGACGCGGAGGACGTGGGTGCTGGCCGGAGCGGCCCTTCTGGTTGCCGTGGTCGTCACCGGCGTCGCGGTTGTACTGCCCGGTGCGAAGCAAGCGACCTCGGCCACAACCGGGCAGCCAGCCAACACCGCAAAAGTGGAAACGCGGACACTCTCGGCCATGGTCTCGGTGGGTGGGGCCCTGACCTATCGGACGGCCCCGGACGGTTCTCCGTACTCGGTGATCAACCAGGCCAGCGGCACATACACCGAACTGCCACTGCCCGGCCAGGTGATCTCCGAAGGCCAGGTGCTGTACCGGGTGAACGACAGTCCGGTGGTCCTCCTCTATGGCACGACACCCGCCTATCGGACCCTGTCGGCCGGGGTGACCGGCGCCGACGTGGCCGAACTCAACGCCGATCTGGTTGCACTCGGTGACGCCACCTCGGCTCAGCTCAGTCCAACGTCCACCTCCTTCGGATCGGCCACCACGACCGCTTTGAAGCGGCTCCAGGCCGCGCTGGGGGTGACCCAGAACGGCACCCTGACCCTTGGACAAGCAGTGTTCGAACCCAGCGCCGTGCGCGTCACGATTCTGTCCGTCCCGCTCGGGGGCAACACCCAGACCGGCGAGACCGTGATGCAGGCCACTTCGACCACTCGCCAGGTGCAGGTGGCGTTAGACGCCTCCCAACAGACCGACGTGGCCGTCGGGGACACGGTGACCATCACCCTGCCCAACAATCAGACCACCCCTGGTGTCGTCGCCTCGGTGGGGACAGTGGCCACCTGCCCAACGAGTTCGGCGTCCGGCGGCTCCAGCTCTGGCGCCGCTGCGCAGGGAACGGGCACCTGCTCGTCAGGCGGCTCGGGGGCAAGCACGACACCCACCGTCGCGATGGACGTAACCCCCTCCGATCCTGCCGCCACGGGAACCTGGGATCAGGCCCCGGTGCAGGTCTCCATCACCACGGCCAGTGTGCCCAGTGCACTGGTGGTACCCGTGACCGCTCTGCTGGCCAAGTCCAGCGGTGGCTACGCCGTCGAGGTCGTGGACGCAGACGGGATCAACCATCTGGTGGCCGTCTCGCTCGGACTGTTCGACGACGCCGACGGGCTGGTACAGGTCACCAGCTCGGACCTGGCCGCTGGCCAACGAGTGGTGGTCCCGAACACGTGACCAACTCTCTGCTGCCCATGCCCGACGGCAATGCGGCCGCGGCGCTACGGGTTCCGGTGCTCGACGTCGACGACGTCACGAAGAGCTACTCCGGCGAGCCGCCCGTGCAGGCCCTGCGCGGGGTCAGCCTCGCCATCGGCCAAGGCGAGCTGGTCGGGATCGTCGGGCCGTCGGGGTCGGGCAAGACCACCCTGATGCAACTGATGGGGACCCTCGACCGCCCCACCAGCGGCCACGTACGGATCACCGGGCTGGACGTCGCCAGCATGGCCGACGACGAAGTCGCCTATCTGAGGGCCACTCGGATCGGGTTCGTCTTCCAGCAGTTCTTCCTGGCCGAGCACTCCACCGTGTTGGACAACGTGGCAGACGGGCTCCTCTATGCCGGTATCGCCCTCAAGCAGCGCCGCCAGCGCGCCCTCGATACCCTGGACCTGGTCGGCCTGGCCGAGCGCCCTCATGTCCGTCCCACCCAGCTCTCGGGTGGGCAACGCCAAAGGGTCGCCATCGCCCGGGCATTGGTCGGCCAGCCGGCCATCGTGCTCGCCGACGAGCCGACAGGCAATCTGGATCAGGTCACCGGGCAGTCCATCCTGGCCCTGATCGATCAGCTCCACCAGGCCGGCTCCACCATCGTGGTCATCACTCACGACCACGTCATCGCCGAGCGCATGCCCCGTACTGTCGGCATCCTCGATGGCCGTATTGTCGCCGACACCGGCCCCGCCGCGGGCACCGGCTCCCGCCTGCGACCTCTCGCCTTCCTGGCTCATCCCCCCACCCACGCGGCGCTGGACGCAACCCGCGCACCCGGCGATCAGGAGCAGCCGTGCCCGCTGCCATCCTGAGCCGGAGGCGGCTACCCCTCTCCGATCTGACCCGGCTTTCCACTGTCGGCCTACGGACGCGGAAGCTGCGGGCCGGGCTGTCCGCTCTCGGGATCGCCATCGGCGTGGCCGCCATCGTCGCCGTTCTCGGCCTGTCCGCCTCGTCCCAAGCCGGCCTGCTCGATGAGATCAGCCAGCTTGGCACCAACCTTCTCACGGTCAGCAACGGCCAGAACGTAACCGGCGGCACCGCGGAGCTGCCCACCACGGCGCCTGCCATGATCGGCCGAATCAGCGGCGTCCAGCAGGTGCAGACCACGGGGACGGTAAGCGGCGTCAACGCCTACCGAAACCCATTCATCTCCCCGGTCAACACCAACGCCCTGACCGTCCAAGCCGCATCCCTCGACCTCCTCCCCGTGGTCGCCACCAGCGTCGCCCAGGGCCAGTACCTCAACGCGGCCACCGCCCAAGAACCCGTGGCCGTCCTCGGTGCCGCTGCCGCACAGCGCCTCGGAATCGACCACGTTTACCCCGGCGAGAGGATCTGGGTCGGCGGCCAATGGTTGTACGTGGCCGGCATCCTCCGACCGGCCGTGCTGGTCTCCGCCATCGACTCCTCCGTACTCGTAGGCTACCCCGCGGCACAGAAGTATTTGGGCTTCGACGGGCATCCCTCCACCATCTACGTCCGCGCCCAGAACGACCGGGTCACCGCGGTCGACAACCTTCTGGGCGCCACGGCCAACCCTGAGAACCCCAGCGGGGTCAGCGTCAGCCAACCCTCCGACGTCCTCGTCGCTCAAGCCGAGGCCAAGAGTGCCCTCGACGGCCTCTTTCTCGGACTCGGCGCTGTCGCCCTCCTCGTCGGTGCGGTCGGCGTCGCCAACATCATGATCATCTCCGTCCTCGAACGCCGCTCCGAGATCGGCCTGCGCCGCGCGCTCGGCGCCACCAAAGGCCACATCCGCACCCAGTTTCTCTCCGAAGCCGTCTTCCTCGGGCTCCTTGGCGGCGTCGTCGGCGTTGCCCTCGGAGTCGCGTCCACGTCGGTGTACGCCCACACCAAAGGCTGGGCCACCGTCGTGCCTCCAGAAGCGTGGCTTGGCGGCTTCGCTGCTTCCCTGGTCATCGGCGCGGTCGCCGGGCTCATGCCCGCCTTGCGTGCCGCGCGGATGTCACCCACCCAGGCGCTGTGGAGCGTGTGAGACTCGTCGATCGAGTGGACCCATCCTGTTGAACTACTTGGCGGACGCTGGACGATCGCTCCAAAACATCCCAACAAACATCCCTACTATTTCGCAATTTTGTGTGGGATTGGGAGGCACCTTTCTCCCAGAAATCCCTGGTCAGCGCGCTTCTACGTCACCTGGCATCATCTGATTCGGACGGCTAGCAAAATCCCCGCCTATCTGCCGACTCACCGTCAACCAACCGCCGGCCTTGGCAAGGGGCTCGGCCTGGACGTCACCACGCACTCCTTCTGGCTCGGTGTAAGCCACCCAACTCGTCGCCGCCGGCATCGACGTTGATGCGGCCGCTCGTCGCATGGGCCGCACCAAAGAAGTCGTGCTGGCGTCCTGTGTCCTCGGGGCCGTTGACCGATCCATCGCTGTCGCCCAGACCATTGAAAGTCGACTCGTGGCGCAGGGTCTGCCCTCGGTAGAGCCGCAGTCCGGAACTAGTGCTCACCCGCCATGCCATCACCCGTAGAGCCGACGCCGATGGCGTCGACGCCGCGATAGTCGAACGCGACTACATCCTCGCTCACGTCGTCGCCCAGCTTCATCGAGCCACGCCAAAGGACGGAGGCACTCTCATCTTCAAAAACTGCAACCCGATGACGCACGAGCGTTGCGGCCTGCACCCACGGTTTAGGAGAGCAAAAAGACGGCGGAAACGACAGAGCCGGGGGCGGTCGGTCGCCGGGCTACGCCTGAGCCCTCCTCGCTCATGCTCCTATCCATTCGAGTCATCCGGAACCCTCGCCCCCCGGGCCTGCTCGCTCGTCGAGTTCCCCCTGCAGCCGTGCCCTTGCTGCTTGGAGATCCAGCACCATATCCACACCGGCCAGGTTCAGGCCGTTTTCCAAAAGCTGGCCGATCATCCGGAGCCGCTCGAGGTCGTTCTCGCCGTAGAGCCGAGTGCCCTGTGCCCTTCGCTCCGCGCCGGAGCGACGAGCCCCCGAGCCTCGTAGAGACGGAGATTCTGCGGTGCGTTCCCGACCAGGCTCGCCGCCACCGAGATGCCGTAGACCCCCCGTGCCGGATCAGGCTCAGCGTGTCGGACCATCGACAATTCTCCGTTCCCCAGGACTTGACTCTCTGCCAGTTTGGCATAAAATCTATGTCGGTCAAAAGAGATAATCCTTGTGCAAGTACCAAAGAGAGGAAGAAAAGGTCAACCGAGTCCCTCGATCACGAAGGAGGAATACCAATGTTGGTTCGCACCGATCCGTTCCGGGAACTCGACCGGGTTGCCTCGCAAGTGTTCGGCACAGCCGCCCGGCCGGCGGCGATGCCGATGGATGCCTGGCGTGACGGCGACACCTTCGTCATTGAGTTCGACCTACCGGCCATCGACCCCGAGCAGGTGGAGCTCGACGTCGAGCGCAATGTGCTGACGGTGCGCGCCGAACGGCTCTCCCCGACCGGCCCCAACGTCGAGTTGATCGCTTCTGAACGCCCCCGCGGCGTCTTCAGCCGCCAGGTCATCCTCGGCGACACGCTCGACACCGACAACATCCGGGCCAGCTACCACTCCGGCGTGCTCCGCTTGAACATTGCGGTGGCAGAGCGAGCAAAGCCACGCAAGATCTCCATCGACGTGCAGTCCTCGGACCAGCACCATCAGGCGATCGACGCCACGTCCGAGGACCGCCACGCGGTCAGCGCATAGGAAGGTAAGCCCGGACGCTGGAGCGTGCCCACTCAGGATCCGGCGTCCGGGCTCCCCCCGCAGAGAAGAGCACAGGGAGGCGACGATATGTCGTATTCGTTTCCCCACACCCAGCATGAAGATGTGCCCCGACAATGGACGCGGGTGAACGAGCCCCCGCCACCCATCGCGCGTGTCGCCCGGAACCGTGGGTTCACTGCTTTACAGACCTACTTGCGGCTCCTCGAAGAGGATCGCATCGATCTGCACAAAGAGGTACAGGAGTTGGGGCTCCGGTCGTAGGGCGCAGCTTGGACCGGGGTGTCGGCCGACAGCGGACGCCCTGAGAGACCTATCCGTCAACGAAAAAACATCGTCTTGTGGCAATGGAGGTGATGAGTCATGACCGTTACAGCCGATCACGTATCCCCACCCTTGGGCAATTCAAAGGTCGACCAGCGACCGGGATCGACTGATGTCACCTGGGCCGAACGTGCGTACCACAACGAGCCGAGGAAATCGGCGGCGGCGAACGAGCGCCGTCAGTACACGAAACCCACCGGCGCCGGCGGCGAATTCTCGCCGCAGTTGCAATTATCTGCCTGATGGCTGCGCTGGTCGTGGCGATGAGGCTGCAGGGTTCATCGCCCACGCCGGTGGCGCACCGACCGACTTCATCACAAACCGTGACGGCTCCGCGGACAGCGATCGTCGGGTCACCGTTCACGGTGACGCCACCGGCGATCAGTTCGTTCCGATCCCTCATTCCGGTGATCGACTCAACCAAAAAATAAGGGATGCCGGGGCGGAGAGAGTTGCCTCTTTCCCCGAGAAGATCCAGTGCGTAGCAAGACGACGAAAGGAGGTGCCGCCCATGGCTCGTGGCGTCGATGCCGGCGGACTCCACGGAAGCGCGAATCGATCTCGGCTCTGCTGACACAGCGCACCGATATCGCGCGGTTGGAACATGCGCGGAGTGATATCGGCGCTCGGCGCACCGCGAACGTGGCCAACGGGAAACCCAACCGACTAGAGGCATCTCCTACCGTGGCTCGCCAAAGAGCGTCCCGCAGCGTATTCAACAGGGAGGATGAATCGTGCAGGCAGGCGCAGACGAACCGCCGACTTGCCGTATCTCCGGGCGGCGTATCGAGATGGGCACGCGGCCGACCGTTGCACAATCGAGCCACCTGGCACTTTGGCGACACCTCGAAAACCAATCGGAGAATGCTGCCGAGGTCGATCACGAGGCTCTCCGATGAGCCCTGGCGAGGCCGGTTCATCAGGCGAAACGGCGAATCAGGGTCCACCTACCGCACGGTCACGCCGCCCGTCGGGCTCGAGGCCGACGATTTCGCGAGGCTCTCACCGCCACCCTGGAGCAAAAGGCCCACCTTCCTGCCGTCCACGGCTCGGTTACCGGCCCACAACCGACTGGAGGGAAACGTTGCCTGATGCGGTGCCAGTCGTACGACACCTTTAGAGACCGGTGCTCAAATCGTGAGCACCGTCACCCTGCGTGTTCAAGGGTACGTGGTTCGCGTGCCCTTGGAAGATTGCAAGATTCTGCGCGGAGTCATTCATGAGCTGTGGTTCCGCAAAGTGGGAGATATACCGGTGGAGTAGCCATACCTCTGGAAGAATCTCGTTTATGAGCGCGCCCTCCGCATAGATGCGGACCACCGAGCTCTCCGACACCACCACCGAAATCGCACCAGTCACTGACGATATGGACGCTGCCGCGATATGTCTCGTACCGAGCCCGAGAGGTTGGTCGGCCCTGGGGAGGGTCGCCTCGAAATACCGACAAGCCGACACAACGGTGCCATTGGAACTCACGATGAATCCGCCATCGAGTTGCGCCAACTCCTTGACCGTCTCACGAAGATCAGGATCTGCGATCGAACGCTTCTCCGGCGGGTGACCCGCGAGCGGATCGAGGATAAGACAACCGCTTCTGCGGAGAACCTCTCTCTCCGCACCGACGGTGAACAAGGTGCCTATCTTGCGACCCTCCCGTCCTTCGCGAGCGATCTCGATAGCGAGCTCCGTGACGGCCAGCAAAGTTGCCTGTGAGGCTCCGGATCTGTCGAGGTTTATATCGCGCAGAGCCGTCTCCAGTGAGGTTTCTGGCTTTGCTGTCAGCTTCTCTCTCATTTCCCTCAGACAAGCGACTCACTGAACGGGCAGGCATCGTCGCAGCCGGACCCCACGATATTTCTCAGTCCGAATAGCACTGTTGGGAAAGGTCGTGCCCCAAGCGATGAAGGAGAGCAGAAGTCGAATGGCCAACCTCGAAGGGGAACTCCCAACGATCGGCGTCCAAAGCGGCTGCTCCAGCTCGCTTGGCCTCAGCATGGGGATCCTCGGCACTGAAGGCGAGAGCCGCCGGGTCCATTTCGCGGAGAAGGCGGACGTAGTCAGCGCCTTCGCAGATGGTGGGATCACCGAGGATGCAGAAGACCTTTGCGACGGGTCGGAGCGCGCTGAGTACTTCGGCGCGCTCGGCCAACGTATGCACAGGGCGGCTGGGTCCCTTCCAGTGGCGCACGCGCGCATCATCTTCAACCCCGACGTAGAGGGGGCGACCCTGCGCCGCCGCCCAGGTCAAGAAGCGGAGATGTCCGGGGTGCAAGATGTCAAACACGCCGGTCACGACTACCGGACCAATGTGTTGGCGTGGTGGGGGGTCACCGTACCAGCGCAGGCTCAGAACGGGAGCTTCCTCGGCCCACCCGACATCGACGGTACGAGGGCACTGCTCATCTGGAACTTCGAATCCGCCAAAGTCTCTGTATTGAGTCGTGATCGTCATCGGGAACCTCCCGTTGCTTGTCGTCCTCTCTTTCGTTCAGCGTTGCCGCCGAAACGAATTATTAGCACCCGCGCCCTTTGAGCGCCAGACTCATCTTGTCGCCGAGAACGTCCGCATCGGAACGAGGAACCGCTCTTTGGAGCCGTCCCTCGTTCGCAGCTATTGAATTGTATAACGCTCGGTGCACGACTCACAGAACCGCTTCGTGTTGGGGAAACGCAGCACAACCTGGAGCACGATGTCCTCGGGCCATGCAGTCGTTTCACGTACGACGGATCTGAAACATGTACGACTGAAGCCTTATTAGGTGAAACCCGACCATCGCCTAGGCGCTAAACGTTCCATCAACGGAAACCTCCCTTCTGTGCAGAAGTGATTCTGTTGTTGGTGCGGTCACGAAGCCCGACGTCATCGAAATTGATAACTGATCCCGGGTTCGCCAGGCAAGACCATTGATCAGGAATTTTTCGATGCAACCTCGCTCGCAGGACGAGCACGAAGGGGGGCGTCCCCTGTCCCCCGGGTGTGCGCAGCTCGGCGATCGACACGCGTCGGCGTCATTCGCAGCACACCACGGGTCCGAAGGAAAAGAATGCTCCGAGAACGGAGACCGGCCGCTCTTCGTCGGTCATGTCAAGTGCGAACGTCGGGCGGGGCGCATGGAGTCGCAAGACGAAAGTACTCACGGAACGACTCAGGCGGAGGGAGATCGCGCGGCCCACTCGGCGAACCGAGTAAGGCCACGCTGCCAGCCGTCAGGTGATCCGACGGCGTCGCGCATCTGCTCCCAGCCCGGGCCGTGCCGGTCGAGATTGCGGTGAATGAGCTCGACGCGGGTGGTCGTAGGGCTCTCGGGATGGAAGGTCACTTCGATTTCACTCACCTTCGCAGGGTCGGATTCAAGCTGCCACTGCAGACTGATGTTCCAGGTAATCACGAACCGATCTGGCGGTTCGTAGGCGAGCACCCGGCCCCAGCGACACTCGGTCCCATCGACGGCTCGATCGTAGACAGCTCCGCCGACGTGTGGCTCGAAGACCATTTCGGCTAGCTCGCCTTGGAGGATGTGGTGGTCGGGCGGCCACCAGCTTCCGATGCCTTCAGTGAATACCGAGAAGGCGCGCTCTTGGGATGCCGAGACGACCACGGAAGTCCGAACGGCGGTATCAGCGGTTTGGGATGTCATGAGTTTCCTCCTGTGCTTCGACAACGGATTTGAACGACGCCAGCGCGAATCCCCAGAAGCGATCCAGGTACGCCCGCAACTCTGCGACACCCGACGGGTCGACCTGATAGACGCGCCGGGTTCCCTCGGGCCTGTCCACTACAAGCCCGACCTCCTTGAGCACTTTGAGATGTTGGGACACCGCTGGTCGAGATATTGGAAGGCGATCCGCCAATTCGCCAACCGGAAGGGGCTCTTCGGCCAGCAACTCGAAAATGGCCAGCCGTGCCGGCTCCGCCAGAACGCCAAGTGGCGACCTTTCGTAAGTCTTCACGAACCGTAAGTTATCACTTACCACTTCGATTCTTCAACGACGACCCGGGTCGACAAAGTTTCAGGCCGTCCGTCGGGAAATTGGCGATATTTGGGTCTTTCGCCTCTAGACATGCAGCAATCGTGTTCTTACGTTGACAATCGGAACGGGGAAGGCTCCTGGCGGGGAGCCGAAGAGGGATAGGCGGAGCAATTGGCACTTCCAGGTTCGTCGCCGATCGGGAGAGGTAAACGGGGGCTGGCGGGTGCGGCGGTGCTCGTGTGCGCCGTCCTGGTTCCTCTGGTGACGACCTTGGGTCACGGGACGGCGGGAGCCCTGGGCTGCCCTGCCACCGGTGGCACGGTCTCTCTCAGCAATGGGATATGCACTGCTGCGTTCTCCGCCTACGACGCCAACGACAACCCGGTCGTGACCACCCAGTCCTTCACCGTCCCTGCTGGCATAACCTCGCTGAACGTCGTCGTCGATGGCGGTTTCGGAGGATTGGCCGACGTGGGCCCTGGTCTCCCGGCCTACGGCGGACAGGAAAGCGGCACCATCACGGTGAAACCCGGTGCCACCCTCACCCTGGTCGCAGGCACCAACGGCGTGGAGGCGGGGCTGCAGACGAGTAACGAGACCGGATCGGGGTGGCCCGACGGGGGCAATTCCTCGCCAGGCGGCGGCGGGGGTGGCGGAGGCAGCTACGTCTACGACTCCTCCGGCAACCTCCTTCTGGCCGCAGGTGGCGGGGGTGGTAGTGGCGATGGCTGGGACGAGGGTATCGGAGGGCCGGGCGGCAATGGCGGCGGAGCCGGAGGAGGTGCAGCCGGCCAGGTGGGCGCACCCAATGCGATCACCAGCGGCGGCGATGCGGATGCCACGGGTGCGGGTGGTGGTGGAGCCACCGTCAGTGGTGGTGGCAGCGGCGGTGACAACAGCTCAGACTGCCCAGCTGGCGGGGTCGGAGACAACGGCCCCGCCGGCCAAACCGGCGAAGGTCCGGCGCCTTCGCCCTTCGTTCAGACTCCCGACGGCGGCGATGGGGGGTATCCGACTCCCCCCGATCCCAGCACCGGCTTCGGCACGTCCTGTCTCCAGACCGGTGCGGGCGGAGGCGGTGGGGGGTACTACGGAGGGGGCGGAGGCGGGGCCGGATGGCAGACCGGTGGCGGTGGAGGCGGGGGCAGCGGTTACGCCGCCACCACGGTGAGCAACCCTCAGTCCGGCGTGTCCAGCCTCACCGGGGTCGCATCTGAAGGCGGCGCCATCTTCATCAGCTTCCCGCTTCCCGGTACGCCGGTGGTGGAGTCGTTGACCACGACCCAGGGCCCGGTGGTCGGCGGTGAGCCGGTCACCATCAACGGCTCCGGGTTCACCGGCGCCACTGCGGTGAACTTCGTCGGTGCCGGCGGCACCACCACGGTGACCCTCCCGACGCCCTCCACGTCGGACACCTCAATCACGGCGAACGCCCCCGACCTCTCCCAGCAGATGAACGCCGCGCAGGTGAACACGAACTACACCGTCGATGTCGAAGTGGTCACGCCGGGAGGTACGTCGAAGGCCAGCCCTCCGGGTGACAGCTACACCGCGATGGTGCCGATAGTGACCGCGGTGAACACCACGGTCAATGGATCCCCCACCGGTCCCGCGGCGGGACCGGTGAAGGGGATCCGAGACGGTCACACTGACCGGGCAGTGGCTCAACGGGGCGGACTCCGTCTCCCTCCAGCCCACCCAGAACATCAGCTTCGTGTCGGCGAGTCCGGTGGGTGTCTCCGGAGACGGCACCGTCGCGTCGTTCACCGCACCGGACGCCACCTCGGAGTACAACGCCTACACCTCCGGCGGCGGCACGGGGGACCTCCTCACTGATCTCATCGTGGACATACCGGTGCAGAACTCCGCCACGTCGGTGATCACCTCCTCGTCGGTGGCCCAGGGAGCGAACGACAAGTTCTACCTCGTCCCGGTCGCCGTCACCGATCTCTCCGAGCACAGCGCCGTCGTCACCGGAGGTACATTCGTGACGATCACCGGTGTCGACCTCACCGGGGGCACCGTTGTACTCGCCCCCTCGGGAACCGGAGGGTGCGCATCCGGGGTGAACACTGTGGTGACACCGGAGACCGGGGGGACGGGGACGTCCCTGTCGTTCACAGCGCCCGACATGACGCCGACGATGGGGAGGACCCAGGCAAACGTGGTCTGTGACGTCGAGGTGCAGGTACCGGTACCGGAGCTGCCCGGAGTCACGCTGACGTCAGCGCCGAATCCCGGCAACCCGGGGGACACGCTCACCTACAACGCCCCGGTGGTACAGAAGCTCTCGTCCCAGACCGGGCTGGTCAGTGGCGGGCAGCAGATCACGATCACCGGGTTGGGGTTCACCGGGGCGACCCAGGTGGAGTGGACCTTCACCGGCTTCGCCACCCTCCCCGTGACGGCGACGCCGATCTCCGTCACGGACACGTCCATCACGGTCGACGTACCCTCCGCAGTGGCCGAGGAGGCGGTGCTCCCGACGCCGTTGCCACCCGCTGACATCCGGGTCGAGATCCCGGACACTGCGGGAGGGTTCATCACCTCGGGCGTGAACCAGCCCGCGGACCAGTACACCTACGTCATCCCCGGCAGCACCCCGCCGTCGTGCACCAATCTGAACAACTGCAACACCGCCACTTCGACCGGCTCGTCGCCCGCCGTGGCGACGTCCACCGACACCAACGGCTCCATCACCGTTACTGGCTCCGGCGGCGCCGGTTCGGTGAGAGTAGGCCGATACGGGTCCAATCCTGTCGGGACGCCCTCCTTCTCCACCGGGGCCACATTCTTCGACGCCGCCGTGGGTTCGGGTTCGGCGTTCACCTCCGTGACCCTCCAGGACTGCGACCTCGGCGGCGGTACGTCGTTACAGTGGTGGAATCCGGTCGTAAACAGCGGTGCCGGGGCATGGCAGCCGGTCACTCCCACCACCGGCCCCACCAACACTTCACCGCCGTGCGTGACAGCCACACTCAGTTCCACCACCTCGCCCACCCTGGCCCAGCTGAGCGGGACGGTGTTCGTCGCCGAGGTCCCGACGGTGACCGGAGTGGCACCGACGTTCACCACCGACACCCCGCCGTTGACAGCGACTGGGGGAACCTCGTACAGCTACACGTTCATCGCCAGCGGGACCCCGGCCCCGACATTCGCTCTAGCCTCTGGTGCGCCCACGTTCATCACCATCAGCTCCACCACCGGCGCCGTATCGGGCACAGTCCCGACGGGAACGACCAGCTTCACCTACTCAGTGACTGCCAGCAATGGCACACTGCCGAACGCCATCGCAGGCCCGTTCACGGTGGTCGTGAAAGGCGCCACCGCCACCGCTCCGAAGTTCACGGTCGACTCGCCGCCGTTGACAGCCACAGTGGGCGCTCCGTACTCGTACACCTTCCAGGCCACCGGCACCCCCGCACCGACGTACGCCCTCGGTACCGGTGCGCCGAGCTTTCTCACCATCAACCCCACCACCGGTGCGGTCGCCGGGACGCCCCCGACCGGGACCGCCAGTTTCGCGTACTCGGTGATAGCCAGCAACGGCGACCTGCCCAACGCCACCACCGGTACGTTTACGGTGACGGTCTCCGCTGTCACTGCGGCACCGGTATTCATCGCCGACACCCCGCCGTTGACGACGACGGTTGGGGCGCCGTACACGTACACCTTCCAGGCCACCGGCACCCCGACTCCGACGTATGCGCTCGCCCACGGCGCGCCTTCCTGGCTCTCCATCAACGCCACCACCGGCGTAATCAGCGGAACTCCCCGATCGGGCACGCCATCGTTCAGCTACTCGGTGACAGCGAAGAACACAATCAGCTCGGTGACTGCGGGACCGTTCAAGGTCGCAGTGAACAGCAGGACAGCTCCACCCAGTTTCACTGCCGCTGCTCCACCGCTCATCGCCACGGCAAGGAGTAACTACAGCTACACCTTCCAGGCGAGTGGTACCCCGATCCCGAGATACTCTCTCGTCAGGGGCGCTCCGGGCTGGCTCAGAATAAATTCCATTACGGGGGTACTCAGCGGAACCGTACCAAGGGGAACGACGACGTTCACCTATTCGGTCAAGGCCACGAACTCGGTCAGTTCAGTGATCGCAGGACCATTCAAGGTGAGCATCTCACATCGGGTCTATCCATGTCGGCACAGGACGGATCGTGGATCCGGGAACCGTCATAAAGTTGACGACACCAGTCCCGACTGCCTCGCTTCGCCGCACCCGAATGGCCCCGGCGACCGAAACCGTGAACTAGTTCGTGATTTCCGGTCGCCGTACTCACCCATCGGGGACACCCTCACCTTCGCCCTCACGGACGCCTCTGGAACTTCTTGAGGCACCCTTCGCTCTGATTACCGAGTGATCAGAAACCGCTCCAGCGTGGTGTATCGGGGACCCTCGTTCGAAATATCCGACCTCACCAGATCGAAGTAATCGACGTGGAATGCCGAGCTGAAGGGAATCCCCGCCAACTCTTGTCGAAGTGTGGCGCTGAGCCGCCCCCTTGAACGGGCGAGCGTCAAGTGTCCGACAAAGCGTCCTCCGTCTGGCTTGTCTTTCGGGACGAAGGCAGACGTCTCCGCCCGGGCGGCGATTGCCATCTCGTCGAGACCTGCGACTGGAATCTGTAGTACGCGTGTGCCACCGAACCACGTTGTAGCCAGGCCGACCTTGCAGTGGACGGGACCTCGAACGGTTACGGCAGCATCCCGAAGTGAGTTGATGATCGCTGGCACGATGCTGTCGTCGACCTCACCAATGAACCGGAGGGTGATGTGCCAGTGCTCCGGTCGGACCAGTCTGAGACCCCTGGCTTCGCTAATTTTCAATGCAGAGAGGCGCTGCTGCGTTGCCTCATCCGGCCAGACAGCCACGAATAAGCGCATCACAACCGGGCACTACGGGATGGCGACATCTATTCCGGTTCGAGTGAGGTCGAGCCCCCTTTCCCCGGGCCTGCTCGCTCGTCGAGTTCCCCCTGCAGTCGTTCATTTGCTTCTTGGAGCTCTATGACCATGTCGACGCCGGCCAAGTTCAGGCCGTTTTCTAAAAGCTGACCGATCAACCGGAGGCGTTCGAGGTCGTTCTCGCTGTAGAGCCGAGTGCCACCGTCACTACGGGCGGGTGAGACGAGCCCTCGAGCCTCGTAGAGGCGGAGATTCTGCGGAGCGTTCCCGACCAGACTGGCAGCCACCGAAATGCCGTAAACCCCTCGCGACGGATCAGGCACAGCTTGTCGGACCATCAATTTCTCCAATCCTGAGGGTTGACACCCCGTCAGTTTGGCATAAAATCTATGTCAGCTACAAGAGGTAATATCCTGGGCTCTACCAGAGAGAAGGTAGCAATCAGACAAGATCCCTCGATCACTAAGGAGGAATACCAATGTTGGTTCGCACCGATCCGTTCCGGGAACTCGACCGGGTTGCCTCGCAAGTGTTCGGCACCGTGGCCCGACCTGCGGCCATGCCGATGGATGCCTGGCGGGACGGCGACACTTTTGTCATCGAGTTCGACTTACCAGCGATCAACCCAGAGCAGGTGCAGCTTGACGTCGAGCGCAATGTGCTGACCGTCCGGGCCGAACGCCTCTCCCCGACCGGCCCCAACGTCGAGTTGATCGCCTCGGAACGCCCGCGAGGGGTTTTCAGCCGCCAGGTCATTCTCGGCGACACGCTCGACACTGAGAACATCCGTGCCACGTACCACTCGGGAGTGCTTCGCTTGAACATTCCCGTGGCGGAAAAGGCAAAGCCACGCAAGATTGCAATCGACGTGCAATCCGAGGACCGCCAACAGCAGGCGATCGACGCCAAGTCCGAGGACCGCCAAGCCGTCAGCGCATAGGAGGGTAGGCCCGGACGTCGGAGCGTACGGTTGTTCCGGCGTCCGGGCTCGGAACCGTGGAGATTTGAAGGAGGTTCTGACATGACCTACTTGTTCCCCCACCCGCAACATGACGATGTGCCCCGTCAGTGGACTCGCCTGAACGAGTCGCCACCGCCGATCGCTCGCGTCGCACGGAATCGTGGACTCACTCCGATACAAACGTACTTGAGACTTCTCGAAGAGGACCGCATCGATCTGAAAGAGGAGGTGCTTCAGCTCAGAGCAACGCTGTAGCGGTGGACGGGAGCTCGTTTGAATCGGCCTCGAGATCCAGCGCGCTCACCGATCACTCCCGAGCGACAAAGGCCTCGACGCGACTTGTGGCGCCCGAGAGAGGTACGCAGGGCTACGCGGTATTGACGTTACCGCCTCCCTAACGGACTGTCCGACCGGCGCCCAGCGGATTCCGGCGCGCCTTTCCTCCCTGGCGTCAGGAGCAGATGCCGACGACCCCGCTTCCGAACGTCACGGCCGCCGAGCCGTAAAAGGCGGCATCGCCAAAGCTGAAGACGCCACTGTCGGACGCCACCAACCAATAGCCTGTTCGCTGTTGAGCGATCCCCACGACGGGGCCGTTGAGATGCTGAGTCGTGTGTGGGTGATCTCTCCGGCCAAGTCGGGTGCGGGGTATCGTCGTGTCCACAGGACCGAGGACGAGATCAGAGCTCGCACCCCAATCCTCCCGGCAGTGTTCAGTGACCTGAGGCTCCACGACACGTTAGAAACGGTCGAGGAGGCTCGGTTCCTAGACGCGACTGACCGCGTAACCAAATGGCGACGAGCCACCCTCTGCGGTGACAGCCGCTCGTGCGCATTTGTCTGGCGTCCTCGATGACTTGATCGTAGGAGTTGAGCACGCCAAGAGATACCCCAACCATTGGACACGGCAGCTTGATTGGACGAAGCCGTCCGGATAGGTGATGTCTGGTTGGGGCATGTGGTCCACAGCGAGACGGCATCCACCGGATGTCTCACTTCGGACCGATCAACGGCGAATAGGGCCTTTTGGCACTATTCGTGGCCTATTGCGACAGTCGTGACGCGCTGGCTGGATATTCATCAGTCGCTACATCACTCCCATCGAGCGAGCGCATTAGCAACCTCGCGCAACCGCATTCGTTCCCAAGACGGTGACCTTGTCGAATACTTCGTTCTTCCTCGAGCCGCTTGGCGTACGGAGCCGTGAGAATATCCGGCAAGTGGGGACCTTTTCCTCTATTCCGCATCGCGGTCCACCGATGACAATGTCATCTCTGGTCCTGCTCTGCCTGGGTAGGACGACGTGAACAGAGAGAGCCAAGCTGAACTACTCATCGTTCGCCTCGGTTGAACGTTGAAGCCCGGTTAGGTCATTCGCTTGAGAGAGGGGAAGGATTAGCCGATCGAGAGGCCGGCCAAATGGGCTCGAATCTTCACGAATGACAAGGGGCGATGTGACGAGGCTTACGTAACTTCGCGCGCTGCTCCGACAAACAAGATGTCGCGGCTCGAGCATGTCGGGCTTTAAGTCGTCGCGCCCGAACCGCACAAACAGGGGCTCGTATGAGTTCCTTGCAGCAAGCGAGAACCCATGGGTTCTTAGCGATGGGCGACGTGATGATCCGCATGCTGAGTATGGCCGCCGGGCCTGCGGGGAGCGAATGGCGAACCCGACGCCCGTAGAGCAGAGATGAAATCCATCTAACGGAAGGTCAGAATATATGAAGCGGATGAGTTTTAGGGCGCGACTAGTGTCGCTCACGGCGTCAGTGGTTCTTCTGGGTGGCGTGGCGGTTGTCGCGTCCGGCCAGACAGGTGCATACTTCAGCCAGACGGTGCAAGGAGGAGTCACTGGAACAGTCGGTTCCATCCACATAACCCCGTCCACGGCAACAAATATCAGCTTCAGCAATCTCTTGCCTGGATCGCCGCAGTCAGTATCGGTGACCTATGAGAACACTGGAAGCAGCCCAGAGGATGTCTATCTAAACTTCAACAACCTCACGGCCCTGAGTGCTCTCAACAACCTGGGCAGGTATGGCGCCGTACACATCACCTCCGATGGGTACGGAGCAGTTGGTGATGTGTTTGACTCGTTCAACCTGAATGACAACACCAGCACTTGCGAACAGCCGTTCGTCAACACACCGGCGTCGGGGCCGACGTCAGCTTGTTGGCCGGTGCCAAATCAACTGTTGGTGGCACATAACGTCGCGTCGGGTGCAACTGGTTCATTCACGTTCACTTTCGAGTACGCGAGCGCTCTGAGCGGGCAATCGGGGGACTTCACCGATCCGTGGAACTCCTACCCTGTTGCTGGTCAGTTCACCACGATCGGCACTGACGGGAGCGGAAATGGCTTGCCCTTCCAGATCGTGGCCACCCAGGTCGGAATCACGCCTGGTCAGGTCGGTAGCAAGTTCTAGGAAGTAACTCACTCTGCTCGAAGGGGGGTCGCGCCCAATGCAGGTGCGACCCCCCAAAGCAGAAAAGGAAGAGACAAATTGAAGTTCCTGAAGATTTCCCTCTTACTGCTGGTGCCGCTCTCGTTGCTGGCTCTGCTTCGTCGTGCTCGTCACCGGGGCCGCGTCCTACCGGGTGTACGTCATTCACACGGGGTCGATGAGCCCGCATATTCCGTCCGGTAGCGCAGTCCTCGTCCATGAGGGCCACTATCGCATCGGACAGGTTGTGACGTTCACCGAGGACGGCCTCACCGTCACACACCGACTGGTAGCAATCAACTCCAACGGAATTATCACCACCAAGGGAGACGGCAACACGACGAACGATCCCTGGCACGTTCCGAAGAGCCAGATCATCGGCGGAGTCGTCGTCGCGCCACGCTACGTTGGCTACTGGATCATGTATCTGAAGAATCCGCTGGGACTGGCCTCGGTTCTGCTCGCCGCACTCGCTCTCTGGCAGATCTGGTCGCTCACGAGCCGTGAGGATCACAATGCCAAGGTGAGAAGGCGGCCTGCCCATCGACGGTCTCGAAGGTCCCGGCGCGCCGGTTGCCGTCATGGCGCCCACGGTCAGCAAGCTCGCGATGGCCCCGGCAGGTCCTGCCGCCGAGATTGACGAGCAGTCCCCCGCCAACGACGCCGAACTCATTGGCGCGGTCAAGAGCGGCAATACAGCCCGTGACGGTGACGTTTCGTGAACAACTCTCCCGAAGTCACGGGTAAGCCGACATCACGTTCCCGTCGATAGGCATCGCGTCGACCCAGGGTTTGTTGGTTACGGTATCTTCGCGGCAAATGAGGGACGCTCACGAACCCGTCGAATTGCAGATAGACGTCACCGAGGCCGCCGGGCTGGGCGAGCGCACGACGCTCGCCATGAGCCTGTTCTTGCCCTCGGTCAATGACGACTCTTCTCCGATCCTGCTCTTCTGCCTTCCTGGTGGGACGCGACGACGGGGGTCCTGGGACATGACGGTCCCTGGACGTGACGGTTACAGCTTTGCCGAGTTCGCTTCCACCAAGGGATGCGTCGTGTGCGCATTCGACCTCTTGGGGACCGGCGACAGCTCCCGACCCTCGGACCCTGGCTTCCCGACAGAGCTCGTGGCAAGAACCAACGACGCTCTGGTCCGAAGTGTGTCGGAACGGTTGAGGAGCGGCACGCTCGGCTCGGAGATCGAGCCCCGTGAGCCGTCGCTCATCGCAGCGATCGGGCATTCCATGGGAGGCTTCTACGCCATCCGCCAGCAGGCATTGTTCTCCAGCTATGACGCTGTGGCCATCCTCGGCTATTCCACGCTGTTCCCTCAGCTGCTCTACGGGCGCGCCGATCAGACCCTCTTCGTGGGCCTCACGTCCGAAGAGCAAGTGGTCGAACAAGGGCGCTCCAGCGGACTGGATCCCTACGCCACGAACGCCTCCGACCAGGACAAGGCGAGACGGATGAACTACCTGGACGACGTTCCGGATGACGTGATTGCAGCTCACGAGGCGCTGAAGACGAACACGCCTGGATATTCCTCTGCGGCCACCTTGATCCCAGGTATCGTGGCCCATGACGCCGCCGCAATCGCCGTACCCGTTTTCTTGGGGTTCGCAGAACGGGATACTTCGCGGGATCCCTTGATGGAGGTCTCTTCATACCCTGGGGCAAACGACGTGACACTGCATGTGCTTGAAGGTTCGGCACACGCCACGAGTTGTGCAACGACGAGACAGAACCAGTGGGACCGAATCCTTGGCTGGCTCCTCAGCCTGGCGGGAAACTGAAGATGCAGTGGCGAGGCCTCGGTTTTCGTCTGGATCGCCATGCCGCCTGCTGGTCCCGTACGGCTGATCATGCCCCACCCTCCCGACCCCCCGTCCGCCGGTCCGCAGTGCGACAGGGCCGGCTCAGGAGGGTGTCGAAAATGTCAAGGTCTCTGTTGATATTTCGCGGGCCTGCAGTCCATGGTCAAATGGGTCCATGTTCTACGTCTTGATCTTCAGTCTCCTCGCGGTTGTTCTCGTGGTCGGGGGTATCACCACAATGTCCCGTCGACGAAGGAACCTGCATCTTGAGGAAGCGCACGCACCCCGTAGTAATGCCAGCCGTCGTAATCGGAAAGCGAAGCGAACCCAATCACAACACGACAGGCGTAAGCGCCACTAGGAGCGATACCTCGGGCGCCCAAGGCGTCGGAATCAACCGGCCAAGTGCGTGATGGGTATAGTTCGAGCGACGACCAAGGAGACACATGCCAGATTCGACAGGGATCGCCGTCACCACCAAGTTCTTTCCGTTGCAGTTTTTCTTCTACCTCTGCAAGCCGAGGCTGGTTGTCGACAACGGCGAGCCATCGGTCCAGCCGTGGGGAAAGTCGTTTCTTCCCGTTGAACCTGGCGAGCACACGGTCACCTGTTACTTCCGCTACTTGTACCTCCAGCGGGCAATGGAGTCGTCGACGACCGTCACGGTAGTTCCCGGCCAAATCGTCCAGCTGCAATGGCGGGCACGGTGGGTCATCTTCCAGCCCGGGACCTGGTCGACCGCTCCGGGCTGAAACGCCGGGGGTCGCCCGGTGGTTCAACCTAGACTGACCCTACGACGACCGGCCACGTTCCCGGTCGGCTCTCCCCGCAGGAAGGAATCGGGTGCTGGCGTCGATCACTTCGGCCAGTCTCGGCCGCAGCCGATCCTTCATCCGCTCAAGGAAGGTCCGTGGTCTCTGCGGCTCGGCCGGAGGCAGACGCCGTTCGGCGACTTCCGACAGTGACCGCACCATAAGGTCGATCAGCTTCGTGGAGTCGGTCAGGGCGACCGGCGTCGAGGCCGTGCAGACCTCGCCGTTCCAGTGGCTGAACACGATCGTGGCGGATTCGGGGTGCCAGGTCGCTCGCAGGTACAGGTCTCCGCCCCGGACGTCGGTGAGGAACACACGGTTGGGGGGCGCTGCGGCCACGTCTTGAGTATGCACCCACGGGGCTGACGGCGCCAGGGGTTACACCAGTCAGGCCCCGGTGGCCCGCCCTACCCGCCTCGCCGACTGCCGGCGTCCCGTCAACATTGGGTTACGGACAGGGTTCCGACCCGCCAGGCCGACGAGGGCAAAAGCAAAGGACACGATGGCAAGAAAGACCCAACCGGTATCGAAGCTGGTGTGGGGAACGAGATGCCCGAAGATGATGGGGATGAAGAATCCCCCGATCGCAGCGAGGGCCAGCATCAGACCCGTGGCCGTGCCGATGAATTGGTGCTCGACCCGGGAAACGCGGGCCGGCACCGCCAGCCAGGCGGCGAACCCGAAAATGAGGAAGAAGCCGATGGCGATCCCCAGCGCCCAGAGCCCTTCGTTGGGCACCACGGGGATAACGATGAGCAACGCCGACACGACAATGAGGGGAACGAAGACGAACATACGCAGGTTCTCACTGCGGTCGGCGCAATAACCACCGAGCAAGCTCCCCGGGATGCCGGCGAGCAAGATGAGGGCCGAGAGCAATCCCCCCGTCGTCGGGGCGAAATGCCGATCAATGGTCACGTACTCGCTGAAGAGCTGCGAGGTCGTGAAGTACGCGCCATATCCGCCGAGCAGCGCAATGCCGTAGATCCACAGATCCCTACTCCCGAGCGAGGCTTGCAGCGCCGTCCGATCGAATTTCACCCCGCCGAGCAACGGATTGCCGTCCGGGACATGGAAAGCAGCCAGTGTCACCACCATCACGAGCAGCTCGACCACACCACCCAGGACCAACGAGGTATGCCAACTGGTTGCTTGTTGCACGTACACCCAGACGTAGAGAGCAAAGGCTGCTCCTGCACTGAAAGCGGCGCCCCCGGTGATACCGAGCGCGAGCGTGACGTCTCGTTCGCGAAACCAGACGAACACCGCCGCCGTCCCCATGGCGATGAACACGGAGCCGCCGATGCCGCTGACGACGCGGAAGGAGGCGAGCTCCGTGTAGTTGTAGGACAGCCCGGACATGACACCCGCCAGTCCTTGCACCATGAGCCCGAGCACAAGTGTCCTCTTCATGCCGATCTTCGTCGCGAGCATGCCGCCCGGGATGTGTGAAAGCCCGTAACCGACGATGTAGAGCGAGATGAGGAAGCTCAGCGAACCGAGTCCGACGTGAAACTCCTCGCCGATGAGTGGGAAGGCCGTGGCAACGTCGAACCAGTTCAGGGTGAGCGCGAAGATCCCCAAACTGATGACGGCGAGCATGCCCCAGCGAACCGGGCCATCTTCGACACTGCGGGCGGAGGTCACGATGTCCCCTTATTCGGGAATGCGGCCCGGGAGTCTGGGCCAGAACGAGGCGACCACACCAGCCCTTTGCCCGCAGGACTGCTATACGGGCGTCAACAGGGGTTAGCTTAGGCCTGAGTGCCTCCTCCTCGAAATCCGCAATGGCGACCGGGTCCCGCCGTGCGCCTACGTTTCCATGGTGAGGACCACCCACAGGGAGCACTGTTGGTGGGTACCCGGTGACCGATCCGGCCGGATTCGTCGGTCGGCAGGGGGAACTGCGCATCCTCGACGAGCGGCTGGCCGCAGCGGCGATGGGTCGCCCACAGGTCGTCTACGTGGAGGGCGAGGCGGGGTCGGGCAAATCGACCCTCCTATCCCGGTTTCTCGGGTCTCTTTCCGCTGCAGCCCTGCTCGAGGTCGGGGGGGACGAAGCCGAGACGCTCCTCTCCTACGGCGTGGTCGACCAGTTACAGCCGGGTGCCATCACGGACCCGGGTACGGACCCGATGGCAGTCGGAGCCCGGCTGGTCGATCTCCTGGACCGGCTGCAATCGAGCAGCAAGGTCGTCGTCCTCGTCATCGACGATCTGCAATGGGTCGATCGGCCCTCGAGTCGCGCCGTGCTGTTCGCGCTGCGGCGGCTACGAGCCGACAACGTGCTGACCATCGTGTCGGCGCGGATTGGCCAGTTCGTCGACCCCGGTTGGACGCGCTTCATCGGGGGCGACGCGCACGTCACGCGTGTCCGACTGGGCGGCCTGCAAGCATCAGACCTCGCGGAGTTAGCAAGCACGCTCGGCCTCGGTACCCTGTCGCCAAGGGGAGCGGCGCGACTGGCTGCACACACGGAAGGCAACGCTCTCTACTGTCGGGCCCTGCTCGATGAGATCGGCATCGCCGGATTGAACACTGAGGACAGTGCCCTCCCCGCTCCTCGGGAGCTCTCTGCGGTGATTCTCTCCCGTGTGGCGGGGCTCTCGGTTACAGCCCAGGAATTCTTGGCAGCAGCTTCGGTGCTGGGGCAGCACGCGCCCGCTTCCACTATCGCAGCGGTCGCTCAGTTGCATGACGCCCAGGAGGCGATCGATGCAGCGGTGGCAGCCGGATTGCTGAGCGAAAGCGCGTTGGGTTCCGAGCTCACCTTTACCCATCCGTTGTATCGGGCCGCAATTTACGCCGACCTCAGTCCAACGAACCGACGAGCGCAGCATGCGCGTGCGGCCGAGTTCATGACCGGCAGCGCAGGACTGAACCATCGTCTCGCGGCATCGCACGGGCCAGACGAGGCATTGGCCCACGACTTCGAGGAGTCCGCTCGAACCAGCGCCGACCATGGAGAGCTGGGTGCTTCGGCTTGGGCATTGGAGCAGGCGGCTTCCCTCTCGTCGGCTACCGCAGACAGGGAGCGCCGGCTGCTCGATGCCGCCATGGTCCAACTCAACGCCGCCGACACATCGGCTGCCGCACGTGTCCTGGCCTCGTGCGGGGCGGCGAGTGCCCGACACGACGCCCTGACAGGACTTCTGGGTGTCTTTTCGGGTTTACCCAGCGCCGAGGGCCGCCTGCTCGCGGCGTGGCGGGCCCACGACCCGGACAGCGAACGTGAGATCGGAGCCCGAGCCGCGACGTCGTTGGCCAACTGGATGGTTATTTCGGGTCGAGCTGATCAGGCCATCGAATGGGGGGGTCGGGCCGTAGAGGGAACAATCGCGGATTCAGCGGTGTGGGCCATGGCGCGCACCGCGCAGGCATATGGATTCGCTGCGGCGGGACGCAGCCCCGAGGGGCTGGCCGTCCTCGACTTTCTCCCCGACGCTGGAAACGAGGTACCCGTCGCCGAGACAGACGCCCTCATCATGCGAGGCATGCTCAAGGTCTACATCGATGACTTCAGCGGGTCCATCGCCGACCTGGGCGTCGCCGCAGCCCGTATCGCGCGGGTTTGCCGGCGACCTATCCGGTCACGTGTCTCACCCATCTGAGTGATGCCCATTTCCGCCGGGGTGATTGGGATGCCGCAGTAACCCACGCCCAGCTGGCCATCGCCATGGCGCAAGATGCCGATCGCCCACTCGACCTGGCGCGGGCCCACGCGCGGGCAGCCCAGGTCCTCGCCTTTCGCGGTGAGTGGACCTCCGCACAGGCCAACGTGCACGCGGCGCGGACGGCGGCAGAGCGGTTTCCGCAGGTGCTCCCCGTGGCCAATGCAGCTTTGGCAGCCGTATCCCTCGCGTCTGCCCGTGGTGACCTCGCCGGCGTTCTTCGGGCCACCGAGCAGGTACGAGCCACCGGACTCCTCGATGTCGGAGGCTGCCCGGGCATCTTCAACTGGAGAGCAATGGAAGCAGCCGCGCTCACGGACCTCGGAAGACTCGACGAGGCGGCGGCGGCACTCCAAGAGTTCGATGCGGCCATCCCAAGGAGCGGGCTGGCATCGGCCACCTTCATGCTCTCCCGCTGTAGTGGCACGCTCGCATCGGCCCGAGGTGACACCGCCCGGGCCGAGGTGGAGTTTGCACGAGCCCACTCAATGGAACCGCACGTCCCGATGCCGTTCGAACACGCGCTTCTCGCCCTCGACGATGGGCGGCGACTGCGGGCGGCGGGAGATCGGCCAGCCGCCGTCGCACAACTCGAAATGGCTCATCACGTGTTTTCCGGCCTCGGCGCGGACCCCTTCGTGGAAGCCTGCGCCACGGAATTGGCGGCGCTGCAGGTGACCGTCGCTCCCGAAAGCCCCGCCACCCTCTTGGGCCTGAGCCGCGCCGAGCTGGCCGTCGCACGACTGGTCGCCACCGGACTGACGAACAAAGAGGTCGCAGCTGAGTTGTACGTCTCGGTGAAAACCGTGGAGTACCACCTACGCAATACCTACATCAAGCTCGACATCACCTCCCGCCGACAGCTCACCACTCTCGTGGACTGAACCGTCCGACCCTCAGGTCCTTCCGTCTCACGCTCCATGACCAGGTAGTTCACAGAACCTAGGGTCAAACCTAGGGTCGTTCCCTGGGGACAACAGGCCGCCCCGAGCGTTGACTGGCACCCATGGACACACCTCCAACGCCGGAGCAATCAGTGTGTCTCCTCCTCGAGATCACCCACGCTCCTGACGCGCGGCTCGAAGGGCAACTACGCACCTGCGCCGGTGACACCTGGAAGTCGTTTTCCGGCGTACTCGAGCTCCTCAAAGTGCTCGAAGAATCGCTCGATGCCAACGAGGAGCAGCACTCCTCCGTCCAGGCGGACGAAGGGACTGCGCCATGGGCGACCCGTTGAACCCGACGGACCACGCCGGTCGCACGGGCATTCGTCGTCCGACCAATTGTCTCACTCCGCAGTTCTCGTGCTTTGGGAAAGGAGCATCATGAGTCAGAACCAATTCGTTGCCGAGGTCTTTCCAGCCGACAAGCGCAGGCGCGCCCGGATGGTCCTTTGGGCCGCCGGCGTCATTGCCCTTCTCGGCCTGCTGGGCGGAGGCATTGCTTCATCCCATCTCACTTCATCGTTGAGCGATTACGACGCTCCCGGCTCAGCCGCCGTCTTGGCACAGCACCAGATCCAGCGAGCGACGGGCGCCGATCCCGAACAAGGCTACGAGGTAGTTGTCCGGACCGCGACGCCCCTCGCGGCCTCATCGCCGTTGCCCTCGAGGGTGGCCACCGTCGTCGGCATTCTCCGCGCCCGCACGGAGGTCAAGCGGGTTCTGGATTACGCCAACACCGGCGACCCCACCATGATCTCCGACGGCGGGAATCTCACTGTCGTCGTCGCCACTGTGGGCACCGTGCAGGAGAAGCAGGCGGTGACGGCTCTCCAACATGCCATCGACACCCACCCTTCGCTGAAGGGCAACACCTGGCTCGGCGGTCCGACGGTTGCCGACGTCCAGATCGCCGCCGTATCGTCTCAGGACCTGGGCCGCGCCGAGCTCTTCGCATTGCCGTTCCTCGTCCTCCTGCTGTTCCTGGTGTTCCGCGGTCTCCGAGCGGCCGCCGTGCCCCTCCTCGGCGCGCTGTTCGCCATAGCGGTCACCCTGGGCGTCATGGGCCTCGTCATAGTGGCCTTGCCCTTATCGGTCTTTGCGCTCAACCTGGTGATCGCCCTCGGACTGGGCCTCTCGGTCGACTTCAGCCTTCTGATGGTGTCGCGCTTTCGAGAGGAGTTCCGCCGAGGGGCCTCGATCGAGTCCGCACTGGCGACGGTCAAGAAGACCGCCGGCCACACCGTGCTCTTCAGCTCGGTCACCATCGCGGCGGCTATGGCCACGCTCGCCATATTCCCGCAGCGCTTCATCTACTCCATGGGAATCGCCGGTGCGATCGTCGTCTTGGCGGCCGGTGCCTTTGCCCTGGTTGTGTTGCCGTCGCTGCTGACCATCTTCGGAGAGCGCATCGCTGTTCCGGCCCACACACCACGACAGGTGACGAACGAGGTGCGCGCCACGGGGCGCTGGTACCGGATTGCCACCCTCGTCATGCGGCGGCCGGCACTTTGGGCGTTGTCCGCCCTCCTCGTTGTCGTCGTCCTCGCCGCCCCGTTCCTCCACGTCTCGTTCACCGGGGCCGACGCGAGCACCCTGCCGGCCAGCAGCTCAGCCGGTACGGCCTACGGGTTGGTCCAGGGCAGGTTCAGCGGCTTTTCCGAGGCGCCCGCCGGCCTCGTCGTCGATGCGGTCGGGACGACGCCAAAGGAGCTGGCTTCGTTGGCGGATCAGGCAGCCGCCGTGCCGGGAGTAAAGGCCGTCTCGGCGTTCGAGCACCTGGGGGGCTCCTTATGGGAGTCGGACATCGCCCTGTCCTCGGCACCGCTGTCGCCGGCCGCCCAGCGGGCGGTGACGGGTCTGCGAGCCCTCCACGCCCCGGGAAAGGCCACCGTGATCGGGCAGACGGCCTCCTTCCTGTCGCTCCAAAGCAGCCTCAAGTCCCACCTCCCGGTCGCCCTCGGACTGATCGTCCTGATTGCCCTGCTGATGCTCTTCGCAATGACCCGGTCAGTCCTCCTCGCACTGATGGCCGTGGCCATGAACATCCTCACGATCGGTGCCACCTTCGGCGTGCTCGTGCTGGGCCTTCCAGTGGGGGCACCTCAGTCACTTCTTGGGATTCAGCGGTCCGGGTGCGCTGCAGTCGACATCCCTGATCATCATCCTCGCCGTCGTGTTCGGACTCTCCACCGACTACGGCGTCTTCCTTCTGGGAAGGATGAAGGAGGAGTATGACGCCGGCGCTGCCCCCGCCCGGGCGGTGGCTCTCGGTCTCGACCGCACCGGGGGGATCGTCACCGCCGCCGCCTTGTGCCTGGCCCTCGCCATGGGCGCACTTGTTCTGTCGCGGCTCGTCTTCGTGAAGGAACTGGGCCTCGGGGTGGCATTCGCAGTGCTGTTCGATGCAACGGTTGTCAGAGCGGTCCTCGTGCCGGCGTTGATGAAAATCCTCGGACCCGTCGCTTGGTGGGCGCCCTGGTCGGCGTACCAGGTCCGGGCTCCGCACTCCGCCCCGGCGACGCCGAACCCACCCCTCGCACCGGAGCTCCTGCTCAGCACCGACTCCCGGTCATGAACAACCACACGTCCAACGTCACCTCACTCCACAGCAAAGGAACCGAAATGATGAAGAGCAACGATCCGATACGCCGAGTTTCCGTGGTGAGCACCGGCAACGTGCAGATCCGTCCTGACCACGTGTCTTCCACCTGGCGCCCCATGTTCTTGTGGCTGCTCACCTCCCGTCAGTGGACAGGACCCCGGCCGATCAACGCCTACGTCATCGAGCACCGGGATGGCGTGGTGCTGTTCGACACCGGACAGGATCGGGCGTCGGTCACCGACCCCGACTACTTCCCGGGTGGCGTGGCCAACGTGCTCTACGAGCGTCTGGCCCGCTTCGAGATCGCCCCGGAAGAGACGCTGAGCGCTGGACTGGGTCGACTCGGCTACGCCACCGGAGACGTCCACACGGCGATCCTCTCGCACCTCCACCAGGACCACATCGGCGGTCTCCGGGAACTCAGGCAGGCCGACATTGTCGTCAGCCAGCTCGAGTGGGACACGTTGTCGAGCCTCCGGCCTGAGTTGCGCGGCCTCATGACGACGCCACATCGACCTACCCGGCTTACGCTGGAACCGCATCGCACCGACACCGACCGAAGACCCCGACCTTTCGTTCTTTGCGGGGAGTCATGACCTCTTCGGCGACGGCAGCCTGGTGCTGCTCCCCACTCCGGGACACACGCCCGGTTCGCATGTCCCTACTGGTACGTCACGTCGGGCGGCCGCCCCTCCTCATGGTCGGTGATCTGACGTACGACGTGCACGTGCTCGAGGGAGGCCACGTCCCGGGCGTCGGGAGTCGCCGTCGACTGCGCCAGGCGACCACCATGGTCAAAAAGTTGCGCACGCGGATGCCGGATCTCGTGATCCTGCCGGCGCACGATCCGGGAGCGGCCGACCGATTGGCCCACGCCACCGGTGGCATCCCGATGACACTCGCCAGGTAACCGATGGTGCCACGGACGCACTCATTCTATATCCGACGACGACCAACATTTGGAGAGAGCAGACATGAAGATCGACACGCTCGATGCCGTGCGGCTCGGAGACACCACGCAGTGGATCCGCATCCGCGGGGAAGATGCTGCCAACCCCGTGCTGTTGCTCGTTCAACAAGGCCCCGGCCTGCCGATGATCAACGAAGCGCCTCGTTTCGATCACCTTCTCGGACTGGAGAAGGAGTTCACCGTCGTCTATTGGGACCAACGCGGTTGCGGTCGCTCGCTGCGGGGCGACGCTGACGTCACCATCGGACCTGATGGTGAACGACACGGTGTCGCTCCTGCAACTTCTCCAAGACCGATTCAACAAGAAGTCATTTGTCTTGGGGTTCTCCTTCGGCGCCACGATCAGCACATATGCCACCGCACATTCGCCCACACCTCGTGGCGGCATTGGTGGCCGTAGGAACGGACATCGACGGTGCGGCCGCCGGTCATAGCGCCTACGACTTCGCTCTCCGACACGGCCCGCCAACGCGCCAACAAGCGCGCAATTCGGCAGTTGGAAGCCATCGGGCCGCCCCCGCACCTCGATGCGAAGCAGTTCGGCACTCGGGTCCGTTGGGCTTCCAACTTTGGTGGAGTCACTCGCAACGAGACGTACGGCGGGGTTGTCCGCGGCCTGCTGGCCAGTCTGCTGCGCTCGCCCGACTATTCGACCGGGGACGTGCTGCGAACTGTTCACGGCATCACGTCCACGCAGGCCGCCTTGCTGCCTGAGCTGGCGACCCTCGATCTCGTGCGTACCTTGCCTCGCCTCGAGGTGCCGATAGTCATGGTCCAAGGCCGCCATGACCAGGTCGCGCCGGGCGCCGCGGCCGAGCGGCTACGCCAACTCCCTGGAGGCACCGAGCAAACAACTGGTCTGGTTCGAGAACTCGGCCCATACGCCCCACCTCGAAGAACCGGAGAGATTCCGGGAAGCTCCTGGTGCGAGTGCGCGCCGGTCAGCTCACCAACATCTGATTTGCAAGCAGACCTTCAACGCCGGGCAAAGAGACCCGGCACCACCGAGACAAGGAGCCTAGAGATGCAGAGAGACCTGGATGATTGTACGGTGCGGCCGGCTACACGGGCAGCCTGATCGCCACGCATGCGGTCGAATGCGGTCACCGCCCCGTGCTCGCCGGCCGCGGCGCGCCTGCGGTGAGCGTGCTCGCCGAACGCCTTGGCCTACCGCACCGAGTTCTGGACTTGCGTGATCCAGTCGCGTTGCATGCGGCTCTGGACGACGTGGATCTCGTGCTGAACGCCGCCGGCCCGTTCCTCCACACGGCCGCCCCGCTGGCCCGGGCCTGCCTGAGCGCAGGAGCGCATTACCTCGACATCAGCAACGAGTTGCAGGTGTTCCGCGCCCTGTGCGACCTCCATGGGGAGGCCGAGCACGTTGGTGTCAGTATCGTCCCCGGTGTCGGTTTCGGCGTCGTGGCCACGAATTGCCTGGCGCGCTATGTGGGCGAGTTGGTCGGCGGTGCCGATCGCCTCGAGGTGGCATCCCGGGTCGCTTCGGCCCAGCCGGGCCCCGGCGCGGCTGCAACCATGCAGGAGAATCTCCCTACGGAGGCTGGATCCGTGAGGGCGGAACGTTGGTTCCCAAGGAGTTCTTCACCGGCGTCACGACGATCGGATTCCCCGACGGACCTTGCGAAGCCATGCCCGTGCCCACCGGAGATCTCGAGGCCGCCTTCCACGCAACGAGAGCACCTGACGTCGTGGCGTACGCCGTAAGCCCGCCGGCCCGCGACGTGACAACTCCCGATGACGAGTTTGCACCGCCGTCGACCTATCGGTCGTTCGGATGGGCGCACGCCACCGCGACTGACGGCTCCACCGCAGGAGCGTGGATGCAGACCGGAGACTCCTACGTATTCACCTCCGCGGCCGGCATCCGCGCCGTTGAGGAAACCCTTGCGGGATCGATGAGCGGAGCGCTCAGCCCCGCTGTCGCGTTCGGTGTCGACTTCGCCTTCACGATCCACGAAACCAAGCTGATCGATCCCAATGAAATGTCCAGCAACCTCGTATCGACGGGGATCCCAATGGATAACGCCGTGCGAACACTCCAGAGGTTTGTTCGCACTCCTCCTTCCCCTCACCGCCGCGTTCCACATCGGCGCCGAGGGACTCGATCCCAAGGGGACCGCCCAGATCGTCACGACGACCGCCATCGCGATGCTGATCCGAAAGCGTGGTTTCACGGCTGCCACCGTCGCGGTCCTCATCGGCGGGATCGGTGCCTTCTGCGGGGTCATCGTCAACGTCTTCGTCGGCATCAACCTGGCGGCGGCCGCGAATGCGCACACGAGGCGCGGCACTGCTGCTCGCTTCCTGATGGCGAACTTCAACTCGGGACCGGGTCAGGCGTTCACGGACATCTACGCCTTCAGCGAGTACTCGCGCCGATCATCATGGGGGTCGCGCTCTGGCGCAGCCGGAGCGTGCCCCGTGGGCTGGCGGTCCTCTTCGCTGTGGGTTTTCTGCTTGCCGCGCAGGCGGTGTCCGTCGGTATCGCCAAGGTCGTCCTGCAAATGGCGCCGTTCACGCTCGCGATGGTCCTTCTCTCAGTCCGGATCTGGCGCGCAGCCGCTCTGCCCGTTTCCGAAGGTCGGGAGCCGACGCTGGAGACCGTGTGATGTGTCACCTGACGACGGACCCAGTTGCTACTGACCATTGACCTCACTTCCAGAAAGGAAACCAAATTCATGAAAACGAACTCGACCTCTCCCGCCAGGAACTACTCGCTTCTCGATCGCCCAGAGGGCCGGGTCGCCTATGACGTCGAAGGTGACGGCCCCCTTGTGGTGTTGGTACCCGGCATGGGCGATCTGCGGCGTGGTTACCGCTTCCTCGCCCCCGCCCTCGGTCAGGGGGGCTACCGGGTGGCATGTACGGACCTCCGTGGACACGGCGATAGCGACACGACGTTCTCCACCTATGGTGACGTTGAGACGGCCGGCGACATCATCGCCCTCGTCGAGGAGCTGGGTGGTCCCGCCGTGGTGGTGGGCAACTCCATGGGAGCCGGCGCGGCCGTCTATGCGGCGGCTCAACGCCCTGACCTCATCAGCGGCCTGGTCCTCGTTGGGCCCTTCGTTCGCAACGGCAATGCCACAACCTTCCAGCGGGTACTGCTACGCATCGCGATGGCCCCGCCTTGGGCGGCCATGTCGTGGAACTCGTATCTACCCAAGCTCTACAAGGGGCGACTGCCCGCGGATTTCGACGAGTACCGCAAGGCTGTGGCCGCGAGTCTGCGCCGCCCCGGGTACGCCAGGTCCTTCTCCCTCACCACCCGCACCGATCATACGGTTGCCGAGGCACGCCTCGGAGAAGTCGCAGCACCGACGATCGTCGTGATGGGCGAGCAGGATCCCGATTTCCCGGACCCCGCGCCGAGGCAGAGTGGATCTCTCGGACTCTACATGGAAGCGTCGTCATGGTGCCCGAAGCAGGTCATTATCCGCAGTCGCAGCAACCCGGCATCGCGACCGAGGCGGTGCTGACCTTTCTGGAGCAGATCGATCATGGTGCCTAGGCAGTGGCCGGTCGCTCTTTCTGCCGACAGCGCGGCAGAAGACGGCACGCCGAGCGATGACAGACCCGCGGGGGGAGTCGGGACCCCGGTGGGCACGGTCGTCGATGCTCCTCGCCGCTGGCTCCAGATTGAAGGACTCACGCTCGTGGTCGGCTCCCTCGTTGCCTTCTCGAGTACGCACCGATCGTGGTGGCTGGTTCCGCTGGTCCTCTTCGTGCCCGATCTCTTCATGACCGGCTACGTCGGAGGGACACGACATCGGCGCGCACGTGTACAACCTGGCTCACACGACCACACTGCCTGCACTGATGGTGGGGTACGGCTGGTGGGAAAAGAGAACGCTGGTCCTCGCGCTGGGCCTGGTGTGGCTCGGACACGTCGGGATGGACCGTCTGCTCACCTTCGGCCTCAAGTACCCTGATCACTTCCAGCACACCCACCTCAGCAGCCCGTACGGCCCGCACGGGAGAGCAGAGCTCTGACCGGCTGTCCAGAGTGGAGGGTTGGGCGGTCCCGGGCCACCCAACCCTAGTCGAGCCCGGATCAGCTACTCTTTTTGAGAACGGCCATTACGTATAGACAAAAACTTGGAGGACACTGTGGACAATCGATGGATCATCGATTCCGACGCCCACGTCACCGAGCCCGCTGATGTGTGGACTGCCCGTGTGCCTGCGAAGTGGAGGAACCATGTCCCCCATGTGGTCCGCAACGACGAGGGCCGCGACGTCTGGATGCTCGAGGGCACGCAGATCGACACGGTGGGCGTCACAGCCTCCGGCATCAACCCGGAAGGTCAGATGGTGGCCTGGAGGGGCTACGACGACTGCCCCCCGGCCGCCTACGACTCCCACGAGCGCCTCCGATACCTCGATGAGGTCGGGATCTGGGCGCAGGTCCTGTACCCGAACGTCGCCGGATTCGGATCGCAGAAGTTCCTTGATCTCGAGGACCCAGAGCTGCAGCTCGCCTGCGTGCGCGCCTACAACGATTTTCTGGCCGAGTGGTGCTCCGCCGACCCGGACCGCCTGATCGGCGTGATGGCGACCCCGTTCTGGAACGTCGAGGAGTCCGTGAAGGAGATCAAGCGCTGCCATGACGAACTCGGCTATCGAGCCATCCTCTTCACCGGCGAGCCGATGCGATTCGGGCAGCCCACGCTGGGCGACAGGGCGTGGGACCCCTTCTGGTCGGTGGCCGAGGAACGCAACATGCCGATCCACTTTCACATCGGCGGCGGCGAGAATGCACTCAACGACCTCTTCCGGAATCGTATCGAGCACCATGGCACGAAGGGCGCCGCCACCCACCTGGTCGTCGACCTGTTCATGAAAAACGGTGTGCAGTGTGCCGATCTCATTTCGAGCGGGGTACTGGAGCGGTTTCCAACCCTCAAGTTCGTCTCGGTCGAAAGCGGGTGCGGCTGGCTGCCGTTTGTCCTCGAGACGGCCGACTACACATGGCTCGGATTAACCAGGAAGGGTCGAGTGCGAGCGGAAGGCGATATGTTGCCCTCCGATCTGTTCAAGCGCCAGGTCTATGCCACGGTGTGGTTCGAGCAGGTCGCTCCCCACAATTTGCTCGACCAGATGCCGGTCGACAACTTGTTGTTCGAAACCGACTATCCGCACAACGCCTGTCTCTTCGGCAATATCCGCGAGACGATCGATGAAGCGTGGGGGGATGCCCCCGAAGAAGTGCGCCAGAAGGTCCTTTGGGACAATGCGGCCAAGCTGTACCGCATCGCGGCACCGTCGCATGCACCGGCGTCACTGATCGGCGCCTGACTCGGGCACCTCGTCGCCGTGATCAGCGCAGTTGTCGACGGATACCCGAGACGCCGGCGGGGACCTTCGACGGCTCGTCGCCATCGGTGCCGAGAGAAGGCGCAGGGACGCTCTTGCCGGCCGCGTCATGGATCACGACCTGATCGCGTCCTCGGAGCTTTGCTTCATAGAGGGCGGCGTCGGCCCGGACGAGGATGGTGTTGAGGTTCTCGCGCTCGTCGGCATCAACCACCCCGAAGCTCACGGTAAACGTCGGGAGACCACCGACGGCGATGGCAGCGCTGAGGCGAGACCGCACAGCGTCGAGAGCCTGGCGGGCGTCGACGGCCGTGCAGCTCGGAAAGGCGATGGCGAACTCCTCTCCCCCGTGTCGACAGACGAGGTCGTGGGAGCGAAATGACTCCCGCAGGACTTGCGAGAACAGTCGAAGAGCCCGATCGCCGGTTTCGTGACCATAGGTGTCGTTCAGCGTCTTGAAGTGGTCAAGGTCGGCCATCGCAACGGCAAGGGTGCCGTTCGCTTGTCGCATGACAGAGACGCCCTGCTCGAACGACCGTCTGTTCAACAGTCCGGTGACGCTGTCCGTGGACGCCTGCAGCTGCGTTTCGGCCATCACCCGGAGCAGGCCGATGCGGGCCCCGGCCAGCTTCGCCAGGGTCCCGAGATCCTCCACGGCGCTTTCGTCGACGACGTGACCCGGCTCGCCGGTGGAATGGATGACCCCGACGGTGCGCCCCATGATGGAAACCGGTACACACAAAGCCGACAACCGTCCCTGTGGTCGATTGCGCAGTTTCGGACAGGCGTCGAGGTCTTCGCTGTCGCTGAAGCGCTGGACCTGGGCCCTCCGTGCCGCCGGGCAGCGGTCGGGAGAGTCAACCCCGCAGGCCGGTGGTTCGCCCGTGGGCGACATGTTCGCCATACGCAATAGGTGGGCGTGGCTGTTATCGGCCAGCAAGAGTTCCACCGGCGAATCGGGCAGGGCGGACACGAAGGACCGTTCGATGACCTCTATCACCTCTGGCTCGCCGTCGGCCATGTCCAGCGCGTTGGCCAAACGACTCTCGAACTTCTGGCGGCGGGCCTGGACCTTGCGCTGCGCGGCCTCTTTGTTGGCCGTTTCTACGGCGGAAGACAGGTCGAAGGTCAACCTACGGACCTTGGTATCGGCATTGGCCTGCTCTTTGTTGTTGGCCTTCACCAACCAGGCGACGATCGGGGCCAGGAACACCACGGCGAAAGCGGCCGAGACGAAGTACTGGGTCACCCCTGACGAGACCGCCGAACCGAGGGCCATAGCGGGAATGATCAGCGGACCGAGGGCAACTGCCCCGATCAGACCGCTCAGGGTACGAATTCGTTGTTGGCGCTTCTGCGCTTCGTCCCAATCGGCCTCGGTCACCATGCGCTCGCCCTCGTCATTTGGCACGGATGGAGTCCTCGCCGCCAGTCTGCTTCCAGATTTACCGTCACAACCTGACCCATGAACATCACGTGGGCGACCATGCAGTCACAACGCTTGCCCAACTCCTATGTGAAGCGGCGACAAGAGGCCTGCGTCACGTAACAGAGGTCGGACCCCCACCCGCCGAATGACCAGCTGAGAAGCGGCGCGACGAAACGCGTTGCAGGCCTGCAATGGCTATAGCCTCTTGCCACATGAGATCGGACATGGGAACGCCGTATGCCTGAAGGTTTGTCGGTCTCCGAGGTAGGCAAGGAGATCGCGGAACACGCACCGAAGAATGGGCACAACGAGGACACCAAATCCGAGGATCACTCCAGCCGGGTTCTGACGATCGTTGAAGCCATCCTCCTCGCCGTGGTGGCCGTGCTCGCCGCCTATTCGGGCTTCGCCTCGGCCAAATGGGGGACCGAATCCTCGCTGAAGCTGGCGAAGGCGGCGACCGTCCGGAATTTCGCCAGCCGGGAGCAACTCCAGGGACTCGAAACCAAAAATTTCGACGCCTCGACGTTCAACGCGTGGTTCTCGGCCTATGCGGCCGGTAACACGACGGCGATGACTGTTGCCGAACACCGCTTTCGAGCGCAGTTCCTCGTCGCGTTCAATGCCTGGATCGCCACGGACCCGTTCACCAACCCCTCTGCGCCCAAAGGCCCGACCTATATGCCCGAGTACATCCAGCCCGGACAGGCCGAGGCCAATCGTCTCGACAAGGAGGCCGACGACCTGTACGCCGAAGGCGCTTCAGATGGGCGGAACTCCGACCTCTACGTGCGGACCACCGTCTTCCTGGCCACGGTGCTCTTCTTGGTTGGGATTTCGGGGCACTTCCGCCTCCGGACCGCGCGTATCGGGCTCATCGCCGTGGGTGGCGCGATTCTCGTGACGTCGATCGTCCTGTTGCTCACGACGCCCCGACCCGCGCTCTGAAGGAATCCTCTCACCTCCTCGCTCTCCGACACGTGAGCGTGACGTGGATCAACGCGAGCTTGTCGGCGAACAAAAATCGCAGCGTTCAATCAGTGACGAGCTCTCTTCGAACGACGAGCACTTTGGTCCGGCCCGCCACTCCCGCGGGGGTCCGTGGAAGATATCCTTCCGTATCGGATCGGCGAAAGGCTCTGGGACTCGGTGCAGGTGAGAGCGAAAATGGTCGCAGCTGCGGTGGTGCCATTGGCACTTCTGCTTGCCGCCTGCGGCACCTCGGCGAAGACGGCCACGAACGCGCCGCAGAAGGCGCAGAAGGCGCTGACGACTCCGAAGACCAGCTCGAGTACATCGACATCAACCTCGACGACCGTTCCGGCAACGACGACATCGTCGAGCACGACGACGACGCCGACCACGGCCAAGGCCAAGGCCAAGGCCACGAGCAGTCCGTCGACGTCGGCGCCGCCGGTGACGAGCACGGCCCCTTCGACTTCGTTGCCGCCCCTCGCCAGCCCTGCGGGAGGTCTGGTGGTGGGGCACGTGACCGCCGTCGGCGACTCGGTCATGCTCGACTACCAGTCGGCTCTGGAGACGGACGTGCCCGGAGTCGATGTCGAAGCGGCGGTCAGCCGACAATGGGCCACCGGTGAGCAGTTGCTCCAGCAGCTGCGCTCCGAAGGGCGCCTCGGTGCAATCGTGGTGGTGGCGCTCGGCACGAACGGACCGATCACGAACGCCGACTTCACGGCCATGATGTCCGTCCTTTCCGGCGTCTCCCGCGTCGTCTTCGTCAACATCGTCGTCGATCGACCCTGGCAGGACGCGAACAATCAGGTGCTCGCGAGCGGGGTGGCCCAGTACAGCAACGCCGTCATCGCAGACTGGCATTCGTTGGAATCACAAGATCCGGGCTGGGTCTATTCCGACGGCACTCACCTGCCGATCGGGGGGGCTGGAGCGCAGGCTCTCGCTGCACTGATCGCTTCCAAAGTCTGACACTCCGGCGCCACCGAAGGTCCCGTCCCCCGATTGGGGGACAGCCGTATCACCCACCTCATCAGTCGGTCGGGTGGCAGCGCTGAAGCCCAAAAGGGCCGACAGTGGAAGCACCAACCGGAACGGACCGGGTGGCCAACGAAAGGTCAGCAAAGTGAGCACTCTCTACTCCCCCACCAACGAACCCAGGCAGCACGCAGGAATCCTCGTCGTCGCCGCCACCGCCTGCATCGTGGTCGTCCTGACCGTGGCCACCGTGGCGGGCTTCGCCCTCGGCCACCATTCCATCGGCCACATCGCGCCATCAGCCCCCAGCCACACGGTGACGCCAGCCAATCCGGTCATGCCGACACCGGCATCCTCCGTGCCGAGCGGCGCCACTGCGGCCATCAACAGCTACGAGACCCAGAATGGACCAGGAGTCGGCAAATGGGTCGTCGAGTCGTCGCAGGTGTCCGAGGTGAACCCGATGTACGTGTTCTTCCGCATCGGGCCCGCAAAGGGCTTTGAGAATTCGGTGCAGGGTGGATACGGTTTCGCATTCGATTCGGGGGCGTCGTGGAGCGTGATCGGCTTCGGGTCGGCCATGGTCGGATGCCCGGGAGGCGGGTCGCACACGGCGGTCGTGCCTTCCGCCGTTCTCGCAGAGTTCGGTTTCGGCTGCCCCTCGAACTGAGCAACACACAACGTCCCGACGACTCGTCGGAATCCCCACCTCGAATGGCCCGCAACTATGCGGGCCATTCGACGCGTCAGGGCGGCGGACTCCCGACACGACGCGCCGGCCTCCCACGCCACCCCGCCGAGGTTCCGCGGTCCCCGGCATGATCGCCAGCCTGCGCGAGGCATGCGCGAACTGACCGGGAGCAGACCGGAGTGAGCGCGTTGATGGCCGTGTCCACCAACCGGGGGACACGGCCATCAACCCCTCAATCGGCCGACCGGGTGACAACACTGAAGCGCGAACAGGCAGAGAGTGGAATCACCAGCCCGGAACGACCGGAATGAGAAAGAAAAGGAACCCGAAATGAGCACCACCTACTCGACATCAAATGATCCAAGGAACTACACCGGCATCCTCACCGCAGCCATCACCGCATGCATCGTCGCCCTCGTCGCCGTTGTCGCAGTGGCTGGGTTCGCCTTCGGGCGCCACACGACCAGTGCGGCCCCGGCTCCCGCCCCGGCCCACACCACGGGCACGGTGACGCCGGCCAAGCCCGTGACACCGACGCCAGCGCCCTCTGCCGCCGTCGAGGCCCTGCAGAAGCAACTCGGCCAGCTGAACTACTACGAGGGCCCTGTCGACGGGCTGATGGGACCCCAGACGATCGCCGCCATCACGTACCTCCAGCGAGACGCCGGATTGCCCCAGACCGGCACGATGAACGCCGCCACGCAGGCTGCGCTGGCCAACTTCCTGGCCAACGGGAACAACCAGATGGCCTCATGACCCACACCACATCCCGACTCACCTTCGAATGGCCCGCTCTCACAGAGCGGGCCATTCGACACGTCGTGGCTTCGCCGATATGCCCCAGATCTTTAAGCTGGGGCCCGATGTCACCACGAGGTGGCTTCGGGCGCACGAGGATCGGATACCACTCATGGCAGCTTTGGTGACCGCGGTTGTGGTCGACGATCACCCGTTCTTCCGGGACGGGGTGGCCCGCGGCCTCTCCCAGAGCGGACGGATTCGAGTCCTGGGGGAGGCCGAGGACGGGCGCCAGGCCCTCGAGGTCATCGCTCGGGAGCGGCCCCAGGTGGCGCTCGTCGACTATCAGATGCCCGATATGGATGGCATCGCCGTCGTCCACGCCATCACCCGCGACGCGCTGCCCACGCGTGTCCTCCTTCTCTCCGCGCTGACGGATAGCAGCATCGTCTTCCGGGCGCTCGAAGAGGGGGCCGCCGGCTATCTGGCCAAGGACTCCAGTAGGGCCGAGATCGTCGATGCAGTCGTGCGGGTGGCCAAGGGTGACGTCGTGGTGCCGGCCACCCTCACGGTCGGCCTGGTCGAGCAGATCCGCCTGCGGTCGCAGGTGGACGCGCTCGCCCTCAGCGAACGGGAGCTCCAGATAGTGCGCGGTTTCGCTCGGGGCCTCTCCATCCCGCAGCTCGCGACCGAGCTGTTCATCGGGACGAGCACGGTCAAGACGTACACCCAGCGCCTCTACGAGAAGTTGGGTGTCTCCGATCGCGCTGCCGCCGTGGCCGAGGCCATGCGACGCGGCCTGTTGGAGTAGTCATGCCCGTCGACCGGCCGACCCCCGCAGGCTCTCGGCCCGCCATCAGCGTGGCGGACCTGGACGACCAGCCGGATCTTTACGAGATCCTCGTCGACCATGCCTTTCGGGGCGTGCAGGTCCAGATCGTCCTACGCGGCATCCTGGTAGCTTTCGTCCTCGCCGTCGTGTTGTGGATCGCACCTGCCCGCGATCGCGTGGCGTGCGACACGATCGCGGCGATCTACGCCGCATGGGCGGTCGGCGTGGCGTTCTTGGCGCAGCGCCGGGACCAAAAGCTGGTTCGTTTCATGTGGTTGGCCTTGTTCGTCGACCTTGCCGCGCTCGTCGCCCTCGCCGTGGTGGCGAGTTCTTCGGTGAACCAGAGCTGGACCTCCGACGTTCTGGTCAACGGCTTCTTCATGATCCCGATACTCGCCGCGACCCAGCTCCGACCATGGGTCAGCACTGCGGTACTGGTCCCCACGGTCGCCGCCTACCTCACCTCGAGCATCGCCGCCAAACAGGCGAACGGCGAGCCGTGGTCGTCGATCGTCCTTCGTACCGGGATCCTCGCCGGCATTTGCGTCGGCAGCATTCTGCTGACGCGGGTGCAACGGTCACGCGTGCTCACCATCGGCCGCCTCGTCTCTGACCGCGGGGAGCTCATCACGGAACTGACCACGCTTGAAGATCGCGAGCACCGGACACTTTCAGAGGACCTCCACGACGGTGCACTGCAGTACGTGCTGGCGGCACGTCAGGACCTTCACGAGGCACGGGACACGGCAGATCCGACCGCTTTCGAACGGGTCGATCATGCATTGCTCGAGACGACTCAGCTGCTGCGTTCCCTCATGACGCAGCTGCATCCCGCGGTGCTGGATCAGGCGGGGTTTCTTCCAGCGCTCCGTGACGTGGCCCGCACGTCGGCCGAACGGGGCCATTTCACGTGTGCCATCCATGCCGAGCAGTGGGACGAATCTCTGCGGACATCAGCGGACGGCCTGCTTCTCGCGGCGGCTCGCGAGCTTCTGGCCAACGTCGTCAAGCACGCGGGAGCGCACAACGTCCGGATCGAGCTCTCAAGAGCTCATGGCATGGCCCGGCTGCGTGTGACCGACGATGGGCGTGGGATCCGCTCCGGCGAGGTCGAACGACGGCTGGCCGAGGGGCATATCGGCCTCACCTCGAGGCGGGTCCGTCTGGAGGCCGCCGGCGGCTCCTTGAGGGTCCGGGCCACTTCACCCACGGGGACCGTCGCTGAAGTGGAGGTACCCGCCATCCTCCGTGAAGCCGAAGCCCCCGTCCTGGCGCAGTGACCGGCGCCGCCGACGCCATCCCGTAAGGGAAAAGTAAAAAAACCGTCTCGCACCTAGAAATTAGGTTACGAATGTATTAAACATAGGTTACGGATCGAAGAGATCCAGAGGTGTTGTGAGGGGGGGCTCAGAACACCGGTTTTCAGGAGATGGCCGGACTAGGGGGGGTCCGGCCATCTCCTTTTTTTCCGTCCCCGAAGCCGAGCGTGAGGTCCCCCGACGACCCTACCGATCGGCGAAGACCAGGATCTGACCCGTATAGACCGCCACCCACACGTTCCCGGTCGTGGCGTCGTAGGTGATGCCGATGGGATTGACGCCGGTCGAGATCGTCTGGACCACTGAAAGATCGCCGGCCCGGAGCTTGGTGATCGTGTTCGACTTGTAGTTCACGACATACAGCGCCGTCCCGTCCGTCGAGATGGCCAACGACCGGCAGTCCACGCCGGTATGCACCGACCCCACCACCCGGTCGTCGGTGAGGTCGACCTTTACCACCTCGCCCGGGGCGTTCAGCGATGCGTAGAGATAGCGGCCGGCAGGGTCCATGACGAGGTGGCGTGGATTCTCACCCACCACGAACGAGCCCTCTTCGGTGAGCGTGGCCAAGTTGACCTTGACCACGCTGTCCCCGCCCATGATGGCCACATACGCCGTGGTGGAGTCGGGGGAGATGGCAATTCCCCGTGGGTACGCACCCATGGGGAGGGTGGCCACCACTTTGGCCTGCGCCACATCGATCACACTCAGGTTCCACGAGCACCAGTTTGCGACCAGCACATAGCGGCCGTCCGGGGTCACTTGCAAGAACTTGGGGACCAATCCCACCTGGATGACCTGATCGATGGCCAGAGTTGACGTGTTGACCCTGTACACGTAGCTCGGCGTGTCGCCGGCCGCTTGGGCTGATCCGGGGGTGCAGGTGTCACGGCCCTCGGGCCCCTGGCCGGCGCCGTACATCGAGTAGTTGGAGACGTAGGCATATTTGGCGTCTGGGGTGAACGCCGCCTCGACCGGTGCTCCGTGGGTGACACCGGGGTGCCCGGCGATGCCGAACTGGCTCAGGTCAACGGTGTCGGGGATGGTGGTCACCAGTCCACCCTTGCTGTTGTAGACCGTCATGGTATGGCGGTACATCATGTTCTGGGCGAAGACCAGTCCGGTGTCCGAGGCGGAAACCGACTTCGGCGAAATCTCTCCGCCGATCGTGTCGATTAGCGACAGCGTCCGTTGATCGGCCGGTGGACCGGGCGGTACATGTCGGAAGGGAGGGGTCGTTGTCGTTGTCGTGGTTGAGACCGCGGAGACTTGGCTCGAAGCCCGAGGCGACGGGCTCTTGGCCGTAGAAGACGGCAGCAGCGCGACCACGACCCCCGTCACCGCCACCACGACCAGGACCAACACCGTCCGCGTCAACCGGTAGCGGCGAGAACGGCGTCGGCGGCGTCGCTCCCTCGCGTTGTCCATGGCGCATTCTCGGCGGCCCGGCGCGTCAGGGCAAGCCGCTCCTGGGCCGGAGGGCCCTACGGATCGCAAATGACCGGGCAATCCCCCTGAAACCCCAAGTTGGGACGCTTTTGAGGGCCTATTGGGGTGCCTGAGAGGCGCTTCTTTCAACCTTGGATGTCATGGGAGCAATGACCACGCCGTACAGCCAGGCGGAACGATATCTCAGGCGAATTCTGGAGCACGTGTCCGACGCCGTCATCGCAACTGACATCGATGGCCGCGTGACCTTTGCCAACCCCGCCGCCCAGCACCTCTACGGAATCGAGGGAGAAGAGGCCCTCGGGCGCAACATTGGCGAACTCCTGGCGATGTTCGACGAGGAGGGCCATGCCGATATCGGGGCGATAGCCGCCGTCGTCGCCCGGGACGGCCGGTGGAACGGCGAGCTCGTGCAACGCTCCCTTGACGGTCGCGACCTCCTCGTCGAGGCAGCGGTGTCGTCGCTCCGGGATGACGACGGCAGCGTGCTCGGCTCGGTGAGCATCGTGCGCGAGATCAGCAGCCGTCGGGCTATTGAGCGCCAGATCGCCCATCAGGCGACGCATGACGGTCTGACCGGCCTACTCAATCGAACAGCCTTTCTCAAGGAGCTGGACGATTCGCTCACCCAGGAGAGGGTGCCTACCCTGGTCTTCTTGGATCTGAACGGATTCAAGGCCATCAACGATCTTCATGGACACGATCGGGGAGATGAGATCCTCCGGGTGATCGGCGAAAGACTGTCGGGAGCGCTCCGACCGGGGGACGCTGCCGGTCGCTTCGGCGGTGACGAGTTCGTGCTCTTGTTGCACGACCTCACTGACCAAACGGCCATGAATGCGTTTCTGGAGCGCATAATCGCGGGCTTCAACGAACCTGTGCGGTGCCGGAACGGCGCAACGCACGCCGTGGGCGTGAGCGTCGGCGTGGCACATTTCACCGTTGGTGACGACTCCGACAGTCTCATCCACAGGGCTGACGGCGCCATGTACGAGGCCAAGCGCTCGACCGAAGTCGCATCGGCATACCGGATGGACCGCACGTGAGGGGATATCGCCTTCCCTTCCGGCCGTGCCGGCACTAGACCTGGCAGTGAGCAGTCGGATGGAGCCAGGGAAGGGAGTCGGTGATGGCGCCAGAGCAGATGTGGGCATGGGCCGTGGACCAGCCCGGCTCGATGAGCACCCATCCCCTCGCACGGGTACGACGGGAGAGGCCCGAACCTGGGGCAGGGCAGGTCAGGGTGCGGGTGAACGTGTGCGGCGTCTGTCGCACCGACCTTCATCTCGCCGAGGGCGATCTCTCGCCGAAACACCCTTTGGTCGTTCCGGGCCATGAGGTCGTGGGGCAGGTCGATGCGATCGGCCTCGGATCCACCCGATTCGTTCTGGGTGATCGTGTCGGCATCCCGTGGTTGGCCCACACCTGTGGAATCTGCCCGTTCTGCCGCACGGGCCGTGAGAATCTCTGCCTGAACCCCCGCTTCACGGGTTGGGATCATGACGGCGGTTATGCCGAGTACGCGACCGTGAACGAGTCCTACGCATACCCGATTCCGGACGTCTTCACTGACATCGAGGCCGCGCCGCTGCTTTGTGCCGGCATCATCGGCTTTCGGGCTCTGCGGCGCGCAGACCTACCGCCGGGAGGCCGCCTCGGGATCTACGGGTTCGGCGGTTCGGCCCACCTGACCGCCCAGATCGCTCTGGCCGAAGGGGCCCGGCTGCACGTCATGACCCGCTCGCCGGCTGCGCAGCGCCTCGCCCTCGAACTCGGGGCGAGCAGTGCAGGGGACGCGACGGACATGCCGCCGGAGCCGCTGGATGCGGCCATCCTGTTCGCACCGGTCGGCTCCCTCGTCCCGCGAGCCATGGAGGCCCTCGATCGAGGCGGCACTCTGGCCATTGCCGGGATCTATCTGAGCGACATACCGCCCCTGAACTACGACCGCCACCTCTTCGAGGAACGGTCTCTCCGCAGCGTGACGGCGAACACGCGGGTCGACGGGACAACGTTCCTCGAAGCGGCGGCCCGGATCAGGATCAACGTTTCGACCAGTGTCTACTCTTTCGACGACGCCAACGCGGCCTTGGTCGATCTGGCGCAAGATCGGGTGAATGGTGCCGCCGTGTTGGTTCACCCCGGGCGCTGAGGGAAGCCCGGCCCACGGTTGGCCGGGTCGACCCGCCGGTCACATGGGGCGCCAGGTCCGGGTAGGTTCCCCCGTGAGCAGCGGGACCCACCCGGTACGGATGATGAGGAGAAGGCACGATGGCAACGGAACAAGCGGGCAAGGCGCGGGGAGTCGTGGTGGGGATCGACGGTTCGGATGCTTCTCTCGAGGCCCTCGCATGGGCCGCCCGTCAAGCCGAACTGACGGGTGCGAACCTGGAGATCGTCATGACCTGGGACTGGCCGATGACCTACGGCTGGGCCGTGCCCATCCCTGAGGGATATGACCCCGAGCAAGACGTCCAAAAGGCTCTCGAGAAGGTCCAGGCCGATGTCGGGGTGAAACACCCCGACATCGAGATCACGGCACGCGTCCTGCAGGGCCATCCGGCCCAGCTCCTCGTGGAGGAATCAAAGGGAGCGGACCTCTTGGTGGTGGGCAGCCGAGGGCACGGCGAGTTCGTGGGAATGGTGATCGGATCGGTGAGCGAGTACTGCGCCACCAACGCGCATTGCCCGGTACTCGTGCATCGTCCCGTGGCCTGAATCGGGCCTCGAAGCGATTTGTCGGTATCGTCTCCCTCCACGGCCCCGAGGGGCTCCAGGACCACTAGCAAAGGAGTGAGCGATGCTTAAGGGCTTTAGGAACTTCCTCATGCAGGGCGAATTGATCGTCATTGCAGTCGGCCTCGTTGTCGCCCTCGGGTTCAGCACGCTCATCAAATCCTTCACCGACAACGTCATCACTCCGCTGATCAACGCCGCCGGCGCCGGCGGCACCGGGGCCAACGGCCTCGGATGGACGATCAACGGACAGAGGATCGACGTCGGCGCATTCTTGGCCGCCATCATCTACTTCATCATCTTCATGGCCGTCATCTACTTCATCCTCGTCGTGCCGTACCGGGCCTACATGAAGAAGCGGGGAACGAGCGTCTTCGGCGAGCCGGCTCCCAGCAAGGAGTGCCCGAGCTGCCTGTCCGAGGGCCTCCCGCTGGCTGCCACGAAGTGCAAGTTCTGCGGGAGCGACGTGCCTGCCGTCCCAAGCACGGCCTGACCTCCCGCGACCCGGACCGCCGGGTGCCGCGGAGGGGCGGGGCATCAGGAACGTACGGGCTCGCGGATCCCGAGCGTTACCGTGAAGCGCGACCCTCCCGTCGGGTAGATCGGAGATTCCGCCCGCACCGTGGCGCCCATGGCCGTGGACAGCTCGGCGACGATGGCCAGCCCGAGGCCGGAACCGAATTGCCGATGAGGACGAAAGTCCGCCTGGTAGAACCGTTCGAAGACCCGCGCCAGATCGGCGGGTGCAATGCCCGGGCCATCGTCCTCGACCGTGATGACCTGCTGGTCGGACGTGGTGTCGACCCGTAGGGCCACGTGCACGCTCGAGGAGGCGAAGGTCAGCGCATTCTCGATGAGGTTCGCCAGGATCTGCGCCAGGCGATCAGGATCGACCATCATCGGCCTCGTCCCCTCTGCCGGTACCTCGACCACGAGTTGCACGCCGTTTCTCTCCGACGGTGGACGGAACCCTTCAGCGGTGGTGTGGATGACCTCCGCCACATCGGACGGTCGGACCGCAATCGACATCTGCCTGGACTCGAGCTTGGTGAGGTCGAGGAGGTCCCCGACCAAGCGCTCCAGGCGACGGGACTCGGCGATGATCACTTCGGCCGCTCGCGTCGTGTCTTCGACCGCGCCGTCCGTGATCGCTTCGGCAAAGCCCCGGATAGAGGTGAGAGGAGTCCGCAGTTCATGCGAGACCGATAACAGGAGCTGGCGTTCCCGGCTGCGCCCTTCTTTGAGCGTCTGCGCCATCTCGTTGATCGAGTGTCCCAACGAGATCGACTCGGCGTAATCGTTCGCTCGCACGGGCACCTGGCTGTCGAGATCGCCTGCTGCAATGCGCGCCGTCGCCTCCACGGCCTCCACGAGCGGCCGGGAAAGACGGCGACTCAACTGCCAGGCCACAAGTGCGGCAATGAGCAGGGCGACCCCGCCGGAAGCGAGGAAATAGCCCCAGCTGGGACCGAGATCCCCCACCTCGCGCGTCAGGACGATGGCGATCTGGCCACGGAATCTGAGTTGCGCCCGCTCGCTGGCGGTGAGGGTCACCGGAGCTGCCGCAAAGACGAGATTGCCGTCCCGCCCCGACACCGTGTCGCCGGACAGGAGGGCCTGCGGGTCCAGATCCGTCGACGTCAGGCCCGGAGGCAGCGGGGTTGTTACAACCCCGCGCGCGCTCACCCGGATGAAGCGGGCATCTGCGAGGCGCAATACCCGGCGCACCGTTTTCAGCGCAGCCAGCCGCTCGGTGTGGCTCGCCCCCGCGGTGAGCGACTGCGCCTCGGTCACCAGCTGCTGCGTGGCCTGCTGCCTCGCCGCATTGTGGGTCAAGATGATGCTTCCGGCCCCGGCGATGATGAGGACGCCCGCCACAAGACCCACGAAGGCGGTCATCAATCGGCTCCGCAGGGACCCCTTCATCCGAACCTGTAGCCCACGCCCCACACCGTGGCGAGGGGAAGGCTCTCGCCGAGCTTCTTGCGGAGCTGCGCGACATGGACATCCACTGTGCGTTCATCGCCGTACCAATCGGCGCCCCACACGCCGTCGAGGAGCTGGTGACGCGAGAGGGCGAGACCGATGTTGCCGGACAGGAACGCCAACAGATCGAACTCGCGGGTGGTCAGGGCGACGGCCTCGCCCGCCCGGCGCGCCTCACGGCGACGGAGGTCCACCTCGAGGTCGCCGATACCGACGACATCTTGGGGCGGGGCGACGTCTCTGGTGCGCCGAAGAATGGCCCGCACCCGCGCCACCAGTTCCCGCGGCGAGAACGGCTTCACGAGGTAATCGTCCGCTCCCAACTCGAGCCCGAGGATGCGATCCACCTCGTCGTCACGGGCCGTCAGGAACAGAACGGGGAGATTGCCCTTGGCCCGGATGCGCCGGCAGACGTCGAATCCATCCAGCTCACCCGGCAGACCCACGTCGAGGACGACGATCCATGGCTCCTCCTGGGCAATGAGGGTCAGACCTTGGCTGCCGTCTTGAGCGAGCAGCACGCGATAGCCGTCCCGGCGGAGGTAGAGATCGACGAGGTCGGCAATGTGCGGGTCGTCTTCGATCACCACCACGGTGCCATGTTGCGTATCCACCGCCCCAGCCTCGCACTCTACGGAAAGAAAAGGGCGAAATTCGGGCGACCATTACAAAACCCTCATGTTTGCCACACACAAACCTGACGCCATCCCGTCAGTCTGAGTGGAGTGAGCAGGGTCACACGCTGTGATCCCACGAGAGGAGCGCCATGTCGAAGAACGGAATCCGTCTTGGAGCAGTCGCATTGAGCACCGTCGCCATGGCGGGGCTGGGAAGCGCGTCGGCATTCGCCGCCTCGCCCTCGACCGACACGCAGAGCCTGGCGACGGTTCAGGCCAAGGCGGCCGCAGCAATCACGCTGCGGGTCGACGACCTCAACGCTGCGATCTCCAAGGTCAATGCGACCAGCCACCTCGGTTCGAGCGCCGCCGCACTCGTGTCGTACCTGCAGGCGGATATCGCTCCGCTCCAGGCGCTCGGCACGAAGATCGCCGGCGACACGACCGTCACCACGGCCCGGGCCGACTCGTCGACGATCTATACGTCCTACCGGGTGTTGGCCCTGGTCCTGCCGGCCGCCCACTTGGCCGCCAGCGCCGACGTCATCGACGTCAGCACGATTCCCGACCTCACCTCGGCCTCCGCCAAGGCGGCCTCGCACGTGAACCCGTCCAACCAAGCCACCCTGCAGCCCCTCATCGACGACCTGAATGCCCAGATCCAATCGGCCACAAATGGCACCGGGAACGTCGCATCGGCACTGCTCGGCTCCACGCCCCCGCAGTGGAACGCCAACCACGATCTCCTGGCGCCATCACGCGGCTCGGTGCGAGCTGCGGCGGACAACATCACGAAGGCGCGCCACGACGTTCAGCAGATTCGTACGATCCTCACCGCACCCACCCCATCGGCGACGACTCCCACGACCGCCGCGTGAACGAGGCGGACTCAGCCTCACTCCGCCCGGAGCATGAGGGCAGTGGGTGTGCGCGCGGCGTTGCGCGCCGGAACCGCCGCCACGGCGTTGGACAGGATCACGGTGGCGACCGCAATGAGGACGACCCAACCGACCGGAACTGTCGGTTGGGGCACGGCGTAGATCAGATGAGCGAACAGGGTCCACAACCACCGGCCGAGGACGATGCCGAGGGGCACGCCGATCATGATCCCGACCAGTGCCGCCACCGAGGCCTGCCACGAGATTGCGGCAGCCAGCTGTCGTTGGGTGAACCCCAGCGTCTTGAGAAGGGCCAGATCGCGCCTGCGCCGGCGTACCGATGCGGCAAGGGTCAGAGCGAGGGCGGTCACCGCTCCCAGGGCGAGGCCCGAGACGAGAAGGATCGGCGTGAAGCCGATGGTGCGGTAGTTCACGATCTCGGCCGGACGTTGCACGGCGACCACCACGACCCTGTCACCCTGACCTCCGCCGTCAGGGACCTCGGCGAACGCCTTGTTGGCCGCGTCAGCGATCCGCTGCAGATCCACCCGTCCCGTCGAGGGCGAAACACCAGCATGCATCTGCACCAAGGCCAGATTGGGTCCATTGAGGGTCGGGTCGGGACTTTCCATAGCGCTGAGGAATGCGGCCGGCAGAACGGCGTCAGAGACGAAGGCTCCCGTGCCCATTGAGGTGTGATCCGAGATGACGCTGGCGAATCCCACGGCCGGGAAGGTAGCCGTGCCGACGACCACGAGCTTCGTCGGCGGGACATAGATCGGTGCGTCCTTGGGACTGCCGTAGGAAACAATGACTGAGTCCCCCAGTCGCTTATGGAGCTGGGTCATCGTGGCGGCGCCGAGCACGATCTGATCCTTCTTGTCGACCGCATGGCCGGAGAGCATCGCCGGTGGGACATTGCTGTGCGTCACACCGAAGAGGAACGGGACGTTCTGCCCGTCGATCTCCGCGTCGTTGTACGAGACCCGGTGTAGTCCGCCACGTCAGGGTCATGAGCCAGGAGCGAAAAGGCCTGAGGAGGAACATTGCCACCCCCTGATCCGACTTGGCTCAACATGTACGTCCAGTTCCATCCATAAAGCGCCGGAGTTTTCACCAGGGTCTGCAGGCTGCTGCCGAAGACGACCGTGGCCACCGCCAGTACGACAGCGAGCGCCGTGCCCAGGAGCGCCGACCGCACCGGCACCCCGGATCTGCCACCTCCGGGCTCCAGGGCCATACGCACCCCGACGACACCGGAGACGGGAAGTCCGGCCGCCGCTCCCGCATGGGCGATTCTCGAAGTTGAGGGAGGGACGAGTTGGGCCCGACGCAGCACCCGATGGGGCAAGCTCCTGAAGGTCCGGATCATTGCGGTCGCGCTGAGCGCGCCAACCAACACGATGGCGCCGAGACCCAGTACGGACCAATCGGCCGAAATCCCGCGTGCGGGATAGACGGCCCGCACCGGCCCTAACGGCGAAAGAGGGGAAAGGGCCACCGCCACGGCGACCGCCAACAGCGTGCCGATCACAATGGATCCCAGAACCCCTAGGAGTCCGTCAGCCGCCGCGGCAAATGGGTCAGCGCCCAGGGAGCGAAGCACACGCAAGTCATCTGCATCGGCCCGCAGGCGTCGGGAAATGGCCTGACCCGCAATCAACACTGCCGCAAGGAGCGCGACCCCACCGAACACGCTGAGAGCGATGGCAATGGGCTTTATGGCGCGATCAGCCTTGGCTTCCACGGGAGCGGTGGCGTGGAAAGACGTGACGACACCGGAGGGTACGACGTGGGCGAGTTCCGACTCCACGTTCGGGACGTCCTGATTCCCGTGCACCGTCTGGATCCCGAACGTCTCCGCCCCGACGAAACTCTCCTTCGAATGGGAGATCACCTCGCGGGCCAGGGCCGGCGTCATGATGATGAATGTGGGGACACGGTCGATGTCGTCCTCGACGATCTCCGAGCTCAATGTGGTCAGACCGACCAATTTTGCGTTGAACCGGATCGTCGGCCGCACACTCGGTGTGCCAATGCCCGGTTCATTCTGTTGTGCTTGCGAATAGATGCCGAACGGGATCGTCTCTCCGAGGTGAAAGCCGAACTGATGAGCGGCGAGGGGGGTCATCATGATCTCGTCGGGGTTTTCGGGGTTCGCCATCCGGCCCTGCGTCACTGCGACCCGATCCTGATCGAAGAAGAGGCCGTCGATACTGGCGATCGGGTAGGCCAGCGCCACCGACGCCAGTCGGGGCGCGCCATTGGCGCGTAGTGGTGCGGCCGTGAGCACGAATTCCCGCCTTCACATCGCGCACCCCGGGCAGGTGCGCAATCTCGTTGGTCAGCACGGGCGAGTAGTTGGGATTGGACGAGGAGTCGTTCGCGTTGGCGCCGTAGATCGTGACGCCCAGATCCGGTGGGTTGGTACTGCCGAGGAAGGTGGTGAAGGACCCCTGCGTGCGGCGGGCCGCCGCCAGGCTCCCGATGGCCAGTCCCCCGACCAGCCCGATGAGGAGAACCACCGACAGGTAGGCGCCCCCGCGATGACGGAACGTGGCACGGAACCGGTACCACGCGGTGCCGAGTGCCGCCGGGCTCACCCGCATGCCCTGCCCACTCCTTGAGCCGTCACCGCCAGGACCCTCCGAACCTTCGATCTCCTACCACCCGGCCAGGAACAGTCTCCGGGACCCGGGTCCGGGCCAAGGGTGGCAGCATCCGCTCGCAGCCGGGTACCACCACCACGGGGTCGAACGAAGCCCAGAATCGCCGTGCACCGCCCCCTGAGTCCCTGCGCGCTACCGTGATCCTTCAAATGGCCGTCATCCGAGTCGCGCTCGCCGAGGACAATGTGCTGCTCCGGGAGGGGATCTCCCGCATCATCGATGCGCGGACCGATCTTGACCTGGTGGGAACGGCCTGTGACCTCCCCGAGCTCCTGGACCTGATTCAGAAAGAGGAACCGGACGTCGTCGTCACCGACATCCGCATGCCCCCGACGGGGACCGACGAAGGAATTCAAGCGGCATCCTGGCTACGCGAGCATCGGCCGAAGGTGGGCGTGGTCGTCTTGAGCCAGTTCACCGCACCGGCGTATGCGCTGGCTCTGCTCGAAACCGGTTCGGCGGGCCGGGCGTACCTCCTGAAGGAACGCGTCGCCGGGGCGGACGAGTTGGCGCAAGCCATCCACACCGTGGCCCAGGCGGGCTCAATGATCGATCCGATGGTGGTGGACGAGCTCATCGAAGCCCGCTCCACCCGCCGCACGTCGGACCTCTCGTGGCTCACGCCCCGCGAGTCGGAGATTCTCGGGGAGATGGCGCAGGGCAAGAGCAACGCCGCCATCGCCTCGTCCCTGCAGGTTTCGGAGCGGGCGGTCGAGAAGCACACCAATTCCATTTTCTCGAAGCTGGGACTGACCGAGGAGAAGGAAGTCAACCGGAGGGTCAAGGCGGTACTCGTGTACCTGAGCGAGCCCGGGGGAGGCTGACCCCACTGACTCGAGTGTGCCAGCACCACCGTGAGAGGCGGAGCTGCATGCGATGATGGATCGATGAGTGACCCGCTCCCCGTGCTCGTGGTGGACGACCAGGCACCGTTCCGTTCGGCCATGAAGGCCGTCCTGCGGCGCTCACCCGAGTTCGACCTCGCCGGCGAGGCTGCAAGCGGGGCGGAGGCCATCGCGTTGGCAGACGAATTACATCCCGCACTGGTCCTGATGGACATCAACATGCCCGAGATGAACGGCATCGAAGCGACCCGTCGCATCGTCTCGTCCCACCCCGACGTCATGGTGGTCCTGTGCTCCACCTACGAGGTCGGGGATCTGCCACCGGAGGCAGCGACGAGTGGCGCCCGTGCGTACATCAACAAGGAGCACCTCGGGGCGGACATCCTTCGCCGCTTATGGGCCGAACGGGATTCGGGAGAATTCATCACAAGCTGAGCGCCTCGCCGTTCGGGTTGGTTCAGATGAGGGGTACCGAGCCGTTGACCCGGGCCCCTTGGCCCGGCGACGACTCCCACCGCACGGTGCCCCCGATGGCGCCGAGGCGGTCGGCCATGTTGACGTAGCCGTGGCCTCGTTGGGCCTTCTCGACGTCGAAACCCGGACCGTCGTCGCTCACCGAGAACAACAGCCCACCGGACTCCTCCCACAACCGGACTTCCACGTGCGCGTCCAGGGCGTGCTTGGCGGCATTCTGCAGGGCCTCGAGACAGCAGAAGTAGATGGCCGCCTCGGTCTCCGAGGAATAGCGACCGATGCCGTCGGCCACGACGTCGACGGAGAGCGGATTGCGATTGGCCGCAGCGCGTAGAGCCTCCACCAGGCCGCTATCGACGAGGAGGGGCGGGTAGATGCCGTGGGCGAGCTCGCGCAGCTCTTTGATGGTCTCCTGCACCTCCACCGCCAGTTCATCGAGCATTTCAGCGCCGGCAGCCGGATCGTCGGCGATCACGTCGCGCGCCAGGCGCAGGTTCACGGCGAGCGCCACGAGATGCTGCTGCGCCCCGTCGTGCAGATTGCGTTCGACCCGCCTCCGCTCGGCGTCGCCACTGGCCACGATACGGGCCCGGGATTCCCGCAAGGCATCTGCTTGCTTGCGCAATTCGTCCAGAGTGGTCTGAAGGGCCGTATCGAGTTGTGAGTTGTGGAAGGCGAGGCCGACCTGTCGGGCCAGGTCCGTGAGCACCCGATCGTCGTCCTCGGAGAAGAGGTCGTCTCCCGATGCCCGCTCGACGACGACCAGTCCGAGCAGCTCGCCGGCGTGGCTGATGGGAGCGACGCGCAGCTGCGCCTGGGGGCGGCCGTCGAGGAGTGCCGGCAGCCATACCGACACCCACGCGCTCCCCGACACCCCGGCCCGGGTGACCACAGGGCGCTCACGACCGGTCACCACGAGAGAGAGGGGGCCCGAATCGGGAACGGAGACCGCCCGTTCCAGGACTTCACCCATGCCCGTGTACACCTCCGCGCTGATGAGTCCCATGGTCTTACGGAGGGATTCGGCCAGCTGCAGCAGGAGCTCGTCCATGGGGATGGCCCGTGTCAGCCGGCTGCCGAAGGTCCGGAGGACCTCGTCCGGCGCTTGCCGGGCCCCGTAGACGAACCGGGTGGCCGAACCCACGAAGCGCTCCCGGGCGGGGACGAACGCCAGAGCGGCGATACCCGTCGCCAGCATCGAGAGCCCAAGTGTCGTGCGGTCGGTCGAATCGTTCGGCTTGTGGCCCAGTCCGAGGACGACGACGAGGTAGATCGCCGACACCATGGCCACGAACCCGAAGACGGTGAAGGAACGGACGAGCATGCGCCCGCTCTGGGGGGCCAGTCGACGGGACTCGCTCGCCATGAGGGAGATCGGCACCAGGACAGTGCTCCCCGCCGCCACGGCACCCAACGGGCCGGGCCAGTTGATGAGCACATGCAGCACCGCCATGACCAATGCGATGGCGCTCGAGAGGACCACCCCGATGGCGAACCACTGGAGGCGCTCCCGATCGTGTCCGACAGCACTCGCATAGCGGAGCCGCAGGGGGATCACCGCCACAAGGGCGGCGATGGACCAGCTGATGCCGCCCCCGAGGATCGAAAGAGCGTGCTTGTCGATCACGAGTGCGACGCCGGTGGCGAGGGCAGCCACGTAGGCCACGACGACCGCCGTGCGCCGTCCCGTCCCCGGCAGTTGCCCGTTGGGAAGGGCCAGCAAGAAGTGGAATGAGACGGCCGTCACCAAGAGCGCGGCGATAGTGGCGATCGACTTCGCCGCCCCGAAGGAGTGCACGCTCTCGTGCTGCCCCAGCCTGCCGGCCGTGAGCGCCACTGCAGCGAGAAGCGAGTCGGCCGCGATCAGCAACGAATAGGGATCGGGCCCATCCGCGGTGCGATCGGAGAAGCGATTGGCCACCACTGCCGCGATCGCCCACACGAGGGTCAATCCGAAGGCGACAGCGTTGACGGCCGTGATGCCGTTCGGCACATGGGTCCGCAGACCGATGACGACGATGGCTACCGTGACGACGAACAGGATCCCGTGCAACAGGGCCTGTGACGACGACCGTTTGGCCGCCGGCACGCGCAGCTCGACGACGGCTTCATTCATGACGACGTCCATCTTCTCCGCACTCCTCATTCGGCCCGCAACACGAGGGCAGTCGAACCCGTCAGCGCGATCGGGGGAACGAGGGCATTGGCGCTACCCCACCGCGGGCCGAGCATCGCTCGGAAGCGGTAGGCGGCCACCCGGAGGGCAGCCCGATCCACTGCTAGAGCACTCCGGCGACGACATCCGCGCTCGCCTCGACGATGCGCCCGTCGCGCATGCGGACCACACGCTCGGCGGCCGCCGCCACGCCGGGATCATGCGTCACCAGGACGATGGTCTGGCCGCCGTTGTGCAGCCGGCTCAGGAGCTCGATGACCTCCTGTCCCCCCTCTGAGTCGAGGGCGCCCGTGGGTTCATCGGCCAACAGGAGCGTCGGCTCGTTGGCCAGCGCGCGGGCAATGGCGAGGCGTTGACGCTGGCCACCCGAAAGCATCCCGGGAACCGTCGAAGCCTTGTCGCCGATACCGAGGAGGTCCAGCAGGTCCCGCGCCCTCGTCTCTGCCATGCGGCGTTTGCGACCGGCGATGACTGCCGGGAGCGCCACGTTCTCCAGCACCGTCATGCCCTCCAGGAGGTTGAAGAACTGGAAGACGATGCCGATGTGCTTGCGCCGCAGTTGGGACAGCTCGTCCTCCGTGCGACCCGTGACGAGCTCGCCGGCGACGGTGATCGTCCCCTCATCGGCCACGTCGAGCCCGGCCACGAGGTTCAGCAGGGTGGACTTTCCACAGCCCGACGGGCCCATGAGGGCGACGAAGTCACCCGACGGCACGACGAGGTCGGCGCCTCGCAACGCCCGCACAGGGGCATTTTCCGCCTCGAACGTCTTTCGTACCTTTTCGACCACCAGTGCATCCATGTCAAAGCCTTTCGCTCGGCGCCATGACCGTGCTCGGGTCTGGCTCTTCGACCAGTCTGAACGCGACCACCGGGGTGTCGCGTCCCTTCACCAACTGTGGTTCGAGCGGGACCGTGGTCGCCGCCTCCCGCAATGCTTTCAGAGTTCCCTCCGAAAGCACGGTTTCGCCCGCCGCCGCCAACTGCTGCAGCCGTTGCGACATGTTGACGGTATCGCCGACCAACGTGTACTCCAGGCGCTCCTCGGACCCGAGGAGCGCCGCCGCCGCCTCGCCGGTGGAGAGCCCCAGGCCCAGTCCGAAAGCGGGCAGGCCTTCCTCTTCCCACCGCGAGTTGATGGCGTGCTGCTTGGCGTGCATCGCCAGGGCGGCCGCAACGGCACGGTCGGCGTGGTCATCCTGGGCGAAGGGCGCACCGAAGACGGCCATCACGGCATCGCCGACGAACTGCATCACGGTGCCGTTCTCCCCCAGGATGGCCTCGTTCATGGCGGCGCGGTGCACGTTGAGCTGGCCCGCCAACTGGCTGGGGTCAGCGTGCTCGGCGATGGTCGAGTAGGAGCGGATATCGCTCATCAGGACCGTCACCACCACACGCTCCGTCTCCCCGATGTGCCGGCCATCCCGCCGAAGCTTCTCCGCCAGGCCTCCGGGAAGCAAACGGGAGAGGGTCTCCCCCTGCTCTTCGCGGTCGACGATCGCCTTGTGCAGCAGGCGTAGGCGCTGCAGCGCCCCCTGGGTGCCGGCCGAAACGCCTTCGGCCAGCTTGACGAAGACGGCCTCGACCTCGGCATCGATGGCCTCGGCCGGAAGTTGACGGGCCACGGCGATGGCCTTGATCGGCTTGCCCTCGGCCACCATGCTCAGGAGCGCCTCCTCGGACGGCGTGAGACCGCCATTGGTGGTCACGGGGCGGAGCAGGGCCTCGACGATGGAGGGGTCGAGCGCTGTTCCTCCGGTGGCGACGGCCCGGATCGCGTCAACGAGCTGGTCACCTTCGGCGATGTGGTCCTTCAGGAGATAGCCGTAGCCGGCCGAGCCCTCGGCCAGAAGGGAGACGGCATATTCGGGGTCGTCGTACTGCGAAAGGATCACGACGCCGGTTCCGGGGTGACGATGCCGCACCTCCTTGGCCGCATCGATTCCTTCACGGTTGAACGACGGTGGCATGCGGATGTCGGTCACAAGGACGTGGGGGGAGCACGTTTGGGCTCCTTCGATGACCTCGTCGTAGTCCGCGGCCACGCCCACGACCCGGAGATCGGCATGGCGGGCGATCAGAGCACGCACGCCCTCGCGGACGATCAGGTTGTCGTCGGCCAGCAGGACGTCAATCGTCGCCGGCGAGGCTGGGGAGGTAGAACCGCTGTCGGAGAGATCCATCACTCCCAGTATTCGCAGATCGCACCACGCCGCGAAAGGGGGCGACCATCCCCGTGACGGGGTGGTGCTAGGCACACCCGGGGATGCCTGTCAGCACACTCGTCATCACCGGCCCCAGCAGTGAAGCTTGCTGTATGACCACCACCGACACACGCACCCGGTACGAGGGGACGGTGACGTCGCTGTCCTGGATCCCCTCAGAGGCCATCGAGGGTGCCCAACGATACGCCTTCGACTCGGGCATCACCCACTATGACCCGCCGCCGCCGTCAGAGGATCTCGACCTCGAGGCCCTGCGCGAGGCCGACCGCTTCCGCTTCGCCAATGCGTTGCGGGCCTGGATCGAGGTCGATGCAAGCGGACACGTCACCGACTGCGGCTACGCCGGGGGCGGGCTCATGGGGTCGACGACGGTCAGCGTGGCCGGGCTCCGGCACAAGTTCGAAGCAGTGCAGCTGCCCGATCTGCAGCGCCAGCCCGAATTGGGCGACGGGTGGGTGCGCTTCGTGCAGACCACCGGAGGCCGGACCGGGTTGCCGGCGCCGAGACGCGTCCGGCGCCGGCCCTTCATCCAGTGGCAGGCCCCCCTCGTCTGGACGACCCTTTCGCTCACCTTGCACACCGACGGCCGAGTCGAGCGGGCACTGACGGGCGCAAGCCGGTTCCCGCGTCACTGGGTGTACGACGAGAACGGGACCCTCTCGCACAAGTCGGGGCTGACGGACTTCAAGGACTGGTACCGCCAATCATTCGGTCGGCACACCCCGTGGGGCGACCAGGACTCCGAGGCGCTCGTCACGGCCGTCGAGACCGCGCTCGAACGCTCGCTCTCCGCCCGTGTCATGGGCGGGAGTGGCAAGGTCAAGTTCAAGCGTTTCCCGGCAGGCGCCATCCTGGCGCAGCAGGGCGAGCCCGGCACCGAGGTCTTCTTGGTCCTCGATGGGGTCATCCGCGTCGAGCACGACGGCGAGCGCCTGGCCGAGTACGGACCGGGTGCGCTCCTCGGGGAGCGTGCGCATCTGGAAGACGGTGCCCGCACGTCCACGCTCGCTGCGGTGACGCCGTGCCGGATGGCCATCGTCGAGGCCGACCAGCTGGAGCGCTCGGATCTCCTCGAGCTCTCGGAGGGGCACCGCCGCGAAGATCAGGCGCGATACTGAGCGGGTGCGGGTCCATTTTTGCGGTACTCGCGGATCGACTCCGGCCCCCGGGCCCGAGTTCGTCCACTACGGCGGTCACACATCGTGCGTGGCACTCTCCCTCGACACCCCGCCTGGTGGCGAGGCCGTGCCCACCCTCCTGCTCGATGCCGGCACGGGACTCCGGCAGGTCACGTCGCTTCTGCAGCGGCGGCCCTACGCGGGCAGCATCCTGCTGACGCATCTGCACTGGGACCACATTCAAGGGCTGCCCTTCTTCCAGAGCGGCGACCACCCCGACTCGCAGGTCACCTTGCGCCTCCCACCCCAAGAGGACGGGGCGGACGCCGAGAGTGTGCTGGCCCGCATGATGTCGCCACCACTGTTCCCCATCCGGCCGCGGAACCTGCGCGGGAATTGGACCTTCGATGTCCTGCCACCCGACGCGTTCTCCGACGACGGGTTTCCTGTCGGTGGTTTTCGTGTCGTGGCCAAAGACGTCCCTCACAAGGGAGGGCGAACCGTGGGGTACCGGGTAACGGACGGCCACTCGAGCATCGCCTACATCCCCGACCACTGCCCGACCGAGCTGGGCCCGGGGCCGGACGGGTGGGGTGACTATCACCCGGCCGTCCTCGACCTCGCACGTGACGTCGACGTCCTGATCCACGATGCGCACCTCGTGCCCGAAGAGCTGCCGGCCGAGGCCTCGTTCGGGCATGCCGCAGCCGACTACGCCGTCGAACTCGGACGCCGGGCCGGTGCGCAGACGGTCGTCCTGTTCCATCACCGACCCGACCGCTGCGACACGGCGGTGGACGCACTCGTCGACCGCTTCTCGACATCGGCTGTCACGGTCATCGGGGCCTCCGACATGCTCGAGCTTGCGCTGTGATGTCCCGATGAGGCGCGCCGACGCCATCGTCGTGGGTTCGGGGCCGAACGGGCTCGCCGCCGCGCTGACGATGGCCCGCGCCGGATTGGCCGTCGACGTCATCGAAGGGGCTGACGTCATCGGAGGGGGCTGCCGGACCGAGGAACTGACGCTGCCCGGGTTCCACCATGACGTCTGCTCGGCGGTCCACCCACTCCTCAGCGCCTCCCCCTTCTTCCAAGAAACGGACCTCGCCGGCCGAGGGGTGAGCCTTCTCGCGCCGCGGGTCGCATTCGTCCAACCGCTCGACGGGGGTCAAGCAGCCGCAGTCACCGGCACGGTCAGCGAGACCGCCGCGCACCTCGGCGTGGATCGCGCCGCCTATACGCGGATGTTCTCGTCCCTGGTGCGGGACGCCGACGGCATCCTGCCGAACTTCCTCGCCCCGCTGCGCACGATGCCCCGCAGTCCGGTGGCGACGGCACTGTTCGGGCTCAAGGGCCTGGCCTCAGCCGAACGACTGGCCACCCACTTCCGTACGGTCGAGGCCCGGGCGATTATCGCCGGGGCCGCGGCCCACTCCATGCTCCCTTTCGACGCGCCCCTGTCCGGCGCGTTCGGGCTGCTGTTCACCATGTTGGCGCACTCGCTGGGCTGGCCCGTCGTCGAAGGAGGTAGCGCACGCATCGTCGATGCCCTGTCCGCAGAGCTCGAGGCACTCGACGGTCGGATCGTCACTGGCCAATGGGTCAGGAGACTCCATGACCTTCCACCGGCCCGCGCCACGCTCCTCGACGTGACCCCGCGCCAGTTCATCGATCTGGCCGGTGACCGGCTTCCGGGTCGGTACCGCAGGTCTCTCGAACACTTCCGCTACGGACCCGGGATCTGTAAGGTCGATTGGGCGCTCGACGGACCAGTCCCCTGGCAGGCCGAACTCTGCAGGGAAGCGGTGACCCTGCACGTGGGAGGAAGCTTCGCCGAGGTGGCCCGGAGTGAGGCGGACGTCGCGGCCGGGCGTCACCCGGAAACCCCGTTCTGTCTGGTCACACAACCATGCGTGCTCGACCCGACCCGGGCCCCGGACGGGAAGCACACGCTGTGGGCGTACTGCCATGTCCCCAATGGATCGGACGTCGACATGCGGGAACGCATTGAGACCCAGATCGAGCGGTTCGCTCCCGGGTTCCGCGACCGCATCATCGGCCAGGTCACCACCACCGCCACCGCCACCGAAGCGCACAACCCGAGCTATGTGGGCGGAGATATCGGCGCCGGAGCGGCAACATTGCGCCAGACCATCTTCCGGCCCACCGTGCGCTGGAACCCCTATCGCACGGGCCTGAAGGGCGTCTACCTGTGCTCGGCGTCCACTCCGCCCGGTGGAGGCGTGCACGGGATGTGCGGTCACTATGCCGCCCGTACGGCGCTGCACGACCTGGGGCAGCTCAGCGCGGCGGGAATCGAGACGGCGGTCGTGTGACCGTGGACCGAGGCTGCACGCACTGCGGCGCGTCCGGCACCGAACGGCACGGCCCTCCCATGCGTGCAGCACGGTGAACCGGCAACTCGGCGGCTTCGCGTGGTACCGCTTCCGGTCCACCTTCGGCCACCGGTGGACCGGCATGCTCGCCATCGTCCTGCTCACGGGACTGCTGGGCGGGCTCGCCATGGGTTCGATCGCCGCCGCCCGCACGACCGAGTCGTCCTTCGTCGACTTCGCCGCGAGTACCGATACGCCTGATCTCTTCGTCCTCGACGGCTTCTACAACCCGGCCATCGGGTTGCGTGCCGGCTACAACCCGGCGCTGCTGCACAAGATCGCCCACCTGCCCCACGTGAAGGGCGTCGCCTCCGTGGTCGGGATCAACGCCGGACCACTCGGCAAGAATGACGAGCCGGCGGCGAGCTCCGATGGGATCGGCGCCAACGGCAGCGTGGACGGCCTGTACTTCAAAGAGGATCGCGTCGTGGTCACCCAAGGGCGGGCGGCCAACCCCAAGAACCCCCACGAGTTCGTCTTGGACTCCCGGACGGCGCGGGAGTTTGGGTTCCACCTCGGCCAGACCGTGACGATCGGTTGGATCTCCAATGCGTCCGGCGCCTCGCAGGGAGCGTCGAGCTTCAAAGTTCCGCCGCAAAACCGGATACGGATGAAGCTCGTCGGCGTGGGCGCCACGGGCGTTGACAACCTGTTCCAGGACCAGGACAACGCGAACACCGATCAGATCGAGCTCTTCACACCCGCGTTCACCCGCCGCCTCCTCACGTGCTGCAGCAACGACATGGAGAGCGGCATAACCCTCGACGGCGGCACCCGCTACCTCTCGACAGTCGAATCGGAGATTCGGGGCATCCTGCCCAAGGGTCTTCCGTTCACCTACGTCCAAGCGCCCGACGTCATCGGGCGGGCCGAGCGCACACTCCGACCGGAATCGATCGCCCTGGGCGTGTTCGGCGGGATCGCCGGCCTGGCGACGCTCCTCATTGCCGGCCAGGTCATCGGGCGGCGAATCCGGCTCAATGGGGACGAGCTCGACATCCTGCGGGCCCTCGGGGCCGGCCCCGCCATGACGTTGAGTGACGGGCTCATCGGCACCTTGGGGTCGATCGTCGTGGGCTCGCTGTTGGCCGGCCTGGTGGCGGTCGGACTGTCCCCGTTGGCGCCCGTGGGCCCCGTCCGACCATTGCTTCATATCGGGCTGCGGGTCGACTGGACGGTCGTCGGCCTCGGCATGGCGGTGTTGCTGGTGAGCCTGAGCACATTGGCGGTGGTGGTGGCCTACCGGGCCGCGCCCCACCGGGTGGCGGTCCGCCTGCGAAGAGAACGCGGCTCGAGCGTGGCGCGGGCGGCGGCGGCCACGGGTCTGCCCCCGACCGCAGTCACGGGAATCCGCTTCGCACTCGAGCCGGGGGTGGGCCGCAGCACCGTCCCGGTGCGCTCCGCCATCCTCGGCGCCATCCTGGCGGTGACCGTCGTGGTCACCACCGTCATGTTCGGTTCCAGTATGAACACCCTCGTCTCCCATCCTGCGCTCTACGGGTGGAACTGGAGCTACGACCTGGACGGTGGAGGTGGCCTCGGCGACATTCCCGGGCGCCAGGTCGCCACCCTCCTCGACGCCGACCACTTCGTGGCGGGGTGGACCGGCGTCTACTACTCGACGCTCGAGATCGACGGGATGAACGTCGCCGTGATGGGCGGGACACCCAACGCCACGGTCGGACCTGCGTTGCTGTCCGGACACGGACTCGAGGGGCCCCACCAAGTGGTGCTGGGTGCAACCACCCTGGCCCAATTGCACAAGCGGTTGGGCGACACGGTCGAAGTCGGTCCCGCCGGATCGACGCCCACCACGCTCAAGATCGTCGGGACGGCGACGATGCCTTCGATCGGCGTCGCCGGGTCCGCCCACCTCGAGATGGGAAGCGGCGCTCTCCTCTCGTACAAGCTCATCCCACCAGGCGCGCGCAATGTCTTCGACGTGAGGGTTCCAGGCCCGAATGCCATCTTCGTGCGGCTCAAAAGCGGCACCGACCCCCATGCGGGATTGGCCTCGTTGCAGGCGATCGTGCACAAAGTGCCCCAGATCGGAGGTGATGGCGGCTCGGTGCTCCCCGTCGAGCGACCAGCCGAGATCCTCAACTACCGCACGCTCGGGACGACGCCGATCCTGCTCGGCCTCGCACTGGCCTGCGGCGCTGTCGTCGCCCTCGCCCTCACGCTTGTCTCCTCGGTGCGCCGGCGGCGCACCGATCTGGCGCTCTTGAAGGCACTGGGGTTCACCAAACGACAGTTAGCGGGGGCGATCGCGTGGCAGGCCAGCGTGGCCGTCGGCCTCGGTTGCGTAATCGGCATTCCGCTCGGTATCGCCCTCGGCCGGTTTCTCTGGGATCTCTTCGTCCACCAGATCAGCGCCGTGCCCGATCCCACTGTTCCCGCCGCGTCCATCGTGCTCATCGGCGTTGCCGCGCTCGTGCTGGCCAATGTGGTGGCCGCCGTCCCCGGGCGTATCGCCGCGCGTACCCCGACGGCCCAACTCCTGCGCAGCGAGTAAGCGCTACGCCTCGGGCTGCGGACCCGGTCCGGATCCCACGCCGAGCTTCTCCCGGAAGAAGGCCAGGGTCTGATCGAGCGCGGCGCGGGTGGGCGTGCCCTCCCGATCCTGCAGGTGCTCGGTCAACACCGAGTGCGCCGCCTTGGGATGGCCGTGAGGATTGCCCGGCGAAGAGTCGATCTCGACGGCGATAAACGCGTCACCCAGCTCGCGTCGCAAGGTGACGAAACGCTCCTCGAAACAAAAGGGGTCATTGCTGAAGCGCAGACCCAACACGCACGTCCCTTCGGCTGTCCGCTCCTTGACGCGGGCGAGGTCGGTATCGGAAATGCCGATGTCCGCCTTGAACTTCTTCGACAACGGAAAGGGAAGCGACGGCTGACTCAGTACGGGTGCCAGCACAATGTCGTCCACCATCATGGCCAAGGCGAAGCCGCCGGTGAAGCACATGCCCACCACACCCACTCCCGGACCGCCGCACCGTTCGTGTTCCGCCGCCGCGAGCTTGCGCAGCCACACCGTGACGGGGCTCGTTCTCTTCAGGGCAAAGGCGCTGAACGCACGCGAGACACAGGCCGGACCGAATGACTGGAACAGGTAGGCGCCGGTGGCCGGGCGACCGGGATCGCCGAACAGGCTCGGCATCACGACCGTGCAGCCCGCGGTCATGACCCTCCGGCCGTAGGCCGCCACGTGGGGTGTAATGCCAGGCATTTCGGGAATTACGATGACCGCCGGCCCGTTGCCGCCACGGTAGACGGTCCGGCGTTTCCCGTCCGCCTCGAACGTCTCTTCGGCGAAGCCCTCCAGGGCCGCCCCCCACCGGGTCGTATCGCTCTTCGCCATCGGGGGACCGTAGCATCGCCCGACGTGCACCTCGTTCCTGCGACCTGCGATGATGCTGCCACCCTGTGAGCTCCGTTCGCCCTTCCCGCTCGCGCCTCGTCGATCCCGAGCTGGCGGCCCGTGTCCCGGCGATCCGGTCGGCGACCATCGCCGCACTGGTGATCGGCGCCCTGACCGCGGCGTGCACGATCGTGCAAGCCGTGGCCCTGGCGACCGCCATCGACCGGTCCTTGTTGCACCACGTCCCCCTCGAGATGCTGCGGCCGGAGCTGATCGCTTTTGCTCTCGCCGTCGTGGCGCGAGCGACGCTCGGCTTCATCGGCGAGCGCTGGGCTGATCACACCGCAGCGTCGGTCGTTTCGACCATGCGGGGACAACTTCTCCGCCACGTCCTTGCGCTCGGGCCCGGTTGGCTGGTCGGGGAGCGCCCGGGAGAGCTGTCGCTCACCGCGACGCGGGGCCTGCGGTCCCTCCACACGTACTTCGCCCGCTACCTCCCTCAAGCAGTGGCGTCGGCGGTCATTCCCGTCGTGCTCCTGGCCTGGATCGCCTCCCAGGACTGGCTGTCACTCGTCATCGTCGTCGCATTGGTCATCGCGGTCCCCATCACAATGATCCACTTCGGCCGCGAGGCCAATCGCCGCACGGCGCGGCAGTGGCGCCGTCTCGGCTCCTTGGCCGGTCGGTTCCTCCAACTCATCGAGGGCCTCCCGACGCTGCGCGCCTTCGGACGCGATGCCCACGGGCGACGCGAAGTGGTCGAGTCCACCGAAGGCGTCCGCGTGGCCACCATGCGCACGCTGCGTGTCGCCTTCCTCTCCGCGCTCTCCATGGATCTGATCGCGGGATTCGGCGTGGGGTTGGTCGCGATGGCACTGGGTCTGCGGCTGTTGTGGGGAGAGCTCGACCTGCAGACGGCAATGGCCGTGCTGTTGGTCACCCCGGAGATCTTCGTCCCGCTTCGCCGGGCCGGAGCCGAGTTCCATGCCAGCACCGAAGGGCAGGCCGCAGCGACCCGCGTCATCGAGATACTGGCGCTCGCTCCCGATGGTGCGGCCGCCAGCCGGGCCGGCTCGCCACGTCGCCCCGCCACCGCGGCGGTGCCGGGGGCGGGGACAGCGGCAGCGGGGACAGCGCCGAGGCCAGGGGCGCCGGCCGACGACCTTCGCATCGATGGCCTCCGCGTCACCTACGAGGATCGCACCTCCGACGCGCTCGAAGGCTTCTCTCTCCATGCACCACCCGGAAGCCGGCTCGCGCTGGTCGGGCCCTCGGGAGCCGGCAAGTCGTCGGTCGTGGCCGCGTTGCTCGGGTTCGTCGAACCGTCCGGGGGATCCATCTTCCTCGGTGCGACGAGGTCCTGCGACGTCCCGGTGGCCCAATGGCGGACCCACTTCTCATGGCTGCCGCAACGCCCCTACCTCTTCAGCGCCACGCTGGCGGAGAACCTGCGGCTGGGCGCGCCCGAAGCCACGGACGAGGTGCTCGCGGAGATCACCGCCGCGGTTGGCCTGGATCGGCTGGTGGCCCATCTTCCGCTGGGCCTAGCCACGCCGCTGGGGCAGGACGGCCTGACCCTCAGTGCCGGGGAACGCCAGCGGGTCGCGTTGGCGCGGGCACTCCTGCGTCCGGCCCCCATCCTGCTGCTCGACGAGCCCACGGCCTCCCTCGATCCGCCGACCACGCAACGATTGGCGGACACCATCGCGCCGTGGCTGGCCGGCCGCACCGTGATCGTCGCCGCCCACGAGCCGGCCCTCCTGGTCCACTTCGACGCCGTCGTCGATGTCAGCGGCGCACCGCTGTCCGCGGTCACGCCATGAAGGCCATCCGCCGCGTCCTGGCCGAACCCGGGACGCCCTACGGACGACTGGCGCTGGCCGGACTGCTCGGTCTGGCCGCCGCGGCGGCGACCATCGGGCTGCTGGCCGGATCGGGCTACATCCTGGGCCGCGCCGCCTCCCGCCCGGGGCTGGGCGCCCTCGTCGGCATCCTGGCGGCGGTCGAGGTCCTGGCCTTCCTGCGCGGGCCGCTGCGCTACGCCGAGCGCCTGGTCGGGCACGACGCCGCCCTGCGGGCATTGGGGCGCTGGCGCGTGTGGCTCTACGACTGCCTCACCCCGCGCGTCCCCGCTGCGCTCTCGGGGTGGCGCAGCGGGGACCTGCTCGCCAGTGCGATCGACGACGTGGACACGCTGCAGGACCTCTACCTGCGGACGCTCCTTCCGCTCGGAGTCTCGGCCGGCGCGGCCATCCTCGGTCTCGTGCTGGTCGGACTCGAACTTCCCGTCGCCGCGCTCGCCCTCGGGATTCCCCTGGCCGTGGCGTACACGGTCCCCACCTTCTTGGCGTGGCGCGGCGCGGACAACGATGCGGCGGCGGCGCTCGGTGGTGCGCTTTCGGCGCAGGTGGTTGACGCCATCCATGGGGCTCCCGATCTCCTCGCCTTTGGCGCGGACAGCGCCGTGCTCGACCGCCTCGAGACGATGAGCAGCCAAGCGACGGCCCTCGAACGCCGCCAGGCGAGTGCGCTCTCCTTGGCGACGCTGATCACGCAACTCTGCGTCGGGGCGGCGGTGCTCGCCGTGCTGGCCGTGACCGTCAGCGCGGTGCACGGCGGCCATCTCAACCCCGTCATGGTGGCGGTGCTGCCCCTGGCCGCACTGGGCACGTTCGAGTCCGTTCCCGGCGTCGCCGTCGCCGCCACCCGATCCCGGGCTGTCGCCGCCGCGGCCAGGCGGCTGCTGGCGCTCGAGGCGGTCCCCGTCCCCGTGCACGATCCCGGCGTGCCATCGCACGTCGGCGCCGGCAGTCCGGAGATCTCCTTTACGCAGGCCTCCCTGCGCTATGCCCCCGATCTGCCGCGCGCGCTGGACGGCGTGGCGTTGGAGGTGGCTTCGGGCGCACGCGTTGCGGTCACCGGATCCAGTGGGGCCGGCAAGTCCAGTCTGGTCAACGCCCTGCTGCGCTTCTGGCCGCTGGAAGAAGGCGCGCTCACGCTGGGCGGCATCGCCGTGGAGCGGCTGAGCCAGACGGAGGTGCGGGCCACCTGCGCCCTGGTGGACCAGCGGGCGCACCTGTTCGCAGGCACCGTGCGCTCCAATCTGACGCTCGGCCGGCCCGATGCGACCGAGGAAGAGATCGCCTCCGCCCTCCAGGCCGCACAGTTGGTCCCGTGGCTCGCGTCTCTCCCGTCGGGCCTCGAGACGCAGGTGGGTGCGGACGGGGTGGCCATCTCGGGCGGGGAACGGCGGCGGTTGGCCGTGGCCCGGGCGCTCGTGGCCGGAGGGCCGGTACTGCTCCTGGACGAGCCCACCGGGGGACTCGACGTCGCGCTGGCGGGGCACCTGATCACAGACGTGTTGGCCGCCGCCGGCCCACGGAGCGTCGTGCTCATCACCCACCGGCCCGGCGAAGCGGCGCAGTGCGATTCCATCGTCACCCTCGAAGAGGGAAGGGTCGTCTCAGCGAGCACCGGCAAAGCCGAATAGCTTGTGCAGACCCAAGCGCTGGAGGCTCAGCAGCGATGAATGCAAAGGACTACGAGGCCGAGCTCGAGCACCTCCAGGTGGAACTGGCCAAGCTTCAGCATTGGGTGCAGGCGGAAGGTGCGCGGATCGTGGTCCTCTTCGAAGGCCGGGATGCCGCGGGCAAGGGTGGGGCGATCAAACGGATCACCGAACGCATGAATCCCAGGGTCTCCAAGGTCGTCGCCCTCGCCGCGCCCAACGAGCAGGAGCGCACGCAGTGGTATTTCCAGCGCTACGTGGCCAATCTGCCCTCCGCCGGGCAGATGGTCCTCCTCGACCGTTCCTGGTACAACCGCGCCGGCGTCGAGCGTGTCATGGGATTCTGCACCGACGACGAGCTCCAGGAATTCCTACGCTCCTGTCCCGAGTTCGAAAAGATGCTGATCCGCTCAGGCATCCAACTCATCAAGTACTGGTTCTCGGTCAGCGACGAAGAACAGGAGCGCCGGCTCCAGTCGCGTCTCGCCGATCCGACACGGCGTTGGAAACTGTCGCCGATGGACCTCGAGGCCCGGCTCCGATGGGTGGAGTACTCCAAAGCCAAAGACGAGATGTTCACCTATACCGATACCAAGCAGTCACCATGGTTCGTCGTTCCCTCCGACGACAAGCGGGCGGCGCGCCTGAACTGCATCCATCACCTGCTGAGCCTGATCCCCTACACCGATCACGACCCGCCGATGCCGTTCGATCTCCCCCCTCGCCCGCCCGACACCGGGTACGTGCGTCCTCCCAAGGACGAGCAGACGTACGTGCCGGCGATCTATTCCTGAACCGCCGGGATCAGCCCGGTCCCCCCGGCCTGCCGGCGCCGGATCTCGACCAGCGACGGGGCCGGGTACTCTCCGTTCCCCGGCTTCCATTCGGCGGCCAGCTTCTGCATGCCGATACCGTCCACGGCCCAGATGTGACAGGTGTTGGTCAGCCACTCCAAGCCACTCGCGGCTGTCGCCAGCCCTCCCGCGTCCCCGTCCTCCATGCGGCGTGCGCCCGCCGCGGTGAGGGACTGGATCACCACCGGACCCAGCGCACGGGCCAGGAACTCGAGATGGCTGCAGCCCCGTTCACGTCCGAAACGGTCCTGCACAGCGCGGGTGAAGCCCCGGGCCACCGACAACCCGATCAAATCGGAGAACGAATCCGTGATGGAGGGGCATTCGGGGTGCGGAAAGTGGCCCATGGTCGCCTCCGCGTCCACAATGACCAGGTCCGCGCAACGGACCACGATCCCGAGCTCCATCCGGTGCACGTCACGGGGACCGAATTGGCCCGACGCCCACGGTCGCCGGTCGTGGAGCGTCCCGATGACGACGTGATATCCGTCGCGCTCGAAGACCGCCATATCGATCGTCCGTGTGAGGAGAGGAAGTTCCGCTTCATCCGCTGATGGTCTGAGCTCACGGAGCGTGGGCGATCGCTCGCCTCCGGTGGCATCACTCATGAAGGCTCATCCCTGTGGTGTGGCGTCCCGGTTGGGCACCACCTCGTTGAAACCGTGCAGCACGGGGTGACCATTCCCCCATCCGATGCGCGTCACCGAGGCCGTCTGCAGATGGAGTCTCCAGGACAGCGCGGCGGTCATCCCCAGCGCCCACGCCACCGCTGCCTTGATCGGCGTGACATGGCTCACCACCACGACGTCGCCCGCTGCAGCGCGAGCGCCGAGGCCGTCGGTGGAGAAGAGCTCATCGCACGCGGCGGCGACGCGCACGTCGACCTCGGCCAGCGACTCGCCTCCGGCGGGGCGAAAGAAGGGATCCCGTTGCCACTCGCGCCATATATCCGCGGGAACGTCCTCGAGGGGCTGGCACTCGTACTCGCCGTAGTCCACCTCGACCCAACGGTCGTCCACCTCTACGGGAAGACCCTGCGCAAAGAGCGCCGCCGTGTCACGCGCACGGCTGAGTGGACTGGTCCGCAGCGCCAGGATGGGATCGCGCAGCAGCAGGCCGACCGAAGACGCTTGCGCCATACCCTTCTGCGTGAGCTCGGCGTCGGTCCGCCCGACCAGGAGGTGCTGCGCGTTCGCCACCGATTCGCCGTGCCTGACCAGGATCAACATATGGGAGCCGGCCGTCCCTCAGGTCGGGACCAGAATCCGCCCGCACTGGTCACACGTGACCACGCTGTCGGGCGTCGTGTCCCGGATCCGTTCAACCTCGCCCGAGGAGAGCTCGAGATGACATCCGTCGCAGCGATGGCCGATGAGCCGTGCCGCACCGGTGCCCTTCAGACGGGTTCTCAGGGTCTCGTAGCGAGCGGCCAGTGCCGTGGGGAGTTGTGCCGCCTCGGTGGCCCGGGCCGCGGTCGCCGCCGCCAGCTCGGCGTCGATCTCCGACCGGCTCTGCAGGACCTCGTCCCGCAGGACGATCGCCTGTTGTTCGACCGGCATCGAGCGGGCGGCCAGAACGGCCAGGGCGGCGTCGATGGGCTCCTGCTCCACCATGGCCACCAATTCCTCGTCCTCGAGTTCGCCCCGGCGTTGGTTGAGGTGCCGTACCTCCTCGTCCATGGCCTGGAGGTCACGGGTGGACGAGCCGCGCGCGGCATACATCCGCGTCTCGATCCCGCTGCTGCGCTCATTGATCGTGGCGATCTGCGCCTCCAGATCCTTCTGCGTCGCAGTGAGTGCGACGCGCTGCTCCGACAGCTGCGCCTTCTGCGCGGCGAGCGCCTCCAATTCAGCCTCGAGGGCACGCAGACCGGACCGTTCGGCCAGCATCTCCCGCCGGTGCACCAGCTGCGAGATCAACGTGTCGAGATCCTGGACCACCAGGAGCCGGGCGAAGGATTCGTCAGTCATGGTGACCAGCGTCCCACTCGGCCCGGGCCACCACCAGTGCCGGCGCGAGCGCCTCGTCAGCGGTTGCCGCGGCCTCGTCCCAGTCGTACCAGCGCGCGTCGGGACTCTCCCCGGGCGGCGGATGAGGGTCGTCATCCGTTCCGAACAGCAGGTAGCGCAGGTCGAGGTGGGTATGGCCGAGGGCCGCCTCGTGGACGTCGATGTGGATGAGATGTGGCCCCTCCGCGGGATGCGCCACATCCAGTCCCAGCTCTTCGATGGCCTCGCGCCGGGCCGCCACGGGCGGCGTCTCCCCGGGGTCGATGTGCCCGCCCGGCTGCATCCAGCGGGCCAGACGTTTGTGCAGATGGAGGACCGTGCCGCGGCGGCCGACGACGATGGCCGACGCGGTGACGTGCACGGGGTCGGCCAGCTCGTTGTACGGATCGTCCAGGCGGTCGAGCTCGGCCAAGAAGCGCTCCTTGGATGCGGCCTCACGTGCGGAGAGCGGCACATGGGCCACCACCACTGCTCGGAGCTGCACGGGCGCTGCCACCATGTGGCTCTCTATCACAGGTTGCCCGTGAACACCGTCACGGCGTTCCCGCCTATGTGCACCCGGGCACCGGCGGGACGGACGTGGAGCACCGCCCCCCGTGGCGACAACTGGTGGGCCACCAGGTCCGGCCGGCCCAATTTCTCGGCCCAGTACGGTCCGGCCACGCATTGGGCCGAGCCCGTCGCGGCGTCCTCGTCGATGCCGACATTGGGGCCGAACACCCGCAATACGAAGTCCGCGCCCGACCCGGGATCCGCCGCCGCGGTCAGGAGGACCGCCTTGTGGCCGGCGGCGGCGATCGCAGCCAGATCCGGACGGTACGAGCGCACGGCGGCGGCTTCGCCCAGGGTCACCATGACGTAGAAGGAGGTGCGGCCGACCACGATGGGGGGAGTCGCCCATTCCTTTTTCAAGTCCTCCGGAAGTGGGATGGGCGTCATGGGATCGGCCGGGAAATCGAGTTCGATGAGGTCACCCTCGAACGAGGCCGCCAGCGGGCCGCTACGGGTGTTGAACGTCAGCGGGAGCGTCCCGTCCACAACGCCACGCTCGCGCATGGCATGGGCCGCGGCCAGGGTGGCGTGACCGCACAGGTCGATCTCCACCAGCGGCGAGAACCAGCGCAGGTCGAAGGTGTGCGCCTGCGCCGTAGGCGTGACGAACGCCGTCTCGGCGATGCCCAGTTCCTTGGCGAGGGCCTGCATGTACTGATCGCTCAGCGGCTCGGTGGGCAGGCAGACGCCGGCGGGATTGCCGGCGAATGCCTTGTCGGTGAAGGCATCGACCCATGTGAGAGAGCCGGCCACGCCTCAGCTCCACGAGTCCAAGCGGTCCAACGCCTCTTCGAGCACCTCGTCGCGCTTGCAGAAGGCCCAACGGACGAGGGTCTCGCCCCCGGCCCCGCCCCCCTGGCCCGGGGCGCCGTAGAACACCGAGCTCGGAATGGCGACGACGCCGCACCGCTCGGGGAGGGCCCGGCAGAAATCGTAGGCCTGCATCCCCGGTGCGATCGATGCGATGTCCGTTGTGGCGAAGTACGTGGCAGCCGGCCGGTACACGGTGAATCCGAGCTTGGACAGCCCATCGCAGAGGAGATCGCGCTTGACCTCGAGCGCCGCGCCGAGCGCGCTGATGCGCTCAGGCGCCATCGAGAGCCCGTGGGCAATGGCCAACTGGAAGGGGGCACCCGAGGTATAGGTGAGGAACTGCTTGGCGGCACGGACGGCAGAGACCAGCGGCGCCGGCCCGGTCGCCCACCCCACCTTCCACCCGGTGAAGGAGAACGTCTTGCCGCCCGAGGAGATCGACAGCGTGCGCTCGGCCATGCCGGGCAGTGTGGCCAAGGGCACGTGCGTCCCCCCGAAGACGAGATGCTCGTAGACCTCGTCGGTCACCGTCAGGACGTCGTGGGCGCAGCAGAGGTCGGCGATCAAGGAGAGCTCGGCGTGTGTGAAGACCTTGCCCGTCGGATTGTGCGGGGTGTTGAGGAGGAGCAGACGCGTGCGGGGCCCGAACGCCGCCGCCAACTCGTCGGCACGGAAGGACCAGTCGGGAGCATGGAGACGCACCAGCCGCGGCGTGGCCCCGGCCATCGACGCACACGCGGCGTAGGAGTCGTACGAGGGCTCGAACATCACGATTTCGTCGCCGGGTTCGCAGAGCGCCAGAAGCGACGCGGCGATCGCCTCGGTCGCACCCGTCGTGACGAGGACCTCGTCTGCGGGTGCCACCTCGAGCCCATACCACGCCGCCTGGTGGGCGGCGATGGCTTCCCTGAGCTCGGGGATGCCCTGGCTCGGCGGATACTGGTTACGCCCTGCGGTCATGGCCTCGGTGGCCACCCGGATCATCTCCGGCGGGCCGTCGGTGTCGGGAAAGCCCTGGCCCAGATTGAGCGAACCCGTGGCGAGTGCGAGCTCGGACATTTCCGAGAAGATCGTCGTCGTGAACGGTCGAAGGCGCTCGGCCAGCACGTCCGGGGCTCGGGGCGGCACGAGAAGATGGTACCGGTCGCCCCGCCACCGGTCGCCTATCCTCGATCAGCACCGTGCTCACTGTCGTCAACTTCAACATGCACGCGGGAATCGACGGGTGGGGTCGGCCGTTTGATGCGATTGCGGCCTGCGCCACGTTCGAGGCCGATGTGCTCGTCCTCCAGGAGGCATGGACGAACGACGTGGAGGGCCCCGGGTCAGGGCAGGCCGAGCAGATCGCCCATGCGCTCGAATACGACATCGTGACGTGCACGCTGGCCAAAGGACGGCGGGCCCGTCCGCATGCGGCCGCCAACGACCGTTGGATGCCGCATCTTGGGTTCCGGGCCAGCGTGCGCTCGCTCTACGTCAGCACGAACCGCGAATTCCACGCGACCGAACTGGCGTCGACCCGCTACCAACAGGGCGACAGCGGGACCTGGGGCATCGCCGTCCTGACGCGGCGGGGCATGAACGTTGACGGGACACGCACATTGCGCCTGCCGCCCCTGGACCGTGACCGGGTCCACCGCGCCGCCATCGTGGTGGACCTGCGCGTCGGTGGCGTGCCCCTCTCGATCGTCGGCACCCACATGTCCCACCTGCAGTACGGGTCCCACCGCAACTACGCCGACCTGAAGCGCCTGTTGCACACCGAGGCGCGACCCGAGGCCGTCCTCCTGGGCGACATGAACCTCTGGGGCCCCCCGGTGCGCGCCTTCCTGCCTGATTGGCGGCGGGCCGTCCGGGGCAGGACGTGGCCGGCCTGGCATCCGCACAGCCAGATCGACCACATCCTCGTGCGCGGGAACATCGAGGTCGCCGCGGGCGAGGTGCTGCCACCCGCCGGTTCCGACCACCGGCCGGTGCGGGCCACGCTGACCCTGCGATAATCGCACCAGTCCCGTGAGCAGCTACCCCTACGCCGACCGTTTCGAGATCCACCGGGATCTCCCCGAGTTCGGCCTGCCCCGCGAGCAGATTCTTTCGCAACTCCGCACGATGGCCACGGAAGAGGATGCGTTCTGGGAGACCGGCAAGTGCTCAGGGACCATGTACTGCGGCGACCACGACCACTACCAATTCATGAACGATGCCTTCGGCCTGTTCGCCCACGTGAACGTCCTGCAGCGCGACATGTGCCCGAGCGCTACCAAGTTCGAGGCCGAGATCATCTCCATGACGCTCGGCCTGCACCATGGCGAGGCCGCCGCGGCGGCCGGGGACGATCCCTGCGGGCTGGTCACGACCGGGGGGACCGGCAGTATCTTGCATGCGATCCTGGCCTACCGCGACCACGCGCGGCAGGAGCGCGGGATCACCCGTCCCAATGTGATCAAGCCCGAGACGGCACACCCGGCCTTCGACAAGGCATGCCACCTTTTCGGGGTGGAGCTCCGGCGCGCCCCGGTCGACCCGGTGACCACCCAGGTCGATGTCGGCTGGGTACGCGACCACATCGACGATCAGACCGTGGCGCTCATCGGGTCCGCCTGCAATTACGGCTACGGCACCGTGGATCCCATCCGTGAGCTGTCCGAGCTGGCGCTCGCCCACGGCCTCGGGCTGCACGTCGATGGCTGCCTGGGCGGGTTCATCCTCCCCTTCGGCGAGAAGCTGGGCTACGACATTCCCGTCTTCGACTACCGGCTGCCCGGCGTCACATCGATCTCGGCCGACACCCACAAGTACGGCTACGCCTTCAAGGGCTCCTCGGTACTCAGCTTCCGCTCCAGGGAATTGCGCAACGCGCAGTATTTCTACCTGACCGACTGGAGCGGGGGGAAGTACACGTCGCCGGGCATGGAGGGGTCGCGCTCGGGCGGCCTGATCGCCGCCACGTGGGCCGCCATGGTCCAGTTCGGGTATCAAGGCTACCTGGGCTACGCCACGCAGATCTTCGAGACGTCATTCGCCATGCAGGATGCCGTGCGCAGCCATCCCCAGCTGAGAATCGTCGGCCATCCGACGTTCCTCTTCTCGTTCACCGCGGACGACTTCGACATCTACCACGTCAACGACTTCATGCGGCAACGGGGTTGGCGGTTCAACGGGCAGCAGTATCCCAACGCCCTGCACATGGCAGTCACGCGCCCCCAGACCCAACCGGGCGTCGCCGACGCGTTCGCGGCCGACCTGGCCGACGCCGTCGCCTATGCCAACGAGCACGCCGGGGATCCGGCCCAATCCGGAGCGATCTACGGCGGGGTGGCCGGCGGCATGACCGATGCCGCAGACGAGTTCATCCGGGCCGTCATGGCGGACATGCTCGATGCGCAGTCGGTCATTCCGCCCGCGTGAGACCCTGGCGCCCGGCCGTCCGGCGGCCAGGGAGGGGCTGAGAGTGGCCCTCTCTTTCGACCAAGGGGAGGGTGCTCGGGTGCTCGGGGCTCCGCCGCTCGACACTTGTGAAAACTAACTGCTAGAAACCTAGCAATCAGTTTTCAGAGGGTAGCCGCCGGTGCTCCTGCCATCGCCCTCCCGCCATAGCGATGGCCCCCGCCATAGCGATAGCCCCCCGCCACAGCCGTGGGCGTCTTGACCAGCCGGTATCCGGTACACCCCCACAAGGTGGCCGCGAGGGGTGGGGGGTGCTGGGCCACCGACCCTCGGCGCTCCCCTCGCAAGGAGGGGTCGTCCAGGGGCGCCGCAGGCGAGACCGGACACGATTGGCCGTCGACCCTTTGCGAACCCGGCATCTCACGCCGCGCCAGCCACGATTGCGTTGGTCAGACGCCCAGCGGCTGGCCTACTCGCGGCCTTTTCGCCTGTCCCCTGAACCAACGGAGAGAGTGGAGTGACCACGGACGTATCAGGCGAGCCTTCTTGCTTGTCCTGACGGCGCCCTCAAGCCGGCGCCCTCAAGCCGGGGCCCTCAAGAGCCGGGGCCCTCAAGGTCGGTGGACCGTGGCGCGGTCGGGCTCGAAGGAGCGCTGGCGCGACCACGTATCGAGCACGATCAGTGTCTTGGTGCCCGTGACCCTCCCGCGGCGGCGGAGCTGTTCGATCACCTGACCGAGCCGCTCGACATCGGGCACCTGGAGCCACACCAGGGCATCGGGGTCACCGGCCGTCGTGAACACGGCCTGCACCTCTGGGAGCTGGATCGCCGTCTCCTTGATCTCCTTGAGATCGGCCGTCCCGGCGAAGCGCACCTCCGTGAACGCCTGAATGGGCCGTCCCGCCTTGCGGTGGTCGACCACGACGGTATAGCCGGCGATCACCCCTGACTTCTCCAGCCGCTCGATACGCCGCGTGACCGCCGAGGCCGAGAGCGAGACCTTCTCGCCGATATCGGCCATCGTGCGTCGGGCGTTGTGCGAGAGAAGTTCGATGATCCGATGGTCGGTCTGATCGAGGTCCACGGCGCTCATGACTGCAAGTATAAAGAGAATGGGTGGACCCCGCAGATTCCGTGCGCCCAATTGCGCTTCTTGCCGACTTTCATTGCGTCATGCTGCGAAAACGCCACAACTTTCTTCCTCGGGTGACGGCGGCGTGTTGACTAGTGACGTGAGTATCTCGACCGTTGGGAGCCTGCGTGATGTGGATCCTGCGGACACTTTTGGGCGGGTGACGACGGCGGAGGCGGCCACACCGGAAGCCGACATCATCACACCCGGAGCCGACGCCACACCCGTCGCAGTCCCGGGCACGGGGCGGCCACTGGGGGAACAGTTGCTCCTCTGCCATGATCGGGCCAGCGGGCTCGTGGCGGCCATCGCGGTGGACGACACAACGCTCGGGCCGGGACTCGGCGGCGTCCGCTGGATGCCATACCCCTCCTTCGACGACGCCGTCGAAGAAGCGTGCCGACTCTCTCAGGTCATGACCTTGAAGAACGCGGTGGCCGAAATCCCCTACGGCGGCGCGAAGTCGGTCATGCTCCGAGAGGAGCTCGCCGCCGATGATCGGGCCCGACGCGAGGCACAGCTGTTGGCTTTCGCTGCGAACGTCAGCCGCTTGGGCGGCTCCTACGTGCCCGGTGTCGACATGGGGACGACGGTGGCCGACCTGGCCGTCATCGCCACCGTGGCCCCGTGGGTCAGTTGCAATCACAACGACCCTTCACCCGCCACCGCGCTCGGCGTATTCCGCTCCATGGAAGCGGCGGTCCGCCACAGCCTGCACCGTGACCTTTCGGGGATCCGGGTGACCCTGCAGGGTGCAGGACACGTCGGATCTGCGCTCGCCGGGCTCCTGGCCGACCGGGGCGCCGTTCTCACCGTGGCCGACGTTGATGCCTCCCGGGCCGCCGCCGTTGCCCACAGCGTCGGTGGCACCGTCGTGGCCCCCGAGTCCGCCCACGCCGTCCACTGCGACGTGTTCGCTCCGTGCGCCGCGGCCCGGGTGCTGCACGCGGCATCCATCGAAGAGCTCGCGTGCTCGCTCGTGGTCGGCGCGGCAAATGACATTTTGGCCACACGCCGTGACGCGGCGGGTCTGGCGGCGCGGGGCATCACCTATGTGCCGGACTTCGTCGCCAACGCCGGCGGCGTTCTGCAGATCCATGCCGAGCGCGCCGGGTGGGACGCCGGCCGTCTCGGTCTCGCCCTCGGCGCGATCGGGACCCGCACCGCCGACCTTTTGGACGAGGCCGACGCGACGCACTCCCTCCCTCTGCCGGTGGCCGAGCGCTGGGCCTCGGCGCGCGTAGGACGCACCATCACGATCCCCGACTGACAGAACCGACGAAGAGAACGGAGAGCCCATGCGGGCCGTGAGCATCAGTGACCGCTACGAGGCCACCGAAGGCACGGTGTTGCTCTCGGGCATCGAGGCGCTAGTCCGGCTTCTCCTGACCCAGCGAGCGCTCGACCGTTCCCGGGATCTGTCGACGGCGCTGTTCATCAGCGGCTACGAAGGGTCTCCCCTGGGCGGGCTCGATCAGCAGCTCCAGCGGGAGCACCACCTGCTGTCGGAAGCGGACATCGTCTTCTCGCCCGGGCTGAACGAGGAACTGGCGGCCACCGCCGTCGGCGGGACGCAGTTGACCGGCGAGCTGCCCGGACGTCGGGTCGACGGCGTGGTGGGCTTCTGGTACGGCAAGAATCCCGGCCTCGACCGGGCGACCGATGCGATCCGTCACGCCAACGTCTCGGGGACGGCCCCCCTCGGCGGTGCCGTGGCACTCATCGGGGACGACCCCTCGTCGAAGTCCTCGACTCTGCCCAGCTCGTGTGAGCAGATGGCACGGGCCTTGAGCCTGCCGGTCCTCGCTCCCTCCTCGGTGAGCGACATCATCCCGCTCGGCCTCCATGCTGTGGCGCTGTCGCGCCATGCGGGCGTGTGGAGCGCGCTGAAGATCGTCGCCGACCTGGCTGACGCCAGCGCGACCGTCGCCGTCCCGGCCCTGGGCGCACTCGGCATCCCCGCACCGGACCGGTCCCGCCTGTGGCACCCGCCCACATTGCTCGGGCCGAGTGCGCTCGAGGCCGAGGAGGACCTCTACTCCGTGCGCTTCCCGCTCGTGCACGCGTACGCCGAACTGGCAGGGCTCAACCGCATCACCTGCGAGCCCCCGCGACCGCGCCGGGCGATACTGGCCTCGGGCATGGCCTATGCCGCCACGCGACGCGCCCTGGACGACCTCGGCCTCAGCTCGCGCGACCAGCACGAGCTCGGACTGCGCCTCGTCAAGATCGACCTGCCGTGGCCCCTCGACCCTGTCGCCGTGCGGGCGATGGTGCACGGAGTGGATGAGGTCGTGGTCATCGAGGACAAAGCGCCGGTCGTCGAGGACCAACTCAAGGCCGCCCTGTACGGGCGACGCGAGCAGCCCCGGATCGCCGGCAAGGAGGACAGCGAAGGCCGATCCCTCATCCCGCGCCACGGGGCGGTGACGAGCCACCTCGTGGCCGGGGCACTGGCCCGCCTCTGGCGGGACGAGGAGCTCCCCAGGCGGGCGCGGCTCGCAGTGGACCGCCACAACGCCCGAGCCCCGATTCGTATCGATCTCGGCGGCAGCGCTCCCGCGCCACGGACCCCGTACTTCTGCTCCGGCTGCCCGCACAACATTTCCACCCGGGCCGACGAGGATCAGCTGGTCGGGTTGGGCATCGGTTGCCACATCATGGCGGTCCTCGACGAAGAAGGGCGGGGTCACAAGCTCGGCATGACGCAGATGGGTGGCGAGGGAGCCCAGTGGATCGGGATGTCGCCCTTCACCAGGGACCGCCACTACGCCCAGAACCTGGGCGACGGGACCTTCTTCCATTCCGGCTCGCTGGCGGTGCGGGCCGCCGTGGCGGCCGGCGTCACCATGACCTACAAGATCCTTTACAACGACGCCGTCGCCATGACCGGAGGCCAGAGCCCCGTCGGGCGGGTGGGCGTCACCGAACTCACCCACTGGCTGGCCATGGAAGGCGTGCAGAAGGTCATCGTGACAACACCCGACCCCGATGCCCTCGCCCACGCCCGGCTCCACCCGAGCGCCACGGTGCGGCACCGCGACGACACCGCGCAGGCGCAGCGGGAGCTCGCCGCCACCGACGGCGTCACCGCCCTCATCCATTTCGACCCCTGTGCCGCAGAGGAACGTCGGCTGCGCACCCGTGGGCAACGTCCGGCCCTGAGCGAATCCGTGTGGATCAACAGCCGTGTGTGTGAAGGGTGCGGTGACTGTGCCGACCAGGCCACCTGCATGTCGCTCGTGCACATGGAGACGGATTTCGGCACGAAGATGTCGGTGCACCAAGGGAGCTGCAACCTCGACAAGTCCTGCATAAAGGGCGAGTGCCCCTCGTTCGTCGTGGCCCGCCACGACGGCCGCGGTCCCGCGGCACGGCCGAAGGCGTATCCCGCCGCGCCCGCCTCATTGCCCGATCCGCCCGTTCGGCCCTGGTCCGGCAGCACGGTGCTCCGCATGCCGGGCATCGGTGGGACCGGCGTGGTCACGGTTTCCCGGATCGCCCAGATGGCCGCGCACCTTGCCGGATTGCACGCGGCCGGCATCGACCAGACCGGGCTGGCCCAGAAGAACGGCCCTGTCACGTCCGACGTGCGGATCTCGTCGTCCCCGATCGAAGGTGATGTCCATGCCAGCCGCGGGGGCGCCGACGTCCTCCTCGGTTTCGACCTCCTCGGGGCGGCGGGTGACGACGCTCTGTCGGTCGCCTCGCCCGAGCACACGGTCGCCGTGGTGAACACAGCCGAGACGCCGACCGCGGCCATGCTCCGTCACCAACGCTCGTCCTATCCGCTGGCCTCAGGACTGCAGGCGCGGATCGCCCGGGCCAGCCGGGCCGACGACATGGTCTGCATCGATGCCCAGACGATCGCCGAGCAGCTCACGGGCGACCACCTGGCCGCCAATCTCGTCCTCCTCGGCGCCGCCTTCCAATCAGGGCTCCTGCCGTTCGGCGCCGATGCGTTGACCGAGGCGGTGCGCCTCAACGGGGTCGACGTGCCGGCCAGCCTGGCCGCAGTCGCCTGGGGCCGCGCCGCCGTGGCGTCGCCCGCCGCCGTGGCAGCCGCCCTCGGCGGGAACGCCCTGGCCCGGCCCGGCTCGTCGGCCGGGCACGCCGTACCCCCGCACCTCGAGCCCGACCCGAGCTGGCCCGACAGCCTCGTGCGGGTGACCCGCCTGCGGGTGTCCGAGCTCATCGACTTCCAGAGCACGCGGGTAGCCGCGCGCTACCTCGAGCAGGTGCGCCAGGTGGCGGCGCGAGAACAACAGGCCACGGGACAGCTGTCGGGAGGAGTCACCGAGGCGTTTGCCCGCGGCCTCTATGCCCTGACGGCCCGCAAGGACGAATACGAGGTGGCCCGGCTGCACCTGCTGGACGAGGAACGGGAGGACTTCCGGCAGGCCTTCCCGGGCGCGCGGCCGGTCTACCTGCTCAAGCCGCCGCTCCTGGCCCGCCTCGGCCTACGGCGCAAGATCAAGCTCGTCCGCACTGCCCGCCCGGCCTTTCACGTCCTTCGTGCGGCGAGACACCTCCGGGGGACACCGTTCGATCCGTTCGGCTGGACCGCCGAGCGCAAAGCAGAGCAGCGGTTCGTGACGGAGTACCTCTCGTGGGTCGCGGTGGCGTTGGGGCACCTCACACCCGCCACGGTCGACGCCGTGCGCGCCATCGTCAATACGGCCAACGATGTGCACGGCTACGCGCACGTCCGCCAGTCGAGCATCGCCGCAGTCAGCGAGACCGCGACCCGCCACCTCGACGAGCTGACCGACGACACGCCACCGCACCGCCAGAGCCTCCCCCTGGCTGGTTGACCCTCACCCGCCTAACCGGTGGACCGAGACGGCGTAGGTGCTGGTCGGCTCGAACGGCCGGCGGTCCCAGGTCGACCATCGCTCCTCGAGCGTCAGGCCGGACCGGACCGCCAGCTCGTCGTGTTGCCGCACCGAGAAGCCACCGGGCGTGAGCGAGTAGCCGGCGATGAGCCGCCCTCCGGGCGCCAGGTGCGCCGCCATGTTGAACACCACGCTCCCCTCGGTGCCGGGCGCCACGAAGATGAGGACGTTGCCCGCCATCACGACGACGTCGAAGCGGCGGCCGACGTCCAGGGCGGCGTCGGCCAGGTCGCCCTCGATCCAGGGGAGCCCCGGGGCCTTCCGACGGGCGGCTTCGAGCATGCCCGGGTCCAGGTCGACCCCCACCACGTCAAGCCCGCGGCGGCGCAGCTCGATGGCGACTCTCCCGGTACCGCATCCGGCGTCGAGCACCGAACCTCCTCCGAAGGACTCGACGAAGGACGCCTCACCATGCATCTCGACGCCGGCGGCGGCCAACTCCTCGAACCGGCGGTCGTACTGCGCGCCGCGCGGCACGTCACCTGTGATCCAGCGGTTGGTGGCCATCCACAGATTCTGGCCTGCCCGCACGCCCTCCGGGATCACCCCCGACGCCCATCGGACGCGGGCTCCCACGGGGGACGACTCCCTGCTACGGCCCAGCTCAGGGTACGGTATGGCATGGCAACCGGCGTCCTTCCCACACGGCCGCCACTCTCCCGGCGGGTACTCCGCCGGGCAATACGTGTGTTCAATGTCGCCGCAACCCCCTATGGGGTCGACCGCTACGTGGAGCTGGTACGCCCTTCGTGGTCCTCGACCGAGGTCCGGGCCAAGGTCGTCCACGTGAAGCGGAGCACCCCGCGCAGCGTGACCCTGACGCTCCGCCCCAATGGGCTCTGGACCGGCTTCCGGGCCGGGCAGTACACGCAGCTCAGCGTCGAAATCGACGGCGTCCGCCACACCCGGTGCTATTCCATGACCAACGACGCCACCTCCAAGGACGGCCTGATCGAGCTGTCGATCACGGCCCACCCCGAGGGCCGTGTCAGCCGGCACCTCCACCAGGCAGCGCAGCGGGGGCAGACGGTTGCCCTCACCACGGCACAGGGTTCCTTCACCCTCCCTTCGGAGGAGCCGGCGCATCTCCTCCTCATCAGCGGCGGGAGCGGCATCACGCCCGTGATGTCCATGTTGCGGACACGTTGCGCGCTCGACTGGACCAAGCCGGTGACCTTCTTGCATTACGCATTGACCGAGCAGGACATGCTCTACCGGGAAGAGCTCGAGCAGATCGCACGGACGGCGCCCAACGTGCGTCTCGTGCGCATCTTCACCGATCGACCCGGCACAGGTGATCTGGACGGGTTCCTGACGGCGTCCCAACTCGGCACGGCCGCACCCGAGTGGACGCGTGCGGAAGCTTTCGTCTGCGGGCCCGGCCCCCTGATGGACGCGGCACGGGACCTGTTCGCGCAGGCGGGGCGGAGCGAGCACCTTTTCACCGAGGCGTTCACGTTGGCCCAGTTCACGGCGGAGGCCGGCACGGTGGACGGGACCGTCCGCTTCGGGGCCAGCGAGATCGGCGTGGCCAGCGACGGCACGCCCCTGCTCCTCCAGGCCGAGGCAACGGGCCTGACGCCGCTCACGGGATGCCGCATGGGGATCTGCCATACCTGTACGCGGCGGCTGTGCGCAGGCGTTGTGCGCGATGCGGTGACGGGCGACCTCACCAATGGGCCCGATGCCAACATCCGGATATGCGTCAGCGTCCCGGTCGGCGACGTCGAGATCGATCTCTGATGGCCACGGTCGCCGAAACATACGGCCTCACGTCGACACAACTCGATGCACTCGAAGTCGAGCTCGAGACCTTGCGGGCCGAAGTCGCCGGACAGCTGGGGGCCGAGGACGTGGCCTACATCCGCCGCCTGATCCGGATACAGCGCTGGGCCGAAGTCACCGGCCGGGCCTCGCTGTTCCTGGGTTTCCTCCCCCCGTTCTGGTTCCTCGGGGCGGGCGCCCTCTCGCTCTCGAAGATCCTCGACAACATGGAGATCGGGCACAACGTTCTGCACGGCCAGTACGACTGGACGAAGGATCCCGCCCTGTCCTCCACGGACTTCGAATGGGACTCCTCGTGCCCGGCCAAGGGTTGGCAGCACTACCACAACTACCTGCATCACACGTTCACCAACATCACCGACAAGGACCGCGATCTCGGCTACGGCGTTATCCGGATCAGCGCGGAGAAACCGTGGACGCCGGCCAATCTGGGCAATCCCCTCTATGCCCTCGGCCTGGCCCTGATCTTCGATCACGGGATCATGTTGCACGACGTCGACTTCGGGCACGTGCGGGCCGGGAAGAAGACCTGGGCCGAGGCGAAGGTCTCGCTCAAGAACGGGATGCGCAAGTCGGGAACCCTGGCCTTCCGCGACTACATCATGTGGCCCGCCTTCACCGGCCCGCTCTTCTTCTTCACGTTGGCGGCGAACGCCCTGGCCAATGTCATCCGCAACATCTGGGCTTTCATCATTATCTTCTGCGGGCACTTCCCCAAGGGCGCGCTGGAGTTCACCGAGGAGGAGTGCGAAGGCGAGTCGAAGGGCCACTGGTACTTCCGCCAGATGCTGGGCTCGGCCAACATCAGCGGGGGCGGTCTGTTCCACATCATGTGCGGCAACCTCAGCTTCCAGATCGAGCACCACCTCTTCCCCGACATCCCTGCCCGCCGCTATAAGCAGATCGCCCCCCAGGTGCGCGAGATCTGCCGGCGCTACGGGATCCCCTACAACACCGGCCGGCTCTCCCGGCAATTCGGGTCGGTCATCTGGAAGATCTTCCGCTACGCCCTCCCGGGGCGCGCAAGGCGTTCGCAGACGGCGCCCCCTCCCGTGCCGGAGAAGACGCCGGCCGAGCTCATGGCGGCCTGAAAGCTCGCACCGGGGGTATCACTAGTGTGATCCCGTGTGCCTGTTGGTGGTGGCGTTCCGTCTCTTTGCCGACACACCCCTCCTTATCGGCGCCAATCGCGATGAGTACCTGAACCGGCCGGCGGTCCCCATGACCGCGTTGAGGGACCGAGGACCACGCGTGCTCGGTGGGCGGGACGAGCAGTCGGGCGGCACCTGGCTCGCCGTCAACGAATGGGGCGTGTTCGCCGGACTGACCAATCAGCCCAGGGAGGCCGGGCGCGATCCGTCGCGCCGGACCCGGGGGGAGCTCCCGTTGGCCCTGACCGCGCAACCGGACGCGCGCCGTGGCGTCGAGGAGTTCCTCGTCCACCACCGGCCGGCGGACTACAACGGATCCTGGTTGCTCATGGGCGACCGGGACTCCCTCTTCTTCATCGACTTCACGGGGCTGGCCGAGCCCGTGGCCGTCGCTCTGGCCCCTGGGCTCCACATCCTCGAGAACCGGGCGCTCGGCGCCCCCTCCCCCAAAGCCGCACGCGTCGCCGCCGCACTCGCTCCGGCGACCGATGGGACGACCGCGCTCACGGCGTTGCGCCGCGTGCTCGGCGATCACACCGTGGCCGAACCGCCCGGGACGGCGGATCCACCGGGCCCGGACGGGCCGGACACGGCGGCCACACCGCGCTCCTCGGCCAACTGCGTACACCTCGACGGGTACGGCACCCGCTCCTCGTGCCTCTTCCGCTACGGGACCGACGGGCGCGAGCCACCACAGGTCTGGGTCGCCGACGGCCCACCCTGCACCGCCCCGTTCGTCGACGTCAGCGGGCTGTGGTCCAGGGAGCCTGCAGCACCCCGATGACGCCCTCCCACGGGGCCACTTCGAGTTCGCCCGGTACGAGCTCGCCGTCGCGCGGGCGCACGGTGGAGAGGCGCACCTTCCCTTCGAGCCCTGACACCACCGCCAGTTCGTCCGTCATGTTGAGCACCACGAAGTGCGCTGCCCCGCGCCGCCAGGCCCAGACCCCGTCGGGTGCGTCGAGCGGGCCATAGGAGCCAATGCGCAGGTCTTCGGCCGCACGCCGCAGGGCGATCAGCGCGCGCGTCAGGGCGAGCACCGATGTCGGGTGGAACCGTTGGCTCTCGACGTTGCACGCGTCGACATCCCCCAGGGGCAGCCAGGGCGTGACGCCGGGATCGGTGAAGCCCCCACCGGGGGCAGTACTCCAGGGCATCGGCGTGCGGCCGGCGTCGCGACCCTCGTAGTAGGGAAAGTAGCGAACGCCGAGCGGATCCCGCATGTCCTCGTGGGCCACCTTGACATTGCCGAGGCCGATCTCGTCGCCCTGATAGAGCACCGGCGTGCCGCGCAGGCTCAGCAGCATGAGCAGGGCCAGCCTGACTTTGTGCGGGTCGTCGCCGGCCCAGCGCGTGGGGAAGCGGAACATGTCGTGATTCGAGCCGGTCCACACCGGCCAGGCGCCCGCCGGCAGCTCCGCTTCGGTGCGCTCGACGACGTCGCGGAGCGCACCGCATTCGAACGCGGCCGAAATGAAGGGGAAATTGAAGGCCAGGTGCAACTCGTCGCGACCGTCGCCGTAGTACGCGGCCAGCTCGTGCACGGGCACCGGCGTCTCCCCCAACAGGATCCGCCGCTCGTCGTATCCGTCGACCAGCGTCCGCCAACGCCGGATGACTTCGTGCACCTCCGGGCGGTTGGTGTTGTAGACCGACCGTTGCCCGAAGAGCTGCGCCTCGAAGTCGTCCTCCTCGGTGGCCACGGGGTTGTCGCGCAGCTCCGCGTCCTTGATGATGACGTTGCACACGTCGATGCGGAAGCCCGCCACGCCGCGGGCGCACCAGAAACGCATGATCTCGTCGAACGCGAGGCGCACGTCCTCGTTCCACCAGTTGAGGTCCGGCTGCTCGGCGAGGTGATTGTGCAGGTAGGACTGGCCGGTCGCCGGGTCGGAGGTCCACGCCGGGCCGCCGAAGCTGCTCACCCAGTTGTTCGGGGGCGAGCCGTCGGGTCCGGGGTCGGCCCACACGTACCAATCCCGCTTGGACGCGCCGCGCGAAGACCGCGAGTCGAGAAACCAGGGGTGTTGATCGCTGGTGTGATTGGGCACCAGGTCCATGAGGACGCGGATCCCACGGGCCCCGGCCTCGGCAATGAGACGATCGACGTCCTCCATGGTCCCGAGGTCGGGCTCAATGGCGCAGAAGTCCGACACGTCGTAGCCCCAGTCCTTGTTGGGGGACCGCGTGACGGGTGAGAGCCAGATCCCGTCGACGCCCAACCACTCCAGGTGGTCCAGATGCTGGATGATCCCCGGCAGATCGCCCATCCCGTCGCCGTTGGAGTCGGCGAACGACCGGGGGTAGATCTGGTAGAGGACGCCCGACATCCACCAGGGCCGGTCGGGCTCGCCGGGAGCGGTCGGCACGGTGCTGCTCAACGCCCTCCCGCCCCCGGTCCAGCGGCGGCGCCAGCGCCGGCCCGCCGCCACGGCGTCATATCGAGCAACGGGTAGCGCGCCGCCACGCCCCGCAGCGTCTCCTCGGTCCAGTAGGGATGACCAGGCTCGGGAAAGCCCAGGACGGCGAGTTCCCCGCGGTGGCGGTCTGCATGAACCGATGCCACGCCATGCCCTCGGCTGCGCCCGGCCAGGCCTGAGAACCGAGCCAGTCGGTGGCGGCGGGTTTGAAGGAGACGTGCAGCATAAAGCGCGCTGCACCGGGCGCCGTCATGCGCACGCCACGGTGGTAGACGTCGGGCCGGTAGGCCAGGATCGACCCGGCCGGGCCCGAGGCGGGCACCTCGGCCGCATAGAGGTCGGCGTAGTCGACCGCGCTCAGGTAGGTCCGCTCGACCGGGATCCCGGTCGTCAGCCGACGTGACACCATCCGCGTCGCCGCCTTCTCCGGGGTCACGTCGCTCAGGTAGACGAACAGCTCGAGATGTTGGTAGCCGACCTCGGGACGCGGCACCACCAGGGTGTGATTCCCGTAGTCGACGTGGAGGAGTTGCTCGTCCTCCGGCGCTCCCTCGGCGTACTTGGCGCTCAGCATGCCCTGATAGAGACGGACGTCATCGAGCTCGAGGAATTCCCGGGCCAGGCTGATGACGTTCTCGTGCAGCACCAGGCGGTTCAGCGCGCTGCTCTCGAAGGGAAATGCAGGCATGACCGAGTGGGAGTCGACGCGGAAGGGCCGGTTGCGCTCCGGATCGACGTCCTGCGCGAACTCCTCGGCGGTCGGGAAGAGGTCAGGCAGGGCCGCTTGTGCCGCCTGCAGTTCCTCGTGGCTGAAGAGGCCCCCGAGGAGGCTCCATCCCACCTCTTCCCATTCGGCCTTCTCGCGGGCGTGGGGCGTGCTCATGCGTTCTTCGGGAGGGGCTTCCAGTTCTGCACCTGATGCCAGCAGACGACCTGGGGCGGCAGCGTGCCCAGTGGCAGCCGGCACTGCGCGGAGGGTGGCTTGTTCACGTGCAGGCTCACCACCTGGTACTCGGAGGGGCCGGAGAACTTGTCCGCGGCGAAGGTGAGCACGGGCGAGGACCCGCCCGGATAGTTCTTGATGGTGGCCATCGCCTCGACGAAGGTCCGGCGATTGAGATCCTTGCCCGCCTTGGTCGCCGCCTCGGCGAAGAGCCGGATCTCCTGGCACCACCCCTGCACCGGTCCCTGCTCCTCGATGAAGTCGTTCATGTTGCCCTTCGGGGTCTGTGGATACGCCTTGTGCCAGGTGTCCCAGCAGGCGCGCACCCCGGGGTCATACCCGCCCTGCGCCTCGGGCCGCGAGTCGTCGATACCGCCCAACGTCTCGGTCGTCACTCCTTCCTGCCCGTTCAGCGCTTTCTGAAAGGGGAGCGGGATCAAGCCCAACGAGGTCTCGATCGAGTCCTCGTAGTCCGAGAGCAGCAACTTGGGGAAGTACTGCTGCTGCGTCTGCGCCCCCAGCACGGGGAGGAAGGCGTTGAACGGCATCAGGGGGATCAGCGAATCGACCCCGGCCGCCCGCAGCTTCTCGACGTCGAGCGACGCGTCGCTGTTGGTGGCGGCCGTCTCCGAGGTCTCGGCGGCGATCGTTTCGACGACCGGCTGCACACCGATGCGTTTGAGGTCCGGCAACAGGTACTGGTCGAGGGCCAGCTGGTCACTGGCCCGGTCCCCCGCGATGATCCCGACCTTGCGGTTACCGCCCAGGAGCCCGGCGCTGTGGCCCCATTGGACGACGGCCTGCAGGATCGACGCGTCATCCGGTCCCGTCCACCACAGATAGGGCGACCCCTGCTGGGTCCAGTTGGACACCGTCGTCCACTGCCCGATGAACGGCGTGTGCCCTTCCTGGGTCAGGCAGAGCTCGTTGTCCCCCGACCAGTCCCCGACCCCGTCGAGCACGGCGAAGGCGGCGGGACTGCCCTCGGTCCAGTCCTTGCACAGGGCCCGCATGTTCGACTCGTTGGTGGGGTCGAAGTAACTGATGATCGGGTTGATCTTCCTCCCGTTGATGCCGCCGCTCTGGTTGATCTGCCCCACGAAGAGCTTGATGGCCTTGGCCTGCTCCGTGTACTCGACGTCACCGGCAAAGCCGATCTCGCTGGAGAGCGCCTGCAGGTTCACGACCGGGAAGACCACGTTGATCCTCGTGCTCGTCACGCCCCGGGCGCTCGTGCTGGCCCCGGTGACGGGGGTGGGGGCCGTGGCCGTTCCCGCGGCGCCGGGATGGGCGAGTCCGGCCACGCCGGCCACGGCGGCCACGCCGGCGATGACGGTCATAGCGCCGAGCACCCTACGCAGTCCCGGTCCCACCGCCGTGCCACCCTCCCTCGCAACGATTGGGCCGCTCCCCACGTGTGACGGCGGCCGTCGAAGCTTTGCACAGTCGGCTGGCGGGGAGATGACACCGGCGTCAGTGACCCGTCACCGACGTGTCACACGCCCGTCACCGCCCCCGACCCTGACCTCTCGGGGCCGAACGCGGCGGCTATGGTTAGACCAGTTGGGCCGGATGACACTTCCGTACTCCCCAATTGATGCAACTCATCGATCGGAGCTCGAGTGACGGTTGTTGCCCCACCTCAGGAACTGGCGCCGTACGTTCCGCCGTCCCCCGACACCCCGCCACCCGCGGCGACCAGGGTGCAACTGGTGAGCGCATCCCTCCTGGTGGTCCTTCCGTTGGTCGCCGTCGTCGTGGCGATCGTCATCTTCTGGCGACACGGGATCGGTTGGCTCGACCTCGGCCTCGGGGTCGGCATGTACCTGCTGACCGGGATCGGTCTCAGCGTCGGCTTTCACCGCTTGTTCAGCCACCGCTCGTTCGTGCCGGCCCGCTGGCTGAAGGTGACCCTGGCCATCGCCGGGACCATGGGCATCGAGGGTTCGGTGACCAGTTGGGTCTCCCAGCACCGTCGCCACCACGCCTTTACGGACCAGCCCGGCGACCCCCACTCGCCGACACCCGAGGGGCCGGGGCTCGGCCATCAGCTCCGTGGCCTGTGGCACGCCCACGCCGGATGGCTCTTCGTGCACAACGAGGTCAACGCCGAGCGCTGGAGCCCCGATCTCCAGAAGGATCCCGACCTCGCCTTCGTGTCCCGCACGGTCGTCCTGTGGACGGTGCTCTCGTTCCTCATCCCGACCCTGATCGGTTGGATCGTCATCGGCACCCTCTGGGGAGCCCTGCTGGCCGGCCTCTGGGCCGGGGTCGTCCGGGTCGCGCTCCTCCACCACGTCACCTGGGGCACCAACTCGCTGTGCCACACCTTCGGCAAGCAACCCTTCGGGAACAAGGATCGCAGCACGAACTTCGCCCCGCTGGCGCTGCTCAGCTTCGGCGACTCCTGGCACAACGCGCACCACGCGTTCCCGCGCTCGGCCCGCCATGGCGTGGACTCCGGTCAGCTCGATATTGCCGCCGACACCATCCGGATGTTCGAGCGGTTCGGTTGGGTCACCGATGTCCACTGGCCCCGGCGCGCCGTGATGGAACGGCGACGCGCCCTCGTGGCGTCCGGTCAGCCGCGCACCAAAGGCTTGTAGCGCAGGCGGTGCGGCTGGTCGGCATCGAGCCCGAGGCGCTTCTTGCGATCGGCCTCGTAGTCGGTGAAGTTCCCCTCCCACCATCGGACTTCTGAGTCACCCTCGAAGGCGAGCACATGGGTGGACACCCGGTCCAGAAACCAGCGGTCGTGGCTGATGACCACGACGCACCCGGGGAAGCCCAAGAGCGCATCTTCGAGCGCCCGTAGGGTGTCCACGTCGAGGTCGTTGGTCGGTTCGTCGAGCAGCAGCACGTTGCCGCCGCTCTTGAGCACCTTGGCCAACTGCACCCGGTTGCGCTCACCGCCCGAGAGTTGACCCACCTTCTTCTGCTGGTCACTTCCCTTGAACCCGAAACTCGCCACATAGGCGCGGCTGTGGAGTTCACGGTTGCCCACGACGATGCGGTCCACCCCACCGGTGATCTCGTCGAAGACCGTGGCCTCGGCGTCCAGGTTGTCCCGCGACTGGTCGACATACGCCAAGGACACCGTGGACCCGACCTCGAGCGAGCCACCGTCCGGCTTGTCCTCGCCCACGATCATCTTGAACAAGGTCGTCTTGCCCGCGCCGTTCGGACCGATGATGCCGACGATGCCGCCGGGAGGAAGGAGGAACGACAGCCCGTCGATGAGCAACCGGTCGCCGAATCCCTTGACGAGGCCCTCGGCGTCCACCACGCGGTCGCCCAGGCGCGGCCCGGGCGGGATGGTGATTTCGACCTTGTCGGCCCGTCGCTCGGCTGCTTCGGCCTCCGCCACCAGTTCGTTGTACGCCGTGATGCGGGCCTTGCCCTTGCTCTGCCGGGCCCGCGGTGACATCCGGATCCAGTCCAGCTCGCGTTGGAGCGCGTCCTGGCGCGACCGGTCGGCCTTCTCCTCCCCGGCGAGCCGGGCCTGCTTCTGTTCCAGCCAGGACGAGTAGTTGCCCTCCCAGGGGATGCCGGCACCGCGATCGAGCTCCAGGATCCACCCGGCGACGTTGTCGAGGAAGTAGCGATCGTGGGTCACCGCGACCACCGTGCCCGGGTAGTCCTGCAGGGTCCGCTCGAGCCAGGCCACCGACTCGGCATCGAGGTGGTTCGTGGGCTCGTCGAGGAGCAGCAGGTCGGGCTTCGACAGCAGGAGCCGGCACAGGGCGACCCGGCGCCGCTCACCCCCCGAGAGCGTCGCCACGTCGGCGTCGCCCGGGGGCAGCCGCAGAGCGTCCATGGCGATCTCGAACGTCCGCTCCAGGTCCCAGGCGCCGGCGGCGTCGATCTTGGTCTGCAGATCGGACTGCTCCGCCAGGAGTGCATCGAAGTCGGCGTCGGGTTCGGCGAACGCGGCGCAGACCTCGTTGAAGCGGTCCAGGAGGCCCTTGACCTCCCCGACCCCGTCGGCGACGTTGCCCGCCACATCTTTGGTGGGGTCCAGCTGGGGCTCCTGCGCCAGGTAGCCGACCGTGAAGCCCGGCGTCAGGCGGGCCTCGCCCGTGAACCCGTCGTCCTGCCCCGCCATGATCTGCAGCAGCGAGGACTTCCCCGAGCCGTTGGAGCCGATCACGCCGATCTTCGCTCCCGGATAAAAAGAGAGATTGATGCCTTTCAGCACCTCCCGGTCGGGGGGGTAGAACCGCTTGAGATCACGCATGGTGTAGATGAACTGGGCTGCCATGGCCCCCAGTGTGACCCAGCCCCGGCCCTCGCCGCGACAGGCCCGCCCGGGGTTCGTCGCCCGGGCGCAAGGAAAAAAAGTCGGGGCGCCCCCCTTCCATGCCGCGCGACCTCTACAGTGCGCTCCGGAAGCTTGGATTTAGCTGGGAAATCGGTTGGCAGGGTGCCGGGGAACGGGCTGGGGACGGGTCGGAAGGCGGACGGGTCGGAAGGCGGACGGGGACGACGTTGACGGTGCATCGACTTCTGAGGCGGATCGCCGGGGCCACGGGCATCGCCGTGGCCCTGTGCACCGGTGCCGTCGGCCTCACGACCCCGGCGCAGGCGGCGGAGGCGGGACCGCACTACTACCTGGCCCTCGGGGGGTCGGACTCGGTCGGCTTTCAACCCACGGCGGCCATCCCCCACGGCGCCCCCACCGACGAGGGGTACGCCGACGATCTCATGGGCACCGAGCGCGCCCGCTGGGACGACCTCCAACTCGTGCAGATGGGCTGCCCCGGCGAGACCACCCTGACCATGCTCGAGGGCGGGGACCGTTGCCACGGGTTCGCGTCGCAGCTCGGTCTGGCCGTGTCGTTCCTGCGCCAGCACCCCTCGACCGTTCTGATAACCGTCGATGTCGGCTTCAACGACATGGTCGGATGTCTCGGGCATCACCAGGTCGACCAAGCCTGCGTCGACGCCGCACTGGCGAATGCACGGGCCCAGCTCCCCCAGATCGTGGCGACACTGCGCGCCGCGGGTGGGCCCCGGGTCCTCATCGTCGGGGTGGGCCACTACGACCCGTATCTGGTGGCATCCCTCAATGGGGCAGCGGGGAAATCGTTCGCCGCGCAGAGCCTGGACGTCATGAACCGGCTCAACGAGACGCTCCGGTCGGCCTATGCCGGGGCGGGCATCCCGATGGCCGACGTGGCGGGCGCCTTCGACATGAACAACGTCGCCCCCACCGCCCTGCCCGACGGCCGGCCGGTGCCACTGAACGTCGCACGAACATGCGCACTGACCTGGGAGTGCGTCACCGGACCCCTCGGGCGCAACAAGCACCCCAACGCGGAGGGCTACCGCCTCATCAGCGAGGCGATCAGCGACCAGATCAGCGACGGGGGGTCAAACCCCTGACGGGCTCGCGTGCGCACCGCGCGAGGCACGGCTCGATCCCACCAGATCGTGCGCCTCGGGACCCTTCTCCCTCGGCGGCTCGGCCTCACGATGCGCCGCCGGCTCAGGGCTCTCAGGGCCCTCGGGACTCTCAGGGCTGTCAGTTCGTTCACGGCGCGGCACCCGTGAGCGGCCGGTGAGGGGCTTGGCCAACGGTGTCCGGGCGAGCACCTCGGTCAGGGCCACACAGGCGAAGAAGACGATCACGACCGTGAACAGGCAGACGATCGGCCAGGGCACGTACGCGTTGAGGTGGCGCCATCCCGCCCACCCGAGAGCGGTGATGAACACCAGCTGGGCCAGATACACGCCGTAGGAATCGTCCGACCCGGTCTTGGTCAGGGCCCGCGTCCGCGTCGATCGGCGACGGCTGACCAACCACACGCCGAGCAGATAGATGCTCGCGATCGCACCGATGTTCCAAGGGATCACGATGGGTTGGAAGGGGTCCGAGCTCGAGCCGAACCACGACACCACGTGGTACACGGCGAGGTAATACCAGGCCTCGGCGAGGGCGGCGCTGGCCAGGGTCGCCCCGAGGACGAGCCAGACGTGGGAGCACAGCCAGCGGTGGACCTCGTCGAGATGGAAGGCGACCACCATGCCGGCGATCAGATAGAACTGGTACGAGGTGACCTCGCGCGTGGCCCAGAAGCCGCGCATCCAGTGCGGGAAGACGCCCCAGTGCATCAACGAAACGATCAGGACCTGCAGCGCGGCGCTGGCGGCCAGCAGAAGCCCGTGATGCCCCACGGTGCGCCGCAGCAGGATGAGGAGGAGCGGGAACACCAGATAGAACTCGAGGAGGACGACCAGGAAGTAGAGCTGGTAGTACCCGGTCCCCACGAGATAGGCCAGGTGATCAAGCCTCGACGGCAGCGATCCCGTGGTCCCGTGCAACGTGACGAAGAAGTAGATCAGCGTCCAGCAGAGGTAGGGCACGCCCACGGAGCTGAAGCGTTTGCGCCAGAAGGTGCGCAGGTCCATCTGCTGCACGCCCCGGAAGCTGTAAGCAATCATGCACGCAGAAATGAAGAGGAACGCCTCGCGTGTCACATGGAGGAGTTGGAGCGAGGCCCCGACGGTGATGCCGGTCCCCACGGCGGCGAAGAATATGAGCGTGTGGGTCGAGACGACACCGAACTGCTTCACGGGCCGCATCGCGTCGATGTGATCGAGACGCTTGCGCGTGCCACTCACGGGCACGGCCGGGGCGAGCGGCGAGGCGTCGACGCTCATCGACAACTGAGGTGGGCGATCACGGCGACATCGCTGTCGCGCAGGGCGCGTCGTTGCACCTTGCCCGTCGCTCCTGCGGGCAGGGCGTCGACGACATTGAGGGAGATCGGCCGCTTGCTCTTCACCAGGGCTGTCAACAGCCGCTCACGGATCCGCTCGAGCGCCTCCGCCGCTATGGTGCTTGCCGACACACCGTCGACCCCGTGCAGCACGAGGTAGGCGACGGGAACCTGCCCCATCTCGAGGTCGGGAGCCGCCACGACGGCCACCGCGGCCACCGCTGGGTCGACGAGCACCATCTCCTCGATCTCACGGGGGAAGACTTTCTCACCGCCCCGGTTGATGACGTCATCGGTCCTGGCATCGAGGTAGAGGTAGCCGTCCTCGTCGAAGTGCCCGAGGTCCCCGGTCCGGAGCCAGCCGTCGGCGTCGATCCGGTCCGCGTGATGGCTGCCTTCGTAGGCGAGGATCACCGAAGGACCCCGGATTTCGACGTGGCCGACCGTGTCGCCCTCCACGAGTCCTGCGCCCCGGGCCGACGCTGCTTCGTCGGCCACGACCCGCAGTTCGACGCCGACGGGCAGCCCCACCGACCCCGGCTTGCGCGGGCCGGAGAGCGGGTTTGCCGTGATCTGGCTCGCCGCCTCGGTCATCCCGTAGGTCTCGAGGATGGGAATGCCGGTATTCGCTTCGAATCGGGCCGACGTGGGGACCGGCAGGGGGGCCGAGGCGGAACGGATGAAGCGGATGAGCGACGGGATCGTCTCGTCGGCGCCGGGATCGGCCAGCCGCGAAATGATGGCAGGGACCGCGTTGATCCATGTGATCCGCCGCTCGCCCATCAGGTTCCAGAAGTTGGTGCGATGGAACCGGTCGTCGAGCACCAGTGTCGCGCCGGCGACGAGCGTGGAGAGCAGACCGACGACCTCGGCGTTGATGTGGAAGAGCGGCAGCGAGTTGAATCCCCGGTCATCGGACGTGAGGCGATGGTGCGCCGCGACGTTGCGGGCCGTCTGCAGGAGTTGGGCTTGGGGCAGGGGGATCACCTTGGGCACACCGGTCGTGCCCGACGAGGCCAGGACCGCGCCACCGGACGCGCCCCGGTGCACGGGCGCCGGCGCGGGGACGAGCCCGTTGCGTCCCGACGGGACGAGCCCGTTGCGTCCCGACGGGACGAGCCCGTTGCGTCCCGACGGGACGACCGCGGCGATGTCGACCCAGTCGGCATCGAAGCCGTCGGGGGCGCGACGATCGGCGAAGACGACAGCCGCGCCGACCCGCCCCAGGGCGTTCAGCAAGCCGCCCGTCCCGTGGGCGGGTGTCGTGGGATCGAGTGGCGCGGCCCAGCGACCCGCTGCCATGGTTCCCAGGAACGCCACCGAGAATTCGATCGGATCACTGATGACGAGACCGACCGTGGCCCCCTCGGCGACGCCGGACCTCCCCAGCATGCCCGCCCAGTGCTCGACGGCTTCGGCCAGGTCCTCGAACGTCAGGCGGCGCGCCGAACGGGCGTGCTCAATGAACGCCCGGTCTCCCTCGGACCGGGCGCGGGCGCAGACCAGTTCGGACACCGGTCCGCTGAGGAGCGAAGCAGTTGTGGCCGGGTCGACCTCGGAGACGAGCGCCGACATCTCAGTACATCATTCTGGGGTCGGTGTAGTGCTTGAACTCGATGAGGTTGTCGGACGGGTCGCGCAGCACGAAGGTGCGGTGCGCCTCGACCAATTCCTCGAAGCGGACGCTGAGTTCGCGGAACATCTCGATCTTGCGGGCGAGGCAGAGCCGGTGCAGCGCCTCGAAATCCTCGGCCTCGCGAAACGTCACACCGAAGTGCCGCGGGTACAGGGCGAGTTCCTCCTCGCGCCGGGCCGGTAGTTCGCTCAGGTGGCAGACCAGCTGATCACCGAAGAAGTCGAGGGTGATCCGATCCGGGTACCGCCGCGCCAGCTTGCACCCCAATTGGCGGACATAGAAGTCCTCGGTGTCCTCGAGGTGGTACGCAGGTATCGCCAGATGAAAGGCGTCCCTACTTTCTCTCACGTACGACCACCTTCGAACGTGCACAAGGTCTCGGCGCGGAGCCCGAGGCGGATGGTCTCGAGGCCCAGTATGGCGGTCGCCGCCACATTTCCGAGATTCACGTTCGGCCCCAGCCGCTTCACGAAGTAGTTCTGGAGCTCCCCTGACGGCGCTTCGAACAGCAGCGTCTCGTGGTTGAGCTCACACGTGAGCAATTCCTCGATCAACCCGAAGCGCAGCTCTCCGTTGGGACGGCAGATGCCGGACTTGCCGCTCTCCCGGGCCTCGAGCGTCACGAGGACGGCGCCGGCATCGAGATCCTCGTGGATGCATTCGATCCAACGGCTCGGCGGCAGGTTCTCCGACCGCTCCGCGTCCTTGAATCCCACTTCGGAGATGACCCGGAAATCATCGGCCAGCTTCCTGATGTAGCCGGCTTTCTCCGGGTTCGTCAGGTCGATCGTTCCGTTCGAAACCTCGACGTACTCACAGGAGAACGTCTGGCACAGCTCGCGAAAGTCGTCCAACCGATCCTGAAGGACGAACTTCTCGAACAACGTGCCACCGAAATAGAATTGCACTCCGACCTCACGCAAGACCGCGATCTTCTCACTCAGGTCGTTCGTGACCAGAGCCGTCCCCCATCCGAACTTGACGAAGTCGAGAAACTCCGCACCGCTCTCCACCACGTCGCGGAAGTACCGGGTCGGCAGGCCGCCGTCGACGACCATCGTGATACCGGTCGACCTCGGCTTCGCAGTCCTCTCGGGGAGCTGCAGGGTTGTAGGACGCATCTGAGCCTCCGTGCTCTTCGTTATCGCTTCGTTGCCTGGACGATGGCGGGCTGTTCGATCTTCCAGACGCTGCCGTTGGGCACGACGTCCCACTGTCGGCCGAGCATGGGCTCGCCGGCGCAGTAGGCCCGCAGCGCGCGGTATGGTCCCGCCGTGCGTGACGATCACCACGTCGCCCGTCGTGCGTCGATCCTCCAGGCCGTCGACGAACATCCTCGCCCGCTCGTAGAGATCATCGAGCGACTCTCCACCCTCGGGGCGCGCCGTCGCGTCGGCGACGTGCTCGTCGCGTATGCCCGACTGCGCGGCGTCGAGCGTGTGCTGCGGGCGACCTTCGAACACCCCGAAGCAACGTTCGCGCAGGGCGGGATCCGCGTGGACCGCAAGACCGAGAGCCGACCCGACGAACGCAGCCGTCTGTTGCGCACGCGCCAGGTCACTTGCATAGATTGCCTCAACCGCCGCGGTCCGCAGACCATCTGCAACATCACGCGACTGGGCCCGGCCGCGCTCGGTGAGCACAGGCCCTTCCGCGTGCCCCTGGATCAGGCCCAGATCGTTCCACGTGCTCTCTCCATGCCGCACCAGCCACAGTGTCCTGTTGTCGTCATCGTCGGCGGCCGTGTTCATCTCCTTCAGTCTGTCCAGTTCCTCTGTGGCGCGACTGTGAACCCGGTCAGAAGCGAATTGCGTTTTGCTGGGAAACAGCTGGGAATTCGCAACCAGCGGAGGAGCACGTCTAACCCCTACCCGAATGTGCGCGACGGCATACCCTCCCGGGCCATCGTCGAGCCGGACCGCGTCGACGACATCGATTGTGCCGACACGCAGGGTGTCGATGCGCTGGTGCGACGTGGAGTCGGGCCGGACGACCCGATCCTCAGCTCTCGATGTCGCCGATGCGCTCCGCCAGGAACGCCCGTTCGACGACGTTCTCGCTCAGGAGGAGCGCCTCTTCGTAGGCCGTGCGCGCTTCACTCGTGCGGCCGAGCTTGCGCAGGAAGTCGGCGCGCGCCGAGGCCAGGTAGCTGTAGGTGGCCAGAAGCGGGTCCGTCCCGATCGCGTCGAGCGCGTCGAGCCCGGCCTGCGGACCTTCGGCCAGGCCCAGGGCCACCGCGTGATTGAGCGCCACCACGGGCGAGGGCCAGATCGCCAGGAGCACGACGTACAGGCCGACGATCTCGTGCCAGTCGGTGGCATCCCACGAGGGAGCTTGGGCATGCACCGCGGCGATGGCGGCCATCAATGCGAATCGCCCCGGGGGCCGGCGCTGCAGGGCCTGGCGCACGAGAGCGATGCCCTCGTTGATGGCGGCCCTGTCCCACCGGGCGCGGTCCTGATCGGCCAGGAGGACCAAGTCACCGGCGTCGTCGAGCCGTGTGGCGCGCCGGGCATCGGTAAGCAGGATCAAGGCCAGAAGGCCGGCGACGTCGGCATCGTCGGGGAGCAACGTGCGCAGCACGCGCACCAGGTCGAGTGCTCGCTCCACCAGATCCCGACGCAGCAGGTCAGCCCCGACCGGCGCGGTGTGCCCGGTCGCGTAAAGGAGATGGACGACCGTCAGCACCGCGTCGATCCGGGAGGGGAGCTCCTCGACCGGGGGCACCCGATAGGGGATGCGCGCAATGGCGATCTTCTTCTTCGCCCGCGTGATGCGGGCAGCCATGGTGGGCTCGCTGACCAGAAACGCCCGCGCCACCTCCGTCGTTGTGAGCCCGCACACGAGACGGAGCGTCAGCGCGATCTGGGCATCGGAGCCGAGCGCCGGGTGACAGCAGGTGAAGATCAGCCGGAGGCGGTCATCGACGATCTCGGGAGTTTCGACGTCCTCGGGCCCCGACCCCTCCGTCCGCTCGACGAGGCGGGGCAACGCCCGGCCATAGGTCGCGGCGCGCCGGGCCATGTCGACGGCACGGCGGCGGGCCACGGTGGTCAACCACGCGCCCGGGTTGGCCGGGATACCCCTGGTCGACCAGGTCGCCAACGCACGGGCGTACGCGTCCTGGACGCACTCCTCGGCCAGGTCGATGTCGCCGGTGACGCGCACCGTCGCGGCGAGCACGAAGGCCCACTCACGACGGTGCGCCTCGGCGACCGCAGCCTCGACCGGGACACTCCCGGGGGCGTGGACCGTGTTCAGTCGAAAGTCCTGATCGGCCGCACTTCGACCCCGCCCGCCGGCATGGGGATCTGCTTGGCCAAGGACAGTGCCTCGTCCAGGTCGGCGGCTTCGACGAGGTAGTACCCGCCCAGGGCTTCCTTGGTCTCCGCGAACGGCCCGTCGGTGACGACGAAGCCGCCCGACGCATCCTCTCGTACCGACGTCGCCGTGCCGGTGGCCTGAAGCGCGTTTCCGCCCCGCAGAGCGGCCACGTTGCGCTCACCGAACTCCTGGTGTCCCTTCATCATCTGGTTGAACCCCTCGGCATCGGTCTTGCCAATTTCTGCTTCGTCCCCGTAGATGAGGATGAGGTATTCGGCCATCGTGTGCTCCTCTCTTCGTCGACCCCGTGGTTGGCGCCGCTCACTCATTACGACGAACGACCGAAGACCAGATCGACACCTTCGACCCGATTCTTCACCCTCGCCGCCCCATACTGCTTCGGGCCGGACCCGAGCGTCCGGGGCGTGCGCCCGGGGACGGCACCCGGAATCTGCCAAGATCGATGCCATGCCCGCGATTTCACTCCCCTTTTTCGTCGCCCACCCCGAAGAACCCGGGCCCTGGCCGGGCATCGTGGTCATCCATGAGGGCGGCGGCATCAGCCCCCAGCTGTTGCGGGTGTGCCAGCGCCTGGCCGCAGAAGGCTACGCGGCAATCGCCCCCGACCTCTTCTTTCGCAGTGGCGGCACCGAGTCGGCCGACTTCGCGTCGCTGATGGGCGCGCTTTCACCCGAACAGGTGTTGGCCGATGTCACGGCTGCGGCCGACACGTTGCGGGGCTTTGGCGCCGATCGGATCGGCGTCACCGGGTTCTGCATGGGCGGACGCTTCTCGTGGTACACCGCGGTCCATGGCCACGGGTTCGAAGCGGCGGTGGGCTTCTACGGCGGGCGCATCGCCGACGACCTCGGTGCGCCGACATGCCCGACCCTGCTGTTCTTCGGTGGGCAGGATCCCTACATTCCGGCCGACGAGATCGAGCGGGTGGTGGCCCACCATCCCGATACCGTCGTCTACCCCCACGCCACTCACGGCTTCATGAGGGACGGCTCAGAGAGCTACGACCCCGAGGCGGCCGCCGACGCCTGGGCGCGCACGCTCAGTTTCTTCGGCGCACACCTGCACTGACAACGGGGGGTCGCCGGCTCAGAGGGCCCGCATGGAGTTGTTCCGGGCGTCATGGGTGACCTCGGCCAGACCGAGCGCCTCGAGCAGCGGGGGGAGGTACATGCCGAACCGCCCCCGGTAGCCGTTGCGCAGGCCGTACCAGCCCCCGATCGGGTTGTCGGCCGACCGCCCCCATGCTTCGACCGTGCCCTCGGCGGCGGGCTTCTTCTCGTCGGCCGCCCCCAGCAGGACCCAGTCCCCCTGCTCGGTCAGCCAGGCATGCAGGTCCTCGATGGCCCGGGCGTCGTACGTGAGCGTCGTCGCACCGACCTGGCAGATCAACACCGGTGGGTCGGCCGCGTCATCGCGGAACATCGTGTATGCCGAGGTACCGGGCGGCGTCGTCAATTCCCATGGGTCCTCTTTGGTTCCCGCAGGCATCACCGTTCTCCCTTCGCCAGCGCTGTCTCGAAATGCGGCAGCAACGTGTCCCAGCCGGCCCGGTTCCGGGCGCGCCACTCGGCCGCCGCATCGCCCAGGCGCTCCCAGCCTCGATGCTCGATCTCGATACGCGTGCGGGCGGTCCCCTCGGGATGGAATCGGATTTCCACCTCGGTCGCCGCCGCCGGGTCCGCCCCGAGGTGCCACCCGTAGGCCAGTTCCCTCGGTGGGTCCCACGAGGTCACCTCACCCCACTGGTGCTCCACCCCGTCGAGCGCCCGTTCGAAGATCCGGCCGCCGACACCGCTTTCGAGCACGACGAGGGCGGCGTTCCCGGTGACGGTGTGGTCGCGCGGCCACCACGTGTCGATGCGCGTGGTCCACACCCTGAATGCATGCTCGGGCGGGCACTCGACCTCGAAGGAGATCCGTAGCGGGGCGATCACCGGCGCGGGGTTCCGTCGACGTTTTCGGCCAAGAGCCGGAACCGCGCCGCGGCGTCGCCCCAGATCCCCTCGAGATAGGCCTGGACCGCATGCAGTCCTTCCTCCCGGAGGCGGTAGATATGCCGGGTCCCTTGCGGCTCCCCGGCCACCATGCCCGCGTCCTTCAGCAGGCGGAGATGGCGCGAGACGGCAGGGCGGCTGATCGGCATAGCGGCGGCGATCTCCTGCACCGGCTTGTCGCCCGTGCTCAGCAGGCGCAGGATCTCGCGCCGGTTCGGATCGCCGAGAGCCCCGAAGGGGTCGCCCGATGACGGTGCGTGCTTCCCTTTCAGCCTTCCTTCGGCCATGCTCTCCACCCTTCGGTAACGACCCGGCTACCGTAACATACCAGTTACGTATGCGCCGATCCCCGGGCAACCGACGCCGCGTGCCATAGTCGATTCCGGGAAGCTTCCGGGCCCGTCCGACGTTGAAATAAAAGCACGGATGATCACCAGTGAGAAAGAAGGAGTTGGTGTGACGAGCACGTACAGCAAGGATCCGGCGGCCATCGCCAAACTGAGCCCTCGGCAGTACCAGGTGACCCAGGAGGCCGCCACCGAGCCGGCATTCAGCAACGAGTTCTGGGACCACAAAGAGGCGGGTCTCTACGTCGACATCGTCTCGGGCGAGCCCCTCTTCACGTCGACCAAGAAGTTCGACAGCGGATGCGGGTGGCCCAGCTTCACCGCCCCGATCAAGGCGGAGAACGTCGTGGACGTCGTGGACAGGAGCCACGGGATGATCCGGACCGAAGTCCGGTCGAGCCATGGTGACAGCCACCTCGGTCATGTCTTCAACGACGGGCCCAAGGAAGAGGGAGGGCTCCGTTACTGCATCAATTCGGCTGCTCTACGCTTTGTACCGTACGAGGACCTCGAGGCTGAAGGGTACGGGGAGTACAAGAAGCTGTTCGACAACACGACGACCACGCAGGAGGTGGACGGATGACGACGGAAAAGGCGATTCTCGCCGGCGGTTGCTTCTGGGGCATGCAGGACCTCATCAGGAAGCGTCCCGGCGTTCTCTCGACCCGGGTCGGTTACACCGGGGGCGAGGTGGCGAACGCCACCTACCGCAACCACGGGACCCACGCCGAGGCCATCGAGATCACCTTCGACCCGAGCGAGACCTCCTATCGGGATCTTCTCGAGTTCTTCTTCCAGATCCACGACCCGACGACCAGGGATCGACAGGGGAACGACATCGGCAAGAGCTACCGGTCCGCCATCTTCTACGAGAACGACGCCCAGCGCGACATCGCACTGGACACCATCGCGGACGTAGAAGCATCAGGCCTCTGGCCGGGCAAGGTCGTGACCGAAGTCGTACCCGCGGGACCGTTCTGGGAAGCCGAGCCCGAGCATCAGGACTACCTCGAGCGCTACCCGCAGGGGTACACGTGCCACTTCCCCCGTCCCGGTTGGGTGCTCCCCCATCGGCAGGACAAGGTCGCTTCGTAGGCCGAGTCACCTCCCGGCGCACCCACGGGCGCGCCGGGAGAGTTGCCCGCGGTACGCGCCGAGCTCCACGGGCGCATAATGCGGAGAGTGCACGCATCCACCGGCGCTGCACGAGAAGGAAGGAGGAATGCGGTGTTCCACCACCACAGCAAGGAGCCCTCGGACTCTCCCATTGTTTCTCCCAAGGTGCGAACGGTGCGGCTGCTGAAAGATCCTGAGGAGCTTCAGGCAGCGGTCGAACGGGCGCAGGCTTTCGAGCGCAGAAGAGCCGACGAGTACAAGCGACGCGTCGGTGCCTACGACCGTTTCCTGACAGCCACCGAAACCGAATCAGCCGTCGTGGTGCCGATCGAGTCTTCCGCCAGCTGACAATTCAGGGGGCCGGCGAGGCCTCCGGGTTGACTCTGACCATCCGGAAGAGGTGGGCCTCGAACGGTCCCCGTGCCACGTAGAGGCCCCCACCCGAGGCGGGGTCCATGTCAGCGCCAGATCTCGCGTAGGACCGCCCGTCGAGCACGTCGGTGAGTTCCCAGTCAGCGCCGGCGGTACCGTCCAGCGCGACGCGGCCGTCGGCCGGCGCACCGGAGAAGTTCACCACGACCACGTGACGGTGGTCGTGTTCCTCCCACTGCCACGCCAAAAGGTTGCGGCAGCCGTCGTTGTCCGGCCAGCCGCTGACCTCGAGCGCGCTCCAGCGTCCGGAGCGCAGCCCCTCCGCCGCCAACAGGGCAAGGAGACGATGCCAGCCGGCCTCCCGTGCGGCATCGGGCTGCTCGGCCGGCCAACGCCCCAGTTGCACCGGCATGTGGAATCGGCGCCCGGTGAACTGACCCTGGAAGAGGAGGAGTGCACCCGGCACCGTGGCGACCACCACGCCGGCCGCCTCCCCACGGTCCACCGGGAAGACCGCGGCCGCCCGGGGCTCGTCGTGGTTCTCCAAGAACCGCATCAGGTGGCGCTGGTACTCGGGATCTGCCCCTAAGTGGTCGCGTACCGGGGCGGCCCCGTCGGAAGCGAGGCGATCGTAGAGACGCTTGTCGTAACAGTGGTCAAAGCCTTGCGCGATCAGATCCGGCTCGCGGTCCCAGTAGGCCTCGGCCGCGAAGAGGAAGTCCGGGTGGAGCTTCTTCACCGCGCCCGTGACCTCGCTCCAATAGGGCACGGGCGCCGCCGGGCCCACGCGGTCACCCCAGGTCTGGGCAACCACGTCGTCGAGGAGCAACATCGCCATGTCGCACCGCACCCCGTCACATTGGTCGGCGATATCCGAAAGGGTCTCGATGACCGCGGTCCGCAGAGCGGCCTGCGTCGGGTCGAGCTGGACCACGTCCGGCCACGGAGGGAAGTACGGGTCCCGCCCCATGGCCAGCACCCCGCCCGCCGTTTGCAGGAAGGCCGGTGGCTCGAGCGCCAGGTCCGCCTCGGTGCCCCGCACGAAGTACTCGGGGTGCGCCCCCACCCAGTCATGGTCCGGTGCGACGTGGTTGGGGACGAAGTCGAGGAGAAGGCGCACCCCCCGCCCGGCCAGCGCGGTGCGGGCCACGACGAGTGCCTGAGGACCGCCGAATTGGGGATCGACGCGGTAGCGGCGAATGCAGTACGGGGAACCGACGATGTCCGCGTCGGTCGCGTCGGGCAGGAGTTCGGCCACCTGGCGTCGCACCGCCTCGTCACCCAAGGCGATCTCCCTCCCCACAGGACTGCGCTCCCACACGCCCATGAGCCAGACCGCGTCGACACCGGGCAGGGTGACCGCGTCCCACTCAGACGCAGGCACGTCGGCGAGGGTGACCTGATGGCCGGCACGAGCGGACACCTCGTTCAGCCATGGCAACGTGCTCAGTTCGTAGATGACCGGGTGGGCCGGCCAGGGACCGGTCATCGCAGCAGATCCCTTCGCTTCTGACGCTTTGGCGCGGGACGCACTCAACGTGGGACCGCCATCGGGGGCCCTTGCGTGCCGTAGGCCAGGAGCCCACCGGTGGCGTGCAGGGCATCGTCCGCCGTGAATTCTCCGAAGAGTTGGATCAGGCGCGCCACGGTCCCCGTCCACCCCGTCTGGTGGCTGGCGCCGATCCCGGCGCCGTTGTCACCGTGGAAGTACTCGTGGAAGGACAACAGGTCGCGCCAGTGGGGGTCGTTCTGGAATTTCTCGGTCCCGCCGTAGACGGGCCGCCTCCCCTCCTCGTCCCGCAAGAAGATGGAGATGAGGCGATCAGCCAGTTCCCTCGCCACCTCGAAGAGCGTCATCTCGTGGCCCGAGCCCGTCGGGCACTCGATCGTGAAGGAGTCGCCGTAGTAGCGGTAGTACTGCAGGAGGGCGCGGACGATGAGGAGGTTGATCGGGAACCACACCGGTCCGCGCCAGTTGGAGTTTCCTCCGAACATGCCCGTATCGGACTCTGCGGGCAGGTACCCGACGGTGTATTCGTGGCCTTCCACCGCGAACACGTACGGCTCGGCCAGATGGGAACGGGACAGCGAGCGCACACCGTGGGGACTAAGGAACCGCTCCTCGTCCAACATCCGGGCGAGGACGAGCCTCAACTTCTCCTCGTTCAGCACCGAGAGCATCACGTGCCCGTTGACCCCGGGCTGGCGGGGGTCGGCCACATTGACCAGCAGGTCACTGTTACGTTCGAGATACCCCCGGACCCGATGGACCAGGCTCGGGAATCGTTCCAGCGTCTCGGGCTGAATGATCGCCACGGCACACAGGGGGATGAGCCCGACCATGGAACGGATCCGCAGCCGCGTCGCCGTGCCATCGGGCAACCGGAGCACGTCGTAGAAGAACCCGTCCTCCTCGTCCCACATCTCGTCGGAGGTCTGCCCGACGCGGTCCATGGCCCCGGCGATCTGGAAGAAGTGCTGCACGAACTTCAGGGCGAGGTCTTCGTAGCTCGGATCGGCCGTGGCCAACTCGATGGCGAGCTCCAACATGTTCTGGCTGAACAACGCCATCCACGCCGTGCCGTCCGCCTGCTCCAACTGCCCCCCGGTGGGCAGCGGCGCGCTGCGGTCGAAGACCCCGATGTTGTCGAGGCCGAGAAATCCCCCTTCGAAGAGGTTGCGACCGGACGGATCCTTGCGGTTCACCCACCAGGTGAAGTTGACGAGCAGCTTCTTGAACGCGTCGCGGAGAAAGTCGACGTCGACTCCCCCGTGCTCGTGAGGGGCCGCCCGGTGCGCGAACAGCGTGGCCCATGCATGGACGGGCGGGTTGACGTCGCCGAAGTTCCACTCGTACGCCGGGAGTTGGCCGTTCGGGTGGAGGTAGACGTCCGAGAGCATCAGCGCTATCTGGTTGCGGGTGAAGGCCGGGTCGACCATGCTCAGCGCCACGCAGTGGAAGGCCAGGTCCCAGGCCGCGTACCAGGGGTATTCCCATTTGTCGGGCATTGAGATGATGTCGCCGTTCAACATGTGGAACCACTGCATGTTGCGCAGGTCGCGGGTCGGGGCGCGCAGCGGGTGCGCGTGATGTTCCCGGAGCCACAGGTCGACGTCAAAGAAGTAGAACTGCTTGCTCCAGAGCATGCCGGCCAGCGCCTGGCGCATGACCGCGGCGGAGTCGGCGCTGATCCCCGCCGGCGTCAGGGCACCATAGAATTCGTCAGCTTCCCGACGGCGCAGCTCGAGGACCCGGTTGAAGGCGGGACCGAGGCACTCGCCCGCCGGGGTGGAGGAAGCGGCGCGCTGAAGGCGGATCGTCACGACTCGGGATGCACCGGCCGGCACGATCAGTGTGTGATGCGCAGCGGCCTTGGTCCCGACGCCCTCCGGGTTCACGCAGTCGTTGCTGCCTTCGACGACGAAGTCGTTTATTCCGTCCTTGACGAATGGCGTCACATTGTCCCCGTCGAAGAGCTTCGCCGCGTTGGTCTCGTTCTCCGTGAACAACCAGGTGGCATGCTCCGACGCCGTGATCACCCAGTCGCCGAGGACGTGGTGACTGGCGAGGATCCGCCCCGGGTCGTCCAACCGCAGAGTCGGGCGTGCGGTGAGACCGTCGAACCAGGTGTTGCGGTACCAGACGGTGGGAAGAACGTGGAGCTCGGCCGCCTCGGGCCCCCGGTTGTGCACCGTCACCGCCATGAGGATGTCCTCGGGGTCGGCCTTGGCGTACTCGACCTCGACATCGAAGTACCGGTCCTCGCCGAAGACCCCCGTGTCGATGAGCTCGTACTCGTGGTCGGTCTTCGACCTCGCGCGATTCGTCGACACGAGGTCGTCGTAAGGGTAGGCGGCGTGCGGGTACTTGTAGAGGTACCGCATGTAGGAGTGGGTGGGCGTGTTGTCGACGTAGAAGTAGTACTCCTTCACGTCCTCGCCGTGATTCCCCTCGGAGTTGGTGAGCCCGAACATCCGCTCTTTGATGATCGGGTCCGCCCCGTTCCACAGCGCGAGCGCTACGCACAACTGCTGGCGGTCGTCGCTGATCCCGGCGATGCCGTCCTCACCCCACCGGTAGGCGCGTGAGCGGGCCTGATCGTGCGTGAAGTAGCTCCAAGCGTCGCCGTTCTCGCTGTAGTCCTCGCGCACGGTTCCCCACTGGCGCTCGCTCAGGTACGGCCCGAAACGACGCCACGGAACCCCTTCCACGTCGGCGTCGCGCAACCGCCGGCCTTCGGCGGTACCGTCCATCTCCCCGGTCATGCCCATCACCTCGTACCTCGAGTTGGTTCGGCGCCGCGCAGCTCCGCACGACCAGCGCCGCCGTTTTCTTTGCCGGAGTATAGGACGAGCCTGCCGCATTCCACCTTGCGGTCACGCAACGCTCAGCGTCCATTTCGCCGCCGGCGTGCCGGGTCGATTCCTTCGCCGATCCACGCGAACGGACGATGAACTGTGTGAACGTCGACGGACATCCAGAAGCGTGGTAGCCGGGGTGTTCCGGCACCCGGTCCGTCACGCCACTCACGGCCCCCGCCCGGCCGAGTTGGGCAAGCGTTGATATTGCATAGTCCCGTTGATGATCTGGGTCGCCCACTGTTGTGGTGCAGAAATGGGCGAACCCCTACACCGCAACCGACAGGCGCGCCCCGACCGGGAGTGCGCAGCGACGACGAAGACGAGAAGTGAGAGATCGTGAACCTTGCCATGAAGCTCGCTCGGGTTGAGCTCGACGGCGGGTCCGATATGACCGCCGCCAGCGGCCCCGACCTTGGGGAGGCGATGGCCCTCGGGCAGGCATTCATGGGAAACCTCGGGCTGGTCCTCCTCGACGCCGGGCCAGCCATCACCGCCGCCGCTGTGGCCGCCCTTGCGGGAGGCCACCTGCTCATCGAAGACGTGCCCGGCGTCGGCAAGACCGTCCTGGCCAGAGCCATCGCAACCTCGCTGGGAGCTGAGTTGTCGCGTGTCCAGGGCCATCCGGACCTCCTTCCTTCCGACGTCACCGGCGTCTCCATCTACTCACCGGACAGGGCAAGTTGGGATTTCCACCGGGGACCGGTGTTCGCTCACGTCGTTCTCTTCGACGAGCTGAACCGCACCCCGCCCCGCACGCAATCGGCCCTGTTGGAGACGATGGAAGAGCACCAGGTCAGTGTCGACGGAGAGTCATGGCTCCTTCCGCGTCCACACATGGTGATCGCCACGCAGAACCCGCGCTCTCAGCGCGGCACCTTCCCGCTCGTCGAGAGCCAGCTCGACCGATTCGCCGTTGCGACATCAATCGGCTATCCCGACGCCGCACACGAAGCGCAGATGGTTCTCCATGAAGGGGGAACGTATGCCCTGGCCGATCTGCATGCGGTCTGCTCGCCGGCAGAGTGGCTGGAGGCGCAACGGGCGACGAACTTGGTGGGCGTCACGCCCATGGTCGCCGAGTACGCCGTGCAGATCTGTCGCGCCACCAGAACGGCGCCGGGCGTGCGCCTCGGAGCCAGCCCCCGCGCCGTGATCTGGCTCATCAGATCGGCCCAGGCACATGCTCTCCTCTTTGCGCGGTCCTACGTGGTACCCGATGACGTGAAAGCCGTTGCCGTCGGATGCCTGGCCCATCGCATCCTGCTGGATGACGGCGAAGAAAGCATCGGACACGCCGCCGGGGTGGTCCGGGGAATTCTCGAAGCGACGGCCGCGCCGCGACCATGAAGCGCTGGGCGCGGCCGGCTCACCCGGTGACGCCGATCCCGGTCGCTGTCGCCATTCTCGGTATCTGGTGGCTGGTGGCGCACAACGGTGGCTCCGGCTGGGTCCAGGCCCTCGGCGACATCGTCTTCGGAACGCTCATCATCGGGATTGTCGGTCCCGGGGTGGTTCTCGCCCGCGCCCGGGTGGCGGTGGTCGATGCTCCACTCCACGCAACCGCCGGACTGCCGGCAGAGATGCGCCTCGAAGCCTCGGCACGCCTGCGTGTGCGTCCCGTGACGCCCCCCGGTAATGAGGTCTTCGTCGGTCCGGTGGGGAGACACCGGCCGCCCGAAGGCCGGGTCCTGCTGCTGCCGACCGGTCGGGGCGTCCACGACACCGTGACGCTCGACATCGCCACCGCCGCCCCCTTCGCCCTGCAATGGTGGACCCGCCGCGTCGTGCTGGCGCTGCCCTCGACGCTCCACGTCGCACCGCGTCGTGGCGCGCCCTGGTCCCTCCCGTTGCGAAGCGACGAAGAAGCCGGAAGCACCGTCGCCTGGGTCCAGGCCGATACCGGGGAGCCCAGAGGGGCTCGTCCCTATCGCCCCGGCGACAGCCGACGGCGGGTGCACTGGCGGGCGACGGCGCACGCCGGGGAGTTGATGGTGAGCGAGCTCGAAAGGCCGTCATCGGAGCCGGTCACCGTCACGGTCACCCTTCCTGCGGATCCCGGAGAAGCCGAGCGCGTCGCTGAGCGCGCTCTCGGAACGGTCGTGCAAATGCTGGAACGGGGTGCGCCCGTGCGCCTGGCCACGGTCGAGGAGTCGGGAAGGGTCGTCGCCCTGGTGGCGGATCGTCGGAGCGCAGGTCGGCGTCTGGCCCGGGCGGTGCCCGAGGCCCCCCTCCCTGCGGGCCTCCTCCCCGGCGCCGGGTCGACATGAGAGCTCTCGAAGCGATCCGCAACGCAAATCGGCCGGGGCCGCCGGAACACTCGGTCGCGCTTCGGGTCGCATGTCTCGGTGCGGTCATCGTGGCGATCGCGGCGTCCGCATCGATGGGCGAAATATCGGGAGTGACGGCCTTTTGCGGCATCGGACTGGCTTCGGTGGGGATGGCCTTCTCCTACGCGACCAGGTCGCATCCGCCGGCGTGGACGAAGGTCCTCGTCGCAGCAGGGGCGATCGGAGTCTCCGTATGGTTCTTCCAGGCAGTGACCGGACCGGTGGACGGCGTCGCGAATGTCGAGGAGCCATTGATCGTGCTCCTTGTCTCCATCCTCGTGCTGCATTCCTTCCACGTGCCGTCCCGGCGCGACCTGACATTCTCCCTCGCTGCTGCGGCCGGCCTTATGGCCGTCGGCGGCGCGCAGGCGATCGATCTCCGTTTCGGCCTGTACGCGCTGGCCTGGGCCGTCTTCAGCCTCGCCGGCCTCACCTTGATGTGGAGGTCGGCGAGCGGCGGCGGGAGCATGTCCGTGGGCGTCCTCGCGTCGATACTGGCCGCGGTGGGCGCTGCGGCATTCGCCATCTTTCTCATCCTCCCGGCGCCAACCGTTGCCGCCAAGCTCGACCTGTTCGACAAGGCCGGCATCGGAGGCTCCGTCGGGGTCCCGGGCGCACTCGCCGGCGACGGGGGTTCCCCGTCGCAGCTGGCCCGGTCGGGAAGTCCCACGGGTCCGACCCGCGTCGGCGGCTACCTCGGCTTCGCCAACAGTCTGGACACCGCCCTCCGGGGAAAGCTGGACAACACCCTGCTCATGTTGGTCCGCGCCCAGCGGCCCTCGTACTGGGTGGGCGAGACATTCAACTCCTGGAACGGCCAGAGCTGGGCGTCGACGAACAGCCCCTCGCACACGGTCCGTGAAACCTCACCGTTCGTCGTGCCGCCCTTCACCGGGAGCAGCGCCCCCGCAGAGTCGGACCTGCAGACGTTCTATGTCGTCGGTTCGACGGCGAACCTCGTATTCCACGCAGAGGCCGCCAACGAGCTGTGGTTCCCGACCTCGAAGATCTACGTCTCCAGTGACGGGACCATCGTGTCACCGATCGGGCTGGGTAAAGGGGCGATCTATTCCGTCGAGTCCCAGGTGGTGGCGCCCACCGCGACGCAGTTGCAGGACGACTCGAGCAGGGCGACGTTACCGAGTGCCCTCGAGGACTCCTATCTCCAGCTACCGCACGCGTATCCGCGGGCCGAAGCGCTGGCCCGGTCGGTCATCGCCAAAGACCACACGACCTACGCCCGGGTCGAGTCGCTCATCGCCTGGATAGGCACGCATACCCGTTACTCCCTGGACATTCCGCCGTTGCCGCCGGGTGCCGATACCGTCAATGAATTCCTCTTCGGCAACCGGGTCGGGTTCTGCGAGCAGATATCGACATCGCTCGCCGTCATGTTGCGCTCCCTCGGAATCCCCGCTCGCGAAGTGGTCGGCTACGTCCCGGGCTCCTACAACCCCGTGACCGACCTGTACCAGGTGCGCGCCGACGATGCCCACGCCTGGGTCCAGGTGTGGTTTCCGGGCTACGGCTGGCAGAGCTTCGATCCGACGGCGGTCGTCCCGCTGGCCAATCCGTCGCCGGGCACGGCCGCTCTGCACGACCTCGGCGCCGCGGTGAGGCGCATACCGTTCGCACCCGTCTTGGCGGTGCTCCTCGGCACGGGATCGGTCGTCGTCCTGCTGCGTTGGCGCCGGGCCCGCCCCCGGACGTGGACCGAGAGCATTGCCAAGAGCGCCGAACGGGCGGGGCGACGCGCCGGGCACCCCCGTCTGCCGGCCCAGACCCTGGCCGAGTATGCCGCCATCCTCGACGCCACGTCGCCGAACGGCTCGGGCGCATGGGGCCAGCTGGCAACGCCGGTGGAAGCAAGCGTCTACGGGGGCCGCGCCATTCCACGGGCCGCACAACGACAGATGGTGATTCGAGCCAGACATCTACGAAGGAGGCGGCCAACCCACCCGGGCGGTTAAGTGCCCGCCCCGATGGCCCGGCACCCCGTTCGGTTATCTGTTGCTCTTCTTGCGGCCCAGGCCTCGGCGCGCCTTCGCCGGCACGTGCGTCGTCGGAGTGACCGGGTGGTGATCCACCGGTGCGATCGGGAGTATGGGCTCCGGCGTCTTGTGGGACGCCTCGATCTTCTTCAAGAGCTCGTTCGTCCTCTGCAGGGAACCGTCCAATTCGACGATGGCCCGACCGATCACGACGAAGGGATGGGGGCACCGGCAATCCGGATCGGAACACTTCCCGCAATTGCCGACATGGCACTCCTGACAACTCCCGTCACGCGCCTGGACAACCGCGGTCACGAAGGGGCTTTGGACAGCGTCTTGCACGACAGCGTCTTGAACGACAACGTCTTGCACGACGTCTTCCTGCTCGAAAGAGTCCTGATCGAAGAGCTCGACGGAGTTCAGCGGCGCTTGGATCGAGTCATTTACCATTTCCCCAAAGCTATCTTCGCCGCCCGTCAATTCCGGGGATTCAAGCCGCGCCGGCTCGCGACCCCGGGCCACGACGTGCCAAACCCCAGCGCAAGGGCCACGAGCTGGAGAACACGGACCATCAGAACGAGACGGTTCCGAGCGCCGCTCTCGGATCACCGGAAGGAACGATCTCCTTGCCCAACGGGGCCACGGCCACGGCGGCCAGCTTGAAGTTCGCCAGCCCGAGGGGGATGCCGATCAGGGTTAGGCAGAGGGCGACGCCCAGGACCACATGGGCGATGGCCATCCACACGCCGACGAGGATGAACCACAGGACGTTGCCGATCGTGGAGGCACCGCCGGCGTCCGGTCGCCGGACCACTGTCCTGCCGAAGGGCCACAGGACGTAGGCGGCCAGACGGAACGATGCGACGCCGAAGGGAATCGTGATGATAAGGAGGAACATGACGATGCCGGCCACGGCATAGCCGAGCGCCAGCCAGAATCCTGAAAGCACCAGCCAGATCACGTTGAGCAGTGTGCGCACCGCACAAGTATTCCGTACCGGTCCCGAGAAATTCAGGCCCCCCGAGGTCCGGGCCCGGAGACGCGCACCGGGGCCAGACTCGCGTACTCGCCGTCGTGGTACACGAGGGGTCGGCCCTCGACCGACAGCGGATGGATGTCGGTCACCCGGGCGATCACGACGCGGTGATCACCGGCGGGGACGCGCTCGACGATCCGGGCACAGACCCACAGGCGGGCACCGCACACAACCGGTTCACCGCTGGACAAGCGCTCCCAGCTCGTCGGGGGTCCGAACCGGTCCACGCCCCGCAAGGCGAACCGGCGGGCGACGCCGTGCTGGTGGGCGGCGAGCACATTGACGACACAGGTATCGCCGTCGCGCACCGCCGGCCAGCATGAAGAAGCCGTGGCAACGGAGAACGACAGGAGGGGCGGCCGGGCCGACACCGAGGTCACCGAGGTGGCGGTGAAACCGACCGGGCCCCGTCCGCTGTCAAGGGTGACGATCGTCACTCCGGCCGGGTGGTGACGGAACGCCCGGGCGAACTCCGTCGGATCGACGTCGGCCCGTGGCCCGCTGACGTGGGTTCGGTCGCCTACGGGCGCATCGCCGGGCCAGTTCTCCACCGGGTGTCTCCGCTCGTTCCGCGATGGCCGACGCGACCCTTCCAACGCCCGGGTCCTACCCGACGCCGAGGGCGGCCTTTCCGAGCCCGGTCAGGACGAGGTCGGACTGCGGCGTGTGCACGCGGCTGCACAGTGCGTCCCGGTAGTGACGCTGGAGCGGGTTGTGCACCGAAAGGCCGGGGTTGCCGGTCAGGGACAGGGCGATCTCGGTCACCTGCATGACATTGCGGGACACGACGTGCTTGACGACCGATGACTCGGAGCGCACGAGCGAGCGGCGGTCCGCGTCGTGCGTGCCGGGCCCATCGTGACCGAGGATCCGTCGGTCCACCTCTGCCGCCAGCCCGAAGAGCAGCCGCTCGTTCTCGTAGAGGAGCGCCTCGATCTCGCCCACGGCGAGCTGGGACCGGGGCAGTGAGGACAACGGCTTGCCGAGATTGCTCGGGACGCGGTCGTTGAGGAACTCGACGAGCCAATTCGCGCGCCGCCTTCGCGACGCCCGTGTAGACGGCCAGCGACAACAGGTTCGCCGTCGTCAGCACGCCGAGCGGGTCCTCGCGTTGTGCGAGCGCCGGGTCAGCTCCCGTGAAGGGCTGGAGATCGATCGCGTTGTCGATCGGCACGACAACATCGGTGAAGATCATGTCGTGCCCGACCGAGGCGCGCATCCCGAGGTGGTCCCAGGTTTCGACGATCTCCACACCCGGGGCGTCCGCCGGGATCACGATGGTGCCAACCTGCAGCCCTTCCGGGTCGTCGGGCTCGGTAGCCACCCATACGGGCAGCCAGCGCAGCCCATAGCTCCCGGTGCAATAGATCTTGTGCCCGTTCACGCGCCAGGCCGGCGACCCGTCGGGCGCAGTGATGCGCGCCGCCGTCGTGGCGGGCACGCCACCGCGGGCCGGGGTGCCGAGCAGCGGCTCCACCCGCAGCGCGTTGATGAGTGCGGGAGCTTCGAGGGCGTCCTGGGCGATGCGGCGACGCCAGTGCCCGGGCCACTTGGAACCGGGGGCATTGATGAAGCGGTGCTGACCGAAGCCCCAGACGAGCACGAGTGCCGTCGCCGAGTCGGCGACCGAGAGGATCTCGACCGCTCTCGCTGTCGTCGAGACCGACGCGTCGACACCACCGAATTCGGCCGGGATCGTCAGCGCGGCCAAGCCCGCCGACCAGATGTCCTCGATGCTCTCGGCCGGATAGACACCTTCGCGGTCATAACGCGCCGCCCGGGGTGCAATGCGCGCGGCGACCTCGTGCGCCCGGGCGATGATGGTCTCGTCGCCTCCCTCCCGGAGTGTCCGGACCACCGGAGCCAGGTCGACCCGTTCCTCCACGACGCTCATGACGCGAGTGCCGAACGGAAGACCGCACGCGCGGCACCACACTCGTCGTCGATCTTCAGGCTCTGACGCATCGCCTTCTCCTTGTTCGTCTACTCGGGTTGTCGACGGGCCTGCAGATGGGGTGCCCGTCCTCGTGCGGAGGGTTCATGACGTCACGAGGACCTCCGCGCCCTCCCCGAGCACGACCTGTCCGGTGCGCCGGTGCACCCTGATGGGCTCGACCAGTCCGGGCTGGACGGTCACCGTCCCGGGCAGGACCGCGTGGACCCGCTCTTTGAGGAGTTCGGTCGCCACGTCGATGAAGAGACGTTGCACGCTCCCCCGCCCCGGGAGCGCGCCGAAGAGGGCGTCGTGGTGGGCGGGGACGAGGACCTTGGGTTGGTAGAGCTCGACGATGGGCAGGAACACGTCCTCGACGTCCTGTTGCCAATACGGCCGGCCGTTGATCGACACCAGGGCGACGTCACAGCCGGGGTGGGCGCTGAAGTGGGCGATCTCCTCATCGCTGAGCTTGCCGCCGCTGTCGCGGTAGACGATCCGGAAGCCGTCGATGTCGATCACGTACGTGAGGGTCTCCTCGGTGATGACCTCGGGGATGAGGAGGCCCCGGGCGAAGATCGCCTCGGCTTCCGCAAGCTCTTCGGGCGAGACCGGTGGCAGCAGCAGCGCATCGAGCGCCGCGTGGGCCGCCTGGACCTGCGCCACGGCCTGGGTCAGTGGATCGTCGAGGTGCGCCTCACCGTGAAATCCGTGTAACGCCAGGACGCGCAGATCGCGAAAGGACAGCAGATCGCCCTGCCCCAGGCCGGTGACCGGCACCACTCCCCCGCTGGCGAGACCGGCGCCGAGAAGGTAGTCCGCGCCACGCGGGGCGATCACTGCGGGCGCCCCCGTCTGCCGTGCCACCTGCGCCGTATCGGAGACGTGATCGGGGTGCGGATGACCGACGAGGAGGACATCGGCGCGCGTCACTTCGGTGACGTCGAAACCGAGTGACCTGTTCCTCACGGAACGGGCGTAGTGCTGGTCGAGGAGCACCACCCGATCGCCGACCACGACCTCGAAGCACGCCGTCCCGAACCAACGGATGGTGACGACATCGGGATCGGGATACAGGGCACCGCCCAACGACACCGGTCGCTCGTACCCGAGCACACGACCCGTCATAACATCGCTCCTTCACGCTCAACGATTTCCAGGGATTGCCACGGTGACCCGGCCCCGGACCCGGCCCCACCCACCGCCGGCCCCTGACTGCCGCTCCGCCGCGCCCCGGGAATGGCCGCGATGAGTGAGCGGGTGTAGGGGTGTTGCGGATCCCCGGCGATGGCCTCCGCCGGACCCTGCTCGACCACCTTGCCGTTGTGCATCACGGCGATCTCGTCGCTGATGTGGCGGACCAGCGACAGGTCGTGGGAGATGAAGACGTAGGTGAGCGCCAGGCGCTCCTGCAGCTCCTCGAGCAGGTTGATCACCTGGGCCTGGATCGACACGTCGAGCGAGGCGACCGGCTCGTCGCACACGAGGACCTTGGGCGACAGCGCCAACGCCCGGGCGATGGCCACCCGCTGGCGCTGCCCGCCGGAGAGCTGATGGGGAGCCCGGTTGGCGTACGACACCGGGAGACCGACCAGGGCCAGCAGCTCTTCGATACGGTCGTTCCCGGCGGGCAGGCCGAAGGCGGTCAACGGCTCGCGTAACGCGGAGCGGATCCGGCGGCGCGGGTTGAACGAGGCGAGGGGGTCCTGGAACACCACCTGCAATTCCCGTCGTCGCAGGCGGAGATCCTCGCCCCGGAGGCGGGTCAGGTCCTCGCCGGCGAGGCGCACCGTGCCCGAGGTGGGGTCGACCAGGCGGGCGATGAGGCGGGCGGTGGTCGACTTCCCGCTCCCGGATTCGCCGACGATGCCGAGCGTCCGGCCGGCCGGCACCGACAACGACACGCCGTCCACCGCGACGACCGGATGCCGGCCCCGGCCGCCGAAGGGGTCTCGGGTGACGAAGACCTTCCGGAGCGAGTCGACCTCGAGCAACGGCTCGTCCGGCGCGTCGGCGCCGCCGGGAAGGCCCGAAGGCCGGATGACGATCCCGACGGTCGCCGGCGCCCCCACCGGAATGACTTCGGGCGGAGGCAGCGGCACGGGGCAGGCCGCCAGATGCTCCCCACCCTTCAGCCGGGCTGCGCCGGGAACGCCGGCCAGCGCCGGATGGACGCTGCGGCACTCGTCGATGGCGAACGGGCAGCGGGGATGGAAGACGCAACCCGAAGGCACGGCGTCGAGACTGGGGATCTGCCCGGCGATGGCCACGCGGGGCCTGCCCGCAGTCACCCGGGTCGGAAGCGACGCGAGAAGGCCGCGGGTGTAGGGATGGGCCGGCCGGTCGAGCACCTCCCCGACCGGACCGGTCTCGAGGACTTCTCCGGCGTACAACACCACGACGTCGTCGGCCACGTCGGAAACGACACCGAGGTCGTGGGTGATGAGGAGGAGCGCCGTGCCCTGCTCGCGGGTCAGCGTCGCCAGCAGTTCGAGCACCTGGGCCTGCATGGTGACGTCCAACGCCGTCGTCGGTTCATCGGCGATGAGCAACTTCGGTCGGCACGCCAGGGCGCCGGCGATGACGACCCGCTGGCGCATGCCTCCCGACAGTTGGTGCGGGTACTGACGCGCCAGGACCGCCGGTTCCCGTAGCCCGACGCGGTCGAGGAGCTCGACTGCGTGCGCCCAGGCCTCGCGCTTTTCCATGTGACGGTGCAGTCGCAGCACCTCCGCCACCTGCGCGCCCACAGTGTGCGTCGGGTTCAGCGACGTCATCGCGTCTTGCAGGATCAGCGAGATCGCGTTGCCCCGGAGAGAACGGAGCTCGCGCTCGGAGCGGGTGAACAGGTCGTCACCCTCCCAGAGGATCTCGCCACTGGTCACCCGGGCCGCAGGGTCGAGCAAGCCGAGGATGGCCCGCGCCGTCACGCTCTTGCCCGAACCCGACTCGCCCACGAGTGCCACGGTCCGCCCGGCTTCGACGTCGAAGCTGACCTCGCGCAGGATCCGGGCCGGGTCGCTCGGGCCCGGGAATTCCACGCTCAGATGGCGGACCTCGAGCAGGCTCATCGCAGGTGCAGTTCACCCAGGGTGACGTCGCCCTTGCCGCGGTTGACCGTGAGCGGCTCAATGAGGGTCGGCTGGGCCGTCACCGTGTCGGGCAACTCGTCGTGTACCCGCGCCTTGATCGGCTCCGTGGCCACGTCCACGAAGATCTTGTTCAACCCGCCGCCGTCGAAGTTGGTCCAGAGCTCGTCGTGGTGGGCCGGCACGAGCACCTTGGGCTGGTAGAGCCGGGCCAGCGGGAGGAAGACGTCTTCGAGATGCTTCGCCGCGTGGGGCAACCCGTTGATCGACAGGATGGCCAGGTCGACCCCCGGATTGGCGGTGAAGTACGCCCGTTCCTCTTCGCTGATCGCACCACCGCTGTCGCGGTAGGCGATCCGGAACCCGTCGATGTCGATGACGTAGGTCAGCGTGGCCTCGGTGTTCACCTCGGGGGTGTGGACGCCGCGGTGGGCGATCTCGTAGGCCTTCTCGCTCTCCTCGGCCGTCACTTCGATCCCGAGGAGGTCCGCCTCGAGGTCGCTCCTGGCGTCCCGGAACGCCTGCCATTTGACCGCCTGCTCCGGCGTGATGCCGACGTCGAGATGGAAGCCGTGGATCGCGCGGACCGAGAACCCGTCCTCCTCGAGCAGGTCACCGTCCCCGAGTCCGGCCACCGTGACCACCTTGTCCGACGGCAGGCCCTGCTCGACGAGGTAGTCCGCCCCGATGGGGGCGATGACCGCTCGCGCCCCGGTCTGGCGGGAGACCCGCACGGTGTCGGCCACATGGTCGTGGTGCGGATGCCCGATGAGGAGCAGATCGGCACGGGTCACGTCCTCGGTCCCGAACCCGAGCGACCGGTTGTGGGCCGCGCGCTCGTAGAAATTGTCGAGAAGGAGGACCTTGTCGCCGAATGCCACCTCGAAGCAGGCCGTGCCGAACCACCGGATCGACACATCGTCGGGGTTCTCGTTGTCCGCTCCACCGAGTGAGGCGGGCCGGCGGTAATTGCGGACCAGGTCATTGCTCATGTCGTCTCCTTCGCGCCCATCGGGCATTGGTCATCGGATACTGAAGAATGCGCGACCGTCACCGGCCGTCCTCGCCACTGCGGATGTCGTAGCGGGCCCGGAGGAACTGACCGACCACGCTCAGGGCCAGCACGGTCAGCACAATGGCGAGACCCGGGAACAGCGTCATCCACCACGAGGTGGCGATCTGCCCGGCCCCGTCGGAGACCATCGCACCCCACTCGGGCGACGGTGGCGGCGGCCCGAGACCGAGGAAGCTCAGCGAGGAGCCGGCGAGGATGTTGATGCCGATGCCCAGGGTGGCGAGCGCAAGAAGCGAGGAGTAGGCGTTGGGGAGCAGGTGTCCGAACAGGACGGTGCGCCGACGGGTGCCGCTCGATGTCGCCGCCTCGATGAAGGGCCGCTCGCGCAACGCGCGCACCTGGTTGCGCATCAGCTTGGCGTACGCCGGCAGAGCGGCCACGCCGACGGCGAGGATGAGGTCCTCCTCGTTGGGACCGGCCGCGGCAACGATGGCCATGGCCAGGAGGATGCCCGGAAAAGCCAGCAGGATCTCGGAGAATCGCATCAGTACACTGTCGAGCCAGCCCCCGGCCGACCCGGCGACCAGCCCGATGAGGCCGCCGATCACGGCGGCGAGGACGGTCGAGAGCAGTCCCACCACGAGGGTGATCCGGGTCCCGTAGACGACCCGGCTGAGAATGTCGCGGCCGAGCTGATCCGTACCGAAGAGATGCGCAGCAGAAGGATGGAGCCGCAGCGTGTTGAGGTCGGCCTCGTTCGGTGGCGATGTCGCGAGCATGCCGGGGGCGATCGAAGCCACCACCAACAGCAACAGGAACAGGAGGGAGATCGTGAGCAGGGGGTGAAGGCGGACGAAAGCGAAGAGGGCGCGAACCTTTCCGGCGCGCGGCGCGGCTGCCACGGGGGCGGCCGGTGGCGCCGGTGCGGTGGACGGCGCTGGTGGACGGAGCTGCAGCGCGGCCTGGACCATCAGCGAACCCTCGGGTCGAGGAAGGCGTGGGCGATCTCGACGACGATGTTGACGATGACGTAGGCGAACGCCACGACGAGGACCACGCCCTGCACGAGCGGGAAGTCCCTGTGGGTGATGGCGGTGATGGCCAGCTGACCGACCCCCTGGCGGGCGAAGACCTGCTCGATCACCACCGCGCCGGTGACCAGTGAGCCGAGGGTCACCCCCACAGCCGTCAGGGCGGGTCCCACCGCGTTGCGGAGCGCGTGGCGGAATCGCACGGCCGATTCGCTGAGGCCCTTGGCCCTCGCCGCGAAGATGTAAGGCTCCAGCATGACCTCACGCATCCCGTCGCGCACCATTTGCGCCACGATCGCGATGACCGGAAGGGCCAGGGTGATCGCCGGCAATACCAGGCTCTTGAATCCGTTCTCGCCCGCAGCGGGGAACCAGCCGAGTGTGAACGAGAAGAGCGTGAGAAGCAGGAGACCGGCGTAGAACGCGGGGATCGACGCCAGAAGGACGGACCCGGCACTCAGGAGCCGGTCGAGCCAGCGCCAGCTCGTCCACGAGGCCACCAGGCCGCTCGCCGTCCCGAGGACCACACCGAGCAGTGTGGCGGCGCCGACCAATTCCAGCGTTGTCGGCAACACGGCGAATATCTGCGTCGACACGCTCTGCCCGTTCTGCATGGAGACCCCGAGGTTGCCCCTGAACAATGCGCCCATATAGAGGAAGTACTGGACGATCAGAGGGTCGTTCAAATGGAATTGCGATTTGATGGCGTGCGCCACCGCCGGCGACACCGGCGTCCCGTCGAGCAGCAGCGTGATCGGGTTGCCCGGGACGACCCGCAGCACGATGAAGGCCACGGTCGCCGTCCCCAGGATGACCACGATGCCCCAGAGCACCTTCGTCGCCGCATAGCGGAGCATGCGATCAGCTCCTTCCGTACCGGGTCACTTCGCCAACCAGGCGTCGTAGTACAAGACGTACCCGGTGGCATCGAACGTGATGCCCTTCAGCTTGGAGGTCGCCGCGTTGAGCGTCTCCTCCTGATACAGCGGGACGGACACGGCATGCTGCACGACGTACTTCTGCACTTCGCCGTAGAGCGTGTCCTGCTCCGCCGTGTTCAGCGAGCCGGTGGCCTGGTTCAGCCAGGCGTCGACCTGGGGGCTCGAGAACAGTCCGTAGTTCAGCCCGCCCACGTTCGGGAAGTCCGCCGACCCGAACAGGAGCCGGAGGATGTCGGGACTGGCCTCTACGTGGGCCGAGGCGGTCGCTGCGAAGTTACCGTCCTCGATGTTGGTCGTGGTATCCGACGAGCTGTCGATGGTGAGATTGATCCCGACCTTGGCTTCCTCCTGCTTGATCAGCAGCCCCAGCTGGATGCGTTGCTCGCGGCTGTCCCCGCCGTCGAGGACACCGTCAAGTTCCTGACCGCTGCTGTTGACGAGGTAGCCGGCAGCGTTGCGCTTGGTGTAGCCGAGCTGGGCCAGGAGTTTCTCGGACTCCTTGATGTTCTGGTGCCATGAGTTCACAACAGCAGCGTCGAAGCCCGGCGTGGTCTGGGCGATGGGGCTCCAGGCGGGCTGATAGACACCGTCGTAGAGGGCCTCGATCAGGCCGGGAACGTTGAGGGCGTCGCGCAATGCCAGCCGGGCCTTCTCGTTGTTCCAGGGAGCCGTTTTCTCGCTGATGTAGAGGTCGTAGACCCCGCCCGGCTGCGGATGGTCGATGATCTGGAAGCCCTGGCTCTTGAGGCTGGCGACGTCGGTCGCCGGGGGTGCCTCGATGCTGTCGACCTGGCCGCTGGTCAGGCTGCCTTCACGGGTCGTGTCATTGCCGACGAAGTCGAAGACCATCTTCGAGATGTAGGCCGCGCCCTTGTTCTTCGCCGTGCCCGGATCCCAGTGATAGCCGGGCCGGTTGACGAGCGTCGCCCCTACTTGATCATTGAAGGAGGTGATCACAAAGGGCCCACTCCCGACCGGCGGGGAGCAGGGAGGGTTCTTGGCCGCCGCGGTGGGCGACTGGATGCCGAGGTTGGCGGTGCTCGCCGCGTCGAGGAAGGAGTTGAACCCCGAGGTGAAATTGACCTCGACCGTGTACGGATTGATGACCGTGGTACCCGCGTACGGTCCGAGGAGCGTCCGGGCGTACTGGGACTTCGTCGCCGGGTTGAAGATCCGATCGAAGTTGTACTTCACCGCGGCGGCGTTCAAGGGGGTGCCATCGGAGAAGGTCACGCCCTGGCGGAGGTTGAAGGTGTAGTGCTCGGCATTGGGCGAAATGGACCACGAGGTGGCCAACCACGGCTTGAAGGTCTTGCCGTCCGAACTGGCGACGAGCGAGTCCACCACCGGTCGGGAGAGCTGGTACGTGGCGAACTGCGGGCTGACCTCGGGGTCGGCGCAGATGGGTGGGATCTCCATGTCATAGGTGAACGTGCCCCCGTGGACGGGCCCGGAGGAGGCCGCCGAAGCGACCCCACCACCACCACTTAATGCGAGTGCGCCCGTGCTCGCGAGCGTCGCTGCCACGGCGAGCGACGCCCGACCCAGGCGTCGACCGGCCGCGTGCGCGCCGTGCTTCGGGTGCCCGTCTTGCATTGCATCTGCTCCTCTTCGTTCGTGCGCGCCCGGATGGTGCGTCGCTGGGATGTACATCGCCGTATGGCTCCTTACGGGCAGATGTGCTGCAACGCACTGCCCGGGCCCACGGAGATCCGGCGATTTCCTATATTTTCTATATATTTGATGGGATTTGTCAAGATTAACGGTGGAGACGTTCAGCCGCGTGCAGTGGCCAGGACGCGATCCCGCGCCGCAACCGCATCGCGGGTGAGACGGACCACCTCGCCGTACGCCTCGGCGTCCTGCAACGGGTCGTAGCCACGAATCAAGATCGTCGTGACGCCGATGTCGACGTAATCGAGCAGCGAATCGACGACTTGTTCCGGGGTGCCGACCAGCGCCGTCGAATTTCCCGCCGCACCCGTCGCCGCGGCAAGAGCCGTGAAGAGCCGCTTGTCGTGCACGTCACTCCGGTGCGCGGCATCCAGAAGGCGTTGTGAGCCGACATTCGTGGGCTTGCGAGAGGCGTCGGCCGATGACGAGCCCTTGCCCTTGATCGTCGCGAGAATGCCGTAGGCGCGTTGCCACGCCTCGTCCTCAGTCGCCCCGAGTATCGGGCGCAGCGACAGGCTGATTCCCGGATTCCGCCCGTAGCGCGCCGCCGCCTCCTTGACCCGTCCGATGTGTGCGGCCGCGTCCGCGAGATGCTCGCCCCACAGCGCATATATGTCGGCATGCTTGGCCGCGATCTCGATCGCGATGTCCGATGATCCACCGAAATAGATGGGGATGTGTGGCTGCGTCACCGGACGTACTTCGGAGTAGGCGCCGTCGAACGAGTAGTACTCGCCATGGTGGTCGAGAGGACCTTCGGCCGTCCATATCTCCCTGAGAACCTGCAGGTATTCGTCCGTGCGCCGATAGCGGGCGTCATGGTCCAGGTAGTCGCCGTCGCGTCGCTGCTCCTGGTCATCACTCCCGGAGATCGTGTGGATGGCGAGCCGCCCTCCCGAGAACTGGTCGAGCGTTGCGAGCTTGCGGGCGGCGACCGTGGGCGCCACGAAACCGGGGCGGTGGGCCAACAGAACCCCAAGGTGCTCCGTGTGTCCGAGCACGTCCGACGCCACAATGAACCCATCAGGCATTGACGATTGGTAGCCGATGAGGACCCGGTCGAAGCCTGCCTGCTCGTGGGCCCGGGCCAGGGTGCGGGTATAGGCGACGTCGACCACGGGACCCAGCGGCGCATGGATCTCTGACTGCGCTCTCGTGCTCACAAACCCAACAAATTCGATCTTCACCTGGCTCTTTGCCTCCTTTCGTCCCATCTGGGGTCGTCCATTCCGCCGGCTCACCGCCCTCGTCGCAACGACGGGACCGGTACCGGCTCCGCTCTCGACGGTTGGTCGGCCGGACGAGAAACGTCATGCTAATCACCACTGACGCAGATTGTCTAGTTACTCAGTCGGATTTATTGAGAATCAGCCACTATGGTGCGGAAGTGACAGCCAATTCAGCGAGGCCTGGTCCCAGGGGCCCAATGTCTGCGAAAACTTGTCATGTATCCATATACTGACTTCGGCTCATTGCAAGAAACGGAGAAGTGATGGCGAGGGATCCCAATCGACTAGCTGCCCCCATCGTTGTGCAGATGGCCGGGGCGCGATCGGGCAGACGACGCGGATCTTCCGCTCATTTCCAATATGCGGCCGGAAGCCTGTGCCTCGACTTCGCCGGAACATTCGAGGGGAACGGCGACGAGGGGGTCGACCTCTTGTCCGGCACCGACCGGCTCGAGGAGTGGCTCCTCGGGCCCGACCTCCCCCTGCCGATCGGCGGGCTGACCGATGAGGATCTGACCGCCGCCCGCACCCTGCGCGATGCCATCGACAATGTCGCTCGCGCTCGCGTCGCCGGAAGGGATGCCGCCACCGTCGACGTGCGATGCGTCAACTCCTATGCCCGCCGGCCGACACCGGTCTTCTTGCTGGAATCGGGGGGCCGTCGGCGGACCGCCGTCGGGGAGCCAGGCATCGATGCCACGCTCTCGGTTATCGCCCGCGATGCCGTGCACCTCTTCACCGGCCCCGACTCGCACCGCTTACGCGAGTGTGCGCGGGTCGGCTGCTCCACCCTCTTCTTCGACCGCTCGCCTTCAGGACGGCGCAGGTGGTGCTCCATGAAGGGTTGCGGCGAAATGGTGGCCTCCGCCTCCTACCGCAAGCGGCGTACGGCCCAGGCGACACCATGACAACGACTGAAGACGGCTTCCACCGGCACCTCTACCAGGTCCAGTCAACGTCCCTCTCGAGGTCTACCGCGCAGACCGGCGGCATGACGCGCCTCGAAGCGATCTCGGGCCAGACTGTCGGATCGGAGAATCTCTGGATGGGACAGACCCACGTTGCACCGTCCACCGGATCCGAGAACCACCATCACGGGGTATCCGAGACGGGCATCTACGTGGTGAGCGGACACCCTGAGTTCGTGTTCCTCGAGGAGGTCGACGGCGAATCGTGCGAACGGCGGCTCTGCACGAGTCCGGGTGACTACATCTATGTCCCACCCTGGGTACCACACCGTGAGGAGAATCCGAACCCGCACGAGGAGGCGATCGTCGTCATCGCCCGGACGACGCAAGAGGCGATCGTCGTCAATCTGCCCGATCTTCGCTGGATCGGACCCGTGGCGACCGCCCCCGTGAAGCCCGGAAGCACATCATGGACCCGGTATTGATCCGGAGGCCTTTTGCGCCGGTCGCCCAAGCGCGATAAATATTGGAGCACCTGGCAGTCGGGCTTGGAAGCAGGAACTGAGTCCGTTGTCTCTTCTCCACCCTTCGGGCTCAGTTCTTGCGCGTCCCGACCCGGGCCTCCGAGACGCCGGGGGTTTGGCCGACCTGTAGCGGGGTACACCACAGCGAACCCGGGAATCGGGTCGACTGAGAGGAACCCTGATGCTTGGAGACATTCTGATCGCGCTGGTGATCACGGCCATTGCGATAGTGCTGGGAATCGTCGTGCACCCCGTCCTGTTCTTCATCGTCGTGTTGGCGGTCGTCTACCTCTTCGCAAGGGTCCGCTCGCATCGCTGAGGTGAGCGACAAGAGTTTCATGCGTGGCCGTTTCAGGCGGCTTCGTCGGGGTAGATGCAAAGCATGACGCTTGCCGACGAACCACCGGCCACCGACCCTGAAGAAACCGACATTCCGGAGCGCCTGGCGCCGGTCGAAGTACCCGAGCCGGCAATCGAGGACACACCCGAAAGGGCTTGACCACGACCTCACGGTTTCCAAGGAGGTGCTTGCAACACGCGCTCCTCGGCACCTGGGGCTCCACATAGGTTCGGCGTCGGGAGGGGGGCCCGTACATCCTTGCCGACCGATCGCATGGGTCCACATGGCAAATACGGCGTGCGTCGCGCCCCTTTGAGCCCGCATCAATTTCCTGTGAGCCGTACCGTGGCTCAGTCCGATTGGTCGGCAGTCATGCCGGCACGACGTCGGCGATCGCTTCAGCAATGACTTCGTAGCCGTCTTCGTTGGGATGTGAATTGCCCAACGGAGGAGAGGCACACGCCCACGTAAGAGCGCAGAGGCGCACCACATCCCTGGGTGCCGTGGTTCCAAGTGACCGTGTCGCGGGAACCGTGTTGGCGAGAGCGAATGCGCTTCCTACATTGGCCATCGGCACTCCTGCGGCTGTATACACCATTCGGAGCGTCGCATTGAGACGGTCGATCACCGAAAGGCTGGCTAGAGCAAATGTCCGTCCCGCGAAGCTCCTGATGTGCGTATGGAGATACGGGTCGTAATGTCCAACACCGACGATCCGCAACGAAGGGCCTGCGGCACGCAACGAAGACAGTATCTGCGTAAGTTGCTGACGGAGCGTAACGAGGTTCCGCGAGATACAGGACTCATTCACGTGGTGATAGGCCAGACAAGGAAGCATGTTGTTGAATCCGAGGTCGATTGTCACCAAGACGATATTCGCATGCGACTGGAGAAACGACACGGCCTGGACCAATTGGGACTCTCCCGCCGGTCGGCAATGATCGCCTCCCGTGAGAAAGGATCCGGTTGTCTCGCCGGGACATCCACGTTGAGCAAGCTGAAGGCCGCTCCATCGGGATCGCTCTAATGCCAAGAGGTCATTGGCGTAACCCGAGCTGGTCGGCTGCCCTTTGGGATGATTAAGGGTGGGTTGGACACCAAGTGAGCCAGAGCCACCAAGTGCGAGGTAGTACGCACCATCGTCCGGTGGGTGCGCTATGCCCGTCGCAGCCGCTTGCGTCGCACCCAAATAGGTGAATGAACCAAACGAGACCAGTGCGCCCACCGTCAGGCGACGCAACCTCTGAAGGTTCCCCTTTCGATGCCTCTTCCCAGTTCCTCCTGTCAAGACACGTTCACTGGTTCGCCGAACCGCTGAACTGTCGGACGATGCAGATGGAGTTACGGTAAGCCGCAATCCTTACGGGCAAATGACGGCAATTCGGCCAGTAGTGGGTGGGACCACGACCTCTCCATGCGCCGCGGAAGAGTGTGGAATCCGGTTCCATCCCACGTGAGGTTGACCTCTTAGCAAACATTTATTCACACAGCGACAGCATCATGGTCGGCTTCATCAAGTCGTAAGGTCCGGCTCTTAGGGTCATCCGTATGACCACGGCATGGACAGGGGGTTCACAGCCCACACGATGCCCATTCTCAAACCGGCCATGCAGAATTGCGACATGACAGGGGCCACGCGGGTCGCTCCACCCGCTCAGAATCACCCGGCGGCCGGCATGCAGGGAACTCGGCATCGGCCGGGACACCCACCTCGGCGTCGGGTTGCCGATGCTTTGGCGGCGCTCGCCGGTCTCGGCCTTGGCGCAACGCTTGGTCTCGTAATTGCGGGCGAGACCCGCGGAACGCTCGCCGCGCCGGGTGGTTGGCTCATCGCCGGGGGGCGCCTTGCTGGATTCGCTGCCGCGTACCTCATGTTGGTGATGGTTGTACTCATCGGCCGGCTGCCATGGCTGGAGCGAGGGGTCGGCCAGGACCGACTCGTCCGCTGGCACCGGCGCATCGGCCCATGGCCGCTTGGGCTGATCACGGTCCACGTCCTGCTCATCACACTCGGCTACGCCCAACTGGCAAAGGTGGGAGCGCTCCGGCAACTCTGGATTTTCCTCAGCTCCTATCCTGACCTCCTTGCCGCGATCGTCGGCTTCTGCCTAATTGTCATGGCAGGGATCACGTCAATAAGAATTGCCCGCCGACACCTCAAGTACGAGACCTGGTGGATCGTCCACCTCTACACCTACCTGGCACTGGCCCTCGCGTTCGCCCACCAGATCACGACGGGCGGATCGTTCATTGGTCACCCTCTCACCAAAGCTGTGTGGATCGTGGTCTGGATCTTGACCGCAGGGGTGGTCATCGTGTTCCGGGTCGCACAACCGATCATTCGGAGCCTCAGGCATCAGCTGCGTGTCGCTGCGGTATCCGAGGAGGCGCCGGGGGTGTACTCGGTCATCTGTTCGGGCCGTCGTCTGGATCGTCTCGCCGTCTCGGGAGGTCAGTTCTTCAGGTGGCGGTTCCTTACGAAAGAACTCTGGTGGCACGCGCACCCGTACTCTCTCTCCGCCCTCCCCCAGCCGCCGTACCTCCGAGTCACGGTCAAGGGGCTCGGCGACCAGAGCCGCGCCGTCGCCGCCCTCAAGCCCGGAACCCGAATTGCAATCGAGGGACCCTACGGCGCATTCACCCAGCATGCGCGCAAGACCGACCGCGTTACGCTTATCGCCGCTGGCGTGGGCATCACTCCGCTGCGCGCACTGCTTGAGGAGCTACCCTCCTCCATTGACGTGTCCGTGATTGTCCGTGCGTCAACTCGGAAGGACCTTGTACATCGTGACGAGGTTGTCTCTCTCGTCGAGCAGCGTGGCGGGCAGTTTCACGAGCTCATCGGCCCGCGCCACGACGTCCGACTCGATGCGAGGACACTGCGAAGACTGGTCCCCGACCTCCCGGACCGCGACGTGTACGTCTGCGGTCCGAATGCCTTCAGCGCAAGCACCATCGCCGCCGCATCGAGGCTCGGAGTGCCACGCGACCGGATCCACCAAGAAGCATTCGCATTCTAAGTCACGGAGGTGGCAAATGACCATGTGCGTTCAGAACGGGAGTAATCAATGAGACGTGCCCCGATGGTCATCGGCGCGACCGTCGTGGGCCTCATCGGCGTGCTGACTTTCCATACGAAGTCCGCGCCCCTCGCGCTTGGATCTCTCTCCGGCGCGTCCGCCCCTCAAGGACCGACAACCACGACCGCCGGATCTTCAGCGGGAACTCATGCGAGTGGCGCGAGTTCGCCACCCAAGTCGGGCTCACACACGAGCACGTCGACTGTCCCTGTCCCTACGACAACCACGACGACATCTGCCCCCTCGGCCACCCGGACCGCCACCGGGTCCGCGGTCAACTACCACTGGGGGGTACTGTCGGTGTCGGTATCGGTCTCAGGAAAAAAGATCACGAAAGTCAGCATCGCGTCCCTCAACGATGGTGGGAACTTCCGTTCCCAGTCAATTGACCAGCAATCGATCCCGATCCTTGAACATCAGGCCCTCCAGGCTCAGAACGCCAACATCCAAGGCGTATCCGGAGCGAGCTATACCAGCGCTGGATTTCAGCAGTCGCTTCAGTCGGCACTCGGAAAGCTGGGCCTCTGATGGCGTCCACGTCGCCGGCTGCGGCCAGACTGAATGAGCATCGGCACGTTCTCCACTGCCTCGAACAGGTGATGGGCACCGTCGTCACGATCGACATTTACACCGAGGACGATCGGCCCAGCGACGAGACCTATCTGCGGGTCGCCGACGCACGGGGCATACTGCAGCGCACTGATGCCGTTTTCAGCACGTGGAAGACGCATAGCCCGATGAGTCGGCTCCGACGAGGGGAGATCACCAGGGAGCAGGCTCCGGCCGAGGTGAGCGAAGTTCTCGAAGCGTGCGCAAAGGCGCGCGAGATCTCCGGTGGATGGTTCGATCCGTGGGCTATGCCTGGTGGCGTCGACCCGACTGGACTCGTGAAGGGATGGGCCGCGCAACGCGCCCTGGGCGCATTGGCGTCGCCCGAGATAAGCGGAGCGATAGTGAACGCTGCAGGTGATATTGCAAGTTTCAGCTCCATGGAGCACCTGCGGGCCTTTCAGGTCGGCATCGTCGATCCGTTCTCTCCGGATCGCCTGGCCTGCGTCGTCGAACTCACCGGGGCAATAGCGACTTCGGGAACCTACGAACGGGGCAATCACCTGATCGACCCCTCTTCCCGGCGCCCGATGACACGAGTCGCTTCCGCCAGCGTCAGCGGACCAGATCTTGGCCTCGCCGATGCTCTTGCCACCGCGCTCGCCGTCGCTGGAGTGGCCGGCCTCAGCCTTGTCGAGATGCTGGAGGACTATGAGGCACTCGTCATCGATCGAGACGGTACTTTGCGTTGGACGGAGCACTTTCCGTTCGCCTCGAAAGTTGAGTATCGCTCATGAGGCCCGCCATGCGCCCGGTGCTGCGTTCGCACATCACGCAAAGACTGTCGCCACACAACGTGGCAACGCGGGGGCCGACTCCCGGTTCCTCGTGGAGAGGAGAGAAAGTGACACGCCCAATTGTGAACGACAAATTCGTACACGACGCTTTACCTTCGAGGGACGCGGCCATCGCCGATATCCGACCCTCTGAGCCGACGACCCTCCACTCATTGCAATTGGACGGAGCGATGTCTCGAACCTTATTCGGCAATCTCAATGGCGTCTACACATTGGAGTGTGAGCAAATCCCCTCAGAGGAAGAGATTTGCCATGCGTTGCGGCTTAGAGTCCATCGTGACAGTGGGCCATCCCGTGACATTGACCACAACACAGAACTTGGCGCATGGCACGGGGGGTGGACATGCGAGGGCATAGGAATCTTCTCGGCAGATATCTGGAGCAGCAAATCAGGCCAACGCACTCGACACCTCGGGAGGGCGTGCGTGAAGGTTCAAACGCTCAGGAATCACGGATCGCGCACATGGAACGGGATAGCTTGCTGACTGACGTGCGCGCTACTATCCCACCACCTCCTCCACTCCTGACGGAATCGGAAGGCGAGGGTTCTAATGCGTCGAACCGCCGAGCACGTGACCGACCCCGAAGGTGATGCCGGCAGCCACAACTGCGGCAGTCAGTTGCCGGATCGCGGTCCTGAGGATTCCGCGCCCTGTAAATGCCCCGATCGCGGCGCCCAGGGCGGCTGCCGCAACTCGGCGATGCAAATTGAGATCACGACGGCCTGGCCGCCGCCGATGAACAGCCACGGGATTAAGGGCAAGAAGGCCCCGATGGCAAAGGACAGGAACGAGGAGATGCTCGCTTGCCAGGCCGATCCCCCGGCATCGGGATCCACGCCCAGTTCGAGACGCGCATGGGTAACAAAGGCCACGTCTTGATGGATTGAGAGAATTCTGGCAACAGTTTCGGCATCTTCCCGCGCCACCCCGCGAGCCCTGTACATTGCCGCCAATTCGCGACGTTCCGCATCGGGATTGTCCTCGATTTCACCACGTTCTACATGGAGTTCGCGTTGGACGAGCTCATCTTGAGCGCGGACCGAGACCAGCTCGCCTGCCGCCATAGAGAAGGCACCGGCGAGCAGCCCGGCGATCCCGGCCAGACGAACCTGCGATGCCGACGTGCTCGCGCCGGCCACCCCAAGGATCAACGACACGTTCGTAATCAATCCATCACCAGCTCCGAGCACGGCCGCCCGAGATGCACCGCCCTGCAGGTTGCGGTGCCGCGAGTTGTTGGCCATGTCGCCCTTGGTGACCCAAGCGGTCAGTGCCCGGAAAAGCCGGGCGGTGGTCATGGCTCTGCGTCATTTGTCCCTTCTGCCCGTGGCGTGTGGACGCTATTCCAGCTCCGCACACAAGCCAACAATGGACCCGTCCTGAGCCCCAGTCAAGAGCCAAGCCGCTGCCGCCAGAACGTCGACGACCGAAGCGCCCGGTCACCTGGACTCCTCGTGCGAACGGGCGCCGAACCTGAAGAAGCTGATGACCGAGCGCGCCTTAGCCCGATCGAAGTGCCAGAGCCCGTTGTCGACGAAACGCCCGAAAGGACCTGAACGTACGACCTCAGTCCAGACGGTCGAACAGCATCTTCACAAACTCCGGGTTTTCGTGGTCGGCGAGAGCAATCGCGGTGTCGAGGCCGGCGATCGCTCCCATGTCGCCCTCGGATATCTCAAAATCGAAGATGTCGAAATTCTCGGCGATACGTTCCCCGTGCACCGACTTCGGTATCGCAACAATGTTCTTCTGGATGTGCCAACGTAGCGTTACCTGGGCAATCGTTTTACCGTGACCCTCTGCGATTTTTTGTAATACCTCATTGGCGAATATGTCGTGAGAACCTTCGGCGAAGGGCGCCCAACCTTCATGAACGATGCCGAGCTCTTCCATGATCTCTCCAGCTTCAACCTGCTGGTGAAAGGGATGTGTTTCGACCTGGTTGACCATCGGAACAGTGTCATTGCCCAGCACCTTGCGGTGAGTCGACACGAAATTGATCAACTTCGCGCTACTGAAGTTCGAGACCCCGATCGCTTTGACCCTGCCCGCCTCATACAGCTCGACCATTGCTCTCCAGGCGCCAAAGATGTCCCCGTAGGGTTGATGGATGAGGTAGAGGTCGAGGTATTCAAGCCCGAGACTGTCGAGTGAATTCTGGTAGGCCTTCCTTGCTCTCTCGTACGAGGCATCAGCGATCCAAAGCTTGCTGGTGACGAAAATCTGGTCCCTGGGTACACCGCTCTTCAGGATGCCACGGCCCACTGCTTCCTCGTTCTGATATCGGGCGGCCGTGTCGATCGAACGGTAACCGGTCTTCAGCGCGGTGACGACACTTTGCTCAGCCTCTTCGGGGCTCATCTGAAAGACGCCAAAACCCAAGGCTGGCATTTTGCTGCCATTCGACAACGTGACTGTCGGCGCTTCTGACATACCATCTCCTCGCGGTTCGAGCCGTTCCATTCTGCCTTGGGAAATGCGGATCCCGTCGCGTCTTCGCCGCCACCCGTCCGTAGACGCCGCCGACAGTGCCATCGCGATGTTCGGGGGCGCTCCGAGTGAAGTCTCCAAGGGCTTATGGATCTCGGCGTCGGCCTATGCAGCCGGCTGGCCACCAAGCGGTTGGCGCAACTCGAATTTGTGGGCCAGAGGAACAAATGCGAACCGCCAGATCCTGGTGGAAGGAGACGCCGCATAGTGCACCTGCGACCGGGGACGATTGTCATGATGACGTCCCATTCCCGCACCACTAACATCATCCGAGATGGAGTCGCCACGACCCGCCAGGATCTTGCACACCTCGGACTGCCACCTCGACAAGGTGGACGACGGATTGCGTCAACGGGCCTTCGCTGCGGCGATCGACCTCAGTATCGAACGTGACGTCAACCTACTGCTGATCACTGGCGACCTGTTCGATCACGACCGCGTCGACGATCCGATTCTCGACTGGGCCGCTGCACAACTGGATCGAGCGAATCGACCGATCGTCCTTCTCGTTGGAAATCACGACTGCCTTGACGAACGTTCCATCCACCACCGTTTCGCGGCCGAGTCGCGTTGCCGTCAGGTGCAATTCATCGACGATCCCATGGGCATGACCGTCGAGGTCCCGGGGACGGACATCGTGGTGTGGGGCAGGGCGATGGTTGAGCACGTTCCTTCTTTTCGGCCGTTGAGCGGGTCTCCACCCCGCTCCCCCGGCCGCTGGCACGTGATCGCTGGGCATGGATTGGCTGTTGACGAAGGCGCAGATACAAGGCGTTCGTCGCTGATCCTCCTCAATGACATCGACTCTCTCGAGGCTGACTACGTGGCCCTGGGCCACATCCACGCGCACGAAGTCCTTCGCGAGCGGCCGCTGACCGCTTATGCAGGGGCGACCGCACGCTCCCTCAATGGCCAACCGGGTTGTGTCATCGTAGATTTGGAAGCCACGCACGCACCCCGACTGACCTGGACCGAGCTGACTCCACGCTCTTCGGTCCTGGTCGAAGACGCGCTTGGGTGACAGAGGCGCGCTTCAGTCCGCGTGCGACTGTCGACGCAGACTCGGCGAGGCGTCACTTTTCGCATATGTGACCAGCGCCCACTGGCGGTCAACGGCGAACCTGATCCCGAATGCTCGTTCAGCAGGGCTGGCCATCCGCTGGACGCGATCGGGCGTCGGGTACCGTCGTCGCCGTGAGCCGCCCAACCGATCCTTGGGCCGACGTCCTGGCTGACCCTCGGGAGAGAGCCCGTGCTGAGGCCAGCCGGCACCCCGAGGTGGAGGCGGTGGTGGGGCTGAAGGTGGTCCACCGGGCCTCGGGGTTCACCGGCCGGGTTTTGGGGCTCCGCGCCGACGTCGTGACGCTGCAATCCAAGTCCGGCCAGGTGCGGATGTTCCACTTGTTGCCGGGGGCCTTCGGCGCTGGCGGGCGGGTGGCGACCCTGGTCCGGCCCCGGGTCGTATCCACCGCCACTTCACGCACCGCATCAGGTTCGGTGGCTGTCGCCGACCATCGGGCCCGAGTTGCTCGGACCAGCCGAATCCTTGTCGAGGGAATCCACGACGCCTTGCTGGTCGAGCGGGTCTGGGGCGACGACCTCCGGGTGGAGGGGGTTGTGGTCGAGCGTCTGGACGGGATCGACCATCTGGCGGCCGAGATAGCAACCTTCGGGCCGGCACCAGGCCGTCGCCTGGGTGTCCTGGTCGACCACCTGATTCCCGGCACCAAGGAGAGCCGGCTGGCCGACGAGGTGGCGCATCCCCATGTACTGGTGACCGGCACCCCCTTCGTCGACGTGTGGCAGGCGGTCAGGCCGCCGGTGGTGGGGCTGACCCACTGGCCGACCATCCCCAAGGGCCAGGACTGGAAGACCGGCATTTGCCGAGCGCTGGGCGAGCCCGATACGGCCACCTGCTGGCGGCGGATTTTCGGATCGGTGCACAGCTATGCCGACCTGGAGCCCGCGCTGGTCGGCGCGGTTGAGCGTCTCATTGACTTCGTCACGGAGCTGCCGTCCGTCGACCCTCGTTGATCCAAGCGGATCAAGTCCAGATGCAGGTCACGCACCGTCCCCGTCGGTGGGCGCTGAGGGACTCGAACCCCCGGCCTGCTGGTTGTAAACCAGCTGCTCTAACCAACTGAGCTAAGCGCCCGAGCCCCGAATGAACGTCGGACCCACATCGTAGGTGAAGCGGGCGGTGGTCCCTCAAAGGGGCAACGCCTCGGCGAAGAGCCTGCTCCAGGGCCGGGCCAAGGAGCGGAGCTCGGCGCAATCCTCCTCTCCGAGCCAGATATAAGGAATGGAGGCCAACACATCGGTCTGTTCCTCAATCTCGTGGCGCATCGCCGTTCCCCATTCGGTCAGTGCCAGATCCATTCCCTCGCGCAGCCAGCCCCGCTCCTGGAGGGCCACCACGCCGGCATTCCATGCGTCGTCGGGCCATCCCCGGGTCGCCCGCAGGACACCGACGGGGACGTCGCCCGATGCAGCGTGGGTGATCAGTGCCTCGATCCCCGAGAGCCCGTGCGTGACCAACAGGGCGATGTGACCATCGCCCCGGAACTCCCGGAGGATGGACTGGGCGTGCCAGAGCACAAGATGGGGCTCGTCGGGCCACGGGAGGTCGGCATGGCCGGCACAGAGCGGCCGTCCTTCCACATGCGTCCCGGCGATCTCGGCCATGCCGCGCGCCAACACCGCGGCGCGGCGCATGTCCGGCGATCCCACGGCATCTCCCAGCACACGCCGAAACGCCGCGTCCGCCGCTTCGAGACGAGCCTCCAGCATGACGCCGGGCGAGGCGATCTCCCAGGCCCGGGGAAGACTGGCGTACACCAGCTCGGGATTGAAATTGAAGAAGGTCGAGACGACGACCTCAGGTCCGACGGCCCCCATCGGCGCCGCGCGTGAGGCGAAATAACCGCTCCGTCCCGTGATGCCCACCCGCGCATAGGCCTCCGCCGCCTCGGGAACGAAGTAGATCATCCCGTGGAGGGGCTCCAGGGTGCGCCAGGTCTTGTGGGCCAAGAGGGGCCCCGCCATCTCCTCGCTCACATGTCCGTCTTCGCCATCAGCTGGTCACACAACGTGGGCGTCGCCGCCACGATCGGGCGGCGTGTCGTGGCGTCGCGCACGACCGCATCCACGCCGTCGCGCTCTTTGGTCACCGCGCCCGCTTCGCTGCAGATGAGCATGCCGGCCAGGTAGTCCCATCCGAAGAGGGTGCTCGTCCCGACGACCGAATACGCATCGAGCGTGCCTTCGGCCACCGCACAGAACTCCAACGCTGCCGCACCGAAGGCACGGAACTGGGCCCATCCCGGGTGGACCCCCGGATAGCCCGAGATCCCGACGAGAGCCGACGACACTTCGGCACAGCTCGAAGGCGTCACGGCCGCACCGTCGCGCCGCGCCCCGCCGCCACGCACGGCCTCGAAATGCACCCCTGTGGCCTGGTTGACGACGACTCCCACGAGGGGTCCTTCAGGATCGAGCACACAGATGCTCGTCGCGTAGAACGGAATGCCCCGGTGAGCGTTGGTCGACCCGTCCACCGGGTCGATCACGGCCAGGAGTGGCGCCGACGGACCCGTCAGACCCGATTCCTCCGAGAGGACGGCCAGTCCGGCCCCGTACAGGATGGGCAAGGCCGCGGCATCGGCGGCCAGATCCAGGCGGTACTGACCCGGCTTCGTTCCCGCCGGACCCCATTCGTCCAGGTCATCGAGTGCGCTGCGCACCGCTCGGACCGCGTCGTCGAGCACTTGGAGAAGCCGAACCTCATCCACGGCTCAGGAACCCTACTGGCTACCGGCCTCACGTTGGCCATTAGGCTCATCGCACTGTGGCAGCTATCGACGTCGCCGGATACGTGGCGGACCTCAAAGATCACTCGGTCGATCACGGATTCCACGTGCACGACGAACGGCATTTTGTCGAGACATACTCCCTGCGCCAGGTTTGGGAGGTCGACCTCCATCCCGAGGAGGGTTGCGGCGGTCCGTTGGATCTCCACCTGGCCCTGGACGTGGATCCACGTGTGCTCCTCTCGTTCGAAGACGCCGTGGTGCTGCTGACCGAGGAGGAGGAGCCGCCCGACGAGTTCCACTTCCCCCTCACCTTCACCTGGGCGCTCCCGCCCCTGCCCAGCGGGCCCGACCTGCTGCGATTGGCCATCGACCTGGCCGGGGTCGGCGGCATCGAGCTTCCCCTCGAAGTCTCGGCTATCGACTCATTTGCCAATGCCACCGATGGTTCCGAGCGGAGGCTCAGCATCGTGGCGCGCCACCCGGTATCCCTGGCCCGCGTCCTCGGGGGCGAGGAGCTCCTCTGTGATGTCTTCGATCGGGCCTTGGCGGTGAGCCGCTTTCTCCTCGACTCGGCCGACAGCTGGCTCGGCTGAAGTGCGGCGACCGCTTGCGTCGGGTCGCCGTTCGATAATCGGGCTCGGTGCCATGGCCGTGAGCGCCACGCTCCTTCTCAGCGCATGCGGGGACAGCGGGGAGGATCTCGCCCGCCAGGCCTGCGTCCACGTGAACCGCTCCGTGCGTTACTTCGAGGCCGCAGCCAAGCCCAATGTCCCGCCGAAGGTGTCCAACCGGCTCCGGTCCCAGGCGGGCGCCGAGCTGCGGGCCGCTCTTCCTCTGGCGGCGCAGGCCAACTCGGCCGACGGCTCGATGAACTCCCTCATGACCACGATCTCCGAAGGCGCCACCGTGGACGAGGCGCACCTGATCCCGGCGCTGAAAGGGCAGTGCGCTGCGGTGGACACGAATGTGAACGTCAATCCCACCCCGGGTGGCACCCCGCCCGGCTCGTAGGAGGGGGCGCCCGTTTTCAGCGCCGCCGGTCCCTCTTGCGAGAACTGATCGGCTTTGCGAGGGCTGATCGATTTTACGAGGGCTGATCGGCCTCCGCATCGGGAAGCGGCTCTCCCGGCCCGACCGCGACGCCGGCCGTTCGCAACCGCTCGGCCAGCCATTCCGCCCCGGCATCGCCCGCCATGGCCTGCGGCCAGCCGGCGAGAACCTCCTCGAGCTGGTCATGGGTGGCGATCTGCGCCACCACGTTGACCGTCATTTCGACCTCTTCACTGTGGCGGATCGACGAGTGGGTGCCGCCGAAGGGATCCTCCACGATGTGCGGCGACGGCTCGCGCATCACGTAGAGCTCGCCGGTGTCCTCGACCCAGGTGAGCTCATAGCGGATGCCGTGCGCGTCCCGCCACTCGGTGCCGAGCTCGATCTCCGCCGAGGGCCGGCGTCGGGGGTCACCGTCGTAGAACTCTTCGATATCCATCGAGGGGAGGTTATCCCGACCAGGGAGGTCGTCGACTTGAAGCGGAAACGACGGGCTGACGCGCCGTGTGGGAGGGATCGGGGGAGGTGATCCGGTGAGGGTTCTTGCCATGCCCACCCAGACGCGACAACGGATCCTGCCCATCGAACAACTGAACAGCGAGTGGCGCACGCTCGGCCGCTCCCCGGCGGCGGTCCATGCCCTGCAGCACCTGGCGGATCGCGATCAGACCATGGCGGTCCTGGTCCGCGGGGCCGACGATGGCCGGTCCCCTGCGCAGCCGCCCCGGTGCGTGACCCCTTGCGACCTGATCGACTACATGCGCCAGGCCACGGGCCGCCGGGGCCGGGAGGAAGCGGCGGCCCTGATCAGGACGATGCTGCGCGAAGCGCCGGGCGATCCGCTCATCGTCCGCTTTCTCATCCAGGCCCTCATCCCCGGGCTCCTGACGGTCGCCAAACGGCTGCGTTGGGGCCAAGGCGGCGATTGGGACGACGGCAGCGAATTCTTCAGCGAGACACTTTCGATCACCTGGATGACCCTGTTCGATTGGTCGGGACAGGACCGCCCGTACGCCGTGCTCGATCTCCTCTCGGCCATCCGGTGTCGCATGCGACGTCAGCTCTTCCACGCCAAAGACCACCGGCAACTGCAGGTGCAGATGACGCCGGGACTGACCGAACCCAGAGCCACGCCTTCTGAAACCGACCTCGAATTCCTGGCGAAAGCACTGATAGATCTCCGTCAGGAGGGAATGAGGGCCGAAGATGTCGAAGTGCTCTATGCCAATCACGTGCTCGGGTTCTCCATCGCAGAACTGGCCAAGGTCACTGGTCGGGACCGCCGGTCGCTCTATGCCGGACGCGATCGGGGAGTGCGGCGCTTGTGCGCATGATGGCCCCGTCACTCGCCGTCGCGATGGCACCTAAGGTCAACCCGTGTCGGGAGAACCTCCAGGAGCTCCGTCCGGCCGCGCCCGGCCACAGAGGATTCGCCCACACTGGTGGGCCGTGCTCGCCGTCTCACTCTCGCTGCTCGCCCTGGTGGCTGCCGCCACCTCGGATCACCCCGACGCGCTGGGCCGGCGGGGCCACGACCTGGCGGCAGGAGATCGAAAGGCGACGGGAATCCCGTCGACGTTGCCGCCCACTCCGGCCAGCACCACGACCACACTGCTCACCCGACCCGGGAGCACTGGGTCGCCGACCGGCTCCGGGCAGGCCGTGACGACGGGCACTGCGGGCGACGGCATCCACATCGTCACGACGCCATCGACCACCGTGCCCACGACGAGTACGACGACCACGACATCGGCCATCGGCCCGGTGCCGGCGCAACCGGCACCCCTGATCCGGTCCGGGGAACTCCAACAGCCCTACGTCTCGACCGCCAACGAGGCCTTCACCGGCGCTGGGCCCATGCGAATCTCAGTGACCTGGTCCCCCACCGACTCGCTCTCGCTTTCGGTGTCGTGCCCCGATGGTGCACAAACGGCCGAGGGGACGACGAGCGCCGCCGTCGTGATCCCCGACGCCGACGGCCCATGCGATCTCACCCTGAAAATAATGTTGGTCCAATTCGACGTGATCTCCTATACGTTGACGATCGCGCCGGCAGGTGGGTAGCGAACGACGGAAGAGTCAGGGAAAGAGTGTCGTCGACGCGTTGGGGTCGCTGCTGACGACGCTTCTCGTCTTTGCGGCGATCCCCGCCGTCCTCGTCGTCGTCGTCGGCTACCCCCTCGGAAGCGGGCTGGGACATCAATGGGGATCCGCAGCCCGGGTCGCCCTCACCGGCGTGACGCTCGTGGCATGGGTGGCCTGGCTGGCGTGCTGTGCCCAACTGACCCGATCGGTTGTGGAGCAGGTCCGCCGGGGTCACGTCACCACGCCTGTCGGTGCGATGCTCACCGAACGGGTCGCCGGGCGGATCGCGGCGGGAGTGCTGTCACTGATCGCGGTAGCCGCTCCCCTCTTCGTGGCTTCGGAGGCCGGCGCGAGCACAGGATCGACCATCGGCATGGACGCACCCCGCGCTGTCGCCGTCGCAATGCCTGCCGGCGCAACGCCTGCCGTCACAATTCCTGCCGTCGGGCGACAGGCGGCGGTTGCCGCCAGTTACGTGGTCCGCCCAGGCGACTCGCTGTGGTCGATCGCCGAGACGCAGCTGGGTGACGGCGGTGACTGGCCCGCTCTCGCGGCCCTCAACCTGGGGCGCACCATGCCCGACGGTTCGCACTTCGTGGACCCCAGCCTGATCCGGGGCGGTTGGACACTGATCCTGCCGATGGACGGGGTCCCGGTGGTCCCATCGATGTCCATTGCGTCCCCGTTGGACGAGGCACCGCATGCCCAACGATCCGGTAAGGAGCGACGGGCATCGGCACCCACCATCCCGGCGGAATCCGTCATGCTTGCTCCACCCCCCGGGTCGCTTCACGCGGCAGGCGCGGGAGGGTCGAGCTTGCCCGAGCTCTCCGCACTGGGAATCGGTGCCCTCGCGTGCGCCGCCCTGGCGCGCCGGTCCCGGCGCATGCGGATGCTGCGCCAGGTCGGCGATCACGAGCCCCGAATGGCGGCGGCCCACACGGCCGGGGCCATCGATACCGATATTCGACTCGCCCGGTTCTCCGGTGTTCCCAGCCTCAGGGCATTCGAAGCGGCGAACTACGGGCTCGGGCTTGCGATGAATGCGATGAATGCGATGGATGCGGTGCATCGCGGCACGCCATCGATTGTCACGACGATCCGGGCCGTATGCGTCGGAGCAGCGGGGGTCGACTTCTGGTTGGGCGAAGCGGGACAACCGGCTCCCCGCGGGTTCAGCCTCTCCGGCGACGGCAAGGTCTGGCACGGTGCCCACGACACCTTTGCGCCGCAGCCGGGAGCCCGACCGTTCCTGCCGATCGTCTTACCGATCGGCGAGGATCACGACGGCACGTGGTTGGTGCCGCTGACGCCTGGAGGCTGTCTGCCATTGATCGGCGAAGGGAGCGATGACCTGTGGCGGGCCGCCCGGCACGCCCAGGAGGCGTGGGCCTGGGCCGACCTGGTCGTCGTCACCGAGGATCCGCTCGTCGTGGCGCGCGAGGTCGACCTGCTCGACGACGACGGGTCGGTGGACGATCTGCAGGTCCTCTTCTTCGGGGATCCGGCGTTGCTTTCGCCCGCACAGAGAATGAGGGTGGCGATCGTCACCGGGTCGGTGGCCGCCCCGAGCGACGTGACGGTGCTCGTCGACCGCAATGCCGCGTCGATCCATCCCCTCGGTCGCTCGGTGCGCCCGCATCTGATGCAATCGCACACGGCCACATTGGTCGACCAGCTCGTGACGTGGCCTCTCGACGCCGAAACGATTCAGCCTCCCGACGACGGTCCCGAGAAGCGCACCCCCGTCCCCTCGCGTGACCAGCGGGGGGACGAGCCGGAGCGCGCGACGCCGTTGACGCTCCCCGAAGATCACCGCGGCGAACGCCGGGCGAGCCCGGTACGGGGCCTGCCCGTCTCCGGGCCGGATCCCGGAACCGTCATGGTGCGGTTGCTCACCCCGACGCCCCGGCTGGAAGGACTGAACGAGGAGATCGCGCCCAACCGGGCCCGGCGTGCGACCGAGCTGGTGGCCTACCTCGCCCTCCATGTCGACAGCGAGGTGACCAGCGACCGGCTCCGTACCCGGGTGCTCGGATCCTCCGATTCGGACGCCGCGTCGAAGACGCTGTTCAACATCGCCGCGGCAGCTCGACGGGCAATGGGCTCCGACGGAGCGGGAGGACTCCTCTTTCCTTCCGGCACGAGGGGCGGCATCTATCGGGTCAGCGACGGCGTCACGGTCGACGTGCACCTGGCGGCGTCCATCGCCGCTGAGGGCAGCGCGACCGAGGACCCGCGCGAGGCCATGGCGCTCCTCCACCGCGCTCTCAGCCTGGTGGAGGGTGAGCCGCTGGCGAACGTCCTCTCCGGCTACGGCTGGTGGGAGGCCGAGGGTCACGGCGCACGGACGGCGGCTGTCCTTGTGCACGCGGCGAGCGACCTCGCCGCTCTGGCCGTTGACGCGCGCGCTTTCGACCTGGCGCAGTGGGGCCTGGGGCAGGCGAGGCTGGTCGATCCCTACAGCGAGTCACTCTCGAGAGTGGCCATGCAGGTTGCGGCGGCGGCCGGAGATGCAGACCGACTACGCCGGGAGTGGCGGGAATGCCGCCGCAGGATCGACGAGCTCGACCCCGGGAGCTCCCCCTCGCCACGCACGGAACGGCTGTACGGCGAGCTGGCGCAAAGGATCCTGGTCGGCGTCACCGGCACGCCACGAATCGGCTGATGGAACCGTCGCCTTCCGGGGCGTTGCGTCGACACGGGCGCGAGCGGGGTCCACCCGACAGTGCGTTCAGGCCAGCTTCGCGGCAATCGACGAAGCGCCCCGCAGCACCAAGCCGTCGGCGCCGGCCGCGCTGTAACGGGCCACCGGACGGGCGCGTGCTTCGGCGATCATGTCCTCCAGCAAGCGGGCGAAGGGCACGACAGGGTCGATCCACAGGTAGCGGGCCAACGAACCGGGAATGGTGTTGATCTCGTTGACGACCCACTCGCTCCCGTCGGTGAGGAAGTCGATCCGCGCCACCCCACGGACGAGCGCCAGCTCGCCGATACGACGGGCGGCGCGGCGCAGATCGTCGGCCACCGAGGGTGCCAGGTCGGCCGGGAGCTCCCGTGGCGCACTGGCCATGCCCTCACCCCCGACGTACTTGTCGGTGTAACCCAGAATCTCGTTGCCGGCGGTGCCGGCCCGGCCCGGCGAGCGCAAAGGACGTTCGATCGCCGATACCTCCATGGCGGGCCAGCAGCGCAGCGCCACCTGGACGTCGAAGAGGTCAGGGCGGAACGGCTCGAGCACCGCACCGGCCCGCAGGTGCACGCGTGCATCGAGCACGCTCGTGCCGAGGAGGGCCTTCGCCGTCGCCAGGTCCTCGACGACCTCGATCCCGATGGAGGAACCACCGAAGCGCGGTTTGACGATGTAGGGACCCGCACCGATCGCGTCCACCCCGCCGGCGTCGTCCGCCCCGTCGGTTGCCGATGACGTGAGCGCCACCCGGGGCAGGGTCGGGAGGCCGGCCGCCATCATGACGCCCCCGAAGGCCAGCTTGTCCATGCCCAGTGCGGCCGCGGCCACGCCGGGCCCCGTGTAGGCGATCCCCGCCCCGTCGAGTGCCGCCTGCAACGTCCCATCCTCGCCGGGACCACCGTGGCAACACACGACGGCGACCTCGAATTCGGCCGGTTTCTGCTTCGAGAAGCGCCCTCCGGTCGCTTCGAACCCGCCCCCGGCGCCCAGCACGAGGCGCATGGGCTGGGATCCCTTGGGCACGCCGTCGAGGAACGCCGTCGCCTCGAGCGCCGCATCGACCGCGAACCACTCGGCGGTCTTGGTCCAGTAGAGCGCCTGCACGGTGTGACCGGCGCGTTGCAGCTCGTGCGCGGCCTGGAGCCCCGTCAACACGCTGACATCGTGCTCGGGGGATGGCCCCCCGAAGATCACGGCGATAGCAGACACGGTGCATTCCTCGCTTCGGTGGCGTTCGTGGCGGGCGTGGGCGGGCTCAACGGTAGTGGTCCGGCAGGTCGTTCTCATACATGACGGCATCACCCGGTCCGAGGGTGGTCCGCACCCAGGCCACCGCTTCGTCCCTGGTCCGGACCCGGAGGGCCTCCAGCGGGGACCACCCGGCTTCGAGCGCGCGCCGATTCGTCACGCCCACGATCACGAGATCCGTGGCCACGCTCCTCGCGGCCTGTGCGAACGAACGATTCTCCTCGTCCTGGCGCGGGCCGAGCTCGACCATGCCCGGGGTGACCACCACGCGGCGACCTCCTACGGCGCGGCGGGCCAGCTCGGCCAGGGCGGCCCGGGCGCCGCTGGGATTGGAGTTGAACGTGTCGTCGATCACCCATACCCCCGAGGGCGCCGGCGCCGATGCGAGGCGGTTGGCCACGGAGGGGAGGCCGGCGATGCGCCCGAGCGCCACCTCCTGGGGCACCCCGAGTGCGAAGGCCACGGCCAACGCACAGGCGAGGTTGCTCGGTTGCACCGACGTGGGCGAGGCGATACCGGTTCCGATGGCCACCCCGGCCACGGAGACCGTCAGGCCAGAGGAGCCCTCTGCCACACCCCCTTCGACGACACTCACGTCCGCCGCCGGGTCCGTGGCGGAGCAGCGCACCACCGTCTTGGTCCCGGTGCCAGCCAGCTGATCGGCGAGCGCGGCCAGCCGGGGGTCATCCACGTTGAGGACGACGGTGTGGGCGGTCTCGGTGATCTCGGACTTGGCGGCGACGATGGCGTCCTCGGTTTTGAAGCGCTCCAGATGCACCGGACCGATGGCCGTGATCACCGCGATCGCCGGGGGGCACCACCGGCAGAGGTCGGCGATCTCGCCCTTCCCGTAGGTGCCCATCTCCGCCACGAACACGTCGGTGCCGGGCGCCAGTTGCTCGTTGACGGCCCGGGCCAGGCCGGCCCGGTTGTTGAACGACGCCGGGCTGGCCACCACCGTGCGCGAGCCTGCGACCAGGTGCGCGACGTGCTGCTTCGTCGAGGTCTTGCCGAACGAGCCCGTGATGGCCACCACCACAGGGGCCACGTGCGCCAGCCGGGCGCGCGCCGTGGTGACATAGGGCTGCATGAGCCGGCGCTCCACCGGGCTCAGCACGGCACAGGCCGCGTCGACGAGCAGCGGTACCGCACATGCACCGAGGGCGGCGACCGGCGCGGCGCGATGGACAAGGACACCGAGCACGATGACCACGGCCTGGAGGACGAGCCACACGGCGGCGAGGAGCCGGAGCCGCCGGGTGAAGGCGAGTGGTGAGGTCCGCCCCCGCACGCCGAGGGACGGAGGACCGACGATGACGACCGCGGCGGTGGCCAACGACACGAGCGGAGAGGCGAAGGCGATGCCGGCTGCGGCCAGCGCCACCACGGCCATGGGCAGGGCCAACGGCCGGCTGCTCCACCAGCGCCAGGCGAAGCGCGACGTCGATCCGGGCAGGTAGTGCTCGCGCTGGGCCACGCGGAGCCAGCGGGCTCCGGCCGGAAGCAACGCCAACCCGCAGACGACAGCGCCGATCAGTTGAGGCACGACACCACGGCGGCGCGCAGGGCGGCAGGGATGAGCAGCGGGGTCAGGTGGCCGACGTCGGGGAACACTTCGAGGTCGCCCCGGGCCAGGTGGGCCAGGGCGCGTTCGGCCATGGCGAGCGGCGCCGCGGTGTCTTCGGCGCCCCATACCAGGTGGACGGGGCACTGCACGGCGTCGAGCTGCTCCTCGTACGTCTCGCTGACGGCTCGCCCGAGCACCTGGCGCATGATGCCCTGGGCGGCCTTGTAGTCCGCCGATCCATAGCGCTGGCGTGCGCGTTCCATGGCCTCGTCGGAGACGATCTTCATCTTGTGCAGGCTCCGTATGGCCTTGTAGGCGGGCGAGATCCGCACCCGCCGGCCCTCTGCCGGGACGAGATGCGGCACGCCGGTGAGGATCAGGGCCCCCACGGACGCGGGGCGTTGTGCGGCCAGGTGGAGGGCGACCCGGCCCCCGAAGGAATGGCCGAGGAGCACGATCGGGCCCTGCATCTCGTGCAGGACTTCACCGACCGCCCGGGCGTACTCGGCCGCCCCCCAGACGTCCGGCGGCGGCGGGGACGCCCCGAATCCGGGGAGGTCCAGGGCCAGGGCGGGCAACGGCATCCCGTCGACCGGGGCGACGACGGCGTCGAAGTCCCGGTGGGTCCGGGCCCAGCCGTGCAGGGCGAGGACACGGGGCACGTCGGGGCCGGTGACGGCCCCGAAGAGGCTCCCGCCCGCAAAGGTCCGGAGCAAGGTCAGGCCACCCCGCCGCACCGGGTCCGGCCGGCTGGGCGCGGCGAGCGGCGCGAAAAGCGCATTCTCCCAGGCAGATCGACAATTCTTCGCTCGTTGCGCGCTCGCTCGGAACCCGGGGAAGCCACTGTCATCTGCCGTTCCTTTCTCCCCCTGCGGGGCCGGAGCGGGTGCGCGCACCCAACCAAACTGCCGGGTCACCCTACCGAAGGGACCACCCCCCTCAGCCCACGGAGCAACCGTTCGGTACGGTGAGCATGTGGTGATGACGTTCGAGGGTGAGGCCTGGGAGACGCTCCCGGGGGCGAGCCGTCTCACGCTGGCCCAACGCGCCGCCATCGAGGCGGAGGACCCGCTGCTCTGCGTCATGGCCGGGGCCGGGGCCGGAAAGACCAGGGTGCTCACCCTCCGGGTGGCCCGCCGGGTGCGCGACGGCTCCATCGAGGCGGACCGGGCCCTGGTCACCACCTTCAGCCGCAAAGCGGCCGAGGAGCTCCGCACACGCCTGTGGTCCCTCGGGGTCTCGGGCATCAAGGCGGGCACGTTTCACCACACTGCACTCGGGCTCCTGCGCGAGCATCGAGCCCAGCGTGGCCGGCCGGAACCGCAACTGCTCCCCGACCGTCGTCGTCTGCTGGCCGACCTGGTCACGGGCGACCCCCGCCGGGTGCGGACCCTCGACGGTGAGATCGGGTGGGCCAAGGCGCGCCTCGTCACCCCCGACCGCTACGAGGTAGAAGCCCGCCGGGCCAAGCGTCGGACCGGCATCCGCGCCGACCAGGTAGCCGAGGCGTACGTCCGCTATGAGGAGGAGCGGGCCCGGCGCCGTGTGCTCGACTTCGACGACCTCATCACGGCCTGCGCCGACGCCATGGCCGGTGATGCGGCATTCGCCGACGGGGTGCGCTGGCGGACCCGCCACCTGTTCGTCGACGAGATGCAGGATGTGAACCCGGCCCAATTCCGGCTGCTCACCGCCCTTTTGTCCGATGAGCCCGACCTCTTCGTCGTCGGCGATCCCAACCAGTCGGTGTACGGGTTCAATGGCGCGGATCCATCGTTGCTGTATCGATTGCCCGAGATCCTGCGCGGTACGAGAGTCATCCGGCTCGACGAAAACCATCGCTGCACCCCGCAGGTGGTCGCCGTGGCCACGGCCGTGCTGCGCGACAGCGAGACCGACGAGACAGTCCTGGGTGAGATCGACGCCGCCACCAGCAGCCGGGTGGACGGCCCCGTGCCGACCGTCATCGCCCACGCCAGCGACGCCGACGAGGCCACCTGGGCCGCGGCGCGGGCCAAGCAGTCACGCCTGCCCGGGATGCGCTGGTCCAGCATCGCCGTGCTGGCCCGCACCAACGCCCAACTGGCGCCCGTGCAGGCGGCCATGGAGGCCGCGAACGTGCCCTGCCAGGTGGCCGGGTCCGATCTGGGTCCGGCCAGCGACCTGCGGGGCGGATGGTCGCCGCGGCGCCACGTCGATCACGACGATGAGCCGGCGACCGAACCCGTCGATCACGACCGGGTCGTGCTCACCACCTTTCACCGCTCCAAGGGCTTGCAGTGGCACACCGTCATGATCATCGGCCTGAGCGCGGGACTGATGCCGCTCGCATCGGCGCAGACCACCGAGGCCGTCGACGAGGAGCGCCGTCTGCTCTACGTGGCGCTCACCCGGGCCGAGGAAGAGCTCTGGTGCAGCTGGTCCGAAGGGGACGACGCCCGCACCGGGTCGGGATCGGGGCGGCTCCGGGGCCCGAGCCCCTGGTTGACACCGATTGAGCGGACGATCGTGCAGCTGACCAAGGCGGCCGCGCCGACGGCAGCCTCCGACGTGGCGGCCCGCGTGGCGGAGTTGCGACAGCGGCTTGTCGCCGAGGGTGACGGGTGACGGACGACGGCGCGGTGACGGTCGACCTGGCGCCGCTGCGCCTCGTGGTAGGCGAGCGGTACGTGCTGAGTGGACAGACCGTGCACGACGATTACACCCACGATGAGGCGATGACAGTGGCGCCCGTGGTTCCCTTGGCCGTCGTCCTCCCGGCATCGACGCAGGAGGTGAGCGACATCCTGCGGCACGCCACCCGGGTACGCCTCCCGGTCGTGGCGCGTGGAAGTGGGACCGGCCTTTCCGGTGGATGCCAACCAGTGGCCGACGGGATCCTCATCGCCTTCGACCGCATGAAGGCCATCAAGGAGATCGACACCGCGAACCAGGTGGCCGTGGTCGAGCCGGGCGTCACATTGGAGCAGCTCGATCGGTCCCTGGCGCCCTTGGGCCTGATCTACCCGGTCTCCCCAGGCGAGCCGGGTGCGTCCCTCGGGGGCAACGTCGCCACGAACGCCGGTGGTATGCGCGCCGTGCGCTACGGCGTCACGCGCCACCACGTCCTCGGCCTCGAGGTCGTGCTGGCCGACGGCACCGTCCTGCGCACCGGCGGCAAATTCGTGAAGGTCTCCTCGGGCTATGACCTCACGCAGTTGCTCATCGGCTCTGAAGGAACCTTGGCCGTCACCACCGAGATCACCCTGAAGGTCGAGCCGCGCCTGGCCGACACGGCCACCGTCCTGGCGCCCTTCGCCACGCTGGCCGAGGTGGCGAAGGCGGTGCCGCACATCGTGAGCAGCGGCGTCGACCCGAGCATCCTCGAATACATCGACGTGCTGGCCATGGCCGGCATCACCACAAGCGCCGGACTCGACCTGGGCATCCCCGAAGAGACCAAGGCGGCAACCATGGCCTACCTGGTCGTCGTGCTGGAGGGCATGCAGACCGACCGGGTGGAGCAGGACGTCGAGCAACTCGCCACGTTGCTCTCCACCCTCGGCGCCCTCGACGTCTTCGTCCTCCCGCCGACAGCCGGGGCGCAGCTCATCTCGGCCCGGGAGAAGGCGTTCTTCGTGGCCAAGGCCTCCGGCGCCGACGACATCGTCGATGCCGTGATCCCGCGGGCCGGGATCCCCGAGTATCTCGCCCGTGTGGCCGAGTTGGCCGGGGACCATGACGCCCTGATCACCGCATGCGGTCATGTCGGCGACGGCAACGTCCACCTGTCGATCTTCCAGCCGGACGAGGTCCGGCGTCATACGCTGTTGCACGCCATCTTCGAGACCGCCATCGGCGCCGGAGGCGCCATCGCCGGGGAGCACGGCATCGGGACGGCCAAGCTGGAGTACTTCCTCGAGACACAGGACCCCGTGAGCCTCGACCTCATGCGCTCCATCAAGCGCGTCTTCGATCCCCTCGGCCTCCTCGGGCCCGATCGGCTCCTCGGCGTGACCCGAGAAAGGCACGACGGGGCGGCGCACGCAAGCGCGACGAGCGAGCAACGATGAACGGCGCCCGGGCGCTGTTGGCCACCCTGGTGGGTGCCGGTGTCGACACCTGCTTCAGCAATCCCGGGACCTCCGAGATGCACTTCGTCGCCGCGCTCGATGCGGTGCCCGACATGCGCGCTGTTCTCACCCTCTTCGAGGGCGTCGCCACCGGCGCCGCCGACGGCTACGCCCGCATGGCGGAGAAACCCGCCGCGACACTGCTCCACCTGGGGCCGGGACTCGGGAACGGCCTGGCCAACTTGCACAACGCCCGGCGCGCCCGCACGCCTCTGGTCAACATCGTGGGCGATCATGCGACGTACCATGCCCGGTTCGACCCCCCGCTCCACTCCGACATCGCCTCGCTGGCCCGGCCCGTCTCGGCCTGGTATCGGGTGACGACGCGGGCGGACGATGTCGGGGCAGATGCCGCCGACGCCGTCGCCGCTGCCTGGGGTCCTCCCGGCGGCGTGGCCACCCTGGTCCTGCCGGCGGACGCTTCATGGTCAGAGACGGCCGCCGGTCCGTGCCCTTCGCTGCCTCGAGCGTTGCCGGCCGTCGTGCCGGCAGAGACGATCGAGAAAGTGGCACGGGTGTTGCGGTCGGGCCAGCGGGTGGCCCTTTTCCTGGGTGGGTCCGCCGTGCGTTCCCGGGCGCTGCACGCCGCCGGTCGCATCAACGGGACCATTGGCGCTCCCCTTCTCGGTGAGACCTTCCCGGCCAGGCTCGAACGCGGCGCGGGCATCCCCGCCGTGGACAGGCTCGGGTACCTGGCTGAATTCGCCCAGGCACAGCTGGCCGGCGTGGAGCACCTCATCCTGGTCGATGCCAAAGCACCCGTCTCGTTCTTCGCCTACCCGGGGCAGCCGAGCGACCTGGTGCCCCCGGGGTGCATCGTGCACACGTTGGTGCGTCCCGGTGAAGACGCGCCGGCGGCGCTCGAGGCGCTGGCTGAAGCCGTCGGCGCCGGCGCTCCGGTTTCCGGTGCGGCCGCGTTGCGGCCCGACCGGCCGAGCGGCTCGTTGACCGCAGAGACCTTGGCGGCGGCCATCGGCGCCGTGCTCCCCGAGCGTGCCATCGTCGTGGACGAGGGGATCACCGCCGGTCTGTTCGTGACTGCGGCCACCGGCGGCGCACCGCCCCACGATTGGCTGACGCTCACAGGAGGCGCCATCGGGATTGGCCTGCCGGCAGCCACCGGCGCCGCCGTAGCCGCCACGGATCGACCCGTCCTCTGCCTGCAGGCGGACGGGAGTGCCATGTACACGCTGCAGGCCCTCTGGACGCAAGCCCGCGAGCGTCTCAATGTGACGACCGTGGTGCTGGCCAACCGGAGCTACGCCATATTGAACATGGAATTGCAGCGCGTCGGCGCCGACGGCAGCGGCGCACGGGCCCGACGGCTGCTGGACCTCACGGATCCCGAGCTCGACTTCGTGGCGCTCTCCCACGGCATGGGGGTGTCAGCGTGCCGCGTGGAGACCGCCGAAGGGCTGACCAGCGCGTTGGAAGCAAGCTTTGCCGAGCCCGGCCCCAGCGTCATCGAGGTGCCGTTGCCCTGAGGTGCCAGCGAGCACGTCAATATGCTTTCGAGCCAGCCGAACAGCGGCGAGTCCACGGGCTGCAGCGCCGGCCGGCCTCAACCGTCAGTGAAGTCGACCACGACGGGGGCATGGTCCGAAGGCTTCTGCCCCTTGCGGGCATCGCGGTCCCTGAAGGCGCCGTCGGCCCGTGCGGCCAGGTCGTCGCTGACCAGCACGAGGTCGATGCGCATGCCGCGCCCCTGGTGAAAATCGCCGGCACGGTAGTCCCACCACGTGAAGACGCCCGGCTCGTTGAAGCGCGGGAACACGTCGGTGAGCCCCCAGTCCTCCACTTGGCGCAGCGCGGCCCGCTCGGGCTCGCTCACGTGCGTCTGCCCGACGAAGTGCGCCGGATCCCACACGTCCCCGTCGTCGGGTGCCACATTGAAGTCGCCGCAGACCGCCACCGAATCCCCAGGTTTGTAGGACTCGTCGAGCATGGTGCGCAACCGCGCCAGCCATTGCAGCTTGATGCCGTAGAACTCGTTGTCGAGACTGCGGCCGTTCGGTACGTAGACCGAGTGCACCCGCACTCCCCCGCACGTCGCCGCGATGATGCGGCACCCGTGATCGTCCTCCTCGGTGTCGAACCCCCGCACCGGGTCGCCCACACCCAGGCGGCTGATGATCGCCACGCCGTTCCATCGCCCATCGCCGTGGTGCACCGACTCGTAGCCCAGCTCCGAGAATGCGTCCACCGGGAACTTGTCATCCGCCAACTTCGTCTCCTGGAGGCACAGCACGTCGGGTTCGTGCGCGGCGATCCATTCGGTGACACGGGGCAGCCGTGCCCCCAACGAGTTGACGTTCCAGGTGGCCAGGCGCACTAGTTCGCCTCACTTTCGACGATGACGAAGAGCAGATCGGTCTCGCATGCCTTTTGCCCCCCCACATGGGCCATGCCGTGCCCCTTGCCGGCCCGGGCGGACATGCGGTCGAGTGTCACCTCGAGCTGGAGGTTATCGCCGGGAAGCACCTGGCGCCGGAAGCGCGCACGCTCGATCCCCCCGAAGAGGGGCAGCTTGCCGGCATAGCGCGGATCGAGGAGCACCGCGAGGGCACCGAGCTGGGCCAAGGCCTCGATCATGAGCACACCGGGCAGGGTGGGCCGACCGGGAAAGTGCCCGGCGAAGAAGGGCTCGGCGCCGGTCGGCTGCCAGTTCCCCTGGGCGGAGTGGCCGGGCTCCACCGCGGTGACCGCCGTAAGGAAGAGAAACGGTGGCCGGTGGGGCAGGACGTCGATTGGATCCGGCATTTCCATGGGCGTGAGGTTATCGACGGTCGTGCTCAACGCGCGGCCTTGGCCGCCTTTTTGGTCGAGCCCCGGCGTTTCTTGGCTGGTGCTGGTGCCGGTACGGGCATGGACAGCTCGGCCACGCGCCGCGGCGGATCCAAACTCGACAGCACGAACGGCCGCACCTCGCCTTTGGCCAACATCTGGCGCGCCTTCGTCGGCGGTGGATCGCCCATGGCGGACAGAGGGATGTAGCAGTGCAAGCTTCCACCGTCGGGCAGGGCGACATCGACCATCGCCCCATGGGAGGTGAAGGAGACGACCTCCCCGTCGAGGGTGGTCCCCACGGGATAGGTGGCGACGAAGGTGATGAAGGCGAGGGGCTCGTTGACCGCCGGAGGCGGCGTGGAGGATCGCCGCTTCGAGGTGGTCCGGTCCTGTTCGGCCGGCGCAGGGTCCCGCTTCACGGCTGACTTCTTCACCGGTTCCGCTTTCATCTCCGGTGCGCTCTTCTTGGCGGGCGCCGCCTTTTTGGCCGCGGCGGTCTTCTTCGTCACGGCCTTCTTCGCCGTCGCCTTGGTGGTCGCCGTCTTGGTGGTCGCCGTCTTGGTCGCGGCCGCCTTGGTGGTCACCGATTTCTTCGGAGCCGCGTCCTTCCCGACTGCGGCAGCGACCTTCTTCTTCTTGGCCGGGACCTTGGTGGCCTTGGTGGCCTTGCCGACCTTGGCCGGCTTGGCCGGTTGTGGCGGGTCCAGGGCCTCCGCCACCGCTTCGTCGATCGCACTCGACAAGTCGGGATCGACCTGGGCCCGGATGCCCCGGGGTGCGGGCGGGGGTGCCGTCGGTATGAGGGGCCATGTGGTGGCGACGACCGGCGCGGCTTTCTTGGTCGTGCGCTTGGCTGCCTTCTTAGCCGCCCGGGCCAGTTCGGCCGCTTTGGCCGGCGCGGACTCGGGGTCCCGTTTGGCCCGCTTCTCGGCGGTGGCGGCGCGGCTCTTGGGTCCGCGGATGGGCAGGCGGGGCGTGAAGATCCATCCCACTCCCGGCACCGGCTTGCCGCCGATCAGCCTTCCGTCGTCGAACAGCCACGGATGCTCGCCGTGGAACTCCTGGAACGAATCGTTGGAAAGGACGACCGCCCCCGTCCGCTCGGCGATCCGCAGCACGAAGGCGTCGCCCCGACCGATGGCGCCCGCCGGTGGGGACACGACCTCGCCGTTGAGCATGGCCTCGCGCAACGTCTCCCGTTCGGACTCGTCGATACGGTGCTCGAAGGACGCATCGACCACGACGGTGATGCGGCTGTCGGGATCTTCCTGTGCGTACGCCGTCACAGCCTCGTCGAGTTGCTGCAAGCTCGGAAGCGTTCGTCCTTCGGTGGCCAGGTTGGACCCGTCCACCACGACATGGTGGGGTTCAGCCAATGGCACGCTGCAGCAAATCGGCCTGCTCCAACTGATGCAGCGCGGCACTTCCGATGGCGGGACTGGCTGATTCGCTTCTACTCACGTGACGCAACCGCAGACGTTCCGGCAACGCGGCGTGGAGGCGGGCATGCACGAAGGACCACGCGCCCATGTTCTCGGGTTCCTCTTGCAACCACACGACTTCTTCGGCCTTTCCGTACCGCTCGAACTGCGACGTCAGCTGCCCCAGCGGCCAGGGGTAGAGCTGCTCGACGCGGACAATGGCAACTTCGGCGGCGGCGGCCGGGTCGTCGGCTGCGATCTCGTGACGACGATGGACCGCTTCGTGGGCGATCTTCCCGCTGCACAGGACGATGCGGCGCACCGTGACGGGGTCGACCACTTCGGCGTCGTCCAGGACATGGGCGAACGAGCCGGTCTCGAGGTCCTCGATCGGAGAGCGTGACGCCTGGGCCCGCAGCATGGATTTCGGCGTGACGACGATCAAAGGCCTCTTCACTGTGAGCAGGGCCTGCGAACGCAGCAGGTGGAAATACTGGGCTGCCGTCGACGGCACGGTGACCCGCATGTTCCCGCGGGCGCAGAGTGCGAGGAACCGTTCGAACCGGGAGGACGAGTGCTCCGGCCCCTGGCCCTCGTAGCCGTGGGGCAGCAGCATGGTCAGGCCGGCGTGCTGACCCCATTTGATCTCCGCCGCGGCCAAGAAGTTGTCGATGATGATCTGCGCCCCGTTGGCGAAGTCGCCGAACTGCGCTTCCCACGCCACCAGGGCCTCTGGAGCTTCGACGGAATAGCCGTATTCGAATCCCACGGCGGCATATTCGGAGAGGAGCGAGTCGCGTACCGTGAAGAGCCCCAGACCTCCCTCCGGCGCCGCCCCGGTCCCACCCACGGCGTTGCCCACGTGGGCCAACGGGATGTACTCCTCAGCCGTGTTGTAGTCCACCAGCACGGCGTGGCGCTGGCTGAAGGTCCCGCGCCGGGTGTCCTGACCGGTGAGCCGGACGTTCACGCCTTCGTGGAGCAGTGATCCGACGGCCAACGCCTCGGCCAGGGACCAGTCGACATACCCCTTGGCCACCATTTCGTCGCGTTGGGCGAACTGGCGCTCGAGCTTGGGATGGATGGTGAAGCCCTCGGGCACGGTCCGCACCAAGGTGGCCAGCGCGTGCAGCACGTCGCCGGCCACACCGGTCTGGGCGGAAGGCACATCGACGTCGCCGGGATCGTGCGCTGGGAGATGGGTCGGTGCCAACGAGGGCTCGCCTCTCACTTCGTCGAGCACCGACTGCAGCCGGTTGTTGAAGTCGTCGAGCGCCGCCTCCGCACCTTCGAGGGTGATGTCGCCCCGGCGAACCAGTGTCTCGGTATAGAGCTTGCGCACCGAGCGCTTGGCGTCGATGCGCTGGTACATGAGGGGTTGGGTGTAGCTGGGGTCGTCGCCCTCGTTGTGCCCGTACTTGCGGTAGCACACGACATCGATCACCACGTCTTTGTGGAACGTCTGGCGGAACGAGAACGCCAGCCGTGCCGCCCGCACACAGGCCTCGGGATCGTCGCCGTTGACATGGAAGATGGGTGCCTGGACCATTTTGGCCACGTCGGTCGGGTAGACCGACGTCCGGGCCGAGGCCGGGGCGGTGGTGAACCCGAGTTGGTTGTTGATCACCACGTGCACCGCACCTCCGGTGCGGTAGCCCGAGAGCCCGGACAGGTTCAACGTCTCGGCCACCACGCCTTGGCCGGCGAAAGCGGCGTCGCCGTGGACCAGGACCGACATGCAGGGAAAGCCGAACGTGCCCTCGGCCAGCGCCTTGGGCGTGCCGTCGGTGGGAGGCGAGAGCCGGTCCTGCTTGGCACGGGTCATGCCCTCGACGACGGGATCCACGGCTTCGAGGTGGGAGGGGTTGGAGGCCAAGGTGACAGGGAGGTCCTCGCCGGCGCTGCCCTTGAAGATGCCGCGTGCGCCCTTGTGGTACTTCACGTCGCCCGACCCCTGCACGGAATCAGGATCGAGGTTGCCCTCGAACTCCTCGAAGATCTCCTTGTAGGACTTGCCGACGATGTTGGCCAGCACGTTGAGCCGGCCGCGGTGCGACATCCCCATGACCACTTCTGCCACGCCGGCGCCCGCGGCGGAGTCGAGCAGGGTGTCGAGCAGCACGATGGTCGACTCCGCACCTTCGAGGCCGAAGCGCTTCTGGCCGACGTAGCGGGTGTGCAGGAAGCGCTCGAAGACCTCGGCCGCGTTCAGCCGGTCGAGGATGTGACGCTGCTCCTCCTCGTTCAACGTGCTCGGTTGCCCTTCGACGTGTTGCTGGATCCACCGCTTCTGCTCGGGGTCCTGAATATGCATGTACTCGATGGCGAGGGTCCGGCAGTACGCGTCTCGCAACACGTGGAGGATCTCGTCGAGGGTGGCCAGGTCGCGCCCGGCCAGGCCGTCGGCGACGAAGGTCCGGGGGAGGTCCCAGATGGTCAGCCCGTAGGTCAGCGGATCGAGCTCGGGGTGGATGTGGGGCGGTTCGGCGTCGAGCGGATCGAGATGCGCGATGAGATGTCCCCGTACCCTGTACATGTTGATCAAGGTCTGGACGTGGACCTGCTTGATCAGGCGCTGGTGCTCGCTCTCGTCGGTTCCCTGGCCGGCGTTGCTGTCCATATGCCAACGCGCCGGCTCGTACGGCACGCCCATCGATTCGAAGAGGGCGTCGTAGAACCCGTCCTCGCCGGCGAGGAGAGCCGCCACCCGTCCGAGGAAGATGCCGGACTCGGCCCCTTGGATGATGCGGTGGTCGTAGGTCGAGGTCAACGTGACCACCTTGCCCAGGCCGAGCTGGGCCAGCACGCGGGGGTCCGCCGCTTCGTAGCCGGCGGGATACCCGAGGGCCCCCACGCCGATGATGGCGCCTTGTCCGGGCATGAGGCGTGGCACCGATTGCGCCGTCCCGAGCGTTCCCGGGTTGGTGAGGGAGACCGTCGTGCCGGCGAAGTCGTCCGGCGAGATCTTGCCGGTGTGGATCTTGCGGATCAGGTCCTCGTAGGCCACGACGAAGGCGCGGAAGTCGAGGGTGTCGGCGTCGCGGATGCACGGCACCAGGAGCGTGCGCGACCCGTCGCTCTTCTGCTGGTCGACGGCGAGTCCCAGGCCGACGTGCTTGTGGTGGATGACGCCCGGCTTGCCGCTGCCGCCGGCGTCCTCGACGAAGGAGGCGTTCAGCGCGGGGACGTCACACAGGGCCCGGACGATGGCGAAGCCGATGAGATGGGTGAAACTGACTTTCGCCCCGGTCGTCCGGGCCAGTTGGTTGTTGAGGATCAGGCGGTTCACCTCGAGCAGACGGGCCGGAACGGTGCGCACGCTGGTCGCGGTCGGGACCCCGAGGCTGGCCTCCATGTTGGCCACAATGCGCGAGGCCGCCCCCCGGAGGATCACCGGCTCCTCGGACCCCGCGGTGGGCGCCGCCCGGGGTGTCGCCGCCACCGCGGAGGCGGCCTGGGCCTGCGCTTCCGCAGCCGGGGCTGCCGCGACGGTGATCTGGGGCGCGGGAACCGGGGCGGCCCGATAGTCGGCGAAGAACTCGCGCCAGCTCTCGCTGACGGAGGAGGGGTCGACCAGGAATCGGTCGTACATGTCGTCCACCAGCCATGCATTCGGGCCGAATGAGCCCGCTGCGACCTCTGACTGTGCCATAGACCCACCCTACCGGGGGCGCCGGACGCTTTGGGGCAGGGCGGTACTGTCACCCCTACCCATGGGCTATCCGGCCGGACTCCACATCCTCGAACGAACGGGGGCGACCCCGGCGGCGCCGGCGGTGGTCTTGGTCCACGGTTCGCTCGACCGCGGCGAAAGCTTCCGCCGGGTCATGCGGCGCCTGCCCGAGCTCACGGTGGTGGCGTACGACCGGAGGGGGTACCAGGGTTCACGCGCCGCCGGGGTGGTGGGCCTGGACCGCCACATCGCCGACCTGCTGGCCATCCTCTCCGAGGTCCGTACCCGGTTCGGCGGGCCCGTCGTCGCCGTCGGCCACAGCGTGGGCGGCGACGTCGTTCTCGGGGCGGCCGTGGCCGAACCCCGGGCCTGCGACGCCGTCGGGGCCTTCGAACCACCCATGCCGTGGCTCGGATTCCGGCGTCCGCAGGCGGACGGCGGCCCCCGCCGGGGTGGCCCGGCATCCTACAGCGTCGACCCCGGTGACGAGGCCGAACGGTTTTTCCGGCGGATGGTGAGCCCGTCAGCCTGGGAGCGGCTCACGGACGCCGGACGAAATGGCCGCCGCGCCGACGGGCCGGCGCTGCAGGCGGACTTCAGGAGCCTCCGGGGCGCCCCGCCTTTCGACATCTCGGATCTGACCGTTCCCGCGCTGTTCGGGAGGGGAGGGCCCACCAGCGCCGCGCATCACCGCGACACGGTGACCTGGCTGGGGGCGCACGTGCCCGGCGCGGCGATCTACGAGATCGCGGGTGCGCAGCATGGGGCACACCTTTCGCACCCGGACAACTTCGCCGGCTTCGTCCGTGCCGTCCTGGCGCAGGCGGACGACGCGTGAGGACCTCCGGAGGGGGAAATGGCCGAAGGGGGAATGGCCCCCCAGGTCAGGGGTAGTCTTCCCGGTTGACCGGCCAGGCGTCGCTCCAGGGAAGCGACGTCACGAAGGACCAGGAGCGCCGGTGGATGGAGGAAAGCCCGTAGCCCCGCAGTGCCATCTGGTGCGCCGGCGAGGGATACCCCTTGTTCTGCTCGAAGGCGAACGGCGGAAAGTGCGCGGACTCCTCGCGCATGAGGCGGTCCCGGACCACCTTGGCCAGCACGGAGGCGGCCGCGACCGACGCGCAGCGGGCATCGCCGTCGATGATCGGATACACCGATCCCCGGAATTCCCCGTCGGTGGGCTCGGGATTGGAGACGAGGTCCAGCGGGCCGTCGATGAGGAGGGCGTCGGGCGGAGTGGACAACCCGGCGAGCGCCCGCTGGGAGGCCAGGCGGAGCGCCACGCGCATGCCCCAGCGATCGCACTCCTCCGGAGATGCGTGGCCGACCGCCCAATCGACGCACCAGGCGCCCACCGTCTCGAAAATGGACTCGCGCCGGGCTTCACTGAGTTGCTTCGAGTCCCGGAGCCAGCGGGGCTGCGTCCGTTTGGTCGCTTTGGGCGGCACGACGGCCACGCCGACGGTCACCGGGCCCGCCCATGCACCGCGACCGACCTCGTCCATGCCTGCGACACACGCGTGGCCCTGACGGCGCAACGCGCGCTCCTTCACCAGATCCGGCGTGCTGACACGGGTTCCCGTCGTTGCGGTCACGGGCGAGTGGCTGGCATCAATACGATGGGGGCGTGAGCACTGGGGGGAGGGCACTCGATCCGAACGCGCGGTCCCCGCTTGCTCCAGGCACGCGGGTGGAAGTCCGCAATCGGTACCAGGGTACGTGGACGAGGGGTTTCGAAGTGGCGGAGATCACCCCGGAGGGCTATCGGATCCGGCGGCTGTCCGACGGCAGCATCCTGGGGGAGCTCTTCTCCCGGGACGATGTGCGCCGCCAACGGAGCCGTCAAGGCTTCTGGTGGCACTGATCTCGGGTCCGCACCGCTCGGGTCCGCACTGAACCGGTCCGCACTGGACAGCGTCAGTCAACGGGGTCCCGGCGGACCGCCTCGATGTAGTCGTCGATCGGTATGGCCGAAAGCGTCAATGTCTTGAGGGTTCCGCGCGAGCCGAGCACCAGCGCCACGCGCGCCATCGTCTTCTCGTCCGGCGCGTCGAGCACGGTGCAGAAGTCGTAGGGCCCGAGGAGGGCCCACTGCGCCAGCACGCGCACGCCCATCGATTCGACTTCCGCGTTGACCGCCTTGAGCCGATCGGGATTCTCGGACAGGGTGGCCGCACCGTCGGGTCCCACGGTCGAGAGCATCAGAAATGTCGACATGGCTTCACGCTATCGCAACAATTGCGCCGGGAAGCACCCGTTCTCCCCTACCGGAGATCCCGCCGGACGACCTTGCCCATGGCGTTGCGGGGCAGGGCATCGACCACGCGGAACTCTCTTGGCCTCTTGTAGGAAGTCAACTCTTGGGCCGCGAGCAGCGTCAACGCGTCAAGGTCGGGTTCCCCGTCGAACCCGACGACGAAGGCGGTCACCGATTCCCCCCACTCGGCTGACGGCACGCCGACGATGGCGATTTCCCTGACCGATGCGTGGCGCGCCAGGACGGCCTCGACCTCGGCCGGGTACACGTTGTGCCCCCCGGTGATGATGAGCTCGGTGCGCCGGCCGCGGATGGAGATGTACCCGTCGTCCCCGAGCGACGCCAGATCACCGGTGGCGAACCAGCCGTCGCGCCACATCGCCCCGGACGCGTCGAGCGCGCCGCCAATAGCCGCGGCAGAGCGACGGACCGCGGACCATCAGCTCGCCGATCCCTGCGCCGTCGGGTTCTGCGATCGCCGCCTCCACCCCGGGCAGGGGAAAGCCCACCGACCCGGGTCGCCGTTCCCCCACGAGCGGGTTGGAGAGGGTCAGCAGGGTCTCGGACATCCCGTACCGCTCGAGGACCGATACCCCGAAGTCGTTCTCGAACCGCCACCACAGATCAGCGGACAGGGGTGCCGAGCCGGCGACGCAGAGCCGCAGGGCCGAGAGCTCGTCCGCCCGGCCGGACTCCGCCAACCGGTGGTACATGGTGGGGACGCCGAAGAACATCGTGCTTTCGCGCACCGCATCGAGCACCTGATCGGGAACGAACCGTTCGAACACGACGGCGGAGCCTCCCGCCGCCAACGTGCCGAACAACCCCGCGCAAAGCCCGTGCACATGGAAGAGGGGAAGGGCGAGGATCAGGCGGTCATCGGGTGACCAACCCCACGCCATCTGCAGCGCCCGCGTTCCGGCCAGCAGCGAACCGTGGGTATGGACCGCGCCCTTCGGCTCGCCGGTCGTGCCCGAGGTGTACACGATCAGCGCATCGTCCTCGGGGCCCGCCGCATCCAACGTGAGGTCCGGCCGGTCCGCTCCACCGAGAAGCCCGTCCGCTCCACCGAGAAGTTCGCCCGGTGCGCACACGACCGCCCCGGCCACATCACTGCAGAGCCACTCCCTGCTCTCCGTCCGCTCGACCACACAGACGGCGGGATCGACGTCGCCGGCCACGTAGCGCAACTCGCTCCGGCTGGCGGACGGGTTGACGGGGACGACGACGGCGCCGAGCCGCAACGCGCCGAGGAGGCCGACGATGGCGTCGAACGACGCGGCGCAACTCCACAGCACCCGGTCCCCCGGCCCGGCGCCGCAACCGGCCAACGCGGCGGCGGCGTGCGCCGTCAGGTGGGCCAATGCGGCGCCGTCCAGCGCAGCGCGGGCGGGGTGGCCATCGAGGAGGACCGGACGGTCTGGTTCGTCACGCCAACGTTGCGACCACACCTCGGGAAGGGTGTGGCCCGCCGTCAGATCGGCCTGCGTCAAAGCCGGTGCACCCGGTGGTCGGTGCCGAGACCAGGCGCGCGCCATGTCCGTCACTGCATCCACGCCCTGTCAGTGAGCCACCGCACGCCATAGTCTGGCGGACATGACACCCCGGCGCATCGCCATCGTCCCGCATTCGCACTGGGATCGGGAATGGTACAAGTCGTACCAGGACTTTCGCCTCAATCTGGTCGACATGATCGACACCCTCCTGCCCCTGCTCGAGGCCGATGCCGGCTACCCCTACTTCATGTTGGACGGCCAGATGGCCGTGGTCGACGACTATCTCGAGGTCCGGCCCGAGGCGGAACAGCGGCTCCGCGAGCTGGCAGCGGCCGGCCGCCTGAGCATGGGACCGTGGTACATCCTGATGGACGAGTTCCTCTCCTCGGGCGAGACGATCATCCGGAATCTCCAGATGGGTATCGTGCGTGCCGCCGCGTTCGGGGGCGCGATGGACGTGGGCTATCTGCCCGACATGTTCGGGCACATCGACCAGATGCCGCAGATCCTGGCGGAGGCCGGGTTCGCGCACACGGTGGTGTGGCGGGGCGTGCCCTCGGCCGTCACGAAGAACGCATTCTGGTGGGAGGCTCCGGATGGTTCGCGCGTACGGGCCGAATACATGCCAGTCGGCTACGGCAATGGCGCGGCGCTGCCCGAGGATGCCAAGGCCCTCGTGCGGCGGGCCGGGGACCTCGTGGACGAAGTGGCGCCCTTTCTGATCGAGGACCTCCTCTGCATGAACGGCGGGGACCACCTCTTCCCCCAGAAGAGGCTGGGCGCAGTCGTGGCGGAGGCGAACGAGCTCCAGGACGACCTCGTCTTCGAGATCACCTCACTCCCCAAGTACCTGGCCGCGGCGCCGACGGAGGGCTTGGAACGCTGGCGGGGCGAGCTCAGGTCGGGCTACCGGTCCAACATGTTGATGGGGGTGACGTCCAACCGCGTCGACGTCAAACGCATGGGGGCGCTGGCCGAGCGGGCACTGGAGCGTCGGGCCGAACCCCTGGCCGCGCTGTTCCAAACTCCCGCGCAGTGGCCACACGAGCTGCTTTCCCTGGCGTGGAAGGAGATGGTCCGCAACGCCGCGCACGACTCCATCTGTGCGTGCTCGGTCGATGATGTCGTCGACGCGGTGTTGCACCGTTACGCCGAGGCGCGCACCATCGCCGGCGGTCTCGCCGAGCGCGCGGTCACGTCCTTCGCCCGCTCCTTGGCCGAGCCGGGCAATTACGTTCTCAATTCCGTCCAGCGGACACGGGCCGGGCTGGTCGAACTGGTGGTCGGGGCGGACCAGCTCCCCTCGAAGGATGTGCAGGTCGTCTCCGAGCGGGCCGGCCTCCCTGGCTCCATGGTGCTCGATGCCAACACGGTGCGCACCGTGCTCAGCATGCTCCAGGGCCCCAAGATCGACAACGATGCCTGGGTCCACGACGTACGCGTGGAAGAGGATGACGAAGGGCTCGAGATCACCGTGACGATAGGAGCCGAAGAACGACCGAACGTGGCGATATCCGAGGCGAAGCAGGACATTTACGCTCGCCTGGGAGCACGGCCCGACGCCGTCATACGCGTCAACCTGAACCAACCCCCCATCCGCCGCATCGTGGCCCGGGCGGCGGGCGTTCCCGGCTATGGCTGGCGGGCGTTCGCCCCGGCCCCGTTGGCCCACCCCGTGGTGGCCAGCGAGCGGGGCGCCCCGGTGACCTTGAGCAATGGTCTCGTGACGGTGGCCGTCGATGCCGGGCGCGGCACATTCTCGGTCAACGGAACGGAGGGCTACGGCCACCTCGTCGACGGAGGGGACCTCGGCGACTCCTACAACTACTCGCCGCCGCGTCAGGACACAGTGGTCGATGAACCGGTCGACGTCACCGTGCGCGTCGTCGAACCCGGGCCGGTGCGGGCCGCGGTGGAGATCGCCGCCACCTACGTCTGGCCCGATCACGTGGACGGGTCGTCGCAGCGACGGGTGGGCGAACACCGGGTCGAGGTCGAAACCAGGCTGGAGCTCAGAGCGGACGAGGCGGTCGTCCGGGTGACGACGTCGTTCGTGAACCCGAGCAGGGACCACCGGCTCCGCGTGCATCTCCCACTGCCCGAACCGGCGCGGACGTCGCAGGCCGAGAGCGCGTTCGCCGTGGTCGAGCGGGGCCTCACGGCCGAAGGGCGTGCCGACGAATTCGGATTGCCGACCGCGCCGGCACGCCGCTTCGTCTCCGCCGGCGGCCTGACCGTCGTGCACGACGGCGTCTGCGAGTACGAGCTCGTCGACATCGCATCGACACCGGACGGCGATGTGGCCGGCACGATCGCCCTCACTGTGCTGCGCGCCACCGGCATGCTCTCGCGTCTGGGCATGGCCTACAGGCCCTTCCCCGCCGGTCCGCTCACCCCGGTCGAGGGGCTGCAGATGACCGGGCGACACGTGTCACTCAGCTATGCGTTGGCGCTGGGAAACGACGACCCCTATGCGTTGGCCGACGACGTCCTCCTTCCCCTCGATGTGGTCTCCGCTCTGGGGGGAGGCACCCGGGCCGCATCGGGGAGCGCGCTCGGGATCGAGGGGGCAGAGGTGAGCGCGTTGCGCCGCGAGGGCGATGTTCTCGAGGTTCGTGTCTTCAACCCGACGCCCGACACGACCACGGTGGTCATCGCCGGCCATGCGGGGTGGCTGGTCGACCTGCGGGGCTATCCCGTGCTGGCGTTCGAGGGATCGTTCGAGCTCCGCCCCTTCGGGATCGCCACGGCCCGCCTTCGCCAGGACTGATCACTCGTGGCGCGGCACCTCGTCCCATTCGGGGCGTGACGGCCGGTCCATGAGCGACAGGAGTGCCTCCCGGGGCGAACAGCGCCCATCGACGATGGCTTCGACCTGTTCGGCGATCGGCATTTCGACGCCGTGCGAACGGGCCAACCCGACCAGGGGTCCGGCGCTCTTGACGCCCTCGGCCACCATCTGCATCCCGTTGACGATCTCCTCGAGCGTGCGGCCCTGCCCCAGCTGAAAACCCACGGTGCGGTTGCGGCTCTTCGGGCTGGCACAGGTGGCGACCATGTCGCCGACCCCGGCCAGCCCACCGAAGGTCAGCACCCGGCCACCCAGTGCAATGCCCAGGCGTCCCAACTCGGCCAGACCCCGGGTGATGAGCACCGCACGCGTGTTCTCCCCGAATCCGAGCCCGTCGCAGATACCGGCGGCGATCGCCATCACGTTCTTCGTCGCCCCGGCAATTTCACACCCCACGACGTCCGTGCCCATGTAGACGCGAAAGGTGCGGGTGTGCAAGAGGTCCTGTACCTGACGGGCCAGCGTCTCGTCGGGCAACGCCACGACGCTGGCGGCCGGTTGCCCTTCGGCCACCTCGCGGGCGAGATTCGGTCCCGTCAGGACGCCGGCCGGCGTGTCGGGCAGGACCTGGGCCACCACCTCGGACATCCGGAGATTGGTGCCGTTCTCAATGCCCTTGGACAGGCTGACGATCGCCTCGACCTCCGCGGCGAACGGCTGCAGGTCCAAGAGCACGGCTCGAAACCCGTGCGAGGGCACCGCCATGAACACGACGCCCGCCCCGTCCAACGCCTCCTCGAGCGAAGCGGTGGCGGAGACCATGTCGGGGAGGGGGATGCCCGGGAGATACGTCGCATTTTCCCGCGCCCGCGTGATGGACATGGCCAACTCGGGAGAGCGCGCCCACAAGGTGACGGGATGTGACGCTCCCACCAGTCCCGCCACCGCCGTGCCCCACGAACCGGCGCCCACCACTACCACACGGTCGCGCATTGCCGTCAGCCTACGGCGGTCGTCACGAGGCGGCACTGTCCCGCGCACTTACACTGTCCTCAGTGCCCGCCCGTGCCCCGGCCCACCCGCAGGCTCCATCCACTCCTTCCCGAGCCACCCTCGGGTCAGAAGTCGTGCTCATCCCGGTCAAGGGCTTCCGGCAGGCCAAGCGCCGATTAGGCGGATCGATGACCGATGCGACGCGGGAGCATCTTGTCCGATCGATGGCCCAGAGCGTCGTTGCGGCCTGTGCGCCACTCCCTGTCGCCGTCGTCTGCGACGATCCTGAGGTGGCGGCGTGGGCGGAGGCTCTTGGCGCAACCGTCATGTGGGAACCCGGACAAGGGCTCAACGGCGCTGTCCGAGCCGGCGTGGAACAGCTGGCCGCCGCTGGCGTGCGCTGGGTGATCGTCGCACACGGCGACATTCCACGCGCCCGGGGTCTCGGGAACCTGGCGCCGTTCGACGGCATCACGCTCGTGCCCGACCGGAAGGACGACGGGACGAACGTGCTGCGCCTCCCCGTCGACTGCGACTTCCGCTTCGCCTACGGACCCGGCTCCTTCCGGTCGCATCGCGCCGAGGCGACCCGGCTCGGTCTGCCTGTCCGCATCCTGCGGATACCCGCCCTGGCCTACGACGTGGACTGGCCGGCCGATGTGGTCGAGCTGACGAGGTGAGTGAGTGAGCGGACGGGAATCCTCCGGCCGCGTCGTTGCGGTCAACGATCTGCCCGCCCGTGGGCATCTTTCGGTCAATCTTGCCCCGCCGACGACCGTGTTGGCCATCGGCGCGCACCCGGACGACATCGAGTTCGGGTGTGGCGGCACGCTGGCCAAGTGGGCGGCCGCAGGGGCGGCGATCCACCACCTCGTGCTGACCGACGGCGCCAAGGGAACCTGGGACCCGGGGCAGGACGCGGCGGCTCTCGCGGCGACAACGCCAGGAGGAGCAGCGGCACGCGGCCGCGCTGGTCGGCGGAGGCGATGTGGTCTTTCTCGGACGGACCGACGGGGAGCTCCACAACGGCGTCGGCGAACGGTGGGACGTTTCCCTCTGGATCCGGCGCCTCCGTCCCGATGTCATCCTCGGGCATGACCCGTGGCGGCGCTACCGCCTCCATCCCGATCACCGGCATGCGGGATTCATCACCACCGACGCCATCGTCGCCGCCCGCGACCCTCACTTCTTCACGGATCAGGACCTCGCCCCCCACCGTCCGTCGTCGCTCTTGCTGTGGGAGGCGGACGAACCGAACCACGTCGAGGACATCTCGGGCTTCGTCCCGACCAAGATCGCCGCGCTGCTGGCGCACAAGAGCCAATTCGAGAGCACCATGGGCATCGACGACGGCGGCATCGGCGGAGGTCGACGCCTTCGCGCTGAGGGTGCGCACACAACTGCAAGAGCACGGAGCCCTGGTCGGACTCACCGAAGGCGAGAGCTTTCACCTCCTCACCGACATATAGGTCCCCAATTGCAAAGTCGGGGGCCCGCAGGCCCCCGACTCCACTCGCTCCCGAAAGAGCGCACTGCCCACTGCTCAACTGCTCAACGAGCCGCCTTGCGAGCCGGGGCTCGACGGACGGCCTTCTTTGCAGTCGTCCGCTTGACGGCCTTCTTGGCCGGGGCGCGACGCACTGCCTTCTTTGCCGGTGCGCGCTTGACGGCCTTCTTGGCCGTCGTCCGCTTGACGGCCTTCTTGGCCGGTGCCCGCTTGACGGCCTTCTTGGCCGGGGTCCGCTTGACTGCCTTCTTTGCCGCAGTCCGCTTGACGGCTTTCTTCGCCGGCGCGCGCTTGACGGCCTTCTTTGCTGGGGCCCGCTTGACAGCCTTCTTCGCCGGTGCCCGCTTGACGGCCTTCTTGGCCGGGGCCCGCTTGACTGCCTTCTTTACCGCAGTCCGCTTGACGGCTTTCTTCGCCGGCGCGCGCTTGACTGCTTTCTTTGCTGGGGCTCGCTTGACTGCTTTCTTTGCTGGGGCCCGTTTCACGGCCTTCTTGGCCGGGGCCCGTTTTTTCGCGGCTACTGCCACAGGTGCACCTCCCTAGGAGCATGGTCACTGAATAGAGGTGAAGCCTGCGCCACGTCGATGCTACGAACACATCGTCGTGCGCACTGCCGCACCGATTTCTTTGTCGCTTGGAACATATGGCACGTCTGAAGGTGGTTCATCGACCGTTTCTTCCTACGAGCAGTCCGTTCCGATTACCCGAATTGCAACGACTGATTGAGGTGATGAGGCACTGCATGAGGCGCGTGTTTGGCATTCCGATGTCTTTGCCTGGCGCGCTGCACACTGTTGCGTCGCAGCACATATCAACCCTCCATAACACTTCGGGTACACACATTCTTCGTTATGTACCTTCCCAGGTCAAGCACCATCTTTTCGCGACATGCTTTTTTGCCGTGCGCGCAACCCCATTCTTCTGTCGTCCACGCCTTGAATTCGGCTCGCGTCGCGTCATGAGAACGATGTGTCGCGGTGCAAGAGTCGCGTTCTGTCGTGGTGCATCCGAAGAGATGCGTCTTCCGCGTGCACACGACGATCGAATCACGACGAATCGGTACGCGTGTCGACCAGAATTTCCATCACCGCGGCGCGCACGCATGACCGAATCCGCCTTCGAGCCGCCACGGCACGACGCGCACGCGATCTACCTCGGAATCAACGACCGGACATGGTCGTGGGCGGGTCCGCAACGCTCCACACTCGTGCTCGGTCCTTCGCGCTCGGGAAAGACGTCCTCCCTGGTCATACCTAATCTTTTCGTGGCCCAAGGTCCGGTTGTCTCGACGTCGACCAAGCCTGATGTGATGATGGCGACCGCACCGGAGCGAAGTCGCAACGGATGGTCCTTTCTGTTCGATCCGAGCGGTGAAATCGAGTGCCCGACGTCCGTCGAGCGCGTCGGTTGGTCACCGATCACCACTGCGAAGAAATTGGGACGCCGCGGTACAGACATCTGACGCGATGGTCAACGCTGCGCGCCTTTCCGGGGGTGCAAACGCGCGCTCGGGAGGGGACCAGCACTGGAATGAACGAGCCAGTGCCCTGCTGTCACCCTTGCTCCACGCGGCGGCCCTCGAATCGCTCCCCATGAAATCGGTTTTGCGGTGGATCGATCGCCACGATGGCGCGACCGCGCTCGAAATCTCTCGGGCACGGTCGGCGAGGACTCCACCGCCACCGACTTGCTGGCCGGAATCGTCGGCACGGATTCCCGTGAGCAGTCAGGTATCTGGTCGACCGCTTCCGGTGTCCTGGCGGCCTACAGGTCGGAGGCCGCGCTGGCATCCACCGAGCTCCCTCCACTCGATGCGGCGGAGTTCGTACGCGGGGCCAACACCATGTACATCTGTTCGGCCGGACGCAGGCAGCACCAGTTGGCGCCGCTCGTCGTGGCGGCAATCGGTGACGTACGTGATGCCACCTATGACCGGGAGCGGAGTGGTGATCGATCACCACCGACGCTGCTCGCCCTCGACGAAGTCGCCAACATCGCCCCCATTCCCGATCTGCCGACCATGCTGAGCGAGGGCGCCGGGCAAGGTCTTCTCGTGATGGCGTGCCTGCAGGACCTCTCGCAGGCCCGTGGTCGATGGGGCTCCGACGCCGACGGCTTCCTGACGTTGTTCGGCGCGACAGTGGTCTTCCCCGGCATCGCCGATGTCGCGACGCTGCGCGACCTCAGCGCGCTCGCGGGTGACCACGAGCTGCCATCGACCACCGTGGGGCACTCGGTGGGCGAATGGGGGCGACTTCGCCCGTCGAGCTCGGTGAGCACCGTCCGGGTGCCGCGCCTGTCGGTCGACGTGATCGCGCGGGGATCGCCCGGCCATGTTCTCGTGCTGCGGCCCGAGAGAACATACGATTCGGTGCGCCTCACGCCCGGCCCACGCAACCAGCCCGTGGCGCGAGTTGTCGGGACGCCAACCGCCAGCCCGTGGCGCGAGAGGCGCCGGACCGGGGCCGCTGAGCTTCACCGACCCCGGTCCATCTCGTGCTGGCGTGGCGACCGCCAGCCCAGCCGCTGCCGGGCGACTTCAATATGGCGCGTCGTCTCCAGGTGGTGGACCAGGCGCGCGGTAGGGAGGGAGGAGATGCCACAGGCGCGGTCATCGGTGCCGAGCGCATCGCTCCCCCGGGGCACGCCCCAACGGGCCCGGTAGTCATCGATGACTTTGGCCGCATCACGCCAGACGGCGTGATCGGCCGGCTGCACCGGCCGGGGGCCGAGTGCCTCGAGCAGATGGCCGCCCGGGACGACGCTGCGCAACGTGCGGACGTCCTCGGCCACACCGATCTGTACCCGATCGGAGAGGTTCGGCGTCCAGAGATCCGTCAGTCTCTCCAGACTCTGGGCCGGGGCACCCGCGAGCGCTGCGTGACTGAAAGCAGTTGCGACATCTCTGCGGCGCGCCGCACCGTCAGGAGTGAGCGACAAGGTGGCACCGAACCGGTGCTCGTCGAGGCTCGGGACGCCGGCGCTGCGGTCGGCGCGCCCGAGGAGGTCGCGTATCTCACCGGCGTCACTCCCCACGAAGTGGGCGCGTCGCTCCCATTGCGCCGACAGCTCCGCGAAGTCGATCCCCGGCTGCTTCAGCGGCCGGGTGGCCGCCCACGCGACCTGCGCGCCCCGGGCTGAATGTGATCCCCACTCGGACATGCGCCGTCGGATGTCGGCGGATCGTGAGGAGAACTCGCCGCGGGCGAGGAGGGAGACTCCCGCCACTTCGGCCCCGAGGCGCGGCTCCGCCACCCATCGCACCCCGAGACGCGCGGTGAGCTCCCCCCGTAGGTGTGCCTCATAGATGGCGGACGTCGCCCCTCGATGCGCCGAAAGCCCCCGATGGTCACACGCGCTCCAGCGGGCGTCGGGGCCGTGCACCATATTGGCCATCACGACATGTGTATGGAGATGCGGGTCGAGGTTCCGGTTGACGCCATGGGTGAACGACGCCGCGACGAGGCCCGTGGTCGCCACGACAGAGCGTTCCTCACCCGAACCTCTCTGCGCGCTGAGGCCGTGGGTCTCGACGTAGGTGAGCGCGCCGCGCACGCTTTCTCGATGGGCCGCCACCACCTGGCGGGCGACGTCCTCTCCCCCCAGGGCGAAGACCACGCTCACGGACTTGGGCGCACTGAAGGTCAGGTCGAAGCCGCGGACGGTGGCCCGATCAGATCGCAAGCGGTGGCCCGAAATGGGGTGACGACCGTCGAGAACCGCCTCCAGCGCCCTCGGATCGGGTGCGCCGCGCAACCCGAGCCCGGCTGCTGCCTGGCCGATCCAGTGCGCCTGTCCGTCGTCCAATCTCTCCGGCAACGGAAGCTCCCGCGCGAGATCCGTCAGGTAGTAGTCGGCGCCCGCCGACGTCAGGCGGTGGATTCCGAGCACCCGACCTCCGTTCTCGGAACGTGCGGGTCTCTGCGCCAGCCCGATTCGCTCCTGCGCTCAGGTGGGGAACGGTCGGGGTCCGACGAGGTCTGTCAGGAATCCGCTGGACGTCGGTGCGCTTCGCCGCCCTCGGCGTACAACGCCAACACCTTGTGGGCGGCCCTCGCCGCCAGGTCGGAGAGCTCGGGTGGCCGCACGACGGAGGCGTCGGGCCCGAGCTGGAGGAGCAGTCGCTCGAACCAGGCCATGCCGGCCACGTCGAGGAGGACGTCGGTCACAGTTCCGTCCGCGGTGCGACCGATGCCACGCACCGGCACGGACTCGGGCACCCATTGCGCCCCCGGGCCAAGGTGCAGTTGCACCTCGACCGCGCCGGGTCCCGGCACGAACCCGTCCTCGGTGCGCCGCAGACCGGCGGCGCCCGAACCGGATTCCCCCGTCGGGCGCACGTCCCCGATGCGGTCGACCCGGAAGCGTCGCATGTCGCCGGCGCGCTCGGCAGAACGCGTCGAGGTACCAGTGCCCTTCGGTGGTGATCACCTGCACCGGGTCGACGACACGCGTCGTCCACTCGTCCCGGGAGGCCGAGTGGTAGTCGATCTCCACCAGCTCAACGGCATCGGTCGCCCGGCGCACGGCGGCCAGGGACGAGGGGGCGTCGACGTCCATGCCGATGGCCTCGCGCGAGCCCAATGCCGCATCGAGTTTCGACAGAGCACGCCGCAAGGCCTCGTCATCGGGCCCGGGCACCGCCATGATCAAACGCGCCGAGGCCGCCACGGCAAACCCCTCGGCCGGCGTGAGTCGACGCGGCCGGGCGAACTCGGGCGGCAGGAAGGCGCGGACCGAAGTCTCCGACACCTCGATCTCCATCAACGTGTCGGGGGTGTACGGCGGCACGCCGCAACATGCCGCCAGCTCGAGCTCGCGGATCAGCTCGTCCTCGTCCATGGAGAAACGGCGCGCCACCTCGGCGATCGGTGCCTCCCCCTCCCGGGCCAACCAGCCGACGACGGCCAGAAGACGCCGCAATCGCTGGCTGGTCTCCCTGCCGGGTACCGGTCGGCCCGCCCCGGGACCTTCCGGCGCGAGGGTCGGGAGCGGAACGGCCCGAACCTCCGGGGAGACCTTGGGGCCGTCGGCGCCTTCTGCGATACGGGTCAGCCACGTGGTGAGCTCGGCGCGGAATTGCGGTGGATCGAGAATCTCGGCGTGGTCGAGCAGACCGAGGATCCAGGAGCGGAGCTCGGGAAACCCCGCCACCCGCAGGGAGACGACGACCGAGCCGTCGTCGGCGCGGCTTTCGACCCGGCCGGCCCCCACCTCCTCGGCCACTCTCGGCCCCTCGATGGCATCCACCCCGATACGCGTGACGACGTAGTCGTCCCCTTCGGCGCGCCACGGCTCGTCGGGCAGAGATGCCTTGATGTCGATGCCGGCGGGGAGCACCGCGCCGCCCGGAGCTCCGAGGTGCACCGCTTCTCCGATCCGGTCGACGCGAAACGTGCGCACCGCTTCACGCTCGAGGTCCCACGCCACCAGGTACCAGTGCCCGAAGCGGAACCAGAGCCCGGCGGGAGCCACGCGCCGCACGCCGTTGCGGTAGGAGAACGACGCGACCGTCTGCGTGCGCACCGCCTCGAAGAGATCGATGAGCGCACGTGGGGTCACCAGCGTGGCGATGGGACGCACCTCGCCCAGGCCGGTGGCGCCCAACTTCAAGAGCGCATCCCGACCGCTAGGATCGTCGAGGTGCACGCCGGCAACGGCCAGGTGGAGGGCAACTTGCTCGTCAGGCTCGAGCGCCAGGTCAGGCAGGTAGAACGCGTCGCGGTCGATCCTGTAGCCGTACTGTTCGAGCCCGTCCATCCGTTGGGTCTGCACGGGTATCCCCTCATCGCGCAGAAGTCGCTTGTCCCGCTCGAACGCCTGCCGTCGTGCCGAATGCTCCTCGGGGTAGCCGGGCACGTGGATGGCTATGGCGTCCAGCGTCAGGGGCCGCTCGGTGTTCAGGAGCACCAGGACGAGGTCCGTCACGCGTTCGAGTCGGTCGAGTCGTGCCGGGGCAGCCATCGGGGAGAGCCTACGGCCGCTGCGTTCCCGTGACGGCACTGGCCCACCCCTTCGACTGGCATCTCGAGATCTTCTGGGCGGTGGCCATCCCGGCCCTCCTCGTCGCCTATCTCCTGGCCACCCGCAAGGAGGAGTACCGAGCCACGCGCCGGCAGCGCACGTGCTTCTTCCTCGGCGTGCTGGCTCTGGTCGTGGCCTTCATGTGGCCGCTGGCGGACCTCGCGGCGCGCTGGTCGCTCCTTGCCCTCGTGGCGCAGCGACTGCTCCTGATGTTGGCCGTGCCGCCGTTGCTCGTCGTCGGCACTCCCCGGCCGATCCTCGCCCATCTCACCAGGCCTCCCGCGGTCGATGCCGTCTTGCGCCAAGCCACCAAGCCCGTCCCCGCCATCCTGTTCGTCACCGTGATCGCCGTGGGGACGTTGACCACGGGAGTGGTCACCCTGGCCGCGCGCTCGGAGGTCGCCCGTGTGGGGATCCAGCTTCTGGTCCTGCTCTCGGGGTTCGTCCTCTGGGCGCCGGTGCTCACCGAACTGCCAGGCGTCAAACCCCTCTCATCGGTCGGACGCGGGGCGTACCTGATCGTGCAGTCCATCGTGCCGAGCTTCCTCTCGGTGGTGTGGATCTTCGCCCGTCGACCGCTCTACGCCTCCTATGACCACCACGAAGCGGTGCTCGGCATGTCGTCGGTGCTCGATCAGCAATTGGCGGGCTTCCTCGCCAAGCTGTGCACCATCGCGGTGCTCTGGACCGTCGCCTTCTCGCTCATGACGCGATCGCATGACGCGGCCGGAGCCGAGGAAGATGCGGAGCCTTTGCTGTGGTCCGATGTCGAGAGGGAGATCCAGCGGGCCGACCGCCGGGCCCTGCGCACGCGGTCGGCGTGGCTACCGAGGGCCACACTTCCCGAAAGCCCGAATCCCGAAGGCCCGAATCCCCCCGAAAACTACCCACGACCTCCGGAGCCGCCGGCGTAACGTCCGGCCGCGCCGAGCAACCTCCAGCGGCACTGCACCCGGGCCCGCTGCAACAAACGGGCGCCGTGACCGCTCAGGCCAGCGCAGCCCCCCTGAGCTCATCCAGCGAGAGCTCGGCTGTCTGGTTCCCGCCGCATTGCGGGCACTGCTCGACATGGCGCCATGAACGGAGGAGTCGCGATCCCTCCGGATTCAACAGGACGACGAACGACTCGGAGATCGGATCGATCTCCAATCCGAAGTAGGGACGCCAGGCCGTCGTCGCCGCGTGGGCGTCAAGCGCCAGCCCCTTCAGGATTCGCCTGAAGCGAAGCTTTTCCGTGTCGAAGATCCACGTGCTGTGACAAGACTCCAACACGAACAGCGATTCGTCCCCTGAATGATCCACTCTGTTGATCATGCCGGATTAGTAACCAGAACAGTGCGCGGAATAATCACATCTTCATTGCGAAAAGATGACAATATGTTCATATCCAGCTCACACATCTATTGCGGGCCGGCGTCGTGTTTACGTCCCACGAGGAGCTCGCGCTTGGTCTCGAGCTGGCGCAGCACCGAGCACAGGACGATGCGAGTGTCCGCCGGATCGATCACTTCATCCACCAATCCGCGTTCCGATGCAGGCCAGGGATTGAGGAAGGCCTCCTCGTACCCCGTCTCGCGGTCTGCCCTCTCTGCGGGGTCGATGCCCCGGTGCAGGATCTGCACCGCACCCGACGCGCCCATGACGGCGATTTCGGCAGCCGGCCAGGCCAGGCAGATGTCGTTGCCGATCCCGCGTGAGTCCATCACGATGTACGCACCCCCGAAGGCCTTGCGCAGGATCAGGCAGATGCGGGGCACGGTGGCCTGGGCGTACGCGAAGGCCAGCTCCGCGCCGTGGCGGATCATGCCCCGCCATTCGAGATCCTTCCCGGGAAGGAAACCGGGGGTGTCCACGAGGCTCACGATCGGCAGGTTGAACGAGTCGCAGAAGCGGACGAACCGGGCCGCCTTCTGGGACGCCGCGATGTCCAGCGTGCCGGCAAGGATCCGGGGCTGGTTGGCCACGATCCCCACCGAGAGCCCCCCGATGTGGCACAAACCCGTCACGATCTGACCGGCCCAGCGGGGCCACAGCTCGAGGAATTCGCCGTCGTCGACGACGTGGCGGACCACGTCGCGCACGTCATAGGTTGCCGCCTTGCGTTCGGGGATCAGTTCCCTCAGCTCGGGGGTCGAACGCAGCACGGGGTCGGTGACCGTCCACGGCGGGGGGTTCTCGTCGGCATGCGAGGGCAGGTGCTCCAACAGCGCGGCCAGCGCTCCCTCCACGTCGTCGGTCTCCACCGCGCACACCCCGCTCGATCTGGCGTGCGTGCTCACCCCTCCGAGCTCGTGCAGCTCGACCTCGACACCGGTGAATTCGGCCACCATCTGCGGTCCCGAGACGAACGCCACCGCCTCGGGGTTCATAACCACCAGGTCCGCCAGCCCCAGCAACAGGGCCGGCCCGGAGACGACAGGGCCGGTCGCCGCCATCAGCACCGGCACGATGCCGCTACAGGCGGCGATGGCGGCAGCGGCCTGGCCCCAGCCGTGGAGCGCCGCCACGCCGTCGAGCACGTCGGCCCCGCTCGAGGCCACGATGAACACCAGCGGAATACGGAGACGGCGGGCCAGGTCGGCCGATTCGGCCAGTCGCACCCCGTCGGCGTGGGTGAGGGCACCACGCCGCTCCAGCGAGTACGAACGGGCCACCACCACATCGCGACCGCCCATACGACCGATGCCCGAATTGACAGTACCGGTGATGCCCTTGCCGATCCCGATGCGATCAGCCACACGTCCATTCACAGCGAGAGTCACTGCGGGTGAATTTAGACACAACGGTGCGCAGGCACCGCCGGATGCAGATTCAGGGACGAGCCTCGGCCCGGCGCCAGGGGCCCGACCGACCGCCGGACTTCTCCCAGAGCGCCACGTGATCGATGGTCATCGTCCGGTCGGATGACTTGCACATGTCGTACACCGTGAGGGCGGCCGTGGTGCACGCCATCATCGCTTCCATTTCGACACCGGTGCGGTCCACCGTCTCGACCTGGGCCTCGACCTCAACGAAGTCGTCCCCGATGGAGAAATTGACTGCGATGGACCCCACCAGGACGGGGTGGCACATCGGGATGAGCTCAGCCGTCCGCTTGGCCGCCTGAATGCCGGCAATCCGGGCTGCAGCGAGAACGTCGCCCTTCGTGATGGCGTTGTTGGCCACCAAGGTGGTCGTCTCGGGCAACATCGACACCCGGCACCGGGCCAGCGCTCGACGGTGGGTGGGCTCCCTCGGGGTGACGTCGGTCATACGAGCACCGCCTAGCGGATCGAGATGGGCCAGGCTGCGATCGGACACGAATCCCTAGTGTACGGCCTCCGCCGGGAGGGTGCGGCCACTTCGGGCACCGGTCCGTGTGGCCTCATCGAGGCGTCGTTCGGGTAGAGTTGGCAGTCACAAGCAGCGAGTGCCAATCCAAGGAGTTCAATTGCCGACCTATGAGTACGCCTGCAAGGCGTGTGGGCACCGGCTGGAGGTCGTCCAGAAGTTCACCGACGACGCTCTGACGGAGTGTCCTGACTGTGGTGGAGCCCTGCGCAAGGTCTTCGGCGCGCCTGGCATCGTCCTCAAGGGCAGTGGGTTCTACAAGACGGACACCCGGGCGGCGGACAAGCGCTCCAGCTCCGACAAGTCGTCATCGAACGGCTCGGACGGGGCGTCGAAATCTGATGCCAAGTCCGACACGAGCACGACGAAGGACGCGGGGTCCGGGTCCGGGTCCGGGTCCGGGTCCGGGTCCGACACATCCTCCTCCGGCTCGAGCACCAGCAGCGACAAGCCGGCCAAGGAGACGAAGCCGGCGGTATCGACCGCGTCCTGACCCCGGAACCCCGGAGGGGACGGCAGCTTCAAGGGGGCGCGAACCGACGCGGCAAGACAACGGCGCCCTGCCCGCAACCACCCCGCCCGCCGACCGCAGGTCAGCAGGTCCCGCAGGTCCCGGCGGTCCGGGTCAGTCCCCGCTGAGCTGCATGTCGGCGATGGCCAACGTCTGGCCAGCGGCCGCGCCGGGAAGCCAGCGCAGGTCCCCGCCGATCTCCACCACGGACTGCAACATCCGCTGCAACGTCGACGCCACCGTGACCTCGCGCACGGGCTCGGCCAGGACGCCCCCCCGGATGAGCAGGCCCTCGGCACCCACCGAGAAGTCGCCGCTCACCGTATTGACCCCCGAATGGATGCCGGTGACCGACTGGACGTAGAGCCCCTCGCCCACCTTGGCCAGGATTTCGTCCGCATCCTTGGTCCCGGGCGAGAGCACCAGGGCCCGGCAGCCGGCCGAGGGGGTCCCGGCGAAGCCACCGCGCACCGCAGATCCGGTCGAGCGGGTGTTGGCCCGCCGGGCCGACACGGTGTCGTAGACGAACATCTGGAGCAGGCCGTCGGCGATCAGGACGTTGCGCCGGCACGCCAACCCCTCGCCGTCGTAGGACGCCGCGCTGAAGGCTCGGCTGTCGGTGGGATCGTCGATGAGCGTGACGCCGGCCCCGGCCACCGATTCACCGATCCTCCCGGCGAAGAACGAGCGGCCCTTGACGACGGCCTCTCCCGACAGCGCCGAGGCGATGACCGACAGGAGGGTCGAGACGACGCGCGGATCGAACACGACGGTGCACCGGCCCGACTTGGCCTTCTGGGCTCCGAGCAACCGGGTGGACCGCAGGACCGCGTCGGCCATGGCCTCGTCCGGATCGAGCGCGGCCGGGGACCGGCCCACGCTGAAACCCGTCCCGGTCTGCGAATCCGCGCCCTCGCCGGCGATCGCATCGACCGAGATGAAGGCCGTGGTGCGACGGGCGGACGAGCGGATCCCGGTGGTCGAGGCCAGTGCCACCTCCACCCTTGCGTCGGAATAGTCGGCGGAGGAGACCTGGCGCACCCGGGGGTCGGCGCTGCGTGTCGCCCGCTCGAGCTCGAGCGCCAGAGCGATCTTCTGGTCCATGGGCGTGGTGATGACACCGTCGTCCCACAGGTCCTGTGCCACGGCTCCCACCCCGTCCGGCTCCGCCAGGACGACGTCGGGATCAGGGGTGGCGTAGCGGGCGTTGTCCCGGGCATCGCCCAGTGCGGCCTTGACCACCGACGGATCCAGCGATCCGGCCCAGGCGAACCCCAGCCGGCTCCCTTCGCCGGGAGGGCCCTCGAGGAGGACGCGGATGCCCACGCCCGACGAGTCCGCCGAGGTCAGCGACTCCACGGTACCGTCGTAGGCCCGGACCTCGTTTTCCGTACCCCGGGTGACGTACACCTCCATGCCCTCTCCGGGCAGAGCCTGCGCGACGACGGAGGTGGCCAGATCCATCAGGTCACTCCGGACACTCACCTCACTCACGTTGCTCATGTTGCTCACGGCGCCCACTACGCCGTCCCGCCCAAGGTGACGCCGGTGATGCGCAGCGTGGCCTGCCCGCACCCGACGGGCACGCTCTGGCCGTCCTTCCCGCATGTGCCGGGCGTCATGTCGAAATCGTCGGCGACCGCATCGATCCGCCGGAGCACCTCGGGCCCGTTCCCTATGAGGTTGGCATCGCGCAACGGTTCGGTGAGATGCCCGTCCTCGATCAGGTACGCCTCGGTCGTGCCGAACACGAAGTCGCCGGTCGTCGTGTTGACCTGACCGCCGCCGAGCTTGGAGACGTAGACGCCCGTGGGGGTCTGGGCCACGATCTCGTCGGCGTTCTCGGTACCGGCCAGCAGGTACGTGTTGGTCATGCGGACCATCGGGAGGTGCTGGTAGGACTGGCGACGACCGTTGCCCGAGGACTTCCTGCCTTCCTTCCGGGCGCGCAACCAGTCCCACATGTAGTCGGTGAGGATGCCGTTCTCGATGAGCACATTGCGGGCCGGCGCATTGCCCTCGTCGTCGACCGCGAAGTTGCCCCACTCCCCCAGCACGGTGCCGTCGTCGACCAGGGTCACGAGCGGGCTCGCCACGAGCTTTCCCATCTGCCCCGTGTAGACCGAGGCGTCCTTGACGATGTGGTCGGCCTCGAGGCCGTGGCCGCAGGCCTCGTGGAAGAGGATGCCGCCACTCCCGCCGGCCAGCACAATGGGCACCTCGCCCGAGGGGGCGGGTCGGGCGGAGAGCTTGGCCAACGCCCGGTTGGCTGCGGTGCGGGCGATGTCCTCGACCTTGTAGCGCTCGAAGATCTCGAAGCCTTCAGTGCGGGCCAGCGATTCGTAGCCGGTCTGCATGCCGGTGTCGCCGTTGGCCACACACATGACGTTGAACCGGGTCCGGACCTGGTCGTCCTCGGCCCAGAGGCCGTCCGAGTTGGCGATCAGGATACGCCGGTGGCTGTCCCCGCATCCCACCTGCACCTGGCTGATGGAACCGCCAGCCGCCCGCGCCGCCTCGTCGGCGCGCACCAGAAGGTCGAGCTTGGTGGCCTTGGGCACCGAACCGGGCAGCGTCCGCCCACCGCGGTCGTGACGGAACGTGGGGCCGGGTGGCATGGGCACGGTGCGGACGGTGCCGCCGCCCTCCCGGGCCACCGAAGCCGCAGCGGCGGCGGCGGCCAGGAGGCCGGCCTCGCTCAGATCCGATGTGTGGGCGAACCCGGTCGTCTCGCCCGCCACCACACGGATGCCCGCACCGCGCGAGCGGCCCGAGGACAGCTCCTCGACCCGGCGGTCGTCGAGCATGGCGCTGGCCGTCAGGCTGTCCTCGGCGAAGACCTCGGCCATGTCCCCGCCGTGCGAAAGCGCCGCCCCGAGGACGTTTTGGAGAACATCGGGCTCGATCAGAGAAGTGTCGGTCACGGGCGGTATCGTAATCGTCGTGCCCAGTTCCCCCTCCGGCAGCGGCAGTACCCCGCCCGCGGGACACGGGCCGCACTCGGGCCTCACGGCCCAAGTCGAGCTGACGGTGGGCCCCGAGGACACGGCGCAGTACTTCCGTTCCGGCGACGTCCCCGTTCTGGCCACGCCGCGACTCATCGCCATATGCGAGGAGGCGGCGTTGCGCGCCACCGAAGGACATCTCACCGCGGAGCAGTCGAGCGTGGCCACGCGGGTCCAGTTCGACCACTTGGCCCCCGTCGGCATCGGCAAGGTCGTCCTGGCCGAGGCCACCCTGGTCAAGGTCGAGGGCCGTCGTCTCACCTTCACCGTCTCGGCGGCCCGCCTCGAGCGTGACGGGGGCGGCCTGGTGGGAGCCGGGCGGGTCACGCGGGTGCTAGTCAACGAGGCCACGTTCTTGGCCAAGGCCGGCGCCACCGGCGAGTCCTGATCGAAGCGCCCCGGCCGGCCGTCTCCCGCGCCGTCCCGCCCGGGGCGTCGACGGGGATGGGACCGGTGATCGCCGCCTTTGTCACCTTCGGCCTGTTCTGGGGGAGCTGGGCGGTGATGGTCTTCAACATCCAGCGTACGTTCGCCCTCTCCGATGCCGGGCTGGGTGTCCTCCTGGCGCTCGCCATCGCGCTCGCCGGGGTCTCGAGCGCCGTGATGGCCCACCTGGCCAACCGGGTCGGCGCCCGCCGCCTGCTCTGGATCGCCATGTTGGCGTGGTCGGGGCTCCTCGTCGTCATGAGCGCCGCCCAACAGAAATGGGCCTTCGTCGGGGCCCTCGTTCTGGTCGAGATCGCCGGGGGCAGCATCGACACGGCCATGAACGCCGAGGCGACGCATCGTTTCGACGGCCGGCCCTCGGCCCTGCTCCGTTTCCACGCCCTTTTCAATTGCGGAGCGATCGCGGGCGCCGCCGCGGCCGGTGTCGTCCTCCATGCGGGTGTCTCGTGGCGCTGGATCTGGCCCGGGGTGGCCGTCGTCGCTCTGGCCGTCGGCCTCTGGACGCTCTCCCTCGGGCCCGAGCCCGTGCCGGGGCCTGCAGTGGCATCAGCCTCCCCCACCCCCGCCGCAGTCAACGTGAACCCGGTCCAGCGCATCCGGCGCGACGGACTCCTGCTCCTGCTGGCGATCTTCGCCCTGGCCGAGGTCACCGAGGGAGGGGTCGATACCTGGGGTGTGCTCTATCTGCGCAACCACCTGGCCACGGGCGTCCTTCTCGGCGCCGGCGCCTACGTCGTCGGCCAGGTGGTGGCCGCCACCACACGGTCCGCCGGCAGCACGGTGGTCGGACGGCTGTCGGTCCGCCATGCGCTCGTCGTGGGCGGCTGCATCGCCGGTGGCGGGATACTGCTCGAGTCCCTCTCTCCCCTCTCGGGCCTGGCCGCGTTCGGGCTCGCCCTCGGCGCGGGCGGCGCCTCGTTGTTCTGGCCCCTGGTCATGAGCAACGTGAGCCGTCTGGCCAGCCAGGTGGTCAGCGCCGTCGGGACCTTCACCGCGGCGGGCTACATCGGTTGGGTCGCCGGTGCGCCCATCGTCGGGTGGGTCTCGCAGGCCTTCGGCCCCCAGCACGGACTGCAGGTCCTGGCCGTGGCGGCCCTGGCCGTCGCTGCGGTCTCACTGCTCGGGACGCAAAGAAGCCCACGAACGGACCCGACGGGCTAGCGTGGTGCCCAGAGCCATGATCCTTCAGAGCATCGAGACGCCCGCAGATATAAAGGACCTCAGCCAGGAGGAACTGGTCGTCCTGGCCGAGGAGATCCGGTCCTTCATCATCGAGTCCGTGACCACGACCGGTGGCCACCTGGGCTCCAATCTCGGCGCTGTCGAGCTGACGCTGGCCATCCATAGGGTCTTCGACTCACCCCGTGACGTGATCTTGTGGGACACCGGGCACCAGGCCTACGTCCACAAGCTGCTCACCGGGCGCCGGTTCGGGTTCAAGTCGTTGAAGCAGGCCGGCGGCATGTCGGGCTACCCGAACAGAGCCGAGTCCGAGCACGACTGGATCGAGAACAGCCACGCGTCGACGTCACTGTCCTACGCGCACGGGATCGCCAAGGCGTTCACGCTCCGCGGAGAAGGAGGGGACCGCAAGGTCATCTCGGTCGTGGGCGACGGCGCCCTCACCGGCGGCATGGCCTATGAGGCCCTGAACAACCTGGGCCACTCCCGCTGCCGCGTCGTGATCGTCCTCAACGACAACGGCCGCTCCTACGCCCCGACCGTGTCACAACTTTCGCAGAGCTTGACCAGCCTGCGGCTGAACCCGACGTATACCCAGACCCGCGAACGCCTGCGGACTCGCCTCCGCGGACTCCCCGGCTTCGGGCCGCTGGCGTATTCCGGCGTGCACTCGGTGGCCAGCGCACTGCGCGAGATGGTCTCCCCGCACACATTCTTCGAAGCCCTCGGGGTCCGCTACGCCGGGCCGATCGACGGGCACGACATCGACCTGATGGAGCAGGCGTTCGCGCACGCCGCCGCGTGGGACGGACCGATCGTGGTGCACGTGCTGACGCAGAAGGGCCGTGGCTACGGTCCGGCGGAACAGGACGACATCCAGCGCCTGCACGACGTGAAGGCGACGAAGATCATCACACTCGAGAACACCATCGGCAGTTCGGCCGGCAATGCCGTCGGCAGTTCCGCCGGGGCCGACGGGGGCGGGGTGGCCACACCCGGTTCGACCCCCGATGCCGAGGTGCACCAACCGGCCGGGCGCGCCACGACCTACACCGACGCGTTCTCCCGCGCCCTCCTGCAGGCGGCCGAGAACGACGCCCGCGTCGTCGCCATGACGGCGGCCATGCCGGGACCGACCGGCTTGCTCCCGTTCCAGGCCCGCTTTCCGACGCGCTTCTTCGATGTCGGTATTGCCGAGCAGCACGCGGTCACCGCGGCCGGCGGTATGGCCATGGCCGGGATCCGCCCGGTGGTCGCCGTCTACTCGACGTTCTTCAGCCGTGCGTTCGATCAGGCCAACCTCGACGTGGGCCTCCACGAGAGCCCGGTCGTCTTCGTCCTCGACCGGGCCGGCATCACCGGCGACGACGGCCCGAGCCATCACGGGATCCTCGACATGTCGCTCGCGCTCTCCATCCCGGGCATGACCGTGTTCGCACCCTCGGCGGCCGAAGAGGTGGCGCCCATGCTGCGCACCGCGCTCGAGCTCCCGGGCCCCTCGACCATCCGCTTCCCGAAGACGGCGCCCCGCCACGTGGACCAGAGCGAGGTCGGGGCCGGGCTGTCGGCCCGCAAGGTGCGGAGCGGCGACGGCTCGGTCTGCCTTCTCGGTGTCGGGAAGCTCGTGGCAGCGTGTATCGAGGCGGCCGACCTGCTGGCGGCCGAGGGCGTCGCCGCGACGGTGTGGGACGTGCGGGTCGTCGCACCGCCTGACGTCGACATGCTCAACGACGCCGGGCGTCACGCCCTGGTGGTGACCGCGGAAGATGGCGTCCGTCACGGCGGTGCGGGGGCATTCGTCATCGACGCCATGGAGTGCGCCCTCGAAGCGCAAGGGCGGCCCCAACCGGCCACCCGGATCCTCGGGGTACCACGCGAATACCTGGCGCAGGGCAAGGCGGACGACATTCTGGACAGCCTCGGCCTCAACGGGAACGGCATCGCGCAAAGCGTGCGCCGGGCCCGCCAATCCGTGCCGGCCCGCCAGCGCCAGGGCTGAACCTCGTCTCCCGGCTCTCAGGCGCGATTGGCCCCGTTGGCCCGGACGAAATCGTTGACGGCGTAGTACGCCTCGATGGATTCCCCGGCGTCGCCCCAGAATCCCTCGAGCACGTCGTAGGCCATCCGCCCCTCCTCGATGTAGTGATTGTTGACGTCGGTGATCTCCAACTCGCCCCGGCCCGACGGCGCCAGCGTCGGGATGACGCCGAAGACGTCGGCGTCGAAGCAGTAGATCCCGGTCACCCCGAAGTTGCTGCCGGGCACCTCGGGCTTCTCCTCGATCCGCTCGACCCGGCCGTCGGCCGAGAGCACCGGCACACCCAGGTGACGGAGGTGCTCGGGCTCACTCACCGGCGTCAGGAGAATGCGGGCGCCCGTGGGATTGGCTGCGAACGCGTCCACCATGGGCTTGATGGAGCGCTCCATGACGTTGTCGGCCAGCATCACCAGGACGGGATCGCCGTCGACGAAACGCTCGGCCAGACCCAGTGCCTCGGCGATGCCCCCCGCCTTCTCCTGATAGCCGTAGGACAGCCGGTCGATCCCGAACTCGTGGCCATTGCCCAGGAGGGGGAGGAACGAGCCGGCATGCGGGCCCCCGGTTACCAGCATGATCTCGTCGATGCCGGCATTGACCAGGGCTTCGATGGACCAGGCGATCATCGGCCGGTCCCAGATGGGGAGCAGGTGCTTGTTCGTGATACGGGTCAGCGGGTAGAGGCGGGAGCCCGTTCCGCCCGCCAAGAGCACACCTTTCATCGCGTCCGTCCGTGGTCGGTGATTCTTTGCATCCCGAGTGCTTAGCCCACGGTTGGCCTGCCCCGCGCCAAACCTGCCGCCCTAGGGCACTGGGGCCCGGGCCCTGCGCCCTGGGCGAAATACCGCAGGCACCCCCGTCGTTGCACCTACAAAGGAGAATTCGACCATGTTCACACGAAAGAGGGAAAAGCAGGACGCCGTGGAATACGAGGTCACCAAGACCGAGCAGGAGTGGAAGGCGGTGCTTTCCCCGGCCCGCTACCGGGTCCTCCGGCGGGCGGGCACCGAGCCGGCCTGGTCGGGTGAGCTGCTGCACGTCGAGGGCGATGGCGTGTTCCGCTGCGCCGGATGCAACGCGGCGCTCTTCGACGCCGGGGCGAAATTCGAGTCCGGAACCGGATGGCCCAGCTTTGACCGGGCCACTGCAGCCGGCACCATCATCGAACACCGTGACCGCACTTGGGGCATGCTCCGCACCGAAATACTGTGTGCCCGGTGCGGCGGGCACCTCGGGCACGTATTCCCCGACGGGCCCACCGACTCCGGTCTGCGCTACTGCGTCAACTCTTTGTCGCTGACCTACGAGCAGGAGCCCGCTACCAGGTCGTAACGCACCAACGGCGGCAACGGCGCCACCAGCCGCCCTTCGACGATCTCGAAGACGGCGGCCAGATGTGCCGCCTCGTCGTGCCTGCCCAGACGATTGAGGAGCGACTCGCCCAGGGCGAGCGCGCCGCAGATTTCGAAGACCTCGTCCTTCAGGAAATCGATGCGCGCCGTGAAGTGCGCCGCGTCCGCACCGCCAGGAGCGCTCCTGAGCTGAGGACTGCGATCGCCGAAAGTGCCGCCAGGGTTGCCAGGGACGCCAGGCCGAACGGGTTGCGCCAGAGATCCTTCACAAGAAGGGCCATCAGCCTGCCCGTGGTCCTCGCCACGGGCAGGCTCAACGAGGTGATCAACCAGATCGGCACTCACGCCTCGGCCGGCATGGTGCCCAACGGCTCGCCGCCGGACTCGACGACACCGTCGATCACCGACAGGTCGACCGGCACGTGACGCTCGGTGCGTTGCACGTCTGCGGTGGCGAACCGAAGGCTGGGCCCGACCTCGTCAGCCGTTATCTCGACCTTCGAACGGTGCTCGCCTTCTTCGGTCTCCCAGCTGCGCTGCTCCAGACGACCGGTCACGACGACGCGCATGCCCTTGGACAGGCTCAGCGCGACATTCTCGGCCAGGTCCCTCCAGCACACCACGTCGAAGAATGATGTCGCCTCTTGCCACTCCTGGGTGATCCGGTCCTGCCAGCGGCGATTGACCGCAACTCCCAACTGGGTGGTGGCCTGCCCCTCCTTGGTGTAGCGGATCTCGGGTTCCCGGGTCAGGTTGCCGGTGATCGTCGTGGTGTTGGCCATGAGGTGCTCCTCGCTCTCGTCACTCCCCCGGCGATGGCCGGCGGGTGACGACGAGCATGGAGAGAGGGGCTTGCCCAGAACCTTGCACGATCACATCTACGACGGAATTATCGACGCCCCGGATTCTCGTCGTCGGCAACGACGCGTTCTGCACCGACGACGTCTCTCATTTCTGATTGCTAGGTTTCTAGCGGTCAGAAATGACAAGTCACCGCTGGCGTGGCAACGTCGAGAAGAGTCAGACGTCGAGGAAGCGCCGGATGGCGATGCCCGAGCCGAGCGAGCCGATCAACACCCCGACGAAGACCACAACGATGTCCGTCGAGAAGACCTCCCAGCCGGTCATGTGCATGGCGCTGAACACGTTGCTGGAATTGTTCCCGCCGCCGGCGTGGTTGATGAAGAGATACAGGACGTAGACGGCGGCCGCGGACAGACCCGAGCCCACCAGTCCCTGGATCAACCCCTCGGACATGTAGGGCACGCGGATGAACCAGTTCGTCGCCCCCACCAACTTCATGACCGAGACCTCGCGCCGCCGGGCGAAGATCGCCATGCGGATGGAATTGAGGATGAGGACCGCCGCCGAGACGATGAGCACGACCGCGACACCGAGCAGGACCCACTTGAGAACGTTGATCACCTTCTCCTCGGTGTGGATCTGTTGGAGCGGCGCCGTCACCGTCAGCACGCCGGGCGTCCCCTTGAGGGCCGTGATGAGCTGATTGGCGTCGCCCAGCACGACCGGGGTGCACCAGTAGGAGGTCGGCATTTCCGACTCGGTCGTGGCCTGCAGCACATCGGAGGGAAGGAGCTTGCGGGCTTCGGTGAAGTTGCGCGCCTTGTTCCAGTACACGCAGGGCTGGCGGACGTAGTTGAGCTGGGTCAGCTGGGTCGCCACCGCGCTGATCTCCTGATGGTCGGCCGCCGGCTCCATCCACACCGTGACCTGCGTCCCGCGCTCCCATTGGCCCGACGCGTTCGCCGCGCCCTGCCGCAGCAGGAGGGCCGCCCCCACCAACGTGAGCGAGACCGCCACCGTGAGGATGGCGGCGATCGTCATCAGGCGGTTGCGCCACAGGTTCGAAGCCGTCTCGCGAGCGACGTAGTCGACGGAGACGGGCATCAGCCCACCCCTTCCAACGGCCCTTCCATCGGCCTGTTCGTGGTGCCGTCGATGCCGTACACGCCGCGGGCCTGGTCGCGCACCATGATCCCATTGCTCAGCTCGATCACACGCCGGCGCATCTTGTCGACGAGCACTTCGTCGTGCGTGGCGATCACGACCGTTGTTCCGGTGCGGTTGATGCGGTCGAGAAGCTGCATGATGCCCTGGCTCGTCTGCGGGTCGAGGTTCCCGGTCGGCTCGTCCGCCAAGAGAATGAGCGGACGGTTGACGAAGGCGCGGGCGACGGCGACCCGTTGCTGCTCTCCACCGGAGAGCTCGCCCGGCAGGTTGCCCGTCTTCTTGGCCAGTCCCACCAGCTCGAGCACCTGGGGCACCTGATTGGCCACGACGTGGCGGGGACGGCCGATCACCTCGAGCGCGAAGGCCACGTTCTCGAACACCGTCTTGTTCGGGAGCAGGCGGAAGTCCTGAAATACACAACCGATGTTGCGGCGGAGGTACGGCACCCGCCACTTGGGCAGGTCGACGATGTTGCGGCCGGCCTCCCAGATCTGACCCTGGTCGGGGAGCTCCTCTCGCAGCAGCAGCCGGATGAACGTCGTCTTGCCCGAGCCCGAGGATCCGACAAGGAAGACGAACTCGCCCTTGTCGATCTCGACCGAAATGTCGCGCAGTGCGACAGTCGATCCCTTATAGGTCTTCGTCACGTTGTCGAATCGGATCATGGTCTGAGTGGGGTGAAATCCTGAGTGCGCGGAGATGCTGCACAGAGCATCAATTCACTCTGCGGGATACTACCGGCCTCACATTGCAGTTTGGGGTCATACTCTGCGCCGCTGGTCAGCGGGTCACGGGTCGACGGGTCACGGGTCGACGGGTCAGCCGGCGACTCTTCCGCGCTGGCGCCGCAGCTCGGCCTCCATGAACGCATCGAGGTCGCCGTCGAGCACCGCCGCCACATTTCCCGTCTCGTAACCGGTCCGCAGATCCTTGACCTGTTGATAGGGCGCCATGACGTAGGACCGGATCTGGTTGCCCCACGCATTGTCGCCGCGGTCGCCGCTCAGCGCGTTCATCTCGGCCTTGCGCTCGTGACGGGCCCGGTCCGCCAGCTTCGCCCCGAGGATCTGCATCGCCTTCGCCTTGTTCTGATGCTGGCTGCGTTCGTTCTGGCACGACACCACCAACCCGGTCGGAAGGTGGGTGAGCCGCACCGCGGAGTCGGTCTTGTTGACGTGCTGCCCTCCGGCGCCCGACGAGCGGTAGGTGTCGATGCGCAACTCCTTCTCGTCGATCTCCACTTCGCTCGAGACGTCCTCGAGGAACGGAGTGACATCGAGAGAGGCGAAGCTCGTCTGCCGTCGCTTCTGCGAGTCGAACGGCGACATGCGCACCAGGCGGTGCACACCACGCTCGGTGGCCAACAACCCGTAGGCGAAACGCCCGCGCACGATGAACGTCGCCGAGAGAAGCCCGGCCTCCTGGCCCTCGGTCTCCTCGTCCAACTCGACCTTGAAGCCGCGTCGTTCCGCCCAGCGCTGGTACATGCGCAACATCATCTCGGTCCAGTCCTGCGCATCGGTGCCACCGGCGCCCGCATGCAGCTCCACCACGGCGTCGCGTTCGTCGTACTCACCCGAAAAGAGCGATTGCAGTTCGAGCGCGCCCAACCGCTTGCGCAACGCGTCGACCGTCTCGACCAACTCCTGCTCGAGCCCGGCATCAGACGTGCCCTCTGCGTGCGACTCGTCGATCAGTTCCGACAGAGCGCGGGCGTCGTTGAGTTCGTCGCGCAGTCCGGTCAGCTGCTCGAGGTCGGCCGTCACGCCACCCAATTCGGTGGTGATGGCACGCGCCTGATCGGCGTCGTCCCAGAGATCCGGACGGGCTGCCTCGGTCTCGAGCTCTTCGCGCCGCGCCAGCAGTCGGTCGAGGCCCAGGTACCGCTCGGCCTCGACCAGCCGGCTTTGCGCATCGTCCAACTCGGCCGCGAAGTCCCGGGGCGCCTCGGCCGAGCCGGCCTCAGGCGGCGCCATGACAGAACTTGAATTTCTTCCCGCTCCCGCACCAGCACGGATCGTTGCGACCGACCTTCTCTTCTGGGGCTTTGACGATGGGGACGAGGGCATCGGGGTCGGGGGCGTTCGGCCGCTTGACCAGGGCCTTGGCGCCATTGGACGAGCCCTTGGGGGGTGCGGGGGGCAACGCTTGCTCCACCGGCGCCACGAGGGCGCCGGTCTCGGCCGCCATCATGCCGGCGAGCGCGCTGGTGTCGGCCACCGGATCTTCGGCCGCCACATAGACGGCGCGGTCCAGGTTGGGCTCGGCCGACTGCTCCTGGATCGCCTCGACGTGGAGGATGTAGCGCAGGTAGTCGTTGTCGATCACCTCGACGAGCTGACCGAACATGTTGAATCCCTCGGACTGCCATGCGTTGAGAGGGTCCGCCTGCACCGTCCAGCGTAAGTGGATGCCGTCCTTCAGGTTGTCCATTTCCGCCAGGTGGTCACGCCAGCGCTGGTCGATGATCTGCAGCATCACGTCGCGCTCGATCTGCCGCATGGTCTCGGGTCCACCGGGCATGGACTCGGAGTGCTTCTCGTAGTACTCGAGCGCTTCTTCGACGATGCTCTCCACCAGATCGTCCGTCGTGGCCGCCTGCGTGAGATCGTCCACACTGAACCTGGTCGGGTAGTACTGCGTCACCCCGTCGATCAGGCCCTTGAGGTCCCACTCCTCGGGGAACTCGCTGGGGCAGAATTCAGCGACCTGCTTCTCCACCGCGCCGGCGAGTAGATCCTCGGTGTGCTCCTCGAGGTCGTCGCCGTCGATGATCTGCAGGCGCCGCTCGTAGATGACCTTGCGCTGCTGGTCCATCACCTCGTCGTACTTGAGGTTGTCCTTGCGCATTTCGGCATTGCGGGCCTCGACGGTGTTCTGCGCCCGCTCGATCGCCTTGGCCACCGTTTTGCTCTCGATCGGGACGTCGTCGGGCAGTGTCCGGCCCATCACCCAGCTCATGGCGCCGGTGGCAAAAAGGCGCAACAGCTCGTCGTCGAGGCTCAGGTAGAAGCGGCTCTCGCCCGGATCGCCCTGACGGCCGGAGCGGCCTCGCAGCTGGTTGTCGATCCGGCGGCTCTCGTGACGCTCGCTGCCGAGGACGTAGAGGCCCCCGAGTTTGCGTACCTCTTCGCCCTCGGCGCGACAGCGTGCCTCGATAGACCCTTGGCGCCGCTTCAGTTCGGCCGCCCCCTCGTCACTCGTGAGGTCGATCCCTTCGGCCTGCAGCTCGTGCTGGGCCATGAGCTCCGCGTTGCCCCCCAGAATGATGTCGACGCCTCGTCCGGCCATGTTGGTGGCGACGGTGACCCCACCTTTGCGGCCGGCCTGGGCCACGACCTCGGCCTCCCGGAAGTGCTGCTTGGCGTTGAGGACGTTGTGCGGCACGCCCTCCTTTTCGAGGAGCCGGGAGAGCAGCTCGGACTTGGCCACCGACGCGGTGCCGACGAGGACGGGTTGTCCCTTCTCGTGGCGGTCGATGAGATCCTCGACGACGGCGTTGAACTTGGCTTCCTCGGTCTTGAAGACGAGGTCGGCCTGATCGGCCCGGACCATGTCCTTGTTGGTCGGGATGGGAACGACCGAAAGGCCGTAGGTCCCCGCGAACTCGCCCGCCTCCGTCTCGGCCGTACCGGTCATCCCGGACAACTTCTCGTACATGCGGAAGTAGTTCTGGAGCGTCACGGTGGCCCAGGTGTGGTTCTCCTCTTTGATGGCCACCCGCTCCTTGGCCTCGACCGCCTGGTGGAGACCGTCCGACCAACGCCGGCCGTCCAACGTGCGCCCGGTGAACTCGTCGATGATCTTCACCTCTCCGCCGGCGACCAGATAGTCCTTGTCCCGCTTGTAGAGGTCCTTGGCGGTGAGCGCCTTGGTCAACTGGTGCACGTAGTTGGTGGAGACCGCGTCGTAGATGTTCTCGACGCCGACCGCCTTCTCCACCTTCTCGATGCCCGACTCGAGGGGGACGACCGTCTTCTTCTCCTCGTCGACCTCGTAGTCGACGTCACGGGTGAGGGTGCGGGCGATGGAGGCGAACTGGTAGTACAGCTGGGCTGCCTCGTCGGCCGGTCCCGAGATGATGAGCGGGGTCCGCGCCTCGTCGATCAGGATGGAGTCGACCTCGTCCACGATGGCGAAGACGTGCCCGCGCTGGGCCATGCTCTCGCGCGAGCGCGCCATGTTGTCGCGCAGGTAGTCGAAACCGAATTCGTTGTTGGTCCCGTAGGTGAGGTCGGCCGCGTAGGCGGCGCGCTTCAAGGCCGGATCGTCGATGTCGGCACCGATCCGCCCGACGGTCAACCCCAACCACTTGTGCAGCCGTCCCATCCACTCCGAGTCGCGGGTGGCCAGGTAGTCGTTCACGGTCACCACGTGCACGCCGCGCTGGTCGAGCGCGTTGAGGTAGACGGGCAACGTGGAGACGAGGGTCTTGCCCTCACCGGTCTTCATTTCGGCGATCCATCCGAAGTGCAGCGCCATGCCGCCCATCAGCTGCACATCGAAGTGGCGCTGACCGAGGACCCTCCAGGCCCCCTCGCGCACCACGGCGTAGGCCTCGATCAACAGGTCGTCGAGCGTCTCCCCCTGGTCGAGGCGTTCGCGGAACTCGACCGTCTTGTGGGCCAGCTCGGCGTCGCTGAGCGCCTGCATCTCGGGCTCGAGCGCGGAGATCGGCTCGACGAGCTCGACCAGGCGCCGGACCTTCTTGCCCTCGCCAGCCTTGAGAACCTTGGTGAACACACTCATGACGGCACGATCCTACCGGTCCGCTGGGCAACGGAGGGCGTCGTAGGGGCTCGAATGTTGTCGGGGCTGCGTGCGGCTGACCTGGTCTTTGACCCCACACTCGCCTGCAGCAAGGTTGACGTGCCGGCGCCGGCGGCCCGTGGGCGTCGCCGCCCCCGGGCCCAACGGCTCCTTTGTGGCACGCATCGCCTCGTCGCCACCGGCCCCCGAGGGTCGGGAGCTCGTTGGGCAGGGCTTACTTCTAAGCCGCACCATGCTCAGCAACCACAAGTTGCCTTACGTGGGTCGTTTTGCCTGCGACTGGCCTCGACTTGCAACCACAGACCCGCACGCAGCCCGGGTCAAGTGTAGGTGGGCCCCGCCTTACCCGCCCGCCGCGTCGCCACAGACGGTCTCGACCAGCAGCCGGCTCACCACATAGGGATCCATGTTGGCGTTGGGGCGCCGGTCCTCCAGCCACCCCTTCTTGGCCTTGGCCACCGCCCAGGGGATCCGGATCGAGGCACCCCGGTCGGACGTCCCATAGCTGAACTTGCTGAAGTGCGCCGTCTCGTGCGCGCCGGTGAGACGGGACTCGATCCCGACCCCGTAGTTCGAGACGTGCTCTTCGACCCGCCGGCCGATGGCCTCGCAGCCAGCGATGATGGCATCCCAGCCGCCATCTTCCCGCATGGCCTTGGTCGAGAAGTTGGTGTGGGCCCCGGCGCCGTTCCAGTCACCGAGGACCGGCTTGGGCTCGAGTGTGGCGTAGACGTCGAAGTCCTCGGCGATCCGGAAGAGCAGCCAGCGGGCGACCCAGAGGTGGTCGCCGATCAGCGGGGGCGGGAGCACCCCGATCTGGAACTCCCACTGCCCCATCATGACCTCGGCGTTGGTGCCCTCGATGCCCAGCCCGGCCTTCATGCAGGCGGTCGTGTGGCGCTCGACGATGTCACGGCCGGGCATCTTGTCGCCGCCCACACCGCAGTAGTACGGGCCCTGTGGGGCGGGGAAACCCAGCTCGGGCCACCCCATCGGACGGCCGTACTGGAAGAAGGTGTACTCCTGCTCGATCCCGAACACCGGCTCCTGATCGGCGTACTTCTCGGCCGCCTCGGCACAAGCGCGCCGGGTGTTGGTGCTGTGGGGGGTCATGTCGGTGAGGAGGACCTCACACATCACCAACTTGTCGCCCTCGGCCCGGAGCGGGTCCGGGCAGACGAAGACCGGCTGCAGCACGCAGTCAGAATCGTGCCCCACCGCCTGGTTCGTGCTGGAACCGTCGAATCCCCAGATCGGAGGCTCTTTGCCGTCCTCCACGATCTTGGTCTTGCTCCGGAGGAGCGGTGATGGCTCCGTTCCGTCGATCCATATGTATTCGGCCTGATAACTCATGAATCTCCTGCTCCCCGTTCCTCGAGTAGTTGACGTATCCGGCGTGGGACCGTTGGCCCATCAACGTAGAACACGCTGGTTCCCCGCGCCGATCGAGTCTGATTCTCACCTGTTTCCCAGCTATAACCGACATATGAACTCTCGATGAAATCCCCGCGACCGCCTACCGGGCCACGGGCAGCCGCACGAGCCCGGCCATCACGGCCATCATCACGACGCGGAACCGCTGGCGCTCGATGGCCGGATCGGGGGCGCGGGCCATGCCCAGGACGCCCGCCGTCACGGCCCCGAAAAGGACGTGGGCCAGCATGTCGAGATCGTCGACCACCAGCACGCCGGCCGCCGCCGCGCGATCCAGAAGGCGGCGTATCACCTCGATCTCGTAGCGTTCCCCGCATGCCCACCAGTCCTCGAAGCCCAGCGCCGACGGGCCCTCGACCCAGCACAACCGGCGGTAGATCGGATCCGAGATCGTCTCCAGGAAGGCGTCGATGGCAGCGACGATCCCGCTCCACGCATCGGATGCGGTTGCGCCCGCCAGCGTGACGGAGCCCACGCTGTGCTCCTGCTGACGCTCCAGAACGGCCAGGAACAGCTCGCGCTTCGAGGTGAAGTGGTGGTAGATCGCCCCCTTCGTGACGCGGGCCCGCTGGGCCACGTGGTCGAGAGAGGTGGCGACGAAGCCATTCTCGAAAAAGCAGGCGGAGGCACTGTCCAGCAAGGCCTCATAGGTGGCCTCGGCGTACTCTTCCCGACGGGAGCGAACCGTCTCCCCAGTGTGCATAAGTCCAGGCCACCCCGCATCGGCCCCACGCCCGATTGCCTTGACTTCTTCGGACACTCTCAGGATACTACATACCGTGAGTAGGTTCCCGCGGCATGCGAAGCCGACTCCGCCCCCGACCGAGCGTGCGCTCCGTCACGTGGCCCGGGCCACGATCAGGTACCGAAAGGTCATCGTGGTGGTCACCGGGCTCTTCGTCGTGCTGGCAGGGCTGCTGGGGGGGAATGTCGCGTCGAAGCTCTCCCGGGGAGGATTCGACGTCTCGTCGGAGCAGTCGGTGCGTGCGGCGACCGTCCTCGCCTCGGAATTCCACAACGGCTCGGACAACATCCTCATCCTGGTCCACGCGACGTCGGGCACCATCGACAGCGCTCCCGTGAAGTCCGCCGGTACCGACCTGACGAAGCAGTTGGCGGCGCAGCCCCACGTGACCAACGTCATGTCCTATTGGAGCGCGGAGTCCCGCGGCCTCCTGGGTATCCCCGACCACCGGTACGCCATGATCGTCGGACGCATCACCGGGAATCAAGACCAGATCACGGACCGGGAACCGGTCATCGCCGCCGCATTGAAGACCCCGGACCGCAGCATCACCTTTGCCGTCGGTGGCCTCGGTGCCGCGTTCCATGAAGTCGACTCGGTGGTCGAACGCGATCTGCTGCATGCCGAGGCGTTCGCCGTACCGCTCACCCTCCTGCTCCTCTTGTTCGTGTTCGGTTCGCTCGTCGCTGCCGCCATGCCCCTCACGATCGGCGCCGTGGCGGTCGTCGGCACGCTGCTCGTGCTCCGGATCCTCAACGGCATCACACCGGTCTCGATCTACGCGGTGAACCTGGCCACCGTCCTGGGACTGGGCCTGGCCATCGATTACAGCCTCTTCATCGTCAGCAGGTTTCGTGAAGAGCTGCTGGCCGGGCACGACACCCCCACCGCGCTGGAGGAGACGATGGCGCACGCCGGGCGGACCGTGGCCGGTAGTGCCCTCACCATGGCTGCGGCGGCCGGCGCCCTCCTGGTCTTCCCGCTCGTCTTCCTGCGCTCGTTCGCCTACTCGGGTATCGCGGTCGTGCTCCTCGCTGGCGGGGCGGCCTTGATCGTGCTCCCCGCCGTGCTCGCCCTCCTGGGCCCGCGGATCAATTCCCTCACCGTGTGGCGCCGTTCGGTCCGCCCACCGCTCGACGGCTTCTGGTCCAGGTCGGCGCGGGCCATCATGCGCCGGCCGGTCATCGTCATCCTCGCGGTCGCGGTGGTCCTGGCCGTCATGGCCACGCCGTTCGTCCATCTCCGCTTGGGCTACCTCGACGATCGGGTACTCGCCCCTTCGGACCAGGTCCGGCAGGTGGACGACAAGCTGCGGGCCGAATTCGGTCAAGGACAGACCGACGTGATCGACGTCGTGGTGCCGGACGCCGGAGCGACCACGGCGACGGAGGAGGCGGCCTACGCAACCCACCTGTCGCAACTTCCCGACGTGGAGAGCGTCGATTCCTCCAGCGGCATCTACGTCAGCGGCACCCACTACGCCGCACCGGCCGGCTACATGGCCCAATTCCACCGGGGCAACGGGATCTGGTACTCGGTGGTCCCGATGGGTGACGGCCTGTCGTCGGAAGGAGAGACGCTCGTCCACGCCATCCGGGACGGCCCGGCTCCGTTCGCCGTGCTCGTGGGTGGTACCCCCGCCAGCCTGGTCGACTCGACTGCCGTGATCAACCACTACCTACCTCTGGCCGTCCTGATCGTGGTGGGAGCGACGTTCCTGATCCTGCTCTTCCTCTTCCGCTCGCTCTTCATCCCCCTGAAAGCCTTGGTGCTCAGCGTGATCAGCCTGTCGGCCACCTTCGGCGTCATGGTGTGGATCTTTCAGGAAGGGCACCTGTCGAGGCTGCTGGATTTCACGCCGACGGGGACGCTCATCGACACCATGCCCATCTTGATGTTCTGCGTCGCCTTCGGCCTGTCGATGGACTACGAGGTCTTCCTGGTCTCGCGCATGAAGGAGCTCCACGACAACGGGGCGGGCAACGACGCGGCGATCGCGGGCGGCATGCAGCAGACCGGTCGGATCATCACTGCGGCGGCCCTGCTGATGAGCATCATCTTCCTCAGCCTGTTGAGCAGCAGTATCTCGTTCATCAAGCTGTTCGCCGTCGGTCTGGCCCTCGCGGTGCTGATGGACGCCTTCGTCATCCGGGGCATGCTGGTGCCGGCCATCATGACGCTGGCGGAGGACGCCAACTGGTGGGCCCCTTCGTTCATGCGCAAGGTCGCCCCGCGCCCCCGCCCGGTCCATCGGCCACTTGTCAAGGTGCCCTCCGAGTCCGCCGTGACGGGCCCGACCGCGCAGCCTGACGCCGGCGCATCCTGACGCAGGCCGCCGGAATTGACAGGGGCCGGATCGGTTGTCCGATCCGGCCCGCCTGTCATCTCATTCGGGAAAGGGGGGTTTCCCTAATGAAGCTTTCTGGTCAGTCAGGTCAAGGGGAGCCGAGAAGCCCTTTCAGGCCGGACCCGAAGGCACCGACCAGAAGGGCCACGGCCAAGGCGACCAGCGCCATCAGGAAGGCGTAGTGGACGGTCGACACACCTTGTTCGGAGTGCGTTCGCCGGAACAGTGAGCCGTACGCGCCCTGGGCCAAGAAGACTCCGCGCAGGACCCGTTCCGTCACAACTCCTTCTCCTTCACTCTTAGCTGACCATGCGTTCGTTCTCTGACTACCTCGTTTCTCGAGGGAGGTGCCTACCGGTACACGTGGAAGACGGCGCCGCTTCAGTCGAATCCCGAGGAGTCCGACGCAGCCACCCCGCTTCACTGCGACAACCCTTGTGCACACCCCCCGCACTCGATGACAACGAGCTTCACCACGACTTTACCCGCCTCCCCCGCGGAAAAAACGCACGACAAGAGATGCAACCAACCCGCTACCGCATTGCAATGGGATTGCAGCGTTCGCTCAACTTTCGTGCCACATTCACGGCGTCCGACCCTGCATCGAGCGCTCCGGCGCAACGACGACGCCCGGTGCGGGAGCTGCCTAGTCGACGGTGACGACCGAGCCCAACGTCATGTAGGCCCACGCTGCCGCGGCGCCGGCGAGTGGGAGCTCCACGCAGCCCAGACTCTGCGGATCGCCGTAGGAAGTGCGGGGCATGTAGTGCAACGCGTCCCCGCCGTTGAAGTACGCTACGAACTGCACCGGATCGGCGTACGTGGAACCGTTCGGGTTCGTGCCCCGCATGACCTGATTGCGCAAGCGTTCGTAAACGGGGAAGGACCCGAGTGCCGTCGGTGTCCCGGCGCCGCCCGTGTTGGCGGGAGAGGTCACGACGACGACCCCGTTGTGCCAGACGGTGAGGGACTCGGGGAACGACTCGCTTGCCACCGCATACGAGTAGCCGTACGGATTCGCGTCGGGTCCGGTGGGATTGGCGGCGGCCGCTTGGAGGGCGGCGATCTCACTGTTGGAGATGGCACCGTTGGTCGTGAGCCCGGCCACCGACTCGAACGCCATGATGGCGCCCTTGGCGATCGCCCCGTTCTGTCCGGGCACCCAGAGGGCCTGCAACGGCGCCGGAGGCGCCCACAGCCACTGGAACCCTGTCGGCGACCAGCTCAATGGCAGGTACCCGAGTCCGGCCAGCACCTCTTCCTGGCCGAGCACCGTGGTGAGGGGATCTGTCGCCCCGTAGGCGATCCAATAGCCACCGGGGCGAGCGGCCATGCCGACGACGGGGGCCGTCAAGGGGGCGCCTGTCCCTGACCCGTAGAAGGGGGCGTCGCCGAAGTCGAAGATGCCACCGTCGGAGGCCACCATGCGGTAGCCGCCGTTGTCCGCGGTCGCAGTGATGCCGACGACGGGCTTGTTCAACACGATGTTGCCCGTGGAGCCGTAGAACTGGGCGTCCCCGAAGGTGAACACGCCCCCGTCGGCCGCCACCAACCAGTAGCCGCGGCCGTCACCGGTTGCGGCCATGCCGACCACCGGCTTGTTGAGGACCATGGCTCCGGTGGAGCCGTGGAACTGCGCATCGCCGAAACTGAAGATGCCCCCGTCGGCGGCCACCAGCCAATAGCCGTGACCGTCACTGGTCGGGGCCATGCCGACCACCGGCTTGTTGAGGACCATGGCGCCGGTGGAGCCGTAGAACTGGGCGTCGCCGAAACTGAAGATGCCCCCGTCGGAGGCCACCAGCCAGTAGCCGTGACCGGACGGCGTGCCGTGGATGCCGACGATCGGGGCACGCAGAGGAATGGTGACAGAGCCGAGGTTCGCAGCATCTCCCTCGGCGCTCACCTGGCCGCTGGCCGTCGTGGCCCAGTAGCCGTTCCCGTCGGGCGTCGACGCGATGCCCGTCAAGGGGCCGGTCAGGGTCTGGTCGGCTACCGTCGTCGCGGCGGATCCGAACCCGAGAACGAAGTTCTGTGTGGCGGGGGGCGCCACCGCGGCCGACGGTGAGAGGTTGCCGGCCAGGAGGACCATTCCGGACACCAGGAGCGCCGCCATCACCGTCGCGACACCGCGAGGCAGGACGGATCGTAGGTCTGACATGGTGCTCCCGTTGAACGAATGAGGCTGGCGGATCGAACAGTTCACCGGGAACGATACCTCCCGCTCCCGACGGAGCACACGCGCACCCGGCAGTGACCGTGGGCTGCCGTTCAGGCGGCCACGACCCTGACGTTGCGGGCTTCTTCGCCCTTGCGCCCGGGCGCCACGGTGAACTCCACCGTGAGCCCCTCGGCCAGGCCCTGGCGCTCGTCCCCTTCGATCTGCGAATGGTGCACGAAGAGGTCCTCGCCGCCTTCTCGAGCCAGGAATCCGTAGCCGCGGGCGCCGTTGAAGAACTTCACCGTGCCCGTCATGGTGGAGTCGGCACCCTTCTCACGCCGCGGGGAGGCCTTGGGTGCCATGGGCGAGGAGAAGGGGGCGAGGAGGCCGAGCTCCATGCCGAGCGCCCGTTGGACGCCCTGTATCTCCTTGCGCTGCTCGTCGGTCACCAGCGACACGACGGTGCCCGTTCGGCCGGCGCGCCCGGTACGACCCGAGCGGTGCACGTAGTCCGTGTGATCCGCCGGTGGATCGAAATGGACGACGCACGGAAGGTCGTCGACATGGATCCCGCGGGCCACCACATCGGTGGCGACGAGCGCGTCGGCTTTTCCCTTGGCAAAGGAATCGAGTGCACGCTCGCGCTGTCCCTGCGTCCGATCGCCGTGCATGGGGACCGCACGGACACCTTCGGCCTGCAGCTGCCGCACGACGCGGTCGGCGCCCCTTTTGGTCCGGCAGAAGACGAAGGCCTGTCCGTGCTGGGAGACGAGCTTCGCCGTGATCGCCACGCGCTCGGCCCGGTCGACTTTCCAGAAGTGATGGGTGACGTCGCTCTTCTCTTCTTCGGCCGTCTCGATGTTGACCCGCACCGGATCATGCTGGTAGCTGCGGATGATGGCCTCGACTTCACGGCCGATCGTGGCCGAGAAGAGCATGACCTGGCGCTTGGCCGACGTTTGGTCCAGGAGGCGACGAACGGCGGGCAGGAAGCCCATGTCGGACATGCGGTCCGCTTCGTCCAGCACGACCGTCGTCACGTCGTCGAGCATGACGTCGCCCCGCTCGATGAGGTCCTCGAGCCGTCCGGGACAGGCGACGACCACGTTGACGCCCTTATGGAGGGCCCGGCACTGGTCGCGGTAGCCGGTGCCGCCGAAAATGGAGACCACCCGCTGGCTGTCACGACCGAGGAGTGAACCGAGCACGGCGTGCACCTGCGAGGCGAGCTCACGGGTCGGCACGAGGATGAGGGCCCGAGGGCGGCGTGGCCGCGATTGGGTCATATTGGCCACGATCGGCATCCCGAAGGCAAGTGTCTTGCCCGAGCCCGTGGGGGCTTTGCCACAGATGTCCCGGCCGGCGAGGGCGGCAGGAATCGTGGCTGTCTGGATCGGAAGCGGGCTGGTGATGCCCAACTTCTGCAAGCGCGCGTGTATATCCGCGGAAACACCAAGGTCAGTAAAGGAAGTAATGACGAAACTCCAGTCGAGTGATGAACGGCCTACTCGAAGGAAGTCTCGAACGGGCCCCGGTGAACGATGGCTCAGCGGCGTTGAGCATGTTAGCAGAGCGCTGGCCGGTCCAGGACGCACCGGGCTCCCGGTCCCTCTGCCGGCGGACGTGCGCATCGTGGCGGGACGGCGTGTGTCACAACCCGATGCGACCATCATCGGGGTAACGGTGAGGAGGACCCCCGATGTCGGTGTGCCAATACTGCAACGGCGAAATGAAGGACGAGATCAGCTGCAGGCCCGACGCGCTGATGCTTGGCGGCGTGACCGTCCACCCCATCCCTTGGGGGGCAGAGGACTTCAGCAAGGGTCGGCACATCGACTTCTGCTGCCCGGATTGTGGAACGCCGCCCGGAGGTGTCCACCATCCCGGTTGTTGCATTGAACGATGCCCGGGGTGCCTCGGTCAGGCACTCGGGTGCCCCTGTTTCGACGACGAGCCCGAGGACGAGCCCACACGTCCCCCGACGCGGGTCGTTCGCTCCGTGAGGTATCGCCCGTTGTGTCGCACCCACCGCTTCGGGCGGCATCGCTTGCCCTGATCGGTCCCCGGGTCACCGAAGGCGGAGCCTCGGTTCAGATGTCCCCGCCGGGCTGGCACAGCCTGAGGGCCTTCCGGGCCAGGCTGGGGCCGTCGAGCCCGAGACCCGAGAGGATGTCGTCGGCTTTTCCCTGCGGGAAATAGGCCAGCGGCAGCCCGCACGACATGATGGCCGGGAGTGGACCGGGCCCCGGTTCCGCCGAGGCCCGCAGGGCGGCGGCGATCGACGCACCCACACCGCCGGCCACCACGCCATCCTCGACCGTGATGACCACCTGATGCCGGAGCGCATCGCAGAGCATGCCCGGATCCAAAGGGGCGGCGGCCCGCACGTCCCATACCGTGGCCTCGACCCCGAGCCGGGAGAGGTCCTCGGCCGCCTGCTCGCAGACCTCGACCATCTTCCCGAGCCCGAGAAAGCACACGGTGCGGCCGACACGCGCCTGGCGGGCCGAGAGCCCGGTCCCCGTGGCAGAGCAACGCCGGGCTTCGGTCTTGGGCCAACGCAGCGCGACGGGCCCGCTCGTGATGGCGATCGCCTGCGCCAGCATCACCGGGACCTCCTCGTAGGAGGACGGTGCCAGCACCGTCATGCCGGGCACCTTGGTCAAGAGGGCCAGGTCCATCACCCCGTTGTGACTCGGACCGTCGTCTCCGGTGATGCCCGCCCGGTCGATGCAGAAGATGACGGGCAGACCATGCAGACCGACGTCGTAGTAGAGCTGGTCCCATGCCCGGTTGAGAAAGGTCGAATAGATGGCGACAACCGGGCGAAAGCCGCCCATGGCGAGACCGGCCGCAGTCGCCACGGCGTGTTGCTCCGCGATGCCGACGTCGATGAACCGTTCGGGATAGCGGCGGGAGAACTCGGTCAGCCCACACGAACCCGGCATCGCCGCGGTGATCGCCATCAACTCGGGATGCGCCGACGCCTCCCGCACGAGTGCCGTACCGAAGGCCTCGGTGAAACTCGCCGCGCCGACGCGCCGCACATGCGCCATTCCGGTAGCCGGGTCGAACGGTCCGATGTCGTGCAGCCGTTTCTCATCGTCGTTCTCGGCCGGCGGATACCCACGCCCCTTCTCCGTGTGCACGTGGAGGACCACGGGTCCGGGCACCCGCGCCGCGTGGGCAAGGGCATCTTCGAGTTGCATGAGGTCGTGCCCGTCCACCGGGCCTTCGTAGCTGATCCCCAGCGCAGCGAAGAACGGGGCCGGCGTACCAGCTTCCTCGTGGGGACGTCCCGCGGTGGTCAGGCTCGAGACGGTCGGGGCATAGGACCGTCCGTTGTCGTTGAGGACGACGATCACCCGGGTGCCGTGCGCACCGATGTTCGAGAGGGCTTCATAGGCCAGGCCCCCGGTGAGCGAACCGTCCCCGACCACCGCCACAACATGATGCGCCGCCCGCGCGAGATCCCGGGCCCGGGCGAGCCCGTAGGCGTACGACAGCGCGGTCGAGGCGTGGCTGTTCTCCACCAGGTCATGGGCGGACTCAGAACGGTTGCTGTATCCCGAGATCCCCTCGGCGCGACGCAGGGTGGAAAAGTCACCCGCCCGCCCGGTGAGGATCTTGTGGACATAGGTCTGATGGCCGGTGTCCCACACGATCCGATCCCGGGGCGACTCGAAACACCGGTGGAGCGCCAGCGTCAGCTCGACGACACCGAGATTCGAACCGAGGTGCCCGCCATTCTCCGAGACGGCCGAGACGAGGAAGGAACGGATGTCAGCCGCCAACGACCCGAGCGCCGGCGCGCCGAGCTGGCGCACCCTCGCCGGGCTCAACCCGAGGAGTGCCACCGGATCGGTGCACTCGGCCGGCCTCGAAGCACCGTCCGCCCACGCCAATGCCTCCGTCGAGAGGAGTGGTGGGGCGGACGTCCCGATGTCGAGGGCGGCCACCGGGCTCAGTGCGTGGAGACGAGGGCGCGCAGGGACTGGCGGAGCGAGCCCATGGTGGCGATCACCGCACTGGGCTCGTACCCGCAGTGGGCCATGCAATTGGAGCAGCGCTCGTCCTTGCCCCGGCCGTACGCGTCCCAATCGGTGGTGTCGATCAGCTCCCTGTAGCTGCTGGCGTACCCGTCGGCCATGAGATAGCAGGGACGCTGCCAACCGAGCACGGAGTAGCTCGGGATACCCCACGCGGTGCACTGGAAGTCCGACTTGCCCTCGAGGAAGTCGAGAAACAGAGGCGAATGATTCAGCCGCCACTTCTTCCGGTGTTTCTGCCCGAACGCGTCCGCAAACAGCTTCTGCGTCTGCTCGACCCCGAGGAAGTGCTCCTGATCGGGGGCCTTCTCGTAGGCGAACGCGGGCGAGATCATCATGGCGTCGACACCCAGGTCGTCGTTGAGGAAGTTCAGCACGTCACGCACCGTCTTGGGTGAGTCCGTGTTGAAGAACGTCGAGTTCGTCGTCACACGGAACCCCTTCTGCTTGGCCAGGCGGATGGCCTCGACGGCCTCGTCGAAGACACCCTCACGGTCGACTGCGGCGTCGTGCCGTTCGCGCAGGCCGTCGACGTGCACGACCCATGAGAAGAAATGGGAGGGGGTGAACTTGTCGATGCGCCGCTTGAGGAGCACGGCGTTGGTGCACAGGTAGACATAGACCTTGCGGCGTATGAGCTCTTCGACCATGGCCGCGATGTCGGGGTGGAGCAGTGGCTCACCACCCGCGATGGAGACCATGGGCGAGCCGCACTCTTCGACCGCGTTCACGACGTCCTCCACCGACAGGCGCTTGCGCAGGATGTCGGTCGGATGCTGGATCTTCCCGCATCCCGGGCACGAGAGATTGCACGCGAAGAGCGGCTCGATCTCCGTGATGAAGGGGAAGCGGGGGTCACGTTGCAGCTTCTTCTTGAGGAAGTAGGTCCCGACTCGGATGTTCTGTCGCAACGGAATGGGCATCAGCGCACCTGCCTTGGTAGTGAGAATTGCACGGTTTCTTCGGTTGTCCTGTGTTCGGTAACAGTTGTCGGCCCGAGGGTCCTCAGGCTTTCGATGACGTCGGTCACCAGGGTCTCCGGTGCGGAGGCTCCGGCCGTCAGCCCGACGGTACGGGTGCCGTCGAGCCAACTGAGATGGATCTCCGAGGCGTCTTCGATGAGTTCGGCCCGGCATCCCTCCCGGCGGGCCACCTCCACCAGCCGGACGGCGTTGGACGAATTCGTCGAACCGACAACCAGCATGAGATCGCATCGATTGGCCAGGGCACGCACGGCGTCCTGGCGATTCTGGGTGGCGTAGCAGATGTCGTTGGAGGACGGGCCCACGAGGTGCGGCACACGGTCGCGCAGAGCCTCGATCACGTCGGCCGTCTCGTCGATCGAAAGGGTGGTCTGGGTCAGGTACGCCACGCGGTCATCGTCGCCGAAGACGAGATCCTGGACATCCTCTTTGCGTTGGACGAGCTGGATCCGGTCGGGCGCCTCACCGATGGTGCCCACCACTTCCTCGTGCTCGGCATGCCCGACGAGGACGATCCGGTAGTCCTGCGCCAGGTAGCGTCTGGCTTCGTGGTGCACCTTGGCCACCAGCGGGCACGTCGCATCGATCACCGTAAGGTCCTGCCGCTGCGCTGCTGCCGTCCGCACGGCGGGAGACACCCCGTGCGCCGCCAGGACGACGGTCGCACCGTCGGGGACGTCATCGAGCTCGGCCACGAAGACTGCGCCCTTGGCCTCCAGGCCGGCGACGACGTGCGCGTTATGGACGATCTGGCGGCGGACGAACACCGGCCGGCCGAAACGCTCCAGCGCACGCTCGACGATTTCGATTGCTCGTTCGACACCGGCGCAGAACGAACGAGGGCTGGCGAGCAGGACATCGTGCGGACGGCTGGCGCGGGCCCAGCGTTCGAGCGATGTGCGGATACCGAAAAGGGATCCCAACGCGCGCATGGCCTGACCCTCACCACGATCAGCGATGACCCTCACGGCCGCCACCGGGTGATCCGGCAATTGCCGCGCGATCCATGCCGACTCGGTGTCCCACGCGATGGCCCCGTCAGCGGCGAGCCGTGCGGCCTCTTCGACCGAGGGCTCGCGAGACGACGACACCAGAGGGCCGGTCCACACGTGCAGGCCCAGGCGGCGCAGATCCTTCGCCACGAGCGCCGCCGTCGGAAGCGGGCGCCGTGGCGTCCCGTCCGTGGCCCACAATTCGGTGCCCACCACCAGCGCCCCGGGCGGGAGCGCAGGATCGAGTCCGTAGGCCACTCCGGACAGCGCCACCGGCGTGCCCGGGGCCAAAGAGTCACGCATGCGGGCTCCGGTCAGGAGTGCCTGCTCCATCCCCGTGCCGCTGACCATCACGCCGCCGCCGATGGCGTCGGCCTCGACCCGGTCGGCTGTGAGCACCGCGAGGTCAACCATGGTCCCACCCGTGGACGTACCGGCCCAGCGCCATCACCGGAAAGACGAGATGGTAGAGGTGGTAATTGATGTAGAAGTCGCCCGGGAAGCCCGTCCCGGTGAACCAGGTCTCATCCCACGTCCCGTCGGGGAGCTGGTTGTCGACGAGATAGGCGATGCCCCTCTCGCAGGCCGGACCACGCTCGCCCGCCGCAAGGAGGGCAAGGAGCGCCCAGGCGGTCTGGCTGGCGTTCGACACGCCACGACCGCGGAAGTCGGGGTCCCGGTACGACCGGAGATCCTCGCCCCACCCACCATCCCCGTTCTGATGCTCTTCGAGCCAGACCACGGCGCGGCGAATGGCCGGATGGCGGGGCGAGACGCCGGCCGCCACCAACGCCGGAACGACGGCGCCCGTGCCGTAGAGGTGGTTCGACCCCCAACGGCCGAACCATGAGCCATCGGCTTCCTGCGCGTCGAACAGCCACAGGATCCCCCGCTCGGTCGCCCGGCCGCTGTGCCCGAGGATGGACAACATCTCGATGACGTGTGCGGTGACGTCGGCACTGGGCGGATCGATGAGCTCGCCGAAGTCACAGAACGGGAGATCACGGCAGAGCGCCCGCGTGTTGTCGACGTCGAAGGCGGCCCACCCGCCGTCTTTGCACTGCATGCCCTCGGTCCAGGCGATGGCACGTGCCACGGCGTCACTCTCCGCCTCCTTGGTGCGCCGGAGGGCGAGCGCCACTTCGGCCGTGTCGTCGATGTCGGGATAGTTGTCGTTGGCGAACTCGAAGGCCCATCCCCCGGGAGCCAGAGCGGGGCGCCGCACGGACCAGTCGCCCGGAACCGTGATCTCCTCGTCGACCAGCCAACGGCCCGCCTTCTGCAGCGATGGGTCGTCCGCCGGGACTCCGGCGTCGGCCAGGGCAATCACCGCCAACGCGGTGTCCCACACCGGGGACTGGCACGCCTCGATGCGGCGTCCGGCCTCGTCTTCGATGGTGAAGGCGTCGAGCCCCTCGAGGGCGGCCTGCATCACGGGGTGATCAAGCGGATACCCCTGGAGATGGAGGGCGATCAGCGAGTACACCCAGGGCGGCTGAATGCCGCCCCACGAGCCGTCAGCCTCCTGACGCTTGATGATCCAGCGCTCGGCCCTGCCGAGGGAGAAGCGACGGAGAAACCCGATCGGCCGGAGCTCGTAGTAGTGGAGCGCCCGGTCGAGGAGGTCGAATCGACCGGCCCACGTGCCGAGCGAGTGGCGGGCCGCAGGTGCCGGTCCAAGGTCGAGCTCGTCGATGTCGATGGAGAGCCGGCGCACCGGTCGATGGGCGTTCACGACGGTGAGCGCGACCACGGTCTGACGGGCCCAGCACCCGAAGTCGTAGATGTTCAAGGGCACCCATGGCGGCAGCAGCATGAGCTCGGGCAGGAGGATGGGCAGCTTCTCCCACGGCCATTTGCCGAACAGCGCCAACCACATACGGGTGAAGACCCGGCTGGCCCCGATCCCCCCTTCGCCCCGGATGTACTCCAGGGCCAGCTGCATGTGGGGATCGTCCGGGGTGTCGCCGGCCAGTTTGAGCGCCACGTAGGCCTCGATGGTGGTCGAGAGGTCTGGGGGACCCCCGTAATACGTGGCCCACGTGCCGTCGTCGCGTTGACGAGAACGGATCCAACGGGCGGCCGCCGCTGTCTGGCGCTCGGTGCGGATGCCGAGGAACTCACGTAGGAGGAGATCCTCGGCATCCATCGTGACGTTCGTCTCGAGCTCGCCCTTCCACCAGCCGTCTTCGTGCTGGAGGTCCTTGAGAGCGGCGACAGAGCGCCCGAGACTCTCGGCGGCGGCGGTGTCCGCCGCGATCGTCCGACGACGGCGCACCGTGACCCGGACTGCCTGACGGTCATCGCCTTCGGGCGTGTCGGATCGGAACAGGGAGGAGAGCGTCATCAGTTGTCCCGCTCCGTCACGAACCTGGCGATCGCGACGAGCTCGCTCTTCGGTCCGGGCGCGAGCGCAACCCGGTCGAGGGCGGCGAGGGCCGAGGTGAGGTGGGCGTCAGCCAGGGCTGTGGTCTCGTCTTTGGCACCGCACTCCTCGAGGAGGGTCCGCGCCCGTTCGACGTCAGAGGGCGAGAGGTCGCGAGCGAGCAATTGGCGCAACTCTTCGGTCCGGACGTCACTGCCCGCCAGCGCGATGGAGACCGGGAGCGTCTTCTTGTGCTGCGACAGGTCGCTCCCGACCGGCTTCCCGGTACGCGCCGGCTCGCCCCAGACCCCGAGCAGATCATCGACCGCTTGAAACGAGGTTCCGAGATGCGAACCGAATTCCGCCAAGGCGTCGACGGTCTCATCGGGGGCGCCGGCGAGGATCGACCCCAGGGAGACGGCGCACGCCAGGAGGGCAGACGTTTTCCCCCTCTCCATGGAGAGGCATTCCTCCACGGTGACCGATTCCCGGGACTCGAACGCCATGTCGTCGGCCTGCCCGGCGATCATCAGCTGGGTGGCCTCGACCAGGCAGCGGGCGGCGAGCACCCGCTCGGGCGTGGGCACGTCGAGGAGCACCTGGAGGGCCAGCGTGGCCAACGCGTCGCCGACGATGATGGCCGACCCGACGCCGTACTGGCTCCACACGGTCGGGCGATGCCGGCGCTCGGTGTCCTCGTCGATGATGTCGTCGTGAATGAGAGAGAAGTTGTGGACCAGCTCGATCGCCACCGCGCCGAGCACGCCATCGGCCTCGGTCCCGCCGGCGGCGGCGGCGGCGACCAGTGCGAGCGCGGCCCGCACCCGCTTTCCTCCGCCCGCCAGATGGTGCTGCACCGGCGCCTGCAAGGAAGGGCTGAGGCGAGTGACGGCCTCGTCGAGGGCCGGTGTCACCATCCGGGTGGCGCGCGCCAGCGTGGCTGCCGCGATGTCGTTCGCGTTGGGCGAGAGGGCTGAGGCGGTCACGGCGCCACCGCCTCCAGGCGCAGGAGGGAATTGCGGCGATCGCCCACGATGGCGCCGGCCGCGCGCTCACCGCTCAGGACGGCACCCTCCATGGTCGCCGGCCACCCCGTATCGCACCATGCGCCGGCGAGGAACAGGCCGGGCACCGACGTGCGGGCCGGGGGGCGACGTGCCGCCGTGCCCGGCGCGGCCCGAAAGGTGGCGGCGCGCTCACGGGTGACGACCCCGTCGACCAGACGGGCCGTGCGGGCAACCGGAAGGAGAGCCTGGAGCGCGGCGAAGAAGGTGCGGACGAGTTGCGATGACGACTCGGCGATGTAGTCGTCGGCCGCCGACAGTGAAATGGAGATGCACTGTCCCGACTGCAGCCCGCAGGACGCCGTCCGATCGAAGAAGAATTGGATAGGTGAGTTCACGACAGCCGCCAAGGGCAGATCCGTGACCGGCCGATCCAGGACCAGGTGCACGTTGACAATGGGGGATTGGCCGAGTCCCAGCTCGTCGGGGAGCACGCCTTCGGGCACCAGGCGCTGGGTGACCTCGGGCGGCGTCGTCACGACAACCGCCTCCGCCCCGTAGGTCGTCTCGTCGGTCACGACCTCGAGCCCTCCGCCGGCCTGTGCTGCAACGTGCTGCGCCCGGGCGCCCAGCACGGTCGCCACCCCCGCGCCGTCCAGGGCGCGTGCTGCGTAGTCACCGTGCAACTCCGTCAGCGGGACGGTCGACCACCCGACGTCCCCGGCATCGGCCTGGTCGAGGAGACCGGTGCGGAACACCTTGACGGCCAGCGCCAGCGAGGCTTCCCGGGCGCGGACATTCAGAGTGGGCAGCGCGATGAGATCCCAGAGCCGGTCGATTGCCGCGTCGCTCTGCCCGTGCCGGGAGAGCCAAGTCCCGAAGGTGATCGTGTCGAGCCACGGATCCTCGGGGTTGAGGCGGCTCAAGGCCCAGGCGGGCCAGGCCAGTCGCAGACGGTCTTGGATCGTCAGGTGCCGATACCGGGCCAGCGAGGACGCGAGGTGGAGAGGGGCGCGCAACGATCCCCGGGCAATGGAGGCCCTTGTCCCGTCAGGAGAAAGGACGGGGATGTCGAGGCGCGGCTGCAGATAGACGGCGTCACGAGCACCGATGCGGTCCACGAACCGCAGATAGGCGGTACAGCACCGCAGGAACACGTGCTGGCCGTTGTCGAACGAGAGGCCGTTGCGCTGGAAGGACCAGGTCAGTCCGCCGAGCCGGAGCCGCCGCTCCAGGAGGGTGACCTCGGCTCCCGCGTCGGCCAGCGACAATGCTGCGCTGACCCCGGCCAGTCCGCCACCCACAACCACCACGCGTTGGGCCGTCATGGCCGTGCCCCGACGATGCACTTGCCGGCGATCCACACTTTTTCGGCCGCCGGCAGGGAGAGCCGGCGCTGGGTCACGGCGTAGGGATCACGCTCGATATGGACGAGCAGCCGGTAGTAGATGCCGGCCATTGCTCCGACACAGGCCCGGCTCCGGCGATCGAGGAGAGGGAGGAGCTGCAAGCCGCGTTCGAACCACTCGTGGGCCCGCGCACATTCGAAGGCGACCAGATCGGCGAGCGCGGCATCGCCGCCCGAGAGGTCGGGGGGACAGCCGACTGCGATGGCGTCCTCGGCCGGAAGGTAGACCCGGCCGTTCGCGCGGTCTTCGACGACGTCGCGCAGGATGTTCGTGAGCTGTAGCGCAACGCCCAGATCATCCGCCAGCTCCACTGCGTGGGGATCTGTGGTCCCGAACACGGCGAGCGAGAGCCGGCCGATGGATCCGGCGACGAGCCGGCAGTAGACGACCAGGTCGTCGAACGTGGCGTAGCTGGTCCCACGGACGTCGTTTTCGCAACCCTCGATCAACTCGTCAAAAGCCCCCAGCGGCAGGTGATAGCGGGTGGTCGCGGCGGCCACAGCCACCAGCACCGGATCGTCGCTCCCGGCGTCGATCGGGTGCAGGCTCGCGCGCACCTGCTCCAACTCGAGGAGTTTCTGCGCCGGGACGGCCGCGCCGTCACCGATGTCGTCGATCTTGCGTGCCAATGCGTACACCGAGGACAACGCATGACGCTCCGGGACCCGCAGAAGCCGGATGCCATAACCGAAGTTCTTGGCTTCACGCCGGGTGATCTCCTCGCAGGCCCGGTAGGCGGTCTCGGTATTCACACCGACCTCTCCACCGATGCCGTCAGGAAGCCGCCCACAAGACGTACGCCGAGGCGCAAGGGGCGGGGTCGGCACCTGACCGCCAACACCTCGAACCGCGCCGCCTCGATCGCATCGAGCGCCGCCATTCCCCCCGCGGCGAACCCGCACACCGCGATGCGGGGCTGGAGGGGAAGCTGACGGGTCAGCGGGGCAGCCGAGGCGAGGAGGCGACGGGCCCGACCCGCTTCGTAGCGCAGGACGGTGCGCAGCGCCGGGCTGGTCCGGGGAGCGCGCAGGTCACCCTCGGCGCAACCGTACGCACGCAGGTCGCTCTGCGGAAGGTAGATCCGATCGCGGGCGACATCCTCGCCGACATCCTGAAGGTGCTCGATGATCTGCAGCGCGATGCACACGTCGTCGGAAAGCGCGATGCGGGCGGCAGTACTGACTTCGAAGATCCGCAGCACGAGCTCCCCGACCGGGGTGGCGGACAGCCTGCAATACGCGACCAGATCCTCGAAGGTCCCGTAGCGGACCACCGTCTGGTCGCGCCGGTTCGCCTCGATCAAACGGTGGAAGGGATCGAGAGGAAGCTCGAAGCGTCGGATCGTCGGGGTCAGGCGTTGCAGGAGTGGATGCGTGGCCCGGCCCACCGCGGCGAGCTCGAGCTCACGTGTGAGCCAATCAAGAAGGAGAAGTCGGTCGCCCCCCGCCTCGTCACCGATATCGTCGGCCAAGCGGGCGAAGCCGTAGACGGCCAGGAGATGGTCCCGCACCGCACGCGGCAGCAGACGCGAGGCCACCGGAAAATTTTCAGCGCCCGCCTGACCCAGCACCGTGTCGGTGCCGGGCAGCGAATCTGGAGTCAACATCGGCATGCGCTCTGGCGCCAATAATTGTTCGTTCATTGAGTGTAAATGAGTCGTGGTGCGTGATTGCGAATCTCTTGCGTTACGAAAACTAACCGCCAATTTCAGGCCACGAAACACGGCGTCCAAGCGAACGATTGATCGCCCGCTCCTCCACGTCGCTTGCCCTGACCGTAGTCGGATGTGACGCAGTGGGCGAGAGAATTATCGAGGACCCGAATGAACGTCGACACTTGCAGGCGCCGACGATTTGTGCGGGGCGCCAAATAGTTCTCGCACAAACGTTTGCTGGGCTCCTACACGTGGCTCCCGTGCGCGCGCCGCCACGTCGTATCCTGAGCGACGGACCGGGAGACGCCGACAGGGAGGCTGAGCAATGGCCACGCACGCCGACCGGTCACCGGTGATCCTCGGAAACCTCGGGCTCCGGGGCGTCGTCGCCGTCGCCCTCCTCGTCGGTACCGTCGGTCTCGCGTCCTGTTCGGCCGTCGGCAGGGTGAAGAGCGCGGTGGACGACATCAGAGGCAACCAGGCGACGATCGACGCCTTCAGCTCCACCTTGCAATCCGGCGCGGCCAGCGCGTTCGAGGCGACGTATGTCACGACCGGCAGTGCGCCGGCGACGATCGTCTACGCCGTCCGGCCACCCACCGGGGTGGCTTTCAACGAGACCCCCTCGGGAGGGAGCGCGACGGCTCCGGTGCACCTGTTGGTCAACGCGGCAGGCGAGTTCGCCTGCACGCAACCATCCTCGGACCCGCAATGGACGTGCCGGAAGCTGGGAATCGCCAGTGCGGCCACAGAGAACAAGATCTTCGACCTCTACACACCCGCGCACTGGATCGGCTTCCTCAAGGGCTTCTCCCTCGCCGCCGGTCTCGCGGGTGACAAGGTCACCTCCTCATCGATGACGGTCAACGGCTTCGCCATGAGCTGTGTCGACTTCCAGGCCTCCGGGGTGCCCGGGACCAGCACGATCTGCACCACCGCCCAAGGCATCCTCGGCTACGTGAAGGTGGCCTCCGACTCCACGAGCTTCGAGATCCAGAGCTACTCCTCGACGCCCGCGGCCTCGTTGTTCGAGCTGCCGCCGGGCGCCACCGTGACCACGGTCACGACCGGAACTTCGTAAGCCCATCCAATCTCGCCACCGTGCGACGGGTGGGACCGAGCGGCGATACTGACGGCGTGCCCGAGCGATCGCCTGACTGAGCCGGCCGATCCATGGACACCGTTCTTTTCGCACTCGGTCTCGTCGTCGTCGTCTTCACGGCGGCCAGCGTGCTGTTCACCATCGTGCTCCCCCGCGAGCCGAGGGGATTCGAGCGCCTGTCGTCGATGGTCAACAAAGCGGTGCTCGCGGCCTTCATCGGCGTGGCCCGCCCGGCGCGCACCTATGAACGAAAGGACGCATTCCTGGCGCCGGTGGCGCCCGTCGCCCTCGTCGGCCAGCTGGCGGTCTGGGCCGCGTGTTTCATCATCGGCTATGCCCTCATGCTCGTGGGCACCACCCACGACCTCGCGTCGGCTCTCGCGCAAGCCTCAGGGGCCCTCCTGACGGTCGGGACGATCGACCTCAGTGGCCGCGCCAACTATGCGGTGGACATCGCGGCCGGGGCCACGTGGGTGGTGATCGTCGCCCTGCAGATCGCCTATCTCCCCGCCCTCTACCAAGCGTTCAACCGGAGGGAGAGCCTGGTGGCGATGCTCGAGAGTCGAGCGGGCGTCCCGGCCTGGGGCCCCGAGCTCCTGGCCCGCCACCAGCTGGTGGGCATCATCGACACGCTGCCGCAGTTCTACTCGGAATGGGAGCAATGGTCGGCCGAATTGGCGGAGAGCCATACCACCTACCCGGTGATGTTGCTGTTCCGGTCACCGGATCCCTGGTTTTCCTGGCTGGTCGGCCTGTTGGCCGTCCTGGACGGGGCGGCGATGCACCTGGCCCTCGCACCGGGGACGGCCTCGTCACAATCGAGGTTGTGCCTCCGCATGGGTTTCACCGCGCTCAACCGGATCGCCAAGGTCCTGAGGTGGACGGTCGACCCCGATCCCAATCCGGAGGGACCGATCGACTTGACCTTCGAAGAGTTCGCAGAAGCAGTCGCGATGCTGGACCACGTCGGATTCCCGATGGAACGGTCGGCGGAGGAAGCATGGCCCGACTTCCGCGGTTGGCGGGTCAACTACGAGACGGTCGCCTACCGCCTGTGCGACCACCTGACCGCTCCACCCGCTCCGTGGTCGGGCAACCGCCGCCACCTGCGTTCGGGCGTTGTCGCGCCGAAGCGTCCTCCCCAGCGCTCGCCCGAATTGGAAGGTCACCGTCCGGCGGTGATCATCCCGCCGACCACGCACCGGCGGGAAACCCACCCCCGCGGCAAGGCGAAATCGGAGGTCGACCCGGATCCGACGAACGACAGCTGAGGCCTCAGCCCTCGACGGCGTGCCCGCCCACCGAACGGCGCATCGCGGCGTGGATCCCATTCGGCGTCATGACCCCGAGGTAGCGCTCGCCGTCGACGACCGGAATCCAACGAACGTCCTGCTGGAGAATTTCGGCGAGTGCGGCGCGTAACGAGGTGCCGAGCGGAAGTTGCACCCCGAAGGGAACCAGATGATCCGTCACCGATCCCGCCTGCGCCGCGTCGAGCTCGATCCACCCCAAGAGGTGCTCGCTGTCGTCGACCACCACCGCCCATCTGTTCTCGGACCCCGCGGCGCTCGAGAAGGCGTCGGTCATGGATTGGCCCGGAGCGACCTTGGGCGGCTGTGACAGGTCGTCGGCCGCGATCGTCGTGACGGCCAATCGTCGAACCCCCCGGTCCGCGCCGACGAAGTCGGCCACGAACGCGGTGGCTGGTGCGCCCAGGATTTGCGCCGGGGTGTCGTACTGCTCGAGCACGCCACCCTTCGACAGCACAGCGATGCGATCGCCGAGCTTGGCCGCCTCTTCGATGTCGTGGGTGACGAAGACGATCGTCTTCTTGAGGTCGCGTTGGAGGTCGAGGAACTGCTGCTGAAGGCGCTGGCGGGTGACCGGGTCGACGGCGCCGAAAGGTTCGTCCATCAGGAGGACGGGTGGATCACCGCCCAGGGCCCGGGCCACGCCGACCCGCTGGCGCTCGCCTCCGGACAGCTCGTGCGGAAAGCGCCGGGCGTACTGGGCCGGGTCGAGACCCACCAATTCGAGCAGTTCCAACACCCGGGCGTCGACCCGATCCTTCTCCCAACCGAGGAGGCGGGGGACGGTGGCGATGTTGTCGGCAACCCGGCGGTGCGGGAACAGGCCACCCTGCTGGATCACGTAGCCGATCCCCCGGCGCAACTCCACCGGGTCCGCCTGCAGCACATTGACCCCGTCGATCAGGATGCGGCCCCCTGTCGGCTCGATGAGTCGATTGATCATCCGCAGCGTCGTCGTCTTGCCGCACCCCGACGGCCCGACGAACACACAGAGCTCACCGTCGGGCACGGTCAGGCTCAACGCGTCAACCGCGACGGAGTTTGCGCCATAGCGCTTCGACACCCCGTCGAGCGTGATCATGGCAGGAGACATTACCCACCGGTTCGGTAGGAAATAGCGGGCAGACAGGAACCTCCTCGAATGCCGACCGGTAACGTGAGCGGCGTGTGGCCCGGAACGTCGAACCCGTTCTTCCGGTGGAGCTACGTCACCGGCCAGTGGAGCCAGATTCAGGGCGATCTGGTACAGCACATAGAACTCAGCCTGATCGCGGTGGGAATCGGCATCGTCATCTCGATTCCCTTGGCGATGCTCGCCTGGCGCTATCGCCTGGTCCGGGCTCCGGTCTTCGGGGTGGCGAGCGCGCTCTACATCATCCCCTCACTCGCACTCTTCGCCATTCTGGGGCCGGTGACCGGTTTCGTGCCGCCGGACTCGTACAAGACGGCCGAGATCGCACTGGTCGGGTACACCTTGCTCATCCTCACCTGGAACACCGTGGCCGGTCTCGACGCCGTCCCGCCCGACGCCCGGGAGGCAGCGGTCGCACTTGGCTACTCGCCCACCGCCGCCCTCCTCCGCGTCGACCTTCCCCTCGCCCTGCCCTACATCTTCGCCGGGGTGCGGGTGGCCACGGCGACCGTCATCGGGTTAGTGACAGTGACGGCGCTCATCGGCCTCGGAGGCCTCGGCCAGCAGATCACCTACGGCTTCGCCCTCCCGTACAACACGCCGATCATCGTCGGTCTCGTGCTCTCCGTGGCCCTGGCGGGAATCGCCGACCTGTTGCTCGTCGGCGCCCAGCGATTGGCCGTGCCATGGGCCCGCACCAAGAGGCCGGCGAAAGGCGACCGCTGACATGCATTTCCTCGACCAGGTGGCCGACTGGTTCACGACGTCGTCGAACTGGAGCGGGTCGCAGGGCATCCCCTTGCTGTTCTGGCATCAGCTCGAACTGTCCGTGGCGGTGGTGCTCGCCGCCCTCGTCCTCGGGGGGGGCCTCGGGGTGTTTCTCGGCCACACCGGACGAGGCGGACTGGTCGCCGTCAACGCGGCCAACGCCTTCCGGGCCGTGCCCACCCTGGCCCTCCTCACCCTGCTCGCCATCCAGCCGGCCATCTCGCTCAAATGGAACGGATTCCTGGCGGCGTGGATCGCCCTCACCGCGTTGGCGATCCCTCCCATTTTGACCAATACCTACGTGGGGATGCGAGAGGTCGATGCCGACGTCCGTGATGCGGCGAAGGCGATGGGACTGACTGGCGGCCAGGTGCTCCGCCGGGTGGAAGCGCCCCTTGCGGTCCCGTTCGTCATGGCTGGCGTGCGCACCGCCGCCATCGAGGTGGTGGCGACGTCGACGCTGGCGGCGTACGTCACCTTTTCGGACCTCGGGACCTATGTGATCTCCGGGCTGAACACCAATAACGCAGTTGTCTCGTTCAGTGGTGCCATTCTGGTGGCCGTCATGGCCGGACTGGTGGCTGGTCTCCTCAGCCTTCTGGCCCGGGCGCTCACTCCGCTCCCCCTGCGCCGGCAGGGCAGGCGGGGCCTCGTGCCCGCCCGCCCGGGGGCCCGCATCCGGGTAAGTTGACAAACCCGATCGGGTAAGTAAGTATTTCGATCACACGACGGTCCCATGACGGTAACATCGCGCTCGCTCCGAGGGGGCGTGTTTCCGCCCCTCCCAATCGGGAAAGGTATCCCCACATGCGTTTCAAGCACTCTCTTGTCGTCGGTGCCCTGGCCATGATCGCAGCTGTCGTGGTCGCGCCGGCGGCTGCGTCGGCCTCCGTGCACGCGGCCAGCAAGCCGACAATCATCATCGGTCCTGCAAACTTCGAGGAGCAAGAAATCGTTTCCAACATCTGGGCCGATGTCCTCAAGAAGGGGGGTTACCAGGTCACGGTCGAACCTACCCTGGGAGCCAGGGCGATCGTGGTACCCGCCATCGAGAAGGGCCAGATCAATCTGGAGCCTGATTACGCCGCCTCGCTCCTCGCCTTCCTCCACAACGGTGCTGTTCTCCCCGCGGCAGACAACATCGCCACCGCCATCCCGGCTGACCAGAAGGCACTCGCGTCGTCCGGGGTAACCGTGCTCCCCGCATCCAAGGCGCTGGACACCAACGTCTTCGCGGTGACCAAAGCCACCGCGAAGAAGGACCACCTCACGACCATCTCGAGCCTGAAGCCCTACGCCTCGAAACTGACCCTGGGCGGACCTCCCGAATGCCCGAGCAACGCCGGATGTGAGTTGGGGCTCAAGAAGGTCTACGGCCTCAATTTCGCCGGCTTCAAGAGCCTCGACACAGCCGGGCCCCTCAGCGTGGCCGCACTCAAGAATGGCGAGGTTCAAGTGGTCGAGCTTTTCTCGAGCAACGGAGATGTGGTCTCGAATAACTTCGTCGCCCTCACCGACAACAAGCACCTGGAGGGGGCGGACTACATCGTGCCGGTCATCCGTAAGTCGGTGGACACCCCTGGCGTAGCCAAGATCCTCAACAGCATCGATGCCAAGTTGACCACCGATGCCATCTCGAAGCTCAACCTCGATGTGACGGCCAAGCAGGAGCAACCGGCCGACGTGGCGCAGACCTGGGTGAACTCGGTCAGCTGAACGTCGTCGGGCCTTCGGCCCGCACACGAACCGTCGGGTACGAGCCCGGGTCACTCTGCGGAGTGGTCCGGGCTCGTCTCATTGGTCAGTCAGTCGCAATGGCGGTGAGCACATCCAATTTGCCCGCACGGCGGGCCGGCCAGCTTGCTGCACCGAGCCCGAGCAGTGCGGACAGGATCAGGAAGATCACCAGGCTGCCGACCGGAATCACGATATCGGTGATGCCCTGCTGCTTCAGGGACGCCGAGAAAGCGGTACCGAGGGCCGTGCCGACGAGGATGCCGATGATGGCGCCGAAGACCGCCAGAATGACCGACTCCGATCTGATCATCGACCGCACCTGTCGCCGCTTCATGCCCACGGCGCGCAGGAGCCCGATCTCGTGGGTGCGCTCGAACACCGAGAGCATGAGCGTGTTCACGATACCGATGAGGGCGATCACGACGGCCAGGGCCAAGAGGGCGTAGACCAGCGCCAGGAGTTGGTTGACCTGGGCTCGCTGCGATTTCTCGAAGCCGGCCCGGGTCTGAATCTTCAGATTGGGATAGGCCCGCAGACCGTGCGTCACCACGTCGGTCGAAATCTGGCCGTCGGCCTTCGTCTGCAGGAGCACGGCCACCGGCAACGGGTTGTTGAAGTGGTCCAGGAAGTAGCGATCCCCCACGAGGTAACTCCCGATGAGGGCGTTCGGTTGGAAGATCCCGCCGACGTGCAATGTCGTCGTGCCCGTCTGGGCGAACTTCACCGGCACGACCGAGCCGACCGACAGATGCTTCGTCGTCGCCGTGTTGGTGTCGATGAGCAACTGCCCGGCCGCGAGCGCTGGTGCACCCGTCCCACTCTGCATACGGAGGATGACCGTCGAAGAGAGATCATGGGTGGAGACCGCGGTCAGATTGGCCAGCGAATTCCTGATGGCAAAGGTCCCCTGATAGACGGTGGAGACCGCTGTGACGCCGGGCAGCGTGGCGGCGACGTCCGCCACCGAACCGCTGAATTCCCCGGCGCCGCCCTGGGCGGAGCTCGTGATGATGTAGCTCGCACTGATCGCGTTGTCGACACTGCTCGTCACGGACTTCGAGAGCGAGGCACCGAACACGGCGATGGTCGAGACCAGAGCCAGCCCGACCATGAGGGCCGAGGCGGTCTGCGCCGTGCGCCGGGGGCTGCGCATGGAGTTCTGCCGACCGAGTTTGCCCGAGATGCCCAGGATCCGGGCGAGAGGCCTCCCGATCACACTCGCCATCGGCCGTGCCACCACCGGGGCCAACATGCCGATCCCGATGAAGAGGGCAACGGCCCCGACCCCGACCAAACCGATGGCGGGTTTGGTGAGTCCGAAGACCAGCAGGGCCACACCGATCACGGCGAACACCGTCCCGATGATGATCCTTCGTCGTGATGACTCCTGCTCGTCCGTCCGGTGGTCGGCCAGTGCGGCGACCGGAGGGATCCGCACCGCACGCCGGGCCGGGCTGATGGCGGAGACCAGGGTCACGCCCACGCCCACGAGCAACGCCACGACGACCGTGCGTCCTTCGAAGATCAGGGAGCCTGAGGGCAGGGTGATGCCCAGCCCCTTGAAGAGGGCCTCGAGGCCGATGGCGGCCAGGACGCCGAGGCCGATCCCTATCAGCGAGGCCACGGTGCCCAGAATGAGGGCCTCGGCCAGGACCGAACGGAAGACCTGCCGGCGACTGGCGCCCACGATGCGCAACAGCGCCAATTCCCGTGTGCGTTGACCCACGGTGATGGAGAACGTGTTGAAGATCGTGAACCCGCCGACGAAGAGCGAGATGAACGCGAACACCAGGAGTGCGGTGGAGAAGAATCCCAGCGCCTGATTGATGTCGTTGGACTGCTCATTCGCCACGGTCTGACCGGTCACCACCTCCACGCCCTTCGGCAGGGTCGCGGCGATGGCACGTTGCACGGTTGCCTTGTCCGCCCCCGCTGAGGTCCGGACATCGATCGCCTGGTAGTGGCCGACCTGCCCGAAGAGGCGTTGCGCCGTGGGGAGGTCGAAGGCGGCGATGGTCGCTCCGGCCAGATTGTTGGCGGTGCCGAATTTCACGATGCCGCTGATGGTGAAGGTCTGCGGTGGACCGGCCAAGAGCACCCGCACATGGTCACCGACGACAAAATGGTACTTCTGCGCGGTGCCGGCATCCATCACCACCTCGTGCGCGGAGGTCGGCGCGTGGCCCGACGCAAGCTGGAGGGCGGAGAGTTGGGCATCGACGTCGTACGACAACCCCAACGTGGGGGCTCCCCCGTTACTGATGGCCTTCCCGTCGGGGGCCACGAATTGCGCGTACCCGCTCACCGTCCCGTCGGCGAACTCCACGCCCGGGATCTGGCGCACCGTGGTGGCGATCGACTGCGGGACAGGCTTGCGGACCGCACTCGCACCGGCGCTGGTGTCCGAGAATGCCGCCTTGCCGCGGATCTCGAAATCGACGTTTTGATAGATATGGCCGAACAGCGTGTTGAACGTGTTGTGCAACGTGTCGGTCAGGACGAGCGTCCCCGAGATGAACGTGACCCCGAGCACGATGGCCAGGGCGGTCAACGCCAGGCGCAACTTGTGGGCCAATAGGCCCCGGAAGACAACCCTCTTCACCTCAGCCGCCCAATTGCTTCATGTGCTCGAGCACGGAATCGGCCGTGGGCGACATGATCTCGTCGACCACGGAGCCGTCGGCCAGGAACACCACACGGTCGGCGTAGGCCGCTCCCCGTGCGTCGTGGGTGACCATGACGATGGATTGCCGCAGGTCGGTCACCGAGCGGCGCAGGAACTCGAGCATTTCGGCCGAGGCATTCGAGTCGAGATTTCCCGTCGGCTCGTCGGCGAAGATCAGCTCAGGTCGCGCGATGAGTGCCCTCGCGCACGCCACGCGCTGCTGTTGACCTCCCGACATCTCGCTCGGACGGTGGGCCAGGCGGTCGCTGATCCCGAGTTGTTCGACCAGGTAGTCGAACCAACCCTGATCGACTTTGGTCTTCGCCAGGTCACAGGGGAGCGTGATGTTCTCCCGGGCCGTGAGCGTCGGGATCAAGTTGAAGGACTGGAAGACGAATCCGATCTGGTCGCGCCGCATCTGCGTGAGACCAGCGTCGTCGAGGTGGCCGATTTCCAGCTCACCCACGAAGGTGCGCCCCGAGGTCGGCGTATCGAGCCCGGCCATGCAATGCATGAGCGTGGACTTCCCCGAACCCGAAGGACCCATGACCGCGGTAAATCGGCCACTCTCGAATTCGACGCTTATGCCATCGAGGGCATGGACCACGGCATCGCCCTTGCCGTAAATTTTGGAGAGGTCGACGGCCCGGGCCGCGGGAGGCTTCGGCGAGATCGCTCCCGCCGGCTCATTGACGGCGGCATCCATGGGGGGTCTCTCGGCGCTCATGGGGACCATCTTCGGCGATAGACGCGCACGAGACAATCAGGGATCTCCCCGATGCGACCCTCAGAGGGACCCCTACCGGGGTTGCCCAGGGCGCGACCGGCTATGTCGGATGGTTCGTGAGGACCCGGCTCAATTGTTGACGGCTCAGGGAGGGCGTGAGCGGACTCGAACCGCCCGGACGGAGTCCGTCCAACACCAACTCCAGAAAGCGCGCGGAGGCGGATGGTGCCTCGGTGCCGCAAAGATCGGCCACGGCGCGCACCGACATCAACGCAAGGATGACATCCGCGAACACGATGTCGTCACGGACCGTCCCGGCGTGTTGACTCCGATGGAGAACCTTGTCGACCGTCGGTGCGATGTGCTTCAGGACGGAGTTGACGCCGGCGCTCTCGCTCCAAGGTGGTCGGGTTGTCGTCACCCGCCAGCATGAGGGAACCGCGATGCAGCGACGCAGGAACTCGGAAAGCGCGTCGGCCGGTGCAACCTCGGCCAGTACTTCCTCGCCGATGTTGATGGTGCGCTCTTTGGCCAGGTCCGTCACCGCGTTGAAGAGGTCCTCTTTGTGGGGGAATCTCCGGTAGAGCGTTCCGATGCCGACATCGGCCTTGGCCGCGATCTGCTCCATCGACCCGTCGTATCCCGATTCGGCGAAGACGTCGCGGGCCGCCTCCATGATCTTCGCCAGATTGAGCTCGGCGTCGCGGCGCAGCGGTCGCACCGGGTGCGGTGCGCCCGGGCCTGTGGCCGTCCTGACCTGCCCCGGCTCGGTGGCTTGTGGCGTCATTTCAGCCCTCCGGCGTGTAGCCGATGGCACCGACGAACACCTCTGCTTCAGCGGTGAGCGCAGGGTGGGACTCGGATTCGACGATGGACGGGCCGTCACGCCGGGGGATCTTCATGGCCACCAACGCCGCCACGATGAGCGAGCCGCCGCAGACGATGAAGGCCAGCACGTAGCCATGCTGCGCCGGAAACCCGTCGGGGAGAATTTTACTGACGACGAGGCTGGTGGCGATACCACTTCCGAGAGCCGACCCGATGTTCCGGATGTTGGTGTTCATCCCGGTGGCCACTCCCGTCTGATCCTGCGGAACGGCCTCAACGATCAAATTCGACATGGCCGAATACCCGAAGGCCATGCCGATACCCAGCAACCCCGAGGCGACGAGAATGTTCCAGGGCTGGCTGTGCGCGATGGTCAAGAGGCCGTAACAGGCGGCACAGAACAGCGACCCGGCCACGAGAAGGTTCTTCGATCCGGCCAGGCGCGCCAGCCGGCCGGTGAAGGGAGCGATGACCAGCATGGCGAGAGCGAAGGGCACGAGCAAGACGCCCGACTTCGTCACCGATGCCCCGAACCCGTAGCCGACGCTCGACGGGGTCTGGGCGAACTGGGGAACCGTCACGAACATGGCGTACAGCCCGAACCCGAAGAGCACGGCGGTCAGATTCGTGGTCCAGACAGTGGGGATCCGCATCATGGTCATGTCCACAAGGGGCGTCGGAGAGCGCAGCTCGGACCACACCCAGAGCACGATCAGGACCGCGGCCGCGCCGAACATGGCAAGAACGGTCGGGTCCTTCCACCCCCACGTCGGACCGTAGGAAACGCCCAACAGGCCCACCGTGAGCCAACTCGACATCAGGACCGCTCCCAGCCAATTGATGCCACCGGGCGCCCGCACCGGGGAGGCAGGGACGAACTTGAACGTGGTGAGCGCCGCGCCGAGCGAGAGCACGAGCGGGATCCAGAACAACCAGTGATACGAGAGGTGCTGGATGATCGGTCCGGCGAGGACGATGCCGGCACCCACCCCGAGACCCAGAATGGCGGACATGGCGCCGATTGCTCCCGCAACCTTGTCGCGCGGGAACTCATCGCGGATGATGCCGAAGGCCAAGGGAAAGACAGCTCCCCCGACTCCTTGGATGACACGACCGATCAGCATGATGGGGAGGGTCGTGGCGAGGGCGCTCACTGCAGTGCCGGCGGAGACGGCGAGCAGCACGATGACGATCATTCTGTCCTTGCCGATGATGTCCCCGGTCCGCCCGAGAATCGGCGTGGCGATCGCCGCGCTCAGGAGGTAGCTGGTCAGAAGCCAACTCGCTCCGCTCTGCCCCGTGTGGAGTGTGTGCTCGAGAAGCGGAATGGCCGGGATGATCAGCGATTGCAACAGGCTGAACGACAGGGCCGCCGTGGCCAACACGGCGAACGTGGCCCCGTAATGAATGCGTTTCTCGACCAAAGCCAGTCCTGTCCCAGTCCGATTTTGCGGAATCACACGTTCCGATTGGGCACCACCCTAAGCGGAACTTCCCGTTCCGGTCAAGACAGGGCCCGGGATGGTGCCGATCGCTACACTTGGAGGGCAGCCTCGAGTGATCGCTTTGACGCAGGAAGAGCGCATATGCCAGCTTCGGGATATCTCGTTTTCGATGCCGTGGACCCCGGACGTTTGACGGCGTTCTGGGGGGCCCTTCTCGAAGTCGAAGCGGAATCGACGATCGGCGAAGGCCAATTCATCGTGTTGACGCCAACCAAAGACGGCCTCACCATGGGGTTTCAACAGGTGCCCGAGGAAAAATCCGGCAAGAACCGCCTGCACCTCGATCTCGTCGTCGAGGACCTGGACCGGGCGACATCCGAGGTGGAGGCACTCGGTGGATGCTGGCTCCAGCCAGGCACCACCCACGAGCTCGAGGGCTTCCGCTGGCGATGCATGGCAGACCCCGAGGGGAACGAGTTCGACATCGACGTCGTGCCTCCCGGATGACGTTCCTCCGCCGCTACCGCGGCCCGCTCATTTTCTCCGCTGCTGCGCTGGTCCCGCTGGCGGTCGGCGGCCTCCTCGTCCCGTTCCGCTCGACGTTCGCCGCCACCGCTTCTGCCCTCATCTTCGTGGCGGTCATTGTCGGGGTGGCGGTTGTCGGAAATCGAACGGCCGGCATCCTCGCCACCGTCTCTTCGACCCTTTGGTTCGACTTCTTCCTCACCCGTCCGTATGAACGATTGGCCATCGCCAACCGGGCGGACGTGGAAACAGCGATGAGCCTCTTCATCGTCGGTGTCGTCGTGACCGAGCTTGCTGCTCGGAATCGCCATCACCACGCGGTGGCGACCGAGGAGGCGGATCTCATCGGCCTGATCTACCGGTTCTCAGAACTCGTCGTTGCCGGTGCGCCGGACGCCGAAGTGATCGGGCGGGCGCAAGAAGAGCTCATCGCGCTTCTGGAGCTGAGGGACTGCCGCTTCGAATACGGAGGCGGCGAACGACTTCGCCCGAGCATCGAGCATGATGCCCGCGTGTTCCTCGGCGGGAATCTCTGGGCCGTTGAAGATATGGGACTACCCGGTCCCGAAATTGAGCTTCTCGTGCACCGACGCGGCAGCGTGGTCGGTCGGTTCGTCCTTACGCCGAGCCCGGGACGTCCGGTCCCTTATCAGCGCCGGGTCGTCGCGGTCGCCCTCACCGATCAGGTCGGTACGGCGCTCTCCCCCCGGCTTCGTTCTGCGTAACGCAGTTCAGGCGGGTGCAGTGAGGAAGATCGTCCCATCGGCGAAGCGCCTCGTCACGACCAGTCCGGCCCATCGCTGCAACTGGCCCACGGTGACGAGCGTCGGCTGAAGATCGGGCACGAGCGCGACGACGCCGTGGCGGCGCTTCACCAGGCTGCCGATGTACCTGATGTCATGCTTGAACGCGGCATTGGGTTTCGTCGTGATCGCATACGTACGAACCGGCGTGAGGACCGATCCCCGGTGGGCGAAGACGAAGACGCCTGATGGCTCATTCGTCACGACGATGTCACGGCGAGGAAGCTCGGCCAGCGCCGCCATGGCCGGCGTCGGATCAGGCGCAGGGAACGGATGGCTGAGTTGCCGAACCGCCAGCGAGACGTTGGGGACGACGAGGAGGAGTGAGACCCCCACGGTCACCACAAGGAGACCCGATCGGGGCCTGACGTTCCACCGGGAGCGGAGGCCCCAATAGGTGACTGACAGCAGGATCAGGTACGACGCGAACTGGAGCGGTCCGAGGACCCGCTGGTCCAACGACAGCGATGCATCGAGCCAGGTGCTTGCGACAAGGATCACCGCCGCGTACGAGAGGAGGAGGATGGCGAGGAGCCGCAGGAAACTCTGCGTCTGTGGCGGAGGGCCAGAAGCGGGCCGGAAGATCCCGAAGCAACTTCTGGACAGGGGGGCCAGAGCCGCGATGACGAGCAGCAGGACCGCACCGGTGTCCGTCAACCAGGAGGGCCATCCCGTGGGAAAGAACCACGAGGCGGCCGTGGCGAGAAAGTCGGCCGCCAGATGCGGGTGAAGGTGAAACGTGATCTGCCGGGGCGAGGCGCCACCGGAAAGCCAACGCTCGACCAGAGGCCATCCCACGACCGCGAGCACACCGACCCCGACGACGGCCATCGCACTCCCTAGGCGACGCCGGAGCGGAAAAGCCGTCGTGGTGAGAATGGCAATGCCCGCGGCGAGCGCCACGCTCGCCCCGACGTAGCGGGTGAGCGTGGCGCCGGCGACGAGGAGCATGGTGCTCACCAGCCACCGGGAGGTTCCCCTGTCCAAGAGGACGGCACAGGCGAGGAGGGCGCCCAACGAGAAGGCGTAGAAGACGGGCTCGCTGAGGACCTCGCTACTCAACTCCACCAGGTTTCCGGCGACGAACCCCTTCCCTGAGGGACCGATCACCGTCACGACCACGAACACGAGCACCAGCGGGAGGCACCCCTGAAAGGCCCGGTAGGCCAGGGCGCAGAGGAGCAGGACGATGACAGCGAGTGAGATCGCCCCGATCACGCGTGCCGCAGGGAGCTCGCCGAGACCTGCGGCATGGAGCGCCGCCAGGAGAAGCGGGTAGAGCGGCTCGAAGTGGACGAAGGGCACGCGGCCGTTGAAGGCAACCACGTCTCGGGGGTGATAAACGCTCAGGCTGTCGTTGAATGAGGTCGTCAGGCCTTTGCCCGATGCCAGATTCTCCGCGGCGCTCAGATAGCTCGCGCTATCGGTCGTGAGGAGCGGTGACCTCCTCGTGAGTTCGAGATTCGCCGCGGTAGCCAACCCGGCCAGCCCGATCGCCAGCAGCAGCGTCGGGGTGTGGATGTGCCCTCGAAGAGAGGTCATCAGTCCCCGCGGCGATCCCCTCCTCATATTCCCAGCATGGCAAGGTGAACGTAGAGCCGGCGTAGAGACGAATCGAACGAACGCACGTCGCCACTCTGCACCAGGGGGTGCACGGACGCGGCTCCACCCGGCCCGCAGGACTACCGGGCCGGGTGGAGCGCGTGACGCACTGGTGTGGTTGAGATGACCTACGTCGTGGCGAGCACGCGTTCCGCCTCGGCGTGGACCGCGATCTCTTCTTCCGCCGGGGTCCGCCGTGCGTGCCAGAACCCGAAGGCGACCAACACTGCCATGACCGCAGCCAGAGCGAAGGCCGCGACGGCGGCCCACAAGGCGATCAAGCCGAACTCGGAGAAGGCGTACGCCTCAAGGAGCAGACCCCGCAAGGTCGTACCCTGGAACGACGTCTGCACCTCGGCGGCCAGCGCCTTGTTCGTCGGGTTGGCCCTCGACGCTGCACTGACGGTGGCATAGACGCCGCCATAGGGCATTTCACTCAGGTGAACGGCAATGAAGTGATCGGCATAGGCCTCGGCCTGGGCACCGGTCGTCAATGGTTGCCCGGCGTACTTGAGGAGGTAGGGCTTCATGCCGGGCGTGATCTCGGTGCCAGGCTTGGCCGCGGCGAAGGCCGCGGCGGACGGGAACACGATGTCCTGTTGGGCCAGCTGATTGTGCACACTGGAGTTCGTGAAGCTGTAACCCCACATCAGCAAACCCCCTGCGACAAGCAGGACCACCACCATCACTGCGCCCAAGGCGCTCGCCAAATAGTCGAAAACTTTACGCTGCATGTCTGCTCCTTGTGTCGTGAGAATCTCTGTGCCCCCACCTTGCGGCACATGCGGGACCATCCAATAGGGACCATGGTCACCAGTGGCAGGGACCTTCAGCCCAACCGGGATGGGACTGCAGCGGTCGCAACCGGCGTGATGGCCACGGTCGGCACGGTCGGCCCCGGACCTCGAAGACCAGGGAGTACCTACAGAATCTGGTGCCCGGGCCCCGCTTCGTTACTGCCACCGCGGATAAAGGGCCCCATCGCGGCGCCGACAAGGGCCACCACGCCGGCGACCAGCATGGTCAGGTGAAGCCCTTCCATGAAGGCGGCATGGCTCCCACGGGTGATCGCCCCGGTCAGCCGGGCGGAATCGCCGCGTGCGATCGGCGCGAGACCCTGGGACACGACGGCAGTGGCATGCGTCAGCCGGTGGGCCACGCCGGGCGGGACCCCCGAGGCGAGCAGATTGCCGAGGAGGACAGTTGCCACCTTGGCCCCGAGGATCGAGCCGCACACCGCAGTCCCGAGCACACCGCCCAGCTGGATGGCTGTCCCCTGAATCCCGCCGGCCACTCCGGCGTCATCGACGGGCGTGTTCCCGACAATGGCATCGGTGGCCGCCGTCACGACCAGTCCGATGCCCAGTCCGATCAGGATGAACGGCGGCCAAAGATGCACGTACGGTGAATCGACCTGCAAGGTCGTCAGGGACAGCAGCGCCACCGCGGTCGCCAGGAGGCCGATGGTGATCGGCAACCATGGCCCGAACCTGGTGGTCAAGCGAGCTCCGAGGTTGCTCGACAGCGCGAAGGTGATCGTGAGCGGCAACACCCGGACACCGGCCGCAACCGGGCTGTAGCCGTGGACGCTTTGGAGGTAGAGACCGACGAAGAAGAGCACGCCGAAGAGGGCGAAGAAGTTGAGCAGGACAACGATGATGCTCAACGAAACCGAGCGGTCCTTGAAGATACCCAAGGGAATGAGCGCGTTCGGGGTCCTCTTCTCGATGGCGACGAAAAGGACGATGAGAACGATGCCGACGGCAATCAGACCGATCGTGCGCGTACTCCCCCACCCCCAGCTCTGGGCCTTGACCAGCGCGTAGACGATGGATAGCAGACCGAGAGCCAGGGTCACGACACCGGGGATATCGAACGGGTGGCGTTCTGATTCACGCGACTCGAGCAACACGAACATGCCGAGACCGACCGTCGCCACACCGACCGGCACGTTGATGAAGAAGACGCTCTGCCACGAGATGTGCTCGACGAAGAATCCACCGACGATCGGCCCGGCCGCCGTGGCTGTCGCGGACGCACTCACCCAGATCCCCACCGCTCGGTTGAGTTCCTCGGGAGGATACGCGGCCCGGAGGAGGGCCAGTGTGTTGGGGAGCAGCAGAGCGCCGAAGGCACCTTGCACCCCCCGCAGGACGATGACGCCGTCGATGGTCCCGACGAGTCCGATGGCGAGAGACGCAAGGGAAAAGCCGACCACTCCAATGAGGAACACGCGCCGGCGCCCGAAGTGATCCCCGAGTTTGCCTCCGAGGATCAGCGTCACGGCAATCACCAGGAGGTAGGCGTTGGTGACCCATTGGAGGTCGGCCAAGGAGGCATGCAGGTCGCGCCCGATAAAGGGGTTGGCCACGGCCACCACCGATCCGTCGATACCGACCATGATCACGCCCATGGCCACGATCACCAGCGTCATCCAAGGTCGGTCGCGCAACCGTGAGGGTGCGGATCTCTCCGGGATGATCTCGATCAACTGGTCGTTCCCACTCATGACGGTGACGGTCACTGCCACTATGGCAGAACCTGCCAGAATCGGGCAAACCCGCTATTCTCACCCACGCCACAGGCACGAAAGGGGGAACGGGACGATGGCTCGAGGGCTCACCGAGCGCAACAAGACCCGCACGCGACGCGAGCTGGCCGAGGCGGCATCCCGCCTGTTCGTCGAACGCGGCTACTCCTCGACGACGGTGCAGGACATCGTCGATGCGGTGGAGGTCTCGCCGAGGACCTTCTTCCGTTACTTTCCTTGCAAAGAGGACGTCGTCACCGCCATCGCCAGCCTGAGCATGGACGATTCCATCGATCATCTGGCGGAGCACGAACCGGAGGAGCCGATCGGCCGGGTACTGCGAGCCATGATGACCGCCTCGCTCTCGCGGGTCTACGAAGACCCCGTTGCCGCCCGGGCCTTCCAGGTCATGCTGCGCGACACGCCCACATTGCGCGGTCGCTGGCTCGAAGAACAGCGCCGGAACCGCGATCGACTGGCTGAAGCCATCGGTCCGTGGTTCGCTCGAGACACCCGACCTCTCCTGCGCCAACTCGTCGCAGGCACCGCCCTCCTCGCCGTGGAGGAGGTCATGGCCGGCTGGGCCGAGGACGCAGGCAACGGCAATGTCTTGGCTCTGCTCGACGAGGCGTTCGACCTCCTTGACGGGTCTCTCTTCCTGACCGTTGGTGCAACGTGAGCAGGACACCGGCATGACCAACGACGGTTCGCGCATGGACGTCGTACGGCCGGGGCCCGGGCGACTCGGCGCGCTGGCGGCGGTCTTCGGCCGCGCGTTCGTCGACGAGCCGATGATGCGCTGGCCCATGGGCGAAGTCGAGGACATCGCCCACCGGTTCACACTCTGCTTTTCGTACTTCCTCGAGCGCGTCCTCGAACGTGGGCTCGTCTGGGAAGCCGCAACCGCAAAAGGCGCCGCCGTCTCGATCCCGCCACAAGAGTTCGATTCCTGGGAAAGCCATCCTTGGAACCAACCCCGTATCAGCGCGCTCAGCAATGATGGCGGACGCCGGTATGACGCGTTCTGGAGGTGGATCGATGCACGCACTCCCGACGGCCCCCTCTGGCAGCTCGACTCGATCGCCGTGGATCCCGAGGCCCAGGGGCAGGGCTATGGGGCGGCGCTGATCGCATCGGGTCTGGGGCGGGCGCAGTCGGAAGGAGCCGGCGCGTTCCCTCGACCGGTACGCCCCGCAACGTGTCCATCTACGAACATTGCGGATTCCGGGTGTTCGACGACGCCGCCGCACCCGGGGGCGGCCCCTATATCAGGTTCCTCCGCTGGGATCCCGCCGAAGGTTAGTTGACACTTACGTAAGCATTTGCTTACAATGTCACCCGTGGACGCAGCCCTCAAAGCGCTCGCCGAACCCCGTCGCCGGGAGATCCTGCGACTGGTGTGGGGGCAAGAACGACCGGCGACGGATATCGCCTTGCATTTCGGAGACGTCACCCGATCTGCGGTCTCCCAGCACCTGGGGGTCCTTCGAGAGGCCGGACTGGTGATCGAGCGTCGCGAGGGCACCCGTCGCCTCTACAGAGCCAATCGTGACGAGATGGCTCGCCTCCGGACCTTCCTCGATGAGTACTGGACGGACGGTCTGCTGCGACTTCGAGATGTCGCCGAGGCCGCCGAACTCGCCGCCGACCAAGAAGAAACAACGAAGAACAAGAGAGAAACGGAGCACTGATCATGGCTGAATTGATCCGCGAGATCGTCATCGACGCCCGACCCGAAACGATCTTCCCGTTCCTGGTCGACCCCGAAAAGCAACGGGACTGGCTGGGAACCGCAGTTGACCTCGATCCGCAGTCGGGAGGGCCCTATCGGGTCAACGTGGGTGACCGGCACCTCTCGGGAGGGGAATTCGTCGAGGTCGTGCCCAACGAGCGGGTCGTGTTCACCTTCGGGTGGGCGGAACCGGGGCATCCGATCCCTCCCGGCTCGACGACCGTGCGCATCAGCCTGGCGCCCGAAGGCGACAAGACGAGGGTGCAACTCGTCCACAGCGGCCTCCCCGCCGATGCTGTCTCCGATCACACCGGTGGATGGGATCACTATCTGAGTCGTTTGGCCATCGCCGCCTCCGGTGGTGATCCCGGTCCCGACGAGATGCCACAGTCGGCGTAGCCTTCTGGCCTGCGACGGGCATCACCGTTCGGGAGCTGACCCAGAGAGAGGTACGCATCTATGCAGAAGCGACTCGTGACCCGCTACGCCACCACGTCCGCTGACGCCGCAGACGAGAACCAACGACGGGTCGAAGCTGTGTTCGCGGAGCTTGCCTCCGCCCGACCGGACAACGTCAGCTACATCGTGCTCCGCCTGGCCGACGACTCATTCGTCCACGTGTCATTTCATGATCACGGGGATGATGACGAAAACCCGATCGCTTCCACGAGTGCTTTTTCGTACTTCCAAGAAGGACACGGTGATCGCCGCCAGGGCGACGTCGACCAACAGACGGCGACCTTGGTGGGGGCCTACATCACCACCATCGGCTGACGTTCGACGGCCGATGTCGACGCGCTCGTCCCGGGCGGGGCAGCGAAGCTACGCTCCGCGGGCGAAGATCGCCATGAAGGGGTGGTTGTGCCGGCCTATGTCATTGTCGAATTGTCGGTCGTGGACACCGACCGGTACGAGCGGTACAAGGAACGCGCGGAGGCGAGCGTTGCCGCGCACGGGGGTACCTACAAGGTGCGCGGGGGGAGTATCGAGTCCGTGGAGGGCGCGCAGGTAACCGACCGCGTGGTCATTCTCGAATTCCCCGACATGCAGGCCGCCCGGTCGTGGTACAGCTCTCCGGAGTATCAGTCGGCCCTGCAGATCAGGCTGGCTGCGGCCAGGACCACGCGGATGTACTTCATCGACGGATACCAAACCGCCTGAGTCCGTGGCCGCCGGCCAGGGATGCCTTGGATCCGCCCGTCGGGTGGCTGATACGGTCGGCCCTTGAATCAACTGGCTGAGACCCGTGCGTCTCAGGGGGAGGATGGCCATGGCGATCGATCTGGCGGGCGGCATGAGCCCATCGAAGGACTTTTTCTTGTCGGAGCAGCCGGAGGATCCGCAATTTCGCGAGAGTGCCTCGTTTTGGGTCTCGGACGACAAGGGACTGATCGGACTGCCACGGATCGGCATCGAGGCCGTTTCCGAATCCTGGGACAATCGCGGCCTTCAAGTGAATCTCGGTTTTCCCGACGGGCGAACGGCGATCGTTCGGGCCAACGGCGAAGGCCGCTCACCGGTGGACGCAGACGGGGTGTGCCGCACGCTTGCGGCCGGCAGCCTGGAGTTCCGCTGCGTGGAACCCTTTCGGACGTTGACCCTTTCCTACGACGGCGACGCCCTCGACACCACGGCCGCCGCATTGGCCAAGGGTGACTACACGGGCTCGCAGGTGCCCCTCCATGTCCAGGTTGAACTGACGTGCGCCGTTCCCCCGTGGGTCTCGGGGACGCTGAGCGAGGAGTCCAAGGAACTTTTTGACTCGGGATTCGCAGGGGCGTTCATCAGTCCGCGCTACGAGCAGCTGTGCACGGCGCAGGGCAGCGTCCGCTTCGGGGGGGACGAGTGGGAGTTCCAGGGGACCGGTCTGCGGATCCACCGACAAGGGACGCGAGACACCGGAGGCTTCTGGGGCCACTGCTGGCCGAGCGCGTTGTTCCCGAGCGGGAAGGGGTTCGGGGCCCTTGCCTTCCCCGAACGTCCCGACGAGCCCACCTACAACGAGGCGTTCGTCTTCGACGGCGACCGGATGATCCCGGCCGTCCTGGTTGACGCACCCTGGCTGCGTCGGCTGCAACCGAATGGGGAGGATGTCTCGTTGACCTTGAGGACGAAGGAGGGCGACGTCCGGATCGAGGGCGAAACGGTGCTGTCCGCCTGCATGCCGGGCGGGTTGCCCGAGTTCCCTCCGGCCCTGCAGCAAGCCGGTGTGCGCTACCGGTGGGACGGCGAGGAGACCTACGGAATGATGGAGCGATCCATCCCGCTCGAGCTCCTCGAGGGCTGAGCAACGCAAAGCTGAGCAACGCAAACCTGAGCAACGCAAAATTGTAACGGGGGGAAGTTCATGATCGATGAGAAGCAGCTCATAGCGCAGGCATGCGAGCGGGCAAAGGCCGACGATTTCGGGCCCGGCGGCTGGCGCGAAGGACTCGAGGCCCTGATCGGGGCCTTGAATACGGAGGGCAACCTCAACGAACTGGGGGAGGCGGTGTACGCCGACCAGATCCTGGGGCTCTTGGGCAGCCGGCTGGAGATTGAACGGTGGTACACCGAGCACCCGGAGATCGAGGAGCAGGAGATCAACGCTCCGCTCTTCGGCCTCGGCCTTCCCCGAACCGGATCAACGGCGCTGAGCTTCCTGCTCGCGAGTGACAAGTCCCGGCGCTCACTCAGGACGTGGGAGGCCTCGTCGCCGTGCCCACCCCCTGAAACCGCAACCGAGGACACCGATCCTCGTATCGCCGTCAGCGCAGCGGGTATCGAAATGTCACACCAGATGTTCCCCGATTTCGTCGGCATGTTGCCGAGCTCCCCCACCGGCCCTTCGGAATGCCTCCTCCTGATGGGTCTCGATTTTCATTCACAACTGTTTCAGGGCATGGCGATTTTGCCCAGCTACACGCAATTCCTCCTGACGTGCGAGATGCAACCGACGTACCAGTACCACAAGCGGGTATTGAAACTCCTCCAGTGGCGGTGCCCGCCCGTCCGGTGGTCGTTGAAGACACCGTCGCACATGGCGACGATCCAAGGTCTGGAGGCCGTCTACCCCGACGCCCGCTTCGTGATGACCCACCGTGACATCGGGAGTGTCCTCCCCTCGGTCTGCGCCGTCAAAGAGGCGCTCTCCACCCCGCTCACCCCGTCGTTCGATCGCCTGGCGCTCGGCCACCACGAGCACATGATCTGGCTGGAGTCCATCCGACGTCTTGTCGATTTTCGCAATGACGGGCGGGAGGACCGCTTCGTCGATATCTCGTTCAGCGACATGCAGAGTGATCCGATCGCCTCCATGGAGACGCTCTACGCCCAACTGGGCGATGACCTGACGACCGAGACACGGGTCCGCATGGCGGAGTGGTGGGAGGAGAGCGCCAAGGAGCGGCGGCAGGGCAACCGCCCCGACCCCACGGCCTATGGGCTCGACATGGACGTCATCCGTAAGGACTTTGCCTTCTACCACGATCAATTCGGCCTCACGTAGCCCCGGATAGCCTGAAACCCGCTCTGGGCCGAAACCTTCACCGGACGCCGTACCAAGGAGATCGAGCACATGTTGACGAAAGCCGCCGTCCTCTTCAACGCACCCGGGAAATGGGAGGTGGTCGAACTCGAGCTCGAACCGCCACGCCAAGGGGAGCTCCTGGTCAAAATGGCGGCAGCCGGCCTCTGCCATTCGGACGACCACATCGCGATGGGCGATCTTCCCGTACCACCAGAAGCGCTCCCGATTGCGGGTGGACACGAGGGCGCCGGTGTCGTGGCAGAGGTAGGTCCCAATACGCCTGGATGGAAGGTCGGTGACCGCGTGGTGCTGACGTTCCTCCCCATGTGCGGCCTCTGCCGCTGGTGCGCCTCGGGCATGCAGAACCTCTGCGACAACGGAGCTCGTATCCTTGCCGGCGTTCGCGAAGACGGCAGCCGTCGTATGACGCTCGACGGGAAGCCGGTGGGCCAGGGTGCCGGAATTTCGACCTTCAGCGAATGGTCGACGGTGGCGGTCGAGTCCACGGTCAGGTGCCCGGACGACGTCCCTCTCGAAGTGGCGTGCTTGACGAGCTGCGGCGTGGCAACCGGGTGGGGCTCCGCCGTGCGGTCGGCGGACGTCCGGGTCGGCGACGTCGTGATCGTGCTCGGCGTCGGGGGCATCGGGATGAACGCGGTGCAGGGGGCAGCTCACGCGGGAGCATCGGTCGTCATTGCGGTGGACCCGGTGGAAATGAAGCGTTCGGCGTCAATCGGATTCGGTGCGACCCACGCGGTCTCGACGATGGAGGAGGCCACGGAAATCGCGCGGAGCTTCACGAACGGCCAGGGCGCCGACTCGTGCATCGTGTGTGTCGGCGTCACCACCGGGGAACATGTCGCCCAGGCGGTGGACTCCATCCGCAAGGCCGGGACGTGTGTGCTCACCGGCCTCCCCCGGGCCCAGGACGATGTGGCCCTTCCCATCTCTCTGCGTCATATCGTGCTCTTCCAGAAGCGCCTTCAAGGATCTCTGTTCGGCGCCTCGAGCCCGTCGAAGGAGATTCCCGCCCTTCTCGAGCTGTATCGGATGGGGCGGCTCCAGCTCGATGAGCTCATTACACGCCGCTACACCTTGGAGACCATCAACGAGGGCTTCGAGGACATGCGGTCGGGCCGAAATATCCGCGGGGTGGTCTCCTACTCCGAGTGAGTCGAGCGTGCGGTGAGTTGGCGCTGCGCTCTTGGCCGCCCCCGGTTCAGGCGGCTGGATCGATCAGCACCTTGCGGTCGGTGGACCCCGATTGGAGGTCGACAAAGGCTTGGCCGACCGCATCGAGGGCGACGGTGCGGCTGACGAAGGCAGTGGGGTCGACCGCTCCACTGTTCAGGAGACGGGCAGCGGACACAAACTCCCCCATGCGGTAGTAGACGGCGTAGCTCACCCGTACTTCCTTCATAACGGCGGGGACGTGGTTGATCTGGTCAGGGCCGAGGCAGACCCCGGCGACGACCACCCGACCGTGGACGGCGACGGCATCGACCGCGCTCTGCACGAGACCGGGCATGCCCACGCACTCGAACACGACGTCGAAGGGTCCCTCCGTTGCGCCCGCCCCCGGATCGAGGGTCGCGGTGGCGCCGAACGCAGCGACGCTCTCCCTTCGGGACGGGGAAGGATCGCTGACGACGATGTCGCCGGCACCGAGTCGACGCGCCCAGGTGGTCACCGCGGCGCCGACGTTGCCGGCACCGATGACGAGCACGCGCTCTTCGGGGCGCAGCTCGGCCGCGGCGACCGCGTGCAGGCCGACGGCGAGGGGTTCCACGAGCGCCCCGTAGGCACCGAGGTCCCTTTGCAGGGGGACGGACGTGACGGCATCCACCCGCACGTATTCGGCGAACGCCCCCGGGGACCCGCCGAGACCGAGTGGGTCGATCTTCTCGCAATGCCCGGGCTCCCCGCCGAGGCACCACCCGCAGCGCCCGCACGCGCGGAGTGGGAGGGAGGCCGCGAACTGCCCGGGGCGCCAGCCTTCTATTCCCGGGCCCACGGCCACGACCTCGCCGCAGAACTCGTGGCCGAGCACCGACCCAGAGGCAAATCGCCTGTAGGCCTTGAGGTCCGAGCCGCAGATCCCACAGGCCTCCACGCGCAACACCAACTCGCCGGTGCCCGGCATTGGATCGTCCAGCTGGACGACCTCGAAGCCGCCATCTTCCGTTAACGCAGACGCGCGCATCGGAGGCCGTCTTCTAGAGAACGTCGAGCAGGTGAGCGCCGCACCGCGCCGATCAGACCGTGGCCTTGGCGCGCAACTCGACCCAACGGTCGCCGTGCTCCTCTGCCACGGTGGCCATCTTCCGCCAACGCTCGAGTTGGCCTCCGGGAATCTGCATGTCGAACGTCGTCTGCGTCCTGAACTCGAGCACCACCGCGCCGTCGGCTCCCGCCTCGTAGGCGTACGGCGCATCGGACGGCACGAAGAACCCGTCCCCTGCCACGAGCGCCTGGGCCCCCATGGTGATCGATCCCTCGACGATGTAGTAGAGGCAATCACCACTGTGGGAGTGGCGGGGCAGCACGTAGTGCGGGCCCAACCACGCGCGCACCAGGCTGCTCCCCTCGGGGCCTTCACCTCGGAAGACGAGCTTGTCCTCGATCCCCATCGCCACCGTTTTGGGGCGAGGCCCGTCGGCGGCCAGGGCCGTCATGTCGTCGGCGTCGAAATACGGTCCCGACATGACGCCCGACTCGGCCATGGGCACCGCGTCATGACCTCGGAAAAGCTTGATCCCGCGCCGTGGAGTCCTTTCCGCCGTCACGCCCTCACGGTCATCCTTTGCCTGTTGTTCAGCGTCGCGTCCCATCCGGCCTCCCCCGCTACGTCGACATCGATGTCAACTGCGAAGTGTACTCCCCGGCCGGCATCGAGCCACGAGCGCGTGCGCCCGGCGAGCGACCGCCTATCCCTCCAACGTTTCGGCGGGCGTGGCCGCGCCGAGCTTTCCGTCCTGCTGCCCTTTCTCGAACTCCGTCTTGGCGGAATCCAGATTGCGCGCCAGCCTTGGGGATCGCCGCACCGCCGAACAGCACGACCACGACGATGATGACGACGATCACTCCGTCCATGCCGACTATCTCTGCGAGCATGCCCGACCTCCAGTCGGTTCAGCGGTTGATTCGAGACATAAATGTGCTCGCGACGCTGCGCCTTGCGGTGTTCCCCGTCGTCCGGCATTGGCGCACCTCGAACGCCGTCGCCCTGGGAACCGGCGTGGCCCCCAGAACCGGCGTCGCACCCCGTTGAGATCGTTGCCAGCGATCCCCACTTGAACTGACCACGAACGGGGCTCCGCCGGGCCGCGACGCGGAAAATCGCAGGCTGGAACCCCTATGATGCTGGCGATAGGGTGCTCCTCGAACTGAAGACAGGCCACCCTTGACATAGAGGTTCGGATGCCCTAACTTTTGCAGTGGTGTTGATCGCCTCCCGGACCAAGAGTGCAGCGGTGCCCTCGACGAGCGCAGCTGGCCGCACCGGCTTGAGCAGGGTTGACTGGGTGCGCCTGATCGACGACGGCGGAAGGTACCGGGCCGAAGTGGTCGGTGTGGGATTTCGCCTTCCCGTGACCCGGGCGATTCCGCTCGCCCTGGCCGCCGACTTGATCGCATCGGGTGTTCCCCATGTCACACGGGCGGCCCCATGCGCCCAGGTGGGAGCGTAGGTCCGATGTACGTCTGTCATTGCAAGGCGGTCACCGACCGGACGGTCGATGCTGCGATTGCCTCCGGCGCCCGCAGCGTGGCCGAGGTCACCGAACGCTGCCGTGCCGGAGGTGGGTGCGGCGGGTGTCACGGGCTCCTCGAGACGCTGATCAAGGCGAGCGCCCCGTTCGCCGACTCGGTCTCGGCCACATCCGCCGCCTGAACGATTTTTCGCGCCGCAGACCGGCCCCGAGCGCCTACGATCCAGGGATCGGCGAATGTGGCGAGGAGGCCAGTGCAAAGCGACGAGCAGGTCATTGAACTTCTCAATCAGGTGCTCACCGCAGAGCTCACGGCGATCAACCAGTACTTCCTGGACGCCAAAATGTTGGACAACTGGGGATACGCCCACTTGGGCGAGAAATTTCGGTCCGAGTCCATCGGCGAAATGAAGGATGCGGATCGCCTGATCGAGCGCATCCTGTACCTCGACGGGCATCCCAATGTGCAGCGCCTCGGCACCATCGGGATCGGTGAAACAGCACAGGAGAAGCTCACCCTGGCCCTCGAGCTGGAACGTACCGCCATCGACCGGCTGAATCATGGGATCGCCCTCACCGTGGAACGACTCGACAACGGGAGCCGCGAGTTGCTCGAAGACATCTTGGCGGGCGAGGAAGATCACGCCGATTGGCTCCAGACGCAATTGACCTTGATCGAGCAGCTCGGCGAGGCCCACTACCTGGCTCAGCAAATCCGTGGCTAATCCGGCACCGCACCCCGATACCTCGCAACCGGTCGAGCACCATCCCCCGGTTGAGGAGTACCTCCAGACCATCGAATCCTTGATCGAGGAGGGCACCCCGGTCCTCCAGGCCAGGATCGCCGAGCGTCTGGGAAAGTCAGCCCCCTCGGTCTCCGAGATGCTTGATCGCCTCCACTCCGATGGGTACGTGAGTCGCAGTGGACGGAACATCACGTTGACGAAGGAGGGTCGGGCGGTCGCGCAGAGCGTCATCCGCAAACATCGGCTCGCCGAGAGGCTGCTCGTTGACGTCATCGGCTTGCCGTGGCACCTCGTGCACGAAGAGGCCGGCCGCTGGGAGCACGTGATGTCGAACGAGGTCGAGGCCAGGTTGGTCGAGCTTCTCGGGGATCCCGGCACCTGCCCGCACGGCAACCCGATCCCCGGGAGTGCGAATCGATCCTCGACTCCCTCCCCGCAGGTGCGCCTGGCTGAAGCACTTCCGGGCCAGACGGTGCGATTCGAGCGTCTCACCGAGGCGGTCGAGCAGGACGGCGCGTCATTGCGCTACCTCGACGATGCCGGGTTCATCCCCGGAGCAACCGCAACCGTGACGACACGTAGCCCTGACGGAACCCTCATGCTCGACGTCGACGGGCGGATGCTCGCCTTGGGCAGCGACCTCAGTCAGCGCTTGTTCGTCGTTGCCGCCGCCTGAATCGCGCGCCGTTACAGCGAGGTAGCTCCCCGGTATGGTCGCTCGGGCGTCAATCTCCCGACGGCGTGACGAGCGGCGACGAATCCGAACACCATCGTGTTTGCGATGCTGGCGCCGGCACCAGGGTACGTACGCCCCATCACCGTGGCGGTGATGTTGCCCGTTGCATAGAGTCCGGGTATCGGATTGTCCGACTGGTCCAGCACCTGCGCGTACTCGTTCGTGAGCAATCCACCGCACGTACCGACGTCGGAGGGGTAGATCTCGGTGGCGTAGAAAGGCGCCTGGTCGAGCGGACCCAGACAGGCATTCGGGTGATAGCCGGGATCGCCCAGACAATCGTTGTACGCCGACTCCCCGCGCCCGAAGTCAGGGTCGATGCCCTTCGCCGCATTGGCGTTGAAGTGCTGGACAGTGTCGGCCAGTCCGGTTGGATCGACACCGATCTGCCTCGCCAGATCTTCGAGCGTATCGGCCTGTCGGACCAACCCCTTGTCGATCCACTCCTTCGGCAAGCGTCCGGGCAACGACGCCGCAGTCAGGGAATAGCGGCGCCGGTAGCCGTCGTCGAAGACCAGCCAGCACGGCACCGCCTTGTCCGCGTACATGGCCTTTCCTACTTCAACGTACGAGTTGGACTCGTTGCAGAAGCGCCGACCGGCGGCGTCGACGAATATCGTGCCCGGGCGTTGACGGGCGGCGCCCAGGGAGGATGCGCCCAGGGCCATCGTCGGAGAAGGGAGCCACCAGGCCTCGTCGAGAAGATCGGTCTTGGCCCCCAAGCCCATCGCCGTCTCGAGCACTTCGCCGGTGTCGCCGGCGTTGGCAATCGACCACTCCCCTTCGTTCGGCTGGTCTCCGCCGTACTTGCGCCGCATGGCGGCGTTGTGCGCGAAACCACCCGCCGCGAGGAGCACACCTTTCCTCGCCTCGATCATCGTCGTGGATCCCTGCCGGGTGACCCGGATGCCCACCACGCGGCCTTCCTCGACCACCAGGTCATCGACCGCGGTGTCCGTCCATACCGAGGCGCCGTCGGCCAACAGGACCTTCATGATCTGCCCGACGAGGGAGGCCCCGTTCGTCAAAAGGTCTTGACGACGGGCCCGGGCCAGAACGGTACGCGCAAACACCCGGGCGGCAACCGCGAATGACCGCGGTGAACGGTTGAAGTACTGGACATTGCGGAGCTCGTTGGTCAAGAAGACAAGCCCGAAATTCTTGGAGAAACCAGGTTGGAGCTTGTCGCGCCACTCGCCGAGCTCCGCCGCATCGAATGGCACTCCCTCGACCGCTCGCCCGGACGCATTGCCCCCGTTGTGGTTCGGGTAGTAGTCGCTGTACCCCTGGCTCCGTACCAACCGGATTCCTTTGCGCTGCATGAACGTGATCATCTCGTAGCCGGCCCGAAGGAACATCTCGCGCCGGGGCAGTGACGAGCAGGGCCCGGCGTCGCCCACGACGTCGGCCAGATAGGCCAATCCGTCCTCATGCGAATCAGCGATCCGCGCGGCCCGCATCAACGGATTGTTCGGCATCCAGACCATGCCGCCGGACATACCAGTCGAGCCGCCGACCACCGGCTGTTTCTCCAGGACCAAGGGTTCCAGGCCGGCTTCCACTGCCGCCATTGCGGCAATGAGACCGCCCCCGCCACTCCCCACTATGGCGAGGTCGACAGACTTGTCCCAACTCGTCACCATCGTGCTCCCTCCCTACTTCGATGTTAACTCCGGCGCTTGCCCCGAGCTTCGTTGGCGTCGAGCTTCGCAGACCTGCAACGGCGATGCCTACAAGGTCCGGGGCGGGGCGGACCGCGGCCAAACGTGCGGGTCCTGCCCATTGTCAGCCACGACATAGCTGTGGAGGGTCCCCACCTCTTCGACCTCGCACACGACGTGATCGCCGACGGTCACGTCGGGCGCCGGGTATGGCGTGCCCAGCGCCAACACGTCACCCGCCCTGAGGCCTATGAGGTGGCTGACGTGGCTGAGCATTTCGCTGGGCGTGAAGGCGAACCACCTCGTATTTCCTTCCTGGCGCTTCTCACCGTTCACAGAACCGTGAATATCCAGGCCCTGCATCACCCGCTCCTCGCTGAGGTCACGACGGATCCACGGTCCCCACGATGTGAACCCGTCGATCGACTTCGCGGTCGCCCACAGGGGCGTGAGCTGCCCAAAGCCGTACTCGGTGGCCGTGAAGTCGTTGAAGACCGTCCAGCCGAAAATGGCGTCTCGGGCATCGGACACAGAGGCGTTGCGGAGCGGACGTCCGACGACGAGGGCCAGTTCGGCTTCCATCTGCACCGGCCCCGTCAGTATGTCCGGCACGTGGACCTCCCCGTGGTCGCCGGTGGCAAAAGCCGTTGCCTTGGGTAACCACATCGGGAGGCGTCCCGGGTCGCGAGCCGTCTCAGGCTCGACGAAGCCCGCCATGACATTGAAGAACCTGACCCCGTCGAGCGGGGTGCCGAGGGTGACGTCCTCCAACGGGAACGACTGTCCATTGCGCCGGTACGAGCCGAGGACGTCACCGACGATGACATGGAACCGGTCATTGTCGATCTCCCCGTGGCAGGAGCCCTCTCCGATGAGAGCACGTCCGAGCGTGGTCATGCGGGCTCTCCTTCGCTTCTCGGGACGGCGCGTGCGGGGCGGAACACCGGGACGGCTTCACCTCCGGCGGCCGGCACGACACTGTCGAAAACGACCTCGAGTCCGTCGCTCAACGCATCGGGCTCGATGGCCAGTGCAGCGATGACCCACGGGCCCTCGGCCAACTCGACCAGACCGGACATCTGGCCCGGTGAGCCGTCGAAGATGCTGGGGAACAGGGGGTCGGTGGTCCAGGTGACCAGTCGGCCGGTTCCCTGCGTGGGAGTCCACTCGATGGTCCCGGCACCGCATGACGGACAGCGTAACGGTGGATCCACATAGGGACCTCCGGGGGGGATCCAGGCTGCGCATCGCTGGCAACGCAGGACCGAGAGTCGCCCTGCTGCGAGGTTGTCGAAGTACGCAGCCGACGCATGATCCCTCTTTGCCGTCGTCACGTTCGCTCCTTCCGATGAGGCGAAAGGACCAGCGTCCCGTGGTAGTCCAGCATCCCGCCATTCCCACTCACGAGAATCAGGTCGTTGCGCCGCGCCTGTCGGTCTCCACCTTGCCCCCGTCCCTGGATCACCGCCTCCGAGAGTGGGGTTGCACCCCAGAGGTAGTAGGCACTGAGTTGCCCACCGCCCGTGTTGACGGGAAGCGAACCTCCCGGGTCGAGGGCGCCACTGGCAACGAAGGGCCCACCTTCTCCCTTTTCGCAGAAGCCATAGTCCTCCAACGTGATGAGGACCGTGAAGGTGTAGCAATCGTAGATCTGGGCCTGATCGATTTCGCTGAGGCTCACGCCGGCCATTCGCAAGGCCGTGCCCGCGGACTGGCCGGCGCCGGAAACCAGGCCGAACGCGCAACCACGTGTCATGGAATAGGTCGGGTGCCCTTGCCCCCAGCCAAGGACGTGGACCGGAGGCTGGGGCATGTCTTTCGCCCGGTCTTCCGTGGTCAGGACAAAGGCGATCGCCCCGTTCGAGACCATACAGCAGTCGAGGAGGTGGAGCGGGTCGGCGATCATGCGAGAGTTCTGGTGGTCCTCAATGGTCATCGGCGCGCGGAACCTGGCGAGCGGATTGCCGGCGGCCCAGGCCCTCTGCGCGACCGCAACCGCCCCCAGCTGTTCACTCGTCGTGCCGAACGTGTTCATGTGCCGTCTCGCCGCCAACGCGTAGTAGGAATTGGGACTGGTCAGGCCGACGGCCGGCGGGACTGTCCGCAAGCCCGTCAGTTTCTGGCCGGTCGCGTAGGACGTGCCCGAAGGCACCGACGGGTCTTGGAGGGGGGCATCGGCGTGGACGTAGACCACGTACTTGGCCATACCGGTCGCCACCGCGGTCGCGGCGTACTGGATCGCCGCACTGGCGGTGGCGCCTGCCGCGAAGATATTGACGTTGAGTCCCAAATTGCGCATCCCCAACGATGCCGGCACGCTTCCGAATGCGCCTGACATACCGTAACTCGTGATAATGCCGTCCACGTCGGACGGCTGCAACCCGCAATCGGCCACTGCACGCTGAACGGCGTCCAGAGCGAAGTCGGTGACGCTACGGCCGTAGACCTTGCCGACATCGGTGATACCAAGCCCTACGACGGCCGCTCCGCCCGGTCCACTTCCCCCCGCCATCGGCCGCCTCCTTCTCCCCTTGATGGGCTATCCCCGACGTCACACCCGCTCCGACGAGCAGGTCCGGATCCATCTTTCGTTGTTCAGCCTCGCACAGACCACGCCGAACGGTCGAGATCCGAACGAGAGATCGGCGCGAGACTGAGCGAATGCCGCTCGCCGCATACCCATCCTGCTGCGCAGGCGGACGTCCAGCTCGGCGCCGTGCGTGCCCGTTGAGTACGTGAGCGCCCTCTTCGCGCTGCTCGCGGCCTTGTCGAATGCGCTCAATGTCGTCACGCAGCACATTGCGAGTACCAGCGATTCCAAGGGCGCCAAGGGGTGGCGCCTTGTTCGCTACCTACTGGGTAACCCGTTGTGGCTGTTCGGATGGGTGGCACTCATCGCTGCGTTCGTCTTCCAAGCCCTTGCGCTTCACAACGGCCTTCTCTCCGCCGTCCAGACCCTTCTCATGACTGAGCTCGTGTTCGCGCTCGTGCTGCGCCGTGTCTGGCTCGGCCAGAACATCAGTTCGGCCGCGTGGCTGTCGGCGGCCCTGACCTGCGTTTCGATCTCCGTGTTCATTGTCGTCGCCGAGCCGCGGGGCGGATCCACTGTACCGAGCTCACATGCATGGACTTCTTCGATCCTCTCGTGTGGCGGCGCAGCAGCGATCCTTGTTGTCTTCGCCCTGCGAGGTTCGCCGACAAGGCGGGCCGCCCTCTTCGCGACGGCCGCCGGTATCGTGTGGGGACTCGAGGCGACGTTCATCAAGACCACAACGGACGTACTCGCCCGCTACGGGATAGGCGGCACGTTCCTACGGTGGCCGGTCTATGCGGTCGCAGTGACCGGAGCCATCGGGGTGGTGGTGACGCAATCGGCGCTGCACGTCGGACCACTGAGAGTGTCGCAACCCCTCCTCGTGATCGTCGACCCCCTGGTTAGCATCGCCCTCGGCATCCACCTCTACGGCGAGCGATTCACGGACAGTCCGACCGATCTGACACTGGGCGCCATCACGTTCGTCACGATGTGCCTGGGCATCCTCCTCTTGACCCGGACGGTGCCGGAGACGACGGAGCGGCGCTCGAAGAGCTCAGGCACCGCGGCGTGAAATTTCCCGGGACGGCGCACCCCAGCGCGGCCTCAGAGGCACAAGAACCCGTTGACGGGCGGCGTCGGCCGATCAGGCTCCTACGGTAAAGTTCCGCCGTGGGTACCCCCAGCGACGAACGGCAGTCGGTCGAAGAGCGTCGGGATGCCGGACGGTCGCTGCGTTCGGTCGTGCCGCGCGCCGCGCAGGGCGAATGGAGTCCGTCTGCCGCACGGCAGGACCCCCTTGAGGTTCTCGCGCTCCAGGCGGCGACCCGCTTGCCCGAGCTGGGGCGTCTCCGCTACGAACGTATGGCCGAGTCGCCGTTCTCCTTTTTCCGGGGCGCCGCCGCCGTCATGGCCATGGACCTGGCGTCGACGCCCACCACCGGCGTGTACGTCCAGGCCTGTGGCGACGCTCACGTCAACAACTTCGGCTTCTTCGCCAGCCCCGAACGCAACCTCGTCTTCGACATCAACGACTTCGACGAAACGATCCCGGGTCCGTGGGAATGGGACGTCAAGCGCCTCTGCGCCAGTCTGCATGTCGTTGCCCGCCAACGAGGCCTGCGGCCGGGCGACGCCGACGACGTCGTCATGGCCGCGGCGCGCAGTTACCGCACCCACCTCGCCGACTACGCCACCTGGGACACGCTGGACCTGTTCTACGAGCGCACCGAGATCCGACGTGTCGTCGAGCACTTCCCGATCCGGCGGCGCTCAGGGGTCGTGCGGGAGATAAGGCGGGCGCGCCGCAAGGACCATCTCCGGGCGGTTGCCAAGCTGACCCACGTCGTGGACGGCCGCCGGCGATTCCTCGACGACCCGCCACTTCTCGTGCACCTCGAGCAGACAGGCCACGGCGTGGAAGAGGTGAGGGGCTTGATCGAGGACTACCGGGGCACCCTCAGCGACGACCGGCGTTATATGTTCGACCGGTTCGAGTTGCTCGACGTCGCTCGCAAGGTCGTGGGGGTGGGCAGCGTGGGCACGCGCTGCTGGATCGCCCTCATGGCCGGCCGCGAGAATCCCGGGTCCGACTTCATCGTCCTCCAGGCGAAAGAGGCCCAGCCTTCTGTCCTGGAACCCTACGTCGGCCCCTCCTTGCACGGGCATCACGCCAAACGCGTGGTCGTCGGGCAACGCCTTGTCCAGGCGGCGAGCGACGTCTTCCTGGGCTGGGCCGAAGGACCCACGACGGGCCATCACTACTACGTCCGTCAACTCTGGGACTCCAAGGGCCAGGGGAATCCCATGGACATGGACATCGGGACTCTCACCCGCTACGGGGGATTGTGCGCGTGGGTTCTCGCCCGCTCGCACGCCCGTACCGGCGACGCCGTGATGATCTCGACGTACCTCGGCAAGGGTGCGAATTTCGAACGCGCTCTCGCGGAGTTCTCCCGGGCCTACGCAATCACCAACGAGGCCGACCACAGAGCGCTGGTCGAGGCGAAGCTCGGCGACCGGGTGCTGCAGAGCTGACCGCAAGGGCATTGCCGCTACTGGCTTCATGTTTTCGTCACCTTTCGAGCATTTAATGACGCAATGGCCGGTTTCGCAGCTCGCTCTCCGGAGGCTCGCCGTCGTGCAAACGGGCCGGGTGCTCCGAGTCGAGCCTGGATCTCATCATGTGGATAGTGATGGCCTGTCCTTACAGCCTCTCCCAGCCGGGCGGCGTGCAGGGACAAACAATCGGTCTGGCCCGGTCATTGAGAACATTGGGGCATATCGTTACTGTGGTCGCTCCTCACGACGACCACCCACCGGGCACCTTCCTCCCCCAACTTGACCGGGATCTCTCTCCTTTGTCTTCGATCGCTCGCACTTGCCCTTCGCTCCTAGCTTCCTTTCAAGGAAACGGAACGTTCTGTGTCGGCCCATCGACTCGGATCCGGTCAAATGGATCGGTCGCCCCTCTCTCACTCTCACTCGGCGGCGTCTGGCGAGTCCTGCACTCCTTGCGGCAACGATCCCCCGACGTCATCCATGTCCACGAGCCCTTGGCGCCGATGTTCAACTACGGCTTCTTGCTGTCCGCATCGACGCCCGTCGTTGGGACCTTCCACCGATCGGGTCGAAGCGCATGGCACCGGGCCCTCATGCCTGCCGCCAAATGGGCGACACAACGGCTGGCGGCGCGTTGCGCGGTCTCGGCCGCTGCCGCCAACTTGGTCGGCGGACCCGACGTCGATGTTCTGTTCAACGGTGTCGAGGTGAAACGTTTCACGCAGGCGATCCCTTGGCCAACCGACGTGCCCACCGTTATGTTTCTTGGACGCCACGAAGTGAGAAAAGGCCTCGAACTGCTGTTACGGGCATTCGAACGAACCCCGGATCCGGCAGTCCTGTGGATCGCAGGGGATGGCCCGGAGACCTTGAAATTGAAGAGAATGTTCCCTCCTTCTCCGTACGTCCATTGGCTCGGGGTTCTGTCGGAATCGGAGGTCGCGCAACGGCTTTCAGGTGCCCATATCCTCTGTGCGCCATCCCTCTTCGGCGAGTCTTTCGGCGTGGTCCTCTTGGAGGCGATGGCCGCCCGATGTTCAATAGTTGCGTCGTCACTCGACGGTTATAGGACCGCCGTGCAAGGGCACGCTCAACTCATCCCCGTCGGAGACGAGGGTGTTATCGCCAACGCGCTCACCGGCGCTCTCAATGAGGTGCGCCTCGACACTCGGGAAAGGTCCGAGGCACTGGTGCGTGCGTCCAAGCACGCCGAGCAAATGTCCTTTTCCCGTCTTGCGGCCCGGTATGAGTCGGTATACCGCAGGGTCTGCGATCCACACAGACGCGGCACGACCGACTCCAGATTTCCTCCAATCGTAACGCCGAACGGCGAGAGCGGCCCTATCAGCAAACGGTTGACCGCGACGTAGGTACAGCTAAGAGCCAGTGGATGCCCCACTATCGGGTGCAAAGTATTCCTCGACGGCCACTGCGATTCCCTTCGCAACAAGCTGCTGCGCGCCGGCGGTGACGGCGAGGGATCCCTCAAATGGATCGGAGATGAAGAACGGTTCGACGACAGCTCCGGGCATCTGGCTCGGGGTTGAGAAGTAGCCGGGCGACGATGGCCCCAGTAACAGCAGATGATCGTACTTCGCTGATTGAGCGGCAAGACCTCCTTCGGCGGGGTCGCCCGCCGAAGACCCTTCCATTGAATCGGAGACGATCCCGTCGTTCGGGATACCCCAACCTTGGGCATTCATGCTCAAGAGAACGTCGTCTTGTAGGAGGGTTGCGAACTTTAGGCTTGCCGCAGAGAAGGGCCGGTCGGTGTCGTAGACGCTGACACTTCCGGCATCCTGCGGAGATGCTCCCGCATCCATATAAATTCCGACCAGTAAGTTTGCACGGGCCTTGTTCGCGCAGACGTCCCTCGCCGCGACGTCATCGTGGGAGCCCAAGAGGCTCAGCAGTTGCCCATCGGTATCCCCTGGGCCGAGGCGGAGTACGGTAGTGTTATTGGTTCTCGAGACCACCACCCGGAACCCATGTGCCCGCAAGATCGACATCGTGTCCAGTTCTATCGGGAGGTTGACCGTCGACTCTTCGACCTGTTGACCGGATTCGGTCACGCCGACGCCACCGGGGTCGAGGCCACCATGACCGGCATCAAGGAAGACGGTGATGCGACGATCGCCCTTTGTCGCCGGGTAGCTTCTGCAGGCGCCAGAGGCGAAAGACGAAGGGTCGATCGCCGTCGATGTCATCGCGTGGTTCGCACTGCCGGCACTCGAGACGGCTTTCCTGGGGAATCGGGTCGGCTTCCCTCGGCTCGCTCCTGCGAGCACCACCACTGCGACAACTCCCAGGAGGACGACGAGAAGCCACCTGCCGTGACTCCTTGGTGAGTGGGTCAGCGCCTGTGGCATGGGCGGACTTCGGGTCATCGACTCGATCGAGCTGGACTCAGGGCCACGGAGTGGGTCGTCGCTACGAACTCTTTCTCCTGCGGAAGACCCCCGAAAGCGGTGCGGTATCCCGAGGACGAGACCCCAGCCGGCAGGACGGGCGTGGGAGAAAGCACCGTTATGAAGTCGCGTGTCCAGCCTGAGAGGTACTGGTCGGCCGGGCGCAATTGACCCGGAACTGTCGTCGCCAACGGGGTGCCGACCATCGCGGCCAGATCGAGCTGGATCCATGCCGGATTGATATCGAGTTCCATGGCGTCGGTCGCGCCATCGTCTGAGAGGGAAGTTGCGAGATCCAAGGGAAGCGCCGACATACTTGCGGCATAGAGAATGTCCCCAACCGAATCCTCGCCGAGAGCACTCCGCGCCGTCGCCTGCAGCCCATGCAGCGTCAAGCCCCACTGGGCGACATTCCCAATCTCAGAACTCATCTGCCCGCCCAGAAGTAACGGTTGGAGGTTTTGCCGAACGCTGAGTATCTGTTCGCCCGGAGCCGGGATAGTCGAACCCCATACTCCGATTCGGCCCGTGCCATCCGTGTCGATCACGAAGCTCGCAAAGCCATCGATCAACGGGGTCAGTATCTGTCCATCGACCTCGACGCCACCAGCCGCGGCGTTCGCCTTGAACCCGCCGTTGAAAGCCCCCAGGAGCTCGGGCATCTCGGTGGTGCTGATAGAGGACGAGAACTCCGGGCCGAGCACAGCGCTCCCCGTCGGCGGATCTTGGCTTCCAATGTGCAGATTGAACCGAATTTGCCCAGCTCGAAAACGCACCACCGTGATCTGGCGTCCGTCGGGAAGCGTCACGTTCCTCTGATCGGCAATGACACCATCCGGTCCGGTGGTAACCGGTGTCCATCCAGCCTCTGCCGGAACTGTCGTCGTTGTCGTTGTGGCCACCGTAGGCGAGGGAGTCGCGCTGGTCGAGGAGTTGGAGGGCCTTCGGCCCGTAGCGGCATCGGAGCACGAAACCAGCAGAAAGGGGGCGAGCATTGACACGACCGCGACGGCACGGGGGATGCGGCCAACGTTCCATTTCCTCACTCGAACCGCCTCCGGAGCTGACCGTGCAGAGAGACACCAAGAAGACGGTTCTTCACCGGTCGATATGGCGGCCAACGGCCGGAGGTCCCATTCACCCCGGTAAGCGGCGCCAAAGCTGCTGAGGCAGATGTTGCAAGGCCAGAAACAACCACCGGAGGGCGGAAGGTACCCAGATGACGGGCTGATTGCGTTCGATACCTCGCATGACGGCAGTTGCGACGATTTCCGGGTCGACGGCGAAGGGCGCCGGTCGGAGACCGGCCGTCATTTTGGTGCGGACAAATCCCGGTCGCACTCTTTGCAATTGCACACCAGAACCGCGGAGACTTTCGGCGACGCCGAGTGCGTATCCGTCCAAACCGGATTTCGCCGATCCGTAAATGAAGTTGCTCTCACGGATCCTGAGCCCGGCAACCGACGAGAACAGGACGACTCGACCATAACCCTGCCTTCGCAGGCGGCGAACCACGGACCCGAGAGCGACGGCTGGCCATGTGAAGTTGACCGTTATGTTCTCGGCAATCCGATCGGCCTCCATGAGATCCGTGGCGGCGTTTCCCAGCAGACCAAGGGTGATGAGGACGAGGTCGACATTTTCGCCAGCAGCGTCAAAACAAGCTGCGATTGCGGCGGAGGTTTGCCCGATATCCCGGGCATCGAACACCACGGTCCTGGTTACTTCCGCGCCATTTCGCTCGGCCCGTCTCGCCGCGCGACCAAGCTCGTCTTCGTCTCTCCCGGCCAGCACGACAATACGGCAACGGTCAGTTACCAGACGATCGAGAATTGCGCCCGCGATTTCAGAAGTCCCCCCGAGTACGACGACGGACTGGGGATGGTTGAACGCATCATTCATTGATCGCTTCCCCTAAATCCCGAGACGCCGAGCAAGGTCTGAACGGAGAATTCGGTCGGGATCGACCCTCCGTGCGATCTCAGCGAACTCTCTCATCCTTGGATACATGATCGCGAGCAACTCCGGGCGCAGCCTGGCATCCTTTGCCAAGTACACGCGCCCGTCATGAGAAGCCACGAGGTCATCCAATCGGTCTAGCAGAGAAGGCAATCCGACCGCCCCCGCGGGGAAGTCAAGTGCGAGAGTCCAGCCCTCGATGGGAAACGAGAGGGGGCCGAGGTCACCGGAACCGAATCGTTTAAGGACCGCCATGGACGACGCTATGCGCGATTGAGCGACCATCGCAATAGCGTGCCGAACGACTTCAGCATGACGGGGAGCGACGACAAACTGGTACTGGACGAACCCGCGTGGGCCGTAGAGGAGGTTCCAGTCAGCGACTCCATCGAGGGGATGCAGGAAGGACGTCAACGGCACCAGTGCGCCACGATGCAATCGGGGTGACTTGCGAAACCACAGCTCGTTGAAGGCGCGAAGTGTTCCTTGACCTACCAGCGCACCCGGGGGGCTGAAGGGCACACGAACGTGGGAGGCGCCAGGCGCCGCCAGCGCGCGCCGGCGCATTTTCGGTCGGAGGACGTCCAGAGGTGCGTGGTCACCCCTTGTCAGAACGGATCGCCCGAGAACCCCATGGCGCAGACTGCAGTCGACCCACGCGACGGAGAATCGGTAGGTGTGGTCACTCGCCTCCATGGCGGACATCGTCTTGTCAAGGTCGTCGAACCGTTCTGTATCGACTTCCACCCACGCCGTTTCGACTTTCTTGAGTCGGAGTGTGGCTTTCACAATGACGCCCGTCAGCCCCATGCCACCCGCTGTCGCCCAGAAGAGTTCGGGGTCGCTCTCGGGGCTGACCGTCAACCTGCCTGAAGGGGTGGCCAAAGTGACCGAAGTGACGTAGGCGCAGAAGCTGCCGTCGCGATGATGATTCTTGCCGTGCACATCGGCGGCGATCGCTCCACCCACCGTGACCTGCCGAGTTCCCGGCGACACGGGTATGAACCAACCCACCGGAAGCGAGGCCCGGATCAACGCGTCGAGGCTTGTTCCGCCGCCCACCGCGACCAATCCGGTACGAGCATCGATGGCGCCGATCGAGTCAAACCGTGAGGTGTCGATGACGAGGCCTCCGGCACACTGCGCTGCGTCGCCGTAGCTTCGTCCCAGTCCTCGGGCGATGATTCCACCCGCTTCCCGGGGCGATTGCTGTCCGAAGCCACGGTCCGTGGACAGAAGTTCCACCAAAGCGTCGGCGTCTTCGACGGCCAGAACGCGGGCCATCGAAGGCGCGGTACGGCCCCAGCCCGTCAGAAGGCGGCATCGGCCCATGGTCCCCACGTAGGCGTCTCTTCCCATTCAGTGCGGTCCGTTCATCCGTAGATCCCGATTGAGAACAATGCGATCCACAGTGCAGCCAGTCCTTGCAGGACGTGGTCACGAAAGACCAGTTCCTCGGGGGCGTCGACCAGGCCGGCATCGACGAGGCGCAGCATGCAGAGCGTCCCGACGATCACAGGGATCACCGACAGCTGGATCCACACGAAATGGTGGCTGGCGTGCGAGAGCAGGCCGACCCTCTCGAAGGCCCACAGGCAGTAGGCCGTCACCGTGACCGACGCGGTCAACGTCAACGCTGATCTCAAGAACGACGCCGTGTACAACGTGAGTACTTCACGGTGTTCTCCTCGTCTTTCACCGAGCCGAAGGTGCTCCCCCAGACGCTTCCCGGTCACAACGAACAACGCGCCAAAAGAAGCGACAGCGAGAAACCAACTCGAAAGGGGCACATGGGTGGCGACACCGCCGGCGACCCCTCGTAGGAGAAAGCCCGACGCCACCGTCGCCAGTTCGATGACCGGCTCGCGCTTGAGCCGGAACGTATATGCGGTGCTGATGACGAGATAGGTCCCCATGACCACGACCAGAGCCCAGCGCGCGACATACCAAGACGTCACGATGGCCCCAGTCATGAGTCCAATGGCCACGACGATTGCCAGGGTCGGACTCACGGAGCCATCGGCGATCGGTCGATGGCGTTTCTCGGGATGCCTTCGGTCGTTTTGCACATCCGCTACGTCATTCACGAGATACGTGCCCGAAGCGGCAGCACAAAAGATCCCAAAGGCTGCCAACGAATGCAGGAGGTCAACCCGCTGATTGATGACTCCTGCCGATGCCGGCGCCACGAAGACCAGGACATTCTTGGTCCACTGGCGAGGTCGCAAGCTTCTCACTACTGCGAGGAACACGACCGAGAACCTTCCGGTGACCGTTCGGGTGGGAGCTTCCGCTTCACCAAGCACCACGCGGTGTGGCGCAACGGTGATGTCGGGAACCGAGCTTTCGACTCCACTCTGCGAGCGCATGTCAAGTACCGACTGCCGCGGACATGGTGAAAAAGTCTCGGGCCCACCAGGGCTGAAAGTAGCGGGCCGGAGTTCCCGTCATGCCGGGGAGGAGTTCACTTCCGTTGAGCCCCGATGCTGCTCCTGTCGGCGTTGCCGGTTTATAGACAGAGAAGTTGACCCAGTCGGTATTGATGTCGAGCTCCATGGCGCGGACTGCGCCGGCCCGTACCAGCAGATTCGCCAGATCCGTGATGTTGAGTCCCGGACCACCGACATAGACGAGTGCTCCGTCCGATGTCACGCCGATTCCCGACCGCCAGACGTAGACGGCATTTCCCAAGGTATTGCCCCACTGCGTCGTGTCCGCCGCATTCAGACCTTGAACGGGCTGCCCGCCGTCGACCAGGAGATCGAGATTTTGGCGAACTGACACGACATTCGGGGTCATGGTGACGTCGCTACCCCATCGACCGATAGCGGTAGAGCCATCGCCGTAGATGACGAATGACGCCGCACCTTCACGGAGTGGACGGATCGTCTTACCGTCCGTGTAATAGCCACCGTTGGCCCCGCTCATCAAGAATCCGGCGTTGAATGCTGCAACCAGGGAATTCGCCGCTTGAGGTTGCACGGGAGCCGTATGGCGATAGGGCCCACCCCCGGGGATCTGACTTCCGGAGTAGAGCGTGGCCTTCAACAGTTTGGTGTCCATCCAGGCCACGCCAACGACGTAGCTCGTATGTAACGCGTCGGGCCGGAGCGTGGTCTCGTAGACCGCCGGAATCCCCCCCACCAAGCGACCAGCCGGGCTCCACTGTCCTTCACCCCGAAGCGCTGGTTGTGCAACAGGGGCGATCGCAGTGGGTGGCTGCAGGTGGGCCGGCCCTGAGGCGATGGTTGTCGTCTGCGTGCGCGGGACGCGGATCGCTCCAGCAGGGGGCTTGCCGCCGACGGGCGGGGGATGATGGCTGTACCACTCCTTTTCGACCCAGTTCACGACGCTCGCTCCCCCATGATTCCGGGCCCACTCAGAGAACCGGGAGCTCAAAGAGCTGCCGAGGGACGGATTGGTCAGAGCTCCACCGAGCGAGAACGCGAGCCACACGAAGAAGGCGGCAAAAGCCAACCCGAGAACGGCCAGAATCCTCCGCCGTCGATAGGGTGGTCCGGTCTTCGCCGGCCGCCGGGGCGGGCCGGAGCCCCGTGGATTCCGCCGTGGGACCTCGAGATGTGACCGGTCCGACTTTCGCACCCCGTCGTCGACGTCATCGCGCAGAACATCAGAGCTCACGCTCGCCGCTCCACCAGGTGGAGTGCCAATCGAGGGCACGCTGCGACGGCGCGGCGAGCGTGTTCCGCGAGTTCGGCGGGGATGCCGCCCGTGTCGATGATCGGATAGCCCCAGTGGTCCATGACGACTCGCTCAGGGAACAACTCGGCACAGATTCCGTGCCCGTCACACTGGGTGGAGTCGACGACGAGGTTGATCCGCCACCTTGCGACCGGTGGTCTGATCACACGGACACCTTGACCACTGACACGTCGGCCCTCCATCACCGAACTCGACTGCTATCAGTGGGGCAGGGCAACAGCGCCGGTGCATTGACGGCGGAGCAGGGACCACGGCCTAAGTGCTTGTCCACTTCATCACGAAAGACACCGAGTGCCGAGCGGACAAACCGGGTGACGCCATCAGGATGACGACAGGCACCCCGGCCTTCAATCAGATTGCACACCTCCAGTACGGGCGGTACCCGACCACCGAATCTCCTCGGATCGAAGGCGAGTCCCTCGAGGTATGCGGCAAGGTCGGAGAGACCATGGATGCAGGGTCCGCACTGACCCGCTCCCTGTCGCTGCATGTAACGGGCCACCCGAGCCGACTCGGCCAGGGGGCACAGCGCGCGTGGCAGGAGAACGACGACCCCGGCGCCGAGCGACGAGTTCAGTTGGCGAGCCGCCTCTTCCGTGAGCGCGCTGTCGAGGAGGTCGGGCATGGAGACCCAGCCGCCCCCGTAGCCACCCAAGAGCGCCCCCCAGTATCTGTCGGCATCTTGTCTGGTGAGCGCCAACAGATCTCGGAAGGCGGCACCGAGCGAAGCCTCGACAACCAACGACTCCGGCCACCGACCGGTAATTGTGAGCAACATTGTGCCGGGGGAATCCTCGGTCCCGGCGGAGCGAAACCATCGCCCCCCGTATCGGCTGATCATCGCCACATGCGCCAGGGTCTCGACGTTTTGCACAAGGGTCGGTCGACCGCGCGCGCCGCGCTCGCGGATTGACCGAATTCCTACGAAGGTGGGGACGGCGGGCCCTTCATTGAGTGCGTGCACGACGGCGGACTCCTGGCCGGAAAGGTACGCGTGCGGCGCAGAAATCACTTCGATCTTCACCGGGTCTCCGCCATCTTGCTTTCGAGCATCTACCGCTTGACGAATTGCTTCCACCTGGCGCACCGGGACATAGAGCACGACGCGATCTGCCTTCAGGGTCGCCGCGGCGAGGGACGCTCCGTCGATCACCAAATGTGGTGTGTGGGTCAGAAGAAAGTCGTCTTTTCGGCTGGCCGGCTCTCCTTCGGACCCATTGGCCACGACGACGATTCGGCGATTTTCGCGTCGCAGCGCCCGCCACTTCGACCCGACGGGAAACCAGGCACCTCCGTGTCCCCGAAGGCCACTGGCGTCAAGCTCGTCGAGAAGCGTGGGTCCTGCTGTGTGAAGTGGCAGATCACCCCAATGTGCGACGTGCGACTCAAAGTCAACGACGGAATCAGGCAACGGGAGGGCACTGAGGAGGCGTGGGAACCCGGGAGCCGGAGGGAGGGTTGACGTCGATCCCACCAATGAGGCTCTCAATGTTCCACTCTCGATGTCCCCGTAACGGTTCCGCTAATGCTGCCAGTGGCCTGGTTGATACTGAGCTGCATGTTGAGGTCGACCCGTCCGCTCGGTGCACGCACTGTGGCCCCGACGGTCGAGCCGACGAGCGAGGTGACAACGCCTTGGGCATTGCCCAAGGTGACACTGCTACTCGACATGGCCACACCTCCGTTTACGGGCGCGCCCATCAATTTGACGACCAGAGAGGTGTTCGAACCCTCAACTTGCATGGAAAGGAGGACTTCTACCTCGCCCGTGCTGTTCTGACTCGACGTCTTGATGGTCCCCGTGACGTTTGCGGTGAAGGGGGACGCTGGGATGTCACCTGATGGGGGAGCAGTCGTGGATGGCACTGTCGTTGGTGCCGGAGACGTGTTCGGTGTTGTTCCACTCGCCGCGAATCGAGCATTGATCTCGGCGAGGACGGCGGGTGATGTCCCCGCTCGTCGTGACCATCCCGGCTGGAGCGGGCCAACCGAGGCGAAGACGCCGATGCCAACCACCAGTGCCGCTGTGGCGCCGGCAGCTGTGAGACGCCGCGTGGTCGGCAGCCTGCGGGCTGCCACGAGGCGCCACGCAACGGCGCCAACTACCGAGGTGATGCAGAACACTTCGGTCAACATCATGATCGACAGGCGAGCATCGCTCCCACTACCCAGGCCGTGCAGCACGGCGATAGGCCAGCACGCATAGGCCAAATAGTGCACCCCTCGCCAGACCCGGACCCCGATGCGACGACGCAGTGCGCTCGTGATGCCCACCGCGAGCAGCATGTCGAACGCCAAGGCCCCCATACCGATCCACAGGGGCCGATACGGCGAGATCAAGGGCACGAACGCGTCCAGGTAAGTGATCGGCACGAACCCATCAGCCACTGTCGTCACGATATGAATTGCGATAAGGGAAATACAAAACAGGGAGAGATTGCGATGCATCGCCTGGGAGGCGAATCGGGGCCACTGCGTCGCCGTCCAGCCGACCGAGGCGACGATGCCGAGGACGACCGTGGCGGACAGGAGAATGAGCGAAATCAGACCACTGGCACGAGTGAGATACCACAGTGCCGTTCCGCTGTGGGGAGCCGCGGCGAGCGCCAACATCATCGGGTGCTCTGCGCCAACTCTACCGACGCCGGGTCGGCGTCCGGCCACCCTGCCACCCGTAGGATGCGCCCATCGACCGTCACTATCCTTGACGGGAGTCGGAGGGACTCCAGCCATTGGACGGCCACGGCTCCCTTGACCATGGCAGCCGTCGATGCTGCGTTCGCATCGACACACGTCGCGGCTGTCACCGTCACGGTGCGCCACGCTGGCGTCGGAGGCAGACCCGTCCGAGGGTCGACAATGTGGTCGACGATGTGGTTTCCCAAAGGCCACCGTCGAGACATGACGCCGGAAGTAGCCAGCCCTCCCGAGTCGATCGCTACGGTTTCACCTGCACCCGAAGCTCCGCTCACCTCGGCCAAACCGACCAGAAATCCGCCGGGCGGGGGAGAACCGCCCACTGCGATGTCACCACCGAGGGAGACAAGCGCTCCGCAGCCGAACATCGTCGACACCCGTAGGGCGATCCGATCGGCCGTGAACGCCTTTGCGGTGGCGCCGAGATCGAGCACAATGCCAGGGGGCACTCGTAGTGTTCCGCTGGTCGCATCCAACTCGATGCTTTGCCAACCCACAACCGGAGATACCTCGGGTAGAGACCCGGAAACACCCCGGGCGATCTCGGCAAAATCTCGGTCGTAGCCGAGTCCGATCAATGCATTGCCGACCGTGGGATCAACGGCACCGTCGGTTGCAGCGGCTACCCGCAGCGCGACGGAGACCGCTTCGAAAAGACACGGGCTGACTTCGACAGGGTGCCCCTCCGCACGAAACACCCGGGAGATCTCTGAATCGAAGCGGAAGCGGCTGGCCGCCTGGTCGATACGTGTGACTTCTTCCTTGAGGACCTCGATGGCACCAACGAGAGCGCCCACATCGGTGACCCAGATCTCAGCCCGGCACCCCAGCCCCCGCGTCCGGAAGATGTAGTGATTCTCCCGAGGTGGGGCGGTCACCGCGGACCTCAACTTGCGCCCGACACGACGGGAGCCCTCTGCTGAGATCGCGTCGGGGGGCTTGAGGGAGATCCCAGCTGACCCGAGGACGTCCCCCCGGTCGAGGATTGCGTCGACCCGCCATTTGACGCCGATCCTGATGTCGATGAGCCTTGGGTGGCGGCCTGGTGGCCCGGCAGCGCCTTACCCAGGTAGAGCCCCAACGCTCCGGTCGCTGCGAGAATGCCGATGCCAAGTGCCTTCGTGACCTTTGTGATCCGGGCCACAGAGTCATCCCGTCGCGTGCGGGCGATCCGGGTGCGATCCAAACCTGGCCGGTGCCGTGAGGACGTCATACCCTCAAAGATAAGGATGGTTCCTGACGGCAACATGACGCAAAGGACCTGTCCACCTCCTGAACGACCCGGGGGGGCAGATCCGCATGTTCGGTCAGACCGAGGCACCGCCTCTTTGCGCATCGCGCGACTCCACATTCATCCTTCCGGATGAGGCCGGCCGCGATCGTCCCTTTGTAGCCTCCGGCGAATGCCGTTACGCGCGGCTCTCCGCTACCGACGACGTGGCGGGCCCTGCGACGCTGTGGACTGCATCTCCGTCCGATCGGCGCCCCAGGGAGGCGGGCGCTCTCCCGACTCATCGGGAGTAGGCAGGGTCACGAGATCGTCACGCTCGAGACGAAGATCGTGAGCCCGGGCTACGTCGGTCGGGGCGATCAGAAACATCGGGGCGTTCTTGACAAATGCAAGCGTTCGCCCCACACCCGGTGGCGTCGAACGATCTTGTGGACCCTCGGCTCCGCCTCCTTTGTCGTCGCCATGACGAGGGCTGTCGATAGTGGACTCTCCACGCATCAGGTCGATTTCGACGTCTATCTGATGGGCGCGCATCAGGTCTTGACCGGGCATCTCTACACCTCCTACCTCTCGTTTCCGAGGGAGCCCTTTACGTATCCGCCGCTCTCCGCACTGCTCTTTCTCCCCTTCACAGCAGTGTCCCGCGTCACCTCCCAGGCCATCTGGGCGGCCGTGTCGACCGTTTTGCTGACCGCTTTTCTCTACTCCTCGTTCAGGGCAGTGCGCCCAGGTTGGCGAAGGTCACGTCTGGTGCTGTGGTCGCTCATCCTGACGCTTCCGGCCATGGCGCTCAATCCGGTCAACATGACGTTCGGCTTCGGGCAGATCAACATTGTTCTTGCGCTCCTCGTCCTCGTTGACCTCACCGCGATCCCGACGACGAACGGTTCGATGCCCCGCGGCATCATGACAGGAGTCGCGGCGGCGTTGAAGCTCACGCCGCTCATTTTCGTGCCATTTCTTTTCGCCACGAAACAGATCCGAGCCGGATGGGTGGCGCTGAGCACGTTCTCAGGCTGCGGAGTGGTGATGCTTGTCATCGCGCCGGGAGAATCCTGGTCGTACTGGACGAGGTACGTCTTCGACGCCCACCGGGTTGGCGGCATCACGTACATATCGAATCAGAGCCTGCGCAGCACGATCTATCGATTCAGCCACGGGCACGCGTCAGAAGTCCTTGTGCTCTCGTTGGTGTTGCTGATCGGGATGGTCGGCTTCTCCGCTGCGGTTTGGGCTTACCGGTCGTCATCGGCCATTCTCGGTATCCTCCTCTGCGCGGTGACCGGACTTCTCGTGTCGCCGATCACGTGGGCACACCATCTGGTCTGGATTGTCCCGATCATCCTCTGGCTCGCTCTTGCTGATGACCGACCTGCGTTCGGGCGGGTGTGGGCTACCGTGGCCACCGGGTGGTTCTGGTACGGCGCCATTTGGCGCATTCCCCACGGCAGAGGAGTGGAACTCCGGGATTCGTTCGCTCAGCTCTTGCTGGGAAACTCCTACACACTCGCCATGCTTGCGTTCATCGGCGGAATGATCGCCATGTTGGCACGCCGGCACCGCGGAGGGTCCGATATGCAGAGGGGCAGGAACCAACAGCTGCAGCTCGCCTCGACGTCAGGCTCCCTTTAGCGCTGTTTTCCCGCTCGGAAGAGAGAAACTGCCTTCTCGATGCGCCGCTCCCTGGTCTCGGGTGCCTTGGCGCTGTTGATGTGGTCGATGTGGTACCGCTGCAGGCTGTTCGAGAGTTTGGCGAAGAACTCTGCAGTGCCCGGTGCAGCGGCAAGAGCCTCGCCGAGGTCCTCGGGGATTTCGACCGTCCGGGGGGCGTCGGCAACGGTCAGCCTCACGGAGATCGGGTCCCCCCCTTGAGGCCGGTCTCCTTGCGGATCGCTGCGCTGATGCTGATCATGTGTCGACCCCCCATGACACCGACCGTGGTGCGGTACTCGAAGTTGTTGACGTGGACGACGACAGCCGGCCGACGCCCCGCGCCGAGCCTCTCGAGAAGCTCGTCGGGCACGACAATCCCGGTGTTGTTGCCAGTGGCCGTGACCACCGTTGCAAACTCGACCTGCGCCGGCATCTACTCTGGCAACCGCTTCGTGACGTGCACGGTGACGATGTCGCCCTCGGATTTGCCTATCTTCTTCCGGATGGCCGCCTTGATAGGCAATTTGTGGGTGCCATCGCCCAGGGCCATGAAGGAACTCTCGAACGCCTGACCGTCGACCGTACCTTTGATTTTCACCAATCCCCTCGTGCCGAAGTAGTCAGCGGATCCCTCCATCACGACGTACGTCCAGCCTCCTTTGGCCGGGCTCCTCTGAAGCTCGGCTCGAAACGTCTTGCCCATAACTCCTCCGTCAGGCTCTTCGACCTTATGATGGACGAAGGACGTCAACCGGCCCGGAATCTGGTCCATACACCGAATGCCCGGACCACCCCGACGGCGGCAATGCCCATCGCCGCCAGCATAAGAGCCACCGTGGCGACGAACCAAATATCCCAGGGAGATCCTGGTGCACCACCGGGACCGGCGCGCAGAAAGCCGGGTGCGTTTTTGGCCACGGCTCCCCACCAGACCACCGTGGCGCCGACCATTATCAGCATCGCCCCGGTCGTGGCAACGGCCAGTGCCGCCTCGGTCGTGAGAACGGCGGTCGAGAGCACCAGGCGCCGGCCTATCGCAATCGCCGCCGCAGTCCAGAGCGCCAAAGTGATGACAATGAGGGCCGCCCACAGCAAGAAGAGCAACCCGTACCAATGGATGCCGCCGTTTCGTTGGTGCGCAGAGAGGTGGTGCGCCCAGAGGAGGAGGGGCACGGTCACTCCGGCCGCGAGGATGGTGCAGACGACGGCACGCAGCATGTGGCGACGGACAGAGGACAATCCCCCGGTCCGCAGGAACCGTAGGAAGGCAGGCGCAGCCAGAAGGAGGCCGGCGAGCACGAGGGCGCCGGCCACTCCGGCCGTCGTCTGGAGCACCGTGTAGGCGATGTCAGGCACGCGATGAGCTCCACTTCGGTGGGGCAACGCCTGATCGAAGTGCTCGGAGAATTTGGCGAAGCTTGCGCCAGCAATCACGAACACGGCCCAGGCGATGAGCACCGCGAGCGCGCCGGCTCGGACGCCCTCCGCCGCCGGCACGGAGTCCCCGGTCAATCCCCATCCTCTTGATCGCTGTCGGAGTCCGCCGGTCAAGAGGCTGAGCCGGGCCATGGCCGGGAGGTGATGGCCGTATTCGTCGTCGAGCAGAGCGATCAACTCTTCGCCATATCGGTCGCGCCAGTCCCGTGGATACCAGCGGATGCGGGAGTCGTCAGCTCCCCCCACCCCGGTATCGTCGTTTCCGCCTGGTCCTCCGGTCTGCATCACGCCAGCTCCGGGCGGGGTGACCGGATCATCCCGAGCCGGGCCTGACCCACCTCGACGAGCTCGCGCATCTGCGCCAGCGAATCGGCGAGAACCCGTGAGCCTTCAGCCGTGATCCGATAGGGGCGGCGGCGGTCGTCGGTCTCGAGGGGCTCGATGAGCCCACGCTCCTCCAACCTCGAGATGGCTCCGTAGAGTGCGCCCGGACCGAGTTTCACGCCGGCGAACACCTCAATGTCCTTGAGCAGCGCGTGGCCGTGTTTGGACCCACCGGCGAGGCTCGTGAGGATCAGGGTCGGGGGATCATTCGAGCGTCGTCGGGAATGCCGCCTGTCTTCTTGCACCCGAATGACAATACTACGCAGCACGTAGCTACGCAATACGTAGTTATGCTTCAGGCATCCTTGCGGATGACCAGCAGGTAGGCGAAGCCCACGAGTCCTGCGGTCAGGAGGAGGAAGATACCGGTCTCGATGCCTTGGAAGGTCCAGAACCGGCTGGCCGGCTGGTACGTCACAAGTCGTCGGAACCCGTGAGCCGCAAGGCAGCTGGCCGCCGAGTTGTGGAAGAACGCGGCGTGGCAATAGGCCGGTAGTCCCGCGGGCGAACCCGGCGCGAAGACCTTCCCGCCGGGGTTGACGACAACTTTGGAAAGAACCCACGCCCCTGGTGGTGCGCCCGACACATCGTTCACGAGCGGGAACGCCTGGCGGATCGGAGCGAGATAGCGCGGCCTCAGCCAGAGGCCAATTGCTGCCCGTGTCGCCACGAAGCCGGCCAGCGTCGTTGCCAGAGCAGGCAACACGCGCCGGAACAGGGTCCCCGCTGCGATGCCGAGTGCCACCGCAAAAACCGAGTACGCGACTGGCGTGATCCCGGTGATGTCGAACGCGACACTGAAACGGCCACCGTGGAGCGCGTCTTCGGGTCGGCGCCACCATGTGACGAGAAGCGTCATTGCCGCACCCCATAACACGGCGGCCACAATCGCCCACGCGATGTTGCTCCTCATCCAACGCCGCCTGGTGACGCTTTGTGTCCACGCAAGGTCCTGGGTGCCCTCCTCGAACTCCTTCGCCACGAGCGGAGCACCCCAGAAGAGTCCGAAGAGCAGCGGAACGACGACCGAAAGGCTGACCACGTCGATGATCAGGCCGTCCCCTTGGAACAGCACGCCGGAAAGATCGCCGCAGGTTCGAGTGACCCCACACGTCGACAACGCCGAGTGGTAGTCGTTCGCCATCGTCGTACCCGTGACCAGGAGGATGACGGCGAGGACGAGGAGCGCGCACCCGGCGAAGAACACCTGTTGTCGGTGGAGGCGCCAGATGAGTTGACTCATCGGTCGCTTCCCAAGAGGCTGAGTGAGGGGGTCGTCGACGAGTCGGTATGTCCCATGTACGCGACGACGATGTCCTCGAGGTCGACGTCGGCGACACCCCACTTCGGATCGACCACGGGACCGTTGAGCCGTACGAGCAGCCGCGATTGGCGCTCCGAGTGGACCGCCCTCACCACGGCGAAGGAGCGCTCCGCATCTGCCACGCCCTGGCGGGGACCGACAAGAACCTTGTGGGATTCGAGCACCCTGTCAATGCCGTCGCAGAGCTGGGTCCGCGACGCCGCGAGCAGGATGATGTGGTCGCACACCCGCTCGAGGTCGTGCAGGAGATGTGACGAGAGCACCACGGTGAGGTCTCCATCAGCGACTGCTGCTGTCAACGACGCCAAGAACTCCCTTCGTGCCAACGGATCGAGCGCCGCGACCGGCTCGTCGAGCAGCAGGACCTCGGGCCGTTTGGCCAGAGCCAGTCCAAGGGCAACTTGGGCACGCTGACCCCCCGAAAGCGTTCCCACGGGACGGTCCAACGGGATGCGCAGGGCAACGAGGCGGCTCGTCGCGACCTCTGTATCCCAGCGGTCGTTCAAATGACCACCAAGCTCGAGGTGGTCAGCCGCGGTGAGACGCTTGTAGAGAGGTGCGTCCTCCGCGAGATAACCGATGCTGGCGAGGAATTCGCTGTCGGGACCGGGCGCCCTGCCGAGTACGACGGCCTGACCGACGCTCGGAGACTGAAGGCCGACGAGCATGCGGAGGAGCGTTGTCTTTCCTGCCCCGTTCGGACCGACAAGCGCCGCGACGACGCCTCGCGGAACTTGGATGGAGCAATCCTGCAGTGCCCACAACGATCCGAAGCGCTTTCCGAGCCCGATCGTCTCGATCGCCATGGGTGATCCGGGCTGGCGTGTCATGCGACCTCGGCGTTCGCGCCGACCTGCAGGGCAGATCGCATGAGCGCGTCGATCGCCGCGTCGTTGAGACCTTCGGCACGCGCCCCCTTCACCCATCGGTCGAGGCTGCGCGCCAGCCGAAGCTGAATGTGCGGAGGCGGGCCGGACGGGCGCGCCACTGCGAACGTTCCGACTCCTTGACGCCCTTCGACGAGCCCCAAGTTCTCCAATTCGCGGTAGGCCTTCAAGACCGTGTTCGGGTTGATCGCAACCTCCGCCACAACTTCCTTGGCGGTGGGAAGTTGATCGCCCGGCTCGAGCGTCCCCGTCCGGAGGGCCTGTTCGACCTGTTGGACCAACTGCAGGTACGCCGGCACCCCCGAGGACTGGTTCAGCTGGAAGCTCATCGTCTGCCGCAGTATTTCACTAGTCATCTAGTTAACTATGTGACGGATCGGCGACAATGTCAAGCGACTTCGGCCAGCGGCGGTGTCCGAGTCGATCGAGGGACACCGCCGCTGGCATGTGCGCCGTTGCTACGTGGCGGCGATTCCTTCGCCGCCCGCTGCACCGGGAACGAGGACCGAACCGAGTTCTGTCAGGCTCCCATTGCTACTGATCTGGAATTCATCGACGATCCCCTTCCCACCGGTTTGTGCGAAGAAGAAGTGGCCGTCGGAGGAGACCGATCCGTCGACGGTGCCCGGATCGGTGGGGGTGGCGCCGAGCAGGGTCAGCTGGCCGCCGGCATTCGTCACGTAGCCACTAGTCGAGTTGGCGGCGGTGTTGCCCGTGTACAACAACGACCCGGTTGCGGTAACCCAACACAGTCCCGTCTGACCGCTCGCCAACACACTGATCGGCGCCAGGGTCCCATTGGGATTGAGGTTGAATGTGGCGAGCACGCTCGGGCCTGCCTCCCCCACGACCAGGTGACCGGCCGGGTCGAACGCCAGCGCGAAGGGGACAGCCCCCGCCTCTGTAGTGACGACCGGCGACGGGGACAACCTTCCGAAGAACCCGACGTTGAAGACCTCGATGGCGTTCGTTGTCGCCTTGGTCGTCACAATGAGGTGGGAGCCGTCGGGCGAATAGGCCACTTGACCCGGCGTATGGGTGAACTGCGTGGTGTCACTCGGGATCGTCAAGCCGAGGTTCCGGTTGGATCCTGGTAGCGGTACGAGGTAGCCGAACAGGGAAGAGAACTCTTGGACCGACCCCCCATTCTGTGCATTCAGCACGGCGACGAGATGCCCGTGCACGGCCACGCTGACGGGGAAGGTCCCGCCAGATCCGACGACTTGGCGGAGACGCAGCTGGTCCCCTCGGACCGAGAAGACCGAGACGGTGTTGCTTCCGGCATTCACGGCATACAGCAACGAATCGGTTGCGTCATAGGTGAGGGAGCCTTGGGAACCGAGATGATCGACCTGCGAGCCGTTCAGTGCCCCACCGAGCCCTCCGGTGGCATAGGTCCCGGCCAGGGTGAGGGTGCCATCAGCGGCGCTGTCATAGGCGGCGACGTGGTTCCCCGCCACCCCATCGGTCTGGACGAAGACAGGATGTTGGCCTCTGGCACCGGAGTCCGGTGCGCGGAAAGACGCCGAGGCCTGCGCCGCGATGGGTGCGGCGAAGGCCGATAACCCCAAGACCGTGCCGGCACCTACGGCGAGACGAGTAATTCTCTTCATTGCATCTCCTTGCTGTACGAATAGCGCTTCCTTCATTCAGTCCCGAAATCCCACGAAGCGTTACGCCCGCCGTGACAACGAACCCGGCGGGCCCGCGCGGTCATTCGGGGATCGGGGACTTATGCTGCGCGTCGTGGAGCCGGATATCGAACAGCTCCGCCGACTTCGCGACGGCGACGAGGATGCCTTTGTCATGGTGGTGGCGCGGTATCACCGACCCATGCTGCGCCTCGCTCGCACGATGGTCTCGAGCGAAGCGGTGGCAGAGGAAATCGTGCAGGACACATGGATGGGCGTCGTGCGCGGGATCGAGCGGTTCGAGGGACGGTCGTCATTCAAGACGTGGCTCTTCAGCATTCTCGTCAATCGGGCCCGATCGGCCGGCGCCAAAGAGCCTCCGACCATGTCGATCGAGTCACTCCACGCGGTCGATCCGACCCGCTTCGACGCTGAGGGGCACTGGGCCGATCCGCTGGATCGATGGCGGGAGGACAGTGAGAGCCGTCTCGACGCGGCTACTTTGGTCGCGGTACTCGAATCGGCTCTGGACGACCTGGTGCCGCGTCAACGCCAGGTCGTCCTCCTCCGGGACGTCGAAGGTCTCTCGAACAATGAGGTGTGTGCGGCATTGGGCATTTCGAGCGGAAACCAACGAATCCTTCTGCACCGGGGACGCGCCCGCTTGCGGGAGATCCTCGATTCCCAAGTTGGGAAGGACTGAACGATGTTGACACTGCGACGCAGGGATCTGGTGTGTCAACAAGCTGTAGAGCTCGTCACCGACTATCTCGAGGGAAACCTCTCGCGCCGAGATCGCCGCCGGTTCGAGGCGCACGTTCACGAGTGCCCGAACTGCTCGGCCTATCTCGACCAGATCAGGATGACCATCGCGTTGGCCGGTGCTCTCGATGCAGAAGAGCTGACTCCCGAGGCGAGACAGGACCTGATCGACCTCTACCGGCGATGGAAGGCTGAATAGTCCACTACTCTCACGATCCAGGACGATTGAGCTGATCGTTCCCGGGAGGCGGAAAATCGGTGGTCTATCTCCTCGCCACGGCGTGCGCGCTGTCCAATGCGCTGGCGAGCGTCCTGCAGCGCATGGGAATCGAGAACGCCCCTGCGTCGGACACACTGAAACTCAGCCTGCTCATGCACGCGCTCAAGCGCGGCGTGTGGTTGCTCGGTCTCGCCTTCATCGTGGCCACGGTCCCTCTCCAGATCGTGGCTCTCCACCTGGGAACGCTGAGCCAGGTGCAGCCCATCCTGACGTCTGAGCTGCTGTTCCTGGTCATTCTGCTGGCTACCTGGTTCCGGTTCCGGGTGGGTTGGCGTGAATGGCTCGGCTGTGCGGGAGCGGCAGGTGGCTTGGCCGGGTTCTTGGTCTTCGCGCAACCGGGCGGGGGCAACGACGTGCCCACCACGTTCGAGTGGGTCGTGGCGTGCTCGCTCTGCGGGGGAGCAGCCGTCTTGGCCACCCTGTCGGCGCTGCGTGGGCCGCGCTGGTGGCGGGCGACGGCATTCGGCGTGGCCGGGGCGGTGGGGTTCGCTCTCACGGCCTCGCTCATCAAGACCATGAGCGACTACATCGCGACCGATTGGCTCCACATGTTCTTCCACTGGCAGACCTACGGCGTCGCGGTGTGCGGAGCATTGTCCTTGTTCCTGACGCAGAACGCCTACCACGCCGGCCCCATCGCCGCTTCTCAGACGGCACTGGTGCTGGTGGACCCGTTGGTCAGCATCGCCCTCGGCATCGGCCTCTACGGGGACAGCCTTCGCACGTCTGGTGCCTTCGGCCCCTTAGAAGCGATCTCGCTGCTGATCATGTTCGTCGGCGCGGCGTCGCTCGCCCATTCGCCGCTGGTTGCGGGCATGAAGGGGGACGATGACCGGTCCTCCGAGATGCTGTCGCCGCGCTCGCATTCCAAACGCCTCATCGAGGCGGCCCGACAGGAGGTTCTGCCTGACTGATCGCCGGCGTCCGGAGCGCGATGCCGGCCGACCGCAGCTCCTCGATGAAGCCGTTGCCCCAGCCGATCGTCCTCGGCGCCGGTTCCCAATCGCTGTCGTCGAGGAAACGGCGGACATTGCCCACGACCGATGCTGCCGTCGGGAGGCAGACCGCGGCGTCGCCCAGTTCGAGTTCGTGCATCAGGTTCTCCCGACCATGGCCCGGGACGACATCGAGCAGCACCATGCGCCTCCCGATGACCCTGGCTTCCCGGCAGGTGTCACCCGAGCTGGTGACGACGACGTCACTCGCTGCCATCAATGCGGGGACCTGATCGGTATAGCCGAACGGGATCACCGTCGGGTGGTCACGGGCGACCGCGGCCAATCGTGCCCCGAGGCTCTCGTTGGTCCCGCTGACGGCGAGCACCCACCATCCTTCGGATGCCAATGCCCGGGCGACGTCGTCGAGTGGCCCCAACCCCCACGCCCCCGACATGAGGAGGACGCACGGGACATCACGCGGGACGGAGAACGAGGCCCGGGCCTCGGCGCGGCCGGGGGCTTCATAGAAGTCGGGTCGTACCGGGGCCTCCACCACCCTGACCCGGGCGTCGGCGTGATAGCGACGGACCGAGGCTGCCGCCAATTCCGAGGTAACCAGGAACAGGTCCGTCCCCTCATGGGCCCACATCCCATAGGCGAACGAATCGGTCATGAAAACCACCGTGGCCAGGTCAGGCCGCTTGTCCTTGAGGTGTACCGCGGCGGACGCACCGGTCGCAAAGACCGAAACGACCAGGTCAGGGCGGTACCGCTCCACCTCTTTGACGAGTTTGGGCAACATGGCCTTGACCGCGGCCCGATCCATCAACCGGCCCAACAGCCCGTCCCCCCGGAGCTGGGAGAAGTGAAAGCCGTCGTACACGGGCGTCATGGACAGCAGGCCGCGGAAAACCAAATTGCCGACAGCCGAAGCGCCTCCTCCGAGCATCGGCATGCAGTCGACGATCCTGCTCTCCACGCCGTACGGCGACAGCGCGTCGGCGCACGCCTCGGCCAGGGTGTCGTGGCCGGCACCGAACTTGCCGGACAGGAACAAGGCCCGTTCGACGGTCACCGGGACAGCCCGACCAAGCGGTCGAGAGTGAGTGCCTGCAGCCCTCGGCTGTGCAGATCCTCGGCGATGGGCCCGAGGGCTTCGATGGCACGGCGCGACGAGCCCGGCGGTGACTGCACATCGGCATCATGGAGCAGGACGATTCCTCCGGGGCCGATACCGGTCCGTACCCGGGCCGCCACGCTGACCGCATCGGGCTCGTCCCACTCTCTGCCCCAGGCGGACCACAGGACGAGGCGAAGGCCGTGGCGGCGCGCGTGGACCATGGTCGCACCCGTCGTCTGGCCAAATGGCGGCCGGAACCAGCGGGGGCGAACGCCGACCTGCTCCAGGGCTTCGACCGCCCAATCGAGATCAGCCCGTACCCAACCCGGAGTCCGCGCAAAATGGTGGTCGTGGCGATATCCGTGGGACTCCACCTGATGGCCCCGGCGGCTGATTTCGCTGACCAGCTCGGGGTGCCGGGCCACCTGTTCACCGAGACAGAAGAACGTCGCGCTGAGGGAGAGCTGATCGAGGCGGTCGAGCACATCGGGCGTCGTGCGGGGGTCCGGACCGTCGTCGAAGGTCAGCGCTACCGCGTCGCTGCGGGGTCCCCGCCACCGGCAGAGATCGCCGGGCAGGACACGGAGGGGCGACCACTGCCCCAAGCTCACCACGCTGGGAACCATGTGGGCGCCGGCCGCCGCCAGGCCGATCGGAACCAGGACCCGAGCCGTCCACCCGTGCCCTGACGAGCGCCGGACGGCGGGGCTCACGCGGTGCTGGGCTCTTCGATGGGGTCTTCGTCGGCCAGCCACTCGACGTAGCGCCGCATGCCCTCGTCGAAGGACGTCTCGGGCACCCATCCGAGAACGCGATCGGCTTTGTCCACCGAGATCACGCGTCCGGCGTAGTCACCCGGACGGGCCGGGGTGAACTCGATCTCGGTCAGAGGATCGATCAGCTCACAAGCCAATTCGGCGGCATGTCGGATGCTCACCGGCGCCGGGCCCTCGAGGTTGAAAATTTGATCGGCACCCTCCTCGCCCAGCGCCAGGACATGGGCTTCGGCCAGGTCTTCCACGTAGATGTAGTTGCGGAACTGCAGCCCGTCGCCATGAATGGTGATCTTCTCGCCCGCGCGGGCCCGGCGCAGGAACTGCGGGATGGCCAGCTCTTTGCGCATCCGGGGCCCGAAGGGGATGCCGTAGCGCAGGATCGTGTAGGGCAGGCCGTAGAGCTCCCCGAAGCTCGAGACGACCAGCTCGGCGGCGATCTTCGAGGCGGTGTAAACGTGGGCGCTGCCGGTGGAGGCGAGCGGCGTGTCTTCGCGCAGGGGGCCATCGCCCAAGGCGGCGGAGTACACCCAGACCGTGCTGGCCAGAATGACCCGTCCCAGCCCGTTGCGCCGGGCCGCCTCGCAGACCCGTGACGTGCCCACCACGTTGATCTCCATGGTCCCGACCGGATCGGCGTGGGCGTCGTTCACATTGGCCACCGCGGCCAGGTGGAACACGGCATCGCAGCCGGCCAGGGCCTTGACCAGATTGCCCTGATCGGTCACGTCCGCGTCGTAGTACCCCACATCAGGGCGATGGGGCTCCCTGGTATCGATGACGACAACCTCGTGACCGTCGGCCACCAGGTAGTCGACCACATGCGATCCGATGAAACCTGACCCGCCGGTCACAGAGACCTTCACGATTTCGCCGCCTCCTCCATGGTCCGGGCCGCCAGCACGGACGTCAAGCTCTCGACAACGTAGTCGGCCTCGTCGTCGGTCATGTCCGAGTGCACCGGGAGGCAGATGTGACGAGCGCAGATGTCGTCCGCCACCGGAAAGGAATCCCCGCCCAGGTCGGCAAAGATCGGCTGACGATGGAGCGGCGAGGCATAGACCTCACCCGAAAGTGAGACGCCCCGCCCGGAGAGCTCGCGTTTGAGCTCGGCCCGGTCGATACCGGGGTCGAGGAGTGCCACGTATTTGTAGAAGTTGGAGATCGACCCGGCGGGAATGGACAGGGGCCGGCATCCCTGCAGTCCGGCCAGCGCCTCGTCATAGCGGGCGGCGACCCGGCGGCGGGTGGCGATGGCCTCGTCCAGGTGGGAGAGGTGGACCAGGCCGACCGCGGCGTGGAGCTCGCTCATTCTCCAGGCGTAGCCCATCCGGACGTGATCGCCGCCGAGGAACCCGGCCTTTCCCTGGTCGCGGTAGATGACGGCCTCGTCCCGCAGCCGGTCATCCGCCGTCGTGATCATCCCTCCTTCACCGCTGGTCATGACCTTGGTGGGGTAGAAGGAGAACGCGGCCGCCCGGCCGAACGACCCTGCGGCACGACCCTCGAAACTGGCGCCGTGGGCATGGGCGGCGTCTTCGACCAGGACGATGCCCCGGCTATCGCAGATGTCCCGGATGACGTCGATCTCGGGCGTGATGCATCCACCGATATGGACGAGGACCACGAAGGCCGTCTCCGGGGTCAGAGCTGCTTCGAGCGTTTCGGGCGACAGCGCCAGCGTGTCCGGGGAGACGTCCGCCAGGCGGGGAATCCCCCCGGCATGCATGGCGGCGGCCGCGGTTGCGAAGAACGTGTTCGTCGGAATGACGACTTCTCGATCCTTGACGTCCAAGGCCCGGAAGATGATCTCGAGGGCACTCGTGCCGCTGCTCACCGCTATGGCATCGGGGACACCGTGGCGGCGGGCAAAGGCCTCTTCGAACTCACGGGTGCGCGGTCCCAGGGTGAGGGAGCCGTCCTGCAGCGATTGGTCGATCATGCGCAGGATCTCCTGGCGATCCTGCGCCGAGAACACGATCCGAGCAGCCGGTATCCGTGGAGCGCTCACGCGGTCACTGCTGTTTCAGGAGCTGTCGCGTGCACGGGGCAGAGAAGGGCGAGCCACCCGGGGGCGCGCCGGACCGCAGGGGAAAGCAACGAGAAGATCACGCCTCAATGATTCGTCGGTGGCACAGGCTTCGTCAAGCTGGCTCACAGGTTCGCGGCCGCCAGGACCGGTTGATCGGTCAAGGCATACCGGCGGCAGTGTTCGAGATAGGTACCGCGCCGCCTTCAATCCTTCGGATGTGGTGTCCTGGTCGAGTTCGTGCTTGAGGTCCTGGGGCATCAGCTCCCTGATGAAGACCGGCCGATCGGGCGCCCGCATGCGGGCGCCAGTCGCTCCCGGCGCTGCCGACTCGACGGCTACTTTGATGTCGAGATCGCGTATGTGGATTCGTATCTCTCCGGCTGCGTTGACCACCGGTCCGAGATTTCCCACATGGCAGTCCCCACATATCCAGACCGGCGGACCCTCAGGAACGCCGACGGCCGCGGGGGAATCCAACCATTCGTAGAACTGCCGCGTGTTGCCCCGCACGTAACGGTGCGACGAACGTGCCATCTTCTGGCTCCGGGGCCGTTCGAGGATGGCGTCCCGATCTGCAGCGTGCGGCGGGGAAACCTTGGACTTCTTCATCAGGATGCGTCGAAGGCGATGAGCACGGTCCACCTCGGGGTGCCCACCCTGGGCCGATCGAACTTACCCACCTTGGTGCCGTTCAACCCCTGATTCCGAAGCTGGCGTGGCCCTGTCCCGGCTGGCCAGCCGTTCCAATTCACTCGCGGCCAGGGCGACCAACTGGGTCGCCGAGAGCGAAGAGCCCCGGCTGAATGCGGTCCGGTACCCATGGCTGGAGAGACGGGTCCGCGCCTGGGCCAGCACCCTCTCGCACTGGGCCACGGAGCCGAGCGCAGTCTGACTCAGTGCTCCACACAGGACGGTCGCGACCTCGATGGCGTCGACGCTCACCAGCGGATCCAATGCGCTGACGACCGTCTGCAACTGCTGCGACAGATCGCCGGAATGGCCGAACCGGAGGAGGTCGGCCAAGCCGCGGAATCCGTCCTCGTGGACCCCGGTCAGGGCATCGATCTCACTGAGCATCCTCTTGGCCTGATCCACCAGTAGCCCGCAGCGGCTGGTCTCGGCCAGCGTGACCGCCTCGGTGAGGGCGCTGCGCGCCCGGTCGCCATTGTCGATCGCGAGGGCCCGTCCGACCGAAACCAGTCCCATGGCCTGGAGGCAGGTGCTCCGCCAGGCATCCCCGAGCGCCACCAGCTCCTCGGCCCACTCGAGACCTTCGACCGGGTTCGGTGAGAACGAGGCCAAAAGGACCCTGTCGAACAACGCGACGGCCCGGGGCATCGGATCCCCGCTCACCGCGGTGAGAGCCGTCATCTCGCCCAGCAGTATCTCGGCCTCCTCGAAATGCGAGCCTGCCGCACGCAGGAGAGCGATGACGTTGCGCGACAACCAGGTCGGAGGGGCGCCCAATCGATGCTCGCCCTCGAGGCTCTGCAGGCCCAGGAATTCGGCATCTGTCAATCGGCCCTCGACCAACGCCATGTTCGCGGCGAGAGCCGACGCGACGCTTTGGACGGGATGCTCCCGTGCACCCAACGTCGCCAGTGTCTCCACCGCCCAGCGCCCGATCTCGATGCGATCCCGCAGGACGAGCTCGGGCACCAGAGCGTTGAGCACCTCCATGGCCTGATCCCAGTGTTCCTCTGTCAGACACCACCCGAAGGCCTGCCGGATGTTATCGAATTCCGTCTCGACGGTGGCGACCGCCTCCAGCTCCTGTGGCCCGTAGGGACACGTGCACAGTCGCGCGACCAGGTCGGCGAAAAACCCGGCATGGGCCCGGGCTGCAGGCGGGCGATTCCCGTCGTCGTCGAGCTGTCTCGACGAATATTCCTTGATGAGGGCCAGCATCCGGTACCGGGCTTTTCCCGGCACCGAGCCCTCCGTCGAGATGAGCGATTGGTCCCACAGATCGGCGACGGCCCGGGCCACTTCGCCGTCAGAGAGTCCGATCGCACCACCGAGAGCTTCGGCCAGCTCGAGTCCGAACCCCCCTTCGCACACCGAAAGGGCCGCCAGCATCCGTCGCGAGATCGGCGCGAGGAGCCCAAAGGACCAATCGAGGGTGGCCCGCAGCGCCTGGCGGTGATGCGGCTGGTCATCGGTCGCGCTGAGCAGATCGAACGAACGGCTCAACCGGTCCAATAGTTCGGGCGGCGTCATGGCCGTGAGGCGGCGCGCCGCCAGCTCGATGGCCAAGGGGAGGCCGTCAACGCGATCCGCTATTTCGACAAGTGCCGGGTCGCCCGCGTCCACCGGGGCCCCCGCAGCCCGGGCCCGCTCGACGAGCAGTGTGACCCGGGGATCCTGCGTCGATGCGGCGAGGTGATGCGCCGGGCGCCGAAGGGGATGCACCCGCATGACGTGCTCGCCGTAGACGCTCACCGCGCGCCGGCTGGTAAAGATCAACTTCGTCGAGCCGATGTCTTCGAGTGCGACACCGAGCACGGTTGCCATCCGGGCCGCAACGTGTTCACAGTTGTCCACGATCAACAGGGCGTGAGAGAACTTCAGCCAGTCCGTCACGTCCCGCCGCAGCTCCTGGGTCGACCCGGCCCGCAATCCGATCGCCGCGGCCAGACGCTCGATGATCTCGTCGTCGGTCGTCGCTGACGAGACATTGCAGAACCAGGCCCCGCCGGGGAACCGGGCGGCATGCGCACGGCCGAACTGCGCCGCGAGCCTCGTCTTGCCCACCCCGCCCTCACCGGTCAGGGTGACGATCTGCGAGGTCTCCAGGAGCTGGGTCAGCTCGGTCATTTCGGCCTCGCGACCGATGAAACTGGTGGAATGCTGCGGCAGAGTTCCGGTCCCCGGCCGGGCGCCCCGTAAGGCACGAATCGGATCGCCCAAGTCCCGGTGACGCAACTCGTAGGCATGAAGAGGACGCGCGACATCGCGCAGCGACCAGTGGCCGAGGTCGAGCAGTTCGCAATCGGGAGGCAGACCGTCCCGTGTCAGCTCGGCGGTCGTGGCGGTCACGACCACCTGTCCCCCGTAGGCGGCATGGGTCATCCGGGAGGCGATATGGAGGACAGGCCCGAAGACAGTCCCGTTCTCGACCTCCACCTCGCCGGTGTGCACGGCCACCGCGACGGGCAGCCTCTCGAGGCCGCTCCATGGCTCCCTTCTGACGGCCAGCTGGAATTCGAGCGCAGCGGTGATCGCGTCCGAGGGTTGGTGAAAGACCGAATACGAAGTGCCGTCGGTGTTGCTCAAGACGCGTCCTCCACGCTCCGCCACTGCGGTCACCAAAAGGGAGTCATGGGCTCGGATCACCTCCGCCATCGTCGCGGGAGCATCGCCCCAGAGGTGACCCCTATCCTCCAAGTTGGTCGCGACGATCGTCACCACCTCGTGCGTTCCCCCGGGGTCTCGGGTATTCTCCTTCGCCACGAGCGCTTCGCCTCCGCGATCGATCGCCAACAACGAAGGGTCCTGCATCAGGACGGCGCCCTCGAGCGCGGCCAGCGCGGGTGAAGGGGTGAGACCCAGCTCTTCGTCCAGGAGCAGGCGCACCCGCTCGTAGCAGCGGAGGGCAGCGGCTTGGGATCCACTGCGGTAGAGGGCGATGATCAGGTTTCCCCACAGGGTCTCGTTGAAAGGATGTTCCGTCACCAGGCCTTCGAGTTCGGCCACGAGCTCGCCACTTACGCCGGCATTGAGATCGGCCGCGAGACGTGCCTCCAAGGCGGACATCCGGGCGGCCTCGAGGCCGGCGCGACGGGCGGCGACGAAGGGCACGCTGTCCAGTCCTTCGAAGGCCGGCCCTCGCCAGAGGCCGAGGGCCTCGGTCAACAATGCCCGATGGTTCGACTGCGCCGTCATGGGTCCAGCGCGGGCGCGCGCAACGAGCCCATCGAATTTCGCCGCGTCAACCCGTTCCGCCGGTGTATCGAGTCTGTAGCCGTTGTCGGCCCGGCTGACGGCCGACCCGGCAGGTCCGAGCGCTTTCCGGAGCCGGTACACCAGGGTTTGCAGACTGCCCACCGCGTTGGTCGGCGGGGACTCTCCCCATAAGTCGTCGATCAGACGGGACTGCGAAACGGTGCTCCCCGGGTTCACCGAGAGGCGGGCGAGAAGCGCCCTTTCCAGCACGCCGGTGAGTTCGACCCGGTTGTCGTCGACCTGGACCACGATCGAACCGAGGAGGCCGACTTCGATCACCCGCCGCTCCTCCTGTTCCGTGAGAATCCTCCCTGATTGTAGGTGACACCGAACATGGGTGCCCAATGGTCTGGGAGACTGAGCCCGTGTGAGCGCCGTGTCAGTCTTCTGCGACACGATGCCAATGCGCCCGGCGTTCGGCGCTCCGGCGCGCGTCGCTCCGGCCTGGTTGTGGCCGGATCCGGGCGCAGCCTGCACGGTGAAGAGCCCGAACTGTAGAGAGAGGACACTGGGCCCAATGTTCGACGTCGAGGACCTTCGCTCATTGCGCCGTGTCGGAGATCCAATCGCCGACGAAGTCGTTCGAGCCCAAGTGCGTGGGATGCCGCCCGGAGAAGCGGCCAAGCTCCTGACCGCCCTCACCCGCAGCCTCCGCCGTCTCGAGGAGAGCGATGTGGTGGCCGCATGGGTCAACGACGTCGAGCCCGCCCCGGCGTGGATCGATGACCACATGGTGGCGCACGGACAAGGGGTGTTCAGGGAGTGGAGCCTCGACATCGTGACGTGTCTGTTCTGCGCATCACTCCCCTTCGCCTATGCCGCCGCCCGGGGGGTGGAGGTGCTCCAGCGGATCTCGCAACTGGCGGATCCCGAAACGGTCGCTCGACGGATTGCCGAGACCGGGCAGATGCTTCTTCACGTCAGCGAGCCCGAGGCACTCGTTCCTGGAGGGCAGGGGTACCGATCGGTCAGAGAGGTCCGGCTCCTGCACGCGGTCATCCGGGCCCGGCTGACGATGCACACGGGCGAGCCCTGGGACAGCGACGTCCTGGGTGACCCCGTCAACCAGGAGGATCTCCTGGGTACCCTTCTCAGCTTTACGTCTGTCGTCTTCCGAGCCCTCGATCACATGGGGATCCCCCTCGGCCTGCCGGACCAGGAGGGCTACCTCCAAATTGTGGGCGACCGTCGGGAACCTCCTCGGTATCGCCAACGCCGAACGCGTGCTGTCCCCAGTCGACGCCGACGCGCTCACCGATGTCATCACGACAGAGCTTCACGCTCCGTCCGCAGCCGGGTGCCACCTCATGGAGGTGCTCATGGACGAAATGGAACTTTCCATGCCCTGGGGATTTCGAAAACTCCCGCGCACCCTGGTCCGCCACCTGGTCGACGGGCAGGTGGCGGACATGCTCGCCGTCCCGCCGAGTGCCTGGTGGGGCAGCTCGCTCTCCGGGTTGGCGGCACTGAATCGGGCCACCGCGCGGTTCCCGGCGGGAAGAGCGGTCCTCCAGGCGCCGTCCCGTCTGCTCGGACGATCCATGATCCGCATGTGGATCGACCGGAGCATCCTCGGCGAAGGTCCCACGAAGGTGCACCTCTGCCCCGACACGATCGCTCGCCTGGGTGTCCACACCGCGGCGGAACGGTCCGGCGTCGGGGCACGGGGGCGACTGCGCGGATGGCGCCGCGCGCAACGCCTCCGTCAGCGGGCGAGACGCGACCGGTCACGATGACCATGGCCGCACGGAGGTTGCGCATCGGGCGAGCGTCGCGTCGCGCCGACGTCCGGCGTCGCGACCGTCATCTGGTGGACCTGACCACGGAGACGGCCGGCGCCCACGCTGCCCCCATTTCCCTGCCGATCACGCAAACTGAGGTAAGGGTGATCGCCAGCGCCGGCTTTCCCCTATGGGAGCCCCTCGAGACCCTTCAGCTACGCAACCACAGGATCACCCTGGCCTACGGGGACCTCTCGCGCCAACTCTCCCGGCTGACGGCGGGCAACGACAACGAAGGGGACTGGGACGCCAACTGGTGCACGTTTGCCACCTGGTCCTCGAGAACCATCGGCACGTGTATCGACCGTCAGCCCGAGCACGGGCTCATTCACCAGCTCCTGCGGCATTTTCCGGCCCCGTTGCGCCGCCTCCTCTACGGGCTCTCGGAAGCTCTCCTGTGCCGGGGGCACGGAGCCGTCTACCGGACACTGGCCGTCGGCAACCGTCTGGTGTTCCTGGAGATCGGCACCGCCATCAGCCATTTCCTTCAGTGTTTCGACGCGGCGCCCGACGGGCCCGACAGACCGAGTTTCGAGGCGTACTGGTCCGACGTGCAGGTGTTCCTCACCGGACTCCGGCATCTGGACCCCAGCTGGCTGGCTACAGCGGCTCCGGACCCCGAGACACTCCGGGCGGGGACGCGGGCCTACTTCGACGCCATCGACGAGGTGGACCCCAAGGCGAAGTCCGAGCTCGTGCTGCTCGGCAATCTTCTTCTCGGCGCGTACGAACAAACGCGGGTGGAGGGCTACCTGACGGCCACCCTCTCCCTCTTCACCACATCGTGGCTTCATCGACTCCTGCGCGGGCCGAAGCCCGGGGTTGTGGCATCCATCGGTCGTGGTCTCGCTGCGCCTTTCTCGACGTTGTACGCGCGTTTTGCCACGAGGTTCTTTCTCGCTCTCGAGCTGCCGACGGCCGACGGGATGGCCGAGCTCATGGTCGGCCGGCCGATTCCCCCGTTGCATGGCTCCAACCGGGAGCTCGAATTCCCCGAGGTCCTCCGCCACATCGCTCAACCCGAGTTGCAGGCGGTCCTGACGTGCTACGACCTCTCCGATCGACAGTTCAACCGCACTCGATCGCGCAACTGGGCCGACTTCGCCGATCGCATGAACTACATCACGAATCTCTTCCGTTCACGCCAGCGGGACCAGTCTCTTTTTCAACCTCCCTGGACACCCTCCCAAGAAGCCGCCCTCCTCGAGGGCACCCTCACGGTCGACCCTCCGTAAGCACCGCGCGAGCGCCGTGTGAGTGGGCCTCTCCATCATGGACGGATGAAGCCACCTCAGTCGAGAGACCGCCGGCCTGCGGGCCAAGCAAGAGTGCCGGGACCCTCCGCCCGGACGCAGCGGATCGACCGTGCCCGATGATGGGTGGACCCGGAGCTTCGGTCCATGTGGGCATCCGCGCCGTCCCCGACGACCTCCTCGTCAGCAAACTCCTCCTCATCGGCCCGCTCTGGAAGTCGGGGGAGATCACCGTCTGGCGATCCGGTGCGGCCTTCGTGGATCTTTCTCCTGATCTGGCCCAAGCCATGCAAACGGGTCGGATAGAGAGCGGGGCGATCTTCGAGGGAATCTCCGAGCTCGCCTCGAGGTGGATCGCGACCGGGTGGCCCGGCGCCCTCGTCGTGAACGCCACGTGTCTGGACCACTTCAGCTTTGACGGATGGTCCGAGGGTGCGCGACACCAATGCGGCGAGAACCTCACGCTCGCCGTTCTCTACCCCCGCCGTCCGTGTCACGGGGTCCCGCGCGCACCGAAGAGCACCCTCGGTCATTCTTCGAACATAGGAATGGAGCAACGTTGCCACGACTTCGTCTTTCCCTGAGCATTCCCGGCGCCGTGGCACTCGGCGCATACGAGGGTGGCGCACTGGCCGCGTTGGTCGTGGCCGCGAAGGAATTGGGTGAGGATGTCCTCGTCATCGACTCCATCGCCACCGCCGCAGCGGGGTCGACCGCCGGGCTGCTCGCGGCGCGGGCGCTTCTCGAAGGGATCGATCCGGTCGGGCTTCTCACCGCGGCCTGGGGGGAAACCACCTCGCTCGGAACGGCGGAGGAGGACGCTCCCGACCCGCCGGCCCGGTCGGACGCGTTGCGCGCCGTGGCGGCCACTCTCTTCGGTCCGGACCGGATCCCGAGCGGACCTACGCCTCGACGCCAAGAAGAGCCGATCTGGCTCTCATTGGCCCTCAGCCCCTCCGATGCAGCGTTCGACCCAACCGACCTCACGGGTGACACCGTCACGCAACCTGACTGGTACATCGTGACATTGACCAACACGACGACGCCCCACGCGTATCTCGCCTACGCCGACGCCGTGATCGCCGCCGCTTCCGATGCTGTCGGCGCTCCGGCGATGCCGCCGGACCAACCGGGCGACAAGCGGCAAGGCGAGAACACCGGGCATCTCGGTCTCCCTGAAGACGGCCTGTTCTGGTACACGGACGGAGGCACGGTGGATAACGAGCCACTGAACCGTGCCATCGATCTTGCCGAGAACGTCGCGAGTGAGGACGAACGGCTGTATCTCGCCATCAATCCGGATCCCGCCTTCCCTTCCCGTTCGCTGTCCGACAAATGGGGAGATGAAGCTCCATCGATCTACGAAGCGCTGGAGCGACTCGAGGAGATGGGCGCACACTTCGAGCGGCCAGGCACTGCACTCGACGATGCGCTGGAAGCGGCGCGCCGTCGTCAGGCGGACATCGAATCGGCGGCCGGGAGAATCTTGGCCGAGCGTCAGGCGGATCACAGCGACGACTATGCGTCGCTCCTCGCCGCAGTGGTGCAGTCGCCACGTCGCCCCGCTCGTCGCCAGGTGCCGGTCGAGGTGATCTCGCCGTCGATCGACCCCTCGGTTGCAGATCCTCCGTCACGGCAGGTCGTCGGAGCTTTCTTCAGCCACTTCGGCGGTCACTTTGACATCGCACTCCGCCAGAGTGACTTCTGCCTCGGCTATCGGAACATGGGGTACTGGCTCGAGCACCGCCTGAACAGTTACCTGCCCTACTTCGATCTCTCGGCAGCCCTGGCGACGGTCGAACGGGAGTACGACGGGATCGGGTGGAACGGCGGTCGCCCCGGGAACGCCCGGTTCTCGGCGCCGTCCTTCAAGACCGATGCTGAATTCGGGACGCTTTCTCTCCCAGAGGACCGTGCCATCGGCCACGATCTCATCGTCAGGGAGACCTGAGTGCGCGCAGACCGCTACCACGCTGCGGCTTCTCCAGCGACGACAGCGAGCGGCAGCGCATCGGAGGTGCCGACCGGGACCGCAACCGAATCTCGTTGCGGCTGGGTCCTGCTCACGCAGCTCCACGGGGAGCGTCATTGCTCCTTGCGATGCGGACATCCCGGTGACCACTGTTTCACGGTCGAGCGACAGACGCCGTGCGGGCTGACGGGCTATCGCTGAGATCCTTCTTCCCGCAACGGGCCGGATCTCCGGCTTCTCACATGGCCCCACACGCAATCCCACATGGCCGCTGCGATGTCCTTGGGTGAATCGGAAATTCACGTACGAAGGATCTTGCGGTCGCTTGAGGGAGAAGACAATGGGCTCCCTTCTGTCGGTCGGACCCGGATATCGGTGCGGGAGCTCTCGCGATACTCCTTTGCGAGAAGCTCCAAGTCAGGGGACGTGAACGGCGATCCGCCGGCAGTGGCGATGACGTCAAGCCGCTTGCGTTGCAAGTCCGCTCCCTCTGGTCCGTGTTGTGGGTACGCCCATTTTTGGGCTCTGCGAGACGCGCTCCCGTAGGGATCAAGGTCACCGGTGCGGGGGACCTTCCGCCCTATGGCCCCCGGCACGGCCCGGTGGTCACTGTTCATCCCGGGTGGTTTAGTGGCACACTTGTTTTCAATAGAGACCCGATTACGGCCACCACCATTGGGAGGACCTCGTGACGACAACCGCAGATTTCTCACAGATCGATCTGTTCCGCGACAAGGAACTGCCGGCAAATCCCTACCCGTTCTACGACTGGGTCAGGTCCCACGGCCCGGTTTGGTACTACCCGCTCTGGGACGTCTGGCTCGTGACCGGTCACGAAGAAGTCATCTCCGTCTACCACGATCAGAAGTCGTGGTCGAACTGCAATACCGTCAGCGGCCCCTTCGTGAAGATGTCGATCCCGCTCGAAGGCGACGACATCACCGACATCATCAGAGAGCACCGCGACGAGTTGCCGTTCAGCGACCAATTGCCGTCGTTCGACCCCCCCGAACACACGGCACAGCGTGGACTGCTCATGCGCCTCATTACGCCCAAGCGGCTCAAGGAGAACGAGGCCTTCCTCTGGTCCTTCGCCGACGAGACGATCGACGCCTTCATCGACAACGGTGAGTGCGAGCTCCTCCACGACTATGCGATCCCCTACACGCTGATGGTGATCGCCGATCTGCTCGGTGTGCCCGATGAGGATAGGGACGCATTCCTCCAGCACCTGACGACGAAGGTGCGCGCGGCGCGGATGGAGCACAAGCCACTCGAGTATCTCTACGAGCAGTTCACGCGCTACATCGAGGAACGCCGCGCCGATCCCCGGGACGACGTCATGACGGAGATGGCGCAGGCCAGGTTTCCCGATGGCTCGCTCCCCCCGGTCAGTGACGTCATGCGGATCGCGGCCAATCTCTTTTCCGCCGGCAGCGAGACGACGGCCCGCCTCATTGGCATGTGCCTACGGACACTGGGGGATCATCCGGAATTCCAGCAGCAGCTGCGAGAGGACACGGATCTCGTCATGCCGTTCGTCGAAGAGATGCTCCGCACCGAGGCCCCGCTGAAGGGATCGTTCAAGCTCAGCCGGATCCCGGTCACGCTGGGTGGGATCGAGATGCCCGCCGGAACCACCGTGTTCGTGATGACGGACGCCGCGAGCCGCGATCCCCGCCAATTCGAGTGTCCGAACGAGTTCCGGCTCGACCGCAGCAACGGACGTCAACACCTTGCCTTCGGGCACGGAATCCACACCTGTGCAGGAGCGCCTCTTGCCCGGGCGGAGACGCATGCCACGATCGTCCGGTTCCTCGACCGGATGGCCGACATCCGGATCTCCGAGAAGCACCACGGGCCGCTGGAGGAGCGTCGCTACGAGTACGACCCCACCTACATGCTGCGCGGGCTCAAGGAGCTCTACTTGGAATTCACACCCAGCTCTGGGGGGAGCTGATCAGAAGTTTTCGCCGACCGCCCTGCGCAGCGCCTCGTTCGGCGCGTCGGGCAGACCGTCGAGGGGCTCGGTGATCTCATCGAGGGTCGGCCCGAACCGGGCTGCCAGTGGCTTGAGTGCCTCCAGGTCGAAGTCGAAGAGCTCAGCGGCATTCTCGGAAAGCATCTTCCGCAGGAGGGAGGGCTCGGTGCCCGCAAAGATCGCCCGGAGGTTCTCCCGGCTGAAGGGGTGGGTGCCTTCGTCGTGCGGGTAGTCCGAGCCCCACATGATCCGATCCACCCCGAGACGGGCGATGGCGCTCCGATCGGGCTTGCTCGGTATGGAGAGCCCGACCCAGCAGTTCTGCTGGAAATACTCGGTGGCCGACCGGGGCAGGACGTGGTCCTGGTTGAACCGCATCTCTCCCGTTGTGCCGACACTCCGGATGGTCCCCAGCAGCGCGTCCATGCGGTCGAGCAACGGGGGCAGCCACGCGGCACCCATCTCGGTCATGACGAACTTGAGCCCCGGGTGCCGTTCGAACACGCCGGAGAGCAACAGGTGGACGAACGGCCGCTGAGAGTAGAAACTCACCTCCGACATGTAGAGGAGTTGGGACACCGGGTTGGGCCCGTAGTCCGGACATCCGATGCCACCATGGCTGTGCACGGGGATCTCGAGCTCCTCACACAGTGACCACAGCGGTTCGTAGTACGGGTCGTACACGGGCTTCACCCAGTGCACGTCCGGCGGGATGTTGGGGAGCAGGAGCCCCCCTCGAAGTCCGTGCTCCTTGATCCATCGGGCGTCGGCCATCGCGTCGTCGAGGTCGTTGAGGAAGATCTGCCCGATCCCGGCCCGCTGGGTGGGGTACTCGTTGCACCAGTCCACCAACCACCTGTTGTGGGCGCGGATGCCGGCCAGGCGGTGCTGGTAATCCTCGGGCGGCGGGGGCGGGGCGAACAGCACGAAGCTCGGGAAGAACGGGGGAACCGTGTTGGGGAAGATGACTTCGGCCACGATGCCGTCCTCTTCCTGCTGGGTATTCCGCATCTCGTTGTCCCAGTTGCGCAGACGGCGCTGGTCGCCGAGGTCCCGGAAAGGGTTCTTGTACTTCTCTCTCCACGCGTCGAAATCCTCGAGGTACGCCGGGTCGAGATACTCCCGATACTGCCGGTGACTGCCTCCGGCGTGGCAATCAGCCGAAATGATCGTCAGCCTCTCCCCGGCATCCGAGCCATTGGTCGAGGCGACACCTGTGGTCGCAGACATCAGGGATGATCCCCTTTCGTGGTGCCGGCGGGAACGCGCCGACCAGTTCTTTGTGACGGTTCATTCTAGATACAACTCGGGAGAGCGCCCTCCGCCTCGTCGACGATCCGGCGACCGCTATTCGTCCAGCTTGAAGACACGCATGGCGTTCTCTCGCAGGAACTTGGGCCAGACGTGGTCCCGGAACGGAACATTCGGCATCTCGTTGAACGTGCGCTCCAGACTGATCCCCATCGGGTAGTACCCGGCATACATGACCTTGTCGGCGCCCCTGGTGTTGGCATAGTCGATGATCGCCTTCGGGTAGTACTTGGGAGCGAACGCGCTGGTCATGTAGTAGAGGCCCGGCCACTTGAGCATCAGTTTCACCGCCAGGTCTTCCCATGGTTCCGCCCCGTGCCGCATGACGATCCGCAGTTCGGGAAAGTCGTAACAGACTTGATCGAAGTGTCGGACGTCCTGGCACTCCATCGGCACCCGGGGCCCGGGGACCCCGGCGTTGGTGATCATGGGGATGTCGAGGTCGATGCACGTCTGGTACACCGGGTAGTAGCGCCGATCGCTGACCGGGACTTGAGGGACACAGCCGGCGGGAAAGGACTGGACCGCCTTGATCCCGAATTCGTCGTGTGCGGCACGAATTTCGCGCACCGACCCCGTGATGTCGTTCGGGTCCACATGGATACTGGGCCGGAAGCGATCGGGGTGCTCCGTGAGGGCTCGCCGCGAGAGCTTGTCCAGCCCGCCGAGCAGGCCGATGGCCACACCGGCCTTGTCCATCTCGGCCAGGGTGACCGCGATGGGGTCGCTCCCCTCTTCGAGATGGTTGGGGACGTCCTTGAAGATGTACTCCACTGGGAACACCATGTCGGCACTCCCTTCGTCGTGCAGCAGCGACCGGAAGGTGTAGTCATCGACGCTGGCGTCTGCGTGTGGGAACGCGATCATCAGATCCACCGCTCCGACATCCTTTGGCATGCCCATGTCGTCTCTCCCCCTGGCAGGTCGGCTTGGGCGGGTCACGCTAGATGTGCGTGATCGCTCCGGTCAATCTCGTTGCGTGGGACATCGGGCGACCGAGGGGTCGACCCGGCGACCGCTGGTCAGCGACGGCGCGGGGAAGTACGCTCCCGGCGGGTTGGGCGCACGCCGTACAGGGAGGGGGCCGCGAGCATGACCGAGCAGTCTGGGCACACCCTGCGCTGGCCGGACGGTTCCCTGAGCGAGAGCCAACTGGACGCCATCATCGGGGTCGGTGCCCCGTTCGAGCTCGTCGAAGAGATGGTCTCGGGCACCCCGCTGCGGGTCTTTGCACACCGACACCGCAACCTCCGGGAGCTTCTCGTTTCGGGGGCCGATCAGTTCGGCGAGCAGCCCTACCTCGTCTTCCCGGGTCGAACGCTCAGCTACGCATCGATGGTGCCGACCGTGGCCGGCGTGGCCCGCCAGCTCCAGGACCGCTATGGCGTGGAAAAGGGTGACCGGATCGCCCTGGCCTCAGCCAGCTGCGCCGAGTACGTCATCGCCATGTGGGCCGCATTCTCCCTTGGCGCAGTTGTCGTCGCCCTGAACGGCTGGTGGACGGGGGCGGAGATGTCCTACGCCCTTGCACTGACATCACCCCGAGTCGTTCTGGGCGATCAACGACGACTCGATCGCCTGGAGGGTCGCGACACCGGTTCGCCCACTGTCGGGGTCTTCGAGGACGGCGCCATCGATCTTGATCTCCACCTCGGCGTGCCGCTTCCCGAAGTCCCCGTCGACGAGGATGAGCCGTGCCTCATGTTGTTCACCAGCGGGACGACAGGGCGGTCAAAGGCGGCCGTTCTCTCCCACCGCAACAACATCCACTTCGGCCAGGCCTTGCGCCTCGGAGGAGCCGAGATGTCCATTCGGGCACCGGCACCTGCGGCTCCACCCCCGCCGGGGTGCGTGATCTCCTCCATGCCCCTGTTCCATACATCAGGATTGAATGGGCAGCTCATCGCCGGGATGTTCACCGGGATGACGACGGTCTTCCCCGAGCCCGGGAAGTGGCGTGAGGACATTCACCTCGAACTGACCCAACGGCACAGAGCGACCATGTGGTCCGTCGTGCCGACCCAACTGTGGAGGCTCCTCGAGTGGCCGGAGCTGGACCGCTACGACCTCTCGTCGCTCCAACGCGTCGCCGGCGGCGGTTCCGTCTGGCCACCCGAGCTGCTGCGCGCCCTGGAGAAGAGGTTGCCCGATGTCCTGCGAACCGTGGGCTACGGCATGACCGAGACGACGTCCTGCGGGACGTCGTTGAACAGTGCGGCCAGTTTCGACCACCCGGACTCGATCGGCCAGCCCGGCCCGACGGTGGAGATACAGATCCGCCATCCGTCGGACAACGTCGTACTGGCCGAGGGCGAGGTCGGGGAGATCTGTCTCCGCTCGGCCGGGACGTTTCTCGGCTATTGGCAGGATCCCGAGGCGACGCGGGCGGTGCTGGAGGTGGACGGCTGGTACCACACGGGCGATCACGGCTTCATACGGGACGGGTTCGTATACCTGGGAGGGCGACGGTCCGACCTGATCATCCGGGGTGGCGAGAACATCTATCCGGTCGAGATAGAAAACCGGCTCATCGAGCACCCGGACATCCTCGAGGCCGCTGTTGTCGGAGCACCCCACCCCACCCTCGGAGAAGAGCCCTGTGCGTTCGTCGTGCGCCGTCAGGGCAGCGCCCTCGGAGAAGATGACGTCCGGAAGTTTGTGGCGACGGAACTGGCGGCGTTCAAAGTGCCGAACCAGGTTGTCTTCGTGCCGTCCATGCCCCATAACGCCGCAGGCAAGGTGATGAAACACCTCCTGCGACAACCGGAGCAGTCCAGCCGATTCGTCCCTGAATGACGACCGCGCCCGCATGGGCGTCCAATGAAATGGAAGGTGATCGATGGCAGAGAGCCTGGTACTTGTTGATGATCCCGCCGAAGGCGTCCGGAGGATAACGCTGAATCGCCCCGAGAAGCGCAACGCCCTGAGCAACGCGCTGAGAGGCGAATTGTTCGAAGTACTCCACGCCGCCGACGCCGACAGCGGCGTGCACGTGACCATCGTCAGAGGGGCAGGCAAGTGCTTCTCGGCCGGCTACGAGCTGGGTGGCGCCAACGAGGGAGTGCCGCTTCCTTTCTATACCTCAGCAGGCGAAGGCCAATGGCCCCGTCACGTGACCGAAGGATGGATGAGCATCTGGGATCTGGCAAAGCCCGTGATCGCCCAGGTCCACGGTTACTGTCTGGCGGGTGGCAGCGAGCTGGCGACGGGATGCGACCTCGTCTTCGTGGCTGAGGACGCGGAGATCGGCTACCCGGCGGTCCGCTTCGGCGTTCCCGACATGCACTTCCACGCCTGGTTCATGGGCATGCGCACTGCGATGGCCATGATGTTGACGGGTGATTCCATCTCGGGGACCGAAGCCGTTCGGCTCGGGTGGGCCAATGCCGCCATCCCGGCGCCCGAGCTGGACGACCAGGTCGTCGCCTATGCGCAGCGGATTGCGAAGATGCCCGCCGATCTGATCCAACTCAACAAGAGACTGGTGCACCGGACCATGGAGGTCATGGGACTGCGGACGGCCATTCGGGTCGGCACCGAAATATGCGCTCTCGGGATTCATCAGAAGACGATGGAGGCGTTCCTGGCGGACATCAAGGCCCATGGGCTGACCGATGCCCTCAGCAATCGGGACTCGCCCTTCGGCGACTACCGCACCGCAGAATTGACGGAGGATTGAGAGAGGGCGGCCCTTGGCGGAGAGGCACTCCGATAACGTACGCGCCATGCAACTCGGGACCATCTATCCCCAGACCCACATCGAGGTCGACCCGGGAGCGGTGCGCGCGTACGGGAAGGCCGTCGAGGAGCTGGGCTTCGGTCACATCCTGGCGTTCGACCACGTTGTCGGCGCCAACACCGCCTCGCGTCCGGGGTGGGACAAGCCGTATGACCTCACGTCCCGGTTCCACGACCCTTTCGTTCTTTTCTCGTTCCTTTCTGCCGCGACGACCGAACTCGGTTTCGTCACGGGGATATTGATCCTGCCGCAGCGCCAGACCGCGCTGGTGGCGAAACAAGCGGCCTGCCTCGATGTCCTGTGCGGAGGCCGCTTCCGGCTCGGCATCGGCACCGGGTGGAACGAGCTCGAATACGAGGCGCTCGGCGTACCATTCGAGGCACGCGGTCGCATGATCGAAGAGCAGGTCACCGTGCTCCGGGGGCTTTGGAGCGAAGAAGCATTCACGTTCTCGGGTGACTACCACTCCATTCCCGACGTTGGATTGTGCCCGATGCCCGTGCAACGACCCATCCCTCTCTGGTTCGGCGGCGGAAGCGATCGACCGGCGTTCGGAAACCAACCCGCCAGCGAGAAAGTCCTGCGACGGATCGCGCGGTTGGCGGACGGGTGGATTCCCCAGTTCGACAGTCCGACGAGCGAACGCACCCTTGCATTATTGGGACGATTCCGGAGTTTCTGTGGCGAGTACGGACGGGATCCGGACGCAATCGGTCTGGAGGTCCGGATGCAGCTACGACCCGGTCACGAGGAGGATTGGGCGACGGACGTCGCAGGATGGCATGCCCTCGGAGCGACACATCTGACCATCAACACGATGAGCGGAAAGATACGAGGGGTGGACCAACACATACAGGTGCTCGAGAGCTTCCGGAAGGCCGTGCCGGCGATGCCCTCTGCATAAACTCGTACAGACCGCACTTCCTGTTCGAGGCGCTGCCGGCCTGCGCCGCTCTGTCAGCTCTTGGCGGCTCGCCCTTTGCCGGTGATGTCACTCATCCGTTCGAGCGAGCGGGTCGAGTCGGTGCGCCACGCATCGGCCGCCTCCGACTCGTAGCGCAACGCTTCTTCCAACGTGGCGCCGTCGCCGCGACGATAGAGGGCAATGGCAGCCCGGACCGCGGCACTGTCGGCCGACGCGATGGCCGAAGCCAGGCCCAGTGCCGTCGCGATCAGCTCCTCGTGGGACACGACCGTATTGACGAGACCGATCCTGAGAGCCTCCGCGGCGTCGACCACCCGACCGGTCACGGTGATGTCGGCCGCGAGCCGAAGGCCCACCGCCCGGGGCAGAAGGGCCGAGAGGCCCCATCCTGGCATGAGACCCAGGCGGGCGTGGGTGTCCTTGAACTCGGCCCGCTCCGATGCCACGGCAAACGTGCAGCTGAGCGCGATCTCCAACCCTCCGGTGACGCAGGGCCCGTTGACAGCGCAGACAACCGGCTTCGAGAACTTCCGGAGTACTTCCCCCGGATTGGGCCGGACTCTGGGAAGGGGGACGCCGCCGGCCAGCCGCTCCTTCAGATCGACTCCCGCTGTGAACGTGGGGTCGCTCCCCGTAAGCACGACCACGGCCACATCGCCGTCCGCCTCGAGTTCGGCGAACAGTTGCCCGAAGTCGCGCCGCATCGCCGACGTGAGCGCGTTCCTGGCCTCGGGTCTGTCCATCGTGACGAGCCGGGTCGCATCGCGCCGGGCGACGAGGAATCCCGGAAAATTACTCATTCGCCTCGTCTCCGATCGTCAGCCTGTCGATATATGCCTCGATGTCACGCGTGCGTTCCTCGAGCTCATCCTGCACTTCCGTTGCGGTAAGGACGAGGAATCGGCCATCGGCAATGGCATCCGCCACGAGCTCGCCGACGACTTCGGCCTCTACGATCGGATAGCTGGGTGCTCGAGGAGTGATCGGTTCCCCGAAGCTGGTCATCTGCTCGATGATGTTGGTTCTCACACCCGAGGGGCAGAGGCAGGTGACGCCGATGCCACGCGGCCGCAGATAGAGGGCCAGCGATTCGGTGAGTCCCACCACGGCGTGCTTCGTGGCGACGTAAGGAAGGCGGTCGTATCCGTACGCGAGGAGGCCGGACGCTGAAGCGGTGTTTACGATGTGTCCCCGGCCTTGCGCCAGCAACAACGGAAGAAAGGTGAGATTGCTCCGCACGAAGCTGAGTAAATTGACGTCGATGACGCGCTCCCACTCCGTCAGGGGAAGGGTCTCGGGGGGTCCCATTGCGATGACCCCCACATTGTTCATGACGATGTCGATCCGCCCGTACGCCTCGAGCGTCCGCTCACGAACCCGCTCGAGGGCGATTCCGTCGGCGACGTTGCATTCCTCGGAGAGGGCAGAACCCCCGGCTTGGACGATTTCGGCCGCAACCGATTCCGCCCGGTCCAACAACACGTCTGTCACCATGACCCGGGCACCCCGCGCAGCTAGCGAAATCGCGGCGGCTCTCCCGATGCCACTCCCTGCCCCGCTCACCACGGCGGCGGACTCGGCCACATTGACGAAACCCTTCATGGGAGCGCACTCATCGACACGACCCTCCCCGGCGAGGACTTCAGCGCCTCCAGCGTGTCCTCTGAAGGCGGCGCCGAGAGGAACGCCTCCACGCCGTCGAGCACCTGGCTGACGTGGAGATCAAAGGAGGTGACCGGCTCCTCCGCGTGCAAAGCCCGTTGCCGGTCCGCACAGGCGTGCAGGCAGAGCGCCGAAGCCTGGTCGATCCGTACCAGCCGAAGCTGCGAAGGGACATGATCCAGGAGCGGGTTCATTCGCTTTAGGTAGGAACGTCGTGAGGCTTGATAGCGGGGTGGGAGCCTCTCGAACGGACGCTCGAGGCGCCCCCGCTGGTGCAGCTGTTCGAGGAAGATCACGTAGGAACAGTCCGGTTGCTCCGCCAGCTCCATGACCGGAAGCAGTTGTGCTTGGGCCACCGCGCGAAGGCGGTCGGACCGGATGCGCGCGAAGAGAAGGTCTCTTCGCTGGGCCAGGTACGTCAATCGATTCATGAGTATGGCGTCGACCAGCCCGTCCTTGGTTCCGAAGTGGTACTGCACCACGGAGTGATTGGCCATACCTGCTTCGGCACTGATCTGCCGCAGTGAGACGCCGTCGACGCCGTGGACGGCGAACAGGCGTTCTGCCGTGAGGACCACCCTCTCCTTGGTGGACGGCCCGAACGAACCGAGGAGTGCGTGAGGACCAGTTGGCACGGACGCAAGAAAAGCAGAGTTGCCCCTTTAAGTCAATTGTCGTAGATTTCATCCATTCCGCTGAAAGGAGTCGATGGTGGTGTCCGAGTCGCATATCTATCGCGAGGTGATGGCGACCGCAGCCCCCACGCCGGTTTCACCATTTGAAGCCACCACGCTCGATTTCGTCTTCGGTCAGGTCTGGGCGCGTCCCGGCATCAGCCGGCGGCAGCGTCGGCTCGTGACGCTTTCCTGTGTCTGCGCCGCTGACAACCCGGGGCCGATCGACGATCACATGTACGCGGCACTGGCCACCGGCGACTTGAAAATCGGAGAGCTCCTCGAATTCACCCTGCACTTCGCGGTGTACTGCGGATGGCCCAAGGCCTCGCAGGCCGAGAGCTGCCTACGGAAACAGCACGCGCTGATTCAGCAAGAACGCGGCAGTTCGTTCGAACCCTGGCCCGACTTCCCGATCAGCTCGCTCGGGCCCAGCGAACACGAGGCCCGGCTCGCTGGCGGGGAGCTCTCTTTCGCCGATATCAATCTCGTGCCCCCGCCGCCCAGAGACTCGCCGTACTTCCAGGCGGGCATCCTCGGTTTCGTCTTTGGGCACCTCTGGCAGCGACCAGGTCTCAGTCGAATCGACCGGCGCTTCGTCACCATCCCCTGTGTCGGCGTCTCCGACGCCCTCATGCCGATCCACTCGCATCTCGGTTCAGCCCTCGGTTCGGGTGACATCTCCGTCGCCGAGATGAACGAATTGATCCTGCAGTTTGCGGCCTACTCGGGTTTCGCCAAGGCCGAGGTCCTCAATCAGGTTGCCGCCGAGGAATGGTCCCGCCTACAAGACCAGCGCAGTTGATCCGCCCATCCCCTACCGGCCGGTACCCGCAGACCTGGTGGCGTGGCGTGGTGTCCTGTTTCACAGAGTCCCGATGCCGAGTGCCTCATTGCGCGTGCGCCACTCCAGGCGAGACATCCTGGTCGTGTCCACGTCAAGGGCAAGCCCTCGCAACGCTCCCACGGTTGCTTCTTGCTTCGGCACGTGTGCGAACGGGTCCCAGCCGTAGAACCGACAAGCGTTCTGCCAGGTGATCTTGTCGATCTCCTCATCGCTGCACCCCGCATCCTGAAGCTCATTCCAGGCAAATTCGGGTGACTTCGGCCATGTGGTGTCGGTGTGCGGGTAATCGCACTCCCAGGCGATGTTGTCGATTCCGATCCGGTCCCGCAGAAGGAGACCGGAGGGATCAGTGATGTAACAGGCCAGGATGTGGTCACGGAAGACTTCCGACGGCAGCCTTCCGCCGAAGTCGCTGTGGAGCCATTCCTGGTTGGAGTAATGGCGGTCGATCCGGTCAAAGTAGAAAGGGATCCAACCGATCCCGCCTTCGGACAGGGCCACCTTGAGCTCGGGGAACCGGCGCAGGGTCGGCCCGAAGAGAAGGTCTTGGGCGGTGATGGCACTGATCTGGCAGGCGAGCACCATGAGGTGGTCGACCGGCGCTTCCTCCGGCCTTTGTATGACCGCGAACCCGGCCCCGATGTGAAGCGAAAGGACCATGTTCTCCTCACTCAGCGCCGCCAGCATCGGGTCCCAGTAGCCCGAGAGGAAGCTGGGAAAACCCTGCACGTGAGGAGTCTCGAGGAAGCTGATCGAGCGGCAGCCCTTCTTGGCGATGCGCCGGACTTCGGCCACCGCTGCTTCAACGTCCCACATGGGCACGATGCCCAGTGGGATGAAGCGGCCCGGGTACGCGCCACACCACTCGTCAATAGCCCAGTCGTTGTAAGCCTGGAGCATGACCAGGGCGACGTCCTTGTCACGCGATTCAGCGAACGTGCGCGCATTCCATCCGGCCATGGTCGGGAAGCACATGGATCCGAGGACTCCGTTGGCGTTCATATCACGTACCCGCTCGTGCACATCGAAGCATCCGGGCCGGAGCTCTGTGTAGGTGCCCGGGTTGAAGCCCCACTCCTCCGACGGCCACCCCACGGTCGCTGCCATCCCGAACGAAGTGCTGGTCTTTTCACCCTGGAAGACCCACTGGTCGATGCCGCCCTCGTGGACGACCTTCGGCGCGTCCTCGATCCACTTCTTGGGCACATGATTCTCGAACATGTCGGGGGGCTCGATCATGTGGTCGTCGATACTGACCAGGATCATGTCGTTGTGGTTCATGTCGTGCTCCCTCTTCTGACGAATTCGTTCCATAGGCATCTGGGCCACATCGACCACATTCGGCCCAGATCACGCTACACCGCGTTGATTCCCCTATCGTTGCCCCCGGGCAGCGTCAGTCAGAAAGGGGATCGACCCGATGCGCGTTGGTTTCGTGGGCCTCGGCAGCCAAGGAGCACCCATCGCCGAACGGATCGCACAGAGCGGCATATGTGAGACGGTCGTGTGGGCGCGTCGTGAGGAGGCACTGGAACCGTTTCGTCACGGACGAGTGATGATCGCCGACTCGATCGCCGAGCTCGGCGTTGGACTGGACCTCCTCGCCACCTGCGTCTTCGACGCGGACGGTACACGAGAAATCCTCTTTGGTCAGGGCGGCGCAGCGCACACCATGCCGACCGGGGCCATCGTCATGTGCCACAGCACGGTGTCGCCGCAGGAGATCACCGAGATCAGCAAAGAAGCAGCCGACAGGTTCGGGCTCCGGGTTCTCGATGCGCCCGTGACCGGCGGTGCGCCCAAGGCGGCGGCCGGCGAACTGGTGGTGATGGTGGGAGGAGACGAAGCCACGTACCAGGAAGCGACCCCGGTGATCGCCACCTACTCGAATCTGAGTGTTCATCTGGGCCCAGTGGGCGCCGGACAGCAGGCCAAGCTCCTGAACAACGCCATTTTCGCCGCTCACATCGCTCTCGCTCACGACGCTTTCGACGTGGCCACAAGACTCGGCCTCGACACCGCCGCACTCGGCGAGATCCTACGCAGCGGATCAGGCCGCAGCTACGGACTCGAGCTTTTCGTCAATTGGGGGTCGCTCGCTCCCATGGCGCATTCGCCTCTGCGTCCGGCTCTTACGAAGGACGTCGCGCTCTTGCTGAGGATGCTCGAGGGATGGGAGGAGGGAGTACTCCTCCTGACGCCGGCAACAAGGTTCATCGACGACCTCGACAGGGAGTTCCGGGGCAGTTGAGAACCATCGATGAGCTCCAGCCATCACCCGTCATTTCGGCTCGAAGTACGGCCTCTTCATGGAAGTCATCGCCGTAAGCCACAGCATCGACGAGACGCGCACAATGCGGATGGACGCCGAAATCGGCATCGAACGCCTGAGCGCCATTCGCTTCTAGGCAGCCCATGTTGCCAGGCGCGCCGCGAGCGCCCGTTAGGACGAAGAATCACCCACGAGCACTCGCATAGATCGATTCATAGCGCGCCGCCAACCGCGCCATGGAAAGCTGGCTCACGTACGTCGATGCTTGATCGAGCGCGTCCGCTCCCTTGACGCTCGGCGTACCGGCTTCGCCAATTGCAGCGATGAGCGCATCAGCCAATGCGCGTCGATCCCCAACGGGAAAAAGCTGAGCATGGCCGCCTGAGGCCGTCCGGTGCCCATCGAGTGCCGAGGCGACTATCGCACAACGAGCGGCCATCGCCTCGAGAAGGACGACGCCGGAGGACTCTCCGAAGAGTGACGGGGCACAAAGGATGTCAGCGCCGCGTAGGCGACGCGCCACTTCCGCGTCCGGAATATTGCCGAGCCAATGGAGCCGATGAGAAGCGGGGAACGCATGCTTCAATCTTTCGGACTCGGGCCCCTCTCCGGCGATCCAGAGCACAGACGAACCAGGAACCTCCCTGAAGGCGCTCAAGAGCAACTCCAAGCCTTTTCGCTTCTCGTGACGACCGAGAAACATGACCGTCGGGGCCTCGGAGCGTCGCGGTGTCGCGTCCGAGAATCGCTCGACGTCGACCCCATTGAAAAGGATCTCTACGTCATCGCTCCGCGTCGTTTCGGCGGCCACGGCCGAGACCGCACAACGCACGGACAGTCGCTCTGTGGCCCACCTCGCCATTGGGCTGAGAACCCTCTGCCATGCGCTATGGCCCGAGCGGTGGAACGTACCAACAAGCGGTACCGATGTGGAGAGGAAGTAGGCGTAGTTCACCAGAGGAGCAAGCGGTTCGTGGAGATGAATGACATCGGGCGATTGACGGTGCAAGATCCGCATGACCCGCAACACCGCCGGCGGCGAGAGGGCGAGGGGTGCGACCGAGCCGTTCGCCCGCACGGCAATCGACGACCCGACGATGAAAGTTCCATCAGCCCGCGGCATCGTCGACAATGCCGGAGACCGATCAGTCGAAGAGGCCGGGCGGGCTGGGCAACCACCAGGGAAATCGGAAAGGAAGGTGCCGGGCTCGTAGTGGTCGTGAGGCGCCAACACGGTCACCGTATGACCGAGAGTCCTCAGAGAACGGGCCAAGCCCAGCGTCTGCCCCTGAACTCCCCCTGGCCTCGACAGGCTATACGGACAGGCCATCACGACCCACATCGCTAACTGCCGACCGTTGTCGGAAAAGAACGACGAGTCAGGGCGTCCAACCGTTCGTCGCGTGAGGTCAATTGGGTGATTCCCGCCCGCCTTTGCCGCATCCTCTTACCGTACGGAGGTGGTGCCGCGGCTGCGCCCTCCATTTGGATGAATTCGGCGAAGGGATCTCATCCGTCAGGTCGGAGGACGACATTTCATCCTTTGGGAGGATGCCAGAAGGCGGCCGGCGACGTAATCTCGGGAAATCGTCCAGGATCCGCTCGGAACGTGATCGACTTGTACCCAACCATTTCCGACCCCATGCGATCCCGGCGTCTCAGTTCGTCCGCCCTCGGTCGATACGGGCGATCTTCCTGCTTCGGATTTATCGGAGCAGTGCTCATAGGCGCCGCTGCCTCACTTCCGGGCGCTCCGTTCGCATTCAAGGTACCAGGGGCTTGGTTCTTCGGAGTGCCCTCTCTCGATCAGGGTGGGGCCGTTGCATCTGCGAGCGGTTTTGAGCTCTTCTTGGAACTTGTCGCCGGATTCGCCGGCATTGTGTTGCTCTGTCGGGCCTGGCTCGCCATCACCCGCAGCGTCGCCCGTGAACCAGAAGTTCGACCAACCCGATTGGCGGGGATTCTCGCCCTCTGGGCCTTGCCCTTGCTCATTGCTCCGCCCATGTTCAGCAATGACATTTACAGCTACGCCGCGCAAGGTGAGATGGTGAGCCGCCACATCAGTCCCTATATCTACGGACCCGGAGTCCTGGGGGCGACACCATTCGAATCGCTGGCGCAAGGTGTCTGGATCAACACGCCTTCACCCTACGGTCCACTCTTTAGCGGACTCGACGGGGGCCTTGTGCAGCTGACCGGTCATCGCGCCCTTCTTTCGGTTCTTCTCTTACGCATGGTGGCGGTCGTCGGTGTGGGGCTCATTGCGGTCTTCGTGCCGTCTTTGGCCCGTAGCTACGGGAAGGACCCCGGTCTCGCATTTTCCCTCGGCGTCCTTAATCCGCTTGTCTTGTTGTTTCTCATTGGATCGGGCCATAACGACGCCCTCATGATCGGCCTCCTCGTGTGCGGACTCGCCATTGCTCGGCGAGGACACCCTCTGTGGGGGATCGTGCTATGTGCCCTAGCCGGCGCCATCAAAGCCCCCGGACTGGTCGGCGTCTTTGCCATCGCCTGGACTTCAACCGGCGAACAATCCGCTCCGTGGCGACGCCTGTTCGGTCTGGTCAAAGCGTTTGCACTCACTGCAGCAATCTTTGAACTTCTCTCTGTTGTGTTCGGCGTCGGATGGGGGTGGATCCGCGGGCTGGGAAACTCAGATGCAGTGACGAGCTGGATCACGCCGGTAGACCTGGTCGCGAAGATCGTGCCGCATGTCGGTATCTCGATGGCGGGATTTCTCGCTGTGGCACACCTCGTCGGACCTGCGATCGCCATCGCTATCGGCCTGTGGGCGCTGAAGCACCTCGATACCATCGGCTTGCCGTCTGCACTGGGACTCAGCTTGTTGGGATTTGTGCTCCTCGGACCGATCGTGCAGCCGTGGTATCTCATGTGGGCCATTGCCATTCTGGCCATCACCGCAGGTGCGCGGACCACTTCTCGGATCGCGTTCGTTTCCGTCCTGGTCTCAGTATTCGGTGTCGTCGGCCTGGGCCGACTATCGGGAGAATTCGCATCCTTGGGTCTGCTCTATCCGCTGCTCTTCATCTTGAGCTTGTCGGCGGTGATCCTCGTGCCAATCCGTTCGACGAGCGCCGGCGACAAGCAACGGCCGATCGCTGTTCGTCCCGAATGTCGCGCCAGGACGCCGGCGGGACTGCCGCAACGTTTCTGACGACCTGGCGAGCTCGCGACACGCCGAGGAAGGTGGATCAGGCTCCGCCGACCAATGACCGCCCCACTGTCGGGCCGACGACGAGATCGTGAAGGTCGCCACCCACCTCGAGTCGGCTCGACCGTTCGATCCCCCCGACCTTCACCGGCTCGAAGCCAGCCGTTCGGATCAACCGCTCGACCTCCTCGCCGGCGCGATCGTCGTCGGTCGCGTAGAAGAGGACCGCCAGCTCGGGCGACCGGTTGCTCGAGGACTCGAAAAGATCGGCCGACATCGTTCCGAATGCCATGGCCAAATGTGCCCCCACCGGCAACCACCGGGACACGACCTCACCGGAGGATTGCCCTTTCGGCAGAAGGCGAGAGAGGCCGCCCTGGGCATCGAGGCCGAACGGGTTGCTCGGTACGACGACAATCTTGTCGCTGAGCGTGTCGGCGATCTCGTCTATGACACCCTTCAGCACGGTGAACCGAAGGGCGAGGACGACAGTGTCGGATCCCCGCAAGGCGTCGTGATTGTCGGCGGCGACGACAGCGGTCGGACCGATTGTCGCGGCGAGCGCCCGTGCCGACGCACTGTCGGCGCTGGCAAGCCGCAAGTTCTCCCCGCCCGAGGCAAGCTGTCGGGCTATGGCCGAACCGATTTCTCCAGTGCCGATGACCGCGGTGGTCATGAACGAAACCTCCTCGTCCTCACCGTACGAACAGACTGACCGGGTTCGGGACGACCCATCAGAGCCACGCCGACCAGTCCCCTTCCGGGTCCGTGGTTTGTCCTACTTCGATCAGATGACCGTCAGGATCTCGGATATAGCAACGGATCTCATACTGGTGCTGTTTCGGTGGCGTCAGGAACTCAGCGCCCCGAGCGCTCCATTCGGCGTACACGGCTTCGATATCTCTGACCCGTATATTGAGGAAACTGCTGACCCGATCAGGGTCGCGGGGCGTCTCGAGAGTGACTGCAGGCTTGTCGTCGGTCGGACCTCCACCCACATTGATGATGATCCAGCTGTTCGCCAGTGCGACGTACGTCACGTCCCCTGAAAAGACCACCTTGCCGCCAAGGACTTCGCTGTAAAAGCGGCGAGAACGCTCCACGTCGTCCGAGACTATGAAGTGGGCCAGCAGAATCCCCTCTGCTGGCGGTGTGAATTCGGCCATCCGGCACCTCCCCTTGCATGTACCCACATCATGTCGAGGACGGGGAATGCATCCAATGTTCCAACGATCGGGATTCGGCACCGGTGAGGGCGCCTCGGATGGGAATTGTCGCGCATCAACCGCTTCGTCGCACTCGCGCAAGCCCGGGGACCAGCGAACGCCTACGAATGCGTACGAACGGAGCTCTCCCCTGGTCCCGCCCGCATGACGGAGGCCGTCGGCCACCGAGGGCTGCGGCCGACGGCCATCTTTTGCGGGTGGTCGACGCAACCCGTAGAGTACGCGTCTCTTGGACGGCACCGCGAACCCCTCCCGATCTTCCCGCGCCGGTGGTCCCCGGAGTCGACCGTGAGTTGGAGGCGCCGCGGGCGCCACGCGAAGGCGTCGAGCGTTCGGTTGTTGATCGGGAGCACCACAGGACGGATCGCCATGGTCGCCGTCGCGGTCAACGTTCTCGTGTTGGCCCTCGCCCTCGGTCTCTCCACACCCGGACCCGCAAGTTCGGACGCGCCCACTCCTCATGCAGACGCGGTTCCCGACACCCAATTGACGCAATTCGGCAGCCGCGAGACGCCAAAGGCGCCCGTCCTGGCCCCCGCCACGGTCCCCCCTGCACCCGCTCAGGCGGCAGTGGCCACTGCCCCTCCCCTGGCCCCGCACGAGGTCTTCGGCTTCGCCCCCTACTGGAGCTTGGGCCAAAGCGCCGGGTTCAATGTGGCCGGGTTGACGACGCTGGCCTATTTCTCACTCGGTGTCAACGCCAACGGATCCTTGAACGAGTCCGGTCCGGGCTGGAACGGCTATGAGAGCCAGGCGCTCTCGACCCTGATCACCCGGGCCCACGCGGCGGGAAAGCGGGTCGTCCTCACAGTAAACGACTTCGACCAGCGCTCTCTCGACGCCTTGACCTCCAGCTCGACCGCCGCCACCACGCTGTCCAAAGCCCTCATCGGAGCGATCGAGGCGAAGAGCTTCGACGGCGTGAATCTCGACCTCGAAGGAGCGGGGAGTGCCGACCGGGCCGGGTTGACGGCTCTGGTGACGACCGTCTCGTACATATTGCACCAGGTGAACGCCCATTGGCAGGTGACCATGGACACGTACGCCTCCTCAGCGGGCGATGCCGACGGCTTCTACGACATCCCCGCCCTGGCTGGCGCGGTCGACGCCTTCTTCGTCATGGAGTACTCACCCAACGTGGATGCCCCGGCGCAGGCGGGCTCGCCTCTTACCTCCTCGCTCTTCAGCGATCTCACCACGGCCGAGCAGTACGCCGCCGCCGTACCCGCCGCCAAGGTGATTCTGGGCACTCCCCTGTACGGCATAGATTGGCCGACAACGGGGAACACGCTCACCGATACCGCGACGGGCCCGGCCACGACGCAGCCGGACAGCCAAATAACAGGGAGCGGGCGCCCGCTGTACTGGGACGCAGTCACCAACACGGCGTGGACGGCGTACCAAGTGGGCAGTCAGTGGCATGAGACGTTCTTCGATGATCCGACGTCGCTGTACCAGATCGTCCATCTCGCTCTGCAATACGGGTTGGGCGGCGTGGGCGTCTGGGCCCTGGGCATGGAGGGAACCGACCCGGCCATGGTCAGCGCCTTGGACGGAGTCTCGCCGGCCATCCATTACGCCACCCCCGCTGCACCATCGACCACTCCCACCGCGGCTCCTGCCCCTGTGGTGGCCGCTCCGGCGACGACGTCGACCACGACGGCGCCTCCTCCGGTGCCGGCGCCGTCCATCGTCGGGACGTTCGAGGCGGGGTCCCTGGCCACCATCGCGGGCGCCGGGTCGTCAGGATCCGCACCAGCCTCTGGCACCCAGAGCGTAACCCTCTGCGTGGTGGCCACGCCGTCGGCACCGAGCGCCGGTTGCGCGGCACCCGAGCCTCCTCCCGCGACGCCGCCGACCGAGCAAGCCGGAGTCAGTCCGCCGTTCCAGGGAGCCACCGTGGTCGGTCTGATAAGAGGGTTGATGGTGCAGAACGATGCAGCCCTCAGCTGTCTCGAAAGTGACAACCAGTCGGCTGAGGTCGGCGCATCGTCGGCTGTCAGCACGACGCCGGAACTGGTGGTGTGGCAATGGCCCGGGAGCCCGCAGTACTACTACGTCGTCGCAACGACGTCCAGCGGTTCGACCCCGGCCGATTGCGTAAACGCAACCCTGGCGTTCCCCGTTCCTTCTCCTGCAGGGTAGGAAGACAGTGGGCGCCCCCTTGCGTCACGCGAACGCGCCCGTCGTCTTGTACTCCTACAACGTGTAGTACTACGGTGCCAGGTGTGATCGGCACCCCGCTCATGCCCAGGGTCGCATGACAGGCGTTGTACCGTGACGTCGCACTGAGAAGAAGTGCGTCGTCACCCTGCGCCAACCGGAAGGCATCACCTCGTCCGGCAATTATCCGGTGCTGCGGCGTTCTTGCTGGGCGCGAGTCTGATGCTCTCTGCGTGTGGTGGCGCAGTCCCTGCCGCGCCACCGGCCAGCCAAGGCGTGGTCGTTGATCGTCCCGTACCCGCCATTCCACTGATCCTGTCCAACGGTAGGCCGACGTCGTTGGCGGCCTACCGGGGAAAGTACATCGTGCTGGCCAACTTCCTCACCCTCTGCCAGGACGAGTGTCCGCTCGTTACCGGAGCCTTCATCACGTTGCAGAGCGAGGTCCGGGCCGCCGGCCTGGGCAACAAGGTGGACTTCATGGAAATCACCGTCGATCCGGGGCGCGACACTCCGGCCAGGCTTCGGGCCTACTCCAAGGAGTTTGGCGCCGACTGGCCAATGCTCACCGGCACGCCGACGAACCTGAACGCCCTCTGGAAATTCTTCGGAGTGTCCGTCCAGGTCGTCCCGGAGGAAAAACCGCCAAAACTCGATTGGTACACCGGAAAACCGTTGACCTATGACGTCAACCACACCGACGGGTACATCCTTATCGACCGCCAAGGGCGTGAGCGCTTTGTGGATGCCAACGCACCCGATCTCCATGGACATCTCAAGAAGTCGTTGGAGGGCTTGCTCAATGACGGTGGCGTCCAGAATCTCAAGGATCAGCGCAAACCGAACTGGACCATCAGTGACGCGCTGGCCTCCATAAGTTGGCTCGTCGGGCGAAGTATCCCCCAGACGAACTCGTAAGAGGTTGAACCCCTCAAAGGGCGACACGACGACGGACACGAATGGTCCCGGGGGCCTCATGCCCAGCGAACAGTGTCCTCCTCGTCGAGACGTGGAAGGCGATCAAACCACGGGTCGGTACCAGGATGGCCGATATTGACGACGAGCAAGGAATGCCAACGTCCGTCCGGGAAGAAGTCGGCGTCGACGCCCGCGGCATCGAACCCGGCCATCGGCCCTGCGGCGAGGCCGTGGGCACGCACCGAGAGGATGAAATAACCAGCCTGCAAGGTGGCATTGAACGTCCCGGTACCGGCCCTCATCTCGTCGTTGGCCTCGAAGACATCTCTCATTTCAGGCCGGAACGGCAACACCGTGGGGATGTAGTCGTGGAATCGGGTGTCGACGGCCAGGACGGCCACGGCGGGAGCAGCCGCGGTCTTGGCCTTGTTGCCGTCGTTCATGTGCTCGACCAACCTGTCGCGTCCTTGACCGGGGCGCACATAGAGGACCCTCAATGGCTGGGTGTTGGCCGCCGTGGGCGCCCATTTGGCCAGGTTCCAGATTTCGGAAAGCTCGGCATCGCTGACGGGAGTCTCCGAGAACGTGTTCGCGGTGCGGGCGTCCGTGAAGAGGCTGGCACGTCCGGCGTCATCAAGCCTGCTCAGGGGCCGTGCGGCGACAGCGGTGAGGGTGGTCATGTCTGCACTCCTGGTGATCGGTTTGCGAGCGAGTCACTCGACTCATTTACTTGATGCTACAAGTATATGATAGACCAAATTACTTGATTCGTCAAGTATCCGGTGACTAGAATGGGCTGGTGGACCGGATCTATGAACAGGAAGCTGGCGGGGAGTTGTGGCTGGACGAGGAGCAGCAGAGTGCGTGGCGGGGCGTCGTGCAGCTGTTCATGAAGCTGCCAGCTGCCATGGAGAGCGACCTGCAGCGCACGGCGGGTCTGACCCTGTACGAGTACGTGGTTCTGGCTCTTCTGTCGGAGGCCTCTGCGCGGACTCTGCAGATGTCCGAACTGGCGGCGGGAACGAACTCGTCGCTGTCACGCCTCTCACACGTGGTCTCCCGTCTGGAGGCACGGGGGTGGGTCAACCGCCAGGTCTGCCCGCACGACGGGCGGGCCAATCAAGCGGTACTCACCGAATCCGGTCTGGAAAAGGTCGTCGAGGCTGCGCCGCACCACGTACGCGCCGTCCGTGCACTCGTCGTCGATGCCATCACACCCTCCCAACTGCGCCAGTTGGGTACTGCAGCTGCGAAGGTCGGAGAACGAATCGAAGAGTGGAACGCGGCGCGCGGCGCCACTGCAACCGTTCGCTGACGCGAGACGCCGTCCGGCATTCCCCCCGACACGGGGTCGACATCTAGGCAAAGGAGTTCGACATGGAAGAAGACAACACCGACGGCACCGAAGCCACCATCGGGAGCCAGCGGGACTCAGTGGTCCTCGAGACACTCGAGTTGGGCTTTCCCTGGCCTACGTCCGATCCGTTCATCGTGACTGTCCACCATGTCGACCTTTTCCCCGCTGGCAATGCGGGAATGGGCCCGGCGACCACAGAAGGACAGCGTGCGCCCGATTCTGATCCCTCCTCGGCCGGATGGGGCATGTATTACGGACGCGTCGTCCCCGGGTTCCCCCAGCACCCGCACCGTGGCTTCGAAACCGTGACCTTCGTTCGGAAGGGCATCATCGACCACTCCGACTCGCTCGGGGCGACGGCACGGTATGGAGCCGGCGATGTCCAGTGGCTCACCGCCGGCCGCGGGATCCAGCACGCAGAGATGTTCCCCCTGCGGGACGAGAGCGGGCCCAACACCTCAGAGCTCTTCCAGATCTGGCTGAATCTACCGGCGGCCGACAAGATGGTCGAGCCGTACTTCACCATGTCGTGGCGTGAAGACGTGCCGCGCACCGTGCTCAAGGACGACGCCGGTCATGCGACCGAGGTGACGGTCGTGGCCGGGGCCTTCGGGGACATCCAGCCCCTGCCGGCGCCTCCCGAGTCATGGGCTTCGAAGAGCGAAGCCGAACTGGCCATCTGGCAGTTCCTCGCCGAACCCTCGGCGGAATGGACTCTTCCCCCGACGCGGCAGAGCGAGACCGTTCGGACCCTCTATGTCTTCGACGGCTCGGTCTCAATCAATGGATCGAAATTCGGGGCACCGATCGGGGTGGTGCTTCGATCCGATCTGCCGGTGGTCGTCGGCGCGGGCCAAGAAGGTGCCCAGGCCATCATCCTTCAGGGTCGGCCGATCGATGAACCCGTGGCGATGGGCGGACCGTTCGTCATGAACTCTCAGCGCGAGATCGAAGACGCCTACCGGGACTACCACAGTACCGGTTTCGGCGGATGGCCCTGGGAGGCTGCCGACCCGGTGCACCCACGGGCAACGCCCAGGTTCGCTCGCCACCCCGACGGACGGGAAGAGTTCCCCGAAGGGTGACGACGAGGCCCGGCTAAGACTCGTCCCCGTCTTCCCCGAGCACCCGGGTGACGACGGTCAGGTCCTCGTCGCCGAGCCCGAGATCGACGATCTCTTGCCATTCGTCGGCCACGGAAGCAAGAGCGCGGAAGCGGCCGTCGCCGGCCGCATCAAGGGCGAGGTGGACGTCTTTGAGTGCCAGTGACAGCGCAAACTGGGCCGAAAAGTCACCTTGGGAGATCCGTTGCAGCTTGGCGGCTTGCCATGGGGACACCAGCGGGCCGCCGCCCAAGGCGTTCTCCACAGTCTCGGTCTCAAGTCCCAATCGACGGGCCAGCGCCACCGAAGTATTCACCGCCTCTGCTGATAAAGCGAGCCACGCATTGACGACGAGCTTCAGCCGCGACCCCGCTCCCACGGGACCGACCCAGATCGTTCGCTGGCCCAACGCATCGAAGAGCGGGCGTACGCGTGGCCGGGCATCGTCAGGACCCGACGCGAAGATCGTCAACTGACCATGTTCCGCAGGATCCTTGCTGCCCGACACGGGCGCATCGATGAGGGTCACGTCGGGACGCTCGGCCTCCGCCAGGGCTCTGACCCGCTCGATGCCTGCGACACCGATCGTGCTCATCTGAACCCAGACGGCACCCGGAACGAGAGCAGCCAGCATTCCCTGGGACTGGGCGATCGACAAGACGACGTCCGCGTCCGTCACCATCGTGACGACGATGTGTGCCCGTCGCGCCGCATCGACGGGCGTCTCGGCCGTCTCCGCCCCGAGACCGGCGAGGTCCCGCGTGACGCCCGGATTGCGGTTCCACACGATCGTCGGTATTCCGGCACGAAGAGCGCTGCTTGCCATCGCGTGTCCCATCGTGCCGATGCCCAGAAACGCCACTGATTCATTCGGTCGGGCCATAATCCTCCCCTCTCGATGCCACACTGGACGGCCAGCCACCACCAGCATCGCGCTGCCGGGAAATCGACGCACGCCCAATACCGGTGCATCGCTGGACCTGTGAGCCGGACACGACTACGTTCGGGCGATGGTGCCTGCGCTCACCTCCGACGGCGGGCTCGAGAGCAGGTCTGATACAAGATCCGTTCGGCCCCTTGCCACCTCGGTCGATGGTCGGATCTTTTCGTTTCATGCGTCTCTGGACGACCTGCCTTTCCAGCTCGGTGGTTACGTCGTCCAGATCGACGGGGACGAAGGCTGGCTCGGTCAGATTCTCACGCTCGAAGTGGGCCTGATCGAGGTCAGCCCGAGCGCCACCTCGCCCGGTCCTGAACTTCTCACGGTCCGCCGAGTGGCCGCGGCCGTGGGAACTGGATCCGTCCTGGGAAATGGGCGACCGTTTCACGACGTCCTCCTGGAACCGGCCTCGGCGGAACAGGTCAACAAATGGCAGGAGACGTCCTGGTCGAAAAGCGCCGCACTGCAGGTGGGTCAGTTCGCCAACCTCACCGGAGTACCGGCGCTCATCGATCCCGCAGGGTTCGACCGCCATACATTCCTCTGCGGACAGTCTGGATCCGGGAAAACCTATTCCCTGGGCGTCATCCTGGAGCACCTGTTGACGGAGACCGATCTTCGCATACTGGTGCTCGACCCGAACTCGGACTTCGTCCGCTTAGGTGTCGTGCGCGACGGGTCCGAAGGTCCGATCACCGAGGCCTACCGTGCCGTCTCGTCCAGCATCGAGGTCCTCCGCTCCGGTTCGACGGACGGCTCACCACTTCGAATCAGGGTGTCGGAGCTGAGCCCCAGCGCCCGCGCTGCCATGCTTCAGCTCGACCCGGTGAACGATCGCGAGGAGTACGCCACATTGGCTGAGCTGCTTGAGCACGACGAAGCGGGGCGGCCTCTGATCGGAGGCATCGGCGAACTGCTCGCCTCGGAACTACCGGGAGCACGGCAGTTGGGCTTGCGTGCCGCGAACCTCGGCGTGCTCGACTGGAGCATTTGGGAGAGGGGGGGCGGCGGGTCACTGCACGGCCGTCTCCTCGCCGACGACTGGCGCTGCCTGGTGGTCGACCTCGGTTCCCTCGACACCCCCGAGGAGCAGGCCGTGATCGCCGAATCAGTCCTCGACACCTTGTGGCGCCACCGACGTGATCGCAGACCTGTCCTGATCGTCATCGACGAAGCGCACAACGTCTGTCCCCAAAACCCCGAGTTCGGAGTGGTGGCCCTCGCCACCCGCCATGCTATTCAGATAGCCGCCGAAGGGAGGAAGTTCGGGCTGCATTTGCTGGTTTCAACGCAGCGGCCACAGAAGGTCCACGACAATGTCCTCTCCCAATGCGACAACTTGGTGCTCATGCGAATGAACTCCGCGGCGGACCTGGCGCATCTGACCGAGTCGTTCTCATTCGTGCCACCGAGTATTTTTGACGAGGCGCGCCATTTCCGGCTCGGCGAGGCCCTGATCGCCGGCAAGTTCTCACCTCATCCGACGTTGGTTCGCTTCGGCGCACGCATCTCCGAAGAAGGTGGGGCGGATGTTTGAAACTCCAGGTTCCGTGGGGTCCTGACCTCCGACCGATCTGTGGTCGGGGTCCGTCAGTCCCGAACTGTCGGCATGATGACCCGGCCGCCACTTTTGGGGATAGCTTCTCCCCAACTATCAGGGGGGGCACATGCGTTCAGGTCGAGGAAAGATTGTGACGGCGGTCGTGGTGTTGGCCGCTGCCTGCGTGCCGATCGCCGTGACCGAAGGGAGCGCTGCGGCAGCGCCCGCGCCGATCAAAATCGCTCTCATTTCGTCCCTCACGGGCCCCGCCGCCAGCGAATTCTCGACGACCGCCCAGGGATTCAATGCCCGGATCGCCCTTCAGAACGCCATGGGCGGGGTGAATGGCCACAAGATCGAGGGGATCGTCATAGATGACCAGACGAGTCCGGCGTCCGACGCCACGGCAGTGCAGGACGCGATTTCGAAGGACGTCACCGGAATCGTCTCGGTCAGCCCGCTCTTCTTCGACGGTGCAAGATATGCGCAACAGGCTGGAATACCGGTCACAGGTGGGTACTTCGACGGCCCTGAGTGGGGCGAGAAGCCCTATACCAATATGTTCGCTTCGGACGCAGGGAGCCTCGATCCGAAGTATCCCGTGAGTGGGCTCTACGGGATTCTGGTCAAGAAGTTCGGCGGCAGCGTGGTGGGGTCGTATGGCTACGGCATCTCGCCGAGCGCCGTTCGCTCGGCGACCGGCTTCGCTGATTCGACGAAGCATGCGGGTCTGAAGGTGGGGGTCCTCGATACCTCCGTTCCTTATGGCAGCGTCGACTTCAGCACCGAAGCGCTCGCCGCCAAACAGGCAGGCGTCAATTCGGTCTGGGCCAGTATGGACGACAATTCGGATTTCGCCCTGGTGACCGCAATGAAGCAGGCTGGAGTAAAGCTCAAGACGGTGATTCTCCCGACCGGTTATGAACCCTCGGTGGTGAACTCGCCGGCCTGGGGAGATCTGCAAGGTGCCTATTTCTTCTCGGAGTTTCGCCCGTACGGTGCCCCGGACGCGGCAACAAAGCAGATGGCGTCGGCCCTCGAGAAGTATGAGCACAGGTCGCCTTCCGAGTTCCCGACGTACAACATCTACGAATCGTGGGTCGGCGCCGACCTGATGATCAAGGGCCTCGAACTGTCCGGGAAGAATCCCACCAGCACCGGCGTCATCAAGTCGTTGCGGAGCGTGACGTCCTACAACGCCAATGGTCTTCTGCCCACGTCATTTGACTACGCGACCGACTTCGGTCACGACGCGAAGCAGACGTGTGAGTGGATCCTCCAAGCCAAGAAAGCCGGTTTCGCGCTCACCAGCGCTACGCCAACCTGCGGGAGCGACCTACCGGGCACATCGACTGCCACAAGTTCCTGACATCGGACTACTCCCGAAGGACACCGTGTCTCTCTAGGATGGCCAGTACAACTCTAGGACCGCTACCGTCCAGAAGGAGGCATCATGAGCGACTACGACGTGCGAATGGTCGTGTTGTCAACCGACGACCTCGATGAGTCGATCCGGTTCTACACCGAGACCCTTGGGATGTCATTGAAGTTTCGCGACGGGGCGCACTACGCCGCCCTTGACGGCGGGTCCGTCACCCTCGCGCTGGCAACCGCCATTGACCACCCGATGCCCGGCCAGGTGGTCGTCGGCATTAAGACGGCGGATGTCGACGCCGCGGCGGAGGCGATCGAGGCCAACGGTGGTGCGATCGTCAAAGGACCGTACAACGACGCACACGAACGCCGTGCCGTCGTCTACGACCACAAAGGGAACGGCCTGGTCTTCTACAGCCCGCTTCCCACTGAAAAAGAGAATCAGGAACCTTTGCCGGCCTAAAGCTCGAGCGTTGAGACACGCCGCTGCGATAAGTGGCGGGCTCGCCCGAGCCGCTGTGGGCAGAGCCAATGCCTTCGGAAACGAGCCTGGGAATGTGCAGCAGCGCGTCCAGTGCCAGAACTGATCCCACCCCGACCGCGGCGCCCCCGAGCGCGTCTGTTGGATAGTGCCAGCGCAGCACAATGACTGCAGCGCTGGTCCCGACCAGGGCGAGCAGACTCAGCAGCGCCACGGGCAAGCGGGTCTTCCCCAGCGAAACCAACGTGAGGGCAGTTGCCAGTGCCGCCACCGCTGTAACGGTCCCCGACGGATACGAAAAACCTGTGCTGAGAATGTTGTGCCGGTCGACGAGGGGCTTGGCGATCTCCTGGACAATGAGCACCGCTACCACCGGCGCCGCGGCACACGCTATGGCCCGCGCGCGGTCGCGCCGCATTCCAACGAGGAACACGAGAACGACACCGGCGATAAGGGCTCTCATCGATCCGAGCGTGGCGAAATCGTGGGCCACACGCGAATTCAGGTCGGCGGGAAGGACGTGGTCGCCCCATCTATCCAGTCGATTGGGCCAAGGTCGATGGATGAACGCCACGCCGGCGATGGCGGCAACTCCCAACAAGACCAACCCCACGGTGAGCTCGATGACGGTCTCCGTTCCGGTTGCTCTCCGAGCCCGAATCTGACTGAGGGGAGAGGGTTCGGCGGCCATCACATCGAGGCTACCGGGCGTGTCCAATCGAATCCGGTCGGGCTATTGCAAGACTTCCCCGATACGGCGGGTGGACAGCTAGCGGAAGGTCGTCTCCATGGGATGAGTTTCCTTTACGAAGCAGTGCTTCAACTACGTGGTCAATGTGGGGCCCGGCAGGTTCCAGATGCTCGGGGGTCGCTCTTGTCGCGAGCGGCCTGTATCCCCAATGCAGCGCCATGGTTCTGACCACCGGTTAGGGGCCCTGCATCAATTGCGGTCGGCAATATCCTGGCCAATATGCGGCGGCCCGTCCCCGACTGGAATGACTTCTTCTGCAAAACAGGCAAGACTGTCTCTGCACTCGTCGGCGGACTTGATCGCCGAAACGGAGAGGAGGACGGAGATGCCTCATCGGATGCAAGGTCGTGCGGCCCTCGTGACGGGGGCCGGCAACGGAATCGGCAAGGCCATTGCGAAGTTGCTTGCCGTCGAGGGAGCGTCGGTGGTGGTGAACGATCTCGGAACGGACCAATTCGGGAACGGTTCGAACTCCGCCGCAGCGGACGAGACCGTGAGCGACATCGTCGCTGCCGGTGGGACCGCTGTCGCCAATTACGACTCCGTGGCAGAGCCGGCCGGGTGCGCCAATGCCGTGCAGACAGCCATCGATGCCTTTGGCGCCTGCGACGTCGTCATCGGCAACGCCGGCGCCGTCCTCGCCACCGGGAGCCTGGATGCCAACGACGCCAATTGGCAGCGACTCTTAAACCTCTACCTGGGCCAGAAGATCTGGCTCACACGTGAAGCACTGCCGGCGATGCTCGAACGCGGCTGGGGGCGCATCGTGTACGCCACCTCCGCCATCGCTCTCGGACGGCAGAGAAATCCGCTCGGTGCGGCGGTATTCAACGGAACCATCGGTCTGTCTCGAGATCTGGCGAACCAGCACCGAGCGAGCGGCGTCACGTTCAATTGCTACGCGCCCGGCGCGGCCACCCGGCTCTTCGACGTGCACCGTTCGCAAGTGGACGAGGGTCTGAGGGCGGGCGGCCTTGACGAGGTGAACGGGGAGGGTTACACCCTGCCGCCTCCCGAATGTGTGGCGCCGATCGTCGTCTGGCTCTGTACCGACGCCGCCAGAAGCGTGACCGGCGAGGTGTTCAGAGCGTCGGGCGGAACAATAGGGCGTTGGTCACATATTCAGGAGCAAGGCGGCCTCTTCAAGAGCGGCGACAACGGGAGCGGCGTCTGGACCCTCGATGAACTCGACGCCCTCGTGCCCACACATCTCCTGCCGGGTATTGGATAAAGGATTCTTTCTTCCGCGCATCCGGAGCGAGATCGGCTACGGTGCCGATGTGGCGAGTTCGATTCGCTGACCGAGGGCTAGCGAACCCGAGGCGATGACGTCGGTCCAGATAAAGGCCTGGTGCAGATTCGACGGGGCGCCCGGATCGCCTCGACGGAACGCCTTGAGCAACTGCACGCGTCCTCTGAGTGAAGGCGCATAGCTGTCAGTGTCTTCGAGGCGGGCGATGGTCTCTTCCCACTGCTCGGGTGAACTGAGGTGGACTCCGAAGTGCATTCCCAAATAGGGCTTCTCGGCGATGAAGTCGAGAAAGTCCGAAAACAGAGGCTTCAGCGGCTGCGTCTGAAATGCCTCAGTCAGAGCCCGGTCGAACGCCCACTGTTCAGGCCGTACCTCTGAGCCTGCAAGATAATTGTGGTTTCCCGTTTTGTCGTAGGACGCGGCGTCCAGGACGACCATCACGATCTGGCCGTCCCACACCTCGAATACCTCGAAGCCGAGCAGCTCGAACAACGCTGCGACAACCTGGCGTTCTCCCGGTCGGTGGACGAACTCGACATGGTTCAAACGGCGCATCACGTCAACGCTCGCTACAGCTTGCGTCATAGCCCACCTCTCTTCCCGATCAGCCTATTACACCGTATCGAAATTTCTGTCTCAAAGTTAACCGGTGGGCCACCCAGACCCTCAGGACCGGTTCTTCGCCCCTTCCCTGGCCGCCGTCACCAGCGAAGACACCACAACGGCCGCTGTAATCGGGGTTGGGTGGTGCGGGCCTCGGGCAGAATGTGACGAGCGACGCCAATGGATCTCGACAGGAGGAAAAATGGAGCTACTGGCTGATCTTCGGGTTGTCGAATTCGCGACGGAGATCGCCGGCCCGTATTGCGGCAAGCTCTTCGCCGATGCCGGGGCGGATGTGGTCAAGGTCGAGTCGGGATCCGGCGACCCGCTGCGTCGTCGCGCCGTGCACGGCGAAGAACTCGGTCCGGCGGACGCTGCGCTCTTCCGGTTCCTTAACGCGGCGAAGCGATCCGTTGTCGGCCATCCCGAGGACGACGACATCTCCGAACTCATCGGATCCGCCGACCTCGTGCTCGAGTCGTTCGTCCCGGCGCGCCTCGATATCGATGCACTCCGGAGGCACTTTCCGCACCTCGTGATTGTCTCGGCGACGCCGTACGGCCGAGGCGGAAGCTGGGAGACGCGACCCACGACGGAGTTCGTCGTCCAGGCGGAGTCTGGCGGGACCGGAGGGCGCGGGGAACCCGACCAACCACCCGTCTACGCCGGCGGCCGCCTGAGCGAATGGATCATGGGGACCTATGCCGGCGTCGCCGCACTCGCCGCCGTCATGCACGCACGACGGACAGGCCGCGGCGAGTATATCGACTGCTCGCAGCTCGAAGCGACCACGCTCGCGTTCACGACCTCCACCTTCAGCGCACTGACCATGAGACTGATGGGAGGCGCTCCGGTAGGTCCGGCGCGTCGCGTCGAGCGGCCGTCGATCGAGCCGACGTCCGATGGATGGGTTGGCTTCAACACGAACACGCGGCAGATGTTCGAGAGCTTCCTGCTCATGATCGAACGCCCTGACCTGATCGAGGACGGCCGGTTCACGCTCAATGCCGGGCGGTCCGAGCACCCCGAGGAGTGGGACGCGATCGTCCATGCGTGGACCCGGACCAAGACGACAGCGGAGATCGTCGAGCTGGCATCGCTCTTGCGGATACCGGTGGCGCCGGTCAACGATGCCAGGGGGGCGCTCGGGCACGAGCAGTTCGCGGCGCGCCACTTCTACGTCCCCTCGCCCGAAGGCGACTTCTCCCAGCCGTTGCCCCCGTACGCCATTGACGGTGCCCGCCCAGTCTCACGGCGAAGGGCGCCGCTGCTCGGCGAGCACACCGGCCGGATCGAATCGCCTCCCCCACGCCCGGCGCTGCTGCGAGCGGACGGGGCGGGGGAACTGCCGCTCGCCGGCGTCCGAATCCTCGATGCCACAGGCTGGTGGGCCGGGCCCTCCTCCACGCAGCTTCTCGCGTATCTCGGCGCAGACGTGATCCACCTCGAGTCGATCAGGCGACCGGACGGGGGACGCACGCCCGGCACCGTGGTCACCCGCGACCACTGGTGGGAGTACGGAGCCCTCTATCTCGCGAGCAACACAAACAAGCGCGGCGTCACGCTGAGCCTCGACACGCCACGTGGTTCCGAGCTCGTGCGCCAGCTGGCAGCGACCGCCGACGCCGTGGTCGAGAACTTTTCGCCGAGGGTCTTCGAGCAGTTCGGCCTGACGTGGGACACCTTGCATGGACTCAATCCGCGCACGATCTTCGTCCGGATGCCCGCCTTCGGGACGACCGGCCCGTGGCGCGACAACGTCGGCTTCGCCCAGACGATGGAACAGATGTCCGGAATGGCGTGGGTGAGCGGATATCGCGATGGGCCGCCGCGAATCCCGCAGGGCCCGTGCGATCCGAACGCCGGTACCCACGCCGCATTCGCGCTCCTCGTCTCGCTCATCGAGCGCGAACGGACCGGCATCGGGTCCTACGTTGAGTCGACGATGGTCGAGGCGGCGCTGAACGCGGCCGCAGAACAGACAGTTGTCTACTCGGCATACGGGAAGATCATGATGCGCGACGGCAACCGCGGCCCCGATGCTGCCCCGCAGGGAATCTATGCCTGTCGCGGCGAGGAGAACTGGCTGGCGCTGTCCGTGGAGACCGACGCGCAGTGGTGCTCATTGGTCCGTGTGCTCGGTGAGCCGGCGTGGGCGACCACGCCGGCGCTCTCGACCGTCCGGGGCCGCCGCGCCGAGCACGACCTCCTCGACGAGGGACTGGCAACATGGGCACAGGAACAGGACCTCGACGTGGTCGTGGCCCACCTGATCGACGCCGGCGTGCCTGCCGGACGGGTCGCTGATCCCCGGACGATCAGCTCGCACCCCCGCCACGTCGAGCGCCGCTGGTTCGAGACTGTCGAGCACCAGTTCGCCGGGCCGCTACCGCTCCCGGGGCCCCCCTTCCGCTATGCCAGCGTCGGTGCGTGGCAACGCTTGGCGGCGCCGACCCTCGGCCAGCACAACCACGAGATTTTCGTCGACACGCTCGGACTGAGCGACGCCGAGATGGACGACCTCGAAGCGACGGGCGTGGCCGGACAGATGGTCGCTGGCGCCACCGAATCGCCCACTCCCCCGCCGAACGAGCCGCCACCCCAGGCCCGCTGATCTGACCCCACATCTGCCCGTGTTTCAGGCACGCGCCGGCGGCCCACCCGGTGGACGGATCCCCGCTCGGTGCCGCTGACCGCTACTTCTCCGGCCCGAAGACCGGTAACCCCACGTCCTCGGTCACCTGCTCGAATTCGACGAGGACCGGCATCCCGATCCGAATTTCCCCGACATCGCAACCCACGATGTTCGTGGTCATTCGGGGGCCCTCCTCGAGGTCAACGAGGGCAACCACCAGCGGGAGGCGGTCGAAAGCCGGGTGCGGGGGTCGGTGAAAGACGGTGTAGCTGTAGATCGTGCCGCGGCCGGACGCCTCCACCCACTGGAGCTCAGTGCTTCCGCAATTCGTGCATGCGTCGCGCGGGTAGAACTGGTGCCGATCGCAGGCACGACAGCGCTGGAGGAGCAACTCGCCACGGCTGGCGGCATTCCAGTAGGGAGCGGTCAGGCTGCTTGGCGAAGGGATCAGCCGCGAGACCGCATTCACGCTTCGAGTCCCAGAATCAGGCTTACTTCTTCGCTCATCATCCCTCCGTTGTTGTTGACCCAGGCGTACTCGAGGTTCTCGACCTGTCGACCGACGGCGCGACCCTGCAGCTGGCGGATGGCCTCGGTGACGTGCGACATTCCCCCCGCGATCCCGGCTTGGCCGAACGAGAGCTGACCGCCGTGCGTGTTGACGGGGAAGTCGCCCTGCCAGGTGAAGTCGTGCGCGTCGACGAACCGCCCGCCGTCCCCCTTCGCGCAGAAGCCAGCGTCCTCGAGCGAGATCAGGACGACGTGCGTGTAACAGTCGTACGGACAGGCGAGTCCGATCTGCTCACGTCCGATCCCGGCCATGTCGAACGCCCGGTCAGAAGCCGCCTTGACGCCGGACGTCGTCACGGTCGGCGCGGTCGACAACGACCAGTGCGAGATGTGCTCGCCGGCGCCGAGCAGGTACGCGGGTCTGTTCGGAAGTCCCGCCACGTTCTCGGAGGCTGTGATCACGACCGCTGCCGCCCCGCCCATCGGCATGACGATATCGAGGAGGTGCAGAGGATCCGCGACGACCGGCGAGGCCAGCACGTCCTCGACCGTGATCGGCTTGCCGAAAAAATAGGCGTCGGGGTTGGCGCACGCATTCGTGCGCTCGTGCACGGCCACTTTCGCCAGCTGCTCGGAGGTCACGCCGAACTCGTACATGTAACGCTGGGCGATATTGGCGTAGGCCCAGTTGACGCCGACACCTCCGTACGGAACATCAAACTCTGTATGCGGACCCCAACCGAGAGCGCTGGGAGCGCGACCGGCGGCCCGCGCCGCGTCTCCGAGCGGATGGGTCGGGAGGGTCGCCGTGATACAGACGCAGGTTTCGCACATCCCGGTGGCGATAGCTGCGGCGGCCCGCCAGATCATTCCCGCCGACGATGCGCCCCCGAGATCGACGACTTCTCCGAACGAGAGGCGTAGGCCCATCGACTCCGCCATCAGTGCCGGGACGAAGATCGCGTCCTGAAGCCCGTGGGTCAACAGGCCGTCGACCGAATTCAGCGGAATGCCGGAATCTCGAATGGCGTCCAGGCCGATACGCGTCATCAAGCCGAGCCGCGTCTCACCGGTCATCTCACGTGTCGGTTTCACCTCGGCGATCCCCACAGCCGCCGCACACCCCCGGTACGACAGCGGACTATGCCGGCGTAGTGGATTGGTGATCACTTCCTGACTCACGAGATCCCTCCTTGGATTGCGACATGGGAATTGAGCGTCTCGATCACGGCGGTTCAGGGATCGAGGATCTGCAATTATCCGAACTGTGTTCGTACCCCTGCCAGAGGGCCGCAGAAGTCGATGATCCTTGTGATGGCCATGGCGTCAGTCATCGTCCGCGGAGCGCAGCGGACCCGCGAAGGCGACACCGGCGAGCTGGCCCCCGTCCACGGTGATATCGCTACCAGTGATGTATGCCGATCGGTCAGACACGAGAAAGAGCACGGCTTCTGCAATCTCTTCGGGCTCTCCCATCCGCCCTAGCGGGACGTTGGACAGTCGCTGGCGTACCTCCGGGTCATCGTCCCGGATCATCATGGGGGTCGCGATCGGACCCGGCACCACCGAGTTCACACGGATGCCGTCGGGAGCGAGTTCGAGAGCAGCCACCCTCGTTAAGCCGCGGACAGCCCATTTGGAAGATACGTAGGCAGAATGCATACTGAACGCGACCATGCCGGCGGTCGACGACGTGTTGACAATGGCTGCATGCTCGGAGCTCCGGAGATACGGAAGAACGGCCTTGATACCCAGGAAGGGTCCGAGACAGTTGACCCGCCACAGGCGGGAAAATCCCTCCTCTGTTTCCTCCTCTATCGGCACTCGATGGACAACTCCGGCGTTATTCACGAGAATATCGAGCCGCCCGAAAGCCGATATTCCACCTTGGACGAGAGCCGACCAAGAATCGGCGTCCCCGACGTCGAGATGTCCGACGAAACCACGATCACCCAGGTCGGCGCCCAGATCCCCGAGCAGATCGTCGATGACATCCCCAGCGATGATTGACGCACCTACAGCATGGAGCCGGCGCGCGATGGCTCTGCCCTGCCCCCGGGCGGCACCCGTGACAAGGGCGACTCTCCCGGAGAGCTCACCTTCGGGCACCGGGTATTCAGAACTGAGGGGCATGTTCACGGAGTCGCGGGAAGTTTGGAATGTCTGGGGCGGCAGGCCGGACGATGTGCGAAGCGGCGACAGCACCACCGTCTACGGGCAGGGTGACGCCGCTGATGTAAGAGGACTCTTCGGACAGCATGAACACTGCCGCCGCAGCGACCTGCTCCGGCTTACCGATGAGGCCGAGGTGGTGGCGCTGGATCTCGGCGGCAAACGTCGGGTTAGCAAGCAGCTCGCTGATTCTCTCGCCTCCGGTGTCCACAAAGCCGACCGCAAGCGTGTTGCACCGGATGTCGTACCGGCTGTAGTAGCTGGCGACCGATCGAGTGAGGGCGACGATCCCACCCTTCGAGGCCGTGTATCCGTCTATCCCGTTCATCCCACGGAGCCCAGCCTCAGATGCGATATTGAGCACCACCCCACCGGCCCCGCCTTCGAGCATGGCCCGAATCCCATACTTCATACCCAAAAAGGCCGACGTCAGGTCACTGGCGATGATCAGATTCCAGTCCTCGACAGCGAGCTCGGTGACTGGGCGATCAATCCGGGCCAACCCCATGTTGGCCACGTTGTTGACAATCCCGTTCAAGCGCCCATAGCGGTCGACGGTCGCCCGGACGGCGTCCTCAACGGTGGACGGCTCGGTGACGTCCATCCGAACGTATATCGCTTCTCCACCAGATTCCCTGATATCTGCGGCGACTGCTTCACCCTTTTTTTCGGTGCGGCCCGTCACGACTACCGAGGCTCCGGCCGCCGCAGCGGCGACGGCGATCGCTTGCCCGATCCCCATGGTGGATCCTGTAACCAGGACCACCTTTTCATTCAGTCTTTTCACGCCATCACATTTCTCGATGACGGCGCCGTTTGCCACCGAGATTCGACGTGTCCACTGAGAGAATTCCCTTCTGCGGCCACTTACGCAGCTCCCCATTTGTTGGGCCACGCTACATCGACATCGACTTCGAGATCAACCGCCCGACCGAGGCGTTGTCCTTGTTGCATGGCCGGTCCGGTCGGGTCCCGCTCGGTCGGGGTGCGGTACGATCCGGTAACAGCCAACCGAGTCGTGCCGGCGGCGGACATGCTCGACTTGCTGGCCTCCTGAGACCATTGAGCGCGATGATGACAGCATGACCTTTACCCGGATGGACGAGTCAACCTCCGTTGAATGGGAGCAGATCCTCTCGGAGACGACGGAGTACCAGGACGGCATGCCCGACCGGATCCTCGCCATGTTGGCCCAGCTGGAAGCGATCGTCGTCGGCTTCTCCGTCGACCAGCTCGTGCACTCCCTGCAGACGGCGACCCGGGCCGAGGAGGCAGGGGCTTCGACCGAGGTCATTGTGGCTTCGCTGTGCCATGACATCGGAAAGACCATCACGATGAACAACCATCCACGCGTGGCAGCCGAGATCCTCCGGCCCTACGTCGACAGGAGCACCTACAACATGGTCCTGACTCACCAGCACTTCCAGGGCCGTCATTACTATGAATACCTCGGCATGAACCCGGCTGCCCGGGAGAAGTTCGTCGGCCAACCGTGGTACGCCCTGGCCGAGCAGTTTGCCGACGAATGGGACCAGAACAGCTTCGATCCCGACTATCCCACCAAACCGCTCTCGCACTTCGAACCTATGGTGCGCGAGGTGTTCGGCACCCTTCGCTCACATTGACAGGCGATCGCAAAGGGCGACCCAGCCGGACGGGACGAGGTGGCGGGAAGTCCTTGTCGCAGGGCGTACGATGCGACGCCGGGTATGGGCTCCCCATCCGGCAACAATTCGCTGAGCCGCCCGCGTCGACGTCATAGACCTGAGCATCCTTCTCGGCTCCCTGGATCGTCTGGGATCGCCAAAGCGACTTGGTAGGTCTACCCGGGAACGCCTCGCCGCCTCCATGGGGACGCGACCCTCGAGGACCGATGAGCCAGCAGGGGCGACAGGGCGTCCCACATCCCCTGAGCCCAACAGTTTTGCCTCCAGAGGGCAAGGGGCGATCCGAAGGTTCGCCCACCGAGAAGTAGGGGTTTCCCTGATATCAAATGCCAAGCGCCGGAATTACCATTTGCGTCGTTGTCGATATGCGAAGAGGCGGCGCTTTCATGACTGCGACGTTCGCCCCTCGTCCCAGAAGAGGCGGAAGATGAAAACTTGCAGGATACGTCCCCTGGTCCCACTGTTCGGCGTGACGTCGGCGATGGTCCTGTTCTTCTCCGCACCCGGAGCCTCGGCGTCCACGAGCGCGCTCGCCGCCAAGAGCGGGCACGCCCAAAAAGCGGGCTGCTCACAGCTCACCAAAGCCGAGGTCCAGTCACTTATTGTCAACCCGATCACGAAGGAAACAGTGAAGGCGGTAACGGCGGAGCAGTACACCGGGAGTACCAAGCGAATTGGCCAAGAGTGTGTCTTTGCCGCCGGGTCAGGGGATTCAGAAGCGTTGACCGTTACCGTCATCAACGGACCCTTTGCCGCCCGGGCCTACGCCGCCGACGTCCAGGGCCTCAGTCCCCGGCCGGTTGCGGTTCCCGGCGTCGGGAGCAAAGCCGTGCGCGCACGTGTAGACGCCAAGGGGGCTGCTTCCACGACCATGCTGTCGGCGCTGAAGGGGCAGACCTATTGTTCGGTATCGCCACAAGACGGCGACATCCCGGGTGAAGGACAGCTCGAAGAAGCCGCCGGCGCCACTGCCGACATCGGCAACAAGGCGTATGCCGAGATCGCCGCTGCCATCGGCACCGTCTGCAACCGCATCTTCGGAAGCGGGACCACGACCCCTAACCTGACCGGCCTCACTCAGGCCGGTGCTGCGGCGGCGGCAAATCCGACTACGACGACGACTCTCGACGGTCTGGCCCCATGACTCATCGAGCTCTTCCCTCCGCCGCACTCACCGTCTGAGGAGGTCAGACGCCGGCGACGTCGGATCGGGACGATTGAGCCACACCTCGAGTCGTCTTTAAGACGACTCGAACGCAGCTCGGATCTTGTGCGACATCGCTTCTGCCTCGCTGTAGGAGGCCGTACGTGGGGGCTGCTGCGCCAGGTAGTCCACGCCGCGAAGGTCCCCTCCGGGCTCCTTCGGCACAAGCCAAAGATGGAAGTGAGGAGCTCGCTCCATCACCGCCAGGTAGTAAACGCGCGCAACTCCTGTAGAGGCCTTGATGGCCGGAACGATCCGATGCAGGAGCGACCCGAGCTCGGCACTCTCGGTTGGTGTCATTCGCCGAAGTCCAAAAGATGCCTCCGAGCCTCGACGATGACCGTTCCAGCGCTCGATTCAGCGCAGACCCCGTTTTCAGGCCGTCTTGCTTCCGGCAGATGTTGCAATCCGACCGGTGATAGTAGGGAGCGGGGCCGACTTCGCCGCGGGCCGGCGGCTCGGGGGAAGAGGACATCGATTCCGACCTTTCGTGTGCGAATCCCTCAGTGGCGAAAACGTACTCCTTGGTACCGTCAGCGGCTCAGCTTCCCTTGTCACCCAGGGGCGTGCGGTTTGTCAGGTCGCCAGGAAAGAGAGGAACGCCGCGAGGAACTGTTCGGGCACCTCGAGGTGGGGAATGTAGCCACTGGCGGGTACGACGACCCGAGTGGCCCGAGGTATGTCGTGCGCTGCGGCGGCAGAGAGCTCGACGAAATCGCCCAGCCGGGCGGCTTCCTCCGGTGTGGCGGCGTATTGCCCGAGTGGCACCACGTGATCCTCTTCTCCGACAATGAGCAACGTCGGGGGTTTGAGGAAGTGGTACTCATAGCGGACGGGTTGCTGGTAGATCATCTGGAACGTCAGTGCGGCCGCCCGTGCCCATCGTGGGTAGTCCGGACTGAGCGTCACGCGCACCAAGACCGCCGCGAGTGGTTCCCATACCTTGGGGTCCGGATGCACGAAGTATCCGGCGACATACGCCCGGATCGTCTCGGGATCGGTCCAGTGGACTTCATGCTCATGGAGCGTCTCCTCGGATTGGGGAGGGATCCCGGTGCGGTAGTCGACCAGGCCGAGTGGATCCTCGAGAACGAGGTGGGTGACCCGGTCGGGATTCATGAGGGTGAACCGCGTCGCGGTCATGCCACCAGTCGAGTGACCGAGCACCGCCGCCTGTCCGACCCCGAGGTGGTCCAGGAGCGCCGCGGTGTTCGCCGCGAACAGCTGGAAGCTGTAGTGGATGTCAGGCTTCGACGATTTGCCCCAACCGATCTGATCGGGTGCGACCACCCGGTAGCCGGCCGCCGTCAGCGCTTGGATCACATTGCGGAAGTAATAGCCGCCGAACGCCTTACCGTGCATGAGAACGACCGTCGCACCATTAGCCCCCGAACTCGGTGGTACGTCCATGTAGGCCATCGTGAGGGGCTGCAGGTCACTCCTCACCGGGAAGAATCCGACGGGATAGGGATACTCGAACTCCTCGAGTCCGATACCGAGAGCTTGTCGCGGCGATGGCGCAGTCTTTGTCATAGTGCCATGCCTCCCCTGCCGTAGCTGACTGTTATGTCAGCGGGAAGACTTGATCTGTCAACCCCTTCTGGCCCGTTGTCCCGTCGCCTGGTTCGAGGGCCGCGTCTCAATCGCTTCTCACGCAGGCCGTCAGAGCCTCATGTTCCTCATGACCCTGAGATGGTGGAGGTTCCGGGAATATCGTGACCGCAGAACGGCTTGGACGAGACGGGAACGAAGCCCGTCTTTTCTGCCTTCACAATCCATGAGCAGGTCGGCGGATCATGGCCGAAGACCGTTGAATAGTTAACCGTAATCGGCAGAAGTCCATTCGCGTTGTAGGCCTTGATGCTGCGCAGGTCCTTGATCACAGCTGCGCGCGTTGGATGAGAACCAGCCATCTTTAGTCCCTGAATCATGAGGTCCGCACCCGCCCAGGAATTGTCCTGGCCATAGGTCGCAAACTGGTTCTTCGAGAAGTGGGCGTACTTTTCCATTGCCGCCTGCATCTGCTTGGTGCCGGCGTCTGGCAGCGACCACGGGCGAAATGCGCTGAGGAAGTAATCCCCTTGGAGACTGGACCACGCGGGCGACTTGATCACGTCCGGTTCATAGCCGGTGGCGAACAGAGTAGCCTTGAGCTTCACCCCGGACTGCTCCAAAGAAGTGGCAAGAGCGAAATTGGAGTTGTTGTCCATGCTCGGTGTCATGGCGTTGACGCCAGCTTGCTTGGCCGTGAGTGCTGCTGTCGTGAAGTTCGTTCCCCCAATCGGAACCGAAAGATCCTCAACCCCGATCTTGCCGCCAGCGCTCTTGAAGGCCTCCGCTGCCCCCCTGGCGGAGGCTGCTGACTGCGGCGAAATGCCGTAGCCATACGTCGCAATGACCGTGCCACCGTGGGACTTGAGAAAGCCTCCGACCAACGTGTTCACTGGATACTTGGGGTCGACGCTACCGTGGTCGGAGGAGAACATGTTCGTGTAGGGCTGCTCCCCCCATTCGGGACCATCTGAATATGAACCCGTAACCGGGATCCCTTGCTGGTTCGGATACTTAGCGGCAATGAAAAACACTGGGCTCTGCGAGACGATCCCAAACGCTCCCTTCGAGATCGCATCTTGCACAGCCGTCGCGATTTCGGAAGGGCTGGTCTGGTCGTCGATAACGAGCGGCACGAGTTTATGCCCGTTCACGCCACCCTCGGCATTTTGCAGATCGATACGAGCTAGGAACCCCGCTTGCGTACCAGCGTCCTCGGATGCCCCCGGGCCGGTCAATGACGTGATGTAGGCGAGGGTGATGGGCGACGGAGCCGCCGAAGCCGTTGCCGAAGACGCTCCCGACAGCGCTGTTGTCAGACCCAGCAAGGCAGTGCTCGCGAATAGGGCCCGAAAGACATTTATGCGCATTCTTCATTTCCTCCCCGAAACTCAATGTGGCGACTGTCGAATGGAACGACCCGAGTCAAAAGCCGCTGAGTGAACACGCTGCAAAACCGAAGATCCCGGGCCGTCAGGCACGGCCCAACTCCTCCTGTACTGACCAGACGGTACAGCAATATACCGACGAGGTTGTATCGGCGCAAGCCGTCGTTGACATCCTCCCCAGCGTTGTCTTTCTCCACCTTGGCGCAACCCAACTCGGTCTTAGCTAAAACCGACTTGGAGCTACCTTCTTCAGTTACATCTCATCAAAGTTGGAATCTTAATTCCAATATGCGATAGAACTTCGGTATGGGCGCAACCGACGAGACAGGAGCTCTTGTGGGGCACCGGCTCACCAAGCCCGGACGTCAGACTCGGGAGCGCATCATCAATGTGGCTTCGCAGCTCATGTTTGCCAATGGCGTAGCGGGGACAAGCATTCCTGACCTCCAAAAGGAGGCGAACGTTGGCGCGTCGCAGGTGTACCACTACTTCGGGGATAAGCAGGGTCTCGTACGCGCCGTCATCGACCACCAGATTGAAGCGTCACTGGACAACCAACGGCCGATCATCGAGCATCTCGATAGCTTCGAAGCGCTGCGGGAATGGTGTGAAGCTGCAGTCGCGAGACAGCAGGAGCGAGGCTGCGAGGGCGGTTGCGAGGTCGGCTCACTCGCAGCAGAGCTCGTCGAATCTGATCCGATAGTGCGCTCCGACTTTGTGAACGCCTTCGAGCGTTGGGAACTTCCTATTCGCAATGGGCTGACTCGGATGAAGGAACGGGGCGAACTTCGGGGGGAGGCTGACGTCCACGAACTCGCGACGGTGATGCTCTCGGCGATCCAGGGCGGCCTCTTACTGACGCAGATTCGACGCAGCGTGGAACCTTTCAAGTGGGCAACGAATGCCGCCATGTCCTACATCGAGAGCTTCGCCGCTGTGATCCCACGTAGGTGACGGCGGGATCCTCAGTAAGAGACGCGTAACGTCACTGGTGACCGGCCGCTAACTTCTGAGCCGACCTTTCGTATGCGGGGCTCTCGAACCATCGATTTCTGCAATTCATAGATAGCGCTCATTGGCACTTTTCGAACTACCGGGATGCCACTTTCAAACCTCTGACTTAGGCCATCATCATTTTCACAAAATCCAGAGAGCTGGGTACCAAGAAGATCTAGAGGCTCAGAGTGCTGACTAAGTCAGTGGATGGGCCGACCGTGGCATGATGACGCGATGTCGCGGGATCAGCTGATCGCAGCCCTGGGGAGTTCGTTCGCCGCCGGACCGGGAATCGAACCCATTGCGGACCCGGCGGCGATGCGGTCCGAGAAGAACTACGCCCACCAGTTGGCGGGACGGCTCGGCGCCCGCCTCGTGGATCTCACGGTATCCGGCGCCACCACAGCGAATATCATCGATACACCGCAACAGGTGGTCGGCGGAACTGTGTATCCGCCGCAAGTCGACGGTGTCCCCGCCGATGCCGACGTTGTGACGATAACTGCCGGTGGCAATGATCTTAAGTTCGCGGGAGGGATGCTCTACGCGGCATGGCTGCGCCTCGAACCAGATTCACCGATAGTCGGGGCACTGGAGCCCATGTTCCGTGACGCCATTCCTCTTCCCACCGAACACGCTGTCGAGCAGGCGGCTCGGGGGCTCATCCGGGTGATCGAGAAGGCAACTGCGAAAGCCCCCGCAGCGCGGGTCATACTCGTCGACTACTTGACCGTTCTCGACCACGCCTCGGCAGCCGCGGTCCCCTTCTCGGCCGAGGAACTCGGCCAGTTCCTCCTCATCCAGAACGCGATCGGCCAGGTCTTCAGAGATGCGGCCGCCCGAACGGGGGCAGAACTGATCTTGGCTTCGTCCCTGAGCTCCCGCCACGCGCTGGGCTCCCCAGAGCCATGGGTACAGCCCTTCCACCGGGTCTTGACCCAGACCGCCAGTTCATTTCATCCGAACGAGGCAGGGATGTCAGCCATCGCGGCGGAGCTAGAGCGCGTACTCCGGTCCTAATGGGTCAACCACTTCATTCCTTGAGGGAGTGAGGCTGGTCGCCGAGCCGCCAGCAGGTGAGCACTACCCGGTCCAGGGCCTTGAGCTCCAGATCTAGATCGTGGCCCTACTGGTCGGTGAGGTCTCCTCAGACGGCTGGTGGGATGTCGTGCCTCGAGCACTGATTGTCCCATTAGGAAGCTGCTGGAGTCCTCGGGGCTCAAAGACAGTGACCATCAATGGAGAGGAGAGGCAGATGATCTTTGTCGGAGTGGATTGGGCTGAGGCCCACCACGACGTGTATGTACAAGACGAGGACGGCAAACGGGCGGCTGGCGGGCGGCTACCAGAAGGGGTTGAGGGAATCGCTCGGTTCCACGAGATGGTGGGCGTCCATGCCGAAGAACCGGCTGAGGTGGTCATCGGGATCGAGACCGACCGGGGCCTCTTCGTCGGCGCCCTGGTGGCCGCCGGCTACGCAGTCTTCGCGGTGAACCGGATGTCGACGTCTCGCTATCGGGACCGGCATTCGACGTCGGGGGCCAAGTCCGATCCCGGGGACGCCAAGGTGCTGGCCGACATGGTCCGCACCGACCGGCACAACCACCGGCCCGTCGCCGGCGACAGTGAGTTGGCCGAAGCGATCAAGGTCTTGGCCCGGGCGCACCAGTCGATGATCTGGTCGACGGGACAGCCGGCTCTACTGAGACGAGTTCAGCGCATCCATGGTTCCGAAGGGCTTCGTCCACTCGAGCCAATCCACTTCGCTGCAGAGGTTGGGATTACGATGAGACCACGAGGCGCGATCCGCAGATCTGGGCTCCGTTGTCGAACGGCACGAGCCCTTTCCGAGTGACCACCAGGTATCCACTACATGCGGTCTTGGGCAGCATGCCTACCGTCCCAAAGTGCGCGAAGGTCACGCCAGGGCTGGGAAGAAGGCCGCCGGCTGTGTAGTTGGAGACCGTGCGCAGGTTCTTGATGAAGGCCGCTCGGGTCGGATTCTTGCCCGCCAGTTCCAAACCCTTGATCATGGTCTCAGCAGCCGCATATGTCGCCAGAGCACTGGGGTCGTTTGCATAGGAGAACTTTGGTGTGTACTTCTTGAGGTTTGCCAGCATCACCTTCTGAGGTGCGGTGAGGGCGCTCGGGTTGAAGCCAGTCGAAATCGTGTAAGTGCCGAGCAAGGCTTTCTCCACGGCTGGCTGAGTCAAGAGGCTCTCGGGAATGCCGTAATAGAACTCCTTCACTTTGACGCCAGCTTGTTGCAGCGTTTTGCTCAGGGACACTGTTTGCGTTGGAACCCCTGCATCGATGACGCCGTTGCACCCGGCCGCCTTCATCTGCAGTGCCACCGCAGTGAAGTTGGCGCCGGAAAATGGAAGGGAGTCATTGTCGTAACAGTTCTTGATGCCGGCCTGTGTGGCTTCCTTGATCAAGGCCTTCTGGTTGTTGATCGCTGCTACAACATTGACCGAAATAATGGCGAGCTTCGTCACGCCGATCTTTTTCATGAAGGCGATCTCGGTGCTGTACCCGTACGTGACGCCGTTGAGCAGTGTGGGAACCCCTAGGTCGAACATGTTTGTATTGGGCTGTTGGCCCCATTCAGGCCCATCGGCGCCACCGCCGATAACCGGTATCCCCTGTTTTTGCAGAAAGACCGAAGCGCCGTAGACGAACGCAGAGGAATCAATCACCCCGAAGACCCCGTCGTTCGTGACGAGGTCCTGTGCAGCTAGTTGATTGCCGGCTGGCGTTGATTGGTCATCCACCGTGACGAGCTTCAGCGGGTGCCCATCCACGCCACCAATAGCGTTCTGGGCGTCGAGCGCGGCCTGAGCGCCATACGTCACCCCGGTTTGCTCTGATGCTCCCGCGCCGGATTCGCTGGCGATCAGGCCGATCGTGATTGGCGCCGCTGTGGCACCGGCCAGCGCCGTCATGGTTGGAGCGACGAGGACCGCTCCCAAGATCGTGAGTAGCGCACACGAGTAACGCGCAGTTCGCTTCATTTTCCCCCCATGCTTTACAAGTACTTCGGTCGTCTAATGCAGCCTCAGGAGGCGGCGCCTCGATGTTAGTGTCCTTTGCCTTGTAAAGTTCAGCGGCTCAGCCCGCTCCATTCACGAGCACGGGTTTGGCCGTCGCAAAAGGACTGGGGCCCGGCTCGACGTTGGTGCTGGCCGACTTCAATGCGGCGACGTTGGAGACTGCCGCAGTCGAAGTCCGCGCTGAGGGTTACCGTGTGGTCGAATACCAGGCCGACGTGTCGGACGAATCAGCGGTCGCTTCTCTGGCAAGAACAGCGTCTGGACTCGGAAGGGTGGAGTTCCTCGTCCACACGGCCGGGGTTTCCCCAGTGCAGGAATCGGTCGAAGCGATCCTGCGAGTGGACTTGCTGGGCACAGCCCTCATGCTCGATGCCTTCGCGTCAACGATCGCAAACGGCGGGGCGGGTGTCTTCATCGCTCCTATGGCGGCCACGTTCTTCCCGCAAAATCCCGATCTCGAACGACGGCTGGCGACTACTCCCACCGCGGCGTTGCTCGCCCCCCTCCCAGTACTGGCTCCGGAGGCTGTCATCGATCCCGGGGCGGCCTGCGGACTCGCAAAGCGGGCCAACCAACTCCGGGCGCGGTCCGCGTTGGTAACCTGGGGTCAACGAGGCGCCCGGGTGAATTGCATTTCGCCAGAAGGTGGATCCGAGCCCCACGGTACGTCTCGGCACGCCACAGGACATCGCCTCTGCAGTCGAATTTCTTGCAGGCCCCGATTCCACCTTCATCACCGGCACCGATCTGTTGGTCGAGGCGTCGTCGCCTCCGTGTTGAGCGCCTCAATGGCAAGGCAACCAACGGGACCCCTCCCGCTGGTTGATCGTAAACGTCATCCCCGACCTCGCAATGGGCAAAAACGGCGAGGGAAGTGAGCTTCACGACCTACGTTCTCCCTGATGAAGGGCGGGTTCTCGAATGACCACTTCCCGGCGAACGTGACCACAGCAGCGCGACCTCAATCACTTGGGTTGGCGGAGCCGTTCGTTCAGGATGAAGGAAGAATCTGGAATTCCCTCGACATTGACATCAACTTATAGTACAACGGCAACAGTCATTCAATTGGCGTAAAGCCGTAAGGGGGGCAGGATCCGTGAGGACAACGCTGCGGAAATTCGTCGCGACCATGGGCGTAATGGCATTGTCGTGCGGGATCCTGACAGGGGTATCACTCGTTGGGTCGGGGGCTGCCGGTGCCGCCGGTTCCGGCGGAGCGAGCGCTCCCATCAAGATCGGACTCGTGTGCAGCTGCACGGGACCGTTGGGGGGAGCGGCTATCGACATCCCTACGGTCTACAAGGCCTGGGCTGACTCGGTTAACGCATCAGGCGGAATCAACGGGCACAAAATCGACGTCATTTACAAGGACGACACGAGTAATCCTGCTACATCGACCACGATCGTCCACAACTTTGTCGAGACTGATCACGTCATTGCCGTCCTCGATGCCACGAACAACGATGCGGCTTGGGATACCTATCTCCAGCAGCAGAAGATACCGGCGGTCGGAATGGACACGTCGACTGAGCCGTTCTACCTCAATTCCGACTTCTACGCCGAGGGCCAGACTGAGGACTCCCTGTTTTCCGGCATTATCCAAGCGGTGAAGCAGGCAGCCGGGAGTTCCCCCAAGTTCGCGCTGTTCTACTGCGCAGAGGCTGTCCAGTGCCAGGAAGGCATCGCTCCGCTCGAGGCTGCAGCCAAGGGTGCGGGCGAATCGGTGGTGTCGACGCTGGAAGTATCGGCCAGCGCTCCCAGTTATGCAGCTCAATGCCTCGCCGCCAAGCAGGCGGGAGCGACGGTGATCTTTACGGCTGATGCCGAACAGGTGGACGAGAAGATCGTCCAGGACTGCTACACCCAGGGGTACCACCCCAAAGTGGTCATCGATGGTGAAGACATGACGCCGTCCTTTGCCACTTCACCGGCGATTAACCAGGACACTTACCTGACTGTTCCCAACTTTCCGTACTTCGCTGCCTCGCCGGCCACTAAGGCCATGAACGCGGCATTGAAGAAGTACGCCCCTTCGGTTCTGAAGGACGTCAACTATGGAGAGTTTCCGATGGAAGCCTGGATCAGCGGAAAATTGTTCCAAGCCGCCGCCGCCGCCGGCGACTTGGGCGCAGGGGGCAAGGTGGCCACATCGGCTCAACTGACGAAGGGCCTGGACTCCCTACATGGGACAACGCTTGGAGGTCTGGCGCCTCCACTCAGTTTCACCACTGGCAAGCCGCACCCCGTGGACTGCTGGTACTGGACGGAGATCAAGAAAGGAAAATACGTCACGCCACTCGGGCTCAAGCCAGCCTGCGCCAAGTCGTAACTCTGGGCGGAACAAAAAACCCGCTGTCGAAGGGTGGGCAATCTCTGGGTCATTTCTCCTTCAGTTATTATCCCTCCTTTAGACGTCGCGGCGTGATTTCGGTGTTGACAGACCGGTTGAGGTCAAAAGTGCTGCGGCGAAGTGTCGGCGTATGGCGTACTGACTCGACGAGTGTGCCAATCAGGTCGAGAACGCCCGCAATCAGGTGAGCTGATGCACGGTTGTCCGGCCGCCAACTGATTGTCCCACCCGATTCAATGATCACTCTTGTGTGGTCTTGTGTGGGCGGTCTGACTCGTTGTACCGGACCTGCGGCAGCGCAGGTGCCGGTCTACCGTGGCTATACGGTGACTTCCGATATCGAACTTCGAGTCATTGTCGGATTCGAACAGGTGATGGTGGATGCCACCGATGTTCTCCCGGCTGAAGGCACCCTGTGGCTTTCTGAAGTCAAGCACCAGGGCATCCGTGCACGAGAACGCCAAAGCCATCGAACAGTCGGTGGCGTTGATGTAGGTGATGAGGCAAGCGGCAGATCGTGACTCGCCAGCCGCGATGAGAAATTGGGGAACGAGGCCGTCGAGCGGGTTGCTGTAACCAGGTTTCCGGAGCAGCGCACCGACTTGCGTGAAGATGTCGAAGGATCAGTGTTGCCTCCTCATTTGGTCCCGAAGGTCGCGGGAAAGCAAATCAGTTCACGTCGTGTGACAATCAGCCGGCTAAGTAGGCAGGCTCAACTTTGAAGCTACCGGCGGTTACGGCTGCTTGTGCAGTGCAAGCAACAGTTGGGTCGAGCGAGTGCGACCACCTGCGGCTTCGCTATCCCCTGCGACGGGGCATCCACGCTCAATGAGATCACGTTGCGGCTCACGACCCATAGCCAGACGCCGCGTGCCCTGCTGACCTGGTTTCGATTCACTCATCTGAGGATTCTTCGCCCGGGGGGGATTCCACTTTCAAGCCGCTGACCTGGGCTTTACGTGGAAGCTGTTCTGACCTGGGCTTCTCGGATGAGGTCGCAGGTCGAGGCGCCCGAATCAGCCCTCCGCAGCGGTCGTTCTCGAGCGGAACTAAACGTCTTCTTTGGTGTCTCCCGCCTTTCGCGCAGCGGCTTCATGCGGGACCGTAGAGTCTGACCTCAGCGACGGCAGCGCATTCGTTTGGTCCTGTCTGTAGAGTTTGGTAGGACAAGTTTGGGGGGTGGTTGGCGATGTCGCAGAACGAGTGTGCCTTGTGGGCCGCTTATCGACGTCGGTCATCGAATTTCAGGTGAGCGAGGTCGTGATCGAGGGTCGTCCATCCGTAAAGAACGAAGGGCCGACGCTCAGTATTGAAGGACTGAGCGTCGGATTCGGCGGCCTTCTCGCATTGGACCACGTCTCGATGTCTGCTGACCACGGCCAGATAGTCGGGGTAATCGGACCGAATGGTGCCGGAAAGACAACCCTGTTCAATGTAATTTGTGGCTTCGTCCGGGCAGATTCGGGCTCGATCGCGTACAACGGCGGGTCACTGGATCATCACCAACCCCACGACCTCAACAAGCTTGGCATTGCCCGCACGCTCCAGGGGATCGGACTCTGCGGCGGACTGACCGTTCTCGAAAACGTGATGTTGGGTGCTCAAGCCCGCCTTCGATGCGATATTGGATCCGCCTTCCTTGGGACTTGGCGTTCGAGTCGGGAAGAGCGCCGCGCGGCTGCCAACGCTCGCGAACTGCTCCATCAGTTCGACATTGGCGAATACGCACAGCAACTTCCCTCCACATTGCCCTACGCCATTCAGAAGCGCACTGCACTGGCACGTGCCCTTATCGCGGAGCCCAGTCTGCTCCTGTTGGACGAACCGGCCAGCGGACTTTCGAAAGATGGAATGGATGAACTAGCCACCTTGATACGGAGTCTCGCCCCTCGAATGGGGATTCTTCTGGTCGAGCACCATATGGATCTGGTCATGTCTCTTTGCGACCGAATCGTCGTACTCAACTTCGGCCAGGTAATCGCCGACGGCACACCGGCGGTGATCCGGTCGAACGCTGCTGTGACGGCGGCGTACCTCGGAGCCGACGTCAACAAAACCTCAACCATGTCCATGGTGGTGGACGATGCTTGAAGTTCAAGACCTCAGTGTCTCTTATGGGCCGGTGAACGCTCTCAGGTCAGTGACTTTTGATGCACAACCCGGAGCCATCACGGCAATTCTCGGCGCCAACGGAGCGGGAAAGACCACCTTGCTGCGCACCATTAGCGGACTGGCCAAGTCGCGCTCCGGTTCAGTGCGCTTTGAAGGTGAGGAACTGCTGGGAAGAGCCGTCGAGAAGATTGCGCGCCGCGGTATCGCCCATGTTCCAGAAGGGCGAGGCATCATCGGAGAACTCACCGTTGAAGACAACCTCCGTCTGGCCACCCTCTGGTGTATGGGTCGTCATGAACGCCAAGGAGCGATCGAGACCACATTTGAGTTGTTTCCCCGCCTGAGTGGGTTCCGCCGCCGTCATGCGTCAACCCTCTCAGGCGGAGAGCGCCAAATGCTCGTTATTGGCCGAGCGCTGATCACGCGACCCCGATTGCTCTTGCTCGACGAACCTTCTTTGGGGTTGGCGCCACTCGTGACAGCACAGTTGATGGCCTTACTCCGAGACCAGACGCTCGGAACGGACATGACGGTGGTATTGGTGGAGCAAAACGCACAAAGTGCCCTGTCGGTCTCGCAGCGAGCAGTCGTGCTCAACCTGGGCGAGATCGTGATCAGCGATTCAGCGGCGGCGGTGGCTGGCAATAGTGACTTACGACACCTCTACTTGGGATTTTGAGGCGTAGACGTGAGTCTCTTCATTAACTACACGCTCAACGGAATCACTGAGGGAATGATCTTCGCGTCCCTTGCCTTGGCGCTCGTCCTGATCTTTCGAGCGACCAAGATCATCAACTTCGCCCAAGGAGCAATGGCGATGATGACGACGTTTATTGCTTTCAGCCTTCTCAACCACGGTCTCGGCTACTGGTGGACCTTCGTGCTGGTGTTGGCCATCGGATTTGTGTTCGGGGCGCTCGTCGAGCGCGTCTTGATCCGCCCACTGCAAGGGAAGTCGGAACTAAATCCGGTCATCGTGACCATCGGGCTATTAGTGGTTCTGGAAGGGATTGCCGGCGCCATCTATGGCAATGCGAGCCGTGGCTTTCCTGCCGCGTTCTCGCAAAGCGGGATTGTGGTTGGGCACACCAAGATCGCCTTTTCGCATTTCGACGTGTTCATAGTGATTGCGGTTCTCGTGCTCATGGGAGCCAACCTTGTGCTCTTCCGAGCCACGTCACTGGGGCTTCGCATGCGAGCGTCCGCCTTTGCCGGGGAGATTGCTCGATTACTCGGGGTGCGCGTGGGCATCCTTCTCACATTGGGCTGGGCTCTCGCCGGTGTGGCCGGTGCCCTGGCCGGCATGCTGGTGGCGCCGACCAGTTCATTTGGTCCCTACTTCATGGACCTTATATTGGTCTATGGATTTACCGCCGCCGTGATCGGGGGTCTCGAGAGCCCTGTCGGCGCCCTGGTCGGTGGATTGATCACCGGGCTGTGCACCTCCTACGTGGGGGGCTATCTGGGGTCGGGGCTCCAGCCGCTCGGAGCATTGGCCTTGCTGATGGTCGCGCTCATGGCACGGCCCGAGGGGATCTTTGCCCGACCGCCGGCCCGGCGGGTGTGAGATGACCCAAGTAGCGCCGTCCCGGATCACTTCGGGCGCTCCGCCGCCGTCGAGTGACGGACCAGACGAGGCGTGGTTCCACAGACTCCGGTTGCCGCGGCAACCCATGCTCCGTCACCTGATGCTGGCGTTGTGCGCCGGCGTCATCCTGTATTTCGTCACGTCCACCTTAAGCCCGTACAACGATTACCTCGTCGGAGAAATCGCCCTCTACCTGATCGCCCTGGCGGGTTTGAGCCTCCTCACCGGGGTCAACGGGCAGATCTCACTCGGGCAGGGCGCGTTCATGGCGGTCGGCGCCTACACGATGGCCCTTCTCATGAACCATACGCAGCTCAATTTCGTAATTGAGCTGGTGGCAGCCGTCGGGGCGGCCGCCGTCCTGGGGTTGGTGATCGGGATCCCGGCCGCCCGGATCAAAGGACCCTATCTGGCCGGAATGACCCTCCTCCTCGCACTGGCCCTTCCTCCGATAGCGGACAAGTGGAACGGTACTTTCGGTGGCGATCAGGGCCTGACTACAACGGTGCCCACCGCACCAGGGACCATCAACCCCGAACAGTGGTTGGCTTGGATCGAAATTGCCGGGGCGCTATTGACTCTCGTCCTTTTGGCCAACCTTCTCCGGAGTCGCTTCGGACGTTCCTTTCGTGCGGTCCGCGACGACGAAATAGCTGCATCGCTGGCCGGAGTGCACATCGCACGCACGAAGGTCACGGCATTCGTGATCAGCGCCGGCTGCGCGGGCTTGGCCGGTGCCTTCCTGGGCCTCTCCACCGGTGTGGTGAATACCGGGGAATTCCCCCTCACTCTTTCCATCCAATTGCTGGCCGCCATGGTTATCGGGGGAACCGGCACTCTTGTGGGGATGTTGTGGGGAGCCATCTTGATGGTGTATCTCCCCCAGTGGTCCACGTCGCTTTCTGGGCACTTCAAGCTCGGTAGTGGGGTCAGCGCCTACCTCGCCATCACCATTTTTGGAGCTGTGCTGATAGTGGCGATGCTTGTCGCTCCCACCGGGATCCAAGGAGGACTTCGCTGGCTTTGGATACGTGTCACGAGGCGCTGGTCGCGCCCCGTGACTGCGGGGGCGACTCCGTCGCCATCCTCAGCAACAGTCTCCCCGAGCTCCCTTCCTGTTGATGATCGCGATGGCCGATGATGTCCACCATGAGCAAAGGAGAAGTAGTGACAATCAAAAACCACCAACAGATTGGCCGTTGGGTACGCGTACTGGCGGCCGGCGTCATGGGGTTCACACTGGGAACCACCGTCTTGTTGACCTCAGCGGGCGCCGCTTCGACTCCAGGGGTGACATCTTCGAGCGTTACCATCGGCGCTACCGTTCCGCTCACAGGGCCGGCGGCTCCAGGCTACGACGAGATCGCCCCCGCCATGAACGCGATTTTCGCCTGGGCCAACGCCCATGGTGGCGTGAATGGGCGCAAGATCAACTACACCTATTTGGATGACGGATACAACCCAGCGAACACTGCGACACTGACGAGGAAACTTGTCCTTCAAGACAACATTTTCGCCGATGTCGGATCGCTCGGGACACCCACCCAGGCCGCGGTGCAGAGCTTCTTGAACTCGCAGAAAGTCCCTCAGCTGTTCATCGAGTCGGGCTGCAACTGCTGGAGCAGCTCGAAATACCCCGAGAGCAGTGGTTGGCAACCGCCGTACACCGTCGAGGGAAAAATCCTCGGTGCCTACATCAAGGCTCATTTTGCCGGAGAGAAGGTCGGCTACCTGACGCAAGATGACGAGTTCGGCCAGGACTTCATCAAAGGACTCAACATGGAGATCCCCTCGGCGTCGGTGGTATCACGCCAAACTTATGACGCCTCCACCTTGGCCGGTCCTCTGTCAAATCAGATTGCCGCGTTGAAGGCAGCCGGGGCCCAGGTGGTGGCCATGGCCACGATCCCCGCCGCAACCGCTCTGGCGATGCTCCCTGCCGCGGCAATCGGGTACGCCCCTCAATACGTGATCTCGAACGTCGGTGCAGATGCCCCGACCGTGGGACCGCTGTTGTCGTCGTTCACCGCAAAGGGCGGAGGGAGCGCCGCACAAGCGACCGCCGCAGCTGGATTGCTGAACGGAGTGATAACCGATTCTTACTTCGCTCCGGAAAACGACGTCTCAAATCCCTGGGTGCAGGTTGAGACGAAAATATTGAAAAAGTACGCGCCGAGCCTGTATGCCAAGTCCGGACTCGACGGCAACACTCAATACGGCATCGCGCTGGGTTATACGTTCATCCAGGCCCTACAAGCTGCCGGAAAGAACCTCACCCGAGCCGGGTTACTCGCGGCCATTGCGAAGTCCGGGAAGAGCTTCGTGACGCCGGGATACGTGCCGCTCTCCTATACGAGCAGCGTGCACTATGGCTACCAAGGTGCCGAGGTCGTGAAGCTCAGCACCACCGCGCCACCGGCTGTCACCCCATCGGGTAGCTGGATCGGTGGCACCCCAGTCGGCCCGATAGAGACCACCAATGTGGGATCGGCTCCGATTGTGACGTACAAGGGGAAGGTCTCCACGCCACCCCAAAAGCTGGCCTCCACGGCGTAGTCGGCCCGTCTGACAGACGCCTGCCGACGGCGGGCGAAAGTAGCCCCCGTCGTCGGCGCGCCGGTACACCTGTGAAGCGGTCTGCCCGACTGCGACCGCTCACTGGTGCCTCCGAGGTGCCATACACGGCGGCAGCTACGCCTCCGGTGACGAGCGCGCTCCGGCGCGGCATCAAACCGTTCGGAACCGGTGGTGGGCGGAGGAACAGGCACGAGGATCGGTCTGAGAAGCGCCGCCGCCAACCCGATGGTCACATCACCCACAACACCGCTCGCCAGTCGAGGAATTGCACCAATAGTCCGCCCAACACGAGGCCAGCCACGAAGCCGATCGATGCCGTTGCGCCGTAATAGCCGAGCGCCCTGGTGCAGCATGTTGGTAGTGATGAGCGAGGAGCGTGGCGGGCGCCACTATGGCCGCGTCAACGCCCTGAACTGCGCGCGCTCCGATAAGCATGGCAGATCGCCCGCGAGTCCACCCGCCAACGACGCCAGCGAGAATAGGAACAGTCCTCCAGCAAACATCTTCCTGCGGCCCCACAGGTCCCCCATCCCGCCGTCCAGTACGAGTAGCCCGCAGACGGTGATGGTGGTAGGCGTTGATTGCCCACTGCACCGCAAGGGTGTCAGCGGATACGTCGCGCTCAATGGCAGCCAATGCCACATCTGCGATGCTGGGATCCAAAACACTATGAGACCAGGGATGTAGCGACCTCGACGTGAGCATCGCCCATCTCGGCCTCGGACGAGGCCACCGTCAAGATGCGCGCGAGCGCAGCGCGGGCCGCCCGGGTAGGACGTAGTCATCGTCCCGTCGTAGGCAGGCCTGTGGGGACTGGGGTCCCTCGCCGCGAAGTTGCCAACAACGTCACGCCGACCGCCGACACACCCGAACAGTACGATCAGTTAGCAGCCTGAACGCGCTGTGGGCACCGCTGAACCTCAAGAGCGAACGGGACGGCTAACTCACTTACTTTGGTGAGGAGTCCTTCGGCGTCAGTTCAAGGTTCCCATCGACAATGTCCTGGGCGACCACGGCCAGTTTGACATTGTTGCTGCGAGCGTGATGGCGCATCCAAGTGAAGGCCTCCTCGATCTTCAGCCCACGTCGCCCCACCAAGACGCCTTTGGCCTGCTCTAAGACTGCCCTGCTCGTAAGCGCGCTAGTGAGCTGACGGTTCAAGAGCCGAGCCTCAAAGGTAAAGCGCTGTTGAAGAATCGTGATTGACGCCATATCCGCGAACGCTTGGGCCGCGAGTAAGTCCTCTGATGTCATTGATCCATACATGCTTCGGAAGATGTTGAGTGAGCCGACGTGTTGCTCCCTCAGCCGCATCGGAAAGGCATATGCAGACTTGTACCCAGCGCGGACGGCTTCGCGACCAAAGCGGGGCCATCGGCGCTTCAGGGTGTCAGGACTTTCAGCAACGACGCGCTCCTTCAAGCGGAAGCTATCGAGGCAGGGGCCTTCTCTAGACTGCAGCTCGAAGAGTTCCATGGATCGCATTGACTCGCTCGAGGAGGCCACACAGCGAAGATCCCCCTCAGGTGCCACCAGCATGACCCCGGCTGTAGTGACGTCGAGAAGGTCCACGCATCGAGTGGCGAGGAGCGTCAGCAGGTCAACCGCGTCGAAATCATCCAGCAGGTTGTCCGCCAATTCTATAAGCGTCGAGCAGACCAGTGCTTCATTGGGCATTAGATCCCCCACCAACTTTATTTGGAATCCAGTCTGCGCCGCCTGCTACGACCAGCGCTCGTTCCCGAGTGCAGAGCATCGAAGTCAACTGGACGACGAGGCTAAGAATCACCGCGTTATACCCGTACCGGCAGTAGTAGTAGGGCACTAGGGGGCCCTCCTGGATGTAATGGACGACGCCGACCGTGACAACGTCCTTACGAATCCCTCACTATAGAAGGTAGGTATTTACAACGTACTACACCCAAGTCACGATTTGGCAATATTGCCGTGCTGAACAGGGTAGGGGAAAGAGGCTCGATAAAACCAGATAGCGTCTAGCAGCCCTTCCCGACCCACGTTCTGAAACAGAATTCAATCGCATATGGACGCTACTCAGGTTGCAGATAAGGATCATTGCGGGGCTGCTTAAGCTCCCTCACTAGCAGGAGTTCGGAACTCCAGTCGATGTAACCGCCGTTCCCCCTTGAACTAGTTACTTGCCCCTGAACAAGGAGGGCAACGGTGCTCGCGTTCCGACCCGGTCGATAAAGTGGCCCCGAACCGTAGGACTAGTACGGATCGAGGCCATCGTGTTGAGAACGTTAAACGCGCAACCCATCTTGTGGGAAGCACTCCTCCTCGAGAAGTGACCTGGGGATGCGTCGCGTGGCCGCCAATGCGCGGCGCACCCTGCGCGCCAGCTCGGCGACAGCGGTGCCCGCTCAGCTCGACTCGGGGTTTTTAAGGGAAAGTAGTTGGGCAAACTTCTCACCCGTGGTGAAGTTCGATTGCACCCAACCTAATACCTCAAATACCCGTTCTTGCGCACGTTGGTTTTCGGTGCGCATCCGTCTGGCCCGTGGTGGTTCTCTTAGAGAGAAAGAGAAACAGCATTTCCACGACATGATTGAGCGAGGCAGAACGGGGCGCTCACCAGCGAACCCGCCGCCTTGTCGTCTTCTACGCCAAGCTTGATATCTCATTCGGCGCACCCTTCGACGCCGGCTAACCTCCGACGCTCATCGAACGTCACGATGCCGCCGACATCGTCGAGCACGCGCTCGGTGAACAAGAACCCCCCGCCCGCATTGGGCGAAACGAGGAGAGCTGGCACCAGCCGCCCACGACGGGCTCCTCCAAACGCACGATGTTTCGAGATTCGGTTGTGTGCTTCAAGAGGTCGTCACTTGCTCGAGATTTGCACCGGAGTACCGACGGGGACGGACCTTAATTGCTCCAGGTCAGAGTCATGCAGCCGGACGCAACCATGGGAGACACGTGCGCCACTCGTGCCAATGGCAACATCCGCTCCGAGGGGACCGTGAATGGCCATGATGGCATCCCCTGACTCCTCATAGTCACTGATCGCATTCGAGTGACCTGAAGTGACCATAACGAATGGCCCCCAAGCGGCAGAAGGAGCAGTGGCATAGAGAGCAACAAAGAAGTTCCCCGTAGGCGTGGGATCTTGCACCGTGCCGACGCCGGCCGGGGCACTCATGAGGAGCTGGCCTGACTTGTAGAGCATCAGGTGCTCTGTCGCCAGGTCAACCACGATGCGATACGGCGTGGAACTCAGTGTCGCCGATGCGGAGGCGATCCAGGCAGTCGATCCGTTCGGCCGCTGCGCCAGGCGAACCTCGAGGAAACCTTTGTCCTGAGCGATGACAGGCAGAGCTGACGGGGCCCCGAACCACGTTCCTGGCACAGTTCCGGTTTGGAGTCCTCCCGGAGAAGCAAACTTCGCCACCGTAGAACTCAAAGTCGCGATCAGTGACGAGGGATCCGCTCCGCTCAAGACGACCTTGGAATCCCTTTTCGCGGAACTTGTGGCATTCGCTGCTACATGGTGTCTTCTCGGCCCGGAGGACATCTTTGGCGAGGATCCGAGGAGGATCGTCACGACGAGCGCGGCGGCTCCGGCGATACACGCACCGCTCACGACCTTCGTGTACCAGTGCCCCATCGGAAATCCTCGCCGACCTCTTGAGCTATCCCGTCACCAAGGGAGCCGCCGAAATGGGAACCAACGTATCGATCGCTCCTGATGTTGTGATGGGCGCGACCGATGTGGCTGAGGCTGCGGTCGTCGGAGCGGGAGAGTCCATGACTATCGCGCTCGATGATGGGAAGGGCGGTAATAGGCCGACGAAGCTGGCTGTGGCCACGTTGGTGACGGTCACGCTGATATTAGGCAGACTGCAGTACGTGCTCATCGATGCGCCCACGGCGAGCGCGCTCCCAGTGGTGTCGCATGCTGGCAGAAGAATATCGCTCACAATGACGTCGGTTAGCGGAACGTCGCCCGTGTTGGTCACAGTCACGATCCAGTACGCTGTATCACCTTGCGGAATGTCTACGGTGTGCATCCATGGGCCCCGGCCACCGGGCTCACAGTCTGCCGCCACCTCAGATCCGCACACCTGCTTGAGAATGCTGATGGACGCGAGCGGCACCATAACCGACGAAGGACCGGAGCTGATTGGCGTCGAAGTGCCCGGCGGTATGCCCTGAGCCTTCGCTGTGTTGATGATCGAACCGGTAAGGAGGTCAGCCTGAGTCACCTGGTAGGCGGCAGTGCAAACCTCAGAAGCAGTCGGTGCCAACGTGGTTTCAGGGCAACTCAGCCCGGTCAACCCAGCGTGCGGATCGATAATGCCAACACTGGCAAGGGTGACATTGCCCGTGTTGGTGACCAAGTAGTTGTAGTTGATGGTCTGGCCCACCGTGTTAAAGCTCGACTCGGTGGCCGACTTGACTAGGGAAAGAGCCGGGGCAGTTTTAGTCACGTAGAAGATACCCACTCCAGCTCCCCCTGCGGGGACTGCGACCGACTCGGTAGCTGTGCTGCCACCCCATGCGGGAGTGGAGGTCCCTCCGCAGGTCACCAGCGCATAATCGGAAGGAGTTGTCGCCGTCATCGTGTAGACACCGGCACCGACGTCTATAGCCCCGAGGGGATTAGAAGACGCACCAAGAGTCTGGGGACCGGTAGCAGCCAAGGTGCCTCCGGACACTTCACTAGTGGTTTGATCGGACTTGTTACATAAGTAGATGTGCCCTGCGATCGACTGACTCAGGCCCGGTTGGCCAACGGTGGGCCGAGGAGCCGGTGCCCCTCCGCAATTCAGTGCAGAGAGATCAGCCGTTCCCAAATCGGAGGCGTTGGTCCCATCCGCCCACGTGCTGTTCGTACTCAACGTGACAACGCCCGACACACTGGCCGGAATGTTCTGAGTCAGCGTGGCCGTCAAGTACGGGAATGCTGCACTCCGCGATGTTCCAAGGACTACGTAAGCGTCATCTTGCGCTGCGATGGTGAAAGCAGTTTCATGAAGGGTGGGTAATCCACCGGTCACTGAAGTGACGGTTCCCGCCTCGGTCTGATCCCAATTGTTTGACACCGTCCACGCAACTGTGTAGCCGCTACCGAGAGGGCTCGCACACGACGCAACGCCAACGATGGCGTTGTCGTGAGCGGACGCGACCGTACTGAATGCCACCATTCCCATAAGAACGAGCACTGATGCGAGTCCCGCCTGAATGCTCCTTCGCAACCACGTAGTGGTGCGCTCCGTCGTAGTCATTCCATTCCCCATTCCATTTGAACGTCAGCGGTCATTGGTTGAACTCTCTTGATGAGCACGTCGGCGGGATGTCGGCGGGTGCAGGATTGGACTGAGCCGGTTGCGCAGCACGCCGGGGCCGGCGTTCCTCTTCCCGAGGAAGTCGGCGACAGAAGGAACGGGCCTACACGCGATCGAATACCGCGCATGCCCTTCACGTGCGCCATGCCACGATCTCGAGCGGAGAATTCTTCACAGTTCGCATTCCAGATACCTTTCGCTGCCAACCACAAGGGATGATCAGCAGCCAATTGTCTGGGGCTGCAGGGCCAATTTAAAGCAAGACACTTGCTTTTCTCGCTGGAAGTCAGAACTCGTCACCGGTAGCACTGGGGACGCTTCCAGTCGGTTGGAGGGGAGTATTGCTTACTGTTCGGGATGCCCGTTTTCTAGAGGAATCGAACCGAACACTCACTTCACCGTATTTGAACTGTAACAGGCAACCGACAAAAGTCAAGCGCGCGTCTGATTGGGAACCGGCAACTGAGGATGGACAAGACGCGCGTGACCTACTCGATCCACTCGCCGCGGAGGCAGCAATCCCGCTCAGTGAACAGGGGCTGCTATGCGCCCAAGTCGCTGCAGACTGACGACATCGGTCACGCCGTTAAGGACGTCGATAACTGTCCGATAGAGATAGCAGCTGCTCGACACTCGTTTCGGGATCTTCGCGTTAACCCAGGAACACGACGTGGCGAGGCAGCAACGAATGGTTGGCGCATCTTCGTTTGAACAAGTTAGGCCGCGCAGAGTGCGACAAGGTGAGTGGGCGGCGACGCCTTATGTATCACTCACCTCCTCAGAGTTACTGCATTTGTTGCTTTCCGTCGCGCAGCCTGGAAAGAGCATGGATCCCTCGCGCCTTGGGAAGACTGGCGCAAGTCATCAAACACAGGAGCAATCAATGAGCGTCAACAGCAGAGCAGCCGAGGACGACACAGGAAGAACGAAGGAGGCAGCGGGCCGCGTTATTGACGACTGCGATCTCGAGGAGAAAGGACTAACGGACCAGGACAGAGCGGAGATGAAGCAAAATCTGGAATATGCGGGGTACACAGTGAAGGACGACGTCGCCGAGTGACAGAGATGCACGAGAGCCTTCTTTCTGGGGACTTCATGCGGAGCAATGTCACTTCAGATGCACGAACTCATCAGACACGGACTCATCAGACAGGTAACAATGATGCCGATCCTCAAAGGCCCCGGGCTTCGTACTCCTTTGACGTGGGGCCGAATCCATCGGCATACTCCGTAACCGCAACCACATCGTGTCCAATGACGCTGTGTCGCGACTTAGCGGCGTCGGATTCACGGCGGGTTCGGGAATGCTGCGTGTGTGCGACGGCGCTCATGCAATCTGATCGGCCTCACTGAAGCGCCAAATGCCTATGTTCGGTTTCACGCCGGTGGTAAAGCAGTTGGCGATACGCGAATGCTGATCGTGACCTTGACTTGTCTACGCAATCGGCGCAATGTTCAGCTTGAAGTAGTCCAGCGAGCACAACTCTTGTGAAAGAGAGCCGCAAAGTGAACGAAAACTCTCCCTGAGTTAGCCGGGCACACCGAAAGAGCCGCCGGAGCGCAGCAGCGACTCCCTTGTCGGAAGTCAGAGACAAATGTGCAAGATAGAGCAACTCCCGAACTTCAGCACCTCTACGATCACCGAGAAGCATCTTTCTCTTTGACTCCACGTGTGTCGCTCTCATGGCTGCAGGTAGGTCGGGGGCGTCTCGTCCGCTGATGACGTCCGGCCACAGCGACGGCTGCACCTTCTCGTGCTGAGATCTGAGCAGGCCATAGACCCCAACGTGCCGTCGCCGAAGCGCCACCGGCGCCTTAGATTTCGCCTGATAGTTCTTCTCTCCTTGGCACTGACGGCCGCTGGTTCGTTTGCCGCGGTCCAGAGTTCCCATAGCGCAAGAACAGCTTCGCAAAAGGTTTCTCCCCACCGGAAACATTCTCAGCCACTTGCTGTTCAGCAGACAACACCTATCCAATGGGCTTCCGCATTCGACCCTATCTCGAGTACCTCTGGGACGCTGGAAGCCCACAACTGGTCAGGCCACATCTTCAGAGGACCGACGTTTACCTCCGTGAGCGGACAATGGATTGTTCCGCCCGTGCGACCATCGGCGACCGGCGCCTATTCAGCAACTTGGATTGGAATAGACGGCGTGAACAATACCTCGCTGATCCAGGCTGGCACAGCGCAAGACACAGCAAATGGCACGACCACGTATGACGATTGGTACGAGATCCTTCCGGCGAACGAGACCCTCATCGCGAGCGTCGCACCGGGTGATCACATCCAGGCCTCCATCAGCGAGGGCTCCCCCGGGACTTGGACCATCGCCGTGACCGACATCACGTCGGGCCAAAGCTTCTCGCAAGCGTTCGCTCACATCGGGCCCGGCGCCTCCGCTGAGTGGATCGAAGAAGCCCCGAAGGTCAATGGACTACAATCGCCCTTGGCGAGTTTCGGGACTGTGCAGTTCACGGGCATGGCATGGGCCGGCGCAGATCCGACCTCAGTGGTGGACACCACCGTGAACATGATTGACGTCGCAGGTAGCGTTATCGCCTCCTCGGGTGCTATCGCCAGCAACTCATTCGCGATTAACGGATGAATCGCCCAGAGGTCTCATATCACCCACCAGACTGATCCCTGTCGCCACCGAAGCAGAGCTTGGATGCAGATGACTCACCCATCCCTGCTCCGAACGATGGGCTGGTATTCAGTCGACGTTCCCGTCGTCGCACCGCGTGACTTGGCAGACGTTAGCTAAATCGTCGAGGAGGCGGTCCACCCCGTTCAAGCTCGGCGGGAATCCCAGGCACATCTCGGGGAGATCGCTTCCCACAAGGTGGGTTGCTCGTTTAACGAAACGCGAGCACCGTTGGCCCAATTTTTTCACGGGAAAAGCAGCGATATTGTCCAAATCGGGCGGTGGACATTCGAACACGCCCGCTCCATCAACCTAGCCTTTTTGTTGAGGTGATGATTTGAACAAGATCATATTCATACAGAGATCGTCCAGGCTGATTTCGCATGACCGGCCATATCATCAAGGTTCTCTACCGTCATGGGCCGCGACAGATAGAAGCCCTGGCAGAAATCGCTCGTAAGCGCTGCAAGTTCGCGGTCCTGTTCGGCTGTCTCCACGCCCTCGCAGACAACCGTCAGATCAAGGAGGTGGGCCAACTCGATCGTTTTGGAGACGATGGCATGGCTTGCTTTGTTCTCCATGAGTCTGGCAATGAAGGTTTGGTCGATCTTGACGATATCGACTGGATACTCCATCAAATAACTCAGCGACGAGTAACCCGTACCGAAGTCATCGAGTGCCAGTCGAATACCGAGCGCCTTCAGTTGGGACAGCACGGCGAGAGCGCGCTTGGCATCTTGGATGAACGCACTTTCCGTTATCTCAAGACATATCTCCTGGGGAAGGGTATCGGTCAACAAAAGTATGTTTCTCATGGCGAACAAGAAACCAGGTGCCATCAGCTGATGCGCCGATACATTGACGGACACCACCAACGTCTCGTCTCCCGTCGTCGCTTCCCATCGGTGTCGATCAAGGCAGGCGTGTTCGAGCACCCACTGTCCGATCTCAACGATGTCCCCAGACTGCTCGGCCATGGGAATCACCACGGACGGTGAGATGAGTCCTCTACCGGGATGATCCCATCGGAGCAATGCTTCGACGCAGACAACTCGCCCATCGCTGGTGCGGATCACCGGCTGGTAGTCGAGCCGAAGTTCTTCCAACTCTGCGGCATGGCCCAAATCTCGCAGGAGCGAGTCACTCGAGTCACTACGGTGCTGCTCGTTAATGTCGACGATTTGATGATTCGCGCCGCCTTTGCGTTTCACTTGGTACATGGCGACATCGGCGTTGTGCAGAAGCTCCTCGGGATCGTTGCCCTGACCGGCAAAGGCAATGCCGATACTGGCTGTCAGCTGCACCGCCACACCCTCGAGATCGTAGGGCAGCGCGATCGAATCATCGAGACGCGCCGCCAGGCCTTCGACCTGGCTTTCGTCGCTCAGGTCCTCGCACAAGATGACGAACTCGTCACCCGAAAGGCGGGCCACGGTGTCGCCGGGACGGACCGTGTTCGTGAGCCGAGCGCTCACAGCCACCAAGAGGTCATCACCGGCCTGATGCCCCGAACTGTCGTTGACCTTCTTGAAGCCGTCGAGGTCGATGAACAGGAGCGCCACCAGCTTGCCCGAACGGCGCCGACTGAGAAGGGCGTGTTTGATGCGCTCAAGCAGAAGGCTGCGATTGGGCAGTCCAGTTAGCGCGTCATGCAAGGCGACGGCTTGGGCGTTCGCAGCCGTATGCAGCAGATCCGAGCGGGCTTGCGCATTGACGAGATATGCCGAGGTCACGTCAGCCAACGTCTGCGCCACGACCATGGAACCGGCATTGAGGGATCCGGGCGAGTCCCGATAGAGATCAAGGGCACCAAGCTGCGAGGAACCGTGGTGCAATGGAAAGGTGAAGACCGCGGCGAGTCCTGCTTCGAGCGCCTGGGGAATGAATCGTGGGAAGCGCTTTTCTTTTGTTAGATCGGCAATGGCCACCGCCTTCCCAGTCTGGTAGGCGATGATACACGGTCCTTCGTCAAGGACGGTCTGCAATTCCTCAAACCTCAATGCAGCACCGTCGGATGCGGCGACGTAGTGCGGACTCGTCGATTCAGAGATCAAGGTGACCCCGGCTCCGGTGATGGGCATCATGTCGACCATCCGGCGCACCAGTTGATCCAAGATGCCTTGGATCGGGAAGTCGGTCAGCATCGTGCGAGCGAACTCGCTCAAGACGTCAGAGAGCTGTCGTTCGGTTGCCGTCATGTGATTCGGCGATCCGAGGCAAACGGCGTAGGTCGCTGTGGAGCGGACGCACACTCCTGAGCCGGCAATCCAACAGTCGACATATGGCACTCGCCTTTAGATCGACAACCCTCACTCTTGAAGGTATTCGGATCATACTCCATGATTTGGCGCAACGAGAGGATGCACGTGGGTCCCTTCTGATCCCCTCAACTTCCATCTCGATCCCTCCCCTCTCTCACGTTCGCCTGAGCAGCGGAAAGTTCAGGTGCGAATCCAGCGGGCGCCCCGGGCCGTGGCCATGGCTATGGCTCCGGCTCAGAGTTCCGTACTTGCCGACGGGGATCGGTCGAGGTAAGCGATCGACATCGAGGACAGCGACAATCGCTAGTTTTCGTTTCGAAATGTGAGGGAATAGCCCCGGCCTGGCCGATTGACCAGATCGCAAGGTATTTCCAACCGAGCCAGGATCTTCCTGACCCGCGAAACATAGTTGCGGACTTCTTCGGGGAACAGGGATGAGTCCGACCAGGCGTATCCCATGATCTGCGACGAGGTGTAGTAGCGGTGGGGATGGTCGAGGAGGAACTGCAAGAGTTCGAACTCACGCTGGGTGAGTACGGCCTCTTTTCCCTTGTGCCTCAGTATCCGCCCCGCGGGGTCGAGCCACAGACCCTGAAGTTTCCACACCCGCTGGTACCAAAGATCGAGTCGGTTGTAGTACCCATCCATCTGGTGCTCGATGAAAGTGACGTCCACATGGGCGGCCTTCTGGGCCACGGGATGGAGTTGGGGTAGCTCTCGCTTCACCCGTTCCAAAAGACCTAGTTTGAAGCGGATCAAGTCGTCATAGATGCTCATCCAGTGGCGGGCGTCCTCCCAGTGCTCAGTCTCAATGTTCTCTCCCTCGAGTGGTCCACGAGCGGGCTCTTTTGCTGGTTGCGCCACCATCGCCGCCAACTATACGGGCTGGGGTGAAAGACACCTCGTCCGCGCGATCCCGGCGGCATGTCGGAACAGAGAGCATTTCACCCCCAACGACTATTCGGAGGTTTTTGCGGCACTTTTTACGCTGGAGCATGTATCACTGGAGCATGAACCTCATTGAGGCGCCGCAAGACAGACCGGACATTGTGGCGGCGACGAGGGGTGGAGACAACTCGCAGGGCATGGACCGAGAGGGCGATCCCTCGGCCGCCACGCTCGAACAGGCTCTGCACTGGAGAAACATCTACAGCGAGATCCTGACCATGGAAGAATCTGTCCTCGAACGCATCCGCCAGCTAATGGCGAGCCAATCAGCCCAGGCCCGACGAGAAGTCGAGCTGACCAATGTCCCCGTTTGTCGTGGCCCAGGTCGAACACTTCCGAGCGAGGGGCAAGCTTTGGGAATCCCGGGTCCACGCCTATCAAGACAAGGCTGGCTCCGAAACGGCGAAGGCGCTGTCATAACCGGGGGCGTCTCGCCGCCGCGATGCGATGGCTTGGGGTGGGCACAGGTTCGGCCTCGAAGCCCCGACCTGGGCTTGATCCGGTTCGGCGCAACGGCCGGAATGCAAATGTTCTGACAGTCAGCGGGCGTCGACAAACAAAAACGAGAGCGTGCCTTGCGTGCGGTGCTGGAACTCCCCGCACCGACTCTGATGCTCAATTGGTGGGCATTTGCACCGATGATTGCAGACCAACTCGATCGTCCAGGTCAAGGCCTGAACCTCCTTTATTGTGCAGGGCCGGCTCCAGGTGCTCCGTCTCCGACGGATCCGCCGCAGGCCCGTTCGGCGAGATCCGGCGGCTTACCCGGGGCGGAGCGGCCGTTCCCCGGGAGGCGGCCCGCTCGGCCCAGATGTCGAGCACGAGCAGGCTCAGGTTCGACACGACCGCCGCACCGATGATCGCCGTGATCAACGCCATGAGCCCGCTGGTCGCGTGGAATCCGAGTGCGGCTCCGACCACCGCGCCGACAGCCGCGGCACCGATGCCCTTGGTCCGCATCGCCTTCGGTGTGTCGGTGCGGACCCAGCCGGCGTAGACCCCGAGCCAGATCGGCACCGCGATTGCGACCACTGAAAGCAGCTGATCGGGGAGCGCCCGGCTCGGCCAGAACCGCAGTACCAACAGTTCGCCGAGGAACCATCCGCCGAGTCCGAACACAATCGGACCGGCCGAACGGATCCATGCGCCCGTCTTGCGGCCGGTACCGCCTCGGCGGCGGATCCGGATCGCCAACACCACGAGCCAGATCACTGCCAACAAGGCGAAGCCGATCATAAACCCAAGGATGTCCTTGGCAATCGCTGCCTGTGATTGCGATGTGGTGAAGCTGACCGCGTTCGGGGTGTAGTCGGACGTGTCGACCCGGCCGGTGGCGTAGAACGTGGTCAGCAGCTGCGTGCTGGCTTTCGGCTCGTAGGCATCGAAATCGTCCACGTGCCCGAGCCCGGACAAGATGACCTGATGCCCGTTGGAAAGGTGTGGCAGCAGCTCCTTCGTGGCGTTCTGGGCCGGTGTCTCGAAGTCGAGCGTCCCCCCGATGAGCAGCGTCGGGACGCTCGAGTTCTGCACGCTGGTGTACTGGTTCTCACCCGGGTTGGCCGGCCAGGCGTGAGCCATACCTCCTGCCCCCCACAAGAACTCCCCGAGGGGATTGCCGATGATCGAGCCCCGGTCCGCGCCGGAGCTGAAGTAGCGATCGACGGGCTGCGCGTCGGCCATCCCGATGCTTGCCAACTCGCCCCAGGCGAACGACTGGGGGAGGACGACTTCGGACAACCACGAGAGCAGCCACAGGCCGCTCGGGTCGCCATGCGCGGCGGAGATCCACGAGTCGAGGGTATTCGGCCCGGACAGTATCGAACCGCTGTTCGAGTTCGCCTCCGTGAGCCCGAGGAACGTCCCGACCAGGGCGTTGCCCGGCTTGATCGGCAGGGATAACCAACTGCTCGGCATGTGTGCCGCCGTGTGCTTCATGCTCGCGGCGAGGTTGGCGGTGCGGGCGCGGCAGGCAGGCTGGTGCGCGCACAGCGCCGAGTAACGCTCGATCCCCTGATCGATCTCGGCTCCGCTATAAATGTAGTTTCCGGGCGGGTTGACCCCGACCATCACCGAGCGGTCGACACTGTTCGGGTACCGCCACTGGTAGATCATCGCCAGACGGGTCCCCGCGCTCTCACCGAGCAGGTCGATGCGGTGGTAGCCGAGCGCGAGGCGAGCTGCCTCGATGTCATCGGCCTGCTCGGCCAGCGTATAGCCGGCGAGGTCTACGCCGCTTCTCAAGCCGCCGCGCGCACGAGGCGAAGGCCTGGGAGTACGCGCTCAGCGAAGCTTTGCCCAGATAGTCTGCGGAGTTCTCCAGCGCCGCCGTCACCTCGGGACAGTTGAGCACCGAAGAGCCGTCGACGCCGCGGTAGCCGACCATGACGACATCGTGCTGGGCGGTCAGGCGGCTCGCTTGGGGGAACGTCATATTGGTTATACCCGGGCCGCCGTTGAGGTGGAAGATTGGCGCCAGTGGTTGCGATGAGCGAGCCAGGACCCGGGTCACCGGCAGCGCGATCAGCCGCGACCGGGGGTCTGCTCGGTTCTCCGGCACGACCAACGTGCCGCAGTCCGCGGGCATCGCACCCTGCTCAGTCGCGTACGTGCACCCGTGCATGATCAGCTGGCCGGCGTGTGCCCCCTGAGGGACCGAGACCGTTCCCGGGCTGGACGAAACTCGCAGATAGGTAAGCCCCGTCAATAGGACGATGGTCACCAGTAAGGCAGCGATTCGTGCCCAGGTGAATACCCGTGGTCTTTGGGCCTGCGGTACTGGTTGGCGGATTCGCAAGGCGTTGTGCATTGGCTTCTCCAGTCGATTGAGATTCGTTGGACTCGGTGCGGGTTGATCTGTGCGGTTGCGGGTCAGGCGTCGCCCTTGGACATCCGGATGGAGGCCGCCGCCAAGGTGATGGCGGCATAGATGCCGAGGACCACAACGGCAGCGCCTGGCCTCAGGAGGCCCGCCGAGTGATTGACCGTGACGGCGGCCTCGAGTGCGGTCCCGGGCACGTACTGACGAAGGCCGGCCGGAAGCAGCTGACCGATGGTGACGCCTCCCACGATGACCAGGACCAGCGCTGTGGTCGCCGCTGCGGTGTGTCGGATGAGGCCGCCGATCCCGACGCCGATGACGGAAATGAGGCTCACCGCCAGGGCACCGAACACCACCGCTTGAGGGACGCCGGGATGGGCGAAGGACACTTCGAGGTGCTTACCGGCGAAGATCCGCTGTCCGACCTCGAAGCTGACCACGGTAGTCAGCAGCGCCACGGGAAACACAAACGCCGCAGTGACCCCGGCCTTGGCTGCCAGTACCCGCCGCCTCGTGGGTGTGGCCGCAAAGGTGGACCGAATCATTCCCGTCACATACTCGGAAGTCATGGCCCGGACTCCAAGCGCCGCGAGCACCACGGCGCCGACGAAGACCACACCGAACAGGGAACAGGCGGTTGGGTCGAACGTCTGGCGCTGCCCCGCTGTCATCTTCGACCACTGTTGAACTTGGGAGACACAAAGGATCGCCCCCAGGGCAACCGAGATGACAAGGGCCATGACCGCTGTCCTCCAGGTGGAGGGCAGGGTCCGCAGCTTGGTCCACTCCGCCTTGGCAATCCTGCGCATCCTGGGAATCCGCACGTCTGCGGCGGGGGTTGTGAAGTGAGTGGCATCGATGTTGTAGGTGGCAGTGCTCATGTCAGGCTCCTTTAGTTGCGTCGACCAGCTGGCCGGCGTGGTAGTCGGTTTGGTCCTTGGTCAAATCGAAATACGCCTCTTCGAGCGACGATCCCAGGGGGGCCAGCTCGACGAGGGTGATGTCGTGGGAACGAGCGGCTGCGCCGATCGTGGCGGAGTCCATTCCGGTCACGACCATGGCGCCGTCAAATCCGCACTCGATCAGCGCGCCTCGCTGGGTCAGGGCTTCGGCCAGGTCGGCCTGCTCCACGGCCCGGACCCGGACACTTGAGGCCGTGTGCCGGTTGATGAACTCATCGGTGCCGGCGTCGGCGATGATGCGGCCCCGGCCGATCACGATCAGGTGATCGGCGGTCTGGGCCATCTCGCTCATGAGATGGCTGGACAAGAACACCGTGCGTCCTTGTGATGCCAGGGACTTCATCAGGTTGCGGATCCAGAGGATGCCCTCAGGGTCGAGCCCGTTGATCGGCTCGTCGAACATCACGGTCTCGGGGTCGCCAAGCAGGGCGGCGGCGATACCGAGCCGCTGACTCATACCCAGCGAGAATGTCCCGACCTTCTTACCGGCCACGTCGCTGAGTCCGACGATGTCGAGCACCTCGGCCACCCGGCGCCTGGAGATGCCGTTGCTGTCGGCCAACCACATGAGATGGTTGGCTGCACTGCGGCCACCGACAATGGCTTTGGCGTCCAAAAGCGCGCCGACCGACCGGAGGGGGTCGGCCAGCTGGCGGTAGGGCTTGCCGTCCACTCGGACCTCTCCGGACGTCGGGATGTCGAGGCCCAGGATCATGCGCATGGTGGTCGACTTGCCGGCCCCGTTGGGCCCGAGGAATCCGGTTACCTGCCCGGGCTTTACGGTGAAGGAGATCTGGTTGACCGCTACCGTCTTGCCGTAGCGCTTGGTGAGGTGGTTTGCCTCGATCATGGTGCTTCCTTTCCTCGATGTTCTTGGTCCTGGAGGCAGCCTGCGCTGGTGGCCTGAGGTGCTGCTGACGTGGCCCTGAGGTGGGCGGGTCAGCTCGATAGCGCCGCACCTGGTCATCGGTCGTACCGTGGGAGCGTGGAAGTGAGGCTCTTCGGCGAATTCGAGGTGGTCAATGGGGGTGTGGCGATACCCGTTCGGGGCGCCAAGCAGCGGGCTCTCCTGGCTCTCCTGGCCCTCAACCGAGGGAATCCGGTCAGCGCCGATCGTCTGATCGACCAGCTCTGGGGCGATGGCCAGACGGCGAAGCCGGCCAACGCCTTGCAGGCCCAGATCGTCCAACTACGCCGAACTCTCGGAGCATCAGCCATCGTCACCTCCGAATCCGGCTACGCGCTCGATATCAGTGCCGGTGACCTGGACGCAGCCCGATTCGAGGACTTGGTAGCGGAAGGGCGCCGCCTGAGCATCGAGGGCGAGGTGGCCCGGGCGTCCGCCGTGCTCGGTGACGCCCTCGGGTTGCGGCGCGGCGAGCCGCTGTCCGAGTTCGGCTATGCCGGCTTCGCCGACGCCGAGCGGGCCCACCTCAACGAGTTGACCCTGGTGGCAAGCGAATACCGAGTCGAAGCAGACCTGGCGCTTGGCCATCACAACGAGCTGGTGGGCGAGCTCGAAGCGCTATGCCGGAACCACCCGCTACGCGAACGCCTTTGGGAGCTGCTCATGCTGGCCCTGTACCGAGCGGGACGCCAAGCCGAAGCGTTGCGGGCCTATACCGAGATCCGTGACCGACTGGTCGAGGAGCTCGGGGTCGACCCGGGCTCGAGCCTGCGCGAGTTGGAAACCCGCGTCCTCGACCACGACCCGTCCCTCGTCGCCGAGCAACCGCCGGCGCCCCGAGCGCCAGCGCTGCAATCGGTGCGGGGCAACCTGCCCGAAGCACTAAGCAGATTCCTCGGGCGTGACGCCGAACTGGAACAGGTGGGCGAAGCGATTGCCTCCAGCCGCTTGGTCACCCTGATCGGACCCGGTGGAGTGGGCAAGACGCGTCTGGCGGTCGAGGCCGCGGCCCGCGTACGGGAACAGCACCCGGGCGGCACCTGGCTGATCGAACTGGCCGGCGTCACCGATCCCGAAGGGGTCGCCTCGGCCGCGGCCGGCACGCTCGGAGCCGTACGGCCCACTCTGGGTGACGCCCAGCCCTCTGGATCGACGGCCGAGCTCATCGCCCGCCACATCGCCGGCCGCTTACTCGTGGTCGTCCTGGACAACTGCGAACACGTCATCGACGAGGCTGCGAGCCTCGCCCATACCCTGGTCGGAAAGGTACCCGGTCTTCGCCTCGTGGCCACCAGCCGCGAGCCGCTCGGTGTTCCCGGCGAGATTCTCATACCCATAGCCGGATTGGATTCGCCGGCCGCCATCGAACTCTTCGTAGATCGTGCTCGGGCGGTCCAGCCAGGATTCGAAGGCGACGGCCCGTCCGAGGCGATCATCGGCGACATCTGCCGACGACTGGACAGCCTGCCCCTGGCCATCGAGCTTGCCGCCGCCCGGCTTCGAGCCCTCCCACTGTCCACGCTGGCCGAGCGACTCGGCGACCGCTTCGCGCTGCTCACCCGCGGCGCGCGCACCGCGTTGCCCCGCCAACAGACGTTGCGTGCCGTCGTGGACTGGAGCTACGACCTCCTCTTCGAAGACGAGCGCCGCCTGTTCGCTCGGCTGTCAGTCTTCGTTGGTGGCTGCGAGCTCGAAGCCGTCGAGGCCGTCTGCGTCGACGACGAACTCCCGAGCACTGACGTCCTCGACGTGATGAGTCGGCTGGTGGACAAGTCCCTCGTCACGGCCCCGGCACCCGGCGAGACTCGGTTCACTCAGCTGCAGACGTTGTGGGAGTACGGCACCGCCCGACTCGACGACTCTGCCGAGGCCGACACGGTACGCACCGGACACGCCGCCTACTACCGCCGCTTCGCCGAGAACGCCAACGAACGCCTACGAGGAGCCAGAGCGCCCGAGTGGAGCGAACGCCTGACGCCGGAGTTGGGCAATCTGAAAGCTGCGCTCGATTGGCATTTGGGTACCGGGAACATCGATGCCGCACTCTCCATGGTCTCCGGAATGGCCTGGCTTTGGTTCGTCAACAGCGATTTTGCCGAAGGCGCCCGCTGGCTCGCCAGTGCGCTGGGCGCCGAAGGGAAACATCGTGCTGAGCTGCACGCCACCGCCCTCGTCTGGCACGGCTACTGCGTCGGCATGTCGTTCAGCCCAGCGGCGGGCGTCGCCGAGTGCGAAGAGGCCATTGCCGTCTTGAGGCCGGGTGGCGACCCTGTTCGCCTGGCCGAGGCGCTCCTGCTTGGAGCGTCGGTACTGATACGCGCCCGACAATTCAGCCGTTCGCTGGCGGCTTTGGCGGAAGCTCAGATGCTGCTCGGGTCTGATGCCGAGAAGTGGGTGCTCGGTAAAAACGACACGCTGGAGACGCAGATGCGTCTCGGGCCTCATGAGCACGGGTGGTTGCTTGGTACACACGACATGTTGGTCAGCTGGAATATGGCGTCGTTTGGGCGTCTCGAAGAGGCCGAGGCGGCTGCCCTTTCAAGCATTGAGCGCTTCGACGCAGCAGGTGAAGTGTTGCTGGTCGTCAATGCATTGAACGCACTCGCCGGAGTTGCTGCGGCAAAGGGTGATTTCGAGGGCGCGTCGGTAGCGTACGAAGCGCTTTTGGAACGGTGCCGGGCTGCCGGGCAGCACCCTTACCTGCCCTTTTGCCTCGTCTCTTTGGCCGGTGTGCGGGCCAGACAAGGTAACGCCGCCGCCGCCGACCTTCTCTACCAAGAGGCGATCGGGTGCTCCTACAACCCGTGGCTCTCGGCCGACGCCATGGTCGGCCAAGCGGCCGCCGCCCGTCACCTCGGTGACCTGTTACGGGCGAGAGGCTTGCTCAACACCGCCGCGGAGCGTTATCGGGAAGCCGACCTTCCCGCCGGTCAAGCCCGGGTCCTTGCGGGACTGGCCTGGTGGGCGATCGGTGCAGATCAACCCGCCACTGCAGTTATTTTCGCAGCAGATGCCGTCAGAGCCGCACAGGCAATCGGGGACCCCGAATCTCAACTGCTCGCCGATTCCGCCCTAGCCGCAGCCAACGCGATCGCAGACCCCACTCAGCGCAACACCGACAACTTCGTCGCGTTGGCCCAACAGCGAGCTTCAGGTCCCTCCCATCGCTCCCTCACCGACGAGCCGGATCTGGTGGCACTCGCGACTCGGTTCGGACCTACCGAGACCTGAACCAGCAAAGTCGCAGCTCGAGCTGAGTTCGAGCACGCCATCTCGAGCCGTGACGCTCGCACCTCAGTACCACCTCAGGACGGCCTCAGGTCACAAGCGCAATCTGATAGTCATGCATCGCGACCCAGAACAGCCCAACACCCGCCGTGTCCAGTCGGCCTCGGCTGCTGGTCCCGCGGTCGAGGATCACGGTCGGGTAGTTACGACCCACACCCAGGCCGCCGCCTTCTATCGCCAAGCACAACAGGCCGGGGACGCGTCGGTAACCGTCAAGGCGCTCCGTAACGCAGTCAGAGCCGATCCGGGCTTCGGGATCGCCGTCGCCGATCTCGCCGCTATCACCGAAGCCCCCCCAAGTCCCACCGGTGGCCGACTAATGAACTGGGAGCGCCATCACATTGAAGTGGTCAGCACCGCGGCCGCCGGCAACGTCAGCCGAGCCACCGATCTGCTCCGTGAACACCTCGCCACTGTTGGCTGCGACCCACTTGCTGTGCGCATCGTTGCCTGCATCCGACGGCGGGCAGGATACCGGGACGGGCTCGAGGACTTCAGCGGCCAGATTCCCGGTTGTCACCCAGCGTCACGCCAGAGCTGACGGCTATCCCTAGATCCCAAGGCTGGCTAGAGACCCACGACCGCCTGCACTATGCGGCCGCCGCCGTATCCCTACACAACATCCAACTTCGGACCCGTGAGTCCCGAGAACTCTCCCCTCTGTCCGAACGCTGCCCTCCCAGTCTCGGCTTCTACGAACTGCTACGTAGCGCTCAACACGATCCGGGAGATCCCACTTCGGCCCTGTGACCTGGGCCATCAAGTGGAGGTGATGGGTTCTCTCCTCGATTCCATCGAGCCAATCATCGACGCGCCTTACCTGAAGCTCGAAGCTGAGCGTTCTGTTCTTGTTGAGCCTTCTGCATATCTCGAAAAGTCATCGTCTCACCTTCGAAACCCATCTGTTGACGCATACGACTTGCGACCTCGTCGCCGTCAGGCATGGCCGAGACGTCGAGCTCGGCGGCGGCCAGCTCAGTCGAATATCGGGTCGTGAACACGGTGAATATATGGGCGATTTCCGCGGACATGTCGATGTCAGCCGCCACACGAGCGATGGCCCCGCTCAAGTAGACCATTCCTTTCATATAGAGGAACAGTTCCTTTGGCAGCTTGCCGCCGCTCTCCACCAGTCGCCGCAGAATTTCACGCATCTCAAGCGCTTGATCTTGCATTGTGACTTCACCGGGCGATCGCTTCATGAGTTCGTCAATGTTCAGTTCTTGTGCGATCCGTTCGACATTCACCTCGGGCGGCAAGCCTCCCAGGTCACGGAAGTGCCTCAAGAGAGCCACGCCGTCTTGGGCGGCACTACTGAACATGAGACCCAGCAGGGCACGGCGCTTACCCTCGTCAAAGCGGCCGGTAATACCGAAGTCGAAGATCGCCGGTCGGCCACCTGTGCCGACAAACATATTCCCGGCATGCAGATCGCCGTGGAAGACCCCGTGGATCATGGCACCCTCGAGAAAACTGACCATGAGCGTCCGAAAAACCGGTGCAGGGTCGATCCCTGCGGCTGCAAGCTCGCTCTCATCGTCAATCGAGATACCGTCAAGCCGCTCCATCACAAGGACGCGCCGTGTAACCAATTCGGGATGCGGTCGGGGCACAACGATCAAACGAGGTTCCACCGTCGCCAGAACAGCCGCCACGTCTAGCATGTTCTGAGCCTCGAGCCTGAAGTCGAGCTCTTCGACAATCGTCTCGGCGAACATCTCAACATAGGCAGTCAGATTGGAGAACGAAGCTTGGGGGCTGCGTCGGGCGAGGATTGGTGCAATCCAGGCCATCGTCGCAATGTCGTCCGCGACGAGGCGTTGGATTCCTGGTCGTTGTACCTTGACCACCACATCCTGACCGTCGGCCAGGCGGGCCCGATGGACCTGCGCGATTGAGGCCGCAGCGACCGGATCGCGTTCGAATGACGAGAAGACCGACTCGAGCGGACTTCCCAACTCCTCTTCGATCACCGCCCGAACATGGCCGAAGCTTTCGGGAGGTACCCGGTCGCGGCAGCTTCTGAATTCCTCGACCCATGAATCGGGGATCATCCCTTCCCCGGACGCCACGAGTTGGCCAAGCTTGATGAAGGTGCAGCCCAACCGCTCGAAGGTGACCCGAAGAAGTCCAGCCAATGCAACTTGTGCTTCCGGATCGGACATCTTTCGCCTATGCCGAGCGATCCATGGAATCGTGGCCCAGGCGAGCCGGGCTACGACGGTCACGCTACGAAGCGGAGGCATCCTTCGGGGTCGCACGAGGGCAGGCACCTGCGACGCTGCGCGAAGGCGCAGCGCATCGACTCCAACCCGCCAGGTCGCAGTATCGGGATCCACGACCCATGGCGCGTCGTCCGTAAAAGAGCCGACCTTGTAATCGTCAGGCACCGAGTCCCCAAAGTGCTGCATCTTGAACCTCCATTCGGGAGCCACGCTGGCCCCGCCACCCGCCGAACGCTGCTTCTACTTCAGCCACTCGAGCCCGTCCTGCGCTGACGATGTCGTTGTCTTGATACGCAGACATTGGCGCAGTCGTGTCTTCGAGTGTCTTTATCGAGATGGAAGCGTACGAGAAATTACATGAACACAGCTATAGCGCGGACGCACCTCCGTTTGAAGGAAGTCATAGCTGTGGATCCGGATGATCGCCGTGGTCGCGATGGTCTGATGTGCGAAGGCCTTGCCGACGAACCTCCTGGGGTGGCCGAGGCGACTGGAGCTCGAGCGCGCCTTCGGGCTGCCGTCAGTGGCCCCTGGCGTCGTGGTGCTCACCAGCGTGCGGCTTGTCGTTCGAGCATGGCTCGCGGGTCGTCGGCACCAATGTGGCCAGTGGCGAGATTCGACATCCGATAGCCCAGCATGTCCTGGAGGATTCGGGGAAACGTGGCCAGCCGATCCGCCGTCGAGAGGGCGAGGTTCTCTTGGGGCCGCATGGCGCTGTCGCAGTAATTGATGGTCAGGCCATATCGACGCTCGTCGGACACATTTGCGCCGGCGCCATGGTATGTGCGGCCCAAGATAAAGGCGATCCCGCCGGCCGACATGACTGCTCGTTCCAGGTCGTATTCAGCTTCGGGGTCGGGTTCCTGCTCGGCAACGAGCTGAGAGCCGGGAACGAACCGGGTGGCGCCGGTCTCGGTGGTGAAGTCGCTTAAGGCCCACACCGTGTTGCAGACCAATTCTCGCCGGTGCGGCCGGGGCAGGTTGCCATACACGCGGTCGTCGGCGTGGAGCGGTTGATCGTCCTCGCCGGGTCCAACGATGGCCGTGCCCATGGTCGACAGCTGGAGGTCGTCACCCAGCACTTTTTTGATGATGGCCAGAACGGGTGGATGGATGGCCACTCGCTGCCAGACCTCGGACTCGTGGAGCAGATTGAAGAAACGAATGGTGTGGTAGCCGGTCCCGGCACACGGCGGGATGTCGCCGCCAGGCTTTCGGGCCTCGAGTCGGTCGATCTCATCGCGAATTTCGGCGACCAGCTCGGTCGAGGCCAAGTCGGGAACGGCGGCAAAACCGTCCCTGATGAGCCTGGCGGCGATGCCGTCGACGTCCAAGTCAGACATGGTGCCAGTCATGGTGTGCTCCCAGGAAGCCGTGGCTGTTGGTGGATTAGGCGGTACGTTGGGCGAGGTGGTCGTGGAGGCCCTTGATCGCTCGGACCACTCGTCGATCAGCCCCTGACGCATCCCCCTCGTAGAGAAGCGTCCCCTGGTCGAGCGCCTTCTGAGCCAATGTACCGATTTCTGAATCCGAGTACGGAAGTCGAGCCAGTTCGACGACAGTGGCGTTGTCGCCGACCATGCGTTGGTCGGCCTCGCGCAACGGCGACTCCTCGACGCTCAGTGCGCCATCGGCGAGCCGGAAATGCCACCCTAAACTGGTTGCCCCTTTCGTCACGAGATGGGGCGGAGGGTTGATGAGTTCCTTTGAGAAACTCATCGTGACCCCGCTGAGATCGAGGTCAGCCAGGTGCCCGGCGATGTAGGAGCGGAGACACCGCACCCATTCGACACTGCAGAACTCGAACCGATCTGTGGTCACGCCCAGTTCATCCCCCGGCTAGAACATGTGAACTATTTACAACTGTTAATGCTTCACTTTATACTCGTAGCTGGTCGTCCCTGCAAGCAATGGCATGGAGCCGGGGTGGGGAGAACCCAGGTCGCAATCACCCGCAGCGCCGGGCCCTTGAACCATGGAGTCACACTTGATGTCTATGACGATCACAAACGAGGACGGCGGGCCCGAGATCTCCTGGCGCGAGCGCAAGAAAAACAAGACCAGGGCTGATCTGATCGCCGTATCGCAACGCCACTTCCTCGCCCGTGGATACTCCGCGACGACGCTGGACGACATCTGCGAGGAGGCCGGCGTCAGGCCCCAGACGCTGTTGCGATACTTCGAGTCCAAAGCTCACCTCGCCCTTGCACCCCTTTATGACCTCTACGAGGCATTCCGACTTCGCATCGAAAGCCCCGAACGAACGCTCGATGCAGTGGCGTTGTGGCGAGCCAATGTCGAAACCGAATCAATCCGAAATACACGTCACGTCAGCAACTACTTCAAATGGGTGAACGCCGAGCCCATATTGCGGGCCATGGCCGATGAGCTAACGACGCGGTACGAGGATCTGATGGCCGCGGCAATCGCTTCTGACGAACACGCGGATCCAGACGATTTCAACTCCATCATGCTGGCCACGGCACTGATTCGCGGCAATGCCGCGCTGTTGCGTCGATGGAACAGAACCGCTGGCAATGCTGGGAACCTCGCCGACCATCAGCTGGCCGTTGTCGACTTCGTCCTGAGGACGTTCCCGGCTCGACCGGCCAAGAAAGACCGAGTCGTTTAGCTCGGGAATCATCTTCTGCTCACGATCACCAAGGAGCCCCATGCGCTACGGCGTCAACCTTGACATGTCACGACCGCTACCTCAGATCATCGATCGCGCCCAAGAACTCGCCGATGCCGGATTTGACTCGGTGAACTGTTCTCAGATCTTCGGTTACGACGCACTGACGCTGTTAGCGGTGGTGGGTTCACACGTGCCAAACATTCGGCTGGGTACCGCAGTCGTGCCTATCTACCCTCGGCACCCAATCGTCCTTGCCGCACAGGCACTTACGGTTCAGGCGGCGACAGGTGGCCGCTTGGTATTGGGTATCGGGCTCTCGCATCAACTCGTGATCGAGCACATGTTTGGCTATTCGTTCGATAAGCCGGCGCGCCACATGGAGGAGTACCTCTCAGCGCTCATGCCCCTTCTCCGTGACAAGTCGGTAGCCTTCGACGGCGAAACGGTCAAAGCGGCAGTGACCCTGGAGTTCGATGGGTCTGCTCCCGACGTGCTCGTCGCCGCGCTCGGCCCGAAAATGCTTGAGCTGGCCGGACGGCTCACGCAGGGAACCGCTACGTGGATGACCGGCCCTCTGACCTTGGAGAGCTACATCATCCCAACCATCAATGCCGCCGCCTTGGAGGCGGGACGTCCTAAACCCATCATCGCCGCCGGGCTCCCCATCTGCGTGACCGATGACCCCGACGGCACCAGAGCCAAGATTGAGGCGACCTACGCTACGTACGGCCTCCTCCCTTCATACCGGGCGATGCTCGATCGCGAGGGCGCCGTAGGACCTGCCGGCGCGGCCATCGTAGGTGACGAAGATTCGGTGGCCGACCAGATTCGGCATCTTGATCAAATCGGGGTAACTGACCTTGGGGTCGCCCTGACCGGATCGGCCGACGAGATCACGCGCACGATGACTCTCCTCCGGCATCTCGTCGTCTCTCGTACACCCGAATAGCTCACTATGTTGGCGATTCAGTCACTCTTGAGAGGTGCCAGCAACGGTCGTCGTCCTCAGGGGCGCCCGATGTCTATCGATGGGAACTTTCCATGGCCATGATTTCGTTCTCTCGTCGGCTGACCGAAAAGGCCCGGGCCGACCCTTCCCGTCCCGCTATCACGTGCGGCGAGCGGAGTGTTACGCGCGCTGAGCTCGAGACAGCAGCGGACGATTTGGCCCGACAACTGATCGACGATGGCGTCACCATCGGAGACATGGTCACGATCGCTCTGCCGAACTCCGTGGAGTGGTTCATCGCCTTCTTGGCCACGTGGAAGCTCGGCGCCATTCCCCAACCGGTTTCGCCTCGCCTCCCGCTGCGCGAGCTGTCTGCCATCGTCGAGTTAGCCGACCCTCGAGTGATACTTGGAATTGACGCCGACACCTTCACTGATCGCGTCTGCCACCCGGTTGATTTCGTCGCACCCTCGGTAACTTCAAACACCGCTCCGTTGCCCGATGCAATCTCTCCGGCATGGAAAGCACCGACCTCAGGCGGGTCCACTGGTCGACCCAAGCTCATCGTGTCGGGAGAGCCTGGAAGCCTTGAAGACGAGGCACCCCCAGATCTTTTGATCGAGCCTGATGGCTGCATGATGATGCCCGGGCCGCTCTATCACAACGGACCAATCATGTGGGCGTGTACTGCGCTGCTCGCCGGGAACCACGTTGTCGTTCTTCCCCGCTTTGACGCTGAGGCCACGTTGGCGGGTATTGAGGAGCACAGCGCTGACATCGCTTACGTGGTGCCGACGATGATGAAACGCATCTGGCGCCTTCCCATCGAGACGCGCGAAAGATACGATCTTTCATCGCTCCGACTCATCTGGCACCTCGCCGAGCCTTGCCCACCGTGGCTCAAGGAGGAATGGATCAATTGGCTGGGGCCAGAGCGGATCTTCGAACTCTATGCCGGCACGGAATCTCAGGCGGCCACGGTGATAACCGGGGGCCAGTGGCTCGAGCACCGGGGCTCTGTCGGTCGGTCGTTGAACGGTTCGATCGTGATCACTGACGTGACGGGAAATGAGGTGCCAGCTGGCGTCGAAGGTGAAGTGTGGCTGAAGTCGAAGCTTGATCGTCCCACCTATCACTACATTGGCGCCGAAGCTCGCACGCGAGAAGGTGGCTGGGAGTCCCTAGGCGACATGGGCTGGGTCGACGCAGATGGCTACCTCTATCTCGGTGACCGCTCTACCGACATGATTCTCACTGGCGGGTCAAATGTCTATCCAGCCGAAGTCGAAGCCGCCATAGCGGAACACGCTCACGTGCAATCGTGCGCTGTCATCGGACTACCCGACGAGGACCTTGGCAACATCGTCCACGCCATCATTGAAGCTGACCCAAGTGAGCTGGACGCCGATGAACTTCTGTCGTTCCTCGGCGAGCGCCTCGTACGCTACAAAGTGCCACGTTCGGTCGAAATCGTCAATGAGCCCTTGCGCGACGATGCCGGAAAGCTTCGGCGGGGAGCGCTGCGATCCGCGCGCATTGGTTCAGTCGCGGAACCCGACCAGACGGAAGACGAGAACTACCTGACCGAGAATGCGCAAGAGGTGAGTCCCAGTGACGTTGGTTGAAACGACAACACTTGATTCAGCAATTGTCGAGCTCGAACTCGAAAGGTACGTGCTGGCGCTCGAGGTGGATGGAGTGGCCGTCATCCCTCAGAAAGTGCATGGGATCAGCAATGCCATGTTCGATGAACTTACGAACCAGGTGCTGAGCTACGCCGGAGAGCTCGCCGGCACGACCTTTACGCTCGACCTTGGCCCAGCCGAAGACTTGGAGTTCGAAGGTGGGCGGACACAAGGTCTCCATGATGGCGGTGGCCCTTGCACCCAGTTTCTTCTTGGCAATCTCGCGTCGCGCAATCGAGTGTTCCGTGACCTCGCCGTGAACCCTGTGGCAGTCGGTCTTATCCGCCACATGATTGGCGGGTGGGCCACCCGGTTCAGCAGCCACACCTCTTTCGTGAAGTGGCACGGAGAATACGGTTACGGACCAGGGCTTGGCCTGCACTGCGACCAGCATCTGACGCCTCGACCGTGGGGTGCCCAGGCCAGAACGGCGAACACGAACTGGATGCTGACTGATTACACCCGCGAGGGGGGCGCATTCTGCTACGTGCCTGGCTCCCATCGTTGCGACATGCCCCTGAACCGCGGAGCCGTGCGCGAAGTTGTGCCAGTGGAGGCTCCCCGCGGTTCGCTCATCGTATTCCATGGCAGCACGTGGCACGGCGCTTTTCCCCGAGAGATACCCGGAATGCGGCTGATGATCGCCAACTACTACCGCCATTTGATGGTCACGTCACAGGAGGAGTTCCGCAACAGTTTCCCTCGTGACCTCATTGACGACTCCACCAATCCGAAGGAGTTCCGTCGGTTGCTCGGCGTCGATGATACGCACCCGTACACAAGAATCATCGATCCCATCCCTCGCGTCCGCCGCCAGAAGGTGTTGTAGTCCCTCACCCATCAGCCGCTTCCGGACGTCGATCGGCGTGGAGGGGCTTGGCAGCGTTTCGATTAAGACAAGTGCATCCACTAACCATTCTTGAAGGACCAAAGGGAGACCTCAATGAGCAATCTGAATACCGACGAGCTCTTCTCCGTGCGCGGCAAAGTGGTACTCGTGACCGGAGGATCGCGCGGCATCGGCGAAATGATTGCGGCGGGATTCTTGGCCAATGGGGCCAAGGTATACATCAGCTCGCGTAAAGCCGACGCATGCGCTGCCACGGCCGCTCGACTGGTTGATGCCTACGGCGGCGAGTGTCTCTCCATTCCGGCTGACGTGTCCGAACTCGATGGAATCGAGAGACTGGTGGGTGACGTCTCGGGACGCGAGGCACGTCTTGACGTCCTCGTGAACAATGCGGGTGTTTCTTGGGGAGCTTCCATTGACGAATTTCCCGAAAAGGGCTGGGACAAGGTTATGGATACCAATGTCAAGGGAGTGTTCTTCTTGACTCAGCGCCTGCTTCCTCTCCTCGAGGCAGGTGCTACCGTCGAGGATCCGGCCCGAGTCATCAACATTGGGTCGATCGATGGCATCAAGACGCCAGCTTTTGACACCGTCTCGTATGGGCCCTCGAAGGCCGCAGTCCACGCACTGACCAGCCAGTTAGCGGCCAAACTCGTGAAGCGGAACATTCTCATGAATGCCATCGCCCCAGGACCGTTCCCGACCTGGATGCTCAGTACCGGCGTGGGAACCGGCGGTGATGTGGATGGCACCGACTGGGACGCTCTCGGTCGGGGAATGGCGCGTGGCCGCATAGGGACACCCGAGGACATAGCCGGTGTTGCCATCTTCCTGGCGTCGAGAGCGGGGGCCTTCACCGTGGGGGCAGTCATCACCTGCGACGGCGGCATTGTGGTTTCGTGACCTTCACTTCTGGGGTTCCGGTCCGAACCTAGGATACGACAATGCCAACGTAGCGCTCATGGGTACTTTTGAATCAGTTGGGATTCCACTTCCAGCCCCCTGATCAGGACTTTCAGTGGAGGTGATGGGATTCGAACCCACGGCCTCTACATTGC
>CAVWMF010000007.1:0-1203738 GCA_963756025.1 uncultured Acidimicrobiaceae bacterium
TCAGCGGCGGGAAAGCCCAGGTCAGAAGCTGTTTTTACAGTACCACGCTCCTCCCCCACAGCCCGCCGTGCGCGCTGCGTGCGCGAGTGCACGGCGTCTCGCCCAGCAACCATCGTCGACTCAGAGGTCATCGCCGGCCGAGCATCTGGGCAGGCGAGCGACTCGAGTGCCTCAGCGACAATGCGGTCTCGCTGCCAAACCGAACAACCTGCAGGTCACGACGTTGCCGAATTCGGCACTGGAACAGACGGAAACATCAACTACGAAATATGAGAAAGGAGCTCCACAACTGATCGACAGACGACAGACAGACGCACTGAGTCGACAACTTCACAGACAAGACAATGAGCAAGACGACAGAGCAAGGAAGGAGTGTGAAGAAATGAGACGGATGACAGGTTCCTGCACACTGACCTCTGCACACTGACCTCTGATTTTCAGGAGTTTTCACGTCTGCTATCAAGCCGCCAACCCTCGGGCGGCACATAGAGGCCTACGACACTCTCACTCGGGTACGACCCTGAAGTGCCAAAGACGCGGTGGAACGACAGTCCCACGGCATTGCATTGAACGTCGTCGCAGGTGTTGGACTATTGGCAATCGGCATTTTTGATGCCGCCACCGACGACGGACTAGGTCAATGACTCGGTCCTGATTGCTCTCGTAGGACTGACTCTTGTGGTCCAGGCAACGGCGGGCGTCTGGTTGTCGTGCTCGACATATCCGAGGCGTCGAACGGTGTGGCCGAAGGCTCACAATGCCGTAACCTCTTCGTGGAGGAGGTGACCCATGGAAGACGTGACCGAACTGATCTCAAGGATAAGTCAGGAACTAGTGCCGTGACCGGCAACGTTGGTGGGGCGCGTCCACCACTTTGACCTGCGGGTCGCGCAAAGTAGTGGCATGGCAGAACGCGTGGTAGTCAGAGACATCACCAACGAAGAGGGGCGAAAGCTGCTCTCGATCGTGCGCCGGGATCGGGGTCGGTGGTGCGATGCCGTCTTTTGCGGCCCACTTCGACGGGCGATCACTCCCGAATTCTGACACGTGAGTTCGAAACACACGCCTTCCAATCTGACCACCCTGAAGGGCGAAAGCCAAATAACCTCCTGAGCTCCGTCAAGTTCTACGTACTCGTCTCGAAACTTCTTCATAGAGAGCTGCTCGGTGAAGAAAAACGTGCGTCGGTTCAATAGGCGAACCCAATCGCCGACATCAAGCCCATCTCCGAGAACCGAGGTCAGATCCTTGCGAGCGAATAGTGGGCCCTGATCCCTAAGAAGAATCTCGACACCATCCACACATGGCTGAATGGATTCCCGTCGAGGGGCCGAAAGCAGTCGTTGTCGTTCGTCTTCGCTGAGTTCGGACTCGAGAATCAACTGTTCAGCGGTTCGAAACACATTTTTCGCGATCTCATCCCATACCCCTATGGGACCGACATGACAAACAAATTTGCAGCGATCGAGAAACTGATCTGGCGTCATTGGCTGCAGCTCTCACAATCGGCCATCACACTGCGAAGCGGCGAACATCACAGGATCGGGTCGTACCATCTCTGGGTCCACCATTGGGCGACCTCCTTCGAGGCGTCCGGGGTCCGATCTCATCGTCCACCCTTGTCCAGCCACCGTGGGCTGCCGCCCCGGCCGGCAAATTGCCCCAGATCAACCGCAATGAGCCGAAGCCTACGGACGGAAGGAATAGCAAAGTCGCCGGAGCCGTTGGACAAATCATGACGTCAGGCCACACGATCAGCATTGTCCCAACCGTCGCTCACGTGGAGGTCCGGCTTGACGGGCGGCTGCTTGCCGCTACCGACCGAGCCATGAAACTCGACGAGACCGGGCTGCCCGCCCGCTACTACTTGCCGCGAGACGACGTGCAGATGGATCTCCTGAGGCCCACGACCTTCCATACAAATTGTCCGTTCAAGGGCGAGGCGTCATATTGGTCTCTCGACATCGACGGAGAGATCCATGACGGCATCGTGTGGAGCTACGAGACGCCGACGGCTCAGGCCGCCGAAGTGAGGGGGATGTTGTCCTTCTACCCCGATCGCACCGACGTGACAGTCGACGGTGAGTCGCTCCGAGGCTGACCTACCCGTGAATTCGACCTACGACAGCTGGTCAGTCTGGCAACTCGCGCTGTGTGGGGGTGGGGAAGCCCTAAACTGAATTGCGGCCAAGCGGACCCCGGCACCCCGACGCGTGGTCCCGTCGAGCCAAGAACTGAATTCGATCAGGATCCAGCGAAGTGTGCCGCAGTGTATGGGCCCCCCATTTATGCCCCACCACTCGGCGGCGTGCTCGCTAGCACGACGGGCCACTAACGAGAGGGGGACCCCAGATGCCAATCGGAATGATGCAGTATTTGTGCCGGCAGGACCTAGGCCTCAAACAAGGAATGGTGCAACGCTCGCCTACGCCAATCGCTTTGCTCTGGCCAACCCGCTGGCGCTGTAGACGCCATCGGGGAAGACGGCATCCCAGGCATCACGTACCCCACGGAAGTCCTCGCTGGGTCCGTAGGCAGCGCGCGCCGCAGCGACAACCTCGTCTCGACGAGCACCGACGACAACACCCGAGTCATACTCCAACTGAGCGTCTATCTGGGCGATCGCCTCGGCGAAGCGACTCGTGTGGCCAATTAAGCGGACTGCGTTGCCGGGAGGGGTCATGGAGATTCCTTTATCTGGCTTTACGGGATGAGGTTCTCCTGTTGCATCGCACGGAGTGCTCAGTGAGTTCCGAGGTGCGCTTCAGGGAAGGTTCAACCTAGCGCCTGACCGGAATGACCGTGGCCTACCAGAGATCGGATCGTCCGAAATCTGTCAGCGCGCGTGCATACTGAACCGCCGGATAAAGCACGCCGTCCCACAGGGTCTCCTGGTGGTGCTCTCCAGTCTCCGACCAGCCAGACTTGCGGTAGAAGCTCCTTGCTCTTCCCGCCCCTTCGTGAGTCCACAGGATCGCCTTAGTAAAGTTGTCAGCTAGGGATCCAACCGCATCCTGCTTGAGGCCTGCGCAGTCCCTGATCCCTAGTGCGCAGGATGGACATAGAGCCCGAAAACCTCTCCAATGGCCTCTCCGTACCCTGCGGAACCAATGTGGATGAATCCGCTGATGTCTCCAGCTTCGTCGGCTACCAGGAGCGTGCCACTTTTGAATCCCAAGGAATCTGCCGTCCACATCTCTTGCCGACGTTCTGCGACTGCATCAAGCGTGTCAGAGGGGAACAGTCCCTGGTATCCCTGTCGCCAAGATTCGGCATGGGCCTTCCCGATTCCCGGCGTGTCCGCCAGGGTGGCTTCCCGCACAATGCGCACCGACAAATTATGACGCGTCCTGGCTTCGTCCTCTGGACGAGGAGTGCTAGCCGCCACGTCTCATCAATGCCGACCTACGGTAGGTGCGTGAGCATGAACGATGAAGGGCGCGCTCCCATCTGTCCTTTTTGCGGCGTAACTGCTTTACCGGATGATCACCGACATGTACTCGACTCACGTTTCATTTGTGAGAACCCGGGCTGCGAGGCCTTCGACGAGGTGATCGAGAGCGATTAGATCACACGTCCTCGCTTCGCTTACCGGCTCGGCGGCGCCAACAAGAGGATCGTGCGATCTCGACATGACAAATCTCCCACCGGACGGCGACCTCACACTTGGACTCGTTGACCTCGGTTCAGGAAGGCGATTGCGCGGCAGCCGTCTCGGGGTGACCCCTCCGCCTGAAGTTCTCTGGATGACGGACAATCGGTTCGAGGACGCCGGTGGGCTGTGGTGGTTCTCCAAGATCAAACGGATCTATTCCCGCTGATCTTGGACTCGCCCGATGAAGATGCTCAGGTCGAGCATCGTCGCCTCTGGGAGCAGGATCTCGACCTGATGGGCGCCGCCGTCCCAGGTCCTGATGCCGTCAAGGAGATCTTGCGATCGTCTTTTGGGACGACCGCGATGTAGACGACCATCCCAGTGTGTCCCCAGCTCCGTTCACCGCATTTCCTGGTCTGAGTCCGGGGGTGGTGGATTCGCTGAGATCGCCAACGTCATGATGGGTCAAGCCCCGGGGTGGATCGGCCTAGCCGCCGCTGACCGTCCAGCTGACGCACCCAGGGCCATCGGGTGGTTTGGTTCCTCCGACGCGTTCACCCTGGGCAACTGGGGTCGCTGAAACCCCGCAGACGCCATGACGGCTCTTCTGCGCTCGTGGGAGGACCGATTCGGGGCAAAACCGCTTCGACTTGGATTCGCGTCGATGGAACTGCTCGTCGAGCGTCCTCCTCGGACAGAAGAACAGGCCATGCGGGTTGCCGGTGAGCGTTGGGGGTAGCGGATGAGTTTCATCCGCATGGCGGCGATCATGCAGTTCGCTCCGTCCGAGAGATTGCTGGTGCCATCGACATGGTTCTCCCATCTGGCATTTCTGGTGGGACTGAGTTCGCTGACGAGTGACCCAGTTGACGCCGGGGTGGAGGCACAACGCGCGGACCTTTCGGCCGAAAGAGGAACCCGACTTCCCCCGTGTTCGTAACCGCGTACGTCGAGCAACGATTTTTTCCATCCGGCCTGGCGGTTCGTTAGAGCAGTGGGTCATTCGTTCGTGCGCGCTACGTGTGCGAGTGAACGGAGAACAGGGGCATTCGGCGGCGGGGGGCGGTCAGACAAAAGGGAATCTGAAATGGGATTTTGCCTCCATCGCCTATTCAGCGGGGGCGCCATTTTCGAATCCGCAGGCTTCGGTTCGAATCCCGAGGCGCGCACTCGATGAAAAGTCCAGGTCAAGCGGGATGCAGAGACGAGTTAGGTGGGTCGCTAGATCGACGTTACGATCCCAAACCGCTGCCTCGAAGAGTGAGCTGCGTGGCGTGAGGTGCCGTTGGGCATTCGGGAATCATTTGTGGTCCTGTGCCTGACGAGGGGAACGGCGGCTGCTCGCGGAGAGGCAGCGATTCCGGCGGTCGGACCACGAAAGCGGGGTAACGAGGCCGGTCTTCGGAGATACCGTCATCAAGTTGCTTCTGCTTTGAAAACGCCCCGGAGGACCACCCATAGTTGACCGATCGTCCGGATGGGCCGCTTGTTGATCAAAGGTTCGGCCGATCTCGCCGTTCCGGTGCTGTGGGAAATCTGACACACGGCTGCGAGGGTCTTGTTATAGAGCACTAGTCACATTACTATTGGTGTTGCGGCGTTGGGGGGCTGTGACAGGTCACGCGGCTATAGCCGGATTGGTCCGGATGTCGCACCCGGGGACGGAATGCACAAGACGAAGCAGAGGTGTTTCGCGACAATGGCGATCTACGATTTGGTGCTTAAGGGGGGAACCGTCTTCGACGGTCTTCGCACACCGCGGTTCAAAGCCGACGTCGGTATAAAGGACGGGCTGATCGCGACGATCGGCAGCATCGATGCGGCCGAGGGGGCCGAAGTGGTCGATGCTTGCGGGAGGCACGTGGCGCCCGGTTTTGTCGATCTCCACACCCACTACGACAGCCAGGTGTTTTGGGACCCATGGTGCACGATCTCTGGGTGGCACGGAGTGACGAGCGTCGTGATCGGCAACTGCGGGTTCGGTTTTGCCCCGTGCCGGCCCGAAGATCAGGACCGGGCGATGTTGACCGTTTCCCGGAATGAGGCGGTGCCGCTCAAGACCATGCGGGCCGGGATGCCCTGGGACTGGACGACGTTCCCCGAATTCCTCGACAGCGTGGAGCGAACCCCCAAGGGTGTGAACATCATGTCGCTGGTGCCTCTGGCCCCGCTCTATGCCTATGTCGCCGGCGTGGAGAAGACGAAGATGAACCGAGTGACCGACGAGGAGCTGGACCAGATGTGCCAGCTGCTGGTGGAGGCCATGGAAGCCGGCGGCTGCGGCTTTAGCGCCCAGATCCTCGGTGACACGTTCAACGTGCAACTGGATTATGACGGTACCCCGATGGTGACGGACATGATGAGCGAGCGGGAGATGACGGCGTTCGCCCGGGCCCTTCGTACGGTGGGTCGAGGTACGACGCAGGTCACCGGCTCGCTCGATTACGCGGCCCTCATTGCCAAAGAGAGCGGTCGACCGATCATTTGGAACGCGCTCGGACCCAGCGGCTCCGCCAATCAGCACGGCGAGATGATCTACCCCCACCGTCAAGCGATCGCTCGGCTGAAGCAGCTCAACGAACAGGAAGGTGTTCGGGTATTCGCCCAGGCCGCGACCGTGCGCTTTGCGTCGGAGATCACCTTCGAGGAGTACAACCTCATGGACGCGTTCCCGGCGTGGAAGGAGATATGCCTTGGCGCCGGCGACGAGAAGCTGGCCAAGTTCGCCGATCCAGGCCGCCGGAAGGGATTGCAAGAGTCGATCGACGCCACGGGCGGCGGCTTCGGCGCGGCCCGCTATCCGATGGCCGACATCCGGGTCAACTGGATATCGAGCGACGTGCCGAACGCCCAGGAGCTCAAGGAGCGCTACGAAGGTTTCACCTTGGGTGAGATCTCCGCGCGGGAGAACAAGACCATGCTCAATGCGATGCTCGATGTGGCCGTAGCCGCCGAGCTGAAGGCGGGGTTCGGAACGACGATTGTCGAGGGCGATCTCCAGGCTTTGAAAGAGGTGGCCAACTCTTCGGTGGCCCTTCCTGGTGTGAGTGATGGGGGAGCCCACACCAAGTTCATTACGACCGGCCGCTATGGCACCGAGTTGCTGGCTTACTGGGTCCGCGAGCGCGAGATCATGTCGCTCGAGGATGCCCACTGGCGGCTCTCCGCCTACCCCGCGATGGCGATGGGTCTGACAGGGAGAGGATTCCTGCGCGAGGGCGCTCCCGCCGACATCATCGTCTACGACCCCGACACCATTGATTCCCTCCCTCAGGAACGGGCGTGGGATTACCCGGCCGGCGAATGGCGGCTCATCCAAAAGGCCACCGGGTATGACCGAATTATCGTCAACGGGCAGACCACCTTCATCGACGGTGAATGCACCAATGCCACTCCCGGGCATCTGCTCCGACATGGTACGGAGTAGGAGAGCCATGGCCACAGACGAGCAGATCGATATCGGGTCGGTATTCGACGCCGACAATCACTACTGGGAAACGAGCGATGCCTTCACCCGCCATCGTGATCCGAAGTTCGCCGAGCGCGGGATCCAAGTCAAAGAGGTCGACGGCGTCGTGCGCTACGTCCTCGACGGCGAGGTGTTTGCCTATCTGCCCGGGCCAGGTGACGCTCATCCACGGCCGAACCCCGGGGCCTTCCTCGGCCTATTCCAGGGTCGCACCACGCGCAAGGAATGGGTTGGCGCGTTCGAAGTGGAGCCATCGGAGCATCCGGAATGGTACGAACGCGACGCCCGCCTGAAGGTGATGGACGCCCAGGAGGTGGAGGCCTGCTGGTTGTTCCCATCGCAAGGAGTTGTGGTCGAGGCGCCTGTGCTGGTGAACGACGTCGAAGCAACCATCGAGCAGTGTCGGGCCTTCAACCGATGGATCGACGAAGAGTGGGGTTTCGCATATAAGGATCGCATCTTCGGGGTGCCGTTCCTTAATCTGTCCGACGCCGAAAAGGCGGTCGAGGAACTGCAGTGGTGTATTGAGCGCGGAGCGCGGGTTGTCACACTGCGTCACGGTCCGGTGATTACCTCTGACGGACTCCGCTCGCCCGCCCATCCCATGTTCGACCGATTCTGGGGTCTGGCCCAAGAAGCCGAAGTCGTCGTAGCGCCCCACGCGGGGGCGGAGACCACGTACCTCGAGGTGAGTAGCCTCGTCGAGCGGCTCTGGGGTGACATACCCGGAGTCCCCGTCGCCTCGCAGGAATCGATGCGTCAGGCATGGGGCACGCCTATAACGTCGCTGATGAAGGGCCGACTCATTCACGACTTCTGCTACTTCCTCGTGGCCCATCGGCTCTTCGAGCGGTTTCCAAGACTGCGCATGGCAATAATCGAGAATGGGGCGGCCTGGGTGCCGCCGTTACTCCAGGCCCTCGAATACCTCGATCATGGCGGCGGCTACGAGGTCAACCCCCGCGACCAGTTCATCGAGCACGTCTGGGTGGCGCCCTTCGTAGAGGAGGACGTCGTCGAGCTGGCACGGCACCTGCCGACCGACCGTATCCTCTTCGGCTCCGACTGGCCCCACGGCGAGGGCTACGCCCAGCCGAAGGACTTCCTCGAGAACGTCGCTGGTCTACCGATGGTTGACCAGCGACGCATCATGTACGAAAATGCCAGGGAGTTGACCTTCATCTGACGAAGCCGCTTATGGCGCCCTCTGCCCGAGGGGCGTCGCAACTCCCCGACCTTGCTGCCTGACAATGCGGGCTATTCCTGAAGGAACGCTCACGTACAGCCAAATTCCTTTTCAACTGGGTTCATGGATTCACTGGGTTCATGGAGTTCGCGCCTGCCCTGTGTGAAGGCGTTCATAGGCGCGAAACCCAGAAAACCACCTTCTCCTCCGATTCCCCCAGTGTCCAACCCACTAATTCGGTGATGTCGAGTGGATCCACTTGAAGTCATTGGACGATGGCTGGACGTAACAGCTGGTAGATCAACTGGAACGAACCCGGTGGACTCCCCTGCCTCGGACTCTTAGTCCCAGGTTTCGTCTTCGAATCCCGAGGGGCGCACGATTTCGGGCGGGAAAGACCAGTTCAGAGGCTTGTTCCAGTGCACCAGTCTCCTCCCCAAGTTACTCTCGATATCACTGACCTCATGGGCAACTTGAAGGCCGCATCCTTGTCCGTGGCCATGAGAAAGTCCCCGCTTTTGGCCAGCTGATGTCCCCGCTGGTGGCCACGAGAAGTCCCCGCTTTTGGCCACGAGAAGTCCCCACCCCTCACTGAAGCATCCACCAAAGAGGCCCCTTGGGCGGTGACGGTGGCGGTGCTAACCAAACCGCCGCACCGACCAAGGGACATCTCTATGAAATCAGTGAGGGAACACATGGACATGCATGCCGCCTATCGAGAGGTAGGCACCTATCGAGCCGCAGCACAGATCTGCGGCACGACGCCCAAGACGGTGAAGAGAGCCGTGCTGGCCGCAGCAGCCAAGGAGAAGGGCGAGAGTCCCGTCGTCGAGCACAACTACGACGCTGTGAGGGATGTCATCGCGGAGCGGGTGGCGAGGACCAAAGGGAGGATGTCGGCCAAGCGGCTCCTGCCGGTGGCCAATGCAGCCGGCTACACCGGATCGGCGCGCAATCTGCGCCGGCTGGTCGCCGAAGCCAAGGCGCAGTGGCGCCGAGAGAACCACCGGGGTCGGCGCCCCGGCATCTGGACGCCCGGCGACATGTTGGTCTTTGACTGGGGCGAGATCGGCCCGCTGTTCGTCTTCTGCGCCGTCATGGCCTGGAGCAGGGTCCGCTTCGTCTACTTCGCCGACAACCTCGGTGCGGAGTCGACCATGACGGCATTGGCCCGGTGCTTCGAGTACCTGGGAGCGGTGCCCAAGACGGCGTTGACCGATCGCATGGGGTGTCTCAAGGGCGGCACGGTGGCCGGTCTCGTCATCCCGACGCCGGCCTACGTGCGCTTCGCCAACCACTACGGCTTCCGGCCCGACTTTTGCGAAGGAGCGGACCCCGAATCCAAAGGCTTGGTGGAGAACCTGGTCGGCTACGTGAAGCCCGACCTCATGGTCGCCGAAGAGCTCAGTGTGGCCGACCTTCCAACGGCGAACGCCAAAGGGTTGACGTGGTGCAACGAGGTGAACGCCGTTCTGCACTCTGAGATTTGCGCCGTTCCCTTCGATCGGCTGGAAAAAGAGCGCGAGCTGATGGGCGTGCTGCCCAGCCTCCGGGCCCAGATCGCCAAGCTGGTGGTGCGCAAGGTCGATCGGCTCGGCTGTGTCCGCTTCGGTTCGGCGCGCTATTCGGTTCCCAAGGCCCACATCGGGCGCAACGTGGAACTCGTGGCGGAAGATGGCCGGGTTCTCGTGATCTTCTTGGGCGAGATCGTGGCCACCCACGACCTCGTTGCCCCTGGTGAGATGTCGATTCTCGACGAGCACTATGGCGGTCCCCGGCCGATGCCCACCCGGGCCGTGCGCCCGAAGACGCAGACGGAGAAAGCCTTCTGTGCTCTCGGCCCAGTGGCCGAATCCTTCATCAAGGGTGCCGCGGCGCAGGGCATGACCTCGCTCAAGGGCGACCTCGAGGAGCTGGCCCAGATGGAAGTGGCGCACGGCAAGGAGATACTCCTCGCCGCCCTCGAACGGGCCGTGGCCTTCTCAAGATTCCGGGCCCATGACGTGCGCTCGATCATCGCCGCGGGCACCGGGGTCGTGCGCCCGGCCGCGCCGGGAGAAGCGCTCATCGTCGAACTCCCGCTCGTGCCGACACGGTCGCTCTCTGAGTACGCCATCGGAGAGCAATCATGAGCACGGCACCTCCGGCCCTACCCGCCGATCTCGAAGCCGGACTCCGACGTCTGCGCCTGAGCGCCATGCGGGCGCTGTCGCCCGAACTGTTGGTGACGGCCAAGACGCAACGCTGGAAGCCCGAGGAGTTCTTGCGCACCCTGATCGAAGCCGAGATCGCCTCGCGCGATGCCTCCAACGCGCTCAACCGGCTCAAGGCGGCCGCCTTCCCGGTGACTAAGTTCCTCGACGAGTTCGATGTCGCCGCCTCGTCGGTCAAGTCGGCGACGTTCGCCTACCTGTCCGGCCTCGAATGGGTGCGGGCCAAGGAGAACCTCTGTCTGGTCGGCCCGGCGGGAACGGGCAAGAGCCATCTGCTCGTCGCCCTCGGCCACCAGGCCATCGAAGCGGGGTTCAAGGTCCGCTACTTCAGCGCGGTCGAACTGGTCGAGACCCTTTATCGCGGCATGGCGGACAACTCGGTCGGGAGGGTCCTCGAGGGAATCCTCAAAGCGGATCTGATCCTGATCGACGAGATCGGCTTCGCCCCGATGGACAACACGGGGGCCCAGCTCTTCTTCCGATTGGTGGCCGGCGCCTATGAGCGCCGTTCCCTCGGCGTCGCGTCGCATTGGCCCTTCGAGGACTGGGGACGGTTCCTGCCCGACCACTCAACAGCGGTGAGCCTCCTCGACCGACTGCTCCATCACAACGTCTTGGTCGTAACCCAGGGCGAGTCGTTCCGCATGAAAGAGGCGCGCGAGGGGAGGAAAACCTAGGCTGGCCAAAACCGAAAACTCATCCCGAGGGGTGGGGACTTCTGGTGGCCAAAACCGGGGACTTAAAACTGGCCACGGACAATCCTCATCTTTAGCGTCGACCAGTTGGTGGGAATGTCAACCTGAAATGGCCCCACCGTGCTCAGCACAACCGTCAGAAGTGGAGCCAGATCAGATGAGCACACTCAAGTTGGTATATGGAAAGCGGTGTGTGCTTATTTGGCATTCTGAATCACACGGAACCGACGCTGATCCACCTCGCTAAGCGCACGTAGAGAAGGCAGATCATGCAACATTGTAACTCCGCTGGACTCGACGAGCAGCCTTAAATCCCGATTGCCTTCGCCACGAGTTCCCGGTGATATTTTGCATCGCCGAGGTTGTTCTCCCAGAACTTGGCCCGACGCGAAAACAGGGTCAGATCATGTTCATGCATGAAGGCCACGCCGGCATGCACCTCGTGGGCTTGACGGTGGAGGTGAGCAGACGCCTTCTTGCCGAATGAGATCGCCATTGCCGCTTCGCGCTCGTACGGCCTGCCCGAATCGATTCTGAACGCCGCCTGCTTCGCCAGTAGGTCAGTCCGGTGGAGATCTATGAGGATGTCGGTCACCAGGTACTGAACCGCTTGGTATCTTCCGATGGGGTTGCCGAACTGTTCCCGCTCCTTGGCATAGCGGTTGGTCATCTGGAGAACGCCACTAGCCGCGCCAACGATCGTCGCCGTTTGGAGGACAGCGGCCTTGGTCATCGATGTCGATAGCGGAGCCCATCCATTTCCCAACTCTCCCACAAGGTTGTCGATTGGCGTCAGCACCCCATCAAAGGTCACCGCGTACAGAGGGGCGCCTGCGATGTTCTGCATGGGTGTCCAGGAAACTCCCTCACTCCGCGCATCGACGCGAAATAACGAGATGCCCTCGGGTCGCCTCGTGCCGCCGGTGCGCGCGATACAAAGGAAGTTGTCAGCCGACGACGCATAGCCAACGAGCAGCTTTGTTCCATGCAGACGGTAGTTATTCCCCTCTCGGATGGCAGAACAGGTAATGCCACTCGGTCCGAACGAACCTTCCGGTTCGAGCAAGGCGAGCCCAGCAATGCAGTCACCTCGCGCTATCGCCGGCAGCCATTCGTGCTTTTGCGCCGCGCTTCCGACCTGTAAAACGGTCTCTCCCACAACAACGACGGTATCGAGGTGTGGGCTCGGCACGAGAAATCGCCCCATTTCCTCATAGAGGGGGTACAGGTCAAGGAACCGTCCCCCGGATCCTCCGCAGGATTCGGGGTAGGAGATTCCCAACCAACCGAGTTCGGCCATGTCCTGCCACATTTCAGGTGAGTAGCCAAGCTCTCCAGCTTCGATTTCACGCACTGTCGCCGGTGAGCAGTGCCGTGTGAAGAACTCGTTTGCCGACCTCTGGAGGTGAAGCTGCTCCTCGCTCAAGGACAGGTCAATGGCCACGATCTCCTCGTTTCTTCATCACGCGGCACTATCGCGGGAGACCGAGGGCGCGGGTCGCTACGACCATTCGCTTGACTTGCGACGTGCCACCGGCGTGGTTACCGAAGGAGCGCCGATAAATCCGATCGATCGCTCCCGCGAGCGGCGCCCACTCGCCAGACTGAATCTGTCCCAACGTTCCAAGGATCTCCATGCACCCCTGGGCGAACTCCGGCTGGAATTCCTTCACAATCGCCTGATGAAGATGACCGCCGTACTGGCACGCGAGCCCCTCGTATCCAAGCATCTTTTCAATTTCCACGCCGATCGCTAGATCGGCGAGCTTGTCTCGCACGAATGGGTCTTCACTAAGGGGGGCGCCGTTCCGCGTGGTTGTCGCGCAGTACCGGACCAACTGATCGAGGACCCACGCCTGCGCCGTGGGGTCTGCCATCGAGGCAGCCGAGGGCAGACCCGTCGGTCCGGGTTCGTACTCTTCCTCCGGACCTGGGTCGACGGCAGCGACTGGCACAAAGTGGTTTCCACCCTGGCCGAACCACATCTGCTGCCACCCCTTGTTCAGATCCCCCAGCAGGCGGTTCTGTGGTACTCGAACCTCATCCAAGAACACCTGGTTCTGCCGACCATCAGCGATGTTGTAGAGAGGCCGAAGCTCTATCCCCGGCGTGTCCATGGGGGCTAGGAAGTAGCTGATCCCGTTATGACGCTTGCTCGCGTCGGGATCAGTTCGTGCGGCAATGATGATCCAGTTGCAGTGATGGCCCGCCGTACAAAAGGTTTTCTGGCCGGTAATCACCCAGTCGTCCCCATCTCGAACAGCACTGGTCCGCAGCGACGCGAGGTCTGAACCTGAGTCCGGCTCCGTGTAGCCCTCGCCCCACAAGATCTCGCCCGCTGCCATACCAGGAAGGAATGCCGCCTTCTGCTCGTCGGTGCCCAGCCGCAGGATGGAGGGACCGACGCTCCCACCGATGCCGGCCAAGCCCCCGGCTCGGCGCCGCCTGAACTCCTCTTCAATGGTTCGTTCCTCGCGGATGGACATCGCCGCCCCGCCGAACTCAACCGGCCACGTGGGCTCGAGCCAACGTTTTGATCCCTGCTTCTTCCAGAACTCGCGATAGAAGGCCCACTGTTCGGGGTCTTCGACAAAATCCCAATCAAAGCCCTCGTACTCCCGCGGCAACTCATCCTCTAGCCACGTCCGTACTTCGCGCCGCAGCCCCTCGAGCTTTGGCGTCGTCGTGTGAGTGATGTCCATCGCTGCCTTCCCTGTGTCCTGCTAGTGAGGGTTATACGTGAATAATGACGCGTCGTCAATAGTGGAGCACGGTCCTCGCAGGGAATCCGCAACTCACTTACGATTGACGGCTCGGACCCAAGCCGCGTGCGCCGCGCTCGAAAGCGAGCGTTCGGTCGCCGTGAGATCAGAATGTGGCACACGCTAGCGAGAACGGCTGAAACCGAGAGCGGCCAAATCCCGTACGTGCGTTCTGAGAATCCGGACGGGCACTGGGCAGTGCGATCGGCTACATTCTGCGAACCGATTGACAAGCGATGTCGCCGTTCCAAGGGGAAGATGCTCGAGGATGATCGTTATGGCTCCTGAGGCGGAAGGGGGCACAGCCGGCCGGCGCCACCGTCAACGATAAGTTGGTGTGGACCCTGGTGCGTCCCGCAAGCATACGCACGACGGATTTTCAGGACTACGTCCTGAACGAATTGGCCAAAGCGGCCGTGGACCGGGTGAACGACACCACGGCAGTGTTCGTCACCTTGCAGGAACCGAACGTGTTCTCCTGCGCCATCCTCAGGATTGGAGCGGAGGATCACCGAGTCGACGCCGTGCTCCAGACCTTTCGTCGGGTACTTACGTGGCCACGGACCCCGTGAACGTGGTTCTGAGCGCGAACTGCAGCCACGTCCAACTATGGCAGCGAAGAGAGAAGCGTCGATTCCGGGCCCCGAGCACGGCTGCAGAGCATGGATTGATCAGCCGACGATTGTTCCGTACATGTCGTTAAGTGGGTAAGCGAGCAACTCAAGCCGCTCGCCGTCTGGCCCGGGAAAGTAAGCCGAATCACCGTTCACAATGTGAGTCTCGATACCGGCCGCCTGCAGCTTGGCAACGAGCCGCTCCCACTCGTCGCGAGTGACAGAGATGGCGATGTGATGCAGGCCACCGAGTACTTCGCGGTACTCCCCGAGGTCGAGGCCGGGGAAGTCGAAGTAGGCGAGATAGTTGTCGTGTCCAACATCGAAGAAGAAGTGAGTGGAACCGCGGTAGTCCCGGTTTTCGAACAGTTCGACGAGCGGGAACTCGAGGAGGTCCTGGTAGAAGGTGATCGTTCGTTCGACGTCGCTGCAGAGCAAAGCGAAGTGATGCAAACCCTGGGCCGAAGAGGCCGGTCTGACGTCCAAGGGTTGAAGGTGACGTGCCTTCAAAACCGCCCACTCTTCACTTCGGTCGAGGTCGCTCCCGTGCTCTGTCATTCATCCGCTCCCTGCGTTCCATTGTACCCACGAAGCCCGTGGCGCAGGAGGGACGTTCCTGGTTCGCCTGCCCCGTGCTGCCGGGAAGGTGGGGCGCTTCACAGGGCCGGGAATACCTTGAGCGAGGACGAACCATTCTGACCTCCGTTGCGTCACAATTGCGTGGTGGCGTCGAGGCGAAGAGCACGAGGATTGTCACTTGCTCTCCTGGCTATGTGTGCATCGGTTCTGACCGGCTGCTCTTCCTCTGGCGGGACGAAGACCGCCACCGGCGTCCTCACTGGATCGCTTCGACAATGCACGGCGTACCAAAATCCCAGGGGTACGGAGGTTCGTGTCTACCGTGGCACGACAGTCGTCGCCTCTGAGCCCATAACGAAAGGCGAGACGACGTACCGTTTCATATTGCCATCCGGGCACTACTTGTTGTCCCGCAGTGGGTCAAGACTCGGGGGTCAACCAGTCGTCATCAAACATGGATCCACACTTCATGAGGACATCCCGAACTTTATCTGCCAATGAGACCGGGTCGTCATGACGTTCATTTTGCGAACTCCGGATAGCCACCTCCGCCGGCATAGGCTACCCCGAGCGGAAGAACTCGAAACAGGCGTCACTCGCCAGCACCGAGAACCTCAGATCTCCGCTTCAATTGAGATGCGGGAACGTTGACGCCCCAATACTGGAAGTGTTCAAAGAAGAAAACGACGCCCTCTCCGATCAGGGGATCCGACTTTCCCTCGTGATCTACGTCATCGGCCCATATCCGCAAGGATGCCCCTACGTAAAGGGATAGGCCAAGTCTTTCGATGTCCCGCTGAGACCCAAAGGTCGTCAACGCCGCCCTCCAATGCGTGACGTGTCCCGCATCGTCCAAAATGGGCGCGCCCTTGTTGAAATCCACCCATACGCGGTCCTGCGGGTCATCATGCACTACGACGATCACCTTGTCCCAAGCACCGGAGGCAGCCATGCGGCCGAACTGCCTCCGTGCAATTGATGCATTCAATCGTTGCTCGTCACGGGTCGCACCTGCTCGGCGGGTCTTCTCCGAATATATCCAGATGGCAAATTACCGGCCTTCAAGCGCCGACGGGAGCCTTGAGGGCGGAGATATCTATCCCGTAGAGTGCGGCCGCCGTATCTCGAGCGAAGAAGGCTGCGTCTTCGTCGCTGAAGCCGTTCGCCAGGATCCTTCGCACGAGGCCTCGATCCTCAGGATAGAGGCAATCCATGTGCGGATAGTCGCTCGCCCACATGAAGCGGTCGGCACCAACTTCTTCTGCAGCGAGCCTGAGCGTATCGCTCTCGAATTGCACCGCCGCATAGACGTTGCTTTTGAAGTATTCACCAGTAGGGCGTTCTTGCGGTCCTTTTGCCTTGCCTTTTGTCGGGGAGTGGTCTTCGTCTCCCCTGCAATGGTCCATCCGGTAAATGTAGTGAGGCCACCACCCGACATCGGTTTCAGCCAGCACGATCTTCAGGTTCGGGTGCCGATCGAAAACGCCCGAAGCGATCAAGTTTCCAAGGGAGACCTGGACCTCGACGACCACTCTCGTAACGTAGTGGACGTACGAAAATTCTGGACTCGGAGTGGCATCAGCTGTCGAGTACTCGAGCATCCCCTTGCCCCTTGCTCCGGTCAGAATGTGCATCGTGAGCGGCAGTCCGAGCTCTGCCGCGGTTGACCAGACGGGGTCGCAGTAGTACAGGTAGTAGGGACGCTCATCCACTGGAGAACTCGCGATGAGCGCACCGTTCAGGCCCAGGCACTTGATCTGCTCAAGATGCCGAACAGCCGTGGCCGAGTCCGTCACGTCACAAAGACCGACTCCCTTAAGGCGATTCGGATAGCCAGAGCAGTATTCACCCGCCCAATCGTTGAATGCGGTGAAACATTCCGCCCGGAGTTCGTCATCGTCCATTCCAAAGAGGAACAGTCCCCATGACGAGTAGAGCACCTCGGCTGCAACCGTGTCCCTATCTTGCTCCTTGAGTCGTTCGGAAGGATCCCAGACGCTCTTGGGGGCGCCTTCGTAGCCCCTCTTGATGGCCGTGTCGAAGTCCTCCGCTTGGCATCCGCCCACGCTGCCGGCGACCGGGTTCCTAAGATGCCCGCTTATCCAGAACTCGCCATCTGGGGTCTTTACGGTATGTGGCGCCCTCTCAAGGAGGCGGAGCGGCAGTCTCGTTTGAAAAAGATCGGGGGGTTCGGCAAAGTGCGCATCCCCCGAGATGATTATCTGATTGCCGATGACCGCCACACGTCGTCCCTCCCCGGTCGCTTTCCTTGAGAACAGGGCCCACGCACCACATCCACGACCGCCTGTAGGACTACTCCTCCATGCCTCGACTTGTCAATGGGCTCACTCTGCCTCGATTTCGCTCGGTGACATTACGGTGCTGCCCGACGCCGGACGCTCGCAGGGGCGGATCACCGACGCAGGGCCTTGATGATCATCTGCGCCATCACCTTGTGGCCGAGCGCCGTGGGATGGTAGGCGAACCCGGTGACGCCGAATACGTACTTTGAACCGGCGGTCCACCGTTGCGAGGACGATGATGCACACGCGGTGTGATCTCCCGGGACCGAGTAGGGGTCGACGAATTTCACGCCTAAGGGCTTGACAACCTGAACGAATACATTCTCGAGCATCTGGCCGATGGAACGCACGACAGCCGCCCCCGAGTTGGTGAAGCCGAGAGCAGGGCAGTTCTTTCCGGCTGGTACCTCTCGAGGGTAGGTCACGAAAACAATCGTGGCTGACGGTGCCGCCACCTTGATCTTCTCGATCATCGCTTTCAGGCCCACCCGCGTGTTGGCTACCAACGTGGCGAGGTTGGGCGGCGGCGCACAGGTGGCCGGGTTTGCACATGCGACGGCCGTGGCGTTGTAGTCAATGTCATTGCCACCGACGGCGACGGTCACGAGCTTGGTGGCCGGAGTGAGGAAGGTTAGTTGCGGGGGGTTGCTCCCCTGCGACGTATTGACAACGTGCTCGATCATCGCTGCGCCACAGCTGGCGTCGACCAGGTTGAGATGAAAGTGGGTGGCGACAAGTTGTGCGTAGTCCCTACTCGACCGCCCGCAGGATGTGGACTGGACCGCGATCCCGTACCCCGAAGCGATGGAGCTTCCGAGCGACACGTAGCGATCACCTGACTGCAGGTTCGACGAAGTGGTCGCACTGGCTGCTGGTAGCCCATTCCCGGCCAGAAGGAGCACCGACAGTGCCCCAACCATAATCAAGAGGGCGAGCCCCAATCTCTGCGGTGTCGCAACAAAAGAATCGTTGTGTCTACTTTGTCGCATCTTGCTCGATTCGAGGGGAACTGGATCTCATGCTTCGCGTGGGTATCGGCACGTCGACGGCCTTGGTTCGTACCCCTTGGATGTCAGCTTGCCGGCTCGTCGAGGGCGGAAGCCGTCATCTCGTCCAGTGTCCACGACTTCTCGAAGTGGATCGATGTCATGGCGAAGTTGCCCCCGTCGCAGGCCGGGATGACGAGACCGGACATGTACGCCGAATCGTCCGAGGCCAAGAAGGTCGCGACGACGGCATTGTCCTTCAATCCGGGCGGCCGACCGACCTTCAGCGGTCCCACGAACCGGTCGTCATTCCATTTCCCGCCCGACTCCTGAAGAGCGAATTCCTCGTAGGACATGTTGAGCACGGGAGCGTCCAGCGGAAGGGCGAAGTTGATTGACATCCCATGAGTCGGAGCGAGACCGTTGACTCGGATGCCGTACCTACCCCACTCGGTGGCCATGCTGTGCACCAAACCGATCGCGCCGGCCTTCCCGGCGGCGTAGGCGCCGAACCCAACGGGGTAGGCGTTGATTCCCGCTGCCGACGTAGTCACGACAATATTGCCGCTGCGCTGTTTCTTCATCTGGTGGCAAGCGTGCTTGCCGGAGAAGAACACGCCACGAAAAACAGTGTTCGTCACGTCGTCCCACTGTTCTTCGGTCGTTTCTTCGATCGAGGGTCCGCCGGGCAAGGAACGCCCGGCGTTGGCAAACATGATGTCGAGCCGCCCGAAGTTCTCCACAGCGACCGCCACAGCCTGCTCGACCTCGGCCTCGATCCTGACATCGGTCTTCAGGCCGACGGCATCCCCGCCGGCAGCTTCGATTTCCTTGGCCACGGCGTGCGCTCGATCCTCGACCAGGTCAGTAACGACGATCTTGCCCCCCTCGGCTCCCCATTGGAGGGCGCATTCGCGTCCAAGCCCAGCTCCCCCGCCCGTGATGACGATGCTCTTGCCTACAAATCGACCTGACACGTCCCGTGTCCTCCCCTTTAGCAGACGAACGAAAATACCTAGCCAGGCTATACGGCCGAGACCCAGCCCGTCTGCCACGTCCGTCCTCTTCCGAGCGATCCGCCACCTCGAGGGAATGAGTAGCCTCGGCCTACCAGAAGAAAAGATCCGAAAGGTTGCACATTGGCGCTCCCCCTTACCGGGCTGACGGTGGTCTCGTTCGAACAGGCGGTGGCGGCGCCGTTCTGTAGCCGGCACCTGGGCGATCTCGGCGCACGGGTGATCAAGGTGGAACACCGGGTTGGCGGGGACTTCACCCGCGCCTACGACGATGCGGTCCACGGCATGGCGTCGTACTTCGTCTGGCTCAACCGCAACAAGGAGTCCCTCACCCTTGACATCAAACAACCGGCGTCCCAGGAGATCTTGACCCGGTTGCTGACCCGGGCGGACGTGGTCATCCAAAATCTCGCACCAGGATCCGCCCATCGCATGGGGATCGCCGCAGCAGACATCGTGGCCCGTTTCCCACGAGCGATCGGCGTGGACATTTCGGGATACGGCGTCGGCGGTCCCTATGACGAGAAGCGCGCGTACGACCTCCTCATTCAGGCCGAAGGAGGGCTGTGCTCCATCACAGGACTCCCGGGCGCTCCGGCCAAGGCGGGCCCACCCGTCGCCGACATGGGCACGGGTCTCTACTCGTTGACAAGTGTGCTCGCAGCGCTGTACGCACGAGAGCGCACCGGGGTCGGTGCAGCCATCAGTATCAGCATGTTCGACGTGATCTCCGAGTTCATGGGATTCGCCCTGCAGTACACGCGACACACCGGCGAGGAGCGCCAGCCCAACGGCATGAGCACCCCGATGGTTGCCCCCTACGGCGGCTACCCCACCAGCGACGGGCAGACGGTCGTGCTCGGCACGACGAATGACCGGGAATGGCAGCGCCTGGCGCTCCGGATGCTCGAACGGCCGGATCTGGCCGGAGACCCGAGGTTCGCCACCAACATCGCACGCTGCGCCGCCCGCGACGTCGTCGACGAGGCCATCTCCGCATGGACGCGCCAGCACACGCTGGCCGAAATCCAGTCGGTGGCCGACGCCGCCGGGATCGGCAACTCTCGGTACAACACCGTGAAGGACGTCATCGGCCATGCCCAGCTCGAACAGCGCGGTCGTTGGCAGGAGGTCGACTCACCGGTCGGGCCGCTCCCCTCCCTGCTCGCACCGCCCGAATCGGATGACTGGCGCCAACGGATGGACGCCGTACCTGCACTGGGCCAGCAGACGGATTCGATCCTCTCGGAACTCGGGTATTCTTCGGACGAAATTGCTCGCTTCCGCAGCGACGCGGTGGTGTGAGCAAGGTGTCGTGGGGCCGTCGCGCCGTCAGCGCAACGCACAATCACAAGGGCGATGTTCATGGGTCTATTGGATAACAAGACAGCTGTCGTCACGGGGGCTGCACAGGGAATCGGGCGGGCGATCGCCGAGACGTTTGCCCGCGAGGGCGCCGCAATCGTCATCGGCGACGTGAACCTCGATGCCGCCGAACAAGCCGCGGCGGAGTTGGTTGCGAGCGGATCGCGTGCACTGGCCGTGCGCTGCGACGTGACGTCCGAAGACGAAGTCGAGGCCATGGTGAGCCAGTGCGTGACTGACCTCGGAAAGCTCGACATCATTGTGAACAACGCCGGAGTGACCCGTGATGCCACTCTCCGCCGCATGACCCTCGAAGACTTCCGGACCGTCATCGACGTGCACCTCCAGGGTGCCTGGCTCGGAACGCGGGCCGCCGCCGCCATCATGCGGGAGCAACAGAGCGGCTCCATCATCAACATGTCATCGATCTCGGGCAAGGTCGGCAACATCGGTCAGACGAACTACAGCACCGCCAAGGCCGGTCTGGTCGGCCTGACCAAAGCCTCGGCGAAGGAACTGGCGCACGTCGGCGTGCGCGTCAACGCGATCCAACCCGGTCTCATCCGGACAGCCATGACGGAGGCCATGCGGGCCGACATATGGGAGCAGAAGCTGGCGGAAATCCCCATGGCCCGGGCCGGGGAGGTCTCCGAGGTGGCCGATGCCGCGCTCTTCCTGGCCTCGAATCTCTCTGCGTACATCACCGGCACGGTCCTCGAAGTGACCGGTGGCCGCTACATGTGAGGAAAGGGACAGAAACGATGAGAGACGCCGTCATCTGTGAGCCGCTACGCACCCCCGTTGGTCGCTACGGCGGAGTGTTCCGCGACGTGCCGGCCGCCGATCTGGCCGCCGCCGTGATCCGCGAGCTGTTGACGCGCACCGGGGTGGCTCCCGAGCACATCGACGACGTGCTCCTCGGCCAGTGCTACCCCAACGGCGAGGCTCCGGGGATCGGCCGCGTGGCTGCCCTCGACGCCGACCTGCCCATTTCGGTGACGGGCTACCAGCTCGACCGCCGGTGTGGATCGGGGTTGCAGACCATCATCAACGCGGCCATGCAGGTGCAGACCGGGGCAAGTGAGATCGTCCTGGCGGGCGGCGTCGAGAGCATGAGCCAATCCGAGTTCTATACGACCGCCATGCGATGGGGGGCCGGGTCGGAGAACACCGTGATGTACGACCGGCTGGCGCGCGGCCGGGTGACGTCGGGCGGCGTCAATTACCCCGTGCCCGGAGGGATGATCGAGACCGCGGAGAACCTGCGACGCGAGTACCGGATCCCGCGGGAGGAGCAGGACGAGTTCGCGCTGCGATCCCATCAACGAGCAGTGGCTGCTCAGAAGAACGGGCTGTTCGATGAGGAGATCGTCCCGTTCACGGTGCGCGGACGCAAGGGCGACAGGGTCGTCAGTGAGGACGAGCACCCACGCCCGGACACCACACTCGATTCTCTCGCGGGGTTGCGGCCGGTCATGCTCCGCCAGGATGCCGACTCCACGGTCACGGCCGGTAACTCGAGCGGGCAGAACGACGGCGCATCGGTGTGCCTCGTCACCCATTCCGAAAAGGCCGCCGAACTCGGGCTGCGTCCGCTGGCCCGCCTGCGGTCGTGGGCTGTCGCCGGCGTGGAACCGGCCCGCATGGGGATCGGGCCGGTTCCGGCCACAGCAAAGGCGCTCGATCGGGCCGGACTGTCGTTGGCCGATATTCCCCTGATCGAGCTCAACGAGGCGTTCGCCTCCCAGGTGCTGGCCTGCACACGGGAGTGGGAGTTCAAGGAATCAGACTTCGACCGCCTCAACGTGCACGGATCGGGCATCTCACTCGGGCATCCGGTGGGCGCAACAGGGGGACGGATTCTCGCCACCCTCCTCAGGGAGATGGACCGGCGAGGAGCGTCCTTGGGTCTCGAGACCATGTGCATCGGCGGCGGCCAGGGGCTGACCGCGATCTTCGAGGCCGTGGGCTGACTACATCACCCGTCCACCGCGCCACCGATGACGTGCCGGGCGATGATCACCTGTTGGATCTGGCTCGTTCCCTCGTAAATCCGAAAGAGCCGGGCATCTCGGAAGAATCGTTCGACGGCGACTCCACGCATGTAGCCGGCGCCACCGTGGATCTGCACGGCACGGTCTGCGACACGACCCACCATTTCACTGCAGAAGTATTTGGCGGTCGACGGCCCCACTTTGCGGTCGGACCCGTCATCGAAGGCACGGGCAGAGGCCAGGACCAAGCTGCGCCCGGCTTGGAACTCCGTCACGGAGTCAGCGATGAGGCCTTGAATGAGCTGAAATCCGGCGATCGGCCGCCCTGACTGTTTGCGCGAGCGGGCGTATTCCACGGACTCATCGACAAGCCGCTCGGCCATGCCCACGCAGAGGGCGGCAATGTGGATTCGCCCATGCGCCAAACAACGCATCGCGGTGGCCCATCCGGTGTTCTGCCCGGCCTCCTCACCAACCAGAGCGGAGGCCGGGACCCGCACGTCGTCAAAATGGACGTCGGCCGTCCACGCCCCGAATTGTCCCATTTTGTGGTCGCGTGGTCCGACGGACAACCCGGGAGTTCCCCGTTCGACCAGGAATGTCGAAATTCCCCGGGACGCCCTTGCGGCGGGGTCGGTCCGGGCGAACACCATGAAGACGTCGGCCAGGGGTGCATTGGTGATATAGCGCTTGGAGCCGTTGATGACCCACTCGCTCCCATCGGGGACCGCCGTGGTCGTCATGCCTGATGGATCCGACCCGGCATCAGCTTCGGTGAGGGCGAAGGAGGCAACCGCGTCACCAGAGGCGATCTTCGGCAACCACTCCTCCTTCTGGCCCGCTGTACCCCCCTCCATCAGCACATGCCCGGCGATGCCGTTGTTGGTACCGAACATCGACCTGAGTGCCGGCGTGGTGTAACCGAGCTCGATCACGATCCGGCTCTCTTCTTCCATCGACAGCCCCAGCCCGCCGTAGGCCTCGGGTAGGGCAAAACCGAAGAGACCCATCTTTTTGGCGGCCTCTCGGATTGCGGTCGGGACCTCGTCGCTCTCGTCGATATCGTTCTCCGCCGGAACCACAGTGGTGCGCACGAAATCCCTCACCACAGAGCGGATCCCTTCGAAATCCTCGCTATCCACGCACCTCTCCTCTTCCGCGTTCTGCGTGCTTGACGCGAATTCGCATCTTCATTTCGTAACTGACGCTCGATTGGCTCAAACCGATCAAGCCCATGACAGGGCCGGATCGCCCGAAAGAGAATAGCTGAGTTCGCCGACAGCGGCGGTCTGCATACGGCAATCCACACCGGAGGACGAGTGACGGGGACCCCGGCAGCCAACGACGGTCCACGCCGCCGTGGAACCTTGAAGACGGGCGTGCCCAGCGCGGCTGTGCGACACGCCCGAAGAAGGAATCAGGGCTCGCCGAGCCGGGCTGGGAAGCCGCCCTTGCTCACCGGGCCCCACCTCTCGATGGCTACCCGAATGAGTACCTTGCCTTGGTCGATCATGGCTTGTCGATACTCGTCCCAGTCGGAATGTTCGCCGCTGATGGAACGAAAATAGGTCACGAGACCTTCCATTGCTTCAGGAAGATCAACCACAACGGCTGTCCCTGAAACCTGGATCCACTCGCCCCCGAAATCGTTCGACAGGACGCAGATCGCCGCCTGGTTGTGCAGTCGGAGGTTGCGAACTTTGGCGCGTTCGGGATAGCTCGCCACCAGGATCTCCCCGTCGGGTGCGAGCCCCATGGTGACCGGAGACATCTGAGGACTTCCATCAGCCCGCTGCGTACTGAGAATGGCGTGATGCCGAGGACCGATGAATTGGTCCAGTCCAGCCCGATCGACGGGCCTATCCGAAGCAAACGCACGGGGCATGGTGACGACCGTACCATCGGTGTGGGAGCGGCTCCATCGTTGAGGAAGGGCAAGACCTAGGATCACCTTGGACGAGGACCGGAAGACGGAGGACGATGATGACCGAGAAACTGAGCGGGTGCGGCGTGTGGTCCCACGAGCTGCGCTTCGGAGACGCTGCGCAGATCGTCGAGGCCGCAGCAGAATTGGAAGCGCTGGGTTACACCGCGTTATGGGTGCCCGACGTCGGAGGGCCGCTGTTCGAGGACCTCAACCGGCTCCTTCAAGCGACGACGACGATTACGATCGCCACCGGCATTCTCAACGTCTGGCGGCATGAGCCGAGCGACGTGGGACAGTGGTTCCTCGCGTTGCCCGAGGACCATCGCCGGCGACTACTCCTGGGGATCGGGGTCAGTCACGGCGTCGTCGTCGGTGAAAAATGGGGTCAGCCCCTCGCCACCATGACCGCCTACCTCGATGGGCTCGAGGCAGCTGAGGTCCCTCTGGACCAGGTCTGCCTGGCCGCGCTCGGACCCAAGATGCTTGACCTTGCAAAGACCCGGACCGCGGGCGCACACCCCTACCTCGTCACCCCGGAACACACCTCCATTGCCCGTGCCGCCCTCAACGGCAGCCTTCTCGCAGTGGAACAGGGTGTAATTCTCGAGAGCGACCCCACCGCGGCCCGCGAGATCGGGCGTGCCGTCATCAAGGGCTATGGGGGACTTCCGAACTACGCGAACAACTGGAAACGGCTCGGCTTCACCGACGACGACATCTCCTCGGGTAGCGACGGTCTCGTCGACGCACTGATCGCGCATGGTGACGCGGGCGACGTCGCGCAGCGGCTCGCAGCCCACTACGAAGCAGGAGCCGACCACGTGTGCATCCAAGCCATCACCGCTCCGGGCAGCCCGATGCCCCTCGACTCCTGGCGGCGGCTCGCTCCGGGCTGAACCGGATCAAGGCCCGGTGCAACAACGGTGACGGTCCCCCTTTCTCCTTCGAAGTGTGGGAAAGTTGAGCCATGGACATAAGCCCTCTTCACGCCTCCGGAAGCATCGTCATCGACGTTCCACCGGAGGTCGTCTTCGACTTCATTGCCGACATGCCGGCCATGGGTGACATCAGCTCGCAGTGCGTCGGCGGCGAGTGGCAGTCCGAAGAGCGAGGGGTGGGTGCCCTCTTCCTCGGTTCGAACGACATGGGTGGAAACCAATGGCGGGCACTCATGCGGGTGGTCGTCGCCGAACGTCCCCGTGAATTCGCTTGGGAGAACATCGGGGCCATCGGTTGGGACGGAAAGGCGTTCTCCCGATGGGGATACACATTCGAACCCGTAGCCGGCGGGACAAGAGTCGAGGAGACCTGGCGGATCCTTCACGAATACGATGCGCTGATCAATCTCGGGGAAGAGGCATGGAAGGGCATGCCAGGCTGGTTCGCAGGAGACATCGCGAATACATTGACCAACCTCAAGACTCGTTTGGAGCGGTGACGACGGATCATCCGAGGATGGATACGTCCGCTGCCGTCAGCGCACCCGGTACGGGACCCCCTGGACCAACCGGGGGGGCCATTTGTCGAAGCTTTCCTCGCCCAGACCGGCTTTAGGGTCGTAGCGCTCGCCGGGCCCGGGAATGAACCCGTCCGCCAGATAGTCGCTGAACCCGTTGACGACCCAGGCGGTCGGCGTGATGGGCTCGAGCACCCGGTTCTGGATGTACCAGTGGCCCTTTGCCTGCTCTCCCCGTTGCATATGGATCCGGCGTGAATCCTCACTCTCTGCTTCCTCCCCGTCGAGATGCCCGGCATGTATGTACCAGTTCCGGTTATAGAACTCGGGTGTGGTGCCATCGAGGCGTTGGTTGATCCAGAGCATCTGTTTGAAGGGTATTGGGGCCACGGGCTGCACCGGATCGCTGTCGTCGAAAATCGTCGTTGGGTGGACGCGCCACCCTTGCACGTGGCCACAATTAGCGCTCAGGACCGAATTGACGGTGTCGGTCGCCACGTAGGATCCCGATGAGGTGATCTGAAGAACGGCATCGACCCGGCGATCGGCTGCTCCGACCCTGACAAAGGCTCCGGAGAAGGCGTTGGGCTCCTGGAGGGTGACCATGACGCCAGTGGCATCCGGCAGCAGATTGCCGGCGGCCTTGGCCAGATCCTCCAGGACATACTGGTGGAACTCGGCGATGGGAACACCTTCGGGCCGCACAAGCGTCCAGATGCACTTGTCCCCCACAGCGGGAACGGCGTCCGGGGAAGAGTCGACGCGCGTCATGAAGGGCTCCCTCCGAAAAGAGGATCCGCAAATGCGTTCTCGCCCTTCGGGGCATCCTTGGGGAAGTTCACCCCCGCCGAGCCATTGCCGAAGTACCTGTGCCAACGACGTGTCGTGAACATCCAGCGGCCATCACGCTTTTCATAGGTCTCGTAGTAATAGCCGTACTCGTGGGTCCAGGTTGTGTTCTCGCCCTCCTTGGAGATGCCCGCACCGCTCATGGCCCAGATTCCGCGCGCCTTCTCGGGCGAGTCGAAAATGATCTCAGGATCGTACGAGTGATGCACCGTGATCATGTCGTTCATGATGCGGCTCACGTTCTCGATCATCTCCTTCGAGGACGTCCAGGGCTCGTAGCCGTCGTTGTAGGAAACATGGTCGGGAGCGTGGAGCGCCTCGTAGGCCTCCCAGTCGTGCGCGTCGGCATAGCGGTCTCTCCGAGCCTTCAGGAGCCGGATCTCCTCCAACGCAACAAGCCACTCGAGCTCCGACATGCCTTCCGCTCGGCCGTTTCCCTCCATGCCTCCCCCTCCGTGCTTCCTTCTGCTCAGGACGCCAGCGTATAACGACGGTGCGATCGAGTCCACGGTAGGTTTAGGAATGCCCTGAGCTCACTGAGGACCCGTTGGAACTCGTCGATCGGAGCTCGCGAGCCTCGATCGTCACATGCCGTGGAGCAAGACCGGAACTCGTCACGGCAACCGTCACGGTCCCGGGGGCGGTCGGCCGCACGACCGCAAGGGCCCGTCCGTTGAACGTGTGGTGGCCGGGCTCGTCGAACGACTCCTCTGTGCACGGGTTGGCACTGCCCAGCCCGAGAAGCACTCCGGGTCCACTCACCGCGACCGTGACCACCCGGTCCTCCGCGTGGTGCAATTGACCCTCGCCGTCGACGAGTGTGATGTCCACATAGGCGAGGTCGGTGTCGTCGGCGCGGATCTCGGGGCGGTCGGCCCGCACATCAAGCCCGGCCAGGCCGGTCCCGGATCGCAGGGAAGCGCGAGCCACCTCGGTTCCCCCGCGGTAGGCGACTGCGACGATCTCGCCCGGCTCGTAGGTCGTCTCGAACGTGGTGCGGAAGCGTTGCCCTCCAGCTGGTTGGCGGCCCATGGGGTCGCCGTTGACGAGGAGTTCCACCTCGTCGGCATCGCTCATAACGTCCACGGTGATCGGGCTGGCCTCGCATCCGGGCCACGACCACGACGACAGACCCTCCAGCCACGGTTCTCCGGCCAATCCCAAATGCGACGGCGTCACGTCATGCCACTTCGGATCCCGTACGGATATGTACGGTTCGGACCGAAGGCCGAACACGGTCTCACGGAGATAGGACAGTGCTCGTCGTTGACCGGTGATGTCGATGTCGGCGCACCATGCAGTAAGCCACGGGTAATCGCCCATGAGCAAACCGCTGTCGTCGCCGTAGGCGACACGACCCAAGCCGACCTCGCCGAGGTAGTCCCAGCCCGTCCAGGTGAAGTCGCCGATCACATGGGGCAGCGCCAACACCTTCGGCCAGTTGTGGCTGATGCTGGTGTTGTGGGTCTCTGAGCCGACGATGACCCGGTTGGGCATGCGTGTGCCATCAAGCTCGTAGCGCGCATCGCTGTAGTTGTAGCCGGCGACGTCGAGGTAACAATACGACTCGTCGAGTTTCTCCGCCACCGAATCGGACTGCAGGAGAACGGGAAGGGCCGCACGTAACCGCTGCATGACCGTGTTGACGCCCGCATTCTCCTCATCGGTGTTCGCCTCGTCGCGTGCGCCCTCTGAGGCCATCTCGATGATGCTCTGGATGCCGACCGAGATGATGGGATTGACGCCGTTGGTGACGTAGCGGGTGTCGTCATGCGCACGAATCCGTTCGGCCAGCCCGCGTCCGACGTCGGCGCCGACGGGATCGCCCGTGTCTGGGATCTCGTTGCCGATCGAATACAGCACGACGCTCGGATGATTGCGGTCTTTGCTGACCATGGCATCGATGTCTGCTTCCCACGACTCCGGAAAGTTGCGGGAGTAGTCGTTGCGCATCTTGGGTTGCGTCCACATGTCGAATGCCTCGTCCATCACCAGTATTCCGAGACGGTCGCAGGCGTTGAGAAGGGCCTTGCTGGCCGGGTTGTGCGCACTCCGGATTGCGTTGAAGCCCGCCGCCTTCAGGATCTCGATACGCCGTTCATCGGCGCGTTCGACAGTTGCTGACCCGATGACGCCGTTGTCATGGTGAATGCATGCCCCTCGGAGTTTCACCACCTCACCATTGATTCGCAGGCCCCGCACCGCATCGAGCTGGAGGGACCGGATCCCGAAGGTCGTCCATTCGCGGTCAATCTCAGCGCTGTCCCGGTCACGGACCACTATCTCGCATGTGTAGAGGGTGGGCATTGCCGGACCCCATCGGCGCGGGTCGGCCACGGCCAACCGCTGCCGTATCAGCGCCGACCGCCCCGGGAAACTCGTCAGAGGCGACACCTCGCTGGCGACCACGACACCTCGGTCATCGACGACACGGGTCTCCACGGACGTCGGCAGAGTCACGATCCCGTCGTTCTCGAGGAGCGCCATGACCTCGACGACGGCAAGATCGTCGTCGATCTCAGGCGTGGTGACGCACAAACTATCCAGTGCGAGGTGGACGGGTTCCCCGACCACGAGCTTCACATTTCGGTAAATACCTGCACCGGAGTACCACCGGGCATCCTCCTGCGCCGTGACCTCCACCCGAACCTCATTCTCTTCGCCGTGGCGGAGAAGGTGATCGATCGCCAGCGTAAATCCCGTATACCCGTACGGGTGGTGGCCCACGAAGCTGCCGTTCACGGAGACCGTTGCGTCGCGGTAGACACCCTCGAACTCGAGGAACACCCGCTTCCCCAAAGTCTCCTCCCGAAGCACGAACTTCTTCTGGTACTCCCACGTTCCGCCAGGGAAGTACGCATTCCCCGGACCCTCCGAGGGACTGCGGGTCAAACCGATCATCACGTCATGCGGCAGAAGGACAGGCTCCCATGAAGGAACGAAACCTCCACGCTCCAAGAACGTGCTCACCTTCGGCCGGACATGCCAGCCGTCGTTGAATGACACCCGCTCCATGAGCTCCCCCTTTTCATCTCGAAGCCGTCACGGTAGCTCGGGCCGGGTCGCCCCTGACGCCTGAACCATCGGCCGACGACGGCCGCGACCGCCCCTCACTCACCGAGCGGAGTCGTCGTCAGCGCGCGGGCTCCGCTGGCTCCCGCGGATGACCTGGCCAGGGAACCTGCCGCAATGCTGGCCGTCCCGGAACGTGACCTGACCCCGCTTGATTGTCGCCACGTACCCTTCGGCTTGCTGGAGAAGGCGCTGCCCTCCTGTCGGAAAGTCGAAAGACCGGTAGGGTCCGGGCAAGCGAAGGTGCTCGAAGTCGATGACGTTGATGTCGGCGAGGTAGCCGCGCTGCAGGAGTCCCCGATCGAAGAGGCCGTAGGAGGCGGCGGCGTCACGACTCAGTGCTCTTACGACGGTCTCTAGAGGCAATTTCTCGCCGCGCGTCCTGTCGCGACCCCAGTGGGCGAGCATGAATGTCGGCGTCGCGGCGTCACAGATTCGCGTGCAGTGGGCGCCTCCATCGGCGAGGCTGACCACGATGTTCGGAGTCGTGAGGAGCTCCCGTATGACGCTGAAGTCGCCGGATCGGTAATTGGCGATGGGTATGTAGAGGAATCCGGTCCCGTCGTTTCGGGTCATCACGTCGTAGGCGTAGTCCAGCGGCTGCTGTTCGTGTTCCTCGGCCCTGGCGGCAATGCTGTCCGTCTTCGGATCGGGCTCGTAGTTGGGGTAGCCACTCATTTCGTACATCTGGGCGAAAGGATGCGAAGTGAAGAAATTTCCCTCGATTCCCGCTATCTCGGCGATCACCTTCGCCTTGAATTCCGGGTCGCGTAGGAGGTCCAGCCGATCCTCCCAGGCCAGCTCGGCGGCTGCCTGCATCGTTGGGGCTTCCTCGAACGGGTGCTGTACTGATCGCCAATGTCCGAGCAAGCCGACCGCACGTGGGGCGACATGTCCGTAGAACGTCAGTCCTTCCCGCCGTCCTGCATCAATCAGCGCGAGTCGGCGCTCCCACGCCGTGTCGCTCATGATGAAGTGGATGGGAGCCTTGGCGGTCCGGGCCAACTCGAGCGTGTAGGGAATGTCGTGATCGAGGTCGAAGACGTCACCCAGATATTGCATGACCCGGCCATCGACCTTCCCGACCACTGCCGAGAGCTGGAGCAGTTCGTCCTCATAGGCGAACGTTCCGGGCACCATGGTGCCATCGACGTAGCGGTGCGCCTTGGTGCGAGAGCCCGCCAGACCCAATGCTCCAGCACGCAGCGCTCCCTCCGCGAGTTCGGACATCACCCCGATGTCCTCTGCAGTCGCCTCTTCGTTCCGCTCAGCCCGCTCACCCATGACATAGGCCCGCAGGGCGACGTGCGCGACCTGGGTTCCGATGTCGATGGTGTGCTGTCGGCGATCCAACGCGTCGAGGTACTCCGGATACGTCTCCCAATCGAAATCGATGCCTGCCTCCATCACTGCACAGGGGATCTCCTCGACGGCTTCCATGACCTTCAGTGAAAATGACCGATCGTCGCTCCGCAGAGGAGCGAACCCCACTGAGCAGTTTCCAGTGATCACCGTGGTCACGCCGTGCCAGGCCGATGGCGCCAGGATCGGGTCCCACATGACCTGCGCGTCGTAGTGCGTGTGCAGATCGACGAAACCCGGGGTGACGATGTGCCCCGACGCATCGATCTCCGCTCTTCCGGACCGCTCCACCTTTCCGACGGCGGTGATGACTTCCTTGTCGACGGCGATATCGCCCGCGAAGGGCTCCCGGCCGGACCCATCGACAACGAGGCCGTTCCTGATGACAAGATCATGCACGTTGTTCTCCTTACTTGTTAGTGCTTGACGCCCTCGCGGCGATCAGGACTGCAGGGCGGCCGCCTGCTCGTCGTCGCCTTCCGGAAGGCCGGAAGAATTGAGCGGAGCGTCCATTTTGTGCACTTCGGGCAACACCTCCTTGGCGAAGAGGTTCAGGCTCGCTTCAGCCTGGTCCATCGTCTCCCCCATGGCATGAATGGTTAGCTCCGAATACGAACAAGCCATCTGCCCGGACGTGATGCGCTCGAAGATGACGTCGGGCGTTCCGACCAGCAGGTTCGATTTGTCATAGGCCGATCCCGTCCCGATCTTTCGCCTGCCGTCGTCGGCCTTGATCGCTGTCGCGCTGCCGTCCCCGGACGCGTACGCCTCATAACCCTTGACTCCCGTGAAGGAATTCGGGTCGCCGAACCCGTAGTGCAGACGGACGGACTTATTCGCCTCCTCGATCCATGGGTCAGCATCGCTGGCTTCCTTGTCCGTTGATGCGCAGTACATGAAGAGGATGTTCTTGGGCTGGCACGGCGCCAACCCCTCTTCGCGTCGGTAGGTGTTGACCAGCCGAACGTCCTTTGCCGCCTCCGACAGGGGCTTGTTCCCGACGAAGAGCGGTTTGAGTCCGGCGCGAGCCATCAGCTCCAGTGAGGTGTTGGTCGACGAGGCGCCGAAGAACCGCTCGGTCAGGTCCACGGAGATGGGCTGGGGCCGCAGTGAGCTTTCCGGCACGTTGAAGATTTCGCCCTCGAACGCATAGCGCGGCCCTGACAAGGCGCGACGGATGATCTCGAGCCCTTCCGCAAATCGCTGCCTGGCTTCTTCTCGGTCGATCCCCAGTGCATCAAACTCGGTCTTCGCCACACCACGTCCGAACCCGATGGTGTCGAACCGACCATTGGAAAGGATGTCGAGGTAGGCGATCTCATGCGCGCACTGGACCGGATTCCACCAGGGCAGCACCAGGACCATGGTGCCGAGAGAGATGCTTTCGGTCCGGCCGGCCACATAGCTGAGTGCCAAGAGCGGATTGGGGGTCATCCCATAGGGGGTGCCGAAGTGCTGGGCGGCCCACACACCATCGAAACCGAGAGGCTCGGCCAGATCGGCGAGACGGAAGACCTTCGACACCAGCTCCGAGTCAGCCGGCTGTGGAGGTGTGGTCCAGTTTTCGGCCAACACCCGAGGCCAGTCCTTCTGGTTCTGAACGCCCAGGGCGAGATTGACTTTCATGAAAATTCCTCCCGATTCGAATCAGGGCGTTCGACAACGTGGATGTGCGGATTTCCGTTCACGCCCACGGTCTGTCGCGTTGCGGCGGGGCCGGACGCGACGAGTCGCTTCATGCCCTTCGGATGGCGTTCGCGACGACACCGACCGCCTCCCGGCTACGCGAGAGGACGCTCTCGTCGAAGGTGAGAAACCCGTGTATCTGTCCCGAAAAGACGTGCAGGTCGACCGAGACCCCCGCGTCCCACAGGTGGCTGGCGTAGAGCAGGCCTTCGGCCACCAACGGGTCACAACCGCCCAAGAGCAGCGTCGTGGGCGGCATGCCGGAGGCGTCGGCCAGAAGAGGGGCGACGTCGGGATCATTGTCGGGGGGTCCGTCGGGAAGGTACTTTTCGAAGAACCAGGAACGGTCCGCAGCAGCGAGGGGCCACTGCTGCCCGAATGGGCCACCGTCTCCTTCCCGATCTGCGGTGACACCGGGATAGGCGAGAATCTGGCGCACGACACCGCAGCTGTGCTGCTCCAGAATGTGGCGTACCGCTACCGCAGCCAGATTCCCCCCCGCAGAATCGCCGAGAACCACCAACCGCTCCCGGTCACCGCCCCATTCCGTGGCACGTTCGCTCGCCCATTCGATCGCCGCAATCGAAGCGCGAACCGCGACGGGATACGGGTTTTCGGGTGCCAAAGGGTAATCCACCGAAACCACGACACATTCGGCTTCCCGGGCCAGGCGACGGCAGAACGGATCGGATGCCGCCACGCTCCCGACCACCCAACCCCCGCCGTGAAAGTAGACGACGACCGGCTGTGCCGCCGACGGTCCGGCCCGATAAATCCGCGCCAGCACCTCGCCCCCGTCCGTCGGGATCAACTCGTCCACGCAGAGGTCCATCTCCGGGCCGATCACCGCGGCCGCTTTGTCCTCCAGATAGGCCCGTGCCCCTTGGACGCCGAGCGCAGAAAGGGGAGGCTGCCCCGATGCCGTCATGTGCGTGACGAGCTTTTCGGCGTCCGGGTCGCGTGTGTGCGGAAGCGTCAATCGTACGGAGTCCGCGGTCACGTTCACTGCCCCCTCTCACGTCTGTGTCGAAGACATCGTGTTCCTGGCGATTGTAAGACAGAACCCCGAATCGGACAAGTAGCAGCTTCTGTCCGATCCTGGGCGACCGGTCGCTTTTCGAGAGCGGTCACCGCGTCAGCAACGCTCTCAGCAGGTAACGCTCGAGGAAGTCTCGTTTCGCCCGTCTGCCCAGGTCCCGCCACGGAGGGCCAAGAAGCATGAGAGAAACCGCATTCATCCAGCGGAGCGTCTCTCGAACTTCTAGATCGCTCCAGAGCTGCCCGTCCGCCAGCCAAGCCTCCAAAAGGGGGCCGTACGCAGCATGCATCGAGTCGATGAGGGGCTCTGACTGCAGCTGTAGCGCCGAGACGACCGGACCACTGTCGGAGGAGAACAAGGCTTCGTTCAACGGATTGCCCGGCACCAGATCCAGGGGGTAGAGAATCAACTCGGGGATCGACCCCCTGGCGTCCTTCGGATCGGGAAGGGAGCGAACCGCTGCATCCAACGCGGCACCCACCCGGCTGACCATCAACCCGATGATGAGCTCGTCACGCGTCTGGAAATATCGGTACAGCGTGGACCGCGCGACACCGGCCTCATCCGCCACCATGGCCATTCGAATGTCGATACTCCCCCGCTTGGCAATGCACCGCCCCGCCGCATCGACGAGGCGTCGGCGAGCTTCGTCGTCGTCGCTGAGAGCGGTCTCGCTTCCCCACCGGCGGACCACGACGCGCTGTTCGCCGGTCTGATGTGCCTCTCGGCTCACGACGCCCTCAGTCCCGGCCGAGGATCGCCGCGCTACGGCCCGCGGCAACGAGCACCTTCTGCGCTCCCTGGACCTGATTGCATGAAGTACCCCGCAGCTGGCGGACGGCCTCCAGGATGTTGTTCATTCCATGGATGTAGGCCTCGCCGAGCAAGCCACCATGGGGGTTGACCGGGATCGTGCCCGCGAGGTCGATGTGTCCCTCGGCAATGAAGTCCCGGCTTTCGCCCGGCCCACAGAACCCGTACGCCTCCAGCTGGTAGAAGACGACCGGGCTGCTGTTCTCGTAGATCATGGCGACGTCGATGTCGGCGGCCTCGAGTCCTGTGGTCTGCCACAGTTGCTGCGCACTGCGCTCGGCTTCAATGAAACGGGTGAGATCGTCGCCGTAGTAGTTGAAAGACATATCGCCATCACGAACGCTGCTCTGGGCCGCTCCCTCGATGGTAACAACCCGGTGGCGAAGGTCCCGCGCCCGATCTTCGGACGTCACCACCAGGGCCACTCCGCCGTCGCTCTCCTGGCAGCAATCGAGAAGCCGAAGAACCGGCTCAACAATCCAACGTGACTGCTGGTGGTCGTCGATCGTGATGGGTCGGTTGAAGAACCAGGCGTTCGGATTCGTGGCGGCGTTTCGGCGGGCGACCACGGAATACAGGCCGAAATCGGCGTTTGTGAGCCCATAGACATGCATGTAGCGCTGGAACCAAAGTGCGTACACCTGCGGCGGGGTCAGCAGACCGTAGGGGTCATGCATGTTCGTCCGGGCCGACGGCGGCCGCTGCAGAGGCTGCCCGAACCGGTGCCCGGAGCGCTCGTTGAAGGCGCGGTAGACCAGCACCGCCTCAGCAGCACCGCTCACGATGGCGGCCGCCGCGTGCTGGAGGGTCGCAGACGCTCCAGCACCGCCGAAGGGTGTGCGCGAGGTCCAGCGCAGTTCGTCGATGCCGAGGCTGCGGATGAGCGCAAGCTCGTCGTTCGTATCGAGCGTAAAGGTCACCGTGCCGTCGACGTCCGCCGGTACCAATCCGGCATCGTCGATCGCCGCTTTGGCGGCCTCGCACGCCAGCTGCAGCTCGCTTCGGCCGGAGTCCTTGGAGAATTCCGTCTGTCCGATGCCGACCACGGCGACCCGCTGGCCTGCGGTCACCTCGACACGGGTCGGAACTGGGGAAGCCTGACCGCGTCAACGTCGATGAAGACCACTTCGACGGGCATATCGTTGACGACGTCGTCGGGTTCACAGCCAACGAGGTTGGACACGAATCTCGGGCCCTCGGCAAGGTCGATGACCGCAGCAATACGCGGGGTGTCGTCAGGGTCGCTGGGGTGGTGCGAGACGATCCAGCTGTGCACCGTGCCACGACCTGACATCTGCCCCACCGACCACTGTAGCGATCCACACTCCGGGCACATGGGCGAGGGCGGGTGCTGAAGCCGGCCGCAGCGACCGCATTGGCGTAGAAGAAGGAGACCGTCGTGTATGCCGTCCCAGAAGAAACGGTCCTCGTCGACAACGACTGGTGCCTTGACGCGCACGGCTCAGATATTCCAGACACGTGCCGCGTTGGCGTAACACACGAGATCGCGGTCTTCTTCGGAGATGTCGGCGAAGATGCGCTCGATGGTCGGTCGCGAATTCGGCCAGCTCGAGACTGGGTGCGGGTAATCGGACGACCACATGACGTTATGGATGCCGAGGCACTCGTGCGCCTGACGCACAACATCGGGCTCGTCGATGAAGGTGAGGTGGACGTTGCGGTGAAAGTAGTCACTCGGAGCATGCTTGAGGCCGGGGAACTCGTACCCCTGACGCGCTGCCATGTCGTCGGCTGTCGTCAGCCACCATGTGACCCAGCCGATACCCGGCTCCACGAAGACCACCTTGAGGTGGGGGTGCCGTTCGAGAATGCCGGTGAGGAGCCACATACCGAGCGCCTCCGCCGCCGACATGGGGACCATCGACGTGAAGATGGCACGCTGGGGGGTCGGATCCCGCTGGGCGAGGTCCTCCATGCTGAGCTTCAGCCCGATGTGGAGGCAGACGGGAAGATCGGCATCCTGGATGGCGCTCCAGAGGGGGTCATACCGAGCATCCCAGTAGTCCGGCAGCCCGAGCTCGGTCGGGAACACCGGCAGTTGCAGCGACTTGCACCCATTGGCTGCAGCCCAGCGCACCTCGTTGACGGCCAGGTCGATATCGTGAATCGGGATCTGGTACGAAACGATTAAACGCTTCGGATCGACCGACGCGAACTCCGCCAGCGCGGTGTTGAAGGCGCGCGTTGCTTCGGCGGCCCCATCTTTGACGAGGTAGAGATAGCGGAAGGCGCTGACCTCGCAGTAGCTGGCCGACGCCTCCACTCCGTCCATGTCCATATCCTTGAGCCGCTCGACGGGGTCCGTATGGCCGGCCCGCCCGAACGCGGGGTGCCTTTCGCTGGCCCCGAATCCCTTGGTGTCCGTGGGCGCAAGGTTCTGCTGTTCACGCCAACGCCGGTTCACCGCGACGTTGTTGCGACCACGTAGCTCCGCTTCGACTTGAGCGACCGCCGCGTCGTAGCTTTCGTGATGCCGTGGATGCAGATACAGCTTGACCTGGTCTTGCGTCAGGTCGGCGTGATCGTCCGACGAGAACAGGCGCTGAGCTCGGGCAGTGGACATCGCGGGCCTCCGGGTTACATCGTGGGATGTGCCCGAAGCGTAATCGACGTCGATATCAAATCGCTTGTACGCTCCAAACCAATGGCTGGGGTGCTCGCCGGTGTCAATGTCTTGGATCTTTCGTGGGGTATCGCGGGGCCTGTTGCCACCATGTTGTTGGCCGATCATGGCGCCCTGGTCACCCGGATCGAGCCACCCGGCGGGGTTCCGTTCGGAACCGTCCCGGGATCAGACGTATGGGCGCGCGGCAAGCGCAGTGCCGTGCTCGACCTGACCGAGGCCAGTCAACGCGAGGTATTCCTCGAGTTGGCGCTGCGTGCCGATGTCGTCGTGGAGAGCTTCGCTCCCGGGACGACACAGCGTCTCGGCATTGACGACGAGACCCTACGCGCCCGCAACGAACGACTCGTCTATTGCTCGATCACGGCGTACGGGGAGGACGGTCGCCACGCCGATCGTCCGGGGTACGACATGCTGGTGGCCGCCCGTACGGGGCAACAATGGGAACACCGGGGAGTGGTCGGGGGGACGATCGAGCGGCTGGCCGGCGGAGAAGGGATCATGCCCGGGCTGAAGCCGCCCGACCCAGAGAGTTGGGTCGGGCCTCACCGCGACGGTCCTCTTGCATCCGGCGTTCCCTGGGCCAGCATGGCCACGGCCTACCTGGCCACACTCGCCATCAGCGCCGCACTGCGCGAGCGCGAGCTCAGCGGGCGGGGGCAGAAGGTTTCGACATCGCACCTGCAAGGTGTCCTCGCCACCACGATCGGGCCCTGGCAACGCACGGAGCGCTACCGAAGCGTGAACTACCAATCATGGCTGATCGATCCGCGAGCTCCGAAGGCTATCTACGAGGCCGCCGACGGGCGCTTGGTGCACCAATGGGTCATGCTGCCCACGTTCGTCCTCGGCGTCTCGGAGGGCGACCGGCTGGAGTTGCCCTCCTCCGACAGCCAATGGCAGGTGGCCCGGCCCCGGGACATGCACCTGCGCATCGGCATGGCCGAGGAGAACATGGTCATCCTCCACGAGTTCGACCCCCAACTCCGGGCGGCCATCGCCAAATTCCCGTCTGAGGAGTGGGCCCGCATTGCAGCCGAGGTCGGCGTCCCCCTCCAGGTAGTCCGCTCGCCTGAGGAGGCCTTGCTCGACGAGCTGCTTGTCACTGACGGGTGCGTCATAGAAGTGGAGCAACCCGGACGCGGGCCCGTGCGTCAAGTCGGGCGTGTCTACTCCCTTTCGGAGTGTGCGACCGACCCACCCGTATCGCCGGCGACGACGGGCTCTCACACGCAGGAGGTGATCGCAGAGGCAGCGCGACCGGGTCCGGACCGAGTGCCGACGCAGGCGCGTTCCCGTCAGTCGCCGCCGCTGGACGGAGTACGCGTCCTGGACTTGGGCCTCGCTGTAGCGGGGCCCTTCGGCGCCCAACTCCTGGCCGACCTCGGGGCCGACGTGATCAAGGTGAACACGCTGACCGACGGCTACTGGTTCGGGTCGCATCTGGCGATGGCCTGCAACCGGGGGAAGCGGAGCATCTCGCTCAATCTCAAGGACCCCGAGGGCTATGCCGTGTTGGAGGCGCTCGTCCGCACTGCCGACGTGGTCCATCACAACATGCGGTACGACGCCGCCCAGCGGCTCCGGGTCGACTACGCATCGCTCAAGGCCATAAAGGCCGACCTGATCTACTGCCATACTCGTGGATTCGAGCACGGCCCCCGCGACACCCTCCCCGGCAACGACCAGACCGGAGCAGCCCTGGCCGGAACCACCTTCCTCGACGGCGCCGTGGAGAACGGCGGCCGGGGGTTGTGGAGCGTGTGCTCGCTCGGTGACACCGGCTGCGGCTTTCTGTCCGCCATCGCCACGGTGCAGGCCCTTTACCACCGAGACCGAACCGGCGTCGGTCAGTTCATCGACACCTCCATCCTCTACGCGCACCTGCTCAACACCTCGATGGCCTGGATCACGCCGGACGGCGCACACTCCGGCGAGCGACCGGACCTCGACCGGATGCACTACGGATTGGGCCCGCTGTGCCGGCTCTACCCGACGAGCGAAGGGTGGCTTTGCATCGCTGTGCTCTCCGAGGCCCAATGGTCATCGCTGTGCGAAGTTGTGGAGCAGCCAGATCTGGCGACCGACCCGAGGTTTGCCGATCTGCCGGCGCGAAAGGAACACGCCGACGCCCTGGGGGGCCGCCTCGAGTCGGCGTTCGCTGCGCGCACCGCAAGTGAGTGGTTCGGCTTGCTCGACACAGCCGGCGTGCCGTGCGAGGTGTCCGACCCCGACTTCGTCATGACACTCTTCGACGATCCCGAGCTTCGAGAGAAGGGCTGGGTCACGTCGTACGACCATGGCTCGGTCGGCCACATGGACGTCTTCGGGCTGCTCTTCGATTTCGAACGGACGCCTGGCGTCGTCCAAGGCCCGGCCCCCATGGTTGGACAGCACTCACGCGAAATCCTCCGCGGACTCGGCTATGCCGAAACGGACGTTGACATCCTCATAGGGCAGGGAGTCGTGCTCGAGACGAACGAGCCGGCAATAGGCGGCCGGGTCTGACAATCGCTGGCGGGTCGTCGCGGCCCACCCGGGTCGGCACCCAGGTCACCGCAAGCGGTACCGCACCGGGACGTGTTTGGGGCCGCCCACGAACAGCGTCTGCATGAACTCGGGTTTGCCGGCCAATTCGGCGAACTCCAGCCGGGGGATCAACTCGTTGTAGAAGGCGCGGGTCTCCAGCCGGGCCAGGTGGGTCCCGAGGCAGTAGTGGGCACCGAACCCGAAGGCGACGTGGCGATTGGGGTCGCGTGCGACATCGAACTCGTCAGGGCGTGCGAAGACAGCCTCGTCCCGGTTGGCCGCCGGGAACGACAGCAGCACCGCTCCCCCTTCGGGGATCGTGACCCCGCCGAGGACCTGCTCGCTGGTCGCCGTCCGCATGAACTGCTTCACCGGCGACACGTAGCGGAACATTTCCTCGACCGCGCTCGGCACGAGCGCCGGGTCGCTCATCAGGCGTTGCAACTGCTCAGGATGGGCGAGCAGGGCGGCGAAGCCCCCGCTGATGGCCGAACTCGTGGTGTCGTGACCGGCCGTGGCGATGATCACGTAGTAGCCCACGGCCTCGAGGACGCCGATCGGCTCACCGTCGACCTCGGCGTTGGCGATGACCGACGCCAGGTCATCACGCGGGTTGGCCCGGCGGTCCGCAATCAGCCCCTCGAAGTACTCGAAGAATTCGAGGAGGCTCGCCATCAGCGAGTCGCCTTCGCCCTCGCCGGCCAACTCGGGGTCGTCCCGCCCGAACATCTCCTGCGTGAGCTTGAGCATGCGGGGGAAGTCCTCTTCAGGAAGACCGAGCAGCGCCAAAATGATGTAGAGCGGGTAGTCCACCGCTATGTCGGTGAAGAAGTCGCACTCGCCCCCGAGGTCCGCCATATGGTCCACGGCCCGCTTCGCCAGTTCCGCCGAACGGGCGGCCAGGCGGGAGATATTGCTCTGCTTGAACCAGTCGATGCTGATCTTGCGGTAGGCGGTGTGGTCGGGCGCGTCCATCTGGACCAGGGTGCGCACGGGAATGTCGGCGCTCACCTGTGATTGCGGGGCCAAGGCGGCGCGCGGCGCATTGACCCAGAGAGCGGGAGCACGCTCGACCGCCATGAGGTCCTCGTGGCGGGTGAGAGCCCAGAACGGGGCGAAACCGTCGACGTCGACGTAGGCCACTGGGGCCTCGCGTCGCAGCAACGCACATGCGGCATAGAATCTCGGCTCGTCTGCATAGGCCGACGGATCGGTGAAGACCCTCGCAGCATCGTTCATGGTCAGCTCCATCCCACGACCTTTCCGTCTCTGACGCCAGACCACGACGGTACCATTCGTCGAATCGATCGAGTGCCGTCGGGAAAGGCCGGTTGCGATTGCTGCTGCGTGGCGCTAAAAGGGGGGGCGGAATGGACGAGGTGGTCGTCAGGACGCAATCGGGCAAGGTCCGGGGGCAGCGTGCCGATGGCGTCGCTGTCTTCAAGGGGATCCCTTATGCCAGCATTCCCGCCCGCTTCCTGCCCCCGTCCGAAGTGGTCCCCTGGTCCGGCGTGCGCGACGCCCTCGCCTTCGGGCCGGCCTGCCCGCAGAGCGCCGGGCCGCCCCCGGGCGGCAGGATCGCCGAAGTCCAAAACGTCTTCGGCATGCCGCAACGCGAAGCGGCGGAGGATGAGGACTGCCTGGTCCTCAATGTCTGGACGCCGGCGACCGACGGTGGTCTCCGCCCGGTGCTCTTCCGCATGCACGGCGGTGGCTTCGGCATGGGCTCGGGGGCGTGGGGATGGCATGACGGGAGCAACCTCGCCCGGAAGCACGACTGTGTGGTTGTCACCGTCAACCACCGCATCAACGCCCTCGGCTACCTCCACCTGGGCGAGCTCTGCGGCGAGCCATTCGCGGAGAGCGGCAACGTCGGGATGCACGACCTCGTGGCCGCCCTGGGTTGGGTACGCGACAACATCGGCGGCTTCGGGGGCGACCGGGGCAACGTGATGATCTTCGGCGAATCGGGCGGGGGTGCCAAAGTCAGTGTGCTCCTCGCCATGCCGGCTGCCGCCGGACTCTTCCATCGAGCGGTGATCCAGAGTGGTGCCAGCCTGAGCGTCCAGGAGCAGGGCACCGCCACGGCTCTGGCGGCGCAGCTGCTCGAGGCCGCCGGGGTGCGCGCGGACGACGTCGAGCAGCTCCAGTCCATGCCCGTCGGAGAGCTGCTGCATGCCGTGTTCGCGATGCCGCGGGGACCAATCGTCCCCGGCTTCATGAGCTTCGGTCCGGTCCTCGGCTCCCCGAGTATTCCTCACCACCCGGGCGACGCCCTCGCCGCGGGAGCGTCCGGGGCAGTCCCGCTCCTCATCGGCACCACCCGGCACGAGAACGCCATGTTCCTCGCCTACGAGCAGGAACGGGAGCTGGACGAAAAAGCTCTGCTTGCGCGCCTCACCCCTCTCTTCGGCGACCGCCTGCCCCACGTGCTCGAGACGTTCCGGCGAGGTCATCCCGATGCGACCCCGACCGAGCTCTACCTTCTGATCACGAGCACCAGTCCGCGCATCGCCTCCATAGAACTTGCCCAACGCAAGATGGCAGGGGGCAGCGCACCTGTGTGGATGTACCTCCTGGCATGGGAGAGCCCGGCACTCGACGGGTTCGTTCGCGCCAGCCACGGCATGTGCGTGCCACTGACCATGGACACGTGCGAGAGCATGCCGGCCACGCAATATCCTGCCGCGAGGACGCTGACGACACAGATGAGCACCGCATGGGCCGCCTTCGGCAAGGTCGGCGATCCGAACCACCCTGATCTGCCCGTGTGGCCGGCCTACTCAGCGAACGGACGGGCGACGATGATCTTCGACGATCCGTGCCACGTCGACCCCGACCCGTTCCGTGACGAGCGCGAGGTCATCGAGCGGGCCTGAACACAACGTGCGGGGCCGGCGGCGGAGATCCCCGAAGCCCGGTTGGCCACGCAAGGTCCGGATGGGTGAAGCCTAGGATGGCAGAGAATGATGGTCCGAGAGCCCGGGGGCGAAGAATGGCGGTGAGAGACGGTGGAATCGACGGCAGGTCGGCCATCGTCGGGATCGGTGTGGCCTCCGCTCGAGGGGACGCGAACTGGCGCGGTGAGGACTTCGCCGTAGACGCGGCCCGGCGCGCGCTCGACGACGCAGGTATCGACAAGCATGCAGTCGACGGGCTCATCACCTGCAAGGCACTGGGCGGTGGCGGGGTGGACACGGTGATGGGACGTCTCCTCGGGCTCAATCCCGCCTATTCGGCTTCGCTGGACTACGGCACATGTAACTTCTCGATCCATCTGGCGGCGATGGTGATTGCCGCCGGCCTGGCCAAGACCGTCCTCCTCACGTATGGCACCGACCAGGGCACCCGCGGTGGGGACTTCTCCTCCTACGGAGGCGAGAACCTCCATCACGGCGTGGTGGATACCATCGGCACACTGGCTGCACTGATGTTTCGTCGCTACCAGCATCTCTACGGTGCGAGCGAGGCCGACCTCGGGGCCGTCGTCGTTGCCCAGCGCCAGTGGGCCTCCCTCAATCCGATGGCGGCACACCATGGACCGTCGAGCATTGCGTCGTACCTTGCCGAGCCGTATTACATCGCCCCTGTGCGGCGCAGCGACATCGCCGGCTTCGATGACGGCGGCGTCGCTCTCGTTATCACCTCTCAAGACCGTTCCCGCGACTTCCCGCACGCACCGGTCGACCTGGTGGGCGTGGCACAGGTGGCATCGTTGCGAAATATCCAGAACAAAGACAATCTGGAGCGGCGCTGGATGGGTGAGGTGGCGACGCGGGCTCTCCGCTCCGCCGGCATCGAACGGGACGACGTCGACATCCTTATGATTCAGGACCCGGCGAGTGTCTGGGTACTGCAGATGATCGAGGCTCTGGGCTTCGCCGAGCCGGGTGGCGCCGGAGCACTGCTGGCATCCGGCGAGACGGCACCCGGAGGACGGCTACCGATCAATACCTCCGGCGGCCATTTGGCCGAGAGCTACATGTGGGGCTGGCTCCACATCGTCGAGATCGTCCGGCAACTACGTGGTGCGGCCGGCCCGCGCCAGGTGAAGGATGCTGCGTTCGCGTTGCACGCATCGACGATGGTGGCCCAGAAAGGGAGCGCTTCGGTGTTCAGGGCGGCTTCATGACCGTTCCTGCCCCTCTCCCCGATACCAGCGATCCCGTGGTCGCACCGCACTGGGCGGCGGCACGAGAGGGACGGCTTTCGATGCAGCAGTGTGCGTCCTGTGGGTACGTTCGCTGGCCCGCGGCGTTGTCCTGCCCTGACTGTCTCGCTGAGGGCGGCACCTGGGTCACCCTGTCGGGCCGGGGCACGATCTGGAGTCTGGCCATTTACGAGCAGCCGCTTCACCCGGCGTTCGAAGGCGAGTGCCCCTATGCAGTTGGCCTCATCGAGTTGGAAGAGGGTCCGGTGATGTATGCCCGGCTGACGGACCGACCGGACGTTTTGGCCTGCGGAGTGTCCGTGACAGCCCGCTTCTTCGAACTTGCTCCCGGAACCACCGTCGTCCGCTTCGGGCTGGAGGCAGACCCGGTTGATTGATCTGATGCGATTCGGCCGTCTGGCCCGGGACGACCGGGAACTCGCGGTGAAGCTGGGGCGGGTCACGGCGCGGGTGCGGATCGGCCCGCCGGACGGGGCAGTCGATGTCGTCGTGACTGACGGCCGGGTGACCGACGTGGGCCCGGCCACGGGAACGGCCGAACTGACCATCGCCGCTCCTGAAGCCTTCTGGCGACAGACACTTGTCGCGACCCCTCCGTATGCCGCCGGTTCATTGACCGCAGGCGGGGCCGAGCTTTCCGGTGACATGGAACGGCTCATCGCTCCCTACTACGCGGCGTGGGAGCGGCTGCTGACGCTGCTTCGTCTGGCCGCGGCGGGACCGGGGGCCCAACACCGCTCGGCTCCGGCCAGGTGGGAGACGGACGACGCCGTCGGCGGTTACGCACGCGTCCACAACGGCGACCGAGAGGCGCGGATCTATTACGAGGTAGCGGGCCAAGGATCGGTGCCTTTGCTGTTGCACGCCACCGCCGGAGCCGACTCCCGCCAGTGGCGGCATCTGCTGGCATACCCCGAAATGCGCCGCCGATTCCGGATGATCGCCTATGACCTCCCGTCGCACGGCAAATCGTTACCCGTGCTGGGCGAGCGCTGGTGGGAGCACGAGTACCGTCCCGATCGGGAGGAGCTGATGGGTTGGGCGGTGGGTGTCGTCGAGGCGTTGGGCCTGGACCGGCCCGTCTTCATGGGCTGTTCGGTCGGGGGGCAGCTCGCCGTGGATCTGGCCGCGTACCACAGGGACCACTTCCGCGCCTTCGTCTCGTTGAACGGGTGGTCCCGCCCCTCGCCGGGCATGGCTGCGTTCGACAACAGGCCGTTCCGGGACCCCGCGATCTCCACCGAACTCTACGCCGGGCGGGTGTTGGCGACGACGTCGCCCGTCGCTCCAGAAGCCAGCAGGCATGAGACCTACTGGGTCTACCGATCGAACGCGCCAGGGGTCTACGCCGGAGACAACGACTACTTCATGACCGCCCACGACCTCACGACCGAAGGTTGGCGCATCGATACCACCCTGACGCCGCTGTTCGTCCTTGCCGGCGAGTTCGACCGCACCTCCCTCTCGCCCGAAGACGGCGCCCCTGCCATTCCGCGCCATGTGGACGGCGCGATCTACAAGGTGCTGCCGGGACTCGGCCACTTTGCTCCGTCCGATGATCCCGAGTTGTTCTGCGCGACGATCACCCCGATCCTCGATGAGGTCCTGGCTGCATGTGATGAAGTGGCCGAGGGCTGAACTCGCAGTCATGCTTCCTCCGTTCGACCATCATGCACCTGACCACCTTGATCTCTGGACCGCACAGAGCGATGCGGTGCGCGCCGAAGGAGGCGTCGCATGGACAACGGCCAACGGTGGCCACTGGGTCGTCGTCGGCTATGCCGAGGTGAGGTCGGCCGCGCTCGACTGGCGGACTTTCTCCTCGCATCACGACGTCACCGGCGAGTGCCCGGAGGCCCGGGGCATCGGCATACCTCCCCTGGCGTTCCCACTCATCCTCTCCGAGTCGGATCCGCCGCTGTCGACCCAGCGGCGCAAGCTGGAGCTCCCGCACTTCCGCACAGCCGCCATCGCGCCGTGGGAGCCGGTCGTCCAGGCGAACGTGGATGACAGCCTGGCCGCAGTCGGTCCCATCGGATCCGCCGACCTCTTCTCGGACTTCGCCATGCCCGTCGTGGCCAGGACCACCATGGAACTCGTGGGGATAGAGCTGGATCGTTGGCAGGAGTTCACGCTCGCCGTTCACCACGGGGGCCAGGGAATCGGAGCCGATCCGGCCGGCGACATGGAACGGGTCCACGGCATGCTCGGAGAGCTGGCCCGCGAGCGCCGGCGGCACCCGCGGGCGGACATCATTTCGGACCTGGTGAGAGGCCAGGTGGCCGGCCGGCCGCTGTCCGACGACGAGGTCGTGAGCATGCTCTCGGCCTTGGTACTGGGTGGCTTTGACACGACGGCCTCCATCCTCGCCAGCGCGTTGATCTGGCTGAGCGACAACCGGCAGGACCACGGACGCCTGGTGGCCGACCCGGCCTTCCTACGAAACGCAGTGGACGAGTTCTTGCGAGTATTCCCCTCCGCTGTGGGTGTGGGCCGTAACGTATTCCGCGACGTTGAGCTCGGCGGACGATCGCTGGCCGCAGGCGATCGTGTGTTTCTTTCCTGGGCCGCGGCCAACCGCGATCCGGCCGTGTTCGAGGATCCCCACAAGGTGCGGCTCGACCGATCGAATGCGAGCCGCCACCTGTCGTTCGGGGTGGGCGGGCACCTGTGTCTCGGCGCCGAACTGGCCCGGCTTATCTGCGCCGTCTCGATCCGGACGATGCTCACGCGCCTGCCCGATTATGCGGTCCACCGCGCAGACCTGGTGCGTTACGCATCTCCGGGCGTCGTCGTTGGCTGGGCCAAAGTCCCGGCACACTTCGCGCCCCTCGGGAGCTGAGTCATTCCTCCTCGCGCATGCCTTGCAGGTTCGCAGCCTCAGTTTCCCCTTCTTCAACGACGAGGGTGCGCATCGAAGTTCGGTCCATGAACTGCTCCTCGTCGGCGGCGAACAGGTCGAGGATCTCCTGGCCCAGGATCTTTGTGCGGGCCTCTCTCCACGGCCCCGGATGGTCGAACCAGAATTCGGTCACACAATCGCAGTCGATATCGCCACCGAACCGGTCCACCGCATAGTTGCGCACGTAACGGGCCAGATACGGAAGATGCTTCGCGGCGAGCGGCGCGTGGATGTTCTCGTAGTGCTCCCTGAACTCCTCTGGGCTGACACCATCTTTTCTCGACACGAGGAGCATTATCTTGATCATGTGGTTCCCTCCCGATCCATGCACTTGCCGAGGAGGCTACATCTCGCACTACCATCGGATGGATGCCCACATCAGCTGAAGACCTTGAAGAGATTCGCAAGCTCCTCGCTCAGTACTGCTACACCATCGATTCCCGCGATGCCGACGCATGGGCCAACCTGTTCACTGAAGACGGCGTCTTCCACTACGCGTTGGGTGAGCCGATCATCGGACGAGAAGCACTACGCCAATTCGTCTCCCAGGTCCCTGACGACCGCCACCATCTGACGATGAACGAGATCATCGAGGTCGACGCAGATGACGCAGATGACGCAACGGTGCGAGCGTACGCACTCGTGACCAAGGAATCGCCTCCCGTGATCAGCGCAGTGGGTGATTATGAGGACACGCTCCGTCGGACGGCAGACGGTTGGAAGTTCGCACAGAGGGTCTATAGCCCCCACTGAGATCACACCGTCGGTCCGCCTGCTCTCGTCGCAGGCCGAAGTGGGCCGCCCCCTGCTGGACGTCCACTTCGCCACTAGGGCATGATGGACTGTCGGCGCACCGATGGATCGTTCGAGGTGATTGGGGGAAACGATGTCCGTGATCGATGTGGACAGCCACTTCCTCGAGCCCATGGATTGGCTGGAGGTCACGGCCCCCGAACTGGCCGAGCAGATCGCGCCGCCAGTGAGCTTCTTCGACTTCATGCGGTCGGGCCAGGCCGCCACCGTGCCGAACCTCCCCGTGGGCGACCGACCGGAGGACCCTGCAGACTTGATGCCCGATTCGTTCAGGTACCTCATGGAGCGTCTCAGTGCTCTCCAGCCCGGCGCCTACGATCCCCGCGGGGGCGACCCCTCCTACGCCGGGGCAGCCCGGGTCAGGGCAATGGACGAAGTCGGGATCGACATGCAGTTCCTCAACTTCACCTACGCGTCCGCGGCCACACTCCGGGCGCTCCAGGCGGGCAAGCCGGAGCTCTTCCCCGCCATTCAGTCCGCCTACAACACCTTCACTGCCCACATGGTCGAGGGTCATACCGATCGCCTCCTACCCGTGGCCCGGATGCATATCGACGACATCGACTGGTGCATCGCCGAAATCACTCGCATGCGTGGGTTGGGAAGCCGGGCCTTCTGGGTCATTCAGAACCCGACGATGTCACTCACCCACCCCGACTACGACCGGTTGTGGTCCGCAGCCGAGGACCTCGGGATGATCGCCTACATCCACGTGTTTTTCAGCCGGGGCGACAGCGTGCACCCCAGTTGGGCCAACAACGGCCGAGGCCTGGCGGCCTACAAGGAAGGCGTCGCCGCAGGGGATCCCCGAGCCGACGTCCGAAATTTTATCAGCGCCATGGTCTTCGACGGTGTGTTCGAGCGGCATCCGAGACTGCACCTACTCATCGCCGAATGCGGGTACTCGTGGTTTCTCCCCATGATGCATGAGTTCGATTACCGCGTCCGGGGGATCGGGGCCGACGGTGGCAGGGAGGAGAGCTTCTACAAGCTCCCGCTCCTGCCCTCCGAGTACCTCGCCCGGCAGGTGAAGATCAGTCCGCTGGCCGGATTTGTCGACACGGACTGGGAGTACTTCACCATGGCGGAAATGATGGAACGCCTGCCCGATCCCAGCATGTTCGTGTTCTCCAGCGACTATCCGCACCTCGAGGGGCGGCGTCACGCCAGGAAGCTTTTCGAGGACCACCTTCCCCCCGACGAGAAGCTGCGGTCGGACTTCTACGGCAATTCCATGGCGGAGGTGCTCGCCATCTGATGGGCGACGGCCGCCGAAGGGAACCGAATGATTGACGAGCTGGCGACGGTATTCGACGCCGACAACCACTACTGGGAGGCGAGTGACGCGTTCACCCGCTACCGCAGCCCGGAGTTCGCTGAGCGTGGCGTACAGGTAAAGGAGGTGGACGGCCGCATGCGCTACGTGGTACACGGCGACCTTCACCCCTGGATCCCCGGTCCCGGCGATGCGAACCCCCGACCGGAGCCCGGAGCATTCCTGGACAGAAGTGGCCGATCCATTGTCGAGATGCTCACCTCTGAGGAACCTTCCCAGCACCCCGAGTGGTTCCAACGCGACGCACGGCTCACGGTCATGGATGCACAAGGGGTCGAGGCATGCTGGATGTTCCCGTCCCAGGGCGTGTGCATGGAAGGGGTGATGCAACCCGATATCGAGGCCATCCTCGACATCTTCCGGGGATTCAATCGTTGGCTCGACGACGAGTGGGGCTACGCGTACAAGGATCGGATCTTCGCAGCGCCCTACCTGACGTTGTCGGACATGGATGCGGCTCTCGCAGAGTTGGATCGGGTCTTGGGCCGCGGGGCGCGCGTCGTCGCTCTGCGGCCGGGTCCCGTGTTCACCCCGGAAGGTTGGAAGTCGCCGGCCGACCCGATGTTCGATCCGTTCTGGGCGCGCATCGCCGAAGCCCGTCTCATCGTGGCAGCGCATCCCGGATTTGATGATGGTTATCGCGATGTCGAGAACGCTGTCGCGCGTGCGTGGGGTTACGAGAGCCGCCGCAAACCTGGGTCGGGCTCGTCCCTGAACTTCTACGAGCCGCTGGTCGGCGCACTGATGGGGCAGCGCCTGATCCATGACTTCATGGTGGTCGTCGTGGCCCACGGCCTGTTCGACCGCCATCCCGCCCTGCGTTTCGCCAGCATCGAAAATGGCGTGGCCTGGGTACCCGAGGCGATCAGGGCACTGCGCCGGCTGTCCGGTCCGGGTGACTACGGGACGTCGGGCACGAGACTTGTCGACGTGTTCCACGAGCATGTGTGGGTCACGCCCTTCACCGATGACGACGTCCTCGCGCTCCTGCAACACGTCCCGGTCGAGCGGATCCTGTTCGGGTCGGACTATCCACACGCCGAAGGCTTCGCGGAGCCCAAGCAGTTCCTCGCGCTCCTCCAGGGGATCTCCGACGATGATCAGTACCGGATCATGCGCGACAACGCGCGTGACCTCATGCGGCGGTAGGGAAATGACCGACATCCGGCCTTTTCGTATAGACGTGCCCGAGTCCGACCTGGCCGATCTGCACGACCGCCTCGGCCGGGTCCGGCTCCCGAACTGGATCGACGACATCGGCTGGGAACAGGGAATCGAGGAGAGTACATTCACGCAGCTCCTGGACCACTGGCGTGACGGGTTCGATTGGCGCTCCCAGGAGAAGCGTCTCAACAGCGTCGAACACTTCATTACCGAGATCGATCACCAACCGATCCACTTCGTGCACGCACGGTCCCCCCGGGACGATGCGGTACCGCTGTTGTTGGTGCACGGGTGGCCCGGCTCCTTCCACGAATTCGTCGATGCGACACCGCTGCTCATCGATCCGCCTGATGGTGGGCAGGCCTTCCATGTCGTCACGCCCGATGTGCCCGGCTTCGGGTGGTCAGCGCCCACCAGGGAGCGGGGTTGGAACTCGCGTCGGACGGCCAACGCCTTCGGTGAGCTCATGCACCGACTCGGCTACGACCGGTACGGCCTTCAGGGGGGCGATGTCGGTGCAAGTGTCACCACCAACATGGCCGACCTCTTTCCCGATCGGGCGATCGGACTGCACCTGAACTTCTGCCTCGTCGCCCCCTACGAGGGCGCGCCTACACCGACCGACGACGAGCAGCGGGAAATGGCGCGCCTCGCGCTCTCGCGGGAGACCTCCATGGGCTATTACTTAGAACAGTCGACAAAACCTCAAACACTGGGGATCGGCGTCCAGGACTCACCCGCCGGACTCCTGGCGTGGATCGCAGAAAAACTCCAGGCGTGGAGCGACTCAGGAGGCAACCTCTTCCGGGCCTTTACGGCCGATCAGGTGCTCACGTGGGTCACCCTCTATTGGGTCTCGAGGTGCGTGACATCTTCCATGCGCATCTACTGGGAGAGTCGGGTGGGGGCTGCCGGAGATGCACCCGCGGGTCGCATCGAGATCCCGACCGGTGTCACCGACTTCCCGGGTGAAAGGGCCCGGTCGCCCCGAGCCTGGATTGAGGATCGCTATAACCTCGTGCATTTCACCTCCCAGCCCCGGGGGGGCCACTTCGCCGCGATCGAGCAGCCAGAACTCTTCGCGGCGGACGTTGCAGCATTTTTCGCCGGGTTGCGCTAATTCGGCGCCGCGGCGCACTCCGGCACGCCCCCCAGTGTGTTCATGGTTGTTGGTGCAAGGCGAGGCCCGGGCGGGGCCAGCGACATTTCGCCAATCGCCCTGACCGCGAGAGCGTGATAACGGCAGTGGTCAAGTCCGTGCCCCCGAATGCGATATTCGTGGTCACATCGCCCGGAATGGGGTGCACGTCGACCTCCTCCCCGTCCGGCGTCACCACGACAATCCCATCACCGATCGCCCCGATGGCGACGCGGCCGTCCGCTTCAACAGCAAGCGAGTCGAATGAGAACGGCGTGGCCGCCACGCAGCGGCCGCCATGGCGTACCGCCAATGACCCGGCTGAGGATCTGACCTCGCCGGGTCCCGCGAGGTCCCACGCCCAAAGCCGGCCGGTGTGGGTCTCGGCCACGTAGACCGTGTCATCCCCGGGAGAGAGGCCCACGCCGTTCGGTCCGAGCAGTGGAAAGGCCACCTGCTTCAGCGCCCCTCCTCCGGGGGGCGCATAGTACAGAGCGCCCCGATCGACACTGTCGTACCTGCCTTTGCCATGATCGGTGAACCAGAGCCCGCCCACGGCGTCAACCACGAGATCATTGGGCCCCCGGAGCGGTCGACCCTCAAAACCGTCGTACAGCCTCGTGACGTCACCCGAGTGCAGGTCAATGCTCTCTATCCAACCACCGGTAAAACCCGGAGGCTCATTGGTGTGCGTGGCATGGTCGATCGGGATCCTGATCCCGTTCACCGTCGACCAGAGAAATCCGCCATTGTTCGCGACGACGGCGGTCCGCGGATCCGCCAGGGCAAGCCCGTTCGGGCCACCTCCGGGGGTGGCGACGACCGACACGCCCCCCGCATCCGCTCGAATCACCCGGCCGCCGTCGATATCCACCGCCAGGATCGCCCCATCCGGGAGAATGACCGGACCTTCCGGAAAGCCGAGGTTCTCGGCGACCACTTCGAATTTGAGTGGGTCGTGAAACGTGGTCTTCATGGTGGGCTCTCCCCTTCACAAGGCATCGTGGCGTTCCCCGCGGCGCCGACCGACGCCTTAGCGAGCGTAACAATTCGCGATGGTCCGGTGTCTCGTGCGTGGGCAACTGTCCCCAGAGCCGGACCAGAGCCCGCCTGGTAGGCGCAGTAGCGTGCAGAAACCATGGAGCCATTCTCGATCGCGGTGCCCGATGCGGTCCTCAACGATTTGTACGAGCGCCTCGACCGGACCCGATTGCCGAATCAAGTACCGGGCATCGGCTGGGAACAGGGAACCGAACGCGACTTCTTCGTCGAACTGCAGTCATACTGGCGGCACGACTACGACTGGCGGAAGGTCGAGGCTCGCCTCAATTCGTACCCGCAGAGGTTGACCTCTGTCGAAGGGACCCGGATCCACCTTCTCCACGCGCCTTCCGCCAACCCCGACGCCATTCCACTTCTGCTGACACACGGATGGCCGGGGTCGGTCATAGAGTTTCTCGACGCCATCGAACTCTTAACCGAGAATTTCCACATCGTGACACCCTCCCTGCCCGGCTTCACCTTCTCGGGTGAGACGACCCAGCGGGGCTGGCACCCGCGCCGGATTGCCGCTGCCTGGGCCGATCTCATGGGTGAGCTCGGGTATGAGCGGTATGGATTGCAGGGAGGCGATTGGGGCTCGCTCGTGTCGGCAAACCTGGCCGACCTCTATCCGGAACGGGTCATCGGACTTCACCTCAACATGGTGACTGCCGCCCCGCCGGTTCCCGGCGCCGCTCTGAGCGAAGAGGAGGAATCGACACTCGACGCGTCGAAGCAATGGCGCCACACCGGCGTCGGCTACCAGGAGATCCAAGGGACTCGGCCGCAGACCCTCGGCTACGCCCTGGCGGATTCGCCTTCGGGTCTCGCGGCATGGATTGTAGAGAAGTTCGACGCGTGGAGCCACGGCGGGATCTCCGCATTCAGCTTCGACCAGATTCTCGACAACATCACCGCCTATTGGGTCACAGGCACCGCGGCGTCGTCGTTGCGAATTTCATTGGGAGATGCGGCAGGCCCGCCGCGAGGCGAGTCCCAAGAACAGGATTGAGGTCCCCACAGCCGTCGCGATGTTCCCGGGAGAGATCAGCTATCCGCCACGGGCCTGGACGGAAGCGGCCTACAACGTGGTGCGCTGGTCAAGACCGGATCGGGGCGGCCACTTTGCCGCATACGAGGCGCCGGCGGCGTTCGCTGCCGATGTGAAGGACTTCTTTCTGGACCTGGCGCCCTAACGATCCGCTGCGGCCTCCGTCAGCCTCAGGAGCACATGCATGATCGAGTCGTACGCCATAGCGCTGGCTGCCTGCCAGCTCGCACCAAGGTCGACCTGGACCGCCGCCGTGAAGTGAGGGCTGAGGTGTGCACCGACGATCGCCACGAGCTCCTCCGGTGGATCCCCGACGCCATCGCTCGAACGCCAGAGCAGGCTGGCGATGGCAGCCATCGTCTCGCGGATCCTCCGACGCCGTTCCCGCTCAGTCGCGGCCAGGTCCGAGGGTAGATCCGGGCGCGACGTCAGCTCCCAGAAACCGGGACCGGCCGGTATGTTCATTCGGTGGACAGCGTCACACGTGGCTCGCAACCACACGTTGCGGTCACCTTCGTACACCGGCAACTCATGCTGGTACTCCGCCATGCCGGCAGCGAATGCCGAGGCGAGCAGCCGCTCACGGGTGCCGAAGAGCCGAAAGAGCGTTCGCCGGCTGACGCCGGCCGCCACCGCCAGTTGCTCCATGGTGGCATCGAGGCCATTCGCCAGTACCCAGTGCCGGGATGCGGTGAGAATGTGGTCATTGGCGGCATCGCGCTTCGCTTCCGCGAGCGTCCCGGTGATGGTGGGCACGACTGGACGCTAGCAGAATGACACTCTAAAGTGCCATTGACGTCACCCTATGGTGACACGCTGACAGAGGTGGAGAACCCGTGGCCAACGCGATCCAGGACACATGAGCACCTCCTTGCATCACCTGGAAATGGAACTCGTCACGGACGACGACGACGCGATAGCGGCGGCCCTGGCTGATGTCTCGGTGCCGGCCCTCATGGCATCGATCGTCCAGATCACCGCAGACCCATCCTTCATCCGGGGAGCGATCCGCCCTCGAGAGTTCATCATGAACGAGTTCCAGGGCAAAATGCAGGAGGAAGAGAAGGACGAGCTCCGCCGGGTCGCGTGCACCGTGATTTGCGCGTGGCGGGACGCTGGTTGCCCGCAGGCCGAACCTCCCGACAACGATCTGATCCGGGAAATTATGGACTGGATCGCTTGCGAGCACGTGCCGGACGAGTATGCGCGGATGTACGTGGAAGAGCTCGACCTGGCGGGCGAAAACCCGCGTGCGATAGCGGGGACCTTCGCCGATGCGCGGTCAGCCGGAACCGACTTCTCCGTCCTCATCATCGGTTGTGGGGAAGCGGGGCTCCTTGCCGCAATCCGCCTCAAAGAGGCCGGCATCCCCTTTGAGATCATTGAGAAGAACGACGATGTCGGCGGGACGTGGCTGGAAAATACCTATCCGGGCGCCCGCGTCGATGTCGCCAGCCATTACTACAGCTACTCGTTCGGGCGGAACGATGAGTTCAGCGAGTACTACGCCCGGCAACCGGAACTTTACCGGTACTTCTCCGGTCTCCTCGAAGAACATGGGATCGCCGAACACGTCTGCTGGCGGTCCGAGGTCGAGCGGATGGTATGGGATGAAGCTTCGGCGCGGTGGAACATCACCTTGCGACGCCCCGATGGCACGGTGCAGACGAAATCGGCCAACGCGGTGATCTCCGGCGTGGGCATCCTCAACCGACCCCTGATTCCCGACCTCCCGAATCTCGAAAGGTTCCGCGGTCCGGTCTTCCACTCGGCCCAGTGGGATCACACCGTCGACCTGCTCGGCAAGCGCGTCGCGCTGGTGGGGGCGGGTGCGAGCGGCTTCCAAATCGGTCCGGCCATCATCGACGACGTCGGGCAACTCACCGTCTTCCAGCGGACGCCGCAATGGATGGCGCCCAATCCGCGCTACCACGCGGCGGTGAAGGCGGGCGAGCACTGGGCGCTTCGGCACTTGCCCGGCTACGGGCGATGGTTCCGGTTCATGCTGATGTGGCAATCGAGCGACAAGCTGCTCGAGCTCGTTCGCATCGACGAGGAGTGGGCAGACTTCCCCCGCACGGCGAATGCGTTCAGCGCGCAACGCCGCGAGGTGTTCGTGAAGTGGATCGAACAGAACGTCGGGGACGATCCTCAATTGCTGGCAAAGGTGATGCCTCAGTATCCGCCCATGTCCAAGCGGATGCTGCAGGACAACGGGAGTTGGCTCAAGTGCCTCACACGGCCCAACGTCGAACTCGTGAACACGCCGATCGTGGACATCGGCGAATCCTCACTCGCCACCGCTGATGATCGCTACGACGTGGATGTGATCGTCCTGGCTACCGGCTTCCGGGCCAGTGAGGTCCTGTATCCGCTCGACATCGTGGGCCGGGACGGCGTCACGATGGCCGAGACATGGGACGGCAAGCCGTCGGCGTACCGCGGCATCTCGGTTCCCGGCTTCCCCAACTTCTTCATGCTGGGCGGCCCGGGAACCGGCTTGGCGCACGCCGGAAGCATCATCTTCACCACCGAGTGCCAGATGCGGTACATCGGCGACGCCCTGCGAATGCTCGTCGAGGGCCGGCAGCACTCGATCGAGCCCACCGTCTCCGCCTACGACGGCTACAAAGAAGAACTGCAGGCGGAGGTGGAGACCATGATGTGGGGTCACCCCACCATCGAGCACTCCTGGTACAAGTCGGCGGATGGCAAGGTCTACCTTCTCTGCCCGTGGCGACTGGTTGATTACTGGAAGATGACCGAGGCCGTGGAGCTCGATGACCATGTTCTGCACTGATCCCCCACACGACCCGACCGGATCCTCGAGGGAGATGACCCCATGACGGATGAAAAGCACATTGCGGTAGAGCGGATCGGGCACTCGGTCACCATCACGTTGTCCCGACCGAAAGCGCTCAACGCGATAACGCTGGAGATGTTGCTCCAGATCGACGAGGCCATCGAAGCCGTGGGTAAGGACGAATCGGTGCGGACCGTCGTCCTCACCGGCGCCGGGCGCTCGTTCAGCGCCGGCGTGGACCTGAAGGCGCTGAAGGAACTTCGCGTCGCACACGGCTCGGTGGGCGACTTCCTCAACCGCCCCGCCCGATCGGTGATCCGACATCTGACGACGATCCCCAAGGTCGTCATCGCCAAGGTCAACGGGCACTGCTTCACCGGAGCACTCGAACTGGCGCTGGCCTGCGACCTCATCGTCACTGCCAATGAGGCGGTCTTCGGTGACACGCACGCCAAGTGGGGACTTCGCCCGACGTGGGGAATGAGCCAACGCCTCCCACGAGTGGTCGGAATCGCCCGGGCCCGCGAGCTCTCCTACACTGCCCGGACCTTCACCGGCGTCGAAGCGGCCGATCTGGGACTCGCCGTGCGTTCCGTTCCTTTGGTGGATCTTGCTGCGACCGTTGACGACTTGGTGGCCGACATTTCGGCCAACAGTCCGGGCGCCATCGCCGCCTACAAAGATCTCTATCGGACCGCGCTCGAACGCCCGCTGACAGACGGGCTCGCCTACGAAGCGGAAGCTACCTACGAGATCACCGACAGTGCAGAACGGGTGGCTCGGTTCAGGTGAACATGGTCGTCCACTCCCTGCCCGGGCGCGGCGTACGTCCAGCGGCGACCATACCCCGAGACGTAGGCTGCCGCGAGTCGGGCCCGGGGTCAAGGTGCGACCGTCGATGCGGAGAAGGAGGTCCTTGTGTTTGATCTCACAATCGTCGGAGGCGAGGTCATCGATGGGACCGGGGCACCCCGCCGCCGGGCGGACGTGGGGATCTCGGGAGGTCGGATCGTGGAGATCGGCGACCTTGCGGGTCCGTCCGCACGGCGTATCGATGCCGCCGGCAAGGTGGTGACGCCGGGATTCATTGATGTGCACACCCACTATGACGCCCAGGTTGCCTGGGACCCGTACCTGACGCCGAGCCCGCTTCACGGCGTGACGACGGTGATCGGCGGCAACTGCGGGTTCACGCTGGCGCCCATGGAGGAGGAGGCAGTCCCCTATCTCACGGCCATGCTGGCGCGGGTGGAGGGGATGCCCCTCGCGTCCGTACGCGCCGGTGTCGACATCAGGTGGCGAAGCTTCGGCGAGTACCTCGACACCGTGGAGGGCAACGTCGGCCTCAACGTCGGATTCCTGGTCGGACACTCAACCGTGCGACGCCTGGTCCTGGGCGAGGACTGGCGACGAGAAGCCAGCGACGAAGAGATCGCCGAGATGTCACATCTCGTCGAAGCCAGTCTGACGTCGGGAGCGCTCGGGTTCTCGTCGTCGTGGGCGGAGACGCACAACGACGCCGCCGGAGACCCCACCCCATCGCGATTTGCCACGGAGGCGGAGTTGCTCCGCCTTTCGGGTACCCTTCGCGCACACCCAGGAACCTGGCTCGAGTTCATACCATGGGCAAGCGGACCGTTCCCCGATGATCGGGCGCTCCTCATGGCGAAGATGTCCGCCGCGGCCGGCCGGCCACTGAACTGGAATCTGATGCTCATTCGTCCGAACATTCCCGACGACGTGACACAGAACCGGCTGGCCGCGTCCGACCTGGCGGCTCGCTACGGCGGCGCGGTGTTCGGCCTGACACTTCCGGTACCGAATGCGATGCACCTCAATCTCGATGCGGGCTTCCTCTTCGACACGGCACCCGCGTGGGCCGAGGTCCTCGGGCGCGGCCGGGACGGCAAACTCCGCGCCTTTCGTGACCCCGAGGTGCGCCGCCGGCTCGCTCTCACCGCCGCCGCGGAGCAGCGCGTCTGGTACGATCTCACGAGACTCAGCTTCGAGTACGTCGAGTCGCCCGTCTTCGCCGACGTCCAAGGCCGCCCGGTCGCCGAAGCCGCTCGGTCGCGAGGAGTCGATCCGTTCGAGTTGTTCTTCGACGTGGCTGTGGCCGACGAACTTCGTACCGGATTCGTTGTCCCGGCCGAAGGCGATGACCCCGAGTCATGGCGTCGACGGCTCGCCGTCTGGGAGGATCCCCGCACGATCATCGGTGGCTCGGACGCCGGCGCTCACCTCGACATGCTCGACACCTTCGGGTTCTTCACAGACTTCGTCGGTCCGACCGTGCGCGACCGCCAACTCCTGTCGCTGGAAACGGCCGTGCGGATGATCACAGGTGACGCAGCCCGCTCGTTCGGCGTCCGTGGACGCGGACTGCTCGAGCCCGGCTACGCCGCTGACGTCCTGGTGTTCGATGAAACTGTGGTCGCCCGACTGCCGGCGGTGGTGCGAGCCGACCTACCCGGCAACGGCAGCCGGCTGTTCGCCGGGGCCACCGGCATGGAGCACGTGCTGGTGAATGGCCAGGAGATCGCCCAACATGGCCAGCTCACCGATGCGCTGCCCGGCACCGTGCTGCGATCTGGCCGCGATACCCAGACGGTTGCCGTGTAGATGCAGACCGTCCAGCAGTTCATGCTGTCGTGCGGGTCAGGCAGGTAGCCATGTCCCCTCGTTTCGTGCCGAGCGATCGGGTCTCGAAGATTCGCAGTGGTCTTTCCCATCCCATCATCGATGCCGACGGCCACCTCGTCGAGTTCATGCCGATGGTCATCGACTGCATGCGCGAAGTTGCCGGCGACGCCGTCGCAGAGCGCTTCATCCAGTACCGGCGCTCGCCGTTCACCTCCGGTGGGGGGTATCTCCCGACGCGGGTCTTCTTCGGCAACCCCCTTGGGCTCGACCGAATGACCGTCGTGTTACCCAAGCTGTTCTATCGGCGTCTCGAGGAGATCGGCATTGATTTCGCTCTTCTCTACCCGACCTCGGGGCTCTCCATCCTGAGCAATCCCGACGACGAGCTGCGACAGGCCGCCGCCCGGGCGTTGAACATGTATTACGCCCGCGTCTTTGCTGACTACCGCGACCGTCTCGAGCCGGTCGCCGTCATCCCCACATTCACCCCCGAAGAAGCGGTAGCCGAGCTCGACTACGCCGTCGGCGTGCTCGGGCTCAAGGCGGTGGTGTTGACCGGGGTCGTGCCGCGGACCGTCCGTCCCGATGGCTCGGCGGCGTCGTGGATCGACACGCTGGGCCATGACAGCCTGCACGACTACGACCCGCTCTGGAAGAGGTGCGTCGAGCTTGGCGTTGTCCCCTCGTTCCACGGGATCGGGTACGGATGGGGCAGCCGGGTATCCCCGAGGAATTACGTCTACAACCATCTGGGCAATTTCCGCGTCCGCCCAGGAGGCGGTCTGCCGCTCACTCATCATGGGAGGGGTACCTGGACGTCATCCCGACCTGCGCCTCTCCTTCCTCGAAGGCGGCGTCGCCTGGGCGGCGCAGCTCTACGCCGATCTCCTCGGTCACTACGAGAAGCGAAATAAGGACGCCGTCCGGATGTTCGACCCGGCCCGCTTCGACGTCGAACAAGCGGGAGAGCTCTTCGCCGAGTTCGCCACCGGACCCCTCCTCGGATACGCCGACCGCATTGCAGAGGGAGCCAAACCGTTGGGCGATCCTCAAGCCTCGCTGTACGGCATCGACGACTTCGCCGAATCTCGGATCACGGGTCCAGAGGCCATTGTCGACATCTTCACGCGCCAACTCGGTTTCGGCTGCGAGGCCGACGACCCGTTGAACGGCCTGGCGTTCAACAACAAGATGCTGCCGCACGACGCCACTCTGAACGCAATGTTCGCCTCGGACATCGGCCACTGGGACGTGCCCGACGTCCGCGGAGTGCTCCCCGAAGCTTGGGAACTGGTCGAGGACGATCATCTCACCGAGCAGGATTTCGCCAACTTCACGTGCGGCAACGTCGTGCGGATGCTCACCAGCATGAACCCCCGCTTTTTCGACGGCACAGCCGTCGCCGATGCGGTGCGCCCGTACCTCAGTCCGCCCGGCTGACCTCGAGCCGACTCCTGCGAACGAGCTGACCAGTACCCGCTAGGTCTCCGACCGGGAGATGGCAACAACCAGTTCGGCGTTGAAGGCATCCGGGCGTTCCAACATGAGATAGTGGCCCGAGCCGTCGACCACGGAATTGCGGATCCCGTAGTCGGCAAAGGCCGCACTGTCCTTGGGCATGAACGTCTCCGACGAGATGGCGGACACAGGGACGTCGAGAGCGTGCAGCCCCTCTGCCAAATCACTCCCGTAGCCAGCGCTGGCGCTCTGGAAGATGCCCAGTGCGATCGCGGGCGGCATCTCCGCCACCTCATCGGTGAGTTGCGAGACGAGGTCAGCGGGCGCCGTCGGGCCACACATGAGCTTGACGAACCGGGCCGAACCGGAGATGAAGTCCGCATTTCTGGCAGCGGGATCACCGTGTCGAGATCGACGTCCCGCCTTGCCGAGCCCAGTGCGGACCACGTATCGATCCCGATCACGCCGGCGACCCGTCCGCCCAGGTGACGGGCGGCCTCGACGACCACGCCGCCCCCCAGCGAATGGCCGATCAGGATGACCCTCTCCAGGTCCAATGCATCGACGACGACCAGGACATCCCGCGCGAATGCGGCGAGCGTCCAGTCCACGCGTGCTCGCCCGGACTCCCCGTGACCGGCCAGATCGATACGCACGACAAGGTGGCCGGCAGCGAACGGCTCGAGTTGGAGGTCCCAATGCTGGCGGCGTCCGGCCCAGCCGTGAACAAAGACGAGGGACGGTTCACCGGAGCCGGTGACATCGAAGGCGATCTCCACGCCATCTGAAGACGGCACCCGCCGCTCGGTTCTCAATTGTCCGCCCTCCCCTTCCGTCCGATCCCGGACACGTTCAGCCTGATGATCCCCCGCTGAGCCTAACCCTCCCCCTGGCACCCATTGGTGGGAAACTGATCTCCGTGACAGGATCTCCTTGGCTCCGCTCGTTCCTCTACGTCCCCGCAGATCGCCCTGACCGCGTGGCGAAGGCGCTCGGCGCCGGCGCGGATGCCGTACTGATCGACCTCGAGGACTCGGTCGCGCTCTCCGCCAAAGAGGCCGCTCGTCGTGGGGCCGTTGAGGCGATTCGCAACCGCCCCGACGGAGGCCCTGCGGTGTGGGTCAGGATCAACACGGGCGAGATCGGCCGGGCCGACGCCGCCGCCCTCGCGCCTGAGGCGACCAACCTCGGCGGGGTGGTTCTGGCCAAGTGCGACGATGTGGGCTGGCTTGACGAAATCGGCAGCACGATGCCCGCATCGGTCCCGTTCTCGCCATTGATCGAGTCGGCACTCGGCCTCCGGCGGCTCGATGCGTTGTGTGCGCATCCCCGCGTCCTGCAGTGTCACGTGGGCGAAATCGATCTCCTCGCCGATCTGGGCGCACACGTCGACGCAGGGACACAGTTACTCGGCCACACGCACGCCGAGCTCCTCTACGCTTCAGCAGCCGCTGGCATACGCCCTCCGATCGGCGGCGTCTTCCCGGCCTTCCGCGACCTCGAGGGGTTCGTCGCCGACTCAGCCCGCTTGGCAAAGCTCGGCTTCGCAGGGCGCCCGGCGATCCACCCCTCCCAGGTCCCGGTGGTCAATGCGGCGTTCCGTCCCTCCGAGGATGAGCTGGCTGCGGCGGCGGTCCTCGTCGCTTCGTACGATGAAGCTCTTCAGCGGGGGCAGGGAGCGGTGACCGACGAACAGGGGAGGATGGTCGACGAGGCCGTCGTCCGGCGAGCCCGGCAGCTCCTCGCCGGACTCTGAGACCAGCAGGAGAGGACGAAATGCACGGAGAAGTGATGAGTGTACTCGATGGGCTCCGGGTCGTCGAAGGATCGGCCTTCGTCGCCGCACCGCTCGGCGGGATGACGCTGGCCCAGTTGGGTGCCGACGTCATCCGGTTCGACGCCATCGGTGGTGGCATCGACTTCCAGAGATGGCCGGTGACGCAGACGGGCACCAGCCTGTTCTGGGCCGGTATGAACAAGGGCAAGCGGTCGCTGGCGGTCGATGTGCGCCGGCCGGAGGGCCAGGAGCTCGTGACCGAGCTGATCTGCCGGGACGGAAAGGATGCCGGCATCTTCCTGTCCAATTTTCCCGCCACGGGGTGGCTGTCCGACGATCGACTACGGGCCCGACGAAGCGATCTGATCTACGTCAACATCATCGGCAACCCCGACGGGTCCACCGCCGTGGACTACACCGTGAACCCCTCATCAGGCTTCGCCTACGCCACCGGCCCGGTCGGGTCCTCGAACCCGACCAACCACGTCCTGCCGGCATGGGACGTCGCCACAGGGCTGACCGCTGCCACGAGCCTGTTGGCCGCTGAGCGCCTCCGGACCCGGACCGGGCGGGGCGGGCTGGTGACGATCTCCTTGGCGGATGTGGCCTTCGCCATGGTGGCCAACCTCGGCTACGTGGCCCAAGCCCAGGTTCTCCATGAAGGCCGGCCACCCATTGGCAACGACATGTACGGTGCCTTCGGCCGGGACTTCCCCACCGCGGATGACCGGCGCGTCATGGTCGTCGCCATCAGCCTCAGGCAGTGGCAATCGCTCGCCCGGGCCACCGACATCGAACCTCACCTCCCCGCCATCGAGAAGGCGCTCGGACTCGACTTCTCCTTGGAAGGCGACCGGTTCGGGGGGCGTGATGCGCTGGCGGCGCTCATCGCCCCCTGGGTGGCGAAGCGCACCCTCTCTGAGGTTGCCGAAGTGTTCGACGAGCACGGCGTCTGCTGGGGACCGTACCAGACGTTCACGCAGCTCGTAGAAGAGGACTGGCGCTGCAGCGAGGCCAACCCGATGTTCACCGACATCGATCAGCCCGGCATCGGCAGGCTGCGAACTCCCGGGACCCCGGCCGCGTTCACCGCGTCGCCGCGCTCCGCGCCGGTCCCTGCCCCGTTGCTGGGCGAGCACACGGAGGAGATTCTTGCGGCGGAGTTGGGACTCAGCGCAACGGAGATCGGCTCTCTGTACGATGCGGGTATCGTCGCCGGGCCGATCAGAGCCCGATGAACGAGCTCACCTTGGCCGACCTCGGGCTGACGAGCGAGCAGAAGTCGACACTGCCCGCCGAACATGCGCAGATGTTGGCGGCGACGCTGGACGTCACCTTCGACCCGAAGGCGGCGCTGCCGCTGCTGTGGCACTGGGCCTACTTCAACCCGGTGATCGGGACGGCGGGATTGGGGCCAGACGGCCATCCCCGGCGCGGGAACCCGCTCCTTCTCGACTTTCCCCGCCGGATGTGGGTCGGCGGGGAAGTCCGCTCCGAGGGCCCTCTGCGCACTGACCTCACGTCAGTGCGCCGCACCCGCCTGCTGAGCCACGCCCGCAAGCAGGGCTCCACCGGCGAACTGCTGCTCGTCACGCTGGAGCACACGGTCGAGCAGGCGGGTCGCAACGTCGTCGTCGAGCGCCAGGATGTCATGTACAGGCAGGCGGGAGGTAGCACACCGCCGCCGGGCCCGGCGGTGCAGCCACCCCCGGCGGACGGGTGGCGCGAGACCCTCCAGCCCGGCGCGGCACTGCTCTTCCGATTCTCCGCGGTGACGTTCAACAGCCATCGGATCCACTACGACCGTGAGTACGCCACCCGCGTCGAAGGCTACCCCGGGCTCGTTGTGCACGGCCCGCTCACCGCGATGTTGCTCGCGGGGTCAGCGTCTCTTCACCTCGGTAAGCCGTTACGGTCATTTGCCTTCCGGGCCTCCAGCCCGCTGTTCGTCGATCAACCATTGCGCATCGATGGCGTGGTCGACGCAAACACGGGCGGTGGGACAGCCACCATGACGGCCATCAGGGTTGACGGCGCCGTCGCCATGTCCGCAACGGCGACTGCCGCGCCGGACTCCTGATGGGCCGTCGCCCAGCTATTGTGCGCAGGAAGGAGGTGCGTGCGATGGAGACCGGACCGCTTCGCCTCGGGGCCTGGCCCGTCGCTGGTCGAGTCGGTGCCGTCATCAGGTCCATTGACCTGCGCCACGGACTGAGCGACGAGCAGGTAGGGGATCTTCACGAATTGCTAGCCGAACGCGGCGTCGTGGTCTTCGCGACGCAGGGGATCGGGACAGACGGTCACCGCACCTTCGCCCACCTTCTGGGCGACATCCGTATGCCCCCTGAATTCTTTCCGAGTCTCCGAGACGACGGGTACCCGGATATCGGCGTCATCGTCTCTGAAGGAGGCGGAGGACGGGGTGCGGGCACGTGGCACACCGACGTCCCTTGGGCGACCAATCCACCCCGTTATTCCATACTGCATTTTCAGGAGGGGCCCGATGGTGGCGGGGACACGATGTGGGCAAGCCAGATCGCCGGGTATCAACGGCTCTCGCCCCCGATGCGCGAGTTCGCCTCATTGCTCACGTGCGAGTTCAGACGGATCTCCAGGAGTGACGACTGTTTCGCGATCCATCCGCTCGTACAGCGTCATCCCGTCAGTGGGGAGCTGGCGCTGTACGTGTCTCCTTCGAACACGACGCGGATCCTCGAACTCCTTCCGAAGGAGAGCGACGCCGTGTTGGCCGTGCTGTGCGACATGGTCCTGCAACCCGATGCAATATGTCGATGGAAGTGGAGCCCCGGTGACGTCGCGATCTGGGACAACCACTTCGTACTCCACCACGCCATCGATGACTACGGCGACCAACGCCGGGTTATCCACCGCATCGAGATCGAGGGCGAGCCGCTCCTGCCGGCAACGCCCTGACATCCGGCCCCCCAACGGTCCGCGCGATGCTCACCGTGGCTTGTCGATGACGCCGGCGAGCTCCAACAGCCGCGAGGGCGGGAGGTGTTGCTCCCGGATCCGTACACCGAGTGTTACCAGGGCGTCCTCGATCGCGTTGGTGAGCGTGGCCGGGGCGACAACGGCACCCGCTTCACCCACTCCCCGGAAATCGACGCCGCCGGTCGGTTCGGTCTCCAGGTGCTCGATCTCGATGTTCGGAATTTCCGCTGCCGTCGGAACGAGATAGTCCATAAATGTTGTTGCGAGAGGCTGGCCCATCTCGTCGTAGGCGGAATGTTCGTACAGGACGCTGCCGATACCTTGGGCAACGCCGCCCCGGATCTGTCCTTCGACGACCGCCGGGTTGATGACCCGGCCGCAATCAGCCACGGCAATCCAGCGCAGGATCTTGACCGCGCCAGTCTCGATATCCACGTCGACGCAACAAATATGTGTGCCACCCGACCATCCGCTGCCGGTGATGTCCGCACCGGTATAAATCTCACTCGCCTCGAGGAACCCGTCAGTTCCGGCGGGAAAGGTGGTCGGCGCCATATACGCCTGTCGCGCAATTTGGGCCAGGGGAAGCGACCTCTGGGGCACCCCCCTGGGGCTGATGGAACCGTCGGTGATGTCGAGATCCTCCGGACTGACCTCGAGCATTTCGGCGGCTATCGCCAGCACCTTCTCCTTGACCTTGCGCGTGGTGTGGAGAACGGCGCCACTGGCCCACGTGGCGGACCGGCTTCCACCCGTTCCGATGATGCTGAACGGAGTCAGCTGGGTGTCGCCGTGCATCACCCGTACATGCTCGAAAGGCACGCCCATCTCGTCTGCCGCGATCTGCGCCAGAGTCGTCTCGTGGCCCTGGCCGTGGGGCGCTTGTGCGGTGATCACGAGCAGGTGCCCGTCCGCCTCGAGCCGGACCCGTGCCCTTTCGTTGGAAAGGGGCCCGCCACGCATATCGACGGGACCTGGCGCCCCTTCGATGAACGTGGCGAAACCGATCCCCAGATAGCGGCCCGCAGCCCGCCCTGCCGCCTGCTCCGCTCGGAACTCGTCGTAGTGAGCCAGCTCGAGGGCCCGGTCGAATGACCGGCGCGACGACACGTCGGCGAGGCTCGGACCGGTGATGAGCCGGTCGTCGGGGTCCCCGTCCACCATGTTCTTACGGCGAATGTCCGCGGGGTCGAGACCCAGTTCCCGGGCGATCACGTCCAGAAATCGCTCCCGAACCCATGTCTCGACCTCCCAGGGACCTCGATAGGCGACATAGCAGCACTTGTTGGTGGCGACCACGGTGCCGTCGAACGAATAGCCCTTCACACGGTAGGGACCGGGAAACAGGTGGCTGATCGTGCCGGTGAACAGCGCAGCGGGGAATGGCACCCCCGGATAGGCGCCTTGGTCCATGACCAGCTTGACACGCAGACCGAGGACAGTCCCGTCGTCCTTGACCGCAGCCTCTATATCGACGGTCTCCTGTCGCGCTTGCCCCGATCCCAAAAGGTGCTCGTTGCGGTCCTCGATCCATTTCACCGGCTGTCCGAGGAGTTTGCCGATGGCAGCGAGAGCGACGTCCTCCCGGTGCACGTAGCCTTTGAGACCGAACGCCCCGCCCACATCTCCGCAGAGGACACGCATTCGCTCCATCGGGATACCGATGAAATCCGACAGGAAGTGTCGCAGTCCCTGCGGCGATTGGGTGGACGCATGGTAGGTGAACTCACCCGACCCGGCATCGTAGGAGGCCACTGCGCCCCGGGTCTCCATCGGGACGTTGGCATGCCGATGTTGGCTGAATGTTTCACGGACCACCCGGTCAGCGTCGCGGAATGCCTGGTCGGGGTCACCGTAGGCGCGGGCGACTCGATAGAGCACGTTGCCATCCAGATCGTCGAACAGGGTCGGTCCCGACGGGTCCAGCGCCGCCTCGTACGTCGCGATCGGCGGGAGGGGCTCGTACTCCACGCTGATCAATTCAGTGGCGTCCTCGGCCAGGGCACGGCTTTCGGCCACGACCACGGCCACAAGGTCCCCCACAAAACGCACTTTGTCCGTCGCGAGGGCGTAGAACTCCGGCGTCTTCAAGCCGGGCATCTGAAGGCCGCCCTCGATCGGCTTGGTCACCGCTTTGATATCTTCGCCGGTGAAGACAGCCAGCACGCCTGGGGCGACGAGCGCCTCGGCGACGTCGACGCCGACGAGCAGGGCGTGCGGTTCCGAACTTCGCAGGAAGGCAGCGTGCAGCATGCCCGGCAGTTGCACATCGTCGACGTAATGACCCCGCCCGGTAAGAATGCGCCGGTCTTCGACCCGCTGGACTCTCGCTCCCACGTATCTCACGGCGCCGCCTCTCCGGGCGCAGCGCCGCCCTCAGGAACCGTGCCGATCCCCGATGACGTTTGGGCTTGCAACTTCTCGGTTGCCAGAAGGACGCCGTTGACGATCGACTGATAGCCGGTGCACCGGCACAGATTCCCTGAAAGTTGTTCGCGCAGCTCCTCCTCCTCGACCGTGAGACCCTCTTCGATCAGCGCCAATGCCGTCATGACGAACCCCGGGGTGCAGAATCCACACTGGAAGCTGTGGCTTTCGCGGAACGCCTCTTGCAGTGGGTGGAGCTTTCCCTCGGATTCCAGACCTTCAATGGTCCGCACCGTCGCCCCCTGGGCCTGCACGGCCAGCATGAGGCACGATCGAACCGCCACACCGTCGACGAGGACCGTGCAGGCACCGCAGACTCCGTGCTCGCAGCCGACATGGGTCCCGGTCAGAAGGAGATCCTCCCGCAGGAAATCGACCAAGGTCTTGCGCGGTTCCGCCAGCGCCTCCCGGGCTCTGCCGTTGACCGTCAACCGCACTCTTTCGGTCGTCATCGGGAGCTCCTCGCTCGCTCGTATGCCTCGAGAAGCGATCCACGGGCCAGGACCCGGGCCAGCTGGCGCCGGTAGGCCGCCGAGCCGTGCAGATCGGACGGCGGGTCGATCCCCACTGCGGCCTGCTCGGCGGCACTCGCCCATAGCGCGGGTGATGGCATCTCCCCCACCAAGCTACGTTCAGCCTCGACGGCACGCACCGGGGCACCGCCGACCCCGGAGAAAACAAGGGCGGCATGGCCGATCCGGTCGTCGGGCCCGAGGCCGACCACCGCTGCGACGCCACAGATGGCGAAGTCACCGCTCCGTCGGCTGAATTCGTTGAACGCCCACCCGGTGGATGACAACCAGGGCGGCAGGCGGATACCGATGAGGAGCTCGTCCGGTTCGAGTGCCGTCGTGAGGAACCCCTGAAAAAATGACTCCACCGGGATGGTCCTCGTTCCTCGTACGCTCGTCGCCACGACCGTGCCGCCGAGTGCGGCAAGCACGGTCGGCAGCTCCGCCGCCGGGTCCGCGTGCGCCACGCTTCCCCCCACGGTCCCCCGATTCCGAATAGCGGCGTGACCGATGAAGCGGACGGCACCTGCGAGCAAGGGCGCTTCGGTGCGGACGTCGACAGAGCGTTCTGCCTCCCGGTGGCGCACCATTGCCCCAAGCTCGACCCCGTTCCCGTGCCCGACATGGGTCAGTTCTTCGACAGCGTTGATGTCGACGAGATAGGCGGGTCGAGCCAACCGGAAGCTCAGGAGCGGGACCAGGCTCTGTCCTCCTGCCAGGACCTTCGCCTCGTCACCCCACTCGGCGAGCAACCCAACGGCCTCCTCGACCGAGCCGGCGAGGCGATATTCGAACGGCGGTAGTTTCACGATCCTCCGTGCATCGAGATCCCGCAAGGATAGGCGGCGAGGCCCTCAGGAGGGCTCCTCGTCGAAGACGGTGGTCGTGCCTGCTTTCAAAAGGGTGATGTGCGTGAACTCGTGTCCTGGGACCGCCCCGTGCCAATGCGGAACGTCGCCGGGACTCACGATGACATCGCCGGGTCCCACGCGGACTTCCTCCTCCGTGGTGGCAACGACACCTGCTCCACCGGTCACGATGAGGATCTGATCACTCGAATGGGTATGAAACTTGTTCCGCACACCGTCGGGAAAGTGCACGACGCCGACATTCCATCCCTCGTTCGGGCGGTGGGATCGCGTACGTACCGGGCCGGTGAAACTAGGGTTGTCAACTATCTCCTCGGTGAGGTCGTTCGTTCGCACCACGTCCATCTTTCGCCTCCGATCACTTGGCTTCTCCTAGCGTTCGCGTGGCGCCGACATTCGATCGACGATGGCGCGGTGCTCGGAACTCGCACTCGAAATGGCTTCAGCCGACAACGCGTAATCCAATACCGCGTGGATCGACGCCTGCACATGTCGGTTGATGGCACGTTTGGTATCACGAAGCGCCTGAGCCGGCTGTTTTGCCAGGCGATGGGCAAGCGTGAGCGCTTCGTCCACACTGGTTCCATCGGGAACGACGCGGTTGGCCAGTCCGAGTTCCACGGCGACGTCCGACGAGATCCGATCCCCCAAGAAGAGATACTCCTTGGCCTTCAAAAGGCTCGTGAGCATCGGCCAGGTGATGGCACCGCCGTCCCCCGCAACAAGTCCGACCGACACGTGGGGATCGGCAAGATAGGCGCTCGACTCGATCAGAACGATGTCACTCAAGCCGGCCAGACTGCAGCCGAGCCCAACTGCCGGGCCATTCACGGCGGCCACGATCGGAAGCGGGAACCCGGCCATCGATCGCACGATTCGTGCTCCCTCATCGAGAACTTTCCGACGATACGGTTCTGAATCGTTCATCTTGGTGAGGACCCCGAAATCACCTCCAGCAGAAAAGGCTCGACCCTGCCCGGTGAGAACGACAGCACTGCACTCATCGTCGTCGGCCAACTCGTCCCACACTGAAGCCAATCGCGCATGAAGAGCCTCATTCGCGGCATTGAGCGCTTCAGGCCGGTTGAGCCGTACGATTCGCACCGGGCCATCGGCATCGATCAGGAGTGGTGCACTTTGACGATCGTCGGTCATTGGCCAACCTTACTAACCCGATAATGTCGGTGTCGAGATCGGCAAAGCCGTATTGCTCGCACCGAGTGACTCAGGTTTCGGGCTGCAGCCGCGGAGCGTAGAGCGTCGGTTTGGCATCCCCATCTGCCGCCAGCCGGTCCCGCAAGATCTTCCCCGACGCCGTGCGCGGAAGCGGTTCCTCCCAAATCACGATCTGTTCGGGAAGCTTCCAGCGGGCCAGCCCCACCTCGAGGAGGAACGCGGAGATGACCTCGTAAGAGACATTCTCGTTCGATTCGGTGCGTATGGCCAAGACGAGCCGTTCGCCCGTCTCTGCGTCAGGCACCGGATACGTTGCCGACTCCAAGGCCGTGGGAAAGCCGCGTGCTGCTTCATCGATCTCCGGAAGCGAAATCTTCAAGCCCTTGCGGGCTACGACTTCCTTGAGGCGGCCGAGGATCAAAAGGCGCCCTTCCTCGATTTGCGCCTTATCGCCTGTGCAGAACCATCCATCCACGAAGGACTGCTCATTCTCGGCGTCGTTCAGGTATCCCTGAAACAGATTCGGACCTCGAACTCTCAACTCGAGTTCGTCGTTCGGCGTGCCAAGTGCAATCTCCGCGCCGATCATGGGGCTCCCGTCGTTGGCAATGCACTCGCTGAGAGAATCGCCGGCCCGACTCGCCGTGTGGATCGGCGCCTCCGAGGATCCATAGACCCGCACTGGCCGGATGGAGAATCTATCGATCGCCATCTCGAGCAGAGGCCGGGGGATCATGGAGCCGCCCAGGGCAATTGCCCGCAACGTCGTCGCTGAACGCTCTCGCCGAACGCACTCGTTGAGGAGCATTTCGGCGATCACCGGCGCTCCACCGAGCACCGTTGCCCCGCTTCTCTCCAGATGATCCAACGAGGCCACCGCATCGAACTTGTCTTCCAACACGATATGTCCGCCACCGAGGGCCACTTGGACCTGACTGAGACCCGTGATGCTCGCGACCGGGCTCGAAAGGAACGGCGCATCATCGTCGGTGAAGTCGAATGCGGTCGCCAGATTTCTGACCCCGGAGAGAAACGAATGAAGGGAGTGGATCACCCCCTTCGGTTTGGAGGTGGTTCCCGAGGTGAAGAGGACGATGGCCGGCGCTGCCTTGTCGGGTTCCGCCCAGTCGCCCGTGCTCCGGGAAGCGGAATGAAGCTCGTCGAACGTCACTATTCGCACATCATGTTCCGCGGCACGAAGACCTGTCACCAGCGCCTGCGGCATCGTCACGAGACGGGGAGCTGTCGCTTCGACGGCGTGGGCAACGTCCGAGGCCCCACAACGGCGATCGAGGGCGACGGTCACGGCCGAGCAGCGGAGGATCGCGAGGAAAGCGACAACCCCGTCGAAACTATTCGGCGAAACCAGGAGGACGGAATCTCCGGGTTCCACTCCGGCGCTTTGGATCGTGTGCACGGCACGTTCAACGGCTTCACGCACCATGGCGTAACTCCAGCTGCCGACGTTGTCGACGACGGCGATGCGATCCCCGTCACGCTCGGCGATCGCCTCTAGTCCTTCCCGGAGACCACGGTCGTTCCACCACCCCGCGTCCTGATAGTGCACGGCGAGGTCCGACGGCGTCGGGACTCGAAGGGAAACTTTCACCGGATCGCACCCCCAGAAGTCTCGGCCGGACCGCCGCGGCGTGACGTCGCCGAGGGCAGATGCAGTCGCCGCTTTGCCAGAATGTTGCGCATGATTTCGGAGCTTCCTCCCGAGATCGTCAACGCCCGGGACCAGAGCCACGCGTCGTGAAGTCGATCAGCTGCTTTCATTCCCGCGGAATCGTCGGGAAGCGGGTGATCATTGATGAGCTGCACACCGAAACGGGCGATGCGGTTATACGACTCGGAGTACAAGAGCTTGGCAACGGAAGCGTCGCCTTCTACTTGCCGGTCTTCCAGGGCGCGGACGATGTGATCGCTGACGAACGCTGCGGCAGCAGCAGCCTCGGCCCTGAATTCAGCCAGTCGCGTCCGCACCTCGCTATCGCTCATCGCCGGCTTTCCGTCAATCGAGATATGCCCCGCGACAGTCGTCAGATCCTGGAGGAGGAGCTCGAGAAGAACGACATTGCCCCCCACCCCGAACCGTTCTGTCTCCAGCCCGGCCATGGCGACGCCCCATCCACCGCCGGGCTCGCCAAGTATCGAACCTTCTTCAAGATGAACGTCGTCAAGGAACACTTCGTTGAATTCGTGGGCACCGCCGATGGTGATCAACGGTCTGACGACGAGACCTGACGTGTTCATCGGGACCAGGAACATCGTCAACGCCTGGTGCCGAGGCCCCTCGTCCGCCGTCCGGACCAGCGCCACCCCCATATCGGCCCAGTGCCCATCGGTGGTCCAGGTCTTTTGACCGTTCAACAGCCACCCACCACCCGGCACAAACCGACCACGGCTCTTGACGCCGGCGAGATCGCTCCCCACGTCGGGCTCGCTGAAGAGTTGGCACCACACGTGCTCTCCGGAGCGGATCTTCGGGAGATACGCCGCCTTCTGAGCCGGCGTCCCGAACCGAAGAAGCAGGTGACTCGCGAGTTGGACCTGATCAAGCGGGCGAGGCGCTCGGGCCCGGATCATTTCCTCGGTGACGATCACCTCGTGGAGTACATGGTGTTCCGGGTTGCCACCCCACTCCGCCGGCCACGCCGCTCCCGCCAGACCGTGTTCGTAGAGCGCCTGATACCAGGTCCGGAGCTCCTGCTCCTCGCCCTTGTCACGTGGCGCCCGATGCCCCTCTCGGCTCTCATCGGACGGCCGATATTTGGCGATCACATCCCGCACGTGCGATCGGTGCCGCTCGAGGTCAGGGTCGTTCCACGTCATCGTGGAATTCGTGCTCCCTGACGCGGCCAACCGTTTGCGACTTGCCGTACCCGGACGAATCGCGCCGGAATTCATCAGTGCACGCCGCAGGCAATGGTGCAGCGGAAACTCCCACGTGAAACCGATGCCGCCCGCAAGTTGGATGCAGTCGTCCAGTGCGGCGACCGCCCGTCCGTGCACGTAGACATGTGCAGCGTCAATAAGTCTGATTGCATCAGGCGTACGAGCGGCGGCGGCAACTGCGGCTTCGACAACAAGTGCCTGCGCGCTCACCAACAGGAGGTCCAAGTCAACAAGGCGATGCTGCAGCACCTGGAAGCTGGCCAGCGGAGCCCCAAATGCCTCGCGGTTCTTCAGGTGGTCAGTCACCGTGTCGATCGCCCGTCCGAGCGCCCCGAGGGTGTCGGCACAGGAGATCAGAAGCGCCACGCCGACGAACGACGGAAGTTGCTCAGGGTCAAGAAGTTGGGCGCTCCTCCCGTCGAGATCGATCCGCTGTGTCGGCCTCGTCGTATCGAAAGGTCGAGGATCTGGTGCCACCTGCCGGGCGCTCTCGGTGAAGCACCCGAGAAGACCGTTGTCTTCAGAGGCAACGACAATCAAGCTGGTTGCGTCATCGGGTGCGCCCAAGACCCAATCCCGCAATGGCCGGACGATCCCTCCCTCGTCCTTGAGCCCACCCGTCACGAACAGACCCTGCGACTCCCCCGCCACGACGGCAGCGGCCGACGCAGCGGTCGACGGCGTGGAGGCCAGCGCGGCGGCCGCCAGGACACCCCCGGACCAGTCGATCGGAGAGAGGGCACGCCCGGCCTCCTCGGCCAGGATGCATGCTTCAACCACATTCCACCCTGAGCCGCCATGCTCTGGAGGTGTCAGCAAGCCCAGCCAGCCGAGATCCGCCATGGCCGCTCTCGACGGTGAAGCCCCGAAGACCCCTCGTGCTGCAGCCCGCAGAATTTCGAGCGTTTCTGTGTCAATCACCGGGCGTACGATAACATCGATATCAATGTCAATCCTAGGAACAGAGATGGTCTGTCGCCTGCAAGCTTACCGGTCTCACCAATGAGCACAACTGACCGAACACACGAGATTTCCCTGGGACTCAGCCTGTCGGGCATCCGCTCCTCGGTCGACATGGTGCGTGCCGCCGTTGCTGCGGAACAGTTCAACTTCGACTCGGTCTGGACTTCGGAAGCTTGGGGACACGATGCCTTCACACCCCTGGGCGCCATCGCCTCGGTCACGAGCCGGATCCGGCTCGGCACGGCCATCGCCCAGATCAGCGCCCGCACGCCGGGCGCGACGGCGATGACAGTCCTCACGCTGCAGGAACTGTCCGGCGGCCGCATTGACCTCGGATTAGGTGTTTCGGGTCCTCAGGTGGTGGAGGGATGGCACGGAGCGTCATTCGCCCGACCGCTGGTGGCCACCCGGGAATATGTGGCGATATTGCGCGCCATGCTGGCCGCTGACCGTCCGGTTGAGATAGCCGGTTCGATCTATGCAGTGCCATATCAGGGCCCGGGGGCAACCGGATTGGGCAAGCCACTGCGATCGTCGCTCCCGGGGCACCCGGAAACCTCGATCCTCATTGCGGCAATTGGACCCCGAAATGTCACATTGGCCACCGAAGTCGCCGATGGATTGCTGCCCTACTTATGGAGTCCGACGCGCTGGAAGGAAGCCTGGGGCGAGACGCTGGCCGCCGCACCGAGCGGGTTTGTGGTGGCGCCCACTGTCTTCGTCTCCATGGGGGACGATCTCGAGGCATGTCGCGATGCCCTGCGGCCCCGGATTGCGTTGCACATCGGCGGCATGGGCAGTCGGGACAAGAACTTCTATAAGGACCTGATCGCTCGGTACGGCTACGAGGAAGAAGCGACCACGATCCAGGACCTCTATCTCGCCGGCGACCGCAAGGCCGCACGGGCGGCCGTAAGCGACAGCCTGGTGGACGACCTGGCCCTCGTCGGGCCAGCGGGGCGGATCGCCGACCAGCTCGATGCTTGGCGGGAAGGCCCGGTCACCACGATGATCCTGGAACCGACGAGTCTCGACGACCTCGAGGCAATCTCAACCCTCTGGGGCCGGTAGCTCCGCGCGAAATTATTCAGCCCGCCACACCGGCGCTCTCTTCTCTGCAAACGCCTTCGGGCCCTCCTGCGCATCACTGCTCCGCATGAGGGTCTTCAACTCCGTCGCCGAAAGCTCCCAGGCGGCGGCCTCCGACTCGATCCGCTGATTGATAATGCCTTTCGCCACACGTTTGCTGTGTTGGACGGCAAGTGGTGCGTTTGCGCAGATGCGCTCGGCCAGATCCAGTGCGGCGTCACGCACATCCCCTTGCGGCACTACCGCATTGACGAGATGCCATTCGAGTGCCATGGCCGCCGTGATCGGCTCACCGGTCAGGATCATGCGCATTGCCAATTTCGGTGGGATTTGCGCAGGAAGTCGAAACAGACCTCCGGCCCCCGCGATGATTCCCCGCTTGACCTCGGGCAGGCCGAAGGTCGCCGTCTCCGCGGCAATTGCAAGATCGCTGGCCAGCACGAGCTCCGTCCCACCACCGAGCGCCATTCCATTCACTGCCGCGATCGTCGGTTTGCTTATCTGGTGGTTCACGTAGCCCGCAAAACCCCACGCCGCTCGCCTGGGTTCTTCCGAGATCGACCGCTCTCCTCTGGCCAGTGCCTTGAGGTCCGCTCCGGCGCAGAACGCTTTGTCCCCCGCCCCGGTGAGCACGACGGCCCACACGCCTCGATCACCTTCGGCTTCGTCCAGCGCATCTCCGATAGCCACCGACACCGCCAGATCGACCGCATTGCGTACTTCGGGCCGGTTGATGGTGATGATCATCACGGCCCCCTTGCGCTCGACCACAACCGCATCGTCGTCGGCGTCATGCAATGACGTCCGGTCTGGACGGGCCATGTTCACCTGCCTCCCTGTTCGCCGATGCTGGTGCCGACAATCGGCAGAATCAATCTGGAGGGAGACTCCCGATTGTGATGTACCCGATTGACGGCTTGGCACATGTCCGACACGTTCTCGGTGGCGATCGTCCCGCCTGTGTTGGTGTTGCGATCAAAGCGGGGAAAGTTGCTGCTCGACACTTCAAGACGGACGCGGTGCCCGGCAGCAAAGACGTTCGCTGTCGCGACAAGATCGATCTCGATCTCATAGATCTCGCCAGGTTCAAGGTTGGACGGCTCCGACATCGAATGACGGTATCGGGCCCGGAGGATTCCTTCGGTCAAGTTCACTGTTCGTCCGTCCGGCCAGACGTCGACCAACTTCCCGGTGAAATCGGTATCACGGGCCGAAGAAGAGATGTAGAGCACGAGCCTGACGGGACCGATCACCTGCAGCGGCGCCGCGAGCGCTTCCGACGTGTAGCAGAGCACATCCGGGCGTTTCTCGGGGAGTCCCTGATCTCGGGGGCCGGCGTTCGCAGCGACATTCAGACCGGGGAGGTAGGTGGGGCCCCCGGTCGTCGGGACCGGATTGCGCGGATCGTACAGGTAGACATCCTCACGTTCGCCGCCCGACGGCTCGAGGGAAAGCACGCCGTCCCCTGCCGCCGAATTGGCCTGGCCTCCGCTGTGGAGAAAGAAATCGAGGTAGGTGGTCCCAGGGAGGGGCCAGTCGTCAGCATTCAGCCACTGGTCGATGCCCATGACGAACAGTCGAATCGGCTTTTCATCGACCAAGCCGTTATCGATTCCTTTGAGAAGCCAGTCGAACCAACGAAGTTGCAACCCGGTGATATCGAAGGCATCCGTTCCCGCCAGCAAGCCAAAGTTGCGTTCTGGGAATGCCCCCACGAATGCCCCATGGGACCATGGGCCGATGACCAATCGTTGAAGACGACGGGCATCATCACTTCCCCCGTGTGCCTTCATTCCGACGTAGTTGGCCAGGGTCCCTTTGAGAAAGAGGTCATACCAGCCACCCATGTTGAGTGCAGGCGCGACAACGTCGGCGAACCCCTCACGCGGGGCTGTCGTCCTCCAATATTCATCGTACGTCGGGTGGAGGAGCCATTCCTCGTAGAACGGGGCCAGAGTCTTCAGTTCGGCTCTCCACTCGGACGGCTCACGCGTGTAGAGCTCCCCGACATTGTCGACCGTGGCGACAAGAGCCTCAATCTCTTCGGGCCTGGCCTCGCCCGCAGCGAAGCGGCGCCCTAATTCTCCGAATGCGAGCGAGGAAAGGGTCCAGAGGAGGTTGAACCCCAGATGGAACGCTCCCCCCTGATAAGCCCAACCGTCGTAATACTGGTCAGTGGTCAGGAAAGGTGCCATGGCCTTGAGTGCCGGCGGGGCCTGGGTGGCCGCGGTCCACTGGGTCACTCCCAGGTACGAGCCACCGAACATTCCGACGGCCCCCGTCGACCACGGTTGTGCGGCCGCCCACGTGACGGTGTCGGCGCCGTCACGGGCCTCGTCAAAGAACGGTCTGAACGTCCCTTCCGAGGCAAACCGGCCGCGCGTATCCTGGACGACCACGACATAGCCCGCCTGCACCGCTCGCAGCACGTCGAAGCTGAAGTTGACAAGCTTCTGGAGTTCTTTGTTGTACGGCAGGCGGGTCACCAGGACCGGATAGCGCGCGTCGGCGTCCGGGCGATACACGTCGGCGAGGAGATTGACCCCGTCGCGCATCATGACGGGGATGTTCTTCTCGATCGAAATGTTCACTGCGCCGTCCTCGTGGAGCATCACGGACCTGATCGGTCATCACGTCTCTTCAGCCGGGATTCTGCCCGGTCTACGGCAGCGCTGCCACACCGTTGCGATGACACCCATCCCGGGGGAGTCGGCCTTGGGCCCTGGTTGTCTCGCACGGCCATGTACGCTCCACCTCAGCTTCCGGCCTGGGTTGTAACGCCTCAAAGATTGAGCCTAAACTGACGTCGATGTCAATCTCGATACAGGGCCCTGGGCCAGTCGACCCGCCCCTCGAGAACCACCCTCTCGGCACTGCCCCGCTGGCTACCTTCAGGTCTGAGTTCGCGGCGTGGTGCGAGGCGAATTCCGCCGCACTCACGCCGCACACCCTGCCCAATCCCGATTTTGACAGCCGGGTCCTCGCCGCCCGCTCCCTCCAACGCATCCTCTTCGACGCCGGTTGGTCGAAGTTCGGATGGCCGGCATGGGTGGGCGGGTTTGGCGGGAGTGCCCTCCACCGGGGAGTCGTCTACGAAGAACTCAGCCGTATCGGGTGGCATGGCCCCGCCATCTTCGAACACCTCGAGATCATCGCCCCGACACTGCTCGAGTTCGGAGACGCCGATTTTGTCGCGGCACGGTTCCCGCAATTTCTCGACGGCACCCGTTCCTGGGTCCAGGGGTTCTCCGAGCCCGATGCCGGATCGGACCTCGCGTCGCTGCGCACCCGCGGCGTGATCGCCGACGGCTGTGTCGCCATCAGCGGACAGAAGATCTGGACCAGCTGGGCCAAGTGGGGCCATAGCTGTCTCGTGCTGGTGCGAACAGGAACGACCGAGGAGCGCCACCGCGGACTGACCATGGTCGCCGTGGATCTCGAAACGCCCGGAGTGACCGTGCGGCCGATTCAACAGGCCAACGGCACCTATGAACTCGCCGAAGTGTTCTTCGACGATGTCCAGGTCCCGTTGGATCACATCGTCGGGGAGATCAATGGTGGCTGGGCGGTTGCGATGCATCTCTTGGCCCATGAGAGAGGAACCCTCGCCTGGTTCCGTCACAATCACTTTCGCCAGCGCCTTGCGCAGGGCGCCGAGGCCTCCACGAATCCTTCCGAGGACGTCGCTCTGGGCGCGGCGATCGTACAGCTGGCCGGGCTGCGTGCCACCGCCGGCCGTCAGTTGGCCGTCGATGCCGCCGGGGGCTCGCTGGGCCCGACGGCGGCCTTCACGAAGCTCCTCATGACGCGATTGGAGCAGCAGCTTTACGACGTGCTGCTGCGGATCCACGGCTCACGCATGGGCTTCGGTGTCGGGAGTGCCGATGATCAGCTTCTCCACCAGGAATACCTGTTTTCACGAGTCGTCACGATCTATGGCGGTACCGAACAAATGCAGCTGATGACCCTGGCGAACCGTGTGTTGAAGCTGGGAACCTGACATGAACGACTATCTGGCCTTTGTCGAAGTCGCCCGGGATGTTCTGGGCGAACGACCCGCACAGGCATTCGCAGAACTCGGACTCGATGAGATCCTGAACGACCCTGACAGCCCTGAAGCCGAGTTCGCAGGGTATGCGTTCCTCGAGGCGCAGGGCTTCGCGGGAGCATCGACATCGGTCCTGTCCCGAGTGGCCCTGAACGACCCGATGCTGCAGGACGCGTGCGGTGACCAGGGGCCAGTTCCGCTGGCCCTCCCGTTGGACGGTACCGCGTCAGATTCTTGGATGGTCTTCGGACCTCCATCCAACGAAGTGCTCGTCGATATCCCCGAGCGTGGTCTTGTGCGCACGTCCTGCTCCCCGGCCCCCGATGCCCGGAGTGCGCTCATCAGCGATGACTATGCGCACGTCGTGCAGCTCAATGCCACGACAGAGAACGTTCTCCTTCCAGAACCCCAAATGAAGTCCCTCCGCGCGGCGATGACGGCCAGGCTTCGCTTCGGAGCTGCCGCGGAGATGCTCGGCGCCTGTGATCGGATGCTCGAAGATGCCGTGATCTACACGCAGGCCCGGACGCAGTTTGGAAAGACGATCGCAAGCTTCCAGTCGATGCGCGACCTCCTGGCATGGGCGTCGACAGAGAGGCACCAGCTGAAGGAGCTCTTGACCTGTTGCTGGTCACTCCAGCCGTTGCGATCGCCTGATGGTGAACTCGCCGCCGTGGCGAAGGCCTTGGCGGGCACCTGTAGTCTGCGCATCGCGCAGCTGACCTTGCAGGCCACCGGCGCGATCGCGTTCACCGCCCCGCATGACCACACGGGCCACCACAGGCGGATCTTGGCCCTCAACGTCGTCGCCGGATCCTCGGCAGAACTCCAACGAGAAATCGGCGCAGCGGCGCGGCAGAGCGGTACGATCCCCCCGCTCTTCAGCCTCGACCAGCTCGCCACATCGCTCGGTGATGCATGACCGACGACCGGGAAAACCCTCCCACGGTCGATGCGATCGTCGTCGGGGCGGGATTGGCCGGGCTCTACGCCACCCATCGATTGCACTCGTTGGGCCTCCGCATCCAATGCTTCGAGGCCGGCTCTGGCGTCGGAGGCACCTGGTTCTGGAATCGCTATCCGGGGGCGAGGTGCGATGTCGAGAGCTTGGATTACTCGTTCTCATTCTCGGCGGATCTCCAACGAGAATGGAGGTGGACCGAGCGGTACGCCACACAAGGTGAGATTCTCCGCTATCTCGAGCACGTGGCCGAACGATACGGCCTCCCTGAGCACTACCAGTTCTCCACCCGCGTCGTGAGCGCTGAGCTCGATGAACGCTCACTTCTCTGGACGGTGTCGACCGACGAGGGAGAAACCTGGGCCGCCCGCTTCGTCATTTTTGCCACTGGACCGTTGTCGACCAGCAATATCCCTCCCATTAATGGGTTGGACCAGTTCTCGGGGCGCATCCTGCACACTGGACAATGGCCAGGCGAAGAAGTCGATTTTGCCGATCGGCGGGTGGCGGTCATCGGCACCGGGTCTTCGGGCATCCAGGCGATTCCCCAGATTGCCAGGAAAGCCCGGCACCTTACTGTCTTCCAGCGCACGCCAAACTTCAGCATTCCCGCTCGTAATTTTACGTGGGCGGACGACGCTCTCGACGAAGCCCTGAACAGTTACGACACACGCCGAGCGTTGTCACGAGCGAGCAAAGCCGGGACGCCACACCCCAGCAGCCCGACGCGCACCTTCGACGTAAGCGACCAGGAACGGGAAGCTCTCTTCGAGGCTGCGTGGGAGCGTGGCGGGGCCACCTTCAGCAAGACGTTCGCCGATCAATTGGTTGATCAGGCGGCCAATGACTTCGCGGTGGACTTTGTCCATCGGAAAATTCTGTCGACGGTAAAGGACCCCGAAGTAGCCAAGAAATTGCTCCCCACCGACCACGGTCTCGGCGCGAAACGGATATGCGTCGACATCGATTACTTCGAAACGTACAACCGGGACAACGTCACGCTCGTGGACTTGCACGCAACACCGATTGAGGCGATCGAGGAGACAGGAATTCGTACGACGGCGGCCCGCTACGAGGTCGATGACATTGTGCTCGCGACAGGCTTTGATGCGCTGACCGGCACCCTGAATCGGATCGACATCCGGGGTCGACGAGGACAACTCCTGCGCGACGTCTGGACCGACGGCCCGAAGACCCTCCTGGGAGTGGCCGTTGCCGGATTCCCGAACCTGTTCATCGTGAACGGGCCGGGCAGTCCTTCGGTGCTGGCAAATATGGTCCTGACCGCGGAACAGCACGTCGAGTGGATTTCCGATGCCATCGCGTACCTGCGTTCGTCCGGCCTCGCCGGAATTGAGGCCGACGTCGACGCGCAGGGCGCGTGGGGATCGCGTGTCAGTGAGGCCGCGGCCGGAACGATCATCGGCAAGGGGCATTCCTGGTACTCCGGCGCGAACATACCTGGAAAGACGCCCGTCTTCATGCCCTACATTGGTGGGCTCGATGTCTACCGAGCGCGGTGCGATGAGGTCGCCGCTAGTGGATACGACGGATTCACCTTGCTCGCAATGACGAAACGCCAACGCTCAACACGATCTTGAGGAGGATCTCTTGAAACTCGGTGTCCTCGATATGACCGTCAACAGGGGCGGTCTTCCAGACGTGACACTTGCGGCGCATCAGGCCAGCGAGATGGGTGCGGCCAGCTTCTGGGTTCCCAATTTCTTCGGCCTCGACGCACTCACAACGCTGACTGTCGTTGGTCAGGAGGTTCCCTCCATCGCTCTGGGCACTGCGGTGGTGCCGATTTTCGGACGTCATCCCCGGGTCCTCGCGCAACAGGCGCGAACCGTCCACTCTGCGATCGGGCATCGGCTGCACCTCGGCGTCGGCCTCTCTCATCGCCCGCTCGTCCAGGACGTCCTGGAACCGTGGCCGGACTCACCAGTCGCGTATCTGGACCGATACCTCGCACAACTGAGCGAAATGTGCGCGATGACGGACATACCTTCCGATGCGACTCCGACGACGATCCGCGTCGTCACCGAAACCCCCGTGCCTCTCTTGTGTGCCGCGCTCGGCCCACGAACCCTTGAAATCGCCGGGAGGTTTACGGACGGTGTCGTCCTCTGGACGGTCGGCCCGAATACCGTGGAGGAACTGACGGTTCCCTCCTTGCAAAAGAGTGGGGCGGCGGCCGGAAGAACGACCCCTCATCGGATTGTCCTTGGCGTGCCAATTGTCGTCACCGACGACGAGGCAGCAGCCCGTGACCGGATTGCTCGTCAATTCGGAGCATTTGAAACGATGCCTTCATACCAGGCTGCCCTCGAACGTGAACGAGTGCCATCCATCGCTGACATCGCTCTCGTCGGCAACCCGAACCAGGTAACAGAAGGAATGGAGCGATTTCGAGCGAGCGGGGTCACCGAGCTCCTCGCGAATGACCTTGCTTCCACCCCGCAAGAGCGCCTGGTGACCCGCGCCTTTCTCGCACAGTGGATCGTCGATAACCCTTAACCCTGCATGAAACCGCCGGCATCGACCGGGACCGACTGGCCGGTAATGGTTCGACTTTCATCGCTGGCCAGGAACAAGGCCAAATTCGCCACATCCTCGGTGGAGGAAATGTCTCGCAGCGCAACCCCTTGGAGGTTCCGGGCACGCTCGGTTTCGTAGTCGACCTCGTGCTCCTTCGCCATTCGTTTGATCCAGTTCTGCCACAGTTCGGTGTCGATACTCCCGGGCACAATGCAGTTACACCGGATGCCGTACTGGCCGGCCTCGAGCGCCACCACCTTGGTGAAAGCCCGCAGCGACGCTTTCGCCGTGACGTAGTGGGACTTACGTACCATCCCGCTATACCCGGCCGTGGATGAGAAGTTCAAGATGACGCCCGAACGACGCTCCAACATCGACTGCTTCAAGACCTCCCGGGTGCAGAGCATCGCCGCCGTGACATCGACGGCGATGGTGTCGTACCAGTTCTCGAGCGTTTGCTCCCACACCCACAGGTCCTTCCCGGGCGCCGCCGCGTTGTTGCACATGACGTCGACGTGCCCGAACTCTTCCACTGCGCGCGCCACCATGGCCTCGACATCGGCTTCGTTCGTGACATCAGCCCGCATGGCGATCGCTCCGCCCCCGGCTGCGACCGCCGCCTCCCGGACCAGATCCTCCCGGCGCGCGGCCAACAGCACCCGCGCACCCTCCCGCACGAACATGGAAGCCATCACCGGACCTAGACCCGTGCTGGCTCCCGTGATGATGGCGACCTTGCCCTCCAGCCGTCCGCTCATGACGAGACCTCCTCGATCGATTCCTGCATCGCCTCACGAAAGAGGCGGTGACCGGCACCCGTCGCGTCCAGGAGCCGATTGGTTCGGCGCCGCACCCGCCAGCGCCCGTCTGCCCGCTCGACATCCCAGCGGACTGCGCTGACCCGCCAGAGATAGTGCCGTTCGCCCTCCCTCCGCATGATCAACGAGTAGGTCAGGACGGTTGCGCGATCTCCTTCGAGATCGATCAACGGAGGGCCGGCAAAATGTGCCACACCCTCGGCGACAAGGCCTCGATGTTGGTCCGCCTGCAACATCGCCTCGACCCCGGCGCTGCCCTCATGGGGACTTCCCTCTGCGTCCCAGTCGTAGACGCCGTCCTCCAACCACAACGACCCGGCGAAGGAGGCCAATCTGCCGTCTGCCGCCGGTCCGTAGGACAAGATCAGGCGCGTGATGGCTGACTCGTCCTCAAGACGGCGAACGCTGGTTCGCAATTCCTCGATTTCGTTCGTGGCCAATTCTTCCACGCTCCCCTCAATCATTGCCCGGTGAAGGCGCAAGCGCACGCTACCAGAATCGATATCGATGTCAACATTTCCGCCACCATCCCAGGAGGCCCACGAGGTTCCCATGTCGAAAACGGCATGTTTCAGTTAGGGTTTCGCCATGCACCTTGAAGGAACGCCCACCGATGAACTCCCAGATGTGCTCGCAACGGGCTCCACGGACGTCCAGTTGGCATTCATCTCGCTGTCGGCCCGCGAACCTGATGGCCGGGACGCCGAATATCTGACGTGGCATTCCCTCGATCACCGGCCCGAGCAGTACCGGCTGGCCGGCCTCCGCAACTCACTTCGGCTCGTCTCTACCCCTTCGTGTCGGAAAGCCCGGGCCGCGAGCGTCGAACGCTTCGACGCGGTCGACCACGTCATGACCTATCTCTTCAGCGACCCGGGGGCGCTCAACCCCTTCAGTGAGCTGGGCGCGGCACTTCACGAGGGCGGTCGCATGCCACTGCGCCTGCCCACGGTCGAATTCATGACGGCCACATTGGCGGGAAAGGTGGCCGCGCCGCATGCCGTGGCGGGAGCCGATGTCATCCCATGGCGGCCGGCGCGGGGGGTCTATCTCATCATCGAAACGGGAGAGGTCCCCGCCGACTCACTGGTTGAGGTTCCGGGAGTAGCCGGCATCTGGTGGTACCGGGGAGGCGTCGCTCCAGAGCCGTATTCGACCGATAACAGCGGCATGCAAATGACGTACTGCTACTTGGACGACGATCCGGTGGTCACGGCTGAGCGGATCGGCGAACATCTACAGCGGCGTTGGGCTTCCAGCGATGCCGTCGGACTGCTGGCCGCTCCGTTCCACACGCTCGTGCCGTTTGACTGGTCGCGTTACGTACCAGGCGCCGGTGCTTGACAGCACGACGGCCCTTCAACCCGCCTTCGCGGCTACCTCGGCAGCCCAGCGGTAGTCGGCCTTGCCGGCAGCCGTGCGCTGCACGGCATCAACGAACACCCAGACCTTCGGTAACTTGTAGCGAGCGATGTGCCGGGCCGCTTCCGTCGCCAGGTCACTTTCCGAGGCCGAGGAACCGCTGTGCAGGTGGACTATCGCCACGACCTCTTGGCCCCACCGCTCTGACGAACGGGAGGAGACCACCACGTCGGCGACATCGATATGGGCGCTTATCGCCGCTTCGACCTCCTCGGCGAAGATCTTCTCGCCACCGGAATTGATCGTTGCCGAGTCCCGCCCGAGCAGCTCGATCGTTCCGTCGACGGTCCACCGGGCCCGATCTCCGGGGATCACCATCGGTTCTCCCGCAACGGGGGTAAAGACCCGCGCCGTCTTCTCCGGATCTCCCAGATACCCCTGAGGGATGTCACCCCGCTTGGCCAGCCAGCCCACCTCATCGTCTTCTTGGGGGAGCACTCGCGTCAGGTCGCTGGACACGACCACCGAGCCCTCCGTGGGCGAAAAGGTACCGGTTGAGATCACACCCCCCGCGGTCGACATCTGCACCGCCTGACCGCCGCCCTCAGACGACCCGACGCTCTCGAGAAGGGTGGCGCCCGGAACTTCGGCGAGAAGCCGCTCCTTCGTCTTCGCCGTCAGAGCGGTACCGCCCGAGAGGATGATGCGGAGGGATGACAGATCGTAGGTCCCCCGCTCCATCTCCTCGACGATCGGCCGGGCGAAAGCCTCCCCGACGATCTGGAGATACGTGACGCCCTCCCGCTCGATCGTCGAGCAGATGTCGAGGGGATCGAGGCGTTCCACATTGTTCTGGATCACGATGGTCGCGCCCTGGTTGAGGCCGAGGAATGCCGTCCAATGACCGGCACCGTGCATATAGGGAGATGCGGCCAACACCACATGGGGGGCCGGGTTCGTTGCGACGAACTCGCCCAGCTCGTCCAGGGAGGTCCACGGTTGGCGGGTGAGCGGGCTTCGCCCTCCCATCGCCGTACGGTGGATGTCAGCCTGCCGCCAGAGCACACCCTTGGGCATGCCCGTGGTGCCCCCGGTGTAGACGAGGTAGAGGTCATCCGGCGACCGGTCGGTCGCCCATGCAGGCCGGGCGGTGGGGGCGTCGGTGAGGACCTGCTCGTACCACTCCGCCCCGGGGAGCAGCCCGTTGCTCGATCCGTCATCCACTTGGAAAAGATGCCGCAGCTCGGGGAGCTCCGCCAGGGCCTCGGCCAATACCGGAGCGAAGGCGGACTGGTAGACCACCGCTCGGGCTCCGCTGTCCCGGAGCACATAGAGCAGTTCCTCCGCAACGTAGCGGAAGTTGATGTTCACCGGAACGACGCGGGCCTTGAAGCACCCGAGCATTGTCTGCAGGTATTCGTTGCAGTTGTACGCGTAGATCGCCAGGTGGTCCTGATGCGACTCGTGGCCGGCGAGGCCACCTCGACCTTCCGAACGGGCGCCCAGACCCCGGTCGTGAAGAACATGCGCAAGTTGACAGGACCGGCGATCGACGTCGCCGAAGGTGAGGCGCCGATCTCGAAAGACAATGCAGTCACGGGTGGGCACCCTGGAGGCGACCTCCTCGAACACGTCAGCCAGGTTGTACTGCAGCGTCATCGCCGCACCCGATGCAGTCGACAAGCCACCCCCTCATTTCGAGACACGGAATCTCCTCTTCGCTCGCCCGCTGACGGATTCTTCGCGGCTCGCCGGCGGGCCCTTGATATTGATGTCAACGTTAGCGTGCCACCTCCCGGTGGGTCCTGCTGACGTCGGCGTCAGTGTTCGACCTGATCAGGTGCCGAGGACGGGTGGGGCCGTCGGCGGAGCCGATGAGAGGAACTCGAGGACTGCAGCGATGAAAGGCTCGAATCCCTCATACCGAACGCAATGACCCGTGTCGAGCTGTACGTCCTGCAGGGCGGGGTACAGATCGTGTGCCTCCTTGACCGTCTCGGCCGTGACGAGGCCACTTGTGCCCCACACGACCAAGACCGGGCAGAGGAACCTCCTGACGTCCTGCTGCCAGGGTGCGCCGAGAAGACGAGCGACTCCCGGTGCGCCGGGTGGCCGTCGGTGCTGGCGCTTCGACTCCTCCCAGGGGATCACATCCTCCGGATGAGACGGCCGAGCGCCATGTCGCTCGGGCGAATCGGCGGGTGCCTCCATGGCCCGACGGGCGAGGGCCATCACCTCTGCCACCCTGGCCTCGGTCATCCACCCGGGGTCCTCGAGGACCGCCGCCCGGAAGAGATCGGGACGATCAGCGATGGCGGTGCTCACCGAAGCCGCACCCATGGAATGCCCCATCACGAGCGCTGGTGCGAGCCCGAGCGTCTCGACGACCGTGACGAGATCAGCCCCCGGACTGGGATCCCCCTCCCCGGCGGTGTCGGAAAGGCCGTGCGAACGCGCATCGTAGGCGACGATGTCGAACGACCCTTCGAGCGAGGACGCCGCCCTCGACCAGCACCTTCCATTGTCGCTCGACCCATGGGCAAGCAACAGGCTCGGGCCCGTGCCACGCCGGTAATAGTGCAGCGTCGCTCCGTCGGGCGTCCTCAGCTCGCCGTCGGTCCAACTCCTGGTCATGGCAAAGCCTCCGTTCTCTTACCCCGGGGCGGCGTAGCGGAGACCGTCGCCGAAGCGGAAGAGAGGATCCTTGGTGTCGAAAGGAACGTCGGTCCGGCTCTCGAGGACGGCGTCCATCGAGCGGGGCAGGTCAAACGGAAGGCTTCCCTCAGGCGACGCCTCGCCGAAGAGAACCTCAAGGAGCGCGCTCTCTTCGATGCCGTAGTTGGCGACGATCGCCGCAGCCGACTCGGCGAGCGGTCCGAGCACCGCGGGGCGTTCGAGGTAGACATCGATGACCGTCGGTACGGACCGGCAGATCGCGACGAGCCGCTCGAGTTCCTCTGGCGAGAACTCGAGCGATCCTCCATGAAAGTTCTCTGCCATACCCCCTCTGCCGCTCGGGACCCAGGGTGCTTTCAGGCGGATGATTGCCACTTCCGCCTGAGATGGGTGATCAACCACGGTGACGTAGCGGCCGAAAACCTCTTGCGTGAAGCCTTCGGCATACGCTCGTCCGCCACGTGGCAACGGCAGGATGGCCGCGCCGGACGACCATGGCTTGTTGGTCAGGAGGGTCAGTGAGCGCTGCTGCGCCTTGCGACCCGCGGCACGAAACGCCGAGCCGCCCAAGACCTCCCCAGCGACGTCTTTGTCAACGAACGGACGGTCGAACAACCCGAGGACGAACTTCTCCCGGAGAAGCCGCTTCGCCGAGCGGTCGATTCGGGACTCAGCCACCTGGCCTGCTTGCACCAGCCGAAGCAGCCGATCGCTGCAATGTTCTCCTCCAAACTGGTCGACCCCTGCGTCGAGGAGCTTCAGGAGCCGCAGGTCCTCATCGAGGTGCTCGACACCCCAGGCCTTGGCGTGGCCCAGTTCACCTCCACCGGGCTTGTCGGTGATGAGCCCCCAGTCGGTGCAGATGATGCCGTCGAACCCCAGCTCATCGCGAAGGAGGCCCGTGATGACCGACTTGTTGAAGCTGAACCCGACTTCTTCGTGCTCGGTTCCGACCGGCATCCCGTAGTACGGCATGATCTGGGAGGTACCCGCCTTTATGGCGGCACGGAACGGCACCAGGTGATAGTCGAAGTTTCGGCCTGGATAGATCTGCTCCCGGCCCCAGGCAAAGTGCGGGTCGTCACCGTCCTTCTGGGGGCCTCCACCCGGGAAATGCTTCGTCATGGTGGCAACGGAGTCACGGCCGAGCTTTTCGGTCTGAAAGCCCATGATGTACGCCGCCGCCAATCGAGATGTCAGGTTGGCATCCTCGCCGAACGTCGAGCTGATCCGGCACCAGCGTGGCTCCGTCGCCAGGTCGATCTGGGGGTGCAGCGCCACTCGAAGCCCTACCGCCACGTACTCCTGCCTTGCGATGTCGGCGAATTCCCTCACCAGCTCTTCGGAGCCGATCGCAGCGAGACCGAGCGGCTCGGGCCACTGCGAGAACGGACCTGCTATCACTGACGCCAGAGGGTTGTCGGTGAAGTGATGGCGCGGGTCGGACGAAAGCGTCAGAGGGATGGCCAGCGGATGCTCGGCCGCGATCCGCTGCAAGGCGTTGTGCCACTCCGCAAAGGCCCGACCATCAGGCATCGACGCGAACACGCTGAAATGACTGAGACCGTCCTTCCTGATCATTTTCGCCGGCGGCCGCAGAGGGAACATGTCGTTGACGGCATCGATGTCTCCGGCAAAGGTCATGGCGTGGAACATCAGCCCGACCTTGTCCTTCAACGACATGCGGGCGGAGAGGTCCTCGATGCGCTGCTCCACGGGGAGCTGCGAGTCCTGATAGGGGTAGCGGGTCACAGACGTGTCGGGCACCGTACCTCCTCGTCGCCGGGCAGCGCGTCTGCCGGGATCGAAGTTAGCGCAAAACTGGGTACGGGCTGCCGGAGGTTTGCGCAGGGTTGCTTCGGCGCAGCCGGAAGGTAAGACTGCCGTGGAACACACCTCACGGGGGTAACTTGCCATGACGACGTCGAAGAAGCGGGGGGTTTCGATCTACCTGGCCTCCGACTCCCCCAATTTGACCGAGACCGACTTCTCGCGGCGAGGCGAAGGACCGACGGCCGCCGTGCCCATGAACGGCGACGACATCGTCTTGGCGCTTCAAGGGCGTTTGCTTGTCCGGGACCCTACCGGCTTCAGCCTCCTCCACCTTTGGCTCAAGCCCAACTTTCCATTGCCGCGTCACAGCCACGACACCGACTGCATGTACTACGTCATCTCCGGAAGCCTCGACATGGGTAACCGCACGCTGCGCGCCGGCGATTCTTTCTTCGTTCCTGTGGATGCCCCGTATCAGTACGTGGCGGGACCTGACGGCGTCGAGGTTCTGGAGATTCGTCACGGCGCCGACCACTACGAGACACAGATCCTCAGCGATCCGGACGACTACCGTCGTGCACTCGTGGACTCGACGAAAGCGAACCGAACTCGTTGGGCAGAAGGGGACGTCAGTCCGACCTTCCTCGAGAACGCCGGGCTCGAACCGTCCTCCCGGAGGGAATGAATCAGCTTCGCATCCGCAGAAGCCGGCCAGGTGTTTCGCCGGTCACCTTGCCGCTGTCGACGATATTGGTCCCCCTCACGATGACATGGTTGATGCCCGTGGGCTCGCTGTAGAGTCGGCCTGCGCCAGAAGGGAGGTCTTCGCGCCATTCCAAAGGGCCGGGGCCCACCGTGGCTGGGTCGAAGATCACGACATCGGCCCAATAACCGGGTGCCAAGCGGCCACGCTCCGTCGCCCCGTAGAGACGAGCCGGAATATCGGTCAGCTTCCGCACAGCTTCGGCCAGAGGAAGTACCCTCCGCTCGCGCTGTCCGGCGAGGAAGCGGACCGGATAGTCGTACGTGGCCAACACGTCGATATGTGCGCCACCGTCGGAGGCTCCAATGATCAACCTGGGGTCCTTCCAGGTCGCGATGCGTGTCTCCCATGCTGCAGCGTCCGCCGCGCGTGGATCCGAGGACAGCAAGGTTCGCAGGTCATCAGCAGCGACGATATCGAGCAACACATCGATCGAGTCTCGATTGGTAGCGGCCGCGATATCGCCGACCCGCCGTCCCTGGTAGGGCGCGTTGTCCGGGCTGTAGGTCTCAGCGACGCGCATTTCACCGAAATGTCGAGTGCGGCCCTCGGGGGTCTCCGCTCCTTGTCGAAGCAGAGCTCGCTGCGCGGGGTCGCTCAGCGCGAGACGCTTCTCCTCGCGACCCAGCCGCATGATCGGCGCCCAGCCGGGAATGGAATCGAGCCCCGCTGAGGCGTGGAATCCGGTTGCCATGAATGAAGTGCGGGTCGACATCACGTCGGGATAGGTCAGACCCACCACCGTCGCACCGCGCGCCTTGGCATAGTCCGAGGCACTCATCCGATTCTCGACCCATTCGGGATTGTGCGGGACCAACACATTCCAATTCAGCGTCGCATCGCCGGCGAGTGCCATGTTCGTCATCACTTCACGATGCACATCTTCGAAGCGCTCGTTGGTCGGGATGAATTCGAGCTGGGCGCCAGGGAAGTCTCGCAGCGTCCCCGAGAGTGCGATCAACTCGGCCGCATCGGCGAAGCGTGAAGGGACCGGGTTCCCTTCACCGTCGACGTGGTGCGTGCCCCACGACGAACTGAATCCCGCCGCACCAGCAGCCAGCCCTTCCGCCAGCAATTCCCCCATGACAGCCAGATCGGTGGACGACACGTCACGCTTGTGAGAATTCTCGCCCAAAACCAGACGCCGCAGTGCCGAGTGACCGACCGATACGCCGATATTCACGGCGGTCGCGGCAGCCTCGACGAGGTCCAAATAGTCGCCGAACGACTTCCACTTCCACGGAACCCCGGCCTCCAGCGCCTCGAGAGGAATACCCTCGACCTTGGAGAGCATCCGCATGATGTACATCGGATCATCGCCGAGTGGGGCGATCGAGAATCCACAGTTTCCGCAAAACACCGTGGTAATCCCATGCAATGACGACGGCGTGCACGCCGGATCCCAAAACAACTGCGCGTCATAGTGCGTGTGTATGTCGACGAATCCCGGTGCCACTACGAGACCTTGGGCATCGATCGATCGCCTGGCGTCGATCGGCTCGGTGCCCTGGCCGTCGACGAAGGCGATGCGACCGTCAAGAATGCCGACGTTCGCACGCTGGGGTTCGGCACCCGTTCCGTCGACGACCATTCCTCCATGGATCGCGAGATCTAGCATCGCCGGATTCTCGAGTCCCGGGACTCCGCCCGGTCGGAACTACGTTCCATAAACACGAACCTCCACTCGGACTCTCCCCGCATAATATCCTGCCGCTGCCGCCCCTTGCTATGGCCCACGGCGTCGGCACCCGTCGGAGCGGTGGAATCCGCCCGAGTCGTGGCGGTCGAGCCGGGTCAGCCGAACGGTTGGATTTGCGCTGCCTCGAAGATGCTCATCTCTTGGCTGATCGGCACAGGCCGGGCGCCAGGGTCGGCAGCAGCCTCACTCCGCTTCGACCTTGCGGTCGTCACGTGCTTCTGTAGGTGCTCTAGGGACTCCCAGCGCTCCGAGAGGATCACCCGACCGGGGTCCGTCGGGTCCGGGGCCATCACGTATTCGAGACAGCCCTCCTCCTGTCGCGAAGAATGCATACCCGCGATACTGGCTTCCAGAAACCGGTCGCGCTCGTCCGGATCAACCACGAACGCTCCCTGAACGATCACCGTGCTCATGCCCCTCTGTATAGCGCAGCACATCGCATGCCCGCAGGGGGAACGGAACTGATCGTGGGATCCGGGACTTCTCAACAACCCCTTGACACGCGATAGTGGAGGTACATGACGACAACGGCATACGTCGAGGACCAGGACCGCCAAGTGCGCCTGGAGGTGCTCGTAGAAGGAGACGGCGAACCGGTCGTGCTCCTCCCCTCTGCCATGCGTGGCGCCGCTGACTTCGCCGACGTCCAACGCCTGCTCGCGGAAGCCGGATACCGCTCGTTCGCGGTGAACCCTCGAGGCGCAGGGGGGAGCACCCCTCCCCCGCCTGACATATCGCTGCGCGACCTGGCGGACGATGTCGCTCTCGTCGTGCAGATACTCGGCGACGGCGACGCGCACCTCGTCGGCCATGCCCTCGGCAACATTGTGGTGCGGGCGACGGCCAGCTACCGACCCGAGGTCACCGCCACGGTGAGTGTGATGCCGTGCGGCGGCCACAGTCTCGAAACACACCCCGTCAGCGACGAGGTCCTGGCCGCCTTCCAGCGGTGCCACGACGACACGATCCCTGAGAACGAACGACTTGCAGCGCTGCGTGTCGCATTTTTCGCCCCGGGCAACGATCCCCGTTCGTGGTTGGATGGCTGGTGGCCGACCTCGTCATTCGGCGCGTTGACAGGGCAGCACCCCGACGAGTGGTGGGCGGCCGGCAAGGCGCCCCTCCTGATCCTGCAACCGCTCGAGGATGCCATGGCCCCCGTCCAAGTCGGGCGGGAGGTTGCCGCCGCATTGCCCGAACGGACCACCTATGCAGAGATCCCCCACTGCGGGCACACGATACTGCCTGAGCAGCCCGACGTCGTCGCGGCGCACCTGGTTGCGTTTCTCCGAGCCCACCCGCGGTCATCCTCCTGACCAATCGGCCGGGATGGTGCCTGTCGCGGCTCAATTCACCAGGACAAAACCCTCGTAACCACTCTCGACAACCTGTTGGCACTTCGCACGGTAGGCATCGAGTCCGCCGACGTAGGGCATGAACACTCGAGGCTTCCCGTCGATGTTGGCTCCGCGATACCAAGAGTCGGCATATTTGTAGAGGGTCTTGTCGACCACCTCGTTGACGTGCTCCACCCATGCGTCTTCGGCTGCGGTCTCAGCTTCAATCTGCCGCAGGCCGGACTGTCCCATGTAGGTGATCGTCTCCGCGATGAAGTCGACGTGTTGCTCAATCGCCGTGATCATGCTCGTGAGTACGGAGGGACTCCCCGGGCCGGTGATGGTGAACATGTTCGGAAATCCGGCGACCGTCAACCCGAGGTACGTCCGTGGCCCACTGGACCATTTCTCCTTCAGCTTCAAACCGGATCGACCGGTGATGTTCATCCGCTGCAACGGCCCGGTCATGGCGTCATAGCCGGTAGCGAAAACGATGACGTCGAATTCGTAGGACTGTGCTGCCGTGCGAAGCCCGGTAGGCGTCACCTCCAGGATCGGCCTGCCGCTGACATCGACCAGCGTTACGTTGTCCCGATTGAATGTTTCGAAGTAATTGGTGTCCATGCACAATCGCTTCGTCCCGATCGGGTAGCCCTTTGGGCAGAGGAGCTCCGCCACATCGGGGGCGTGGACTATCTGACGGATCTTCTGACGGACGAAGTCAGCTGCAGTTTCGTTGGCCTCCAAATTGGTCCTCAGGTCGTTGAAGGTCTGCATCATCCCGAACACGCCCAGGCTCCACCCTTCTTCGAAGGACTTCGTTCGCTCTTCGGCATCCACATCCAGTGCCGAGCGCGCGGGACGGGGAAAGTGAATGCCTCCGGGCGACCTGCGGTCAAGCTCCCTTTGCTCTTCGTAACGCTCCTTCCAGGCCCGCTCAAAGTCCGGATCCATCGGCTCGTTGTACGTCGGGAGGGAGTAGTTGGCCGTGCGTTGGAAGACGTGCAGGTGCGACGCGACCTCGGCGATCGGGGGCACGGCTTGAATCCCACTCGACCCCGTCCCGATGACAGCAATGCGCTTTCCCGCCAGATCGACGCCTCTCTCGGGCCATCGGCCGGTGTGATACCACTCGCCTTCAAAAGAGTCCAAGCCCGGGATGTCGGGCACATTGGTCGCCGACAGGCATCCGACCGCGGTGATCAAGTAACGGGCCGAGAGGCGGGGGCCCGTGTCCGTCGAGATCAGCCACTCTCCGGACTTCTCGTCGAACTCGGCCCTCTCGACCGTCGTGTCGAACCGGATATCTCGTCGCAGGTCGAAACGATCGGCGACGTGCTTTGCGTACCGGAGCAGGTCGGCCTGGGCAGAGTAGAACTCCGGCCAGCACCACTCCTGCTGCAATTCAGGAGAGAAGGAAAACGAATAGGACAGGCTGGGAATATCGACGCGAGCGCCGGGATAGCGGTTCCAATACCACGTGCCACCGACATCGCCCCCGGTCTCCAATACCTGCACACGGAGACCGAGTCCCCGCAGGCGGTGCAACATGTACATTCCGGCAAAGCCGGCGCCGACCACGATCGCATCGAAGTGGTCGTCCGCTACCGGGCCGTCTTCATCTCGCATGTACAGAACACTCCTTTGCCATCCGTCCTCGGCGTGCCCGACTCGGCCTCGAAGGCACTGTAGTTCGATCTCCTCTCGCGACACGTTGCTGTCGCTCGGCGTGCTCCCGGCCTAATGACCTCGGGGCAGACTCCCACTTCCACGCAGACGCGGGCGGGCATGCGCCTCGAGCTCATCAGCGAACGACGTCCAGAACGTCGCCCGCCGACGCGCCTCATCAGCCACGTCATAGACCCGGCCGAGGGGCACCAGGCAGACAAAGGCGCTGTCCTTCTTCGAAACAGCCATCTTGTCAAACCACACGGCAAATCTGTGTTGATCGGGTTGCGAGCCGAACGCGGGGTCGTCAACGAAACTGGGCACCCTCGAGAGGGATTCAACCTCCTCGGGTTCGGTTCCCCGGTACGTTGCCGGGTGGCCCTGGTGATCACCCTGTAACGGCGTTCGTCGCGTCAAGGACCCGACGCTGGCACGAACACTGCGAACGGTCTCGGGAGAGACTCCCACCTCCAAGGCGATGGAGCGAAGAGAACGATCCGGATCGTTTTCGAGAACACTGAGAATTCTGGTCCGGTGAGGCGATCCTTTCGTCGGTCGCCGCCGGCCGTCCTTGCCCAGCCGCTTGTCCGGCACTTGCGCCGCAACGCCACTCAGCCGCGCGTGCGCCACCGTGCGCGGCGACACGGCACAGATGCTTGCGAGTCGCCGGTCCGACCAGTCGCGATGTGATCGAAGGAGGTGCCGTAGGGCTTCCACCCGATCATGGAAGCTAAGGGGAAGCCCGTGCGCGACGTTACGATGCACGGCCTCAGCGAACGCTTCGTCATCGGTTCCGTCGAACCAGGTGACCGAGAGGTTCGGCAGTCCGCAGCGCCTCGCCGCGATGAGTCTGTGGGTCCCATCGATCACACGACCTCCACGTGTGGCGAGCACGGGTGGCCACTCTCCGGGAGTCTCCATCAGCAGCGTCACGTGATCCTCGTCCACTCCGGCGGTTCGAATGCAGACTCCGGGTGACAGATCCTCCAGAGGTACCCAGGCCGCCCCACCGACTGTCTCCATGGCACCGATCGTTGTGGTTCGCCTTGCTCCTGGCACTGTTCCCCTCCCTCCCACTCACTCCCCTACCGGCGGGTCCTGCTTCGAGATGGCGATGCAAAGCGGACCGTTCCCGAGCGCACTTCTCTCTGGCAACAACAAGATGCGCCGACTCTCTCTCCCACAGCTCACGATTGTCTATATATGCATTCGATCTCTCTATATACGATATCTCGTGGAAAGGCGGGCGCCAAGCGCGGTGCAGGAGGACAGGGTCTTGCGCCGCAAAAGCGCAGGTGGGCTGGAGCATTGGGGGTTGGGCAGGAGCAGGGGTGAGGACCGCCCCCCTGACCGGCCGGTCGGATTTTCCGGGATACCCTCGGATTCCTACCGGCCAGGACCCATGACGGGTGCCACGGCGCCAGCCAGCGAGCCGCTGTTTCGATCCCGATAGAGGCTCGCGATCGCCACCGTGACCTCGTCTGCAGCCTTCCGAACCTTGCTCCCCATCTCCCGAAGCGTGTCGAAATCCCACACCTCGTCGATGGAGGCCACCGTGAGCGCGTAGCCCACTGCATCCCCATCGAAGATCGGCGCCTGCAACGAACGGATCGAAAGCGAATCGACACCCTCCTCGGCACCGACAAGGTATTCGTCCGGAGTCAGTAACGACATCCGACTCGCCTGAATTCGCCGAAGGTCCTCGAGCGTGGACGTCGTCTGAATGTCGCGCATCACTTGGGCAAGTTGCGCTTCCACACTGCCCCTGAGCGTGGCCACGAAACCCCGCTGCCTGATGAGCTCCAGATCCGCCGCCAGCTCCTCGAAACGCTCAACGTTGACAACGCTCCCGCGCTCGAACCATATCTTCTGTTGGCGCTGGTCCTGCCACGCAACGAAGAGGGAACCGAACGGCGGTGAGCAGGGGGCTTTCGATCCGGGCCGGTTCCATTGAAACCCCAACTCAGGAGGCCCCGTGGAAGCCAGGACGACAATCTCATCTCCCACCAAAGTGGACAGCACGCATTCGCGCCCGAACTCAGAGGCAAGCCGCTCCATGATGGGGCGGGCGAAGCTGACCTCCGGGAGGGCCTGAGCCGCAGCCTCTCCCAGCACGATGACCGTCGGGCCGATGCCGTAGCGGAGATCAATCGGTGATCGGAAGACCCAGCCGGCCCGATGCAGCGTCCTGATCAACGTGTACGTCGTCGACTTGTTCAATCCGGCACGCCGGGCGATCTCCGCGACCGTGAACGTCTCGGTGGGTCGGATGGCCAGGAATTCGACGATTGCGATGGCGCGTGCCGCACTGTTCGAGAAGGATCCGTCCGACGACACACTCACCCCCATCCGCAGTCCTCTCGTTCCGGTCCGATCAAGGACCGTCGTCTTCGATCGGATGAGCCTAATGGCTTGCCATCTCGGGGCCGGGATCGCTCAATCGCACGCGTGGTTCAGGTGCGTCCAACTGGACACCGGGAAGCAGTTGGACACGAGACCCGCTGACCTCGAAACCGACGGGAATCGTCCGGTAACATGCGAGCGCAGTGATGCGCCCGGCCCGACTGCACTTCTCACGGCCTATGTGCGTTCTGTCTGACTCCAGCCGCCCCCCTGTCTGGGGTCGGACAAAAAGCACATAGCCGGCGTCACTCGAAACCTGACCCATCGAAACACCCGGAGATGGTCCTCCCGAGACACTCCCGGGCGAGCACCGAGGATTGGCGCACGCGCGTGTCATCCTCCCGAGAGCTTGACGCAGGAGACGGAACTGAGCATGTTGGACGTGGTGATCAGGGGCGGCGACCTCATCGACGGAACCGGCGCACCGAGGCGACGAGCGGACGTCGGGTTGCGCGACGGGAAGATCGCCTGCATCGGCCAGGTGTCCGAAAGCGCCTCCCGCTCGGTCAACGCGTCGGGTTTGATCGTCGCGCCGGGCTTCATCGATATTCACACGCACTATGACGCGCAGGTGCTCTGGGACCCATTCTTGATGCCGTCGCCGGAGCATGGTGTGACGACGGTGCTTGGAGGCAACTGCGGGATCTCCGTGGCCCCGAGTCCCGCGCAGGAGGTCGGGTGGCTCAACGGGCTCTTGGCCCGCGTCGAAGAGATCCCGACGACAGCCCTCGATGCAGTCCTGGTACAAGGATTCACCTCGTTCAAGGAATACCTCGACAGCATCGATCTGGGCCTCGGTGTGAACGCAGCATTCATGGTCGGCCATTCGGCGATCCGACGGGCAGTCATGGGGCCGGCGGCATCCGAAGGTGAGGCGTCACCAGACCAGATCGCCGCCATGTGTCTGCTGGTCCGGGATGCGCTGGCTGCCGGTGCGGCCGGCTTCTCGACGGCGATCATCGCCAACCACATCGACAGCGACGGGCGGCCCGCACCCCCACAGTTCGCCTCGTTCGACGAGATCAGGGAGATCTCCAATGCCTGCCGGGGACGGCAGGGAACGATTCTCCAGATGACGCCGGACAATCTGCCAGCCTCCCCGGCGGCCCGTCGGCTCATGTTCGACATGTCATTGCTCTCGCAACGGCCCTTTACCTTCACCGCGGTCGGAGCACCCGCGCATTTCGAGGTGGTCGAGGAGGGTCACGCCCTCATGGCGACCCTGCGGCCCCAGGCCCAACTGACCGATGGGATCGGGGACCGCCTCCAACTGACCGACAGTCTCATGATGCGTCACTGGCCCAGCCCATGGCCCCAGATATTGGCGATGCCGCTGGAGGACAAGCTGCGCCAACTTTCCGATCCGGCGACACGGGAGAAGCTCCACGAAGTGGCAATGGGCGCGCCTCCGCGTGCCCTCAGCGGGCAGCAGTTTGCCGATCGGTGGACGCAACTCGAGGTCAATGACGTGACCGACCCGGCCCTGACCCCATTCGAGGGAAGACGGATCGTCGATATCGCCCTCGAACGGCACGTAGATCCGTTCGACGCCTGGCTCGACTTGGCGGTCGCCGATCAGTGCCGGACCGGCTTCATCAGCTACGAGCCGGATCAACGCCGCGTCGGTCCGGGCTACCAGGTAATGGTCGATCCGCGCTCGCTCTGGGGCCTGTTCGACTCCGGGGCCCATCTCACTTCGATGGTCGGCGGATCGAGTCCGACACGGATCATCGAGGTGTTGGTCCGGCAGGAGAATCTGGTATCACTCGAGTACGCCGTGCATCGTCTCACCGGACACCTGGCGCAGTGGTGGGGTCTCGCCGACCGCGGACTGATAGCGGAGGGATTCTGCGCAGATCTGGTGATGTTCGATCCCGATCGCATCGGCCGCAGGCGCATGCGGAGGCTGGCGGACTGGCCGGGCAATACAGCCCATCTCACCTGTGACGCAATAGGAGTACACCGCACCTTCGTCAACGGCACGGAGGTGGTCGTCGATGGAAGCTACACCGGTGCGCGTCCAGGCCGAGTTCTCCGCTCAGGGACAGATATCCTCTGACAAATAGGTTCCCCCGCATGGTCGGGCTGAGCCGGGAAGGTGTGCATGTCCAATAAATTCCCACAAATCGACGAGGTGGCGGCCATCCGGGGCCGCATCGATCATCCGATCATCGACGGCGATGGCCATCTGGTGGAGTTCGTGCCGCTGCTCTTGGACTATGTGCGGGAGTGCGCTGGGCCAGAAGTGGCTCGCCACGTCAGAAAGCTGACCATGGAGCGTGACGACAGACGCCCTGCTTCCACATCATGGGGGACTCCGACCAAGAACACGGTCGATAGAGCCACGTCGTTGCTCCCCGAACTCCTCAGTCAGCGGCTTGATCAATTCGGTATCGACTACGCACTTCTCTACCCCGGCCTCCCGCTGATAATGCTCGGCTTTCCGGACGAGGAGATCCGCCGCGCCCTCGCCCGAGCGGCGAATATGTATTACGCCGACGTCTACGGCCCCTATGGCGATCGGATGCTCGCGGTCGCTGCCATTCCGACGTTCACGCCCGATGAGGCAATCGAAGAGCTCAACTACGCCGTGGGTGAGCGCGGCATCAAGGCCATCGTCCTCGAGGGGATCAACGTCGAGCGAGGCCCGTCAGGCGAGGCCGAAATTCGAAGCCTCGGCCACGGCAGCCCGTACGACTACGACCCGTTATGGCAACGATGCCTCGAGCTGGGAGTGGTGCCCACGTTCCATACTCCCGGCCGGGGTCTCGCTTCACGGGCGTCGCGCACGAACTACGTCTACAACCACCTGGGCCACTTCGCCTGGGCCCAGGAGGCGGTGTGCCGGTCGCTCATTTTCGACGGTACGCCGCTGCGCTTCCCCGATCTCCCCTTTGCGTTCCTGGAGGGCGGGGTCGGCTGGGGCTGCCAGCTCTTTTCCGACATGCTGAGCCACTTCGAGAAGCGCAACCGTTCGGCGATGTCGAATTACGATCCGGCCAACATCGATGGGCCACTCATGTTGGAGCTGTTTGACACTTATCCGTCCGGTCCGATGCAGCCGTTCCGATCAGACTTCGAGGCAACGCTGCGGCCCCTCTCGGGATCCGCGGGGTCGGTGTCTCTCGACGATGTCGACGACTTCAAGGAGTCGCTCATTACATCCGACGCGGACATCATGGACATGTTCACCCGACAGTTCCATTTCGGGTGCGAAGCCGACGACCCACTCACCTCACTGGCCTACCGATCGGACCTGCTTCCCTCCGGAAGTCGGATGAAACCGATTTTCGCCTCGGACATAGGCCATTGGGACGTTCCCGATATGCGCTATGTCCTGGAGGAGGCATGGGAGCTCGTTGAGCACGGTCGAATCGACGAGCAGCAGTTCCAGGAATTCACCTGCACCAACGTCGCCACAATGCTCACATCGGTCAATCCGGACTTCTTTGCGGGGACGGTGGTCGAGAACGACCTGCAGTCAGTGCTGAAGCAATGACTGAACGTTTCATCACCGACGCCGGCGTTCGGACCGGGGCGGAGCTCATGGGTGAGGGCGGTCCCGACGCTCTTGAGGCAAACGCCCAGCGGTGGGTGACCAGGGTGGACGAGAGTTGGGCCCGCATCCTGAGCAATTTTGTCGTCAACGGCATGTACAGCCGGGACGTGCTGCCCACATCCACTCGGGAGCTCTGTGCCGTCGCCGCACTCGCCGTGCTCGGCCGTTCCAACGAGCTGGAGGCGCACATTCGTATGGCCCTTCGCACCAACCCGGCGGATCAGGTGCGCGAGGTGCTCATCCAGATGGCCGTCTACGGCGGTGTGCCCGTGGCGCTGGAGGGCATGAGGATTTTCGAAGGTGTGCTCGAGGAGAGCGGCCCGCCGGCGACAGCCTGAACCGGCTCGGGCCGAACAAGAGGAGAACATGCGCGACTACCACTACATTTCGGCGGATTCACACCTCGAATGCTCACCCGACCTCTGGCGCGGCTACGTGGATGCGGAGTTCAGGGACTGGGTGCCGAAGGTCGTCACACTGCCCGACGGTGGTGACGGGTGGCTCTATCGCGGCAGTTCACAACCGATATCGATCGCCCGCACGCTGGCCGGCGGACGCCGAGGAAGACACGCGACCGACAACGGCCGGGGTGCGTCGTATGCCGATCGGCCTCCGGGGTCCGGTGATGGGCAACAACGTCTCGACGAACTCGATGAGGACGGCGTCGACGCGGAAATACTCTTTCCGGCAATCATGAGCCAGCACCAACTGGCGAACGTCACCATTCCCCGTGAGGCCTATGTGGCCCTGGCGCAGGGCGTCAATGACTTTTTGTCGCAGGAATTCTGCGCCTACGACTACGACCGTCTCCTCGGGTGCGCCATGCTGCCGATCACCACTATCGACGACGCCGTCGCGGAGCTCCGCCGGGTTGCGGACCTGCCCGGAATCCGGACGGTTGTGCTCCATCAATGGCCCAACGGAGGGCCGCTCCCCCAGCCCGAGGATGACCGCTTCTGGCAAGCGGCCGAGGAGACCGGTGTCCCCCTATCGGTTCACGTCCAGTTCGGTGGGGGGCGGCCAGCCGAGGATGGTACGGCCAACCCGTTCAGTTCGATATCCCTCAACCGCCTGATAACCCGTGCCACGGGGCAAGGGACCGAAACCGGGTATTGCATCAGCCAACTCATCACCTCCGGCGTGCTGGACCGCTTTCCGGGTCTTCGCTTCGCCTTCGCCGAGGCCGGTGCGGGATGGGTGCCGTTCTACTGCGAACAGGCCGACACGAACTACGAACGGCACCGCTACTGGTGGGACTTCGAACTCAAGCATCCGCCGAGCTATTACGTGAAGAACCACTTCGTGTGGGGCATCCAGGACGACTTCTTCGCCATTCGGGTCCGCGACGAAATAGGGGTGGAGAACATGATGTGGGCCACAGACTTTCCGCACCACGCGACAGATTGGCCGCATTCACTGGACCTGATCGGCAAAATGTTCGCCGGGGTACCCGAGGAGGACGAGCACCGGGTCGTCTGTGCAAATGCCGTGGACTTCTACAAACTCGACGCCACGTAGCGGTCGGCGCCACCACCACTAGTGGAGGCCGAAGCGCTCCAGACCGAAAGCGGTGATGGCGTTGGCTCGACCCAGCTTGTACCTCTCGGCGTCGGAGAGGCCGGCCTTCGAACAGAGCCTTTCGAAACCCGCCATGGTGTCGGGCCATGTCGCTTGCGCATGGGGATAGTCCGTCTCGAAACAAATCTGGTCCATGCCGATGGCGTCACGATTCCGCAAGCCGGTCTCGTCGTCGAAAATGCAGGCGTAGACCCTCCCCCTGGCGTAGGTCGATGGCGGATTCGGGAGCGGGTTCCCGAACTGATCCCCCGGGAACTCGGCCCAGACCTTGTCGATTCGCTCCAACAGATACGGCATCCACCCTGCTTGGCCTTCTGAGTACGCCAACTTCAGATTGGAGAATCGTTCGAGAGTCCCCGAGATGAGGTAATCCGTCAGCGATCCGACCGCATTCTGCCAGTCCAACGTACAACCGACGATGAACGGTGCGTCGGGAGCCGTTGTGGGCATTTGCGAGGAGGATCCGATGTGCATGCAGACGACGGTCTCGGTCTCGCTGCAGGCACGGAAAAACGGTTCCCAGAACCGGTCCTTGTCGTAGAGGGACGGCAATCCCAGTGGCACGGGCGACTCCGTGAATGAAACCGCATGGCTGCCCTTGGCGGCACAGCGGTGGATCTCGGCGGCGGCCAGGCCTGCGTCCCAGAGAGGAACGATCGTGAGTGGTATGAGACGGCCGCGGGCCTCCTCGGCCGTCCAGTCGTCGATCATCCAGTCGTTGTACGCCTGCACGCACAGGAGGGCGAGCTCCTTGTCGTCGCGTTCGAGGAACGTCTGCCCACAGAACCGAGGCAGCGTATTGGGGAAGCAGACAGACGCCTCGATGTTGTCCAGGTCCATGTCGGCCAGGCGCTCGCGCCGTTTCCATGCTCCGGGACGGACGTGGTCGAACGTGGTCAGCTCGGTGCTCAGGTGATCGAAGCCGACCGCTGCCTGCAGCATCATCAGAGGCGCCACGAGATCGTCGTAGAGCCACACGTCACTCCAGTCGGCCTCGGGATCCTCCACCCAGCCCGCACCGTGACCGGCGTGGCGCATCCGCATACGGGCCACCCGGGGTCCCTGGTCCGCGTAGCGACTGGGAAGCCTGCTCTGCCACAGATCGGGCGGCTCGAGCACGTGGTCGTCCACCGAGATCAGCCTGAACGGATCCTGCATCTGACTGCCTCCTTCTCAAGGCTGGTCTTCGGAGCCTAACGTGGAACCGGCGAGGGATGCCGATGGTCACGATCTGGACCATCCGGTGCAGGACGCAGGGCGGCAGGAGCCCCACCCGCGTTGGTACGCTGCAGAATCGTCCGAACATCGCGGTGGGGAGCACGACGCATGGAAACGGATCCGCAGAGCAACGACAGCCTCTGGATGATCTCCGTTGACGACCACGTCACCGAGCCCCCCGATCTGTGGACGTCGCGCCTACCCGCCCGGTTCCGCGAACAAGCACCGAGAGTCGAGAGGGACAGGGCGACCATTCGATTCGAGGGCGCAATGCCGAGGATCCACCGGGGGGATCCCGAAGGATCATGGGCGGACTTCTGGGTGTACGAGGACGTGCAGACCCCGCTCATGGCCATCACGAATTCTGTCGGGTTCGACGAAGAGGAGCTGCGAAAGGCGTATCGGGAAGGGAAGGTGGTTACCTACGAAGAGATTGCGCCAGGCTGCTGGCAACAGGGAGCTCGCCTTGATGCAATGTCGTTGAATCATGTCGAAGCGTCGCTTTGCTTCCCCAATATCATCCCGCGCTTCTGCGGACAGACGTTCTTCGAAAAGGGTGACCGCCACCTCGGACTGCTTTGCATCAAGGCCTACAACGACTGGATGATCGACGACTGGTGCGCCGGCGCGGGAAAGGGGCGCCTCATACCCCTCACCCTCATTCCTCTCTGGGACGCCGATCTGGCTGCGGCCGAGGTGCGCCGCTGTGCGGGCAAGGGAGCACACGCGGTTTCGTTCTGCGAGAACCCGTCACAGCTCGGACTGCCTTCGTTCTACGAGGAGTCCAATTTCTGGGACCCCTTCTTCGAGGCGTGTCAGGAGACCGAGACGATGGTCAACCTGCACATCGGGTCTTCGTCCCAGCTGCCCACCACATCAGCGAAGGCGCCATATGTCGTGACGTCAATCCTGATGTTCCAGAACAGCATGGCCTCAATACTGGACATGATCTTCTCCGGAGTACTGGACCGATTTCCGGGGCTGACCGTCGCGTATTCGGAAGGTCAGATCGGTTGGCTGCCCTATCTGATCAGACGGGCTGACGAGGTCTGGGCCGACCCCCACGACGGGGGCACCGGCATCCGCATCGATCGCCCGCCCAGTAGCTACGTGGAGAACCGGATCTACGGTTGCATCTTCGACGATGACACGGCCCTGCGCTGCCGGGACCTCATCGGCACGAGCCAGATCATGTTCGAAGTCGACTATCCGCACGCCGCAGGCAGCTTTCCTCACACGGCGGCACTGGCCGACAAAATGTGCACCGAAGCCGGACTGAGTGCATCAGAGCGCTACCAGGTCATCCGCGGTAACGCCATACGGGCGTTCGGACTCGAGCGCTTCGGTATTTCTGCCTGAGACGAACGCCCTGGGCCGTGCCTCCTCGGCGGTCACATGAATATCCCCCGTGGCCAGAGAGGCCACGGGGGATATCACAAGCGATCGGCGTCCTGCCTTTCCTAGGGCTTTCCCGCGATCGATGCGCCCGAAACGATCTTGCCGCAGGTCGGCTCCATTCCGCTCTGCAGGTGGAAGGTGGAACCTTTGTACTGCACGGTGTAGTCGCAGTCGGTCTGGCTGGTGTCGCTCCCTCGGCCCTGGAGGGCGAACGAGATCGAACGGCCTCCCCACAACCCCTGGGCGTTGTAGTTGTGAATGCCCTGCATGGTGGTGATGAACTTCGCCTGGGTGGGATTCTTCCCGGCTGCCTTGAGGCCCTGGACGAGGGCATCAATGGAGAGGTAGCCGGCATACTCGTTCAGAGTCGGGTCCGTCGTCACCCCGGCGTACTTCTTGAGGTTGGTCTGCAACTTTTCGGTCGCCGCAGTGTGCATTTCAGATGGTTCGTAGGAGTCGGTGAAATAGACGCCCTGGGCGATCTGCTTGGAATCGGGGCCGCCCTCGGTCAGGTCACCGCCATAGCCGGTAGGCAGGATGGCCTTGAACTTCACCCCGTCCTGCTTGAGCGCCTGCACCAGCGCGTACGACGTGGCCTGGGCGATTGCGGGGTACATGATGTTGACCCCCGCCGACTTCATCGCCAGAGCCACCGGGGCAACGTTGGTCGTCCCATACGGGAGCTGGGTGTTGGTGTAAGCGACCTTCAGGCCGGCCAACTTCGCCGATGCGGCGCCCCCCTCTTCGTCATCGTACGACGCCGGAGCGATGGAGTAGGCCGCGCCGCCATACGACGTCCCGCCCAACTGCTTGTAGATCTTTCCCTGAAGAGTGGAGACCTTGGTGTAGTCGGCAAAACCGAAGACCGAGAACATATTGCCATCGGTCAACCACTCCGGACCATCGACATTCACCCCGATCACCGGGACGTGGTTTTGTGCGAGGTACGGAGCAGCAGAGAAGCCCAACTGGGAGATCATGATCACCGCGTACACGTGATCCTGCTCCACCAGCTTCTGCGCCGCCGTCAGCGCACCGGTCGGCGAGGACGCGGTATCGACGATATCGGTCTTGACCTTGTACCCCTCGCTGGAGGCCAAACCGACGCCGGCCTTGATGCCCTGGGTCGTAGAGTTGCCGGTCACTGCTCCTGCTCCCGTCAGATCAGCAATGACGCCAACGGTTACCGTCGGTTCACTGGTCGCTGCGGAACTGGCCGAGGCCCCTGTCACCACGGCCCCCGAGATCAGGGCAGAGGCGAGGAGCACCTTCGAGAAGAACACTGTACTGCGACCCCCTTATTTGAAAAACCGCCACTCACTTTGTTGCGGAAGCGTTACGAATCAGCATAACTCGACGTCGATATCAACTCAAGTCACTGCGTCGCGATCTCCCGGCCCGACCCCGCTGGTGGGCGATCGCGAGCGGTAGCGTGGCCGGCGTGCCATCACCCCCATGGGAAACCGTCCTCGAAGGCTTCGGCCGGTTGGAGGGACCGTGTTTTGATGCGGCCGGCAATTTCTACTTCTCCGATATCCAGCCCCCCGGCGAGGTCTACCGTCTCGATGCCGAGGGTCGCGTCACTTCGTTGACCGCGCGTGAACATGTCGGGGGTCTGGCGGCGCATGCACGAGGGGGTCTGGTGGCGACGGGCCACACCGTGATCGTGCTGCAACGCGACGGGGCCGCGGAAACCGTGCTCGAACCCGTTGACGGGTGGGGATTCAACGACCTCACGACAGATGCCGCCGGGAACGTGTTCGTGGGAATGCACGGCGAGCGACCGAGGGCGGAGTCAGCGAACATCAGCGCCTCACTGTGGCGGATCGAGCCCGGCGGCCGCGCCAGGCGTTGCTACGACGGCATCGGGCTGACAAACGGGCTCCGCGTTTCGCCCGAAGGTCACCGCCTCTACCACAACGACACGGCGGCGAAGGTCGTGTGGGTGAGCGACATCGACGCCGAAGGTATGCCGGTCAACCGCCGACTCCATCACGAACTTCAGTACGGGTCGCCGGACGGCATGACGGTCGACGAAGCGGGCTGTATCTGGGTCGCCGCCATCACTGCGGGCAAACTGCTTCGCATCGATCCGGACGGCAACGAGGACTACACCCTCGACACACCGAGCAAGTGGGTGGCGTCGGCGTGCTTCGGCGGTGACGAGGGCCGCGACCTGTACATCGTGACCTTCGGAGGAGAGCCGTATGACCCCGAGCGAACCGGCGGGGTCTATCGGACCCGGGTCGACGTGGCCGGAGCACCCTTGGCCCTCGCCAGAATCTGATCACTCTTTCCGACCCGGGCCCGGCGGTTGCCGGTTCTGTCGGGCAAGACGAGCCATCTGAGCTGGTCATTCGTCGCTCTCGTGTACCAGCGGATACCGGAGTTCGAGGTGGACGTCGCTCCATTGCGCCGCGTGGGCAAGAGCGTCCCGCACGTACAGCTCCAAGACGGCGGCCGGCACCAGACATTCGGCACAGGCCTCGGGCCCAGCCTCCACGTTCAGCACCAGGGCCTCGGTGTCCGCACGCTCCACCTTCAATGCGTATCCGTCTGCGCTGAGCATCGACGCCACCGACGCGATCGCCTCTTGCAGCGCAGCAATGTCCCCGATGGTCACGCCAACCCTCCGTTCGAGGCGGGACGGATCTTGCGAGACACAATCTCGAAAGACGAGGCATACGTCTGTATGTAGACGGGGAAGTTGCCGGCGGGGCCGCCACAGACCACCACGTGGATGTCTTCTGCGCTGCCGGCCACATTCAAGGTGGTCTCATTGTCCCCGGACTCGACAGCTCCTCCCCGCTCGAAGCGCCCGCCTATCTTCCATCCGTTCTCCTTGACCCAGGCCGTACTCCGACGCCCCCGTTCGTAGAGTGCCCGGCTTATGTCCGCTTTGGACCAACCAGCACGCACGAACATGGCGGCAGGTTCGGGCGGCACCAGCAAGATGCCGAACCCTCCCTCGGCGAGCCTTCCCGCTCCGACGAGATAGTGCGCCACCGAGGCGATCCAATCCTCAGGCGACTCCTCGGCATGGTTCGACAGCATGATGTGGGCGCCCACAGCGAAGGCCGACACCACGCTGTCCAGTGGGTCAAATCCGCGCATGACGTGCAGCGGGATCAGCTCGGGGAATGCTTCTTCGTTCTCGACGATGTGGTACGCCACGTATTTGGCCGGCTGGCCCATGGTGGACCGATCGAGGACCGGCCGGCCGTGCGCGGGCGTCGTGCCGCTGCCACCTACCGAGCCCAGCACGTTGAGTTGGATCAGCCGCAGGGCCCTACCGATGGAGGCATTGGCCCGATTTCCCGGACCCAGGACGTTCCCGTGGCAGTTCATGTCGAGGGTGTGACGAATCGGCCCGTTCACGACGAACCCCAGGGCAAGGCTGCCGGTCGATGAGCTCGCGGTGTGAATGTCGAACGCAGGTTCCAACATGCACTCGACGAGCGCGATCACCACGGGCAGGTGCTCAGGCAGGCAGCCCGCCATGATCGAGTTGATCGCGACCTTTTCCACCGTGACCGGACGGTCCCTCAGGGCGTAATAGCCGATCTCCTCTGACAGTGGGCGCTGCGCCGCATCGGCGAACGCAGCCAGACGTGCTGCCGTCGGCGGGACGATTGGTAAGCCGTCGGTCCAGCCATTGCGGTGATAGAGCTCGACCGCTTCCTCCCAGTCGGCCACCTCGAGCAGACGGGAGTCCATTTCTTGTCTCCTACCCGCGCTGCGGACTAGTTCCGCGCGCGATGCCCGCCGAGCACGATCTCGTGGAATTGTTCGGCCGCCCGGCGCGCCCGATCCAACAGTTCATCGTCGCCCACACTCCCGATCGGATGCTCGACGACAGCCCACCTCATCTCTTCCATGCCACTGAGCCCAGCCATGATCCGAACGGCGTCGAGAAACGGGGGTGTGCTGACCAGGAGGGTCGGGATACCACGCCTTTCCAGCTCGATGGCGTTGGCAATACCCGATGAGCTGCAAGCGCCGCAGTCCCCGTTGGCCAGAATGACGGCATCGCATCCGTCGATATCTCCCCACTCGTCTGGCGACATCAGCATCTGAGGATGGTAGGTGCCGCGGGTCACGACGAAGTCGTAGGTGCCATGGAGATCCTCGGCGATCAAATCCAAGAGTCGGGACGCATTGAGTTTCTGGTTGCTGAAGAGGCCGAGCGTCTTGCCGTCGAGGGTTTCGAGCCTTGCGGAGAGCTCGTACTTCGACCCCCTTGCCTCCTGAATCGGATCCAGTACCTGCATGTCGTGGCGCCTTTCGTCTTCCCTCAATGCAGCATATCCACTTTCGAATTGAGCTCGGGGGGCCTTCCCGCGTCCGGACTAGGTTGATCCGGCAGCAGGAGGAGGAGGCGTCAGCACGCGGCCAGGCCGCTGGCGGTGCCCCAGGGGCACCGAATCCGACCCGGCGCGGATGACGGTGCCGTTGACGAGGACATGCTCGATGCCTGTGGGTGCGTCAGCGAGTAATCGTTCCCCGTCCGCCGGCATGTCAAAGGCGCGCCGGATGGGCCCCGGCGAAACCGTGTCTGCATCGAAGACGACCAGATCGGCAAAATACCCTGGTTCCACCCGCCCTCTCCCCTCCAGACCCAGGAGCGCGGCGGGCTCGGCGGAAAGCTTGCGCACCGCCATTTCGAGGGGGATGGCCCCCCTGTCGCGGACCCATTGTCCGAGGAGATCCGTCGGCAGAACCGCATCGCACAGCTGCGCCGGATGGGCGCCCGCATCGGACAATCCGAGGACGCACCCCGGAGCGCCGAGAAGCCGCGCCACCTCCACTGGGTCGTCGTTGCCGAATTTCAGCTCGATACGGGTCTGCAGGACGTCAGCGATGCCAAGGTTCAAGAGCAACTCTGAAGGGTCGAGACCGCGCACGGAAGCCAGCACCGCCAGGTCCTTTCCGACGGAATCGGGCGATGTCGGGCTTTCCGTGATGGTCACCTGATGCCAGGGCACCGCAACGCCACCGGGAATGGTGACTTCTTCACGAAACCGGCGACGCCAGGAGGGATCCGCAAAACGACCGAGCCGCTCTCCCACCGAAGCACCGCCCAGCTCGGTGATGCATGCCGCTCGGAAGACCGAGGGCATAGCGAGCGAACACGCGCCGACCAGCGGGCGGCATGACACCTGGGGATACACCTCGGTACCGCTCTCGAGTGATTCGAGGTGCATGGCGAGCCGGTCCCTGTGGGAGCCGTTGGCCATCGCGAGAAGGGCGATCCACGTGAACGGACGTCCGATCTCCCGCTGGAATCCGTACACCCGCTCCAGGTCGAAATTTCCTCCGGGATTGAACATGGCAATACCTGTCCCGGCGGCGCCGAGCACCCGCAGGAGTGCCTCGGTCTCTGCGGTCGAGGCGTACTGGCTCGGAGACGGGCGGCTGCCAGGTTGTGTCTTGGTGGCAAACCCCACAGCGCCTGCGGCGAGGCCCTCCGCCACGAGCCTCTGCATCTGCGAGATTTCATCCGGGGTCGCCTCCCGTTCGAGGGCGGCGGGACCCATCGCGGCGAATCGGACCGTCGAGTGCCCGATGAAGGAGGCGAAGTTGAGCAGTGGGCGACGTGCAGCGACGGCGTCCAGATAGGCGGCAAAGGTCGGGACCTCGGCGGGCACGCCCGCGTCGAGAGTCTCGATAGCCATGTCCTCGAGGTCACGCAGCATCTCGAGGACCATCTGGCGGTGCTCCCGGGCCACCGGCGCCAGGGAGAACCCGCAGTTCCCGTTGACCACGGTCGTCACACCATGGTGACAGGACGATGAGAGGTGGGGGTCCCAGAAGACCTGCGCGTCGTAGTGCGAATGGATGTCGATGAAACCGGGAGCGACGACTCTCCCTGTGGCATCGATCACGTGATCTGCCCCACCGGCCGACAAGCCTGAGCCGACGGCGACGATCCTGTCACCGTCGACGGCGACGTCCACCCTTTTCGCCGGCGCGCCTGTGCCGTCGATCACTTCACCGCCCGCAATCAGGATCTTCGACAGTTGAACACCCCCAGTTGCGCGACCGTGGCGGCACCTCGCCCTGCGGCAAGCGTAACAATTACCCGGCATCAGAGGAGGACGTGCTGTCCAGGACACACAGGCCGACCGGGTGCGATGGACGGGACGGCGGCACACCGAGCCATAGGGATACCCTGGCCGCGGGTGCGATGTCCGTTCTGCCCGATCGCCCAGCTCAGGAGGACCCATGCGTGAATTCAGCTTGATATCATCGGACTCCCACGTGAAAATGCCGGACGAGGCGTGGCAGGAGTACCTGGACCCGCGATTCCGTGCTCAAGCTCCGAGGATCGAACGGACCGATGAGGGAGATTTTCGGGTGTTCGAAGGTCAGCGCAGCCCGATCCTCGCCCTCGACAACCTGGCAGGGAAGGCACCCGAGGAATTCTCTCTCAACGTTCGCAAACTCGATGAGCAGCGCCCAGGCGCTTGGGATCCGGCTGAACGCATCAAGGATATGGACCTCGACGGCTTGGACGCCGAGGTCCTCTTCTTCGGCGGCCCACTCGTCACGACCGATCAGGCGTTGCGTCTCAACAGCGTTCGCGGCTATCACCGGTGGCTCTCGGACTTCTGTTCCTACGCCCCTGACCGGCTCCTCGGCATGGCGGCAATTCCGATCGATACACCCGACATCGCGGCCGAAGAGGTCCACTTCGCGAAGGAAAGCGGGCTCGTCGGCGGAACGATCCCACTCTTTCCCTCTGAAGGAGACTATTCGGACCGGAAGTGGGACAAAATGTGGCACGCATTTCTCGACACGGGATTACCGATTGCCCTGCACACCGGGTCCCGACGTCCCGGCACACCGGGCGCCAACATCTACGACAGTTCAGCACGGTTCATGACCGGCCTGGTGATGAACAAGATGACGATGGCCGAGGCGGTCTCCGAACTCATCCACGGGTTGGTGATGCAGCGCTTTCCCGATCTGAAATTTCTTGCTGTCGAGGCGCAGATCGGCTGGATCTCCTTCGTCCAGTACTACATGGACCACTTGTGGGAGAAGCACCGGTATTGGACGAAGAGCGAACTGCAGGAGCCACCGAGTACCTACTTCCACCGACAGGTTTTTGCCACCTTCATGGAGGATCCTGTGGGCCTCCGGGAGTACGAGCACATCGGCGTCGACAACATCATGTGGGCCAGCGACTATCCACATTCGGAGACCACGTGGCCCGACTCGAAGAAGCTGACCGACGAGTGGATGAGGTCATTTCCGGACCTCGACCGCGAGAAGATTCTTTGGCGGAACTGTGCCGGCCTCTTCGGCCTCTCCTGATCCCGTCCAGGCTCAGGAGCCCGCCATTGGCAACTTGTGTGGGGGCCACTTCTCCGGCGGATCCACGTAATCCGTCTTGTAGAACGTGTGGGCGCGAAAATCCGCGATGGAGGCGCCCTCGGGTCCGGCCCAGAACGAGTACGGCGTGCCGGCGGTGCGATAGACGCCCTCGCCCGCCTTCAGCACTCGATTTCCGTGGTGCACTTCGCCCTCGATGATGAATTCTGATGTAATCCACGTCATGGCGATGGGTGGGCAGGAGTGTGCCGGGAGCCAATGTCACGATGGTCAGGCTCAACCCGTCGGTCTCGGGATTGGAGACCATGACCTTGCGCCCGGCGCGCCCGGCGAAATACGCCATCCCGCCCGGGGACCGGCTGCCACCGGTGGGATCGGGATCGAGCGGAGCGATTTTCTCGTCTTCCGAGCTGTGTCGCACATCGAAAAACACAGAGCGGTGTTTCTTGGGCGTCTCCATCGTTGCGTTCCCTCTCTCCGTCAAATTGCGACTATCGGTCACGGACTGTGGTGTTGCCGGTCTGCCGTCCTGAGCGCAGCACGATCCCGGGCGCATCACCGGTGGGCTTACCGTCGGTCAGCACCTGAATGCCGTTGACCAGCACGGTCTTGACCCCGATGGGGTCGGCCAGCAGGCGCTTGTTGTCGCCGGGCAGGTCGAAAGCCGTCCGGGTCGGCGACGATCCCACCGTCTCAGGGTCGAAGAGGACCAGGTCGGCCTGGTAGCCCTCGGCGACCCGGCCGCGGCCGGTGAGACCGAACAAGCGGGCCGGAACATCACTCATCAGCTGGACCGCCTTCGCCATGCTCACCAGGCGGCGGCCCCGAAGACAGTCGGCAAGAAATCTCGTAGGGTAGGCCGAGCCGAGCATGCGATCGAGGTGGGCCCCGGCATCCGAGCCGCCCAAGAGCACGTCGGGATCCCCCCACAGGTCCTGACGCAGCTTCCAATCCGCATCGCTGTCGGCACCTGGCAGCGGCCACAGCACCGTGCGCAACTCGTCTGCGGCGACGATGTCCACGATCGTCGTGAAGGGATCTTCGCCCCTCTCCGCGGCGATCTCCCCCACGACCCGGTTGCGATAGGGCTCGTTCACCTCACTGAAGACATCACCGATCATGTAGTTGGAGAAGTCGGACATGCGCTCGAGGATCGACCCCTTGGCCGATGCCAACATGGACGCCCTGACCTCCGGGTCGCGCAAGCGGCGGATCCGCTCAGGCACCTCCACATTCAAAACGTCCCGCCAACCGGGGAGAATCCACATGGCGCAGTACGTGAGGAAACTCATGTTCTGGTCGGCGAAGATCGGCATGGTCAGCGCCACCACCCGGCCGCCCGTCTCCCGGGCCCTTCGTGAAGGCCCGAGCTGGTGCTCGACGCGGTCGGCGTCGGCGGCGCTCGCAGCGAGCACATTCCAGTTGAGCGGACTGTCGGCCAAAGAGCTCATCCTGGCCAGGAATTCGACTTCATGCTCATTGAACCGGCCGATACACCCCTCGGTGATCAACTCCAGGGAGGTCCCCTCCCGGTCAGCGAGCACCTCACAAAGGCGGAGCAACTCCACCTCGGACGCCCACCGGCTCGGCACCGGTTGACCGTCGCCGTCGATATGGGTCGACGACCGCGACGTCGACAGGCCGAGCCCGCCCGCGTCGACCGATTGTTCGAAGAGCGCGACAATCCGCTCGAGTTCCTCGGGCGTCGCTTCCCTGCCGAAATCTTCCCCCATGACGAACCTCCGCAACGCGGAATGCCCCACCATGAAGCCGGCGTTCACGGCGATCGCACCATCCAACGCATCCAGGTACTCCCCGAAGGACTCCCAATTCCACGGCACCCCAAGCTCGAGCGCGGTCAACGGCATACCTTCGACCTGGGCCATCATCCGCCGTGTGTAGTCCGCGTCCCGCTCTCTCAGGGGGGCCAGCGTGAATCCACAGTTCCCCCCGATCACCGTCGTCACACCGTGCCAGATCGACGGGGTAGCCAATGGATCCCAGAACAGTTGTGCGTCGTAGTGCGTGTGAGGATCGACGAAGCCCGGGCTGACCACGAGCCCGTCCGCCTCGATCCGCGCCGCGGCCGGTTCGTCGATCGACCCGACCGCGACCACCCGCCCCTCGTGCACGGCGACGTCCGCCTTTACCGGTTCTGACCCGGTACCGTCGACGACCAAGCCACCCGCGATCACCACATCGACCATGCCCGTAAACCCCCTTATGACGAGACTGACTCTGCCCGCGTACAACTCCAGTTGAAAAGGTACTCGGCATTGCGCACCGTGATCATCTCGGCCTCATCGGCGGGAATGTCGGCGAACAGCTCATCCACGATCTTCTGCGTGTTCGGCCACACGCAGCTGGAGTGCGGGTAGTCACACTCCCACAGGATGCGATCGATGCCGATGTCATGGCGGACCCGGAGGCCATACGGCTCCTCGATCAAGCAGAACCACATGTTTCTCCGGCAGACGTCGGATGGGAGCACATCGTCGGTGCCGCTCCAGTACTTATGCCGCTTGTACATTCGGTCAGCGCGCTCGAGGGCACCGGGCACCCAGTTGATCCCACCCTCGGAGTAGACGATCTTGATGTCGGGGAATTTGCGGGGCACCGGGCTGTACATCATCCCCAGAGCGTGCGTGATGGTCGGCACGAACCCGAGAGCAACCATCAAACTGGGGTTCGACTCAGGCGGCGTATACGGTCGCCAACCGCTGGAACCGATGTGCATGCAGACGGCCGTCCCCGATTGCTCGCAGATGTCCCATACCGGATCCCAGAAGCTGTCGTAGTAGGAGGGCAAGCCCAAGAGACTCGTCTCTTCGGGGATGGTGATCGCCCGCAGACCCTTCTCCAGATTCCTCTCGATCTCCTTCACGGCGAGACCGGCGTCCCACAGCTGAACGATGGCCATCGGTATGAACATGTCCGGAGCGGCTGCGCACCACTCGTCGAGCATGAAGTCGTTCCACGCCTTCACGCAGACGTCGGCCAGCTCACGGTCTTTGAGCTCGGGGAAGAGGGCTCCCCCGAATCGGGGAAGCGTCGGAAAATTGAGGCTCGCCATGATCCCCTCCGCCCGCAGATCCGCCGCGCGAGCGTTGGGGTCGTAACAGCCGGGAATCATGTCGGAGAAGCGGACAGGATCGAAACTCCAATCCTCTTCAGGCTTCCCGGCGACTGCATTCAGACCGATCGTCGGCATCTTCGTTCCTTCGACGACCCAGAACTCCATCTCACCGTCGTCGATCACATGGGGGGCGTCCTCCAGAAACTTTCGTGGCACCCGCTTGGACCAGACGTCGGCCGGCTCGACGATGTGATCGTCAGCACTGAAGAGTGTTCTCATTCTGTTTCCTCCGTTATCGAGGGCATGCATCATGTTCACCGGTCCGCGGTGACGCCCGCCGCCGATCCGGCGCCTTCACGTCACTGCGGCAATCCCTGCAGGTGCTCGCGTTTGAATCCCCAGGGGGAGTGAACGGTCACCCCACCGTCCACGGCCAGCGTCTGCCCGGTGACCCGAGCGGCAAGATCCGAGCAAAGGAAGAGAACGGCGTTGGCAATATCACGCGCCCGGGGAGCGGCGAGAGGGTTGATCCCATTGACGTCGTACTCACCTTCGGGCTGATCCTCGTTGCCACTGCCCACATTGCCCGGAGCGACGGCGTTGGCCCGGATACCCCAGTGACCGTATTCGTCGGCGAACGTTCTGACGAGTGAGATCACTCCCGCTTTCGCTGCGCCGTAGTGCAAATGGAACGCCGACGCGCCGATGCCGTCAACGGATGCGAGTGCCGCCAGCGCTCCCCCGGTGCCTTGGTCGATCATTCGCCTGCCGGCCGATCGGAACAGGTAGAAGACGTGCGTGAGGTTATTGGCGATGGCCCAGTCCCAATCCTCGTCGGTCGTCTTGTGCGCTTCCTCCCAGACGGTCCTCCCGATGATGTCGACGCAGACGTCCATGCCGCCCAGTTGCGCGACGGCCTCGTCCAACGCCCGCTCAACCTGGGCGGAGTCGGTCATGTCGGCGACGATCGGGAACGCCTTCCCTCCCACCTCGGCGATGGCGTCAACGGTGCCTTGCGCCCGCCCCTCGTCGATGTCGATGCATGCAACTGTTGCGCCCGCCTCCGCAAACCGGACGGACGTCAGGCGCCCGTGCCCGGCCCGTTCAGGGATGTAACCGGCGCCGGAGACCACCACTCGCTTACCGCCCAGTCCGAGATCAATCACCGCTGTCCTCCAATCGTCAGTGTCACGACGTTAACCCCGATCGACCATGGCCGCCTCGGAATTTTTGGACGGCGCGGCACCCTCACGCCATGACCACGCCGCCGTTGGGTCGCAGCACCTGACCGGTCATATACCGGGATGCGTCCGCGGCCAGGAAGAGCATCGCCCACGCGATGTCCTCGGGAGTGCCGATGAGGCCGAGCGGGGACCCGGCCCTGCGACTGGCCAGATACTGCTCGCGTTGTTGCTCATCGGGAGAGCCATCGGGGCCGGCCCATCGTTGTGCGGTCATCGGTGACTCGACGAAGCCCGGGGCCACGGCATTGGCCCGGACCCCGCGGGGGCCGAGCTCAGCCGCCAGCACCCTGGTGAGCTGCATGACAGCAGCTTTGGTCATCCCATAGACCGAAAGCGTCGGCGCCGGCATCTCACCGCCGGCGGAGGCGACATTGACGATGGACCCACTTCCGGCCGCCGACATGACACGCCCCGCTGCCGCACAGCCCCAGTACACCCCTTTCAGATTGATATCGACGACCGCGTCGAGGTCGTGCTCCGTGGTATCGACAACCGAGGAATTCCGCAGAATTCCGGCCACGTTGGCCCACACGTCGATGCGATCTCCGAGGCGCATCGCCTGGCGAGCCAACTCGTCCACGTCGGACTTGACGGAAACGTCGGTGGGTACGGGAACCCCGCCGTCGACGAGAGAAGCGGTCTCCTCGAGACCTGCTTTCGCGCAATCAGCCAGGACCACCCGAGCACCCGCTCGTGCGTAGAGGATCGCGGTGGCGCGGCCAATTCCCGAGGCCGCCCCCGTCACGACCGCTATCCGCCCTGCCAGGGAGATGCCGTCGACCACGTCGGGATGCACCCCCGCCCGATGTCCCTCCCCTCGGGCCCCGAGGTCTGCGTCCGGACCCATCAGGGCCTGACCTCCGGCGGGGACTCGTGCCGCAGGTGGACGTGCACCCTCGCCCGCCCCTTTTGCAATATGGAAGCATTCTTCATGGTTGCGGCATTATGCCGCCGCAACATTCCAGTCGCAAGGGCCGAACAGTCCAGTGGCTGCGCAAAACCAGCGGGATCGCGCTCCGGACCCCGGTCACTGCGCACTCAGCGGTCGGTCTGGAGCGGCTCGATGCCCCGCGCCGCGAGCAGGGCGGCGAACGCAGCAGGGTCGGCGGGACGGGCGCTCGGGTCGCCTCCATAGAACTCCACGAGCTCGGTCCCGTCCGGACCGGCGACGATGGGACCGAACGTGGCGCCCTCCTCCAGGAAGATGACCGTCCCGGAACGGCAGTCAGTACCGCCGAAGGTGGCCGAGCCTCCGAGGATGTACACGACGTGGTTGCTGCTGTGCCCGTGCTCCTCGATCACCATCCCCGGGTCGTAGATCGTATAGATGAAGGTGCCGGACGGGCCGCGCCCCAAGATCTTGTTACGGACACACACACGGACCTCGCCGTGCTGTTGGGCCCGGCTCTCGCGCCATGGCATGTCATCGATGTGGGTGAAGATCACTTCAGGCACACGAAAACCTCAGGCCAGCTCGTCGGACGCGTATTCCCGAAATGGACCCGCCAGGTGGCCGCCATCCACCGGTATCGCCGCCCCGGTGAGGTAGCTGGACTCGTCGCTGGCGAGAAAGAGCACGACAGCGGCCACTTCCTCGGGGAGGCCCATGCGCCGGATCGGCTGGAGTTGCATCAGCCGTTCGAGTCGCGGACGCGCCGGGCTCTCCGGCCCACCCAGCATCGGCGTGTCGATCACCCCCGGATGAACCGAGTTGACCCTTATCCCGTAAGGCCCGAGCTCGATCGCCGCCGACTTGGTCATTCCGGTGACGGCGAACTTGCTGGCCACGTAACTCGTCATGCCGAGCATCCCGGCGAGACCGTCGATGGACGAAATGTTGATGATGGAGCCACGACCGCTCGCGACCAGTGCCTGCTTGGCGCAGCGCATGCCGTAGTAGACGCCGTTGAGGTTGACATCGATGATCCGGGCGTGTTCCTCGAGATCCATCCCTTCGAGCGTTCCCACGGCGCCGATGCCCGCATTGTTGACCAGGACGTGCAGCCCACCGAATCGATCCACTGCGGTCGCCACCGCCCCGTCCCATTGCTCGGGTGATCTGACGTCGAGCACCTGGAAGGAGGCGTTGCCACCCAACTCTTCCGCCAAGGCCTGTCCTTCATCCTCACGAACGTCACCGATGACCACCTTCGCTCCCTCCGCCGCGAAGAGGCGCGCCTCGGCCTCCCCCTGCCCGCGGGCCCCACCCGAAATCAGAGCGACCTTGCCGTCCAGACGTGTACCCACGCATCCCCCTCGAGTCAGTTTTCCTCGGCCGAGCTTCCGGACCTTCACCATAAGCCCGAACAGCAGAGACCGCTATCGTGGACACCGTGTTGATCATCGACGCGCATCAGCATGTCGGCGACCTGGCCGATGCCCTGTCGTACGACGGCAGGGAACCAGGTCGGCCACCCGAGGTTGACGAAGACGCCAGGGCTCGCCTGGCCCACATGGACGCGTTGGGTGTCACATGGAGCGTGTTGCAACCTTCACACGGCTATCTGAGGGCGGAAGGGCTCGCGGCGACGCAGAGAGTGAACGACCGCATGGCGCGTTATCAGGCCTTCGCCCCGGATCGCTTCTGCGTGCTGGGCACCACCGAGCCGATGCACGGCCAAGTTGGCGTCGAGGAGGTCGAGCGCCTCCATCGTTTGGGCCTGAAGGGCGTCGCGTGGCACCACCGCTTTCAGGGATGCTTCATCGACAGCAGGTGGATGTGGCCGACCCTCGAGCGCATGGCCGAGCTCGGACTCCTGCCACTCGTCCACGTGAACGCCGAGTCGAGTATGGAAGCCCATTGGCGGTTGCAACGTCTGGCTGTCGACTTTCCCGACCTCACTTTCCTGGCCATGGACGGGTTATGGACCTATGAGCGGGCGCGGCACGCCATGATCACCGCGCGCACGACCCCCAATGTGATCTGGGACATGGGGGGCCCGGTGTGTTACATATCGGCCGACGAGTGGGTCGAACGCAACGGGTCGACGACGCTTTGCTTCAGCACGGGCAGCTACGGTCCGAGCGGGGCGGCCACCAAGCCTGCCCTTCTCTCCCAGCTGGAGGCAGCTGCCATGTCGGAGGAGGATCGCAACAACATCCTGGGCGGCAACGTCGCCCGCGCATTCGACCTCACGTCGTGAGATGGCGGTGCACTAGAAGACGCTGATGCGATCCGGAGCTCGCTCGGGTCGCGAGAGGGCACGGAGGACGTGCAGATCTCCGTGCACTGAAACCGATGCGTCGAAGAGCGCGTCCAGAGCAGTGGTGAGTGCGAGGGCGGGAGGTGTGGAGGGCAGGCCCACGCTGCAGGCCAGATCGTCGGCGTGCACCACCAATTCTACGACGCGCGTCGCCAGATAGGCGGAGAAGGGAATCGTTTGTCCCGCCACGCCCGTCCCAGACGGAAGACCGCGCCGCAGGAGCTCTTCGACGAGTAACACCCGGGCGTCGTAGGCATTGTGGACATCCTCCCATCCCCACGCCGCGACGTGGGCTCCGTCCACCCTCACTTGACGTTGTTCGGGCAGATCAAGGTCCTCCGCCGTGCGGACGCTCAGCCATGTCCACCCTGTCTGCTCCGCTGCGGGCATTGCCACGGGCGCCTCGAAGGCGCTCTCGAGATGCTTACCGACTCGACGGACGATAAGGAACACGTGGCCGCAGATATCGCCGACCGTCATCAATTCCACTGCACCGGGTTCGGTCCAGGCGCCACGGACGTCGTCGGAGGCTAGTAAGGAGCCGGCGTAGCGGCTGGCCTCGAGAAAGGCCTCGATGGTTGGCGCTTCCGCAAACGATTTCATACCGGTTGCGCTTGTCAGCGAACCTCGACAGGACAGCTGGTCATCAGGTTGAAGAAGTTGTTCGGACCGCGCACCGGCTCGCCCGCCAACTCCATCCGGTCCAGATGCGTTCGTAGCTCCTCGAAAAGGACCCTCGCCTCCAGACGGGCCAGGCCCGCCCCCAAGCAGAAGTGCGGACCTCCGGCACCCAGAGAGTCGTGCCGATTGGGGTTACGGCTGAGGTCAAATCGGTCGGGTTCGGGGAATTCGTTCTCATCCCGGTTGGCGGAGACCATCCACAGCGTTGTCCGCTGCCCGGCCTCGATGACCTGCCCTCCGACCTCGATCGTCCGCAACGGCCACCTCGAGTGGTGCATGACCGGAGGGCAGAAGCGGAGCATCTCTTCGATCAGCAGCGCCGAATCGCATCCGGCGGCGACTGCATCGCGCACCTCGGGGCGCTCCAGCAGGCTCACGAGGCCGTGGGCGATCAAGTGCTTCGTCGTCTCGGCGCCACCACCGATGTAGACGCCGATCCACGCCCGCAACTCCTCCTGGCTCAGCGGGTGCCCATCCATGCGTGCGTCAAGTAGCTGGTCGACCAGATCGCCTCGGGGCTGACGGCGGTGCTCCTCGAGCAGCCGGTCCGCGTAGCGGTCTGACTCCTCGGCGTCTGACGGCTCCTGTGCACCGGAAAGCTGGGCGTCGACCCGACGCAGGATCGCCCCCTCGTCGGCCCGGGAAATGCCCATCAACTCCGCCATCACCCGGAACGGGAGCAACGTGGCGACACCGCGTACCCAGTCACCCCCTCCTGCTGCGGCGAACTCGTCCACGAGTTCGCGGGCCAGGCTCCTGACCATGGGTTCTCGGGCCTTCACGGCACGGGGCATGAACGAGGAACTCACAAGACGCCGGTAGGCCGTGTGCTTCGGAGGGTCCATCGTCAGGATCGTCCTGTCCCCGGCGGGGGCATCGGCCGGCCCGTCCACGGTGCCGGCGCCGGATGGGCCAGCCCAACTGGAGAAGACCGTCGGATTGCGGTTGACCTCGCCAACCAGGTCATACGTCGATATCACCCAGTACTGGTCGGGCTCGTACCAGAAAACAGGAGCCTGCTTGCGCAGCTGGGCGAACGCGTCGAACGGTATCTCGTGGCCGAACTGCGCGTGACTCAAGTCGATTTCCACTGCAACGTCCGACATCGGCGGTCCCCCTGGTTCTGCACAATGTTAGTAAGCACCGCGGGAATGCGATGACTGGAATCGTCCAGTTGGTACGGACAGCCCGAAACGGTCACCTGGTAAGTTCGATGGTCGACGGGCCCGACGCCGGCGTCCGCCGACCGGGAGGGAAGTCGAATGCAGGACGTAGTTATTCGCGGCGGGTCCGTCGTCGACGGAACCGGGGCGGCACGGCGCACCGCGGACGTGGCGATCCACGACGGCAGGATCACGGCCATCGGCCGGGACGTGGGAAGCGGGCGGCGCACCATTGACGCGGACGGACTGATCGTGGCGCCCGGGTTCATCGATGTGCATACGCATCTCGATGTCCAAGGCTTCTGGGACTCGACGCTCAGTCCTTCACCACTGCACGGGGTGACGACCGTCTTCGGAGGCAACTGCGGGTTCAGCGTGGCTCCGCTCGACGCCGACGCGGCCGGCTACCTGCTTCCGATGCTCTCCCGTGTCGAGGGCATGCCGGTGACATCGCTCCAGTTGGGTGTCCCATGGGACTGGACCTCGACCGCCGACTACCTCGACCGCTTGGATGGAACGCTCGCCATCAACGCCGGGTTCATGGTCGGACACTGCGCACTGCGGCGGGTGGTGATGGGGGAAGCGGCCACCGAACGGTCGGCCACCCCGGACGAGATCGAGCGGATGTGTGACCTCCTCCGTGCCGGCCTCCGGGCCGGGGGGATCGGATTCTCCTCGACCTGGTCGATCACCCATAACGACGCCGCTGGCCACCCCGTCCCCTCGCGGCACGCCACCGCCGACGAGCTCGTTGCTCTCGCCGCGGTCTGCGGCGAATTTCCAGGAACATCGCTCGAGTTCGTTGCGGGCCAGCAGTGGGACGACGCCCGGCGCCAGGTGATGGTGGACATGACCGTCGCGGCCCGACGGCCCCTGAACTGGAACCTCCTCGCCCCGTCGGCCCGCAGCCGCGAGGCGGCCTACCGTCAGCTCGAACTGTCGGACGTGGCCCGGGCGGCCGGGGGGAAGATCGTCGGCCTCGTGATCCCCTTCGTGGCCGAATTCCGCATGTCGTTCCACAGTGGATTCGTCCTCGACAGCTTCGACGGTTGGGGCGAAGCCATGACGCTCCCGCCCGCTGAGAAGCTACGCCTGCTGGCCGACCCGGTGGCGAGGGACGGGCTGGCCCGCCTGGCCGCCGCGGACCCACGCCGTGTCGCGCTCGCCGACTGGGGAGCGAAGCGCATCATCGAGACCTTTACGCCGGAGACCAAACAGTACGAGGGCAGGAACGTCGGCGACATCGCAGCTGAGACGGGGAAGACGGCATTCGACGCCCTGGTCGACATTGTGGTGGCCGACGGCCTGCGCACCGCCTTCACCTACGGCGCCGAAAGCGACGACCCTGCCGACTGGGACGTGCGGCGCGACCTGTGGCTCGACTCGCGCACGATCGTGGGCGGGTCGGACGCCGGTGCCCACTTGGACATGCTGTCAACGTTCAGCTTCGCCACCGACCTGCTCTCGATCGGCGTGCGCGAGCGCGGGCTCCTCACGACCGAGGAAGCGGTCCGGCTGCTCACATCGGAACCCGCAGAGCTCTATGGCCTTGTTGGCCGCGGGACCCTGTGCGAGGGCGCGGTGGCGGACATCGTGGTGTTCGATGAGGAGACGGTCGGTCACGACCAGGTGCGTTCGAAGTTCGACCTCCCTGGAGGTGCGGGACGACTGTACTGCGAGGGCACCGGGATCGAGCAGGTGCTCGTCAGCGGCGAGACCTTGGTGGCCGGCGGCGCGTTGACCGATGCCCGCGCAGGCACCATCCTGCGCTCCGGCCGCGATACCTCCACACCGTCTTTGGCGTAAGCGCGACGGGAAAGCTCAGGTCTCTTCCGTCATCGCATCGCCCAGATAGTGGCTCAACACCTCTTTGCCGGCAGCACTGGCTGGTCCGATCCAGGCCAGCTCACCCCGCTGGAGGACGAGGGACACGTCGGCAAAGGCCAGGGCGCGGTGTACGTACTGCTCGATCATGATGACCGTGACACCCGCTTCACGAGCCCGGCCCAGTCCCTCGAAAACCAGATCGACCATTTTTGGAGCCAGGCCGAGGGACAGCTCGTCGGCGACGACCAGCTTGGACGCTGAGGCCAACGCGCGGGCAAGAGACAGCATCTGCTGCTCGCCCCCGGAGAGAGAGGAAGCCACCTGTCGCCGGCGCGAGGCCAGGGCGGGGAAGATGGTGAGCGCCAGATCGACCGACTCCCGTCGAGCTTGACGACCTTCCAGATTCCCCGCGGCCATGCGGAGGTTGTCGAGTACGGTGAGCCCGCGAAAGACGCCTCGACCTTCGGGCAGATGCACAAGACCCTTACGGCGAATTCGGTGGGCGGGCCAGTCACAGATATCCTCGCCGTCGAAGACGACACTGCCCGCGTGCGGGCGGACCAGACCCGACAGGGCGCGGGCAAGGGTGCTCTTGCCGGCACCGTTGGCGCCCAACACCGAGAGGACCTGACCGGATTCGACCCGGAACGACACGCCGGAGAGGGCGAGAGCATCTCCGTAGCGCACCGAGAGATCTTGGACGACGAGTGCCCCCGCGGCGTCCGGGGAGTCCACGGAGTCCACCCGCGGCTCCGCCACGAGCAATGCCGGGGTGGTGTCGGACATGACCGGGTCGTCGTCAGCCTCTGGCTCGACGCTCGACGCGATTTCCTCACCGAGGTACGCCGCGCGCACCGCGGTGTTGGAACGCACGTCGTCGGGGGAACCGTTCGCGATCATGATCCCGAAATCCAGGACGTAGATGTTGCTGCACATTCGCATCACCAGTTCCACGTCGTGCTCGACGAGCAGCACGGAGATACCCCGCTCGTGGGCGACCTGGAGCAACGTGCTCTCGAAGCGTTCCGTCTCCGAGGAGTCCAAGCCCGAGGACGGTTCGTCCAGGAGGAGAACTTTCGGGGACGTCGCCAGTGCCCGGCCGAGCTCGACGAGGCGGGCAAAGCCCAGTGGCAACCCGAGGGCGGACCGTTCGGCCACAGAATTCAATCCGAGGAGTCCGACCAACTCGTCGACCTGGGCACTTTCGGCCGCATCGACGGGACGAAGGCTGCCCATGGTGAGGAGATCCGACCAGACGCGCCGTTTGGCGTATCGGGCCCGATACCCGAGCAGTATGTGCTCACGCACGGTCAGACCGGAAAACAGCTCGGGATGCTGAAAGGTGCGCGCCAATCCGCGGGCGGCGCGCTTTTGCGGGCGGAAGTTCGTGAGGTCCTCGCCGTCCAGGCGCACCTCGCCGGCGGTGGGGCGGAGCAGACCGGACAACACCCCGAAGAGAGTGCTCTTTCCGGCGCCGTTGGGGCCGACCAACCCGACGATCGTCGCAGGCGCCACAGCCAGATCGACGTTGTCGAGGGCGACCAGGCCTCCGAAGTGCACGGTGACCCCGGTGCACTCCAGGTGACCGCGACGTCGCGATGCCCCGTCGCTCTCGCTCTCCGGTTGCCCGTTGGTGGACACCGTGGCGGGTGACCCGGTCACCGTTCCGCCTCGGCGCCGACGCCGGCAAGACTGCCTGTTCGGTCCCGGCCCGCGCCCGGATCATCCTTGCGGGCGCTAGGCCCCGGCCACGCTCGGGAGATGAGAGCGCTCAGTTGGCGCCCGTTCTGGAGGATCGCGCCCTCGGGATGTTGGGCGACGGTGATCGCGCCCAAGCCGAACAGGATGGCCGGCACCTCCGACCACCGCGTGGGGATGTAGGACTGGAACACGGCGGGCAGCATCGCGAAGGTCAATCCGCCCAGCGCTGCGGCGGAGATGGAGCGCACCCCCAGGGTCACGACGACCGCGAGCCACACCAGCCCGCCGAACGTGTCGTAGGAGAGCGGCTGGGCCACCCCTGAATACATAGCCAGAAAGCCGCCACCGACGGCCGCGACAAAGGCGCCCAGTGCGCCCACGATGACTTTCACCTGGAGGACGCTGAGCCCCAGCGTGAGGGAGGCCGGTTCGCTGTCACGCACCGCCCGTAGCGCCAATCCGCTCGTCGAGCGGCGCAGATTGAGGGTGAGGATCGCGAAAACGATGAACACCCCAAACGTGAGATAGCAAAACGCCATGTTGCCCTGGGCAAAGCTGGGACGGTTGAGCGGCACGCCGATCCCTCCCTGGGCAAAGCGGCTCAGGGTGAACACCAGCCCTTCCACCAGGAGCCCGAACGTCAGTGTGACGAGAGCGACATAGAGGTCCCCGAGACGGACGGTGAGCAAACCGATGACGGCTCCCAACGCGGCGGCGATCACCCCTCCCATGACGATCGCCAGCAGAACAGGTACGTGCCACTGGGTCACGAACTGGGCTGCGGTAAGCGCGCCCAATCCGGCGAAGATGACCTGTGACAGCCACAACATCCCACCTTCACCAGTGACGAGCGTGAAGGTGAGAAAGATGACCGAGTAACAGAACCCGAGAGCGACCAACCCGAGCCAATAGGCAGAGCCATGGAAAATGAGGGGGAACGCCGCCACGATGGCAATCGGGATGAGCCCGAGGAGTGCCCTGCGCCCCTTGAGGGCTCCGGCCTCGCCCGTTCCTTCATCCTGATTCGCAGGTTTCACCGCCTGGTCGAGAGGGCCGGCGACGCCGGCGTCCTCGTCGAGCTTGCCGGATCTCACGAGGTAGTAGATGAGGGCTACCACAATGAAGACGAAGGGGATACTCGGGACGATGGCACCCGTGAACGGGCTCGTCGGAGGCAGGTACTTCTGAATGACGTCGGTCACGACACCCATGGCCAACGACGCGATCACAGCACCGGCCAGCGAGTGCAGACGGGCCACCACCACGGCGGCGAATGCCGCCGCCATCAACGTCGTCATTCCCGCAGTCGTGAGGCCTTGCGATGGGGCCACCAGGATCCCGGCCAAACCGGCGAGGGTGGCGGTGAACGCCCACACCCCGACGGCCACCCGACCCGGGTTGGTCCCCGAGAGGGACGTCATGGCCTCGGAGTCGACCATGGCGCGAACCCTTAACCCGACCTCCGTGAAGCGCAAGACGGCGATACCGATGATGACCACGAAGAGCAAGAACCCGTAGGTGATGAGCTGGTCGGTGGTCAGCGGGGTGCCAAGGAAATCGATCGGCTTGTCGCCCAACGACGCCAGGCCGGGAGCCGAAGTGATGGACTGGGTGCCGAAGGAGATATCCGCAATGGGGGGCAGCGCAACCGAAAGTCCGATCGTGCAGACCAGCTTGATCAAGGTCGACTTTCCCCGGAGGTGCCGGAAGAGGAGGGCGTAGAGCACGACCCCCATGAGCGGCGCCACGACCAGGATCGACACGGCCCCTGCGGAGTCGGTCTGCCACCCGTGCTGCGAGTTGAGCCAGTAGTAGAAGCGGGCTACGAAGTAGGCCATGGACCCGAACGCAAAGTTCAGGACGCCGGCCGACACGAACGTGAAGACCAGACTCGCGGAGGCGATGGCGTAAATCGAGCCGAGCGCCAGTCCGGCTATGAGATACGGCAGCATCCGCTCACCCCCCCGGCTGGGTTGCTCACGTCAAACAAGGGTCTCATTGTTCAGCGTCCCCCTCTGCGAATCCGAGCGAATTGCGAACATCCAGCGTTGACGGAGCCCATGTAGATTAGCAACCTCGATCAAAGAGTCAAAGCCCACAGTCAACGGATCCACTCGCTCAGTTTCGGCACTCTTGTGGCGCGGGTCAGGTGCACTGCAGGATCAGGCAGCGACGCCCAAACGGGGCAGGACTTCGCCTGCCAGCAGCTCCATGGATTCGAACCAAGGTTCGGGCGCTTCGGAATAGTCGTACCCGAGCTGCACCAACGAGCCGAAGGGCCCTACCACGTCGACCATTCCCCGGAGCTTCTCGACGACGGTATCTACCGATCCCACCAGACAATTGGTTCTGATGAAGTATTCCGCGTCGACCTCATTGTCCTCCACGCGGGGGTCGTGTTTGACAAGACCCAAGTGGCCGGCTCCGCGCAACTGAGGAAGGAGGAACTCGTTCAGCATCCGCCCCATGGCGCCGTTGATCGTGTGATCGTACGCCTCGTCGTCCGTGTCAGCGACGAAGACGTCACGTACCACCCGCCAGAGATCGCGTTCGGCGATCCGGCCCACCTCCGCAGCGCCCGCCTCTACCGTCTCCCAGTGACCACGCACGTAATCCAGGCCGAGGTTGAGACTCAGCGGGATGTAACCGCGTTGGCCGCACACCCGCAGGGATTCGGACTTAGGGCTCAACGATGTGATCCCGATCGGTGGATGCGGTTCCTGAAATGGCCGGAGGTGGAATCCGTTGTTCCCGCTGATCTCAGGTCGGGAGACGGTCCAATGTTCGCCCGTCGCTCCGAATGGGTCGGGCGCAGCCCAGAGGCCCAGGATGATGTCGAGAGCTTCCCACATCATCCGACGATTTTCTCCACCCTTCCCATCGACATCGAACAGCCTGAAATCCGACGAGACCCCGCCGGCGCCGACCCCGAAGAGAAGGCGACCCTGCAGGAGATGGTCGAGATAGGCCACCCGGTGGGCAAGCTCCGCCGGGTGATGGTAGGGAAGCAGGTGTGCGCCCGTTCCGAGGCGGATGTGATCTGTTTGCAAAAAGGCCTGGGCCAAAAGGAGATCCGGTGCAGGGCATGGTTCCCACACGGCCGTGAAGTGTTCGCCGACCCAGGCCTCCGAATACCCCAGTTGATCAGCCCTCGAGATGACCTCCAAATCCCAGGTTGCGCCTTCTCGAATCGATCGTTCCGGTGGGTGGCAGGGCATCATGAACAATCCGAGCTTCATGTTTGCCTTTTCCCCCACGACGGAACAGTTTTCGACATCGATGTCGACTTCAAGAGTAGTTGGCGTTCTGGCAGTTGGCAATTACTCGGGGGGCGCTTCCTGTGAGGACTGTTCAGGGACAAGTGACCCCGCAATCGACGGGCAGGGTTATGCCGGTGACGGCGCGCGCCTCGTCGGAAACCAGCCACAGAATGGCGTCACTCACATCCTTTGGCTCGAGAAGATTTATCGGCAACAACCGGGGTGCGATCTCGACCACGTCCGCATTGTCGGTGTGGAATTGCTGGAACACATCGTTTATCACCATGGGTGTCGCCACGCCCATGGGGTGGACCGTGTTGACCCGGATGCCGTGGCGGCCGAGGAGCTTCGCATAGCCCCTCATCAGACCCACCACGCCGTGCTTGGACGCACAATAGGCAGCAATCCCGCCTGTGCCGTTGTGCATGCCGCTGAGGCCGGCCGCCGAACTGGTGATGACGATGGATCCGCCCCGTCCTCCGTCTATCAATGGCTGCTGGGTAACCCGGATCGTGTTGTAGACGCCGGTCAACATCACGCCAACGGCGTCCATCCACCGGCCCGCCGCTTGGTCGAGGGTCTCCGGCTGCCCACCGACGTGCAGGACACCGGCATTGGCGATGACGATGTCGAGACGGCCGAAGGTGGCCAGGGTCTCTTGTACTGCCTCGTCCATGGCGTGGATGTCACGCACGTCGGCAATGATGGGTAAGCAACGCCGATCGAGCTCTTCGACCGACTTTGCCGTCTCGTCGAGATCCTCGGGCGACGACATCGGGTAGGGCACCGAATCGATCTGATGGGCGATGTCGAGGGCGACGACATCGGCTCCTTCGCTCGCCAACCGGATGGCGTGCGACCTTCCCTGTCCACGTGCTGCTCCGGTGATCAGGGCGACTTTTCCCTGCACACGGCCATCGTTTGGCATCTCCCAACCTTTCAGTAGGCGGCCGCACCCCGTACCGGACGGTGCGTCACAACGTCATTGTGTATTGATCCAGACGGACTTGGTATTGAGGAAACCCTCCAGCGATTCTGCCCCCGCCTCCTTGCCCCAACCACTCGTTTTGTAACCACCAAACGGAACGCCGGGGTCGAGCGTGTTGTAGGTGTTGACCCACACCGTGCCCGCCTGCAGGGCCTCTGCCATTCGGTGGGCCTTGCCGATGTCACGCGTCCACACGCCGCCGGCCAAGCCGAAACTGGTGGCGTTCGCCCGCGCCACGACCTCGTCGAAGGAGTCGAAAGGCAGGATGGCCGCCACCGGGCCGAAGATCTCTTCGCGTGCGATGCGCATGGAGTCCCGGACGTCGGCGAACACCGTCGGCTCCATGAAATACCCTTGCGCCAGATCCCCCTCGACGACCCTCCCGCCTCCGGCGACGAGCCGGGCACCCTCGTCCTGCCCGCTCTCGACAAAGCCGATCACGCGGCCAAGGTGCTTCTCCGTAATGACCGGGCCGTGGGTGGTCTCGGGGTCGAGACTATTCCCCACTTTCAGTGCACCCGCCGACTCGGCCAACCGTCGGACCACCTCCTCGTAGACGGGACGCTCGACGAAGAGGCGCGTGCCGTTGGAGCAGCCCTGGCCAGAGTTGGCGAACACCATGAGGGCCGCCGTCGCCACGGCCCGATCGATATCGCTGTCGGCGAAAATGATGTGCGGCGACTTGCCGCCCAGTTCGAGGGTGAGCCTCTTCATATTGCCGGCAGCCAGACGGATGAGCTCCTGCCCCACCGTGGTGGACCCGGTGAACACGATGCTGTCGACATCAGGGCTCTCGGCGATGGCGATCCCTGCTTTCGGTCCACCGGTGACGAGGTTGAGGACCCCCTCGGGCAAGCCGGCCTCGAGGCACAGTTCGGCGGTCCGAAGAATGGTCAGGCTGGCATCGTCGGCCGGCTTGACCACCATTGTGCAGCCCGTCGCGATGATGGCCCCGAGCTTCTTGATGAACTGTGTGAACGGGCTGTTGTACGGAATATAGGCCCCCACCACTCCGATCGGCTCCTTGCGGGTATAAGTGAACATTCCGGGCACCGAATTCGGCAGGGTCTCACCGCCGATCTTCGTGGCCCACCCGGCCATATACCTGATCATGTCCGTGATGCCTTCCGCACCGAAGCGTGGATCCGGCCCCACCGGCGTACCCATGTCGACTGCGGTGAGTACCTTGAGTTCGGCGTAGTTCGCCTCGAGGACGTCAGCGATCCTCCAGAGAAGTCGCTGCCGGGCTGCAGGGGACGTCGTGCGCCACGAGCCTTCGAAGGTCGCCCGGGCCGCTCCAACGGCGAGCGAGACGTCGTCGGCGTCAGCGTCTGCAACGTCGGCAATCACCTGGCCCGTTGAGGGATTTCGACTTTGCATCGTCCGACCCGAAGCTGCCTCCACCCACCGATCGCCGATGAGCAACTTCTTCGGGCCGCCCCCGAGAAACGAAAGATCTGCAGTAGATGAAGTGGTAACTGAGGCCATCATGACTCCCTTGGACGAAGCTCCTGTCACACGCCCGTCCCGTGCGCAAGGTTCCCGCGCGTGCTGGACGCCACATTCTCGGCGAGAATTCTCGGATTTGCAACTACCTTCTCAAACGAGGCCGACGACGGTTCGTTCAGCCGAAGACGACAGGCACCCCATTCACGCCTCGATGCTCCAGACCGATGATCCGCGCCGCAGGAGCATCCGCATCGAACCGGAGGTTCGGCAGGCGGTCGAGGACGGCGTTCATGGCGACGGTCATCTCGGCTCGGGCGACATGCATCCCGAGGCAGACGTGTGGTCCGCTGATAAATGCCAGATTGGGCTCTACTTTGCGGTACGGATCGAAGCGATCAGGGTCCTCCCACCGCTCCGGGTCCCGGTTGGCGGCTCCCATGTTCAGTTCGATCACCGACCCGGCCGGGATCTGCACACCGCAGAGGTCGGCGTCGCGCACGACGAGGCGGCGAATGATCGTTGCCGTGGGCTCCCATCGGAGGACTTCTTCGATGGCTCCTTTCAGGAGCTGCCGGTCACGGCGGACGGCGTCGAGGAGATCGGGCTGCCGGAGCAGCGCGACGAGCAGGATACCGAGTTGGCGCCAGGTCGTCCCCGAACCGGCGGTGAGGATGAGCCGGGCGAACCCGTAGATTTCGTCGTCCGTAAGGAAGTGGCGCCGGCCATCCTCCTCGATCTCGCTCTGGACGAGCATCGTGATGACATCGTCGCGGGGCTCGGCTCGCCGCTCCTCGATCACCCGCTTGAGCATGGCGGTGGTCCTCTCCGCCCGATCCTTGAGCGTATCGGCCCCCTCCTCCGCGCTGTAGGCCATGCCACCCTCTGCACCCTCTCGAAAGTCGAGGGCCTCGTCACGCGTCAACCCGAAGCTCGACGTGATCGTCTGCAACGGTATCCGCGAACAGTATTCAGCATTGAGCTCGGCATTCCCCCGCCCCTCGAAGCCGGACATCGCCTCATCGACCAGCCACTGGATCCACTTGTCGATCCACCACTGTGCCCGCTTCGGCGTGAACGCCGGTTGCGCCAGCGCCCGATACCGCCGATGCTCGGCTCCCACCATCTCGAGCATGCTCTTGCCCATTGTCTTTGTCGTCATCCCGGCGTAGAAGGTGGACGAGAAGACTTCGTTGTCGCGGAATGCGATGTCATTCGCTTGGAAGCTGAACGCTGAGTAGACCGGCCGGTTGTGCACCCCACCGAGGCCACCCGGCGCGTCGTAGCCCATGAGCTCTCGAACGGTGCCCCGGTGCACGGGCGAAGCGTCCCGCAATTCCGCCCACACCGGATAAGGGTCCTCGACGAGGATTCCGCCATCGGTCGCCATGACGTGGCGCTCGACGTCATAGAGCTCCTTGAACCGATCGGCATGCGACTTGCTCTCAATTGCCACTCGAGATCCTTCCTGTTCTCACGATTCTGAGGTTACGACGATCACGAGGACCGGTCATTCGACCGATCACCGCCACCGATCGAAAGTAACGACCGGTCCAGATCCGACACCCTGGCGCACCCGAGGAGGGACATTGTCCGGATGACGTCAGCCCGCAACCAGTCGAGGACGCGATCGACGCCGCGCTCCCCCGCCGCACCCAGTCCGTACAGGTAGGCACGGCCGGCCATGGCCGCGGTCGCACCGGCTGCCACCGCCTTCACTATGTCGCTCCCGCGGCGGACTCCTCCGTCACAGATGATCTCCGTCGTGCCCCCGACAGCATCGGCCACCGGTGCCACCAAACCCAGGGTGGCGGGCGCTCCGTCGAGCTGGCGCCCCCCATGGTTGGACAGCGCGATGGCCTCGACACCGATGTCGGCCGCCAGCCGGGCGTCGTCAACGGTCTGGATCCCCTTGAGGACGATTGGACCATCCCATATATTCCTGAGCCAGTCGACGTCGTCCCAGGACAAACTCGGATCGAACTGGGCGTTGATGTAGTCCGACAAATTCACCGGCGAGCTTCCATCGCCCACGTCCTTGCCGAGGACGTTGGCGAAGCGGATCGGCTCGCTACGCAGAAATTCCCAGGTCCAGCCCGGATGAAGCGCTCCATCCACGATGGTGCGAAGGCCGACCGTCGGCGGAAGAGAGAAGCCCCGACGAGCGTCGCGTTCCCGGCGTCCGAACACTGCCGTGTCAACGGTGAGCATCAGGGCCTCGTACCGGCACGCGGCGGCGCGCTGGATCATTTCCTTGACGAGGCCACGGTCCCGCCAGGCGTAGACCTGGAACCACAACCGTCCTTCGCTGACGCTCCTGACCTCTTCGATGGAGCGGGTGCTCAGGGTCGACAACGTGTAGGGAAGTCCAGCCCGTTCGGCGGCGGCGGCAACCGCGAGCTCGCCCGCCGGATTGGCGATGCGCGTAAAGCCCGTCGGCGCCAGAACCAGCGGAAAGGCGAGCTCGCCTCCGAGGAGCGTCGACGTCGGGACGACCTCACTGAGGCCGCGCAACACTCGTGGCTTGAACATGACGGCCTCAAAGGCTTCCCGGTTCGCGGCAAGGGTCACCTCGCCCTCCGCCGCACCATCGATATAGTCGAATACCCCCCCGGGCAATCTCCTTTTGGACAGACGTCGTAGATCGTCGACCGAGGCCGCATGGGCCAGTCGACGACTGACCGGATCAGTCTCGAAGCGGCCGAAACGAACGACGGACCGAAACGTCTGAAGGGGGTTCGACCGTGCCGGTCCTGTTCTCAGCCCCATAGAACGGGAACATGCGAAGGCCCACGCTCGTAGAGACCGATGATCGACGGTGGTTCGGCGTCGGGATCGAGCCGCAGATTCGGCAACCGATCAATGAGCGCGTTGATCGCAGTGGTCAGTTCGGCCCGGGCGACATGCATCCCGAGACAGATATGGGAGCCTGAGGCAAAAGCAAGTGACGATTGTGGACGCCGGTGGATGTCGTAGTCGTCCGGGTGGTCCCAGCGGGCCGGGTCCCGATTGGCGGCACCGATACAAAGGTGCACCGCCGCCCCCGCCGGAATGTCGACGCCGGCGATCGTGGTCTCTTCAGCGGCCCATCGGGTGAACATCGGATCCGTGACGTTCCACCGCAGAGACTCGTCGATGACGCTCCGAAGGAGCGACCTGTCCTGCCGGACCTCGTCCAGAACGCCCGGAGTCGAAAGCAAGGCCACGAGCGTGATACCCATTTGCTTCCAGGTGGTCCCAGAACCTCCGGCCAGCAGGAGGTTGGAGAAACCCATGATCTCGTCGTCGCTGAGCCGATGAGGGGAACCGTCCTCATCCTTCACTTCCGAGTGGCACAACACGCTGATGAGGTCATCTTTCGGATGCTCCCGGCGGGAGGCGATGATCGGAATGATGAACTCGTCGAGCGGACGCCCGTTGTCCATGCCTTCGACGGCGGCCCGCACTTCGAGGGCTTCGCCGATGGTGAGCCCGAAACTCCCGGTGATCGTCAGCATCGGAATGGCGGCGTCGAAGTCCACATTGAGCTCGGCCCGCCCGTCTGCTTCAAAGCCGTCAATGAGGGAGTGCACCGTTGTCGTGATCCAGTTCTCCATCCACCATTTGGCCTTTGCCGGTACGAACGCCGGCTGTACCAACGCTCTGTAGCGCCGGTGCTCCATCCCATTCATGTACAGCATGCTGGAGTCGATCCCGCTGCCTGCCTCCCGGAGGACTCCGGGCGGTGACGAGAGAAAGAGGGCCTCGTTGCGGTAGACGGCGTCGCACTCGGCATAGGAGAAGACCGAAAAGTGCGGCCGGCCCGGATCCGGAACACCGTGAAAGCTGGCGGTCCCCTTGAATCCGATCAGCTCGTGCATGGTCCCTTCGTGGACCGGTCCAGACTCTCGAAGGCGGTGCATCGGTGCGTAGAGGTCATCCGTATAGGCGACATATCGCCCGCCATCGACGCGGAGACGAAGGTCGAAGAGCTCCCGAATCTTCTCACGGTCCAAGTCAAGGCTCGTCATGTCGTGCGCTCTCCTCATCTAGGAATTGCAAAGCAATTGGCCGCATTGAACGCTGCGCCAGCGCGTATCGCTGGGACGTGACTCAGGGGCAGGTGACCCCGGAGTCGACGGGCAGCGTGATGCCCGTGATGGCACGAGCCTCGTCGGATACGAGAAACAAGATGGCGTCGCTGACGTCTTTGGGGTCGAGCAGCGTAATGGGGAGGAGCCGAGGAGAGATCTCCAGCACATCGGAATGGTCGGCGTGATACTTCTGGAACTGTTCGTTGACGACCATGGGGGTCGCCACGCCCATGGGGTGAACGCTGTTCACCCTGATGTTATGACGACCGAGGAGCTTGGCGTAACCCCTCATGAGGCCGACGACGCCATGCTTGGCCGCACAATAGGCTGCGATTCCGCCGGTCCCGTCGTGCATACCACTCAGACCCGCGGTCGAGCTGGTGATCACGATGCACCCTCCCTGGCGCTGGTCGATCAACGGTTGCTGCACCACGCGAATAGTGTTGTAGACGCCGGTGAGCATGACGCCAAGGGCATCGGTCCACCGCAGGGCGGATTCGTCCAGCGTCTCCCCCCCACCCGAGATGTGAAGAATTCCCGCATTGGCGAGAACAATGTCAAGCCGGCCGAATTCCGCCATCGTTTCCTGCACAGCGGTTTCCATGGCATGGATGTCGCGCACGTCCGCAACGATCGGCAGGCAGCGGCGACCGGCTTTTTCCACCAACCTCACCGTCTCGTTCAGATCCTCCTTGGTGGACATCGGGTAGGAGATCGAGTCGATCTGCTCAGCGATGTCAAGGGCCACGATGTCGGCGCCTTCCCGCGCCAGGACCTCGGCATGGGAGCGACCCTGGCCTCTCGCAGCTCCGGTGATGAATGCCACCTTGCCTCGGACTCGACCAGTGTCGCCCATCTCTCTGTGTCCTTTCGCTTCACGAGCCACCCGACGGGCATCTCGTCGATCTCAGCGGGCAACCCCGGGAATCCACTGCTCGCCTCGGCAATCGAAAATTGCTTTCCAAATGTTAGGGCAAAGTTGGAATCAGGTCCAGCAGCTCCGATAAGGGCTGGTCGTGAGTATTCTCCATTCCATGAAGATCGGCGTGGTCTCCGACATCCACTGCAATGCGCACGCGTTGGCCGTGGCTCTGCGCAGGCTCGAGGGCCAGGTCGACGAAGTCTTTGTTGCCGGCGATGCCATCTACGAATACCGGTTCTCGAGCGAGGTCATCGGGATGATCCGGCGGGGGGGCTTTCCCTATGTCCTCGGCAACCACGAGATGGGGATGCTGGCTCCAGGCGGTGAGCGGGCGCGGCTCGCTCCCGGAGTGGATGCCGACGATGTCCGGTTCGTCTCTGAGCGCCCGTCCAGCGTCGAATGCCATATCGGAGGGCGATCGATCACCATGGTCCACGCAAGCCCGTGGCCCCCCTATGACCGCTACCTCAGCGAATACGACCCGGAATGGAATCGCTGCGAAGAGCTCGGTGCGGACTTTCTGATTACCGGTCACACCCACGTTCCGATGGTGAAGAGAGTTGGCCGGACGGTCATCATCAACCCGGGATCGCTGGGCGAATCCCACGATGCAGGAACGGGACCCGCACTTTCCTATGCCGTGGTCGATCTATCGTCGGACGAAGTCGAGATAGTGCGGATCCCCGACCCTCAATTCTAGGATGGGTCCGGACATTTCATCCAGCGTCGCTCCGCATTTGCCGTTGGGCCATTTGCTGTCGCACAGTTTAGTGTCGCATCACGCCGCCGCCGCCAACGAGGAGTAGGGCTTGCGCAAGTCCACAGACACCACGCCAGTGGGCCGACCCCGCCGATTCGACGACGAGACCGAACGTCGCCTCTTGATCGAGGCCGCGATCCGCGTCATGGAGCGCAACGACTACTCCGACATGTCGGTCGGCGAGATTCTGGCCGAAGCAGGCCTGTCCACCCGGGCCTTCTATCGCCATTACGATTCGAAGGAAGCGTTGCTGGAAACCTTCCTGCTCCATGAAGCCGAGTCGGTGGGTCGCTCCCTCGGACGCGTGGTGGCCGCCGCGCCAGACCCTGCCGCTGCCGTCGAAGCCTGGCTCGACCGTTTCCTCGACGTCTTCTTCGTGCCACGACGGGCACGGCGGGCAGCCATGCTGGCTGCCGCCGCCACGCGCTCGTCCGGCCCGAGCGCTGAGATGATGATCCGACTGCGCGAAATCGCCTGCCGACCGCTTGTCGCAGCACTGCGCGCGGGAAACGACGTTGGCCTCCTTTACTCCCCCAGGCCTGACGCCGACGCGTACAGCATTCACGATCTGGTGGTGGCAAGTATGCACGCGAGTGGTTCTGGAGATCTCGATCGCACGGAAACCAGAGCGCATGTCGTCCGCTATGCCTGGCCGGCGCTCCGCCTGACGCCGTAACATCGCCGGCCGGATCCGGACGTCGGATCAAATGATTCCAACGTGGCTCGAGAGGGGAAACCGTGAAGCAGTTGTTCGGCCTGGATGGTGAACGAGCCCTGGTGGTCGGGGGCGGCTACGGAAGTGGATATCTGCTCTCGCAGCTCCTGGTGGAGGCCGGGGCCTCGGTCGCCATCGCCGACATCAACGGCGACCGGGCCCGGAGCGCCGCGACCCGGATCGGCGGACACGCCATCGTGGCCGACGTCACCACCGAAGCCGGCGCCAATGCAGCCGTGGACGAGGCCCACGCCCTTCTCGGTGGCCTGACCCGCGTCGCCAACATCGTCGGGCTCGTCGACCCTCGACCGTTCCTCGACAGCGATACGGAGCATTGGGAGGCACAACTGCGGATGAACCTCTGGTCGCAATGGTTCGTCTGTCACGCCGCCGGTCGCCACATGGTCGCCGAGGGGGGCGGGGCCATCGCCATGGTGGCGTCGGTCAGTGGGCTCTACGGCGCACGGAACCAGGCAGCATACGGGGCGGCCAAAGCGGGTGTCATGTCGCTCGCACGTACGCTCGCCGATGAGTGGGGTCCGCACGGCGTCCGCATAAACTGCATTGCACCTGACATCACCGCGGTGCCGCGCCTCGTTGAGAACATGCCCGAACCGGAGGACGAGGCTCTCGCTCGCTTCGATGCCATGGCGGTCAGCGAGGGTGTCCCGTTGCGACGGTTCGGCCGCACCCACGAGCTCGCCGGACCGCTCCTGTTCCTGCTCTCGGACATGTCATCGTTCATGACAGGTCAGACCCTTGTCGTCGATGGCGGAACAATCGTGCACTTTCCGCATCGGACATCCGCTGACTCCCCCTGAATCGTAAGGGCGGGCAATGGACGCGACGTAACGTGGCCGGCGCACGAAGAGGGAGCGGGCAACGGGACACCCGACATGGCAGAGTGGCGCTATGTCTCCAGTAGAACGAATCTGGTCCGGTGGTAGCGAAGGTCCGCTCGCGGGGGTCCGGGTCGTGGACCTCGGTCAGTACGTCGCGGGACCCCTCCTCGGAATGTTGCTCGCCGATCAAGGCGCCGATGTCGTCCGGGTCGATCCGCCGGGCGGCCCCCGCTGGGACACGCCCGTCAATGCGGTACTCCTGCGGGCTCGCCGGAGCCTCGTTCTCGACCTGACGGACGAGAGGGATCGCGCCCGGGTGGAAGCACTGATCGCCTCCGCCGATGTCCTCATCGAGAACTTCCGTCCTGGCGTCGCTGACCGGCTGGGGATCGGACCCTCCCTCGCGATGGCACGCAACGCCGGCCTGGTGTACGTGTCGCTTCCCGGCTTCGGGACCGGGGACCCTCGCGCCGGCGTCGCAGCGTGGGAGGGGGTGGTGATGGCGGCCACCGGGGCCTATGTCGTACCCGAGCGTGAGGAACCGGTGTTTTCGGCACTTCCCCTCGGATCGGTGTTCGCCGCGCTCGAGTCGGCTGTGGCCGTCGTCGGCGCGTTGATCGCCCGGGATCGGGACGGTCTGGGTCAACGCGTGCAGATGCCGCTCTTCGATGCGCTCTTCGAGGCGGGTGGCGCCGGTCCGGTGGTCGAACGTCCGGAACCATTCAAGTACGGCGACTTGGCCCTGGCGTGGTACCGCTGCGCCGACGGTCGGTATATCGCCCTCGCCTCGGCATGGTTCCGTCATCTCGAATGGTTCGTACGGGCAGCGGGTTGTCAGGCATGGATCGACGAAGGACTCGTCGACTATGACCGGATGATGACCGAGCCGGCTGTGGTCGAGGAGGTGCGCGCCCGCCTCGTCCATCTCTTTGCCCAGCGGCCGGCCCTCGAATGGGAGGCGTTCGGGCGCGTCCACGGGTGCTCATTGGCCATGCCCAGGTCGCTGGCCGAATGGCTCGACGAGGACCACCCTCTGGCTGCGGGAGCACTTGTCGACGGCGAGGATCCTCAACTCGGGCGGGTGCGCATGCCAGGTCGAGCCGTCCGGGTATCGGCGTTCCCCGACGTCGCCATCACATCCCGACGCCCGGCAGGGTCGGACGATGCTGAACTCCGGGACGCGTTCGGACGAATTCCTGGCCGAAACCACCGCCCCGGCGTCAGGCGGTCCGACGCCGCGATCGGCGAGCTCGGCCCCGCCGCTCACCGGCGTGCGGGTACTCGACCTGACCCGCGTGGCGGCGGCACCCACGGCCACCAAACTGCTCGCCCAGTTCGGCGCCGACGTCATCAAGATCGACACCGACCCGAGCGGCCGGGCGTTGGTGAACGAACCGATCGGGCACGACGTGGTCAACCGGGGCAAACGGTCCATCCGGCTCGATCTCTACGACCCGGCCGACCGTGAGGTACTCGAGCGCGCTGCTCTCGACGGCCGACGTCGTCTTCCAGAATTTCACACTCGGTGTCGACCAGCGGCTCGGCATCGACGAGTCGTCGGTACGCCAGGTCGCCCCCGACGTCGTCTACACGTATCTCAACGCCTACGGCACCGAGGGCCCCTGGGCGGACGCTCGCGGCTATGCCGACCTTCTCAACTGCGCCACAGGGATCAGCGAACGCACGATCGGCGATGTCGAGCTCGCCAGCGGTCACCCGCTCCTGGCGGTCGACCGTCCCCGCTGGCCGTTCACTGACTACGCAGCGGGAGCGCTCGGCGCCTTCGCCACCATGCTCGGGCTGTTGCAGCGCGGGCGGACAGGGATCGCGGCGCGCGTCGAGACCACGCTGGAGCGTGCAGCGGCGCTGGAGCAGGTCATCTACGCCCTCGATTACGTCGGACGTGACATCGACGAGCCGCGTGGCGACGCGCCCGGTTGGTCACCGCTGCAACGCCTCTATGCGACCGCCGACGGAACTGTCTTCGTGGGCGCGGCCGTTTCCCAGGGCGGTGACCTGCTGAAGGCCCTCGGTGCCGATGTCGTGGAGAACCTCCCCGATGCGTTCGCCGGGACCAGTACGCAGAGCGTCATCGATGCTCTGCGTGCGCTCGATATCGGCGTCCATCGGGTCGAACCGCCGGGGCGCCTCCTCGCCGACGACGGGGTCGCGGCGAAGGTTGGCCTGCGGGTCGAGGACTACTCCGAGACCAATGGGAGGGTCCTGATGGTGGGGCCGGTCGCCCGGCTGTCCCGCACCCCGTCGGTCGCCGGAGCCTTGGCCCGGTCCTTCGGCGGCAATTCCGAAGAAATCCGCCGCGAGATGGGTTTCGGCGCCGCCTCGTCGCCCTGAGCTCCGATTCTCAGGAGCCGCTTACGAGCGACGCCGTACCCACGTCGAGGTCCTCCGTGGCACATCGCCCTCGACCTCTACCTCGCCGGCGTCACGCAGATAGAGGAGGTGCGCGTACATGGAACCCGCCGCTCCCCGCCACAATTTCTTGCTCGTCTGCGCGTAGACACGGGGGACGAGCGCGGCGATCGTCGCCGGTCCGGCGTCGAGCGCCGCGAGAAGATGCTCACCTCGCTCGCGACGATGGGCGAGAAAGGCCCGCACAAGATCCTGCGGCTCCTCCACCGGTGGCCCGTGGGTCGGGAGGTAGCGACGGTCCTGCTCCCGATCGAGGAGCTTTTCAAGGCTGGCCTGATATTCACCCAGATTACCGTCAGGCGGCGAGACGACGGTCGTGGACCAGCCCATGACGTGATCACCCGAACACAGCGTGCTCTCTTCCCGGAAGAAGTAGCAGAGATGGTTCGAGGCATGTCCCGGCGTGTGGACAGCGTCGAACGTCCACCCGTCGCCCTCGATGACATCGCCGTCTCGCACGACCACATCGGGTTCGAACGCCTGGTCGCCGCCGAGCTTGGGCATTGCCTGTGCGGTGCCGTCAGCCCGCAGAGGAAGGTCGGCCAGTGGGTTGCCGTCAGCTTCGGGATCGCCGAACACCACGGCATCGTCGACCAGCGTGGCCAGGTCAGGTACCACCCGCTGCGGCCCGAAGCCGTAGGTAACGGCTCCGGTGCGCTGCTGGAGCAGCGCAGATGCCGGCGAGTGGTCACTGTGGGTGTGCGTGATCAACAGGTGGGTGATCCGCTCGCCGGGATCCAGCGCGGCGAGTACCCGTTCCACGTGCGCGTCATCGAGCGGGCCGGGGTCGACGACCGCGACCTCGCCGCGGCCGATGAGGTATGTGCCCGTGCCGTGGTAGGTGAACGGCCCCGGATTCTCGGCGAGCACCCGCCGGACAAGCGGCGAGACGCGGACCACCTCGCCGTACCTCGCCTCGAGCTCGCTGACGTAGGGAATGGTGACGATCAGGAGTCCTCAGGAAGCTCGGTGCCATCTTCAGGCGCCGGGGGCACATGGGGGAAGAGCTCCTGGAACGCGCCCTTGGTGATCCGCTCCCGTTGCGCGGGTGTCAGGTCGTCGACGAGTTCGTGGAGCGTCTTCTGCGTGTGCCCGAATGTGCCTTCGAGGTGCGGGTAGTCACTGCCCCAGCAGACGTTCTGGTAGCCCATGGCGGCCAGCGCCTGTGGCGCCGAGCGATCATGCTGGAACGATGCGTAGACGTTCTCGAAGAGGTACTCACTGGGGAGACGCTTGAACTTCGGCCATACCTGGTTGACGTGCTGGCGGTAGGCCTCGTCAAGGCGGTCGGCCATGAAGGGCACCCATGTGGCACCCCCTTCGGAGACAACGCACTTGAGCGTGGGGTGCCGGTCGAAGACGCCGCTCGCCACCAACTTCGCCGCCGCGAGCTGCATGTGGTAGCTGGCCTCGTAGTAATTCATCAGGTGGCCGCCGGGACCCCCGTGGTACGTGCCGTTGAACGTGTCGGCCTCGTGAGGGTCGCTACCGGCGTGGAATCCGACGTGCATGCCGGCCTCGGCCATCACGGCCCAGAGCGGGTGCCAGTCGTCCCGGTGCCAGTTCGGTCCGCTGATGGTCGGCGAGGTGGGGAGCATGGCGATCTTGAAGCCCATGTCTGCAGTGCGTTCCACCTCCGCCACCGCCGTCTCCACGCTCAGCGTCGGGATCATCGCCGTACAGACGTAGCGGTCCGAGAACCGCTGGTACTCGATGGCCCAGTCATTGATCACCTGACAACCTGCGAGCATGAGCTGCGGGTCGCGCATCGAGTGCATCCACATGCCGACCGACGTGTAGACGAGCTCACCCCAGACACCCTCCTGGTTGAGGTCCTTGAGCCGCAGCCGCTTGTCGTTCTGCCCCGGCGCACGCTCCACGACGTTCAAACCGGTCTCCGGATCCACCATCGGCCGTTTCGCGAAGGGAACCTTTCGCCGGAACTCCTGGCCGTCGACGTAGATCGTCTCGAACTGCCCGTCCTCGTCGCGCACCGCCCGCGGCATCCGGTCGGCCAGGTCGGCCGGCAGGTTCTCCTGAAACAACTCGAATGGCTCCATCAGGTGGGAGTCTCCCGAATTGGCCCAGATCTTCTTCTCCACAGTCACTCCTTCTCACCGTCTTTGATCGGACGGAATCGCGGTGTTGACATTTCCTCATTCACGTGCTCGAAGACGATGCGAACACGTGAGCCGATGCTGATCTCCTCGGGCTCGCACTCGATGATGTTCACGAGCATCCGGGCCCCTTCACCCTGGGTTCCGTCGAGCTCGACAATGCCCGACACATAGGGAACCACAGCCGCAAGGTCAGGGTGCAGGGGGTGGCGCACGATGGTGTAGCTGTACACCGTCCCCAGCCCCGAGAGCTCCACCCACTCGGCCTCAAAGCTCTGACAGACATAACAGATCGGGTACGGCGGAAGACGGAATGTGCCGCAGTTGGTGCAGCGGGGCATGACCAGGCGGTCTTCGCGCGCCGCATCCCAGAAGGGCTGCGTCGTCGGGTCGGCGAAGGTTCGCTTCTGCATGGTCGGGAAGACCCCCTTGCGGAGCTCACCGAAGGAACTGGTTATCGTCATTTGTCTGCTTACCTCCGTAGGAGTGTGCCGCCCATGGGCAGCAGTGAGGTTCCGCCGGTGACCAGAGCGATCTCAGCTCCGTCGACTTGATTTATTGCCGTGCCGCGCAGCTGCTCGACCGCCTCCATGATGTGGCTCATGCCGAGGAGATACGCCTCCGACAAGTTGCCCCCGTGTGTGTTCACCGGGATGGAGCCGGTCTTCCAACGGATGTTGCCGTCAGCGACGAATGGGCCACCTTCGCCCTTTGCGCAGAAGCCGTAGTCCTCGAGCTGCATGAGAACCATCGGCACGAAGTTGTCGTAGATCAACGCGACGTCGACATCCTCCGGGCCGACGCCCGCCATCTCGTACATCCGGCGCGCCGGGTATCTCGACCCTGACGACACGAGGTCGTCCTCTGCCATCTGGAGCCACTTCCAATTGAGAGGTCCGGTCCGCCCGGGGCCACCGTGCGCCGAGCCCATGACATAGACCGGTGGGTGGCGCAGGTCCTTGGCTCGCTCGGCCGACACCGTGATCGCCGCCACGCAGCCGTCAGTCTCGAGCGTGAAGTCGAAGAGGCACAGAGGATCGGCGATCATCCGTGCGTTGAAGTAGTCGTCCATTGTCAACGGGGTCTTCTTGATCGCCTTCGGACGCCTTGTGGCGTTGTCACGCGTCGAAATCGCAATTTCGGCGAAATGCTCGCGGGTGGTGCCGTACTTGTGCATGTGCCGCTTCGCGATCAGCGCCGCCGCGTGGCCGGGGCCCAACAACCCGTCATTGGCGGTGAAACCCATGTACGGAGAAGCGATGCCAAGGCCGGCGGTGCCATACGTCAGCTGGGGTCCGTTCTCCGTCGCGACGGCACTCCCGCCAAGTCGACGATGTGCTTGCTGCACGGGGTAGGCCGTCACGACGCACGTTGCCATGCCGGCGTGGATAGCGGATGCAGCCAGGCCGATCGATGCGCCCGAGGCCCCGCCACCGCCCGTCGTGGTCGCGGTGTAGCGAACCTCGGGGACACCCAGTGCTGCGGCGACTTCCGCCGGCTCGAACGAACTCGCATACAGCGCGAAGCCGTCAACATCCTTCACGGTGAGTCCAGCGTCGTCGAGAGCGGTCAGGATTGATTTGCAGACGAGACTCAGCTCCGACTCCTGCGGATACGACTGCCCGCGCTTGTAATACTGGGTCCCGCCCACACCGACAACGGCGGCCTGATCCTTCATGGTCATCGCAAGGTCCTCCCCCTCGTGTTACATCCTGTCGTCATCGGGCGTCGTCCTTCCTGTTCCTCGTCGGCGGTCATCCCACGACATCCTTCGCCCGCAGGTCGGCGATCTCGTCCCTGCTGTAACCGAGCTCCTCGAGCACCGCATCGGTTGCGTTCCCACAGAGAACTCCTGCCTTGGCCTGCACGGTCGAGCGCGAAAACCGTACGATAGGCGCCAATCGCGGGTGCTCGTCGAATATCGGATGCGTCACGTCGGCGAGGTAACCGCTGGCCCGTCCATAGTCGTCGCTCATCAAGAGTCCCTCGACGGGACCGGTGGTGACCGCCACGCATGCGACATCGGCTGCCGTCAAGTCCCGTTGCCATTCGTCTTTGCCCCGCCTGATGAAGACGCCGGCCAGAAGCTCGCACAGGCCGTCGTCGTTGGCCCGGCGGTCGGTCTCGGTGGCGAACCGGGGGTCGGCTCGGAGATCCACATATGGTGCGAGCGCCTCGGCGAGCTCATCCCACTCCCTCGGCTGCGGGGCCGCCAGGAACACCCACCCGTCGGCCGCGTCATAGATCCGGTACCGTGCTGCCGGCCCGCGCATCTCCGGACCTGCAGACAAACCACCAGCGGCGCCCGGGACATCGATGACATGGTCCGCCATGGCGTGAGCGGTCGAGAGCAGCATCGACGCCACCACCTGTTGGCCGCCGGCGCCGCGCCGGCGTGCCAGGAGTCCCAGGAGCGCCGCCGTCGCCACACCGAGCGCCCCGATGCCGTCGGCCGACGCATACTTCGTGGCGCTGGCCGAACGCAGGAGCATGCTGCGGGCCACGACCTCGTCGAAGCTGATCGAGGGATCCTGGGGGCCGGGCCCACCGAGATGAGCCGCCGCAATTCCTCCGGCCGCGCCGAAGCTCGGCGCGAAGGAGGCCCGATCACCGTATGGCCCCCCGATGCCGTACCCCGACCCGTTCACGTAGACGATATCGGGATTGATCTTCTGCAATGTCTCGAAGTCGAATCCACCACGCTCGGCCGCACCGGCCCGGAAGCCGTTCACCACCACGTCCGCCTGCGCCGCCAGCTTGTGCAGGATGTCACGGCCTTCCGGCGTTCGGATGTCGACCGCCACGCTTTCCTTGCCCTGCATGACCTTGCCGCCACCGATCTCAGGGAACTGTGGTACCTGGCGACGGATCGAGTCCCCTTCCAGCTGCTCGACCTTGATGACGCGCGCCCCGAGATCGGCCAGCATGGTCGGTCCGTAGGGCGCCGCATACTGCACGGCAAGCTCGAGGACGGTCACGCCCTCCAAAGGCGCCCGGACTCGTGCGGACCCGTCCATGATCGGCCGGGGGTCCCAATCCTCTTGGTCGGCGTCGCCCATTCTCGGGGCCGGTCCCCGTACGGCCCCCGGGGTTGCCGTCATGCTGAACTGTGGGCCGGGCTGGCGCACGCTACCGGACCCGGGAACGGCGAGCTCAATGATGGAGCGGTCGTGCACGAGTTGCGGATGGTCGAGCGCCTCGGGCCCATCCCGATACAGTTCGGCCGTCACGTCGTGGTCGGCTTCGAAGACCGCCTGCCACTCGGCGAGGGTCCGGTCCCGCACCCCCTCGAGCATCCGCTGCATCAACTCCTCGCGCTGCGCCTCATCCTCGAGGATGGGGATTCCCTCCCACTTCGGGTCGGTCAGCATCCAGCCCAAGTCGAGTGTCCGCATGAACGACTCGAAGAGATGCGGTCGATTTTGCGCGAACTGCAACCAGCGCCCGTCCTTGGTCTGGCCCACCAAGAGCCGATAGACAAAATGGTGCGACGTGGCCGGCGCCGTGACGAATGCCTCAGGCCATCTTGTGGCGACCAGGTACGTGTACCACGACGACGACGCTCCCTCATGGATCGTCACCGCCTGGGCCAGATTCGTCTCGACCCACTGCCCTCGGCCACTCTGGTCGCGCTCGAGCAACGCTGAGAGGATCCCCTGGAGCGCCCCGTGCGTGGCCGCGAACGTGCACCACGGAGTGGTGACGAAGGGGGGTCGCCCGCCAGGGCTCATGCCACTGAACGACCCGTAGACACCGAGAACGGAGGCCACCACGGCCTCGTATCCTTTGAGGTGCGCCCAGGGCCCCCGCCGGCCGAAACCAGTGACGGACGTGTACACGAGCCCGGGGTTGACCGCCTCCAACGCTTCGTAACCCAGGCCCAGCCGATCTGCGACACCGGGACGGAACGTCTCGATCAGCACATCGGCGCCGGCAGCGAGGGAGCGGACGCGCGCAATGCCCTCAGGTGTACCGAGGTCCGCCACGACGCTCCGCTTGCCCCGCCCGAAGAGGGGAAACGCCCGCTGCTGACGTAGCCGGCTTCCGCCCGGAGGTTCGACCCAGATGACATCGGCGCCGTAGTCGGCCAGGGTCTGGCTGACTTGAGCTCCGACGCGGTCAGGCGAGAGATCGACGACGCGCACGCCATCGAGCGGCCCGCTCGCTTGTTCTGACACTGCCACCGATGGGCCCCTCCTCCGCTTTGCGACCCGAGCGTACCGACCGCCCCGACTATTTGCAAGTCGGATTTCAAATGCCGGACGAAAATCCCCGGCAGCTCTACCTGAACGGCCGCCCCGGCCTTCAAGCATTGGAACCCAGGTTTGTGACAAGGTATGTGGCGTGTCGCAGGAGTTTCTGCTCAGAGCCGTTTCCCTGGACGTGCGCTATGGGGCGTCCCGAGCCCTCTTCGACGTGTCCCTGGACATCCCGGCGGGCGAGGTCGTGGCCCTCCTCGGTCCGAATGGGGCGGGCAAGAGCACATTCGCACGTGCGCTGTCCGGGCTCGTCCCGCTTACCTCGGGCTCGGTCCAGTTCGACGGGCAAGACATCTCCAAAATGCCGGCCCACCGGCGTCAAACCTCCGGGCTGACGTATATTCCCGAGGGGCGAGGGATCTTTCCCGGACTGTCGGTGCTGGACAACCTCAAGATGGCCGCCCGGCGGGCCGGCACCCGGGCCGAGCGAGAAGCCGCTGTCGAACGAGCCATCGATCTCTTCCCGATCCTCGGGAAGAGATCTCGCCAACGAGCGGGCAGCCTGTCCGGAGGCGAGCAGCAGATGCTCTCGCTGGGTCGGGCGCTCGCGGTCGAGCCCAAGCTGCTCATCGCAGACGAGATGTCGCTCGGACTGGCGCCGATCGTCGTCGACTCGGTCTTCCAGAGCTTGGAACAGGTACGGGATTCCGGCATTTCCGTCCTGCTGATCGAGCAGTTCGTCCACCGGGCCCTTGGAATCGCAAACCACTGTGTGATCCTGGCCCGGGGTCGCGTTGGTTGGTCCGGTCCGGCGGCCGAAGCGGGATCCGAGGTACTTGATCGTTACCTCGGGGATGCGACCACCGCAACGGCAAACGGCTGAACTTCGGCCACAGGCCCGTTTGACCGGTCGAGGCCGTTCGTGGCGCGCCGCCCGGTCCCCTACCCGCTGCGGGGTTTGCGGCTGATCATGCAGCAAGTTGTGAATTGCCGTATCCCTTCGAATTATGTAACCTGACCAGGGTGTCAGCGCCGGCTAAACCCCGACGCACGCAGGTCGAACGTCGCCGGCTGTCCGAACGCGCCCTGCTCGTCGCTGCAGCGGAGATCATCGCCGAACGGGGGGTCAGTGGCGCCTCGCTCGCCAGTATCAGCGAGCGTGCCGGCACCAGCCGGGGCCTGCCGACCCACCACTTCGGTACCAAGGAAGCGCTCGTCTCCCAGGTTGCCAGCAGCGCCCAGGACAGGGTTGTCGCCGAGACGGTGGCTGCCGTGAAGAAGGCGCATCGTGACGTCGCCGACCTGTCCGCCCTCGAGCTGGTACGGACAACGGTTGACACATACCTCGAAATGTTCGAAGAGCCCACAGCCGATGAACGGGCCCTGATCGTGATGTGGGGCGCGACATTCCCTTCCGAGTCCTCGCTCGAGGGGATGGCGGAGGCCGATCAGCGGGCCTTTGACGGCTGGACCGAGCTGATCGAGCGAGGACAGGAGGACGGATCGATCCGATCCGACGTCGATCCGGAAGTCACCGCCGTTGTCCTTCAGGGCTTGATCCGTGGCGTCGCGGCGATCCTGCTCACACAGCCCGATGGGGCACACGCTCTCCAGTCCCGTCGGACGGTCGACCAATGGCTGGCTGCTGCGCTCACCCCGCCCTTCGCCTGAAGGCTCGCCGGCCCGGCCGATACTTCATCCCACGGCTCCCCGCAAGGGGCGGAAGGACGATCTGACCTCGTCGACGAAGATATCCGGCTGCTCGAATGCCGCGAAATGGCCGCCCTTTGCGGGTTCGTTCCACCAGTGGATGTTGGTGAAACGCGTCTCGGCCCAGCGTCGCGACGGGCGTCGGATCTCCCGCGGGAAGACCGAACAGCCGGTCGGGACGGTGATGGGGCCCATCTGCCTGGCCAGGGCAGCCGGGTCGGCCATTGCCGCCGGGCCTGCACTCTCCCAGTAGAGGCGGGCCGATGAGGCCCCCGTGCCGGTAAACCAATAAACCGTTGCGTTGTCGAGCAGTTGGTCCCTCGTGAAGACGTTGTATGGATCCCCGTCACAATCGGTCCACGCCCAGAACTTCTCAACGACCCAGGCCAGCTGTCCCACTGGGGAATCGACCAACCCGTAGCCGAGCGTCTGGGGCCTCGTGGACTGTTGGTGTTGGTACCCGGTCCCCCATTTCGTGTGCCACTCGAAGTCTGCAATGTTCTGCCGCTCCTGGGCTGTGGCATCATCGGTCAACGGTCCGAGCATCACAGTCGGCATGTTGACGTGAATGCCGACGACGCGGTCCTGATGGGTCTGACCGAGCAAGCTCGTCACCGCTGAACCCCAGTCACCACCCTGGGCGCCGTAGCGTTCATAGCCGAGCCGGGACATCAACGTGGCCCACGCGTCGGCGACCCACGGTACCCCTCGCCCTCGTTGTCTCGGCTTGTCGCTGAACCCGTAGCCGGGTAGCGACGGGCACACGACGGAAAAGGCATCGCTTGGATCGCCACCATGGGCGGCGGGGTCGGTGAGGGGCCCGATCACGTCGAGGAACTCGACGTACGTTCCCGGCCAGCCGTGGGTGATCACCAGGGGCAGCGCGTCGGGCTCGCGTGAGCGGGCGTGAACGAAATGGATGTCGAGGTCGTCAATGCGGGTTGTGAACTGGGGCCATTCGTTCATGCGGCGGGTCGCAGCATCGAAGTCGTAGTCGTCGAGCCAGTGGGCCGCCAGCTCCTGGACGAACTCGAGGGGAACCCCTTGCGACCAGTCGTTCACGGTCTCTTGTTCGGCCCAGCGCGTGCTGCGCAAGCGTCGGCGAAGATCGTCGATGGCGATCGGGTCGAATGCGACCTCGAAATCAGCAACATCATCCATGCCCGAGCTCATGTGACCCCCAAGTCCAAGGTGTGTTCTCGAAAGCATGTTGCCACGAATCACGCTCGACACCCATGTCGGAGGGTCCCCGTCGTTCATGGCCCCGGCGAGGGGTTGCCTGGTATGCGATCATCTCAATGGAGAAATGGCGCGTCAGGATACGCGCTGGATCGGGGACGAAGGTATCGTGCGCCAAGCGCTGAGTGATCTGAGGGTTGTCGAGCTCGGGGTGGGTTTTGCCGCGGGATGGTGCGGCAAGGCCTTTGCCGACCTCGGTGCCGATGTGCTGAAGGTGGAGTCGCCCGAGGGCGACCCGCTCCGGGTCGACACCGGGCTCTTTGCGCACCTGCATACCAATAAGCGGAGTGCCGTCGTCGATGTCAATCCGGCGTCTGTCGCCTCTCTCCTGCCATTCCTCGACGGCGTTGATCTCATCATCGAGACGCCCGGCTTCCGCAGCCTCGCTGACTGGGGCATCGACCGTGACGAGTTCATAGCGGGCACGCGCGGTCTGACGGTCGCTGCGATCACGGGCTTCGGCGCCACGGGCCCCTACGCCGGATATGGGTGGAGTGACCTGATCGCCCAAGCATTCAGCGGAACGATCGTCATGGATCAGCGGGGTCCGGTCAAACTGCCGATGTCACTCGGCGAGGCCGCGGTCGGGCATACGGCGGCACTCGGCGCACTGGCCGCGGTGTTGCGTGCCCGCGCGACCGGCGTGGGTGCGTTCCTCGACTGCTCCGCCGTGGAGGCACTGGCCGCCAGCCCGGCACGGATCTCGCGCTATCTGGGATGGGAGTACAGCGGACGGGCGGAGACACATCAGGCGGCGCCGACAAGCAGCGACACGCTCCTTCCGCTCGGGGTTTTTCCGTGCGCCGACGGCTACGTGGCCATGATGATGACGACGCAGCAGCTTCCCGAAATGCTCACCGTGCTCGGGAGCGATGACCTCATTGCGGCGTTCGCACGGCCGGATGCCTTCATGCGGACCGAGACGAAGGAGGTCCTCGACGGCGTGCTCTATCCGTGGCTGCTCGAACGGACGCGCCAGGAGATCACGGACATCGCGCAGGCCGCGGGGTGGCCCGTCACCCCGGTCAACGAGCCTGCTGAGTTGCTCGAGGCCGACCATCTCCACCAGCGAGGCTTCTGGGTTCACACCAATGACGACGAGCTCGGCCAGTTCCTCCTCCCGGGTGCGCCCTATCGGCTCACCGAAGGCGGCTGGAAGCTCCGGCGGAATGCGCCACGTCTGGGCGAAGGTAACGCTCTGGCCCGGGCAGGCGATGTGCAGGCACCGCCACCCCCGATCGCTGTGCCCGACCCCGATGCACCACCGCTCGGGGACCTGCGCGTCTTGGACCTGACCACTGTCTGGTCGGGTCCTTACCTCACCTCTCTTCTCGGTGACCTCGGCGCCGAAGTCATCCGCGTCGAGACGCCGCGTGTGTTCCCGCCCACCACGAAGGGATACGTCCCGCGTCCGGAAACGAACATGGTGCTCGGCGCGCTCGCACGATTGTACGGTCCGCTTGCGCCGGGACGGGAGGATCGGCCCTACAACCGCCATGCCATGAACAATTCATTGGCGCGGGGCAAGCGCTCATGCACGCTCGATGTCCGTATTCCCGAACAGCGTGAGATGTTCATGCGCCTCGTCGCCGTCAGTGATGTGCTGGTCGAAAATCTCAAATCAACGACACTGCATCAGATGGGCATCCACGAGACCGAGCTGTTGAAGGTAAATCCGCGCATGATCGTCCTCAGGCTGCCGCCCGCCGGTCTCTCCGGAGACTGGGCTCACTACACGGGTTTCGGCGGTCAATTCGACGGCCTCACCGGTCTGACCACCCTCATCGGGCATCGGGGTACCTCGCTGACCGAATCGCCGTCCACCCAGCACATGGACAGCGTCACCGGACCCGCTGGAGCATTTGCGACCCTCGCCGCGTTGCACCACCGAAGCGCCACCGGGCGCGGTCAAGTCGTGGAGCTCGCCCAGAGCGAAAACCTGTTGGCTGAACTCGGTGATGTCTTCGTGAATCTGCAGCTCGGCACCGCACCGAGAAAATTCGGCAATCGTGACCCGCACGTTGCGCCACAGGGCATGTATCTGTGCGCTGACGGGTCCTGGCTGGCCATCACGGTCCACAGCGATGACGCCTGGCAAGGCCTCACGAAGGCGCTCGGACGCGCTGATCTCGCAGAAGATCAACGGCTCGTCGACTGCGCCGGAAGGCAAGCGGCGCACGACGAGATTGACGAAGCAATCGTCGCGTGGACGGCAACAGTGGAGTCCCAAGCCGCGTTCTCCGCCCTTCAGGACGCAGGGGTCGCAGCGGCGCCGGTCGGATCAGACGCCACGCTGGCATCGGATCCGCACATCGCATCCCGGCAATGGATCCGGCCGCTGACCAGCCTTGACGTCGGCACCTACAACCATTTCGGACACGCATTCCGTGGCATCCCGATGGCATGGGAACGAGGTGCGCCGACTCTCGGCCAAGACAACGAGTACGTGTTCAAAAAGATCCTGGGTGTCAGCGACGACGAGTACGAGCGCCTCGTCTCGTCCGGGGTCGCGACGAACGACTACGTGGATCGGGACGGCAACCCTTACTGAACGAGCAGCAAGCAGTTTCTGAGGCAAAGGCCCGGGGAGGGGCGCTGATCACTCAGTGAACCCGAAATCTGTAGAGCAGCCGATTTTTTCCTCACGGAAACGCAATGACCAGGCCAAACCGGTCAGCCGACCTTCTTGACGATGGTCCATACCTTGACTACAGTTCTACAGAAGAAATCTACAGTCGCTCTAGCGACCACCACGGGCGGGGGAATCATGTTCAGCCGAGCTCGCAGAACCTGCAGGCCATCGATGCCGGCAGAATCTGACGTGTCCGTTCCGCATCCCCTGCCCCACCCTTGATCACACGTCAACCCAAGGCACCATCCGCCGGACCCGACAGGAGATTGACATGAAGCTGGACCTTCTCTACGAAGTGCAAGCCCCCAAACCGTGGCCGGACAAGCCGTATCCCTACAATCAGCGCGAGGCGGAACAGGCCGCCTACTTCGAGGCGATCGAGCAGATCAAGTTGGCCGACAAGCTCGGGTTCGGCACCGTCTGGGTCGTGGAGCACCACTTCCGGATCGAGCGGTCGCACATGCCGGTGAACGACGTGTTCCTCGCCGCCTTGTCACAGGTCACCGACCAGATCCGCCTCGGCTTCGGTGTGACGCTCACCCCGAGCAAGTTTCGCCACCCCGTCCACACCGCGGAAACGGTCGCTGCCGTCGACCTCCTGAGCCGCGGACGTGTCGAGTGGGGCACTGGGCGTTCGATACCGCACGAGCAGAAGGCATTCGGCGTGGACCCCGAAACCAGCCGTGAGTCGTGGAAGGACGCAATTGAGGCGGTGGTCGCCATGTGGGAACAGGAGAAGTTCAGCTGGGACTCCGAGTTCATGAAATTTCCCGAATTCCCGTCCTACGAGGGCGACACGCGCTCCATCACGCCCAAGCCCTACCAGGACCCGCATCCGCCGGCGTGGATGGCGGCAGTCAGCCCCGGCAGCGTCGAGCTGGCCGGCCAGCTCGGCCTGGGCATGCTCGCTCTCACGATCATGCAGCCGGTCGACGAGCTCGCACGGCGCATCAAGATCTACCGCGAGGCCTCCGCAAACTGCACCGAACCTCTGACGCGGGTGAAGAACACCAAGGTCGCGCCCTACACGCTTGTCCACTGCGCCGAAGACATGGAGCGCGCCGAGTCATACGGGATATGGGACTCGGTAGGCTGGTGGTACGACCACATGGCCCAATTCCTCATTGATTGGGAGCTCCCTCCCAACGTGTCCGCAGAAGAGATCGAGAAGCTCTTTCCCCGGCTCCGTGAGACGCAGGCCGGCAAGGTCGATCCGAAATTCTTCAACGACCAGGACATGGTCATCGTCGGCAATCCGGAGCAATGTCTCGAAAAGCTCGCTCGCTACCAGGACATCGGCTGTGACTCGGTCATCTGCTATGTGCAGTTCGGTCAGCTCCACCATGACCAGGTGATGGAGTCGATCGAGGTTCTCGGGAAGCACGTGATCCCGACACTCGAGCAGCGCTCCAGTTGAGCATGACGCCCCGGGCGTGCGTCGACGTCGCCGAGGCGCAGGGTCATGTGAGCCCCGGCGCCATGACAGGGTACGCCGGGGACGCACGTTCAATGCGGGCGGACCGTTTCCCGAGAAGCGGCTGATCCCATGGGTCGTCAGGTCCCCGCCGTGGAACGGGCCCTCGAGATCCTCGAGTTGCTTGCAGACCGCACTCCGGAGCTCCTCGGCCTCTCCGAGATCGCGCGCGCGCTCGCCATGAACAAGGCGAGCTGCCATGCGACACTCACGTTGCTGGCCGACCGTAGTTACCTCATTCGTCATGACGACAAGACCTACTCTCTCGGTCCCGGGATGCTGCCGATCGCCAATAGCTTCCTGCACGACCAGAACGCGCTGCCTTTTGCGCGTGTCGAAATGGCGAACTTGGGACGCGAGCTCAATCTCGATTGCGTTGCAAGTAGCGTCGTCGGCTCCGAGATCGTGATCCTCGCCCACACGCCCTCGCCCGGATCGTTCGGCATCAACATGCGGGTCGGTTCCAGGTTCCCGCTGGTGCCTCCGATCGGCACCGTCTTCCTGGCGTGGGCAGACCGCGATCGGGTACAGCATTGGCTCGCCGGCCTCGGCGATCAGATATCACCCCAAAAACGCGAACGTCACTTGGACGCGCTGGCGCTGGTACGTGAACGTGGTTACTCGGTGGCCATCGGCAAGACCGCCGGCGAGAGCCCGGGAATGGCCGGCGACGTCGATGACTATCTCCTTTTCGAGCTGGAGACACAGCGCCTCCCGGTGGCGCACATCGCCGCGCCGGTCTTCGATCCCGAAGGGAAGGTCCGGCTCGCTCTCACCGTCGTCGCGTTCCGGGATCAAATCACTTCACAGGAAATTCCCGTCGTCATGCAAAGGCTGACTGCGGCCACGGCCCGGGTGGCCCGGGCGACCTGGGGGGTGGCTCCGGAGTCCTCCAGCGCTTCACTCGTGACATCCTGAGGGATATGGAGACGCCTCGCCCGGCGGCCCCGAAGGGATCGGCGCTCACGGATCGGCGCTGTAGACGACTGCCCCACCGAAGTGCGGCGACGAATGGCAGGCCAGACCTATGGAAGCTTGTTCACGTTGGCGAGCACCGGCTCTCCGGGACAGCTGGAGATAGCACTCGAGCATCTGCGGAATCCCGTGCATTCGCCCGTTGCCGAGCGCTCCACCGCCGGAGAGCACCGGCAGGGCATCAGGACGATCACTGTCGATGCCTCCATCCTCGATGAACCGGTGGGCTTCGCCTTGCGGACAAAGGCCCAGCGCCTCGAGCCAGAAGTAGACAAAGGGGGAGAAGCCGTCGTAGACCTGCGGGAGATCGACATCGCGGGGCCCTATACCGGCGCTCTCCCAGAGACGCCGTGCCGTCTCTTCCCCGACCCCCATGATGTCGTCGAGCGGCCAGTGAAGCGGCAGCCGGTTCGTTGTCGGACACCCCGTGGCGTATCCGGACACATACACGGGTCGGTTCGGGAGATCACGGGCCCGCTCGGCCGATGTAAAGACAAAGACGGCCGCGCCATCCACCGGAATATCGCAGTCGTAGCGACAGATCGGGTCGCTGATCATTGGAGCCGAGAGATACTCGTCTCGCGTGAGGGGCTTGTCATGCCAGTACGACCAAGGGATTCGTGAACCATTTTTGCGAGCCTCGACGAGAACGGTGGCCATCGCTTCCCGACTGGCTCCGTAGCGTTGGAGGTATTCGTTGTAGGGAAGGGCGATCATGGAAATCGGCCCGAAGTAGCCCTGGGGCGCCGTCCACTGCTGACCGCCCCGCGCTTCCCGCATGACATTGCCGTGATACGAGCCTTGCGGATTGTGCAGAGCACGGTGCATCACCACGTGGTTCGCCGCACCAGTGGCGATGGCATTGACAGCCAACGCCACCGCCCCGGGAATCTGACCGAAACCCTGGAATCCGGCGGCGTAGCGGGGGTTGATGCCGAGGCTCTGGGCCAACCAGTTCGCCGAGACCAGACTCACACCGTCCTCGGCGTCGTGTGAGCCGGCGGACGGGAAGAGGCTGCCCGTGACGAAGCCGTCCACCATGTCCACCTCGAGGCCGGCGTCACGGATGGCCGTGCGAGCCGTGTCCACCGTCAAGGCCCCCAGCGACCTCGCGTCATGTTTCACGACGGGACTGTGGGCATAGCCCACAACAGCCACGCGGTTTCTCGAGGCGAAGCGCGGGCTCACGTCCGATCCTCCAGGACGAATGCCGGCACCGCGACACCCGGCGCAATGTCCTCGAAAGCCACACGAACCGCCCTTCCGAGGTGAAGGGCCTCTTCGGGGGCATCGAGGAGGCGGCCGATGAGGCGGAGTTCGGGCTGCTCTGCGAGTTCGACATCCACCAAGATGAACGGCACTTCGAATCCCGGCAGAAACGATTGGCACACCACCGTCCACGACCTGACCGTTCCCCTTCCACTGACCGGTAGGAACGTGAACGCAGGCTCGGTGCTCCCGCAATGCGGGCACACCGTCCCCGGTGGGTGGGTGCGCGCGCCGCACACCGCGCACTGAGCCATCGTCAGGACGTGCTCGCGTGTCGCATTCCAATACGGTGCGGAACGACCGTCCGGAATCGGCGTGACGCGAGAATCGACGCTCATGGTATGACCCCAGCTTCATGGAGTCCGGAGATATCGTCCCAGGTGTAACCCAGTTCGGCCAATATGGTTTCCGTGTGCTCGCCATGTTCGGGTGCTCGCCGTAGCTCAGGCGGCGATTCATTGAATTGGACCGGCACCGCAGGCAGTCGGTAGGTCGGCACTCCATCGATCACGACGTCACCGATATACCCATTGGCCGCTACCTGTGGATCCTCGAGGAGCTCGCTGATGGACTGCACCGGCGCCCACGGGGCATCGAGTCCTTTGAGAAGCTCTTTCCATTCGGCGAACGTCCGCCGGCCGAACTCCTCGTCCAGCAGCGCGACGCATGCGGCTGAATTTGATCGTCGGGCCGCCATGTCGATGAAGCGAGGATCATCAGCCAGATCCGGCCGCCCGATGATCCGGCAGAAATCGGACCAGTAGCGATCAGCTTCGAGAAAAACGAGTTGGATGTGACGGAGGTCTTTCGTGCGATAAGAACCGACGAGCGGATTGAAGCTCCTTTGCCGGCTGTCTGCCGGCGCTGGCGCCGGGTCATCGCCCCCGAGGGCAGCCAGGAGATCAGACGAGAGCGTCCACATGGCCGTGGCGAGCAAGGAGACATCGACGACGGAGCCCGTGCCGGTCCGGGTTCTTTCGAGTAACGCGGCCGATATTCCGAAGGCCAGGGCCATCGCACCATTGCGATCACCCATCGCGCCCCGCTGCATGATCGGCTGGTCCCGCTCGGGTGGTGTGAGCACATAAGCGAGACCGCCTCTGGCGAAGAACGCCGAAGAGTCGTAGCCGGCCTGATTGGCATCAGGACCTCTCACGCCGTAGCCATTGCCGCGCGCATACACGAGCGTGGGATACCGGCTTCTGAGAGTGTCAGCATCGAGACCGAGGCGCCCCAGAGCGGCGGGGCGCAAGTTGGTGAGGAACACGTCGGCGGATGCCAGCAGCTGATGGAGCACAGCCAATCCCTGTTCCTGCTGCACGTCCAGCGCAATGGACCGCTTGCCCCGGTTGGCCAACGCCATCGAGAGATTCACACCGTCGCGATCGCTTCCGATCCCCTGCGACGCGAGACCGCGGTAGGGATCTCCCTTGAGATGCTCGATGTGCACCACATCGGCCCCCCAATCGGCCAGCAATGCTCCGGCAACCGGCACAAAGACCCACTCCGCGAGCTCGACCACACGAACGCCTTCGAATGCACCCTTACCCATGCTTCCCCCTTAGAGTCCCCCCGCTTTGGTTCGCAGAAGGATCTGCGCCCTTCATCCGCTCGGAGCGGTGGAGGGTTCCCCGCCCGGAACGATCGGGTCGAGCACGACGAGCGGAATCACCCTGTCCTCTTCCCCTCTGTGTGCGTGCGCTATCCGAACAAAACGGGGATCGCAGTTGCGCCACGCTCGTAAAAGCCGATGTAGCGGGGCGGTTCGACGTCGGGATCGAGCCGGAGATTGGGCAGCCTGTCCAGCAGCGCATTGATACCGACGGTCATCTCCGCCCGGGCCACGTGCATGCCGAGACAGATATGGGCGCCGTTGCCGAAGGCCAAGCTGGGCTTGAGCGATCGCGTAATCTCGAACTCATCGGGCCGTTCCCAACGAGCGGGGTCCCGATTTGCCGCACCCAGGCAGATGTGGAGCACGGATCCCTTCGGCACCTCTACACCATGGAAGTCGATGTCTTCTGTGACCCAGCGCGAGAACATGGGGTCGGTCGGCAGCCAGCGCAGGGATTCCTCGATGGCCGGCCGCAGGAGCGTCCGATCTTCGCGCACAGCCTGCAGCATGTCGGGACGCTGAAGAAGCGCAGCCAGCGTGATTCCCATCTGCTTCCACGTGGTCCCCGATCCCGCCGTGAGAAGAAGGATCGTGAATGAGTAGATCTCGGCGTCGGTGAGGCGATGCGTCTGCCCATCCTCGTCGTTGATCTCGGCCTCGACGAGGATGCTGATGAGATCGTCCTGGGGCGACTGGCGCCTGGCCGCAACGATCGGCTTGATGATCTCCACCACTTTGGACGGATCCCCGAGGGCGGCGCGGATATCGAGAGCCTGTTCGACGGGAACGCCGAAGCTGCCGGTGATGGTCAGGACGGGAATGGCGGCACAGAAGTCGACATTGAGCTCCGCGCTGCCCTTTCCCTGAAAGCTGTCGATGAGGATGTCGACCGTCGTCTCAATCCAGTTCTTGATCCACCATTGCGCACGTGCCGGTACGAACGAGGGCTGTACGAGAGACCGGTAACGACGATGTTGGCTGCCACCCATGGACAACATGCTGTTGAGGGGACTTATGTCGTCGGTGGAGAGCTCAATCGCTTCGGGAGATGAGGCGAAGACCTTGTCATCGCGATAGACGCTGTCGCAGGCGGCATAGCTGAACGCGGAGAAGTGTGGACGATCAGGGAACGGCAGTCCGTGGAAAAAGGCCGGGCCGTCGAACCCGGTGAGCTCGTGGACGATGCCCGGGTGCACCGGGGCTTGCTCACGGAGGTCCGCCCAGATCGGGTAGGGATCGTCCTCGTAATTGCCACCGAACAGGGCGTTGAAGTTGGCGCGCAGATCAAAAAGTTGACGGACCCGTTCGGCGTCGAGAACTGGAGTCGCCTCAGGCATCTGGTGCCGCGGTGCGTCGTGGATCGGCCGGTGACGACATGGATCGGTCAGGCTCCTTCTTCGTCGGTTGCGATGCTGAGAGCCCCGGTTGGGCACGCCTCCACCGCAACGCGGATGTCCTCGGGTGCGTCGGTTATCGGATCGACCAGCACCGCCTTCGCCTCGCCATCGTGCGTGAAGGTACCCGCCGCGTAGACGAGGCACACGCCGCTGCCGATGCAGATGTCGCGGTCGATCACGATCTTCAATGGGCTGCCGGACTCAGGCATCGGCCAGAACCGGGATCTCGGCGGGGGTGAAGCGGTACAACTTTTCCGCGTTGCCCCGGAGGATCTTGTACTGAACCTCAGGGGAAAGATGGCCGATCTGCTTCTTGACGACCGAGATGCAGTTCGGCCAGGTCGAATCTGAGTGCGGATAGTCGGTCTCGCACATGACGTTGCCCACACCGATCTCATCGATGGAGGCGATCCCATGGGCGTCGTCGATGAAGCAGCCGTACACGTGATCACGGAAGAGGCCCCGGATGTCGAGGGTGTCGAGGTCCACCTCAGTGGTGGCGTGGCCCATGAATTGCACACCGCGCTGCACCCAGTAGCGCTGCTTGTCGAGGACCTGCTCCGCCCGCTCCAAGAAGTACGGCATCCATCCGATCTCGCCCTCCGACAGAGCGATCTTCAGTCCGGGGAATCGGGTGAACATCCCACTGAACAACCAAGCCAGCATCGCTCCCGACGTGCGGATCGCCCCCCACGACAGGTTGGCCATGAACGGTGAGTCCGGGGCGATCTGGGGCATCGTCGAGGAAGACCCGACATGCATGCACACCACCATCCCGGTCTCGGAAGCGGTGGACATCACGGGATCCCAGTAGCGGTCCTTGTCATGGATCGTGGGGAGGCCCAACGGCGCGGGGTTTTCCGAAAAAGCGAAGGCCGTCGCGCCCTTCGCGGCGCATCGCTCCATCTCCTTCGACGCCAAAGCCGGATCCCACATCGGGATCAAGACGAGCGGGATGTAGCGGCCGGGGGCCGCTCCACACCACTCGTCGAGCATCCAGTCGTTGTAGGCCTGGAGGCAGACAAACCCGAACTCACGGTCACTCGCCTCCATGAACAGCTGCCCGCAGAATCTGGTGACGGTCGGAAAACACAGCGACGCCAGGATGCCCGCCCGATTCATGTCGTCGAGCCGCGCTGTCGGGTCATAACACCCGGGTCGCATCTCGGCGTACGTGACCGCTTCGGGACTGAACTCCTCCTTGGACTTTCCAGCGACCGCGCTCAGCCCCGAGCTGGGGAACCGCTTTCCGTCGTACAGCCAGAACTCCATATCCCCCTCGACCACCATGTGGGGCGCCCGGTCACGATCCTTGGCGGGTACCCGGTCGACCCAGACGTGCGGTGGCTCGAGGACGTGATCATCGACGGAGATGAGCCAGTCCAGAGACTTGTCAAATGCCATTGTCCCCCTTTGCGCGTCGTGCGGAGCCACGACGGTAGAGCATGGTTCTACTCAAACAGGGGATCGCACCCTCGTCAAGTCCCCTGCGGTCGGCGATGGAGAGCCTCAACCCGTCGCCGTGGCAGCCGCGTATTCATGGAGGGCCGGCACGACCTCCGCGAAAAGCCGGTCGAGGACCGGTCGCTGGTCCGCTCCTGCCGTTGCAGCGTGGAACACGAAATGACGGGCGCCTGCGTCGTAGAAGGCACAGAGTTTGGCCGTCACCTCGGACGGAGTTCCAGCGGCGGCGACGCTGTCGATCATGCGGCTGAAATCCTGGTTGTACGTGCCGCCCATCGTTCGGGCCGCCTCCTCCCGGGCAATGTCGCCGTCAGGGTTGATATTGAGGAAGACCCAGACGCACCAGGAGAAACCATCGAGATCCCGCCCTGCTTCTCCGGCCGCGTTCTTGATGACGGCCACCGATTCGGCGTACCGGCGGGGCGAGTACATATAGGGGAACCAGCCGTCACCGAGTGTCGCGGCCCGTCGCATCGCCGGTTCCTTCCGACCGGCCACCACGATCGGGGGCCCGCCGGGCTGGAGGGGCGCCGGATGGATCTTCACATCCTCCATCGAGTAGTAGCGACCTTCGTGGGTGATCTCCGTGGCCGTCCACAACCGGCGAAGGAGAGGGATGATCTCGTTCGTCCGGCGGCCGCGCTCCTCGAGCGGGACGCCGACGGCCCGGAATTCTTGCGGATACTCGCCGCCGATCCCGACACCGAGCATCAGCCGCCCGCCCGTGGCGCGATCGAGATCTGCGATCTGCTTTGCCACCAGTGCCGGCGGGTAGAGCGGGAGCAGGAGGATGGAGCAACCGACGATCACCCGTTCGGTGACCGTTGCCAGCCGGGCCAGGCCGATCATGACCTCCGGGCTCGGGTTGCGCGACGCGATGTGCCCACCCACCCAGAGCGAATCGAGTTCCCGGGCCTCGAGTTCGTGCACCTCTCGAGCATCGCCGGCGGCGACGAGGCCGATCCGGATCTGGGAATCGGGCTCTGTCATTGGAGAACCTCCCTGAGCTGCTCTCGTTCGCCGGCCGAAAGCGAGAGGATCTTGTCCAGGATGTCGTCGTTGTCCTGACCGATCAACGGCCCGTGACGGAGCTCGACATCGAGATCGGAGAACAACCAGGGCTGCCGCATCACGCGGGTTCGCCCGATTTCGGGATGCTCGATCTCCACGAACACCCCGCGGGCTGCGAGATGCGGATCGGCCGCCAGCATTTCGTTGGTCATCACCGCCATAGCGGGAACGCCCGCAGCTTGCAGGGTGGCGAACGCACCGAGCGATTCCCGCTGCGAAGTCCACGCCGTGATGGCTTCGTCGATCTCGGCGCGTGCGGCCCGCCGGGCATCCGCCGTCGGATACTGCGCCAGCCAGGCGTCGCGCCCGATCACCGAACAGAGAGCCTTCCATTCGGCCTCCTCGGTGATCGCCACGGCTACCCAGTCGTCAACTCCGGCAGAGGGGTAGACGTCGTGTGGGGCGTGCGCGCGATGACCGTTCCCCACCCGGATCTCCCAGGGAACGCCCAGCTGTTCGGCGAGGAGCGCATCGGGTGAGGAGGCCGCAGCGACCTCCCGCGATGCGAGGTCGATGTGCTGGCCCTCCCCGCTGCGGGCTCGATGCAGCAAGGCGGCCAGCGCTGCCACCGCGAGTGCGCTACCGCTGCGAAAGTCGGTGGACTCCCCTATCTCCGACGGTGGGCCGTCGGCGTAGCCTGTCTGCTCAGAGAGTCCCCCCGTCGCTCCGAAGATACTTGCGAGGCCGGCAGCCATGGCCTCGGGCCCGGTGGAGCCGTTCGCCGATGAGGAAATGACGATCAGATCAGGACGTTTCGCCAGGAGGCTTGTGGCGTCGAGACCGAACCTCGCCATGACGCCTGGACGGAAGTTGTCGACGACGACGTCGACGTGATCGACGAGGCGGTGTGCCAGCGCCAGTCCTTCCGTTCGGGAGAGATCAACCTGGAATGACCGCTTGGCGAGGTTCAACTCGTTGAAGTTCGGGGAGCGGTTGATGCCCCCGTAGTCCGCCAGGAAGCCCCGCCGTGCCGGGTCGGGTCGGCGCGTCGATTCGACCTTGATGACCTCCGCCCCGAGCAGGGCCAGCAGACAAGTCCCGTAGGGGCCGGCGGCGGCCCAGGTGAAGTCCAGGATGCGGACGCCCTCCAGAGCGCGGCCAGGAGGAAGGCGCGGCTTGGCTGTCGCCTCATCGGAGAAACCTTCGGAACCACCCACTCCCCGTGCCGATTTGATGTCAATCGGAGTGGCGGAGAATTTGTAGGGGGGGCCTGGTACGACCATTCGCCCACCGGCGCCATCGTCGATCTCGCGGAAGAAGCCGCGATGGCGGAGCTGCGGCGACGCCAGGAGGTCCGACGGCTTCGCATACGCGCCGACAGGGGCACCAAGCGGAGCCAATATCTGCACCACCTCGGCCTTGTCGTGCGCTCGGCACCATGCCTGCATCGCGGTTGCAGCCAGCTCGGCGTTCTCCATCCGGGCCGCGGCGGTCGCTATCCGTTCATCGGCGAGCTGTCCGGCCTCGGGTGAGGCCGCCAGGGCATCCCACTGATCCGGTGTCATGCCGACGAGCTGCACCCAGCCGTCACGACAGTGCATCATGCCCATGAACCCGTAGCGACCACCGTCTCGATGCATCACTATGCCGTCGTTGTTGAAGCGACTGAGTCGGGTGCGATTGAGGGTCAGCTCCGCCTCCTGGATGGAGACGTCCACGCGTTGCCCCCGACCCGTCCGAAGCCGGTCGTACATCGCCACCAGGGCGGCGACCGCGGCGTTCCAACCGGCGTCGTACTCGGCGAGTTCGGCGCCGGCCTGGAGAGGGGGTCGTTCGGGAAACGCCTTGAAACCGGGGCCGCTCGGCAGGATCGATCCCTCGCCGCCTGCGTGGAAGGAGACCAGGTGACTGGCACGGTGCCTGGCATACGGCCCGGTGAGACCGAACGGAGTGATGACCAGTACCGTCGTCGCCTCGTCCAACCCCTCCTGGGCGTACCAGGTGGGGTCGTCGGTGACGACCAGGTCGAACCCCGCGGCCACATCCTGGCGCTCCGGGGTCTGTTCCGGCGCTTTGGAGACGGTCCGGCTCGCCTTGCCAGTGTTCAAGTAGAGGAAGAGCCCTCCGGGTTCGCTCGGGGAAGCATCGCTTCGCCGCGGCCCCCACAATCGAGACGGGTGGCCACCGGGGGGCTCCACTTTCACGACCTCGGCCCCGAGGTCACTCATGACCTTTGCGCAGAATGAGGCGGCAACGCCGTCGGCTAGCTCCAACACCCGCCAGCCGGCCAGCGCTCCGTTCGAAGAACCTTCCTCCGCGTCATTTCGGTTAGGCACAGTAACTACCCTCGATCGTCCGGAGGAGTATTCCGCCAGTTTCGGAGCGTAGTCTTATCACCGCCGGGCCTGGACTTCACTCGGCGTGCGTCCCCCGCTACGCCTGGTGGCAACGAGGGCAGCGTTTCGTACGTGCTCTCCATAGGCCACAATCTGCTCTGCTGACATCCCGGGCGGGAAACCGTCGAGAGTGATCGCCACCAGTGACTCCCCTGCGGGGTCGAACACAGGCGAGGCAATCATGACGACGTCGTAACGCGGCCCTACATCGACGGAGCCCACCACCTTGTACGAGCGTTCGCGCAATCCGGCGAAGAGTTCGTCAGGTGACCCCGGTGCCCTCGCGCTGGGCCAAGGGGACGCCGATCGGCCCACCGGCAGGGCGGCTTCGAGGCCGACGGCCCAACCCCTTTCCCGCACCTCCCCGAGGACGGCCTCCATGCCGTCCGGGTCTTCGGCGTGGGCCAACCATCGATCGGGATCTCCCCATGCGACAAAGACGGCACCGATTGGAGGTTCGAGGGGAAGCCGTCGACCCACCTGGGCACCGACCCCCCGGGGGCGATGTTCACCGGCACGTGCCAAGAAGACGATCTCCTCTCCGGCGACCGCCGTCACGGCGACCCCGAGGCCCAACTCCTCGCTGAGTCGCCTTGCCTCATCACGGGCGTGGTCGATCGCCGGGTGGCGCTCCAGGGCGGCACTCCCGAGGGCGACCACCGATGGACCGAGGGTGTAGGTACGCAGCCGAGGGTGGCGGCGCACGTATCCCGACTCGGCCAGCGCGCCGAGCACCGCGTGGGTCGACGCCAGATTGATCTCGAGGTGCGTCGCCAGGGCGGAGAGGCTGTACTGCTCTTCGCTGTGCGCAGCAAGGAAGTTCAGCACGGCCACCGCTCGGGTCGCCGCCAGGGCGGGGCGGGCCATTTTCCTATTCCTACTTCGAGCGTTTCGTTATTGCAAAACTCGTTTGAATGCCGCAGAGCGTCTACGTTGGCGCCCGTGACGAACATCGCAATGCCGACGACGCTCGAAGAGGTCCTCGACCCCGAGTGGCTGAGCGGGGCGCTCGAGGACATCACCGATGAGGACCGCATCGTCGCGGTCGAGATGGTCGATTCCTCGCAGACCCTGGCCCAGAAGGTGCGGTTCCGGGTCACGGCCGAGAGTTCCGACGGTCGCCGGCGCATCAGGTCCTACTGCATCAAGGCGCACCTCGACGGGTCGCCCGGAACCACCCTTTTGTCCGAAGCGCACTTCTACCGGGAGCTGGGCCCGCTGCTCGATCTGCGTACGCCGCACGCCTACCATACGGCCGTCGATGACGCTGCGGGGCAGGCGATGATCATCATGGACGACATTGTCGACATCGGCGGCCGGTTTCTCAACGCGCAAAATCCCTATTCCCTCGACACCGCGCGCGGCTCCCTGGCCCAACTCGCTCGTCTTCACGCGTCGACGTGGGATGGCGCTCGAACTGCGGGCATGGACTGGCTCTCACCCCGGATCCGGATAATGGCCGAGATGTATCCGACCGACATTCTCCAGACACTCCTCGACGACGGCCGCGGTCCCGACTCAGCACCGGAGCTCCGTGATGCACAGAACCTGGTCGAGGCAGTGAAACGCACCGGCGACCACCCGGTCACCTGTGTGATCCACGGCGATACGCACTCGGGCAACGTGTACCTCGACCGCGAAGGACGGCCCAGTTGGCTCGATTGGCAGATCGTGCAGCGTGGGAACTGGGCGACGGACATCAGCTATCACTTGGGTACGGTTCTCGACGTCGAGACCCGGCGCGCCCATGAGGGCGAGCTACTGCGTTACTACTTGCGGGAGCTGGAAACCAACGGGATCGCCGCCCCGGAGTGGGATGAGGCGTGGGACAAGTACACGCTCAGCTTCTCCTACGGGTACTTCCTCTGGGTCATCACGCAGATCAGCTCTCGAGAAGTGGTGCTGATCCACATCCCGCGCCTCGCTGCCGCCCTGGCCGACCACGAGACGTTTCGCAGACTCGGGGTGATCTGAGAGGTCGGCGGGCGCGTCCCGGGGCGGGCCAGGCCCAATGCCCATGCGGGTGATCGTCCTACGTGGCGAACGGCTCCACGTGCTTCGAATCGAAGTAATCGCGCCACTTCTCGATCTTGCCGGCCTTCATTTCGAAGGCGCCCATCACGTACAAATCGTGGAACGCCGTTTCGCCGGGCTTTTGAAAGCGTTCGAGCCGCTCGGCGAGTACGACATCGCCATCGGCGACGAGGTGGAGGACCTCAAGGTCGACACGCCACCCGTCGCGATAGCGGCTGAGGGCGTCATACGCCTGGTCGGGGCCGACGCGGGGATGGCTCGGCCACGGCACATTGACGTAGAGGCACTCCGGGGCGAGGATCTCGTGAAAGTCCTCCCGCGTCAGCCGTGGCCACTCCTCACAGAGCCGCCGGACGACCAGGCTTGTCGGTTGCATCCCCTGTTCCAATTCTCGATCTCCCCCCATAGCCCCGTACCTTGCGTGGGGTTGTCCCGGCCGCCGGTCACCAGCAACTGCTGACGTTACCAGTTGCTGATTGCTCAACAAGTAGTAAGGTTGACCAGGTGGAAGGTCTCCGGATCTTCCCTGGTCCGGTGTAATCGCCTGTCCGGGCGCATCCGTCTGGCAGGGTGAAGGGGAGGACTCTACAAATGTCGCAATTCGACCTGGTGCTCAAGGGCGGAACCGTCATCGACGGACTCCAGACGCCGCGGTACAAGGCGGACGTGGGGATCCGGGACGGCAGGATCGAGCTGATCGGTCGCATCGATGCATCCGAAAGCAAGGAAGTGGTGGACGCTTCCGGAAAGATCGTCGCCCCGGGAGTGGTCGACCTGCATACCCACTACGACAGCCAGGTGTTCTGGGATCCCTGGTGCACGATGTCGGGTTGGCACGGTGTCACCAGCGTGGTCATCGGCAACTGCGGCTTCGGGTTCGCCCCCTGCAAGCCCGAGGACCGCGATCGGGCCATGCTCTCCTTGTCGCGCAACGAAGCGGTGCCGCTCAAGACGATGCAGGCCGGGATGCCATGGGACTGGGTGACCTTCCCCGAGTTCCTCGACAGCGTCGACCGCACGCCCAAGGGCGTCAACGTCATGTCGTTCGTCCCCCTCGCTCCTCTCTACGCCTACGTGGCCGGCGTCGACAACGCCAAGGCCCACCGGGTGACCGACGAGGAACTGGAGCGCATGTGCGCGCTCCTCGTCGAAGGGATGACGGCCGGAGCCTGCGGGTTCAGCGCCCAGATCGCTGGTGAGCTGGGAAACGTCCAGCTGGACTACGACGGCACGCCAATGGTGACGGACTGCATGACCGACCGCGAGGTGACCGCGTTCTCGCGCGCGCTCGGATCGCTCGGTCGAGGGGTCGCCCAACTCACCGGGTCGCTCGAGATCGCCGCCCTGATGGCGCGCCAGAGTGGCCGACCGATCATTTGGAACGCCCTGCTGGCGGACGGTGCACTGAACCAACACGGGAAAGGCGAATACTCTGCCAGCGATGCCCTGAAGCAACTGGCTTACCTGAACGAGGAAGAAGGACTTCGGGTCTTCGCTCAGGCTCTGACGACGAACTTCGTGTCCGAGTTCACGCTGGAGGACTACAACCTGGCCGATACCATCCCCTGCTGGAAAGAGGCCTGCATGGGGACGGTCGAGGAGAAGCTGGTCAAGTTCGCCGATCCCGAACGTCGGCGGGCGATGAAGGACGTGCACGATGCGCGTGGTGGGCTCTTCGGAGCTGGCTACGATCTGAGCGAAATTAAGATCCACTGGATCTCCAGTGACGTGCCCGACGCCCGCAAGCTCAAGGACACCTACGAGGGGTTCACCATCGGCGAGGTGGCGGCCCGCGAGGGAAAGCACGAGATCGATGCGTTCCTCGACGTCGCTGTGGCCGGAAAACTCCAGGTCGGTTTCGCCACACTCATGATGATGACCCCGCCCGAATCCATGAAGGAGATCGCCACATCGCCGGTCGCCCTCCCCGGCGTGAGCGATGGCGGCGCGCACACCAAGTTCGTCACCACGGCTCGCTTTCCCACCGACTTGATCGCCTACTGGGTGCGCGAGCACGAGATCATGTCCCTCGAGGAAGCGCATTGGCGCCTCTCCGCCTATCCTGCCCAAGCCGCGGGGCTGAAGGGCCGAGGCTTCTTGGCTGAAGGGGCACCGGCTGACGTCATCGTCTATGACTACGAAACGCTCGATTCCCTGCCGCAAGAGCGCGTCTGGGATTATCCCGCAGGTGAGTGGCGCCTCATCCAAAGGGCCAAGGGGTATCACCGCATCATCGTCAACGGGCAGACGACGTTCATCGACGACGAATGCACCCAGGCCACGCCCGGCAAGCTGCTGCGCCACGGAAGCGACTGAGAGGATTACCCAATGGCCCCCGCCACCGAGATCTCCACGATATTCGACGCTGATAACCACTACTGGGAACCGAGCGATGCCTTCACGCGCCACCGCGATCCCAAGTTCAAGGACCGGGGCGTACAGCTCAAGGAAGTGGACGGACAGCTCCGCTACTACTTCGGAGAGCGCGCCCATCCGATCATTCCGGGTCCCGGTGATCTGCATGCACGTCCACGCCCCGGTGCGCTCTATGAATATTTCCAGGGAAGGAGCAGCAAGGCCAGAGTCGGCAACGAGCTGGCGTGTGAAGTTCCCGGCGAGCATCCCGAGTGGTTCAATCGCGACGCCCGGCTGCGCTGCATGGATGGCCAAGGCGTGGAGGCGGCGTGGATGTTCCCGTCGCAGGGCGTTTGCATGGAAGGTCCGATGCAGCCCGACATCGAGGCGTCAACCGAAGTCCTGCGCGCTTTCAATCGCTGGCTCCAGGACGATTGGGGCTTCGCGTACCAGAACCGCATCTTCGGAGTGCCATTCCTGACGTTGTCGGACCTCGACTCCGCCGTGCGCGAGCTCGAATGGTGCGTGGATCATGGCGCCCGCATCATCACGATCCGCAACGGCCCCGCCTTCACTCCCGAGGGTCTCCGATCCCCGGCAGACCCGGCGTTCGACCCCTTCTGGGCGCGGGTGCAAGAAGCAGGAGTCGTGGTCACGGCGCACGCCGGGTTCGAAGACGGCTACGTCGATGTCGCCGAGGCGGTGGCCCGCACGTGGGGAATCAGCGGCGGCCAATCGCTCTTGACGGGCACCGACGCCGCAGGGGGCTGGGCATCCCTGGTGCCCCAACTCATGAAACACCGCCTCATCGAAGACTTCGCGACTGTGCTGGTGGCCCATAAACTGTTCGAGCGTTTCCCCCGGCTGCGACTCGCGTACATCGAGAACGGGGCGGATTGGGTGCCTCGCCTCCTCCACTCGCTCGAGATGCTCGCCGGTCAGAACCCCGGGATGTTCGCGTCCAATCCGGTCGATCAGTTCATCGAGCACTGTTGGGTGGCGCCGTTCGTCGAGGACGACGTCGCCAAGTTGGCCCAGTTCCTTCCGGTCGACCGGATTCTCTTCGGATCGGACTGGCCGCACGCCGAAGGCTTGGCACAACCGAGGGACTTCTTTGCCAACGTGGCGTCGTTCTCCCCCGGGGACCAGCGCAGGATCATGGTTGAGAACGCCCGCGAACTCACCTTCACCTGAAGGCCACATTGAAGGTATTCCATCACCAGGAATGAGGAAATGTCGATGTATGACATCGTGATCAAAGGTGGCACCATCATCGACGGGCTCCGGACACCGCGGTTCAAGGGTGACGTGGCCATCAAGGACGGGAAGATCGCCATGATCGGGTCCGTTGACGCGTCCGAAGGGACGGAGGTGGTCGACGCCGCAGGGAAGATCGTCGCACCCGGCGTGGTCGACCTCCACACCCACTACGACAGCCAGCTCTTCTGGGACCCGTGGTGCACGATGTCGGGCTGGCATGGCGTCACCAGCGTCGTGATCGGCAACTGCGGGTTTGGATTCGCCCCATGCCGCCCACAGGACCAGGACCGGACGATGCTCAGCCTCTCCCGCAATGAGGCGGTGCCACTCAAGACGATGCGGGCCGGCATGCCCTGGGACTGGGAGACGTTCCCGGAGTTCCTCGACAGCGTCGATCGGACCCCCAAGGGCGTCAACGTCATGTCCTTGGTGCCGCTGGCTCCGCTCTACACCTACGTCGTCGGCGTGGACAAGGCCAAGGAGTTCCGAGCTTCCGACGAGGAACTCGACGAGATGTGCCGACTGGTCGGCGTCGCGATGGAGGCCGGCGGTTGTGGCTGGAGCTCACAGATCGCCGGCGACCTCGGCAACGTGCAGCGGGACTACGACGGCACGCCGATGGTCACAGACCAGATGACGGAGCGGGAGATTGTCGCCTTCTCACGCGTCCTGCGCAAGATCGGGCGTGGCACGACGCAGATAACGGGCAGCCTCGAGATCGCCGGGCTGATCGCACGGGAAAGCGGGCGACCGATCATCTGGAACGCTCTGGCACCGACCGGTTCGGTGAATCAGCACGGCGAGTCCCGCTACCCGCATCTCGACACCATCGCCCGTCTGGACGAACTCAACCAGGAGGAGGGCGCACGGGTCTTCGCTTCGGCGCAGATCGTGCGCTTCAAGTCGGAGATCGTCCTCGAGGATTACAACCTCATGGACATCTTCCCCGCCTGGATGGAAGCCAGCCTCGGAACGCTCGACGAGAAGATCGCCAAGTTCGGCGATCCGGGGCGCCGCCCGGCACTCAAAGAGGCGATCGACCTGCTGGGAGGCGGCTTCGGCGCCGCGCGCTACCGGCTGGACGAGATCACGGTCAACTGGATATCCAGCGATGCACCGAACGCCCTTCAACTCAAGGAGCGCTACGAGGGGTTCACGATCGGCGAGATCGCGGCACGGGAGAACAAGGATCTCCTCGACGCCATGCTCGACATCGCCGTCGCCGGCAATCTCAATGTCGGGTTCGGCACGACGACGATCGAGATGGACCCGCAGGCGGTGAAGGAGGTCGGCACGTCGTCGGTGGCACTGCCCGGCATCAGCGACGGGGGCGCCCACACGAAATTCGTCACCACCGCGCGGTTCGCCACCGAGTTGCTGGCCCACTGGGTCCGCGACCACGATGTCATGTCGAGCGAGGAGGCGCACTGGCGCCTCTCGGCCTACCCGGCCATGGCTGTTGGCCTGAAAGACCGTGGCCACCTGACCGAGGGGAAGGCAGCCGACGTGATCGTCTACGACCCCGATACGCTCGATGCGCTACCGCAGGAGCGGCTCTACGACTACCCGGCCGGGGAATGGCGGCTCGTCCAAAAGGCCAAGGGCTATGACCGCATCATCGTCAACGGCCAGACCACGTTCATCGACGGCGAGTGCACCGATGCCATCCCGGGGCGCCTGCTGCGGCACGGCAACGAATAGAGAGGAACCAATGACAACCGGGAGCGAAGCGATCACGAAGATCTTTGACGCCGACAATCACTATTGGGAGACGAGCGACGCCTTCACGCGGCACCGCGACCCGAAGTTCTCCGACCGGGGAGTGCAGGTGAAGGAAGTCGACGGACTCCAGCGGTACGTCCTGAACGGCGAGGTCTTCAACTGGCTGCCGGGCCCGGCAGATGTCCACCCGCGGCCCGCTCCGGGATCCTTCATGGACTACTTCGTCGGCAAACTCTCCCGAGAGGATTTCGCGGCCTCATTCAACGTCGCCCCTTCATCGCATCCCGAGTGGTACGACCGGCAGGAGCGCCTGAAGGTCATGGACGAGCAGGGAGTGGAAGCCCTTTGGTTGTTTCCGTCACAGGGCGTCGTGCTCGAGGCGCCGATGCTCACATACGACGTCGAGGCGACGATCGAGATCATGCGAGCGTTCAACCGCTGGATTGAAGAGGACTGGGGCTTTGCCTACGAAGACCGCATCTTCGGCGTCCCGTTCCTCAACCTTTCGGACCCCGACAAAGCCGCCGAGGAACTCGAATGGTGCCTGGATCACGGGGCCCGGGTCATCGCCATCCGTCACGGTTCGTGCGTGACTGCTGATGGTTTTCGCTCTCCGGCGGACCCGATGTTCGACCGCTTCTGGGGGCTCGCCCAAGAGTCCGGCGTCGTGGTCTCTTCGCATGATGGCTCAGACAACACGTACGGCGACATGTACGCGCTCTTGAGCCGGGTGTGGGGCGAAGCGAACCCGATCGAGGTGAGGGCGACCGGTGACAACATGAAGATGATGGGAAGTGGCACGGCAATCGGCGCCCTCATGAAGCACCGGAGCGTCCACGACTTCGCCTATTTCCTGGTCGCCCAGCGACTCTTCGAGAGGTTTCCGCGACTCAAGGTTGCCTTCATCGAGAACGGCTCCGCCTGGGTACCCCCGCTGCTCCACGCATTGGAGTACCTCGGCCACGGTGGTGAATACCAGCCTTCCCCCAAAGAGATGTTCATCGAACACTGCTGGGTGGCTCCGTTCGTCGAGGAGAGCGTGGACGAGTTGGCCCGGCACCTGCCCGTGGAGCGCATCCTGTTCGGATCGGATTGGCCGCACGGGGAGGGCTACTCCCAGCCCAAGGACTTCTTCGAGAACGTCTCCAACTTTTCGATCGAGGACCAGCGGCGCATCATGTATGAGAACGCCCGCGAGCTCACCGGCCGGTAGCTACCCTGTAGAGGCGATCCTCGAGGGGGAACAAGATGGATGACGTGATCGGGTATACGCCGCACGGGGCACTACGCGGCGAGCGACATGCCGGGTATTGCGTGTTCAAGGGCATCCCCTTCGCACTACCGCCGGTCGGAGCGAGAAGGTTCCTGCCGCCCGAACCTCCGAACGCCTGGACCGGACTGCGTGACGCAACCTCGTTCGGCCCCGTTGCGATGCAGGTTCCCACGGTGCTCGAGACCGAGCGCGGTCTTCCGACCACAATGTCAGAGGACTGCCTCTCGCTGAATATTTGGACGCCCGACACGGCCGAGAACCTCCCAGAAGCCCTCCCGGTGATCGTGTGGGTACACGGAGGATCCTTCATCAATGGTGCCGGCTCTATTCCCTGGTACGACGGATCATCCCTGGCGGCGCGCGGGGACGTGGTCGTCGTCACGATCAACTACCGCCTGGGCGTCTTCGGCTACCTCTCGCTGAAGGAACTCGGTGGGGATGCGTACGAGAGCTCCGGGAACGTGGGCCTGCTCGACCAGGTCGCCGCCCTGTCGTGGATCCGGGACAATATCGGCGCATTCGGCGGCGACCCTGCGCGCGTGTGTCTCGTGGGCGAGTCCGCCGGCGCCATGAGTATCGGGACGCTCCTGTCGGCACCGGCAGCCGAGGGCCTCTTCCAGCGGGCGATCCTCCAGAGCGGCACGCCCGTGGCCCAGCCGGCCCAGAGCGCAGCGAACAACACGAGAGACTTGTTCGCAGAGCTCCATCTCGACCTCGACCAAGCCGGGGTGGTCCGCTTGAAGTCCTTGACCTCCGAAGCGATCCTTGCCGCCGCAGCACAGATCGCTTTCAGAAAGATGGCCACTTCCACCGACGACGACGGAGCATTTCCGTGGTCACCGGTCATAGACGGAATCGTCGTTCATGGTGACCCGATGGAGGCGAGTGCGAGTGCGAGTGCGGCCGTTCCAGTTCTCATCGGGACCACCCGTGATGAGATGCGGATAATTCGGTGCCTCTTTCCGGAACGACCTCCCTTCGACCTCGCGCAGCTCGAGCACCAGGTCGGCGCGCTCTGTGGACCTCTCAGCGATGACATCCTCGACGCGTATGCGCAAAGGGATCCGGGCGCCACGCCCGATGACATTTGGGATGCCATCGCCTCCGACCGGATCTTTACACTGCCGACCGCCAATTTCATAGATCGGCGGGTCAAAAACGACGCCCCGACCTGGACCTACCTCTTCAATTGGAGGTCGGCCGCCCAGGGCGGCATCTACGGATCGGCACACACCGTAGAAATACCATTTGTATTCGGGACATTCGACGCTCCGGGAGCTGCCGACTTTCTCGGACGCCCTCCGTCGGAGACAGGCGCGCTGGCCGCGCTCGTGCAGCAGGTCTGGGTCAGCTTCGCTCGCGACGGCGTTCCTGCGGCCGACGGGTTAGCCGAGTGGCCACGGTGTGAGCCCGGCACGCGACCGACCATGGTCTTCGACGTTGCTTGCACGGTCGAAGAGGATCCCTTTCGCAGCATTCGGGCGCTGTGGGAGCGTTGTCCGTGAACTGACGAGCAGTTTTCAGGAACCTCAGCGCGGCATCGACGTTGAGGGAGGCAGCAGACCCTGGTCCACGAGCCTCCGGAACCATTTGCTGAACATGGCTTCGGAGTCCATGCAGTCGTGGAACCCGGCCTTGCGGACGGCGACGGTACTGTGCAGGATGGGCCCGACGGGAGGATCCTCGCCGCTGAGCAGGTTATCGGCATACACGAGTGAATTCGGCCCGACGAACGCGAGTAGGTCCCTCGGCGCCCGTAGCTTGAACTGATCGACGAGCGCCGCCCACTGTTCGCTGCGCCGGGGCATCTCCTCGGCGAGTTGCACATACCGGTGCTCCCCCACCGCCATTCCCATGGTCTCCGCCAGCACGGGCCAGACGTTCTGCCAAAGGAAGACATCACCGTTCGTCAGGTTGAACGTCCCTCCTTGGGCGTCCGGGCACGTCGCAGCCCAGGCGAGCGCCCGGGCGACCAGATCGGCGTCCACTGCTTCTTTGACCATCGATGAAATATGGCGGCCGGGAAAGTCGAGCGGCCGGCCCTCTTCCCGGAGGAGAGCTGCCCATGCGCCGAGCACCGGAATCAGATTCATGTTGTTGCCGATGGCATCGCCGTAGATGACTGTGGGTCGGAAGATCGTCAGGCCCCACGAGGCGCCCTCCTGCCGTGCCCTCAGGTAGTCCTCCTGAAGGAAGTAGAAGTTGGGATGAACGGCACGGCCGTCCCCTTCCCGAAGGGGATTCTTCACCCCGGCCCAACCGATGGACGGGTGGTGCATCCCGTAGGCCTTCGTCCCCTGCATGAGAGAGACGTGTTCTATGGGCGCACTGGCGAGGAGGGGGTCCATCAGATTCCTGAGCATGAGCTCGTTGCGTTGCATCACCTGCTCGTCGAACCACCCTGCCACCAGACCGTCGGCCTCGTACAAGGCCGCATACACGACGTGCGTGATATCCCGACGCGACGAGAGCACACGGCTGCATTGGTCCTCGTCCCCCAGGTCCAGCGGCAGCCATTCTGAGGCCCCCGCGACGGAGGGTGGTCGCCGTGACACGCTCACGACCCGCCAATTCGGGAGAGCGGCGAAGTGCCGTGCCGCGGCCTGACCCACGACCCCGGATGCCCCGGCGATCAGCACCGTTGGCTTTCTTTCCACCGTACCCGCCTCCCCGCAGCCTCGACGTACCTGTGGGACTTACTCTTCCGCGAACGGCACAGGGTCCGGCGAGTCCAAAAGGTGCTTCATCACCTTGCCCGTGACATTACGGGGAAGGCTGTCACGAAATTCGACGAAGACAGGCACCTTGAACGGCGCCAGGTTCGCCGCAGCCCACGCCCTGACCTCATCGGCCTCGAGGGTCGACCCGGGGCGGCGGACAACGACCGCTTTGACCTGTTCGCCGAGCACCCGATCGGGTACGCCGACGACGACGACGTCGGCAATGGCGGGGTGCTCATGGAGACGGTCCTCGATCTCGGCCGGATAGATGTTCTCACCCCCACGGAGAATGAGATCAGAGCGGCGCCCCTCGAGGAACAACAGATTCTGCTCCACACGTCCGAAGTCACCGGTGCGGTACCAGCGGTCCCCTCCGAGTGCGGCCTTGCTCGCTGTGGGGTCCCGGTGATACCCGAGGAACACGGACGCGCTTCGAATCTGCACCTCGCCGACGAGTCCATCGTCCAACTGGGCGTCGGAGCCTGGTTCACACACCCGGATCTGCGCTGCCGGCGGCGGCCTCCCCACGTTGCCGGGAGTTTCGAGCAGCCCCGGCATCACCGCAGTGGCTCCGGTGCCGTTCGTCTCGGTCATACCGAGCCCGACGATCAATCCCGAGCGGGCGTGCGGCCACTGTTCGGCCAGGCGCTCGAGCAGATTCGGCGACCAGAGGGATCCGCCACCCACGATCGAGCGGAGGCTCGAGACGTCGAACTGGTCGACCTGGGGATGTTCCAGCAGACGCCAGGCCTGAGTCGGCACCAAGCGCCAGGTCGTCACCCCGTGCTGCTCGGTCAGCGCGAGCTGGCTTTCGGGTGACCACCGGCCGGGAGGCGGCATGTAGACGAGCTTGGTCCCCGTCGCAGCGGATGAAATGGCCTGGCAGTTGAGTCCGGAGATGTGGAACAAGGGAAGGGCGGCGATCTCGCAGGTCTCGGTGGCCACAGCGCCTACCGCAGCGCCGCGCAGGGCGATGGACTGCGCCCAGTGGATGTTGTTGCGATGGGTGAGCACCGCTCCCTTTGGCCGACCTGTGGTGCCGCTCGTGAAGAGGATCACGAAAGGGTCATCCTCGTCGATGGTCACGTCCGGAAGTGGGGGGTCGCCCTGGAACCACATCGGGGTGGCCTCGTTGAGATCGCGCCGCGGCAGGCCAGGAAGCACGCTCGACAGACGGGCCAGGCGTTCCGCGTCGCCGATCAGCAACTTCGGGTCCGTGAGCTCGATGCCGTACTGGAGCTCCGGGCCGGTCCACCAGCCATTCAGGGCAACGACGACCCCGCCGAGCACGATGACCGCCCACGCCACGATGACGAACTCGTAACGGTTGGCCGCGGCGATAGCGACGCGATCCCCCTGGCCGATGCCGTGTTCGCTCCGGAGGGCGGCGGCAGTGGCGGCAACCAGCCGCCTCGCCTCGGCGAACGTGATCGTGTGCTCATCGTGGACGAGGTAGGGACGGTCGCCGTTGCGGGCCGTCCCGTCCTCGAAGAGTGCCCGGAGGTGGGGATAGCGCTGCGCGAAGACCTCATGGCGGGTGCCCATGACCTCTTCTTCGACAATCTCGAAGGGCGCACCCGGCCCCATCAAGGAGTGGCGCTGCTCTGTCAGAAAGGCCGGCCCGGGATCCCAACGCAGGGTGGTGCGCACGCTACGACGTCATCGGGGAGTGATGCCGGCGCGCAGCTCCATCGATCAGCGGGAGATGATGGTGACGCCGGCCGTCCCCGGTGCACCGTAGAGCTGGGCGTAACCGACTCTGGGGTTCCCCTGCACCTGCCGATCACCGGCGTTGCCGCGGAGCTGCAGGACCAGCTCGTGGACCTGTCGAAGGCCGGACGCACCGATCGGCTCGCCGTTGGCCAAGAGGCCACCGTCCGTATTGACCGGCAACGGACCGTCGATCTCCGTGGCGCCGTCCGCGATCAGCTGCTCCTGTTCGCCGTCCTTGCAGAAACCGTTTTCCGCCATGTGGATGATCTCGGCTCCGGCATCGGTGTCCTGGAGCTGGATCACATCGACGTCCTCCGGGCCAAGGCCGGCGCGTTCGTACGCGGCCCTCGAGGCGTCGGTCGTCGGAGCGTCCCCCCGCTCGAGCGCCGTTGACGGGCTGTGCACCTCGAAGGCGCCATAGCGTCGAGTGCGCACTTCGGACGCGCGAAGAAAGATGGGGTTCGCGGTGTACCGGTGTGCGATATCCGCCCTGCAGAGCACAATGGCTGCTGCCCCCTCATCGGGGCTGCAGAACATGTACTGCGTGAGCGGATCATTCACCATACGCGACTCCGCTATCTGCTCGGCCGGTATGGGCGATTTGCGAAATGCATTGGGATTTCTCGCACCGTTCCGGTACGCCTTGGCGGCAACTGCGGACAAGCATTCCCGCGTGATCCCGTAGTCGTACATGTAGCGCTGGATCTTCATGGCGAAGAACTTGGGGGTGAGAAACAGACCCACCTCCCCGTACCAACTCGGCAGGCTGTATTGCACGGGGTCGGCCGCGAAGGCCCCAACCGGGTGCTTGTCCATGCCGACCGCGACCCCTATGTCGTACGCGCCCAGCTCAATGGTCTGCGCGGCGAGGCTGATCGCACTGGCTGCCGTCGCGCAACCGTTGTAGACGTCGGTGAATGGCAGCCCGGTAAGACCGAGGAGATTCACAACGGCATCGGGATTGTCGACCTCATAGCTTCCGCCGAAGGCGAACTGGACATCACGCCATTGGAGGTCGGCATCGGCCAGAGCGGTCCTGATGGCGTCGGCCCCCATTTCGATGGCCGACTTCCCGGGGAAGCGACCGAACGGATGCATCCCAACCCCGATGATGGCAACGTCAGTCACTTGCTCACTCCTTCTTCTGACGGCGCAAATGCATACGACATGACCTGGCGCCCTTCCTCGTCGGTCCTGAACGGGAGCACGACCATGTGCACCTGCTGGCCGATGTGCGGGTGCTCGTCAGCGAAACCGACCAGTCTTGACTCGACGCGGAGCTGACCCTCGAGCTCGACGTACCCGACGTAATAGGGCTTGAACGTCTCGGCTGTTTCCTCTCCCGCATACGGCGGAGCCTTTGGGAGAAACTCCTGACTGGTCCACGTCCAGACGCTTCCGGTCGGAGAAAGTTCCACCTGCTCCATCGCTGCACCGCACCTCGGGCACCCACCCTGTGACGGAAAGGCGTACGCACCACATTCGCCGCACAGAGAGCCGAGAAGTCGTGGCGGGTCTGTCGGCCACGAGAATAGACCTTCCGCTATCGGAACCTGCTCCACTCGTACCTGCTCCCCGTTTTCGATAGATCTGCCCCAAGTTCGCCCCGAAGGACCTGGTTGGCGCTGATGAATTTCCCGGCTGAATCCTGCTGCCGGCAGCAAAAAACCCCGGGGTTGACTTCGACATCGAAATCATGCCATCAGGACGTGGGGGGCGCAACAGTGTCGGCTGGGGGCCGCCCGCTTGAGGTCGGGGGCATCTGGCGCTCTGGGGCAGCGTAGTCCTACGGCCCTCATGTAACCCGAAGCAATGAGCCAGACCGATGGGCTATCTCGCCCTTCTCAAGGGTGTAGACCTCGCAGCTCAGTGGCAAGCGGTCAGGCCGAGTGCAGGTCGTGCGGGTTCTTCTCTACGCCTTGGAGCCCTTCACCAAGCTCCCGCACACATTGACGGCGGGAACGAAGTCTTTGCCTTTGATCTCGAGGAGCGGCCCACAGGCCTTCTTCGGGAACATGCCCAGGGTGCCGAAGTGACTAAAGATAATCGGAGTGCTGAGCAGTCCCTCGGCGGTGTAGTTCGAGACCTTCCGCTCGTTGGTGATGAAGGCCTGGCGAGTCGGATTGGCACCGGCGTGCTCCAAGCCGTTGATCATCACATCGGCGGCGAGGTAGGAGTTCACGATGTTCAGGCTCGGAATACCCCCGGCAAATGACGTGTACTTCGTGAGCCTGTCCAGGAAGAGCTTCACCGGAGGGGGCGGATTCTTCGCGAGCACGTTGATAACCGCCCCCGTATACGTCCCTTGCATCGCGGCCAGCGCTGTGGGCTGGTCCAGCAGGGACTGGTCGTAGGAGGTGGCGCAGATCAACTTGGCCTTCACGTTGGCCTGCTTGAGGTCCTCAGCCACCGTGGTGCAGGTCGAGAGCACGCTGAGCACTTCGACCCCGTTGCAGCCCAGCTTTTTTATCTGGAGAATGGCGGGATTGAGGTTGCCGCTGCTCGGAAGCAGGGCGTCGAGACACTTGCTGACGCCGTAGGACTTTGCCTGCGCAAAGATCGTATTTGCCGCGTTGATGGCGGAGGAAATATTGAAGACGACCTGGGCCAACTTGGTGACGTGGAGGGCTTTCAGTTCTGCTCCGCTGCTGCTGTAGGTGTAGTAGTACCCGTTGAACGGCGTCGTCGAGTAGAGGTCTGCAATAGAGAACATGTTGGTATTCGGCTGCTCGCCCCATTCCGGCCCGTCGACGGAGGCACCGACCACGGGTATTCCTTGTTGGTGGAGGTACGCGGCGGATCCGAACGCGCCCGAGTCGACCTGGATAATGCCGAAGGCACCCTTGCTCACCAAGAGGTGGGCGGCGGTCGAATTGCCCGTCGGCGTGGATTGGTCGTCCTCTGCCACGAGTTCCAGCTTGTGGCCGTTCACCCCACCAGCAGCGTTCTGCGCGTCGATTCTCGCCTGCGCGCCCTGTATGGCATTGATGTACGTCGACGAGGCCGCACCGGTTTCGTCCGTAATGAAGCCGATAACGATGGGCGCTTTGCTACTGGCGGAGGCCGGCGACGCCGAGAGCGCCGTAAGAGCCCCAGCCAGTGAAAGCACCACAAGTGCGATACGCATCATACGTGTCCGCATCTGATTCCCCCTTGGCGCCTTGGCGCCATTGACCAAACTGCCACCAGTGAAGCCACCGCAATCAGCGATGCGGTTCGCAATCGTTCGCACGCCACCCCCCCTTCCTTGTGATTCCCTTTGGACGTTTTTCCGTCATCCAAAAGAGAATCGCACCTACGCTTTCGCACCCCTGACCAGGGTGCCGCATGTGTTGTATGCAGGAACGAAGCTCTTGCCCTTGACCTCCAGCAGCGGCGCACAGGCCTTCTTCGGGAGCATGCCCAAGGTACCGAAGTGGCTGAAGATGAAGGGGGTGGTGTACATGCCTTCGACGGTGTAGTCCGATACTTTGCGCTCGGCCGCGATGAAGGCCTTTTGGGTCGGAGTGGGCCCTGCGGCCTCTAGCCCGTTGATCATCACGTCAGCGGACTCGTAGCCGTAGTCGATGTTCTCGCTCGGAATTCCGCCGGCCCAGGGAGTGTACTTCTTGAGCCTGCTGAGAAAGAGCTTGGTCGCAGGATTCACGTCACTCCCGAGGACGTTGAGAGCAGAAGTCGTGTAGGTACCTTGCATCGCGGCCAGGGCAGTGGGCTGGTCGAGGAGCGTCTGATCGTACCCAGTCGAGCAGATCACCTTGGTCTTCAAGTCGGCCTGCTTGAGGTCTTCGGCGAGCGTTATGCAGGTTGAAAGAGTACTGAGCACTTCGACACCGTTGCAGCCCAGGTTCTTCATCTGTAGCACCGTCGGGTTCAGGTTGCCGTTGCTCGGGACCAGCGCGTCCAGACATTTGCTGGTACCGGCACTCTGTGCTTGGTCAAAGATCGTATTCGCTGCATCGATCGCCGCTGGGACATTGAAGACGATCTGGGCCAGCTTCGTGATGTGGAGAGCCTTCATTTGGGCCGCGGTGGACGTGTAGGTGTAGAAGTACCCGTTGAACGGCGATGTGGAGTAGAGGTCGGCGATGGCGAACATGTTGGAGTTCGGCTGCTGGCCCCACTCCGGCCCGTCGACAGCGGCGCCCACCACCGGTATCCCCTGCTGCTGGAGGTACTTGGACCCGCCGAAGGTCACCGATGCGTCCGAGATAATGCCGAAGACGCCTTTGCTCACGAGAAGGTGGGCTGCGGTCGAGTAGCCACTGGGTGTTCCCGTGTCGTCTTCAGCCTGGAGCACCAGCTTGTGGCCATTCACCCCTCCGGCCGCGTTCTGGGCGTCTATCCGGGCCTCTGCCCCATAGACGGCGTTGATGTACGACGACGACGACGGCCCGGTCTCGTCAGAGATGAACCCGATGGTGATCGGTGCCTTGCTGCTGCTTGCAGCGGCGGCTGGCAGCGCCGAGAGCCCGGCGATAACCCCGACTACTGAACACACCGCAACAGCTATGCGAATCGCACTTGTGCGCATGCTAACCCCCCTTTTTACCTCTCGCAATTTATACTGCAAATACTTGTTGATTGCAACGCAAGTGAAACGTGTCCCTAACCTTGATGGGCATGGGTGTCAGGCAAACCGAAACCGTACGGGATCTCATCTCAACCCATGCCGGCGGCGCGTCTGGCTCACCAAATACCACGGCATCGGGTATCCGTGACCCCCGCGACTCTCGCTTTTAGGCCTTCGAGCCCTTGACCAGATTCCCACAGACGTTAAGCGCGGGAACGAAGTTCTTACCCTTGATCTCTAACAGCGGACCACATGACTTCTTCGGGATCATGCCCAGAGTACCGAAGTGGCTGAAAATAATAGGGGTCGACAACAAGCCTTCGACGGTGTAATTCGAGACCTGGCGCAAGTTCGTGATGAATGCCTTGCGGGTCGGATTGGGTCCGGCGAGCTTCAGTCCATTGATCATGGCGTCGGCGGCCATGTAGGAGTACTCAATGTTGTTGCTCGGGATACCTCCAGAGAAGGATGTGTATTTCTTGAGCCGGTCAAGAAGGAGCTTCACGGGTGCGGGCGGATTCTTCGCGAGCACGTTGAACGACGCTGTCGTATACGTACCCTGCATTGCTGCCAGCGCGGATGGCTGATTGAGCAGAGACTGATCGTAGGCAGTGGCACAGATCAACTTGGCGTTCACGTTGGCTTGCTTGAGATCGGCGGCGAGCGTGGTGCAGGTTGACAGCACACTGAGTACTTCGACGCCATTACAGCCCAGCTTCTTTATCTGGAGCACCGTCGGATTCAAGTTGCCGCTGCTCGGAAGCAGCGCGTTCGAGACAATTGCTCACGCCGTAGGACTTTGCTTGCGCAAAGATTGTGTTCGCCGCGTTGATCGCAGAGGAAATATTGAAGACGACCTGGGCCAACTTGGTGACGTGGAGGGCCTTCAACTCGGCCCCGCTGCTGCTATAGGTGTAGTAATAGCCGTTGAATGGCGTCGTGGAGTAAAGCTCGCCGATCGAGAACATATTGGTATTCGGTTGTTGGCCCCATTCGGGGCCGTCGACCGAGACACCGACAACGGGTACCCCCTCTTGATTGAGGTAGCGGGACGATCCGAACGCGCCAGAGTCGATCTGGATGATGCCGAAGGCACCTTTGCTCACCAAAAGGTGGGCGGCCGTCGAGTTGCCGGTCGGCGTGGATTGGTCGTCTTCGGCCACCAGTTCCAGCTTGTGGCCGTTCACCCCGCCGACAGCGTTCTGGGCGTCGATCCGAGCTTGTGCGCCTTGTATGGCATTGATGTACGTCGATGAGGCCGCACCGGTTTCGTCGGTGATGTAGCCGATGATGATCGGCGACTTGCTGCTGGCGGAAGCCGGCGCAGCCGAGAGCGCAGTGAGAACACCTGCTAGTGAAAGTATTGCAACGGCGATGCGTGTCGCACCGATCGCGCTCATGCGCATCTGATTCTCCCCTTTTGCTCGCGGCTGTCAAAGCTGCAGACTGCAACCCAAGTGAAATATAACTCTTCCCTGGAGACGAAACTTGTCACCCGGATGAAATCTTATCGCAATCTCAACTTCATCCTCGGGCGTGCCTCGTTTGACCCATGGTGGATGTGCTCAACCAATCACCGGCCTGGCGATCTGCCTGATGTAGTTGCGGTTCCAGGGCCGGTTCAAGGTCCCTAGGCTCCGCTATGCAAAATCTTCAGGTCCGGAAATTCAGCTTGGTGCGATGGCAATGTCCTCGTCGCCAAGATATGCCGCCCGCACCTCAGGGTTGTCGCGGATCTCCGCTGGAGGCCCTTGCGCAATGACAGAGCCGAAGTCGAGCACGTAGATCTCACTCGAGAGACTGAGCACCATGGCGACATCGTGCTCAACGAGCAAGAGCGACACCTTCTCCTCCACGACGGTGCGGCGGAGCGCCCCGGAAAGCCGGTCGGTTTCGTGCCCGTCAAGGCCAGCGGAGGGTTCGTCCAACAGCACAATGGCCGGTCCTGTAGCCAGAGCTCGACCCACTTCGACCAGGCGGCTGGTGCCCAACGGCAATACCCGCGCCGGCAGGTGCGCCACCTCAGTGAGCGAAAGAAGCTCCAGTAACGAATCGACTCGCTCCGTCTCCGTCCCATCCGGGCGCTTGAGGCAGCCGCCGGTAAACATGTCCTTCCACAGACGGCTCCGGGCGTGACGAACCCGGTAGGCGAGGACCAGGTGCTCCCGCACGGTCAAATCAAGGAAAAGCTCGGGCTGTTGGAAGGTGCGGGCCAGGCCCAGCTGAGCCCGGTTCTCGGAACTCGATTTGGTCACGTCCGTCCCGAGCAACTCGACGCGACCCTTGTTGGGATGAAGGATGCCTGACATCACCCCGAAGAGCGTGGTCTTTCCCGCGCCGTTGGGCCCAACGAGTCCGATAAGGGACCCGGCGGGAATACTGATGTCCACCTCCGAGAGGGCAGTCAGGCCACCGAAGCGAACGGTCACGCCCTGCGCTGAGAGGACTGGCGGCGCCGCCGTGCCGTTGGAGGCGGGCAACTCGGTGAGCGTCATCGCCCGTTCACCCGACGTCGACCGGTTCAAGCATCTCGGACCGCAGCATCTCGTCGTCTGCGAGCAGAGCAGGGGTCGGTTGCCGGCTGTTCTTGTAGGCGACGTATCCGAGGGCACCGGCCGCGAGGATGAGGGCGATCGACCAACCAGAGCCACCACAGGTCGCGGACCCCGATGACGAGCGCCACGACCGCGACGAGACCCACGGCCCCGGCGATCTTGAGCTTGCCGTAGATCTGCGGGGAGGACACGCTGAACTGGGCCATCATGGCCCGCACCTGCCGAGCCTGGAAGGTGAGCACGCCGTCTGGGAACTTCACGATGCTGATTGCGCCCAACCCGAAACCGATGACAACAAAGTTATCGAAAACCTTTGGTAGGTAGACAAGCGACACACCGCTGAGCAAGGTCAGGGAGAGGCCGGCGTAGACGGCGGCACCATTCGAGCGGATGCCGTACGTGACCAAGATCACCAGCCAGACTTCCCCACCGAGCGTCGAATAGTTGCTGGTCAGGGCACTTCCGAGCGTGATGGCCAACAAGCCGCCACCGATACCGGCTACGAACGCGGCCAGGCCGGCCATCATGATCTTCATGCGAACCACGCTGATGCCCAAGGACTTGGATCCGACGGGGCTGAAGCGGACAGCCGTCATGCCCATCCCCGTGGTCGACCGCCGCAAGTTCACGATGAAGATCGCGATCACCGCGAAGAAGATAATCATGAGATAGACGAGGGCTCGGTCACCGGAAGCGAATTGCGGCGGGGTGACCGGAGTACCGATGCCATCGTTGAAAAAGAGCGCCCGGTTGAACACGACGCTTTCGACCAACAGCCCGAAGGTCAGCGTCACCAGGGCTACGTAGAGGTCGCCCATCCGGATGGTGAGCCATCCGATGATGAGGCCGAACGGCACTGCGATCAGGCCGCCGATGAGCACTGAGAGGAGAATGGGAATGCCATGATCGGCGGTCAGCAGGCCGGTGGCCATTCCACCCGCCCCGGCGAAGGTCGCTTGGCAGAGCCAGATCATGCCGCCCTCCCCGGTGACCAGGCTGAACGATAGGAAGATGACGCCGTAGGCGACACCCTGGCCCAGAAGTCCCAGCCAGAAGCTATGGAGGAACAACGGCAACGCCAAGAGAGCGGCGAAGGCAAACGCCGATGGTTTCCAACTCATAGCGCCCAACCCGGCCTGTCCCGACGTCGCGCTGGACGCGTCGCTGCCGTGTGGTGTGATGGCTTTGTCCAGGACCCCACCGACGCCTTGGACCTCGTCGATCGACCCGGATCGGGCGATGAAGTACGTCAGTGAGATGGCGATGACCAAGAAGGGAACTGCCGCTAACAGGTCAGCGGTATAGATACTCGCGGGAGGCAACCAATACTGGAACAGGGCGCTGACGATGCCCATCCCCAGACCAACTGCCGCGGCAATCGGCAGACTCCGCAGCCTGGCCGCGATCACTGCAGCAAAGGCAGCCACCATCACCAAGGCGATGTCGCCGGCATCGAGACCGATGATCGGCGCCACGAGCACGCCGGAAAGCCCCGCCAGCGTAGTGCTGACGGCCCAAACCGCCGCCGACATCCTTCCGGGATTGGTCCCCGACAGCGACGTCATCGCCGGGGAGTCCACGAGAGCGCGAATCTGCAGCCCGACGTCGGTATAGCGAAGGACAAGGAAACCAGCGAGGAGGATCGCAATCACGCAGCCGTAGACGATGACCTGATCGAGGGTGACAGGAACGCCAATGACATGAAAGACGCGCACGGGCTGGGGTGCGAGGCCTGGTGCGCTGAGGATCTCCTGATTTCCGAAGATGACGGTGTCGATAGCCGGCAATGCCACCGAAATCCCGATGGTGGCCAGTACCTTGATGAGGGTCGACGACAGACGCATGAACCGGAACAGGCCGAAATAGAGGACCAGACCGAGGGCCGGTCCGAGCCCGAGAATCGACAGTAGTGCCGCGTACAAGATCGGCCACGAGTGCTCGCTGTTCAGGAAGTAATAGAAGCGCGCAACCGTGAACGCGATCGCTCCGAAGGCAAAGTTGAGTATACCCGCCGACTGATAGGTCACGACGAGCCCTGTGGCCGAGATCGCATAGATCCCGCCCAGCACCAGTCCCGCGACAACGAATTGAAGCACGCTCCCCCAACCAGATCGAATGGTCAGAGTTTCGGATTAGCCCACACCCCGGAACTCCAAAGCCGCTATGAAGGTACGTCCATTACTGAGGCCCCCGCCTCTATCGCATGGCCGAGTGAGGGTAACGGTAATCGTTTGCTGTCTGCAAAGCAAGTTAGCTATAACTCTCGGCGTGGTGGACGGCAAGCGAGAACATGGGCCGAACCCTTGAGGCCGTTCCGCAAACAGTCCGAAGACCCGGGCAGTGGGTTGGGTGGCACTGCGATGGCGGCACCAACGGGGCGGGGAAACAGGCCGCTGCGGCTTCCAGTCCGCCCTGCGAACGGTCGACGTACGGTGACAGAGGCGGCATGGATTGACAATCCTCGAGCTCCGTATGCGAACCTTCGTCTATACAGCACGAGGCCAGTCGTGACCGAGCGCAACCGAAACCGAGGACTTGGAGCATGGAACTAGAACTCACGGACGATCAAGAGCTCTTCACGCAAACGACCGCCAAGTTCCTTGACGGCGAGGCGGACCCCACTGCGTTGCGAGCCCTTCGGCACGACCCCATAGGCTTCTCGCCGACCTACTGGCGACAGGGGGCGGAGCTGGGCTGGACATCGCTGCTCGTCTCCGAGGAGGACGGCGGAGGCAGCATCAGCGGCAGTGGAGCCAAGGATCTGGCCCTGGTATCGCATCAATTCGGTCGGTATGCGGCGCCAGGTCCGTTACTCCCCACCAATGTCGTTGCCGCCGCACTGTCGAAGCGGGGTTCATCCGAACAGAAGACCGACGTATTGCCAGGGCTTTTGAGCGGGGAGACCATTGGCGCATGGTGCTGGTCGGAGCCGCCCCCACACGACCGATTGGGGACAGTCTCGATGATCGCGTCAGTCGCAGACGACGGCTACGTCCTGAACGGTCGAAAGGGTCCGGTGGAGGCGGGAGCCCAGGCGGATCACCTCCTTGTGGTCGCTCACATCGATGGGTCTCCTGCGCAATTTTTGCTCCCCACCGGGACGCCCGGCGTCACCGTCGTTCCTGCGCAAGGCCTCGACCTGACACGGCGGTACGCCGAGATCCGCTTCGAGGACGCCCGGGTGCCCCGTGCCTCCCTCCTCGGCAGCACCGCGAGCGCTCCCGATGACATCGAGTGGCAGTTGCAGCTGGCCAACCTGATGCAGATGCATGAGATGGTCGGCGCCATGGAAAAGGCCTTCGAGATCACCCTCGAGTGGATGTTCAACCGGTACTCCTTCGGCCGACCGTTGGCTTCGTACCAGGAGCTGAAGCACCGCAGTGCCGACATCAAGGCGTGGATCGAGGTGGGGCATGGGATCGCCGACGCTGCCACCCTCCACGTGGACGGCCGGGACGACCGTGCGGGCGAATTCACCAGCGCCGGCAAGGCCTACCTGGGCGTCTACGGCATTGATGTCCTGCAGGATTGTGTACAGATTCACGGCGGCATCGGAGTGACCTTCGACCACGACATGCACCTCTATCTCCGTCGCGTGATCGTCAACTCACTCCTCTTCGGCACGGTCTCGGATCACCGCCAGCGGCTGACCACTCTGTTGGAGGACAAAGAGAAGGAGGGTGCACGTGCCTGACGCAGCCGTAGAGCCACTAGGGGATTTCCGGAGCCGGCTCCGTATCTGGCTGGAAGGTGCCATGCCGCGGGCCAAGCACCCTGGAATTGGAATGGGAATGGCCCAGGGCCAGCTCAGCGACGACGAGGAACTGAAGGAAGTGGCACACCACAGAGACCTGCAGCGCCGGCTCTTCGATGCCGGATTCGCAGGAATCTGCTTCCCGAAAGAATATGGAGGTCAGGGGCTGACTCCAGCCCACCAGCACGTCTTCGACGAGGAGATCTGGCCCTACGAATACCCGTTCCGCTTCCAGGTACCGACACTGCAACCCTGCGCCACCGTGCTTCTCGACTACGGGACAGAAGAGCAGAAGCGAAAGCACCTGCCGGCGATTCTCCGCGGCGATGAGATCTGGATGCAGCTCCTGTCCGAGCCAACAGGTGGATCCGACGTCGCCGGCGCTCAAACCACCGCCATGCGCGACGGAGACGAATGGGTCCTCAATGGTTCGAAAATCTGGACAACCGGGGCGTGGTGGGCCGACTGGGGCCTTTGCTTGGCCCGCTCGAACTGGGACCTGCCGAAGCATCGAGGCCTCACGGTGTTCATATTGCCCCTGCACCAGCCGGACATCGAGGTCCACCGGATCGAGATGCTCAACGGATCGCGCGAGTTCTGCCAAGAATTCCTTACCGATGTGCGCGTCCCGGACACCGACAGGATCGGCGACGTCGACCAGGGATGGACCGTCGGCACCAGATGGATGTTCTACGAGAAAAGTTTCGGCATGTTGCCCTTCACCACCCGGCCGACCCCGCCGGCAAGCGTCGAAGCCAGCGGGGGCTTCCGGGCGGGAGGTGCCGGCGCGACCTACATTGCCGAGGCTCGCAGGGCCGGACGGCTCGAGGACCAGGTGACGCGTGAGCTGATAGGTGAAGCACACGCACTCAGCCTGGCGTCGAGCGAGGGCATGAAAAGAATCGGGAAGGCGATGGCTACGGGGAAGCTGAGCAACCAGGCCGCCGGTCTCACCAAAATCATCGGTGGAACACTCGGCATCCGTCAATCCAACATTTCGCTCCAGCTGACAGGAGCGTCAGCCGCCGCGTGGACGGAGGACAACAGGGCCGCCGGAGAACGCGGAACGGCATTTCTCGTCCGTCAGTCGGGACAGATCGCCGGAGGCACGCTTGAGATGTCACGGAACGTCGTGAGCGAAAGGTTTCTCGGCATGCCGAGAGAAGTCACCGTCGACCGGGATGTGCCGTTCCGCGACATCCCGCGTGGTCCGACGGCGCACTGAGCGGTCACGCCGCCGCCCACCCAGTGAGCCGGCGGTCCGAGCCGTTGCCGGATTGCCGTGCCTCCTCCTAGACTGGGAAGCGCGGAGCGCGACGGGGCATCGACCTCGTGATGATCAAGCCGTGCGAGGGGAACGACGAAATGGCCGATGACGAGCTTTTCTTCATTCGGGAACGACAGCTGGATTATCCGGTTTTCGACTCCGACAACCATATGTACGAGAACACGGAAGCGTTCACGAAGTTCATCCCGTCCGAGTACAGCGGGATCGTGAAGTACATCGAAGAAGGCAACCGGACCAAACTCACCGTGAAGGACCGGATCAGCCGCGCCATCCCCAACCCCACGTTCCAGCGGGTCGCTCCCCCCGGGGGCCAGCAGGACGACCCGCTCCAACGCCGTTCGATCCCGGGCCTTGACGCCTTCTTCGACGTGGAGCCCCGGTTCAAGCTGATGCAGGAGTTCGGTATCTCCCGGTCGTTGATGTGGCCGACGCTCGCCAGCGTCATTGAGCAGGCGATGCCGGAGGACCCGCTGGCGACGCACGCCGTCCTGCACGCGCTCAACGAGTGGATGTACGAGCACTGGACCTTCGGCTACGAGAACGCCGTCTTCGCCACGCCGGCGATCGGGTTGTCGATGGTGGACCGCGCCATCAAGGAGCTCGAGTGGGTCACCGACCGGGGGGCGCGTATCGTCTACATCCGACCGGCCCCCGTCTTCGGGTTCGGCGGCCCCCGCTCATTCGCGCTCCCGGAGTTCGACCCCTTCTGGGAGGCCATGCAGGAGAAGGGCGTCGTCGTCGGGCTTCACAACACCGTGAACATGCGGTACCCGGTCGACCTGGCCGAACTCGACGGTTCCCGGGAGACGGGTGGTTACTTCGAGCGTCCCTGGGGCGCATCGGCACCATTCAGGGCTCTGGCAACGCCGCGCTCGCAGACGAGCGACCTCATCGCCTCGATGATCGGCCATGGAATGTTGACGCGCTTCCCTCGATTGAAGGTCGTGATCGTCGAACACTTCAACGAGTGGACCCGACCGATGCTCAGCCACTTCGCCGAAGCCTACGAACGCACACCCACCCTGTTCGACGAGGATCCGCTCGAAGTGCTGCGCCGGAACGTCTGGATCCACATCTTTCGCGACCCGAACCCCGTCGAGCTCATCGGCCGGCTCGGTGTTGCCAACAGCATGTTCGGCTCGGACTTCCCGCACCCCGAGGGCCTACGCGATCCGCTCGCCTTCTCCGACGACATATCCTCGCTGCCGCTCGAAGATCAGCGTGCAGTCATGGGAGGCAACCTCGCACGTCTCATGGAGGTGGGGTAGCGAAGAACGAGCGTCGCCCCGCGCGCCGTTACATCCCCACCCGGACGGAACCTCACTATCGATTGAGTGACTCGGCCGTAGGCCGGCGCCCGCTACTCCCCAGCTGCGATCCTCCGATCCAGTTCCTGATGGAGATTCAAGATGGTCTTTTCGAATTGCGGCGACAGGCGGTGGTGCTCAAAGCCCACCGAGTGGAGGCCCTGTTGTTGGCGTTCGATGTTGCTGAAGTCCTGGCGCGGGATGAGTCCCCAATGCTCGGAGTCCTCCTTGTCGAAGATGCCCAACAGCTCGGCTCGCTCGGGTTCTTGGCCTGCCGGATACGTGGTCAGAGACCAGACATCGAAGAGGCACCTCTCGGGGTCGTCTATGTAGGGGCGCATCCGGTAGCAAAGGGAATTGCCGTACATCGGAAGCATGAAGTAATTCGGAAAGATGAAGATCTCCCCACCCCATAGCTTCAGGTTTTCCGAGGGCTCGGCCATAGGTATCCCGGCGCCGTAGGCATAGTCGTAAAGGGCCTTTATCGCCTCTTGGGCGAAGTTCGGGTTGTCCAAACCGACCTTGTTGCGGATGCCCTCGAAGACCTTGACATCTTGCTCGAGCGCCATCGCATCCTGACCCTCGACGAGTAGGCGGTTGAATTCGATGAAATCGTCGCCGCTCATGGACATCTCACCGAGTCCCGCACCACTCTGGAACCGACCATGGCCGTTGGCAAAGGCGGTGTACTCTGTGGCTTGAGCCTGCAACGCCCCCATTTCAAGGTCCCCTCCTCCACCCGCCAGCTGCGGGTGCGTCTGCATGACGTGATAGCCCTCCAAAAACGCTTCCTGGGTGAGTTTCCAGTTGGCGTGCAGGATCACCTGCTTCCACCACTTGACCCGCATATTGCCCACCGCGATGCTGTCGAGGATGTCGGCGACCGGCGCCAGCGCCTCTCGGAGGGGTGGGGCGTTCTGATCGATGTTGATCCACACCATCCCGGCCCATATTTCGACCTGGCATTCGCGCAATTGGAGATCATCGGGCTTCAGGGACTCGGCGTCGAACGCTGATTCGACGAACACGAACGAAGATGTGCCGTCGAGATTCCATCTCCACCCGTGGAACGGGCAGACGATCTGTCCTAACGGCAGGCTGCCGCAGCCTTTGGCCAGTTGTGTCGCCCGATGCCGGCACGCGTTGTGCAATGCCTTGACCGAACCGTCATGCTGGCGGATGACGAGGATCGAGTTTCCGACGATCTCATACTCGACGAAGTCGCCGGGGTGGGGTATCTCCTCTAACCTCGCAGCCATCTGCCACGAATGAGGCCACAGATGCTTCTTCTCCAATTCGAAGAACTCCCGTGAGTAGTACCGCTCCTTGGGAACGAAATTCGAATCGGTCATGGAAAATGGCACCTTCGCCGAAGTCTCCGGTGGATTTGGGCCCGGCGCGATTTGGTGAAGATCCCCTTCTTGGGTCGTTGCCATCTGTGGTCTCCCTCCTGGAACACGATCCCACCCCGGGGGTGGGGTTGACGTGCCGTAAATCGATGCTTCGCCCTACAGTGAGGTTGCACCACGGTAAGGGCGCTCCGGCACCAGACGCCCAGCGGCGTGACGAGCGGCCACGAAGCCGAAGGCCATGGTGTTTGCGATGCTAGCGCCGGCACCCGGATACGTGCGGCCCATGACCGTGGCAGTGATGTTGCCCGTCGCATAGAGACCCGGAATCGGCTGGTCGGACTCGTCGAGGACCTGGGCAAACTCATTAGTCACCAGCCCGCCACACGTACCCACGTCGGACGGATAGATCTCCGTGGCGTAGAAGGGCGCCTGGTCGAGTGCACCCAGAGCGGCATTTGGCCTGAAGCCTGGGTCACCCAGGCAATCGTTGTAGGCCGACTGACCACGTCCAAACTCCGGGTCGATGCCCTTGGCTGCGTCCGTGTTGAATCGACGGACTGTCGCGCTCAGGCCGGCAGGGTCGACACCTATCTGTAGAGCGAGATCCTCGATCGTATCGGCCTTGCGAATCAGGCCATCGTCGATCCACTTCTCGGGAATCTGCCTCCCGGGCAGCGACGCCGTGCTGAGGGAATACCGGCGGCGATAGCCGTCGTCGAAGATCAGCCAGCAGGGCACGGCGTCGTCGGCGTACATGGCCTTGCCCACTTCAACATAAGAGTTGGACTCGTTGCAGAACCGCTTGCCGTCCGCATCGACGAATATCGTGCCCGGACGCTGGCGGGCGGCGCTCAACGAAGAATTGCCCAGAGCCGGAGACGGGAAGGGGGTCCACCACGCCTCGTCAAGGAGGTCGGTCTTCGCCCCGAGACGCATTGCCGTCTCTAAGACCTCTCCAGTGTCGCCGGGGTTCGCTCCTGACCACTGGGCCTCATTCGGCTGGTCTCCGCCATACTTGCGTCGCATGGCGGCGTTGTGGGCGAATCCGCCCGCCGCGAGGAGCACGCCTTTTCGACTTTCGATCAGCACCGGAGAGCCATCCCGGACGACACGGACGCCGACAACCCGACCGTCCTCGACGATAAGGTCCTCCACGGCTGCGTCAGTCCAGACTGAGGCGTTCTGAGCCAGCAGGACCTTCATCATCTGCCCGATCAAAGAGGCGCCGTTCGTGAGCACGTCCTGGCGGCGCAGCCGGGCCACGGCGGTGCGCAGGAAGACGCGGGCTGCAACGGCGAAGGAGCGGGGCGAACGGTTGAAGTATTGCATTTCGCGAAGCTCGTTGGTCAAGAAGATAAGCCCGAAACTTTTCGCGAAGCCCGGCTGCAACCGGGTGCTCCAATCGCCGAGTTCTGCAGCATCGAAAGGCACTCCTTCGACCGCCCGTCCGGCCGCATTGCCACCCTTGTGGTTGGGGTAGTAGTCGCTGTATCCGTGGCTCCGAACGAGGCGGACGCCCCTGCGTTGCATCAAGGTGATCATCTCGTAGCCCGCCCGAAGGAACATGTCCCGCCGGGCCGGTGACGAACACTGCCCGACATCACCCACGACGTCTGTGAGGTAAGAGAATCCATCATCGTGTGAGTCCACGATGCCCTGGGCCCGCATCAAAGGATTGTTCGGCATCCAGATCATGCCGCCGGACATGCCAGTCGACCCGCCGACAACGGCCTGTTTCTCCAGCACCAACGGCTCGAGACCGGCGTCCATCGCCACCAGTGCGGCGATGAGACCGCCGCCGCCGCTCCCAACGATTGCGAGATCGACCGATTTGTCCCAGATGGTCACGACGGTTCCCCCTGGCTTCTAGGTGCACTCCGAATGGGCGTATCCCGACAGTGTGTGGGCCATACTCAGCTGGCGCATACCGGCTTCAGCCCGTCGAGGGTCACAAACTTCCCGTGATTGATTCCCATCAAGAAGAAGCACTTGTTGTTCGCTGGCTTGCCTTTGACAAAGCCGCCGAGCGGGGGCGCGATACCGCCGAGCGTGGTGCCTTTGGGGAGGGCATATAAGCCCTTAATGATTTCCGCTGCTGTCGGACTCGCGCTCAGGTGCGCAGCTTCGGCTGCCTGCTTGAACTCGGTTCCTTCCGCCCAGACCTGCACCACGATTTCGCCGAAATTGGGTCCGCTGATGACGGAAGGTGCGTACTTCTGGAGGGCGGTATACATCGGCTTCGTCGCAGCATTGTGTACGAACCAGGGGATCTCTGGTTGCACATCCACGTTCCCTTGCATGGCGGGAACCGTCAGCCACGCCTGGGACACTGACCCGTCACCGGAGAACTCCAAGGGTTCGTAACCTTGCTTCGCACAGTCCTGGGCCACCTCCGTCACAATCCCCGAGGCATCAGCCACTCCGATGCCCGTGGCCCCGGCCTGCTTAGCGGCAAGGCATTGCGCTGTGTAGCTGGGGGCTGAGGAGGAGATGGCTGCGGTGTAAACCTGGTCCACACCGTCCTTGGCCAGGACGGTTTTCATTTCGGTAGCGTCTTGGGCGCAGATTGCCACCTCCGAGCAGTACAACTCGGCCATCTTCTTGATGCCTGCCTTCTTTATGGCGTCTGCTTCGGCAGGCGGACTTTGGTTGAAGGTGAGCCCGGGAGTGAAGAAGTCAGAATTGGTGTAGCCAGCCACGGTGTCGGTGTCCCCGAGCACAGGTACGCCTTGCTGCTTTACGTACTTGGCCCAAGCCACGTCCACGTCGCTGTTGTCCATTATCCCGACCACGTGGTCCTCCTCGACCAGTGTTTGGGCGTCAGCAAGGGAAGCACTGGGGTTGTAGGCGTCGTCCTTCACGATGACCTTGACCGTGTGACCGTCGATCCCCCCGTGGGCATTGGTCCAGGATGCCCAGGCCTGTGCGGTGGGCGTGGTCTGGGCGATGCTCGAGGCCTCTGGCCCGGTGCAGCTACAGATATCACCGACGACCAATGTGGCCGGTGTCTCCGCTCCAGCTGGATGCCCGATCAACCCAACCACGCTCAGGCCTCCAGCGATGACCGTCGCCGTGAGGACCCGAAGTGCGCGGCCCTTGCGTACCCGTAACGCTGTCTTCATTGTCAAGACCCCCCATTATCATCCCGCCATCGCTAGGCGGATGCCCTGTGCATCAATATCGGAGTGCAATTGATATCGATATCAAAATGGATATCACCACCGATGTCGCCTGTCAACATCTCGGTGAGATCCGTTTCACCCATTCGTCGTCGGTCAGCGCAGTCGACTCCGCGAGTTGGCTTCGGTGATGTTCTCGCAGGACTTGCCTCGTTGCCCAGTGCGTGTCGACTAATTGAGTTGACTGATCGCGCTCCCAGAGTTCGATGTGGTCTGGGAGGCGGTGCAGGAATTGGGCGTCGTCGTCGGAGTGCACAAGACTGTGAAAATGCGATCCCCGGTCGACCTCGCCGGCGGCTTTCGCAACCCAAACCCGTCGAGCTCATCGGCTGGCTCGGTGTTGCCAACAGAATGTTCGGCTCGGACATCCCACGCGCTTGCGCGATCCGTCGGCTCTCCGACGACATCGCCTCGCTACAACTCGACGATCAGCGGGGCGATCATGGGCGGCAATCTGGCCCGGCAGATGGAGGCGGGATAGCGAACAGGTCGGCCTCGATGCCCGGTCCGGTTACATCCCCGCCCGGACGGCAGCGAGTGCCTCGAGGTTTTCGAGGTAGTCCTCCAACGTTGCGCTGGCGAAACCGCTCATGATGATCGTCGCTCCCAATGCAGCCGTCTCCGCCAGGACTTCCGCTGTCCTTGAGGGTTCTTTGACCGGATCGAGGCGCTCGGTCGGGGGAAGCACCACCTCGAAATCCGACGGGACGTCCACCCGCTCGAGCCACTCGGCAGCCTGCGTCGGAGCCACGGCGAAGGGGCACCAGCCATCGGTGAGGGCGACGGCCCGACGGAGCGAACGCAACGTCCGCCCTCCCACCCAGATCGGCAGATGGTCCTGAACGGCGCATGGATCGACGACGAGTCCCTCGAAGTCGTAGAACGGACCGTGATACTCGGGCAAGCGTTTGGACAACGATGCCCGCAGTGCCTTCAGGGCGTCATCGGCACGTGGACCCCGGTCGTCGAAGGGCGCGCCGAGAAGGTCGAATTCCTCCTTCAACGTGCCGACCCCGACGCCGAGGATCACCCGGCCGTTGCTGACTTTGTCGAGGGTGCCGTACTGCTTGGCAATCTCGAGGGGGTGATGGTATGGGAGCACCAGCACTGACGTCGCGAAACGGATGCGCTCGGTACGGGCAGCGAGGTAGCCGAAGGTCGCGAGCGGGTCCCAGTAGAGGGAACCTCGGCGGTCGAGTGCGGACGACGGCAGTGCGACGTGCTCGCTACAGGTGAGGTGGTGGTAGCCGAGGCGGTCGGCAGTCTCGGCGATCCGCGCCAGGTCCTCGATAGACCCTTCGTCGGCCCAAGGGGCACCGGTACGGGTGACGATTGGTGACCCGACCGCCAGTTGAAACGTCGTCGTGCTCATGCAACCCGAGGCTACTCAATATGAGTAACTTGATGCTCGGGGCAAACGCGTCGTCACAACGAGATGTGCGCCTGCAGGCCCACACCCGAACGAAGGGGGCACGATCCGTGGTGAACGAAGGAGAGCGTTCCGATTCGGGGGGTGGTGGACACGCGTCACCGGCCGTGGTCGGTGACAAGCTCGTGTGGACGCTCGTGCGGCCCGAGGGCACCGGTCTGACGGATTTCCAGCAGTACGTGGTCGAAGAGCTGGCCGAGGCCGTCGGCGCACTGGTACCCGGCACGACGCAGGTGAGGCTGACGCTCCAGGAACGACACGCGTTCTGCGGAGCGCTCGTGAGGATGGGCGACACCGACCGTCGGGTCGACGCCGTGGTGCAGGTGATCTCGGCGAATCCCTACGTACCGACCGATCCGGTCAATGCCGTCCTCACCGCCAATTGCGGGCATGCGCAGGGGTGGCGCGTGAAGCCCACGACCATGGACGATGCCAGTCCGGAGGTCGCTCTGGGGAAGCCGTCACCATTCGTGCAGACCCTTTGGATGAACCAACGCATCGACGGCGTCACGCCCGAGTTCTACAGCCGCAACTGGTATATCCACGGCGGGCACCCGGGCGGGCGGGAAGCGGAGACTGACGAAAGCCGTGCCAACCGCGCGGAGATGGAATCCCGGGGGATGCAGCGGTGGTACATCCAGAACCGGGTGCTCGAATCCATTACGCCGACCGCCTGGGTGATCAACGGGTTCGCCGATCTGACATTTCCATCGCTCCTCCCGATCATCGGCGAACGGTACGACCCCAAGGCAGGCTTCAGCGAAGAGCACTTCGATCGCTGGCCCCCCCGGGTGATCCAGGGTGCCGCCTATCGGATCGTCTGAGCCCACACCCGCGAACCGGGTCGCGGCACGACCATGAAAGGAGGCCACCATGGCCGACGCCCAGACAACCATCACCGTCGATGCCGTCCATGCGAGTCATCGGGTGGACCCCTTGCTATACGGGGTGTTCTTCGAGGAGATCAACTACGCCGGAGCCGGCGGCATCTACGCCGAGAAGATCCAGAACCGGGCGTTCATGGACCCGCACACCGCCGATCCTTGGTGTACGACGGACGCCGCCCGGTGCGAAGGACGGTTCGGCCGAGGACTCCAGCTCAACGATGGCTCGCCCCACACCAAGGTGGCCCTGCCCGAGGGCATTCTCGGCGACCTCACCGCGTGCACGATCGCCGCGTGGATCAACCCGGCCAAGGTGCAGCCGTTCGCGAGGGTCTTCGACTTCGGGAATGGCCAGACCGGCATCGTCTACTACAACCGGGCCGGGCGGCACATGTCGCTCTCGCTCGCCAGCTCGCAGTACCTCGGCGGTGGGTCAGGACCCGGGCCCTCATTCGTGATCTCCATCGACGGCAAAAAGGAGGCCTTGAATGCTCCCGATCCATTGAAAGCCGGTGAGTGGACGCACATTGCCGTCACGCTCCAAGGGGGGACCGGGCGGCTCTTCGTGAACGGAGTGATCGCGGCGGAGAATACGGACATGACGCTCACGCCGGCCGACATGGGACCAACCGAGAAGAACTGGATAGGCGCTTCGCAATTCCACGTCGACCCAGCATTCGAGGGCCACATTGACGAATTCCAGATCTACGACCGCGCCCTGAGCGATCTGCAGGTGCAGTCACTGCTGGCGACGCCCGGAGGAAGCCTCGGTGGCGGCAACGTCGCCTGGTATCGATTCGAAGAGGATGGCGGCCCGTCCGTGAACGACGCATCCGGTGCCGGTCACGACGCAACTATCGTCGGGCCAGATTCCGCCTGGCACCCGCTGACGGACGGTGGCGGCTCGGTCATCGCATCAATTGACGAGAACCAGCCTCTCAACGATCAGCTCACGCGGTCCTTGCGCCTCGACATCCCCAATCTCACTGCTGGCCAACGCGTCGGTATGGCCAATTCCGGCTATTTCGGCATTCCTGCAGTGGCTGGGGAGATGTACCGGGTGGCGTTCTGGGCCAAGGCGGATGCGGACCTGTCCTCGCCGGTGACGGTCGGCATCGAGAAGATCGACGGGTCACACACGATCGCCGGCGCATCGGTGAGCGGACTGACAAAGGAATGGCAACGCTTCGAGACCTCCCTGACCGTTCCGGACGATGCCGGGGCCACCACCGACAACCGCTTCGTCATCGGCCTCGACCGGCGCCACGAGTCCGAGGCGGACGCTGCGAACGGTGCGCCTTCGACGCAGACCACGGTCTGGCTCCAGGTCGTGTCCCTCTTCCCGCCAACCTATGAAGACCGGGAGAACGGGCTTCGCACCGACCTGGTCGAAATGCTGAAGGCCCTCAAACCGGGGTTCCTCCGCTTTCCGGGCGGGACATACGTCCTCGGACGCACCGTCGAAACGCGGTTCAACTGGAAATCGTCGATCGGCCCGATCTGGGAGCGGCCTGGTCACGACAACGATGTCTGGGGATACTGGAGCGACGACGGGCTCGGGCTGCTCGAGTACCTGCAGCTCGCCGAGGACCTGCATGCGACACCGGTCATCGGCGTCTACCCCGGCCTCAGCGGGGGCCGGCCCATTCCAAAAGATGAATTGGGCCCATATCTGCAGGACGCACTCGACCTGATCGAATACACGATCGGACCGTCGGTCAGCACCTGGGGCGCAAGACGGGCGGCCGACGGCCACCCCGAACCGTTCACGGCACCGATCATCGAGATCGGCAACGAGGACTTTCTCGGTGTCGGCGACAGCTACCCCGAGTACCGCTACCCCATGTTCTACGACGCCATCAAAGAGGCGTACCCGCAGGTGAAGACAATCGCGACGATGTCCGTTCCCAATCATGATGTCGAGATCCTCGACGAACACATGTACAGGTCGCCGAGGGATCTGATCGAGCGGGGCAAGAAGTATGACGACTACGAGAGGGGGAGCTTCAAGATCTTCGTCGGCGAGTGGGCCGTCGTGACGGATGCCGGCAACCATTGCACCGCGACCCTGGACGCGGCCGTGGCCGAGGCCGCGTTCATGTCGGTGTTGGAACGCAACGCCGACGTCGTCATGATGCAATGCTACGCGCCGCTGTTCGCTTTTGACGGCCATTCGCAGTGGAACCCCGACCTGATCGGATTCGATCATCTGCGCAGTTACGGATCACCCTCCTACTGGGCGCAGCAGTTGTTCGCGAACTACGTCGGAGACAGGTGCCTCACCACGGAATCCACCTCGGAGCAGGTGTACAGCTCGGCGACCCTCGATACCGAGACCGGCGCCATTTTCCTCAAGATCGCCAACAGGACCGGTCAGGTTCACCGGATCACGCTGCAGTTCACCGGCGCCGACGTGAGCGAAGCGATGATCCATGTCCTCACCGCGGACGATCCCGGAGCGCGAAACGGATTGACGGATCCGGCCGTGGTGGTTCCCCGGACTCAGGGGCTGCACGGCGCAGCGGGGAGATTCGAGTGCACGCTTCCTGCATGTTCGGTGATGGTCGTCAGCTGCTGACCGGAGGAGCGTAGATGCGGCACTACCCGTCAGTGGCTGTTCCTGTCAGTGGCTGTTGCTGCCTCCACCTGATTGTGGCACCGACGACTCGGTATGCGGCTTCGACCCTAGGAAGACGGCGCGCGCGATGTCGTCCCGGGCGATGAGATCCCGAGTGAGCCCCTCGAAGCGGATCTCACCCTTCTCGAGAAAGACTGATCTGTCGCAGATCTCGGCCGCGATGTTCAGGCTTTGCTCGACCAGGACCAGGGTCACGCCGGAGGCATGAATACGTCGCACCACCTCGATCAGCTCGCCGACCACGATGGGGGCCAGGCCGAGGGACATCTCATCGATGCACAAGACCTTCGGGTCGAGCAACAACGACTTCGCCACCGCCAGTTGCTGCTGCTCACCCCCCGAGAGGGTGCCCGCCTTCTGTCGGCCGCGCGCTGCCAACGACGGGAACGTCTCGTAGACGACGTTGCGGCGCTCCTTCATGCGGGGCTTGCCGAGCCCGGCAGTGAGAGCCTGCATCTCCAGGTTCTCATCCACCGTCATATCGGTGAACACAGACCGCCCGCCGACGACCATCAGCAGGCCGCGGCCGGGTAGTCGCTCGGCTGGCGTATTGGTGATCTCGTCTCCGAAATAGGCGACCGTGCCCTGTGTGGGCTTCTCCAAGCCCGCGATCACCCTGAGGAGGGTGGACTTGCCGGCACCATTGGTGCCGAGCAAGGCCAACGCCTCCCCCTCGTGGACCTCGAGCGAAATCCCAAAAAGCACCTGAAGCTTCCCGTAGGAGAAGTCGATTTCAGAAACGCTGAGCGCAATCGAACGCTCCCCATGATCACTCATTTAAATGGTGGATTCCACGTCGGGTTCGGGATGTTCCAGCACTTACACGACGACACGTAGTACTCGGCCCGCCAGTAGCCGACCCCGTAGGGTGCATTCTTGGGCGCCGCCGAGTAGGTGACCGGTCCATAGGGATACGAATAGTCGACCGTCCCGACCGCATGCAGAGCAACGGGCAGCTTGGCTGGTTGCAGAGAAGTGGCATGGTTGAGGATGCCCTGCACGTACCAAAGGTAGTTGCACGCCACGCCTTCGTAGCCGTCCAGAGATTTGTAGACCGTCGTCTGTCCGGGTCCTCTGAAGATCGCGTTGCACTTCTTCGTCCCGCCGGAGGGTGTGAACCCAGGCACTGTCTCTTCTCCGTAGGCTTGCGGCGTCACGTTGACGAGCCCATTGAGGTTTGCGTTGTTGGGCACTTCAGCGCCCGTCGTATTCGGAAGCGCGATCGCGTCGTTGGACAACAGGTACTGGGGCTTGTAGTTCTGTTGCGCCGCCACCTGACTGAAGATCGCACCCGAGGTGCCCGCCTCCGCAGTCGTCACGTCGGACACGCCGGCGTTCTTGAACGCCAGGACCGCCGGCTGCAAGATGGCCTGCGTGTAGACCTGTCCGGCGGGACAACCCACGTTGAATTCCACTGTCTTACTGGTCGGGACGCCCGCCTGTTTCAGTGCAGCGCGCTCGGCGACTATCAGTGCTGGATTACACGTGCTGTACAGCACGCCGAGCTTCTTGAAGCCCTTCGCGGGCTTGAAGTATCCCAGCTGGTTGAACGCCAGGACGGCGTTGCGAATGTCGGATACCGGAACCGACTGAAGTTGGAGGTAGTAGGGGTAGTACTTCGCGAGCTGGTCCGGCGTCAGATACTGGGAGGCGAACGCCACCTTGGCCGTCGGGATGCAGTTACTCGCATTGACTGCACTCAGGGCCCCGACATCGAGGACCATGAACGGCTTACTGGCGGCAATAGCGAGGCACTGCTGTTGCGCACCGGCAGCGTCGAGCGGGTTGACCGGGAAGAACTTCATCACGATCTTCCGGCAACCAGCTCCGCCGGTCTTATTGATTTGCTTGGCCACCGTGTTCCAGTCGTTCTGTTGGACCGTCGCGGAGGGCACGCCGATCGTCGCGTTGGTAAGCGATCCACCTGAGATGGCAACGACCGTGGCCGCCAAGGTGACCGTGCTCGACGTGTAGCCCTGGCCGGAGCCCTTCACGCACCCCGAGGCGCTCACACTGTGCAGGGAACGGGTGGCGCCGGTAGCGGCCACGGAGGCACTCGAGGGTGAGCCACTGATCAGCAGCAGCCCCCCGAAGAGGCAGGCCGTGAGCGGAACTGCCATCACCCTCCTGACTCGTGATGACCGCAGATAACTTGACACATTCATGTGCTTCTCCTCATTGTGGGATCGTGCTGCCCGAACGGGCCGAATCAGGTGGTGACGGTGAGGCCGGAACGGCTGATGGCATTTGTGTTGGTTCCGAGATAGCTCGCGACGACCGCAGGGTCTTCTCGGACCTGGGCCGGCGTACCCATGGCGATCACGGAGCCGGCATCCATGGCGTAGACCCGGTCGCAGAGCCCCATGAGCAGCGGCATGTCGTGCTCGATGATCAAGATCGCGCAATCCAGATCATCTCGGATGCGACGCACCAACGGCCCGAATGCCTCAGCTTCCCGCTGAGCCACACCGGCTGTGGGCTCATCGAGCAACAGCAGCCGCGGCTCCGTCGCGACCTGCGCCGCCAGGTCGCAGATCCTCCGCATCCCGGTCGAGAGTTCGGAGGTCAGCGCGTCCGCCCATGGACCGAGGCCGAAGGCTTCCACGATCTCCAGGGCGCGCCGACGGCTGTTGCGCTCCGCCGTACGGACCCATGGTGCGCCGACCATCGCGGGAAGGAGGTGCGTCTTCACCCGCCGCGACGTTGCAACCTGGACCGTCTCGGTCACTGTCAGCCCGGCGAAGAGGGATGCGTCCTGAAAGCTGCGGGCCACTCCGTGACGGGCTCGGATGTCGGGCGATCGGCCGGCGACCTCGTAACCGAACAGGCGTATCGACCCTCGGTCCGGACGCAGGACTCCGCTGATGGCGTTCATCAGGGTCGTCTTGCCCGCACCGTTGGGCCCGATGAGACCGACAATCTCCCCTGTACGTACCTCGATGGCGGCGCCCTCGAGTGCAGCGATGCCACCGAAGCGGACGGCCACACCATCGACGACGAGAGGCTGTTCTCCGGCGGTGGGTGCCGCCGCCGGGTCCTGGTCGAGGTCGTCCTCCAGCCTTCCGATGGTGGCGAAGCTGATAGCAGTGGCAGCCCGCTCGATGGCGGTGCCCGGTGCCGGAACGACCCCTTCCCCTTCCGACGCAGCGCGCGCCCGGTCAGCCGCCGTCGTGTCCGCTGTGCTCCTGGCCGTCATGGCGGCTGCCTTCTTGTTGAGGTGAGCCTGCCAGCGCTCTTGGACCACGCCGGCCATGCCGTTCGGGAACTGCATCATGGACGCGATGACACCCGCCCCGCCCAAGAAGAGGAAGAACCCCACGTTCTGGCCGATAGAGCCCAGCAAGCTGCTCACGTGCGGTGCCACGAAGAACGTACTCATGTACAGCAGCACTGATGCAGCGACCGCACCACCGAGCGATCCGAGACCGCCGACAACCGGGATGGCCAACAAGGCGATCGAGAGATCCGCATCGAAGTAGGTGGGCGTCACGCTTTGCCAATCAACCGCATAGAGCACACCCGCCGCGGCTGCCACGAAGCCCGATAGGGCGAGAATCCGCAACTTGACGGTTGCCGGCTTGATCCCGAAGGACGCCACAGCCCGTTCGTTGTCCCGGACTGCGATGATGGTCCGACCGACGGCCGATCGTCGCAAGGTTGCAGCCGCGGCGACGACGAGGACAAGGACGACCAGCGCCACGTAGTACAGGGAGAGTTGAGAACCGATGGACCCGAAGCCGGGCAGGACTGTTATCGGCTCCACCGGCTCGTTGAAAGGCGTACTCCCCCCCAACCAGCCCTGTTGGTACAACCAGTCGGGAGCGATGACCGCCAGGCCGAGCGTGGTCACCGCGAGCGTCAGTCCCCGCACCCGGAATGCCGGGAGGCCGATGACGATCATGACCACGGCACCGACCAACCCGGCAACGACCAAGAGCTCCACGATGCTCCACCCCGAGTGGCCTGCCCATTTCGCTGTCACGTACGCGCCGATGCCCACGAGAGCGAACTGGCCCAAGCTGACCTGCCCGGCCCAGCCGACCAGCATCGTCAGCGACACCCCGATCAAGGCGTACACCAAGATAAGCACCAAGAGGAACTGATTGTGCTTGAAGTAGGGAAGGAGCGGGAAGACGAGCGCGACAACGAGCGACAGTCCGATGGACCACCTCGGCCCGTTGCGGAGGAACGGTGACCCGCGCAGCACTTCGGGCACTCGGAGACCGGGGCGTTCCGGCACTGCGGCGCCGTCGGCTGCGAAGGCCCTCCCGATTGCCTTGCCACGCACGAGAATCGCCATGAGGATGGCTCCGAACACGGCGAGTTCCGCCGTGCCCGCATTGTTCGTCTGTGCCGCAACCACCTGATAGACGAGGCCCAGGCCCAACCCACCGGCCACGGCAATCGGGAACGAGAGGAACGCGCCAAATGCGGCGGCCCCCATCGTCAATGCGAGGAGATACGGGCCGAGGGCTTGCGCATTGAACGAAGTCGTGCTCGGACCGTTCAGGATCGCGGCAAGGGCCGACAATCCACCGGCGATGCCCCAGGTGATCAGACTGACGCGGGATACGGAGATTCCGCAGAGACGTGCAGCATCGGGATTGCCGGCCGCGGCACGGATCTGCTTCCCGATCGAAGTGAACTCGAGGTAGATGGTCAGCAGAGCCAAGATCACCGGCACTGCGATCAAGGTGAGGAGCGACATGCCGGTCAAGACCACGCCGCCGACTTCGACGTTCGAACTAAACGGTTGTGGGAACGGCGCCGTCGAGGTCGGGACGAGTCCGGGGATGTACGTCAACGCGAGCAGAACCTGGCTCACCCCGATCGTCATGATCAGAAGACGCACCGGAGACTTGGTCCTGCGCCGGACCGGAGCGATGATGAATCTTTCGACCAGCATGCCTGTCGCGATTCCGACGATCAGACAAGGGACGAGGGACAGCCACCAGTCCCAGCCCCAATCATTGACCACCTTGAGAAGTACGAGGGCAGAGAGCACCCCGAGTTGAGCATGCGCCAGGTTGAGGAAGCGATTCGCCCGGTAGACGAGGACGAACCCGACGGCCAGAAGGCTGATGATCAGCCCATTCAGGATCCCGAGAACGAACGTCCCCGAGGTCACCATGGGCATGGGGGCACGGCCGGGACCGCCCACTGGTGGATTCGGCCGCCTGTCACACCTGGCGACCCGGACGGGTTGGCCCGGGTCAGCGCTCTTGCAATCACCAGTTCGTCCCCCAAAGCCCTTTCCGGTGCATACCCGGGATCAGGCGCGCCGTCTTTCTTCTTAGATCTTGATATCAATGTCAACTCGACGCTCGAAGGACCTTCCGTGGATGCAGGCGGCAGACAGCCCCAGAATCAGCGTCGGAAGTTGACATCCACACATGTTTACGGTTAAGTGGGTAGAACGTAGTTCTGATAGGGGGACCTATGCAAATAATCGACGGTCGACGTTCGTACATCGCGGGCCGCTGGGTCGAGGGTGAGCGGTCATTCGAAGTCGAGAACCCGGCGGACGAGTCGTGCTTCGCCGAAGCGGGCGTCACGCCCTGGCCGGAAGTGCAGCGGGCGATTTCTGAGGCACGGCGCGCATTCGACCAGGGCGTCTGGGCGGATCTCCCCATCCCCGAACGGGCCAGAATCCTCCACGCCTTCCTCGATGAGGTCGAAAAGTCCCGGGAAACGCTCATCGACACCATCATGGGCGAGGCGGGTCAGCCGCGGCCGATGGCCGAAGGGGCGCAGGTCGCCATGGGCCTCACATTCGGCCGCCAGACGATCGATCTCTACCAGTCGATGCTGCACGAAGAGGCAAATCCGGTTCCGGTGGACGACCTCGTGCGCGGTCGGGTGCTGTTGAGCATCCGGCGCCATGAGCCGATCGGCGTGGTGAGCGCAATCACCCCCTACAACGGCGCCATCATCATGGCCTTCCAAAAGCTCATCCCGGCCCTGATGGCGGGCAACTCCGTGATTCTGCGGCCGAGTCCGCTCACTCCGCTTTCCTCTCTCGTGTTCGGCGCCGCAGCCGATGTCGCTGGCCTACCGGACGGCGTCTTGAGCATTGTGATCGAGGACGGTGCGCAAGGTGCGGAGCTGCTGACGAGCGACCCCGCCGTCGACATGGTGTCGTTCACCGGATCGACCGCGGTCGGAGGGCAGATTCTGGCTCAGGCCGCACCGACCATCAAGCGGGTATCCCTGGAGCTCGGTGGGAAATCGGCACAGATCTATCTTGACGACGCCATCGGGCGGGTCGGCATGGGAGCGATGGCGGTCGTGGCCATGACCTCCGGGCAGGCATGTGTCGCAGCGACCCGGATGCTGGTCCCGAACGAGCGGAAGGCCGAAGTCATCGAGTCCGTCTGTGCCACCTACGGGATGATCACTATTGGCGATCCGGCGGATCCGAAGAGTCTCATGGGCCCCCTGATCACTGCCGCCCAACGCGAACGTTGCGAACGCTACATCGCCCTGGCTGAAGAGAGCGGGGCCAAAGTTGCGTTCGGTGGTGGTCGCCCTGCAGGTCTCTCGAAGGGGTACTACATCGAGCCGACCGTCCTCGACCTACCCGACAACTCCAACCCGGCGGCCCGCGATGAGATCTTCGGCCCGGTCATCGGGATTCTCGGTTACAAGGATCTCGATGACGCCGTCGCCATCGCCAACGACAGTAGGTACGGCTTGGCGGGCCAGGTATACGGCGCGGATTTGGCGGCGGCGACATCCGTGGCGCGCCGCATTCGGGCCGGGGCGGTCAGCGTGAACTCGGGCATTTTCAGCGCCTATGCACCCGGCGGAGGCTACAAACAAAGCGGCCTGGGCCGCGAGCGCGGGCCCGATGGGATCCGTGAATTCCAAGAAGTGAAGCACCTAGCGATCGGAGAGCTGCGATGACGAATACTCCAAACCTTGACTGGCTTATCTCAGTCGACGACCACATACTTGAGCCTCCCCGGTTGTGGCTCGATCGTGTCGCCGCAAAGGACCGGGAGCGGGCTCCCCAGATGGAGACCATCGACGGCACGGAGTACTGGCTCTACGACGGTAAGCGATTCCCCACCGTCGGTCTGAGCGCCGTGGTCGGCAGGACGAAGGAGGAGTTCAGCCCCCAACCACTCCCCTACTCGGAAATGCGCCCGGGCTGCTACGACCCCAAGGCCCGGATCGAGGACATGGATCGCGCCGGAATCCTCGCGTCTTTGTGCTTCCCCACGATCACGCGCTTCTGCGGCCAACTCTTCATGGAGGCCAGTGATCGCGAATTCGGCTTCCAATGCCTTCAGCACTATAACGACTGGCTCGTCGAGGAGTGGTGCGGCGCGGCACCCGGCCGTTATATCCCGTTGATGCTCATCCCGATGTGGGATCCGTCGCTTGCCGCGAAAGAGATGGAGCGCATGGCGGCCCGGGGCGTCACCGCATTCGCCTTCTCCGAGAACCCCGAACCCCTCGGATTGCCCACGATTCACGACGCGAATCGCTATTGGGACCCAGTGATGACCACCGCCAACGAGCTGGAGATGGTCGTCTGCATGCACGTTGGCTCATCCTCCACGTTGCCGTCAATTGCCAAAGACGCTCCGTTCATGGCCAACCTGACCTGGGGGGCTACGCGCACGTCGGGGACCATGCTGGCCTGGCTCTTCAGCGGACTTTTCCAGCGTTTTCCGAACCTGAAGATCGCCCTGTCGGAGGGCGAGATCGGGTGGATCCCGTACTTCCTCGAACGTGCGGAGCAGGTGCTCGACAAGCAACGGCACTGGGTTCTGAAGGGTCAGCAGTTCGGCGACCATGCCATGAGTGACGTCGACTTCGACCACTTGGACATCCGAGCCTCGTTCCGCGAGCACATCTTCGGATGTTTCATCGAGGACCACCACGGCGTCGCCAGCCTGGCCGAGATCGGAGAGGACAACGTCATGTGCGAGACGGATTACCCGCACTCCGACTCGACGTGGCCGGACTGCATCGGCACGGCCAAGCGTGTCATCAAAGACCTGTCCCCCGAGCTCCAGTACAAGCTCCTCCGAGGCAACGCTGAGCGGCTCTATCGTTTCACGCCGGCTGAGCCGCCTGCTGAGACACCGGTCGGTGCGTAACCTCGACTGAGTCGGGCAGTCCTCCCGGTCCCAAGCGAGCGACCGGGATCTCACTCACCACCTACGAAGGGGGATCCTCTCAATGAGGCTCAAGGAAAAGAACGCCGTCATCACGGGAGCGGGGTCCGGCGTCGGGCGGGCCTCAGCCCTCCGGTTCGCCGAGGAGGGTGCTCGTGTCGTCTGCGCCGACCTCGACGAAGGCCGCGCCAAGGAAACGGTCACGCTCATCGAAGAAGCTGGCGGCACTGCGGTCGCGGTCGGCATCGACGTCTCGAAGGAAGAGGACGTCGTGAGCATGCTCGGCGTCGCTGTCGAGCAATTCGGAACGCTTCACATCGTCTACAACAACGTCGGCATCCCCACGCCGCGCCTGGGCATGACCTTCGAGGATCACACGGTGGAGGACTTCCAGCACCTTGTCGCCGTCAACCTGGGCGGCGTGTTCCTGGGCTCGAAGCACGCCGTCCTGCGGTTCAAGGAGCAAGGCGGTGGCGGAGTCATCCTCAACACCGGTTCGGTGGCGGGTCTTGTCGGTTGGGGTGGCGCGGTGTACGGCGCCACGAAAGGCGGCGTGCATCAGCTGACGAAGGCGGTTGCCGTCGAGGCAGCGCCGTTCGGCATCCGGGTGAACGCCATCTGCCCGGCCGGAATGCCCTACACCGGGTTCTTCGCAGCCGGAGGAATGGCCGCCGCGCCGGAAATGATGCAGCAGGTCAGCGAGCAGGTAAGTGCCGGCCACCCGTTGGGACGGCCCATCACCGCGGATGACTGTGCCGAGGCTGCGGTCTTTCTCTGCAGCGACGAAGCGGTCAACATCACCGGCGTGCTGCTCCCCGTCGACGGAGGGTATGTCGCCCGATGACCGACATCCACACACCACCGCTCGACCGCGAGCGCATCCGCGAGCTCTTCGACCTCCGCAACAACGTCAACCTGGCCGCCGGTGGTACCTACACGGAAGACCCGTACCCCGTCTGGCAGGAGCTTCGCTCCCGTGCCCCGGTGCATCCCGGCACCGTCCATGAGCTGACGGGTTACGAAGGTGATGCGATGTTCCACGGGCTGCCGTTCCCGGAGCGTCCTCACTTTTCGGCGTTCAGCTACGCCGCTTGCGATGCCGCGTATCGCAACCAGGCTGTGTTCACGTCGTCGCCCGGCGCGGCCGACGGCCTGGCCGACGACATCGGGTTCGAGCACAGCCTGCTGATGATGGGCGGCACGAAGCACCGCCGCTACCGTTCCCTGGTGCAACCCTCATTCGTCCCGGCCAGAGCACAGTGGTGGATCCGGAACTGGATTGAGGAGACGGTCACCATTCTGATCGACGCCATCGTCCACGAGGGCCGGGCGGAGTTGAACGTCGATTTCTGTGCCGCCATTCCCGTCCTGACCATTACGGGGAGCTTCGGCGTCCCTGTTGACGAAGCCCTCGAGATTCGGGCCGCGCTGTCGAACCCGTTGTCCGTGGTCGAGCGGCTCGGACCAATAGTCGCAGCTCGTCGTGAGGAACCCCAGGACGACCTGATCAGTGTGCTGGTCCAGGCGGAGATCACCGAGGAAGATGGCAGCAAGCACCGTCTCTCGGACCCGGAAATCTACTCATTCGCGCTGCTTCTCTTGATGGCCGGCTCGGGCACCACGTGGAAACAGATGGGGATCACCATTGCCGCTCTGTTGGAGCGGCCAGCCCTCCTCGATGCGGTCCGCGCCGACCGGTCACTCCTGAAGGGCGCGATCGAGGAATCGCTGCGCTGGATGCCCACCGATCCGATGTTCTCCCGCTGGGTGGCAGAGGACATCGATTTGTTCGGTGTTCACCTGCCGAAAGGTTCGGTGCTCCATCTGTGCATCGGCGCCGCCAACCGCGATCCCGAGCGGTGGGAGCGGCCCGACGAGTACGACCCGCTCCGCCCCGTGAAGCCGGCCTTCGGCTTCGGCGGCGGACCGCACGTTTGTCTGGGCATGCATGTCGCTCGGGCGGAGATGTCCGTGGGTATAGGGGCTCTCCTCGACCGGCTGCCTAATCTACGGTTGGACGCAGCCGCCGAGGCACCCAGCCCGGTTGGCTTCTACGAAAGGGGCGTCATGGAAATCCCGGTGGTGTTCGACTCATGAGCGGTGACAACAACTACGTGCAACCTGACACCACACTCCTCGGCGAGGATCATCTTCGGGCCTACCGGGAAACGGGTGGCGAGGTCGGCTATCTGTGGAACGGTGTCCCCACGCTCCTGTTGACCACGACGGGTCGTCGTTCGGGCCAACCCCGGACCACGCCCCTCATCTTCGCTCCGGACCGTGACGACTACCTCGTCGTGGCATCCATGGGCGGTGCTCCTGCCGACCCGCAGTGGTACCGGAACCTCGTGGCGAACCCGACGGCGGAGGTTCAGGTCAAAGCCGATATCTTCCCGGTGATAGCCAGAACAGCATCCCCTGAGGAGAAGCCTCGGCTCTGGTCGATCGTCAGCGATGCATGGCCGAACTACAACGTGTACCAGACCCGGACAGACCGCGTGATTCCCGTCGTCGTGTTGTCGCCGACCAGCACCGATGGCTGACGGCGCCTACGAAGGCATCCGCGTCGTCGAGCTCGCACAGTGGGTCTTCGTTCCCGTGGCCGGTGCCCTCCTGGCTGACTGGGGCGCCGATGTCGTGCGCATCGATCGACTCGAAGGTGATCCGTATCGTGGCCTTGCCACGCAGGGGATCGGCACCGACGGCGGCGGAGGAGTGAACCTCTCGGTGGCCCTGGCCAACCGGGGGAAGCGATCGGTCGCCCTCAATCTGCAGACCGAAGAAGGACAGCGGGTACTGCACCAGCTCCTCGAGAACGCCGACGTCTTCCTGACGAGTTTTCGGCCTGATGCGCTTTCTCGGCTCGGCTTGGACGCCGAGACGCTTTGCGCGCGGTACCCGTCCATCGTCTACGCGCGAGGAAACGGCTATGGCGTCCGGGGGCCCGATGCCGGTATGGCCGGCTACGACGCTTCGGCGTTCTGGGCGAGGGGCGGGGTCGCCCACGTCCTCACGCCAGCCGATCGTGAGTATCCGATCGGTCCACGAGGCGCCCTGGGAGACCGTAACGGTGGGATGGCGCTGGCATTCGGTATCGCCACCGCCCTCTTGAAGCGAGCCCGCACAGGCAAGGGCTCCGTGGTCGACGTGTCCCTCCTCGCTACCGCAATGTGGACGCTGTCCTCGGACATACTGTCGGCGATGCAGGGTGCGAAGCCCCGAGCGGCAGCGGGCCGGGGACCCGTCTTCAACCCGCTCGTCAACACTTACCGTACCTCGGACGGGCGCCACATCCAGCTGGTGTTTCTTCAATCCGACCGCTACTGGGCACCATTGTGCGAACTGGTCGATCGCACCGATCTGCGCGACGACCCGCGCTTCGTGGACCACCAGGCCCGAGATGCCCACCGGGACGAATGCGCCGCAGCGCTCGACGAAGTTTTCGCCAGCCGCACGTTTGAAGAGTGGAAGGAGCTCTTGCGGAAGCTGGACGCACCCTGGGCACCGGTGCAGGCAGTCGAGGAGCTCCTCACCGACCCGCAGGTACTTGCCAATGACTACATCGGCGAGGTCGTGGTCGAGGGAAAGCCGACCTATCGTTTGCCGGCCGTTCCCGTCCAGTTCGATGAACGACCACCCGATCTGCGGGGGGCACCCGAGCACGGCGAACACACCGAGGCCATTCTGTTGGAGCTTGGATACGACTGGGAGGACATCTCGCGCCTGCAGGACGCATCCGTCATCCCGTGAACCGGATCTAGGCGATCGCGAGGCTTTACTCGGTGGTTTCGATGACGCCAAATCTCGATGCACGCGCGACAGGTTCGCCATCTGGAGTTGCCATCAGCCCGCGCTCGAAGATTCTCGCAGCCGGCCGACTGCTGATCATCACGAAGGGGTCGAGTTTCACGACGCAGGAAGTCGTACGGGAAGCCGGCGTCGCCCTGCAAACGTTCTACCGCTACTTCGGCAGTAAGGATCAACTACTGCTTGCGCTCATAGGCCAGCTCATCAGGGAGCACTGCGTCGTGCTCGCCGAAACAGCCCGGCCCCTGGACGACCCGGTGGCCAGGCTCGAGATGTACGTCCGCATGACGCTGAGGCCTCTTCATATCCCCGAGGGATTGGCCTCGGCACGATTCATCACTGCCGAACACTGGCGTCTGCACCAGACATGCCCGGACGAACTTTCGGCGGCGACCCAACCCGTCAGCGATCTGCTCCGGGACGAACTGGAGGCCGGGTTGACGGCCGGGACTCTCTGTCCCCGTCATCCCGAGCGGGATGCGTGGCTCATGACGAAGACCGTCATCGGCGCCTACCACCACTACGCATTCCAGCCGGACGATCCCGCCCTGGCGACACTCGACGACGACGTCTGGTCCTTCTGCCTGGCGGCGGCGGGCGGCACCCGCCTGGACTGAGCTATCGGTCTGGTCATCGCCGAACAGGCGCTTGTGATCGACTCGATGGTACTCTCGCAGCAGAAGGGTGACGGCGGTGGCAACGAACTCCTGGGCGGTCGGTCCCCCAGAATTGCCGGCCGGCGGGGCATGATGCGGTGCCGGATGAGGGTTCCTCGGACCGGCACGCAACAGCGGAAAGGACCTCCCTAGTGCCAAGAGCCCAGGCGAAGAGCAAGGTGGCACCCACCCAGCGACCTCGCTCGGCCAAAGGCGAGCAGACGCGGGCACGCCTGGTCAAGGCGGCGAAGGAGATCTTCGAGCGCGACGGGATGTTCGACGCACGGATTTCGGATATCGCCAAGCGAGCCAAACTGTCCTACGGCGCGTTTTATCACTATTTCGATACGAAGGAACAGATTTTCCGCGAGGTTGCCGCAGCCCAGGAAGAACGCCTGAGTGCCCCACCCGACGAAGCCGATCAGGCTTGCTCCGGAGGTTCAACCGAGGACAACATCCGCGATGCGAATCGTCGGTACCTCGAGCGTTACCGCGCCGAGACGCGCCTCATGCGCGTCATCGAGCAGGCGTCCCGGTACGACGCACACGTCAATGCGGAGCGAATGGCGAGCCAGAAGAACTTCGCGCAACGATCAGAACGGTCCATCAAGCGATTGCAGAGCGAGGGTCGAGCGGACCCCAGGGTCAATCCGGCGCTGGCGGCGGACGCACTGGGGGCAATGATCGGCCGCTTCGCTGAGATGTGGTTGACGCAGGCCTACCGTGAATATGACTTCGACGAGGTCGTGGACCAGTTGAGCCTCCTCTGGGCCAATGCGATTCGCCTTAAATCCGACGAGCCCACGGACGACGCCCGCAACAACCGCTGAGCCCTCCCGGCGCAGACTCCTTACCGGTCGGTCTCAATGAGGGCTGGCGTGCGCCTGCAGCCAAGTCGCGAGCCGGTCGATGCTGGCGAGTGCGCCCGGTTGTTCCGGCCCGTTGAGGTGGCCATGATGCGTTCCGGGCTCCGTCTCAATGGTGACGTCGACGCCGGCGTTGCGCAGATCGTCGCCGTACGTCTCGCCCGAGGCCCGAAGAATGTCGATCTCGGAGTTCAGTATGTAGACCGGAGGTTGGCCCGCCAACGCACCGTTCGCCGCAAACGCGTAGGCATCGCTGAAGACGCTTTCGGAACCTGCGTACTGCAGGTTGAAGTCGCGCACGGCCTGCAGGGGGGAGGACACAGGCGATTCCTCCGAGGCGAGCGTCTCCTGCAGCTCAGTCGGAAGAGGTGGCAATTCGGGATGGACTATCGGGTACACGAGCACGAGCGACGCCGGCTGGCGCCCAGCACCGTCGCGGAGTCGCTTGGTGACGCCGGCGACAAGGTTGGCCCCGGCGCTGGCTCCCCCGAGGTGGAGGTCACCGGCTCGGACTCCCAGTTCGCCGGTATGGTTCGTCGCCCACACCCATCCCGCCAGGATGTCATCCGATGGAACCGGGTAGTGCACGCCGCGCAACGCCTTGCGATAGTCGAGCGAGAGAACCACGAACCCCGTCGCCGCGACTGCGAGCGACACCCAGTGGGCCTCGGGCATCTCGAGATCTCCTCCTATGAAGGCTCCCCCGTGTACCCAGACGAACCCTGTGGCGCCGCCTTGCCTCTCCCCGTAGATCCGCCCGGGAACGTCACCGTGCGGACCCTCGACCACGATGTCGCGAACAGCAACGTCGGCCAAATCGGGGAACCTTGCGAAGATGTCCGTCATATCCATGGCACGGGACGGCATATCGGCGTCCTCGGACTCGAGCATTTGTACGATCTGCCGGAAATCCGGCTTCGCCGGACCTTGGCCGCCGGGCTGGTCCTCGGCAGTCACCGGCTGCCGCACATGAGTCGTCGGTTTCCAGCGTGGCGCACCGCACCCACCTCCGTTGCACTCTGTCTGGCCCTCTCACCAGCACGGCGAGGGTAACAAAGGTTGACGTCAATATCAAAAAGCGGGCTAGCCTGAGCACGCCGCAATGCCGCGTTGATCCACAGGGGAGGGTGTGCCTGATGAGCACGGAGACGTACCAGGATGCCGCCCGGCCGGTCGAGGATCGGGTCCGCGATCTTCTGGCCCTGATGACGCTCGAAGAGAAGGTCGGACAGCTCACGGGTGTCCTCTCCTTCGATTTGCTCGGACCGGCCGGCCTCGACGAGAAGCAGTTCGACCGGCACCTCGCGCATGGAATCGGACAAATCTCGGCCGGCGGGTTGCTGTCACCCAACCCGGCCCGGTTGGTGTCGTCGCTGAATCAGGTGCAGCGCTATCTGGTCGAACGGACCCGGTTGGGCATCCCTGCGATCGTGCATCACGAAGCATTGGCGGGCCTCGTGCATCAGGCGTGCATCGACTTCCCGACCGCGATCGCCCTCGCTGCGTCGTGGGACCCGGACTCGGTCGAGGCGATGAACGACGTCGTCCGGCATCAGATGCGAGCCCTCGGGATTCACCAGGCCTGCTCACCGAACCTCGACGTCACCCGGGACGCTCGGTGGGGTCGGGTCCAGGAGACGTACGGCGAGGATCCGTATCTGTGCTCGGCGATCGGTGTCGCCTTCGTGCGCGGCCTTCAAGGCGACGACAGACGCAACGGTGTCCTTGCCACGGCAAAGCACTTTCTCGGCTACGGAATGGCCGATGGTGGGCGGAACATCGGCGCCGTCAATGTCGGTGAGCGCGAACTACTCGAAGTGTACGCCCGCCCGTTCGGTGCGGCCATCGATGAAGCCGGGCTCGCATCGGTCATGTGCTCATACTCGGATGTCAACGGTGAGCCGGCCGCCGCGTCGCTCGCGCTCTTGCGCAACATGCTCCGTGGGTCTCTCAAATTCGAGGGACTCACCGTGGCTGACTACGGCGCCGTGACCGCCCTCTACGCCCGGCAACACACTGCCGCCGACATAGCGGACGCCGGGGTCCAGGCGCTCGAGGCGGGACTCGACGTGGAGCTCCCGGGCGCCGCCTGCTACGGCGCTGGTGTCGCGCAAGCCGTGCGGGAGAACCGGCTGGACGAGAGCGTCGTCGACCGGAGCGTACGTCTCGTGCTCCGCGCCAAGTTCCAGCTTGGCCTCTTCGAGAACCCGTACGGCGACGAGGAGGCTTTTGCCGCCACCGAGTCGGAGGAGGCACTGCGCGCCGCCCGTGCCCTGGGTCGCCGGATCGCCACGCGCTCGACGGTTCTGTTGGCCAACCCGAAGGACGTGCTGCCGTTGCCACGCGACCTGGCGAGGGTCGCCGTGATCGGACCGAACGCGCGGTCGATCCGCAACCTGTTCGGGGGGTACTCGGCTGCCAATGTGATCGAAATGTTGACGGGTGGCGATATGGGATTGCCCGCGCCCGTGCTCGACGGGGAAAGCGTCCTTCCCGAGCCGGCCGTCGTGGCCGAGCCCGGACCCGAGTCGTCGGGAACGTCGGACGGCACGGGCGAGGACTTCGGTTTCGTCCGGCGTATCGGTCTTCGGCCCAACGAGAAGGCGATGGCGGCGATTGACGCCGTGTACGGCGATACCCCAACCGTCCTTGCCGCCATTGCGGCCATCGTCGCCGACGACACCGAAGTCGTGTATGCCCAGGGTTGCTACATCAACGACCCGTCAACGGACGGAATCGCAGAGGCCGTCGAGGCCGCGACCGGCTCCGACGTGGCGATCGTCGTCCTCGGCGACAAGACCGGATTGGTCGGGGATGCGGTCATCGGGGAGACCCGTGACCGGTCGACCGTCGAACTCGCCGGGGCCCAGCGGACGTTGCTCAACTCGGTCGTCGCCACCGGCGTGCCGGTGATCGTGGTCCTCATCGGTTCCCAACCGGTGCCGGTACTGGCAGAAGAAGGCGGGCCCGTCGCCGTGGTCCATGCATGGCAGCCCGGATCGGTGGGGGGCGTCGCGCTCGCCGACGTCCTGTTCGGCGTCGAGAACCCGTCGGGCCGACTGCCGATCACGATCCCGCGCACCGCCGGGCAGTGCCCGATCTATCACGGGTACCGCCAGGGCAGCGAGCCCAGCACCTATACCGATCTCGACGACAGCGGCCCGGCGTATCCGTTCGGCCACGGGTTGAGCTATACGACCTTCGAATACCGGACGCTCACGGTGGAGACACCCCACGTCGGTGCTGACGGTTCAGTCCGGGTGCAGGTCGAGGTGGCCAACTCTGGCAATCGCACGGGCGAGGAGGTCGTGCAGCTCTATGCACAGCTGCACCGCCGAGGCGTCACGCGTCCGGTACGCGAACTCGTCGGGTTCGATCGGATCACCCTTGACCCCGGTCATGCCGCGATCGTGACGTTCACGCTCCAAGCCGGCCTTCTTGCCTATTACGACGTCGACATGAACCTCGTCGTGACACCCGGCGACGTCGAGCTGATGGTCGGACCCTCCTCGGCCAGGCTCCCGCTCGCGACAACCTTCACGATTACCGCAGAGCCCGCTGTCCTGACTTCTCGTACGGCCCATCTCACGCGCTCGACTGTCGTGTACTCGTGACGGAGCCGCGCCGACCGATGCTCGCCGACACTTCTGACCTCGAGATCGGAATACTGTGCGTGTAGGGTCGACCGGATGACGCACCTCGAGGGAACCCCTTCCGATCAACTCCCAGATGTACTCGCCACCGGCTCGACAGACGTGCAGTTGGCGTTCATCTCCTTGTCCGCTCGTGAGCCCACCGGGCGCGACGCCGACTACATCGCCTGGCATTCACTCGACCATCGGCCCGAACAGCACAGGCTCGCCGGATTGCGTAGCTCATTACGCCTGGTGTCCACTCCTGCCTGCCGCGCCGCCCGGGCCGCCAACGACGACCGCTTCGCGGCGGTTGACCATGTCATGACCTATCTCTTCAGTGACCCGGCCGCGCTGGCAGGCTTCAACGACCTCGGTGCGGCCCTCAACGAGGGAGGGCGCATGCCGCTGCGCCTCCCCACCGTGGAGTTCATGACGGCGAACCTGGACGGGCGGGTGGCCGCACCCCGTGCCGTGGCGGGCGCTGACGTCATCCCGTGGCGTCCGGCCCAGGGCGTCTATCTGATCATCGAGACGGGCGAGTCCCCGGTCGACGCACTCGCCGACGTTCCGGGAGTGGCCGGCATCTGGTCGTACCACGGTTCCCTCGCCCCTGCGCCATATTCCACCGACGCCCGCGACCTGCGGATCACCTATTGCTATCTGGACGAGAACCCCGTCGCCACGGCCGAACGCCTCGGCGAACATATGCAGCGCAGGTGGGCCTCCGGAGCCGTCACGGGGCTGCTGGCTGCCCCGTTCCACACCCTGGTGCGCTTCGAATGGGACCGCCATCTCCCGGGCGGCGGCGAACCGGCCTAACCGGTCGTCGTTCAGCCGGTGATCGGCCCGTCAGAGCGCCACCGGCCGGTCGTGGGAGGGAGTCGCAGGGCGCCAACACGACTCCCCTTTCCGGTGCCTGATAACGCTATCATCGAGCCGCTGGAATACCGCCCGATTCGACAAGGTGGAGCGGATGCACCGCTCGTGGTATTCCAGCTTCAGGAGAGCCATGACCGACAGCTTCACCCCCCGGCCCGAACACCAATTCACTTTCGGTCTCTGGACCGTCGGGAACCCCGGACGGGATCCCTTCGGGGAGGCCGTCCGGTCTCCCCTCGACCCGGTGGACTCCGTGCATCGCCTCGCCGACCTCGGCGCCTACGGCGTGAGCTTCCACGACAACGACCTCGTACCCGCCGACGCTTCGGAGTCGGATCGTCAGGACATCGTCAAGCGCTTCCGGCGGGCGCTCGACGCCACCGGAATGCACGTCCCGATGGTGACCACGAATCTCTTTTGGCGCCCCATCTTCAAGGAGGGCGCATTCACCGCCAATGACCGCCGGATACGCCGGTTCGCCGTGAAGAAGGCATGCGAGGCTGTCGAACTGGGCGCCGAATTCGGGGCCAACGTCTTCGTACTGTGGGGCGGACGGGAAGGCATGGAAGCGGAGGCCGCCAAAGACGTCCGATTGGCGCTCGACAGGTACAAGGAGGCCATCGACCTCATCTGCGAGCACATCCGCAGCCGCGACCTCGGTCTGCGGATCGCCCTCGAGCCCAAGCCGAACGAGCCCCGCGGCGACATCCTCCTGCCCACGGTCGGGCACGCCCTTGCCTTCATCGGCTCCCTGGACGACCCCGCAATGGTCGGGCTCAACCCTGAGTTTGCCCACGAGACCATGAGTGGCCTGTCCTTCTCCCAGGCGGTCGCGCAAACGCTCTGGCACGACAAGCTCTTCCACATCGACCTGAACGCCCAGCGAATCGGAAAATTCGATCAGGACTTCCGATTCGGTTCAGAAGGCGTGCGCGATGCCTTCTATGTGGTGAAGCTTCTCGAGGACGCGCAGTGGAACGGCATGCGGCACTTCGACGCCCATCCCTACCGCACCGAGGACAGCGACGGCGTATGGGACTTCGCCCGCGGCTGCATGCGCACGTACCTGATCTTGGCCGACAAGGCGCGCCGCTTCCACGAGGACGCCGACATCCAGGACGCCCTGCGCGCCACGAGAGCAGCCGAGCTGGGCGAAGCGACCTCCGGGAAGGACGGCCTTGCGGGCATCCTCTCGTCGGATTTCGACGAGGAGGCCCTCGCGGCGCAGGGCTACGGCAACGAACGTCTTGACCAACTCGTGACCGAATTGCTTCTCGGGGTTCGCTAATGCCCCTGGTGGTCGGCGTGGACTCGTCCACGTCAGCGTGCAAGGTGCAGGTCCGCGACGCCGAGACCGGCACCATCGTGTCGTCGGGACGAGCACCGCATCCCACCACGACGCCACCCCGGAGCGAACAGGAGCCCCGGGACTGGGAAGCGGCATTTCACGCTGCATGTGCCGAGGCAGGAGTGTCCACGACACATCACCCCGAAGCCCTTTCCGTGGCAGCACAGCAGCACGGCCTCGTCGTCCTCGACCGCCATGGCGACGTCCTCCGACCAGCCAAGCTCTGGAACGACACCGAATCCGCACCGGACACCGAGGAGCTGCTTTCTGAGCTCCCCGGAGGGGCCGCGGCCTGGGCTGCGGCTTGTGGAAGTGTGCCCCTTCCGGCCTTCACGGTGACCAAACTCCGCTGGTTGAGCCGGTGTGAGCCTGAGATCCTGCGTCGGACGGCGACGGTCATGCTGCCGCACGACTGGTTGACCTATCGCCTCACCGGGCGACATGTGACCGACCGGGGTGACGCTTCAGGCACCGGCTATTGGTCCCCCGGCGAGTCCCGCTATCGCGTCGACATCCTCGAAGACCTGATCGATGCCGCTGTGGACTGGGAAGCTGCGTTGCCCGAAGTCCTCCCGCCACTCGCGACCGCCGGGAACTGGCCTCTTGCCGGAGCGGTGGTGGGTCCGGGAACCGGGGACAATATGGCCGCCGCTCTCGGGCTGGGGCTTCGCCCCGGCGACCTGGCGTTGAGTCTCGGCACCAGCGGCACGGCATTCACGGTCAGCGAACACCCCAGCGCCGACCCCACGGGGACCGTCGCCGGATTCGCCGACGCGACCGGTCACTATCTGCCGCTCGTGTGCACGATGAACGCGACGAAGGTGTCTGACGCCGCAAGACGGCTGCTCGGTGTGGACCACGCCCGTTTCGACGAGCTGGCGCTCGAGACAGCCGCCGGAGCGTCGGGTCTGGTGCTCGTGCCGCACTTGGACGGGGAGCGGACCCCGAACCGCCCGGACGCCACGGGCACACTCACCGGTATTCGCTCCGATGTGACGCCGGCGCAATTGGCTCGCGCCGCCGTCGAAGGAGTGGTGTGCAACCTGCTCGAGGGGGCGGATGCTCTCGGTTGGGAGGCGTCGGGGGGAAGGGTCTTCCTCATCGGCGGTGCCGCCCGGAGCGCCGCCTACCGTCGGGTCGTGGCGGACCTCACCGGGCGCACCATTCTTGTTCCCACCGACGAGGAGCTCGTTGCTGCCGGAGCCGCTGTCCAGGCCGCTGCGGTGCAGTACGGATGCGAGTTCACGAAGATAAGCGAGGCATGGGGCCTCGGCCTGGGTGATCCCGTCGAACCCGACGACACAGTGGACCGTTGGGCCATCCGCTCTGCGTACACCGACGCCGTAAGATCAGCGGCGAGGTGAGAGCCACTCCGTGTCCGCAGAGGTGACGGGCGACCCCCCCGGACGCACCCGTCCCGTGATGGCGGACGTCGCCGCACGTGCTGGCGTTTCGGTCATGACCGTCTCCCGTGTCCTCAACGGATTCGACGGGGTGGCCGACGGCACCCGCCGCCGGGTCGAGCGCGCAGTCGCCGCCCTGGGGTATCACGCCAACACCGCCGCCCGGGTACTGGCGGGCGGGCGATCCCGGGCGCTCGGCGTCATAGCCGTCGAGACCGAACAATTCGGACCGTCGCACATCCTGTTCGGCGTGGAGGCGGCGGCCCGTGCAGCTGGGCATCTCTTGAGCTTCGTCACCTTGAGCCCCACGGGGGAGGACATGACGTCGACGCTGGCTCATCTTCGGGCCTCCCATGTCGAAGGGGTCATCGTTGTCGCCCCGGTCCAACCCGTGATCGACGCCGTCGGCCAGATCGAAGAGAACATTCCTCTCGTCGTCGTGGGCGGTGACCCGCTCCGCAGTGCCGCCACGGTCACGATCGACCAGGTGGAGGGGGCTCGCATGGCGACCCGGCACCTTCTCGACCTCGGGCACCGGACGGTTCACCATGTACGGGGCCCGAAGAGCTGGGTGGACGCGGCAGCCCGCATGGATGGATGGTCCGACGCGCTGCGCACGCAGCGCTCCCCGCGCGTCGCCCCGCTCGTGGGTGACTGGAGCGCACGGGGCGGGTATGCAGCCGGAATTCGCCTGGCTCGGGACCCGGATGTCACGGCGGTCTTCGCCGCGAACGATCAGACTGCCCTCGGGATCATGCGCGCACTCCATGAGGCGGGTCGAAACGTGCCGGACGACGTCAGTCTCGTAGGTTTTGACGACACGCCCGAATCGGGCTATTTCCTCCCGGCGCTCACCACGATCCGTCAGGATTTTGCTGAAGTAGGAAGTCGCTCCGTTGGGCTTCTTCTCTCGTTGATGGACGGCGACCTTGCGGAGCGCCACATCGTCGTCCCCCCGAAGATGGTCGTGCGCAACAGTTCCGCTCCTCCTCCCGTCCCGACTCGCTGACGGGAGCGTCCGACCTCAGCGGATGAGCTCCTCCACATGGTCCAGGGCACCCCGCTCGCAAACGACCACGATCGTGCCGCCGCACCCTCCCCCACTCGAGCGCGCGCCATGGACCCCGGGCGTCGCCAACGCCGCCTCGACAATTGCCGTCGCCGCCGGGTGGCCCAGGCCCATGGCGTCATACCCAGCATGGCTGGCGCGCAGCAGGGCTCCCAACGGATCAGGATCACCTCGTCGGAGGACGTCCAGCGCGAGGCCACTCCGGGCGTGCTCTTGGACGCCGAACAGTGCCGCGGCACGCACCGGGTAGATCATTTCCGCCTGCACCGTGGTCATCGGGTCGCCGGTTTCGCCCCAACGTTCGAGAAACTCGCTCCCGGCGATGAACTCGGGGAGCTCGGCGGCGTGGGAAGCGGGAAGCTCGCTGACCCACGACCATGACAGGTTTTCAGACGCTTCGATGATCCGCTTCCCCATGAACGCCGCGGCGCGTGCCCGCTGGTAGGGCAGGCCACTCACGTCGTGCGCCGCTCCGCTCGGCCATCCGACGATCTCCAAACCCGGGGGCAACGTCACGGCAGGCCAGGGGGACGCCGGCCGGCACAGGATGGGCAGCAGCGCACCCGCAGACCCCACCGCGACCGCCACCTGGTCCATGACACCGCAAGGGGCACCCACCACGGAGTTCTCGGCCTCCTGACACCGCAAGGCCAGTTGCAGGGGGTCGATGCCACGTGCTCCGAGGGCGCGCGCGGTGGCCACCTCCAACGCAGCGCTTGATGCCACGCCCATGGATGCCGGCAGATCCGAGGAGATACGGAGACTGACGCGTGGCGGCTCGATGATTCCGTACCGGACCAGGACGACAGCCACACCGATGAGGTAGTGGGTCCATCGGGGGAGGCCGTCGAGCGCCCGTCTCACCTCGTCATACTCGAGGCTCGCGAGGCTGTTGATCTCCTCGACCGAGAAAACAGCCGGTCCGACCACGAACGCGTCGCCTTCCTCCGCGACGACCTCGATCGACTGCTGTGTCGGCACCTCGAGCACCAGCGCCCCTGAATAGTCCGCCACGCCACCCAGCAGGTCGAGGCGACCGGGCGCCCTACCGATCGTGCAACTCATCGACCAAATCCGCCAGCACGGGTCCGATCCACGCGGCCAGCGCCTCGTTCGCGTACCCCACCCAGGCTACGGGTGAATAGTTGTCCAACGGGGCCGTGAGCGGCTGCCCCCAGGGGTCGGTCACCACACCGCCGACCTCGGTGAGCAGGAGCGCGGTGCACACGTCATAGGGATGGCAGGCCAGGCCGTCCCCGACCTCGAGGACCAATGGACGCAGGTCGGCCACGAACCGGTCCCGGCCGCTGATGAGCTCATGGAGTTGGCCTCCGGTCGAGAGATACTCGTCATCGAAGACATGGCGACAACCAAGGCGGCGGAAAAGCTCGGCCTCGAGCGAGGCCAGTGCCGGCTTCCCGGGCAAGAAGAACTTGGCCAACCCGCTGAAGCTGTGCTCGAGATCGGTGGCCGACGACGGCCGGAGCCTCAGCGATTCCCTGGTGCCGCTCCGCAGGTCGATCCGATCTGCCACCAGACCGGTGCCGCGCACGGCACTCAACTGGTCGACCGCACCCTGCTTCGCTGTCGGGAGTTCGGTCATCACCGCGACCGTGAGGTCGCCGAGCGCGTCCCCACTCGGCGCGGCTGCCGCCAGGCACCAGGCGGGGCGCTTGTCGTACATGAGCCCCCGCGTCCCGTCGATGGTGTCCACAATCACCGTCCACGCGGCGTCATCGCCGACGACGACCGGCTCTTCCAGGCCTTCGGACACGATCCTGACCTGGGGCCAGTGCTCGGAGAACCACCCAACGAGTGCGTCATCAGCGACACGGTCGATGGCATAGATCGTGTCGGCCACCGTCTCACCCGTCACCGTCGCCATGTCGATGTCGCGCGAGCCTACGACCAGGTCGCGGAGGAACTCGCCGAGCTCGCACAGCAACAGTCGGGCCTGATCAGCCGAGGGTGCCACGAAGCTCCGCCGCCTTTTCGTCCGGATTGGACTCGTTCGTCATCGAACCGCCGCCGACCTCGGGACCGGCGAGATACTTGAGCAAACCAGGCGCGCGCAGCGGCGGGTGCAGTTCGATATGGAACGGATAATGGGGGTGGTCGCCCACGGGGGCCTGATGGACGGCCAGCACGTACGGCATCCGGAAACCCCACAGCGCGTCGTATCGCCGCACGACGTCGCGGAGGACCAGTCCGAGCGAACGGCAGTGATCGTCATCGAGGTCGATGAGAGAAGTCGCCGGCTCGTGCGGCAGGATGTGCACCTCATAGGCATATTGGGCGAACCATGGCACACAGGCAAAGAAATGCTCACCTTCACTGACCACTCGAGGGGCGGCGCGCTCGCGCTCGATGACGTCTTCGAGAACGGCCCGACCGGTACGTTCGAAATGATCGGCGGCCACCTCGGCTTCGCGCGCCATGGTGGCATAGACGAGCGAACCGGCGTAGACCTGGCAATGCGGGTGTGGATTCGACGTGCCGGCGAGTGCGCCGCGATTCTCGAAGATCAGCACGTGGGCGACGCCTTCTTGGGTCTGGAGGACCCGCGACCGCTCTCGCCACGTCGTGACGATGGCGCACATCTCCTCGTCGGTGAGATCGGCCAGCGACCGGGTTGCGTCGTTGTGATAACAGACAACCTCCGCCGTGCCGCTGGCCTTGCGGGTCCGGTACACATCGTCCCCGGCGGGGGGCTCCGGTGCATCAGGGGAGAACACTGGCAGGTCGTTCGTGAAAACGAACACCCCCCGGTAGTCGGGGTTCGTGGTGGCGATCCGCCGGCCGAGAGGGGCGAGGGCGTTGTTCTCGGGGATGGGCGGTTCCACAGGGGTGGTGATCTCGCCGATCCACGGCCGGGCGTCTCGATGCGACGTGAAGAGGACCCACTGGCCTCGGAACGGGTGCCATCGGAGTTCCCAGGTCACGGTCGGACATCCTATTGGCTTGCGGATGTTACCGCTACCATCGGGAGCGGAGGAGGACCCACCACCTCGGCCGTTACGACGAGCCGGCACCGCCGAGGTGGGCGGCCAGTGCGCCCTTCGTCTCGGCGCTGTTGGCCCAATCGAAGTCCCCGGTAATCTCTCGATAACGGGCCATGTCCTGCTTGATCATCGTCCGGCGGACGCGCCCGTACTGTCGAACAGGGGTCTGAGGGTTCTCGAGGATCTGTCGGGCAAGCTCCTCGGCCGCACTGATGTGGGCCCCTTCCTCGGCCAAGCGGGTGAGCATGCCACCCGCCCACGCCTCTTCGGCACCGAACATGCGACCCGTCATGGCGACATCGTTAGCGAACGCAGCATGACCCAGTCTCGGCAGGAGGGCCGGCATTGCAAGCCCGATCTTCGTCTCCGTCACCTGGAACATCGCGCTGCGTGCCGCAATCAGGTGGTCACAGAGGAGTGCCGTGGCGAGGGCATGACCGAGGCAGTAGCCGTGCACCGCAGCGATGATCGGTTTCCACGACGTCGCATCGAGGAAGGATTCCTGTTCAGTCGCGCGGCCTGTCGTCGACCCTTCCTCCACCGATTTCTGTAGCCGCGCCTGAAGATCACCGCCGCTCGAGAAGGACCGGCCATTTCCAGACAGGATCGCGATGTTCGCGGTGTCATCGCTGTCGAGCGTGCGCAGTGCCGCGCTCAGGGCCTCGATATCCTCATCCCGCAACGCGTTGTGCTTCTCCCTCCGGTCGAACGCGATGGGGGCGATTCCCTCGCTCACTTCATAGGTGACGGTCATCCGACGCTCCTCTTGGCCCTTCTGTCATGGGATGCGGCCCACAATGACCGTAGTGGAGCAGCGTGCCGCGACGGTGACGCAGGGCAACGATGAGAACATAAAATGCTGTCACATCATGATCGCAACGTCACGCCGGGCATTTCGAAGGACCGGAGTACTCACCCTGGTGATCTCGGGCCTTGCCGGGATAATCACGATGTTCGGCACGGTTCCGGCTCCCGCCGCCGACACCTCGACATCATGGACCGTTTACCATGGCGACGCCGCCGGCAGCGGTGATGCGTTGTCGGTCGCCGCGGTCGACACGACGGGTCCAGCTTGGACTTCGCCCGCGGTCGACGGTCAGCTCTTTGGGGAGCCTCTCGTCTCTTCCGGACGTGTCTACGTGGCGACCGAGAACGACACGCTCTACGCGCTCTCTTCATCGGACGGGTCCGTTATCTGGTCGACGCACGTTGGCACACCTGTTCCAGCCGGTGACTTACCTTGTGGGGACATCAGGCCGACCGTCGGCATCACCGGGACGCCGGTCATCGACGAGAACCGGTCGGAAATTTTCGTGGTGGCCGAGGAATTGGTGAACGGGACCCCCGCCCACATGCTGATCGGACTGAGCACCATATCGGGCAGGGTCGAGACGACACAAGATGTCGATCCGAGCGGTTCCGACCCGGCCGCCATGTTACAAAGGACGGGACTTACGCTCGATGCCGGCAACGTCGTGTTCGCCATGGGAGGCAACTACGGCGACTGCGCCAGCTATCGTGGTCGGGTCGTCGCGGTGAGCGAATCCGGGGGCACACCGAGTTTCTTCACCGTCGATGCCGCTTCGGGCGACAGCCAGGGCGCCATCTGGATGGGAGGTGCCGCTCCCGCCGTCGACACCAATGGCGACATCTGGGTCGGGGTCGGCAACGGCTCGGTCCGATCGTCCAGCCAGGCCTACGACGACAGCGATTCTGCTCTCGAATTGTCCTCCTCCTTGTCGTTGCTGCAGTACTTCGCCCCGACGAACTGGCCGCAGAACAATGCTGACGACCTCGATATGTCAATCGCACCTGCCCTCCTCTCCGATGGTCAGGTCGTCGTGGCCGGTAAATCACGCATCGTCTACCTCCTCAACGGTTCGGATATAGGCGGCATCGGTGGGCAGCAGGCCACTCTCCCGTCGGGATGCGCCGATGACATCGACGGAGGAACCGCCGTCGTGGGCACCACGGTCTACCTTCCTTGCCTGGCTGGCATCATCGCTCTCGAGGTCACGCAGTCCCCGGCTGCTCTGCAGATCAAGTGGGACTCACGCGCCGGCGGCGGGCCACCGATCGTAGCGGGTGGGCTGATCTGGACCATCAGTCAGTCGGGCACGTTGGACGGCCTCGACGCGACCAGCGGAAAGTTACGGCAACAGGTCACGATTGGCGTTCCGGCCAATCACTTCCCGACCCCGAGCGTGGGAGACGGCTATTTGCTTGCTGCCAACGCCGAGCACGTCGTTGCCTTCAGGACGACATCGGCCGCGACGACGGCCCCCACGACACCGAGCACCACGACACCGAGCACCACGACACCGGGCCATTCGAGCCAGCACTCAGCTGTCGCCCCCCACTCCACTTCCGGCACCGGGACCTTGTCTCCGGGTGTCATCGCCGCCATCGTTGCCGGCGCCCTTGTGGTTCTGGGATTGAGCGCGTGGCTCGTATGGCGCCGGCGCGCTCGCCGCTCGGCCTAGCCGTCCCGCGCGGCACGCCGGGAATTCACCGAAGGTGGCGGTTGCCCCTCCGTGTCATCGACCGGTCCAACGAGGCTGACGCTGCTCGCCGGCGGCCTGACGACCTTCCGCGGCATCCTGCGTCCCGGCCGCCACGTGGCGCATGGTCTCGCCGAAACGAATTGCCTCCAATGGAGCCATGTGGCGGGTCCGCATCGCCATCTCCTTCATGGCCCGTTGAGCCAGAGGGGCTCCGTTGAGAAGACGACGGGCAAGCGCATGTGCCTCTTCGAGCAGAGTGTCATGAGGGACGACTCGCCAGACCAGACCCATGGCATGCGCCCGCTCCGCATCAATACGCTCCCCGGTCAGCAGCAGTTCCATGGCGTCAGCCCAGTTGATGCGCTGGGGCAGGCGGATTGACGCCACAATGGCGGGAATCCCGAGACGCACCTCAGGCAGTCCGAACTGGGCCCGATCGCTCGCCACGACGAAGTCGCACCAGCTGGCGAGCGTGAGCCCGTAACCCAAGCAGTAGCCGTTCACGGCCGCGATAACCGGCTTGAATATCTCCCATCCGCTTTCAAAGGAGTTCAGGGTCGGCTTCTCCCAGAACGTGCCGGCGAACGCACCCGCCGCCCCCGCTCCGTCGCGCAGGTCACCACCAGCGCAGAAAGCCCTGCCGGCACCAGTGACGATCGCAACCCACGCGTCCTCGTCGTCGCGAAAGAGCGAAAAGGCCTCGTTGAGGTCACGCCTCATTTCTGCGTTGATGGCGTTCAGAGCGTGAGGCCGGTTGTACGTGATGGTGGCCACATGGCCATCGAGTCGGAACGTCACTGCATCTCCCACAGGCCACCAGTCTGCCCGGTCGGAGGACCATCCGCAGTCCGACCTTTAGGACACGAGCTGTCGCGCTTTCGTCATGAGGTCACGCACCTGGTCGACGCCGACCCGGACGGTGTCGAGCTGGCCGGCAACTTCGTCGGCCAAATCGGCGACCCCGCAGTTTCTGAGCATGTCGGGAAGATGGTTCACGACACAGCCGAGCGAGAACTCAATCGGGTCCCCGACCGCCAACTCGTCGATGCGCACGACGACATTCGCACCCGCTTCCTGCTGGATGTAGTGGTAGTGCGGCTCGTTCTCGAAACAGTCGAAGCGCAGGTATTCCAACCCATCGGCCGTGCCGCAGACGTGGAGCGTGGCCCCGTAGTCATCGAACTCCATGTCCTTCTCATTCCCGCCGTGATAGGTGTCCTTGATGATCTCGTTCGTCAACCTCCGGGACTCGACGACGAACTGGACCGCCCCGGCGTCGACGGTGATGCAGTGGTCGGCGATCATCGGAATGGGCATCACGTTGTAGCGGTTGCCCCGGCGGTAGGGGGACTCTTGCCGATCGATTGGCATCGTTCAGCTCCTTTGCATGACGAGCGTCTCTCGTTGTCGTGGTCAGTTTCGCACACTGTCCCCCCCCGCAGCCCACGACAGTGCATCGGACCAGGCTGGGTGGGCTATTGATCCGGCGGCAACGTTGGCCCCAGCACGCCGTCGATCTGCAGAGCACAATGCACTCCTGAAGAATTCCTACTGCCATCACCATGGAGGAGCACACATGCCCACGGCATTCGTCACAGGAGCCAGCCGAGGTATCGGAAAGGCGATCGCCGTGCATCTGGCGCGGGCCGGTTACGACATCGCCATTACCGCCCGGACCGTCCAGGACGGGGAGGGGCGTGAGCACTCGTCCACCCTGACCCGGTCCGACACGACGCCGTTGCCCGGTTCGTTGACCTCGACGTCCAAGCTGGTGGAAGAAACCGGGGTGCGGTGCCTCGTGGTGCAGGCCGATCTGACCGACCGCGCCTCAATGATCGCGGCGGCCGACCGCGTCCTCGAGGAATGGGGTCGCGTCGATGTCCTGGTGAACAACGGCCGCTACATAGGTCCGGGCCACATGGATCGCTTCGAGGACACCCCGCTCGAGCTGCTCGACCGCCACATCGAAGCCAATGCCATGGCGCCCCTGGCCCTGGCCAAGGAGTTCATCCCCGGCATGGTGGAGCGGGGTTCGGGCACCATCGTGAACATCACCTCTGGAGCCGGCTACCACGATCCCCCGGCGGCCGCCGGAGACGGTGGGTGGGGCCTGGGCTACGCGTTCAGCAAAGGGGCCATGCACCGTATCGCCGGCATCTTGAACCTCGAACTGGCGGGTAAGGGCATCCGGGCGTACAACGTCCAGCCCGGGTTCATCGCCACGGAGCGTATGGCGCAGGACATGGGCAGCTTCGGATTCGATTCCTCTTCGGGGGCCCCGCCGGATGTCGTGGCGGCCGTGGTCACGTGGATCGTCACCGATCCGGTCGCGGCGGAGGAGCACGTGGAGCCCGACGGCCGCAACTTCGAGGCTCAGGACATTTGCAAGGAGCTCAATCTCCTGCCGGGTTGGCCGTCGTAAGGGAGGCTTTTCTCGCACCGGGAATCGCGATGTCGCGCTCGTCACTCCGACCACTTCCCCGCTCGGCCAACTCGCGGAACTCCTCGGGCACACGGTCTGTACCCGAGAGGACGGACGTGGCATAGCCGACGGCAGCCCGGCCGAACTTGTCACGGATGGCGTCGATCGACCGGTCGACCCCCCATCTGTCGACTTCGAGCTCTGCTCTCGGCCGGTCCAGGTGCCCCTCGCTCTGCGGGCGATCGGTGTGATCCAGGGGCAGCTCGAGCTGCAAGGAATGTTCCGGGGAGAGGTTGGAGACCGAAATCGCCAACAGGGTGATCTCCTGTTCCTGGTTGTCGGCGATGGCCGCCCGGGCGAGCTGATCGGCCACCTCTCGCAGCGTCAGAGTTGTCGAGATGGCAACGGGGAGCGTGGCCGATCGGGTTACTGAACGAAGTTGGGGGAACCTGACCCGAACGGTCACTGTGCGACCAGCCATGTTTGCCTTGCGGAGCCGGCCGGCCACCCGGTCACCCAGGTAGCCCAGCGTCTCGCGGACGAGCGCCGGAGTGGCCCGCTGTCGTCCGAGGGCGGCCTGGGCGCCCATGGACCTGGACCGGGCCGGCGTCTGCACGGTGCGGGCGTCGATGTTGGCCGAGAGCGCGCCCAACTTGGCCCCCACCGCGTGGCCGAGCAGGCTTTCGAGGATCGGGCTACCCGTCTCGGCGAGTTGACCGATCGTATGGATCCCGGCCTCGTGCAGGTGCCGTTCCGTCGTTGGCCCGACGCCCCAGATCAGCCGGATGGGAAGCGGATCGAGGAAGTGGCGCTCCTCGTCGGGCTCCACCACCAGCAGACCGTCGGGTTTGGCCACTTGTGATGCCACCTTGGCCAGATGCTTGGTGCGGGCCACGCCAACCGACAGGGGGAGCCCGATCTCCTCGCGGACCCTTCGGCGCACCGCCGCGGCGATCTCGACCGGTGCGCCGAACAGGTGGACGGCCCCTGCAACGTCCAGGAAGGCCTCATCGATCGACACCCGCTCGACGCGAGGCGTGAAATCGTGGAATATCGACACCACCTCGTCACCGAATTGCTGATAGCGGCGGAAATGGCCGTCGACGAAGAGAAGGTCGCCGCAGAGCTGGCGTGCCCGCCAGCCCGGCATGCCGGCTCGCACGCCGTACACCCGGGCCTCATAGGAGGCCGCCAGGACCACGCCACCACCCACCGCGATCGGCCGGTCGCGCAGCGAGGGATCCAACAGCTGCTCGACGGACGCGTAGAACGCATCGAGGTCCGCGTGCAGGATCGTCGCTCGGCTCACTGTCGGTAGCACACCTGGACAGGATAGTCGAACATACGTTCGCCTTCCCGGGCCGCCCGGCACCACGCTTTGCCTGTTCCGTAACCTATCTGTTACCGTAACCGACGTATTACCAATACGGGAGACCATCTGGCCGCTGATGGCGCCGAGAACGGAGAAGGTCGATCGTGGGGTCGAAGGAGACCTGGGAACACATCCACGCCGAACGGGCAGCGATGGCCGACGCGCTGGCCGGCCTCACGCCGGAACAATGGGCGAGCCCGTCATGGTGCGAAGGTTGGACGGTCCAACAGACGGCAGGGCACATCCTGGCGGCAGCGGAACAGACCATCCCCAACTTCTCCAAGGAACTGTTCGCCGCTCGCTTCAGATTCAATGTCTTCACCGACGAGGGAGCGAAACGGCTTGGCGCGCTGCCGGCCGATGAATTGGTCCGCCGTCTGCGCGCGCGCACGACGACGACGAATCATCCGCCCGCTCCGGTGACGGCGATGCTCGGCGAGATCATCGTTCACGGGGAGGACATCCGCCGGCCGCTCGGATTGGAACACCAGTCACCCGTGCCGGCGCTCGTCGCGGTGGCGGACAGTTGGAAGGGCTCCAACCTACTGATCGGCGCCAAGCGTCGGATCACCGGATTGCACCTGCGCGCGACAGACACCGAGTGGGCGCACGGCAACGGGCCAGAGGTTGCCGGTCCGCTGCAATCGTTGATCCTGGCCATGACCGGACGCAAGGCGGTCTTCGGTGACCTCGCCGGCGACGGCCTCGCGGAGCTCGCCACCCGGCCCTGAAACCCGGAGACCGCGGCCCCGCTGCACTGGGACAGTCCCCGCCCTAGGGGCGGAGACTGTCCCGCAGGTTTTGGATGCCCATGTCCAGTGCGGCCTCGAGATGACGCAACTGGCCCGTAGCGAGCATGACCAACACTCCCCCTTGAATGCCGGCGAGCAGAGCGGCGGCCGCGAGGCACACGTCGATGTCGGCTGCGACCTTCCGCCGAACCTGCATCTCGCGTATGCCGGCGATGATCTCCGCCTCCCACTGTCCGAGCAACTCGGTGATGATCGCCTGGGCACCAGGGGTGTTGCGCCCGAGCTGGGTGACGAGCGTGCTCAACGGACACTCCTGCCCCTGCTTTCGATAGCGGTCCACGACCGCATCCCTCCACGCCTCCCATGCTCGCCACGAAGTCAGGTGGGCCAGATACGGCTGCTGATCCGAGAGGACCCGTGCGGCCTCATAACGGGCTGCAGCGAGAAGCAGCTGCTCCTTTCCTTCGGGGAAGTAGTGGAACAGTTGGCTCTTGCTCGTTGCCGTCCGGGCCATGACGTCCTCGAGAGTGGTCGAGACCCCCTGGTCCCGAAACTCGGCTGCGGCGCCTTCGATGATGCGCTGCCGGGTGGCAAGGCCCTTCCGTGTCAATGCCTGCGGCAATGGTTTCTCTCCCGATTTTGGACTTGCTGGTCCAGTCTATGGAGGCCATGGTTGGACTAGGGAGTCCAATCTAACCGGAGGTTCATCATGGGCACACGACTGGAAGATCGCGGGGCACTTGTCACCGGTTCCACCGACGGGATCGGCGTGGCCATCGCGCACGCTCTCGCCGGCGAAGGAGCGCACGTCATCGTCAGCGGGCGAAACGAAGGTCGGGGCAACAGCGTCGTGGCCTCGATCACTGCGTCGGGTGGGCGGGCGGACTTCGTCGCGGCCGACCTCTCCACCCCAGCGGGGACACGCTCTTTGGCGGAGGCGGCGACACGGAGAGCCGGGGGTCAACTCGAAATACTGGTCAACAATGCCGCCATGCTGATCACGCCTTCGCCGAGCGCAGACGTGGCCGGAGACCTCATCGACCAGGCCTTTGCCGTCAACGTCCGGGCGGCCTTCCTCCTGACCGGCATCATCGCTCCGGCCATGGCGGCGCAGGGACGGGGTGCCATCGTCAACATGGGCTCCATCAACGGCCTCATCGGCATGGGAGGGTCGGCGCTCTACAGCGCGACGAAGGCGACCATCCATTCGCTCACCAAGTCGTGGGCGGCCGAATACGGCCCGCACGGGGTCAGAGTGAACACCGTGGCGCCGGGGCCGACACTCACACCCACAGTGCTCGAAATGCAGGAGTATCTCGCTCCCTTCATCGCCTCGATACCCTCGCAACGGGCCAGTACCCCCGAGGAGGTCGCTGCAGCGGTGCTCTTTCTCGTCAGCGACGACGCATCCAATATTCACGCGGCAACGCTCTCGGTCGACGGCGGTCGGGCGGCCCTGTGATTCCCGCCGGCTGGGCGTCTAACTGCGGGGAACGTCCTTCCACGGCGAGTCCCTCCAGGCATCGGGCTCACGCGGAAGACCCAGCACGCGCTCCGCCACCACGTTCTTGTTTATCTCGGTCGTCCCTCCCTCGATGGTATTGGCCCGGCTCCGCAGCATGCCCATGACCTCGTAGGGAAGATCTTCGCCGTACCGTTCGGGGGTGACCGGGCCGAGCCGACCTTCGCCGGCAGGGTCGACCCAGGCGATGGCCCCGGTCCCCAGCTGGTCTGCCGCCGCATTCTGCATGCGCTGGTTGAGATCGCCCTGGTGGACTTTGCCGATGGAGCTTTCCGGGCCGAGGGGACGCCCCGTGTTGCGTCCGGCTCTCGCCCGCTGGTTCGTCCAGTTGCGGATCCGGTCCTCGGACCACAGGGTGACCAGCCGTTGGCGCGTCACCGCGTCGTCCCATGCCGCGCGGCCGTCGCTGTCGCGCGCGCCGGGCCAACGAGAGCAGCCGGTCCGCCCCTCCCCCGCCGATCCGGTCGACACCGCCCGAGCCCGAACCGGCGACCATCTGCCGTTCGCCCGACAATGTCGCATTGGCGACCGACCACCCGTCGTTCTCGGATCCGACCCGGCGCGTGTCCGGGATCCGGACGGCGTCCAGGAAGACCTCGTTGAAATCGACATCACCGGTGATATGGCGCAGGGGACGGACCTCCACGCCCGGTGCGTGCATGTCCACCATGAGGTAGGTGAGCCCGCGGCGCTTGGGCACCTCTGGATCCGTCCTCGCCAAAAGGACGCCGAAGTCAGCGAGGTGGGCCCACGTGCTCCACACCTTCTGCCCGGTGACCACCCAGTCGTCGCCGTCCCGGACGGCCCTCGTGGACAGCGAGGCCAGGTCGGAACCGGCACCCGGCTCGCTGAAAAGCTGGCACCAGATCTCTACGTTGGCGACGATCGGAGGCAGGAACCGCCGCCGCTGCTCCTCGGTTCCGTGCGCAAAGAGAGCGGGCGCGGCCAGGTTGAGACCCAGCGGGTTGAGACGGCCGAGATTGAGCGGCGCCAGCTCCGCTTCGACCTCTTGCGCCTCTGCGGCGCTCAGACCGGCCCCTCCGTACTCGACGGGCCAGGTGGCGACCACCAACCCCGTCGCGGCGAACTGGGGGTACCACTCTTCGTACTCAGCCCTCGAGCGCACCTCGCGCAGAGCACGCGCACCACCTCGTGCAGCCGCTTCCCGCCATGTCTCGGGAACGGCTTCCTCCATCCACCGGCGCACTCGGGCCCGCAACTCGTCCGGCTCGAGGCCGGCCACGAACGGGGATTGCGGCATTAGCGACCCTTGAATTCGGGATCCCGGCGCTCCTTCAACGCGCCGAGGCCCTCACGAAAGTCCTCACTGCGCGAAGAGATCTCCAGAGCAAAGGCCTCGTTTCGCAGCTGGCCGTCCAACGGCAGCGCGTCTCCCGCCAGGAGCAACCACTTCGTAAGCCCGAGCGCGACCGTGGGGCCGGCCGCCAATCGATGCGCCAACTCCGAGGCAACGGCTTCCACGTCGTCGCGTGACACCGACTGTTGCACGAGACCCCACTCGACAGCCTCCGCTCCACTTAGACGTCGACCGAGCAACAGGAGTTCGCGGGCGCGGACCACACCGACGAGACGCGGGAGCAGCCACGTCGCGCCGCTGTCCGGCGAGAACCCCCGCTGCGAGAAAGGTGCCCAGAAGGTGGCGTCCGCCGCAGCAACCGTGAAGTCCGCTGCCGCAGCCAGCTGAAGCCCGATGCCGACAGCCCAGCCCTTCACCGCGCACACGACGGGTACCTGGACTTCGCAGAGCAGAGGTATGAGCCGATGGGCCAACGAGGGCAGCCGCCGTTGGATCGACCCGACCCTGGGCCTACTCCCGGTGTCGGCGTTGCGGGCGATGACATCGGCGCCACCGCAGAAATGCTCACCCGCGCCGGTGAGGAGGATAGCCCGGACGCTCTCGTCCCGGCCCGCCAGATCGACGGCGTCGATCAACCCCGCCATCATGATGTCGTCGATGGCGTTGCGCTGGTCGGGTCGCTCCAGGCGCAATGTGAGGACGGCGCCGCGCTGGGCCACGGCGAGACCGGGCACTGATCGATCGCTGCCGACGGTCATCGCAGCGGAGCCGCTGAGCCGTCAGCGAACGCGTCGGCGATGGCCCGGAGGGCTTCGGTCAGATTGCGGGCGCCTCCCGGCGGATCGGGCAGCACGACGTCGCCGCCCTCACGACTGGGAAGGATGATCGTGGCGTGCCCGGGTGTCGTGATGTCGCCCCGCTGGTTTTCGGTCTGCACGTCGAGGTCGACGGCATGACCCCCATTGGCCGTCCGGAACTTCCGGGTGATCACGCCGGTGAGCCACTGGGTGTCCCCGACAAAGTTGAATCCGCGGAATTCGCAATCGAGCTTCCAGAGCCAGCCGGCATCACCCATCCAGTCCGTGCAGAGGTGGATCAGCCAGGTCTCACGCATCCGTCCGTAGTCGAAGGTCGTCGGATTGCCGGCCCGCCGGGCGAACGCGGGGTCCCAGTGGACCCGTTGCATGACGTCAGGGATATTGAGCTCATCGCGGTGGAAAAACCGCGGGATCCGTTGGCGATTCTGATACCCGAGCCGGAGGGGCTTGACGCCGTACAGGCCCATCCCCATGCCGACGTGCCAGCAGATCATGTCGGTGACGGTCAGAGGACCTTTGACCATCGGTCCGACCCGGTCCCCCACACGCACGTCCTCCCAATGGCGCCGGGTCGGCCCCAACGGTGCCTCCGACGCGTAGGTGCGGTCGATCCGCGCGATCTCCTCGTCGGTGTAGGGAGCCACCTCGATCGCGTCGTACTTCTTCTTCTCCTTGGCCTTCGCTCGTTCGGTCCGGACCATCAGGCGGTACTGGGCCGAAAGGACCTCCCCGTCTGCGTCCTGGAAGACCTGGCCCGTCCATTCGTGCACCGCTCGGCCGGCGAATTCGCTCGCCTTGTCGAAGACCCCCACCAATGCATTGCGCCGGCGCACCCGTCTGCCCGGGCGCAGCGGCCGCCACCACTCTCTGGCGCTGGCCGCGTAAAAAGCATGCACGCCGCGCAGGGGGTCACCACGCATGAGGTCACGCCATTGCGGCGCCACCTCGGTCACCTCGTCCTCGCCGATCAGCGAGTCACCACCGACGAGGGGCGGCGGCGCGATCACGCTGCCCCAAGGGCCCGCTTCGGCATAGTGCTCGTCCGACCAGAGCGGATTGTCGTCGCCGTAGGCTTGCGCCACGTGACGGAACGCGTCAACGTCCGGACGCAGGTAGTGCGGGGCGACCGGATGCGGCTCAGGGATCCCGATGCGACTGCACAATCGGGCGATCGCCTCGTCGGTGATCGTCCCCGGGTCGCTCATGACATGTCCCCCTTCGGCCGTGCCCCATAGTCGGCCCGTAATGCACCCCGCTGCAGTTTGCCCACCTCGGTGCGCGGGAGTGCAACGATCGGGATGAAATCTACCGGCACTTTGTAGGGCACAAGGTTGGACCGGCAGAGCTGCCGTAGCCCGTCGACATCGAGAGCCGAGTCCGCCACCACGTAGGCCACCGGCACCTCACCCAGGCGTTCGTCGGGGACCCCCACCACCGCGGCGTCGCTCACCCCGGGGGCGAGCTTCAGCACCTCTTCGACCTCTTCGGGAAAGACCTTGTTGCCTCCCCGGTTGATCAGGTCGCCGACCCGGCCTTCGATCCAGACGAATCCCTCCGGATCGAGCCGGGCCAGATCGCCCGTGGCGATGAATCCCCCGTCGTCGGTCCGATCTTCAAGGGATCCGCCGGCGACGTAGCCCTCCGCCACCCTCGGCGGCCGTACCCACAACTCGCCGACGCTTCCCGAAAGGTGCGGATCCCCACCAACGATCTTCGAGCGCGACGCCCGGGTGCGGCCGGCCTGCCGCGCCCACCTTCTCGGGATGCTCCCTGGCATCCGTTGCGGTCCATCCGATCACCTCGCCCATCTCGGCCTGACCGTAGCTGTTGAGCACGAAGACACCAAAGCGATCCATGAAGCGCCGCGCCTGGGTCGGAGAAAGCGGAGCCGTGATGCTCCGGACGAAGCGCAACGGGGAAAGGCTTTCAAGGGCGGCGTCGGCGTTCAACATGGCTATCGCTGCGGGTGGAAGGACGGTGGAGCGAATGTCGTGGTCGTGGACCAGGCGAGCGAACTCCGATGTCGTGAACCGGTCCATGATCACCAGCGGTGCCCCCGCTCTGAGCCCGAAAAGGGCGTTGTACATGCCCGCATTCAAGGCGAGGGAGACGGGGATGAGATTGGGCGACGGAGTCCGGCCCTCGCGTCGCTCACTCCCGCGCAGAGGCACCAGGACCCGATCGAGGAGCTCGAGGTACGCGCTGTGGGTATGCAGGATCGCCTTCGGCGCCCCGGTCGTCCCCGACGTCCACATCACGAACGCCACGTCCGGACCGAAGGAACGGGGCGAGTCGATCGCCCGGATGGCGCCATCGGGCTCGACGAGGACAACTGGGTTCGTCGCATCGAGGAGCGCCTGCAGGCCGGCCTCGGGGAGCCTGTCATTGATCGGGATCAGGACGGCACCGGCCAGCCAGGTGGCCATCGTGGCGACCACGAAATCGGGGCTATTGGCCATCCGGAGGCCAACGCCGTGACCGGTTTTCACGCCGGATGCCCGAAGATCGGCCGCCAGGGCCCGCGCGCGGGCTCGGGCAACGCCTGCGGTGAGCACCTGACCTCCACCGTGGAGGAGTTCCTGCTCGTCAGCGAAGGGATGGTCGACGAGCAGCGCGGCCAGGGTCGCGGACGAGCCGGCGCCCGCGTCGTTCACAGGGACCCCCGGGGGTCGCCCGGCTGCACGAAACCGTACCTTCGGATCAGGCCGAAATGCCGAGCAGCTGCATCATGTTGCCGCCCATCACGAGTCGGAGCTCGTCGTCAGGCAGTCCGTGCAATTCCGCCGCCCACGACAGGGGGTCGGCCAGCCCTTCGATGTGGGGGAAGTCGGAACCGAAGATCACGTGATCCGCCCCGAGGAGATGCACGAGCTCGCGTGGGTCCTCCTCGTGGAACGGATGCATCCAAAAATGCCGTTTGAAGGTGGCTGACGGCTTCTCTTCGTAGCGGTGCGGCGCCTTGTCGTAGGCATGGTCGAGCTGCTCGAGGAAGTGCGGAACCCAACCCCCGCCGTTCTCGACCAACGCGATTCGTAACTTCGGGAACCGCTGGAGCGCTCCGTGGCAGATGAGTGACGTCGCGGCATCGCGGACCGCCCGGTAGTCCCCCTCCACCGTCAGCGAGAAGAGACTGGGCTCGCCGAACGCCAGCGCCTCGCCGTGCGCGCCTTCCCATTCATTGGTGTAGCGGTTGTACCCACTGTCCGACGCGTGCAGGACGACGAGCACGCCGGACTCCTCGACCTTCTTCCAGAACGGGTCGAACTCTGTCAGCGCGAAAGTACGAGGGCCTCGATAGCCCCACGCCGGAGCGGGGCGCATCAAGATCGCCCGGGCCCCGTGTGCGACGACGAATTCGAGCTCCTGCATCGCTCGTTCGACCAGCCCCGTGGCAATGACCGGCGTCGAGAAGATCCGGTGCTCGAAGGTGTAGGGCCACGCCTCGATCATCCACTGGTTCAGGGCGTGGATGGCATCGGCGCAGAGATCGGGATCGTCCTTCATGCGTTCCTCGACGAGACTGGCCAAGGTCGGGTACATCATGGCGTAGTCGACGCCCTGCTCGTCCATGAGCTCCAGACGCGGACCCGCTTCGCGGAACGCTGGCGGGCAGTCGATGCCCCGGCCGATGATCTCCCGGTACGACTTGCCTTCGGGGTTCCCGATCTTGAAATACTCCTCCTGGGCGCCGGGCCGGCCGACCCGGTCGAACGTCGGGTTCGGGATGTAGTTGCTGACCTGGCCGTTCACCATAATTTTGGTCCGGCCGTGCACCTCGACGAAATCGATCGCCCCACGGCGGTTCTCCGGCAGGTACTTGGTCAGGGCGTCGCCGGTCTCGTAGAGATGGTTGTCGGCGTCGAAGACAGGGAATCCGAGTTGCTTGCTCACGCTTTTCCTCCACTTCCATTTGTGGCCGACCGAAAGACCGCCGACGCGGCGGTGACCGAGCGGTCGAGGTTCCCCTCGTCGTGCAACGTCAGGCGGACCCCGATCCGATCGGCTCCGTCGAAAGCCTCCCCCTCGACACGGAAGGGCCCGACCTTGCCCCGGGCGAGGAACATGACGTGCCAGCTCTCGATCTGCAGGCGATCGTCTTCGGCCCATTCCGCCGCAAGCGCGGTGGCTGCTGTCTCGAGCAGGATGTGTTGGGGGCCGAGGTGCAGTGCGGCGTCGGGCGAGGCCAATTCGATGGCCAGCTCGGGCAGGACCCAGTGCCCGTCGTCGCGACGCGACGCCCCGAACACCTTGTACAAGGGGGGCAGATCGGGCGAGTCCTCGACCACGATCTTCTCCTCTTCCATCTTTTCGAAGCCTGGTGGCACGTCACCGAGGCTGACCCCTTGGCCGGCGGTCAGGGCAATGACGCGGGCTCGGTTGTCGGCATCGACGATGAGCGATCGACTGAACCCCATGCGCTGGCCCTGCTTGAGGACTTCGGGCACGACCTCGATCCGACGCACGTCGCGGGCCTCGTCGAGAATCTGCAGGCTGTGAATGACCGGATTGGGCACGGCCACTTCGTCGCTGATCCCCCCACCCTCGGGCGACGCGATGCACAGGGGGGCGGCCATGATCCCCCCGGACGCGTTGCGCATGTCATGACGCAGCTTCATGGTGGGGTCGGCCGGGCCGCTGTTCAGATTGGCATGACTGCGGCCCAGGTAGCGGTAGCTGAGCAGGCTCGTCCAACGGCGGCGGAGCTCTTCCCAGTGCTCCTCTCCCGACGTCGTCCGTATGTCCTTCAGCACGAGCGCTCCTTCCCGCGGGCGATCACGCCGGTCGGGGCGTGACGAGCGCCCGGGCATTGTCGTGCATGATCAGGCGCACATCCTCGTCGGAGAACCCATCCAACTCCTTCTCGAAGGAGAGCGGATCGGCCAGCCCTTCCGCATGGGGGTAGTCCGAACCGAACAGCACCCGCTCGGCGCCGACCCGGCTCACGAGCGCCTGCACGTTGTCCTCGAAGAATGGCGAGACCCAGACGTGCTCCATGAACAACTCGTTCGGGTCGGCCCCGAAGGCATGAGGATTCTGGATGGCCGTCTTGCGCAACCGTTGGAGGAGGGGCGAAACCCAGCCCGATCCCGTCTCGATGGTCGCGATGCGGAGGTTGGGAAAACGCTCGAAGAGTCGGTCCGACATGAGCGAAGCCATCATGTCGTGTATCGGGCTGGCTGACAGCAGGCTCTTGAGGGGCGGCATCCGGAACGCCTCTATTTCGCCGGTCATACCCCAGATCTGCTCGTACTCGCCGTAGCCGGAGTCGCCACCGTGGATGGCCAAGGTAATCCCGGCCTCGTTCAGACGCGCCCAGAACGGGTCGTGTGCCGGGTCGCCGGGCGTGCGCCGACCAAACCGTGTATTGACCGAACCGGGACGCATGAGCACGACACGCACATCGTGATCCAAGGCCCACTCCAACTCCGAGACGGCCCAGTCGAGGTCGATGAGGCTCACGTACGGGGCCCCGTAGATCCGGTCTTCGAAGTTCAGTCCCCAATCCTCGTCCAACCAGCGGTTGAAGGCGGTGAAGACCGCTGCGCAGGCTTCTTGGTCGTGCTCGAGGGCTGCCTCCATACCGACGCCGATCGTCGGCAGCATGATGCACGCTTCGAGTCCCTGTTCGTCCATGACCCGCAACCGCGCTTGTCGATCGCGGTATTCAGGACGTGACGAAATCGGCTCGAGTTCCCCGAAGGCGCTCCGCATGTCCCCCACCCCCGACTTCGCCCGAAAGTATTCCGACAACGCTCCGGGCCTTGACACCTGCTCGAACGTCGGATTCGGAATGAATCGGTTGACCCGGCCGCCGACCAGAAGGCGCTCTTTCCCGTCGATGGTGGCCCACTGCACGGCCCGCTTTCGCATCGCCGGATCGATATAACGGGTAAAGGCGTCGAGCGCCTCGTAATAGTGGTTGTCAGCGTCGAAAACCGGGAAATCGACCAAGGTGCCAGCCCTTCTGTGGAACGCCGTCTGCTATCCTAGAATCAGATTCTCGTTTTCGCAACTGAGACCGCGGGCATCCGAAGGGGACCGCACGAGAGGAGACAGGTGGCGGAGCAGCACGCGCAGGGGCGATTTCCTTCCCCCCTGCCGCCGTCCAGAGCGGAGCGTCGGAGCCGGATCATCCGCACCGCCCTGGAAATGTTGTCCGAGTCCGACTACGACGACATCCAGATGCGTGACGTCGCCGAAGGATCAGACGTGGCGTTAGCCACCCTCTATCGCTACTTTCCGTCGAAGGAGCAGCTCTTCGCCGCAGTGCAGCTCGAATGGGTCGAGCGGTTGCACCGCCGGGTTGCCCAACGTGGCCTGCAGGGAGACTCGGACCTCGAGCGACTTCTCGACGTCCTGCGACGATCTGTCCGCTCCTTCAAGGCGAGCCCGCAGTTCTACCGCGTCCTCATGATGCTGGAGACCACGAAGGATCCCGTGGCTCGTGAGCTCTACGAAGTGATGGCCCGTGCGACGGCGGATACCTACAGGGTGGCGATCCGCAATACCGACCCCGAGACCGCAGAGCGCCTACTCCGCTCCACGCTCGACATCCTGGGGGCCGAGATGCGGGCGTGGGCGCTCGAGCGCCGTTCCATCGAGGAGGCGGCGCGGCGCATCGAAGAATCGTTGCAGGTGCTGTTCACGTACCGGGAACAGAAAGACCGACGGAAGGTGGATGCCGACGTCGCCTCCACGCACCCGGGCTGAGCGTGAGGTCGATATCGATGCCGTCGCCCCGCGGGAGCAGTCGTCAGAGTCGACACCGGTTGGCCTGGACCGGGCAGGATCTCCCGGCCGAAGCGGCAGAGGATCTGTTGGGCCCGGGCGGCCCCTTCGAGCTCACGGTGGAGGACCGGCGGGGGTTCTCAGTGCGCGTCTTCGCCCGTCGGCCCACCTCGGTCGTCGACGTGCTCAGTGCAGGGGCCGAACGCTACCGGGACCGTCCGTATCTCGTCTTTCCGGAGCGGACGCTGACGTTCGCATCGATCGTGCCGGCCGTCGCTCATCTGGCGAGCGGTCTGCGAACCCGCTTCGGCGTCCGCCCCGGTGACCGCATCGCGATCGCGGCGGCGAACCGCGTGGAGTACGCCCTCTTGTTCTGGGCCGTAGCCTCGCTCGGAGGGAGCACAGTCGCACTCAACGGTTGGTGGACCGGGTCGGAACTGGCCTACGCCGTCGAACTGACCGAGCCGCGCGTCGTGTTCGCCGACCGCCGGCGCATGGAGCGGCTGACCGCGCTTGACTTCGGCATGGCCGTCCGCCCGCTGGAGGAGACGGTGGCCGAACTGGAGGCGGAGGGGGCGGGGGCACCGTTGCCGGCAGTCTCGTCCCACGAGGACGATCCCGTCGTGATCCTTTTCACGAGCGGGACGACGGGCCGGCCGAAGGGTGTGCCCATCTCGCATCGGAATATCATCCATTTCGCACTGGCCACCCAGCTCCGGGGTGCTGAGCTCCGGGTCCGCGCCGGGTCCGCCGTGCCATCCCCGCTTCTCCCCTGTGCCCTCAACAGCAGTCCGATGTTCCACGTCTCGGGTCTCACCTGCACGATGGTGCCCGCCCCGATGACCGGCGTCACACTCGTCTACCCACCGGTCGGGCGCTGGCGCGAAGAGGTCCACCTCGCCCTGAGCGAACAACACAAGGTCTCGGTCTGGTCACTCGTGCCGACGCAACTCTGGCGCTTGTTGGACTGGCCCGAGTTCGGGCGCTACGACCTTGCGTCGCTGCGGACGGTGGGGGGCGGCGGGGCGGTCTGGCCGCCAGAACTCCTGCGAAAGCTCGAAGAACGGCTCCCGTGGGTCCGTCCGGCCCTCGGGCTCGGCTACGGCATGACCGAGACGAACGGGCTCGGCACCAGCCTGGGCGGCACCGACAGCTTTCTCCACCCGGACTCCATCGGTCAGCCATCACCCACGGTCGAACTCGAGATCCGCGATCCACGGTCGCGCGACGCCCTGGCCGAAGGAGCCGTCGGGGAGATCGCTCTCCGCTCCGCCAGCACGTTCGCCGGTTACTGGCGTGATCGAGCGGCCACCGAAGCTGTCATCGAGGATGGCTGGTACCACACCGGCGACCTCGGTTCTCACCGTGACGGATTCGTCTATCTCGCAGGCCGGCGGAGTGACCTCATCATCCGTGGCGGGGAGAACGTCTCTCCGGTCGAGGTGGAGAACCGGCTCTACGAGCATCCTGCGGTGGTCGAAGTGGCCGTCGTCGGGGTGCCGCACCGAACGTTGGGACAGCAGGTCAAGGCGTTCCTCGTCCTCCGTGAAGGCCATGCCAGCTCCGCGGCCGAGATCCGCTCCTTTGCCGGGACCGCCCTGGCCGCCTTCAAGGTTCCCGAGCACGTGGAGTTCGTCGACGAGTTGCCGCACAACGCCTCGGGCAAGGTGCTCAAGCATCTCCTCCTCGGAGGGGTCACGAGCAGTTACTTCGTCGAAGAAGAATGAACAAGGAACCCGACGCTCCGCTCCTGATCGAGCAGCACGGGCCGGTGGGGTGGCTGATCTTCAACCGCCCCGACGCCGGCAATGCCATGGACGCCGCGATGCTCGATGCGCTGGAAGGGGCCTGGACGGAATTGGACCGGGACCCCGCGGTCCGGGTCATTGTGAACACGGGCGCCGGCGCCAACTTTCAGACGGGCCTGGACATGATGGCGCTGGCGCGGGACCCGGACAGCCTGCGCGAGCAGTCGCGGCGGACCAAACGAGCCGAATTGCGGTTGACGGCGTTGCACAACGGGGTCTCGAAGCCTGTCATCGCGGCGATCAACGGCACGTGCGCCGGTGGCGGCCTCCACTTCGTGGCCGACGCCGATGTGGTGATCGCCGCCAGCGACGCCAGTTTCCTCGATCCGCATGTGAGCGTGGGACAGGTGAGCGCCTACGAACCGATCGGTCTCCTGTTCAAGATGCCGGCCGAAGCGGTCACCCGCATGGCCCTGCTTGGGCGGCACGAGCGGATTCCGGCGCGCCGCGCCTACACGCTGGGCATGGTGAGCCAGATCATCGATCCCCCCGAGCAGCTGCGGGCGGCGGCACAAAGGCTGGCGGAGGGGATCGCCCGGCAGTCTCCGGCGGCCCTCGCGGCGAGCAAAGCCGCCCTGTGGCGGGCCCTCGAAAACCGGAAGAGCGACAGTCCCTTGCAAGAATGAGAATCCAGTTCTAGGGTACCGGCATGGCGTCCGGGGGGCCCTTGTCACCGCGCACCTGACCCGCGCATTCCCCGCGCCAGGACCGGCGCACAACAGAAGGAGTCACGATGGATGCAATCAAAATTGGTTGGCTCGGATCGGCCCTCGACGGGCCGGGCGGGGGATACGACAAGATCCATCGGATGGCCTTCGACGAGGCGACCGAACAGGGCCTCTTGGAGCGCCCGGTGGAATTTGTCCTCCATCCGGAGAACGGCCTGCCCCAGGGGTCCGCCAAGAACGCGACCGACGGGTTCCGTTGGCTGGTCGAAGAGGGGTGCATCGGCGTCGCTGGTGCCTACAGCTCGGATAACGCGATCACCGTCGGTCCCCTGGCCAATGAGCTCCATGTGCCGCTCATCAGCTGGTGCGGCACGGAACAGTTCCATGGCGACTACAACTTCCGGCTCGGCAACGGTGACTGCGGAGGTGACGCCACGTTGATCGTGGCCTGGCTGAAGCGGCATGGCCACGAGCGCGTCGCTGTCCTCAGCGAGATCTCGCCCAACGGCGAGGAATACTTCCGGTACTTCCGCCAGGAGTGCCGGCGGCGCGGCATCGCGGTCGCCGCGGTCGAGACCGTCTCGCAGACGCCCACCGATTTGACGGCCAACCTTCGCAATCTGCGCAGGATCGAGCCCGATGCGCTCGTCTACATGGGCTATGGGATGTTGGCCGCCAAGGGTCTCCTCCGCGCGTCACTGGACGAGCTGGAGTGGGATCCCCCGCGCATCATGACCACGGCCTTCATGTTCTACCTCATGGGCTTCGAGAAGTTCGAGGGGTGGGTGGGGATTGACCAACTGGACCCGCAGAACCCCCTCGTCCAGAACTTCCACCAACGCTATGTCGAGCGCTACGGAGAGGATCCACCCCTGTGGCCGAACGCCGTTCCGGTTCTGGCCTACGACACGGCGAGGGTGCTCGTCGAAGGTCTGCTCCGCGCCCCCATTCTGAGTGGTGAAGGCCTCAAGGCCGGCTTGGAGCGCATCAGGTTCATGCCGAGCACGACCGGCGGTCCCCACACCCACATCGCGTGCTCTCCGCACGAGCACGGCATGTTTCGCGGCGACTGGCTCCTCTACGGGCGGGTGCAGAACGATACGTTGGAGTTCGAGGGGCTCTTCGAACCCTGGGAATAGCGGTCACGTCGCCGAGAGGAGATCATGGACTACCAGCATCTCAAGGTCGAGCGGCACGGGCCCGTCGGCTGGCTGATCAACAACAGACCGCAACAGCTGAATGCGATGAACGCGGCGATGCGGGACGAATTCGCCCTGGCCTGGGTCGAGCTGCGTGACGATCCCGACGTCCGGGTGATCGTCCATACGGGTGAAGGGCGGGATTTCCAGACCGGGGTCGACGTCACCGAGATCGCCAGCGACGGGCTGGGAATGCAGCGGTACCGCGACGGTCTCGAAGACCTCGACATCCACTTCACGGCGTGGCATCAGAAGGTCTGGAAACCGGTGATCACCGCAGTGAACGGCATCTGCGCCGGTGGCGGGCTGCACTGGGTCGCCGATGCGGACATCGTGATAGCCGCTTCCGACGCCACGTTCTTCGATCCGCACGTCTCGGTCGGTCAGGTCGTCGCCATCGAAGCGATCGGTCTCCTCCGCAAGATGCCGGCCGAGGCAGTGATGCGCATGGCTCTCGTGGGTCGCCACGAGCGGATGAACGCCCCGCGGGCACTCGAGCTCGGGATGATCAGCCAGATCGTCGATCCGCCGGAACGACTGCGTGAGGCCGCACAGGAGCTGGCCGAGAAGATCGCCCAGAACTCACCGGCCGCCATGGCGGCGACCAAACGCGCGCTCTGGGGTGCTTTCGAGCTCGGCCTGACGGACGCCTGCAAGGCCGGGGCGAGAGAGCTGATCTCCATGTGGGGCCATCCCGACCAGAGCGAGGGACCTCTCGCTTTTGCCGAGAAGCGTCCGCCGAATTGGCTCGCCCCTGAACCAGCCTGACGCAATGGCCGCCCAGACCATTCCGGCCGTGCTGCGAGAGGCGGCCGATCGCTTCGGTGACCTCGAAGCGATCGTCGATGGCGGGCGGAGAATGACCTTCGCCGCAGCGCTCGAGGCGGTTGGCGCGATCGAGCGCGCCCTCATCGGTTCGGGGGTCGCTCCCGGTGACCGGGTCGCCCTCTGGGCTCCGAACGGGCTCGACTCGGTGACGATCTCTTTCGCCGTCTACGGCGTCGGTGCCGTCCTCGTCCCGATCAATACCCGCTACAAGGGGTCGGAGGCCGCCCACCTCCTCGAGACCGCCGGTGTCACGCTGCTCTTCACGGTCACCGACTTCCTCGGCGTCGACTATCTGCAACTGCTGGCGACGGCGCTCCCCGAAGAGAAACGCCCGCAGACCATCGTGGTGAGCGGCCCGGCCGGCCAGGGCTCCGTCGCGTGGCCGGCCTTTCTCGAACGGGGGAACGACGTTTCCGCCGAGGAAGTGGCCGCACGGGCCAGCGGCGTCGAGGCCGGAAACCCGAGCGACATCATCTTCACATCCGGAACGACCGGCCTTCCCAAAGGGGCCGTCCTCCGGCAGGGTGCAAGCGTCGAGACGTACCGGCAATGGTCGCGCGGGGTCGGTCTGACCCGGGGGGACCGCATGCTCGTCGTCTACCCGTTCTTCCACACCGCCGGCCTCAAATCGTGCATCCTCGCCTCCTTCCTGGTTGGCTGCACAATCGTGACCCACCCGGTATTCGACGTCGCCCCGGTCGTAGCCCGGGTCGGAGAAGAGCGCATCACCGTCCTGCCCGGGCCTCCCTCCGTGTTCCAGGCGATCCTGGCGCACCCGGACTTCGCATCGTTTCCCCTCCAGACGCTTCGGCTCTCGGTCACAGGAGCAGCCGTGGTCCCCGTCGAGCTGATCGCCCAAATGCGCGCACGCATGGGCCTCGAGTCCGTCGTCACCGCCTATGGGCTGACCGAAACCCATGGCACCGCGACGATCTGCGAGCAGAGCGACCCCATCGAGACCATTGCGACCACGGTCGGGCATCCACTCGAGGGCCTCGAGCTGCGCATTGTTGACGACCGCGGCGTCGAACAACCGGTCGAGGTGCCCGGCGAGGTCCTCATCCGTGGCTTCAACCTGATGACCGAGTATTTCAACGACCCCGAAGGCACCCGACTGGCCATCGACGCCGAGGGCTGGTTGCGTACCGGGGATGTCGGCTTTTTGGGGAGGGACGGTTACCTGCGTATCGTCGACCGTAAGAAGGACATTGTGATCGTCGGCGGTTTCAATGTCTCCTCAGCCGAGGTCGAAGCCATGCTGTTGCAGCACCCGGACGTCGCCCAGGCGGCGGTGGTCGCCCTCCCGGACGCCCGGCTCGGAGAGGTGACGGCGGCCTTCGTCGTGGCGCGCCCGGACGGCCGGCCGGATCCCGCAGAGGTGATGCGCTGGTGCCGGGTCCGGATGGCCAACTTCAAGGTCCCCCGCCGCGTGGAGATCGTTGCCGCACTGCCGCTCAATGCCAGCGGCAAAGTGCTCAAAAGGGAGCTGCGTGAGCGGCTCACCGCGCCGAACGACTAGCGCCCATTTCGCCCCCGTCCGCTCCGAGAGAGGAAAAAAATATGGAGTTCTACCTGTTTCTGCCCCAGATGCGGCTCACGATGCCCGAGCTGGTCGAGAAAGCCCGGGCGGCTGAGGCCGCCGGGTTCGCCGGGTTCGCCGGCATGGACCACCTTGCTCCGCCCCTTGCTTTCGCCCAACCGATGTACGAGGCCATGGTGACCACGACCTGGATTGCCGCGCATACGGAACGGCTGCGGATCGGCTCTCTGGTGCTGTGCGACTCGTTCCGGCACCCGGCCATGCTGGCGCGGGAGGCCGTGTCGATCGATCATGCCTCGGGGGGACGCTTCGATCTCGGCCTCGGGTGGGGCTCAGTCCCCGAGGAGTTGTCGACGTTCGGAGTCGGCCCGAGCGAACCTTCGATTCGGGTCGCCCGGATGAAGGAGACGCTCGAGATCGTGACGGCACTGTGGGCCGGGGAGACGGTGGACCATCAGGGTGAATACTTCGTGCTCGACAACGCCAGCCAGGCACCCGGACCCCTGCGGCACATTCCCATCGTCATCGGAGGAGCCGGGCGGAAAACGATGCAGCTCGTCTCGGCGTACGCCGACTGGTGGAATGTCCACGTCGGCATCCTCGACAAGCTGGAAACGATGCGCCCCCTGGCCGGGAATGCCCGGATTTCGCTCCAACTCCAGGTCGCCTACGTACACGCAGAAGCCGACCGGGCGGAGATCACCGAGACTGCGCACCGCCGGTTCGGGCGATCCGGGTTGAGGGTTGGCACGGGCGCCGAGCTGATCGATCACTTCGGGCACCTCGCGGAAAGCGGCGTCGAGCGGGCCTACGTCTGGTTCTGCGACTTCGCGCAAGCGCGGACCATCGCCGCGTTCGGCCAGGAGGTCATCGCATCCCTCTCCTGACGGATCCTCCTTCTCAGCCCGTCGTGACGGGCATGCGTTCCCAACCACGCACCGTCCGCGTGTGGGCCTGCACGGCGTGATCCCAGTCGACCTCCCAGTCAGGGAAACGGTTCAGGACCTCATCGAGGGCCACCCGGCCTTCGAGGCGAGCCAAGGCTGCGCCGAGGCAGAAGTGAATGCCGTAGCCGAAGCTCAGGTGGTGCCCGATGTTGCGATGGATGTCGAACCGGTCACCTTCCGCGAACTGGCGGTCGTCGCGGTTGGCCGAACCGTTGAGCAGGATCATGATGCTGTTGGCAGGAACTGTCTGACCGTGGTGCTCCACGTCTTTCGTGACCCATCGACCCTGGACAGGTGACGGGGCCTCGTAGCGGAGGAGCTCCTCGATAGCGTTCGGTATGAGGCTGCGGTCGGACACCAGCTCCCGCCGCTGGTCCGGGTGCTCGGCGAGGAGCTTGCCCGTCCACCCGATCAGCCGCGTGGAGGTCTCGTTGCCGGCGCCGGCGATCAAGCCGACGTAGGTCAAGACCTCGGTACGGGTGAGACGACGCGTGGTGCCGGTCTCGTCCTCGAACTCGGCGTTGAGCAGCTCGGTCATCAGATCGTCTGACGGGTTCTTCTCCCGCCAATCGATGTACTCGGCGAACTGGCTCTCGTCCGAGTCGTAGCCTTCGAACACCCGACCGTCGCCGTTCTCGTCGAGCCGCATGCCCTCGTCGAGCTGATCACGGATCGCCTCCTGGTCCTTCTCGGGAATACCGAGCAGCATCCCGATGGTGCGCATCGGCATCTGCGCACCGAGATCGGCGACGAAGTCGAACCCTCCGCTGCCGACCAGCGGATCGAGGGTGCGAGCGCAGAACTCCCTGACCTTGGGCTCCAGCAAGTTCATCTTCTTGGGCGTGAACACCCGTGACATCAAGCCGCGGTGTACATCGTGACCGGGAGGATCCTCCATGAGGATCATCCCGGGCGGTAACTCGATGTTGGCGAGGAGGACCTCGAGGATGGAACCGCGCCCGGAACGATAGGTGTCCCAATCGACCATCGCCCGCTCGACGTCCTCGAAGCGGCTCAGCGCATGGAAATTGAACGTTTCGTTGTACCAGAGCGGGGCCTCCTCCCGCATCCGACGCCAGATCGGATGCGGGTCTTTGTCGATCTCGATGTCGAAGGGGTCGTAGTAGATCTCCGGCCGGTCCGTGTCAGTTGTCATCGTGTCGTCCTCATCCCTTGGGCCAGGCGATCGCCTTGGTCTCGAGATACTGATCGAACCCGAAGGTACCGTTCTGTCGACCGATGCCACTGTCCTTATAGCCACCGAAAGGCATGTCGGGTCCGTAGGTATTGCCGCCGTTCACGCCGATCGATCCCGTACGAATGCGGCGGGCCACTCCCAAGCCCCGCTCGGTCGACCCGGACACGACACCGCCGGAGAGTCCGTACACACTGTCGTTGGCGATGCGCACCGCGTCGTCGTCGCCGTCGTGCGGGATCGCGACGAGGACGGGTCCGAAGATTTCCTCCTGGGCAATCGACATGGAGTTGTCGACGTCGGTGAAGAGGGTGGGCTCGAGGAACCAGCCGATCGGGTGCTGCGCGGGCCGGCCACCACCCAGGGCGAGGGTCGCCCCTTCGTCGACCCCCTTCTGGATGTAGCCGAGGATGCGATCGCGCTGCTTGGCTGAAATGACCGGGCCCATCATCACGTCAGGCCGCTGCGGGTCGCCGTAGGGAACGGCTCCGAGCATGCCTTTCAGAATCTCCACACCCTCCTCATAACGGGATCGGGGCAGGAGCATCCGGGTCTGGATGGCGCAGCCCTGTCCGGCATGAAAGCACACGCCCAGCCCGTTCATGACGGCCAGATTCATGTCGGCGTCATCGAGCACGATAGTGGCCGACTTGCCGCCGAGCTCCAGGAACAGCCGCTTCATGGTGGCCGCTCCTTTCTCCATGATCCGCTTACCGACCACGGTCGAACCGGTGAAGGAGATCAGGTCGACCTTGGGCGAGATCGTGAGCTCCTCGCCCACGAAGTGGTCCGACGAAGTGACGATGTTGACGACACCTGCCGGGAAATCGGTGTGCTCGGCGATCAGCCGGCCCAGCCGGGTCGCATTGAACGGTGTGTCCGGTGCCGGCTTGAGTACGACGGTATTGCCAGTGGCCAGCGCCTGGCCCAGCTTGTTCAGGGTTACCTCCAGCGGGAAGTTCCACGGCGTGATCGCCCCCACCACGCCCACCGGTTCGCGGCGGACCTGCCTGACGCTGACGTGGCCCGCGTCATCGGTCCCGTCCGGGAGATCGAGCGACCAGGCGAACTCGTCGATCTGCTTGGCGGGCCATCTGATCGCGTCGCGCACGGGGCCATCGAGCTGGGGACCCAGGGTCGTCATGCGCGGACAGCCGACCTCCAGGATCAACTCCTCCCGGAACACCTCCTGCTCGGACTCGAGCGCATCCTGGAGCTGCCCGAGACAACGCTGGCGGAACCCGTGGTCCGTGGACCACTCCGTCTCGTCGAATGCTCGTCGCGCCGCGTCGATCGCCCGGCCCATGTCAGCGGCTCCCCCATCGGCAACCCGGCCCAGTACCTCCTCCGTCGCCGGGTTGATGTTGTCGAACATCGCACCGGAATCCGCCAGCACCAGCTCACCGTCGATCAGCATCCGTTGCTCGCCCTGCATGGTCATCTTCGCCCTCCCCGTTTCGTTCTAGAGCCACCCCCACCTGCATACCACGCAACGCGTGCGGGCATGTTGGGGGTGGTCACGTGCACGCGCCATCGATCTTGAGCTGGAGGATCTCGTCTTCGGATTTGCCGAGTTCCCGCAAGAGCTCATCGGTGTGTTCGGCGAACTGTGGGGCCCGGGTGAGCTGCGGTGGGGTGTCGTCGAACTGGACGGGACTGGCGACGAGCCGCCGTTCGTTCCCTTCGGCATCCGTGACCGGGAGTATGTAGCCGTTCGGCTCCATCTGCGGGTCGTCGACGATCTCGAGCGGGTTCTGCACAGGTGCCCACTGGCCTTCCATGGTCTGGAGATGCTTCACCCAGTACGCATACGGTTGTTTCCGGAACGCGTCCGCGACCGCCCGCCCGGCTTCGGAGGCGTTGGCCATCAGTCCCTCGGCGGTGCTGAAGCGCTCGTCCTCGAGGAGCTCCTCGATACCGAGGTGGCGGCACACGTCGGCGAAATAGCGACCGGGCTGCAACATCGTCAGGTTGATGAAACGGTCGTCCGAGGTCCGGAACATCCCGATGGTGGGGTTGAACGTGACGTTCATCGGTGAGTCGATCGGTTGTGGTGGCAGCACCGAATTGGTCAGCATCGCGGTGCCCAGGCTGAGGCCCATCATCCAGGCGCCGACGCTCATCAGCGACACGTCGACGATGGACGTCTCACCGGTGCGCTCTCTCGCGTAGAGGGCGCCTGCGATCCCTCCGGCAATGGTCATCCCCCCGATCGAGTCGCCGTACGCGCCAGCGGGTTGGTTGATCACTCGAGGCATGTCAGAGGGCGTGACAGACCACGCACTGCCCATCCGGCACCAGAACGTCGACCCGTCGTACCCCCCCTTCTCCGCGTCCGGCCCCCGTTGGCCGTGGCCGCTCCCCCGGGCGTAGATGATGGCGGGGTTGATGGCCCGGATGTCCTCGACCTCGAGGTGCAGGCGACGACGGGCGTCAGGCAGGAAGTTGACGATGAAGACGTCGGCGTCGCGCAGCAGCTCGGCCAGGACCTCCTGCCCACCGGGCGTCTCCAGGGCCAACCCGATGCTGCGTTTACCCCGGTTCGGGTGCTCCATGAGAGGGTGGAAGCTTCCCTCTGCTGCGCCACCGAGACCTGTCATCAGCCCCCGTTGTGCGTCACCTCGTTCCGCATGCTCGATCTTGATGACGTCGGCACCCCAGTCCGCCAGCACCGCGCCGGCGGCCGGCGTGAAGGTGAACTGCGCCACCTCGATCACCCTGACACCGCTCATTGGCTTCGGCGTCACGGATCGATCCGATGTTTCTTCGTGGGGGTCACTTGGCTACCACCTTCCTCCGACTGCTATTCCGAAAGCCACCGAACGCTGAACGTCTTGCCGGGAGCGGTTTCAGGCGCTCGGTACGAACCCGATGCCGGCGTCTTCGTTTTGCACCCGCCACTCCTCTTTGGACATCCGCGTCGTGTCGACATCGGTGGCCAGCGCGCGGAGGGCACCGACGTTGGATTGCTCCTTCGGGATATGCACGAAGGGATCCCAGTCAAAGAAACGGAGGGCGTTCTGCCACGTGATCTTGTCGACTTCATCGTCGGTCGCTCCGGCGTCCTGCAATTCGTGCCACAAGAGCTCCGGTGACTCCGGCCACGTCGTATCGGTGTGCGGGTAGTCACACTCCCAAGCGACGATGTCGACACCGATGCGATGCCGCGCCTCCAGGCCGGAGGGGTCCGTGATGAAGCAGGCCAGGATGTGCTCGCGGAACACTTCGGAAGGCAACTTGCCGCCGAAGTCGTTGTGGAGCCAGGTCTGGTTCTGAAAGTGACGGTCGACCCGGTCGAGGTAGAACGGAATCCACCCGATCCCGCCCTCGGACAGGGCAACACGAAGACCGGGGAACTTGCGGAGGGTCGGGCCGAAGAGCAGGTCCTGTGCCACCAACATCGTGACCTGCGTCGGAATCACGATCATATGGTCGATCGGCGCTTCCGCCGGCTGCGTCACCAGACCGGAAGCGCCGCCGATGTGCAGGCACAGGACCATGTTCTCGTCGACGATCGCCTCGAGCATCGGGTCCCAATGCCCCGAGAGGAAGCTGGGGTACCCCTGCGAGTGTGGCGCCTCGAGAAAGCTTATGGCCCGACATCCCTTCTTTGCGATGCGGTGCACCTCTCGCACCGCCTCGTCGACGTCCCACATGGGCACGATGCCGAGCGGGATGAAGCGGCCGGGATAGGTGGCGCACCACTCGTCGATGTGCCAGTCGTTGTAGGCCTGGAGCATCACCAGGGAAATATCCTTGTCCCCGGCCTCGGTAAAGGTCCGGGCGTTGAACCCCGCCATGGTCGGGAAGCACATCGACGCCAGGACGCCGTTGGCGTTCATGTCCCGCACCCGCTCGTGGATGTCGAAGCAACCAGGGCGCAGCTCGGTGAAGGTGCCGGGAGTGAAGCCCCACTCATCGTGCGGCCAACCGACGGTCGCCGCCATGCCGAACGGCGTCGACGTCTCCTCACCCTGGAAGACCCAGAGGTCGATCCCCCGGTCATTGCGCACGATCTTGGGCGCCTGGCTCTTGTACTTCTGCGGCAGGTGCCTTTCGTACATGTCGGGAGGCTCGATCGAGTGGTCGTCGACACTGACAAGGATCATGTCGTTCATGCGCATGGTGCCCTCCGTTCGCCCGGCTCAGTCGGCATCGCCCACGAATGTACAGCAGTTTGCGGCGCAACGAGCCTCCATACGGGGGCTCCGTGTGGCGCCGGTCGAGCTTCGATGGTGAGCACGACGGTGCCGCGGGAGGGCCGTAATAGGCTGGCGCCGGAGGCAGCGGTCGGGCCCGAGGCCGGATGCGGGTGCGGAAGGGAGAGCGGGTTGGTGGCAATGGAGGGGCCGCAGGATCTGCACGGTCGCAAGCTCGCCCTGGTCTTTTCCGGATTGCTCCTCGTCATGCTCATGGCGGCGCTGGACTCTACGATCGTGGCGACCGCGCTGCCCACCATCGCCGGCGATCTCGGCGGACTGAATCACATCTCATGGGTGACCACGGCCTACCTGCTCGCCCAGACCGTTGTGACACCGCTCTACGGAAAGCTCGGCGACCAGTATGGACGCCGGATCGTCCTCCAGGTCGGCTTGGTGATCTTCCTCGTCGGATCAGCCCTGTGCGGGTTCAGTCAGAACTTTGCGGAGTTGATCGCGTTCCGGGCGTTCCAAGGATTGGGCGGCGGCGGCCTCATGGTCAGTGCGCAGGCCGCCATCGGCGACGTGGTGCCTCCCCGCCGGCGTGGTCGTTACCAGGGGCTGTTCGGTGCGGTCTTCGGGCTCGCCACCGTGATCGGGCCCTTGCTCGGGGGCGCGTTGACGACCAACCTCTCGTGGCGCTGGATCTTCTATATCAACCTCCCGATCGGCATACTGGCGCTGGTGGTGCTGGCCGTCACCTTCCCCTCGGTGGCCGTGCGCGTCAAGCACCGGATCGACTACTTCGGCGCCGGTCTGTTGGCGCTGGCGCTGGCCGCCCTGGTGCTCATGGTAAGCCTCGGCGGGACCACCTACCCGTGGTCCTCGGTCCAGGTGATCGGCCTGGGTGCCCTCACCCTGGTCGCCCTGGGTGGCTTTGTGGTCGCCGAACGCCGGGCGGTGGAACCGGTCCTCCCCCTGACGTTGCTCAAGAACCAGGTCTTCGTGACCGCGGGTATCGTCGCGCTGCTTCTCGGTTTCGCCATGTTCGGGACGATCACGTTCCTCCCCCTCTACTTCCAGGAGGTCAAGGGCGCCTCACCGACCGGCTCCGGCCTGGACCTGCTGCCACTGATGGCCGGACTCCTGATCACCTCGATCGTGGGTGGTCAGATCGTCTCGCGCACCGGCCGGTACCGGGTATTCCCGATCGTCGGCACGGCCATCATGACCCTCGGGCTCTTTCTCCTTTCGCGCCTCTCGCCCGAAACATCGACCCTGACCGTTTCCGTGTACATGTTCGTGACGGGCTTCGGGATCGGCCTGGTCATGCAGGTTCTGGTCGTCGCCGTGCAGAACGCCGTCGGCTACGAGGAACTCGGCGTGGCGACGTCGGGCAATACGCTGTTCCGGAACATCGGCAGCTCGGTGGGTACCGCTGTCGTCGGCACCATTTTTGCGACGGAACTCGCCAGTCGCCTGCGCGCCGATTTCCCGCACGTGCCCGCGTCCCAGCTCAGCACGTCACATCTCAACGCAGCCTCCTTGGCCCACCTGCCGCCCTCGGTGCATGCGACGTACCTGGCCGCCTTTGCCGGATCGTTGGACACGGCGTTCAAGGTGGCCGGTTTCGTCTCCATCATCGCGTTCATCGCGTCGTGGTTCATCAAGGAGCTCCCGATGCGCACGACGACGACGACCGAGAACATCGGGGGTGCGTTCGGCGCACCCGGCTCGGGTGACTCGCTGACCGAGATCCTCCGAGCGCTCAGTGTGCTGGTCGGCCGCCAGCAAATGCGGCAATGGTTGCAGCGAGTCGCCATCGAAGCCGGATCAGACCTACCCCTCGCCGACTGCTGGGTCCTGGTCCAGCTGCGACGGAACCCGGCGGCGGATCTGCCGGCACTCGCCGCCGCCCAGAAGATCCCCCCGCCCACCTTGCACGGGGCGGTGGCCGAACTTATCGATCGCGGACTCCTCACCACTCCCGACGCCGAGACAGGGTCCGTCGAGACTCCCCTCACGTCGCTGAGCCCGAGCGGCGAGGTGGTCGCCGATCAACTCATCGACGCCGTGCGCACGCGCCTCGAGGGACTTCTGGACGGGTGGTCTCCCGAGCACTATCCCGAACTGGTTCATGTCCTGGGCCAATTCGCCTCGGACATCGTGCCGGGGACGCCGGCGATGTCCGGCGCGGGTGCCGGACCGGACTCGATCGGCCCCGGGCTCTGAACGCCGCTACGCCGGAGGAGAGGTCCACGCCTCGACCATCAGGCGCGACAGCTCCCAGAGGCGGTGGGCCGTGTCGGGATCAGCCACAGAGGCATCGAAGCCCGACCATGCATGCACAGTGGGGCCAGCCGGCACGGCTTCGTCGCAATCCTCGAGGACGAGGCCTCCTCGGCCTTCGAGCTCCGGTGCCGTCGCCGCCCACATCGTCGTTGCGGCTGCCTGTGCCACCGTCTTGAGCATGGGATTCGGCCGCCCTTCTTCGTCCATGAACCCGATCGCGCGTTTGAGCTCCTCACCGTGGTAGCGCTGTAGTCCCGTCAAGGCCGAGCCGGGCAGCACTGCATTGGCCGTGATCCCCTCGCGGCCCCAACGGCGCGTTGCTTCCTGCGCGAAAAGGATGTTCGCACTCTTCGACTCGCCGTAGGCCAGGCCCCAGGAGTGTTCCCGGGTCTGCCACTGCAGGTCGTCGAGGTGCACGTGATTCCCCTTATGGGCGGCCGAGCTCACGACGACGAGGCGCGCGCCGCGCTCGACCATATGGTCGTGCAGCAGCTGGGCCAGGAGAAAATGGCCAAGGTGATTCGTGGCGAAGCGGAGCTCGAAGCCGTTCGGCAAGTGCGAGTCGGGGGTATTCGAAACGCCGGCGTTGGCGACGAGGAGATCAACCGGTCCGGAGACCCCGGCCGCGAAGGCGGCGACAGAATCGAGGTCCCGCAGGTCCAGGTGCCGGACCTCGAGCTCGCCGCGTCCGACGGGGGCGAGAGCCCGGGCAACGTCCTCACCGGAGGCGATGTCCCGCACGGCGAGGATGACGTCGGCGCCGGCGACCGCAAGGCCGCGCGCGGTCTCGACCCCGATGCCCGACGAAGCTCCGGTGACGATGGCGACGCGACCTGTGAGATCAGTCGCCCGAGCCACCTGCTCGGCCGTCGTTTCGCGGTCGAAACGGATGGTCGTCAAGCCAAATTCTTCGGCGCCGTCGACCGCTCCAGCATGCCGGTCCCGACCTCGCCATCCCAGCTGTACCGGGCAATGGCCTGCTGAAGTTGAAGACCACCTCCGACTTCTGGCGGCATGACGTGGAACGTCGACACGACCGTCGTGCCGCCGATCGACACGTTCTCGCCCTTCTCGGTCTGCAGGACACACGGCACGCCCTCGCCTGCGGGAACGAGGGTGCGAAGCCAGGGCGCATCAACGACGCGCGCGGGGATGAGCCGGCCATCACCCTCGAAGATGTAGCCCTCGTTGTACGTGTCCTTGCCGTCGTCGCGCGGTGGGTAGGCGATATAGGCGAACCCGCGGCCACTCGGGAACAAGCCGGCCTGCCAGGCGTGGCCGCGTAACTTGGCCACCCGGCGGATGCTCTGACGGCGGATCCGGTTCGCCCCTCCATTGATCTCGTAGGTCTCGTCGCCGACGCGGAGTGTGCCGGTCGCCCGGCTCAGCTGTTCGAATCGCCAGGGGTGGCCCATGAGGTCACCCTCCTCCTGGGTGTCGAGCACCCGCTTGGCCTCTTCGAGCAGGGCGCCGTTCGTCCACGGAGGCACGGCGGGCCGGATGTCGACCTCGAGGTGGATCGGGATCGCTGCTCCCTGCCCGGGCATGGCGCCATCCATCTGGGCCTTGGCCGAGCTCACAGTGGCGTCGCCGTCCACGCGCAGGCGCAGATGGCCGAACGGCTCGATGAGCTCGAACGACAGGGGTCCGGCGCCAAGCACGCGGGATTTCCCATCTGCCCCCGATGGGTCGTGCACGGGGCCCGGCCCGAAGATGTTGAAGACACGACCATCGGCGAACGCCACGTTCACCTGGATGTCGTGGGTATCCCATTGATCGGCCACGGCCTCCACACCGATCCGGGGCAATCCGAACTCCATGCCGTCGTCCCAGATCCACGCATTGACGGACTCTCGCATCTCGGGATTCGCCGGCTGCTCGGCAAAGACGAACTCAAGGTCGTCGCTGAGGCCCCCCGTCAGATCAATCGCCACAAACCCTCCCCGTTCGTTGACACGCCGTGTCGTTCTCCTCGACAGGATATCGAGAGTGAGGGCACATATTCAATCTAAATATGATTGAATACGTCAGGAATGGACCACGGGAGGTCACCCATGAAGGTTACGAGTTGCTACCGGTCGCTCGTCTGCGCCCTGTTGCTGCTGCCGCTCCTGGGGCTCCTCGCCTCCCCTTCGAGTGGTGCGAGCGAGCACTCGACTTCGGCGGGCTACGACCCGAACGGTGTCATGAAGTACGCCCTCGACCTGAGCCTTCCCGTCGCGTTCGACCCCGTGAAGGCGACCATCGACGACACAGGAAACATGCTCGGTCAGCTCCTGTACGACTCGCTTCTCCGACCGCAACCCAACGGCAGCCTCGCGCCCGAGTTGGCGACGGCAGCCACCATCGTCGACCCGAGCACCATATCGATCAAGCTCCGGTCGGGAGTGCAGTTCCAAGACGGAACGCCTCTGAATGCGGCAGCCGTCAAGTTCACCATCCTCCGCAACAGCGCTTCGACCAGCGTCGCCTTCCCCGCCCCTATCCACGACGTCTCGTCGATAGATCTGAACGGCAACCTCGGCCTCACGATCCACCTGTCCCAACCTGACGCCGGAGCCTTCTACCCCCTTTTGGCCGACATGTCGACCATGCCGCTGTCGCCCACCGCCGTGGCGAAGAACGACCCCAACCCCGTGACCAATCCGTTGGGCGCCGGGCCATTCCGGGTCAAGCAGTACGTGGAGAATCAGAGCTTGAACCTGGTCAAGAACAAGAAGTACTGGAATGCGAAGAACATCAAGCTCGCTGGCATCGACTTCGTCAGTGAGGCGAGCAACACCCCCTCATCCATCAATGCCCTCCGGGCCGGAACGGTCGACGCCATCACCTCGAATATCACGCAGGTCGGGGCCCTCAAGGGCGGGGGCATCGCGACCTCGCTCGCCAGCAGCACGACGTCCAAACTCTATTTCCCCCTTTGCGCCACCAAAGGCCCGCTGGCGAACGTGCGGGTGCGCCAAGCCCTCAGTGACGGACTGAACCGCAACGCCATCAACCAGGCTCTCGTCGGCGGTAAAGGCGAGCTCGCGTGGGCGCTCGTCCCGTCTTCGAGCAATCTCTTTCCCTCCGACCTCAAGAACTACTACGCCTACAATCCGGCCAAGGCGAAGAAGCTCCTGGCCCAGGCCGGCTACGCCAAGGGCTTGACGCTGACGATGGCGCCGGGGGTGAGCACCGACCTCCAGCAGATGGCCGAGATCGCCCAGCAGGAATGGAAGAAGATCGGTGTCACGCTGGAGCTGACGAATACGAGCCCCGCTTCGTACGTGCAGGACGTATTCGTGAATCACCTCTACAACCTGACCGACGCCGATGTGGTGCGGAACGGCTTGGACGCGATCTCCTTCATCTACACCCCGGGTCACCTGGGTGACCTGTGCGGCTATGACAACCCGGCGCTCGATGCGATGGTGACCCAGATGAGCGGCCTCGCTTCGACTGATCCCCAGTACATCGCGCTGTGGAAGAAGGCACAGGAATTCATCGTCAAGAACGCCCTGGACGTGTGGGGCGTGTGGCTCCCGACGGTGATCGCGTACAACAGCAACCGTGTCGGCGGAATCGTGACGGTCTTCCCGGGCGTCACGGCATACCCGGACTTTTTCACGGCGTACGTGAAGAAGTAGCCGACCCCCGCTGGCCGGGCTCTGACGAAGAGCCCGTTGGGAGATAGCATCGGAACCGCGTCAATCATTGGACGAAGTCCCAGGTCCAGCCAGAGGAGGATCACCATGCCGCTCAGCGTGAACTACCCGGTGTTCGATGCCGACAATCACATGTACGAGACGACGGATGCGTTCACCAAGTATCTGCCGGCCGAGTACTCGGGCCTCGTGAAGTTCGTCGAGGTGAACGGCCGCACGAAGATCGCCCTGCGCAATGTGATCAGCAACTACATCCCGAATCCGACGTTCAACAAGGTAGCCCCTCCCGGTGCGCAGGAGCTGGAGTTCCGGATTAAGAACCCGTCCTCGAAGCACTCCATCGGTACCACCGTCGGGCTCGACACAAAATCAAAGCACGAGCCGCGCCTGCCCGGCATGCCGCCCGCGCTACATCGAGTCGCCACCGGCGTTCTTCAACCCCGAAGACCGCGTCGTCCTGATGGACGAACTGGGCGTCGACCGGGCCATGATGTGGCCCACCCTGGCCAGCCTGCTCGAGGAGCGCCTGGCGGACGACCCGAAGGCAACCGCGGTCGTGGTGCATGCACTGAACGAGTGGATGCACGAGCACTGGACCTTCAACTTCGACAACCGCATTTTTGCCACCCCGGTCATCAACCTGTCGATCCTCGACGAGGCAATCCGCGAACTGGATTACGTGGTCGAACGCGGGGCCCGCGCCATCCTGATCCGGCCCGCCCCGGTGCCCGACTATGGCGGACGGCGCCGCTCGCTCGCCCTGCCCGAGTACGATCCTTTCTGGACCCGCGTGCAGGAGTCCGGCGTGCTCGTCGGCATGCACTCCTCCGACGACGGATCACAGCGCTACATCAACGAATGGGACGGGCTGCTGTCGGAGTTCAGCGCGTTCACCGGGAAGAGCATGTTCTCCCAGTTGGTGGACAGCGAGTACCGCAACATTCGGGACACGGTCTACTCCATCATCGGCCACGGACTGGCGACCCGGTTCCCCGATGTGCGGTTCATGCCGGTCGAGAACGGGAGCCAGTGGGTCCCGACCGCCATCAAGCAATTCCAGAAGCTCTACGACCGCAGCCCGCGCGGATTCGATGAGGACCCGATGGTGACGTTCCGGCGTTCGATCATCATCCACCCCTTCTTCGAGGAGGACGTCCTCAACATCGTCGAGCTCGTGGGTGCGGACAACGTCGTGTTCGGCTCGGATTACCCCCACCCCGAGGGGCTCTCGGAGCCCCTGTCATTCATTGAGGAGATTGAGCCGCTGTCCGACGTGGACAAGGCCAAGATCATGGGGGGCACCCTTTCGGTCCTGATGCGGTGCGATCCCAACGAGAAGGTCGTCGCGGCCTGACGCAGCACGCACCGGACCGGGCCGGTCCGGTCCGGTCCGGTCGACGGCCTACTCAGACAGGATCCGGGCCACGGCGTCCGCCCCGGCCTGCGCGATTTCCCCGTCAATCTCCTTGGTGACTCCGCTCACGGCGACCGCACCAATGACGTCGCCGTCGACCGCGATGGGCACAGCTCCTTCGAAGGGGGCCATGCCCGGCAGGCCGACCAGACCGATGAGACCCTCGTCGACGCTCGTCTCGAAGTGCTTGGACGGACGCCGGAATACCGCCGAGCTCTGCGCCTTCATGATCGCAACCTGCACGGTGCCCACCGATACGCCGTTTCCCGCTCGAAGTAGATGAGGTAGCCGCCTGCGTCGACAATGGCAAGATCGATGGCAAATCCCTTCTGATGGGCGTACTCCGTGCAGACGCCCGCGATCCGCTTTGCGAGTTCCAACGTCAACACTCTGGGATCCGTACGATTACGGCCTCCACCGGGACCCCCACCCCATCTGGGGCAGGATGATGGCCGAGGCACCGCTGTACCGCAACGAACAACTCGACTTTTGGGCCGTCACCCGGTTCGACGACGTGCTCAACCGTCTCGTTGACGGAAGGCTTTCTCATCCGCGCAGGGGGATCAGCTCGAGGTCATTCGCGGCGGCCCCATTCCTGATGCACAGAACTCCATCATTTTCAACGACGCGCCGTACCACACGTCACTGCGACGTCTCTTGAGCCGAGCCTTCACGCCGCGCAGTGTCAGTGACCTCGAGCCGGTGACCCGCCAGTTCACCCGCGAGTTGCTCGACGAACACTCTGGAGCGACGACCTTCGACTACGTCGAGGACTTCGGGAGCCGTCTCCCGGGAATGGTCATCGCGGCCATGCTCGGCATTCCGCGAGAGTGACCGCGACTATGTCCGCCGCACGACGGATGAGCAGTTGCACCGGGAACCCGGCGAACGCGACATGGAGAGCCACCATCGCGTGGGGGCTGAACTCGTCGCCTACTACGGAGCGCAACTGGCCGAGCGTCGCAAAAGCCCCGCGAGGACATGATGAGCGCTCTGCTGGAAGCGGAGATCACCGAGGATGACGGCACTTCTCGCAAGCTGACAGACGAAGAGGCCGTCGCCTTCATCAAGCTGCTGTCGAGCGCCGGCAACGAAACGACGGCCAAACTCATCGGATGGATCGGTTCGACGCTGGCCGATTTCCCCGGCGAGCGGGCCAGGCTGGTCAAGGAGAAGGACCTCATCCGCAACGGCATCGAGGAGATCCTGCGTTACGAGCCGCCCGCGCTATGCCCGGCCCGCGTCGCCCGGCGCGAGGTGGTGCTGCACGGGGAGGTCGTCCCCGTCGGGGGGGTCGTCATTTTCATTCAGGCGGCAACGGGCCGTCGACCCCCGCCAATTCCCCGAACCCGACCGCCTCGACGTGGCGCGGAAGATCGAACGTCATCTTTGCTTCGGCTTCGGCCCGCACGTCTGCTCTCGGCGCACCACTGGCCCGGCTCGAAGGGCGCATCGCCCCCGAAGAGACGTTGGCTCGATTCCCCGAGTGGGACGTCGACCGGGAAGGATGCGACATCGTCCACACCGGGAGTGCGGTGCGGGGCTACGCGAAGCTCCCGATCCGCGTCGGATGACCCAGCGCTCTGCCGGTACCGGAGCACTTCACGGCGGCGGGGAAACGACCACAGGCAGAAGCCCGACGGCCCGCTCCGCCAATTGGACCAGTGCGGCGACCACCTCGGTGACGACCCCATCCTGACGGGGCACGAGCTGATCCCCGAATTCTCCGATCCCGCGTAGTCCCGGCGGCAGTTCGATCTGGATGCCCCGCCCCGAAGGCAGATTGGCGGGGTTGTCGGGATGGAACCCGAGCCGCACTCGTTCGTCGGCGACACGGTAACCCTCGAAACGGTCGGCGAGCAGCAGGCGCGCCGCCTCCAGGAGCTCGGCGTTCAGTCCGCCGACGATGATCCCTCGCAGCGGCCCCGTCTGGCTTCCGCGCCGCGCCGGGCCGTACGGATCGACGACCAGACCGCGGATCGGATCGACCCAGAGAGCGAAACTATCGCGCCCGAACCCGTGCACCGAGATCGCGATGCCGATGTGCTGCAAGAACGCCCGCAGGTGCGCGGAGTGGGCGGGATCGTGGTGGCGTGAGGTCAGATGGACCCGGAGGCCGGCTGGTTGGACGATGGCGTAATAGGACGCTCCCGCCTCCTCCGCGGCCCGGCGGGCGATCTGGTCGGTGCCGCGGTCCTGTGACCCGCCGTGCAGCGCCATGAATCCGACCCGGGAACGCAGGGTGCACTCCTCTGTCACGCCGGGGAGGGTGAGGAGTTCGGCCAGATCCACCCTTTCAGGGTGCCACTCCCGCGCTCCGAATGTAATGTAATTCTGTAATCTGGTAATATGCATACTGAGATCCAGGAGTTCTTCGACCGGAAGACGCCTGCAGGGTGGTTCTCCGGCCCCCCGCAAATCGAGCAGGATGACGAGGAGATCCTCTGCGTGGGGGTGCTGCCGGCCGGCACGCTCGTCGAGGACTTCCGCGAGGGAACCCGAGCCGACCGGGTGTCCATCGCCACCGAAGCCGAGACCCGCTTTCACCGCAAGGTCTCGTGGGGGGTGGAGCTGGACGGGCACACGACGTTGTTCACGACGCGTGCGACGCCGGTCACGACCCGGCTTCGCCTCCAAGAGCGGGCGGTTCTCGACACCCTCATCAACTCGGGTATTGCCCGCAGCCGCAGCGAGGCGCTGACCTGGTGCGTGAAGTTGGTAGGACGACACCAGGCCGAGTGGTTGGATGATCTCCGCGATGCCCTCGTCAGCGTGGAACGGGTCCGGACCGAGGGGCCGACATTGCTATGACCGAACTTCTCATCCAGAACCCCCCGACAGATGCAGAGGCGCTCGATGCCTACTCGGCGATCGTCACCTCGGTGGCGGAGCGCGTGGTTCCTTCGGTGGCGGCGCTCCGTATCGGCCGCCGCGGCCAGGAAGGGACGGGAAGCGGGGTGGTCGTGAGCGCGGACGGCTACATGGTCACTTCGGCCCACGTCGTCGCCACGGCGGGGCACGGCACTGCGGCCTTCGCTGATGGCCGGGAGTCCGACTTCGAGGTGGTCGGGCGCGACCGTCTCTCCGACCTGGCGGTCGTGCGGACCAATATCACGGACCTGCCCCGGGTCGAGCTCGGGGACGCGAATCAGATCCGGGTCGGACAGTTGGTCGTCGCCGTCGGTAACCCGAGAGGACTCGCCGGTTCCGTGACGGCGGGAGTGGTGAGCGCGCTCGGTCGCTCCCTGCCCGCCGGTGGGCGGGTGGTCGAAAATGTGATCCAGACCGACGCCGCCCTGAATCCCGGCAACTCCGGCGGGGCACTGGTGGATTCCCGAGCCCGCCTGATCGGTGTGAACACCGCACTCGCAGGGTTCGGGCTCGGTCTGGCTGTGCCGATCAACCCGACCACGCTCGGCTTCGTCAGCGCTCTGATGCGTGATGGACGGGTGCGTCGGGCCTATCTCGGCGTCGTCGGTGGTGGACGCCCGCTGGCCCCGCGGCAGATCGATATGTTCGGCCAGCGCTCCGGAGTCGGCGTCTCCGAGATCGCGGCGGGGAGCCCGGCCGAGGCGGCCGGCCTCCAGCCCACAGACACCATCCTGGGCATCGAGGGAGTTGCCACGGAAAGCAGCGGCGACCTGCAGCGTCTCATGGGACCCGAGGTCATCGGTCGACCCGTCACCCTCCGGGTCCTCCGGGAAAATGCGGCAATCGACGTCGTCGTCGTGCCCACCGAACTGAGCTGAACCGCCGTAGGCCTCCCTCCCACTTGTAAGGGATATTATAGATAGTTAATATCTGTAATATGAAACTACCAAAGGGCGTCGAGTGGGCGTTGCACTGCGGCTGGCTGCTGGCGGCGATCCCGGCCGGGGAAACGCTCTCCGCACGACGGCTCGCGGCGTTCTACGATCTCCCGGCCCCGTATCTCGCCAAAGTCCTCAACTCCCTGGTGCGCGCCGGCTTGTTCACCGCCACGAGTGGGCCACAGGGCGGATTCCGCCTGGCTCGGCCTGCCACGCAGATAACGGCCGGGGACATCGTCGAGGCGGTCGAGGGCCGCGGCCCGATGTTCCTGTGCACCGAGATCCGCCAACAGGGGCCGGTCCCCCTCTCCGGCGCCGCCTGCCGGACCCCCTGTGGGATCGCCAGGCTGATGGACCGGGCCGAGCGGGCGTGGCTGTCAGAACTGGCCGCGACCACCCTGGCCGACCTGGTCGGAAGCTCCGGTGTCGGGGCGGCCGAGAGGCTGTCGCAGTGGCTCGAGGGAACCACATGAGTTCGGAGAATCGGATCCGGCAAGCCGAAGCCTCGCTCTTGGCCCGTTATGACCTCGTCGCCGACGAGACCTTCGTCGAGCTGTCGGCGTCCCAGGTGCGCCTGCGCGTTGTCTCGGTTGGTTCCGGGCCCGACCTCGTTCTGCTGCACGGGGTAAGCCTCGCCGCAGCCGTCTGGTTGCCGTGGTTACGGGAATTCACGGGCTACCGGGCCCATCTCGTCGAATTGCCGGGTCACGGGCTCTCCGATCCCGTGACCTACCGGGCCGGCGCCGTGCGGGAGCATTCCGTCACGCTCCTCGACGAATTGTTCGATGCGCTCGGCCTCGACGCCCCATCCGTGATCGGCCACTCGCTGGCCGGGATGTTCTCTCTCTGGCATGCCGCAGCGCGCCCGGGGAGGATCGCATCGCTCGTGGCGATCGGTGACCCGGCGGTCGCCCTCCCCGGCGTGCGGGTCAAGATGCCGCTGTCGCTGATGACGGTGCCGGGATTGGGACCGGCGGTCCTCTCGTCCCCGTCGCCGCGGGCTCTCTATCGCCTGCTCCTCGGCCAGGGCCTCAGCCGCAACGCCGCGCAGTCCATGCCGGACGAACTGGTCGATATTTTGCGGCTCGCGGCCAGGAGACGGGACAACGCCGCCAGCGTGGCGTCGTTGATGCACGCCATCAACACGTTCCGTCGCCCCCGTCCCGAGAGCGTCATGCACGATGGCGAGCTGGAACGAATACGCGTGCCGACGCTGTTCTGCTGGGGCCGTGACGACCGGTATCTGTCGCCGGAACGGGCGCAGCCTTCTGTGGCGAAACTCCTCCATGGCACCCTGCGCCAGGTGCCCGGAGGCCACGCCCCGTGGTTCGAGGATCCAACCGGTTGTGCACGGTTGGTCAAGGACCACGTCGCGGCGGTCAGCTAGCCCGGAGCGGCGCTCCTTCTCAGCCCGTGAAGACGGGCAGCCTGTCCCAGCCCCGGACCGTCGATGTGCGGGCCTGTTGTGCATTGTCCCAGTCGACGTCCCACGTGGGGAAACGGTTGAGGACCTCGTCGAGCGCCACCCGGCCCTCCAGGCGGGCGAGCGCCGCCCCGAGGCAGAAGTGGAGGCCGTAACCGAAGCTCAGGTGATGCGTGATGTTGCGGTGGATGTCGAACGTGTCCCCGTCGGGAAACTGACGGTCGTCCCGATTCGCCGAGCCGTTCAAGAGCAGCATGATGCTGCCCTCCGCAATGGTCTGGCCCTGATGCTCGACGTCGCGGGCGACGTAGCGCGCCTGGACCGGCGACGGCGCCTCGTAGCGGAGGATCTCCTCGATCGCCTGCGGAACCAACGATCGGTCAGCTGCGACCTGCGCCCGCTGATCGGGGTGCTCGGCCAACAGCTTGCCGGTCCATCCGATCAGGCGCGTGGTGGTCTCGTTGCCGGCGCCCGCGAGGAGGCTCGCATACGTCATGATCTCTTCACGGGTAAGTCGGCGTGTGGTTCCGGTCTCGTCCTCGAACTCGGCATTGAGCAGTTCGGTCATAAGATCGTCAGAGGGATTGCTGACACGCCAATCGAGGTAATCGGCGAACGCTTCCCCGCCCAGAACGTCGCCGACGTTGACCTCGACCTCCTTCCCCTCCTCGAGCCGCAGGCTCTCGTCGAGCTGGTCACGGATGGCTTCTTGATCCTGTTCGGGAATGCCGAGCAGCATACCGATCGTGCGCATGGGCATTTGGGCGCCGAGGTCCTTGATGAAGTCGAACCGGCCGGTGCCCACGAGAGGATCGAGCGTGCGGGCACAGAAGGCACGGACCTGTGACTCCAGTGCGTTCATCTTCTTGGGGGTGAACACGCGTGACAGGAGGCTCCGGTGAAGATCATGGATCGGGGGGTCTTCCATGAGGATCACGCCCGACGGCATCTCGAAACCTGTCTCGAGGTTCGCTTTGATGAACTCGAGGACCGACCCTCGACCCGAGCGATACGTCTCCCAGTCCTTGAGCCCGCGCTCGACATCCTCGAAGCGGGTCACGGCAAAGAATTCGTGCTTTTCGTTGTAGTAGAGCGGTGCCTCCTCCCGCATGCGCTTCCAAACCGGGTACGGATTCGCATCGATCTCGAAGTCGTAGGGGTCGTAGTAAATTTCGCTGTCGTTCGTCAACGTCATCGCGGTGTCCTTCCGGTCACTCAGAGTTCCCCCGCCACAATGCCACCGATCGCTCCCAGCGTGTCGGCCGAAACCTCCCCGTCGGAGGCATCGGGGCCTACTGACTAGCATTCGGCCTCGAATTCAATGTCCAGACCAGGAGGACCAGTGCCATCGATGAATCCCCGCCCCGTCAGCGTGACCCCGGCATGAGGGCGGTGGTCGTCGGCGCATCCACCGGCCTGGGCCGCTGCATCGGTATCGGCCTGGCCCAGCGGGGCGCGAAGGTCGCGTTGATGGCACGTCGGCAGGACCTCCTGGCCGATGCCGCAGCAGAGGCGGGGCCTGATGCTCGGGCCATTGTCTGCGACGTGACCGATCCCGCCTCGTGCCGTGCGGCCGTGGGCGAAGCGGTCAGCGAGCTCGGCGGCATCGACGGGGTCGTCTACGCCAGTGGCGTCGGTGCTCTCAGCCTCGTCGAGGACCTGGACCCCGAGACATGGCACCGACTCTTCGGCACCAACGTCGTCGGGGCGAACACGTTCACCGCAGCAGCGCTCCCCCACCTGGTCGAAAGCAGCGGAGCCGTCGCATACCTCTCTTCGATCAGCGCGTCGATGACACCGCCTTGGCCGGGGCTCGCGGCGTACAACGTGACGAAGGCCGCACTGGACAAGCTCGTCGAGGCCTGGCGTAGCGAGCACCCGAACGTCGGGTTCACCCGGGTCGTCGTCGGCGACTGCGGAGGGGGCGAAGGAGTGGCGGCGTCGCATTTCATGGACGGTTGGGACACCGACCTGCTCACCAAGCTGTTCCCGGTCTGGATGGCCCGTGGCCTCCTCTCGGGTTCGCTCATGGAAGTAGACGTGCTCGTCGGGCTGGTGGACGCCATCTTGCGGACCGGGGCCACGGCCAGCATTCCCTCGGTAGCGGCCGTGCCGCGCCAGCCGGCACTCGATTTCACCGGCGCAGGCTGACCAATAGTTGCTCGTCAGTTGGTCGTCGGTTCGACGGCTACGCCTGGCCGCAAAACGCTGGAACTTCTTATGAAAACCGCCCGGACACGCTCCCCGGGGCAGAGTACATTGACACCGTTAGCGACACGACCAGCGCGGTCGACCAGCGGCCGCTGTCCATCGGGCGCTGCGGAATAAGGGGGGCATATGTCTCGTTTTTCACGGGGAAGCCGGCCAGGGAGGTCGGCCCGACTCACCCGGCTCCTGCTTTCACTCACCACGGTGACCGGCACGCTGGCGGCCGTGGGTCTGGCGACCGAATCGGCGAGCTCGGCGGCTCCCGCACCGATCAAGATCGCCATGGTCTGCACCTGTTCGGGTGCCGGTGCGCCGGAGTACCAGGGGGTCCAGGGAATCTTCCAGGCGAGGATCGACCTCCAGAATGCCATGGGCGGCGTCAACGGCCACAAGATCGTGGGCATCGTCGAGGACGACCAGACGAGCCCGTCCGTCGCCCCCACGGCGATCCAGACCGCGTTGTCCAAGGGCGCCCTCGGACTGGTCTCGGTGGGTGCCTTGTTCTTCGAAGGCGCCAAATTCCCCCAGCAGGCCGGCGTACCCGTCACGGGCTCGTCGCAGGACGGTCCGGAGTGGGGCCAGCAGCCCTATACCAACATGTTCGCCGCTGACACCGGGAGTATCGACCCGAAATACCCGGTCAACACCAACCTCGGTCAGTTCCTCGTCTCCCATGGCGGCAACAACGTGGCGTCGTACGGGTACGGGATCTCGCCCTCGTCGAGCCGTTCGGCCATCGGCACGGGCCTGTCCGTGATCCATGCCGGTGGGAAGCAGGGGATCCTCGACACCTCCGTTCCTTTCGGCAGCGTCGCCTACGGACCCGAAGCCTTGGCGGCCAAGTCCGCCCACATCAACGCGGTGTATGCCGGCATGGACGACAACTCCAACTTCGCCCTCGCCACGGCCCTGAAGCAGGCGGGCGTCAATCTCAAGGCAGTGGTCTTCCCGACGGGCTACGAGCCTTCGGCGATCCATTCCTCCGCCTGGAGGTACCTGCAGGGTATGTATTTCGACTCTCTGTTCCGGCCGTTCTCACTTCCCAACGCCGGGACGAAGCAGATGCAGGCTGCCCTCGAGAAGTACGACCATTTCACCAAGTCACAGTTCCCGACGGGCGAGCAATATGAGGCCTGGATTGGGGCGGACCTCATGATGAAGGGCCTGCAGCTGGCCGGCAAGAACCCGACGTCGGCGTCCACCATCAAGGCGTTGCGCAGCATCAAGTCCTACAACGGCAACGGTCTGCTGCCGAGTTCCATCAACTACACGACGATCTTCGGCCACGACCTCCCCAAGAGTTGCGGCTGGTTCCTCAAGGCCGAGGCGAACGGGTTCGTCCCCGTTTCGAGCCAGCCCACCTGTGGCACCGACCTTCCGGGGACGAGTACCGCCAGCTCCAGCTGACCGGAGTCTCCCCGTGTGACGAGCCGCCGGTGCGCCGAAGGCGCCCGGCGGCGCCCGCCCGATGTCTCAGCCGCCACGTGGAGGCCACCCGAATCCCACGGCATCGGCGGTGTCCTCACCCAAGCCATGCGTGCGGGCCACCTTCGGGCTCACGATGCCCTCCCAGTTGGCATACGACCCGACCGCCGTCACCGGGCCGAGGTCCGCATCGTCGATATGGAAGAAGAAGTCATTCGTCATCAGGTAAGGGTCGCCGAACAGCTGATTCCGGCTTATTGCTGCGACGGCAGGAACTCCGGCCTCGGCCAGCAGCGTGAGCGCCTCGTGCACCGTGAGCCCTTGGAGTACAGAATCCATGGCGCCACCGTCTCCCCGGACGTCAGCCGAGTTCTCCATGAGGAAGCGGCCCGCTTCGAAACTGTTGTCGTCCGCGCTGAGGGCAATCCATCCATCCGCACACTGGTAGAGCCGGTGCAGCGCGCTCTCGCCCAGGAAGGCCGGATCGCCGACAATTGCGGGCGGCCGGCCGGCGAACGTCGTAAACTCCGCTGCTTGGAACACCAACGAGGTGTTCGCCAGCGAGGCACGGACCTGTTGGCCACTCCCGAGGCGCCCGCGTGCGAACAACGCCGTGAGGATACCGAAAGCGCTGAGTGTTCCTGTGCCGATGTCGGTCACGGGGATCGCCTGGATGATCGGCTCGCCATCACCCCCCTGCGCCGCCATCAACCCGCTCTGCGCCTGCAGAACGGGATCGAAGCCGGGGGTGTTCCTCAGGGGGCCCCTGCCCCACGCGCTGATGCTGCACACGACAATATCGGGATTGCTCCGGGCCAGGGTCTCGAAGTCGATCCCCAGTTTCTCCGCCGATCCGAAACTCATGTTGTCGATCACGGCGTCGCAATCCCGGGCGAGCTCGTGGAACGATCGGAGGCCATCGGGATCTTTCAGATCCAGGACCACCCGCCTCTTGCCGCGATTCAACGCGGCATAGGTGGCGCGGGCAACCTGGCCGAAGGGGTCTCCCGCGGCTTGCTCGACCTTGAACACCGTCGCTCCGAAGTTCTCCAGCACGCTCGACGTGAAGGGGCCGGCAATGAAGGAGCTCACGTCCAGGACGCGGAGCCCGGCAAGCGGAAGGGTGTCACCGAGGGGGGGGCCTCGTCGCTCTTCGATCGCCCGTTCGTCGACCCAGACATCCTCCGGTTCGACGAGCGCGTCGCTATCAGCGAGCCATGTCGTCCCAGCTGGTGATGCACAGAGCTCGACGGCGGGTCCGGGCAGCACCACCGTCCCCAGCGGTTCATGGGACAGCTCGACAAGCATCCCTCCGGCCGAAACGGTCTCGCTTGCTGCCCACTCCTCCCTCGACTGCACAAGAGCGTTGGGGACCCGGGCTGCATCGAGGAGATTGTGCCAAGCCCCTCCGCTCTTCTCCATGAAGCGGCTCGCCAGGCGGGCCCCGACGACCGGCTTTATGTCCGGCAGAAGGACGTTGAGAAACTCGCCGTCGACTCCGGGCATGAGCATGACGTCCATCATCTCCATCGCGTCCAGCGCGGCGATGAAGAAGGGCGCGGTCAGGGCGGCCAGGTACAGCCACGTGTCGTCGCCGCAGCGGTACACGCGGTAATTCGGTGGGCCCCAGGTCGTCGACTTCTCTCCGGCGAACGGCCGCAGAATGCCCGGCAGGTCCACCATCGTCGAGACATTGAGCGCAGCAACGGCGTGCAGCCCCGAGACGGTGATCCCCCGTCCGAGCCCGGTTCTCTGTCTCGCCAGGAGTGCCGCCACAATCGCCGTCGCCCCCAGTGCTCCGTGTTCGTACGCTGTGATATGCACGACCGGCGCGACCGGCCGGTCGAGAGCGCCGGGTTGCTGGTCCGCTATGCCCGTCGACGCCGAGAGAAGCAGCTCATCGGCCGGCAATTCAGCGGGAGCGCCCTTCGTGCCGTGGGGAGGCATCCAGAGGTGGATCAGGCGCGGATTCTGGTGTCGCAGCCTCGGGCCGTCGAAACCTGAAGTCTCGAGCTCTGCGGGTGATCGCGTCGATGACGACGACATCGGCCCGTCGGGCCAGTTCACTGATCTCCGCACTCTGTTCCGGCGAGGAGACGTTCAGGTCGACGAACCGTTTCCCCCGAGTCGCCACAATCTGTTCGGGGGTCTTGCGGTGCGCGAGGGAATCGACGCGCACGACGTCACCGCCGAAGTCGGCGATGTGCATGGAAGCCAGACCGCCGCCGAACGTCGTCGTCAGGTCGAGGATGCGGAGACCCTCGAAGGGAAGCGGCGCGGACACGTGTTCTTCGATCTTCTGCGTCATGCCGTCGCCCATCATTGCACCCACGAGCGAAGGCGCGGGCTCGAGAGGTCGCAGGTGACACTTGACAAGGCGTCCGACAACGAGGACGCTACCCGACGTGTTCGGGATGTCCCGATACTGAGAGGAGTGCGCGGTGGAGGATGACCGACTCGTCATCGTCGAGATCGAAGACCGGATCGCGACATTGACGATGCATCGACCGTCGGCGCGCAACGCACTCAACCGGGCGCTCATGCACGCCCTGTGGGATGCGGTCGGAGATGCGGGAGACAATCAAGACGTGGACGCGGTCGTCCTGACAGGCTCCGACCCGGCGTTCTCCGCCGGCGTCGACCTCAAGGAGGTTTCCGGCGAAACGCCACCCTCCGCTGGTGCGCGCGACGCCGGGCACGGCCCCGCACGCGACGCGAACGGCCTTTTCCGATTTCTCCCGGTGATCGACAAGCCGGTCATCGGCGCCGTGAACGGCGTCGCCGTCACGGGAGGGCTCGAGATCGCGCTCCAATGCACCTTCCTCGTGGCATCGGAAAGGGCTCGTTTTGCCGACACACACGCCCGGGTCGGGATCATGCCGGGCGGAGGGATCACCGTGCTCATGGCCCAATCGATGGGACTGCGGCGCGCCATCGAGCTTTCATTGACCGGGAATTTCCTGACCGCCGACGACGCTCTCCGGTTCGGATTGGTGAACCACGTCGTTCCCCACGGAGAGTTGCTGCCGTTTGCCCGGCGCCTGGCAGGTGACATCGTGCACAACGACCAGCGAGGGGTCCGTCACCTCCTCCGGCACTACCGGCGGATGGCCAACGCAGCCACGCTTGACGAAGCGCACCTGATCGAGGGTTATATGGCCGAGACCTGGCGTCCCGGCACCGGCGAGGTCGCCGAGCGACGCGCCGACGTCATGGCTCGCGGCCGCTCCCAGACCTCCGGATGCTGATCGACACCACGCTGGGTGGCCTCGATACGGCAGCCGGTGCCGCGGCCGCCGCTGAGGCTGCCGGCTACGCCGGTGTCTTTACCGGGGAGATCGACAACGACCCGTTCCTGCCCCTCGCTCTGGCGGCGGGAGCAACGGACGCGCATCGACATCGGGACGTCCATTGCCGTAGCGTTCTCGCGGTCGCCGATGTCCGTGGCGTACACGGCCCATGACCTCCAACGATTCTCTGGTGGGCGCCTGGTGCTCGGTCTGGGCTCACAGGTCAAGGCGCACATCACCCGTCGCTTCTCCATGCCCTGGGGTCGTCCCGCCGCGCAGATGCGTGAGTTCGTCCTGGCCATGCGCGCCGCATGGCGCTGCTGGTCCGGAGAGGAACCGCTCGCGTTCGAGGGCGAATTCTACCGGCACACCCTGATGCCGCCGCCCTTCGTACCGGCCGGGCACGAATTCGGTCCGCCGGCGGTCTACGTCGCCGGGGTCGGGGACGGGATGACACGCATGGCGGGGGAAGTCGCTGACGGCTTTCTCTGCCATGGCTTCACCACGGGGCGTTGGATCCGTGAGCGCACGGTACCGGCCCTGGAGGAGGGCCGCCGCCGGGCCGGCAAGCCGATGGAAGGATTCACCGTGAAGGCCGCGATCTTCCTCGCCACCGGGACCGAAGCCGAAGTGGAAGCGGAGGTCGCCGCCATTCGCTCGCATCTCGCCTTCTACGCGTCGACACCGGCCTACAAGCCGATCCTCGATCTTCATGGTTGGGGCGATCTGGGGCCCGAGCTCACGCGGCTTTCCAAGCAAGGCCGCTGGACGGAGATGGCGGGGCTCATCGACGACGATATCCTCCACGCATTCGCCATCGTGGCCCCCCTCGAGGAGGTACCCGAACGGCTCGCCACCCGCTGTGCCGGGGTCGTCGACCGTGTTTCCTTCATCAGTCGGGGAGAACACTCCGCTCTCCTGCACATGCTCCGATGAGGTAGGGACCGCGCAAGGGGTGCGTCTGACGGGGCCGCGATAGCGTCTCCGCACGGTCCGACGGACCCACAGCGCCGGCACAACGAGCGCGACGAGCACAACGAGCACAACGGGAGGGAGCCCACCAATGACCGCCGAGGTACTCGAAGAGCCGACCATCGATACGACGTCACTCGCCGCCTGGATGGACCACGAGGGGTTGTCCGGGAGTCGGCCTGCCCGTTGAAGCCGCCTTCATCTCCGGTGGGAGCCAGAACGAGATTTTCGAGGTTCGTCGCGGGGATCTCCACGGCGCGCTCCGCATGCCTCCCCTCTCCGCCCCCGCCGCCCGCGACGAGGGGATCCTGCGAGAGTGGCGCATCATCGAGGCGCTGTCGGGGACCGATGTGCCGCACACGGAGGCCATCGCGGTATGCAGGGACGCCACGGTTCTCGGACGGCCCTTCTACATCATGGGTTTCGTCGATGGATGGTCGCCCATGGCCCTCCACGGCTGGGCGCCCCCTTACGACACCGACCCGCAGGAACGTCGCGGCCTGGCCTATCAGCTCGTTGACGGGATCGTCGAGATGGGAAAGGTGGACTGGCGGGCCAAGGGGCTCGGTGACCTCGGCCGGCCCGATGGCTACCACGACCGTCAGGTGGAACGATGGACCCGGTTCCTCGAGAGGATCAAAGGCCGCGAAATTCCCGGTCTCGACGAGACGACAGCATGGCTGGCGGAGCACCGTCCCCTCGATTTCGAACCCGGGATCATGCACGGCGACTACCAGTTCGCCAACGTCATGTTCCGTCACGGCACGCCGGCGCGTCTCGCCGCCATCATCGACTGGGAGATGGGCACGGTCGGCGATCCCAAGATCGATCTCGCCTGGGCCCTCCAGGGCTGGCCCGAGGACACGTCCCAGCAGGATGCTTCAGAGGGCAGCTACGTGGACCTCACGGGCATGCCCGGCCGAAGCGAGTTGCTCGCTTTCTACGCCGAACGTTCGGGTCGCCAGGTCGACGACTTCGACTATTACCTCGTGCTCGCCCGCTGGAAGCTGGCCATCGTGCTCGAGCAGGGTTTCCAGCGCGCGGCAGGTGACCCCAAGCTCGAGGCCTTCGGCCCCCTGATCCTCGATCTCATGGCCCGGGCGGCGGAGTTGGCGGCGTCCAGCACGTACGCGGGCACCGCCGGTACGACATGAGCGACGCTTCGGAGCGGTCTCGCTAATCGGCCGGACCGGCACGACCCCGCACGAAGGCATCGATGCCCTCCCGCATCGATGGGCTGGCGGCGACATGGAGATGGCGGGCCGATTCAATCTCGATGTACTCCTCAAGGTCCATCCGTTCCGCCGACAGGATGTTGGCCTTCATCATCCGCAATGGGAACGGGTGGTGAGCGGCGAGGGTCTCGGCCAGGCTGAGGACTTCGTCGTGGAGCTCCTCGGGCTCGAAGATCCGGGTCACCAACCCCAACGCCAGGGCTTCGCCGGCGGAGATCTTCTCCGGGAACAAGAGCAGCTCGCGGGCGCGTGCTCCCCCGACCAACCGCGGCAGCGACCACACCAATCCCATGTCACCCGACACGCCGACCTTCAAGAACGCAGTTGCGAACTTGGCCCGGCTCGAGGCAAAGCGGAAATCACACGCGCACGCCCACCCGAGCGCGGCCCCGGCGCACCCTCCGTCGATGGCGGCGATCGTCACCTGCGGCATCGAGTGCAGCAGGGTGGATGCGTGGTACGTCGGCCCCAACTGCTCGAACGACGGCAGCCCGGTCGACCCGGTCGACCCGCTTCCCGTGAGGTCCGCTCCGACCGAGAAGTCATTACCGGCGCCGCGCAGCACCACGACCCTGGCGTCGCTCGCCGGGACCGGGAGCAGGACTTCGTAGAGCTCCCGGCACATTTCGGTGGTAATCCCGTTGCGCCGGCCGGGACGGTTGAGCGTCACGATCAGAACTGCGCCGCGCCGCTCGCTCAGGACGCACGGTTCTTCATCGGTCACGGGTGGCCCCCAAGAAGTTCGCCGGTGTGCTCGCCGACCAATGGCGGGCGACGGCCTATGGCCCACGGCGACGCGCTCATCTTGAACGGCGCCCCGGGGTAGCGGATCTCCCGGCCCAGTTCCTCGTGCGCCACCGGTGTCTGGAACCCGCGTGCCACGAAATGCGGGTTCTCGAAAGCCTCGTCGGGTGAGAATACAATCCCGCACTGGAGATCCCGGCGCTGGGCGCCCTCGAAGAAATCGACCGCGGGGATGTGCTCGGCGATGTGGACCAGCGCAGTCCGCACGGCACCGAATATCGCTATCACCTCCGGATCGCTCCACTCCTTGACAGGATCGATGCCGCCACGCTTGATGCCGATCTGGAGGAAGAACACCTCGGGGCAGCTCTCCCGTAGGCCGAGCTCGTCGAGCCACGCCAGCATCACCTCGAAGTCCTCGGCCTCGTGCGGGGGGAACCCGGTCGTGACATAGCGGCTGTCGCCCGCCCGCACCTGCACCTCCATCGTCGGCTGGACGGCGGCATGGCGACCGGTCTGGCGCTGCGGCGTCTGGCCCGCCACGAGGTAGAAGAAGGTTCCGCTCTCAGTCGTCACGTTGCATGCCGCGAACGCGCTCACGTCGACATGCTGGCCGACGCCGGTGACGTCTCGGTGCACCAGGGCGGTGAGCGTCCCGAGGGCGGCGTGTACCCCGGCGATCTGGATCGTCTGATTTCCCCGCCCCCGCATCGGCGGCAACGTGTGGTCGTCGTACCCGTTGAGCCAGGCCTGACCGGACGCCGCCGACATGGTGAGGTCGGTCCACGGCTCCGAGGATCGATCGCTGGCCCGTCCGTGGCTCGTGACCGATGTCCACACCAGGTCCGGCCGGGCGGTCCTCAGGTTGGTGTGATCAAGCCCGAGCGAGGCCAACCGTCCGGGTCGCTCCCCCTCGAGCACGATGTCGGCCGAATCGATGAGCCTGCGCAGGCCGTCGGCGCCTTCGTCGGTGGTCGGGTCGAGCACCACACTCTTTTTGGAGGCGTTGTAGTACCACCACCAGAGGCTGCGATCGGGGTGGGGCTCGTCATCGGCGAACGGCCCGAAGGTGCGTGTGAAGTGCCCACCGGGAGGCTCAACCACGACCACGTCGGCCCCCAGGTCGGCGAGGGTCCGGCCGGCCCATGCGCCCCAGAGGCTGGCGAGCTCGACGACCCTTACCCCGTACAGCGGGCCGCTCACAGCACCCCGCCCTCTTGAAGTTCGCCGAACTCGCTCTCGGTCAAGCCGATCAGGTCACAGAACACTTCGCGGTTGTGCTGCCCCAGCAGGGGCGCTCCCCGAGTGATGCTCCAATCGGTCTCGGAGAGGTGGACCGGGAGGCCATCGACCCGGACGTCGCCGATCTCGGGATGATGGCTGGGGGGGAACATTCCCCAGGCCTCGTTGTCCGGATCGTGGTCGATGCGGTCTTCTGACATGGCCACGGCGGCGGCGGGGACGCCCACCGTTCTCAGCTCTGCTGCGACCTGGTACCGATCACGGGTCGACGTCCACGCCACCATCAGCTCATCGAGCTCTTCCTGCGCGTCGAGCCGGCCGGCCGTCGTCTCGAAGCGGGGATCGTCGGCCCATGGCTCACCACAGACGCCAATGAACGCCGACCAGTCCTCATCGTCGCGACACGCGATGGCGACCCAACGGTCGGCCTCGCGTGTCGGATAGATGTCGTGCGGGGCCATCGCCGGGTCGTCGCTGTGATTGGAATCCGGCATCCCCGGACGACGCAACGGGCGCCCGTTGACCGTGTAGTCGAGAAGGTCGGGTCCGGTGAGACCGAGACCCGCCTCCGTGCAGGACATGTCGACCCACTGCCCCTCACCGGTACGGTGCCGATGTGCCAGCCCGGCCAGCACGGCCAGGGCCATGAGATCGGCTCCCATGTGGTCCATGTAGGAGAATCCCCATCCGGCGGGTGGGCCCTCGGCCCGACCGACGCCGAACGTCAGTCCGCACACCCCCTGCACGATCGGGCCGAATGTCTTGAAGTCGGCGTACGGCCCGTCGCTGCCGAACCCGGAATTGGAGACGTAGATGAGGTCCGGCCTGATCCGGCGCAACTCCTCGTAGGGGAACCCCAGCCTGGCCATCACCCCGGCGGCGAAGTTCTCTGTCACGGCGTCCGACACCTCGACGAGGCGGCGGAAGAGATCTCGGCCGGACTCCAGCCTGAGGTTGATGGTCACGCCGAGCTTCTCGACGTTGTGGTTGTTGAACCCGCCACCGAGCTCGATGCCCCGCCGCTCGTCGACGTGTGGGATCGTCCCCCTGATGATGTCCCAGCGGCCCTCGCGCACCGGGTCCTCCACCCGTATGACCCGGGCCCCGAAGGCAGCCAGATAGCGGGTCGATCCGGCACCGGCCAGCTGCCCGCTCAGGTCACAGATGGTGAGGTGACCGAGCGCCGATCGTGCTGCCTCGTCGTCGACGTTTTCGGGGCTCATGCGCCCAGCATGCTCCATGGGGCGACCGCCGGGGAGACCCGCGACGCCCGCACACGCGTGTGGCAACGGCCAGATTTTTCGTTCACCCGAAGGTTGGGTCTCATGGCCTGACCATGCGACCAATCCAATCGTCGATGTCACGGTTGTTCTGTCGGCCGATCTCGCTGTCTCCTGCCATCTGGAATCCGTGGCAGGCCCCTGCATACACGTGCAATTCAGTCGGCACCCCGGCACGAATGAGCCGGAGAGCGAAGTCGACGTCCTCGTCCAAGAATCCGTCAAGCGAGCCGACGGACAAGAAGGTGGCAGGGAGCGCGGAAAGATCGACCGCCCGGGCTGGTGCCGCCGTGTAGGGAACATCTTCGGTGCCATAGAGCGCCCCCAAATAGGCATGCCAACCGTACGCGTTCGACTCCCGACTCCAAATCGGCAGCCCCTCGAGTCGGCTGGAGTAGGTGAGTTGCCGATCGTCGATCATCGGCGCCTCCAACAGCTGGAAGGCGATCTCGACGTCGCCGCGATCGCGAGCCAGTAGCGCCAGGGCCGACGCCAGCCCCCCGCCCGCGCTCGCACCGCGAATGCCTATCCGGCGCCTGTCGATCCCCAGTTCCTCAGCGTGTTCGAACGTCCAGACCAAGCCGCGGTAGCAGTCCTCAAGAGCATCGGGATACTTTGCCTCCGGTGCGACTCGGTAGTCGACGGAAATCCCGACCATACCGAACTTCGGACACAAACGATTGAAGAATCGGTCATCCATGTCGTACGTTCCAGTGATGTAGCCGCCACCGTGCATCGAAAAAACGGCCGGTCGGAGCTCCGCTGCATCTTTGGGAGTATGAACACGAAGAGGGATCAGCGGCTCTCCGGGCACACGATGCTCTGACCTCTCGGTCTCCGGCGAGAGCTCAGGGACACGAGGAATGGTCCGCATCACTGCCACCACCTCGTCGCTGACTTGGCGCTCGGGAATCGATTGGACCAAGGGCACTAGGTCCGGATGAAGCAGATCGATTGGTTTCACGACACCCCCCACGCAGACCCGCGGACAGTATAGGAGGCGCCCTCGGGATGGTCAGATCCCCACGTCGAATGTCGAGGCGTCAGCCAGCATGCGGGCCGCATCGTCGGGGAGGATGACCTCGGTGTCCACCAGATCTTCGACAGCCTCCCGGTACTGGCCGAACCAGCGATCGCGGGTGCCGTAGATCGCCCGGATCTTTTCGGACGAGAAGGGGACGGTCCTCCCCATCAAGCGACCAAGACCTTCGCCCGGACCCATGCCGACGTGGAGGGCCAGCGGGGCTTCCAGATCAGGCCAGCGAATGCCGCCGGTCGCGTTGCCATGTTCGTCCCGCTGGAGTGCCGATGGGTCACCCTGTTTCCGGAGGCGGGGTTGGGGAGCCGGCGCCACTCCAGCTTCCAGCCAGCGGTGGAGCCCATGGATCGCCGCCCGGTTCGCCGCGGCGAACGACACCCGGCAGACGTCTGCCGTCGAGTTCTTGAGCATCTGGCCCATGGCCTCACCGTCCATGTACCCGAAGTGCCCACTCCCCGGTATCTCCCAAAAGCGGAGATGGTTGGTATCAGGCTGGTACCGGCGGTCGTACCACTCGATCTCGCATTCGGAGTTGAGCACGATCACCGGCTGCCCGATATCCGCCCGCAGGAGGAACGTGCTCGTCGGCAGCAGTTGGAACGTGTTGACGCCGACCTTGGGGAGGTTGGGCGGCGCTGTGGCGGGGTCGAGCGCGCATGGATTGCCGGCGAACACATTCAGGAGAAACGCGTCGAATGTGTTGCTCAGCATCTGTACGGCGTTGACGTACGTCGCCAAGCGACTGGCCGACTGGGAAGCGCCCATGGCCACCAGATGCCTGACCTCGAGACCCCCCATTGGATCGATCGGAAACACCGGCCGCCGCGGACCCACCAGCTCGGCCGCCCGGGTGAAGATGTCGTAGGAGAATCCGTCACCCGGATGGTGAAGAGAACCGTACCGGCCAATGTCCCGGCCCCTGATTCCCCCCGCTCGCCGCCGGACGGGGGAAATGGACGTCTTCGGATCCGGCGGATGTCCTTCGATGCCGGCGCGTTGCGTCGTGACGCCCACAAGGGCGAACCCGTCTTCGATGAGCCGCTCCGCCTGCTGTGCCTCGATGGCCAGGTCGACGCCCATCGAGACGTTGTTCCAGTAGACGATCACGGTGCCGTTGAAGACCTCTGGGCGGTGCGGCCGGGCAACCAGCATTCGTGACCGGAAGGGGCGCTCATCCATCGGCTCGGCGAGCCAGCGACCGTCCGACGGGTAGTCCGATGTCCCGTGCATCAACCGGAACTGTGCTGCCACCCCTTCGAAGAGAAACTCCTCTTCAACGCCTCCCGCCCGGGCGATCTCTGCGGCCACAGACCGAAACGGGGCCCCGGACCCGCCGGTGATCCTCTTCTCGATCCTCGCCGGCTTCACCGAACCCTCATCGTCGTCGGGGTCCTGGCGCCGTCAGTGCAGTCCGCCGATCGCGGCCCGTAGTTCGGGGCGGAAGTCCGGGTGGGCGATGGCGATGAGTGCCTCCGCCCGCTGCCGCATCGTTTTCCCGAGGAGATCCGCCACGCCGAATTCGGTGACCACCGTGTCCGCCAGATCCCAGGGCACCGTGACGATCTGGCCCTGCGGGAACTGATGAACGATGCGGGACACGCTCCCCCGGGAGGCAGTGGCCGGCAGAACGGTTATCGCCCGGCCGCCCTTGGAGATGTATGCACCCGTATGGAACGAGAGTTGGCCGCCGCTGCCCGCGAAGATCGTCGGTCCAATGCTCATGACCGCGATCTGTCCCCGGAGATCCACCGACAGCGCGTTGTTGATGGCGATCATGTTGTCATTCCGGGCGATCACCGACGGATCCAGCATGTAGTCGTAGTCGTAGAACTCGAAGAACGGGTTGTTGTCGACATAGGAGTAGTCGTCCGGAGCCCCCGTCATTCCGGTGGCGACGAATCGGTTCGGATAGAGCGTGGCGTGCTTCGAGGTGATCACGCCCTCCCGGACCAGGTCTATGACGCCGGGCACGATCAGCTCCGAGAAGTATCCGAGATCCTCCTTGCCCTCCAGGGCGCCGGCGAGGGCGAGGGCCGCCGAGGTGCTTCCACTCCCGATCTGGATCGTGTCACCGTTTCTGATCAGCGTCTTGATGTGCCGCGCGATGGACTGGGCTGCCGGTGAAGGCACCAGGCGCACCCTCTCGGGGAAGGGCTCGTGCTGCTCGAAGAAGTAGTCGATCTCGGACACGTGGATCCAGGTGTCGCCGAACGTGCGCGGCAGATAGTTGTTCACTGCCGCCACTTTCGTCTTCGATCGCTTCATGGAGGTCCGGACGTCCCACAGATCGCCGCCCACGCAGACGTAGCCCGAGTCGTTCGGGGGTGTGACCGAGAACCAGCAGAAGTCGAACATGGAGCTCCCCGGTCGATTCTGGTCGACATGGCGGTGGACGTCCCCAAAACCGGCGACAGTGAAGTCCGTGATTCCTTCCTCGATCGCCTGTCGCGTGACTGCCGTGCCGAAACTCATGTTGGCGCGGAAGATGTCGGCGTACTCACGGACCTGGAAACCGTATTCCGCCCAGAGACCACCCATGCTGCGCAGCTCGACGTTGCGCAGCTCGTCGGCCCGGCCGACCAGAGCCGCCATCAGATTCGACTCGTCCGCGGTCACCACGTAGATCCGGTCACCCGAGTTCACTTGGGCTACCAACTTCTCAGGGGAACTCATACGTGACTCGTAGTGGCGTCGCCAGTCACGCCGCGGGGAATCGTCCGGCAATCTCCTCATCTTCCCTTCATGGTTCTCGGGGACTGCTCGACGCGGCCTGGAGCTACTCGCCCTTGAAGTCCGGAGCTCGCTTCTCCAGAAATGCGCTGACACTCTCCTTGTGATCCGCCCACTCCTGCCATTTCGTGTTCCGGAACAGGAGCTCCGCCTCACGATGGGCCTGGGACTGCAGTGCGGCCGTGCGCGAGGCTTGGACGGCGGTACGAACCGCGAGAGGCGGATTCTTGAGAATCCGTTGCGCCAACTCCTCCGCCGCCGGCAGCAGGTCCTCCCGTGTGGCCACGATCCGGTTGACCAGGCCAAGTCGGTACGCGTCCTCGGCTGCGAGTGGATCGCCCGTGAGGATCATTTCGGTCACCGTCTTCGAGCCCATCCAGGCGGCCAGCTGCGCAGAGATCGTCACGGGCGGCATGCCGCGCCTGGTCTCGACCATGCAGAACCTGGCATCCTCGGCCGCCACCACCAGGTCGCATTCGGCCGCGAACGCAAGGCCGTACCCGTAGCAGTATCCGTGGACCGCCGCGATGACGGGTTTCCAATTGAGGGGCGCGTCCAGAAGGTAATGGCCGGTGCGCGACGACGTGGCCCCTCCTCCTTCTGCGAGTTGTCGGACGTCCGCACCGACGCAGAAGGCGCTTCCATTTCCCCGCACGATGGCCACCCAGAGCTCGGGGTCCTGGTCAAAATCTCTCAGCGCATCCCGCAACTGTTCCAGCATCGGCCCGCTCAGCGCGTTGAGCGCCCGCGGGCGATTGAGGGTAATGAACGCAACCTTCTCGGACTTCTCGTAGATCACGTCCGGCTGGGACATCGGTCGTTCCCTCCCTTGACAACGATGTGAAGGTACCAAACCGATCCGACATTTTGCAAGTGCCCTCTCAAAAGGCCAGAGCGCTCGTGACCCCCGGGGGCGGGGGTGTCGTCGCCACGTGGAATGTGGGTAGGCGTGTACATTGCGCAGGCGCGTGGACGGCGATACCACGCCGGGAGGGGGTGACGGCGCTGTGGGCGATTCCAATGACTGGCTCGGGAGCCAGACGTCGAACATTGACCTGCTCACGTTGGAGGCGGACGCCGCGGCTTGCCTCGACCCGGCCGTCCACGCCTACATCGGCCGCGGTGCGGGGGATTCCGTCGCGGCCAACTCGGCCGCCTGGGGCGAGCTTCGGATAAAGCCCCGCCTGCTCCGGGACGTCACGGAAATCTCCACCGCCACCATGGTCCTCGGCGAACGGGTCGCGGCGCCGATCATGATTGCGCCGACGGCCATGCACCGACTCGCTTGTCCTGCCGGGGAGCTTGCCACCGCCCGCGCCGCGGCGCAGGCGGGGGTCACGTATGTCGTCTCCATGGCTGCGACCACCTCGATCGAGGACATCGCCGGCGCGGCCCCGACCGGACGGCTCTGGATGCAGGCGTACGTGCGGCGTGACCGCGGAATAACGCGCGCCTGTCTCGAGCGGGCGGGCGCGGCGGGCTGCCGGGCGGTGGTCTTGACCGTCGACTCTCCCGGCATCCCCTCGTACGATCCCCGGAGCGGACCATCCCTCAATCGCGGCTTGCCGCTCCCCAACCTGGCGCCGGGCCAGGACCAACCCGACGTGCTCGCCGTGGCGGCCGACTATGCAACCGATCTGACCTTCGACGATCTGGCTGATGTGCGGAGCTGGACCGGGTTGCCGCTGGTCGTGAAAGGCATCCTCCGAGGTGACGACGCCTCACGCTGTCTCGATGCCGGGGCTGACGCAATTGCCGTTTCGAACCACGGCGGTCGCCAGGTTCCGGGGTGTCTTCCCACTGCGCACGCCCTCCCCGACGTGGTGCAGGCCGTTGCCGGAAGAGCCGACGTGTACGTCGACGGGGGTATCCGCAGCGGCGCCGATGTGCTGCGGGCCCTGGCTGTGGGAGCGACCGCGGTGATGGTCGGCAGGCCCGTTCTCTGGGGTCTCGCCATCGACGGTGAAAGCGGCGCAGCAGCTGTGCTCGAACAATTCGCGGCGGACCTGACGCGATCCATGGCCCTCTGCGGTGCCCCCGACATCACATCGGTGTCGTCGGACCTCCTCTCCGGCATCCACTAAGCGAAGCTGCCGCCGGACCACCACCGCTCGTGCTTCTCCTTCGAAGCCGCCGAGACCGGTTCGAACAGGATGCCCGAGGGCGAACGGATATAGGCGAAGTGTCCGTAGCCTTCGTCCGGAGCCAGCGCGGCCATTTCGACGGTCCATCCTTCAGAGACCAACGCGTTGACCGTCGCGCCCACGTCGTCCACCCAGACTCCGAAATGGTGCAATCCGTTTCCCAGGTTGTGATCCCAGATACTGCCGGGCGTTCCTTGCGAGAGTTCGACATGCACGGGGCCTTCCACGGACTCCGTCAGGTTGAGCTCGAGCTCCGTGTAGCCCATACCGGGCAACCAGGGCTTCATGTCGAAATGCTGCGCCGGGGCCCACCGCAGGCCCATCGAGGTGCGCAATTCCGTTGCGGCGACGTGAATGTCGGGCACACGGAGACCGACGTGGTACAGCTCGCCCAGGGCGCTCGCCGGCCACCCCACTGCACCTTCGGGGCCGCGTCTCGAAGAGGCGCTCACTGCGCTAGCGGTCGGCCGAGGCCGCATGGTCGACGAGGGGCGACGGCGTGTTCGCGAAGGTTGAGCACAGTGACTCCCCGGGCATCTTCGGCCAGTCGTCGGGGGCCAGGGGCGTCTGGACAGCGCTGGCCAGGGGCCCGATCACCTCGGCCACCTTCTGCAATCTCCCCAGATCGAACCCATAGACGGCCGCCGGGGTCCCCGAGAGGATCAGCTTCGTCTCCTCGAGGGGGATCGGAGCGAAGACCACACGCAGCGCCTCCAGCGTGTGCGGATACGTCCCCTCCGAGTGCGGCAGGTCGGATCCCCACATAAGGCGGTCCAACCCGATTTCGTGGCGCCGGGCCGACTCCGCTGCGCTCATGAACGACGCCCCGATCCAGCAGTTCGTCGCGAAGTATTCGCTGGGCCGTCTCGGGAGATGCTTTACGGACGGTCCGGCGAAGAATTCATCGGAACTACCCTGCACCTTCGCCCCCTCGTACAACCGGTCACACACCGCGAGATAGTCCGGGACCCATTCGGCCATCGTCTCGGTCATCACGAATTTCAGACTCGGGTACCGCTCGAATACGCCGGCCATGATCAGATGGGCCAGGCCCCGTCGATTCCAGGCCATTCCCTCGATCTTCCCTATGGCCCCCGCCCCGATCCCGAATTCAGCGGTATTGGGATCCCCGGCGAAGTTCGCGTGCTTGTGCACCACGACCCCGAGCTCCTCGCACAACTCCCACAGAGGCTCCAAGCGCGGCACGTACAGCGGCACCAGGCCGCCCGGCGTGTCCGTGGGGAGGAGAACCGAGTTCAGACCAAGCTCCCGGATCCGCTTCACCTCGGCCAGCGTGTCGTCGATGTTGTTCAGGAACAACTGGGCGACGCCGATCCTGCGGCCTGGGAGATCGCTGCAGAATTCCGCGAGCCATGTGTTGTGCGCACGGATGCCCGCCATCCGCCGCTCGTATTCGGACAGCGTCTGCGGAACGGCAACGCTCAGTACCCCACTGGGAAAAAACGGAGGTGCCGTGTTCGGGAACAGCACCTCACCGACGATCCCGTCGTCCTCCAGGACTTTCTGACGGTAGGCAGAATCCCAACTGATCCGGGAATCGAAACTCGACACTCCGAATTTGATGTCGCGCTCCTCTACCTCCACCCAAGCATCGCTGAATGACTCGGCCCACGCGTCGAACTCCCGATGCCAGTGCCGAGGGAGATAGTCCCGGTACCCGTACAGCGGCGCACCAGCGTGACAATCAGCCGACACGACCAAGAGACGCTCGGGCATGTTCCTCCCCTCTCGCTCCTTCAAGTGCACCTTACGCCGATTGCTCGTCCGGCAGCGCGCCACACACGACTTCGCCCGCCTTCAGAACGGCCACCGGATTCCGATCCGCCAGGACGCCGATATCCGCTGAAGGATCGCCGTCGATGACGAGGAGGTCGGCCAGCTTGCCGGCCTCGATGGTCCCGAGATCGTCCCCTCGACCGATCACATCGGCGCCATGGCGGGTCGCCCAGCGGAGCACGGTCAAGGGTGCGAGCCCGACATCGTCGACATAGGTGTGCAGTTCGTCGCCGTAGTGGCCATGACGCAGGCTCACGCCTCCGTAGTCGTCCCCGAGGAGTAGTCGGACACCGGCTGCCTCTGCTTTGGGGAGTGCGTCGCACATGAACTCGAAATTCCTCATGGATTCGGCCCGCACCGCGGGCGCCTTCGCGTCCGAGAGAGCGAAGAGCTTTATGTAGTGGATGCTGGGCACCACGAACGTGCCCGTCTCCATCAACGCTGCGATGACCTCGTCGTCCATCTCGTCGCAGTGGTCGACGATGTCGATACCGAGTTCGATGGCCAACATGATCGCCCGTTTGCCCGCCAAGTGGGCACGGATGAGAACCCCCCGCTCGTGGGCCGTCTCGATGGCCGCAACAATCTCGGCCGGGGTCATCTCCATGCTTTCATTGGCGCCGGGTACGAGGTGGCCCCGGGTCACGAAGAGCTTGATCACTTCGACGCCCTTCTTGACTTCGTCGCGCACGGCGGATCTGAAGGCGTCGGCGCCGTCGCAGTTCCGCGCAGCTCCCAACTCGGGCAATCCCCAGTGCCATGGCACCGTCGTATCGTTGGCGTGGCCGGTCGTGCTGAGTTCGCGTCCACTCGGCGTGAAGCGCGGTCCGGGAACGAACCCGTCTTCAATGGCTTGCTTGATACCGGGGTCTATTTCCCGCGCCGAACCGGCACCGACGACCATCGTGTACCCCTGCTCGAGTGCTGTCATCAAATTCCGGTGTGCGATGAGCGCCTGGTACGCCGCCGGGAACTCGTATCCGTATGGCGCAAATCCACCCTCGGTGCGGGAATGCATCGTCGCGTGATAGTGGCACGTGGCCATACCCGGCATGACGGTGCGGCCTTGCAGGTCGACAACTCGGTCCCCGTCCGCCATCGTCGGGAGGTCGGTCCCGACGAAGGCGATCCGATCGCCCTCGACGACAATCGTGCGGTCGGCGACAGCCGGGTTCTCCCCGTCGAGCACGTTGACGTTGGTGAACACCAACCGACTCACCGCACCCTCATTTCTCTCGTTCCGACAAGCTGTCCGGTCCAATGGTCCAGAGTACCGCTTTGCCACAATGGCCACAGACGGCAAGCTCTCGTACGGTCAGGGTTCCGCTCCTAGCGACCGCTCCAATCAATCGGCTCGGTCTGTCCCGAACTTGTCGGGGTGACGGCGGACGTCGTGACCTGCAGAGAGCCTTCGCTGAGCAGTGGAACGTTGATCGAGGACGGCCGGGCCGCGCTCCAAACCACGGTGTACACGCCACCCGGAAGCGTCTTCTTCTGCGGGGTGCTCGGTATGCACGGCAACGGCGTCGTGAGGGCGGAGATGACGCTCGCGCACTTGTCCGCAGGTGCCTGGGTGCTCAGGACGAACTGCAGGCTGTGACCCGGCATGACCGCGTACATCGTGGGTGTCAACCCGATGTCATAGCGTTGCAACGAATTCGGCGCGGCATAGCTGTCGGCGACATAGGGATGATCCGGACGGACCATGACGTCGTTCTTGTCGAGCCAGGATTTGCTCTGATCCTCTGCTCGCAGACTTCCGAGCACCGTCCCCGTGGTGATCTGCGTGCTCTGGCCGTCCGGTGCGACGTCGTACAGGCTCCCGATCAGCTCGAGATTCCGATTCTTCGATCGGGCGTAGACGGTGGCGGCAACGGGGCCCCCGACGACCTCCTCCTTGGTAAAGGGTTGGGTGTTGAAGGTCAATGTGGTCCCCTGCGCCGTCGGTTGTCCCCACGACAGCGTGGCCGATCCGGATGTCGCCGGACCCGTGGAGAGTTCCCCGCCCGACGCCAGGTGGTACGCGGCATAGTCGTCGGTCAACGGATACGTCGATGCGTTGACCCACTGGCCGGTTTGAAGGACGTCGAGGTGCATGGGGGTCTGCGTGTCCGTGATCCCGGTCTTCTCGCCCTTGAGCCACGTGTCATACCACTCGAGTTGCACACCTTCGTCCAGCCCCTGCCCGTGCATCCAGGGTCCGATGACCACCTGGTAGCGACCGGTCGCCTTCTGCCCCGGCGCCATCGGGCCGAAAGGGGCCCGGCCGGCGTAGCTGTTCTGGAAGATCGAGTACTCGAAGAGGGACCCGGGACCGTCGGTGGGAAACCAACCGCTCCAGAGCAGAGCCGGAATCTTGTTCTTGACGATGGTGGGCGCAACATTGAACGTCGTGCGTTCCTGCCAGTATTTTCCGTTGTACGCAGCGGGGCCGCCGGTAACGAACTCGTGCTCCAGGGCATCGTTCGCTGCGACATTGACCTTGGCGTTCCGTGTGCCATCGAGCGTGGACGCGATCGGACTATCGAACAGACCGGCAACCTGGCTCGGAATGCCGCCGGCGAAGTAGTTGTTGTAGTCATTGGAGGCACAGGCGGGAAGAATCTCCTTCACCGGCGAGTTCGGACCGACGGCAGCCGCGGTGAAGATCTGATCGATACCGAGGAACGAGCAGCCGTCGAGACCGATGATGCCGTTGGAGCCCGGCAGGGAGTGCGCGGCCCAGTGCACCAGCGCCACCGAGTCCTTCGTCTGCCGAGGCCCGAAGAAGTCCGAGACGTCCTCTTTGCCGCCGGGGCCGTAGGTATCGATGGTGCCTCGTACCTCGACGACGGCGTTGATGTAGCCACGTGTGACGTAATAGCTCTGTGGCTGGTCCTCGTCAGGGTACGGATCCTGGGTGAGCAGGACGGGAAACGTGCCCGAGGCGCGCTGGCCCGTCGAGGGGTCGGTCGGATAGCCGACGTTGGCGATGAGTGTCACGCCGTCGCTCATCTTCAGCGGGATGTTCTCCTTGACCGTCATCCCGTAGGTGACCGGGTCGGGCGTCCACTGTCCTCCCGGCCAGGGCGTCGCGGTGGCTCTGACGCTTGCGCCGGACGGCGTGGCACCCGTGGCGAGAGGCAGCGCCGCAACGAGAGCAACGAGCCCCACGACGGTCAGCGCAGACCGTCTCGTTCGACCAGCACCTGCATGCCTCACCTTGTCCCCACCTTGTCCCCCTCGCGACATCGATATTGACATCACCTTTGCAAAACAACCTACTTTCGGGGTTCTACCGACCGCAAGGTCATGGCCTGCCTTGTAATCGGCGCCAACCGTGCATAGGGTTCGCAGTACGTGACAGCGATGTCAACCTTGGGGGGGAAACCGTGGTGAGTCGTACAGGTAAGTTCGTAACAGCTGCGTTCATGGCGTGCGTTGTCGGATCGGGGTCGTTAGCGGCGATCACACCAGCTCAGGCCTCGAGCGCCACGACCAAAGCGCCCATCACCCTGGCCCTCATCACGTCGTTGACCGGCGAGGCCGGACCACAGTTCTCCGACACGCCGGAGGGATTCAAGGCTCGTATCGCGTTGCAGAATGCACAGGGCGGCGTCAACGGCCACAAAATCATCCCTCTCGTCATCGATGACCAGACGAGCCCGACGGAGGACCCCATCGCGATCCAGGATGCGATCTCGAAGGGCGCGTTCGGCATCATTGCGGCGAGTCCCCTCTTTTTCGAAGGAGCGAAGTACCCCCAGCAAGCAGGGATCCCGGTCACCGGCGGTAGCTTCGACGGGCCGGAATGGGGCGAGCAGCCCTACACCAATATGTTCGCGTCGGACACCGGCAGCGTGGACCCGAAGTACCCGGTCAGCACCGGCATCGGCAAGCTGCTCAAGTCCCTAGGAGGAACGGTTATCGCCTCCTACGGGTATGGGATCTCGCCGTCCTCGGCTCGTTCGGCGGAAGGGACCGCCGAATCGTTCGTGCGAGCGGGCGGGAAGACCGGAGTCCTGGACACGTCCGTGCCGTTTGGGAGTGTGGCCTTCTCTTCCGCAGCGCTGTTCGCCAAGCAGAAGAAGGTCGACACGATCTACGCCGGCATGGACAACAACTCCAATTTTGCCCTCGCCACCGCCCTCAAGCAGGCCGGGGTCAAAACGAAGGCCGTCGTCTTCCCGACGGGCTTCTTGCCCGGGGTCGTCAACTCGCCGTCCTGGAAGGATCTGCAGGGCGACTACTTCGACTCCGAATTCCGTCCGGTACAGGTTCCCAATGCTGCGACGAAGCAACTGACCTCGGCCTTGCAGAAGTACGAAGGTCGGCCGCCTTCGCAGTTCCCCGACTTCAACATTTACGAGAGCTGGCTCGGGGCCGATCTGATGATCAAGGGCCTTGAGCTTGCGGGCGCCAACCCGACCCGGGCGAACGTCATCAAGGACCTCCGGAACGTCAAGTCCTACAACGGCAACGGCCTCCTACCGTCGACCATCAACTACTCCACGATCTTCGGCCACGACCTGCCCCAACTCTGTGGGTGGTACATGAAAGCCGAGGCGAAGGCCTTCGTGCCCACCTCGACAAAGCCCTTGTGCGGTCACGACATACCGGGGACTTCGACTGCGTCGACCTCCTCCTGAACTGTCGCCCTCACTCGCGGACGCCGCCTCCCGGCGCCGTCAGGTGGTCGGGGACGGCGCAGGCGTGAAGCGGTAGAGCTTCTCGGCGTTGCCTCGCTGAATCTTGTACTGCGTCTCTGGAGGGAGATCGGCCACGAGCTTCTTGGCCACGGCGATGCTGTCGGGCCAGGTCGTGTCACTGTGCGGGTAGTCGGTTTCCATCATCACGTTGTCTTCTCCGATGATGTCGAGTGACCGCAAACCGGAGGACTCCTCGATGAAGCAGCCGTAGATGTGCTCGCGCACGACGGAACGGACGTCGAGCCGGTCCAAGTTGGCCATGACCTGTTCGGTCTGGACGTCGTTGTTGTAGAAGGCGGCAGACGTCTTCTTCGCCCAGTGGCGCTGCTTGTCGATCACCTGCTCGGCTCGTTCGATGAAGTACGGCATCCATCCGATGTTCCCCTCGGAAAGTGCGATCTTGAGTCCGGGCATACGTTCGAAGTAGTCGCTGAACAACCACGCCAGCATGGTGCCAGCGGCCCGTACGGCTCCGAAGGTCAAGTTGGCCAGACCTGGCGCATCCGTTGAGATCACCGGCATCGTCGAAGAGGACCCGACGTGCATGCAGATGACGGACTGGGTCTCCTGGGCGGCGGCCATCACCGGGTCCCAGTAGCGGTTGGGATCATGAATGGTGGGAAGCCCGAGCGGTTCGGGATTCTCCGAGAAGGCGAAGGCGGTCGCCCCCTTCCCTGCGCACCGTTCGATCTCCGTGGCTGCTCCTCTCGGGTCCCACAGAGGGATGATGATCAGCGGGATGAATCGCCCGGGAACGGTTCCGCACCATTCGTCGATCATCCAGTCGTTGTAGGCCTGCACACAGAGCATCGCCAGATTCTTTGTCTTTGGCCTCGTAGAAGATCTGTCCACAGAAACGGGGGAACGAGGGAAAGCACAGCGAGCCGAGGATCCCCGCCCGGTCCATGTCCGCCACCCGGGCCACCGGGTCGTACGCTCCGGGATGCATTTCGGAGTACGGCACCGGATCGGGCGAGAACTCCTCCTTGCGCTTGCCGATGGTCACCGACAACCCCGAGGTCGGCACCCTTTTGTCTTCGTAGACCCAGGCGTCATCGTCCAGGAGGCGAGGTCCTGTGTCCCGATACCGCGCCGGGAGCCGGTCCACCCAGACGTTGGGTGGCTCGATCACATGGTCGTCCACCGAGACCAGCCAATCCAGTTCAGGTGCGTTCGCGTCCATGTCTGTCCTCCTTATGGTTCCACTCTCCGTGATTCTCCCACTCGAAACATGCGATTACCAGGTCAGTTCCCGCCGATCAGACCCCGAGAAGCCCGAAGGTGTCGTGGTCGGCCACCGCGTGCCCGAGACGGCGGACGGTGGCGGTGGTGATCGGTTCGGGGGTGAACTGCGTCATGGCCCAGAGAAAGTACCCGTAGGCGAAATGGCGCCGATAGGCATCCATGGCGCCGGCCCGGTCAGGGACCGGCGCCCCGAGGGCCGCCCGGCGGTCGAGGTAGCCGAGGAGGAGCTCCTCCTCATGGCGCCTGCGATCCTCGGTCTCCAGGACCGACCCAATGTGGTAGCTCACATCGAGCGCCCACGAGCCACGCTGCGCGAGCTGCCAATCGAACAGGCCTACAGCTCCACTCTCCAAGTAGAAATTGCCGGCATGGGTATCCCCATGGAGAAGGCACGGACTCGACGGAATTTCGGCAACCAGCGCACGCATGGCCTCGCTGACCCGGCGACCGTTGCGCACCTCGTCGGGAAGGCCCTCGCCCCGAGGCCAGTCCAGCAGCTCCTGGAGCCGTTCCACGGGAACACGGTCGGCCATGGCCGCCATCCTCGGAACGAGCCAATCCTGCTCCAGGGTCGCCGGGTCCAGCGCGGTGGCGTGGATCGCGGCCAACTGGTCGAGAACCGCGGCTGATTCAGCGGGACTGAACGGCTGCAACGCCGTACGAAGCTCGGTCCCCGGACGGGCGAGGTCCTCGAGGAGCAGCAACGAACGCCCCGATCGCTCGTCCAGGCCCACGTAATGGCAATGCGGGCTGCGTACGTCGACGCTCGCCGCCAGCTCCCGGTAGAAGAGCGCTTCAGCCAGGCCGGCGGCACCGAAGCTTGCCGCTTCCCCGAAATATCCCTTTACGCAGACTCTCCGCGGCGCTGTGGGTGACCCCGAATTCTCGTAGGACAGCTCGAGACGCACTTTGCTGGCGATGGTCGCTGTCTGCGTCAGGACCGTCACATCCCGTACCTCACACCCCTCGTACTGCAGCCCCAAGGCAGTGGAGAGCCAAGCCCGGTCGACGACGTGATCGACTGTGGTGGGTACGGGTTCGAACATTGTCGCCTTTCGATCGCGTGCTCTCGTCCTCAGTCACTCTCGCCGTGCGACGACGGCGCACCCGCTCCCGCCTGGTCAGCGGCGCCCAGACCGGCCAGCAAGAACGTCCAGAGACGGTCGGCGATGACCAGCGTCGACTCGTCGGTCATCGCGAAGGCGTAGTGGTGGTACACGGCCATGACCAACTGGTTGATCAGCCACGCGTCGTTGTCCGCATCTCTCGCGTTGAGCTGCCCTGCGGCGGTCGCTGCCTTGATCTCTTCGAGGAGAAGGTCGGAAAAAGGTTGTGTGGCCCGCGTCACCTCGTCGGGATAGAGCGGAAAGAGGCGCCAATGCTCGGTTGTAATGAGCCGGGGACCGCTGGTGTTGTCTCCCCTGGTGTCCAGGGACGTGACGACGGATGTGACGTAGGAGCGCAGACGAGAGACCGGGTCGGACAGATCCTGCGCTCTCTCCCTGAATTCGTGACAGCTTTCCTCGACCATGTTCTCGATCACTGCCAGAAGGAGCTGATCCTTACCTTCGAAGTAACGGTAGAAAGTCTGGAGCGCTATGCCGGCTTCCTTCAAGAGCTGTTGAATCGTAAAGCCGGTCTTGTTCGTCGCTATCAGGCGCTGGGCGGCCTCGACAATGGACCTTGCCTGCTGCACGCCCCGGTCGCGGGAGCGCCGGACCAAGGGGGCACGATCCGCTGCACGCTCGGCCCAGGTCGCAGCAGAGCCCGAGGGTTCGCCGGCCGCCTCTCCCGCGCGGACGACCGCGCTCGATGAAGGACTCACCGCGATCCGCCGTCTGCTCCCCGGTCAGCGAGGAGTACCCACTCCACCACGTGCACGCCCTCGAACGCCCCTTCGAACATCTGCCTCGCCCCTCTTTCTCACTCTGCGTTCACCGTCGGATCAGCGAGAACCGCCATCGCCATGGCGCCTCGTTCGTCGAAGCCTCCGGGGCCTCGGCATCCGGATCCTCAGACGGCGGCGTTGACGGGCATCTCGGCCGGCGTGAACCGATAGAGACGCTCCGCATTGCCCCGTAGGAGCTTGTATTGGACCTCTGGCGTGAGATGACTGATGCGCCGCTTGACCGTGCCGATGCAGTCGGGCCAGGTGGAGTCCGAATGGGGGTAGTCCGTTTCGCACATGATGTTGTCTTCGCCGATCTCGTCGATGCTGGCGATTCCGTGCATATCGTCGATGAAACACCCGTAGACGTGGTCACGGAACAGCGCCCGGATGTCAATCGTATTGAGGTCCACATCCGTACCGGAATGTTCCATGAAGGTGACACCCCGCTGCACCCAGAAGCGCTGCTTGTCCAGCACCTGCTCGGCTCGCTCGAGAAAATAGGGCATCCACCCGATCTCCCCTTCGGACAAGGCGATCTTGAGTCCGGGGAATCGGGTGAACATGCCACTGAAGAGCCAGGAGAGCATTGCTCCCGAGGTTCGGGTTGCCCCCCAGGCCAGATTGGCCATGAATGGGGAGTCGGGCGCGATCTGGGGTACCTGGGAAGAAGAACCAACGTGCATACAGGCGACCATCTGCAATTCGGATGCGGTGGACATCACAGGATCCCAATAGCGGTCCTTGTCGTGGATCGTCGGGAGTCCGAGCGGGGCCGGATTCTCCGAGAAGGCGAAGGCCGTCGATCCCTTGGCGGCGCAACGCTCCATCTCCTTCGCTGCCAGTGGTGGATCCCACATGGGGATCAGGGTGAGAGGAATGTAGCGACCGGGTGCGGCTTGACTCCATTCCTCGAGCATCCAGTCGTTGTAGGCCTTCAGGCATTCGAACCCGAACTCGCGGTCGCTTGCCTCCATGAAAAGTTGCCCGCAGAACCGGGTGACCGTGGGAAAGCAGAGCGAGGCCAATATTCCGGCGCGATCCATGTCCTCGACCCGTGCCTTCGCGTCGTAGCAGCCGGGCCGCATTTCGGCATAAGTCACCGGTTCGGGGCTGAACTCCTCCTTCGATTTGCCGGCCACCGCGCTGAGGCCGGAACTGGGATGGCGTTTGCCGTCATAGACCCAGTACTCCATGTCTCCTTCGACCACCATGTGGGGTGCTCGTTCCCGGTCCTTTGCCGCCACCCGGTCCACCCAGAGATGCGGCGGCTCCAACACGTGGTCATCCACCGAGATCAACCAGTCGAGAGATAGGTCGGACGTCATGTTTCCCCCTCTTGTCGAGTCGAGTTCAACCCGGACCCCGTTCGAGGCCGTCACCCGGCGTAGATTACCGTTCTACTGTTTCAGATTATGCGATAGCAAACAAGCGTCACCACTTTCAGGCGGTGTAATCGTCAAAACTCGTGAGGGCTAGGGCGACGACCCGCTCGAGGTCCTCCGGAAGGAGGAGCCGCTCAGCTACCAGGGTTGCGGCGGCGGCCCGAATGGCCGCGTCGCGATTTCCCGGCCCGCCCTGGGTGTCTCCCGATTGCAACGGCAGCCGGCTGCCGACGAACTCGTAGAGAACGTCTGGAAGGCCATCGACGTGTCGCCGGGGGTTCCAACCCGTATAGGCCGCGGCCGGCACTTGGACCGCGGGCAGCCGGACGCCCGCCACTTCGTTCCCCGCTGCGTCGACAGCGCTCACCAGCGCCGGACGAGGCCTACCCAGCTCGAATGGCCAGCCGAAGCTCGCAGGGTCGAGGTCAGGCGTCCAGGGCAACGCGGCGAGGTCCGGGAGGCCGCCGGTCTGGAACCTCTCGAGGACATGGTCACGGCCCACTGCACTCCCGTCACCCTGACGGGGTACGCGACTGGGCGGCGGTTCGACATCGCGGCAAACCCATTTCTCCAACTGGATCAGCAACGAGCGCAGGACCGGGGTCGGATCAAGCACGTGCACCGGGTTCGCCACCGGGAACATCTCTTTTATCGGGGCCGCCCCGATATGGTCCGTCCCACTGATGAGGTAGGCACGGGCGTCCGGGTCTTCGGGCAGGTCCGCCCCGGTGACGGCGTCCTGGTGCACCAGCGCGCCGTCACCGCGCCAGTATTCCCATGAGCTGTTGGTGAAGAAGACCTTCGGCACGCCACCCAGTTCGCGCTGGCGGATGAGCAGCGACGTCGTGTCGTACGGGGGTCCATACCCAGGAGTCAGCGGATGCGTCAGTGACGGTTGGCCGAAGCGCATGTTGAACTCGCCCCGCCGCGCACTCGCGATATGGCTGAACACCCCATCAAAGACCTTGTGGTCGGCCTCGTCGACGTTGAGACCCTCGTAGAGAAACTGCCGCAGGAAGCGGCCCGACTGCGACACGCCGTACCCGAACGCGGCGTCGTACTCGGCGCGCACGTGGGACGTGAAATCGCGGAGCGCAAGGAGGCCGGCGCCGACGACGGGCGCGAAGCTGCTGCGGTAGGCGAGCTCGTACCAGTGGAACGGCTGGAAGCCTCCGTCCAATTCCACGCGGGTAGGGCTGCTGAACCTCCATCGGTCCCTCGGGACAACCTCCTTGTGGCCGAGGGGTGCCGAACGCACGGTCAGGATCGCGTCGGGATCCGCCATGTCCGCCGTCGGGATGTCAGAAAATTGGAACATCAGCATGGAGTCACTCAGCGCGTGGTCCACCGCAAGCTCGTCCGGTCGGAACTCCACCCGCAGCCACCCGGGCTCGACGTCCGCCAACGGTGCATTCAGCCCCAGCAAACCCCGGTCGCGCAAGACGTCCCACTGCCAGCCGCACCAGGCGATCGTCCAGCCGCGTTCGAGGAGAAAAGCGTCGCCGGGGTCGGGTACTCCGGCCGGATCCCACGCCAAGGGGGCGTCAAGGCTGAATGGGATTCCACCCGTGAGCCCCCGGTTCGGCACCACCACGAGAAGCCGGCCGTTCGCCCCATGCTGGGGCCGCAGGATTCGCACGTCGGCGTCGAAGCGGACGAGCCCCTCAGGGCCGCGTGGCGTCAGATCCAGGTCGACGATCCGCATATTCGCCGCCGCGACTGGGTCGACGGCGAACGACGCCGTTGCCACGACCCACTCGTACGGCGCAAAAGCGTAGGGCGAGACTGACGAAATGTCGAGCGATGAGAGCATTCGCCACCGTCCCAGCTGTCAGCGGTGAAAGTCAAGCGCCGGCCGGCGGCTGCTCACGCCCCCTGGCGATCAGGGCGCTTTCACACCGAGCAGCTCGACGGCATTGGTCCGGCCGATCTGCTCTGCGCTCTTGTCGTCGGCCCAGGAGAGCGCTTCGGTCACAAAGTCGACGGGCTGAACCACTCCTTCGGCATGAGGCCAGTCAGATCCGAGAAGAAGTCGATCGACGGGAAAGGCCTGCGCGATCGATTCGATATCGTCCTCCCAGAACGGCGTCACCCACACGTGCTCGCAGAATGAAGCCACGGGATCCACGGAGAAGTACCGCGGTGACCGGCTCGCGGCCCCCTTGAGGCGATAGAGGAGATCGGGAACCCAACTGGCACCGTTCTCGACACTGGCCAGTCGGAGGTTCGGAAACCGCTCGAAGATAAGTTGACAGACCGCGGCGGCGTAGAAGTCTGAAACCGCTCGGCCCTTGGAGACCACGGCACGCAAGGGGCTTCGAAACAGCGAGCTCTCAGCGCCCGGCTCCCACATGTTCACCACAGCGTCATACCCCTCGACACCCGCATGCGTGGCCACCACCACCCCACTCTCGGCCGCCAATCCCCAGAATCCGTCATACAGGGGATCGAACGGGGATCGGTAACCACCCGGGATGGGGACCGGCGCATTGCGGACATTGACCGCCACCGCGCCGAGGTCGAGAACGCGCTGCAATTCGGCTACCGCTTCTTCGGGTTCCAGGAAGGAAATATAGGGAACAGCGAACAAGCGATCCCGAAAGGCAAAACCCCAATCGTCCTGGAGCCACGAATTGAACGCTTTGAAGACCTTCGAAGCAGCTTCGGGATCGTGCTTGAGAGCGTCCTCCATGCCAACGCCGAGCGTGGGAAACAAGAGGGAGCCACCGACACCCTGCTCGTCCATCACGGCCAACCGGGCATTGCGATCCCTGTATTCGGGATGAATCGGTTCGAGTTCCCCGAATGCATCCTTGATGTCGAGTCCGGCTGGATTGCCGCGATACCAGGAGTAAAGCGCGCCAGGACGCGCCACCGGATCGAAGGTCGGATTAAGGATGTAGCGGTTGACCTGGCCTCCGACCACAAGCCGCTCGCGCCCGTTTATCGTCGCCCACTGCACACCACGAGACCCGAGAGCCGGGTCGGCGAAACGGGTGAAGGCATCCGTCGCCTCGTAATAGTGGCTGTCGAAGTCGAAGAGCTTGAACGTGATTGCCATGATCGTCCTCCAGTGCGTTGCGCCGCAACCGACGGGACTCCGCAAACATGCCGCCTCGGCCCGTCAAACGGAAGCTTAATCTGATACCGATGTCAACATTTCGACCGGCATCCTTGCCGCTCCACCCTGCGGATTCGCCAACCGGGCGGGGCGGAGCCGGATCAAGCGGGCGACAGGCCGAGGACCCGTACCGCGTTCTCCCGCAGAAAGCCCGGCCAGACGGTCTCCCGGAAGGGCACCGCGTCCATCTCCTCCATGATCCGGGCCAGGCTCAGCCCCATCGGGAAATAGCCGCCGTAGATCAGCCGATCCGCCCCGCGGGTATTCGCATACTCGATGATTTCGGGTGAGTAGTACCGGGGAGCGAACGCAGACGTCGAGTAGTGGAGATTCGGCCATTTGATCATGAGTTTCACGGCGAGATCGACCCACGGTTCGGCGCCGTGACGCATGACGACGACGAGCTCGGGGAAGTCGTAGAGAACCTGGTCGAGGAGTTCCACCTTCTGAACCGCTGAAGGCACGCGCGGCCCCGCGATACCCACGGTGATGAAGACCGGGAGTTGCAACTCCACGCACTTCGCGTAGATCGGGTACATCAGCGGCGCATCGATGGCGACCTGCGGCGACACTCCATGAGGGAAGAGCGACACGGCCTTGATCCCCCACCTCTCGTAGACGCGCGTGAGCTCGCGCACGCCATCCATGCAGTCGTTCGGATTCAAGGTAACGGACCCGGCGAATCGGTCGGGGTGCTCGGTCAGCGCACGCTCGGTGAGCTCCGGGGATGCGCTAAGGCTGACGAGTCCCACCTCGATGCCGAACCGGTCCATTTCGGAAAGGGTGAACGCGACGGGATCGGCGGAAGGTTCGATCTCATGCTGCGGCAGATCGTGGAACATGTACTCCGCCGGCATCGTGAACTCTTTCGACTCACGATCACGAAGCAGGTCGCGACGCATCAGTCCGTAGATTTGTTCGGGATCGGTAGGGAATCCGATCATTGTGTCGACGATTCCGCTGCTCAGGGCCCTCACCACCCTGGGCACATTATCATTGACGTCGACGTCGATATCATTCGAAGCTCGACCCTCGGGCGGTGCGAATTCCGGCCGCTCGGATCGCTCCTCACCCCTTCTGACCTGCTGGTCCGCCCCTGAGCGGAGTGCGCTCGACCCATCAATTCTTTGTCGACGTCAATGTTATGCTCCGCGGTGATGCCGAGGATGGGCGCTCGAGGGGAGACCACGTGACCACCGCGCAGGTAATCAATGTCCTGGATCCACAGTTCTACGTGGACCCCTGGGAGGCCTACCGGTGGCTCCAGGACGAGGCGCCCGTCTTCAGGGACCCGGTCCAGGGAATCTGGGCGATCTCACGCTACGACGACATCCGCTCCGTGGAGAAGGACGGCGAGCGCTTCTCGTCGTTCGACGGCTCGCGCCCGCACATCGACCAGCGCCATGACGAATCCATGATCAACATGGATGACCCGGCCCATCAAGCCCAGCGCAGCTTGGTGCTGCGACGTTTCACCCCACGCGCCATCCGTGGACACGAAGAGCAGGTGCGCGAGATCGTCACCCGGATCCTCGACGATGTCACACCGCTCGGTGAGTGCGAGGCCATAGAGGCCATTGCCTCGAGGTTGCCGGCGATGATGATCGGTGAGCTCCTGGGTTACCCGCCCGAGCTCTGGGAACGGGTGCGGTATTGGTCCGAGCAGATCATGCTCCTGGCGGGACAGACGTCACCCAACGGCCCGCCACACCTCACCCATCCGGGGATCATCCCGGTCATATCCGAATTCGTCGAGGTCACAACTGCACTCATCGACGAACGCAGGGCCGACCCGCGCGACGACCTCATCTCCATATGGACCCACACGGAGGGCTGGGACACCAAGCACGTCTTGGACGAGACGATCCTCGTCCTCGACGGAGGCGCAGAAACGACGCGTACGGTGATCGGGTCGATGATCCGGGATCTCGCCCTTCATCCGGACCAACGACGCATTCTGATCGACAAGCCGGAAATTCTGGCAACGACAGGAGTCGAGGAGTTCATTCGTTGGGTCTCCCCGGTGCTGAACATGCGGCGCACGGCGACCGTCGACGTCGAATTGCACGGCGAGACCATCCACGCCGGCGACGAGCTCCTGTTGCTCTATGGCGCGGCCAACCGCGATCCACGGGCCTTCACCGATCCCGATGTCCTCGACGTCACCAGACAACATAACCGTCATGTCGCGTTCGGCTTCGGAACCCACGTGTGCCTCGGTGCTCATCTTGCTCGGCTGGAGATCATCGTCATGTTCGAGGAGCTACTCCGAAGGATGCCGGACTGGGAGTTGGTCGACCCGGAGGAACCGCACGTCATGCCGGCCACCTTCGCTCGCGCCTACGACACCATCCGCATCGAATTCACCCCCTCCCGACCATAATGACCGGTGCACCCGACGTTGATGCCGAGCTTGACGAATTACAAGCTTTTCGTTTGATCGACTCGCTGCTCGCGGCAGGACCGTCCCGGCCCTCCCTGCACACCTTGCGCAACCGCCTCGCGGGGGAGCTCGTGGGCGACGCTGACCGCGTCGCCTCGACGTTGGCCGTCGACTTCGAGCTCAAGACCGTGTCCAGTGGGTCGAGCACCACAGCAGACAGACAGTCGCTGATCGAGAGCGTTCGCCGCCAGGGCGAAGGCGACGCAGCAATGTGGATGGAGCTTGAGGACCTCGTTGTGGAAGAGACCACAATCGCGGGGCAAGGCGCGCTGCACATGCTCCGCCCAGCCCCGGCTGAAGTCGAACCCAGCGCATATGTCACGTCAATCCCCTTGGCGTTCTTCCTCCGCTTTGACGGTGCGCTCATGACCTCAGAGGTCATCTTCATGGAGTCGCCACACCCTGAAGCGACGGTGCTCCGCACGGGCCCCCGGCGTTCGCGAGAGCAGCTCCGTGCCGTGCTTACCGAGACATGACGCCGACCCCGCAATGGGCTGAGCGCTCCGCCATTGTGACCGGCGGCGCCGGTGGGCTGGGCGGCGCCACCGCGCGACATCTCGTGGGGCTTGGAGTTGGGGTCGCCGTTTTCGATCGCGACGGTGACCGGGCCGAACAACTCGCGGCCGAAATGGGTGCCCGTGCCATCGCTGTACGTGGCGACGTCAACGACGACGGGGATGTGTCCGGAGCGATCGGCGCCGCGCAATCGCTGGGCACGCTTTCGATCGTGGTCAATGTTGCCGGAGGTGGCGTCGGCCGGCCGACCCGCACCGTCGGCCGCGACGGGAGTCCACATGACATGTCGGCGTTCACCGAGACGATGGCCAAGAACACCTTCGGGACATTCAATGTCACGCGACTTGCCGCGGCCGCCATGGCCCGGAATCAGCCGGACGGCGATGGTCAGCGTGGTGTGATCGTCAATACCGGTTCAATCGCCGCCTACGACGGGCAGGTGGGTCAAGTTCCCTACGCGGCAGCGAAGGCGGCCATTCTCGGGATGACCCTGCCGCTGGCCCGCGATCTCGCGGCTGTCGGAATCCGCGTGTGCGGGATCGCACCTGGCACCATGGGCACGGACATCATGCTGAACGCGTCTCCGGCGATCCTCGACCCGCTCCTCGCAACGATCATCTTTCCGAAGCGAGTCGGCCGGCCGGCCGAGTTCGCCCTCCTCGTCGAGTCGATCATCCGGAACCCCTACCTCAATGGCGAGAACATCCGGCTCGACGCCGCCCAGCGTTTTCCACCGAAATAGCCCTCGCGGCCGGAGGTGATCGGTCAACGCCGACAATGGTTCCAGAGCAGGAAACGAGTATCGTCACGAGCGTGGAAGACCTGAATCGTGGTGTGTTCCTGCCCGACCTTCTCGTGTGGGCCTTGCGACAAAACCCCCACCGCCCGGCGGTCTTCCTCGGCGAGGACGTGCTCTCAGCCGCGCAACTGGGTGCGCAGATCAGCCGATATGCCCAGGTGTACGCCGCACAAGGCGTCGCTCAGGGGAGCGGTATCGCGATGTTGTCCATCAACCGGCCCGAAGTCCTCTACGCAATCGGTGCTTACATGGTTTCAGGGTGTCGGAACACCCCCTTGCACCCGCTCGGATCTTTGGACGACCACGCCTACGTCCTGGAAGATGCGGCCATCGAGACCCTGGTCTTCGACCCGAGCTTCGCCGAGCGGGCCGAGCAGCTACGCGAGCGGATACCGGGTTTGACGCGGTTGCTGTCGTTCGGATCCTCAACCGTAGGCCTCGATCTGTGCGCCCTCGCCGAGACCTTCGAGGCGTATCCGCTTGTCGCTCCTTCCGTCCAACCTGAAGAGATAGCAGCCCTGTCGTATACAGGCGGCACCACGGGGGCACCCAAGGGTGTGATGACCACCTACCGGGGCAGCAGCACCATGGCCCAGATCATGCTGGCCGAGTGGCAATGGCCCGACGAGTTGCGGCATCTCGTCTGCACACCGCTCAGTCACGCAGGGGCCTCCCTGGTCGTCCCCGTCCTGGTCCGAGGCGGATCAGTTGTCGTCCTGCCACGTTTCGACGCCGCAGCGGTCCTCGAGGCGATTGCGCGCTACCGCATCACGTCCGTGATGTTGGTGCCCTCTATGATCTATGCCCTTCTCGATCATCCGAACTTCGCCACAACGGATCTGTCCAGCCTTCAGACAGTGTTCTACGGCGCGTCGCCGATGTCGCCGGCAAGACTGCAAGAAGCCATTCGCAAGATGGGAGGTATCTTCTTCCAGTTCTACGGACAGACCGAAGCGCCGCAGACCGTCTGTGTGCTCCGCAAGGAGGAACACGACCCCGATGACCTCGCCCGCCTTGCAACGTGCGGCCGCCCGGTGCCATGGGTCCACGTCGCGCTGTTGGACGACGATGGCCAGGAGGTCGAAAAGGGCGAACCGGGGGAAATATGCGTGCGCGGGCAACTCGTCATGAAGGGTTACCAGAACAAACCGGACGAGACCGCAGCGGCATTGCAACATGGCTGGCTCCACACTGGCGACGTCGCCCGCGAAGACGAGAACGGATTCCTCACGATCGTCGATAGGAAAAAGGACATGATCGTCAGCGGTGGTTTCAACATCTTCCCCCGGGAGATCGAAGACGTGCTTTCCTCGCATCCTGCGGTGTCGTCGGTCGCCGTGATCGGCGTGCCCGACGACACGTGGGGCGAAGCGGTCAAGGCCGTGGTTGTCCTACGGAACGGCATGGTCGTGGCACCAGAGGAGCTGATGACCCTTGTCAAACAACGCAAAGGCTCGCACTATGCGCCGAAGTCGGTCGACTTCACCCACCTGATCCCACTCACGGCAGTCGGCAAGCCTGACAAGAAGGCGTTACGAGCCCGCTACTGGTCAGGCGCCGACCGCCAAGTTGGCTGAACGGCCCCCGATGACGGGAGGGACTCTGCCGGACGGCCCCCGGGCAATTGACCCTGATAGCGCGTTCAGTAACCCGCTATCCTCCGCTGTGATTCCGTCGGATGAGGAGGACGTATGGCGATAAAGGACATCGGTGCGCTGCTGGGTGCCGACGAGGGTCTGAACCATCAGGTCGTCGACACATTTGCCACCCTGCCCGAATCCGACATGGCGTGGACCGAGAAGATCTGGACCTCGATCGCCCGGATCGACGGCAGCATGCAGATCGGCTTCGGTCTCGGGAAATACCAAAACAGGGGCATCCTCGATGGATTCGGCGGTATCTCACGTGGTCGCGAGCAATGGACGGTTCGGGGCAGTCGCGAGCTCCGCTCCGCCCCCGAGCACACAGGCGTCGGCCCTCTGCACTACGAGGTCATCAACCCGCTGAACCGGGTTCGCGTCCGCTTGGAAGAGAACGACGTATTGCCCATTTCGTTCGATGTAGAGATCGCCGGCGTCACGCCGCCGTTCTTCGAAGACCGGAACCTGGTGCGGAACCGCCAGAGTCAACGTATCGACATCAACGTGATCCGCTACCACCAGGGTGGATGGGCCTCGGGGACCGTGACCGTCGACGGGAAGACACACGAAGTGCGACCCGATGAATGGTTCGGTTTCCGCGACCACTCGTGGGGCGTCCGTCACGGCATCGGTCTCCCGTCGACCGACCTGATCCAGGGCCCACCCGTGGTCGCTCATTCGACCGTCCGCAATGGAATGAAATGGACGCCGTCGTTCTTCAAGCGCCCGGATGACAGCTACTACGAGACAGCGGTGTTCCTGGCCGAAGGCGAATGGGGATACGCCTCGGGCTATATCAATGGGTCCGACGGGAACCAGGATCGCGTCCGTTCCATCGAACCGCAGATCCGCTACGACCCGCGCACGCGTTTCGTCCGGGGCGGTGAGCTACACCTGACGATGGACTCCGGCGAGAAGCGGGTCATCGAGGTCGAGACGCTCGGAGATTCCGGTTTCTTTCTGAAAACTGCCGGCTACGGCCAGTGGAAGGGCCATGTCCACGGCACGTGGAAGGGCGCACTGCACCTCGACGGCGAGTACATCCCCGACTGTTGGGATGATGAGCACTTGCGGAGCTTGGGCCAGTTTCGGGACACCCCGATTCGTGTCCGGGAGGGCGACGCCGTCGGCTACGGAATAATGGAGAGCATTCTTCGCGGCGTGTGGCCGGAGCTTGGGCTGGGAGCTGAATCCGACCACGATGTCCGATACTCGTGAGCAGGCATCAGTTGAGCCTGGAGACCGAATGCCGGCGCTGACCGAAGGTGAGGTTGCTTCTCGGCTCACCGCCTGGTTCGAAGGCCAGCTCGGCGAGGCCGACGACGTCAGCATCGACGGCCTGAGCCATGTGAATTTCGGCCATTCGGCGGAGATGTTGCTCCTCACGGTCGCCTGGCGGACGAACGGGTGCGACGAGCATCGTGACGTCGTCGTTAGAATCCGACCACCAGAACCCGGGCTGCTCGAGCCCTATGACCTGCGGCGCCAGTTCGACATCCTGCGGGCTCTCGAAACCACTCCGGTCCGAGCTCCACGAGCCCTGTGGATCGACGAAGAAGGCGTCGTCTTCGGACGCCCGTTCTACGTGATGGAGCGCCTGGACGGCACCGTCTACGAGCGCGAGATCCCGGCTGAGCTCGCCGATTCCCCGGAGCGGATCCACCAGATGTCCGAACGGGTGATCGAACAGATTGCGGCGATCCACGCTGTCGATCTGCAGGTGACCGGACTTGACGCGCTGGGCGACGGTCATGATTTCCTGGACCGCGAACTCGACCACTGGGGAGGGGAGATCCATCGAGTTCAACGCGGCCCCCTCCCGGCCCTCGAGCGGCTCCTCGGGTCCTTGCGCGCGCAACGCCCTGAACCTTCTCCCCGCAGCACGCTTGTCCACGGCGACACGAAGGGGGGCAACTTCGCCTTCATCGATGACGACGTCAGTGGCGTGTTCGATTGGGAGATGGCGAACATCGGCGATCCCATGACGGACATCGGCTGGCTGGAAGTGACATGGAAAATGACCAAGCCGTTCTCCGCGTTGTCACATTCGGATATCGACCGCCTTCTGGCGCGCTACGAGCAACTCACGGGAATCGTCGTCCACGACCGGCCATGGCACCGCGCTCTCCAGGCTCTCAAAATGGCCGTGATCATGCTGGTCGGCGCCATGCACTTCGATGCCGGATTCAACGATGACCTGCGGTTGGCTGCAATGGGTTCGCTCGTGCCCTTCGTCACCGATATCGGACTGCGCGACCTTGGCGTCGAAGAACAACTCGAGCCGGGACCCGTAGAGGCCCGTCAAGAACGCGTCGAGCAAGTGCGGCAGCAGGCGACGGCACCATGACCCCTCACCTGCGATTTGGCATATTCCACTCGCCGTACCATCCGCCAGGCGTCAATCCGGCCCTCCAGCTCCGACGCGACCTCGAGTTGGTCACTTTGGTCGAAGACCTGGGCTTCGACGAGATGTGGTTCGGCGAGCACCACTCCGGCGGCTACGAGATCATCGGTGCGCCGGAGATCTTTATGGCCGTCGCCGCGGAACGCACCAAACGGATCAAGCTGGGGACGGGGGTCATCTCCCTCCCCTACCACCATCCCTTCATGGTCGCGGAGCGGATACTCATGCTCGATCACCTGACCGGCGGCCGATGCATGTTCGGCTTCGGTCCTGGGGCGCTGACCAGCGACATGCGCATGATGGGCCTTGACCCGGTTGTGGTCCGGTCGAGGCTCGAGGAGGCCCTGGAGGCGGTAGTAGCTCTCCTTACCTCGGACGAGCCGGTGACGCGGGAGACAGAGTGGTTCACCCTCAAGGAGGCACGAACCAACCTGCGGCCCTTGACGCGCCCGCACCCGGAGCTTGCCGTCGCCTCGATCAGGTCGCCCAGCGGGCCACGGCTCGCGGGGCGCTTCGGCGCGTCGTTGCTCTCACTGGCTGCAACCCAGTCTGCGGGGTTCGAGTTCCTCGGTCAGACATGGAAGCTCGCGGAAGAGCGTGCAGCCCTGTTCGGCAATGTTATCGACCGAAAAGATTGGCGGGTCGTCGGAGCGGCCCACTTGGCAAGTGATGCAAGGTCGGCAGTCGATGATTCACGTTTTGGCTTGGCCCATTTCATGAGATTCGCAGCTGCCGCCTCGTTCTTCGAGGCGCCGGACGTCGACGTGGAGGTCACCCTGGCGTCCACTGATCATGAGACCCTCGTTCAGGGCATCAATGACGGTGGCGCCATGGTCATCGGACCGCCCGAACTGGCGATAGCCCAGATCGAACGCCTCTACGAGGAGTCAGGGGGTTTCGGCACCTTCCTCATGCCCATCTGGGAGCTGGCCGAGCACTCGAAGGTCATGCGGTCCTTGGAACTCTTTGCCGAACATGTAATTCCACACTTCCAAGGAAGCGCCGATCGCCAGAAGGCCAACTGGGATGCATTCTTCACGCAACGCAACGACAATCGCGTTGCATTCCGAGGCGCCCAGGATGCGATGATCGCCCGGCATCAAGCCGAAGAGCAAGACCGCCGCTGATCTAACGCGGCACCACGACTCCCGCGCCCTTGCGGATCAGGCCACTCAGCGGTCGGGGTCCCGGCGGCCGAGCGCCACCTCTCGACCCCCGATACGCGGCTCGACCATCGTCGACCAATCAGGCCCTCGGCGTAGGCTCAGACCACCGTCGACATTGATGACCTGACCAGTCATGCGACGAGCGCGACGAGAAAGCAGGAAGCTGACGAGCTGTGCAACGTCATCGACATCGGAGCCGTCGCCCAGAGGTGTATTCAGGTCGTAACTCTGGTAGACGGGTGACTCAGGGCCGACAAACGCCATGCTGTCGGTGAATGTCAACCCGGGCCTGACGGCGTTGAACCGAATGTTGGCTTCGCCATACTCGTCGGCCGCGTTGCGCACGAGCTCCTCCACTGCGGCCTTCGACACAGGGTAGGCCCCGAAGAATGGGTGCGTCACGTGTCCCGCTATCGACGAGATGGCCACAAATGAGCCGCCACCATCCCTGCGGGCGAAGATCGGGACCGCATACTTGGTCAGTAGCAACGTTCCGATCACGTTGAGTTTGAGGACTCGTTCGTACTGCTCGACATCCTGTAGGTGCATCGGAAGAAGAGCGCCCCCGCCGCCGGCGTTGGCCACGAGCCCGTCCAAACCGCCCTTCCAAGAAACGGCTGCCGTCAGCAGCGCCTCCACGTCGGATTCGTCGGTCACGTCGGCCCGCTGCCAACGGACGGCTTCGCGGCCCGCTGCAGCGTTGATCTCCTCCGCGGTAGACCGCAATGTATCTTCCGTCCGGCCGCAGATCGTGACCCAGCCGCCCTCGAGGGCGATGCGCAGCGCGATGCCGGCACCGATCCCCGTGCCGCCTCCGGTAACGAGAATCGACAAACCCTCGAGCTCACCCACGCCCGCCGTTGTTGGCGTTTCGTCGCCGACTACCACTGTGCGGCCCTTTGGCGACAATCGTTCGTGGGCGTGCGCGGCATTGACATATAACGCCTACCGGGTGCCATTGCTCTCCCTTCAAATCCGCCAAGAAGAAACTGCATAGTTAAGGCTACCTCTCCTTAGGTGCCATAATATTGCGGTGCAGCAGCCCGTACGGATGCCCAATGCGAGTCGGCGCAACCACGACGGGGCGCAATCCGTCCCGGTCGAAAAGCGTCGCGGTACGGGCAGGACAGTTCGCGGTCGCCAATCACGACAGCAGCTCATTGACGCCGCCCGGATCGTCTTTGAACGGGATGGATTCCTGCGTGCGCGCATCGCCGACATCTGTGATGAGGCGGGAATGTCGCATGGAAGCTTCTACACGTACTTTGTCTCGAAGGAGGAGATCTTTCAGGAGCTGGTTGACTCTATTGAAATAGATCTCCTGCGAATCGATCCGATAGCCGAGGATGCGGAGCCCATTGACCGCATCAGGTCCGCCAACCGTCACTATCTGGAGACCTATCGCAACAATGCGGCGATCCTCCGGGTCATTCAGCAGGTCGCCACGTTCGATGAAGAGGTTCGGCAGACGAGAATCCGACATCAAGACGCTCTGGCACATGCCATCGAGCGTCGCACGAGGGAGTATCAAGATCGCGGGCTGGCGGACAATAAGATCGACGCCTGGTTCGCCGCCAATGCGCTGGGCGGAATGGTCGCGTTCGTGTCAGATCAAATCGTGTCGCGAGACGCACCTGTCGAGATCGACTTCGTCGTGACCCAACTCACCCTTTTGTGGGCCAACGCCATCGGATTGAGCGGCGATGCGCCACCTGCGGCCGAGGCGCCCCGGAGCTGATTCAGGATCCCGACGCTGACCGGCGTGGGGGACGGTCTCGGAGCACACCGTCGGATCCGATGAACTGGCAAGTCCGCTTCGCGATCAGCCATCCTTCGTCAGTGGTCCTCACGAGATCGTCGGAGTAGACCGCGAGGCGGAGCTCTTGCGTGTCAGCTTGGACGAAGAGAAGATTCTGGCGCGTCACCGCTCGATCCCCGTGCAGCTCGATTTCGGGAGGGCCGCCGAGGTGCAACCCACGGGGGGCCGCATCCATCATGTCCCTCAGTCCCTCGCGCCCTTCGAACGCCCGCCCGTACACGACGTAAAGAGCATCTGGCGTGAAGAGGGAAACCCACCCCTCGATGTCGTGGTGGTCCAACGTCAAACAGTAGCGAGCAAGCAAATTTACTATCTCGGTCCTGTCGTCCGTGGCGTCCATCATCTCTCCTGTCTTGTGGTGCGAACGCAAGAGGACCGAGCCTGCTCCGCTCTCACGAAGCAGGCCCGGTCCCTCATTGCGACAACGTTTCGTCGTTGAGTGGCTTCAGGCCTGGCAAAGACCCCTCATCACGATTTCGGAGCGCACGTCGGCTTCACCCCGAGCGGCGTCGAATATTTCCCGTTCTTCAGCAGGGCGTAGTACCAGCAGTCAACCGGGTGGGGTTTGCCGGCCGTGAAGGTGAGCGCAGGTGCCAAGCCGCCGAGGGTGGCGCCGTGGAGAGAATCCAACCCCTTGGTCAATTCGGCGCTGGTCGGAGCTTTCCCATTTGCGCCAAGGTGACCCAGCTGCGCCGCCTGCTGGAACATCTTTCCGGAGATCCATGCTTCCACCGGCAATTCTCCGTAGTTGACGTCCTTTCGTACGCTCGGGGCGTACTTGTCCAGCGTCTTGTTCATGGACGCGATCGCCGGCGAGTTGACGAAATACGGAAAGTTGGGAACGGTGAAGTAGGTCGCTTGATTGATTCCCGGCGTCGTTGTGAAGGAAGGAAGCAGAACCTCGCCATCAATCACGACCTTCGGCTTGTAGCCCTGCGAGTAGCAGTCCTGGATGATCTTCTCGTCAACGGTCTGCGTATCTGCAGTGAAGATGACCGTTGCCCCAGCTTGCTTCGCCGCCAGACACTGGGCCGTGTAGTTGGGAGCGCTGGCGGACACCTGGAGCGTCGCCACCACATCTTCGCCGACAGTCTTCGCCTGAGCCACCAGGGGCGCAATTCCCTCCTGGCATTGGACCGCCTCGGCGCAGTAGAAGAGCGCGAACTTGGTTCCGCCCGCCTGCTTGACGGCATCGGTGATGCCGAAGAACAACGAGTCCTCGGTCTGGCCTTCTGGATAGAAGCTGCTATTCAGGAAGAAGGGCTCGGTTGACGTCGTGACGCCGATAACGGGAACGCCTTGCTGCTGCACGTACGTCGCCCATGCCTGGTCGTTATCGGTTTCGTCGGCAATCGCCACGACATGGTCGGTTTGGACGAGGGTGTGAACCTCGGAGACCGAAGTGGCCGGATTGCTGGCATCATCCTTGAAAATGAGGTCGATCTTGTGCCCGTTGATGCCGCCATTGGCATTCACCGATGCCACCCATGCCTTGTACACGATAGGAATGTCCTGGACGCCCGAGGCCAGGGGCCCCGTGCAGGCGCACACCTCACCGATCTTGATCGGCGCCCCGCTGGCGCCGGCGGCTGATGGAGACACGCTCAGGGCCGTCACGACCCCTCCGACCATCAGCAGGCCCGCGACAAAGCTCGCAGCAAATCCCCGAAGTTTCCCCACAACGACCCCCCTTTTGTGACAACTTGCCACGGTCTAATTGCGATCATACCGTAACACAAGGCCGGAACCGATGTCGAGCGCCCAGCCTGACGTCCATCTCCCTATTCGGGGAGCCAGATCCGACCGAGCTCGAGCTTCCGGTTCGACCACTCTTCGGACGTGATGGCATAGCGGGCATGGTCTTCCCACACGCCATCGATCTCGAGGAATCGCTCGGCCACGCCCTCTTGGCGGATCCCGAGCTTGTCGACGACCCGACGACTCGCCGTGTTCCTGGGAATTATGGAGATTTCCACCCGATGCAATGAAACGGCTTCGAAGGCAAAGCGGAGTGTGACGACGACCGCTTCGGGTACCAGACTCCGGCCGGCCAATGACTCGTCGATCCAGTACCCGATCGAACCGCACTGGTACGGGCCGCGCTGTATCGACGAGAGTGTCACTTCGCCACCGAACCGCTCTCCAAGGAATATTCCGAACCCGTACCCAATCCCGAGATGGCGTTCCCGCTCGCGAATCTCACACCGGTGGGCGAAATTCGGCCTGTCCTCCAAGGGGGCCGGAGCCCCCCTTTGGCGAGGCTCCCACGGCAGCAACCACGCACTGCACCGGGTCCGGACTTCGTGCCATTGGGCAAAATCCCCTTCTTTGAGGGGCCGAAGTGTGACGCGCCTGCCGAAGAGCTGTAGTGGAGGATGCCGTGTGGAACGCACCGCGCTCATCCGATGGACACCGCACACACCGCCAGCGAAGAAGTCACGGAACGACCGGATTCTCCGTTGGAGCGGGCGTGCCAGGAAGAGAGGAAGCATGTCCGGCGGGGAACGTCACGGCGTCAACCACCTCGCGGCCGTCACCGGATTCTCACGTCGCCGGCGACGACGTCGGGGGCTCGGACCGGCGGAGGAGTGCGCTCATTCCGGCGACCTCCTGCGGACCGAGCAATGTGAGCTGCCCCCCTCTCTTGCTTCTCCACCAGACCGCATCGTCGGATTCCCACGCCTCTCGTCGGAGGGTCCGCTTGTCGATCTTGAGACTGGCCAGCACCGGAAGGGCGTCCAGGACCCTTACGAAGCTCGGTTGCCACTTCGGACTCATGTCCGGGTGATCGGCCAGGAAGTGATCGAAGTCTTCGGGATCGAACTGGAATCCCGAATTCAGTTCCACTGCGACCATGACCCGGTCGCCAACCGCAGGATCAGGCACCGCGTACGCGGCGGACGTCCTCACCGCGGGATATTCGCCGACAACCCTCTCCACGGGACGGGCCGCAAAATTCTCGCCGTCAACCCGTATCCAGTCATTGTCGCGCCCGACGAAATAGAGCCACCCCTCGGCATCGCGATATGCGAGATCGCCCGACCAAAAGATCCCATCGCGAAATCTGAGCCGGTCCGCTTCCGGATTGCGGTAATACCCCTCGAACGACTGGCCCGGGTCGATCTGCACGAGCTCCCCGACGGCGCGGTCGTCGTTGATGAGGTGACCGTCCTGCCCGAACTCGGCATCCTCCGTCTCGACACCCGTCTCAGGGTCGAAGACACGCACACCGTCGCCGCCTTTGCCCAGGGCGAGGGCGGGCATATCCGATGATCGACGGATGATGATCAGCCCCTCGGTGGAGCCGTAGCTATCGCGGACCTCACAATTGAATCGACGGGCAAAGCCTTCGATATCGGCCAGGCTCGCTTCATTGCCGACCGCAAGGCGCGCCGGATTGTCGGCATCATCTTCGGCCTCGGGCGTCGCCATCACGTATTGGAGAACCTTGCCGGTGTAAGCGATGAATGTGACCCCGTAGCGCCGGACATCGGGAAGAAACGCCGAGGCCGAGAACTTCCGGCGAATTGCGACCGGCGCCCCGACGTGCACCGCGGAAGACCACGCAGTGAAGAGAGCGCTCGAATGGAAGAATGGGAGCGGCGGATACACCACATCGTCCTTGCTGAGATCCGCGATCCCGGCGACGTGCATCCCGGTTCTGGCCAATCGGCCTTGCGTACAGCGAACGGCCTTGGGCGCTGCGGTGGACCCGGATGTGAATATCAACAGTTGCAGCGTTTCTGGATCGACCTCCCCAGTCACCGGGGTGGGTGAAGCTGTACGGAGTGCCTCCCTGTAGTCGGTTTCGTCAATCTGGAGCACGCGGGACGGACTGATGTTCAGGCTCAGTCCGTCCAGAAGCGACCGATGTCGATCTTCGGTGATAAGGACCTGGCAGTCCGTATGGTCGATGAGCCGGGCAAGCTCAGCCCCACGATACGTCGAGTTGATGCCGACAATGGTTGCGCCAGCAAGCGCGCCGGCACCGAGCCAGAAGAGATAGTCGGGCACGTTATCCAAGAGAACGCCGATATGCGGAGGAAGGGCGGGGTCGCGAATTTCTTGCCAGAGAGAGACCCTGCGCCGGCATTCTTCGAAGAACGCGACCCACGACCAAGACTCCTCCTCGAACAGGAGTGCGAGGCTCTCGTCCGTCTCGTGCGCGAGAAGCATTTCCGCGAAGGTCTCAGCCATGTCGTCGCGCACCGTCGTCACGAAGGAAGGCCAAATTCAGACCCGATCGCGGCCAGTCACCTGTTTCCACACGTCCCCCTCCGCTGCGTCAATGTCGACATCAATGTTAGCATGCCACGCCTGGAAAGCGACCGGAAGAAGGGACGACATGGAGGCATCTCCCGGTACTGAAGATGTAGAGGATTTCCGTACAGAGGCTCGAGCCTGGCTACGGAACACCGCCCCGCGCAAGGGCGCACCCGACGACTTCTCCACCGCCCACACGGAGCGGGCCGACGACTACGAATCCTACGAGCGACAACTGGCCGCAAATATGCGGCGGATCGTTTCGTGGCAGCGCACGCTTGACGAGGTGGGGTGGGGGGCGCTTGGTTGGCCGCCCGAGTATGGAGGCATCAGCGAGACGTACCGGGAGGTCTTTGCCGAAGAGCAGGCTCTGGTGGGGGTCACGACCAAGCCCCTCTCCGTCGGTATCGAAATGGTCGGGCCGACCCTCATCGCATTCGGGACCAAGGAGCAACTGGAGCGCTATCTCCCACCTCTTCGGCGGGGAGACGAGGTCTGGTGCCAGCTGTTCTCTGAACCCGATGCCGGATCAGATCTGCCGTCGCTCAGGACTTCCGCCTCGGAGACGGACGACGGCTGGCGTCTCAATGGACAAAAGGTGTGGACATCTGGCGCATCGTGCAGTGACTTCGGATTGGCACTCGCCCGGACAGACCCATCCAAGCCCCGGCATGCCGGGATATCCGCATTCATCGTGGATATGTCCGCACCCGGTGTCGAAGTGAGACCCCTGCGTCAGATTTCCGGCGCCTATCACTTCAACGAGGTGTTCCTCAATGACGTCTTCATTCCCCGCGGGTCATTGATCGGCGAACTTGGCAAAGGCTGGGATGTGGCGACCACCATGCTCATGAGTGAGCGCGCCTCCCTCGGCGGCGGGACATCTGCGGGCACGCCAGAGGAACTGATCGAGCTTGCACGAAGGATGCACAAGACTGAGGATGCACTGGTCCGCAACCGCCTCGCTTCTCTCTACGCTGATGCCGCAGTCCTTCAGTGGTCCATTCAACGAGCGCAAGGTCCGGGCCGCTCCCGAGTGGGTGGGCTCCTCAAACTGATGTATTCGGAGCACGCACGTCGAATGACGACAGCCGCCTTGGATCTGCTGGGCCCGGCCGGTGTTGCCGGCCCTATAGGCGAAGGACAATCGGCTACGACTGATTGGCAGAACCGCTTTTTGTTCGCGCCTGGACTGCGCATCGCAGGTGGAAGCGACGAGATCCAACGGAACACGATCGCCGAGCGAGCTCTCGGCCTCCCGCGGGAACCGCGTCCCACATAGAGCCTCGCTGAAGGACGAGAACGATATGGTCACGATGGTCCTCGTGCTCGGCGCAGGGGATACGGCAGATGTCTGGAGCAAGGTCCAGGACGCCCTGCCTGTCTCCTCTCTGGCCCTTGATCTCCTCGGCAGAGGGCGGAACCCCTCCGACCTCAGCCGTGTGACGGTGGATCTTGCTGTTCGTCAGGCCGTCACCGACATCGTCGAGCAGTCATCGGGCCCGATCGTGCTCGTCGGCCACTCCATGGGGGGCGCCGTCTCCCCGGGCGTTCTTGCCCGACTGGGCGAGCGGGTCGTCCACTTGGTCCACATCGCAGCCGTGGCTGGAGCCCAAGGCGAGCTGCCACTGGCAGTCGCTTCGATGGAGTTCGCCGACCTTGCCACTACCTTCCCGACCGGGCTCCGCGCCATGGACGATCGCGGTGCCCTGGCCCGCATCGATTCGTTGAACCTCGGATGTACACCGACGTCCTGGGCGGCCGAGGCGCCCACGATCCCCCGCACGTACATTCAACCACTGCGAGACCGCATCTACCCGCCCGATGCGCAGAAGCGGCTGGCCGCCGCCCTCCATGCCGATGAGGTCGTCCCGCTCGACGTCGGCCATAACGTCGCCCGCTCATCACCACGGGAACTCGCCGGCATCCTCTCCGGGGTCGCCACCAGGCACCTGTAGCCGAGACCGCGACGGCACTCCATTGGCGACGTGAGTACTGCCGCCAGAGAAGGTCCGGTGGAGCCGACCCGGATCTCGCCGGTGTGAAGCATGGGGCTCTGGCGGACAGAGGAAAGGAGCAACGACAGGTGGCGGTCGCACTCGAAAACCATGAAGGGATACAGACGGCGACGATCGATGACGGCAAGGCCAACGCATTGAGTTTCGAGGTGATCGCCGGCCTCCGGGCAGCTCTCGAGACATCCATCGAGGAGAGCGCTCCGCTGATCATCGCCGGGCGGGAGGGCTACTTCTCCGCCGGATTCGATCTGCAGGTCATGCGGAGCGGGGACCGAGATCTCATTTCGAATCTCGTCGACCAGGGGGTCCTCCTCTTCGGGGAGATGTTCGCCGCCCCGGTCCCGGTTCTCGCCGTGTGTACGGGCCACGCACTCGCCGCCGGGGCGCTCCTCCTGCTCGCCGCCGACTACAGGATCGGCCAGCCAGGGCAGTACACGCTCGGGCTCAACGAAACCCGCATCGGCATCGCATTGCCGCAATTCGCCATCGATATGGCGCGCCACCGATTGAGTGCCAACCGCCTCGTCGCGGCGACACTGTTCGCGCGCATCGTCGGTCCCGAGGAAGCTCGCGACTTCGGGTACCTCGATGCACTCGAGGCAGACGCAAGCGCGGCGACCCACACACTGGCGCGGGAGACGGCGAAATCGGGTCTCGCGGCGTTCAGCACTTCGAAGAAACGCGTGAACGCGGAGATCGTCCGCCGGCTCAGCGGAGCCCAGGACCTGCCACAGAACTAAGAGGGGCTGTCATGCCGGCGCGGATCCAAGGTGGGCGATGACCTGTGGAAGGTCCACCGTCGTCTGGATCCCCGGGCTCGCTTCACAGACCACCGGTACGGCATTGACGGCGCGGTTCGCCGTGTAGCCCGGAGTGGTTTCCGCCATCCGCTCCAACGGGATGGCCAGGCGGATGTCGAGCTCCAAGGGGCAATCGCCGTCGACCGTCACCCGCCAGCCGCCGTCACGGAGGGTCCAGTCAGCGTCGATATCGGTCGAGCAGTACCACGTCGCGCTGAAGGACAGCAGGACCTTGCCGTGGCGACGACCCGCGACGACCATTCTCTGCGCCGCCACGGTCCCGGCCGGAACGGTGCCTGCCGCAATCTCGAGGTCTCGGGTCGCGACGGCGACCTCGCCCGAGGACTCCACCGAGTCAAGCGGTAACCCGATCGCCTCGCCGATGAGCCGGAGCGATGGGCCGAATGAAGCCGCGCCGTGGGACCAACGCCTGGGATCGAACGCGGACGGATCTTTACCGAATCCCATCAACTGGAACAACATCTCCGGGGAGTTCCTACTCGACAGGTCAGCGAACTCATCGATCTGCAGGCGGTCCAGCCTGCGTTGGATCGACGTCAGGACGATCGGCATGGCCTCGGAAATGAACCCGGGACTGATCCCGGTGCTGTGGATGGACGAGGCACCGACCCGGCATGCTTCCTCGACGCGCTCCCGGACACCCGTGTCCATGCTGTTCGGGTGATGGAACTCGCCGCAGGTCGCCACGACGTTCGACCCGGATTCGAGCAGCGCGCAAATGACGTCGATGTCCATTCCCTGCTGCATATAGAGCACGCAGTCCGGCTTCACCTTCAAGATGTCGCCCACGTCCCTTGTCGCCGAGATGCCCGTCGGCGCGAGCCCGCAGAGTGCACCCGCGTCGAGGCCTTCCTTTTCCGGTCCATGCACATGGAGCCCGACCAGGGTCATCTGAGGATGCTCGATCACGGCTCTGAGCGAGCGGGTCCCGATATTGCCGGTCGCCCACTGTGCGACGCGGTAGTTCGACGCGGGTGTGGTCATGGCGCTCATCTGGGTTCTCCTGACGATGGGTCGACGTGCGCGGCGCACTCGGGACGGGCCAGCCCGAGGTTCTCGCGCAGTGTCGTCCCGGCATAATGGTTGCGGAAGACGCCGCGGCGCTGGAGCTCGGGAACGACGAGTCGAACCATCTCCTCGTAGGCGCCCGGCGAGTGGGTGGCAGCGATGACAAATCCGTCACAGGCCCCGCTGGTGAACCACTCCTCCATCTGATCTGCGACCTCGGCTCCGGTGCCCACGAACCGGGGGCCTTGCAGGAGGGTGGCCCGGTGGCCTGCCAGGTCCGCCAGGGTCACGGTCTCCCCGAGGTGGGCCCGCAGGTTCTGCACCAGACCCCGGATGCCCGAGACTGATTCGATCAGTTCATCGGTGATCGGCGCGTCAAGTTCGAGACCTGCAAAGTCGTAGTTCATCAGCTCGGAAAGCAACGTCAGCGAGGCCATCGGGTCGACGAAGTCGTGGAGGAACATCTGCTCGCGCTCTTGGGCCTGGGCCGTCGATTCCCCCACCACCGTGTACGCCATCGGCAGCATCTTCACCGAATCGGGATCACGGCCCGTCTCGCCGATGCGCGCCTTCTGGTCCTTGTAGTGATCGCGCGCCACCTCAAAGCTGGGATCGCCGGTGAAGATGACCTCGGCCCACCGGGAGGCGAAGTCCCGGCCCCGGCCCGATGAACCGGCCTGCAGCAGAACCGGGCGGCCTTGCGGAGAGCGCGGAACCGTCAGCGGGCCCCGGACACGGAACCACTGGCCGGCGTGATTGAGCTCATGCACCTTTTCCGGATCGGCGAACACACCGCCCACCCGATCGAGCACCAACGCGTCGTCCTCCCAGGTGTCCCAGAGCCCCGTCGTCGCCTCGAGGAACTCGTCGGCCCGGTCATAGCGCTCGTCGTGATCCAGCACCTGGTCCACACCGAAGTTCTGGGCCTCGCTGTCGTTGACGGACGTCACGATGTTCCAGGCCGCACGACCGCCGGTCAGGTGGTCGAGGGTGGCAAACGTCCGGGCCACATGGAACGGCGAATAGTAGGTCGTCGAGTAGGTAGCGCCCAGTCCAATGGATCGGGTGGCGCCGGCGATGACCCCGAGCACGATGCTCAGATCGAGCTTGACCGGGCGCGCACCGTACCGGACGGCCTCTGCCACGGAGCCGCCGTAGATGCCCGGCATGGCGAGGCGGTCGTCGAAGAACATCATGTCGAAGCAGCCCTCCTCGAGGGTGCGCCCGAGCTTCTGGTAGTAACTCGACGTCAGGAACCCCTGTTCGGTGGCCGGATGGCGCCACGAGCCGGCGTAGACGGTGGCGTTGCCCGCCTGCATGAACCCGACCAACGACATCTGCTTCACCACACTCACCTTGACTCTCTTCGATGTTGGGGAAATTCGGACCTGAGCGGCGCTCGTCAGGCCCGCGCCCGACTGGCACGGTCGACAAGCACGCCCATGCTCAGGTGTTGCGGCCGCCGTTCACGCCGATCACCTGTCCGGTGATGTAGCCGGCCTTTTGCGAGACGAGGAACGAACAGGCGTGGGCGATGTCCTCGGGCGTGCCGGCCCTCCGAACGGGGGTGAGCTCGGCGTTCTCTTCAACGCTCCGGCCCAGGAGGCCCCGTCGCTCGGATCCGCGCAGCATGGGCGTGTCGATGAAGCCGGGCGGGATCGTATTGACGGTGATCCCCTTCGGTGCGAGTTCGAGCGCAAGTGCCTTGGTGAACCCGATGAGACCGGCTTTGGAGGTGACGTAATGCACCATATACGGCTGGCCGGATTGCGCACTCGACGACGAGATGTTGACGATTCGGCCCCAGCCCGCTTCGATCATGTCAGGTACGACGGCCTGCGAAAAGTAGAACGGGCCGTTCAAATTGACCTCCATGATCCGGTTCCATTTGTCGTCGGTGATGCTGAGGAACTCCTTGAATCCGGGAATTCCTGCGTTGTTGACGAGGACGACCGCTGGACCGATTTCGGTCCGGACCCGCTGCACCGCCACATTCACCTGGGCCCGATCAGAGACATCGACGCCGCCGAAGGCGAAGCCCTCCATGCCGCGCGCGGTGATCTCGCCCGTCACCCTCTCCGCCGCGCTCGTGTCCAGATCGAGCACGACGACGGCATAGCCATCCTCGGCCAGACGGATCGCTATGGCACGCCCGATGCCAGAGCCGGCGCCGGTCACGATTGCTACGCCGCGGGTGCTCATCCGTTCCCCTCTGCTCCCGCCGGGGTGGTCCCCCCTGCGCGCCGCGGCGAGATGGGCCGATCGAACCGGTCCTCACCAGACAGGCCTGGGAACTTGGCGGTACTGGTGGGCATTCGTCCTCCGTTTCGATCTCGCGCCGGCCTCACCGACCGAGGGCGCGACCTCGCATCCTATGGAGACCAGATTCTTCCGTCAAGAGAACCTTGTTTCCGCCCGCCGACACCTCGGGTCGCAGCCTCAGAGGGGTTCGTATTCGATAGTCAGCGAGACACTGGTGGGCAAGGACTGACACGTCAGCACCCAACCCTCGTCCACTTCTTCGGGGGTCAGGGCATCGTTCACCCGCATGGTGACGGTCCCCTCTCGCGCGAAGGCCATGCACGTCGCGCAGTTGCCGGCTTCGCACGAAGAGGGCGCCGGCAGGCCGGCCCGACGCGCCGTCTCGAGCACCGTGTCACCGGGTCGGTAGGGGACCTCGTTCCTCTTGCCCCGGAGGATGATGACGATCGCCTCAGGAACGTCCGACCGCTCCGGCTCGGCAACTGGCGACACAGGTTCACCCGATGTCGTGAAGCGCTCGATGAAGATGTCGTCGGCTCCGACGCCCAAGCTGAGGAGCGTGCCTTCGACGAGGTCCATGAACGGTCCGGGGCCGCAGATGTAGAAGTCGGCATCGAGGTGGCATCCGACGAATCGGCTGATCGACCCGGCGCCGAGAAACCCGCGCTCTGTGTCCAGGTGGTGCTGGACCTCGAACCGGCCCGGGTGCTCCCGTTGCAGGCCGTCCAGAACTCCGTCGAAAATGATGGAGGCGGCGTCCCGGTTGGCATAAAGGAGGCGAACGGACCGGTCGGACGCGGCAAGGACGCTCTTGGCGATGGAGAGCACCGGCGTAATGCCGCTCCCCCCGCAGAAGGCGATGATCGGACGGCTCTCACCTCGCACGCAGAACAGGCCCGCGGGTCGGGTGACCTCCAGGAGATCGCCTTCGGAGACGTGGTCGATGAGCCAATTGGACACGAAACCACCGGGAACGCGCTTGACCGTGACCGCGAGATCATCGTCGACGTCCGGCGCACTCGACATCGAATAGCAGCGGGCATGCTCGTCTTCGCCGGTGCGGACCCGGAACGAGCAGAACTGGCCGGACTCGTACGAGTACTCGTCCCGAAGTTCGGGGGGTACGTCGAGAACGAACGATCGGGCATCATCGGTCTCGTACACGACCCTCTTGACCAGGAGGCGACGATACCCGTGCCGTCGCACGGCGTCGTGGTGCGCGCTCACGGTAACGATGCCACCATCCACCTGATTCTAGCAGTCGTCTGAGAACCATATTCTCGCGTTAGATGCGCTCTTGACGGGGGAGATTAGGATCGCCAGAGATGCCCTGCGTCACCCCACCCCCACCGCAGGGCTTTGCTACGATAATCGACCTCACGATGCTTGAGAATGACATAGCAATCGGGCGACAACGTTGCTATCCCCTGCAAAGGAGTCGACATGGCACGACCACGCATGCCGCAGCCTCCGGTTCACCTCGTCAGTGCGCGCATGCTCGACATCGTCAGCGGCGAAATCGTCACACCGGGTGACCTGCTCGTTGCAGGAGATCGCATCACCGGCGTCTCGCCGACGCGCGTGCCGCACGATGCGGTGGAAATCGATCTCGGCGACGTGACCATGCTCCCTGGTCTCATGGGCATGGAGGTCAACCTGGTGGTGGGGGGACCGAACCATGCCAGCCCTCTGATCCCCGTGCAGGAGGATCGCGCCGCCACCCGCGTCACGGCCGAGCTCATCGACGTCCCGGGCGAGCCCCTCAGCGACATCACCGTCACCGAGTCGGTCGGGTTCGTCATGAAGGGTGGCCAGGTCTACCGCCACGACAAGAGCGCCTGAGGATGGCCGTCGACGACTTCCATCCCGACCTTCGCAACGCCGCCCGCTGGCTCCCGCGGGGTGGCATCGGGGCCCGGACACTGAAGCCGATTCGGGCGCTGACCGCGTTGCAGTCCCGAACTTCGATGAAATCCGTCGAGGTGAAGTCCGTCGGCGCCGTCTCGGTGCGGCTACACCGGCCCTCCCCGTCACAAGAGCCGCTTCCGGCAATGCTGTGGATCCACGGGGGTGGGATGGTGATCGGCGCAGCGGCGCAAGACGACGCAATCTGCCGTCGCTTCTCCCAGGAGCTCGGGATCCTCGTCGCCGCAGTCGACTACCGGCTCGCCCCGGAACATCCGTTTCCGGTTCCCCTTCACGATTGCTATGACGCCCTGTCGTGGCTCGCTCAGCAGCAAGAGGTGGATACGACCCGCGTCGTCGTCGGCGGAGCCAGCGCCGGAGGTGGCCTCGCCGCCGGATTGGCATTGCTCGCCTACCGGCGCGGGGAGGTGCCCCTTGCCTTCCAGCTCCTGACCTACCCGATGCTGGACGACCGCACGGCGACGCGCCCCGACGCAGGTGCCGGCAAGCGCAGATTGTGGAGCAACGCGTCGAACCGATTCGGCTGGCAGTCCTATTTGGGTCAGGCGCCGGGAGGCGCCGAGGTCGACGGGTTGGCTGCGCCGGCACGTGTCGATGGCCTGTCCCACCTGCCGCCGGCATGGATCGGCGTCGGGACCTCGGACCTCTTCTACGAGGAGGATGTCGCCTACGCGGAGCGACTCAACGCGGCCGGAGTCCCCTGCGAGCTGGACGTGGTCCAGGGCGCATTTCACGGCTTCGATGCCGTCAAGCCCAAGGCCGGCGTGTCACAGACATTTCGCTCGGCGCAGATAGCGGCTCTGGCTGCAGCTCTGCGCTGACGAGCGCTCAGTGGGTCAGCCGGAGAATCCTCTCTCCGGAAAGACGCTTTGCACGAAGAGGCCGGCTTTGGTCGATATCGATCTCTTCCCGCCTCAGCAGATCTTCGCTCGACCCTGCGAGGAGCGCATCCCAGCGTCGGTCGCCGGTTGTCGAAGGCCTTCCGAAGAAGACCTTCCTGTCGGACGGACGGGTCACCCATTTGAAGTTCGCACGATGCTCTCGGACGATCCGTAAGAGCTCTCTTTGGGACCATCCACTCTTGAGACCACGGCGAAGCGAAGCGGCCGCTTCGGGGACAGTGACCAATCGATTCACGAAGGTTGGGCTCTCTGAGCCGGCTGCAATTGCATCGGTCAGACGCTCTCGCGTGACCGGACCCGGCACCTTGTCGCCTCTCTCGTAGGCAGCAACGTTCGTTTCCGACGTACCCGTTGCCCGAGCGACCTGTGATGCAATCAATCCCGCTTTGCGGCGAAGCTCGCGTAGAGCCCAGCCACCTCTCCGTATTATCAGTTGTCAGCTTTCTCCCGCAGCTTCTCAGCCGGGGAAGAAGACGCCGGCGACCGCGCCGCCGTCGACGAGCAGGTCCGTACCGGTGATGAAGCTCGCCTGGGGTCCACACAGGAACTCCGCCGCCGCGGCGATGTCGTCAGGGGTGCCCAGCCGCCCCGTGCCGCTCCCTGAGACCATCGATTGCATGAACTCGCCGCTTGGGCCGTTGAGCTCAGCCACGCCCATCGGCGTCGAGATGACGCCCGGGGAGACGGAGTTGACCCGGGACCGACGGCGCCCCCAGGGAATCGACGCAGCGCGGACGCGCACCTGGTTCGCTCGCTTTGCTATCCCATAGGCAAAACCCGGCTCGGCGATCGCGCTTTCGGCGAGCTCGGGCAGATCGAGCAGCGTCGCGGTCGGCGTGGTCGCGAGCCGGCGTTCGAAGTCGGCATCCTGCGGCATCATCGATCCCGCGCTCGAGGCGATGAAGACGCCGGCACCACCGGGGGCCATCACCGCTCCGAAGGCATCGAGCATCGAGCGCGGCGCCGAGGAGGTCGACGCGCAGAATGGCACCGACCGAAGCCTGGACCGGTGAGAGACCTGCGGTGTGCACCAGGACTTCGATCCGACCGAGCTCCGCGGCAGCGGACGCCAGCGCGGCTACCGAGGCCGCGTCCGACACGTCCGTCACCTGCTCGACCACAAGATGGCCTTCGATCCGCAGACGCTCGGCCGCTTCCCCGAGCGTGGAAGGTTTGACATCGGCCAGCAGCAGCGTCGACCCGCCGCCGAGCCGTCTGGCGATCGCCAGTCCCATCCCACCGATACCGGTCACGACCACGACGCGATCACCCTCGCTCATGCCACACCCTCCCTTTCGTGGTTTGCGGAGGCCCACCGTAGACGGTGCCCGCCACGTTCACCCCGCGCAAACGGGTAGATCCGGCTGAAGTCCCGACCGGGCTCGATCGCCGCGAATCTCTCACACGTCGGCAGTTGCCCGACCAATTGAGGTGGACGAATCCTGGTCTGCTGCCTCGTGGAGGTAGAGCCGCACGTCCTTCGCCATCAATGAGTTCGCGAACCCCGATGAGGATGATCCCGTCAACACGTGCTGCTGGAATTTGTCACTTGTGGCCGCGCTCTGGCCACTCGACGTTTCGAGTACATCCAGCATGGTGGCGACCTTCGTCGCAGAGCGGCCGCGCTCGGGCCCCGCCATCACGCCGATCCGCATGCCCACACTTCCCTTCGCCTCACGAGAGAGGGCGACAGACCAGATCAGACAGCCGGCTCGACCACGACATCAATGCTGGCCGCGCCGCTGTCGGGTACCCTCGCCTGCCGCCACACCTCGACCGGAAACGAAATGTTGATCAAGGAGTAGGACAACGTGAGCAACAGGCCGGCGTCCTCGGGAAGGTCGTTGAGGTCGAGTTTGTCGAGGTACGCCAGCACGTCCTCGAGCCGCGGGAACGCCGCGTCGTAAAAGGCCTGCATCTCGTCCATGGAGCTCGACAGCCGCTTACCGAACCGTTCGGCTTCGGTCACCAGGCACCAATCGGCAAAGGGTTCGAGGTCAGCGAACTCAGGAGGTAACGAAGGAGTCATCGGGTCTCCTCGCTCAACGACCGGCCGGCACGGCGACCGGGGTCGACGTCTGCGTGTAGTCGGCAACGTACTTTCCCGCCGTCCTGTGGAGATGGCGGAGCAGGATTTCCTGGTCGTTTAGCGGAAACTGGGTCACCGCGCGTGACTCGATCATCGATTGCGTCGCTTCGAGGGTGTTCCCGTCCTGTAGGGCGAACTCCTTGAAAGTGACGGCGGCGAGTTCCTGACGGAGGCGCTCGGTGGCGTTCTTGGGCGGTACGAAGTACAGGGTGCCCTCGAAGATGTGGGTGTTGTGCGACGTCGGCCAGTAGTGGTAGGTCAGGTACCAGCCGGGGGCCCAGACGAGCAACATGAAGTTGGGGAAGAACACGAAGGAATCGATACCCCACGCCCGGCTCCGCGCCGGATTGAGACCGGGCGGGAGCTCGTCGAGGCCGTCGATGTCGGGCCGGTCCCACGGTCCGAAAAGCCCGCTGCGCAGGACTCGCTCGATCGGCTTGACGATGCTCGGATCCTTCGGGGGCGACATGCCGCCCCACGACGAGACCATGCCGTGCGGCCCGTCGATCCCATAGGAAAGCGCCTCGTACCCGTAACCCTGGAGCTTGCGCGATTCCTCACCGAGCGCCTGCCTCGCGTGCAGAACGGGTGCATGGTAGAACTCGGCGAAGGCATCGATGAAGAGCTTCCAGTTGCTGCCGACGTTCGCCCGGTATTTGTAGACCTGCGTCATCTCGCCGAATGGATAGCCCTCGAGACCGGCGCCCAACTCCCCGAGGTAGTCACCGACGGACGTGGTGTTCTCGGCATCGAGGTTGACGAAGATGAACCCTTGCCAGACTTCGGTTTGTACCGCGACGAGGCCGAAGTCCGCTTTGTCGAGATCGAAGAATTCCGATTCCTGCTGCACGAAGTTCAGCGCGCCGTCGAGGTCGTAGCGCCAGCCGTGGTACTTGCACGTGAACTGACGGCAGGTCCCCCTCGTCTCTTCACGCGGGAAGTCGTTCCAAACGAGCTTGTTGCCCCGATGGCGGCAGATGTTGTGAAACCCCCTGACAAGGCCCTCCTTGTCCCGCACGATGATCACCGACGTTCCGGCGCACTGAAGTTCCTTCGTGAAGTAACTGCCGGTGCGCGGGACCTCCTCGACCCGGCCGACGTTCAGCCAGGTCCGGCTGAAGATGGCCTTGCGCTCGAGCTCGTAGAACTCGGGCGAGATCGAATCCTCATAGTTGACCGTGCCCGTACCGAGCTCGGGGTAGTGCTCCGTCCAGCTCCCCTCCTCTGGCTTGGGGAAGTGCGCCATGTGATTCGTCCTCCTGTCGGGGCGGTTGCTGGATGATATCAGTAGTCTCCCCAGAAGAGAAGGGCATTCTCAGAGGAGGTCGTCGTCCAGGGGAATGGCGAAGCTCCGGAAGGCCATGGCCAGGGCGTCGTAGGCGCCGACCGTGAAGACGAGGTCCATCAGTTGCTCGACGTCGAGTTCGCCCGCCAGCACGTCCCAGGTGGCATCCGTGACCATCGCATCGCTCAGGAGCTCGTCGACGGCACCGATGATGGCTGCCTCGAGGGGAGACCAACCGGCTGCCTCGGGGCCCTTCTCGATCCGGCCGATCTCCTCGGGCGTGAGGCCGGCGTCGGCGGCCAGCACGACATGCTGCTTCCACTCGTAGATGGCTTGGCGAACAGTAGCCACCCGGAGGACGAGAATCTCCCGCTGCCGAGGCGACAGCGCCGTGGAAAACAGGATGTGTCCGTTGAAGGTGTTGAAGGCTTGGGCCAGGGCCGGGTACCGCGCCAGCATGCCGAGCACATTCAAACCCTTCGGCCGGCCGGGTTCTCTGGTGGGGAGCGGATGGCGTGGGTTCGGCGGTCGGATGGCCGCGAGCGCGGCGCGCATCTCGTCGGGCCATTCGTTCGGGGGGAGCGGCGTGATGCGGGCTCCGCCAGATACCCGGTCCGGGCTCATCGGATCACCTCTTCCTGTTCGACTGACGCAGCCACGGTGGCGTCGAGCGTCAGCGCGGTCAGCATCGTCATGTTTTCCCCTTTCACCCGTCTCGTTGGCCATCCGAAGAGGGATATTCTTTTGATAGTAGAACAACAATTCCCCAGGCTCAACCGTGCGCTCCCTTCCCCTCGGGACAACCTGGTCGCGGTTGAGAGCGCCATCGTCGTTGCCGTTCTGGGAGAACTTGATTATCGTCGCCGGGGTGCTGAACATGGGCGAACTACCGCATGCGGACATCATCGAACTCGAGCAGCTCCTCGGCCGCTACGCCGTCGGCATGACCAAGAACGACGTCGATGCAGTGGTCGAGGTCTTCACCCCCGACGGTACCTACAGTGCCTTCGGCGACACGTATCAGCTCGTGGATTTCCCCGCACTGGTCGAGGCGGCGCCGAAAGGGCTCTTTCTGGTCGGGCCACCGGTCTTCGATCTCGACGGTGACAATGGCCGGGGTGAGCAGCCGCTCTGCTTTGTCGAACAGCTGACCCACGACATGCGGATCGGTTACTACACGGACACGTATCGCCGCACGGCCGACGGTTGGCGTCTCGCCACCCGCTCTATGACGTTTCTGCGCAGGAGCGGTGCCCGCGACTCCGGTCGGGCCCATGACCCCACGCGACCCCAGCCCAGCACATGACCGACGCTGTCGACGCAGCAACAGGGCTCGACGGCTTTCGCGCATCAGTCGAGTCCTGGCTGGACGACAACCACGACAGACTGGCGCCTGGCTATAGGGGCAATGGGACGCTCGAGGAGCAGATGGCGCATCTGACCACCGTGAAACGCCTCGCCTACGACGCCGGCTTCATGCGGTGCGGCTGGCCCGAGCGCGTCGGTGGCCTCGGAGGATCGACCCTCTTGCGCGCCTATCTGGGCGAGGCTCTTACGAGCCGGGACCTCGTCGAACCGGGGCTGTACTCCATGACCGAAGTGCTGGCCCCGACCATGATCGACTACGGGGCACCCGAACTGGCCTCGGCCATGGTGCCTGCGCTCCTGCGGGGCGACGAAATGTGGTGCCAGGGGTTCTCGGAGCCCGGCACCGGGAGCAACCTGGCGTCGCTCTCCTGCCGGGCCGAGCGTAAAGGGGAAGGCTGGCGGGTCACGGGTCAGAAGGTGTGGACCAGCCTGGCCCAGTACGCGCAGCGCTGCATACTCCTGACCCGCACAGGGACACCGGAGTCAGCCCACAAGGGGATCACCGCACTTTTCGTCGACATGGATACTCCGGGCGTCACGGTTCGTCCCATCCACGCCATGCACGGGGCCGCGGAGTTCTCCGAGGTTTTCTTCGACGACGTCGCCGTTCCGTTGGCCCGCACCCTGGGCGAGGTGAACGGTGGTTGGGCCGTCGCAATGGACCTGCTGCCCTACGAACGCAGCACGGCGCTCTGGCATCGGGGAGCCTTCCTGCACCGGCGGCTGCAGGACCTCGTCGCCGCCGCACCGGTGGGCACACTCGAACCGGCGAAGCTCGGCGAGGTCACCCAGCTGCTCTACGCATTCCGGGCCCGTTCCCGGGCGACCCAGCATCGGATGGCGAACAACGAACGTCTCGGTCCGGAGACCTCCGTCGACAAGATCCTGCTCGCCACCACGGAACAGGCCATTTTCGACCTCGTCGCGGACACGTTGACGCCCGAGATGACGGTGAGCGACGAACCCGACAGTGCGCGCTGGCGCAGCGACTACCTGTACTCGCGGGCCGCTACGATCTACGGCGGGAGCGCGGAGATTCAGCGCAACATCATCGCCCGCCGTCTCCTCGACCTCGGGAACGACCTCTGATGGACCGCAAGGACCTCGAGCTGTTCGCACGGAGCATCGGCGACGCCACGCAGAGGAACACGGGACGGTCCCTCGACGCGGCCCTCGAGGAGATCGGGTGGTCTGAGGCGTTGACCATCGAACCGCGCGCCGCTATCGCCACCCTCTTCGAATGCCAGGGTGCCGGCAACGTCACGTCTTCCGCCCTGGGCCACGTCGTCCTGCACGCCCTCGGGCTGGACGACACACCCGAGGCAGGGGTCGTGCTCCCGGCCATCGGGCAGTGGCATCCGCCAGGCACGGTGACCACCCGTGGTCTTCAGGTGCACGGTCTTACCCTGAGCGACCCGCCCGATCGGGAGTACACCCTCGTCATAGCCTCGGCCGGACCAGGCGAGAGTGCGTTCGTCGTCCCCACCCCCTCGCTCACGTTCCATCGCGTCGGTGGCATCGATCCTCGCTACGGGTTGTGGCGCGTGGCCGGCGTCGACATCCACGCGACCAGTGACCTCGGGCTGACCGCCTCCCCGTGGACATCCGCCGTTGCGCTGGCTCGTCTGGCCATCGCGCACGAACTCGTCGGAGCTGCACGGACCATGCTCGATCTTGCCGGCGAGCACGCATTGGGGCGTGTGCAATTCGGGCGTCCCATCAGCTCGTTCCAAGCCGTCCGTCACCGCCTGGCCGAGACGCGGGTCGCCATCGACATGGCCGAGGCGATGCTCGACGCCGCCTGGCTCGAGCTGACCGAGGGCACGGCCGCAATGGCAAAGGCGGTGGCCGGTCGACAGGCCCGGACCGCCGCTCGCCATTGCCAACAAGTGCTCGCCGGGATCGGCTTCACGACGGAGCATCCGTTGCACCACTCCGTCCAACGGACGATCATCCTTGACGGCCTGTTCGGGACAGCGGTATCGCTGACCAGAGCCCTCGGAGAGCTGATCATGAGCGTGGGGCATTTGCCACCCCTGCTCCCTCTCTGAGCAATCAGCTGACCTGGCCACTACTCCGAGTTCGGGTCCGCCCGGACGAGCGCGAACGTGCGCCGGAGTCAAGCGCCGATGTACGAGTGCGCCAGGCCACCCAGGGGTCAAGGACTCCCTCGTCATCGCTCATGGCCCCAATCATGCTCCGTCCACGACCGCTACGTTGTCGGGCGACAGGGAGGGCGACATGACAGATGATCTCGGGGCCGCCGGCCTCAGGTTCGAGCGGGACGGGGTAGTCGGGTGGTGCACGATCGACCGGCCCGAGGCGAGGAATGCGTTCACTCCGGCCATGTACTTCGGGATCAAGCGGGCGGTCCACCTGGTGAACAACGATCCCGACCTGGAGGCCCTGATCATCACCGGTACCGGCGATGTCTTCGCTCCGGGCGGTGATCTCGGAGGTCGAACTGGACCCGGTGACCTGCCCGTGCCGGACATCGGGCACGAGATCCTGCCGTTCCTCACCATTCGGGACAGCCGGGCGCCGGTGGTCTCTGCCGTGAACGGAATCTGCCAGGCCGGCGGGCTCTTGGTCGCCATGATGTCCGACATCGCCGTGGCCAGCGATCGGGCGACCTTCCGGGTTCCTGAGCTCTTGCGGGGCATTGTCGATGCGACCTATGCAGCCGTCCTGCCGGCCCACGTCGGCATCGCCGTCGCCCGCGATCTCTTGCTCTCGGCACGTCGGTTCGACGCCGAAGAGGCCGTTCGCCTCGGCGTGATCTCGAGGGTGGTGCCCCACGACGAGCTTCGCCAGGCTGCGATCCAAGCCGTGGGGGAAATCCTCCAAACGGGGCCGTTGGCGCGCATGCATGTCAAGCGGATGCTCAACGACCGGTACGGGCTGATCGACTACCAGACGATGTTCGCCTCGCTGGCGAGTTCGCCCGAGCCGCGAGAAGGGATGCAGGCGTTCATGGAGAAGCGTTCACCCGACTGGATCCCGGCCCAGTTCGCGAACGTTGGGCCCAGCCGCTAACGCCGCACGCGGAACGAGGCCCTTCCAAGAGTGCGGCTGTGGATGGCGCCGGGAAGATAGCGTCACCGGTATGGGCAGCGGAGATACAGGTACGCGGGTAGCGTTCATCGGCCTCGGTGTGATGGGCTCCGGTATGGCCGGGCAGCTCCTCGACGCCGGCTTCCCGTTGACCGTTTTCAACCGCAACCGGGCGCGGACGCAACCGTTCGTCGCACGTGGCGCCCTGCGGGCACCGTCGCCGAGCGCGGCTGCGCGCGACGCCGACGTGATCATTGCCATGGTGGCCGATGACAGTGCGTCGCGGGACGTCTGGCTCGGCGAACGTGGAGCCTTGGAGGCAGCCAAGCCCGGAGCGGTGCTGATCGAGTGCAGCACGCTCTCCCCGGACTGGATTTGTAGCCTGGCCCAGGCCGTCGAGGCGCGCGGATGTGCATTCCTCGAAGCCCCGGTGACCGGGAGCAAGGAGCAGGCCTCTGCCGGGAAACTGCTCTTCCTCGTCGGTGGCGCCGCGGAGACGCTGGACGGCGCCAGGCCCATCCTCGACGCCATGGGTCGCGGGGTCGTGCACCTGGCGCCTTCGGTAGCGGCACCCTCCTCAAGCTTGTGAACAACTTCCTTTGCGGTGTGCGAGCGGCATCGCTCGCCGAAGCACTTGCGCTCGTCGAGCTCAGCGAGCTCCCCCGCGACACAGCGCTGGCAGTCCTGACCGACGGCGCGCCGGGCAACCCGTTGGTCAAGATGCTCTCCACCCGAATGGCATCGAGCGACGACACCGTGCACTTCGAGCTTGACCTCATGCGCAAGGACTTGGCGTACTGCATCGCCACGGGGCGGGCGATGGGCATCCGGCTCGACACCGCGCTAGCGGCACTGCGGGAGTTCGACCGCGCCAGCGCGACCGGTTTTGGTTCCAAGGACCTCTCCGCCGTCGTGGAGTCAGTCCGGAAGGCCGCACCGACGGCCCGAGGCAGGCTTCTATGACCCAGGCCCCCTCGCCGCCTTTTATGCCTTGGCGCCTTTGACCAGAGTGCCGCACGCATTGACGACGGGATCAAAGTTCTTGCCTTTGATCTCGAGTATCGGCCCACAGGCCTTCGTCGGGAACATCCCCAAGGTACCGAAGTGACTGAAGTTGATCGGAGTCGTGACCAAGCCTTCGACGGTGTAGTTCGAAACCTGGCGCATCTTCGAGATGAACTCCGAGCGAGTCGGATTGGGCCCGGCGAGTTCCAGTCCCTTGATCATCGCGTCAGCGGCCATGTACGAGTAGTCAATATTTTGATTGGGAATACCCCCCGCAAAGGACGTGTATTTCTTGAGCCTGCTGAGAAAGAGATTGACCGCAGGCGGCAAATTCTCCCCAAGGACGTTGAAGACAGGCGCCCCTGTATATGTACCCTGCATCGCGTCCAGAGCCGTGGGCTGATTGAGAAGTGACTGATCGTAGGAGGAAGCACAAACCAACTTGATCTTCAGGTCGGCCTGCTTGAGGTCCTCGGCGAGCGAGATGCAGGTTGAAAGGACGCTGAGGACCTCAACCCCGTTGCAACCCAAGTTTTTCATCTGGAGCACCGTCGGATTCAGATCGCCGCTGCTGGGGAGCAGGGCGTCGAGGCATTTGCTGACGCCGGCAGACTTTGCTTGCTCAAAGATCGTATTGGCCGCGTCAATCGCTGCGGGAACGTTGAAGACAACCTGGGCCAGCTTGGTGATGTGGAGGGCTTTGAATTCCGACTGGGTGGTGCTGTAGGTGTAGTAATAACCGTTGATCGGAGTGACGGCGTAAATGGGGCCTAAGCCGAACATGTTGGTATTCGGCTGCGTGCCCCATTCCGGCCCGTCGACGGCGGCGCCCACAACGGGCACCCCCTTGTCGTGGAGGTAGGCGGACGACCCGAACGCCTCTGAGTTGACCTGAAGAATGCCAAAGACACCTTTGCTCACCAAAACGTGGGCGGCCGTCGAATTGCCGCTCGGCGTGGACGTGCCGTCTTCAGCCACGAGCTCCAGCTTGTGTCCGTCCACCCCTCCGGCGGCGTTCTGCGCGTCGATCCGCGCCTGTGCGCCATCAGTGGCACCGACATAGTTCGACGACGCTGCGCCGGTTTGGTCGGAAATTATGCCGATGAGGATGGGTGCTTTCGACCCGCTGGCCGATGCGGGCCCAGCGGCGAGCACACTGATTGCCCCTGCCAATGAGAGCATCGCCACAGCGATGCGTACCGACCTTGTCTTCACGCCAACCCCCCGACTGTCGTGATGAATTTGTAGCACTGATAGTTGCTGACCGCAACGCAAGTGGCCCAAATCTTTGACTGCTCGCCGGGACCTCCTGCAGAGAAGCGAACTCCACATTTCCAGCGTCGCTGACGCTGGCCCCAAGCCCCTGGAGCGTGCCGAGGTGTCTCTGCGACTATCCGATCCCGACGTCAACCCCACGCCAGGGCGTCAACCCCCGGGTGGGCTGGAAATGGCAACACTGGTGCCGGAACACCCGGGAGCGTCGTTGCCGGACGGAGCGAACGCAACAACCCTGAAGTCGTCTCACGGGAGACGAGCAACTCCTCCGCCATGTCTGCACGAACGTCGAATGCAGAAGGGGCGCTGACCGACAGCAATGGGGCAAGTTGCTCGGCCCACATGGTGGTCCGAGCCAGCGACGCGTGGACATGCCAACTACCGCCCTCACGCACTCTTCGGAGCAGAGCCACCATCGTTCCGTAGGCAGCGAGGTAGCCGGTGCCGTAATCGCCGATCATGCCGGGTACCGGCTCGGGGGCGCTCAGACTGCCCTGGCCGGCATCGAGTCCCGTCGCCGCGCGGGCCATTACTTCGTAGCCCGGTCGATCTTCCCAGGGCCCGTTGAGCCCATAGGTATTGATGGAGACGTAAATCAGGCCGGGCCGCCGCCTGAGGAGGCTCTCGAGATCGAAACCTCGCCGACGGCGGGCCGAGGAACGAACGCTGGTCACGATGACGTCCGCTTCGGCGGCAAGCTCGTGCAAGCTGTCCAGTGCGCCGGGAGCATCGAGATCAAACGACGCATCTCGCTTGCCGGTCGAGGTATCCAAAAAGACGAAAAGCGGTTCGGGCCTGTTCGGGTTGGAGAGGTGAAGCACCTGCGCTCCGTACTCGGCGAGCAAGCGCGCGCACGTGGGCCCGGCCAGGACGCGGCTCAGGTCAAGGACACGCACCCCTTCAAGCGGACGGACCCCGCTCCCGGAATCTTCGAGGTCGCCGTCGCCGACCCTGCGGACGCTCACGGCCGGCCAGCCGCCCAATGCCCGTCCCTGCTCATGTCTGGACCATTGACTCGCAGTGCGGACCAACGTCGCGGGTGCGTCTGCGCGCGCCATGGCGTCTTCGAGCTCCACGCCGCGCCAACCGGAAATCGCCGTGGCGACCTCACCGCGATCATTGTCGCATCCCAAGACGCTCAGGATTCGCTCTCGATGGTGATCCTCCGTGCCTGCGATGGAGATCCAGCTACCGTCCCTGCATACGAAGAGACCCGCTGTGGAGATCGGCACCTTCACGTACTCCATGAATGGCGAGACGCCATTGAGGCGCAGGGCCATGCAGCTTTGCAAGGAGAGTGAGGCAGCCGGATAGTCGACCGATACTTCCGCACGCACCCCGGTGCGCTGGCACAACAGATCAGATGCAGCCACTCCGACGATGCCGAGCCCGACGGCAGCCGCTTCTCCGATCGGATATCTGCAACGTAGGGTCGGACGATAGTCATTTATGCTGAACTCCCTGTCGACCGTTGCAGAGAGTTGCGCCGCGTCCAGTGCCCTGCGGATGGCGGCCATGGGCATTTGGCCGGGACCTTCAGTGCCCATGAGCTCTGCACCACCTAGGCATGCCGAGGAGCGAGCCCACCACGAAGAAGACTGCCGGCCAACGCTCCGGTGTGTTCACCATCGAGAAACGTAAGTTGTCCTCCGACAACGGTCGCACGAATCCCCGTCGCTCTCTGGGTGAGACGCCTGGCCCCGCCGGGGAGATCTCGGACACTAGGAGACTTCCGATGCCCCCACCCCGTTGAAGATGAGGTCCCAGAGCTCTTCGGCCGGGTCGGCCGTTTCCGCCCGGATGGACGTCCCGCCGATGGTCGCCGAGAAAGTATTGAACATGATCGCCTCGAGCACCATGCCGGTGATCGTGCTCCGCCGGAGCCCGGCCCGGAGCGCCCCCGCCTCCGTGGCGTCGTCGAGGACCTCGTTGAACAACGTCACGAGAGGGACGAAGGCCTGGGCCGCCTCGGTGGGATGCCTGGTGAGGAGTTGTTGCGCGAAGTCGACCAGTACCGGCGCCGTCGGGCTCCACTCGACAGGATCCCCTCCGGGCTCCGGGCGGCACAGGCGGTAGTACTCCACCACGAAGCGATGGAGACGCCCGAGCGCATCCTGTTCGTCGGCGATCCTGCCGCGCAGGAACTCCGTACTGGAACGAACCGTCTCCTCGAAGAGAGCGAGGAGCAGCTCATGCTTCCCGCTGAAGTACTGATAGAAAAGCCGCAGGGACTGCCCAGAGCGCTCGACGACCTCCTGGACGGTGAAATCCTTGTGCGGTTCTCCCTCGTTCATCAACTCGAGGGCCGCGTCCAGGAAGCGCTGCAGGCGGCTCTCGGCCCGAGCCCGAGCCGAATCGAGCGATCGGGCGACAGCCAGTTCCCGCCGGCTGACCGCCGGATCGGCCTTCGTCGATTCCGCCTCCGCCGCGGATTTCTTCACCACGGGGCGAACTCGGGGTCACGGACGGTGAGAGTGTCTTTGTCCATCAGCGCAAACCTCATATCCGCTCAGAGATTACCTTGCCGCGGACACCGCTCTGAGCGTGCCTGCTCACGACGCGGGCAATCCCAAGATGCGCCCTGCGACCAGATTGCGCTGAATCTGGGAGGTACCTCCCATGACGCTCTGCGCCCGTGCGTAGAGGTACACCTTCAGCCAGGTGTCGTCCTCGGCCGGGCTGATGCCTCCGAGAGAGAGTGCTGCGTTGCCGACGGTCTGCTCGGTCGACGTCATGAGCAACTTGTCGATCGACCCGTCCGGGCCATGGGTCACACCGTCCAGCCGCTCGGAGAGACGCCGGTACACGTGCAGTTGCAACATCTCGGTCTCGACGATCGCCCACCCGAGATCGCGCACCTGATCGGCGCTGTAGTGCGTCGGCTCACGCTGCACCTGCGCCACCAGGTCCTTGACCAACTTCTTGTAACGACCGGCAAAGCCGAGCTGTTGGGGTTCGCGCTCGTGGCTGACGACGGTCATGGCCAGGGACCATCCCTCTCCCTGCTCACCGATCATGTTGTCGACCGGTACCCGGGCGCCGTCGAAGAGGACCTCTCCGAACTCCTTGGTGATCCCGTTGATCATGCGCAGTGGTCGCTGCTGGATACCGGGCTGATGCATCGGTACCGCAAAGGCGGAGATCCCTTTGTGCTTGGCGACTTCATTATCGGTGCGGGCGAGCACGAGGCACCACTCGGCGTCGTCGGAATAGCTCGTCCAGACCTTGTGACCGGTGAGGACGTACTCGTCGCCCTGGCGCTCGGCCCGGGTGCGGAGTGACGCCAGGTCGGAGCCCGCATCGGGTTCGCTGAACCCCTGGCACCATCGATCACGTCCATTGACGATTCCCGGGAGGAACCGATGTTTGATGTCGACGCTTCCGTGTTCGAGGATCCCTTCGACCAGGTAGCCGAGACTCGGTCGGGGTGGTGCGCCGGCGGCGGCCAACTCCTCGTCGACGATGACGTCGTAGACACTCGCCAGGCCCTGGCCACCGATCTCCTCGGGCCACGTGGTGCCGAAGAAGCCGCCGTCGTAGAGCGCTTGGTGCCAGGCGCGTTGGCCGGCCCAGTAGTCGTCATCCGTCGAGGAGGCGGGCAACTTCGGATTGTTGTCCTCCAACCACTCCCGCAGACGCAGTCGGAACGCCGCCTCCTCGGGCGCATCACCGAAATCCATGCGTGCCTCCGATCCCGTGGTGCGTCAAGACCCGCTCCATGTTGACGCCGACCCCACCGAGGATCTCGCTCGAGAGAAGGGCTCGGCGCAGGTGGACATGTGCCAGACATTCCCATGTGTTGCCGATCCCGCCATGGACCTGAATCGACGTTTCGCACACCGTGCGGGCCGATCTCGTGCAGTAGGCCTTGGCGGCCGCGGCCGCTGCGAGTGCTTCGTCCGGCCAGAGCGCGTCGACCGCCCATGCGGCATGACGGGCCACGCTGCGTGATCCCTCCATGAGGACCAACGCGTCCGCCAGCAGGTGCTGGACGGCCTGGAAGGAACCGACCGCCCGCCCGAACTGCTGGCGTGACGCGGCGTAGGCACACGAGAGGTCGATTGCCCCCCGCATGACCCCGACCAGATCGGCGCTGGTCAAGGCCAAGGCCGAGCGCGCGCCATCTCGTCAGGTCCTCGGGCGCCAAGGACCCTCCGTGTCCACTGATCGCGGCGGCGGGCGACCCAGCCTCGAGGACCACCGAGGGGCGAGTCAGATCGACCCCGGCCGCAGCCGGCCCCGAATGCACCGAGGCGACGACGAAGCCGTCCCCCTCGGGCACCAAGAGGAGGGCTGCGTCAGCGCCTTCGGCGTCGATCGCCACGGCGCCTCCGGGTGTCGTGCCGTCGCCAGCTACCGCGAGGTCCGACAGTGAGCGGACGAGAACGACGGTCTCCGCGACGGTGGCGGGAGGTGCCCCGGCAATCCGCCGCAACTCCGTCGCGAGGGTCGGGCCCAGGAACGGCGCATCGGCCAGTCCGCGTCCCAACTCCTCGGCGACGATGGCCGGCTCGACCCCGGACGTGAGCGGCGCGCCTTCACCCTCATCGGCCCGCAGCTCCCGCCAGCCCGAAGCCACGATGGCGGCTTCCAGCTTCGCCGATCTCTCACGATCGTCCAATTGCCCCACGGCGCGAGGCCCCAGCCGGTCGATGACGGCTGCGACCGATTCGAGGAGCGCCTCCTGTACAGACGAGAGCCGGACGTCCATCAGACCTCCTTCCCGGCATTGAGCAGCTGCGGCGTCCACTCATCGCGCAGCGTACGGCGGAGCACCTTCCCCGAGGGCAGCCGCGGGATCGCATCGACGAACACGACCCGTCGCAGCTGCTTGTACGTCGCCAGGGAACCGGCGACGTACGCTTTCAGCTCGTCTTCGCTCACCGGCCGCGCGGGATCGAGCTGCACGACGGCGACGGGTACTTCGCCCGCACGCTCGTCGACCAATCCGAAGACGGCACAGTCGAGAACGGAAGCGTGGCCGTGGAGGACTCCCTCGATCTCGGCCGGCGCGACCTGAAATCCGTTGACTTTGATCATCTCCTTCGAGCGGTCGGTCAGATGGACCCAACCGTGCTCCTCGAGCCAGCCGACGTCGCCCGTTCTATACCAGCCGTCAGCGAAGGCCTCTGCCGTGGCCTCGGCCGGGAGGTAGCCGACCATCGCCGATGGGCTCAGAACCTGGATCTCCCCGATTTCCCCTGACGCCAGGATGGCACCACTCTCGAGGTCGGCCACGCGTAAGGACACGCCCTTCGGCGGCAGACCGGCGGAGTCGAGCCGCCACTCCGATGGTCGATCGACCGGATTGACGGCGATGACCGGGACCTCACTCGCCCCGTAGGCCGGGAGCCAACGCACGCCGGTCCGCTCGGATACCCGTCGCGCCACAGCCTCGCTCACCGGGGTCGCCCCCCACATGATGTAGCGCAACGAGGACAGGTCGAACTTTTCGAGATCGGGGTGGTTGGCCATCGCCAACGCAATGGGTGCCACCGCCATCTCGAGGGTCATTTTGTCCTCTTCTATGAAATGGAGCACGACGTCCAGATCGAATCGACGATGCAGCCGCACCGTGGCACCGGCGCTGGCGGCGGCCAACAAATTCAGGAGGCCGAGGATGTGTGAGGGAGGCGTCGCAACCTGGAAGCGGTCGGTCGGGCCGAGGCCCAGGGTCTGGCACCAGTGCGCCGTGCCGTGGCCCATCGAACGATGTGTGTGGCGAACCGCCTTCGGGAGACCGGTGGTGCCCGAGCTGAACACCAGGACCGCCTCGTCCGTGTCACTCGTTGCGACGGCATTCGCGTGCCGCTTCGGACCCCCCGGTGGATCACTCTGCGACCAGTCGTCGACGTCGGTCACGCTGCTCCCCCCGAAGAGCTCGGCCAGTAACTGCGTCGACGATCCGTCCGCGACCGCATGTGCCGGTTCCGTGAGTTGCAGCGCGTGCCTGATCTCGCGTGCCTTCCACGACGGGCTGAAGAGCACCGATGCTGCGCCGATCTTGCTGATGGCATAGACGGCCACGACGAATTCCGGTCGGTTGGAGAGCATCAACGCCACGCGATCGCCGCGGTTGACGCCCTGCGCCACGAGATATTCGGCCAGGGAGCTACTGCGGTCATTGAGCCGGCGGAACGACCATGCCTCATCTCCCGCCCAGACGGCATCGCGATCGCCGAACTCGTCTGCCGCCCGCTCGAGATAATGATGGAGCAGGGTCGCAGACACGGAAACATTCTTCTCGTTTATGAGATCGACGTCAACATTGAGAGAATGTAAGATTCTCCACATGACTGAGCAGGTGAGCTCCCCCTTCCTCGCGGGTCCAACCGATCCTGACGTGCGGCAGGAGATCATCGAAACCGTCCGGCGTTTCGTCGCCAACGAGGTCATCCCCGTCGCCTCCGAGCTGGAGCATCACGATACTTTCCCGACCGACATCGTCGACCAGATGCGTGAACTCGGGCTCTTCGGTATCACCATCCCCGAGGACTACGGAGGGCTGGGCCTCGACCTCTTGACCTACATCGGCGTCATCGAGGAGCTGGCCTACGGCTGGATGAGCCTGACCGGCATCGTCAACACCCACACCATGGCGGCGATCCTGATCATGGCACACGGCGACGACGGACAGAAGCAGCGGTGGCTGCCCGTTCTGGCATCGGGTGAGCGTAGAGGGGCGTTATCCCTCTCCGAGCCCGATGCCGGCAGCGACACCCGCAATATCTCCTGTCGCGCCACCCGGGACGGCGACGAATACGTGATCAACGGCACGAAGGCCTGGGTCACGAACGGCGAACGCTCCAGCCTGGTCGCGCTGGCGGCCCGCACCGAGGAAGGAATCTCGGCCTTCATCGTGGAAAAGGAGCCGGGTCCGAAGTTCGAGGGCATCACGGTCAGCAAGAACGTCAGCAAGCTCGGGTACAAAGGGGTCGAAACCGTCGAAATGGCCTACGTGGATCACCGGATTCGGGCGGCCAATCTCCTCGGCGAGGTGGGACGTGGGCTCCCGCAGATCCTAGGCGTGCTCGAAGTGGGGCGCATCAATATCGCCGCGCGTGCGGTGGGAGTCGCCCGGGCCGCGTTCGATGCGGCCCTGCTCTACGCCCAAGAACGCGAGACGTTCGGCAAACCGATCGGCGAGCATCAGGCCATCCAGCTCAAATTGGCCGACATGGCCACCCGGCTGCAAGCGGCGCGGCTGCTCACGAGGGATGCGGCCGAACGAAAGATGGCCGGACTGCGTTGTGACGTGGAAGCCGGCATGGCCAAACTCTTCGCCAGCGAGACTGCACTCGACGTTGCCACCGAGTGCATGCGCATCCACGGAGGTGTCGGCTACACCACCGACCTGCCGGTGGAGCGCTACTACCGCGACGCCCCGCTCATGGTGATCGGCGAGGGAACCAACGAGATCCAACGTCTGGTCATCGCCCGGGGCCTGATGGCCCGGGCGCGTACCTCCAACCACTGATCGTCCCCGACCACTCGTCAACCAGGATCGTCGTCGTTCTTCGCACTACGGCGGCGGGTGGTGCCCCGCGCCAGCTCATCCAGAATCTCGTCGGTGTGTTCCCCGAGTTTGGGCACCGCGATCGCAGGGTCGGCGACCACACCGGAGAAGGTGACCGGTCCGTTGACGGATCGCATCGCCCCGCCCTCGACCTCCACGACGCCGCTGTTGGCCAACAGCTGAGGATCGGCGACCACCTCGGCCGGAGACTGGACCGGGGCCCACCACACGCCCTCGCGGTCGAATCGTTCACGCCATTCGGAAAGAGGGCGCTCGGCGATGAGCTCGTCGAGAAGGGCGATGACCTCGACCCGGTTCTTCCGGATCGCGCTCGCACTCGAGAACCGCTCGTCATCGAGCAACTCGGGACGGCCGAGGGCGCGACAGACGGCCCCGATGTGGCGTCCGGCTTCGAGGCCCGTGAAGAAGAACCACTTTCCATCGGCGGTGCGGTACGGATTCATCAACGGTGACTGGTTTCGATCGCGCCGTTCCGCGCCGGCCACCTTGCCCAGTTCCATCTGCAGACCCAGATCCCATCCGAGGACGAACGCCCCGGTGCGGAGCAAGGACACCTCGACCACACGGCCCGTCCCGGTCTCTCGCTGTTGGAGTACGGCGGCCAGAATGCCGCCAAGGGCGGCCAGACCGGTGATGTGGTCGCCCACTCCTCCGCGGGCGTTGAGGGGAGCCCCATCACCGCCGGCCATCTGGCTCGAAAGACCCGAGCGAGCCCAGAACGCTCCGATGTCATACGTGGGGCGATTGCGGTCCTCACCGTGCAGGCCATAGCCGCTGACACTGCAGTAGACGATGTGGGGATGGCGGCGCAGGGTCTCCCGGGGCTCGAGGTCGAGTTTGTCGAGCGCGTCCGGGCGGAGGTTGCTGACGAAGACGTCCGCCGTCGCCAAGAGCTCTTCGAGGTGCCGGCGATCGCCGGGCTCACGCAGGTCGAGCACGATGCTGCGCTTCCCCCGATTGTCGAGGGCGAACCCCGGGTTCGGCAGGTCACCGCCGATCCCGATGGAACCGAAGACGTTGCGCATCGGGTCGCCGGTCGGAGCTTCGACCTTGATGACCTCTGCGCCCCAATCAGCGAGGAGAGCGGCAGCCGAGGGTGCGGCCACCCACACCCCGAGCTCGACCACGCGGCAGGTCCGCGAGAGCGGAGAGTCCGAATGACTCGTCGCCGCTCACGCCGAGACGCCCCCGCGGCCTCGTTCTCCACGTTGCCGCAAGGCATCCTTGACGACCTTGCCGGTGGCGGTGAGCGGCAGGTCATCGAGAAATTCCACGACCCGGGGCACTTTGAAGTTGGCCATCTGGGCCCGGCTCCAATCGATGATGCCCGCTTCTGTGCTCGAGAATCCGGGGTGCAGCACGACGAACGCCATCCCGACCTCGCCCAGCCGCTCGTCGGGTATACCGATCACGGCCGCTCGGCGGATGTGGGGATGCCGTAGCAGGATGTTCTCGATTTCCGCCGGATAGGCGTTGAAGCCCCCGACGATGTACATGTCCTTGGACCGGCCGACGATGCGCAGGTAGCCCGAGGGATCGACGGTCCCCAGATCACCCGTCCGCAGCCAGCCGTCCGGTGAGAGCGTTTGGGCCGTCGCCTCGGGATCGTCGAGGTAGTGCGACATGACACTGCCGCCCCGGAGGAGCACCTCGCCGGCCTCGCCGGCAGGGACTTGGGACCCTGCCCCGTCGACGATCCGAAGTTCGAAGCCGGGACGCGGGCAACCTACCGTCGTGGCAATCGTCTCCACGTCGTCGTCAGGCAACGTCGCCGCCGCGGTACCGGTCTCGGTGAGCCCATACCCGGTGATGATCCTGGAGAAGGGCAGTTCGCTGTCAACACGCCGGATGAGCTCCACCGGGATGTCGGCTGAACCGGTGACGGCCACACGGAGCGTCGAGAGGTCGTAACGGTCTCGATCCGGGTGGTCGAGGAGGCCTTGATACAACGTGGGTGGTCCGGGCAGCACCGTCACCCCCTCTGCGCCCACGATCGTGAGCACGGCCTCCACGTCGAATACGGCCTGCGGCAGCATGGTTGCCCCGGCGCACACTGCGGTGAGAATCCCCGCCTTCAATCCGAACATGTGGAAGTAGGGGTTCACCATTAAGTAGCGGTCCTCGGCATGCAACCCCGTCATCGCCGCCCAATCGGTGGCCACGCGAAGCGTGCGACCGTGAGTCTGCACCACACCCTTGGGAAAGCCCGTCGTCCCCGATGTGAACAAGATGTCGGAAGGATCGTCGGGCTCCGCCGCCGCGGTACGGCGGTCGACTTCGGCCCCGGCGGCACCGGTGGCGCGAGCCAGGAAGTCATGCCAGCCCACGGTTCCCTCGACCGCAGACCCGCGCGCGATCACGGTCGTGGTCAGATCGGGAAAGTCGACTCCCGTATCCTCGAGCATCCCGACGTAGTCGGCGCCGAGAAAATCGGTCACCGTCACCAGGATCTTGGCTCGGCCCCGCCGCAATATGTCGGCGGCCTCCGCCCCCTTGAACCTCGTGTTGATGGGGACCAGCACGGCCCCGGCCCGGAAGAGCCCGAGCGCGGCGACGACCCACTCGGCACTGTTGAAGGCCCAGATGGAGACGCGATCGCCCGGCTCGATCCCCGACGCCACCAACGCGGCGCCGAACATGCGGACCTGCTCCGCCAGCTCCACGTACGTCCAGCGGACTTGACCATCGATGAGCGCCGGTCGCGGCCCGAATCGGCCAGGCGCGGCATCGATCATCGAAGAGATGCTTCTCCACTCGCTGGTGGGGCCGGCGGTCATCAGGTGCCCTCACTCTCCGCTGAGAACGACATTATTCCTCCGAGAGAGTACTGTTGCACATAAGGTTCCTCAACGTGTTCGGGCTGGCGCCCGTCGGGCTCCTGAACGTCGCGGCGGATCTCGGGTGCTCCGGCCGGACCTACCTGCTAAGACCACGTACCGAGAATCACCTCTACCCCCAGAAAATTTCAGGAGAGTACGCACGTGACGCTATTTGACGGTTTCCGCTACGACGGTAAGAGGGCCCTGGTCGTCGGAGGAGCAACGGGCATGGGCGCAGCGACCGCCGAGCTGCTGCTGTCGGCCGGCGCCGAGGTCGTGGTCATGGACTGTGCCGAAATCTCCCTGTCGGGGGTCACCGCTCTCACCATGGACCTGGCCGAGCGCGCCTCGATAGACGCCGCGCTCGACGAATGCGGCGGCCCGGTGCACGCCTTGTTCTCCTGCGCCGGAGTCGCCGATGGTACGGCGGGCATCGAGAAGATCAACTTCATCGGCCACCGCCACATCGTTGACCGGCTCCTGGCCGAGGACCTGCTTCCCCGCGGGTCGGCCATCGGGTTCATCTCGTCAGCCGCCGGGCTCGGCTGGGAAGCGAACCTGCCCCGGATCAAGGAGTACCTTGCCACGCCCGATTTCGACAGTGCCGTGGCCTGGGTGGCCGCCAACGGCGGTGCGGACTATCTCTCGACCAAGCAGGCGATCTGTGCCTACGTCGCCACCCACGCCTTCCCCCTCATGCAGCGCGGGATCCGGATCAACGCCATATGCCCGGGTCCGACGGACACACCATTGGCCCGGGCCAATGAGGAGACGTGGCTCGGCTTCGGTGCTGATTTTCGTGCCGAGGTGGGTGTCGACGTCCTGACGCCGATGGAGCAGGCCTCTGCCCTCGTGTTCCTCTGCAGTGCGGCGGCGAGCTCCATCAACGGGATCACGCTCATCACCGACAGCGGATACTTCGCCGCCGGCATGACCGAGGTCTTCCCGGCGGCCACACCGGCCGTCAACTTTCTCCTGGGCCGCATGTGATCCACCCGTTCGGCCCCTGTTCCCCGCATCATGACGCCTGAAATCGAACTGGGAGCGACCTTCATTGCCATCTGACGAATCACTGTCGAACCAGCGACCCCATCTGGGTCGCTGGTTCGAGGATCTGCCCGGCGGCCTGGTCATCGACCACGCCGTCACCCGGACCATTACCGAAGCCGACAACACGCTGTTCTCCGTGATGACGATGAACCCGCAACCACTTCATCTCGACGAGTCCTTCGCGCGAAACAACAGAGTTCGGGACACGATTGGTGAACAGCCTCTTGACCCTTTCGCTTCTGATCGGCCTCTCGGTCTACGAGACGACCCACGGCACGACCGTGGCCAACCTCGGCTTCGAGGAGACCACCTTCCCTGCCCCCGTCTTCCAAGGTGACTCGATCCGGGCCCAGACCGAAGTCCTCTCGCATCGCCGCTCATCGAGCCGGCCGTCGCAAGGAATTGTCGTCTTCGAGCACCGGGCCTTCAATCAACACGGCACGCTCGTGGCGACGTGCAGACGGGCGGCCCTCATGCAGTGCCGACCGGAGTGAGCGCGCGCTGGAGAAGCATGTTGTTCGTCCCGGGCAACCGGCCCGATCTGGCTGCCAAGGCGCCGCGCGCCGCGCCCGGCGTGGTCGTGCTCGACCTCGAGGACGCAGTACCCCCTGCCGGAAAGACCGAGGCTCGTCGCATGGTGTGGGAGGCCGCCGCCGGCCTGACCGGGGTCATGCCCGTGTGCATCCGGGTCAACCCGCCCACCACACCCTGGTTCGCCGACGACGTCGCCAGCTTGCCCGAAGGGCTGACCGCCGTCGTCGTTCCCAAATTGGCGTCGGCCGCGCAATGTCGCGAGGTGGACCGGGCGCTGGGCGGACGGCCGATAATCGCCGGCCTCGAAACCGTGCGTGGTGTCGCCGATGCACGCACATTGCTCGAGCCGCCCGTGGTGGCGTGCTACTTCGGGGCCGAGGACTATGTGGCCGACCTCGGAGGGGTCAGGACCGTCTCCAACGAGGAGGTGACCGTCCCACGGTCCCTGGTGGCGATGGCGGCCCGGTTGGCCGGCGTCGCAGCACTTGACATGATCACCCTCGACTTCGGAGATGACGAACGATTCGTCAGGGAGGCGAGAACCGCCCGGGCGCTCGGTTACGCCGGCAAGATGTGCATCCACCCGGGGCAGGTGCAATTGGCGAACGACGCGTTCCTTCCCTCGCTCGAAGAATGCGGATGGGCTCGTCGGCTCCTGACCGCGTTCGACGAGGCCGGCGGCTCCGCCATCGCATTCGAAGGCTTGATGGTCGACGAGGTCGTGGCGGCCCGAGCGCGCGCCATTCTCGCTGCAGCGGAGGAGGCGTGACTTCGGATCACCACGATGTGCTGTGGTCGCCGCCGGAAAATGCGCTTGTCTCGACGAATATAGGCCGGTACCTGTCCTGGCTCCACGACCGGCGCGGGCTCCGAATTCGCGAAGTACGAAGAACTCTGGCGTTGGTCGGTCGACGATGTGAGCGGATTCTGGTCGTCGGTATGGTCGTTCTTCGACGTCGAGAGCTCCACGCCCTATGACCGCGTGATCTCGGGGGCGACGATGCCCGGGACCACCTGGTTCTCGGGTGCGCAACTGAACTACGCCGAACGGGCATTGGCCTGGACCGGCAATGGGATCGCCGTGATCGCCCGGTCCCAGACGCGGGAGGAGCGGCGGTACACATGGGACGACCTCCGTGAGCTTGTCGCTCGCTGTCGCCAGGGATTGCAGAGTTTGGGCGTGCGACGGGGTGACTGCGTCGTGGCGTACCTCCCCAATGGGCCTGAAGCGTTGGTCGCCTTTCTCGCCGCCGCCAGCCTCGGGGCGATCTGGGCTTCGTGCCCGCCGGAGTTCGGATCGCGCAGCGTGATCGACCGTTTCGCCCAGCTCGAACCGATCGTGATCTTCACGACACAGGGCTACCGGTACGGCGACAAATTGGTTGACCGCTCCGATGAGGTGGCCGTGATCCTCGAAGGGCTCCCCACCCTGCGGGCGGTGGTCGATATCGAACGCGATTGGGACGATCTCCTCGGCGACCGCGCCGACCTGGCCTTCGAGCAGGTGCCGTTCGACCATCCGCTCTATGTCCTGTTCTCTTCGGGGACCACGGGTCCGCCCAAGGCCATCGTGCACGGTCACGGCGGAATCCTGCTCGAGCACCTCAAGGCATTGGGGCTCCATCACGACCTCGGACCAGGAGATCGGTTCTTCTGGTTCACGACCACGGGCTGGATGATGTGGAACTTTCTCGTCTCCGGTCTCTGCCTCGGAGCCACCATCGTCCTCTTCGATGGGGACCCGGGATGGCCCGATCTCGGCACACTATGGCGCTTGGCGGCGGAGACTGGCGTCACCGTGTTCGGCGTCAGCGCGCCGTTCTTGCTGTCGTGTCGCAATGCGGGCCTCACCCCTTCCGACGCGGGCGACCTTGCGTCCATCCGTTCGGTCGGCTCCACGGGAGCGCCCCTCCCGGTCGAGGGCTTCGAGTGGGTCTACGAGCAGCTTCCCGAGGTCTGGCTGACGTCGATCAGCGGTGGAACCGACGTCTGCACGGCATTTGTGGGCGGGTGTCCGCTGGTCCCCGTCCTTGCGGGTGAGATCAGTTGCCGCCTTCTCGGCGCCGGTGTCGCGGCATTCGACGAGGCCGGCCGGTCGCTCATAGGGACTCAAGGTGAACTTGTCGTCACACGCCCCCTCCCCTCGATGCCGCTCCGCTTCTGGGGCGACGCCGACGGCACCCGCTTGCATACCGCCTACTTTTCCCGCTTCCCCGGAGTGTGGTGCCACGGCGACTGGATCACCATCACCGAGCGCGGCTCGTGCATTATCTCGGGACGTTCCGACGCGACGCTGAACCGTGGCGGCGTTCGCATGGGCACCAGCGAGTTCTATGCCGTCGTCGAGGGCATACCCGGCATTCGCGACAGCTTGGTCGTACACCTCGAGGACGAGCACGGCGGGAGTGGTCGCTTGCTCCTCTTCGTCGTCCTCGATCAGGGCTCCCTCGACCACGAACTGCGTGAGCGGGTCTCAGTCGAGCTCCGATCGGCCCTCTCCCCCCGCCACGTCCCCGATGAGATCCGGCAGGTTCCAGCGATACCCCGGACCCACTCCGGCAAGAAGCTCGAGGTTCCGGTCAAGCGCATTCTTCTCGGAAAACCGCCCGACGACGTCGTCCGGGCGGCCTCGTTGGCCGACCCGGCAGCGCTCGACGCCTTTATCGAGTTCGGGGCTCAGCTCTCAGGCTCAAGGTGAGGAGTCCGCGGCGCCCGTGACGTTGCCGTGGGGCTACGAAGAGCCGGCGGTGGTCGTACCCGGGATGTCCGTCCCGCAGAACGGCTTCGACGAGACCGCCACGAAACCGCTCTTTTGTGCCTGCATCATCCAGGTGCACTCCTTGGCCGGGTCCTTCCCGAAGTCCGTGGCAAAGTCCAGGGGTTGCGGCAAGAGCCCATTGACGTCATAGGACTTGACGCTCCGAAGGTCTTTGATGACGGCAGCACGGGTCGGGTTCTTGCCGGCCATCTCGAGCCCCTTGATCATGAGGTCAGCGCCGGCCCATGACTCGTACTGGCCGAAGGTCGGGAACTGGCTCTTGGTGAAGTGCGCGTACTTTTGCAGTGCTGCGGCCATCTGCTCCGTGCCCGAGTTCGGCAGCGAGAACGGACGGAACAGTGAAAGGAAATAATCACCCTTCAAGGTCGGCCATGTCGGCGATTTGATGACATCGGGCTCATAGCCGGTTGCGAACACGACGGCCTTGAGCTTCACGCCGTTCTGCTCGAGGGCAGTTGCCAGCGCGTAGTTGGAGTTGTTGTCCATGGCGGGCACCATCGCGTTGACGCCCTTCTGCTTTGCCGCCAGCGCCTCGGTCGAGAAGGCAACGCCACCGAAAGGAACCGAGGTGTCGAGAACGCCGACCTTGCCGCCCGCCCGCTGGAAGGACCTCGCAGTGCTGATCGCCGAACGGGTTGAGGCAGGCGAGATGCCGTAGCCGTACGAGCCGAGGACGGTCCCTCCATGCGACTTGATGAAACTTCCGGTCAACGTATTGACCGGGTATTTCGGGTCGACGCTCCCGTTGTCGGAGGCGAACATGTTCGTGTAGGGCTGCTCGCCCCACTCAGGCCCATCCGAATAGGAGCCGGTCACCGGGATCCCCGCTTGCTGGGGGTACTTCGCCGCTTCGAAGAAGAGGGGGCTCTGCGAGACGATGCCGAACACGCCCTTGGAGATCGCACTCTGCACTGCGGTGGTGATTTCGGTCGGGCTCGTCTGGTCGTCGATGACGAGGGGTACGAGCTTGTGGCCGTTGACGCCCCCTTCCGCATTCTGTAGCGCGATGCGTGCGTCGAACCCCGACGGCGAATTGGAATTCTCTGAAGCGCCGGGTCCGGTCAGGTCCGTGATGTAGGCGATGGTGATCGGCGCCGGGGCCGCCGACGCCTGTCCAGCTGTGATCCCGAACGTGATGAGCGACACGAATATGACAAAGGTCAGCATGACCTTGCTCATCATCCGGTGGACAAAATTTTTCCTCCCTCGTGGTGCCGCATGTGCACCGATCGATATGGCGGCATCACGCCCCCCTTGCCTCGGCAGTACCGAAGGACTCCCGGCCCGAAAACGACTCCAGGGCACCGACCGTGCCATCCGCCGCCGACCTTCGCCCCCTCGAGTCACCCGTGAATCGTGCGCATCGGGCCATACCCGCTTCCAGCGGAACACGGTATAACAGAAAAAGAGAGCTTACTTGTCACCTTGGTGCCGCTTCGTGCTCCACCGGCTCGATCTTCGCCTTCAGGCGGCCGGGGTGAACGCGAGATCGAGCCGCTGGAGGCCACGGAGGATGTAGGTCGGGGCGTACTCGTAGCGACGGGCCTCCGGCGCTCCGTGCCGCTCCTCGGAGATCCGTATGTCCAGCATCCGAGCCAGGATCCGCTCGATACTGATGCGGGCCTCGGCCCGGGCCAACGGACCTCCGGGGCAGGTGTGGGGACCTCGCCCGAATGCCAGGTGTTCGCGCGCGTTCGGCCGGTCCACCTGGAAATCGGCCGGCTCCTCGAATCGGCGGGGATCGCGCCCCGCCGCGCCGTTGAGCACCATGACTGTCGTACCGGCTGGGATCTCCACCCCACCGACCGTGGCGGCGCGGCGAGACAACCTGAAATCGCCCTTCACGGGGCTTTCCATCCTGAGGCACTCCTCGACGAAGTCGGGGATCCGACCACCGTCGTCCCGGAGCAACTGCTGCAGATCCGCACGCTCGCCGATCAGCTGGAACGCCGCGGCCAGAAGGCGAACGGTCGTCTCCTGGCCTGCCGAGAAGAGGTTCGCCGCAACGCGCACCACGTCGATGACTTCAGGCGTCGATCCGTCCGGGAACGTCGCTGTCGCCAGGCCGGTGAGGACGTCGTCGCGTGGTTGGTCCCGGCGGTTCTCGACATAGTGCGAAAAACGTTCGTAGAGGAATTCGAGGGGGCTGTGACCGAGCGACCCGGACCCGGTGCTGCCGACCGCTTGTGCGGGGCGGTGGCCACCTTGCAACTCCTGGCGGAACGACTCGTGGTCGGACTCGGGTACGCCGAGAAGGTCGGCGATCACGTAGAGGGTGAACGGAGCGGCGAAGTCCTTGATGAACTCGCACTCCCCTTTGGCGACGAACTCGTCGATCTGGCGATCCGCGTGGTGCCACATGAATTCCTCGTTCTCCCGGAGACGATTGGGCGTGAGGAGGCGCATCAGCATGCCCCTATGGGCCTTGTGCTTGGGAGGATCGAAGGTCGTGATCTGGTCGCTGAAGGGCAACTCGTCGCGGTGCATGCTCAATGAGGTCACTGACGTCGTCCCCTTCCAGCGGGACGGGAAAGCCCGGAAAAGGGCCGGTGACGGAGTTGCACGATGAGAACGTGGAAGTGTCCGTGTACACCTTCAGCGCTTCGTCGTAACCGGTCACCATCACCACGCCGTGATGGGGCTCCCGCCACACGGGGCATTGCGTACGGAGGTAGTCGAAGTACGGGTAGGGATCGACGACCAATTCGTTGCCCCGAAAGAAGTCGATGCTGTCGAAGTCGCTCATGCGCTGTCCTTCCCGTGGGGGATCTACCGGACCGGGCAAATCCAGAGAATTCAATTCTTCCCCCAGGAGAATACCCGACCCGACAAGACCCTCCCCCTCTAGAGGCGGAGGCGCAGCTCCTGATGCCCCTGGATGTCGTTGTAGAGGTCGAGGACCGTGTGCGGACCCGCCCCGCTGAGGATGTTCTGCGCGTTCGTCTGGAGGTGCTCCTTCCAGAATGCCTCCGCCTCGGCACCTCGGCGTCCCTCGATGAGCGTGACGAATTCGACGTGCTCCTCGAGGGCGGACACCCGTAACGGATCGTGCTCACTGTCCTTGTTGACCGCCGTCTCGTGGCGCCGTATGACTTCATTGAGAAGCCTTGCCATGAGCGCCAGCGTTCGGTTGCCGGCAAGCGTCACCACGAGTTGATGGAAATCGGATTGGCTTTCGGCGAACGCGATGGGATCGGAGAGCGCGCTGCGGCTCCTCTCGATTCCCGCGTGCAATTTGGCCATGTCCCCTGCGTCCCATGATGTGGCCAGAGCCGCAGCCAGCGGGGGCTCAAATGTGATGCGGGCCTGGGAAACGTCCGCCAGAGTCGTCTGGTCGAGCTGGAGAAGAATGCCGACCGAACGACCCGCCGTCGCCTCGTTCGGCAATCGCACGCGGGCGCCCGCCGCTCCACGGCGGACCTCGATCAGCGTTTCGGATTCGAGGATCCGCAGCGCCTCTCGAATCGTCGGCTTCGACACCCCGAACCGCTCGATGAGCACGGCGGCCGCCGGAAGCGAACTCCCCTCCTTGAGGACTCCCGTGACGATGTCACGGCGGATGTACTCAGCCACGACCTCCGCCATTTTCGGTAACCGGAGCGGTTGTGAGAGTTGACCGTATGTGTCGGAGGGAGGATCCGTGACGACGTCGGACACCGGCCCAGCCTATCTTGCGAGCGCGAGCGGGGACATAAAAGATAGGTTCATTAGCTTTCTCCCACCGGGCCGACGATTTATGGTCGGATTCCTTCCCCAAGCTGGGATTACGGCGACGAACGCATGTCCCCGCCGAGGCGCCGGATCCTCCTCATACGAGCCATCCCGCGGATCCGGGTGGTCGCTCAGAGCGGCGGTAGCTAGGCTAACTACGTTGGATTTGTCGCCCAGGAGGAACGCAATGACGTCATCGACGCTCCCGACGAAGCCGAGCCCCTTTCCCGTTCTCGATATCTCGCCCCGCCAGGAGCTGGCGCTCCTGGCCCGGATTCTCCATGCCGAAGGATACGACGGCCACCTGGCCGGGCACATCACCTACCGCCAGCCCGACGGCACGTTCCTGGTCAATCCCCTCGGCCTCAGTTGGGATGAGCTCTGCGCCGGCGATGTCGCCCGAATGGACGCTAATGGCAATCACCTCGAGGGCCCCTGGATCATTTCGCCGGCCGTGCAGCTGCACGTCGTCCTCCACCAGCGTCGGCACGACGCTGGTGTCGTGATCCACAACCACCCGCGCTGGGGGACGATCTGGGCCGACAGCCACCGGATACCGCCCGTGTACGACCAGACCAGTGCCATGTACGGGGGAATCATCGCCATCGACGCTGCCTACCAGGGCGGCGTCAACCAGACGGCGAACGCCCTCGAGGTGGTCGAGGCCCTGGGCGACGCCGATGTGGCCCTCATGGTGAACCACGGCGTGCTCATCATCGGGCGCGACGTCCGCGAGGCGTACTTCCGGGCCGCCGTCTTTGAATGGCGTTGCCGTCAGGCCTGGCACGTAGAGGCTCTCGGCTCCGGCGTACCGATGGAGAACGCGACGGCAACCGAATTCGGCGACCGGATCAACCGGTCCGTCGCGAATGGGAACTTTGACAACTGGTTCGCCGCCGCGGCGCGACGCGTCATTCGTCTCGACATCGGCGTGCTCGACTGACGACCTTCGCCTCGTGGGACCAGGTGCGAACGGCTAGTGCCGCCGCATCGGTCCGATCACCTGTTCGGCGAAGCGCAGGGCCGGTTCGGGGTCGAGCGGGTGGCCGAAGTCGAGCACGAAATAAGTGATGCCGAGATCCCTCAGCGTTCCCAACCTCTGCAACCAACGCTCGGAGTCAGGGTCGGTTTCGGGTAGGTCCCCGGCAACGGTGACGCAGCTTTCTATATCGCCGCCGTCCCGGCCGAAGGCCGAGGCAGCTTCGTCGACGATGGCGCGTTTCCGCTTCCAGGAGGCGTCGTCGTGATAGACGCTGTTCCACATGTCGGCGCGTCGGCCCACGATCGGTAGCCCGATGGATTCGCCGGAACTCCCGATGCAGATCCGCGGCGCTGTATCGGGCCGGGGCGTCGCCACGGCATCTTCGATCGAGAAGTACTGCCCCGCGAAGGATGGGTGCGCTTCGGTCCACATCTCGTGACAGATCTGCACGACTTCTTCGAGCTGGTGAAGCCGCACTGACGGAGACGGGAAATCGTAGCCGTAGGCCTTGAATTCCTCTTCCCGCCATCCCCCGCCGATACCCAGAATGAAGCGTCCGCCCGTCAAGACCTGCAACGAGGACGCCATTTTCGCCGTCAGAGCCGGGTTTCGATACCCCTGCCCGAGGACGTGATGAGCGACGTCGACGTTGTCGAACTTCGCCGCGAGCCACGTCAATGTGGTCCAGGCCTCGAGAAACCCTTCCTTCTTGGCGGCATCGAAGCCGTAGAAGTGATCGGCGACCCACACCGAGTCGAAGTGCGGGAAGCACGGACGGAAAGATGTTCTCGGCCTGATAGATCGTTATCGGTTTGAAATCACTCCCTGCATGCGAGGCAGCGGGCGAGAGCCAACCGAACTGCAGGTCGTTCACGACCCGAACAGGAACTCGTCGATGCCCTGGTGGTAGTTCAGGATCGTCATCTCCTGCGTCCGGTTCAGGTGGTACCCGTCGAAGCCAGTCGAATGGAGGCCGATCTGGACCTCTGACATGTTTGAGAAGTCCTGCTCGAGGATGGCGCCCATGTCCGCGACCCGCCAGTCGTCGTAGTGCTCGGGCTTGGCCGCCTTGATGCCTCCCGTCGGCGGGAGCCACAGGCCCTGCACGTCGAAGATGCACTTGTCGGGATCGTTGCCGTAGGGCCGGGTCCGATAGGAGATCGCTGTCCCGAAATCCACCAGGAACACGGTGTTCGGGAAGACGTGCCAGTCGTACATGCCGCCCTTGAGCTGCGCTTCGCTCAGTTCGGGGTAGTCGACTCCTGCGGCCCGGGCATGCTTCTTGCGCAGTTCTTGGTAGATGGCGTTGCCCTCGGGCCCGCGGGCCTCCGGGATGGTGCGCAGCTCTGCCGCCGCGCCGAGGTCGGTCTGCAGGTAGAGGGTGCGCAACTCGCGCAGGTTGTACACGACGTTGTCGTAGACCACGTCGGGATTGACGCCGTACTCAGGGCGCAAGACGCTTGGAGTCGCCTTCAGCGCCGTAGCGGAAGATGTCGGCGTGACGCGAGTGGTAGCGGAACAACTCGTTGAACGTCTCGCCGTACGCCTCACACTCGGCGACGGTCGGCGGCGTCGCTTGCTTGTCAGTTCTCAGCAGTTGGGGATGCGTACCCGGGACGTGCCAACTCTCGACGAAGGCATCAAGACCTGTCTTCCAGTTGGCGTTGACGATGACCGACTTGTACCAGGCGACCCGCATGTCCTCGAGCTTGTAGCCCTCCATCCTCGAGGGCAGTGGGCCGAGGTAGTCGAGCAACGGCTCGGCGTCGGGATCCATGTTGATGAAGACGTAGCCGCCCCACGTGTCGACCTTCACCTCGGGGAGGCAGAGCTCACTGGCGGGGCGGGGATCGAAATGTTCCTCATCGGCCAGGTACTTGAGCGAACCGTCGAGGTTCCAACGCCAGGAATGGAACGGGCACCGGAACTCACCGATGCGCCCCTGCCCCTGGACGAGCCGCGTCCCCCGGTGCCGACACGCGTTGTAGTAGGCCCGCAGCCCCTGCTCGGTCCGGACCACCACGATCGACTGGCCGCAGATCTCGAAATCCACGTAGTCGCCGACCCGCTCGACCTCGTCGAAGCGACAGGCGTTCAGCCAGGTCTTCGGGAACAGACGCTCCATCTCGAGCTGCAGGAATTCCGGGTCTGTATAGCGCCCCTTGGGCACGTAGGACGGCCCGAGTCGCCAACGCTCGGGCACGTCGACATCAAGAGCAGTCCTTCGATCTTCCGTCGTTGTCATGACGCACCTCCATGCTGTTACCTACGGATCGGGCCGGACCCGTGGGGAACTCGGCCGCGCCTCGCCCCCACGTGCTCTCCCTAGCTTGCACGATTTCCCAACTTAGAGCATCTCGGACATTAAGGCTAACTATGTTAGCTATGTACGCCGGCGATTGCCTATACTGACCGGTTGGTCTATTCTCGTCGTCGCCCGTGTACGCTTCGCGGTGTTCATCGCGGCGCTGCGCAACAAAATGGGGACCCATGGAATCGCCCGAATCGTTGACGAAAGCTCGCGTCCACCCGACGTCGACATCCTGGTCGTGGGGGCAGGCATCGTCGGCATCTACCAGCTCTACCGCGCCCTGGAGGCGGGGTACTCCGTGAAGGTCCTGGAGGCCGGAGGAGGCGTCGGGGGTACGTGGTACTGGAACCGCTATCCCGAAGCCCGCTTCGACTCGGAGAGTTACACCTACGCCTACCTGTTCTCGAAGGAGCTCTTCGCGGAGTGGGAGTGGAGGGAGCATTTCGCCGGGCAGCCCGAGGTCGAGCGGTACATCAACTATGTCGTCGACCGATTCGACCTCCGTCGCCACATACAGTTCGACGCCAAGGTCACGTCGGCCGTCTATGACGAAGCGTCGGGGACATGGACCGTCAGGACCAGTGACGGCACCGAGCTCCGCACGCGCTACTTCATCTCGGCCACGGGCGTCCTCTCGGTGCCGTTCTTCCCCGCGGTGCCCGGGCGCGAGGACTTCCGGGGTGCGTCGTTCCACACAGGGCTCTGGCCGTCGACGCCGGTCGATTTTGCAGGAAAGCGCGTGGCGGTCATCGGTACGGGCTCGAGTGGGGTGCAGCTGATTCCGGCCATCGCGGACGAGGTCGCCTCCCTCACGGTCTACCAACGCTCCGCCAACTGGTGCACGCCACTCAACAACTCCCCGATCACGCCGGAGCAGCAAGCAGAGCTCCAAGCGGGATTCGAGGAAATGCGTGAGACCCTGAACAAGTCGCTCAGCGGATTTCTCCACGTCCATCACGACCGCAAGACGTTCGATGACTCCAAAGAGGAGCGGTGGGCGCACTACGAGAAGATGTGGCGGGCCCTCGGGTTCTCGAAGTTGACCAGCAACTACATCGACATGACGACGGACATGCGGGCGAACGCGGAGTGGTGCGAGTTCATCGCGGAGAAGATCCGGGGCATCGTCAAGGATCCCGAGACCGCCGAGAAGCTGATCCCGAAGGATCACGGCTATTCCGGGAAACGGCCCCCCTTCGTGACGGGTTACTACGAGGCGTACAACAATCCCAAGGTCTCACTGATCGATCTCAAAGCGACGCCCATCCAGCGCGTGACCGAGACCGGGATCGAGACAGAAGAAGGCTTGCGCGAGTTCGACATCATCGTGTGGGCGACCGGCTTCGACTTCGGCACGGGCGCACTGGCGCGCATGGGGATCCGTGGCAGGAACGGACTCCCCCTCAACGAGCACTGGGCCGATGGCCCCTCCACGTTCCTGGGGATCATGTGCCACGGTTTCCCCAATTTCTTCTTCCCGGGTGGGCCCCACGGCGCGGCCGGCAACAACCCACGGTACGCAGGCGACCAATCGGACTTCATTCAGGACGCGCTCGACTACGCGCGCGACCACGGATACGACACCATTGAGGTCCCCGAGGCTTCCGAGGAGGCGTGGACCACGATGGTCGACACGAACGCGGCGCTGTCCCCCTTCACGTTGGACAGCTACTTCTATGGGTCGAACGTCCCCGGCAAACCGCGGCGGTACCTCATCAACCCGGGTGGGCGGCCCAAGCTCCTGCAAATGATGGCCGAGGTCGTCGACAACGACTACAAGGGGTTCATGCGCTGAGCCTGGGACGGTCCACGTCCCCCGCATTCGTACGAGCCTGTACCGACCAGTACAGTGCAGCGTGTGGACAAGGACCAAGCACTCGAGGTCGTCTTCTCCGACGATGACCTGATGGAGATGCACCGTCGCATGCTGGTCATCCGCGGCTTCGAAGAGCGTGTCGCTGCGCTTTACCGCGACAGCGAGGTCCCGGGGTTCGTCCATCTCTCGACCGGCCAGGAGGCTTCGGCTGTCGGCGCCTGCTGGCCGTTGCGCCCGACCGACGTGATCACCTCGACACACCGGGGCCACGGACACTGCCTCGCAAAAGGCCTCGCACCCCTCGGCATGTTCGCGGAGTTGATGGGGAAGGACGCCGGGACGAACCGGGGTCGCGGTGGCTCCATGCACATCGCGGACCCGAGTATCGGCATTTTCGGCGCGAACGGCATCGTGGCAGCCGGCCTGCCTATCGCTGTCGGCGCGGCAGCGGCCTCCCGGCTGCGGGCCGACGGTGGCGTCGCCGTCTCGTTCTTCGGGGACGGCGCCCTGGCACAGGGCGCGTTCCACGAGGCGGTGAACCTCGCCGCGGTGTGGCAGCTCCCCGTGATCTTCTGGTGCGAGAACAACGGCTACGCCGAGTTCTCGCCCGCGGCGACGCAATACACGGCCAGCCTCGAGCAGCGGGCCGCGGGATACGACATCGCCTGGGTGGGAGTCGACGGCAACGACGTCACCGCGACCGCCGCCGTGATGCGACGCGTCGTCGCCGCGGTGCGTGCCGGTGGGGGCCCCTCCATTGTCGAAGCAACCACCTACCGCTGGCATGGGCACTACGAGGGGGACCCGCAGCGTTATCGACCGGTGGAAGAGATCGAGGCGTGGAAGGACCAAGACCCGCTCGTGTTGCATGCGAAGCGACTGGAATCAGCGGGTTTCAGCCTTGGGGAGGTCGCGGCCCTGGAATCGTCCGTTTCGACGGAGCTCGACGACGCCGTCGAGGCGGCCCGCCAGCTCGCCCAGCCGGACATCTCCACCCTCGGCCATTTCGTCACACGCCCTCGTCCGGACTTTCCGGAGCCGGCCCCGCCGGCAGCGGACGCACCGGTCTTCCGCACGATGGACGCCATCCACTCGGCCTTGGAGGCCGAGTTAGAGGGCGACGACCGCGTCTTCGTTGCCGGCATCGACGTTGCCGAGGGAGGCAACGTCTTCGGCCTGATGCGGGGGTTGCACGACAAGTTCGGTGACCGCGTCCACGACACCCCTATTTCGGAGACGGCGATCCTCGGACTCGGCGTCGGCGCGGCGATGGCGGGCATGCGACCCGTCGTCGAGGTCATGTACCTCGACTTCATCGGCGTGTGTCTCGACCAACTCCTCAATCAAGCGGCAAAGATGCCGTTCATGACAGGCGGAGCTGCGCAGATGGCACTCACGGTGCGCACCCAGTTCGGTGCCGGGCGGTCGTCGGGCAGCCAACACTCACAGAGCCTCGAGGCGCTGCTCGCGCACATTCCGGGACTGAGTGTCGTCATGCCTTCGACGCCCGCTGACACGTACGGGCTGCTGCGAGCGGCGATTCAGGATCCCAACCCGGTGATCGTCATCGAGAACCGGCTCCTCTATGGGATGAAAGGTCCGCAGCCACCACCGGACTACATCGTGCCGATCGGAAGATCGAAGGTGGTACGGGCCGGAACCGACGTCACCGTCGTGTCGGTGTCGCGCATGGTGCACGAGGCCCTGGCTGCCGCCGAGCTGGTTGCCGGCGAAGGCATCTCCGTCGAGGTCATCGACCTGCGGACGGTGGCCCCACTCGACATGGCGCCCATCCTCGAATCGGTGCACAAGACGAGCCGGCTCCTGATCGCCCACGAAGCTGTCGTCCCGTTCGGGATCGGAGCGGAGATCGCGGCGACAGTCTCCCGGGAGGGGTTCTGGGATCTCGACGCACCCATCGTCCGTGTGGGTGCCGCAACCACGCCTCCTCCGTATGCTCCCAATCTGGAAAAGGCGTGGTTGCCTGACCGCGAGGACATCGCAACGGCCCTGCGGCAGCTCGCTGCCGTTTGAGGTCAACCAGCCGGAGGTTGCATGTACCGGTCGGTCGGTATAACGTTTTGGAGTTCGCGGCCGGTGGGCATTCTCGGATGCTGTCCCCGGAGAGCTTGCATACGCTTGAGGCAGACCGAGGGATAAAGGGGAGGTACCGCAATGTCGGAGGAGTTTGTCGTTTCGGGTGACACGCACATCATCGAACCCGTCGATCTCTTCAAGACCCGTCTGCCCAAGAATCTCCGGGACCGGGCGCTCTGGGAAGAGGAATTCACGTTGGACGAGCCGCTCGTGCCGGGCGGGCACACAGAGTTCAAGAAGCTGCATACGGCCGGGTTCGACGGCTGGACCGTCTCGAAGTACCGGCAATTCCCCGGCCCCACCCCCGATGGCGATCCCGAGCACATTCTTCGGGACATGGACGTCGAGGGGGTCGACGCTTCGGTGATGTTTCCGAACCTCTCGCTTTTCGTCCTGTTCACCGACGACCACGACCTGTCCATCGCACACGCACGCGTCTACAACGATTACGTGGCTGAGCGGTACCTCCCCTATAAGGACCGGATGCGCCCGACGGCCGCCATCCCCCTCACCGACATCGACGATGCGGTGGCCGAGATCGAGCGGGTCGCCCGCACCGGGCTGGGCGCCATCCTCTTACCCGAGATTCCACCGGTCCCCTATTGGTCACCCCTGTACGACCCCCTCTGGGCTGCCGCGCAGGCAAACGGGACCCCGGTGTTCATCCATGTGGCCACCGGCGGGGTCAAGGTGAGCGAGGGGCAATCCCGAACGGCCAGCGTGGTCAAGGGAATGATGGAAGCAGTCAACATGGGGCAGAACGCCCTGGACGAGAGCGGTCTCGCCAGCCGTTCGATGGCCGCCGGGCCGCCCGGAGGAGCCAGTCCGCAGCGCATTATCGCCCACCTCGTGAGCTCGGGCGTCTGCGAGCGCTTCCCGGATCTCCACTTCAACTTGATCGAGTTCAGCGCCGGTTGGCTGGTCTCGTACATGGGAGCCATGGACAAGGCGTGGAAGACAGGGACGGGGCAGGACAAGGATTGGTGGCTCGGCTTCTGGGACGACAGCCGTCCACCCAACGACCAGCCCTACATGGGGCGGCTCTTCAATGTCAACGACATGTGGCCCTGGCCGCTCAAGCCCAGCGACTATGTCCGGCGCCAGATCCACGTCCAATTCGCCGATGACCCCGTCGCCGTCGCCGCCCGCAATATCACCGGGCTGACCACGATCATGTGGGGCAACGACTACCCGCATGCAGAAGGCACGTTCGGTTCCAGCAAGCAGTGCATCGCCGAGAACTTCATCGGAGTTCCCGACGATGAGCGGGCCGCCATACTGGGCGGCACCCTGGCCGGCATCGTGGGCTTCGACAAGAGCGTGAAGAAGGTCCCCGCCGGCGTTTGACTCTCTGTTTTCCCAGGGGGCGGGTGTGCCCTGGGTGCGCTGTTTGTTGCCGCCCTCAGTTCGTCCCCACTGGTGGAAAGGACGGTGTCGATGCCCGACGACGTGAGCCCCTTCGAGAACACCGCAGCCGGCACGCGCGACTTTCGCGTCACGATGATGTACCACCCGAGTCACCACGTCCCCGATCTCGGTGAGGCGGAGCGCTGGTTCGCTCGTGTCTTCGCCCGACCCAGTACGGGTCTCGCCTCACTTTCGCGGGGTGCTCCTCCACGACCCGGGTACCCGAACGACTATTCGACGTTCACCCCGATCAGCGACGTGTTGTTCGACACCATCGACCCCACGCGTTACGTACTCCTCGACGTGCAGCGCTACCCAACGGTGCAGCAACCGCACCTGAAGGGTTTCGGCTGGTATTTCGAGGGGATGACCGAGCTCTACCATGCGCTCAAACGCGAGGGATTCCAGATCATCAGCCAGGTCGACGAGTTCGCCGAAGGCGACGAGCCACCGACTGCTGCGGGTTCCGCCATGCCTCTGTTCTTCTCCGTCCCCGAGGATGCCGGCCTGCGCTACGAGTTCTTTCCAGCCATTCCCTTCCCGCTCGATCCTCGGATTACACCGGGCTGGACCGTGCCACCGGTCATTGACGATGATCCTCTCGGGATTGAGTGCTGCTCCCACCACACCGTGTTGACCGGCCGTCCGGAGCGGGCTCTGAGGCTCATCGTGGACGTGCTCGGTGGCGATATCGTCCACGAAGGTCGCGATGAACTCCGCGGCACGACGGGGACCTACGTCAACCTTGCTGGCTCCATCCTCGAATACGCCGTACCGGACCCAGGCACTCCTGCGCATGCGGACTGGGCGAGGGACGACCCGAACGACACGTATCACTCGATCACCTGGAAAGTCGTAGACCTCGCACGCGCTGAACGTCACCTCGCGGCGCACGGCGTGCGCATGCAGACGCGATCGGATGACACACTCATCACTGATCCCACCACCAGTCTCGGCATCCCGTGGGGCTTCACCGACAGGCTGACACCAGGCGACCCCCGATCCGGAGAATGAGGATACGAACATGACCACCTACACCTTCGACGGCCGCGTCGCCGTCGTGACGGGCGCCGGACGAGGTATCGGGCGGGCCTATGCGCGCCTTCTCGCCGAACGCGGTGCCCGGGTCGTGGTCAACGATCTCGGAGGCACGATGGAAGGTGTCGGGCACGATGCCGGGCCGGCGCAGGGCGTCGTCGACGAAATCGTCGGCGTCGGTGGATGCGCCATCCCCGACACCAGTGACGTGTCAACAGTTGCCGGAGGTCAAGCGCTCATCGACGCCGCAGTGGGCGAGTTCGAACGGATCGACATCGTCGTCAACAACGCCGGCAACATCCGGTGGGGCGGACTCCCCGAAGCCGACGTGGACAATCTCGAGAGCCACCTGGCGGTGCATGTCGGCGGATCGTTCAACACCACGCGAGCCGCCTGGCCGCACATGGTGGAGCAAGGGTACGGGCGTGTGGTCATGACGACGTCCACGGGCATGTTCGGCCTGGCCAACAACCTCGGCTACGCCACCGCGAAAGCGGCCGTCGTCGGGATGACCCGCAGTCTCACCGTCGCCGGCCGGCCGCATGGGATCAAGATCAATCTCGTTGCCCCGAACGCATGGACGCGGATGGCAGGGGCAGTGGACGGGCTGACACAGGCCACCCCCGAGCAGATGGAACCGGAGCTTGTCGCGCCCATGGTCGCCTTCCTCGCCCACGAAGCGTGTACTGCCAGCGGAGAGATCTACCTGGCGGGTGGTGGGCGCTTCGCCCGCATCTTCATCGCAGCGACGCCGGGGTTCCTGCCGGCGCGGTCAGAGCACACGACCGTCGAAGATATTGCGGAGAACTGGGCCGCTATCAACGACGAGTCCGGCTACTACGTCCCCGCCGACCTCCTGGACTGGTCTGCGCACTACATGTCACATCGGGCATCCGGCTGACGGCTCGACGTGGTCCTTCTCACTTCAGCGCCATCGGCGTGATGGGTGAGCCGACCGAGCCGGTGACCTTGAGTCCCGGGGCGCAGAAGAGGAAGTCCCACACGCCGTCCTGTTCGCAATCGGCCGCCAATTCTTCGAAATTGAACATTTCGCCCAGGGTCAGTCCCATGTCGCGGATCGTGACCTGGTGGAACGGGATGCTGCCGCCGACCGGACTCGGCCAAACCTCGCAGGCCCAGTTGTCGAGGGCCAGAGCCGCGACCTCGCGCTCGTACAACCACCGGCAACTGTCGAGGCCGGGACCCGGCTCGTCGCCCATGAAATGAGCCTTGTCACCCTCGAGGAACCATTGATACGAGCCGGTCCGCACCAACAGGATGTCGCCCGACTCGACCCGTACCCCCTGGAGCTCCTCGGCCGCCGACAGATCGGCCGAGGTGATCTCGTACGAGTCCTCGAGCCGATCGACGCCCTTCAACCTCGCAATGTCGAGGAGGACGCCGCGTGAGATCAAATGCTCCACGGCCTTGGCGAAGGAATTGCGGGTGGCCCCGGCCATATTGTTGACGGCTCGTGCCGGTACGTTGTTGTAGAAGAAACCTCCGTAACCCACATGCGCCAAGCTGTCCCATTGGGTGGCCGCCTGAAGCCCCATGATCACCATGTCGTCAGCGGACATCATGCCGTCCGGGGCAGCTGCAGTATCCGAAGGCAGGAACGTCATGACGTGGACGGGGTTGATCCGGAACCCTCCGGGTAAGAACGGCCCGTCCTTGTCGAACGGCATCCCGAGGTCGAAGTTCTTCCCGGTCTTCACCAACTTGGCGGCCTGCACCCGCTTCTCGGGTGTCACGTAGTTGAGTGTCCCGATCTCGTCGTCCTCACCCCACCGGCCCCAGTTGTTCAGCTCCTTGCCGAGTTCATGGTGCGGCCACGTCTTCTCTTGACTCACGTTCCCCTCCAATGTGCACGCAGTAACCGCCTACCGAAGCACTCTCGATGAGGCATGTACTGACTGGACGGTCCAAACTTACTCCAGGCCTCCCCGCCGTGCGCGTGACGCCCTGTCAGATCGCCCGCGTCATGATCGCCCGCGAAGTTCGCGCTTGAGGACCTTCCCGGAGGGATTCCTCGGCAGGGCGTCGATGAGTATGACGGCTTTCGGGGTCTTGAACCGGGCGAGTTGCCGCCGACAATGGGCAAGCAGTTCGTCGGGCGTCGTGGTCGCGTCCGGGCTCACGACCACGTACGCCACCGGGACCTCACCCCAACGGGCGTCCGGACGGCCGACCACGGCCGCCTCGAGGACAGCTGCGTGCTCGTAGAGAACGCGCTCGATTTCGGAGCTGGCGATGTTCTCGCCGCCGGACACGATCATGTCCTTCAATCGATCGACGATATAGAGGTAGCCGTCGTCATCCTTCAGGCCTATGTCCCCGGTGTGGAACCAGCCCCCAGCGAACGCGGCGCTCGTGGCATCTTCATCGCGCCAATAACCCTTGAACACCTTGGGGCCGCGAAGAACGACCTCTCCCCGCTCACCGGGCGGCAGTGAAGATCCGTGTTCGTCCCAAATGTCGACCTCGAGGTACTGGCACGGCCTCCCGACACTTCCTACTTTGGATCGGGTGCTTGCACGGTCGAGAAAGGTGTCACCCGAGACCGTTTCGGTGAGGCCATAGGCGTCAGCGAACCACGCGGCCGGAAATGCCCTTTGCAGGCGCTCAATGAAGGGGATCGGCATCTTCTCCCCACCGCCGATGAGGAGCCGCACCGAAGAAAGATCGCGCTCCTCAATGCGCGGCAGGTCAAGCACGGCCCGAACCATCGATGGCGCCATCCACACGGTGGTGACCCGGGATCGCTCAATCTCATCGACGACTCTCTCGGGGTCGAAGGTGGCGTGGAGGATCGTCGTCGCGCCCACTGCGATCAACGACGTCGTCGTCAGGTCAAGGGCGCCGACGTGATACAGCGGCCCGCAAGCCAGCCCGACGTCCGCCTCGGTGAATCCGAACTCGGAGATATGCGCGTAATTCTTCCAGGCCAGATTGGCGTACGTGATCATGACGCCTTTTGGTCGACCGGTCGTTCCCGACGTGTACATCAGCCGGTGGATATCGTCACCCTCGGTGCGCGCCCGCACGGAAGGATCTGCGGCAGCCGGGAGCTCGGAGAATTGCTGCCAACCATCCACGCTCGTCGGCGAAAGAACGACCCGTATGAGCTGGTCCACTTCCTTCGTCGCTTCATTCGCCGGTTCGACCAATGCACCATCGCAGACCAGAGCGCGTGCTTCGGAGTGCTCGAGGATGAACCGGATCTCGGCCGGTGCAAGCCGCCAGTTGAGCGGCATCACGATCGACCCGAGGTAATTGGCCCCGAAGATCGTGATCAGGAACTCGACGTTGTTGTACGAGAGCAAACCGACGACGTCGCCGGAGCTCACACCTCGCTCGTGCAGTCCCGCAGCCACTGCGGCGGATCTCTCGACGATTTCGCCGTAGGTCACGATGTCATCCCTGAAGACGGCGAAGGGCTTGTCCGGCGTGCGTTTCGCATGATGCTCGAGCACTCCGAACCAGTTCATGTCGGGTCGCATCATCGACCGTGGGTCTTCCAGCCGTTCTCCGCTCATACGAGAAGGTATCCCCCGTCGACGTTGAGCACGGTCCCCGTGACGAAGGCCGCCGCATCCGAGGCGAGGAACTGAAAGGCCCCAGTCAGGTCGGAGGAGCGGCCCCAGCGCTTGAGGGCGGTGTGCTCCATGACGACCTCCGAAAGATGGTCGTTGCTGGTCCAGGCCTGGGCCAAGGGCGAATCGAACCAGCCCGGCGCCACCACGTTGACGGTGATTCCCGCCGGGGCCAGATCGAGCGCAAGTCCCTTGGCCAGACCGACGAGGCCGGCCTTGGACGCGCTGTACGCAGCTAGTCCCTTGCCGGGCCGTTCTCCGAGCACCGACCCGGTGAAGATGAGCCGGCCGCCGTCGCTCATGATCCGCGCCGCGGCCCGGGCCCCGAGGAAAGCTCCGGTGAGGTTGACGTCGATCACCTCGCGGAAGACCCCCGGTGCGGTCGCGAGCGGGCCGGCCACGATCGGGGAAACGCCGGCGTTGGAGATCCACACATCGACGCCACCCCACTCCGCCACGGTCGCATCAGCCACGGCCTCGTTGAACGCCGCATCGCGCACATCGCCACTCAGGACGAGCGTGGGTCCGGCGAGGGTGGCTGCTACCGCTTTGAGGTCGCTTTCGGTCCGCGCCACGAGTGCCACCATGGCCCCGGCCCGGGAGAAGGCGTGCGCGACCAATTCGCCCAGGCCCCGTGAAGCCCCGGTGATCACCACCCGCTTGCCGCGCACGCCTCCCACGCTCGGGAGCGCGTCGGGGATCTCCATCCGCTGGGGCGTCACGTCGTCCACATTCGTGCTTCGAGCGAGGGAGGCGCTATTCGATCGGCTCGTCACCGAGGAGACTGGTACGGATCATCTCCCGGGGCGAGTCCGAACGGTACGGCTCCACGCGGTGCAACACGCCGCGGTTGTCCCAGATGACTGTGTCCCCGAGACGCCATTCATGGCGATACACGGAATCGGGCGTTGTCGAGCGCCCGAGGAGATCGTCCAACAACGACCTCCCCGCAGCCGGATCCATGCCGACCACGCTGTCCGTCGTCGCGCCGAGCACCAGTGAGTTGCGGCCCGACCGATGTCGCCAGACCAGCGGATGCTCTCTGACCAGGCCACGGCTCCAACTCGCCTCCTGCTCCGGCGTCGGGTTCGACGTCACGAGCCGCTGGGTCGCGCCGAGGGTGTGGCGCACCCGGAGCTTCCCATAACGCTCCCTCTCGTCGGATGTCAGACAGTCGTACGCGGCGTACGTGCTGGCGAACTCCGTCTGCCCTCCATTGTCAGCCAGGGCGACTGCCGAAAGGACGGTGGCCGCCTGCGGGTTCTGACCCTTCGGGAGCGTGCAGCCGTCGATGTGCCACGAGAAGGTTCCTCGCAGGTACTCGGCGGAAAGGCTCTTCGCGGGGTCGAGCGTGACCAGCATGATGCCCGGAACGGCGCCCCGCCCGACCGAGTAGTCGACATTTCCGAGCCGCTCGCAGAGCGCGACCTGGGATTCCGGGCCCAGCTCGAGTCTCGGGAAGACGAGGACGCCATTTTCCTCCAGCGCGACGAGGATCTCCTCCGCCAACGACTCGTCGTGCAAGAGACGGTCCGCATCCAACCCGGCCACTTCCGCTCCGACGTTGTTCGTCAGCCTGTTGAGCGTCAATGTGCTCATAGCCATCCCTTTCGTATTGGTTCGCCGCGTCCACAGGAATTCGACATCTCCGGCTCAGGTGACATAGGTGCCGCCGTTGACGCTCAAGGTCTGCCCGGTGATGTAACTCGCTTCTTCGGAACACAAGAACGCGCACGCGGCCGCGATATCGTCACCTGTCCCCACGCGCCCGACGGGGATGTTCCGAGCCATGGCGTCAACGCCACCCAGCGCCCCGGCCGCTTGCCATTCCTGGACCATCGGGGTATCGATACTTGAAGGCGCGATGTTGTTGACGGTGATCCCCGAGGCCGCGAATTCCAGAGCCAACGTCTTCGCCAGGGCGATCACGCCACCTTTCGACGACGCGTAGTGTGCCATCCGGGGGGCACCGCGCTGTGCACTGGAGGACGAGATGAGCACGACGCGTCCCCACTTTGCTTCTTCCATGTCAGGCAGCACGGCCTGCACGCAGTGGAAGGTACCCGTCAGGTTGATCGCAAGCACACGATTCCAAGATTCCAGCGTGATGTCGCCAAATCGCTCGAACTTCGCGACACCGGCACTGGTCACCAGAATCCCGATGGGCCCGAATTCGCGCCGCGCCAATTCCATCGCGCCATCGACATCGCCGCGATCGCTGACGTCAGCCTGACTCGCGACCACGCGTGCCCCTTCCTCTCGCAATTCCTTCGCGACCTGTTCGGCCGCCTCGCCGTTCACGTCGACGACGACGACCGCATCCCCCCGTCGCGCCAAGTGCTGGACGATGGAGCGGCCCATGCCGGAACCTCCTCCGGTAACAACGGCAACATGCATCACGTGGTCCCTTCATTCGATTGAACGACATCTGACTCGACCCTAAAGGATCGGAGGGCCATCGCCAAGGTTTCGTACGCTCCCACGGTGAAGACCAGATCCATGAGTTGGCGCTGGTCGAGGTGTCGCGTCAGGTTCGTCCATGTCCCGTCACTGATCTGCGCCCCGTCGAGGAGCTCGTCGACGGACCGGAGCAAGGAGCGATCCGACATTTCCCATTCCGGATCCTCCGGGCCTTCGGCGATCCGGCTGATCTCCTCGGCCGTCAGTCCAGCGACCGCACCGAGACGCACATGCTGGGCCCACTCGTACTCGCACCTCCTGCGGACGGCGACCCGGAGGATGAGGATCTCGCGCGTACGAGGGGGCAGGCTCGATCTGAAGAGGAGGTGACCGTTGAAGGTGAGATACGCCTTGGCCAGCTCGGGGTAGCAGGCGAACGTGCCCAGGAGATTGCCCGGGTCCCGGCGCCCTTGCGGTGGCGAAGGGGCACCTCCACTGCCAGCGGGCCGAAACGCAGCAAGTGCCTCGTGCATCGCCGGGGGCCATTCGGCGAGCGTCCGGGGCCGGATACGGGGCGTCGGGGTCATCGCTGCAGCACCGACGGGTGGCTGCTTTCGAGATCTGGCACTGCCTGTTCCCCTCTTCCCGCTCTATGCTGGGATTCTAGACCGACCGGTCAGTTCAGGCAATTGACGCGCAGGGATCGAGCCACTGCAATGCGTCCCTGTCGAGGCGGAACAATGAACAGAGTCCACAGGTACGAGGAGCGAAATGGGTAGCCACGGAAGAGTCATTGCGGTCCTGGGCGCCGGAGGATCCCTCGGCGCCGCCATTTCCCAGCAACTGGCCGGTGAAGCCCTCGCCGGTCTGGTCCTGAGTGACATCAGTGGCCCCTCCCTCGAGGCCACGATCGACGGAATGCCCGAGGAGGCGTCCCCGATCGAATCCGTGCTCGCCGATGTCAGCGACTTCGATCAGGTCGAAGCCGTTGTCGCTCGCACCGTGGAGCGTTTCGGCCGCCTCGACGTGTTGATCAGCAACGCCGGCGTGCTGTCGCCGAATGGGCGCATTCACAATTTGGCCACAGAGGACTGGGAGCGTGCGTTCCGGGTCAACGTCATGGGCCCGGTCAATGCCATCCGTGCCGCAGTTGTCCCGATGCGCGAACAGAAGGCCGGATCCATCATCCTCACGGCATCCGTTTCCGGCCTTACCGCGTGGTCGCACGCGTCACCGTACTGCGTGACGAAAGCCGGCGTCATCCACCTGGCGAAGGTGGCGGCCGTGGAATACGCCCGCGATGGGATACGCGTCAACTGCGTGTGCCCCGGAACGTTCGTCTCGCAAATGCATGCCGATCTCCCCGCCACGGCCCTGGACGCGATAGGCGCGAAGCACCCACTGGGCCTGGGTTCACCCAATGACCTCGTCGGGGCGTACTCGTATCTGGCCGGTGAGGCCTCCCGCTGGACAACCGGCTCGGCCATTGTCGTCGACGGCGGGTACTCCGCCCCTTAGTTATCGCGCGACGCTCGACCCGGTCATCAGGTCAGGTCTCTGCGAAAGCTCGCGGTTCTCCATCTGCGCCGGTGAGCGGTTCCAGAGCTGCTGGGTTGGCCATGCCCCACACGAAGATGTCGGCGAATGACGCTGCGATCTCGCTCGCGGAAAGACGTCCGTCCCCCTTCAGCCAAAGGTAGGTGTAATTGTGCATGCCGAGCCAGGCACGCGCCGACAGTCGAGGGTCACGTTGCCGAAAGTGCCCGGACCGGGCGCCCGCCTCGAAAACCGCCTCGACGCGTCGCTCGTACTCCCTACGGCGCTTTCGGAACTGCTCCGCCCGCTCACCCGTCAGCGCATGGAACTCGTGCAAGAACACCCACACGTGATCGGGGTAGCGGACGATGACATCGAGCAGCTCTTGGCCGAGCAGCGCCAATTGCTCGGGTGGCGTTCCGCCGGCGAGTGCGACCCGGTCAGCACCGAGGAGGACCTCGTCCATGACGCGATCGTGGATGGCGGCGAGTAGCTCTTCCTTGGACCCGATGTAGTAGTACAGGGCGCCTTTTCCGAGTTGGTTGGCCTCGCAGAGCTCGATCGTGCTCGTGGCGTGATACCCACGTTGGGCGAAGACGTTCGCCGACAGGTCGATGATGGCCTCACGCCGCACGTGCCATTTCGCGCTTCGCCGGGATTCGTTCTTATCCTGTGGCATCTCTAGCCTTACCTCGGCTGGTCACCGTATCCCCAACTGTAGCAGGGAGCATCTTGACGAAGGCACCCTCAGCAGCCCAGCGCCCGGGCGATGACCACGTGTTGAATCTCGTTCGTCCCTTCCCCGATCTCGAGAACCTTCGAATCGCAGTAGAAGCGGGCGACAGGTGAATCGAGCATGTAGCCGACCCCCCCATGGATCTGGACGGCTTCTGAAGCGGCGGCGGTCGCCACGCGGCTCGCTTTCAGTTTCGCCATCGACGCCTCCTTCAGAAAGGGCTGCCCCGTGTCCCGTAAGTACGCAGCGCGATAGGTGAGCCATCGTGCGGCCTCCAGTTCCGTGGCGATGTCGGCCAGCTTGAACTGCACCGCCTGGAACTTCGAAATGGGCCGGCCGAACTGCTGTCGTTCCCGGGCATAGTCCGTCGCCATGTTCAGGACAGCCTGGGTCAGGCTGAGGGAAAGCGCGGCGATCGAGATCCGCCCGACCTCGAGCGTGGCGAGAAACTGGCTCAACCCCAGGTCGGGATTGCCGACGAGGTGATCGTCGGGTACCCACACGTCATCGAGATACAACTCACGCGTGTCGAGTCCCCGCCAGCCGATTCCCCGCATCTTCGGTCCCATCGTGAAGCCCGGTGTGTCCTTCTCCACGACGAAGCTGCCGAAACGGGGGTCCTCCCCGGGGGTTCCGCACGAGCCAGGAACGTCACGCCGAACGACATGTCGGTGCCGGCGTTGGAAATGAACGCCTTCCGACCGTTGATCAGCCAACCGCCGTCGCGGCGTTCTGCCCGCGTGGTGATGCTGCGGGTGTCGGATCCCGCGTCGGGCTCGGTCAGGCCGAAGGCGCCGAGCACGCGTCCTTCGGCCAGCGGCCGCAGCCACCGCTCGCGCTGGGAGTCATTCCCGAAGAGATACAACGGCAGCGAGCCGATCGTCACGTGGGCCTGCCAGGCCGCCGCCACCGATTGATCGGCTAGGCCTATCTGCTCCATTGCGGCAACGAACCCTACGGTCGACATGCCGATCCCACCCCATTGCTCGGGTATCAATATGCCCAGCAATCCCAGTTCGCCCATCTCCCGAAGGAGGTCCGTCGGGCATTCGGCGCGCTCCCAGGCCGCAGGAGCCCGGGAAGCGATCTCGTTGCTGGCGAACTGACGGCACAGGTCGACCAGGTCACCCTCGGCTTCGGTCAGCGAGAAGTCCATGGAGGCGAGGTTAGGAGACCGGTCGGTACACATCCAGCCCGTCGCTGGTCGGAGTGGGCCCCCCTACGGGCCTCGAGACAGAATTGACCGATCGGTACAAGAAAATTAAGATGCCCCTCGTCGGGGCACAAACGACTTCAACAGGAGGGGACCCCATGACAAAACGGTGGACACAACGCCCGCCCGGCTCGACGTGGGGTGACTGGGGAGAGGACGACGAACTCGGCCGCATCAATCTGATCACGCCGGAGAAGGTCCTTCAGGGAATCCGAGAGGTCGAAGCCGGCATCAGCTTCTGTCTGAGCTTGCCCCTCGATTTCCCCGGGGGTTCGGCTCTGAATCAGAGGCGATACCCGCCGATCCTGAGACCCACCGAGGACTTGGAGTACAAACCCGACACGTTCTACAACGTCATCGCGCGCGAGACGATCGACCCTTCACTCATCGACGTTTGGGCGGACGACGCAGTGACCCTCTGGTTGCAGTATTCGACCCAGTGGGACGCCCTCGCCCATCAGGGTGCAGAGTTCGACGCCGATGGCGACGGGGTCGATGAACCGCGCTATTACAACGGATTCCGTCCGGGCGACGACATCATCGGCCCCCAGCCCGACGCCAAAGGCGACGGCAGCGGGAGTATCAGCTTCGCTCGGCACCTCGGCCTGGAGCACATGGCCGCCCACGGGCTACAGGGCCGGGGCGTCCTGGTCGACGTAGCCCACCACCTCGGCAGTGACTGGCAGCCGGTCAACCTGCGAACCCTGGAGGAGATCATGGCCGCGGACGATGTGGTGGTCGAGCCCGGGGACATGCTCCTCGTCCACACCGGGTTCGCAACCCAGATCCTCGCCTGGGACAAGAACCCGGACCCGGTGAAAATCCACAAGATGCATCCCTATCTCGATTCTCACGACGAGGCGTTGCTTGAGTGGATCACCGAATCTCAGATCTCCGCGTTGGTGGCGGACAATTACGCCGTCGAGGGACTCGTTCCGCACAGGGATCGGAACCCGCATACGCTCCTCCCGATCCACCACCTCTGCCTCTTCAAGCTCGGTATTCCTCTCGGCGAGATGTGGTACCTCCACGAGCTCGCGACCTGGCTGCGTGAGCACAAGCGCTCGCGATTCCTCCTTACGGCGCCCCCACTGCGTCTGCCCGGCACGATGGGTAGTCCATTGACGCCTATCGCAACTGTCTGAGAGCTCGAACCATCGCGTACATTGGTGGGACATGACGATCCTTCCCGCCAACACCGAGATGACTCAGGCGTACGCCGAAAAGCTCGCCCGCGGCGAGCACTTGTTCCAGCAGCTCGGCACGCGCGATGCCCCGGCGCCCGAAGGTCATCTTGCCATCGAAATGGAGATTCGCCCGGAGTTCGCCAATGTCCGTGGAGCTCTCCAGGGGGGTCTGATCACGGTGCTCATCGATGTCTGTGCCGGGCGCCTGGCCTATGAGTTGTGCGATAGCGAGAGCGGGTTCAGCACGGCGACCTCAGACCTCACCGTTCATTTCCTCTCCCCCGTCGTTGTCGGGCCGGCCCGGGCGGAGGCGCGGGTGCTCCGGCACGGCGCGTCGAAGTTCGTGCTCCATGTCGACGTCACCGACGTCGGACGCGAGAACAAGCTGGCCGCCGTGTCGACCATTGCGTTCACCGTCCTCGCACCGAAGCTCTGAGTTGCCTCTTCACGGCTGTTCGGACGACACCTGGCGCGTCCCTTCCATGCGGGAGAGAAGGTCCTCCACGAATGCGACCGTCTCCGCATGGCCGGTCGACATGCCGAGAGTCTCGCGTTCGATGATCAGAAAGCGCGAGATGCTGGAGAGCAGGACCGTGAACACGATCGGCGGACACTTCTCCGCTCCGATCGCATAGCCCTCGAGCACAAGTTCGATGCCGTGGAGTTGATCCGCACGGAACTGCTCCGCCGCGGACGCAATCTCAGCTCGAATGGCCTTGCGATGATTGGCCAGTGCGATGAACTCCATCGTGAGGGCGGTCCCGCGTGGATCACGACTGAGGTCCCATAGCGCCCAGAGCGGCTGCGCTGAGGCCAATGCCTGCACTTGACGCTCGAGGCCCTGCGCGGCGCGGCCCCGGAAGAGGGCCAAGAAGAGATCGTCCATGGTTCTGAAGTAGTAATAGACGAGCTGCGGTTTCAGTCCAGCCTTGGCGGCGACCCGCCTGGACGTGACCGCGGCGTAGCCCTCCTCGAGCATGAGCTTCTCAGCCGCCTCGAGCAAAGCGGCACGGGTCTTCGAGTTCTCCGTGCCGATTCGACGCGGGGTGCTTGCGGGGCTGCTCCGCGCGGTCAGATCTTCATCCCCCGTTGACCCCGATCACCTGCCCGGCGATGGAGCCGGCCTGCGGAGACCGAAGGAATGCGCACGTGATCCGTGCCATCAGCTTGCAGCTTCGGCTGGGGTGAACTCGATGTGCAACGTATGCAACCCACGGAGAACCCAGGTGGGCTCGTACTCGAAATGGCGGGCCGACGGCGGGCCGTGGTGCTCCTCGGAGAGCCGGATGTCACGCATGCGCTCGAGGATGCGCTCAATGCTGACACGACCCTCCACCCGCGCCAGGGGACCCCCGGGGCAGGAGTGGTTGCCCCGCCCGAAGGCAATGTGCGCCTTGGCGTTGGGACGGTCGAGTCGGAACTCAGCCGGACAGTCGAAGATCCGAGGGTCGCGATTCGCGGCGCCATTCAACAACATCACTGGCGTCCCCGCCGCGATATCGACGCCGGCAACCGTCGTCGAACGACGGGCCAGACGGAAGTCGGATTTCACCGGGCTCTCGATCCGCAGCGCCTCCTCGATGAAGTTGGGGATGCGCTCATGGTGCGCCCGAAGCTCGTCCTGGAGCTCGGGATACTCGCAGAGGTACTTCAACCCCACCGCGAGAAGGCGGGCGGTCGTCTCCTGGCCCGCGGCAAAGAGGAAGGTCGCGGTGCGCACCACGGAGGTGACGTCGGGAGTCGTCCCGTCCGGGTACTTCCCCAGCGCCAATTGCGTCAACACGTCCGAGCGAGGTTCGCGTCGGCGATCTTCGATGTATTGCGCGAACCACTCGTCCAGCCCTCCGAGAGCGTTCAGCTCGATCTCCGGGTCCCCACCGACGCCACCGGGTGAAGGGGCGAGCCCGAAGAACTCGCGGAACCGCTGGTGGTCGACCTCGGGTACTCCGAGGACGTCGGCGACCACCAGCATCGCGAACGGCTGGGTGTACGCCGAGATGAATTCGCACCGGCCGGCGGCGACAAACTCGTCGATCTGCCGATCGGCCAGGCTCCACATGAACTCCTCGTTCTCCCTGAGTCGCTTCGGCGTGAGCAACCGCATGATCAACGCGCGTTCCTTGGTGTGGAGGGGGGCGTCCATGGTCACCATGTGCTCGTTCATCGGCAGCTGGTCCCGGTAGTGATCGATGATCTCGCCCACGTCATCACCCTCGAGCGGCACCGGGAACGTCGCAAACGGGCCGATCACGGAGTTGCAGGAGGAGAAGGCCTCAGGATCGAGATAGATCTCCATCGCCTCGTCGTAACCCGATACGGCGACCACTCCGAGATTCTCGGTTGGCAGCACGGGGCATTTCGACCGCAGGTAGTCGAAGTACGGGTAGGGGTCCTCCACCATCGACGGGTCGGAGAAGAAGTCAATCGAGTCAAACGTGGACATGGCTGGCTCTCCAATCCAAGCGCGGTAAATGCTGAGCGAATGCTTAGCATTTGTCACTGACCTGGTCAAACACATGTGGAGCAGCGCAAGCCGGCCGCTCGGCCGAAGGTGGGCCTACAAACCGGGTCGGCGTCCCTCGCGGATCGCGTCGACGACGAGCCCGATGACCCATGTGAGCCCATTGATCGCTTCGTTCGGCTCGAGGCCCCAGTCCCCGACGAGCTTCTCGTACGAAACGACTCCCCACAACACGTCGAACATGGCAGCGGCAGCGGCGCGGTCCGTCTTCGACCACCCGGCCGTATGAGGTTCGAGGGCTGCGATGATCGCCGCCCTCTGGCGCTCGTTCGCTGCGGCGACCGTCGCATCCCGTTCTGTCCGCGGTTCGAGCCGGAATTGTGACGCATATTGGAGGATCCGTACGGTCACCTCACCGAGAGTTTCGAGCGTCAGGCCTTCGAGGTGAACGCCTGCTTCTTCTTCGAGCCGTTCCAGGACGGCGTCGCGTAATTCTCGCTCGCTGGGGAAATACCTGTAAACAGTGCGCTCGTTCAGGTTGGCCCGAGCGGCCACGGCTCGGACGGTGAGGGCGCGCCAGTTCCAGATCGGGAACCCGTGGAGCAGCTCCGCGCCAGCGGAAATGATCCGCTCACGGGTCTCCGCGACCTGTTGGCGGCGCAGGGGGCTGTCGTAGCGGCGTCGTTGTGATGCAGGATCGGTCAGGACATTCAGAGTAGGTCCCGGCGCCGCAACCTGCTACCTTCACCGCTCGTGCCACATCGATCGTGCCTGTGTCTCTGGTCAGAAGCGACCTGATGGTTGCACCCAAAGGGCTGATGCTGGTCAGCTTCGATATCGACGGGACTCTTGAAATGGGCGATCCGCCGGGTCCGCTCAGCGCCGAGTTTGTCCGGCACACGCAGCAGGGTGGCAGCCTTATCGGGAGCTGCTCGGATCGTACGGTCCGCGAACAGGCAGCGATGTGGGATGCCGCCGCCATCGTGCCTGACTTTGTCGTCGTGAAGAACCAGCTGGATTCTGTCCGGGAGCGCTTCGTATCCGAACGGTACATACACATCGGCGACACCCATGTCGACGCCCACTTCGCCGGACTGGCGAGCTTCCAATTCATCTTCGCCGTCGATCTGGCCCGTCGGCTCGACGCGCCAGGCGATCCCTTCGAGGAACTCGTCTGAGGGTTCAATTCCGGCCCGGGGGCCGCACGCGGTCATCGCCACCGTCAGCTGATCCGAACTTCAACTGCCCGGCATGCGAGCGCTAAGGTGCGGTCGTGCGTGCGGTACGTGCCTTCCAACTCCTATGAGCTGGCACCCGGGCCTTCTCACCGATCAGACTGCCGTCGTGGCCGGCGGCGGACGAGGAATCGGTGCGGCCGTCGCCCGAACACTGGCCCTTGCGGGCGCCTCGGTGTGCGTCGTCGACGTTGAGGCCGACCGCGCCTCGGGGATTGTCGACGAAATAGTCTCCACGGGGGGCCGGGCGGTGGCCATCCAGGCGGAGCTTCGCGACGCACGGCAGGTCGAATCCGCGATCAACGACGCCGTGTCAGCCTTCGGTGGTGCCAGCGTGCTCGTCAATGTGGCCGGCGGTATGCATGCGTACGCTCCGTGGCGCCGCCTCGGCGACTGGGACGAGGACACCTGGGACGAGATCGTCGACCGGAACCTCAAATATGTCTTTCTCACGACCAGGGCCATGGTTCGGCAATTGCTGGCGGCCGGCACAGGCGGGTCGGTGGTCAACATCGCATCGATCAGCGGTGAGACGAGCGCTCCCAATCACACGGCATACGGCGCCGCCAAGGCGGGGCTGACCAACCTCACCCGAACCCTGGCGGTGGAATACGGCCCGGACCAGATTCGGTTCAACGCCGTAGCTCCGGGGAGCGTGGCCACGCCTGCCGTAGCCGACCGGGTGCGCGGCAGAAGCACAGCACCGCTCCAACGGTGGGCGACCCCGGAGGACATTGCGAATGCTGTCGTCTTCTTGGCCTCCCCTTTGGCTTCGTATATCACCGGTCAGACCTTGCTCGTCGACGGTGGGGCCACCGCGAATTTCCCGTTGACGACGCCGACACCGGTTCCCCACGACGTACCCTGACCCCTGAACAAGGTGCACGCCGTGGTGACGCGAGGCCCGACACCGTCCGGACACGCGAGTGAGACCTGAAACAATGGGCCATGCAAAGCGAAGCGGGATTCCGGCGACTGGTCAACTTCAGTGACGCGGTCGTCGCAATCGCCATCACGTTGCTGATTCTTCCGCTGGTCGATGCAGCGAACAACATCGGAGCCACCGGGCTCGGGCATTTCTTCGCCGAGAATCGCCCCAAGTTGTTGGGTTTCGCTCTCAGCTTTGTCGTGATCGGGAGATTCTGGTGGACGCAGCACACGACGTTCGAGCGCCTGCAATCGTATGACAACGTGCTCGTCGGCGGCATGTTCCTGTGGCTCTTCGGCATTGTGTTTCTCCCCTTTCCGACGGAACTGTTGGGGTCAGCCCACGACGGGGGAAGAGCAGTCGATGGGCTCTACATCGGGACGTTGCTGTTCATTGCGTTAGCGGGGTTGGTCCAACAGGTCGCAGCCGTGCGACACCCCGAACTGCAACGGGAGGAGCAGCGGGGATCCATGTCGACGGACGACTATGCCGCGTACGTGGTGCTCATGGCTGTGGCACTTGCAGTCGCAATTGCGGTGCCTTCGATCGGCCTCTGGGCGCTTCTGGCTCTCCTCTTGCAGGGCCCGGTCGGGAACCTGATTGCGAGGGTCCAGCGCGCCCGGGGCGCCGCTCACGAGACAACGGGGGGCCCGTGAGTCCCGACGCCGGTCGTGGATCAGCGAACCACCACGCGCGCCCGGGCCAGATTTTGCACCCGCCCGTAGCGGGTCCGGGCATCGCCCTCTCGCTGCGACGTCCCTCGCAGAACGGGAAAGTAGGTGCCGGGCTCCCCGTAGGCGTAGGTGGCTGACAGCACGACCTTTGGTCGTGGACTGCCCAACTCCTCGGTGACGGGATAGGTCCCCACGCCTTCGAAATCCCATTCCGCCGCAACCACATCGCCGGCATTCGGTGGAACTTCGATCGTTGCGTCGAAAGTCACCCGCTGGCCCACTGCAACGTCGGCCCGCACGTTGCCGTTCACGTGCAGTTCGACAACCGGTTGGATACCTTTGCGTGCCGCGGCGGTCCCGGGCACGTGGACCTGCGTATCGACGACGTCATACACGGTTTCGGGGGGTTTGACGCCACTCTCGACCCAGACGCTGAGATCGCGCAACCCCTGCTGGAGGGCGGCGCCGTAGCTGACGCATTGTGCGCGGGCGAAGGTGGTCGCGGGGTCGTCGTGCTGGGCGTGGTCGATGAACCAGATGGCGAATTGATCCTCGAAGCGTGGGCCGAGGGCCTGCTTGACCCTCGAGCGGTACCAATCCGCCTGCCATGGAAGGGCATCGATGTCCATGAGCACTTCGATCACCAGTGTCCTCGCCGTGACGCGGCCCTCCGGCATCGATCCGACGGTATTGACGGTGGCCTCCAATCCGACCAGGACGTCGCGCTGCGGGTAGATGGGTTTCCCGTCGGCCGCGCGGAATTGGTTCCAGCCGTACATGTCGGGCGTCGGCACCTGATGGCGCTGGTAGGTCTCCAGGGCGAGCGGCCAGGAGTTGTCGATCCGCAGCTGATCGCCAGCGGCCATGCCGTGGATGATGGCCGGATTGGTCGAGTACGCAAAGCCGGCCGTGGTGCCATCGACCCATGCCACGGGGACGCTCTTCCCTGCGGAGGCGCCACTCATGATCACCAGGTGCGCATCTGTGATATCCCAGTCCGGCACGCTCGCCAGTTCCATCTGCATTGGAAACGTGTCCATCACGGCGGCCACGGTCGTCTCGAACGCCCTGCGTGCAGAGTGGATCGACGACGTCGGGTCGCTCCCCAAGTAACCGGGCTTGCTCCAGAAATCCGCTACGTAGGACGGATCCACAGCCGGCACCCGATCGGCGACATTGGAGAAATAGCCGCTGGTCAGCGTCGCGTGATTCCACCAACCTCGCAGCGGATACCCCAGCAGCGACGCCTCTTCGAGCGCTCCCCGCTCTTCGTCGTCGAGACCGGCGTACGGGTCGCCGCTCCCGCCGGGGTTGATCGCGTCCATAATTCCAGGAAACCTGTCCCGCTTCCTGAGCACGCGAAGGGCATGCATACGGACGGTGAACACACTGGGTATGGAATTGGGGGTGCCCAACACAAAGGGGAGGAACCCGTCCCACACGCCGGACGTGTTCTCCGCCGCCCCCATGACCTGGTACGAGCCGCCGCTCCCACCGAAAAGGTATCCGTAGGGTCGATGATCGCCGTAGAGCTCGGCTGCGACGATGCGGGAATACTTCGCCGCCGCGGCATTGACCCGATACGCGCCGATCGCTGGATCGGCCGGAGGCATCCGATCAGCGCCCCCCAGATTGGTCTGCAGATAGTACGCGCCGCTGGCCAACGTGAAGCCCAGGTCACCGGTTGCCACCTCGAAAGCGATCGGAAATGGCCCCACGTCCGACGTCAGCGCCATGGGATAGGTGTTGTGGAAAAAACGTCCCTCGTAGGCGTCCGCCGCTGGGAAATAGAGCGAGAACTGCGCATCCGACCCTTCGAATCCACCATGCACGTAGCGGTGCGCCACCGGCTCGTCCCGTAGCTCGTTCACGTCGACGTAGGGCTTGGCGTATGTCGGGTCGACGTACGCTTCGGTGATCTGCACGGTCGAGGAGGAGGCGGAGCTGTCAGCCATGGTCGACATCCGCCTCGCGACGGTACTGCTCGACGAAGGGCCGGTTGAACGCCCGCTTTGTCGCGGCAACGCCCGAGACGGGAAAGGACGCCAGTTCCTCGGCGATGCGTAGGGCCACCGTCAACTCTTCACCTGGCGCCGTGATCCGGTTGGCCAGACCCAACTGCAAAGCCTCGGCTGCCTCCACCCGACGACCCGACATGAGAAGCTCCTTGGCCACGGCGACCGAGGTCAGATGGGGCCACACCAACTGACAGCCTGGAGAGGGATTCACGCCGTAGGTCACGTGCGGGTCGGAGAGAAACGCTCCTTCGGCCATGACGACGATGTCGCAAAGTGCCAACAGTTCGGCACCGAAGCCCACGGCCGCGCCGTTCACAGCGGCGATGACCGGAAGGTCCGTCTCGAGCATGGCGGTGAGGAGCTCCCGATGGATAAGGGACAGCTCCTCCAGCAGCACCTTGTTGCCGGCCGCCAGCTGCTCGACCAACGACAGATCACCCCCGGCGCAGAAGGCCCGGCCCGCGCCCGTGAGCACGACGGCGCGTACCTGGTCGTCATCCTCAATGTCGTGCCATCGATCGACCATCGCTCTCTGCATCGACAGGTCGGCGGCGTTCAATTTGTCAGGGCGGTTCAACGTCAAGACACGGATCGCACCTTGAACCCCTAGCTGAATTCGGTCGTCGTTCATGTCGGCCCACGCTAGCGATCCACCGTCGGCGGGAACTATGCGACGAACGGTTCTCCCGTTCGCTCTTGACAATTGGCCGTCGTGTGGGCATATTACACTAGGTTCCTAGTTGAATAGGGGTAAAATGATCGAGTTCCACCTCGACACACACTCGGGCGTCGCGCCGTATCTGCAGATCGTCCAGCAGGTGCGGCGGGCGCTTCGTCTCGGCCTGCTGCACGAGGGAGACCAATTGCCCACGGTGAAAGAGGTCGTCGCGCTGGTGGCCATCAATCCCAACACCGTGCTCAAGGCCTACCGTGAGCTGGAGCACGACGGTCTGGTCTCGGCTCGGCCCGGGGTCGGCACCTTCGTCACGCGGACCTTGAGCGATTCCTCGCTGGCGGCACACGGCCCTTTGCGACAGGACTTGCAACGCTGGCTGACGAAGGCTCGCCGGGCCGGATTGGACGACGAAAGCATTGAGGCGCTCTTCAGGGATTGTTTTCGGACCGCCCTTGAAAGAGGCATAGCGTGAGCGCGGTCCTCGAAGCCAATGGACTGAGCAAGCGCTACGGCCGCAAGTGGGCGCTCTCCGATTGCACGGTGAGCATCCCCTCGGGGCACGTGGTGGGGCTCGTCGGTCCGAACGGTGCCGGCAAATCGACCCTTCTGAACTTGGCTGTCGGACTCTTGAAGCCGACGTCAGGCGACCTGGAGGTCTTGGGAGGTCACCCTTCCGATGCGGCACGGCAACTCTCACGCCTCGGCTTCGTCGCCCAGGACACCCCCACCTACGCGACGCTGAGTGTTGCCGATCACCTGGAGATGGGGGCTCGAACCAACCCTGGCTGGGACCGCCAGGGAGCAGAAGCCCGCATCGCCCAATTGGGCCTGGACCCGGCGCAGAAAGCCGGCAAGCTCTCGGGTGGTCAACGGGCGCAGCTGGCGCTGACGATGGCCGTTGCCAAACGACCGGAACTCCTGCTGCTCGACGAACCGGTGGCCAGCCTTGACCCGCTGGCTCGTCGGGAATTTCTGCAGGTCCTGATGGAGACCGTGGCTGAGGACGAGGTGAGCGTCGTGCTCTCCTCCCACTTGATGGCCGACCTCGAGCGGGTGTGCGACTACCTGGTGTTGGTGGTCGCCTCTCAGGTGCAGTTGGCGGCATCGGTCGACGAACTCCTGGCCACACATCGGCGGCTGATCGGGCCGCGCCGGGATCCGGCGACGATGCCCGACAACCAGGTCGTCGTTGCGTGCAGTCACACTGAGCGACAGAGCACGTACACGGTACAGACCGAAGATCCGATCCTTGATCCCTCCTGGACAGTCGAAGAGCTTGGTTTGGAAGACGTCGTGTTGGCCTATATGGGCCAGGCGGCCGCAGCAGATCGCCGGTCCCGTCCCCCGATCGGGCTGGTCAAGTGATCTGGCTGTCGTGGCGCCAGTTGCGGACCCAGGTGGTCGTGGTCGGCGCGGTGCTGGTGGTCATCGGCATCGCCTTGGCTCTCACCGGTTCGAATCTGGTGCATATCTACGACACTGTCATCAAACCCTGTGAAGCTCGGAGTAGCTGCGGCGGTGTTGGGTCCTTTTCGAACAAGTATCGCTTCTTGCAGGCGGTCAGCCTTCTCCTCCTGATTGCGCCGGCTCTGGTCGGGATGTTCTGGGGTGCACCACTCGTGGCGCGCGAGTTTGAAAACAACACCTTTCGCCTGGCCTGGTCGCAGAGCGTGTCGCGGGTGCGCTGGCTGGCCGCCAAGCTCGGTGTGGGTTGCCTGATCACGGTGATCACCATCGGCCTCTTGAGTCTGATGACGACGTGGTGGTTCAGTCCCCTCGACGCCTTCAGCAGCAACTCGTTGACCCCATCCACCTTCGACCGGCGCGATCTGGTGCCGGTGGCGTACGCGGTGTTCGCCTTTGTCTTCGGGGCGACGGCCGGACTCCTCATGCGCCGCACGCTGCCGGCCATGGCGGTGACGCTGTTCGGCTTCATCGGATTGCGCTATGCGGTTGAGGACTATCTGCGGCCCCGCTACATGACGCCCTTGAAATCGACCTTGCCGTTCGACCCGCTGAATCCCGGCGTGAACACGGGCACCGTGAGCCCATCCGACCGGATGATCTCACAAGAGACGATCAATCGCGCGGGTCACGTCCTTTCGGTGAACGGCAACATCGGGACCAATTCGGGGGAAGTGAGCGTGGCCTCGAACGGCACGGTCTCCCTCTCGGGCGTGGGGACGTGCGCAGGCAAGGCACCACTCCTAGGGTCAGCCCGACGGTCTGGACTCGCCGGGAACGGAGGCCTCCATGTCCACGCGGGAGCGCCTCCTCACGCCTTGGACAAGATCGTCAGGGCCTGTGCACGGCACTACGACCTACGCGAGATCGTCACCTTTCAACCCATGAATCGTTACTGGCCTTTCCAGATCTACGAGTCAGCCATCTTCGTCGGGGTCGCGCTCGTTCTCGCGGCGTTCAGTCTGTGGTGGCTGCGCCGCACCTAGCTGACCCCCTCACGTCACCCGATCCTGGTGCCGTCGAATATGAGAATGGACTGGGAACCAGTGGTTCTCTGCTCTAATGGGTCCATGGTGCAACTTGTAGAGGAGATCGAGGCCCCGCGACGGGGTCGACCGCGCCGATTCAGTTCGCACACCGAACGCCAGCTCCTCTTGGACGCCTCCGTGCGGGTGATGTCGGAGAACGGCTACGACGGGACCTCGGTCAACGACATCTTGGAAGAGGCCGGGCTCTCCACGCGGGCCTTCTACCGGCAGTTCGATTCCAAGCAGGCACTCTTGACCGCCCTGATCGAGCGCGAGCGCGACCGGGTGGCCCATCACCTCGAGCAGGCGGCGAAGAGTGCCGATGGTCCCCTGGCCGCCGTGGAGGCATGGATCGACGCCTTCTTGGACCTGCTCTACAACCCCGAGATCGCCCCGACGACCGCCATCTTCACCGCCCCGTCGGTCATGGCCTCCTACACTCTCGCCACGTCCCTGCCCGAGATGCAGCGCATGTTCTGCCCCCCGCTCATCAAGGCCCTCCGGGCGGGCCACCGCGCCGGGGTCTTGAAATCGTCGGCGCCCGAGGCCGACGCCTACTGCATCCATGCCCTGGTGCACGCCTCCCTCGACGTGCACCACCGGGCCCGCCTGCCCAAGCGTGCCGTCGTCAAGGCCCAGATCCTGCGCTTCGCCTGGCCCGCCCTGGGCCTTCGCCTCAAGCGCACCTGAAGGCGACCGGCTCAGCCTCCGGCCACGGGGCCCTCGACAGCATCGGGCACCGCCAGCTTCACCGGGGGGGCGGTGCGCCAGTCGGCGATCCCGTCCTCGGTCAGCGCGACCGGGAACCTGTTTTCATGAACCTCGGCCCAGTGGGCGTGATTGAGCTCGTGCAGGGTGAAACATGCCTTGAGGGAGTTGTAGAAGCCCATGTTGTCTACGGTTTGATTGACTGACTCCTTGATCAGGAGGGCCGTGACCGTCGGCAACTCAGCGATTCTCTTGGCGTAGGAGAGGGTGCGCTCCTCGAGCTCATCGGTCGGGAAGATCTTCGAGACCATGCCGAGTCGATGGGCTTCCTCGACATCGATGGCGTCGCCCGTGAGCAGCAATTCTTTGGCCCGGCGAGGTCCGAATTCCCACGGGTGGCCGAAGTACTCGACCCCGCACATGCCGAGACGGGCGCCGACGACGTCGGCGAAGAAGGCAGTATCAGCCGCCACGATCAGGTCACAGGCCCACATCAGCATCAGGCCGGCCGCGTAGACGGTTCCGTGCACCTGGGCGATCGTGATCTTGCGCAGGTTCCGCCACCGCAAGGTATTGGAGAAGTAGTAGTGCCATTCCTGGAGCATCAGCGATTCAGCACCCTTGCGGGTCGCCCCGTCGCCCTTGAAGCTCGGGTGGGTCTCTCGCTCGCTCTGGGAACGCCTGGACCCCATGTCGTGACCGGATGAGAAAAGCGGCCCGACGCCACCGAGGATGACGACCCGGACCTCGTCATCCTTCTCGGCTGTGCGAAAGGCGTCGTCGAGCTCGACCAGCATTCCCCGATTCTGGGCGTTGCGGGTATCAGGACGATTCAAGAGGATACGGACGATGCGGCCCCCTTCGAGACTCTCGTACTTCACGAACTCGTACTCAGGCATTTGTCGTCATCCTTTCCTGTTTTATCTTCTCGGCACGCTAACGGAACATTGGTTCTCAAAATATGTCGACCACGTGACACGACCGCCTGAGGCCAGGCGTGCAGGTAGCACCTGCACGACGGATGGCTTACCATGACCCATGTTCAGCGGGCGATCCCGAACGACATCGGAGGGGGCACCATGGGAATCTACAACCACACCGGCCAGGTCGTCACAGATCTCGAGCGGTCGAAGCGTTTCTACCAGGAGGTGTTCGGGTTCAAGTTCTGGTATGAGATCCAGCCCCCCGACGAAGCGACGGCCAAGCTGAACTGCCTGGAACCGCCTCTCGGGATCACGGCTTCGTACCTTGTCCTCGATGGGTTCGTGCTCGAACTCATGCACTATTCGGTGGCGGGTGCCGGCGCGCCCTACCGCACGCGCACGATGAATGAACCGGGACTGACGCACCTTTCGATATCGGTGGACGACGTTCGGGCCGCGGCGACAAAGGCGGTCGAATACGGCGCCGAAATCATTGAGGAGAGCGACCTCGGCATGGCCCTTTTCATTCGTGATCCCGATGGCCAACTTCTCGAACTGTTACCGGAGACCTACCGCTCCAATCTGCCACCCAAGCCATAGCGCTACTACGGTTAGCGTCGAGGGCCGATTGCGTGGCGAAAGCCTCGGTACGGTACGCTCGAGGCGGAGGACGAAAATGGACCTTTCATATAGCGACGAGCAGCAACAGCTTCGGGAGAACCTCTCCAGTTTCTTCTCGAAGGAGTCCACGCCCGAGCGCGTACGAGCGGCCGAGCCCAGCGGATTCGATACGGAACTCTGGGAGAAGATCGTCGCAATGGGCCTCCCTACCATGGCGGTACCCGAGGGCCTCGGCGGGGGCGGGGCGTCCGCGCTCGACCTGGTGCTCACCGCGGAAGAGTTCGGCAAGCGAATCCCGCCGGCGCCCCTGATCGAGGCGGTCGTCGCCTCGAACCTGCTCGGACGGCTGCGCACCGGCGCGAGCTCCGAGGTCGCCGGACAACTCCTCGCCGAGGCGATTGCGGGAGACGCACTGGTGAGTCTGGCCCTCAATCCCCTCGTGGCCGGGGTGGCGCGACTCGTCCCGGCCGGAGCGGTGGCCGATGCCGTACTCGCCCTGGACGGCGACGAGGTCGTCGCCTTCCGATCATCCGGGGTGGGCCCTCGTACACCGCTCACGGTGCCGTCGAACCTCGGCACCGCCCCCCTGGCGGACCGGGGTGCCGGCGTCGATGAAAGGGTCGTCGTCGCTGTGGGACCCGACGCGGTGGCCGCCTACGAGCAGGCTCGCCGGGAGTGGCAGCTGCTGATGGCCGGTGCCATGGTCGGCTTGGCGCAGACGGCGATCGAAATGGGTGCCGACTACGCGCAGCAACGGCATGCGTTCGGGGTGCTGATCGCCTGGTTCCAGACGGTCCAGCACCGCCTGGCCGATGACATCACCTCTCTCGAAGGGGCACGGCTCCTGGCCTATGAGGCAGGATGGGCGGCCGACGAAGGTCTCGCGCATACGCCAGCCCTGACTTCAATGGCCTTCCTGTTCAGTTCGGAGATGGCCTTCCGGGTGGCGGCCGACAGCCTGCATCTGCACGGCGGCTACGGCTACACACTCGAGTACGACATCCAGATGTACTTCCGTCGGGCCAAGGCCTGGCCGCTCGCCTATGGCGACCCCAAGGACGGATACGGTTCGCTTGCCGCGCAACTGTTCGAGCACGAGGAGCGCTGACATGGATTTCACGACAGTCGACAGTCTGGCTGAGCACCGTGAGGCGGCCCAGGCCTGGGTGGAGAAGAACGTCCAGTCGGGCTGGGCCTGGGAGCAGTACACGTCGGGCACCCATCACACCCCCGAACTCCATGTACGACTCGCGAACGATGGCATTCTCGGAGCCGGTTGGCCCCCCGAATACGGGGGTAGTGACACCGACCCCGGCTATGCCAGGGCCGTCCTCGATGCCGTCTCCGATGCAGAGCTCTACATGGACGGATGGGCCACCACCAACATGGTCCTCAGAACAGTCCGGCATGTCGGGACAGAAGAGCAGAAGAAAGAAATCATCAGCGGCGCGCTCAGAGGGGAGATTCTGATCGCCCTCGGCTATTCGGAACCCGACTCCGGCTCCGACGTCGCGGCGGCCAAGACACGCGCCGTACGCGACGGAGACGAATGGGTGATCAGTGGCCAGAAGATGTTCACCAGCACAGCGCAGTCCTGCTCGCATGTCTTCGTCCTGGCGCGTACCAATCTCGACGTGCCCAAGCACAAGGGTTTGACCATGTTCCTCGTGCCCACTGATGTCGACGGCTTCGACCTCCAGCCGATCTACACGCTGGGAGGGCAGCGCACCAACGCGACCTTCTACAGCGACGTGCGGATCCCCGACTCCCTGCGCATCGGTGGGGTCGACGAGGGATGGCGCGTGATGCGAGTGGCCTTGGTCTACGAGCGCGGTGGGGGCGGTCGGACCTCCGCTGGTCCCACCCTGGCGGAGAGGGTGGCGACATGGGCCATGACGACGGACCGGACTGACGGGGAGACCTACTACGACGATTCCAGGAACAAGGAACGTTTGGCGCGCATCGCCATCGACGAAGAGGTTGCCCGTCTCCTCGGGATGCGAGTGCGCTGGATGAACGACAGAGGCGAACTGCCCGGTGTCGAAGGCTCCATGACCAAGTTGTTCTCGAGCGAGGCGGACCTCCGCCATTACGGCGAACTCGTCGACATGCTCGGTCCGGAGGGGGTGCTGCGCCCCGAATCAGGGGGTGCGCCGTTGGACGGTGAACTCGAGCACCACTTTCGCTCGACGGTGGTCGGCACCATCTACGGAGGAGCCAGCGAGATCCAACGTGAGATCATCGCCGAAGGCCGTTTGGGGTTGCCACGCAATAGGCCGAAGCAGTGACCGGACAGGACACGCCACCCGCAGACACTCCGACACTGACCGGGCGGGTCATCGTCGATCGTGAGGCCTGTATGGGCTCGGGCAACTGTGTCTACTGGGCTCCGGGCGTCTTCGATCTGGACGACGACGGTATCGCGGTCGTCGTCGGCGACCTCGCGGGGAACGAAGAACCGGTGCGCGTGGCGATGGTGAACTGCCCGACATCCGCCATCAAAGTCGTCGACAAGTAACCGAGCCGCGCGGGCGCGGTTCTCGGATCGCGCTTCAAGAGCGGAGTGCAGTACGAGCGAGGGGGCGAGGCTCCCTCCCGAGGAAAGGGTGTGGAGATGACTGAGGCGATCGAACCGTTCACGATCCATGTCGACGATTCGCTCCTCGACGACCTGCGGGACCGTCTTTCCAGGACCCGATTCCCCGATCAGATCGCGGGCACCGGTTGGGACGACGGGATTCCGGTCGATTATCTGCGCGAGCTCGTCGACTATTGGCTCCACACGTATGACTGGCGAGCGGAGGAGGCTCGATTGAACGAGGTCGACCACTTCCGCACCACCATCGACGGGCAATCGATCCATTTCGTCCACTCCCGCTCGGCTAATTCCGACGCGTTTCCGTTGCTGCTCATCCATGGTTGGCCCGGTTCCGTCGTCGAGTTCCAGGATGCGATCCCGCAGCTCACCTCTCCGGAGTCACATGGCGCCCGACCCGCGGACTCCTTCCATGTGATTGCGCCGTCCCTCCCCGGGTACGGCTTTTCCGAACCCACCCGGACGGCCGGATGGGACATCAGACGGATCGCCCACGCGTTCACAGAGCTCATGAGGAGGCTCGGCTATTCGCGCTATGGCGCGCAAGGTGGGGACTGGGGTGCCCAGGTCTCGACCCGGATCGCCGCGTACGACCCCGAACACTGCGTGGGACTCCACCTCAACATGCCGATCGGAAGCCCACCACCGGAGCCGGGCCCGCTGAGCGACGAGGAGCAGAACGACCTCGCCGACATGGCGGAGTTCCAGAAGCTGGAATCCGGGTACGCCAACGAGCAGGGCACCAAGCCCCAAACGCTCGGCGTTGGACTCAATGACTCTCCGGCGGGTCTCTTGGGTTGGATCGTCGAGAAGTTCCGAGGGTGGAGTGACTGCGACGGTGATCCCGAGACCACGTTCACCAAGGATCAGCTCATCACCAACGTCATGCTGTATTGGGCGACGCAGACGATTGCCTCATCGGCCCGGCTGTATCGAGAGACGATGCAGGGAGGCGCTCTCGCCGAGCCCTTGCCCTTTATCGGCGTGCCGACCGGAGTGGCCCGCTTTCCCAAGGAGATCCTGCGCTGGCCCCGCTCATGGGTCGAGTATCAGTACAACCTCACGCATTGGACCCCGATGCCCCGCGGCGGACACTTCGCCGCCATGGAACAGCCCGAGTTGTTCGTCGAGGACGTGAGGAACTTCTTCCGCACCGTGCGGTAGCCACGTGGAGCGCGACACCTGCGTGTAACAGTCAAAAAAGACCTCCCACCAGGGAGGTAAGCCGAGAGAGGGATGGATCGCATGTCAGATTTTGGCGAGATAACCGCTCTGGTGAACTCGTACGCCGTCCTGCTCGATGGCGGCGATTTGGATGCAGTGGCGGCGCTCTTCGCTCACTCGACCTGGCGGTCAGAGCCCGACGGCCACGTGTTGCGCGGCACCGAAGAGATCAGGCCGGTGTACGAGCAGCTGAAGGTCCCCGAAGGCGGTCCGCGCACCAAGCACCTCCTCACGAACCTGACCGTCCGGGTCGAACCGGAGGCCACTACCGCCTCCGCCCACTGTTACTGGACAGTCCTCCAGAACGTGGGGCCGGGGCGTCCGATCAACGTCATCCTCTCCGGGCAGTACACCGATACCTTCAAAAAGGTCGATGGTGCGTGGTGCTTCGCCGACCGGCTCATCACGGTCGACCTCACGGGAGACGTGTCAGGCAACGTTGAGTAGGTCAACGGGACCTGCGCACACCCTCAGCGGTATTCGGCCGGAGGACCCTCGAGGATCACGGTCTTGGTCTCCAGGAACGGCAGCAGTCCTTCCGTGCCGCCCTCTCGACCGATTCCGGACTGCTTGAAGCCACCGAAGGCGATCCCGAAGTCGGTGTGGAACGCATTGTGGCCGACCGTTCCCGAGCGCAACCGGCGCGCCACCTGACGGGCCCGGTCGACATCCTGGGTGAACACCGACGCGTTCAGTCCGTAAATCGTGTCATTGGCGATCCGTATTGCCTGCTCCTCGTTGTCAGCCGGAATCACCGAGAGCACCGGACCGAAAATCTCCTCTTGGGCGATGGTCGATGCATTGTCCACGTTCCCGAAGACCGTCGGCTCGACGTAGTACCCACGCTCGAGGTCTTTGGGCCGGCCTCCGCCGGTCGCCAGCGTGGCGCCCTGTTGGGCACCCGTGGCGATGTACCCCTCGACCCGGTCACGCTGACGGGCCGAGACCAGTGGGCCCATCTGTGTCGCCGGGTCGAACGGGTCCCCGACCCTGACCTGCGAGAAGGCGGAGGCCAATGCGTCGACGAACTCGTCGTGTCGACGCCGATTGACGATGATCCGGGTGAGTGACGAGCACACCTGCCCGCTGATGGAACATTCGGCACTGGCGAGAGTGGCTGCGGCAGCGCCGAGGTCCATGTCATCGAGGATGACGGCGGCCGACTTCCCTCCCAGTTCGAGCGTGCACCGCGCGATGCGCTCGCCGCAGATTGAGGCGATCCTCCGGCCGGCGACGGTCGAGCCGGTGAACGTGATCTTGTCCACCCGGTGATCTCGCACCAGGAGTTCGGACACCTCCCGGTCGGCGGTGACGACATTCAGCACACCAGCCGGCAGACCCAGGGACTCGGCGATCTCGGCCACCACATAGGCCTCGCCCGGCGCTTCCGGTGAGGCCTTCAGGACGACCGTGCAGCCTGCCAGCAATGCAGGTGCGATCTTGTACGTAAGAAGACCGATCGGGGCATTCCACGGGATGATGGCTCCCACCACGCCGACGGGCTCCCGCACGAGAAGCCCGAATTCACCCATTGACGGCTTCGCCTTCTCCTCAAAGGGAAAGGTCTTCGCCAGGTCGGCGTAATAGTCGAATCCCCCGGCGATATGTTCCGATCCGTAGCGGGCCACGAGGTGCAGGACGCCTGATTGACGCGGCCAGATCTGACCGATGTCCTCCGCCCGCTCCCGGATGCCCGCCGCGATGCCCCGCAGGAACTCTGCCCGCTCTTCGTGGCGCATCATCGGCCACGGCCCCTCGTCAAAGGCGCGACGGGCCGAGGTCACTGCGCTGTCGATATCAGCCGCCTGCGCTTCAGCGACGCGGAAGTAGACCTCTTCGGTGCCCGAGTCGATGACGTCGAAGGTGCTGCCCGATGACGGCTCGGCCCACTTGCCGTCGATGAAAAATCGATCAGCGTGCTGAATTGGTACGGCAACCTCGTTGGTCAAACTCACCTGGGTCCTCCCTCATGCATCCACAACGCCTGTGGTGCAGCGTAGCGAGCAGTCGGCCGTGCTGTGAAGTCCGGCCCCACGGCAGCCGCCCGACCCGGAGCCCGACCCGCACCCCCTCCCGCTATTGGGAAATAGACGGCGCGAAATAGGGCACAGGTCTGTCCTTGCGGGCTGATCGGTGGCACACTGCGTAGGCGACCCGGGAGCGGGCGTCATCGCGCAGGGGGTGTCGACATGAAAACGCACGCAGCGGTCCTCTTCGGCCGGGCCGAGGACTGGCAGATCGAAGAGATCGACCTGGACCCGCCGAGAGAGCTCGAGGTCCTGGTCAAGTGGGAGGCGGCCGGTCTGTGCCATTCGGACCAGCACCTGCGGGGCAGCGACGTCGGCGACAAAGAGACCCAAGAGGCGCCCCAGCAGGCCGTCGGCGGCCTCTTCCCCATTGTCGGGGGGCACGAGGGCGGTGGGGTCGTGCTCGAAGTCGGCCCGGGCGTGCGCAGCCTGGTCGTCGGCGACCACGTGGCGGCCAGCTTCTTCCCCATCTGCGGGCACTGCAAGATGTGCATCACCGGGCACTCCAACCTCTGCGACATGGGTGCCTCGACCTTTTTGCCCGGGCAGATCAGTGACGGCACCATGCGCTATCACCTCAAGGGCGAAGACCTCAACGTCATGGCCAAGGTCGGCACCTTCGCCGAGCACAGCGTGGTGCACGAGGCCTCGTTGGTCAAAGTCGACCGGGACCTTCCCCTCAACGTCGTGGCCCTGGTCTCGTGCGGGGTCACCACCGGATGGGGCTCGGCCGTCTACCGGGCCGAGGTCAAGCCGGGCGAGACCGTGGTCGTGATCGGGGTGGGCGGGGTGGGCATCAACGCCGTCCAGGGTGCGGCCATGGTCGGGGCCAAGAACATCATTGCGGTGGACCTCGTCGAGTTCAAGCAGAAGGCCGCCCTCGACTTCGGGGCCACCCACAGCGCGGGGTCGATCGAAGAGGCCATCCCCTTGGTGCGCGACCTCACCCGGGGCGAGATGGCCGATGCGGTGATCTTGGTCCCGAGCATCATGTACGGGGACCTCATGGAGGGCGCTCTCGCCATGACGGGCAAGAACGGCACCTGTGTCGTCACCGGCATGGCCCCCCAGGCCCAGACCGAGTGCAGCATCAACCTCTTCGAGCTGGCCATGTGGCAAAAGGAGGTCAGAGGCGTGGTCTTCGGCGCTGCCAACCCCCGCTTTGACATCCCCAACCTCTTGGCCCTCTACAAAGAGGGCAAGCTCAAGCTCGACGAGCTCATCACCCGCTCCTATCCGCTCGACCAGATCAACCAGGGCTACCAGGACATGCTCGACGGGGTGAACATCCGGGGCGTCCTCACCCTCGGCTGAGGGGTCAGGGTCGGGGCGGACGAGCTCTCCGACTGCTGGAGAGATTCGCCGCTCTGACGTGTCGCGCCATCCGGATCGTCGGCCGCCGGCCTCCAGATGACACACACCGGCGGGCGTGGCAAACTATAGAGAATGGGCATTGCGAAAATCGGGCGGGGAGGGGACGCAACCCAAATGAGCGGCCAAGAGTTGTTCGGTGCCGGCGGCACACCCCGGGTCATCGTGGTCGGAGCGGGCTTTGGCGGCATCGGTGTCGGGGTGAAGCTGAAGAAGGCGGGGATCGACACATTCACGATCTACGAGTCGTCCCTCGGAGTGGGCGGCACATGGTGGGACAACACCTACCCCGGGGCTGAAGTCGATGTGAACTCGAACCTCTACTGCTACTCGTTCAAGTCGCAGGAGTGGACCCGCACCCACGCCCAGCAGGCGGAGCTCCAGAAGTACCTGGAGGAGACGGTCGACGAGTTCGAGCTGCGGAGCCATCTGCAGCTCGGGGTCGGGGTCGCGGCGGCGGCGTGGGACGACGAACGCCATGTCTGGACGGTGACCCTCGACTCGGGTGCGGTCGACGAATGCCATGTGCTCGTCAGCGCGGTGGGCTTCTTGAACATTCCCCGCTACCCCGAATGGCCGGGGCTCGCAGACTTCACGGGTCCGAAATTCCACACCTCCCGCTGGGAACACCAGCACGATCTCACGGACAAAGTCGTCGCCCTCGTGGGAACCGGCTCCACGGCGGCGCAGATCGTGCCCGCCATCCAACCGATCGTGAAGAAGCTCTACGTGTTTCAGCGTGAACCAGGCTGGGTCATGCCCAAAGGAGAGCGCGACCTCTCCGATGACGAACGCCGGCAATTCGCCAAGCCCTGGCGACGCGCGCTCGACCGGGCGAAGTTACGGGCCTTCATCGAGAAGAGCTTGTGGGGCGCTGCGATGTTCCGCCCCGGTACCAAGCTCAACAATCTGCGCGAGCAGGGCTGCCTGGACTACATCGCACACGAGTTCGCCGACCGTCCCGATCTCCGCCAGGCGGTCACGCCCGACTACCCGTACCCGGGAAAGAGGCCCATTCTGGCCAGCACGTATTATCCCGCGCTCAAGAAGGAGAACGTCGAACTCGTCCCGCGCGCCGTCACGCGCGTCACCAAGACCGGGGTAGTCGACGACCAGGGCGTCGAGCGACCGGTCGATGTCATCGCCATGGCGACCGGCTTCCAGGCCGCCAACTATTTGGGCCGCCTGCAGATCACCGGACGCCGGGGCAAGACCCTCCATGACCACTGGGCCGGGGAACCCCGCGCGTTCCTCGGCATCACTGTACCGGGCTTTCCGAACTTCTTCATGCTGTACGGACCGGGCACGAATGGCGGAGAGCTCGTGATGACCCTGGAATCCCAAGCGGAGTACGCCGTCCGGGCCGTCAAGCGCATGCGACGCGAACAGGTCAGTGCGGTCGAAGTGAAGTCGCTGCACGAGGCGATCTGGTACGCCTGGCTCCAGTCGAAGATGGAGGGGACGTCGTGGACGATGAGCAACAACTACTTCAAGTCCACGACCGGCAAGATCGTGACGCAGTGGCCGTCGGGGAACTTGGTGTACCGCTTCCTCACCAAGACCTTCGGCCGCATATCGGAGACCACACGGTGTCGCGCCGGGTGACCACCTCGCCGTCGTTGACGCAGCCCCAGTTGGGGGTCACGCAGGAATTCGCCTCAAGGAGGAATCGTCCATGTCAATGACGCTCGGTATCGACCCGCTCGATCTCGTCGATCCGACGCACTACCAGCGTTTCGGCCGCCCCCACGAGCTGTGGGCGCAGTTGCGCGCCGAGGCCCCGGTGGCCTACTTCGAGCCTCCGGGCTACCCACCCTTTTGGGCCATCACGAAGCACGCGGACCTCACGGCCCTCGCCTCGCAACCATTGATCTTCTCCAGCGCCAAGGGAATCACGCTCGACCGGGGCGCCGAGGAAGTGGCAGAAGCCATGGCGAGCTACGAGATGATCGTCTTCCTCGACCCGCCACGGCACGGACCCGTACGCAGCCTCGCCAATAAGGAGTTCTTGCGAAGCCGGGTCCGTGCCCGCTTCGACGACATCGGCCGCATCGCCACCGAGATCGTCAATGACGCGGCGACGGGCGGCGAGGTGGCCGAGTGCGACTTCGTGAGTGCGTTCGCCACCCGCCTCCCCCTCGAGGTGATCGCCTGGGTGCTCGGCGTGCCCCAGCCTGACTGGGAGCGGCTGCTCCGGGCCACCGACACCGTCATCGGAAAGGAAGATCCGGAGTTCCGTCTGCCGGGTGAGAGCCCGGACGAGGCGCAGATGCGGGCCCAGATCGAGATGCACACCTACTTTCAGGGAATGATCGAGGATCGACGCCGCAATCCCCAGCAGGACCTGGTCACACTGTTGGTGCAGAGCACCATCGATGACGTGCCGCTGACCCTCGAGCAACTGACCGGTTACTGTGAGCTGTTGGTCGAGGCCGGCAACGAGACGACCCGTGACGCCATCGGCGGCGCCATGCAGGCCTTCTGCGAGTTCCCCGACCAGTGGGAAAAGTTGAAGGCGCATCCCGAGCTGCTGCCCGACGCGGTCGAGGAGATCCTCCGTTGGGTGACACCCATCAATTACTTCGTGCGCACGGCCACGCAGGACTACGAGTTGCACGGCCAGACCATTCACGCCGGCGACAAGGTCATCCTCTTCTGGGCCTCGGGGAACCGCGACGAGGAGGTGTTCGAGGACCCGTTCGAGTTTCGCATCGACCGTCGCCCCAATCAGCACCTGGTCTTCGGGTTCGGGCCGCACCTGTGCATGGGGGCCCACCTCGCCCGGGCCGAGCTCGAACACATGTTCCGCCTTTTGACGTCGCGCATGACGTGGTTCGAGCAGTCAGGTCCCATGGAGCGGATGAACGCCTCGGTCAATGAGGCGATCAAGCATCTGCCGCTTCGCTACAGATTGATCTAGAAGCAGACGGAAGAGGAGACGCAAATGGATACAGCAAGCATCTATTCCTGTGATGATCACCTGGACCTCAATGCAGTACCGAGGGAAGTGTGGTCATCCCGGCTTCCAAAGGCACTCGTCGAACGGGGTCCACACGTCGTCGAACGCGATGGAGCGGCCACGTGGGTTTCCGGGGACCGCGTCCATGGGCGCAGCGGAAGGCCTCCGGGCGCGGACTCGGACAAGATGAAGTCGCTCAGTGCCATCGGGAGGGCCGGGATCGAGGACGACGGGTACCGGGCCGGCACCCCCAAGTTGCGCCTCGAGGACATGGACCGCGACGGCATCTGGGCCTCCGTCGTCTACGGGCCGATACCGCTGACGCTGTCGATCCCCGAGCCTGAGCTCCAGGACGTGTGCTACGCAGCTTGGAACGACTGGGCCATTGAGGAGTTCAACGCGGCGGCGCCCGATCGCCTGTGCGCGCTGGCCTTCCTGCCCAACCACTCGCCGGAGGCGGCCGTGGCCGAACTCGAGCGCGCCGCCGGGCTCGGGCACCGCGGTGCGATCCTCGACGTCTTCGAGATCGACGCCACCGAAAAGAAATGGGACCGCCTCTGGGCGGCCGCCGCCAGTACGGGGCTCCCGCTCAGTTTCCACATCAAGGGTGGAGCGTCGCCCCGATTGAGCTACGAAATCGGCAAATGGCAATCCGCCGCATTCGCCTCACTCCTCCCCTTGCAGTTGGACGAAGCCCTCGCCATCATGATTTTCTCCGGCGCTCTCGAGCGGCATCCCGGTTTCAAGCTGGTGCTGGCCGAAGCAGGCGTCGGATGGATTCCGTATTACCTGAGCCGGATGGACATGGAGTGGAACAACCTCAAGGACGCGATCGACTATGCGCCCAGCATTCCGCCAAGTGAGGTCTTCCGGAATCAGATCATCACCACCTTCGAGGAGGAGGAAATGGCTCTGCATGCCATTCCGCTCATCGGCTCCGACGTGTGCATGTGGGCGGCTGACTACCCGCACACCGACAGCACATTCCCCGAATCACGGCGGGCGATCGAAGAAACCCTCGGGGCGCTGCCCGCCGACGACCGCCGAAATGTCACAGCACGCAACTGCGCCCGACTCTACGGGTTCGAGTATGTCGCCTGAGGACGCAGCGGGGACCATCGTGGGCTTCGACCACGTCGCGCTCCCGATGCAGGACACGCAAGCCACGGCGGCGTTCTATCGGGCCCTGGGTTTGACCGTCAAAGAGAACGAATATCTGGTCCAGGTGTATATTGGAAATCAGATGATCAATTTTCATCGCCCGGAGGTATGGCAGCGAGAATTCGCACTTCGTGCACCCGCCGCCCGGCCACCGTGTGGTGATCTCTGCTTCGTCTGGAACGGTTCGGCAGATGCGCTGCAGCATGTGCTCGACCGAGCTGGAGCACAAGTGGAAGAAGGTCCCGTGGAGCGCGAAGGCGGCCGGCAGGCGGCTGGCTCGAGCGTCTATGTACGTGACCCGGATGGCAATCTTTTGGAGTTCTTGAGCTACTTGGAGGATGGGGCACGTGTCAGCTGATGTCGTGATTCGCGGTGGAACGGTCTATGACGGCAGTGGCGAGCCGGGGCGGGTCGCCGATGTGGCGATCAGCAATGGGGTGATCGAGGAGATCGGGCCCAGTCTCAAGGGCAAGACCGAGTTGGATGCATCGGGTTGCGCGGTCGCCCCCGGGTTCATCGACATCCACACGCACTTCGACGCCCAGGTCTTCTGGGACCGCGAGTTGAAGCCCTCGTCCTATCACGGAGTCACAACCGTCGTGGCCGGCAACTGCGGGTTCACCATCGCGCCATGTCGGCCCGAGCACCACGACGTGATCGTCCGCACGCTCGAAGGTGTGGAAGGAATGGACGCGAACTCCCTGACGGCTGGGATCGTGTGGGACTTCGAGACGTTCCCCGACTACCTCGAATTGGTCGCGCAACGGGGGACGGCGCTCAACTTCACAGCCTACATCGGCCACAGTGCCCTGCGCCTCTACGTCATGGGTGACGCCGCCTACGAGCGGGCCGCCACATCTGACGAGATCGACACGATGTGTCGGCTGGTCACCGAAGCGATCGGCGTCGGTGCCGCCGGGTTCTCGACCAGCTTCTCGTTCGCCCACCGTGGTGTGGACGGCAAACCCGTACCGAGCCGCTTCGCCGAAATGGACGAAGTCGAGGCACTCTTCATGGCGGCAGGCGCCACGGGCAAGGGAGTCGTCCTCACGACGCCCGGTTGGCAGTGCGAGTACCCCGATGTGTGGAAGTGGCAGCCCCGGGTCGGTCGACCTTTCACCTGTCCCCTTTTCAGTTCTGCCGGCGGGCAACACCTCGACATCGTCAAACTGCTCCAGGAGGGCAACGCCAACGGGGCCAACGTCTGGCCCCAAGTCACGCCCAGGCCCCTGACCATGCAATTCACCCTGGCGGACGCCTACAACCTCAATACCGGTGAGGTCTTCGGGGAACTGATCAAGGTCAGCCGCGAGGTCCGCAAGGCTGCTTTCCGCGATCCGGAATGGCGGGCACGCGCCGACGAGGACTTTGCCGCGAGCACCACGGGGATGAAGCCACGCTGGGAGACCTTCGAAGTCTCCGAATCCGCCATGTTTCCCGAGCTGTTGGGCCGCCGGGTGGCGGATATCGCCAAGGAACGGGGCGTGTCGGCGTTCGACGTGATGTGCGAGCTCTCGCTGGCCGAAGACCTGAAGACCCGCTTCCGGGCCTACATCGCCAACGATGACCCTGAGGCCGTGGGACTGCTGCTCAACGAAAAGCACACCGTCCTCGGACTGACCGACGCCGGCGCCCACGTGGACCAGCTGTGCGACGCGCCCCTCCCGACCGACTTGCTGGGCAATTGGGTACGCGAACGGGGAACGATGCCGCTCGAACGGGCCGTTCGAAAGCTGACCGGCGAACCGGCCGACATGTTCGACTTCTCCCAGCGCGGCTACCTGCGTGAGGGATACTTTGCCGATGTGTGCGTGTTCGACCCCGAAACGGTCGCTCCCGGCGAGCTCCGGCGGATGCGTGACCTGCCGGCAAACGGTGAGCGTCTGACGGCAGAGACGCCGAGCGGCATGCGGCACGTGCTCGTCAATGGAGCGTCGATCCGCAAGGACGAGGTCCAGCTCGATCTCGACCTGGACAGGCTCCCCGGTGTGCACGCGGATTTGGCGTAGAGAGCGCCGCACAACCGGGTTCGACAGAATGTAGCGAACTGACTGAAATCGAGGAGGACGGGCCGTGGGGACACTATTGGCAGGAAAGGTCGCGATCATCACCGGGGGCGTCGCCGGGATCGGACGGGGGACGGTTGACCGCTTCGTCGAAGAGGGGGCCCGGGTTGTCATCGCCGATGTCGACGCCGAGCGGGGCGAGAAGATCGCTGAACAGCTGGGGGCGCCGGTTGCCTTCAAGAAGACGGACGTCTCGAACCCCGAAGACGTCCAGGCCGTCGTGGATTTCACCGTAGAGCACTTCGGTGGGCTGCACGTCATGTTCAACAACGCCGGGATCGGATCGAAACTCGGGGCATTTCTCGACATCGACCTCAGCGATTTCCGTCGCGTGATGGACGTCAATCTCTATGGCGTACTCCTCGGTTGCCAGTATGCGGGACGCCACATGAAGGAGAACGGTGGAGGCTCCATCATCAACAACTCCTCGATCGCCGGGATCATGGGCGGCGGCGGCGTCACGGTCTACCGCTGCGCCAAGGCTGCGGTCGCCCACATCAGCAAGTCGATTGCGTGCGATCTGGGCCCCTTCAACATCCGCGTGAATGCCATCGCCCCGGGCCACATTCCGACGGAGATCACGAACTACGACATGGGGCCCGTCATTCGTTTCACGCAGCCCTTCCCACGTCAGGGGTCCGTGGTGGACGTGGCGAATACCGTCGTGTACCTCGCCAGCGATCTCTCCGCCCAGGTGTCCGGAGCGATGATCCCGGTCGATGGGGCCACCGCGGCCGGTCCGCCGCCCGATCAGATGCAACAGCTGCTGGCCAAGCGCTGACCGGAGCGGCCGCACGCCTGCCCCGGCACAGCTCCTACCGCGGCGGGATGATGCGGCGCCGTTCTGCGACCTCGATCAACTCGTCCTCCGCACTGAGTGGGAGCGTCCACCGCTCCAGGCCGTTGATGGCCGAAAGATGCCCGACGAGATCCTCGGCAGATGGCGGCGCGGTGCTCTCGGCCAGCCAGCCTTCGGTGACGCCGACGAACACACGTGCGTACCGACCTCCGATGACCGAATAGATGCCGTGCGTGACGTCACACTGCTCGCTGCAGAGGTAGACGAGGAGGGGCGTGACGAATTCGGGAGCGAGGAAAGGGTGCAAGAGACCGAACGTCTCCCGGAGCCGATCGCTGGCTGGCGCTTGTGCTCCTCCGCGTACCTCGATGTTGGTCCTTCCACTGGGAAGGATGATGTTCGCCAGTATCCCTGCATCGCTTCCCTCGAGGGAGACGATGTTCATGAGTCCGAGCAGGGCCGTCTTCGCAACGGAGTACCCGCCCCCGCCGGTTCGGCCGAAGAACCCGGCAGACGAACTCGTGAAGACGATGCGCCCGTAGCCGTTCCCCTTCATATGCCGAAAGGCTTCCTGTGTGGCAGCAAACGGTCCTCGTAGGTGGACGTCCAAGAGATCATCCAGTTCAGGAAGGCTGTGCGACGAGATGTCCGACATCGTGGTGAATCCCGCGTTGTTGACGAGAACATCGACACGCCCGTGGCGTTCCACCGCCTGTTGGATGAGGGTGCGCCCGACGGAGGGGTCCGCAATGGATGCAGTATGGGCGGAAGCCGTACCACCTGAGGACGAGATCTCCCGCACCACGACGTCTGCCGTCCTCTGGCCGTCGGCAGTGGAGCCAATGTCGTTGACGACGACGACCGCGCCTCGCCGAGCCAGCTCGAGCGCATATGTCCGGCCCAGCCCGCTCCCGCCGCCGGTGATGACGGCTACCCGATCGTCGAACCGGAGGCTCACGTCCCCGCTCGCTGTCGGAGATCGAGGGTGTCCTGCCGTTCTCGAGAGCGCCGCCTCAAGACGCGGGGGTGAATTCCAGATGGAGGCTGGTCAGGCCCTGGAGAAAGTAGGTGTGGATGTAGTCGTAACGGCGCTGATCGGCGGGGCCGTGCGCAGATTCGGAAATCCTGATGTCGGCCGTTCGGTCCAAGAAGCGCTCTATGGTCACCCGGGCCTCGGCCCGGGCCAGCGGGGCGCCGGCACAGGTGTGGATACCGTGGGCGAAGGCGAGATGCTGGCGTCCGTTGGCCCGGTCCAACTCGAACTCGTCGGGGTTCTCGAAGTGCCGCGGGTCTCGGTTGGCCGCACCGGGCGCCACGAACACTGTCGTGCCGGCACGAAGTTCGACCCCGCCGACCGATGTGGTCCGTCGAGCGAGGCGGAACGAGCCCTGAATCGGGGTCTCGAGCCGGAGCATCTCCTCGATGAAGTTGGGAATGCGCTGCCGCTCGTCCCGCAGCAGCTGTTGGAGTTCAGGACGCTCGCCGATCATCCGCAGCGAGGCGGTAAGCAGGCGCACGGTGGTCTCTTGGCCTGCGGCGAACAAATTCGCCGCTATGAGGGCCACGTCGTGGACCGGCGGGGTCGACCCGTCAGGGAACGTCGCGGTGGCCATGGCGGTCATCACATCGCCCCGGGGGTTGGCTCGCCGATTCTCGATGTACGCGGTGAACTGCTCGTACAGGTACTCGAGCGGCTTGTGGTCATGGTCGCCGAGCGCACGCTCCGCTGGCTTGGTGGTCATGCGGGCGCGAATGGCTGCGAAGTCCTCCTGGGGGACGCCCAGCAGATCGGCGACGACCAACAACGTGTAGGGCGCGGCGTACTCCTTGACGAACTCACATTTTTCATTGGCCAGGAACTCGTCGATCTGACGGTCGGCCAGGCCCCACATGAACTCTTCGTTCTCCTTCATCCGCTTGGGGGTGATCAGGCGCATGAGCAGTCCCCTCTGCGCCGTGTGATTGGGCGGGTCGAAGGAGGGCAACTGGTCGCTGAACGGCAGCTCGTCGCGATGCGCATCGATCAGGTCGCTGACGTCGTCGCCTTCGAGGGTCACCGGGAAGCCCGGGCCGGCCACCGTGTTGCACGACGACCAGGTGGTCGGGTTCGAATAGACCTCGAGCGCTTCGTCGAATCCCGTGACCATGACGACGTCATGGAAGGGCTCCCGCATCACGGGGCAGCGGGCGCGGATGTCGTCATAGTACGGATGAGGGTCGATAAAGAGCTCTTCGTCCTTGAAGAAGTCTCTGGACTCCACATAGGCATCGGTGTCGGTCATTGCGCCCTCCCAACCCTCCGGATATGCCTATTTATACTAACGGCAATCCCAAAGTCCCGCCCTGGGCGCCGCCCCGGGAATCAGCAGCGATAGACCCGCTCCGCGTTGGAAGCGAAGAGCTTCTCCCGGTCGTCGGCCCCGAGGTCAGCGGTCAGTGTGGCGTACGTGGTGTAGAGCTCGTCGAAGGTCGAGTGGCCGCTGTCAGGCGGGAAATTGCTCCCGAAGAAGCACCGGTCGACCCCGAACTCCTCGAGAGCGTGGCCGATCCAGGGCTTGAAGGCCTCGGCATCGGTCGTGCCGAGCGGCATGGCCAGACCCGAGAGCTTGCAGTGGATATTGGGGCCGAGCGCGGCCAGTCCGGTGATACCGGCCTTCCACACCTTGAACTCTTCGTCCGAATTCGACCGGGGCCAACCGGTGTGCTCGAGAACGACGGTCAGGTCGCCCCAGCCATCGAGGAGTGCCGTCGCCCCTTCGAGCTCGTCCGAATGAGCCATGAGATCGAATACCAGGTCACGCTCCTGGAGAGCGCGCAGGACGTCGGCGTTGGGAACGGCACCCTCCAACACGCTGCCCATAGGCCTGATGCCGCGGAAGCGGCTCGCGACCATTTGCCGGTCGAGCTGGTCAATCGCCTCAGCGACGGGCAGGTTGGCGTCGACCCCACCGATGATGGCGTCGGGGTGACCTGTCCGCTGTGCTTCTTCCTCCTTCTCCATGGTCTCGGCCACGAAGTCCGTCGCCGCCGCGACGTGAACGAACTTCTGCACGTTCCACTTGGCCGATTCGGAGAAGTAGGTCTTCTGGTCGAAGTAACGGGCCCAACTGGAGATGTCGCCCATGTCCAATTCGCGCAGACCGGTGAGGTACGGGTACCAGTCCGTGCGCGCCGGGTCCCACAGATGGATGTGGGCGTCGACAATTCGCTCAATTTCCGTTGACATCGCTTCCTCCTTCGTGGCGACCGACGACGCGTCGGAAGCGCCTTCGTGCACTAGCGGCTTGCATCGACGATGGTGCGCAATGTCCCGTCGAGCCACCCCGGAATCGCCGGGCCCCCGAAGGAGATCGTCGCGGCCGGACTCGGATGACTGCGTAGGCCGAACCACCCGGTGGACACCACCAGCTCCGCGCCGGACAGCGCGCCGCTCTCGGCGTGCCCTACGAGGTGGGCGACCAGGTCGGCGACGGTCTGGCGCTCGGACTCGTCTGCACTCTCGACACTGATCGCGAAGGCGTCGATACGACCCGAGGACGCCATATGCGCGGCTCTGGCGAGCTGCGCCGCCGACTGCGCGCGGCTTCGTCCCCCGGCGGTGGTGCCGTTGGTGACGGTCGCGACCCGGATCGGCCGCTCGCTCTCCGCGGCATAGTCCGACACGGCACGGACCCACCCGGCGTCGGAACGGACGTTCTCCGCGATCCCCGCATGCTCGTCGAGAACCTGCTGCCACCCGTCGCCGGCGTTCGGTGCCCCGTTGTTGCCGACGAGAGCCACCACGACTGCGTCAAGGGGCCCGCTCTCGCGTGCCGCCTGCGCCAGTTGTGTCGCAGCCGCACCGAACCTCTGCGCTGATGCCGCGACCGGTTGGGCATCCACACTGACGCTCTTGACTCCTCGTGCGGCGAGTGCGTCGGCGAGTGCCACGCCCCACGCGTCGTTGTCGGTGACGATTGCGCACGTGCGGACGTCATCCGCCTGATGTAGGGACTCGGCGGCCTCTTCGAAGACAGGCCCGAAGCGGGGGTTGCTGCCCCCATTCGTCGCCTGTGCAGCCTCCGCTGTTGCGAAGGCGACCGGAATGACCGTCTCGAGAGCGTGGGGCAGCGAGGTGACGTCGCCGCTACGGCTGACCTCGAGAAGGCGAGGCTGTCCGAGGAGAGCCAGCTCGGAACCGCCCGAGAAGATGATCTGTCCCCTGCACCAGGAAAATTCCTCGCTGGCCAGGTAGGCGCCGACGGGCCCGAGGTTCTCCGGCGGTGGCATGGAACCGAGGTTGAGCCCACCGGTGTCCGTGGTGGAGCCCCCGGGGCGGGTCGTCGCCGGAGGCCTGGCTCCCCCGCCGGTGACCATCCTGGTGGCCGCGATGGGAGAGAGCGCATTGACGGTCACGCCCGGGGGAGTCGTCTGACCGATCTGCCACGTGAGCGCCGCCACCGCTCGTTTGGCGCAGCCGTAGGCCCCCACGTTGGCCGGGCGCCATCCCGAGCCCGAAGTGACCCCCAGGATCTGGCCGTGGCCCGCCTTCGTCATGATGGGGAGTGCAGCGCGCAGGACGTTGAGGTACCCGTCCAGGTGGACACTCAGCACGGCCGCCCAGTCCTCTTCGGTGCCCGATGCGAAGTCGGTGGGACGGCTGATACCTGCGACGTTGACCACGGCGTCGAGCGAGCCGAACTCGTCGACCAGCCCGGCAAAGAGGGCATTGACCGCCTCCTGGTCGGTCACCGACGTGTTCGATGCCCGAGCTGCTCCTCCGGCGTCGACGATCTTTTGTGCGGTCGTTTTCTCCGGATCGTCGATACGGCTCGATCCGTCCACCGAAACGACCGGATCCAGCGTCACCACGAAGGCACCGACGCGGCCCAACTCTTCGGCAATGGCAGCACCGATCCCGGCCGCGCCGCCGGTCACGACGACAATCCGCTGCTTAGTGTTCTCCACCACGTTCCCCCCCTGTCGCTTGCATTGTCATTTCGGCTGCGAATCCCCGGACGCCGAGGGCTCGAGCTCAATCTCCAGACCGGCAAAGTCGCCTTGCGCCCGCCATTTGGCCAGCATGTCGACGAATCCCAAGAAGTCGCCCCGACCACCGCCATAGGCGCCACTCCGAGGATTCATCGAACCGGGGTCACCCTCGAAGTTGAGCCGTGACGGAGTGCAGGCCGCCATGACGGAACTCGCATCCACATAGCGGCTGACGATTTGCTCGACGTACTCGTTCTCGGCTTCCGGGTTCACGTCGAAGATCCGCACACCGCGCTCCTCGAGCAGCTTGACCGTCGCCCCGATGTGGGCGGCACCTTCCGTGTTGATGAGGGTGATGTTGGCGGTGATGACCGCCTGTTGACCCGGTGCCGGCATGATGAACAGGTTCGGGAACCCACTCGTCATCATCCCGTGCAAGGTGGAAACGCCGGGCGCCCACTTATCGGCCATCCGCACGCCACCTCGACCGATGATGTCGTGCCCAGCCCGCCGGGGGAAAGGCGTGACCTCTGCCTCCCAGCCGGTGGCGTACACGAGCAAGTCGAACTCGAACTCCTCGCCGTTACAGATCAGGCCGTTCTCGGTCACCCGCTCGATGCCGGCGGGACAATCCACCAGCGTCACGTTCGGCCGGTTGAAGATGGGCAGGTATTCGTCGTGGAAGCACGGGCGCTTGCACAGATAGCGATAATACGGCTTCAGGACCTCGGCGACCGCGGGATCCGAGACGATCTCGTCGACGCGGGAGCGATGCTCCTCCATGATCGCGAAGTCCTCCTCCTCCGCCCGCAGCATGAACTCGTCGATGGACATGCCCGGTTCCATCCTCGGGTTCCAGACCTTGGCCAGATGGTGGGTCCAGCCGTCGTCGATCAGATCGGTCTCCACCGGGAGGCCGTCCAGACTGGCCTGGAAGTTGACCATCCGCTCGCGGTGCCAACCCGGGCCCAAGTCCTCCTTGAAATTTTCGGGTGTCGGGCGGTTGCCCCGGACGCCGACGGCCGACGGGGTGCGCTGGAAGATGAAGAGGTGCTTCGCCGACTCGGCCAGGGCAGGGATGAGTTGAATCGCGCTGGCCCCTGTCCCGATGACACCGACCACCTTGTCGGTCAGTTTGTGCAGGTTCCCGTGTATGTCGCCGCCGGTGTAGTCGTAATCCCAGCGGCCCGAGTGGAACGACTTTCCCTTGAACAACTCCATCCCCGGTATTGCAGGCAGCTTCATCAAGTTGAGGATGCCGACAGCCATCACGACGTAGTGCGCCCTTATGTCGTCGCCACGATCAGTGTGGATGACCCACCGCGCACTGTCCTCGTCCCATTCGGTGGTTTTGACGCCGGTGTGGAACAGCGCGTCGTCGACCAGGTCGAACTTGCGCGCGATTGCTTCAAAGTGTCCGCGCAGTTCGTCACCGAACGCGTACCGACGGGTGGGGATGTAATCCAGTTCCTCCAGCATCGGCATGTAGACATAGGACTGCACATCGCACATCGCCCCGGGATAGCGATTCCAATACCATGTCCCGCCGACCCCGCCCGCCTGGTCGATGATCCGGATGCGTTTCACCCCGGCCTTGCGCAGTTCAGCCCCCGCCAGGACGCCCGACATACCGGCCCCGACGATCACCACATCGACCTCGTCGGAAATGGCATCTCTGTCGGTGAAGGGAGTGAACGGATCTTCCCGGTACTTCGCGAACACGCTGTCCTGGTTCAGATCCCTGATGGCTGCCCGCCCCTCGATCAAGCGCTTATCGCGCTCCTCGAGATATTTCGCGTGGACCGCTTCGGGATCGAAGCGCGGCGTCTCGTCAGCGTTCTTCACGAAAGCCAACCTACCAAAACCCGCTCAGTTTCTCCTGAGTCAACGCACGATGACGGCCCCAACCGAGCTCCCCCTCCTCCATCCGACCCGAGGAGCTCACCGCTCCTGTAGTCCTGCACGGCCGCCAGCGGCCGGTTTCCACCGTCAATCATAGTCGTGCAGAGTGGCCTCCTCGATCAGCCGCGAAGCGACCGCGTGGCGTCGTCGTCGGCCACATCGCGGCCACTCGGCTCGGCTCTTGGCCACAGCGCCCGGCGTCACAGGCCCCGGGTTGCCGCTAGACGCAGTCGTCACGATGTGTTTACGATTGCCCTGCCCTCATTGAAAATGAGTCGCACGAATAACGCCATCGAGGCGCCAGAACAGGGGGTCGGCAGGAGATGAAGTTCGGTCTGGCATTCTCGAACATCGAGCCCTTCGCGGGGCCGCTGGCGGCCACCCGGCTGGCCCGGGCGGCCGAAGAGGCGGGATTCGAGTCGGTGTGGACGGTGGATCACGTCGTCATCCCGGCGGAATACCGATCGGTCTACCCGTATGACTCCTCGGGGCGCATTGGTCCCGACGACACGAACTTCCCCGATCCGCTGATCTGGCTGACCTACATTGCCGCCGCCACCTCCACCCTGCGCTTGGGGACCGCCATTTTGATCCTGCCCGAGCGCAATCCGGTTGTGCTCGCCAAGGAGTTGGCGACGCTCGACTATCTCTCCGGTGGACGGATGATCCTCGGGGTCGGTGTCGGCTGGCTGAAGGAGGAGTACCAAGCGCTGGGAGTGCCCTGGGAAGGCCGTGGCCGACGGGGCGAAGAGTCGATAGGCGCCATGCGGGCCCTGTGGTCGGAGGATCGGGCCAGCTACACGGGGGACACCACGCAGTTCACCGATTGCTATCTGCGGCCCCAGCCCGTCAACGGGACGATCCCGATCCACATCGGAGGGCATAGCGACATTGCCGCGCGACGTGCGGGCCGCATCGGCGACGGCTTCTTCCCCTTCGGTGTCACGAGGGACGAGGCGCCGGCTCTCATCGATGTCGTGCGCCAGAGCGCCCTCGAAGCCGGACGTGACCCCTCCTCGCTCGAAGTGACGATGGACAGCTTCGTCACGAGCAGCGAAGAGGCCCTGACCGAAGTGAAGACCCTCGAGGCTCTCGGGGCGTCGCGTGTTCTGATCCCCGCCGGCATGTTCGGGAGTGATCCCGCTCCGGCCTTGCAGCGCTACGCCGACGAGGTGATCGCGCGAGTCTGAATGGACTGGGAACCAGTGGTTCTCTGCTCTAATGGGTCCATGGTGCAACTTGTAGAGGAGATCGAGGCCCCGCGACGGGGTCGACCGCGCCGATTCAGTTCGCACACCGAACGCCAGCTCCTCTTGGACGCCTCCGTGCGGGTGATGTCGGAGAACGGCTACGACGGGACCTCGGTCAACGACATCTTGGAAGAGGCCGGGCTCTCCACGCGGGCCTTCTACCGGCAGTTCGATTCCAAGCAGGCACTCTTGACCGCCCTGATCGAGCGCGAGCGCGACCGGGTGGCCCATCACCTCGAGCAGGCGGCGAAGAGTGCCGATGGTCCCCTGGCCGCCGTCGAGGCATGGATCGACGCCTTCTTGGACCTGCTCTACAACCCCGAGATCGCCCCGACGACCGCCATCTTCACCGCCCCGTCGGTCATGGCCTCCTACACCCTCGCCACGTCCCTGCCCGAGATGCAGCGCATGTTCTGCCCCCCGCTCATCAAGGCCCTCCGGGCGGGCCACCGCGCCGGGGTCTTGAAATCGTCGGCGCCCGAGGCCGACGCCTACTGCATCCATGCCCTGGTGCACGCCTCCCTCGACGTGCACCACCGGGCCCGCCTACCCAAGCGTGCCGTCGTCAAGGCCCAGATCCTGCGCTTCGCCTGGCCCGCCCTGGGCCTTCGCCTCAAGCGCACCTGAGGCGGCCGGCTCAGCCTCCGGCCACGGGGCCCTCAGGGAAGTGTCGTCGCCGGCAACGCCCAACGGTAGAGCTGCGCCGCGTTCAGATGCGTCATCATGCGCAGCTCATCCACCGGCAAATGTCCCCACACGCTCTGGATGACGGACTGGGTGTTCGGCCACGTCGAGTCGCCGTGGGGATAGTCCACCTCGACCATGATGTTCTCGACACCGATCGCCCCCCTCGTCACGATGGTCTTCGGATCGTCAATCGTGCAGAACCAGAAATTCCGTCGGAGGGTTTCCGCCGGGGTGAGGTCGCCGGGGTAATCCTTTCCGTACCCCGAACGCTCATGGATCGTTTCGAGTCGATCCAAGAGCATTGCGACCCAGCCGATGCCACCCTCGCTCAAGGCGATCTTGATGCCGGGGAACCGGGCGGGCACACCGGACCAGATCCATTCGGCGCAGGCGGTCAGCGACAGTTGGCCGAAGAGACTGGCCGAGAGGCCGGCCGACTTCGCCTCTGGCGCGAAGTCCGAAGGAAGTCCCGATGATCCGACGTGAAGGGAAATCACGGTATCGGTCTCTTGGCACGCCGTGAGCACCGGGTCCCAATAGTCGGTGAAGATGCTGGGGAGCCCGATACGGTGCGGCCGCTCGGGCAGTGTCAGGGATCGAAACCCCCTCTCGGCGTTGCGACGGACTTCCGCCGCCGCGGCCTCGGGGTCCGCAAGGTACGTGATGCCCAGCGGGATGATCCGTTCGGGGTGCGGCTGCCACCAGCATTCGTACACCCAATCATTGAACGCCCGGGTGACCGCCAGCCCGAGGTCCTTGTCCTTGGCCGACGAGTAGACGCGACCGGAGAACCCGGTGATCATGGATGGGAAATTGAGCGATGCCCACACACCATTGATGTCCATGTCCTTGACACGCGCGTCGATGTCCCAGCAACCGGGTCGCATCTGTTCGAAACGGTAGGGCTCGGGCGTCACCGTCTCGGGCCGACGGCCAGCGACGGCGTTCGCACCGGGCTGGGTGTAGCGATTCCCGTCGAACTCCCAGACCTCGTGCCCTTCCGGGGTCTCGACCACGTGGGGGGCGAGGGGTTGGAGCCGCGCCGGCAGCCGTCCTTCGAACATGTCGGGCGGCTCCACCAGGTGGTCATCGACCGAGACGACGGTGTAGAGCACCTGACGTGGCTCGGGATCAGGCAACAAGAACTCGGTGCCTGCGGACGTATCAACAGCATGAATGACACTCACCAGGCGAGTATCGCACGTTCTCCGCTTTTTGACCACGGGCGTCGCGAATATCGAAGGGCCCGCAGATTCCCGGGATCCGCCAGCTGCGGACACCCGCCGGCATCGGGTCAGGGCCAGGCCCGCCATGAGCTGACATTGATCGAAATGACCGGGCCCGGTGGTGGCTCGCGCACGTACTGGATGTACTTTTCGCGGAGGAGCGCGAGCGCATGGTCGCGCACGTCGCCCGACTCGACCACGAACGCGGATCCATCGAGGCGAATCCACCACAGGGTCGTCCAATCCTCGCCGTAGTGGTCGATCAGGAGTGAGACGGAGGGGGTCAGCCGCACGTTCTCGAGCCGACGCAGCGCGAGCGATGCCTTTGGTTTCGCGTCGACCGCCGAATAGACCGTGTCATCGGCCACGGCGAAACAGCACGGCACGATGTGCGGCCGGCCGTCTGCCCGTATGGTCGCAAGGCGGGCCACCCGGGCCTCGCGCACTCGACGACGCATCGTCGGAACGTCCATGCGCAACGCTACCGTGGCGCCCTGCACCCCCTCCCGCTATTGGGAAATAGACGGCGCGAAATAGGGCACAGGTCTGTCCTTGCGGGCTGATCGGTGGCACACTGCGTAGGCGACCCGGGAGCGGGCGTCATCGCGCAGGGGGTGTCGACATGAAAACGCACGCAGCGGTCCTCTTCGGCCGGGCCGAGGACTGGCAGATCGAAGAGATCGACCTGGACCCGCCGAGAGAGCTCGAGGTCCTGGTCAAGTGGGAGGCGGCCGGTCTGTGCCATTCGGACCAGCACCTGCGGGGCAGCGACGTCGGCGACAAAGAGACCCAAGAGGCGCCCCAGCAGGCCGTCGGCGGCCTCTTCCCCATTGTCGGGGGGCACGAGGGCGGTGGGGTCGTGCTCGAAGTCGGCCCGGGCGTGCGCAGCCTGGTCGTCGGCGACCACGTGGCGGCCAGCTTCTTCCCCATCTGCGGGCACTGCAAGATGTGCATCACCGGGCACTCCAACCTCTGCGACATGGGTGCCTCGACCTTTTTGCCCGGGCAGATCAGTGACGGCACCATGCGCTATCACCTCAAGGGCGAAGACCTCAACGTCATGGCCAAGGTCGGCACCTTCGCCGAGCACAGCGTGGTGCACGAGGCCTCGTTGGTCAAAGTCGACCGGGACCTTCCCCTCAACGTCGTGGCCCTGGTCTCGTGCGGGGTCACCACCGGATGGGGCTCGGCCGTCTACCGGGCCGAGGTCAAGCCGGGCGAGACCGTGGTCGTGATCGGGGTGGGCGGGGTGGGCATCAACGCCGTCCAGGGTGCGGCCATGGTCGGGGCCAAGAACATCATTGCGGTGGACCTCGTCGAGTTCAAGCAGAAGGCCGCCCTCGACTTCGGGGCCACCCACAGCGCGGGGTCGATCGAAGAGGCCATCCCCTTGGTGCGCGACCTCACCCGGGGCGAGATGGCCGATGCGGTGATCTTGGTCCCGAGCATCATGTACGGGGACCTCATGGAGGGCGCTCTCGCCATGACGGGCAAGAACGGCACCTGTGTCGTCACCGGCATGGCCCCCCAGGCCCAGACCGAGTGCAGCATCAACCTCTTCGAGCTGGCCATGTGGCAAAAGGAGGTCAGAGGCGTGGTCTTCGGCGCTGCCAACCCCCGCTTTGACATCCCCAACCTCTTGGCCCTCTACAAAGAGGGCAAGCTCAAGCTCGACGAGCTCATCACCCGCTCCTATCCGCTCGACCAGATCAACCAGGGCTACCAGGACATGCTCGACGGGGTGAACATCCGGGGCGTCCTCACCCTCGGCTGAGGGGTCAGGCCTTCGGTTTGAGGAGCTGCTCCAGATTGGTCCGCGTCTGATCGTCCTTCCACTGGTTCCGTACGTCCTGATCGAGGGCGCGAGCGCCGTCATCCTCCATGGCGGAAAGGGCAAGGCGCCGGGTCGACGCCTTCGCCAACGCATACGCCCTGGCATCGAGGGAGGAGAGCTGCGCCGCGGCGGCCAGCGCCGCTGCCTGCAGCTCCTCGCGTGGAAGACTCTGATGGGCGATGCCCTTCTGACACGCAGCTTCGGCGTTGAGCAATCCGGCATCGAATATCACCTGCTCGGCGTGTGCGCCGCAGGCGTGCTTCAAGAGTTCGATCGCCACGACAGGGAACGAGACGCCCACGTTGAGCTCGGTGACGCCGATCCGTGCTTCCGCCGCGATGAGTCTCTTGTCGAAGGCCGCGGCGAGGATGCATCCGCCGGCGATCGCCGCCCCGTTGATGGCCACGACCGTCGGCTTCGGGCACCGGAAAAGGCGAACGAGCGCATCGTTCAACGCATCGAGCAGGTCGTCGGTGTAGCTCGTGCCGTTGCTCAACACCTGGTTCACATTCAGTCCAGCCGAAAAGACGGACCCTTCTCCGGTCAGCACCAGCGCCGCCACATCCGGGTCCTGCTCGCAATACTCGACGAAGGCTGAGATTTCCCCCAGTACCTCGTGATCCAGCGCATTCACCTTGTCACTCGCCAGCGTCAACACGGCCGTTGTTCCGCTGTGTGACAATTTGGTCCGCTTGAGTTGCGGTGTCTCCGTCACCCCTCGATCCTTCCCATTCTGCTCATCTCCCGGACCTCCTGCAGGTCGGCAGCAACTCCGTTCTAAGTGGAGCACACTTTGTCGCAGGGGGCCACAAGAACGCCGGACCACCGACATACTTCACTGATGGGATCGGACGATCGAACGACACTGCGCCGGGGCACATCGGGGCCGGACGACCAACGCCACAGCGGCGGCGAGGTCCTGGTGTTGCAGCATCTGGCGGCGGAGGATCCGGGCGCACTGGGGACGCTGCTGGTTGATGCCGGGATGCGCCTGACGACGGTCGAACTCGACGAAGGCGGGGAGATCCCCGACCTCGAGGGCTTCGACCTCCTCCTCGTCATGGGGGGACCGATGGATGTGTGGGAGGAGGACGAACACCCGTGGCTGGTGACCGAAAAAACGGCCATCCGCACGTGGGTATCCGAGCTCCGTCGTCCCTACCTGGGTGTCTGCCTGGGTCATCAGCTGCTGGCCGCCGCCTTGGGCGGTTCGGTCGGAAAGATGCCCGCAGCCGAGATAGGGGTGCCGCACATCACGCTGACGCCCGCCGGCCTCTCGGACCCCGTCTTCTCGGTCCTGCCGCCAGAAGTCCCCGGCCTCGAGTGGCACCACGCCCAGGTCGTCAACGTGCCGCCCGGAGGTGTCATTCTTGCCTCGAACGAGGCCTGCGCGACGCAGGCAATCCGTGTGGGGCCCAGGGCCTGGGGCGTGCAATTCCACCTCGAGGTGGACTCCTCCACGGTGACCGAGTGGGCCCGGGTTCCCGAGTACGAGGAGGTGCTCGCCCATGCCGGCGATGGCGATGCGCAATGGTTGCACCGCGAAGTTGACCGGTACCTGGTCGCGATGCAGTCTGCGGCAAAGGCGTTGATCACCGGTCTTCTGCGCGAGTTGCGAGCTACAAGCTCCGCCGAGACCCCTGAGTCGTAGCTCGTTCTGCGAGGCTCGGGAAGCTCACGTTCGGGGAAGGATGAAACGTCGCACGGCCATGGCGAAGCCCTCGTTCTCGTTGGTGTCGGTGACGCAGCGAGCGGCCTGCTGCACCACGTGATCGGCGTTTCCCATGGCGATGCTCAGCCCGGAGTCGGCGAACATCAGCATGTCGTTCGGCATGTCGCCGATGGTGGCGATCTCCTCGTTCGAGAGGTGATAGCGCTGGGCCAGATAGTTGACGACCGACCCCTTATTGGCGTCGGGGTGGGTGACGTCGAGATAATAGGGCTGCGAAGCGGCCGCGGTCACCTGCGTCCCGAATTTCTGCTGCATGGCTGATGAGGCCTTGGCGACGGCGTCGTCGTCGTCGCTGACCCCGACGATCTTGGCCACGCGGTCGGTGAGCCCGTCGAGGCCTTCCATCACCTTCGGCTGGAATTTCACCGTCCATGCCTCGCGGTCGACATGGGGACCCTTGGGGTCGGGCACGTACCAGTCGGCGCCGCGATAGATCCACACCGAGAGACCGAACGAGGTCATCTCGTCGCTTATGGGCACCACCAATTCTTCGGGCAGGACCCGCTCCTCCATGACCTTCATGTCGCGGTCGACGATGAGGCCCCCGTTGAAGGCGGCGATCGGGGTCTGGAGGTCGAGCGGTTCGATCAGCATCTCCATGCCGAGCGGGGGTCGTCCGCTCGTCACGGCGAAGCGGATGCCTGCTTCACGGAGCCGGTCCACCGCGTCGATGGCCTGGGCCGTGAGGACCTTGTCCTGCGTCACCAGCGTTCCGTCGACGTCGGCCAACAGCATGCGGATGGGGGGAGGAGCCATGCCACCTTCTTTCGGAGCGCCGCCCTCGTAGGGTAGTTCCCACTCGAAGATGCGGAACCATGTCCCGGCAGGCGACCGGGATGTCCGCCGCCCCCCGTGCGCCGTCGGGCAGACTCGTCGCCATGACGACACGGGACCGGATTCAAGAGCTCATCGACGCCGGCAAAGCCACGATCGCCGGCGGCACGAACCGGGTGGAGCAGGCCCAGGCCGGCGCGGCATTGGCCCTCGTGGCGTGCATCGCGCTCGCCGACGTGGTGGACGAGCTCATTGAGCGGGTGGCCGAGCTCGAAGACGGTCATGGGCCCGGGGAACCCGTAGGTCTAGGCGAGCAATTGGCGGATATCCGGACCGAGCTCGTCAAGCTGAACAAAGCGGTCAAGAAGCCCAAGAAATGAGCACGGGCGTTACGAATGGTTCCCCGTTTAGTAGAGGTTGTCGTAGGTTTCTAGGTTTGCGCACTCTTTACGCCGGGGGTGGCGCAAAGAAACTTTGTGACGCGGAGATAAACTAACCCCAAAGAGTGGGAAATCCGCATTGCGCGGGCCCGTTTTAGGTGTAACGTTCCTGTTGGAGGCGACGGGCCGGACGCATCCGCAAGCGAAACCCTATGGCAGAGTTACTTCCAAAGCCGCTCCCTTGAGGACCGCAATCGGCGCAATCGGTTAGTACTTTTCGACGCTCCGCTAGCAACAATGCTAGCAAGAGGGATCGCAACTAGACTGCTGCCGTTTCAATTCGTCAGCGGACCGTTCGGATCGGCGAAACAGTGCCGTCAACGATCCTGGTCGCTCTCCCCGCTGAGGTGGTCGAGGTGATGTGGCCGATCCAGCGTGGTTGAGGATCTCCTGATCCGGGTCGACCAGCAGCTGGTCTCCCGTCCAAGAGGTGCTGCTCGCATCAGTTCGCGACGCGGCATCGCCTCGCTCGACGACTGGCTGGCCTGATTGCCGCTCCGGCCTGGTCACCTCCCGACCGGCAGGCCGACGACCCCGGCGAGGGCACCGAGGAGAGCGACGACGACCAGGGCGGGGACCACCGCTCGGCGCATCGCCACGATCCAAACGAGGGCCCCGGCGAGGATCACCAACTGCCAGAGATGCGAGATGCCGAGGCCCAAGCGGACCGATGAGCCGGCGATGGCGCCGATCGCGGCCGGCCCGGCCCCGGACAGGAACGCCTGCACGCCCTCGTTCTTGCGCAGGGCATCGAAGTGCCGACCACCGCCCAGGACGAATATGAACGAAGGCGCAAACGCCACGGCCGTCGCGAGGAGCGCGCCACCGACGCCCGCGGCGGCATAGCCCACCACGGCCACTGTCAGGACGACCGGGCCCGGAGTGACCTGCCCCAGGGCCACTGCGTTGAGGAACTGCGCGTTCGTCATCCAGTGGTAGTGGTTGACCGCATCCGCCTGCATCAGGGGAACGATGACGAAGCCGCCGCCGTAGGAGAGAGCCCCGACTTTGAAGGCCACCCAGATCAGGGCGCCGATGCCCCCGGTCACCCCGGCGACAGCCAACAAGGGTGTCACGAGGTATCCGTTGAGGGTACCGGGCGGCCGGTCGTGGAGGGCGATGAGCACCTCGACCGTTCCGCACCCGAGGAGCACGAGGACGAGAAAGGGGCCGATGGTGGCGGCCGAGAAGGCACCCAGAAACGCAAAGGCAACCCACCGGATGCGTCGGGCCGGATCAGGCCCGGCCCGACGCCAGCTGGAGGGGATCAGCCCGATGGCGGCGTTCAGGGCCACGGCCGCCACCGCCGCCCCCATTCCCAATGCGGCGCCGTCCACCCACTGCGGCGGGTGGCCGGCCAGGAAGAGGGCGGAGAGGGCAACGATGAGCCCGAGTCCGGGGACGATGAAGCAGAGCCCGCCGAGGAGTGCGCCCGTCCAACCCCTCAGGCGCCAGGCGCACAGGATGGCCAGCTGCGTCGACGCCGGCCCGGGCAGGAGGTTGGTCGTTGCGACGGCATCCTCGAACTCGGTCGGATCGAGCCAGTCCTCCCGGTCCACACAGAGCTGGCGCAGCATGCTGATGTGGGTGGGCGGCCCGCCGAACCCCGTACATCCGATCCGGCCCCACTGCCGCACGATGGTGCCGTACGGGACCATCGGGGTCTCGGCGGCATCGTCGTGGCCCACTACGCCATCTTCGCATGGGTTGGTTCACCCGGGAGCTGGTCAGCGGTCAGCGGTCAGCGGTCAGCGGTCAGCGGTCACTTTCTTTCACGCAGCGTGATGGCCCGCCTGGGGCAGTCCCGCATCGCACGTTTGGCTTGTGCCACGAGTTCGGGAGCCAGGGGCCTCCCGTCGACCATCGGATATCCCCATTCGTCCACGACGATGGCCTCGGGCAGGAGTTCGGCGCAGAAGCCGTAGGCGTCGCAGGCCACCGGGTCGATGGTGAGGTGAAAGGTCGTCATCTCAGATGGCGATCGGTCGTGGAAAGCGCAACACGGTCGGCTTCATGGCGTGGGTACACGGCATCCCCTGCTCGTGGGCGGCGACATCGGTGGCGAACACGCTCAACGCGCTCCGCACGAGCGTCACCGCGCCGTCCGGATGCCGACAAGCGCCGCGCCCGCTGACTTCGTCCAGCCGCCGCAGGAGGCGCGGCATGAGGCCGGCGTGCACGTGGCCGCGGGCCAACGCCGTCAGGTCGTCGGCGATGGCGGGAAGCCCGAAGACGCACGGGCCGCACTGCCCGGCACTCTGGCCGGCCAGGAATCGGGCGATACGCGCTGACTCGGCGACCCCGCACGCTTCTGTCCCCAGTACGACAATGACCCCGACGCCCGCAGAGGCACCTATGGTGCGCAGCGAGAGAGAGGCATAGGGGGTGGCGAAATGCTCGGGGCCCACCCAGGCCCCGCCGTAGCCGCCGACCAGGAGCGCTTGCGCCGGCTGGATGGGGCGGCTCAGGCTGGCGATGTCACGGAGCGGTGTGCCCCGGTCCACCTCGACCACTCCGGGTTGTGCCACCTTCCCGCTGATCGTGACCAGGCACGTTCCCGGTTCCTCCGCTGTCCCCCGCGCCCGGAAGGACCCCGGACCGTGCCGGGCGATGAGCGCGATATGGGCCAGCGTCTCCGCGTTATGGACCAGCGCGGGGCGTTTCTCGATTCGGAGGGCACTGCTCTTGTCGGTACGGAAGAGCGGGAGCGGCAATCCCTTGTCGACGAAATTGGCCAACGCTGATTCCTCGCCGGCCACGAAGCGGTCGGGAGGACGCACGATGGTCTCGCTCACCCTGGCGTAGCCCGCCGCACTCCGCTCGGCGATGGCCTGCGCCACCACGGCGGCGACGCCGTCGCGCCCGATGGGGATGCAGATCACAATGCGCGTGGCCCGACACAGCGCAGCGAGATACTGCGCTCCGTCGAGCACGAGATGCGGGGATCTGGTCAGGAGCAGCTTGTCCTTGTCGCTGGCCGGCTCACTCTCCATACCGTTGACCAGCAGCGTCCCACCGTGGCCAGCGGCGCGGGCCGCCGCGAGCTTGATGGACGCCGGGAAGCCGCCTCCACCCCTCCCGACCAACCCGGACTCCTCGAGGCTCGCCGCCAGGGCGTCCTGCCATGTGGGATTGTGCCCGAGCCACACCGTGAGAGGACCATGGGTTTCGATGTGACCGGCGAGATCGCCCGGGTGACCGAGCAGGCGGTGCAGGGCCCCCTGCGGTGGGGCCTCGCTCAAGCTAGGCGTCATGTCGATCTGTTCCTCCATGTGGGATGAGAGCGAGGCGTTTCAGAGGAGCGTCCGCGACGTTGACCCGGGCCAGCGCCCGCTTCTGCCGCGCCACGACGAATAACCGCCACACCAACGCGACGAGCACGGAGAGAATGCAGGCAACGCCGAGCGCGATCACCCAATGTTCTCCGGCGTCGGTCCCCATACCGAACGTGTGGGCCACCGCCACGGGCCAGGAGCCGTAGGCCAGCCAGTGAAGGGCCCGCCAGGTGCCGGGTTTTATCCGGGATCGGAGCAGGCTGGACACGAAGACGGCAAGCATCAGATCCAGGGAGACGGTGCCGACGCCGACCCAGAATCTGCTGTACGGGGAAGTGAAGGGAATGGCGATAGCCAACCATCCGATGTGGACGAAGGTATCGAGGACGCTCGTCAGGACGTGGATGGCGACGAAGACGACGGCGAGGATGGAGATGCGTCGATGAAGCTCTTGTTGCGCGAATCCCGGCCAGTGACGGGCGCGCATCCGGTTCGTCGTGGCCAGGCCAAGGACCATGGTCAGTGTCAACAGGACCAAGGCCACGATCCCACTGGCCCGCGTCGCATACCAGAACGAGGTCGAACTCACGCCACACCATCCTCGGGCCAACCCCCGAGTGTGAAGATCTCGCCGTCCTGTCGTACGAGGCGCACCGCCTGGTCGAATTCCTGCAGATTGACCAGCGCCTTGGGGCCCCAGACGATTGCTGCCGTGGAGAGGGCGTTCGCGTCGACGCAGGATTTCCCGCTGGCCGAGACCAGTGTCCAGTACGGCGCCGAGGAGAAGCCGGTCGTCGGATCGATGATGTGATGCACGCGTTCCGCGCCCACGTTCCAGCTCCGCACGACGGTGCTCGAGCTGGCGAGGCCGCCCTGGCGGATCGCCACGGTCTGGTCGACGTCCTCTCCGGCCGTCGAGGACGCCACGGCGATACCGATGGCCCAGCCCTCCTCCGGCGCCGGGCCGGCCACGGCAACGTCGCCGCCGATGCTCACCAGGACACCGGCTCCGAGCTCGTCGGCAATACGGGCGGCGGCCCGGTCGGCCACGAACGCCTTCGCCGATGAGCCCAGGTCGAGCCGAACGCCGCGCGGCATGCGCACTTCGCGGGTCCGCGCGCAGAGATGGACGTGTCCGAAGCCGACGACGGGCCCCAGCGCTGAGGGTGGAAGCAGCGGTCGATCACCGACCTGGTCGAAATCACGGTCATAGCCGAGGGTCGACAGCGCGTTGCCCACCGTGGGGTCGACGGCTCCATGCGTCCGCTCAGCCACGGCGATCGCCACCTCGAGCGCCTCGAAGAGAAGCCTCGAGACGACGACGGTGCGGCCCGCTCGGCGATGGAGCGACTCGAGCTCCGAGTCAGGCCGGAAACGGCTGCACGCGAGGTCAATGGCCACAATCTCCTCCTGCAGGATCGACTGGGCCAGGTCGGCGTCGGCGTCGGGCGGAACGACGACCGTGGCGGACGTGCCGATGCCGCGGAAGGACCGCTGGACGAAGGACGGATGCGGCCCGGTCTCGGTACTGGTCACCGCGACGTACCCCCCGAAGTGACGACCGGCGTCGTCGTCGTCGTCGTCGGGCGCGAAGTCGTCGTCGTTGTCGTTGTCGACGCGCTGCCCCCCGATGAACCCGACGTCGTCGAAGTCGTGCCGGACGTCGATGACGACGCTCCCGATGTCGCGCTCGCTCCCGGGTGCTCCTTGGACACGGCCACGCCGATCAACGCCGTCGCTCCGGTGGCCGCCAGGATTGCCGTGCGCGTCAAGGTGCGGACCCGCGACCGGGCACGTTGACGTGCATCCGGGGTGTTGTGCGCATTGGGGTCTCGAATGGGCATGGACCCATTGAAGATCGCCCGCCTCGCCCCCCGCTCAAGACCCTCTGTGGGCCGACTGTGAAAGTGCAGCTGCAACCTGCCCACACCTGGCTCCTTCGTCAGACGACCGGTGGGGGCCGTCCTTCCACGCTGCCCAGTAGGGACATGTCCCACTCGCAGACCGCACAAGCGTGACGAAAGACGGAATGCGCGAACTCGACCGCAATGGCATGCGGGTCGTCACTCTTGCGGGCATCCTCCCAGTCGAGAATGTATTCGCCGAGGCCATCATCCCAACGACTGGCCGCGGGCGAGAGCGTGGCACCGGCGAATCCCTCCTGCGCCGGGTGGGCATACGCGTAGAACGCCGCCTTCTCGTAATTCGGATCACCCGGCCACCAGCCGATCGCCACTTCCTGCGCATCCATGGCATTGCGCATGATGAAGTCATTCGAGGGTGGAGAGGCAGGGCGGCCCGAGAACAGGCTCACGGCGAGATCGAACGAGCCCCACCAGGCATTGACGGGCGTGGCGCGGCCTCGAAACGGGGCACGAAACGCGGCGAGGACGAGGGAGGCGTAGGTGGCGGCGGTGAAATAGCGCTCGACCTGTGGTGCGTCGTACCGCGTGTGCTCTTCATCCTCGGTGAGCAGCACACTCCACGGAACCTCCTGTGGTTTCGGATCGATGGCGACGGCACCGACCAGACGTTCAACTGCCGCCAGAACATCCCTCGTCACCGCCCCCACCGCCCGATCAGGCTCGAGCGGAACGCGGCCTACGCCGCCTTTGCTGGCTTCGACCACCACTTCGTGGGTACGCAGGTCCAGAAGGACGACAAGCGTCCCCGAGCCGTCCGGTGCCGGCAAGGGGCCGGTCTCCCATCCGCGCGCCGTCAGGCGGAGCGCCGCATGCTGCAACTGCGGCTCCGGTGGGGCGAGCATCACGGCCAACTTGCCCAGGACCTGCGTGTGGGCATGGAGCGTGTCGCAGGTCTCGCCCCAGTCTGCGTAGGAGATCGTCGGCCACCTGGAGGACATTGTCGCAGGCTACCCGGAGCGTCTTTGGCCCGCCGACGTACCGATTGCCCTGCGAGCCCGCCAGGACATGATCGACCACAGTGACAGCCCCGACATGAGGCATCCGGCCGAGAGGAACGAGGCGACGGAGAGGATCGACCCGGCCGACCCGACGCTGCCGATCGACAGTACCGAGCCGATGGAGCCGATTGATAGCACCGAATCGCGAGATCCGATGCAGAGCACCGAGTGTTGCGAGCGGTACGACCAACGAGACCCGTCGTCATTCGTCTTCACAGGCTCTCTGCCCTCCTGTTGCCATTGGAGCGAAGGCTCATCCCGCTCACGGTAGTTGCACGTCGTCGCGACGCATGTACTCTCGCACGAGCGCCAACGTCCGGTGCCCGGTCTGTGCCGCGATGCCACGATCAGCCAGGCCCGCCCTCGCCGCGATGAACACCAGCCCGCGTCGCAACGAGCCCACCCCGTAGCGGTCCGGATCGAGACCAGCCACGATCAGAGACCGCTTGACGATCGCCGCCGGGGCGGAGTCGGACATCCTCGTTGCACTGATGTTGCCGTGGCGATCGACGGCACGGAAGGCAGGGCCGGCCCGCAAGCCCGAGACCGCCATCCACGCGGCCCAGGCGGACGGCGCATCCGTGGCGGGTGACGACCCGGGAGGAATGGAGGCCGTACGCACGACGCATCCACCGCGGTCGCGAATCTTCACGAGCAAGGTGCCTGCCCGGGACTCGACGTCACGCACCAAGAGCCCGGCGAGCTCGGAACGTCGAAGCCCGGCCCCGATACCCAACAGGATCATGGCGCGGTCGCGAGCGCCCGCCACGGTGCTGGGAAGCGCATCCACCAACGCCCGGAGTTCGCCCCGACCGAGGGGTTCGGTGGGGTGTGCGCGACCGCGCAGGTCGCGCTCCGCTCTCGCGATCCCGACCTTCACGGTCGGATCGGACGTCGGTGAGGAAAACCCCAACGCCCGGTGCCGGGCTGCGATGGCAGCCAATCGGCGCCGGACGGTCGCCGCCCGCCATTTCGTGGCCAGATCAGCCACGTAGGCGGTCAGATCCGCCGGCGCCGTGGGGAGTGCACAGACGCCTCGTTCAGCACACCACGCCGAGAAATCGGCCCAGTCGGATCGGTAGGCCCGCTCGGTGTTGGGACTGGGCACGGTTGAAGTCTGACATGCGATAACTGCCTGGGCCTTGACCGCAATCCACTAGAGGCGCAGCCTTTCTCCATGACCGACATGCTCGTTGTTGACGCCGATGGCCACGTGTGCGAACCACCGGACCTGTGGAGCGCGAACCTGCCCCCCTCCCTGCGCGAGGACGGCATCACCCTCCGCTGGAACGCCGACTCGGGCTGGGACGAGTGCTGGGCCGAGGGTCGCATACTGGTCAACCGCGGCTTGCCCGGCCTTGGTAACGCCGGACTGTCCTTCGAGAACTTCGGCCAGGGCATGCACTACGAGGACCTCAATCCGGCCGGGTTCGACCCGGCGGAACGGATCAAGGTGCTCGACGCCGAGGGTATCCACATCTCGGTGCTGTACCCCGGTCTCGGCCTGAAGCTCGGTGGCCTGCGCGACCCGGCACTCGCGGTCGAATCGTGCAAGGTCTACAACGACTGGATCGCCGACTACGCGCGCGCCGCGCCGACCCGCCTCGCCGGCGTGGGCGCACTGCCGCTCCAGGACCCGGTGGCGTCCGTGCAGGAGGTCCGGAGGATCAAGGAGCTCGGCCTGGTCGCCGGCTTTTGCCGACCCAACCCCCACGGGGGCGAACCCCTGCACTCTCCAGTGTTCGACCCGGTCTGGTCGGCCTTGGAGGAGGTTGACCTCCCGCTCGCCTTCCACCCTGCCGGCGTCTCCGACATGGACGGTACCGCCCTTCGGATGACCGAGCTCATGGCACCGGGAACGCAGCACGCCGTGATCCTGCTCTTCGATCAGTACATGACCCTGTCGAATCTGGTCTATGCCGGCGTGCTCGAGCGACACCCCGATCTGAAGGTGGCCGTGCTCGAATGTGGGGGCGGTTGGATCGGTCACTGGATGGACCGCCTGAACGAGTTCCATGAGAGCTACAAGTGGGCGGCCGCCCCGATCTCGTTGAGGCCGAGCGAGTACTTCCAGCGCCAGTGCGTGGTTTCGTTCGATCCCGGCGAGCACACACACAAGCTCCTCGCCGACTTCGCAGGCGCGCACACGTTCATCTGGGCCAGCGACTTCCCGCACAACGACGCCAAATACCCGGGCGTCGTCGACGAGCTCCTCGAGCACAGCGAAGGAATGTCGGATGGGGATCGGGCCGGGCTCGTCGGTACCAACGCCGTCGCGCTGTACCGGATCGAGTCGATGGCGGACGCTTCCCGCACATGACCTACGACCTCGTGATTCGCGGCGGTCACGTGTGCGACGGCACCGGGGCGCCCTCATTCGTGGCCGACATCGCCGTGCACGAGGGCACCATCGTGGCGATCGGGCCGGTGGACCCTGCAGGCGCGGGTGAGGTCATGGAGGCCGACGGTCTCTGGGTGACGCCCGGATTCGTCGACATCCACACGCACTATGACGCACAGTTGCATTTCGAACCGACCGCCTCGCCGTCGTCCTGGCACGGGACGACGACGGTCTTCATCGGCAACTGTGGATTCACCTTCGCCCCCGCCCGGCCCGATGACCTGCCGTGGCTTCTCCAGATGCTCTCCCGCGTGGAGGGCATGTCGCCCGCAGCCCTGCAGGCGGCCGTGACGTTCCCCGGAGGGTCCTTCGCCGACTACCTGCACGGCTTCGAAGGGCAGATCGGGGTCAACGTGGGCGCCAACGTCGGCCACTGTGCCCTGCGACGTTTCGTCATGGGAGATGCGGCGTCGGAGCGGGTGGCGACAGAGGCCGAGGTCGCCCAGATGCAGGAGCTCCTGCGGGACGCGCTGTCCGACGGAGCGATCGGCTTCACGTCATCACAGCTCGAACTGCATCAGGCCCACGACGGGCGACCCGTCCCGTCGAACCTGGCCGCGCCGGGCGAGCTGGTGGCCCTCGCGTCCGTGTTGGCCGATTTCGGTTTCGGTTCGATCGAATTCATCCCGAAGACCTTCCTCGAGGGCTATTCGCCCGAAGATCGCGACTTGATCATGGAACTGTGGCGGGTGTCCGGGAAACCCGTTCACCTCAATACGCTCACGCGTCTCCCCCAGGCTCCCGACGGCTGGAGACGGTCACTCGACTTCGCCTCCGAAGCGTGGGCGAGCGAGGGGGCCCGGATCCATCCCATGTTCGCCGCGAACCATCAGGGGGTCCACTTCGCGCTGGCTTCAACCTTCCTCTTCGACGAGTACCTGACGCTGCGTGCGGCCCTCACCTCGCCGCCGGCCATCCGGGACGCCACCATGCGGTCGGCGGAGTTCCGCGCCGCGCTGCGCGTCGAGCTCGCTGACGTCGGGAACAAATCCTTCACGTTCTCGCCCCAGGTGTTGCGGGTGGAGATCGTGCACAAGCCCGAACACGAGCGCTTTGTCGGAATGACCATCTCGGAGATGGCGGGTGACATGGGTTGCGATCCGCTCGACGCCTTCCTCGACGTGTCGTTGGCCGAAGACCTGCACGCCCAGTTCGTCCAGGCTGCGCCGCCTGACAAGGGCCGGCTCGATGCGATCGAGCAGCTCATCCGGTCCGGGATCATCACGGCTGGCGCCTCGGATGCCGGGGCCCATCTGCTTTCCTTTTGCGGCGTCGACTACACCACACGCCTCCTGACGGAGTGGGTCCCCCACGTGCTGTCCTTCGAACAGGCGGTGAGCCGCTTGAGCATGGTGCCGGCGCAGTTGCACGGCCTCCACGATCGCGGTGTCCTCCAGGTGGGCGCGGCGGCGGATCTCAACGTGATCGATCGCTCACGGCTGGCGACATGCCCACCCCGCTACGTGACGGACTTCCCGGCCAACAGCGGGCGCTTCGTAATCGACGCCGAGGGATACGTGGCGACGGTGGTCAACGGCACCGTCCTGATGCAAGAGGGCAAGCACACCGGCGCCCTTCCGGGTCACGTCCTTCGCGGTGGATGATCTGCCGTGGATCTGACGCACCGACCTCGCCATCAGTGACCGTCCCAGTCGCCCGATTGGTCGCTCCCCGAAAGGATGGAGCCCAGCTGATCAGCAAGGGCGACGGCCACCACGCATCGCTCCTGCGAGATCGGAAGGGACGGTGTGGGTGTCAGGAGGAACGTGCCGACATTCCTCCCCCCTCCGCGGACGGGAAGTTGCACTTGCCTCGTCGGCAGCCCGGCCGACGAGGTCGGCCATTGCAAGGGGTTGAGCCGGACCGTGCCGTCGGGATCGATGCGGGCCCCCTTCTCCGTCGGCGGGTCCCACACGAAGCGACAATCCTGCAGGGAGAGGAGATCTCGCAGTTCCGCCGCCACGGCCATGAGGACGAAATCGGGCTCCTCACCCCCGGCGATCCGTTCGGCCACGTTGTGGAGGCGACTCAGCTCGTGTCGTCCTTCGGCGGCGGCGCGCCGATGCCGCTGGCCACGAGCCGCCAGTTCGCCCACGAGAAGGCCGACGACGACGAAGAGGATCTCTGTCGTGAGATCCCGGTTGCCGCTTATCCTCAACGATTGGTAGGGAACGGTCAGGAAGAAGTCGAACGAGAGGGCCGCGAACAATGCGCACAGCGCGGCGGCACCGCGGCTGCCACGTGACGCGACGGCCACCGTGACCAGGACGAGCACGAGCGCGTCGTCAGCGGAATCCAGATGCCCCCGGCTCGGGATCAGCAACGCCGCCGCGCACAATGGTCCCAGAATGGGGATCAGCCAGGTCACCAACGGGTGCCGCATCCAGTGCGTCCCCGCATGGTGGTCATCAGAACCGGGCTGACGACGCGCTCTCATGCTCAATCGCTCGGCGAAGAGACGGAAAGGAGCTCGTAGAGCGGATTGATCATGGCCAGCATGCCCTTGTGCTTCCCGACCGAGGCCTCGACGGCCATCAGGGTTCCGCTCCGTATGCCGGGTATGGATCGACGGCCGAGGAAGACCAGGACGATGGATTCGCCACTGTTGTCGACCAGCACGCACTCGAGGGTCGGCACACCTGACCACGGTTGGACGCGCAACGTTTTCACCCGTCCGGCGATGCGTGCCGCCTGGCGCCACTGCAGCGCAGCGATCGGTGTCACACCAACGAGGTCGGTCAATGGGATCGGCGCTGCTTCTGCAGCAGCCTGGCGCGGGGGTCGACCGTCCCGACCGTTCTTCGGGGCGAGCGCGGCCACGACGGCCTCTTCCTGTCGATCGATCCCCGGCGCGACCATGAAGGGGACAATGGTGGCGTTGACGTGGGAAAGCTGGCTGACCACGTCAACGATGTAGTCGGCGGTCTGATCGTGGAGGATGCGGCGGAGTGCCTTGCCGTAGGAACGGCGGGGCAACAGCATGCTCACTTCCGTCTCGCCGTCGGCCAACTCCGCCGCGAGCTCGAGGGCCGCCCTCCCGAGGCGACGATCAGGGCAGTCGATCACATCGAGCGCCAGTCGTGAGAGTCCGATCCGCTGCCAGCGCTCCATCAGGATCTGCGCCCGGTGATCATCGATGTTGAAGTGCACCGCGCGGAGATCGTCGGGCATCAGCGTCCTGGCGTACTGGATCGCCCGCGCGGCAGCCAGATCGATCCGGTCGATCAGGATCACGACCACGTGGCGGTGCAGAATCCGTGCCTCGCAAGCCTGGACCGCGGCCCCTTCCTCCAACACGGTGTCCTCGGCCCGGTACTGCCGGTTGGTTCGCACCAGTGCGTAGATCAGCAGTGGCATCACGACGACGACGACCCACGCCCCCTGGGTGAATTCGGCAACGGCGAAGACGACCACGACGATCGCGCACACGACGGCGGCGACACCATTGACGGCGACGTGCGACTTCCAGTGGGCGTCCTTATTCGTGAGGTGGTGCTTCACCATGCCGGCACCGGCCATGGTGAAGCCGGTGAACACGCCGATGGCATACATGGGAATGAGGGCGGACACCTTGGCGTTGGTGGCGATCAGGAGCGCGATCGATGCGCCCGCCAACAACAGGATCCCGTTGGAGAAGACCAGCCGATGGCCCCGTACCGTCAGCTTGCGGGGCAGGAAGGAATCCTCGGCGACAAAGCTCACCAGGAACGGGAACCCGGTGAAACTCGTGTTGGCGGCCAGAATGAGGATCAGGGCCGTCGCCGTCTGCAGCATGTAGAACAACAGATGACCGAGCGTGCTCGACCCGTACACGAGCTTTCCGATTTCCGAGACGACAGTGGGCGTCCCCGAAATGAAGGGCACCGCATGGGTGAAGGCAGCGAGAATGGACACCCCGAGGAACATCGTTCCCAAGATGGTGCTCATCAAGACCAGCGTCGTGCGCGCGTTGCGTGCTTGCGGCTCTCGGAAGATGCTCACACCGTTCGAGATGGCCTCGGTCCCGGTCATGGCCGAGCTTCCGTTGGCGAACGCCCGCAACAGGTAGAACGCGGAGACACCCAGGATCAAGCCGCCGCTCGCGGCATGGCCCAGGTGCATGGTCGCATCGCTCTGCGGTGCGTGGTGCAGCGTTCCCATGATCTCTTGCACGAACCCCGCGACGATCAGCACCACCATGTTCGCGATGAAGAAGTAGGTCGGTAATGCGAAGACCTTTCCCGCCTCGCGAATGCCCCGCAGGTTGCCGAACGCCAGGAGCACAACGAACGCGATCGAGAGCGGCAGGGCGTCGTGGCCGACGGCGGGGACCGCCGAAATGATGGCATCCGCTCCGGCTGCCACCGAGACCGCGACCGTGATCGTATAGCTGATGAGCAGAGCCGCCCCGGCCACCTGCGCCACGTTGGGACCGAAGTTGTCCCGGCTGACGACGTACGAGCCCCCGGCCTTCGGGTACGAGCGGACGACGTCGCGATAACAGATCGTGACGAGCGCCAGCACGGCCAGAATGGCACCGGTGATCGGCGTGACGAGGGAGAACGCAACCAGCCCCGCGATCGGGACGAGGATCCGGAGGATCTCCTCGCTGGCATACGCCGACGAGGACATGACGTCCGAGGAGAGAACCGCCAACGCCGTCGGCTTGCCGAGGCGTTGACCCTGCAGTTGATCATTGACGAGGGGTGGGCCGAGCAGAAACCGCTTCACCCGGTAATTGAGGTTTTCGGGAAGTTGCGCAGTCTTGACCGTCGAGCGACGGCCCGGCGCATCCGTCAGGCTGGGTGTCCGGGTGGTGTGATCTTCAGCGGTGCCAGTGGAGGTCACGTTTGAGGTCATCGACGACTGTTTACCCCGTTGCGGCCCAAAATGCGAGCTAGGGGCGCCTTTGCCTACCCTTCAGATGCGGGCGTATCGATCCACTCGTGCTCACACGTGACGCACACCCAATGCCGATGATCCGGCGATATCCCGGGGGGACACTCGTAGTGCGTGTATTCGTCGACCCGAACGCCGCCACACTGCGGGCAGGCCGGCGGACGGCTCACAACCTTGAAGGTCATGGAGTGGGGTCGCACCCTCTGGGCAGCCTCGTGGTCATGCCACGTTCGCTAGGCACCGGCGGAAGGAACGGCATCTTTGTTCTCGATGGTGAACACCAACACCAGCCCGGTGATCTCCAGAATCCTCAGTACCGACTGTGACGGGTTGCGAAGGAGCACTGACCCGCCCTCGGCTCGGGCCCGATTGAGGGCCATGACGAGCACCGAAAGGCCCGTCGAATCGATGAAGCTCAGACGGGTCAGATCAAGCACGACCTGCGTCTGCCCCTCTTCGGACAAGGCGACGAGGCTGTCTCGCAGCTGTGGCGCAGTGGCGAGGTCGAGCTCACCCTCGACGCCGATGACGACACGGCCGTCCGACCGACTCACGCCGACGTGAAACGGAGGTGCGGGAACCGGCAAACCTTCTGAGAGCATGCGATGCGCTTCACAATCGGTCGGATCTGAGTGCGGCTAAACGTGGAATCGTAGGACTTCCCCAACGGGCGACTGTTTCACCCGGCCAATCTCGACGCTACACCTGAATTCGCTTCCATCTTCATTGCGCACGTCAGGTCGGCGAAATCGACCGTTTTGCACGAACCCTTCACAGAAAACCGCTCGTCGCTCCGGTTGGAGGTCACCGGGGGTTGCTCATCGTTTCCGGCAGTTGCTCTGCACGTTCCGTGGCCCCGGCCATTGGCCGCGGTCGTCGGACTAGTTCCCTGCGTTTCCGTGACCGCCGAAGCGTATGAAGACGGTCAACGCAGCAATGACGAGCGCGATGCCGCCGCCGAGCTCCAGGGCATGACGTCCGGTGGCCGCATCCACCACGACCTCGGCGAAACTGACCGAGAGCACCAAGACGATCATCGCAATGATCCTGCCCTTGAGGTCGTTCAGGTCGCGCATCTCGAGCCAGGCCGGAATGCGCGTCTCCTTGCCGAACTGAATCTCACGCACGAACAATTCATAGAAGCCCACCGCAGAGATCAGCAACGTTGCGCCGATCAGGAAGAGGTCGACGTCAAGAAGGAACTCGCCGATCTGATGTCCGACCGGAATCGGGTGGTCGGCAATTTGGCGGACCGAATGGATGAAGATGTAGGTGCCGTAGACGAACGCACCGAGAGCGGCGAGCAGCAACACCACGATGGGGATGTAGGCCAAGCGAAGGGAACCGGCGAGGACCCGTTCGAGTCCGAGGTCGGCGGGCCTCTCATTGGCGCGGGGGTCTGGTCTCCCGTCCTCGCCTCCGGACTCGCTCGGCATCTGACGCTCCATCGCTGCTCATGTTCGACGCCCCAGAGGCATCCCCGACCTTGACCGCGCAAGCGTACGCTGGCGCGCCGTTCCCGGCCCTCACGGGCTCGGGGCGCCTCTCAGGTTCTCGACCGACGCCGCCGCTGCCCTGACCGAGGCCACCACTTCCTCGTTGGAAGCCCCCGGGCCGAGGACGGCGGCGATCCCGGCTGCTTTGAGGGTCGGGATGTCCGCCGGCGGCACGATGCCCCCGACGATGACCGGCGTGTCGAGGCCGGCCGCACGCAGGGCGTCGACGACAGCAGGCGCCAGGGTCAGATGCGCGCCGTTGTGCATGGACACACCGACGATGTCGACGTCCTCTTCGATCGTCATGGCGGTGATGGTGGCCGTCGATTGGCGCAGTCCGGCGTAGATCACCTCGCAGCCGGCGTCGCGCAGGATGCGGGCCACGATGCGCAGCCCCCGGTCGTGCCCGTCGAGGCCCACCTTGGCCACGAGCACCCGCAGCGGCCGCTCCTCGCCCACCTCAGACCACGGTTCGTTCGTACCAGGTGCCGAAGACCGCCTCCAGGGCGTTCATCGACTCGCCCACGGTGACGTGGGCCCGGGCCGCCTCAATGAGGGCGGGCATCAGGTTGATGGCGCTGTCGGCCGCCTCACGGCCCAGTCGCTCGAGCGCTCTGTCCACCGCATCGTCGTCGCGTGACTGCTTGACCTCGGCCAAGCTGGCCAGCTGGGCCGTCTCGACCGCGGGGTCGATGGAGAGCGTGGGCGGGATCGTGTCGTCGCCCTCGGTGTACCCGTTCACGCCCACCTGGATCCACTCGCCCTTGGCCAGCTTGGTCTGGAAGCGGTAGGAGGCGTCGGCGATCTCGGCGACGAACCAGCCGTCCTCGATACAGGCGAAGGCACCCTCGAGCATGGAGCCCGAGCCGGCCTCCTCGATGTGGGCGAAGATCTCCTCGGCCTGGCGCTCCATCTCGTCGGTGAGCTCCTCGACGAACCACGAGCCGCCCAGAGGATCGGCGACGTGGACCACGCCGGTCTCTTCGGCGATGACCTGCTGGGTCCGCAGCGCCAGGCGCACCGCATGCTCGGTGGGCAGCGCCAACGCCTCGTCGAACGAGTCGGTGTGCAGGCTCTGGGTACCGCCGAGCACGCCGGCCAAGGCTTCGATGGCCACGCGCACCAGATTCACTTCGGGCTGTTGGGCCGTGAGCGAGACCCCGGCCGTCTGGGTATGGAAGCGCAATTGCAGCGAGCGGCCGTCACTCGCCCCGTAGCGGTCGCGTAGCCAGCGGGCCCAGATACGGCGGGCGGCCCGGTACTTGGCGATCTCCTCGAAGAAGTCCATGTGGGCGTTGAAGAAGAAGGAGAGGCGGGGGGCGAACTCGTCGACCGTCATGCCCGCCGCCAGCGCCGATTCCACGTAGGCGAACCCGTTCGCCAGTGTGAAGGCCAGTTCCTGCGCCGCCGTCGAGCCGGCCTCCCGGATGTGGTAGCCCGAGACCGAGACCGGGTGCCACCGCGGCAGCTCGGCGGCGGCGAAGGCCATCAGGTCCGTGACCAGGCGCATGCTCGGCCGGGGCGGGAAGACGAACTCCTTCTGGGCCTGGTACTCCTTGAGGATGTCGTTCTGAATCGTGCCCGAGAGTGCGGCGCGCGCCACACCGGTCTTGTCGGCCACCCCGACGTACATGGCCATGAGGACCGCCGCCGGCGAGTTGATGGTCATCGAGGTGCTCACGGCACCGAGGTCGATGCCCGAGAACAACGTCTCCATGTCGGCGAGCGTGTCGACGGCCACGCCGGCCCGTCCCACCTCGCCCTTGGCCAGAGGGTCGTCGGAATCGCGTCCGAGCAGGGTCGGCATGTCAAAGGCGGTCGACAGGCCGTCGCCCCCCGAGCGCAAGAGCTCTTTGAAGCGGCTGTTCGTGTCAGCGGCGGTCCCGAAGCCGGCGAACTGGCGCATGGTCCACAGCCGCGAACGGTACATGGAGGCGTAGGGGCCACGGGTGTAGGGGAACTGGCCGGGCAACTCCGCGTCGTCGGGCCCGTACACAGGGTCGAGCGGCACGCCCGACATGGTCTCGAATTTGGCCGGCCGTTTGGCCGAACGATCGAAGGAATCCTGCCAGAGGGTGCGATCAGCCATGGCACCACACTACTTTGACGTCGAACTACATCCAAGCCCTCAGTCGAAGTCCCCGGCGGACCGGCGCAGCTCACCCAGGGCGGCAAAAAGGGTATCGAGGGCCGCCGGGTCGAGGCCGAGGTCCGAGAACACCTGGGCGTTCATGGCGACCGTGGCGCGGTCGGCGAGTTTGCGGCCTTTGGCCGTGATCGCGGCGAGGGTCCCACGCCCGTCCCGGGGATTGGGCCGGCGTACCACCAGACCCTGGGCCTCGAGGCGGTCGACGGCGTTGGTGACGCTGGCCGCGTTGACCTGGAGCCGCTCCCCGATCTTGCCCAGCGGTAACGAACCCTTGGTCGAGAAAGAGAGGAGCATCACCACCTCGTAGCGGGCGAAGGTGAGCCCGAAGGGCCGCAGCACCGCATCGGCCCGGGCCAGGAAGACCTGTTGCAGGCGCATGATCGAAGTGACCGTGGCCATGGCGGGCGCTTCGGGCACCCATCCATGAGCCTCCCACTGGCGGTGGGCCTCGGCGATCGGATCGAACGGCAGACGTCGTCGCTCCGGCACACAGGGCACGCTAATCACCGGATGAAGGCGTTCGGCGCCCCACGAATGCCCAAGGGCTCGCCGGGAAGGCGACCGATAGGGTGGTGCGTGCGTGGACGTGGTCATTCCGGAAGCGGCGGAGGAGTACATCCTCGAGCATGGCGGGACGATCTTCGTGCGCTCGCATGCACATCGTTGCTGTACGGGAGAGCTGACGCTCCTCGGCTGCGGCACCGACGCGCCCCGGCGATGCAACGGACTTCCGGACGTTCGAGACTGCCGAAGTCGGGGTCAGGTTCTCCGGCGGCGAGAGCGGGCTGCCGCATCAGCTCGTCATCGAACTTCGAGGGTTGCTCCGGCGTCATCCCGTCGCCTATTGGGATGGGTGCGCCTTCAAGCTCTAATTCGCCGAATCCCTCGGGACGCTCACCCCGCGGCGATCTCCGCGGGCAGGCGGCGGAGTACCTCGTCGACGACCTCCGAGGTCGAGCACTCCCCGCCGAGATCGAACGTGCGGATACCCGCGGCGGCGACGCTCAGCGTGGTGTGGCGAATGGCCCGCGCCGCGCGCTCGATGACGGCGTCTCCGCGCGCTGCCGCGTGATCCAGGACAGCGGCGCACGCCAGGAGCATCGCCATGGGATTGGCGACGTTCTTCCCGGCCAGTGACGGTGCCGTCCCGTGCGGTGCCTCGGCCATGGCCACCGTCGGGTGAAGGTCCGCGTCGAGGGCCAGGAGCACCGATTCGGCACCGGCGATGGAGCCGAACATCGCCAGCACGAGGTCCGACAAGCAGTCACCGTCCCGGTTCAAGGCTGGAATGACCAGGCTCTGATGCCCCGCCTCCGTCAGGATCCCGGCATACGCCGCGTCAATGAGGGTGGGCCGGTAGATGACCTCGGGATGCCGGGACGCCGCGGCGTCCATCTCCTCTTTGAGCATTCCCTCGTAGACGGCGGAAACCGTCCACTTCGGACCTCCGTACACGCACGCACCGCGGGCGGCAGCCGTCTGAAACGAGAACTCGGCCACCTCCCGACAGATCCTGCGCTCGATCTTCTCGGTCCGCCACGCCTGCTCGTCGGATCCTCCCGGGGTACCCGTTCGACCCTCCGCTGCACCATAGGCATCACCGACCGCCATGCGGACGACCACGATCGGGTGGACCACCGGCGCCAGAGGAGACACGCCGGGGATCCGTCGCCCGGTTCTGACAATGACCGAACCTCCGATGCCTTCACGCAGGATCCGGTTGGGGCTCCCCACATCGCCGATCTTTTCGGGCGTGATCGTCGCCGCCTTCAAACCAAGGCCGCACGTACGCATCGCCTCTGCTGCCTCCCGGACGACAGCGTTCTCGGTCAAGCGGCGGTTCTCGAGGGAGAGGTCGAAACGGATCAGCGCACAGTCGAAACCGAGCAACGAGGGATCGAGTACGCGGAGCGCCTCGTCCAGAAGCTCCTGCCCCGTTTCGTCACCGTCGCAGACCACAAGTTGCAGGGAGGCTGTCACGACATTCAGGGTGGCACGGATCGCGCCGACCCGCCAACATCGGGCCGGCCTCCGGGCCGAACCGCTTCTCCGTTAAAGGATCACCGTGCGGAAAGGATGACGTCGAGCACGGTTCCGAGTCCCGCCAGGAGCAGCGATATGGAGACCACGATCGCCGTCACCTTCATGACAGCCGGACGATGGGAGGTCCACTCCTCGTCTTCTTCGTCATCGATCTCCCACCATTCGCGTTCGACCGGCGTCAAGGCTTCGAGTGGTTGCGGCTCGCGGGTGGCGATGTAGCCGATGACCGGCGCGAGACCGATCGGCACATGTGGCTGTGGCGGAACTGGCAGGTGTCCCTGCATGCGTATGAGGATAGACGCGACCTGCACTCCCCCGTGCAAGATGCATCTGGCGTCGACGTGTCGGCGAGCCCTCCCCGGTGCTGCACTCGGCGCACCGCTCGGCGTTCACCGCTCGGCGCTCACCCCGGCCGCCGCGCTCAGCTCCTCCAAGCTCCAGGCGCCGGGAGGACTCCCCGTGGCGGCCGCCTGTACCGCCAGCCTCTGGAGAAGCGCGTTGACCGGGGTGGGCATGTCGTGGAGGAGTCCGAGGAGGACGATCTCGCCGTTGAGGAACTCGGCCTCAATGGAGCCAGTCCCCCGCACCAGGCTCTGCCAGCTGGAGCCGCCACGCCACTCGCCGCTACTCGTGTTGCGCATCTGCAGATAATCGCCACGACGGACCCGATCCTCCTCGACCGAGGCGACGGCGATTCCGGCTGCCTCCAGGACAGCGGCGCCTTCGCGCTGGGCTTCTTGGGCCAACGGGCTCCCACGACCGACCGGCCCGCACAGTGCTTCCACCGCGTTGGCGAGATTCATGAGGAGCTTGCGGTACTTCCACCGCATGATGTCGGGCCGCGCCACCGACTGGAACGTGGTGGCCTCGAGCGCGCCGGCGATCGCCTGCGCGGCATCGTCGACACCGGTCGGATAGCGGCCGAGATCGAGCAGCCCGCTCACCGGTGCCGAGTGGGCCTGGATCACGCCGGACCGCAGGTGCGTGGCGGGGCACATCACGCACATGGCGTACGTGCGGGGAAAACGGCGGAGCACCCGGCGCTCGTTCTCGACCCCGTTCTGCATGCAGACGATCGGCGTCTCCGGCGGGGCAACCTGCACCAGCTGGGCCAACGCCTCTTCTGTGTGCTGGCCCTTCACTCCCAACAGGACCACGGTGTCGTCGGTCCACTGCACCTCGCGCGCCTCGGTGACCACCGGTATCGGCAGGGTGACCGATTCGTCCGGCGCTTCGAGCACCAGCCCGGAGGCGAGGGCGCGGGCGTGGTCGCCGCGTGCGATGAGGGTGACGTCATCCCCGTGCTGGAAGAGGCGGGCCCCCACGAGCCCGCCGATCGCACCGGCCCCGAAGACGACAAACCGCATGCCGCACTTTGTCACGTCACGGCGTGCCAGGCTTTGCGAGTGCCTTCGCTCAACCCGATCGTGAACGTGGTCGCCCTGGGTGGAGTGGCGGCCGATGTGCCCCGGCGCCTCGTCCGGCGTCTGGCCGCTCCCCTGCGGGTGGATCTGGCGCGGAGCGTGCGCCGGTCGGTCGGGCTGGGCCCGGCGCCGATCCAGATCTCCATGGATCCGTCTGCGTCCTATCTGCCGCCCGACGGCGTGGCCCGGATGGTCCACGGGGACCTCTCCTCGATGCTGATCGGCGGCATCAGCGCGCTGTTGCTGCAGACGCTCCACCCGCTGGCCATGGCGGGCGTGGCAGAGCATTCCAACTACCAGGCGGACCCTCTGGGCCGATTGCGGCGGACCGCCAACTTCGTCGGCACGACGACCTTCGGCACCGTCGGGCAGGCCGAGGAGGCGATTGCGCAGGTTCGACGCGTCCACCGGCGGGTCAAGGGTGTCGCGCCCGACGGACGTGCCTATTCGGCCGGCGATCCCGAGCTGGTCACATTCATCCATGTGGCCGAGGTCTGGAGTTTCCTCGAGTCGTCCCGCCGATTCGGTCCGCGCGATCTCTCTCCCGAGCAGTGCGACCGGTACTACGAGGAACTGGCCCCGATCGCAACGGCCCTCGGGGCCGATTGGGTGCCGCGCTCGACCGCCGACGTCGAGGACTATTTCCTCCGCATGCGACCCGAGCTCTACGCCACGGAGCAGGCGCACCAGGCGCTCGACTGGTTGCGCAACGGGGCGAGGCGGCGTCCCAACGAGCAGGCGGTGTTCTCCATGCTCCACGCCGGGGCGGTGAGCATGTTGCCGGAATGGGCCCGGGCCGAGCTCAACCTTTCGACCCGAGCGGCCATCGATCTCCTCCTGGACACCGTTGCGGTCATCCCCGCCTCGCGGGCGCTCTCGTCCGCGTTGCGCTGGGTGGCCACACCTGAGCCGGCGAGAGAAGGACCTCGCCCGGTCGCCCCGACCGGCACGGTCGCCCCGACCGGCGCGGTCGCCCACGACGAGGCCGACACAGCCGGCTCAGAGGCAACCGGTTCAGCGCGGGACGAGGCCCCAACTCGCCGACCACTTCCGACCGGGCTGGAGCGTGAGCAGGTCCTTACCGGTGCGGAACGCGTTGGGCGGGCAGCTCATCGGCTCGATAGCGACCGCCCGCCTCCGTCGCTCCACCTGCCCAAGGGTGTCGCCCGTGTAGACCATCAGGTAGCCGAAGCCCGCATCAGCCCATAACGACGGCGCCGAACGTGCCATTGGGCGCGTCGAGGCTCGCCCACGCCCGGCCGTCACTGTCACGGGTCAGGTCGGTGAACGGAGTATCGAGAACGGTGGGTCCGATGAAACGGGCCGTCGTGAAGTCGCGCTCGGTACCGGCCACCGGCGTCAGCTCCCCGGTCGGCAGCCCCCGGTCGTCCGTGTCCAAGGTCTGGTGGGCGGGAAGCTGGAGGATCGCACCGTCGATCGGTTCCTGTCCGGCGGCCAGGTACGGATGAAAACCGAGGCCGAACGGGACCGGGCCGTCGTCCGTGCTGTGCGCGGTCGTGGTGACGCTGAGCCCTGATCGCCCCACGTGGTACTCCATCTCGAGGAGGAGGGAGAACGGGTACCCGGGCGAAGGATGCAGTTGCAGTCGCAAGGACAGTTGGTTCTGGTGCCGGGTCTGCAGCGTCCAGGGCAGCCACCGCACCAGCCCGTGAATGGCGTTGCGGCGCTCGGGCTCGTCGAGAGCGGCCTGTGCCTGCACGCCGTCGAACTCGTAGCGCCCGTCGGCCAGCCGGTTCGGCCAGGGGGCGAGCACCTGTCCCCGGCCGCTGTGCGACCACTCGTGGGGCCCGAAGCCGTCGATGATCGCCGTGTCCCCCACGTTGTAGGTGCGCAGTGTGGCGCCCACCTCGCAGACCACCACATCCTGCTCGCCATGACCGATGCGCCACTGTTGGCCCGTCGGCGAGGCGACGGAGATCCTGGGCGAGGGATAGGGCATGGCGAGTGAATTGAAGCAGACCCGGGAGCACCCCGGAGGTGAGGCTCCGCTGATCGGACCGAGGAGGGCCCCGGTGACGGCGCGGTAACCGGGTGGCAAACGGGAGGTGACGGAGGGCGTCGGGGTCAAAGGGAGCGTCACCCCGCCACTAGGGTGCCCTCACGTGAGGATCCTCGTAACCAATGACGACGGGGTCAGCGCTCCCGGGTTAGCGGCGCTGACCAGGGCTCTTGTGCGCTGGACCAAGGAAGCGACCGCTTCGGGCGGCCCGCCCCACGAGATTGTCGTGGTGGCACCCAGCTCCAACTACAGCGGTGCGAGCGCGGCCGTCGGGTCGGTCACCGACGGGACGAAGATCCCGTACTCCCGGGCGCGGGTCAGCGGCGCCGAAGAGGTCGACGCCTACGGGCTCGACGCCTCGCCCGCGCTTTCGGTGATCGCCGGAGCGCTCGGTGCCGTGGGGCCCAAGCCGGACCTTGTGCTCTCGGGCATCAACCACGGCGTCAACGTCGGCCGTTCGGTTCTGCACTCGGGCACCGTCGGCGCCGCGCTGACGGCGTCGCAGGTGGGCATCAGCGCGCTCGCCGTGTCGATGCGGGCCGGGATGACGGAGGACTGGTGGGAGTCGGCGGCCGACCTCGCCATGGCCCTGATTCCGGTGCTGGTCGGCGCGCCCGTCGGGACCGTGCTCAATCTGAACGTCCCCTCACTACCCCTCCATGAGATCCTGGGGCTGCGCTGGGCCCGGGTCGGCGGAGCCGGACTCATCAAGGCGGCCAACGACGCCTGGGATGCGCCCAACCGCCCCGAGATGGAGGGCCCGGCTGCCGCCGAGGGCGCCTTGGCGGTCATCGACGCCACCGCGGCCGAGAAGGGTGAGATCACCCTCAACGTGGGCTCCCCCTTCCCCCAGGGCGGTGACATCGGGCTGGCTGATCCGAGCGAGGACGCCACGCTGGTCGCCCGGGGCTACGCCGCACTCACCGCACTGCGCGGACCGAGGTCAGACGACGATCCGGCACTGTTGCGATCGCTCGACGAGGGCCTGGCCCGCGCTGTCGCACCGCTGGGAATGGCCGGCTGACCCCAGCGCCGGCGGCGCCGACACGATCACGCGGCGGCGTCGGTCACCCGGTGATGCCGAAACGACCATCGGGCAGCCGGACGACCCCGGCCATGCCGAAGCGGTCGGCCAGGAGCGACGGCACATCGTCGAGAGGGAGTTCGGTGATGGACGAGCTCCCGCCCACGGGACGCTCGACCAACACCGCCTGCTCATTGACGAATACCGAGAGGCACCGGTCGACGCGGCGGGCGCCGACCATGAGGCCCGTCACGAATGAGGACTCGGGGTGGGTGGAGGTGTACCAGTTGTTCACCTCGATGTCGACGGTCGGCACCGGCTCGGGCACGAACCCGTACATATCGGCCCACCGGCCGTCTTGAAAGACCTGTAGGACGAGTTCGCCCCCGTCCTCCATGAGCCGGTAGCGCCATCCGGACTGATCGCTCTCCGCCCCGACCTCGAAGGGAACCGGGTCCAGCAGGCCGCCGCCACCGAATCCCACGTCGGCCAGCCACGGTGCCCCGTCGACAACGACACGGAGCAACAGGTGGTTGAGCGGGCGCGGCGGGCCTTCGGGGCCCATGCGGACCCGGGCCAACATCGGATCTATCTCGGTGACCCCCAACGCCTCGAGCGCTGCGGCGAGGAGGAGGTTCTGCTCGAAGCAGTAGCCGCCTCGTCTGCGGGCGATCAGCTTCTCCTCCAGCCGGTCGGGGTCGAGCGTCACCGCCCGCCCCGACGCAGGGTCGAAATTCTCGAAGGCGATCGACGTCGCATGGGCCCGGTGGACCTCGGCCAACGTGGGCCTGGCCGGCGGCGCTGTCGACGCAGCCGACGCAGCCGACGCAGCCGACGCAGCCGACGCACCTTGCGCACCTTGCGCAGCGAGGCCGATGCGGGCCAGGTAGCCGTCGAAGTCCTTCAGTGGCGCCACCCGGCCGAAGGTAACACCCGGCCCGGGAAGGTGCTGGCGATCGTCGCTGACAGCTAGCTAGTCGTCGCTTTCGTTCGGTGCCCGGCGCCGGCGCTTGACTTCCGATCGATGGCGCTTCGCCTCGACCCGCCTGACCTGTGACCCTTTGGTCGGCCTCGTGGGCCGCCTGGTCGGATCGACCCGCAGACCGTCGGCCAATCTCGCGGCGAGGCGTTCGAGCGCCAGCTGTCGATTGCGCGATTGGGAGCGTGAATCGGAGGCGGCCGCCCGCACTACCGGCCCGAAGCGTTCCAAGAGGCGGGCCCGTTGCCGGGGCCCGAGCGCGGTGGAGCCGCCGATGTCGAATTGAACTTCGACCCGGCTCAGCGTGCGGTTGGCGTGCTGCCCGCCGGGTCCGCCGGACGTAGTGGCACGCCAGGTGACCTCACTCATCGGGATGGTCAGCGATTTCGTGACGCGCAACGCGGCGCCGGCGCCGGCCGCGGTTGGTGCCGGGTCGGCAGCGGCCGTTGGCGCGGTACCGTCACCACCTCCAGGGGCGCCGTCGCGGCGGGGATCGTCGGGTGCCACAGAGGCGAGCGTACGACCACCGGGTACAGTCCGGACTCATGGACTACCGCCACCTCGGGAAATCGGGCATGCTCGTTTCCTCCCTCGCCTACGGCAACTGGATCACCCACGGGAGTCAGATCGAAGAGGACGCCGCCACGGCGTGTGTGAAGGCTTCGCTGGACGCCGGCATCACGACGTTCGACACGGCGGACGTCTACGCCTGGGGTCGGGCGGAGTCGGTCCTCGGGCGGGCCCTGAAGGGCGTGCCACGCGACTCCATCGAGATCTTCACCAAGGTGTACTGGCCGACGGGCTTCAACCCCAACAACCGCGGCCTCTCGCGCAAGCACATCATCGAGGCGCTCCACGGTTCGCTCGAGCGCCTCCAGACGGATCACGTCGACCTCCTCCAAGCTCACCGGTTCGATTACGAGGCGCCGCTCGAGGAGACATTGCGTGCGTTCGACGACCTCGTACGGCAAGGGAAGGTCCATTACATCGGGGTCTCCGAATGGACGGCCGGGCAGATCGCCGAAGCGTTGCGGCTGGCCGACGATATGGGCTTCGACCGCATCGTCTCCAACCAGCCGCAGTACTCGCTCATCTGGCGCGTCATCGAGGCCGAGGTCGTTCCTTTGTGCCAGCACGAAGGGATAGGCCAGATCGTCTGGTCGCCGTTGGCCCAGGGGGTCCTCACGGGCAAGTACCTGCCGGGTGCGGCGCCCCTGCAAGGCTCGCGGGCAACGGGCGTCGAAGCCGAGGAGATGAGCTGGCTCCTGCGCGACGAGGTCCTCACCCCGGTCCAGGAGTACGCCGAAATCTGCCGCCAAGCGGGTTACACCCCGGCCTCGGTGGCCCTGGCCTGGGTCCTGCAGAACGAGAACGTCAGCAGCGCCATCATCGGAGCCTCCCGGCCCGAGCAGATCACCGAGAACATCAAGGCCCTCGAGATGGACATGGAACCCGACTTCGTGGAGGCGATCGAGAAGGCTCTGGCGCCGACGACGCTCTTCGATCCCGGTTTCACCTTCAGCCCCGACACCCGCCCCTAGGAGCAGGCATCCCCGTGCCCGAACGCCAGCGGATCGCCGCGTACGGCGTCTGCCTCGATGCGCAGGATCGCCTGCTCCTGGCCCGGGCCTCGCCCTGGTTGACCCTGAGCGGCCGTTGGTTCCTCCCCGGTGGCGGGGTCGACCACGGTGAGCACCCGACCGATGCCCTGCGGAGGGAGATCAAGGAGGAGTCAGGGCTGACGGTCGTGCTGGGTCCCCTCCTCGACGTCCTCTCCGACGTGCGCGTCATGCCCGATGGCACGAGCCTGCACACTGTAAGGATGATCTACCGGGTGGCGTCGTGGACCGGGAGCCTCCGGGCCGAGTTGGAGGGGACGACCGACGCCGTCCAGTGGTTCCCCCGGGCCGAGCTGGACGAACTCCCGCTGGCGCACTACGTCAGGGAGGTGGTGGCGAAATTCCTGTGAGCGCCGCATCCGACACTCCCCGCCATCGCGTCGTCATCATCGGCTCGGGGTTCGGCGGCTTGTTCGCCGCCAAGGCCCTTCGACGGGCCCCGGTAGACCTCACGGTGATCGATCGCACGAACCACCACCTCTTTCAGCCGCTGCTCTATCAGGTGGCAACCGGAATACTCTCCGAAGGCCAGATCGCGCCACCGATCCGTGATGTCCTGCGCCACAACCCGTCGGCGCGTGTCGTGCTCGGCGAAGTGACCGACATCGATCCGGTGGCCCACACCGTCGCCACCACCGAGCTCAGCGGGCGCCATGTCGCCATCGGTTACGACAGCATGATCGTCGCCGCGGGCGCGGTGACTTCGTACTACGGGCACGACGAATTCCGTCAGTCGGCTTCGGGCATGAAGTCGCTCAACGATGCCCTGTATCTGCGGGGTCAGATCTTCGGCGCATTCGAACAGGCCGAGGCAGAGGACGACGACGAGCGTCGTCGCTCCCTCATGACCTTCGTGGTGATCGGCGGAGGTCCGACCGGCGTGGAGATGGCGGGACAGCTGAAGGAGCTCTCGCGGCGCGCCCTCCAGCACAACTATCGGAGGATCGATCCGCACATGACGCGCGTGGTCCTCATCGAAGGCGGTCCCGGTCTGGTCTCGACCATGGGTACCCGTCTCTCGCGGATGACGGCCCGGGACCTCGAGCACATGGGGGTCGAGCTGCACCTCGGCGCCATGGTGACCGACGTCGACGCCGACGGGGTGGAGTTGACGCAGGCCGATGGCAATCACCTGCGCATCGATTCGAGTACCAAGGTGTGGGCGGCCGGCACCCGGGCCTCGCCCCTCGGGGCCAAGGTCGCCGGCGCCACCGGGGCGAAACTCGACCGCAGCGGCCGGGTCGAGGTCGAACCGGACTGTTCGGTGACCGGCTATCCGGAGATCTTCGTCGTGGGCGACCTCATGGCACTCAACGACCTGCCCGGCGTGGCCGAGGTCGCCATGCAGTCGGGCGCCCACGCGGCCCACACCATCGAACGACGGTTACGCGGGGACACCGCCATGAAGCCGTTCCGCTACCACGACCTCGGGACGCTGGCCGTGATTTCGCGGTTCCGGGCCGTGGCCAAGGTCGGGCCTGTGCAGATTGGCGGGTTCATCGGGTGGCTGCTGTGGCTGGTCGTCCACGTGACCTTTCTCACCGGATTCAAGAACAGATTCGCCGCGTTGGCCCGTTGGACCATCAGTTTCCTCGGCAAAGGCCGCTACGAACGGGCCCTGACCGGGCCATGGGTGGTCGAGCAGAAGGGTCCGCCCGAACCTGCCTAGGCCTACGCCGGGCCGGCGTGGCGGCTCGGGTGAGAACGCCGCCCTTTCGCCTACTTCGGTGTCGCGACGAAGAGTGGGATCTGGCGGTCGGTCTTCGTCTGGTACTCGTCGTAGGGCGGGTAGGCCGCAGCGGCGCGCTTCCACCAGGTGGCCTTCTCCTCGCCCGTCACCTCTCGGACCGTCACGTTGAAAGGTGCCGCCCCGTCCTGGAGCGCCACCGAGTCAGGAGCGGCGATCAGGTTGTAGTACCAGACGGGATGCGTGGGAGCCCCACCTTGGGATGCAACCAGGGCGTATTCCCCGTCGTGCTCGACCCTCATCAGCGGGGTCTTGCGGATGTTGCCGGTTTTGTTCCCGACGGTGGTGATCACAATGATCGGCATGTCCGTGCCGGGGAGCGTGTTGGCCTTGGTGCCTCCCGAGCTCTCGAACTCGGCGACCTGGTTCCTGACGTAGTCCATCGGGCTCGGCTCGTACGTTTTCTCTGGCGACATGACGCCACTATAGGGAGTGAAGAGAGGGAAATCATCTCCGTGACCTGCTCTGTCGGCGGGCTTCATCTTCCAACAGGGGTACGAGGACCCGACTTTGGGTATGGGGAGGTGAGAGACGCATTCGCACGCGTCCAACCCAAGGAGATCCTCAACCATGGACATTGTCCGGAACGCTGACGGCACCCTGGTCGTCCCGCTGCAACCGGCCCGCAGTCACGAATCCGACGACAGCGTCGGTGCGGCAGGGGCACCCGAGGTGGGCGCCGCCGCTCCGGAGGTCGCCCCAACCACGCGGACCCTGCACCCCGGCGAAGGCGGCTATGACGAAGCGCTCTCGGAGTGGGATCTGCAACAGAACCCGGATCGCGAGCCCGCCGTCTCGACCGTGAGCGGACGCCAGGAGGCGATGTCCCTCGTCCATGCCGTCGCCACCTCACCGGGCGACCCCGTGGCGCCGGCCGTCGACGCGCTCGCCGACGCAGAAGCGAGCGGCGAAGCACTACGACACGTGCTCGTGGGCGGCGTGCACTCCGTCGAGGATTTTGCGGCCGAGGTGGCGGCGGCCGAAGGCGGCGAGACGCTTTCGGCGCACCAGACCACCAAGATCATCGGCGAGGTGCTGTCCGAGCTCGATTCCTGACCTCGGCCCCGGAGGTTCCGCCCCGTTGGCCGCTCAGCGACAGATGCTCTTCGAGTAGTTGTCCAATACCTTCAGTGCGGCTGTCACTTTGGGCGTCGATTCGGCGGCGGTAATACCCGTCTCGAACTGCTGCAGACTCGTCGACTTCTGGATCACCTTCTTGAAGGTGCTGTCCAGCTGGAGAGCGACTGCGGCGGCGGCCTTCACTTTGGCTGATGCGCCATTGAGGTAGGTGTTGAATTGCTTCTCTGCGTTGGCTTCGCCGTTGAACGTGGACAACAGCGCACTTTTGATGGAGGACCACTTGCCCGATTCCATCTCCTTGGCCACCGATCCCGACGCCTTGGTCTGCTTCGTCACTTCCGACTGGTAAGCCTTGCAGAGGCTCGACTTCTCCACCGTGGCCGAGGCCGTCGCCGCAGGCAGGAGGGCCAAAGCCAGTCCCACGACGAGCATTCCCATTCCGAGCCTGGCTCGTCGCAACATTTTGAATCCGCCTTCCGCTCTCGGGTTGCAGCGCAGCCTAGCTGACCCGTCTCGGCTCACTGTTGGGCGGAGGCGGATTGTGGCGCGCAGTAGCTTGGGTGCCTCGGGGCACAACAGTGACGTCATTGCGAGGAGCCGACACGACCGATGAGTGAGTATCAACTGCATGAAGGCGTGGCACATCTCTCCATGGACGACGGAAAGGTCAATGCTCTCGGGACTGCTTCACTGACCAGCCTGAGCGCACAGCTCGACCAGGCTGAGAAGGATGCGGCCACCGCGATCGTGCTGTCCGGGCGTGAGGGCAAGTTCTGCGCGGGGTTCAACTTGGCCGAGATCCGCGATCCGGAGGGAGCAATGGCGCTCCGGCGTCAATTCATCGACTTCATCCTTCGTCTCTTCGAGTCGGAGAAGCCGCTCGTCATCGCCTGTTCGGGCCACGCACTGGGTGCCGGGGCAGCGCTCCTGGTGACCGCCGATCGGCGCATCGGACTGGACGGTGAATTCAAGCTGGGGTTCAACGAAGCCGCCGTGGGCGTCACCATTTCTCAAGCCACTATCGAGCTGGCCCGTTATCGCATGCCCATGCCGTGGTTCGAGTCGATCATCTCCGGCACGACGTTCACCCCGCAGCTGGCGGTCGGCGCGGGACTGCTGGACGAGGTCGTGTCCGACCCCGGGGAATTGCTCGCCGAGTCGTTCCGGGTGGCCCGTGAGCTCGGCGCCATCCCGACCAACATCTACGGCGCGATGAAGCATCTCGCCCGGGGTGCGGTCGCCGCGAACGTTCGCCTCGAACGTGCGCGGCTCTAAGACGAGTGGACCGTCGCGCCCTCCCATGGTGAGCAAATCCCGCCCCTATTTCGGATTCGTTCCCAACGTCGCACAGATGGCATCCTCTGCCTCTGACCACGACTGGACGCGGGTGAATGCCGGCCCCTCACCCCGCGCACGCGGACCGAACAGGTAAAGATATTCGACGACGCCGACCATGTGGTTCAGGACGTAGCTCCTGTCGTCGATGAAGTGCGATACCCGAAGCTCTGCGCAATGCTCGGCCTTCTCCGGCCTCTGCCGGCAGAAGCGAATCTGGGCGGGATCGATGTTGGTCAACGCGAAGAACCGGTGATGCTCGAGCCACTGCTCGGTCCTCTCCTGGATTCGAGGACCGCACTTCGAGATGATCCAGACGCGGCCGCCGAACCGATCGCAGAGCCGCCGGACCGAATCCGCCGCGCCGGACATCATGGGCGTCGCCATCGCAGCCTCGAAGCCTCCCGAAAGGAAGGCGGTGTCATCCCCGCTCGGGTGAGAAGAGCCATCGTTGATCACCCCTCCGAAGTCAATGCCGAGTACCTGCTGTCTTGGTTCCATGCTCAGATTGTGAGGCCCCGAAGGCTTCATTGGAACTAGCGATTGCCACTTGATCTATAGTGAAAAACTATAGATCCCGACCTGATCACTCTCGATGCCCTCCGGGCCTTTGCCGTCTTCGCCGACCATCTCAATTTCACGAGAGCCGCCGAAGAGCTCCACGTCTCGCAGCCCGCACTGCACGTCAAGGTGCGCAAGCTTGCTGCCGGCATCGGCGACGCCCTCTACGTCAAGGAGGGGCGCGCTCTGCATCTGACGGAACTCGGTAGATCGGTGAGCGTGCTGGCCGCCGAACTCGATCATCGGGTCGATGGGTTTCTCAAAGATCTCGGTTCTCCCCCCGACGCGACCCTGGTCCTGGCCGCGGGAGCGGGCGCACACAGGTGGGTGACCCAGGGCGCAGTGAGGCTCCTTCTCCAGCGTGGCCATAGGCTTCGGCTCCTCTCGACAGATCGCGATCAGACCATCGCCGCGGTGCGCGATGGTCATGCTGACGTTGGAGTCACCGTGTTGCAATCCCGGCCAATTGGCGTCGCAGTCGTCGAGTTGGCCCACTACAGCCAGGTCGTCGTCCTTCCCCTGGAGCACCGATTGGCCCGGTTACGGACGATCGGAATGACGGACCTGGCAGGTGAGGATCTGATCATGCCGCCGGAAGGGAGGCCGCAGCGAGAGGCGCTCGATCGAGCGGCGCGACGAAAAGGAATCGAGCTCCGGGCGACTGCGGAGGCCGAGGGCTGGTCCCAGATGTTGGATTTCGTGAGCCTCGGCGTGGGCATCTGCGTCGTGAACGGCTGCGTCGAACCCAACGACGGGACGGTCTGCCGGCCCGTCGATGACCTGCCGACGGTCTCGTACTCGGCTGTGTTCCGCACGGCCGCTCGCCAGGATCCGGCAGTCCGGCGTCTCCTGGAGGCGTTGCAGGCAGGCGCTCCATGAGTCGCGACGTCAAGTCGCTCAGCAAGCGACTCTCCTGGCTCCTCCGCCACGGGGCCGGTGAGGCCGGCCTCGTCATGGATGAAGCAGGTTGGTCAGCCATTCCCGACGTGCTCGAGGTGCTGTCCATGTCGCATGCCGAGCTCGAGAGCGCTGTCGAGTTCAACGACAAGGCGCGGCTCGAGATCGACGAGGATCGTATCCGTGCCTGTCAAGGGCACAGCCTCGAAGGAATGCCGGTGACCCTCGAAGGTCTCGAGACAAGCTGGGAAGTCGTCACTCATGCGCAAGCGCTCTGGCACGGGACGACCGTGACGGCGATCGAGGGCATCAGCCAGTCCGGAATCACCCCGGAACGCAGGACCCACGTCCATCTGGCCGCCGATGTCGGAAGCCGATTGGGAAAGCGTTCTGCGGTGGATCTGCTCCTCGAGGTTGATCCGTCGAAACTCGACTCGCTTTCGCTCACTGTCTTTCGTTCACCAAACGGTGTATTGCTCGTGCGACGGGTGCCCCGGGAGGCTGTGGTCGGCGTGCAGGCCGTGTCGAAACTCGGTGATCGGGATCTCCACACCGCGAAAGTCCGGCTCGCTCTTCTCTGACGAGGCGCGGGCGGCGGTGCCTTTGCGCGCTGCGCACGATGCCGGTGTGATCTTGGTGGGCTACGGTGACGCCCCGTGGTCGCCCTTACCAACTCCCTGGTCAGAGTGGCCTAGGCCCGCGACATGGCAACCCCGGACGAAGACGGCCCCGTTGCCGGAGACCGGGCTGCTCCGCCTCCGCCCAGTCCAGAGCGACCGTCCGGAATCCCTTCCACCGGTGGACCGGTGCAACGTGTCCGCGCTGCGGTCGGCTCTGTGGTCGTGGGCCACGGGGAAGCTCTGGAACAGCTTTTGGTCGCGTTGTTGTGCCAAAGCCATGCCCTCGTCGAGGACGTCCCGGGGGTCGGCAAGACGTTGCTGGCCCGGGCGTTGGCGGCCACAATGGGCTGCAGTTTCCGCCGGATCCAGTTCACGCCCGACGTTCTTCCCTCCGACATCACCGGCTCGAGTGTGTACAACCAGCACACGACGGACTTCGAGTTCCGCCCCGGTCCGGTGTTCACCCAGGTGCTCCTGGCCGACGAGATCAACCGGGCCACACCACGTACCCAGTCGGCCCTTCTCGAAGCGATGGAGGAACACCAGGTCACCATCGATGGCCAGACGACCGTGCTCCCGAAACCCTTCTTCGTCCTGGCCACGCAGAATCCGATCGAGCTCGAGGGCACCTTTCCGCTTCCCGAAGCCCAACTCGACCGTTTCTTGATCCGTGTCACGCTCGGCTATCCGAGCGTCGACGACGAGCACGCCATCCTCCTGCGCTTCGAGGATGACGATCCCTTCAACCGGCTTTCCCCGGTCATCACCGCAGAAGAGGTCATCGGACTGCAACACCAGCGTGGACAGGTGACCGTCAGTGCCGCCGTTCGCGGCTACCTGGTGGACCTCGTCCGCGCCACACGTCACGACGAGCGGGTGGCTCTCGGCGTCAGTCCTCGCGGCGCCCTCTCGCTGCACCGCGCCACCCAGGCCCGAGCCCTGCTCGAGGGCCGCTCGTTCACCATTCCCGATGACGTCAAGGCTTTGGCCGGCCCGGTTCTCGCCCACCGCCTGATCCTTACCGCCCAGGCCCGCTTGCGGGGAGACTCGGCGGGCGCCGTCCTCTCCCGGATCCTCGACGAGATCCCCGTACCAGTGGAGGACGACGCCGGGTGACCCGCCGGGTGACCGCCTATTGGTGGGCGGCATCCCTCCTCGTCGCCCTCGCCGCTGTCGGATGGGCGATCCATTCGGTGCCCCTGGCGCTGACCGGCACGCTCGGTGCGATCACTGTTCTCGTCGGATGGGTGTGGCAGAAAGAGTGCCTCACCAACCTCACGTACACCCGCACGATCAGCCAGACCCGGGCCACGTTCGGTGAGGAGATCTCCCTGGGGATCGAAATCGTCAACGACAAGGTCCTCCCCCTGACGTGGTTGCACGTGGAGGACGTCGTTCCCGCCCTACTGTCCATCCGGGGTGGGACTATCGATGATGCGGTATCGCGTCGCGATGCCGTCCTCCACCTGTTGCTCCCGGTCCTCCCCTTCGGCCGCGTTCGTCGCCGTCTGACCATCGTGTGCGACCGGCGAGGCACGTACAGGTTTGGTCCGGTGCGCCTCGAGTCCGGGGACCCGATCGGGTACGGCCGGGACACCACGAGGCTGACCGAGGTCGAGCACCTTCTCGTCTACCCCAAGGTGTTTGCGTTGGAGCCGCCGGACATGGCCTCGCGCATGCTTCTCGGAGATCAGCGCTCGTCATCGATCCTCCTCGGCGACCCGAGCCGGGTGGCCGGGGTGCGCGAATACCGGGCCGGCGATCCACTCCGCCATGTCGACTGGCGGGCGAGCGCACGCGCCCCGTCGTTGTTGGTTCGCGTCTACGAACCCACGACCAGCCTGCGCGTGGCGACCTTCGTCGACCTCCACGCGCCGCGGGCCCGAGGGAGGATGCCGTTCCTCGATCTCACCGAATTCACCGTCGCCGTCGCGGCGTCGGTCGTCGCCGATCTCAGTGTCAAGGGAATCGGCGTCGGCCTCTACTCGACGGGGACCGTGGACGGCCATCCCCTCACCCATGCTCCGAGCACGTCGCCCTCCGCCTTGGCCGACATGATGGAGTTGCTGGCCCGGGTGTCACCCTATGCGCCCGAGTCGATGGCCGACGTGCTCGCGTCCGAGTGCGGGCGGTTTCGAAGCGGCATCAGCGTCGTCGTCATTGCCGCTGACTTTCCCGAACGGACGCTTGCCGCAATGGCGCACGTTCGTCGTCGACTCCCGGTGACGGCCGTCTGGGTGGGCAACGACATCGGTAGGCCGCCGCCCTCCGGCACGGTTGATGTCCGAGAGGAGGTGGCCTACGTCGAGGACTGGAAGCACCGCACCACGATGGAGTTGGCTCGCTGACGTCGTCGTGCCCGCCTGCCTGGTCGCGGGCGAGGCGACATGGGTAAGCCTGCTCGTCAATGCATCATGGAACGGCGGACATCGGCCACCCGTGCACGTGCCTTACGTGAGCTTCGCTGTTCCTGCTGTCACGGCCGTCGTGGCGATCGCCGCCACAGCACGCCTTCGCTGGCGCCGGTGGCGGCGCGCACTGCTCATTGCCGTCATCGCGGTCCTCGGCGCCGCAATCACCGCCGGGTGTATCAGCACGTTGAGCGTCGCCGGGTCCGCGTGGCGCGTCGCGAGCCACCCCTGGAGCAGTCAGGGCCACCGTGCGGCTGTCGCCGCCGGAGCCGCCTGGTTCGTCGCCATCGTGGCATGGACCAGAGGAACGTGGCTGGGCACCATCCGTCCTTCATTCCGCCACGCGGCCTGGTCGGCCGGTCTCTCCGCAATCGCCTTTATCGGGATCTTCATCGGACGCGCGCCGCACCGCGATGAAAGCTTTCGGGCCACGACGGGTGACGCCGGCGCCCTGTTCGTCGTCTTCTTCTTGCTGACCGGCACCGCCTTGATGCTCATTCGTCAGCGCGAGATAGAGCGGGAGGTTCTCTACGGCTCGTCGGCGGGGCCAGGGCTCCGATGGTTGGGCGTCCTTGCCGTACCGCTGGCACTCATCGCCGGCGTCTCGTTGCTGGTCGCGGTGGGCGGTGGCCCGTTGGCCCGACTCGTCGGACGGGCCGCGGTCGGCGTCGTGAAGGGGATCCGCTGGATCTTCACCGAGCTGGGGCACCTCGTGCCCGGTGGTGGGCGACGACGGCAACCGGCTCAGAAGCCCTTTCTTCCCGCCCACACCAGGCCGCCCGTCGCCCGTCGCCCACTGAGACTTTCGGGCGACGTCCCGATCGTGGTGTGGGAGATCGTCGGTGCGCTGAGCATCGCCGCGGTGATCTGGCTCGCGCTGCGCTACCTTCGCCCGCGCCGGTTGCGACGCTCACACGACGAGAGCTCCGACGTCGATGAGGAACGCGATTCGATCTTTACGTGGTCGCACCTCATCGCGCAGCTCCGCCTCACCTTGCTTGGGCTTCTCGACCACCTCCGCCGGTTGTGGCGCCGTCATGAAACGGCGCACGGACCCACCCCACAGGTTGAGGTGGGAGTGCACCGGCTCGGACCTTTCGAGGACATCCGGGCGACCTACCGTCGGGTGCTTGTCGTGGCCCGCCAACGGGAATCACCACGCGGCGCCGCCGAAACAGCCTGGGAGTTCGAACGACGCCTTTCCCATGACTTCGACGCCGGCGGGGAGAGCGATGCCTCCCTCTCCCTCCACGACCTCACCACCCTCTACCAGCGCGTCCGTTATGGCGACGACCGTCTCGGCGAACAGGAGCTCCTGAGCGGTCACGCTGCGGCGGACACGGTCATCGTGGAACTACAGAATTTCCCGTCAACCGAACCCGATCAGCTGTCCTTGTAGCGCGAGGCGAAATCGTCGAGCACCGCCGTGCACAACGTGTGCCGGCTCTTCGGCAGGGTGCACGTCTCGACCCAGCTCGACCAGAAGTCACCGGATGACCCGGCTGGATCATGGGTGTAGGTCATGACGGCGTTCGCCGGGTAGAGGCCACCTGACGGGTTGGCGTCACCGGCCACACCCGGTGGATCCTCGAAGCCGACGATGTTCGAAGCGAGACGTGTCACCTCTTCCTCGGGAGGCGGGGTCGCGTTGAGGCAATCGAATGGGTCGGCCTGATCGGCCGAAGAGAAGAAAGGGCACGCCTGGCTTGCGGCACAGCCCTCGCAGCCGCCGTTCTGCGTCCCCACGATCGCTTCGGCGCGTGAGCCGGAGGGCAACGCTCCGCCCTGAGGGAGCGCAGCGCCGCTCGGGGTCACCGTCTCCACGCTGGACGCATCAGCGCCGAAGCTCGCTTTGCACTCCCAGCCGCGGGGCGCCAGCAGTCCCATGTCGCCCGCCTGATCCGCGTACACGCTCAGCTGCGAGGCCAGGTTGGCGGGCACGCTCGCTCGCACCGACGAAGGGAGCTTCTTCGATACCGGCGGTAGCTCAATGGCGAACGAGGTCGGGCATGCGACAACGGGGAGTGACGCGCTGATGTCCGCGGTGGGGTCGGTCGCCGCGCCGGGTGACGTCGTCGTGACGGCGCCGGTCGTCGATTTTTTCGTGTTGGAGCCGGGCGCGGAGGTGGTGCCCTGATGAGAAACCGCGTCATGGTTGGTTGCGTTGCTCTTCATGTGCGCGACGTAAATTGCTCCGGCCAGGAAGGCGACGATGAGCACGAGCGCCGCCCCGGCCAGTACGAATCGACGTCCGGCGGCACCGGGAGTTGGCGACCCGGGCCGAGAGCGCGGGCGCTCGATGACATCGGTTGCCCCGACCTCTGCGACGAGTGCTGCCGGTAACACCGCGCTCGGCTGGCCCGGAACCAAAGGCGTACTCGGTGCGATCGACGCGCCCGGCGCGCCGACAGCAAGGAGCAATGACTCGCAGCTGGGTCGCCCCGAAGGGTCCTTGGTCAAAGCCACTCGCACGATGGGAACAAGTCGCGGGTCCATCCCGGCCAGGTCGGGCTCCTCGTGCACCACTCGGTAGAGGACTGCGTCCGGCCGGCCCTCTCCGAACGGATGCCGTCCAGTTGCCGCGAAGGCAATGGTCGCACCCCACGAAAAGACGTCGACGGCCGGCGTCACCGGGCGGCCCACCGCCTGTTCGGGTGCCATCCACGACGGCGAACCGACCACCGCGCCGGCCTGGGTCAGGGAGGTGCCGTCGGCGGCCAGCGAGATACCGAAGTCGATGATCTTGGGGCCGCTCTCGCCCATGAGCACATTGGAGGGCTTGAGATCCCGGTGGATCACACCCACCCGGCCCATCGCCACGAGACCCTCGGCCAGTCCGGTCGCGAGCCCGATGAGGGCGTCCCCCGACAATGGGCCGTGCACAGCCACATAGTCGGCGAGGTTGCCTCCCGGGACGTACTCGCTGACCAGGTACGGCCGGGCCGAGTCCACATCGGCGTCGAGGGAGTGGGCGGTGCGCGCGCCACCCACCCGCTGGCCTGCTCGGACCTCCCGGGCGAAACGGGCCCGGAACCCGACGTCAGCCGCCAACTCTTCACGTATGAGCTTGAGCGCCACCTCGCGCCCCGACCGATCCGATGCGAGGTAGACGACACCCATTCCACCGGCGCCGAGACGGGCGTGGAGGCGGTAGGCCCCGATGCTCTCGGGATCGACCGGCTGCAACTCGATCATGACGTCACCATGGGTGCCCGCCACATCCCGACCCTCGGCGATGGGCCACGATGCTGCGGGTCATCGTCAGCTTGCCTCCCATGCCAGCTCCGCTCGTTGCCATCTCCTTCAGCGGCTCAAGCGTACGACGCCCGTGTCCACCGGGCGACCGGGAGAAGCAGATGGAGCGTCGGCGGCCGCGACGACTTCTGGGGCGCGCCGGACACCGCAGAAGCCGGCGTTGTCGACATGCGGGAAGTGCGGCTGAGGGGGTTGGGGTGGTTCTCCCTGCGCCGCACGCGCTGGCCGGCTGCAGATACCGCCACCCTGCCGGACGTTCTTCCCCGCCATGACCAACGTACACCAGGGTAGGGGTCTTGCCGCAAGCGCCGAGAGCGTGATGACAATGCACGCCATGGATCCGGCCCAGTCGGGCCAGTGACGATCCACGGTAGGGATGCGACGGGACCCAAAGGGTCCGAAGGGGATGGTGGTCCGATGGTCAACTACGTGCGGGGGTTCGACGAGATCGATCGGACGCAGGTCGCCGTCGCGGGCGGCAAGGCGGCACAGCTCGGTGAGCTCTCGCGGATCGAAGGCATCCACGTGCCGGCCGGCTTCTGCGTGACTACTGAGGCCTTCGAGCGGATCACGGCGGATGCTCCGGCGCTCGACGACCAGCTCGCCCGGCTCTCGAGCCTGGGCCCGGATGCCCGGGAAGCGATCCGTGCGCTCAGTGCGGAGATCCGGCGCACCCTCGAACGGATCGCCATCCCCGTTGATCTGGCGACGGCGATCACCAGCTGGCTCGTCCGGCTCGGCGAACACGCTGCCTACGCCGTCCGATCGAGTGCGACAGCAGAAGACCTGCCGGCAGCCTCCTTCGCCGGGCAGCAGGACACGTTCCTCAACGTCGTGGGGTCGCGGGCGATCCTCGGGCACATCAGCCGCTGCTGGGCATCGCTCTACACCGAGCGGGCCGTCACGTATCGGATGCACAACGGTTTCGATCAGCGCAAGGTCCACATGGCCGTGGTGGTGCAGCAGATGGTGTTCCCGGATGCGGCCGGCGTCCTTTTCACGGCCGACCCCGTCACGTCCAACCGGAAGGTCGCTTTCGTGGAGGCCATCTTCGGCCTCGGTGAGGCCCTGGTTTCGGGTCGGGTGAACCCGGACGCCTTCAAGGTGCAGGATGGCGGGATTATCTCGAGGGCGGTCGCCACCAAACAGCTGGCCATACAGGCGCCCCCCGAAGGCGGAACACGGGAGGTGGCCGTCGAGCCGGAACGCCAGGCGCAACCGGCATTGAACGACGCGCAGGTCCTACGGCTCGTACAGCTGGGCCGGCAGGTCGAGGCGCACCTCGGCCAACCGCAGGACATGGAGTGGTGCCTGGTCGGAGATGCGTTCCAGTTCGTCCAGAGCCGCCCGATCACCAACCTCTTCCCTCTGCCCGTCGAAGTCGACCGACAGAACCACGTCTACGTCTCGGTCGGCCATCAGCAGATGATGACCGACCCCATGAAACCCCTCGGCCTCTCCTTCTGGCAGATGACGACCCCGCGACCCATGGCCGAAGCCGGCGGGAGACTGTTCGTCGACGTCGCGCCCCTGCTCAGCTCTCCCACGACTCGAGCCACCTATCTGGAGGCCCTGGGCAGATCCGATCCGCTGATCGGGGACGCGCTGCGCACCATCCTCGAACGCACCGACTTCATCCCGATGCTCCCCGACGATGGTCCACCCAGGACGCCGGGGGGCGACGGAAGTGGCCTCGCTCCGATCGAGACTGATCCGGCGATCGTCATCGAACTGATCGCACACAGCGAGGCATCGATCGCCGCCCTGCAGCACGACATTTCGTCCAAGACAGGATCGGCGCTGCTCGACTTCATCCTTGCTGACATTCAGGAGCTCCGGCGGGTTCTGTTCGATCCGCGGAGCCACCAGGTCTTCATGTCCGCCATGGAGGCCACCTGGTGGTTGAACGAGCATCTCGAGGAGTGGCTGGGCGAGAAGAACGCGGCCGACACGCTCACCCAGTCGGTGCCGCACAACGTCACATCGGAAATGGGGCTTGCCCTCCTCGACGTTGCGGACGTGATCCGCCCCCATCGAGCGGTGGTGGCATACCTCGAGCAGGTCCATGCCCACCTCCAGGACGAGGACGGGACTTTCCTCCAGGAACTGCCGAACCTCGAGGGGGGGCTCGAAGCCCGCGACGCCATTGCGGCCTGGCTGGAGAAGTACGGCTTGCGCTGTGTCGGTGAGATCGACATCACGAGGCCACGGTGGAGTGAACGCCCCAGCACGCTTGTGCCCCTGATCCTCGGCAACGTCAAGAACTTCGGGCCCGGCGCCGGAGAGCGGCGCTTCGAACGGGGCCGTCAGGAGGCCGCGGACAAGGAGCGGGACCTGCTGGCCCGCCTGCGCGCAGTCCCCGACGGGGAGCACAAGGCCGAAGAGACCAAGGAGAAGATCGACCGCGTCCGGACATTCATCGGGTACCGCGAGTACCCCAAGTACGGCATGATCAGCCGCTACTTCGTCTACAAGCGGGCGCTGCTCGAAGAGGCCGAGCGTCTCGTGCAGACCGGCGTGCTCCGCGACAGGGACGACATCTTCTTCCTCACCTTCGGAGAGTTCCATGACGTCGTGCGCACGAACCAGGTTGACGACCACCTGATCGACCTGCGCGAGGAGGCGTTCAGGTCGTACGAGGCGCTCACGCCGCCCCGCGTGCTCACGTCGGACGGCGAGGTCGTCACCGGGATCTACCGGCGCACCGACGTCCCGGCCGGCGCGCTGGCCGGTCTGCCCGTTTCCGCCGGGACCATCGAGGGGCGGGCCCGCATCATTCTCGACATGGCCGACGCTGACCTCGATACAGGCGACATCCTGGTCACCGCCTACACCGACCCCAGTTGGACGCCCGTGTTCGTCGCCATCGCCGGCCTGGTGACCGAGGTGGGCGGGCTGATGACCCATGGAGCGGTGATCGCACGCGAGTACGGCCTACCGGCAGTCGTCGGCATCGAGCACGCCACCCGGCTGATCCGTGACGGGCAGCAGATACGGGTCAACGGAACGGACGGGTACGTCGAGATCCTGCCCTAGTCCTCTACCCCGATCCGGTACCCCGGTCCGGGTCCTTGCAGCTTCGTTATGAGCACCCGCTGGTCGTGCCGCAGCTGCCGCAGACGTAGCAAGAACCGGCCCGCTGCATGGCGTTGCCGCAGCTGTAGCAGTATGGGGCGTCACGCTGTTCGGCCCGGGCCAGTGGGGTGACGGCTGCGCTGTTGATGGCTGCGGCCGCCGGCTGGATGGTCGGCGTCGCGGCGACGGCACCCGTTCGAACTGCCCCGCTCAAGCCGTCATCGATGAGGCCGACCGAAGGCGTCGCCGACTCCTCGACGCCGGGCAGGGTGGGCTGCATGCGCTCGGAGGTCGAGAGGATCCCGAGGTCGGCCCGCTCCTCCACGGACAGGTAGTCCAGGGCGATCCGCCGGAAGATGTAGTCCACCAGGCTGGTCGCGATGCGCAGTTCGGGGTCGTCGGTGATGCCGGCGGGCTCGAACTTCATGTTGGTGTACTTGCGCACGTAGGTGGACAGGGGGACTTGATGCTGCAGCCCCAGGCTCAACGAGATGGAGAAGGCATCCATGATCCCGGCCAGCGTCGAGCCCTGCTTCGAGACGTTGATGAAGACCTCACCGGGCCGGCCATCCTCGTACTCGCCCACGGTGACGTAACCCTCGCAGTCCGCCACCCTGAAGGCGAACGTCTTGGAGTTCCGGCGCCGGGGCAGGCGCTCCCGGATCGCACCCACCACGACGGACTCTGTCTTGCGTTCCTGTTCGTGCAGGAGCGCCGCCTCGAGCTCGGCGATACGGGCCGCCACGGCGCGGTCCTTCGCTTCCGCCGCCGACCCCGGAGGGGCGACGTCGCCACCCATGGTCCCGGCGGCAGGCGTCTCCGTGCTGGCCATTTTGGTGGTCGAGAGCGGCTGGGCCACCTTGCAGTTGTCCCGGTAGATGGCCACCGCCTTGATCCCCAACCGCCAGGCGTCGATGTGCAGTTGCTCCACGTCTTCGACCGTGACGTCCTCGGGCATGTTGACCGTCTTGGAGATGGCGCCGCTGATGAAGGGCTGTACGGCGCCCATCATGCGGATGTGACCCGAATAGTGGATGGTGTTGTCGCCCATGGAGCAGGCGAAGACCGGCAGGTGCTCGGGTGCGATGTGCGGCGCGCCGAGGATCGACATGTTCTCGTTGATGTACATGACGATTTCTGACACCTGGTCGGGCCCGTAGCCGAGCTTCTCCAGGGCACGGGGAATCGTCTGGTTGACGATCGACATCGTGCCGCCACCGACGAGCTTCTTGGTCTTGACCAGACCGAGGTCCGGCTCGACACCCGTGGTGTCACAATCCATGAGCAAGCCGATGGTTCCCGTCGGCGCCAGGACCGAGGCCTGCGAGTTGCGCACGCCGTACTGCTCGGCGAGCTCCACCGCGTCGTCCCATGACTCCTGGGCGGCCGAGAGCAGCTCGGGTGGCACGACTTCCTCGTCAATGCGTGACGCCTCGGCCTGGTGCATGCGCAACACCTTGACCATCGCCTCGGAGTTGTCGTGGAATCCGGCGAACGGTCCCATGCGTGCCGCGGTGCGGGCAGACGTCGCGTACGCGTGTCCCGTCAGCAATGCCGTGATGGCAGCGGCCCAGGCCCGTCCGGCGTCGGAGTCATACGGCAGCCCTTGGGCCATGAGCAGTGCGCCGAGGTTGGCGTAGCCGATGCCGAGCTCGCGGAACGCCCGCGTCGTCTCGCCGATCTTCGCGGTCGGGTAGTCGGCGTTGCCGACGATGATCTCCTGTCCGGTGAACATGACCGCGACGCCGGCTTTGAATCCTTCGACGTCGAATTCGTCGTTTTCATTAAGGAATTTGAGCAAATTCATGGAGGCCAGATTGCAGGCTGAGTTGTCGAGGTGAACATATTCCGAGCAGGGGTTACTGCCGTTGATCTTCCCCGCCAGCGGCGCTGTGTGCCAGCGGTTGATGGTGGTGTCGTACTGCAGCCCCGGGTCGGCACACTCCCAGGCCGAATGGGCGATCTGACGGAACAGGTCACGGGCGGGCACGGTGCGGATGACCGAGCCGTCGGTGCGGGCGGTCAGGTTCCAATCGCGGCCGTCGACCACCGCTTCCATGAACTCGTCGGTGACCCGCACCGAGTTGTTGGCGTTCTGGTACTGCGTCGAGTGGCTGTCCGCCCCGTCGAGGTCCATGTCGAAGCCGGCGTCGCGCAGGACACGCGCCTTGCGCTCTTCGATCGCCTTGCACCAGATGAAGTCCTCGACGTCGGGGTGGTCCACATCGAGGATGACCATTTTGGCGGCGCGGCGGGTCTTGCCACCCGACTTGATGGTGCCCGCCGAGGCGTCGGCGCCACGCATGAAGCTGACGGGGCCCGATGCGGTGCCGCCGCCCTTGAGCAGCTCGTGCGACGAGCGGATCTTCGAGAGGTTCACCCCGGCTCCGGAGCCTCCCTTGAAGATGGTGCCCTCCTCCATGTACCAGTTGAGGATGGAGTCCATCTGGTCCTCGACGGCCAGGATGAAGCAGGCCGACCCCTGCTGGGGCACGCCGGGCACACCGATGTTGAACCACACCGGTGAGTTGAAGGCCGCCTTCTGGTGGATGATCAGATGCTTGAGCTCGTGGTTGAAGATCTGGGCCTCTTCGCCGTCGACGAAGTAGCCGTCCTTGAGACCCCATGCGGTGAGCGTGTCGGCCACGCGATCGGCCACCTGCTTGAGCGACCACTCGCGTTCGCCGGTGTTCAGCGTTCCGCGGAAGTACTTCTGCGCCAGGATGTTGGTGGCGTTCAGACTCCAGAATTCGGGGACCTCGACGTCCAGCTGCTCGAAGGCCACTTTGCCGTCCCGGTAGTTCGTGATCCGGGCGTCACGCCGCTCCCAACGCACTTCGTCGTAGGGGTGCACACCTGCCGTGGTGAAGTGACGCCTGATGCCAATTTCGGATCGCTGGGGGGCGATGGCCATAGTGCTGGGATCCTCCTCGTTTTTTCGGTCAGGGCCGACAGCGGCGCGAGCCCCCAAGCTGCGGAACAGGCGTCTCCCGGCGTGCTTCTCATCTTGTGCTCGGGAGGGCTGGATACAGCTTAACCACAAGATGTAGTGGTTGCCCCGCCCGAGAGCCACGAGATGCTGTGTTCATTACAGCACTGTAGTTACGCCCTTGTCAACGAAAGAGTGACCACATCGTGGCAGGTCAGGGGCTGCTCGCGATGGTTAGCGCGACGGGCCGCCCCAAGCCCCGGGGGCAGCCCCGGTTTCGTAGGCACGACCCACGGCGAGCCCGCTTCAGTAGCGTCGCACACGTGGGGTACGTGGTCGCCATCGATGCCGGGACGACCGGCATACGGGCTCTCGTCGTTGACGGGCAGGCACAGGTGGTCGACGTCGCCTACCGCGAGCTCACGCAGTATTTCCCGCGCCCGGGGTGGGTCGAGCACGACGCGACCGAGATCTGGGAGGCGGTGTGCGCCACCTTGGCCGAGGTGGGTGGCCGCCTCGCCGAGGCGGGCCGGGCGGTGGCGGCCATCGGCATCACGAACCAGCGCGAGACGCTGGTGGCGTTCGACCGCTCGACCGGGCAGCCGTTGTCCCGGGCCATCGTCTGGCAGGACCGGCGCACGGCCGGCATCTGTGCCGAACTCGAGGAGGCGGGGCATCTCCCCATGGTGCGGGAGAGGACGGGGCTGATGCTGGACCCGTATTTCACCGCCACCAAGATCACCTGGCTGCTGCGGCACGGGGCGCTGGCCCTCGGTCGCGAGTCCGCCGACCTCGCCTTCGGGACCGTCGACAGCTGGCTGCTGTGGAACCTGACCGGGGGTACGCAGGGAGGCGAGTTCGCCACGGACCCCTCGAACGCCAGCCGCACCATGCTGCTCGATACCGCGTCTCTCGCCTGGTCCGACGACCTCTGCGCCCTCTTCGGCGTCCCCCGGCACACGCTCCCCGAGGTGCGGCCCTCGGCCGGGCGGTTCGGCACGGCGCGCCTGCCCGACCTCGGACCGGCCGGCGCCGTGCTGGACGGCCTCCCGATCTCGGGTGTGCTGGGCGACCAGCAGGCGGCGTTGTTCGGGCAGTGCTGCTTCGATCCCGGCATGGTCAAGGTGACCTACGGCACGGGCAGCTTCGTGCTCGCCAACGCCGGGCCGACACGCCCGCCGGCGCCCGACGGCCTGACGGTCAGCGTGGCGTGGGATCTCGGGCCGCACGCCGGCGGCCCCGGGGCGGCCCCTGGTCGGACCTCTGGTCGGACCGCTGGGCAGGCCGCTGGGCAGGCTCCGGTGGCCTATGCACTCGAGGGGTCGACCTTCGTCTCGGGCGCCGCCATCCAGTGGTTACGCGACGGCCTCGGGATCATCGCCCAGGCGTCGGAGGCCGGCGCCCTCGCCGAGTCGGTCGGCGACAGCGGGGGCGTCACCTTCGTGCCCGCCCTGACCGGCCTCGGCAGCCCGTGGTGGGACCCGGCCGCACGCGGCATCATCACCGGGCTCACCCGGGGCGTCGGAAGGGCCCAGATCGCCCGGGCCTGTATCGAGGCGATCGCCTTCCAGGTGCGTGACATGACCGATGCCATGGGGGCCGCCTCGGCCCACCCCCTGTCCTCCCTGCGGGCCGACGGGGGTGCGGCCGCCATGGACCTGCTCCTGCACCTCCAGGCCGAGCAGAGCCGGATGCCGGTCGCCCGCCCGCGGTCGACCGAGTCCACCGCCCTCGGCGCCGCCACCCTGGCCGGTCTGGCCGAAGGAGTGTGGGGGTCGTTGGAGGAGCTGGGCGGCCTGTGGAGCGCGTCGAGCCGGTTCGAGCCCGCGTTGCCCACCGAGGTGACCGATGCGCTCTACGCCGTCTGGCGCCAGGCGGTCGAACGCTCCCGGGGCTGGGCCGCCGCACCGGGGTGAGGTCTGGCGAGAACTCTGAATAAAACAAGGAATCTCTTGTTATAATCCTCTACGAAGGGCATCCCGCTGTGGGAATGGATCCGGAAATGGAGGACACCATGAGCGTGGCAATCGTCACAGGTGCGTCCCGTGGGCTCGGGCAGGCGTTGGCAGAAGGGTTGGCCGCCCACGGCTGGTCGCTCGTCATCGACGGGCGGCATCGGGCCTCCCTCGAGGAGGCCGCAGCCCAGTTGGCCCCGCTGCTGGCGCCGGGGGGCGCCCTGCGGGCGGTGGCCGGCGACATCACCGACCCGGCGCACCGACGGGCCCTCGTCGCCGCCGCCTCGGAGTTGGGCGGGCTCGACCTCCTCGTCAACAACGCCGGGACGCTCGGGACGTCGCCGCTCCCCCCGCTCGGGGCCTATCCCCTGGACGACCTCCGGGTGGCGCTCGAAGTCAACGTCGTCGCACCCCTGGGCGTGACCCAGGCCGCCCTCCCGCTCCTGGCGGCGTCGGCGCACCCCCGCCTGCTCAACATCACCTCCGACGCCGCCGTCGAGGCCTACGAGGGCTGGGGCGGCTACGGCGCCGGAAAGGCCGCGCTCGAGCACCTCGGTGCCGTCCTCGCCGTCGAGTATCCCGCTGTGACGGTGTGGTCGGTCGACCCGGGCGACCTCCGCACGGCCATGCATCAAGCGGCGTACCCGGGTGAGGACATTTCCGACCGGCCCGAGCCCGAATCCGTCGTGCCGGCCTTCCTGACGCTGATCGACAGCCATCACCCGAGTGGGCGCTACCGGGCCAGCGAGCTCGTCGGTGCCGGGGTGCCGACATGACGCCGGCCGCCGCCACGACAACCGCATCGGTGATGACCGGGGCCTCCCCGGCGCTGCCGGTCTTGGAGCCGCTGTCGTTCACGCTGCCGCCCGAGCTCGAGGCGCCCTCACCACCCGAGGCGCGCGGCATGACCCGCGACTCGGTGCGCATGCTCGTGGCCAACAAGGGGGACGGGACCCTTGTCCACTCGCATTTCTCAGAGCTGCCCCGCTTCCTGGAGGAGGGCGACCTCGTGGTGCTCAACACGTCGGGCACCTTGGCAGCTGAAATCGACGGAATCGACGATGGGGGCCGGAGGGTCCAGATCCATCTGTCGACCCAGCTCCCGGCGGGATTGTGGACGGTGGAGGTGCGCCAGGGAGGCGAGGCGTTGCTGGGGGCGGAGGCGGGGACGAGCATCGAGCTGGCGGGCGGCGGCGGCCTCCGGTTGCTGGCGCCGTACTCCCCCGGTCCGGCCGGCGTGGGTGTGCGCCTCTGGGTCTCCTCGCTCGAGACCCCCGAGAACCTGCACACCTACCTGGCCCGCTACGGACGCCCCATCCGCTACGGCTACGTGCAGGGGGACTTCCCCCTCTCCACCTATCAGAACGTGTACGTCACCGAGCCCGGATCGGCCGAAATGCCGAGCGCGGGAAGGCCGTTCACCCCCGAGGTCCTGACCCGCCTGGTCGCCAAAGGGGTGGGCGTGGCGCCCCTGCTCCTGCACACCGGCGTGGCCTCCCTCGAAGCCAGCGAGCCCCCGTACGCCGAGTATTTCAAGGTGTCCTCCGCCACGGCGCACCGGGTCAACGACACCCACCGGAGGGGCGGGCGGGTGGTGGCCATCGGCACGACGGTGGTCCGTGCCCTCGAATCGGTGGTGGACGAACACGGCCACGTGCACCCCAATGAAGGGTGGACGCAGACCGTGGTCTCGCCGGCCCACCCCGTGCGTTCGATCGACGCCTTCCTGACCGGATGGCACGAACCCGAGGCATCGCACCTGGCCATGCTGGAGGCCATCGCCGGGCGACCCCTCCTCGAGGCCTCCTACGCCGCGGCACTCGAACAGGGGTACCTGTGGCACGAGTTCGGCGACGTGCACCTGATCCTGCCATGACCGACTCCCCGCTCGCTACGTTGCCGACCACCCGCCGGGCCATCCTCAACCTGCTCAAGCGCCAGGGACCCTTGGCGGCGGCCGAGGTAGCACGTGCCTTGAGCCTGACCCCGGCCGCGGTGCGCATGCAGCTGGTGCGGCTCGAAGATGACGGCCTGCTGGCGCGCGACGACGTGGCGGGCGAGACCCTGGGCCGGGGCCGGCCGGCGCACCACTACACGCTCACCGCTGCGGCGGAGGCCCTCTACCCCAAACGTTACGGTGACCTCACCACCGAGCTGCTCGGTTACCTGGGCGGTCCCGACGGCGAGCAGGTGGACGAACTGTTCGAGCGCCGCCGGCAGCGCCGGGTCGACGGCGCCCGGCCCCGGCTGGCCGATCTCTCCTTCACCGAGCAGGTGGCCGCGCTCACCGCCATTTTGGACGAAGACGGCTACCTGGCCGATGCCACCGAGCAGGAGGACGGGAGCTGGCTGATCGTCGAGCACAACTGCGCCATTCTCACGGTGGCGCACGGCTTCTCCCAGGCGTGCTCGAGCGAGCTGTCGTTCATCCGCGAGGCCCTGCCCGGTGCCGCGGTGGAGCGGGTGGCGCACCTCATGGACGGTGCACACGTCTGTGCCTACCGCGTGACCCCGCTCACGGGGTAGGTGTCATCGGCGCGATGTCGAGCACGACAGCGCCGTCGACTTCGTGGATCTCGTTGCGCAGGAGCTCGACGAGGTGCCCGCCACCGAGCTCGATCACGAACTCGTCGACGGCGTTGCCGTCCACGCGCTCGAGGATGTGGATGGCGACGATGTCCCCGCCCACCGCTCCGATGCGGCTGGCCACCAGTCCCAACGCCCCCGGGCGGTCGGGCAAGGCGATGCGAACGTTGTATCCGGCCATGCGCCAGAGGCTAGGCGATCAATGTAAACAGGCTGTTTCAGGCGCCGGCTCAGAGCGCCGGCGAGGCTACTCCGTGGGAATTGCGCCCGGCGGGCCGCCGCCGATCGGGCTCCCGCTCCCGGAACGGGCTCGCACGTCAGCTCGATGCGGCGCCCGTGCGGGCCGGCACGTATTCGTCCACGTACGCACGCTCGGAAAGGCGGGCGATCTCGCGCATCAGGGAATCGGTGAAGGCGCGGCACTCGTTGTGGTCATGCCCCTCCAGCGGATCGTCCGGATTGGCCGGCGGCGGCATCTCCATGGGCTTTCCGAACCGGATGGTCACGCGCTTGAAGGGGCGCATGATCTTCGAATTCACCGGTTGGACCTCAACGGTGCCCACGACGCCGACGGGGATGATCGGCACACCGCACTCACGTGAAAGGCGGGTCACGCCCGTTCGGCCTTTGTGCACATACCGGTCGAGCGTGCGGGTCCCCTCGGGGTAGAGACACAGGAGGCGACCCTTCCTGAGCACCTCGGACCGCGCCGTCTCCAGCGCGCGCTCGGTCTCGCTTCCCCCTCCGCGTCGAATCGGGATCTGGCCGGCGGCGCGGAAGAACCAGGCGGTCTTCTTGGAATCGAAATACTCCGCCTTGGCCAGGTAGGTCACCTTGCGGGTCACGACGAGGGGGATGAAGAACGAATCGCAGAAGGACTGGTGGTTGGCCGCCAACACAGCCGGCCCTTTTTTGGGGATGTTCTCCCGCCCCTCGACCTTGATCCGCCACAGGATGAAGAAGATCGGGCTGAGGATCACCTTGAGCACCCAGTACGCCACGTGGCAAACGTAGTCCCGACCCCCGCCTGTAGGCGGGGTGTGGCGGGTGCGGGTGCGCGTTCCGGCGCGGGTGCGGCACGCGGCAGGCGGCACGCTGCAAGCGGGCAGGCAATGTGCTGAACTGCGGAGCCGGGCCAGGGGGCCCAAGGGAGGTGGCCATCATGCCCGAGCACGCAAGCGTTGCCGAGCCGTTCCTGTCCGGGCTCTACTTCGGCGAGTGCCCCCGCTGGCACGACGGCCGTCTTTGGTTCTCGGACTTCTACGACCATGGCGTCTTCTCGGTCTCGCCCGAGGGCGACAAACGCACCGAGGTGGCGTTCGACGGCGAGCCGGCCGGTCTGGGTTGGCTGCCCGACGGCCGCCTCCTGATCAACTCGCGCCTCGATCGCGCCGTCTTTCGGCGCGAGCCCGATGGGACGCTGGTGCGTCACGGCGAGCTGACGCCTTGGGCGCAGGGGCACGCCAATGACATGGTGGTCGCGAGCAACGGTCAGGCCTACGCGGGGAATTTCGGCTTCGAGCTCAGCCAGGAGTCCGACGGCACGGTGACGCGCGGCAAGATCGGACCCACATCGCTGGTGCGGGTCGATCCTGACGGCACCAGCCACGAGGCAGCGGACAACCTGGCGTTCCCCAACGGCACGGTGATCACCGCCGATGGGGCGACGCTCGTCGTCGCCGAGAGCATGGGGGGCTGCCTCACGGCATTCGATCGCGGTCCCGATGGGACCCTCTCCGGACGCCGGGCATGGGCCGTGCTCCCCCAGGGGGTCGCACCCGATGGGATCTGCCTCTGTGCCGACGACACCATCTGGGTGGCCAACGCACTCGGATCGGAATTCGTGCGGGTGGCCGAAGGGGGCGACATCGTCGAGCGGATCGCCACGGCGAGCGGCCTCGGGAGCTTCGCCTGCATGCTGGGCGGCGAGGACCGCCTGACGCTCTTCATGGTCACCGCCGCCACCAGTGATCAGGTGAAGGCCCAGGAGAAGCGCACGGGCTGTCTCGAGACGGCACGCACGACGGTCCCGGGGGCGGGACTGCCGTAGGAGCAGCCTCAGCCCAATTTGGTCAGGGCACCGCGCAGGTTGCGCACGGCCTGGCTGATGCGCTGCTCGTTCTCGATCAGCGCGAACCGCACGTGGCCGTCACCGCCGGGGCCGAAGCCCACGCCAGGCGATGTGGCGACATCGGCCTCTTTGACCAGATATTTGGAGAATTCGAGTGAGCCCATCTCGCGATAGGGCTCGGGGATCGGCGCCCAGACGAACATCGTCCCTTTCGGCGGGACGAGGCGCCAGCCGATGCGGTTGAGGCCGTCGCACAACGTGTCGCGACGCGACTTGTAGATCTTGTTGATGACCTTGGGATAGTCCGGCGCCTCGTTCATGGCCACGATGGCCGCGATCTGTATGGGCTGGAAGGTGCCGTAATCGAGATACGTCTTCAGCTTGGTCAGTGCCTGCACGATCTCGCGGTTACCCACCACGAACCCGACACGCCAACCGGCCATGGAGAAGGACTTGGTCATGGTGTAGAGCTCGACCGCGACGTCCTTGGCCCCGGGCACCTGCAGGATCGAGGGTGGGTCATAGCCGTCGAAGCCGATGTCGGCGTAGGCGAAGTCGTGCACGAGGATGACCTCGTGTTCGCGGGCGAACGCCACCAGGCGTTCCATGAAGGAGAGGTCGACGCAGGCCGTGGTCGGGTTGTGGGGGAACGAAAGGACGATGACCCGTGGCTTGGGCCATGACTCCTCCCACGCGTGCATCAAGCCGTCGAAGAAATCATCACCGGGATCGGGCGCGGCGGTTCCGTCGACGTCGACGGAAGGCCCGTTAAGCGGCACCTGGCGCACGTCGGCGCCGGCGAAGAGCGGACCCCAGATGTGGATCGGGTACGACGGGGACGGCACCAACGCGGTGTCGCCCGGGCCGACCAGGACCCACATCAGGTGCGAGAACCCCTCCTTGGCCCCGATCGTGGTGACGACCTCGGTGTCGGGATCGAGCTCCACGCCGAACTTGCGCAGGTACAGATCGGTGATCGCGCTGCGCAGCTTGGGGATGCCCCGAGAGGCCGAGTAGCGGTGATTGCGCGGGTTGTGGGCCGCCTCGGCCAGCTTGTCCACCGCCACCTCGGGCGAGGGCAGGTCCGGGTTGCCGAATCCGAGGTCGATCACGTCGAGTCCGGCTCGGCGCGCATCGTCCCTCATCGTGTTGATGGTGGCGAAGACGTAGGGCGGCAGCCCGTTGATCCGGCGGAACTCCATCGGGCAAGTCTACGACCCGGCCTCCGGTTCTCCGGACCACGATGGTGTGCGCCCTGCTGCCACCAGGGCATCAGGGTCGACGGGCCAGGCGAAGATGGCCCACGTGGCGCCTGCACCGGCCAGCGCCGTTACGAGGGACGTCAGGCTCGAGCGGTCCTGGCGAGGCGGGCCGCCCCACGTAACCTCGACGGCGTCGGGCCCCTGGGACCGTGCCGCCACCAATGCCGGGTCGGCGTCCCAGACGTTGAGGGCGGCCCCCGCCGCCTGCGACTCTTCGATCCGGGCCGCCGGGCCACCCGCCAGCCACACGGTGATGCCCCGGGCCCGCAGTGCGTGCGCCAGCTCGACCATGTCGCTCCGGCGGTCGGCCGCCGGCGGGAAGGGGATGCCGTAGGCCAGGTTCTCCGCTTCGCTGAGCCGATCTCCGGTACCCAACCCGGCGATGACACGGCCGGGAGCGAATCGGGCCAGCGCCGCGAATTGGTTGTCCAGCACTGCATTGGGAACGAGGCCCGTGCGGGCCACCAGCGTCCCGAAGTACGGTCCGCCGCCGGGGGTGGGCGGACCCTCGTAGGAGGCGGCGAGGGTCGCCAGTATCGGGAACGGAGCGAGGGCCGGTCTCTCCGGTTGTCCGATCGGCCACAGATGGTCGTAGCAGAACACACCGTCCACACCAGCGGCCAAAGCCCGCTGCGCCACCTCGAGCGCCTCGGCGGGAGTGTCCCTGAACGTCGGCACGACGATACCGGTACGGATCATCCCCACCTCACTCGAGCGCCCCGGAGCGCCCCCCGAGCGCCGCACCCACCGCACCGGCACGCTCGCCGAGCCGGGCCGGGACGATGACGGTCTCGGGTCGGCTCGTCCCGCCCTCGACCAGTGCGGCGTAGGCGCTCCGGGTGGCATCGAGGAGGAGATCCCCCACACCGACCAGCCCGCCTCCCAGAACGAAACATTCGGGGTCGAGCACGCTCGCCAGGTTGGCCAGTCCGAAACCGACCCACCATCCGACCTCTTCCACCACCCGCCGCGCGTCGGCATCGCCCGAGAGGGCGGCCGCCGTCACGTCCTCGCCGCGCACGCTCTCCGGATCGCCCCCGGAAAGGGCGACCACCCCGGGCAGCTTGCCCGCCAGCGCCGCCTCGCGCGCCAGCAGGCCGAGTCCGCCTCCTGATGCGTAACGCTCCCAACAGCCGCGCCGACCGCACGGACACGGCGGCCCGGCCGGATCGACCACCATGTGGCCGATTTCACCGGCAAACCCATGGGCGCCCACCTGCACCTGCCCGTCGACCACGATCCCGCCGCCGATACCGGTCCCCAACGTGACCATCACGACATGGCAGAAACCCTTCGCCGCGCCGAGCCGGAGTTCGGCCAGCATGGCGAAGTTGGCGTCGTTCTCGATCACGACCCTCCGGCCCGGCAGGCGCCCGCCGATGAGCACCTTCCAGTCCACGCCCTGGCCCTGGGGGAGATTGGGTGCGAAGCGCAACCGACCGTCGCGGTCGACCATGCCGGGAGCGCCGACACCGACGGGCGGTGCCACAGCGCCTGCGCCGGCCGACCCCGGGACCATCGCGGCGTCGAGTTGCGCCACCACTTCGACCACGGCGTCGGCCACCTCGGCCCCTTCGTCCCGGCCCCCGCCCCTCGGGGTGGCCACCCGGGCCTCGGCCACCACCGTGCTGGCGGCGTCGAGGGCGACGCCGAGCACTTTCGTGCCACCGATATCGATGCCGAACGCCACGTCGGCCGGCGCCGACGAGCCGGCGTCGGACATCATGCCGAAGACTCGACCCGTGCTTTCAGCTCCCGCATGGCCGTCGACATGATGCGGCTCTGGGCGCGCATCTTGATGAAGCCCGGAATAGGCACCCGTAACTCGGCCTCGAGGTGGTACGTGACCAGCGTCCCGGAGCCCTCGCCCGGATCGAAGACGTAGCTCCCGTCCAACTTCGAGGTGATGTCGCCCTTGGTGAGAATCCACGACAGGACGCGCGGGGCGTCGGAGAAGTCGTAGCGCAAGGTGTAGCTGGTGCTCCGGCCGAAGGCGGCGGCACGGAAGGTGACCAGCACGGGGCGACCCTGATCGTCGCGCTCGTCGACGATGATCTCCTTGATGTCGGCCGCCCATTCGGGGTACCGCTCGATGTCCGCGACAACAGAGAAGCATCGCTCAGGCGATGCTGACACCGACATATGTTCGGTGGCTTGATCGGCCACGATCTCGTGTTCCTCTCTTGTCAACCTGACTTCGGGCTCGGACAGGGGGAGTCAGCCTGCCACTTCCGCCAGGGTGCTGGCCAGCCTAGAAGCGAGAACGTCCCAGTCGAAGGATGTCTGGGCCCGGGCCCGGGCCGCTCGGCCCATGCGTTTTCGCAGCTTGGGCTCGGCCAACAGGCTGCGGAGGGCCTCGGCCACCCGTCCGGGGTCCTCGGGATCGCGCACGACAAGGCCGGTCTTTCCGTGGACCACGGCCTCGGCCGCTCCCCCGCTGTCACCCGCGATCTGGGGCACACCGGCGGCGGCGGCCTCGAGAAAGACGATGCCGAACCCCTCTTGCTCGAGCCCGAGCCAGCGGTTATGGCAGGCCATGACAAAAATGTCAGCCGCACCCAGGAGGGCCGCCCGGTCTTCATCGCTGACGCGGCCGAGAACCGAGACCGAGACCGGACTGGCGGCGGCTTGACGGCGCAGCCGCTCCAGCTCCCGTCCCGCCCCGCCGATGGCGACCACCAGGTCCGGGTAGGAAGGGGCCAACCGGTCTGCGGCGGCGATGAGGACATCCATGCCCTTGCGCGGGACCAGCCGGCTCAGGCTCACGATCAGCGGTCCTCCGGCGGGCAACCCCAGGCGGGCCCGGGCCGCCCGCCGTTGGGCCGCCAGCAGCGGCGTGATGGCCGACGTGTCGACGCCGGGCGGAACTTCGATCACGGGTGCTTCGATGGCACCCGCGGCGCGGCGCCCCTCCCCGGCCGGATAGCTCCCGGCCGAGACGACGACCGATGAGCCCCTCAGCACGTGTGCGAGTGCGGCCCGTGATCCGGGCACGCGGCCCGGCACCGTCACTTCGGCCCCGTGCAGAATGACCCCGTAGGGGACGCCGAGACGAGGACCGAGAAGGCCGAGTGGGAGGACGGGATCCAGCAGCACCAGATCGATGTCGTGCTCAGCGATGCACCGGCGCACCCGGGCCAGGGCGCGGGGCGTCGGGAAGTAGAGGATCGACTCGGCAACGCGTTCGATGTGGATCCCGCGTGCCTTCTGCTCTGCGTCGAACACCTTTGCGTCGGGGTGTGAAGACGCGGTGAGCACAACGAAGGACTGCGGATCGAGGCGCTTCCACAGCTCCCAGAGATAGCTCTGGATTCCCCCCACCTTGGGTGGGAAGTCGTTTGTCACCAGCAGGTGACGGGTCATGCGAGCACCTGGTTCATGCGTCACCCTGGGTCGTGCGGTGATCCTGGGTCCAAGTGGTGGGTGGCCGCATGACCGACCACCGAGGAGAACTAGCCCGCCCGGTTGCTGAAGCGCAATGACGGCGCAAGACCCGCCCTCTCGAGCATGCGCATGGCGCGGACCTCGTCGGCATCGATGACCACTGCGTCATCGGGCTCGCGCCCCAACAGGAACGTGACGACGCAGTCGTCGCAGGCATCCGTCCCCTGGAGCTCGCAGCATTCGCAGTCGATCGTGAGTGGTCCCGTCGTGGCCGGGCTGAACAAGTTGCCTTCGGGCATGATGGCGGCCCTCCTTCTTTGCCCAGAGCATTGCGGAGGGTTGTGACAGACGCCCTCGCGGGCGCACCGATGTGGTCATCGGGTCTCCCCGAGGGCTTGCCGGGTGGCCCGGACGGTCTCGCCGATCCCCCAGGCCACACCCTCGGTTCGGACCTCTCCGCCGACCACGACGGAGAAGAAGGGTGGGCCGCCCACCCGATAGTCCGCATAGGCCTGCGAGCTCATCACGATCGGGGTATCCCCCGGGTCGAGTGCGGCGATCGCCGTCGCATCCTCGAGCTCGGGCCCTTTGGTCACCAGGAATATGTGCACCGCTTCTGGGAGCGACGTCCGCAACGCCGCCGTCCCCTCCCACAGGTCCCGACAGCCGAGACACGATGACGACACGAAGACGAGGAGAACCGGGTCGGCCGACTCGACGATGGTCACGGTCAGATGGTCCCCGCCCGGCGTCACGCCGCCGATGTCCACCGGTGACGTAGCCGGGTGATCCCGGTACGTCGGGATAGGCCTCACCCGGCGCAGGATCTCCGCCGGTGACGGGTCGTTCACGGGGTCCGCGATGGGGTGTCCGGTTCCCCTCGTTGCAACTCGTCGTCGCCGGTCTCGACGACATTGCGGCCGTGGCCGCACCAACGGCAGACGACCTCGTCGACGTGCCGTGAGAGAACGGTCTCCTCCTCGAGCTCGAGCTCGCCTCCCACCGTGTAGTGGTGGAAGGCCTTCGTCGTCTGCGACGTCGTGACGTCGAAGCGGGTCACGTTGCCGCAGCTGTCGCACCTGTAGCGAGGAGTGTCCACCCCCTCCACGGTAGTCGCCGCCCAGGGGTGCCCCCGGAGGGCTAAATGCGGCTGAGAAGCTCGGCTTTCTTCGCCGCGAACTCCTCTTGCGAAATGATTCCCCGCTGGCGCAGATCGTCGAGCTCAATGAGCCTGTCGCGGATTTCGGCGGGCCCGGACCCGTAGGCCGGCGGAGGACCGGGGGCGGGTGCAGCGGGAGCAGCCGGACCAGGCGCGACTGTCGCGGTCGGGATCGGGATCGGGCCCTGAGGGACGCCGGCAGGATCTGCAGCCGAGACCACCGGGACACCGAAAGGCGGGGTTGCGGGACCGTCGGGCCCGTCCGGGCTGTTCGGCCCGTCCAAGGCATCGCCCCTTTCGTACGTGTCGAACTCGTCATCACTGCCGTAGCCGTTGGTGGCGCTGTCCCTCGACCGGGAAGAGCGCAGATCGATGCTCCGCAATTCGGCGGGGATGGGCTCCGCGCTGCCACCGCCCACGAGCTCGTTGATCTGACCGTTGATGACCCGTTGGAGGATGATCGGCTTGCGGATGAACGGGAGGATGATCTCGTCGTCCTCGCCCTGGACGTCGATGACCAGGCGACCGGTGGCCAGCACCCGTTCGAAGATCGTCTGGGACAGGTTGAGCCCGGTGATCCGCTGGAGCCGGATCTGGACGATGTCACGGTCGAACACGTTACGGCGGACCAGAATCCGGGTCGTGGTAAGTGCGAACGTATAGAGCCGCCACCGGGCGAGCCGTCCGAGCAGCCACGCCCCGGGGATCGCGGCCAGAATCCACAACCCGTCGGCCAGCCAATTCGGGATCGAAGGCTCGGCGACGATGATGGTGATCACGATCGCCACCGCGGCCACGGTAACGGCGAGGGGGCCGGCGAAAAAGACCCAGTGCGGGCGCAACTGGACGAGGAGGTCCTCGTCGTCGTTGAGGTATCTCCGCGGCAACGACACGCTCCTGAGCGTAGTTGCGACCCCCGGGGGAACGCTGACACGGAGGCGACGACCCGGACCCGGCGGCACGGACGCCGGTAGCCTGGCAGCCATGCCGTATGCCGAGGTTGCCCCAGACGAGATCCGCGCCCGCCTTTCAAGGGGAGAGGACGTCTTCCTGCTCGATGTGCGCGAGCCCGACGAAGTGGCCGAGTGGGCCTACCCGATCGGGGTGAACATCCCACTCGGCCAGCTCGGCGACCGGGTGGGAGAGCTCCCTCAGGGGACGACCATCGTCGTGGCCTGCGCCGCCGGGGTTCGTTCCGCCAAAGCGGCGACCGCACTCAGCGAGGCCGGGTGGACCGCCGAGAACCTGACCGGCGGTGCCGCCGCCTGGGCGGCGACCGAGCCCGAACCGGGCTGACCCCGGGCCGCCGCTGGGGTCCGGACACAACCGAACGGGTGGGGCTGGTGGGGATCGAACCCACGACCGAGGGATTATGAGTCCCCTGCTCTAACCACTGAGCTACAGCCCCTTACCTGGTCTTTCTTGCTTGCAGACTACGAGCGATTTTGCCTTGCCCTAGTACTTGCCCTAGTTTCGTGTCCATGACCGGCACGATCAGGGAACGTTCACCTGGGCATTTCGAGTTGCGAGCGTACAACGCTGCTACCGGCAAGCAGGTGACGAAGACCTACGCGCACCCCGCAAAGAGAAGGGCGTAGGGATCGCGGAAGCCAGGAAGCAACTCGCCAGGCTCGTTACCGATATCGCCGATGGCAAGTTCGGGGCCGAAGTCGAAGCCCGCAGAGAAACGCGACCCTCTCGGCCGCTGCTCGACGAGTGGATCGCGCATGGTGAGACCCGAGGTAGATCGCCGAATACCTTGCACGGATACCGAAGCAAGGCGACACGCATCAAAGCCAGTCCACTTGGCGGTGTCGACGTTTCAAAGCTCACCACTCGTGACCTGGACCGCTGGTATGACACACTGCTGGCCGGCGGGATGTCCCCCGCCACCCTGATGCACCACCATCGGATAGTTCGTGCCGCGCTGAACCAGGCGAAAAGGTGGAAGTACATCCCCGAGAACCCTGCCAACGATGTCCAGCTCGAGAGCAGTGGTCGCGCCGAAATGCAGGTACCTTCGGCGGTGCAAGCTCGGGCACTGATCCTACGTGCGGCCGATACGTTTTCGCCCGACCTCGGGCCGATCCTTCTTTTCGCCATGCTGACCGGCATGCGCCGGGGAGAAATATGTGGGGTCCAATGGTCCGATATCGATTTGGTGGGATCCCGGCTCACGGTTCGTCGTTCGGTGTGGCAAATCCGTTCCACCTGGGGACTCAAGGATCCAAAGACTCACCAAGTTCGCACGATCGCCCTCGACCCGGTGGCAAGGGCGATACTCACCGCGCGTCAGGCCAGGGCCGAATCCGAAGCGGCGACAGCCTGCGTACCTTTGTCGAGCGATGCGTTCGTATGGTCCACGCAGGCCGACGGACTCTCGCCTCGAACCCCGAACAGTCTCACCAGGGCGTTTCACCGTTTGTGTCGAACGATGGAAACCGAGGCGCTTGCCTCTGATCCCCCTCGAGTGGAGTCATGGAAGTTCCGTTTCCACGATCTTCGTCACCTGAGTGCGACAGAGATGGTTGGACAGGGGATGGACCCCAGGACCGTTGCAGCTCGGCTCGGCCATGCCAACCCGTCTGTGACGTTGGCGGTCTACGCACATGCCGCGGAAGCTCGCGATAGGGAGGCTGCGGACGGGCTCGGCCGCGCTCTCGGTCCGTAGGACATGGTGACGTACAAAAATCATGGCGCCATATGGTGGTCATTTGAGGCGCGTCAACCCTCCCCCTCGGGGGCTGCTCGCTTGTCGAGTTCACTCCGCAATCGTGCATTTGCTTCCTGGAGATCGAGGACCATGTCGACACCGGCCAAGTTGAGGCGGTTCTCCAAAAGCTGACCTATCAGCCGGAGAGGTTGCGGGTCGTTCTCGCTATAGAGGCGAGACCCGCCATCGCCCCGTGCCGGAGCGACAAGCCCTCGAGCCTCGTAGAGACAGAGATTCTACGGAGCATTACCGACCAGCAAGAGGACCATTCCTGCTTCAGAGAGCACTCCATTCGGGGTCCCAGTCCGCAGGCCAATCGGCGAGTCCAACGATTTCTAATGTCCGCTTCACGATTGGCTGAGGTCGAGTGATGATCAGGTCATCACCTTGGGCCCTCATTCTTTTATCGGCATTGATAAGGGCGTTGATGCCTGAACTGTCCATGAAAGTCAGCTCGGACAGATCCACGACGACTGCCGAACCGGCAACATCCACGAGCCAATCTGCTAGTCCCTCCGCCGAGTTCAAGTCGAGTTCGCCTCTAAGTACGACAACGTGAACATCGCCGACCTTGCTCACTTGTCGGGAAAAGTCCGCTTGAGTCACTGACCTTTCTCCTACTCGCAGTTCACAAGGGGCCACGCTGTTGGACCCCTCGACGCTGTCTCTCCAAAAATTAACATCCTGTTCCTGCCTGGCGGCGGCGATCTCATTGGCCTCTAGTCACGGGCGTTGTCCCATGGCCCTGAGTTCGCGAGGACTTGGCGCCCCGAGTCGAGAAGCAGCTTGTCGGCGTGGTCCCCGTGACATCGACAGGCTGTGAGATACGACCAGTCGACGGCCTCGAGGCGGAACCAGACGTGCTTGGCCTTGGGATAGACGGTCGTTCCCCAATCAGCGGCGAGAGCCTCTACGATCGCCATTCCGCGTCCGCCAACTCTCGTCGGGTCCTCGGTAGAGAAAACCTGTGGCACCTCATCGGGCCTCCCGTCTGTCACGCCTACTTCGAACAATCCGCCAGCAATTGTCGCAGTGATCGCAGGGCCGCTTTTGGCATGGCGAATCGCGTTCGTGACGAGCTCGCTGGTAAGCAGACAGGCAGTGTCTGAGAGCCAAGGCACCTCCCAGCGCTCCAAGAGCTCGCCCATCCAAGCCCGTGCGGCCGCAGGCGCAGCCCTTCCTTCTCCGAATTCCGCTTTAGCTATTCGGCACATAACCGCGCCCTTGGCCCCCTTGGTAGCCCGCATAATAACCAACAAGCGTGTCGAAAGCGTATGAGTACCCATTTGGCCGCACCGCAAACACTGCGTGCTCAGCGAGATCGCGGGGACGCGAGTGCTCCTGACATGAGGGACCTTTCCGAGCAGTCGCCGTCCGAAGGAGCCGCTCGCGGCGGCACGAGGTGGGCTGCCAAAAAATGGATCAACAACTACGCTAGAAGCGGAGAGCCGGGAAGTCTGGTCGGCACACTGAAGGTTCGCGCTCAGGAGCTGACATGTGGCATCAGGATCTGCCCAACCCGTCCATCTGGCTAGACGTGGTTCCCCGGCGCGGCGCGTGAAGAGGGCGCCGCTGCGCCCGTGAGCGAGGTCCTCAATTGCGTGGCCTTTGCCGTCGGTGCGGCCGTAAGCCTGGCCACGAGTTGGGTCCTCGTTTCGCGCCTTGAACGGATCGGCGAAATGTTTGGGCTCACCGAAGCCTTACTCGGCATGGTGGCTGCGTTGGCCGCCGACGCGCCCGAGATCACGGCCTCGATCACGGCTCTGGTGCACGACCAACCGACGGTCGGCGCGGGAGTAGTCCTCGGCTCAAACGTCTTCAACTTGGCGGCCCTGTTGGGTTTGGGGGCGGTTGTGGCAGGCCGTATCAGGCTGCACCAAAAAGTCGTGGTATTCAGCGGGACGGTCGCCGTGGTGATCGGCGTCGCCTGTCTCTTGAGTGTGGGAGGGCACCTCTCGGCAGCAGTCGGACTCGCTGTTGTCCTCGCCGTGTTGGTTCCCTATGTCGCCCTCTTAGGTGCGCACCGAAGGATCCTCGGATGGCTCGGTCTGCCGGTCAGGTGGACGGCATGGCTCGAAGAAGCCATCGTCGAGGAGGAGAGTGAGCTCGAAGACAACCTCTCCCCGAGACGGGGCACGACTGCCGACGTGCTCGTCGCTGGCGGAGCGCTGGTTGTCGTGATCTTGGCCAGCGTGGTCATGGAACGTGGAGCCACTTCGTTGGGTGCGCATTTCGCCGTCCCGGAGATCATCGTCGGCGGCCTCGTCCTTGCCGCCGTCACCAGCCTTCCTAACGCGGTCTCCGCCATCTACCTGGCCCGGAGGGGTCGTGGAGCGGCCACGCTGAGCACCGCACTGAACTCAAACTCGCTCAATGTCACTGCAGGACTCTTGATCCCGGCCACATTGCTCGGCGTAGCCAAACCGTCGGCATCTGGCCTCCTTGTCGCCGGCTGGTACGTCGGGCTGACCGCGCTGGCGTTGGTGCTCGCCTATGCCGGGCACGGGCTCCGCCGCGCCGCAGGCGCGCTCGATCATCGCCACTTATGCCCTCTTTGTCCTGGTGCTGCTCGTCATCAGTTGACGCCCGAAGCTACGGATCCCTTACACGGCGTGGAGCTGGGGGCGCAGGGCCGCGCCAGCCTGATCTGCGAGAGCTACGGCCACCACCCGGCGCTCGCGGGAAACCGGATAACCAGCGGTGGGCGTCAGAACGAAGCGACCGAGCGTCTCACCCCTGCTCTGCACGACCAACTCGATCTCGGGTCCTGGCAGGCCTACGATATGAACACCCCAAACCTTGTCTCCGAAGATGACATGTCCGTCATGTTCGATGCGCAACATGAGGTGCTTTGCGGGGCCCCGTTCATAGCGGGCAGCTCGTAGGTGCAGTAGGTCGATGAGCTCCCCTTCGACTCGTGCGAGAACTTCCGTGGCGGCTGCTCCCGATGCGACAAGTTCGGAGATGTCATGGATTCGGCCCACGTAGTCCGCCTCTTCGTTCGCAGTCGCATGGTGATGACGGCTACGAGCCGCAAGTTCTGTGACGATGATCCCCACGGCGAACAGACTTACTGCCGTCTCAATATCAGGCCGGTGCGTAATCGCAAGCTTCTCGTAGGGCTGCGTGAGAAATACATCGAACCACAGAGTGGCTGAGACCGTCGCCACGAACCCGGAAATCCGGTTGCCCAGCGCGGCTATAGCGACGATCACTGCAACGAGGATGAGCGCAGACGCAGTGTTGGCGAAGTTAGAGCGGAATGGAACCAATAGGGCGGCGACCCCGAGCGGCAGGAAGACCCCCGCTCCGAAGGCGATCTGGTCTCGGTGAAGTCTGACTTGGTTCATGGTTACTTCGCCTCCATCTGTCTACCCAGCTTTCCACGACGCGATGTCATTGGCTCTGCGAGCTGCCGTCCAATGTCTGAGCGCCTCCACATCGTGCGGGCTCCAAAACCAAACAGGCTGGCCACGGCACCCAGAGAAGGTCCAATCAGTAGCCTCAACAAGAGGCGCTCTGCAAATGAGACTGCCGAAGAGCCCTCTCTCGCGTAGACGTGATGGCCCGACGCCGTCCTCGGCGCCAGTGGGGTGTCGAAGGCAACTGCGGCGCGCTCTAGGTGGGCCGACGCGTGCGAATGGGGTAACCCAGGCTCAGTATCGACATCCGGCAAGACGTTACGCCAGACCGGGCTCGCCATTGCGCACATGCCCGAGGACTTTGTTCAGAGCATCCTGCGTATGACCCGAAATTGCACGACTCCAGCAGCTACTGTCCAGCGCCTCCTCGTTGTGGTTCGGGTCGGCAAGGTTCTGGGTGTTCGCGTACTTCTTGAAGGCAGCGTTCATCGACGTGAGGGGGGCGATCTGCGAGACACAGGGGATGTTCGGTTCCGAACCTATGAACTTGTTGTCGATCCTCGGTGAGGTGGAATGCTTGAGCGACCCCTCCGTCGAGGGCGAAAATAGCCCTGCTTCAGGCAGTCGAAGGCTACGTGCTGGAACACGGTCACACCGTCGGGCCGCGTTCATGATCTCACCGCCAGCCTGTTCGGCGGGGAGGTACTGAGCAGTGTGGTTCGGGGCCGAGAAGGAGATCGACGTGATGTAGCCCGCCGCAGTGCCCTCAGCTTTCGCGGGCGCCCTCAACGAAGCCACCGCGATGGCTCGCCTTGGCCCAGTTATCCAGCCCAGTTTTGCCCAGCCAGTGTTGCGTACAGATACGCTTTTTGCGGTTTTAGATGTGCCCAAAGGGGGGTAAGCAGAAAAGAGACTCGCGAGATGAGTAGTCCTTGGAAAGTGAGGTCGACTGTACGTCGTCGTCGAACAGTTACATCTATTTCAGCCTGCATTCGGGTAGGCGTTTCGCAACCCCGGCACCGGCGGTTACTGATGCCTGATCACCGGTTTTGGGGAGTTCGTCTTATGCGGGATACCACGCCCGAGTGCTGTGGTCTAGGGGTGCCGCAATGCAAGAAACCGCAAGGTGCGATGGCAGGATTCAACTCGGCTGTTAGGGCTGCGGCCATTCGTGGTCGTCGCCACAAACCCACAATCGCATCGCCCGAAATCCCGCCGCTTTCTCGTGAGGCGTCGTGAAGGTGCCCAAGTACATGTCAGATCCGGTACGGCAGAGCGATCCCCATGTTCGGGGCACTCGGATCCTGCGGGTGGGTGGGGCTGCCAGGACAAGATTGACAACGGCGCTTGCCGGAGACACCCGGATGAAAGTCGTGGTCGTCCTGGCCGGTGTCTTAGCCCTGAGTAGCGCAGACGTTGCGACCGTGGGCGCCTCGGCCATCGAGCTCCGACGACATCTTCATATCGACAATACAGACATCGGACTTCTGGTGGCTGTGAGCTCCCTAGTAGGTGCCGTCGCCTCACTTCCGTTTGGCGTGCTGGCCGACAAGGTTCGACGCACCTGGACGCTGGCGATCGCCATAGCTTTTTGGGGAGTCGCCATGATCTGGAGCGCAACCGTCGATTCCTTTGGCAACTTGCTACTGGCACGACTAGTGCTCGGAGTGGTAACCGCCGCGGCCGGTCCCCTCATCGCATCTCTCGTCGGCGACTATTTTCTGGATGGCGAACGTGGACGTATCTATAGTTTCATCTTGACCGGTGAGCTGATCGGCGCTGGGGCTGGGTTCGCTGTAACCGGCGACATCGCTGCACTCTCATGGCGCGTCGCCTTTGCCGTGTTAGCGGTTCCGGCGTTCGCTCTCGCCTACTTGGTGTTTCGCCTACCTGAACCGAAACGCGGAGGCGAAGGAGCGTTTCGTACCTGATCCGCAATATCGAAAGCCTCGGAGTTCTGGGTCCGACCGGCCGCTTGCACCACTTAGTCCGGATAAGGTGCAACAGCTGGTCCGCGAACAGCACATCGACCCAGACCCTCGGCTAGCTCCAAGCCGGTCCGTTAAACGGAATCGGCTTCGTTGCTGCCGCGCGTTATGTCCTGCGGGTCCGCACCAATGTCGCTCTGATCATTTCGGGAGCGTGCGGGTACTATTTCATGGCCGGTGTTCAAACATTCGGCGTCGAATTCGTTCGTAAGCAATACGGCGTAGTCAGGTGTTGGCCAATGCGCTGATGCTTGTGGTCGGTGCCGGGGCCGCCGCCGGAGTCCTGATCGCGGGTCCTCTTGCTGATCGGCGCCTCGTAAATGGGCATCTCGAAGGGTCGACTGCAAGTTGCAGCGTTCGCGGCGGTCGCCACCGTGGTCCTTTTCGTCCCGGCGCTCATTACCCACAGCGCCTTTACTGCGCTGCCCTATATCGTGGTGGCGGCTGCGGCTCTGTCGGCGCAAAATCCACCAATAGATGCCGCTCGCCTCGACATCATGCCCGCCCTACTGTGGGGCCGAGCGGAAGGAATCCGAACATTTGTACGCTCGGGGGCGCAGGCACTCGCTCCTCTTTTGTTCGGCACCGTCTCTGACTTTCTGAGCGACGGCCATGCTAATTCCGGCCTGCGATGGACGTTCGTGATCATGCTCATTCCCCTTAGCGCAAGCGTCTACTTCCTCTTTCGGGCCATGCGCTCCTATGCAATTGACGTGGCAACGGCAGGGACAATGTCCCAGACCGGCCGCGCCTCTGAGGGGTTCTGAGATTCAGGTCCTTTCGGCAAATTGGGTTGCCGTGAACTCGCCCGATCTGACTCAAGTTGCGGGAGGTGTCCGCACGGGCTTACCGCTTAGAGATAGGGTCCGGCACAGTCAGGCCAGCCGCGCCAACGAGCCTTTCCGGGGAAGGTGCACCAGCGAGCTCGACCCCGTGCACGGTTCCTTTCACTAACGCTGCGGATCCGTGGTATTCGCTCTGCATTAGCAATCGATGCGACCCACTTGCGAACAAGCATCGATCGGGTAATATGAGTACGGGTACGCATCAATGACAGAAATGGTTGAAGAGGGACGAATGGCTTCGCGGCGAGCATCCGCCCCCCATCTTGGTGAGCAGATGATCAACTATCGAGCACGGCGTTCTCGTGCCGAGATGTCCTGCCAAGAGTGGGGGCCACGCGCATGACGGAGGACACGGCTTGGATGGACGCCGGACGTTGCCGCGGCTATCCCCCCGCGTTCTTCTTCCCCGCCGATGCAGACGGTGTCCAAGCCGCTCGTGAAGTGTGTGCGAGCTGTTCAGTGAGCGACGATTGCCTCCACTACGCGATCGTTCATCACGTGGAGGATGGCGTCTGGGGTGGCACGTCAGAGCAGGCACGCCGAGGGATGGCCCGTCGTCGCTGGCCGACCGCGGGACCGGGGAAAGCCCGCTTTCCCCGGCGTTGAGCCGCCTTGAGGTCGACTAAGGCGATGGCGAATACGCGCTCGTGATGGCCTCTTTGTGATCCATAACGGAATACGATTGCCTTCTTCTGCAGATCCACGATTGCTCGCAGGCGGGGAACGCCTGCCGGCGTACGCCCTCTGCGGCAGAGCACCACTTACCAAGACCCGCGTTCTGATGACCGGCTCGGGTGATCGCGTTGGATCCCCCTCGCCGTCCCCGGCGAGGGCGCCGCCGAGCTCTGGGCGAGGAGTTTCGATGACTAAACCGGTAGCTGCGTCGTGTCAAGCCAGATTGACAGTCCTGCACGATGTCGGATGCGACAGGGCGTCGGCCCGCAAGGGTCAACGCAAAGGAAAGAGGGCGGGCACCTCCAGAATTGGAGCTACGACCGTTTTGACTCGAAGACGACATAGCAATTCTTTCCCGCTCTTTTGGCCCGATACATGGCGACATCGGCGTTCTCGACAATCTCCTCCGCCGGAGACCGGGTGCCCGTGGCAACTCCGATACTGGCGGTGACCGTGATCGGAGAGATGCCAGGACTCTCCAACTCGAACGGCTCTCGGAAGGCGTTCAGGACCCGCCTACAAATCAGCTCGGGCAGCGTCAAGGGGAGGGATGCAGTCGGCTACGACGATGAACTCATCGCCACCGAGGCGACCCAAGGTGTCGGACTCTCGGAGTACCTGTCTGACCCGTGTGGCCACGGCTTGGAGAAGGCGGTCACCCACGCTATGGCCGAGATTGTCATTGATCACCTTGAAGTTGTCCAGGTCGAAGAAGAGGACAGTGGCCTCGCTTCCGAATCTCCCGTGGCGCGCCAGAAGCTGCTCAATGCGGTCGATGATGAGGGCACGGTTGGGGAGCCCGGTCATGGCGTCGTGGTTGGCCTCGAAGGCCATCCTCTCTTGATGGGCCACAAGCTCTCTGTGCGAGTTCTGGCGCTCAACCTCGAAGGCCTCGGTCATTCGAACAAGAGTCGTATACAAGCTTCGCTGGAGCATCGAGAGAGCTTGCGGCAGGTTCTCTTCGACGCCCAACCGAATGGCGTCCCTACGTAACTGTGATTCGACGGAGTCGTGCCAGCGCAGGCAGCGCTTGGTCACCTCGTTGAGGGGGGCATCGTTGCGGGAAGCCAACTGCGCGAAATTTCGAACTGCGTCGAGTCCATCTTGGCGGGCGAGGTCAGAGTCGCCGCTCACAAGCCAATGAGCAAATGCTGCCGCCGATGTCTTCGCTGCCGCGAGGAATATCGTCTCAACGCCCTCGTCAAGGACACAGTTGGACCTCAGGGTACGCCCTCGAAGGTCGGAGACGACGGCGTCGGTAGCCATCGAGAGAGCATTGCCGAGCGAGACCAATCCGTCTTTCTTGGGCGCATCAGAGAACAATCGGACCACCGCTGGCCTGCCTGGCATTCATAGTGCCTTAGCTCACGATCCGACAGTTCGCGAAGAACCTTCGGTCGAGTCGGAGGCACCGAACAGGGCGGCGATGGGAGCGAGGGCGTCCAGCGAACCCACGGGCGAAGTGACCCGGAGTATCGGCTGTCCATCGTCTTCGCGAACACCCCATGTGACGAAGGAGCAGCATATTTGCTCGGCCGAGGCCAAGCTCTCGAGTTCCTCCCGCACGCCGGGCACCGATCGATACCGCACTTCCAGTTCGCACGTCCTCCAACCGAGCTACCGGGGTGCCCAATTCGTGTAACGCCTTCCAGCGGGCGAGGCGCGTCGGACCATCGTGGGGCCCGAGAGTGCAGGCCAGAGGTATCTCGTTTCGCTTGACATCATCCGTCCTGGAAGGCACGGGCTCAGTCCAGTCGGACATATCGGACTTTGTCAACGTGCCGTCCTCACTCGAAGGTACCTGCGAGTATAGAAGTGAGCCCATTCGAGACGCTGGTGACGCTCCACGAGTCGCCTGAAAATTGGTGGACGCTTTTGGTGTCTTTGAACTGAACATAGACCGTTTCGTTGGAGAGTTCGGCGGGGACCGACTTCTTAACTTTCAACGTCGAGGTGTAGGTGGTCACCGCACCAGATGTCTGGGAACTCTGTTGCAGAATGCCCGAAGGGAGCGTATTGCCCTGGCTCTTATTGGTCACTCCCGTCGTGGCAACGCTGATGGTGATGCTCAGCGCCGTGATCGGCGAAGAGTTGGTCAAGGTGAGGACCTCTCGGTCCACTGAGTTTACGGAGGTGTCGGCTGGTGCGACGGTCACACCATTGCGGGATTTGGGTCAGTGGTTGTCGTTGTCGTGGCACCGTGGTCGTGGTGGTTGTCAGAGCCGTGGTCGTAGTTGTCGTTGGTATGGTGGACGTGGCGGCTGTTTCGAAGGATCCCCCCGCATTGCCGCACGGATTGGCGGAGTCATACGGAACGGGCGTTCCTCCACTTGGAACTGCCACCATCACCTCACCATTTACTATCGAGATCTTGTAGTACGGGCTAGATGGGAATGACCGAAGGTAAGGAGTGGTGCCCTTCGTGAGCAGATCGGCGGACACGGTCGGTGTTCCACCGGTCTCTACATTGTAGCCAGCTATAGCGGTCTCCACCATCTTGGCATCTGTGTTGCATGCCGCGACGGCACTCTGGGCGCTGACTCCGCCGAGCGCAAACACCACCACCGCGGCAATCACCCCCAACACGGCAATCACGATCAACAAGTTCGATCAAAGTAAGACCGTTCTCAGTCCTCTTCCGGTGCCGAAAGCACCCCTTCGGAACCTCGGAATCCGCTCCCCGGTTTCCACATGCGTACACGTCTTTATATTATTTGATGCGTACATGCACGCAGTGGATCCCAAAGATCCGTGTAGGCTTCTGTCGGAACGAAGCTAAAAACCCTCTCGCGACCTCTCCCATAAGGCAGTCGCGTGTGTTCGTCATATGGGTCGCTTTCACAGCTCGCGGCGGGATCGGGGTAGCTCGTGTCAGCATCGATCCAGCTTCCAGGCCATCGCGATCCTCCGCGGGCGGTTCGGTTTCAGCGAGAGGTACGGGCCGACTTGCGCAAAAGCAAATACATGCCGCTAGCCGCGAGGAAACCGACGCAGAATGACAGATCCGCCCCGTCAAGTGCCGTGGCCACCGGTCCCACGAGCACACCTGTATTCATAAACGGCACCATGACGCCGAGACCAAAGACCAAGCTCACCAGCGCAGGCCAACCCACTCTGAGTGTCTTCAGATCCATGATGGTCGACAGACCTGCATGGGTAGTGAAGCCCTCTCGGTCGTGCCAGTCGATGAGGATGATCGCCAAAAACGGGGCTATCCAGTACGCACTGAGGAGCAGCACATTTTGGAACTTGCTTGACGTGTTGCCGTGATGGATCCACAGAATCAGGCAAAACGCCAGCACGGTTCCGAGTGCTGCGCCCCAATTGCGTTTCAGCTTCACCCCTGCCGCTTGTAGGGCGAGAGACCCTGAGTAGTCGTTCATAGCGTTACTGGTAATTGCCCCGAAGGTGACGGTGATCAGCGCCAACGTTCCTAGAACGCCGCCGCCAACGAGTGTGCGTACGCCAACCGCCGTTTGGTCGCTGAGCACTCTGGCACCAGCCAGGCCCACGGCGTAGGTCCAGACGTACGACGCGCACAGTCCGCCGAAGGTCCAAAAGAAGATCGGCGACGACGGCGAGTCCTTGTTCTGGTATCGGCTGTAGTCGGCGGCATAGCTGGCCCAACTGAACACACCGCCGAAGGCGATCGTCGACATGAGGATCCACGCTCCAACAGCAGCTCCACCATGGACCGTGTCATGGAGGGGGATATCACCGTGTTGAAGGATACGAAGCGAGAGAACCACGAAGAGCACAGCCAAAATGGCACTCCCCCACTTTGCTAGCTGGTGGATGACCTCATAGCCCACGAATCCGATCGCCCCCTCGATTCCAAGGATCATGAGCACCCCCAACGCGAAGGGGACATGGAACAGTGCCTGGGCTCCTTCGGCCCCGAAGAGCCCGACCAGGCCGTCCCACGCAATTGCGCTCAGCCACTGCACGATTGCGGGCAGCGCAATGCTCCTGCCGAAAGGGAGGCGGGCGAGCGGGAGCTGCCCCATTCCGGTCTTGGGGCCCCAGGTGGCCAAAAAGGCGACGGGCAGTGCCCCAAGGCACACGCCAACCAAGATCGCCCATACCCCAGGCCATAATCCCAACCCCAACGTGAAGGCCAATGTGCCGGTGAAGACACCTGACAGTTCCATATTGGGCGCGAACCACACGGTGAAGTTCCGCCGTGAACTTCCGTAACGCTGGTCCTCGGGAATCGGAGCCATCCCATGGCTCTCCACGACGAGATCGCCGCTCGATGTGGGACGAGCACCTTCAAAAGCGCCGGTCTGCCTTCCCTTCGAAGAAAATCGCGCATCATCAGGTGAACGGAGCACCGTGTTCTCCTCCCTTCGCCGGCATTATCCGGAGCAGGTTCAACGGTCGGCGCCGCTAAGGCACCCTCTCAGCCCGGTCCATCCGAGCTCCCGTGCGATGCGAGTCTCGCGCATCCCAACTGCTGAGTGTGTGTACTTCCGATGCGACTCGAGCACGACCCGTCGGCTCCGATGAGGTCTACCCCCGTTGCGACATTCCGATGCGCATACCCGGCGATCAAAAAGGGGACTCCTTACTGTGTCTCAAACGCCCCAAGGCAAAGCGCGTGCCCAAGTACGGGCCCCCACGATCGCAAGCTCTGCCCAAACATCGTGCGGTGAGAGACGGGGGCTCCCGCCCCTTTCTGTCGGCGCACAATCTTAGTTAAGTAGTCTGTACAATAGTTGTTCTGTGAATGCAAAATCTGACAAGGCCTCCGTCGACCAAGATTCGATGGTCGACGCGGTGCTCAGTGCCAGCCGGGTGCTCGTCGCCATTGCCGCTCGCTCCCTGGCCGATGCCGGCGAAGAGGTCACCCTCACCCAATATCGATCGCTGGTGGTCTTGGCCTCGCGGGGACCCCAGAGCATGGCTGCGCTCGCCGAGGCGGTCTCGGTCACCCCCGCCACCGCCTCAAGACTCTGTGAGCGGCTGGTGAAGAAGGGATTGGTTCGACGTCGTAGTGACCGTCATGACCGTCGGCAGGTGCGTCTGGCCTTGACCGAAACTGGACGGAATTTCGTAGACACGGTGACCTCACGCCGACGCCAAGAGATCACCGAGCTCCTGACCGTGATTCCGCCAAAAGCCCAGCAATCGGTTGTGAGCGCGTTGACCCAGTTGGCTCAGTCCGCCGGCGAGGTTCCCGAACAGAACTGGAGCACCGGGTGGGACCTTTAGACACCGCGGACACTCCCTTTCCGAGTCGCGCCGTACGGATGCGGTCTCTTTCCGCGGGTGCTGCTCGTTGGATAGCTTCGGCTTCGTACCTCAAGAAGTGGACCGTGTTGGGGATCGTCATCGGTGCGGTAGCCGGATGCGGTGCCATCGTCTTCTATGAAGCACTGCTCTGGTGCACTCACCTCTTCTTAGGCGTGCTCGCCGGCTACAACGTGCCCACACCGGTCGGGGAAGGTGGTGGCGCCGCATCTGCTTCAGCCGCGCGCCCGTGGTCCCTCCCCCTCATTGCCGGGGCCGGTGCGCTCTTGGGAGCCGTCCTTGTCTTATCGCTTCGCTCCGGAGGCGGAGGGACACGGCACCGACGCCGCCATCTCGGCCGTGCACCACAATCCACGAGGGGTCCGGTTCCGAGCCGTCATTGTCAAGATCGTGGCCTCTGCCCTCACCATCGGTTCCGGCGGGTCAGGAGGTCGGGAAGGCCCGACGGGGCAGATCAGTGCTGGCTTCGGGTCGTTGCTGTCGCGGGTGCTCGACCTCGAGCCGGCCGATGGACGTATCGCCGTGGCGACCGGCGTCGGTTCTGGGATCGGGGCGATCTTCGGCGCACCATTGGGCGGGGCGGTTCTGGCGGCGGAGATCCTCTATCGCGACGACTTCGAACCGGCGGCACTCTTGCCGTGTTTCATCGCGTCTGTCGTCAGCTACGTCGTGTTCGGTGCCGCCGAAGGATTCTCGCCGCTATTTGGGTATGTGAGCAGCTATCACTTCACCGACCCCGCGCAGCTCATATGGTTCGCGCTGATCGGTGTGTTGGCTGGCCTGGTCGGGCTGCTCTACGCCAAAGGCTTCTACGGCATGGCCAAGCTGTTCCGTCATTCCCACTTACCGCGCTGGGTCAACCCGGCTATCGGGGGACTGCTGGTGGGGGCGATCGCTATCGCCATTCCCGAGGTCATCGGGACCGGCTACGGCTGGGTACAGACCAGCCTCGGTCCCGGGCTCTTATCCATTCCGCTGTGGATCGTCCTCATCGTGCCATTCGCACGGATCTTTGCCACCGGGCTTTCCATTGGCTCAGGTGGTTCGGGCGGCATATTTGGTCCGGGCATGGTGATCGGTGCCTTTCTGGGCGCATCGGTATGGCGACTCTTCGAGCCCACCTTTCCGTCCATGGGCCACAGCCCGGCACCCTATGTGATCATCGGCATGATGAGCTGCTTCGGAGGGATCTCACGGGCCCCGTTGGCGGTCATGCTCATGGTGGCCGAAATGACCGGGAGCCTGTCCATCCTCACGCCCGCCATGGTCGCGGTCGGCATCTCGTGGCTCATCGTCCGGCGTAATGACGACACCATCTACCGGAGCCAGCTCAAGAGCCGAGCCGACGCACCGGCCCAGCGGATTCTCGCCGGCCTACCCCTCCTCGCAGTCATTCCTACCACCCGGGCGATGGTCGCTCCACGTTTGGTCATCGACTCCGGCACCCGGACCGCCGCCGCGAAGACCTCGTTGGACCAAGCCCACCTCAATGGCGCTCCAGTCATCGATGGCGCAAAGCGCTTTGCCGGCTCGGTAGCACGAGCAGCTCTCGCATCTTCTGACGACCGTCAACGTTCAGTCGGTGAACTCGTCGACGCGGGTGCCCCCGCCGTCTCAGTCTCGAGCAGACTCGACGTGGCACTGGAGAGCTTGACCGAGGCACCATTGTCCTGGGTGCCCGTACTTGACGACGAGCGACGGGTCGTCGGCACGTTATCCGTCTCTGACGTCGTACGCGCCTATCGTCAAGAGTTGGCCGGCAGTGCAGAGCGGCTGAGCGGACTTGGGGCACGGGCCGGGGCTTCGCAATTGACGATCGACGCCCACTCGAGGATCTTGGGCAAAGACCTCCGTCGGGCTGATTTGCCCAGGGGTCTCCTCATCACCTCGATCACCCGAGGCGATCACGTCTTCGTTCCCAATGGGGACACCGTCTTGGCGGCAGGCGATCGCCTCTCGGTCCTCGGCGAGACCGACGACCTCGAAAGCATCGGCCGTGTTGAGCCACTTGGGCCGCCATCGCCGCGAGACAATGGTTCTTCGCTCCCGTTGGAGTGACACCAGCACTGACATGAGAACAAGCAGAGACGATCGATAATCATGGTCTCAGTTACGGCCAAGACCAGCTTCTCGCCCCACCATGCGGCGCCCCATCCGGGGCGTGGTTTTCCGCCGCCTTAATGCCGCCGGTGCCTCACGGCCCCGGTCCGATTTGGTGTTCAACCAGGTGTAGGAAGGCGATAGCATGGGTACATGTACGCATAGGAGGGAGACCGGAATGGTTGAGGGCCCACTTGGAAACTACTTGCGCGGCACAGACGTCTGGAGCGGGAAGCTGTTCCATGGGGGTGAGGGGTCATCCGCGCAAGTAGTTTCCAAGCGGGCCTACATCGCATCACGTTGCATGTGGGCAGCTCTTCTGGTCCTTCTTCCCCGTCGAGTAGTGAGAACTGTCAGCGGACACCCTGACTCGGGCGGCGTTGCGGTTGCTCGGGTGCTCGGTGTTCGACATGGAATCCAAGCTGTCGTCGATATCACTTCTTGGCCGGACTGGGATGGACCAGGTACTCGCATCGATTCATTACATGCAATTTCAGCACTCGTATTTGCAGTCTGCAACGCGAGATGGCGAAGAGCCGCCCTCGCGGACGTTGTCGTTGCCTCGTCCTTCGCACTATGGGGGCGTAGTCTCCGGCCTGAGACCGCTCCATCTCCGCTGCTGGAGTATTCGCCGTGGAATTAGTGATGGAGACGCAACCACGCGAGAACTGTCACAAAATCGTTGTTGGTGTCGACGGTTCTCACACTTCAGTCGGCACGTTGGAATGGGCGGCACATCAGGCGGAACTTACGGGATCCTCATTGGAGGTACTCATCACGTGGGAATGGCCCGTCATTGGCTTTGGCGTGTCGTCCCTACCGTCCGACTACGACCCCGCGAGAGATGCGGCCAAGTCGCTCCGAGATCTCTTGCACGTCGTACAACGGGTCTATCCCGATGTCGTGATGCATTCATCCGTTCGCGAAGGGCGACCGGCACCAATCCTGGTGGAGGCGGCGAAGGAGGCGGACCTCCTTGTCGTGGGTACTCATGGACGAAGCGAACTGTCGGCCGTCCTGTTCGGTTCAGTTAGCGAGGACTGTGCTCATCACGCTTCCTGCCCTGTTGTCATTATCCGGGGCTAATTTACGGTCAGTGCTCATACGTGAGACCTCCTCTTCCGAACGATGGGATCAGTGACCGGCACGCCGTATAGCGAGATCGATCGATTCCCTTCGGCGCTGGTTGAGTCTCCCCGAGATCGCCGCCTTCGATGCGTTCGCCCTAACCGCGGTCTCTGGCCGGCCCGTCTCCCTAACAATGAGCGCCACAGACGGAATCTCCCTGAGACGAGATAGACAAGCTTTCAGCCGCTTTAGGAGATCCGTTTAACCCGGTCAGCTCTTGGGTGATCGCGTACATGGTCATACAGGGTCACCATGCGAGAGATAACGGGAGCACGTTCATGCCAACGTGGACCCGCAAGGCTGAGGCGCGTCGGTGCATGTCGCTCAACGTAGCGAGCGTTGGAGAACAGGGAGCCCCTCTCTTTCACGCTGAGCGTTTCTTCAATAAGCGGGATAGCATCGGCCAGTTCCCAATCGATCTCCGCGTCGACTGCCTCGATCAGAGACGCCAATGGAGTATCGAAGTCTTGTCCCTGATTCAGATAGATGCCTTGAATTGATCGGGACATGTCTCCCACTTTGTCGATGAGAACCCGCCGAGCGGTAGCTCGATCGATCATTCGGGCCCCGGTGTCACGCAGGCTCGGGAATTCGGAGATAGCCCGGGCCACATCCATCAGGCTCGCCTGCCGAGTTGCCAGGTGCCGGATGATCTGCTTGGCGGCGTTGCCGTAGTTGTATCGATCCTCGACCGAAGATCCTTGCGATGCTTTTACCTGTTGAAAGAGATCCTTTAGTAGATGGTTTTCTCGCCGCAACATATCTAGAGAATTCATTTTGACTCCTCGTGCTGACTGGTGACGTGAAACGGCTGCTTCGCCCCTTCTCTGATCTGACAGGTTCCACTCCGTCGACGTTCTGACGCACCCGGGCTGATTCGTCGCCCGCCGTCAATGAGGCCAGCGAAATGTCGCACATAGCGCTTGCGTTTCTCATCCACCGTTCGAGAAAGCGCTCGTGCGAATGTCCGCGCCGAATCAGGAAGTGACTTGAGAAACTCGGGATCCAGAAACCCCCCAGCCCGGTCGTCGAAGATTCCGTGTGCGCCACCATCACGGGCGGCATCAACCGGCTCTCGGAGGTTGACCTTGCGTTCGGGATCGATGGGAATATTCGTCAGCTGTGATTCCCATGCGCCAAGTGCGGCGTATTGATTTCCTAGGCCCGGAAACAGCGAGCCAGCAACTACTAAGACCTTGTTCCAAGATCCCACAACCTTGGATCTACGACCGTTCAGAGCCGTCTCCAGAATGAACTTGGCCGGTACTTCGGGTTCATAGATGGGCGGAACGGGCTGGGGATGGTACCGGAGCGTGGTCGCACACCAGCCGAACTGCGGGGTGTTGACGGCCGGAAGGTGGACCATGCTCAGTTGCACGTTGCTGCCCTCATGAAGGAGCTCGGCACGGACCGACTCGAAAAATCCTCGGCACGCAAACTTGGAAGAACAATAGGCAGCCTGAAGAGGGATGCCCATGTAAGCGAGCGCAGAACCAACATTGACGATGTTGCCTTTATCGCGAGGACGCATGCGAGCCAGCGCAGCCATGGTTCCCCACACCTGACCCAGAAAGGTGACTTCGACTGCACGCTGAAAATCTTCAGGGGCAACGTCCCAGCTCGGAGCAAATACCGTGGTCATGGCGTCGTTCACCCACACGTCAATGGGGCCCAGCTCGTTCTCCACCAGTGTGGCCGCGCCATCCACCTCACCAAACTGACTGACGTCGACCGCCAGCGCCAGCGCCCGGCCGCCGGCCGCAATGACGTCCTTCGACGCTGCTTCGAGGCCAGCTCCGCCGCGTGCGATGAGCGCCACGTCGAACCCGGCAGCAGCAAACTCCCCGGCCGTGGCACGGCCTACGCCGGCCGAGGCTCCGGTCACAACTGCGATCGGACGAACTGGCATCAATGTCTCCTCATTGCTGGATTTTCTACCCGGGGATTGCAATCTGACACCCACCTACGGTCCGATTTCACCATTGGTCCTCTCGCCTACTCGGAGCCTCGTTTTTCATCCTGCTCGGAGGCCCCGGTCTGGCCCGCCGTGGAGTCCGAGCACGTGCCACGAAGAAGGGCGCTCTCGATTCACTACGTGGAGGGTAAGGCCCGCCCCGCCGGATAACGCAGTATCCGGAAGCTCTCCGACATGATTTTGGCGCTCGACATCTCGTGGGCGACCGAGCCGGGACAGCACCCCGCCAACCCCCATCAGGGCAGCCCAAATCGAAAATCCGAAGAGCACTGCTCCTATAATCCAAAGCAACAACAACCAGGCCATCTGTTACCTCCTTCTGCCGGAGTCACTGTCTGTGTGGAACGTGTATGCGTACATGTACCCATTATATGTGCCTTTACACTTCCGGGGCCCACTACCATCGAGGAATGCCTCAGACAGAGCAGAATCCACAAAGAGCCGGAGTGAAGCGGCGCACCCGTCGCAGGGCGGCTTGGGGGTCGATTACTCGCGAACAGGTGATCGACGCCGCAGCCCGGGCGGTCCGTGAGGGGCGCTACGACCAAATGACCATCCGGAGCCTGGCCGCCGAGCTCGGTGTCGGGCCCATGAGCCTTTATCGCCATGTACGCGACAAGGACGATCTCTTGGTCGAAGTCACCGATGGGCTGCTGGCAAAAGCGTGGAAGCCACGCGTCGGGCGCACCAACTGGCAGGTGTGGATCGCTGAGGCGGCCGAACGCCTGCGTCGACTCTTGGTCAGCCAGCCGGCAGCCCTCCACGTCTATCTTCGTCAGCCTGTGGTGACGCCAGCGGCGATGGTTCGGATGGAGGCCATGCTGGCCGTCCTCGGCGACGCCGGATTTGACGAACCCTCGGCTCGGCGAGCCTACGGCGCCATTCACACTTACACGATCGGATTTGCGGCACTCCAAGCGTCTCGCGACCAATCCAGTTCGGACGACGAGGGCGATGACGCCATGGTCAAGCAGCTGAAAACCTATACGACTCCCTCACAATTCAAGGAGGGTCTGGGCTTCTTGCTCGAGGGCATCTCAGGGCACCTAGCGTCCTAGACCTAGTCAGAACTCACTTCTCCGGCGACCGATAACTGACCGACATTCAGTTTTACGTTCGGGACCGGTAATGGATCTCGTCGGGAGTTCACCGGCGCCGGGGTGAAGTCTCCAACACGACCCGTGAGATCCGGTGGCACAGATCCGCCGATCACGCACGATTACCACAGGCTGTGTTCACGTCTTCGGGTCATCCCCGCGGTCGGTGGTCACGACATCTACGCCCCATCACCTCCAATCTGCCGATCCGGAGCGGCCAACCATTTGTGGTGGCGCGTTGCGGCTGGCAGATCCAAGTTTTCCGTTTAGCCATGGCCGGACACGGGGTAGAAGACAAAGGATTGGTGACCGCTCAAAGAGCGCCGATGGGCTAATGGAATGAGTGATGCGTGTCATAGTGGTTGGAGCCGAAGGAGCGGTGGGGCGGGCAGTGCTTGGAGGCATTGCGGACCACCGCCAGGTCACACAAGTGATCGAACTTTCGGAGATCGGCGCTCGCTCACCGCTGTCTACGGCTGGACTGAATAGGAAGATAGAACGGCGCCCGGTCGACCTGCTCGGCGAGCTTTCCGACGAGTTTCGTTTCGCCGATGCCGTCGTGTACCTGGGATGGCCCCATAGCGGAACAACCGCTGGCGCATCGCAAAGGCACCAACTTTCCGTCTTGGCCCATGTCTGCGAGAGCGTGGGCGCCGTGGGTGTGCGGGTCTTCCTCTATGCCTCATCTGCCAGCGCATATTCGCCAGCGCAATCGGGGGCAGTTATCGATGAGAGTTGGCCGACATCGGGCACCAACTCGTTCTTTCGATCGCTGCGCATGGCGCAAGCTGAGAGCCTCATCAGTAGATTCGAAATCGATCACCCCTTGATTCGAACTGTGCGGCTACGTCCCAGTCTCATCGTGAATCCCTCGGTCAATGCTGGTGGTTGGCGAGCCCGAACGGCGAAACGGCTGTTGCGTCTGGCCGACGGACGACCTCACTTGCGTTTTGTACCCGATGTGGAGCCCTTCGTTCTGCACTGTCTTCATGTGTCCGACTTCGTCAGTGCTCTCTGCCTCGCTCTCACCAACTCGGTCGCAGGGTCGTTCAATGTGGCGGCTGAACCGATCACCTCGGCGCTTCTCGCTGAATACTTCGGAGCAGATCTCGTCCGTATCGCGCCCCGCTATGTCGTTCGGATTCTTACTTTGGCTTCCCGGCTCGGCGTTGTACCTCTGTCCGCCGATCGGGTGGAGCTGATGCTACGCACCCCCGCTGTGGACACGACCCGAGCGCGCCACGAATTGGGCTGGGTTCCGCAACATTGCGCGCTGTCCATAGTTGAGGAATGGTTTGCACGGCTCGACTCTCCGTCAATGGCACCCCCACCCGTGGAGCCGGACTCCCAAGAGGTAGATCTGCGCGCTCTGCACCAAGCGTCCCTCGACTGCTTCGGCCGCGCTGTCCACGCTATTCGGGGCGACGAGTGGCAGTTGGTTTCCGACGAGCAAGGGCTTCGTCTTTGGCAACTCGTCGCAGTAGTCGCCCGCGAGCAGTACCGCCTCGCCTTGATGGTGCGCGGATACGACGACGAGCGAATAGAGGCGGAACTACCGGGCGACCCTCTCGGCATTTCCCGCTCGGACGGGTGGGACCTCGCAGCAGAGCGCGGCGTGCTGGCCGTCGGCCGGTGGGATGAACGGGAGGTTCGTGCCGACGATCCGTTCGAGTCTGGGTTCGAGCAGTGCCTCGCCCAGGTGGTCTGTGACACGGCGCGGTTGGGCGAATTGCTCGGTCGAACGATCGGTTTCGAGAACCTGCCTGCGCCCGAACTCTCCGAATTCGTGCAGGAGCGTGTGGATCAACGGTAACCCCCCAAACATGGATTGATTGGCTGGAGTCGCAGGTGGCGTCACTACGAGCTCCGGGTATTGGCGTCGATTGGACCGCCCAGATAGCCGAGTTATCCGGGAAAGGGCTATTTTCTAGCGCATCGGTAAGGTTCTGCGGGTTTGGAGATCGCCCGAGCGACGGGCATCTTGCCTTGCTCGCACCGTTGCGTTGCGTCCTCCAAAAGTCAGGATTGGGACATGCCACGTCCTTGCTACGGCGGCGTGGGATCGGCCAGTCGTGCCGCAGCCTCGAGGTGGAGGGCATGCACGAACGCCTGGGGTAAGTTGCCACGCAGCTGGTGTTCGCTCACGTCCCACTCCTCAGCGTGGATCTGCGAGGAGCCGATGCACTGAGCCGTTCGCTCGAACCAGCGGACCGCCTCGACTCGCTGGCCCTGCTGGTCGAGGGCCAGAGCCGTCACGAATCCGCAAAGTACGAAGGACCCTTCAGCCTCTGCAAGGGGTAGGTCATTGTGGCGAAAGCGATAGGCGTAGCCGTTTTCGCTCAGCTCCTCGATGAAAGCCGCGAGTGTCGCAACACTGCGCGGATCATCAGCAGGGACGGCGCCCCGGATAGCCGGGAACAAGAGCGCACCATCGAGGCCCGGGTCCTCGGGCGACCGTTGCCAATGGCCGGCCGGGTGCAACGACGTGGTCGCAGTCGACGCCACGATCTGATCGGCCAAGAGCGACCACCGCGATGCCGTCGCATCCGACGAGGGAGCCAACACGCGAGCCGCCCGACGAAGGCCGGCGGCACAGATCAGCCGACTGTGGGTCCACGCCCGATCGTCGATCTCCCAGATTCCAGCGTCCGCGTCCTGCCAGCGCTTTGCAATGGCATCAGCCGCAACCTGGGCGGCCAATTGACCGTCGAGGTCGAGGCGATCGAGGCTGCCCGCCGCGGCGAGCAATAAGAGCGCCTCGCCGAATGCGTCGAGCTGGAACTGGTGGTTCACATGATTGCCGACACGATCGAACCCACCCGGATACCCGACCAAGTCGATGCGGTGCTGATCGGGAACAGCTGTCCCGTCGGTGCGGTAGGCGGGGGCGAGCATGGGGCCATCATCGAGAAGACGTGCGGTGATGAACCGCGTCGCGCTGTCGAGAAGCTCGCCCCCGCCGGCAGCGGCGACGGCTTGTCCGGCGTAAGCCTGGTCGCGAATCCATACGTAGCGATAGTCGTAGTTGCGCCCCTGCTCCGCCCGTTCGGGTAACGAGGTCGTGGCGGCGGCAACCATTCCACCGTCACGACTGGTCAGGCCCCGCATCACCGCGTAGGCCAATGTCGCACCTCGAGGATCGAGCGTGTCAGACATGAGTGGGACTTCCCGCTTCCAAGCCTCCTCCGTGGCTCGCCAGGCCTTGCCCGGGTCAGGGATATCGTCGTCGAAAGGATGCGAGGAGAGTTCCAGGACGAGATCGAGGGTCCGGTCCGGCGAGACGAGCACCTGGGCATCGAACTGGTGACCGTTGTCGCCCGCAGGGCGAACATGGACCCCTCCCGGGCCCTGCCAGCGCAACCACAGAGCCCCCAGCCTCCCAGTCCAAATCCGGCCATGGTGGTGCACGTCGCTGAGCGGGTCGTGGCCGAACCCCCCGGTGGGAGCAAGGTGTATGTTCAGCTGCTGGGGTGCGTCAGGGGAGCGAACCTGGCGAAGGATCACGACTCGATCACTCGCGCCGGGAAAGGCAAGAGCCTCGCGACATTCGATGACACCGGCCGTGGTCACCCAGCGGCTGCGCCAGATGAGGCTGGCGGCTTCGTAGTAGCCACCCCAGGTGAACCGCTCGGAAGGGGTGACCGCATAAAAGCCGTCGCCGCCGATGAGTGAAGTGAATACGGCGTCGGAATCCCAGCCCGGTGCGCACATCCAGGAGATGTCGCCTCGTGGTCCGATGAGGGCTCCCCGCTCCCCGTCCGCCAAGAATGCATACGACCCGAGCACTTCCAGCGGAAACGGCGCCGCTCCTGCGTGAGGACTCATAACTGCTCCCTGACGCCGGCTTCATGTTCAATCCGCTCCAGCTCTGCGTGCTCACCCCCGGCCAGAGCTGCCTTACCAAAGCCACGTCGCCACACAGGCAACACGGTCTTGCGACGCGTGTCTTCGAGCTCGAAGGCCAGTGCTGCGTAGAGCGCGAAGGCGGCCAGTCCGATGCCCCACCAACCCGACACCTGTTCCCAACCCGACCCGCCGACGTACTCGTAGATCCCGGTGAGAGCGAAGCGGGCGGCCGCCGCAAACAGGACGATGGCGGCCGCGACCTTGCCGAGCGCGGCGGCGCAGGTCGGCACCAGCAGTCCGGCGGAGACGAAGAACAAGAGCAAGCCCAGCGTCTGGCTCCGCGCTCCGGGCGTTGTCGTCACAAGCAGCGTGCCAGTCGCGAGCCATGTACCAGCGAGCAGACCCATACCGGTCCCGCCCACCGAGTCACGGGACAAAAAGCCGAATACGGAGGCTAAGAGCTCCAACGGGACCGCGAAGGTCAGCACGACGATGGCGACCTGGTGGGATTCGTCTTGGGGCACCCAGGACAGCTGGAGACCTGAGAGGACGAGCGAGGCTGCGCCCAAGGCCGAGAAGCCGAGCGGAATCGGGCTGCCCACCGGACGCAGCATGATTCTCGACATGGCCTCCACGCGGTGCCGTGCCCCAGTACTGTCCAGCTGATCGGTGAGATAGGTCTGGTCGGGCATCATCAGATCACCCTGTAGCGAGCGGCGTCGGCGGCTCGCAGACACAGCCCGTGACCGGGCCGCGTCCGGTCGGGCGTCATCGTGCCACCGTCGGGAGGAAGCGTGCCTTCGAAGAGCATGGTCTCGATGCGATGATGGTCGTGGAAGTACTCGACGTGACGCAGATTGGGCACGGCCGCGGCGACCGGGGCGTGGAGATTGGGGGCACAGTGCCCGGAGACCTCCAGGTGATGGGCTTGCGCTACCGCAGCGGTGCGCAACCAGACCGTGTAGCCGCCGCAGCGGGTGACGTCGGCTTGGAGGCAGTCGACGGCCCCCGCCTCGAGCATGCGGGCGAAATAGCCGAGGGTGTAGCCGTACTCCCCGGCCGCCACGTCACCGGCAAAGTCGTCGCGCACCTGGTTGAGTCCAGCCAAGTCGTCCGACGACACCGGTTCTTCGAACCAGCTCACTCCGAACTGCTCGGACATGGTACGCCCGAGGCGCAACGCCTGCTTGGCCGTATAGCCGCCGTTGGCATCGACATAGAGTTCAGCGTCGCCGATCACCTGACGGGCCAGGGCCACCCGGTGCAGGTCTCGCCCGGGGTTGGCGCCCCAGGACTCGCCAATCTTGATCTTTACCCGAGGAATGTTCCACTCCTCAACCCATCGGCTCAACTGGCCCCGGGTGGTGTCATCGTCGTAGGTGGTGAATCCCCCGCTCCCGTAGATCGGCACGGCGCTACGGGCCTGCCCGAACAGGTCACTCAGGGAAATATCGAGGGTGCGGGCTCTGAGGTCCCACAGCGCGATGTCGACCGCCGAGATGGCGCAGGCCACGAGGCCCGGCCTTCCGAGATTCCGAACTGCCTTCGCCATCGCCTCCGCCGTGCGGGGCAGGTCAGCTCCCTCGCTTCCGACCACCACCGAAGTCAGCTGGTCTTCGATGACCCGAACGGCGCCGGTCCCGGCGTACGTCCAGCCGATGCCGGTCTGGTCGCCGTCGCTGACCTCGGCCACCACCATGGTGGTCTTATCCCAACTGATGGTTCCGTCGGCCTCGGCATCGTCGGTGGGGATGGCGTACGCGCTGGCCGTGAGCCGCGTGATGGTCATCGGCCACCTTCGGATCTTGTCAGCGAGCCACTGTGGGCTCGGGCCAGCAGCCGATCGGCGCAGCGGGCGGCCAGAGCCATGATGGTCAACGCGGGGTTGGCCGAGCCCTGGGTAGGCAATACGCTGCCATCGACCAAATAGAGATTCGGCACGGCAAAGGTCTGATGATCAGCGGTGACCACCCCGTCTCGTTCGCTCTCGGCCATACGGCAACCACCCACGAGGTGCGCGTAGCGCTTGATGGCGATGGTCTCGGTCGCCCCCGCGGCGCGCAAGATCTCTTCTTGGACTCTTTGGGCGGCGCTTTGGATTTCACGGTCGTTGTCGCACATCGAGTAGGAGAAGTTGGCCACCGGCAGTCCGTGGCTATCGGTCTCCTGCGCCAGGGTCACGGAGTTTTCGAAGCGCGGCAGGAACTCGCACAGCGCCCCCATCGCCGCCCAGTGGTTGTAGTCGCGCATGTACTCGCGCAGCACCTCACCCCAGTGACCCTGGGCGGACACGTGTTCCGCATAGGTGATAGGCAGCGGCGACACATTCTGTAGGGCGAACCCACGCTGATAGGGCTTGGAAGGATCAGTCTCGTAAAACGCCTCGGAGCTCACCTCGGGCGGGGGTGCTTTGTACATGCGGACCTCGGCATCAAAGCGCCCAGCGACCTGCGGTGCTCCCTGCACCATCAAATAGCGACCCACCTGTCCATGGTCGTTGCAGAGCCCTTCTGGGAACCGGGAGGTGGCTGACAAGAGTAGGAGGCGGGGGGTCTCGATGGAGTACCCGGCCACCACCACCATGCCTGCGCGCTGGAAGTGCTCGACGCCATGGGTGAAGTAGGTGACTCCGCTGGCGCGACCGTCCTCGCCGAGTACCACTCGCGACACCATGGCATGGGCCCGAATCTCCGCCCCGTGCGCCAGCGCGTCGGGGATGTGGGTGATTAAGGGGGATGCCTTAGCGTTGACCTTGCAGCCCTGGAGGCAGAACCCCCGATAGATGCAGTGGGGGCGGTGACCGAAACGCCCGTTGGCGATGGCCACCGGCCCGATGCGGGTCTCGATCCCGAGCGCGTGCGCACCGCGCATGAAGACCTCACCGTTGCCGCCCAGTGGCTGGGGCGAGTAGGGATAGCGGTGCGGATCCCCCCAGGGCCAAGGCTGGCCGGAGACAGGGAGCTCCTGTTCGATGGCCTCGTAGTAGGGCTTGAGGTCTTCGTAGCTGATGGGCCAATCGACGCCGACTCCGTCGCGTGTAGCGGTTTCGAAATCGGAAGGATGAAAGCGCGGCGTATACCCGGCATAGTGGATCATCGACCCGCCCACGCCTCGGCCAGAGTTGTTGGAGCCGAGTGGCACGGGGTTCGCTCCACTGATGACCCGGGGTTCGGTCCAATAGAGGCGGTGCGACCCCCACTCGTCGCTGACCCAATCGGCATCGGGATCCCAGAACGGACCGGCATCGAGACCGACGATGGATGCGCCGGCGCGGGCCATACGTTGGATGAAGGTGGCTCCTCCTGCCCCGCAGCCAACGACCACGATGTCAACTTCGTCGTTCTCGTCGTAACGGCGCATGTCACGTCGCAGCCGGTGATTGGTCCGCTCGTCGCTGGTGGGCAACAACCAGGCCGACTCGTTGCGCGCACGTATGTCGGCATCGCGCAGACGACTCACTCGTCGCCGTCCTCGGGAGGCCTGCGGCCCTCTTGCCCGGGAAACTGGGCCTCATGAGCCCGTTTGGCCGACTCCCGGCGCTGTGCCCATGGAACCGGGTCCCTGGCGTCGTCCTCGGGACGTTCCTGTCCCTCGCGGCGGTCGATGCCCATGTTCTTGTAGCCCCGGGGGTAGGCGGGACCCCCGAAACCCATCTCGTTCCAGGCCCACGGATGCGAGTAGAACGCGGTGCAGGCGTAGCGGGTCCACAGGCTCCACAGATGGCTGGCCTCGAAGCCGTGCCACTTCGAGGCATCTTGGACCGCTTGGACGAGCTGACCCTGTTGGGACGCCGCCAAGTCGTGAAACTGTTGGCCGAAAACCGCATGGGCCTCCTCATCGAGGGCGGCCAGGCTCTGGCGCCAGGCTTCACCATCTTCGGGCATGTCCTCGTAGTGCCAGCCATCGGTCAGCCCGCCCAGCAACCGCTGGTCGATCAGCTCGGTGACCGGAACCTTCGGCTCATCGTGTTGGGCCAGCAACAGGTCGAGCAGGGCACGCACCGTCGGTTCCTCGGTAGCGTCAAAAAATGAGAGCTGAGGATCTGTGTCGAGTCGGGCTAGCACCACCCCGGCCGTCACAAAATCCCAGCGACCCACTTCGCCCAGCACGTTGAAGTCACCGAAGCGACCCTTGTGGCCCGGGGTGACCGGATCGCCCTGCGGGGCCCCGCGACACGGGTGCTCGCTCACCGTTCACCTTCGCGCCGTAACAGCGAGGCCAGGATCCCCATGCCACCGACCATCGCCGCCAGCAGCGGGGCAAACATGGGCGGACCCATCTCGATGTTGTAGATGAGGTTGCTCCTACCTCCGGGCTTTTGCATGATGCCCCGCCAGTGCAGGTAGGTGCCTTGCATGCCATTGGCCACCACGACAGCCGAGGCCACAGGAAGGACGGTTTTGGCGGCCCGACGACTGAACACGGCCGCCACACCCGCTGGTGCCATGGACGGAACGATCACCACCGGCCACCACATCATCTTGTTGCCAAAACTGGCCCCATCGTGCTCGGTGAAGATCTCGGCCGCCGTGACCAGCGCTCCGGCGGCGGCCAGACCGGCCAGGCTCCGTTCGAAGCGGCCCGTGCGGATGTCCATGACGACGCGCGCTGCCGTCCCACCCGAAGTGCCCTCGGCAGACTTCGATCGTCTGGCCACCTCAGTTGCCCTTGGTGCCGGGCAGGAACTCTTGGGCCTTTTGACGGATCCCGGTTTTGAGGACCCCCCAGGCGTTCTCGTCGCCGCCGATCATGGCCTTGGCCATGTCGCGCATCTGCGCCAGGGTGGCATGGGGAGGGATGGGGGGCACATCGGGATCCGTGTAGACGTCGAGCACGGTGGGACGGTCCGCCGAGAGTGCCCGCTCCCAGGCGGGGGCGATCTCTTCAGGAGCGTGTACTTCGATCGCCCCCAAGCCGAGGCTGCCGGCAAAGGCAGCGTAGGAGACATCGGGAAGCTCCTGTGAGGCGGCGAATTTCGGCACGCCGACCATGGCCCGCATCTCCCAGGTCACCTGATTGAGGTCGTTGTTGTGCAGCACGGCCACGATGAGGCGGGGGTCCGCCCACTCCTTCCAGTACCGCTTGATGGTGATGAGCTCGGCCATGCCGTTCATCTGCATGGCGCCGTCGCCCACCAGCGCAATCGCCGGGCGATCGGGATGGGCGAACTTGGCTCCGATGACATAGGGCACCCCGGGCCCCATGGTGGCGAGAGTTCCCGAGAGCGAGCCCCGCTGCTCTCCGGTGAATTTCAGGTGGCGGGCGTACCAGTTAGCGGCAGAACCGGAATCGGCGGCCACGCTGGCGTTGGCGGGCAGGCGCGCTGACAACTCCCAGACCAGGCGCTGCGGATTGACGAATCCCTCGCGGTCGCTGTCGGTCATGGCCTGGCGTTCAACGGTCTCCCACCAGTCGGCCACGTTCTCTTGGACTGTCTTGCGCCATGAGCGGTCCGACTTACGCTCGAGGAGGGGCAACAATGCTCGGAGTGCGGACGCGGCGTCGGCAACCAGATTCAGCTCGTAGGGATAGCGCATGCCAATGAAGCAGCCGTCGATGTCGATCTGGATGGCCCGTACACCTTCGAGGGGCGGCATGAACTGGGTGTAGGGGAAGTTAGAGCCCACGGTGAGCAGGGTGTCGCAGCCCATCATCAATTCGTAACTCGGCCGCGTACCGAGGAGTCCGAGCGAGCCGGTCACCCACTGGAGTTCGTCGGAAAGGACGTCTTTGCCTAGGAGGGCCTTGGCCACGCCGGCCCCCAGGATGTCAGCCACTTGGGTGATCTCCTCCCGAGCACCGCGGGCTCCCTGGCCGACCAAAATGGCGACTTTGGACCCGACGTTGAGGATGTCAGCCGCCTGGCGGATGGCTCCGTCGTCGGGTGCGGTGGTGGGCCAGCTGATCCCCAGACTGGAGGGGACCATCTTGAAGGCGTGCTCGGGCGGCTCGTAGTCGAGTTCTTGAACGTCGTAGGGAATGATGATGCAGGTCGGGGAGTGGGTTGACAGAGCGGTGCGGATAGCCCGGTCGATGAGGTTGGGCAGCTGTTGGGGGACCATGAGCGTCTCGACATACTGATGGCACACGTCCTTGAAGAGGGAAGCAAGGTCGACCTCTTGTTGGTAGGAGCCTCCCATCGCGGAGCGGTCGGTCTGCCCGACGATGGCCAGCAGCGGCACGTGGTCCAGCTTGGCGTCATAGAGGCCGTTTAGTAGATGGATGGCTCCGGGCCCCGACGTGGCCATGCATACACCGAGGTTGCCCGAGTACTTGGCGTAACCGACCGCCTCGAAGGCGGCCATCTCCTCATGACGGGCCTGGACGAATGCGGCGCGGAGTCGGCCATGACCCACGCCCCGAGTATCCCGTTGATGCCGTCTCCGGGATAGGCGAACACTTTATCGACGCCCCATTCCTGGAGTCGCTCTAACAGATAACCTGCCACGCTCTGGCTCACTGACTCCTCCGTTCTCTTGGGCATCTCGACGTTCACGTCGCTACGAGCGACACAACTTCCGAACGGCGCACAATCCCCTTCCCAGTACCCCCGCACCGTCGGATTAATCCGACTTCTTCGCCCTCGCACCTAGACATGCGTATCTGTACCCAATAGGCTTTTATCCAGTCCGATGGCCTCTCAAACAGCGCGGAGGCCAGCAGAAAGCGAGCGCATGTTCGCCGAGCTTAGAGGTGACGCTCTTCGGTGACTGACACGGTGAGTGATGTACGTGCTCCTACCCATGGCGATCCCGCTCTGGGGGGCCAGCAGCACTGGCCGCCTGACGGAGGCGACCACGGCCGGGGTGGAGTTCACGCCGACGGGCACGAGGATCATGGCCCGACCGGGATCCTCAAGTGGTTGACCTCCACGGACCACAAGGTGATCGGTGTCAGCTACATGATCACGTCGCTGGTCATGTTCTATTTCGCCGGGATCATGGCGCTGTTCATCCGCCTCCAGCTGACGTCGCCGCACTCGTCCCTGCTCACGTTCGCGCAGTACAACGAGCTGTTCACGATGCACGGCAGCTTGATGCTCTACCTGTTCGCCGGACCGTTCGCCTTCGGTGGCCTGGCCAATTACATCGTGCCGCTGCAGATCGGCGCGCCCGACATGGCCTTCCCCCGGCTCAACGCCCTGAGCTACTGGCTCTACCTCACCGGCTCGATCACCATGCTGTTGGGTTTCCTCGTCGCCGGTGGGGCGGCCAGCTTCGGCTGGGTTTCCTATGCCCCGCTCTCGAACGCCACCAACTCACCGGGCACAGGCAGCGACCTGTGGATCATGGCCCTGGTCCTGACCGGGTTCTCGGCCATCTTCACCGGCGTCAACCTGGTCGCCACCATTTTCTATCTCCGCGCCCCGGGCATGACGATGTTCCGCATGCCGATTTTCACCTGGAACATGCTCGTGACCGCTCTTTTGATTCTCATCGCCTTCCCGATCCTCACGAGCGCTCTTGTCATGCTGTTCTGCGACCGGCACTTCGGCACCCACATCTTCACGGTCACCGGCTGCCATCTGGTCAATGGTGCCCCTACCAGCACATGCGGTTCGCCCCTGTTGTGGCAGAACCTCTTCTGGTTCTTCGGCCATCCCGAGGTCTACATCCTCGCCCTGCCATACTTCGGCATCGTCACCGAGATCTATCCGGTCTTTTCCCGAAGGCCGGTCTTCGGTTACAAAGGGATGGTCTTCGCCACCATGAGCATCGCCGCCCTCTCCACCGGCGTGTGGGCGCACCACATGTTCACGACGGGGGCCGTGCTCTTGCCCTTCTTCTCGTTCCTGAGCCTGCTCATCGCCGTCCCGACCGGGATCAAGTTCTTCAACTGGATCGGCACGATGTGGCATGGGCAGATTCAATTCACCACCGCCATGATGTTCGCCATCGGATTTCTGTTCGTCTTCTTGGTCGGTGGGGTGACGGGGGTCATGCTGGCATCGCCGCCAATCGACTTCGCTACCCACGACACCTACTTTGTGGTGGCCCATTTCCACAACGTGCTCGTCGGTACAGCCGTATTCGCTGGGTTCGCCGGCATCTACTACTGGTATCCCAAGATGTTCGGTCGCATGCTTGACGAAAGACTTGGGAAGTGGCACTTTTGGCTATTGTTTGTTGGATTCTGGGTTACGTTCATCCCGCAATATGTCGTCGGCCTCAAAGGCATGCCACGAAGGGTGGCCAGCTATCCGTCAAGTGTCGGTTGGCAGAGCTGGAATGACGCCTCAACTGTAGGAGCCTTCATTATCGGCTTCTCATTTATCTTCCTCTTGGCCAACTTCTTCCTCTCGTGGAGAAATCCGGTTCCGGCTGGCAACAACCCTTGGGACGCACACACACTCGAGTGGTTCACCTCGTCACCGCCGCCGCACCACAACTACACGCATCTCCCGCCGATACGCTCCGAACGTCCCACGTGGGACTTCAACCATCCCGATGTCCGCACCGTCCCTCACGGGCGGGCATGCCCGGGCTGCAAAGGTTCGCAATTTCCCTCCTCCGGAATAGCGGCCGCCCGGGATGATCGGTCGCTCCTTCTCGAAGGGGCGCGGCGTGTCGCTATCTTCGCATTTGCGCGGGAGAGAACTGTGGATCGGGCGGCTATGAGCGGTTGGTCGTTCCGGTCAGCCTGGGATGTTCCCCGAGAAGCCCACACAAGTCGCAAAGGAGTCACCGGTGAGCGACCACAATGGCTCCGATCTATTCATTCGCGCATCTCTTTGAGCGTCACGTCGCGAGCCATGCGTAGTGGCTAGAGCGACCACTGAACGAGGAGGATCGCCAGGTCGTCAATTCCGACCCTCGGAGCTGCCAGTGTGCTCAAAATGACATCCGCCAGCGACTCAGGATCGCCAACCCGATGGAGGTCCATCAAGGTGGCTAGCATTCGTATGCGGCCGTCAGCGCCAATCCGTGCTTCGTCGATCAGGCCATCGGTGAAGAGCGCCAGACTTCCCCAGGCCGGAAGCGAACGTCGCTCTGTGAAATAGTCGGCTTTCCCGACTCCTAAAAGCTGACCCGGCGAGACACCCAGCGGTGCTGATGGCGTGTCTTCACAGCCCAAGAGCGGCACTGGGTGTCCTGCGGAGGCCATCTCGATGGTACGCGTCGCTGTGTCCAGAATTGCAAGAAAGGTGGTGGCTAGCCGGTCGTGAGATTGGCCGAGAACATATCGGTTAACGAGGAGAGAATCTCGCCGGGATTTTGCGTGATCATCAGATACGCCCGAAGGGCACTTCGTAGCTCGCCCATTACTGTGGCTGCCGTCATATCGTGCCCTTCGATATCGCCGATCACCAAAGCCAATCGACTTCCCTCTAGTCCAACGACGTCATAGAAATCCCCTCCGACTTCTGCCCCCTTGCCGGCAGCGACGTAGCGGGCGGCGATATGGACACCCGGTAGCTGGCCGAGACGATGGGGTAGCAAGCTTCGCTGCAGAAGATGAGAGATCCTCGACTCCTCTTCGAGGGTGCGTTCTCGCGCGATAACGGAGCTGACCTGGGATGCCAACATCTCGGCTAATGCCAGTTCTTCCTCTCCGAAATGGCGATTCGAACCAGCTGTAAGCACTGTCAGTGCGCCAATGGCTTCATCTGCAACCAGGAGCGGCACCGATACGAAGGATTCGACGTTCAAGCTACGAGTTAGTTCGAGGTGTGCATCGCATCGGGTGGTTCGACGCAAGAATGTGTCGGCCACCTTTGTCGACCACTGCGACCGTCTGGTCCGTATGGCGCGGGCGGCGGGATGCGACCCTTGGGCGTCAGGGCTGTACTGAGCAAGCTCATTCGTCTCTGCCTGACGTCCAGGGTCGACGTGCACCGCGGCGAGCCGTTCCAACGTGCCGGTCGAATGCAGCACGTCAATCAGGCAGATGTCCCCAAGCGTGGATAGGGCGACCGTGGCCAGGCGCTGAACCGAATCTTGGAAATTACGTGCCCCCGCGAGTGCCCGGTTCGCGCGCAGGAGGAATTCTTGATGCCGATGTGATCGCTCCAGCTGCCGCAAGAGATCTGCTCTCTGTGCTTCCATTTCGAGTCGTTCGAGGAAATCGCCCAACTTTCGCGCCAATTTCAGCTACGGCAGCATTGAGTGGCGCGTCAGGTTGACGGTGAAAATGAGTGAAGAGCTCGATCACTCCCACCAGGCGTCCTCGAGAGCGCAAAGGAAAGAGGAACGCCGTGCGTAAACCGTCGGCCACAATGGCGTCATATCGGCGAAGATGCGAGGCGTGTGAGAGGTCGGGGTGCCAAATCGCTTCGTCAGAGCCGACTACCCAGCCCGCAAGACCCTCTCCGGCGCTGACGCACATTCCGCTGGATGCGACGAACATCGCATCGCAGTCTCCTTCCCTCTTTCGCCAGAGGTGTTCGCAAAACAACATCTCGCTCGCCTCATCCCAGCGCCATGCCGTGGCCAGTTCGAAGTCCATACTGGTTGCGAGGACGCAGAGCAGCTGGGGCACTATGAATGAGATCGTTCCCGAAGCCCCGGCCAAAAAGGCGACAAGGTCGTCAGATATTCGCTGATAGCGCTCTATGTCAATCTGATCATTCATGTCGACCTATTCAAGGGTGTCGCGGACCAGAGCGGGGAACGGTCTCGCTTCGGCCCAGTCCACCCACGATGACCCCGATGGCCCCACTCTCACCAGCTTTGAACTGCATCGGGCGTTTCACGACTTAGGGCAGACGGCTCTCGCCAACTGGTCCAGAATGGTTCACCTTGACGGTGGAGGGACAAAAGTCGACGCCATCGCCACAGGTCCAGCCTTGACTAAGCGCAAAGGCTCGAACCCGGGTCCCAAGCGACTCCCGTCCGCCGTCATCTATCGGCTCCATGGGCATACTCATTTGCCGTCCACATTCGTCGCATGTAATCACGTTTCCAGCGATTGACATGCCTATCGCCTAGCCACAACGAGTGCCGCTGATCGGCCTAGTCGGAGCAATGTAGGACCTTTCGGGGGGACCTCGACGAGTGCCCCCAAGCGTCCACATAATGCGGAGCTGCCTTCGGCTGGCTGAGCGAGGAACGGGAGGACCCGCGCGACGGCTTCCGGCTGCGGCCCTTGGATACCCAGACGGGAACCCTCGCACTCGCGGTCCCCAAACTGCACGGGGGGAATGATCAGCGAATTCGCTCCAGGACTGGGATCGGCACAAACTCCTCGAGCAGGTCCCGCGAGTCCAACATTGCCCATGGCACAGCTGAACAGGGAGGTTCGAGGCATTCCCCTAGCCGAGGGGCTGATCCATACAAGATGCCTAAGTTGCCGACGACGATCGTCGCATCTGCCTTCCGCCAACACAGACATTGTGCTCACGCCGCCCGATACAAAACGATTACGCGCCAGCGAACTCGGCCACGCTGTAAATGGAGGAGGGAATCCCTGGGACTGAGCCGTGGAACGGGGCGTCACCGAAGCTGAAGACTCCGCCGTTGAGCGAGGTGAGCCAGTACCCACCCCCATTTGGAGTGCGCACGAGGGCCGAGATCGTGGAGAGCGGGATGCTCAGTCCGACCGTCGAAGGAGGGGTATACCCAACGACCGTTATCTCCGGCGTCGAGATGCCTTGAGAGGAGAGCGACCCATACTGGCCGGCGTCTCCGAAGGTGTAGACGGTGCCGTCGGTCGTGGCCATCCAATAGCCATGACCATCCGCGGTGGCGGCGAATCCGGTCACGGGGATAGTCGCCTGATGTCCACTCACGACATCGTGGCTCGAGATCTTGGCCGACGAGCTCAGCACGCCCGGGAGGGAACCGTAGAAGCCGGCATCACCGAAGGTGTAGACGTCGCCGACCGAGTCCACGATCCAGTACCCGTGGGCATCGGGGGTCGGGGCCAAGAAGACATCCCGTGAAGAGGCGTAGGCGTGAAAGGCCACCGAGTCCGCCACCCGGGCCGGATTGGGGCTGATATTGACGCCCGGGAGGGAGCCGTAGAAGCCGGCGTCGCCGAAGGTGAAGACCCCACCGTCGGTGCCGACAATCCAATAGCCGTGACCGTCAGGGGTCGCCACAATGCTGGTCATGGGGTTGGGGGCCGCCCGGCCGAGGACGCCGGGCAGCGATCCGTAGAACGCGGCGTCACCGAATGAGAACACCCCGCCGTCGGCACCGAGGAGCCAGTATCCGTGCCCGTCAGCGGTCGCGGCAATCCCGACGATGTCGTGCACACTGATGTGCTCGCCCGGAAGAGAACCGTAGAACCCGGCGTTCCCGAAGGAAAAGACGCCTCCGTCGAGGCCCACGAGCCAATACCCTCCGCCATCAGGCGTAGCCGCCATCGCGACCGACGCCAGGTACGGCGTGGCGATGGGGACCGATGATGGTGTCGCTGCGGAGGCGGAGCCCCCGCTCATGAGCGGCAGCAACGCCAGCACCCAATAGGACGGCCACTGCACTACCAACACGTCGCCATATCTTCACCGTCAGCTCCTTTTGCTCAACCATGAACGTGCCTATACCCCGGCCATCTCGGAGTAAACGTACGTGTACGCATTCTCCAGAGCACCCCGCTATGGCACCAGGCGATTGCGACGTACGGTGCGTTCTCGAGGGTTACTCCGATTGGCATAGACCCCGGACCGATTCAGAGGCCCCGGCAACATCTCAGGAGCCCTTCCGAAGCGGATCACGTTTCCCTCTAGGTCGGTAATGGAGCCTTCCGCTGCTGTAGTCCTCGTCGCCCGGGAGTCGACTTCGGCCTCGCCACCGGACACTTCCATGTTCCACGCCAAGAAATCGGTAGGCCCCCTTTCATGAGCCCCTCAGAACTCACCAAGAGATGCGTCGGCGGGCTCTTGACGATGAGGCCGCCAATAGGCGACGGCCGGACCGACGTGCCCACTCCGAGAGGTTAGACAGCCATTTTCCAGTGTCCGTCGTATTGCCGCTCGCGGCTGCGCGTCCACACTCGGGGCCAGAACTTCATCTACATGCGTTTGAATCGGGTGATCTCTACGCGGTCTGATAATCATCCCGAAGCACTCCTCACGGTCCCAGCATCTCGTTGCGGCGCTAAATCGGGGTTAGCAGTTCCGTCGCCCATGTGCGAACCGGCGCTAGTTAGGTGCACCGTGACATCATGAAGGGACCACTCAGCTCCTTCAATGCGTAGCGTGTCCCAGCCAAAGAATGCGATCTGCCTCAGGTGCACTCCTCGAACGTCCCTTCAGCGACTTGGTCTTCCGCCTAGGACGCGGCCTGCGACGAGTCCCTTAATTGACCACTCGTCAATGTCTACGTCACCTGCAGCCTCAATGAACGCCGGAAGTGCCTCGGCGAGTTGAATCTGCGTCGGTGACGGAAGTCGGAGAAAGATTTCTCGAAGAAGATCGCCGCGCCGAGCGGAAATCTTCTCGAGCTGCTCGAGCCCCCTCGCCGAGACGACGAGGTAAATGGAGCGCCGATCCGTGCCGCGACGTCGTCGCGAGATCATGCCCTTTTGGACAAGGCGATCGCACAGCGTCGTCGTCGTCGACGGCGCGACTCCTAGGGATTTTGCAAGGTCTGCGGGCCGCTGTCCCGCATGTGAGTTGAGCAGCGCCAGGGCCCGATACTGCTGGATGGAGAGCTCCTGCCGGTCGTCCCCGGTGAGGGAGGCGGCAGCGATCGCCACGAAAATGCGACTCGCTCTAATCAGGTCCTCGAGTACCTGATCCGTTGGAAGCTCTTGCAACATGTGGCCCCTTTCGGCGAAACGGGTTGGCATCGTCCAGAACATACTAGGTCACGAATAGTTGTGTTATACGAACTATTCGTATAACCTAATTAATAGCGATCTCAACTTCAGAGTTCGCTCATGCACCACAGGAGGAAGATCGTCATGTCCAATCCATCAACAGTCGAGATGGTCAAGGTTCCGGCGAGTGCGGCGACACCGACGACAGACAAGGAGAGGAGGTGGGTCATTCCGGTTGTGTCTGCAGCTCTCGTCGTCGGTCTGGCCGGTCTTGGCGTGGGCGCCTATGCGCTTGCCACGATGCCGGCCAAGACTTCTGGTCCACAGGGACCTGCCGGCCAAACCGGAGCTGCCGGTCCGCAGGGTCCACAGGGAGTGGCGGGAGCTAAAGGAGAAGCAGGACCGGCTGGCCCTGCCGGCGCCCTCGCCGCCACCTCCATCGTCTCCAGCACTGCTCTGAGATCGGCTCCGGATCCTGCTGTTGGCAGTGTTCTCGTGGCCAAAACCTCTTGCCCGGCCGGAAAAATCCTTCTGAGTGGAGGTGCTCAGGTCTCCGCTCCGGGAGTTAATGCTGACCGCAACGTGGAACTGCGCTCCTCATTTCCCTTCAGTACGACGCAATGGCAAACGGTTTCCATCGTCACAGGGCCACTCGGAGCGGGAGCCGTCATGACCATGAAGCCTTATGTCGTCTGCGGTGAAGCATCTCCCCCAGCTTCCACGACTACGCCCACAACTTGATAGCGCTGACCGGTCGTCACCATGCCTGCACCCTGGGTATGGAGACGCCCTATTCGCTGACGGGAGTGAAATCGAAGAGTTCGCACTGACGTAGCACCGAGCCTTATGACGGAATCGGCGGCCAAGGAGCGGGCCGTTAGGACCTTGGGTCCAACGACTGAGCAGGGATCGTGTCGCTGATCAGCATGAATCGCATCGGACCAGAACCCGGGTCGTGGGGCTCGGGAAGCTCATGACGGGACCAGACGAACCCCGCCAACGTCACGATGGCGGCGGCGAGCAGATCAACACTCCGACCGCCAGAACCCACGGCGTAGATCCCGACGAGTCCACGATAAGGCCCACGATGACAAGGGCCAACCCGGCATACCCAATGCGGAGAGCCCAGACGGCCATCCTCAGTGTCCGCCTTCCTGTAGCCCCGGCATCTCGTCCAAGCCAGGGATTGTCCCACCCTCTCGTGTCCGGGTCTTGTGCCCGACCGGCGGCTGCTACCAGGCCATCCCCTCAAAGTTCAATCGCCTGCACAATCTCGACCGGGAGATCCGGATAAATCTGATGATCCATCGTGCTGGCGCTGATCGCCTTCGCCCGCTCCCCTGCCGCCAGCGCCCGCTTGCGCTGGGTCGTCTGTTCGAGGTTCTGCCGATCAGGTGCCACGCCGAGGGGGCGTTGACCTTCAATGCGCCAGCGGTCCCGGTAGGCCGCCACGGTCGACACCTCTCGCAACCATCGCTCCTGCTGGGATAATCCACCTGGTGGTGCTCCCAACGGCCGCAACCAGCTCTGGCCTGCGGCAATCGCCTCTTCAGCCAACGACAGCGCCCGTTCCTCCATGGCTTGGTCTCGCTCGGCCAACGCCCGGGCCAACCCTGGGTCCGTCACCTGCTGGGCTCTCGGGATGAGCCCGGCGATCAGGGCTCCGGTCTGTCGGCGTCGGCCGGCCGCCGCATGGGACCAGCGGTCGACCCGACCGTGCAGTACGGAAGCGACGTCGGCGGCGTCGGCCAGGGACTTCCCCGCGACGAGCTTTGGGAGTGCCGTTTCTAGGTCGAGACAGCGGGCTTCGGCGTCGCGCAATCCGGCGAACAGCGGGCCGCGCGCCTCGCTGACTGCCATCGTGGCCAGGTGCTCATCGGAGAGTCCTGAGCGCGCCAGGAGGGCATCGAAGCGTTCGGCCTGTGCTTCAGTGGCCAATGTCACGTATTCAGCGGCGAGGCGCTCCATACCCTTCGCTTCGTGCTGCTCGCGACGGATCGCCTCGTGGGCAGCCCATTCGGCGCCTTGGTTGCCCAACATCGCAACGAGAGCCGCCTTGGCCGTCATCGACTCCACTGCTTCACCGTGGGAGGTGTGAGGGTCGAGGTCGTAGTGGGTGTCCACATAGAGCCGGTTGGCCTCCTTGCCCCGGGTGACCGAGACATAGAGGACCTCTCGAGTGGTCATGAGTCCGACCATGGCGTGCGCCGTATCGACGGTCCTGCCCTGCGCCCGATGGGCGGTCGAGGCATAGGCGAGCTCCACGTGCTCACGCACGTAGTCAGCCGGCACGTCGACCTTCCCGGTGCCGTTGCGCCGTTGCAAGGTCAGCGAACCGTCGGCACCTAAGCCGGCCACGCTCCACTGATCACCGTTGCGGACCCAGTGCTTCCCGACGCTGAGCCGTCGGTTGTTCTGGCGGGTCACCACCTGGTCACCCACTCCCGCCCTCGCACCTCCGGACACCGTCACCCCGTCCCCCGAGACGCTGCCGGTGGCAATCCGATCGGCCTGGGCCCGGGCGTTGAGCTCGCCCACGGTACCCAGATCCGAAGCGATCATCAGGCTGTTCTTGCCCTCCTCGATGTCCTCCTTCCATCCTGCGTAAAGAGCGTCGAGCATCTCATCTCGGCTCCCTCCATCCACCCGACCATGGGACTCGTACACGTCGATGGCACCAGGGGACCCCGCTCGCAGTTCGACACTGGCCGTCTTCTCCCAGCGGTTCACGAACCGACGTACATCGGTCAGCTCCGCCGGGCCATCTCGATCACGCACCAAGGCGGCGAACATCCCGCCGGCATCGATGGCGCTCAACTGAACCGGATCGCCGACCAGGACCACCTTGGCTCGGGCATCTCGAGCGGCGACCACCAGTTCATCGAGGACGGACGTCCCCACCAGGCTGGCTTCGTCCACGATCACGAGCTGGCCCTCCCGAAGCTGCCAGCGGGCCAATTCTCCTTCAGCCCGGGCCAGCTCGCCCTGCAGAACGGATCGCCGACTCGACGTTGCGGGAGACCGAAGAACGGCGCGAACAGCCGCCAACTTCTCCAGTCGCTCGGCCTGTTGGCGATGCTCATGGAGCCACTTGGCCGTGTTCTCCGTCTCGATCCCGAGGGCTTCGCCGAGCACCTCTGCTGCCGCGGCCGAAGGGGCCAGACCGAGCACTGAACCAACCCCATGCTCGGCTTCCCAGACGGCCTGTAATCCAGCCATGGCCGTCGACTTGCCGCTGCCCGCCGGTCCGACCAACACGTCGAGCCGGCGGGCTGAGGTGGCGATCTGCTCGACGGCGAGGGCCTGATCGACCGACAGGGGGTGATCCCGGCCGGGCAGAGCGACCGACAAGACGACGGCCGCCGTGCTCCTTGCAACGGCGGGACCCTTCGCTTCTCGCCCGGCATCGAACAGGCGAGCTTCGGCGTCTAATGAGGGCGGCGGTGGTGTAGACCTCGTGTCCCTTGGCCCGGAACCGACTGGTCCCATCGGCCCGACGCAGGTGCGGCGGCGTGAAGTGCATCTCAGGGGCCGAAATGAGCACTGACTGCCCGGTGGCCAAGTCGGCCGTGCGCTCGGCTACCACGATCCGGTCGTGCGGAGAGGCGAAGCGGACGCCCTGGAACTGACGGTGGACTTCAGCCAGGACGTTGGCCCGTGAGAAGGTAGCCCGGCGCTCAGAGACCTTGCGGATCGTGGCTGAGGCGGCGTCCGAGAGGATCTCGTCGACGAGGTCGCCGGCTCGCGAGTAGCGGCAGGTCGCCGCGAGAGGACAGGCCTGCGGCCCAAGCTTGCGAGTCGCTTCCGACGTAGTGCGCCGCCCGTCGGCGCCACCTCTCGGTCATTGCACCAAGGGAGCGGTGCTCTTTGAGCGGTCGGGTCTCAAGCGTTGCCCGCTGCCGCAATTTGATGATCTCGGTCGTGGTCGGCGGTCGCCCGTGGGCAGCGACGAAGGCGGGAATCAGCACGTCCTTGCGCTCCTCGATGGCGGCGGCCCGTTGGGAGAACTCGGCCATCAGCGTCTCGGGAACCCCCGTCACTTCCCAGCGCACCTGGTCCGAATGTCGGCGGGATCGTTCGTCCCATCCCCACCCGAGCTCGTGGGTCAACAGGTCGGCGAGAATGCCCTGGTGCAGCTCCCCCAGCATGACGACGCTCTTGAACAGACCCCGCGAATCGAGCGTGCGCCACTCCCCGTCGGAGACCGACCGGGCCCGGTTGGCCACCACCACATGGTCATGGAGCTGGGGGTCACCGGCCCTCGAATCCCAGTGGGTGAACACGGTGGCCACCACGCCTTCAACGTCCTCTTGGACCACGCCGTTACGCCCAGAGCGCGCATGGAACACCTCGCGTTCGGCGTAGGTGAGCGTCTCTTCGATGGCCCGGCGATGGCAGGCATAGATCGTCCCCTTGGTCTCGGCATCGGCCAACGCCCAAGCCGTCGATATTGATTTGCTGGGTGAAAACGTGAGGTCGAACCCCGCCACCGGCGCCCGGCTCGTTCCCGGGCTTGCCCTTTCCTGGGCGTGGTTTCGGGATGGTGGATCAACCTGACCGGTGCCGCTGACAACGCGACCTATGGACTCCCTTCGTTGCGCACTCTTCCCCGCCAACGAGGACGGCGAGCGAATCGGTGAACGCCCGAGCGCCTTGCCGGTGATCGGATCGGCGCACATTCCGAGGAGGTTGAACAGATGCTGCTCGGTAACCTCTGAGCCGATTTCCACCCCTGCTCCCCCATCGAGTGCGGCCAGACCGGCACCGAGAAACACGCCCGCTGGTGTGCCCGAGTCGGCGTAATAGTCGGCCAGACTCTGTGACTGACGACGCAGCTCGTCGCCGGCCGCCACTGACTCCATGAGGTACCGGTAACCAGACCCCAGTGTCATCCTGCGGATTGAAAGCACAACGCATCCCCACTGCGGCGACGCTGGTCCCGCACAGAGTCAATCGTCCGTCGGCCACCATCAGCCCTCAGACCTCCCCTCTGATGCCAGACGTGTGGCTCAGATTGGTTGTCTGATGGGGATGGGCGTCGGAGCCGAACTGAGGGCATCGGTCGGGTCGGTGGGGCAGATTGGCAGGGTATGAGGGTGGCAGCGCGCAGGAAAAAGGCGCGGCGGCAGTGCTGGATCGGCGAGGCGGCATACAGGGACGACCTCGCTATGGGAGCGAGGCTGCCCATTTCGGTTCACCCCCGAACGACGCAGTCTGCGTCGTTCGATGACAGCGATTTCCACCGGAGCTGTGCGGGGTCAAGTTCCGGAGAGGGAAGCCCGTAGGGCCGAGCAAGAACTTCTGGCGGAGTTCGCCCGCAGGGCGAACCCCAACGATCACGACACCGCCGGAAGTTCTTGTGAGCCGAGCCGGCGACTTGACGCCGTGGAGCGCCGGTGGTCCGCCTCCGGCCGGACCGTTATCAGGCTTGCCTCGCGACGTTGGGCAGCTCCACAGCAATCAAAACGACAAGGTCATTGCGGTGAATTCGGGGTCCCCGCCACCCAGAGCGGCCCCAGGGGCGATTGATGGCTGTCCGACGAACTTGTTGGTGACCGCAACCACGTCGCCAGGGAGGTTGGGCATTGAACATCATGCGGGTCTTGTATGGAGCACGACAGATCCCAGCCGGTGGAAGGTCGATGGACCCTCACCCGTTTCGCACAGAGGCAGGGTATCCACTCTTTCGCCGGTCGACTCCGGTGAATGACGAGAGGGAGATCACCGTCGAGGCTCCCACCTCACCGCTGACGGTTACCTGGCCGGGCGCCCTCATCGTCGGCCCGAGGTCGTCGTCTGGCGGCGACGCTCGATGACCGCCTCTCTCATTGTCCGCGCCACCGGCGGGATCGAATTGCCACTGGTGTGCTCCCCGTCGCAGGTCGCGCCATTATTGGGCCGATCGGACCACGCGATCCGCGACGACTGTCTCGTGGGCGTCATTCCAACGCTGCCGAGGTCTGGTGGTTCAGGGGCGCACCACCGAATCGCCACAGCGCGGCTACTCGACCAGATCGGCGTTCCTTACGAGATCGTCTCGTCTGAGAACGTGGGTCGTGATAACCACCAAACAGCCCCTTGACCGGTGAAGCGCACCTGAGTCCCGGCAGGAGCGCGCCGATTCAGGCCACGGACCGAGAGGCTGTACCCGAACTACACGCTTGACGAAATGGCCCGTCCTGGAAGACGCGGCTCTGACATGGCCTCCAGACCCCGAGCATTCACGTCGCCACCGTGACGACGGTCCGGATTGGAGTGCGTGACAGTGCCTGACAGGCTGGATCGGGTCTACAGATCAGCCTCAGGACCGGGCCAATCGCACACTTCGCCGAAAGCCGTGAGAAGGTCCGTCGAGGTCCGGGGCTGGCTGCGCTGCGATGCGGCGAGAGCCACCATCGGAGCCCGCTCAGAGCACAACCCGTTGAACCGGCGAACCCGCGTCGCCGAAGGTGAAGATTCCCCCGTCGGCCGCCACCGTCCAGTCACTCCTGCCGTCGGGGGTCGAGTTGCCGTCGATGACCGGCGAGGGTAGCCGCAGCGTCGACCCGTCCGAGGGTGCATCGAAGTCGTCCACATCGCCATTGGCACCGAAGACCCAGCGGTCAAGGTGGATGTCATATCCGAAGCTGACCGAATGCGGCGTACATGGCTCGGACGGCCCCGGCGCCGTAGCCGACGGGACCGTCCCAGGAAGAGAAGCCCACTCCAATAAAGTGGGTCCAAAATACAACGAGGGTCGACCGGGCCCCAACACCCCCATGATCTGAAATCGGCTTTGCCCTAGTTTTTGCCCTAGTTCTTGGGAGCGGGTAGGTTCCGGCTCCTTCCGGTTACTTCCGCGCCCATGGCGGTGACCTGCGAAAACTTCCAGTTGACTCCCTTCCGGGCCCGTCATTTCCGGTACCCAGACTGATTATGAGTCCCCTGCTCTAACCACTGAGCTACAGCCCCTGATAATTGCGGCGGCACGGAAGCTCACACCCGGCATTCGAGAGCGTCCTCCTGGCAGTACGAGTTGCGAGCGTATAACCCGGCCGCTGACAAGCAGATATCCCGGACCTTCGTGGCCTCTGAGAATAGGCTGGGGGGATGGGGGTTGCAGGTGCGATCGACGTGGCATCGAGCGGAGCCGACGGCCCGCACCCTTCGTGTCACAGAATTGGTCGGAGACAGAACGCATGACGACCGGGGACTTCGCCGACGCGTCACCCGAGGAACAGTCCACCCCCGAGGAACCGCCCCCACCATTGCCGCCAGCCCCGCCCGGGCCCGAAGGCAAGCCGGTGACGATGCCCCTACAGTCCCGGCCCGTCGTTCCGCTTCGTGATGGAACGATCGGCAAGACGCGAAACCCGTGGGGAGTCTTCCTCCTCTGCCTGATCCCGTTTTATTGGTTCTTCTGGTACTACTTCATCAACCGGGAGCTCCGGGACTACAGCGAACAGATCGAGGTGGAGCCCGGGCTCTCAGTTTTTGCGGTCACGGTGGGCTCGATGTTCTTCTTGTCCATTCCGGCGATCGTCTCGATGGTCAATACGTGCGTGAGGATCCGCAAGGCGCAGAAGCTGTCAGGCGCTCAGGAACGATGCTCGGTCATCCTCGCCATTCTTTGCCTCATTTTCGGGATGGTCTACGTGCAGAGCCAACTGAACAAGGTGTGGGACCACTACGGCAACCCGCCCGAGGGCACCCGTATCGCCAGCCCCGGCCACGACTGACGACCCGACGCAACACCCCGACGAGCGAGCGGCTTGACAAGGACCTACGCTCAACGGCGCAGCGCGCAAACGGTCGGGGTTTGCGATCAAAGGGGGGAAGTATGGGCAAGGCACTTGGTGTGATGGCGGGGCTCCTGACGGCGACGACCGCGATGGCCGGAGCCCTGGGGGCCGCCGGGCCAGCCGGCGCAGCAGGGACGGCGGGCGGAAGCGGCGGCTCGAAAGCCCCGTACACCATCGCTCTCGTCACCTCGACGACCGGCCTGGCGGCGCCACTCTTCCAGGAAGCCCCGCAAGGTTTCCTCGCCCGCATCGCCCTTCAGAACGCCGAAGGCGGGGTGAACGGCCACAAGCTCGTGCCGCTGGTCGTCAACGACCAGACCAGCCCCACCCTTGACGCCACCGGCGTCCAATTGGCGATCTCCCGCGGCGCGATCGGCATCGTGAACGACAGCTCCCTCTTCTATGGCGGGTACAAGTTCGCGCAGCAGGCCGGGGTGCCCGTCACCGGAAGCAGCCTCGATGGTCCCGAGTGGGGCGAGCAGCCCAACACCAACATGTTCGCCTCGGACACGGGCAGCATCGACCCCAAATACCCGGCCAATACCGCTATCGGCGCCTTCCTCAAGGCCCACGGCGGGACGATCGTCGGGACCTACGGCATCGGGATCTCGCCCTCGTCGATCCAGTCGGCGATCGGCACCGGTATCTCGTTCACACATGCCGGCGGCAAGGTGGGCGTGCTCGATACGTCCGTCCCCTACGGTTCGGTCGACTTCACCTCGGCCGCGCTCACGGCCAAATCCAAGAACGTCAATGCGGTGTACGCCGGTATGGGGAACAACCAGAACTTCGCCCTGGCCACCGCCTTCGAGCAAGCCGGGGTCAAGCTCAAAGCGGTCGTGTTCCCCACGGGTTACGAAGCAGCGGTGATCCACACGCCGGCCTGGAAGTCGTTGCAGGGGATGTACTTCAGCGCCTCGTTCCGCCCCACCGTCCTGCCCAATGCCGGCACCCGTCAATTGGTGAGTGCACTGCAGAAGTACCAGCACCGGGCACCGGCCAACTTCCCCACCTACGTCGTGGATGAATCGTGGCTGGGCGCGGACCTCATGATCAAGGGGCTGCAGAAGGCCGGGGGAACCGCCACCCGGGCTTCGGTCATCAAGGCCCTGCGGGGCATCACGTCCTACAACGGGAACGGCCTGCTCCCGCAGTCCATCAACTACTCGACCATCTTCGGCCACAACCTGCCCAAGCAGTGCGGTTGGTACCTCCAGGCGAAGAAGAACGGGTTCGTCACGGTCTCCAACCAGCCGGTATGCGGGACCTACATCCCCGGCACGGCGACGGCCCAGAGCTGACCGCCGAGAAATCTCTCATCCGAGCGACACGCCCGTTGACCAGCTATCCTGCCGACGCAGTAACCCTACGAACATGATCGAGGTGTGCTCATGGCTTCGATAACGTGCGCCAATTGCCAGACGGTCTCGGCCGAAGGTACTGCCTTCTGCCCGGGTTGCGGGAATGCTTTGTCCGGTGCCACGCAAGCGGCGTATACCCCGCCTCCCCCGGCACCTCCGGCACCCCCGGCTCCCCCGGGCCCGCCGCCACAAGGCGCACCGCGGCCGGCGGCAGACTCCAACCCCCGGCCCCAGGTCAACTTCGACCTGAAGTCGATCGGTCACGCAGACCGCCTTGCCGGAGGCGGGACTCTCGTCCTCTTCATCGCGCTGTTCCTGCCCTGGTTCAAAGTCGACTTCACGTTCGGCACCGCGAGTGCGAGTGGCCTCTCGATCCACGGGTACCTCTACATCACCCTCATCTTGTGCCTGGCCATCATCGCCTTCGTGATCGTGGAGGCGTTGGGTGTGTGGAAGTTGCCGAGCTCGTCGCAGGTCGGTCGCGAGCAGCTGCTGCTCATTGCGACAACGATCAACCTCGTGCTCGTCCTGATCGCATTCCTGTTCAAGCCGGGCGGCCACGGCGTGGGATGGGACTGGGGCGCCTTCGTGGCACTCGTCGCCGCTGTCGTGGCCGTGTTCCCCTTGGCCGCTCCCGCCATCCAATCTCGCCGGAGCAAGTAGCCCCACGAACCGCCGCTACCTGCCGTAAGCCCTACTGCAGGTAGCGCTCGACGACCCCTTCGGGACGCTCGGTCGCAGCATCGGGATCTCCACCGGCGTTTCGCTTCGCCCGCCGCTGGCGGAGCACGTCCCACAGCTGATCGAGCGTCACCTCGATGGTGTGCAGTCGCGCATGCTCCTCGTCGGAGAGCCCATCACCGATGTGGCCTTCTTCGAGGCGCTGCTCCTCCTCGGCCAATTTGTTGATCTGGGCGAGGATTTCCTTGTCGTCCATCTGACGCTCCATTCAATATTCAATCGTTCGTGCACCACACGTCGACACACACTGCCCCGCCCCCGGGCTATCGGGGGCGGGCCAGCAGTGTGACCTCCCGTCAGGCTACGGCCGCCAGGTCGGTCTCGTCTTCAACCGTCGCCGCATCCCCTCCGGACAGGGCCGGAGTAAGGACGTCGGCGATGGTCGTGGCCAAGTGGAATGTCATGACGTCACGGACCTCTTCAGGCACATCTTCGAGGTCCGGCCCGTTGCGCACCGGAAGGACGACTTCCTTGAGCCCCGCCCGGTGTGCGGCAAGCACCTTCTGCTTGACCCCACCGATGGGGAGCACCCGGCCCTGCAGGGTGACCTCGCCGGTCATCCCCACGATGGAGCGGACCGGGACGTCACGGAGCAGGCTGACCAGCGCCGTCGTCATGGTGACGCCGGCCGAAGGCCCGTCCTTGGGCACTGCGCCCGCCGGGACGTGCACGTGGAACCGCTTCCCGGAGAAGATCTTCGGGTCGATGCCGAGCTCCTCGGCGTGCGAGCGCACATAGGAGAGTGCGATCTCGGCCGATTCCTTCATGACATCCCCGAGCTGACCGGTCAAGGTCAATCCTTCCGGGCCATCGGACATGCTCGCCTCGACGAACAGCACATCGCCCCCGGCACCCGTCACCGCGAGGCCGGTCACGACCCCGGGCACGCTGGTCCGTTCGGCCGCTTCGAAGTAGAAGTGGGGCCGACCGAGCCAACTGCGCACATCCGGTGCATCGACGACGACCGGAGCCTCCCGCTCGCCGGCGGCCAACTTGGTCGCCACCTTGCGGAGAAGCCGGCCCAGCTCACGCTCGAGTGAACGCACGCCCGCTTCACGGGTGTAGTCCGCCACGATGCTCCGAAGGGCGTCGTCGCTGATCTCCACCTCGTCTTCGCGCAATGCGGCCCGGCCGAGCTGCCGCCCCACCAGGTGGTGGCGGGCGATCGACACCTTCTCGGACTCGGTGTACCCGTCCAGACGGATGACTTCCATCCGGTCGAGGAGCGGTCCGGGGATCGTGTCGATCACATTGGCCGTGGCGATGAACAAGACCCGCGAGAGGTCGAGGTCCACCTCGAGGTAGTGATCACGGAACGTGTGGTTCTGCGCCGGGTCGAGCACTTCGAGCAAGGCGGATGACGGATCGCCGCGGAAGTCCGCGCCGATCTTGTCCACCTCGTCGAGCACGATGACCGGGTTCATCGTCCCTGCCTCACGGAGGGCCCGCACCAAACGTCCGGGCTGCGCCCCGACGTAGGTACGACGGTGACCACGGATCTCCGCCTCGTCCCGCACGCCGCCCAGGGCGACCCGGACGAACTTGCGACCCATGGCGCGGGCGACCGATTCGCCGAGCGACGTCTTGCCGACGCCGGGGGGACCGACGAGGGCGAGAATGGCTCCCGAGCCGCGTCCGTCCACCGGCACCAGACCGCGCTCGGCCTGGAGCTTGCGCACGGCGAGATGCTCGAGGATCCGCTCTTTGACGTCCTTCAACCCGTCGTGGTCGGCGTCCAGAATGCGGGCGGCCTCAGCCACTTCGAGGCTGTCGTCGGACTCCACGCCCCAGGGGAGCTCGAAGACCGTGTCGAGCCAGGTGCGGATCCAGCCTGTCTCGGGGCTCTGCTCGTTGGTGCGCTCGAGCTTGTCGACCTCGCGTTGGACCGCCACCCGGACATGCTCGGGGAGGTCGCGCTCGGCCAACTTGGCCCGGTAGTCATCGGGGTCGGACTCGTCGCCCTCGCCCCCGCTGAGCTGTCCCAGCTCCTTGCGGATGGCTTCGAGCTGGCGGCGGAGCAAGAACTCGCGTTGCGTCTTCTCCATGCCCTCCTCGACGTCCGTCTTGATCCGCTCACGCAACGTGAGATCGGCCAAGGTGTCACGCGCCCAGCCGAGGACCAGGCGCAAGCGCTCCTCGACCTCGACCGTCTCGAGCACCTCGACCTTCTGGGACAACGTGAGGTCGGGCGAATAGCCCGCCACGTCGGCCAACCGGCCCGGCTCGGTGATGTCACGCAACTGGGTGGCGATTCGGCCCGCGCCCCTGCTGAGCAGGATGTTCTCGAGAACCGCCCGGTACTCCCGGGCCAACTCCCCGGCGGCCGGCGTCGGCTCGCCCTCAACGAGAGGCTCTGCCTCCACCCACAGCGCGGCCCCCGTACCGGGCACGGCGGTGCCGATGGTGGCCCGCTGCTCACCCTGTATGGCGACGGCTTGAAGGCCGCCCGGCAGGGCACCTTCCTCGGTGATGGCGGCGATCACTCCGACGCTGGCGTAACGTCCCTCGATGTGGGGCACCAGCAACAGCTTCCCGCCGGCTGACTGTGCGGCCTCTACTGCGGCGCGAGCCTCGTCGGACTCCAGCGCCATGGTGAAGACCATCCCGGGCAGAACGACGCCCGACTTCAACGGCAACAATGGAAGTGTCACATTTTCATTCGACATGGGTTATCCCCTCTGGGTCCGTATTACTTGTCTGACTAGTCAACAATCCCCGGCCGGATCTGATTCCCGGGCCGGTGACCAGGGAGGTCACCTCCCGCCGGCCCACCCTCAGCGCAGCAGAGATGCGGCATACGCTGAGCCCATGGGAACGACCATGCAACAAGCCACGGCAACAAGCTCCGGGGGCGCTTCAGCGTCCCTGTCGCCCGAGGGAGATGGCGGGACGACGCTGGCGCCGGCCCGCCCCGACCAGGAGCTGGACGAGGGCGACCACGACCGGATGTCCCACATCGTGCTGGAGGGCTATACCCCCACCAAGGGCAGGAAGAAGGGGGAGTTCGTCTCCGCCGGGCCCAGTGTCGTCGAGGGGATCGTCAACGGCACCGCGGTGCGTGCCCTCTGCGGCAAGGAGTGGGTGCCGGGACGGAACCCCCAGCGCTACGGCCTGTGCCCGACGTGCAAGGAGATCGCCCTGTCGATGGGCTGGAAGCTCCCGGCCAATTAGGCCACGCAGCTCACAAGAGGGGGAACGTTGGCACAGGTCAGCTTCGAGGGTGTCACCAAACGGTTCGGCGACACCGTGGCGGTCGATGCCCTGACCCTGACCATCCCCGACGGCGAGCTCCTGGTGCTGCTCGGCTCGTCAGGCTGCGGCAAGACCACCGCCCTGCGCCTGGTGGCCGGATTCGAGGAGGCGACGGAGGGCCAGATCTCGATCGGTACGCGTGTGGTCAACGACATCGACCCGAAGGACCGTGACGTGGCCATGGTCTTTCAGAGCTACGCCCTCTACCCCCACCTGACGGTGGCCAAGAACATCGAGTTCCCTTTGCGCCAGCGGGGCATGGCCAAGGACCAGCGCGCGGTCAAGGTCAAGGAGGCCGCGGCGACGCTCGGGCTGGACACCCTGCTCGACCGTAAGCCGGCCCAGCTCTCTGGCGGCCAGCGTCAGCGCGTGGCCCTGGCCCGGGCCATCGTGCGGGAGCCCCGGGTCTTCTTGATGGACGAGCCGCTGTCCAACCTCGATGCCGCCCTCCGGATTCAGACACGCGCCGACATCGTGGCGCTCCAGGACCGTCTGGGCACCACCACCTTGTACGTGACCCACGACCAGGTCGAGGCGATGACGATGGGCGACCGTATCGCGGTCATGAGCCACGGGGTGCTCCAACAGGTCGCGGCACCCGAAGACCTCTATGCACGCCCGGCCAACACGTTTGTGGCCGGGTTCCTCGGTAGTCCCGGCATGAACCTCCTCCCGGGGCACCTGACCCGGGACGCCGGACGGGGTGCAGGAGTCGGTGAGGGGGACAGTCACGGCGACGGGGACGGGGACGGCGTGCGGGTCGAGGTCTCGGCCGGGACACTCCCCCTGCCCGCCGACCTCCGCCGGGCGACCGACGACGTCACCGGTGGCGTCGTCCTCGGCCTGCGCCCCGAAGCGTTGCGCATCGACCCCTCCGGGCCGCTCCGCGCCGACGTGACGATCGTCGAGTTACTCGGAGCCGAGACCCACGTCATCTGCAGGACGTTCGACGGATCGCAACTGATCGTGCGCCAGAGCGCGCAGGCCGCCAGGCCCTCACCGCAGGATCAGGTCCGCATCGCGATCGACCCCGACCCCGCGTCGCTCCATCTGTTCGACGCCGCCACGACCGAGCGTCTCGGGACGGCATGACGGTCACCGCGCACTCCGCCGGCGCCGCCCACTCCGCCGTGCGAGGAGAACACCGGGCGCCGGCGACCGGACTCCGTGCCCGTCGCCGCCGGGAAGCAGGATTGGCCTACCTCCTGTTGCTGCCAGCGCTCGTCGTCTTCGGCGTCTTCACCTTCTATCCGTTCTTCCGCAACTTCAAGCTGATGCTCTACCAGACGCCACCAGTGGCCGGATTGCCCGCGCACTACGTCGGCCTGCACCAGATCGGGCCCGTCCTGAGCTCCACCCAGTTCACACAGAGTCTGCTCACCACCCTCGTCTTCGTCGTCCTCGTCGTGCCGATCAGCCTCATACTTGGACTGGCACTCGCCGTGGCGGCGCACCGGAAGCTCAAGGGCATGTCCGTCTACCGCATGATCTTCTCCTCCACCGTGGTGAGCTCGGTCGCCGTGGCCTCGGTCGTCTTCGGCACCCTCTTGAATCCGGTGGTCGGCCTCCTGCCCTGGTTGGGCATCAACCCGACACCTCCCGCCCTCGAGAGCACGACGTGGGCCCTCCCGTCGGTGGCCCTCATCACGATCTGGCAGTTTCTCGGTCTTTCCTTCATCATCATGTTGGCCGGGCTGCAATCGGTACCCGACGACCTGTTGGAGGCCGCCCAGATCGACGGAGCGGGGGCGTGGACCCGCTTCTGGCGCATGACCGTGCCGCTGCTCTCCCCGACCATCTTCTTCGCCGTGATCGTCAGCACGATCTACGCCTTCCAGGCGTTCGGCGCCGTCGACATCCTCATCGGGTATCAGAACGCGGCCCAGGTGCACACCAATGTCCTGATCTACGAGATCGTGAACACCTTGCAGGTGCAGAACAATCCGGGCGCGGCCGCCATCATGGCCACCGTCCTGTTCCTCATCACGCTGGGGCTGACGGTGCTGCAGATGCGGTTCCTCGAACGGCGGGTCCACTATGGCGCCTAGGGGATCCGCCGCCCGCCGCTCGAGGTGGCTGCGCAAGGCCGGTAGCTATGCCTTGCTGACCTTCGGCGCCGTCGTCGTACTCGTGCCCATCTACTTCACCATCGTCAACTCCCTCCTGCGGCCCGACCAATTGGCGCACCAGCCTCCGCCCTTGTATCCGAGCACGCCGCAGTGGCACAACTATGTGACGGCCTGGAACGCCGGCCAGATGTCGAGCTACCTGACCAACTCGGCCGTCATGACCGCCATCATCGTGGCGGGCCAGCTCGTCACCTCGATCCTGGCCGCGTACGCGTTCGCGTTCCTCCGCTTCCCGTTCAAACGCACCCTCTTCCTGCTCTGCCTCGCGACGCTCATGATCCCGCTCGAAGTCACCTTCATCACCAACCTGGACACGGTGTCCTCCCTCGGATGGTTCAACAGCTATCAGGGACTGGCGGTGCCGTTCTTGGCCACGGGGTTCGGCATCTTCCTCCTGCGCCAAGCATTCCTGCAGATACCGAAAGACCTCCAGGAGGCAGCCCGGTTGGACGGGTACGGCCACTGGCGCTTCATGACCAGGGTGGCGGTTCCGCTGGCTCGACCCTCCCTGGCCGCACTGGGCGTCTTCTCCTTCCTCGGGGCCTGGAACCAATATCTCTGGCCGCTGCTGGCGACCGGGGGCACCAAACCCCTCGACACCGTCCAGATCGGGCTCAAGCAGTTGATCGGCACCCAGGCCGACTCCATACCCGTCGCCCTGGCCGGAGCCGTGATCGCCTTCGTACCTCTCGTCATCCTGCTCCTCGTGTTCCAGAAGCAACTCGTGCGCAGTCTGACGGCTGGTGCCGTCAAGTAGGGCCTCGGGGAGTGGTAGGCAATGCCCTATGAGATTGCTCCGTGTGCTCACCAAGGTCGGCGCCGCCGTTGCTGTCGCCGCGAGCTCCACCGTCGCCGTGACCGCCCTGAGCACCGCACAGGGCTCCCCGGCCGGTGCGGCCACCAAGCTCCCGACGTGCAATCTGTCGGCGTTGGCCAAACACAAAGGCGTCGTCAACATCACCTTCTGGAATTCGGCGACCAACGCCAACGCCACCACGCTGGCCGCCATTGCGAAAACGTTCAACGCGTCGCAGTCCAAGGTCCATGTGACGCTGGTCAACCAGGCGAGCTACGACGACACCTGGCAGAAATACGAAGCGGGACTCTCCAACGGGCAGCTACCCGATGCGGTGCAACTCGAGGACCAGCGGACCCAAGCGGCCATTGACACCCAGTCGTTCCTCCCCGTGCAGTCCTGCATGAACGCGGCCCACTACTCCACCGCCGACTACCTCCCGCGGCCGCTGGCCTACTGGAGGGTCAATGGCGTGCAGGAGGCACTGCCGTTCGCGGTCTCGGCCCCCATCCTCTTCTACAACCAGCTCGCCTTCACCAGAGCGGGGCTGAACCCGAACTCGCCCCCCACGACCCTGCCCCAGTACGTTGCCGACGCGAATGCACTGAAGGCCAAGGGAATCGGCACGGCGCTGAAACTCGATCCGTGGCACCTCGAGACCTGGTTGTCCACGGCCAACCAGCTGTTCGTGAACAACAGCAACGGCAGGAAGGCGAGAGCCACCAAGGGGACCTTCCAGTCCAAGACGGGACTGCAGATCTTCACCAACCTCAGCAAGCTGGTGACGTCCGCCGGCGCCACCACCAACCCCGCGACCGGCCCGAGTGCATTCGACAACCTGCTGGGCATCGGCAGCGGCAAGTACGGGATGACGATCGACACGTCGGCCGCGCTCGGCACCGTCACCCAGGTGCTGAGCGGCGGCCAGTACCCGAATGTGAAACTCGGCATCAGCGCCTTCCCCGCGCTGAGCGCATCGGCCAAGGGCGCTATCGAGCCCGGCGGATCCGGCGTCTACATCTCTTCCAAGGTCCCCGCCCTGGACCAGGCGGCATCGTGGGTCTTCCTTTCCTATCTCTGCAATCCACAGACCCAAGCCACGTGGGCGGCCGGCACCGGCTACATCCCGGTGCGCAAATCCTCCACCAAGATGGCGACGGTCCAGCAACTGTGGGCCGCGAATCCCGGTTACAAGGTGGCCTATGACGAAATCAACAACGGCGTCAACGATGCGGCCACATCGGGGTCGGTCATCGGCCCCTACGGCGACGTCCGCATCGACATCCTCAACGCGGAGGAGTCGATGTTCACCGCAGGTGTGAAACCGGCCAAGGCGCTCAATAACGCCTCGAGGGCCGCGAACGCCACGATCTCCAGTTACAACCAGCGCCTGGGCGTTTCGTAGAAGGGCTTATTCCGCCTTCTCGTGGCGGGCGCCGATGAGGGTGATGGCCATCACGGCCGGAACGTCGCCGGTGTTCGACCACCGATGGCGCGTGCCGTTCTGGATATACGTGTCGCCGGGGCTGAGGGTGACCTTGGCGCCATCGTCGAGCTCGAGCGTCGCCTGCCCTGAGATCACGACGCCGTAGTCCACCGTCGCCGTGGTGTGCATGCCCGGTTCGTCGGCCTCGACGTACTTTCCCATGCCGGGCAACTGCTCCTCGAATTCCGCCAATGCCGCCTCGAAGTCGATGTCGGCCGGGATCCCGGGCCCGCCCTCGGGGGGGATGGTGAAGAACCCGAACCGGAAGCCTCCGAGGGGCGGAAAATAGTCCCGGAATTCGGGCCGTGATCCGTCGTCGGGAAAGGAGCGAACCGAATCGGCGCCCCACAAGCGATGGAACTCGGTGCCGGGCACGAGCGACAGCACGACCGGCGCCACCATCGCATCGTCGACCACGACCGCCTTCCCGGTCTTGTCATGCCCGGTCACCACCCGCCGAATGTCCATGCCTGCCCCTCCCCGCCTCGGTCCGTCCGGCGACGCTACCCCGCCCGCGCCCGGCACGCCCTACTGATGGGCTCCGCCGCGGCATGAAAAGGCAGGCGCGGCACGTACAGTGCCATCACCGGCCCAAAGGAAGGTGTCTCCGCCATGTTGCTCAAAGGCCTCAACCATGTCGCCCTGCTCACCAACGATGCAGCCCGGCTGATCGCGTTCTACCAAGATGTTTTCGAGGCCGAAGTCCTCCGTGACGGTTCCGAGTTTCCCGAGGGCAGGGGCCCACGCCTCGCCATCATCAAGATCGGTGACTACGCAGAGCTGAACGTCTTCCAGATCGAAGGCAATACACAGGCCGATCATCAGACACCGATGTTCGAGCGCGGTCGCCTCGATCATCTCGCCGTGCAGGCCGCGTCGATCGACGCCTTCGAGTCCATCCGTGACCGGCTTATGGCCCGGGGGGCGGCCGATGACTTCGTCACCGACTTCGGACCGATGCTCAGCATCTTCTTCCGGGATCCCGATGGCCTCGAATGCGAGGTCTGCGTCGAGAATCCCGACCTCGTGCCTGGGGTGCACAATCCACCCGGGACACGCGCCGCCCGTTACGCATAGACCACGCACCGGACGTCGGGAACTCGGAGTTGATCAGACCAGTTCCCTCTCGACGGCGGACATGAAATTCGCCTCGATCTCTTCGGGGCCGACCGGGCGGGCAAAGAGATACCCCTGCCCGACGTCACACTTCTCCCCGCGCAGCTGCGCCAGCTGCCCGTCCTCTTCGATCCCTTCGGCCAATGTCTCGAGATTCAACGCCTTGCCCAGCTGGATCAGCGTATGGATGAGCGAGTCGCCCTCCGGGGACTTGCCCATGCCCGAAATGAACGAGCGGTCGATCTTCAGGGAATCGACGGGGAACTGCTGCAGGTAGGCCAACGAGGAGTAACCGGTCCCGAAATCGTCGATGGCGATCCGCACGCCGAGCGACTTCAGGGCGTTCAGCTGGTGGAGAGCGCTCCTGGCATCGCGCATGAGGCACGTCTCGGTGATCTCGACGATGAGCATCTCGGGCGGGAAGCCCGAGTCCTCCAGAGCGAAGCAGACATCCTCGAGCAGCGTGGCCGCATCGAGCTGGCGGGCGGAGACGTTGATCGACATCTTGATGTCACGGCCGAGGGCTCTCCATGCCATTCCCTGCCGACACGCCTCGGTGATCACCCAGCGCCCCACCGGAATGATGAGTCCCGACGCTTCGAGGGCCGGGATGAACTCGTCGGGCTGGAGGACCCCCCTGCGCGGGTGGGTCCACCGCAACAACGCCTCGACACCGATCAGTTCCATGTCGGACAAGTGGAAGATCGGCTGGTAGTGCAAGAAGAACTGATCAGAACCCACGGCCGCCTGCAGGTCCATCTCGAGCTCGTGCCGGCTGTGCATGGCCTTGTACATCTCGGACTCGAAGAGCACGTAACAGCTCTTGCCCGCATCTTTCGCCCGATAGAGCGCGACGTCGGCGTCCCTGAAGAGCTCTTCGCTCGTCTCCCGCAGGCCGGCGGCGATACCGATGGAGGCCGAGACCGAGACCGAAAGCTGTGTGTCGTTCTCGCCGCCCAGCGGGAACGGTTCGGCCAGGACCTTCAAGAGCCGCTCGGCCACGATCTCGGGCCCGGCGGCCAGCGAGATCCCTTCGACCAGCACGACGAATTCGTCACCGCCGAGACGGGCCACCGTGTCAGATTCGCGCAGCGTTCCCGAGAAGCGTGACGCGACCGACCGCAGAAGGTCGTCTCCGACGGTGTGGCCCATGTTGTCGTTGACGTCCTTGAAGCCGTCGAGGTCGATGAACAGCAATGCGATCTCGGCGCGATCCCTGCGGGCCCGCGCCATCGCTTGCTCCACCCGGTCCGAGATGAGCACCCGGTTGGGCAAGCCGGTCAGGCTGTCGTGCAATGCCTGGTAGCGGATCTTCTCGAGGAGGCGGGCGTTGTGCATGGCGATGGCCGCTTGACCCGCCAGTCCCCGAAGGCGTTCGGCGATGTCGACGTCGTCGTCGAGCCGCTCGGCATGTTCGGTGACATCGATGGTGATCCACCCGAAGAGCTCACCGTTCGACGTGATGGCCAAGGAACGAGCGGCCAAAGAGCCGGCATGGGCCAGGGCGGCGCTGATGCCTCCCACGGGAGCCTTCACCGGGTGCCGGTAGACCCAGGAGTCAACTCTCCCTGCAAAGGCACCCGGGGCGAGCGAGGTCAGTTCGGCCGCGGTCTCGCGGTCGAAGCCGTGGGTGGCGTGCACCCATGCGGACTCACCGCCGCTCGAGGCCAGCGCAACGATCACCCGGTCGCAATCGATCACTGACGGAACCGTCCGGCAGAGGAGTGCCGCCATCTCCTCGCTCGTCGAGAGGTCGGCCAATTTTCCCGAAAGAGCCAGGAGGGCCTGGGCCGTGGTCGCCTGACGCCGGGCCTCCACCACCGCAGCTTCCGAGTCGAGGGCCGCCGCGGCGAGGCGGGCGTACGAATCGAGGACGGTCCGGTCACGCGGTTCGAATGACGACGTCTCGGGACGGATAGCCACAAGGTGCCCGTAGTGCGCACGATCGGAGACGATGTCGCACGCCAGGACGTTGCCGGGCCCATCGGCTCCCCGCTGCTCACGCAGCCCCAAGCCCACCAGACCGGCCTCGGCCTCCCCGATACCTTCGGTGCGGACGTAGTGATCGGAGGACGCGCCCTGCATGATGTCGAGGATGTAGGAGGGCGCCTGCACGGCCCGCATCGCTCCGGCCATCACCCGCTTCAGCACGGGCTGCAGCCCGTCGCCGGAACCGAGCTCGGCCAGGGTGCGCTGTAACTCGTCCAACCTGGCTTCCAGCAGCCGCACGCGCATCTCGGCCCGACTCTCGTTGGCCTTTTCTGCGTCAACCGGGTCCCAACGCAGCAGCGCGGAGCATAACGCGGCGCCATCGCACCGGCACGATTCCTGCGCGATCTCCGCCACCGAAAAGCCGAAGAGCTGCGGCACGGTGGACAAGAGGGAAATCCCGAATGCGCACAACTCGGGAAACGGCTCGTTGTCGTCCCGCATTTCGAATTCGACCCGGCACTCGTAGGACCCGATCATGTCCGTCTTCAGGCGGAACGACGGTCCGAAAACCTCGATGAAACCGGGCAGGGCCTCGTACGCCGCGGCGGGGGAACCCAGCGCCTGAAAGATCTCCATCCGCTCGGGACGGCGAATGGTATTGAAGACGTAACGACCGACCTCGCGCAGCGCATCCGGCCCACCCCCCAACACCACTCCTGCGGCCTCGAGCAGGCTGCGCCGCCGCGCGTAGAGCGTCCATGCCCCGTCCGCGCCGAGCGCCCGGGCGTGCCGCGACGCGTCGGCCACGCGGTAAACCTCTTCGAGAGTCCCCTCGGGTGTGTTCTGCTGGAGATACTCGACCAGGAACTGCGAGATCACGTCGCCCGAGTCCGCTTCAAAGGGCTCCCGAAGCGCGTGCTCCTTTGCCGTCATCACCATGCGTGCTCAACTCCTCGTTGACCGGGGACCGGAGCCATCCCGCCGGATCCGGAGCGTGCCACCCGTGGCCGCTCCCCCCTGGTTCGCCGTGCCATCCGGCGCGACACCGCGACCACCGGGCCGTGCCGAATGCATGATGTGAGTATCGTCCTCTCACGTTGCAACCAGATCGCTCGACGGTTGCGAACGAGGTAGTTGACAGTCCGCGCAGGCCGGGCGGCGGGGAAACATCGAGGTCAGCACGGCTCGGCACCCATACTTGGGGTGTGACCACCGGCGACCACTCCCCGCACGTCCTCGAGAGGATCGTCGAACGGACCGCCGACATCGGCGAGAGGCTCGGGGGTCTCGACGACGGGGAGCTACGTGCGTCCAGCGAGCTCCCCGGCTGGAGTCGACTGACAATCGTCTGCCACCTCCGCTACGGCGCCGCGGCGCTGGAGAGAATGACCGATGCCACGCTCAAGGGGCGCACGACGTCGTACTACCCCGGGGGTCGCTCCCGGCAACGACCGGGCACCCTGGAGCCCGAGAACGGGGAGGAGACTGACGACGTGGTCCGCTCCCTGGCGTCGCACAGCGCACGCCTCGGTCAGGTGTGGTCCACCGTCCGCCCGGAGAGCTGGGACCGCGTGGTGATCGAACCGGAAGACAACCCTGATCTCGGGCGGATCCCCCTTTCGCTCCTCGCGTTGCTCCGGCTGACCGAGGTCGAGGTGCATGGTGGAGACCTCGGGTTGGGTCTGGGCGACTGGAGCACGACGTTCGTCGACGCCACGCTTCCCCTGCGCCTCGAGGCGCTCAACGTGCGCAAACCGGCTCCTCGCGCCCTCGAGACGGGTCTCGCCGGTACCTGGCTGCTCGTTGCCTCCGATGGCCCGACCTATCGGGTCAGCGTCATGCATGGCGCCGTCGAATCGGCCGCCGCGGGGGCGCATCCACCGCCCCGGGCGGTCCTCGAAGCGACGTCGCGGGACCTGCTCGCCCTCTTGCTCGGTCGACCTTGTCTGCGGGCTCCCCGCGTCACGGGGGACAGTGCGTTCGGCGAAGCATTCTCCGCCGTCTTTCCCGGACCCTGAACCTGGGGACCGGGCCGGCCTCCTGCCGCCGCCTCACGCCGGCGCGGCGCCATGGGCAATGATGCGCTCATGCAAGGATCGAGCCCGGCCGGCCTCATTCTGACCCCGGGCAGTAGCGCCCGCCGGGACCACCCGGGCCTGTTGACGGTGGACGACGTCGTCACCGCCACCGGCATCGTCGTCGAGCGCATCGAGTTTCCGGGCCAGGCCGCCGGCAAACGGCGACCGGATCCACCCGCAGTGTGTATCGAGACCATTCGGGCGGCCTCTGCCGAGCTGGCGGCCCGTCTCCGCGTCGGTCCCGAACGCCTGGCGTTGGGCGGTCGGTCCATGGGGGGAAGGATGTGCTCCATGGCGGTGGCGCAAGGGCTCGCCGCGGCCGCTCTGGTGTTGATCAGCTACCCGCTCCATCCCCCCGGGCATCCCGAACGCCTACGGATCGACCACTTCCCCCAACTGGACCTGCCCTGCCTCTTCGTGTCCGGCAGACGGGATGCCTTCGCCACCCCGGAGGAGCTCGAAAAAGAGACGGCCGCCATCCCGGGGCCGGTGTCACTCGTCTTCGTCGACGGTGACCATTCCCTGCGCAAGCGCGAGGCCGAGGTCGCCGATATCGTCGGTCCTTGGCTACGCGGCTTGTGACAAGCGGGGTGCGCGGCGAGCCCCGACCCCTCGGGCCGCGTGCTCAGCGGGGCTGTTCCAACGAGGCATTCTCGGGAATCTGATCCGGATCACATGGCGTTGCCGGCGCCCGAACCGGATGACAATCTACCGAGATGACATTTGTACTGGTTCATGGGGGCGGTTTCGCTGGTTCGTGCTGGGACGAAGTGGTGCCGTTGCTCACGGGAACCGTGCTGGCGGTCGACCTGCCCGGGCGCGGTCGTCATCCCCAGGACCTCGGGTCGGTGACGATCACGGATTTCATCGATTCGGTGACCGACGAGATCGTGGAGCACGACCTGAGCGATGTCACGCTCGTCGGCCATTCGATGGCAGGCCTCACCCTGCCGGGCGTCGCCGAACGCATCCCCGATCGCATCTCCCACCTCGCCTTCGTCTCGTGCGCGGTCCCACCCCACGGCACGCCGTTGACCGAGGTTCTCGGCGAGCTCAGCCCGGCGGTCCACGAGGTCGCGGCAGGGATCGGCGACGACGCCGTCGACAGCGAAGGCGGGCTTCATCCTGACCTGTTCGTGGTGATGTTCTGCAACGACATGGACGAGCGCCAGACCGCATCGACGTTGGCGCGCCGGGTGCCGGAGTCTTTCAAAGTCCTCTCCGACCCCACGGATCTCACGGGATTGCGGCATCCCATCGGGCGGACCTACGTCCGTTTGGCTCGTGATGCGAGTATCATTCTCGACGCGCAAAACGAGATGATCGCCAACCTCGGAGAGGTGAGCATCATCGATTTGGATGCGGGGCACATGGCGATGATCAGCCGGCCGAGCGAACTGGCCTCCATCCTCAACAGCCTCTGAACGAGACGCGGCCCGGCGCTTCGTGCGACCGCGCCCGGAGACGATCGGATCGGCCATCGGGGCGCCGGCACAACTGCGGTTGCCATCGTCGGATCTGTGGTTTAGGACTTTTGACTCTGATATTCGGCCGTTCTCGGATGTTTAATGGCTGAAAGGGCGGCCAGGCCTGGCAGCTTCGAGCCCGTGGTCGGACAGGAGAGAACGAGGTCGAATGACGAACTTGGAAGGCGATATTCCGAGCCGGGTCGCTCCGACACCGACCCATCCGCTTACAGGTGTCGTCGCAGCATTGCGGCGTGTGGCCTTCGTTCTTCTGCTGGCCGGAGCGGCCGAGACTGCCATCTGGTACGGCAACGTCCGCCTCTCTGGTTCATCGGGCGGTGCCTTTACCAGCATCGCCGTGGGCATCATCGCCGGGACGCTGCTCCTGGCGGCCGCCATGACGGTGTCCGCATTCATTCTCGACCTTCTGATCGCCGTCAACGTCGGCAAGACCCATCACCAACGCCGCGCCGAATCCCGGCCGTTCACGACGGTCTGAGCGCTTCTCCGCACCTGCTTCCGCCATGCTGTGGCCGCGACGGCCATGGTTCAGGCGGTCACCGGGAGTGCCCCGGCTAGATCATCAAGCCCCCGTTGTTCACGTGGATCGTCTGGCCGGTGATCGCCCCGCTGTCGGGAAGCGTGAGGAACCAGATCGCATGGGCGAGCTCTTCAGCACGGAGAGGCCGCCCCATCGGATTGGCGATGGGCGACGCCACCGCCACATTGTGCATCTCCTCGTCGGTCGGGAACAAGCGGCGCGTCATCGGAGTGTCAACGAAACCTGGCGCGACGACATTGGCCGTTACCCCGTGGGGCGCCCCCTCGCCGGCCGCCGCCTTGGTCAGTGCCACCACGCCCGCCTTGGACGCCCCATAGGCGGCATGGAGCGCGGCGACCCGAAACCCCGAGCCGGATGACACATTCACGATCCGGCCGAACCCTCGTTCGCACATGCCGCCGATGAGTGTCCGGATCAAATTGAACGAGCCCGTGAGGTTTGTCGCCACGATGTCGTTCCATAGAGCGAGATCATGTGACCGAAGCGACGCCGACGTGGATATCCCGGCGGAGTTGACGAGGATGTCAGGTGGACCGGTGCGCTCGCTCAAGCTGCCCGCGGCGCGCTCGACCTCCACGGCGTCGCGCACGTCCACGGTGGCAAAGACCCACTCGTCCTTCCCGAACACGGCACTGAGCCCACCCGTGTCGATGTCCAGACCCGCCACAACCGCCCCGCTTGCGGCCAAGCGCCGTGCAACGGCTCGTCCTATACCGCCGGCCGCTCCGGTGACCCAGGCGGTGCGTCCCTCCAGCAATCGATCAAGGGTCGCTTCCGTGGCCATTCGTTCCTCCTGGCGTCAACCTTGCGGCGCGTCACTATAGGCGGAACCGGCCATTTTCACGGGAGTCGGACGACGGGGCGCCCTCAGGAACGCGCTGATCAGCGTCGGGATGCGATCGGAACGACGATCGCCTCGACGTCAGCGAATGAAGTGGATGGTGGCGTACATGTCGTGGTCAGGATGGTCGCACGTGTGTCCGTCCCAACAGTGACCCTGCGCGTCCCGTGGCCGATCCTCGACCAGTGCGGCAGGTACCACGACTCCATCGGTGACAAGGGACTCCTCGGCATCGCTCCGAAACTCGGTAATCGCCATTCTCGTCTCCTCTCATCAGCCCGGCCGCTTCAGAATACAACGATGTGATTTGGGAGGAGAGGATCCCCCGGCGGGCGTCGCACGCTCCCCACCAGGCAGTTCGTCGGCTCGGCACTCCCGTTCGGGGCTTTTCTTCGTCATTGCCGGGCTAGTGTCCGTGAATGCCCAGGTCACCGTGCACCTCGAGGGCTTCTATGCGGGCCGGCTGCAAGCCATCACCAGCCATGGGCACCGGCAGCTTCGATCGTCAGTGACCCGAGGCCCGCGCCGGCACTGGTTCTGGCGATTCATGCTCGTGCTCGGCATCGCCCTGGCCATCGACTTCCTCCTCGACGACAAGCTCATCTTCGCCGGCATCGCGCTCCTCTGGATCCTGGCGTGCTTCTTCACCTTGTCGAGGCTGAGAAGGTCCCGACACTTGCCCTGAGGTGCCGTTCCGGCTGCGTCCGGAGCGGTGCACGGCACCCGACTGCGCTATAGCGTCCATTGGGACGACGGGCGGGAGGGGCCATGGCGGGCGAAAAGTTCTCACTGCACGGACGGGTGGCGATCGTGACGGGGAGTGGCACGGGCATCGGCCGTGCCACGGCAAAGGTGTTGGCGCAACACGGGGCCGACATCGTCGTCGCGGGGCGGCGGGCCGAGTTGATCGAAACGACGGCTGCGAGCATCCGGGATCTCGGGCGTCGCGCGCTCGTCGTGCCGACGGACGTCACCGACCCCGAGGCCTGTGAACGCCTCGTCCGAGCGACGATGGACGAATACGGACAGATCGACATCCTGGTGAACAACGCCGGCGGCAGCATCAACAAGACGCCCGAGGAGTGGACGATCGCCGAATGGCATCAGATCATCGACACGAATCTGGCCAGCGTGTGGTTCATGTCCCGCCTCGTGGCGACGCCGATGCTCAAGCAGGGACGCGGGGCGATCGTCAATATCTCCTCGGGGGCGAGCTTCCTCGCGTTGCCGATGGTGGCTCCCTACGGGGCGGCCAAGGCCGGAATCAACAGCCTGACCCGATCACTCGCCGCCGCATGGACCGGGAGTGGCGTCCGCGTCAACGCGGTTGCCTGCGGTGCGATCAAGACTGAGGGATACAACAAGTCGACGAAACAGGCGCAACAATCCGACGAGGTCGTCCTCGGGCCAGGGAACGCCATCGGACGAATCGGTCAGCCTGAAGAGATCGCCTACCCGGTGCTCTTCCTGGCGTCGGACGCATCCAGTTACTGCTCCGGCCAGACCCTCTGGGTCAACGGCGGCGTGAAGGCTCCGGCCACGTCGTAGCCGCCCGGTTCCTGAGCTGCGGCGCTGCCGCTAGGAGCGGTAGGCCCACACCGCCAGCAACGGATCACCTCGACGAGTTGGCGGTGTGCGCCGTTGTTGGTGTGGTTCACCAAACCCGGGAGCGGAACGAAAATAGCGGCCAACGATGTCGCACCGCTCCTCGTCGTTGGCGTAGAGCCAACCTCGAATTGCTTTCGTCGGGAAGCACCGGTTGGAAAAGGTGCAGACAAAGGGCCCACCGGGCCGCAGGACCCGAGCCACCTCTGCGAAGACCTCCAACGGGCGAGTGAGGTAGTCGACAGACACGCAGCACACCGCGGCGTCGAAGGATGTGTCCTCAAACGGCAATTGCGGGTCTGCATTGAGGTCATGAACGACGACGGTTTCGGCCGACCGATTCTCCCGGAGCTCGTCAGCACTCATACCCAGCACGGTGAGGCGCGCCGGTGCCGAGCGAAAATGCGAGACCCAAGAACTCATCAGGTCCAGTACGTCCCCGGTGATCCCGAGTTCCTCGTACAGCGCACCCACGGCAGCGATGGCGTCGTCGTCGATATGGGTGACCAAACGGGGCCACGAGTAGAAGATCGCATCAGCAGAGTCGTCGGCCCTCTCAAAGAATCCCGGCGGAAATCCGTCTCGGTCCACCTGACCAGTCTGCCCTGCGCCACAAGCGGACGCGTCCGGTGCTCAAACCTCTCTTCGCCGCTGCCGGAGCCCGACCTCGGAAAGACCAGGCGCCGGCAGATCATGGGACGCGGCCAGTGGCCGGGGTACTGTGGGGAACACGACGGTCACGAGCGGACGCTGGCGGGCAAATGCTGTCTTCGCCCCCGGACAGACGATCACCAAAGGAGAAGGAATTGAGTACTTTCGCAGGTTCATGGGATGTGACCATCGATACGCCCATCGGCAAAATCGCCGCCGTCTTTGTCATCACCGAAGAGGGTGGTGCGATTCAGGGAACCGCGAGTACCGATGACGAGACCGTGGAGTTCCTCGACCCGGTCGCCGATGGCAACCAGCTGACGTGGACCCAGAACGTGACGACGCCGATGCGACTCACGTTGAAGTTCGAGGTCACCGTTGACGGCGACACGATGACCGGGACGTCGAAGGCACCGATGATCCCCGCCTCCAAGGTCGACGGGACCCGCAGCGCCCCGACCTGAGTCCCGCTTCTCGCCACACGAAGCGGGGAGTCGGCCCCGGCCCGAGCGACACTGGCTGAACGGAGGACCACCAGGTGGGAGATCTCAGCGGACGGACCGCCCTGATTACGGGAGCGGGCCAGAACGTCGGCGCCTGCACGGCAAGGGTTCTCGCCTCCCAAGGTGCGCATGTTGCCGTCAACGACCTGTACTCGGAGAGGGCGGAGCACGTGGTCGAGGAGATCCGATCAGCCGGGGGTTCGGCGGAAACCGCGGTCTGCGACGTGACGGACCTGGAAGCAGTCACCGAAACCTTCGCCCGCGTCGAGAGAATCGACATTCTCGTAAACAACGCGGGAATACCGGTCACCGGCTTCGCGCTGAAGAACTTCGTCGACGACGACCCCACGACGTGGCGGTCCTTTGTGGATCTCAACGTGTACGGGCCGATGAACTGCACCCATGTCGTCCTCTCCGGCATGATTGAGCGAGGTTGGGGGCGGATCGTGACGATCAGCTCGGAGTCGGCGCGTGCCGGCGACCGCAAACTTGCGGCATACGCCGCCTCGAAGGGCGCCGGCCCGGCGTTGATGCGCGCGGTCGCCAAGGAGGTCGGGCGGCACGGCATTACCTGCAACTCCCTCTCACTAGCCACGCAGCGCAACGCCTCATTGGAGGATGCGACCGACATGACGCTCGGTCAGCTCAAGGCCTATATAGTGCCGCGGCTGGGGCGGGCAAGCGACGTGGCTGCTGCTATCGCATGGCTCACGTCGGACGATGCAGCATGGGTGACGGGGCAGACCATACCGATCAACGGTGGCTACCAGACAAGCTGAGCGTGAACGCGAGGGCGTTCGGGGTCCACCCTCCCTCCGACCGAGCAAGAAGGGCAGAAAGACAGTGCACATTCCGCTGCCATTTCACGAAACGACGACGACGGCGGCCGTCTCGACCGGTGAGCTTCCCACCGTTGAGGTCGTGGCCGAACTCCTCGTCGAGGCCTTTGAGCTGTACCGCTCGCTCGACGAAGGGGCGGTCGCCGATTACATCCCCGCCCTCGCCACGGCTGATCCGGCTCTCTTCGGGGCGAGCATCGTCGGCGTGGCGGGCCGGAGCTTCTCCGTGGGAGACGCCTCGCGCCTGTTCTCGCTGCAGAGCATCTCGAAGGCGTTCGTCTTCGCCCTGGTCTGTGATGCCATCGGGCATGAAGAAGCCCGCGAGAAGCTCGGTGTCAACGCCACCGGGCTCGCGTTCAATTCCGTGATGGCCATTGAGTTGAACGAGGAGCGGACGATGAACCCCATGGTCAATGCCGGCGCGATGGCGACGACCAGCCTCGTGCCCGGGGCGACCAAGGAGGACAGATGGGCGTTCATCGTCCACGGTCTCTCGCAGTTCGCCGGGCGGGCACTCGACCTCGATCCCGACGTGTACGCATCAGAATCAGCCACGAATCTTCGCAATCAGGGCATTGCGCATCTGTTGCAGAGCTATGGCCGGCTGTACGCAGACCCCGATGAGACCACCGACGTCTATACCCGCCAGTGCTCGCTCCTCGTGAGTGCGTATGACCTGGCCGTCATGGGAGCCACGCTCGCCGACGGCGGGGTGAACCCATTGACCGGCCAAAAGGTCATAGAGCCGTTTACGTGCAAGCACGTTCTCGCCGCGATGGCGACGGCGGGACTCTACGAGCATTCGGGCGACTGGCTCTATGAAGTCGGTCTTCCCGGCAAGAGCGGCGTCAGCGGTGGGATCGTCACCATCTCTCCGGGAAAAGGCGGTCTGGGAACCTTTTCGCCCCCGCTCGACGAGGCCGGCAACAGCGTCCGGGGGCAACGATTGACCCGACACGTGTCCGAGAAATTGGGGCTCAACGTCTTCGCCTCAAAGCCGGCGCCTACGCTGCATCCTCCGGGGAGCGCGTAAGGATGCTTATCGTCTCATCGGCCCAGGAAATCCGCTGAATCTCGGTGAGGGCGTTCCGCATCTGACGCTCCCAGGATTCCCGGAGCTCAGCGAGGAGAGGGGAGTCGCTCTGGATACGGAATTCGACGGGCTTCAGTGAGTCCTTCAGGTAGATACAGCCGTCATAGGGTGGACCGACCGAGAGGTTGGCTCCAGCGGTGCTCATCATCGAACCGAGCGCAATCGATGTCGCGGTGTCGATGTCGACATTTGCCTGGACCGCCAACTCCAACATGAACTTGCCGTACTTGCTTTCTCCGATCTGGAGAAAGGGTCGTTCCTCCGAGGCGCGGATGTAGTTCCCCTCCGGGTAGACGAGGAGGATGTCGGCGGCTTCTTTACCAATCTGCCCGCCCAGGATGAACGTGGCGGTTGCGTCCACTCCAACTTCGTTCAGGGCTTCGCGGTGCTCGGCGGCCACTTCTCGACTGAGGCGGCCCAGATACAGGGCCGCCTCAAACAGATGGTTGACTGACGCCAAGCTCTCGCCGACGTCACTGGCACCCAGGTCCCGATCGATGCGGTCAAGCACCTCCTGCGTCGTCGCGAGGCTTCCTGCGGACTCGATCACGAAGACCCGGTCAGGGGCCGGCCGCAAAAGGTGGAGTTTGCGGTACGAGCCGACGTTGTCCACACCGGCGTTGGTCCGGGTGTCGGCGAGGAAGACCAATCCCTCGTCCAGCCGCAAGGCCAAGCAATATGTCACGGTACTCCCGTTCTGGCACCCCTCGCCGTTCGATTGGCACTTCGGCAAAGTTACCGGACGGACGGCGCGCTTCCGGCAGCCGGAGCCAGATTTCGTCGTGGAGGACAGCGTGTCGCAGATTGGCGGGAGATCGTCGCGTTCTACCGTCACGAGGGGGGGACCGACGGCCGGCAAGGTGGGGCCGTTCAGCGCCCACCTTGCCGGACCGATCGGCGTCAACCGAGCAACTTGGCTTTTTCCGCCTCGAACTCGGCGTCGGTGATCACACCCTTGGACTTCAAGTCCGCAAGCTTCGAGAGCTGGTCGGCGGTGCTGGAGCCAGCCGCCCCCGCGGTCTGCTTCACGTAGGCATCAAACGCACTTTGTGCCTGCTGCGCCTGGGCCTCCGCACGCTCGTGCATCTTCCCGCCCCGGGCGATGAGATAGACGAGCACTCCGAGATACGGAAGGATCACCACGAAGATCACCCATAGAGCCTTGGCTCCCCCACCCATGTCGCGACTTCGGAAGATATCGCTGAAGACAATGATGAGTAGCCAAATCCAGATGACGAAGATGAATACCTCCAACATCGTCCAGAAGATGTCGAGGAGAGGGTAATTGGTTGCCAACATTCTGATCGAACTCCTTATCGTTCTGTGTTAATTACAGGCCGGATGATCCGACACGTCACGTCTGTGGTCGCTGAGTGTCCCCCCGATTTGCCCCTCCTTCGTAGATCGCCTGCCTCATCCTTGTAGCGCCGGGTACGGGTCGTCCAGCGCGTGCCCTGTCGGCCCGGCGTCCGACCCGACCCATGCCCAGGAGGCCGAGCCCACAGGGAACGACACCGTCGCCAGATCGAGACACCGCCCCGGCCCGTCACCGCCCCCTGGCATGGTGCGAGTATGTCAGCGCAATCTGGGATTCCACTGGTTCGGTCGACATCGGGGGGTGGGACGTGAGGCCCTCTCACTCTCGCCAAATTCAACGTGAACCCGGGCGGCCCTCCACGTCGGTGCGCCGGAGCAGCCGCCGGCCTCGTTGGCCTAGCGGTCTCGCCGTCTCGAGAAGATGAAGGTGCTCGCGATCACCAGGCCAATGACGAGGGCCGGGAGAAGTTTCGGAGTCGAAGGCGAACTGGGCAACGCAGCGATGCCCGCGATCGCCACTATGGCGACAACGGGTCTCCACTCGTTGAACCTCGCTCTCCGCGACACTCCGCGGTTGGAATCGGATGGCGCCCGAGCCTGTACAGGTGGCATGTGGCATCTCCGTTCGGTGGAAGGCACCACACCTCAGCCTAGGAAGCCTAGGTAAACATCCCGCGAAACTGTCGTGATCATTGGGGCATGTTCGGGGTGCAGTTCGGTTGCACACCTTGAAGCCGATGCGAGCGTCTTCCGTGCCGCTTCTCGAGGAGTCGCGGGTTTGTCGCGCAGCGGGATATCACAATCGGCACTGACGCATATATCCAAATGAGGAACGACGGAACTCGATGAAAACGTGAAAGGTGTTCCCATTGACCACCCGGAAGATGTAGCATTTCGACCATGAAGCACGTCCACGCGGAAAGTTGCCGGATACCCCGGCCTTCAGAAGACCTCGGTGGTCTCCTGACATCGCGCGGGCGCGCCATGGCCCAGCCATCGAACACCCAATCCTTCAATTGGGTCGACGCTTACCCCCGGGAGGTGCCCTCAACGGCATAACTAGGACTTACATACGTCCAGTTCGTTGAGGAGCCGCTTCCGAAAGGGGGCGGCTCTTTTGTGTTCCCGGGCGCAAAAGCAGACCACGACATCAAACACTCAAAGGGGTGTAGTCCAGCGGTACGGACAGCCGGCTCCAAACCGGCGGACGTGGGTTCGACTCCTGCCACCCCTGCTGGGCGAAGCCTTGCCCTATTTGCCCAAATGGGTGAATACATCACCGCACATTGACAACTAAATAGTACGCCAGATTGGGGATCGGGACTGCGCCTATTGACGCGGTCACACCGACCGATCCCGCCCCGGTGACCTCTGTTGGCTAGAGGAGCGCGGCTGTAAACCGTGCGGCATTGTGCCTGCGGTCGTTCGATTCGACCCACCGGGACCCTGGGCCCAGAGCACGAGTGGCAGTGCACCTCGTTTGCAGCGAGACGCGTGCCGGTTCGAGCCCGGCTGGGTCCACCACGCGGGCGTGGCGGAAATGGAAGACGCGCCGGACTCAGAATCCGGTGGGCACATGCTCGTGAGAGTTCGACCCTCTCCGCCCGCACCAGGCGCCTCTAGCTCAGTTGGTAGAGCGATGGACTCTTCATCCATGTCGTCGGGGGTTCGAGCCCCTCGAGGCGCACTCCGGCCGGGGCAGCCCGGTCGTCACACCTGGTTGTAGCTCAGCTTGGACAGAGCACCCGGTTCGGGTCCGGGGGGTCGGCGGTTCGAATCCGTTCAACCAGACTCTTTGCGGTTGACCCTTTGGGGTGGACCACCCGAGAACCGGAGAGGCCCGGTCAGCGCCTCGTCGTGCCGCAGTAGCTCACTCGGGAGAGCACCGTCTTGTCACGACGGAGGCAACGGGATCGAAACCCGTCTGTGGCGCCAGACCCTGGTGGTGAAACGGACGATCACAGGAGACTACGAATCTCCAGTTCCGGGTTCGAGTCCTGGCCGGGGTGCCATCTCGTCGTAGCTCAGACGGACAAGAGCGCTGCCCTCCGAAGGCAGAGGCCACTGGTTCGAGTCCAGTCGGCGAGGCCACGCCGCCATAGCTCAGTCGGAAGAGCGCAGCCCCGGTACGGCTGAGGTCCCCGGGTCGGCTCCGGGTGGCGGCTCTGGACCGATTCCGGTCCCACTGCCCCCGTGGCGCGACAGGACGCGCAACGGTCTCCTACACCGCAGGATGCTCGTTCGAATCGAGCCGGGGGCGCGGTCGGCGCGGTGTCGATGCCATGTAATGGAGGGTTGACCGAGAGGAAAGGTGCTCGCTTGCTAAGCGATGGCCGGGGGAAACCTCGCCAGCGTTCGATCCGCTGCCCCTCCGCCCGGGAAGGTATGCCTCGTTGGCTGGGGGCACCCTGTTTCGAAAACAGTGACACGGTTCTGCCGTGGGGGTTCGACACCTCTACCTTCCGCTCTGGCGCAGTGGTGCAACGGAAGCACGCCGGGCCTTCACCTCGGAGAATGTCGGATCAAAACCGACCTGCGTCACCAAGCCGCCATCGGATAATGGCAGTCCGCCGGGTTCTCAGCCCGGAAGCCGGGGGTCGGTACCCCGTGGCGGTACGGGGCACGCCATGTGGTCCGCCCTCGCAGTGCGGAGTAGCTCAGCGGAAGAGCGGGTGGCCGTTAACCACCGGCGGCGGGGGTTCGATGCCCTCCTCCGCAGCCCTGGCACCGTGACCGAGGATTGAGGTACCCGATTGCAACCCGGGCCACGCTGGTGAAAATCCAGCCGGTGCCTCCATCGAACAACCAACCCACTGCTCACGGGGTCAAGGTGTTGACAGATACACGCGTGGCTTCCACCCACGAGTAATGGGGGCGGTACCCATTGACCCCTCTCCAGCAACCCGATCGGGAGTCGTCCAACGGCAAGACGCAAGGTTTTGATCCTTGAGATGAGGGTTCGACACCTTCCTCCCGAACCACCTGAAAGGAGGTGCATTCGATGCGACACACCCGGCTCAAGCTCTTCGTTCCCGACAACCGGGCGACGACAGGGACCGACGGCACGACTGAGGTACCGGCCGTTTCGTCCATGCCACGTCCCGCCAAGTGGCGGCTGCGCCTCGTAGAGGCCGGAGGAGAAGCACCGCCGGATGACGCGGCGTGATCAACATCGCTGGAGCATTGCCGGTCGGGCCCAACGGGATGGGCGCTGGATTTGTAACCCAGTTGGTCCGGGTTCGAGCCCCGGGGCCGGCCCCAGGGTCGCGTAGCGCAGTCGGAAGAGGACAGCGCCTGCAAACGCGCGACCACCACGGACACATAGCTCAGAGGCAGAGCGCCGGCACGACACGCCGGAGGACGGGCTTCCGAAATGCCCTGTGTCCACCAGCATGCCGACGGCCCGGAGTCAGCCGGTGACGACGCCGCTCTGATACAGCGGAAGGCCTCGTTCGACACGGGGCGGGCCGACCGAGCGTGGGCGAAGCCCCGGGGGACCGTTCCAAGCGGCCGCCGCGACCGCAGCACCTCCGTTGGTGGATGGAGCCGGATGGAGAGGCAGGTGGTCGTGGCCCACCGAGCAGGGAGTTCGATTCTCCTCATTCACCCTGGGTCTGAAGACCCGTTACACGACGCAGCGGGGAGGGATGGTGACCTCACGGGTCTCATACGCCCGAAGATCTCCGGTCAGAACGGAGCGCTGCGACTGGGGCCGGGCCGGTCGCCCAGGACGGTCTTATCAACCATCCGCGTCGGGGTCAGCACCCGGGGCCCCAACCATCTGGCCCCCGTAGCCGCCAGCGCGGTGCACGTTCGAATCGTGTCGGGGGTACCTCGCCGGTGATGCTCGGGTGGCTGAGCGCCCGTTTCGTAGACGGGAGCGCGAGAGTTCGACACTCTCCACCGGCTCAGCGCGTTCCGACTCCCGGGTCGGACTCAGATGCCCGCTCCGCGACCCGATCTGGCGCACTATTTAGTTGTCACTGTGTCCACCGAGATGGGAAGAATACGATGCCGAACCAGATAAACCCGAATCTGACCTCGTGGGCCAGCGAGCTCGACGACAACGCCCTGGAGCAGGCGTTGCGAACTTCTCAACTGCCCATCCTGGCCGGACCGGTCTGCCTGATGGCGGACGCCCACTTCGGCCTGGGAGCAACGGTCGGCAGTGTCGTGGCCACCAAGAACGCACTCTTGCCCTCAGCGGTGGGCGTCGACATCGGCTGCGGCATGGTTGCGGCAGAGACGAGCCTCACGGCGGATGAGCTGCCCGACGACCTCAACGTGCTCCACGGCTTGCTCCGTGACCGGATACCGGCCGGCGTCGGAAGGGGTCACGAGCGCTCCGACGCCATCGTGCCTACGGCACTGACGGCCCTCGGTCTCCCGCCGGGCTCGGCATCCGAGCTCTCCGAGCGCCAGCTCACCACGATCGCCGCGCAGTTCGGCAGCCTCGGCAGTGGCAATCACTTCGTCGAGGTCTGCCTCGACGAGCGCGACCGCGTGTGGATCGTGCTGCACTCGGGCAGCCGGGGCATCGGAAACCAGTTGGCCACTGGCCACATCAAGACCGCGCGCCTCGTCGCACTGGACGAGGGACAGGTCCTCGAGGACCGCGATCTCGCCTGGTTGTCGGAGGGCCGCCCGGAGTTCGATGCCTATGTGGCGGACATGTTGTGGGCCCAGCGTTACGCCTGGGGCAACCGCGAGCAGATGATGGACGCCGCCCTGGCGGCACTCCGAACGACGGTGCCTCACGCCGTCGAAACCGAGCGCATCAACTGCCACCACAACTACGCCGTCAAGGAGATGCACCGGGGCGAGGAAGTGTGGATCACCCGCAAGGGTGCGATCCGGGCCGGGCTGTCGGACATGGGGGTCATCCCCGGTTCCATGGGCGCGTCATCGTTCATTGTCCGCGGTAAGGGCAGCGAGGCGTCGTACGAGTCCAGCTCACATGGCGCCGGCCGTCGGCTCGGTCGCAAAGCGGCTGTCCGCCAGTTGACCACCGAGTCACTCCGCTCCGCAATGGCGGGTCGGGCGTGGGACGACACCATGGCGGAACAGCTCGTCGACGAGCATCCCGATGCCTACAAGCCGATCGCCCAGGTCATGGCCGACCAGGCCGATCTGGTCGAAGTTGTCCACGAGCTGCATCAGGTCGTGAACCTCAAGGGGACGTGAGAGTCCCGAACCCAAACTCACACGAACGAAGGAGACAGAAGAAAATGAAGCTGGCAGAGGCACTGCTACTGCGTGCCGATCGAAACAGGAGCCTGGAGCAGCTCAAGCAGCGCATTCAGGTCAGTGCCCGGTACCAGGAGGGCGAGCAGCCCCCCGAAGATGCGCGCGACCTCGTCGCTACGGCATCAACCGTCCTCGACGACCTCGAGCTCCTGATTCGTCACATCAATCGGACCAACTCGGCCACCGTCATGCCCGACGGCCGAACCGTCACCGATGCGCTCGCCGAGCGGGACGTGCTTCGGCTGCGGTATTCGATGCTCAAGGTTTCGGCCGACGCGGCCTCGGGTGGATCACAGCAGGCCGGATACATCCGGGCCACCCGGTCCGAGCTCAAATACCTGCGGGCACTCGACGTGAAGAAGCTGCGGCAGCAGGCCTCGGACATCGCGAGGCAGGCTCGCGAGCTCGATGCGCGGATCCAGCAGGTCAATTGGACGACCGAGCTGCAGGAGGCATGACGTAGCGATCGATTTGTGCGTGAAGTTGGTAGGAAAGAACGTAGAGCGAGTTCCAGCCCATTCTGGGGGCCAATCCAGGATCAAGCCATCAAACGGCTCTGGTAGCGCGCGGGCAGCGCGATGGGGTTCAGATCCCGGCAGCACAGGGCAGCCCAGCACCGTGCACAGTTCACGTCGCATCGGGTACAGAGCATCACCAGGAGCTGACTACGGACGGACCGAGGGTGGGTCAGGGGACTCCCACGCACAATCGATGACGCCGGCCGGGACCTTTGGTATTTGGACCCTCACTCGGTAGCCTTACCTCGTGTTTGAACGCTTCACCGACCGAGCCAGGCGTGTCCTCGTCTTGGCGCAGGAAGAAGCCAGGCTGCTCAATCACAGTTTTATCGGCACAGAGCACATTCTTCTCGGCCTGATCCACGAACACGACGGAATTGCCGCGCAGGCCCTGGAACGGTGCGGGATCACGCTGCAAGCGGTACGGATTCACGTGGAGGACATCATCGGCCAGGCCGGGTCTCCGCCCGCAGGATCGCCACCGCTCACGCCGCGAGCGAAGAAAGTCCTGGAGCTCTCCCTGCGGGAGGCATCGCAGCTCGGCCACAGTCACATCGGGACTGAGCACCTTCTCCTCGGCCTTATCCGCGAAGGGGAAGGCGTTTGGGCCAAAGTCATCGAAGTACTCGGCGTCGATCCTGACAATCTCTACAACGTCACCTTGGCCCTCATGTCCGGCAACGCTGAAGATGTTGAGGGCAGCGCCATCACGGCGGCGCGCAGAGGTATACCAGTGAGCGATCCACCGCGTTGTCCTCAATGTCGGGCTCGCCTCGTCGAGCATGCCCGTTACCGCGTGCTCACCGTGCCTGCTGAGGATCCCGAATCTGCACGTGGGGACGTGGAAGTGCGAGTGCTGTTCTGCAGCCGTTGCGGAACTCCGTTCGGATCCGCCTGAGTCGACCCCTGCCTCTTACACGGCCGTTCCACATTCGACGGCAGACATGCCATCAAACTCTTATGCGACCGTAACGCTGCGATCAGAGTCCGTTTACCTTCGTCCCTTATCGTGAAGCGTGTTCCGAACGGACCGCATGCAGCAATGAGTGCAGTCCACAATGGAGGTGTAATGACCGCAAAGAATATGCTCCGTGTTGCCATGCCGGACAAGGCGCATGCCATCGATATCGCCTGCTCTGACGTGGAATCGGCCGTTGGCCTGCGCGTACGTGCCGAGTTCCAAGAGATTGAAGGCAGCAATCTCATCGTCGAGCTACAGCTAGGCGACGGGGCTGAACCCGCTCCTCACCCTTCCCGGCTGGCCTCGGTTGTCGATAGGTCTGTGCCCCAACTCGACGTGCTCAGTTCTTGGGAAGAAACAAGTTCGCCCGCCCCGACTCCTCGACAGTGTCCCAGTGTCTTGGGAGTGGGTTATGAACCGTTGCCCGAAGTCGCCCAGCGCGCTCATGACGATGACCTTCCGACCGCCCAATGGGACCGCGCCGACTCCTCGTGGCATCTTGCCGTGCCATCCGTCTGCAGCGGCAAAGCGATCATCGGCATGTCACGGCGGCATGGGTACAGCCACAGGTTCACAGCGCATGATGCCGCCGCGCTCAGGTCCGGACTCGCCTCGTAGCGGCCACCTCGCCGGTGAAATAACAGATCACCGTTCGCCGAAGAGGCAACCCACTCGCACCGTATCGGCAACCGCCTGAACACCGATGGCCCTTAGCCTGTTTTCCTATCGATAGGTAGCAGGACCTACCAAGAATTCGATGGAAGGGGCGTTTTCATGGAGCTAGCGGCTGTTTCATCATCAAGAATGATCATTGCGTTGGTCATTGGTGTGGTCGTCGCCCTGGTGGCCTATCGATCGTCCGAGACGTTCAAGTCAGCAAACCATGTAACCCCATGGCGTATTCCGTCATGGGGGTGGGCGGTCATCGGATTCATCTCACTTCTCCTCTGCGCCGTCTTGTTCATAATCGCGAAACACACCACGAAACCGGCTGCCGCTCCCGCAGAGGTGGGCACCTCCGAGTTTGGAGTGCCGCCAGGTTGGTATCCCGACCCGCAAGGTGTGCATGCGTTCCGCTTCTGGGATGGGAGTCAATGGACGAGCCGCGTTGAAGACAGTGGCGTGGAGCAGGTCGTCGAGATCTGATTCTGTACCACTTGCCCATCAGCGAACGAAGAGGGCGGATCCGAGACAGTGTTTGAACCTTTGGATGACAACTCGGATATCGGGCCAACGCTCGCCCCACCCGTAACTGCCGATCACCTTGTAGCCGTGACCGCAGACGCACCTCCACCGGCACCACCCCCACCTCCGGCACCGCCCCCACCGGCATTGGCCAGCCGCAGGCCGGATAATGCCGCAGCGCAACCCGTCACGGACCGAAAGCTCCGCCGCTTATACGGCTGGGAAACCTGGGTCGTTATGTCAATCTTCCCACTCGGGGCAACGATTGCCGCGATTGAGTACCTGATCATGCACATCACGATTGGTGCGGAATTCTCGGACGGCGGCATGGTCATTCCCGGGGAGCCGGGACTCTCCCTTGGATTGTCAATCGGCGTGGTGTTGTCCGGATTTGCGGCGGCGGGACTCGTTTTCTTCCTGCTGATCAGAAATGGGGAAGGACTGTCCTCGATCGGCTTGTCCGGCGGACGCTGGCGCAAAGATCTGGCTCTTTTGCTGCCAATCTGGATTTTCGTCCAAGTGATTCCGCAAGCGTTGGGATCAGCAATATTGAGTGGAGCCCATATTTCGAGGTACCACGTTTCGGGTCCGGCACTGCCAATTGGATTCATCGCACTCGGCCTGTTGATGAGCCTTCAAGCTGCCGTCGTCGAAGAGGTCGTGGTGCTCGGGTACCTCGTTCGGCGCTTGGAACAACGGGGATGGACCACCACAACGGTCGTCGTCATCGCAGTGCTGGTTCGAGCGTCGTATCACCTCTATTACGGCCCCGGGGTGTTACCGATCATCATGTGGGCGACGGCAACGGTTCTGGCATATCGCAAGGTCCGTCGGCTTCTCCCCTTCATCATTTGCCATTTCGTCTGGGATGCGGGAATCACCATTAATGGCTACTCGCATACCGCGGCAGCAGCGTTCGATGGATTGTTCTTTGTATCTGCACTCGTGTTTCTCTTGTTGTGGGGCCGCGAAAATCGGGCACCACGAAAGCAACAAGCGAAGCCCGCGTTATTGAACCTCGGGTAGCCCGGCTGTTGATGATGCCAGGACTCGTCGATCAGGCGATTTGGCTGACCCTGCGTGACGACCGGTCGACCCGGTGGGACGGATCACGAAACAAGGACGGAATGTGACGCAGCATCAGCGCCGACCAGGTCAGGTGCGTCAGAATCGGTGCCTGTATACCGCCGGTGGCACGACGCTGCAGCGCGAACAGACTGCCCATTACCCCTGAGGCGAGAACCAACGCCGGGTTCCGGGTGGCACTGGTTGCCAACATGTACACCGCCGTCGACGCAGGAACTGGATTGAGCCTTCCAAGGGTTGTGAACAGAGCGCCACGGAAGAAGAGCTCTTCGGCGACCGCGTTGGCGAGTGTGGTTGCCAGCACCAACGGATCTGAACCGCTGTTGGCATATTTGAGGACCGATGCGAGTGCCTCGTTCAGTGGCGGAATTCGCCGAGCCACAAGCGCCGCTCCAAAAAACGCTCCGAACGCTCCGACGCCTGTGAGGATCGGGATCATCACGTCGTGTCCAAGGGTACGCTCGTCCGTGCGGGCCGAACGCAAATGAAGCGGTCCCGAAGCTAATCCCCCGACAAGCCAGGTCCCTGCGACCGAAAACGTAAGTGCGTAGAATTCGGTTGAATCAGGTTCGGTGGCTAACGACGCGCCAAGCAACCCTGTCCCAGCCAACGCCACTGCAGCAACCAGTCGCTGACGGTGCGCTGTCGTTGCGTTGCCTTTGCGGCCGCATCGATCCCGAGCCATTCTCATCGCTTCCGCGCCTTTGTCCGCTCTCCCAGCGCGGCCAGAACCGAGCTGTCGTAGTCCATTGGCTCAAAGGGAATAAGAGAGCGGATACTGTCGTCTCGCACGATCACCTCATTGCTCATCGAGTCGATCAGCGCGCGACCCGTAGGCACATCGACGTTGGTCACCAGCGCGAGCCAGCGCGAGGACAACGACGGAGTGAGCAGAGGCACGGGCAACACGAGCATGGACCGACCCTCGATCGCGGCAACCCGACGCAGCATCTGGACGTACTCCAGGATTTCAGGCCCGCCGATCTCGAAGACGCGCCCTACTGCCTCAGGTATTTCGAGGACTCCAACGAGGTAGCGGATCACATCGGCGACGGCAATGGGCTGAGTCTTGGTATGAACCCAGCGGGGAGTAACCATCGCCGGCAAATGCTCGACGAGTTGGCGGGTCATCTCCCACGAGATCCCTCCATTGCCGACGATGATCCCAGCCCTCAGCACCGTCACGGGCACGCCAGCCTGGCCGAGCAGGCCCTCGACCTCCCGACGACTCCGCAAATGTGCAGAAAGGTCGTCAGCGTTGTTACCCAGGCCGCCGAGGTAAACAATGCGCTTCACGTCCGCCTTGGCCGCCGCCTGCCCGAACGCGATGGCTGCAGAGGCATCGGCCTGAGCGAAGTCTTTCTCCCCGAGCTGGTGTACGAGATAGTACGCCGCTGCGCAGTCCTGCAAGGGTGCGGCCAGCGAGGCCGGATCCGCAACATCCCCTCCCACCGGGCAGCCGGCACCGTCATAGTTCTGCGGATTTCGAGTCATGGCCATCACCTCGTGGCCCGCCGCCACCAGTGCCGGGCACAGCTGACGCCCCACGAAACCTGTCGAACCCGCTACTAGGACTCTCATCTAGACCTCCGTCCTCATGGCCGTGAACTGTCGGGATTGTGCGCGAAGGCGAGTCGGGCACGTTGCGAAAACGGAATGTTGATGACACAAAGTCGCTACCCACTTAAAGCTCTTGTTAATCACAGACGCTTTGAACCGCATGCAACCATGGCACGACGTCGGCCTGGGAAGGTTCCGGGGGAGGGACTGGAACTCTCGAAGCCTGGCCTCGAATGAGACTTGGAACAGCTCCATGATCAAGTAATCCCAGTTCAGGACCCTGCGGGCCGTGATTGGCGTCGCGCGGAGAGCGCAACGAGACTTGCTGGGAACACCACGGGATCCCGGCGTTAAAGGAAAGAACGAGCTTGATTAGCGACCACTCAAGAGAGCACATCCCCCAGACCCTCCCCACGGAGGCCAAAAGCAATCTCGCGGCGAACCTCGGGCTGGGGGTGTCGTCATGGAAGAACGGCGAAGCCAACGCCACGATCCGTCTCTCGCCCGAACAGACGGAGTCGGACGGCAGCGTGCCATTTGGCAGTCTGGCGGCGATTGCCGACAACAACAACGCCACGGCCAACATCAACTCCGCCAATTGGAATGACAACTCCATTCTGATCGAGGTGGCGTACCAGACCACACGCGCGGCCCGAGGGACGGTGGAAGTCCGCAGCTTCAACTCGGCCTACAACGAGCTCATGGGTATCTCGCAGGGCATCATGCTCGACGACGAGGGCCCCTTCGGTCAGGCTCAGAGCACCAGCGTGACAGTTCCCGGCCGACCCATGTTGGAGGGTCGCGGCGTCGGATCGGCGGGTCTCATCGAGCTGCCCCACGTCGACCATGTCTCCTTTCCGTGGGAGAGCGACTTGACTCCCGCACCCATCGATCTGTACCTCAAGGGTGGTCTCAAGTTGATGGAGGGAGGGGCGATCTACACTTCGCAGCTCGACGGAGGGTGGTCCTCCGGCTACGGGTCCCTCCATGGGGGGGCGATCGGGTTGTTGATCACGCGGGCGATGCGCTACGCCGCCATCGCCATGTCGCCGGCGAACGTCGAGCAAGTCCCAATATCGTTCAACATCAACTACGTGCGCCCCGCGATGGTGGTCGCCGAGCCGGTACAAGCCGTCGCACGGGTAGTTGCCTTGACCACCAGATTCTGTACCCTTGAAGGCGAGTTGATCCTCCCCTCCGGCAAACCTGCCTCACGGTGCCGGGTCATCCACCGCCTCGTTCCGAGGGACTGACCGCCGCCTTCATCCACCTACGGCCCCGGTGAATTCGAAGAGGAGTCCGGCGTTGTCTGTGGGGCGTACGGCGAAGCTCTCTTCGTCGTCACCGGGCAATAGCTCGACCCCATGCGACGCGAAGTGCGACCGAGCCCGTTCGACGTTGGTGGTTCCGAACACGACTGACCGGATTCCATCGCCATTGCGGACCAAGAACCGTCGAGCGGCCCATCCCCGGTGGGGCTCAGAAGCTCCACCACCGTGTCGCCGAGTTCGATACCCACCGCACGCGCTTGTGTGGCCTTCCTCTCGACTTCGTAGGTGACGGCCCCGTTGACATACTCGGTCAGGAAACGCTTCGCTCCGTCAAGGTCCGAGACCACCACGCGATAGCGCTCCATTCCGCTTATACCGAGCGGATGGTCGTCCCGCCAAAATTCGATCGGGTGGATCGGTTCGAGGTACGGGACCGGGGACGGCACCGCATGAAAGTCGTGGTCGTAGAACTCGAATGACACGCCATACGCGTCGAGAGGATGGATGTGGAACGCTGATCCGAGCTCGCGCGCAATGCGAATGCCCCTTGTATTCGTGGCGTCCCGGGCTTCGCCCACGTCGGGCACGGTGTATTCGATACCGACGTAGTGGGGACCAAAACGGGCATGAAGCAGATCGTCGTGGGGGGAGAACAATTGGAATATGACGCGGCCGATGGCGATGAGGCAACCATGCCACTCGTCCCGGGGCATGTCGATCAAGAACTGGGCACCGTACACCTCCTTGAAAAAGCCGACCGTCTGGTCGAAATCATCGATGACGGCGTTGACATGGTTCATGGCGCCACACCTGATTGGATTCATAGAGCCTCCTGCCCTGTTCGCCGGGTGCGTCCGCGCACCGGGGCTGGTCAGCGCCGTCGCGCCTTCCATCCACAAATTTTGGGGACTTTAGCCTCCATCCGTCTAGGCAGTCTCTTCCTGCCGTGACGACGGATCTGAGGGTTCAGGCGAGCGAGGGGGCGGACGATGCGCCATTCTGGGACTTATGGGCGACGGTCGAGCGCTGACGCAGGTGGCCCGGCGCCGGCAGGACAAACGTCGTCCTCGTGGGAATCATCGCCCTCTTTGTGGGCGCCGTCGGTCTGCCCATCGGAGCGCAGACCTCGGCGGCGGCCGCCCAGACGTGGAGCACACCCACCCAGCTCACTGTGACGAGCACCGGCCTGGGCAGCAGTCTCGATGGCGTGAGCTGTTGGGATTCCGGGGACTGTCTGGCCGTTGGAGGCAGTAGCAATGGTTACCCGAACGGCGTTGTCTATGCCTTTGTGGACGCCCTCCTACGGCAGTGCCAATGATGACGTCGGCGGCTCACATCCGGCAGCGACCATCTTCGCCACTGCCGACGGCGGCGGCTATTGGGTCGTCTCGTCGAATGGGTCGGTCATTACCGAAAACAATGCACCGGACGATGGTGAGGCCAACAACCTCCACCTGAATAGAAGAATTATCGCCGGGACAGGATGGTAAACGTGACAGAAGATTGAAATCTGTCATGCGTACTACAGCCACTCTTCGCCTGTCATGGCTTCATCGTCAGACTGCCCTTACGTAGACATTCCGCTCCGCCGCGCATGAGTCCCACATTCCGCCGAGATCTATTCGACTAGATTCGTCCCCGGAGTCGGAAGTTCAAAGGAGCGGCGGATGAAGCGGAGGAACAAGAGCGAGTGCCGAAAGAAGGAAACGTCTCCTGGCGGGGTTTCGAATTCACTTCTCATAGCCCTCGGCTTCGTCCTGACAGTTTCACTGCTGTTGCTTTCTACCGGTAGTGCCCACGCGATTTCGTCTATGCCCAGCGTGGTGACGTCAGTATCTGCTATCCCTGGCTATCAGGGAGCTGAGGTGACCTGGACGGTGGGATCCGACGGTGGAACCCCGATCACTGACTTTCTCGTTACGACGTACATCAACTCCGTCGAGCAATCGACCGTTGATGTGACCGCCCAAGAATCGTCCCTCCTCGACACCGATCCACGCCCCGGCGCTACGGACAACTACCACGTCGATGTCGGCCAAGGTGGAACCGGCTATACCTTTGCTGTTACGGCCGTCAACGGGGATGGTGATAGTCCGCCGTCCGATCAATCCAATGTGGTGAATCCATCCGCGACTGCCACGGCACCCTTCCGACCCCTCTTTCCAGACGTGAGTTCGGGCTCCTTGTCCGATGTCAACATTCAGTGGGTCAACCAGTTCGACAACGGGTCCCCTGTTCTCGGTTGGATCGTCACTCCCTACATCGGTACGTCAGCACAAGACCCAATCAATGTTGCAACCGGCCCGTTTCCAGCGGATCCGACGGTCGCAAGTTCCGGAACCTTGCTCGATGGAACGGCGAACAACCTTCAGCCGGGAGTTAGCTACACCTTTACGGTGTCCGCTCGAAATGCTGTGGGCACGAGCGCAGCCTCCTTGCAATCCGCCTCGGTCGTCATTTCGCCACGTGGTCAGCCATCTCTGACAACACAGTCTACGAACGTTCAATTCGACGACACCACTGTTGGCGACATTTCTGCCTTGAACGTGACCATAGGAAACACGGGCAATGCCAGTGACACGGTGACCGAGCTGAACCTTGGCGGTGCCGACCCGGATGATTTCGCCGCGACAGACAACTGCGGCACCATCGCCATCGGGCAGTCCTGCCAGATCGAGGTGGGGTTCCTACCCGGTGCCATCGGACGACGTTCTGCCACCCTGACCCTGATGGACGGATCGCCCAGCCCCCTGACGATCAACCTGTCCGGCACGGGAACCGAGGGATATTACGAAGTCACATCAGACGGCTCGGTGGACACATTCGGTGATGCCGGATATTACGGCGACGCGTCTCAGACGCCCTTGAGCCGGCCCGTCGTCGGAATGGCGGCCACCGGGGACGACGGGGGCTACTGGCTCGTCGCCTCGGACGGCGGCATCTTCTCCTTCGGGGACGCCAACTTCTATGGTTCGACCGGGAACCTCCGACTCAACAAGCCGATCGTCGGCATGGCGCCGACGCCCGATGGCGGGGGCTACTGGCTCGTCGCGTCGGACGGCGGCATCTTCTCCTTCGGGGATGCCCCGTTCTACGGATCGACCGGGGCCCTACGACTCAACAAACCCATCCTCGGGATGGCAGCCACGCCTGATGGCGGGGGCTACTGGCTCGTCGCCTCGGACGGCGGCATCTTCTCCTTCGGGGACGCGGCGTTCTACGGATCGACCGGGGCCTTACGACTCAACCAACCAATCGTCGGCATGGCAACCACACCCGATGGCGGGGGCTACTGGCTCGTCGCCTCGGACGGCGGCATCTTCTCTTTCGGGGACGCCAACTTCTATGGTTCGACCGGGAACCTCCGACTCAACAAGCCGATCGTCGGCATGGCGCCGACGCCTGATGGCGGGGGCTACTGGCTCGTCGCCTCGGACGGCGGCATCTTCTCATTCGGGGATGCCCCGTTCTACGGAAGCGATGGGGGCCAAGGCATCACGAACATGGTCACCCTCGTTGGCGACGCACCCCCTACGTTGCAGGCCGCGACAGGATCCCCCGCGCTTCGAGAGAAGCAGACTGCCAGATTCAAGTCGTTCATCAAATCTGAGGGTGTTCAGAATGGATCCTAAAAAGCACATCCGAAAGGTTCCGTGCCACGCATGATCTCTCGAGATCGGGCAGTGGCTCCCGGGGCGCGGTCCGGATGCGGAACTGATCTGAAATCAGAGTTCGGTCGGTCATCTCGTCTACGAAACTGGGGGGCAATGGGGCGCTTTGCACAACACACGAAACTCGTTGCGACACACGGCAACGTAGACCGGCTTGCCGGCAAATTCATTGAATCAGTTGAGATACAACGGGAGAACCCCGCCTGCGAGTTGATGATCGTGAGCAGATCTCCAGAGGACGACGACGCCATCTATCTCACCGAAGTGTGGTCGAGCCAATCCGAATGGGAGGAAGCCCGCAATAACCCTGCAATCGCCGAATGGGCGAAGGACATGCCTTCTCTGGTGGCTCAAGCTCCGCAGAGCGTTCGCCTCGAGCCGATTGGAGGCAAGGGTCTAGACATCCCCTAGGCGGCGGCCTCGGCGAGCACGGCGTCGATCTGGGACATGCACGCTTTCATGCCTTCGGCCACACCCATGGCGATCGCTTGCTCCATCCCTTCGAGCGAGTCGAAATACGTGGTGAGGATCATGCGTGTCGTGTCGGCCGCCGCTTCGATGTCGATCTCCATGCGGGTCATGGAATTGCCGTCGCTTGGCGTTCCGTCCTCTTCGACGATGGCGTCTTCGACCACGAGCCTGGTCGGTGCGTCGACCTCGATCACGTTCCAGGTGCCGTCGAACCTGTCGCCACCGTCGGGGCCGGACACGAAGTAGGTGATCGTGCCGCCCGGCGTGAGGTCGTGATGCTCGAAGGTGGCGGGGAATCCTGGCGGACCCCACCACCGCTCGAGTAGGCGCGGATCGGCCCAGAGCCGCCACACGTTGATCACCGAGGTCTTGAACTCCGCAGTGATGACCATTGTCTTGGCCTCTACGTTCTTGTCGACATTGCAGACGGTCATTCGCTTTCCTTCCCAGTGGTTTCGTTGAGGACGCCCTCGAAGCGTCCGAGGCGGGCCCGCCACACCGTTTCGAGTTCATCGAGGAGTTCGTGCGCGCGGCGAAGTTGGTCGACCTCGCCACGCACGATTTGTTCCCGTCCTCTCCGGTGCTTTGACACCAAACCGGCGTCGACGAGGACCTCGACGTGCTTCTGCACGGCCGTGAGGCTGATTGGATACAGCCGACCGAGCTCGCTGACGGAGCGCTCACGGTCGAGAGTCTGGGTAACGATGTCGCGCCGTGTTGCATCGCTGAGAGCGAAAAACAACCGGTCGGCCCGTTTCCCGCGCTCCAGAGTTCTTACAACCATTTGGTGGTAGATTACATCATCGACCGACGATGTCAATCGGGGCGGCGCCGACGGTGTGGCCCTGGGGTTATCGGAAAGCCGAGTGATACCTCAACGTGAATAAGCAACGGAACTTGTTCGGAAGGCCTAAAACCTTGTGTAGTTGAAGCGGCCCCACGTCCGGGTCATCGAGGATCAGAGCCCTCTGAGAAAGAGGAGGTCGAACCCGAGGAAGAAGAGACTTGAGAGACAAGAGGAGAATCGGCATAGAGGCTTTCATGTTCTACCCATACCCATCGACCAGCCATTCGGCGAAGAGTAAGTCCTAACCGACCCGCACGGGTGCGATCGTGCAGCGGCTGATCGTAGGCTGTGTGTATGACGATGCGTGACCTGGCCGAGAAGGTGGATTCACAGGGATTCACTCGGATCACCGGTCCCTTTGGAACACGTCATGACGCAGACGAGTTCTCAAGTGCCCTTGTTGACGCATGTCGGCGTCGCAACGGTCTTCCTCCACTGTCAGTCGTCGGGGACTATATGGTCCCACCCCTCGACGCCGGAGAGACTCGGGATTTTCAGACGCTGCATTTCGACTTCGGACTGCCGATTGACCCCAAGATTGACCTGGAGGTTGCTCGATACACCGCCCTTTACATCCCAGCGGATATTGCTGGTGTCCGGGCGATCACTCGGTTGGTGCCGTTGGTGGCGCTCTTGGGTCAGCGCTCATGGCCGCCGCCCAGCGAGTTGGTCCGACGGCTGACCACGTATGGTCAAACTCACGGCGCATGGGATGACGACAATGGGTATGTCGAGGGAAGCCTCGCACGCATTGTCGAAAGCGCCACCGCCTGGCATTCACCGCTCCTCCCAAGCGTGAAAATCGAACCTGGCTTTCTGTGCGGGTTGGAGTTCAACGGCCTCCTGGCCGAAGTCGCCTTCTTTGAGCGCCACGGGCTTCACGTCGACGACGTCGAGTTTTCCGTCGATTTGCAGCCCGGTGAGTTACTGGTGTTCGACAACCTGGCGGTGGCACACGGGCGACGTGGATCACGCCAGCCTGGAGAACTGAGCCAACGTATGTTCGGACACAGCCTTCAACCGGCAGCGCAAAAGCGGCTGCGTAACGAGGTCCTTGCTGCGTTTTACTCAACACAGCCTGACGAGGCTGAGATGCTCTGTGGGTCGATGCCGTAGGCGGCTGCGAAATGCCGGACAAGGCGACCGTCTTCGTTGCGGCGACACACACTCGGCCTGGCTATTTTTCCCTCTCCCCCCTCACCGCGCGGTCACAGGTATTCGCAGGCATGCTGCATCATCGCAGGTCCGAGACTCCGAATATCCGAACACCAGAACCTCAGAGTCGACAGTGCAGTCACTCACAGGTACTGCCCGACCGACTTCCCGTCTGCAACTCTTTCATGGCGACCGTTACGAAGCGCAAATAGTTCGGCCAGGCTCATTTCGCCCTTGGGTGTGGGACCATCTGTCCCAAGCCACCGAAGGCTCTCATCCCGGGAGAACTTGTGAAAGTCCACCACGGCCAGGTTGCGCCCCGGTCGGACTAACGCCGAGTGCAACACGGCCAGGTCACTATTTGTGGTCAATAGATAGAGGCATCTGGACCCCTGCCCTATGAGACCGTCTGAGACGTTGAGTAGGCGGTCCAATGCCGGATTGTCACTCGCCATTGCGTCGGCTCCTAAGTATTTGTCAGCGTCTTCCGCAACGATGACTCGCCAGAATCGCTCAGGTGATTCCGGTTCTTGATGCGGCGTGGATCTCAGTAGCTGGATGAGGTAGCGAGTCTCGCCGAAGGCGGACTCCGGATCAATCAGCAACTCCGGTGCGCACCACTCGCACCATGACCGGAACAGTGCACGAATTGCAAAAGTTTTTCCGCTACCCGGTGGACCGTGAAATAAGATCAGCTTTCCTTCCAACGAGTTGTTTGACGGCGGACCGAGTGCCATTAGCTGGCTGAGTTGTGAACGGGTCCGTTCGGGATAGTTGGGAGCGATTTCGTCCCACGAAGGAAGACTGAGGTCTGAATACGAACTCGTCACACCTTGAAAGCCCGCATACCAGGTCCTGACTACGAGAACATCTGGACTCTTTTCATCCTTCGGAAATTGCGCCTTAAGACCAAGTCCAATGTCACGAGCCATTTTGAAGGATGAGGCCGCCACTTGGATGTCAACGTGACGGCCGTCGATCGAGGTACGGACATCGTTCGTCGTACTTGTGGCCACCAAGACGGTCTCGTCGTTGATTTGTCCACCCCCGACAATCGTATATTCGTCACCGAGCAGATCTGCAAGTTCATCTCCATCAGGAGCAGGAAACGTCGGTCCGATGGAGAACGAAGTAGTGAAAGTAAATTTATGCCTACTTACAGCCGGTTCGATCAAGAGGGAGGGAAGACGGGAAGCCGTCCAATTGATTTCAACGGACAGTGGCAGCTTTTCCCCGGCATCTATGTTTCCCGCTGCATTGTGGAGATCAAGGGCCGTACCCTCAATCTCCTTCTTATTGCCGTCCATTCATCTTCCATCCTTCTGGCCCTATCGTCTTACCGAGGCTGCTTGGCGGCGCAGCGTCTCATTAGGATACCGGGCCATTGATACGCCTCTTGCGGGAAATGTCCCTTTATGCGGACATGGCGATAGCTGCTTGCCGGACGTCAGAAGCTAAAGGTCGGACGTGAAGGTTCGTTGAAGAATGGCTCCCCGTTACACCACCGCCTCCGACGGTGGAATCTTCACCCTATGCCGATGCCCTGTTTTACGGATCGACGGGGGCCGTCCGCCTGAACCAACCTATCGTCGGCATATCGGTCACTGGTGATGGAAAGGGCTACACCTTGGTTGCCACCGACGGCGGGGTGTTCAACTTTGGCGATTCTCAGTTCTATGGGTCGATTCTCGGTGTGCTTAAGTAAGCCTGGTCAGAAGCTCAACTCTCCCATCGAGGGCGTCGTCAATACGCCGGATGGTGGTGGATATTGGATGGTGGCCGCTGATGGAGGCATCTTCACTTTCGGAGACGCTCCATTCCTGGGGTCGCTGGGTAGTGAACACCTCGCATCGCCAATCGCTGGGATGTTCGCCAATGCCAACAGTGGCTACACCTTGGTTGCTCAGGACGGCACTCTCTACCCGTTTGCAGGTTGAGACGGGCAAGCTCTCTTTGCCTTCGGGAGTCACGTTGTCAAAGTCGGCAAGGCGCCAGGTGATCCTCAGATTGGTCCACGTTGGGCGCTACTAAGACCTAAGGATATTGGCGCTGCGAGTTCAGAAGTCTGTGGGGGCCATGTCCATATCGGGCGGCACCGAGCCCTGACCGCTCACTGAACTCATGGCCATATTCGTCCGTCGTGGGCACCGAGGTTACGAAGGAGGCAATGCAGAAGTGTAGGTGCTGGTGCTACATCCCCAAGCGAAGGTCGACGCAGTTAGCGGGTGCTGTGTTACAGGGAGCGCACCGCGGAACTGTTCACCGATCCGATAGTTTCCGATGATAGAAAACGGTAATCCTCAAATCGTCCTCGTCGTCCGTCGGATAACGGGCGAAGGTGATGTCGCTTACCTGAACATCGCCCAGGGCGTCGACGCTTTCCGCCACCCTCCGAAGGAGATTGGGGACATTGCCCTGTCCGGGTCCGGATCGATTCGACTGCGAGAAATGAAATATTGACCACTTGTCTCTTGGATCTGAGTTTGTTGGTTCGCTCATGAACACTTGCTCCTTCGCATTCGATATGGGAATCAACAGCAAGGAAGAATTCGGTAATCCAACTACGTGCTCGTCGAACATGGCGCGAGTTGACACATCAACTTCCGGAGCTGACCATAAGTTAATGGCAAGACGATGGGCACTCCACCTCCGGCTTCAAAGCCACCACCTTCTGTTCCTCCCCCTCACCGCCACCGCTCCCAGGTGGCGGGTCTGGTTCGCTCGGGCTGCCACTTGGCGGGTCCGGTTCGCTCGGGCTGCCATTTGGCGAATCGCCTTTCCCACCTTTGGAGTTCTCATTATTCTGTGCGCTCGAATTTCTCCCACGTTTTTGATTGTTTCTCAGCGGTGTGCCCTTGGGGGTACGCGACTCTCCATCGTCTGACCATCCATTCTTTTGATTGTACTGAGCCTTCTTCGTGGCCGAGTCGAATTCCTTGTGGTCGTAAGGATCCCCGGCGTTCTTTTCCTTTATGGCCTGTTTCTCGGCCGCGTTCAATCTCTTGGGCGGCTTCCTAGAAGCCAGCCCCAACGGATCCGTCGAATTCAAGGGATCGTCGCCGGTGAACGCATACGCCTGCCCCGTCTCGGCCAGGTCCGGATCGACGCTCAAGAACTGGTCCGTGGCCGGGTCGTAGTAACGGTCTACTACGACCCGTAGCGGCTGTGCGGCTGACGTGCGGGATCTCGTGCCCACTGATCGGTCGTGTTGCTACAGATCGGAAGGGTCGGAACTCTTTATTGCGTTTAACGTTCCACCAACAACGCTTCGCACAGATGGCGAAGTGCACTGTCCTCACAGCCGTATGGGCAAGTCGAGTGCGTCAACTGTTTCCGTGAATCAGCTCCCATCCCTGAATCACTGCTACAACGTGGAGCATCGCATTGGAGCGGTCAATCGATGATCAAGAGGGTCGGATCCTCCCAGACGTCTTCGACCCCGTGAGCAATCAGAAAGCGCCAACCAGGCGGCAGGTATAGGTATGGGATTGCCCCCGGACACCACTCCACGAGGTGATCCGCATGGAGCGGTTCGAAAAAATCGGGATCGCTTGATGGTTCACCACCGGCCCAGATATACCATCCCGACGTATCGCCAACGGGTGGATGACGGAGTCCATTGAGTGGTTGGAGATCCAAGCGAACATTCCGCGCTACGCCAACCTTCAGCTTCAAGTCGAAAGGAACCGGCCTCACGCCCAGTCGTTCACACACCTCGTCTTGGACCTGTCGGAAGGTCGAGCTATCCACCACCACCACCCCCAAAGAGCTGGTTGTTCATGGCCCGAGAATACCAACTGAGACGACCCCCCTGAGCGGCAGAGCATGCAGGACATTGCGGCTGAACGGCGTCAAGCGATCGCATCATATCTTCGTCGATTGTCCCCGTGACATACCACTCTTGCACAAGGGGTGTGATGTGATCCGCGACCTGTGTGTCGGCGATGGATCCACAATCGACACAAGGTAGCCCCTGGACCGAGGCTCGCTGCGCCGCTGTAGTTGCGCCCGAAGGCCGGACGTACGGAGAAGGCGGTCTGATAGTTGAGTCAACAGCGGAGTCGGCAGCCGCATCCACACTCGCGTCCAACGGGGCGGCAGCTCCGAGAGTTAACCCGCACGTTTCATGAAGCCGGCGTGAACACAGCCTGATTGACGCGGAAAAGCCCTTCTTCTCTGGGAAACTTGGTGTTGCGAAGCATCAAATGTCCGCCGAGAGAAGGGCACTTCCAAGGTGAAGCGTAGCAACCCGCGTCCGTCGTTGTCAGTGACCGCCGATGGCAAGGGTGTCGCCGCCCATGCGGGTACCCGACTGCTGGCCGAGATGGCCGATTTCGTCGGCCTGACCAGTGCTTTGAGCGATGCTCTGGCCCCGACGGTGCGTCGGAGTCGGCGTCACGATCCCGGTCGGGTTTTACTCGACGTAGCCCTCACGTTGGCCGATGGCGGGGACTGCCTCTCGGACCTGTCGGTGCTGCGCGATCAGCCGAGCCTCTTCGGCTCCGTGGCATCGACCCCAACGGCCAGCCGCGTGGTCGATTCGGTCGACGCCGAGCGACTTGGTGCCGTACGAGCGGCTCGGGCGAAGGCTCATGAAGCGGCCTGGGCAGCCGGGCTGTGTCCGGTGCGCACCACCGGACCGCTGATCCTCGACTTCGATGCCACCTTGGTCGACGCCCACTCGGACAAGATCGGGGCCGGTCCAACGTACAAGGGTGGCTATGGCTTCTCACCGTTAGCCTGCTTTCTCGACGCCACCAACGAGGCGCTGGCCATCTTGTTGCGTGCGGGCAACAGGTCTCCGCACCACCCCGGCGACCACGTCGAGGTGCTCGACCTCGCCCTGGCCCAGTTGCCCGTCAAACCCAAGGGCCTCGATGCCGAGGGTGGCGTCGCCATGTTGGCGCGCGCCGATGCGGCCGGGCTCAGCCACGCCTTCGTCGACGCCCTCGTCGAGCGGGGCATCGAGTTCTCCATCGGTTTTGAGATGCGAAAAGCCGTGCGCCTGGCCATTTTGGCCCTTCCTTCTTCGGCGTGGACCGAGGCCATCACATCTGACTGTGAGATTCGTGAAGGAGCACAAGTCGCTGAACTGACGAACCTCGATCTGTCCCGTTGGCCCGAGGGCACCCGGGCCATCGTCCGACGTGAAGAGCCCCACGACGGGGCCCAGTTCAACCTCTTCGATCCGAACGGCTGGCGCCACCAGGTCTTCATCACCAATTCAGCCGACACCGACATCACCTATCTCGAAGCGCGCCACCGCGGCCATGCCCGCATCGAGGACCGCATCCGCTGTGCCAAAGACACCGGGCTGCGCAACCTGCCCTTCGGCGACTTCAACAACAATGCCTGCTGGGTGGAGTTGATCTGCGTGGCCCAAGACCTCATCGCCTTCACCCAGAGCCTGGTGCTCGAGGGCGAGCTGGCAAAAGCCGAACCCAAGCGTCTGCGTTATGCCCTCTTGCACACCGCGGGACGGCTGACCACCACCTCACGCAGGACGATACTGGCCCTCCAGCGCGAATGGCCCTGGGCCACTGCACTGGCGGACGCCTTCGCAAGGCTTCGATCTCTTTCCCTCGCCACCTGAAACGAGGTGTCGTCGAGGGCGAGAACCGTCATCGCCTCGGTGCTTCCTCACGCCCGCAATCGGTCCGCCAGGTCATTTTTGATACCTACAAGGACTCCCGTGGCGGCGTTGGTTACAAACGAGGCACCTGATCATTTGCCAACACCCTCACGGTCGGTTGGAATCAAAGTCGGATGATTAACGAAACATCCGGGTTAACCCTATGGACAACACATTCGCGCCAAGCATGATCGGGCCACGGTGATTATCGACCCAAACCATATCGTGGAACAGACTGGACTTTGCGGTGTTTCGCACGATAGTCCGTCCCGCATTGATGTAGGCACTGATGACTTTTCTTTGCTGTGTTTTGCTTAAGTGCCGCTTCTTAAGTCCCAACGGATCGGTCGCATTCAGCGGATCGTCGCCGGTAAACGCATAGGGCTGCCCGGTCTCCATCAGGTCCGGATCGACGCTCAGACACTGGTCGGTCGACGGATCGTAGTAGCGGCCAACCACCGGCGTAGAAATCGGTGACTTGCGGGCGGTCTATGCCGCGTTCGCGCTGAGGCGAACTCCACGCGAAATTCCGCGTTCGCCCGCGCCATGATGACGAGATTCGCGTGGTTTGCGGGCTCTTTTGCCTTTAGTTCCTCACGTCACCGATGCCGGTCCCATCGAGCAGATCCGAAGCGTGTCCACGCTCATCGACCGTCGTCTCGACAACGCGAGTTGGGGGCTACTAGGTCCCGTACATCGCCTGACATTTCGATAGGCCGCTGCCCACGGTCCGAGGTGGTTGAGAAATGCCGTCATATGCGTTGCAAATGCCGCGAAGTGGTTGTGCAGTCACTTCAGGTATGAAGCCGTTTCGAAACTCGACGCAATGCGCTGTTCGTTGGGTCACCAACGTTCAATGCAAATGGCAGAACACCTTATTGTGGTTGTCGGATCGGTTTGTCCTGCGAGCCTGGGAAGACATTCCCCGATCTCAGCGCCAGCCGTCTCGGCAGAGCCATCGTTATCCAACTGCGCGTTCAGCCAGTCGCCAGATCCTCGGCCACCGGGCCAGTCGAAGGTGCACGACGCCACCACCACGGATTTGCAGGCAAATCTGTATCGTGTTCGATCAAAGCTTCATGGCGATCAGTAGTAAAGGAGCAAAACAGCTCATCCGCCACTTCGAGGACAGAGGGTGTTGAGCTTGCTCCTCGTCGAACATTCGCTTCGTCGAGGCCATCCTGGACAAAAGACCTCAAATGCATCGCACCTATCAGATCGTGGACACCCCATGCCGTGGGAAGTTCCTCGTAAGACGTATTTCGCTCGCGATAGAGTCGGAGCACGCGACCACTCCATGATTCGATCAAGTCGATGAGAGAGCTACTCGTGTCATCACTGAGCGACACATAGATTGTTCCAAGTTCAGAGAGCATCATGGTTGGCGATTTCGGATGAAGTGAGCGGTTGATCTAAGAGGATATTTTTCATTGATGTTCACTCTGACCCTCCGATACTCATACCGTATTGTTGTCATATCTCGACCCGTTCTTACTGGTTCCCCATGGCGCATTGTTGCCTCGATTTTCTCGATCGAAGGCCTGTCCACTGCGTCCTCACCTCCGGCATGTTGATGAGCCAGTGCGGCTAACTCCTCGACGCTGAACTGAGCCGCCTCGCTAGAAGGATCGACGCCCCGGGCGGTTTCATAGGTGACTTTATACGTTTCACCGCCTTGGGTGACGGTGCCCTCTCCTGGAAGACCCAAGTTGGCTGCATCGTCCCCCACGGGAAGGGGAAACTCACAATCGCAGCCATCCAGGCCCAGTGGATCAGTGGCCGTCAGCGGGTCGTCCCCGGTGAAGGCATAGGGCTGACCGGTCTCGGCCAGGTCCGGATCGACGCTCAGGAACTGGTCCGTGGCCGGATCGTAGTAGCGGCCAACCACCGACAAGGAAATCGGTGACTTGCGGGCGGTCTATGCCGCTTTCGCGCTGAGGCGAACTCCACGCGCAGTTCTGAGTTCGCCCGTGCCACAATGACGAGATTCGCGTGGTTTGCGCGCTCTCTTGCCTTTAGTGCCCCCCGTCGACGACGCCGGTCACAACGAAGAGAGTCGAAGTGTGCCGACGTTCATCGACCGTCGTCGCGACAACGCGAGTTGGGGGCTATTAGGGCCTACGGATTGAGCCAGTCGTCTGACATCGCCAATTCGAGCCAGCCCGTGCCCTCAGGCTCCCTAGATCCCATTCAAGTGATTCAACATCATCCACACAATGGCAGCGGGAACCTCCTTCGCCGTCAGGTGGAGGGATTCACCTTCACGCTCGAAAACATACGTGAGTCCTCGAGAAACGACGCTACATATCGCCGATAAAGCCTCACTTGCTTTGCGGACGCGTAGATTTCTAAAGTCGACCGACCGCCGATTTTCCGGTCTGCAATGTAAGCGATACAACCGTGTAGGTCGAGGTCTACATGATTGGTCTCATAGTCAACAATCGATTGTGGACTGATGCTCGTCTTGTACGTCCCGCGGGCTTCGAGCTGCTTCCCGGATGCATGGAAAGCTGACGGCGGGTGCAAAGGTGCTTGGCAAACTTTCGCGACCCTCGTCGACAACCTTTGATGAGCTTTCTCAATGTGAGCTGAAGACGGACCCGAACATGCAACTAGGAGAATCGATGCGATACATATGGACGTGAGAGCATTACTAGACTTTCGCACCATCCACATTCGTTCGCTAGTTATCACTTGCATCTCTCAATCCACCGGATGACCCGACAATAGCTGCATTCAGCTGATTCACATCCGGGGGGGCACTTATGGTCAATCCCAAACGGTACTCATTGACCGATCCCTTCGGCGTCAGATCATAGCCCGATTCATCCGCCGCGGAAATGTTGAATTCTACCGCGTCACCATTTCTCGCTAGAAAACGCGTAGCGCATCCGCCTGGTCCACCGAGATTGCAAAGACTCACTGTCTCAGTACCAAAGATCCCAAACTCGGCGCCATCTGCGCCTTGGTCTACCACTACAACATGCACTGAGCTTCCACCTCCAGCGATGGCGATATCTCCACCACTGCTGTCGTCCAAATAGGTCAAGACCTTCTGGGACTTGAGAGATTTCGGATTCAATTTGCCAGACTGGGTAATGGGACGTGGGCCGTTGTGGCGAGCCGTTTTGTGCTTGGGCTTGGGCTTGGGACCACATGGCCCTTCTACCCCTTTCGGCAAACAACGAAGTCCAAGCGGATCCGTCGCGTTCAGCGGGTCGTCCCCGGTGAATGCATACGGCTGTCCCGTCTCCATTACGTCCGGATCGACGCTTAGGAACTGGTCCGTGGACGGGTCGTAGTAGCGGCCAACCACCGGCGTAGAAATCGGTGACTTGCGGGCATCTATGCCGCTTTCGCGCTGAGGCGAACTCCACGCCAGTTCCGAGTTCGCCCGCGCCATGATGACGAGATTCGCGTGTTCTGCGCGCTCTTTTGCTCTTAGTGGCGGTGATGGTGAACGCTCCGGCCGTGGTGACCTTGCCGTACCAGATCTCATCGTCGGATCCCGAGCCGCCGCCGAGGGCTTTGGTCCAGGTGGTCACGCCGACGCCCGACAGCGACGACACCGTTGGCGCGCCGGTGTCCAGGATCGACACGGTCATCATGTCGCCCACCGTGCTCGGGCTGACCGAGAGCGTCATGAGTCCGGTGCCCGAAGCGCTGTGGCGAGTGCCGACGGCCGAGATCGTCCCGCTCGTCCCTCCACCGCCGTAAGTGAATTTGTCGGCTGAAGAAGTCGGGCTGGTTGTGGCGACATTGCCGAAGACCGCCTGGACACCAGACGGCGTCGACGCCATGTAGCTGACATTGCCGCTCGAAGAGATCTGCTCAATAGGAGTGGTTCCGCCGAAGCGCGGCTGGCCGTCGCCCGGCCCTCGTGCCTCGGGTTCGGGGGCGGCCGCCAGTGGCGAGGTTACGAAGGAGGCAATGCAGAGATGTTGGTGGTGCTACATCACGAAGCGAAGGGTGATGCAATTAGCGGGTGCTGCAGGGGGTGCACCCCGGCCAGTATCTACAGGCAAGGGACGGGCTCCCACGCGATTCCCGGGATTCAGTTCCTCAAAAGGCTGCCGACTTCAACGATGACGGATTCATCAATTGGACAGACCCAGAAGAGGTGACCAGTCCGCTGAGTTGGAACGAGGACGTGTGCATGAATCCAACATGGTGGCCACGGCCGGAGTTCTGTTTCCACGACTACGTTCTGAAGTTGGTTGAGCGCCTCAACGGCTTGCTCTAGAAAAGTCTCTCCGTGATAGAACTTGATAAGGAGAACCCTTTCTCCCTCATTGGAAACGGAGATGGCGGTTTTGTACGGGTGTTGTTCTAGGTCATCATCGAGTTGGTTCTCAAAATGACCATGGACCGACTGAATCGACCATTCGTCCAGCACCGACAGGTCGGCCGCGACGCTCACGGCAAGTAAATCAATGCTGGCGTTCACTTCGAAGGTCCCAATATGGTCCGGCACGGTCCTTTTGCCGTCAAATCCGTAACGTCGCCTCCAGACCCAGAAAACACTACGCGCACTATTGATCCTCGGGGTACCGCACCCATGCTGAAGTGGAAGGCGTAATTCGACGGCCTCGTGTGAGCGGAGTAATGGGCAGGGGGTAGCCTTTTTCGTTGCGGCGTAAACGCGGTGGCTTTGCCCGATATCGTCGCTAGATTTGGTCCCATAAAGCCTCTGACGGTGGCATTGAGCATCAACGTAAACCTGACTCTTCCCGTGGTCGGATCTTGCTCCGTCTGAAGATCACCCACGTGACCTTGAAAGTGTATTACTCCTCCTTGTGGGGTAGAACAGGCGTCCATCGTATCCTTTGTCTGTTTTAGCCCCAGCGGATCCGTCGCGTTCAACGGGTCGTCCCCCGTAAACGCGTACGCTTGGCCCGTCTCCATCAGGTCCGGATCGACGCTCAGGAACTGGTCGGTCGAGGGGTCGTAGTAGCGGCCAACCACCGGCGTGGGAATCGGTGACTTGCGGGTGTCTATGCCGCTTTCGCGCTGAGGCGAACTCCACGCGGAGTTCCGCGTTCGCCCGCGCCATGATGACGAGATTCGCGTGGTTTGCGGGCTCTTTTGCCTTAGTGCCCCCCGTCGACGACGCCGGTCACAACGAAGAGAGTCGAAGGGCGCCGACGTTCATCGACCGTCGTCGCGACAACGCGAGTTGGGGGCTACTAGGGACCACCAGGCTCGGGACAGCTAGCCAGACGGCACTTGGTTTCCGAGTGCCGCCCATTTAAGTTCAGCGACTGAGAGAGTGACCAGGGGTCGGAAGGATGCGCCGCAAGAGTGCGAAGAGCAAAGGAAGCAGACGCGCCTTTTGACCTTGATGGCATCCCCGGTATATCCACTTTCCTCGGAACGTGAAGGATTGTAGCGAAGAGCGAGAACGTTCCGCTACTTGTTGAACGTCTCGCCGAGATTTCGGGGGACCGGCGCAGCCGGACCTTCGGCCTTTCGCCGGTCCACCTCCGCTCTCTCTTCTGGGGTCATTAGATGTAGATCCATAAAGCGATGCCAACGAAACAGTCCGTTAAACATCGTTGCCATCGCCCCTCGAGGTCGGCATGCGAGATCCACGACCTCCGAACCCTCCAACTGAAGAACAACCTTGTTGGATCCGAGAAATGAGTTACGCACGGTAACGGTGTGTCCGCCGGCTCCCACGTAGAAAACGCCGCTCTGTCCCGTCCACAACTCGCCAACTTTCTTCCCGTCAACTACGACCTTATAAAGCGCATTTCGCTCATTAAAACGGTCCCCAATCCTATGAAGCCGAATCCCAGCGTTAGATGACATCGGAGCCATTCCTTGTTCGGTGAGCGGACTAAGTCTATGTCATGAGCACGCACTGGCAGAAGGAATGAATGATCCCGCGTTGGTGGTTCCAGAATAGATCGCCTTTGCTGCAGAACCTGCATCTCTTACTGCCGGGGCGCCGAGGGCAGTCAGCCCACCGACTCCCGCCCCCACCACTCCGATGAGTGCATCCACGAAGGTGCTTCCGGCACCACAGTGGTTCTGGATATCGCTACCAACATTTGTGGCTGCTATTACCATTCCACCAGCTATGCAAGCTGCAGCACCCGGAATACACGCTACCAAGCCTCCAACGACCTCGATGACTTTGAATGGCGTTGATGAAGCGTGCGAATAGTCATACTGGGGGTGCCCTCGGCAGATACCGGTCGCGTAGTATTTCGGTCCGCAGCTGATATGAGGATGGTTGTTCTTGTTTATTCTCTTCAGGGCCGCCTTATTATTTGCCAAGCATTTCGCTTGCTTCGCCGCATTGGTCGAGTCGCAAGATTGACCTAACGGATCCGTCTTATTCAGCGGATCATCCTCCGTGAACGCATACGGTTGCCCCGTCTGCATCACCAGGGGATCGACGCTCAAGAACTGGTCCGTGCTCGGATCGTAGTAGCGGCCAACCACCGGCGTAGACATCGGTGACTTGCGGGCGTCTATGCCGCTTTCGCGCTGAGGCGAACTCCACGCGCAGTTCCGCGTTCGCCCGCGCCATGATGACGAGATTCGCTTGGTTTGCGGGCTCTTTTGCCTTCAGTGCCCCCCATGGACGACGCCGGTCACAACGACGAGAGTCGGAGGGTGCCGATGCTCATCGATCGTCGTCTCGACAACGCGAGTTGGGGGCTATTAGGACCCTGGAAGTCTCTTCATCAGATTGTCCCAACACCAGAGATGATGGATACTGCTCGGACCTCTATCCGATTCAGACACTCAACGGACCAACGGAGCTGTTGCTGTATGAAAGCACGCCTGGCCAGCTTTCGACCGTTTCCTCCAGATGTTCGATGACTCGGAGATTAGGCATGGAATATGAACGCGCGCAGACCCACAAGTATCGAAAGAAAGATGCCAAATGTAATATTGACTTTCAGTTGATTGGCCCTTCGCATGTCACCGATATCTTGCATGTGTCTAAAGCGCAAGGCTGCTAAACCCGTGGCCAGCAGTACGACGGCGAACGCGATATACGACACCCACTCTGGGCCGCCCAGAAAACTTGCTGCAGCGAAATTGGTCATCTCCCATCGCCGGGCAAAGATCCGCCAAATATTGACGAGATCCCAAGCGAACCTGCGCCAACATAGAGCCCAACCCGATTTATCCTCTCGGCATCAGAGGCATTCGCCGCTGACGCTTGACTAAGGATCGAACTCGCGGGATTGTCAAACGCTCTACTTGCATTAGCGGCGTCACTCAAGGCCGCCGCCCCTTTGAAGATACTCGCCGCCCCACCCACCGAGCCAAGTAGATCGAATCCCGCCGAGACCCACTTTCCATGACTCGCATCCTGATAAGCAGCATATCCACTTGCTCCGACCGCCACGGTGCCAAGCGCGAGAGAGGTTCCGCCAGTAGCGGGAATCGCCAAGATCGATGCCGCAAGAGCAATGTCTTGGGGGTGGGCTTTTATCCAGCGTCCGGTGGCAGCCGCAGCACGCCCCACAACCTTGGCAACGTGAGCAGCCTTGTGAGCCCCCGATCGGATGTCATGCGTAGCCCGTTTCAACGTCCCACAACCGATAGGTGACCAGCAAAGCCCTAACGGGTCCGTCGCGTTCAGCGGGTCGTCCCCGGTGAACACATACGGCTGACCCGTCTCCATCAGGTCCGGATCGACGCTCAGGAACTGGTCGGTCGAGGGTTCGTAGTAGCGGCCAGCCACCCGCCTGGGAATTCAGCACATGTCGGTGCAATTCCGTCGTTGGTGCTGAGCCGCTCTTGGAGTTCGTTGCGAACCCGGTCGCGTCATGATGACGAGACCCGAGTCGATGTGACCCTCTTGTCAGCGCGTCACATCAGCGAAGTCGCTCTCGTTAGTGCACTTTTGAACAGCGCAGGCGCCCATCGTACACACATCGCTCAGCGACGCCGCGACTGGGGGCGACGACGACGGGCTGCGCCAATGTCCGGAAATCAGAAACTCGGAGCGCCTACGCCTCGGCGGCGGTCATCAGCCCGCAGGGCGTAGGTTTAGCTTACGGCTCTCATCGGCCGTGACCAGGACATCAAGGACCTTCACTCGTGCTCAGGGGAAGGTCGTCCTGGTCGCTGGCGATTCCGGAATCGGCAAGTCGGAGCTGCTGCGGGTCGGTCAGGAAGAACGCCTTGGCACCTGCGCCTGAGGCGCTGCGAAGCGCTCCAGCTGCGCTCCAACGAGGACTCCTCGATTCACTTGCCGCTGCCGTACTCGAGGTGACCACGAACCAGTTGATCGCAGAGTGTGTCGGGGGCATCTTTCATCGCTGCCGCCGGTCGCGTCGTTGATCTTCGTCTGAAGGATCTTGCCTCCGGAGTGGGTTGACATCTGCTCGGAATCGTGATCGCGGTAGATCGAAAGTGTCACAGAAGAACTGGGGCGGCGGATCGTGAAAATGACACACGAGACGCGAGGTGGCGATGCGCTACCTGATCGTGGCCGCAAGTCTCTTGAATGCCTCAGTGCGTGCAACCTCAGGGGAATGCCGCGTGAAGTCGTTTGCGACTTCGCGGGCGAACGCCAACGACGACAAATCCAGCTCTGAGTATCGGCACTCTCCAACGCATTGCGCATACGTCGCCAACACGGACACAGTCTCGGCGCTTCGTTCAAACCGTAAGGAATGCTCGGATTCGGTGAACTCAAACATGCTCGACGAGACTCTCTTCAGCTCGGCGACGATCCACCTGACCCCAAGGGCAAAATCGAGGATGGGCACCCAACCCCAAGCAGTTCCAAGCTGGCACCCACCGACTTCGAACGCCACATCTCCAAGAAAGAGCCGATAGCGGAGGTCCTCTTCAGATATGGAATCTTTAGGTGAGATCGAGTGCTCAACCTCCCACTTTGCTGACAGCTGGTAGCCGAATCTTACGGTCGTCATCAGTATGGGAATGCCGTAGTCAGACCACCGCGCCCGTTGAGGACAACCCGCAGTGATGAGGAGACCGCACCGCCACCGTTTGTTCCGATAGGCGAGCCAAAGGTCTGTTCAAATATTTGACCAGCACGTCCGCCCGTATTTGCCCTAGAGGCTCCATTCTGCACGGTGTCATCGATCATCGACTGAATGTCGTCCCGAGACGTTCCCTGGCTGAAGGTGCCCGCTCCGTTCCCTTCGGTTCCAGGACCATGTCTCTCCATGATGTGATCCATTGGACCGTCGCCGCAGGTGTGCACCAAGACCGCCGTCTGGCTCCCCGCTCCGACGGACACGTAGAAGTCGTGGTCGTTGTTGACGGTGAGGTCCCACATGTACGCGGTGCCCGGGACCATGGTTGTGGCAACCACGGTGGCCGTGGTTCCAGTTGGGGTCTGCAGTGCGGTTCCGGCGCTCAGATCTTCCGCTTGGACCCAGCGGTGGGTGCTGAGGTCCCAAAACAGGTGATGCTGGGTCGACTTGATCGCCGAGATCCCGCTCGAGGTTCTGACCGTGACATCCATCAGATCGGCGTCGTGATTGACCCACAGGGCAGTGACCCGTTCGGCCTTTGTCTTGCCGGTGGCGGTGTCCGTGGCCAGGACCATGTCCCCGACTCTAACCTTGCTGATGGGAAGCTTGGCCCCATTGGCCAGCTGCACGTCGGTACCTGGAGTGAAACTTTGACCTCCGCAACTTGCGACGTCGTCCGCGGCGTCGTCCGCCGCATCCGAAGCAACATCTGCGGTCACCGCCTCAGTATCGATTGCTTCACCGGCACCTGTCTCGTCAAGGGGGATCGTGGCGATGAAGACTCCGACCGTGGCCAGCTCCTTCTTGTGGGCCGCTGCGAAATGCCGGACCTTGTCGGCAGCATGAGCCACCTTATGGCGAGCTGACCTGAGATCCTTTGTCGCTCGTTTCAAGAGCCCACAACCCACGGGCGACCAGCAAAGCCCCAGGGGATCCGTCGCATTCAGCGGGTCGTCCCCGGTGAACGCATAGGGCTGCCCGGTCTCGGCCACGTCCGGATCGACGCTCAGGAACTGGTCCGTCGAGGGGTCGTAGTAGCGGCCAACCACCGGCGTGGGAATCGGTGACTTGCGGGTGTCTATGCCGCTTTCGCGCTGAGGCGAACTCCACGCGCAGTTCCGCGTTCGCCCGCGCCATGATGACGAGATTCGCGTGGTTTGCGGGCTCTTTTGCCTTAGTGCCCCCCGTCGACGACGCCGGTCACAACGAAGAGAGTCGAAGGGCGCCGACGTTCATCGACCGTCGTCGTCGACAACGCGAGTTGGGGGCTACTCAGCGGTCTGGTGAATTCGTGGTCGTGCGCACGTAGTGCATCGTCGTTGACGTGCGAAGAGTCCGAATCTTGTGCTTGCTCAAGCTGCGGAGTCAAAACATGCGCGAACGCGCGAATTTTGACATCATTCAATCAGCGACTCAGTCCTGCTCCTACTGCATCGAGGCCAGTTGCCCAGTGGACGCTTCCAGGCCAGCTACTGGCTCGAGGGGCGGCGGCACATCGCCGACACCACCTTCGCCACGAAGGGGGACGCCCATGCGTTTCTGGATGCGGCGTCGGCGGCTGTGACACGGGGGGACTGGATCAATCCGGAGTTCGGGCGGATCAAGTTCAACGAGTACGCCACACTGTGGCTGAACCAGCGCACAGACATCCGGCCCCGGACACGCGAGTACTACGGCTGGCTGATCAAGAAGAAGCTCATCCCCCGCTTTGGTGACCGGGAGATCGCCAAGGTGACTCCGGTCCGTCCGTTCTTGGTACGCCGGCATCGCTGCGGACACTCCAGGCGTTGCCCGCTCCGCCTACCGGGTCCTACGGGCCATCTTCAACACGGCGATTCAGGACGACCTGATCATCAAGAACCCCTGCCGGGTCAAAGGCGCCGGCACGGACAGGTCGGCCGAACGCACGGTGCCGACGGTGGAGCAGGTGGCCATGCTGACCCTGGCCATGCCCGAGCAGTACCGGGCTGCGGTGGTGTTCGCCGCCTGGGGTACCTTGCGCCGTGGTGAGGTCCTGGGGCTCATGCGCAAGGACATCCATGTCGTTGCCGGATCGGTGCGGGTGGAGCGGGCTCTGCACGAGTACCACGACGGTTCGCTCGAGATCGGCCCGACCAAGAACGGTGAGCCCCGTCGTGTGCATCTGCCCAGCCGCGTCATGCCAATGGTCGTCGATCATCTGGAGCGGTTCGTGGATGACTCGCCCGACTCCCCCTTGTTCGTCGGTGCGACCGGCGAACCGTTGCGTCCCAGCAACTTCTGGGTCATCTGGGAGCACGCCCGGAACACGGTCGGTTTGAAGCCGGTTCGTTTCCACGATTTACGACACTTTGCCGCCACCATGTTCGCCTCCACCGGGGCAAGCACGAAGGAGATCATGAGCCGGGGTGGATGGAAATCCGTGACGATGGTGGTGCGCTACGAGCACGCATCCGAAGAGCGTGATGCACTGCTTGCCGATGCCCTCAATCCGTACACCGAGACCGGCATTGTGCTGCCGATCGGGCTACTTCACAAAAGAGATCGCGCACGTAGCGCGCACGACGGTGATGGTGGGGTAGGTGAGGAAGAGGGTGCACCACCGCTGACCTGCGAAAACGACGCAAAAAGCTCCGGGGGAGAGACTCGAACTCTCAACCTAGCGGTTAACAGCCGCTTGCTCTGCCATTGAGCTACCCCGGAAGGACTGCATTGCAGCCCCCGAACGATATCAGCGGGGCGGCGGTGGTTGGGGCGGGTCGCCGAGGGACCGGCCAGGTGGTCAGGACTCTTCGAGATAGTCCCTGAGGAGGTGTGCCGCGTCGGGGCGGCGCAGCTTGGCCAATGTCTTCGATTCGATCTGGCGCACGCGTTCGCGGGTGACCCCGAACTCCTTCCCGACCTCTTCGAGGGTGCGGATCTTTCCGTCGTCGAGCCCGAAGCGGAGGCGCACCACGTCCTGCTCGCGCTCGGACAGATGGCCCAATGCCTCGCGGACGGCGACGTCGAGCAAGGACCGTGTGGCGGCGTCGTCGGGTACCACGGCTCCCCGGTCCTCAATGAGGTCGGAGAGATTGAAGTCGTCTTCGTCGCCCACCGGTTGTTCCAACGACACCGTGTCCTGGTTGATGCGCAGGATCTCCCTGATCCGATCGATCGGGAACTCGACCCGCTGCGAAACCTCTTCGATGGTCGGTTCGCGTCCGAGCTCCTGCAACAGCTGCCGTTGGGCCCAGACCACCTTGTTGATGGTCTCGACCATGTGCACGGGGATGCGAATGGTCCGCGCCTGGTCGGCGATGGCGCGGGTGATGGCCTGCCGGATCCACCAGGTGGCGTACGTGGAGAACTTGAAGCCCTTGGTGTGGTCGAACTTGTCGACCGCCCGCATGAGCCCGAGATTGCCCTCCTGGATCAAGTCGAGGAAGGCCAGGCCACGGTTGCGATAACGCTTGGCAATGGACACGACCAGGCGCAGGTTCGCTTCGATGAGGTCGTCCTTGGCCTGTTGCCCCTTTCGCACCATCCGGCGATTGCGCGAGAGCTCGGGGCCCTTCAGCAGATCTTCCGGCGGTCCCTCCCCGCTTTCGGCCAACTCGTGGGCGGCAATCCTCGCCGCCGCTTCGTTCCCGACCTCGATGGACTGCGCGATCTCCACTTCCAACGCCGCATTGAGGAGCGGGACGCGCCCGATCTCTTTGAGGTACGTGTGCACGGGGTCCTCTGCGCTGCCCGAGGATTCGGCCGCCGTCGGACGTTTCCCGTTCGACTTGCGCCGCTGCCCACTGTCGTTGGCCGCACTGCGCGCCGCGGTGCGGGATTGCACGCGTTCTGCGATCCCCTCGGCGAGCGGGTCGACATCGTCGTCAACGAGAGCCACACCCTCGGCGTTGATGCGCGAAAGAAGGGCAACCAACACTTCTGGCGTCAGCTCGACGTTGTGCAGCACGTCGATCAACTCGTCAGGGCGAGAGAGCGCCTTTGGCGCGTCCTGCCGCAAGTGCGTTTTCAAAGTCGATCTGCGATACACCGGCGGGAAGCCGGTCGTCCTTCACCGCGACGAGGACGGAGGCGGACGCAGGTGATGATCCGTTTCTTGCTTCTTCGACGGCCATTGCCGAGTCGTCGTTCACCTGCACCATTCCCGCTCGGTCATCCCTCTTTCGGCTCCCGCTCCATGAGCCACGCTACCAATCGATCCGCCGCACCGCGTACAGAGCCCGGATCTTCGAGTTCTGCCAGCCAGCGGCGTACTTGTGCGGTCACGGCTGCGCCCGCCTGCCACGATTCTCCCAGACCGCGAGACGCCTTTTCCACTTCGGAGAGTTCGCGCCGCACGGCCTCGCGTAACAGCACGCCAACGACCAGATCCACAGGATCGCCGAAATCGGCGTCTCCTACCAGTGGCTCTTCGACGGTGACCCGACGCAAGAGCGCGGCAACTTCAGGTGACGCCATCGCGATCGCATCGTGAAGATCGTCGTGCTCGATCAACGCCACGAAGGCATCACGCTGCAACGCGTCGACGAAGAGCACGGGTTGCAGACGATCGGCGACCTCTTCGGGCCGATGGACCGCCAGCTTCAGCGCCTCGAGTCCGGGCCCGTCCTTCTGGGCCGTGGCGGCGAATCGCTCGATCCCGTCGTCCCATTCCATTGCGTCACCGTCGTCGGGGTCCCTCAGCTCACCGGGGTCGCCAGAATGCCCATTACGGTTCGATGCGGCCTTCGTAGAACTGGTTTCAGTTTGTGGATGGGCACGCAGATACTCGAGGCGCTCGCGCAACCGCGGCGCGTCGAGGCGGCAGCGATCCGAGAGCTGCATGACGTACTGGTCACGCACGAGATCGTCGGGATGTTCGGCCACGGCGGTCAGGGCGGATTCGGCGGCGCGGGCCCGCCCCTCAGCCGTCGTGAGGTCACCGGCGCTCAGAATGCGGTCGACCCTGAACTGGAGGAAGGGACGGGCTTCCGCCACGGACCGGGCCAGCGCCTCGGGATCACTGCGGGAAAGGTCGCCGGGGTCGCTCCCTTTGGGTAGGTCGGCCACCACGACGTCGACCTCGTGCTTGCGTTCCCATTCGTAGACGCGCGACGTCGCATTCTGTCCGGCCCCGTCCGCGTCATAGGCCAGAACGATCCGTCGGCCGAAGTTGCGCAGCAGGGTGAAGTGCTCTTCGGCCAGCGCCGTGCCGCACGTCGCCACGGCCCGTGGCACACCGGCCTGGAAGAAGCCGATCACGTCGGTGTAGCCCTCGCAGACGACGACCTCCCCTTTGGCGATGACGTCCTGCTTGGCCCAATTCGAGCGCGTAGAGGGTGCGGCGCTTCGCATAGATCGGGGATTCCTGGGAGTTCTTGTACTTCGGCTCCGGTCGCTCGGAAGGCGCCTGGCCGGCGACGGGTGGGAGGATCCGCCCGCCCAAAGCCACCGGCCGACCCGAGGGGTCGCAGATGGGGAACAGCACACGGGCCCGGAACGCGTCCTGGGCCCGGCCGCGCCGATTGACGAAGCCCAGGCCCGAATCGGTCAAGACCCGCTCGGGCAACTTGAGGGCCTTGCTCAGTGCGTCCCATTCGTCGGGCGCCCACCCGAGGCGGAACTGGCGCACGACGTCCCCGTCATAGCCGCGCGAGCGCAGGTAGTCCCGGGCCCGGCCCGCATCGGGCGAACGCAGCAGCCTCTCGTGGTACCAGACCACCGCCTTCTCCACGGCATCGAGCAGCTCCGTCCGGCGCTTGCGGTCCTTCCCGAGCTCCGCGTCCTCGTGCAGTGCGACCCCGGCCCGGTCGGCCAGGAGCCGCACGGCATCGACAAAGTCGAGATGTTCGGTGGCGCGGACGAAGGTGATGGCGTCCCCCGAGGCCTGGCAGCCGAAGCAGTAGTAGAACCCCTCCTCCGCGTTGACGCTGAAGGAAGGGCTCTTCTCGGTATGGAAAGGGCACAGGCCGGTCCAGCGCCGACCGACGCGCTTGAGCGCGGCATGCTCACCGATCAGCGCGACGATGTCCGTCGCCGCCCGGACCTGGGCCACGTCCTCGTCCGGAATGGCCATTCAGTGACGGTACCGCGGCGTCGCTCGCGCCGACACGGGTCGCACGTGCGGTGGAGGTCAGCTGGCCTTTTGCGCCTCGGGCTCCGCCGCCAGGACAGCCTGCGCCGCGGCGAGGCGGGCCACCGGAACCCGGAACGGCGAGCAGCTGACGTAGTCGAGCCCGGCGTCGTAGAACAAGGTGATGGACTCGGGGTCGCCCCCGTGCTCGCCGCAGACCCCGACCTTGAGCGACGGGCGTGTCGCCCGTCCCCGCTGGGTGCCGAGGCGCACGAGCTCTCCGACGCCGTCGGCATCGACCACGTCGAAGGGATTGCGTTTCAGGAGCCCCAGTTCCAGATAGGCCGCCATCATCCGGCCCTCGACGTCGTCCCGGCTGAAGCCGAACGTCATCTGGGTGAGGTCGTTGGTACCGAAGGAGAAGAAATCGGCCACTTCGGCGATCTCACCCGCCAGCAGGGCGGCCCGTGGCGTCTCGATCATCGTGCCGATCGTCACCTCGAGCTTGCCCTTCGTGGCTTTGGCCTTCTTGGCGCCCTTCGAGGGGCTCGGGGCCTCCTCGTCCGACACGGCGGCCACAGCCTCTTCGACCCAGCTGCGGGCCAGTGCCAGCTCTTCCCGGCTGACCGTGAGGGGGATCATGATCTCGACGATCGGGTGCCCGCCGTCGACCACCCGCTGGCGGGCGGCCTCCATGAGGGCCCGCACCTGCATGGCGTAGAGCCCGGGCTTGACCACACCGAGCCGCACACCACGGGTACCCAGCATCGGGTTGGCCTCTTTCCACGACAGGGCGGCGGCGTAGAGCCGCTGCTCCTCGGGGGTGAGCCCGACGGTGGCTTCCTTGATCGCCATCTCTTCGGTGCTGGGCAGGAACTCGTGCAACGGCGGGTCGAGGAGGCGGACGGTGACGGGGAGCCCGTCCATGGCCTCGAGAATGTCGATGAAGTCCTTGCGCTGGACCTGGCGCAACTCCTCGAGGGCGGCGGTCTCGTCCTCGGGCGTGTCGGCCAGGATCATCCGCCGGACCACCGGCAGGCGATCCTCACCGAGGAACATGTGTTCGGTCCGGCAAAGCCCGATGCCCTCGGCGCCGAGGGTGCGCGCGTTGGCGGCATCCTCGCCGGTGTCGGCGTTGGCCCGCACGGCCAGGTGGCCCGCCCGGATGTCGTCGGCCCACGAGAGCACGGTGGCGAACGCCGGTGGTGGCGACGCCGCGGTGAGGGGGACCTGGCCCGCCACCACGATGCCGGCCCCGCCGTCGAGCGAGACCCAGTCCCCCTCGTCGAGGGTGACCCCGCCCACGGTCACCGAGTGGGCGGACAGACGGAGGACCTCGGCCCCGACGACGGCCGGCTTGCCCCAGCCCCGGGCCACGACGGCGGCGTGGCTGACCAGGCCGCCCCGGGCGGTCAGGATCCCTTCGGAGGCCAGCATCCCGTGGACGTCCTCGGGCGAGGTCTCGCTACGCACCAGAATGACCTTTTCGCCCCGCTCCGCTGCAGCTGCCGCGTCGTCGGCCGTGAAGTAGATCCGGCCCACAGCGGCGCCCGGGCTGGCGCCGAGGCCCTTGGCCCACACCGAGTACCCGGACCCGGCGAACTGAGGGTGCAGCACCGCATCGAGATGGTCCTCGGTGATGCGCGAGACGGCCTCGGCCTTGGAGATGCCCAGGTCGTCGGGGCGCACCATGTCCACGGCCATCTGCAGGGCCGCGGTGCCGGTGCGCTTGCCCACCCGGGTCTGCAGCATCCACAGCTTGCCCTGGTCGATGGTGAATTCGGTGTCGCACATGTCGTGGTAGTGGCCTTCGAGACGTTCGAAGATGGCCAGGAGCTCGGCATGGACCTCGGGGAATTGCTTCTTGAGCTCGGAGATCGGCTCGGTGTTGCGGATGCCGGCCACCACGTCTTCGCCCTGGGCGTTGACCAGGAAGTCCCCGTAGGCGCCCTTGGCCCCCGTGGCCGGGTCGCGGGTGAAACCCACCCCGGTGCCCGAGTTGTCGTCGCGGTTGCCGAACACCATGGCCTGGACGTTGACGGCGGTGCCCAGGTCGTGTGAGATGCGCTCGCGGTTGCGGTAGGCGATGGCCCGGGGCCCGTTCCAACTGCGGAAGACCGCCTCGATGGCGCCCCGGAGCTGCGCCGCCGGGTCCTGGGGGAACGGCGCCTTGGTGTGGCGCTCGACGATCTGCTGGTAGGAATCGACCAGGTAGCGCAACAGCTCGGTCGGCACTTTGGCGTCCGAGTGGTGCCGGCCAACTCCTTGGCGGCGTCGAAGAGAGAGTCGAACTCCTCACCGGGGAGGTCGAGCACGATCCGCCCGTACATGGCGATGAAGCGGCGGTAGGAGTCGAAGGCGAAGCGCTCGTCGCCGGTCTGCTTGGCCAGGCCCTCGACCGAGCGGTCGTTGAGCCCGAGGTTGAGCACCGTGTCCATCATGCCGGGCATGGAGAACTTGGCCCCCGAGCGCACCGAGACCAGGAGCGGGTCGTCGGCATCGCCGATCGCCTTCCCCATGGCTGCCTCGAGGCGCGCCCGGGCCCCGGCCACCTCGGCGTCCAGGCTGGCGGGCCACCCGCCCGCCATGTAGTCCCGGCAGGCGTCGGTCGAGATGGTGAAGCCCGGCGGCACGGGCAGGGCGAGTACCGACGTCATTTCGGCCAGGTTGGCGCCCTTGCCGCCCAGAAGGTCCTTGAGCTCCATGGGCGGCTGTGCGTGGGTGTGGTCGAAATCGAAGACGTACGGCATCGGGCCTCCTTGCCCTGGCATGGCGAACCGCGGGGTGCGGCGGTCATTGGGTGGTCATTGCGGCCCACTGGGAGCGCGAAAACGACAGCCTACCGGCCCGCCAGCACCCTCAGTGGTCCTTGGGGGGCCTCTTCTGGAACGGGACGGCTCCACCGACCTGGCGCTCGAAGACCTCCTTGGCCTCGCGCATGAAGTCCCGCACGATCGCCAGCTCCTCGGCCTTGAAGCGCTGGGTGACCTGCTTCATCTCCTCGACGATGGGCTGCTGCGCGTGCTGCAGCTTCTTCTGCGCCGCCGGCACCAGCTCCACCCAGACCCGGCGCCTGTCGTCGGTGTCACGCCGGCGCTTCACCATGCCGGCCACCTCGAGCCGGTCCAGCAGGAACGTCACCGCGCCGGTGGTCAGCCCGCTCTCCTCGGAAAGCTGTCCGGCGGTCATCGGGCCCCGACGGCCGAGAAGGTCCAGGCAGCGCATGTCGGTCCGGCTCAGCTTGAACTTCTTGGCCACCCGCTCGTCGAAATCGCTCGCGGCGCCGAAGTACCCGACGATCTCCGACCGGAGTTGCGCGATGAGATCGCTCCGGGACCATTGCCTTGACACGTAAATAACTTTATCACTAAGTTTCTTTGTCAATGAGTAATACTTCCTCGTTCGCCGTGGAGGCGCACGATCTCGTCAAAGTCTTCCCCCGGGGCAATGTCCGCGCGCTCGACGGCGTGTCACTCACCGTTGGAGAAGGCACCGTCCTCGGGTTGCTCGGCCCCAACGGAGCCGGCAAGACGACAGCTGTGCGCATCCTCTCCACCATCTTGAGCCCGGACTCGGGGTACGCCTCCATCCTCGGTCACGATGTGGTCAAGGAGGCCGAGACCGTCCGTCGGATCATCGGGCTCGCAGGCCAGTACGCCGCCGTCGACGAGAACCTGACCGGCCGGGAGAACATCCGCATGGTCGGTCGGCTCTCGCACCTGAGCCGGAAGGAATCGGCCGTCCGGGCTACCGAGCTCCTCGATTCGTTCGGGCTGACCGACGCCGGGGACCGGGTCCTCAAGACGTATTCGGGCGGCATGCGGCGCCGGCTCGACCTGGCCGCCGCCCTGGTGGCACGGCCCCCGGTGTTGTTCTTGGACGAGCCCACCACGGGCCTCGATCCCCAGAGCCGACAGGACCTCTGGGGCGTGATCGAGGGATTGGTGGCCGGCGGCACGACCGTGCTCCTCACGACCCAGTACCTCGAAGAGGCGGACCGGCTGGCGCGGCAACATCATCGTGGTCGACCACGGGCGGGTCATCGCCGAAGGCACCCCGGCCGAGTTGAAGGCCGACCTGGGCACGTCGGTCGTCGCTGTCACCTTGAGCGACCACGAGTCGGCCCAGAAGGCGGCCGCGTTGGTCGCCTCGCTCTCCGGCCACCCCCCGCTCGTCGACAAGAACATCGTCGAGCTGACCGTCGAGAACGGGCCGAAGGTCGGCGCGGAGGTGCTGCGCACCCTCGATGCGGCCGGGATCCCGATCGCCGGCTTGGCGCTGCGCGAGCCCAGCCTGGACGACGTCTTCCTGAGCCTCACCGGCCACAAGTCCGAGGCGGAGACCGACGAGCAGCGCGCTGCCCGCACCGGCAGAGGGCCGAAACGCCCCCCGGACGAAGCGGAAACCGACGGAAGGGATGCCGCATGACCACCATCACGGTGCCGACGACCATCACCGCTCCTGCGCCCTCGGGCCATCGCCTGCGTTGGGCGTTCGCCGACACCCTCACCGTCACGTGGCGCAATCTGTTGGCCTACACGCGGATTCCCGAGGCCCTCTTCTTCTCGACCCTGCAGCCCATCATGTTCGTCCTTCTCTTCCGCTACGTGTTCGGAGGGGCGATCCCGATCCCCGGGGGCGTGCCGTATGTCGACTACATGATGCCGGGCATCTTCGTGCAGACCGTCATGTTCGGCGCGGTGAGCACGGCCGTCGGGCTGTCCGAGGACCTGCAAAAGGGCCTGATCGAACGCTTCCGCGCCTTACCCATGGCCCGGTCCGCCGTCCTGGGCGGGCGGACCACCGCGGACGCGGTCCGCAACGTGTTCGTGATCGCCATCATGACGGTCGTCGGGTTCGCCGTCGGCTTCCGCATCGGCGCCGGGGTCCCCGACTTCCTCTTCGGGGTGCTGATTCTTCTGGCTTTCGCCTACGCGATGAGTTGGGGCTTTGCGACGATCGGGCTGATTGCGCCGAACAGCGAGACGGCACAGGTCATGTCGTTCCCGATCCTGATGCCGCTCACGTTCGCCTCCACGGCGTTCGTGCCCATCCAGTCGATGCCCGGCTGGCTCCAGGCCTTCGTGCGCGTGCAACCGGTGTCGGTCGTCGTCGACGCCGCACGCTCACTGATGGTGGGCGGCTACTACCACTCGACCAGTTCGGTCTGGTTCGCGCTGTTGTGGATCGTCGGATTGCTGATCGTGCTCGTTCCGCTCAGCGTCCGCCAATACCGCAAGACCAGCTAGGCGCTCAATCCTCGCCGGCGCGCCGGCGGAGCTCGTTCACCAGGTCCTTGATCGGGACCCGCACCTGCTCGGTGCTGTCGCGATCGCGCACCGTGACGGCGTCGTCCTCGAGTGATTCGAAGTCGACCGTGACGCACCACGGCGTCCCCACCTCGTCCTGGCGCCGGTAGCGCTTGCCGATACCCTGCGTGGTGTCGTAGTCGCACATGAAATGCGGCTGGAGGCGCGCCAGCACCTGACGGGCGAACGGCTCCAGGGGCTCTTTCTTGGAGAGGGGGAGCACGGCCACCTGGTAAGGAGCGAGCCGCCAGTTGAGGCGGAGCACGCTGCGGGTCTCGCCGCCCACTTCGTCCTCGTCGAAGGCCGAGATCAAGAAGGCCATCATCGTGCGCGTCGCGCCGGCGGCCGGCTCGATCACGTGCGGCACGTACCGCTCGTTGGTCTGGGGATCGAAGTAGTCGAGGCGCTCCCCCGAAGCCTTGGCGTGGGCGGTCAGGTCGAAGTCGCCACGGTTGGCGATGCCCTCGAGCTCGTCCCACCCCCACGGAAAGAGGAACTCGACATCGGCCGTGCCGCGTGAGTAGTGCGACAGCTCGCTCTTCTCGTGATGGCGCAGGCGCAGCTTGTCCTCGGGTATCCCGAGGTCGAGGTACCAGCGGAACCGCTCGGCCAGCCAGTAGTCGAACCACTGCTGGCTTTCGGCCGGCGGCACGAAGTACTCCATCTCCATCTGCTCGAACTCCCGGGTGCGGAAGACGAAGTTCTGCGGGGTGATCTCGTTGCGGAACGACTTGCCCACCTGGGCGATGCCGAACGGCGGCTTCTTGCGCGTGGTGTTGAGCACGTTGGCGAAATTGACGAACATGCCCTGGGCCGTCTCGGGCCGCAGGTACGCCACGTGCCCCTCGTCCTCGACCGGGCCGGCGTGCGTCTTGAACATCAGGTTGAAGGCACGCGCTTCGGTCAGGTCGCCCGAACCGCAGTTGGGACAGACCCCGTCGATCTTGTCCTCACGCCAACGCTCATGGCAGTTGCGACAATCCACGAGGGGATCGGTGAAGGTGGCGAGATGCCCCGAAGCGGCCCAGACGGCCGGAGGCGAAAGAATGGCCGCATCGAGGCCGACGACGTCGTCGCGCAGTTGCACCATCGAACGCCACCAGGCGTTCTTCACGTTGCGGAGCATGTTGACCCCGAGCGGGCCGTAGTCGTACGTCGAGCGGAAGCCGCCGTAGATCTCGGCGGACGGGAAGATGAAGCCGCGGTGGCGGCACAGGCGTACGACCCGTTCCATCAGATCGTTTTCGGGCGGATTCTCCCCGCCCTGCGGCGCCGCGGAGCTGTCCTGGGCGTCTTCGGTCATCGATGAAGACTACCGGCTGAAATTCTCGTGCTGACCTCGTTGGCCAGGAGCCGGCCCCGGACCGTGAGAACGGCGCGTCCGTGGTGCGGCTCGACGAGTCCGGCCAGCTCGTCGGGGCGCGACAGATCGGCCCACGGCACACCGCGCGGTGTGCGGAGGGCGAGCGACAAGGCCTCGAAGTCCCGCTGCTCGGCGGTGAGCACTTCGCGGCCGGCTTCGGGCGAACGACCTGATGCGATGGCATCGATGTAGCGCTCGGGCGTGCGTACGTTCCACCAACGCGCCCCCGAGCGGTGGCTGTGGGCCGCGGAACCGATACCCACGTAGTCGCCCTGCTCCCAGTAGAGGTGGTTGTGCCGGCAACGATGCCCGGGGCGGGCCCAGTTCGAGATCTCCTCCCAGCGGTAGCCGGCCCGGGTGAGGATGTCGTCGGTCACTTCGTAACGGGCGGCCAACGTGTCGTCTTCGGGATGCCGGTCGCGGGCCCGCGCCAGCGGGGTACCGGGCTCGATGGTCAGGGCATAGGCGCTGATGTGCGGGGGTGGATGGGGCAGCCCCAAGATGCTGTCCAGCGTTCCCCGCCAATCATCGTCGGTCTCCCCCGCACCGCCGAAGATCAGATCGAGGTTCCAGTTGTCGAAGCCGGCCTCGTGCACCGCGTCGGCGATACGCGCCGCGGCGTCCGGCACGTGGCGCCGGCCCAGTCCCGCCAGCACGTGGGCATTGGTCGACTGCAGGCCGAAGGAGACCCGGTTGACCCCTTCCCGGCGGTACGTGGCCAGGTGCTCCTCGTCCGCATCTTCGGGGTTGCACTCCACCGTGACCTCGGCATCGGCCGTCCGGGGTATGGCGGACAGCACCCGGCAGAGGGTCTCGGGCTGCAGGCGCGACGGGGTGCCCCCTCCGAAGAAGACACTGGTGGCGGGGACGAGGTCGCCCGTCATGGCGAGACGCTGCACCTCGGTCACGCAGGCGTCGGCGTAGCGCTCCATGAGATGGTCGCGGTCGGTGTAGGTGGCAAACGCGCAATAGTCGCAACGTTCACGGCAGAACGGGACGTGGACGTAGACGCCGAAGCCGAAGCCCGGGCCGGAGCCGGAGCCGGAGCCCGAACCGGGGCTCAAAGTCCGACGGCGGAGCGCACCGAACGGATGCGGCGGTCGAGGTGCACCTCCATGGCCTCCGTCGCCAACTCAGCCACCTCGTCAGCGCCGTCGGGGGGCGGCCCGGCCAGGACCGCCGCCAGATCGCCGCCGAGGATACGGCGCAACAGGATCAGGGCGGTCCCGCTCATCGGTCGACCACGGCGGCAGCGGCGGCACAGCGTTCCCCCTTCGACCAGATCGAAGGCGACCAGATCGACGTCGCCGTCGGACTCCCCGCACGAGGCGCACGTATCGAGCACAGGTCCGGCCCCCTCGAGCGCGAGTGCCTTGAGGAAGAACGACGGGGCCACCAGCGTCGGATCGGCATCGTTGTCCGACAGGGCCCGCAACGCACCCACCAACATGGTGAAGAGGCGCCGGTCCGGGTGCCGTTCCTGCGCGATCTGGTCGGTCACCTCCAGCAGGGCCAGCCCCTTGGCCACCCGCGCCAGGTCCTCGCGCACGTGCCGGAACGTGTCGATCACCTCGACCTGGTTGACGATGTCCAGGTCGCTGCGGCCCTGCCACAGCAAGACGTCGACGTGGGTCAGCGGCTCCAGCCGGGCCCCGAACTTGCTCGAGGTCCGGCGCACCCCCTTGGCCACCGCCCGGACCTTGCCGTGCTCTTCGGTCATGAGCACGATGATGCGATCCGCTTCCCCGAGGCGATAGGTGCGAAGCACCACACCCGTATCTCTGAACAGGCTCACGTGGTGACGTCTCCGTTGCCGTGGCGCAGGCGACCCCCGCTCCCGCTCCCGCGCGGGACTCTGCCCGCTGCCGACGGGCCCGCTCACGTTCCTCGCGGGCGCGGGCGTGGGCCTCGTCGATGGCCCGGTTCTGCTCCTCTTGCGCCGGGCGGCGCCGGGCCTGGGCCGCCGCCCCGTGCGAGTGCCTCCCGTAGAGGAGGTTGCCGCCCCCGATGAGGATGAAAAGTGCGGCGAACGCCACCACCGGGGTGAGGACTCCCCCGACCGCTATGGCCGTCACGACGGCAAAGGCCACGATCAAGAGGACCCCGACGCCGATGGCGACACGGGTGAATGTCATGCGCCCGGTCCCGTCATCCACCCAGTCTCACGGATTGACGGCACCGAAGCGGCGCACCCGCCGCTGGTACTCGATCACGGCCTCGTAGAGGTGCCGCCGCCGCACGTCCGGCCAGAGGACCTCGGGAAAGATCAACTCGCTATAGGCGATCTCCCAGAGCAAGAAGTTCGAGATACGGGTCTCTCCCGACGTCCTGATCACCAGGTCAGGGTCGGGCATGTCCGGGTAATAGAGATGGCGCCGGATCGCCTTCTCGTCGACCTTGTCGGCGGGAGATCCCCTCGGCCACCAGGGCTTTGACAGCGTCGACGATCTCGGCCCGCCCGCCGTAGTTGAAGGCCAGCGTCAGCTTCATGGTGCGGTTCTTCTTCGTGAGCTCGACCGAGTCGTCCATCCGACGCAGGACGCGGCGGGGCACCCGCCAATCCCGCCGGCCGGCAAAGCGGATCTGCACATCGAGCTCGTTGAGCTCATCGGCCCGGCGCATGAGCAGGTTCTCGTTGAAACCCATCAAAAACCGCACTTCGTCGGTCGGGACGGCGCCAGTTCTCTGTAGAGAAGGCATATACCGTCAGCCAGCCGATCCCGATCTCGAGTGCACCCTTGACCACATCGAACAGCGCCGTCTCCCCCATGGTGTGTCCCTCGGTGCGCGGCAGGCCCCGCGCGCTGGCCCAACGCCCATTGCCGTCCATGACACAGGCCACGTGGACCGGCACGCGGCTGCGGTCGAGGGCGGCGGGAACGGGATCGACGCCCTGCTCGGTCGTGGGGGTTGACACTCAGATGAACCTACCGCGCCGACCCTGTCACCACGTGCGGGCATGATCAGGAGGTGGACATGGATTGGGACGAGGAGGCTGACGTTCTTCTGGACGAGTTGGCGGACGCTCCGCCCGATGTGGTCCCGGGGTCGTCACCTGCTCCGTCACGGGGCACGGCCGAGCAGGCCCGCCAAGCCGGTGACGACGCCGTCGCGGCGTTGGCCAAGGTCACCGCCGGCATGGCGAACGGGGAACAGCGCTCCGAACAGCAGGAGATGTGCCGGGCCGTAGGCGAGGCCGTGGTGACGGGTACGCATCTCGTCGTACAGGCCGGGACCGGAACGGGAAAGTCCCTCGCCTACCTCGTACCGGCCGTGCTCAGCGGCAAGAAGGTGGTGGTGGCCACGGCGACCAAGGCACTGCAGGATCAGCTGGCCGAGAAGGACCTGCCGCTGGTCGACCGCGGGCTCGGGCTCACCTTCTCCTATGCCGTGCTCAAAGGGCGGAGCAACTACATCTGCCGCCAGCGGGTGAACGAGGTGGGCCACGGCGGCATCCAGCCCGAGTTGAGCGTCGACGCCGGGGGCGAGACCGACTCCTTCGAGCGGGCCGAGAGCCGGGCCGAGAGCCGGGCCGAGGACCCGGCCGAGAGCGCCCCTGAAGGTCTGGTCGATGAGGTGCGCACCCTGTTGTCATGGGCCGAGACGACCCGGACCGGTGACCGGGCTGACCTGAGCTTCGAGCCGAGTCCACGGGCCTGGGGCATGGTCAGCGTCGGCCCGAGGGAGTGCCCGGGAGCGTTCAACTGCCCCTCGGGGAACCACTGCTTCGCCGAAGCCGCCCGCGATGCCGCGGCAGCGGCCGACGTGGTCGTGGTCAACACCCATCTCTACGGGGCCCACCTGGCCAGCGGCGGGGCCGTCCTGCCCGAGCACGATGTGGTCGTCTTCGACGAGACCCACGAGCTCGAAGAGGTCATGACCTCGAGCCTCGGGGTCGAGATCACCCCCGGTCGCTTCCGTGCCCTGGCGCTGTCGGCCCGCTCGCTGGTGACAGAGAACGAAGCCAACCTGTTGTCCTCACTACTCTCGCTCGGCGACCAGATCGGCGACCTCCTCGCTGACCGGATCGGCACCCGGGTCCTGCACGACAAGGCCCAACCCCCGGTCGACGATCGCGAGTTGGCCGAGCTCCTGGGCCGCACGGCCGAGTTGGCCGGGCGCGTGACCGACGCCGTGCGCCGGAGCAACCTGCAGGGCTCCCTGCTGGGCGACGACGACACCAGCGGGGGCGGCGGGGGCGGCGGGACGGGCGGGGGCGGCGGGAGCGGCGGGAGCGGGGGCGGCCGCACCGACCTCGGTGCGCACAAGACGAGGGTCATCAGTGCCGCCAGTCACCTGACCGACGATCTGCACCGTCTCCTGGCCCGCAGTGATGGGGAGGTCGCCTGGGTCGACGGGACGCGTCGCAACGTTCGCCTCCGGCTGTCGCCGATCGACGTCGGACCGGTCCTCGAATCCGTGCTCTGGGGCGAGGTCACCGCTGTGCTGACGAGCGCCACGGTTCCGCCCTTCCTGACCGAACGGGTCGGTCTCAAGGACTTCGAGACCAACGAGCTCAATGTCGGGAGCCCGTTCGACTATCGAGCCCACTCGCTCCTCTACGTGGCGCGTCACCTGCCCGACCGTCGTTCCCCGCAGGCCGAGGCCGCCCTCCATACTGAGCTCGCCCTGCTGATCGCTGCCGCGGGCGGGCGGACCTTGGCCCTGTTCACCAGCCGCCGGGCGACCGAGGAGGCCGCCGCCGCCCTGGCGCCTGATCTGCCCTACCAACTGCTGCTCCAGGGAGAACTACCCAAGGGGCGCCTCTTGGAGGAGTTCGCCCGCAATGAGACGTCGTGCCTCTTCGCCACGCTCGGTTTCTGGCAGGGCGTCGACATCCCCGGGCGGTCGCTCTCGTTGGTGACGTTGGACCGCCTCCCGTTCCCCCGGCCCGATGACCCGTTGCTCCAGGCCCGTCGGGCCCGGGCGGGCAGCCGCGCCTTCTCGGTGGTCGACCTGCCCCGGGCGGCCACCCTCCTGGCCCAGGGTGCCGGCCGCCTCATCCGCTCAGCCGATGACCGGGGCGTGGTGGCCGTCCTCGATTCCCGACTCGCCACCGCCACCTACCGCGGCGTGTTGCTGGCCACCCTTCCGCCGATGCGGCGTAGCGTCGATCGCTTCGAGGTCGAGGAGTTCCTGCGGGTGGCGCTGGCACCGTAACCGGCGGGCCGTTGGTGAGCCCGGCACCGTCAGGCGGCCTCCTGCCCGAAGGTGGCCGGATGCCGCCGCAGGAACCACGGTCGCACTCGGGCGGTCAGTACCCGAGCCGGTTGAGCATCTCGTCACGGTCCTGCCAGTGCTTCTCGACCTTGACGTGCAACTCCAGGTAGGCCCCCTCGGGAAGCGTCGCCCGCACGGCGGTGCCCACCGCCTTGAGAACCTCGCCCCCCTTGCCGATGACGATGCCCTTCTGCGAGTCACGCTCGACGATGATCTCGCAGCGGATATGCGGCCAGTCCCACTCCGTGACCCGGCACGAAATCGAGTGCGGCAGCTCGTCATGGGTCTTGGCCAGCAGCTGCTCGCGCACGAGTTCGGCCACCCATAGTGCCTCGGGGGTATCGGTCACCACGTCGTCGGGGAAGAAGGGTGGCCCCTCCTCGAGCGAGTCGATGACGTAGGACGTCAGCGCCTCGACCCCCTGCCCGCTCCGGGCCGAGACCGGGAAGTACTCAACCGACTCCGCGTCGAAGATGGCCTCCACCGCCGCCTTGGCCGAGAGCAGACGTTCGAGGATCTGGTCTCCGGAGGCTTTGTCGATCTTGTTGATCACGACGACCAACTTGGGCGGGTCGTCGCCCCGCTGGACCTCGCGCAGCGAGCGCTCGAGCACCGTACGGTCTCCGGGCCCGACCGCCGCTGTCGCATCGACCAGGACCAGGATCATGTCGACATCGGTCAACGCGCTGGTCGCTGTCTCGTTGAGCCGGGCCCCGAGCACGCTGCGGGGACGGTGGAGTCCCGGCGTGTCGACGAAGACGGCCTGCACGTCAGGTCGGTGCAGGACACCGAGAATGCGGTGCCGTGTGGTGTTCGGTCGCGACGACGTGATGGAAACCTTCGTCCCGACCATCTGGTTCACGAGCGTCGACTTGCCGACGTTGGGACGGCCCACGACGGCCACGAATCCCGATCGCATGGGAGCTTCGGCCATCGTCAGGCATCCTCGTCGTGGTCGTCCGGCTCGCTCTGACCGGTGGGCTCAATCCGCACCCTCCCGATCCGCCTCCCGCGCACCTCGAGCGCCGTCAGGCGGAAGCCGTCCACTTCCACAGAATCCCCGACGTCGGGCACCCGGCCGGCGACATCGAGCATCAGGCCGCCCACAGTGTCCCATGCACCGTGCGGGAGCTCGGCCCCGAGCAGCTGGTCGACGTCATCCACGGCGTAGCGGCCACTGAGCACGACCGAGCCGTCGGGGTTCTGCTCGACGGTCGGCTCCTCCACGTCGAATTCGTCGACGATTTCGCCGACCAATTCCTCGAGCAGGTCCTCCAGGGTGACCAATCCCGCCGTGCCCCCGTACTCGTCCACCACGATGGCCATGTGGATCTTCTCCTCCTGCATCTGGCGCAGCAGAGAGGAGACCTCCTTGGACTCGGGTACGAAGACGGCGGGACGTGCGCTGTCACGGACGGGCTCCTCGCCCCCTCCGACCCGTTCGGCCCGCATGAGGTCCTTCGTATACGCGATGCCCTCGATGTCGTCGATCTGCCCGTCGTGGATCGGGATGCGGCTGAAGCCGGCAGTCAGCGCCGTTTCCAGTGCCTCGGTGATGGTCTTGTCGCGTTCGACCGTCACCATGTCCGGTCGCGGCACCATCACTTCTCGCGCCACCGTGTCGCCGAAGTCGATGATCGAATGGATGAAGGCCCGCTCCTCGCCCTCGATCACATTCTCCTCGTGCGCCACGTCGGCCATGGCCTTGAGCTCGGAGTCGGTGATGTACGACGGTCGAATGCCGTCGTCGCTCTCGCTCTGGTGGCCGATGATCAGATTGGCCAATCCGATGAGGAGCGACGAGACGAAGCGGATCGGGGGGAATCGCACGATGACCGACACGATCGGCGCACTGAACAGCGCCGCACGGTCGGGATTGTGCACGGCCCAGTTCTTCGGAACCGCTTCGAAGAACACGAAGATGACGATCACTTCGAAAGCGGCGCCGACCAGCACGCCGATGCCGCCGAGCACGTGTTCGGCCACCACCCCGACGAGGGTGGCCGAGACCAATTGGCAGATGAGGACGAGCAGCAGGATGACGTTCAAGAACCGTTCGGGGTTCTCGATCAGGCGGGCCAGCTGGCGCGCCCCCCGTCGCTTCTCGTCCACCAGTGCCTTGGCCTTGATCCGGTTCATTCGGACGAGGCTGGTCTCGGCCAGTGCCAACAGCCCTGAGGCCGCCAGGAGGACGACGATCACGACGACGAGGACGAAATCCTCGGCGTGAAACCCTTCGACGGCGATCAAGTCCCCGACACCTGGTTCCGGTAGAAGCGGGTCAGCAATTCCTGCTCGAGGGCCTCCATGCGCTCCGCTTCGGCGTCATCCTCGTGGTCCATGCCCAGCAGATGGAGCAGGCCGTGCACGACGAGGAGCGCCACTTCGTCGTCGAGCGACACCTCGTGCTCGACGGCGTTGCGCGCCGCCACCGCGGGGCAGATCACGACGTCGCCGAGCAGGGTCAGCGTGCCCTCCTCGGGGGACGTGCCGGGCCCGCTGCCCCCCAGATCGGGCGAACGGCCGGTAGGTCCCGGCTCGTCCTCGATGGGAAACGACAGGACGTCGGTCGGGCCGCTCTTGCCCAGGAACTGCTCGTTGAGCGCGGCAATGGCGTCTTCGTCGACGAAGAGAAGGGAGACCTCGGTCTCCCCCTTGACTCCCCGTGCCGTCAGGACCCTCTGGCTCAGCTGTGCCCACCGGGCCACCTCGATCGGATGGTCCGCCTGCTCATCGGCTGCAAAGACGTCGATGCTCACTGGGTGGATCCCGCCCGCCCTTCTGCCACCTCGTAGGCATCCACGATGTCAGCCACAATTTTGTGGCGCACGACATCGCGCCGGGTCAGGTGCACGAAGGCGATGTCCTCCACCGCACCGAGCACGGGCTCCAACCCGATCAGGCCGGAGCGGCCGCCCGGCACGTCGATCTGCGTGACGTCACCGGTCACCACGCAACGTGAGCCGAAGCCGATCCGGGTCAGGAACATCTTCATCTGTTCGGGCGTCGTGTTCTGCGCCTCGTCGAGGATGATGAACGAGTTGTTCAGCGTGCGCCCACGCATGAAGGCCAGCGGGGCCACCTCGATCGTGCCCCGGTCCAGGAGTCGTTGCGCCCCCTCGGGCTCGAGCAGGTCGTAGAGCGCGTCGTAGAGCGGGCGCAGGTACGGATCCACCTTGGCCATCAGGTCGCCGGGCAGGAAACCGAGCCGCTCCCCGGCCTCGACCGCCGGCCGGGTCAAGATGATGCGCGCCACCTGGCGGGTCTGGAGGGCATGCACGGCCTGGGCCACGGCGAGATACGACTTTCCCGTTCCGGCGGGGCCGATCCCGAAGGTGATGATGTTCTGGTTGATGGCGTCGGTGTAGCGCTTCTGGCCGGCAGTGTTGGGCCGGATGGTCTTCCCGCCCGCAGCCCGCACCACTTCGGCCCGCATGATCTCGCTCGGCCGCACGTCGTCGCGCACCATGTCGATGGTGCGCGCCATGGTGGAGTTGTCGAGGCTCTGCCCCGCTTGCAGCAGGAGCACGGCCTCGTCGAAGAGCCGCACGACACGGTCCGCGTCAGGGCCCTCCACCGAGATGCGGTTGCCCTGCACCGCGATCTTCTCGTCGGGGAAGGCTTGTTCGACTTGCCGCAAGAGCTCGTCGCGGGTGCCGAGCAGGCCCGCCATCAGATGGTTTCCGGGTACGAGGCATTCAGCGTGGGTGGTCGTCGTCATGCGAGTGCGAAGTGTCCTTTGAGTGGTTGGCCACCGAGCACGTGAAGGTGAAGGTGGGGAACGGAATTCATGGCATCTGGTCCAACGTTGAAGATGAGGCGGTAGCCCCGGTCAGGACCCGCCACACCGGCCGCTTCCGCGACGGCGCGGGCAGCCATGAGCATGTCGGCCAGGAGGGGGCCGTCTTCGGGGGTGATCTCCGATGCATCGGTGATGTGCCGGCGCGGCACCACCAGCACGTGGAGTGGCGACGCCGGTGAAATGTCCTTGAAGGCGACGGTCGTTTCGGTGCTGTGGACGATCTCGGAGGGCACGTCGCCCGCCACGATGCCGCAAAAAAGGCAATCAGTCACTGGTCAAGTCTCACTCTGCTCGCTCGGTGTGACCACCCTCGGCTGACGGTGGTCATGGTCGGTGTCGTCGCCCACCTCGGCGCCCTTCAGCGGCGGGTAGAGGTGTTCGAGTTGGCCCGGCCGGATGCGGCACGACTCGATGAAGCTGTCGATGTCCTCCACCTTCATCCGGATCACTCGACCGAACTTATAGGCCGGCAGGTCACCCTCGTCGATGAAGCGGTAGAGGCTGCGCAATGTGATGCCCAGGCGGGCCGAGGCATCCTTGGTCCCGAGCCACCCGGTCTCTTCGGCCACTACGAGGATTCTCCCATGGGAGCCACCGGGGCCACCGTACCCGTGCGCAAGGAGACCATCAGCGCTCCCGCCGTCACCGCGGCGGTCTCGGCCCGCAACACGCTCAGGCCGAAGCCGACGGTCGGCAGTCCCGACCCCAGCTCCGCCGCGCTCCAACCGCCCTCGGGGCCGACCGCCACCACCCGCTGGGTCAGGCCCGGACGATCCCCGCTCAGTTGTGCCAGCACGACCTCCCCCGGACCACCGAGGCCGCGCAGGTCGCCGAAAGGCATCACGTCGGTGACTTCGGGCAGCCAGACCCGGCGACACTGCGCGGCGGCTTCGCGGGCCACCCGGCGCAGACGCGCCACGGCACCCTGGCGCCGTGCACCCTCCCAGCGCACCACTGTGCGCTCACTGACCAGCGGCACGATGCGGTCGATGCCCAACTCGGTGAGCTTCTGGACGACCCATTCGGGGCGTTCGCCCTTCGTCGGGGCAAAAGCCACCGTCAGGGCGGGTGCCGGCGCCGGTTCGAACTGCACGCTGCCGTCGCCCCCGGAGCCGGCGTCGTCATGCATGGGAGCGAGGGCGTCGGTGTCGCCGCCCTGCCAGGTGGTGCGGGCCCAGTGCCCGGCCCCGTCGCTGACGATGATCTCCTCACCGGCCCGCAACCGGAGCACACGGCCCACATGGTGCAGGTCGTCGCCGGAAAGCACAGGGTGCGCGACATCGTCGACGAACACCTGCGTCGCCGCCGCGGCACGGACCGCGATGGCTGCGAATTCGGCTGAACCAGGACTGCCCAAAACCGGACTAGCCAAAAGCGGAGCGCAGGCGCGAGAACACACCGTCACCGCCCCCACCGGGCGGCAACACGTTCTCACCCCGTGCGGCGGCGAACTGCCGGAGCAGGTCTTCTTCCGCCTCGCTGAGCCCTGCGGGCGTCTCGACCAGCACGTGCACGAAGAGGTCGCCCCGGCCCCGGCCACGCAGGTGCGGCACTCCCTCGCCCCGGACGCGTTCGATGTGCCCGTGCTGGGTCCCTGCCTTCACCGTGACGGCGTGCGTGCTCTCCAACGTGTCCACCTCGACCTCGGTACCCAACGCGGCCTGGGCCACCCCGATGGTCAAGGTGGTGTGGAGGTTGTCGCCCTCGCGCTCGAAGCGGGGGTCCGGCGTCACCATCAGATGGACGAAGAGCGATCCGGTGGAGCCGCCGCGCTGGCCGGCCGCGCCCCGCCCGGCCAGTCGGAGCGTCGAGCCGTTGTCCACGCCGGCCGGAATCTCGACCGTGAACGTGCTCTCCTCGGTCCGGCGGCCCTCGCCGCCGCACTCGGTGCACGGGTACGGGATCGTCTCACCGAGACCACCGCAGTTCGGGCAGGGCGCACTCGTGACGACCTGCCCCAAGAGTGATTGCCGCACCCGGCGCACTTCCCCCGCCCCCTGGCAGTCGACGCAGGTGATCGGCTCGGTCCCGGGTGCCGCGCCGCCGCCGGCGCAGGCCACGCAGGTGATGGGTAGTCGCACCGAGATCTCCCGGCGGCAGCCGAACACGGCTTCTGCGAACTCGAGGTTGATCCGGACCTCGGCATCGGAGCCGGGGGCCGGGCCACGACGGCGCCCGCCGCCACCCGACATCTGGCCGAAGAATGCTTCGAAGATGTCGCCCAGACCCGCCCTCGAAGCCGAATCCGCCCGCGCCACCGGCCTGGTTGCCGAAGACGCCCTCGGGCCCGAAGCGGTCGTAGCGGGCCCGCTTCTCCGGGTCGCGCAGGACCTCGTAGGCCAGCGTCACCTCTTTGAACTTCGCCTCGGCGACATCATCACCGGGGTTGTTGTCCGGGTGCAGCTCCCGGGCCCGGGCCCGGTACGCCTTCTTGATCTGGTCGTCCGTGGCGTCCGGCGGGACGCCCAAGAGCCCGTACAGGTCGCTCAAACCTTCAATTCCCGCCATCGTGGCTCCCGTTCCCGCTCCCTGATCCGCCGGGCGCCCCGCCCCGCCCGGTTTCCCCCAACCGTTCTCCCAGCCGTTCCCCGACCACATGCGCCGCGGCCAGCGCCCGCGGGTAGTCCATCCGCGTCGGGCCGAACAGGCCGACCGCTCCCAGCTCATGCCCGTCGATGGCCACCGGGGCCACCACGACGGCGCACGAGGCCAGGGGCTCATAGCCGTGCTCGGCGCCGATGGCCACGGAAAGCCCACGGTTGAGGACGTCGCGCAAGAGGGTCACCACGACGAGCTGCTGCTCGAGGATGCCCAATACCGAGCGCACGGTCTCGACCGCATCGAAGGACTGGGCCAGCCGGGAGGGCCCGCCGACGAAGACCTGATCCGATTCCATGGAGCGCTCGATGAGCCCGAAGGCCGTCCCCGCCGCGGCCACCACCCGATCGACCACCGCATTCCCGGTGCGGGGCACCGACCAGGTGGACGAGGCCGTCCGGCCGATGAGATGCGTGTTGAGGAGCGCGCTCGCCTGGCTCAGCGCTTCGTCGGAAGGATCGACGTCGAGGTCGAGGTCGATCGTCCGTTTCTCCACCGCCCCGTCGGACAGGACGACCACGAGCAGGGCGACACGAGGGGCGAGGCCGACGACCTGGACCGAGCGGATCGTCGCCGAATCGTGCGAGGGCCCGACGACCACAGCGGCATAGGAGGTGAGCTCGGACAGCAGTCCGGTCGCCCGTTCGAGCATGTCCTCCATCTCCCCGTGGACCTGTTCGAAGAAGGAGCACACCTGCTTGTGCTGGGTCGGCCCGAGCACCCCCGGCTGCGTCAGGTGGTCGACGAAGAAGCGATAGCCCTTGTCGGTCGGGATGCGCCCGGCACTGGTGTGGGGCTGCACGAGATACCCGTCACGCTCCAACGCCACCATTTCCGACCGCACGGTGGCAGAGGACACCTGCACCCCGGGCGCGCTGGCCACGTGGGAGGAGCCGACCGGCTCGGCGCTCCCGATGTACTCGGTCACCACGGCCTCGAGAATGGCCGCCTGGCGGTCGTTCAGGGCGCGCTCGTCGACACAGGGGTCGATGGGTCCGGCGTGTCGGGTGTTGGGGGTCATATGAGTGCCTGGCACTCAAGTGTACCGAGTGCCAGGCACTCTCCCTCAGGCACCCGCCCGGCCTCCGTGTTGGGGCCATTGGAGCTGGTCAGCCGGCGGCCCTCAGTCGTCGAGGCGTAGGGCTGAGATGAACGCCTCCTGGGGCACCTCGACCCGGCCGATGTTCTTCATCCGCTTCTTGCCCTCCTTCTGCTTCTCGAGGAGCTTGCGCTTGCGGGTGATGTCACCGCCGTAGCACTTGGCGAGCACGTCCTTGCGCTTCGCCTTGACCGTCTCGCGGGCCACGATCCGCCCGCCGATGGCGGCCTGGATCGGGACGTCGAACAGTTGGCGCGGAATGAGCTCGCGCAGCTTGTCCGCCATCCGCCGGCCGTAGTTGTCGGCTGACGAGCGGTGCACGATGGTGGAGAAGGCGTCACACGGGGCGTGGTTGATCAGTATGTCCACCCGCACGAGATTGTTCGTGGCGTAGCCCTGGGGCTCGTAGTCGAGGCTGGCGTAGCCCTTGGTCCGGCTCTTCAACTGATCGAAGAAATCCAGCACCACCTCGGCCAGGGGGATGGTGTACACGAGCTCGACCCGTTCGGGTGAGAGGTACTCCATACGGGTCATCTCGGCCCGCTTGCTCTGGCAGAGCTCCATGACGGTGCCCGTGTACTCGGAGGGGGTGAGGATCGTGGCCGTCAGCATGGGCTCGTCGATGTGGTCGATACGGCTGGCGTCGGGGAGCTCGGTCGGGTTGTCGACGTCGATCTCGGTGCCGTCGGTGAGGAAGGCCCGGTAGGCCACGCTGGGTGCGGTCGCAATGAGCGAGAGGTCGAACTCGCGCTCGAGCCGCTCGCGCACGATCTCCATGTGCAACAGCCCGAGAAACCCGCAACGGAACCCGATACCCAGCGCATGGGACGATTCGGGCTCGAAAGTGAAACTGGCGTCGTTGAGCTTCAGCTTCTCGAGGGCGTCCCGCAGGTCGGGCAGCTCGTCGCCGTCGACCGGGTAGAGCCCGCAGAAGACCATCGGCTTGGGGTCCTGGTAGCCGGCCAGGGCCTCGGTGGCCCCGTGCACCGCCGTCGTCACCGTCTCACCGGAGCGAGCCTCGCCGACGTCTTTGATCCCGGCGATGAGGTAGCCGACCTCGCCGGGGCCGAGCACCTTCACCGGGACTCCTACCGGCGTGCGCACGCCCACCTCCTCCATGTCATGCACGGCGTTGGCCTGCATGAAGCGGAGTCGGGCATCGGCGTGCAGCGTGCCGTCGACGATCCGTATGGAGCTGACGACGCCTCGATACTGGTCGTACGACGAGTCGAAGATGAGCGCCCGCAGAGCCGCCTCCGGGTCGCCCGCCGGCGCCGGGATCCGGTCGATGATCGCCTGGAGGAGCTCGGGAACCCCGGCCCCGGTCTTGGCCGAGATCTGCAGCACGTCTTCGGCCGGCAGCCCGAGGACGTGTTCGATCTCGAGGGCGCATCGCTCGGGGTCCGCCGCCGGCAGGTCGATCTTGTTCAGGACGGCCACGATCTCGAGGTCGTTCTCCATGGCCTGGTAGCAGTTGGCCAGGGTCTGGGCCTGAATGCCCTGGGAAGCGTCCACCAGCAGGACCGCCCCTTCGCACGCGGCCAGCGAGCGGCTCACCTCGTAGCCGAAGTCGACGTGGCCGGGGGTGTCGATCAGGTGCAGGACATGGCCGTTGTAGAGCACACGGACGTTCTGGGCCTTGATGGTGATGCCGCGTTCCCGCTCGATGTCCATGGAGTCGAGGTACTGCTCGCGCATCTGCCGGGGATCCACCGCTCCCGTGATCTCGAGGATGCGATCCGAGAGGGTCGACTTGCCGTGGTCGACGTGGCTGATGATGGAGAAATTGCGGATATCACCAAGAGCAACGGGACCACTGGCGGTGAGAGGGAGCGGCACGGTCGGTCAATCGTACCGGCCCAGGGCAATCATCCAGGTCACCGACCCCGCTCGTCGACCGCACCGCTACGGCCCGCGCCGGGGCCGACCGCTGGGTGAATTGGTGCCGCGACCTGCTATGGTTGCTTCCCGCACCGGTGAGCTGACGCCCGCCGCGCCGTTCGCCCTGCACCCCATTCGAAAGCATCGAGGATTCTCACGTGGCCAATATTGCTAGCCAGATCAAGCGGAACCGCCAGAACGAGAAGCGCCGGCTGCGCAACAAGTCGGTGCGGGCCGAACTGCGCACGCGCACCAAGAACGCCGTCGTCGCCGCCGAGACCGGTGCCGAGGACAGCGCGGAGCAGCTCCGTCTGGCCGTGAAGAGGATCGACAAGGCTGCCGCCCGCGGCGTCATTCACAAGAACACGGCAGCGAACCACAAGTCACGCCTCGTCCGCCGCGTCGCCGCCCTCGAAGCAGCAGCCGCCGAGGCCGCCGCCGAGTAGACACTGCCGCTGGAGGCTCAGGCCACCTGCGGATAGAGAGCAGCGACACCTCCGGACAATCCGGCCAGGACCTGCTTGCTCACCTCGTCGGCAAGGATCTCGGTGTCGCCCGCGACAATTCCGTCGAGCGCGATTCTGGCCACATCCGAGGGATCGACCTTCGGCGCATGCACGTCCGCCGCCATGTCGGTGTCCATGAAGCCGACATGGAGCGAGCTCACACGGGTCCCCTGCCCTGCCAGCTCCTGCCTGAGGGCATTGGTCAACGACCACGCCGCCGACTTGGCGGCGCAATAAGCGCCGATGTCCGGGAAGCTCAGCCACGACAGCGCCGAGAGGATGTTGAGGATCGCGCTCTCTTCGCGGTCCGCCAGCTGCGGTGCGAACGCTCTGATCACGCCCAGCGTCCCGAAGTAGTGGGTGTCCATCTCGAGGCGGATGTCGGCCATGTCCCCGGTGAGCAATGAGCTTCCGGTCGATGAACCGGCGTTGTTGATGAGAATGGCAACGTCGCCGGTCGCGGCCGCAGCAGCGGCCACGGAGCCGGGATCGGTCACATCCAGGGCGACCGGGGTGACGCCGGCGAGGTCGACCGACGCCGGGTTGCGGGCCCCGGCGTAGACCGTGGCGCCCCGGTCCCGGAGCTGTCGGGCCAGATGACGCCCAAGGCCTCGGTTCGCTCCGGTCACAAATGCCGTCTTTCCGATGATGTCCATAACGTCGTCCCTCCTGAGTAGGTTTTCACAACTTAGCAGGCTGATTACGAAAACCAAACTCAGGGGCTACGCTGGCGGAATGGCAACGGTGCCCGATTCGAACTGCTCGATCGCCCGCTCTCTCGGCGTCCTCGGTGAGCGATGGACGTTCCTGATCCTGCGCGACGCCTTGTTGGGGGCCACGCGGTTCGCCCAGTTCCGGGACAACTTGGGCATCGCTCCGGACGTGCTGTCGGACCGGCTCACGACACTGGTGGAGTACGGAGTGCTGGAACGCCAGTCGTACCAGGAGCCTGGTGCGCGGTCCCGATTCGCGTACCGGCTCACCACGGCCGGGCGGGAACTGCAGGTCGCGCTCAGCGCGCTTCAACAATGGGGCGACGAGAACCTACCCGCCCCAGGCGGCCCGAGCATGTTGCGGCGGGTCCGAGGCACCGACCGCCCGGTGCACGTGGGCTATATCGACGAGGGTGGACGAGAGGTCGAACCTGGTGATGTCGCAATCGTCCCGACGGAAACGTTCCCCGCCCTCAGGACGGAAACGAAAGCGCGATGATCTTCTCCGGCGCGATCCGCACCCCGATCGGGTTCTCCCTGCGCAACCAGGTCTCGAAGTCAGGCCCCTGCGTCGGGAGGTAAAAGTCGAGCATCGCCCGGCGCAGCTCGCCGCGTGCGGGGTCGAGAAGGTCGAAGAGCTCTGCTCTGCCGTGCACGGTCACCGACAGCGCCTGTCCCGGCAGATGTGTGGCGCTCACCGCCGGGCGGGCCGCAAGGTGCCGCATACGCACCGAGTTGCGGGCCGAGCCGAACCACAAGGTGCCGTGGAGGAAGTAGCCGTCGACGGGCCCGGTCAGTGGCCGGCCGTCCGCGGTCACCGTCGCCACCACCAGGAGTCGCATCCCCGAGAGTGTTTCGCTGAGGGTTGCCGCATCGACACGGCTCTCGTCGCCCAACATGCTCTTGAGGTGCGGCCCGGCCTCGGCTGCACCCGCGTCAAGCAGCTGCTGCAGGCGACTCAGTTCGTCGGGGGTCTCGTGCATGGCACGAGTTCAGCACGGGGATGTTGGGGCCGCCGCTCGGGGCCGCCGCTCGGGCCGCCGCTCGGGCCGCCGCTCGGGCCGCCTACCGTCGCAATGCGCCGGCCCGCTGGCGGGTCTGCCGGCTCAATCGGGCCACCAGAATTTCGACGACGAGTTCGGGCGGGAGGCCCGTGGCCCCCTTCACGTCGAGGTCGGCGTCGGCCAACAACTCGATGGCGGCGCCGATGCGGGTACTGCCGAGCCGGCGGGACTGTTCCAACGCTTTCTTCCCGACATAGGCGCTGTTCACCGAGAGCAGCTGCGCCGCCTCCTCGCCACTCGAGATCGTGGCGCCGTCGAGGGCCAGCATGTTGGCGTAGTGCCGGTGCAACGAGAAGAGCACCTCCACGGCGCTCAGTCCACCGGCGTCGGTCATGCGATGCAACACGCCGAGGGCGGCTCCCGGGTCGCCACGGTCGATGGCATCGGTGAGTTCGTAGCGAGCGACGTTGCCGGCCTCGCCGAGATACGGCTCGAGATCCTCGACGGAGACTCGAGCACCCGCGCCGTAGGCCGCCGCCAACGCCCCCAGCAAGCCTTCGACACGGCCGAGGTCCTCCCCGACGTGCTGACCCAGCAGTTGCGCGGCCTGAGGCTCCAACTTGACCGGCGCGTGGCGGAGATGCTCCTGCAGCCACGCCTTGCGATCTCCCGGGCGGCTGACCGCAACGTCGATCACCTTTCCGCTTGCCGTAACCGCCTTGACGAGCGGCGCCGGTACGGTCCCGCCGCCGCCGACCAGGATCAGGACCGTCGACGGCAGGGGGTCCTTGACGACGTCGACCAATCGGGGCACATCGGCGGTGAGGAGCCGTCCGGCATCTCGGACAACCACCACGCGGCGATCGATGAGGAATGGGGGCGTGAGACAGGCATCCACCACCGCACCGACGTTGATGTCGTCACCCGAACTACCACCGATCTCCTCCACCACCAGCGAGTGATCGCGGTCCCCCACGACCTCGGCCAGCAATGTGCGGACTTCCTGGGCCACCAGCGAGGCATCGTCGCCCTTGACCAGATACGAGGCCGCGCTCATTCGGCCGCGCTCACAGCGGCCGCGACATCGCGGACGCGGCAGGTGCCCCTGACGTCGTGCACGCGCAGGATGCGGCATCCCCAGGCGAGGCCGAGGGCCGCCGCTCCGAGGGATGCGGGACCGCGCTCGGTCAACTCGAGATCGAGTGTGACGCCGAGGAATGTCTTATTGGACGCGGAGAGCAACAGCGGATACCCGAGGGCGGCCAGGGTCGACGATGCCCGTAAGAGAGTGAGGGACTGCGCGGCGGTCTTGCCGAGATCGAGTCCGGCATCGAGCACGATCCGATCGGCCGGGATACCGGCGGCGCGGGCGCGCGCGGCCCGCTCCGTGAGGAAGCTGCCCACATCCACCACCACATCGTCGTACTGCGGATCGGGATCGGCGACGCGGGGAGCCAGCCGGATGTGCGTGGCCACCACGGCCGCACCGAACTCAGCTGCGGCAGGGAGGTAGTCGGGGTCGGCGAACCCGCTGATGTCATTGCCCATCACGGCACCTTCCCTGTAGGACGCCCGGGCGACGGAGGCGCGCCAGGTGTCGACGGAGATCGGCGTCGGGAAGCGCGCGGTCAGCCCGGCGATGGCAGCCACGACCCGGTCCAGCTCCTCGGCCTCGGTCACCTCCGCACCCGGTCCGGCCTTCACGCCACCGACGTCGAGGATGTCCGCCCCTTCGGCCACCAGCGCTTCGGCTCTGCTGTAGAAGGCGTCGAGCGCGAACGTGGCTCCCTTGTCGTAGAACGAGTCGGGCGTCCGGTTCAGAATGCCCATGACCAGGCCCCTATGGGTGAGATCGTGCCGCTGGCCCCCGAGATCGAGGATGTTCACCTGGGGCGTGGGCCCATCAATAGAGGCGAGTGGCCAATGACCGCCGGAACGTTCCCGTGCGCGGATCGTCCGGGCCGAGGGTCTCGAGCAGGTCGACGAACTCCTGGCGGGCCGAGTCGTCCTCGCGCACCCTGTCGAGCAGCGCATGCAGTCGCGCTTCGACTGCCGCGTCATCGGTGACCGAGACGTTCAGGCCGCTCTCGATCAGACGAGCACGCGCGGCCAGCGTGCGACCCTTCGGGGTCTCGGGAATGCGCGCCAGCAGGGCCAGCGCGTCGGCGGTCTCCCCCTGACCGATCATGAGTTCCGCCAGGGCCTCCGTCGCGCCCTGATGACCCGGCTCGAGCTCGAGCGCTTGGCGGAGGGATGCCTCGTCGCCGTTGGCCACCAGCGCATCCGCCTCGCTCAAGGCAGGGAGCAACTTCTGCACGAACGCGGTGACCTGGGGTTCGGGCAGAGCACCCACGAATTGGTCCACCACCTTGCCTTCGTGGATGGCGAAGACAGCAGGGATCGATTGCACGCCGAAGGATTGGGCGATGCGCGGGTTGTCGTCCACGTTGACTTTGGCCAGTTCAACGGCACCATCGGTGGCGGCTACGGCCCTCTCGAGCATGGGACCCAGCGTCGTACAGGGCCCGCACCACGGAGCCCAGAGATCCACCACGACGGGGACCTCGTTGCTGCGAGCCAGTACATCTGTCTGAAAGGTGCTGTCGGTGACGTCCATCGCCTCGTGAGGTTAATAGCTGAGACCCGCCGGGCCTGCTCCCGCGGAGGAGAAGGTGGCCGATGGGGGGCTGTGTGGGCCGCCGGATAGGAGGAACCCGCCCCACCGATTAGCGTCACTATCCGTGTCAGACCCGGTGGAAGGCATCCGTGCGGACAACGTGACCAAATGGTTCTTGGACCATGTGCCCGAGATCAGGGTCCCTCTTCGCTTCACCCTGATCGCGGGCGGACGCTCGAACCTCACTTTTCGCGTTGAGGACGCTGAAGGGCACGCGTGGGTCCTGCGCAGACCACCGGTGCATCACGTCCTGCCCACGGCGCACGACATGGTCCGTGAACACCGGCTCATGACGTCGCTCGCCCCGTCAGGCATCCCGGTGCCGAAGACGATCGGCCTGTGCACCGACGAGACCGTCAACGATCGACCTTTCTTCGTGATGGAATTCGTCGAGGGCCACATCCTGCGCGATGCGCCCGAAGCCGAGCTGGCCCTCGACTTCGCCACCAGGGGCGGCGTCGGAGACCACATGGCGGAGACCCTGTCGGCGTTGCACGACCTCGACCCCGAGTCGGTGGGCCTGGGCGATCTGGGACGGCACGAGGGCTACATCGAGCGCCAGCTCAAACGGTGGAGCGCGCAATTCGCCCAGATGAGCGTGGACGGCGTCGATCACGGCGGTGTGGTCGAACGCGTGGGTGTGGAACTCGCCCGCCGAGTTCCACCGCAGCAGCGCACATCGATCGTGCACGGCGACTATCGCATGGACAATGTCGTTCTCGACGACCGGGGTGCGGTTCGAGCAATCCTCGATTGGGAACTGTGCACCCTGGGCGATCCCCTGGCCGACCTCGGCCTCCTCATGGACTACTGGACCGACGCCGGCGATGCGATGTCGGTGCTCGGTCATTCACCCACCACCGCGCCGGGCTTCGCCACCCGCGCCCAGGTGATGGAGCACTACGGGAGCGTCTCCGATCTCGACCTGGCGCAGATCGGGTACTACTGCGCGTTCGGCTACTGGAAGTTGGCCTGCATCCTCCAGGGTGTCTACGCCCGTTACGCCGCGGGAGCCGGGGCCGGCGACACCAGCAGCGTCGACGAGTACCCGGCGCAGGTCGCCCGCCTCGCGGACTTGGCCTCGGAAGAATTGGCGGCCACCCCATGAGCCCGGACGGTCTCACGGAGATCTTCTCGGTCCACGAGGAGCCCGACCTCAACCGGCCGGTCCTGGTCGTCGCGCTCGAAGGCTGGGTGGACGCCGGATTGGGAGCGACCACGGCTATCGCCTCCCTCCTGGGGCAGGGCGAGACCTCCCCCATGGTCACCTTCAACGGTGAACACTTCCTGGATCAGCGGGCACGCCGCCCCGTGGCGCACATCGTCAACGGCATCACGACCGATCTGACGTGGCCCCACACGGAGGTGCGGCACGGCCACGACGAGATCGGGGGCGATGTGCTGTATCTCGTCGGGCCCGAGCCCGATTTCCATTGGCGGGCCTTCACCGATGCCGTCGTCGGATTGGCCCGATCGTGGCGGGTGCGGATGGTGGTAGGTCTCGGCGCGTTCCCCGCACCTGCTCCCCACACCCGCCCTGTGAAGTTGGCCGCCACCGCTCCTGCGGCGTCCGCCGAGCTGGTCGAACGCGTCGGCATCGTGCAGGGCGAGCTCGAAGTCCCCGCCGGCGTGATGTCGGTGCTGGAACTCGCCTTCGCCGACATCGGCATCCCCGTCGTCACCTTGTGGGCCCGCGTGCCGCACTATGTGGCCGGCATGCCCTTCCCCGAAGCCAGTGCGGCACTGGTCGAAGGACTGGCCGATGTGGCCAGCCTGCGCCTGGACTCCTCCACCCTGCGCCACGCAGCGGACAGTTCACGGCGCCAGGTCGACCAGCTCATCGCCGACAACATCGAGCACCGGGCCATGGTGCGCAAGCTCGAAGAGAACATCGACGCCTCCGAAGGCAATGCGATGGGGGTCGAGGAGGTCCCCTCAGGGGATGAGATCGCGGCGGAACTCGAGAAGTTCCTGCGCGGCGAAGAGCAGTAATCGTGAGCGCGGGAGAGGAGAGGTGCGAAACACATGAAGATTGACGGTGGCATCGGGTTCAGTCCGACGGGGATCGCCGATGCGGCCCGGACGGCGGAAGCGAACGGCTACGACGGCGTCTGGACGGCGGAGACGACGCATGATCCTTTCCTGCCCATCGCCATCGGTGCCGGAGCCACGGAGAAACTGGAATTCGGGACGGGGATCGCCGTTGCCTTCGCCCGCAATCCGATGAATCTCGCCGTGCTGGCGAACGATCTGCAGCTCCTGACCCAGGGCCGGTTCATGCTGGGCCTGGGGAGCCAGATCAAGCCGCACATCACCAAGCGCTTCTCCATGCCGTGGTCGCACCCTGCGCCGCGCATGCGCGAGCTGATCCTGGCCATCCGGGCCATCTGGGCCACGTGGGAAACCGGCGAGAAGCTCGACTTCCGCGGCGAGTTCTACACCCACACGCTGATGACCCCGTTCTTCGTCCCCGACAAGCACCCGTACGGGAATCCGAAGATTCTGCTGGCCGCCGTCGGCGAGCTGATGACCGAAGTCGCCGGCGAAGTGGGAGACGGTGTACTGGTGCACGGCTTCTCCACCGAGCGGTACATCCGCGAGGTCACGCTGCCCGCCCTCGAGCGCGGTGCGGCCAAGGCGGGCAAGTCCCGGGCGGATCTGACAGTGTCGTATCCAGGATTCGTGGTCACCGGAAAAACTGATGCGGACGTGGCAGCGGCCAGCGGTGCCGTCCGCCAACAGATCGCCTTCTACGGCTCCACCCCGGCCTATCGACCGGTGTTGGAGTTACACGGGTGGGGCGACCTGCAGACCGAGCTCAACACCCTCTCCAAGCGCGGCGAGTGGGTGAAGATGGGCGAGCTCATCGACGACTCCGTGCTCGATGCCTTCGCCGTCGTGGCCCCGATCGCCGACGTGGCGGCCCAGGTGAAGGCCCGCTTCGGTGACGTGATCGATCGCTTCAGCTTCTACACCCCGTACAAGGTGGAACCGGCCGAATGGAAGGCGATCCTGGCGGGGTTCCGCTGAGCGCCTGCTAGACGACGACGTTCACCAGGCGGGGCGGACGAACGACCACCCGTTGCGGCACGCGTCCGGCGAGGGATTCCACCACCTTGGGCGAGGCCAGGGCCGCCAGCTCGGCCTCCGCTTCCGTAATGTCCGGGCTGACCTCGAGCTTGTCGCGCAATTTTCCATTGACCTGCACCACCATGGTCACCGTCTCGGCGCGGACGAGCTCGGGATCGAATGTGGGCCAACGCTGGAGGTGGACCGAAGGCTCGCCGGGATGGCGCCGCTCCCAGATCTCCGCCGTGAGATGTGGTGTCAGGGGAGCGAGGAGGGAGAGCAACGCATCTGCTGCCTCATCCCACACGACCCGGTGGGGCCCGCCCTCGGTGCGGGCGTACTTCTGGAGGAGATTGAGCTGCTCCATGCAGTGGGCCACCGCGGTGTTGTAGGACCAACGCTCCAGATCCTCGGTCACGGCCGCGATGGTGCGATGCGTCGCTTGTCTGGTCTCGCGGTCGGTTTCGGTCTCCGGGCCCGGAGCGGAACGTCGGCTCACCTTCACTTTGGCCCGGTGCGAACGTACGCCAGAGGCGGTCGAGGAAGCGGCCGCACCCCTCGATCACCTGCTCGGTCTGCTGGGTCCAGTCCATGTCGTCGAACGGCGGCCCGACGAAAAGATGGAAGAGGCGCAGCCCGTCGGCGCCCACCGTCTCGTAGTAATGCTCGGGCGCAATGAGATTGCCCTTGGACTTGGACATCTTGGTGCCGTCCATGCGGATCATGCCCTGCGCGAGATACCTCTTGAACGGCTCACGGGAGAGGCCGGGGGCGAGGCCCACATCGATCAGGGCCCGGGTGAAGAAGCGGGCGTACAGCAGGTGCAAGATGGCGTGCTCGATACCGCCGATGTACTGATCGACGGGCATCCAGCGGCGCGCTGCGGCCGGATCGAAGGGCCGGTCATCGCTCCACGGATCGCAGTAGCGCAGGAAGTACCACGAGGAGTCGACGAACGTGTCCATGGTGTCGGTCTCGCGTCGAGCGGGGCCACCACAGAGAGGACACGTCGTGTGGAGGAAACCCTCGTGAAAGGCCAGCGGCGATTGCCCCGTCGGGAGGAACTGGACGTCATCGGGCGCCACCACCGGCAACTGCTCCTCGGGTACGGGGACCGCCCCGTGCTCGGGGCAGTAGACCACCGGAATCGGGCATCCCCAGAATCGTTGCCGTGAAACCAGCCAATCGCGCAGCCGGTAATTCACGTGACGCTCACCGATCCCCTTTTCCTCGAGCCATTCGATGGCCCGGGTCTTCGCGGCGGTGATGTCGAGGCCGTTCAGGAATTCGCTGTTGATCTTCTCCCCTTCGCCGGTGTACGCCCCTCCCCCGGTGCGTCTCCCAATCGGCTGGAGGTTGCACGGTGCGGACGATGTCGAGCCCGTGGAGTTTGGCGAAATCCCAGTCCCGTTGGTCTTCAGCCGGGACGGCCATGATGGCGCCCGTGCCGTAGCCCATGAGGACGTAGTCGGCCACGTAGACCGGCACCGACCGGCCGGTGAAGGGGTTCAGCACGCTGCTGCCCGTGAACGCGCCCTCGCTTGTCGAGCGCGGCGGCATCCCCGGTGGCGCTCCGCTCGATGTCGCTCTCGGCCGCCGCCCGCTTACGGAGCTCGCCGACCGCTGCCGCGCTGGGCGTCGGTCGTCAGCTCATCGAGCAGCGGATGCTCGGGCGCGACGACGCAATAGGTCATGCCGAAACTCGTGTCCGGCCTGGTGGTGAACACCCGAAGGTTCAGGTGCTCCCTGCCCTCCACGGGAAGATTGAACTCGGCGCCTTCGGACCGGCCGATCCAATGGCGCTGCATGGTCTTTACCCGCTCGGGCCATTCGAGGCCGTCCAGTCCTTCCAGGAGCTCGTCGGCGTAGGCCGTGATCCGGAAGAACCATTGCTCCAGATTGCGCTTGATCACCACGTCCCCGGAGCGATCGCAGGTGCCGTCGGGCAGGACCTGCTCGTTCGCCAGCACGGTCTGGCAACCGGGGCACCAGTTGACGAGCGCCATCGCCCGGTAGGCCAGGCCGGCCTCCCACAACTTGAGGAAGATGAGTTGGGTCCAGCGCATGTAGGAAGGGTCGTGGCTCCGGACCTCGCGACGCCAGTCGTAGACGGCGCCCAGGCGGACCAGCGAGGACTTCAGTTGCGTGATACGCGCTTCGGTGAACGTCCTCGGGTGCGTCCCCGTCTTGATGGCCGCGTTCTCGGCCGGGAGGCCGAAGGAGTCGAACCCGAACGGGCTGAGTACGCCCTTGCCCTGCATCGTCTGATAGCGAACGGCCAGGTCACCGAAGGTGTAGTTGCGCACATGGCCCTGGTGTGCGGCCCCTGAAGGGTACGGGTACATGCACAGCGCATAGAACTTCTCCCGCGGGTCGTCGTTGTCGATCTGATACGTCCCGGCTTCTTCCCAGTGACGCTGCCACTTCTGTTCAATTCCTTCGACGTCGTACGCCCGAGCCATCCCACCAGGGTAGGCGAGCGAGGCGGGAGCCCGGGTCGGGCGGGTGGCGTCGGGCGGGTGGCGCCGGTCGGTCGGTTGGGCGGCGAGCTTGCTAGACGCTGGTGATCGGCTCGGACTGCACCGAGCTCGCCGACATGGTCTTGGCCCGGGCCAATGTCACTCGCACGATGGTCGCCCCCCCGGCCAGCGCCATCATGAGTATGGCCATGGGAAGCGCATCGTGGGTGCCTCCGATGCCCGCGAGTGGGGCGAGCGCCGCCCCGAAGAGGAATTGAGCGCTTCCCATGAGGGCCGAAGCGGCCCCGGCAGAGTTCGGGTGGTTCTGGAGAGCGAGCGCCGTCGCATTGGGAGTGACAAAGCCCAGCCCGAACAACACCAAGAACAGGGAAGGCAAAATGACGCCGAGGCCGCCCCAATTCGTGGCGACGGCGGCAAGGAACAGCAGACTGCCGGTGGACATGCACGTGAGGCCGATGCTCAGAAGCGGACCGCTGCCAACCCGATGGACGAAGTGCCCGTTGATTTGCGCGCCCAGCACCATGCCGGCCGCGTTGATGCCGAAGATCGCACCGAAGAGCTGGGGGGAGATTCCGTAAATCCCTTGCAGGATGAACGAGGATCCCGCGATGTAGACCAGAATCGCACCAAAGCCGAGCATCACGACGATCGCGTAGCCCACGAACGTGGGGTCGCGTCCCACCTCGGCCATCGTTCGTACGATCGATCGCAGGCCGCCTGAATGTCGCCGATCCATCGGAAGTGTCTCGGGGACCTTCAAAAAGGAGACGACGAGGAGTACCGAGCCGGCGATGGCGAGGGCCAGGAAGATGCCGCGCCAGGAGGTGAAGCGAAGAATCACCGCTCCGATCTGCGGAGCGATGATCGGACCGAGACCGGTGACCAGCATGAGTGTCGAAAAGAAACGCGCCGCGGTCGGACCTTCGAACAGATCGCGCACGATGGCGCGGGAGATCACCACACCGGCCGCACCCCCGACCCCCTGGAGGAACCGGAATCCGTCCAGCACGAACACCGATGAGGCCATACTGCAGGCCAACGAAGAGACGATGAAGAGGGAGAGCCCGACGAAGAGGGGGCCCCGCCTCCCCTTGCGGTCGCTGATGGGCCCGATGACCAGCTGGCCGAGTGCGATGCCGACGAGGCACCCCGTCACCGAGAGCTGGACAGCAGATGTGCTGGCGTGAAGATCCGCACTGATGCGAGGCAGTGCCGGCAGATACATGTCGATGCACAAGGGTCCGAAGATCGTCAACCCCCCGACGATGAGGACCAGCCGCCATCCACGAGGGACGCGGGCATGAGCGAGAAGCTCCTCGGGGGCGGAGGCTACGCCGGGGGCGGAGGCTACGCCGGGGGCGGAGGCACTCCCGGGATCGCTCCCCTTGGGGCGGTTCGTGATGCTGGTCATGTGGGAGGGATCATGGTGGGGGGCGCCGGGGCAACCGCTAATCGGGACGCAAAGTGACCCTAATGGCTCTGATCAAACCGAGATATGGGGCACCCGCCGTCCGACGGGGCCAGCGCCGCCCTGAGATCGTCGCCGCCGTCCGCTCAGCCGGCCCCACCATTCATTCGAGAAGACGGGAAGCCCCCCCGCCACAGAAGCTAAGGTCTAGCTCCGGACCTGACAGGGTGCCCCGCGATGTTGTGCCGAACTGCGTGGGACTTCCAGACGGTTCGGCCCTGGGAGCGGTAGCCGAAATACCACCCGTGACCTGGGAAGTTTCGCTACGGGGGCGTAGCTCAGCTGGTAGAGCGCCTGACTGGCAGTCAGGAGGTTCGTGGGTTCGAGTCCCATCGCCTCCACTGAAAAATTTTCACCGACGTCCTCCCCGGCGCAAGAGCCACCACACCCCACCCGCGATGCGAGCGACGAGCACGGATTGAGCAACTCGACTGCGGAGGGATCGGCACTTCGGTGCGATCCCTACCGTTTTCGCGTTCTGGGGCCGACTATCGAGGGAGGTGGGGTGGGGTCGCTGGCCGAGACTTGATCGACGGTATTGGCCACCGTGCCCTCAGCGGGAGGTACAGGTCCGTCGAGAAGGGGGTCCCCGGTCCGTACCATCCAGTCGTGGAGACGTTCCCGGAGGTCCTCCAAAACCCCGGCCAACGTCGGGTCATTGATGCGGTTGTTCCCTTCGGAGGGATCGAGCCACAGGTCGAAGAGTGCCTCCCAGGGAGGGTCCACGTCAGCCCACCCGGCAGCCAGCAGCACGTCCTTGGTCAAGCTGTCGTCCAGATTGGCCAGCACCCTCCCAAGATGTTGGTCGTCGTAGCGGCGCATGTACTTGTATCTCGTTGTGCGGACGGCCCGTTGCGGCTCGTAGGCCGCGTGATAGGTCACTTCGGCGAAGATCTCCTCATGGACCTCAGGGACATCGCCATGCACGAGCGGGAGCAGTGAGGTTCCCTCGAGCCATGCCGGATGCTCCAGGCCCGCAACGTCGCAAATGGTCGGGTACAGATCGAGATGGCTCACCAGCGCGTCGTTCACACGGCCGCGCTCGAAACCCCCGGGGCCCCGTACGACAAGCATGACGCCGATACCTCTGTCGTACATCGTGCATTTGGCGTCCGGGAAGGCCAGGCCGTGGTCGGTGGTGAGAAACACGAGTGTGTCATCCGCCAGGCCGTACTCCTCGAGTGCGTTCAGGACGGTGCCGACCCCCTGGTCGAGCGCTCTCGCGCTGGCCCGGAACGACGCCATGTCCCGGCGGGTCTGCGCGTTGTCCGGGACGTTCTCGGGGGGCCGAGAGTAGAGGACGTCGCGGATTGAAGACGGTTCGAAGAACTCACGGTGCGTTTCGAAGAAACCGACCGAGAGGAAGAACGGCGCGGACTCTTGGGCCCGCATGGCGATGAGTTTCGTGGCCGCGGGGGCCACATCGCTCACACGCGTCGAGTCGAGATCGACGACATGGTCGTACCCGAGAACGCCCGGGTCCGCCGAGACGTGCTGCTCGCCAACCAGACCGGTCCAGTAGCCGGCGTCGCGCAGGACGTTGACGATGTGGCGCTCCGGATGGTGCAGCTGATACCCGCGGTGCGCCAGGCCGAGCATCCCCGTCGCGTGGGTGCTCTGGCCGGTGAGCAAGGCGGCCCGCGAGCCCGAGCAGACCGGGGCGGCACAGAAGGCCTGGCGGAAGAGCACGCCCTGGTCGGCCAGGTGCTGGATATTTGGTGTCGGAACCGGATATCCGTAGGGCTGCACGTAGCGGCCGGTGTCGTGCGAGTGTAAATACAGGATGTTCGGTCTCATTCGTCCCGATCGTAGCAATCTCGACTATTTCGATCATATCTATAGACTACGAGGATGGAAATACCGTGGCGGGTCGAAGGCATCTCCTACTTGGTCTGTTCCACCCAACGAAGTGGAAGCACATTGCTTTGCGAGCTCCTGAGAGCGACCGAGGTAGCCGGAGTCCCGGACGAGTATTTCGAGAGGCTTCGTGAAACGGGCCTACCCCGTCAACCACAGCAGTATTTCAACGACCCCTCCGTGCGGGATATCGCCGAGCGCTTGACGCCGACGGTGCCCGGACAGCCGGAGCAACCGGGAGAATTCGAACCATGGTTTCGCTACGCGCTGCAACGGGGCACCACGACAAATGGTGTCTTTGGCGCCAAAATGATGTGGAACTATCTCGACGAATTCAAGTTGAGGATGGCGGAGCTTCCGGGTCTGGGCGATCTGTCGTTCAACGAGAGGCTCGACGTGGTCTTTCCACGCTTGAAGGTCATCTTCATGAGGCGTCGCGACAAAGTGGCACAGGCCGTTTCCCTCTGGAAGGCCATTCAGACTCAGCAGTGGCGCACCGAATCTGAGTCGGATTCCGAGCAGGTCGAAGCGGACGACACGTCCGGTATCGAGTACGACTACCGGGCTATCGAGTACCTGCTCAACGAGCTGCACCGATGGGACGCCCGTTGGGAGGAATGGTTTCACGCCACAGGCCGAGAGCCGATTCGAGTCTTCTACGACGAGTTCACCGTCAGCCGCGCCGCGACGATCGGTCGCGTGCTCGATGCGCTGGGGATCGATCCGCCGGCGCCCCAGGGCAAGAAGCCGATGAGACGGCAGGCCGACGACCGCTCTAGGGACTGGGTCGCTCGTTTCCGGACCGATAGCGAACACCGGCAACGCATCTGATCTGCGGCGCGGCCTTGTGCCCTACTCTGAACGATCAGAGGGGTGATGATGACAGCGCAACTCGACCTATTGGCCGAAGGGTACGCAGACGATCGGGTCGCCAGCACGGTGGTGCTGCTGCGCGACGCTGGAAAGATCATCGTGGTGGACCCCGGCATGGTTGCCCATCGCGGGGTGATCCTCGACCCACTGCGCGCGCTCGGGGTCGATCCCCGCACCGTGACCGACGTGATCTTCAGTCATCACCACCCCGACCACACACTCAACGCGGCGCTCTTTCCAGAGGCACAGTTTCACGATCATTGGGCCATCTACAAGGACGATGTGTGGACCGATCGCCCCGCAGACGGCTACGAGATCTCACCCTCGGTACAACTGCGGACGACTCCGGGGCATAGCGCGGAGGACATCTCGACGCTCGTCCGTACGGAGCATGGCCTGGTGGTGTGTACCCACCTGTGGTGGTCCGCCGAGGGTCCGGAGATCGATCCCCTCGCAGCCGACCAGGAGCAGTTGGAAGAGTCCCGGGCCCTCTTGTTGGAACTCCGCCCCTCCTTGATCGTTCCCGGGCACGGGAAGCCATTTTCTCCGGACGCATTGAAGTACGCACCTACGTGATGCGTCTTGAGGCCCGGCTGCAGTCCTGTCCGGGGTGGAGGGTCGACTACTTCTTGCTCGGCGTGAACCTTCCCTGGAGGTGCCAATAGCCGGTGAAGCTATTGAAGGGACCGCCGATGACCGCACTCGCCCACGTGAGGACGAAGGCATGGGTCTTGGGGTTGTAGGTCCCCGTGACGGATTTGGTCAACCCGGGCGAGGTGTCACCGGGCTTGGGTGAACCCTGATTGAAGTAGAGCTTGTTCCACGCGGCGCTCCATGCCTGGACCTGCCCGGAGAGCTTGCCGTTCTTCACCTTGATGGTCGGCGGCGGTGTCGCAACACCGGTCTGGGGGTCCTTCGGATTCGTGGCGATGCTGAAGTCGATCGCGGTGAACAACTGCGGCTCGATGATGCTGCTCGACAGGGCGCCCCCCGACGCCGAGAAGGCCGGGACCGGGTCGGGTTGATACTTCCCCGTTGTAAAGCCGCCCGCCGTTCCCGGAGTGACCAGCGTGTAGGACTTGTCGGTGCACGTCGAGTCGGGGTTGTCGAAGAACTTCCCTGCGCTGAGGCTCCCTCCGGGGAAAATCATGCGAAAGTACGTGCCCGTCGGCGTCGCCGTGGCGCAACTTCCGGCAGTCAGCTTGAAGGTGCCGATCAGTGGCGTGGCATGCGAGCCGCTCGCGCCGGCAGGTGCCGCTACCACGGCCGCGATACTGAGGATTCCCGCCATCAGCGTGGTGGCGTAGGTCAGGGACTTGAGCGGGTGATTCATTTGGATTCCTTCTCTGCTTTCTTTCGTTGGAAACATCACACGTTGGCCGCAGGTGCCTTTGCACTCATCACGTTCGTCTCAGGCGTCGACGCGTCGGTCCCGCAAGGACCGCTGCCCCGCCGATGAAGATGCCCGGCAGGACAAAGAAATAGGGGAACAAGGGGAACGGTGGCAACGCCGCGATGGCCTGGTAGTTGACGACGTTGTCGCTCATCGCCCCGATCATCGGGGTCATGTCGTTGAGAATGTGGACCCAGCGCCCGTCCAGTGTGGCGACCGCCGGGAATCTCGACTGGATCTGTGCCGTGCTCAAACCGGCCTTCTCGAGAGCATGGACCAGTTCGAGTCGGATCGCGCCCTGTCCCACGGCCATCGTTCCGAAGTACCCCTGAATCCGCTGGACGTTCTCCGTCGTCTCGATGGTGCGAAATGCCGTCATCATCCGGCCACCCTGCGGCGCACGCTGGAACATCTGAAAGACAGCCGGCGCCAGCACGAGTCCGACGCCGAGGGCCACAAGGACCCAGCGAATCGTTCCCCACCAACTCCGCCTGAACAGATAGGTTCCCAGAAGGACGAGGACGAGCGCACCCGGGATCACGAAAAACAGGGGGAACAGCGTGAAGCTGGGTAGCGCGGCAACAGCCTGGTAGTTCGAGAGGTTGCCCTGCACCTGGTTCAAGAGGTCCGTCATGTGCACATCGACCGTGTTCCATTGTCCCGAGAACTGTGCGAAGGTCGGATAGGCCGCATCGAAACTGACGTTGGCCGTTCCCGGGTCGGAACTCGCGGTCAGGAACTGGGCGACTCCACCGTCAGCCTGTAGGACACCGGCGTTGATCTGCCTGATGTCCTGCTGGAAGCCGGTGAGTCGGGCGGTCGTCATGAAGGGTCTGAACTCCTTCAGCATGACCGCCCCTTTGGGCGCCCGACTGAACATGTTGAAGGCAAACGGCATGACGATCAGGGCAACCCCCAGAAGTGCGAGAACTCCGAGGGCCAACTTCTTTGGTCCAGCGTTCCCGGCTCGCCGCTCACCGTTCGCCGTCGCCGTCGCCGCTCGCTCGCCATCGGTCAACGCGTCGTCCGTCCGGTCGCCGGTTGCCGGCGCCGCGGATACCTCGACGCCGCGGTTCTCCGTCATTTCGTTGCCGGCGTTGGCCCGGGCGCTCGAATGTCGGCGCATCGCGCACAGACCTCCTCCGGCACGACGCCCCACCGCATGAGTTGGGCGAAGACCCGGCACCCGATGCAGAATCCGAGTCCGGACTCGAGGGAAGCAGCGACAACGATGAGTGCGGTCAGCCCGAACGCAGCACCTCGGAACCCGCATGCAAGCCCGAGAACGGCCGCCGTGGTCGAGATCACGAACCCCATTCCCTGGGCGAACCGTTTTGGTGGACCGGGAACCGGCCGTTCCGCCAACCCGAGCCTCGGGGTGATGACCCTTGTCACGACCTGCCCCAGCGGGCTGAGTGTGGGGCCCGTGAGGACGCGGGCGAAAAACCCGTAGGCGATCGGCACGAGAATCCAGGGCTGGCGGAGCCCGAGGGTGGCGAGGCTCATGACCACGACCCCGGCGGCGACCAGGCGGGCCGAGACCTCGTTCACCGGGTCCGGAAACGAGAAAAGCCCTGCTGAGACGGTCGACGGCACGGTCTCAGAGGACATCGCAAGCACCCCTTTCATCTCCGTTCGGAGTCTCCCCCCGCCGTGGATTTGCGTAGGTCGACTACTAAATCACTAATGTTGATGAGTATAGTCGTATTTCCCGTCCCCGCCCAAGAAACGGAAGTGACCCATGACGACGTCCATCGCAACTCCCATCACCCTCGACATCGCTCCTCTCTCAGGGACCATCGGCGCCGAGATCCGCAATGTGAACCTCCACGAACCGCTCGACACATCGACGGTGGCCGCCATCCGGCAGGCTCTTCTCGACTACAAGGTGATCTTCTTTCCCGGGCAACACCTCTCGCCCGCCGAGCACAAGGCGTTCGCCACGTACTTCGGAGAGATCACCAACGCCCACCCCGTGGTACCGGGAATTGAGGAGCACCGCGAGGTGTTCGAGATCGATTACACCAGGGCCCGCCAGCTGTACGGGGTGCCGGAGGGAGCCACAGCCGAGCGGACGGAGTACGAGACGAGCGACAAGTGGCACACCGACGTCACCTTCGTCGAGACGCCCCCGCTCGGTTCCATCCTGAACGCCCTCGTCATCCCGGAAGCGGGGGGCGACACCTTGTGGGCGGATACGCAGGCGGCCTACGAAGGTCTGTCACAACCGATCAAGGACCTCGTCGACAAGTTGACCGCGGTGCACGACGGCACCCGGCAGTTCGGCAAGCTCCTCCAGCTTGTCGGCAAGGGGGAATGGGACGGTCGAGAGTTCACCGAGCTCATTCCCACCGAACACCCGGTGGTCCGCACCCACCCCGAGACCGGCCGACGCAACCTGTTCGTGAACCCGGGATTCACGATCAAGATCAGGGGACTGACGGGGAAGGAGAGCGAGGCTCTGCTGCAGTTCCTCTACGCCCACATGGCCACCCCTGAGTACGTCGTCCGCTACAGGTGGGAAGCCGGGGATCTCGGATTCTGGGACAACCGCACGACCATGCACTACGCCATCACCGACTACGGCGATGCACACCGGGTGATCCAGCGAGTGACGATCAAAGGTGACAAGCCCTATTGAGGACCCGGCGCAAGAGCACAACGACCATCTCTGAGCCGCGCTCCAGCGCGTTCCCTCTCACCTATCCCACAAAAGGACTTCCTCACCTCGTGCTGCACCGATCTCCCGCCTCCCCTGAGCCCCTCTTCTCCGGCTTCCGTCGGCTCGTAGTCGCAGGCGCGACTGCGGCGCTGTGTCTGACCGCGTCGCTCGTCGTCTCCGCATCCGCAGCCTCCGCGTCGACCAAAGCCGCCGTCAACCTCTCGGGCGTCACGCTTACGTTCGGTGACCAGTTCAAGCAGTACCAGACCATTCTCACCGCGGCCAACGCACTAAAAGGCGCGAAGTACACGGTCAACTGGCAGGAATTCGTCGGGTGGCCCGCCGATCATTGCGGCCGAGACAGGCGGATCCGTCGACCTCGGCGACATGGCCGAGACGCCGACCATCTTCGCCCAGGCGGCGGGGGACCCGGTCAAGGTCGTCGCCACGACCGTGAGCGCCAACCCCAAGATCTCGCCGTACGACATCGTGGTGCCAAGCTCTTCCAACATCAAGAAGGTCTCGCAGTTGCGCGGTCAGACCGTCGCCGTCCAAGAGGGCACCGTGGGACAGTACATCCTCATCCAGATCCTCAAGAGGGCCGGAGTCCCCTACAACGCCGTCACGATCGAGAACCTCTCGACCGTCAACGCGTCAGCTGCCGTCTCGAGCGGAAAGGTCGCCGCCGCCGTCATCAGCCAGCCGCTGACCGCAGTCGACCAGGCGGCCGGGCAGATAAGTGTGCTCGCGAGTGCGGCGGGTTACACGCAAACCCTCGGTTATCTGACTGCAAGTCAAGCTGCCCTGAACAACCCCAAGAAGGCCGCCGCAGTGGCGGACTTCATCGAGCGCTTCTACAAGGCGGAGGCGTATATCAAGCAGAACCCGCAGGCAGCCATCGACACCTACGTGAAGATCTACGGCGTCACCGAGGCCGAGGCGAAGCAGGCGGCTGCCACGGTGCAGGAGGCGGCGACGCCGATCACGCCGGCCATCATCGGCTACCAGCAGACTGAAGCCAACACGTTCCTCAACCTCGGGCTCATCACCCAGAAGATCAATGTCAAGGGCATCTTCGACCTGCCCTTCAATAAGGCCATCAACGCCAAGGCGGGCCTAAAGTGACGTGGATCACCCGTCCCGGCAGGACGCCGTGACAGATGTGACCGACCGGGTGGTCGGCGCAGCACCACCGGAATCGTCGGCGCCTCTTGACCCGCCTACGGGAACCGTGCCGCGGGGTCTCATCAGCCCCGTGGTAGAGCAGCGGCGCAAGCGGAGCCGCGGTGGTTCCCTGGCTCTGCGCGCACTCCTCCCCGCCACCTTCGTCATCCTGTGGTGGGCCCTGACCGGAACCGGCGTGATCAGTGGTGCCGAGCTGGCGTCGCCGAGGGCGACCTGGGACGCGTTCACCAATCTGCTGCTGCACCAGGACCTGCTCGGCGATATCGGGATTTCGGCCGCCCGGGCAGCGCTCGGCCTGTTGATCGGTGGAGGGCTTGGCTTGCTACTTGGCATCGTCGTCGGGCTCTTCGACCTGGGAGACGAAGTATTCGACTCCTCCCTCCAGATGTTCCGGACATTGCCCTACCCCGCCTTCATTTTTCTCTTCATCATCTGGTTCGGCATCGGCGAAACGGCGAAGGTGCTGCTGATCGCCCTGGCCTGCCTCACCCCCATGTATCTGAACGTCTCCAATGGCGTGCGCAACGTGGACCGCCGCGTCGTCGAGGCCGCACGCACTTTCGGGCTGCGCGGACGCAAACTGGTCCGCCAGGTGGTCATCCCGCTTGCCATGCCATCGATCCTGAACGGTCTCCGATTTTCCGCCGGTATCTCGGTTGTCGCTCTGGTCTTCGCCGAGACCATCGCGGCCAGCCAGGGCATCGGCTACCTCGTCACCCAGGCGAGCAGCCTGCAACAGATGCCCATCCTGGTCTGCTGCATCATCATCTACGCCCTTTTGGGGATCGGGGCCGACCTGCTGGTGCGGACAATCGAACGACTTGCGATGCCCTGGCGTAGCCACCTGGCCGTACGATGAGCAGTACCCTCGTAGCGGATCAGACCGTCGTCGTACGCGGCGTCGGCAAGTCGTTCGGCGAACGCGACGTTCTCGCCGATCTGGACCTCACCGTGGGCCGTGGCGAGTTCGTGGCTCTGCTCGGGGCATCAGGAAGTGGCAAGACGACGCTGTTGCGCATACTGCTGGGACTCGAAGGTGTCACGCAGGGCAGCGTCTTCGTGCCCGAGGTGCGGACCACGGTCTTTCAGGAGCCTCGCCTCGTCCCCTCCATGAAGGTGTGGCGCAACGTCGTCATCGGCCAACCCCGCCAGTCGGCCACTCGGGATCGCGCCATCGCTGCTCTTCGTGAAGTCGGGCTGGAGGAACACGCCGACGCCTGGCCGGGAACTCTTTCGGGCGGAGAGGCACAGCGCGTGGCGTTGGCGCGGGCGCTGGTCCGAGAACCACAGCTGCTCCTTCTCGACGAGCCGTTCGCCGCGCTCGACGCACTCACCCGGCTCAAGATGCAAGCGCTCGTCGCTGATCTCTGCTCGCGCCACAAACCAGGCGTGCTTCTCGTGACCCACGACGTCGAGGAAGCGGTCCTCCTGGCCGACCGGGTCTTCGTCCTCAAGCAGGGTCGCATTTCGTTGAACCTCGCGGTGAACCTGCCCCGGCCGCGTCGCGTGGGCGGGCAGGAATTCGATGCATTGCGCGACCGCTTCCTCACCGAGTTGGGAGTCGAGCAGCCCCGCTAATGCCAGGACGGAGGTCCCGGGGACTCGGCTACTGGGTGGCCAGGTCGACCCGCGATGCGGCGAGCGCGTCGCGAATCGGGTCCCGGCCGGAGGCCTCGACGACGACGCGTCGCAACACAGAGGGTGGCAACTCCGCACGTCCCGCCAGACCGGGGTTAATCGGACCCGCCGGCTGGAATCCGACCGCAAATCCCGGGGTTCCGTAGGTGAGCGGGGTGGTGGTCGGGATGTGGCCCTGCCCCACGGGAACGTCGCCGTAGAACAACTCCACGTCACCGCCGGACCCGGTGCGGGTGAACGCTACCTTCAGGACCACCGGGAGCGACGGGATCGCCGCTTCGGCGGTCACCGTTGTTATTTCGGTCGCCACGTAGTTATAGGTGAAGTGGAGTCGGTCATCTTCGACGAACAGGACGTAGCCGCCCGCATGGCTCCCATGGGCCACAATGACCCCGTTGAGCACACCGCTGGGCGGGGGCACCAACTCGGCGGCGACGACAAACGATCGGTTCTTGAGGTTGGGGGCAAGCGCCTCCGGCAACGGGCCGGTCGCCCCGACGAACTCGTGACGGTCGCGCCGGTAGCGAGGATCAGCGAAGAAGCCGGGCTGGTTGTTGAGCGGCAGAACCTGGAACTTCTCGGCTTCATGCCACCACAGCTCTTTGAGCTCGGCCAGTTTGTCCGGATGTGTCTCGGACAGATCGTTGACTTCCGAGAAGTCCTCGGCGACGTGATAGAGCTCCCACACGTCCTCGTCAAAGGGAATGGTCGTGTCGGAGCCGTCGTAGGCGATGAGTGGCGGGGTATGGAAGACAACCGCTTTCCAGCCGTCGTGGTACAGGGCGCGCGAACCGAGCATCTCGTAGTACTGGGTGGTGTGCGCGGAAGGGGCATGCTGATCGCCGAGAGTCGAAGAGAAGCTCGTCCCCTCGATTGGCGTCTGCTCGACCCCGGCGATACTCGAAGGCGCGTCGATCCCGATGAGATCGAGCAGGGTCGGCAAGACGTCGATGGCGTGAACATACTGGTGCCGAGTACCGCCCTCGGTACCCATTCGGGCCGGCCAGTGCAAGATCAGCGGGTCTGCCACTCCCCCTTCATGGGTGTCACGCTTGAAGCGCTTGAGGGGTGTGTTCCCGGCCCACGCCCAGCCCCACGGATAATGGTTGTTCGCCTTCGGGGTCCCGAGATCGTCTATCCGTCGCAGGTTCTCCGGCAGGCTTTCCGGGATGAAGTTGAAGAAGTACTGCTCATTGAACGACCCCTTCGCCCCGCCCTCGGCCGATGCACCGTTGTCGCTCATCACGATGACGACGGTGTTGTCGGTCTCGCCCAGGTCGTCGACGAAGTCGAGGATCCTCTTCACCTGGGCGTCGGTATGGGTCAGAAACCCGGCGTACACCTCCATCATCCGGGTTGCCAGTCTCTGCTCGTCCGCGCTCAGGCTGTCCCAGTCCGGTACCCAGGAGGGGCGTTCGGACAGCTGCGTCCCCTGCGGTAACAGTCCCGAAGCCAGCTGCCGTGTGAATACCTCCCGCCGCCACTGGTCCCACCCCTGGTCGAATTTGCCGCGGTAGCGCTCGATGTAGTCCTTTGGCGCCTGGTGCGGAGCGTGGCACGCGCCGGGCGCGAACCACAAGAGGAACGGCGTCGAAGGTGACGCTCCCCGCAGGTCGGCCACATAGCGGATCGCATGATCGGCAAGATCCTCGCTCAGGTGGTAGCCCTCTTCGGGAGTGCGCGGTGGTTCGATAGGTTGGTTGTCACACACAAGCTGCGGGCGGTATTGATCGGTCTCGCCGTCCATGAACCCGTAGTAGCGGTCGAACCCCCGCCCGAGCGGCCACTTGTCCCGGGGGCTGCCTGCCGACATCTCGGTGGCGGGAGTCAGGTGCCACTTGCCGACAGCGAACGTGGCGTACCCGTGCAGGCGGAGGATCTCCGAGAGGAATCCGTTTTCCTTCGGGATGGTGGCGTTGTAACCAGGAAACCCGGACGCCAACTCCACCACCCGGGCCATGCCGTTCGAGTGGTGATTGCGACCGGTGAGCAGACATGCCCGGGTGGGCGAGCAGAGCGCCGTGGTGTGAAAATTTGCATAACGGCGCCCGCGTGCCGCAAGGCGGTCAAATGTCGGCGTGGCGATGTCGGAACCGTAAGCCCCCAACTGTGCGTAGCCCACGTCGTCGAGGAGGACCACCACCACGTTCGGCGCGCCCGCTGGCGGTGAGGCAAGCGGCGGCCACCAGGCCTTCGAGTCGGCAAACGTCCGACCGATCTGTCCCTCGAACGATTCACCCATGCCGAGACTCCAATCTCCACTCATGCAATCGAAACAATGATCTACGACGCCGTTCGACCACGGTCGGTCTATCGGGTTTCAGGCTGTATCCGGGGCCAACCCGTCACGCCTCGACGCGAAGAGGCACGAGTGGGTGAGAAAAGCGCAGCGCCAAGCGGTATTCCGCGCCGCATATGAGGTCAACGCCGTCGTCTACCCCCGCAGGATCCTCGGTCCCCGATCAGAAAGCGATCAGTTCTCGAGGTAATACCGACTGGCATCCCCCTGGAGGCTGCGACTGGGGCGCCCGTCCAAGCCCAAGGCCGGAACTCCCACAGTGGTAACTCGCTGCATACGGCGACGCTGGTCGCCGTAGTCTGCAATGGCGTAGTGCTGAGTGGCTCGGTTGTCCCAGATCGCCACATCGCCCTCCTGCCAATGCCAGCGGACGATGTTCTCGGGCCGGGTGACATACGACTGGAAAATACGGATCAGGTCGACGGACTCACTATTTGCATGCCCGACGAGCTGATGGGCGAAACCCCCGAGAAGAAGGGCGCTCTCACCGGTCTCAGGGTGCACGCGGACCACGGGGTGCTCGGTCTCGTAGACCTCAGAGACGAACGCCTGAAGGTGGGCGATCTGTTCGGGACGCAGTTTGCCCTTCAATGCGGCCACGTCGACCCGCCCGTAGTCGTGGCCGTTGGAATGGACCGCCCGCAACCCGTCGGCGAGCTGGCGCAGGTCTTCTGGAAGGTCACGGTAGGCGGCAACCGTGTTCGCCCAGAGAGTGTCACCGCCGACCTCGGGAATGACGAGTGCGTGCAGCACGGAGAAGATCGGCGGACGCTCGACGAAGGTGACATCGGTGTGCCAATGGTTCGCCGAGGCGCCGGCGATCGAGTCGAGATCGAAGATCTCCGGATCGTCGGTCAACCGGGGCAGCGTGGGATGGCCCAGGGTCAACGGGCCCAGGCGGGAAGCGAACGCAATCTGCCCTGCCGCATCGATCGCCTGGTCCCTGAAGAAGACCACCCGATGGTCCAACAGTGCCCGGCGGATCGCGACCAGGTCGACCTCGTCGAGGGTGCCCAGGTCCACGCCGGCAAGCTCGGCACCGATGCGACCGGTCAAGCGTCGTACCTGCAGCCGGGTGTCTCGATCGACATCGACGGTCACGACCGTCCTCCTTAATATCTGAACTCCGATGGTTTATATCGGAATTGATTTCCGAGGAAGCTGGTTCCGCGGACACCACCGTTCGCCGACGCAGCCGTTCGCGGACACAGCCATTCTCGAGCGCGACGACGTCGGTCAGTCGGTATCCGAAACCCGGATTAAGGCAACAGCTCGACGGGGACAATCACGGACGGCCCGCTTCGCCATTCCCACCAGTTCGGCGGGGAGTGGTCGACCATCGACGATCGGATATCCCCATTCATCGAGGGTGATCGCTTCGGGCAGGAGTTCCGCGCAGTACCCGAAAGCTTCACACAGGACGGGATTGATCGAGATGCGTAGGGTCACGTCACAGGGTGATCCGACGAGGGAAACGCAAGGAGGTCGGCTGGTCCCTGTGGATGCAGGGTTCGCCCATGGCGTGGGCGGCCACATCTTCGGCGAACACGCGGAGGCAGCTGAGCGCCAAGCCGACGGCGCCGTCGGGATGCCGACAGGCTCCCCGCCCAGATATTTCACCCAGTCGCCTCTGCAGGCGTGCAAGAAGTCCCGGGTCACCCTTCCCGCAGGCCAACCTGGCCATATCATCGGCGACCGCGGGAAGTCCGAAAACGCACGGCCCACACTGACCGGAACTCTGGTCAGCCAGGTACCTCATGATCCTCGCTGATTCCGCCACACCGCATACGGATCGACCGAGCACGACGATCACTCCGACACCCGCGGTCGCTCCGATCGCCCCAAGGGGCCTCGAGGCGTAGGGGGTCGAGAAGTGTCCGGGGGCGACCCACGCTCCACCGTAACCGCCGACCAGGAGGGCCTGCGCAGGCTCGAGCGGGGAGCTGCGCATGGCGATATCCCACAGAGGAGTTCCCCGGTCCGTCTCGACGACACCGGGCTGCGCAACAGCTCCACTTATCGTGACGAGACACGTCCCCGGTTCTTCCACTGTTCCTCGAGCTCGAAAGAGGCCCGGCCCGCGACGAGCGATCAAGGAGACATGAGCCAACGTCTCGGTGTTGTGCACCAATGCCGCCCGCTTCCCGATGCGCAGCGGGCGGCCCTTATCGGGACGAAACACCGGGAGAGCCCGATCCGTATCGATCCAGTTCACCAACGCCGACTCTTCGCCTTTGACAAAGCCGTCGGGTGGTCGAACGACTTCTTCGGCCACTCTGCTGTGACGAGCTCGACGTCGCTCGGCAATGGCCTGGTTCACTGCTGCGGCGATGCCGTCACGGCCCGCAGGGATGCAAACGACGATTCGGCTGGAACGGCACATGGCGGCCAGGAACTGTGCACCGTCGAGGACCAGGTGGGGTGCTCGAGTCAAGAGCAGCTTGTCCTTGTCGCTTGCGGGTTCGCCCTCCATGCCATTGACGACGATGGCGCCACCTGGGGCATTGGAGCTGGCGAGCGCCAGCTTGATCGAAGCGGGGAAGGCGGCGCCGCCGCGTCCGGCCAATCCGGAGGACTCGAGGCTGGAGGCGAGGGCGAGCTGCCATGAACGGTCGTTCCCGAGATACACGGCGAGTGGCCCGTGGGTGTCGATGTGCCCGTCCAGATCCGCCGGGTGGCCCAGCACCTGGTGGAGGTCGCTCCGTGGAGGGGCCGCCGTGCCGCTAGTTGACATGGCGTGTTCCTCTCGACGCTGAAGTCGAGACGAGGCGGGTCGTTGCTCTGGTTGCGTCATCATCGATCTGCGGGGAAGTGGGTCCATTGGCTGCGGTCCTTGTACGCCAGAGCAGCGCGGCGCCCACCGACAGCACACACAAGGCGCCGAGAACGATGACCCAGTGCTCGCCCGCGTCCGTACCGAGGCCGAATGTGTGGGCCAACGCAATTGGCCATGAGCCATACGCCAGCCAGTGGATGCCTCGCCACGTCGTCGGTTTCATCCGGGAGCGGAGCAGGCTCGAGAGGAAGACCGCCAACATGAGATCGAGGGCCACCGTTCCCATTGCCACCCAGAATCGGCTGTAGGGCGACGAAAACGGGACGACGACAGCCAACCATCCGATGTGGACGTAGGTGTCGAGGACGCTGGTGACCACGTGAATGGCCACGAAGACCATCGATATCATCGATATCCGTCGATGGAGTTCTTGTTGCGCGAATCCGGGCCAGTTGCGGGCCCGGGCTCGTGATGTCGTCGTGAGCCCGAGGACCATCGTCATCGTGAGCAACACGAGCGCCACGATCCCGCTGGCCCGCGTGATGTACCAGAGCGTCGTCGAACTCACGAGGCCGTGCCTTCGGGCCATCCACCCACGGTGAAGATCTCGCCATCGCGGCGCAGCAGGCGAACCGGCCGAGCAAATGGGCGCAGGCGATCGAGAGCCTCCGGTCCCCAGACCACGGCTGCCGTGGACAGAGAATTGGCGTCAACGCAACTCGAGCCCGCCACCGACACCAAGGTCCAGTACGGCGCCGCGGAATACCCCGTCGAGGGGTCGATGACGTGGTGGACCGCCTGGGTGCCCACCTTCCACGTTCGCACTGCTGTACTCGAACTGGCCAGACCCCCTTCATGGATTGCCACGACCTGATCGACGTCTCTTGCCGCGGCCGAGGACTCTACTGCGATGCCGATAGCCCAGCCATCGGAGGGCGGTCGGCCGGCAACAGCAACGTCACCGCCCAGACTCACCAATACCCCCGTGCCGAATCGGTCGGCGATGCGGGCCGCGGACCGATCGGCCACGAGGGCCTTGGCGGACGCTCCGAGGTCGAGAACGACGCCTTTCGGGATCCGCACCGTTCGTGTCCGCGCATCGAGGTGAATGTGCCCGTACCCGACGACGGGGCCAAGGACCTTCGACGGGAGCGACGGTTGGTCCCTGACCTGATCGAAATCACGGTCATAGCCGAGGGCCGACACGGCATTGCCGACGGTCGGGTCGACGGCTCCGTGGGTCCGCTCCGCGACATCAACGGCCACTTCAAGGGCTTCGAAGAGCAATGGGGAGACGGTGACCGCCGAACCGGCGAGCGAGTGAAGGCGTTCGAGCTCAGAGTCCGGGCGAAAGCGACTGCAGGCGAGGTCGATGGCTGCGACCTGGTGACGCAGAAGCGATTCTGCGGAATCCAGGCAGGAAGGATCGACGACAGCGACGGTGGCCGTTGTGCCGATGGCTCGAAAGGAGCGTTGCACCAACTCTGGGTGTGACGGCGCCACAGTGGCAGTCAACGTGACGTGCCACCGGAGGTGACCACGGGACGAGTCGTGGTGGTCGTGGGGGGTCGACTGGTGGTTGTCGTCGTCGGCGCCAGAGTGGTGGGAGCAGTTGCCGGCGTGGAACTTCCCCCCGAAGTGGCCGGCGTCGGGGTCGATGTCGTGGGGGTCGATGTCGTGGGGGTCGTCGTCGTGGGGGTCGTCGTCGTCGGCGTCGGTGCCGTCGCGGAGGAGGGTGTCGTCGGAGAAGTGGCCGGCGGTTTCCCCGTGGAACTGGCCCCCGAACTGGCACCTGGATGCTCCTTCGCCACGACAACACCAATCAGAGCGGTGGCGCCGGTGGCGGCGAGAACTGCCGAACGGGTAAGGCGGCGAAGTCGTATGTTGGCCCGATCGCGGGACTCGGGAGAGTTCCGTTCCGCCGGAGGCCCCATCAGTATCCAACCGTCCGCGTCGGGCTGCAGCTGTGCATGGGACACCCGGTGATTGCGGAGAGATCCATCTCTACACCATATGGAGCGGGCCTTACGCCAGCATGACGCCCCTCGAGAACCCTCGAAGAACCCCTCGAAGTACCCGCCAGCCTTCCCAACTGCAGTTTTGTCGTGCCTGGAGACCGGCCTTCATGCTCGCGTCAGCTTGGGCAAGTAGAAAGGGCCGATGCGGGTGCTCGTGGCCGAAGATGACGAAGGGCTGCGCTCGGTCCTCGCACGCGGCCTCCGTGAGAACGGCTACGTCGTCGACGCCACCGTCGACGGAGAACAAGCGCTGCACTACCTCGAGGCCTACGACTACGAGGTCGCAATCGTCGATTGGCGCATGCCGAAGGTCACGGGGCTCGAAGTCGTCCAACAGCTTCGCCGTCGCGGTTCCGCCCTCCCCGTGCTGATGCTCACAGCCCGAGACACTGCCAGGGACCGGGTGACAGGCCTCGATGAAGGAGCGGACGACTACCTGGTCAAACCGTTCGACTTCGCGGAGCTTCTTGCGCGCATCCGGGCATTGCAGCGCAGGGGCGAGGCGATGCAGTCCCTGCTCATCAAAGTGGGTAACGTCACCCTGGACACGGTGACCCGAGAAGTGAAGGTCGGCGCCGTGCACCCCCGACTGACCGCGATCGAGCTCGGCATTTTGGAGATCTTGCTGCAGCGATCACCTGCCGTGGTGACGCGTCGGGCCATCGCGTTGGCCGTGTGGGACGACGAGGCGGACGCACTGGGGTCGAACACGCTTGATGTCCACATGGCCCGGTTGCGCGCCAAGATCTCCAACGGCGGGGTCAAGATCGAAGCGGTGCGGGCGCTCGGCTACCGGATCGTGGCCAGATGAAGGTGCCCCCCAAGTGGCGTAGCCCTCTCACAATCCATGCCGCCAGAGTGGCCCTCGTCGCCACGGTGATCATCGGGGCCATGTACGTCTGCGTCGTGGCCGGCTTTGATGCAGTCGACCGGCACCGACTCGTCGCGCAGATCGATACCCGGCTCGAACAACGACTGGACGACGCCACCCGGGAACCATCTTCTGCGGGTGCGGTCGCCAACTACAACAACGCCCATGACGTCGACGATGCTCCGGTGTTCCTCTGGAAGATCGCCCCAAACGGCCGAGCCGTGGCGCTCACTCCTGGAGCGCCGACCATATCGGCTGCAGCATGGTCACCGACCGACCAGACGAACGAAGCACATCTCGGCGCTGCGAACTTCAGGTTGCAATCCCGGCATGTGGACGGCACATGGTTCGTGGTTGGCCAGAGCTTGGCTCAAGCCGACCATGTCGAGTCCGACCTGACCGCACTGGAGGTCGTGGCCGGCCCCGTACTCCTCCTCGGCGTGTTCCTGGGAACCCTCCTGATCGGTATCAAGGCCGCAAGCCCCGTCGAGCAGGCGCGGCGCCGCCAGCTCGAGTTCACCGCTGACGCGTCCCATGAACTGCGGACGCCCCTCAGCGTCATCGAGGCCGAAGTAAGTCTGGCGCTCAGCGGCCCGAGGACCATCCCCGACTACCGGGACACGCTGGGTCGGGTCAGTAGGGAGACGCTCCGGTTGCGCGACATCGTCGAAGACCTCCTGTGGCTTTCCCGATTCGATTCGGAGCCACCACCACCCGGAGACGAACCGGTGGACGTCGGTGCCATCGCCCTTGCGTGCGCTGACCGCTTTGACGCCGTTGCTGCAGGTCGAGGCATTTCGCTTTCGGTGCGCCAACTGGTCGAGGGTCAGCCGTGGATCAATGCACCGCCCGAATGGATCGATCGGCTGGCCGGGGTCCTCGTGGACAACGCCTGTCGCTACGCCGGGGACAACGGCGTCGTGCAGATTACCGTGAGCGCTCAAGGCAGCCGGGTCGGTTTGGCGGTGGAGGACAATGGACCCGGCATCGCACCCGAAGAGCGAGCAGGACTCTTTGACCGCTTCCACCGGGCCACCGACGAGGGCAACGGCGCCGGTTTGGGGCTTGCCATCGGTGATGCCGTGGTGCGGGCCACCGGAGGAGAGTGGCGGGTGGGAGGGGCTTCACTGGGTGGTGCCCGCATGGAGGTTCTTTGGCACCGGTCCTCCGGTGCCAAAGATGCCATCGATCAGGCGTTCTCCGAGAGAGACGATGGAGACGATCAGCCCGTCGACGCCCGTCGTCCGGGTGAATCGGTCCGGGGTTGAGGGCGGCCGAGAGCGCTGAATCTCCCCTTCATAGTCGCTTCATGTTGGCGTAAGGATCACTCTCTACGCTCCTATGAGTGGTGCGGCGACGGGAAGTGCGGGCAATCGATCAATTGGTGGACTGGAAGAAGTATCTTGCTCCCGGTTGGCCCGAAACAACGAGAGGAATGCATTGAGGACCGACACGATTCTCGATTTGGTGAAAGTCGACTTCGCGCCGACCCACCGCCAACCGGCCAACATTCGGGTCCTGCTCGCCACGCTGGTGTCATTGGTCGGTTCGCTCGCAGCGGATGCCGCTCTCGTTGCCATCGGTAAAGCGGCATTTCCATCGACCAAGGGCTATGTGCATTTCCAGTTCCACGACTATGCCAAGTTGACGATCATCGGTGTCATCATCGCGTGCGTCGCGTGGCCCATCGTGACGCGGATCTCTTCGGCGCCGCGATGGCTGTTCTTCAGAATGGCGATCGCCGTGACGCTCGTGTTGCTCTTGCCCGACATCTACATCTTGAAGCAAGGGCAACCGGCGAAGGCGGTAGCCGTGCTCATGTGTATGCATATCGCCATCGGCGTCATCACGTACAACGCCTTGGTCCACCTCGCTCCCGTGCGGGCTCGACGCGGACGGGACACCGGCGAAACCGCGCGCAACGCGGGCTGAACGTTTGTCGACGCCACACCCACCGGCGATCCGCCGAACGGGTGCGATGACGCTCGTTCAGAGCGGTCGGACAGACGATCGATTGAGAACGTGCGCAAGTTGGGTCTTGGATCGAACGCCGAGCTTCCGATAGGAGCTGGTGAGATGCTTTTCGACCGTCTTGGGGCTGACGAAGAGCTCCATGGCGATCTCACGGGTGGTCGCTCCCGTCATGGCCAGCTCCACGACCTCCAGTTCGTGCGGAGTAAGAAGCTGGGTGAGCGGGGATTTGCGGGGGGGCCGGGACCGCCCGGCTGCCTCGAGCTCATCTGCCGCACGCTCAGCCCACGGTGTCGCCCCGACCAGTTGGAAGCACTCGTGGGACTTCTGGAGTTCGTCCACGGCCTCGCCCGGACGAAAGGCAACCAGACGACGTCCATAGGCGAGATGCGTTCTGCCTTCTTCGAACACGTTGCCATAACTTTGCGCATGGGCGAGGGCCGTGGTGAAAAGGCGGGACACTTCGACATCGGGGGCGAGAACAGCCGCGGCACGCCTCACCACGAGGGCCGTGAAAGGGAGTTGATCATGCTCCGTCCGCACCTCGAGAAGCGCGAGTAGGCGGAGAGCCTCTTTGTAGTCGCCGCTCAGTGCGGTTGCCTCCACCAGATCCGGGAGAACCGGCCAGTGGCCCGGCCAAAGGAGGCCCCTTCGCTCGTACTCTTGATGGGCGCGCTCGAGCTGGCGGACGGCCGCGAGAAAGCGGCCTTGCCCGAGCTCCAGTAGTCCCAGGACGTACTCCGCTTGCAACACGACCACGTCGGTTCCTGATTGAGCTGCCGTACGCCGGACGAGTTCGACCCGACCGAGACAGGAACTCTCCTTCCCGGTGATGGCATCGACCTGCGCCAGCGTTACCAACACCTCCGCGTGCCCGAACGGACTCGGGAGAGTGGCGATGAGGTCGAGCATCGCGGTACCCATGGCATTGGCCTGGGCCAGTTCGCCTCGCCGCACGCGCAGGATCATCCCCACCCCGTCCACCCATGTCAACGCCATGAGCGACCCTTCGTCCCGGCATTGTTTGCGGGCTGAGATCCGGACGATCTCGGCGTCAGCGAGCTGATCGGCGAGGATCAGGGAATTGAGGAGAGGAGCCGCCAGCGCCGACGGAAACCCCTTTTGGGCGGCGCGAGCACACTTGCGAGCCAGGTCCATATCGGGTCGACCCGCGACGACTGACGCAAGGAGTCCCATGGTCAGGGGAAGGATCGCCGGCCCGTCCCATACGTCCTCCTCTTCGATGAGGGCCATCGACGCATCGGAAAGGACACTCACCCGCCCGAAGTCGGCCGCAGACCAAGCAGCGGCCGCACCGAGAGCGAGTAACACTGCGCCTGTCATGCGGTTTTCCTTCGTGACGGCATCGATCTCGTCCTTGACGAGCCGTGCGACGAGATCCAGGTCGCCCCTCTCTATCGCGCTCCGCGCCCGCAGGACGACGATGTCGGCACGACGAGCCGGATCGTGGGTATGGGCCAGCGCCCGGCGCAGCAACTCATCACCCTGCCCGAGTTGACTTGCGGCCGCCCCGGCCTTGAAGAGTCGCCTCCCTCTCTCGGGCCTTCGCGGGCTCAAGACGGCCGCCTGCTCGAAGCCGGCCACGGCTGCGGTGATATCGGATCGGGCCAGGGCGGCATCGCCCACCAGTTCGACCAACGCGGCGACGAATTCGTCAGGGACGTCAGTTGCGGAAGCGAGGTGCCACGCCCGTCGCTCCTCCTCCCCCTCGTCGAGATGATTCGCCAGGGCCTGGTGCATGCGCCGCAGGTCCTGGCGGTTGGAGCGCCGTAGGGCGACCGATCGCAACAAGGGGTGACGCACGGCGATCGTCGAGGTGGTCTCTTCGAGAAGGCGGGCGTCCACCGCTTCGCGAAAGGCGGAGAGCCCGACTCCGAGGTCGGCCGCAGCCGACAATAACAAGGACCGGTCACCCGAGGGCTCAGCTGCGACCATTGCCACCGCCAAACGACCCTCGACGCTCAACTGGTCCAGGTGGACGGCAAAGGCGGACTCGAGGTGATCGCCCACCGTGAGCGGCGAACCGAGTGGACGGACTCCGGCGATCTGCCACTCGTCAAGTCCACGCGCCGCCTCCATGAGGGCGAGCGGGTTCCCCCCCGTTGCTTCGACCAGCCCCTCCACGGCGGCGGGCGAGATGTCGGCGTTCAGACCCGACATCAGTTGTATCGCATCGTCAAGGTCAAGGCCCCCGAGTTCTATGCGCGAGAGGCCCCGCAAAAGAGGATCGACGCGCACATCGGATCGCCCGGCAAAGACGATGCAGAGCCGGTCACTGGCGATACGCCGGGCGGCAAAGAGTAGGGCGAAGAGAGAACTGTGCTCCAACCACTGGATATCGTCGATCACCGCGACAGTCGGCCTCTGGATGGCCGCGGCAGCGAGCAGAGCCAGACCGCCTGCGGCCACAGCCAGCTGGTCTCCACCCCGCTGGACACCCTCCAAAGCCAGCGCAGAGGCCAGCGCCGAGCGTTGCATCGGGGGTAGCAACGGAACGAACTCGAGAATGGGACGAAACAAGCCCGCTAACCCCGCGTAGGCCAGGTGTGCCTCGCTCTCGACTCCCACGCAGCGGAGCAGAGCCACGTCGTCAGGGAGTGATGCGACGAAATGGTCCAAAAGGCTCGTCTTGCCACTTCCGGGTTCACCATGCACCACGACAACGGCGCTCTGTCCGGCGCGCGCCCGGAGAACGAGCTCATCGAGCTGTTGCAGCTCGGCCTCTCGTCCCAGCAGCACGAGTGAAGACACTAGCGAGAGTCCACAAGTAGGGATTCCCCTGATGTGGCCTCGGTCGCCTCGATGCCAGCATGACCGTCAACGCCTCATCGCGGAGAGATCGCACGTGGCAGTTCGTTGGAGGATGGGACCGTTGCTTCACTCAAGAGGGAGATTCCTCGCCGCCGCTCTTCCCCTTGCCGTCGCACTCAGTTGGATCCCAGCTTTCAGCGCCCATGCGGGGGGCACCGTCCTGGCGAAGCAGAACGCGAAGGCCACCTGCAAGCAGTTGACGAAGTCGCAGATCCAACCCCTCCTGGCGACCCCCGTGACGAAGGTCAAAGTCACACCCGCGCTGGCAACGGGTCAGCAGTGCGTCTACTCCGGGTCGGGAAGTGACGGGAGCGGCGATGCGATCGACGTGCTGGTCATCAAGGGCAGCCCAGCGAAGCAGGGCTTTCAAGAAGATATGAGGAGCTTGAGCCCGAAGGTCGCTGTCCCAGGAGTGGGCGACAAGGCCTACCGCGAAAAGGGCGACTTTCAGATCGACTCGATCAAAGGCAGCGAATACTGCTCGATATAGGTCGGCTCCGAGGACAGCATTCCTGGCGTGAGCGCACTCTTGGTCAATGGGAGTAGCGACCTCCCGGAGAGTGACAACGCCATCATCGCCAGCGCGCTCGGCACCATTTGCAACCGGATTTACGGGAAGGGAAACACGAAGAGGGAAACACGAAGCCGTCGCTCAGCGGGTTGTCGTCCCTCAGTCCGACCACCACCTCGGGCTCGTAGCTGGCCCAGACCTCGTCACGCCCCCAACGCCGATGTCAAACAGACGCAGATGTCGAACAGAAAAGGACCATGACTCGCATCAAGAACTCGAAGCTGGTTGTCGCGGCCGTTGCGATCCTCGTGTCAGCGGGGACGTTCCTGGGTCTGAGCCAGGCTGAGGCGACGACTCCGGCGAGCACGCCCGCCGTGCCCGCGGCGACGACCACGACGACACTCCCCGGACCCCAGCCCTACGGTGTGAACTTCACTCTGCACACGTATGTCGATCCGAATTTCTGCATCGAGTCGACGGCATCTCCTGCCGGCTCACCACTGGAGGTCTCGCAGTGTGCGGCGCGGGACAATCAGCACTGGACGACTGCGCAGTCCACGGACGGCTCATTCGTCCTCATCAGCGGCGAGGGTCAATGTGTCACCGTGGACAAGCAATCCCAATTCGGGATGGACGTCGGCCCGTGCACGTTCAACGCAGACGAGCACTTTCTGTACGATTCGACCGGTCAGTTCGAGAATCGAGCAGGCAGGCAGTGTCTCCAGTTCGCCACGGCAGCGCTGGGAGCGACCGTCTTCTTCGCCAAGTGCAACGCCAACACGACACAGCAGGTCATTCAGATCGGTCATTGACGAAGCGGGGAGGCGCTCCGGGACTCACCGGGACTCGCCCCCCTCAGGGCCTCGCCCTGCGTCAGGGGCGCAGGGCGCGCAGCCGCGGCATGACCTCGCCGGCGAACTGCTCCCGTTCGGTTTCGGGCAGGGCGGTCACGAAGAAGTCGAGTCCGGCCTCGACCATCTCGCCGATTCGGTCCACGACGTAGGACGGCGGACCGCCGATCCCGAACCAGTCCCCGAACTCCTCGTCGCAGGCCGCCTCGTTCGAGTTCTGCGCGGGCGCGCCGGGGTGGTGAAACTTGTAGTCGTAGCTGTCGCGAAGGACCGTCGTCACCCGGCGCATGATCTCTGGCTGCTGGGACAGGTCATTTCCCTTGAACGATGACATGTGGGCCCATCCCGCCGTCCTGGGTCGGATCGCCTTGCGGCCCGTCGCCCGATCCGTCGTGATGGCCACCGGGAGGAATGCACCGATACGGACCTCGTCCCTGGATCGCCCTGCCTCCTCGAGTGCCTCATCGATGACCTTCAAGGCCCACGTGATCCGGTCCGGGTTGGCGCCGACGCTGAGACCGATCCGGTCGGCCAGGCGGGCGGCAACGGCAATGGCACGGGGTCCACTGCAGACCAACTGGATGGGCACCGGGTCGAAGTCGAGGCCAGCGGCCCATTCGAGCCGGCTCGTCAGATCGCCGAAGCTGACGTCCCTGCGATGCAGGTAGGAGCGCAGGACGCCGAGGTCGCGCTCGAGGGGCGCAATGTGCTGGGGACGCTTGCCGACTGCGGCGACGGCCGAATCGCCACTCGCCACTCCGCAAATGGCCCGGCCGCCGCTCAATACCTGGATCGGCGTGATGCCCGAGGCAATGACGCCAGGATTGCGGGTGACGAAATTGAGGGGTCCACAAAGCAGCTTGATCCGCTCTGTCGAACGGACGGCGTCGCGCATCTCGCCGAGGCAATCCGGCACCCTCGTGTGGTTCTCACTGAACATCTGGAAGTCGAAACCGAGCTCCTCTGACCGTCGCGCCATCTCGGCGCCGGTGAACGGCGGATAGAAACCCGTGGTTCCGAATTCCAATGGCCGGACAGGCGAATCCGCGCTCATCGTCATCAGCCAGCGGCCGCAGCCGGTAGCTGCAAGTCGTAGAGCCGGGCGTAGTTGTCCCACAGGACCTTTCTCTTGGTCTCCTCGGCGAAGGGCAGTTCGAGGAACGACTTCGTGGCATGCGGGTACTTCGAGTCGGCGTGCGGGTAGTCGGTCGAGTAGACGACGTTGTCGTCACCGAATGCATCAAAGTAATACTTCGCCGGCTCCTCGTCAGCTTCGCAGGAGACGAAACAGTTCTCGAGGAAGTATTCCGACGGCTTGCGCTTCAGCTCCGGAGCCTCGTAGCGGCCGGTCCACTCCCAGTGCTCGTCGAGCCGGTAGAGCATGAACGGCGCCCATGAGCAGTTGCCCTCGAGGAGGCCGACCCGGAGTTCGGGGAACCGCTCGAGGATGCCGCCCGAGGTCATACAGGTCGTCACGAACATGATCCCGAGGGGCTGGTTGAAAGGGTGCCAGAGCATCATCCTGCCGAGATGTTCACCAAAGGAGAAGTCCGGGCTCGTGACCCCGCCCCCGTGGAAGCAGACGGGCACGCCCAATCTGATCGCCTCCTGCCAAAGCGGATCGTAGACCGGATCGTGCCAAGGCCTGCTGTCGACCAGGCCGGGGCTGATGAATGCCGCCTTGAAGCCGCGCTCGACGTTGCGAGCCAATTCGTCGACCGCTGCCGCGACGTCGTGAGGCGCCAGCATGGCCGCACCGAAGACCTGGCCCGGACGCTCGCACTCGGCCACGAAGTCGGTCATCCAATCGTTGTAGGCGGCGGCGATGGCCGTGGCGAGGTCGGGCTCGAGTCCCTTCGGACCGGCGTGATGACTGCTCGGGAGCGAAATGACGAAAAGACCCCGGCTCGGGAACAGAACCGTCGAATCGAGGTGCTCAGCCTCCATTGCCAGTACCTGAGACCGCGCATCCCAGCCGCGCTCCTCGGACTGGCGGAGCGCTGCATCCTGCGCAGGGTTGTACGGGTTACCTGCAGTCGCCGCGGCACCGCGCTGCGGCTGGATCACGCCCTTCAGCTTGACCCGCATGTCACGGTCAGAATCGTCGAGGCCGATCGGGATCAGAAGATCCCACTTCGGGTCCATATAGCGTTGCCACAGATTTCCAGGCTCCATGACGTGCATGTCGCTGTCGGCGACCAACCATCCGTTAATGGCCATCCCGCCCCCCTTCCTGCGTGAACCAGGGTAGCAGCGGCGGCAGAAATCCGAAGGAGCCGGTTTACTCACGGTTCGAGCAATCAGCAGGCCCGCACACAACGGAATCCCAGGTGACTTGCGGTGTCGCGGGGTCCCTGGGGCTGGCGAGCGGCTGGCCGGTAGCGACGGCAATACGAAGAAGCGCACAGGTGCGAACCGCCCTTGATCACGAATCGGTCCGTCTCGCGCACGGGCCCACGGGGCCCACAGCATGCGCCCTCCCGGGCCGACTCGTCGGAAGGACTCTTGTCCTCACCGTGGTCGGCGGTCCAATCGGTCGTCGTCCACTCCCACACATTTCCCGCGACGTCATAGAGGCTGTATCCGTTGGGCGGAAAGTGCTTCACCGGCGACGTGCGGGTGAAGCCGTGTGGATGTTGGTTGTCAAAAGGAAACACCCCATGCCACGTGTTGGCCATGATCAGGCCGTCAGGCATGAACTCATCACCCCACGAGTAGGTCGCTCCGTCGAGACCACCACGGGCTGCGTGTTCCCACTCCGCCTCTGTGGGCAACCGCTTTTCGGCCCACTCGGCGTAGGCGCGGGCGTCCTCGAGACCGACGTGCACCACGGGATGTTGCTCCTTCCCGAGCACGTTGGAAGTAGGCCCTTCCGGGTGCTGCCAATCAGCGCCCGGTACCCAGTGCCACCATTGCGTCCAGTCATGGAGGGGGACCGGGCCCGATGTCGGCACGAAGACCTGTGATCCAGGCACGAGTAGGGCGGGATCGGCTCCCGGGAAATCGCCGGCGGCCGGTGTCTGTTCGGCCACCGTGACATAGCTCGTCTCGGCGACGAATCTGCGGAACTCGTCGTTGGTGACCGGATGCTCGTCGAACCAGAGGGGATCGACCTCGGCGTGCCGCACCGGACGTTCCTCGGGGTAGAAGGCGGCGGAACCCATCTGAAACGCGCCCCCGGGTACGCGTGTCATGCCCGGCGAATGCATGGTGGCCAGACTATGGCCTCGCTGGCGACGTGTCGGCGACAGCGGACACCCCCCGTCCCTACGGCCGCCAGCGCTTCTGGTGCAGCGCCGCTCCCGGCGTTGGCTTCGGGGCCGGGGGCATCAAGACGGGGTTGCCCACCGTTTCAACGGCGATACAGCCGGAGTGGAACCCGGCATTGAATGCGTCATCCGAGTAGCGGATACCCCAATAATAGGTGCCAGGACTGGATGCGACGATGGCCGGCGACGCGGGCAGGACACCATTCGCCGCGATCATCTCGTCCGACAGTGACGACCCGGAACAATTCGAGGCTTTGCTGGTGTAGATGCACTCGACCCATCCGGTCGCGCTGGCGGCATGAGGACCGCTCAGCGAGCCGAGTATCGTCACGGCGATGCCGATCGCCACCGAGATGATCGTGCCCGATTGGCCTCCACCGGTCAGCGAAGCGGTGACGGTGACCGCAAGCGGCGACCCCACTGTGACGTTGGGTTGACCGGAGATGCCGCAGCCGGTGGAGGACGAGAGGTTCAATTCTTGGAACGTACCGCCTAAGTTGAAATCGATCTTCCAGGAGTAGGTCCCGACACCGAGCGCGACCGACGGGGCCGCCGGCAGGACACCGGGTGAGGAAATCGGCACGATCATGGCCGCGCGCGCCGCGTCGTGGCACACGCTATCGGTGAAGACGCCTAGGTCACGGTCCCGCTTGCATGTGACGCATTGACACCCGCCAGTGTCGCTGCGGCGTTGACCGGGGTCCCGACGAGAACGGCAACGGAGCTGGCAATCGGGTTGCTGCCTGTGAAGTTGACCGTGGCGACGGTCCCCGGTGGCTGACCGGGCGATGGCGTCGGCAGGGGCCCTGCGCTGCTCGATACCGTCACGTCAGGCTGACCGGCGAGTCCGCAGGGAGTTGAAGAGGACTGATACAAAGGTTGGAGCTGACCGCCCGAAGTGGCCACCACCCCGATCGCAGCGAGGGGACAAAGTACCAATCTCCTCGGCCCAATAACGTGACCGCACCGGCGGGTCCGTGCGACAACCTCCGTTGCGACATCTGGACCCCGCTCCGACGACGGGCGTCCTCAGTCAGCGAAAGCCGTGCCCAGGGCGGAGCGCAGATCGGCGACGAGGTCATCGACGTCTTCAAGGCCCACCGAAAGCCTGAGCAGTGAGGGGTCGACGGCGAGAACCGAGTCGGACAACGACGCATGTGTCATCCGGTGGGGGTGCTCAATGAGTGACTCGACGGCTCCGAGGGATTCGGCCAGGGTGAAGATCGAGGTGGAGGAGGCCACCTCGAGCGCACGAGCTTCGCCACCGCGCACCGTGAACGAGACCATTCCCCCGAACCCTCGCATCTGGGCGCACGCCGTCGCGTGGCCAGCGTGTTCCGGCAGGCCCGGGTAGTACACGTGCTCCACGTCAGGGTGCGCGATGAGGGCTTCTGCCACCCGAGCGGCGTTGGCGCAATGGCGCTCCATCCTGACCGCGAGCGTCTTGACGCCACGGAGCACGAGGAAGCAGTCGAAAGGGCTCGGCACCGCACCGACGGCGTTCTGCAGGAAGGCGATCCGTTCGGCAACTTCCCGGTCAGACGTCGCGACGAATCCTCCGACCACGTCGCTATGCCCGCCCAGGTACTTCGTGGTCGAGTGCACGACGATGTCCGCTCCCAGCGCGAGCGGTTGCTGGAGATACGGGGTGGCGAACGTATTGTCGACCACCAGGAGCGCTCCGTGTGCATGGGCCAGCTGGGCCAGAGCGGCGATGTCCGCAATCCGCAACATCGGATTCGATGGTGATTCCACCCACACCATGCGCGTGGTCGGCTGCATGGCGGCGGCCACGTCTGCGGGTTCATCGAAGGAAGTCGCTTCGAAGCGGAGACCGGCGCGTGCGTGCACTTGTGAGAGCAGGCGGTACGTACCGCCGTACACGTCATTTCCGATGAGCACGTGGTCGCCCGGTTGCAACAGCCGCAGCACAGCGTCGATGGCGGACATGCCGCTCGAGAACGCCCGCCCGAAAGTGGACGCCTCCAGCGCGGCGAGGCAGGTCTCGAGAGCGGTCCGTGTCGGATTGCCCGTGCGACTGTATTCGTAACCGTTGTGCTCGCCGACGCTCGACTGGGCGAACGTAGACGTTTGATAAATGGGCGTGACCACGGCTCCGGTCGTGACGTCGGGCGTCTGCCCGGCGTGAATGGCGAGCGTCTCGAATCCGAGCCGGGCGTCGTCGTCCCTCACGAGGCGCTCATCCCTGGGTCCGTTCCAATCATCAGGTCCGCTCCAAAAACGCCAGGAGATCCGACCGGGTGAGGATGCCGACCGGATGCCCGCCATCGAGCACCAGCACTGCGGGTGACTCCTGGAGGCGGTCCGCGACCTGGTCGACCGTCTCCCCCTGGCCGACGGTGGCCAATGGTGGGGCCATCACCGACTCCACCGGTTGATCGAAGACCTCGGGATGATGAAGGCTGCGCTGCAGGAGCAGGCGGTCGGTCACCGATCCGACCACTTCGGCCAGGGCCAGCGGCGGCTCCGCTTTGACCACCGGCACCTGGGAGACCCCGAACTCTTCGAGGATGGCAATCGCCACGCGCACCGTCTCGTCGGGATGGACGTGGACGAGAGGCGGCAGCCGGTCCCCCTTGCTGGCGAGCACCGCTTCGACCGTGCTCCCGCGGGCACGCAGGAACCCGTGATCGGACATCCATCCGTCGTCGTAGAGCTTGGAGAGATAGCCCCGGCCGGAGTCGGGGATGAGGACCACCACGACGTCGTCGGGCCCCAATGTGCGGCCAACTTCGAGAGCCGCCCAGACCGCGGTCCCGGTCGACCCACCCACAAGGATCCCTTCCTCCCGCGTGACCCGACGCGCCGTGCGGAAGGAGTCCTCGTCGGAGACGGCGATCACCCGATCGACGGTCGCCGGATCGTACGTCGTCGGCCAGAAGTCCTCGCCGATCCCTTCGACGAGATACGGCCGTCCGCCTCCCCCCGAGTAGATCGATCCTTCGGGGTCGGCGGCAATGACCTCCACTGCGGGATTCTGTGCTTTGAGATAGCGCCCGACCCCACTGATCGTCCCGCCCGTGCCGACGCCTGCCACGAAGTGCGTGATCCGCCCGGCGGTCTGTCGCCAGATCTCGGGCCCGGTTGAAATCTCATGGGCTCTCGGGTTCCGCGGGTTGTGGTACTGGTTCGGCTGGAAGGCACCGGGCGTGGACGCAGTGATCTGGTCGGCCACCGAGTAGTAGGACTCAGGATGGTCCGGCGCCACTGCGGTCGGACAGATCACGACCCTGGCGCCGAAAGCACGCAGCAGTTGCCGCTTCTCCTCGGCGATCTTGTCGGGCATGGTGAAGATGCAGTGGTAGCCGCGCTGTGCTGCCACCATGGCCAGTGCGACGCCCGTGTTGCCTGAGGTAGGTTCGACGATCGTGCTCCCGCGCCGGAGCAATCCTTCCCTCTCGGCGGCGTCAATCATCTCCAGCGCCGGACGGTCCTTCACGCTCCCCCCGGGATTCAAATACTCGAGTTTCGCCAGGAGATGGCACGGGAGATCCCGCCCAACCCTGTCGAGTCGAACGAGGGGTGTGTTGCCGACGAGTTCGAGCACGCTGTCCCGCACGTCCATCGGTGGGCCCGGGTCCGTAATGGGGCACACCTCGACGCCTTCGGGAGCGACGACCGGACCATCCGCGAAGAGCACCGTCGGCAGGCCGGCCCCACGTAGCTCCCGCGCGATCTCCACCGTCTGGATGGGATCGCCACACACCCCGACCAACCGGGGGATACTGCCCCGAAGCTCCGCTATCAATGACGGTGAGGTATGCCCGGCGGGGATCCGAACCACCCGACTGGCCCGGGCCGTGAGGATGTGGGGGGCCGCACCCGGGTCCACCACCAACAGCACGTCCACATGCGGCGGCGGCACGTCCTTCTCGACCCTCTATCGATCCGGCCGCTGACCCGCCGGTCGGGGTTGGATCATGCGCAACGTCGGGCAACCCGACGTTGGATCCCCTGGTACCACCGGTGCCATAGCCACAGCCACAGCCACGATGTTAGTGAACCCCACCCGTCCGTCCACCGGGAGCACCGCCCCCTCGTGCCACTCCGCGCGGCTCAACCCCCTGGTGGGGGGCGGTCAAGTGGCGAGCAAGCCCAAGGCTGAGGGAAGGTTATGCAGATGAACGCCTCGCAGCCGACCAGTCATCAGAACCAGCCCACTGCGGAAAGCATGCAGGCCGAGGCGGACCGGATGCAGGCCGAGGCGACCAGGCTGCAGGCCGAGGCGAACAGGATGCAGGCCGAGGCGGACCGGATGCAGCCCGGGAAGGCCGATTCGTCTTCGGAGGCAGTGACGAACCTCCGCGGTTCCAGCGTGGGGAAGGTGAATACCCGCCGGGTCGGTCAGGTGATCCTCGTCATCACCTTGGTGGCTCTTCTGGTCCTCTCCATCGTCTTTTTCGTGGCCGGGGTCCACAGGAACAACCAGATATCGAGTCTGCACAAAAATGGGGTGCCCGCCGTCATGACAGTCACCGGGTGCGCTCTCCTCATCGGCGGGAGCGGCAGCACTCCGGCCGGTGATGAGTGCCAGGGCACCTTCACCCTCGACGGCCATCATTACGCCGAGGCGATCCCAGGTCTGGCGCCCTACGAAACAGGCGAGAAGCTTCACATCGTCGTGGTTCCAGGCGACCCGGCCCTCCTCGCCCCAACACACGTCCTGGCGGACGAGCACTCTTCGTGGACCACGTTCATCCTTCCGGTGCTCCTGTTCGTTGCCTTCGTCCTCTTGCTCCTGGGCTGGGTCGTCCTCCGGCGCCGCCACCTCTCCGACGTATCGACCTGACCCTGCGAGTCGACTTCCTGCAGGTTCCGTCCGTCGCCGAAGGTGTGGGCCGCTGCGTGGCACTGAGGGCGGGCGAGGGCGGCTCGAGAACCGGCTACGACGTCCCTTCGATGGTGGCGATCTCGGTACCGACCGGATACGTCTGTCCCGCCTCGGCACCGTGGTGGATCACACCGCTCGTGGCTGCCTCGATCTCCGTCTCGACCTTGTCGGTCTCAATGACATAGAGCGCTTCGCCTTCGCTGACCGTGGCCCCGTCGGCGACGAGCCACTCCACGAGGCCCGCTTCGGAGGTTGCCAACGACATCTTCGGAATGCGGACGGGAGTCCGTTCACCCATGCGAGCCCTCGAGCGTCCGGCGCACTGCATCGGTGATGGACGAGGCCGAGGGAAGCGTTGCCGCTTCTAGGGCCTGGGCCGAAGGGATGGGGGTGAAAGCCGCTCCCACTCGCTGTACCGGAGCCAACAGCTCGCCGAAAAGCCCTTCCGAGATGGTGGCCGCCACCTCGGCCCCCGGGCCGGCGAAGGTCGTCGCAGAATGCGCCACGACCGCCCGCTTCGTCTTGCCCACCGACGCGAGGATCCGGTCGGTATCGAGCGGCACCAGTGTCCGGAGGTCGAGTACCTCGACATCGATCCCCTCGCCGGCCAGCTGATCGGCTGCGGTCAGGGCATCGAACACGCCCCGTCCGTAGGTGACGACGGTCACATCTTTGCCGTCGCGCTTCACATCGGCTTGTCCGAGCGGGATCGAAAAACCCGGATCATCGGGCACCAGCCCGCGTGCGCCGTAGGTGAGGACGGTCTCCATGAACACACACGGATCGGGGTCGAAGATGGCCGAGGTGAGAAGGCCCTTGGCATCCCGGGGCGTGCTCGGGACGATGACCTTGAGCCCGGGAATGTGCATGAACCAGGCCTCGAGGGACTGCGAGTGGGTCGCACCGGAACCGAGACCCCCGAACACGGCCGTGCGGACGGTGATCGGGCATGTGGTACGGCCGCCCGACATGAAGCGGAGCTTCGCGGCATGGTTCACGATCTGGTCGATCGCTATCCCGATGAAGTCCATGATCATGATCTCCGGCACGACCAGCATCCCCTCGAGGGCCGCCCCGATGGCCGCGCCCACGATGGCCGCTTCGGAGATCGGTGTGTCGAGTACACGGTCGGCGCCGTACTTGGTCGAGAGTCCGGCCGTGACGCCGCTGACGCCTCCCGCCGGATCAGCGATGTCCTCGCCCATCAAGAGGACACGGTTGTCCGCCGCCAGGGCCTGGTCGAGGGCCAAGGCGAGTGCGTCCCTGACCGTCATTTCTGTTTCGGTGTCGATGCTCATTCAGCGCCCCTCAGATGTGGCATACACGTCACGATCGAGCTCATCCAACGTCGGTGCCGGGCTCGCCAGGACGTCGACGAGCGCGTCCTCGACCTGTTGCCTTCCGCCCTCTTCGATCTCTTCGACTTGTGCGCGGCTGATCACGCCGTCTTCGACCAATCGATCAGCGAACCGGGGTACCGGGTCAGCCGCCTTTGCCGCCTCGAGCTCGTCCGGCGGGATATAGGTCATCTGATCCCCGAAGAAGTGCCCGAAGAACCGGTAGGTCACGCACTCCACCAGGGTCGGCCCATCTCCCGAGCGTGCCCTGTTCACGGCGGCGGCCAATGCCCCGTAGACCTCAACCGGGTCGTTGCCGTCCACTGTCACCCCGGGCATGTTGTACCCGGCCGCCCGGTCGGCGATGTGCTCGACGTGCATGGTGTCGGCGGTGGGCGTCATCTCGGCGTACCCGTTGTTCTGGCAGACCAGGATCAGCGGCAGTTGCCACGTCGCGGCCAGGTTCGCACCCTCGTGGAAGGATCCCGTGTTGGTCGCCCCGTCTCCGAAACTGACCGCAACGACCCGATCGGACTTCTGCGCCCGCGCGGCGAGCGCCAAGCCGACGGCGACCGGGATCCCGGCGCCGACGATGCCGGTCGAGACCATCAGGCCCACGCTCGGATCTGCGATGTGCATGGTGCCACCCTTGCCGCGGCAGGCCCCGGCCTGGCGTCCCAGCATCTCTCCGAGGATCTCGACCAGGGAGACCCCCTTGCCGATCAGGTCATGCAGACCCCGATAGGTCGTCACCAGGCGGTCGTCGCCCCGCAAGGACGCCGCGAACCCGGCAGCGATCGCCTCTTGACCCCGGGACGGCCAATAGACGGTGAGGAACTCGCCGGTCGCTATGCCCTTGCGGAGACGTTCGTCACAGGCCTTGGCCAGGGCCATGACCTCGAACATCTGTCGTTGCTTCTCGGGTGACGCCTTGAGATCGAGGGTTGACATGCTCATAGTTTTACGCAGAAGTCCTTTGAACCGTTGAGGGAATCGAGTTTCTGGTTCTTGATCCCCATGAGGAAGTAGCACGCATTGTCGAAGGTCTTGCCCTTCGGAAAGGTCAGCGGCGACGATAGCCCGCCGAGCGTCGTGCCCTCGGGAATGGCGTAGAACGCGCGGGGCCCGGTGGCGATGATTCTTATCCCGAGGACGCCAGCACCAAATCGTCTGAACATCATTGGATAGCCCCCAATAGCCGGATGGCCCTACATCGCCGCCAATGGACCGTGACACGTCCCATTGCCTCGCGCAAGTCGTACATGCCTTCCGCGTGACGCCGAACGAGTCAGGGACTCACCACTGGAAGCAAAATCGCTGCCTCAACCGGCATCGCGGCCTCGTACTGCCCGGTCCAAAATATGGTGGACAACGGGTAGTGTCAAGTGGGAACCTGAGGTTCGGGGGCGTCCCCAAAGTTCGCCCGGGAGGAGCGTGCAATGACTGTCACGGACGAGCGGCTCAACGGAAAGCGCACGAATCCGTTTCCGATGAAAGATCCGCTTTTCGTTCCCCGCGAGCGTTATTACGACCGGGAATTCTTCGAGCTGGAGAAGGAACACCTCTGGCGCCACACCTGGCAGATGGCGTGCCGGCTGGAAGAGATACCCGAAGTCGGAGACTTCACCGAGTACACCATCTGCGATCAGTCGATCATCGTCGTGCGCGAGCGGGAGGATCGGATTCGTGCCTTCTACAACGCGTGCCGGCATCGTGCGACCGAGCTCTTGAAGGGTTCGGGGAGTCTGCTCGGAGGACAGATCGTCTGCCCCTTCCACGGCTGGCGTTGGAACTCCGACGGTTCGAGCTCATTCGTCTACGGCGCCGAGGCCTTCGCCGCCGAGTGCTTGAAACCGGACGACATCAAGCTGCAGGAGTGCATGTCGGACGTCTGGGGAGGGTGCGTCTGGATCAACCTCGATCCCGAAGCCGCGCCACTCCAGGAGATGCTCGCACCGGCCGCTGCCATTCTCGATCCACTGGGACTCGCCGATATGAAGGTCTGGTGGTGGAAAGAGGTCGTCCTCGACGTCAACTGGAAGATGGCCATGGAGGCGTTCCTCGAGGGCTACCACACCATGAGAACGCACACGCAGCTGACCATGGGCGCCGGAGAGGACTGGCCGGCGGGATCGATTCTCTACGAGACGTTCGAACACGGTCACTCCCGGTTCTGGTCGAAGCCCTCGGACGAACCCATGAGCGCGGAGATGTTCATCGAATTCGCCCGGGTTCTCTGGGAGGGTCAGGACGCCATGACGCTCGAGCGCGACGTGCGGGTCTTCGAGGGAATCCGCAACCGGCCCGAGGCACGGGAGAACGCCGCTCCGGTTGCCATCGCCGCGCTCTACGAGTACTCCGCAGGAGCCGGCATTCCCTTGCCGCAGCTCACACCCGAACAGATGGGACAGTGGGGCGGCGAGGTGTTCCTGTTCCCGAACTTCTTCGTGCTGCCGCAATACGGGAACGCGTTGAGCTATCGCTGTCGGCCGTACGAGGACAACCCGGAAAAGTGCCTCTTCGAGGTCTGGTCGCTCACCTTGTACCCGGAAGACCACGATCCGGGTCGGGCCTCTCTGACGGGACGTTTCGCCCAAAACGATGAGAATTGGGGCTTGATCCCCAGACAGGACTTCAGCAACATGGAGCGGCAGCAGAGGGGGCTCCACTCCGACAGCTTCAAGGAGCTGCGCCTGGCGACGGAGTGGGAGGGCGCGATCTCCAACCTGCACCTCGAGGTCGACCGCTACATCGACGGCTCAAGGTAAGGGGATCATCGGGGTCTACGCCCGACTCATGTCGACCACGGCCGCATCCTCCGCCCATCCGAGAAGTGAGGTCTATGTCGAACCCGGAGGGGCTCATTTCGATGTGCACCCGGGCGAATCGTTCATACAGGCAGCATGGCGTGCGGGTTACCAATGGCCGACCACCTGCTGGGGGCAGGCTGAGTGCGGAGCCTGCGCGATGGAGGTGCTCCAAGGCAAGGAGTTCCTGTCCGCGCCAGAACCGTTGGAGGCCGGACGGTTGCGCTCGCTACCTGCTCGAAATGGTGCGGGGCGACGCCTGGCGTGCCAGGCGCGGGTGGCCGTCGGCGGGACTGTCACCGTCCGCAAAGCGGGGGTACGCCTGAGGGCGACGGAAGGGTAGCCGCCCTCGCCATAAAGCTGCACCGGTGCCGGTGCCGGTGCCGGTGCCGGTGCCGGTGCCGGTGCCGGTGCCGGTGGCGCCGCCGGGCTTGGCTTCAGTCCCTGCAGGCGTGCAGCCCCGCGAGATAGCCGAACACAGCGCTGTTCCCAATGCTCGCCCCCGCCCCGAGATACTTGCGCCCCATCACGCTCGCCGTGGCATTGCCCGTCGCGTACAGATGGGGAATTGACTCGCCGGACGCCTTGAGCACCCGGGCGTTCTCATCGGTGAGGACTCCACCGCATGTGCCGACATCACCGGGGTAGACCGCCGACGCGTAGAAGGGACCTTTCTCGATCGGTGCCAGGCAGTTGTTCGGCTTCCATCTCGGGTCGCCGAGATACTGGTTGTAAGCCCCCTCGCCGGTATGGAACTCAGGGTCGACGCCCTGCCTGGCATTCGGATTGAAGCGATCGAGCGTGTCGCGCAACCCGACCGGGTCGATACCGCACATGGCGGCAAGCTCATCGGTGGTGTCGGCCTTCTTGTAGTCACCCGATTCGAACCACTCCTGCGGAATGGCGCCGGGACGTCCCTTGGTGAAGATGTAGCGGCGTCGGAAGTCGTCGTCGAAAATGACCCAGGCGGGCACGGCCTTCGTGGAGTGATTGCGCTCGAGCTGGGCCTTGCAGACCTCGAGGTACGAGCTGGCCTCGTTCACGAAGCGCTTTCCGGCGGCATCCACGTAGATCGAGCCGGGACGCTGGCGATCTGATTCGAAGACGGCGTAACCGTTGATCTCCTTGCAGGGATTCCACACGACCTCGTCCATGAGATCGGTGGCGGCTCCGAGGCTCATCGCCAGTTCGATCATTTCCCCTGTGTCGCCGGGGTTCGAGAACGAGAACTTGTCGGTGGTCGCCGCGGCATCGAGGTATTTCTTCCGCATGTCCGTATTGTGCGAGAAACCTCCCGAGGAGATCAGGACGCCGCGCCGAGCGAGGACGCGTACATCCTTCCCCTCGCGCTGCACCAGCACTCCTGCCGCCCGGCCATCCTCGATGATGATGTCTCGCACGGCCGCGTTGGTCCAGACCGGGATCTCGTTGTCGAGGGCCACGTACAGCATCTGGCCGATGAAGGACCACCCTGACGTCATGGGAGCCTGACCACGGGCGAATGCGGACTTGGTGCGGGCGTACGACCTGGCCGAGGCGGCCAGAGCCTTGGCACTCCGGTTGTAGTTCATCAATTTGGCCGCGTCACCGGTATAGGCGGCCAACCCCGACATTTCGAAGAGGAACCCACGCTGGAGCTTCTCGAACCATGGGCCGAGGCGGTGACCGTCGAAGACCGTCCCCTCTATCGATCGGCCGCGCGCCTTCCCACCCTTCGCGTCGGGGTAGTAGTCCGAGTAACCCTCACAACGGCGGAAGGAGAGTCCCAGGCTCTGGAGGAACGAGACCATTTCCGGCCCGCGGGTGATGTAGGCCTCACGTCGCTCGTAGGAGGAGGCGGGGCCGACGTCCCCCACGACGTCCTCGAAATAGGCCATGGCATCCTCATGGGAGTCGTCGACCCCTTCGGAAACCATCAGCGGGTTGTTGGGAATCCACAACACTCCCCCGGACATGGCGGTGGAGCCCCCGATGACCTCGCGCTTCTCCAGGACGAGCGCGTCGTACCCCTTCGAGTTGACGGCGAGGGCGCTCGAGAGTCCACCACCCCCGCTCCCGATGGAAACGAAATCGGTCGTGAAATCCCACTGTGCCATGTGTATCCCCCCAAAGGAGCCGTTGGTGTAGCTCAGATGCTCCCTCTTTCTCGCCTCCATTGCAATCGCCACTCGACCACCGCGGAGGCCGAACGCTCACCGACCTTCGCCTCCCGGCACCCTCTTCCCTCGAGGGTGCCGCGGCGCTCCCTCACTAGGCTCCCTCGCGTGACCACCTGGGACGCTTCCACCATCTCCTCGCTGGCCACGGCAGGCGGGACGCTGGTGCTGGGAGTGGCCACGTTCGCTGCCGTGCGCTCGGCGAATCGGTCGGCCCGGATCGCGGAGAGATCCTTCCGGATCGGGCTGCGTCCCATCCTGGCGCCATCACGGCTCGAGGACCCACCGCAGAAGGTGATGTTCGCGGACCGTCATTGGGTGAGACTCGAGGGCGCACGGGCGGTCGTCGAGGTGATCGATGGTGTCGTCTACCTGGCCATGATGGTGCGAAATGTCGGAAATGGCATGGCGATCATCAGCGCCTGGGAGCCGTTCGCCGGGCAGAAGAAGAACGAAGATCCCTGGGGGGCGCCCGAAGACTTTCGGCCGCAAACTCGTGCACTGTGGATCGCACCGAATGACGTGGCCTTCTGGCAGGGGGCATTGCGCGACGAGTCCGACGAACTGCAGAAGTCGGTGGCCGCCGGCGTAGCCGACGGAGCGGTCACTGTCGATCTGCTCTACCTCGATCACGAGGGGGGCCAACAGACGGTAAGCCGATTCTCCTTGATCCGCCGGGAGGGGCACTCGCTGCAGCCGGGAAACACCCCCGTGCCGGGCGATCCCGTGCCGGGCGATCCCGTGCTCAGCGCGAACGAAGACGGCGACGGCGAAAGCACTGGCGGTGGCAGGGACGGCAATGGGCCCAGTCAGGAATGGTGGGTCTCTCTGTCGATGCACCACACGCTGAATTCCCAATGAGTGGGACGAGTGGGACGAACGGGATCCCCGATCTTGTCGGGCCCCGGTTGCATGTGCTCTTTTGCGGGATCAACCCGGGGCGTCTGTCAGGCGAGCTGGGGCTTCACTTCGCCCGGGCCGGGAACCGCTTTTGGAAGTTGCTGCATGGTGGAGGCTTCACGGATCGGGTGCTCCTTCCTTCGGAGCAGTCGACACTGCCCGGCATGGGTATAGGCATCACCAATCTCGTCGAAAGGACGACGGTGGCCGCCAGCGAACTCACGAACGACGAACTGCGTGCCGGCGCACTCCAACTGGCCGCAAAGGCTCTCCGCCTGCGGCCTCGGTTCATCGCAGTCCTGGGCCTCCAAGCGTATCGGACGGCCTTTCGGCGCCCACTCTCGGTCATCGGCGAACAGCCCGAGACGCTCGGACCGGCCAGATTGTGGTTGCTCCCGAACCCGAGTGGCCTGCAGGCGCACTACCAGCTACCCGAGATGACGATGCTGTTCCGTGACCTCCACGCGGCGGCGTTTGGAGCCGACACCGACTAGCGCCCGGGCTCGGACTGCCCGGTTGCCCGCCCGGGGCCGCCTCCCCGCCGGAGCCGGTTCGCCGGGGAAGACGGGGCCGACCGATGTTCTGCTACGAAGCCAGACAGGTGGCCACGATCTTGCCGATCTGCTCGACCTCGAGGAGGAAACCGTCGTGGCCGAACTGCGACTCGACGATGGCCACCGGTCGGTCACCGGGGAGGAGGCGGGCCAGCTCCAGCTGGAGTTCGAGGGGATACAGCCGATCAGAGACGATGCCCGCCACCGTCACGTCAGCGTGTACGTCGCCCAGCGCCCGCTCGATACCGCCTCGACCTCTCCCCACATCATGGTGGTTCATGGCCTCGCTCAAGACGACATAGGAATTCGGGTCGAAGCGCTTCGCCAATTTGTCCCCGTGGTGCTCGAGGTAGGACTCCACCGCATAACGACCGCCCTTGAGGGGGTCTTCCTCGGCCTGCGGACTTCGTCCGAAGCGGCTCTCGAATTCGGCGCCGGTCCGATAGCTCACCTGGCCGATCCCTCGGGCGATGGCCAGGCCATCGACCGGGCGGGCACCCGTCCCGTAATAGTCACCTCCGGCGAACGCGGGGTCCTGGCGTATGGCGCGGATCTGCAAGGAGCACAGTGCGATCTGATCGGCCGTGGCCGCCGCCCCGACGGCCAACACGACAGCCCGACGAACCCTCTCGGGATAGCCGACGCACCACTCGAGCACACGCATCCCGCCCATCGATCCTCCGACGACGCACGCCCACGTCACAATGCCGAGCGCATCGGCCATGCCCACTTCCACCCTGACCTGATCACGAATCGTGATCAGGGGAAATTGCGAGCCGTAGGGCTCACCGTCCGGCCCACGCGACGAAGGGCCGGTCGTCCCTTGGCAGCCACCGAGAACGTTCGGGCACACCACGAAGTAGCGATCAGTGTCGATCGCTGCGCCGGGCCCGATGAGACCGTCCCACCAACCAGATGTCACATGCCCGGGCGCGGTCGGGCCCGTCGCATGGGAGTCTCCGGTGAGGGCGTGGAGCACCAGAATCCCGTTACTCCGCTGTGCGTTCGGAGTCCCCCACGTCTCATAGGCGACGGTGATCTCGGGGAGAGAGCCGCCGCCCTCGAGGACGAAACCACCCGCCTCACCGGAAAGCTGCACGAACTGCCGCCGGCCCGGATCAAGACCGGGCAGCCAGACGCCGGCAAGGGCCTCCTGCGTCATGCTCCCTTGGCGGCTCGGAACCCGGCTTCGAGGTCAGCGAGGATGTCCTCGATGGACTCGAGACCCACCGACAACCGGACCAGGTCCGGCGTGACGCCCGTCGTGGTCTGCTCCGCCTCGGTCAACTGGGAATGTGTCGTCGATGCCGGGTGAATCGCCAGGCTGCGGACGTCACCCACGTTGGCGAGGTGGCTGAAGAGCTCGAGGCTCTCGATGAACTTGCGACCCGCATCGGCGCCCCCGGCGATGCCGAACGCGATGATGGAGCCACCGCCCTTGGGCAGGTACTGCTGCTGCCGCTCGTGCCACGGGCTCGATGCCAGTCCGGGGTAGGCGACCCACGTCACCTCTTCCCTCGCCTCGAGCCATGCCGCCACAGCCTCTGCGTTCTGCACATGCCGCTCCATGCGCAGGCTCAACGTCTCGAGCCCCTGCAAAAAGAGGAACGAGTTGAGAGGGGCGATCGACGCCCCGACGTCTCGCAGGTACTGCAGCCGCACCTTGAGGACGTAGCGCGCCGGGAAGAGGGCTTCGGGAAGCTGTCCGAATATGAGGCCGTGGTAGCTGGGATCCGGCTCGGTGAATGCGGGGAACCGTCCACTCCCCTCGTAATCGAACGCCCCACCATCCACGATCACGCCGCCAATGGACGTGCCGTGCCCACCGATGAACTTTGTCGCCGAATGGACGACGATGTCGGCGCCGTGCTGCAACGGTTGCGCCAGGTACGGCGTCGCGAGTGTGTTGTCCACAACGAGCGGGATGCCGTTCTCGTGGGCGACCCCTGAAACTCCCTCGAAGTCGAGCACGTCGCCCTTCGGATTGCCGAGAGTCTCGGCGTAGAAGGCCTTTGTGTTCGGCCGGATGGCAGCCCGCCACGCCGCCAGATCATCGGGGTCCGCGATGAACGTGGTCTCGATACCCAGCTTCGGCAAGGTGTAGTGGAAGAGGTTGTAGGTTCCGCCGTACAGGGAGGCCGAGGACACGATGTGCCCCCCGTTCTCCGCCAGGTTCAACAGTGCGAGCGTTTCCGCCGCCTGCCCGCTCGCCACGGCGAGAGCGGCCACTCCGCCTTCGAGAGCGGCCATCCGTTCCTCGAACACGGCCTGCGTCGGATTCATGATCCGCGTGTAGATATTGCCGAGTTCCTCCAGTCCGAAGAGGGCCGCCGCGTGCGCCGTGTCGCGGAAGGTGTAGCTGGTGGTCTGATAAATGGGCACTGCGCGGGCGCCAGTCGTCGGGTCGGGCACGGCGCCCGAGTGGATCTGGCGGGTTTCAAAGCCCCAATCGGCCATGGAGGTGTCTCCTTCGTTCGGCCCGAGCGTTGTGAACAGCCCCCGGGTGCCCAATCTTCACAAATATGACGTAGTTAGTCAACTTCTCAGTGTTCTCGTTTTCTCAGTGTTCTCGTTTTCTCAGTGTTCTCGTTCCGCCTACTCACGTTGCGCGACTCCCGCGCCATCGAGCCGCCATCTCATTGCCGGCGGATCTGTGTCACGTGCGCCCCCGTTCGCGGTCAAGGCTATTCGGAGATCGCTCACTTTTCTCGTGGGCTTTACTCATGGTCATTTTCGTGAATGTCTCCGCCGACGTTCCGACGATGTTCTCGAGACGTTGCCCGTCGGGCTCTCCCGCAACCCTGCCCGTCGGGATCTCGTTCACGTTCTCGTTTACGTTCTCGTAACCCCGCTTGTCTGGCGTTCATCCAGGGGCCGACACTCAGGCAACCGGGGCAGACAATTGAGGAGGTCTTGCATCCGTTTGCGCGCCCCCAGCGTGCTACCAGCTTCACGTGAGCTTCCCTCGGTTGGTCCCACGCATCGATGCATCTTTTCGTCATCTTCTCGTCATCTTCTCGCACGTTGCCGAAAGCACGATTGCCGGGAGCATGGTTGCCGGGAGCATGGCTGCCGGGAGCATGGCTGCCGGGAGCATGGTTGCCGGAACACGTTTGCCGGGCCGTTTCTCCCCCTTTTTTCACGGGTGTCGGAGTGCCGAGACCTGCGCTGCCCTCCCATGCGGACGCCATGCGGACGCCATACGGACGCCATACGATCGATCGACGGTGACGCGGTGAGTAACAAGCCTGAAGACTCGTGAGAGGGTCCGAACAAGCGGTGACGTGTGCGCCGTCGGCCTCGAATGACGCGAATTGTCAACCGAAACGCAAAGGGACGAACATGCGTTTCGCGACCTTCCGTGCGGCAAAGAGCGCTTCGTTGACCTGAATTCCGTCCGATCTCGACACGGCGGGGGCAAAATCACTGAATTTCAAGCCTGAAAACGAAACTTTTCGCTTCAGAACGTGCACAACGGTGCTCCGTTCAGCCAGAATGTCCGTATGAACAAGCGAGAACTAGCAAAGTCCGTAGCCGTGCAGTCCGATGTCGAACTGAAGACGGTGGCAGCAGTCCTTGACGGTTTCACCGATGTGGTGACCGCCGTCGTGTCCAAGGGCGAACCGGTGTCGATCCCCGGGTTTGCCAAATTCGTCAAGGTCGACCGTGCCGCCCGCATGGGTCGCAATCCCGCCACGGGAGAAGCCATCCGGATCAAGGCCTCCAAGAAGGCTCGCATTACACCCGTGAAGGCGTTCAAAGATGCCGTCCTGGCCCCTTCGACTGCCCCCAAATTGAAGAAGGGCGCCTACCCGATTGATCCCACCGCAGTCGCTGCAGCCGGCAAGTCGGCCGCCGTGACCCCGGTCAGGACCACTGTCGCCAAGGCACCGGCCAAGAAGGCCCCGGTCGCCAAGAAGGTCGTCCGTCGCGCCCCGGCCAAGAAGGCCCCGGTCGCCAAGAAGGTCGTCCGTCGCGCCCCGGCCAAGAAGGCCCCGGTCGCCAAGAAGGTCGTCCGTCGCGCCCCGGCCAAGAAGGCCGTGAAGCGAGCACGCTGATCTGCTGAGCCTTGCCACTCCTGCTTGGCACCCGCTGAGCAGGCAAGCCCGGAAGAAACGCGGCGGGGACTTGCAGGAGTGGCGAATCGGCTGACATGGGTGAACCGTTAGCAGAGCGCCCGCTCACCCAGCCTCACGAGGACCGGTTATCGCGGGCACTCCCCGCCTATCGAGACGTCCTCGACGCGCACAGTGCCGCGATCGAACGAGGGTCGATGAGCTATCTCGATCCCTCTACGGGCTTGTCTGTGCTGACAGCTGCATATCTCGCAGATAGGGGCAGTTGCTGCCACTCCGGGTGCAGGCACTGTCCCTATTTGACGTGACTGTCGCCCCCTCCCCCTATCGTCGTCCACGTTCGATCACGTTCGATCACGGTTGATCACGGTTGATCACCTCGTTCGAGTGCCGGAGAAAAGGCGCCAGTCCGGCGTCGCGGCTTATGCTCATCCACCACGCGGCGCAACGAGCGGGTGACGGTGACGGGATGAGCGACACATCACAGGGTCACGGATGGTGGCTGGCCTCCGATGGCAAGTGGTATCCCCCCGAAGCGTGGACAGGTCCTCCTCCACAAATGGGACACGGTCCCTACCAATCCCAGGCGCTCTACCAGCAGGACCAAATGGCGTACCAGCCGTGGCAGTCGCCTTACTCGGTGGATTTCTCCACCGTACAAGGCCCGGGTTGGGTCCCTCCACAACCGACCAATGGGCTCGCCATCGCCTCGCTCGTCTGCTCCTGCGTGGGGATCGTTCCGTTTCTCTTTGGCGTGCCTTGCATTCTCGGAATCATCTTCGGATTCGTCTCTCGAAGCCAAGTCAAGCGATCGCAGGGCGCTCAAGGAGGGGGCGGGTTGGCGCTGGCGGGGATCATCGTCGGCTTCAGCCTCATCGGGATTTTCGTCATTCTTGTGATCCTCCTCGCCATATTCGGAAATTCGCACACCTGTTTTGATAATTCCGTTCGGTCCGATTGCGGGGTGAATTGATGAAGGGACTCACGTACGGCGTCGCACCCGAACCGTGGACGCCCCCGGACGAGAAGAACCACCTTCTCGTCGGCCTGTCAAAAGTACCCATGCGACTGGAGGAGCGAGCTGAGCCGCACCCAACGCGTGACGGTTGGGTGATGGCCAAAACCCGGCTCACGGGCATTTGTGGGTCCGACGCCAAGCAGGTCTTCAGCGACTTTGGCGATGACTTCACCGACAGCGCGCTCGAATTCCTACTTCTCGGTCCCGACGGTGCTCGGACATGAGGTGGTGGCCGATGTGGTCGAGCTGGGCCCGAACGTCTCCCGCCTCCGAGTCGGTCAGCGAGTCGTACTCAATCCGTGGCTGACCTGCGTGCCGCGTGGTATCAGCCCGGTCTGCGGCTCTTGTGCCTCAGGCGACCTCAGTCAGTGTTGGCATTTCACCCAGGGACCCATCGCTCCCGGGATCCACACGGGGACATCGAAGGATGCGCCCGGTGGATTTGCCGAATACCTCCCCGCGCACGAGTCGATGCTCTTCCCGATCCCCGACTCCATCAGTGATGAGGCCGCAGTCATCGCCGATCCCTTCGCCGTCTCACTGCACTCGATCACCCGTCATCCACCCCCACCCGGAGGCAAGGCACTCGTCTATGGCGGTGGAGCACTGGGCACCACCGCCACGGCCATTCTCCGGGTACTGCATCCCGACGTCGACGTCATGGTCGTCGCACGTTTTCCCGCCCAAGCCGCACTGGCACACGCCCTGGGGGCGACCGTCGTCGACCCGTATCCTCTGGATCAGTTGCTCGAGACTGCGGCTGCGTGGTCCGGCGGCGTACTCCAGCAGGCTTCACCAGGTGCCCTGCCGATGGCTCACCCCGGCGGAATCGACGTGGTTTACGACACCGTGGGCACGGGCAGCACCGCCGAGATTGGCGTGCGGCTCCTCAAGTCCCGCGGCACCATGGTGAAGAGCGGCGTCAATGCCCCCGAACGGTGGGAGTGGTCGCCGCTCTACTTCAAGGAGATCTCCTGGGTCGGCTCCAACGCCTTCGGCGTGGAGGAGGTCGAGGGCGTCCGCCTACACGGCATCGAGCACTACCTACGTCTCGTCGAGTCCGGTCGGGTCGATCTGACGGGCATGCTCACCCACACGTTTCCTCTCGAACAGTGGCGCGAGGCCTTCATCGCCCTGGCCACGCAACAAGAGAGCGGCGCCGTGAAGGTGGCCTTCGACTTCCGCTTCGACCTCCCCCGACCTCCCCCGACCTCCCCCGAGCCTGAATCGGGCCCCTCGCCCTACCCTCCCCTGAGGCTCTGTGCGGCAAAGGTGACGACGGCGTCGTCAAGAGGAAGGATCACGTCAGGTTGCACGAATTGGTGAGATTCGGCCACTAGCCGGACCGCAGTGCCCCAGGCGGTAAACCCGACAGCGTGACGGGCGAAGTGCATCGGACCTTCGGTCACCTTTACCTGGACAACGCCCTGGCCACCAACGTCCAAGGCGGAACGCTGCATCCGTTCCATGGCTGACTCCCGGGCCGAGTACATGGCCGCAGTGAAATTCGTGAGTTCAATATTTTGGGTCTTCTGCTTCATCGCATCTCCTGCTGACCGCCGCGGGGCATAGGCGAAACTGGCGCCGAAGGCCAGGCCGACGGGCATCCACCCCGCACCCTGGAGCAGGGTGAAGTCACGCGCCGAGAGGTCGGAAACGAACGGCGCCGAGGGATGCGCCCCACCGCCGAGCGGGCGGATGGCCGTGCCGACCAATTCCACGTCGATGTGATGCGTGTGCACTTCGACGTTGACCCGCACGCCGACCGCCCCGTGACCATGGACCTTGATGCATTCGTTCTGGAGATGATCAGATGCTCCCTTGACGGCAGCATTGTGGGCGACCGAAGCCACGGTTATCTCCCCTTGCCCCCAGTTCCAAACCCCGATGGGCACCGAGACGACCGAGACGCCGCAGACGAGATCGACCGGCTCCCAGCCGGACCCGTGAAGGAGTAGTGCCTCGTCGATGGAAAGATCCGACGTCACCCCACGGGCCGTGGAGGGTGGCAGGGCGCTGGCAAGCGACAGAGCCCCGCTCAGCATTTCCGCTCGAGCATCGATCGCCGAGGGCTCAGGGACGGCCTGGGCCGCCGGGATCGCCGGGATCGCCGGGATCGCCGGATCCGCCGGATCGTCGCTCATGTGAGCCGCACCGTGGGTCGGGGCGGAGGCACGATGTCAAAGTCCTTGAAGCGTCGCATGCGATTCCCCCGCAGGGTGCAGTCGATGACTTCGTCCCCCTGCGACAACTCACGCTTGGCCACCTCGATCGTCGCTCCGTGCAACAGGTCGCCCGAGAGTTGCTGGCGTACGTGCTTGCGGGCGAGCTGTATGGAGGCCATGTGCGCCTTGCTCACCTGCTCCACCTCGTACGGGGACGACGGACCACCCCATCCCCGGCTGCCTTCCATGAAGTACTCGGTCATGCAGTAGGCCCACACCCGCACAGAAGCCAACGAGGCCGCCACGCTGACCGGCATAAAACCGGCCTCGATCGATTTGGTCAGGCGCTGGCCCGCCAGGTACGTCGTCCAGGGCACCCCACCTGCGGGAGCAGGACCGTTCTCCACCCGGACGGCGGTGCCGAGAAAATGGAACTCGGTGGTCCCCGTGTCCGCCAGGTTGGTCACGCGGTCAACGACGCCGATGACCCCGTGGGCCCCGAAGGCCGTGGCTTCCTCGAGCATGCGGCTATAGGCCGATCCATAACCCTGGGACCACGCCTCTTCGACCCAGGTCTGCTCCACGTTCTGGCCCCACATACGGTGCTCGTTCGACACGTAGCCGTGCGGGCACCGGTAGGTCTCCACGTAGGCGCCGTCGCCCTGCCCCGCGCCCGAGTACGGATTCATCCCACGCATGTAGCCCGAGCCCGCCCCGTACCAGCCCCAGCGCATGACGCAGAACCCCTGGACGAGTCCGACCGGTTGCAGACCGAGATCGAGACACGCCGCGAAGTCGGGCACGGTGAGCCCGGACGAAAACGAATTCGCCTCGATGCGGCGAACCGCCGCTTCGGGGAGGTCGGCTGCGGTGTCGCTCACCGGTCGCCCCTCAATTGTCGAGCGAGATAATGGTGATCGGCTTCGGCAACGTGACCTCGCCCGTTGTCTTGGTCACCGCCGTTCCCAGGGCCAAGAACTCAATGGTGTGCGAGCCCCATTGGTGCGATTTCTCCTCCAGTCGCACACCCACGATCCCCCCGGCATTCAACTGACCGGCCTCATCCTGCATGCGGGTCATCGCCAGCTCTCGCGCCTCATAGAGCGCCTGGGTGAAGTTCGGCAACTCCACGTTCTGTCCGACCGAACCGAGCGCTTGGCTGAGCTTGCGATGGGCGATGTGGTACACGCACGTGCCCATCACCAGGCCCTGCGGCACGTAGCCGGTCTGCATCAACGTCCAGAAATCCTGACCCGACAGATCCGAGGTGAACGGCTTTCCCTGCGCATTGCGGTACGAGGTGCCGTCCTCGGCCTTGACTGCAGTGCCGAAGGCGATGAACTCCGCCGAGTCGTTCCCCCACTCGTAATAGTTGACGTCGAGACGGACGCCGACCACGCCATCGGCCCCGAGTTCCTCGGCCTCTTCCTCCATACGGTTCATCGCCAACTCTCGAGCGGTGTACATCGCCTCGGTCAGCTTCGTGAGCTCCTGGCTCTCTCCCCACTTCCGGGTCTGCAGCCCGATGTGATAGATCGAAGACCCCATCACGAATCCCAGAGGATGGAATCCTGCCTCCTTCACCAAGAGGAACTCGTTGACCGAGAGGTCGGAGGTGAAGAGCCCGTGCTCGAGCTCTTGCAGACGGTGTGCGGCGTCCTTCGGCAGGTCCTTCGGCAGATCCGGAGGCTGAGACTGAGTCATGACGACTCTCCAATCACGATGTTCTCGAGCGCGAGCCGAGTCTGCTCACTATGGGACGCTTCGTTGTGCAAGATGGTGAGAAGACGAGTCAGCCAGGCATCCATGCCCACTTGCTCGCTCCGGATCCGGATACCCCCCGAAGCGTGCCCGATGCTGCACCGTACCGTGGCGCCGTCGACATCGGCCCGGAGCGTGTCATCGCCCAGGACGATCTGCACTGATTTGATCTCGTCGGACTTCCGAAAGCGCCCTCCGGCCCGCTCCACCGAGATCCGGCCGCCCAAGACGTCGGCGAGCTGCGCCACCAGCAGCTTGAGCATGATGCGGGAGTCTGTGCTGTTGGACTGCAACGACGAAATGGCCATCGAGAGATCGAAGGCATCACTTCCTCCGCCAGCGTCGCTGCCCCCGTCGCTCCTGCCCTCGCCGCCGGCCGGCTCCATCGTCATCTCCCGCATGGTAGTGCCCGACCTGCGGGAATACCCAGCGCCGCCTCAGTCTCCGCGCCCCGGCGCCGTACCCCGCCGTACCCCGCCTCGGCCCCACCCCGACACGGAGAGCCCAGGGGCTAGTTCGACGGCAGGGGGATCGACTGTGCGAAGTGGAAGATGTTGGCGGGGTCGTACGCCTTCTTCACCTGCATCAGCCGGGGCAGGTTGCTGCCGTAGTACGCCTGGGCCCAGTTCGGCAGAGTCGGATCGATGTAGTTCTGATAGGAACCCTCTGCGTACGGGGCGAAGCTGGCCTGTGTCTGATCCAGCCAGCTCCGGGCCCCGGCAGTCGCCGAAGATGACGGGTTCGCGCTCCCGTACGTCACCGAATATTGCGCACACGCAATGGCGTCGCGATGGACGAACGCCGTGTCACCTGCGGCCAACTGGCTGATGACGCCGCCGTAACTGTCGAAGGTGATGCCGCCCCCTACTCCTGGCACATCGTTGCCCAGTGCCTCCACTGCGTCGATCATGGCCGTCGTCCCCGCCGCAGGAAACGCCTTGTTCACATACGAAGACTTCGCCGTGAAGGCGGATCGGGACAACGTTCCGCCGGCGTTACGCGAGGGCAAGTGGCATTGCGCCACGGTCAAGTTCTCACATCCCGCCTCGATCAGCATGGCTTGGAGGTAGTTCTCGGGACCGACGAATCGAGAGGACGGCGCGGCGCCGACGGCGGCGAGCAACGGGGCCAGGGCGCTCGAACACGCCGCGGTCGATCCGGCGAACACGCCGGTCACCTTGAGGAACCCGGTACCACCAGTACCGTTCGCCGCCAACTGGCAGTTGGCCCACAGTTCGTTCGGCGCTGTCGGAATCCACCGCAGAAAGGCATCGAGCACGCTCGCCGCCTCGCCCCAGGGCCAGTCCAGGGTGAACAACGTCACGCTGGGAATGGGATGGACGGTAAATGTGAAGGAGGTGACGATACCGAAATTGCCGCCACCACCGCCCCGGCAGGCCCAGTACAGATCGCTGTTGCTGCGCGGGGTGCACCGGCGCAGGGATCCGTCGGCCGTCACGATCTCCAGCGACGCGATGTTGTCGCACGTCATGCCGTAGGCCCGGCCGAAGACGCCGATTCCTCCGCCGAGGGCGAGGCCGGCAATGCCGACGGTGGGGCACGACCCCCCGGGGAGGAGGCGCCCAGAGGACCCCAATTGGTTGTAGACGTCGATCAGCTGGGCCCCCGCACCGACCGTGGCCAGTTGCATCCCCGGCGCGACCGACACGCTGTTGAGGGAAGAGACATCGATCACCAGCCCCGAGCTCGACGAGTAGCCGGCGTAGCTATGACCACCCGAGCGAGCGGCCAGCGGTACGCCATGGGCGCGGGCGTAGGCCACGCACCGTTGTACGTCCGTCGCGCCGGCGCAATAGGCGATCGCCGCGGGCTGTGGCGACGTGATCAGTTCGTTGAAGAGCAGCGCGTCGTTGGCGTACGAGGCATCTCCGGGGACGACCAGGGTTCCGGTGAGCATCCCCGCCAACACGCTCCACTGGGGAGGGCCGCCGGAGTGACCCGCAGTACTGGTCGTGGTTGTCCCCCCCGCTTGGGAGTGGCCCGAGTCGCTCGAGCACGCGGCCAGGCTGCCGACCAGTGCGGTTGCCCCGACGCCGCCTGCAACCACACCGGCCCGCCGGAGAAACGATCGCCGATCCATCGCCGGTTGGAGGGCAGACATCGGAGGTCACGATAGCCCTGTACCCAGGGAATATCCGTCATTCACTCCCCGTCGCCCTCGGCGTCGGCGCGACCGCTTGGACCGGCCCTGCCGCTCAGAACGCGACCCCGCCTCCTGGGGGAACGGTCGTCGTCGTGGCCGGTGGCTGTGTCGTCGTGGTCACCGGGGGTGCTGGATGCGACGAGGGGTGTGTGACAGCAGGGGCAGGAGCAGTGGTGGTCGTGGTCGTAGGAGGCTGCGTCGTCGTGGTCGAGACCGAGGCGGATGACTTCCCGTTGGAGAGCACCGCGAACCAGTCGTTCTCGACGCCCTGCCCGCTGGCTTGACCCTTCTGCTTGTCACTGACGAACGTGTAGAGAGCCTGATGGTGGAAGAAGACCTGGAGGCGCCCACTGGGCACATGAATGGCGGAGAGGCCCTTGACACCGTGTGGCGCCTTGAGGTGGGTGACCCCCTTGGGCAGCAGAAGCGGCGGCCACACTTTCGCGCAGACTCCGGTGCACGTCACCTTCCCGGCCGGGTCCACCGAGTAGCGGTAAAGCGTCAGACCCGACTTGGTGGCGAGAACGGTTCCGACGTTTGCCACACGTTGCGTGGTGATCGTCAGCGACTTACCGGGGGAGCCGACCGCCGAGGCCGATGCGGATTCTGATGCTGATGCGGAAGAGGGCACCGCCAATGTGCCGACAACCAGCGCTCCGACGCTGAGAACGACGACGGCCACGGTCCCCCCGGCCGTCTGCGCCACCTGGACCGCATGTCGAAAGCCCTCACGTCCCGTCCGCACCGCCATGTCCACGTCCTTTCCTCGGGTTGGCTGTACTACGGCCGGAACCCTCAGGAAGATTGGACGGCGATGGACGGCGACCTACCAGAGGTGCTGGGTGGCTCCCGACGTATCGTGGAAGTCGGTACCAGGATCCTCCTCAGCCACGTAGCAGGACTCCACGCCCACCCGGCCCGGGCCGAAGAGACGGAGCCACAGATATCGGTTGCCCCATGACCGCCAGAGCTTCATGCCGGCCTTCGGGTACTCGACGTGCAGCTGCATTGCGACACTCGGGTCCTTGAACAGCAGCGCTGGCGGCTTGACCAACAATGATTCGCCTTCGGCGAGATCGCGGATGAACGCGGCGCCACCCGCACCGATCATGACCATGCCCGGCCGCTCTCCCGCCGTGAAGTGATCCACGTAGCGCCCGAGCGGGTAGTGCCACTCGGTCTCGTTCCGGCGGTCGTCGCGGTCGTCGTCGGCCATACCCGCAAGGTTGAGCCCGATCTTCAGCACACTCAGGCCGGCGCCGGTGTCCGCCGCATCGGTCCCCCCCGACGTCGAGTACCAGATGTTCGACTCCTGCCAGTCGTAGTCGACCCCTTCACTCGCCGTCAGCAGGCGACCTTCGCAGACATCGATGGAAGCGCCCGGCTCGAGGGGCAGCGCGATGACCTCGCCGGGTGCGTCATGGGAGAAGGCGATCCGTCCCGGACCACGAGCCATCAGCATGACCAGTGGCAGGCCGGCCCGCATCCGGGTCCACGCCCGACGCATCGACATCGGCGTCAGCTTCACCGACGGTTCCTGCCACAGCAGGACGTGATGCGGGAAATAGACCCCTTCCTCGGTGCCCAGATTCCAGTCGGCCGCCGGCACCGACCGGCCGCTGACCTCCACCTGGGAGTGACCGACCTGGATCCTGGCCATGTCCGCGATCGGTGGCAACTCGGTCCAGCCACCGGCGGTCGTCCGCAGCGTGATATCGACCGGCGCACCACAGCTCGGGCAGCTCCCTTCGCCGCCGGTCGACGATTGCCGGCAGTAGGGACACGTGTACGTCATGGTGTCGGTCATAGTCGTCCGTCCTCGCTCAGTTTCGCCTGCACCAGGGCCGCCGCCATCAGCCGGTCGGCCGATCTTGGTTCATGGACTGGATGCCGACCCGCCCCGGACCCGTCAGCGCCATGAAGGAGGCAGCTCTGCTCGATGACAACGCATCGCCCAATGCGGCCGCACCACCTCCGCCGAGCACTTGGGCGGCCGCACCCGCCACCCCCTCCTTCATCAGGGCGCGGGCCGCCTTCAGCCCACGAAACCCCCGACCGGCCATGTCCTTGGCCGCCTTGACCCCTTGAGTCGCCTTGCTGTCGCCTTCGACGGAGCCGGCGAGATCGACCGACACCACTTCGATCGAGACCGACGCGTCCTTGTACAAGAACCCACCCGGCTCGACGTGGATGATTTCACCCTCGGCCAAGGTGCGCTCGAAGACGTTGCCGAAACCGTGCACGACGATGACCCCGGGTTCGCCCGTCGCCTCGAACCGGTCGAGGTACAACCCGGTCCCGGCCAGAAGCGCTGTCTTGAGGCCCGGCACCTTGGAGAACGAGTACGTCATGGTCCCGGAGGCAACCAACAGGGCGTGACCGCGCAGTTCGAGGACCGTGGCCGCGTCGACGGGCAGCACAACGAGCTCGCCGGCGGCGTCCCGCGACAGTGCGAGGTGACCCGGCCCGTGGGCGACGCTCAAAACGAACGGCATGTCCCCGAGGAGCCGCTTCGCACCGCCCGGGGTGTCCATCACCGACATCGGGACGGTCTCGTCCTTCCAGAGCATGGCGTGGTGCTCGAAGAACACCGAGTCTGCAGCGTCGAGTGCCAATTCGGCGACCGGGACCATGTCACCATCGATCTGCACGGTGCTCGACCCGAAGTGGATCTCTGTCAGGTCCCTGAGACGGGGAGCCTGGCGCCAACCGGCGTCGCTCACCCGGTCGCGCTGGTCGAGCGGCGCGCCGCAGCGGTCACAACTTCGAGCTTCGAGGAGGTTATGGGCATGGCACCACTGGCACTCGACCCGCTGTCCGACGTCAGTCACGTGCACCCCCCAAGGTCTTCTGCGCCATGGCGCGTCGTGGGCTCAGCCCACCCCAGTGGTCCGGGCCAAGGTTGCCACAGTTCGGAGACCGGTCGCCTCCTTGTACCAGTCATCGCCGCGCCATGAGCGCTCATCCCCGCGCCATGAGCGACGGGCTCCATGTGGCCTCGTCGTTGGTGACCTTGACGCTCCCGAGGACATCGAGCATGGATATCTCCAGTCGGGGCCGGCTGGCGGTCGCCGGAGGGCCGTACGTGGTGATTTTGCGGCCGCCGAACAATGACCGCTGGTCGACCACCACCTGCACCCCGCTCGGCACGAGTACCCGAAGGTTGCCGGCGAGCGCCATCACCGTGATCCTCGGCTCGGGAGCGAGGAACACGGCTCCCCGTAGGTCCAGGTGGATCTCCGCCATCAGCACGAAGGCCGTGGTGCGCTCGGCGAGAAAGAACCGTCCCCGCACAAGGCGATTCCCGAAGGGGACGAACCAGCGCCGCTTGGTCCGCCCGGGGGGGATGACCTCCAGGCCACCCGTGGCGGCCGCGAATTCCGCCCGTGACGGGGTCCTCAGGACAAGATCGGTTCTGCGGTCGAACTCCTCGAGACTCAGCTGGCCGGCTCCGGTGGCCCGCACCAGGACGGCCAGTGCGGCGTCGCGCTCTCCCTCTGTCACCGGGAACTGCTCGCCCCCATCAGCGCTCACCACACCTCCCCTTGGCGACACCGGAGCAAAAACGCATCTACCATAAGTTTACCGACGGCTGGAAGGGGTGTTTCCGATGGGATTACTCAACGAGTCACGACGAGAATTCATTGCTGCGCCGGACACCTCGAAGGGCCAGATCGTCTTCAAGTGGCCCGACGACAACATCCGCAAGTTCGCCCGGGCGATCGTCGAGCCCGATGCCCAGGCGGTCTTCATGAGCCAGGGCAAGGTCATGGGCGTCCTCCCCCCGGGCCAGCACACCCTCGATGCCTCGGAACTGCCCTTCCTCGGTATGTTCATCGACTGGGCCTCGGCCGGCAACGCCTTTAAGGCAGAGCTCTATTTCGTCGGGACGCGCGAGTACCCGAACGTCCGCTTCGGCGGCCGACTCGACGACATCCAGGACCCCATGTCAGGCCTGATCGTCACCATGCGGGCATTCGGTGAATACGCGCTGAAGGTCGACGACCCGACCAAGCTCATCTTGAACCTGGTGGGCACCGTGGACGTGGCGGACAACGACGCCGTCACCGGGTGGGTCGGCCAGCAACTGCTCAAGGTCACCCGCACGGCAGTGACGACACAGCTGGCGTCGGGTGCCTGGCCGATCCTCGGCCTCTCCCAGCACAGCCCTGACATCGAGGCCGCAACGATGCCGGCCGCCAACGTCCAGCTTGCGGACTACGGCGTCTCCATCTGCCGGTTCGGCAATCTCGACGTCAACCTGTCCGAAGAGGACAGCACGAAGCTGAAGAAGCTGGCCAACGACTACGCCTACTCCAAGCTCGCCGGCGGGTTTCTCCAGGCGGCGCAGGCCGAGGCCCTCCAAGGGATGGGGCAGGGCATGGCCGAAGGCGGCGGTTCGTCCAACCCGATGATCGTCGGTATGGGCATGGGGATGGCGGGCCAGGTTGCTGCAGCCCCGGGTCAGGCCCCGTACGCGGCGCCGGAGGCCCCGAACTTTGCCGGCGCCCCGGTCGCAGGCGGTGGGTACCCTTCCGCTGCCGCTGCGCCACCTCCCCCGCCGCAAACTGCCCCGGCCCCGGCCCCGGCCCCGGCCGCCCCGGCCCCGGCCGCCCCAGCCCCGGCCGCTGACTCACAGCCAACGGCACCGGCCACCGTCGAGTGCCCCAGCTGCCATTCCCAGGTCCGCGACGGGGCGAAGTTCTGTGACTCCTGCGGATCCAAGATGCAAGCACAGTGCGCGAGTTGCCAGGCCGAGCTCCGGCCCGGAGCGCGGTTCTGCGATTCTTGCGGCACCGCGGTCGCGTAGTTCCGGTGCGACTGCTGGTCGAGGACGACCCCAACCGGGCCAATGCGGCCCATCCGCAGACCATTGAGACCCATCCGCGGGCCATTGCGACCGACGGGATCACAGGATCATGATCGAGTGCCAGTGGTGCAAGGCCCAGAGCGAACCCGGACAGGCCACGTGTGCCACCTGTGGTGCCCCGCTCGATGAAAAGTACAAGGTCACTGATGCCGGCTGGACCGAGGTACCCCAACTCCGGGATCTCACCCGCTTCGGTTTCTCCAACTCGACGTGTCAGATCGACGGAGGGATCGTCCCGGTGGCGGAGCTGGCGTTGGCCGAGGGGAACGCCGTGTTCTTCGAACACCATGTCGTGCTCTGGAAGGAGCCGAGCCTGGCGATCTCAGTGATGGATACCGGTGGCGGTATCAAGCGCATGGTCGGTGGGATGCCCCGGATCCTCAACGTGGCGACGGGGCCCGGGCGCATCGCCGTCTCCCGTGATTCTGCAGGCGAGTTGGTCGTGCTGCCGCTCGACCCGGGGATGGAGATCGACGTGCGCGGGCATGCCTTCCTCGCCGGCACCCATTCCCTCGACTACTCGTTCGTGCGCCTCAAGGGCCTGTCCAACATCCTCCACGGTGGTGACGGCATGTTCATGGACCGCTTCGTCGCAAACGGCGAGAGCGGCCTCTTGCTGCTCCACGGCTGTGGGAACGTCTTCCAGCGCACTTTGGCCGCAGGCGAGACGATCCTGGTCGAGCCAGGGGCGTTCCTCTACAAGGACTCGTCGGTGGCCCTGGAGACCTCGAACCAGAAGGTCCGGACGGGACTGGTGAGCCACGACCTCTACCTGGCCGAACTGCAAGGACCCGGTCGGATCGGGGTCCAGACGATGTACAAGCACCATGGGGCCGACTGACTGACCTGAGCTCACGCGGGGTCCGCACCATCCCCGACGAAATCGAAGAGCCGGAGATCCGGATCGAGCGGGACGCCCGAGATGGCCGGACCCACCCGCCGATGGCACCCGACGCCGAGCACTGTGCCGGCAGGCGCCGCGAACGACACCTCCTCGAATCCAGCTGAGGCAAACCACGCCCGTACGGACGGGGTCAGATCGGGCGGGCGGCGATGGCGGGTCCAGATCACGGTTCCCCCCGGGGCGCAGAGCGACGGCATGCTCGATACGGTCGCTCGAACATCCCCTTCCCGCACATTGCCGAAGACCCCGCAGATCAACACCACGTCGGCCGGGATGCATCCGGTGTACGAACGAACCAGCGACGCGTCCGCCCGGGACACCTCGACCTGACTCACCAGGCCGCCTGCGGCCGCACGCTCCCGGGCGAACGCGCAGAGCGAGGGGTCGCGCTCGACCAGGAGGGCGTGCACGTCGTCGCGACGTGGATGGTCTGCCACCACATCGATCACGTCACGCCCCTGCCCGGCGCACATGCTCACGATGGCGATGGGTCCCGCCGCCTGCCGGTCGAGCGCTTCGCGCAGTCCCGCCTGCACAATGCGAAGACGGCGCGACAGGGGTGAATCGCGATCCTCATACGGCTTGTGCCAACGCACCCAGTGCGCCGCATCCTGGCCACCAGCGGCGTCGCCCATCCGCTCGCCCCCACGTTCAGGCCCTTCAAGCCCTTCAAGCCCTTCAGCCACAGCGGCCACTCCCAGACGCAGGCATCAACCCATCGTAGGGTGGGTGCGTGATCAAGTATCTGGGATCGAAGCGGCGACTCGTGCCCGTGCTGGCCGAGATCTGCGCAACCGCCGGCGCCCGCACCGCGCTCGATCTCTTCACCGGCACGACCCGTGTCGCCCAGGCCTTCAAGGCGCAGGGCGTCGAGGTCACCGCCGTCGACACGGCGCGCTACGCCCACGTCTTCGCCCAGTGCTACATAGAGGCCGACGCTGCCGCCGTCGACATGAAGGAGCTCACCGCAGCCATCACCCATCTCAACGGGCTGGCCGGTACGCCTGGATACGTGCACGACACCTTCAGCAAAGAAGCGCGCTTCTTCCAACCGTTCAATGCCGCACGGATAGATGCCGCCCGTGACGTCATCGCCCGTGACTATGCGGGGTCGCCTCTGTACCCGATCCTGTTGACGAGCCTCATCGAGGCCGCCGACCGGGTGGATTCCACCACCGGCGTGCAGATGGCGTACGTGAAGCAGTGGGCGCCGCGTTCGGCCAACCCGTTGACGTTGCGGGTGCCCGAGCTCCTGCCCGGCCATGGGCATGCCGTCCTCGGGGATGCGTTGGTGATGGCGGGAGCGTTGGGAGCGTTCGACCTGGCGTATCTCGACCCGCCCTACAACCAGCATCGCTACTTCACGAACTACCACGTGTGGGAAACCCTCGTGGCGTGGGATGCGCCCGAACCGTACGGCGTGGCGCGCAAGAGAATCGACGCCCGGGACCCCGCCACCAGGAGCGCGTTCAACTCCAAGCGGACGATGCCCGATGCCTTGCGCTCGGTCGTGAACTGCGTCGACTGCGAGCTGCTCGTGCTGTCGTACAACGACGAGTCCTGGTTGGCCGTCGACGAGCTCGAGACGCTCTGTGGCCAGGGGCGATCGGTGGCGACATTGGCCTTTGACTCGGCGCGCTACGTCGGAGCCCAGATCGGCATCTTCGACCCGTCAGGCGTCAAAGTCGGCCGGGTGTCGCACCTCTCCAATCAGGAGCTCCTGGTGATCGCCGGCGAGGAGGCGCTCGTGCGGCGCGTCGCGGATGCGGTCGGCCGGATGGGAACCACGTCGGGCGTCGTTCGTCGGAGGTCCGAAGAGCGAGGCGGTGCAACGGGCGGCGGCAGGCCGGGCCGGGCCGGCGCAATGGGGCCGGCCGCAACGGCCCGGGCTGCGACATTGCGGGCCGCAACGAACGGTCCCGACCCCCGCTCCGAGGATCGGCTTCAATAGGCGTCGTGACAACCCCCAACGACCACTACGCACGGTTGGAGGACGCCGACCTCTCCGCCCGCATGTCGAAAGACGAAGAGGCGAAACGGCTGACCAAAGCGCAACTCCGGGTGCTGCACCTCCGCCTCATGAACGGCGGCCAGCTCACCGGCGGCAAGCTCGGCCCTCCCGTCTGCATCGTCTTCGAAGGATGGGACGCCGCGGGGAAGGGAGGGGCGATCAAGCGACTGGTCGAGCCCCTCGATCCGCGCCACGTCCACATCGCGCCCTTCGCCGCCCCCACACCCGACGAACTCCGGCACCACTTTCTCTGGCGCTTCTGGCCGCCACTGCCGGGGTGGGGTGGCATGACCATCTTCGACCGTAGTTGGTACGGCCGCGTCCTGGTCGAGCGGGTCGAGAACCTGGCCACCGAGGTGCAATGGCGCCGCGCCTACGACGAGATCAACGATTTCGAGCACTCCCTCGCCGAAGAGGGCATGGTGGTCATCAAACTCTGGTTGCACATGTCCCACGAGGAACAACTCCGGCGCTTCGAGCGACGACGTGACGACCCCCTCAAGTCGTGGAAGCTGACCGAGGAGGATTGGAGGAACCGGGAGAAGCGCGCCCAATACGACGAGGCGGTCTCCGACATGCTCCGCCTCACCGACGGACCCTTGGCGCACTGGGATGTCATCTCATCGGAGAACAAACGCAACGGGCGGGTCGAAGTCATCGAGACCGTCATCCGGCGCATGGAGGAGGGGATGGCTCGCTGGGGTATCGAGGTGCCGTCGCCCGACGATGAGGAGGAGCAGCGGACCCAGGCGGCCCTGGCTTTCGACGATGCCGAGTTCCAGCCGGACGTGGAAGGCGAGGGCAGCCCCCGTGGCGGTCCCAAGAGCGGCGATCCCAAGAGCGGCGGTCCCAACCTGGATACGGTGAAGACGAACGGTGTGGCTCCTGCTCCGGCGGCGGCGGCCACTGCTCCGGCGCCTGCGGCCGTCGCTCCCGCGCCTGCGGCCGTTGCTCCCGCGCCGGCCGCCACCGAAGCGAGGCTCGAAACATGAGCGATACATCCAATAGCCCGTCTGTCGGGCGTGGCGATCCGGCCGCAGGGGGGGCCGGCGATCCGGCCGCAGGTGGCGCCGGCGATCCGGCCGCAGGTGGCGCCGGCGGGGGCGGTCTCATGGGCGGCTTGAACGGCGCCCGCTACGGCATCACGATCCCCTTCGACGGGATACCCCTCCACGAGCACAAACGTTGGTACGGGCGCCTGCGTGCGTTGGGCTACACCGATCTCTGGTCGGCCGAGGTGGACGGATCCGACGGCTTCACACCCCTCGCCCTCGCCGCCGCATGGGAGCCCACGTTGAAGCTGGGCGTTGCCATCACGCCGGCCTATACCCGTGGTCCCGCCACCCTGGCCCAGAGCGTGGCCTCCATTGCCGATGCCGCACCCGGCCAATTCGCCTTCGGACTGGGGGCGTCGTCCGAGGTGATCGTGGCCGGGTGGAACGGCTTGGCCTTCGAAAACCAGTACAAGCGTGTGCGCGACACCCTGCGCTTCCTCCGACTGGCCCTGACCGGCGAGAAGATCACCCAGTCCTACGAGGGGTTCTCGGTGAAGGGGTTCCGGCTGTCCCGGGTGCCCGAGCAGCAGCCTGACCTGTACGTGGCCGCGCTGCGACCGGGCATGTTGCATCTTGGCGGCCGGGAGGCTGATGGCGTGATCCTCAACTGGCTCAGCCCCGACGATGTCCCCACCTCCGTGGCCGAGCTCGAATCGGCTGGCGGCAAGGGCAAGGAGGTCGTCGCCCGCATCTTCGTCATCCCCTCGGAGGACACCGAGCTTGCCCGCACCTTCGGCCGTCGCATGATCACGACCTATATGAACGTCCACGCCTATGCCGAGTTCCAACGATGGCTCGGCCGGGGCCCGGCGCTGCAGGGCATGTGGGACGCCTGGGCCAGCGGCGATCGCAAGGGCGCGTTGGCCGCCATTCCCGACGAGGTCGTCGATGAGCTGGTCGTCCATGGCTCGTATGCGCAGTGCCGGGCGAAGATCAAGCGCTACATGGACAATGGCGTGACCGTTCCCGCCCTGGCCCTCTTCCCCTTCGGCGTCGACCTCGAAGAGACGCTGACCGCCCTCTCACCGTCAGCGTTCTGACCCCGGTCCTCCAACAGCCAACCACCCCCGATGGACTTCCGCACGACATCCCTGACAGACCTCGCCGATGCGGTTCGCTCCCGCACGATGAGCGCCCGCGAGCTCACGACGACGGCGCTCGATCGCATCGCCGCTCTCAACCCGCGCTACAACGCCTTCGTTGCCGTGGATCCGGAACGGGCAATGGCGGACGCCGCCGCATTGGATGAAGTCATCGCCAAGGGCGGCAATCCCGGACCGCTCGCAGGGATCCCGCTGGCGGTCAAGGACAACCACGACGCCGTGGGCTTTCGCACCACGCACGGCGCACCGGTGCTGGCCGACGCGCCGGCGGCGACCGCCGACACTCCCTTCGTCGCCCGCCTGCGGGCGGCGGGGTGCGTCGTCGTCGGCAAGACCAACATGCCCGAGTTCGCATGGTCGTCCAACACCACGAATGCGCTGTTCGGCCCCACGGCGAACCCTTTCAACACGGACCACGGGCCTGGCGGGTCGTCGGGCGGGTCGGCGGCAGCACTCGCCGCCGGCATGGTGCCCCTGGCCACAGGGTCGGACGGCGGCGGCTCGATACGCCTCCCTTCGGCCTGCTGCGGCCTGTCGGGAATGAAGCCGTCGCTCGGCCGGGTCCCCGGCGGCGGCCCCACGCCCCAAAGCTGGATCGACCTCTCGACGAGCGGCCCCATGGCACGCCGCATCGTTGACATCGTGACGGCGCTCGATGTGGCGGTCGGCCCGGACCCGACGGACCTCCGCTCGCTGCCCCGTCCGGAAGCTTCGTGGCGGGCCGCGGTGGCGGACGCCCACGTCCCCGTGCGCGTGGCGTGGGCCCCCACCCTCGGCTACGGCGCCGTCGACCCGGAGGTGCTCGCCGTCTGCGAGCGCGCCGTCGAAGTCCTCGAGTCGCTCGGCGCCGAAGTCTCGATGCTCGAGACCGTGTTCGACCCCGAACCCGTCAGCGACTTCGTCACGATGATGGGTGCCTGCCAGTTGCGCACGATGCGGCCCTTCATGGAGCATCCGAGGTGGGACGACATCGACCCCTCCCTGCGGGCCCTCGTCGACGCCGCCCAATCGATCACCGCCGAGCAAATGGTGCGGGCGATCGACCGCTGTCACACCATGAACCTGGACCTCGTCGACCTCTTCCACGAGGTGCGTATCCTCGTCACCCCCACGATGGCCGGCGTGGCCCCCTTCATCGGCACCGGGCAGAGCACGGTCGATGGCGAGGTGACGGGTAACTGGCTGTATTTCACCTATCCGTTCAATATGACCCGCTCGCCCGCAGCGACGGTGTGTGCCGGCATGACCGCGGCCGGGCTCCCGGTCGGGTTGCAACTCGTCGGGCCGCAGCATGGGGACCTCGTCGTGTTGCGTACCGCCGCCGCCCTCGAGACCGCCCTCGATGCTGCCCGGGGGTTCGAACTGCTGGCCCCCGCGTAGCTATCGAGTCGAAGGACGACTAACTAGCCGTCGATAGTCAGCGATTCGAGCAGGTCGGCGAACTGGCGCTGCGCCTCTATCCGTCTTGTCGGGATGTGCTCGGTCGGCACCTCGGTCGGCGTGTAGCCCTTGAGAACACGTCGCGCCACGGTCTGGCGATGCACCTCGTCAGGCCCGTCGTAAAGCCGGGCCGCCCGTGCGGCCCGGTACATCGACTCGAGCGGCAGATCGCAGGAGTACCCGAGCGATCCATGGACTTGGAGCGCCCGATCGATGACGTTGTAGAGCACGGCGGCGCCGTAGTACTTGATCATGGCGATCTCCGCCCGGGCGGCCGCTTGCCCTTCCTGGTCCATCTTCCAGGCCGCGTGGAGCGTCATGAGCCTGGCGGCCTGCATCTCGGCCAATGAATCCGCAACCCAGTTCTGGATGGTCTGCTTCTCGGCCAGGACCGACCCGTGCGCGTAGCGGGAGACGGCCCTCTCGCACAGCATGTCAAAGGCGCGGCGCGACTGGCCCAGCCAGCGCATGCAGTGATGGATCCGCCCCGGACCGAGCCGCTTCTGGGCCAATTGGAACCCGTCACCCTCGCGGCCCACGAGGTTGTCGACGGGAATGCGCACATCTCGATAAACGATCTCCGCGTGGTTGCCGAAGCGGCCATACGGCGTGTCGGGGTCTTCCATCGTCGCGACGTCGCGCACGATGTCGACGCCTTCGGTCTCCACCGGAACGATGAGCATCGATGACCCCTGATACGGGTGGACATCGGGGTTGGTGACGGCCATGACGATCAGGAAGTCCGCCACAGACCCGTTGGTGGTGAACCATTTGTGACCGTTGAGGACATACTCGTCGCCGTCCCGTACGGCCGACGTCGTGAGCAACGTGGGATCAGAGCCGGCCGTGTTGGGCTCGGTCATGGAGAACGCGCTCCGGAGATCGCCGTTCAGCAATGGCTCGAGCCAGCGCCGTCGCTGGTCGTCGTTCCCGGTGGTCTCGATGCCGACCGCCAGAAGTTCCGCGTTGCCCGAATCGGGCGCGTTGTTGCCGAAGACGACGGGGGCAAGCGGGGATTGACCGAGAATCTCGTGCATGAGACCCAGGCGGACCTGCCCGAAGCCCATGCCACCGAGTTCCGGCGACAGATGAGCCGCCCAGAGGCCCTGGTCCTTGACCTGCTCCTGCAGCGGTCGAATGACGACGCGGACCTGGTCGTAGGTGAGCGAGAGGGTCTCGAGCGGGAAGACCTCCTCGCGCACGAAGGCACGCATCCACTCGAGCTTCTCTTCGAATTCGGGCTCGGTCGAAAAGTCCCAGGCCATTGGATCTTCTTTCGTGAGGTTGTCGGTTCGGGGGGTCGTTGGTTCGTGGGGTCTCGGCCGGCCGTCGCCGTCCGAAATCCCCGGTTTAGCACCCCGGCGCCGGCGAGCCATTTCCCAGCTACCGGGGGGCGGCACCATGCCACTACCGTGGTGCCCGTGCCTACCCCCGTCCCTCTGACCCTTCGCCAGGGCCCGTCCTCATCCCCCGCCCCTGCCCTCACCGCCTCGGCCCCTGCCCCAACTCCGCCCCAGGCCCCCCTGAGTCCGGCCGAACGGGGAGTCATCGCCGCCGCCGAGCAGGCCCTGCTGGATGATCGTCGGCTCTTGACCGGCGAGGAGCTCTCCTCGCTGGCCGCACTACCCGACGGCGCGGTCATGGCGTTGGCCTCCCTGGCCCATCAGGTGCGGCTCGCCTGGTGCGGGCCCGAGGTGGAGATCGAAGGAATTCTGTCGGCGAAGACGGGCGGCTGCCCCGAGGACTGCCATTTCTGCGCTCAATCGTCACGTTTCGACACTCCCGTCAAGGCCACCCCATTTCTGAAAACCGAAGATGTGCTCGCCGCCGCCCGCGAGACGGCAGCGCTCGGAGCCTCGGAGTTCTGCATCGTGTTGGCCGTGCGTGGGCCGGATGAGCGCATCATGCAGCGCCTTTTGGAGCTTGTGCCCCTGGTGGCGGAGGAGACGGGGCTCAACGTAGCGGTGAGTGCCGGCGTCCTGACCGAGGATCAAGCCAAGCGCCTCGCACAGGGTGGCGTACACCGTTACAACCACAATGTCGAAACCTCACGCTCCTATTTCCCAGCCGTCGTGACGACCCATTCGTGGGACGAACGGGCGGATACCTGCCGTCTCGTGCGCGAGCATGGCATGGAGCTCTGCTGCGGTGCCCTCATCGGCATGGGCGAGAGCCATGCGCAGCGGATTGAGCTTCTCGTGCAACTCCAAGAGCTCGACCCGACCGAAGTTCCACTCAACTTCCTCAATCCCCGCCCCGGCACGCCTCTCGGCGACCGGCCCGTGGTCGATGCGTGGGAGGCCATCCGTTGGATAGCCCTCTTTCGCCTGGCCCTCCCCTCCGTCATCCTCCGTTACGCCGGAGGCCGCGAGGTCACCTTGCGAGACCTTCAGGCCATCGGCATGACGGCGGGCATCAATGCCCTCATCGTCGGCAACTATCTGACGACCCTTGGTCGGTCATCCGACGAGGATTTTCAGATGCTGGCCGATCTCCGCATGCCTATTGGGGCGCTCACGGCCGTTATCTAGGTGCAGATCTCCATCCCGACGGGCGATATCCCCACCGTCAGCCCCTACTGCACCGGCTGCGGCAGACCGACATCGGCGTGCGCCGGGTGTGGCCGGGCCCTCGACCCGCCGAGGTTCTGCCCCGAATGTGGGCGCCGGATGACGGTGAGCGTGGTCCCGACCGGGTGGGTCGCCCGATGCCGTGAGCACGCCTCACTCCATTCGATCTAGACAAAAGGCCCCGGTCAGTGGGCCCCCCGCCAGCAGGCAGGCAGCGGGCCCCCGGCGGGCGCGGGACGGTGGGCTCCGGGCGCGGCTGAGCCCGGATCTGGGCCCCACATCGTCTCAGCCCTTCGCCGGAGCCGTGGCCCTCCCGCAGTGATTGAAGCAGCCGTCGCGCGTTTCATCGCCTCATGGGTGCGACGCCCGACCTCCGCCAGGTAGGCGAGGGGGCTGATGTCATCCGATGGCCGTGGGGTCCCTCGAAGGTCACAATGCCGTCGGCGCTGCCCTTCATCGACCAACCCAACTCATGGACGGCGTGATGATGCCGGCCGCACAATGTGATGAGGTTGGAGAGATTGGTCTCACCCCCCAGTACCCAAGGCAGCATGTGATGCACCTGGGTGAAGTCGGAGAATCCGCAACTCGAGAACCGACAGCCCTTGTCCCGGCGATTGATCTCGATACGTTGCGCCATCGTCGGACTCCGCCGGGCCCGTTTCTGGTCGAGAATGCAGCCGTCGCGGCGCTCCAACGAGAAAACCACCTTCGCGTCGCAGGCCAGACGACGGGCAACTTCCCGGGAAATCGGCCCGACCCCCGCCAGATCCGCGGTCCCGGACGGATTCTCGCCCGTCAGCAGATCCAGATCGGCATGCACCACGAGGGTGGGACGAAACCGGGCTGCCGTGCGGTCCGGAAAGCGAGGGTCGGGCTTCCCACCATTCTCGGGCGAGCCATCTCGCCGACACATGTTCATGAATGCGTCATAGAGCCGCTGGTCGAATGGGGTGTACGCACGAGGGGGATCGCCCGCATCGGGCCCCGTACCGGTTCCGGCGGCGCCAACTGCGGCGCAATTGCGGCCTCGCCACGCCCCGAGGTTGCCGTTCCCTCCACGCCATCCCACGACACTCGGGCGATCATGGCCGCCTTGGCCTCGGCGTAATCGTCCTTGGTGAACGCAGCGGACATCGTGGACTTGGCGTCGTTGAACCGGAGGGTGCGGTGATCGAATTGACGGGCGGCCGCGGCGTCAGTGGTCCCCCGATGGGAGGCGGCCAACTCTCTGATCTGCTTCACAGTCCAATGTACAGAGGCTGCCGCGAGGTCCTCATCTGTGTCGGACGTGGCGATTTCGGCTAGAGGAGCTACCCCGTCGAGAGCGAGGCGGCCCTCATTGAAGGCGGCGGCGAGATGCGGAAGCGACTCGAGCTTGATGGCGGTCCGGACCCAGATACCGGCGGTCGTGGAACTGACCTTGCAGCGCTCGGTGAGCCAGGCCGCCATCGATACGGCTCCATCGCCACGCCAGGATCCAGCCCGGTCGAATTGGGCGATATCGCCAAGAAGATCCCGTTGGCTGGCACAAATGGCGCGACTGTGCGCAGCCATGCTCGCCGCCAACTCTCGGGACTTCTCGTCACCTCCCCAGTCCCGGCACGGCGGCCTTTTGCGCATCAGAGGAGGCCCGGAAGGGGCGGAGACAGTACGCCGAGCACCGGGCACCGAGGCGGGGCGCCCCGAGGGGGCGGGGCCGCCGGCCGAGGGGGCGGGGGCGCCGGCCGAGGGGGCGGAGGCGCCGGCCGAGGGGGCGGAGGCGGGGAGCGGCACGGGCGCTGATGGCGGAGTTGGTCCCGGATTTACGACCATGCGTGCACTCTTTCAGGGTGTTTTGACATCGCCTGGGGTGGCACCCCGGGCTACCCCAGGGAGGTCCACCGGCCGCCCGCTGATAAACAACAGATGCGCGGATGGACAGCCACTGAGATAACGGTCGGGGCGGATCGGCAGTTGGCACTTGGCACTTGGCACTTGGCACTTGGCACTTGACTGTTCGAATCGGCGATCCGGTGCGCGAGAATGAAGCATGGACACGATCGGCGTGGTTGACACCATGTTCGCCCGCTACGACATGGGCGGGGAAGCACTCGATGCATTGAAGCAGTGCGCTGGCTACGGCACCCGCTTCACGACCATTCGTCGCACCGTTCCCGGCTTCAAGGATCTGGCGGTGGCAGCGAAGAAGCTCATCGAGGAAGAAGGCTGTCGCATCATCGTGGCGCTAGGCATGCCGGGCAAAGAAGCCGTCGACAAGGTCTGCGCCCATGAAGCCTCGACCGGGATCATGACGGCACAGTTGATGACGAATACCCCGATTCTGGAGGTGTTCGTGCACGAGGATGAGTCGGACGATCCGGCGATCCTGGCCTCCGTATTCAAGAACCGCTCGCGGGATCACGCCATCAATGCGTACCTCATGCTCTACGAACCCGAGAAGCTCATCGCCCGTGCCGGTCAGGGGGTTCGTCAGGGATTCGGCGACGCAGGACCCCTCGAGATTTAACCGCGAGGTCGCGAGGTCGCGAGGTAGCGAGGGCGCTAGGTCGCCGAGACCTCTCGAGCGTCGGGGGGCGAACCCCCGACCGCCCCGACGGTGGTCGGCTCGAGCTCTGCCGCATCCACCGTCCCACCGTCGCCCTCGGACGCCCGCCCACTCGCCCGAATCGCTCGCAGCGCAGCCACCTCCGCATTGTCCCGGACCCGTTGTTCCGATCGCACCGGGCCTCCCAGCACCCAGCGGAGTGGCGTGTGCAGGATCAAGGCCACAAACGTCGCGGCCACAACCGCCGTCCCTACATAGAAGATCGCTGTCCTGATCGGCCACGGCAGGTGTTCGCCGCCGACCAGATTCGAATACAGAGCAGCGCGGATCATATTGATGAAAAGGATGTGACAGAGATAGAAGCCACCTGTCAGGCCGGCCACGTACGTGATCGACGGCAGACGTGGCCGACCAGATCCGAAACGCGCAAGGGGTCCCCGTTGCGTCGCTCCGGTCGCCCGCGTCGTTCCGGGCGCCCCCGTCGCCCCGGCAGTACTCTCCCTCCACCGCACGCTCAACGCGAAGAGTCCGGCGATGGCGGCGAAGGACCACGCCACCGCGATCGGCTCATAGATGTCCGAGGCCGACCCGGTCGTTGCTCCCTGCGCAATGACGATGGAGTACCAGAGCATCGTCCCCGCGGCGACGGCGGCGGTAGCCAGCAGGATCCCTTTGGACCACCGGCGTACAAAATTGAATACCGCTTCGAAGTGGTACGCCACGAGCATTCCGGCAATGAAGTACACCTGATAGCTGATCAAGTTGCGGGACCATACCCATTTCGATCCGATGTCGTGGACGTAGTGACCGACCACGCCGATCTGTGGTGTGTAGTGAAGATCGGTGCCGATGAAGAGGGCGATGGCGATGCTGATCGACATGATCAGGACGTGCTGCCGCGTGGACGTCGACTTCAGCAACTTCAGGAGGAACGGGAAGACCAGATAGAACTGGAAGAGCACGACCACGACGTACAACTGGTAGTAGCCGAGCCGCAGATCGCTCCAGAGATACGTGCCCCACTGGCTCCACGAACCGCCCGGCCGCAGAATGGTGAACAGCACGTAGATGCCGGTCCAGGCGAGATACGGGATGCCCATCTGTACGTATCTCCGGACCCAGAATCCCCAGACAGTTCGAGGGCGGGTTATCTGGGCGTAACACACGACCAGTCCGGAGAGGAAGAAGAAGGAATTGCGGGTGAAGTGGAGAAAGGTGATGAACGCCGTTCCGACCACGTTGTTCGACATGTCCGTCCAGAGGAAGGAGTGCTGCCCCAGGACGCACGCGCAGGCCAAGACCCGGAAGAGGTCGAACATCGTGAGATAGCCGTCTTGGACCGAACCCGTACCTACCGAGCGGTCGGAAGGCAGGCCGTCGCTGCGGCCGGTTCCCCGCCCCCGACCCCGCCCGCGGCCGGAGCTCCGCCGGGAGTTGGCGCTGCCGCCGGGGCCATCGCCCGCGCCGATGTCAGCCAGCAGTACCTGCGGCTCGGTCAGTTGCGAGGCCATGTCCGAACATCCTGCCTCACGTTTCTGTACGGCTGATCACAAGTATCTTGGAAAATCATGAGAATGCGCTGAATCGGCCGAGCACCAGCGACCCGATGCAACGCCCCTTGATGGCCCACGATAGTTTTGCGGCTGCAGTGAACGGGGATGAACCGCCCGCCCATTCCGGGACCCGGAGCGGGCGGGAGATCAACTTCTCCGGGTAAGCCGAGGTCCACTTCGAGAAGCGTAGGCTGTGGGGTGCAGACCCCCTTGGCGGGTGCGGGTGCGGGTGCGGGTGCGGGTGAGCGGGGTGCAGGGGCCTGAACGGGTGACATCGAAAAGCACGAGAACGCGTCCGCACCGACCGAAGTACGCGAACGGACCGAGGAGCAAGAAGTCCCGATGACGAACTGGAACTACGGAGATGTATGGGAGACCGTGGCTGAAATTCAGCCCGAGGCTCCCGCCATTGTCCAGGGTGACCGTCATGTGAGCTGGCGTGCGTTCGACGAGGGCGCGGACGGTATCGCCCGGTACCTCTTGGATCTCGGCGTCTCCCGGCAGGACAAAGTTGCCATCTACCTCTACAACTGCCCCGAATATCTCCAGACCGCCTTCGCCACCATGAAGATCGGGCTCGTGCCGGTCAACACCAACTACCGCTACGGCGACGACGAGCTCAGTTACCTCTGGACCAATGCCGACGCCGTCGCCGTGGTCTTCCACGGCGTCTTCACCGACCGGATCGAACGGATTCTCGACCGCTTGCCGGCGGTGCGTGGTTGGCTCTGGGTCGACGACGGCTCCGGGCCCTGTCCCGAGTGGGCTACCCCCTACGCGGAAGCTGCGGCCCCGATCCCGACCAAAACCCCGACCCCGACGCGCACCGTCGCCCCGTGGGGCCGCAGCGGCGACGACCTCATCATGATCTACACCGGCGGGACGACAGGCATGCCCAAGGGCGTCATGTGGCGCCAGGATGACATTTTCGCCCGCCTCATCGCCGGCGGCGTGCGCAAGTACCCCGTCGACGACGGGATCGAGGGGGTGCGCCAATCGCTCCTCGAAACGCCGAGCGCGCTCACTGTCATGCCGGCATGCCCCCTCATGCACACGACGGGGTGGTTCACCGCCAACACCGCGCTCGCAGAGGGAGGGCAGATCGCGCTGCTCGAGAGCCGCAAGTACGACCCGGTCGAGCTGCTCGATACGGTGGAACGCCAACAAGTGAACGGCCTCATCATCGTCGGCGACCCCTTTGCCCGACCACTGTTGGCCGCGCTCGATGCGCAGCCCGGCCACTGGGACCTGAGCTCGCTCACCATGATGGTCTCGTCGGGTGCGATGTGGAGCGAGTCGATCAAAGAGGGCCTCCTGGCGCACCATCCCGGCATGCTCCTGGTGGACGCCTTCAGCTCGTCCGAGGCGGTCGGGATGGGTATGTCCGTCTCGGGTGCGGGTAATGCGGCGGCCACGGCGACGTTCACGCTCGGCCCCGACGTCAAGGTGCTCAAGGACGACGGCGAGCAGGTCGCTCCGGGATCCGACGAGATCGGCGTGCTCGCGCTGGGTGGGCGCAACCCGCTGGGCTACTACAAAGACGATGAGAAATCAGCTGGCACGTTCCGGGTGGTCGACGGCGTCCGCTACTCAATCCCGGGAGACTTCGCACAGGTCGACACCGACGGAACGATCCGCCTGCTCGGGCGCGGCTCGGTCTGCATCAACTCGGGCGGCGAGAAGATCTTCCCCGAGGAGGTGGAGGAGGTGCTCAAGACACACGCGGCGGTTCGCGATGCCGTCGTGGTCGGCATCCCGCATCCTGTCTACGGAGAGCAGATCGTGGGTGTCATCGAGCTGGCGGACGTGCGTCCCGGGGGCGCTGCGACGCCGCCCGCCGAAGCCGAGATCATTGCGCACGTCAAGGGGCGGCTCGCTGGCTACAAGGCCCCCCGCCGCGTGCGCGTGGTCGACACCATCGGCCGCGCTCCCAACGGCAAGGTCGACTACAGGCGTCATCGGGCCGAGTCGATCGCGGAACTCGAGCCCGCCACCTGAATGTCACACTCTCAGGATGCACACCGCCCCCGTTGACGCCGCCCACGGCGAGGCGGAATGGCGTCCCTTCGTCGAAGCCAACAGCTTCGGCCACCTCGTAGCGGCTGGTCGCCAGCGCGACATTCCCGTCGTCGTGCCGACGCAGTTCGTCCTCGAGGGGGACACCGTCCACCTGCACCTGGTCCGCCAGAACCCGTTGTTCGCCGTGCTGGCCGAGAATCCCCGCGTGCTGCTCAGCGTGGCGGGTGACTGGGCCTTCATCCCGTCAGCGTGGAAGGCGATCGGTGATGAGGATCCCGCTCTCGGCATCCCGACGACCTACTACGGCGCCGTACAGATGATCGGTACCGCGACCGTGTGCGAAGAGCGCGACACTCCGGGGAGTGTGGCCGCCATCCTCCGTCGCCAGTTGGAGAACCTCCAGCCGGACATCGCGATCGCCGAACCCTCGGCCGCCCATCCGCACAAGGTGCTCACCATCCTGGGCATCAGCATCGCCGTCGACGAGGTATCGGCCAAGTTCAAGTATGGCGGCAACGTCGACGAGGCCCATCGCCTCGCCGTGGTGGATCACCTCCATCAACGACAGGGACCGGGTGATGCGGCGGCGGCCGGTCACGTCCTGCGGCGATTGACCGCTGGGCCCGGCTGATTCCCGCCCGACATCCTCGCTACTTCTCAGCCGCTCCCGCCAGATTGGCCAACGTCGCCGCCATTTCCTTGTGGGTATAGGCGGCGTCGTGGGCACCCAGCACCCGGCCACCCACTCTGATGAAGAGGTTGCGCTCGTCCCTCCAGGACTCGGTCACCAGGCAACCCCCAGGGGTCGCCTCGAACTCGTAGCGCCAACGCGCCACGCGGAGGCGCCCGGTCGTCACGGCAATCTCGAAGACCTGCCCGGGCTCACACGCGACCACGGTGGCGGTGGTCGTCCACGTGCGGAACCCGTTCCTGTTCTTGCCGGTGAAGGTGGCCCCGATCGCGGGGCCGGTGGCCCCACCACTCCAGGAGCCGCCCTCGTTCTCCGGCGACCATTCACCCATCCGGGGAAGGTCGGAGACCAACGACCACACCTCTTCCGCCGGGGCTGCTATCTGGCGGGAGGCCGCGGTGGGATAGGTCACGGCGAGAGGCTACTTCGGCGCTCTGGCGAACGGTCGTCCACGCGGGTGACGTCTCACGCGATGATGCAGGTGTGCCGCCCGGTCAGCTTCTCCTCCTCACCGGGTCACCCGGGTGCGGAAAAACCACGATTGCTCCACTGGTGGCCGATCGTGCGCCCCTCTCGGTATGCCTCGATCTGGACTGGTTCTTCGCCAAGCTCCGCTCGGGCGCGCTCGAACCCTGGCGCGGCGAAGCCCACCAGCAGAACCGGGTCGTTCTCTCGGCTGCGGCATCGGCCGTCGCCACCTTCACCGCAGGCGGGTACTTCACGGTGGCCGAAGGCATCTTGTACCCGTTCATGCTCGATCTCTTCGTCAATGCCTGCAAACCTTTGGGGATCGAGCTCAACTACGCCGTGCTGTGCGCCCCTCTCTCGGTGGTGCTCTCGCGCGTACATTCGCGCCGGACCGAGCCCCAGCACGCCGATGCTCTCGCGGACGAGACGGTCGTGGAGGACCTGTGGAGAATGTTCGGGGAAGACGGACTCGAAGGTCGCCATCGTGTCGAAGTGGCCGGGCGTCAACCCGAAGAGATCGCCGGAGAGATCTACCGCTCGTGCACCGATGGCCAATTGCTGCTCTGATCCCGTGGAGCACCGGCCTCCAATGACCTCGGATCCGCCCGGGCACCGCCGGCCCATCATCGGGAACTAGGTTTGGCCCATGTCCGAGGAGTTGCTGCTCTTCGCCGGGTCGGCCAGCCGCAAACTCGGCGGCGCCATCGCCGACTACCTGGACTGCCCCCTCGGGCAGGGCGAGACGCTGAAGTTCTCGGAAGGCAATCTCTTCGTGCGCGTGCTGGAGAACGTACGGGGACGCGATGTCTACATCGTCCAGGGAACCGGATTTCCGGCCAATGACAACTTCATGGAACTGCTGTTCTGGATCGATGCGTTCAAGCGGGCCAGCGCTGCCTCCGTCACCGCAGTCATGCCGTACTTCAGCTATGCCAAGGGCGACAAGAAGGACGAGCCCCGCGTCTCGATCCGTGCCCGTGTGTGCGCCGATGCGATCGAAGCGGCGGGCGTCGACCGCGTCATCACCCTCGATCTCCACGCCCCTCAGGTCCAGGGCTTCTTCAAGGTTCCCGTCGACGACCTCTACGCCCTCCCCGTCCTCTGCGACGCCATCGCTGCCAAAGGACTGACGGACATCGTGGTCGTGGCCCCGGACGCGGGCTTCGCCAAGAAAGCTCGCCAATGGTCCGAACGTCTGCACGCGCCCCTCGCCATCGCCGACAAGCGGCGGGTCGACCACTCCGAGTCCGCCGAGATCATGGATCTGATCGGGTCGGTGGAAGGACGGACTGCCCTGATCGTCGACGACTTCACCATCTCCGCGGGCACGTTGGTCGACACATCCCGCGTGTTGACCGAGCGAGGCGCCTCTTCGGTCTACGCCGTCGTGAGTCACGGCCTGCTCACCGAATCAGCCGTCCAACGAATCGATGAGAGCCCCATCCAGTGCCTGTTCATGACCGACAGTGTCGAGACCCAGCCCGCGGCGTTTTCGAGCAAGGTCGAAGTCATCTCGGTGGCGGGACTGTTCGGCGAGGCCATCCGGCGCATCGCTCACCGAGAGAGCGTCTCGGTGCTCTTCACGTAGAAAGCCCGTGTCTGACCGGGCACGCCGTGCGTGTACGAATTGAGGGATGGAAGCTGCGGCCGTCCGTGCGGTCCTCGACGCGGAAAGATCAACGACACTCGCGCGCATTGCCTCCATGACGTCGGAATTCGAGGAGATAGTGACCGCCGTCGCCGGGTCCAACGGCGATGACGAGCACGACCCCGAAGGATCCACGATCGCGTTCGAACGGGCACAGGTCGGGTCGCTGCTCCTCGAAGCACGTGCCCACCTCGACGATCTGGATCGTGCCATGGCCCGCCTCGACGCCGGCACCTACGGAGATTGCGGGCGCTGCGGAGCCCCCATCGGACCAGAGCGGCTTGCCGCACGCCCGGCCAGCTGGACCTGCATCGCCTGCGCAACCGGACGCGCCGGGAGCGACGGGCGCGCCGGGAGGGATGCCCTAGGCAAGAATGGCGATGCTGAACAGCGTGGCGTCCCATAGAAAGTGCGCCACGATCGGCCGGGTCAGCCGTCGATTCTTTTGGAACGATCGCGTAACGAAGTAGCCGAAAGGCACGGTGAAAATGAAGCCGATGCCGTAGTACACGTGATAGCTCGTGCGCAGGACGAGGCTCAGGATCAACGCACGGCGGGGCGACCAGCCGAGCTGCTCGAGACGAACGAGAAGGTAGCCATTGACCAGTACCTCTTCCGCCACGGCTGTCGTGGCGGAGATGGCGATGCCGTAGATGACGTAGTACCCGGGCACTGGACCGACCGCCGTCTTGCTCAAGAGGGAAGAGTGGTGCACCAGGAGTGGTGAGACGACTATCGCGAGCACGATCTCCGATCCGAACGACGCACCAAGGAGACCGAGTGCCGGCCACACGTCATAACGGATGGTGGGGCGGACGAGTCCCAGCATCCGCGGCGTTTGCCCTGTGCGCGACAGCAAGTGGAGCGCCACCGGGACCATGACCGCCACGGGCAGGTAGTAAAAGATCCCGACAACCAGGTTGGCTACCGGATTGTCCTGGAGAATTACAGGAAAGCGGGTCACCGAGCCGACGCCGTTGACGTGCTGGGCCAGGAGCACGACGGCGCCCATGACCGCCGGGAAAAGAAAGGCGAGCATGACGAACCTGGTCTCCCAGACCAGGACGTTCCTCGTAGTCGGCTGGAGTTGGACGATGGCGGTCGGAGGTGGGCCGTAGGGGGCCACGGGACTGACGAACCCGTCGACTGGACCAGCAGGATTCGGCGGCGTCGGCGTCGGACCCACGGGGGGCACCACCGGCGGTGACGCGGGTGGCGCCCACTCGGGAGGAGGACGCCAGTCCCCCGACAGGGGGTCCTCCGATGGGGAGTCCTCCCCGCCGACGTTCGACATTGACGGCAACCCTACGTGCGGTGCGATGCGAACGCGCTGATGGAGGAGCCGAACCGGCGGTGCCTCAACGGGCGCCGCGATGTCACGGACTGATTACGGACGGCGTCCCACCGGCATGATGTCGCCTTGTCCCCATTGACCCAGAGAGTTGAGTTGCACGCCACCGTCGGTTGACTCGACGATCTTGTTACCTCCGACGTAAATGGCCGTGTGGTACACGCTCGTCCAATCGGTCTGACTCGTTCCCCAGAACACGAGATCTCCGGCGGCGAGTGCGTCCGGGGCCACCGGCTGGCCCGCCGTGTGGTACTGATCATCGGACACTCGAGCGAAGCTGATTCCGGCCGCGTGCTGCCACGAAGCCAAGGCAAGTCCCGAGCAGTCGTAGCCGACCGGCCCATTGCCGCCCCAGATGTACGGCTTCCCCAGCTGCGAGAAGGCATAGAGCACCGCTTTGTCACCCGGCGTAACGGGCTGGAACAAAAGTCCCGCGACCGGAGGCGTTCCACGTGCGTCGCCGAAGGCCTGCACCGATCCATTCTGATCTTCGATCCAATAGCCGTTGCCAGAATTGCTCGGCACCAGCTTCTCCGCCGGATCGGGGGAGGGAGCGGCGCCGGACGAGCCGGCGTAGGGGGCATCGCCGAAGGTGAAGATCCCACCGTCGCTGGCAAGAAGCCAGTAGCCCTGGCCGTTTGGCGTCGCTGCCATGGCCACGATGGGCTTGTTCAGCGTGAGAGCGCCGGTCGAGCCGTAGAAGGCGGCATCGCCGAAGGTGAAGATCCCACCGTCGCTGGCGACGAGCCAATAACCCTTGTCGTCAGGGGTGGGGGCAAGGGCGACAATGGGCTTGTTCAAGGCGATAGCACCCGTCGAGCCGTAGAAGGCAGCGTCGCCAAAGGTGAAGATCCCACCGTCGCTGGCGACGAGCCAATAGCCCTTTCCGTCGGGAGTCGGCGCCATTGCCACGATCGGTTTGTTCAGCACGATGGCACCCGTCGAGCCGTAGAAGGCAGCATCGCCGTACGTGAACACACCGCCGTCGCTGGCAACGAGCCAGTACCCCTTCGCGTCGGGAGTCGGTGCGATTGCCACGATAGGGTGGGCGAGCGGCAGTCCGGCCGCGGATCCGTATGAACCGGCTTTGCCGAAATTCCATACGTTGCCTTGCGAACCGGCCAACCAGAAGTCGGCCGGAAGGGGGCCGGACGGCGACGACGTGTCGTGGCTTGCCGGAGCGTTCACAACGGGTGATGCAACGGAGAGAAGACCAGGCGTGCTCGCGCCGGCCAGTGTGGCTACGCCCATACTGCCGAGGGCGACCATCAGCACGGCCCCGAGAACGAGCCGGGATATCCTGCGACCCGTCACGTCGCCTCGCGGTCCCGCGTGCCGTCGGCGTCGGCGCCGGCGCCGCCCGCGCACGGCACACCCAAAGGAAGTCCAGCCATTCTCCTCCGCCTCCTGGTCGGTGCAGCGCGGCCGACTCGTTCGCCGAAGCGCCGCGCACAGTGAAGCCATCGCGCGGTACAAGAAGTCGCCTCTCCGCGATGACGAGGAAAACCTAACAATCGAGTCTCGTAATTAGGGTGCAGTTCGGTTGCGGTTGCTCTTCCCCGGCTCAGCCCGAAAGAGCCTCGAGGGCGACCTGATCGAGGACGAGGTCGCCGGCCGCAACATTGTCTTCGAGGTGCCCGAGCGACGATGTACCCGGAATGAGGAGGACGGTCGGTGCTTGGTGCAACAACCAGGCCAGTGCCACCTGGGCCGGCGTCGCTGCGAAGCGCCTGGCCGTGTCCTTCACCGCGGGTGCCCCGAGCACCGGGTTCTCCGGATGAAACGCGGAACCGAGAGGGAAGAACGGTACGTACGGCACGCCGTCGCCCCGGCAGACATCGAAGAGCGGCTGGTCCGAACGATCAGCGATGCTGTACGCATTCTGGACGCAGGCAACGTCCGTGCGCCGTCGCGCCATGAGGTAATCCTCAAGACCCACGTTACTGAGACCGATGCCTCCGATGAGGCCTTCGTCTCGCATGGCGATCATCGCCTCGATCTGCTCGGCGAACGGCACGTCGGATTCGGGGTGACGGCGCAGGTTCACGACGGGGATCTGGTCGAGATCCAACGACACCAGGTTGGCCTCGACCCCGCCCCGGAGTTCGTCCGGCCGCTGTGCAGGCAGCCATTCACCTGTCCCGTTGCGGGCGGCACCAACCTTCGAGACGAGGACGAGGTCCTCCGGGTACGGGTGGAGCGCGGCGTGAATCAGCTCGTTGGCCACGTCCGGGCCGTAGAACTGCGCCGTGTCGATGTGGGTCACCCCCATGTTGACGGCACGGCGGAGGACGGCCAGGGCCAGATCGCGGTCCTTTGGCGGTCCAAAGACCCCGGGCCCTGGGAGCTGCATGGCTCCGAACCCGACGCGTCCTACCGGGCGGTTGGCCAACATGACTGTGTCGCTCGACATGCATGCACCCTACGGCCCGACCTGCGCCCCTGACCCGCCAGCGGCGTCCGCTCCCACGCCCCCGGGTCCCCGGGTCCCCGGGACCGAACGCGCCCAGTAGCTGGTCGTTCGGGTCGTCGCGCGCCTGTTCGGACCCGGGAATCGCCGGAAATGTCACAAGGCTGGGCCAGAATGGCCGGGTGAGCCTCTTCGACGCATTCGAACCCACCGCCCGCGGCGACGACGTGGTCGCATCTCCCGAACCATCGCCGGTGGAACGCCCCGCGAGCGAGGAAACTCCGGCGCCAGCTGCGCCGACGCTTCCGTCGGGTTGGCCCGACGTCGAGGTGCGGATCAGCACCCGCCGGCGCAAGACCTCCGAAGCCCGTTGGGTCGGCGGCCGGATCGTCGTTTCGGTACCCGCCCATCTGTCGCAGGAGGCCCGGGAAAAGACAATTGCCTGGCTCGTCGACCGCCTGGTGGCCAAGCATCCGATGCGCAGTGCGATCGGCGATGACGAGCTCATGACCCGGGCCCTCGCGTTAGCCGAGCGTTACCGAATCGGGGCCCGCCCGGCCTCGGTACGGTGGGTCACCAATCAATCGGCACGGTGGGGATCCTGCTCCTTCCACTCCCGGGAGATTCGTCTTTCTCACCGGCTGCGCGCCGCCCCCGAATGGGTGCTCGACGCCGTACTGGTCCACGAGTTGGCGCACCTTGTCCATCCGAATCACTCCCCTGCGTTCCACCAACTCGCAAATGGCTACCGGCGTCACCACGAGGCCGGGATCTTTCTGGCCGGCTACGGGTTGGGGCTGGCCGCGCCAAAGGATTAGTCACCCTCTCGGCACGTCGCCGTTGGCGAATCACCGTCCTTGTCGTGACGCGGGCTGAGCGGCCAGCATCCGGCCGAGGCGACGCAGACTTTCGTTCGCTCCGCCGAGGGTCAGTTCGATGTGCTCCGTCAAGAGAAAGAAGCGGTGCAACGGGTAGTCGCGGTCCACGCTGACCCCACCGTGCAAATGTGCGGCCGCATGCACGACGCGCTGTCCTCCCTCGGCGGACCAGTACTTGGCCACAGCTACGTCAGCGGACGCCGGTAGGCCGGCTGAAAGGCGAGACGCCGCCTGCCATGCCGTCAGACGGATTCCTTCGGTATCGATAAAGGCATCCGCGGCACGCTGTCCGACCGCCTGGAACGTTGCGATGGGCCTTTCGAACTGCATCCTCGTCTTTGTGAACTCGGCGGTGAGTGCGAGCGCCGTGGCGCAGACGCCGGCCTCCATGATGCACAGCGCGGCCGTCGCGAATTCGGTGATGGAGGTGATAAGGGCGGCACCGTCGGCATCGACTCCGCCCACAAGTCGATCTGAAGCGACGACGACGCCGTTCAACTCGATCAACGCCTCGGCTCGACCCGAGGTCGTCATCTGTCGCTGCATGACCAGACCATCGGCGCCGGCATCGACGATGAACACGCCGCTTCGCTCCGCCGAGCCGTCGGGTCCTGTGCGCGTCGCGGGAATGAGGATGGCGTCGGCCACCAGCGCCGCGGGGACACAGGCCTTGGTCCCGTTCAGTACCCACGTATCGCCGGCCCGCGCGGTGGCCGTCGTGGCAGGGCTGGTGCCGCCGGGAAGGACTATCCCGCCCACCAACTCCGCCATGGCCGCGGTGAGAATGACGTCGCCGTTGATCACCCCGGGCAGCCAGGTCTGCCGCTGCACCGAGGTGCCGAATTGCACAATGGGCGCGGCGGCGTAGACCATCGTCTCGATCACCGGAACGTAGGCCGCGGTGCGTCCTGCTGCTTCGATCACGAGGCAGGCGGCAACGAAATCGAGACCGCCTCCGCCGACGTCCTCACCGAGGTGGACGCCGAGAAGGCCGGCTCCCGCCAACTCCTTCCAGAGGGCGCGGTCGATGGGGCCCTCTTCGCCGGCTGTTCGCTCGATCTCCTTGAGGCGTTCATGGGTGGAGCGCTCGCTGAAAATCCGATCGGCCAACGCCCTGACAGCATCCTGTACTTCGCTGTAACTGAAATCCATGGGGGTGTGCTCCTTTGTGGAGGCGACGCGTTGCGGGGTCTCAGCGCGTCGTGGAGGGCTCAGCGCGACCGCGGCAGGCCGAGACCGAAGACGGCAATCAGATCTCGTTGAACCTCGTTGGTGCCGCCACCGAAGGTCAAGAGGATCATGTTCTGGGCGTACGCCTCGAGGCGCCCCCCGAGGAGGGCGGCCGGCGAATCCCGGGTGAGGTACCCGGCTTGCCCGAGGATCTCCATCAAAGAGCGGAAGGACCGGAGGTACAGCTCCGTCCCGAAGACCTTGATGGTCGATGCATCAGCGGCGTCCAGTTGCCCCTGCGTGGATTGCCACGCAACCTTCCAGTTCATGAGACGCAGGAACTCCAGTTCCGCATAGACCCGGGCCAGGTGTTCCTGCACCCATTCCTGGTCCACGACGCGTCGGCCGTCGGGCAGCTTGGTTGTCTGCGCCCAGGCTCTGACGTCGTTCAACACGCGCTCGATGAGGCCCGGTGCGCAGAGGGTGACGCGTTCGTGATTGAGCTGATTCGTGATCAGTTTCCAACCCTCATTCTCGCCACCCACGAGCGCAGAGGCCGGAACGCGCACGTCGTCATAGAAGGTGTAGTTGATGTTGTGCTCGCTCATGAGGTCCATGGGCACGACACGGATTCCCGGCGTGTCCATGGGCACGAGAAACAGTGAGATGCCCTTGTGCTTTGCGACGTTGGGATCCGTACGCGTGGCCAACCATATGTAGTCGGCACCCGCGGCCAAGCTGGTGTAGATCTTTGCACCGTTGATGACGTACTCCTCGCCGTCACGCACTGCACGCGTTTGCAGGGAGGCGAGGTCGGTGCCTGCGTTCGCCTCGGTGTAGCCGATACAAAAGTGGATGTCGCCCGCCAGGATCTTCGGAAGGAAGAACTCCTTTTGCTCCTGCGATCCGAAATCCATGATGGTGGGCCCGACCGTGTTGATGGTCAGCATCGGCACGGGTGCCCCGCTGCGCATCGATTCGTCGAAGAAAATGAACTGCTCGATGGCCGAGCGATCCTGACCGCCCCACTCTTTGGGCCATCCGATGCCCAGCCAACCATCGGAGGCCATTTGCTTCACCACCCGGCGCACGGTCGGCCCGACGCCGGCGGCTTGCGAAAGCTCCACCTCGACCTCGGGCGTGAGCAGGTTCTCGTAGTAAGCCCGCAACTCACTCTTGAGGGCCTGTTGTTCCTCGGTATAGCCGATTTCCATAGCGTCCCTCCCGAGGCCCGTATCGGTGTGCCGGCCCCGTGGGCGCCGCACGCCGACCGATGCGCCGCCGATCGAGTGTCCTATAGAACACGTTACAGTCCCGCCTTACCGAACGACCGGGAGGTGTGCGGGTGGGCGCCTCCATACCACCCGGTAACCTGCTGACGTTCCCGGGTAGGCCCGAGGAAGAGCGAACTGAGGAGCTTTCGCCATGCCTGAAGCAGTCATCGTCGCCACCGGTCGTACCCCGATCGGGCGGGCCGTAAAGGGCTCTCTTGTTGAATGCCGCCCCGACGACCTGAGTGCCCTGGTCATCAGGACAGTTCTGGAAAAGGTCCCGCAACTCCGTCCGAGCGACGTGGAAGACGTGCTCCTCGGTTGCGGACAGCCGGCCGGCGAGGCCGGTTACAACATCGCCAGGGTGGCGGCGATCCTGGCGGGCCTCGAGAACGTTCCCGGCGTCACGGTCAACCGTTACTGCTCCTCCTCGCTGCAAACGATCCGCATGGCTGCGCACGCCATCCGGGCCGGCGAAGGTGACGTGTTCGTTGCGGCCGGCGTGGAGACCGTCAGCCGCTACATGAACGGAGCATCGGACATCGGACCGCACAACGCTGCGTTCGCTTCCGCCGAGGAGCGCACACAGGCCAGGACTCCAGCTGTGACCGAACCCTGGTCGCCCCTAGCCGGAAGCTTGCCCGACGTCTATATCGCCATGGGCCAGACGGCCGAGAACGTCGCCGAGTTCGAGAACGTGACCAGGGTCGAGATGGACGAGTTTGCCGTGCTCTCACAGACGCGTGCCGTGGCGAACCAGGAGAACGGCTTCTTCGAGCGAGAGATCATTCCCGTCACCCTGGTCGACGGAACGGTGATTTCCAAGGACGACGGGCCGCGGGCCGGCACCACGCTCGAAGGACTCTCGAACCTCAAGCCGGTCTTTCGTGAAGGTGGCACCGTCACGGCCGGCAACGCATGCCCGCTCAACGACGGTGCGGCCGCCGTGATTGTGATGAGCGACGTCAAGGCCAAGGAACTGGGTATCACGCCCCTGGCCCGGATCGTGGCGAGCGGCGTCACGGGATTGAATCCCGAGATCATGGGACTTGGACCGGTGGATGCCTGCCGCCAGGTGCTCAAGCGCGCCGGCATGACGATCGACGACATCGACCTGGTCGAGATCAATGAGGCGTTTGCGGCACAGGTGATCCCGTCGGCCAAGCATTTGGGAATCAGCTGGGACAAGCTGAATGTCAAAGGTGGCGCGATCGCCCTTGGACACCCTTTCGGCCAAACCGGGGCGCGCATCATGACCACGCTTCTCAATGCCCTCGAGGATACGGGCAAGACCTACGGGTTGGAGTCCATGTGTGTCGGCGGCGGTCAGGGCATGGCCATGATCGTCGAACGCCTCAGCTAAAGCGCCTCCGCAAGCACGAATGGCCGATTGCAGCGCTCGCAGCGGAGACCGGGACTTCAGCCGAGGAGATTCCGCTCTCCGGAGACGTCATAGACGATGACGGTGGCCGATTTCGGAGCCACGCCACCAGGTGCCGGTGGCGTCTGCCGGGCCCCGACCAGGTGTGCATCGAGCGCCGCTTGGTCGGCCCACCGCTCAAAGAGCACTACCCGGCCCGGTTCGATCGGATCCGCTGTCACCGCGTACTCGAGGCAGCCCGCTTCGGCGCGTGCCGCCCGGATGGCGTCCCGGCGTCCCGCCAGGAACTCCTCACGTTGGTCGGGCTCAACCTCGAATGACCCTCCGACTATGACCACCTGATCCTCCTTCGGGCACCGGTCCCCTGCAGGACCGCGCCACTCCTCGATTGACCATGATTCTCCACGTCACCACGCGGCGATGAAGGCGCGAAAAAGGCCGACGCTGCTTTGTGCTCTGCGGTCGACGCTACCCGGTCCGCGCACCCAGGCGCTGGGGTAGCGAACGGGGCAGCAGACGGGGGCAGGTCCATATACCGGGGTCACGCCGGATCAGTCCGGTCGGGCGGGTCGAGGACCGAGCCGAAGAACCACTCCCGGATGGCGAACACGGGGTGGCCCTCGAGCACGGGGGGGCCCTCGAGCACGGGGTGGCCCTCGAGCACGGGGTGGCCCTCGAGCACGAGGAGATACGCACGCACCCAGATCACCTCGTTGGCTCCATCGTCGACGGTGACTGCCGGCGCGGGGTCGGGCTGCCCCGGCGTGGGAAGCGCCTTTCGGGTCAGGGCGAACCCCTGGGCCACGAGGATGCGGCCTATGGGTTCGCTCGTACCCGCCAAGAGATGCCTTGCCTTCTCGGGCAACCGGTCTTGTACGAAGGTTGATTCCGCGTAGACATACGGCCGGGCACTCGCACCACCCCTGAGCACCGCGATCCGATGGGTCAAGGGGTGGCCGACCGGGACGCCGAACACGTTGTCGGCTTCGGCCACGATCGGGTCCTGGCGCACGACGTCAGCCACGATCGGCTCCCCGGTGAGCGACTCGAGGATCTGCGTCACCGTGTCGGTGCTCTCCCGCAGCACCCGCTGCATACGCATCGTGTGCGATGACCGCGGCAGAGGCACCACCAACAGAACGTACTGCCGTTTCCCCCGCGCCGGCCCGGGGGATTTCGAGTGCCGGCCCGGGGGAATTCCGAGCGCCGGCCCGGTCAGCGACCGATCGCCGACTCCACGTCCCTCAGCGCCGGGACCGGACCCGGATCGATCCCCTCGCGACCGGCCATGTGCAAGGAAACCAGATCGCCGAAGAGCGCCAAGTCGAAGAAGCGAGCGAGGTCATCGTCTCCCTCGGCCCATACGGGGAGCACGTTCGCCATCACCTCGTCGGTGGCTTCCACCACCAGATCGAAACGACGGGCCACATGCGGGTGCTCCCCCCCATGGCGGAGCGTGACGAGTGTGAGCACCTGGCGGGTCACGTCCCCGTGCTGGCCCCAACCGGCGACCTCATTGTGGGAGAGCTCGGGTTGGACGGCGAAGAATGCCGGGGTTTTGGCGTTCTCGTTGATCTGGGTCTTCCAGTGCCGGGCCGCAACCGCGGCCACCCCGGTCGATCCGTACACGAGCGGAATGGTACGGCCGATATGCCGCGCGACCTCCTCCACCGGACTCGATGCAGAAAGGAGTGCGTCCCTTCGCCGTTGCAACAACGAGAATGCCGCGTCGAGCGATGGCCTGACGGCGGGAAGGATGCCCACCCGGGAGAGGGTCAGCAGCACGGGGACGGCCAGCGAGCCCAGCGCGACGCGAGCGGCCGGAAGATCGGTCGGAACACCGAAGAGCGGGAGATCCGACCCGATCGCCATGCGGGCGAGGGCACCTCCCCCCGAAACGATCACCAAATGGGCCCCCCGCTCTACCGCTGCGGTGGCGGTGGCGGTGGTCTCTTCCGTGTCCCCGTCGAACGAGAGCGCGAAGGCGAGTGTGTCCGGGCCGACGAATGAGGGCGGTTCGTAGCCGTTACAGGCGACGATCGGCACGGAGGCATGCGCAGCACCGACGGCCGCCACCAAGTCGGCCGCAGTCGAACTGGTCCCCATGCCGAAGACCAGGACGGAGCGGATGTCGCCGTGCGCCGGGAGGGCGGCCCGATCGAGAATGTCGGACGCCTGCGCCACTGCGGAGAGGGCTCGCTCGGGCCCGGACACGGTGGCGTCCCAGATGCCCGCAGTATCGAGATACGCTCCCGCGTTCACCCCGGCGCAGGCCCGGTTGCGCGCACGCCCTCCTTCTCCGCTTTGGCGGTCAGACGTTCGTGCTCACCATCGGTGACGTCGGACGCCTCGTCGACCAGGAGGACGGGCACCCCGTCGACCACGGGGTAGCTCTTGTGCAGGCGTGGGTTGTAAAGGACCCCCTCGTCGGGAAACCACAGCAACGGCTCCTTGTCGACAGGGCACGCCAAGACGTCCAACAACAGCGGATCAAGCACCATGGTCCCTCACCTTCAGTCCGTCGTTCGCAAGTCCGTCGCTCGCCCGCTCGTCGCTCGCCCGCTTCTCGCTCGCCGACACCGCCCATGCCGGCATCTCGTTCGCCCGCACCGCCCTCGCCCCCACTTAGTTCGCACTCGCGTATTCGGCGATGAGGCGCTCCACGTCCGCCACGTGCTCAGAGCACTGCCCCGGCGTCTTCGCCTCGACATTGAGTCGGAGCAACGGCTCGGTGTTCGAGGGTCGCAGGTTGTACCACCAGTCGCCGTGGTCGATCGTCAACCCGTCTAACCGATCGACGGTCGCCCCCCTTGCGCTCTCGTGGTCGGCGATCGCCTCCACCGTTGCTGCCGGATTGCGCACCTCGGTGTTGATCTCCCCCGAATCGATGTAGCGCTGGAACGGCTGCAGCAGCTCGGAGAGCGGTTTGTCGCTCACGCTCAAGAGCTCCAGGACGAGGAGTGCCGTGATGATGCCGGAGTCAGCGCGGAAGTTGTCCCGGTAGTAGTAGTGGCCGGAGTGTTCGCCGCCGAAGATGGCGTTGGTTTCGGCCATCACCTGCTTGATGATCGAGTGCCCCACCTGGGTGCGAATCGCCTTGCCGCCCAGTTCGGTCACCACCTCGGGCACCACATGCGAACAGATGAGGTTGTAGAGGATCGTCTCACCGGGGTGCTTCTTCAACATGGATGCGGCCACGAGCGCCGTGGTGAGCGAGCCCGACACCGGCTCCGCCCGCTCGTCGACCAGGAAGACCCGGTCAGCATCGCCGTCGAATGCCAGACCGATGTCAGCTCCCTCGGCCAGCACCGCCGCCTTGAGGTCCACCAGGTTCTCGGGTTGGATCGGGTCAGCCGGATGGTTGGGGAAGTTGCCGTCGAGCTCGGGGAAGAGGATCTCGACGGAGAAAGGGAGGCGGGAGAACACGGTCGGGACGACAAGCCCACCCATGCCGTTGGCGGTGTCGGCGACAACCTTGAGTGGGCGCAACACGTCGCGGTCGACGAAGGAGATCACGTGCTCGGCCCAGTCGTCGAGCAGGTTGAGCTCACGCCAGGAGCCCGTCAGCGCTCCCAGGGGTTCGCCCAACAGGCCCTCGGCCGTCGCCTCAATCTCCGCCAGTCCGGTGTCGCGGCCGATCGGACGTGCGCCCGAAAGACACATTTTGATCCCGTTGTACTGGGCCGGGTTGTGCGAAGCGGTGAACATCGCTCCCGGCGCGTCGAGGCGCCCGGCGGCGAAGTAGAGGAAGTCCGTGGACGCCATGCCCAGATCGGTGACATTGACCCCTTCGGCACGCACCCCGTCGGCGAACGCCCTGGACAACTCCACCCCCGACTCCCGCATGTCGCGGGCCATCAGGATGTCGGGCGCCCCGGCAAAACGGGCCATGGCCCGACCGATGGCCCGGCACATCGCCGCGTCCAACTGGTCGGGCACGGTCCCGCGCACGTCATAGGCCTTGAATACCTTGTCCATTCGAGTCATGAGGCCACAACCTTAGGTGGCGGGCGAAAGGTCATCCTTCCGTCGGGTCTTGCGGCTCCGTCGGCTCCGTCGCCCCCTGCTCCCGGGTCGGGCCAGGACGGCCAGCGTGCACAGCGCAGCGATCCCGACGATGGTCAGGCCCTGGCCCACCCGGTTGGCCCGGCTGGCCCCGTAGTGAATGACCACATTGTGCGCCGTGGGCACGACGACCATGAGGTTAGGGGTGACCCGGTACGGCCCCGTGGCTCCCGAGGCCTGCCAGTTGGGGAAGTAGGAGACCTTGACCAGCACCGGTGTCCCGATCCTCGAGACATGGAAGCTCACCGTGTCATCGGTCTCCACGACCCGGGTGACTCGCGTCTTTGGAACTTTGCGCGTAGGCGGGGAGGGATCGCCGATCGGCACGCGGGGCCAGGATGCCGGTCCGCTCTGCGCCAGGAAGACGTTCCAGCGCGACGGGTCGTTGTACCAGGCCTCCGATGGGGCCAGCCATGAGGACTGGGCCGCTCCCACGCCGACCTCAACGGCAGGGTCGTTGGCCAACGCGGTCACGATCGGCGCCTTCAGGACTTCGTAGATCTTCCACGTGGTCGACGTGGACACGCCCGCCTGGCTCGACGTCCAGGGGCCCGTTTGGGCGACCAGCCGCAGGGAGTGATCCGCCGACGCCGCTTCTTGGACCTGGGTGCTGGACGCCATGAAGTAGCGGACGCCCAGAAGCTGCAGGTGCTGGATCCCCGCGGGAACGTTGAGCGACGAATAGTTCAGGCCGACCATCGCCTCGGAAGGCGTCACCGACAGTTCCGACTGGTTGAGGAAGTGATACGGCGTCGTGGCGGCGGACTCGAACAGGAGGCCCTCCATCGACCCGATGCAGCCGTTCGACCAGTACGGCAACAACATCAGGGCCTGGGTCGTGCCGAAGCGGTTGAGGCTGGGGTCGTACTGCCACATCGCCTGCCCGCAGCCGTGGGTGGCCCCCAGGCGCTCCATCGTCAGGACGAGGGACCGATATTCGGGATACGCCGCCTGCGCCTGATAGCCGCTGTAGTTGAAGGATGACCAATTGGTCACCTGGTTGGGTCCCGGAGTTATGCCGATGGACTCCATCGTGGACGCCGTGAACACGAATGGGGTGGCGACCACGCCGAGTGCCACCACGAGCGCCACCAGTGGGCCCGCCACCGCCGCCACGGGCCACGAACGTCGCTGGACGTGGGGCTCGGGAGAATCGACCAGCCGGGCCGCCTGCCTCCTTCGCCACCACCACTCCCACAGGTCCACCGCACCGGTCACCGCCGTGGCCACGCCCCAACCGACCTGCAGATAGACGGGAAGGAACCAGAGCGGGAGGAACCGCGTGTTGAACAGGCTGGCCTGGGGATCGAAGATCAGGGCGGCCGCGAACACCCCGGCGAGAAGCGCCATCAGGATGCCGAAGCGACTGCGGAGCGCAAAGGCCGCCACGGTCGAGATCCCCGCCACTATCAGCGCCCACCAGTCGGCCTGCGGGAACAAGAGGGTGACGTAGGTGTGGACGTTCTGGTAGTTCAAAGACGTGGCGTACGACTGATCGACGCCGAAGGGCACCCACCAGAACGCGACCAGCAAGGCCCCGATGCCCATGGTCGAGGCACCCCACCACAAGGCTTGGGGCCGGCTCAGCACCCGGGGGACGACCTCGTCGGCGGGATGGGCATGCCACACATCTCGCGGCCTGATCCGTGGGGGCAGCATCTCCATGCCGATGAGGAGCAGCCCGCCGACGATGGCGAAGAGGGCCGGAACGATGTGCGCCAGGATGCAAGCGGCCAAGGTGACGGCGCCCCAGCCCCGGTGCCGGCCCGTGCGCAGCCCTTTGGCCATGAGTCCCAGGAACACGAGTGCGAGGGCGATACTCAGCGAATAGGCGTATTCGCCGGCCAGCGTGGAGAACAGGTTCCCGCCGTAGATCGTGTAGGTGTAATCGAAGAGGTAGCACAACGTGAGCGCGGCCAATGCTCCCGGATAGGCGCGGCGCAGGCCGAAGAGCCGACCCATGGCCCATGCCGCGACCGGCAGCAGGAGTGATCCGAGCACGGTGATCCACTTGAACGCCAGGGCGTACGGGACGATGTAGCTGAGCAACGCCCCGATGAGATCCGACAGGACGAAGTAGTAGGTGTAGAGGGGAAAGCCGTCATACCAACCCGGATCCCACCCGGTGAGCTGGCCGTGGGGCAACAGGTTCGACTTCAAGAACGCGGGCATGGCGTAGTGGCCCCCGTTGTCGCCACCCGTCGGGATCGACGTCGACAGGAGCAGGCTGGGGTGGAGGCGCCAGAGCACGACGGCGATGACCGAGACGATGCAGAGGACCGTCGCCCCGCGCGGCACCCACTTGGCCGCTCCGGGAGAAGCGCTCTTCCTGCGGTCCCTGCCGCTTTCCGGTGGCCGGTCCGGCGGGAGTGATGCCGGCCCGGCGTCGACGCTCTCGACGGTCGCCGTCAATGGATCATTCCGCCAGGGAGCAATCCGCCAGGTATCAGGCCACCGGGTTGGTTGAGGATCGTCAGGACCGCAACGAGGTTGAAGGCGGCGTGCGCCACCATGTTCATTCCCAGGCGGCCGGTCCGATACGAGATCGCAGCCAGGGCCATCCCGAGCAGGGCCAGGCCGGGCAGTTGGACCCATTCGCCGTGCGCCAGGCCGAAGAGCAGTCCGTCCAGGATCACGGCGAGGACGACCCCCACACCTCGCGCACTGGTGAAACCGGGCCCGAGCGGCGTGAACAGGCGGGCCAATGCCTTGAAGAGCAAGCCCCGGAAGAACAACTCCTCCATGGCGGGGGCCAGGATCACGACAGCCACCACCACGACGAGAATCCCCACGCCATGGGCGCCGCCGGTCAGCTTCTGGCTGGGCGCGTCGAAATTATGGATGTGGTGCTGGAAAGGGGCGTAGAGCAAGGCGACGACGTACTGCGCGCCCACCCCGATGGCGAGGCCCCAGAGGTCGACCCAGCGGAAGCGCACGCCGAGGTCGGAGAAGAAATGACGGGTGCCGTGGGTCCGGCTTGCCAGCCAGGGCGCGCCGAAAAAGCCCACCCACAGGCCGAGCAGGGTCGAGATCACATACCACTCGGGCGGAATGGCCGATGATGTGATGACCGACATCTGGGCCGCGGTCTTGCCGGCGACGGCGCCAGCCACGATCCCGAAGAGCTCGCCGACGATCTGACCCACCAGAAAGCCGCCCAGGGCGTAGAGGAGCCAGCGCCAGGCCGCCGACTTGGACGTGGGAGGGATACCGGGGCGGTCGAGAAAAGGCCCGCCGTCAGGGCCATGACCAGGGGATACGGAGACGATCGGCGGTGGTGGAAAAGCCGGGGGTGCCGGCGCCGTGGTTCGATCCGACGACGCGAGCACCTCGGGGGGTGCCCCCGGGAGCCGGGCCGGCGCCGCCCCTCCGTCCGGGCGCCCGGTATCGGGGTCGATGTCGGCCACGGCCAGACGTTACTGGCCTCCCCGAGCCCAATTACCTGCAGCCGGGGGGCGGTCACCGTCAATCGAAACGTCCGAATAGGCTGGTCGAGTGAGTCCGCAACGTCCTGACCGTTCCCCAACCCCACCAAACGCGCCGTCGGGTGATGGGAACACGCCGGCCGGAGGCCCGCCCCCGGGCCAGAACTGGCGCTGGCTCTGGGGGGTGGCGGTGATCGGGGTCATCGCAATCCTGCTTGCCGTCTCCTCCTTCAAGACGACCAACTCCAAATCACTCAGCTACACCAAATTCCTCCAGGAGGTGGGCGCCAAGCAGGTCGACACGGCCCAGATCAGCAACGGCACGGGCGAGATCACCGGGAAGCTGAGCAACGGGACCAGCTATACCGTGCAAGGGCCCAGCCCGTCGCTGCCCAACGACGTCACCAAAATGCGCAACGACGGCGTGCAGGTCAGCTTCCCGACGCCCACGACGAACCTTCTGGGTGAGCTTCTCCCCTACATCTTCTTCATCGCCATCGGGGCGGCCTTCATCTTCTTCATCGGCCGCCAGACCAAGGGCCAGATGAGCGGGATCATGTCGATCGGCCGATCGAAGGCCAAGACCTTCAGCAGCGACCGCCCCTCGACCACGTTCGAGGACGTGGCCGGCTACGCCGGTGTCAAGCAGGAGATCAGCGAGGTCGTCGACTTCTTGAAGACCCCGGCCCGCTTCAAGGAGATCGGGGCCAAAATTCCCAAGGGTGTGCTGCTGGTCGGCCCTCCGGGAACCGGCAAGACGCTGTTGGCCCGGGCGGTGGCCGGGGAAGCCGGCGTGCCCTTCATGTCGGTCAGCGGATCCGACTTCATGGAGATGTTCGTCGGCGTGGGCGCCAGCCGCGTGCGTGACCTGTTCCAGACCGCCCGCAAGCAGGCGCCCGCCATCGTCTTCGTGGACGAGATCGACTCCATCGGCCGCAAGCGCGGTGCCGGGCTCGGCGGGGGGCACGACGAGCGTGAGCAGACGCTCAACCAGATGCTCTCGGAGATGGACGGATTCGACACCTCCGAGGGGGTCGTGATGATCGCGGCCACCAACCGTCCCGACATCTTGGACCCCGCGCTCCTGCGTCCGGGCCGCTTCGACCGCCAGATCGTGGTGCCGTTGCCCGATCTCGAGGAGCGGCTGCCCATCCTTCAGGTCCACTGCAAGGGCAAGCGGATGGCTTCCGACGTCGATCTCAACGTGGTCGCCCGCGGTACCCCCGGAATGAGCGGTGCCGACCTGGCCAACCTGGTCAACGAGGCGGCGTTGCACGCTGTGCGCCGAGGCAGCCTCGACATCGCCATGCAGGACTTCGAATCGGCCCGGGACCGCGTCCTTCTGGGCCAGCGCCGCGAGAGCATGGTGCTGTCCGACGCCGAAAAGGAGCGGATCGCCTACCACGAGGGCGGTCACGCCGTGCTGGCCTACGTACTCGAACACGCCGACCCCGTCCACAAGGTGACGATCCTTCCCACGGGCATGGCCCTCGGCGTGACCCACCAGCTCCCGATGGAGGAGCGCCACATCCACCCCCGCCAGTACATCGAAGATGCCCTCTGCGTCCGCATGGGCGGCCGGGTGGCGGAGCTCCTGGTCTACGGCGACCTGTCGACCGGTGCCGCCAACGACCTTGTCGGCAACACCGAGCTGGCCCGCAAGATGGTCCGGGAATGGGGCATGAGCGAAGCCATCGGACCGATGGCCTGGGGCTCGCAGGGCCAGGTCTTCCTCGGCGAGGACCTGATGCACACGCGGGACTACTCCGAGGACACCTCGAAGATCATCGACGATGAGGTCGAGCGCATCCTCCGGGCCGAAGAAGAGCGGGCCATGGAGGTCCTCAGTAAGCACCGTGGCGGGCTCAACGCGATCGCCCGGGCGCTCCTCGACAACGAGATCATCGACGGCCGGGAAGTCGGCCGGCTGGTCGACGAGGCCTACGGCGAACCCGTGCACACCGAAGGCGCCAAGGCTGTCCCGCAGTTCGTGAACGGCTCATTGTCCAACGGAAACGGAACTGAGCCGCACCCGGCGCCCCAACCGGCCGTCGTATCCACGATCCCACAGCATCCCGAGACGGCGGCCCAACCGTGGCCGGCGCCCGAATGGCCGCGGCCCGTGGAGCCGCCCACATCCAATCCCCCCGAGGACGCGGCGCCGACCACACCCTGAGGGGCGCAGGCGAACCAATGCGCCGCCCGCTGCGTCATAGAGGGGGATGGTGGAAGAACGGCTCGAAGACTGGCTCGAGGAGGGGTATGCGGTTTCCTACCGCACCGCCTGTCTCATCCTGGGCAACCCGGCGGACGCCGAAGAGGCCGTCCAGGAGGCCTTCCTGCGCGCCTGGCGTTTTCGCGACTCGTTGACGTCGGTCCCGAGCGTGAAGCCATGGCTCTACCGCGTGGTCGTCAACTCCTGTTACTCCAAGCTGCGCCAGGAGATCCCGCATCGCGATCGTCGGGCCGATGATGCCGCACTGAGCTCCCTTGCCTCGCGCGACAGTGATCCGGCCGTGTGCGCACAGCGGTCCGAGGTGGCCGACACCGTCCTGGCCGCCCTGCAGCGCCTCCCGGTCTCGCTCCGGGTGCCCGTCGTACTCCGCTACTACGCCGATCTGAGCGAGCGCGACATCGCGGTGGCCATCGGTCGACGCCAGGGCACCGTCAAATCCCGGCTGCACGAGGCGCGCCTGCGGCTTTCGAACGACCCGAGCCTGGTGATCCTCGCCGGCGACGGCGCCGTCGACGATCCGGTGGAGGCCTGACCATGACGATGCTCGACGACGAAATCCTCTCCACCCTCCTGCACGAGCTCGGCGATTCCTTCGCTCTGCCCGCATCGGGCGTGGCCGACACGCTTCGTCAGGTCCGGCGCGGCGACGACGAACGTGCTGACGAGGGGCGGAGCGGGGAGGGGCGGAGCGAAGGGGAGCAGGCCGATCCCGATTCCGGAACGGAGGACTGGCCGCGCCCCGCTCGGTCAGAGGAGTGATCCGCGCACATCGATTGCTGGCGGTCGCTGCCGCACTGGTCGTGCTGCTGGCCCTGGCCGGCGGCGCCGCCATTCTGGGGAGTTCGTCGCCCTCGGTCCACACAGCAGCGGGATCGAGGGCACTCCACGGTCCGCCGCCGTCAGCCACGCACGGCGCGAGACAACCGTCGAACACCACGACGACGATCCCCCAGTTGAAGACAGCGGCGCCCGGCACGAACTTCAGCGCCCAAGCACCTTCAGCTGCGGCGTCGGGGGCGTCGGCGACGTCGGGTGGGGCAACGAGCAAAGCAACGAGCAAAGCAGGCACGGCCACCGGTACATCGTCGATTCCCGCTGGTGCGGTCGGGCAGGCCGCACGGATCGAGCAGACCGGCTCGCTCAATCTCACCGTGGCGCGAGGCGCGCTGACGTCGACCATGAACAAGCTCACCTCGCTGGCTTCGGCCTACGGCGGTTTCGTCGCCAACTCGCAGACCCAGTCCAGCGGATCGGGCGGATCGGGCGGATCGGGCGACACGACCACGACGAGCGATGGCCCGCCGAGTGGCACCCTGACGCTGCAGGTTCCCGTGGCCAACTTCGCGGCCCTCCTGGCCGAGGCGAAGGCGCTCGGGAAGCCCTCGTCGGTGACCACGAAAGCCACGGACGTCACGGGCCAATACGTCGATCTGCAAGCACGGATCAACGCCCTCGAGCTCAGCCGTCAGCAGTACCTCACCATCATGACGAAGGCGAATTCGGTGGGGGACGTGTTGGCTGTACAAGCCCAGCTCGACAATCTGCAGTCACAGATCGAGCAGCTCCAGGGCCAGCTGGCGGTCATCGACAGCGAGACCACGTATTCGACGCTGACGGTGGCGGTGAGCGAGGCCGGGCCGCACCACCACCGCATCCCCGCACCAGCGGCGGCATCGGGGATCTCCAAGGCGTGGCACGACAGCCTGCACGGGTTCGCGGTGGGAGTCGACGGCATCATCCGCTTGGCGGGGCCCTTCTTGTTCGCCCTTCTCTGCCTCGCCGCCCTCGTCGTCGGCGGGCGGCTGACGTGGCGGCGGCTGCAGCGCCACAATCTGTAACGCCACAATCTGTAACGCCACAATCCGTGAGGGCTATCCCCCGCCCTCGAGCGACAGTGGAATACCGGGCATCGTCACCACTCCGATGCTCCCGCTCGGGCCGACATCTTGGCTGACCGCCGCTCTTCCACTGACGGAGACGGTCACCGGACTGAGCCCGGCGCGGGCCAGGATGGCCGGATCGAGCGAGAACGTCGTCCCGGGTCGGATACTTCCCGAGGCGAGGGTCAGCGTCCGCTTGGGGCCCTTGACGGCGACGACGTACGTCTCCCGGTGCGCGGAGACGTTGGTCACAGCCAGATGGGCGAGCATCGCTCCAGGGAGAACGGGGTCCGCCGGCGAGCCAGGGGACGGAACCACCCATTGTCGGCTTGGTGCCGCCGCGGTCAGCGCGCCCACGGCGATCGCCATTCCGTCCTGCGGAGCCTGCGACGAGCTCGGGGCGGCGACCACGCGTCCGACGACCACGCCGGTCCCGCCGCGGGCCTCGATCACGACCGAATAGGGGTCGCCATCGGGGATGCGGGTCTGCGCTCCCGTCGGCAGGACCCAGGTCGTGCCCGGAAACACCCGGGCCCGGAACGGCGCCAAGGGGCCCGAGGCGAGTATGGCGCGCACGGTGACCTCCTGCGCCGCCGGCCCTGGATTGAACACGTCGATGGAGGATGTCCCCTTGGCAATCTCCTCACTCAGCGGAATCGTCCAGTCCCGTTCGGCGTGCGGCGACCCGGGTACGAGGGCCAGTCCCGTTCCGCCGCCCGAGAACAGCTGGAGCTCACTGGCGACCAGCCGGCCGGTCCTCGCCTTGACGATGGTGGCGACGCTCGCTTGCTCCTGTACGTACGGGCTCACGGGCTCCACCTGCATCTCGCCGGGCTGCAGGACGATGCCCTGGAAATTTATGGGATGGACGACGCCTTTGAGGGTGACGAAGCTGACGTCGACCACGTCGGGGGTCGAGGTCGGATTGAAGAGCGAAATGAACAAGGCATTGGATCCCGTCGTCACCCCGCTCGGGAAGTACCACTGCTGCGAGGTGCTGCTCTGGCACGGGGACTCGGCCCAACCCGACGGGCCGTGTACTGCTTGCGAGACGGCCACACCACCCCCGGTCAACGTGACCGCCTCGGAGAGCCACGTCCCCGTCTTGGGTGCGGGGACGTTGGCGACGTCCTGGCCGTGTGCGGGAACGGAGACGGCGATCTCCACGTTGACCCCGGTATCCGTCACGCCGCGCATCGTCCCGGTCACCGTCCGGGTGCCGGTGTTGGTGAGGACCACCGAGCCGGGGGCCAGCGTGCCCGACGCGGTCGTCTGACCCGTGCAATACCAGGCCGACGACTCGGCGTCGGGCGCGGCCACGAGGGACGCCGGCTCCACGGGAGGTCCTCCGGGTGGGATCTTGCCCGGCGAGCGCGCCGCGAGTGCGACACCGACGAGTACCGCCATCACGACGACGATCACGACCCATCGACGCTGGCCGGCACTGTGGGCGGGGCTCACGTAGGACTGCCCTTCTCGTTGCCGTCACTGCCTTTCCGGCCCCGTCTGGCCCGGAGACCGGGCCATCCGAGGAGGGCCAGCGTCAGGACCAGCCACACCAACAGTTCGACGAGCACGCCCAACGGGCCGAAGGGGAATCGCCGCAACGACAAGGTGGCTGGTCCCGCCGCGACGTGCGGATATTGCCGGGCCCATCCGAACACAGATTGGCCGGGGATCGTCCCGCCGCTCCCGGTCAGCGTGAAGCTCCCGGCCGGGGCATAGCCCGCGTAGACCGTGCCCGATCCGAGGACACCGGTTGCCGCCGTGTGGCCCGCCAGCGCGCTGAGGACGGGCTGCCACCCCGCCACGTCGAGGGGGCCGGGCCAGACCACCGACCCGGCGGACGCCACCGGCCGCGCCCGCTCAGCCGTGATGGGAATCGCTTCGGGGTTCCTGAAGACCTGGACACCCACGGCGCCGGGCACGCTCTGCAAGTCGTTCTGATCCAGCAGCGCCTGTTGCAGTCCCGGAGGAGGTGGGGCCTGCACCGACTCGGCGACGCCACTGTCGGACGGTGCCAGCCCGTCGACGATCACGATGTACTGCACGCTCTGCGCCGCCAACAGCCGCCCCAGGTGGATGGTGCCGCCCGAGACGGCGAGGCGGATGGCCCGCTCGACCAGGGTGGTCGGTCCGGGTCCGGCCGGCGTCCAGACATCGCCTGTGTCGGGAAGGTCCTGACCGGTCAGCGCGTAGGACAGACCGGGCTCGACCGACCACCCACCGACCGGTACGGCGCGGGGGTCGCCCAGCCACAACGTCCGGTAGGAAGCCGGGGTCGGCGTCCGGGTGAGGAAGTTCAGCGGCTGCTCGACGCCGGTCACCGGCAAGCCCCAGCGCCCATTGGTCGCCCCGGCGAACACCGGCAGCAGACCCACGGTGACCGCCACGAGCGCGAGCCCGCTGACGACCTGGCGCCAACCGAAGGCCATGCCGGCCAGATCGTTCTCGAACGACGAGATCCCCAGGCCTATCCCGGCGGCCACGGCGATCGCGGCCGGGACCAGCACGACCGACTCGGAGGGCGCAAATCGTCCGGTCCAGCCGTGCGTGGCGGCGTAGGCCAGCACCCACGACATGCAGGCCATGACCCACATGCGGGCGGCCCACACGAGGCGGAGGCCCTTCCCGATGAAGAGGGGCAGCGCGGCTCCGGCCACCAGTGCCCACACGATGGGCGAGCGGACGGTGGGGCCGATGGCGAAGCGGGTGATCTCTCCCCATCCCGGTGCGGCCGCGGCGGAGATGGGGAGACCGAAGATCTCCACTGCGTCCTTGCCGGCCAGGACCGTCCCGACGACCCAGGGGGCGCACAGCACCAGAGCCACGACCACGGCCTTGAGGGCCTCAGTGATGAGGCGCCCCGCATGCTGCGGTTGCCCGGCCAGAACCGAACCGAGGGCGATCGCAACGGCCAGGGCGAGCGTCACCGGAACGATGGCCGGGGCGAACGAGGTGGCGACGGCGATGAGGGCGCCCAGCACCACCGTCTGCCCGAGCGACGTTGCCCGCCACCCACGCCCGACGACCTGATCGAAAGGCGCGATGCCCGCGGCACGGACCAGCCGCGCCACGATGAAGGGGAGCGCGGCGTAGGCCACCATCCCGTCCCAACGACCCGTTCCCAATGCCCCGTAGGGCAGCGGCAGGCCGAGGTAGCAGATCGCCGCCACCACGCGGGCCCGCTGGGAGACGAGGGGACGCATCAGCCGCGACAATCCCCAGGCGCCGAGCGGGAGGCAGGCCAAGAGGAGGACCTTCTGCGTCAGCCCCATGGCGCCGAAGAGAACGGTCCCGCTCAGGCCCAAGATGCCGAAAGCCGAGGTGGCGGGCGCAGTCGTTCCCACGCCGGCCGGCTGCCATCCGGCGAAGAAATGGTGCCAAGTGCCCGACCAGGGCAGCAACGGCGCAAGCTGACCCACGGTGGGAAGCGACCCGAAGAGGATGCCACGGGTGCCCACGATCACCACCAGGGCAGCGAGGACCCCGGCCGTGGCACGTTGGCGCCCTGTACTCAGAAACGACCGGCGGACCGGGCGGCCGAATCGATCACGCCCCGAGCGGTGGCCCAGGTCGTCGAGCTCGTCGAAGTCGGCATCTTCGCTGAAAGCCGTGCCCACGCTGCCCGTGAGCACCGGTCGCTCGGTGGGGGCGACGGCACGTGAGGAGACCACGGCATTGGCCACGTCGAAGCCCTGATGGGAAAGACGAGAGAAGTAACTCGTGAGCCGCGCGCTCCCCCGCAACTGCAGGCGCCGTACCTCTGCATCGGGGAACAGCCGGAGAGCGGCGAGTTGGCGGCGCGGCGCGCGCAACTCGCCCAGGTGGCGGGCGTTCCAGACCCAGGCGCCGGCGACCGCTCTCGCCCGCTGCCGATCGCGGGCCAAGAGGGCCACGACGACCTCGCCGAACGCCAGCAGCGCAGCCTGCGGCAGGACCCGCACCAGGTGAAACCAGGTGTAGCACTTCAAGACGATGCGTAACTCGTGACGACGCTGCAGCGACTGCAAGGTGACATGGCGCCCGTCGATCTCGACGCCGGCCACCATCAGCGGCGACTCCCCGCTCGCCACCGCCTCCCGGTGGCGCACCCTCGCATCGGGGGCGACCACGACGCGGGATCCGGCCACCTGGCTCCGCCACGAAAGATCGAGGTCCTCCCCCATCGCCACGATGGCAGGGTCGAACCCCTCGAGCTCACGCCACAGGTCGGCCCGGATGAGGATGCAACCACCGGGCGCCACGAAGACGTCCCGCACCGCATCGTGCTGACCGTGGTCGACCTCGCCGTCCTGGATGCGGTCCACGACGGCTCCGGTCTTGTCGCAGTTCTCGCCCACGTGGAGCAGGATCGACGGGTCGAACCAGTTGACGTACTTGGGCGACACGACGCCGGCATTGGAGCGGAACGACTCCTCCACCAGGTTGTGCACCACCTCCGGATCGAGCGCGCAGTCGTCGTGGCAGAGGAGGAAGAACGCCGCCCCTTCGACCATGTCGAGAGCTTCGTTGCTGGCTGCGGCGTAGCCCGGCTGGTCGGGCAGGAAGCGCACGAAGGCCTCCGGAAGGAGGCGGCCGACCCGCACCGCCACATCGGGATGATCGCCGGTCACAAGGACCAGGACGGAGAGCTCCTCGTACTCCTGGGCGGCCAGGGAGGCCAGCGACTCATCGAGCCAGGGACTTGCCCCGGTGGTCACCAAGACCGCAACCACTGCCGGAACCTGGGCGTCCATCAGGTGTCTGAGGCTAACCGTTCCAAGGTCCCTGATCCGTGCTGGTTCGAGGGCAAAATTGCTTGCAACTGTTTATCAAAAGTGATACTCTTGTAGTCATCCTACACAGCAACCCGAGGGTAAAACCGGTGTTTCCCGGAGAATTCCCCCGTTCGACTTGCCGTCATCGACCGAATCATCAGGAGGCGAAGTGCCTGAAGTGACAAACATCAGCGCCATCTCGAAGGGCGTGACCGACCTGGCCCGCGACGCGACCTATGTCGCCGTGGGGTTCGGCGTCCTGGGCTTCCAACGCCTGCAGGTGCAGCGCGTCGAGCTGCAGAACCTCCTCTCGAAGAATTCCCTGGACGACCGCCTGAGCACCGTACGCGGGCCGTTGACGAAGGGCGTGACACAGGTCGACGACCTGCTGGAGAACGCCACCCAGTTCGTCGAGTCCAGCCTGCAGCCATTGACGGCGCAGCTACCCGGGAAGGTCACGGTTTTCAGCTCCAAGGCGATCGAGCAGTCCCGTGGGGTGCGGAGCCAGATCCGGCAGCGCGTCATCTCCGACTGAGTACTCCCACGGAGCGGTACCGTCCAGCAGCACCGCTCCAAAATTTGCCGACGCTCGCCGCTAGTCGGTCTCCCACGAGGCCAGCACATCGGCGAGCGTCGTCGCGAGGGGATCGAGGGCGCCCACCCGGTTGTCGTCCGCAACAGGGTGGCGTCGCCGCGCAGCACCGGCACGTCGACCGGGCGCACCAAGGCGGGATCGATCACCAGCTCGAGGTCGGCGTGGGCCAGGGCGAGCAGCTGGTCCGCCACATCGGAAATCGCCACATCCTGCCCCGAACAGACGTTGTAGGTGGTCCCGGACACGCCGTTGACGATGAGGGACCGGTACGCGACCACCACGTCGCGCACGTCGGTGAAGTCCCTCCTCGTGGTCAGCGTGCCGACCCGCAGCGAGCGGCTCCCGGCTTTGCGCGCTTCCACGATGCGCTTGGCGAGTGCCGGCACGGCGAAATTCGGCGACTGCCCCGGCCCGATGTGGTTGAAGGGCCGCACGACGATCACCGGCTGGCGGTAGCCCCGCCACGCCTGCAAGGCAACCGCCTCGGCCGCCAGCTTGCTGGCCGCGTAGGGGGTGGCCGGTGCTGTGGGAGTGTCCTCCCGAAGGGGAAGCTGTGCCGGGCTGACGACGCCGTACACCTCGGCGGAGCTGACAACCAGAACCACAGGCGGTGTTTCCAACTCGCGGGCGGCCGCCAGCAACTCGGCCGTGCCCAGGACGTTGACCTTGAGCACCTGGCTCGGGTTCTGCCAACTTTCGCCCACGTGGGTCATGGCGGCCAGGTGGTAGATGGCCTCCGGCGCGGCCTTCGCGACGACCTTGCGCAGGGCCGGTCCGTCGGAGATGTCCGTCTCGATGTCGATCGGCACAACGTCGTCACCGGAATCCTTGAGGTGCGCGGCCAGCCAATGGCCCACGAACCCCTTGCCGCCTGTGATCAACGCGCGCATCAGAGAACCCTACTGCGAGGCGCCGAGGGCCACGTGAAAGGCACTCACGTGGAGGTCGATGCTGGCTGACCAGGTGAAATGCGATGCTCGAGCCAACCCGGCCTCCCGGCGCAGGGTCACGCCGCCCGCCGACTTCCCCTCCGCCAGTGCCGTTCCGAGTGCATCGGCCAACGCCGCATCGTCGCCGGGAGGTACGAGGCACGCCGCGTCCTGCGCCATCTCGGCCATGGCGGTCCCTTCCGTCGTGATCAGCGGCGCCCCGCAGGCCAACGCCTCGAGGGCGGGCAGACCGAACCCCTCCTCCAGGGCCGGGTAGGCGACGACGGTGGCCAGGCGCAGGAGCGCCGGGACGGCATCGTGGGGCAGGTAGCCCACCCGCACGATCCGGTCGCGGTGCCGGGCGTGTGCCAAGGCCTGTTCGGTCTCGGCCAGCCCCCACCCCGGCTGCCCGCAGAGGACCAGGAGCGCGTCCTTCTGCGCCTCGGCAACAACGTCGAAGGCGCCGATCAACGACGCCACCCCCTTGCGCGGCTCCAATGTCCCCACGAAGGCCACCAGCGGCCGGTCCGGGGGCACGCCGTTCTCGGCGAGCAGCGCCCGATCAGCCCCTGGTGCCGCCTCCAGAGGCGTAAAGCGCGCGTGGTCCACCCCGTGGGGTGCCACCACGATCGGCGCCCGCACCTCGCAGCAGGCACGCAGACGGGCCGCCGTCACCTCGCTCACGCAGACCAGTGCCCCGGCGCGCGCGGCCGCCCGCCGGATCGCCCGGCGGAAGAAGAGCGCCTTGGACCGCACATGCCACTCGGGGTGATCGAAGAAGGTGCAATCGTGGATCGTCACGACACAGGGCACGGGGGCGCGTGCGGGCATGGTGTAGTGGGGCGCGTGGTGGACCTGCACACCGAGATCGGCGAGCAGGCGGGGAAAACGCACCTGTTCGAAGGCCAGCCGCCCCGGGCGGGAGGAGGGCACGACGCCGACGACCCGTCCCGCACCCGCACCCGCACCGGCACCCGAGGCGCTCCAACGTTCCTCATCGTTGCGACGGGCCACCATCGTCAAGGCGATGTCGTCCCGGTCGCGCAGGCCCTGGCCCATGGCCATCGTGTAATACCCGGCCCCGCCCGGACGAGCCGGGACGGCGGACACGTCGAGCGACACCGCCAACGGGGCGCTCACAGCAGCCCCCTCCAGAGGCTGATGTGCTGGCATGCCGCCTTCTCCCACGTGCGCGAGAGAGCGTGTGCCTCTCCCCGCAGGGCCAAGTCGGCGCGCAGGGCGTCATCGGTCAGGATCTCCACGAGGGCGGCCGCGATGTCCTCGATGTCGAACGGGTCGACGATACGCGCCGGTGGAGGGCCGGCCTCCTCGAGATCGACCACGCTCGGCACCTCGTTGGCGATGACCGAGGGTGTTCCGGACCGCATGGCCTCGAGGGGTGGGAGGCCGTAGCCCTCGGTCAGGGGAACGTAGGCGAACGCCCGGGCCCGGCGATAGAGGCCGGTGAGGGCGGCGTCACTGACCGCTCCGGCGAAGATCACCCCCCTCTGGTCTTCGGGTCCCGAAAGGCCCGGGCCCCACCCGGCCGGGCCCACGATGACCAGCGGCCAGGGCTCGGGGAGGGAGGGTCGGATCCGGCCGTAGGCCTGGAGTAAGCGGTCGACATTCTTGCGGGGCTCCAGGGTGCTCACCGTCAGGAGGAAGTCGCCGCGCACGCCCAACCGGCGGAGCAACGCCTCGGTCTGCCCCGGATCCTCGGGGAGGAGATGATCACTGCCACCGTTCACGACGGTGATGCGATCACGCTCCACTCCGTCGGCAAGCAGGTCGGCCGCCACGAACTTGGACGTCACGATCAGTGCGGCATCGGAGTCGCGGGCACGGCACAGCGCCGATTCGTGCCACCTCGCACCCCGTGGGGTGGTGGCCTCGGGGTGGCGGCGCCATGCGACGTCGTGCACGGTGACGACGTGCCGCACGGGTTCCCCCCGCCGAGAAGGCGGGACGGCCAACGAGACCGAGTGGACGATGTCAAAGCCGGCCGGCGCGCGCACCCAGCCGTGGTCCCAGGCCCGGGTCAGGAGCGGCCCGGAAAGGTGCGAGAGCCGCAGCGGACGATCAAAGCGTGTCAACGGGTCCGTCCTGTGCCGCACCCCCGGGAAGGCCGGCCCGGGAACGCGGCTGGCCAGGAGGGAGAGATCGACGTCGTCGCCATCGAGGGCACATTGCGCGAGACCACGCAACAATCCGCGGGCATAGGCGCCGATGCCGCCCGGAACGGCACGCCGCAACTGTTCGACGGCCATCAGCACCTTCGGTTCTGCTCGCTCAGCCACGATCGCCATCCACCACGTCGCGGTATAAGTGGGCCAGACCTTCGCCGCAGCTCTCCCAGCTGAACAACGCCGCCCTCTCCGCCCCCGCGGTGATCAGGCGGAAACGGAGCTCCGGATCGGTAAGGACACTGTCGAGTGCCTCCACCAAGCCGTCGTGGTCGCCCACGTCGACCATGGAGGCCCCGTCCCCCAAGACCTCGGGCAACGACCCGGCACGCGTCGCGACGACAGGGACACCGGCAGCCATCGCTTCGAGTGGAGGGAACCCGAATCCCTCGTAGAGAGAGGGAAACGCCAACACGGCGGCTTCCCGCAAGAGCGCGTCGAGCGCGGCCTGCTCGAGCCAGCCCGTCCGTACCACTCTCGACGCCGCCCTGGCGCCGACGATCGCGGCGTCCAGCGCCTCCTCACCCCATCCCGGTGGTCCCGCCAGCACGAGGGCCAGGTCTTCGTGACGATCCGCCAACTCGTCAAAGGCGCGCACGAGGCCGGGGAGATCCTTACGAGGTTCCGCGGTGCCGACGGCGAGAATGTAATGACGCACCCCGGCGGGGAGGAACGCCGCGGCCACCGTGCGCGTCGTCGTCGGGTCCATCTCGATCGCAGGCGGGACGCCGGGTGCTACAACCCGCACGCGGGCCGGGTCCGCACCAAAGGCGTCGATCACCTCGCCGGCGACGAACGCGGAGTCCGTATGGACCCAGGCCCCGCGGCGCAGCGCCGTGCGGATCAACCCGGGGTAGGCCAGCGTGGCGGGATTGCACAGTTCGGGGTGGTGGAGGGGTGTGAGGTCGTGCACGGACACGACGGCACCAGCCCGCTTCGAGGGGGGCACGACGAAGTTGGTCCCGTGCACCACGTCGACGCTCCCGATGAACCACTCGATCGGCGGTGTCGCGCCGCGCCCCCAGAGGGCGTGCAGCGGCCGGGCCGGCATCGGGCGCTGCACCGCCGACACGTTGGGGGGCAACAGTTCGTTGATCCCTGCCCGTCGGCGCCAACTGACGGCAAAGGCACGCACGTCGAGTTCTGCTCGTTGTCCTAACGCGCCCAATGCACCGAGACAGAACACGCCGACGCCGGTCCGATGACCGAGAAGAGGAGTGGCGTCGAGTGCGACCGTGAGACGCGCCGCACCGACCACGGCGCTCATGTGGTCCTCCTCGGCACCGATGGAGCCTTGCACATGGCTCAGGCGTGATCGCTCCGTCGCCGATCGTAAGGGCGGATCGGGCACCCGGTGGCACGTCAGCCGGGCCGGATCCGGCCGGAGTCCGGGCCGGGTCGACGTCGCGCGCCGGGCCGGGTCGTGGATCGCGCCCGGGCGCTGACGGGGCCTCACGGCGACATCGCACAGAGCGACCGGGATTTCCCCTGATCGCGGCGAGCGCAGTGCCTTCTATGCTCGCACCGTGCTTGTCACCCTCTGCGGCGGCGTCGGAGCTGCCCGCATGCTCTCCGGTATCGTGCGCGTCGTTCCTCCGCCCTCGGTCACCGCCATCGTCAATGTCGGCGACGACACCGTCCTGCACGGCCTGCACATAAGCCCGGACATCGACACGATCACCTACACATTGGCCGGCATGGACAATCGCGAGACCGGCTGGGGCATCGCCGGGGAGACCTGGACGGTCATGGACGAGCTGGCACACCTCGGGGGCGAGAGCTGGTTCCGCCTCGGGGACCGCGACCTGGCCACACACCTCTACCGCACCGAGCGCCTGCACGCCGGCGACTCACTGTCCGACGTGACGGCCGCGCTGGCGGCACGTCGCCAGGTCGGCGTGCGGCTCCTGCCGGTCACCGACGACCCGGTCCGCACGATGCTGACCTTGACGGCGGCCACCGTTCTCGGGCCCACCGGCACAGAGGTGGGATTCCAGGATTACTTCGTCCGGCTTCATCACGACGTGGCTGTGGGCGCGGTCCGCTTCGCCGGCGCCGAGACGGCACGGCCCACGACGCAGGTTCTGGAGGCGCTGCGTGAGGCGGAGCAGATCGTGGTCTGCCCGTCCAACCCCATCGTCTCGATCGGGCCGCTCCTCGCCGTCGCGGGGATGCAGGACGCCCTCACCTCGCGACGCGAGGACGTCATCGCGGTCTCACCGATCATCGCCGGCGCCGCGCTCGAAGGGCCCCGCCGACAGGCTGATGCGCGAGTTGGGCACCGAACCTTCGGTCGCCGGTGTGGCGCGGCTCTATGCGCCCTGGGTCAGCAGCCTTGTCATCGACGAGGCCGACCGGGACCGTGCGCGACATGTCGAGGCCGAAGGCGTGCGGTGCATCATCGCCCCGACGATCATGGACTCACCCGAGCGGGCGGCTGCCCTGGCGCGCGTGGTGATCGAGGCCCGTGGCTGACGACATCACGCTCATTGCGCTGCGCGACATCGGCGAGATCACCACCGGGACCGATCTGGCCCGGATGGTGGCGGGTGCGCTGGCACCCGAGACGCCGGACGGACCCACCTTGCGCACAGGTGACGTGCTCGTCATCACGCAGAAGGTGGTCTCCAAGGCCGAGGGTCGCATCGTGACGATGGATCCGGACGATGCGGCCGCCAAGGTCGCACTGGTCGAACAGGAGTCCGTGCGCATCGTGCGCCGTCGGGGTGATCTCATCATCAGCGAGACCCGACACGGATTCGTCTGTGCCAATGCCGGTATCGATCTCTCGAACGTCGCGCTCGGAACCGCCGCATTGCTTCCGGAGGACGCTGACCGCTCGGCGCGCCGCGTCCGGGCCGGCCTCCGGGCGCTCCTCTCCGTCGACGTCGGCGTGATCATTTCCGACACGTTCGGCCGCACGTGGCGGCGCGGCGTCACCGACGTGGCCATCGGCTGTGCCGGCGTCGCCGCGGTGATCGACCTGCGCGGCACGACGGATGCGAACGGCCGCGAGCTCGTCGCGACGGAAATCTGCGTGGCGGACGAGCTGGCGTCGGCGGCCGAGCTGGTGATGGGAAAGGATCGGGGCGTCCCGGCGGCGATCGTCCGTGGCGTCCCCGACAGCTGGCTACGTCGCGCCTCGGTTCACGACGAAATCGTGCGCCCGCCGGGCGAGGACCTCTTTCGTTGAACGCCGTTCAGGACTGCTGCTGGCGCACGAAGTCCAACACGGCGCAGGTGCCCTCGGCCAACTGCGTCCATGGGCGCCAGCCGAGCTGGATCCCGGCGCGTTCGATGTCGAGACTCGAGCGGAGGAGCTCACCCGGCCGCAGCGGAGCCATCACGACAGAGGGCTCTACTCCGGCCTGCTCGGCCATGGTGGCGTAGAGCTCGTTCACCGAGGTCTCTGTGCCCGTCCCGATGTTGCAGGTCAGACCGCCCCCGCGGGTCGACGCCCGCACGAAGGCGTCGACCACATCGTCGACGTAGACGAAATCGCGCGTCTGCCCGCCGTCTCCGAAGATCGTGAGTGGTTCCCCCCGCAACAGGCGATCAGCGAAAATGGCCACGACGCCGGCCTCCCCATGCGGGTTCTGACGGGGTCCGTACACGTTGGCCAGAGCCAGAGCGGAAAACTCCAGCGCGTGCAATTCGCGGTACGCCACCAGATAGTCGAGCACAGACTTCTTCGCCACTCCGTAGGGAGAGAGCGGCTGATGGGGATGCGCTTCGCGCACCGGCAGATCTTCGGGTGCCGGCTCGCCGTACAAGGTGCCGCCGCTGGCGGCGAAGATCACACGCTCGGTCTCGGCCTGGCGCGCCCCTTCGAGAATATGGAGGGACCCGACGATGTTCACCTCGGCATCGAATGCCGGTCGGGCCACAGAGACCCGGACGTCGGCCTGCGCAGCCAGGTGAAAGACCAACTCGGGGCGGCGGCGCACCATGAGATCGATGACCGCCGGCGCGGTGATGTCGAGGTGGTGAATGGTCAGTGCCCGTCCGGCACTCCCCCTCGCGTTGGCCAGGTTGGAGAGCGAGCCGGTCGAAAAGTCGTCGATGACGTCGACCTCATGTCCCTCCACGAGGAGTCGATCCACCAATGTCGAGCCGATGAAACCGGCTCCTCCCGTCACCATTGTGCGCATCTGAGATTCCTAGCCTTCCACTCGTTCTCCGTCGACCAGTGTTCCGGAGGCGACGACCGCACCTGCACCCAACACCGACACCGGACGCACATCGGCCCGCTGGCCCACGACGGCCCGTGGTCCCAGCACCGAACCGGCCACGCTGGCGTTCGCCGCCACATGGCTGCCGTCCATCAGCACCGAGTCGAGCACCACCGCTCCGGCCTCGATCACCGAACCGGCCCCAAGCACCGAACGCTCCACACGAGCGCCGGCGGCGATCGTGCAACCCGCCAGGACGACAGAGGGCCCGACGACCTCTCCCTCGATCGAGCTCTCACCTTCGACGAAGATCCCGTCGCCACGCTCGTCGCTCCCAGGAAGCACCACGCCTTTGCGTTTCCCCGAAACCAGGTCGCTGTTGGCCTGCAGGTAGGCCGCCGGCGTTCCCGTATCGAGCCAGTACCCGTCGTCGGAGCGGGCAAAGAGCACCCCGCTGCGCACCATGGCGGGAAATGTCTCCCGTTCGATCGAGACGCGCCCGCTGGCGGGGATCCGATCCAAGACCGACGGCTCGAACACGTAGGTCCCCGCATTGATCTCGTTGGTGGGCGCATCGTCGCGAGGAGGCTTCTCGACGAATGCGGTGACCCGCCCCTCGCTGTCGGTCGGCACGACACCGAAGGCCGAAGGGTCCGGGACAGGATGGAGCGCGATCGTCCCCTCGGCGCCACTCTGTCGATGGAACGCCACCAAGGAACCGAGATCGAGATCGGTGAGGACGTCGCCGTTGACGACGACGAAGGTCTCGTCGACATCCCCGTACGCGGCGGCAAAGCGTACGGCCCCTGCCGTGTCCAGTGGCTGCGGCTCGACGGCATACGTCAGGCGGACGCCCGCCGCAGAGCCGTCCGGGTAGGCCACCTTGAAGGCATCGGGCAGGTAGCCCAGGGAAAGAATCGCTTCCTCCACCCCGTGCGACGCCAGGTGCGCCAGCACCCGCTCGATCATCGGTACCCCGACGATCGGCAGCATCTGTTTGGGGGTCGACAAGGTGAGGGGCCGGAGCCTGGTCCCCTCGCCACCTACGAGAACAACTGCCTTCATTAGCCTGATGACTTGGTCTTGGTGGTCGTCGTGGTCGTGCTGGTGGCAGCCGCCGGCGCGGTCGTCGTGGTGGCAGCCGTCGGCGCGGTGGTCGTGGTGGTCAGCGGAGCCGACGTACCACTGATGGCTTGTACAAGGGCGAGTTCGGTCGATGACGGCACCTTGGGCAACGCCGCGCTGGCCGGTCCGAACCCGAGCGTGATCAGCTGGCTGTTGCGAAGCTTGAGGCTGGCGGGCGACGAGGTATAGATGCCGCCCACCTGCTTCGTCTCGCTCCCACTGCCCTGGCTCGTCGTCGACAGTGTCCACCAGCGTGCCCGCACCACCCCCACCTGGCCCGCGTCAGGGGTCCCGGCGGCGCACTTTTGCCCGTTCTTGTAGGCCACCCCACTGGGATACTGCACCGACGTGTTGGTCAGCTTCAGCGTCCCGTCCTCCTGGGCGAACTTGCCCAGCGTCGCGTTGTGCCCCGCCTCGCTGGAGGTCTTGGGCGCGATCAGCAGGACGCCGTCCCCTGTCGTGGTCAGGCCATTGCCCGTGCCCGAAGCGGTGGCGGGGAGCGCCGGTTCCGATTTTCCACAGATGTCAACCGCCAGGGCGGCGTGCCAGGTCTGTCCCACGATGGGGGGCACCGCCGTGGGTGTTTTGGCATAGTGGTACCGCGCCACGGCGACCGAAGCGATGCCCAGGATCACGATGACCACGAGCGCGGCATACCAGTTGATCGGCATTTGTCCGCGGTAGGACGTGCCTCCACCTGTTGCGGCGGCGCGTGCGACCGACTTTCCCGAAGAGCTTCTGGCCATGGCGGGACGAAACCCTACAGCCTCAACGGGTCCCCCCTGGTTGCGGGCGACTTCCGTTGGCTCAGCGCCCAGAAGAGCGCCACCGTCTCGGGGTGGACCGACGACGCGGCCATGCGGCCCACCGTGCCTGGTCCGAGTGCCGCCGCACTGCTGGCACCGTCGGTGGCCAGACAGAGCAATTCCGCCATGGTCGACCACAGGCCGACCCGGTTCCCCTTGACCTCGGTGGCCCAGAGCAGCCCCCGATAGAGGCGTTCGTCGTAGGGGCTGGCCGCAAGACCCCGCCGGATCACCCACTCGGCCTCTTCCCCACGGCCCTGATCCAGGTAATGCCCCGCCGCCTTCAATGCGGTCTCGACCACCATCGATTCCAGCTGGGCCTGGGTGCCGTCCATCACCGCCCAATCGGCGAGCTGCAACCCGTCGAAGGGTCGGCCCCGCACCAAGGTCAGGGCGTCGCACCAACGGCCCGGATCGGGACCGGCGGCGGCGCGGACGAAGCGGTCCACGTCGGTGCCGACGGTGTCCGCCAGGCGCAACCGTCGCCCACCGCGTGGCAGGTGATCGCTTCCGTTCGCCGATCGCCCGAGGGCACCGCGAGCAACCGAGGCCGTCGAATGGAGGGTCGATGCCGCGATACAGCGGTCCGTCCAGAGGGCTGTCGCCCAGACGTCGTTACGAGCTCCTTGGCGGTGGAACGCCAGATAGACGACCAGCTCCCTCGAACTATTCCGACAAAACGGACGTGCGGCGCCGCGGATTTCGACCGGTCCCAGAACGGCCACTTCGATCTCCGGGACCGACTCCGCCGATGCGAGGCACCCGGACCGCTCGGACTCCAGAAGCGACATACGAGGGAACGGTCGACCCGGGGCGCCGCTCGGGGCGCACCGCACCGGACTTACGTTCGAAGGAGCTTGCGCAGTGCGACGTCGAGAGAGATGCGGCCCGTTCCCAGAAGGACGACAACAAGGGCAAGGGCGGCGAGAGCCAGGTTGAGCTCGTAGCCGGAGCCCGTGCTGTTCCCGATGACCCCGTGCCCGAAAGTGACGGTGATCATGGCCATGACCATGTCACCGAGCAGCCCGGCGGCTGCGAGGCGACCGAAGATGCCGAGCCCGACCGCGATTCCACCGAAAAACTCGATGATGCCGCCCAGAACGGCGAAGAATGTCCCGGGCTGGAGGTGGGCCACGTGGGCGAAGTACACCGCTTGGGGATGAATACCGCCCCGGCCGAACGCACCGAAGAGCGTGCCCGCACCGTGGTAGATGAAGATCCAGGCCAGAGCGATCCGCGCCGCCAGGAGTGCAACGTCCCGCGAGATCGGAGCATCCCGGGTCGATCGAAACCATTCGTTCATGGTGATCGCCCGCTGGGTCAACGGCATCATGCCGGCGCGCCCGTGGAGAGCCGGCTGCCGGAGGCCGGAGCCCGCTGGATGCAATGTGGCGGCAGAGTGCGATTTCTCAACGAAGCCCCTCCGGGTCGTTCAGGACGCGAGATGTTCCCTAAGTTAGAAGGAGTACGTGGGAGATGGGGGAAGAGATTGCGAGCCCGTCCACGTACTTGACTGTCAACCCCATTGACGACCGGCAGGTGCGGCGCTACCCTCCCGGCGTGACGAGTATCTCCGTCGACGAAGAGGTCGTGATCCCGGCGCTCCTGCGGGCCGCACGGGGCAGTTATTCGCAGGCCATTCGCGCCCGCCTCGCTGCGGCGGATTTCGAGGACCTTCCCCGAAATGGGGGCTTCGTCCTGAGTGGGATGAGCTACCACGGTGGGTCGGCGGTGGACATGATCCGCGGCCTCGGGGTGACGAAGCAGGCCGCGAGCCAGCTGATCGACACGCTGGTTCTGCGGGGCTACCTCACCCGGCGGTTGAATCCCGATGACCGCCGGCGGATGACGATCGAGCTGACCGAGCGGGGGCGGGGCGCCGCAGCCGCAGTACGCGCGGGGGTGAAGGCGATCGACGCCGAGCTCGCCGAGATGCTGACGGAGGCGGAAATGGCCGGGTTACGCACCGGCCTGATGGCACTGGGCCGCATCAAGGAGAGAGCGCGGGAGGCGACGTGACGGAGCCACCCACCTCGATTGCGCTCCTTCACGGCTTCGCCTCCACGTTCGATCACAACTGGCGGCAGACGGGCTGGGTCGACATTCTGGCCGATTTCGGGTGCGAAGTCCCCGAGATCGATCTCCCGGGCCATGGCGCTTCACGCCAGGAGACTGACCCGGGAGCGTATGCGAACGTCGAGGCTGAGGTCTTCGGCGCACTCCCCGGGCCGGAACCGATCTCCGCCGCGGGATTCTCCGCCGGGGCCGACCTTCTCCTGCACCTGGCCGTCGCCCATCCCGGGTCATTCGCGCGGATCGCCTTGCTGGGCTTGGGAGACAGCGTCTTCGAGGTCGCCGACACGAGTGCGTTCGTCGGCACCTTGGCGTCGGACGACGAACCCGAAGACGTCCAGGCGCGCCTGTTCCACCGCTTGGCCCGTTCCACCGGCAACAACCCCGAGGCGCTGTCTGCCTTCATGCGCAGGGAGCGACGACCGGTAACCGAGGAGGAACTGGCGGCACTCGCGTTCCCCGTGCTCGTGGTGCTCGGTGATCGCGACATGGTCAAGAGCGCCGACCGCCTGGTTGCCGCGCTGCCGTCGGCCACGCTCGTGACCCTGCCCGGAGTAGATCACTTCGCCACGCCCTCGGACTTCGGTGCCATCGATGCCACGATCAGGTTCTTCGGGCTGGGATGACCGGGCGGGCGTAGGTCGCTGCGGTGGGGACGGAGGGACTCGAACCCTCACTGGAGGCGGTTTAAGCGCCCTGCCTCTGCCAATTGGGCTACGCCCCCCGAGACCGGTCTGCTCTGTGGTGACGTGATCATAAGCCCCTGATCGCCCCCGGACGGCCCTCCCTCGGTACGCTGATCAGGTCGCTCCTCCCCTCATGTGCCACCGTGCCTCGGACGATCGCCGCCGCCGACCGTCGAGGCGTCCCTCCTGGGCCGCCGCAGCGCTTGTCGCGGCCGCCGGCATCTGGCTCTCCTCGTGGCAAGGGCAGCTGTCGCGTGATTCCGCAGCAGCGCATCGGGGCGTCGAGCTCGTCGGTGCCTGCGCCATCGTGGCCATGTTCGTTCTCGGGTGGCGACGTCAACACCGGACCACGCGCGCCTGGGCCGCCGGGACGGTTCGGCTCACATGGGGATGGCGGGCCCGACCCGGGGAGAGCCGCATCTCCGTGCTGGTGTGGTGCGGCGTGATCGCGGGTGTCATCGGGTGGGACCTTTTCAGCTTCGCCGTCCAGTCGCCCTCGTTTCCTACGCTGAGCACTCTCGTCGGCCACCTGACCCGTCACCCGATTGGCCGAGGCATCCTCTTCGCCCTCTGGCTGGTCGTGGGGGCCTACGCGGTCGCCGGATGGCGCGCCGCGGCGCGCCGATGACAACCCTTGCGGTGGAGCCCGGACTGGTCGTGTGGTGCGTGTTGGCGGCCGGAGCAGTCGCGTGGCTGGCCGTCCTCGTCGTCTCGGCCCGGCCGCTGCTCGGTCCGGTGAGGGTCGCCCGCTGGGCCCTTTCCTCGTGGTGCTCCCGGTCAACGGCCCTAGGCCGGCGACGTGGCGCGCAACGGCCTGTACCGCTCCCAGACCGACAATTCAGCGTTGCGCGGTCCGTCGACGGCGCCGACCTGATGGCCGAAGACCATCGTGGCGCGCATGCCGGGCTCCCACTGCGGCCAATCGAGCTCGGTCCGGGTCGGACTGCCCGTCCGGGCGAAGGAAAGCCAGGCCTGTTGCATGTGTGTCGACAGCTGCTCGACCTCGGGGCCGGCCCCGGTGAACATCTGCACGGCGGGTATGTCCACCACGCCGAAGACGAACGGGAGCTCGAGCGCATGGCAGGATCCCAACACCCCTCCGAAAGCGGGGGATTCCCACTCGAAGAGATAGACAAAGGTGCCCGCGCCCTGCGCGGCCTGGGAAGCGGCCAGCTGGAGGCTGGGCCAACGGAAGACGCCGTCGCTCCCGAGGGCGATCATGAGTGAACGGGGATCGACTGTCTCTGATCGAGCCTGGCGGACAGTTCGGTACTGCCCGATCAATGCAGCACTCGGCACATCCGGTGCCGCATTGTCGAGCCAACGAAACAAGCTTTCGTCATCGAGGGCCGACAGTTCGGGACGCCCGAGTCCGAAGAGTGCCAACTCGTCGCGGTTGGTGCCGACGAGCAGGTCGATCCCTGCCGCCGCGCCCTGCCCCACCGCCTCGAGCGGGTGCAGTGGGAAGAAGGCGCCGTCGACGACCGGGAGAAACGGCAGCGGGATCAAGCCGGGATCGGGTCGGCGTTGCGCGATCTCTTCGGTGGCCGTCAACAGGTCCGCGAAGGGAATCGCTTCGAACGCCTCCCGCGTGCACGCCGCGACGCCCAGCGCCGCCGCAAGGCGATCGGCCACACGCTCGCCCTCATCGACCGAGTGCACGTGCACGCCGCCGCTCTGCACGATGGCGCGATGGAACAGGCCGGACGACGAGGGTGCTCCCAGGAGCGCAGCGACACTGAATCCGCCGGCAGACTCACCGAACAGCGTGACGTTGCCGGGGTCACCCCCGAACTGAGCGATGTGGTCGCGCACCCAGCGCAACGCAGCGATCTGGTCATGGAGCCCCCAGTTCCCCATGTAGCCATCGGGATCGTCCAATGCCCGGTGCGCGAGAAACCCGAGCGCGCCCAGTCTGTAGTTGACGGTGACGACGACGACGTCGCCGTTGCGCACGAGATGGTCGCCCCGATAGAGGAGGACCGACCCGCTACCCGACGTGAATCCACCACCGTGAATCCAGACCATGACCGGTCGGCCGCGTCCGGACGTCGTCGTGGGATTCTCGGGAATCTCACCGGTCCAGATGTTGAGGGTCAGGCAGTCTTCGCTCCGCACATCACCGGCATCGGGATCCGAGGGGCTTGCGATGCCGCCAGCCGCCACGATCTGCGGCGCGATAGGCCCGAAGGACGACGCATCCCGCACGCCCTTCCAGGGCAGCGGGGGTTGCGGGGGCCGCCATCGCAATGGTCCCTCCGGTGCCCGGGCATAGGGGATACCGGAAAACGACCAGTGATCTTCGCGCCATACACCGCCGACCCGCCCTCCGCCTACGGTGACGACTCCGTTCATTGCTAGCACCATATGAAGTGTTCCCGGTCGGGGTCAACCACAACCACGTGTGCCTGTAAGCGAATTCGACGGCCGAAGCAACCGTGTGGCAACCGTGACAGGCACAGCGTGTTCCCTGCGGTTGCAACCGAGGGGTTACTGTTCCCTTGTGTCATCAGTGCATTGTCGGAACACTGGACGCCGGACTCGACGCGGGCTCTTCGCTCGTGGCGCGCTCGTCGTCACCATGCTCGGGTTCGCCGGTTTCTTCGCGACCGGAGCAGGCGCTGTCGGCTCGACGACGCCGACGACCACTCGCGGACCCGCGCCGAATCAATCGCAGATCAACGCATCGAAGTCGCAGGTGGCGTCGATCGAAGCAACACTGAACAAAGAAGAACAAGCGACATCGGCCCTCGACGATCAGTACGACACGGCAGTGAACAACCTGCAGAACGCGCAGATCGCCATTCAGGCGATCACCGCGAAGATCGCCCGCACCAAGGCCCAGGTGGCGCTCGATCGCAAGCACCTGACCAATGACGCGGTCAAGGCGTACATCTATGGCACACCGCAATCGAACTACGCCGCGCTCTTCTCCTCCTCCGCCACCATGGGCGAGGCGCGGAACCAGTACACCCAACAGATCGTCGGCAACCTCACCAAGGCGAGGGATGCGCTAAAGACATCCCAGGCCAGCCTCGTTTCGCAACAGGCCCAACAAGAGACGCTGGCGGCCCAAGCACAGAGCCAGGCCAATCAGGCCAGGTCGTTGGCCGCGGCCAACGCACAGGCGGCTGCCGCCACGAAAGCGACCCTGAGCCAGGTCCAGGGACAGTTGGCCCAGGAAGTGGCCCAGGCCGCCGTGGAAGAAGCACAGCAGGAGGCGGCGGCGGCAGCCGCCGCGGCAACCGCTGCGCAGCGGCAGAGGGCAGCGGCCGCCGCACAGGCTGCGGTGAGCGTGGCCCAGACCGTCGGTGGTTCCGCCAGCGGAGCGGCCGCGACCACCGCCGCCAACCAGGCGGGAGGGCCGACGAACTACACCGGCACCGTCGGCGGCACGGGCGCCGGGACGGCTGAGCAGCTGGCAGTCGTCCGGGCGGCGGAATCGCAGTTGGGAGTGCCCTACGTCTTCGGAGGTGCCAGCCCATCACAAGGGTTCGACTGCTCGGGTCTGGTCCAATGGGCCTGGAGGCAGGCGGGCGTGTCGATCCCGCGCACCACCGAGGTCCAGTGGCCTGCCCTCACTCACGTCTCACTGGGCGCCCTCGAGCCCGGTGACCTGCTCTTCTACTATGACCTCGACTCGGACGACCAGGTGGATCACGTCGTGATGTACGTGGGCTCCGGCCCCTACGGGACCGCCACGGTGATCCAAGCTCCGTTCACCGGGGCGACGGTCTCCTATTCGCCGATCTTCACCACCGGGCTCATCGGTGCGGGGCGCCCGTAACCTCACCTGCCGGCCCGACTCGTAAATCACGCACGGGCAGAGGAGAATGGGGCGATGCACGGGAGCGAGGAAGCTGTCGCCTCCTCCACCCCGTGGCCGACGCACCTGAAGCTCTCCCTCGTCATTCCGGCTTACAACGAAGGGTTGCGCCTCGAGGCAGGGGTGTCCCGGCTCCTCGGCGCCATCGAGAGGGGCGCCATCGATGTAGAGACCACGGAGTTCGTCGTGGTCGACGACGGCAGCACCGACGACACCGCCCCGCTCGCCCGGGCCCTCTTCGCCCCATTCCCCCACGTCCAGCACATCAGGCTGACGCAGAACCGTGGAAAAGGCGGAGCCGTGCGGGCCGGGGTTGCCGCGGCCGGAGCGCCGCTCGTTGCCTTCGCCGACGCCGATATGGCGATCGACCCCGCGCAGACACCGCAATTCATCCGCGCTCTGCGCGGGTCGAGCATCGCCATCGGATCCCGCTCCGCCTTCGGCGCGTCGGTGGATCGCCCCAGTCTGCGACGTTCTCTCATGAACCGGACCTTCAATCGGCTGGTCAACACGCTGACCCGGGTGTCGCTCGACGACACGCAGTGCGGCTTCAAGGCATTCCGAACGCCAGTGGCCAAATTGCTCTTTCACTGTTCGGTCACCGAACGGTTCGCCTTCGATGTGGAGGTCTTGTCCCTGGCGCGCCGACTCGGATTCAGCATCGCCGAGATTCCGGTCCGGTGGCTGCGCGTCCCGGGTAGCCAGATCCGGCCGTTGAAGGACGCCCGATCCATGGCACGCGACGTGGTCCGCGCCGGTCGCGGAGCCGCGTGGGCGCCTCCGGTTCCATCCCTGGCCGTCACGCCGGCCTCATCGCACGCCCAGGGCCCCGCCGGCCCGGCCTCGCTCGCCGCTCTCCGCTCGGTCCTCGCACCGTGGCTCCCGGTCCTGGAGACCGACAGGGGGCTCCTGGTGCTGTACCCGCAGATGAGCGAGCCGCAGATCGAAGCGGCCACGGCATGGATCGCCGCGCACTGCGAGGGAGCGGGACTCGAACGCTCGGTCACCACTGTGAAGCAGCTCGCCGAGATGGCACCCCTCGTCTTGACCTGGGGCGACGACACCGTCGCCCGCGAGGACCAGGCGGCTCCCGCCGGCGCGGTCGCGGCCAAGAGGGCCAGGACCTGAGCCTCGCTACCATGGCCCGGTGACCGACCACCGTCCGGTGACCACGGAGACGAGAAGTACGGCCGTCGTGCCGATCAGGATCCCCGACGGGTATGGCGCGACGGGAACCATCCGACGCTCCGATGTGGACGAGTGGGGCCGCTCGGAGCGCTTTCGTTCGTTGGCCCGGACCATCTACGACCCGATCTACTCCAAGTGGTTCCGGGTCGAGTGGGACGGGTTGGAGAAGATTCCCATCCACGGCGGCGCACTCCTCGTGGGGAACCACGCCGGGGCGATCCCTTCGGACGCACCGGTGATCATGCACGGCATCGAGAAGGAGCTCGGGCGCCCCGTCTATGGACTGGCCGACCACTTCTTCCGCACGATCCCGGTCGTCGGCACGCTCTGGGCCCGGGGAGGCGGCGTCTCAGCTCGACCGGCGAACGCCTACCGTCTCCTCAAGGAGCAGAGCCAGCTCGTCCTCGACTTCCCCGAAGGAACCAAGGGGACTTCCAAATCGTTCAGCGATCGCTACCAACTCCGCCGATTCGGTCGCGGTGGCTTCGTCGAGATCGCCATGCGGGCCGGGGTGCCCGTCGTGCCGATCGCCGTGACAGGCTCCGAAGAGACGATGCCGATCCTGTTCCGCCTGCCGGCCGTGGCCAAGGTGCTCGGACTCCCCTACTTCCCGGTCACGGCCAACGTCATGGTCGCCGGTCCGCTCGGCTACGTGATGCCGCTGCCGGCCAAATTCAAACTGCGGGTCCTCGATCCCATCCATTTCGATGTTCCCCCCGACCAGGAGCGCTACTCGAAGAGCCGGGTCATGGAGGAATCCGAACGGATCCGCGACCTGATCCAGGAGACCGTCTACGACATGCTGCGCGTCCGCCGCAGCGTGTGGTTCGGCTGAGGGCGACGGGGCGCGTGCAGCATCGCGTGCTCGTCACCGGAGCCGACACCTTCTGGGGCGGTCGGATGATCCAGGCCCTCGAAGAGGACCCCACCATGGAGATGATCCTCGGGATGGGCGCGCACGCCCCGACCGTGCCCTTCGAACGGGCCGAGTTCGTGCGCGCCGATGCGAACTACTCGATCCTCAGTCGCATCGTGAAAGCGACACGGGTCGACACCATCCTCCATACCTTCATGGTGACGAATGCAGCGCGGCTCTCGTCCCGCGCCCTCCACGAGAACAACGTGATCGGGACGATGAACCTCCTCGCAGCAGCGGGCGCCAGCGGCTCGTCGGTGCGACACGTCGTTGTCAAGTCCTCAACCCTCGTCTACGGCTCATCGGCCCGGGACCCCAACACATTCCATGAGGACACGCCGCGTGCGGGTCCGGCCCGGCACGACGTCGAGCGAACGCTCCTCGAGGCCGAAGGCCTGGTTCGGGACTTCTCCGATGACAACCCTGGCACGCTGATCACCGTGCTCCGCTTCGCCAATGTGCTGGGGCCCCACCTGACCACTGCCATAAGCCGGAGCCTGTCGCGACCGTTGTGCCCGTCCATCTTCGGCTTCGATCCGCTCCTGCAGTTCGTGGAGGAAGCCGATGTCGTTCGGGCGCTCCTCCACGTGACCCGTGGTGGCATTCCCGGGCTGTACAACGTGGCGGGGGCCGGACGCCTGCCGTGGAGCGAGGTGGCCGACATCTGCGGCACCCACCGCTTCCCACTCTCTCCGTACCGGCCCTTGAGGATCCGCCCGCTGGCGCGGCTGTTCGACCTCCCGCCCGAACTCGAGGATCTTCTGCGCTACGGCCGCGGCGTCGATACCAGCCGACTGGCCGCCACGGGCTTTGCCTACCGGACCACCAGTGCCGGAGCCGTCGAGAGCTTCATCGCCGAGCGCCGGCTGCGCCGCGCCGCCGGAAGGACAGCTTCGACCTACACCTACGAACATGACATCGAACAGTTCTTCGCGCATTCACCATCGGTGGTCGGAAGATCAGAGGCCTAGCCGTTCGACGGCAGCAACCACTCTCTCGCCAGTTCCGGTTCACGCACCGCCCATTCCTCGGAAGTGATGGCGTAGCGCACGTGGTCCTCCCACACCCCGTCGATCTCCAGGAACCTCTCGGCGATCCCTTCTTGGCGGATGCCCAGCTTCTCGACGACGCGACGGCTCGCCATGTTGCGCGGGATGATGGAGATCTCGACCCGGTGCAACGAGATCGCTTCGAACGCGAACCGGAGCGTCACCACGACGGACTCGGGGACGAACCCCCTCCCGGCCAGCGCCTCGTCGATCCAGTAGCCGATGCACGCGCTCTGGAAAGGGCCCCGCTGGATGGATGACAACGTCACTTCGCCGGCAAATCGCTCACCGATGAAGATACCGAACCCGTAGCCACTGCCGAGATGCCGCTCGCGTTCGCGGATACCGCAGCGGGCCGCGAAGCTCGGCCGGTCCTCTGATGGGACCGGCGCCCCTTTCGGGCGGGGCTCCCACCGGAGCAACCACGCTCCGCAGCGCGTGCGCACCTCGTGCCACTCGTCGAAATCATGCTCGGTGAGAGGTCGCAACATGACGCGCTGCCCGTGGAGCGCTAAGGGAGCATGACGCACCGCTCTCGCCGCATTCATCCGTCGAGCACCTCCTTCAATGCACCGAGCAAGGCCAGCACATTCCGACGACGTGCCGTATGCCCCATGCAACCGATCCGCCACACCTTGCCCGCCAACTGCCCTGCTCCGGCCCCGATCTCGATACCGTAGCGATGCAGGAGGACGCGGCGACAGTCCGCCTCCGTCATGGCGTCGGGCAGGCGGGCCGGAATTTCGACCGTCGTCAGCTGAGGCAATCGGTGATCGGCTTGGGCGAAGAGATGCAGCCCGAGCGCCTCGAGACCGTCCTGCAGCAGCTGCCCGCATGCAGCATGGCGGGCTCGGGCCGCGTCGAGGCCTTCGTCGAGGATCGCGCCCAGGCCGGCGTGGAGTGCCGCAACCATCGTCACCGGCGCGGTGTGGTGGTAGACCCTCCCGCCTTCGCTGTTCTGCACGTAGCGCGAAAGGAGGTTCAGGTCCAGGTACCAGCTCGAAGGGCGCTCGACCATGCGTTCCCTGGCCCGTTCCGAGACGGTCAGGGGCGAAAGGCCGGGTGGGACACCGAGGCACTTTTGCGTCCCGCTGTAGGCGATGTCGACGCCCCAGGCGTCGACCAGTACCTCGATGCCGCCCAATGACGTCACCATGTCGACCAGGAGGAGGGCGTCCCCCTTCTGCGCACCCAAGGCGGCGATGTCGTTGCGGACCCCGGTGGAGGTCTCCGCGTGCACCACGGCGATGAGGGAAGGGTCCGGATGGGCCGACAGGAGGTCGTCGGGCGCGATGGGGGTGCCCCACGGAGCATCCACCCGGACCACCTGCGCCCCCAACCGATCCGCCACTTCGCACATGCGCTCGCCGAAGACGCCGTTGACACCCACCACAACGGGATCTCCGGCCCGGACGAAGTTGACGAAGGAGGTTTCCATGCCGGCCGAACCCGTCCCGCTCACCGGCAGGGTCAACGGGTTGGCCGTGGCGAAGACCTGCCGGAGGCGTTCGTTCGTCGCGTCGAGAATGGCCAGGAATTCGGGGTCGAGGTGCCCCAGGACCGGGCCGGCCAGGGCCTGGGCGACCTCGGGATAGGGATTGGAAGGTCCCGGGCCCATCAGCAGGCGGTCGGAGATCGGCACCGGCGCATCGTGGCAGAACCTTGCTCGCCTGCGCCAACGCGCCCTGGGTCAAACCGCACCTTGCACTAGATTGCCTGCGTGGACCGGGTTCTCTTCGCGCACCGGGTACTTCCCGAGCTTCCCCCTGATGTGCTGCACGATCCGGGCCCGTACGCCGAATGGGTGCAGCGCCGCGAGGAACGACGGCCCGCTCAGTTCGCCGCCCGTCCGGACGCCGCGCCGCTCCATCTGGTCATGGCCATCGCCGGGGAGCCACCGCCCGAGACCGTCCGGTCATTGCACGCATTACAGCAGCAGACGTTCACGAATTGGATGCTCACGGTGGTCATCGAGAATTCCTGGCAGACAGCCTTCACCGCCCTTCTCGGCGTGTCCGGCCTGCAACGGACACGCCAACGGGTACGGGTCGAGATCGTCCCTGACGCATCCACGCCGGCACACATGCTCCAGAGCGGACTCGTCGCCAACAGCGGATCCAACGTCTCCCTGCTCTTTCCGGGGGACGTCTGGGCCCCCGATACCGTGGCGCAACTCGCCAGCGCCCTCTCCTCCTCGTCGGTCGTCTATGCCGACGAGGACACGGTCACCCCGCAGGGCGAGCATGTCGACCCCCGCCTCAAACCGGCGTACTCCCCCGAGTTCCTCCTCTCCTCCTCCTACACGGGGAGGCCGCTGGCTCTTGGAAGCGGCATCGTGCCGCGCCTCGGTACGTTGACGGGGAGTTTCCCCGAGCTGGAGCACGATCTCGCCCTGCGGGCATGCGAGCTGGCCGAAGCGGTCGTCCATCTCCCCGAAGTCCTCTGTCATCGGCTCCTGCCCCATGTGGGCCCCGGTGGCGACACCGGGCATGATGTCGCTCACGTCACGGCCGCACTCGAGCGCAGGGGCGAGTCGGCCGTGGTCATTCCCGGGCCGGCCCGTGGCACCTACCGGGTTCGGCGACATTCCCCCGGCGCGCCGAGCACCACCATCATCATTCCCTTTCGCGACGAACCGCGATTCATGCGCGCCTGCATCGAGTCGATCGACGCCACCCGGGGTATCGGCAAAGTGGACTTCGTGCTGGTCGACAACGGATCGGTGCAGCCAGAGACACGGACGCTGATCGAACGGCTGGCCCAGCGCGACGACATCGTCGTGCTCCCCGACGCGCGGCCGTTCAACTGGTCGGAGCTCAACAACGCCGCCGCCAGATTGGCCACCGGGGACGTCTTCCTTTTTCTCAACAATGACATCGAGGCTATGGACGTGGGTTGGATCGACCTCCTGGCGGCGCAGGCCATGCGCCCCGAAGTCGGCGCCGTCGGCGCTCGCCTGCTCTACCCCGATCAGCGACTGCAGCACTGCGGTGTGGTCATCGGCATGGGAGGGGCCGCCGATCATGTCCTCGCCGGTCTCGACGAAGGTGAGCCGGGTTATCTCGGCATGGCCATCTCGAGCCGGGAGGTTGCCTCTGTCACCGGGGCCTGCCTGGCCACCCGGCGCACCGTCTTCGAGGCCCTGGGAGGATTCGACGACGCGCTGGGGGTCGACCTCAACGACATCGACTACTGCTTGCGGGCCCAGCGCAACGGTCTGCGGGTCCTGTACGAGGCGAACGCAGAGCTCATCCACCACGAGTCGCCAAGTCGCGGCTTCGCCGGCGGTACGCGGGACATCATCAAGTTCATCGAGCGCTGGAAGGCGTCGATCCTGTCGGGCGATCCGTACCTGAATCCACACCTCACACGGCAGGACCGCACGTGCGCACTCCGCGGTCCGAACGAAGAGCAATGGTGGTACCAATGGTACGCGGACTATACGAACAATTGAGCGACGACCTCTCCGCTCGCGCGCCGGACGACGACGTGACGCCACGTATGTTCCAGCGGTCGGCCGATCTCGGCGACCGCATGCAGCCACTTCGCCACAGCGCGGAGTTCTCACGGCTGCACAGCGAATGGCTGATCCGGATCGTACCGCCCAAAAAACCGTCGATCGGGCAGCGGGGAATACGCGTCGTGCGGCGTATCTTGAACCGGTGGCAGAGCGTCGATCGGGAGATCATCGCCGATGTCATCCGAGCCATCGACGCTCTGGCGTTGCGCTGTGACGAACTGTCCGATCGCTTGGAGCATCAACGCATCGTCCTCGACGACGCCGTCACGATTCTCGGGGAAGAGGTGACACGCGTCCGGGCTGACCTCGGACAGCTCGCCGGCACCGATCTGAGACGTGCCCTCCCGCCCCTGGACCCGTCCCGGTCGCATCAGGGAGTGACGTGACCGCCGGCAACATGACGCTCTTCCTCAGTCGGGCCTGGAAGGATGCCGGCTCGGAATTGTCGTTCGTGACGCGCGCAGTGGCCGGAGCGGCATCTCGGATGAGCCCAGTGACCGTCGTCGTCCCTTCCCCTGCGGGACCGTCCGAGGCCGACGGAGCTTTCGACCTGTTCGGCGCCGGCGCCGGTCGCAGCGGATCGTGGCCCGCTCCGCACGAAGCGACATGGCCGATGGACCTCCCGTCGGCGACCACCATCATCGTCGACGAGCCCGATCAGGCTGCGCTCGCCCTCCTCGGGCTGTACGCCCCGGAATGCGCCGTCCGTGCGATCTCGCCATCGGCCGGCGATCAAGGGCCGATCTCCTCGTTGAAATTTGCTGATGCTGCGGCGAACGGAGGTCCCGACTTCATCGGCCTCCACGTGCCGGTCAATCCGCTGGCGGCGACGCACCGGCACAGTGGTCTCGGAATGACGGGTTACATCCTCGTCCTCTCGGACCGGGTCGGCGCGCCCGACGTCAACCCTCCAACGGCCATGGTGGCCTGGCTGACGGCTCGGTTTCCCACCTTGGACGTCGTGGTCATCGAAGATGCCACGGCCGCCGTCTGGCGGGGACGCGTCCTACGCGGCGTGATCTCGGTGTTCACCCGCACCGACCTGTGGCGATTATTGGCCCATGCCCGCGTGACCGTCGATCTGGCGCCGGGCCGCATCATCGCCCGTGAGTGCATCGAGTCGCTCCGGTTCGGGACGCCCATCGTCGTTCCCGAGCAGAGCGCCGCCCAACCGCACGCAGACGCCGGAGGAGGTTTCACGTTCGCCGATGTGCCCGAGCTTTTGGCGTGCGTCGCACGCCTCTGCGACGACACGACACGCGCCGCCATGTCCACCAAGGGACAGGTCTACGCCAACGCGCACTACGGCGACCAGGATCACTTCGTCGACAGCGTGGCGTACGCCCTCGGAGCGCCGATCACGAGCGCCCGTTGACGTCGGAGGCGGATCGCCTCCCCCGGACGCCCGTCACGTCGAAACCCCTTCATGGCCGCCAGCACGAGCGGCGGAGCACCTGAAGGCTCGATCACGCTCATGAAGCAGCCACGCCCTTCTCAGCCGAGCGGGATCCTGGGCGGCCAGGCCAAGGCGAGCGCCTCGTGCGCCAATGAGAGGTTCGGGCTGTAGGCGGGATCGTTCTCGATCCAGGCGCCCCAGCGTCGGTGCAGGTAACGGATGTCACGGTCGAAGCGCACGGCATCCGCACCGACGAGCGGCCCACCTTCGTCGTCAGCGACGTGGCGGATCATTTCGGCATGCGGGCTCCAACCGGTCCGCCAACCGGCCTCGCGCAGGCGCAGGCAGAGATCGACGTCGCCGAAAACGCCCGTGAAGTGATCCTCCGAGAATCCTCCGACCTGGTCGAACGCTTCGCGCCTGACGGCGAGACAGCCCCAACTGACGGCGGACGGGCTGTGCGCCAGGCGCAAGTGCCCCGAATACCCGTGGCTCAGGCGGTGCGAGCCCGAGCGGTGAGGATTGCCGACCGTTCCCGCCACGCCGAGGACAAATCCCGCATGTTGCAACCGGAGGTCGGGGTAGAGGAGCTTGATCCCGACGCAGCCGACCTCCGGGTACCCGAGGGTGCCGACGATCTCGTGCAACCACGAATCACCGAGCACCTCGATGTCGTCGGCCAGGAAGCACAGAACGTCCCCCGTGGCCGCCTTGGCCGCAAAATTCCTCTGCGCCGAGTCGCTGAGGTCTTGCCCGTTCTCGACGACCGTCAACCACTCCATGCGCTCGTAGAGCACCTGCCGCATGGGCGGCCGGAACGCGCCGTCGTCGAGGACGATGATCTCGATGTCGGGGTAGGGGGTCAGGATGCGGATGCTCTCTATACACCCCCGCAGTCGCTCGGCGGTGCGGGGCAGCACGACGACGCTGACCTTGGGGGGAACTTTCGGAGGCGACCACCGGACCCGGTTGTAGTTGGTACCCCACACCGTCGTGATCTCCGCCTCGACCCCGATGCGTTCGAGGTGCTCCTGTACGACGAGACGCGAGGTTTCGACCACATAGGGTTTGGCCGAAACGGACCACGCAGTCGATTCGCCGTGCGCCCTCCAGTGGTACAGGACGTGAGGGAGATGGACGACCTGTTCGGGTCGAGTGCGCTCGAGCACCCTGAGCACGAGGTCCCAGTCCTGGCTCCCTTCGTAGCCGACCCGGAAGCGCCCGACCAGTTCCACCAGATCCCTGCGCAGCATGCACAGATGTGAGAAGTAGTTCTGGCCCAGGATCAGCAGTGGGTCGAAGTCGGGCTTGAAGTACGGCTCTCGCCTCGTCCCCTCCGCATCGATGTGATCTTCGTCGCTGTAGAGGATTGCCGCCTCGGGATTTTGATCGAGGGCCAGGACCGCCAGCGCCAGCGCGTGCCCGGCCAGCAGGTCGTCGTGGTCCATGAGGCAGAGCCACGTGCCGCGGGCCAGCGCAACCGCGGAGTTCGAGCACTCCGAAATGTGCCCGTTGGTCGCTCTGCTCTGCACCCGGATCCGGTCATCGCGCCCGGCGTACTCCTCGAGCACCTTCGCCACATGGGGCAGCGTCGAGCAATCATCGGCGATACAGAGCTCCCAGTTCGTGTAGAGCTGGGCCCGGACAGAATCGATGGCCTGGCGCAGGAAGTCCTCCGGTGGGTTGTAGACGGGAAGGACGACGGAGATCAGGGGCGGTGCGTCGACCTGCGCCAGCCGGGTCAGCAACGCGCGCCGGCGGTCTTCGTCGATCGTGTCGTGGACCTCGATCCATCGCGCGTAGTGCGCGTCGTCCCAGACGAGGTCCTCGGCAGGTTCGGGCGATGACACCGGGGCAGCCGGGCGCCTTGGTGCGGGCGGCCCCTGTCCCGCCCACAGTCGCCGCAGGGCTTGTTTTCCGGCGCGCGCGCTGCCCCGCCATCCCGCAGCGCGACGTGCCGCAGCGAGCTCCTGTTCCGTCCTCGCCAAATCCTCTCGTGCCTGCGTCCAGGCTTCCGACGCCGCGGTGAGATCGTTGACCAGGATCTCCTGATGACCGAACGCGTCGAGCAACGACTCGATCGTCGCCTCGGCCAGCCGGAGCCGCCGCAGGGTCTCGTCATCGTCGAGCGGAGTGTCGGGGCCGGCACCCGAACCGGTCGGATCATTCATTGGCATCGCACGTACATTGTGCGCGCAGGGACGTCACGGACGTTCTCCCGATGCAGCGTGCAGCGTGCAGCGTGCAGCACACCCTTAGAGCATGCTGAGGACGATCCCGTCCAGGATGTCCTTCTCCGAGGAGATGACCCGGTCACAGCCATAACGGGCGGCCACCTCGGCGAGAACCAGGGCTCCCCCGAGGAGCACGTCCTCGCGGCCCGGGACCATGCCCACGAGCGCGCTCCGCTCACGATTCGACAGTGCGGAGAGTTCGCGGCAGATCTCCTCGACCTCCAAGAGGGTGATCGTGACATGGTGCAGTTTTTCGGCGTCGTACTCGGCGATTCCCAACTTGAGCGAGGCCAGCGTCGACACCGTGCCGGCCAGGCCGATCATGCGCCGGTCCGGCGCGAGGTCCGTCAGAGCCGGCAGTTTGTCTTCGCCGCCGCGGAGCGCATCGGTGATCGCCGATCGCGTCGCCGCCACCTCCCCGTCCGCGGGGGGATCGCCCCCGAGGAAGCGCTCGGTCAATCGCACGCAGCCCAGTTGGAGGGACACCGAGGAGACCGAGCCCGCCCTCCCCAGGGTGATCTCGGTGGAGCCGCCGCCGATATCCACCACGAGGGTGTCACCCCCGAAAGGATCCAGGTCGGCGCTGGCGCCGCGGTAAGCCAGAACGCCTTCCTCCGTGCCGCTGAGGACTTCGGGCTCGGCACCCACGGCCGCCTTCGCCGCCTCGGTGAACACCGTGCCGTTCTGTGCGTCCCGGACGGCCGACGTCGCCACCAAGCGAAGACGGCCCACGTTGTAACGGTCCATCGACTGGCGGTACTCCCGCAGCACAGCCACCGTCCGGGCGATGGCGTCGGGGGCGAGCACGTTCTCGCGGTCCACGCCCTGCCCCAGCCGGGTGATGCGCATGAGGCGCTCGAGCTCGCGTCCGTTCGCATCGGCCACCAACAGGCGGGTCGAATTGGTCCCGCAGTCGATCGCCGCCACCGCCGACCCGGCCGGCCCGGCGGTGGACGCCGTCATGACGCGACCAGGTCCCCGACGGGGATCTCCACCTGTTCGCTCACCCAGCGGCCCACCGGGTCGTCACCCCCGGCCAGCCACCAGGCCACATGGGCATGCAGGCACTTGACACCGTTGCGGGTCCCCCCCACTCCACCCTGCGGCCGCGGCCCTTGCCAATCCGTCGGGATCAGTGCATCGCGTTCTTGGGCGTAGCGCGCGTGGGCCTGCCGCAGCAGCTCGGGATCAACCTCGTTCTCGGCCTGCCTGACCCCGCCGTGCGACTCCAAACGGCTCACCAGCGTCCGTATGTCGGGATCAACCAACCAGTAGCGGGTGGGCATGGGCTCCCCGTCGCGCAGGTGCGGCGCGTTGGCGATGACCACGGGCTGTCCCCCCCTGCGGCGTACCGCCACGAGGAACTCCCCGTTGGGCACCCGGCCCAGCAGAGCCGTGACCGCCGCCAGATCAGCAGCGAAAGAAACGGCGAGCGCTTCGCTGTTCGAGGTCAACGCCAGAATTCGAGGGAGGAGACGATGCGGCCCAGCATGGTGCTCGGCGCGGTGGCGTGCTGTGTCTTCGCGCTCCTGGCGGACGATGTCACCGGGGACGTCGTGGTCGTCTGGGTCGTCGCGGTCTCGGACCCCGGCGGAAGTTCCGATGAAGAGGACGGCGCAACCGGCGCGGTCAAAGCCGGATCGCCGGCGTAGGGAGCGTCGGCCTTGGCAGAACCGGTGGGAGGCAGCACTTCGAAGGCCTGTTGGCCCGGGCTGACCAGCTGGTCCTGTTCACGCGCGACACGCGCTATCTCCGCCGAACTGCTCAGGTTCTTGCGCTCCTGGGCCAACGCGTTGTCCTGGGCATGGAGCTGGTTCAGCTGGGCGTTGGCACTGGCCAGGCTCGCATGCTGGTGGTAGAGGGCGTTGGCGGGGAACCAGGCCCCGAGGATGATGGCCGACAACACCGCCCCACCGATCAGGAGGAACCGGGAGCGCCGCGCTTCGCGGGAGCGCCGATGCTTGGCGCGCGCGTGCGTGGCGGCGGTGGGCCCCTTACGCAGAGACACCGGGATCACCACTCGTCGCGGCCAGGGCGGTCCGACCGGGGAAGGTGGCGGACTCACCGAGGTCCTCCTCGATGCGCAGCAACTGGTTGTACTTCGCCACCCGATCCGACCGGGCCGGCGCACCCGCCTTTATCTGACCGGCATTCACGGCCACGGCGAGGTCGGCGATGGTCGTGTCCTCGGTCTCGCCCGAACGATGTGAGATAACTGCCCGGTAGGACGAGCGGTTGGCCAACGAGACTGTCTCGAGGGTCTCGGTCAGGGTACCGATCTGATTCAGCTTGACCAGGACGGCGTTCGCCACGCCTTCCCTGATTCCCCGCTCGAGCAAGGTCACGTTCGTCACGAACACGTCGTCGCCCACCAGCTGCACCTTGTGCCCGAGCGCCTTGGTGAGCGCAGCCCACCCGTCCCAGTCCTCTTCGGCCATGCCGTCCTCGATCGACACGATGGGGAACCGCGCCACCAGGTCCACCCAGTAGTCGACCATCTCGGCCGAGCTCAGCGTGCGCCCTTCCCCCGCCAACACGTAGGAACCCTCGTCCCACAGCTCACTCGTCGCCGGATCCATGGCGAGCGCCACCTCCTCACCGGGGATACGGCCTGCCAGCTCGATGGCCTCCACCAGTAATTTCACGGCATCCTCGTTGGCGGGCAGGTCCGGAGCGAACCCGCCCTCGTCCCCGACGGCAGTCGCCAGGCCCCGCTCGGCCAGGACGGCCCGCAAGGCGTGATACGTCTCTGTCCCCCAGCGCAGGGCCTCGCTGAACGACGCGGCACCGACCGGCATGAACATGAACTCCTGGAAGTCGATCGAGTTCCGTGCATGGGCCCCACCGTTCAGCACGTTCAGCATCGGGACCGGCAGCGCGTGCGCGTTGGTCCCACCGATGGAACGGAACAGGGGCAGGGCAAGCTCGTCCGCGACCGCCTTGGCATTGGCCAGGGACACGGCAAGGAGCGCGTTGGCGCCCAACCTCCCCTTGTCGGGTGTCCCGTCGAGATCGATCAGGGTGAAATCGACCCCGCGCTGGTCGAGGGCGTCCAATCCCTCCAGCGCGTCAGCGATCTCCCCGTTGACATTGGCCACGGCCTGCAGGACGCCCTTGCCGCCGAAGCGAGTGCCGCCGTCCCGCAATTCGACGGCCTCGTGCATACCCGTTGAAGCGCCCGACGGGGCGATCGCGCGGCCCCTGGCGCCGGAGTCCAGCAGGACCTCGGCTTCGACGGTCGGGTTGCCACGCGAGTCGAGGAGCTCTCGCCCGATCACGTACTCAATGGCGCTCACAACGTCACTCCCTCGGCGTCGGCCCTGGTAGGACACCGGGTCACAAGACTAGTGGGTACGCATGTCGGGGATGGGGAGGGCACTCGGCCCCGCTTCACGTGCCACGACGTCATCGCGCAGAGCGAGGGCGCGCCACCGCAACGCCAGTTCCGGATCGACACCGAGGCGGCGCGCCAGGTTGGCGAGGTCAAAGAGCACCGCCCCGACACGCCGCTCGGTGTCGTCGCTCTCTTCGCGCAACGTCGCATCGGCACGGCCGCTGTCAGGATCCGGCTCGAGACGGGCCAGCTCAGCCACGTGCGGCCCGAGGTCCGGCGGCGTGGTCGCCAGTCCGGGCAGACCGACGGAAATGGCCTTCCGCTGCAATTTGGTGGTGAGCAAGAGGGCAGGCAGATCTGTCGGGATGCCCTCGGTGACGCTGGCGCGCCCCTTCTCCTCCTTCTTGATCTCCTCCCAGTTGGCGACCACCTGCTCGGCGCTCGCCGCGTCGATGTCGCCGAAGACATGGGGGTGGCGGTGGACCAGCTTGTCGTGGACGCCGCGGGCCACATCAGCCAGCGTGAACAAGCCCTCCTCCTGCGCCAATCTGGCGTGGAACACGATCTGGAAGAGGAGATCCCCCAGCTCCTCCTGCAGATGGTCGCCTGCCGCCGCAGCGGCCGGAGCGGCGGCCGGCGTCCCGGCCGGCGTGATGGTGACCTCCCGCAAGGCATCGAGAACCTCATAGGACTCCTCGAGCAGGTGCGGCATGAGCGAGCTATGGGTCTGCGCCCGGTCCCAGGGGCACCGGGCGCGCAGCGTCTCCACCAGAAGGGCCAGGCGGGCCATCTCGTGTTCCAACGCCGCCCGGGAAGAGAGCTCAGGGATGAACAGGGAGGTCAGATGATCGGGCTCGAGGGCACGATCGAGGTCCCACCACCCGACGCGGACCACCTGCTCGTCCTCCAGGCCGAGGTGGTGCAGGATCACCACCTCGGGTACCGGGCCGTCCCCCTCATACAGCGGCGACAGCTTGATGTCGGAGAGCACCTGGCGCGACCAGCATTGGGCGACCAGAAAGGGCCCGCGCGCATTGGAGACCTGCTGTGAGAACTGCTCGGCATCCACCAGCCGCACCCCCGCACTGAGCGGGTCGATGCCGAGCCGCGCCCAGGCCACATCGAGAAACGAGAGGGCGGGAAGGATGGTGAGATCCACCCGCGGATCGTGACGCAGGAGCTCGACGGTGCGTTCGGCCACCAGCGGCGAGCCCGGTACGGCGTAGACGATCGACTCGGGCGCGTGCGTGGTCGCCGCCGCGACGAGCGTCTCGACGATGGCGGCGTACACCTCGGCGAACGTGGGCGACGACTCGTAGAGATGATCGAGCGCGATGCATTCCGACAGGCTGTCGGCGGCCGGATGGCGCGCCGTGCGCAGGAACGTCAGCGCAGCACTGGCCATCACGTCCCGGGTTTCCCCGGTCAGGTAGGTCGGCCCCGCGGGCCCCAGCCCCACCACCGTGATGCGGGGACGGCTCCGTCCCACTCGTTAGGGGTTCTGTCCGCTTGTCGCCGCGCTACCCGTGGCCGTGGTCGACGCCGGATTGTTGGCCGGCGCGTTGAGCACGTCGGTCACGGGCGGCGAGGTGGGAGGGATGACCTCCGCCTTCACCGGCGCCCAATTGCCGTAGCGGGGATCAACGGTCACGGTCGCTCTGCGCTCTGCCGCGTTGATCGCCGTGCGCGCCTTGTCCGCTCCCGCGGTCTCCGCCGCCGCTTGGACCTCGGACTCCGCCTTGGCGAACGAAGTGGGCGTCCGTGAGGTGATCTCGATCAGGAGATAGTTGCCGTTCACCGCGATCGGGCTCGAGACGGTGTTCAGCGGCAACTCCTGCAGGTTGGATCCGGCCGGCAACGAGGAGGCGATCCCGTAGAGGATGTCGCACCCCTGTGGTCCGCCGCCCGTCGCTTCGGAAGCGACCTGGGAGAAAGGCGTGCCCGCCGCGACCTGCGCTGCCGCGGCCTGCGCGTCGGCCTCGCTGGTGTACTCGGCCACCGTGAAGCACGCGGTGTCGAAGGCGTCCGAGTGCGCCGTGAAGTACTGCTCCAGATCAGCCGTTGTCGGGCCCACCCCGGCCTGATGCTTCTCGAACAGGCTGACCGCCGCGTCGTAGCGCACGGTCCGGTCGATGAACGAGCTCGGCATGGTGTGCAGGACATCGGCCGCCGTGAGGGCTGTCGAACCCGCACCGCAGGCGTACGTCGACCCGGCCACATCCGCCAGGATCGAGGTGATCTGGGCCTCCAGCTGGGCATGCGCCGTCGTCAGGTCCTGCGAGGTGACCACAAGGCCGTCCTTGGCGGCAAGTTCGAGCACCAGTTGGTGCCCGATCAGCGTGTCGACGTAATTCGATGCGAACGCCGCGCTGGCCGTCGGATGCGCGTCGGTGCCGGTGGGCTGGCCCACGCCGTCAATGGGGGGGAGGCCCGTCTGACCGCTGCTTCCGACCAGTTCCTCGGCGTTGAGAAAACACTGGTAGTCCTGGCTGCTCGCAATGGCCGACAGGTCGGAGCTCACGTCATCCTGGGAGATGGCGGCGCCATTGACCGTTGCGGCATTGGACGGCACGGCGAAAGCCGCCGCCGCGAGGCCGCCGGCCAGAACGATGAGAAGAACGATGAGTCGCTTCACGCGCCGCGCATGTTACAAGCTGTCCGGACGAGACCCGGTGTCATCCGGGGGTATTAATTCCTCGAGCAGATGACGCAACACGTCGGCGGGAAGCTCGCCGGGGCGGATCGGGATCAGGAGCTGGGACTGATCCTCGCGGTACACCGCGCCGGGGACGAGACGCCGTAGCCGGACTTCCGCGCTGGCCGCGAGGTGCACGGGCAGCACACGCGCCACGGGTTGACTGGAGCCACCCGGACGCACGCTGCTCATAGTGACCTCGCGGATGCCCCGCGCCATGGCCGCCACCCGCAGGCGGGCCAGGGCCAGGAGCCCGAGGGCCGGAGCGGGGAGTGGTCCGTAGCGGTCCGCCCACTCGACCCCGATGTCCTCGACGTCGGGGTCCGCCGACACCGACGCCAGGCGCCGGTAGGCCTCGAGCCGCGCATCCTCGGCCGTGACGTAGTCCTTCGGAAGGTGGGCATCGCCCGGGACGTCGAGCGCCACCGTGGGCGGGGCGGGGCGGGCTTCACCCCGGGCCTCGGCCACCGCTTCGGCCACCAGCTGGACGTAGAGGTCGTAGCCGACGGCGGCGATGTGCCCGGACTGATCCGCCCCGAGAAGGTTGCCCGACCCACGAATCTCCAGGTCACGCATGGCAATCTTGAATCCTGAGCCGAGTTCGGTGTGCTCGCCGATCGTGCGCAGTCGTTCGTAGGCCTGCTCGCTGAGGACCCGATCGGCCGGGTGGAAGAGGTAGGCGTACGCGCGCTGACCACCGCGGCCGACCCGCCCTCTGATCTGGTGCAGTTGACCCAGTCCGAGCAGATCGGCCCGATCCACGATCAGGGTGTTGACCGAAGGCATGTCGATGCCGGACTCGATGATCGTCGTACAGACCAGCACGTCGTAGCGTCGCTCCCAGAAGTCCAGGACCACCGTCTCGAGGCTGCCCTCGTCCATCTGCCCGTGCGCGACGGCCACGCGGGCCTCGGGCACCAGGCTGTGGACCTGACGCGCCACTGCGTCGATGTCGGAGACCCGGTTGTGCACATAGAAGGCTTGGCCCTCGCGCAGGAGTTCGCGCCGGAGCGCCTCGCTGATCGCCGCCGGATCGTGTTCGCCGACGTACGTGAGGATCGGACGCCGGTCGGCCGGAGGGGTGTTGACCATGGAGAGGTCCCGGATGCCCGTCAAGGCCATCTCGAGGGTGCGCGGGATGGGGCTGGCCGTCAGGGTCAGCACGTCGACACCTTCGGCCAACCGCTTCACCGCCTCCTTGTGCGTGACACCGAAGCGTTGCTCTTCATCGACGACGAGAAGGCCGAGTCGCTTGAAGACCACGTCCGAGCCCAGCAGGCGGTGCGTGCCGATGACGACATCGATGCTGCCGTCGGCGAGTCCCTCGACCACCTTCTTCTGCTGGGCCGGGGACAAGAAGCGGCTCAACAGCTCGACGCGGACCGGGTACGGGGCGTAGCGGTCGGCGAATGTCTGCGCGTGCTGGCTGGCCAGGAGCGTCGTCGGCGCCAGGACGGCCGCCTGTGTCCCGTCCTGCACGGCCTTGAAGACGGCGCGCACGGATACCTCGGTCTTCCCGAACCCCACGTCGCCACAGATGAGGCGGTCCATGGGGCGGGGCTCCTCCATGTCCGCCTTGACGTCGGCGATGGCCTTCAGCTGGTCCTCGGTCTCGACGAATCCGAAGGAGCCCTCCATCTCGGTCTGCCACGGGGTATCGGGCCCGAATGCGTGGCCTTCCACGGCGAGCCGGCGGCGGTAGAGCTCGACCAGCTCTTCGGCCACCTCACCGGCCGCGGCCCTCGCCTTGGCCCGGGTGCGCTGCCAATCGGCACCCCCCATTTTGGAGAGCGTCGGCGTCTCCCCTCCGCTGTAGGCGGTGATCGCCTCGATCTGATCGACCGGGAGGTAGAGCCGATCGCTGCCTCGATACTGCAGGATCAGGTAGTCGCGGGTCGTTCCCCCCATCGTCCGGGAGGTGACCCCTTCGAAGCGGGCGACCCCGTGCTGACGGTGGACCACGTAGCTCCCGACGGCGAGGTCATCGAAGAAACCGTCGGTGGCGCGGGCCCGCGGTCGCGCCCGTCGGTGGGGCAGCCGCCGGCCGGTGATGTCGGATTCGGAGAGCACGGCCACCCGGCAGTCGGGAAGGATGAACCCGTTCGAGAGGGGCGCCGTCACCACGAAGGCACCCGTCGCCCCGGTGCGCTCGTCGGCGACCGGCGCATGGACCCCTTCTTCGGCCAGCACCGCCGACAGCCGGGTCGCCCCCGCCGTCGTGGCCGCACACAACGTGACCGCGTAGCCCTCGCCGACCAGCTCCGACACCTGGGCCGCCAGTCGGCCCGGGTCCCCGGCGACGGGGCTGAACCCCCGCACCGTCATCGCCGGCGTGCCCGGTCCCTCCGGCGCCGACGGGACGGCGAGCACACCCGCCTTGCTGTGCTGCAAGAGGCGCTCGAAGGGAAGGTGGAGGCGGGGGAACGCATCGTGGGATTCGTCGGCCACCCCCCAGGTCAGGGCCAGCGTCTCCGCCAGGGCCGCCTCCTCGTCGAGCAACTGGATCGCACGATCACGGATCCGTCGGGGCTCGACCAGCACCACCTGTGCCCCCGGGGGGAGGAGGTCCGGCACAAGGTCCTCCTGGGGGTGGACGTAGGGCAGCCAGGACTCCATGCCGTCGAAGGTCTCTCCCTCGGCGAGCCGATCCCACTGGCTCGTCCCCCAGGGCTGGCTGTGGACCAGGGAGGCCGCAGCCACCCTGACGTCGGCCGTCGGTATCAGCTCGCGGCAGCCGAAGAACACGGCGGCCTCGAGGTCGGTCTGCGAGCGCTGGTCGTTGACGGCGAACGCGGTCAGCCGGTCCACCTCGTCGCCCCAGAGGTCGATGCGCACCGGCACGTCGGCCGTGGGTGGGAACACGTCGATGATGCCACCGCGTACGGCGATCTCCCCCCTGTGCTCGACCTGGTGCTCACGCCGGTAGCCGGCGCCGACCAGGCGGGCGAGCAGCTCGTCCGCCGAGAGCTCCTGCCCGGGACGCACGGTCACCGGCGCGTCGAGCGGCGCCGGTCCGAGCCTCTGGAGAAGGGCGCGGATCGGTGCCACGATCACGCGGGGCGGGGCGAACATCGGGTCGTCGACGGGATGACGCAGGCCCCAGAGCAGCGCCAGGCGGCGGCCCATCGTCTCGACTTCGGGGCTCACCCGCTCGAAGGGCAACGTCTCCCATGCGGGCAAGACCGCAACCGAACCCCCGACGGCCCCGACGGTGGCCGCGCCGGGACTGCCGTCGTCGTCATGTCGCGGAAGGAGGCAAGCCAGGTCGTCCGCCACCCGGTCGGCGTCCACCCCGGTGGCGGTGACCACGACGATCGGCGTCCGCTCGGTGAAGTTGGCCAGTGCGGCCACGAGCACGGCCTGCGCGGGCAGGGCCACCGCCAGGGTGGCATCGGCCGAGCCCAGGAGGGTGGGCAGCACCGGGTCGGTGCGCAGCAGTGAGGAGACGGCGCTGAGTGCGCCGGGACGCGGACCGGTCAAGGGAGGACGTATTCGTGCTGCGTGCGCTGACGGGAGTCGCCGGTCACCCGGTCCACACTACCGGCGCGCCCGCCAGCCCCATCAGGCCCGCCAGCCCCATCAGGCCGGCAGGGAGTGACACCACTGCATGGCGGCGTCGACCCCGTCGCACGCGATGTGCTCGACCGTCTCGGCCGCCAGGGCCACCGAAGACTCGAGCAGTGTGCGCACACCCTTCGGAGGGCGGTTGAGGACGTGGGCCGCGCCTTGCGCCGCACTCGGTGGCTTGCCCACGCCGATGCGCACCCGCACGAAGTCGGTGGAGTGCAGGTGCGCCTGCAACGAACGCAGTCCGTTGTGGCCGGCCAGGCCGCCGCCCGCCTTCACCCTGACCGTTCCCGGCGGAAGGTCGAGCTCGTCGTGCACGACGACGATGGAGGTCGGATCGTCGATGCCGTAGCGCCTGGCCAGGCCGCGCACCGCCAGCCCCGACTCGTTCATGTACGTCGTGGGTACTGCGAGCGCCACCTTCGTGGCCGGGGTGCACAACGAGGTCAGCGTGACCCGCGCCTGCACGCCCTTCTCGGCGCGCAGATCGGCGCCCGCTCTGGTGGCCAGCAACTCGACCGCCTCGGCCCCCACGTTATGGAGGGTGCCTGCAAATTCGCGCCCGGGATTTCCCAGCCCGACCACGAGGAGGTCGGCCGCGGTGCCCCGTCGCTCGGAGCGGGGGAAGATGCCGCGCAGGGCTTAGCCCTCGTCGGGCGCGTCGTCAGCCGGAGCCGCCGTCGCCGTGGCACCTTCTTCGCCCTCTTCGCCTTCCGCCTCGAGCGTGACGACACGCGGCGGTTGGCCGATGGCGATCGCGGTCTCCGGATCGACGTCGGTCGTGACCCCGGACGGCATGGTGAGATCCGAGATGCGCAGCTGGGCGCCGATGGTCAGCTCGCTGATATCCACTTCCAACGAGGTCGGGATGTCGGCGGGGCGGGCCTTGATGGCCAGGGTGAACATCTGCTGGTCGACCAGGCCGTCACCGTGGTGCACCTCGAGCGCCTCACCGACCAGGATGATGGGCACGTCAGCCGCGATGACCTCGTCGCGCCGCACGATCTGGAAATCGACGTGCGTCACGGTCTGCGCGATCGGGTGGCGCTGCATTTCGCGGGCCAGGGCCAGGTAGGTCGTGGTCCCGGTCTCGAGGGAGAGCAGCTGGTTGGCTCCGGCCTCGCCGTTCAGGGCGATCCGCAGCTCGCGGGCGGGGACGGCGACCGACACGGGGTCGGTCCCGTGCCCGTAGATCACGCCTGGGATCTTCCCTTCACGGCGCAAGCGGCGCGTGGCACGCGAGCCAAGGGTGCGCCCTACTTCGGCGGCAAGGGTGACATCGGCCATAACGGGTCTCCTCAAAATGGTGCAGAACGGTGGCGCGCGGACAGCACGAGGGCCTCCGGCGAACGGCCCACCAGCGTAGTCGCCAATTCGGGCCGGGTACCAACGGGGCCCGCCAAGCCCTAGACCAGGTTGTCTCCACCGAAGAGCTCGGAGACCGAGGTGTCCTCGAAGACGGCGTCGATGGCGTCGGCGATGATCTTGGCCACCGAGAGGACCTCGAGCTTGTCGAAAAAGCGGTCCTCGGCCACCGGGAGTGTGTCGGTGACCACGACCCGGGAGATCGGGGCCGCCTTGAGGCGGTCCACGGCCGGGTCCGAGAGCAGGGCGTGCGTGGCCATGACCGAGATTTCGGCCGCCCCGGCCTCCGCCAGGAGCTCGGCGGCGGCGCAGATGGTGCCCGCGGTGTCGATCATGTCGTCGATGAGCACGCAGTGACGGCCCTCGACGTCACCCACGATGTGGAGGGCTTTGACCTCGTTGTGCGACCCGCGGGGGCGCGTCTTGTGGACCAGGGCCAGGTCGACACCGAGATGCTGGCTGTAGCGCTCCGCCACCTTCACCCGTCCGGCATCGGGAGCCACCACGACGACGTCGCCTCCGAGGTGCTCCTTCATGTAGGCCTCGAGCACCGGGAACGCGACGAGATGGTCGAAGGGCGTGTTGAAGAAACCCTGGATCTGCCCGGAGTGCAGGTCGACGCTGATGACGCGGTCGGCGCCGGCGGCCGAGAGCATGTCCGCCACCAGCTTGGCGGTGATGGGCTCGCGCCCGCTCGTCTTGCGGTCCTGCCGGGAGTAGCCGTAGTAGGGGCACACGGCTGTGATGCGCTTGGCCGAGGCGCGCTTGGCGGCATCGATCATGATCAGGTGTTCCATGAGCGAGTCGTTCACCGGACCGCAGTGGGTCTGGACGATGAAGACGTCACAACCCCGGATGGAGATGCCGTACTTGCAGTGGATCTCGCCGTTGGCGAACTCGCGCAGGTTCGCCTCGCCCAGTTCGACGCCGAGATGCCGGGCGATGTCCTGTGCCAATTTCGGGGTGGGAACGGCCCGAAACGAGCTCGAGCCGGCGATGCGGGATCAGCTCCACCTCTCCCACGCTACTGCCTCGGGGGCAGCCCCGTCTCAGGGCCCATTACGACTCGACGGCCTCGATCGCCGTGTGCGGCGGCACCACGGCCCCGTCGGGCACCTCCGCACCGGGTCGCACCACGCAGAACGGGCCCACTTCGGCGCCGTGACCGATGACCGCGCGGTCGCAACTGCTCGCCGACACCGTGGCATGCCGTCCGACGCTGGTGTCCGTCAGGATGCAGTTGGGGCCGATCTCGCTGCCCTCTCCGATGACGCAACGACCGCGCAGGATCACACCCGGGAGAAGGGAGACATCGGGCGCCAGCCGCACCTCGGCGTCGACGTAGGTGCGTTCGGGGTCCCACATCGTCACGCCGCGCCGCATCCAGCGCTCGTTGATCCGATCGCGCAGCTCCGCTTCGGCCACGGCCAGCTGCGCCCGGTCGTTCACCCCGGCGGCCTCCATCGGATCGGCCAGGACCAACGACTGCACCCGGTACCCCGCGCTGGAGAGTACGCGCACGGCATCGGTCAGGTAGTACTCGCCGTGCGCATTGGCGGGGGTCAACCGCCGGAGGGCGGGAGCCAGGATGCTCCGGCGGAAGCAGTAGATGGATGTGCTCACCTCCGTGATGGATTGCTCCTCATCGGTGGCGTCGGCTTCTTCGACCACGCTGGTCACGCTGTCGTCCTTGCCGTGCACCACCCGTCCGTAGCCCCGCGGGTCCTGCACCTCGGCCGTGAGAAGCGTCGCTCCGGCGTTACCGTTGCGGTGGTAGCGCACCAGGGCGGCGAGCGTCTGGGGGCGCAACAGCGGCGTGTCGCCCGGCAGCACCACGACGTCTTCCTCTTCGTCGTCGTCGTCGGGCAGGCCGGTGAGCCCCACCGCCAGGGCGTCACCCGTGCCCGACTGGGTCTCCTGTTCGACGAACTCGATCTGCATGGCCGATGGTGCGTGCTGCACCAGCGTCTTGGTGACCCACTCCGCCCGGTGCCCCACCACCACGACGACCCGGGTCACGTCCACCTCGGCCATGGCGTCGAGCACGTGCAGGATCATGGGCCGTCCACACAGGAGATGCAGCGGTTTCGGCCGCTCCGAGTGCATGCGGATGCCCTCTCCGGCGGCGAGGACCACGGCGGAAAGCCGGCGTTGTTCCATACGGCCATTCTTAACGCCTCCGGGGGGTCGTCGGGGGGACACGAGGTCCGATTACTGTGCTGGGGTGTGATGCCCTACGACGAATTCGGGCTCTTCTCGGAGAATGCAGCCGAGTTCGGCCTCCCCTACGAAGGACCTCCGACCGTGCGCCGGGTGGAGGTCGAGGTCGCACCCGGACGCAAGGTGAGCAGCCTGCTGTGGGGGACCTCGGCCCCCGAGCTCGTGTTCATCCACGGCGGGGCCCAGAACGCCCACACGTGGGACACGGTCGCCATGGCACTCGACCGCCCACTCGTGGCCATCGATCTCCCCGGGCACGGCCACTCCGACGGGGGCCCCGACGGGTCGCTGTCCGTCACCAGCAACGGCGAGGATCTCGCGGCGGCGATCGCCGTCCTGGCTCCTGACGCGGTCGGCGTCGTCGGGATGTCGTTGGGCGGGCTCTCCTCCATCGCACTCGCCGCGCACGCACCCGAACTGGTCCGCTCCCTCGTCCTGGTCGACGTGACGCCGGGTGTGAACCCGGAGAAATCCGCCCCGATCGCCGCCTTCGTGGACGGTCCGGCCAGCTTCGCCGATTTCGACGAGCTGCTGGCCCGCACCATGGAGCACAACCCGACGCGTTCGGAATCCTCGTTGCGCCGCGGCATCCTGCACAACGCGGTGCAGCGCGAAGACGGCAGTTGGGTCTGGCGCTACGCGCGCTTCCGGACCGAGCAGAAGGACCGGGCCACGCAGTTCGGTGACCTCTGGAACGCCGTCTCGGAACTCACCATGCCGATGATGCTGGTCCTCGGATTGGCCTGGTCGGTGGTCGACGACGCCGATGTGGCCGAGCTCCTCCGGCGCCAGCCCACCTGCAAGGTGGTCGGCGTCGAGGGTGCCGGCCACAGCATCCAGGGGGATCGACCGGTGGAGTTGGCCTCCATCCTGTCCGACTTCCTCTTCCCCGAAGCCGGGTAGCGCGCCATCGTGAAGCAGACGTGGTGGTCGCGCCGAGCCATCGGCCTCCACGCGGTGATCCTCATCATCGTCCCCACGTTCGCCGCGCTCTGCGTCTGGCAGCTCCACCGGGCGCTCGACGGCAACGGGTTGAGTTGGGCCTACGTCTTCGAGTGGCCGTTCTTCGCCGGCTACGCCACCTACATGTGGTGGCGCTTCCTCCACGAACCACCGCGGACGGGCCAGAACGCTCCAGCGCAAACCGAACCTCTGGCGCGAGTCTCCGCCAGCCCCGCCACACCAGCGGCGGACGGCACCGACCCTGAGGCGGCAGAGAGGAACGCCTACAACGAGTACCTCTCGGCGCTGGCCGCGCGCGACAAGCGGAAACAATGGCGATGAACGTGCGCTCCGGGGGGAGGGCTCGAACCTCCAACATCCGGCTCCAAAGGCCGACGTTCTGCCGATTGAACTACCCCGGACCGTTCCCGCGTCACTCTCCCGAGGACCCGTGCCGCTAGAGGTTAGAGGCACGGCGTCCACTCGTCGGGCGGATTCGCCGCAGTAGGCTCCCTTTCCCGTGCGCATCTTGGTGGTGGACGACGATCTCGCAGTCTGCCGATCCATCGACAGGGCCCTGCGTCTCGAGGGTTACGAGGTGGCCACAGTGGCCACCGGCCACGAAGCCCTCGACGCCGTGGCGCAGAACTCCCCTGACGCCCTCGTGCTCGACCTGCAGCTCCCGGACCTGGACGGGCTCCAGGTGTGCCGCCGCATACGGGAAGCCGGCGACGACACGCCGATTCTCATGTTGACGGCGCGCCACGGCATCGACGACCGGGTGCAGGGGCTCGACGCCGGGGCCGACGACTACCTGGTCAAGCCCTTCGCCCTCGAAGAGCTCTTGGCCCGGCTCCGCGCCCTGCTGCGCCGCCGCTTCGAAGGCGAGGGCGGCCTCCTCCGCTTCGGCGAGCTCACGTTGGACCTGGCCTCCCGGGAAGCGCACCGCGGTGCCCGCGCGTTCGTCCTGACAAGGATCGAGTTCGACCTCCTGGAGCTCTTCTTGCGGCATCCACGCCAAGTGCTCACCCGGGAGGTGCTCCTCAACCGCGTCTGGGGTTTCGACTTCGATTCGGGCACGAACTCATTGGCCGTGTACGTCGGTTACCTGCGGCGCAAGACGGAGGCCGGTGGCGAACCGCGCTGCATTCACACCGTGCGGGGCGTGGGATACGTGCTCAGAGACACGTGACCTTTCGCACACGATTGGTCTTGGCCACCACCGTGGCCGTGGTCGTCGCCGTGCTCGTGGCCTCGACCGCATCGTTTCTCGCCGCCCGCAACTCGCTACTCGGGGCGGCCGACAACTCGTTGACAGCGGCGGCCAAGAAGATCACCGCCGGGCAGCAGATCAGCGCGACGACCGCCACCTTGGGCCAGGTCATCGATTCGGCGGGCGCCGTCGTGTCGGGAGGCGCCCTCCCGGTCACGCCCCAGGTGAGGCTCGTGGCCGCCGGGTTGGCTCCGGCGTACTTCACCACCGTCACCGTGGGAGGCGACCAGCTGCGTGAGTACGTCGAACCCCTCCCGGCGGGGACGGCGGTCGCGACGGAGATCCTGGCCGAGGGCGGAGCTCTGCAGATCGCCACGTTGCTCAATGTCGGCTCCGTGCTGGATCGCCTGGGGATCGTCCTGGGGGCCGTGGCGCTCACCGGTGTCCTGCTGGCCGTCGTGCTCGGCTGGTTGGTGGCTCAGACGGCGCTGGTGCCCCTCAATGCCCTCACGGCCACCGTGGAGGACCTGGCCGAGACCACCGACGTCACGCGCCGCCTGTCGCCCGGAGGGCCCGACGAGCTCGGGCGGTTACGCCGCACCTTCAACCGGCTGCTCGAGGCCCTCGAGTTCTCCCGGCGCGCCCAGAGCCAGCTCGTCCTCGACGCCTCCCACGAGCTGCGCACCCCGCTCACGAGTCTGCGCACCAACCTCGAGGTGATCCGTCGCGTCGATGAGCTCTCCGAGGCGGACCGCTCGGTCCTGGTCGACGATGTCCTGGTCCAGCTGCAGGAACTGACGGACCTGGTCGGCGACCTGGCCGAACTGGCCCGCGGCGACCAGATGCCGGTGCGCAAGGAGCCGCTCCGACTGGACGCCCTCGTCAAGGATGCGGTCGCCGTGGCCGCCACGCACGGGCGGACACAGGGCGTGACGTTCGATCTCGTCGCCGAGGAGTGCTGGGTCTCGGCCGACGGGGACCGCCTCTCGCGTGCGGTCGGCAACCTGCTCGATAATGCCCGAAAGTGGAGCCCGGCCCAAGGCGTGGTCTCGGTCAACTGCGCCATCGGGGCCGTCGTCGTCAGCGACGTGGGTCCGGGCATCGCGCCCGAGGATCTCCCCCACATCTTCGACCGGTTCTACCGTGCTCCCGCTGCTCGGGGACTGCCCGGTTCGGGATTGGGTCTGGCCATCGTGGCCCAGGTCGTCAAGGCGGAGGGCGGCACCATCCGGGCCGAGGCCGATCCCGGAGGCGGCACCCGCATGTCGATGCAGCTCCCGACCATCGATGCCCCGACCGACTCCCCCGACGAGGCGCCGTTCACGCCCTCGTAGAGGATCGCGCCCCGATCCCGGCCGGTCCCGCGCCGGCCTCCATCAGCTCCAAGCGGTTCCCGAAGGGGTCCTCGACGTAGTACCCCTCGCCCGGAGGCACGTCGGGGTTGGGGCTCACGGGGATCGCCGCCCGCTCCAACACAGAGGCCAGTCCGGCCAGATTCCGGACCAGCAGCGCCGGATGCGCTTTCTTGGCCGGACGGAAGTCGTCTTCTGTCCCCAGATGCAGCGCCACAGAGCCCGAGGCGAACCAGCATCCACCCCGGCTGGCCTGGGGTTCCGGCTTGGGGAGACGGGTCAGTCCCAGGAGCCCCGAGTAGAAGGCTTCCGCTGTCGCTTCGCCCTCCCGGGGCATGGCCAGCTGCACGTGATCGAGGCCGATAACCGCGAAACTCATGCCCTCGCTCCTCCCACGGTCGGAGACCGACCTGGCAGTCGGCTCACCAGACCGCTAGCCTGCCGCACGACATGGGATCACTGATCAAGAAGCGCCGCAAGCGCATGCGCAAGAAGAAGCACAAGAAAATGCTCAAGGCCACCCGCTGGCAACGCCGGGCGGGTAAGTAGCCGTACGCGTCAGCTCCCGTCCCATCCCGCAGGCACCGTTCGTGCCGGGATGAGGCGGGCCTGCTCCTCGCCCAGGGCCAGCCACGAGGCTGTATCGGCGCCCGGGGAGGAATCGAATTCGACGAACCAGGTCGACCCGCTGCCGGCAAGGGTCGGTTGACGGCCCGTCAATTCGCCTAAGGCATCACGCCACCGGGCCAACCGCGGCTCGACCGCGAGTGCAGCGTCGGTGAGCGCGTTGACCCCCTCGGTGCCACCGGGCGCTCCGGGTGTGAGGTCCCCCCGGGCCAGCTCGTCCCAGGCTGCATAGACCCGCGCCGTGTTGACGCCGAACGGAGGAACCAGGAGGAGGAACTGGCGCGCCTCGAACGGCAGCGGCGTGACCTTCTCGCCTGTGGCTTCGACCAATGCGCGCCCGCCGGCCACGCTGAACGGCACGTCCGAACCCAAGGAACGGGCGATATCGAGATCGTCGCAACCAGCCCAACGCAGTACGGCCGCGGCATCGGTCGACCCTCCGCCCAGCCCGCCCCCCAACGGGATCCGCTTGACCACGCGCACCGAGGCCTGACGCCCCACGGCGGCCAGCGCCCGGGTGATGAGGTTTGCGCCCTCGTCCGCGGCCAACGACTCCGCCCGCGTCCCGGGGTCGGCGACGAGTGTCAGCCCGCGCTCGTCCCTCCTGGAATGAGAGTTCGTCGCTCAGGCTCAAGCTGACCATTTCGGATCGCAGCTCGTGATAGCCGTCGGCACGCACACCCGTCACTGCGAGCGAGAGCGTGAGCTTGGCCGGAGCGGTGATCCTGTTCATTGCGCCAATCTTCCCCATTCCTCGACGGTGAGCTCTTCCGCCCGCGCTTCAGGCCGTATGCCGGCACGCACAAATGCCCCGGGATCGACCACTCCCGCCAGCGAGCTCCGCAGCATTTTGCGGCGTTGCCCGAAACCCGCCTTCACCACTGCGGCCAGACGCTCGTAGGACACGACCTCGGGCGGGACGGCCGGCTCGTCGCGCCGTTCCATACGGACGAGGACCGATTCCACCCTCGGTCGGGGGATGAAGACCGATGCCGGGACCTTGCCCACCACCGACGCCCGCGCAAAGTAGGCGACCCGCACCGATACGGAACCGTAGGCGGGATCCCCCACCTTGGCCGCCATCCGCTCGCCGACCTCCCGCTGGACCATGAAGAGCAGGCGGTGGATCGCCGGCACCCGCACCAGGGTCTGGAGCACCAGCGGCGTGGCGACGTTGTACGGCAGATTGGCCACGAGGGACCACGAACCTCCCCCGCGGGCATCGAGGAGCCCGGCCACATCGAGCACCATGGCATCCGCCTCGACCACCTCGACCCCGACCGGCTCGACCACGCTCCGCAGCACGGGCAGCACGTGGCGATCCACCTCGACGGCCACCACCCTCGCCCCGGTTTCCGCCAACGCCAGCGTCAAGGAACCGAGACCTGCACCGAACTCGACCACGGACGATCCCGGTCCGACCTCGGCCAAGCGGGCAATCCGCCTGACCGTATTCGGATCGGCGACGAAGTTCTGGCCGAGGGCCCGGCTCGGGCGCAACCCGTTGGCCGCGAGCAACGATGCGATGTCAGCTCCGGAATGGGTCACCAAGAGATCGTGACGTTCACCACTCCCTGACTGGGTGACGCCAACTGTGCGAACCCCGACGGCGACATGTCGACAACTCGTGGATAGCCGGCTTGCTCCCGGTCGTCGACGACGCACGTCGTGCTCGCCCCCGTCTCGACATTCGTCACCGTCAGGACCGTCCCGAACGGAAGCGTCGGGCTGGCGCACTTGCCCGGAGGGGCGGCGCCGTACCAGGTGGCCTGACCCCGCTCGCCGTGCGTCGTCGCCACGACCGGCGCGCTCACCGGTGACTCGGCCGGCGCGCTCACCGGTGACTCGGCCGGCGCGACGGCCGGCGTCACTGTCGTCGTCACCGGAATCGCCAGCACTCTGGCCACCGTGTGTTGCGGCACGGCTGGAAGAAGAGGACCTTCGGTCGCGGTCGTCACCGGTGTCGTGGGCGGTGTCGGAGGATCAACCGTTGAAGGTGTGGTGGAACCGGGACCCGCCGTTTCGTAGTTCACCTCTTGCGAGGGAAGGACGACGCTGTAGGACGATGCGCGCGCTGCTGCACCGTGCGACGTCACGCGACTGCCTCCGGTCGCCACGCGTGATGCGTGTGCCGATCCGTGTTGCAGCAAGAGGAGAGGCGCTGCGAACACGGCACCACAGAGGACTGCGGCGACGCCGAGGCGCCTCCCCTGAGTGCTCTGTTTCCGCAGGGCTCCACCCTTCTCCGGGGACAGTGCACCCGCGCCGACACCAGGACGGCGGGGGGGACGGGGAGAACATACGTACTCCACGGGCGCTTGTGCAAATGGGAAATGGGGCGCAATGCAATCGGAAATTCATTTCCCCAGGTCAGACAGCAACTCTCGCATGACATTTTCATGAATAACCTGATCAAGGGCAATTTTGCCGGAATTCATCCGTATTTCCCCAGTTCAGGGCGTTCTGGGACGGTCGCCCGACGCAGCGCGATTCAGGCCGGAACAGCAAAGGCGACCGCGGCTGCCGCGGCCGAGCTCTCGGCGATCGCGTCCACGGCGCAACCCTTCACGGTGGCCACCGTCGCCCCGACCAAGGGCAACAGCGAGGGCTCGTTGGCCCGTCCCCGATGCGGCACCGGAGCCAGGAACGGACTGTCGGTTTCCACCAGCAGGCGGTCGAGCGGACAGCGCGCCGCGGCAGCGCGGATGTCGGTCGCACTCTTGAAGGTGATGATGCCGCTGAACGACACGAACATGCCGGCGCGTACACAACGATCCAGTTCCTCCGGTCCACCGGTGAAGCAGTGAAGAATCGTGCGCTCCGGAACACCCTCTGCGGTCAAGACATCGAAGAGGTCGTCCCACGCATCGCGCGCGTGAATCACCAGCGCGAGATTTCGCGCGTGTGCCAACGCGATCTGCGCCGCGAACGCGACGCGTTGTTCCGGGCGCGGGGAGTGCTCGTAGTAGTAGTCCAAGCCGCATTCGCCGACGGCCACGACGACGTCATCACCGACGGCGCACTCCTGCGCGAGCAGCGCCGCCACACTGTCGACGCCGACCGTCGCCTCGTGCGGGTGCAATCCGATGGAAGCCCATGCGCGCAACGCGGTACCGCTGTCGTGCACGCCGCGCGCCACAGCCACCGCTTGAGCCGACGTCGTCGCGTCCGTGCCGATGCAGACGAGGCGCTCGACGCCGGCCGCCTCGGCGCGCCCGAGGACCAGGTCGAGATCCGCATCACTGCTGCCCTTGCTGCCACCTCCGAGGTACTCCTCCTGCACGTGGCAGTGGGAGTCGAACCACCCGCTCATCCTTTGCGCCGTGGGAAGAGGGGCTCCCCTTTCACCACGGGGACACCGCCGGGGTAGGCGCCCCAGCCGGCCGCGTCGGGGAGCCGGACCGAGGTCGGTTCGCCCTCCACGCCGATCCGCCGCCAGATCTCCGTCGCGGTGGCCGGCATGGCGGGGGACAGCAGGATGGCCACGATCCGCAGCACCTCGAGAGCGTTACCGAGCACGGCGTCCACGGCGAGTCCCGGCTCCATCTTCCAGGGCTCGGAGGCCTCCAACTCGGCATTGGTCGCCCCGATGAGCCGCCAGGTGGCCTCCAGGGCCTCGTGAGGGGCCCAGCGGGCCCACGCGTCGGTGCTCGCCTCCAGCACCGCTGCCGCGGTCGCGGCGAGTGGGCTCTTTGGGTCGGGGGCAGGCCCGATGCCGCCGCACTTGGAGTGGACGACCGTCGCCACCCGGGACACCAGGTTGCCCAGATTGTTGGCCAGGTCGGCGTTGTAGCGTCCCACGATCCCCTCGTAGGAGAAGTCGCCGTCTCCCCCGAGCGGCACGTCACGGAGGAGGTGATAGCGCAGGGGGTCGACCCCGAACTCGTCCGCCAGGGCCAGAGGGGAGACTTCGGTGATCTTGAGCGGGCGGGCGTCATCGCCCTGGCCGGTGACGCCGGATTGGATCATCGTCTTCCCGAGCTTCTGCCCACCCATGAGGAGGTACCCGTGGACGAAGATCTCCTGGGGTGGGTCGATGCCGGCGGCCATGCACATGGCGGGCCACCACACGCAGTGGAACTTCAGGATGTCCTTGCCGATCAAGTGGTGTGCCGCCCCCCAGAGCGATGCGAACCGCTCGGGATCACTCCCGTAGGACGCCACTGTGAGGTAGTTGATCAGCGCGTCGTACCAGACGTAGAAGACGTGGCCGTCGTCCCACGGAACGGGCACGCCCCATCGGAATGAGGTCCGGGTGATGGAGACGTCGTTGAGGCCGCCGCGGATGAAACCGAGGGCCTCGTTGCGCTTTGCGTTCGGACGGACGAAGTCGGGATGGCTCCCGTAGTAGTCGAGGAGTGGCTGTTCGAACGCGCTCAAGCGGAAGAAATAGTTGTCCTCCTGCATCTCGACGACCGGACGCCCGTGCACGGGGCACTTGCCGTCGATGAGTTGGTCGGCCGTGTAATAGTCCTCACACGACACGCAGTAGAGGCCCGTGTATTTGCCGAGCTCGATGAAGCCGTTGTCGTAAATCCTCTGGAGGAACTCCTGGACGACCGCATGGTGCCGGGGCTCGGTCGTGCGGATGAAGTCGTCGTTGCTGATGTCGAGCCGATTCCACGCCTCGACGAAGCGGGCGGAGGTACGGTCGGTCCACTCGAGCGGCGAGGTGTCATGCGCCTCGGCCGCCTCGACGATCTTCGCCCCGTGTTCGTCCGTGCCGGTCATGAAATAGACGTCATCACCGAGGAGGCGATGCCAGCGGGCCAGGGCGTCAGCGTTCACCGTCGTATAGGCGGTACCCACATGGGGCGCGTCATTGACGTAATAGATCGGCGTTGTGAGGTAATAGGGCGCCACCGGGGTAGCGTACCGGCGGCACCGACCACCTCATCTCACCCGCCCGGACGGCCCTGGTCCTCCCCCCTCAGGCGGAGGACCGTCTCGTAGACCTTGCGCCGGGGAACCCGCAGTTCCGTAGCGACCGCATCGGCGATCTGCCGGGGTCCCTGACCCGGGCCCGGGCCGAGTCGCCGGCGCACGGCGTCGTCGATCTCCTCGTCGCTCACTGGTCCGGCCGGAGGGGCGCCCCCGATCACCAGGACCACCTCACCGCGGATCTGGTGCTCGCCGAAGACGGCGGAGGCCTCGGTCAGGGTACCCCGCCACACCTCTTCGTGCACTTTGGTCAGCTCGCGCACCACAGCGACCCGGCGCGCCGCATCCAACGCCGCCAGCTCGGCCAATGTGGCGGCGACCCTCCCGGGGGCTTCGAGCACCACCGACGTCTTGTCGTCGGCCATGAGGGCGGCGAGACGTGCCCGGCGCTCCCCGCCCTTGCGGGGCAGGAATCCCTCCATCGAGAAGCGGTCGACGGGCAGCCCGCTGACGACGAGCGCGGCCACGACGGACGTCGGCCCGGGCACCACGCTCACCATCTCACCCGCCTCCACCGCCCGGGAGACGAGGAGTGCGCCCGGATCGCTGATACCCGGCATGCCTGCGTCGCTGACCACGGCCACGGTGCCCCCTCCAGCGAGGCAGGAGAGCACCCGTTCGACCCGGGATCCCTCGTTGTGCCCGTGCAAGGACAGCAACCGGTCGCCGCGTTCCCCCCCGGCGGCGATACCCATCGCCGACAGCAGCGCTCTCGTGCGACGCGTGTCCTCGCAACAGACCAGGTCAGCCGCGGCCAGGACCTCGCGGGCTCGAGGGGAGAGGTCACCCAGGTTGCCGATCGGCGTGGCCACGAGGACCAGCAGACCTGTCCGGCCCCTCTCGCCAATGGTCATTGCACTTCGCGGATCTCTAGCCGATCGGCCACCCGCACCCCCCAACGCGCCAACGCGCCGGACTCGGCCGCGAGCACGCTGCGCGCGCCCTTCCGGGGCAGGGCGACCCGCCACGGCCGCACGCGTACAAGCTGAACCACGGTCAGATCGGCGGAGAGGAAGGCCACATCGAGCCCGAAACTCATGCCGACCGTGTGGACGGTTCGGGCTCCGGCCAGGTGCAGCGCACCCTCGCAGCCGTCGCGCCCGTGGAGACCCCGGGCCCGTTCGGCGAACGTCTCGGTCATCTCGAGTGCGCACACCACGTCGCCGTCACGCAGCAGCCATCCGGACCGCATAGGGGTCTGAGGCTAATGGGTCGCCGCGAACGCCCCGACCAGATCCCGACTGCCCCGGCCCCGCCCGACCGGCCCGCGAGGGCCCGAAAAAGGAATGCTTCCCGGGCGAACTAGCATGCATGCCATGTCGAAGCGGACGGTCAAACGCAAGCTCAGGGCGAAGAAAAAGGCGAATCACGGCAAGAAGCCGAACTGCGGGCGGGGTTAGCTCCCCGACGCCAAGGGCGGACGCTCAGCCCGATCTCCCGTCCCAGGCGACATTTGCGTCCCGGAGAACCTTGACGAGCACGGTGGGAACGTCGGAGATGATGCCGTCCACCCCCAGCCCCACGAGTCGCTCCATCGCAGCCGTCTCGTTGACCGTCCACACGTGGACAGCTTTGCCTCGCCCGTGGGCGGCCTCGACGAACGCCTCGTCGACCACGACGAGCTCGCCCATCCGCTCGGGTACCTGGTAGGCCACGACAGGGCTGTCGGGCAAGGGCGTACCATCGTGCACCGCCCGCCAGAACTCCGCCGTGGCGATCGTCCCGGCCGAGGTGGGCACCTCCGGTGCAAACGTCCGGAAGGCGTCGGTGGCCGGGTCGAGGAAAGAGGCGACGATCACGTCATCGCGGCGCTCGAACTCACGCAGGAGGTTGGCGAGGGACGCCTCGTACGGCGTGACCGTCGGGGCCGTCTGCTTGATGTCGAGGTTGAGGACGACATCGGGGAACCGTTCCAGCACCTCGCGCAACGTGGCGATCCCGAACCGCGGATCATCAGGGGCCCGGCCGCGGTAGGGATAGTCACCCTCGGGACGATCCGGTGTGACGTCGGCCCCGGGAATGAACCAGTGGGAGAAGTCCAGCTGCCGCAGCTCGGCGAGGGTGAAGCTGGCAATGTTCCCCGTCGCCGGCGTCGTGCGGTCCACCGTGGCGTCGTGGCAGACGACCAGCTCGCCATCCCGTGTGGCGTGGACGTCGAGCTCGATCCCCGTGGCGCCCGCCGCCAACGCCCGCGTGAGGGCGAACATGGTGGAGGAGGGCGACTCCCATGCTCCCCCCTGATGGGCATACGCGAGCAGCCGACGCTGAACCCACACCGACCCGTCGTCCACCGAAGTGATCGTAACGGCACATCACCGGTCGTCAACCTGAGTGAGTAGCCTCTCCCCGCCGTGCTCGATCACATCCTCGTCGACATCATCAGCGCCATCCGACGCTCGTTCGAACAGGCGCTCCTGCAACGCCAAGCGGTCGAAGAGCGTTTCCAGGTCGACGTCTTCCTGGGGGATGTCTCATGGGAGACGTCCTACAGCCTGCCCGGCGAGGAGCAGCCGCCCCGCGTGCGGGCCGACGTCTCGGTGGACTGGCCCACATGGAGCCAGACCTCCTACCGGAGTTGGTCGATCGGCGAGCCACCCGACGAACTGCCCGAGATCGTGCTCGAGGTGGCCCTGCGGGTACAGCGGCTGGCCGAGGCGCCCGACCCCGACATGGTACTGCGCGCGCTGCCCGAGGCCAATCCGCTCCTCGGTGTCGATCCTTTGGTCCGCACCGCGACCACCATCGAGCAGGTCTATGCCGACGGCGGTGTGCGGTGGGCCGTCGAAGCCACCTACGAAGGCTCGGTGCACTTCAGCGAGGCACAGCTCGAGGACCCGGGTGAGATCGGGCCGGTGATCGCCGGCCTCACACGATGGATCTCTTCCACGCTGGTCCGATTGGCCGACCTTCCCTTTTCCTTCCTGCCCCCCGACGAGGACGAGGACTGAGCCCTTTCGGGTTCCGGGGACGCCCCTGCGGGCGTGTCCGACGGGTTTCGCGCCCCGGTCATCGCTGACTCGGTGTCGGGCGGTTGCCGACCGGTTGCCTCATGGACGACGCCCTATCTTGCGCGCCGTGAGAGGGATATGAATTGCATCGGGCCCACATCCACCACACAAAGAGGAGGCACCCGCGATGTTCCGTCGTTCTCATCGTGCAACTGGTCATTGCGTCATCGCTGCTCCTCGGGTGCGCACCGTGCGGGTCTTGGATACCCCCGAGGACCTTCGGGCCGCGGTGGAACGGGCCCGGGAGTTCGAACGGATGAGGGCGGGGCACAGTGCGCCCGTCCTCCGTTACGAGAGGTATCTCCGCGAGAGCTCCGGCGACCAGAATCTGGCCGATGTCGTGCAGCTCGACGCCGGAGCCGTAGGCGCCTGAAAAGACTCCGGGCGGTACGAAGGGGCGGGCGAACGCCCGCGGCTCAGTTGCTGAAGCGGAATTCCACGACGTCGCCGTCACGCATGACGTAGTCCTTGCCCTCCATGCGCGCCCTTCCGGCGGCGCGTGCGGCGACCACCGACTTCATCTCCACCAGGTCCTCGAAACCCACCACTTCGGCCTTGATGAAGCCCTTCTCGAAGTCCGTATGGATGACGCCGGCCGCCTTGGGGGCTGTGTCGCCCACGTGGATGGTCCAGGCCCGCGCCTCCTTCGGGCCCGCTGTCAGGAAGGTCTGCAGGCCCAGTGTGGCAAAGCCCACGTGGACCAGCCGCTCGAGGCCCGACTCCGCCAGTCCGTAGCTCTCGAGCAGCTCACGAGCATCCTCGGCCGGCAAACGGGCCAGCTCCGCCTCGATCTGCGCGCAGAGCACGATGGAGCTGGCGGGCGCCACGCCATCGGCCAGCCGCTCCGCCAATGCCGTGTCGGTCAGCGCATCCTCATCGACGTTGAAGACATAAATGAACGGCTTTGCGGTGAGCAGGTGCAGGTCGTAGAGCAGATTGGCATCGACCGCCCCCTGTGCCGCCGCGCTCGAGATGGTGCGCCCCTCGTCGAGGATGCGCTGGGCCACCGCCACGGCCTCGGCCTCGGCTCGCAATTCGGGGCGCGCCCTTGCTTCCTTGGCCAGCTTGGGCAGCCTGTTCTCGACCGTCTGCAGGTCGGCCAGGATCAGCTCCGTGTTCACGGTGGCGATGTCGGACAGGGGGTCGACGCGCCCGTCGACATGGATGACGTCCTCGTCGTGAAAGACGCGGACCACCTGGCAGATAGCGTCGCTCTCCCGGATGGCGGCGAGGAACTTGTTCCCTAACCCTTCCCCCTGTGAGGCTCCCCGGACGATACCGGCGATGTCGACGAATGTCACCGAAGCCGGCACGATCGGGGCGTCGTCGTACAGCGCGGCGAGCTCCCCCAGGCGGTGGTCGGGGACGGCGACGACCCCGACGTTCGGATCGATCGTGGCGAAGGGATAGTTGGCCGCCAGCACCTCGTTGTTCGTGAGCGCGTTGAAGAGCGTGGACTTGCCGACGTTCGGGAGCCCGACGATGCCGATAGAGAGGGACACCGAACTCCCTACGGTGCGAGCACGCCCGCCGCGGCGGCGAGGGCGCGCAGGTCGGCCTCGGGGCGGGCGCCGGTGTGCGAGATGATCTCGGCGGCGCAGATCCCACCGAGCCGGGCGCTGAGCACAGGATCCATCCCGTGTGTCAACCCGTAGAGCATGCCCGCGGCAAAGAGATCCCCGGCCCCGGTCGTGTCCACCACCCGCCCGACCGGCGGTGCGGGCACTTCCTCGGGGCCGTGGGCGGTCAGCACGACGCAGCCCGCAGGTCCACGGGTCATGACGACGAGCAGCCCCGTTTCCTCTGCCGCCTCGAGAGCAGCCGTGTGGGAGGACGCCCCGAACAGCATGGTGATCTCCTCCTCGTTGCCCAGGAGGATGTCGACGTCGTCGACCAGGAGGTCCAGGAATTCGCGCTGGTGCCGCTCGACGCAGAACGGATCCGACAGCGACAACGCGACCGAGCCGTCGGCCTCGTGGGCAATGCCAGCAGCATGACGCATGGCCTCTTTGGCCGCAGCCACGTCCCAGAGGTAACCCTCGAGGAGCACGACGGCGGCCCGCTCGACGAAGGGGGTCGACACCCCGGCCACGGTGAGGGTGGACGCCGCCCCCAGGTACGTACCCATCGTCCGCTCGGCATCGTCCGAGATCAGCACCATGCAGCGGCCGGTCCCCAGGGCATCGCCCTCGGGCGATTGGCCGAAGGCCGGCTCGACGGACACGCCGGCGGCGCGCAGGTCGTCCACGTACGTGTGCCCGACCGCGTCGTCGGCCACGGCCCCGATGAAGCCGGCACGTCCACCGAGCGCGGCCAGCCCGACCGCCGTGTTCGCCACCGACCCCCCGGAGACGAAGCGCGGGTCGACCATGATCTCCAAGATGGCCGTGGCCTGGACCAGGTCGATCAGGGTCATGGAACCCTTGACCAAGCCCACCTGCGCCAGCACCTCGTCACGCGTCGTCTCGAGGACGTCCAGCAGCGGCGAGCCGATCGCCACCAGGTCCAGCTCAGACCTGGTGGCGTCGTCGATCACCGGGGTTTCGGTCGATTCATTCGCATCCACGGAGCGAGAACCTACTCGGAGCGAGGCGGGTAGCCTTCCCGGCAATGTCATCTTCCCCTTTGACCCCAGCGACGACCCACGAGGATGCGTTTCGTCTCCCTCGGACGGTGGAGCCACACGTCTACCGGATAGAGATTGAGCCCGACATCGGCTCGGCCACCTTTTCGGGGACCGTGGCGATCGATGTCACCGTCCACGAAACGACTGATCGGATCGTTCTCAACGCGGCCGAGCTCGCCATCAGTGATGTCGAGCTCCGCACCGCTGCGGGTGACGTCATCGGGTGCACGGTCTCTTTCGAGGACGAGCTCGAACAGGCGATCTTCCACCCATCCACCCCGCTCGCGCCGGGGGCGAGCACGGTGACATGCCGGTTCACCGGCACCCTCAATGACAAGTTGCGCGGGTTCTACCGCTCCACGTACACCGACGATGCCGGTGAAACGCACACCATCGCGACGACACAGCTCGAATCGGTCGATGCCCGCCGGGCCTTTCCATGCTGGGACGAGCCGGATCGCAAGGCCGTCTTCGAGGTGACGCTCACGATCGACCGGGACGACGACGCGTTCTCCAACTCCCCCATCGTCGACGTACACCGTGTCGGCGACAAGAACGTGGTGCGCTTCGCTCCCACCATGAAGATGTCCACCTACCTGGTCGCCTTCGTCGTCGGCCGGCTCGAGACCACCGAGACCATCGATGTCGACGGGGTGCCACTCCGGGTCGTCTTCACCCCGGGCAAACGCAAGTTGGCGGACTTCGGGTTGGCGATCGGCGCGTTTTCACTGCGCTTCTTCACCGAATACTTCGGCATTCCCTACCCGGGGGACAAGGTCGACCTGGTGGCCATTCCCGACTTCGCCGCCGGGGCCATGGAGAATCTCGGCTGCATCACCTTCCGTGACACGGCCCTCCTGATCGATCCGACGAGTGCGGCCCGGGCCGAGCTGGAACGGGTGGCCGACGTCGTCGCCCACGAGATGGCGCACATGTGGTTCGGCGACCTCGTGACCATGGGGTGGTGGGAGGGCATCTGGCTGAACGAGGCGTTCGCCACCTTCATGGAGATGCTCTGTGTCGACGCTTTCCGGCCCTCCTGGGATCGCTGGGTGGGATTCGCCCCGTCGCGCGAGGCGGCCCTGACCATCGATGGCGTCCACGCCACCCGACCCATCGAGTATCCGGTTGGACCCCCCAAAGAGGCCGAGGGCATGTTCGACCTCTTGACCTATGAAAAAGGTGCGGCCGTGCTGCGGATGCTGGAGCAGCACATCGGGCCCCAGGTCTTCCGGGACGGTGTGCGCACCTATCTGACGGCCCATGCCTACGCCAACACCGTGACCACCGACCTGTGGGACGCGCTGGAAGAGGCGAGCGGCGAACCGGTGCGCGACGTCATGAACACGTTCATCCTCCAGGGTGGGCATCCGCTGGTCTCCCTGCGCGGCGACACCGTGGAGCAGCAGCCGTTCTCCTATGGCGAGGTCCCCGACGGGATCGAGTCGGCCATCGGTGACGCATGGAACGTCCCCGTGGCGGTGCGGGCTCTCCCCACCGACACCAAGCCGGGGGCGCCCACCAGCAAGTTCGTTCTCGACAAGGCGCCGGTGCACCTCGAAGAGACGGCGCACGGCCTGGTCGTCGTCAATGCGGGTGGATGGGGCGTGTTCCGAGTGGGCTACGAAGCCGAACACCGGCTGGCCCTGGCGTCGCGCCTGTCCGAGCTCACCCCGTTGGAGCGGGCCAATCTGCTCGCCGACACCTGGGCGACCACCCTGGCCGGGCATTCCACCCTCGAAGAGTTCCTCCTCGTGGCCGCGAAACTCGAGCTCGAGCCGGACCCCACCCCCTGGGCTCCGGTCTCCGCTGCCTTCCACCTGGCCCGACGCATCGTGAGTGAGGCCGACCTCCCGTCACTGCACGAGGCCGTCGCCGCCCTCGTAGGTCCGCAGTTCCGCCATGTCGGCTTCGACTCCCGGCCCGGCGAAGGGGACCGCACGCCGACGCTGCGGTCGCTGGCTATCAGCCTTCTGGGCACCGTCGGCGCCGACCCTGTCGTGGGGGAGGAAGCGCTGCGTCTGTTCATCGAGTCCCCGCTCGGAGGCGGCAACGGCGCGCCGATCCCGGCCGACGTCGAAGCCGCCACGCTGGCCGTGGTGGCGCAACTCCTCCGGCCCGGGGACTACGACGCCCTCCTGCAGCGCTACAGGACCGCCAAAACACCGCAGGAGGAGATGCGTTCGCTCAACGCCCTCTCGGCCTTCCCCAGCATCGACCTGGCCCAGCGCACCTTCGATCTCGCCATGACCGAGGTGCGCAGTCAGAACGGGTGGCTCGTGATCTCGTCCCTGCTGGCCAATCCGGTGGCCGGGCAGGCGATCTGGCTGCGCATCACCGAGGCGTGGGATGCCATTCTCGAACGATTCCCGAAGAACGCGCACGCGCGCATCGCCGAAGCCATTCCCTCCCTGTGCGGCGACGCGGACTTCGCCCGTTCCGTCGTCCAATTCCTGGCCGACCATCCCCTGGCATCGGGTCCCCGTCGGGTGGCCCAGTCGGTGGAACGCCTGAACGTCAATGTCGCCTTTGCCGAGCGCGAACGGGCACGGTTGGGCGACAGCTTCCGGGCGGCCGTCGCCGCGGCCACCTCGGCTTGAGAGCGCCCACGGGGACACCCGACGTGAAGACGTGCACCCGATGAACACGGCACGCGACCTCGTCAGCACGCCGGCCGAGGTCCGGCTGCGGGCGGTTGTCGAGGCGGCTCGCCGGACGCGCGGGTTCATGCCCGACGACGAGGGCGAGGCACTCCTCCAGGCTGCTCTGCGGGCGGGGCGCGCCTCCCTCGGCGGTAGCTCCCCGACCACATTCGTCGAGGTCGGGGCCTGGTGCGGCAAGTCCTCGCTGTACCTGGGAGCGGCGGCCGAGGCCACCGCGGCCGTCTTGTTCTCCATCGACCACCACCGCGGCTCCGAAGAGAATCAGCCGGGTTGGGAACACCACGAGCCCGATCTGGTCGATCCGGAGCGGGGCCGGATCGACACCCTGCTGCAATGGCGCCGCGCCATTAGCGGAGCGGAACTCGAAGGATCAGTCGTCGGCGTGGTGGGCGACTCGTCCACCGTGGCCGCGCGCTGGACCCACCCTCTGGCCTTCTGCTTCATCGACGGCGGGCATGGGACGGAACCGGCGTGGGCCGACTTCCGGGGCTGGGCGCCACGCGTCGCAGTCGGTGGATGGCTGGCCATCCACGACGTGTTCCCCGACCCCGCCGATGGGGGACGACCCCCCTATGACCTGTTCTGCGCCGCGCTCGCCTCAGCCGAATTCGTCGAGGACGGCGCGTGCGGCAGCCTGCGCGTCCTGCGCCGCGTGGCGCCGCCGGCGAGCCAGCGCCCGATGGCCTGAAGCCGGCCCCCGCAGCCGCCACCGGTTCAGCCGGCGGTACAGTCCCCGGCGGCCAGCCCCACACAGTGCGGCTCGGCCAGATCGAGCGCCGCCGGCAGGCACTCGCCCCGGAACAAGCCCGCGGCAGGAGAGGTGTTCGACAATGCGTCAGCGGCGAGCACCATGGCACCGAAGGTATACGTCGTGCGCTCGTTCTCGGGGAAAGTGACCCGCTCGGGATAGACCATGCCCGTCCAGTAGGAGCCGTCCCCGAGTCGAAGGTTCTGGCCGGCCACGAAGAGGTCCCGGGCCCGATCGCCCATGCCCAGTGCGTCGAGGGCCAGGACGCACTCGGCCGTCTCGGCCGCTGTCACCCAGTCCCCCGTCGAGACGCACCGCACGCCGAGTCCCTCCATCACGAAGCTGTCCCAGCCGTCGGCCAGGCGACGTCGTCCGGCCTCTCCCTCCAACGCCCCGGAAAGGACGGGGTAGTACCAGTCCATGGCGAATTCCACCTTCGGGGCGAAGGCGGAGGGGTGATGCGCCACGGCGTGACCGAGCCGACCGGCCGCCAGCTCCCAATCCGGGCGGTCCTTGGCCAGGCATTCCGCCACCGCAACGGCGCACCGCATCGAGTGATAGATCGAGGAGGAGCCCGTCAAGAGGGCATATCCCTCCGCGCGGCCCGAGGGATCGAGAGACCACAGCACCGAGCCGTCGGGCTGCTGCCAACGCAGGATGAAGTCGATGCCGCGTTGAATCGTGGGCCATAGCTCGCCCAGGAATTCGACGTCACCGGTGATGAGGTGGTGATGCCACGCCCCCGCGGCGAGGTAGGCGCACACATTGGTGTCGAGTCGCTGATCCTTGACCCCGGCGCCCTGGTAGTAGTTGAACCAGCTGCCGTCGGGCAGCTGGTTGTCGACCAGCCAGCGGTAGGCCGCCCGGGCCTCGGGGATCAGCCCGCACACCGAGAGGGCCATCGCCGCCTCCACGTGGTTCCACGGGTCGCAGTGGCCGCCGTCGAACCACGGGATCATCCCGTCGGCCCGCTGCACGTCGGCGATGGCGCGCGCCGTGGACAGCACGTCCGCACACGTGAGCACACCGGGTACCTCGGGAATCGTGCTCTCGTCGGAGCGCAGGTGCTCGGTCGTCATGCGGCGGCCCCGTGGCTCGGCGTCGTCGGTCCCCGGCGGCCGGGGACGCCCCGCGGCGCATCAGCCTTGGTCCCGGGCACGTCGACGACAGCCTCCTGTGGCTTGGTGAGATACACGACCAGGCTCTTGCCGATGAGCGGGCTCAGCACACGGTCGGCGGCTCGGGTCACCAAGGGGGCCTTGACGATGTCCCACACCAGGACCTTGTGATAGGCCTCGACCGCCCGGTTGGTGTCGTTGCTCGGACCGACGACGCAGCGCAGCCACCAGTACGGCGAATGGAGCCCGTGAGCGTGGTGGAATCCGGTCGGCTGCAGGCCCGTCGAGGTGAGCCGGCGCTCGAGGGTGGAGCGCCGGTAGATGCGCACGTGGCCGCCCGGGTTGTCGTGGTACTCATCCGAGAGGGCCCAGTTGACAGCTTCGGGCCCACAGCGGGGAACCGTGACGGCCATGGTGCCCCCCGGGCGGAGCACCCGCGCCAGCTCCGTCATCGCCGCCACGTCGTCGGGAATGTGCTCGAGCACCTCGGAGGCGATGACCCGGTCGAACGTCGCGTCGGCAAACGGCAGCGCCAACGCATCTCCTTGCACCGCGGCGGCCGGATGGTCCGCCGCCAACTCCCCGGCCTCCACCATCGCCCCCAGGGTGCCGCGCACCTGCGCCACCTCGTCGGGCCCGGCGTCGAGTGCGACGACCGATGCGCCACGGCGTGCCGCCTCGAAGGCGTGACGGCCGAATCCGCAGCCGAGATCGAGGAGGCGGTCACCCGCCCGCACCCCGAGCTTGTCGTAGTTCACGGTCAGCATGCGACATCTCCTCCCGGCGCGGCGGCGACCGCTTGCGGTTGCACCCTCGGCGCGCCGGGCAACGGCTCTCCGGCCAGCAGGGCGCGATAACAGGCCGCCGTGCCTTCCGCTGTCACTTCCCAGGTGAATCGATGGATCACGCGTTCGCGGCCGGCTGCGCCCAGCCGTGCCCGCAGGACCGGATCGTCGAGAAGCCGGGAGATGGCGGTGGCCAGTGCCCCCGGGTCATCGGGGGCCACGAGCAGGCCCGTCTCGCCGTCGGCGCCCACCACTTCGGGCAACGCCCCTCCCGTTGTCGCCACGACCGCCACGCCGCAGGCCATCGCCTCGATCGCCGGCAGGGAGAAGCCTTCGTACAGCGATGGCACCACCGCGACCTCGGCTTCCCCGTAAAGGGCGGCGAGCTCGTCGTCGCTGACGCCGCTCACGCAGCGCACCACGTCGGAAAGGCCCAACCGTTTGATGGCCCGGTCCACCCGTCCCCCCTCGCGTGGACGCCCGATGACCGTCAGTTCGACCTCGCGCTCGGTGCGCATTTTGGCGACCGCCTCGAGGAGGGGCACCAATCCCTTCATGGGGACGTCGCTCGACGAGGTGACCATGATCCGGCCCGGCTTCGGTGTGACATCGGCACGCGGGCGGAACACGGTGTGATCGACGCCGACGGGCACGACGGTCATGCGTTCAGGGCGCACCTGCATCTGCTCGGCGATGTCCCTCCTCGAGGACTGCGACACCGTGACGACCGCCGGCAGGGCACGCGCCACCCTGACCTGCATCCCCAAGAAGCCGAACCAGCGACGCGTGGTGAAACGCTGCCATGCGTTCGTGGTGTGGGAGAGCGCCAGCTCACGGTCGACGGTGATCGGGTGATGCAGCGTCGTCAGCAGCGGCCAGCCGTCGTCGACCATGCCCAACATGCCCGTGCCGAGGCACTGGTTGTCGTGGACCACGTCGAAGTCGTCGTGACGATGGGCCAGCAACTTGCGTACGCGGGTCGAGAAGGCCAAGGGTTCGCCGAACCCGGCGGTGCACATGATGCCGAATTCCGCCCAGTCCTCACGGCTGGTGAATTCACGCGGGTGAGGCACCCGGAACGGGTCCGGGTCCCGGTAGAGGTCGAGGCCGGGCACCGGGGTGAAGCCCACCCCGGCGTCGAGATCGGGCCAGGGCGGGCCGGCGAAGACCTCCACCGAGTGGCCCAGCGCGACCAATTCCCGGGTCAGATGGCGGGTGTAGACGCCCTGGCCCCCGCACCGGGGATTGCCACGGTAAATGAGGAAGGCGATCCGTAAACCACCAGGTCGCGGGGGTGCCGCGGACACGCGAGGCGGGATCTCAATGTGGCGGGAGCGCTCCCAGGACTCCTTGGCCTCGGTCCATTTCTGTCTGGGCGATTTAGGCACAAGGTGTTCCGGCACATCCAACCATGGCCGCATAGCCTCCCCGAACCCCTTGCTCGACGCAAACCTCGATCAAATCCGTGCCTCCACGATCGTCAATTGAGCCCGAACCACCCCAGAACGGTGAGCACCACGAACACCGAGGCCACCACCGCCACCGAGAGGATCGAGGCCCCGCCGAGCCACCTGGCCCAGGGCCCGTTGGCGGCGGGGCCGAGAAGGGAACGCCGGTTGGCCAGCACCAAAATGAGGATCAGGGTCATCGGCGTGATCACACCCTCGAGGACCTGGGTATTCAAAATGAGGGTGATCAGGTTGCCCGGCACGAGCACCACCGCGGCCCCCACGAGGATCTGCGCCGTGAACAGCCCGAGGAAGAGGGGGGCCTGGCGGAAGCTGGAGGACACCGATCGCTCCACCCCGATCGCCTCCGCGACCGCATAGGACGTGGAGAGCGGCACGACGGCGGCGGCCAGGGCCGACGCCCCGAGGAGCCCGAGCCCGAAGAGCAACTCCGCCGCCGGCCCGGCCACCGGTCGCAGGGCATGCGCGGCGTGGGAGGCCGACGTCAGCGGACCCGACCCGCCGATGGTGGCCCCGGTCGCCACAATGATCGACATGGCGACGAACGCGGCCAGGATCGCCCCCACGATGGCGTCGACCCGCTGGAACTTGTAGTCCGCGGGCTTGACGCCCTTGTCGACCACCGCTCCCGCTTCGTACAACTGGATGTAGGGGGTGATCGTGGTGCCGATGAGTGCCACCGAGAGGAGGAGGAAGGACTTGCTGGCGACGAAGTGAGGCCACAAGGTATTGGCGGCGACCTGTTTCCAGTCGGGGTGGGCGAGTACGGCGGCAATGGGGTACGCCACGAAGACGAGGGTGAGGAGGAGAAACACCCGCTCGGCGTAGCGGTAGGACCCGAAGAGGACGAGTGACCAGATGGCGACCGCGGCGATCGGCACGGACAGATAGCGCGAGACGCCGAAAATGTCGAACGCCGTCGCGATACCGCCGAATTCGGTGACCATCAACCCGATGTTCGCGATGGCGAATGCCGTGACCGCGAACGCCGTCATCCGCAATGGGAATTCCTCGCGGATGAGGGCGGCCAACCCTTTCCCCGTATGCACGGCCAGCCGCGCCACCATCTCCTGCACCACGACGTAGGCGATGGTGATCAGCACCATCAAGAAGAGGGTGCGGTAGACGAACTCGGCGCCAGCCGAGGAGTACGTGACGATACCGCCGGCATCGTTGCCGGCGGCGGCCGCGATGAGTCCGGGCCCGAGGGCGGCCACGTAGACCAGCCCTTTCCGGGGCATCGGCGGTTTCACGTCAGAAGCTTGGGGAAATGGAAGCGGCCCTTCGTCGGGACGAGGGCGTCGAGCACGTCGTCCGCCAGAATCCTCCCTATCGGTCGGCCGTCGTCGTCGACGACCACCAGCGAGAGCCGCCGGGCCTCGACCAGTTGCCCAGCCACCTCGTCGGCGGACGCATGGGGCTGCACCGTGACGACGTCTTCATCGACCAGGAGCGAGGAGAGACGCGAGTCCGGCGCCGTCTGCATGGTCAAGAGGATCTTGAGCAACGTGATGTCCCCCACCAACGACCCTTCCTTGTTGACCACGGCCACGGCATCGAGATCGACGTCATGGCCGCGCGCGTCGGCCAGGCGGTTGACCACTTCGGTCACCGTGTCGTCGGTGATCCCGACCACGAGAGTGGATGTCATGATGCCGCCCGCTTCGTCCTCGGGATACCCGAGGAGCTCGCGCAACGCCGCTGCGTCGTTGGGGGCCATCCGCCGTAGCAGCTCACCTCGTGTCGTCGCCGGGAGGTCACGCAGGGCATCGACCGCCTCATCGGGCTCCATGGCGACAAGGAGGCGCGCCGCCTCGTCGGGATCGGCTTCTCGCAACAATTGTTCGAGGTCGTCCGGCTGCATTTCTTCGAGTGCGTCGGCCGCCTCGTCGTCGCTCAGCGCGGCCAGCAGTTCCTGCCGCTCGTCGCGGCGAAGGTCCTCGAGCAGGTCGGCCAACTCGCCGGGGCGGAGGCGGTGCAGGCCTTCGTGGGTCATCTTGAGGCGGACCTGGGTCGCCCCGTCGACGGAGTCGTTCGACTCGGCGAACGGCTGGATCGCGGCCCAGTCGATGACGCGGTCAGGCGTGGGCAATGGACGCCAGCGGCGCGGCCCCAGACGCCGGAACAGGGTGGAGGTGGATACGTCGGCCCCCACGAGACGGATGCGACCCAGTACCTCGGCCAGGTAGAGGTCCGCCGCCCGGATGACCTGGACGCCATCGACATCCACCAGTTGATGGTCGAGGACGTCCTTGGCCAAGAGCACCTCACCGGGCCGCCGGACGACATCGCGCAGGTCGAGGCGGGCCGAGCGCAGCAAGACCTCGGCGTGCGCGATGCGATCGATGGCCGAGGCGGGGACGAAGGCCAACCGGCGCCCCACCTTGATCACCAGTCCCGTCACTGGTGGGTAGGTCTGCCCGTCCGACCAGCGGGCCACGATGTCGTCGAGCCGACCGATCTCCTGTCCGGTCTGATTCGTCACCGGGCGCCCCAGAATGCCGGCCAGGGACACGATGGAATCGAAGACGCCCTCGGAGGCGAGGATGCGACGCGTGCGGCGCCGGCGTTGGTGCGCCGGGCGCTCCGCGGCGTCGCGGCGCCGGGGAAGAGAGAGACTGGAACGGGCAGGCGATGCTGCCGGCGGGGATGGAGTCAAGGTGCTACCTCCTGTGCGGCGCCGCTGGGCGGTCAGGTCGGAACGGACGGGGTCGTGCCCGGGAGGAAGGCACGCGAAGAAGCTGAGACCAGCACGATCTCGATTCCGACACCTGCGATGACGTCCGGGCGGGGTGGAGAACCAGTCGTTCAGCCGGCGCAGGCGGGGCGAGGTGTGCCGGTAGTACTACTGGGAGGTTCGTCCTTTCGCATGGTCACACCTCCTTCCACAGCGGGCCTCGCGGGCCCACACGTCGCTCGCTTCGTCGGGCGACATTGTACCGCCCCGATACCCGTCCACGACGTTCGATGCCCCCGGACATCCGTGGCCTTTCCGATCGAGCGCCGGGCGGGTACCGTGCCGTGCCATGGACCTGACGTACCCCCCGGAGGCAGAAGAGTTCCGCGGCGTCATCAGTGCGTGGCTCGCGGCGAATCTGCCCGATGGGTGGGGCTCGCCGGATTTCGCCATGACCCCCGAGGAGCGGGCCACGTTCAATACCGAGTGGACGGCCAAGCTCTTCGCCGGCGGTTGGATCTGTGCCAGCTGGCCGGGCGACTACGGCGGCAAAGGCCTGACCCTGCTGGAGCAGGTGGTGCTGAACGAAGAGTTCGCCCGGGTGGGGGCGCCGCTACGCGGGGACTTCTTCGGCGACACTCTGGTGGGACCGACGCTCCTGCAATGGGGGACCGAAGCGCAGAAGAAGCAGTTCATCCCGGGCATCCTCTCGGGAGAGACCTCGTGGTGCCAGGGATTCAGCGAGCCCGACGCCGGCTCCGACCTGGCCAGCCTCACGACCAAGGCCGTGCTCGATGGTGACGAATGGGTCATCAACGGCCAGAAAGTGTGGACCACCCAGGCGCAGCACGCCGACTACATCTTTCTGCTGGCGCGCACCGACCCCGAAGCACCCAAGCACGCAGGCATCTCCTATCTGCTCATTCCCATGCGTCAGCCCGGCATCGAGGTGCGGCCGATTCAGCAGATCGACGGCTCCGCCGAGTTCAACGAGGTCTTCCTGACCGACGCCCGCTGCCCGAAGGACAACGTGATCGGTGGCGTGAACAACGGCTGGAAGGTGGCGATGACCACGCTCGGTTTCGAGCGCGGCACTTCGGCCACCACCAGTTACCGGCGCTTCCGCAAGGAATTCAACGAGATCCTCCAGCTGGCGCAGGCCTCGGGGGCCGCCGATGATCCACTCATCCGTCAGCGATTGGCGCGGGCGTGGTCGAAGATCAAGATCATGGAGATCAACGGCTACCGCACGTTGACCGACGCACTACGCGGCACCCACACCACCACCGCCCTGAGCGCGTGCAACAAGATGTTCTGGTCCGAGACGCATCAAGAGACACTGCTTCTGGGCATGGACGTCCTGGGCCTGCGGGGCCAGACGCTGCAGGGCCAGGGGCAGGACACCCTCTTGCCCGGGGCCCGGCGGGCCTGGGCCAAATACCCGCTGAACAATCTGCAGTCGCTCTTCTTCTTCTCGCGTTCCGAGACGATCTGGGGTGGGGCGGCGGAGATCCAACGCAACATCGTGGGCGAGCGGGTGCTCGGCCTCCCCAAAGAACCGCGCCCCTAGCGATCGCCCGTTACGTTCGTCGCCCGGTGACCAGGGCGGTCTGGTAGCGGACCGGTACGCGGCCGCCCACCCGGTCGACCTCCGTCATGATGTCGGCCAGCAGCGCGTCCAGTTGCGCCGGAGGAAGCGTGTGATGGTCGCTGTGCGTACGGGCGAGATCGATCCATTCCCGGCTCGAATAGACGATTTCGTGGTCGAAGGTCTGCACCGAGATCGGACCGAAGGCGCCGGTGTGGCGGAGCGCCTCGGCCACGGATTCGTAGAGCGATGTCGGTCGTTGCCCGAGGAGCACCGACGACCGCGCCAGTTCAGGGGCCCGGCGGGCGTAGGCGGCGTCGAGGGCGGGGCGGACGTGGGGGTCGTGGTGAAGCCTGGTTCCAGAACAGCCCGATGCGCCCACCGGGGCGCAGCACCTGTGCCGCCTTCGCCGCCTCCCTGCACCGGGTCCACCCAGTGCCAGGCCTGCCCGGCGGTCAGCAGGTCGAAGCGCCGGTCGCCCGCTTCCCACTCTTCGATCGTGCCGGCCTCGACCTCCACGCCCCGGCGACGGGCCACATCGGCCATCCGCGGGTCCGGCTCGAGTCCGAGAACAGTCACAACCCCGGGCGAGCAGCAAGCGCGACGACGATCCCCGTGCCGCACCCCACGTCGAGCGACGGCGTGAGGTTGCTCGGCCACGAGCACGTCGATCAACGCCGCCGGGTAGGGGGGCCGGACCCGGTCGTACGCCTCGGGATCATCGCCGAAGGAACTGGCCCGGCGCCGATCCTTGTGCAGCGTCCATTCTTCGCTCATTCTGACTCCTCACCCATCCGGCTCACCCATCCCGCTCACCCATCCCGCTAACTCGTCCTGCGCTGTTGGATCGTCGTGCGGGCCTCGGCCAGCGGGAGCGGCACCACGTTGGACTCCTCATCGGCCACGACGGTCATTTCGCCGGGGGCGGCCGCGGCACGCTGGCGAGTGGCCACGAAGAAGAGCGGCACGCTGGCGGCCAGCGTGGCGATGCCCCCGACGAGAAGGGCGACGCCGCGGATTGCTGACGTCGCTGATGTAGCCGAGCAATGGCGCCCCGATCGGCGTACTCCCCAAGAAGGCGATGGCGTTGAGTGACATGACCCGGCCCCGCATGGCGGGATCGGCCCGCAGTTGCAGGGTGGCGTTGTTGGTGGCGACGAACGAGATGCTGCCGGCGCCCATCAGCACCAGCAGGACAAGGGCCACCTGCTCGGTGGGCGCTACCGCCACCGCCACGATGGAGGCGCCGAAGAACAGGCCGATCACGGCCAGCAGGCGGGTGGACGGGCGGCTGCGATGTGCCGTGAAGAGGCCACCAGCCACCGCGCCGGCGCCCATGGCGGCCAGGAACGCGCTGTAGAGGCCGGCGCCACCATGGAACGTGATCTTGGACAGGAGCGGCAGCGTCACCGTGAAGTTGAAGGCGAAAACCCCGACGATGGCCATGGAGATGAGCGGCGAGCGCAGGTCGGGGGTGGACCACACATAGCGCAGCCCTTCGCGTACCTGGCCCTTGCGGCGGCCGACGCCGGGGGTCGAGTACAGCTCGGCGGCGCGCATCCTCGAGAGCGCCACGATGACCGCGACATACGACGCGGCATTGATGATGAAACAGGTGGAGACACCGAGGGTGAGGATCAGGACGCCGCCGATCGCCGGTCCGATGACCCGGGCCCCGTTCATGACCACGCTGTTGAGGCTCACGGCGTTGGGCAGGAGGTCCCGTCCCACCATTTCGGAGACGAAGGACTGGCGGGCCGGATTGTCGAAGAGGTTGACCACTCCGAGCAGCGTCGACAGCACGAACACCTGCCAGAGCTGGATCGAGTGCGTGATGACCAGCAGGCCCAGGAGCAGCGCCAGGACGGCGGCGGAGGACTGGGTGGCGTAGAGGACCTTGCGCTTGTCCAGCCGGTCGGCGATCAAACCGCCGAACGGGCCGAGCAGGAGCAGAGGCACGAACTGGAGGCCGGTCGCGATGGCGACATCGACGCCGGTGCCGTGGAGGCGGAAGAGGATGAGGTAGGTCTGGGCCACCATCTGCATCCAGGTCCCGGAGACCGAGATGACCTGACCGGTGAAGAACAGGCGGTAGTTGCGTACCGAGAGGGCGCGAAAGGTGCGGTGGCTGGCTTCGGCCAAGCGGCTCATTGGCCCACCAGATGTTCGAGGAGGTCCACCAGCGCGGCCGCTCCAGCCTGTTCTTCGGGGCTGAGCTCCGCCAGGCGTCGCGTGAGGAAGGCGTTCTTGAGCGTCCGGATGCGCTCCATCGATCGTTTGCCGGCGGGCGTGATGCGCACGCGGGCACTGCGGCGATCCGCCGCGTCGGTGACGCGGGTCACCATGCCGGCGTCGGCCAGGCTGGCCACGATCTTCGTCATGGTCGGCGGCTGCACCTGCTCGATCGCGGCCAGCTCTCCGAGCGTGGGGCTCCCGAGGCGGTTGACAGCTCCCAGAGCCGAGGCCTGCGCCGGCGAGAGGCCGGCCAGTGACTCCTGGCGCAAGAGCCGGTGGAGCCGGTTGATCGACAGGCGGAGCCGGCTGGCCAACTCCTCGGACACCGCGGTGGCGGTGGCTCCTGGCTGAGGGTCTCGCAGCGGCTCGGGCATGCCCCCCAGTATAGTTAGTTTTGCTAACTAATGAGCCGCCCGGGACCCGGGGCCTCAGAAGTTCGGGACGTACCCTCCGCTGCCGAGCGACGAGCTCTCGTCCATGCTCAGGGAATCGTCCAGGCCGCCCACGACCTCGGTCACCCAGGACAGGCGCTCCCGCAGGATCCGCTCGACGCCCCCCGAGAGGGTGGCCGAGCTCACGGCGCACGAGCTGCAGGCCCCTTGGAGCTGCACCTCGACCACGCCGGTGTCCACGTCGGCCCTGACCAGGACCAGGTCTCCCCCGTCGGCCTGCACCGCCGGCCGCATCAGGTCGATGATCCCCTGCAGCTTGCTCAGGCGGTCGGCACGTTCGGCATCACTCAACGCAGTCTCGGTATCGGGCACCCCACCATTCTGCCGTGCCGGACGCCCGTCGTGACCCGACGGCGGCCATCGGGGCTCAGTCCAGGCCGACGGGGACCGGCGGCGCGCCCTGGACGACGGGGTTGCTGAGCTCGCCGATGCCCTCGATCTCGATGCGCACGACGTCGCCGTCGGCCAGGAAGCGCGGCGGGTCGAACCCGGCGCCGACCCCCGCCGGCGTGCCGGTGGCGATGACGGTGCCGGGTTCGAGGGGGAAGGCCGTGGTCAGGTACTCGATGAGCGCGGCGCAGCCGAAGATGAGGTCGGCCGTCGTGGAGTCCTGCCGCAGGTCGTCGTTGACCCAGGTACGCAGGGCCAGGTTTCCGGGGTCGGCGAGCTCGTCGGCGGTGACGAGCCAGGGACCACAGGGCGCGTGGGAGTCGAACGACTTGCCGAGGGTGAAGGTGGGGGTGCGCCACTGCCAGTCCCGGACGCTGACGTCGTTGATGATGGTGAAGCCGGCCACGACCTCCATCGCCCGTGCGGCGGGGATGTGCTGGCAGCGCCGGCCGATCACCATCGCCAGCTCCCCTTCGTAGTCGACCATGGTGGACACGCTCGGGAGGACGATCGGGTCGCCGGGCCCGGCGATCGACGTCCGTTGCTTGTTGAACCAGTACTGGTACTCGGGAGGCTCACGACCCATCTCGGCCACGTGGGCCCGGTAGTTCATCCCGATGGCCAAAATGTTGGGTGGGTGGGGAACCGGTGCGTGCCGCCGCACCGCATCGAACGGGTAACGGGCGGCGCGACCCGAAGGGGCCTGACGGGCGCGCTCGAGCGCGTCGGGGCCGAGGGACAGCAGCTCGGCCATGTCGGCCGGGAGACCGACCGCGGGGTCGCTCAGGTCGACGATCTCGTCACCGGCCAGGAGGCCGGGTCGGGGGCCGTCCGCACCAGCGGCGGACGACGTCGGCAGGGGGGAGAAACTGAGCAGGCGCATGCACTCAACGGTAGGGGCGGGCGGGCTGGTCGGGCAATCAGGGTGCACACGACAGGAGGGCACGTAGGGCGCGCTCGCCCCACGACGAGGCGACCGCTGACCACTCCTGCGGATGGTCGACGACCGCATCGGCCTCGGACCACAACTCGCCTTCGACCGGATCCAGGACGCCTCTGATCTCTTCGATCGCTCCGGGTTCGGCGTCCACCCGTTGCCGCAGGGCGTCGGCGGCCCGCCACATCGGCTCGCCGGAGAGCTCGAACGGCACGAAGGGCGGCGGTCCGGCCACCGTGCGGGGGAATGCCGGCACGTAGATGCTCGTGCAGGGGCTGCCCAACGCCACGTAGACACGGAGCGGTGCTCCCTCGGCCACGCCGGACGGCAGCACCGCAATGAACGAGGCGGCGGTGACACTGCGCTGCGGCACGTGCATACAGACGCTGGCCCTGCCCGGGTCCGCCGGACCCGCCGGCGGCGGCTGCGCCTTTCCGATGCTGCCGGGTGACCCCCACGGACCACGGCCGTGATCACGCAGGTGCGCGGCGACTGCGGCAGGGGTGAGACCGGTACCCTCGTCCCGCCTGGCGCGGAGGAAGGCGAGGCCGGCGGCTCGACGGACATCGGCGGACGCCGTCGGCGCCTCGGGGTCGCGGAAGCGGTCGAAGTCCTCGCCCGCCGCCAGCTCGGGTGAGGCCTGCGTCCAATGCGTCCCCACCGTCAGCCGGTTGCTGATGGCCGTGCCGCGACCGGCAGGGGCGGCGGCGTAGTCGGTACCCGACGTATCGAGGACGAACGCTTCTTCGGCGTCGGCGATCAGGAACGAGGAGTCGTAGGCCCCGTCGTGCGCCGCGTCGGCGATCCCCCCTTGGCCGTAGGTGCCGAGCAACTCGATCAGGATCTCGAGCGCGTGCTGCGCCGTGCGGGCGCGCTCGAGACCGAGCCGGACGAGGTCCATGCCGATCAGTCCCGGTCGCCCCGCTGCGTGTTCGTGCACCGTGCTGACACGTTCGTTGCCGATGGCCACGCCGAATTCGTTGACGCCGTGCTCGGCCCCCCAGAGCCACGTCGGGCAGGAAAGGAACACGGAGTGCGCACCGGTGTCGCCGATGGACAGGTACTGCGTGCGCAGGGTGCAGCCGGCCGTCGGACGGCGGCCGAACGGCACGGCGAGCTGGACCTCACCGACGGGCCGGTCCGAGTTCTTGGCGAAGACCATCCCGTCCGCACCGGGACCACACAGGGTGTCGCACATGCCGTCGAGCATACGGAGCCTGAGTAGGGTGAAGCCTCGTGGAACCTCGTGAGGTCCTCGCATTCGACCAGATCAACCTGTCCGACAATGCGTTCTGGACCCGACCGTGGGAAGAGCGTGAGGGCGCATTCCGCCTGTTGCGTCGGGAACATCCCCTGGCGTTCTTCGACGAGCCCCCCTTCCCCGGCCAACTGGGGCAGGTACTGCCCAAGGGCCCGGGCTACCGCGCCGTGACCCGGCACGCGCACATCGCCGAGGTCAGCCGCCACCCCGAGATCTACCGTTCAGGACAGGGCGCCACCAGCATCTTGGACATGCCCGAGGAGTTGCTCGAGTACTTCGGCTCCATGATCAGCACGGACAACCCCCGTCACGCGCGCTTGCGCCGCATCGTGTCGGCCGCCTTCAACCCCCGGATGATCACGCGCATCGAAGAGCACATCGAGCTCGTGGCCGGCGACGTCATCGACCGCGTGGCCGAACAGGGCGGGTGCGACTTCGTGGTCGACGTGGCGGGCCGGCTCCCCCTCGCCATCATCTGCGAGATGATGGGCATCGGACCGGCCGACTACGACGCCGTTTTCGCCGCGTCCAATGTCATCCTGAGCCAGGGCGATCCCGAATACGTCCCGTCGGGTACCGACCCCCTGGTGGCGTTCATGGAAGCGGGCCAGCAGCTCACGCTCCTCATGTCAGAGCTCGCCGAGGAGCGGCGGGTCAACCCGACCGACGATGTCACCTCGGCCCTCATCACCACCAACATCGACGGCGAGGCTCTCACCGCATCCGAGGTGGCGTCCTTCTTCATTCTCCTGGTCGTCGCAGGCAACGAGACGACCCGCAATGCCATCAGCCACGGGCTCCTTGCCCTCACCGAGCACCCCGAACAACGAGCCCTGTGGCAGGCCGATCCCACGGCCATTGCGGCGACCAGTGTCGACGAGATCGTCCGCTGGGGCTCACCGGTGATCTGGATGCGGCGCACCGTGGCCGAGCACACGGTGCTGGGGGGCGAGGAACTGGAACCGGGCGACAAGCTGGTCCTTTACTACAACTCGGGCAACCGGGACGAGGAGGTCTTCGCCGACCCGTACCGGTTCGATGTGCGCCGCAGCCCTAACCCGCATGTCGGCTTCGGCGCGGCCGGCCCGCACTTCTGCCTCGGTGCTCACCTCGCCCGGCAGGAGATCAAGGTCATGTTCCGGCAGCTCTTCGAGCGGCTCCCCGACATCGAGGCGTCCGGTGAGCCGGACCGGCTCCGCTCGTCGTTCATCAACGGGATCAAGCATCTCGACTGCACGTTCACCCCGGGCCGCCCCGGCCGCTGACCCGTCGGCGTCCGCGTCGGTGCGCCGGATCAGGTTGGTGTGTCGGCGAACTCGTGGAAGGCGGCGAGCGCCCTCGGTCCCCATACGAGCCCGGGTCCGCCGTTCATCATGATGGCCACGCCGATCATCTCGGACACCTCAGCAAGTGTCGCCCCCCGGTGCGCCGCGCCACGCGCATGAGCCGAGATGCACCCGTCGCACTCACGGGTGATCGCGACGGCCAACGCGATGAGCTCCTTCATGCGCGTCGACAAGGCGCCTTCCGCCATCGCCGCCCTGTGCATGGCGCCGTAGCCGGCCAAGACGTCGGGAATCGCGTCGACCAATTCGCGGTAAGGGGCCTTGAGATCCTCGGTGACCTGATGAAAATGTTCCATGGCTCATGCTGACACGTCAGCGCGGGCGGGCAGTTGCTTCGATGGCGCTGGACACGGCCGCCCCCAGCATGTCCTGCAGGAGGGCGAAGTCGGCGTCCAGCTGGGCGGCCGAGTGCGCGGCGAACCTCCCCCCCGCCTCGCTGGCCGCAAAGCCGAGGATGGCCGTCGCCAGGAGGCGTTCGAGTTGCACGACGTCTTCTTCGCCGAGTCCCGCCTCGCGCAACGCTGCGTAGACGACGTCACGCGTCCGTCTCGCTCCCGGGGTGGCGGCGGCGCGCCGGAGGAGCAGCGGGAACACCTCCGGGTGGCGGAGCGCAGCCATCCGGGTACCCCGCGCCAAGGCGGCAAGGCGCTCGGGCCACGGGTCCTGCGGATCAGGGAGGGCGACCTCCAGCAGAATGCTCTCCACCACCCCGTCGAGGAGGTCTGCTTTGTTCGCCACGTGCCGGTAGAGGGCCATGGGCGTCACGCCGAGGCGGTCGGCCACTCCCTGCATGGTGACCGCGGCCAATCCCTCCTCGTCCGCCAACCGCAGGCTGGCCGCCAGGACGGCGGCACGATCAATTTGGGCGGGTCGTCCCATCAGGGTCAGTATCGCCCAGCCGATCGATCACGGGGTGCTGGCTCCGCGTGGGCCGCGGGCCCTGACCTCCTCGACCGAGGACATCGCATCGCGCAGTTCCTGGATCCAGTCTGACTCGTGCTGGGCCACGAGACGCACGCACCACGCCAAAGCCTCGCTCCGACTACGGGCGACTCCCGCGTCGATCAAGGTGTCGAGCACGCGCCGGTCGGCCAATCGCAGCCGGGTCATGACCGGAACGCCTGCGGTGGTGAACAGGACCCGGGAGCCACCGCACTGCGCACCCCAGGACACGGTGCGCGAGAACGCCGGCTGTGCCTCTTCTGCGATGCGCATGCGGCCGCCGCGGGAGTCCTCCCGGAAGCCACTGATCCGGGCCTGCTCGGCCACGCGCACTTCCTCTTCACTTGCGCCGGCCGGGAGCTGCGGTGCGGGCAGCGACCCCACCACCTGCAACTCGTCCTGATCCACTTCGATCGTCACCGGACCGTCGAACCAGCCGTCCGGAATACGACCTGCGAACCATGCGGCGATCAGCCGCTCCTGCTCCGGTCCCGATGGTGGAGCACCCCCGGAGCGACGGCGGCCACCCCGCCGACCCGCCCATGGAGCTTCCCCTGATGATCCTGTGTTGTCTGGTCTCATGATTACTAGATTACACACTTACTGATTAAATGCAAACCAATAATCCCCCAGCTCGATAAGGAATATTTATGTATATTTCATATGCGTATAAGATATATTAACTACATGCGGATCCTCCTCACCGAAGGGGCCGGACTGACCTCCCGGCAAGTTTCGACCCAGCTGGACGGCCTGGGACACCACGTTGTCGTCGCCGTGTCCGACCCCCTGTGCCTCGCCCGTTTCACTCGTCACGTTCGTGCCCTCTCACCCGTCCCGGAGTTCGGGCGGCGACCCCTGGTCTGGTTCGACCATCTGCTCGAGGTGGCGAGGGACGAACAGATCGACGTCGTGTTCCCCACCCAGGAACAGGTCGCGGTGCTCTCACACCAACTCCCCCGCCTCATCGACGCCGGCCTCGTCACCGCCGTGCCTCCGTTCGCCTCCCTGGTCCAGGTGCAGGACAAGGTTTCGGCTCGCGGCACGCTCGAGAGTCTCGGCATATCCCAACCTCACTCCGTCGTCGTGCGGACGGAGCCTGAATTGGCACTCTGGACCACCTTCCCGGCCTACGTGAAGGCGCCGGTCGGCACGGGATCGACCGGCGTGGTGCGCGTGGTCGATGCGTCGGGATTGGTCGCGGCGTTCTCCCGCTTCAAGGGCGACGGCGCCCTGGCCGACGGCGGCGTGCTCGTGCAGGAGGCGCTGCAGGGCACATTCGTCATGGCGCAATGCGTCTTCGACGCCGGGACGCTCGTCGCATTCCATAGCGTCGAGCGCGCGCAGGAGGGTGCGAACGGCAGCGCCTCCGCGAAGGCCAGCGTGGAAATGCCCCTCCTGCGCCGCGACCTCGCTCATCTCGGCCGGTCCCTGCGGTGGCATGGCGGGCTGTCGGTGGATGCCATCGTGGTGGACAGCCGCCCGTTCGTCATCGACGTCAACGCGCGCCTGGTCGAACCGGCGAACGCGCTGGCTGCAGGAACCGATCTGGTGTCCACGCTCCTCGCCGTCGCGCTGGGCACGTACGTCGCCCCGTCGCCGCCTTCCCTCGTCGGCGTACGCACGCACCAGTTCCTGATGGCGATACTCGGGGCGGCGGAGCGCTCCGGTCGGCGACGACACGTGCTCGCCGAGATCGCCCGCTGTGTGGCTCGACGGGGCGTCTATGCCGGGTCGGTCGAAGAGCTCCTGCCTCCCCAGCGCGACTGGCGGACGATCGTGCCGATGGTCGGCGCCATCGTGACGGTGGTGGTCAAGCCTGATCATTGGCGCCTCTTCACCGAAGGGGCGGTCTCCCGCTACGCCCTGGCGGCCGAGGGATGGCGCGAACTCCGAGAACTGGCTCCCTTGGACAGGCTCAGTCCAACGCCAGCTTGAAACCCTGGTGCGAGGCCACGAAACCAAGGCCGGCATAGAACCGGTGGGCGCCGGTCCGCGCCTGGTTGGAGGTGAGCTGCACGCGGTAGCACCCGAGGGCTCTCGCCCGGTCGATCGCCGCACCCATCAGGATCCGACCGATCCCCTGACTCCGCCAATCCGGGTGCACGTGCACCGATTCGACCTCGGCACACAGCCCGCCCCTCGACTGGAGATGGCGGAAGACGATCAGCTGGCACACACCGACGACCTCGTGCCCCACCCCGGCGACCAGGACATCGCCGGCACCCTGCATGATCTCGCCCAGGGCAGCGCGGTACGCCGACGCATCCGCCGGATCCTCCTTCCCCTCGACGAGAGACCCGTGCACGAAAAGCTCGACGATCCGTGGAAGGTCGGGCTCCGTGGCGGCGCGGATCACCACGTCAGGCAATCGGACGTCGGGGCTCAACCGTCCACCAGGATGCAGTGAGGGGCCTGCGTCTCCGAACGGTGCGAGGCGCGATAAATGACTCCGCATCCGGCGCACGCGTCCATGCCCCATTGTGACGCCGGGTCTCGCCGGATCGTGCAGCGGCGTCCTTGTGGGCAGGCGGCCCGGCGCCGGGGGGATCGGCAGAGTCACGCCGCCGGCCGGTACGATCCCCCCGTCGCCGCTGCGGGCGGGCGAGCGGGACAACGAGAGGGTGGGGAATGACGCAGGTCAACACCGTGCGGGGGCCAGTGGAGGGACCGGCCCTGGGAAGGACCCTCATGCACGAGCACATCTTCGTCCTGAGTCCTGAGATCGAGAAGACCGCCGCGGAATGGGACGAAGAGGCGGAGCAAGCAGGGGCAGTGGCCAAGCTGCAGGAGCTCAAGCGCCAGGGGATCGACACGCTCGTCGACCTCACGGTCATCGGCTTGGGTCGCTACATCCCCCGCATCAAAGCCATCGCGGACCTGGTGCCGGAAATCAATATCGTCGTCGCCACCGGCGTCTACACCTACAACGACGTGCCGATGTTCTTCCACTTCCAAGGACCGGGCACGATCCTCGGCGGACCCGAGCCCATGGTCGAGATGTTCATAAGGGAAATCCGTGAGGGCATCGCGGAGACGGGCGTGCGAGCGGGAATTCTCAAATGCGCCACCGATGAACCCGGCATGACGCCCGGGGTGCGAACGCGTCCTGCGCGCCGTCGCCCGGGCCCACCGGGCCACAGGCGTCCCCATCACCACGCATACGCCGCGACCGCCCGAACCGTGGGGCCTGGAGCAACAGCGCATCTTCAAAGAGGAGGGCGTCGACCTTTCGCGGGTCGTCATCGGCCACAGCGGCGGGACGGTCAACACGGACTACCACCTGGCGCTGATCGAGAACGGGTCGTTCATCGGGTTCGATCATTTCGGTATGTCCGGCATCACACTCGAAGATCGCGTGGACGCCGTGGTCCGTCTGTGCGATCGGGGTTACGCCGAACGCATCGTGCTCTCCCACGACGCCATGTGCTTCGTGGACTGGTTCCCCCGCTCCATGCTGGACGCCCTCCGGGAATGGCGCTGGACCTACATTTCGACGGACGTACTGCCGGTCATGCGCGAGCGCGGTGTCAGCGACGCCGATATCGAGAGCATGCTGGTGACGAATCCACGCACGATCCTCGAGGGCGGTGAACCCTACTGATGACCCTGATCCAAGTCGATCTGCTGGCTGACCTGGCCGACCGCTTTCCCGACGGCATCGCCTGGAAGGACATGGGGGACGGCCGGGAGCTCAGCCTGCGCGAGTGGCACACCCGGTCCAATCAACTGGCCCGGGGCATGATGGCGCGCGGTCTCAGGGCCGGGGACCGGGTGGCCCTGGCCATCACCCCCGCCCAACCGCTCGAGTGGCTCACCTCCTACATGGCCATTCACAAGACCGGCGCCGTCGCCGTCCCGCTGAACACGCGCCTGAGCCGGCCCGAGCAACTGCGCATCCTCGACCTGGCCGCCGTGAAGATCATTCTGGCCAGTGCGGGCATTTTGGACGACTCCTCCAGCACGGCCCACCTGGGGGCCCTCGTCGCCACGACCGGCCCCGTCGGGGCGACGGGCATTGCCTGGACCGATCTTCTCGATCCTGATCCCTCAGACATCGGCCACGAGGTGCACATCGACGACGTGGCCGACATCATGTACACCTCGGGCACGACAGGCACCCCCAAGGGGGTCGTCGTTCGTCACGGCGGCCTCTCCTCGAACGAGCGCGTCCCCGAGGATTGGACCGGGCTCGGCTTCCTCATGGGCTCACCCTTCTCGACGACGACGGGCTCCCTTCTCGTCTGCGGACCCATGCGCGGGGGTATGAGCGGGTGGTTCCTCCCCAAATTCGACCCCGAGGGTTGGCTCCGGCTGGTGGAGACCGAACGGCCGGTGGTGACGATGATCGTGCCGGCGATGATGGCGCTCCTCGTCGCCGATCCCTACTTCGCGCACGCCGACCTCTCCAGCCTGGCCGTCGTGAGTTGCGGGAGTGCGCCGGTCACGGCGGAGACCTTGCGCCGGTTCGGCGCACGCCTTCCGGGAGCCGAAATCATGATCGGTTACGGCATGACCGAGTTCGGCGCCGCGACGGCACTCCCGCTCGGCGACGCGGGAAACCATCTCGGCTCTGTCGGCGTGCCGCTGCCGGGAGTCTCCCTGCGCATCGTCGATGACGACGGCAACGAACGGCCGACGGGCGAGGTGGGCGAAGTACTCATCACCGGTGAGCGACCCCGACGGGAGTATTTCAATCAGCCCGAGGAGTCCGAGCGCACCTGGAAAGAGGGCTGGCTCAAGAGCGGCGATCTCGGCTACCTCGACGCCGATGGTTTCTTGTGGATCTCGGGAAGGTCGAAGGAGATGATCATTCGCGGGGGCCACAACATCATGCCGGGCGAGGTCGAATCCGCGCTCTTCACCCACCCCGCCGTCGCCGATGCGGCCGTGGCCGCCATTCCCCACCCGGTCCTGGGCGAGGATGTCGCGGCATGGGTCGTCGTACGCAGCGACGCCACGGTGTCGGCCGAGTCACTCCGCTCGTTCTTGCTCGAGCGCCTGGCCGACTACAAGGTGCCCCGCCGCTATACCTTTGTCGAGGCGCTGCCGCGTAACGAGGGGGGCAAGGTGGTCAAGGCCCAGCTGGTGGCGGACGCGCAAGCGAAGAGTGCGACGTGACCGCCGAATTCGCCACCCTCCTGGTGGAGGAGATCGGCCACGTCAGACGCATCACGCTGAACCGGCCCGAGCATCACAACCCCCTCACTCCCCGCAGCATGCGCGAGATACTGCGTGCCGTCGAGTTGGCGGAAGCCGACCCGACGGTCCGCGTGGTGATCATCAGAAGTAGCGGACGCTCCTTTTCGTCGGGGTACGGCTACGTGGCCGAGGACGTCGAGGAGGGCGACTTCGCCCAGGACGGGTCCATCGAGGACGACGTCACCGCCATGATCAGCCTCGGGTCGGGGTGGGACCGCATATGGGACTGCCCGATTCCGATCATCGCGCAGGTGCACGGGAACTGCCTCGCCGGCGGAACGGATCTGGCCCTGCACTGCGACATCGTGGTGGCGGCGGAGGACGCCCGCATCGGCTTCCCTCCGGTACGGTCGATGGGCGTCCCACCGACCAACATGTGGATCTACAACATCGGCCCGCAGCTGACGAAACTTCTCCTCCTGACCGGCGACACGGTGAGCGGCCTCGAAGCCAAGGAGATCGGGCTCGTGGTGGCCACCGCCCCGGCGAACGAGCTGGATCAGGTGGTCCTGGACCTGGCATCCCGCATGGCACTGATCGGGCGTGACCTCCTGATCGGCAACAAGCGAGTCGTCAACATGGGCGTGGAGCTCATGGGCCGTTCGCAGTTGCAGAAATTCTCCGCCATGAGCGATGCGGTCGGCCACCGTGCGCCGGAGGCCAACGCCTTCTCGGCGCGGATCCGAGAGATCGGCCTGCGCCAGGCCGTGCGGGAGCGCGACGACGCCTTCGGCCTTCCGCCCCGCGCCACACCAACCGAGCTGTGACGGCTGTACACCTGGGTTCGAAGGCCACATCGGCGGGCGCATAGGGTGGGACACGTCAGGCGGAACGCCTGCCCTCCTCCCCTCCGAATGCCAAGGCCGACATGACACCCCTGCGATTCACGCTCGACCCCGTTCGATCGTGCATCTGGGTGGATGCCCGCTCGAACCTTCACCCGATCACCACCCAGACCCGGGGACTCCACGGCTGGGTGGAGCTCTCGCTGCGGCCCGACGGTTCGGTCGATCTGGGCCTACCCGTGGCAGGGCACCTCGAAGTGGCCGTCGACCGCTTCTCCTCGGGCAACCAGCTGTACGACCGGGAGCTGAAACGGCGCATAGATGCGCGCCATCACCCCTTGATCCTGGGGAAGATCACCGGGGTCTTCAGCACCGACGAGGCGGATCGCTATCGGGTCGCCGGAGATCTTTCGTTTCACGGCGAAACGCGCACGTTCGAGCATGACATGACCATCGAAGTGGGCGACGGGGACTCCATCGCGCTCAAGGGTGAGCGGGTGTTCGACATTCGCGAGTTCCGCATGAAGCCGCCCAGCATGCTGATGCTCAAGGTGTACCCCGAAGTCGCAGTGCGGGTCGAGCTCTACGGCACGAGGGAACCGTAACTCACCCCGAGCCGGCCAAGGCCAACGCGCAGAGTGCGGCGGCAAGGGAAAGGGGAACGGCCACCAGGCTGATCCGGCTCGCTTCGCCGACCGACGGCGTTGCACCGCTGCTGCGCGCCACCTTCAACCAGAGAAACCAGGCCAACGAACCGGTCACGAAGAGATTGGGGCCCACGTTCAACCCGACCAGCAGCTGCGCCGCGTGAGGTGGGTTGCGAGCAGCCAGAAGGGAGGCCGCCGGAAGGTTGTTCACGAGCACCGACGTCACGGCGGCGATAAGGGCTGCCCCCACGCCGCCGGCGTGGGACAGGAGGGTGGCCGGACCACTCCAGACGCGGCCGAGCGTACCGAGTGCGATGGTGATCCCGAACAACCCCACCAGCACCGGCACGCCGAGGACCGCGGCCGTCTCATCAATGCGAAGGCGGCGCTGCGCCACCCGCACGGCGGCGGCAGCCATGCCGACGAGGAGCACGGGGACAGCCGGCGACCGTAGAGCCACCACCAGGACGACCGCCGTCACGACGGCCAGCAGTCCCACCCCCACCACCGGCCGTTCGACCACGGTGACCGGGATCGTGGGCGCCGTGAGCTCGCGGCGTCCCCAAAAACCGATGCATCCCGCCGTCACCAGGCACGCGGAGATTGCCGCGGGCCACATCAGCGCCAAGAAGGCGGCACCCGACAGTGGCCGATGCCCGATGACGATCAGATTCGTCAGGTTCGACCCGGGGAGGAACAGAGAACTGGCGTTGGCCAGCAACAGGGACCCATACAGCAGTGGGCGTTCGCCCGAGCCTCTCTGACGAGCGGCCACGATGAGCATCGGCGTGACGAAGACGACCGACGTGTCGAGGTTGAGGGTGGCGGTCACGACGACGATGAGAAGGGTGGCCCCGGCAAAGAAGAGGATCCCATCGCCGCCCACCCGAGCCAGTTGCGTTCCTGCGGCGCGGAACAGGCCGTCCCTCTCAGCGACGAGACCGATGAGGAGCAGGCCCGCGACCAGGACGAACGGTGTCCAGGTCTGCGCGGCCGCACCCCGGGCCGCGTGGGGAGCCGCCACGAAAGCAATAGCGGCGCCGACCATGCCCGTGCCGCACAACAGCCAGGTCCAACGCGTCCGGGGAAGGGTGCGTTGGTGCTCTGAGGAAAGAGGACACATAGGGGCCCTCCCTTCTTACCCGTTGCAGCAGGGCGGCACTCCTCCGTCGAAACCCGGTCTCCACGGCCAGGGAGATGCGGGTACTCCTCTTCAGGAAGGCGATTGCGCCTCGTCCACGGTCAGTTCTGCCGCCGGATCGGCTTCCAGGCGGTCGTCGGGAATCGGAGCCCCGCTGCGGACCGATCGACCGTAGGTGCCGGCTGAGAGACGCTGCTCCGCTCTCCCTATCGCCTCGAGCCGTTGGCGAAGTTCCAGCGCGACGGAATCATCGGTGCCCTGCTCTGTGAGGGGCTCCGCGGAATCGAACATGTCGCCGTCCTGATCGGCCGCAACCCGATCAGCTTCGCGTTCCTCGGTCTTGTCGGTTAGAAGTCGCTCCACGCGGCGGCGCTCGGCGGCAAGCAACTCCTTCGCCTTCTCGTCGTCCATTTGCGCTCCTTCATGTTCGTCCGAGCGCAATGCTACCCAGGGACCCGGACCGCCGGCCCCGCCTGTTCTGCAAGCCGCTCGACTCAGATATTCCCGCCCATATTCCGCAGGCCCCCGATGCCCAGGCTCGAGTCGGGGACAGCCAACCGAGACAGCGGATTCGGGACAGGTGGAGCGATCCTCGTCAGGGTGTTGCGGTCGATGTGCGAAAAGGGATCGGCGACCCCGGGGATCTCCAACACGCCCTCTTCTTCGTACGACCATGTCCCGTCGTCGTTGACGGTGACCTGCATCCGGTAGCTACTCGTCCGAAATGCCCGATCGAGAAAGGGGTTGGACAGGATCCCGTGCAATTCGGTGCCAACCGTCGCCGTCACTTCGAACTCCTTCGCGTCGGCCTCTGCCGGGCCGGAAGCAAGGAGCACTTGACCTCGAGGGATTCCCAGCGTCAGTGTCACCGCGTTCGCCGCTGGCTCCCAGAGCCAGTAGCCCACCTGGTCGTGGAACGTCGCTGCTTCGGTCGGCTTCAGAATGTGGGTGTGGTAGCGCATCCCGTAGAACAGCTGCGGACCGTTGGTCTGAAAATCGATGGGCTGGAGGTCGTAGTGCTCCATGAACACATCGTGTTCGGTACCCTCGGCCACAGGATGCTGATCGGATCCCTTCGCACCCTCCCACGTTCCTGCCATGGCGCGCAGTGGACCGAGGTTCGACAAGGTGTCGGGGTCACCGATCGCCTCCGTATAGATGTCGGACCCATAGGAATCGGATGTCACCATCCCGTTACCCCAGCCTGCTGAGCGCCCTGATCGGTCCTGCGCATGTCGAGCACCATGGCTCTTGAATCTAGACGAGGCGCCGCTCATGGGTCCAAGGGCCGGCCAGGGGTAGAGTCGGCGCCGTGGCCAAAGGCGGGTACTGCGGATGGAAGCCCTCCGACAGCCGCAGAGCAGGAGCCCGGTCGTCGACCGCGTGCCACTCTGGACCGTGACTGAACGGGATCCGGTCCGATCTGGCCACATCCAACATCGCATGTTCAGGGCAACGGGCGAGCCGCGTTGGCCGATGGCTCTCGCCGTCCTGGTGGCCGGAGCACTGCACGCAGTCCTGCCGACCGCGTTGCGACAACTGCCCCCTGAGCTTCTGGGCGACTCGAGATGGTGGTATCTCGTCGTCGTGACCGCGCTGCTGGGGGCGCTCATCGTGGGCGACCCGGGGCGCATCGACAAGGAATCGAACTGGCTTCGCGTGATGACCATTTTTCTCATCCTGGTGATTTCGGCGGACAATCTTGTTGAGGGTGGGAGGTTGATCGTCAGCATTCTCAGTACGCGGCCTTTTACGCAGGATGCCAACCAACTGCTCATCGCCGGAGGTGCGATCTGGCTTTCCAACGTGATTGCATTCGCGTTGTGGTACTGGGAGGCGGATCGGGGCGGTGCCGCCGCAAGGGCGCTGGGCACAACGACGAAGCCGGCATTCGTCTTTCCCGAAATGCTCAACCCGCAATTCGTCGAAGACGCCTGGTACCCGAAGTTCGTCGACTATTTCCATCTCTCGTTCACCGCTGCCACTGCGTTCAGCCCAACGGATGTCTCCGCCATAAAGCCGTGGGCCAAGCTCTCGATGATGCTGGAGGAAATACTCTCGCTCATCGTTGCCATTCTCGTCGTCGCGCGGGCCGTGAACATTCTCAAGTAGACGCAGTCGGCCGGATTGGCCCGAGGGGCCCGGGTGGGGCAAAGTGGGCGTCCACGAGAGTAAAGGGCCAGTTCAAACGGAACCGGGCGGGCCGGAGAACGCACGCGAGGCACCGCTGGAGGTAGACGATGAAGATAGAGAGTGAAGTCGCCGGCCTCCGCACCTCACGCGAGCTCCGAAGGCTCTCCACCTACGAAAGGGCGCAGAGGGGGAAGAGCGCCCGGCGCGAGGTTCCGTTCTCGGCCCATGCCGGATGGACTGCCCCCGGCAACCGCAGGGCGCCGATCGAATTGTTGGAGGAGCAGGCCCTGACCCGTGTGGCCGAACTGGTGCCGATCCGGTATGGGCGGATGATGGTCTCGCCGTTCTCCTACTTCCGGGGCGCCGCACTCCCGATGGCGGCGGACCTCGCCTCGACCCCGGTCTCGGGAATCGAGGTGCAACTCTGCGGCGATGCGCACATGTCGAACTTCGGCGTGTTCGGCTCTCCGGAGCGTCATCTCATATTCGACCTGAACGACTTCGATGAGACCGCCCCGGGACCGTGGGAGTGGGACGTCAAGCGGCTCGCCGCGAGCATGGAGATAGCGGGTCGAGAGAACGGTTATTCCGGGAAGGTCAGGGAACGGATCGTTCGCCATGCGTTGCGTTCGTACCGCGAAACCATGCAGGAGCTTGCCAGCGTTCCGATGATGTCGGTGTGGTACGCGCATCTGAACGTCGAGGAGATTCTCCCGCGCTTCAGCGCGCTCTTGCATCCCAAAAAAACCCCAAATGTCTGGAAGGCGATTACCAAAGCTCGCGCGCACGACAGCCATCAGGCTTTCAACAAACTCTGTTACGACCAGGATGGCGAAACGAGAATCATCCATGACCCTCCTCTGATCGTCCCGGTCGAATATCTCACCGCCGCGGTTGATCCGGGTGTAAGGGCGGGAACACTTGTCGACCTCTTGCGCGCGTATATGGACTCGCTGGAGCCTGATCTTCGCCATCTCCTGGCCCAGCACGAGTACGCGCACATGGCGCGCAAGGTGGTCGGGGTGGGGAGCGTCGGTACCGAAGCCTGGATTGCGCTCTTCCTTTCCCTCGAGGATGACTCGCCCCTCTTCTTGCAGGTGAAGCAGGCGCAGCCGTCAGTCCTGGAACGGTTCACTGCTGAGAGCGAATTCTCCAATCACGGGGAGCGCGTCGTCAGGGGGCAGCGCCTCATGCAGGCCGCGAGCGACATCTTCCTCGGTTGGCTCAGGTTCGCGTGGGACGGCAGCGAAAGGGACTACTACTTCAGGCAACTCCGGGACTGGAAAGGTTCAGTGGACGTCGAGGGAATGACGCCGGCCGGAATGGACGTGTGGGGGAGGATGTGCGGTTGGACACTGGCCAGAGCCCATGCCCGCACGGGAGACCGTGTCGCCATCGCGGCCTACTTGGGCAAGTCCGAGCGCTTCGAGCTTGCGGTGACGGACTTTGCGATCGCCTACGCCGACCAGAACCAAAAGGACTTCGACGCACTGTTGGCCGCAGTGGCCAGCGGGAGAATCGCCGCCCATACCGGGGTCTGACCACCTCTGACGTTTCCCCAGCCCTGGTCGTGGGTGCCCACAGTCCCGGGCACAACGTGCGCCAGAGGAATTACGCCACGGCTGGCGGTGGTCCGGCGGAGACTCCCTCGTCGGGGTCCCGACGGGTGGCCCCGGTACCGGATACGGAATATTCCATAAGCGAACGGTCCCGCCGCGAGCGGCACCCAATACGAAGCGAGCCGGTACGTCAGGGTGGCGAGCACCGCGTCACCCGAGTTGACACCGGCCAGTACCAAGAGTCCGGTCAGGCTCGCCTCCACGATCCCCAGGCCTCCCGGCGTGATGGGAATCATGCCGACGATGCCGGCGACCGCATAGGCCACCAGGACCAAGGAGGGTCGCGGGTGACTCCCGGTTGCCCGCAACGAGGCGAGGAGACAGAGGTAGTCGAGGGCCAGGCGTCCAGCCGAGAGGAGCACCGCCTGCCACCACTGTTTGCCCAGGACGCTTCGGATGAGGTTGCGTTGGTGCAAGAGGGTCTCGTCCAGGTTGGTGATCGGCGGGCGTTTGCGCATTGCCAGGTTCCGGACTCGCTCGGCCACCCGGCCGCACCATCGGAGAGGGCCATCAGTCGCCAGAACGACGGCGCCGAATCCGGCGAAGACGACGAAACCCACCGCGCCGAGGATCGCCGCGTTGACCAACCCACGGCTGGTCGTGGGGCCGCCTATCAGGATGACCGGGAGCGCAAAGACAGGAAGGGCCAGGAGACCCCCCACCCCCAGCAGCGAGAACGCAGCGAGGCCCCCCACCGTGGACCCGGTGTCCTGTCCGCTGGTGGCCAACATCCTGAACTGCACGGCGGCGCCCATGGCGGCTCCTCCGGGCATGATCAAACTGACGGCGTTGCTGGCTAGCTGGGAGGTGATCACCGGGAACCAGGCCTTGGTGCGAAGCGCCATGCGCTGCAGGGCGAACGTGCAGGTGAAGTGCCCGATTTCAAAAACGACGGCCAGCGCGAACCAGGCTGGCTTCAGGGTGGACAAGCGTGGCCATGATGCCAGCACCTCGGTAATCGACGGAAAGACCAAATAGATGGCGATGCCGGCGATCGCCACGACGACAGCGTTCTTGACGACCTTCTTCCAGGCCAAGGGATGGCCCTTCTGATCGTCGACCTTGGTGACGAACGACCGCTTCTTCGGGGCGGTCGATCCGTCAGTCACAACGCACCGCGCTCGCCACGACCCCTGCGGCCGAAATGGGCGTACCGCATGCGGCGATCGGGGCCGACGACAACGCCGCTTGGCGGCAACACACAGGTAATGGCCTGACTCCCTTCGCGTTCGGTGGACGTTAGATGTACTCGCGCCGGCGAAGCCACAGAAGGCAGAACCATCCCCAGATCGGCGGCAGGTAGGCGGTGAAGAGCCGCTGGACGAAGACAGCCGCTGTGGCGTCGCTCTCGCTGATCCCTGCTGCCGTGAGTCCCAAAATGAGCCCAGCTTCGACGACACCGACTCCACCAGGAATTGGTGCGACGCCGCCGATCATGGAGGCGAGGGTGATCACGACGATCAGGGTGGCCAGGCTGAGGTGGTCGCCGAAGGCCCGGAGCGATGCCGCTAGGGCCAAAGCCACAGCCAGTTGTCCGAAGATGGACCCGCCGACCAGTTGCACGACCTTGCGGGGGGAGGAAGCCACCGACCGGATGTTCCCCCATGCGTCCTGGATTCTCGGGCGCAGCTTTGCACCGGCCAGGCGCCGCAACTTGGGGACGGCGAGCAGGGCACCGACGGCGACCAACACGACGACGACCACCACCAGGATCAGCCACACCGTGTTCGAGTTGCCGCCCTCGTTTGGTTCAGCGAAGTGGATGGTGCTCCACGCCAGGGGCAGAGCGATCACGAACAGAAGGCCCTTGACCAACCAACTACTGGCCGTCACCACGGCGCTCGAGCTGACCGCCAACGATGCGTTGTAGCCCTGCTGCTGAAAGAAGCGCACCCGTGTGGCAAAGATCATCGCCGTTCCGCCTGCGATCCCACTGAAGCTGTTGCCCACCTCCAGCGCGAGGACCCGGACGAACTGCAGCGCCCCGGCCACGCTGCCCATATCTTCCACCGCCGTGCCGACATAGGCGGCGTTGGCCAGGACGAAGACGGCCGCTACCCAGAGCCAATCAGCCCCGATGATGGTGTCGAAGGAATTGGTGACATCGATCAGGACGCCGATCAACGCCCAGCCCCCGATCACCGTTCCGATGACCAGTACGAGGCTGGCGATGCTTATGCGCCGCGGCTCGACCAGCTTCGGCACCTCGATTGACTTGGCGGTCGCCGCCTTCTCCCGGACGTCGTCGAGGAGCCCCTTCTTGCCTCGCAGCGCCCGAGCGAGCAGCGGATCGAGCCCCGCGCTGCGGAGATGCCGGAGCGCCGGGCCGAGGTCCTCGGCGCTCAGGCAACGGACCGCCGAGGCGGCAGCACGGTCCGCTCCCACCACCAGGGCCATCGCCGCTATGGCTCCCGCAAGGTCTGCATCGAGGCGATCGTCGCTCGCTCCGGTGGAGGCGCTGCGGAAGTTGACCAGCGCCGCCTGTCTCAGTGGATGGATCGACCAGCACGGTGTTGCCACTGATCTCACCGTGGGCCAGACGTGCCCCCCGGAGTACCAGCAGCTGGGCCAAGACCGAGTCGAGCAAACGGTCCGTCACCTGGTCGGGCGGAGCGTCGGACAACCGGTCCCCCTCGGGGAGCAGGCAGACGAGCAGGGCGTCATCCGACGGGCCGGACCGGCCCGCTCGCACGACCTCGGGCACGGCAGCCCCGACCTGACCCGCCCACATCGTGAGGTAGGCCTCGCGTTCCACCTGCTGCAGGCGGGTGAGGGTGAGGGTGGGCCCCGAGTCGCGGTAGAGCAGAAAACGGCCGGCCTTCGAAAGGAGCTTGGCATCGGCCGCATCGCGGCCGTACACGGAGACGGCGAGTCGGGACGCTGATCCGTCGGTCGCCGCCCCTTGGCGCGCCCGGTAATGCGCCGCCCCCCAGCGCTGGTCCTCTGATTGCTGCACATCGAAGGCGGCGACACCGAGCTCCTGCAAGAGGATGGCGACGTCCTCGGTCGATGGGAGTCCCAGCGGCGACCCGAAGACCAAGTGGACGACGGCAGTGACCCCCCAGCCGATGGCCATGCTACCCAGGACGTTGAGTGGCAAGCCGTGGCCACCGACAACCGAGGCCATGGCGACCAGAACGACGAAGACCTCCACGAACCGCTGCAAAGTGCGGGCCAGATACGGGAGGCTGGCGGTGGCGACGGCCATGAACGCGGCGATCTGGAACACCGGGAAATGGACGCTGTAACCGTGGATCGCCGTTCCCGGCCCCCGGCCGCCGTCACTGCCCAGGACGAGAACCAAAAGGCCGGAAACCGCGCCGGTACCGATCACGCTGAGACCTATGTCACGGGCTACTTCGAAGCGTCGGGCAATGAGTGCCAGCACGACGAGCACAGCCGTGACACCGAAAGCGCCGGCGTCGTACACAAGGGTCACCAGCGAGCTGATGCTGGCCGGCGGTGGGTTCACCACCCGGGTGATGACGCTGTCCACCCGGTAGCCGTATCTGATGATCAGGATGCACAGGAGGAGAGCCGTGACGGCAGCAACCAGGCGGAGGCCGTCGCTCCCGCGCCGGCGGCGCATGTCGTTGCCCACCGGGGCGAATGCCACCGAGCGCCATCGATATCGCCAAGAAGCCGTGGGGGATGCGAGATCCACCACGGGCGATCCGGCGTTCACGCTCACAGTCCCTCCATTGGCCCGGCTGGGGGCCTTCGTCCTCGACCGATGGAGGATAGCGAAGAAGCTGCCTGGCTACGGCTCACGCAAATCCCTGAAGAAACGACGAACGAGCCTGGAGAGGAGCGCGGGGCACTACACTTCGCGCACTCTTACGTGAATGGCCGAGAGTCAACCACCACGTCCGGGACGGGGAGGACCCTGCTTCTCCGGAGAGCGAAGTGCGGGCTCCACCGCTTGAGTCTGAGTGCACGGCTCTCGACCAGTGACCAACTGAGTGCAGCGAGCACAAGCGTGACACCGATCGAGAGTCCCGCATAGGGCACATAGCCCCACCGGTAGACCCCATAGACAGCCAACAGCTCCTGCACGGCGAAGCCGTAGATATAGACGCCGAACGAGAGGTCGTGTCGCTGACCGAACTTCGTGATATCGAGATGGATCCCAAGCCACAAGACGAGGTAGACGAGGGCTGGCCCGTACAGGACATTTGCTCCGTACGGGTCGTTCATTCTCACGCCGACAATGAACAGGCCTACCGACAGCAACATGATGACCGGCGAATCCGGAATCCAGTCTGCGAACAAATAGACCAGCGCCCCGAGCAGAAATATTGGCACCATGCGCAACAGAACAACCCAGTTGAAGGTGATACGAAAGAGGGCACCTGGCGCCAGGTAGTCGATCCAGGCGACCGCCCAAAGGATGACGAATAGCGCCACTACCGTGAAGCGGTGCCGAAGTGCACCAACGACCGCAAGGGTCGCCATGAGCACATAGCACAGCAGCTCCCACTGGACTGTCCACAATGATCCTGCCCAGGAATTTGGGAACGGCACATTGCCAGGGGTCCCGTCGATGTTCGACATCGAGTTGATGAGAATGGTGTGTGGGCTGTAGGCGAAGACCTGGGTGGCCGAGAAGTTGTCTGCCAGATATTCGAATGGTCCATAACTCGATCTGAAGTAGCTTCCCAGCCCAACTCCGGGATTCTGGTGAATGAACGCAAGCGGAGCGATGACGAAAGCGATCACGATGAGGCATACCCAGATACCTGGATAGATGCGCAGAAACCGGTGCCATGCATACCGGCCCGTGTTTTTCGATGTCGCTGCGCTTCGAGCCACGAGAAAGCCACTGATGGCGAAAAATCCATCGACACTGATGTCCCCCAGCGTGGCATGACCGACGATGCTTTCATTGCCAAACCCACCGAGCGGGATGGAATGGGAGACGATGACAAGGAGTGCGAACACCAGCCGCAGGAAGTTGAACGCATTCCTCCGAGGGTCGAACGATTGCCCGATCGTTTTCGATTTGACCCACAGGCGACGCCGTTTGTTCATCCGCCTACCGACCTTCTTGGTTGTCGAGAAGAACCCTATCGCTCCGCCGGCAGCGCAGAAGGAGACGCACAGCCGCTCGCTGATCCCGCCGGTTCAAGCTCACCGTCCCTCCATCGCCCCATCCGGTGGCCTTCGTCGTCGACCGGATGTTGGATAACGAAGAATCCACCGACCTCAAGCTGAGCCTCGGACCCCCTTCACCCGCTACGGTGCACCACATGGCCTCCCAACCGGCGATCATCGAAGTCGCCATCAACGGCGCGACCACCAAGGAACGCAATCGGCACGTACCGCGGACGCCCGGCGAAATCGCGACGGATGCGCTCGCCTGCCTCGGGGCCGGCGCGGCCATCATTCACAACCACATCGACCTGACGGGGATCAGCGAGGCCGAGGCAGCAGAGCGGTACCTCGAGGCATGGCGCGTGGTCCTGGCCGAACGACCCGATGCCCTCTGGTACCCCACCGTGCACTTCGGCACGCCGATGAGCCTCGACCACCTCGCTCCCCTCGCCGCGAGCGGGCTCTTGCGACTCGGCCTGACCGATCCCGGTTCGGTCAACCTCGGACGGAACGACGAACAGGGTGTGCCACGCGGCGGCCTGGTGTACGCCAACTCCTTTGACGACATCGCCCGGGCGTTCGACCTCTGTCGCGAACTACAGCTCGGGCCGAGCCTGGCCATCTACGAACCGGGCTTTCTGCGTGCCACGTTGGCCCACCGGCGGGCGGGACGCCTGCCCGCAGGGGCCATGGTGAAGCTCTACTTCTCCGCGGAACGAGGCCCTCTTGGAGCGACATTCGGCCTCCCTCCGACAGCGAAGGCCCTCGACGCGTACCTCGAGTTGCTCGACGGATGCGATCTCCCATGGGCCGTGTCAGCCCACGGTGCCGATCTCATCGCGACCGAAATTGCACCACTCGCACTCGAGCGCGGCGGCCATCTTCATGTCGGCCTCGAGTTCTTCGGTGGGGACCGCACACCGACCAACGTCGAGCTGGTCGCCGAGGCGGTCGAGCTCTGCGAGAAGTCGGCGAGACCTGTCGCCTCACCCGACCAGGCCGCGGCGATCTTGCGCCTCCCCCGCCCGCGCCCGTAGGACGTCGCCGCGGGTGGGCCTTGGCCAGCTGGTGCCGTCGCAGGTTCGGCGAGGGCTACTCGGACTGGCACTCGCACGCCGTGCGTGCGACGGCAAACAGGTAGCCATTGGAGAGACGAATGCGCTAGTTCTGCAGCGTGCGCTCCGGGCCGACGAACGGTGCGACCTATTAGCCCCAGCGCGTTTGGCTGAACCGTCCTCCCTTGCCAAATCCAAAACCGGTCTCGGGTGCCACGCGGCAAACGAGAATCTCTGCCTGGCGAATGGCGTCCCCCAGATCGGACCAGGTCCCATCGGGTGCGACGAAGTGCGCTCCGTACTCATTCGTGTTGGCCATCTACGACCCCCAATCCTTGCGAGTTGCGATTACGCGAACGACCGGGCAGGAGGTAAATGAGCCTCAGGGCGAGTGAAAGGGGATAATACATTTGGGAGCCGCCCGGATCCTTGTGAGCTGTCCTCAGTGATGCGCCCAATACCGGCAGGTTGGGGCAGGTCGACTCGGATACCGCCCTCCTTTCCTAGCTGTCGCGTTGTGCATCCGTTGTGAAGGGCTTGGGTTGGCGTTGTTCTGCAGTCCGTACGGTTCGTGCACGCCCATGGGGGATCAGAAGCAGGTGAGGTTGGCGGATCACGCGAGGGTGGCATCCCCCAGTCCGCGAATTCTTTCTGTTTAGATTCCCCCTCACACCCTGTAGGGGGTGAGGTATGCCGAGTTCAGGAGGCAAAAACTGTGACCAGCGGAGAGTGTCGGTCAAACGTGAGGGGAAAGACAGCGAGCTTGTTCGGTGCTGTCGTAGCGGTGGCATGGTCATTGGTCGTGGTCTTGGGACTGGTTTCGACGCCCATGGCGAGTGCGACGCCCTACCAAACGCACGCCGTTGTCGGCGACACGACGAAATCCAGCTTGGTGTCGCCACACACTCCGGTCGATACCGCAGCGCCGCTCAACCTCGTTGTAGGTCAGCTTTACGCTCCCACCTACAACACCATACAGAACTACATTCCGTCTCAACCCACGTACACGCACAACGGCAGCCAATACCAGCTGGTAGCGAATAGTCACGCGCCGCAAGGGGGTGGAGGGCCAATGGTTAGCTTGGCCTCGAATGCTCCAATCGTCGCTGGTCAGACGTACGAGAACGAAGGCGACGGAAGCACCTCGGTGTCATGGAGCGTCCCCTGCGGCGGAGTCGATAGCAGCACAACGATTACCGTCGACCAGTTCGTCGTTGATGGCAGCGGAACTGTGGTGACCTTGGCGCTCCAGTTCGATTGTTTGACTGCCGATGGAGTGTACGAAGTGCTCGGCACCTTCGCCTTTAACGCTTCCCCGAGTACTCCGGGACAGGGGTACTACCTTTACGGAGCGGCAGGGGAACTAGGAGGGTTCGGCAACGACGAGTTCCTCAACTACCTCGGTGACCTGACGGCCATTAACCTCAACCAGCCCATCGTGGGCATGGCCACCACGCCCTCAGACGGCGGCTACTGGATGGTGGCGACCGACGGTGGCATCTTCTCCTTCGGGGACGCCCAGTTCTACGGTTCGACCGGCGCTATCCATCTCAACAAACCGATCGTCGGCATGGCGTCTACACCAGATGGAAAGGGCTACTGGATGGTGGCCTCTGATGGTGGCATCTTCTCATTCGGGGACGCTGCGTTCTACGGTTCGACCGGCGCTATCCATCTCAACAAACCAATCGTGGGCATGGCAACCACGCCCGATGGAAAGGGCTACTGGCTCGTCGCGTCTGACGGGGGCATCTTCACCTTCGGTGACGCAGCCTTCTACGGGTCGACGGGCGCAATCCATCTGAACCAGCCGATTGTCGGCATGACCACAACTCCGAGCGGCAATGGCTATTGGCTGGTGGCCGCTGATGGCGGCATCTTCACCTTCGGCGATGCTCCCTTCTTCGGCTCTACCGGAAACATCCATCTCAACAGTCCCATCGTCGGCATGACCCCAACGTCCGACGGGAGGGGATACTGGTTCACCGCATCCGATGGTGGTGTTTTCTCCTACGGCGACGCCCCGTTCTTCGGGAGCTTGGGGGGAACCGGGACTGATGACGTGGTGGGCATGGCTCGTTGATGTGGACGCTGCCTTCGCCAAGAACCCGGTGAATCCGTAACTGGGGGTAATCGAAAAAAGGGATGAAGAACTTGGCTCGGCTACCTCCTCAGTCAACCGGACCGTGACACGGGAGTCCGGGCCACCAGTGCGGAGCGACCGCTTGAGGGCGGTTTGAGCCGCCGCCAGCGACGCTTCTGGATCTGAGTTGAGCCTCTGTTCAGTTCGACCCGCTATATGCGCCAGTCGATTACGCCACCGAGGCAGTGGTTGCCATTTGTGAGCATCGGGCCACCGCACGATTGCAAGCGTATGTGGACAAGGGAACGGGGTGAGGGAATCCGTCATTCGACCCTAAAAGCCCAGAGTCGGCTCCCAATCGAGGACAACACCCTGCCCCCGATGTGCCGAAGCGTCCCATCGTCCCGGCGTATCCAGTCTCACGCCACCGCCCACACTCCCTTGCACCTGGGGCATTATTGCGCATGACAAGTCCAGAACTGGTCGACGCCTACTGGCGGCAGTATCAGTTGTCGCAGAGTGCTCTTCGGGCTGACCGGATGGCCGCAGAATCGCTATTTCACGTATGGGAAGAAGTCGAAGAGGTCGTGCAATCGGGCCGACCGGACGTTGTACGCCTTCTCGTCGCCCTGGCGGACGCAGCGCCTGGCGACCAAGCACTGGCCACGCTCGGTGCCGGACCCCTAGAAGATCTCATCAGATTGCATGCAGAGGACTTCGTCGATCAGATTGATGAGGCCGCTCGGCGGAACGAAGCGTTTAGAAAAGCTCTCCGGTGCGTCTGGTACGACGAGTCAGTCGAGGGTTCCACGCGGATGAGGCTTCAGAGGTTCGGTCCACCCTTTTAGTGGAACTCCTACGTTCTTCTGCCGGGAGATGCTCCGTGCTCTTGTCGTGATTCGAGAACACTTTTCGGATGACGGATTCGTTGTAAGGGAGAGGTGCGAGCCGGTAGGCCACGCTGACGCACGTGTCGTATGACTTGACCCCGAGGATTTGGATGCGGCCACCAAAAGGAAGCGGCTGTGGGGGAATCTCGACCGGAATGATTCTTAAATACCGGGGGGCACATCATCCACGACTCCTATTTGACCACAGACAACAGGTGCCCCACAGTCCCGGCGATAGGGGGAGGGTCTATCCAACTCACGGAGTGGTTTGGCGAATAGGCACGGACTCCAACTTGGCAGTTATAACGGTTCTCGACTCGCCCGTCGGCGTTATACCAGGCATGGTTGCCACAATCGCTCGTACCCTTGGGTGAAGGCCAGAGAAGCCGGACTGGAAGGTGCTTCCGGACCGTGGTCCGCAAGCGATAGCGGGCGTGGCTCATTGGCTAATCCTGGCACGCACGTGCGCTCAGACCCGGCATTCACAGGCAGGCGCGTCTCGGCTGTAATGATTTACGGTCAACAGCCGACGGACCGTGCTCGCGCCAGGAGGCTCATTGCCCAGCGACGCCAACCGACCCCAACGGCCTGATGAAGAAAAGAGGTCGCCATGCCAACGGGATTCGATCACCTGACCCTCGTCGTCACCGATCTGGAGGAGGCCGAACAGTTCTTGGGTGTTCTCGGTTTCGTCCGCGACAAGGCGATCGTGGCGTCCGGAGAGGCCATGGCCTCTTTCATGGGCATACCCGGATGGGAGTCGGATCACGTGACCCTCGTTCTCCGTGGCGCCCCCGTGCGCCAGGAGATTCAACTCCTGCGCTTCCACCATCCGATCGTGGAGATGGACGAACGGTCGGGCTTCCTGGCTCGGTCCGGATTTAACCACGTTTGCTTCCGCGTGGAGGATCTCGACGACACCATCGGGCGCTTCGCCGCACTCGGGCACACCCCAAGAAACACCGTGATGGACTTTCACGACCGACGGTTGATCTTTTTCGACGGACCCGCCGGAGTGGTCGTCGAGCTGGCGGAGTGGAAGATCACCCCGCCGTTGCTCGAAGGCCATAGCTGATACGACGGCGGTCCAGGCTCCATGGCCAGATCAGCGCCCTGGTCCGACGCTGAAGGACGAGCAGAGCCCGAAGATCACAAGTCGATCCTCGATCGCGAGTCATGTGAGCCTTCGGGTACTTCCAAACGTTCGACTGAGGTCGTCCCGTTATGCGGAGCATCCCACCCCGGCGGACGGGGACTGGCAAGTCCTCTCAATAGCCCATTGTGTGGGACCACCACTTCAGCCGACGGCTCTCACCGAACACTTCGGCGCCGCCCACCGCTCCTCTGCCATAGCAACGCAGAGTCTTTCGCAAAGCCCCAGGGCCTTGCACGCATGTATCAGTTTCCTATCGGAGAACTTCCCGGTACCGCATTCATCGAGCTGCGGACGAGTGACCCTTCTCACCCACGCCTGGGACGACGCCGTCGCGACCGGACAGCCGACCGACCTCGACCCGGAACTGGCGGAATACACACTCGCGTTCTCGCAACAGATGATGAGCCGCCCTGGACTCCGCGATGATGGTCTTCCATACGGCGAGGAGGAGCCCTGCACCCATCTCCTCCGGGGAGAGATGCTTGTTAGCGGCTAGTTCCCTCGTGAAATAGACGCATCCATCGACCACTGTGAAGCCACCCTCCAAGATCTCTCTCAGTTCGTCATGCAAAACGACGCCGTGCTGAATGAGGTCTTGGGCAGCATCACGGAGCCGTTGCATCGGTTCGTTCATGACCTCATGCATCATGTGAACAGTATGCACATCGTCGACGGCGAAGAACGGTCAAGTCCCTGTAGCAAAGAGCCGTGCCGCAATACGTATCCACTTCGTGTGGCCATCTATGACCTCTCCCCATTATTGCGGGTTGCGATTACGCAAACGACCGGGTAGGAGGTAAATAAGCCTCAGGGCGAGTGAAAGGGGATAATACATTTGGGAGCCGCCCGGATCCTAGTGAGCTGTCCTCGGTGATACGCCCATAACCCGGCATCAGACGGGGCTACCCCCAATGGGACGTTTTGCTCGCAGTTCGGGGGACACCCGCTGTCCCAGTTGACGTTCCTTGAGTTCTATTGGTCGAAGGAACGCCTTCTTGGAAGGTGTCTCGACGATGCATCTACGATCCGACATGGCCCGTTCCCGCATGGGGTTCCGGTCACGGCTTTCATTTCTTGGTGCCACAGGCGGAAGGATCAGCGGTGGTGCCAGCTGGCGCTGCGCCTCCCTTGTTCGAGCCTGACCGTAGTCGGCGAATCGTCGAATCATGCTCCGTTCCCATCGTCCTGGGGGTCTTTGGTCCATCCAACGTTCGCGAGGCCATAGAAGCCGTTCGACGACCCCATGGCGCCGATTCTGAAACCAAGACCAGTAGGAACGATGACCGCCGTAGGAAGGGTCCCGAAAAGGTGCGGCTCTTCATTGAGCGGGCTCGATCGGAGATCCGATTGTCCCGTTCGCCAGGATGACATGTGTGGCTCATGCCGCATTGAGTTGCGTGGACGGGTCGCAGCGCGATAGTGCCACACAGTGAGAGCCACTGTCCCATCATCGTGCGATCTCACACGGCAAACGACGGGGCAGGAGGTAAATAGGCCGCATAGCGAGCCACACCGGATAACACTTGGCGAGCAGGCACGGCTGGGTGTGGCACTGACATTTGCCACCCTTTGCTTGGCTGCGGCCAGTCGAATGCTCACTCATGCAAGGCGTCCTCATTGCCTTGTTCTGGGTTGCTGGTGTCGACCCCGTAACCGGGAGAACCGGTGCCCATCCCACACTTCTGAGCCGTCGTCCTTGATACGCCCTTAACCGGACTGTAATACCCAAGTCTCGCTCGGTCTCGGCACCTAGATTTCACTTGCGGCGTCGTCAAGGGGAAGAGCGAACCATCGGCCGTGGATAGCGTCGCGGAACTGGTGGGCGACGACCCCGTGATGCCGCCCGTGTACGTTTTATACGTGGTGTCGACTCGGGACGCAGGAACTTTGAGGAGCGGGACTGAAGTTCTCGTGATCGGTGCCGGCCCCTATGGCATGGCGACAGCCGCTCGGGCGATTGAGCGTGGCATCGAAACGACCGTCGTCGGCGAACCCATGTCCTTTTGGAAGAAGCACATGCCCAAGGGAATGTACTTGCGCTCAGGCCCCGATTGGCATCTCGATGCGGCAGGCGTACACACCTTCGAGGCGTATCTCGAGGAAGTGGGGATTGCGCTCAGCGAGGTCGACCCTGTCCCTATCCGAGTGTTCCTCGACTACGCCGCCTGGTTCCAGGACAACAAAGGAGTTATGGCGCGGACGAACCTCGTCAGCCAACTCACACACAATGGCAGGACATTCGAAGCGCTCCTTGGCGACGGTGAGCGGATCACGGCCGAAGCGGTGGTGGTTGCGCCGGGGATCCGTCACTTCCAACAGCTGCCTCCGTGGGCCGATGCGGTCTCGCCCGAAGTGGCCGCGCATACTGTCGATGAAGTAGACCTCGAAGATCTCCGCGGCGCGCGCGTGCTCATCGTGGGTGGCCGTCAGAGCGCCTACGAATGGGCCGCGCTGATCGGTGAACAAGGGGCGGAGCGGATCGACATCGTCCACCGCCATGATGTCCCCTTATTCGAGCGTGTCAGCTGGAAGTTCGTGGACGAGTACGTCGACTCCATGCTGGCCGTGCCTGGGTGGTGGCGGGTTTTGCCCCATTCCGAACGCGAGCGGATAGCGCGGCAGTTCTGGGAGGTTGGCCGCCTGACCCTGGAATGGTGGCTCATCCCACGCCTCGCTACCGACCAATTCCATCGTTGGCCGGGCACATCGGTCACCAACGTCAGAGAAAAAGCCGGAGCCGTGGTGGCTGATCTGTCGAACGGCGAACGCCTATCCGTCGACCGCATCGTCTTCGCCACTGGATACAAAGCCGACCTACCCAGCGTTCCATACCTCAGCGGTCTGGTTGACAAGGTCGATCTGGTCGACGGTTTCCCTGCACTCGACGAGGCGTTCCAGTCAAGCATCTCCGGCCTCTACATAACCGGCTTCGCTGCGACAAGGGACTTCGGACCATTCCTCGGGTTCACCAAGGCTTGCCCGGCGGCCGCCACGCTTATCGTCGAGAGCCTTCTCCGTCGTACGTGACGGTTGACTTGCAGTTCGACTGAGTGGGCAACCCCAAGAGTTTTCCTCAGATGAACGCGGCTTTGCCCAGCGAAGAGGGATGGGTCAGGCTGAATCCAGGACACCATCGACTTATCGTGTCGCTCAGACCCCCCGCCATTCGGACCATAGGAGTGCCCGTGTTCGTCGAATCTCCATCGATTGGGAGTGAGGTAGCCGCGGACTTTCGCGGGCATGGGCTTTGATGCTCCGATAAACCCGTCGACCCTCGCCCCCCCGTCTTCGGCGCCGCACATACCGCAGACGGCGATCAGACCGTGGATGCCCATGGCACCGATGGATACCTGACGCTCAGTCGTATCGTTTTTGGGCTGCAACAGGTGGCCATCCGAGTTGGCTCTCTAGGACCCTCCCCATCATCTCGCGATCTCAGAATGCATACGGGGGGGCAGGAGGTAATGGAGGCTCAGAGGGGGATAATTCATTTGGTATTGGCGTGATTAGGTCGGGCGCACCCGCCTACCCGCTCGATGGGTCGGCTGAGGCCGGTCGAACTACATGACGCGCTCGGTACTCGGCGGAGTGGTCTTGGCGATCAACAAAGCGCCGTAGGAGGTTGTCCTGGGTGTAGGTAGCCACTAGACGCCCGTCCAGTGCCCAGACGTTGCAGCGACCGTGGGTCCGGCCACGACCGGCCCAGATCGACTCGTTGGCCAAGAGGAGCCACTCGTCGGCGTCGAAACGCTCGTGGAAGTTCAGGGTGTGCGACACCACGCCCGTCGAGATCGTCCGGTGCGCCTGAGCCTGATTTACCCCCGCGTGGGGCAGCATGGCAGTTCCGATGAGCCAACCGTCGGTCGCCCACGACAGGATGGCTTGATTGACCACGGGCGCGTAGCTGGCAGTGAACCGGGTCCAAATGTTCTGCAGGGCGGCTCCGACTGGCTGATCCGCGCTCCACACGTCGATCTCATCGACGATGCGCGCCTCGGCGCCGGGGAATACCAACCCCTTGGGGCTTTGAGGGACTTCGTCGGGACCGGGCACATCGGGCATCGCTACGGCCTCAGTATGGCGGATGAGATCCGGCTCATCTGTGCTCCACAAGATGAGACCGCGAGACATGATCTTTTCGTGCTGCGAGTACGTGACGGTGTCAGAACCGAGGGTGCGTCCATCGTGCATCCGCTCGACGTGATACTGAATGGGCAGGGCATAGTCGCCGGCCCTAGCAAATATCGCGTGGATCGACTTCACTTCCATCACGTCCTCGCGACCGTCGTTTCGGTCGATGTGCGCGGCCATGATCATCTGGGCCAGGATCTGGCCACCGAAGACAACGTTGCGGAGCACTCCGCCGTGCTCGGGTTGCCCTTCGTAGAGGTGGTCGCCCACGTGATCCAGCTGCAGCATCCTGGGCAGATCGCTGACATCGATCATCGAGGGATACCTTCCCATCACTCAGGCATTGCGCGGGGTAGGACGGACGTTACTAGAGGCCTCGCCGCAGCGGGACGTTCGACGATGCGCCCGTCGAAGGGGGACGGAAACGTCGAATCTATGCGGGTTTGCGTGTCGCTCGGTCTTCGGCCCGTAAGGGACGAGTCCAAGCCCTCACCCAGATGCGCAATCTTGTCTCCACCGACTCCAGAGTCCATCCGGTCCGAGCCTCGAGGCCTCAATGTGTTCCACCTCCTCGAGCGGGCCTCGACCTATCGGCCCGGAACCAGGCGAGTCATCGAACTCGAAGAGGAAATCACCGAGATCGACGCCATCTTGAAGTCCTTGGTCAACGAGACAGCGCCCCATTTGGTCTCCACGCTTGGCATCGGGACCGACGCCGCTTCGGCGCTGCTCGTCGCGGCCGGCGACAATCCGCAACGACTGCGCAGTGAGGCCGCCTTCGCACACCTCTGCGGCGCGTCACCGCTCGATGCCAGTAGCGGGAAGAACCAACGACATCGACTCAACCGCAGTGGCGATCGTCAGGCCAACTCCGCGCTCTGGCACATCGTGCTCACCCGCATGGTTTACGACTCTCGAACCCTCGAATACATCGACCGTCGCAGGAAGGAAGGCAAAACGAAGAAGGAAGCGGTGCGATGTCTGAAGCGCCACGTCGCTCGCGAGGTCGACGCCCTTCTGCCTCACGACAACTAGCTAGGACTTGACAGCCCATCGGAGCCTTCGGGGATAGGTGCGGAGCGATTCATGTCGGCTTATGGCGAGTCAACCCCAGGTTGAGGCTCCTTTTGCAAGTGCTTCACGTAACGCCTCTTGAGACCCGAGAAACTCGCCCGATAGAGGCAAGTCGTTTGCTCTTCTGATCGTAATGAGCCCCCCCAGGCTCGACACCTTGCCAGGCGAATCCTTAACGGTGGCTTCAGCGATTTCCGACCAAGGAATCAGGAAGGATCCTTTCGCCATCGCAAACCCCGCACTCCACCAGCGGTTCGGGCGCCACGAGATGCCATCTTTTCGTACATCCATCCGGCCGAAGGCGTTGTCGATGGCCAAAAGTCGCCGGATCCACGCCCGCTTTAGCCGGAGGGATGAAAAGGCTGCTCGTTGCAGCTCGCGGCGCCGAAAGACGACCATCCCGTTCCATAGGTCCGGGGTTCGGGCAAAGTCGCGACGGGACTGCTGGATCGCATAGCTCCACGCTACCGCGCTGAGCCCCAGAGCGGCACCCAAGACGATCAGAAGGTTGCTCGCCCCGCTCAGGGCAGCCCGCGCTATCCAAGCCCCTGCTGCGGCTGCGAAAAGGGCAAAGCGCAACCAGGAGCGTCGTCGGTCAGTCAACTCGTCGATTTCCGGACCTTGGCTTTATGAAGCCTAAGGATGCCACCATCGCGATCGAGAAGCAGACACCGGTGTTCAAGATGCCGAGTTGATATGTCCCCATGGTGCCGTGCTGGCCCCACCCTCCTGGCGGTTGGAGGCAGGCCTGCGTGTTCCTTCCAACTCAGATAGACAATCTGAATGGAGTCCCGCTACGACCCGGCTCAGCTACCGGATATTCGAGAGATTCGTTCGACTTGGTCAGGTCCGGGAGTCGAGTCCACGGGTCTATGGACCTACCTCAACTTCAAGGGCTCGATGCAACTCGCCTACGGCTTCTCATCCCTCTTCTGGCCCGACTTTGTCGAAGTCGAGGGCGCCTTGATCCTGGCCGAGGAGTACACCGAGGAGGGTTTTCAGACCTGGTACAGGCACTTTCACGGGGACTTGACGGCCATCGAAAAGATGATGAACCACGTCCACCTTGAAGACTTGTTCATGAATGCCCCAGCCGATGACGACCTTGGCGAGCAGGTCTGGGACACCGTTCTCTCGGTCCTCGAATCCTGTTGGAAGGCGGCAGTTGCAGCCCGATTCCCAGGAGAACCAGTGGTCGTTGAATCGTGGGATCCCGAGGACGGGTCCACGCCTCAACTGTTGGTCTACCGGCGACGATAGCGTCACGGGTGGCTATCCCCGGGCTGCCGAATACCCGCGCACAGGTCCGGCGTTCGGGGCTAGAGCCAGTACTCGATTTAGGATCTGAAGGTGGCAGTTTCCGTTTACGAGCCGGTCTGGTCTCAGAGCGAACTCCCTAGAGCGGCGATGAATGCCCGTCGCAACACCCTCACGGGCACCCTGGCAATTAAGGACGGAGACGTGAGCTTCTCAACGAAGGATCGTGCGATTGACCTCCATCCGGTGCTGTTCGTCCAAATGGGACGCCGAGGTGCCGACTTTATGAATCGATGGATTGACTTCGATATGGAAGCCCAGAACAGCCCTCCACCGTCTACCTCAATGACGGAGGGTGGAGAGGTTGGCGTCCAATACTTGCGAGAACCAATCGCCGGATTGTGGCCGATTTATCGGCGGCTATGCGCCGCTGAACCGGCGAGCTGGGGCAGCTCTCAAGGACTACGCGCAATCTGGGCAGCAGTGACTCTCGCCGACCGACTTCCATCCCATTTCCCTCGCTGCCGCTTGAGCCGTCACCCCATACGTGCGCTCTGCTTCGGCGATTCCGAGCCGGTCGTAAGTGTGCTTGACAGCATCAGGGAGACCCTCGAGCTTCGCCGGAGTCGTCCCCGGGATCCGGCGTTCACGCCCGCAGACAACGCACTTGATCGTGTTGGGGTCAATCCATACGGGGCCGAGGATACCTGTCACCGGATGAGAGATCCTCGGAACACCGAAATCCCGAAGCGTCCCACCGACGGTATGGGATGGGCTATAAGCAGTCGGATACTCCGCCGGTCTTAGCCCTGGGGTGCGAAGAACTCAAGTGCGATGTTGTCGGGATCCCGAAACGACAATGCCGAGTAGTCAGGCGTGTCCACGATGCCACCGTTGGGGATGCCGAGTTCGTTCAGACGGATTTCCCATGCCTTCAACTCATCGCGGTTGGCACAGCCGAAAGCCAGATGATCGAGCCCCGGCCGCCGCTCGTTGAACGGCTCAGTGCTGTCCAAGTCAGGGAACTGAGTGACGCCAACGATTGTGCCGCCTGTAAGCCAAGCGACGCGCTGGAACGGACCTTTGTCCTCGTCAAGGATTGGGTCCGAACCGAACAGATTCTTGTACCAAGGCACACTCCGTTCAAGGCTCGTAACCGTTAGCGCTACGTGAGTAATCGCAGGGAACTCAGGCATCTCTTTCTCCCCTTCGCCTTGGACGCAGCGAATGCTACCTCTTTGGCTGGCAACTCTCGGGGAGTAAAAGCTATCTGTCAGCACCAGTCGCCGCGCTAACTGAGGCCCCAGTCCCGGCAGACGGGGCTACCCCCAATGGGACGTTGCCGCCGTAGGAATCCATCCTGGTTGAAAAAACGGCCCGCGGGTGTTTTCCTCGGAGGCACAATGTCAGTCGACGAGAGCTGGTCCAACGTCGAGCAGGAGTTGTCGAGGCCCGGCTTCAGCGAAGCTCGCATTACCGAGCCGCTCCAAGTCCTCGTCAGTTGGATGGAAACGTCGCTGTCGTGACGGCCATTGGCGAGATTGACCTGGCGACTGCTCCACTTCTCGCTGAGCAGCTTGGGAGATCGACATGGATCTGCGGAGCGATCTCGTAGGCGATCTGAGTCGGGTGACGTTCCTCGACTCGACGGGACTCTCAGTTCTGGTCAGCACACAACCGGGTGAAGGAGGGAGGGGAAACTTCTTGATATTTGGCTCAACTCCGCAGATCCGGCGTTTGTTCGAGATCACGGGTTTGACCACGGTCCTGACGACCATCCCCTTGTGACGATGGTTCGAGCAACGGCCAATCCGGTCAATGGCGTGTCAGTCGTCATTCGGCCTCGACGGTCCACGCGAGACGCGACTGATCTTTAGGGTTCTGGTGACCGTTCTGTTGCTTACCCTCGGCCCGCGGTGACCACGGTGGTTCTGCTCGCGGAAGGCAGCAATTCGGCCATAGGGCAGCGATGCGGCGTCACGGGGCGATATGGGCGACACCTTTACTCTGCGTGCGCCTGCGTTCCGTCCTACAAGTCTGGGCTGATGTCGGGTATCGCGGTGTCCCGGTTGGGCGCAGCGTGCTGAACCGCGAGGGCCGCTTCCTCGATCTTCGCCCGGTGAGCAGTCCAGAAGTCTTTGCCTTGGTCGTGCAGGGCAGCGATGTTCGCATGGCTCCCAACGGCCCCGTCGATCTCCTCGCGGAGGATGTCGGCATGTCCGGCGTGGCGGTTGGTCTCGGTGAGCACGTGGACAATGACGTTGAAGAGCTTCACGTTTGGCCTGGGCCACCATGGCACGTGGCCGGGGCTGTCGAGATCGAGAGCGTCGATGGTGGAGTCGGCGTGGGCGCAGGTCCGACGGTAGCGGCCCACGATCTCGGTCCGGGTTTCGTCTGGAGTGACCCACTTGTCGGCGTCGAACTCAGCGTCGTCGTCCCACCAAGGCAGAGGCTCGGGGAACGGCCGGCCGAATATGTCCCCGAAGTAGTGGCCCTCGGTGCTGGACAAATGCTTGACCAACCCGAGGAGATTGGTGCCGGTGGAGGTGAGCGGACGGCGGATGTCGTACTCCGACAGCCCGTCGAGTTTCCAAAGTATGACTTCGCGCACCAGGCGTAAGTCGTTGTGGAGGTACTCCTTGGCGAAGTCGTCGTCCATGGCTCGAGTTTGCCATGTCGGAGCGGATGCGATTCGTCCGACGTGTCTAGGAGCGACGGGCTATCCCCGTTGACGGGGTGGGCGGGTCTGCGATGCGTTTAGCAGTTAGACCCGCCACGTCAACTTTCACCGTGCGCTAGGGGATCCTCTTGGGAGCACTGAGGAGTGGCGTAGCGGGTCTAACGGCTAATGCCGCGTAAGCAACTCGCCCATGTAATCGCATTTCGACGACGCTTCCGGTTTCCATGAACCACACTGCGCAATGAGGGGGAGGTCTGCCATCAGACGACAACGGCGCAAATGGTCAAACGAAATACCCACCAATCCGGCTAGTGCGCGAAACAGCGGATGCATTCGTCTCCGTGGCCAGCCGGGCAGTGCCACCAAGATAGGGAGGCTCGTTACGACCGAGCGCAAGCATTTGCTTGAGGATCGCCGCCTCACCCTCCGATGCTCGATTGGGTCGCGACCTTGTCCAGAACCTTGGCGTCCGCTCTCAGCAGGTAGCCCTTCGAGACATCCGAGGCGACGGCCGCATCCCACTTCTTCACGAAGTCGGAGTGGGTCGGGTAGAGGTGGGCTAGCTTGGGTGCGCTGAACGGGATGGTCGTCCCGAAGAGTTTGCAGAAGCCCCCTCCGGCGCTGGACGTATCCCCGGTCCCGTTCACGATGGCGATCGGAGCCGCGACCTGGGGGGTACGAATCCCACCCTCGGCTTCGCCAAGATTGTTCGTCACGTACTTGCTAGGGCCGGCCACGCGAAGGCGGGGCGACTGGGGAGGTGGGGTCCCGGTGGCGACCCAGTTGCTGAGGGCGACCACCGCCGCTCGGAGCGGGTAGGTGTGCGCCCCGGCGTTGAGGGCGACAGGGCAGCTGAGCACCCCGCCGTCGACGGAAGAAACGGTGTGGATCATGGTGTCGAACGTCTTCACGTCCCCCGCGCCGTTTCCGGTGTCGGTCATAGCCTCGACCAGACCGTAGGTGTCGTAGTGGGCTGTTCCCGCCACCTCCCACTCACGGATGTACTTCGTCGGAGGTTGTCGAGCTGCGACGTAGCCCAGGACCGCCACATCCGCCTCCGTCTCGAACATCATGACCGGGACGGTCAGGTCGGTGCGGATCAGCACCACGGCGGGCGCGTCGATGGTGGGTTGGGGGGCCTGAGAGAGTGCAGCAGCCGATGCGAAGCGGCTGTAGACGAAGTACCCGTTGTAAACGCCTTGTGATTGGGGCTGCAAGGCATTGATGTAGGTCACAAGACGTGTCGCGGACTGCGACTCTCCGAGGGCGAGAATCCGTTTGGGCTCGAGGCCACCGAGCACCGTGGCAGCGTCCCGCCGGATGGCGGCTCCGGCTTGTTGGAAAATGCTGTAGGAGTAGCTGTCGCCCGGATGATCGAGCGAACCATATCGTGCGGGATCCGCTCCTTTGATGCCGCCCGCTTCACCGTTGCTCGCGCCAAGCGAGCCGGCCCCGCCGACGATGCCTACCGCCTGGGCGCTGACACCGACGTACACCATCCCGCTGCGGAGCATCTGCACATGATCGGTCAGCCAGGCTGCCGCCGCGTCAACACCACCGCTGACGTTGAGCCACTCGACAATTACAGTGCCGTCGAAGCGTTTGGGGTTGATGGGGCGGTACACCACCATCCGAGTCTTGAAGGGTGCAGAGCTTGCCGCTGTGACGTTCCAGCGACCATTGGACGTAAGCGGCTGGGCGCTCGTGTACGCCGAGGCGGTGCCCGAGAGAAAGTACTCGTTTTGCTCGTAGCCCACAGAGCTCAGATCGAAGCTCGTCGTCCCTACCAGGTCGATGCCTTTCCCTCCGGTTACCGGACCCGCGACGGTCGCCTTCGCGACGCTGGCGGGCACCTGCGAGGAAGCGACCGCCGCGCCAGCGGTTCGCGGACCGTCATAGGTGACCGCCAAGGTCGTCGTCGTGGCGACAAGGACGATCAACGCCGCTTTGAGCAGGGCGAGAGTGCGCCAGGTACGCGTGCCGCGGCGAAGGGCGAAGACCATTTCGAAATGACTCATTGCATACCCCCAGGATCTGGGCCTTCGGCCCTGGCATAGTGTGCCAATAATGGCATACGATGTCAAAATGGATCGAGGCGATCTAGGTTGGCTTTGGCCTCCCTGCCTTGGGTCGAGGGCTGCCTGACCCCTCTGTGTCTAGGGCATCTCGGGCCGCCGCCCAGGTTTTGGGGTCGGTGCTGATACCTCTTTCGAGCACGGCGAGGCTCTCAGACATCGTGGTCGCCAAGTCGCCGTCGTGGATGAACCATTGGGTGTGGGCCGCCTGGATGACACCGAGGGCTGCCGCGGCGAGCATCGTTGGAACCAGAGCATCGCTGGGTAAGCCCAGTCGAGCACCGAAGAACTCGGCGATCACTGGGTGCACCTTCAGCTGGATGGCGCCCACCACGCCCTTCATCACATTTGGATTGTCAGCGATGACCGCGATCCAGCGTCTGAGAACGATCGGGTCGACCGCTGAGAACTCGTCTTCGAGCACCAAGCGCAGGGAGCGCAGCGGTGGCTCCTCGGGCGGCCGAGCCGAGAGGGCCTCTCGGAGGACGTCGCTCCGTCTGTCGATCCGCAGTTGCAGCACGTCGTCCTTGGCGGCAAAGTAACGATAGAAGGTACGGACGGAAATGTGGGCTTCAAGGGCGATATCTTCGACGGTGACGTTGGTGAACCCACGCTGGTCGAAGAGTCGCAGCGCAACTGCCTCCAACTCCGACTCCATCATTTCCGTGCGCTTCGTCCGAAGCTGGAGAGAGAGTGATGGCGTGTTCAAGTCCTCTCCTCTCGTGGTGGCATATATTGGGTCAGTCCGGAGGGTCCGGCGTCCTGGGGGCTTCGTAGGGTCGACGAAAATAGTAGTAGTCGGATGGGCAGCAAGATGCCGCTGACCGTTTGACCTACGAGAGACCAACCTGCGGGGACGAACAGTTGACCCCTATCGCGGGGACTCAGCGAGGCGAAGGCTCAAAGGAGGTCCTTCGTGGGACGATCGGTCTGGTTGTGAGTCGGCAGTCATCCTTGCCCTTCAACACCGCAAAGCGTGTGGATATGCCAGACCACGATTGGCCGGGAGTGGAGTCCTTCCGGCGTACGGGCCAACCCCGTTCCCGCACGCCTAGCGATGATCTGTCCTGTGATCGCCCGTTAACATTCCTTCAACCCAATCGTGGAATGCCCTGACGTGTTGGGCGAGCCGCGTGTCACTGACCTCGCCTGAAGATGCCCAACTTTCGGTCCGCAGCTCATTCTGATGGTCGATCTGCACCCACTTCGATTCGAACTCTTCTAGGATTCGTGCAACGTGCGGATCCGCCTCCACATATAGGCCACGTAGATCATCGACGAGTTTGCCGAGACTGAGTTGACCCTGCTCATACTCATGGACTCGGTCAAGCATCTGTGTCCACGAAATTCTCTGATGGTCATCCACAGGCCTCAGCTTGCGTGATGGAACGCCCTGGATCAACCTCATGAGGGTTGAGAATGTTAGGTATCCCGCCCCATCGTCCCGTCGATAGGGGCTAACCGCTCACTTGATTCGGATGCGGCTTTATCGACCCGGTTCCTCTTTGGCAGGATCGATTTTCTGGGAATGTCGGCATAGGGCCCAACTTTGTAACCCTGTCGATACTTCTCTCGGAAATAGCTTGTCCCAGCAATCACTTCGTAGATCATCACAGCCACGGAATAGACAATCAATGCAACAAAGGCCACCAGGGATACCCACCGGAAGGCATTATCCCTCGGGATGAAACTCACACTGAGGGCGATGAGCCGAACACAATCAATCCCAAGCGGGCTCGATTCTGCCAGCGTCTGAACCGCCGTCGCTTCTCCAAATACTTTCATGGGAGAGCGGCTTGCGGGCCATGATTCCTCCTAACCTAATGGCACACGAACCGCCCTAACGGAGCCGTGGGCCTTCCCGGTTGGGCGCAGCACCGTGAAAAATGAGACGCTGGATCCATGGCAGACGACGATGATCCTTGGTCCTGGACGGTCAATCATTTTTCACAGTCCAATCCCCAAGGTCCCGAACAGGTTGGCCATGTACCCGAGCTACTACGCAGAGTCGCCGACTCAAATTGACGGCCTCGGGCCAGTGGAGGCGCAAGACATCACCTTTGACACAACAGTGACTTCCGAAGGCTACGAACACAGCATGACGGTCTACTTTCACCGACCCGGATCGGACGATAGGAACCGAATGCGATTGGTCACTTAGTTAGTTCACCGCAACGAGGACCCGCCGTTCCGGCGCTATCCGGGCTAGGTCAACAAGTTTGGATTCGACTCAAATCCCCTCCCGGACGCCGCGTACCTCCCTGCCGATTCTCCGTCGCCATCGGTGAAGGAAGAACATCAACAGTCCGAAGACCGTGCCAGCGCTGCCGCACACGACGAGGGCGGACGCTGGGTCATGGAATCTGGTCAGAAGCAGATAAAAGGGAAGGAGGCCTACTCCAAATAGGAGGCCCTGAAGAGCAGATCCCGTGATCGCGTGGCGGTCGGCGAAGGCTGACAGCCACAAGGAGAAGCGGTTATTCCCGATCTGTGCGAAACCCGATCGCCGAGTCACGCTCTCGTTCCATTCCCAAAACCTGTCTAACGGCCTCTTTCGGGAATAACCATCTTCCACAATGACCAATCCTCCCACAGGTTGCTCGGCCACTGAAGGTAACGAATGGCCGCTGCCATTGCGCCGCACCGCCAAGCCTCGTCCCGCCCAACTGGGGCACAATGGTCGCCATGCGCTCTGATCTGCCGGGTGACCCACCCGACGATGCACCTAACGAACTGAGGGCTGTGTGGCCCCTGATTCTTCGTTGGGGCGAAAGTGACGATGTTGACCGAGGCGATCTCACAGATGGGGCGTCGGACGAGGACTTGCAGTCCCTTGTCGAGGCCGTCAATCCGCTGTTTCCGGCTATCAACGCGTACCTAGATGCGACCGGCGACGTCGAGCACGCCGTGCCGTACGGGGACCTCGCACAGGCAGCCATGGAAGCTCGCTTCGAGTTGGACCGTCGAAGGGCGTAGCCGACATGTGGCAAGCCGCACCGAACCGGCGTTATACATGTAATCCGTGTCAAGCCGACGCCTCGCTCACTCGGTTGACCAGGTCTTCGAAGAGATTGGCTCGCTCGTCCTGACCGTGCTTCCGGGCGTGGTCTCGTTGGCGCAAAAGGACCGGCATGAACTCTGGTCCGGTGCGGAAATAGGCACAGGTCTCGCACACCGACCTATGCGGCTGTCCAATTCGGCGAGACGGGTGCACATGCCGTTGCCGAGCATGCGGGCGTGCGCTTCTTTACGCAGACGGGTCATCGCCGCGGTCTCGATCTCGGCGGGAAGCGCCCCAGGAACACCGGCTGTCTTGTAGAGGCGGTCGATCTGCTCGCAGACAGATGCGTACTCATCAGCCACCACACGGTTCGTGATGCGGGCATAGGTCATTGTCATCTCCATGGAGCGGTGACCGAGTAACGCCGCAATCGCTTCGAGACGCATGCCTCTATTGATGGCCCGGTTGGCGAAGGTGTGACGGAGCTGATGGGGATGGACGGTGCCGACGCCGGCCCTCTTCGCCGTGGTGGCCACCATGCGGTGCCCCGTGCGCCGGTCGAGGAGTTCGTGCTCGTCGGCCAAGAGGCGTCCCTTGGACCTGATGTACTCGGAGTTGGTAGCGGTCCACTCGGCCAACAGTTCGACGCACTCTGGGTGCAGCGGGATCATGCGGTCGTTGCGCAACTTGCCCACGGGGCTTCGGAGCCAGTACTCGTTGCCGAGCAGGTTGACCGAATCGGCCGCCGGCTCGCAGAGTTCGCTCGCCCGCATTCCGGTCCAGATCAACATGATGAGGACCAACCGATAGCGGGGCAGCCGATGGCCCCGGGCGGCGGCTCATAGAACTTGTGGGGGCACTAGCAGCCAAGGTTACTAACGACCTCCTGCGTCAGTCATTGGTCGCGTGGTCCACGGCCTTTCCTCCTCTGGCTGCCATTGCCCAGGCGTTCGCCTTTCGCAGCGCGCTGACGCCACGAACGGCAGTGATGACACCGAAGACGACCGGGCCCCAGGCGACGAAGTAGGACCCGCCGTGTGGGTTCTGTGACGCCATGACGTACGTCACGATGCTGATGGCCAGTCCGATCGTGATGAGTGCCGCAGCGGCGGCGATCGTACGCTTGGCGTGCGTCCGTGCGGTCTCCCACGCTGGAGGCTCGAAATCCGGTCCTCGCTCTTGTTCGTAAACCATCACTGCTCTCCCTTCTGGCGTTGGGCCGATCAAGTACGGCCCGTTCAGAAGAAGGGTGTCAGCTAGTGGTAATGGCCCAGTAAAGGCTGAATCGAAGACGGCCGCTTGAGGACGCCTTATGAAGCCCCACCGCCCTTAACTTTTCGGATTCGCGGTGACACTTCTCCTGGCGGCTACGGGAAAGGCAAGGTTGTCTGAGGCATGCCCGTCACAGTACGTTTCCTCATACCTGGTCACCTTCACGATGACCATGTATGAACCGCACCATTAACGATTCGGATTAGGGGTGGGACTCCGCCAGGTGCCAGACGTAGCGGATCGGACAACGAGCCGGATAACGCCCTGGCCGCCGCTTCGGCTTCCTTCAGCAGTACGCCCAGTACCGGCACACGGAGGTACCCTCTCTAGTGACGCGACCATCGGAAACTGTTCGTCTGATATCGGCGACCGGGACGGAGACTTAGTTAGGTGGGTTTTTTCGGAAAGTCTGTCTACAGCAACGGAAGCTGGTCAGACGTTGCCAAGGGCGACGCCTACCTTTCCATTGAAATACACGACAGCGATATAGCGACCGTGGTCTACAGGCCTGCAACCACACAGGGTATTTTCTACCTGGGGTTTCAACCTCGTGACTATTTTGAGGACCCGGCAGCGAGCAGCCCGGTCGACCTTGACGCCGAGGCGACCGGATTCGCAACGTGGGCCGCGCACTCACTCGGCAAGCCGATAGCAGTCGAGGCTATTCGCCCCCTTCTGGCTGCGCCCACCGTCGAGGAGCCTGAGGACGATTTCGTAGAACACACCGTGGAGCGTCTGCTCGTTCTCCTCGACATCCCAATCCCACCGGGCTTTCCAGCCTCTTCGTAGAGGAGGTCTGCCTCCCTTCCGAAGTGCCTCACCTACCCGGCAGGGGCAGGGCGCCGACGAACGGGGTCAAAAGTCTGGCTGCAGCCTCGTGTGCGCCGAGCGTGGAACGGAGCCCGACGTAACGCTCGAACTGGGTCTTGATTGATACGGCCTCTGGCACCGTCAGAGCAATTGGTCCACAATGAAACAGACTGCAGCTGCGCGGCGCAGAACCGTCGATCAACGAGATGCCTTCGATGTCGCCACCTTCGCTGTGAGTGCAGCGGCACGGGTGATAGATGCAGTCCTCGTAGATTTGACCCACGGTGATCGTTTCGCCCTGTGAAGCCATCCGAAGATCATGTCAGATCATTCGTAGAACGGTCCCACCCTCCCTCAATGTATTGGGGCAGGGCCAGACGTCACCGAGTCTCTTTTTTGGTGTTGGAAGGGAGACTTCGGGTGTTGGAAGGGAGAACTGGGAGCACCCCCCGAGTGTTGGACGGAGCCATCAACAACAAAGGTCGAAGAAGTGACCGAAGCCATGCCCGGCCACCACGCGATGAAGTACCCATGATGCACGGCAGGATGGACGACCGTCCCGTCGCTCAGAGTGAGCGTGATCGATGTCACACCGCCCAGCGCCTGACCAGTAACCAGTTGGAACCTGGCGTTGTCCTCTGAATAGAGGGCAGGAGAACTGAGAGTTACGGGGTGTGCAGCGGAAGGAGTGCTCGACGTTCCTGCTGCCCCGACACCGACCACCGATGAAGGTGAACGCAGAAAACACACCATGGAGTTCTGAGAATCCTGGAAGAGCAGCGCAGCGTTCTGCCCCCCTACGTCCCCGACAAGGTACGGAGGCAGAGTGGTTGGAATGTGAGCTGGGAAGTCGCGCGGCAGTGGCGTCTTTGCCCAAAGTGCTCCACACGCCGAAGAAGCGGTCTTGAGTTGCGCCGCACGGTCTCCTCCACTGCCCGAGGATGGCTGGTAGAGGATCACCGAGACCACGGCGAGCGCTGCAATGACAAGGGCAACGACGATTGCGATGACAGTGACTCGTATGTAGCGCCATCGTTGATGCTGCCGGGCCTCGGGGATCAGAAGCTGTGCGGGTCGCGCATCCACCTGCTGGACCTTCGTATGCATGATGCTACTATGGTTAGCATTATGTTCGATGTCAAGGTGGACCGCTCCGAGGACGTCGCGTTGCACGATCAGGTAGCCGCCGAGATCCGCCGCGCCATTGCTGCGGGCGAAGTCTCGCCCGGACAGCGCCTCCCACCCGCGAAGGACTTGGCCGCGGTTCTCGGGGTCAACAGCAACACCGTGCTGCGTGCTTTGCGGATTCTCCGTGATGAGGGTCTTTTGGAGTTTCGAAGAGGACGAGGCGTAACCGTCGCCCGCATGGCCAACGAGGGAGCCGTGGTCATCGAAAAGGTACGTGAGCTTCTTGAGTTCGCTCGCTTCTATGGATACCGAAGCGAGGACGTGGTTGAGATCGTCCAATCGCTTTCGTAGTCAGCCTCGGAACCGGCATTTTGGCCAGGGATCTAAGATCTCCCTGTGGGAAACTCTTTCGATCGCTACATGGAATGGACGGAGAGAAGGCGGCCGCAGCTTTCCATCGTTCAACCTCCGCCACTTCGCAAGTTGATGCGCTTCTCATGGAGGCGTCCGCTTGTCGGGAGTATTTTCCAAGGCTTGACTTTCGGTGTCCTGATGTCGGCACTCTTCCTACTCAAGACCGGCGGAAACGCATCAGTGACGTAACTGGCGTTCGCCATTTGCACCTCGTTGTTTGCACTCGCCATGTACCCGGCCAATCGCTGGAAGCACAATCGGCCGGATCGATTTGGTGAGGCTGGGCAGTAGCCGCCAACCGGCGAACTGAGAGTGTCAGGGATCGCTGGCAGTCTGGCTCTGCGGTTCGATTGTTCGCAGTCTTATGTGGTGCAACCTCTTAAATAGCATCGGATTGAACAAGGCGCTGTAGGACCTGATCGAACATTCCAACTCCGCCTTGTGAGCCGGTTCTAGGTCGATCTCGACCACATTCGACGCCCGATACTCATTGACTGGCGATGTAACCTGAATCCGATGGCGACCCGGCGCAACGCGGCAGGTAAAGGATTGACGTGCTTGCAATGCACCTACGACCTCGTCATCCAAAACGACGTCGTAGATTACGTTCCTCTCCCAGTAACCCAGCACCCCCCGGACAATCCGAATATCTGGCATCCGCTCCATTGTGGCCCCATCCATCTGACCTACGGGACGGGTCGTTAATCGGTAGGCCGAACGCACGGACGCATTTCAGCTCTCAAAGGGGACCAAGCACATGGCGTCGCTCTCGTAGTAGTCGCCTTCAGGTCGTCGCGTTAGACAGCGCGAAAAAGATAGATTCCGGTCACGTTGCCCCGTGTGACCATTCCCTGGCCCGTGCTCATCACACGATTTGTAGTTGTTGATCCCGTCTCGATGAACACATATCCAACGTGTTCTAGCTTCCAACCCTTTCTTCGATCTGTCCGAAGGTCTGGCCGCCCCCCTGTATGCAGGACCCGACCCGTGGAGGAGCCGAATCCAGAGGAACCGGCCAACTGACTCACGTCGATTTCAATCTGAAAAAAGGCACTCCCGGCAGCCCTCTTGGCCTCGGCCCTTCCAACTGGACTTGCTTCATGCTCGGCTTGCCGTTGGGCCTCAGCCGCTGCATCCTTCCTTGCTTGCTCCGCCTGCCCCTGGAGAGCCTTTCTGTCAGCGGCTTCCTGTTTCTTGTCCTCTGATTTGCCGAAAGGTATGGACTCCCCTTTACTCGACGAGAGGCCAGGGTATCGGCGCAACCCCCGGTTTGCTAGACATTGAGCCTGCGAGCAACCGGCTGGCAACGAGAGGAACAAAAATGAAACGTGCGATCGTTGCCGCCGCCGCAGCCCTAGCAATGTCGCTCCTCACGCTCGGTGTCGGCGCTTCGATGGCCGGGGCCTCGACGCAGGCCGTCGCCAAGTCTCACCAGCTCGTGAACTGTGCGCACCTAGCGACCGGCCACGCGAAGGTGACCAAGTCGCAACTCGCAGTCTGTCGGACCATTGCTATTCATTCCACTGGCAAGTGCCTCAAGGGTCACGAAGTGCTCGTCGTGAAGGTGGGCAAGGTGAGCTACGGCCTGCGGCAGGGCCACAAGCCGATCAAAATCGGGAACGCCAGCAAAGTTGCTCTCCTGGCTGCGCAGTGCCCAACGACGCCCGCAGTGCCCGCCACAACACCCCTGACGACGACCGTGCCAGCTCCACACCCCGCACCGGCCACAACGACGACAACACACGCACCGCCGCCGACAACGACAACCACGGCCGCGCCAGCGCCACCGACGACAGCGCCGCCGACGACGGCCGCGCCCGCGGGCTGTCACCCGACGACCGACAGCGGTAACTGCTACCGCGCTGGCGAACTATGCAGCGATGCCGACCACGGGCTGACAGGTGTAGCTGCGAACGGTGAGGCGATTACGTGCGAGAACAACAACGGATGGCGGTGGGAGGCTACGTAAGCCGTTCGCACAATGGCGACGAATCCATGCAAGTCCGGTTCCCCAGAGTTATCGTCAGCCGATGAGCCGACTCTCAGCCCCCAGAACCCAGGAACGCTACGACGCCTTCGCCCGGTTGGTCGACACGCCGATGTTGGTCATCACGGTGCTTTGGCTGCCCGTGCTGATCATTCCATTGGTAGCGCCAGTGCATGGCACCGTCGCCACAACGCTCGCTGTCATCGACTACACGGTGTGGGCGCTTTTCGCCGTGGAGTACATGGCGAAGATGACGTTGGCACCCGACCGAAGACGGTTCTTTAGGACCCATCTGCTCGACTTACTCATTGTCGCCGTCCCGTTCTTCCGGCCGTTGAGGGCGGGACGGCTCATCACCCTCCTACGTCTAAGCCGAATCGGCGTCATCCTGGCTGAGGTTCTACGCCGAGCGCGCTCGATTATCACGCACAACGGATTCCACTTCGTTCTGCTCGCGGCCGCGCTCATCGTGTTCGTGTGCGCTGGAGCGGTCACCTTCGTAGAGCGCAACGCGCATGGATCGAACATTCACGACTTCGGACAAGGCCTCTGGTGGGCCGTCGTGACAGTAACGACGGTGGGCTACGGGGATCGCTTCCCGGTGACTCCGTTCGGGCAAGGCATCGCCGTCGTGCTGATGCTCACCGGCATCGGACTTATCGGTGTATTGACGGCGACGGTCGCCAGCTTCTTCGTCGCGGAGAAGGCGAACGCAACGGACGAACGGCTGGAACGCATCGAAGCGATGCTTGCTCAACTGGTGGGCAACCTCGACTTGGGCGAATGAACGAGGGCTACGTAGGCGGGGCCGGAGCGACCGGAGCGACCGGAGCGACCGGAGCTTCGGGTCTCTTGGCATCCAGCTCGGCAAGCTGCTTTCGTAGTTGCGCGGCCAGAGTGTCGGAGTCGCCTCGCCCGATCGACAGGGCGAGGGTCAGTCGCAACTGAACCCAGCCGTCGAGCTTCGATCCGTAATGAACCCGCGTTACTTTCTGTCGATTGGAGACGGACAGCGCCAACTCGCCGTCAGCTACGTCGGCACTGATGAGCTTCGAAAAGAGGCATTCGATGGTCTTCTTGCCGCCGACGAATACCACTCTTTGGTTGGTCACAAACAGTTTCCCATTGTCAACCGCCTCGGGATGGAGGTCCCCCTGCACGAAGTGGCCCTGGTTCACTCCCACGCGGTAGCGAATCGACCTCCCACCCACCGAGGCCACGGGTATCGAAAATCCAGACGAGTGACCGGCGTAATGTCCCGCACCACGCCGATCCTCAACGAGGCTCACATTCGCGATGGTCGCGAACATGCCTTCGCCTGCTTTCAGCACGATTTCAGAGCTTGCCGAACCCTGCTTCGTTGTCGCAGCTTGGAGAACAGACTCCAACTCGTCTCGTTCGGCCTGCCAGCCAGCGAGCGCGGCCTCATATTGCTCCTGCTCGGCCTTCTGTGCGGCCAAACGGTGCTCTTCGGCGACCTTTTCCTTATGCCTCTCAAACACCGCAGGCGCTCCTCTTCGTCGTGGTCTGCTGAATGGACAAGCTAGGCGCTGCCCGGACAATCTGCTCGGTGTTGGCCAAACTAGGGCCGCGTGTCATCCGACCGCCGCCAGCTTCTCCGCGGCGTAGCGCTTCGCCAGCCGTTTCCAGCCGGAGGAGGTGGGCAGTGAGCCTTCGTAGGGGACCTGGCCCTCGTAGGCGAGGCAGAAAGCGTTGAGGTTGACCACCCGGCGCGAGAGCAACTGGCTCGTCCGTGGCAGGTAGGCCGCCACGAACGGCAGGTCGAAGGCGCCGACGTTGTAGCCCACCGGCACCAGGGCGCGTTTCTCAGAGTCGGCGCCGCGGGCGAGCAGCCATGCCTCGAGCTGCGCGACCTCGGCCGGTGGGTCGGCCTCGGCGATGGCGACAGGGTCGATGCCGTGGACCGCCATGGCCCGATCGGTCCTGAAATACGAGTCCTCGGGCCACCCGAGGAGGGCACTGAAGCACTCGGTGGCTTCAAAGGCCACTCCGATCTGAATCAGGACCGCGCCGTCCGCGAGCTCACTGTCGCTCATTTCGCCGTCGAGGCCGATCAGTCGTTTCGTCATAGGTCCTCCGCCATGATGTCCGAAGGCTGTCACGGCCGTGACAAACATCGTGGTGACCGTCGATCACCCGCCTCTCGCTGGCTCGGGTCGGCCGCCCGGACAGACGGATCAGCCCGCGCCGCCTCAGGAATCCGCAGAGATCGATTTTGGGGGCCACGAGCGGGATCATGGCGAGCAAGATTGGAATACGCCCAGGTGGGTGGTGGTGTATACGAGTGTGTTATGTATTATAATAACTACATGACTTCAACAGCGGAACTCGTGCGAACGATAAGATCGAACAGCGGGCACACGCTGCGGGAACTGGCACGTCGGGCGAAGACGTCGGCTCCCGCTCTGGTCGATTACGAGGCTGGGCGTCACGAGCCGAAGCTCTCAACCCTGCAACGGATCGCTGACGCAGCTGGCTGCGACCTCATTGTGGAAGTGCGTCCGCGGTTGACCCATCCGGAACGACGCAGCCTTGAACTTCACAAACTCGTGGCCGAGAAGCTTCGAGCTGATCCACAGAACGTTATTCAGCGCGCCAAGGCGCGCATTGACGTAATGCGATCGAGAGATCCCGAGGGTCGCTCAGCGTCCTACATCAACACTTGGGACCGACTTCTTTCGGGATCGATCGATGAGCTCGAAGCGGCGATGACTTCCACCGATCAGGCATCACGCGACCTTCGTCAATCAAGCCCGTTCGGTGGCACGTTGTCGGACGAAGAACGACTGGAAATCCTGAACCGCGTCGCTGAAGATCGGATCGCCAGGGCCATCGGATGAAACGAGAGGATCTGGAACACATCATTCGCGCTTCGGGCGATGTGCTCGGCGAATCTGAGGTGATCATCGTGGGGTCCCAAGCCATTCTCGGGGCTAGCTATGAGGGTCTGCCCAAGGAGGTCACCCTCTCGGTAGAAGTGGACGTGATGGCCACACATGACCCCGACGGCAGCAAGGCCCTTCGTCTCAACGGCGCCATCGGAGAAATGACACGTATCGAGCAGCTCGAAGACATTGGGAATGTGCAGGCGGTTGAGAAGGGGCCGGTCAGCTATAGCAAAAAGGGTCGTTCGGCGGAAGGTATACCGGAAGAGCAACACCGTCGTCGGCCAGGTTATGAGGAAGTCCCAGTTTTAGATATGGCCCGTCGCAGGCTCGCTCGGTGGGAATGGATCACGTTGATTCTGGTCGCCCTCTACGTGGTTGGCATTATTACCCTGGCGATCATCTTCCATTGGAACCTTTCGGATGGCGGCTAGACGCACCTTCGGCGCATGGTCTTTACACGCCTCCGAGTACTACGGCTGCTCCTGCTCGGTGAAGCCGTAGCCGTAGAGACCCAGCTCGGGTTCGAGGGGAGACGTTTCGACGTCCCAGCCCAGCTTGCGGTTCAGAAAAATCGTGACCTTCTTCACGTAAGTGGGAGGTCGGTCGGTGGAACCCCAGACCAGCTGCTGCACTTGGTCATTGGTGAGGACCTTGCCCGGGTGACGGACCAGAACGGCCAGTAAGCCGTACTCCTCTCGCGTCAGATCGACGGGTTTCCCTTCTACGGAGACCACGTGATTGGTCAAGTCGACGCGAAGGTAGCCGTCATCGAAGATTGTCATGCGCTGATCACTACCATGATTCTCGTGGGGCGCCCCACGAGACCGGACCGGCGCAGACTTGGTCCATGGGACAATGTAGCGAACGGCTCAGACGGCGGGTCCTCCCAAGGAACAAAGGGAGGTCGGACCGTGATCGGGCCAGGAGGACTGAACCACGCTCTGCGCCGGTTGGTTGCGGACCTAATAGCCAATCAAAGACTTTTATCCCAGCTCGTCCCTGGCGTCTCGTCCAGACAGGTGGACAATCCCACTGGTCACCTGGTCAATCCTTGAGGTTTTGAGGTGCGGCTCTCCGTTGCAAGGCCGCCGAACACGTGGCCACTCCTTGTTGGCCAGCTGTGACCCTCCCCATCATTGCGAGTTGCGATTACCCGAATGAGCGGGCAATCCTTCAACATGTTTCTGACGGTGGGGGGTGTGTAACCCACCTCCAACAACCGAGCACTGAACCCCTCGATGAACGGGCCCATCCGACCCGGCCTTCTCCTCGTCCCTGACATGGCGTCGCCTCCTACCGGAGCACGGTACTCCGATGGGATAGCAGGCTGCCTCGCGCCTCGGAACTATGCCGATCCCAGCGGCGACCGCCAAGGCGAGAAGCCCTTCATCCTCAGCCTGCCGGAGCCGTCCGTCTCACCGTGTCGGCATAGTTGCGGACTCGGCATAGATCGATTTATGCCGACGTCGGCATAAATCGACGAACTGGGCTACGTGCCCGCTTCCAAGGTCGGCTCCGAGCTGCTCTTCGACGTCATTTCGACCGCCTACGAGCGCACGAGTCTGATCGTGACCACGAACCTGCCGTTCGAAAAAGCGCACACGTTCGAGCGAACCTGTGCAAGGTGGTACCTGAAGTTCACAGGTTCGGGCTGGCGGCCAGGAGGACTGCGTTCACGTCGTCACTGACATAAGTAGCCAATCCGTCGGCGTTCATGCCCAGGACCTCGGCTGCAACCTTGGGATCGAGTCGGTTCACCAGGTCGAGGATCCGGGTCTGTCGCAGTGCCTTGGTGCGTACGCCAGCCGGGTCGAGAACGTGGGTGATGTAGGGAGCCGATGCCGGACAGCTACGGGTCTTGGTGGCCCGCGTGACGATTATGTGGGGGTTCTCGGTGCCCAAGGTCTCCCGATGCGCCAGGGCACGCTTGAGGACCGATTCGGTCACCGGATCGATTGGAACCGGATAGGGACGCTCGCCGAGACAGATCGTCCGACGGCTCCAGTTGATGTCGGTGAGTTTGAGTGATCGCACCTCGGCGTTGGATGCGGCGTGTAGGAGCGCCAATACACCGACCAATGCCTCGCTCGGTTCGACCGTTTCATCGTCGCTCGTCCAGCGACTGAAGAGTTGACGTTGGCGGTGGGCCGTGAGCACTACACCCTTGAATGGCGACCGCTTGGTCAGCGGGACGCCAGCAGTCGGGTCGACAAGGACGAGCTTGCGCTTGCGGGCGAAGCGGAAAAAGGAGCGGAGACCCCCAAGGCGCCTCGTCCGGTTACGTGGTTTCTGGAGCAGGAAAGATTCGACGTCACCGATCTCAACCACAGACCAGTCCTCCTTCTTGCGATCGGTGAGAAGAAACAACGCGAAGTCCCGGACGATGGCAAGAGAACTTTCGATGGTGACGTCACTTCTCGCGTGGGTGCCGACGCGACGTGCCCGTTGTTGGGCGCCCACCATCTCGGCGGCGTAGTCGGCGACCTGAGGGCGGAGTGATTCGGGAACGGCTGCCACCCGTCGGTCCCGCCGGCCCTTGGCCAGATGGGCCCCCTGGTCCAGTCCGAACGCCAGGCCATTCGCTACGAAGAAGTCCTCGAGCGTTCGGGCCAGGGAACCGGCGGATCTGCCGGGACGCCTAGACCTCTTGAGGATCCCCTGGGGATGGTTGGATTCACCGTCGGTGAGCAGCCGTCTCACGGCGGTGAGCATGACGCACACCCTGGCCCCGCAGTGGCGCTGAGCGGCGTAGTCGGCAAAGCCTGGCAACCAGTCGGGCGGGTCCACCAGTTCAGCCATCAAGTTGTCGACCCGCCGAAACGGTCTGTCAGGGTGGCGCTGCCAGCACTTGTTGCACATGCCGGTGCCAACCTTGCGGCGCAGTTCTCCGCACACTGTGCACGGCCTCGGGATGCGCGGCCGGTTCGGACCCCGAGAGCACAGACCGCATCGCCCGCTGGCCTCTCGGATGTGACCGAGCCGGCCACATGCACTGCAGAGCGATTTGCCCTGTTCAACCTCGAAGCGCCGGCGACAGAGATGACACCGTGTGGTTGTTGGATTGCGGACGGGATGCCCACAGTCCACGCAAGTTCTCGCGCAGCGGACGCATCGTCCGTCGAGAGCGTCCAGCCGGAGAAATCGGCCGCACACAGAGCACGAAGAGCGCAGGGACGCCTCTCGGTCGGCCGCCCGGCAGCGGAAGCAGATGACGGCGTCTTTGAATCCCACCCCCCGGCCGCAGCGCTCGCAGTCAGCGAGTCTCACAGCGGCGGCATGGAGCGTCCCCGCAGAGCCGATGCCGCCTGTTTAGGAACCTTGGCCGGCTTGGATTTCGACTCGACAGGCGTGGTGTCCACCTCGAAGAGGTCGTTGGGCGTGCATTCGAGGGCCGTGCACAGTGCACCGAGAGTCGACAACTTGACCTGGGCCGGTTGCTTGGTGAGCAGCGCCGAGATCGACGCGGCCGACATCTGGTGGCCAGCGCGCTCAACAAGGAGGCGGCGCAACTCGGCACCGGTCCAGACCTCTTTCTGTGCTGCCGCCATTCGCAGCCGCCACTTCACGTTCATGGCCGTTCCTCCAATTGCTCCAAGGTGTTTGACATTGCCCGGCGATATGCGTCTTCGATGAATGTGGCAGACGGAGTGACGTAGCGCATGGTTGTCCCCACGTTCCAATGCCCGAGCATCTGCTGGATGGCGACCAGGTCGACTCCGCGTTCGTAGTTATGGGTGGCGCAGGCGTGGCGAAGTCCATGGGGGCTAAATCGCTCTTCGACCGGCGCACCTTCGATCTCGAGGAGATGGCGCAATCGGTTGCGGATCGTGCCCCGATGGATGGGTCCACCTCCTTCGTCGCAGAAGAGAGCGTTTGACGAGCCGGGGACCCGGAGCCGAACGTCGTCTCCATACCAGCGAAGGATCAGGTCCAAGCTGTCGAGCATGGGCACCCAGCGGGGCCGTGGCCCCGATCCACGAGTGCCCTTCCCGAAGCGGACGTGGATCTTTCCGAATGGCCCGCGCCCGAAGTGGAGGTCCTGCAGCTCGAGTGACGCGGCCTCATCGGCGCGCAGGCCTGCGTGATACAGGGTGCGGAACAACGCGTAATCCCTCCCCGCCGGCCCGAACTTGCGAGCAGTGGCGATCCGATCCCGCAGGAAATCGAAGAAGTCCGCCATGCGTTCGGGTGTGGGCGGCGGCCGGGTCGACGGCGAGTCGTTGCCCACATGGCGAGCGGCATTGAACTCGTCGAGTGGATCGCTGATCCGGATCCCGAAGGTCGCCTCGATCTCAGCCGTTTTGCGGGCGACCAGGTAGCGATGGAAGTCCTTGAACGCCTGCACGTAGCCGCGGCGCGTGGAAGGGGCCATCCCCTTGGTGACTAGTTCGGCCACCACCCGATCGATGTCAGCCGGACTCGCTTCCCATGCGGGCATGCCGAGGAGGCCGAGGAAGCGCTCGAGTACGCCAGTGGCGTTCTCAATGGTTATGTCGCTGAAGCCTCTCGCCGAACAAGACCCGACGAAACCATCGACGCACGCAGCCTGGAATGTCGGAGCATCAAGGGCACTCGCTGGAACCTCGCTGCCGCCAGCGACGACTCGCAGATCCGCTCGTCCCACGTGCACACCTTCTTCCAGCCACGATTTGGAAGGTGGCACCTAACAATGGCTCATCTTGCCTTGAAAAGCGCGGACCGTGGAAAAGGACGCCTTTGCCCAGCCAGCAGGGAAGATCTACGGCAACGAACCTATGCCAGTTCCAGTTTCGTGGACCGAGGTACTCGGCTCGGAGCGTCTCACCGGAGCAACGCTCGACCGGCTCACGCACCGTTGCCGCATCATCGAGACCAAGGGCGAGAGCTACCGGCTCCAAGACGCCAAAGCTCGCACGAGGCGCCCGGCCAGACCCGTCACCGAAACTGTGGACGAACCCGCTCCCTCACGCTAATTTCACACAACCGAACTGCTGCCGTTTTCGACCATTTCGCGCTGCCCGTTTAGTTGAGTCCCAGGCAGTGGTGTACGAGCGGGTGAGCTGAAGGACTATCCCCCAGACGCGACGATCACCGCGTCAACCTCAAGAAGCAGTTTCCACACAACCACTTGAGGAGGATCACGGTGAACGTCCCGACCACTATCGACGCGGCCGCGTGGCTTGGCAAGTACCTCGAAGGCGCTGACGGCGACACGGACCTGGCCCGGGCCATGTTGGGCGCCTTCGCCGAGGCGCTCATGAGCGCCCAGGCGTCCATGCAGTGCGGTGCCGCCTATGGCGAGCGCAGCGAGGAGCGGGAGAACTCGCGCAATGGCTATCGGCTCCGGCCCTGGGACACCCGAGTCGGGACGATCGAGCTGGCTGTCCCCAAACTGCGCCGGGGGACGTACTCGCCCGAGTTCTTGCTCGTGCCCCGCCGGCGGGCTGAACAGGCGCTGGTGGCCGTGGTCTGTCAGGCCTACGTCGAAGGGGTCTCGACCAGGCGGGTCGACGACTTGGTCAAGGCCATGGGGATCGACGGGATCTCCAAATCCGAGGTGTCGCGCCTGGCCAAAGAGCTCGACACCGTGGTGCGCGAGTTCAAAGAGCGCCCACTCGATGGGGGTCCCTATCGCTATCTGTGGATCGACGCCCTCACCCAGCGGGTACGCGAAGGGGGCCGGGTGGTCAATGTCTCGGCCGTGATCGCCACGGCGGTCAACGCGGCGGGCAACCGCGAGATCATCGGCTTCGACATCGCCACCACCGAGGACACGGCGGCGTGGACGGCGTTTTTGCGCGCCCTGGTGGCTCGAGGGCTAAGCGGCGTGGAGCTCGTCATCTCTGACGCCCACGGAGGCATCAAGGCGGCCATCGCCTTGGTCTTTTCCGAGGCGTCGTGGCAGCGGTGCCGCACCCATTTCATGGCTAATCTCGCCTCTCGTTGTGCCAAGGGGAACTGGCCCATGATCGCCACCTTGGTGCGCTCGATCTTCGAACAGCCCGACCGCGACACCACCTGGAGCCAGTTGGCCGACGTGACCGACAAGCTCACCCAGGCCGGGTTCTGCGACGTGGTGACCTACCTGCTCGACGCCGCCGATGACATCTTGGCTTTCAGCGCCTTCCCGGTCGAGCACTGGCCGAAGATCCGCTCCAACAATCCCCAGGAGCGGCTCAACAAAGAGATCCGCCGGCGCACCGACGTCGTCGGGATCTTCCCCAACCGCGCCGCCGTCATCCGCCTGGTCGGCGCCTTGTTGGCCGAGCAAAGCGACGAGTGGGCCATCACCAGGCGCTACATGAGCGCCGAGTCACTCAAGACGCAGAAGAAGGTCGAACCCTCCGCCCACGACCCGCGGCCGTCGCTCGACGCGGCCACTGAGGAGGCAGCCACCGACGCCGCCACGTAGGATCAATCAGACAACAGGTTGACGCGGGAGTCGTTGCACCTCACCGACCGTTACACCACTCGTTGGGACTTGACCTGCCGTTTTCGATCGTGATTCACATTGGCGCCCCCGGCAAGATTCGAACTTGCGCACACGGTTTAGGAAAGCGAAAAGAGGGCGGAAACGACGGAGCCGGACAGTACCCAACCGGACGTTTTCCGCTGGTCAGCGCGGCCGTGACGGAGGGGGACGGAAGCAGCCGGATCCGGATAGTTCCCGAGTTGTAGGGACGTTTGTAGGGACGCTTTGACCTACGGTTTCCGAACCGACGTTCACTCGCGGTATCCGGGGGAACTGGTCAAGTTGTCGATCTTTCGGGCATCACCCGGCTCACCGGAGCTGTTTCAAAAGCTGACGCCGTGGCAATCGGTTCGTGGCAGCGACCCGACGGCCCAGTAGGCGAGACCCGGAGCACCGCCGTCGCCAACATGCTTGACGAACTGCTGGAAGGTGCCGGGTACCGCGGAGTGGCTAACCGTTTTGACTGGCTCCGGTGATCCAGCACAGGCTTCCCCAACCGATCAGCCGCCATCGGGCTGTTGTTTTTCGAACACATGTTCGCTACCATGAAGCCCAGGTGAAACGCCAGATGTATGAAGTAAAGGGCGGCAGCATGAGTGACGCAAAGGAAGTAGCTGACCCACGAGATCTCTTGGCCAATTGGGCGAACGACCATGATCGCTGGACCCACTTTGTCCTTCGACTGGTCCTAGAACCCGGACGAGGCAGTGAGAGGGCTCGAACATGAGCGATTGGGCGAGGTTCTGGCCGATTGACTTGCATGTTCATACGCCCGGCTCATCTGATGCAAAGCCAGAGGCGTATGGCTCGCCAGAGGACATTGTTCAAGCAGCTATCGATGCCGGCCTCGCTGCGATCGCTATCACGGATCACAACACCGCGGATTGGTGCGACCGTATTGGCACTGCCGCAGAAGGGACGACGCTCATCGTTCTCCCCGGAGTGGAGATCAGCACAACGGAAGGCCACCTGCTAGCCATCTGGGAGCAGGGCACGTCGAGCACTGTCATCAACGAGATGCTGGTGCGGGTAGGAATCATGCAAGCCGACCGTGGAAAGTTGGACGTAGCGGCGACGGTTGGTTTCGCCGACGCTGCTCGTGAAGTTAAGGCCTGTGGAGGTCTAGCTATTGCAGCACATGCCGACAAACAGAAGGGCCTGTTGAGTCTCGACGTCAAAGCACATCTGACGAACACGTTGATGGACGAAGCTCTTTCAGCCGTCGAAGTTGTCCAACTGGAGAAAACCGAGGAGATCGCGAAGAAAGTAGGAGATAAGCGGATCCTCGCGTGTGTCCGAGGCTCCGACACTTGGGACACAGCTACGAGTGCGCACGCGCTTTCAGGAATAGGTGTACGGCGGACATGGTTGAAAGCGAGCCGTCCGGATCTCATTGGTTTACGGCATGGACTCGCCGATCCTGATCTTCGAATCGCCCTGGTCGAGCCCGACCTATCGCCGTCTTATGGTCGTATCGAGCAGATCGACATTGTCGGCGGATTTCTCAACGGTCAAAAGGTTGTGCTCTGCCCCGATCTGAACTGTCTGCTTGGGGGTACTGGCGCTGGCAAGTCACTTATCCTCGAAGCAATCCGCTATGCGATGGATCAGCAGTTGGACCGAGGCAAGTTCCCAAAGTTGTGGGAGGAGGTCCAGTCTCGCCTTGAAGCTGCTCTCACGGAGTCTGGCGTCGTGCGTTTGCAGGTGTTTGCAAACGATCATCGCTATCGCATTGAACGTGCTTTCGCCAAAGATGGTCTTGCCGAGCCGTCGGTGCTCCAGCAACTGGATGATGACTGGGTGAGCGTGGATCTTTCACCACGGGACCTCTTCTCATTGGCAGCGTTTTCTCAAGGTGAGATTCTCGAATACTCCCGAGAGCCCGTGGGGCGCATGACGCTGGTCGATGCAGGTATAGACCTCACCGAACACGAGAACGACATAGCCAGCACCACCAAAGAATTGAAGCAAAATGCCCGCGAGTTGATCGCCTCACGCAAGCGAATCGCGCGCTTGCGTGAGGAGGCATCGAAGGAACCGGACCTAAAGGAGCAGGTGCGGCTTCTAGCTGGGCTGTTCGATACGAATCTGGTGAAACAGCAGGCCGGATGGCAGAAGGAACGGTCCCGAATAAACAGGACGACTAAGGGTATTGCCGACATTGAAGTTTCGGACCTGAAGACGCCGAAGGTGACGTCACCGGCCGATATTGAGACGAATGCCGACCTGTTTACGGCCATCGACGCGATCCTCAGTGAACTGGAAGCGAGCCTCAAGTCTGCTGGCGAGGCAATCGCGACTGCGTTGGACTTGGCTAAGGAGAAGCTCGGCAAACTTAATGAGCAGTGGACGGTGCGATTTGGCGAGGTCAAAAGGGAACTAGATGCTGAGCTTGAGCGAGTCAACCCGGGGTCTTCCCTTACCGCACTACGCGAACGACTGGAGTCGCTACAGGAGAAGCTTACCGAAGCCGAAGCCGCGAAAGAAGAGCTGGACAAGGAGGCGCTACCAGCTCTTGCCCTTGCACTCGAAAAGCGTGAGACCCTGATCAAACAGCTAAGCGATGCTAGGCACGAGCGGCGGGAACTTCGCCGAACACGAGTAGAAGCACTCAACAGTAAGACTGCCGGATTTGTGAAACTCGATATCCCAAGTCAAGGCGACTTCACAGACTTTAGAGCTGCGCTGGAAAAGCTCAAGGTCGGTTCTCAGGTCAAGGTTCCGGTGCTCGATGCCATCGCTCGGACTGTTCATCCACTTCGCTTTGCAAGAGCCTTGTGGGATTCGAAGGTTGACGAGTTAGTCGACGACGGAAACGGTATCGATGCTGCCAGCATCGGGAGGCTTCTTGGCAACATTGATGATCGTGATCTTTGGGAGGTGCTGTTAGACATTCAGGTGCTCGATCGGCCTGATGTGTTGACGGTGAAGTTCCGAAAACCTGATGACCAGACATACGTGTCAATCGAACAACTCGCTCACGGCCAACGCTGCACCGCGATCCTCGTCATTCTGCTCGCTGATGGCAATACTCCCGTACTGGTGGATCAGCCCGAGGACGCTCTACATGCGCCATGGATCGAGGAGTACCTCGTCGAGCGCCTGCGCTCCCTGCGTGGCACTCGTCAGTATGTCTTCGCAACCCGCAGTCCCGGCATTGTCGTGAGCGGCGATGCGGAGCAGATCTTGACGATGAAAGCTACTGCCGGACAGGGGGACGTTGAGGCGAGTGGTTCTCTGGAACGGCACGATCTTAACCGGCTTGCCTTGCACCACCTTGAGGGCGGTCCAGTTCCATTCAAGCGGCGAACTCGCAAGCTTGAGGTGTCGACCCTGAAGCAGGAATGATCACCTGCGAGTCATCCATCCGGTTCTCCTTCGAAGCGCTTCAAAATCTCGTCTGCTACAGGAGTGGATGCTCCGTCAATGTCGCCGAGGACGAGTTTAGCGAGCAGCGCAACCAGAGCGAGTGATGTGTTTTCTGCGGTGTCGGCGTAGGAGGGCGAGAGGATGCTTGCTTGTAGGCGAAGAAGGTTTCGCGACCAATCTGCAGGAAAATAGGACTGAAGTACCTGCAGGTTGGTATGTGGTCCGATGCTTGAAAGCGTTCGGAAGCCAATCGTGTAAATCACTCCGAAGTGCTGCTCTCCCGGGGCCTTCTCTTTGGACAGTTCGTTGATGCGATGGACAACGGTAGGAATGGTCAGTGGTTCGGGAGTGATGTCGGTGAATCGATTCAGCTGGTCGCTGAGATCAAGGTTTATTCGCGGCCTCGCCGGCTCCGGCTTCTCGGACAACAGCGGTAGTGGATCCTGGTTGGACGCTCGTTGACTATTCCACTGGATTCTTCCGGGATTCTCCTTCTTGACTCTTCGATTCCATTTTCGAATGCGCTTTATCTCTGACGCGAGTTCCATGTCGTGTTGGTCTGCGTCGTTCTGTTGGGAGAGCAACGTCGCCTTCATGTCGGACTGAATCGCGTCCATGGCGTCGGATCCGCCGTAGTGGAGGTAGAAGCCAATGAGACAAGCCTCAAGTAATGCTCTTCCCATAACCCTGAGTGCTATTTCACGCCGTGCTTCAACTGCAGATACGACGTCTTGAAGCAACTCGCTGGCATGCCACAGTGCGGCACCAGTATGGATCCGAACGACTCCAGAGCCTTGGGAAAGCAGAACCCATCTGTCTGATCTGAGTTCGTCATCGATCTCGGATTGCAGTCGCGCGGCGTACGCAGCAACTTCCTCGTGCGACAAATCGGAAAATGGTGGTTCAACCTCTTCGGTCATCCCAGTTCTCACCTCGGACGAATCATTTAGACGACTTCGCCGCGTTCCTGCATCAGTGACCGCAGTGGTCGTTCGCCAGTCGCTGGTCCTCTGAGGCTCCCGAGCGTCGTCGCGCCATAGGCGAGCGCGAACGCGACCACCTCAACAATCTCGGGAGTTCGCTCTCCCGTTTCAATGTCCACGCTTGCGAAAGACTCGATCCTTTCGACGGCATTGGTACCGTAGACGACGCCAAGGAGCAGATTTGATTCATTGGCGTGAAGAACGGGTCCTCCGGAAAGTCCGCGGGGAGCCGGCATGTCCAGCTCAAGGCTCACGGCCGGCGGGTAGTCGTCGTGCTGCGTCACCGGCATATGGGTGAGGTAGCCCTTCAGGAGCCGGAAAGAGACGATATGTGTCAATCCGCCGTCGAGGTCAGCACGGACATCTGGCAGCGGGTACCCGAGAGACACCACGTCGGTTCCAAGATTGAGAACTCGGTCGCGTGTCGGGAGCCGCCAACCTGCACCCTGAAGATCGATACGGGCCGACGCAAGGTCATCGCCAGCGGGGTGTCGCGTGATATCGGTTACATCGCGGCGGACGAACTTGCCGTCGCCCTGATCAAGCGCTGCGATGATTGTCATGCCTCGATCGAGTGCTTTTCGGACGACGTGCCAGCAGGTCACGAGTACCCCGGCAGTTGGCACGAACGCCGTACCTAGTACCTCGGAGACGGACGGGCGCTCGACAGTGTCAACGCCGACTAGGGGCAGGACCTTTTGGTACATATCAAGCTCGGTCGGCACGGCCATCGCTCCCAGCTAGAAGGCGGTTCCATCGAACGTAACACCGCTACCGTGGGCTCGATCGGTCTCAGGCTTCGGACCTTGGACGACCCTCTTAGTCAAGAATCGACGTAACAAGATCTTCAGAGCGTGTCATTGGGGTGTTCCGCCAGAATCACGTGATCCTTCGCTTTTTTCGAGCGGCAGAGGACTTCATGGCCAGTTTCAAAAAGTATGCCTTCTTGGCGTGCTCAGCCCGCCTGGCACGTTCCTCCGGGGACAAGGTTCCCTCTGGGTCCACTTCTCGTTCGAATCGATCCATCGCCGCCTTTCGGGCCGGGGCGGTGTGCGCCCGTGGATCTTCAACCTTCGCCCACAGCGAGTGGGCTGCGAGTCGAGCCCGCATCGATCTCTGCTCAGGCGTCAACTCAGATGTCATTGGTCCTCCTTCGTGGGTTTGGCAGTTCCCGCCTTTGGGGCCTTGACGAAACCTCTAGACGAACGTATGTTCGTATATGGTGAGCGATTCAAAATTAACCGAAGGCCGTCTGGCTGTTATCGAGCAGGGTGCCCTGGAGCGGTACACCCTGCTGGACCGGGTAATTATCGAGCTGGTCGAGGAAGTGCGACGACTTCGTCAGATCATCGCCGGAGGTTCCACCACGGATGACCATGAATCCCCAGGGCATGGACCGCAACCGCCGTGATCATCGAGCCGACGGCGCCCCCACAAATCAAGGCCCTGAGCCATGCCAGTCCATCAGCGCCAGACGTCCGTTGTCGAAAAGGCCAGGACCGGATGAAGTGGGGTTCTAGGGTCGCCCAGGACTTCCCCAATCGCCGCGGCCCATGTAGAAAGGTCGAGTGACTCTATGAGAAGTTCATAGAGCGCGCCGGGATGGAGACGGAGCCCGCTGGAACCTCGTCGAATCGTAATGACATCGTCCGTCGCCGCCAGTTCGCTGCTCGCCGTTGGCAAGGGGATGTCGGCGACGAACCCGAGGTGTTCGAGCTGGGCGGTGATGCGTTCTGGTGCGATCGTCATGTCGAAACCCAGGTAGTCGCAGATGAGAAGTGCCGACTCGTGTGGTGGAATTGGGAAGAGAGCGAACGGCATGACCGAAGGCACGAAGTCGTGGTTGCGTGTCACGCTCGCGAGCCGGACGTGGTGACGAGCGGATTGGATTCCGGCCTCCTGGATTGCCGTTTGTCGTGCAGCGTTGAGGTCGTCGATGAGCTCCATTTCGCTGGCATCAACACGGCTTCGCCCGAGGCTTTCAAACGAGAAGGCCGTCAAGGCCCGCGAGGAGGGGATGGCGGTTCCGGCGAAGCCGTTGTCGACCGCAGCCATAATGCCTGAGACGAACGTTCGGATGTGAGTACGGCAGCGTGTTGTCGGAACGACGATGCGGTTGCCAGGACGGCCGGGCAGCTCACCGCCGTTCATGATCGCTTCGATTGCGGCCTTCATCCGCCGCAGTTGGGGGCCGGTCTTCGCGTTCGGACTCGATTTAATCTCGTAGAGCAGACGTGACCCGTCGGGTTTGAACTCAGTGATGTCCCCGATCCTCAGGCAGTTAGTCAGATCGTGGAGCAGTCCAAATGACCCTTGGTCGCGCAGGGTCACTGCGGCGTTGATCTCGTGCGGAAGCCCAGACTTACCGGCCATCGGGCCTGGCGAATCATTGCTGCTGAGCGCGATGACATAGCGGCGGTCGTACTGCGAGACCCGCCAAGCGAGGGCGTCGCCAACGGCACGGAGCTGCCGACACACGCGGTCGAAGACAAGGTCTTCGATATGCCAGACGTTTGGGTCTCGCGGGTCTGCGCCGTCAGGGAGCTGAGGTAGGGGCGTTAGGAGGGATCGGCCCCGCGCTAGACGGGCAGCGCTGCGACGGCACTCCGAGCGATGTTGTTCGGAGTGGTGCAGATGCTGGAATAGGGCCCGCTGGACATTGTCGTAATCTTCGAATGTGCGGCACTGTCGGAGTGCGGTGATCAGCGACTCGACGACACTGACGTTGTGCTGTTGCGCCGGATGTCGCATAACGCTGAGATTGTCGGCCTGCGAGAGCGATCCGAGGAAGTTCGATGCCACCACTGCCTTTGCGTGCTGAGAGGATACTGGTCAACACCATTATCTCTCAGCCTTGTGGATGACGAAGGCGAGAGATCCGCTTAGCGATCGGACTCCAATCGGTGAGGCTCAGAACGACGTGTGGTGATAAAGCGGTGGATGGCCTCGTTGGCATGCTCCTGAAACGACGGGTTGGCCAGGTCGGGAAGGAAGTCCGCTTGGTTGACAATGGGACCTTTAAGCGTGTTAGCCGCGCTGGCGTAGAACACGCCGCTCGACAGGGTCGGGTCGGTGACGCCGTCGACCAGTCGCTTCGCGCCCACGTCAAGTTTGTGGGAGAGACCCAGGGCGGGCATGATGTATTTGGCCCCTAGACGCATCGGCAGTGGGAGATCACTGGCTGCTTGGGTGCCGGTGGTGTTGCCGGGGCTCACGGTGATGAAGCGGCGGTCAGGGTGTTGGCGGGCCAGGTAGGCCATCCAGAGGGCGCCAATGTACTTGGCCTGCCCGAAAGCGAGGTTGAAGTCAGCTTTTTTGCCGGCGAAATAGCTGCCATCGATGACAGTGGCGAACTCGTCGGCGGAGTGTGAGACGAACGTTGGCCCCTTCATCCGCAACTTCGGGACCCCCCTGACTGCTTCACTTCCGGCCAAGACCGCAACCTCGCCAAGCCGATCCTCGGCCAGGAGTCCTTCGAGGAGGACGACGTGGCCAAGGACGTTCGTCGCGAACACGGTGGTGACCCCGTCAGCGGTCAAGTCCATCGACTGCGGGCCAATGACACCAGCGTTCATGACCAGCGCGTCGACGGATCCGTTGATGGCCGCAAGGCCAGCGCGCACCGAACCCAGATCGGCGACGTCCATGACAACGATGTCGAAGATGCGCCGGCCGGTCGCTGCTTCGAGCTCGGCCTGTGCCGCTGTCGCCCGGTCTCGGTTCCGGCACGCCAGGAGGATCCGCGCCATCTCGGGACGTAAGGCCAGTTGCCGGGCCACATCCTTGCCGATCCCGGCGTTGGCGCCCGTGATAAGTACCGTCTTTCCTGGGAGTGTGCTCATTCGTATTTCCTCTCAGTTACTGTGGGAATAGTGGGGCTGGACAGCTCTTGCCGGGTTGCGTCCCCCGGCGCTCCCGGGTTGCAATAGACCTGTAGGGGGTCGACGAGCACGTGGGCACCAGGTGGGATATGGAGCCACCCGGATCAGCTAGGCAGGCCGTCGAGCAAGCTGAAACGGGCATCCATCGCGACACTTCGGACATCGATCAGCTGCTGGTATTCGGGCGAGTTGTACCAATTGATGGCTGTCTCGCGGTCAGGAAACCGCACGAGTGCTCCTGAAGTGAGTGAGCCATCGCCGTGCAGGACTTCCCAGTTGCTGTTGGCGAGAGGCTCTCCTCCGTGCTCTTTGGCCGTCTGCCCAGCAATGGCGGCGTATTTCTCACGGTACGTTTCCGGGTCCTTGACGGTGAATTCGACAATTACGTATGCGCTCATGTTGATACTCCTTCGTTGTTAGTTGTTAGTTGTTAGTTGTTGGTTGTGATCTGCGTTCTAGGCCTCCACTCGTAAGCGTCGCCGGTACGACAGGCGTTACGTCGCGACCCGGCCCCCATCGACCGCAAGTGTGACGCCGTGGATGAAGCTGGCATCATCACTGGCGAGGAAGACGATTGCCGCAGCAAGTTCCTCGGGCTCAGCGACGCGACCTGCTGGTGCTAGTGCTGCGAGCTGGTTCACCATTTCTTCGGGGACTGCTTCCATCATGCGGGTGCGCGTCGGGCCAGGGGACACGGCGTTGACCCGAACGCCACTCGGCCCGTATTCGGCGGCCCAGGCCTTGGTCAACAGTTCGAGGGCTGCTCGGCTGGCGCCGTAGAGAGCCATGCCAGCCTGTCCAAAGCTGGCGACCATCGTGGAGATGTTGACGATCGAGCCCCATCCGCGTTCGGCCATGGCTGGCGCCAGGGCCGCGACGAGGAAGAACGGAATCTTGACGTTGAGTGCAAAGGTCTCGTCGAACTCTGTTTCGGTGGCTGCGTTGCTTGGTCCGAGGGAGGCGATGCCGGCGTTGTTGATGAGGATGTCGACATGACCGCCTCCCGCCTCAATGGACCACTCAACCAGGTCCTCGGCCGATTGCAGGTCGCTCAACGTAGTGAGCCGGAACGTTGCGCTACCGCCGCAGGCTTCGATCTCGGCGACCACGTCTTTGGCTCGTTGTTCGTTGCGCCCGACTATCAGTACGTGAGCGCCGCGGGCGGCCAAGGCGATGGCCGTAGCCTGGCCGATCCCGCTCGTCGAGCCCGTAACCAGAGCAGTCTTGCCACTTAAGTCGGTCATGCGTTGTTTCCTCTCGCTCAAAACTGGGTTGCGTGACTCACTCTGACACCCAGAGAATGGGTTGTCAAACTCATAATTCTGCTAACGTGGGAACATGGTTAGCGAGCCGAATGACCGGCCGAGGCTCACCCCCAAGGGTGAACGCACCCGGGCACGAATAGTGGAGGAGGCTGCCGCCCTGATCCATGAGCGCGGGGTGGCGGGCACCACCTTGGAAGACGTCAAGGTGGCGGCGGAAGTCAGCGGCTCTCAGATGTACCACTACTTCCCCGACAAGAACGAACTCGTGCAGGCGGTCATCGACTACCAAGCCGAGTCCATCGTCGATCGCCAGCGGTACGCGCTCAGCAGCGCGAACGGAGTCGAAGCCTGGCGGAACATGGTGATTACCGCAGCGAAGCGCACCAAAGCAAAGGGGGGCTGCCAACTTGGCTCGCTCGTTGGTCAACTCGCCGAGAGTGACCCCGAGGCCCGAGCGCTCATCGCTGCAGGGTTCGATCAGTGGGCCGCCGCCATCGGCGATGGACTCAGATCCCTTCATGCCGGCGGGAAACTCCCGTCCGACATCGACCCGGACGACCTCGCCATCACTCTGCTCGCCACGCTCCAAGGAGGACTTCTACTCTCCCAGCTGCAACGGAGTAGCCGTCCGTTCGAAACTGCCGTTAATACCCTTCTCGACCTTGCCATCGGCAGATGAGCTCAAGCCGGGTTCGTTCACAGCCATCGCCGAGGTCGGCTCGCTATTGGATGATGCGCGTGCACCCGCACGATGCGCTTGCGAACCCGGTGCCGTTCGTGATGCGGTACACCTCGTCGCTCCCAGTGGGTTGCTCAGGTGTGGCTTTCCGTGCGCTCATTTAGCCGACCCTGACCGGTCGTGCCTCTTGGACGTGGACCGGCCTCGTCTAGATGGAGGTAATTCGATGACAGCTCCTCGCGTGGGGGAGACGTTCCACCTCGACCTCGACGGGACGGCATTTGCCGGCCGCTACATCGAAGTAGATCCCCCGCACCGCATGCTGCTTAAATGGGACCGTCAAGGAACCGACACAGCAACGCCGACACCTACTCTCATTGAGATCACGTTCACCCCGACGGGAGACGGCACAAATGTGAAGATCCAGTTCTCCGGCCTAAGTGCGGGGGATGCCGCTTTCTATCCGCAACTCTGGACGCGTCACCTTGACCGGATCGCAGCTGCCTTCGCTAACTCCGAACCCGCGCACGGCAACTGAGTCGGGAACCGCATCCTTTGCGGTCAATGCCATTACTCCCTACCACTCGACGGCGACCTAATCCTGCGGCCAGCCGTTCCGCGTCCGGACAGTGGCCCCCGCCTTCAGGAGTGCGAGTCGCACGGTGCTGGCGTGTACACCGAGCGTTAGCCCCACGTCCCTCAGCGATCGTCCGGTGCCGTACAGCTGGACCGCTACGGCTATCTGGTGTTCGTCCAGGGCCGGGTTTCGACGTCGAATCGTCGAGCGGTTGAGATGCTCAAGCACCGTAGAGCGGTGAAGTCCAAACTGCTCAGCCAGTTCGTTAACGGTTGCCCCATTTTGGTAGGCCGTTAGAAGTTCACTTACTCGGCTTGCCTCCAGTCGTCGGAACGTTTCGAGTTTTGGTCCTCGGAGACCCGGATGGGACCATTTCCAGGAGGTCCCGGAGACGTTCTCCCTGGTCAGAGTGGTTCAAGTAACGGCCCATTAGGTCCACCTAACCAGAGTCGAACCCCCGACTTCGTGAACACGTTCGCCCCAAGAGTTGGCCATTACATGATCCTGGGCTGAGGTTCCGATCACGAGCGCTGACGATCGCTAGCGTCCAAAGCCGCGACTGTGGCTTGACCCCCTTCCGCGGTGACGCGCAACGTGGGTTTTAGCGATCGCGTGCCCGGACTGAGGGTTGCGCTCATCAGCCATCCGCTCACCCGGTATCAGGTCGTGCGGTGAGCTCGTCTCGAACCGATCGTGCAGCACCTTAAGTTCTCGGGAGAGATTGTCGACCAACGCTCGGGCCGTCTCCGTTTCCCCTCGGGCGACGTGGGCGTCGCCGATCGTTCGGAGTGTACGACCGAGCTGGTCGATCAGCATGGCCCAGGCCATCGGCGATTTGTTGCTTAGCTGCGACTGGGCCACAATAGACGCCACACCGCAAAAGTTCGCCGCCGCGTCCCGGCTCGGCACCGGATCACCTGGTCGACTCTGCGCCGATCGAGCCAGTGCGCTTGCCGCTGCAGCCATCGGCCCGGGAGCGTCCCGTTCGAAGCGTCTCGACCAGGCAGCAAAGAGGCCCGCTGCTTCTCGGGAAGCCCCGCGCCATGCGGCGAGGTCGGACACTGGTACTTCCTTCAACTTCTCGACGGCCCTTTCGATGGCCCCCGCTGCTCGTCGCCAGTCGTCCGGAATACCAACGATGGTTTCTCTCCCTGGGGCCACTGCCTTGGCGGCGCTCCATTCGATAACCGCCGACTTGCGATCCGTCGCTGAGACCTCCCAGAACTGCCGCAGGTTCGGTAAGGTCAAGTCCCTCGCCAGCTTCCCGCCGCCGAACCAGATCGGCGGGGCGCCGTCCCTGGTCCTTACGGCGACCGAATAGCCGACTACGGCCTCTTTCCCTCCCGTCGCGAAACGGGGTCGTAGGAGAACTCCGCTCCCCCGCAATCGCCGGACGAACTCCGCTTCGTCTCTGGAGGCAACCGACGCCTCCCGCACCATGCGGGCGAGGGTAAGCCGCGGGGGCTCGGCCATTCGATCTCTAGCGGAGCGCTCCAGTTCGGCTCTGCTCAGCCCAGGCATCCCTTTGCCCGCTCGGCCCTCCACGACGGTCAGGCCGTAGTCGGACTCGGTCTCGGCACATAGCCGAGACAGGGTTCGCTTGGACTGCCACGTGTTTACCCGGCTACCGTCGACCCGGACGAGGGACGCCGCCAGGTGGATGTGCTGGTTGCCATTCGCCCCGGTCCCGTGCCCAATCGCCACCCAAGCCACCGGTTGCTTTCCTTCGCCCTCCAAGCCCAATGCCCCCATGGCCTTGTGAGCGATATCCGCCCACTGATCTTCACTCAACTGACGATCGCCGGGGGGAAGCGACAGCGACAGATGGAGGATGTGGCCACCCTTCGGGTTCGTACCGAATTCCTCGTGGGCCGCATCGAGTCCCGAACCGATGTCGGCGATCTGTCCGCTCGACAAGTTGCCACCCGCCAAGACATCGCCGCCCAGCTCGAGTCCCGAGGTGATGACCCGTTGGTCGGTGTGCTCGTTCGCCTGGCCCGGTCCGAAGAGGTAGCGGATGAGCCCACGACCCGAGGAGCCGAAGGTGACCTTTGCGATCATCGAGGTTCTCCGAAGCTCGACCCAAGTCGTCTATGTGTCTCGGCCACCTCGGCGGTGACTCGGCGGACGTCGTCGAGAGCGACCGCGAAGGCATCAGGGAGGACATGGTTGGTGTTGGCCCATTTAGCCAACTGATTCAAATTGTTAGCGATGCTGGTCAACACGAGTCGGGCTCGCTGCGCATCTCCTTGTGCGCGCCGCCGCTCCGCCGATTGAGCGGCTGAACCAGACATGGCTGCATCGAAGAGGAATCGTTGCACCGACATTCCCGCTATCGTCGCTCTCCGCCGAAGCTCATCGTGCTCGGAATCGGACAACCGCAACTTAACCACGAGGTGCCGGCCGCCGGTCAGGGTCGGCATACGAGTTACCCGCTTCGATGTCGAAGCTGTTGCCCACTCTTCGACCATTGGTTCGGTCATCTCGCCCAGCGCAGCGCCCACGAGGAAACCTCGGGGACAGTCATCAAGCGATGCCAACGGCAACGCTCCCTCAAACAGGGGACCTGTTTGACCATCTGGCTCTGTCCTTCATGACGCGCGGCGACCTTCATGATCGGCGCGCGGGGCAGGAAATCAGTGGGCCCTATGGGTTCACTACCTTTCTTTGCTGTTCGGCGGATCGGCGGAGTAGTGACGTCACAACCGCGTGGCCGACAAGGGAAACCCGCAGTCGCGACCGGAAAGTCATGTCCCAGTGAGCAAGTTGAATGCCTTCCCCAACAGGGAAACGAGGTTGAGAATGGGGCGCTTCCGTGGAGCCGCCCCACATGTTGGTCGGCGATCGATGGCCGTTGATTCGGGTGGTGTGTTCGCATACAAAGAACTGGGCAGAAAATCGAGCGTACGAATTTTTGTTTTGATCGTCTGCAGGGATCGGTGGCTTCACAGCCATTCCCTCGTGATGAACCCTCATCGGAACCGTCATGAAGGGTTCATGGTCAGCATTATGAACCCAGTGACCTGGCATGTTGTTCGTCGCACCATCTTGCCCGGCGACCAGCGTTGGTCCAGTCCCGACAAACGCGTTGCCGCATCATCAAGCCTTCATGATTGAAACCGTGAACCCCCCACGCAGGTGTTTTGTCCGTCCTGCGATTTACGACGACGCGGAGCCATTGCTTCCCCCTCTTGGTGGTTGATGGCGGGTGGGGCGCTCGTCGCCCCGCCTGGTCCCGTCATCAATCGCCTACGCGCAATTTCTCGCACCGTCATCAGCGGTCAATGGACGGCCAAAGGCCGAGCGAGGATCATAAAGGCCGACCCCGGCGCCGGCGTACCGGCGATCTCCGGGGGCGAGCCGTATTCCACAGCGACCGTTGAGTGCCGACGACGGTGCGACACCAACCCGAGCGCCGAACGGCGTCGGTGTATCTGTCCATCGAACACGTAAGGCCTAGTTCCGCCGCGCTCGTCCCGACATCGATGGGCTCGGTTGTGACGATGAAGGTGATGATGGGGGTTCATGATGGAAATGATGAACCCTCTGGCCAGGGATGATGCTGCACTTATCACCGTGTTCGACTCTTCAGCACGGTGCCACGCTCCAAATCAGTTCGTGGGTGATGAACCCCTTCATGATCGAATTGATGAACCCCCTGACCTGCGGTTCTGTGCATTGTCCAGATCGACAAGCTCCTGACCAGGAAGGTTGGCATTCATCGCGGATTTCTTGAATTTCTTCCAGTCGTGAAGGGTTTGATGAAGGTTTTCATGAACCCCACCCTTCATCGTGATCGACATGTACCCCTCCACCATCCAACAGATCCGATCCGAACGGCAGGCTCTCGGGACTTCTTCTAAACGGATCGATGTGCGTCATCAACACTCCGGGTACGACCCGGTGATCGCCGAAGCTGAACCAGGCGAGAATCTGCCTTTTCCACTGATGTTCCCGCGGACTGGGGCGAACCTCGACGTATTCGCCACAAGAACGATCCCGTTGTCCACCGCGCAGAACCGTCGCCCGGCCTCGGGGCTTCCCTCTGTTAGCGCTCCATGAGTGCCTCACTGATTATCCGCACTACCGGGGGGATGGAACTACCGCTGGTGTGCTCGCCCTCACACGTCGCCCCGCTGCTCGGGCGTTCAGACCATGCCATTCGTGACGACTGCGTGGCGGGCGTCATTCCGACGTTACCGAGAGCCGGTGGGTCAGGCGCACACCACCGCATTGCCACAGCGCGGCTACTCGATCAGATGGGCGTTCCCTACGAGATCGTCACGTCCGGTGAAAGCGGCGCAACGACGACCGTCCCAAGGCTTCCTGAAATGGCCACAGGGTCGACGATCGTCGGCGCAAACGAAACGCTGTAGTGCACCGGTCAAACTTCGGCTCGACGTCGCCATCGTGCAGTTGATCGCCTCCGCTAGCGCGTCGGGAGCGTCACCGGTGTGCAGGTAGATCGGCGCTGTGCCCCGATCGGCACATCGCGTCCCGCTGTTCGACAAGGCATCAATGGCATCGAGAAGAGCGCTGACCGCGCGGCGACAATCAGGTCAGCGTCGCCAGGCGGGATCATTGTCGGCCATCCATTCCATGAGAACGATCGCTTCGCGGGGTTGCGGCCCGGGCCACTGAGCAGGTCGACAGCCACCTGACTCAGTGCGGCGACCCGCAAGCCGCCAACCACCTCGGCGAGGTCGAAGACAACGTCTACTTTCCAGAAGTCAGCGTGACGATGGCACCGCTTTGGGACGGTCGCAATCCAAGCGCATCTGCGCTGCCGGCCATGCCTCGGACGTAGCTTGTGATGATGGATCAATGGCGGAGCCACCGCTGTCGCTGTGCGATTGCCAGGAGGCACTCCAGCGCGTCCCACGTTTGAGCCCCGTCGATCCACAGCAGATTCGTGAAGATCATCTCCGCGTCGTCCCATCGTCGTTGACGCCAGGCGCACAAGCCCAGCCCGTGAAGGGCACGGTGGAATGGCCGGTTGTCGACAAGTCCGCGAGGCAACACGCCGTAGAATTGAGCCGGCAGTGACTGCTCGCCAATGGCCACCGCGGTGTCGTACAGGTTAAGTGCTTCTTTCGGGCCCTTCACGTCGAAGGCGATGTTGCCCAGATGTACCCAGGCGTCGATGCACCGTTCGTCGAGCACGATCAAGCCTTCGAGGATGCGACGGGCCTCGCGATCAAAGCCTGCCCGGTTCAGCTCGGCCGCGTTGGTCACCGGGTCGCTGTCGCAGTCGTCCTCGTCTACTCCGGGGATCACCTGTTCCATTTCGAACTCGGGTCGTGGACCTGCGGCGATGATCGCTCTATAGAGAGGGTGGACCTCCTCCCCTTCTTCACCCCAGTACTGGTCGGCCGGGTCCCAACTGCCCATGGGTTGGAGGGCGAGTGGCTGGGCTACGGGATGGAGGTTTTTCGCAACCGGCCGGTAGATCCACGGCTCTACCGCGTGGGCCGGGCTGGCGGGCCGGAACTCTGGCAATCCTTGCCATTTGCGATAGGCAGCGAGCAGACGGGAGGTCTCCAAGGTGACCGGCCCAGGAACCAGGTCGGCGAGCGAGATCTGGTGCATCTCGCCCTCCCGCCGGCAATGGCCCGTCAGGCCATGGCGCTCGTCACCGTCGAACTCGATCCTGACGACTTCGACCGATACGCCAGCGATGCTTGCAGGGAACGGAAAGCGAGCAGACTCTTCGAAAGCCTGCTCGAAGGCCGTCAACTGTTCCGACTCACCGTAGGCGTCCACCAAGATCTCATCAATGAGGTCTTCGAGGTCGCCGGTCATCAGGAGCGGAAAGCTACCACCAGGAGATTTGTGCCCAGGAGCCCCCGCCGTCTGTTCAGTGGGTGAGCGGAAACTGCTACACATTCCTTCGCTCACCCGCGGCGGATGGGCTGCTCATGGAATGGCCAATGAGGTGAAGAATTCGACCTGGAGGATGGCTGCCGCTGCGTCGTAGCCGGCGTCATGCCAGCTCTCCTCCAATCCGACCGCCGCCAGCTTCTCCGCGGCGTAGCGCTTCGCCAGCCGTTTCCAGCCGGAGAAGGTGGGCAGTGAGCGTTCGTAGGGGACCTGGCCTTCGTAGGCGAGGCAAAAGGCGTTGAGGTCGACCACCCGGCGGGAGAGCAGCTGGCTCGTCCGTGGTAGGTACGCCGCGACGAACGGCAGGTCGAAGGCGCCGACGTTGTAACCCACCGGCACGAGCGCGCGTTTCTCGGAGTCGGCGCCGCGGGCGAGCAACCATTGCTCGAGCTGTGCGTCGACCTCGGCCGGCGGGTCGGCCGCGGCGATGGCAAGAGGGTCGATGCCGTGGACGGCCATGGCCCGATCGGTCTTGAAATAGGAGCCGTCGGGCCAGCCGAGGAGGGCGCTGAAGCGCTCGGTGGCGTCAAAGGTCACTCCGATCTGAATCAGGACCGCGCCGTCCGCGAGTTCGCTGTCGCTCATTTCGCCGTCGAGGCCGATCAGTCGTTTCGTCATGGGTCCTCCGCCATGATGTCCGAAGGCTGTCACGGCCGTGACGAACATCGTGGTGACCGCCGATCACCCGCCTCTCGCTGGATCGGGTCGGCCGCCCGGACAGACGGATCAGCCCGCGCCGCCTCAGGAATCCGCAGAGATCAATTTTGGGGGCCACGAGCGGGATCATGGCGAGCACGATTGGAATACGCCCAGGTTACTGGCGGTGTGTACGGGGATGTTATGTATTATAATAACTACATGATCCCGACAGCGGAACTCGTGCGAACGATGAAATTGAACAGCGGACATACGCTGCGGGAACTGGCACGTCGGGCGAAGACGTCGGCTCCCGCTCTGGTCGATTACGAAGCTGGGCGTCACGAGCCGAAGCTCTCAACCCTGCAACGGATCGCTGACGCGGCTGGTTGCGACCTCATTGTGGAAGTGCGTCCGCGGTTGACCCATCGGGAACGACGCACCCTTGAACTTCACAAGCTCTTGGCCGAGAAGCTTCGAGCTGATCCACAGAACGTTATTCAGCGCGCCAAGGCGCGCATCGACGTAATGCGATCGAGAGATCCCGAAGGTCGCTCAGCGTCCTACCTCAACACGTGGGACCGACTTCTTTCGGGATCGATTGACGAGCTCGAAGCGGCGATGACTTCCGCCGATCAGGCCTCACGCGACCTTCGTCAATCAAGCCCCTTCGGTGGCACGTTGTCGGACGAAGAACGACTGGACATCCTGAACCGAGTCGCCTCTGAAGATCGGATCGCCAGGGCCATCGGATAGAGGATCTGGAGCACATCAGCGCGATGCGGAAGAGGCCGCCGAGCACTTGCGGGAGACGATGAATTGCTGAAGAACCGCTGAGTTGCCGGCCGCTCGGCAATAGGCTGCTTCGATGACCGCTCACTCAGGTCGTCAGATCGTGAAACTGGGTGAACGACTGCGGGACTCGCCGGAACCAACGGTCGATGACCTAGAGATGCTCGCTGACGTGCTTCTCGAATACGACCGAATTCTCATGTCGGTATCCGACAAGTTGCGGGTCATCGGGCTTGAGCCGACGACTCGATTGAAAACGTCCGGAACGATCATCGAGAAGCTCCGCCGCGAATCCCACCTGAACCTCAGAACCATTCGTGACCTTGCAGGCGCCAGAATCGTGCGGCGGATGACTCTCGATGAACAGGATCAGCTTGCAACACAAATCCGGGCGCTTTGGTCTGACGTGAAATTCATCGACCGAAGGGAGGAGCCGTCGCACGGATACCGCGCGGTGCATATCGTCCCGCGCATTGATGGGTATCAGGTAGAAATCCAACTTCGGACTGACTATCAAGATATTTGGGCGCAGGCAATGGAGGGTTTCGGCGATGCCTGGGGCCGCGCTATCCGGTACGGAGGTGAACCGGACAACCCGGACGAACCAATCAGTGACGGCGGTATGACCCGGAAGCAATTCACCGATCTGTGGAAGATCCAAGCCGACGAGCTTTACGAGCTTGCCAAGCTGGAAAACGAAGCCGCCAGGCTGCGCGCCGCCCCCGTGACTGACGCGGCGGAGCGTCGCCTCGAAGAACTCGAATCAGAGATGAATAGTCGGTTCGTTCCCCTAAAATCCCTGGTCAAGCAACTGCGTGAAACCTTCGGATGACAGGGATCCTTGTCATTCCGCTATGTTGGACCTTATGACGTACTTCCTCTTGGTCTTTGACCGACAGCATCGAAGGCTGATTGGTGAGGTCGAGGAGTTCGCGGACTCCGGAGCGGCGCTGCGCGCACGGTTCGATCGAGAGATCGCATTTCCCGGGGGCCAAGTTGAAGTGGTGGTGCTCGGAGCTTCAAGCAGAGAAGCCTTGGAGAACACGCACTCTCGATACTTCGGTCATGGGCGCGAGCTGACGCCGGCCTAATCGCCGAACGCCTTTCTACCCGGGTCCCAACTCCGCGAACTCCAGGCCGGCCTCCAACGAGTCAGCCGCCTCTTGGGCCTGAGCGTCGGTGTTCGCCGTGTACACCCGGAGTGTGATCGACGGGGCGGCGTGACCGAGGCGGTCAGCCACGGTCTTGGGATTCAGCCCCGCGGCGAAGAGTTGGGTCGCCGTGTAGTGACGAAGGTCATGCAGCCGGTAGTCCCAACGATCCACCGGGGTCAGATTGACCCGGGTGGCCTTTGGTTTGGTCTCGCGCAAATGAGCGAGTGCTGGTGCTTCCATACGCCGGCACAGCCGGGTGAAGGCCTGCGTCACCGAGTCCGGACGCGTCGGGCTGGCGGCGTCGACGTCGGGACTGAAGATGTAGCCGTCAGCCGGCAGCTTCACCTTCGCCATCTTCGCCTCCGCCTTCGCCCGGTCCAAGCGACCGGCCAAGAGGGCCATGGTGTGTTCGCCCAGCAACAGGCGTCGGGTCTGATGTGTCTTGGGTGCTTTGGTCCCGATGCCTTCGGACGTCTGCCAGACCGACTGCCGTATCGTCACAGCCGAGCCCTTCCAGTCCACGTCGGACCACCGGAGCCCACACAACTCGCCCCGACGCATGCCGGTCAGTACGGCCAGCGTGATGACCGACGCCAACTCCGGGGAACGCGATGATGGGCGGGCCGCCTCTCGGATCAACGCTGACACTTGAGCCGGTGAGGGGACCGACAACTCCGTCTTCTGCGGCGTCGGGGGCGTAGCGTCGTCGGCGACATTGGTTTTGACCATCCCCCACTTGCGACCCTGGCGAAGCGCGGCGCTGATCATGCGGTGCAGGTGATGCACCGAGCGCTCGCCGAGCCCGGTGGCAAGCTGGGCGGCGTAGAAGCGGTCGAGGTCATGCGCGGTCAACTTGTCAAGACGCTTGGCTCCGAGCGCCGGCCGAATCCGCTTGTCGATCTTGCGGCGGTACTCGTACAGCGTCTTCGGCGAGCGACCCATCCTCTCGCCGTGGGCGGTCCACTCGTCGAGCAAGGCACCGAATGTCGAGGTGCCTCCACCGTGACCGCCCCGCTCTACTTCTGCCACGAGCGCGGCGAGTTGCTTGGCCGCTTCGCGCTTGCCGGCTCCAGGCTCTCGTCGCGGCGCGATGTACACGCGACTGATCTGCTTTGGCCTTCCGGTGACTGCGTCCTTGCCGACGAACACCCGAAGCTCCCAACGCCCTGGTGCCTTCTCCCGCATCGTACCGGCCACGGATGGATTGTAGGGATGCTGTAGGGATGCGGCAAGTTTTCGATTTCGGTGAAAATCGAAAACTGCCTCTGACCTGGACTTTTGGTGGCGCCCCCGGCAAGATTCGAACTTGCGCACACGGTTTAGGAAACCGATGCTCTATCCCCTGAGCTACGGGGGCAGCGCTGCTCTTCTGTAGTTTTCAATCGCAATCCTCCCACGGGCACGGTGCGTCGGTTGACCCGCAAGCCGCCGCCCGACCACCGGAGAGGTCAGGGACCCTCGCCTCCCGACGCCGTGCAGGAGCGGGGGTCCCAGGGCTTGAGCGCCTCATTGGCCGGGGTGGCCGCGGCGAACGGACCGGTGCGCGGAGTCGTTGTCGTCGTGGTGGTCGGGGCGGTCGTCGTGGTGGTCTTCGAGGTCTTCGGCTTGCTGGTCGGAGTGGTGGTCGTGGCCGGCGGGGGATTCACCGAGAAGCTGGTGCCGGTGTCGACCGTGACCTCGGCGCCACCGAGGACCTCGGAGGGGTTGTACCCGAGCATGACCGAGCCGGAGATGGAGCGGGCCACCATTTGCGCCGCGGCCACGACCGACGGCTTCTTGGACCCGTAATAGACGACCGTCTCGGCCTCCTGGCCGACGGGTGACGTGTCTCCAAGCTCCATCATGTGGAACCCCAGGGCGCCGAGTGCCGCAGATGTCGTCGCGGCTTGATTGGTCACGCCGGTGCCGTTGGCCACCGAAACGGTCACCTGCGCCGGCTTGGGCAGCGGCGATCCCGTCATCGAATTGGTATTCGCCGAGATTCCCAAGAACGTGTCAACCACCGACTGATCGGTGGGCTCCGTCGGGAACTCGATGTCGCCGTAGTTCCCGCCCTTGTACACATAGCTCCCGAATGTGTCCTCAAGGACGGGAACCGTCAACTGGGGCGCCGAATTGACGTTGACCGAGTGATAGGTGAGCACCAGGTTGAGCATGTGCGACGCCGAGAGGCCGTCGTCGACGGTGAGGTCCGGCGCCACTCCCTGGATGATGTCGCGGTCGGTGAGGGGATTACTCAAACCTTTCTTGGCTACCGCAGTTGCGAGCACCCGGAGGAACTCATGGTCCCGGCGGATCCGGGCCAGGTCGCTCTGCCCCTCGGGCGTCCAGTTGGCGGGGTTGGCCGATGTCACACCAGGGCCCTTGTGCACCATGTGGCGCGCTCGCACGACTTGCAACGCGTGGAATCCGTTGAGGTGGACGCAACCGACGGTCCGCACATCGAGGTCCGACTCGGGGTCGTAGACCGGCTCGGGGAAGTACATGTTGATGCCACCCAGCGCGTCCACCACGCTGGCGAAACTGTCGAAGTTCAGTTCGACATAGTGCTGAACGGGTATCCCGAAGTCCTCCTGGATCGCCGCCACCAGCTGGGTCGGACCCTGGTACAGGGCCGCATCGATCTTGTTGGCGCCCTCTACCCGCGCGTTGGGGACGAAGAGGTCGCGCGGGATGGAGAGAATGGAGACCGTCTTGGTCGTGGGATTGAGGTGGAGGATCATCACGACATCGCTGTTGATGCCGTTGACCCCCTGGCTGCAGATCCCGTAGCCGATGTACTGCTTCTTCAGCGCGCACCGGTCCGTCGATCCGACGAGCAGAATGTTCTCCGTCCCGCTCTCGGTGCCGTGCGTCTCGCCGGCCGCCAGTCCTTTCACCGCGATGCGGTGCACCAGGTGGTTCAGGTACCAGGCGTAGCCCCCGACGCCGGCCACGATGAGGACCACGACAATCCCGACGATCCCGAGCGTCCATTTGATCCGCCGCCGGCGCGTCGAGGCCCGGGGTTGCGCAGCGGTAATGCTCTCTCCCAGCGCACGCAGGCCTTTCTCGTTGGCGACCGGAACGTAGGTGGCCTGATCCCGGTTCCCCGGCCCGGGGCCTTGCCTGTCCCGGGGGGACCCACCACCTTGCATGGGTGGTCACGCTAACAACTCGACCCCGAACTGGGTGATCATGTCCTGCGAATTCAGTGCTGGACGACGGTGTTCGCCTGCGCCCGGGCGACGATCTATCCTTTTGGGTGGGTACACGGCCTCCGACAGATGTCGGGGCAGGTGCGTTGCGCTTCCGCCGTATGGCCCATCCAAAGGCCTGCGCGCCCGCGCACGAGACATCCACGACAAAAAGGAGTTGCCATGCCCGCTGCTGAAACCATTCTGCCGTTCAAGGTGGCCGACCTCAGTGCCGCCGAGTTCGGTCGCAAGGAGATCGTCCTCGCAGAGCACGAGATGCCCGGCCTGATGGCCATGCGATCCGAGTTCTCCCAGAGCCAGCCCCTGGCCGGCGCCCGGATCACCGGTTCGCTCCACATGACGGTGCAGACGGCCGTGCTCATCGAGACCCTCACCGCGCTCGGGGCCCGGGTGCGCTGGGCGAGCTGCAACATCTTCTCCACCCAGGATCACGCGGCCGCCGCGGTGGCGGTCGGCCCCGACGGCACTGCCGATGACCCCAAGGGGATCCCCGTCTTCGCCTGGAAGGGCGAGACGCTCGAGGAATACTGGTGGTGCACCGAACAGGCGCTGCTGTGGCCGGGCGAGGGCGGCCCGAACCTCATCCTCGACGACGGTGGGGACGCCACCCTGCTGGTCCACAAGGGCGTCGAGTTCGAGAAGGCAGGCGCTGTCCCGGATCCTTCAACCGCCGATTCCGAGGAGTTCCAGTTCGTCTTGGCCCTCCTGGGCCGCAGCCTCTCGCAGGACCCGCAGCGCTGGACCTCCATCGCCAACGGCATTCTCGGTGTGACCGAGGAGACCACCACCGGTGTGCACCGGCTCTATGAGATGCAAAAGCGCGGCGAGCTGCTCTTCCCGGCCATCAATGTGAACGACTCGGTGACCAAGTCCAAGTTCGACAACAAGTACGGCTGCCGCCACTCCCTGATCGATGGGATCAACCGGGCGACGGATGTGCTCATCGGTGGCAAGGTGGCGGTCGTCTGCGGGTACGGCGACGTCGGCAAGGGCTGCGCCCAATCACTCAGTGGCCAAGGAGCGCGGGTCGTCATCACCGAAGTCGACCCCATCTGTGCGCTGCAGGCCGCCATGGAGGGATACCAGGTGACGACCCTGGAGGACATCCTCCCCCAGGCCGACATCATCGTCACGACGACCGGCAACAAGAACATCATCACAGCGGCGCACATGGCCGCCATGAAGCATCAGGCGATCGTCGGCAACATCGGGCACTTCGACAACGAGATCGACATGGCCGGATTGATGAAGACGCCGGGCATCGAGCGCATCAACATCAAGCCGCAGGTCGACAAGTGGGTCTACCCCGATGGACACGTGGTGATCATCCTCTCCGAAGGACGGCTCCTCAACCTCGGGAACGCCACCGGGCACCCCAGCTTCGTCATGTCAAACTCCTTCACCAACCAGACCATGGCGCAGCTGGAGCTGTTCACCCAGACCGGCAACTACGTCAACGAGGTGTACGTGCTTCCCAAGCATCTCGACGAGAAGGTGGCCCGTCTGCACCTCGACGCACTGGGCGTCAAGCTCACGGTTCTCTCTCAGGACCAGGCCGACTACATCGGCGTGCCCGTCGAGGGGCCCTACAAGCCGGACTCCTACCGCTACTGAGCGGCCCGCGTCAGGAGACGCTGTGCAACGATGCGGTGGCGATCACCTTGCCGGTGGACGACACCACCTCGGCCTTGTGGACGTCCTGGGGCGACACCCGAAGGGGTGCGCCCCAGGCGCCGTACCCGTCCGTGGCCGTGAACGAGCCCACCTCGTGGGTGACGCCGTCATCGGTGATGACCTCACAGGTGACCTTCCCGTCGGTCCACGAGTCGGCCAGGGTCACGATCATCCAGGGCTTGGACCCGCCGTAGGTGTTGACGCTGCCGACCGTGCTGCCGTTCGCGGTCAGGTTCCCCGCCGCGATCTCCGCCCCGGCCGGGCCTTGCGGGTGCGGCGGTCTGCTGTGGCCTGAGCCGGTCGACCAACCAATGCCCAGCCCGAGTGCGAGGGCGATCACCGCGGCCGCGCCGGCCAAGGCCCAACGCGGGACGCGCTCGCTCCATAGCGCCGGCCTCCGCAGCTGCGTGGGGGCTCCCGCCGAAGGTGCAGGTGCCTCGTCCAATCCCATGCGGTTGAACAGCCGGACCTCGAACCCCATCGGCGGTTCGATTTCGGGTGCCACACGCACCACGGCGTCGGCCGCGTGGGACAACTGCTCGAGTTCCTCGGCGCAGCGCTGGCAGGAATCGACGTGGGCCAAGGTGGTGGCCCGTGCACGCCCGGTCAGGATGCCCAGGGCGAGCTCGGCCAGGTTGTCGGCGTACTCGTCGCATCCGGCGGGGGTGTGTGGGTCCTCGATCATCGTTCTTCCTCGGTCTGGCGAACGTGCTCGACGGCGGCGCGTAGCCGGATGAGCCCCGTCCGTATGCGGGTCTTCGCCGTCCCGAGCGGGATGGCCTCCTCTTCGCTGATCTCGAGCGCGGTGCGCCCGTAGACCGCCGCCAACACGACGGCCCGCCGCTGCTCGGGCGGCAGATCGGCGAGTGCGGCCCGCATCACGTCGCTCACGTCGCCGCGCCCGACGGCATCTTCGGGATTGTGCTCGAGGCTCATCATGGCCGACGCCGCAAAATCATCGGGATCGGTCGGCACCGCCCGACGCATGCGCAGCGCATCGATGGTCAGGTTGCGGGTGATCGTCAGCACCCAGGACGTGACCGAGCCCCGGCGATGGTCGAAGACCGGGGCGTGGCGCCACACCCTGATCAGCGCTTCTTGGGCCACTTCCTCGGACACCGAGGCGTCGCTGGTCATGGAATAGGCGAGACCGAAGATCCGGCGCTGATAGCGGCGAACGAAGACGACTGCAGCGGCCTGGTCTCCCATGGCCATGCCGGCCAGGAGGGCTTCATCGGTCGACCCGCTATCGATCACGAATAACTCTCCCATGGACAGCTGTACGGGCCGGGGCGGCCCGGAGATTCATCCGGGTCGGGAACCTGGTCAATCCGCAAGACCCCCGGCTCCGTATAACCGGGTGAAGGGAGCGTGGTCACCGTGTCGCACCGCACCGCAGCATCATCATGAGGCAATCCAGGAAAAGCCCTCTCGGGCTGCTCGGCAACGGGCCGGGGGGTGCCTCGGCGGGCGTCGCCGTCGCGGCCACCGTGGCGTACGTCGTCGGCGCCCTCCTGATCCTGTGGTCCGCCTACATCCACTTCCACCTGTGGGACGAGACGAACGGCTACCGCCAGATCGCGACCATCGGTCCTCTGTTCCTGGCCCAATCCATCGGAGGCCTGGTGGTGGCGCTCGTCGTCGTGGCCGTCCGCCGGGTCTGGGCGGCCATCATCGGCATCGGCTTCGCCGCCTCCACCGCGGTGGGTTTCCTGCTCACGGTCGGATTGTCCAAGGGCCTCTTCAACTTCAAGGAATCCTGGACGGCGCCGTTCGCCGGCCTGGCGTTTTGCGTCGAGATCGCCGCCATCGTCGTGTTGCTGCTGGCCGGGGCCCTCTGCGTCCTCGGCGCCGCACCCGCGACGCGTGAGGGGGCGCCCGCCCCGGTCGGAGCCTCGTCAGGCCACTAGCCGGTCCGCTCCGTTGAGCTCCTAACGCAGGCCGGCGAAGAGATCGACCTCAGGCGTCGGAGCACCGGTCGAGTCCTGCGCCCGGACGAAGCTCTCGGTGCCCATCATGGTGGCGAAGAGCTCCTCCCCCATGCCGAGGAAGAAGATGTTGTCGCTCTGGCTGGCATGTGCGGCCAACGACGCGAACTTTCGATCGGCCACCGAGAGACAATCCACGGCGGTCGTGATCAATTCGTCGGGCGTGCCGAAGTCGGGGCTCTCCTCAATTTCGGCCGGAGTCTCGATGCCGGCCTCCGCCAGCATGTCGCCCATGCCGAGGATGGCCGAACGCGCCACCGCCGTGTAATAGAGCTTGGCGGGTACCTCGCATTCCGCGATGGCGGCCAGTGTGATCCGATTGGCCTGGATGTGATCGGGGTGCCCGTAGAAACCGTTCTCGTCATAGGTGACGACGACCTGGGGCTGATACTTCTCCATGAGCTCGGCCAGTCGATGCCCCGCCTCGGCCACGGGCGTCTGCCAGAAGGCACCGGGGGCGACGTTCTGGGGCCAGCCCTCCATTCCCGAATCGTGATAGCCGAGGAGCTCGAGGTGGGACACGCCGAGCACCTTGCAGCTGGCCTCGAGCTCGCGGAGCCGGAGAGGCACGACCACCGCCTCGTCGTGGCCGGGGTCGCCCGGCTTCAGACCGCCCGGTGCATCACCCAATTCGCCATTGGTGCAGGTCACCAGTACGGTCCGCACCCCTTCGTCAGCGTAGCGAGCAAGCACGCCACCGGTCCCGAGCGCCTCGTCATCGGGGTGGGCGTGGACGGCCATGAGCGTGAGAACGGAGTCTGCCATCCCGTCGAGCGTAGGGGGTCGCCCCCGGCGCCCGGACCGGGACTCAGCCCGCCGGTTCGAGGAGTGCGGTTGCGCCGGCGGAGAATCCGGGGCTGGCCCACCGGCGGGTGTCCCGGCAGAACTCGGCCAACCAGGTCCATTCGGTCGGCCCACCGGGCGATGCGCACGCCAACTCGACCTCGTTGGCGAAGGTCAGATCGACGAAGTGCGCGACGTACTCGGCGCGGGGCGTCGAGAGGGACCCGTCGAAGCGGTCACGGAAGGATAGGTCGCCGGGCTCGGTGTCGGGCGAAACGAGCTGCGGGTAGAAGACGCCCCGATCACAGGCGGCGTAGAAGTAGACGAAGGCCTCGGCCTCAGGGCCGATGGCGTCGACGAGCGCGGCCCGTCGGTCGAGCCCGAGGATGAACGGCTCGAAGCCGTCGGTCCCGTAGGTGGCGTGGCCGAGCGCCGCCAATGCGAGGAGGTCGGAACCACCCCAGGCACGGACCAGGGTCTCCACCCCGACCAGGTGGCTCAGCAGGTCACCGAAAATGTGTTGCGTGTCGTCCGCCCCGTGGTCCCGCAGGAAGTCCAGCACCGCCCGGCGCCGGTCAGCTGTCGTCCGCGTCATGTCTTCAAGCTCACGTCTGCAGGTCGCCCACGCCGGCGGCGAGTGCCTCGAGCTCGTCGCGCCACGCACCCGGGGCCGCCATGGGACGCACGATGAACTTGGAGAATCCGACCTCGAGGAAGGATTCGAGCAAGGCCCGCAGGGCGTCCAACCCCACCGGGAGCAGCTGCTCGAGGGGGCGACCCTTTGCCCGCCGGGCCAGGGCGGCGACCGCCTCGCTGTTGTAGTCGGTGCCTGCGGGGGCGTACGCGACACTGATCCCGAAATGCTCCGGGCTGATGACGCGGCCGTGCGCCGCCGCAACCTCGTCGATGACACGCTTTCCCGCCGCCGCCTCTGCCGGCGTGCACAGGGAGGGAATCCACCCGTCACCCAACCGCCCGCAGCGATCGAGGGCCGCCGGCGCATTGCCGCCGAGCCACACGTCGAAGGGATCCTGGACCGGCCGGGGTGAGACCGAAACATCAGTGAACGAGCCGGACGGGCCATCGTGGCTGACCGACTCCCCAGCCCAGAATCGGCGCAACACGGGAAGCGCCTCCTCCATGAGGGCGCCCCGCTCGGAGGGCGGGATTCCGACGGCGGTGCGCTCACCTCCGATGGCCAGGCCCGGCACGAAGGTGAGCAGGAAGCGACCGCGTGAGAGCTGGTCCAGCGTGCCGATCGCCTTGGCCAACCAGACCAGGTTCCGTCCCGGGAGCAGCATGGTGGTACCGATCTTGAGGCCCGGGCAGGCACCGGAGAGCCAGGCCAACCCGACCAGGGGATCGGGTCCGGGCCGTGAGAGCACCTCGGGCAGCCACACCGAGTCGAAGCCGTACCCGGCCACTGCCTGCCCCAGCGCCACCATGGCGTCAGGTCCCAGGTCATCTCCCCCGGCACTGATGCCGATCCGGATCTTCATCGTTCTCCTTTTTGTGTGGCTTGCCTGGCACGGCGGACCGATGCTGCGCTTCAGTCCGGCGCGGTAGCCAGGGCGGCGACGGCGCGTTCGAGGCCCGCATCGTCGACGTCGTGGTGGGTGACGAGTCGAACGATGTCCGGCGCGATCGTGCCGGCCAAAATGCCCTCATGCCCGAGATGGGCCAAGAGTTTCTCGGGTGCGCCATGGGTGAAGGTCACGATGTTGGTGCGCACCGAAGTGGGGTCGAGGCCGCAGCCCGGCCAACGGTCAGCCACCACCTGGGCCAGGCGAGCGGCGCGGACGTGGTCCTCGGGCAGGCGCTCGACCATGTCCCGCAGGGCCACCAGTCCGGGTGCTGCCAGCACACCCGCCTGGCGCATGCCGCCCCCGAGGCGCTTGCGCTCCAGGCGCGCCCGGGCGAGCAGGGCCTCGGGCCCGGCCAGCAGCGAGCCGGCGGGGGCGCACAGGCCCTTCGACAGGCAGCACATCACGGTGGTGACCGGCCTGGCCCAGGCGGCGGCGGCCACCCCGGTAGCGGCCTCGGCATTGAACAGGCGCGCCCCGTCGAGGTGGATGGGCACGTCGCCGGCGGCAGCAACGACCGCGGCGAGGCGCTCCATCGACCAGGGGGCACCGCCCGCCGCCATGTGCGTGTTCTCGATACTGATCAGCGAAACCGCGGGCTGATGGTACGCCGCCGCCTCACGCGCCCACATGACATCGGCCGGCGCGAGCATGCCGTCCGCGTCGTCGACCGCATGGAGCTGGACAGACGAGTTGCGGGCGGCGGCGCCGTACTCGTAGGCCACCAGGTGCTGGCGCCGCCCGGCGACGACGGCGGTGCCTGCGGTGGCCAGGACCCGGACGGCGATCTGATTGGCCATCGTCCCGGAGGGGACGAAGAGAGACGCCGGCATTCCGACCCGCTCGGCGAACGCCTCCTCCAGCGCCCGCACCGTCGGGTCCTCCCCGTAGTCATCGTCGCCCACGACCGCGGCCGCCATGGCACGGCGCATGTCCGAGGTCGGTTGTGTGACGGTGTCACTCCGCAGGTCGACCAGGGCCATCACCGCCGAGCCTACCCAGGGGGCAAGTAACATGGCCCCGTGCCGACGCCGTCTGCGCCCGACGCCGACGATCGCCGGCTCTTTCCGAGCGGACGGCACGATGTCCACGAGTTGCTCGACGTCGAAGTTCTCGAAGCTGGTCCCGAGAAGGTCGTCCTGCGCCTGCCGGTGACGTGGAAGGTGCACCAGCCCTACGGCCTCCTGCACGGAGGGGTGTCCGCCCTCCTGGCGGAGTCGGCCGCCAGTTTCGGTGCCTCGCTGGCCGCCGGGAAGGACCGCCAGGTGGTGGGCATCGAGATCAACGCCAGCCATCTGCGCGGGATGAAGGAAGGGAATCTGACCGCGACTGCCGTCCCGTTACGGGTGGGCAGAACCGTCCAGGTCTGGTCGATCGACCTGACCGACGACGAGGATCGGGCCATTTGTGCCGCCCGCTGCACCCTGGCCGTGCTCGGAGGGCCCGGAGGGGCTACGGGAGCCGTTGGTGATTCTGCCGCGAAGAGGTAGGCGCGGCACAATCACCGGGCGTAACATGACGGTGTGACGCCGGTAGGAAACGGAGCGCTGTCTCCCATGCTCGGACTGATCCTCCCGGCCAGCTTGCAGGAAGAACTTCCTGATGAAAGCGGTGTTACCTCTGGTACTACCCCGTGCACGGCGCAGAACCTCGCCGAGCTCTTTCGGAGGGCTGAGGCCACAGGAGCGGACTCGCTGTGGGTGGTTGACCACCTTTACTGGCCCCACCCCATCAACGAATGCCTCACCACGTTGGCCATCGGCGCCGGCGCCACCGGGCGTCCCACGCTCGGTTCGTGCATCCTGCAGCTCCCCCTGCGCCAGCCTTCCGCGGTGGCCAAGCAGGCCACCGCGCTCCAGCACCTCTCCGGCGGTCGTTTCATTCTGGGCGTCGGCGTCGGCAGCCATCCCGACGAATACGCCCGGGCGGGTGTCGACTACCGCCGGCGCGGCCAGCTGATGGACGAGGGCATCGCCACGATGAACGAGGCCTGGGCGGGCGCCGATGGGACCTTCGGCACACACGACATCCGCTATCACCAACTTCCGCCCTCGCCCCGCGTACCCCTGTGGATCGGCGGATCGAGTCCCGCCGCCCGCAAACGGGCCGCCGCAGTTGGTGACGGCTGGGCCCCGCTCTTCATCACTCCGGACGACTACGGGCCGGCGCTCTCGGCTCTTCGCCAAGAGACCGAAGCCGCCGGGCGCCATCCCGACGCCGTCGAACCGGCGGTGGTGATCTTCGCCCGCGTCGGTCCTGACGACGAGGCTCCCGCCCGCGGCACGGAGTGGCTGTCGGACATGTACGGCGTCCCACCCAAGGCATTCGAGCGCCACCTGGTCGCCGGGGAGCCCGAGACGTGTGCCGCCGCCCTCGGGCATTATGTCGAAGCCGGGGCCCGCCACATCATCGTCATGGTGGCCGCCACCGGCGCCGTGCGGCACTTCGCCGCGTTGCGCGCCGCGTTCATGGCCCGTTCCCATCCCGTCCCTGCCGAGGTGTCCGCATGAGCGTCCGTACCGACCGACGTCGCCATCCTCGGGACCGGCATGACCGACATGAGCCGTCGTGATCTCTCGCCCGAGACGATGGCCTACCAGGCCGCCCACGAGGCGCTGGCCGACGCCGGCCTGTCGCCCGACGAGCTCGGCCTCGTCATCGTCGGCAACGCGACGGCGGGTCGCCTGAACGATCAGGCCTGCGTGCGCGGCCAGTCCTGGCTGCGCAAGGCCGGGTTGAGCGAAGTGCCGATCGTCAACGTCGACAACTCCTGTGCCGGAGGGAGCTCCGCCCTGCATCTCGCCACCATGATCGCCACCTCCGCGGAGCGTCCTGTACTCGCGCTCGGTGTCGAGAAGATGTGGACGGGGAACCGGGGCGAGACCATGGCGGGGATCGAGGACGGACTGCCGGCCGACTACCGCCACGACCTGCACGACCAGCGCCACGCCGACGCCAACCCGGCCGGCAGCATCCTGATGGGCCTGAACAACGGCTGGGCCCTGCGCCTGATGGCCGATCGGGGCGTCACGCTGCGCCAGATGGCCTCGGCCGCCGTGAAGGCGTTCGACCATGCGGCACGCAACCCGTTGGCCCAGTGCCAGCGCACGACCACCGTGGAGGAGGTCCTGGCCTCGCCCCAGGTGGCCGGAGTCCTCACCCGGCTCATGTGCAGCTCGTTCACCGACGGCGCCGCGGCGGTCGTCGTGGCGGGGCCGGCGATTTCTGCCCCCGCCTCCGCCCCCCGTATTATCGGTTCGGTGGCCCGCTCCGGAAATGGTCTGCTCGACTACCACGACCGTCTTTCCCAGGCCGCCGAGGCAGCATGGGAGGCGTGGGGCCTCGGTCCCGACGATTTCGATCTGGTCGAGCTGCACGACGCCACCGCACCCGAGGAGATCTTCGCCCTCGAGTCGCTCGGGTTCTTCGGGCGGGGAGAGGCCGGGCCGGCGACGGAAGCGGGCCTTACGGGGATGGACAGTCCCGGCCTGGTCGTGAACCCGAGTGGTGGCCTGGTCGGGCGCGGGCATCCCCTCGGCGCCACCGGCCTGGCACAGGTGGTCGAGCTCGCAACGCAGATCCGCGGCCGCGCCGGGGCCCGCCAGATCAGCGGGGCCCGCCTCGGTCTGGCCGTGAACACGGGTGGCATCATCGAAGGCGACGCCGGCTTTGTCGGCATCCACGCCGTCCGCGCCGGGTCCGGGTCCAAGTGACCGGCATCCGCATCACCGGCTGGGGCATCGCGCTGCCGGACAAGATCGTGACCAACGACGACATGGCGGTCAGCCTCGACACGAGCGACACCTGGATCACCGAGCGCACCGGCATCCGCGAACGCCGCATCGGGGGCACGACCTCCGGCCTCGCCATCGAGGCCGGGCAGAACGCGCTCCGCTGCGCCGGGCTCACCGGGGCCGACATCGACCATGTCGTGCTGGCCACGACGACGCCGGACGGCATCGTCCCCGGCACGGCGCCGACGGTGCAGAACGCGCTCGGGGATCAAGGGCGGTGCGTTCGACATCAACGCCGCCTGCTCGGGCTTCGTCTACGGCCTGGTCACCGCGGCCGGCCTGATCGCCACCGGCGCCGGCCCGATCCTCCTCATAGGCTCGGAAACCCTTTCGAAGATCACCGACATGGACGATCGGGCCATCGCCATCATCGTGGGCGACGGCGCCGGCGCGGTGGTCGTGCAGCCGGTCGAGGGCCCGGGACAGCTGCTGAGCTGGAACCTGAATTCCGACGGGTCGCTCCGTCACCTGCTCTACTGCGAGCACGGCGGGACCCTCTACATGGACGGCAAAGAGGTCTTCCGCAAAGCGGTCCGGGTGGTCGTCGAGTCGGCCGAGCGGGCCATGGCCGACGCCGGGCTCGGCCCCGACGACGTCTCGTTGCTCGTGCCGCACCAAGCCAACCTGCGCATCATCGTGGCGGCCTGCCAGCGTCTGGGCATTCCCGAAGAGCGCACCGTGGTGGTCATCGACCGCTACGGCAACACCTCGTCCGCCTCTATTCCTCTGGCCCTGCACGATGCCATCAGCAACGACCGGGTCCACGACGGTGACAACCTCCTCCTCACCGGCTTCGGTGGGGGCATGACATGGGCCAGCGCCGTCTTGCGCTGGGGCCCGTGAGCGCGGTGGCCGCCAGCCCCTCCCTCGTCATCCTGGCCGCCGGCCGGGCCCGCCGCTACGGGGGCGTCAAGCCCCTGGCGCCCGTCGGGCCGCGCGGTGAAGCCGTCATCGACCTGGTCGCCAGCGATGCGTTGGCTGCCGGCTTCGGAACGATCGTGCTCGTGCTGGGCCCAGCGACGGGACCGGCGATCCGCTACCACGTCGAGCACACCTGGCCTTCGCACGTCGACGTCCGCTTCGCCCTCCAAGAGGCTCCTCTCGGCACGGTCAACGCCGTCCTGAGTGCTTCGGACTACGTCGGCGACACTCCCTACGGCGTCGGGAACGCCGACGACATCTACGGACGGGCCGCATGCGCCCTCCTGGTGCGCGCACCTCGAGGCCCTCGACACCACCAACGCCCTGGTCGGCTTCCGCCTGGCCGACGCCGTCATCGGGCAGGCCCCGGTGACCCGGGGCATCTGCGAGGTGGGACCCGACGGGCAGTTACGCCGCGTCGACGAACGGCGCCAGGTGACCGCCCAGCCCGACGGAACGTTCGCGTCCGCCGACGGGCTGGAGCCTTCGCAGCTCTCCCCCGACGCCCGTGTCTCCATGAACCTCTGGGGCTTCACCCCGGCCTTTCACAAGACGCTGCAGGTCGCTATGGCGGCTGCCACCGACGCGTCCGAAGAAGCCGAGGTGCTGCTGCCCGAAGTCGTGGCCGAGTCCTTGGTCTCGTCCCCGTTCTCCGTGCTGTCGGCGAGCGGACGGTGTATCGGGGTCACGCATCCTGACGACCTGGCGTTGGTGCAGGGCGAACTGGCCCACCAGGTCAGCCAAGGCGAGCGCCCGGCCGCGCTGTGGACCCCGGTCGAGGGCGATCGCGCCTGAAGCCCAGGCGCGACGCAACCCCGAGTAACCGTTCGGCCGAAGCCTCCCGTGCTCCTCGGGGCCACGTCTGAGACGCACCGTCGACACCGTTCCGGGATCGTGTCGGACAATCCCGTCCCGGGCCTGGTCCGGCGGCTCCAGGGAAGTCACCATTCCGTCACACGGTACGCCTGTCGTCGGAAACGTCTCCCCGCTCCGGCCGCGAGTCCCTTGCGGAACTCAATGCCGACCCTCGATCCGGCCTTGCGGCTTTCTCTCGGCCACCTTCGCGGTCCGCCTTGCGGCTTTCCTTCCGGCATCCCTCCGTCCTGCCTTGCGGCGCTCCGTCGGGGTTCGGCGGGCTTTCATCTCCGAACTGATGCAACCTTGCTCCACGCGTCGCAGAAGGTCAATGCGTTTTCGCGAAATCCAGACGTTCTCCCCACCTTTTCCTCAGTCATCCCCAACGGAATCCGGTGAATCCCCAACTCTTCCCCATCCCGCCGCGACCGGCTTCGCAGCCGGGCGGCGGCCGGCACACGACCGGGCGGACACTCAAAGTGGAGTCACGTAGGCCCCCGAGATCCCACCGTCGACGAGAAACGTCGACGCCGTCATGAAGGACGAGTCGTCAGAAGCAAGGAATGCGGCCGCAGCGGCGATCTCGGAGGCCTCGCCGAAGCGGCCCATGGGGATGTGGACCAGGCGCCGTGCCGCGCGCTCGGGGTCCTTGGCGAAAAGCTCTTGGAGCAACGGCGTGTTCACCGGCCCCGGGCACAGTGCGTTCACCCGAACCCCTTGGCGGGCGAACTGCACGCCGAGCTCGCGGCTCATGGCCAGCACCCCGCCCTTGCTGGCGGTGTAGCTGATCTGGCTGGTGGCCGCGCCCATGACCGCCACGAAAGAGGCGGTATTGATGACCGAACCACCGCCCCGCTCCAGCAGATGGGGGATAGCGAACTTGCAGCACAGGTAGACGGACGTGAGATTGACCTCCTGCACCCGCCGCCAGGCATCGAGGCCGGTGTCGAGGATCGAGTCGTCATCGGGCGGGCTGATGCCGGCGTTGTTGCAGCAGATGTCGATTCCCCCGAAGCGCTCCGCCACGGTCTTGTAGAGATCCTCCACGGCTTCGGCGGAGGTGACATCGACCTCGACGAACAGGCCGTCGATCGCCAGGGCGAGCTCGTTTCCACCAGCCCGGTCGAGGTCGGCCACCGCCACCTTTGCTCCTTCGGCCGCGAACCGCTCGCACATGGCCTTCCCGATCCCGCTCGCTCCGCCGGTGATCACGGCCACCTTCCCCACCAGCCGGTGGGCGTACGGCATGCTGTCGCTCATTGCTCTCCTCTTGCTCGTTCTGTCCGCTGTACGCGCGCTGATCCCTGTGCGGCTGTCAGTCGGAACTGATGAAGACGTTCTTGACGTCGCTGAAAGCATCGAGGGCGTCGGGTCCGAGCTCCCGCCCGATGCCGGACTGCTTGGCTCCGCCGAAAGGGGTCCAGTAGCGGACCGATGAATGTGAGTTGACCGAAAGGGTCCCGGTCTCGATCGCCCGGGAAACGCGCAGGGCCCGGCCGATGTCGCGGGTCCACAGCGACCCCGACAGCCCGTAGGGAGTGTCGTTGGCCAGGCGCACCGCGTCGGCCTCGTCCTCGAAGGGAATGACCACGACGACCGGTCCGAAGATCTCTTCGGTGGCCGCCCGATCCCGCGGGTCGACCGGGGCCAGCACCGTCGGGGCGAACCAGTTCCCCTCACCTTCGGGGAACGTTCCCCGGAGTGCGACCGGCGCCCCCTCCGGCACGAACGAGGACACCGTGGCCAGGTGCGCCGCCGAGATCAGGGGCCCCATCTCCGTCGCTTCCCGGGTGGGATCGCCCACCACGACCCCCTGCACGGCCGGCTCCAGGAGAGAGAGGAACTCCTCGTAGACGGATCGCTGCACCAGAATGCGCGAGCGGGCGCAGCAGTCCTGCCCGGCGTTGTCGAAGACGCCGTACGGCGCACGCGCGGCGGCCAACGCGACGTCGGCATCGGCGAAGACGACGTTGGCGCTCTTCCCCCCGAGTTCGAGCGTCACCCGTTTCACCTGTACGGCACAGCCGGCCATGATGGTCCGGCCGACCTCCGTGGAACCGGTGAAGCAGATTTTGCGGACCGCCGGATGGGACACGAAGCGCTGACCCACGACACTGCCTTTGCCCGGCAGGATTTGCAGGACGCCGTCGGGGAGTCCCGCCTCCAGGGCCAACGCACCGATGCGCAACGCGCTGAGCGGGGTGAGCTCCGCCGGCTTGAGGACCACGGTGTTGCCGGCAGCCAGCGCCGGGGCGAAGCCCCAGCCGGCGATGGCCATGGGGAAATTCCACGGGACGATGATCCCCACCACGCCCAGGGGCTCATGGAACGTCAGGTCGACGCCGCCGGGGACGGGAATCTGGCGCCCGCTGTGGCGCTCCGGCGTAGTACTCCAGCACGTCGCGCACATTGCCCGCCTCCCAGCGGGCATTCCCGATGACGTGGCCGGCGTTCGCCACCTCGAGCAGGGCCAGCTCCTCGCCGTGCGCGTCCACCGCGGCGGCGAAGCGCCGCAGCAGGCGTGCGCGGTCGCCCGGGGCCACGTGCCGCCACGTCTCGAAGGCGGTCGCGGCGCGGGCAATGGCCACGTCCACCTCGGGCTCGCTGAGCGAGGGGACCCGGGTGATGTCCGCCCCCGTCGCGGGGTTGCGGACGAGGGTGGTACCGCTCTGTTCGTTGTCCACGCTCTGATCATTGCCGATGGCGACCAACCGGCACATAGTGTCGGGCCGTGACCCCCGCCGAATCCGCCCCCGTCGATCCGGACGCCTTCATCGCCGACGACCGTCCCCGCTGTCGTTGGGCCCAGGGCCCGTGGAACGTCCCCTATCACGACACCGAATGGGGCGTCCCGGTGCACGACGACCGCACCCACTTCGAGTTCCTGGTGCTGGAAGGGGCCCAAGCCGGACTGAGCTGGCTCACCATCCTCAAGAAGCGCGAGGGCTACCGCCGCCTCTTCGCCGACTTCGATGTGGAGAAAGTGGCCCGCTTCACCCCGAAGCGGATCGACAAGATCCTGCTGGACCCCGGCATCATCCGCAACCGCGCCAAGGTGGAGTCCACGGTGCGCAATGCGGGTCATTTCCTGGCGGTCCAAAAGGAGTTCGGCTCGTTCGATGCCTACATGTGGTCGTTCGTGGGAGGACGTCCGAAAGTGAACAAGTGGCGCCGGATCGAGCAGCTCCCCGCCATGACCCCGGCCTCCGACGCCCTCAGCGCCGATCTACGCGCCCGCGGCTTCCGCTTCGTCGGGCCGACCGTCTGCTATGCGCACATGCAGGCCGCCGGACTGGTCAATGACCATGTGGTGGGTTGCTTCCGCTACGCCGAGCTGACGTAGGAGCCGCCCGGGTCACCGCGCCATCAGCGAAAGTCGAATGCCACCTTGATGGCACCGCTTTCCTGCTGGGTCGCCAGCGCTTCGAACGCGCTGTGCCAGTCCTCGAGGCGAAACGTATGGGTCAGCATGGGGCTGATATCGATGCGGCCGTCCTCGACCATCTTCAGATAGTGGCGGATCCCGTGCATGCGGACGCCGTCCACCTCTTCGACGCCGAAGGCGTTCGAACCGACCCACGAAATCTCTTTGAAGTACAGCGGGGTCCATTCCCAACGGCCGGGTGCGTTCACGCCGCTCTTGACCAGGGTGCCGCGCGCCTTGAGCACCCGGACGGCCACTTCGGCGGTCTCGTTGGTCCCGACCGTGTCGTACACGACGTCGATGCCCCCCGGGTGGGCCATGGGCAGGCCACCACCCTGCGCCGCAAGGAGCGTGCCACCCGACCAGTCGACGATTTCCTCTATGAGGTCCCCGGCTTTCCCCGGGTTGACGACAGTGGCGCCCAGCGAGCGGCTCAGTGCCGCCTGGGCGGGGAAACGGGCAACCACGAGAACCTCGACGTCGGGGTGCAAGGCCCGCAGGATCGCCGTGGCGCACGTTCCGAGCGCTCCGGCGCCGTAGACCAGGGCCTTGCCGCCGGGAGGCGGCGAATGCCGCGTCACGGAGTGGAGCGATACCGCGAACGGGTCGGCCATGACGGCGACCTCATCGGAAATGGAGTCCGGGATCGGAATGAACATCGAGTCATGGGCCGGCAGGAACTCGGCGAAGCCGCCGGTGGCATCGCGCGAGAGCCCGGTGTGCATGCCCGCGGCGAGCCGGCCGTGCAGGAAGTTGTGACAGAGGCTCAGGTCGCCCGCCTGGCATGCGGCACACTGCGGGTCGATCCCGCGGGGTCCACAGGTGAGCCAGGGATTGAGGACGACCCGTTGGCCGATCTCGAGGCCACGTGCATCCGGACCGAGCTCGGCCACCTCGGCGACGACCTCGTGACCGAGCACGGTCGGGTAGGTGAAGAACGCATTCATGGGGTTGTCGGCGTTGCCCTCGCCGAAATCCTGGAATACGTGCTTGGCGTCGGAGCCGCAGATGCCGGTCAGCCGCGTCTTCGCCATCACCCAATCGGACCGCTCGGGATGAGGCTCTTCGAGCTCGGTGAGCTTCATCGGTGTCGTGACCATTCCCGCCATGAGCGGGTTGGTCGGATCCGACGGAGTCCAGGGGTCAGGCTCTACACCGAATAGAAGCGCACGCATCTTCGATTCCTCCTTGACGACGACCCCCCGGGCCCGGTCGATCTGGCCCGGTCGAACGCATGGCGGACGATGCGCCCCCCGGGGCCGAGTGTATCCGTACAGAGATCATCTGGATAAGTTGAGGCCCCGGCGCCTCCCTCGGCCAACCGCGGGGAACGGGTGGACGACGGGACACGAAATGGGGTGCGCAGTGCGGGATGAACCGTTTGGCGGAGTGATCGGGCGCTACTTCGACGAATCGACGCCGAGCTGGCCGGAACCGTTGCGGGCGTCCCCGGATGCGCCGAATGTCGCCGTCGTCGTTCTCGACGACGTCGGGTTCGCCCAGCTCGGCTGCTTCGGATCGGACATCGCCACCCCGGCCTTCGACCGCTTGGCCGCCGAAGGCTTGCGCTACTCCAACTTTCACACCACCGCCCTGTGCTCGCCCACACGCTCGTGCGTGCTCACGGGGCGGAACCACCACTCGAACGGCATGGGACGGGTCATCGAGATCGCCGCCGGCTATCCGGGCTACAACTCGCGGATCCCGTTCGCCAACGGCTTCCTCTCCGAGATGCTCGTCGAGGCCGGCTACGCCGCGTACGCCGTCGGCAAGTGGCATCTCACCCCAGAGGACGAGTGCCACTCCGGGGCCAGCCGGGCCCGGTGGCCGCTGGGCCGCGGCTTCGAGCGGTTCTACGGCTTCATGTCGGGGGAGACCCATCAGTTCGTCCCCAACCTGATTCACGACAACCATCTGGTCAGCCCACCGTACGGGCCCGAAGAGGGGTACCACCTCACGACGGACCTGGTCGACCGGGCGATCGGCAACGTGCGCGACCTACGGGCCAGCGACCCCGACAAACCCTTCTTCGTGTATCTCGCCACCGGCGCCTGCCACTCACCGCACCAGTCCCCGGAGGAGTGGATCGCCCGCTACCACGGGGCCTTCGACGACGGCTGGGACCAGTGGCGCGAGGCCACCTCGCGGCGCCAGATCGAGCTGGGGGTGTTGCCCGAGGGCACCGAGCTCTCCGCCCGGCCGGACTGGGTGCCGGCGTGGACCTCGCTCACCGCCGACGAGCGCCGGCTCTACGCGCGTTTCATGGAGGCCTTCGCCGGATTCCTTTCGCATACCGATCACGAGATAGGCCGCTTCGTCGAGTACCTGCGTCATATCGGCGACCTCGACAACACCTTGCTCTTCGTGCTGTCGGACAACGGGGCGAGCTCGGAGGGTGGCCCGACCGGATCGCTCAACGATGTGCGGCCGTGGAACGGTGTCGCCACCACCTTGGAGGAGGCGGTGGCGCACATCGACGAGATCGGCGGGCCCCGGTGGCACAACAACTACCCCTGGGGCTGGACGGTGGCCGGCAACACGCCGTTCCGCCGCTGGAAGCGTGAGGTGCACGAGGGCGGGGTGGCCGACCCGCTGATCGTCCACTGGCCCCGGGGCGGGGCCGTGGGCGGGGCTGGGTTCCGTCGCCAGTACGTCCATGCCATCGACATCGTGCCGACCGTGCTGGAAGCCGTGGGGATCGAGCCGCCCGCCGAGATCCGCGGGGTCACCCAACGCCCGATCGAGGGGACCAGCTTCTTCGCCTCCATCGCCGACCCTGCCTCCGCGGACACCCACCTCACGCAGTACTACGAGATGTTCGGCTGCCGCGCCCTCTACCACGAAGGCTGGAAAGCCGTGACGTACCACCCGGTCATGCAGATCGAACCGGGCCTCGATGCCGACGAATGGGAGCTGTACCACGTGGCAGTGGACCCGACGGAGTGCCACGACCTGGCCCGGGAGGAGCCGGCGCGTCTGGCCCAGATGGTCGAGCGCTGGTGGGTCGAGGCCGGCCGCTACCAGGTCCTGCCCCTCGACCCGCGCCCCCTGCCCGTCCTCGTGACCGAGCGCCCTCTGAGCGTGCCGCACCGACAGCGGTACGACTACTACCAGGATGCGGCGCCGGTTCCCGAACTGGTTGCCGTCAACGTGAAGAACCGGACCCATCGCGTGGTGGCCGACGTCACGATTCCCGAGGGCGGTGCACAGGGCGTCCTCCTCTCCCAGGGCTCGTTGCTCGGAGGCTGGTGCTTCTACCTGGCGGATGGCGCCCTGCACTACGTCCACAACCGGGCGGCAACCGAGCCCGATCACCTCCGTGGAGCGGTGCGCCTCGCGCCGGGCGCTCACACACTTGCGTTCGACTACGCCAAGGTGGGCGAGCACCGGGGCCGGGCGCGGCTCGTGGCCGACGGTGGTGTCGTCGCCGAGGGGACCATCGAGTTCTTCACACCCGGGCGGTTCTCGGTGACCGGCGCCGGCATCACGTGCGGTTACAGCAACGGGCTCCCCGTGACCGACGAGATCACGCCGCCTTTCCGCTTCAGCGGGAGCATCGACTCGCTCTTCGTCGAAGTTGATGGCGAGCCGTTCATCGACGCCCAAGAGGAGGTCGACGCCATCATCGCCATGCAGTGAGCCGGGCATTGAGAGGGATACTCGACAAGCCCGGTCCGGCGTTGTAGCAAGTGTCTATCCATATCATCCCGTCTCGCCGCAACCGCCCGGCCCCGCCTCGTTGACGCAGCTCGTTCCACCGACTTTCCCGACTGCGGCCCCGACTGCCGACGGCACTGCGGACGGCGAGCGCGGCCCGGCACAGGACGGCCCCGGCCCTGCGACATCGAGTCCCGGCCCTACACGCGATGCGGGTGCCACGCCCAGCACGAACGGGGGTGGCATGGTCGTTGCGGCATCGCACGTCGTGCCATGGCTGCTCGTGGTCCTCGCCGGGACCTACGGCGTTCTGCTCCGGGTGTGGTTGCTGGCCCACATGTCGCTCTTCGGGGACGAAGCCGTGGTGGGGCTGATGGGACGGGGCATCCTGGCCGGGCATCTCGACGCCTTCTACTGGGGCCAGCACTACGGAGGGGTCGAGCCCTACGTCGTGGCTGCGGTGTTGGGACAGGTCAACGGCGGGCCGATGGGCCTCAATGGCACCCCGGCGGTCCTGGCCGCGGTGGCCTCTGCGCTGGCCTACGTCGTGCTCCGCACGGGTCACGCCAACCGCCGGTTGGCCGCCGTGGGCGCTGCCATGGTCTGGGTCTGGCCGTATGCCGCCGTGTGGAACTCGGTGCGCGAGATCGGCTTTCGCGGCGCCACCCTCTGCTGCGGCCTCGTGCTGGTGCTCTGCGCGCTGCGGGTGCACCAGCACCGTGCCGGCCCCGCCACGCGTGTCGTCATGGGGCTGGCCGCAGGCGTCGGATGGTGGGCCTCCCCCGAGATCGCCTACTTCGTCATCCCGGCCGTGGTCCTGCTCGTGGCGAGTTGGAACCGCCTGTACGCGCCACCGGGGGCCACCGGGGGCCGGTGGTCCGCTCCATGGCACGTGGGCGCATTCGCGCTGACCGGGTTGGGTGTCATCGTCGGCGCCCTCCCCTGGATCTGGTCGAATCTGAGGTCGAGCTTCGCCTCGCTCCATCTCGGCAATCCTGCGCCCCCGCAGGACGGCTACTGGACCCGCGTGTCGATCTTCTTCCACGACGTACTCCCCTCACAGCTGGGCCTGCGGGCGATCCCGGGTGGCGCGTGGATAGGAGGGAGCACCGTTGGTCACGCGCTTTTCGTGGTCATCGTGGCCCTGCTGGCGGTCATGCTGGTGCGTGCAGCGTGGGTGGCCCGGCTGGGTCGTGCCGCGGCTCCCTTGCTGGCCGCCGGTCTGGCCGTGGTGGCCTTCCCTTTCGTCTCTGCCTACTTCCCCACTTCGTGGTACTGGGTCGACGGCCGCTACGGCGTCTACCTCCCACCGCTGCTCATACTGCTCGCCGTCTGGTCGTTACCCGGCGTGACGACGGCGCCGTCCACAACGGCGACCCATGCCCGCCGACGACGCCCCGCCGGGCATGCCGCTCTCGCACTGGCCAGTCTCGGGCTGGCGGCCGGCCTCTGCTCGACCGTGGTGCTGGCGCATGAGTCCGCCGGCGTCCCGACGCATCCCCGGGCCTTCTTCTCCGGATGGTCAGATCCGAACGAGGCGGCCCGTCAGGTCATCGTGTCCATGGCCGCCCATCACCTCCGCACCGCCTACGGCGACTATTGGACCGCGTACGACCTCGACTTCCTAGCCCCCCATACGGTGACGGTCAGCCCCTCACCCATGGATGTGCAGCGCTCGGCGAGCCTTGCCCGCCGCGTCCGCGCCGGCACCCCGCAGGCCTGGCTGTTCTTCGCCCCCGGACGCGAGGCCGCGGCAGGGGCTGCCTTCTCCAACCCCGAGCCCGGCCCGGGGGGCTATTCCGAGAGCGCGTTCACCGCCTACCTGACCGCCCACGGCAACGCGTACCGGGTGGTGCATCTGGGCATCCTCGACGCCGTGGTCCCCCGGCACCCGGTGCGCGGTCTCCCCCCACTCGGCTGAACGGGCCCGGCCCGGACACCCACAGTCACCTGCGACCGGCCGCGACCACGTGCGACCGCGCTCACGGTGATCCCACGACCAACCGCCCGCCGCTGTAGTCGAAGATCACCCAGCCGTAACGACGCAATTGGTCCGAGCCGATCAGGCCGGACGTGCCGTCCAGGCTGACGGGCCCGAAGTTCACCGCACCGAGCAGTTGGGGGTGGAGCTGCACCCCCGGGATCGACCAGGGCCCGCTGTGCACCAGCGGCGCGGTGATGGTCGAACACACGGTCGGTTGACGCTGCGCCAGGTCGGTCGGGGCAAGATGCGCGCTCTTGACCAACGACTTGGCCACCACCGACTGGGACGAGCCGGTGTCGAGGACGAAGGTGCGCGCCGGCCCCTGGCCGAACCGCGAGCGGACGTCGAGCGAGACATCACCGGGCGTGAGGACAACGGTGAGCGGTACCGTCGTGCCCGCCTCACCCTGGGTCAGTACCGCTGACGGCGCCGGACCCGTCGGCCCGCGCACGTCCGGCGAGACGGCGGGCGGTACCGGCCCCTCGGGTCCAGCGAAGGTGAGGGTCTGCGCCGTGAAGTCCAGGCGGACCGCCCCGAAACGGCGCAACACGTCGGAGCCCAGGAGCCCTACCGGTTGCCCGGCCCCACCGACGTCGGGAAGTGTCGCCGCCGTCACGTCCTGGGGCGCCAGTGCAACGCCTGCCACCGACCACGACGGCATCCGGACCGGCTGTGCGCTCCCGGTGCAGCCCACCCCACCGAACTCGATGGTCGATCCGTGGTGGGCCAACTGCAGCCGGGTGGCCAACCGACGATCGATGATGGATTCGCCGGCGCCGGAATCAAGCACGAACGGGTAAGGCCCATGGCCGGCGATGCAGACGTTCACGGTCTCGGAGACCTGACCCGCCACGGTGCTCACGGTGATCGGGATGCGCGCCGCGCCCCCCGCCAGGTCCGTGGCGCCGCCGCACCCGGCGGACGCCGGTGGGAGTGCGAAATTCACAATGGGCTCGACCCGGATGTGCGCCGCGGGGGCATTGACCCGTGCGCCCACCAACAGCGAGGTCGCAACCATGAGGGCCACGAGCGAGCCGGCGAACCGGTGCACGGGCTAAGCCTGCTTGACAGCCAGGCGCGCCGTGGCGATCCCCATGCGCACACCGAGGACGAGCACGGCCAGGGGCAACAGCACCCGCCGCCAGCCCGACGTGGTCCCGACGGTGAACCGCAACGCCGAACGATGGTGGGCCGCCATCATCTTGTAGGGATGCCTGGCCGTACTCACACCCTGGAGGTGCGTGACGCCCGCCGCGCCGGTGAACCCGATCCCCCAGCCCGCCCGGTGGGCTCGCCAGCACAGGTCCATGTCCTCGGCGTACATGAAGTAGGCCTCGTCGAACCCACCCAGCTCTTCGAGGGCGTCGCGTCGGGCCAGGAAACACGAACCGGATATCCAATCGGCCTCCGCTGCCCCCGCACCTTGCGGGACGCCGGGGTTATAGCGCTTGGTGAAGCGGTTCTCCGGATTGAACAACGCCAGCAGCGCATGGCCCGCCGCGTCGAGCAAGGACGGGAAGCGGCGCACCGAGGGATACACCGACCCGTCATCAGCGTAGATCTGCGGGCCGACCAGAGCCCAGGCCGGGCGCGCCTCGAGGACCTTGCGCAGCTCGTCGACGGCCCCCGGATGGACGTGCAGATCGGGGTTGCACACGGCCACCCACGGCGGCGGCGGCGCCAGGCCGGTCAGCGCGGCCAGTCCCCGGTTCACCCCGGCGCCGTAGCCGAGGTTCCTCCCCGGGGCCACGACGACGACGGGGGATCCTGGGTCGTCGGCCAAGAGCGCGGCCAGCGCACGCCCGACGCTCCCGGGGGAGCCGTTCTCCACGACGACGACGGGGGCGGCGCCGTCTCGGAGGAGGGAATGCACGCAGTCGCGGAGGAGCGACCCTGTGTCGTGATCCACGACGACAGCCGCCACTTGACCCGGCACGGCGGGCGCAGGATTCCTCGGCAATTCAGTAGTCCCTGGCAAAGCGGAAGCGCACGAGGGCGACGAGCGCGCTGAATCCATCGCGCCACGTGATCTTCTTCCCTTCGTCCACTTCCCGTCCGGCATAGGAGATCGGCACCTCGTAGATGCGCAGCCCACGACGGAGGACCTTGGCCGTGATCTCGGGCTCGAAGTCGAAGCGGTTCGAGACGATGGTGATACCGGCGATCGCCTTGGCGTCGAACAGCTTGTAGCACGTCTCCATGTCCGACAACGTCGAGCTGTAGAGCAGGTTGGTCGTAAAGGAGAGGACCCGGTTGGCGAACCAGTGCAGGGGCAGCATGTTCTTGCGCTCGCCGGTGAAACGGCTGCCGTACACGACGCTGGCCTTGCCCTTGAGCATGGGATCGAGCAGGCGCGGCCAATCGTCGGGGTCGTATTCGAGGTCGGCATCCTGAATGAGGATCAGGTCCCCGGTGGCCGCTTCCAGGCCGGTCCGGATGGCCGCACCCTTCCCTTGATTCTGGGCGTGGTTGATGACCCGCACAGTCGAGTCCTCGAGGGCACCCAGGACCTTGTCCGAACCGTCGGACGAACCGTCGTCCACCACGATGATCTGCAACGTGAGAGGGATCTCGACGGCGCGCATGCGCCGGATGATCTCGGCCACGGTCGTACGCTCGTTGAAGACGGGCATGATCACCGACAGCGTCTTGTAAGGGGGGCGGAGGAAGCCTTCGGACGGCTCGGCCGGAGCGGCCGTCATGTTGCCTGTACCCGGGGCGCCAGGTACGCCATCGTCCGCGTGATGCCTTCCTGCAGATCGATTCTCGGGGACCAGCCCAACGCCGCTTTGGCCAAAGTGATGTCGGGGCAGCGGCGCGTGGGGTCGTCGGTGGGCAGGGGTTCGAAGGTAATCGGGGAATCCGACCCCGACAATTCGATGACGATGTGGGCCAACTCCAGGACCGTGCGCTCGTCGGGACTGCCGATGTTGACCGGCCCCGTGAGCGACGAGTCCAACAGCGCGAGAAGCCCGGCGATCTCATCGTCGACGTAGCACAGGCTCCTGGTCTGGGATCCGTCGCCGTAGACCGTGAGCGGCTCCCCCCGCAGGGCTTGGCTGATGAAGTTGGACACGACCCGACCGTCGCCCGGCGCCAGGCGCGGGCCGTAGGTGTTGAAGATGCGGGCAATCGCCACATCGACGCCGCGGAAGCGGTGCATGGCCATGGTGATGCTCTCGGCGAACCGCTTGGCCTCGTCATAGACGCTGCGCGGACCGGTCGGGTCCACGTTGCCCCGATACGACTCGACCTGCGGATGGACGAGGGGATCTCCGTAGATCTCGCTCGTGCTGGCCATGAGGAACCGCGCGTCGTGGAGATGCGCCAGCTCGAGGAGCCGCCGTGTGCCCTCGCTCCCGACCGCGAGCGTCTCCAGCGGACGCTCGAGATACGCGGGAGGCGACGCCGGGCTGGCCAGGTTGCACACGGCATCGACCTTGGCGTTCGATTCGAGCTCGACCTTCTCACTGACGTCACTGACCACGAAGGAGAAGCGGGACGACCCGAGCAGGTGCGCCACGTTGTCGCGGCTCCCGGTGGACAGGTCGTCGAGGCAGACGACCGAATCGCCCCGGGCCAACAACGACTCGCACAGGTGCGAACCCAAGAAGCCCGCCCCACCGGCCACCACGACGCGGCTCACCTGCGTCCGATCCCGGCATACGCGAACCCGAGGCGCCGTACGGCCGCCGGATCCAGGAGGTTCCGGGCATCGACGATGGAGGGGACGGCCATGAGCGACAGGACGCGGCTGAAGTCGAGCCAGCGGAAGTCGTCCCACTCGGTCAGCACCACGACGACCGCCGCGTCCCGCACCGCCTCATAGGGGTCTGCCCGCAACGCAAGGCCGGACAGGTCGTCGGGCACGACCTCGGCCCGGTCACCGGATTCGGCGGAGAACGTCACGGGGACCGTGGGGTCGAAGGCCTGGACCAGGGCACCCGACGCCGTCAGGCGATGGGCGATCTCGAGGCTCGGCGAGTCCCGGCGATCGTCGGTGTTCGCCTTGAAGGTGAGGCCCCACACGGCCACGGTCACGCCGTCGACCGAACCGCCGCACGCCGTCTCGACCTTGGCCACCACCCGCGCCAACTGCTGCTCGTTGCTGGCGATGGCCCCCGCCAGCAGCGAGAAGTCGTAGCCCGCCTCCCGTGCCATGTGCAGGAGGGCCCGGGTGTCCTTGGGCAGGCACGATCCGCCCCAGCCCGGGCCGGGGTGCAGGAACTCGAAGCCGATGCGCTTGTCGTACCCGAGGCCCAGCATGACGTCACGCACGTCGGCACCCACTTCCTCGCACAAACCGGCGACGGCGTTGACGTAACTCAACTTGGTGGCCAAGAAGGCGTTGGAGGCGTACTTGATCGTCTCCGAGGTGGTCGCGTCGGTGACGATGAGCGGTGCTCCGGTCCCGGCGAACAGGCCACCCACCATCGCCGCGGCCTGGGCGTCGTCGGCGCCGACCACGAGGCGGTCGGGGTGCAGGCTGTCGCGCACCGCGTTTCCCTCGCGCAGGAATTCGGGATTGGAGACGACGCGGACGTCGGAACGACCGATGATCTGCTCGACGAACGTGGCCGAACCGACAGGGACCGTCGACTTGTTGACCACGATTGTGCCGTGCCCGAGCAGGGGCCCCACCTCCTTGGCCGCCGCCTCCACGAAGGAGAGGTCAGCCGAGCCGTCGTCGCCCTGGGGCGTGGGGACGCACAGGAAGACGAAGGCCGCCCCGGCGACGGCTTCGGCAGCCGAGGCGGTGAAGTGCAGGTTGCCTGCGGCCACCCCTTCGGCCACCAGATCGTCCAGGCCGATCTCGACGATAGGCATGCGGCCACTGCGCAACGCAGCCAGCCGCGACGGATCGCGCTCGGCCAACACCACACGGTGGCCGAAGTGGGCCAGCGTGGCGGCGGTAGGGAGACCGACGTAGCCGGCACCGATGACGGCCACCGCGCGCGACTCGGGATCGGTGGCCCGCTTGTTCTTGTTCACGCCCGCGCGTGCCGTCACGCCACCGCCCCTTCGACGTCCAATGCCCGCACCAGGCGGGCCAACCCGTCTTTCCAGTGCGGCAGCGCCGGCAAGCCGCTGAGCCGGAGGGCCATGTTGTCGAGCACCGAGTTGGCCGGCCGGGGCGCCGGGTACGCCGACGGGTCCAGGTCGGCGGTGGAGATCGCCTGCACGCGCGCCGGGTCGGCGCCGGCCGCCTCCATGATCGCCCGGACGAAACCGCACCACGTCGTCGCCCCGCTGTTCGTCACGTGAAAGATGCCCGGGCGCTTGTCGGTTCCCAGGGTGACGATGGCGGAGGCGAGGTCGGCCGTGAAGGTGGGCGAGCCGTGCTGGTCGTCGACGAAGCGCAGAGGGTCGGTCCCTGCGGCCAGCCGCAGGACCGTCTTGACCATGTTCTTCCCGTGGGCGCCGCAGACCCACGACGTGCGCACGATCGTCGATCCGGGCGGGCACTCGCGCTCACCCGCCAATTTGCTGGCGCCGTAGACGGACATCGGATTCGTCGCATCCCACTCGCGGTAGGGCCGGGGCGACGTCCCGTCGAAGACATAGTCGGTCGAGACGTAGAGCATGTGCGCGCCGACTGCGGACGCCGCTTCCGCCACGTTCCGGGTGCCGATGGCGTTCACCGCATACGCAAGATCGACATCGGTCTCACAGGCGTCGACCGCGGTGAGGGCTCCACCATGCAGGACGAGCTCGGGCCGGAAGGCACGGAATACATACTGCACGGCGTCGCGTTCGTCGACGCGCATAGTGCCGATGTCCGTCGCCAATACCTCGTCGTTGGGCTCGGGCCACGGTCCCTCGGGTCCCAGCAGGCGACACCGGCGGCCGCCCACCGGCACGCATCCGCGCAGCGCGTCGAGAAGGTCGCGTCCGAGCTGCCCGTCGGCGCCGGTGACAAGAACTCGCATAGGTGGGGCCGGCGTCAGCCGGCGGCGCCCCATCCGCCCTCGACGACCGGTGCCGCGGGCACGCAGCGGCTCCCACCAGGCGCGGTTGGCCGCGTACCACTCGACCGTCTCGGCCAACCCGTCTTCCCATGCGACGGAAGGGGCCCACCCGAGCTGCGTCCGGAGCTTGCCCGAGTCCAGAAGGTAACGGCGGTCGTGTCCGGGGCGATCGGGCACAATCTCCTTGAGCGACGCCGGCTTGCCCAACGTCTTGAGCACGAGGTCGGCGATCTCCATGATGGATGCCTCGACGCCGCTGCCCACGTGATAGGTCTCGCCGACGACGCCCCGCTCGAGGACGGCCTCGATCGCGGTGCAGTGGTCGTGCACGTGCAGCCATTCCCGACGGTTCTCGGTGGTGGCGTAGAGCGTCAGGTTCCTGTCGTCGAGAGCCGCCGTCGTGAACACCGGGATGACCTTCTCGGGAAATTGGTAGGGGCCGTAGTTGTTCGAGCAGTTGGTGATGGTGACGGGCAGCCCGTAGGTCTCGCCGTAGGCCCGCACGGCGTGATCCGCCCCGGCCTTGCTGGCGTTGTAGGGCGTGCGGGGGCGATAGGGCGAGTCCTCCCTGAAGACCTCGTCCGTATCGAGCGCGAGATCGCCGTACACCTCGCAGGTACTGATGTGATGGAACCGCGCGAGGCCGACCTGTCGGGCCGCCTCCAGCAGCGTCTGGGTCCCCAGCACGTTGGTGCGGAAGAACAGCCCCGGGTTGAGGACGGCGAGGCTGTTGTGGGACTCGGCCGCGAAATGGACGATGGTGTCGATCCCCTCGTCGCGTAAGGTCTTCTCGGCCAGGGGGCCGTCACAGATGTCACCCTGGACGAAGACGATGGCATCTTCGACATCAGCCAAATTCGGTCGGTTGCCGGCGTAGGTGAGCACGTCGTAGGCGACGACGTGGTCCTCTGGGTGCTGTTCGACCCAGTAGCGGACGAAGTTCGACCCGATGAAACCGGCTCCTCCCGTCACGAGAAGGCGCATAAGGGCGAGAGTGTAGCCGCCATCTTCGGTTTGCTCGGTGACGGGTCCGGCCGGGGAGCGGGGCCGACGCGCTGGTCAAGATGCCCCTCACCTGGGGAAACGGTGCTCAGCCGGGTCGGAGATGGACGACGTCGCCCGCCGCGACCGTGTGCGGTCCGCGCGCCGTCTGCACCACGAGATGACCAGCGTCGTCGACCTCGACCGCCACGCCCACCACGACGTGCGCCGCCAACTCCACCCGCACCCGCTGTCCCAGCGTGGCGCAGCGCTGGCGTAGCTCGGCGGCCACCTCCCGGCGCCCCGGCGCACTGTCGAGAAGGGCCCGCCGGGTCGAGAGCGCGTCGAGCAGGGCATCGAGCAGGGCACCCCGGTCCACCGGGGTCGACGCTCAGATCGTTCAGGCAGGTGCCGCCCACGCCGGCGGGACCGGGCCACTCCACGTTGAGCCCGAGCCCGACCACGAGGGCACAACGCCCGGAGAGGAATTCCGCCTCGGCCAGCACGCCCGCCAGCTTGGCGTCCCCCACCAGAAGGTCGTTGGGCCACTTGAGCACGGCACCCACGCCGGCGACCCTGCAGCAGGCTTCCGCCGCCGCCAACGCCACCGCCGCGGTACAAAGGTGCAGCTCAGAGGGGTCAAAATCAGGCCGGAAGAGGACCGAAACAAGGAGAGAGGCACCGGGCGGCGACTCCCAACGGCGATCCATGCGGCCCCGCCCGGCGCTCTGGTGGTCGGCCACCGCCACCGTTCCTTCGGGGGCCCCGATCCGGGCTTCCCGCCGCAAATAGGCGTTGGTCGAGTCGATCTCGTCGAACCGGCGCACGTCCCAGGTCCCACCCCACATGGCAGACACCCTAGGGTCCGTGCAATTGTGAAGTTCCCTTCCTAGTCGAAAGGCCCCTTGTGTTGAAGAAGATCCTCATCGCCAACCGCGGCGAAATCGCCGTCCGTGTCATACGGACCTGCCGCGAGATGGGCATCGGCACGGTTGCCGTGTACTCCAACCTCGATCGCGAAGCGCTTCACGTCCGCATGGCTGACGAGGCCTATGCGCTGGGCGGGGAGACGGCGGCGGAGAGCTACCTGAACACGGAGGCGATTCTGGCCGCCATCGAGCAGAGCGGGGCGGACGGCGTCCATCCGGGGTATGGCTTCTTCTCCGAGAACACCGACTTCGCCCGGGCTATCACCGATCGCGGCGTGACCTTCATCGGCCCGCCGCCCGAGGCGATCGAGGTGATGGGCGACAAGATCAGCTCACGCATCGCGGCCGAGCGGGCCGGCGTCGCCGGCGTGCCGGGCCGGTCCGAGCCGTTGACGTCACCCGATGAGGTCGTGGCCTTCGGCGAAGAGGTCGGATGGCCCTTGGCCATCAAGGCCGCCTACGGCGGTGGGGGTCGTGGCATGAAGGTCGTGGAGTCCGCCTCCGAAGCGGCCGAGGCGATGGAGTCGGCCGCCCGCGAAGCGCAGGCGTACTTCGGCCGGCCCGAGATCTACGTCGAGCGCTATCTCGGTTGGCCACGCCACGTGGAGATGCAGGTGCTCGGGGACACGCACGGCAACACGCTGTGGTTGGGTGAGCGCGACTGCTCGGCCCAGCGCCGTCACCAGAAGTTGGTGGAGGAGAGCCCCGCACCGGCCTTCCCCGACGAGGTGCGCCGGGCCATGGGCGAGGCCGCGGTCAAAGTCTCGAAAGCCTGCGGGTACTACAACGCCGGGACGGTCGAGTTCCTCTTCCAGGACGGTGAATTCTTCTTCTTGGAGATGAACACGCGGCTGCAGGTGGAGCATCCGGTGACCGAGCTCGTCACCGGCCTCGACCTCGTGGCGTGGCAGATCCGCATCGCCTCGGGTGAGGAGCTGACCTTCGGGCAGGAGGACGTCCAACGCAACGGCCACGCCATCGAGGTGCGCATCAACGCCGAGGACCCGAGCGGTGGCCGCTTCTCCCCTTCGCCCGGCACCATCACGAAGTTCACCGCTCCCTCCGGTCCCGGGGTCCGGCTCGATGCGGGCTACGAGTCCGGCGACCTCGTCAGCCAGTTCTACGACAACCTCGTCGCCAAGCTCATCGTCTGGGCGCCCGACCGCGAGGCGGCACGGCGCCGCATGTTGCGTGCGCTCGACGAGACGCAGATCACGGGGATCGCCACGACGATTCCGGCGGACGTGGCCATCCTCACGCATCCGGATTTCGCCGAGGCCAAGCACTCCACCAAGTGGGTCGAGGACGTGCTGGACCTGAGCCAGCTCAACGTCGCCCCGGTCGACGTCCCCCCGGCGGGCGCTGACGAAGCGGTGCCCACCGTGGAGCGCGACGTCACCGCCGAAGTCGACGGCAGGCGGTTCTCGGTCAAGCTCTGGGTGCCCGACCTCGGCACGACGGCGGCCCCCCAGGCCGGCACGGCCCGGCCCCGCCGCTCGGCTACGTCGGCCGCCGCCGCCACCGGCTCCGGCGAGGTGGCGGTGCCCATGCAGGGCACGATCGTCAAGGTGCTCGTCGCCGTCGGCGACAAGGTCGAGGTGGGGCAGACCATCTGCCTGCTCGAAGCCATGAAGATGGAGAACGCGGTGAACGCCGAGAAGGATGGCGTCATCAAAGAGGTGCGGGTCGCCGCCGGGGCATCGGTCGGTGCCGGCGACATCGTGGCTGTGATCGAATAGGTGCCGTGATGGACGCACCGACGTGATGGACGCACGAGCGGCCAAGGACGCAGCGGCGGCGGTCATCGCCGAACGGCTGCCCGACCTGGTGGCTCTCAGCCATTCGGTCCACGCCACGCCCGAGCTCTGCTTCGAAGAGACCCGGTCGGCCCATGCCGTGGCGTCGGCCATCCGCGCCGGGGGCCTCAGTGTCACCGAGGGCGTCTACGACATTCCCACCGCATTCGAGTCGCGGTGCGGGTGACGGCGAGTTGGTCGTCGCTGTCTGCGCCGAATACGACGCACTACCCGACGTGGGGCACGCCTGCGGGCACAACATCATCGCGGCGAGCGCCGTCGGGGCCGGTTTGGCCCTCGCCTCGGTGGCCGACGAGATCGGCCTGCAGGTGCGGATCCTCGGCACCCCGGCCGAGGAGGGTGGCGGCGGGAAGATCTTCATGCTCGAGCGGGGCGCCTTCGACGACGTCCACGCGGCCATGATGGTGCACCCGTGGCCGGTCGAGCGCATGACGGGCGCCTGTCTGGCCGTGGCCCACTTCGACGTGCACTTCACCGGCAAGGAGGCCCACGCGTCGGCCGCGCCCTGGGAAGGGGTGAACGCCCTCGATGCGATGACGATCGCCCAGGTGTCGCTCGGCCTGCTGCGCCAACAACTGCCGCCCGGGGATCAGGTGCACGGAGTGATCACCCGCGGTGGCGGAGCGGCCAACGTCATCCCCGCCGCGGTCACCGGCCGCTTCATGGCCCGCTCGCGCACCATCGGCGGGCTCTCGGCCCTCGAGCCGCGCATCCGGGCCTGTTTCGAGGCCGGCGCGCTCGGCATCGGGGTGCACCGTGCGCTACGAGAAGCTGTCGCCCGACTACTCACACATGGAGGCCGACCCGGGGCTGGTGGCGGCGTATCGAGTCAACGCCCAATCACTCGGCCGCACCTTCGAAGCCGACGATGCCGACATGCCGCTCCCCACATTCTCGACCGACATGGCCAACGTGTCGCTGGCGGTCCCCACCATCCATCCCCTCATCGGCATCGAGACCGGTGGCGCCGTGAACCACCAGCACGAGTTCGCAGCCGCCTGCATCACCCCCTCGGCCGACGCCGCGGTGCGCGACGGCGCACTGGCGCTCGCCTGGACGGCCATCGACGCCGCCACGGACCCGGCGTTGCGCCAGCGGCTGCTCGGCGTCGCTGATCACCGAACACGCGATCCTCCCGGTCATCCCGGGGCAGGAAGCAGAGTTCATGGAGACCATGGACCGGGCCAAGTCGATCATCGCCTCGGCCCCGGGCTTCATCTCCCTGCGCGTCGAACGCTGCATCGAGCAACCCAGCTCGTTCCTCCTCCTCGTCCAGTGGGAATCGCTCGAAGCCCACACCGAGGGCTTCCGCAAGTCGGACGCGTTCAACGAATGGCGGGCACTCCTGCATCACTTCTACGACCCGTTCCCGGTGGTCGAGCACTTCGAGACCATCGCCACCGCGTAGGAGGACACCTCGCCGGAGCCGGAGCCGGAGTCACAGTTAGAGTGGTGCATCGAAGCGCATCAGGCTGAATCATTGGCCGCCGCCAGGCTGTGGGCCGCCAACGCGGCTCCGTACCTCGCGACGGCGGTCTTCGCGATGACGCCCACCCTCGCACCCGGATTGGGCACGATGGGCACGGATCGTCACTGGAGGTTGTACATCGATCCGATCGTCTTCGACGCGTGGAGCATCGAGGAAGCCGGATCGGTGTTGATCCACGAAGCTCATCATCTCATCAGGGCCCACGCCGAGCGGGCACACGACCTGGGCGTCGACGATACCCGGCACAATCGGTTCAATGTCGCAGCTGACTTTGAGATCAATGACGATCTGAGGGACTTGCCTCTTCCGGCCGGTGGGCTTGACCCTGACAACTTTCATTTGCCCAGCGGAGAGCTGGCGGAGACGTATTTCATACTGCTCGAGTCCCGCGACAACCTTCCCGCCGTCGATTGCGGCTCAGGGGCGCACGGGGTGCCGCAAACTTGGGAGCTCCCGGGAGCGGACCGGTTGTCGATTGATGAGCTCGAGGGCTCGCTCATCCGCCAGCAGGTCGCGCAGGACATTCGTCGGGCGGCGCAGTCGGGGCAGGCCGTCCCGACCGGGCTCGAACGGTGGGCTCGTGCGTACTTGCATCCGAAGGTCGATTGGAGGCGTGAATTCGCAGCGAACGTCCGATCGGGGATCGATACGGTCCTGGGCGCGGTCGACTACAGCTATCGCCGACCGAGCCGCCGAACCGGCACCCCTCTCGGGCGGGCAGTCATCTTCCCGGCGTTGGTCCAACCCGTTCCTCGTGTCGCCGTGGTCGTGGACACGTCGGGCTCGATGTCCGAGCCGGAGCTGGCGCAGGCACTTGCCGAAATCAGTGGGATCTTGAGGTCCAACGGGATCGGCAGGAATCGTTTGACGGTGCTCGCGTGTGACACTGCAGTGCGGACCACACAAGAGGTGTTCTCGGCGAGTCACATCCAGTTGGCCGGAGGCGGTGGCACCGACATGGGAGCGGGCATCGCCGAGGCCGAACGACTTCGACCACGCCCCGAGATCATCGTGGTGATCACTGACGGATATACACCCTGGCCGCCGAGGCGTCCGCACATCGAAGTCGTCGTCGCGCTGATCGGGGATGGACCCGGACCTCCCCCATGGGCGCGTACAACGAGAATCCCGATGCAGATCGAGTGACGACGTCGCAAATATCCCGCGGGCCTGTGGCAAAATGTGGGGATGGCCTCTCAGGATGTCGCGTTGAGAGCCTTGGCGATCGCGGTACGGGTGAACAAGCCGGTACTGCTCTGGGGTGGCCCGGGAACGGGAAAATCGGCAGTCATCCGCTCGTTGGGGGTGGCCCTCGATCTCCCCGTCGTCACTGTCATCGCCTCCTTGCGCGAACCGGCGGACTTCGCGGGACTTCCCGTCGTCAAAGACGACGGTTCGATCCGCCTGGCGGAGCCGTCCTGGGCGAAATCGTTGGCACAGTCGGGCAAAGGAATTCTTTTTCTCGACGAGATAACGACTGCGCCTCCGGCCGTTCAAGCCGCGCTGCTCCGCGTGGTGCTCGAGCGCGTGGTGGGCGACATGGAACTGCCCGGCGACGTCGTGGTGGTCGCCGCGGCCAATCCACCCGAGATGGCGGCAGGCGGTTGGGATCTCAGTCCGCCGTTGGCCAATCGCTTCTGCCATCTCGAATGGCCGGTCGACGCTGATCGCTATCTCGAGGCATTGACGTCAGGATGGTCCAACTCCATTGCCGACATCAACGAATCGTCCACGACACAAGAGGCCTCGATCCGGGTGCGATCTGCGCTGGCCGGATTTTTGCGGAGTCGGCCCGTACTCCTCTACGCCATGCCGGAGGACGTCACTTCGACCGGCCGATCGTGGCCGAGTCCCCGGAGCTGGGACATGGCCGTGGACCTTTGGACCGCTGCAGAAACAGCCGGCAGCGGCGATGACGTCATCCTCACGCTCATTTCGGGTTGTGTCGGGCCGGGCGCGGCGCGGGAATTGCTCACATGGCAACGCGAGGCGGATCTTCCCGATCCCGAGGACGTCCTGGCCGACCCGGCCAAATTCCGGTTGCCCGAACGTGGCGATCGGCAGTTCGCCGTTCTCAGTGCGCTCGCTTCAGCCGTGAAAGCCAATCCCACAAAGGAGCGATGGGAGGCCGCCTTCGAGGTGGTGCAACAGGCGGTCGCACGCGGGTCGGCTGACGTTGCCGCCGTCGCGGCGCGGTCGTTGGCCCAGAACATCCCGCCCGGAGTCGACGCACTCCCGGCCGCGGTCGGGTCGCTCGCACCCGTGCTGAACAGAGCCGGAATCCTCCACCACAGGTAGCGCCCGAGTGCCGATCGGTTCGACATGACAGACGGAGTGGCAAACAGTGACGCAGCCCTGGTACAGATCGGGGGCCGAGGCTACTCCTGGACGATCGAAGATCACGAGCTGATCGTCCGCAATGCCCAGGGGGACGTCCTCGATCCCACTGCGGCAGAGGTCGTGATGTCCCTCGGCGGCGATGAACCTGCCTGGCTGGGGACGGTCGAGTCGCTCCGTGCCGCCTACCACGGGAGTCAACCCGACGAACTCGACGGCGTCGCCGCTGCCGCGAATGCCCTTGGCACATCACGGACACAACAGGCCGAGTTGGCCCGCACGACGGCCGACGGCAGAATTCTGCTCGCCTTGGCCGCCTCGGGCATCGCGCAGGTCGGAGCGAACCAGCTTTGCAATCTGGACGTGTGGGGACTTGTCATGGGGCATCGCAATCCCGAAGTGCGCTGGACCGCATTGGCGGACAACGAAGTCTTGCCTTGGCAATTGTGGAGCTACCCCGACACGGATACCCGGGTACGGGTGGCACGTAATTCCACGTCCCCCCTGAGAGTGCTGGACTCCTTGTCGTCGGACGACCTGCCCGTTCGGGTTGCCGTCGCGGCGAATCCGACGGTGCCCGCGTATCTCGCCGAGAGACTCGCACGGGATTCCGAATGGTCCGTGCGGCGGTCGGTCGCCGCAAACCCTGCATGCCCGAAGTCTTGCTTTCTCCCGCTGTTCCGCGACCGGACACTCCAAGTGCGCGTGGCCATGGTGACGAACCCCAATGTGTCAACAGGACTTGCCGCCTCGCGAATCTCGGCTGATCCGACGCCGGCCGTCCACTCCGCCCTCGCCACGCGTGTGGACCTCAGCGCCAAGTCCCTTGCGCAACTCGAACGGCGATCCCGTCGAGATCCCCTGAGCCAGTACAAACTCACGTGTACGCGCATCGCACACCACCCGTCCTGCTCGCCCTCCCTGAAGCGTCGCCTCGAGGAGATCGAGGAAGAGCTGTCGTCGCTCACGGCGGAGGAGATGGAGAAATGGGACGCCCGCACCCGACGAGGACGACATCTCAACGTCCGCCAGCTCTTGCTGTACGGGATGCTTGCCACTTTCGCCCTGGCGGCGGCCATCGTCGGCATCGCCCTTCTCTCTCACGGCCGTAGCGGGCAGGCGACATACTATCTGGTCATAACCATCGTGCTTGCCCTGCGACTGGGCTATCAAATGTGGCGTAAGCGTGGAAACTGATCGAACTGAAGCGCCCTCCTCGTCCTGAGCGGGCACGCCAACACGCCTGGTCATCTTCCCGATGGGGCGATGAACAGAGGCAGGCAGGCGTCGAGTCCGATGATCTCGATGTCGTCGCGGCGGCGCGCCGCCCACGTGGCCCGATCGATACGCACTCTTTTGATCCGGTCGGGGACGCCGCGCCGCAGCGCCCGGGTCTCGCCGTTGTCCGTGTACCCGACAGAACGTGAAGTGGCGAGAGAGGGGACGTTGTCGTGGAACGCCCCACTGTGGGCCTCTTCGGCCCCGAGCCCCTCGAAGGCCAGGTGCAGGATCGCCTGGCGCATCTCCTTGCCGAGTCCTTGCCCTTGAAAGGCACGACCGAGCCACGAACCCGTCTCGACCGAGCGCAAGGCGCCGAAATTGTGGCCATCCATGCCCTGCACACCGGCGACACGCCCGTCGACGAAGACGGCTCCGCTGAAGGACCATTTGTCGGGCGTCCATTCGGCCCGCTGGCGCCACCAGTACTGCAGTGACTCGCGCCCACGTCGCGGCGGTGGCGTGTCGGTGAAGTTCTGCAGGAAGGGCATGGTCGCCGGGTCGTGGATCCCGTCGTCGATCAATGCGATGAGCGAGGCCAGATCTTCGTCCCCCGGCACCCGCAGCTCCAGCCGCGGCGTGCGCACAACGAGGCCGAAGAGCGGCCAGTAGAGATGCAGGTCCGGACGCTCAACCACCCGGCGAATAGACCCCGAATTCGCCGCGCAGCACGTCGGCCACCTCGCCCAATGTGGCCATGACGGCCAGGGCGGCCTTCATCGGGACGAGGAGGTTCCCATCGCCTCTTGCCGTCACCGCCACATCTGACAATGCGGCGTCGACTGCTGCCTGATCACGGGCGGCGCGGACCGACCGCGTGCGGTCGATCTGGGTCTGCTGCAGGGTGACGTCGATGGGGAAGACTTCGGCGGGTTCGCTCTCCGCGTCCGTGAAGCGGTTCACCCCCACCACTACCTTCTCGCCGCTGTCGACCGCCTTGGCAAAGCTGTAGGCCGCACTCTCGATCTCATCCTGCATGAAACGGGCCTCAATAGCCGCCACCGCACCTCCCAGTGCGTCGATACGGTCGAGATACTCATTGGCCGCCTTCTCGACGTCGTCGGTGAGCGATTCGACGAAGTAGGAGCCGGCGAGAGGGTCGACGGTGTCGGCCACTCCGGACTCGAACCCGACGATCTGCTGGGTGCGCAAGGCGATTTTGGCGGCCCGGGTCGTCGGGAGGCCGAGTGCCTCGTCGAAGCCGTTGGTATGCAGGCTCTGTGTGCCGCCCATGGCGGCGGCCAGGGACTGGAGGGTGACCCGCACGATGTTGTTCTCGGGCTGCTGGGCAGTCAGCGTCGATCCACCGGTCTGGGTATGGAACCGCAGCATCTTCGAACGCGGGTCTTTGGCCCCGAAACGCTCCGTCATGATGCGCGCCCACATGCGGCGGGCGGCCCGGTACTTGGCCACCTCCTCGAAGAGGTTGTTGTGGGCGTTCCAGAAGAACGACAGCCGCGGGGCGAAGGCGTCGATGTCCATGCCGGCCGCGATCGCGGCTTCCACGTAGGCGATGCCGTTGGCCAACGTGAAGGCGATCTCCTGCACCGCCGTCGATCCCGCCTCGCGGATGTGATACCCCGAGATCGAGATCGTGTTCCAGTTCGGCAGGTTGGCGGCGCAGTACGAGAAGGTGTCGACGATCAGCCGCATCGAGGGGCGGGGCGGGTAGATGTACGTCCCCCGGGCGATGTATTCCTTCAGGATGTCGTTCTGGATGGTGCCACGGATCTTCTCTCCCGGCACGCCCTGCTCTTCGGCCACCAGTTCGTAGAGGAGCAGCAGGATGGCGCCGGTGGCGTTGATGGTCATCGACGTGGTGACCTTGTCCATCGGCAGGTCGGCCATGAGAAGCCGCATGTCGGCCAGCGAGTCGATGGCCACACCCACCTTGCCCACCTCGCCCTCCGCCCGGGGGTGGTCCGAGTCGTAACCCATCTGGGTGGGCAGGTCGAAGGCACACGAGAGGCCGGTCTGTCCGGCGTCGAGGAGGAACTTGAAGCGCTCGTTGGTGGACTCGGCCGAACCGAACCCGGCGTACTGGCGCATGGTCCAGAGCTTCGAGCGGTACATCTCGGCGTGCACGCCCCGCGTGTAGGGGAACGATCCGGGCTCGCCCAGCTTCGTGCCGGGATCCCAACCGGCGAGATCCTCTGCCCGGTAGACCGGCTGGATCTCAATTCCCGAGTCCGTTCGATGCTCTTGGCTGTCCTTCATTTGGGGCGTCACACGCACAAGCCTACGAGACAGCGAATCGAGGGCCCGCCCAGGCCGTGGGAGAAGCTCCCTCACGCAGGCTCACGTGGCCTCACGGACCTCACGGACCTCCCGGGCCGACGAGCTATTCAGCCACCTCCCTCCTAGAATTGTTGCCATGTCGCTCCGTGCGCGCCTGTCGATGGTCGTCGTGTTGGCTGCCATCGTGCTCGGAGGCTTCATGCCGCAGGCCCTCCTGACCGGCACCTATGCCGCACCCGGTCAGATGGCTATCGCACGCCCGGGTCCGCCCACGTTCCCTTCGGGGTGCGCCGGCGCCAGCTGCACCAAGAGCGCCCCGGGCGTGCCAACCCCTGTTCTCACAATCGCCGCCTTGGCGGGCATGGTGGGCGTCCTCTTCAAGGCCTCGGGCGGCGGTTCGTCCCGGCGCATCCGCACCCTCGCCCGCAGCCTCGCCCGCGGTGTCGCCTCGACGTTGTTCCATCCCCCGCAGTTCTCCACGCACGCACTTCTGGCTGCCTGAGCAGTCACGCCTGCTCGTGAGAGCCACGCCCCCGCGCGTGCGGTTCTCACGGATCTCACCCTTCTGCGGCGCGACCTCGCGCCCCCTACGAACTATGGAGAACTCTCATGTCGAAAGACCCTTCGCGTCCGCGCGGAACATCAGACCAACCCCGATCACCCAGGCAACGGGCCGCCGTCCTCACAGCTCGCAGGCGGAGGAATCGCCTCTTCGGGCTGGGCTCCATCGTGATGGCCGTCGTCGCCGTCGCCGTACTCGTCGCCGTCTGGGCGGGAGGAGGCGGCGGATCCACTGGTGCCTCCACAGTTTCGCCCGCCGCGGGTACACCGATCGCGGCATCCATCACGAGCCGATGGGCATCGGTCCCGCTGAGCAGCCTGGTCGGCGCGCCGAGCAGTGGGATCGTGGCCGCCCCCGAAGCGATCAGCGACGCCACACTGACGGCGGACGGGAAACCGGATCTGCTCTATATCGGCGCCGAGTTCTGCCCGGTCTGTGCCACCGAGCGGTGGGCCATGTATGTGGCTCTCTCCAGGTTCGGGACCTTCAGCCGTCAGCCCGGGGAGATCCACTCGGCCGTGCGGGACGGGGACATCCCTACGTTGACGTTCTACAAGTCGACGTACTCGAGTCCTTACTTCACGTTCACCCCGGTGGAGACGACCACCAATCAGCCCGACGGCGACTATTACGTGGCCCTCCAGACGCCGACGACGGCGCAGCAGAAACTGTGGACGTCCCATACTGACGAGTCGTTCCCCTGGGTTGATTTCGGGGGAAAGATGGAGCTCAGCAACGCGCAATATGACCCGACGGTGCTCGAGGGTGTGTCGTTCGCCGACATCGCCAAGGACATCGGGAACAATTCCACAGCGATCGGTGCAGACATCGACGCGTCGGCCAAGGTGCTCACGCAGACCATCTGCAGCACGTTGAGCGGCAACAAACCCGCCGCCGTCTGCAGCGCCGTTGGCCATGGATGAGCATCGGAGGCGCGCCCTGCGCTGGGCGGGGCTGGTGGGCACCGCCGCCAGCCTCGTCGGCCTCGGGGTCGCCGGCTACTTGACGTATGAGCACTACACCGGCTCGGCCACTCTGGCGTGCTCGGACAGAGGCGTCGTCAACTGCCTCGCCGTGACCACCAGCGCCTACTCGAAGGTGGCCGGCGTGCCGGTCGCCGTTCTGGGTCTGGTCTTCTTCGCCGTGATGGTGGTACTCCAACTGCCAACTGCCTGGCGGCGGAAGGATCACTTCACCCGGACAGTGAGGATGGCCTGGTCCTTCGTCGGGCTGGGCACGGTCTTCTACCTGCTCTTCACCGAGCTGTTCAGGATCGACGCCATCTGCCTGTGGTGCACCGCGGTGCACCTACTGACGTTCGTCGTCTTCGTCTCGACCGTCCTCGGCACCCTGAGCATGTCCGACGACCTGGACGACATCAGCTGCCGTACATCAGTGACCCCGGCGTCGTGAGCAATTCCCCTGACTCCAACCACGTCTTGAGGCCGGAGAGGATCATGGGCCAACCGCCGTAGAGCTGTGCGTTGGCGCCTTCACGCAACTGATCGTGGATGACGGTCAGCTGGCAGGAGTCCTCAACCTGTGTGATCTCCCACGTGACCCGCGAGGCGCCCTCGCTCTTCACATCGTCACCCCACAGCGCCGTCATGGTGTGCACCAGTCGTCGGGGCGGGTCCACCTCAAGGACTTCACCGCCGCCGAGCAACAGGTCGACCTCGGGCACGCCCATCTGCAGGGGAGAGCCCACCTTCCAGTCCGACGTGACGCCGGCACCGAAGTTGTACTTCTTGCGGATCTCGGGGTCGATGATCGCCTCCCACAGGCGCTCGGGCGTGGTGCGGATATAGATCTCGAACACTTTCTCCATCTGACGTTCCAGTCCTTTCTTGAGGTCGCTGAGCCCGGCCACCCAGGGCTCGGCGTATTTGCTCACCCAGCGGTCGTGGACGAGCCGGATCGGGACGGGGTTCAGAAAGTGGAGCTTCTCCCGGCCCTGCCGCCGTGTCACCACCAGCCCTGCCTCCTCGAGGAGCTTGAGGTGCTTCATGACGCCGAACCGCGTCATCTCGAAGCGCCCCTCGAGCTCGCCCAACGTCTGCCCGTCCCGCAGGAAGAGCTCGTCGAGCAGGCTGCGTCTCGTCGGATCGGCGAGGGCCCTGAAGACATCGTCCACGCCGATCACAATAGGTGACCTTTTAGTCACATGTCAAGACCCTCACCGCCGCAGAGCCGACCGACTTTGACCAAAATTGCCTGTCATCCGGGGGACGCGAACGTGAACGCCTTTTCGCATCCGGCCACCTTGCGGCCTATGGGCTGGTCAGGACGCTCACGGATGCGGCGCAAGCCGACGGCGCGATCAACTGCTGACCAGGAGCTACGACGACTCGGTCGGTGCGGTCGGTGCGCTCGGTGCGGTCGGTGCGGTCGGCTCCGCCAGGAACCGGGCCAACTCGGCCTCCTCCGCTTCATCGGCCGCATCGAGCTGGCGATCGATGCGGACCGCCTTGCGCTCCTCGAGGTGCATCCACTCGAGGGCCACCGGGATCATGGGCCACAGCATCAGGGTGTCTCCGGCCACCCACATGAGGACGCCGCCGATGTGAAGGTCGTCGACCAGTGACGGCCCCCACGTGCGGTGGAAGGTGAGGTACGCCGGGAACAACTCCTTCACCTGCTGGTCCAGCGACAGCCCCGTGAAGGTGTCGATGGGAATGGCCAGGAAGAGGTACCCGAACTTCAGGGCGGGGTGCAGCCGGTAGCAGTTGGGGTCGTCACCGAAAATCTGGCGCCAGAACATGTAGCCCAACGCCAGGAAGAGCAGGTGCTCGAGATTGTCGAGGGCGGGGTGCTCGAGCGTGTAGTTGTACCAGACCGTCAAGTGGGTGATCGGGATCAGCACGGCGTACGCGACGAACGCCACGGCGGGGTGACCGAGAAAGCGGCCGACGCGCGATCGCAGCACCGCGGTGACGCGCACATGGGCCGTACCGGTCGTGGCCACCCACGACAGCCTGAGAGGGGACGAAATCGCGAAGAGGGGTGCCGCCACCATGATCAGGAGCAGATGCTGGACCATGTGGTCCCAGAACAACTCCTGCTGGTAGACGCCGATGAAACTGAAGACCGAAATGGCGGTGGTGACCAGGCCGCCGATGAAGGCCGCCGTCTTGAAGGCGGACCAGGGATGGCGCGGGCGGAGCTGATTCGCTCGCTGGACACCCCACAGGTAGAGCACCAGGGCACCGAGAATCAGCACGACGGGAATGGCGTTGAAGGTGGTGGACGCCAGCTGGCTCCCCCGCAACGGCGGCAGCGGGGCGACGGCCAGCAGGGTCATCATGCGCGTCCACCGTACAGCGACCCCTGATGGGCCACCAGGTCAGCTCAGCCGTGTTGCCAGAGTCGTTGGTTGAGGGTCCTGGTGCCGTACAGGGAGGCCGCATCGAGCTCGGCCACCTCGGCGTCGTCCAAGCGCCAGCCCAGCGATCCGGCATTGTCCAGAGCCTGCTTGGCGCTTTTGGCGCCGGGGATCGGGATGACGCCCTTGGCGATGATCCAGGCCAGGGCGACCTGGCTCGGCGTGCGCGCCCCGTGTGCGATGCCGATGCGGCGCAGCACCGCGACCACCTTGTCCACTTCTTCCATCGGGTGCGCCGAGAAGTCGCGCGCCTTGGGCGGTGGATTGTCGACCGAGAACTTGCCGGTCAGGCGGCCCTGACCGATGGGTGAATACGCCAGCGGGACGACCCCGAGTTCACGGCAGCATGCCAGCAGGCCCACTTTCTCGGGCATCGACCGCAGGAGCGAGAACTCGATCTGATTGGTGGCGAGACGAAGGCCCCGCGTGCGGAGGGCGGCGTCGATCGATCTGGTCTCCTTCGCCGAGTAGTTCGACACGCCGATGGCCTTGATCAAGCCCTCAGCGTGGGCAGCGGCCAGGGCGTCGGCCAGGGCGCCGTGGGAGCGCAACGAGATCGGCCCGTGAATCTGGTAGAGGTCGATGGCGTCGATCCCCAGTCGTTCCACCGACCCTTTGGCCGAGCGGACCAGCGCCGAGGTGACCGCCAGTTTCCACGGCATCGGCATGAACTTGGTGGCGATGACCACCTCGGACCGCGCGGAGGGTTCGACCGCCAGCAACCGACCGATGATGCGCTCGCTCTCGCCGCCTCCGTAGACCTCGGCCGTGTCGAACAAGGTGACGCCGGCCTCGAGAGAGGCGTCCCACGCCTCGCGGATCGTCGCTTCGCTGTAGGAGGTGTCGTAACCGCCCATACCCCAGGTGCCCTTGTCGCCCCAGGCCCAGGTGCCCACCCCGAGGGGCGGCACTGCGACATTGGAGCCGGCCAGCGCAATGCGATCGCCGGCCTTCGGCACGGCGGCCTCTGTCATCGGTGGGCGGTGAGGCCTCGGGGGATCAGCGCGCCGGAAATCCGTGCGCGTGGGGCATGCAGAGGTCGTCGTACTCTGCGATCACAATCTCGCCGGCGTCGGGCCCACAGGCGGGACACGCGGGGTCGCGCCGCACCTTGAAGGTGCGGAATGACTGCTCGAGCGCGTCGTACGACAGGAGGCGGCCGACGAGGGGGTCGCCGAGATCGAGCAGCATCTTGATGGCCTCGATCGCCTGGATCGAACCGATGATGCCCGGCAGGACGCCGAGCACGCCCGCCTCGGAGCACGACGGTGCAAGCTCGGCTGGCGGCGGCTCGGGGATGAGGCAGCGGTAGCACGGGCCGTTGTAGGGATCGAAGACGGTGGCTTGGCCCTCGAAGCGGAAGATGGAGCCGTGCACCACCGGGATCCGCTTGAGCAGCGCGGCATCGTTGACGAGATACCTCGTCGGGAAGTTGTCCGTCCCGTCCACGATCACGTCGTAGCCGTCGATCACGTCGAGCACGTTGTCGGCGCCGAGTCGCACGTCATAGGTGACCACGTTCACGTCGGGGTTCAATGCCGTCAGCGTCTTCTTGGCCGAGTCGACCTTGCGATCCCCGACCCGGTCCATGTTGTGCAGGATCTGGCGCTGCAGGTTCGATTCGTCGACGACGTCCATGTCGATGATGCCGAGGGTGCCGACACCGGCCGCGGCCAGGTACAGCGCGGCGGGCGAGCCCAGTCCGCCCGCACCGAGCAGGAGCACCTTGGAGTCGAGCAGCTTCAACTGACCCGTCTCACCGATTTCGGGCAGGAGGAGGTGGCGCTGGTAGCGGTTGCGCTGTGCCGGGGTCAGCGTCCGTGGCGCGGCCCAGGGGCGGCCGTCGTCCTTCCACTTGTTGAAGCCACCGACGAGGGATTGCACATCGGTGTAGCCGAGCTCGCCCAGGGTCTTGGCGGCGAAGGCCGAACGCACCCCACCGGCGCAATACACGACCACCGGGCCGCTCTTGTCGGGCAGCTTGCCCTCGACCTGGAATTCCAGGTGACCGCGGGGCAGGTGGACGGCGTGGGGAATAGCGCCCTGCTCGTACTCGTCGGGCTCGCGCACATCGAGGAAGGTCGTTCCACCCTCGCTCAGGATCTGCTCGGCGTCCTGCTGGTCCACCTCGCGGATGGACTTCTTCGCTTCATTCAAAAGATCTCGTGGTGTCGGCACTCTCTACCTCCAGATGGTTAAACACTACCAGCGGGGTCAACATTCCCTCTCTGCTCCCCCCTCTGGGAAACTGCCTCCATGGAACTCCACGAGGCCGTCCGCCGGCGGGCCATGGTCAGGAGCTACGCCGCCGATGCTCTCGACCCGGCCGTGGTCGAACGCATCGTGGCGGCCGCACTGCGCGCGCCGAGCGCCGGCAATACCGGAGGGACCTCTTGGGTCATCCTCTCCGGCCCCGCCGAAACGGCCCGGTACTGGGAGGCCACCACGGACGAGTCCTGGCGCACGACCAGCCCCCGGGCCGCCGGGCTCCGCCGGGCCCCGGTGATCCTCCTGGCCTATGCCTCCGCCGAGGAATACGTGGCCCGTTACGCAGAACCCGACAAGGCCGATCCGCGCTTGGGCACCGACGGCGCGGCCTGGCCCGTGCCGTATTGGACCGGTGATGCCGCCTTCGGTGTGATGACCGCCCTGTTGGCCGCCGTGGATGCCGGCCTCGGGGCGTGCATTCTGGGCAACTTCCGGGGCGAGGAGACACTCGCCCGTGCCCTGTCCGTCCCTTCAGCGTGGCGCCTCTTCTGCGCGGTCACCCTCGGGCGCCCCGACGGGAACGACCACCGGTCCCGCTCGTTGGACCGGTCCCGTCCGGACCCCGAAAGTCGCGTCCACCGCGGTTCTTGGTGAGGCCGGCCTCTACGCTCGGGCCTCATGTACGCGATCGTGACCAACGTGAGGGTCGAGAATCCTGACGAAGCCCGGCGGCTCCTCCCCGAGGCGAGGGAGGCTCTCGTTTCTCGTGCGCCGGGCATCGTGAGTGGCTATTGGCTGGAGCCGATCGACGGCATCGGCACGTCGGTCCTGATCTTCGAGAGCAAGGAGTACGCCGAGCAGGCTGCCCGCTATCCGGTGCCTCCGATGCCGGGCGTCGCCGTTCTCGATCTCACGCTCCGCGAGGTGTTTGCACACGTCTGAGGACGTTTCGACCCACGATCACCTCCTTGTAGGCGAAACCAGAACGGTGGCATCGGCTTCTGCGACATCGAGGTCCTGATTCACCTGGCTATGCCCGTGGAAACTCACCTCACAGGTGATACCCGCGTCATTCCATTCCAAGAGGTCATGCCCCATGAGCAGCCGGACCTGGTTGGGACCCCTCGATGCATCGGCGCATTGGTACAGCTTCGCGGCACTGCCGTGCACACTGATCGGTGCCGACACCTTCACCAGGGTGCAGTAGCGGGGCACAGGGGGAACATGCTTTCCGGATGCATCCCGCAGATAGACCTGAAGGTATCGCCCGGCCATGAACACGAAGTGCCCGAGCGCTCCGCCGGTCACGGATGGCTCGGGAACAACGGAGCCGCCGTACTGCGCGAAGGTCACGCCGACGTAACCGGGAGGGACCTCAAAGTTGGATTGACTGAGCAAAAAGACATCGCCCGTCACTTGTGTCGCCGCCGGCCCACACGCGGTCTCGCCCAGAGTCCCGAGGCACGAAGCCTCCGCCGACGTCGGGGAAACGGGTATGGGGACCGGCAGAAGGCCGGGACACGGCACTCGCCTCTTGAGATGGTCGGCCCATTTCACGCAAGCGGCACGCTGACTGTTCGTGATCGGGACCAGGGGAACCCCGTCGATGACCTCCGCTCTGGGATGAACCGTGCGTGGGACCTTCGTCGCGCCGGCCGGCCCCAGGAACACCACCAGTCCGAGAACGCTGATGGTGAGAGTCAAGACGGCGCAGAAAAGGAAGACGGGACGAGCCAACCCGCCGTGTTTCGGAGGTACCTTCACTTTTTCCGTAGGAGAAGTCTTGCAGCTGCTTTCGGAGCGGTCGGCCATGCCGGCCTCACCCGCGGCCTTGGCTGACACCCACCCGGGCGTCAGCCAGGAGGAGGAAGGGACCTGAAGGTGGCAATGCCGACGATCGGGGCGTTCAGGGGTTTCCCGCCCATCGACCCCTCGAAGGGCGCGCTCCCGAACGAAAAGACGCCGCCGTCCGCCGCAGCCAGCCAGTAGCCCTTGCCGTCGGGCGTGGCGGCGATCCCGACGACGGGAGCGTTCAGTCGTGTCCCACCCATGGAGCCTTCGAACGGGGCGTCGCCGAACGAAAAGACGCCGCCGTCCGCCGCAGCCAGCCAGTAGCCCTTGCCGTCGGGCGTGGCGGCGATCCCGACGACGGGAGCGTTCAGTCGTGTCCCACCCATGGAGCCTTCGAACGGGGCGTCGCCGAACGAGAACACCCCGCCGTCCGCCGCAGCCAGCCAGTAGCCCTTGCCGTCGGGCGTGGCGGCAATCCCCACGACCGGTGCGTTGAGGGTCACCGTCGTGAGTCCGCCGACCGGGACCGCATCACCGCACCCCTCAACTCCCCCGTTCGAGCTCGTCACGAAGAAGCCGTTTCCGGTAGGCGACGAGGCCAGTCCGGTCCACATCCCCGTCGCGCCGTTCAAACTGGTGCAGCCGCTCTGGACGGCTTGTCCGGCCTGGCCGAAAGCTGCTGCCGCCCGGAACGTGTTGAGGAGCCAGTACCCGTTCCCGCTCGGCGTCGACGCGATCCCGACGCACCCGAGCACCGAGTCGCGGGTACTCGGTGCTTGAGGAGAGAAGTCGCACGCCCCCGGGGGAGTGGTGCCAGACCCATAGAACGGCGCACCGAACGAGAAGACGCCGCCATCGGCCCCGGCCAGCCAGTAGCCGGGCACCCGCGGCGCTGGGGCGGCGGTCGGCTCGCGGCCCGGTGCCGCCGAATGCCCCGACGCCGGAGACAGCCGTAACGGCCCAGACGGCCAGCAACCGGCGAACGTTCGTCACGCTCCACCCTCCGACTCGTCCCGCGACAGCCGGTGCTCCGGACCTTCCTGCCAGCGCGCCATCGCCCAGAGCAAGTCGGACAGACGATTCAGGTACGAGATGACAAAGGAGCCCTCGGTCGGAGCCCCCACAGCGAGACGCTCGGCCCGGCGGACGATGGTGCGGGCCAGGTCGAGGGCGGCCGCCACCCGGTTCTCGCCCGGGATCACGAAGTCGCTGGGCATGTCGAACCGCTGCAGCAGGTCGTCGATCTCGTGCTCCAAGAAGGCGACCATCTCCGCCGTCACGAGAGTCGAGCCGGCCACCAGCTTGCGGCGGTTGGCGGGAGCCGTCGCCACTTCGGCCATCAGGACGTAGAGGTCGCGGGCCAGGGCGGTGAGGCGCAGGTTGACCTCGGACCCGGCAACCGTTTCGGCCCGGGCCACGCCCAGTGCCGCCTGCGCTTCGTCGACGACCCCGTTGATCTCGATCGCCGCCGAGTCCTTGCGCACACGCCCGCCGAAGTAGAGCCCGGTCGTCCCGTCGTCGCCGGTCTTGGTGTAGATCTTCGGAGTCACGCTGATCGGGATGTTATCGGGGCTGGTACAGGGCGCCCAGGCCTCCCCGGTATCCTGGTTGGCACCATGTCACGCTCCCCGGAACTGCTTGGCCGCCTCGACCCGGCCGCATCCACCTATCTCCAGGCCCTCCGCGAGAGGGTGCTCATCTTCGACGGCGCGATGGGGACCAACCTGCAGATGCTGGGCTTGAGCGCCGAGGACTTCGGCGGGCCCGACCTCGAGGGCTGCAACGAGATCCTGATCAGCACCCGGCCCGACCTCATCGCCCAGGTGCACCGGTCCTTCTTCGAGGTCGGGTGCGACATCGTCGAGTCGGGCACGTTCGGCTCCTCCTCGGTCGTGCTGGCCGAGTACGGGCTGGCCGACCGGGCCCGGGAGATCAGCCGGACCGGGGCCGAGATCGCCAAAGCCGTGGCAGCCGAGTTCGCCACCCCGGAACGCCCGCGCTGGGTGGCGGGCAGTATGGGCCCGGGCACCAAATTCCCCACGCTGGGCCAGATCCCCTACGCCGACCTGCGCAACGCCTACGAGGAGCAGGCGCTGGGGCTGCTCGAGGGCGGCGTCGACTTCCTCTTGATCGAGACGGTTTTCGACCTCCTCTCGGCCAAGTCCGCTATCAACGGCGCCCGGCGCGCCATGGTCGCCCTCGACCGGATCGTCCCCATTCAGGTCCAGGTCACCATTGAGCTCACCGGTCGCATGCTGCCCGGCACCGAGATCGCAGCGGCCCTGACCGTGCTGAGCGCCATGCAGGTCGACGTCGTCGGCCTCAACTGCGCCACGGGACCGGTCGAGATGAGCGAGGCCCTCCGGCATCTTTCTTCGGCCAGCCTCGTCCCCATCGCCTGCGTCCCCAACGCGGGACTCCCCTCGGTGGTCGACGGCCAGATGCACTACGACCTCACTCCCGAGCAACTGGCCGATCACCTCCATCGCTTCATCACCGAGTTCGGCGTCACGGCGGTCGGCGGTTGCTGTGGCACGACCCCGGCCCACCTGGCGGCGGTCGTCGAGCGCTGCGCCAACGCCACGCCGGCGGTGCGCCACCCGGTCGAGGAACCCTCGGCGGCCTCCATCTACACCTCGGTCCCCTTCCGGCAGGACACGTCGTTCCTCGTCGTCGGCGAGCGCACCAACGCCAACGGCTCCAAGCGCTTCCGGGAGGCCATGCTCGAAGCGGACTGGGACACGTGCGTGGCCATGGCCCGTGACCAGATCAAGGAAGGCGCGCACGTGATCGACGTCTGCGTCGACTACACCGGAGCCGACGGCGTGGCGGACATGACCGAGATCGCCAGCCGGTTCGCCACCCAGGCCAGCGTGCCGCTCATGGTCGACTCGACCGAGGGCCCCGTGGCGCGGGCCGCCCTCGAATGGATCGGTGGACGCCCCATCCTCAACTCGGTCAACCTCGAGGAAGGTGATGCACCCGGTACCCGGCTCGATACGTTCTTGCGCCTCGCCCGCGAGTTCGGCGCCGCTGTGGTCTGCACCTGCATCGACGAGGAGGGCCAGGCGCGCACGGCCGAATGGAAGCTGCGGGCGGCGCGCAACATCCGTGACATCGCCGTCGAGCGCTACGGCCTGGCTCCCGAGGACTTGCTCTTCGACCCCTTGGCTCTCCCGCTCTCCACCGGCATGGAGGAGAGCCGCAACGACGGGATCGAGACGATCGAGGGCATCCGGGCCATCAAGGCCGAACTGCCCGGCGTCTCCACCATCCTCGGGCTCTCCAACGTCTCGTTCGGCCTGAACCCCGCCGCACGCCAGGTGCTCAACTCGGTGTTCCTCCACGAGTGCGTCGAGGCCGGCCTCGACTCGGCCATCGTCCACGCGTCCAAAATCCTCCCGCTGTCGCGCATCGAGGAGAGGGCCAAAGAGCTCAGCCTCGACCTGGTCTACAACCGGCGCACCGACTCCTACGACCCGCTGCAAGAACTGCTGGCCCTCTTCGACGGGGTCAAGGTCAACGCGGGGAGTGAGGATGCGCACCTCGACTGGCCCGTGGACCAACGCCTGTCACAACGCATCATCGACGGGAACCGCAACGGGCTCGACGACGACCTGGCCGAGGCCCTCGAGTCCGGACTGAGCGCGCTGGCCATCGTCAACGATGTCCTCCTCGAGGGCATGAAGGTCGTCGGGGAACGCTTCGCCTCCGGCGAGATGCAGCTTCCTTTCGTCTTGCAGTCGGCCGAGACGATGAAGGCGGCCGTGGCGTATCTCGAGCCGCACATGGAGAAATCCGATCAGGGCGGCAAGGGCACGGTGGTGTTGGCCACCGTCAAGGGCGATGTGCACGACATCGGGAAGAACCTGGTCGACATCATTCTGACCAACAACGGCTACGAGGTGATCAACCTCGGCATCAAGATCGGCATCAACGAGATGATCGTCGCCGCCCAGGAGCACAACGCCGACGCCATCGGGATGAGCGGCTTGCTGGTGAAGTCCACCTTGATCATGCGCGAGAACCTGGTCGAGCTGAACCAGCGCGACCTGGCCGACTTCCCGATCCTCCTCGGTGGCGCCGCCCTCACCCGGACCTACGTCGAACGGGACCTGCGCGAGATCTATGACGGTCGCCTGTTCTACGGGCGCGACGCCTTCGAAGGGCTCCGCACAATGGACCGCTTGGTGGAGCTGAAGAAGTCAGGCGAAGAGGACGCGCTGTTCGGGCGCGAGATCTCCGCCAAGAATGTCCCGAAGCGCAGCCGGCTCGAGCCGCAGGAAACCACGCCGGTCGAGGGTCAACCGGCCCGTTCCGCGGTGGCCGCCGACAATCGCTTGTTCGTGCCGCCGTTCGTGGGCGCCCGGGTGGCCAAGGGCATCCCGCTCGACGACATCGCCGAATACCTCAACCTGACCGCACTCTTCCGCAACCAGTGGGGCTTCCGCCCGGAGAGCGGCGAGGACGACAACGAGTTCAAGACCCGGGTGCGGGCCACCCTCCGGGATGAATTGGCCAAGGCCAAGGAAGGTGACCTCCTCGTCCCCCAGGTCGCCTACGGCCACTTCGCCGCCAACGCCGAGGGGAACGACCTCATCGTCTGGAAGGACGAGTCCCGCACCGCCGAGTGGATGCGCTTCACCTTCCCCCGGCAGCGCAAGGAGCCCTGGCTCTGTATCGCCGACTTCTTCCGCTCCACTGACTCGGGCGACGAGGACTTCGCCAGCTTCATGCTGTGCACCATCGGTCACCGGGCCTCCGAAGAGGCGGCGCGCCTCAAGGACGAGAACCGCTACACGGACTACCTGTTCCTCCACGGACTCGGTGTCGAGATGGCCGAGGCAACGGCGGAGTACTGGCATCACCGGGTGCGAGAAGAGCTCGGGTTCGCCGACGAGGACGGCCCCTCGCTGGTCGGCCTCTTCCGCCAGACGTACCGCGGCGGACGGTACTCGTGGGGCTACCCGGCCTGCCCCGACCTCACCGACAATGCCAAGGTGGTCGAGCTTCTCGGCGGCGACCGCATCGGCGTCACGGTGAGCGAGGGGTTCCAGATGGAGCCCGAACAGACCACCGACGCCATCATCTGCCACCACCCCGAGGCCAAGTACTTCGTGGCGTGACCCGGCTGGAGTTCGGTTCCGGGGCCGTGGCGATGCGGCCTCTCTAGGAAAGTCGAACCGGCTGCCTTTGTTCGGTCCCGTTCGTCGTCACGTGCGCCGCTGCCGCTGCATCACGGGCGTGGTAGCTCGACCGGGTGAGCGGCGACGCTTCCACGTGGGTCACCCCCAGCTCGGCCCCGATCTCTTTGAGGCGCTCGAACTCTTCGGGTGACCAGTACCGCGACACCGGGAGGTGTGCGGCGCTCGGGCGCAGGTACTGGCCGATCGTAATGATCGAGACGCCCACGGCTCGGAGATCGGCCATGGTGGCGACGACCTCATCCTCACGCTCACCGAGCCCGACCATCAGCCCCGACTTGGTCACCAATCCCGCCGCGCCGGCCCGGGCCAGGACCGCCAGGCTGCGGGCGTAGCCGGCCGACGGACGCACTGCCCGCTGCAACCGGGCCACCGTCTCGATGTTGTGGTTGAGGACATCCGGCCGCGCCGCGTAGATCGTCTCGAGCGATGCGGTGTCGCCCCGGCAATCCGAAATAAGCACCTCGACGGTCGTGCCGGGTGCTCTCTCCCGTATGGCCCTGATGGTTTGGGCCATGGCCCCGGCTCCACCGTCTGCGAGGTCGTCCCGGGCCACGCAGGTCACGACGGCGTGTCCGAGTCCCATGCGCGCCACGGCCCTCCCCACCCGATCCGGCTCATCGGGAGAGAGGGCCAGGGGATGTCTGGTGTCGACCTGGCAGAACCCGCACGCACGGGTGCAACGCTCACCGTTGATCATGAACGTCGCCGTCCCCTGCGACCAGCATTCGTAGATGTTGGGGCAACCCGCCTCTTCGCAGACCGTGGCCAATCCGAGGTCGTGCACCGTCTTGCCGAGCGAGAGGTACTCCTTGCCCATGCGCACCGGCACGCGTAGCCACTCCGGCTTGCGCTGCGAGATCTGCAAGCCGGCCTCGGGCGCCACCCCGGCCTGGCGTAGCCGGCGGAGGAGTGGCCGTTCGATCTCCACCGAGCTGGCGCCCGGAGATCCGGCGGCGCCGGTGACCACATCTTGCCGGTCGACGACGCCCCGGCCGAACACTTCCGTGGCCCGGGCGATAAAGGCCTCGACCACGGTTTCCATGGGCACATCGATGCCTTCTGCGTGGAGCGAGGTCACCGCCCGGTCTGCGATGCCGCACGGGACGATGTGATCGAACATGGAGAGATCACACTCGACGTTGAGGGCCACGCCGTGCAGCGTGCGTCGCGAGCCCGCAGAGCCGCGCACGGTACGCACGCCAATGGCGGCGATCTTCCGCGGCGCCGGACCGTCAGCGTCGATCCACACGCCCGGGTACCGGTCCACGCATGTCGCCCCCGGCAACCCGATGTCCGCCAGCGTGGAGATGACGACCTGCTCGAGCCGATGCACGTGCGCGGTCCCCGCGGACAGGGCGTCGGGGACCGAGACAATCGGGTACGCCACCAGTTGTCCGGGCCCGTGGTACGTCACGTCCCCGCCCCGGTTGGTCTTCTCCAGGGTGGCCCCGACCAACGCGGGATCGGTCAGGACGTGGGAAGGATCCGCATGCGCACCGAGCGTGAAGACGTGTGGATGCTGCAATACCAGCAGGTAGTCGTTTCCGGATCCCCGGGCCAGCGCGTGCTGCAATGCGAAGGCCTCATGGTAGGGAACGGTTCCCAGGTTCCGGATGTGGAGCACGGCCTGCGGACTAGAGCTCGTCGGACCACTTACGACCGACCAGCAGGTCGGACACGCGGGCCAAGAACGAGGAGACGTACGCACCGTCCACGGCCCGGTGGTCCCAACTCACGCCGAGAATTCCCGTCGAGTGAATGGCGATGGACTCTGACCCGTCGTCATGCGTGACGACAACCGGACGGCGCGCGATGCCATCGGTGGCCAGAATCGCCACCTGGGGCTGATTGATGATCGGCACCGTGAAGTAGGTCCCGAAAGGACCGTCGTTGGTGATGGAGAACGTGCCGCCCGCGATGTCGTCTGCGTTCAGCTTGCGGTTCCGCGCCCGGTCAGCCAAGTCACGGATGCGACGGGCGACCCCACGCAAGGTCACCTCCTCGGCCTGATGGATGACCGGCACGATCAGGCCCTGGTTCGCCAGGTCCACTGCAATACCCAGGTTGATCTGCGAATGCACGACGAGGGACTGGTCGACAACCGACGCATTCAACTGAGGAAAGTCGCGTAGAGCCTCCACGGTGGCCCGGGCGATGAACGGAAGGTAGGTGAGCGAGAAGCCCTCCTCTTCCTTGAAGCGCGCGCCCCATGCCTTGCGGACCCGCTCCACGTTTTCGAAATCGACTTCGTAGGCGATGAACGCATGTGGCGACGTCGCCTTCGAACGCACCATGTGCTCTGCCGTCCGGCGCCGCATGTTCGAGAACGGAACGATCTGGTCCTCGTCGCGACGGAACGTCTCGGTCGGTGCGGATGACGGCTGTATCGCCGACGGCTGTATCGCCGCCGGCGCTGGTGCAGCCGGCGGTGCGGCCGGGGCCGCTGGAGCGACTGCAGGAGCCGGGGCCGCTGCGGCGGGTGCCGGGGCCGCCGGAGACGCGGAACGCCGGGCATCGACGACCTTCAACACGTCTTCCCGCGTGATCCGACCGCCGACGCCGGTACCTGTCACTTCGGCGGCATTGATCGCGTTGTCCGCCAAGAGCTTGCGCACCACTGGAGAGAGGACCAACGGTTCCGCCGCGGCGCTGCTCGGAGCAGTGGGAGCAGCAGGAGCGGCGTCGGGCTTGGACGCCGGAGCGGGCGCAGCTTCGTCCACCGGTGCTACGGGAGCCGGTGCGGGGGCGGCTGGGGCCGGGGCCGGTGCTGCTGCGGGTGCCGCGGGGGGCTCAGGAGCCGCGGCAGCCGGAGCGGGCGCTGCCGGTGGCACAGCCGCCGGAGCGGCCGGGGCGGCATCGACGGGTGCAGCCCCCGCGGACGAATCGTCGCCGATGACGGCGAGTCGGACACCGACTTCGACCGTCTCGCCTTCGGGGACGAGGATCTCGGTCAGCACCCCGGCGGCCGGCGAAGGCACCTCGGAGTCAACTTTGTCGGTGGAGACCTCGAAGAGGGGTTCGTCCCGGGCAACCGTGTCCCCGATCGCCTTCATCCAGCGCGTGACGGTGCCCTCGGTCACTGTTTCGCCCAACTGCGGCATCGTGACATCAGCCAATGTGCATTCCCCTTCCGGTCAACGCCAGCATCGTCTCACCGAATGATTCGGACAGCGAGGGGTGCGGCTGTATGAAGTACGCCACTTCTTCGGGCAGGGCCTCCCAGTTGACCGCCAGGTAGCCGGCGCCCAACTGCTCGGTGACCCAGGGCCCGGCCATGTGCACGCCCAGGATGCGGCCGGCCGACCCATCGGGTCGCTGCTCGGCGACGATCTTGACCACGCCCTCGGTCTCACCGATGATCTGCGCCCGGCTGTTGCCGCCGAACGGGTCCTTCTTGGTGACGACGGGGATACCCTGCGCCTTGGCCTGCGCCTCGGTCATCCCGCAGAATGCCACCTCGGGATGGCAGTAGATGGCCCATGGCACCCGGCCGTAGTCGACCGGCACCACAGGCTCACCGAGCATGGTCTTGACCGCCACGATCGCTTCGGCGAAGCCGACGTGGGCCAACTGCGGCGTGCCCGCCACGACGTCGCCCACAGCCCACACCCCGGGCACGGCGGTGCGCTGGAGCTCGTCGGCCACGACGAATCCCCGGTCGTTGATCTCCACCGCGACACCGGGCGATACCAGGCCTTCCGTACGGGGCCGTCGCCCGACCGAGACGACGATGGCATCGACGTCGAGGGTCAGGTCACCGGCCGTGACCGTGGTGCAGCTTCCGTCCTTCTTCGGCGTGTGCCCCTCTACCTGGACCCCGGTGACGACCTCGATACCGCGCTTTTTGAAGGAGCGGGCGATCAAGCCGGACGATGTCCTCGTCGCACCCGGCGAGGATGGAGTCGAGCGCCTCGAGCACGGTGACCTTGGCGCCCAGGTCGGAGAGCAGGGATGCGAACTCGCACCCGATGGCGCCACCTCCGATGACCGCAACCCGGGCCGGGATCTCCTTGAGGTCCAAGAATTCGTCCGAGCTCATGATCCAGCGCTGATCGATCTCGAGACCCGGCAGGGACCGTGGCACCGAGCCCGCCGCAAGCACGACATTGCGCCCGATCAGTTCCCGGCCGGCATCCTCACCGTCGATGACCCGCACCCGGCGGTCGGCCTCGAGGGCCCCCGTGCCGGAAAAAATGGTCACCTTGCGGCCCTTCAGGAGGCCGCTGAGGCCCTTGAAGAGCTTGTCGACCACGCCGTTCTTCCGGTCCTGGCTCACCGAGAACTCGAGCGTGGGCTCCGCCACGTGCACCCCGAAGTCCCCGGCCGAGGTGACAGTGCGGTACACGGCCGCGGTCTCGAGGAACTCCTTGGCCGGCACGCAACCGCGGTGCAGGCAGGTGCCCCCGACCTTGTCCCGCTCGACGATGGCCACGGACATGCCGGCGGCCGCGCCGTAGAGCGCCGTCGCGTACCCGCCTGGCCCGCCACCGATAACGACGATGTCGAACTCGTCCTCTGCTGCCATCGCCGTCCCTTCTTCCTTCCGTCTGGCGCGCGGCCGGTCCCTCCCGAACTGCCCCGTGCGCGCCGTCACGCCTGCGAATTCACACCTCGTAGCTGCTGGTTCCAGCCTACCGTTCAGGCTCCTCGACAACGCCGGGTCGCGTCACGCGATGCACTCCGCGGGTCCGGCCGGGCACGATGCAATCAGTTGCATGATGCACGACGGGCGTCCGGCGCACACCCGTCGCCGTCTACGTCCCCAGATCGTTCTCGCCGCGACCACGGGCCGCCGCCGCCGTGGCGAGCTCATCGACCCGGTCGTTCCAGCGATCGCCCGAGTGCCCCTTGACCCAGCGCCAGTTCACCCTGGCCTCGGAGGCGACCGCCAGCTCGATGAGGGGCTCCCACAGATCGCGGTTGGCCACGGGCTTCTTCTGGGAGTTCAACCAGTTCCTTCGCTGCCAGCCCTGCCACCAGCGATCCTTGAAGCAGTTCACGACGTAGGTCGAGTCGCTCACCACTTCGATCTCCGCGACCGGTTGGGTCGTCCAGTAGCGCAACGCCTCGAGTGCCGCCGTGATCTCCATGCGCTGGTTGGTGGTGCCGGGATCAGCGCCGCTGGCATAGTGACCACCGGGCACGGCCCAGGCCCAGCCCCCGGGCCCGGGATTCCCACGGCACGCCCCGTCGGTGTAGACGATCACTGAGGTGGCGGGGGTGTCCATGCCCTATGTGTAACACCCGCCGGTCGCGGTCACCGGACCCCACGCACGGCCGGTACCGTTAGGTGCATGCTGTTCGACGGGATCAGTCACCAGGTGCCCGACACGGATCCGGGCGAGACACAGGAATGGCTGGACTCCTTCGACGCCATCGTCGACGTACGGGGCCGGGCCCGGGCGCGCTACCTGCTCATGAAGCTGTTGGAGCGGGCGATGACCAAGCAGGTCGACTTCCCCGCCGCCGTCTCGACGCCGTACGTGAACACCATCCCGGCCGACGCCGAACCGTGGTTTCCCGGCGACGAGTACCAGGAACGTCGTATCCGGGCCTACATCCGTTGGAACGCGGCGGCGATGGTGGTGCGGGCCAACACCCGCACGGAGGGCATCGGCGGGCACCTTTCGACCTATGCCAGCTCGGCCGCGCTCTACGAGGTCGGGTTCAACCACTTCTTCCGGGGCAAGGCGGACGGGGGCTTCGGCGACCAGGTCTTCATTCAGGGGCATGCTTCACCGGGCATCTACGCCCGGGCGTTCCTCGAGGGCCGCCTGAGCGAGGCCCAGCTCGACAATTTCCGCCACGAGGTGGGGGGAAACGGGCTGCCGAGCTATCCGCATCCGCGCGCCATGCCCGACTTCTGGGAGTTCCCGACGGTGTCGATGGGGTTGGGCCCGATCAATGCCATCTACCAGGCCCACATCAACCGCTATCTCAACCTGCGTCGACTGGTCGATACAAGTGCCAGCCGGGTGTGGTGCTTCGTGGGCGACGGCGAAATGGACGAGCCCGAGTCCATAGGCGCCCTGGGCGTGGCCGGGCGCGAGCACCTCGACAACCTGATCTTCGTGGTCAACTGCAACTTGCAGCGGCTCGACGGGCCGGTGCGGGGCAATGGCAAGATCATCCAGGAGCTCGAAGCGGTCTACCGCGGGGCCGGATGGAACGTCATCAAGGTGATCTGGGGCTCACGCTGGGACGCCCTCCTGGCTCGTGACGTCGACGGTGTCCTCCTCGACCGGATGAACACGACGCTGGACGGCGAGTACCAGAAACTGGCGGTCGAGTCCGGCGCCTACATCAGGGAGCACTTCTTCGGGCCCGACCCTCGCCTGCGCCGCCTGGTGGAGGACCTGAGCGACGACGAACTGGTCTCCCTGCCCCGCGGTGGTCACGACTACCGCAAGCTCTACGCCGCCTACAAGTTGGCGACCGAGCAGCGGGGCGCCCCGACGGTGATCCTGGCCAAGACCATCAAGGGATGGACCCTCGGGCCGGAGATCGAGTCGCGCAACGCCACCCATCAGATCAAGAAGATGACCCGGGCGCAGCTGATGACACTGCGGGACCGTCTCTACCTCACCGACGACATCCCCGACTCGGCCCTCGAGGGCGATCCCCCTTACATCCGCCCACCCGAGGGCTCCGATGCGATGGAGTACCTGCGGGCCAGAGGCCGCGTCCTGGCCGGCCCGGTGCCGGTGCGTGTCGTTCGCCCCACCCGCGGTGCCCTCCCCGACGCCAAGGTCTTCGAGGAGTTCGCCTCGGGATCGGGCAACCAGTCGGTCTCGACCACCATGGTCTTCGCCCGCTTGCTGCGCAATCTGGTGCGGGACCCCGCCATAGGGTCCCAGGTGGCGCCGATCGTCTCGGACGAAGCCCGGACCTTCGGTCTCGAGTCGATCATTGCCGAGGCGAAGATCTACGCCCCCGAGGGCCAGCACTACGTACCGGTCGACGCCGATCTGCCCCTCCACTATGCCGAGAGCACCTCGGGCCAGGTCCTCCAAGAGGGGATCACCGAAGCCGGAGCCCTGGCCGCCTTCACCGCCCTGTCCACCGCGTATGCCACCTGGGGCTACCCCATGCTCCCCGTGTTCCTGTTCTATTCGATGTTCGGGTTCCAGCGGGTGGGCGACCTGACATGGGCCCTGGGCGATATCCGGGGCCGGGGCATCCTGGCCGGCTGTACCGCCGGGCGAACGACGCTCCAAGGTGAGGGCCTCCAGCACGATGACGGTCATTCGCCCCTGCTCGCCTCGGTGAACCCGGCCGCCATGATCTACGACGCCTCGTTCGCCTACGAGGTGGCCATCATCATGCGCGACGCGATCGCCCGGATCCTCGGACCGCACCCCGAGGACCGCTTCTGGTATCTCACGCTCTACAACGAGACCTATCCCATGCCGCCGCTGCCCGAAGGCGAGGAGGGCGAGGCCATCGCCCGGGGGATCATCGGCGGCATCTACCGTTTCTCGGCCGGTCCCGAGGTCAAGAACAAGAAGAACCTCCGCGCCTCGCTGTGCTTCTCCGGCCCGATGTGGAGCGTGGCCAGGGAAGCGCAGGAGCTCCTGGCTTCACGCTGGGGGGTATCGGCCGACACCTGGGCGGTGACCTCGTGGAGCCAGCTGCGCCACGACGCCATCGAGACCGAGCGCTGGAACCGCCTCCACCCCACCGAAGAGCAGCGGCAACCACTCGTGACGACCACGCTCGGCTCGGGCGCCGACCCGGTGATCGCCATCACCGACTACATGCGCGCCGTGCCCGACCAGGTTGCCCGGTTCATCGACCGCCCCTACACGTCGCTCGGCACCGATGGCTTCGGTCGCTCCGATGCACGTGCGGCACTGCGGGAGCACTTCGAAGTGGACGCGGTGCATCTGGTGCTGACCGTGCTCAACGAGCTGGCCCGGGCCGGGAAGATAGAAGCGACAGTCGTCGACAAGGCCATCACCGAGCTCGGCGTCGACACCTCGCGCTCGGCACCCTTCGACATCTGAAGCCTCTGGAAACACGCGAGGGCGGCTTCAAGACAAGGTCAGTGCGCCACCCAGGCATCGGGGTCGGCGGTCATCTTCTTCACGTGGGCGGGCAGCGTCCCCGCGATGACATCGGCCAGTGAGACCTTCTCGAGGACCGAGCGCAGGCTGGCCCGTACGGCGACCCAGACCTGCTGGAGGTTTTCGGCCGCCCCGTCGTAGTTGGTCAATTCCGGCCGGTACCCCCGTACCTCGGCCAGGGGTCCGTCGAGGGCGCGGATGACGTCGGCGATGGTGATCTCGCTCGAATCGCGGGCCAGCCGGTACCCGCCCTCCGCACCGCGCTGGCTGGCCACGATGCCCGCGCGACGCAGGTCGGCCAGGATCGCCCCGAGGAATCGGGGCGGAAGCCCCTGCTCCACGGCCAGGTATTCGGCGGTCTGCGGGGCGCCGGCCGCAGTCAGTGCGAGCAGGGCGCGGATGCCATAGTCCACCTTGGCCGGGATGTGCATAACGAGATTCTGCCCCGCCGGACCCCAAAGGGCACGTCTCTTCGACCGCGACCAGGCGTGCCAAGATTCCAGCATGGCGAAATCACCCATCCGTTTGTCCGGCGACAAGGAGGCCGACGCCCTCCTCACCAAGGATCCCCTGGCTCTGCTCATCGGCATGGTGCTCGACCAGCAGATCCCCCTGGAACGGGCGTTCTGGGCTCCGGCGGAACTGACCCGGCGCCTCGGAAAACCTCTCAACGCCGGGGAGATCGCCGTCATGGACCCCGACAAATTTGCGGAACTCTTCAAGGAAAGGCCGGCGCTGCACCGCTATCCGGGCGCCATGGCCGGTCGGGTGCAGGCGGTCTGCCGGATCGTGGCCGAGGACTACGGCGGGAAAGCCAGCAACATATGGACCAAGGCGCCGGACGCCGACACGTTGCTCAAGCGTGTCACGGCGCTCCCCGGGTTCGGCCAGCAGAAGGCCCGGATCTTCACCGCCCTGCTGGGAAAGCAGCTGGGGATTCAGCCCGAGGGCTGGCGCACCGTCACCTCGCCCTTCGGCGAGGAAGGTTCGTACCTGTCCGTGGCCGACATCACGGGACCTGAGAGCCTGGCCAAGGTCCGGGAGTACAAGCAGGCCCTGAAGGCGAAGGCGAAGGCAACGGCAAAGGCGGGCGCCAAGGCGTGACGGCGCGCCGTGCCATCACCGATTGTCACCTGTATCTCTGCACGCCCGATCGGCCTGACCTCGAGATCTTCGTCGCGTCGTGCCTCGCCGGCGGGGTGGATATCGTCCAGCTGCGCGAAAAGCATCTCGATGCGAAGCCGCTCGTCGAACGGGCCCGCCTCGTCCGCGCCATCTGCCGCGAGCACGGGGTGCCCTTCATTCTCAACGACCGACCCGACCTGGCACTCGAAGTGGAGGCTGACGGCGTCCACGTCGGCCAGGACGACGCGCCGGTCGCCCTCGCCCGCCGGATTCTGGGGCCCGACGCCATCGTCGGCCTCTCGACGCATTGCGACGCTGATCTCGCCGAGGTCGTCGGCCCGGGCGGACCCGACGTCTCGTACATCTCCGCCGGTCCGGTCGAAGCGACGCCGACGAAGCCGGGGCGTCCCGGTACCGGGCTCGATTACCTGCAGAGGGCGACCGGGCAGTCCTCGGTCCCCGTCTTCGTCACCGGTGGTGTCACCCCCGAGAAGATCCCCGGCTTGGCTCGCGCCGGGGCACGCCGCTTCGTGGTCGTGCGCTACCTGACAGAAGCAAGGGATCCGCAAGGGGCGGCACGAGATCTTCGGCGCGCCATCGACGAAACCTCGGTCACGATCTGAGTCCCTAGCGTCGCCGCTCCAACCATCCGACCAGAATGGCGATCACCCGCGGATCGGCCCGCAGCCAATGGCCGGCGCCGTAGACGACGCGCAGGTCGGACGGTCCGGTGGCGGACTCGGACAGTGCCCGTGCGTCGTCGACGGAGATGTCTGGGTCGTCGGCGCCGTGGACCACCAGGAGCGGACGCCCCTTCAGGAGCTCGGCATCCTCTTTCGGTCGCAGGACCGCCAGCTCCTCGGCCCATGACTCGACTGAGGCGGGAAACCCGGGCGTGCTGATCACGCCGGTCCGCACACACCGCTCGACCAGTTGTTCGGGATCCGCGGTGAGCGCCGTGAGATCGGCCGGCGTACCGAGGCACGCCACCCCGGCCACGCGGTCGTCGTCCGCAGCCACACGCAGGGCGAGCACGCCGCCGAATCCGAAACCGACCAACCACCGACGCGCCTCGGCGGGGACCTCGGTCTCCATCAGCCACCGCAGGTCGTCCAACCAGCCCCGGGCGGAGAAGTCTCCGACGGAGGCGCCGCCGCCCCGCAGGATGCCGGTGACGACCCGTTGTCCCGTCTCACGGGTGAGCCGGTCGGCCAGGGCCGGGTAGGTGTGGGCCACGTCATTCGCCGACCCCGCGGCGCGGGGAAGGTCGTGACACAGGACGACATGACCGCTGACCGGCGCGCCCGGCGGGGTGGTGCTGGCGTAGGACCAGAGATCGCCCGCTGGCCCGTGCAGGAGCCGGAATGGCCCCGACACCTATATCCCGATGCGCTGTGCCAGAAGCTCGCGGTGGTACGACGGATCGCCGAGCAGGAGCTCCGAGGACTTGGCCCGCTTGAAATACAGATGGGCGGGATGCTCCCAGGTGAAGCCGATCCCGCCATGGATCTGGATGTTCTCCGCCGCGGCGTGGAAGTACGCCTCCGAGCAGTACGACTTCGACAGGCTCGCCACCACGGGCAGCTCGTCGGAGTCCTCGGCCGCCGCCCACGCCGCGTAGTACGCCGCCGATTTGGCCGACTCGACCTCGAGCAGCATGTCGGCGCACTTGTGCTTGATCGCCTGGAAGCTCCCGATGGGCCGGCCGAACTGGATACGGGTCTTGGCGTACTCCACCGAAGCGTCGAGCACCCGCTGGGCCCCGCCCACCTGCTCCGCCGCCAGGGCCACCGCCGCCAGGTCGAGCGTCTTGGAAAGCCCGGCTTCAGCCCCACCGTCGGTGCCGATCAACCAGGCCGGGGTGCCCGAGAACTCGAGGCGGGCCTGCTTGCGCGTCTGGTCCATCGTCGGCAGCGGCGTGCGGGTCAGTCCCTCCGCGTCGCCTTTGACGCCGAAGAGCGAGACGCCCTTGCCCGTGCGGGCGGCCACGACGATCAGGTCGGCGATGTGCCCGTCGATGACGAACATCTTGTGGCCGTTGAGGATCCATCCGTCACCGCTCTGCTCGGCCTGGCACTCGATCCCGCTGAAGTCCCACCTGCCGTTGTCCTCGGTGATGGCCAGCGTCCCGATCGTCTCACCCGAAGCCAGTCCCGGCAGGAGGTACTTCTTGGCATCCTCGTCACCCGAGGTCATCACGGCGTTGGCGGCCAGGGCCACGGTCGAGAAGAACGGCGCACACAGGAGCGCCGCCCCCATCTCCTCGAGCACGACGACCAGCTCCACGTAGGAGAAACCCGACCCCCCGTACTCCTCGGGAATCGTCAGCGACTGCAGGCCCAACTGGTCGGCCATCTGGCTCCACACCGCCGGGTCGTAGCCCTCGGTCGTCTCCATCAGACGCCGCACCTCGGTCTCGGGAGACTTCTCGGCCAGGAACCGGCGCACTGACGTGCGCAATTCCTCCTGCTCGTCACTGAAGGCGAAATTCATGCGGGGGCTCCCTCTGCCTCACGACTGCGTCAGATACGTCAGATGGCTGTCTACCAGAATCGGGGCCGCCGCGACCAGAGGGCTCCCGCTGTGAGACGCTGGGGGTATGGGACAGCTGGAGATGATTTGGAGCGATGCAGCGGCGGAAGTCCACCAGATCGTGGTGGGCCCCATGGACAACAACGTCTATGTGATCCGTTGCAAGCGGTCGGGCGAGGCCATGCTCATCGACGCCGCCAACGAGCACGAGGCGCTGCTCGAGATCTGCACCAACCTGGGCGTGAACCAGGTGGTGGAGACCCACGGGCACTGGGACCACATCCAGGCGGTCCCCGCCGTGCGCGACGCGGGGATCTCCGTGGCCGTGACCCAGGCCGACGCCGGGATGCTGCCGAGCTACGACCTCATTCTCACCGACGAGGAGGAGCTCAGCGTGGGTGACCTGCGTATTCGCACGCTGGCCACGCCGGGGCACACACCAGGATCCATCTGCTTCGCCGTGGAGGGGACCCCCCTGCTCTTCACCGGCGACACCCTCTTTCCCGGCGGCCCGGGCAATACGGGCTTCGAGGGCGGCGATTTCGCCTCCATCATCACCTCGATCGATCGGCGCATTTTTGCGAAATTCGCTCCCGAAACCGTCGTCCTCCCGGGCCACGGCTCGGCTACCACGGTCGGGAACGAGTCACCCCACCTGCAAGAATGGGTAGATCGTGGTTGGTAGTCCAGGTGTTTGTCAGCAATACCTGACCAAAACGATAGACTTTTAGCAATGACGACGCCCCCCCTTCTCGAGATCCGCGACCTCCATGTGGCGGCCGAAGGGCAGGAGATCCTGCGGGGGGTCGACCTGTCGGTCGGGACGGGCGAGATCCACGCCCTCATGGGTCCGAACGGCGCCGGGAAATCGACGCTCGCCGGCGCCCTCATGGGGCACCCGTCCTACACGGTGACCTCGGGTTCCATTCTCCTCGACGGCGAAGACGTGACGGCATGGCCTACCGACGTCCGCTCCAAGGCGGGCCTGTTCCTGGCCTTCCAGTACCCCGAGTCGATCGAAGGTGTCTCGGTCACCCAGTTCCTGCGCCAGGCCATGGCGGCGCGTACCGAGGACGACGTCTCGGCCCTCGAGGTGCGGGTTCTCATGACCGAATGGATGCAGCGTCTCGGCATGGACTCCTCGTTCGCCAGCCGGCACCTCAATCAGGGGTTCAGCGGGGGCGAGAAGAAGCGCAACGAGATCCTGCAGATGGCGCTCCTCAAGCCCCGGGTGGCGGTGCTGGACGAGACGGACTCCGGTCTCGACATCGACGCCCTGCGCGTGGTGGGCCGGGGCGTGCATGCGGTGCGGGACGAGCGTCCCGAGCTCGGCGTGCTGGCCATCACCCACTACCAACGCCTGCTCGATGAGTTGATACCCGATGTCGTCCATCTCCTTGTTGACGGCCGCATCGTGCTGAGCGGCGGAGCCGAACTGGCCAAGCGGGTGGAGGTCGAAGGGTACGAGGCGTGGCGATGACGACGACCCCGCTGAATGTCGAGGCATTGCGCAAGGACTTCCCGCTCCTCACCAGGACGGTGCACGACCGCCCGATCGTCTACCTCGACTCGGCCTCGTCGGCGTTGCAGCCGCACGCCGTCATCAACGCGATGGCCCGCTACTACGAGACCACGCACGCCAACGTGCACCGCGGCGTCTACGCCACGGCCGAGGAAGCGACGCACCTCTACGAGCAGGCGCGTCTGGTGGTCGGCCGTTTCATCGGCGCACCGGCGCCGGCCGACGAGATCGTCTTCAGCAAGAACACGACCGAGTCGATCAACCTGGTGGCGCACACGTGGGCCCGCACCAATCTCAAGGCAGGCGATCGCATCCTGCTGACCGAGATGGAGCACCACGCCAACATCGTGCCGTGGCTCATGCTGGCCGAAGAGGTCGGCCTCGAGCTGCGCTACATACCCGTCGACGGAGAGGGCCGCCTCGACCTGAGCGACCTGAGCACCCTGGTGGCCGGGGTGAAACTGGTGGGCGTCTCCGCCATGTCGAACGTCCTCGGCACCATCAATCCGATCACCGAGATCGCGGGCGTCGCCCACAGTGCCGGGGCACTGGTCCTGGTCGACGGCGCACAGTTGGTACCCCACGCCCCTCTCGACGTCGCCGCGCTCGGGGCCGATTTCCTCGCCTTCTCCGGCCACAAGATGATGGGGCCGACCGGGATCGGGGTGCTGTGGGCCCGCCGCGAGCTCCTCAATGCCATGCCGCCGTTCCTCGGTGGTGGGGGCATGATCCTCGATGTGAAGCTCGACTCGTTCCGCCCAGCGCCCCCTCCCGGACGATTCGAAGCGGGCACGCCGCCGATCGCCGAAGCAGTAGGGCTCTCGACTGCCGTCGGGTACCTCAGTGACATCGGCATGGACCGCATCCGCGCCCACGAGCTCGATCTCACCAACTATGCGCTGGCGCGCCTCGAGGAGAAGCTGGGCGGCGATTGCCGGATCTTCGGACCACCCGCCGGCAGCGACCGGGGCGGGGTGATCTCCCTCGCCTACCGCGACGTCCACGCCCACGACCTGGCACAGGTGCTGGACCAGTTCGGGGTCTGCGTACGTCCCGGTCACCACTGCGCCAAGCCGCTCATGCGCAAGCTGGGGGTCCAGGCCACGGCCCGGGCCTCATTGTCCCTGTTCAGCGACGAGCACGACATCGAAGTATTGATTGAGGGTTTGGTGGAAGCCGGTAGATTGTTCGGGTGAGTTCAGACTTCGACGATCTCTACCGGGAGATCATCCTCGACCATTACCGCTCGCCGCGGAACCGGGGCGAGCTCGAGTCCCCCCGGCGCACCGGGTGGAGGGTTTCAACCCACTGTGCGGGGACGAGGTCGTGATCAGTCTTCTCGTCGAGGACGGCAAGCTGGCCGATCTGAAGATCGACGGCTCGGGGTGCTCCATCAGCCAGTCGTCCGCATCCCTGATGTCCTCTGCGGTCAAGGGCAAGTCGCTCGACGAGGTGCGCCAGCTCATCCAGACTTTCAAGGGCATGATGTCGATCCACGAGGCACACCTCGGCAAGGACGGCGAGAACGAGGAGCCCGAGGAGATCAACCTCAGCAAGCTCGGCGAGTTGGCGGCCTTGCAGGGTGTCGTGAAGTTCCCGGTGCGCATCAAATGCGCCACCCTCAGTTGGGTCGCCCTGGCGCAGGGACTCGACGAAGTGGCGGCGGAAGCCTCCTGACGTGACCGACGTCGAGGTCTTCGTCGACCCGAGCTGCCCTTGGGCCTGGATCACGTCCCGCTGGGCCAAGGAAGTTGCGGTCGCTCGTGATCTGACCCTCACCTGGCGTTCGTACTGTCTCGAGATCCGCGACGACTACGACGTCGCCCCGACGGTGCCCGCGACGATGCGGGAGACGGCGCTGGCCGCGCACGCCATTTCGCACCGCATGCTGCGGATCTTCGAAGCGGTGCGGGCCGAGAGCGGCGAAGCCGCGGTGGACGCTCTCTACACGGAATGGGGACGGCTGTACTTCGACACCGCCCCCGGTGGCGGCGACGCGCTGCTCGCTGAGTGCCTGTCTTCGAGCGGGCTCGACGCCGGCCTCGCCGCAGCCGCCGACGAAGCGAAGTGGGACACGCCGATCGTCGAGTCGATGGAGGTGGCCTACGCCTTCGGGGGGCCGAAGACCCAGACGCCGACCATCGTGGTCCGGGCCACGCCTCCGTACGGCTTCAAGGGTCCGGTCATGGCGCCGGCACCCACCGGCGAGGCCGCGGCCCAACTCTGGGATGCCATCACGGTCCTCGCCCTCGAGCCGGGCTTTTTCGAGATCACGCGACCCCGGGTCAATCCTCCCCGGCCTCCACGCAGCAGCTGAACCGATCGGTCCGACCCGGGCCCGAAGTCGATCTACCCTGGTCCCATGCCCGATGAATCGTCCGGACCCCAGTGGTACACGGTCAGGTGCCTGTTCGGAACCTCGCGGGGTGAGGGCTTCTCCTACGAAGAGCGCATGACGCTGTGGTACACCGACAGCTTCGACGATGCCATCGCGCTGGCCGAGAAGGAGGCGACGACGTACGCCGCAACCGCCAAGGTCGACTATCTCGACTTGGCCCAGGTCTACCTCCTCCCGGGCCATCCGACCAGTGGCGCCGAGGTGTTCTCACTCATCCGCGACAGCGAGCTGGCGTCGGACGACTACCTCGACAGCTTCTTCGACACAGGGACGGAACGGCAGTCCATCTGGGGCGAGTAAGCGGGGCAGCTTCTACGCGTCGACCGTCAGGAGCGCGGATTCCACCTTGGCCCCCCACTGCACGGTGATCCCGTCGCTCCGCATCATCACCACGAACTGCCTGATCGAGAGGTAGATGGCCAGCGCCGTCATGGAATACGTCACGGCTGCCCGCTCCAGGACGAAGGCGTGGAGCGATGAGGTCACCAGCAGCCAGAGCACGAAAAGGGCGTTGAGCAGGAGCACGGTGGCCCAGAGGACCGAGATCCGCACGAAGAACCTGTGCACCAGCGGCCGGGCCAGTATCTCGGGGTCGATGGGGCAGAAGTCCCCGGCGAAGCGCTGCGTGAAGGGACGCCTGATCAGGGCCGAGCCGAAGAGCACGAAGGCGATCACGATCGTCCCGGCCAACGGCTGCGCGAAGTAGATGAACGCACTGCCCGTGATGAACGAGACCGTCGTGCGCAAGAGGAGAAGCAAGGTTCCCAACATCAACAACATGGAAATGCGCTCTCCCCGGTGCAGCCTGCGGGCCAAGGCCAGGAACGACCAGGCCAGCGCCGCGATCAGCGCACCCCTGAACCCCCACAAGGTCAACACCAGGTAGAAGAGGGCCAGTGGGGCCACGATGGCCTCGAGGACCACGGGTAGGGCGTGGCGCAAGGCCGCCATCGGCGCCGGCATCCTCAAGATGCCCCCGCTCTTGCCGCACTCATGTGCCGCGATGGTGAGTCTCGGAAGCTCCCCTCGGCAAGTGGCCTTGTCCCGCACTGCGTTCCCCTTGCGTCCCATGGGGACCGCCGATCGTTGTCTCCGAGAGCGGAGGCGCTTCGCTCGTCGTGAGCTGGGCCCACTCTACGACCAATCGCACCACGAATTTCGTCCACCCGGGTGCAATTCGGTTGCTTGTGGGGCAGCGGACGTCCTTAGGCCGGAGTGCATGGCGTGGGGTCGAACGACGGAACCGCCGTTGTCGTGGGCGTCGTCGTGCCGGTTTGCGCACCCGTTGGAGCAGTCGTGGCGGTGACGGTCGGCGGGGGTTCTGCCACACCGTCGGCGTTGGGCGGCGGATTGGTCGGCGTGACCAGGGAGGACCCGAAAAGGTCCACCAGCATCTGCTGTGCCGCCGGCTGAGCGGCCACCAGCACATCACCGAGGCCTGGGAAGGCCGAGCTGTTCTCCGTCGGCAACGTCTGTGCCGCCAACTCCCCGGCGTCGAAGGAGCGGTAGGTCTCGGCCAGTCCGATCAGCTGGTCGGCACTGAACCCGTCATCGATCTCGAGACCCTCGTGGAGCGAGCCGGCAAATTTGGCGAGGGCAATGGGGTTGGTCTCCTTGGACTTGACCGCGGTGACCAGCGCTCGGAGGAAGGCGTCCTGGCGGGCGATCCGCCCGAAGTCACTCGTCCCGTCGTACTGCCACTCGCCGTTCGCGTCGTACTGGTAATGGCGGGAGCGGGCCACCGCCAGCGCTTGGGCTCCGCTCACCAACTGGCACCCGGGCGTGGTGATGTCGAGGCCAGAGTACGCATCCTTGGCCGGATAGTTGAAGTCGAGGTACACGCCGCCCACCGCATCAACCGCATCCTCGAACCCCGAGAAATCGATCACCGCCACGTGGTTGATCGGAATACCGAAGTTGGCCGTGATGGTCGCCACCAGTTGGTCCGTCCCCGCATCGAAGGCCGAGTTGATGCGGTTGAAGGTACCGAATTCGGTGGCGTTCGCCCCGAGCAACGACACGACGGTGTCACGGGGAATGGAGAGGACCTGAATCTCCTTCTTCGATGGAGTGACGCGCCAGAGCTGCACCACGTCACTGCGCTGGCCCGTCACGACAGCGGAGGACCCGAAGGCCTGGCTGTTCTGCCCGACACGCGTGTCCGACCCGATGACGAGGACGGTGAACGGCGCACCGTTGTCCGCCGCGACCTCGTCGCTCACGTGGAGCTTGTTGATCGAATCGATGCTCCTCTGCAAGTAGAGATAGCCGCCGCCGGCGGCCAGCAGGGCCAGGACGACAACGGAGGCGACCACTGTGATGACCTTGCGCCGCACGCTCCAGCGCGGTCGGCGTCGACCGTGCCGGCCACCGCCACTACCACTACCACCGCCACCGCCACCGCCACCGGCTTCGTCGATACGCGCGCCGAGTGCCGACAGCCCGGACTCGTTGGCCACCCCGTCCGCGGTGGAGCTGCTGCCGATCTGCTCGCCGAGGGCCTGGAGCCCGCTCGCGTTCGCGACCTTGTCACGCCTTTTTCGGGAGCGGCTGGACCCGTCGTCCGGTGGACGACCGTTTGCCATGAGCCCTTACGGTACCAAGGGAGCGCTCCCGGTCCGGGTCACCCCCCTTTTTCAGGTGCTGTAGCCGGCGTAGCCCGTCTGCTCCAATTGCAGGGCGAGATCGGCATCACCCCGCGCCACGATGCGCCCGTCGACGAGCACGTGAACCATGTCAGCTTCGAGCTCGACGAGGAAGCGGTGGAAGTGCGTGATGGCGAGAAGGCCGACCCCCCACTCGACCGTCGCCAGCTGCAACCGTCGGGCCACATCCCCCAGCGCATCGACGTCGAGGCCCGAATCGATCTCGTCGAGGATGCACAGGGCCGGCTGGAGAACCCCGAGCTGCACCATCTCCGTCCGCTTTTTCTCCCCACCCGAAAGGTCCACGTTGAGAGGTCTGGTCAGGAGGCTCCGGTCGAGGCCGACCGCCTTGGCCTCCGCCACCAACCGTTCGTCGAGCGTGGCCTCGTCCTGGCCCTCCGCTGCCGCATCGAGCAGTGACCGCAGACCCACCCCGGGGACTTCCACCGGATTCTGCAGGGCGAGGAACAAGCCGGCGCGGGCCCGCTGCCATGCGGGCAGATCCACGAGTTCCTGACCATCCATCCGGATGCTCCCGGAGGTGACCGTTGTACCGGGGCGACCCATGAGGGCATGGGCCAACGTGCTCTTGCCGGAGCCGTTCGGCCCCATCACGACGTGCACCTCCCCGCTCTTGACCTCGAGATCGACCCCGTGCAGCACCTCACGCCCACCGACGGACGCGTGAAGGTCCTCGACGACGAAGGTGTGGCCCGTCATGGGAGCACCACCGAGACGTTGCCGTCGGCGATCTCCACCTCGTAGACGGCGACGGCGTGCGTCGCCGGAAGAGAACAGGGGCTCCCGGTCAGCAGGCTGAACGTACTGCCGTGCCGTGGGCACTCGATCTCGCGTTCTTCGACCCACACCTCGCCCTCGGCCAAGGAGTAGTTCTCGTGGCTGCAGCGATCACCGACCGCGTGGAACTCGTCGTCCGTGCGGACGAGGGCGATGCGATGACCGGCGACATCGAACCGCTTGGCCTGGCCGGACGACAGATCGTCGACGCGGCAGAGAATGGCGGTCTCAGGCATCGTCGGCCTCCCGGGCCGTCCGGCGATCGCCGAAGGCGGAATCGAGCCGGGCGTGGACTTCTCGTCTTGAGGAGCGGTGTCACGGCGGGAATCGGGCCCCGATCGATGATGTGGTCGAAGAACCCCTGCACGATCAGGCCCTCTGCGACATCGGGTATCACGCCCCGTGACTCGATGTAGTAGCGCTGATCCTCGTCGATCGGCCCGACCGTCGACGCATGGGAACACTTCACATCGTTCTCCAGAATGTCCAGGTTCGGAACCGAATCGGCGTGTGCACCCTCGTCGAGCACGAGGTTGTGGTTGGTCTGCCGGGCGTCGGAGCGCACTGCCCCGCGGTGCACCCGGATCAGGCCGCTGTAGACGGAATGAGAGGTGCCGGCGACGGCCCCCTGGCAGAGAAGCTCACTGTTCGTGCGCGGGGCCACATGGTCCTGCAGCGTGCGGATGTCATGCACCTGTGTCCCGTGGCCGAGATACGTCGAGAGAATTTCGCTGCGCGCGCCGCGGCCGTCCACCGAGACGTCGGCGCGCACCCGGTCGTAGTCGCCCCCGAGCCCGATGGTGAAGGTGCGCATGACGGAGTCCGCTCCACCGCGGGCCGCCAAGCGGGCAATGGACCATGCCGCGTCGTTCAAGATCTGCAGCGACACGTAGGAGAGCGAGGCACCGTCGCCGGCCATAAGCTCGGTCACGGGCACGACCAGCGTGCGCTCCCTTCCCCTCGGCCCTGCATAGACCTCGACGACCGCGACGCGCGCGCCATCACCGAGCCGGATGCACGTGCGCGGCAGCACGGCGGTGCCCGCAGCGGCACCGGCGCTGCCTTCACACCAGTGGACGACGAGGATCGGATCGGGGATGGCCACCCCGGCGGGCACGTCGATGAGGACGGCGTCAGGCAGGAACGCGTCGTTGAGGAGGACCAGCGCGTCCCCGCCGATCTGGGCCCCTCCGACCATTTCCGAGCCGCCGGGGACATCGTTGCAACCGCCGAACCCGAGGACGCTCTCCCCTTCGGAGGTGTGGAACGAAAGAGGGTGGCCGTTGTGCACCGTGGCCTCGGCCGAAAGACGGCCGATGGTCGACGCCACCAGCTTGCGGAAGATCTCCCCTTCCTCCGGCAAGGGTCCGGGGGAGGTCACGACGGGAGCGAACTCCTCGAGCTTGAGCTCGTCGATCGGCGTGTAGCGCCAGACTTCTTCACTTTCCGAAGGCATGGCGGCCGACTCCCAGGCGACCACGCCAGCCGCGCGCCGGTCACGGAGCCATGCCGGGCCCGTGAAGGCGGCAGAACTCTCGGCGTTGAACGTGTACAGGGTGAACCTCTTTCAGATGCTGGAGCGACGCGGCGTACGGTTGGCACGGTGCCCGGCGAGGGGATCCCGCATCGGATCCCCGACGGCGCCGCCCCGGGGGCGGACCTATCGCACCAGGTACTCTAGTGGCCTCCTGGACAGCCGCTACCGGGGATTAGCCTGCCGCTATGGGTGACTCCCCGACATTCGCATCGCCGGTTCTCTCCGTAGAACGCTCCGGCGCCGTGGCCACGCTGTGGCTCGACCGGCCCGAAGCCCGCAACGCCATGGGAGAGGACCTCTGGCGTGACCTGCCCAAAGCCATGGAGGTGCTCGGCAACGACCCCGAGGTGCGCGTCATCGTCGTGGCTGCCAAGGGGCCCCATTTCTCCGTGGGTCTCGACCTCAAGGCGATGGGCGGGCTGCTGAGCGGCGTGGGCGCCGCTCCGGGCCAGGGGACTTCGGGAGCGGAAAAGGCGTTGCAGGCCCGTCGGGACATCCAGCGCCTGCAAGCTTCCATCACCGCGGTGGCGCGGTGCCCCAAGCCGGTCATCGCCGCCGTGCACGGCTATTGCATCGGCGGGGGCGTCGATCTGATCGCCGCCTGCGACATCCGGCTGGCCGCGGCCGATGCGGTCTTCTCGGTCAGAGAGGCCAAGGTGGCGATCGTGGCCGACCTCGGGAGCCTGCAGCGGCTCCCGGCGATCATCGGCGCCGGGCATGTGGCCGAGCTGGCCTTCACCGGCAAGGACATCACCGCCGCCCGGGCGAAGGAGATCGGCCTGGTGAACGACGTGGCCGTTGACGCAGAAGCGGTGCAGCAGGAGGCCTCGGCCCTGGCGCAGGAGATCGCAGCCAACTCCCCGCTGGCGGTGCAGGGCACCAAGGCTATTTTGGCCGCCAACGAAGGCAGGACGGTGGCCGAGGGCCTGGACTATGTCGCCACCTGGAACGCAGGCATGCTCGGCTCCGACGATCTGGTCGAGGCCATGAAGGCGTTCATGGAGCGCCGGGCGCCCACGTTCACCGGGCGCTGAACGCTCAGCGCTTCCGGCGCCACCAACGATTTTCGGCGCGTTCCTTGCGCTCGTCCTCGGCCCTGACGTCAGCCAGTACGCCGGGAGCGACGTCATTGACGATCTCCTCCACCGAATTCAGGAACTCGGCCACTTCGGGCCCTCCGGCGCCGGGCTCGTCCTCGATGGCCGGCTCGACGAGGCTGCCGTGCACCCAGCCGACATCCGCCAGTCGCCGATGGTAGGAGGGGCAGTTCTCCGGGCAGCGCCACGGGGCTTCGGGTGCGAGGTCGAGCACGCAGAAGCGGGCGGCCTCTCCCGAGGCGTAGGTCCTGCTCTGAAAGTGGGTGCATTCCTCGCGCATCGGCACGGGTCTATGGTGCCACGTCACCCGGGACCGAGTCGATCAGCCGACCGAGCCTTCCATCTGGAGCTCGATCAACCGGCTCCACTCCACTGCGTACTCCATCGGAAGCGTCCGGGTGACCGGCTCGATGAACCCGTTGACGATCATCCCCATCGCCTGGCTCTCCGAGAGGCCCCGGCTCATCAGGTAGAAGAGCTGGTCGTCGCCGACCTTCGACACGGTGGCCTCGTGGCCGATCCGGGCGTCGCGCTCACCGACCTCCATGTAGGGCTTGGTCTCCGAGGTCGACGCATCGTCGAGGAGGAGCGCATCGCAGCGCACGAACGATTTGGCCCCGGTTGCTCCCGGATCGACGTGCACCTTGCCCCGATAGGTGGTGATGCCGCCGTCCTTGGAGATCGACTTGGAGACGATCGTCGACGTCGTCTCGGGAGCGACGTGGAACATTTTGGCCCCGGCATCCTGATGCTGCCCCGCGCCGGCATAGGCGACCGAGAGCACCTCGCCCGAGGCCTTGGGGCCCATGAGGTAGACCGACGGGTACTTGATGGTCAACCGTGACCCGATGTTGCCGTCGATCCATTCGACGTGGGCTTCCGCTTCGCACCGGGCCCGCTTCGTGACGAGGTTGTAGACGTTCGTCGACCAGTTCTGGATCGTCGTATAGGTGATCCGCGCCCCCTCGAGAGCGACCAGCTCGACCACGGCCGAATGCAGCGAGTCGGTCGAATAGACGGGAGCCGAGCAGCCCTCGATGTAGTGCACCTGGGAGCCCACGTCGGCGATGATCAGCGTGCGCTCGAACTGCCCCATGTTCTCTGCGTTGATCCTGAAATACGCCTGCAGGGGCATTTCGACCTTGACGCCGGGCGGCACGTAGATGAACGACCCGCCCGACCACACGGCGGAGTTGAGGGCGGCGAACTTGTTGTCGTTGGGGGGTATCAGCGTCCCGAACCAGCGGCGGACATGCTCGGGGTACTCACGCACGGCCGTGTCCATGTCGCAGAACAGGACGCCCTGGGCCTCGAGGTCGGCCCGGTTGCGGTGGAAAACGACCTCACTCTCGTACTGAGCCGTGACGCCGGACAGGTACTTGCGCTCCGCCTCGGGGATGCCCAACTTCTCGTAGGTGTTCTTGATGGCGTCGGGAAGGTCTTCCCAGTCGTCCACCTGCCCGCCGGTGGGCTTGATGTAGTAGAAGATGTCGTTGAAGTCGAGGTCGGGCATGTGCGCGGCGAACCAGGGGGCCATCGGCTTGCGCTCGAAGTACTTCAGCGACTTCAGCCGGAAGTCCCTCATCCATTCGGGCTCGTTCTTCATTTCCGACATTTCCCGCACGATGGACTCGTTCAAGCCCTTCTTGGGCTTGAAGATGTAGTCCTCGGCGTCGCTCCATCCAAGCTGGTAGCGACCAAGATCGAGATCTGTTGTAGCCATAGGGCTCCTGGGCTCACAGGGGAGGTATTTCCCCTACGTAGATAGTAACAACTACCCGGGCCAGCCGAAACGCACAATCTGGCGACGACCGTCGCCCCGCCGTGGCAGGCTCCGGACATGGAAACTCCGCCCCGGGCCACCCAGCGGCCCCACACACTCACCACCTTCGACCACGAGCGGGTGGATCCCTGGTACTGGCTGCGAGAACGGGACAATTCCGAGGTCGTCTCCTACCTCGAAGCCGAGAATTCCTACACCGACTCCGTGCTGGCCCCGCTCGAGGGCCTCCGCACCGCCCTCTTCGAGGAGATGAAGGGCCGCATTCTCGAAACGGACATGTCGGTTCCCTCCCGTCGCGGGCCCTGGTGGTACTACGGCCGCACCGAAGAGGGGAAGGATTATGCGATCCATTGCCGGCGACCGGCGAGGGCGGTCGATGAGCTCCCACCGGCGGGAGAGCCGGGCGAGGAGGAGCAGATCCTCCTCGACGAGAACGTCCTGGCCGAGGGGCACGAGTATTTCGCCCTGGGCACGGCCGTGGTCAGCCCCGATCACGCCATGATCGCCTACGGCACCGACGTCAACGGTGACGAGCGCTACGAGCTCCGCTTCAGGTCGCTGCTCCCCGACGACCCGTCGGACCGGACGCCCGAGGTGGTGGCCGACACCGGGTACGGGTTGGCCTGGTCCAGCCGGTCCGACGTGGTCTTCTACACCCGGCTCGATGAGGCCATGCGGCCGTTCCAGCTGTGGCGCCACGAGCTCGGGACCGAGCCGTCAGGCGACGCCCTCGTGTTCGAAGAGACGGATCGGCGCTTCTCTCTCGGAACAGGGCGCACCCGGGACGGCGCCTTCGTGCTGATCGCGGTGCACAGCACCAACACGACCGAATGGCTGGCCATACCGGCCGGCGACCCTACGGCCGCACCCCGTGTCGTCCTCCCGCGACGCGAAGGGCCGCGAGTACTCCGTCGACCACCTGGGAGGGGCCGATCAGCAGGGCTGGTTCGTCGTCCTGACCAACGAGGACGCGCGTGACTTCCGGGTCCTCGCCGCAGCCGACGACGCCGTGGGTGTTGACCGGGGCTGGAACGAGATCATCCCGCACCGGCCCGGCGTGCGCATCGAAGACGTCGACGCCTTCTCGACCGTCCTGGTCCTGAGCGAGCGATCGGAGGCCGAGACCTTCGTCCGGGTCGTGCCGTTGCCGGACGCCGACGACCCCCTGGCCGGGGATCTCCTGTCCACCAGCTGGATCATCCCCTCGACGGAAAGCCCTTCCTCGTCGTGGTTGGGGCCCAATCCCGAACCCGAGGTGACCTCGCTCAGATTCGGCCGGACATCGATGGTGACACCGACGTCGGTCCTGCAAATCGCGCTGGACACACGGGACGAGACACTGCTCAAGCAGGAGCCGGTCCTCGGTGGATTCGACGCGGCGGCGTACACGACGCGGCGGGTCTGGGCGCAGGCCGACGACGGGACGCGGGTGCCGATGTCGCTCGTGCACAGGCGGGGGCTGGCGCTCCCCGCGCCCTGCCTCCTCTACGGATACGGCGCCTACGAGATCTCCATCGACCCGACGTTCTCACCGCACCGGCTCTCGCTCCTCGACCGCGGCATGGTCTTCGCCGTGGCCCACGTGCGCGGCGGCGGCGAGATGGGCCGGGCCTGGTACGAGGACGGGCGGATGGAGCACAAGGCCAACACCTTCAGTGACTTCATCGCCTGCGCCGAGCATCTGGTGGCGCAGGGCATCGCCCGGCCCGACGCGGTGGCCGGCCGGGGCGGTTCCGCCGGAGGGCTGCTCGTCGGCGCGGTGGCCAACGCAGGCCCCGGACCTCTTCGCGGCGTTGGTGGCACAGGTCCCCTTCGTCGACGTCCTGACCACGATGCTCGACGCGGACCTCCCGCTCACCGTCGGAGAATGGGAGGAGTGGGGCAACCCGCTCGCGGACAGAGCGGCCTACGACCGGATGCTCTCCTACTCGCCGTACGACAACGTCAGCGGGACGCAATCCCGATGGGACGGTCCGCACGTACCCCCGCCTCCTGGTCACCGCCGGACTCAATGATCCCCGCGTCAGCTATTGGGAGCCGGCCAAGTGGGTGGCGAAAATCCGCTCGTTGTCGCCCTCGACCAGGGTCCTGCTCCGCACGGAAATGGGCGCCGGCCACGGTGGGCCGTCGGGCCGCTATGACGCCTGGAAGGAGGAGGCGCTCGTCTTCGCCTTCTTGCTCGACGCCCTGGGCACGTCGTCGCAGGTCAACCCGTCGTGACGAAGTGCATGGTGAACGGCGTCCGATACCCGGACGGCAGGGCGACCGCACGGCCGTCGACCAGGACGCCGAGCACCGTGGGTGCGCCGATCACGACCGTGACCGGTCCCGAGACGGCGAGCGACTGTTGCTCACCGGGCTCGAGGGTCTTCTCGAAGAGCATGGCACCGGAGGTGGAGTTCGTGACGTCGACCCAGCAGAGACCCGAGGTGGCGGAAAAGGCGAGGGTGAAATTGGTGCCGGCCACGTCGTAGGTCGCGCTGCCGGCCGTACCGGAGAGCGGCACGAGGACCGGGGGCGACGTGGTCGACGTCGTGTTCGTCACCGTCGGGCCGGGGTCCACTTTGGGCAATGTGACGTGGCTGCTGCTGGATCCACCGTGGTGGCGCGGGAGAGGTGCGACGGTGTGCGATCCGGTCAACAAGAGCACCACGACCAGGACGATGACGACCGCTACCGCGGTCGCCGGGGCCGCCAGGCGGCGGGGCCGGTGATTGATCGAGCCCATCGCCTTGTCCCGATTGCCCACCGGTTCGTGCACGACCGGCGGAGGAGGTCCGGCGTCGTCGAACGTCACCGGAGCGTCGGGATCCGTCACCGGAGGTGGTACGGGTGGTACGGGTGGCCTGGCATCGGTCACACGGACCGACGCCGACCCGCCGACCCGAATCGCGCTCTCGGGAAAGGGCGGCTTTACCCCGAGGTCGGTCCCGGCGGCCTCGCCATGGGCCGCCGGATGCGCGTTGATGCTCTCGAGCGTATGAATCGAGCGGTGATACCCCTCGACCGAGTGCACATCGTTGCGGCCCATCCTCCTGGTGAGCAGGGCGGTAGTGAGCGCCACCACCACCACAGCAGCCACGATCCCACCGATGAGCATTACCTCCTATTCAACAGGACGCGGTGGGTCGACGAAACCGCAGCGCCGAACAAATTCCATGCGCCGGGACCGACCTCACATCAACAGCCATTGCGGCGGTTTTCCGCCGGCCGCGGCGTCCCTATGTGCGCATCGCAGCCCGGGGCCGCAATCCGTCCGGAATGTCGTCGCGCCGCGGGTTGCTCTTGTCCCGATTCGAGAGGACAGGGTCCGTCAGTCCCCAGTCGGCGGCCACCGTCGGGTCGTCCCAGGCCAGCCCGAGCTCGTCGGCCTCGTTGTAATAGCCGTCGACGAGGTACCAGAGGAGAAGATCGGTCGAGGCGGCGAAGCCATGGGCCACGCCGGGAGGGATGAACAGCCCCTGATCGATGTCCCCGTCGAGGTCGATGAGCTCGGTCGCCCCATCGGTGGCGCCGCCCTCACGCAGATCGTGCAGGACGACGCGGGCACGGCCGCGCAGGACGTACCAGTAGTCGGCCTGGTGCAAGTGGTAGTGCAGCCCGACCAGGGCACCGGCCTGCTTCTCGGACCGGTTGCCCTGGATCATCTCTCTCCCGAGCGGGAACCAGCTGCGCCGGTAGGTCTCGACGAACCGACCCCGCTCGTCTCCGTGGACATCGGGTCGGACCAGCACGACGTCGTCGATGGTCGAAGAAGCGATCAGTTCGGGCATCGGGGCACGCTAGCAGCGCCGGCTCACGAGACGAAGCGGCCGAACCCCGAACGGTAGAACAACAGCGGCGACCCCTTCGCCGATCTCCATCGTCACGACGTGCCCTATGACCAGCTCGTGATCTCCACCCTCGTAGATGGCACCGAGCGTGCACTCCAACGCGGCGAGAGAGCCCGCGATGAGAGGGGCACCGGTGATCCCCGGGCTCCATTCGACCCCGTCGAACTTGTCGCCGCCCGAGATGGCAAAAGCACGACAGATCGCTTCTTGGTGCTCACCGAGGATGTTGACGCAGAAGGCGCCGGCGCGGGCGATGCGGGGCCAGCTGGTCGAGGTCTTGGCGGGAGCCAGGATCACCATCGGGGGATCCAGGGAGAGGGCGGAGAACGCTTGACACGAGAAGCCGACGGGCTCCCCCTCCTCGGTGGCCGTGACGATGGTGATGCCGGTGGCGAAGTGGCCGAGCACCTCGCGAAACCGGGCCTGGTCGAGGCCCGACACCCTACGCCCGCCCGAGGTCTATGGACTGCGACTCGCGCGCCATGGAGACATCGTCGATGGCCTTCGCCTCGGGAAGACGCCGAGCCCGCGACAGGATGCGATCGAGATCGGCGTCCTCGTGTGACGGGTCGTGATGCGTGAGCACGAGTCTCTTCGCCCGTGACGCCGCGGCGACGTGCACCGCGAACGCCGCGGTGGAATGGCCCCACTCGGCCTTCGTCGAAAACTCGTCCTCGGTGTACTGGCCGTCGTGGAGCAACAGGTCCACATCGTGGCAGAGCTCGAGAACCGAGTCGGAGATGGTGCGGCGGTCGAGTGGCGCCTGATGGTCGGGCAGGTACGCGATCGTCCGGCCCTCGGCTTCGATGCGGTAGCCCAAGGTGATGCCGCTGTGCGGGATCGTACGGGCCATCACCTTGGCCGACCCGATCGAGAAGTCCTCGTCCCGGGTGTCGACGATGGCCATCTCGCCGCGGAACTGATCCATGCGGATCGGGAAGACGGGCGGTTGCACCGCCGCATGGAGCGCGTCCTTGAGGCTCCCTTGGGCCTGAGCCGGACCATGGACCGTGAGCAGCGCCCCCGGGTCCTGGAGGGGACCGAAGAACGGGAGCCCGAGAATGTGGTCGAAGTGAAGGTGGGTCAGCAGCGCGGTCGCCCGCAACGGCGCACCGAGCGCCCGCGTTTCCTCGAGGAGCACGTCACCGAGCGCCCGCAGGCCCGTCCCGAGGTCGACGATCAACGGCTCGTCCCCCTCGATGTCGATCAGGAGGCACGAGGTATTCCCCCCATATCGCCGGTAGCGATCCCCCGAGCACGGACAAGACCCCCGGACGCCGTAAAACGTCACGATCACATGACCGACGATACCCGTCCTCACGACGATACGGGAGGTCGCCGTGTCAGAACACCAGGTGAAGGCCACCGCGCCGTCCGGGCGTCAGCGCAGGAGCAGCTGGGGCCGGGGACCCGCCGACCACTCGGCGAAGCCCTCGGCCACGAGAGCGTCGGCGATCCTCTCGGCCCGCGCACGGTCGTCCGCCCAACCACAGGCCGCGGGCAACATCTGGCGCGGGACCCCCCCCTGGCGCAGGGCGTCGACGAGACGCCCCCGGCCCTCCCGGTCCGAGCCGGCGAATGGCGACTGGGGCCGCGCCGATGGACTGGCCCGCCACGGGTCAGGTCCGGCCAGACCCCTCCGCTGCCACCGGCATTGGAGGCGGAGGGGACAGTCGCCGCACGCCGGCCGGGTCGCGGTGCACACGGTGGCACCGAGGTCGAACATGGCCTGGTTGAACTCCCAGGAGCGTCCGGCCGGCAACAGGCGGTCGGCCACCGTCTGCGCCTCGCCGATCGTGAGGCCGGCCCCCACGACGCACCGCGCCAGAATGCGCACCACATTGGTGTCGACGGGAGCCACGTCGAGCTCGAAGGCGAAGGCCTGCACGGCACGGGCCGTGTACGGGCCCACACCCGCCAGCGCGCGGAGGCTGCGCTCATCACTCGGGAGCTCGCCTCCGTGCTCGGCCACGACCGTCACAGCTGCCCGGTGCAGGTTGAGCGCCCGCCGGTTGTAGCCGAGCCCCGACCACAGGCGCACGACGTCGCCCGACCGGGCGCGGGCACAATGGCCGGCCGTCGGGAACGCCTCCAGAAAAGTCCCGTAGTACCCGACGACTCGGTCCACCTGGGTCTGTTGCAGCATCACTTCGCTGACCAGGATGTGCCACGCATCACGCGTGGCCCGCCACGGCAGATCCCGTCGCTGTGCGGCACCCCAAGCGAGCACCCGGCGCTGGAAGCGCCGGACCCGGGCCGCCGAAAGCGGCTCAGGCCCAGACGTTGTCGTTGTAGGGACGACGGCGCTCCGGCGCGTACGCCTGCTTCCACACCATGAGCTTGCGGCGGAAGTAGCAGACTTCTTCGCCGCGCTGATTGAAGGCTTTCGTCTCGACGGCCACGATGCCACGGTCGTCCTTGGACTTCGACGGCGTCGCTTCGAGGACGCGCGTCTCGGCGTAGATGGTGTCGCCGTGAAAGGTGGGCGAACGATGGAGGAGCGATTCGACTTCGAGGTTGGCGATACACGACCCGCTCACATCGGGCACGCTCATGCCCAGAGCCAACGAATAGACCAGGTTGCCGACCACCACGTTCTTGCCCTGCACCGTTTCGTGCTCGGCGAACCACGCGTTGGTGTGCAACGGGTGATGGTTCATGGTGATCATGCAGAAGAGATGGTCATCGGCCTCGGTGATCGTCTTGCCGGGCCAGTGCCGGTACACGTCCCCCGGAACGAAGTCTTCGAGATAGCGACCGAACGGCCGGTCGTAGATCGCCATATCGGGTCTATTCCGCCACGCCTTGGCGGGGGCGGGTGGTGAAGCCCAACGAAGCCCCGGGGAGGGACTCGCCGTCGATCGTCAATCGCCAGGCGAACCGGGTCGCCGGCGCCAGCGGAATCGGGCCGAGGTTCACGGCGAGTGCGACGTCGATCGGTGAACCTTCGGGAATCTCCGGTGGCTGGCTCACGGTGAATTCCCCGCGCACCTCGACGGGCTGGGTGCCGTCCGGCGTCTCCATGAGCACCGGTTGCCCGTCAGCGTCCTCCAGGAAGAGCTCCCAGTGGTGCGACGTCTCGGCTTCGTGCCAGTCGACGTCGATCTTGAGGGCAACAGCCGACGGCACGGGGTCCGGCCCGGTCATGCTCCACCCCCCGCCGAGGATGTAGAGCTTTCCGTCGGAGACCTGGGCGGCGTCGCAGAGCAGCATGGTTACCTTCACGAACTGGAGGATATAGGCCGCACGGACCCACCGTAGAGTGCAGGGTCATGAACGAATGCCGGCCCGGGCCCGGAGCTCGGTCGTGAGTGAGCTCACGGGCCTACGCGACGACGTCTACCGGCGGCCCCTGGCCACGGCCTTGGAACGTCTCGGCCTGGGGCCGGGCTGGCGCTGCCTCGACGTGGGAGCCGGTGGCGGGGACGTTTCGGTCGCCCTGGCCGAAATGGTCGGCCGCGAGGGCCGGATCTATGCCGTGGACAGTGATCCCCTGTCCCGCGACGAGGTGGCCAGGACGGCGGCAGCCCACACCCAGGTCATTGCGCTCACCCAAGCGGGAGAGGACCTGATCCTGCCCGAACAGGTCGATCTGGCGTTCTGCCGGTTCTTGCTCCTCCACGTCCACGATCCCTCGGTGGTCGTCCGCCGCATGGCCGCCGTCGTGAGGCCCGGGGGTTGGGTGGTCGTCCAGGAGCCGATCACGTCCGCCGGGCGGATTGCGGGCTCGCCCCTGTCGATGCCCGATGCCCGCCATCCCGACATCGGTGCGTTTCTCCCGTCGCTGCTGCGGGACGCCGGCCTCGACGTCATCGACGCCTGGGCCGAAGCGCCGGCGGGCGTCGGTGAAGGACCAGTGGCGCGCTACCTCGAGTCGTTGACCGGAGTCGACCCCGAGGATGATCCCGTGGTGCTCCCACCTTTGGTCACCGTCATCGGGCGCCGACCCTCAACGGAGGATCAGGCCACGAACCTGTAGGGTGCGATGCCGTGACGGAGTTCGCTGCACCCAGCCTCGACGCGGCTTCCGAGGCGGTAGAGCTGGCCCAGCGCCTGGTCGACGCGGCCTGTACCGCCGTGCGTGCGGGCGGCGGGGTGGACGCGAATCAGGTCGTGGCCTACGACGTGGCGCACGCCGCGGCAGCCGTCGCCACGGCTCGCTCCGCGCTCACCTATGGAGCCCTGGGCGAGACCGAAGGGCGGCTCGCTACAGCCTTCGTGGCCGACGTCCTGGCCGACCTGGTCGGTCGCGTCGCCGGGCGGGAAGAGGCTTGGGGAACGCAGATCGACTGGATATCGCCGGCGGCCGACTTCCTGCGGGCCGGCCGCGACCCGGCCACCTTGGCCGCGCTGGCCAACGTCGAGGGTCCGCGACATCTCGGGAGTGACTTCGAGCTGGTCCGCGAGACGTTCCACCGGTTCGCCGAGGACAAGGTGCGGCCCCATGCCGAGCACGTCCACCGGACCAACGGCGACATCCCCGAGGAGATCATCAGCGGCCTGGCCGAGCTGGGCGGGTTCGGGCTCTCGGTCCCCGAGGAGTACGAAGGCTTCGCGACCGGCGGCGAAAGTGACTACCTGGGAATGGTCGTCGCCACCGAGGAGTTGAGCTGGGGCTCGCTCGGCATCGGCGGTTCACTCATCACACGTCCCGAGATCCTCACCCGGGCCCTCGTCTACGGCGGCACCGAAGCGCAGAAGAAGCAGTGGCTGCCCAAGCTGGCCTCGGCCGAAGTGCTCGCCGCGGTGGCGGTAACCGAGCCCGACTTCGGCTCCGACGTCGCCGGCATCGTGACGTCGGCCACGCCGGTGCAGGGGGGATGGCTCATCAACGGCGTCAAGACGTGGTGCACCTTCGCCGCCCGGGCCGACGTCCTGATGCTGCTTGCTCGCACCGATCCGGACCGCTCGCTGTCACACCGGGGACTCTCGATGTTCGTCGTGGAGAAGCCGCAGGGGGATGGGCATGGTTTCGTGTTCACCCAGGACGACGGGGCGCGTCCCGACGGCACCGGGACAGGACGGTTGGAGGGCCGCCCGATCGACACCCTGGGCTACCGCGGGATGCACTCCTACGAACTTTCCTTCGAGGACTGGTTCGTGCCCGAGGCCAACCTCGTCGGTGGGGCGGACGGCCTCGGGAAGGGCTTCTATCTGCAGATGCAGGGGTTCGAGAACGGGCGGCTGCAGACCGCAGCACGCGCCCTGGGCGTCATGCAGGCGGCCTACGAAGCTGCCGCGTCCTACGCGGCCAATCGCAAGGTCTTCGGATCGCCGATCGGCGACTACCAGCTCACCCAGGCCAAGTTGGGTCGCATGGCCGTGATCATCGCGGCGACCCGCCAGTCCTCGTACCACGTGGCGCGCTTGATGGCCCAGGGTGACGGCGCGTTGGAGGCTTCGATGATCAAGGCCTACGTCTGCCGGGCGGCGGAATGGGTCACCCGCGAAGCCATGCAGATCCACGGTGGGATGGGTTACGCCGAGGAGTTCCCCGTCAGTCGCTACTTCGTGGACGCCCGGGTGTTGTCGATCTTCGAGGGCGCCGACGAGACGTTGGCGCTCAAGGTGATCGCCCGCCGGCTCATGGGCTGAACGCCGGCTGACCGACGCTCAGTCGGCGCTGCGGCTCAACCCGGCCCGCTCGCCCCGGCTGACGAACTTGATGGCCATTTTGCGACTGGCCTCGTCGATCATCTCGTCACCGAACATGACGGCCCCTTTGCGGTCGCCCTCGGTGGCCTGACGGTACGCGTCGAGAATGTCAAAGGCCCGGTCGAACTGCTCCTGGGTGGGTGAGTACACCTCGTTGAGGACGGCGGCCTGGTCGGGCGTCAGCGCCCATTTGCCGTCGTAGCCGAGCATACGGGTGCGCAAGGAGTACTGCCGTAGCGCGTCGAGCTCGCGCACTTTGAGGAAGGGCCCGTCGATGACCTGGAGCCCGTTGGCGCGCCCCGCCATCAGGATCCGGCTGAAGACGTAATTGAAGTGGTCGCCCGGGTACTCGGGGATCTCGATGCCACCGGTGAGCACGGGCATCTCGATGCTGGCCGCGAAGTCCGCCGGCCCGAAGATGATCGCCTCGAGCCGGGGCGACGCGGCACAGATCTCGTCGACGTTGATGAGGCCACGCGCCGTCTCGATCTGCGCCTCGATCCCGATGTGGCCGACGGGGAGGCCCGACTTCTTCTCCACCTGGGTCAGCAAGAGGTCCAGCGCCACCACCTCGGCCGCCGACTGCACCTTCGGCAGCATGATCTCGTCCAAGCGCTCGCCCGAGTTCCCCACCACTTCGATGACGTCGCCGTAGGTCCATTCCGTATCCCACGCGTTCACCCGGACGCAGAGCACGCGATCGTCCCAGGGCAGGTTCTTGATGGCGTCGACCACTTTGGGCCGGGCACCCTCCTTCTCCAACGGGGCCACGGCGTCCTCGAGGTCGAGGAAGGTCATGTCGGCCGGGACCGTCGGCGCCTTGGCGAGGAACTTCTCGTTTGATCCAGGGGTGGAGAGGCAGGAGCGGCGCGGCAGGTCGCGAGAGCGTGCGGACATGGCCAAATGGTAACAAACCCCTTCTGGGGGCCGGCCCGGCCGGCAGCGGAGCCGTCAGCCCAGATGGGCGTGGAAGAAGGCCAGGCTTCGTTCCCACAACGCCTTCGATGCCTCGGCGTTGTAGACCTCGGGGCGGGTGTCGTTGAAAAAGGCGTGATCGGTGCCCGGGTAGACGATGATCTCGACGTTTTTGCCCATGGCCCGTAGCTGCTCTCCGAGAGCTTCGGCGGCCGCCGGGGTGAAGAAGCCGTCATCGCTGGCGTAGTGCCCCAGCACGGCGGCCGAGAGCGACGTGTAGTCGGGCTGCGCGTCCGGCCAGGGGATGACGCCGTAGCAGGGCACCACCGCACTGACCGCGTCCGGCCGCTGCGTGGCGAGAACCAACGCCAGCCCGCCCCCCATGCAAAAGCCGATGACACCGATGTGGGGGGCACCGCTCTGACGGACCATCTCGTCGACAGCGCCGCTCATGTCGCGGGCGGCCTGATCCATCTGCAACGCCATCATCTCCTTGGCCGCCTCATCGGGTTCCGCCACGGTCAACCCGTGGTACAGATCCGGCGCCAATGCCACGAACCCGGCGGCCGCGAAGCGGTCGCAGACGTCGCGGATATGGTCGACGAGCCCCCACCACTCCTGGATGACGATGACGCCGGGACCCTTGCCGCCCTCCGGTTTGGCCAGGTAACCCACGGCCGTCGAACCATTGCTCGGGAATTCGATCATCTCGCCCATGGGGGCGACCGTAGCCCGGCCCTGACGCGCCGGAAAGGGCGATAGCTTCATCAACTTTCAATACTTCTCGTACTGCCCCCCCTGGCCTGGAGTTTCCTACCGATGGTAGGAAGTAAAATGGCCGTTTCACAGCGGATGTGTTTGAAACTCGCCGGACGGGGCAGTAAGAATGTCCCCCATAGTGACTGACGTAGAGCGGCCTCGGAGCCACTCCACGCCCCGGTCAGCTCGGAGCGCTCGGGTGCTCCGGCGGGTGATGTTGCCCGTTATGACCATTGTCACAGTGCTCCCCGGCACTGTGCTCCTGGCTACGCGCCCCGCCGCAGGTGACTCCATCTCGAGTGCCAAAGCCGAGGCGGCGGCCATCGAGTCGCAACTGACATCAGCGCAGAACAGGATGTCCGCGTTGAGCCAGGAGTACGACGCGGCGGCCTACAAACTGCAGCAGATCAACGCCAGCATCGACACCACCAAGGCCGCGATCGCCACCGACCAGAAGCAGGTGTCGACAGACCGCGCCCGGCTCTCGAAGGCGGCCATTGCCAACTATGTCTCCGACGGCGCCGCATCGAGCAACAACCCGATCTTCAGCGGCAACGAGAAGACCGTCGGCGCCGCGACCGAGTACAACCTGATCGCGCAGGGTGACATCAACCTCGCCGTGGCCAACCTCCATACCGCCGAGAACACGCTCAATGCCCAGCAGGCACAGCTCGAAGCTCAGCAGGGGCAGGCCCAACAGGCCGTCGCCACCGAGCAGGCCGCCGTGCGACAGAATGCGCAGGAAATTCAGGCTCAGCAGAGCGCCCTGGCCCAGGAAAACGGCAAGATCGCAGCACTCATCAAGCAGCAGCAGGACGCAGAGGTCGCGGCCGCTGCGGCCCAGGTGGCACGGGCCCGCCAGGCCGCAGCGCAGGTGAAGGCAGCTACTGCGAGCTCAGCGAGCTCGTCGAGCTCGTCGGCCGGCCTCGGCAACTTCGCCGCACCCCCCACCGCTCCCGGCGGCTTGGGTGCCGTGCAGGCCGCCGAGAGTCAAGAGGGTGTCCCCTACGTCTGGGGCGCCGAGTCTCCGAAGGGATCCGCCCACCCGGGCTTCGATTGCTCGGGCCTCACGGCCTACGCCTGGGGTCAGGTCGGTGTCGGCCTTCCCCATTACTCGGGCGCCCAGATGAGCGATTCGACGCCGGTGCCGCTCAGCAGCCTGCAGCCGGGCGATCTGCTCTTCTACGGCCCGGGGGGATCCGAGCACGTCGCCATGTACGTGGGTCCCGGGACGATGATCGAAGCTCCCGAGACCGGGCAGGTCGTCCATCTCACGGGCCTGCGGCTCGGTGGAGGCTTCGTCGGCGCCGGCCGTCCCTGACGCTGGCCGCGCCCGCCACCTCATTTCGCTGTCGTAACCTCGCGCCGGGCAAACCATGAAACCGATCCCTGTCGTTTTCCACATCGGGCCGATCCAGGTCCACACCTACGGCATCGGCCTCGCTCTCACGTTCTGGTTCGCGTTCGCCTACTTCGAGCGACGGCTCAAGAAGAACGGCTACCGCACGGAATGGTTCGTCGGCGTCTTCCTGTGGATCATCCTGGCGGCCGTCGTGGGCGCCCGGGCGCTGCACGTGCTGTCGAATCTGCAGGACTACACCAATAATCCCGGCCAGGTGCTCGCCATCTGGCACGGAGGGCTCTCCTCCTTCGGGGGGCTCCTCTTCGCCGTGCCGACCGGCCTCGTGCTGACCCGCAAGCGCTGTCCGGAGTTGCCGATCGGCCGCGCGCTCGACCTCATCGCCCCCGTCCTCATGGCCGCGTGGGCCATGGGCCGGCTGCTCGGACCGCAGCTCATGGTGGCGGGTGGTGGGCACCCCACCCACCAGTGGTTCGGCATGTACTATGCCGGCCAGCACGGCAGGCGTCTTCCTGTGCCGCTCTTCCAAGCGGCGGAGGACTTCGGTGTCTACATCGTCTTGATCCTCATCGAGCGGCACCTGAACCGGTGGCCCGACGGATCAGTCCGGACCGGGTACCCGTCGGGCACTGTCATCGGGACGGCCATGGTGCTCTGGGGCATCGAACGGACGCTGGACGAGCACCTGTGGCTCGGCGAGGACGGCCGCCTCGGTTCCCTCCTCGTCCAGATTGCCGGGGTCCTGCTGGTCGTCGGAGGGGCCGTCGTGCTGTTCGGGACCCGCAAGCGGTGGCAGGAGTGGCGCCAGACCCATCACGCGCCGGGCGACAGTCTCGAGCCGCCGGCGGGGCCAGGCCGCACCTCTGCCCCGGCTGTCTCCACCCAGCTGCGCTGAGACCGCCGGGGGCGGGTCACGAACGCGGCGCGGTGCGGTCCACACCCGGGTTCGGCGTAGGGTGGGTCCACCGAAGGACCCTCCCGCTCAACTCGGGCCCGTAGCCGTCCTTCCGGCTCGGCGCTGAACCGAACCGGGCGCGGCGATGGATCGGAGGATGATGGCCTCAGCCGAGTCTTCACATGTTGGCGCGCAGCTCGACGAGCACCACGCACCAGAGACGAACGGGCGCATGTCGGTGTGCCGGAAATGCGGTGGGCTCACCGAGAGCCCGATCGGCCTGCAGCACGTGCCGCATCCGAGTCAGGTCGCCCGGTCGAGCGAGTGGCTGATCGCGCAGTCACGGCTTTTGCAGATCGAGAAGCTGCGCCAGCTCCGGGCCACGTAGGCCGGATCGGCGAGGGTGCCGCGGCACACGGGCTCAGTCGGTGCGGCCGGGTCGCACCTCGATGAAGAGCCCGTCGGCCTCGGCCGTGATCGTTCCCTCATGGGAGATGGCGGCCCACGTGTGCACCTTGCGACCCTCGCTGCCCCGACAGCGGGCCACGAGATCCAACGGAGTCAGTAGGGGCGTGGGTCTGCGGTAGCGCACCGTCAGCGTCCCGGTCATCGCAGGTTTCTCGGCAATGACATTCGCCGCCCCCATCAGCTCGTCGAAGAGCTCAGCGATCACCCCACCATGGACGAGCGTCGGCGGTCCCTCGTACTGGTAGTCGAACGTGACGCGGCCGTGGATCTCGGGCTGGCCGTCTTCACCTTCCCCCAGCCATACCTCGACGGGCGGCGCGATCGGATTGGCGTAGCCGATGATGGGACTGCTCGGGAAGAAGTCCTGCGGGTGCCCGGTCAGATCGGGCGCCGTACGGGCACGCCGCGAGACGTCTGCGCCGTTCTCCAGCTTCTCGGCGATCCGCTCGAGCTGTTCGGATGCCCGCAGCACCTCGTCGTCGGGGATCGGGTGGCCCACCGCAACGCCGCTGATGCGCCGGACGGCGGCCGCGAGCCGATTGATCGGCTCGTCCCCGGTCGATGTCGGTTCGCCCTGGCGCCCGGAGGAGTCGGGCGCGGGCGGTGGCAGCAGTCGGCTCATTCTCTGGCGAAGGTCGGTAGCCCGGTCGGCGCCGTTGGCCGGCCGCTGGTGGTGTTCAGAGCCGCTCGATGATCGTTCCGGTGGCCAAGGCACCGCCACAGCACATCGAGACCAGCCCGTAGGTGGCATCCCGGCGTTCCAACTCGTGCAGGATCGTGGTGATCAGACGGCTGCCCGTGGCACCGACCGGGTGGCCCAGGGCGATGGCGCCCCCGTTGACGTTCACCTTGTCCATATCCGCGCCGTGCACCTTGGCCCAACTCATCACGACGGACGCAAAAGCCTCGTTGACCTCGAAGAGATCGATGTCGGCCATCGTCATCCCCGCCTTTTCGAGCACCTTGGATGTCGCGGAGATCGGCCCGTCGAGGTGGTAGTAGGGATCCGAGCCGACGAGTACCTGCGCCACCACACGGGCCCGGGGGCGCAGGCCTTCGGCCTTGGCGCGCTCCTCCGACATCCACAGCACCGCGGCCGCGCCGTCGGAGATCTGCGACGAGTTCCCCGCATGGTGCATGCCGGAGGGTAGGACAGGCTTGAGCTTGGCCAACCCGGCGGCCGTCGTCTCCCGGGGCCCCTGGTCCCGAGAGATCACCTGACGCTCCCCGGCGTGGTCGCCCCGGGGCCCTTCTTCCCCCACCGTCGGTGCCTCGACGGACACGATCTCCCGGGCGAACCGATCCTCGGCGACTGCCGCCGCTGCCCGCTGCTGCGAGGCCAGTCCGAGCCAATCGACGTCCTCGCGGGTGATCCCGTACTTCTGCGAGATCCTCTCCGCCGCCGTGAACTGATCAGGCATGTCATAGGGCAGGTCGGCGGGGATCGAGCGCCCGACGCCCGAACCCGTGTTGGCGCCCAAGGGGATCCGGCTCATCGCCTCCACGCCGCAGGCGACGCCGACGTCGATCGCATCGGCGGCAACCAGGTTGTTGACGAAGTGATTGGACTGCTGGGAGGAGCCGCACTGACAGTCGATGGTCGTCGCCGCCACCTCGTAGGGGAGCCCGCTGAGCAACCATGCCGTGCGGGTCACGTTGAAGGCCTGCTCGCCCACCTGGGTGACGACGCCGCCGACCACCTGCTCGACCAGGGAGGGGTCGATCCCGGCTCGCTTCACCACCTCGACCTGCACGACGCCCAGAAGGTCGGCGGGCCGCAACCCCGACAGCCACCCATTGCGTTTCCCTATCGGCGTGCGGACCGCCTCGATGATGACCGGCTTCCCCATGATTGCAGTCCTCCTCAGACCTTCTTGAGCAGCTCGCGGGCAATGACCACGCGCTGGACCTGGTTCGTTCCCTCGTAAATCTGCGTCACCTTGGCGTCGCGTAGAAAGCGTTCCACCGGGAAGTCCTTGGTGTAGCCGTAGCCGCCCAGGAGCTGGACCGCATCGATGGTGACCGACATGGACGTGTCAGAGGCGAACGCCTTGGCCATGGCGCCGAAAAGGGTCAGCTCACCGGTCGGATCGTCGTCCACCATGGCGCAGGCACGGTAGATCAGTGCCCGGGCCGCCTCGTTGCGCATGGCCATGTCCGCCAGCATGAAACGCAGCCCCTGAAAGTCGGCGATTGGGCCGCCGAACGCATGGCGCTGCTTCATGTAGGCGGCCGAATAGTCGATCGCGCCCTGGGCGATACCGACCGCCTGGGCCCCGATGGTGGGACGGCTCCGGTCCAACGTGTGCATGGCGATCGTGAAGCCCTGCCCTTCCTCCCCGATGCGGTGCGACGCCGGCACCCGGACCTCGTCCAGGACGACTTCGCCGGTGGGGCTGCCCCGCATCCCCAGCTTGTCCTCGTGCTTTGCGATGGTGATGCCCCAGTCCCGCTCGACCAGGAAGCACGAGATACCCCGCCCGCCGGCGGCCGGGTCGGTTTTGGCGAAGACGATGTACACGTCCGAGATGCCGGCATTGGTGATCCAGTACTTGGACCCCGTCAAGATGTAGTCGTCACCATCGCGCACGGCCCGGGTCCGCATGGAGGCGACGTCACTTCCGGCATCGGCCTCGGACAGGCAATAGCTCGCCTGGATTTCGCCGGACGCCACCCGGGGCAGGTACTGCTGCTTCAGGTCTTCGGAGCCCCAGTTCATCACCGGCAGCATGCCGAGCTTGGAGATGAGAATGGTGAGACACGTGGAGGCGCAGACCCGGGCGAGCTCCTCGGCGACGATGGCCTGCGTCACCATGTCCGCTCCGGCGCCGCCGTACGCTTCGGGAATACCGAGCGAGGGAAGCTCCATCTCCACACAGGCGGCAAACGACTTCCACGGGAACACGGCGTCGCGATCGACTTCGACCGCATGGGGGGCGATCCGCTCCTCCGCGAACTGGCGCATCGTGTCGCGAAATTGTCGTTGCTCGTCGGTCAGGGCAAAGGTCGAGTTCGTCACCCCTTCATTCTCGCAGAGGTGGTCGGGTGCTCCCCCCGGCCTCCGTGCACGGTCCGTGAGCCCGGTTGCTTCAGGCGGTGGCACCCGGCTCAGCGACGGCCGGAGTGACCGCTCCGACCGGCTCGAGCCGGGCCTGGGCTTCGGCGGGGGTGAGTCGGAGGCTCTGGTCAGGGATGGCGTCGACCAGGCGGCGTTGGGCCACGTAGTCATGGGACACCGACGAGAACGCCTGGCGGCGGACAGCGACCAGGTCCCCGGGGGGATTGTCGACCAGGAATCCGAACAGTGCCAACGCGACCTGGACGTCGTAGATGCTTGGCCCGCGGCCGTAGAGGGCGGCCCGGCGGGCCGCGATCAGCGCGCTGCCGAGGAGGACGTCATGCTCGGTCTCACCCTCGGTGAGCTTCAGGTCGTGGGCGAACCGCCCGGCCAGCCGTAGGGCGAACCCGGCGTCGGAACCGGGGGTGCCGATGCTCGGTCCCTTGGGGGCGATGGGCGTTCTGAGCTCGGCGGGGCGGCTCGTCGTCCAGGCCTCCGGCACGTGGAGGTGGCGTGCCGGCCGCACCTGGTCCGCCTCGGTGATGGGGACAAAGGTCGGCTGAGTCATAGCCGGGCAGGCTAGTCGGGGTCAGGCCCCGTGAACGAGCCCGAAGACGACCGAGTCGTACAGCGCCTGCCAGCTGGCCTCGATGATGTTCTCGGACACCCCGATGGTCGTCCAGACCGTCTCGCCGTCAGTGGTGTCCACCAGGACGCGCGTGACCGCCCCGGTGCCCTTACCCGTGTCCAGCACCCGGACCCGGTAATCGGTCAGGTGGATGGTGGAAAGGACCGGGAACTTGGGCCCGATGGCGCCCCGGAGCGCGGCGTCGAGGGCGTTCACCGGGCCGTTTCCTTCGGCGGTGGCGACGATCCGTTCCCCTCCGACATGCACCTTGACGGTGGCTTCGGTCGTCACGCCGAATGGCGCACTCGTGGTCCCTTCGGCGTTCTCGCCGTGGTCGGTGATGATCCGGAACGACTCGACGGTGAAGAAGTCCGGCGTCCAACCGGTCGCCCGTCGCAGAAGCAGCTCGAGCGAGCCGTCAGCCACCTCGAAGTGGTAGCCCTCGTGCTCCAATCGCTTGAGCTCGTCGAGCACGCGGCCGAGGACCTCGCCGTCGAGCTCCAGGCCGAGCTCGGCCGCCTTCATGGCGAGCGTCGAGCGGCCGGCCATCTCCGAGACCACGACGCGGGTGCCGTTCCCGACAGAGCTCGGGACGACGTGCTCGTAGAGGTCCGCACTGCGCGCCACGGCACTGGCGTGCAGGCCGCCCTTGTGGGCGAAGACGGAGTTGCCGACGAAGGCCTGCTGGGGGTTCGGCGCGATGTTCACCAGCTCCGCGATGTGGTGGGACACCGGCGTGAGGCGCTCCAGGCGGTCGGCCGGGATCGTCCGGATGTGCAGCTTGAGCGAGAGGTTGGGGATGGCAGCGGACAGGTCGGTATTGCCGGCCCGCTCCCCGTACCCGTTGATACAGCCCTGGACCTGCGTCACCCCGGCCTGGACGGCGACCAGGGAATTGGCGACCGCACACCCGGCATCGTTGTGGCAGTGGATGCCGAGTTGGGTGCTGGTGCGGGCGCGCACTTCGGCCACCGCCCTCCCGACCGCGTCGGGCAACGACCCACCGTTCGTATCGCACAGCACGAGCGCTTCGGCCCCCTCTTCCTCGGCTGCGGCCAGGACTGAAAGTGCGAAATCGGGGTTGTTCCGATACCCGTCGAAGAAGTGCTCGGCATCGAGGAAGACGCGCAGGTCATGGGCGACGAGGTAGCGCACCGAATCGCGCACCATGTCGACGGCTTCGTCGAGCGAGGTGCGGAGCGCCTCGGCGACGTGGCGGTCCCACGTCTTGGCCACGATGCAGGCGACCGGCGCTCCGGCCTCGATGAGGTTGGCCAGGACGGCGTCATCTTCGGGGCGCACCCCGGCACGGCGCGTCGACCCGAAGGCGACCAGCGTCGCCGTGGAGAGCTTCAGCTCCTGGCGGGCCCGGGCGAAGAACTCGATGTCCTTGGGATTGGCCCCCGGCCACCCGCCCTCGATGAAGGTGACCCCGAGATGGTCGAGCTGCTCGGCCACCCGGAGCTTGTCGGCCACGGTGAGCGAGAGCCCTTCCTGCTGGCTCCCGTCGCGCAGGATGGTGTCGAAGATGTCGACCGATTCGGGCAGCTCCGGGACCTCGTAATCGTGCGCCAGGTGCGAGTGCCCGTGGGACGCACCGTGGGTATGGCCCCCTTCGGGGGCGTGGGTATGGCCCCCTTCGGGGGCGTGGGTATGGCCCCCTTCGGGGGCGTGGGTATGGCCCCCTTCGGGTGCGTGGGTATGCCCGTCAGTCGACATGATCCAACCAGTCCTTGTAGCGATCGACCTCGCCCCGCACGGCCGCGAAGTAGGTCTGCTGCACTTCGACGGTGATCGGACCCGGCTTGCCGTTCCCGACCTCGCGGTCATCCACGGCACGGATGGGCACGACCTCGGCCGCGGTCCCGGTGAGGAACGCCTCGTCGGCCAGGTAGAGGTCGGTGCGGATGATCTGCTCGTGGCGCACCTCGATGCCGAGGTCGGCGGCGATGGTCTCGACCGAGCTCTGGGTGATGCCGTCGAGTGCGCCCGCGTCCGACGTCGGCGGGGTCAGCAGGACACCGTCACGCACGATGAAGATGTTCTCACCCGTGCACTCGCTCACCGTCCCGTTGGGTGCGAGCAGGATCGCTTCGTCGTAGCCGGCCTTGATCGCCTCCACCTTGGCCAGCGACGAGTTCACGTACATTCCGGTCCCCTTGGCGGCGGTGGGAACTGCGTTGGGATCGTGACGCCGCCAGGAGCTCACCTTGCACGTCACACCGTTGGCCACGCCGTCATCGCCCAGGTAGGTGCCCCACGGCCAGGCGGCGATGGACACGTTGGTCGGGCAGGGCAAGGGGTTCAATCCCATTTCGCCGTAGCCGAGGTAGACCAGAGGCCGCAGGTAGCAGCCGTCGTTGAGCCCGTTGACCCGGACGACCTCGCGGGTGGCCTCCACGATCTCGTCGACCGTGAAGGGGATGTCGATCATGAACACCTTGGCCGAGGCGAAGAGGCGGCGGATGTGGTCGCCCAGGCGGAACACGGCCACCCCGCTCGAGGTCGGGTAGGCCCGGATCCCTTCGAACACGCCGGATCCGTAGTGCATGGTGTGCGTGAGCACGTGCACCTTGGCGTCGGCCCAGTCGACGAGCTCGCCGTCCATCCAGATCTTCTCGGTCGGGGTAATGGGCATTTCTCAGAGCCTTTCTGCAATGGCGTCGCCCACGGCCGTCGTGGACAGTTGTGCGGGTGGTGTGGCCGACATGGCGTCGGACTGCTCCGAAAGCGCCTTGAGGATCCTCTGCGCCGGGTCGTGCTCTCCGAGATGCTCGAGCATGAGGGCGGCGGAGTGGATGGCGGCCAACGGGTTGGCGATCCCCTTGCCGGCGATGTCGTGCGCGGCGCCGTGCACGGGCTCGAAGAGCGACGGTCCCGTCCGATCCGGGTTGAGGTTGGCGGAGGCCGCGAAGCCGATGCCCCCGCTGACCGCGCCGGCCAGGTCCGTCAGGATATCCCCGAAAAGGTTGTCGGTCACGATGACGTCGTAGCGGCCGGGCTGCTCCACCAAGTAGATGCAGGCGGCATCGACGTGGTTGTAGTCCCAGGTGATGTCGGGGAACTCCGACGAGACTTCCGTCACGGTGCGATTCCACAGGTCGCCGGCGAAGGTGAGCACGTTCGTCTTGTGCACCAGCGTCAGGTGCCGCCGCGGTCGTTGCGCCGCCAGCTCGAAGGCGAAGCGCACACACCGCTCGGCGCCATGGCGGGTGTTCACCGAGCCCTGGGTGGCCACCTCGTACGGGGTCCCCTTGCGCAGGAACCCGCCCTCCCCCGCATAGGTCCCCTCGGTGTTCTCGCGGATGACGACGAAGTCCGCTCCTTCGGCGATCGAGCCGGGGATGCCCTTGAACGGGCGGAGGTTGACGTAGAGGTCGAGGGAGAACCGCAGCCGGAGCAGGAGGCCGCGCTCGAGGGCGCCGGGCGGGACGGACGTGTCGCCCACCGGGGGCCCGACCGCGCCGAGGAGAATGGCGTCGTAGCCCCGGAGCTCCTCGAGCACCTCGTCGGGCAGGATGCTGCCGTCGCGCAGATAGCGGGCGGCGCCCAGATCGAACTCGGTGGTCTGGAGCTCGACGCCTGCGGCGGCGACCACCTTGAGCGCCTCGGCGCAGACCTCGGGCCCGATGCCGTCACCGCCGATGACCGCAACCCGCTTCTTGACCGTGCCTGTGCTCACTGATCCTGCCCTTGTCCTTTTCTTCGCTTTTGCCATTTCTTGGCTGTGCTCTCTGACCGGGAATTGAAAAACCGCCCACGCAGTGGACGGTTGAGCGGCGCGCGGGGGTGTGGCGCGCCTAGTGAATAATGCCTACAACGTGCTCGGAGAGGTGCATAACCCCCTCAGTCTCCCGCGGCTGACGAGTCCCGTCAACCACACGGCTCCCGGGACGTCGCCCCGCCACCTCGGGGGCGATTAGCGTGAGAGCCGCCGTCGAGCCGCAATTCGCCGCCGGCACCCTCCATCCGAAGGACACGCGGTGACCAATCCATCAATCAACGACGAGACCGTGACAGCGAACCTCACCCAGGGCACCTACGACCGCCTGCTGGCCGAGCTCGAGGATCTCACGACCCGGGGACGGGTCGAGATCGCCGAGCAGATCGAGTCCGCCCGCGCCCTCGGGGACCTGAGCGAGAACGGCGACTACCACGCCGCCAAGGACTTCCAGGGAAAGATGGAGTCGCGCATCCGCCAGCTCCAGGCGCTCCTCAAGAACGTCGAGGTGCTGGACGAAAGCGAGCCCCGGGACGGCAGCGTGTCGACGGGGAGCACGGTGACCCTGCGTTACGAGGGCGACGACGAGGACGACACGCAGCAGTTCTTCGTGGGATCCATCGAGGAGCGCCAGGGCGACTTGCCGGTGCTCTCTCCGAGCGCACCGTTGGGCCAGGTTCTCCTGGGCAAGAGCGCAGGGGACACCGTCGAGTACAAGGCGCCCGGCGGCATCCTCCGCGTGGCCATTGTGGCGGTGGACCAATGACGGCCCCCCGCACCCTGGCCGAGAAGATCTGGGACGCCCACGTCGTCTATTCCCACGAGGGTGAGCCGGACCTCATCTTCATCGATCTGCACCTGATCCACGAGGTCACCTCGCCGCAGGCCTTCGACGGGCTGCGCCTGGCGGGACGGACCGTCCGTCGACCCGACCTGACCGTGGCCACGGCCGACCACAACGTCCCGACCACCGACATCGACAAGCCGGTGGCCGACCCCATCTCGGCCAAGCAGCTCGAAGTCCTCAATGCCAACTGCGCGGAATTCGGGATCACCTGCTACCCGATGGGCAACCCGAATCAGGGGATCGTCCACGTCATCGGCCCCGAGCAGGGCTGGACGCAACCGGGCATGACGATCGTCTGCGGCGACAGCCACACCTCGACCCACGGCGCCTTCGGCGCGCTGGCCTTCGGCATCGGGACGAGCGAGGTCGAGCACGTCCTGGCCACCCAGTCGCTCCCGCAGGTGCGGCCGGCCACCATGGCCGTCACCGTGGAGGGCGAGCTGGCCCCGGGAGTGACCGCCAAAGATGTAGCACTGACCATCATCGGGACGATCGGGACCGGTGGGGGTATCGGCCACGTCATCGAGTACCGCGGATCGGCCATCCGCTCGCTGTCGATGGAGGGCCGCATGACCCTGTGCAACATGAGCATCGAGGGTGGGGCCCGGGCCGGCCTGGTCGCCCCCGACGAGACCACGTTCTCCTACGTCGAGGGCTTGGACCACGCGCCGGCCGGCGAGGAGTGGGATGCCGCGCTGGATTACTGGCGCACCCTGACCACCGACGAGGGCGCTGCGTTCGACAAAGAAGTGGTGATCGATGCGGCGAGTATCTCGCCCCACGTGACCTGGGGCACCAATCCGGCTCAGGTGGTCGCCCTCAGCGGCTCCATCCCCGACCCCGAGGCCATGGCGGACCCCGGTGACCGGGAAGCGGCCGAGCGGGCCCTGGCCTACATGGACCTGAAGCCGGGCACCCCGGTGCGCGAGATCAGCGTGGACACCGTCTTCCTGGGCTCGTGCACGAACTCGCGCATCGAAGACCTCCGTGCGGCGGCGGCCGTACTGGACGGCCGGCACGTCCATCCCGGCCTGCGGGCCCTGGTGGTGCCGGGGTCGCACCGGGTCAAGAACCAGGCCGAAGCCGAGGGGTTGGACAAGATCTTCCTCGAGGCCGGATTCGAGTGGCGCGAACCGGGATGCTCCATGTGCCTGGCCATGAACCCGGACAAGCTGGCGGTCGGGGAACGTTGTGCCTCGACCTCGAACCGGAACTTCGAGGGTCGGCAGGGCCGCGGCGGGCGCACCCATCTGGTCTCCCCGACGGTCGCCGCCGCCACCGCGGTCGCCGGCACCTTCGCCACCCCCGAGGACCTCGACCGATGAAGCCCGTCATCATGGTCACCGGCCGTGCGGTCCCGCTCGACCGCACCGACGTCGACACCGACCAGATCATTCCCTCGGACTGGCTCAAGCGGGTCGAGCGCACCGGCTTCGGCGCAGGATTGTTCTCGGAATGGCGCGACGACCGCGACTTCGTGCTCAACCATCCGGAATATGTCGGCGCCAACATTCTGGTGGCGGGCCACAACTTCGGCACCGGGTCCTCGCGCGAGCATGCCGTGTGGGCGCTCATGGACTACGGATTCGAAGCCGTGGTCTCGTCGCGTTTCGCCGACATCTTCCGCAACAACTGCACCAAGCAAGGCCTGCTTCCCGTGCAGGTCACTCCCGAATTCGACCATGCGCTGCTCGCCGCGGTGGCGGAGGACCCCACGCTCGAGATCACCATCGACGTCGCCCGCGGCACCATCGAGGCGCCGGCGGTGGATCTCGCCTCCACCTTCCCGCTCGACGAGTTCACCCGGGAACGCCTCCTGAACGGTTGGGACGACATCGGTCTGTCGCTCCGCCACGCCGACGCCATTACCGAGTACGAGCAGCGGCGGCCGGCGTTCATGCCGTCGGCCTAGGTTCCGGCGCCGTCGGCCTCGTCGATCGCCACCGGGATCAGCGCGAACTTCTCGACGTCCACCAGCCCCCTGTCGGTCAGGCGCAGGGCGGGCAGCACCGATAACCCTAGGAAGCTCATGTGCATGAACGGGGCGTGGATCGACGTCCCCAGAGAGCGGGCCGCCTCGACCAGACGGTGCAGCCCGTCGGCCACGACCCGGGCTGGTTGATCGCTCATCAGCCCTCCGATGGGCAGCGGCAATTCGGCCAGGACGTGGCCCTCGTCGTCGACCGCCACCTGCCCCCCGCCGATTTCGGCCAGGCGCGCCACCGCGGCGGCCATGGCAATCGGGCCATGAGCGGACGGGGAGCCGACGGCCATGCAGTTGTGCGCATCGTGCCCGACGGTCGAGGCCAGCGCCCCCCTGGTCAAGCCGAACCCTTGGACCCATCCGAGCCCGATCCGACCCGTCCTGCGGTGTCGTTCGACCACGGCCAGGCGGGCCACCGCTGCCGCGGGGCCCGAAGGGTCGATGACGAGGGAGGCCGTGGTGAGGGAACCGTCGTGGATACCGATGGTGCGCACGTGAGCCCCCGGCTGCACCACGGCGTCAAAGGCCGCGGCGGGTGGTGGTGTCGAGAGGTGCACGGATCCGCGCATGAATTCCGGCGCCGGGTGACTCGCCACCGCACCCGGCACCACCGCACCGTCGCTGGCCACCAGGCGCCCGCGCTGGAAGACCCTGGAGGGCCGGAAGCCCGACAACGTGTCGAAGCAGAGGATGTCCGCCTGAAAGCCCGGGCCGAGCGCACCCAACTCGGTGAACCCGTGGTACTCCGCCGGGTTCAGGGTGGTCATGATCAGCGCATCGATCTCGCTGACCCCGGCTTCGACAGCGAGCCGGAGGCAGTCGTCGAGGTGTCCGGAATCGAGGAGCGTGTCGGGTTCCCGGTCGTCACTGCACAAGGCGACGTGATCGGTGCCATGGGAGAGCACCATGGGGATGAGTTCACGCAGGTTCTGGCTGGCCGATCCCTGGCGAATGAAGACCCACATCCCTTTGCGCCGTTTCTCCTCGGCTTCTTCGAGCTCCGTGCACTCGTGGTCGGACTCCACCCCCGCCGCGAGATACGCGTCCAGGAGGGCGCCCCTGAGCCCGGGCGCATGGCCGTCGACCCGGCGCCGTCCGGCGGTGGCGATACGCGCCAGCATCTCGGGGTCGCCGGCGATGACACCGGGGAAGTTCATGACCTCGGCCACACCGATGGCGGCGTACTCGTCGAGGAGGGTGGCCACGTCGGGCGCGAACAATTCCGCCCCCGGGCTCTCGAAGGGTGAGGCCGGGACGCAGCTGCTGGCAGACACGCCGAACGTGAACGGCAGATGATCGGCGGCTGCGATGAGCGCCGCCACGCCGGGAATGCCGAAGACATTGGCGATCTCGTGGGGATCGGCGGCGACCGCGGTCGTCCCCAGAGGAAGCACGGTGCGCACGAATTCGTCGATCCACAACTTCGTCGATTCGAGGTGCATGTGCGCGTCCACGAGTCCGGCCGTCACGGCCGCTCCATCGAGGTCGATCTCCTCCAGGGCGTCCCGCGGGCCCCAGCCCGCCACGACGCCATCGGCGATCGCCAGATCGGTCGTCACCCATTCCCGGCTCGACGGCGAGAGCACCCGCCCGCCCCGGAGGAGCAGATCGGCCGGTGCGTCACCGCGGGCTACCGCCAGGACGTGGGGAGAAGAGGGGGCGCGGGCCATGAAGCATGGTGGCTTCGGTGCAATGCGGCGTCAAACCGGGGCGGCGGCGCGGGCGGACGGCGCGCGTCAGGGCTGCGGCGGCATCCAGCGGTAGGGGGTCCACCCGGCCATCGGGCGGGCACCGAGGCGCTGGTAGAAGTCGATCGCCTCTTCGTTCCACTCGAGCACTTCCCACTCGATCCGGCCGTCCGTGCGGGCCCGGAGATCCGCCATGAGCGTGCTCGCGTGACCCTGGCGGCGGTGGGCCGGCCGCACGTAGAGATCCTCCAACCAGATCCCCGATTTGCCCATGAAGGTGGAGAAGGTGCGGAACCACAGGGCATGGCCGACCACCGAGCCGTCATCGGCCACGGCCAACGTGTCGCTCACGACGGCGCCCGCGTCGAACAGCACGCGCCGCAGGTCGTCCTCGGTACACACACACTGTTCGGAGAGGCTCTCGAACTCGGCCAGTTCCCGGATCATGGCCAACAGCTCGGGCAGGTCCTCCTCTGTCGCCGGTCGGATCACCCGGTACGGGCCCGGTTCGCGGCCGACACCACGGCAGCCAGGGAGGCGTCGAGGATGGAGGAATCGCGCCCGACGCCCCACCAGGTCGACCCGTCGGGGCTGGCGCACTCGATGTAGGCCACCGCTGACGCGCCCGAACCCTCGGTGAGGGCGTGCTCCGAGTAGTCCTTCACCTCGATAAGAATACCGAGCTCGTTCCGTATGGCAAAGACGAGCGCATCGATCGGGCCGTTCCCCTCGCCGACGATGGTCCTGTGTTGGCCGTCGACGAGGAGCTGCGCCGTGACCGAGGTATGGCCCCGGCCCGTCGTCACCTCGCTTCCGACGAGCCGCAGACCGGCATCCTCGGGCAGGTAGGCCTCCGAGAACACGTTCCACATTTCGCCGGTGCCGATGACCGTCCCACTGGCCTCCGTGATCGCCTGCACCTTCTTGGAGAACTCGATCTGCAGCCGCCGGGGCAGGTCGAGGCCGTGTTCGGTGTCCATGAGATAGGCCACCCCGCCCTTGCCGGACTGGCTGTTGACCTGGATGATCGCCTCGTAGGTGCGACCGGTGTGCTTGGGGTCGATGGGGAGATAGGGGACCTCCCACTCGTCATAGTCGTCGCCGATGGCGCTCATGCCCTTCTTGATGGCGTCCTGGTGCGAGCCGGAGAACGCCGTGTAGACCAGGTCCCCCGCATAGGGGTGACGGGGGTGCACGGGCAGACGGGTGGCGTACTCGGCCACGCGGCGCACCTTCTCGATGTCCCGGAAATCGAGCGCCGGGTCGATCCCCTGGGAGAACAGGTTCATGGCCAGCGTCACGATATCGACGTTGCCGGTCCGCTCCCCGTTGCCGAACAAGGTGCCCTCGACACGATCGGCCCCGGCCAGCACGGCCAGCTCCGCGGCGGCCACGGCGGTACCCCGATCATTGTGCGGGTGCAGGCTCAGGACGACCGCGTCGCGGTTCTTGATGGTGCGCCCGAACCATTCGATGACGTCGGCGTAGACGTTGGGGCTGTACATCTCGACGGTGGCCGGCAGGTTGAGGATCATCGGGCTCTCGCTCGTCGGCTCCAAAACGTCCATCACCGCCTCGCAGATTTCGACGGCGAACTCGGGCTCGGTTCCGGTGAAGCTCTCCGGCGAGTACTCGTAGCGGATCTCGGTCCCGGGCACCGACTGCTCGAACTTCTTGCAGAGGATGGCTGCATTGACGGCGATGTCGATGATCCCTGCCTTGTCCAGACCGAACACGACACGCCGTTGCAGCTCCGAAACCGAGTTGTAGAAGTGCACGACCGCCCGTCGGGCGCCGACGAGGGATTGGAATGTCCGCTCGATCAGCTCCTCCCGGCATTGCACGAGTACCTGAATTTCGACGTCGTCGGGAATCATCTCCTCGTCGATGATGAGTCGCTGGAAGTCGTAGTCGGTCTGTGAGGCCGAGGGGAACCCCACCTCGATCTCCTTGAACCCGACATCGATCAGCGTCCGGAACAGCGCCAACTTGCGTTCGGAGTCCATCGGATCGATGAGGGCCTGGTTGCCGTCGCGCAGGTCGACGCTGGCCCAGCGCGGCGCCTGTGTGAACTGGCGGTCGGCCCACGTCCGGTCCTTCAATACCAACGGGACGTGCGAGCGGTACTTGTCGAAGTGCATCGGCGAAGGGTCACAGGGCAGGGCCAGGCGACCCCGTTCTCTGTCGTCACCACTCCCTCTCTGTGCCGTTGCCATGTTGACCTCTTCCTTTCCTCTTGTTCAGCCCACAACCTGCCCAACAAAAAACCCCCTGGCCGATAGGGCGCAGGAGGTTGCGAACGAACGCTATGTGGCGTTCGTTGTCAGGTAAGCAGCAGGCTGGTTGTCGTGGCATTCACCATCGTGGAGTCGATTCTCCCATTGGGGGGGGCCACCGTCAAGGGCGGGCGGCCTCGCGCACGGGCGACCCGAACCTGATCTTGTTGCCGTCGGGGTCGGTGTGGGCCGACTCCCATACGCCGAAACCGGGGTCCCACAGATCGCCCAGTGCCCCGGCGCCCGCCGCCGACCATTCGGCATGCAACGCGTCGGCATCGTCGACCGAGATGTAGACCGCCCCGCCCTGCGTCGTCGGATCGTGGTCGGGCGTGAGATGAAAATGCAGCTTGATGTCGTCCCGCGTGGCGGTGGCGTAGCCGCTCTGGTGGATGTGCACCACGAATCCGAGGAGCTCATAGTGCGCCTGCATCCGGCCCGTATCAGCAGTGGGCAGGATCGGTGCGACAGCGAGGAAGGAGGGCACAGCCGACAAGGATACTGAGTACCCTGGGGCGATGCCCCGCCTCCTTTCCCTCATCATCCGCCTGGCCCTCGTGGCTGTCGTGGTCGGCGTGGTGCGGGCGGTCCTGGCCGATCGCTCCCCGCGGCGCTCGCTCCACGGGACACAACCAGTGGTGGGCAGCATCGACACGTGGCCCGAGGTGCCACGCCGTCCGGCAGACTGACGCTTTCCAGGCTGGAGGCGACGGCAGGCTGACGCGCTACAGGCTGACGCGGTGGATGTCGAGGATCCCGTCCTCGCCCCGTAGCTGATCGACGACCGCATCGGGCGTCGACCCCACGGTGGAGATAACCATCATCGCCGTCGCCGCACGCGGACTCGGTCCTACCGCCATCGAGGAGATGGAGATGTCGGCCAGTCCCAGCGCCAGACCGACCTTCCCGATCATCCCGGGACGGTCGTCGTTGCGCACCACCAGCATGTGCGGCGCCGGCGCGACTTCCACCACGTGATCGTCGACCATGACGATACGTGGCTCGCTGCGGTGCCCGGCCGAGCTCAACGTGCCGGCGACCGAATGCGACTTGGAACGCAGCGTGATGAGGGACTTGTAGTCCCGCGAGGTGGCGGTCGAGATCTCGCGCACCTCGAGGCCCCGTTGCTCGGCCAGCTGCGGCGCGTTGACGTACGAGACGGGCTCTTCGGTGGAGCCACTGAATACGCCTTTGAGGGCGGACAAGGTGAGAATGCCGGTGTTCACCGCCGCCAACTCGCCCTGGTATTCGATCTCCAGACCATCGGGCAGGCCGTCGTGCAGGCAGCCGAAGAAGCGACCCAGCTGCTCGGCCAGGGGCATGAAGGGTCGCACGACGTCCGACACGTCGGTGGCGGCGACATTGACGGCATAGGGGACGAAGTCCCCGGACAGCGCGAGCAGCACCTGCTCGGCGATGGTCACGCCGGCCTTGTCCTGCGCTTCCTCCGTCGACGCCCCGAGGTGTGGGGACACGACCACCTGGGGCAGCGAGAACAAGGGTGATTCGGTACACGGCTCCTTGGCGAAGACGTCGAGCCCCGCCCCGGCGACGATGCCGTCTCGAATGGCCTCGGCCAACGCCTCTTCGTCGACGATGCCACCCCGTGCGGTGTTGATGATCCGGATGCCGGGCTTGGCCTTGGCCAGCAGCTCGCGCCCGAAGAGGCCGATCGTCTCGGGCGTCTTGGGTGTGTGAATGGAGACGAAGTCCGCCTCACCCACGAGCTCTTCGATGCCCACCAGCCGGATCCCCATGGCCTTGGCCCGCTCCGCCGAGACGAAGGGGTCGTAGCCGATCAGCTCCATGCCGAAAGCGTGCGCTCGCTGAGCGACCAGCGAGCCCGCCCGCCCCAGCCCGACGACTCCCAGGACCTTGCCGTGGAGCTCGACGCCCTCCCACTTCGAGCGCTCCCATCGCCCCGCCACCAACGAGGCGTGCGCCTGGGGGATGTTGCGGGCCTGGGCCAGGAGGAGCGCCATGGCCTGCTCCGCCACCGACAAGATATTGGAGGTCGGGGCGTTGACCACCATGACCCCTCGCTGCGTGGCGGCGGCGACGTCGACGTTGTCGAGGCCCACCCCGGCCCGTCCGACCACCTCGAGCGACGTGCCGGCATCGAGGACATCGGCCGTCACCTGGGTGGAGGAGCGGATGATCAGGGCCTGCGCCCCCACGATGGCGGCCAGGAGCTCCTCGGGGCTCAACCCTTCTTGGACGCTCACCTCATGGCCGGCCTTGGCCAGCAGGTCGAGGCCGCTCTGGGCGATCTTTTCGGTTACGAGTACACGTGCCACCGCGGTGGTCTCCTCACTACCCCCCTGGACATTGCTGGTTCTGGATCAGTCTTGCGCTTCGGCGAAGAAATCGGCCAAACGGGTCACGCCCTCCACGAGGTCGTCGTCACCCAACGCGTACGACATGCGGAAATACCCGGGCGCACCGAATGCCTCACCAGGCACGACAGCGACCTTGGCTTCGACGATGCACAGCTCGGCCAGCTCGGCGCTGGTCGACGGCCGATGGCCCCGGATGGACTTGCCCAGGAGACCCTTCACCGAGGGGAACGCATAGAAGGCCCCTTCGGGCTCCACGCAGACCACGCCTTCGATCTCATTGAGCATGCGGTGGATGGTCAGGCGGCGCCGGTCGAAGGCGGTGCGCATCATCACCACATCCTCGAGCCCGCCCGAGACCGCCGCCAGGGCCGCTCGTTGGCTCACGTTGGAGACGTTGGAGGTCTCGTGGCTCTGGATGTTGGTCGCCGCAGTTATCGCGTCGAGAGGCCCGATGAGCCACCCCACCCGCCACCCGGTCATGGCATAGGTCTTGGCCACCCCGTTGACGACCAGGCAACGGTCGGCCAACTCCGGCACCACGACGGGCATCGAATGGTGTTCGGCCCCGCCGTAGACCAGGTGCTCATAGATCTCGTCGGTCAGCACCCACAGGCCGTGCTCGGCCGCCCAGCGCCCGATGGCCTCGATCTCGTCGCGCCGGTAGACCGCACCGGTCGGGTTGGACGGCGAGACGAAGAGCAGCGCCTTGGTCCGCGGCGTACGGGCCGCCTCGAGGTCCTCGACGGAGGACCGGAACCCGGTGCGCTCGTCCGAGACCACCACGACAGGAACCCCGCCCGCCAGAGCGATCGACTCGGGGTAGGTGGTCCAGAAGGGGGCGAGGACGATGATCTCGTCGCCCGGGTCGCACAGCACGGCGAAGGCGTTCGCTATGGCCTGCTTGCCGCCATTGGTCACCAGCACCTGCTGCGGCGTCACCGAGAGGTGAGAGTCGCGCAGGGTCTTGGCAGCCAGCGCCTCGCGCAGGGCGGGGATCCCGCCGGTCGGCGTGTACCGGTGGTTGGCCGGGTCGCGGCAGGCCTCCACAGCTGCCTCGACGATGTGCGCCGGTGTCGGGAAGTCGGGCTCGCCGGCCCCGAAGCCGATCACGTGCTCGCCCGCCGCCTGCAGCGCCTTGGCCTTGGCGTCGACGGCCAGGGTGGCGGACGGCGCGACCGCAGCGGCTCGTCGTGAGATCCGGCGGTGTTGGGTCGGCGCGTCGGGAGTCGTCGTCACGGCTGTAATGATTCCATACGTGCCCGATACCCCTGACATCACGATTCCCGCCGAATTGCGGCCGAGCGACGGCCGTTTCGGCGCTGGTCCCTCAAAAGTACGCCCCGAGCAGATGGCGGCGTTGGCCGAGGTCTCCACGACCTATCTCGGCACCAGCCACCGCCAGAAGACCGTCAAGTCGCAGGTCGGGCGGGTGCGGGCCGGGTTCCGCCAGCTCTTCTCCCTTCCCGACGGCTACGAGGTCGTGCTGGGCAACGGGGGGACGACCTGCTTCTGGGATGCCGCCACCTTCGGGCTGATCGAAGCCCAGAGCCAGCATCTGAGCTTCGGCGAGTTCTCCTCGAAATTCGCCTCGTGCGCCGCCGCCGCCCCGCACCTCAAGGACCCCCAGATCATTTCGTCCGAGGTCGGCACGCACCCCCTCCCCGTGGCCGACGGCGCGGTCGACCTCTACGCCCTCACCCACAACGAGACGTCGACCGGCGTGGCCATGCCCATCCGCCGGCCCGTCGGGGCGGACCTCCCCGCCGACGGGGGCGGTCTGGTGGCGGTGGACGCCACGTCAGGCGCCGGTGGGCTCCGGGTGGAGGCCGGCGAATTCGACGTGTACTACCTGGCCCCGCAGAAGTGCTTCGCCAGCGATGGGGGCCTCTGGATCGCTCTCATGTCGCCCGCCGCGCTCGAGCGCGTCGAGCGGATCTCGGCCTCGGGACGTTGGATCCCCACCTTCCTCGACCTCAAGACCGCGGTCGACAACTCCGTGCTCGACCAGACCTACAACACGCCGGCGCTGGCCACGATCTTCCTGCTGGCCGAGCAACTCGACTGGATGAACGGGAACGGTGGTCTGGAATGGACCACCTCCCGGTGCGACCGCTCGGCCGAAATTCTGTACACCTGGGCCGAGCAGTCCGGCTTCGCGCGCCCGTTCGTCGAGAATCCCCTGCAGCGCAGCCACGTCATCGGCACCATCGACTTCGTCGACGCGGTTGACGCGGCCGCGGTGGCGGCGATCCTGCGGGCCAACGGGATCGTGGACACCGAGCCCTACCGTAAGCTCGGGCGCAACCAGCTGCGCGTCGCCATGTTCCCCGCCATCGAGCCTGACGACGTCGCCTCGCTGTGCGCCTGCATCACCTATGTCGTCGGAGCGCTGGCCTGACGCTCGTCTCCGAAGGCGACCGGCGAGGCGACCGGCGAGATGATCAGCCGGCGCGGGCGGCGATGCGCCGCAACGGTGGGAGCGTCGGTGGCGGCTGCTGACGGGGTGGCAGGTCGTCGAGGAGCTCGACCGTGGCCGCCGTAATCAGCCGCACGGCCCGCTCGAACGCTTCCTCAGTGCGGGGCGCTGTCTTCTGCACACCGCTGACCTTGCGGACGTACTGGCGGGCCGCCGCCTCGATCTCCTCGGGTGTGGCGGTGGGCTCGAGGCCTCTGAGCGTCGTAATGTTTCGGCACATGTCCGAAGGCTACGACCGCGCGCTCCACCGAGGCGAACGGTCTCGTCACCGGCCCTGCGGCAGAGCAGGTCAGCGGCTCAGTAGCTCAGTTCGGCGTACCAGTCCCCGCGGCCCCGCGGTGTGAGGTCGAGAAGATGCCAGATCGGGTTGAGGAGATCGATGCCCCGCTCCCCGACGTCGTCGGCCATTCTCGGATGGGCCGAGTAGAAGTGTCGAGGCGTTCCGTCGGCGTCCAGCGTGAAGACCGAGACGGTGGAGTCCTGGGCCCCATCTGCATCCTCGGCCCCCAGGTCGTACTGGAACGTGTTGTCGCCGCAACTGAGGAGCCGGAGCCTGTGCCAGCCGCGGGCACGCGCATGGTCCCGTAGCGGCGCAGGATCGGCCGCCGCGACCACGGCGAAGTCGACATTCTGGGCCAGGTGCCCAACCACGCCGTTGAAACCGTCCACCCAACAGGTACACATCGGGCACGGGGTCGTGTGCTCCTTGCCGTACATCAGGTGGTAGATGATCAGCGGCCGTCCGGGCGAGGTGAACAGCTCGCTCAGCCGCACCTCGGTCACCGGCATGTCGCCGTCGTCGAGGTCGGGAGGTCCTTCTGCGAAGACGTAGTCCTCGAGTGCGATCCCCGCCGGAAGCTCTCGGCGCAGCTCGGCCACACGCTCGCGGTGGCGCATGAGCTCGATCTCCGCGCGTCGGAGCTCTTCCCGCTGCGCTACGTACTCTGGCGACTCGGTCAGCCTGGTCACATCCACACAGATCCCCTTCGACGCTTCGACGCTACCAATCGCAGACGGCGGCTCGAGCCGCGACAATGAAGCCGTGCTTGGTCATCTCGGCCTCAATGTGCCCGACATCGATGCAGCTCGGGCGTACTACGGCGACGTCCTGCCTCTCCTCGGCTACGAGCCGTTCCTGTCCGAGGAAGACGGCTTCGCTTACATGCCGGCACTGGGCAAGCGGGGCGTCTACCTGTTCTTCTATCCGGCGTCCGTCGAAGGTGGGTACTCACGACAGCTCCCCGGGCTCCAGCACCTGGCGTTCATCGTCCCTACCCGCACGGCCGTGCGGCGGGTCCATGATCGGGTTGTCGAACTGGGCAGTGAGGTTCTCCATGTCGCCCAGGAGTTCCCGCAGTACCCACCGCCCTACTTCGCCACCTTCTGGCTCGACCCCTTCGGCTTCATGCTCGAGGCGGTGTGCCACCACGAGCGGGAGTGAGGAGGTAACGACCTCAGCGAACGAACGCTTCGACGCCCCGCCTGATGAGGACATCACCCGACACGCTCTTGAGGGTGAGCGCAATGCGGGGCTGCTCATGGGCGATCGTCGGTGCCTCGTCCAAAGGGATATCGGAATGGACGCTCCCCGACACCGACTCCGCGTCCACGAGCAATGTCGCGCCCCGGGCGATGCCCACGTCGATCTTCCCCGAGACCGACCGGATCTGTGCGTTTCCCTCGGTGATCGAAAGCACCTGGACGCCTCCCGACACGACAACGACCTTCACGTCGCCCGACACATCGCCGAGCCGGACATCACCCGACGTGACCCGAATGTCCATGGGGCCGCTGGACGCGCCGACCTCGACGTCGCTCGAGACGGTCGTCACCGAAGCCGGGCCCTCGACCCGCACACAACGCAGGTCGCCCGCGGCCGAGTGCATCCGCAGCGCACCGCCGACGGTGCCCACCTCGACGTCGCCGCTCGCCGTCTTGACCCGCAGTTCCGCCACATCGTCCGCCGTGAGGGTCCCGCTGGCCGTCTTGACGTTGGCCCGGCCGAGCGACCCGTTGAGCTCGACGTCCGCCGAGGCAGATACCACCCGCACGTCACTGCCCGGGGGGACGTCGACGCGCACGGTGATCCCGTTGCGCCGGATGAACTTCATCCCGTGCACCCGTGGAATTTTCACGACAACGATGTCACGTCCCCCGTTCCGGCGGGTCTCGACGGTGGCGCGTTCCACCAGCTCGCGCCCTCCCGCCGTCTCGGCAGTGAGCGACACCTGGGACGAATCGCCGGCACGCCCGGTGACGACCGTCGAGCCGACGTCGTTGTGCACGAACACGAACACCGGATGCGGCGTGGCAAATGTCTGTTCCATGGGAATCCTTTCTCTCAACTCGTCCCGTAGCCGCGCAGGCGCGAGCCGCCGCGGCCGCTGCGGACCTTCGATGCCGACGTCCCCCGTTCGAGGGTGCGCAGGATCCAGCTGTTGACCGAGAGCCCCTCGCTCCCCGCGCTCTCCTCGACCCGGGACTTGAGCTGGTCGGAGAGACGAAGGGTGATGCGGGCGGACTGTTCAGCCTCGGGTTCGGGCGTCTGTGTGCGCTCGTCGATGTAGGCGAATTCGACATCGTCGCCCACGAGGCGGATTTCGACGCGACCCTCAGGGAGCTCACCCGACACTTCCGCCGCTACCTCGGTCACGAGGTCCAAAATCCGGCTCGGGGCCGAACGGGCGACCATGGCGGCGATGCGGTCTGCCACTTCGGCCACCGTCTCGTCGCCCAGCTCGCCGACCGCGGCCACGTCCGAGCGCAGACCCTCGACGACCAGTGACATCTTCATAGTGTCAGTATGACATCACTCTGATGTCATAGCAAGGCCTACCCACTCCGCCCACTCGCTCTCCAGATATGGCGGAAGGGCTATGACAGTGGGGGGGCGGGTACCTCTGAAAACGGAACGCTGAGAGCATCTAGGTGGTCAGTTTTCACAGGTGGAGGACGGCGGGGCCCCGAGCACCTGATCCCACTCGCCGCGCGATCGCAGGGGGTGCCGCCCGCCTCTCGGGACGTCGGGCGGTGTAGTGCCACCCTCAGGTTGCCTGTGACTGCTGCGGAGCGGGCTACCCTCCTGAAGCGTCCTGGACCCGGGTCTTGCCGGCGGAGATGAACGGCATCATGCCGCGCAGCTCCTGCCCGATCTTTTCAATGGGGTGTGCCTGGCCTTCCTTGCGCAACGCCTCGAAGTTAGGGCGACCCGCCTTATTCTCGGCGATCCACTCCTCGGCGAACGCGCCGCTCTTGATCTCGTCGAGGATCGTCTGCATCTCCGCCCGCACGGCAGCATTGATGACCCGTGGCCCCCGCGTGACGTCGCCGTACTCGGCGGTGTCCGAGATCGAATAGCGCATGCCGGCGATCCCCTGCTCGTACATGAGGTCGACAATGAGCTTGAGCTCGTGCAGGCATTCGAAGTAGGCGGACTCGGGCTGGTATCCCGCATCGACGAGCGTCTCGAACCCGGCCGTCACCAGGGCGGTCAACCCGCCGCAGAGCACCACCTGCTCACCAAAGAGGTCGGTCTCGGTCTCCTCGTCGAACGTGGTGTCGAGCACGCCGGCCCGGGTGGCCCCGATCGCGTGCGCATAGGACAGGGCCAGTTCACGCGCCTTGCCCGTCGCGTCCTGGTGGACCGCGATGAGGGAGGGCACGCCGCCCCCTTCGGTGTAGGTGCGGCGCACCAGGTGTCCGGGGCCCTTGGGCGCCACCATGGCCACGTCGACGCCGGCCGGGGGGACGATCTGGCCGAAACGGATGTTGAAGCCGTGGGCGAACATGAGGCAATCGCCCTCGTTGAGGTGCGGTGCGACATGCTCGTCGTACGCCGCCTTCTGCTCGGTGTCGGGGAGCAGGATCATGATCACGTCCGCTTCGGCAGCCGCGTCGGCCAGGGTCGTCACCCGGAGTCCGGCCTCCTCCGCCTTGCGCCTGCTGCTCGATCCCTCACGCAGGGCGACCCGGACATCGACGCCCGACTCGAGCAGGTTGAGCGCATGGGCGTGCCCCTGTGACCCGTAGCCCAAGATGGCCACCTTGCGGCCGGCGATCAGGCTGGGGTCAGCGTCGGATTCGTAGTACATCGTGGCCATGGTGTGCTCTTTCTCTCGTTCGATTGCGATGACATGCGACTGCAGGGGCAAAAATCAGTGACGGTCAAGCTTAGGCAGGGCCACCCGCCCTGTTCGTTGGAGTTCGACGACCGTGTACTGCTCCAAGAGGCCCTCGAAGTCGTCGATCTTCTCGGGGCGGCCGGCCAGCATGACCGTGAGCTGCGCCGCGCCAACGCTGACCACTTCCCCGCCGAACACCCCCACGAGCTGGATGACCTCCGAGCGCTCGGAGGGACCGACCGCGATAGTCACGAGGAGCAACTCCCGTTCGACGGCCTCGGACGGTGAGAGCTCTCCGATGGAGACCACGTTGACCAGCTTGTCCAACTGCATGATCACCTGTTCGAGCGGCGCAGACTCGACGTCCACGACGATGGTGATCCGGCTGAAGTGCTCGTGCTCGTCGGCCGGGGCGACCGCCAACGAGTAGATGTTGAAGCCGCGCCGGCTGAACAAGCCTGCGACCCGCGAGAGGACGCCTGCCTTGTTCTCCACGAGCACCGAGAGGATGTGGTGGCGCGGTTTGCCCGGCCTCCCCCGGTGCAGCGGGCTCACATTGGCCGCGCTCATCGGGCTGCCGCAGCCTGATCAGGATGGACGACGATGTCGTCGTTGGAGCGACCTGCGGCCACCATGGGGAACACCTTCTCGAAGGCGTCGGTACGGAAGTCGACCACGACAGGTCGGTCATCGATGGAGTTTGCCTTCTCGATCGCCGGGCCCACGTCTTCGGGGGACTCGGCCCGGATCCCGACACAGCCCATGGCTTCGGCCCACTTCACGTAATCGGGCAGGTCCGGTGAGAGGTAGACCTCCGAGTAGCGCTCCTCGTAGAACATCTCCTGCCACTGCCGCACCATGCCCAGGTAGGCGTTGTTCAAGATGGCGATCTTGACCGGAATCTGCTCCGCTGTGGCTGTCACGAGCTCTTGGGCCGTCATCTGGAAGCACCCGTCGCCGTCGATGGCCCACACGGTGCGGTCCGGACGCCCCACTTTGGCGCCGATGGACGCCGGCACGGCGAAGCCCATCGTTCCGGCCCCGCCCGAGTTCACCCACGTGTAGGGGTGGTCGAACCGCCAGTACTGCGACGCCCACATCTGATGCTGGCCCACACCGGCCACCACGATGCCATCGCTGGGCGCGGCGTCGCGCAATTGCTCGACCACCATCTGCGGCTTGATCGCCCCACCTTCGGCGTGGTCGTAATAGAGCGGGAACTGCTCCTGCCACTGGTGGACCTGGGCCCACCACGGCTCCAGGTCCTGGACCGCAGGGACGTCACCGTTGGCGTTCATGGCTGACAGGAGCTCCTCGATCACCAGCCGGCAGTCGCCGACGATGCCCACGTCAGGTGTCCGCACCTTGCCCAGTTCGGCCGGGTCGACATCGACGTGGATGATCTTCGCCTCGGGTGCGAAGGCATCGATCTTCCCCGTCACCCGGTCGTCGAACCGCGCCCCGAGGCTGATCAGGAGATCGCTGCGCTGCATCGCGGTCACTGCGGTGTAGTTGCCGTGCATGCCGGGCATGCCGAGGCATTGGGGGTGTGAGTCGGGGAAGGCGCCGCGCGCCATCAGCGTGGTGACCACCGGGATTCCGGTGCGCTCGGCCAGGGCACGGAGCGCGTCGGCCGCCCGTGCCTTGAGCACGCCGCCCCCGACGTAGAACACCGGACGGTGCGCCTGGCCGATCAACGCCGCCGCCTGACGGATGAGACCGGCGTCGCCCACCGTGTGCGGGTGGTACCCCGGGAGATCGAGATCATCCACCGAGGATGGCCAGTACCACTCCATCGTGGCGTTGGCGATGTCCTTGGGGAAGTCGATGAGCACCGGGCCGGGACGGCCGGTGGTGGCGACGTGGAAGGCGGCGGCCACCACGCTCGGGATGTCGTTCACGTCCTTGATCAACCAGTTGTGCTTGGTGATGCCCATCGTCACGCCGGTGATATCGCATTCCTGGAACGCGTCGGTGCCGATGGAGCCCGTCGCCACCTGACCCGAGACGACGACGAGCGGCGTCGAGTCCATGTACGCGTTGGCCAACGGCGTCACGATGTTGGTGGCTCCCGGCCCGCTGGTCACCATGGCCACGCCGGGCTTGCCGGTCACCATGGCGTAGCCCTCCGCCATGTGGCCGGCACCCTGCTCGTGGCGGACCAGGATGTGCCTGATGGAGGAGTCGATGATCGGGTCGTACACGGGCAGGATGGCCCCGCCCGGCAGGCCGAACATGACGTCGACTCCTTGCATCTCGAGGCTCTTGATGAGTGCCTGTGCTCCGGTGAGCTGCATCGTTGCTTTCCCCTGTCTCTCTCTCGGTGCCTGTGCAACGTTGGCTTGTTGGTGCTGACTAGATCCGGAAAATAAAACGACCCCCCGTCTGGGAGGTCGTAAAGCGCGCGTTGCAGTGTGGCCGCGCGCTTACGTTACGAGTACCAGAATTCGTGCGTCGCGGCGGCGGCTCGTCTGCATAGTGCGTTCATTCTGGCACGTCATCGCCGCCGCGACAACCCCGGGACCCTCCGGGCGGCCTTCGAGCACCCGCCCGGACAAGGTCGCGCGCCGGGGTGGGGCGGCCGTGCCGGGACCCCGCCGGTGGCTCAGGGTGTCGCCATCCCCCCACCGAGAAGGGCGGGGAGCGCCGTCGCCCGCATGCGAGCCAGCACCCTGTCCGAGACGGGCGACACGTCGGGGTGGACGCCGCCGTTGCCCCCGGCGGCCGTCTGCCACGCCGCGGCGCGGCGCCCCATCAGGTCGGCATCCTCGAATTGCACGCAGTCCAGGCGATCGGTCGTCAGGTCGACCACCACGGTGTCCCCGTCCTCGACGAGGGCGATCGGCCCGCCGAGGAACGCTTCGGGAGCGACGTGGCCGATGACCAGTCCGACGGATCCCCCCGAGAAACGGGCGTCCGTCATCAGCGCGATGGTGATGTGCCGCTGGCGACAAAGGGCCGTGATCCGCGAGGTCGGGTCGAGGAGCTCGGGCATGCCGGGCGCCCCCCGGGGCCCCTCGTAGCGGATCACCACCATGTCGTTGTCCGAGAAGCTGTCCGGATCCCCGTCGAGGGCCTCGATGAGGGAGCGCTCGCCGCTGAACACGCGGGCGCGGCCGGTGAAGACGCCGTCCTTCACGCCGCCCTCGACGCCGGCGATCTTGAGGATCGCCCCTCCCGCTGGGGCGAGGTTGCCGCGCAGCAGGCGAAGTCCACCGGTGTCCTTGAAGGGTTTGTCGACCCCGAAGATCACCTCTCCGTCAGGTGGGGGCGGGTCGAGCCGCCGCAGCTGCTCCGCAAGCGTCTCGCCCGTGCAGGTGATCGTGTCGCCATCGAGGAATCCAGCCTCGAGGAGCTCGTTGGCGATGACCTGCAGCCCACCTTTGGCGTCCACGTCCACCATGGAGTATTCGCCGAACGGTCGCATGTTGACCAGCACCGGAAGGCGCCGCGCCAGGTCGTTGAAGTCGTCCTGGCTGAGCACGTCGTCCCAGAGGTCGAGGCCGGCGGCCCGGGCGATCTCGACGCTGTGCAGCAGCACGTTGGTGGACCCGCCCATGGCGATGGTGACCGTGAGGGCGTTTCGCAACGAGGCGGGCGTCACGATGTCGCGCGGCGCGATCCCCTTTTTCGTCATGGTGAGCAGGCAGTCGACCGTCTCGTCGGGGAATTCCTTCAGCCGGCGCGGGTCGTCCGAGGGTGGGGCCACCATGTGCAGCGGTTCGAGCCCGAGGACCGCAATGAACGTCTGCATCGTGTTGTAGGTGAACATGCCCCCGCAGCTGCCCTGGCCCGGACAGGCGTTCAGGGCATACCGGGCCCGCACGTCAGCGTCCTGGTCGGCCACCTGGAAGGCGGAGACGAGGTCGATCCGCGCCCCCGTCTCCGGATCGATGCCCGGTCGGATCGGGCCGTCGGAGACGATGACCGCTGGCGTGTTGTTCTCCAGGACGGCGGCGACGGTCCCGACCGGGGGCTTGTCGCACGCCACGACCGCGACCAAGCCCGCGACGCTGTTCGCCGCCAGGTGGACGTCTGCGACGTCGTGGACGAGCTCGCGCCCGATGAGGGAGAACCGCATCTGAGGGGTGCCGTTGAGCTGGCCGTCCGAGACGCCGAGGGTGAACGCGGGCGGAATCAGCCTGACCGCGAGGTCGTCCCCGGCGATGCGGCGCGACAGGGCGGCCTGAAGGGCCTGCACCTTCTGGGGGACGCCCAGGTAGCACTGGCTGTCCCCGAGGTTGCCGATGACCGCCCATACCGGGTCGTGGATCTTCCCGACGTCTTCACCGAGGAAGGCGGCCGTGCCTACCCTTTGCACGTCGCGCCCGGGGTTGATGGACACGAACGTCTCTGATTCGTTGCGCACGGGGACCAAACTAGTGCGCCGGTTCTCCCGCCCAGGCCTGTGCCGGCACCGGTGGGCGCGACGGCACCGGTGGCGGCGTCACCTCGGCCCCGATAGTCGGGATGCTGCGCTGGAGGAAGCGTGGCATCCACCAATTCCGCGGTCCGAGCAGTTCCATCAACGACGGGACAAGGACCATGCGGACCAAGGTGACGTCGACGGCCACGGCGACCGCGAGACCGAGACCGAAGACCTTCAAGATGTGCAGCGGATCCTTGATGACGAACGATGCAAAGACGCAGAACATGATCGCCGCCGCGGCGGTGATGACGCGCCCGGTCACCGCCAGCCCGTCCGCCACGGCCAGGGAATTGTCGCCGGTCTGCAGCCAGCCTTCACGGATGCGGGACAACAAGAAGACTTCGTAGTCCATGGAGAGACCGAAGAGGATGGTGAACATCGTCACGGGAATCCACGGGTCGATGGGTCCGGTCCGGCCGATCCCGACGACGCCCCCCAACCAGCCCCACTGGAAGACGGCCACGATCACGCCGTAGGCCGCGCCGATGCTGAGCAGGTTCATGACGACTGCCTTGAGGGGCAGGACGACCGAGCGGAAGACGGCCATGAGGAAGAGGAAGGAGAGGATCAGCACGGCGCCGATCACCAGCAGCAGCCGGCTGCCGAGGAAGGTGGCGTCGTCGATGCTCGCCGCGGTCTCACCTCCGACCTGCGCGTCGACCCCGGTTCCGCCGACGACGCCGGGGATCACCCCGGTGCGCAAGGTGCGCACCAGCGACTGCGTGGCCGCCGCTTGCGGCGAGGTCGTCGGGTAGGCCACGAGAAGCGCACCGCTCTTCGTGGCGTTGAACTGTGGTGGCACCACATAGGCCACACCCGAGGTGTCCGCAATGGCGGCGCGCAGGTGCTCCACGGTCGGGACGGCGCCGGGTCCGGGCAACGCCACCGCCACCACCAGGGGGCCGTTGAAACCCGGGCCGAACCCCTGCGCCAGCAGGTCGTAGGCCTGACGGGTGGTGAGCGAGGGCGGATCGTTGCCCGCATCGGTGAACGCCAGCCGCATGCTGAGGAGCGGGAGTGCCAACAGCACCAATACGAGTGCGGCCACGGTGCCCGTCACCCACGCCCGCCGTTGAATGAAGCGGCTCCACCGGAACCAGAAACCGTTCGGCGGCGGAGGGCCGCCGCTCTGCAGCAGGCCGGGCACGTGGAGCTTGTCGATGGCCTCCCCGGCGAAGCCCAGCAACGCGGGCAGCAGCGTGAGCGCAGCCAGCAGGACGAGGAGGACCGCCGCGATGCAGGCGGTGGCCAGCCCGATCATGTAGGGCTGGCCGATGAGAAAGAGGCCGAAGAGCGAGATCACAACCGTGCTTCCGGCGAAGAGCACGGAGCGCCCCGAGGTCATGAGCGACACGATGACGGCGGCGCGGGGCCCGCGCCCTTCGAAGAGCCCCTGCCGATAACGCGTCGCGATGAACAGCGCGTAGTCGATACCTACCCCGATGCCGATCATGGCCGCCATCTCGGGGGCGAATGTCGGCACGACCAGAAGGTGCGTCACCAGCTCCAACAGCGCGATGCCGACCCCGAGGCCGAAAAGGGCCGTGATGATCGGCAGCCCCATGGCCACCACCGAGCCGAACGCCAGCAGCATGATGAGGATGGCCGCGGTGATGCCGATGCCTTCGCTGGACCCGGGCGCGGCCGTGATCACCGACGAGATGGGATCGCCCCCTAACGCGACCGCGAACCCGTTGTGGGCGGCGCCCTCGGCCGACGCGATAACGGCCTTGACCGAGGCGGCGGGCAGCCGGTCCGCCGTGGTGTCGAACTGGACCACCGCATAGGCGATGTGACCATCCGCAGCAACCTGGTGGGCGGCACCAGGCGAGAACGGACCAGTGACACCGACGACATGTGACAGGGGCTCCAGACCCCGCACGACGCCGTTGATGGCGGCACGGTTCGCCGCGGCGTCGACCGGAGCGGTGGTGTGAAAGACGACGTCAGCGGTGTCCCCCGACCGGGTGGGGAATCTCGCCTGCAGAATGTCAGCGGCCCGCTGCGAGGGCGTGCTCCCGGCCGTGAAGTCGTTCTCGAACCGCGTCCCGACCACTTGGGCGATCACCGTCACGCCGATAACCAGCAGGATCCAGACGAGGAGCACCGTCCGCCGGTGGTCGTAGCAGCGGGCCGCCCAGCGGCCCAGGGCGGATCGGGACTGCGGGTCGGGCGTCGGGCCCGGCAGACGCCGCACCGCCGTCCCGGCCGTCACGTGCACGTCCTAGGATTCACCACTGATGAGTTTTATCATAGAATTCACTACTGGTGAATATCCTCGATGAGTCCCGGCGGCCGGCGTCCCGGCAAAGGCAACGCGCGCGAGGACATCATCCGGGCGGCCAAGGAAACGTTCGCCACCCAGGGCTACGAGGGCGCCAGTCTGCGCGCCGTCGCCCGGGCGGCCGGGGTCGACGCCGCGCTGGTCCACCATTACTTCGACGGAAAGGCGGACCTCTTCATGGCGGCGATGGCGCTGCCTTTCGACCCTCGCCAGGTGCATCGCAACGCCAAGGCGGAGGCCCCGGCGTCCGGCTTCAGCGGCGCCGCCACGGTCGAGGGGTTCCTCTCCATGTGGGATCTCGCAGAGGACACGGGATCGTCGTTCGCCTCGTGCGCCGCTGCGATGGCGGCCTCGGCGACCGTGGCCGCTGCCTTCCGCCAATTCGTCAAGGAGAGGGTCTGGGAAGAGATCCGGCCGATGGCCGGGGAGAGCGAGGCCACCACGGACATCCGTCGGGGCCTGGTGGCGTCACAGCTGCTCGGCTTGGCCTATGCCAGATACGTCCTGCGCGTCCCACCGCTCTCCACCGCCTCGCCCGCCGACATCGGCCGCTGGGCCGGGGCCACGCTGGACCGCTACAGCACGGGAGCGTTGGAAGACTCCGCTGCACCCCTCGAGTCCAGACAAACTGCGTTGAGCTGACCCGAACTAGCCGCGCAGCCGCCTGAGCTCCGCGTCCACTTCCTTGCCGTTGGCCTTCCCCGACGTCGCCTTCATGACTGCGCCCGTGAAGAAGCCCCTCAACTTGCCCCTCACTTTGTCGTCGCCTTCGACGTAGCGGGCCCACTCGTCTGGGTGGGCCGCCACCACCTCGGCCACGACGGCCGCCAACCTGTCGGCGCCGAGAGCCTCGAAGCCCATCTCCTGTGCCAGCGCCCGGGGATCGCTCCCGACCGCGGCCACCGAGGCGCTGAGAACCGCCTTGGCCTGCGTGGCCGACAGCTCGCCCTGCGACTCCATCCGGAGAAGCGTGACGAACGAAGATCGGGGTAACGCCAGGCCGGCCTCCCCTTCGGCGGCCAACTCGTTCGCGGCCCGGGCCAGCGCGAGCCGGGCCGGTGCCCCTGCCCACGCGCGGCCTCGACGACCAACTGGTCCAGGCCGAAGTCGACCACGGCGCGGATCTGGTCCGACTCGGCCTCGGTGGCGGATCCGCCGATGAGCTCGACCAGGGCCGCCCGCCGGTCGGCGGGCATGGGCCCCATCGCCACCCGGACCCGCTCCTGCCACTCGGCATCAGGCACCAGGGGGACCAGGTCGGGCTCAGGGAAGTAGCGGTAATCGTTGGCCTCTTCTTTCGAGCGCATCGTCTGGGTACGGCCGGCGGCCTCGTCCCAATGCCGCGTCTCCTGGCTGACCGACTCGCCGCTTTCGATCAAGCTGATCTGGCGCGCCGCCTCGTACTCGATGGCGCGTCCGAGGGAGCGCAGCGAGTTGAGGTTCTTGATCTCGCAGCGCGTCCCGAAGGTTGCCGCGCCCACAGGGCGCACCGAGACGTTGGCGTCGAAGCGCATCGAACCCTCTTCGAGACGGCCGTCCGAGGCGCCCGTGGCCACGAGGATTCCGCGCAGCTCCGACGCGTAGGCCCGCGCTTGGGCGGACGAACGGATGTCGGGCTCGCTCACGATCTCCACCAGCGGTACGCCGGAGCGGTTGTAGTCGACGAGGGCGTGATGAGCCGAGTTGATGCGGCCACCGGCGCCGACGTGGGTGAGCTTCCCCGTGTCCTCTTCGAGATGGGCGCGCGTCACGCCGACCCGGAATCCCCCGGGTAGCTCGAGCCAGCCCCCGAGGTTGATGGGCTCGTCGTATTGGCTGATTTGATAGTCCTTGGCCTGGTCGGGATAGAAGTAGTTCTTGCGGGCGAAGCTCGAGGCGTGAATGTCGCAGTGCAGCGCCGTCCCGATGCGCATGGCCAATTCGACGGCTTGGGCGTTGAGCACGGGCAACGACCCGGGAAGGCCGAGGCAGACCGGGCAGATGTTCGTGTTCGGTTCCTCTCCGAACTTGTTGCGACAGCCGCAGAAGAGCTTCGTCGTCGTGGCGAGCTCGCAATGCACCTCGAGGCCGACCACCGTTTCCCACACCGTGTCGATGTCGGCAGCGGCCACGTCGGTGTTCCCGCTCATGGGGACATCGGTATCCGTGCTCATGGGGACCACTCCGTTCTCGGCGCCGCGGCCTCGAGCGCACCGGCGACCTGGAAGAGCACCTGCTCGGCCAACGCCGGAGCCAGGACCTGCACCCCGACCGGGAGGCCGTCGTCCCCCACCCCGAACGGGATGGAGATCGCGGGGTGACCGGCCAGGTTGGACGGGATGGTGCAGATGTCGTTCATGTACATCGCCATAGGGTCGTCCACCTTGTCGCCCAGGGCGAAGGCCGTCGTCGGCGCCGTGGCGCCCAGCAGGACGTCGACGGACGAATACGCCCGCTCGAAGGCCTGCACGACCAGCGTACGGACCCGTTGCGCCTGGGCGTAGTAGGCGTCGTAGTAGCCGGCCGACAACGCGTAGGTCCCGAGCATGATGCGGCGCTTCACCTCATCGCCGAAGCCGGCCGTCCTCGTGGCCATGTTCATGGCGGCCGCGTCCTCCCCTTCGACCCGGAGACCGTAGCGAACCCCGTCGTAGCGGGCCAGGTTGGAGGAGGCCTCCGCCGGGGCGATGATGTAGTAGGCGGACAGGCCGAAGCCGAACTCGGGGACGCTGATCTCCTCCACCTTCGCCCCCGCCGCAGCCAACCCCTCCGCCGCCTCGTACACCCGGGCCCGCACGTCGGGCGCGCAACCCTCGATCAAGTCGGGACACAGGCCGACGCGCACCCCGTCCACACCGGCGGCCACGACATCGAGGGTCGATGGTGCGCCGAGGCGCAGCGAGGTGGTGTCACACGGGTCATGCTGCGCCAGGACGTCATAGAAAAGAGCGGCATCCTCGACCGTGGCGGCGAAAGGTCCGATCTGGTCGAGTGAGCTGGCGAACGCGACCAGGCCGTAGCGCGAAACCCGCCCGTAGGTCGGCTTCATGCCGACGACGCCGCACAGCGCGGCCGGTTGCCGGATCGATCCTCCCGTATCCGAGCCGAGCGCGAGCGGGGTGAACCCCGCCGCCACGGCGGCGGCCGATCCGCCGCTGCTCCCGCCCGGCACCTTGTCGCTGCGGCGCGGGTTGCGGGTCGGGCCAAAGGCGGAATTCTCCGTCGAGCTGCCCATGGCGAACTCGTCCATGTTCGTCTTGCCCAGCGCGATCGCGCCGGCGCCGCGCAACAACGTCACGACCGTGGCGTCGTAGGGGGGACGCCAGCCCTCGAGGATCTTCGAGCCACACGTGGTCGGGATCCCCCGCGTGCAGAGGTTGTCCTTGAGCGCCACCGGCACGCCGGCCAAGGGGCCCGGGTCCCGACCCTCGGCGACGGCGGCGTCTACCGCGGCCGCCTCGGCCAGGGCGTTGTCCGCCAACACCTCCAAGAAAGCATGGGTCTCGGCGTCGCGTGCGGTGACGGCCGCCAGGGCTTCCTCGGTCAGTTCGCGCGCCGAGCGCTGGCCGGCCCGCACGGCGGCGGCTGTCCCCCGTGCGCTCATCACGGTGCCTCACCGCCGATGCGCGGCACCCGGAAGCGGTCGTCCTCCACCGACGGGGCCGCCGCCAGTACCTCGGCCCGGTCCAGGCTCGGGCGCGGTTCGTCGGGTCGCAACACGTTCTCGACCGGGAGCGGGTGCGCCATGGGGGGCAGATGCGAGAGATCCAGCGCCGCCACGTCCGCCGCATGGTCGAGCACCGTGCGGAGCTGGGCGGTGAAGAGATCGACCTCCGCCTCGCTCAAGGTGAGACGGGCCAGGTTGGCCACATGGATCACGTCGTCACGACTGAGTTGTCCCGGGCTCGTGCGGTCGTGAGGGCCCGGCTCCGGCGCGCCGGTCATGCCCCCGCCGGGGGGAGAAGATCCGTCACGAACGCCACGGTCCGGTTCTCGATCTCCTCCTTGTCGTAGTCGAGAGTGGCCACGTGGAAGCTGCGTTCCAGCACGATGCGCTCCACCGGTGCGCTGACCCCCTCGACCAGGCGGTCACCAGACGCCGGCGCCACCACGTGGTCCTGCGTGCTCGAGAACAGCAGGATCGGACATTTCACGGCATCGAGGCCGGCGGCGACGCCCGCGGCGGCCCCGAAGAGAGAGCGGGCGGCGCGCAGCGGCAGTTCGGCGTAGGCGGACTCGGCCGCACCCTCCATAGCGATGTCCGACCCGATGCCGGGAGCCACTTCGTCGCCGCCGTCGATCAGGGCGTCGATGAAGGCCACGGTGTCCGCATCGGGCGGCTCGATCAGAGGATTGACCAGCACGAGCGCGGCGATCTCGGGATGGCGCTCGCCGAGCCAGACACTCAGGGTGCCACCCATGGAGAGGCCCACGACCACGACCGCCTCGCACCGCGCGGCCAGCTCGACGTAGGCCGCCTCGGCCGCGGCCGACCAGTCCTCCCACCGGGTCGGGACCATGTCCTCCACGGCGGTGCCGTGCCCGGGAAGGAGCGGCAGCTCCACGGTCAGACCGGCGTCGGCCAGGGCGGTCGCGAGCCCGCGCATCGACTGGGGATTGCCCGTGAACCCGTGCAGGACCAACGCCCCGCGGGCGTCGCCGACGGCGGAATAGGGCTCAGCGCCAGGGAGAACGGGGGCAGTCACGCGCGACCATCCTACTGAGGAGCCGACTAACGTTCCGCCGGACGGGGAGGCCCCATGTGCCCATCGGGTCGTCCCCAACGTTGTCAGAGACAGCGACCCGACAAAGACGACGCAGACGAAGGAGCATCTCGATGCCTTACCCGTTCTTGAGTGACGAGTGGTTGGAGGAGGCCCGTCGTATCCGCGCCGAGTACGAGGGGAAGTCGGTCCCGTTTCCCCACCCGGTCCGCATGAACCTGGTCGTCACCGCCGTTCCCTTCGGCGACAAGGACATCGATGCCCACATGGACACCTCGAGCGGCGAGCTCGTCCTCGACGTGGGCCACATCGAGAACCAGGACCTCAAGGTCACCGTCGACTACGACACCGCCAAGGCGATCCTGATCGATGGCAATCCTCAGGCCGGCATGCAGGCGTTCATGGCCGGCAAGGTCCGGGTCGAGGGGGACATGGGCAAGCTGATGGCCCTGCAGGCCGCACCGGTCGGCGCCGACTCGAGCGCGGCGGAAATGGCCAACCGGCTCAAGGAGATCACCTCCTGACCGTCCGGTAGGAGCGACGCCGATCGGGCCGCCGGAAGACGGTCAGCGGAAGCGGCGGGACCACCAGTTCGGATCCCGGCCGTGGGCGTGGAAATGGTTGGGGATCTGGCGCATGACCCGATCGACCGACCAGCCGCCGTCGCCGAACCGCGCGTCGGCCACCCGGGTCAGTTGGCCCAGCATGTGCGCGAGGTCGGCCTCGGGAGGCTCCGCCCCGTGGTGCTTCCAGACCACCATGGGCACGTCGCAGATCTCGCAGTCGGCCACCCAGCACACGTCGTCCTCGTGGTGCCACGGCGAGATGTGTGCCGCCTCACAGAGGTCACAGGACGCGTCGAAGGGGAGGGCCACCGGCTCCCGTCGCGTCCGGTCAGTGGGCCAGGATCGTCACGGACGACCCCGTGTTCACGGTGGTGTTGGTCGGGGGCTGTGTCCCTGCCACGGTGCCGTTGGGGTTGCCCGTGACCCCCGACACGGTCAGCCCCTGGTTCTGGAGCGTCGTCGTGGCCTGCGACACGCTCATCCCGATGACGTTGGGGACGGTGACCGTGGGCGGCCCGGTCGACACCAGCACCGTCACCGTCGATCCATAGAGCACGACGGTGCCCCGGGGCGGACTGACCGAGATGACGTTGCCCTTCGGGACCGAGGTCCGGGCGGCGAAGGCCTCCTGGCCGTTGAGCCCCGCTGCCTGCAGGAGGACGAGGGCGTCGGTGTAGGTGTCGGACTGCGAGATCGCGGTCGGGACCGGGACCGGGCCGTGACCCATGGAGGGGACCATGTCGATGATGGACCCGTAGGGCGCTTTGGCCGGCGTCAGCTCCCCCTTGTAGGACCACGAGATGAGCAGCCCGTTCTGGACCGTGTCGCTGTACTGGGCCGTGACGCAGTTGCCCTGGAGGTGGGCCGCCTTCAGCGCGTCCAACGCCTGCCCGCAGGTCATGTTGGTGAGCGAGGGCACGGCAACCGACGGCGGGCCGAGCGAAGGCACGGCCGAGAGCGTCGCCCCCTCCTTGAGGACCTTGCCCGGGTGGGGGGTCTGATCGATGATGACGCCCACGCCGATCGTGATCGATTGCACGCCCTTTTCGATGTGCAACGTGAAATGGTCCTTGGCGGCAGCCGCCCGGGCCTCGTCGAGGGTCAGCCCCTTCATGTTCGGCACGGGGTGCGAGGCGGTGAAGACCTGCTTCTGCCAGGCGATCAGACCGCCGGCCACCAGGGCCAGCACGAGGACGATGGAGCCGACGATCCAGGCCCACTTGCGGCGGCTCTTGCGGCGCATGGCGATCACGGAGCCCTCGGCCGGGCCTCCGGCCTTACCGCCTTTGCCCTGCAGGCTGGGCTCGGCGTCGAAGAGCTCGCCCGGCCCGGCCTTGGTGCCGACCGGTGTCGGCTTGGTCGGCTTCCCGGTCGCCGGGGGGACCTGGGTCAGCTCGGAGACGTCGGGAGGGCGAAACCCGTTGAGAGGGGCCGGTGCGACGTGGTCGGGCGGGTGCAGGGTGAGCGGCTCCGGCGTCGGGAGCGCGCTGGCCAGTGCACCCAAGCGGGCTTCGAAACCTGCCGCGTCCAGGCGGGCCGAGGCCTCGGGAGCGGCGGCGCGGGCCAGGACGTCATCGAGCGGGCCGAGAGCATCGTTGGGCGGCAACGGGGATCCGATGCGAGCCATGATCGTGCCCTGGGTCGTGTCGGAGACGAAGGGCACGGTGCCCGAGAGCGCCTCGTAGAGCACCAGCGCCAGCGAGTAGACGTCGGCCCGGCCGTCCAGCGGCTTGCCCTCGGCGGACTCGGGTGAGATGTAGCGGGCCGTCCCCACCATCGCACCGGCCGGCTCGGTATAGGCGGCCTCGGCCAGGGCGCGGGCCACGCCGAAGTCGGCCACCCGGACCCGGCCCTCCTCATCGAAGAGCAGGTTGGCCGGCTTGATGTCGCGGTGCACCAGCCCCCGCGCGTGCGCATAGGCCAGGCCCTGCGCCACTTCGGCGCCCAGGTGCGCGGCCTGGGAGTGGCTGAGACGGTCGCCCCGGTCGAGGAGGTCGCGCAGCGACCCGCCGCCGAGGTACTCCAGCACGAGGTAGGGCCCATCGGTGTCCTCGCCCCAGTCGAACACCCGCAACACGTGCGGGTGGTTGAGGGAGGCCACGGAACGGGCTTCGGCCCGGAAACGCTTGAGGAAGGCCTCGTCGCTGGCCAGTCCCGGCTGCAGCACCTTGACCGCGACATGGCGCTGCAGGCTCACGTCTTCGGCGAGGTAGACGTGCGCCGAGGCGCCAGTGCCCAGAGCGGAGAGCAGCCGGTACCGCTTCCCAAGGACCCGGCCGATGGAATCAGAGATAAGGGGCATCGGGACTCCCCGTAGGCTAGTGACTTACGGGCCTCCTACGGTGGACACCCCGGCCGTTACGGGTCCGTCGGCGACGACGTATCCGGCTCCGACAACGCATCCGGCAGCGATCCGGACTCGAGCAGGGCTTCGAACCCCTCTGCGGGCACGATGGGAATTCCCAGCTCGTCGGCCTTCTTCAGCTTGCTGGCCCCCGGGGCCTCGCCCAGCACGAGGGCGAAGGTCTTCTTGGACACGCTGCCAGGGGATTTTCCCCCGCGGGAGAGGATCGCCTCTTCGGCCTCCTCCCTGGTGAACCCCGGTACGGTGCCCGTGACCACGATGGTCAGGCCGGCGAGGGTCTGGGCCGGGCCCGCGCCCCCGTTGACGCCCCGGCCCACGGCTCCGGGGCCGCCATCGGAGCCGCCATCGGGGCCGCCACCTGGGCTCCCACCTGCGGTTCCTCCCGACCCGGGCTCCTCGAGCGTCACGCCGGCTGCCCGGAGGCGCCCGATCACGCCCTGGTTGGTGGGCATGGCCAGGAACTCGGCGATGCTCGCTGCGATGACCGGCCCGATCCCCTCGACGGCGGCCAACTCTTCGGCGGTCGATCCCATGATGCCGTCGAGGCTGCCCAGGCCACGAGCCACCGCCCGGGCTCCCGTCGGGCCCAGATGGCGGATCCCGAGCCCCACCAGGAGCCGGCTCAGCGGTTGGGCGGTCGAGGCCGCGATGCCCGCCACCAGGTTGGACGCCGAAACGACGGCAAAGCGCTCCAGAGCGGACAGTTGCGGCACCGTCAGGTCGTACAGGTCCGCCGGGTCGGCGATGAGCCCGGCCTCCACCAGCTGGAAGACGCGTTCTTCGCCCAGCCCCTCGATGTCCATCGCCGAGCGGGACGCATAGTGGACGATGCGCTGCACCCGCTGGGCCGGGCAGTCGATATTCGTGCAGTAGGTGTCGCTCTCGCCCTCCAGCCGCACCAGCGGCTGGCCGCAGGAAGGGCATGCGGTCGGGAACTTCCACGGTGGCTTACGCCGTTTCGGCACCCCGGGGCCGGCGAGCACCGGTCCGACGATTTCGGGGATGACGTCGCCCGCCTTGCGCACGATAACCAGGTCACCGGGCCGGACGTCCTTTATCCGCACCTGGTCCTCGTTGTGGAGGGTGGCCATCTCGACCGTCGAGCCCCCGACGAACACGGGCTCCATGCGCCCGAACGGCGTGGCGCGGCCGGTACGCCCGATCGAGACCATGATGTCGAGCAACTTCGACGTGCGTTCCTCGGGCGGGAACTTGAAGGCCATCGCCCAACGCGGGGCACGCGAGGTCGCGCCCAGCCGTGCGTGCAGCGCCAGGTCGTCGACCTTTGTCACCACGCCGTCGATCTCGTAGGCCAGGTCGTGGCGCTCCCGGGCCAGCTCGAGACAGCGGGCGATGACCTGCCCGACCCCGGTCACCAGTCGTGCATCGGGGCTGACCGGGAACCCGGCCCTTTTGAGCAGAGCCAGGGTGGCCGACTGTGAAGCCGCAGGCCAGTGGCTCCCTTCAGGCGCCCCCTCCACCTCCCCGACCTGGTAGGCCCAGAACGAGAGAGGCCGGGTGGCGGTAACGGCCGGGTCCTTCTGGCGGAGCGCCCCGGCGGCGGCATTGCGCGGGTTGACGAACAACCGGAGACCGGCCGCCTCCTGGCGCTTGTTCATGGCAGCGAAGTCGGCCAGGGGCAGGTAGATCTCACCCCGGATCTCGAGCAACGCCGGGAAGGGGCCGCCCTTGGCATCGAGCGTCTTCGGCACCACTTTGACCGTCGCCACATTCGCCGTCACGTCCTCGCCGGTGACCCCGTCGCCCCGGGTGGCGGCCTGGGTGAAGCGCCCGTTCTCGTAGGTGAGCGACATGGCCACGCCGTCGACCTTGGGCTCACTCGAGAAGGCGAGATGCTCCAGGTCCAGATCGGGCACCTGCCGGCGCAGGCGTTCGGCCCAGGCCCGGAGGTCCGCTTCTTCGAAAGCGTTGTCCAGGCTCATCATGGGGACCCGGTGCCGGACGGGCTGGAACAACCCGAGGGGAGCCGCACCGACCGTCTGCGTCGGTGAGTCGGGAGTGACCAGGGCCGGATACGCGGCCTCGAGCTCCCGGAGCTCGAGCACCAGGAGGTCGTATTCGGCGTCGGGGATCTCCGGGCGAGTCGAGCACGTTGTACCGCTCGTTGTGGTACTTGATCACCTCGCGCAGCTCGGCGGCCCGGGCGGCCGCTTCGGGCGGGGGTGCGTCGGCGGCGGCCACGGTCAGGCGGCGATGCCGGCGCCGACCACGGCGTCGGGATCACCGACGTCGTAGAGCGCGACCGTCTGCCCGGGCGCCACGGGTCGCTGGGGCGCGTCGAAGCGGACGACCAACCCCGCCTCCGTGCAGGCCACGGCGCACGGCGCCGGACGGCCGTGCGCGCTGCACTTGGGCCACGGCACGGTCACCGTCGCGCAGCGGGCCGGTCCACCCACGTGAGCGTGGCGTCGCCCAAGGTCACGCTGGCCGTCATCGCCTCGGCCGCACTGCCGACCGTGACCCGGCGCGCCGGGACATCGACGGCGATCACGTAGCGCCGGGCCCCATCGGTCCCGTGGCCCATGCCACGCCGCTGGCCCACGGTCACCAGCTCGACCGCATCGACCGACCCCACCGTCTCACCCTTGCCGTTGGTCACCTCGGCGGGATGGAACTGCAATTTGTCGGCGAGGAAACCCTGCCGACCCTCGACACTCCCGATAAAGCAGACATCCTGGCTGTCGGGCTTCCCGGCCGTGCGCAGACCCAGCCGGACGGCATGGGCCCGCACGGCGGACTTGGTCATCTCCCCCACCGGGAAGATCACACGGCCCAACTCGGCCTGGCCCAGCATCGACAACACATAGGACTGGTCCTTGTCGGCATCGGCACCACGCCGGAGCCGGAGCCCGGGCCGGAGCCCGAGCCCGGCCGCGCCGTCCCGGGTGACCCGGGCGTGGTGGCCGGTGGCCAGACGGGCGAATCCCAGCCGGTCGGCCCGCTCGAGCAGCCGGTCGAACTTGATGGAGCGGTTGCACTCGATACAGGGATTCGGCGTCCTGCCCTGCGCATGCGCATCGATGTACGGCGTGACGACCTGACGGTCGAACTCCTCGGTCAGGTTGAAGACGTGATGGTCGATGCCCAGTTGTTGGGCCACCCGGCGGGCGTCATCGACATCGGCCACCGAGCAGCAGCCCGAATCCGATTCGCCACCCCACAGCTTGAGCGTGGCGCCGACGACGTCGTGGCCCTGCTCGACCAGCAGCGCGGCGGCGACCGAGGAGTCCACCCCTCCCGACATGGCCACCAGCACTCGCATCCGTCCAGTGTGCCACCGCCGCTCAGGGCTCATGTCGCAACGCGGCGATCACCCCGGGGACGACGGCCAATGCCCGTTCGATGTCGGCCTCGGAGGTCTCGTGGCCGAGGGTGAACCGGATGGCGCCGCGGGCCAGCGCGTCCGGCACGCCCATGGCCGCCAGCACGTAGCTCGGCTCGAGGGCGCCGCTGGCGCACGACGATCCCCCCGAGGCGCAGAGGCCCCGTTCGCTCAGGGCCAACAGGAGCTCCTCACGCTCGATGCCGGCGAAGCACAGGTGCAGATGACCCGGGAGGGTGGCCACCCCTCCGGCGACCGTCCGATGGGTCCCGGCCACCGAGTGCAGGAGCCCCTCCGCCAACCGGTCGCGCAATGCGCCGACCCGGCACGACGCCGCAGCGCGTTCGGCCGCGGTCAGGCGCAGGGCCGTGGCCAGGCCGACCGCCCCGACCACGTCCTGGGTACCGCTGCGCCGCTCTCGTTCTTGGCCCCCTCCGAAGTGCTGCGCAACGATGGCCGTGGCTGCACCCACGGCCAGTACCCCGACCCCGACCGGTCCCCCCACCTTGTGGGCGCTGAGCGCAACGAGGTCCGCACCGGCGGTGCAGGCCGCCAGGTCCATGAACGTGGCCGCCTGCACGGCATCGGTGAAGACCCGCGCCGTGTCACTCCGGGCGCGTACCGCCTCGACGACGGCGCCGAGAGGCTGCACCACGCCGGTCTCGTTGTTGGCCAGCATGACGGCCACCAGCGCCGTGGTGTCGTCGATCTGCGCGGCCAAACCCTCGACGTCGACCACCCCGTTGACGTCGACATCCAGCTCGCACCAGCGCACCCCGAGCATGCGGGCGGCGGCCCGGCAGGACTCGCGCACCGCGGGGTGCTCCACCGCCGAGCTGACCACCGACACCGCAGCGCCGCCACCCTCCGCGCCACCCGGCCCGCCACCCGACGCGGCCCCCAACGTGCCCAGCACCGCCAGGTTGGCCGACTCCGTGCCCCCGGAGGTGAAGATGATGTCGCCGGGATCGCGTCCCAGCGCAGCCGCTACCTCGTCACGCGACTCCTCCAGCAGGCGCCGGGCTCGTTGTGCCGGACGATGGCTCCCGGTCGGATTGCCCAGCGGGACCGACCGTGCCTCGGCCATGGCGTCGGCCACCTCGGAGCGCAGCGGTGTGGTGGCTCCGTGGTCGAGATACGTCGTGACATCCTCACTCATGTGATCCAGACGGTCGTCATGTGATCCAGACGGTCGTCATGTGATCCAGACGGTCTTGGCGTTGGTGAACTCCTTCAACCCGAGCTCGGAGAGCTCACGACCGAAGCCCGAGCGCTTGATCCCTCCGAAGGGCAACTCCGGCGTGGAGACGACCATGGCGTTGACGAACACGGCTCCGGCCTCCAGCTCCTCGATGCAGCGCCGTTGCTCCTCCTCGTCATTCGTCCAGACGCTCGAACCGAGTCCGAAGGTGGTGGAGTTGGCAACCTCGAGTGCGGCATCGAGGTCGGGGACCCGTTCGACAATGGCCACAGGACCGAACAATTCCTCTTGCGCCACCGGCATGTCCGAGGTCACGCCCGAAAGGACTGTCGGCTTGAGGTACCACCCGGGCCCCTCCACCGGCTCCCCGCCCCCGTGCACCACGGCGCCCTGGTTCCGGGCCTCTTCGATCTGTCCCAGCAATTCCGCCCGTTGCGCCTCCGACACGATCGGCCCCACCTGCGTCGCCGGGTCGAATGGGTCTCCCACCACGAGCGCGTCCATGGCCGCGGTGAAGCGCTCCAGGAACTCGTCCGCCACCGGCTCGACCACAATGAAACGCTTGGCCGCGATGCAGGACTGGCCGTTGTTCTGCACCCGGGCCGTCACCGCCGTCCGCACCGCGTTGTCGAGGTCGGCCGAGGCCAGCACGATGAACGGATCGGAGCCTCCGAGCTCGAGGACGCTCTTCTTCAAGGCGTGCCCGGCCGTCGACGCCACCGACATGCCGGCCTTCTCGCTCCCGGTGAGTGTGACCGCGGCGATCCGCGGATCCTCGATGAGCGCGGCGATGTCCTTGCTCTCAATGAAGAGATTGGTGAATGCGCCCGGCGGCAGGCCGGCCCGGCGAAAGATGTCCTCCAAAAGGAGCGCCGTCTGCGGGACGTTGGACGCGTGTTTGAGCAGGCCGACGTTGCCCACCATGAGCGCCGGCGCCGCGAAGCGCACCACCTGCCACAGCGGGAAGTTCCACGGCATGATGGCCAGGACCGGTCCGATCGGCTGGTAGTGCACATACGAACGCGACGCGCCGGTGGTGATCGGTTCGTCCGCCAACAACGATTCGGCGTGCTCGGCGAACCAGCGCAGGCCCATGGCGCACTTCGATGCCTCGGCCCGTGCGGCGGCGAACGTCTTGCCCATCTCGGTGGTCACGATGCGCGCGATGTCCGGCACCTCGCCCTCGAAGAGGTCCGCCGCGTTGCTGAGATGGCGGGCGCGCTCGGCGAAGCTGGTGGTGCGGTACTCGAGGAACGTGTCGAAGGCCTGTTGCAACAGCGCTTCCACCTCGGCCGGGGTGTGCGCCGGAAACGTCTTCTCGGTCTGACCGGTGGCGGGATTGATCGTGGCGTAGGACATGAACCGATTCTTACCGCAGTGTGGCTCCGGTTCAGTCGCCGGGGCCCGCAGCGTCGCCCAGACCCAGATGGTCGGGCACGGCCCGCCGGATCAACTTCCCGGTGGCCGTGTGCGGAAGCTCCGTCGTGGCGAAGTAGTCCTTGGGCCGCTTGTACGGCGCCAACTGTTGCGCCGCGGCCGACCGCATGGCCTCCTCGACCCCGCCGCCAGCGGCGATCGCGCTGCCATCGGCGACATAGGCCACGCACACCTTCTGACCCCACTGCTCGTCGGGCACCCCGAATACCGCCAGCTGGACGAGTCCCGGCACGGCGGAGAGCACGGCTTCCACCTCGGCCGGATAGACGTTGACCCCTCCGCTGATGATGAGATCGTGCCGGCGCCCCGAGAGGTACAGGTAGCCCTCGGCATCGAGCCGGCCCAGATCGCCCACGGTGCAGGCCGCACCCCGCCAGGCCTGACGGGTCGCCTCCTCGTTCCGCCAATAGCTGAAGCGGGCGAAGTCGGGCATGTCGCACCAGATGGTGCCCGACCGCCGTCGCCCTGTCCCCGCTCGTCGTCGGGACCTGACGAAGAGCCGCCGGCCCGGCCGGGCCCGACCCACCGTGCCGGGGTGCGCCAGCCATTCGTCGGGACCACAGACGGTGAACTGCGCCTCGGTCGAGCCGTAGAACTCCCACACGACGCCGGGGTTGACCCGCTCCATGATCGCCCGCTTCACCGAGGGCGGGCAGGGTGCACCGGCATGGGCCAGGAGGCGCAGGGAATCGAACACCTCGTCGGGGCCGAGCGCGGGCTCCTGCAGGATCCGCTGGAGATGGGTCGGCACCAGGAAAGCCGTGGTCGGGCGCAGCCGGCGCAGCACATCCAGCGCGGTCGAGGCATCGAAGCGGCCGAGAATGGCCAACGAGCCGCCCGAGAGGAGCGTGCCCGCGCAGAAGCGCACCGAGACCGTGTGGTACATCGGCGAGCAGACCATGTGCAGGTCGTCGGCATCGAAGTGCCAGACGGCCGCCTCGTCGTCGAAGACCGCCTGTGCGGTGCGCTCGTCCCAGACCCCGGTGGTCACGCCCTTGGGCCGGCCGGTGGTACCCGATGTGTAGTGCATCGGCCGGGTCAGCGGGTAGGGCGCCAACTCCGCCGGCGGCCCGTCCAACAGCCGCGACAGCATCTCGCGGTCGAGGACCTCGAAGGTCGGTTGGGCATCCGCGATGAGGAGGTCGCGTTCGGGCGTGGTGAGCGTGGCGTTGAGGAGGACCGGGATCACTCCGCAACGTGCGGCGCCGAGCACGGCACAGATCAGATCGGCCGACGACGGGAGCCAGAAGGCGACACGATCGCCCACCTGGCAACCACGATCGCGGAGGGCCCCCGCCACCCGGCGCTGACGGGCTTCGGCATCCGCCGCCTCGAGCACTTCCACGGTCGGTGCGCTCTTTTTCACCTTCGCAGCGTACCGACCGCCGCGCCGGCTTCCCGTGAGACGATGTCGCCGTGACACGCACGGACGTGGAGATGGCGAGCGCCCTCGTTGCTCGTTCGCAGCGGATCGTGGTCCTCACCGGAGCCGGCATCTCCACCGACTCGGGCATCCCCGACTTCCGGGGGCCCAACGGGCTGTGGACGAAGGACCCGGCGGCGGAGAGAGCGGCGAACCTCGACACCTACGTGCACGATCCCGAGGTGCGGAGGCGCTCCTGGCAGAACCGCCTCACGTCCCCGCTGTGGCTGGCCGAGCCCAACGAGGGCCACGCCGCGCTGGTGACCCTCGAGCGGGCCGGCCGCCTCGACACGCTGGTCACCCAGAACATCGACGGCCTCCATCAGAAGGCCGGATCGGATCCGGCCCGCATCGTCGAGATCCACGGCAATTCGTCGGAGATCGTGTGCCTGCGCTGCGACCATCGCCAACCGGCGGAGCCCGTGCACGATCGCGTCCGGGGCGGCGAAGCGGACCCGAGCTGCGAGGAGGTGCGCGAGGACGGATCGACGTGCGGCGGGAATCCTGAAGTCGGCCACGATCAGCTTCGGCCAGAATCTCGTGGCGCGGGACCTGCGCCGGGCTGAAGCGGCGGGGGCGGCGTGCGACCTTCTGCTGGCCGTGGGATCGACGCTCGCCGTGTTCCCCGCCGCCGGCCTCGTGCCGATCGCGTCCCGGGCTGGCGCCGCCGTGGTGATCCTCAACGGTGCCCCCACCGACATGGACCCGCTGGCCGACGTCGTGGTCAACGGCCCGATCAGCGAGCTGTTGCCGGTGCTGGTCGCCGGATCCCCATGAACGACTGGGGCCCTTCGACGTACGGCCAACCCTGCCGGGAATGCGACTTCGACTGGGCCCTCGCGCTCCAAGGTGCCGGGGCGGGCATGCGTGCGCTCGCCACCTCCTACCGGGACCTCCTCCGGGGCGCCAGCGGGCGCGAGCAGCATCCCGACCTCTCGTGGAGCAGCGCCGCCTACGTCAGCCATGTGGCCGACAACCTGCGCATCTGGACCGAACGGCTGCAGGGAATAGCAGCGGGAGCGTCGCGCCGGGTGGGCAGCTACGACGAGAACGAGCTGGCCGTGGCGAGGAACTACGAGACGATCCCCTTGCCAGCGGCCATGTGGTCGTTGCAGCTCTCGATGGCCGAGTGGGTACGGGCGGTCGAGGCAGCGTCGCCGAAGGGCACCGTGCTCGTCCACCCCGAGCGCGGCGAGATGGACCTGCTCGACATCGTGGCGGCCAACACGCACGACGCCCAGCACCACCTGTGGGACATCGAGCGGACGCTGCGGTGGGAGGACTGAGCGCACCACCGCCGGCTGCGTAACCTTCGGCGCGTGGAGAGCACCGAGCATCCGAACGCCGTCGCCTACCGCCGGACGGCCGATGCGTTCCGGTCCGGCGACCTGGACGTGTTGGCCACGCTCATCGACGGCGATGTGGTCTGGCACGTTCCGGGCGCACACGTGATGGCGGGTGACATCCACGGCCTGCATGCGCTGCTGGACTGGTTCTCACAGCTGCGACCCAAAGGGTTCTGGCTCACTGAGCACGATGTCTTCGGGAACGATGCACACGTGTGCGCCTTGAGCATCATGGGGGCACGACGCGGGAGCGTTGATGTGCGGACACGTGTCGTCAGCATCTTCCACTACCGCCACGGGATGCAGGTCGAGCGGTGGTTCTACCCCGAGGACCCTGTCTCCTGGGACAGGATCTTTGCGGATTGATGCGTCGATCCCGGTCCCCGATCCGGCTACTCGCCCTCTGACCTGGCCTTCCGCCGTGGTTTGAGGGCGAACCACCAGATGCTCGCCATCGTCCCCAAAATGCCGACGGTGGCCGCCACCGGCTTCACAACTTTTTTGGCCCCGCTCTTTGCCATGGGGGCAGACACTACTGCCCGCGTGCGGGCTGGAGGCGGTACCTCAGCTTTTGTGGGAGGCGGCGGCAGCCACCAGGGCGGCAAACGGTCGCGGGTCTCCGGCCTCTTCGGGGTGCCACTGCACACCCAGGACGAAGGACGCCCCGGATAGCTCGACCGCTTCGACGACACCGTCATCGGCGCCGGCCGTCTGCACCAACCCGACGCCGAGGTCCTTGATCGCCTGGTGGTGGGAGCAGAGCGCGGTCGTGGTGGGTCCGAAGATCGTCGCCGCGTGGCTCCCCGGGGTGGTCGTGACCTTCACCTCGCCGAACACGAAGGGGGCGCGGCGGTGCTCATCGTGTCCCACGACGTCAGGCAGGTGCTGGTGCAATGTGCCCCTGCGCTCGATGTTGAGGATCTGACAGCCCCGGCAGATGGCGAGCACGGGCAGGTCGACCCGCAGGGCCGCCGCCAGCAGCGCCCGTTCGCTTTCGTCGCGGATCGGGTTGACACCCACCACTTCGGGTGCAGCCGTCTCTGCGTAGGAGGCCGGATCGACGTCGCCGCCACCGGTCAGTACCAATCCGTCGAGTAGAGCAATCACCTCCTCGGCGCCGAAGCTGGGCCCGGTGGGGGCGGTCCGCAACGGCGGGAGCAGGAGCGGGCGACCCCCCGCCGACGCGACGAGCTCGTAGTACGACTGGGGCAGCACTGCGGAGGGACGTTCCCAGCCACCCCAGGCCACCTTGGCGACATAGGTCGAGATGCCGATGAGCGGGATCACCGCCTCCAGCGTACAAAACGGTTGGACGGGACCCTGCGGGCACGCCATCATGCGTCATGCCCGGACGCGAGTTCATAGCCAACGGGATCGCCGACGGATCGATCGATACCGTCATTGTGGCGTTTCCCGATATGCACGGCCGGCCCGTGGGGAAGCGGGTGACCCCGGATTTCTTCACCGGCCACGTGGCCGACCAAGGGATCGAGGTCTGCGACTACCTGCTGGCCGTCGACGTGGACATGAATCCGCTCCCGGGCTACCGGTTCGCCAACTGGGACCTCGGCTACGGGGACATGCTCTGCCAGCCCGACTACGCCACGGCACGCCCCATCCCCTGGCTTCCGGGCACCGCCCTGGTGATCGGCGACCTCGCCGACGAGGACGGCGTTCCGGTCGAGGTGTCGCCCCGGCAGATCCTGCGCCGACAGATCGCCCGCGCCGCCGAGCGCGGCTACCGGGTGCTCAGCGCCACCGAGCTCGAGTTCTTCCTGTTTCGCGACACCTACGAAGAGGCGCAGGAGAAATCATGGAAGGGCCTCACACCGCACTCGTCGACCATCGAGGACTACCAACTGCTCCAGACCTCACGTGAGGAGTACATCCTCAAGCGCATCCGCCAGGAGATGTGCGCCGCCGACATCCCGGTGGAGTTCTCCAAGGGCGAGGCCGGTCGCGGCCAGCACGAGGTCAACGTGACCTACGCCGGCGCGCTCGACACGGCGGACCGCCACCTCATCTTCAAGAACGGGATCAAGGAGATTGCGGCGCAGGAGGGGCGGGCGGCCACGTTCATGGCCAAGTGGACGATGGACGACGTCGGATCCTCGTGCCACGTGCACAACTCGCTCTGGGACAGCGCGACCGACGAGCCGCTCATGGGCGACGCCTCCCACCCGACCGGGCTCTCGACCCTCGGGCGGCGATTCCTCGCCGGCCAGCTCCACGCGGCACGCCAGTTGGCCTGGTGCGCCGCCCCGACGCTCAACTCGTACCGCCGCTACGTGCCGGGGAGCTGGGCCCCCACCGCCGTCGTCTGGGGCGAGGACAACCGCACGTGTGGCTTCCGGGTCGTCGGCCACGGCCCGGGACGCCGGATCGAGTCGCGCGTCCCGGGGGCCGACGTGAACCCGTACCTGGTCATCGCCGCGTGCATCGCGGCCGGCCTCTACGGCATCGACCACGAGCTCGAGCTCGCCGACGCCTACCCGCGCAACGCCTACGACGCCACCGACGTCACCCGGATCCCGTCCACGCTGGTCGAAGCCATCGACGAGCTCATGAACTCCGACGTGGCGGCCGAGGCGTTCGGCCCCGACGTGCACCACCACCTTCTCAATACGGCCCAACAGGAATGGGAGGCGGCCAACCGCCACGTCTCGGACTGGGAGCTCACCCGTAACTTCGAAAGGATCTGATGCCGGACTCCCTCCCGGACTCCCTCCCGGCCTCACGTCCGCTCCCGCGCCAGCTCGACCGCATCCGGCGCAAGATGGTCTCGTTGCTCGGCGGGACGGTGCCGGCCGACGCTCCCGGGGCCGGGCCGCCGGCCGGCCTGCCCCTCGACGCCGCCCTCTCCATGCTCTATCCGTCGAGGGAGCCGTCCGATCTCCATGCCATCGCCTACGGGCTGGTGGGCGACTCCGTCACCGACCTGCACGGGCTGCGCCAGCTCTTGACCACGTTCGACCGCCAATTCTTCCCGTCGCCCGTGAGCGTCCGCTTCGGGCCCTCCGACATCGTCACCCACGAGCTGGACAACGGCATGACGATCTACCTCGACCGCGACGACGGCGCGGTCAGCCGGCCGCTGCTCAATGGGGACTACGAGGCACACCTCGTGCCCACGTTCAGAGAATTCTGCCGGCCCGGGATGACGGTGGTCGACGTCGGTGCGAACGTCGGGCTCTACACGATGCTGGCCTCCTCCCTCGTCGGGAGCTCGGGTCGCGTCGTGGCCGTCGAGCCGAGCTCCGAGAACTGCCGGCTCATCCTCCTTTCGGTCGAGGCCAACAAGGCCGACAACGTCGAGCTCTACCCGGTGGCCCTGGATCGGACACGGGGGTGGTCGAACCTGTCCGGGCACTTCGGCTCCAACGGCGGGTTGGTCTCGGCCGACCCAACGAGCCTGCAGTCGGGGTGGAGCGAGATCGTCCCGACGTTCGCCCTGGACGATCTGGTCGAGGGGCCGGTGCACTTCTTGAAGATCGACGTCGAAGGCGCAGAAGGGCGGGTGGTCGCCGGAGCACAGGGCATTCTCACGACATCCCGGCCGATCGTGGCCTCGGAGTTCAGCCTCGAGATGTTGCCCCGCGTGTCGGGGATCAGCGGGGAGGAGTACCTCGACGGGTTCGAAGCCCTGGGCTACCGGATCTCGTTGTTCAACCGGGAGACCGGCCGGCCGGATCCCCCGACCAGCGCGTCCGAGCTGTTGAGGAACTGGGGCGACCCTTTGCAGATCGAGGACCTGTTGCTCATCCCGACGGGGGCCGCCGGCAACCGGGCGGCCGGGGACTGAGCCGCCGGCGACCGGGCGGCCGGGGACCGGGCGGCCGGGGACCGGGTGGCCTCAGCCCGCGATCCCGCTCACACGGTGGCCGTTCAGCCGCTTGTGGATGCCCTTCGTCCTGTCGTACAGGTTGACGAATTCCTTGCGCAGCGGGGCATAGACGGCCGAGGCGTCGGCGTCCGGGACGTAGACGGCTTTCACGGCCACCATGGCCGGAACGTCGGCCAAGCGGATGTGACCGAGTGCCAGATGGGTGAGGAGTCCCGCCCCGCGTACGTTGGCCAGCACCGGGTCGGCGATCTGACGGATGGCGCACCCCATGACGTCGGCGTGGATCTGCGCCCAGAGGTCGGAGTTCGCTCCTCCGCCCACGAAGGCGAGAGAAGCGAACCGCCGCTTCGTGAACTTCTCGACGGCGCCGAGCAACCACGCCGAGTTGAGCGCCACGCCTTCGAAGACCGCCCGCACCATGTCGGCGCGGGTGGTCGACAGCGAAATGTTGTGGAAGCCGCCCCGGATGGTGTGATCGTCGACGGGGGAACGCTCGCCGTTCAGCCACGGCGTGAAGAGGACACCCCGCGCCCCCGGTCGGACCCCGGCCGCCATGTCGTTCAGTGTCGGGAAGAAGTCGGCCTGTGGCGCGACGCCCGGGTCGAGCGCGTCCCCAGGGTACAGCAGGTTGTCCCGCAGCCAGGTCAGGCAGGCACCCCCGGTCTCGTGCTCGTCCGCCACCAGATAGCGGCCCGGCAGGCCCGAGGGGATGGAGGCGATGTTGGTCAGGGCGTCGGTCTTCTTGAAGGGGACGTGACAGCTGATCCAGCTCGATGTGCCGATGTAGAGGTGCCCTTCGAAGTCCTCGACCGCGCCGGACCCGACCGCAGCCGAATGGAGGTCAGGCGTACCGGCCACGACGGGGGTGCCGGCAAGGAGCCCGAGCTCGGCTGCGGCGGCGGGCGTCAAGCCCCCGAGGATGCTGCCGGTCCGCACCAGCTCGGGCAAGGTGCGCCGCTCGAGACCGGCCAGCGCGAGCAGGCCGTCGTCGTACGTGACCGCATTGACGTCGCGGGTGTCGGTGACCCAGTGCAGGGTGATCGAGTCGTAGGAGGCGCGCGCCAGCCCGGTCAGTCGGAGATTGAGGTAATCCACGGGCTCGAGGAACACGGCGGTGGCGGCGTAGACCTCGGCGCGCTCTTCACGCAGGAAATGGATGTGGCCCACCGGGTCCTTGCCCGAGAGGGTCGGGAGCCCGCCGCTGCGCCGTACCCACCTGGCGGCCTTGGCGGCCGAGTACCCCTGGACGTTCAGCGCGCCGCGCACCACACGCTTCACGGCATTGGCGCCGCGCGAGTCCATCCAGATGATGGACGGGCCGATGGCGCACCCGTCGGCGCCCACCGCGACCGTCCCGGACCATTGCGCCGTGCACCCGACGCCCACGATGTTCTCGGGAGGCACACCGCTCTCGGCCACGGCCCGCCGCGCCGCAGCCAGGATGGCGCGCCACCAGTGCTCGGGGTCCTGCTCGGCCGCGCCATCGGCACCCAGCACGAGCGGGACCGCTTCGAATGCGTACGCGGCGATCATGCCGGAGGCCGAAACGACCGCAACCTTGGGCCCACCCGTGCCGAGATCGACGGCCAGGGCGTAGGTCACCCCGGCGGCGCCGGCCGGCCTCTCCCGCAGTGGCGTCGCCGCCACGGCGGGCAGGCTCGGCCCCGGGATCGTGCGCATCGCGGCGAAGCGTACCGCCGTCGTTGGCGCACGACCCGGGTCGCGCCTCCTTCGTTACTCCGCCAGGCCGGCTTCGGCTTCCAGCTCGATCTTGACCTTGTTGCCGACCACGACGCTTCCATCGAGCAGCGAGTGGTTGAAGCTCACGCCGAAGTCACGGCGGTCGATCTCAGCGGTGGCGGAGAAGGCCACCACGGTCTTGCCCTCCTGCATGGCGGGACCTTCGCCCAGGTACTCCAGGTCGAACTCCACCGGCTTGGTGACGCCACGAATGGTGAGGTCGGTGGAGAGCTTCCATTCGGCGTCGGTCACCCGCTTCAGCCCGGTGCTCTTGATGGTGATGGTCGGGTAGTTCTCGGCATCGAAGAAATCGTTGGTGCGCAGGTGGTCGTCGCGCATCGACTGGTTGGTGTCGATGCTGGCCACCTTGGCCTCGGCCTCGAACGTCGACTCCTCAGGGTTCTCCGCGACGACGAATGTCCCGGAGAATTCGGTGAAGCGGCCCCGTACCTTGGTCCCGATCAGGTGGCGGGCCACGAAGCCTGCTTCGGCATGCGCCGGATCGACGGTGTACGTTCCCGGCTTCGGAAGAGTGACTGTTTGGGTTGACATGGGAGCCTCCTATGGCGGTTTTGGTCTCTGACAAGATAGTATCTGACTAGACAGATACTTGTCAATCAGGTAAATGGCGGATCCTGGTAGAGTCGAGAAAGATTGAGGAGCACGTATGGGCACCGTGAGATTCCCCGAGCAGGGCGAATACGAGGTCGAGGCGGATGCCGCTCCCGAACCCGAGGGCGGCACCTGCGGCGTCCTGAGCAGCATCGACGACGAGCGGCTGCAGCTGATGGGCCTTCTCGTGCGATCTCACCGTCGCCTGACCGACCAGCTCGGACGCGAGCTCGAACAGTCCGTCGGGATTCCCCTGGTGTGGTTCGACGTCCTCATCCACATCGGCGGGGCCGAGGAGGGGCGCCTCACGATGAGCAAGCTGAGCGCGCAGGTGGCGCTCACCACGGGTGGGGTGACCCGGCTGGTGGACCGTATGGTCGAGGCCGGACTGGTCGCCCGCAAGAATTGCCCTTCTGATCGCCGCAGCGTGCACGTCGTGCTGACGGCGGCCGGGGAGTCGACGTTGGGTCAGGCCATCGGCGAGCACATCGAGGGGATCGACCGCCACCTGATGGCGCCCCTGGACGAGACGGACCGTACCGCCCTGACCGTCGCCTTGACGAAACTGCTGCAATCCGACCGCTGAACGACCGGAGTAGCTACCCCGCCTCCTGCGCCCTGCGCAACCAGGCGCGTGCGGGGAGCCGGCCCTCGTCGGTTTCGAGCTCGAGCACCGTTCCCGCGCCCTCGCCGGGACCCTTCGTGATGGAGACGGCCAGCACCTCGCGCCCGATGTAGTCGAAGTACGGCTCGATCGCATCGAGCCCCTCGAGATGCAGCACGATGCGATCCGAGACGTCCAACCCGCTGTTCTTGCGCAGGTCCTGGAGGAGACGGACGACTTCGCGGGCCAGACCGCGGTGGCGCAGCGACTCATCGAGGGTGAGATCGAGGGCGACGACCTCCCCCCCTTCCCGCGAGACGGCGAAGCCCTGTTGCCCCCGCACGCGCAACTGCACGTCGTCGGGCCCGAGCTCGACCGGGCCGCCCGAGAGCATGACGGTGATCGATGTCCCGTCTTCGAGCGCCGCCGCCGCCGCAGCCCCGTCGAGGGCGGCCAGCGCCGGCTTGACCTCCTTCACCTGGTCCCGGAGGCGCCCTCCCAGGGTCTTGTAGTTCACGACGAGCTCGAACTCGAGCACCTCGCTCAGCTCGTCGGCCACGTCGACCTCATCGACGTTGAGCTCCTCGGCCACCATGTCGTAGAGGATGGTCGGGGCGCCCGACGGGAGGAACACCAGCGCACGGGAAAGAGGTTGGCGCACCTTGACCCCGGCTTCGCTGCGGGCGGCCCGGCCCAGCGACGTGAGCCTACGGGCCAGTTCCATCTGCGCTTCGAGGTCACGATCGATCGCGGATTCGTCGGGCGCCGGCCAGTCGGCCAGATGGACCGACTGCGTCTCGTCGACCCCGCGCAGCGCACGCCACATGGCGTCGGCCACAAAGGGGCAGAACGGGGCGAGCCAGAGCGAGATTTGGGTGAGGACCTCGTGCAATGTGGCCTGCGCCGCCAGCGTGTCCCCGGCCGGGGCGTCGGGATCGGTGCGCCAGAAACGGCGGCGGCTACGGCGCACGTACCAGTTCGAGAGGTCATCGACCAGGCCGGCCAGAGCGGATGCGGCATCAAGGGGCTCGTAGGCATCGAGCCCGGTGGTGACCGTGACCCCCGTACCGGCCAGGCGCGAAAGGATCCAGCGGTCGAGGGCACCGCGATCCTCGGGCGACGGGATCGCCGGGTCAGCCGGGTCGAAACCGTTGAGCGAGGCGTAGGTGGTGAAGAAGCTGAAGGTGTTCCACAGCTTCAGCAACATGTCGCGCAACGCCGTGTCGATGGCGGACATGCTGGCGCGGGTCGGCGTCCACGGGGAGCCCTGGCTGAACATCCACCAGCGGAGTGCGTCGGCGCCCCTGGTGTCGAGGATCGTCCACGGATCGATGATGTTCCCCAGTGATTTGGACATTTTCCGGCCGTCGGCGTCGATGATGTGGCCCAGACAGACCACGTGCTTGTACGGGCTGTTCCCGAACACCAACGTGTTGACGGCCAGCAACGAGTAGAACCAACCCCGCGTCTGGTCGATGGCCTCGGAGATGAAGTCGGCCGGGAAGGTGAAGGCCTCGACGGATCCGGGAGCGTGGGGGTACCCGACCTGCGCCGCCGGCATCGACCCCGAATCGAACCAGGCGTCGATGACCGGCGCCACCCGCCGGGCGACGGCGTCCTCGTCACCCTCTCCGGCTTCGGCGCACGTCGGGCAGTCGAAGACCACGTCGTCGATGACCGGCCGGTGCGGGTCGATGCCCGTGACGTCGCGGCCGCAGAGCTCGGAGAGCTCGGAGAGCGAGCTGATGCAGTGCAGGTGCCCGCGACCGCACCGCCAGATAGGCAGGGGTGTGCCCCAGTAACGGTCACGGGACAGCGCCCAGTCGACGTTGTTGGACAGCCATTCGCCGAACCGGCCGTCGCGGATGTGCGCCGGGTGCCAGTCGATGGTGGCGTTCTCGGCCAGCATCTGGTCCTTGCGGGTGGAGGTCGCGATGTACCAACTCGGCTTGCCCCAGTAGATGAGCGGGGTCCGGCAGCGCCAGCAATGCGGGTACGAGTGCACGTAGGGATACCGGCGCACCAGGAGTCCGGCCTCCTCGAGGCGGTCGTTGATCACCGTGTTGCTCGCCCGCACGTCCTGCCCCGCCAACCAGCCGATCTCGTCGGTGAAACGCCCGTCGGGGCCGACCGGGTTGAGGGAGGGCAGCCCGTTCTCGCGGCCGATCTGACGGTCGATCTCGCCGAAAGCCGGGGCGAGGTGGACGAGCCCGGTGCCCTCTTCGGTGGTCACATAGTCCGCGGGCACCACGCGCCACCCGTTCGCACCATTCGGCACCGGCAGATCGTCGAAGGGGCGCGTGTAGCGCAGGCCGACCAGATCCGCCCCGCTGAGTCGCCGGGTGATGCGGGCCGACGCCCCCTCTCCCAGGACGTCGTCGACCAGGTCTGCGGCCATGATCAGGCCGTCGACGACGCCATAGGTCAGGCCCGGGTTGACGGCCACGCCCGTGTTCGAAAGCAGCGTCCAGGGGGTCGTGGTCCACACGGCCAGCGCGGTGGCGTCACCGAGTAGTGCCGGGTCGGGATCGACGATCGGGAACCGCACGTACGCCGACTCGTCCTCTTCGTCCGTATAGACGCCGGGCTGGCCCAGCTCGTGGCTCGAAAGAGCGGTGCCGCAGCGGGGGCAATAGGGGACGACCTTGAGGTCCTCGTAGAGCAGCCCCTGATCGAACAGCTGGCGCAGGTGCCACCAGACGGACTCGATGTAGGAGGGGCTCAACGTCCAGTAGGCCGCATCCGTATCGAGCCAGTAGCCGATTCTCGTCGTCAGCCGGGTGAACTCGTCGACGTAGGAATAGACGGACTCACGGCACAGGCGGACGAACTCGGCGATGCCGACCTGATCCTCGATCTGCTTCTTACCGGTGATGCCGAGCTTCTTCTCCACCTCGACCTCGACCGGGAGGCCATGGGTGTCCCACCCTCCACGGCGGGCCACATATGAGCCGCGCATGGCATGGAACCGGCAGAAGAGGTCCTTGTAGACGCGGGCCCAGACGTGATGGAGACCGGGCATGCCGTTGGCGGTCGGAGGTCCCTCGTAGAAGACCCATTTCGGCGCGCCCTCGCGCTGCTCGACGGAGCGCTCGAAGACGCGGTGGGCCGCCCAGCGGGCCAGCTCGGCCTGCTCGAGGGCGACGAAATCAGTATCGGGGGGGACAGGTGTGAACACGCACGCTCGATGGTTGTCCGCCCGGGCACAAGCGCCCAAGGCGTGGCGGCCAGACTAATGGCGTTGGCAGCGGGGTCCCTCCCAGGAAACGTCTACGAGCACAGAGGAAACAACGTCCACCAGCCAAGAGGTTGATTGTAATTTCTGATTGCTAGACATCTAGCTATTAGAAATACCACTCACCCGGTCGTCCCCAGTCCCTACGAATCCCTACGACCGTCCCTCAATTGTCCACCACTACCCGGCGGCCGCCGACAAGGCGTCGAAGCGCTCCTCGGACATGTCGAGCAGCGAACCGAGCACGAGATCGGCCAGCGCGAAGGCCGGATGCTGCCCTTCTCCGTGCTCAGGAACAGCGATACAGCACATGGAGGCTGCCTTGGCGGCCAACACACCGGCGGGAGCGTCCTCCCAGACGAGGCAGCGGCGCGGCGGGGCGCCCAGCTTGGCCGCCGCCGTCAGGAACACCGCGGGGTGCGGCTTCCCCCACTGCTCGTCCTCGGCCGAGTGCACGAGCACGAAAATGCTCCCGCAGGCCGAAGTGGGCCAACGCCGTGTCGATGAGGCGGTACTCCGACGACGAGGCCACGGCGAGCGGCAGGTTGCGCTCGGCGCACAGCGCGATGGCGTGCTCGGCGCCGGGTTTGAGCTCGCCCTTCGACAGGACAAGGGAGATAACGCGATCCACGATGGCCACAGCCACCTCGGCCGGAGTCGGTGCGGCCCACGGGTAGCGGGCATGCCAGTACTCGGTCACCTCGCCGACGAACATGCCCTTGGTACCACGGCATCCCTCGCCCGAAAGGGGCACGCCGAGGCCTCCGAGGATCTCGATTTCGGCCTCGTGCCACAGGATCTCCGAGTCGAGGAGCAGCCCGTCCATGTCGAAGATGGACGCCGCAAAACCCTCGCCCGGCGAGGGAGCCGTCAAGCGGCCAGCGCAGCCTCGATGGCGTCAATGATGGCGGGATCCTCTGGCTCGACCTGGGGCCGGAATCGGCCGATGACGTCGCCGGTTCCCGAGACGAGGAACTTCTCGAAATTCCAAGTGATATCGCCTGCATTCCCGTCGGCGTCGGGCGCAGCCGTCAGCTCCTCGTAGATGGGATGGCGCTCGTCGCCGTTCACGTCGATCTTCTCGAACAGCGGGAAGCTCACCCCGTAGGTGGTGGAGCAGAACTGCTGTATCTCCTCGGCTGTGCCCGGCTCCTGCCCCATGAACTGGTTGCTCGGGAAACCGAGCACGGTGAAGCCACGGTCGCCGTACGTCTGCTGGAGGCGCTCGAGACCCTCGTACTGGGGGGTCAGCCCGCATTTGGAGGCCACATTGACTACGAGGAGTGTCTTGCCGGCGTAAGCGCCAAGTGACGAGTCGTCTCCTTGGAGCGTGTGGACAGGGATATCGAAGAGGGCCATGCCTGCGAGGATACCGGGGCCCGGCGTGTCTAGGGTGAGCGACATGCACGCCGTGGTCATCCGGGACAGCCAGTTGCACTGGGAGGAACGGGAGACCCCGATCCCGGGCGACACCGAGCTGCTGGTCGCCATCCGCGCCGCCGGGCTCAACGGCGCCGACATGATGCAGCGCCTCGGTCATTATCCGGCCCCACCCGGGGCGCCCGCCGATATCCCCGGCATGGAGCTGGCCGGCGAGGTGGCCGCCGTGGGTTCGCGGGTGCGCCGATTCGCACCGGGTGACCGTGTCATGGGGCTCGTCGGGGGGGGCGCACAGGCCACCATGGCCGTGATCGAGGAGTCCCATGCTCTGGTCGTCCCCGACACCCTGCCCTGGGCCGAGGCCGGGGGCTTCCCCGAAGTGTTCTCAACAGCCTTCGACGCACTCTTCACCCACGCGCATCTCTCCATGGGCGAGCGGGTGCTGGTCTCGGGCGCGGCCGGAGGCGTCGGAACGGCCGGGGTCCAGCTGGCCGCGGCCGCCGGGGCATCGGTCGTGGCGACCGTGCGCGATGCCTCGCGCCGCGACGAAGTCGCGCACCTGGGCGCCACCGTGGTCGTCGATCCAGCCGACGTGGCCGCGCACGGCCCCTATGACGTCGTCCTCGAGCTGGTGGGAGCAGCCAGCCTGCCCACCGTCCTGCCGCACCTCGCCACCGGCGCCCGCGTGATCGTGATCGGGGTGGGCTCGGGGGCCAAGGTGGAGATCAACCTGCTGCAACTGATGGGCGCCCGGGCGAGTATCGGCGGGGCCACGTTGCGTGGGCGCAGCCTCCGTGAGAAGGCCAACGTGGCGGCGGGGGTCGCCGCCCACGTGCTCCCGCTCCTGGTTGCCGGGCGGATCCAGGTCCCCGTCTGTGCCACATTTCCGTTGTCCGAGGCCGGCGCCGCCTATGACCGGTTCACCGCCGGCGGGAAGCTGGGCAAGGTCGTCCTGGTCTCGTGAGTGGCCCCGCGGTGGCCGTCAGCGGGTCAAGATGACCACACCGGCGTTGGCGCCGCGGCCCACCGTGTGGGAGAGCGCCACCCGCGCCCCCTCGACCTGACGGGTACCGCACTCGCCCCGGAGTTGGCGTACCAACTCGACCACCTGGCCCAGGGCCGAGGCGCCCAGTGGCTCACCCTTGGACAGAAGTCCCCCGCTGGGGTTGACCGGCAGCCGTCCTCCGAGCGCGGTGGCCCCCGAGACCAGGAGTTCGGCCGAGCCGCCCGGCGCGCACAGCCCGATCTCCTCGTAGGAGATCAGCTCGCGGGCTGCGTCGGTGTCCTGGCACTCCACCACGTCGAGATCGTCCGGACCGAGACCGGCTTCCTCGAATGCCGCGCGGGCGGCCAACGTCGTCGGGGCCCGAACCGTGTCGTCCGTCAGGCCCGACAAAGGAGTGGATTCGCTCAACACCGAGCCGGGCAGGTGGGAGCGCAGGACGGCGCCGGCGAGCGTGATCGGAGGCACCGACGGCGCGCTGACCAGGTCGGCGCGGGTCAGCACGACGGCCGCTGCGCCTTCGTTGGGCGAGCAGAGCATGAACAGGTGGAGAGGCTCGGAGATGACCCGCGACGCGAGGACCTCTTCGGCGGAGATCTCCTTCTGGTACATCGCATCCGGATTGGCCGCGCCGTGGCGGCGGTTTTTCACCACGACCTGCGCCAGGTGGTCCTTGGTCACCCCTGACGTCCTCATCACCCGCTGGGCCCGGAGGGCGAAGAACGACGGGGTCGCGGCCAACCCGGCCTCTTCCTGCCAGGGCTCGAAGAACGACGAGCGGATGATGCCCCTGGGCATCTTCTCGGTCCCGAAGACGAGCACGGTGTCGTACTGGCCGGCCTTGATCGCTCCGGCAGCCAGCATCAGTGCGGCACCGCCGCTGGCGCACCCGGCCTCCACGTCGACGATGGGCATACCCGTCATCCCGAGTCGGCTCAGCACCTTGTGACCGGTGGCCACACCGCCGTACGCCGTCCCGCAGAAGGCGGCCTGGAACCCTCCCTTGCCGACGCCCGCCTCGTGCAGGGCCGCCCGCACGGCCCGGACCCCCATGTCGGTGGTGGAGACACCCTCGAAGCGTCCGAAGGGATGCATCCCCACCCCGGCGATCACGACGCCCGTCATGATGCGTCCTGCGGGGCGAAGGCGAAGGTCACCACATCGTGGCCGTCGGCGTCGGTGTGCAGCGTGACGATACGGAGTTGCATCTCCTGTCCGAAGACCAGCGTCGCCGGATCGCCCTCGGTCAAGCGCGTGATGACCCGGATCCCCTCGGGCAGTTCCACGACGCCGACACCGTAAGGGATCTCCCCCTGATAACCCGGTGGTGCCGAGGTGACCGCCGTCCAGGCCCACAGCGTTCCCGCACCCGAGAGCTCCGTCGGGACGGGGTCCTCGGTCGAGCAGTAGGGGCAGGTGTCGTGGCGGGGGAAGTGGTGGGCCCCGCAGACCGTGCAGCGGCTCCCGAGGAGGGCCGGGGACTCCCCATCGGTGAACAGGCCGGATCGCACCATGACTCGTTCGGACATCAGCAATCCACCATCCTCCGCTCGGCGACCTGCCGCATTGCATCGTAGGGTCATCGAAGACCCCACGGAACCTCCCGCGGACGCCTACCATGCGCCTCGTGCCTGTTCACCCTGCCACCGGGGGACCCCACGTGGCCGCCGGCACCCCGCTGGCCCTCGATCTGTCGCTGGAGGATCTGGAACGGGATGCCCGCCACATCATCGGTGAGATGGCCTACGCCTACTACGCCGGCGGGGCCGACGACGAGCGGCTGCTCGAACAGAACGTGACCGCCTGGTCGCACTGGCAACTCCACCCCAGGGTGTTGGCGGGTATTTCGGAGGTGGACCTGTCGACCACGGTGCTGGGAACGGCCGTGCGCTCGCCCGTCGCCATTGCGCCGACGGCGATCCAGGGACTGGCGCACGTCGACGGCGAAGTGGCGACGGCAAGAGGCGCTGCCGCGCAAGGAGCCTTGATGGTGCTGTCCTCGTTGGCCACGTGCTCCCTTGAAGAGGTAGATGCCGGAGCCCCCGCAGGTACTCGCTGGATGCAGATCTACATCCTGCGCGAGCGGGCCCGGACGGTCGAGCTCGCCCAACGGGCCGAAGCCCACGGGTACGGCGCACTCGTCCTCACTGTCGACGCCCCGGTTCCGGGACTCCGCCTGCGCGAGCTGCGGGGCGATGTCCACCTGCCGCACGACCTGGCCCTGCCGAACCTCGTCGGCAGAAGCACCGAGAGCGCCCGCGAGGGTGGGTTCATGGCCGTGTCCCGCGAGTTCGAGCCGGCCCTGACGCCGGACGACATCGGATGGCTGGCCGGGCTCACCGCACTCCCGGTGGTGGTCAAGGGGGTACAGCGCGCCGATGATGCCGTTCGGTGTCTCGACGCAGGCGCGGCCGCCGTGGTGGTCTCGAATCACGGTGCCCGCCAGCTGGCCGACGCGCCGCCGACCGCGGACATCCTGCGCGAGGTGATCGATGCCGTGGCCGGTCGGGCGGAGGTGTACGTCGACGGCGGGCTGCGGCGGGCACCCGACGTCGTCAAGGCACTCGCCCTGGGCGCCCGGGCCGTGTTGATCGGGCGCCCCTCGCTGTGGGCCCTGGCCACGGGGGGCGCCGACGGTGTGGCATCGCTGCTGCAGTGGTACGAATCCGAGCTACGCCGGGCCATGGCGCTCTGTGGGGCGGCGGCGGTGAGCCAGCTCGAACGGTCCCTCGTCCGGCGCGCGCCGGGCTGGTCACTGGATCACGACCGGTGAGGACCGCGACGCGGCGAGACTGCGTGGCATCGTGAGCATCGAGACCGAACCGCGCGAGCCGGCGAGCCCCGCCGCGAAAGCCGAGAAGATGCCCGACCCGAAGCCTCCGATCAGCCGGGTGCTGTTGCAGGCTTCAGTCGTCGTCGCGCTGGCTGTCATCATCGCCATCGTCCTGCGCACCTTCGTCGTCGGGACCTACCTGATCCCCTCGGGATCGATGGAACCGACCCTCATGATCAACGACCGGATCATGGTCGACAAGCTCAGCTACCACATGCACGGCGTCCACCAGGGCGACATCGTCGTGTTCTCCACGCCACCCGCCGAGAATTGCGGGGGGCCACCGGTGAGCGACCTCGTCAAGCGTGTCATCGGATTACCCGGCGACACGATCTCGCTCGCCTATGGACTGGTCTACGTCAACGGAAAGCTGCTGAGCGAACCATGGTTCGCCGCCGGTGCGGAACCGCCGACCACAGCCGGTCCGTCGGAGAAGCCGTATGCGTTGCAGCATCCCTACAAGGTTCCGCCCGACCACGTCTATGTCATGGGCGACAATCGCACGGTCTCCTGCGACAGCAGGTACTGGGGACCCATTCTCGAATCGTCCATCGTGGGCAAGGTCGACGTCCGGTTCTGGCCGGTCTCGCGGATCCATATCTTCTAGGCCGACATGGGAAGCCGGACAGAAGACTTCGCCCTCATGTGGGAGTGGTTCTCGACCCACTGCCGCACGACCTCACCGCTCTACCAGCACATCTCCGCTGCGGTCGCCGGGGATGACGAAGTCCTCGAGCTCGTGCAGGCGGCACCACCCTCGGCCCATCTGCCTCCGGCCCTGCTCGCCGCAGTGCACTACCTGATTCTCGAGGGATCCGACCACCCATTGGCGGCGGTCTACGCCGGGCGTTCCGATGCCGAGCCCGGTCCCCTCTTCCTCGACTTCTTCCGTGCGCGCCAGGCCGACGTGCTGGCCCTCCTCGCCTTCCGGCACATCCAGACCAATGAATGTGGCCGGAGCGCCATCATCGGTCCCGGCCTCACCTGGGTGGCGTCCCAACTGGAGGGGCCCTACGCACTCGTCGATGTCGGTGCCAGTGCCGGCCTGAACCTGCTGTGCGACAACTACCGCATCGACTACGGCCCGCACGGGGCCACCGGCCCCGTCGATGCCGCGGTCCGGCTCTCGTGCAGAGTCGTCGGGGGCCGTCCACCGATCACCACGCAACTCCCGTCGTTCGCGTCCCGGGTGGGGATCGACCGCTCCCCGATCGACCTCCGTGACCCCGACGACGCCCGCTGGCTGCTCGCGTGCGTATGGCCGGGCACCAACCGGCTCGAGCACACCGCCGCCGCGATCCGCCACGCACGAGCGGACCCGCCCCTGGTCGTGCGGGGGGATGCCACGGCGGTCCTTCCCGAGGTACTGGACGAGCTGCCCGGGAGGACGACGGCCATCGTCATGACAACCTGGGCCTTCGCCTACCTGGGTGTCGAGGATCGCGCGACGTTCATGGAGCTCCTCGACGAGGCTTCACGCCGACGTCCTATCGCATGGCTGAGCGCGGAAGGAGCGGGGACAGTGGCCGCATTCGCGGAAGAGGCGGCCGCACACACGACGAACGAAGGCGTTTCCGACGTTCTCGGCGCGATGCTCTTCGACCGGGGGCGGCGGCGCAGCCAGCTGCTCGCTTTCGCCCAGGAGCACGGGGCGCAACTCGACTGGCGCGTTCGGTAGACCGACCAGCAGGACTCTCAACTCCGGACATCGTTGCAGTAGCTTGACCGCCGTGCGCGTCGGGTTGGTGATCCTTCCATCCGATCGCTGGGAAGAAGCCAGGCACCAATGGGAATGGGCCGATGCGGCGGGCTTCTCCACGGCATGGACCTACGACCACATCCGGTGGGGTGGCATGCCCGACGGTCCGTGGCACGCTGCCGTTCCCGTGTTGGCTGCTGCCGCGGGCGTGACACGGCGGATCCGGATCGGGACGTTGGTGGCCACCCCGAACTTCCGCCATCCGGTGACGCTGGCCCGGGACGCGTTGGCGCTGGACGATCTGAGCGAGGGTCGCCTCGACCTGGGTGTCGGACCGGGGAGCGCCGGCCCGGATGCCACAGCCCTCGGGCAGGCCGAGTGGAGTGTGCACGAACGCATGGATCGCTTCGAGGAGTTCTTACAGATCCTGCAGCCGATCCTCGACGGAGGGGCCGACACCCGCACCACGTTCACGGGTCGCTACTACGCATCGGCCGAGACGCCCAGCACGCCGGGCGCCGTCCAGACGCCGTTCCCGCTCACGGTGGCAGCAGGCGGACGGCGTGGTCTCGCGCTGGCGGCGCGTCACGCCCGACAGTGGGTCACGATCGGCCCCACCGGCCCGGGTCCGCGCACGGACAAATCGATCCTGGCGGCCGTGCGTGCGCAGACCGCTTTGCTCGAGAGTGCCTGCACGGCGCACGGGCGGGACCCCGTGACGATCGGCAAGGTGCTCCTGTGGACACCGGTGGAGACGGTCATGACCTCGGTGGGTCAGTTCGAGGACCTGGCCGCCCCCTATGAGGCTTTGGGCTTCGACCAACTGGTGCTCCACCATCCGCAACAGACCGGGCCCTACCGGGGGTCACTGGCCGCCTACGAGGAGATCGCAGCGAGACACGGCTGATACGTCTTCGTCAGGTCTCCCCGCTCAAAGTGCCGCGGCGACGAATTCCTTCACCTCGGACGTCCGCTCGACGGGATCCACGCGCATGATGTCTACGTCATGGCAACCGACCCACGACGCAGCGTCCGCCAGTGCCGCCGCCACACAGCGCGCCGCGCTCTTCGTCCGCAGCGTGATCTGCTTGGCCACCAAGGTGTGCCCGCGACGCCCGGGATCGACCAGTCCCACCAACTTGTTGCCACCCAGTACCGGCATGGCGAAATAGCCGTACCGGCGCTTCTCCCGCGGCACGTAGGCCTCGAGCCGGAGTTGAAAACCGAAGACACGTTCGGTGCGCGCCCTGTCCCACGTCAACGAATCGAAGGGCGAGAGCAGGACGTTGCGCGGTGTGACCCGCCGGGTGAGGACGTCGATGGCGCCCGGTGCGACGAACGCCGGCCGCTCCCAGCCCTGCACCGACACAGGCTCGAGGTCCGTGTCGCCGACGACGCGCTGGACCAGCTTCGCCGGCAGCCCCTTGTAGACCGCGAGGTCACCGATGGTGGCGACCCCCAACGAACGCCCCGCCGTCTCCACGAGCCCGATCGCGCATTCCTCGTCCGTCCGTTCTTCCTGGGCCAACGCGGCGGGGATGGCACGTTCGGTGAGGTCGTAGACCCGTTGGAACCCGCGCCGCTCCCGACAGACGAGCTCGCCCGTGTCGAGCAACCACTCGGCCGCGATCTTGGTCTCCGACCAGTCCCACCAGGTGCCGCCCTTCTTTGCCCCCCCGAGCTCACGTGCAGTCAGAGGTCCCTCGCTGCGCAGCCGTGCCCTGACATCGGCACAACTGGCGGCCGCGTCTTCGAGGCGGTGCCAACGACGACCACGCGCCCGGAAAGCACGGCGCCGGAACTCGAACAACGGCCATTCCTCGAGAGGGAGCACGCACGCCGCATGCGACCAGTATTCGAACGTGAGGCTCTCGGGCCCCCAGTAGGCCGCCTCGATGGACGGGCGGGGAATCGCGCCGTGGCGGGCGTACGCCACCAGCTCGTGCGAGCGCGCCAGGACCGAGATGGTGTCGAGCTGCACCCCCGCAAGACGACGCAGGGTCGCGGCGGGACCTCCCCGCAGCCGGGGCCCGAGTAGCCCCTGGGCATAGAGGGTCACCCGTCGGGCCTCGTCGGCCGACAGGGTCACGGGTAATCCGGACATGGCGGTTCAACCTACCGGCAGCGCGCCACGGTCCCTGCGGGCTTCTTCGGTCACGGGCTCCCCCCGCAGATGGTGCAGCCGGAGGGCGACCGCCACGATCGCCGCCACGATGCTCGCCGCGCCGGCCGCGAACAGTGCACCCCGGACCCCGAAGAGGGCCACCAGCGGTGCCGAGATCGCCATGCCGATGGAGACGGCGCCGAATGTCAGGCCCATGAACACCGCACACGCACGGCCCGCGATGTGCTCGGGGGCGCGTTGCAGCAAAAGCGTCCGCGCGCCCACCACCTGGACGCCGTCGCCGACGCCGCCGAGCCCGTACGCCGCGATGGCCATCCACATGGCGGGCGCCACGGCACCGAAGGCGACGCCGAGCCCGAGCACCACCAGGCCGGCCACGATGCCCGGCGCCAGCAGCCGGGGCGGGAGCCGGCCGGCGATGACGGTGCCCAGGGTCATGCCACCCGTCCAGGCCGTGATGAGGAGCGCGTAGCCGGTGGTCCCACCGTGCAGCACCTTTTCGGCCAGGAACAATTCGACCACCATGGTGACACCCATGCACGCGATGACGGCCGACACCACGAGGACGAGCAATCCCATTGGTCGGTCCTCCCTGAGGTAGCGGACGCCCGCCGCCACGCCATCGTCCGCCCCATGCGGGACCGGGACCCGGGTACGCCGGAGGCCGAGGGTCGAGATCCCCACGCTGAACACGAGAGAGAGTCCTGCACCGACGAGGAGGGCGGTCGTCGTCCCACCGATGCTCCCCACGACGCCGGCCACAAGGGGCCCGATCGCGGTACCGGCCATCGTCGCGCCCTGCAGGCGGCTGGTGGCGCGCACCAGCGGGACGTCGCCGGCCAGTTGCGGTATCGCCGCGGTCAGCCCCGGCTGCAGAATGCTGTCCGCCACGCCGAAACCCAGCACCAGGAGCACGGTGGCCGTCAAAGAGTGGGCGAAGGCCAGGCCGGTGAGAGCGGCGGCCACGAGCAGGCCGGCGCCGGTCAGCAGTCGTCCCATGGGCAGCCGGTCGAGCAGAAGACCCGAGAGCGGGGCGAGCAGCACGACGGGGAGGCCGCCGGCCAGCAACACCATGGTCACGGCCAGGGTCGAGTGCGTCTCCTGATAGACGCGCAGCGACAGTGCGACATAGGCGAGTCCGTTGGCGGCGGCCACCATCACCTGGAGTGCGGTGGCCACCCGCAGAGGACGGCCCGGTCGTTGTGCGTGTGCGTGTGCGGTGTCGGGTTGCATGGGGGGATCTCTTGTCAACGTTGGTGTCGGGTGAAGTCGGACTCCCGTGCCACGGGCGCACGACGCGCCAGGGAGGAAGTGCGGAAGCCGGTCGGCTCGAGCACCACGCGGGAAGTTCGACTGCCCCCGTCGGGCGCAGGAACTCTCAGAAGCGGGGCTCAAAGGGACATGGAGAAAGGTTACACCGGGGCCGCCCTCCGCTCGTCACCGCATCCCTACGCCACGATTGCGGTGCGCCGGGATCGTCCTACGCCAACAATGTGGCGAGCGGCGTGAACGGGAGACCGTGCGCCTCGGCGACCGGTTCGTACACCACCTGGCCCGCAGCGACGTTGACGCCCTCGGCCAACGCCGGATCGTCGCGGACCGCGTCCTTCCAACCGTGGGCGGCGATGCTCAGGGTGTAGGGCAACGTGGCATTGGCCAGAGCGTGCGTCGAGGTATGGGGGACCGCCCCCGGCATGTTGGCCACGCAGTAGAAGATCGAACCGTGCACTTCGAACGTGGGGTTCGAATGCGTCGTCGGGCGGGTCGACTCGAAACAACCGCCCTGATCGACCGAAATGTCCACGAGCACCGAGCCGACCCGCATCTGCTCGACCAAGGCGTCCGAGACCAACCGCGGGGCGCGGGCTCCGACGACGAGCACGGCACCGATCACGATGTCGGCGTCGATGCAGATCTCCTCGATCGCATGTTGGGACGACGCCACCGTTTCGAGGGCACCGCGGAAATGGTGGTCGACGTCGCGCAGGCGGTCCAGGTTGCGGTCGAGCACGTAGACGTCGGAGTGCATGCCCACGGCCAGCGTGGCGGCCGCCATCCCCGAGACGCCCGCGCCGAGGATGACGACCCGGGCCGCCCGCACCCCGGGCACGCCGGCTACCAGGACGCCGCGGCCCCCACCGGGGCGCATGAGATGGTGCGCGCCCATGAGCGGCGCCATCCGACCGGCCACCTCGCTCATCGGCGCCAGGAGCGGAAGCGAATTATCGGGCAGGCGCACCGTCTCGTAGGCGATCGCCACGTTGCCCCCGGCCACGAGGGCGTCGGTGCATTCCCGCGACGCGGCGAGGTGGAGGTAGGTGAAGAGGGTCTGGCCGGGGCGGGCCCCCAGCCGCTTGTACTCCGAGGCCACGGGCTCTTTCACCTTGCACACCAGATCCGACTCGGCCCAGACGTCATCGGCGTCAGGGACGATGCGCGCTCCGGTTCGCTCGAACTCCCCGTCGGGCATGGACGACCCCACTCCGGCGCCCGCTTCCACGTAGACCGTGTGGCCGACCGAGGTCAATTCTCGTACTCCGGCCGGCGTGATGGCCACCCGGTACTCGTCGTCCTTGACTTCCCTGGGTATCCCGATGATCACCGCTCACTCCTCAATGTTGCTCATCACGTGCTTGACCCGGGTGTAGTCCTCGAACCCGTACGAAGAAAGGTCCTTGCCGTACCCGGAACGTTTGAAGCCACCGTGGGGCATCTCCGCCACCAGCGGGATGTGCGTGTTGATCCACACGCAGCCGTAGTCCAGATCCCGGGCCATCCGCATGGCGCGCCCGTGGTCGCGCGTCCAGACCGATGATGCCAGCCCGTACTCGACACCATTGGCCCAGCGCAGTGCCTCGCCCTCGTCGCTGAACTTCTGGACGGTGATCACCGGCCCGAACACCTCGGACTGCACCAACTCGTCGTCCTGGCGCAGTCCGGCGACAACGGTCGGCGCGAAGCAGTAGCCCCGCTCGCCCACGGCCGTGCCCCCGGTCATCACCGAGGCGTGGGACGGTGCCCGCTCGATGAACCCAGACACCCGCTCCAGCTGGTTGGCGTTGTTCAAAGGCCCGAAATCGGCGTCGTCGACGGCCGTACCGCCGACGACGGTTCCTTGCGCCTGCTCCACCAGGGCGGCGAGAAAGTCGTCGTGCACGCGCGGACCCGCCAACACCCGCGTCGCAGCAGTGCAGTCCTGCCCGGCGTTGAAGTATCCGGCGCCGGCGATGCCGGCAGCCGCCACGGAGAGATCGGCGTCATCGAAGACGATGACCGGGGCTTTGCCGCCGAGCTCCAGATGGACCCGCTTGAGGGTCGGCGCCGCGGTCGCCGCCACCTCCATACCGGCCCGCACGGAACCCGTCACCGAAACCATGCCGGGGATGGAGGAGGCCACGAGGGCACGGCCGGTGTCGCGGTCTCCACAGACCACGTTGAAGACCCCGGGCGGGAGGTACTCCGCCATGATCTCGGCCATCAGCAGGGTGCTGACGGGCGTCGTGTCCGAGGGCTTCAGCACCATGGTGTTCCCCGCCGCCAGCGCCGGGGCGAACTTCCAGATCGCCATCATGAACGGATAGTTCCACGGGGTCACCGCACCGCAGACCCCGATCGGCTCACGCCGGATGAAGGAGGTGTGCCCCGCCATGTACTCCGCCGCCGCGAGTCCCTGGAGGTGCCGCGCCGCGCCGGCGAAGAAGCGGATCTGGTCCATCCCCGGCGGGAGCTCTTCGTCCATGGTCAGCTGGAACGGCTTGCCCGTGTTCTCGCATTCGGCCCGGACGAGCTCCTCGCCCCGGGCCTCGATCGCATCGGCGATACGGAAGAGTGCCAGACTCCGCTCCGAGGGGGTCGTGCGGCGCCAAGAGGTGAACGCCTCGGCCGCCACCTGCAGGGCCCGGTCGACATCGGCCGCCCCCGACACCGGGGCCTCGGCGAACGGCTCACCGGTCGAAGGGTTGATCAGGGGGGCCGTCGGACCGTCCTCGGCATCGACATAGGTGCCACCAATGAAGTTCTGCAACCTGCGCACGTGGGCTCCCTTTTTCTCTTCTTCGTGTTCTGCGTGGTCGGCTCGCAACTAGAGAATCACAGAACGGAGGTTCGGCAACAAGCGATTCCGCAAGAAATCTAACGTGAAACGCCGAATTCTGCTTGACTGATAGTGTCCGTATGAAAGAATTCTGCACACCGGGGGTTGCGAGCCACCCGCAGGAAGACCATCGCAATGAGGAGTCGCATGTCCGAAGCGGACGGGCCGGCCGAATCGAATAACACTGAACTCGAGGGGGGTCCTGCCGCCACGACCTTGCTCGACGAGGCCAACCGGGCCATCATCGAGGCCCTCCAGCGGGACGGGCGCCAACCGTACGGGGCCATCGCCGAAGCGGTAGGCCTCTCCGAGGCCGCCGTGCGCCGCCGGGTCCAACGCCTGCGGGAAACCGGCATCATGCAGATCGTCGCCGTCACGGATCCGCTCCAGCTCGGCTTCACCCGCCAGGCCATGATCGGCATCACCGTCGAGGGTGACGTGCGGGTGGTGGCCGACAAGCTCTCCGCCGTGCCTGAGGTGGACTATGTGGTCATGTGCGCCGGCTCTTTCGACCTCCTGGCCGAGGTGGTCTGCGAGGACGACGAGCGCCTTCTGCACGTGGTCAACGATTCGGTGCGATCCATCGCCGGGGTGCGCTCAACCGAGAGCTTCCTCTATCTGAAGCTGGCCAAGCAGACATATACATGGGGCACGCGGTGAGATCGAATCGCACCGTCGCGGCCATCCGAGTGGAGGAATCATGAGTAGCAATCCCGAGAATTCCGACCTGAGCGAGCAGGCGCGCCGTCACCTGTGGATGCACTTCAGCCGCATGGGCTCCTACGAGACCCATGAGGTTCCGGTCATGGTGCGTGGCGAGGGCGCTTACGTATGGGACCAGCACGGCAAGCGCTACCTCGACGGGCTGGCCGGGCTCTTCACGTCCCAGCTGGGCCACGGGCGCACCGAGCTGGCCGAAGCCGGCGCCAAACAGGCCAGCACGTTGGCGTACTTCCCCCTGTGGACGTACGCCCACCCGCGGGCCATCGAGCTGGCCGAGCGCCTGGCCGGCTACGCCCCCGGTGACCTCAACCGCATCTTCTTCACCTCAGGGGGTTCCGAGGCGGTCGAATCGGCCTGGAAGCTGGCCCGGCAGTACTTCCGCATTACCGGGCAACCGCAGCGCACCAAGGTCATCAGCCGCGAGATCGCCTACCACGGAACCACCATGGGGGCGCTGTCGATCACGGGCATCCCCGACCTCAAGACACCGTTCGAGCCTCTGGTCGGCGGAGCCATCAAGGTCCCGAACACCAACTTCTACCGGGCGCCGGTCTTCGCCGATGACGAAGAGGCCTTCGGCCGGTGGGCCGCCGACGAGATCGAGCGGGCGATCATCCGTGAGGGCGCCGACACCGTCGCGGCCGTCTATCTGGAGCCCGTGCAGAACGCGGGCGGTTGCTTCCCCCCTCCCCCCGGGTATTTCCAGCGCGTGCGCGAAATCTGCGATCGCCACGGCGTGCTCCTCGTCTCGGACGAGGTGATCTGCGCCTTCGGTCGCCTGGGGTACTGGTTCGGGGCGGATCGCTTCGGCTACCAACCCGACATCATCACGGTGGCCAAGGGGCTGACCTCCGGGTACGCCCCGCTCGGGGCCATGATCGCCTCGGACCGCCTCATGGAGCCGTTCTTGCAGCCCGGGGCGTCGTTCCTCCACGGCTTCACGTTCGCCGGTCACCCGGTGAGCTGTGCCGTCGCCCTGGCCAACCTCGATGTGTTCGAGCGTGAGGGGATCCTCCAACACGTGCAGTCGAACGAAGGGGTGTTCCGGTCCGCGCTCGAGACCCTCTACGACCTGCCGATCGTGGGCAATGTGCGTGGCGCAGGATTCTTCTACGGCATCGAGCTCGTGAAGGACAAGACGACCCGGCTGTCCTTTGACGACGAGGAGTCGGAGCGACTCCTGCGGGGCTTTCTCTCCGGCGCCCTGTTCGAGGCCGGTCTCATCTGCCGGGCCGACGATCGGGGTGATCCGGTCGTCCAGCTCTCGCCACCGCTCATCTGTGGGCAAGAGGAGATCGACTTCATGGTCGGCACGCTGCGCGAGGTACTGACCGAGGCGTGGAGCCGGCTGTAGACGGCCCAGAGGGAGTGGACGGCTACCGCCACCTCTCCCTCTGGTGGGACGCAATCCCGGGCCCGCTGCCCCTACGCCCCTCCCTGTCGGGGGACGTCGACGCCGATGTCTGCATCGTCGGCGCCGGCTTCACCGGGCTGTGGACGGCGCGGGCGTTGGCTCTGGCCGACCCGGCGCTGCGCATCGTGGTGGTGGACAAGGAAGTCGCGGGATTCGGCGCCTCCGGTCGAAACGGGGGCTGGTGCTCCGCGCTCTTCTCCACGTCCGATACCGCACTCGCCCGGCTCTACGGCCTGGACGCGATGCGCCGCATGCGGCGTGCCATGCAGTCCACCGTCGACGAGGTGGGCGCCGCCGCGTACGACGAGGGTATTGACTGCCACTTCGCCAAAGGCGGCACGGTCGACGCGGCACGGACGCCGGCCCAACGAGCGCGGGCCATGGCCGACGTCGACGAGGCCCGGGCCCTGGGTTTCGGTGAAGACGACCTGCGCTGGCTTCCCGCCGGCGACGCCGCTTCGCTGATCGGCCTCGAGGGCATGCTTGGCGCCACGTTCACGCCGCACTGCGCGGCGATCCAGCCGGCGCTGCTCGCCCGCGGCCTGGCGGACGCGGTCGAACGTCGGGGCGTCACGATTCACGAGCACACCGAGGTCATCGACATCATCGGGGGTGGCCCGGGGCGCTCGCCGCTGGTGCGCACCACAACCGGTGCGATCAAGGCGGACGTCGTCGTGCGGGCCGTTGAAGGCTGGACGCCGACACTGCCCGGGCAGAAGCGCACGCTGGTGCCGGTGTACTCGCTCATGGTGGCGACCGAACCCTTGGGCGACGCCTTCTGGGCGGAGGCGGGACTCGGGAGTCGGGCCACCTTCACCGACTACCGGCACATGATCATTTACGGGCAACGGACGGCGGACGGCCGGATCGCCTTCGGTGGGCGCGGGGCTCCGTATCATTTCGGCTCCAACGTGCGCCCGTCGTTCGACGCGACACCGGCAGTGCACAACATCCTGCGAGAGACGCTCGTGGACCTCTTCCCGGCGCTCGACGCATCCCGGTTCACGCACGCGTGGGGTGGGCCGTTGGGCATACCGCGCGACTGGCACTCGTCCGTCGGTTTCGATCCTCGCCAGGGCCTCGCCTGGGCCGGAGGGTACGTCGGCGACGGTGTGGCCACGGCCAACCTCGCCGGTCGCACCCTGGCCGATCTGATCACCGGCGCCGACACCGATCTCACCCACCTGCCCTGGGTCAATCACCACTCACGTGCGTGGGAGCCCGAGCCTCTGCGCTGGCTCGGCGTCAACGCGGGGCTATGGACCATGAGACTGGCCGATCAGACCGAGGAGCGGAAGGGCCGGCCGAGCCGCCTGGCCCACCATATGGAGCGCCTGCTCGGACACTGAAGGGTCTTATCGCCCCTCACCTTCCCGCGCACCCACTCGCGTACCCACTCGGCCACGACGAGCGATGCGTGGGGCCGCCTCCGGCGTGAGTTCTCACGCTGTTCATCCAGTTGCACTTGACGCGGGACGCCGCACCAAACAAGGTGAGGGCCGAAGGACGGCGGCCGTGGTGAAATGCACGGTCGCGCAGTGCAGGGCACGCGGGGGCGTGTCCGTGGGCGGACTTGCGTCGGCGGAAGGCGGTCGGGCGTCGGCGGAAGGCGGAAGGCATTGGGCGAGGCTGTGACCCGGAGCACCGGGACGCAGAGCGAGGCGACATAAGGGAGGCAACGCGGTGGCAATCGCAGAGGACCTGGCGGTCATTCACGACCCAGAGGCTGGCAAAGCCTTCCATATCGAGCAGCATGGGGTTGACTTCATTCCAGAAAGCGAACGTTGGGCGCGCCCACGCGATCTCTTCGGTATGTGGGCCGGCGCCAGCGTAAATATCGAGTATTTCATTTACGGCGCAGTTCTGATGACCTTCGGTTTTACGTTTGCACAGGCTCTCTCCGTCATCATCATCGGCAACCTGTCTTTCTTCCTCCTCGGGATTTGTAGCTTGCAAGGTCCTGATGCGGGCACCACTGTGTTCGGGATCAACCGGGCCAGTTACGGGCCCAACGGTTCTCGCATCATCGCCTTCTTCAACTGGATTACCCAGGTCGGCTTCGAGATCGAGGGGCTCCTGTTGATCGTCGGTGCCGGCCTCGTTCTCTCGGGCAAGGGTGGATTCGATCCTGGCGACCCAGCCAAGGTGGCCATGGTCATTGGGGCGGTCCTGCTGCAATTCGTTCTCCCGTTTCTGGGCCACGCCACTATCGTCAAGGCGCTGAGGTTGCTGATACTGCCCTTCGTCGTCCTCTTCGTGGGGCTCCTGATCTACGTCGTCCCCCATGCCACCACGCATGGAGTGGCCCACGGGGTTGACTGGCAGGTGTACTTCGCTGGTCTGGCCTTTACGATCACCTTGTCGGGACTGGGATGGACTGAGTGCGGCAACGACTACTCGCGTTACCTTCCGCGCAAGTCGAAGGCTTCGCACGTCGTCGGCTGGATTTTCCTCGGCACGGCAGTGCCCGAGATCCTGATCATGACGCTGGGAGCGGCCACGGGTACTTACCTCACGACGGTAGGGACGTCATCCAATGCCTTCCTGCCTTTCCTTCACCAGAGTGCGATCCCCGCCTGGTTCGTCGTGGTCTTCCTGGTCTTCGCCATCATCCAACTGTTCGCGATCAACAGCCTTGACCTCTATTCCTCCGGTGTCACCTTGCAGGCCATGGGGCTGAACGTGAAGCGCTACCAGGCCGTAATTATTGACAGCTGCTTCTGCCTCGCCATCACGATGTACGCCATTTTCAATTCGTCCTTTAACACGTACCTGAAAGACTTCGTCGACGTCGTCATCGTGTGGATCGCTCCCTGGGTGGCCATCTACCTGGTCGACTGGGCTTTGCGCCGCTTCCGCTACGTACCAGACGAACTACAGAAAACCGGAAAGGACGGTTTGTACTTCCGCAAGGGAGGCTTCTACTGGCCGGCTTTGATCGCCCAATTCTTGGGCATGGCGGCCGCCATGTCGGCACTCAACCCGACGTTCGACGTTCCGACGTGGGCCAACCCGATCGCCGCAGCCACCGGATCAGATGCATTCTCCCGGGCCGACTTCAGCATCTTCACCGGCATAGCTGTCGGTGGCCTGGTGTATCTCGTCCTCGCGTACCGCAGCGTGCGCAAGCAAGCCGACGAGCAGGACGTCCTGCTCAAGGCGGAAGGTCTCTTGTAGCTACTCCCAGAATTCGACCAGCTCGCCGCTGCCGTCGTCGGCGGGGCGGAACAGCGGCATCGACCCGAGTGCGCGGACATTGGCGGCGTCCGCCCCCAAGGCGGTGCGCCAGCCCGAGCCCTCGGTCATGAGGGTGCCGATGACGACCGGCTCGCCGCCGATACGCCGGACGAGGCGCAGTGCGGCCAGAGTCGAGGCACCGGTCGAGATGATGTCGTCGACGATGGCGACCCGGCGGCCCCGCACGGCGCCCACCCGCGCCGGGTCCATGCGCAACCGCTGCGGCTTGTCCGTCGTGATGGAGACGACCGGCTCGGACCACGTCTCCCCCAGGTGAATCTTCGGCGTCTTGTGCAATATCACGTAGTCATCGAGTCCGAGAGCCCGGCTGGCCTCGATGGCCAGGGGTATGCCCATGGTGGCCACCGACACCACGATCTCCGGCGCTGCGGGCCGCATGAGGTCGGCCAGCTCGCGTCCGGCCACCTCGGCGAAGGCCACACCGTGATCGACACAGATGAGGAGGGCGATCGTCAGGTCGTCGGACAGGGGCACCAGGGGCAGGTCGACCGCCTGGCTCCCGACCATGGCGGCGTAGGTACGATCTGGGCTCATGCACATGACTCTCGCCGGAGCGGCCCATGTCCGCAAATGAGCCGCTCACGGAGGCCCGGGCCCGGGAGTTCCTCGCCGTCGCCTTCGAAGAGGCCGAAGCCGGTCTGGCCGAGGGCGGCATTCCTATCGGCGCCGCCCTCTTCCATCGCGACGGGACGCTGCTCGGACGTGGGCACAACCGCCGGGTCCAGGACGACGATCCTTCGACCCATGGCGAGACGGCGGCCTTCCGCAACGCCGGGCGGCGCCGGCACTATGCGGACTGTGTGATGGTCACCACCCTGTCGCCCTGCTGGTACTGCAGCGGCCTCCTCCGCCAGTTCCAGATCGGCGCGGTCGTGATCGGCGAGGCGGAGAACTTCGTGGGGGGCCACGACTGGGTGGCCGAGCACGGCACCGAGGTCATGATCCTCGATGATCCGGGGTGCACCGAGCTGCTGCGCACATTCATCGCCGAGCACCCCTCGCTCTGGCACGAGGACATCGGGCTGTAGCAACGCCGTGCCACCGGGGCGGCAGGCAAGTAAGGCAGTCGGTCAGTCCGGCGTCAGTCCGGGGGGCCGAACAGGCGGTCCCCGGCGTCACCCAGGCCGGGGACGATGTAGCCGACCTCGTTCAGTGTGGGATCGATGGCGGCGCAGTAGAGCGCGATCGCCGGATGGGCGGCCTGGAAGGTGGTGATGCCGGGAACCGAGGCGATGACGCACAGGACCATCACCTCCCGGGCACCCCGCTCGACGACGAGGTCGCACACCTGGATCAACGAACCACCCGTGGCCAACATGGGATCGCAGACGATGACCCGGCGCCCGGTCAGGTCGGCGGGCAGGCGATTGAGATAGACCTCCGACCGGAGGGTCTCCTCGTCACGGCGCAACCCGACATGGGCCACGTCGGTCAGCGGGACCACCTCTTGAATGGCCTGGACCATGCCCAGACCGGCCCGCAGGACCGGTACGACGAGCACGTTCTCGATCACCTTGCGACCCGGAGCGCCGTGGGCGACGGGCGTGTCGACGAGGACCGGGGCGGTCCCGAGATCACGGAGGGCCTCGTAGGCCATGAAGCCGGAAATCTCCGAGATCAGCTGGCGGAACGCGTCTCTGTCCGTCCGCTTGTCGCGCAACGTCGCCACCCGGTGTTCCAGCACCGGGTGGTCGAGCAGCCTGACACCGATCATCGGTCGTCGCCCTGCGCCGCGAGGACCAGATCGGAGAGCACCCGCCGCAGCTCCAGCGTCGTGCGGTCGGCCCGGGTGTGCACCTCGGCCGTGGGGGTCAGGGGCAGAACCAGGTCGTCAAACGCCTCCTGGATGGCGAGGTCCTCACGGAGCACCGCCACCTCGAAGTCCACGGCCTCCGCCATGCGCGACGAGTCGCCGGCGAGATCATCACGCCACAGCGTGGTGAAGATGCGGCACCGATCGGCTGCTTCGGGCTGCAGGAAGAATCCGATCACGTTCGTGCCGCCGGCCTCGACGAACTCGATCCGGAGGGTCAGGTGGAATGGCGCATCGAGTCGGTAGGTCAGGCGGCGGTTCTGCACGAGCGGCCGTAGGCCCGTCGCCACTCCGGGATCCTCCCGATTGGCGAAGGAGTGCTCGTAGGACATGGTGAACGACCAGCCGTCGCGCGCCACGGCGTACTGCGGAACCTCGGCCGCCTCATCCGCGCCGAATGTCCCGGCGTGGACGAAGGGGAAATGCGCCACGTCGAGAAAATTGTCCGCCAGCAGTCCCGCCGAGGCCCGGACGGCCAACGTCGGCAGCTCCCCGGCTTCGAACGACGGATCGTCGGCTTCGGGGATGGAACCGAGCGGCGCCAGTGGGGACTCGGGGGCCAGGAACACCATGCCGTGGGCCTCGACCAGCCCGGCAGGCGGCGAGAGCCGGGCCGCCGGTGGCAGCACCGCACCCGGGCCGAGGGCGGGGATCTCGACACAGGCACCGGACGAATCGAACCGCCAGCCGTGGTAAGCGCATCGGAGCACGCCCGCCTCGCAGCGCCCGATCGAGAGCGGGGTGCGGCGATGGGGGCAACGGTCAGCGAAGGCCACGGTCCTCCCGTCGACCCGGTACAGCACCCACGGCTCTCCGAGGAGGAGGAACCTCTGTGGTTGCTCTGTCACCTCGGCCGGTCGCGCCACCGGATGCCAGCAGCGCCGGAGTCCCGGGTCCACGTTGGAAAGAGTACGGCTCATGGCGCACCACCCTCACCTGTGCCGCTCACCGCCGTCAAGCAGGCGTCGTGAGTCGCCGCTGAGCCAGAGGTCCTCGGCTCCACTGTCCGTCAGAAGTAGTACCAGTCGCCCAGCATTTGCTGCAGGGCATGCGGAATCGGCTCGACCGTCGCCGGCGGCGGTACCGGCGCCGTGACCGGCGCGCCGTAGTCCGAGAAGTGCATGGTGCCGGTGACCGACGACATCTCTCGATCCTTGGACCCGGACTTGGACGTACCCAGGTCCACTTCGACCAGTCGTCCCCGGTGGTCCACCCACACCGTGGCCGGAATCGTCCGGTCGGCCATACGTGCGGCGGCCTTCGTCATGGTGGGTGACAGCTCGGGCACGAGCTTGAGAAGTTGGGAGAGCGTCAGATCGACTCCGGTCCCGGTGGCGGGGACGCCGCCGATCACCCGGGGACCGAGGTGGCGTGCTTTCTGGCGGCCGGTCAGCTCGTCGAGGAGGAGCTTGGCATAGGTCAGCGCCACGGCGGACTGCGTGAGCGTCGTCGTCACCATTCGGCGCACCGAAGGCGACGTCGGGAGGGAGAGGGTGCGTGCGCCGTGGGCCAGCGCGGTCCACGAGGAGGGCACCGACATGTAGGCGACGCCATCGACCCACTCGGTGTGGAGGGTGATCGAGCCGGCAGCCGAAAGGGTCCCGGTGCCAGAGGCCGGGGTGGGAAGGTCCGAGGTCGGCACCGTGACCGTGGCGGTGAGTGCGTGGTGGGCGAAGTCCATCTGGCCCCGCACCAACTGATGCACGGTGCGTTGCGCCGGCATGCGCGTGCGCAGATCAACGGTGAACGAGACGCTGGTGGCGATGGCAGCGCTCACGTCATGGGCGGTGCCCGGCGCTGCAGGCCCGGGGGCGGGACTCTCCGCCGTGGCGAACGAGCCCGGACCGAGCACGGCGCTGCCCCCGAGGGCGACGATCCCTCCCAGAGCGACGAGTCCTACGAGACGAGCTGCTGTGGTGCGCGTCAAGTGACGGTGACTCCTCCTCTTTCCCTCGTGTCCAACGTAGATGAGGACCTTCGCAATGTCCGGTCGGCGGACCGGGGTTGCTCAGCGGAAATCGCGGCTGGCCGGCACGGATGCGCCTACCGCCAATGCCTCCACCCGCTCGGCCGTCAGATTGACCGTCCCCTGCCCCAGTTGGAGCCGGCCCCGTATGAGGAGCACCGGTGCATGGCGGGCGACCGGCTTCCAGCGCGCCCAGGCACCGCGCGAAAAGACCACGTTCACATGACCGGTCTCGTCCTCGAGGTTGACGAAGACCGCACCGTGCGCCGTCTCGGGATGCTGGCGGTGCGTCACCACGCCGGCCACCGATACCCGGTCCCCGTCCGTGCACGCCTGAAGGTCGCGGGCCATCACCACGCCCATGGCCTCGAGCCGCTCCCGGGCCAGGTGCATGGCGGTCTGCTCGGGCGCCAGCCCCAGGGCCCAAAGGTCATCGCCTACCGAGTCGTACCGGCTCGGCTCGGGCAGGGGCGGGGCCTCGGCCCCCACCACAATTCCGGGCAAGCGATCCGGCGTTCCCTGCGCCGCGGCGCCCGCCGCCCACAGCAGGCGGCGCCGGGAGGCCGCGGTGGCGTCCTCCTCCGCATCGAGTGCGCCCGCCGCTGCCAACGTCTCGAGCTGAGCCCGCGCCACTCCGGCCCGCCGCACCAGGTCCTCGCCCCCGGCCCAGGGCCGCCCGGCCACGATGCGCTCCGCCACCGACTCGCCCACCCCGCGCACCGAAGCCAACCCCAGTCGCAACGCCGGATCCGACCCGGCCTCGTCCATCTCCAACGAGGCCCCCGCCTCCGAACGGTTCACATGGGGCCGGCGCACGGTCACCCCGTGGCGGCGGGCGTCCGCCACCAGTGATTGAGGGGACCAGAATCCCATGGGCTGGGAATTGAGGAGACCGGCGGTGAACGCGGCCGGGTAGTGGAGCTTGATCCAGCTGCTCGCGTAGACGAGATGCGCGAACGACACCGAGTGCGACTCAGGGAAGCCGAAGTTGGCAAACGCGGCCAGCGCGGCGAAGATCTGGTCCGCCACCTCGCCCTCGACGTCACGCTCGGCCATGCCGGCGTAGAGCCGGGCCCGCATCTTCTCCATGCGGGCGGCCGAGCGCTTGGCCGCCATGGCCTGGCGCAGCTCGTCGGCCTCGGCCGCGCTGAACCCCGCCACCGCCACCGCCATCTCCATCAACTGCTCCTGGAAGAGCGGGACGCCGAGCGTCCGCTGCAAGATCGGCTCGAGCAACGGGTGCAGATAGGTGACGGGCTCCTCGCCCCGCCGGCGCCGGATGTAGGGATTGACCGCATGGCCCTGAATGGGCCCGGGGCGGATGAGGGCCACCTCGATCGCCAGGTCGTAGAAGCACCGGGGCTCGACCCGGGGCAGGGTCCCCATCTGGGCCCGGCTCTCGACCTGGAAGACCCCGACCGTGTCGGCCCGGCACAAGAGGTCGTACACGGCGGGTTCCTGGGGCAGATGCGCCAGGTCGACGACGTCGCCGTGGAACTGGCCCACCAGGTCGACCATGCGGTGCAGCGCCTCGAGCATGCCCAGCCCGAGCAGGTCGAACTTCACCAGCCCGATGGCGGCACAGTCGTCCTTGTCCCACTGCAGCACGCTGCGGCCGGGCATGCGTCCCCACTCCACGGGGCAGACCTCGATCACCGGCCGGTCGCACAGCACCATGCCGGCCGAGTGGATGCCGAGATGGCGCGGGCGGTCCAGTACTTCGGCGGCCAGCTCGGCCACCAGCAGCGGAATCCCCTCACCGCCGCCGTCGACGGCCGCGCCGACCGCCTCCGCCGCGGCCGCCCCCCGGTTGACCCGGTCGATCCCCGACGCCCACCCATCCACCTGCTCGGGCGTGAACCCGAAGGCCTTCCCCACGTCGCGCACGGCCGAGCGGGGGCGGTAGGTGATGACGTTGGCCACCTGCGCCGCGTGGCGGCGGCCGTAGCGCTCGTAGACGTACTGGATGACTTCCTCGCGCCGGCTCGATTCGATGTCGACATCGATGTCCGGCGGACCGTCGCGGGCCGGGGACAAGAAGCGCTCGAAGAGGAGGCCGAGATCGACCGCGTCGACGTTGGTCACCCCGAGGGCGTAACAGACGGCCGAGTTGGCGGCCGAGCCCCGGCCCTGGCAGTAAATGTTCAGCTGACGGCAGACCCGGGCGATGTCCCAGACCACGAGGAAGTAGCCGGCGAACCCCAGGTCGCCGATGACCTGGAGCTCGTGCTCGATCTGGGTCCAGGCCCCCCGTACCCGTTCGTCGTGCGGCGGCCCGTAACGTTCGAGCGCACCCTCGGTCACCAGCTGGCGCAGGTAACCCTGCTCGTCCATCCCCTCGGGTACCGGGAAGTCCGGGAGACGGGGGGCCACCAGGCGCAGATCGAAGGCACAGTCCAGTCCCAACTCACCCGCCCGCTCGACCACCCCGGGCCAGCGGGCGAAGCGGCGGAGCTGCTCGCCCGGGCCCCGTAGGCAGGCAGCGGGGGCCGAGGGGAGCCACCCCTCCAGCTCGGCCAACGGGCGCCGGGCCCGGATAGCCGCCAGGGTGGTGGCCAGGCGGAACCCGGCCGGCGTGGCGTAGTGCACATTGTTGGTCGCCACCGCATCGACCCCCCACTCGGCGGCCAGGAGGGCCAGGGCATCGTTGCGCGCCGTGTCGAGGGGATCCCCGTGGTCCCACAGCTCGACCGCCACATTGGCCCGCCCGAACGCCTCCACCAGGCGACCCACCTCCCGGGAGGCCGCCCGGGGCCCCGCCTCCATCAACGCGGCGGCCACCGCCCCCTTCCGGCATCCGGTGAGCACCAGCCAGTTGTCCCGCGCCGCCGTGGCCAGGGCCTCCAGGGTGAAGACGGGCCGGCCCTTCTCCCCGCCCTCGAGGTGGGCCTCGGCCAGGACGGTCGAGAGCCGGGCATAGCCCTCGGGATCCCGGGCCAGCACAAGGAGATGGCTCCCGCTCGGGTCGGGCTCACCGGTGCGGGGGCCGGCCGGAGCCAGGGTCACCTCGGTCCCGAAAATGGTCGGCAGGCCACAGACCCGGGCGGCCTCGGCGAAGCGCACCACACCGTAGAAGCCGTGATGGTCGGTCAACGCCAGCGCGGCCAACCCCAGCCGGTGGGCCTCGGCCACCAACTCCTCGGGGTCACTGCTGCCGTCCAGGAAGCTGAAACCCGAGTGGGCATGGAGCTCGGCATAGACCGGCCGCTCAGTCATTGCGCCGCTCAGTCATAGAGCGCCTCGACCCACCACTGCGCCCGCTCGGCACAGAGCAACCGGGCTACCCCATCGGCCGTCACCGCCTGCACCCGGGCCCGGCGCCGGCGCACGGCCCACCAACGTTCGGTCACCGGCCAGGGACCGGCCCAGGCCGTGATGGATTGCCACGGACCGCCCTCGACCGAGAGCCGGGCGGGTTCACCACTGAGCAATCCCCGGCCGCTCACCCCCACGGCACGACCCACGTCGTCGACCACCTCGGTCCTCCGGGGCACCTGGAGCACCTGGGTCGGGGAAGGGGGTGGCAGGCGTCCCGGCCAGGGTGCACCGCCCAGGCCGACGACGCCGGCCTCCGGGCTCCCCCATGGCACCAGCGTCGCCTGCTCCGCCGGGTCGCGGCCGCCTCGGACCCTCCCGAGCAAGACGGCCTCGATGCCCAGCCGCTCCTGGACCCGGGCAAAGGAAAGTGCGGCCCGGGTGTCGGCGGCCGAGGCCCCGCCGAAGAAACCGGGTTGATAAGGCGGTGGCTCGGTGCCCAGGTCGGGATCCTCGCCCCGGGCCACCCGCAGCCGGCGCTCGATGGAACGATCCCGGATGCCGGCCAATTCGCCGGTCTCGGCCCGGGCCACCTTGTGGCAGCCGGCCGCGTCGGCGCCGAAACGGTCCGAGACGTGCGGCGACGGGAGGGCAGCGAACTGACCCAACGTCGTGACGCCGAGCCGCTGCAGGGTGACCGCCAGCTCGGGCCGGGCCAGGGTGGCGACCGACCAGGGCGCCAGGAACTGACGCGCCTCTCCCGCCGGGACGATCAGCTCGGAGCGGGCGGCCAGGACGGCGGCGAAGAGCCCATCGGCCACCCCGACATGGGCGTCTTCTCCCACGGCCTCGACCAGGCGGGACACAACCATCTCCTCTCCGCCGAAAAAGCGGGCCGGCCCCCGAGCCGGCAGGGCGCAGACCCCGAGCCGGATGGGATGCGTCCAGGGACACAGTTCTCCGGCGCGAGCGACCACCTGCACGAAACGCCGGGCTTCCTCCCCGCGCGCTCCTTCCTGCTGAAGTCCGGGGCACCAGATGACGACCAACCGTTCCAGTTCCATCCCACCTCAGGCCGCCTCGGGCCCGTCATCGGGATCGACCCCGGGTCCGTTCTCACCGCATGTCGCCCCGACTCGTGCCGCCGCCACCATCCCCGAGCCGGCGGGCAACCAGAGCGAGCACTCGATGACCCGCCCGGCCGACCGTCGTCCACTCACCCGCACTTCAGCGCGACGCCCCTGCAGGTGCCCGAACCCGCGGCCGACCCCTTCCCACTCGATCGCTCCCACCGACAACGCCAGGTCGCCTCCTTGCGGCCAGTCGTCGTCGTGATCCACCAACACCACCAGCGCCGTCTGGCGCTCACGGGCCTTGGCGCTCAAATGGCGGGCCGCGGTGTGGCGGGCTCGACCGGGCGGGCGGACCAGGACGACGTCAACGCCGGGCAGCAGGTCCCCCGCCGCTTCGGCCCATCCAGCGCCCGGGTGCGGCACGAAGACCACACGACGCAGGTCGATGCCGAGCTCGGCGGCCGCCACGACCCCGGGGTCGGGTAAGCCGACCGCGGCACACCAGCTCCCCGCCTGCGACGCCGCAGCGAGGAGCGCCAACGCCAACGTGGTCGCCCCGTGGCCGGGCAACCCGGCCACGGTGGTCGTCGTCCCCCGCCGCAACGCCCCATCGGGGAAGAGGGGGATCAGGGGGGCTGGTACCGGCAGGAGCCGTCCGGCCACCGGAGTAGCCGGGCGAACCCGGTCGGCCAATCCGATCGGGAGCTCCCGGGAACGGGGGGAAGGGCGTTTCTGAGGACCAAAAGCGAACATATGTTCGTACTCTACAGAGAACCTGCCGGCGCCGCCCATTGGATAAAAAGCCCAGCTCAGTGCCGGCATGTCCGGACATGACCGCCGTTACGTCACAATGCAGTCCTCATGTGTGGACGCTTTGCTCTCATCACCCCACCGGTCCGTCTGGCCCACTACTTCCAGGCCGATCTGGCTGACAACCTGGAACCCGAACCGCACCCCAGCTGGAACGTCGCCCCCACTGACCAGGTGCTCGGTGTCGTCGCCCGGCGCGCAGCCGGGGAGAGCAACCACTCCCGCACACTCAGGCCGTACCGCTGGGGACTCATCCCCTCGTGGGCCAAGGACGCAACCTCGGGGAGCCGCCTCTTCAACGCCCGGGGCGAGACCGTGGCCACCAAGGCCTCCTTCCGCTCCGCCTTCCAGAGCCACCGCATCATCATCCCGGCCGACGGCTTCTACGAGTGGCGCAAACAGAACACCGGGAGCAAGCAGCCGCACTACTTCACCCGGGCCGACGGTGCGCCCCTGGCCATGGCCGGCATTTCGGAGTGGTGGCGGGACAGGAAGGGGCCGGCCGACGCACCACCCATCTACTCCTGCAGCATCATCACCACGACGGCCAGTCAGGACATGGACGGCATCCATGACCGCATGCCGGTGATTCTCGACCCCGGCACATTCGACGTGTGGCTGGACCCGGACATGGAGAACATCAGCGAACTGACCGCGCTCGTCCACGCCGCGCCGGCCGGCACCATCGTGCACCACCCCGTCAGCCCGCGGGTGGGGAACGTCCGCAACAACGACGCCGATCTGGTGGCGTCCATCTGACGCCGGACGCCGGCTCGTCGACGCCGGCGTAGAATCGTCGGGCTCGTGAAACTCAAGCTGGATCTGCACGACATCTACAACCGCGGCGGTGACATCGATCGCGCGCTGCGGGCCGTCATCGACGAAGCGGTGGAAAAGAAGATCCGGTTCGTCGAGATCATCCCGGGGAAGGGAAGTGGCCAGTTGAAGAAGCGCGTCCTGCGCTTCCTCGATCAAAAGGAGATCAAGGCCCTCTACGACCGGGTCGAGAAGGACTCGCACAACTTCGGCCGGGTGCTCGTCCATTTCCGGCCGAAGTAGCCGCAAACCGTGGGCCGGTCACCAGCCCAGTTCCCTCAGCCGCGGATCGTCGATACCGAAGTGATGCGCTATCTCGTGGATCACCGTTCGATAGACCTGGGCCTTCACTTCGTCTTCGCTGCGACAGCTGTCGCAGATGGTCTTCCGGTAGATGATGATCTTGTCGGGGTGAATGCTCCACTGCCGCAAGCGCGCCATCGAAAGTGGATGGCCGATGTAGAGGCCGAAGACGTTCCGTCCTTCCGCTTCTTCTTCGACCGTCACGGCCACGTTGGTCATAGCCCGCCCGAACGCCTCGGGTAATGAATCCACCGCCTCGGCCACCAATTGCTTGAACTGCTCCAACGGGACGTCGAACCCGTCGCTCACGTTCGCGACGGTCCCGGGTTCGTGGCGCTCCCGGTGCGCATGATGATCGAGAATCGGCCGCACGACGCGCTCGATCTCCATCGACGATGCGAGCCAGAGGACCTCTTGGCGAATGTGGTCGGGTATCGGAGTCCCGGATTCGCCGAGCCACCGGGCCACGGATTCGAGTGCCATTCCGTGATGGCCCGTCGAGAGGTGGCCGAGGAACCACCGGTGCTGTGATTCCGACAGCTCGGGACGGAGAAACTTCTCGAGACGGCGCAGCCGACGTTGGAGCTGCCTGACGTCGATCGTGTCCGGGAGCGGATCCCGGGCCGGGCGGGGCACGGCCCCCTCGGCGATGAGGGAGCGGGCGTGGTGGAAATGTCGGCGGCGGCGAACCGGTCCGGCAGGGCGCAGGAAGTGCACGACGAACAGCACGAGTGCAGCAAGAAGGACACCGACCGGTATGTACAAAACGAGATCGTCGGGTCGAGGGTCGACCGCGGGCGCCAGGCACACCGTCATTCCCGTCCGGTCGTCACAGAGGTCATAGCCGGCGTAGACCCTTCGCCATTCCTTCGTGGGATCGGTGACCGAGATCACCTGCTCCCCCTTCGCCACCCTGGTCGTCTCCCGCGTGCCGTATTCAAAGGCTCTGATGCCGGGCGCAAAGCCGGGACCGGCAAAGAACGTGCGTGGAATTCCGGGGCTCGAGGCGAGTTCATAGGGCCAGGCATCGCATCCGTTGGCATCGATGCCCGCCACGATCGGAAACCTGCTGCCGCCGATGATCGGGGCGCTCACGGATCTCGGGCGCCCCGGTTGACTGTCACAGTCCGGATGAGCCGACGTGGAGCGATGCGGCAGTTTCGGCGCGGCGGCGACGCGAGCCGCGCCGAGGAGCAGGCCAACGATGAGGATGGAGGCAGCAAGCACGAGAACGTGGGCGAGCCTCCCCGGTCTCCTCCGCACCGGGGGCAATTTAACCAGATCACGCGTGGGGACGTACCGCTGCGGCAGACTGACCCGGCTCGAAGGAGAGGACACCTCGCCATGACGCCGCCGCACCCGGACGGACCACCGCAGCTGAACCGTCGCACCTTCCTCGCTGCCGCGTTGGCCGCCGGCGGCGGCCTCCTCGCCGCCGTGGGCGGCCGCGGTGCCGGGGCGACAACCATCAGCGCGGCGACGAAGGTCAAGGCGGCGGGGTCGGATCTCGGCGCCATCGAGCATGTCATCTTCTTCATGCAGGAGAACCGGTCCTTCGACCACTATTACGGGGCCTACAAGGGCGTGCGGGGCTTCGACGATCGCCCGAAGGATTCGCTCGGTGCGTTCGCGCAAGCGTGGCCCGGCGGCGCCTCCTCACACTTGCTCCCCTTCCATCTCCGGTCCAACTCGGGCATCGGCGAATGCACCGATGACCTCAATCACACGTGGACCGCCGAGCACCTGAGTCGCGGCGCGGGACACAACGCCGACTTCGTGAAGACCCACACGAGCACGGCGTTCGAAGGGCCCCAGAACGGCGTGTTGACCATGGGCTACTACGAGCGCGCCGACCTGCCGTTCTATTACGCGTTAGCCGATGCCTTCACCATCTGCGACAACTACCACTGGTCGTCATTTGTATTTGACAGATAGCACGATACGCTGGTCAGATGCCGAAAACCCACCTCCGGGCAGCGGCTTATTGCCGAATCAGTCGAGACGACGAAGGCGAAGGCCTTGGTGTCGAACGTCAGCGGAAGGACACTGCCCAGCTGTGCCGAAGTAATGGTTGGTCGCTCACCAAGGATCACGTGTACATCGACAACGACATCAAATCAGCCAAGGGTGTCGAGCGACCTGAATGGCTGAGAATGGTGGCAGAAGTGAAGGCGGGCCGGATTGACGCCATAGCCCTTTTCGACATCGACCGGTTCACCCGTGAGCCTTTGGAGTTCGAGCAGTTCGTGGAGCTGTGCGAAGACAACGGCTTGCTAATGGCCTGGGTCGGCGGCGATGTTGACTTCAAATCCGGTGAAGGTCTCACCATGGCACGCATGAAGGTTGCATTCGCCAACGAGGAGAAGCGCAAGGTGAGCAAGCGAGCACGGCGTGAGAAGCTCCAGCGAGCCGAATCCGGTCTCTTTGCTGGCGGTCGGCGTCCGTATGGACATCAGCTGGTCGATAAAAAACTTGTTTTGGACAAATCAGAAGCGGCAGTGATTCGTCAGGTTGCTGACCAGATCCTGAAAGAAAGAAGACCGTTGCAGACGATCGCACGTGAGCTGAACGACCGAGAGATACCAGCACCGAGGTCGAGCACGTGGACATCTCAGGCCTTGCGGTCGATGATGCTTCGTCCGTCGATTGCTGGTCTCCGTCAACATGGAGTCGATGAGAAAAAACGGCCGATCATCATCGGCAAGGCCGACTGGAAGCCAGTACTTACCGAAACGAAGTGGCGGCAAGTCGTTGACATCCTGACGAATCCCGGTCGATCAACTCCACGGCTATCCCGGCCTTATCCACTGAAATCGCTCCTCGTATGTGGCGAGTGCGGATCCGAACTGAAGCCTGCAGCCCTGAGCGACAAGCGGCGTGGTTCGAAGCGTTGGTATGGATGCGTCAAAAAGCGAGGCGGCACGAAGACGAAGGGCTGCGGCCGGGTTTGGGTCGGTGCTGATGGCGTCGAGAAGTACGTGCTCGACGTCATGTTGCCGCTACTCGACTCACCCGTTCTTCATGAAGCCATCGCAGAGTACGAAAGCGACAACGCTGACGAAGCGGTCGAACTTCGAGCAGCCAACGCCAGAGACGAAGCGAAGATCAAAGCATTGGCGGAAATGCAGGCGGAAATGCAGCTCGATCCGATGGATTTCGTCACTGCCGTCAAGCCCATTCGAGCGACAATCGAAGACCGCACCACGAAGCTGGCGTCATTGCGCACTCATTCGGCATTGGACCGACACCGAGGTGAGGTCCAAACCAGATGGCCGGACATGTCTGCCGAAGACCGAACACTGCTGCTCAGATCCGTGCTGAAGTCGATCACGGTGTTACGGGCTGTGAGACCGACAAATCGGTTCGATCCGGATCGGCTTCAGTTCGAGTTCGTGGACGACCTGACCGAACGTTCGAAGCGGGCCAAAGATGTGTTTGCCGTGCTGGCTGATGCGATCAGGAACGCCAATAATCCGCCGACGCCACGGTTCATCAAGATCCCGGCCAAAGATCCGCTTAAGACGCCCTAGAAGCCCGTGTACGGCTCTGTGTGGATCAGGTGACGTATCTGGCTCAGGCATATCGGAACACGTCTCAGATCGAAGCACAGAGGCGTTATAAGCCAACGTCATTTCAACTCCGCCCGTGCCGTTCGACTCGTCAGCGTCACCGTACCCTTCACTACCGTTGTTGTCGTCAGGTGGAGGGAAGAAGTGACGTGAGTGCGACTCGAATCCGACTTTGGATCCCTTGGCATTCCACCGGATGAACTCGTCTCGGATGGCGGCAGCATCACGGCAGACGAAGCGTCAGGGTGGGCCATCAAAGCGTTGGTACTCGTGCCTCAAGAAAGCTGGTGGATGTGGTCGGATCTGGATCGTCGCCGACGCACTTGAAACATATTTCTTTTGGGTTGCTCCTGCGAAGGGCTACAACCGGCTCGACCCGGATCGGGTCAACTTCAAGTTCCTGAAGTACACGATCACCGGCATCCGAGCTTATTTCAAGGTGGCCGAAGCGAGAAGGAAAAAGATGGAAGCCGACGATCCCGACTTCGAACCTGCCGATGGTTGGGACGACTACGTAGATCGGTACTTGGAGGACGTGCGCCCGTCCGTCTACGACGGGATCGACCCGGAGTTTGACCTCGGACTCAAAGTCGTCCCCCCATACGCTCGGTGAGGCCTCGGTACGGGCCGATGAGCGGTTTGCGGCCTTAGTCTCGTCATCAGAGTCGGACGGCTCCTGGGAAGCCTCAGGGGCCTGTGGGGTCGTCGTAGATGCTAGGACGTTCTAGCTCAGAGCGGCACGGATGGAGTCGGCGGCTTGCTCGTCCCGTCGTCTTTGTCCAACCATAAAGCTAGTGATTGCTCCGGCGCTCGCAATCGCTCCGTTGCGACTTTGGGTTGAAAACTTCTTTGATACACTGGTACCACGGCAGCAGAACGGCGCTAGTTCGTCCCGGCTGAACCGCCTTTGATCTCTCTTGATCTCTCTTGATCTGCTGAAGCCGGTCTCGTGACCGTGAGCTTCCAAATATCAGCTGGATGTTGTTCCGTCTGGCTTGACTAAGTTCATGGATATCACTCCGTAGTCAAGCCAGACGGGGCCGCATCCTCAAACACGGAGTGATATCCAATGCAAACAAACCGTCCGTCCGTCTCCCCTGATTTTTTAACGGCCAGTGGGTCTAGTCCGCCGACTGCGGCCGAGATCAACGGGGAGTCGTCATGACGTCCCTAAGTGTCACTGACAATAGCGACGAGCATCAGCACGACTACCCTAACTTCACCCGGATCCCGTGGGCGGTGCTGGAATCTCCCGGCCTGTCGAACAATGCGAAACTACTGTTCGGCTTTCTAGATAAGTACGCCGGGAAAAACGGCCAGGCCTTCCCGAGTCGGAAAACTCTTGCCACGGACATGAACTCTTCATTGCGGACCGTCGATTCCGCCGTGAAAGAACTAGTCTCGGCTGGGTTCCTGATCGTCCAGCATAACTTTGCGAAGGATTCCGGTCTGCAGAGATCGTCCAACTATTTCCCGAAGCCCTATGGCTTCACTGAAGACAAAGTGCCTGATGAGAGTAGTGCGCAAAATCAGCTACACCCTGACGAGACAGGGGGTGCAGAATCAGCTATACCCGGTCTAGCTGAAACTGCGCACCAGGTGCGCAAAATGAGCTATACCCGGGGTGCAAAATCAGCTACACCGGGTATAGCTGAAACTGCGCACCTTAATAAGAACCATATAAGTAGAACCAGTGAAGAAGAACTAGTGAATGAAGAACTAGGGAAGAAGAACCACGGTAACCCGGCAGACTCCTCCGTCGTCTGCGTGGATTCCTTCCCGGACATCAAAGAGATTTCTTCTTCGTCAGCCGAGGAGGTTGGGGACAGGGACTCGGACGAATCGATCCACCAGTCGAAGCCTCTTCGGGACTTTTCGGACAGTCCCGTTGTGAAGCAGAAGAAATCCAAAGCTTCCGGGCAGAACACGTCACTGTCAGACTCTCTTGCCAAGGCGGATCCTGTCATCGTCCGGGACCTGTTTGACGCATGGGCTTCGACAGGTAACGGAAAGTCTCAGTCAACTGATGACCGACTCGGATACATTGCCCGTGCCCTTGTCGAGTGGAACTTTTCTCCTGAAGACGTATGGGATGCCCTCAATGGCTGGGAAAACGACGCATGGGAAAGACGTCCGCAGTTCAAGGATATTAGCTACCTCCTCGGATCTGTCGAGGATGTCGAGAAGTTCAGGGACCTTAAGAGAAATCCACATAGAGAGGTTCTGTTCTCGGCCCATCGTTCGTATTCGAAAAAGGCGAATCCTTACGTCGTATCGGATCCAGATCACCCTAAGCCTGATCAACCTAAGCCTGATCCGTCTGTTCAAAGTCTGGTAGACCGGATCCGCGGTATCAGTAAAGAGGATCCCTTGCCGTGATACTGAGCCATATGCGGTATAATAGTTTGGAATGGACAAAAGGAATGTAAAGACTATGGCGAGAAAAAAGAATGTTCACCTCACTGTTCCTGAGGCGGCAAGCGAACTCCGAATATTTCCCGAGACTATCTATCGTTTATGCCGCAAAGGAAAAATGCCAGGTGCAATGAAGATCGGCAAATCTTGGAGAATCGACACATCAAAGATACCTATTCAGGTAGGACCAGACTGATCAATGAAGCTGCTACACAGGGATTCGAACGATCAGGCATTACATTTCGGCTGGCTATCCCATGGGTCGGGTCGCACACGCCCCCCCGATACTGACGGGGACAAGGCAGGCAAGGCAAAGGTCGATCCTCGCCACTCATCTCCGCTATGCGCCGCCATGGGAGGAGTGGGCGTGGCGATCGAATATGTCTTGGCTCATATCGATGAGATCACCCCGGCTAACCTGGAATCTGCCGAATGGAGTAACAGGGCTCCGGATCCTCGGTTGCTCGAAAAGGAATGGGAATGACTGGCACGAGGGGCCCCTACAAGCCAGCCTAGCCTCGGTAGGCGTAAATCCTCTAGCTATCCCATTACGCTGGCTTAAAACGAATCCTAGGGCCTAATCGTGGGATCCTGAGCATTAGGCGGGAACGAACATTCGATACGGGTCGTCCCACCAGGGTACGACCGGATAAACGCTTCGGCAATGCAGCCCAACTTTTGATTGGCATCCAGTGGGGAGGCGTGAAAGGTTCAGTCAATCCCCGAAGATGGGGATTAGAATACCGAGTATTCTACCAAAGCGGTAGCTGCAGCACTTCCAACTCTTCGAAGCGAGGTTACGTATTGCCACGTGCATCGGCGACGCCGACTCGGCACGGACCTATCTTCAAGCATGAGCCAGAGTCCGATCTCAGCTCTCCTCGCCTGATGGCAGCTCCATCGACATCAGGCACTGCCGTTTCTTGACCGGAGGCCCTCAGAGCTGCCCGTCAAAATCTTGCAACCCTTTCATGAGCTTCGCCAGGAGTGCCACAGCGAGTCGGGCGATGTTGTTCAATCGACACTGCCGCAGTATCTCAGCTCACATCTTCACAGATGCGCAGAAGGGCTCCACCCCTTTCGGTGCAGCGTTGACCCTTCTCGATTGACGAGTAGAACTTGAGATCCCCCGATCCCGAGAAATCGGAACATCTTTTTGATTCGAAGTGGTGAGCAAAGCTCGATTCAGAAGCAACAAGTGGCTTCTTTCCTATCTCCTTGCATCGGCCGCTTCCATGAGGTCGTGAAACTGGCACTCTTGCTTCGACCCTTCTCGCAATATGCCAGGTAGAGGTCATTTTTGGGATCAAGGCAACGTAACTGGCCTGTTCGGAGTTCTATAGGGCGTGGGATTATCTCGAATGACCCGGCGCAGTGCCGCCGGGGACCCATCATTCGACAGCTTCGCCCGGGCGCAGGCCCCCCTGTTGCTCCGCACGGCAGTGTTGATCACCGGGGATCGAGGGCACGCCGAGGATCTTGTGCAGACCACGCTCTTGCGCACCGCAGGCCGTTGGTCGGTCGCCGCTGCCTCACCCAAGGCCTACGCATTTCGTGTCCTCATCAATCTCGGCCGTGACCGGGCACGGCGACTCCGGCGACGGATCAGAGAAGATCTGAGCGGATCCATGGAGTTGCCACTCCTTTCGCCGTATGCCGCTGACGAGACCGGGTCGGTGCTGGACCGCCAACTTTTGACATCGGCGCTCGCCGAACTCACCGCCGCTCAACGGGAGGTGGTCGTGTTGCGGTTCTTGGGGGACCTCTCGGTCGTCGAGACCGCCACTGTCCTTCGCATCAGCGAGGGCACCGTGAAATCGACCACGGCCAAGGCGACCGCACGCTTGAGACTCCTGCTTACCGATGAACCGTTACCACCGGAGGTGCACAGTGATTACTGACGATGAACTGCATGACCAACTCCGTCAACGGCTGTCCGCCGAGACGGCGCACCTGAACCTGCGAACCGATCCAGTGCCGTGGGTCCATGGTCGATTGCGTCGTCGTCGCAATCGACGAATCGCACAAGTGCTAGGAGTGGTGCTCACGGCGACGTTGGCAGCCGTACTCGTGACCGTGCAGTCAACGCCACGTCCCACTGAGGCACACAGCTCGTCGAACGTCCTGCAGCGTTTTCACATGGCCCTGGTTGATGCAGTAGCGGACAACGTCATCAAGATAACCGGAGGGGGTCCGACGTTTTGGATACACCAAGGCGTCGGCCTGATGGTGTCGCCCGACGGTCTCGGCGAAGACCTCGTGACAATCCAGAACGGGGAGGTGACCGCCACTGTCGTGAACTACACCACCAAGACTTGGTACACCATGAGCATCTCGGCCGCAAACGAGCCGACGGGAGTCGATACAAACCCATGCAATGGCGTCGGGGAAAACATGTTGACGTTCGCTAATCCCACTGCCCTCCAACAAGAACTCAAGGCCGAGCAGTTCGTCCGTGTTCCCGGCACTCAGGTCGTGGATGGCCAGACCACCGTTGAGCTGGAGTCGAGCTGTAATGCCAAGCCGGTAGCCATGATCTACCTCAATGCCGACACGCTCCTTCCGGTCGAGATGATGCCGCTACTCCCACCCATCCCTGAGCTACGCAACCCCTTTGTTATGCATTTCACCGTCCTTCCGGCCACGCCGGCCAACCTTGCCCACCTGAAGCTCCAAATCCCGGCGGGGTTCACCCAGGTCCCAGGCTCCTGATTGCCCTCATCGCAGGCTCCCGGGCCTCGTAGATTCGGAGTGATCAGGACGCCCCCGAGGAGGCCCGCACTCCGGTGTAGTTAGGGAGTGGCAACTAGTCCAGTTCAGCTGGATTCAGTGCGTCGCTGGAGATCCATCTTCGCCTCAGAAGCGGCAAGTCCGACCCAGAGGAGCCACTCCGCTTCGGGGGGATCGGTGTCGAGGTATCCATTGAAAGCCTCGAACATTTCGTCTGTGAAGATGGACACCAGCTCTTGAAGTTCTTCAACCGAAGTGACCTCCATAACGAGGTCACGCTCGACGTCATCACTGATCGACCATTTCTCAACCAACTCAATCGAGAGGGTGTTGAGCGGAACTGGCAGTCCAGAGGGATTTGGTCGTTGGGTCACGAGGTATTACTAGTCGATTCCCTGCACCCCTCCCAAGTCCTGCCGACCTGCCCAACCGACCCAGCGAAGTGAGTCACTCTGCCTCGTAGGGGTCCCTGATCGAAACATGGAATGTCAGCTCGTCCCACCGCACCGTCAGTATTGATGCCCCCTTGGGAACACCGGGCATGAATCGTGCTCGTCCGGTTTGCTCGTTCCCGCTGCCGCTCCAGCCACCTCCTGTATCGTGATACTCGGTACCCAGGTCGTCAGAGAGCCTAAACTTGTATCTCGTCGCTCGGTTGAGCTGATGAAGGAACCTCTGCCGCAGCATCCTGCGCTCGCCCTCGGGAAGTCCCGCAGTGTCTCGCTCGTGATCTCTCAGCTCGTCGGCATACTCGATTTCAGCATCTGGCAACGGAGCCATGCGCCAGGCGACCGCCACCATCGAGTCATAGCGCTCGATTCCCAAAATCTGCAGGCGACCTCCGAACGGAACCTCTCGGTCGGCATCGGCCACGGGAATCAGTTCGAGAAACCGGGCCACTGGCGCAGCCGGTTTCGGTGGTGGACGATCACCCTCACCGACGAGGACCATTCGTGCACCCTTGAATCCAGGTGGCAGCGGGTCAAGCGGCTCCAGGCCGAGGGCCACGTACATTCGGTTGTTCCAGTCGTGGGCCTCATCGGCATCCATCGCATCTGCTGCCCGAAGCGCCTCGATGGCCCCACCGAATCCCGCCAGCATCTGTTGTCTCCATTGGGAGACCTCGATTTGGGGCGGGTGATCTCTGGCAATCATCAGACGCTCCACTAGATATCTTTGTGCCCCTTGGTTCATATCTGCGTCCCCTCTCGGGCAGGCCTGACTTGTCAAATGAGGGTATCTCGCAAATGGATGAGCGCCCCGGCGTGCCGGTCACTTTGGATGCTGGGGCTTATTGGACTCTGTATCGTCGCCGAATGGCTCTGAAACTTTGCGAACTGCTCAGCATCGTGCTCTTGATGATCGTTGGCGGCCTCTACTGGGGGCCATGGGTGGCACTCACTCGATCCATGGTCACGTTTGAGCCGGAAGTGTTTCTCGCCATCGTCAAGCGGATGAATCACAATATGGAAATCGCCTTGGGCCACCCGTCGAAGGAGTGATAACGCTTCATCACGGCTCAAAGAGGGAGCCACGCTCGCTTGCTCTTCCGGCGATTGCGGCCTTGAGAGGGGACGGGCAAGAACCATCCTCCGACCCGCTGTTCCAAACGACGTGATACCTCAACTGATAGGGATTGGCACATCAAGTCCGAGCCATGAGAACACGAGCAGGGAAGCTTCCGCTGGGGGTGCCTGAAACTCCGCTTCACCGGTCATCCCATTGGGACCGGTGCCGTGGCGTGACCCCAACTGAATATACGACGTGCCGAGATCATCTCGTAGGGCGAACCTGTAGAGCCTGATCATTGCCAGTTCCGCATGTCCCTTTTGCCTCAGATCCTCCTCCGCCCACGCTTCTAGCCCAATGAGATCCCGCTCAAGAGCGGCGGTCTCGTCGGGAAAGACTGATGCGACGTCGGGCTGGGGAGAGACGTGCCATCTGATGACTACTGCGGAGTCGTAGAACTCAGCCGCAATAACTCGAAGTCTGCCACCGTGGACCTCGAACTCCTCTTCGGGTCCTGGCTGCGAACGAATGAACACAGGAGTACTGCGGGGCTGAGGTGGCGGAGGGCGCTTGGCGGGATCGCCGACGTAGATGGTCCGGATGACGCCAGATGGAGCGGGGTCGGGTGGCTCGTAACCGAGGGCGACGAGCATCCTGCGATACCAGTCCTGCTGCTCTTCGTGTGTAACAACTTCCAGGTAGCGGAATCCAGCCAATACGCCTGCGAAGTGGCTCAGTTGTGTTTGTTTGGCCTCGTAGTCGTCACCCATCCCGAACTGCCCTCTTGCCCTGGCAAGTGCCTCCACCAAATACCATTGGGCTTCGGGCTTCACGGGCGAGAACAATATCCCTTTGAACTCCCGGCTACTGGTGTCCCACTCCCGGCCTCCGTGGCTATACCAGGAACTGTCGAACCATACCCTCGACAGCGGAGTCATAATGGGGACGAGGGAGGTTTTTTAGGTGGCCGCTATCCGCCGACGACGACTAGCAAGTTGCGCCTTTCTCATCTTCCTGCCAGCCCTGCTCCTGGCTGCGGGTGTGCCATCGGCCGATGCGAGCGTTGTGCCCGACGGCGTGCCAACCGTCAGTTCGCCCATCGTGCCCAAGGGCGGTGCAGTCGAGGTAACGGGCTACGGTCAGGTTCGGCTGTCCGGATCGATCCAGCCGGTGACCGTCGCAGCAAATGCACGCCAGGCAGCAGAGATACGTCGAGTTCTTGGGACTTTGATTGTCGTCAGGCCCACCGGGTGTTTTGCGGTTTCCGACGCATTTACCATCACCTTCTTGCGGAAAGATTCTCATGCCACCACAGCGATAGCGGCTGAGGAGGACTGTCCAACTCCCGGGGTCGTGACTATCTCAGAACACGGCAAGGTCATCCAGACATTGAGGGAGACCTGCGTGATGAGAACCGCTGTGCTTACCGTCCTTCCTCACGGGCGGGCGAAGGGAACGAGGCAGGATCGGAGAGCCTGCTCGTCGTGATGCTCGACTGAGCCTTACCCCTAGATGGTGGGCCAACACAGTATGTGCGCACATCAAGGCAATGGACCGGGTGCTCGGCGTGGCAAGATCGGTCCGTGCGGTGGCTCGTGACTGGCGCCAACGGAATGCTTGGAACAGATCTCTGCGAAGTGCTAGCCGAGCACAGCGAAGATGTCACGGGACTCGGCTCAGCTGATCTCGACGTCAGAGACTCTGAGGCGGTCCGTGTTGCCGTGCGGCAGCAACAGGTCGTAGTGAACGCCGCAGGATGGACCGCCGTGGATGAAGCGGAGACCAACGAGGCTGCAGCCTTTGCTGTCAATGCTGTGGGTGCCTACAACGTGGCTCGGGCGGCCCGAGAAGCCGGTGCTCGGACGGTACAGATCTCGACCGACTACGTCTTCGATGGGCTGTCAAAATCCTCCTATCTGCCGAGTCATCCTCAATCGCCGTGTTCGGCGTATGGCCGCACTAAAGCTGCAGGTGAATGGGCCGTGCGGTCAGCTGACCCGACCTCGATCGTGGTGCGCACCGCCTGGCTGTACGGCGAACATGGATCCAACTTCGTCAAGACGATGTTGCAAGTCGCCAAAGAGGACGACGTTGTGTCGGTTGTCAGTGACCAAACTGGCCAACCGACCTGGACCAGGGATCTATCTGAGTACATCGTTGCTCTCGTTCGGGCTGACGTCCCCGGTGGCTACTACCACGGCACAAACGCCGGCGAAGTCTCTCGGGACAACCTCGCACGCACGATTTTTGAGTTGACTGGTCTCGATGCAGGACGAGTGGTTTCGTGCAGCTCAGGAGATTATGCGCTCCCGGCCCGGCGCCCACCATACAGCGTTTTGGCGCATGCTCCTGGCGATCCACCGATGCGCTCATGGTCTGATGCGCTTAAGGATTACATCGCCGAGGTTGGTCCCGGACTCTGAAACAAGAGACTAGGAAGCTTGTCCCGATGCCCGGAGGCTGCAGGGCGTCATCTCAGTCCGGGCCAACTGATGCAGCCGCTTCTCAAAGCAGGCAAGATTTGGCAGTGGACGATCTGCGACTTCGTGATGTGCCAGCTGGTGCAGGTGGTACTTGCCTGAAGATCCTGGCAGCTTTGCCCTCGTGGTTCGGGATGCAGCAGGCAGTCAATGACTACGTTGCCATGGCCGATCGATCACCTACGGTCGTCGCCACGCTCGGCGATGAGGATGTCGGGCTGCTCACACTCGTGACGCACAGCCCATTTGCCGCTGAGATATATGTAATGGCGGTTCTACCTGAGCACCATCGGAGGGGAATCGGTCAAGAGATGCTGCGGCACGCCGAAGACTTGCTGGCTGCTGAAGGGGTGGAGTTCCTCCAGGTGAAGACCCTCGGTCCGAGCAAGCCGGATGAGGGTTATGACAGGACACGGGCTTTCTATCTGGATCAAGGCTTTCGACCTCTGGAGGAGTTCCCTGACCTGTGGGATCTGGATAATCCGGCCTTGCAGATGATCAAGGTCATCCCCACAAACAATCAGTAGCGTTCTCGGCGGGCGCACGGGACAGACTTTGAGATCAATGAAGCCGGCGCCGATACCGAACCTCATCCGCTTGTACTCCCCAAACGTCTTCCGTCCGGACTTCACCGTCGGGCGACCATCCGTCCATCTCATAAAAGCGTCTAGCCCGCTCATTGCGCTCCAACACCCAAAGAAGGGCCTCTCTGAACCTCACCTCTCTGAGGCGTGAAAGTGCACTTGCCATGAGTAACTGACCAGCTCCTCGATGCCACGAAGACGGATCGAGGTAGATAGCGTAGATCTCACCGGCAGTCGGAACGTCTTCATCTCGTGAGGGTCCGAACGAAGCGAAGCCAAAGATGATTGAATCGTGTGTGATCACGATGGTCTGCGGTCCACGTGGATCTTCGGAGCCGAACGTATAGCGTTCTGCCCGTTCCTCAGGATTTAGGTGGTCGAGGTAGTCGTCCGAGAAGATTCCCCGGTAGGCGACCTGCCAGGATCTGACATGGACTCGAGCGACGCTCAACTTGTCGGCAGCTGAGGCATCTCGTACCGAGAGATAACCCCATTTGGCGTCAACGACTTCCATGGCCGATAAGCGTACGACCACACGGACCGTGCAGACTGCAAGGCCGCTCCTGTTCGTGATGCCGAAAAGCCCCACCGCCCCAGGTGTTCATGATTTCAAAGGCGCTTCCCTTGTCATCAAGTCCTTGCTCGGGCAACTGCAAGAAAATGGGCGCTCAACCCGAGCACCGATCGATCGCTTTCGACAGCTCTCGCCGAATAGAGGATGGTTTCTCTTCCTGCCTCAGTCTCCCATTCTTGGTCGAGAGTACCGAGCCATCCGGCGAGGCCTTCCAGGCCGACAATCTCGATCACGTTCAGTCCCGCTTCTTCTAGTTCCTGACGAAGCTGTTCGGGATGATGCATGTATGCCGTCGTGAACCAATGCGGTCGATTATCGGGATTTCGATGTTGACCCTCAGCTAGGTCTCGCTGAACGATCTGCCGGAAATCTGCGTCGAAGAGAAAGCCACGGGAGAGACCGTCGAAAAGTGAGGCAAATCGGCTGATGGCAGCTACGGCTACGAGGCCTCCCCCTCGTGTGACACGCATCGCTTCCCTAAGTGCGTCCTGGCGGTCGTCGTGGTCAGTGAGGTGATATAGCGGACCGAACATGAGGACGACATCGGCGCTATCGTCTGCCGCAGTGAGATGTCGAGCATCGCCCTCTTCCGCTGTGACTCCGACAACGCCTAGCTCCGCTTCCACTCGTTCGACGTGTCTTGGTATCAGGTCGACAACGTGAACCGTGTATCCACTTTGGGCAAGCCAAGAGGCATGGACGCCGGTGCCACCACCCACATCTAGGACGTAAGCAGGTGGTGGCGGAAGATGACGGCGAAGTACTTCCTGGGTTCTCAATAGCTCCAGCTGGCCGAGGCCAGAGGAGAGACGATCCTCTTCTCGGACCGTCTCATAGTGTTCAGATATCGAGTCGTCTCCACCCACGATAGAAACGATATGCCATAGGTTCTGTTACCAGAGGAGCCGTTGGTAGTCGTCTCGGTGACGCTCCAGCATCCGAAGCGGAGCCCCAGCGTCTACTGCGTAGCCGATCGCTTCCAGGCATACCCAGCACCGGGCGTTATAGGCGATCACCCAAGTGGCGGACCCGGTCTATATTTTTTTCAGCGAGTGTCACCCGAACGGGGACTCTGCGGCATCTTATAGACGTGGGGTCCTCAGACAGCGAGCTGTATCGAAAGAACGCCGAGGAGCTCACCCGCTTTGCCACTGGCCTGGTCGGACCCAATGATGCCGCTGACCTGGTCTCGCAGGCTGTCCTCGGATGCCTTGGCTCTCCGAAATGGTCGAAGGTCACAGAGAAGCGTGCCTATCTCTATCGGAGCGTCTACACCGAAGCGGCGGCGCACCATCGGGCTTCCCGCCGTCGTAGGGCACGTGAAGAGCAAGCGGCACTCCCCGAGATCGTTGATCCTCCCGAGATTCGGCCCGAAGTGTTTGTTGCCGTCTCTCGACTGAGCATCCAGCAGCGTGCCGTCATCGTATTGACCTATTGGGACGATCTCACCCCGTCGGCGATCGCCGGGCTCCTGGGCATTAGCGACGGATCAGTGAGACGTCACCTCGCTCGAGGAAGATCACGCTTAAAGGAGGCTTTGAATGTCGAAGAGTGAAGTCCTAGACATGGAGATTCGTTCTCTCGTGACGGAGCTGTTGGATTCCGCCCCCCCGGCTCCGTTGCTCCCACAGCTAGAGTCGAATGTGTACCGCCCGGTGCGCCGACCGACACGGATGCTGGGTCACCTCGACCGACGACCCAGATTCCTCGCCCTCGGCGGAATCGCTGCTGTAGCTGGTGCGACAGTGCTCGCACTCGTGCTCTTGCCATCTACGGGACAGAAAATCCCCGCTGCTGCGGCAGCACAACTTCGCCTGATTGCCTCTAATGCCGCCAATCAGGTAGTACCCCAGCTCCAACGGGGGCAATGGCTCCAGACACAGGCGCACGGATTGTGGTCAATGGATCTTCAGTACCTCGGTCAGGGCGGGGCCATTCCGGTCTCGGGGGCAGAGGCAACGGCTGCGGTAACCACGACCCAGTGGTCCAACAACTTCGGCGAATCTTGCTACTCGTTGAACATCGGCCAGGCACAGTTTGCCTCCTCGGCCAATGAGGCGGCCTGGGACGCTGCCGGCCTATTAAACAGCCCCCATGGCCCCCAGAAGAACGACCCATTGGCGAATCCGGACCAATGTGGATTCTCAGCGACCTCGAACGCCAGCAACGGAACAGGTCTCCAATCGGGTGCAGGTACGACGAATGTCTCTTCGCTTCCAACGGATCCGTCCACGTTGGCTCACGAGCTGACCACCGGGACGACAGGAATCCAAGGGCTTGATCATCTCTCGATAACTCCCGGACAAAATCCAGGGTTCCAACGAGTCGTGGCCCTCTTGACCACGGACTTGACCGATCAGACGCCGGCGTTCTACTCGGCACTCTATGACGCACTGGCTCTGATGCCAGGCATCCACGCCCTCGGAGAGACCGCCACGCACACGGGTTCGACTGGGCTGGGGTTCGATGTCCCGAGCGACACGCTCGCCGATGCAACGAGCATCGTTGTAGATCCGGCGAATGGAGCACTTCTCGAAGGCCGGAATCTCTGGGCGATAGGCCCCAATGATCCGTTCCAAGCATTTGTCGCTCCCCAATCGCCCGTTGAAAAAGAAGGCGGAACCATGCGCAATGTCATTAAATGGCTCGATCCGATTGGATCTGCGAGTGTCGTCGAAACGTCAGCATTGCCCTCCGCCCTGGCGCAAGAGGTTGGGCCATTGCCAACTGCCTTGATTACTGCCACGGCCAATCCAGGCGCCTCGGCGGAGGCAATCGACGCACTCCAATCTCAGGTGCTCAACCGGTTCAGCTCCCCGACGACGGGCGGAGGTATTGACAGCGAAGAGCAGACGTCCCCCGAGGTGTTGACTTTCACCTTTTTCGGTCCGGTCTCCCAGGTGGACGCCGTCGCCCAAGCTCTCCGTAGCTCGAAGCTCTTCGATTCGGTGACCGTCGACAACGGAGACAGCTAGTCACCTGCCGTGCCCGTGCTGCTCAGGGAGTGCAATGAGATCCGGCCTCAGAGGGTCAGCAAGGTCCGCCGCCAAGAGTCAGATCATCGGCTCAGTATGCCGTAGGAGCATTTCCGGATCGCAGCCATATGGGCAACCTCGGTGCCGATCACCGTGGAATCCCACTCTTGCTCCGGTTGCGGTACGGATCTGACCACCCCAGCCCTGACGACGCCCGCTGAACCGGGCGAGTCGTGCCGTCAATCTCAGCGAGAAACGGGGACTCGAATGATTGAGGTGTACCCGAGGTAGCCGTCTTGGTGGAACGGAGGTTCGAGGAGGTAAAGCGCCCCGTCAAAGTAGACCCCCTGCCCCTGCACCAGTCCGTTGCTGGGCGCTCCGTTGGGAAAGACGACCGGAGCCGTGGTCGCAACGACGGACCCGACCCCAGTATCAGGGTTGATAGCAATGATCTGTTGCGAACTGCTTGCACCTGGCGAAGCCGGTGGCGTCCACTGCATCGTCCAAAGACCGTGGGCAGCGTCTCCGACGACCCAAAATGGCGTGAACCCAGCACTGGGGGTGGAGTAGACCGGCCCACGGGCACCATCAACGTACTTCTGGACCGTCTGGTTCCCGCAGTACCGCCCGGCCCCCGTTCCGACCCACGCACTTGTCCCATCAGCGGTGAGCCAGCAGATTGCCAATCCTGTATCGGCGACGACCGTGGTTGGAGCAGGGGCGCCAGAGGTGACATAGGAGAGCGCTGGCCCCGGAGACCCCTCGTTGGAGTTGGCCACCCAAACCCCGCCATCGTCTGCAGCGAGGAGGGGCCGATACAGCTTGGGCATGGGAACGACATCGACCACGGCTCCAGATTCGATGGAAATCTGAAGCAACTCGGCTCCGTTGGTTGTTGCCACGTCGTAGATCCATAACGACTCAGGGCCGTAGGCCGTCACCAAGTGAGTATCGGACGAGTACTCATATGCCATGACCACCGGGCCATCGGTGACGTTGCCCGTTGTCGGATTCGCCACATTGACAGACACGGTTACCTCGTTCGACGTCGGGACCTGATTGGTTACGGCTTCGGCGGTGTGGCCAAAGAGCAGCGGATTATTGCATTCCCCGTCGTCGAGCTTTCTAACGACGAGAGATTCCGGATCGACTGATGCTGCGACACAAGGACCATTGGGATTCTCGCCGGCCGCTTTGGTCACTCCCGTCAGCAAAAGGCCATTCTGCGACACCGAGATCTGGTTGAACAGCGCCGACGATGGGAGCGCCACTCCAGGCTGACGCTGCACGGACGTCGGTGAAGGTGACGGTGGGGCCGCAGGTGCTGTGTGGTTGAGATGCTTCGGAACAGACTGATCCCCTCCACTTCCGCTCACGACAAACCCAGCCGCCAAAGCGCCCACCAGGACGCACAGTGCGACTCCGCAGATGATCCAACGCCGGCGCCGGCGCCGGCGAGCCTCCTTAAAGAGCGCCTCGGAGTTGTCGAAGGGTTGCGTTTCAAGAGAGATCTCGAAATCGTCGATGGTCACATTCACGGTGCGCTCGAACCTCGCCTACCCCCATGGTGCTCTAAGCCGACAGGGACAAAGGACGTGGAAGCAACGGTCGTGCTCGACCACCGGGCGATGAAGTACCCATTGCCCAGGGTTGGTTTCAAAACCGTGCCCTCACGGTCGTGGCTGCTCACACGCAACGAAGTCACGGCAGGCCCTCGATCATGGCGATGACCTCGTCCCTGCGGTAGCCCTGGCTTCGGCAGAACTCAACGAGATCACGGATCCGCTTCACAACCGCACCGTGTTGGGGAGTCCCGGCCACCGTGATGCCCCGACCCCGCTGGAAGTCGAGGAGACCCTCTTCCCTGAGGATGTGCAAGGCCCGAAGCACCGTGTTCTTATTGACACCGAGGACCGCCGCAAGGTCCTTGGCCAATGGCAGGCGTTCTCCTGGCTCAGCCTCGCCCTCGGCAATGGCTCGCCGAATCTCGGCGGCGACCTGGTCGTGGAGGGCCATCGCCTCCGAGCGGTCAACGTTGACAGGAAACATGGTACTAGCAATACTAGATCTGTGCCGGTCGGATTGCTAGAGCCAGAGAAGGCCTTTCTCGACGACTCCCGAACGGAGCCAGTCGAGAGGGACGCCGAGGTGCTGTTCAAGGAGGCTCGGCAACGGCGGCGAAGGCGAGTCATCCTCGGCGGGTTGAGCTTGTGCGTAGCCCTCTTTCTCGTGTTGACGGTCTTCGCTGCCGGGGGAGCGGGACACTTCTTCGGGGGACCTCCCTCGTTGTCGAATAGCCGAGGGCCTTCAGGGGGACAGATGACTCATCAGTCGTCGCCGGCACGGCATGGTCCGAACACAAGCGGGCGGCCCGCAATATGTAAGAAGGGGGTCGTCGCCCCGGCCCCGCCCAACAACACGAAGGCGTCTGCGTCTCTGCTGCCGTGCTACAAGCCGAATGTGCGTGTACGAACGATTCCCCCGGTGGTAGTAAATCCAGCGCCCTGAGGTACGTTTGAGAGCGTCGGCCGTTGCTCGGATGCTCTCCTGGGATCATCTCGGCCGGGGGCTTTCTTCGTGTTCTTCGGGGCGCCGCATCGCCCACCCCAGCCCGACGTAGCGGAGGCACCAGCGTCCCCAGGTGAAGGCCGACGTCGGTACCGTAAGGGCGATGTGGATTTGGCCATAGGCCGTCGTAGGGTGAGTCCATGGAGTTCCTCCGTGTTGTCAGGAGACATAACGGTCTCGTTCCGGCTGTGGCAGCGTCCGCAGGTGAAGGCTGGGGGTCGGTACCGTGTGGGTGATGGTCAGATCGAGATTGAGTCGGTCGAACTGATCCCTTTCGCTTTCATCGACGAAGCCGACATCCGTCGAGCCGGCGAGACAGACCTGGAATCACTGCGACGACGGGCCGCCCATGCTGGGCCGATCCACGACGAAACGCTCCTGTATCGGATCGAGTTCCACGTCGTTGGGTAACCGGTCTTTCGGGCCTAGCTCCCGCCAATCGGGGCGTTTGCACTTAGCTCCCAATCTTCGTGAGGAACGATGTCACATCATTGGAAGATCGAAGCCGATAAACGGTGCAGGTAAGATCCGGATTGGCTAGTGAGACTGCCGTTTCGTGTCTGCCATGGTTTGCGTAGCGCCATATCCACCGCCAGGTCTCCAAGAGGGGGGCCGGATTTCCTTTCAACTTTCGGATGGTGACTCGGCGGAAGCAGGTGCGTCGTGGCAGGTCGAGCCAGACGACGCCCTCAGCAGCCAGGAACCGGGCGTCCGCTATGGCCCGGTAATCGCCCGAGATGATCCACCGATCACCGCTGATGAGTTCAGAGTGCTTCTTCACCCACTCTTCATCCGTGGGGAGCGGAGATTGACGCCAGTAGAACTCGTCGAGGTCGAATATCGGCAGATCAAGAAGAGACCCAAGCCGGATGGCGAGTGTCGTCTTACCTGATGCGACAGGACCCACAACTGCAATCCGCTTCACCTCCGGGGCCACAACCTTGGTGAGCCTATTGACCTTCGCCCGTCGAGCAGTTTCCCGATTGAGATGGACACATCAGCCTTCACCTAAAAAGTGCCTCACTAGCTCTAACCAGCGATCACGATTCTGTGACCAAAGTCCGCCCTGTCTAGGGTCAGCAGCTCGTTGTAAGTCTCGCTCCATTTCCCGGTCTCAAGGTCAGTTCTGAGTTGCTCGATGCCAGGTTCCACTACTTCGGGGGGAAGGGATGCGAACGTTGAACTCGCTGCACGGACCTCGGGGTCGAGGTACATCTCAGGCCGCCGCCAAAATGCCGCCTGGAAGCCATCGGTAAAATCGTGAGGGATCTCGAAGGGCCTAACCGTACGTGCCTCAAGTGCGTCAATAACGAAGGCGAGTGGCATGAACCGGCTTGTCTCTAGCGCATCAATAGCCGGAACATAATCCGTCGTGATCCAGAGCTTGCGTTCGAAGTCGGGATCCCAAGTGAAGATGACCTGACGTTTGGCCACTCGACGAAGTTCATCGAGTCCAGCATTCAAGTTCTCCCAGTGGTGCACGGTCAGGATGGCCATCGCCACGTCAAACGATCCGTCGGCGAACGGAAGGTGCTCAGCCGCCCCCCGCACTCTCCGCCGGCCAGGATGCTGGGCAAGCATCACTCCAGAAGGTTCAAGGGCCACGACCGATCGGTCTGGAGGTTCGTAGGATCCTGCTCCTGCACCAACGTTGAGAATCGTCTCCCCTTGCCCGATTGCCTCGTGGATTGCAGCTCCAAGGCGAGGATCGGGCAGCCGATGAAAGCCGTAGCCAACCCCGATGCGGTCATACTCAGGAGAACTTGGAGATTCGGTCATTGATCTGGGGGCACCAAACCCGTCAGCTTCTGCTTCCCGATGGCGAAAGTATCGCCTGGACTGCCTCCACGACGGATCCGACCGTCATGTCCGGTGGATCTCCATCTAGCGGATTCCAGCGCCTACCTCGGTGCAACCAGATGGTCCTGAGACCGGCAGCTCGACCGCCGTCGATGTCCGGGGTGGGGGTATCACCCACCATCCAACACATCTCTTGATCCAGAGGATGGTCTCCCGCACAGCGCCGGATCGCCTCCTCGAAAATCCTGCGATCGGGCTTCTCGACACCGAGTTCGCCTGATCCACAGAATGCGTCCACGATCGGGAGCAGGCCCAAACGATCAGCCTTCTCGGCCTGGTGGGGCATAGCCCCATTGGTAACGATTCCAGTATGCCACCCTCGATCCCGAAGTGATGAGAGTGCTTCGACCACGGCGTCATCCGGCTTGCAAGAGTCGAGATACGTCTTTCGGTAGGTGGCAAGCAGCTCGTCAACCGGCTCACGCAGGCCGAATCGCTGCTTCGCCTGGGTCCAGACAGCCCTGCGGTCGGCGTATCCGTCCCGGTCGATTTCGCAGAGCCAATCGATCTCGTTCTGGCCGAATCCCATCATCTCGACGTACCGGATGGCCCACATCCTGTAGACCCCCGTCCTGTCGAAGAGCGTGTTGTCAAGATCGAACAGGGCGACCTTCACAGAAGAGGCAGGACGATCATCGGACGGGTGGATCGCCGACTTCTCCGATCAAGAGTCTGACGTGCATGCCTAGCGAATCGTTCAGTGCTTGACTGATCATTTTTACTACCGATCCTCGGCGTCCGATGACCTGATCCGGCGTCGAAGTCCACAACGTAATCGACGAGAGGTCCGCCGACACTTGGACTGCTTCGACGACGGCGTCATCAGGGAGATTGTCATTGAGAGCGTCCGTGACGCATCTGAAGGTCTTCCAAGAGGGCATGCTTGAGGATACGACCTTGACCTCCTCACCGGCACGCCCATCTTGCCGATACCGGAGTGCCTTCGGGCGTAGTCCGCAGCGGTGACGCCGTACCTCGACGGCCCTTTTGTGCTCTCAGTAGACGGTCCGAAAGCCGCCAATGAACGTAATCCGATTGCCGTCGGGATCGATAACACCCGGCCCATAGACAACGGGACCGTCGCCAAATGCGCCGGTTACTTCGTGCCACTCGATCCCAACGAGCAGGCCATGAACAGTCGTGGACGGCCCCCACATCGGCATATAAAGGCGAGCACCGTCGTACGAAACCTTTAGTGCAACTTCCTCCCCCACCCGAAGCCTGATACGGCTATCACAGTGCGTCTCGGACGGCATCCAAATCTTGGCCTTAGCCATGATGCAAGGATAGGAGCCTCCCATCAACCGCAGCATCGTCGCAGCGCAGGGCCGGCGACAGCGGGCTTGCGCTGCGGACTTGGGTGCAAGGGACTAAGCCCAGATCTTCATCCACTTCCCGGAGCCAACGGCCCTGCCATCGAGTTCATCGACAGTGCCGTGACAGATCATCTCTTGAGTCCAGAAGGCAAGCTGTGCTGCGATCGACGATTCAACATTCGGGCCTTGCTCATGACCAGTTTCGGGGAACATGTCGTCCTCTTCGATGAAGATCGTGAACCTCCGATCCGATTCCGTCTTCATCGAAAGTTTCAAGACGAACCCAGATTCTCTCTCCTCACCCTCACAATGGTCAAACGTCGCAGCTCCGGCGTAGCTAAGCACCGGAGAAGGTTCATTGAAACCTTGTCCACGACTCTCGGCCGCTGCCCTTCGGGCGAACCAGGCCTTCACACGTTCGGCGTAAGGGATCTCTGGTCTGTGCGTTTGGATCGTGAAGTGAAAACCGTCAAAGCACTCATTGACTTCAAGGACAAGCTGCTGTGGATCGAACTGTCGTGCCGCACTACTTTGGCCGACGCTTCCGTCCATGCCCGTCGAGGGTAGTCCAGGCAGCATCGGCGTTTGGCGGGCACAAACGGCGGTTTGTGATCCAAGGCGACTTCTACGAGCGTTCGTGCCAGATAGATCGTGTCGGAAGCCGTGTGCGTAATCTCGGCGGCGTGACCATCGAATCCCACCCGTGTTCTGGCTGTGGCACCGATTTGGTCATCCCAGCCCTCTCGACGCCGAATGAATCGGGCGAATCGTGGTGGTGCGAGAAGTGCGTTCGCCGGACCCTCCAGGCGATCGAGGAAGCAGCGGACGACCCCGATGGCTCCGTTTGACTGTATCAATACCTTCAGATAGTGTTACATAGCAGGTCAGGAGGTTTGGGTGAAAATCGTCGGATATGTCCGGGTGAGCACGTCCACACAGGTCGAGGACGGCTTCGGCTTGGCCATTCAGAAGTCGCAAGTCCGAGATTGGTGCAAATCCAACGGCCACAAACTTGTCGCCATCCTCTGCGACGAGGGAATCTCCGGGGCGAAGGAGTTGGAAGACCGACCCGGATTGGCCGACGCCCTCGGAATGCTGCGGGTCAGGCAAGCGGAGGGAATGGTCGTTCCCCGGTTGGATCGACTGGCCCGTGATCTCATTGTCCAAGAGACCGTCCTGGCCGAGATTCGACGGATTGGCGGCAAGGTCTTCTCAACCAGTCCAGCCGAGGCGAGCTACCTCACCGACGATCCCGATGACCCGAGTCGGAAGATGATTCGTCAGGTTCTCGGTGCGGTTGCCGAATACGAAAGGTCGATGGTCGTACTCAGGCTCCGCAATGGAAGGCGACGCAAGGCTCAGATGGGTGGTTACGCCTCGGGCGCCCCGGCCTTTGGGTATGAAGCCCGAGACAAGGGCTTGGTCGAATCCGACGAGGAGCAGTCCACCGTCAAGCGCATCGTTGAACTGAGGGATTCTGGCGCATCGTTGCGTGAGATCTGTGCCACCCTGGAATCAGAAGGGCGCAAAAGTAAGCGGGGATCGAGCTGGCAACCAATGGCCATCAAGCGAGTCCTCGACCGAATGGTCAGAACCGGATAACCCAGCGGCACTTTGGGAAATATGAACCAAACCCGAGACTTTTGCGTCACCATGGGTGAGATGACCGTCCAACCGAACAGGGTGGCAATGGGAGCGACGGCGATCATGGCTGGTCTGATCCTCCTCCCATCAGTGGCCGTTGCATCGGTTCTAACAGGAGCCGAGACTAAGACTGCCCGGATGCCAACACCGACCAGGCTTCAGACGGCTCAGACCGTCCCAATGAACGGGATACGACTGACGCCGCCACCACCGAATGCAAAGCCCCTGATAACCGCTCGTCAAGCGTGGAATGCCGTGGGGCGCCATTCGACCTCGGGCACGTTCAAGATCGTCCTCGCTGAATGGCAGTCAACGGTGCCGGTTGAGTGGCACTCGACGGCAGCGAAAGGTTATGTGGCCACAAAGCCCACGTTCTTAAAAGGGTTGGTTTGGGTCATCGAAGGGCGGAAGGTCAAAGTGGTAAGCCTCGGCGACGGCAAGACTCACGCCGAAACAACCATAACGCCCGTGAATGCGTCCACGGGCCAGGTCGGTTCGTTATTCGCCTACTGATAATAGGCGCTTGAATGTCCACCTGCCGGACGTGGAGATCCAAAGGGCATCCAAAGGGAATATGACCTGACCGTCGAGGAGATCGCTAAGACGATCGGGGTGAGTCGGAAGACCGTGTATAGGCACCTGGCCTCGCCGACGCCCACCGGCTAGAGCGCCGAGCCGCTGGAAGCGGTCGAGTACCCTGCTCTTCACCTTGACCCTCGGTAGCCTTATCCAGGTCGTGCCCGAGGTTCAACGGGGGCACCGGGAGAGGAGCACCTAGCGGGCACGCCAAAGACCACGGTCCTAAACGACGCCACCTTCAATAACCTCTTGGAGGAAGTCGGGCGTGGATAGCACCGACCTCGCCGAGGTTCAACGGACGCTTTGGGCCGCCGCCGACGAACTTCGGGCCAACTCATCGCTCGCCGCCAACGAGTACCGAGGACCAGTCCTCGGTCTGATCTTCCTGGCCTATGCCGAGTACCGCTTCGACCAGGTCCGGGAGGAGGTCGAGGCACACGCCACCGCACGTTACCGGTGTCATCCCGCCAGACAGCCCCGATTGCCCGTATCACAGGGTCCGGCCAAGCCCTCTAATCTGCGGTGGGTGTAAGGAGTAGGACATGTCTCGACGGGTCCGCAAGGTTCGGAGAACAACACGGTCAATAACGGTTACTCGCAGTCTGTGGATTGGCAGGAAGCAACGGATCTCATCTCTCAGGTCAATGCCATCGAGTATCAGCTTGCTGACGACCCTTCAATGCCGCAGTCGGAAGTCTCCAACCTCACGTCACAGAGGGCTGACCTTGTGGGGCAGACATGCGGTGTCGTCTCCAAAATCAGTTCACCCACAGGAGACGTAGCCCGGTTCGCTTCCACGAACTGCTAACAAGGGACGTCCGGGCGTCCTGAGCAGGGATAATCTACTATCTGTCAAATAGGAAGATCCACTGCTCCGTCATGGGCCCCACACATCCGAACCGCCTCATGGCCCTTTCGGGGACCATCGACCCCGCAGGAAAGGCCGGGGGGCCGGTCATCGCCACCAACGAGGACGTCGGTGCCATCTGGAGCGCAAGCTGGCCCACCATGCCCGAGGTACTCGAAGACGCCGGCGTCAGCTGGAAGGTCTACAACCCCGAGGGTTCGCTGTACGCGCCGGCCTTCTTCGAGCAGAACGGGCTCCTCGTGGGCGATGCCATCCTTCCCTATTTCAGCCAATACAAGAACCCGTCTTCGTCGCTTTACCGCAAGGCGTTCCTACCCCAGTACCCCACCGACTTCGTGACCGATGTCGCCTCGGGCAATCTGCCCTCGGTGAGCTGGATCCTCCCGCCCGACGGCTACGACGAGCATCCGCCGGCGCCGCCGGCTCTGGGCGAGTGGTTCACCAGCCAGATGCTCAAGACACTGGTGTCCAATCCCGACGTGTGGTCGAAGACGGTCCTCTTCCACATGTATGACGAGAACGACGGCTACTTCGACCACGTCCCGCCGCCGACGGCGCCCCCGGGTACCGCCGGCGAGTACCTCACCGCGTCGTCACTGCCCTCGGGCACCGGCGGCGTCCGAGGACCCATCGGCATGGGCTTCCGCGTGCCCATGCTCGTGCTCTCGCCGTTCAGCCGCGGCGGGTACGTCGCGTCCGAGATCTTCGACCACACTTCACAGCTCCGCTTCTTGGAAGAGCGGTTCGGGGTGCGTGCCCCGAACCTCTCGACGTGGCGTCGGGACAACGCGGGTGACCTCACCTCGACGCTGCACATGCGGCACAAGGATGCGTCGACTCCGTTGCTCCCCTCGACGTCGAAGGACCTTCCGGCCGACGTCATGGCGGAGGGTTGCACGCAGCTCGACATCTTGGAGGCCTCCGGCGACAAGGCGGCCTACCCCGTGCCCCAGCACCAGGTCATGGCCCGGCAGGAACCCGGGCGGGCGCGACGGATCTGATGGGCGGGCGCCGGTAGGTCAGCGGGGACGGCGGCGGAGCGACGGCTCGGCGATTGCGGCGGGCACCCATCCGACGTCGGTGGAATTGAGGTCGATGCCGGGCGGCACGATCTCGTCGATGCGGTCCATGACGTCGTTGGAAAGACGCAGTTCGAGTGCCGGGAGTTGGGACTCCAGATGTTCCATCGTGCGCGGCCCGATGATCGGCGACGTGATGGCCGGGTGCTCCAGGACGAACCCCAACGCCAATTCGATCAGGCTCAGCCCGGACTCGTCGGCCAGCGTGCCCAGGGCGGTGACCGCCTCGACTTTCTGGCGGTTGCCCGGCAGGTTCATGTCGTAATGATGGGGCACCATCGCCGAGCGCCGGCTCGTGTTCGCCTTGCCCTCCCCGAAGGCTCCCGAGAGCCATCCGCCAGCCAACGGGCTCCACGGCAGCACGCCCATTTCGTACTTCTGGCACGTCGGCAACACGTCCTTCTCGATGCCACGGACCAGAATCGAATAGGGCGGCTGCTCCGTGACGAACCGTTCACGAGCCCGCCGTTGTGCGACCCATTGCGCCTCGACGATCTCGTGGGCAGGGAAGGTCGAGCTACCGAAGTAGCGGATCTTCCCCACCCGCACCAGATCGGTCAGCGCGCCGAGGGTTTCGTCGATGTCGGTATCGGGCGACGGTCGGTGGATCTGGTAGAGGTCGATGTAGTCGGTGCCCAGGCGGCGCAGGCTGTTTTCACATCCCGCCATGATCCACCGGCGCGAGTTGCCCTGCGCGTTGGGGTCCTTCCCCATGACGCCGTGCACCTTGGTGGCCAGAATGACCTTCTCCCGATTTTTCTGGGCCAGTGCCTTCCCGACGATCTCCTCGGACTCCCCGAATGAGTACACGTCGGCCGTGTCGATGAAGTTGATCCCCGCATCGAGGGCGCGATGGATGATGCGGATCGCCTCATCGTGGTCGGAGGTCCCCCAGGCGCCGAACATCATTGCGCCGAGACAGAGTGGGCTGACTTTTACACCGGTGCGACCGAGCGTGCGAAATTCCATTTGCCCGATCGTACTCATGCCCTCCGGCGTTCGTCCGGGCGGCGCGCTCAGTCTCTCAGCCGAGCCGACGCATCCGCGGCGGCAAACAGAAGTGCCGGGTCCTTCGTCCTGGCGTAGCAGCGCAACGCGGCCTCGGTCAGCTTCAGAGCGTGCGCATCGCCCGACTCCACCGCGCTTGCGATGAGGGCGTCTTTCGTGGGGAGGGGCTCATCGGCGGGCGTTCCATCACCGTGCCGCTCCACGTCGTAGGCGACGTGCAGCGATGCGATGGCTTGCCAGGCGTAGGCCAACGCGGCATCGTGATCCTCCACGGCCAGCCAGGGCAGCACGAGCTCGAGCGCCAGCGGCGCGGTCACCGTGTGCAGGAGCGCAATGGCGTCTCCATCCTCCGCGTTGCGCAGGTAGGCCCGGGCACCCCCGACGGCCAGCGCATCGAGCACGGCCACGGCATCGCCCCCGGGTCCGAGAGAAGCGACGCCCTGCTCGAATTCGTCGGCGATGTCGGCCATGTGCGCCACGGTCTCGCTGATCAAGAACGCCTGCGGTGTCTCCTCTTCCAGGTACGGGAGATCGGCCAGTGCCTGCTCCACGTCCTGGTGTCCGATGAGCAACGGAGGGCCGGGCAGCTCCTGATACTGCGAGGCCCAATACGCCAACCCGGTGGCGACCTCGATGCGGCGGGGCAGCGTCGCGGCCTCGCCGAAGGCGCGTAACCCATGGGCGGTCCGGATCAGACCGTGTGCGGCCGCCCCGATGATGCCGGGAACGAGTCGGGGTACCCATTCCCCCACGACGGCCGCCATGGGTCGATCGGCCAGCTCGGTCTCGAAGAGGGCCGACCATGCGGGAAAACTGTCGGCGACCCCCAGCGCGGTCGGCCACTCAGCCTCGCTCAACGGCCTCTCGGCCGGAGGCGGCGCGACATCCAGGCGCGCCCCGTACGCCTTCACCCACGCTGCGATGGCGTCACGGTGGCCGAGTCGGCCCAGCACTTCGGCGGCCATCGGTCCATGGTTCGACAGACCGAGCGGCGCGTAGTCGGGCGCCGTCGCCGCGAACACGGTCAGCGCGTCGTCGAGCGGATCGGACTCCATGGGACCAGTATGTCGGCGAAAGCCGCAGGGCGCCTCCCGGGCTTCGAGCCGAGCGGCGAACGGCGGATCGGCTCAGGCCGACAGCCTGTGCAACAGGACACACAATCTCTCCCGTTCGGCCGCACTGAGGCTCCTGGTCATCGGGATGATGAGGTGGCCGATTTCGTCGGTCATCTGGCGCGCCAGACGGCGTCCCTCCGGGGTGAGACTGACGCGGACCGACCTTCCGTCGTCGCTACTGGAGTCTCGCCGCACGAGCCCGCGCCGAGCGGCGCGGTCGATCAACCCGCTCACCGATGACCGGTCCAACCCGAGAAATGTCGCCAGTTCGGCCATTTTCAGGGTGCGGTCGCGCAGGATGGCCAGGGCCCGCAGCTGGGTCAGGGACAGGTCGTGCGCGGCCGCCGCCTGCGTCAATTGCGCCATGACCGCGAAGGATGCCTGCACCAGGCCGTCCATCAGAGCGAGCGAGGTGGGGTCATGATCGGGGGTCGGGCTCACTCGGCCAGTCTACCTTGCACTAGTTGGGATTACCACCTAATATAGTTTGGAATACAAACTATATGGGGACCTTGGAGGTCAGTGTGCATGCAGCGGTCGTCACCTCGTTCGGTACTCCACCGACCTACCGGGAGTTCCCGGCACCCATGCCGCGGGCGCCCGATGAGGTCCTCGTCGACGTCGTCGCGGCGGGCTTGCACCCCAGGGTGCGGTCCCAGGCCGACGGCTCGCACTACACCAGCTCCACCGAACTTCCCCTCGTCCCCGGCATCGACGGCGTGGGCCGCGCCCCCGACGGCAGCCTGCGCTACTTCGTCCTGCCCGACACCGTCATGGGGGCGATGGCGGAACAGACGGTGGTCGACCTGCGGCGGAGCGTCGTCCTGCCCGAGGGGAGCGATCCCGTCCTCATCGCGGCAGCCATGAACCCCGCGATGTCGTCGTGGGTCGCGCTGCGCCTCCGCATCAGCTTCCAACCGGGCCAGCGGGTCCTGGTTCTGGGGGCGACCGGCAACGCGGGACAGCTGGCGGTCCAGATAGCCGTCCACCTCGGGGCGAGCCATGTCATCGGCGCCGGTCGTCAGCCGGAACGACTGGCCGCATTGGCCGAGCTGGGCGCCGGGGCCACGGTGTCGCTCAGCGGCGACCCGGCCGACGTGGCCCGCAGCCTCGGGCAGGCGGCCGGTGACGTCGACGTCGTCCTCGACTATTGCTGGGGTCAACCCACGGTCGACGCCATGCGCGCCATCATCACCCACCGGACCGACCCCGGCCTGCCCCTCACCTGGATCGAGATCGGCTCGATTGCGGGACCTACCGCCGCCATCCCGTCCGCCGCCCTACGTGCGGCGCGCCTGCAGATCGTGGGGAGTGGCCAAGGCTCGGTGCCGACCCGTGACATCGTGGCCGAACTCCCCGCCTTGGCCGCGGCGATCGCCGACGGCGCGTTCCGGATCGACGCACGGCCCGTCGCGCTCGCAGAGGTCACTGCTGCGTGGAGCGACACGGGCGCCGGTCAGCGCATCGTCCTCACCCCCTGACCGGTTGCCGCCACCATCGGTTCGCTAATGCCGCCCGAAGAAGCTGATGAGATGATCCGCCACTTCGTCAGCATGCGTGACGAAGCCGATGTGTCCCGAACCGGCGATCTCGCCGTACTCGCAGTGCGGGATGCTCGACGCGGCCTGCCGGGCCTTCGCCGGCGGGGAGTCCACGTCGTGCTCGAACGCCAGGACGAGGCACGGTACGGCGATCTCGCGCCATCGGGTGGTCCGGACAGGATCGGTCGACCAGGCCAATGCCGCCTCGTACTGCCCGAGACGCCCCGGGTTCGGCCAGACCGGGAGGTCGGCCGTAAAGGACAGCCACGTGCTGACGACATCGTCGTTCTGAATGTCCGCTATGGGTAGGTAGCGCAGCGTCTGGGTGGCATAGAAGAGTGGAGGGAGGTCAACCTCGAGTCGGGCCAGATCACGCTCGACCGTGGTGATGGCGATCTCCCAGGACGTGGGCTTGTTGGCGCTTCCCATCAAGGCGGCCGACCGCACACGGCGGGGATGATCGAGAACCAGCGTCTCGGCGATCCATCCGCCGAGCGAGTGACCGGCAACCCGCACAGGATCAGCCCATCCCAAGTGATCGAGCACCGCCAGTGCGTCCGTCGCCATTTCCTCCACGCTGTACGGCGAAGGTGGAGAGGATGACGGTGCGACGCCGCGATTGTCGAAGGTCGCCACCTGATAGCCGGCCGCGACCAACGCGGGAACCACGCGGAGATGCCAGGCCGCCGCCGGTTGCCCGCAGCCGGCGATGAGCAGCAGCGGTTCGCCTTCGCCCGTGACGTCGACGTGGAGCACGGCGTCGCCCGCGTGGACGTCAGGAATGGAGCACCTCGTCAAGGAGCGTGGGGGCCACGTTGCGACCCGAGAGGATGACGACCGTCACGCGCCCGTCTTCGTCCGGTGGGACCAGGCCGGCGCGCACAGCCGCCACCCCCACCGCTCCGGCGCCTTCGAGCACCAGGCCCATCTTGTGCGCGGAGAACGCCATGGCCGATCGTATGTCGGCCTCACTCACCGTCAGAATGCCGACATCGTCGTCCAGGAGGATGCCGACGGTGATGGCGCCCGCCTCGAGGTTGCCCGCCAGGCCGTCGGCCAGCGTCGGATCGACCGTGATGGGCACGATGGTTCCGGCGGCGACCGCGGCACTCATCGACGGCGACGCCTCCGACTCGACGCCGACCACGCGGACGCCGGTTCCCCGGAGGCCGAGGCTGATGCCCGAGACCAGACCGCCCCCGCCCACCGGAACGACGACAGTCCCCAGGTTCGGCACCTGCTCGAGCAGCTCGCGCGCCATCGTCCCTTGGCCGGCGATGACATCGGGATCGTTGTACGGCGAGACATACCGACCGCCTTCTCGCTCGACCAGGTCGAGGGCGTGGGCCTCCGCCTCGCTGTACCCCTCACCGTGCAGGACCAGACGGACGTCGAACTGCTGGAGGGCGGACACCTTCGCCGCCGACGCCAGACGGGGCACGATCACGGTGACCCGGGCGTGGAGCTTCGCTCCGGCATACGCCAGGCCGAGGCCGTGATTGCCGGCCGACGCCCCCACCACGTCGCGCCCGGGATCGTCGTGCAGCGTGGCCGCCACTGCAGCCAACCCGCCGCGCACCTTGAACGAGCCGGTTGGTTGGAACGTCTCGACCTTCAGTGACACGTTCTGACCGAGTTGCGGTGCCTGCACGACGGGGGTGACCGCCAAGTGACGGCGCACCACCTCCCACGCCGCGGCGTGGTGCGATGCCTGGGGTCGGATCACGGCACGCACCGCCACCAGTCTGTCCGAGTTCGCACCTGGCATGCTGAACACCGTGCCGCGCCTTTCCGCTCTCGTCTTCGGTCAGGCCGATGTCATCGTCTGCGCTGACGTGCCGACGATGGCCCGGGCCGCCGCGGACCAGGCGGCGGCGATCATGCGTGCCGCCGTACACGAGCGTGGGGTGGCGCACGTCATGTTCGCCACCGGTAACTCACAACGCGCATTCACCGAGACGCTCGTCACCGCGACCGACGACGTCCCCTGGGCGGAGACGATCGTCTTCCATATGGACGAGTACGTCGGCATCGGGCCCGGCCATCCGGCCGGATTCCAGAGGTGGATCCGGGAACGGATCGTCGAACCAGCGCATCCGAGGGCGGCGTACTACATCGACGGGCAAGGTGACAGCGCGGACGCATGCTCCCGCTATGCCGACCTTCTCGCCCGGCACCCCCTCGACCTGTGCTGCCTGGGCATCGGGGAGAACGGGCATCTGGCGTTCAACGACCCGGGGGTGGCCGACTTCAGCGACCCGCTCGACGTCAAGGTGGTCGAGCTCGACACCGCGTGCCGGCAGCAGCAGGTCAATGAAGGGCACTTCCCCGACATCGCCGCCGTCCCCTCCCACGCCATTACCGTGACCGTCCCCGCGCTGCTGCGCGCCTCGCAGGTGATCACGGTCGTGCCGGAGGCACGCAAAGCCGAACCGGTGCGCGCCGCGTTGACCGGTCCCCTCTCGACGGCGTGCCCGGCCTCGATCCTGCGGTCGACCCCCCACGCCACCATCTACCTCGACCCCGAATCGGCCCGACTCTTGGATCTGGGGGATGGGTAGATCTGGGGGACGGGGTAGATCCCGAAGATGGGCCGCCCGCGGCAACGACTCACGGTCGGGGGAATGATCCCGCTTCCGCCACGTAGGGGCCCTTCTTGCCCCAGCCGATGCGCGTCGCCGTCACCGGGCGGAAGAGCTCGGGGACAAAGCCGGTGTGGACGGGGCTGTAGAGCAACCAGTCGCTGCCGTCGGGAGCGACGAAGTAGGTCTCTTCTCCCGGGCCCGAGCCCTGCTGGTTCGAGGCGATGAGCGGGCGCCGCAAGATGTCCTTGCAGGGCCCGAGGGGGCCGGCGCACTTGAACGCCCCCATGGCGTAGCGAGGACTGAAGAACCCGGTGCCGGCCGAGAAGAACACCCACACGGTCGAATTGGGGGACAACGCCATCTGGGGTGCTTCGAGGATCGGTTGCTCCCAGGCCCGTGTCGGATGGAGCAGGATCACAGGCTGACCCCTGAGGGAGAGACCGTCGTTGCTCAGCGCCTGGGCCCAGATGGTCGTCGCACCATCTCCGGGCGTCGAATTGTTGTCGCCCTTCCAGACGAGATAGTTGGGGTGATCCGCCCCATCGGGACCGTGGGGGTCGACGAAGACCTGCGGGTCGATGTCCCCGCCCAGGTTCTGCTGGCAGACGAAGGGGGTCGGACGAACGTTGAACGGACCCTCGGGGGTCGCCGCGGTTGCGATGGCGATGCAGTGCTGGAGGGGGTTCGTCCCGGCCACCGAGGGAGAGAAGTACATGACGTAGCGGCCTCCGAGCTTGTACACCGCGGGCGACCACGCCAGGCCGGGTATGGCCCACGGGGGGAGGACGGGCACCGCGTCGACCGACGTCGCGCTCCAGTGGCCGGGGCTCCCGCTGAACATCGGAATGTTCTGCGTGGTGTTGCCGAACGCGGTCGAGAGGTACAGGTAGTACTTCTTCTTGTCGGTGAAGATGAACGGGTCGGGCAGATCGAAGTTCTCCTGGGCGATCGAGATGCCCGGCGTTGCCGGGGTCGCCGTGTGACGGGGTTGGATCAGCTTCGCCGGCTGTGTCGTGAGGTGCAGGACGAGGGTGAGGATCACTGCCGCGAGGATGCCGGCGCACGCGGCGAGAAGTGCCAGGCGCACAGCCTTCGTCCTCGGCATGTCCCGCACCCCCCGAAGAACTCCATCGCCGCCCGCGGCGGGGCCAGAGTCAGGAACGTCGATTTCCCCCGTCAGAGGGTAGTCGGGTGCCGTCGGGGGGCTGGGTTGGCGGAGAGGGCTCATTTTGTGTCAGATGATGGCGTGGTTCTGGCCATTGCCCATCGCGGCGATCCGATCTCGGCCCGCGAGAATACGCTGTCTTCCTTTGCCCTCGCTGTGCAAAAGGGGGCGGACATGGTCGAGATCGACCTGCGCCGGACCAGCGACGAGGCGATCGTCGTCCTTCACGATCCGACCCTCACCCGGCTGTGGGGTCTCGAGCACAACGTCTCTGAACTGGAACTTTCTGTCGTGCAGGCCCTGGGGAGCGGGACCGAGCGCATCCCCACGCTGCACGAGGTGCTCGACGAGATCCACGTCCCCCTCATGGTGGACTTCACCGGCGCCGACGTGATCGAGGGGGCGCTCGGGGCGACCCGGGACGCGGGCGCCATGGAGCGTGCGCTCTTCGTGTCGGGCAACGTCGGGGCCCTGCGCCAGCTGCGTGCGCTGGCGCCCGAAGTCAGAATCGGCCTCACCTGGGTCGAGCAGGGTCCCCCTCCCGCGGACCTGTTGCGCGAGCTCGGTGCCGAATACTGGAACCCGATGTTCCGGCTCGTCACGCCCGAACGGGTGGAGGCCGTGCACGGCCTCGGCCTGAAGGTCTCCACCTGGACCGTCGACAAGCGCCGCCACATGGCCCGGGTCAGGTCAGCGGGAGTGGACGCCATCGTCAGCAACCGGATAGGTGCGCTCCTGCGTCAGCTGGCCTGAGCAACGTCAGCGTCAGCGACGAGACGTGCGCCAGCAGAGGCAGCGCTCTACTCCACCTGGGCCTTCATCTTCTCCAGCGTGGTCTGCATACCGTTGCGGTTGGTGCGGCCACGGGCCCAGCCCAGGAGCGCCCAGTACACCCGCAGGGACGTGGTCTGGGCCAGTTGGAACGACTCGGTGACATCGGTGCCGTCCCCCTGCGGCTCCAACTGATAGCGCCAGACATTGATCGGCTTGTCCGCGGTGCCGACACCGAACGCGAAGACGTGGGCGGGCTCGCATTCGAGAACGGTGCAGGTGGTCCAATAGGTCGGCCCCTTGCCGTTGCGCTTGACGTGTCCCCGGAACTTGGCGCCGACGGCGGGACCGGTGGCACCCTCCAACCATTCCGCTTCGAAGGTCTCGGGGCTGTAGAGCCCGATCTTCGTGACATCGCTCACCAGCTCCCAGACCTTCTCGGGGGACGCGGCCATGTGGACGGTGACGGAATCGTGCATCCAGTCACCCTACGACCTGACAACAGTCGAGGGCCTGCCCCCTACCGTGCCGACGCCCGTGGAGGTGTGTGCGAGAGCCAGCGGTTGAAGAACGGGACGGCCGCCACACCGTGCCACTGGTGATCGCCCTCGAAGACGTCGTGCTCCAGGCGGTCCGCTGCTCCGTCCTGCGTGTAGACGAGGCGGGTGCGGCGTACCGACTCGGTGGCGGCGGCCAGGGGGAAAAGCGGGTCCTCTGTCCCGGTCTCGATCAGGAGGGGGCGGGGGGAGATGAGGGCGCCCAGGTCCTCGTGCTCGAGCCGGCCGAGCATGCCGTGGACGACCTGCGATCCGCACATGTTCCACGGCATCTTGTGGCTCTCCTTCCACGAGGAGAAGAAACCGCTCACCACGGCTGCGGCAACCCGCCGGTCGTACGCCGCCGTGAACAAGGTCACGGTCCCCCCGTACGACAGACCGACCATGCCGATCCGGGAGGGGTCCACCAGCGGATGCTCGCTGAGGAGGTCCAGGGCGCGGCAGAGGTCCCAGATGTTCTGCGCCAGCGGGTTCCATCCGGCCATGACGGCATGGACCAGGTTGGTGTCGCACGCGTAATGGTCCTCGGGATTCCAGTCGAGCCGTTCGCCGAAACAGCGCAGGTCGGGCGCCAGAACCACATAGCCCTGCCGCACGAATTGCCGGGCGTAGTCGCTGTTCGGCGCATTGGTGAGCTCCAGTCCGACCGCTTGGGACTTGCCCGGCCCGTGACCGTGGCAGGCCAGGACCGCGGCGCCGGCGGAGACCCGCCCGTCGGGCACGAGGAGGTACGCCGGCACCGACATGGTGTCCTCGGTGTCGAAGACGATCAGGTCCCGGCGATAGCCATCGCACTGCACCGACTCGAGCGTCTCGGGGTTGAGGGGCACCGGCGCGGGCATGGGGCCCAAGAGCTCGATCAAGCGGGCGCGTCGGCGCTCGCGCCAGGCCGGGAGCGAGCCGAGGTCGGTTTCAGGCAGGGGATCCTCGTGCGCCGTGGCCGCCAATCGGATCATCCACTGGTACCACGATGAATAGTTGCGTTGCGGGGTCGGAAAGACCAACCCCGGCGCGTTGCCACTCATGCGTTGCCCCTCTCGTGCCTCGTCATGCTCCCGGTTCAATGTAGGCCCGTAACAGGACAGGATTGAGGGCGTCCGGGATCTCGGGCACAATTCGCCCCGTGACCCTCGCCGCCAGTCTCAGCGTGCACCCGCTCTCGCCCACCATCGGCGCAGAGATCCGGGACGTCGACCTCTCGGTGGCACTGGCACCCGAGGTGGTTACCGCGCTGCGCACGGCGTTGCACACGCACCACGTGATCTTCTTCCGCGACCAGTCCCTGACCCCGCAGCAACAGGCCGACTTCGCCCGTCAGTTCGGCCAGGTGACCGAAGCCCATCCGGTCCTCCCGGCCATCGACGAGAGTGCCGAAGTCCTCGCCATCGACGGCAAGGTTGATCGCGCCAGCTGGTGGCACACCGATGTGACCTTCCTGGAAACTCCGGCGATGGGATCGATCCTCTACATGCTCGAGGCGCCCGAGGTCGGCGGCGACACCATGTGGGCCAGCCTGCAGGACGCCTACGACGGCCTGGCGCCCGTCGTACGGACGATGTGCGACGGCCTCATCGCCATCCACCACGACCCCTGGTTCGCCGCCGACGTCGCCGCCCGCGGCGGCTACGAGTGGAACGGCACCTGGCACGAGAAGCTGTTGCCGGCCCTGCACCCCGTCGTCCGCACGCATCCCGAGAACGGTCGCAACGGGCTCTTCGTCAACGGGCAGTTCACCCAGGCTCTCTTGGGACTCTCCAAGAACGAGAGCAACGCCATCCTCGAGATGCTCTACCGCCACTGTGTCCAGCCCGAGTTCACCTGCCGCTTCCGTTGGAAGGCGGGCTCGGTGGCCTTCTGGGACAACCGGGCCACCCTGCACTACGCACTGGACGACTACGGCGACACCCCTCGCTACGCCCACCGGGTCACCTTGCGCGGCGGCCGCCCCTTCGGACCGGCCATGCCGGCCCGCACCACCGGCTGAGGAGCCGGACCCGATGTCAGCCGGCCTCCCGGCGGTTCTCGGACTTGCCGCGGGCGCGTTCGCCAGCACCAACCTCGACAACGCGGTGGTGACCGTGGCCATGGTGGCCACGGCCCCGCCCGAACGGGCCCGGCGGATCGCCACCGGGCAGGTGGTCGGGTTCGTCACGCTCGTCCTCGCTTCCCTGGGCATGGCGCTTCTCCTGTTCGAAATCCCCACGCGGGTGATCGGCCTCTTGGGCCTGGTCCCGCTGGCACTGGGGATCCGGGGGCTCATCGGGCTCCGGCACGCCGAGAGCAGGGACCGCATGGCGCGCCGTGCGTTCGGGAGCGGCTTCTTCGCGGCCACTGCGGTGACGATCGGCGCCGGCGGCGACAACCTCGCCGTCTACATACCCCTGTTCCGGGTGGCCCACCTCCGCGGCACGATCGGCACGCTGCTCGTCTTCGCGGCGTGCGAGGTCCTTCTCACCCTCTTCATCCTGTGGGCCGGCAGACACCAGCGCGTGCGGGGCTCGGTGACGGCCATAGGCATCGTGGCCACGCCGATCCTGTACTGCATCATCGGCATCCTCGTGCTGATAGAGGCGGGGACGCTGTCGGCGCTCTGGTGAGCAGGCACCCCGCCACCCGGTCGTCACCGCCCTATGCAGGCAGTGGCTTCCCCTTTTGCACCACGACCCAGCACGTGCCCTGCGGCTTGTGGTTGGTCTTCAGGTCGCACTGCGACGAGGGTGGCACGTTGTTGTGGATCTTCACCACCGAATACGTGGTGGGGCCGTAGAACTTGTCGGGGCCGAACGTCCAGTTCGGCGACAAGCCACCGGGGAAGTTCTTGATGTCGGAAAGGGCGGTGACGAAGGTACGCCGGTTCAGCTGCGACCCGGCGTTCGTGGCCGCCTCCGCAAAAAGCCGGATGGAGGTACACCAGGCCTGGATGGGCCCCTGCTCCTCGATGTAGAAGCTCGTGGTCCCCTTGATCGGCTTGGGGTGTGCCTTGTGCCACGTGGCATAGCAGGACCGCACCCCGGGGTCGTAGCCACCCTGTGCCTCGGGTCGTGCGTCGTCGAACCCACCGAGGGTCTCGGTCGTGACGCCCTCCTGCCCGTCGAGGGCCGTCTCGTAGGGCACGGGGATGAGGCCGAGCGCCACCTCGATGCTCGACTGGTAGTCGCTCAGGAGCAGCTGGGGAAAGAACTTCTGCTGGTTCTCGGCGCCGACGTAGGGGAAGAAGGCGTTCTCCGGCAACATGGGGATCACCGATTGCACACCCGCCGCCTTGAGGCGCTCCACGGCCAGCTGCGCATCGGAGTCGGTGCTCGCCGTCTCGTTGAGACCGGCCGCGACCGTGTACACCTGCGGGGTGATGCCGACCGCCTTGAGGTCGGGCAACAGATACGAATGCAGCGCGGCCTGGTCGCCGGCCTGGTCGGAGACGACGACACCGACCTTCTTCGCTTTCCCGAGCCGCCCCGAGGCGACCCCCCATTGGACGGTGGCCTTGAGCACCGGGGCCTGGTCGGCCCCGGTCCACCACAGGTACGGAGAACCCTGATCGGTCCAGTTGGTGGTCGTCGTCCAGGCCGCGATCATCGGCGTGTGCCCTTCCTGGGTCACGCAGAGCTCGTTGTCCCCGGTCCAGGTGCCGATCCCGTCAATGACGGCGAACACGGGCGGGGTGCCCTGCGTCCACTGCTGGCAGAGCGAGCGCATCTCGGTGGCGTTGGCGGGGTCGTAGCTGACGATGATGGGGTTGATCTTGCGCCCATGGATCCCACCTGCCGCGTTGATCTGGTTCACGTAAAGGTGAATGGCGTAGGTCTGCTCGTTGTACTCCTTGTCCTCGGCGAAGCCCAGCTGCCCGGCTTCGCTGTTGATGGCGACGACGGGGAACACGACATTGACGGCGTGTGCCGTAACGCCGCGCGTGCTCGTGCTGGCGTGGCTGACCGGCGTCGGCGCGGCCGCAGCGGCGAGAGTGGCCTCCGCCGCGCCGGCCGACGGCGCCAGGACGAGCCAGACGATGAGCCCGACGGCGACGCCGATCACAATGGCCGCCGTCCGCAATTGCATGGCGGGCGGGCGGCGGCGGAGCCGGCGCCAACCGCGCCCCAGAGGCGCCAGCGGGTTGGGTGGGTGGAACGATCCACTGCGGACCGGCGCTGTCATGGTCCCTCCATCTTCCCCTCCGCATCCTGTACCGTGCCGGTCGCGCCCTTGGAACTCGACCCGGTCGGTCCCGAAGCGAAGATCGCTTCGTCGCTCGCACCAAGGTAGGCCGCCAAGGCAAGGGGATCGGCGCGCACCACTTCGGGCGGTCCGTCGGCCACCACGCGCCCGAGCTCCATCACGACGACCCTGCTGCACAACTCGAACACGAGGGGGACATCATGCTCGACGAGCACGATCGTCGTGTCAGCGACCTCGTGCAGGCGGCGCAGCAGCGGGATGAACGCCTCGGCTTCACGCTGCGCGATCCCCGCGGTGGGTTCGTCGAGCAGGAGCAGGCGCGGTTCGGCCAGGATGATCGAGGCCAGATCGACGACGCGACGCGTCCCCGTCGAGAGCTCAGCGGTGCGGTGATGGCGGAAGCGCTCGAGCCCGAACGCGCCGATGACCTCATCGACCGCGGCCCGCTTGCGCTTCTCGGCGCGCCGGGCCCAGGGCAGCTGCAGGGTCGTCGACACCACGGCCACCTCGTGCTTGACGTCTTCGCAGAGCATCAGGACGTCGAGCACCGACAACTCCGGGAAGAGACGGCAGTCCTGGAACGAGCGGACGATCCCGATACGCTCGCGCTCCTCGGGGAGGTACTCGGCCAGATCCGTTTCGTCGAGCCGCACGCTGCCCTGCCGGGGCGTCACCAGACCCGAGACCATGTCGAGCGTGGTGGTCTTGCCCGACCCGTTGGCCCCGATCAGGCCGACGATGGCGCCGGGCTCCGCCGTGAAACTGACACTCGTCGACGGCGCGTACCCCGCCGAAGGTCACACCGAGATTCTCGACGGTCAGCCGGGCCGGACCACTGCGGGTCCCGGGCCGGCTCACGACTCGACGACCTCGGGCACGAGGGGCTTCTCGGGGCCCGCGGAGGCCGTCGTCAGGGCGGAGCCCGGCGGCGGGCCCCCGGCGCGATGGGTCGTCCAGCGCTCCTGGGCGAAACGCACACCCACCGTGCATGCGTCGGCCGAGCGATGGAGGAGCTCACCCAGGCCCCCCGGAAGGTAGAGGATGAACGCGATCAGCCCGAGGCCGCTGGTCAGGAACTGAATAGTCGGGTTGGCGCCGAAGAGGGCGGGGAGGCCTTCGAGATAGAGCGCACCGAGCACCGCGCCCGCGACGGATCCGAGGCCGCCGATCACGACCATGGAGATGATGATGAAGGAGACCGTCGGATCGAAGGTGGCCGTGCTGAACCGCTGCGTGGCGAACGCCAGGCAGACGCCGGCATAACCGGCCATGAACCCCGAGAGACCGAATGCCAGCAACTTCGTCCGCAGGACGGGAATGCCCATGGCCGCCGCGCCGAGCTCGTTGTCACGTACGGCGATCAGCCGACGGGCCAGGCCTTTGTCGCGCCAGGTCCGCACGGCGAGGATCGACAGCAACAGGATGCCCAGGGAGAACCAGGCGAAGGTCCGTTCCGAATGCAGACCGAACCCGAACAACGACGGTCGGCCGATCAGCGTGGAGGCGGGGTTCGGCAGCCCGGTACACAGCGTCTTGTGGAGGCCCGGCACGGTCCAACACGGCGTCGCCAGCACCGCCGCCTGCATGAAGATGGCGAAAGCCAATGTCGTCACGGCGAGGAACAATCCCGGCAAGCGGAGAGCGGGAAGGCCCACGATGATGGCCACGAGGGCGGTGACTGCTCCCGCGAAGAGCAGGAGCAGTGGCAGTGGTACCGACGAGCCCAGGTGCGCCGCCATCAGGGCCCCCACCGCCACCAGGGCGAACTGGCCCAACGAGACCTGCCCGGCCCACCCGGTCAGGATCGTGAGTGACAGGGCGATCACCGCATAGATGCAGACCTGACTGAACAGATAATTGTTCCCGACGTTGAGCAGCAGGGGCAGGATCGCCGCGCCGAGCGCGGCCGCCCACATGCCCGACACCGAAATCCGGCGCCGCAGGGAGTCGGCGGTGGCCCGGACCGTGAGAGCACCGTGCTGCCAGGTCGAGCGCTCCTCCGAACGGCTGTCCTTGCGCAGCGCCCGGACGCGGATGAGGAGCACCAGCAGGAGCACGATGAAAAGGATCAGCTGCTGGTTGGCCGTCGACGAGATGTTCCATTGCAACAACTCGTAGAGCACGCCGACGCCGATGCCGGCGATGAAGGCCACGGTGAGGTTGATCATGGCCCCGACCAGTGCGGCGGTGAGCGCGAAGAGAAGCAGGTCGGGACTCAGGACCTGGGTCAGCGCGCTGGTCTGCCCCGGGGCATTGAGAATGGCCGTGAAGGCGGAGAGCGCGCCGGCGACGGTCCACGTGAGCGTGGAGGTCCGGCGGATCCACACGCCGGAGAGTCGGGCCGAGTCCGCGTTCTCGGACATCGCCCTCATGTTGAGGCCCCAACTGGTGGAGCGCACGGCCAGCGCCAACACGACGGCCACGATCGGCGCCACAATCAGCGTCAGCACCTCGCCCGGGGAGAAGATGGTGGTGCCCAGCGTGAACGACAGGTCGAACGGGACCGGCACCGGTTTGTAGAGGTTGTGCGGCCGTATGAACGGCAGCGCCGTCAGCGCCAGAAGGACCTGGCTCAGCCCGATGGTGGCCACCATCACGAGCACGCGCGGCCGGTTGAACAGCCGGCGGAGGACGAGCTCGGACAGCGCGCCGACCGCAGCGGCCAGGGAGACGGAGAGGACGAGCGCGAACCAGTACTCGAACTTGAAGTCGGCGGTGAGCTTGACCAGGAAGACCGCGGCGATGACACCGACCTGGCCCTGGGCGAAGTTGAGCACCCGGTTGGTGCGGTAGATCAGGACGAGGCCGACGGCCAGGAGCCCGTAGCCGAGCCCGATGATGACGCCTTGGAGGAGGACGAAGTTCGGGGCCGCCAGGGCGAGCATCGACGCGTCAGGCCTCGTGCAGTCCGGTGGCGGCGGCGCCGAGGAAGACCGGTCGGAGGAGGTCGTCGCGGCCGAGGAGCTCGGCGGTCGGGCCGTCGAAGCGGATCTCCCCACGTTCGATGAAGAAGCAACGCTCCGCCAGGCTGATGGCGCGGTTGACACTCTGCTCGACGAGGATCACCGTGGTGCCCTCCTCGTTGATGCGCCGCACCATCGCCATGAGGACGTCCACCGTCATCGGCGCCAGGCCGAGGGCCAACTCGTCGATGAGGAGAAGCCGGGGCCGGGTCATCATGACCCGGGCCAGGGCCAGCATCTGCTGCTCGCCGCCCGAGAGCGTCCCCGCCGGCTGGTCGAGGCGGGCCCGGAGGGCCGGGAACGCATCCAGCGCTTCTTCCAACGCGTGCGCGGAGCGGGCGCGATCGCGGCGCAGGGTATGCCCGCCGATGCGCAGGTTGTCGCGCACCGAGAGTCCCGAGAACGTCATCTTCCCGCCCACGAGCAGGGCCACACCTTCTTCGATGATCTGCTCGGGTTCGAGGTAGGTCGAGTTCATCCCGAACAGGCGGACGACACCCCGGTGCGGATGCGAGAGACCCGAGACCGCCCGGAGCAAGGTCGACTTGCCCGCCCCGTTCGTCCCCAGGAGGGCGACCATCTCGCCCTGCGCCACTTCCAGGTTCATGTCGAAGAGCACCTGGTTGGTGCCGTAATAGAAATCGAGGTTGTGCACCTGCAGGGCCGGGATCTCTCCGCCGGTCTGGCGACGCTTGCCCTCGGTGTAGCGCTCGATCACATCCTCGATGACCAGGGTGATGTCACGTCGCACGCTGTGCGAGCCGAGGATGAGCAGGAACCCGCCCACGAGAGACACGGGTGCGATGATCGAGAGCGACACCACAATGCCGTGCAGTCCCCCGATGGCGTCGGAGACCGCGCCGAGCACCACCGAGCCGGCGAAGCCTCCGAAGACGAGGGAGTAGACCCCGAACATGGCGAAGCAGATGGTGCGCATCTCGGGCGGCGCCGTCGCAGCCAGGGTGAGGAAGATGCAGATGGCCAGCGGCGCCACGGCGGCATTGGCCAGGAACTGCAGGCCCCCGACCATCCAGAGCTGCGGAACATACAGCGAGGCCACGAAGAGACAGCCGTAGGCGGTGATGCAGAAGCCGGCGATGACCAATGGGCGCTGGGGGGCCTTGCGAAAGTAGCGGTCGCCGAAGAAGTAGGCCATGGGGAGACCCAGGAAGGCGGCCAGTCCGACGATGGCGTAGAACTCACTCCGGCTCGCCGTGTCGAGATGGAACTTGTCGATCAGGAACAGGTTGCCGTAAAGCGGTGCGCCCGTCCCGACGAAGCCGAGGATGGCCACCGCCACGAGCTCGTAGTAGAGCGAGCGGATCCGCAACAGCCGGGTCATGGCGGAGCCGAGGAGGACCCGGGGCGCCGCCTCCTGCTGCGATTGCAGGTCCATGCCCGATGCCTTGAGGATGTGGCTGCTCTCGTTGGCCCCCTTCTCGGGTTCCCGCAACGTGAAGAGCGCGAATCCCACGGGAATGCCGGCCAGTGCGACGAGAAGCCCGTAGCGCCAACTGTGCGCGACGGTGACGACGAATCCGAAGATCAGGATGCCGATGGTCTGCGAGATCGGGTCCGACAATTGATGCCAGCTGAACACCCTCCCCCGTCCCTCGACGGGATAGGCGTCGGAGAGGTACGAGTTGTGGACCGTGTTGTTCACCCCGAAACCGACCGACGCCACCAGATAGAGGAACGCGAAGGCCCACACGTTGGGGGACGAGCGCCATGGCCGATCCGAAGACGCCGAAGACGATCAGGGACAGGCCGGCGACCAGCTTGCGGCTGCCGCGGTCGGCCCATAGTGCCAAGCGGAACGGCCCAGAGCAACTGGGCCACCTGGGCCACGAAGGCGACCGCGCCCAGCGAGGCGTTGGACATGTGGAACGAATCCTGCAGGTTGCGCCCGATGAGGTTGATGCCGTTCCCGAACGTGCCGGGAATCAGGGCGGCCACGGTCATCATGACGAGGGGCGACCAGCCCGAGGTGTGGAGGATCCCCAACAGCGGCGGCGGCTTGCCGTCACCGGTCCCCGGCATGAGCGTGACATCGGCCAGGACCTCGGGATCGCGCGCGTGCTGCACCGCTTCGCGCAAGAGATCGTCGGGGACGGCAAAGTCGAAGAGCGGCTCTTCGTTCACTGGGGCTGCACTCTATCCCTGACATAAATGTCAGGGACTGGTTACCTCCGTGGGCGTCGGTGACACCGTCACCACGGTCATCGGGCCTTCGGGGAGGACGGCCACACGGCCTGTTCCCCCGAGCGCAGTCAACGCGTCACCGACCACCGTGGCCAGGTCGTGCACGGGAACGAGCAGTGCGTCCGCGGTCATGTCGTCGGTCAGTCCGTCGCTGTAGAGCCAGACCTGGGCCCGTTGCAGGACCCTTCCGAGCACCTGGGCCTGCCAGCGGTCGAGCTCGGGCCCGCCCCCGGCGCCGATCAGGTCATCGGGCGTGCCGGCCCGGGCGACGACCTCGGCGAACGCCCCGTCGCCCGGAATGCCGTCGCCGCAGGCGGCCGCCATCACGATGATGCCGCCGGGTCGGACGATCCGTTCGGCCGCCGCCATGCCCTTGACCGTCTGGTAGAGGTTGCGGTCGAGCGGGTACCCGCTGTTGGTCGAGACCACCACGTCGAACGGGGCGGCCACCCGCTTCACGGATGCGTCCTCGACGAACGCGCAGGCGGCGTCGTGCGCCACGTCGAGCGGGCCGGCGAACACGGCGGTGACCTCGCGCCGGGCGTTGATCGCCACGTCGACCGAGAGGTGGGGCGGGGCGAGGGCCACCGCGGCGCGGACGAAATCGTGCACCGGGTTGCCCCGTCGGGTCACGAAGGTGGCCCCCGACATCGGCGATGCGACGGGGGTGGTGTGCTTCGAGGATCGTTCCGGTCGCCGCCAGACCGGGGCATACGGCTTTGGGGCCGCCGCTGAAGCCGGCGAAGAAATGGGGCTCCACGAAACCGGTGATGATGCGCACGTCGGCCTCGACGTACTCGCGCTGCAACAGGACCGGGGTCCCGTCCACCTCCCCGACCGCGACGTGCCCGTCGCTGTCGCGAATTGTGGTCGACGATGGTGTAGCGGGCGACGATGTCGGGACCGACGAGCTCGTCCATCTCGGCCGGCGTCGCTTGACGGTGCGTCCCGGTGGCACAGAGCAGGGCGATGGCGTCGTCGGGGATCCCGCACCGCTCGAGAAGCGCCAGGAGAGGCGGCAGCACGGTCCGGTTGGGCATCGGCCGGGTGAGGTCGGGGAAGACGACGGCGACCCGGGGCGCTCCGTGGGAGCGTCCCGGGGCGACCAGGTCGGCCAGCGACGGACCGGCGAGCGGATGCGCCAACGCGTGCCTGATGGCCGCCTGCTGGTCGGCCAACCCGGGGAGGTCCGTCGGCAGGATCACCGTGGCATCGTCAGGCACCTCCACCGTCCGCCCGTCGACGCCGTAGGCGAGGTTGACCAACATGGGCGGGCCTAGCGGCCGGGGCCGCCCTCAGCCCACGGGAACTCCTCGGTGGCCGCGAGCACCGCGGTGGCCACGTGCTCGACCTGGGGCCGCATACGCCGGTAGAGCTCGACGGTGGCGGCGTCCGGGGTGATGATGGCTTCCACCGGATCGAGCTGCTCCAGCGTCAAGCCCATGCCGAGGGCGCGGCCGGCCAGGAGGGCGGCGCCGGCGGATGCCGCCTCACCGGAGCGATGGCGCACGGCGGGGATGCCCAGGACCGACGTCAGCACGTCGACCCACAGCGGGAGCCCGGTGCCGGCGCCACCCAGCGTCACGCCCTGGGCCGTGCTGCCGCCGAGCCGGCCCGGCGGTGACCACCTCCATGCAGCGCAGGACGTCCCAGGCCACGGACTCGATCACGGCCCGGGACAGATCGTCGGCCCCGTGAATGGCCCCGAGACCGACGAAGCCGGCCCGGGCGTCATCTCGCCACCAGGGCGCGCGGGCGCCGTCGAGCCACGGCACCGCCGTGACGCCGCGGGCCCCGGGCGGGCTCTTGGCGGCCCGGGTGGCCAGCTCGTCGACGGGACGGTCGAGCAGCCGGCCGAGCCAGGCCAGGAACGAGCCGGCGGCGGAGAGCCCGCCCTCGAGCAGCCAGCCTTCGCTGGCCCCTCTCGTGACCACGGCTCCGGCCGGCGACGGGACCGGACGCTCGTGGACCGGGACCGAGACGTTGGCCGTCGTGCCCCAGCTGACCATCGGGATGTCCTCGGAGGCACCCGACCCGAGGACCTCGCACTGGCGGTCCCCGGCGCCGATGACCACGGGTGTGCCCGGGCGCAGGCCGAGCTCCGCTCCCGGGACCGGCCTGAGACGGCCGATGACGGTGTCGGACGGGCACGACGCTCGGGAGCTTCCCCATGGCCGGCCCGGCCAGCTCGCGCACGGCATTGCCGTCGAAGTCGTAGAGGCCGCTCCGCGAGGCGAAGCTGGCGTCGGTCACCACCTCGTCGGTCATCCGGCGCAGGACGAAGTCCCGGGGCGAAAGGATCACGTCGCTGAGCGCCAGCCGGTCGGGCTGATGGGCGTGCAGCCAGGCCAGCTTGGCCGCCATGGCGCCGGCGTCCAGCGGGATTCCGGTCCGGGCCCGGTTGATGTCCTCGCCCCCGAGCGCTTCGGCCAGGACCGGTGCCTCGGCCACGCCGCGCCGGTCGGACCACAGGATCCCCTTGCCGATCGGTTCCCCCGAGGGCGACACGGGGACGAACGTCTGGCGCGCCCCGGAGCAGGCGATGACGTCGACCCTCCCGAACGCCGCCGGAGCCTGCGCCCTCGATTCGGCGCAGGCGATGACGACCGAGGTCCACCAGCGCAGCGGGTCCTGTTCGGCCCATCCGGGCTGGGGGTGCGACGTGGTGACCACGGAACGGGTCAACGCCACCAGCCCTTCGTCGCTCCACAGGCCCACCTTGGTGACCGTGGTCCCGAAGTCGATCGTGAGGATCATCATCGGTGGACCAACCCGGCGACGAGCCCGGCCATTTCGGCCGGGTCGGGGTCCTGGTACACGGCGCGGCCGATGGCCATCCCGCTGCCGCCACCCTCCATCACGTCGCGCACCTCGTCGAGGAGCGGCTCCCGGCCGGCGTCGCCGCGTGGGCCGCCGAGGAAGAGGACGGGCACTCCCACGCTCGCCACCACCCGGGCCACGGCCTGTTGGCGTTCATGGCCGGGCGTGACTGCGGGGACCGGGACCTTGAGGACGGGCGCACCCATATCGTGCGCGATCACCGCCGCCAGCACGATGGCGTCCGTCTCGGCGCGCCACGCGCCCGTCCCGCCACACCAGCGGCTCGACGAGCGCCTCGAGTCCTGCCGCACGGGCCTCCTCGAGCACCTGCCCGAGGAGCTCGAGCGCCGCCGCCGTCTGCGTGTCCGCCATATCGATCCTCGTCATGTGCTTCACCCCGGTCCATCCTTCTGCTCGTGCCCGCGGCACACGTGGCCACGAGGCGGTCGTCGAGTTCGAAGGCGGAACCGGCGAGGCCCGTGCGGTTCAACGAGAGATAGGTGCGGTGTGCCGCCGTCACATGGCCGGCCGCCACCAGGTCGGCCAGCGGTTGCGCGCTCGCCAGGATCCCGTCGCAGGAGGGGAGCGCCGCGGCGAGCGCGGTCACGTAGTCCCGGTAGTTCTCCTTCGTCACCACGCCGCGGGCCCGGTGGTCGGCCGCCAGGACGACGGCAGGGGTCGGCAGGCGGCCGGCATCGGTCATCCTGCTCCGGACATCGACAGGACGACTTTGGCCACGGCCGAGAAGTCCTCGCGCCCGTAGCCCGCACTCTGTGCCGCCGTCAGCATCTGACGGGCCGTGGCGGTCGTGGCCAGGGGGACGCCGGCGTTGGCGGCGTAGCCCAGGGCAAGATCGAGATCCTTGGCCATCAGATCGGTCATGAAGCCGGGCTCCCAATTGTGCGAGGCCGGGCTCTCCGGCACCACGCCCGGCACCGGCAGGCGGGTCCGCACCGCCACGCAGTCCCCCGTGGCATGGGTGATCACCTCGTAGAGCTTGTGCATGTCGACGCCGGACTTCACCGCCAGCGCCGTGGCCTCCGCGGTCGCCGTCATCTGGGCGGCGTAGATCAGGTTGTTGCACAGCTTCACGACCTGGCCCATGCCCGGGCCGCCGACATGGACGATGAGCCCGGCGAAGGCGTCGAGGACCGGCGTGACGTCGTCGAGCGTGGCCGGATCCCCGCCGACCATGAGCGTGAGCACGCCGTTGCGCGCCCCGGCGGTGCCGCCCGAGAGTGGCGCATCGAGATAGCGGGCTCCGGTCGCCGCCACCCGGCTGTGCTGGGCCCGCTCCACCTCGGGATCGATGGTCGAGCAGTCCACCACCGTCTGGCCCGGGCCGAGGGAACCCAGCATGCCGTCGATCACCTCAGTGACCTCGGGTGAGTTGGGGACGCACACGAAGATCACCTCGGACGCCTCGGCGACCGCGCCCGGGGTGCCGGCGTCGTGAGCCCCCAGCGCCACGGCGGCGTCGATCGGACCCTTGCTGCGCGAGGCCACGGCAACTTCGTGCCCGGCCTTGACGAGGTGGCCGGTCATCGGCAGCCCCATGGCGCCGAGGCCGATGAATCCAATACGCATGGTGTCCCTCCGGGAACAGATGATCGGCGTGACGTTACGCGAACTGCGGGAGCCACTCGGCCGTACCGGCCAGGAGCTCGTCCACCATGGCGTCCATCTGGCCCAGGTCGCCCCGTCCCGCCAGGGGATCGAGGGCGAAAGCCTGCGCCGCCAGAGCACGATCACCACGCAACGCCGCTTCGACCGTGAGCTCCTGGGTGGCGGTGTGCCGGCGCACGATCTCGGCGTACGGGGTGGGGAGCCGGGCCACGTCACGACCCCGGATGCCGTCGCCGTCGATGACACACATCGATTCGACGACCACGCCGTCGGGCAGGTCGGGGGCCTGGCCGACGTTGGGGGTGTTGACGGGGGCTTCGAACGGCACGCCGGTCAACATGGCCTCGATCATCGGGGAGGGGAGCTCGCCCGATTGCCATGTCTGGAGGGGCTTTTCGCCGGCCAGCCAGGCGTCGACATTCGCCACGTCCTCCGCGGCGTTCTCCTCACGGCGGGCGATCGGGGTCAGGGCGATGTTGTAGGCGGCGCCCCACGCCGATTCGGGGGTGAGCGCGAAGGAGAGGAACTCGGCGATGTGCCGGTCGCCGGCGGCCGGGAAGGTGCCCCAGCGCTCGAGCAGCGTCAGCTTCAGCATGTGGCGCCGGGCGAAGTCGAGCTTGGAGAACTTCTCGGCTTCTTCGCGCCCGGGATGCGGGGCCAGCGCGGCCAGGCCCCCGACCTCTTCGAGCAGATCGCGGATGATGGCGAACCCGTCCTCGCCGTCCACCTCGAGCGCCGTCAGCACCGGGAAGTGGTTCACCCCGACCACCGAGGGTCGCACCGCCTCCCACGGCTGGCGCAGGGCGATGGCCAGATCCATCGTGAAGTTCCCCACCTCATGACAGAGGCCGACGGTCTTGATGCTGGTCTCGCGGCACACGGAGCGGGTGAGCGTGGTCATGGGATTCGTGATGTTGAAGAGCCAGGCGTCGGGACAGATCTCTTCCATGTCGTGCCCGATGCCCACCAGCACCGGGATGTTGCGCAGGGCCCGGTTGATCCCTCCCGGGCCCACGCTGTCCCCCACGGTCTGGGTGATGCCGTGGGCGGCCGGCACGTCGAGGTCGACGGCCATGGAGCGGAACCCTCCCGTCGAGATACAGACGAGGACGAAGTCGGCCCCCTCGAGCGCCGCCCGCTGGTCCGTCGTGACCTCCACGGTCGCCTTCGCCTCCATGGCGCCGGCGAGCTTGTGGGCCAGCGCCTCCATCTTGGGCAACGGGGCCGGGTCGATGTCCTGGAGCACCAGGTGCATGCCCGCCAGGGCGGGCGGTGCCGAACAGGTCGGCCATCAGCTCGGGGGCCCACTGATAGCTCCCGCCACCGATGATCGTCACTTGCGTGCTCACGCCATCATCCTGTTCTCCGACACCGACGTCAGTCTACAAACGGCTCCGGCGGGCTCCCGAGACCCGGGGTCAGCTCCTTCTCGCCCCAGAAGGAGGCGAAAGGATTGTCGTTGTACGGGTCGATGGGGACATAGCCGGCCCGCCTGTAAAGACTGATTGCGTGGACCTGTTTGGGCCCCGTATCGAGGCGCACCCGGTGGTAGCCGAGCGAGCGGGCACGGGCCTCGAGCGCCTCCGAGGAGCCTTGCGGCCACGCCGCGGGAGCGGGCGGCCGGGCGTACGAACATACGCTTGATCTCCCCGCTTCAGCGTCCATACGCCGCACGGCGCCACCGGCCACAGCCTGCTCGCCCTGCCAGGCGACGAGGTACACGCCGCCGGGCGGGCGCAACTCGTCCGCCTGGACACGAGGGAGGTCCAGCCGGCTCGACGTCCAGTACAGCGCGTTGAGCTCATCCTCCATTTCAATCAACAATGCCGACGCCGGAGGCTCCTCGGGGTCACAGGCGGCGAAGCGCAGCGGGCCCCCGAGGCTCGACGCCACAGCTACACGACCGGCGAGAGCCCGCCGTCGAGATTGATGGCGGTGCCCGTGAGGTACGACGCCCGCGCCGAGAGCAAGAAGCACGCCAGGTCGGCGAATTCCTCCGCCCGGCCCACGCGTCCGATGGGAATGGTCGCGTCGGCCGCCATGCGCTCGTAGAACGACCGGGAGCTCCATGCCGGCGGCCGCGGCGGCACGCACCCACTGCCCGCTCTCGATGAGCCCGATGAGAATGGCATTGACCCGGATCCCGTCCGGGCCCAGCTCCTTGGAGAGCGACTTCATCAACGCCATGCCGGCGGCACGGGAGACCGAACTGGGCTCGCTCGCCGCACCGGGGGCTTTGGCCGCCATGGCCAACGTGTACACCACCGCACCCTTGCTCTGCCGGAGGGACGGCAGCGCCATGCGGGTCAGCCGCACCGCCCCCATCAGTTTCAGCTGGAGGTCGCCCTCCCATACCGCGTCATCCTTGGACTCCAGTGGACCGGCGGCGGAACGGCCGGCGTTGTGGACGATCCCGTCGATCCTCCCCCACCGGCGCAGCGCACCGTCGACGAAATCGGCGATGTCCCCGGCGTGCTCGACGTCGGCCCGCAGGGTCAGGACGTCGCCACCCGCTCGCGCCCAGGCTCTGCTCGGCGGCGGCCAGACGATCTCCGTCGCGACCGCATACCGCAACAGAGGCACCCTCGGCGAGCAACCGCCCGGCCAGTGCCAGTCCGAGGCCGTCGGTGCCGCCGGTGATCAGCATCACCTTCCCGGTGAGTTCGAGATCCACTCCTCCGTCTTACTCCGTCTTCGTCTCGAACTCTTCGATGCCGAAGAGACCGACCGGCACGCCGATGTCCTCGGGCACCCGGGTGGGCGTGTCGCGGTTGAGCACCTCGCCGCGGAAGTAGGCCGGACGGATGGCGCTGTACACGTACATCAGGACGATGCCGAGAAGGAGGACGCCGACGTCGAGAATGAAGACGCCACCGATGACCCGTTGGGTGCCGGGAATCTTCCAGCTGGTGTCGCTGTTGGCGGGATTCCAGTAGTACCAGAAGGACCAGCCCATGCAGAACCACAGGATAAGGCCGCCGAGGAGCGGGATGACGCCCCGGACCCAGAAGCTGCGCACGCTCTCGGTCAACGTGGCCCGGTAATACCAGACGCAGGTGAAGCCGGTCAGGCCGTAATAGAAGGCGATCATCACGCCGAGGGCCGATACCGAGTCGACGATCACCGAACCGCCCGAGGTGAGGTAGTTCATCGCCACATAGAGGACGATCGACACGCCCCCCATGGCGAGCGTCGACACGGTCGGCGTGAGGTACTTCTTGTGGATTTTGGCGAAGACCCCGGGGATCGCCTTGTAGACGGCCATGGAGAGGGTGGTCCGGGCCGTCGGCAGGATCGTCGTCTGCGTGGAGGCGGCGGCCGAGCTGAGCACCATGAGGATGAGCAGATGGGTCAGGACGTTGGCGAAGCCCGAGGTGCCGAAAATGGAAGTGCCGAGGACCGACAGCACATCGCCCTCGTTGGCTTGGGTTCTCGAGCCCGACCCCGGTCTTGCCGATGCCGGCATAGGACTGGGTCGAGAGCACCACGAGGGCATAGGTGGCGAGAAGCACGATGGTGGAGAGCACGGCGGCGCGCCCCGGCGTGGTCTGTGAGTCCTTGGTCTCCTCGTTCACCGATACCGCGGTGTCCCATCCCCAGTAGATGAACAGCATCAGCGTGAAACCCACCATGAACCCGGAGAAGGTGAAGTCGTGGAACGGGTTGAACCACGACAAGCTGGGGGTGAGGTGCCCGACCGGCGCCGTGCCGTTACCCACCTTGACCAGGGCCACGATGGAGAGCACGAGCAGCATGGTCAGCTCGATGCCGAGAAGCACCTTTTGGAAATTGGCCGAGATCTCGATGCCGACGTAGCAGATGCCCGTCATCAGCACGATCCAGATCACTCCGACCAGCAGGACCCAGCCGCTACTGGAATTGCCCCCGATGCCCTTGGCGTTGAAGAGCAGGAACACGTACTGGCCGGCCACCTGGGCCAGGCTGGCCATGACGAGGAGGTCGGCGGCGATGATGCCCCAACCCCCGAGCCATCCCGTCTTGGGCCCGAAGGCCCGGGCACCCCAGGTGAAAGTCGTGCCGCAATCGGGGTCGGCGTAGTTCATCTCCTTGTAGCCGTAGGAGACGAACAACATCGGGACGAACGCCAGGATCGTGATGATCGGGGCCTGCAGGCCGTTGATCGCAATGACCACGAAGCCCAACGTGGCGGCCAGGCTGTAGGCCGGTGCGGTCGAGGCCACCCCGACCACGACGGAGGAGATGAGCCCGAGAGCACCGCTCTTCAGCCCTTTCTCGCCGATGTCGCCTGAGCTTTGCGCCGGCGCCGCCAGATCTGTCATGGAGATCCTTTCGGTGATTGGTGGCAGGTACCCTAGCCAATCGCCGTCGGGAATGCGTCATCAAATCTCGTGGTGCCGGTCGATCTTGAACGCACCTGGTATCCGAGGCGTCGAATATGGCTGCAATTGGCGTCCTCGACGAAGAGAATCGTCTTCCGGAGGAACCAGCGGATCAGTCCACCGCGTCGCCGTCGATGTGGAGTCGCAACTCCTCGAGACTGTTGGCCAGAAGCCTCGAGACATGCATCTGGCTGACGCCGATGGTGGCGGCGATCTCCGATTGCGTCAGACCCTGCACGAATCGCATGCGGAGGATCGTCTGCTCGCGTGGCGGCAATTTCGCCAGCGCCGGGGCTAGGAGCGCCCGTTCCTCGACCGAGTCGTATCGTGCGTCGCGCTCGCCCATACGGGCCGAGAGCGGATCGTCCTCGTTCTCGGAGGCGTCGATGGAGGTCGCCCGGTAGCCCTGCCCCGCCTCGATGGCCTCAAGAACGGCTTCTTCGGTGGCACCCGTCATTTCGGCCAGCTCGGCCACGGTCGGGCTCCGGCCCAGTTGCTGCACGAGTGTCGAGGTGGCGTGCCCGAGCTCGAGATAGAGCTCTTGGACCCGGCGGCTGGCACGGACCGCCCACCCCTTGTCCCGGAAATGCCGTTTGAGCTCTCCGATGATGGTCCGGGTGGCAAAGGCGGCGAAGTCGACACCGCGGGCGGGATCGAAACGGTCCACCGACTTCACGAGGGCCACCGACGCCACTTGCACCAGGTCGTCCAGCGGCTCACCCCGGTGCAGGAACCGGCGCGCCAGTTGGTGGGCCAGGCCGAGGTTGCCGGTGATCATCGCGGTCCGCTCCGCGTCGGAGAAAGCGGGTTCTTCGCCCTGTTCCCCCTCGTTCACTTCGTTGGAGGGAGCAGGGATGTCGTGCCGCGTGGGCTCACGCCAGGGGCTCCTTCCTCCGCTTGCGCAACCAGGCCCGTACCGATCCATCGGCTTGGTCACGACCATGCTCATCGACCAGCGCTGCGAGTATCTGCTCACTGAGCTCATCAGCCTCGTCCCCGTCGGCGGGACGTCCGACCGTGGCCGGCACGGCGCCGACCAGGGTGCAGGCGATATCGAGTGCCGCCGACGACACCGTGAACTCCAGGTGGAGATCGCCGTGCCGGGCATCACTGCCCTGCAGGGCGAGAAGGCAGAGCTCGCCGACCGCCAGGCGAAGGTCCTCGAGCTCCTCGATGTCGAATCCGACGCGGGTGGAAATGGCGGAGGCGACAAGGCGGGCCAGCACCACGAGATCGCCCCGGGCGGGAAAGGTCAGCAGCACCCGATCCCCGTCCCCGAGCGCCAAGCTCCCCGTCAATTCGGGATCGGCGATCATGGTGCGACAACCTCGGACAGCGTGTCGACGATCGGGAAGACCTTGTGCAATCCCGTGATCTCGAAGATCTTCTTGATCCGGGCGTCGGTCACCACCACGTGGAGCTCGCCGCCGAGCTCGCGGCAACGTTTGAGGCCGCCCACGAGCACGCCCAGGGCGGTCGAGTCGAGGAAGGTGACACCGAGCAGGTCGAGCACGACCGTGGGGTGACCCTGCGCGATCACTTGATGGAGGGCCTCGCGCAGTTGTGGAGCTGTGGCAACGTCGATCTCACCCACGATGGCAATGACCGGGAGTCCTCGATCGGTCCGCTCCTCAATGTGAAACTCTTGTTCCATCACACCCCAGTCCTCGTTCTCGACGGAAGCGACCCCGCGCTCCAGCGGGTCGCTGCAATAGCGATTGATCAGCGAGACCTATAGCCAACCGGGCCAAAAGTAAACCTCAGGATGTTTCCTTCCGCCCCAACCGGGGTAGAGGCTCACACTACAACCCCCGCTGCAAGTTTCGGCAGGGAGAGCAGGCGCAATAGCGTTGCAGTCGGCATCTAGGCCCACGACCGGCTGTCGGGGGGAGGATTGGCGTGGCGGGACCAGAACAAGGAGATCCGGCCGAGACAGCTCCCCCGCGGGACCGCACCGAGCTGGTGTCCACCCTCGTGGCCGTCTTGTGGGTGTCGATCGTCGCCGCCGTCGACGCAATCTACGGCGGCAAGTTCGGACTCATCGGATTTCTGGCGATCGGCCCTTTCATCGCGGCCGCCTTCGCCGGGCCGCGGCGCACGGCGTTGGTGGGTCTCTACGCCACGGTCTACTCCGTCATTCTGAGCACGCCACCGCGCCAGTACGACCAACTGAATCATTTCCTCCGTGTCTTCACCCTGGTGGCCAGTTCCGGGGTGGCCACGTGGATCTCGTATCACCGCTCACAGCGCAACAAGCAGCTGTGGTCGGCCCGCACCGAGACCCGCATCGAGCGCAGGCGCCGGGTGGCGGCCGAGACCGCCCAGAGCATGCAGGCGCTGGCGCGGGCATTGACGACCTCGGCTGACCCCGCACAGGTGGCCGACGCGGTGTTCGGTGCCTTGCGCGACGAGTTGAACGTCGACGCCGCGGCCTTTGCGACGACGAATGAACGTGGTGTGTTGTGCGTCCATCGACGGTTCGGCTACCAAGGCAAGGAGTCGGAGGGCCCCCTCGTGGCGGCGATGGAGCCCGATGGTGAACTCGCCCAGGTCCTCGCGCAACGGGAGGGATTCTTCGCCGATTCCGTCGGCCAGCGGCGCGGAAAGCGGCCGATGATCACGGCCTCAGTCGAGGCCAGCCGCTTCACCTCCTACGCCGTCGTGCCGTTGGTCGTCTCCGATCATGCCGTGGGCGCGGTCGTGGTGCAGTGGGTCAAGCCGAGGTCGATCACCGAAGCGGACAAGCGGTTCCTCTTCACGATCACCGGAGCGGCGGCCCAGGCCGTGGAGCGGGCCCGCTTGACCGTCGGCGAGTTCCTGAACCTCGAGCGGAGCCAGCACCTGCACCACCTGAGCTCCGCGCTGGCCGCGGCAACGACACCGGGCGAAGTGGCACGCGAAGCCATCGCCAGTGGTCATCGTGCCCTCGGCGCGCAGTCGGTGGCCTGCCGCGTGCCCGTGGCCGGCGGCACTGTCCTCTCGTGCCTGGCCGGGAGCGGGCACCCCGCCCTGCTCTCCTCCGACCTGATCCCGATCGATCACACCCCGTCGGGATCCACCTTCATTTCCGGTCGCACCGTCACCACCAGCATGGCGGCGTCGACCTCCCTCGACACGGACGTGTCGCCCGAGATCGTGCCCGCCGTCATGGCCGAGTTGGGACAACCGGTCACGATCGTGACCGAGCCGCTCATGGGGAGCGTGGGCTCTCTCGGGGTTCTCACCCTCGCGTTCGTGGGGCGCCCCGAGCCGAGCGAGCCCGAACTGAGATTTCTCTCCACACTGGCCGGGCTGACGGCTCAGGCGCTCGAACGAGCCCAGCTCTTCGAGCAGGAGCGCCAGGCCCTACGCGACGCCGAGGCGGCCCGGGAACGCCTGTCCCTGCTGTCCGACGTCACCAGGCTGCTGAGCTCCAGCCTGGATCCGACCACGGTGATCCAACGCACCATGAACCTCGTCGTGGGCCGGCTCTCCGATGCATGCGTGGTCCAGGTCCCGGGCGAAAGCGGGCTGCAACGGCTCAACGTGCGGACCGGTGAGGTCTTCGAGTCTGCGGCCGAAACGCGCCTGATCGGTGCGGACAGCATCCCGTTCGACTCCGACGCTCCGGCCGCCGTCGCCTACCGGACCGGCCGTATCCAGCTCGCGCCGACAACGACGTCGGATGGAGAGGAACAGGGCGAAGCCACCGCGCTCGCAGTGCCGTTCACCGCCAACGGGCAGGTGATCGGGGTCATGACGTTTTTCGACGGCCCCGGTCGGACGTTCGAGCCGGACGATGTCTCCTTGGCCACCGAGGTCGCCAGCCGCACCGGCGTGGCGCTGTCGAACGCCACCCGCTTCCAACGCGAGCACGTCGTGGCCGAAGTCCTCCAACGCGCCGTGCTCCCCGATTTCCTCCCCACCGTCGGCGGTCTGCACTTCGACGCCGAGTACCGCGCCGGGGCAGCCGGCACCTACGTCGGCGGCGACTGGTACGACGTCTTCCAGCTCGACGACGACCACGTCATGTTCAGCGTGGGTGACGTCATGGGCAAGGGGGCTCCTGCCGCCGCGCTCATGGGGCAGGTCCGCAGCGCCATACGCGCCTACGCGGTGGCCGGGCAGAGCCCGTCAGAAGTGCTCTCCTCGCTGGATCGCCTCTTCGACGTCCTGGTCGAGGACCGCGTGGTCACGGTCGTCGTGGGCTCGATCGACCCGAAATCCGGAACCGTCTGGATCGCCAACGCCGGTCACCCCTCGCCGCTGATCGTCCGGAGCGGCGCTAAGGCGTCGTTTTCCTCCACGCAGAGCTCACTCCTCGTCGCGGCCGGGCTCGGGGGACCCGAGCGGCCGGCCTACGACCTCATATTGCAGCCCGGCGATGCGCTGGTCATGTACTCCGACGGCCTCATCGAGCGGCGCAGCGAGCTCATCACCGTCGGCATGCAGCGGTTGGCCGACGCTGCCACTGCTGTTGCCACGGGGGGCTGGCCGAATCGGGCGGCGTCGGAGCTCGCCACGCTGCTCGGCGATGACGAGACGGCGGACGATGTCGTCGTGCTCGCTCTGCACTACCTCGGCACAGGCGGAGATACAGGATCGGCGCTCGTGGGTACAGAGCACACTGGAATGTCCACACTGCACCTCGAGCCCGTTGTGGAGAGCACCCCCACGGCACGCCATTGGATCGCGGCACAGCTGCACGATGTCCCGGCTGAAGTGAGCGAGTGTGCCGCCCTCCTCACCTCGGAGCTGGTGACGAATGCCGTGCTGCATGCCGCGACCCCTTTCACCGTGACGCTGCACCTCATGGCCGACCGCATCCGGGTCGACGTGGCCGACAGCAGTCCCATCGTGCCCTCGCTGAAGGACTACCCGGCCGATGCCGCCACGGGACGAGGACTCACACTCTTCAACACATTGGCCTCGGACTGGGGTGTCCAGCCGGTCCTGGGCGGCAAGATCGTCTGGTTCGAACTGCCGGTCGACTACGTCGTCGTGCCCGAAGGCGTCTCCGACGGGGCCTTCCGCTTCGATCTCATCGGCGTGGCGCAGGCCGAGTTGCACGACGGGGCGGCCAGCCAACCCCTCGTCCCGGTACGCCTCATCGGGGTGCCGGTGCGGCTCCTCCAGAAGGCAAGCGAGGAATACGAAGCGCTCTTTCGCGAGCTCCGCCTGATAAAGGAGCACAGCGAGACGAACCAGGCCGTCCTCCCGGATCGGCTGACCGTGCTCCTGTCGGAGATCGGGACGCGGTTCAGCGGTCTCGGGCCCGGCGTCGACGAGGGCTGGCAGGAGGTCGTGGATCGCAAGGCCGCGACGTACGACTGGCACTTTTCGCTGCCCCAGTCCGCCGGGCGGGCCTGTGCGCTCTACGACGCGATGTTGGACGAAGCCGACCAATTCGGCCTGGTGGCTCAGTTGCTCACGCTGCCGGCCTCGGCCACCAGTGTCGCGGTGCGCCGCTGGTTTCTCTCCGAGATGGTGGCCCAGCTCCGCGGCGAACCACCGACGCCGTGGCCGGAGAGCCCCCTGCAGCGGGCGTTGATGCAAAGGGCCGCCTCGAACTGAGCGGTCAGCGGCGCTTGCCCATTGCCCTCTTGAGAACCTGGCCGTAGAGATCGAGGCCCTCGAAGGACAGCCGCGCTGCGGGCCCGCTCGCGATGGACACCCGCTCGGGGATGATCCCCCACACCGGGACGTCGAGTTCGGCCCACCACTCGACGGTGGCCTCCAGGTCCCGGGTCCCGAGCCGGGCTGAGCAGATGACGACGCCGGCCGGAATGTTGGACGGGGTCATCTCGAGCGTGGCCACGACCCGGTTCGGCTCGACACCACCGGCCCGGGTCGGGATGACGAGCGCGTCGGCCCGGGTCAGTGCCGCACGCACGATGCGCTCATCGCCCGGTGGCGTGTCCACCACCGCGATCCCGTCGCCCCGCTCCATGGCCTTGGACACGGTGCGCTCCGAGGGCGCTTCCACCAGTTCCACCCCCGGTATGGGCATGGTCTCGAACCACTCGGCGGAGGACGCCTGGCGATCGGCGTCCACCAGGTAGACGGCGTCGCGCGTCCGTTGGGCCGCGGCGCCGGCCAGATAGACGGCGGTGGTCGTCTTACCCACTCCACCCTTGACGTTGCTCACCACAATGTTCATTGCCCGATGACCTCCGCTCGTAGGGTAGCCAACGCGTGTGTGCCGTTCCTACGGGAGCAGCAGACGACCGAGGCGACGACGGGTGATCATGACGCCCCCCACCGTCATCGCCACGAGGTACGCAATGTGGATGAGGAGCGACCACGTGAAAATGCCCAGGTCACACGCTCGGACCAGGACCACGCCCTGGTAGAGGGGCGTGCAACGCACGATCGCCTGGAGCCAGCCGGGGAAAACGGTCAACGGGTAGAACGTGGCCGAGAACAGGAACAGCGGAATGAACGCCAGCGAGACGATGTCGAAGTCCTGCCAGGTCCGCATGAAGGTGGTCCCCGCCATGCCGACCGCGGCAAAGGCCAGGCTGATGAGGATGGCGGCCGGCCAGCACAGGATGGCCCAGGGTGAGACGACGTAGCCCAGGGCGGCCATGATGCACAAGAACGCACCTGAGTAGAGGGCTCCCCGCAGCACGCACCAGCCCAACTCGCCCAGAGCGATGTCGCCGACGGCCAGCGGGGTGGCCAACATGGCGTCGTAGGTCTTGGCGATCTTCAACTTCATGAAGACCAGGAAGGTGGAGTCGAGCATGGCGCCGTTCATGGCGGACGAGGCCAGAAGGCCAGGAGCGACGAACGCCGTATAGGCGACCAGGCGTCCGTCGACGGGAATCGGACCGACGAGGTGGCTGAGGCCGATACCGATCGAGAGCAGGTAGAAGAGCGGCTCGAAAAACCCCGAGACGATGAAGATCCACGACCGCCGGTACACCATGATGTTGCGCTCGAGCACCCGGAAGGCGTTGCGCCCGCCCAGGAAGGCGAGGGGGGCGATGCGTAGGGCCACGGCCGGCCGTTCCAGCCCCGGCGGGGCGTCGGTCGTCGTCATACGACCAACCGCTTGGCGAACGTGCGGCGGCAGAGGGCATACCCCACGCCTACCCACAGCGACAGGTAGGCGGCATGCCCCACGTCGACCCACCCGTGGACCTGCCCCAAGGTCAGGTCGCGACAGAGGGCCACCCCGTGGTAGAGCGGCGTGACATAGGCCAGGAACTGGAGGAGCTGAGGCAGCTGGGAGATCGGGAAGAAGGTGCCCGAAAAGAGGAACAGGGGTATCACCACGAAGCGGTACACCGTCGAGAACGAGGTGTCCTTGTCCTGCGTGGCCGAGAAGGCCGCCATGGGCGCACCGAAGGCCATCCCGGTCAGGACGCCGGCCGGCAGGGCCAGGATGGCGTACGGGGAGTAGATCGTCCCGAAGGCGGCCATCACCGCCAGGTAGATGGACACGACGATGCCGATGCGGGCCGCCACCCAGGCCAGGTGGCCGAGAAGGACGTCGTAAATGCTCAGGGGAGCGGCCAGCATGGCCAGGTAGACGCGCGTCCACTTGATGGCCCCCATTACCGGCCACATGGTGTCGTTGGCACCGATCTGCATGCAGGTGGCGGCGAGCAGGCCCGGCGCCAGATAGGCGACGTAGGTGACGCCGTCCACCCCGTGCGAATGCTTGTCGATGAGGGACCCCAGGGCGACCCCCATCGACGTCAGGTAGAGCACCGGGATCAAGAAGCTGGTGAAGATGGAACTGCGCCAGGTCCGCTTGTACTGGTAGCCCCAGTACAGCGCGCCGCGTAACCACATCGGCGTCGTGAAGCGGCGTGGCCGTACCGCCTCACCGTGTTCGAAGATTGTGGGTTCTGCGATCGACATACCGGTGACCTCCCGGCCGTCAGTCGACGAGTGTGCGGCCGGTCAACCGGAGGAAGACATCCTCCAGGGTCGATCGGCGCACCAGTGTGCTCTGCGGGACGAGTCCCATGGCGGCGACCTGACCCAGCGCGGCATCCCCGTCGTCCGTGTAGAGCAGGATCCGGTCAGGGAGGACCTCGTGACGCTCGGCGAGCCCAGCCACCTGCGGCGCGATGGACTCGTGCTGACCGGGTTGGAACCGCAACTCGACCACTTCCTTGGTGGCATATTGCTCGATGAGCTGGCGCGGGCTCCCCTCGGCCGCGAAGCGACCCTTGTCCATGACGACCAGGCGGTCGCACAGCTGCTCGGCCTCGTCCATGTAGTGCGTTGTGATCACCAACGTCACGCCTTGCTGCTTCAAGCGGTACAGCCGATCCCAGAGGAGATGGCGCGCCTGAGGGTCGAGCCCGGTCGTCGGCTCGTCGAGGATGAGGAGATCCGGGTCGGAGATGAGGGCCCGGGCGATCGTGAGCCGCCGCTTCATCCCGCCCGACAGTGGGTCCACCCGGTCATTGGCGCGTTCGGTCAGCTGGGCGAACTCCAGAAGCTGATCGGCCCGCTGCCGGATCACTTTCTTGGGCATATCGAAGTAACGGCCGTAGATCATGAGGTTGTCGAGAACGGTCAGGTCGAGGTCCAACGAGTCCTCTTGTGGGACAAGCCCCATGCGGGCCCGGATCTGGGCGCCCTCCGTCGCCGGATCCATGCCGAGTACCCGCAGGGTGCCTCCGCTCACCGGGCTGATGCACGAGATCATGCGCATGGTCGACGTCTTGCCCGCACCGTTCGGACCGAGGAAGCCGAACGACTCGCCTTTGGCGATCGTGAAATCCACCCCGTCGACGGCGACGAAATCGCCGAAGCGTTTTACCAGGTCGTGAGCCTCGACCATCGGAGACTGCCGGGAGGCCCCGTCATAGCGTCGGAGTGGCGCGGCGCTCGTCCCGTCCGACGCGCGCGCCGGCGTGGGGACGTCATCGGTCGCAGGCGAGGAGTATGACGGCACCGTCAGCCACGATACATGGCACGTCGGGGTGCCCCGGCTGGAGAGGCCGGGCTCAGACCGACGCCAACTCCGTGGTCGCCACGATGGCGTCGATGATCTGGTCCCATGCGGCTTCGGGCAGGTCATGGCCCATTCCCGGAATAAGGATCAATCGGGCGTCGGGCACCGCCGCCGCCGTGGCCTTGCCACCGCTCACGGTGACCAGAGGATCCTCCTCGCCGTGAATCACGAGAAACGGCATCCTCACCTGTCGCAACCCATCCGTGCGGTCCGCCGAGGCCAGGATCGCACCCAGCTGACGCGCCGTCCCTTCGGGGCAATAGGAGCGGTCGTACGCGGCTGCGGCCCGCCTGGTCATCAGGTCGACGTCGAAAGGAAACCCGGGAGAGCTGATCACCTTGCTCGAGGCCAGGCTGGCGGCGATCGCCTCCTCCCTACTGGCCGCGGCGGGGCGCAGCATGGCCGTCACGGCCTCCCCGGTCGGCGCACCGACGCTGACGTCTCCAGTGGTCGACATGATGGACGTCGCGGAGAGGAACCGCTCCGGATGGTTGATCACGAGGGCCTGGGTGATCATGCCGCCCATGGAGACGCCGACGACGTGCGCCCGCTCGAGACCCAACGCGTCCAGCACACCGAGGGCATCGTCAGCCATGTCGTCCACCAGGTACGGCGCAGAGCTCCTGTCGCCACCGAAGAGGGCCATGAAGTCGGGCGCGCCCTCGAATTTGGTGGAGAGTCCCGAATCCCGGTTGTCGAAGCGGATCGTGAAGAAGCCACGGGCGGTCAGCTGCTCGACGAACTTCTCGGGCCAGGCGATCAGCTGAGCCCCCAGCCCCATGACGAGGAGGAGCGCGGGATCCGCGGGATCCCCGCTCGTCACGTACTCGATGTCGACCCCGTTGACGTGAGCGGTGGGCACGTTCGGCTCCTTGGTTGTCGTGACGCTGCAGGAAGAATTCCTACCAGCCCAGTCTGCATTCTGCCTGAGCGGGCCCGCCACGTGTCTCCCGGGGCCTACGCCCGGAGACTCGCGGCGCGCTTCGCCCGGGCGCGTCGGATGCGGGGGCCGAGTGCGAAACCGACCAGCACCACCTGGAGGGAGGCGATCACGAATATGAACAGAGGGAACGCGGCCTCCTCCGTGGTCCAGTGCTGGATCGTCAGCAACAGGATCCCCGCGTTGAGCACCGCACCGATGTACGTCGTCACCGTCTCACTCTCGGGATTGGACCAGCTCTTCAGCATGGTGGGGACGCCGGCCATGAAATCCGCCGCGATGGCGGCTGCGATGGCCACGACACCGTTGCGGGTGATGAGCCACGCCGCGGTGCCGGCCAGTGACATGGCGCCACAGGCGTAATCGAGGCGCCGTATCTTCCACACTGCGGCGGAGTTGTGGAACGAGGCGATGAACACCAGGAGGGGCATGAAGCCGATGACGAACGTGGTGAGGGCGCGCAAGCCGACGCCCGAATGGATCTCCACCGCGAAGGCCAGAAGCGGAGCGAAGGCCCACAGGAGCCAGGTGACCCGGTTGGGCTGCGTCGTGCCACGGAGGGTGTCGCGCACGTAGACGAGGGATCCGGCGGCGCCGAGGGCGGCGCCGAGATAGACGAAGTGGACATTGATCATCTGAAGGCAGTCTGCTTCCCGGCGGCGGACCACCCGTCACCGGGGCGACGATTTATCGACATCGGGCGCCGATATCTTCTCGGCCGGGAAGAGCCGGGAGGGATATCCATGCCGCTACAGCGCAAGGGGGCGACCGTCGTTCATGGCTGAACTGCTCGCTGTCGCCTTCCTCGGGGGACTGATCACCGGGTTGTCGCCCTGCATCGTCCCCGTCCTCCCCGTTGTCGTGGCCGGCGGCTCCGCCGGGACGAGCAAGGCCCGGCCGTACGCCATCATCGCCGGACTGGTGGTCAGCTTCAGTCTCACCGAATTGGTCGGGAGCGCGGTGCTGAGCGCCCTCGGACTGCCGCAGAACCTCCTCTTGTGGTTGGGCATCAGCCTCCTCCTGCTGCTCGCCGTCGGCCTGATGATCCCCATTGTCGGCACGTGGATCGAACGGCCGTTCATGAGGTTGGGTGCTTCACGCTACGCCGACTCCGGTGGCGGTTTCGTCCTCGGCCTGAGCCTCGGCCTGGTGTTCGTACCGTGCGCCGGCCCCGTTCTTTCCGCCATTTCGGCGGCGTCGGCCCACCACCGCTTTTCAGCGTCGTCCTTCCTCGTCACCTTGTTCTACGCGGTGGGGGCGTCGCTCCCCCTTCTCCTCTTCGCCATCGTCGCCCAGCGGGCCACCACGAGCTGGACGAAACTGCGCACGAAACTGCCGCTCATTCGGCGGACGGCCGGTGCTGTGCTCTTCGTCACCACGTTGGTCATCGCGTTCGGCTGGCTGGACCCGCTGCAACGCGTGGCCCCCGGGTACACCTCGGCGCTCGAAAACCACATCGAGAACTCCAACTCGGTGTCCAAGCAGCTGCGGGCTCTCGACGGCGAGCATGCCAACAAATTTGCCAAGAAAGCGGCCACGACGGCGAAAATGGCGACCCTCCCGGAGCTGGGCCTGGCGCCCAACTTCACCGGCATCGTGAGCTGGCTCAATACGCCGGGCAACAAGCCACTCTCCCTGACCCAGCTCAGGGGCAAGGTGGTCCTCGTCGACTTCTGGACGTATTCCTGTATCAATTGCCAACGTTCGCTGCCTCACGTGGAGGGCTGGTACAACGACTACAAGAAGGACGGCCTCGTCGTTGTCGGTGTCAGCACCCCCGAGTTCGCCTTCGAACACGTCGTCCCCAACGTGCGCAGCGCGGCGGGCAACCTCGGTATCGACTACCCGATCGCCATCGACAACAATTACGACACGTGGTACGCCTACAACAACGAGTACTGGCCGGCCGACTACCTGATCGATCCCACCGGCGAGGTGCGCGCCTACGACTTCGGCGAAGGCGGGTACAGCACCATCGAGAGTGACATACGTGCGCTCCTCACGGCCAACGGCGTGACGTCGTTGCCCCCGCGGACCGACGTGGCGGACAAGACCCCTGTCAACCAGACCACACCGGAGAGTTATGTCGGCTACGAACAAGCACAGGATGTCGCCGGGACGGCGCTCGTGCACGACAGGCCACTCGTCTACAAAGCACCGGATCCGGTGCCGACCAATACCTTTGCGCTCGATGGCACATGGACGGATCACTCGCAGGAGGCGACAGCGGGGTCCGGTGCGCAGATCTATCTCCACTTCGTTGCCAGCGACGTGTATCTCGTCATGGGCGGAACCGGCACCGTCGACGTCTCGTTCAACGGACGACGTCTCTCGACCGTCAAGGTGAACGGAGTGCCGCGCCTTTACACGTTGTTCTCGGGAAATGCCCTGCAAACGGGCCAATTGGACTTGCGCGTCAGTCCCGGCGTCGAGGCGTACGACTTCACCTTCGGTTGAGACATTTCTCTCCGGGGGGTCCCCACCGCCATGCGCTCCCATGCCTCGACGAAAACCCCCGGCACGCTGGGACGTTCGTGTCACGACCCATTCGGGAGTTCGGCGACGGCCCTTATCGGGGCTGTTTGGTGCAATAACCGGCACTTCACGGGCCGCGTATTGAGGCAAATAGGCACATACGCGGCACCGCATTGTGAACACCTTCACAAGTGAGAAATCCATAATCCCTTGTAAAATGGCATTTTGGGACCTGCGCTTGCGTTGTCGCAGCCTCCTGCTACAGTCCCCGTCACAAAACGAAGTCACACTTTCTGGTCGATGGGTGGAGCCGTCAAACGAGAGTTTCCCAGAAAGTGATGCTGTTCCGACCTACCACAGACCTGTCGGGGTCTTGGCACGCCTGTCCACCTGGACCGGCCTGAACAACGACAAAGCGAGGACACACCGAGGACAACCCCCGGGCCTTCACACAACCGGCCGCACACCCTGCGGCAACCAAGCCAGAACGGACGATGCCTTCCCGCTCTCCGTTCGGGGCGCGTATGCAATGGCCGGAGCCCGCCCCCACCGAGCAGAGCCTGGCGCCCTCGCGCGCCCGACGAAGGGAGGTGCCGTGCGGATCCGCATTGCACTCACAACGGCATTGGCCGTCATAGCAGGATTGACCACAGGAATTTTCACACTGGGAGCCCGACAAGCCGCTTCGGCGCAGGGTACCGATGGGCGTGCAGCCGTTGCGCACGCGAAGTTGCCCACCTCGGCCTTGGCAGGATTTGCCATGCCGATCAGCCTTCCCGTCGTGACAACGACGACAACGACACCACCAGCGACACCGACGACTTCACCGGCGCCGACACCGGCGCCGACGGCGAAGCCGGCGATCATTGCCGTGAAGCCGGCGACTCCGGCTGCGGCACCCGCGACGGTGGCGCCCGCGACCACACCGCCTGCTGCACCGGTTGTCGCACCGGCCGTGGCGGTGCCGGTGACCGACGCCACCAGCGTCGCGACAGCCGACTGGGCTTGTATCAGGGCCCATGAGTCGAGTGACCGTTACAACAGCCCCGCTGCACCGTCCGGTGCCTACGGCATCCTGATCAGCACATGGCGCTCGTTCGGGCTCTCCGGTTGGCCGTATCAGGCCCCGGCGGGACTGCAGGACCAAATCGCTCTGGAGCTCTACGCGCGCTATGGGTTCCACCCATGGAGCTCGCGCTTCGCCTGCGGCCTCTAGATCAGACCCCACCGAGAATGGTCGTCACCTGGCCCATATCGAAATAGTCCCGCCATGCGGTGATCTTCCCGTCGACGACGTGGAAGGCACCCATGACGGGCAGGGGCAGCTTCCTCCCCTTCGAGGTGAAGTGGTCCGTCCGCTCGGTGAGAACGGTAGAACCGTCGCTCGCCAGATGGTGGATCTCGAACTCCAACTCCTCGAACATACCGAGGAACGAGTTGATCATGTCCATGGTGGCGTCGATCCCCTCGGCCGGCTCCAAGGGGATGTTGTGATACACCACGTCATCTGAGAAGAACGCGCGTAACGCGTCGGGATCCCGGTCCCGCACCGCGGCACAGAAGTCCCGTACGACCTGTTCGGCGCTCGCCATCTTTTCTCCTCCGACTCGCTCGCTGTCCGCACAGCCCAGCGGGGCTGCGCCTCCCACGCTACCGAGCGGTCGGCCATGATGGGGAGGTGACCGCCGTCGATCTCCCAACCAAGCGGGTGGCCGTGCTGGCCCCCATGCGTCCGGAACTGAAGGCGGTGGTCCGGGCCGGGTCGTTGACCCGGACCCAGGACGACGCCGTCTTCTCCCATCACGGCAGCGCCGGGGGGTGGACCGTACTCGCCGGTGTCATCGGCATGGGCCCCGCAGTGGCACGGCACGCCACCGAACGCGTCCTGGCCGTCGGGCCCTTCGACCATGTCATGGTCGTCGGCATCGCCGGCGGGCTCGACCCGGCGCTACCCGTCGGTACCTTGTTGGTCCCGAGCCGGGTCGCCCTTCACCCGGACGGGCCGCGCTACGACGCGAGGCCATTGCCGTCACGAACAGCGGAAGGCGGCCTCATGACCACCGACGGGCTGTTCTCCGACGAGGCGGTCTGGCGTCCCATTCTCGAATCAGGGTACGGAGCGGTGGACATGGAGGCGGCCGGTGTGGCCGAGGCATGCGAACGGGCCGGCGTCGCGTGGTCGGTGTACCGGGGCATCAGCGACCGTCCCGATGAGCACCTGATCGATCAAGCGGTCTTCGCCCTCAGCAAACCCGACGGCTCAGCGGACGTGGTGGCCCTGGGCAAGTACCTGGCACGCGACCCACGTCGGGCCAAGATGCTGGCGCACCTCAACCGCTGCATGCAGACGGCCGCCGACGTCGCTGCTGCTGCAGCCTTTGACGACCTGCGGCGCAGTTAGCCGGGCGCCGCCCTTCCGCGCGCTAATCCTCGTCGTCCGCCGGAGGGTGCCCGTTGCGCTCGGTCATACGGGCGATGACATGCACGTCGATGAATTCGTCCGACGCCATGCGCAGAATCTGCTGGATCACCGACCCGCGTGTGAGCGACTGCCAGCGCGAGAGCTTCGAGGTGCCCAGCACGATCTGGGTGATCTGACGGTCGATCGCCGTCTGCATGATGGTGGCCGCCACGTCCTCGCCGTGCACCACCTCCCAGGTCGCCCCCACGTCACGCACGAGTTCCTCCAGCCTGTCCGTGGTGCCCGGTTTCGCCTGGGCGTCGCCCGTGACGACGTGCAGCACCAGAAGGTCTCCCTTCATGCGGGCGGCCATACGGGCAGCCCGCCGGATCACGGTGTCATTTCCGGGCGCCCCCGTCACGGCGACGAGGATCCGCTCCGCCGTGTCCCACACATCGGTGGAGGCGGACGGTCCGCGTGAGCGCAGAAACTCCAGAAGCTCCTCCTCGGTCTCGTCGGCCACGAAACGCAGGGAGAGCTCGCGCAACGCCACCAGGTTCTCCATCCGGAAGAACCCGGAGAGCGCGGCATGCACCTTGGGCGGAGGGTAGATGTTGCCGTGCACCATGCGGCGGCGCAACTGGTCCGCTGACGAATCGATCAACTCGAGCTGATCGGCCCGGCGCACGACCCAGTCCGGGACCCGCTCGCGAACGCTGACACCGGTGATCCGCTCCACGGCGTCGGAGAGGGACTCGATGTGCTGAATGTTGACCGTCGTGATCACGGCGATCCCCGCGTCGAGGATCGCCAGCACGTCCTCCCACCGCTTCTCGTGCGGCCCCGAGCCCGGCACGTTCGTGTGGGCCAGCTCATCGATGAGCACGACCTCGGGATGGCGGTCCAGGACGGCGGCCAGATCCATCTCCTCCCAGATCGAATCGCGGTAACTGATGCGCTGACGCGGCACGACGGGAAGATCGCGCAGCTGTTCGATGGTGTAGGGACGCTTGTGCGTTTCGACGTATCCCACGACGACATCCGCCCCCCGCTGAAAGCGGCGCCACCCCTCGTCGAGCATGGCGCACGTCTTGCCCACGCCGGCGGCCGCACCGAGGTACACCCGGAAGCGACCGGCCGGTCGTACCTCGTCGGGGTCTTGGGGCTCAATGGCGTCGGTCATCGATCACTCGTTTCGTGTCGGCCCACAGGCTCGTCACTACACTCGATTCCAGGTGAAACTCTCTCCCGCACGTTATGACTGACGCAATGCCAACGATGCACGCCGGGGGCGCATCGCACCGGAGGGCCGTCGTCGGCATCATCCTCGCTCTGGCCACCCAAGGCGCTCTCCTTGCCGTGCTGGTGCCTTTCCGGACCCACCTCAGCATCGCGACGGCCGCCCTGGCGTTCGTCATCCCCGTGGTCGTCGGCGTCGTAGCCGGTGGCTTCGTTCCCGGCGCGCTGGCCTCTGTCGTCGGGTTCGTCCTCTACGACGTCTTCTTCCTGCCTCCCTACGGCACGTTGACGGTCCACGACGGGGCGAACTGGTTGGCGCTCGTCGTCTATCTCGTCGTGACACTGCTGGTGGCCCAGGTCGTCACCAATCTCAATGCGGCGCGCGACGAGGCGCGTCGCCGAGAGCAGGACGCCGGCCGACTCTTCGAGCTTTCCCAAGCCCTCATCGGAGAATTCACCATTTCGGAGCTGCTCGACCACATCGCCACGACGGTGCAGTCCGTCTTCTCCCCACGATGGACCGCCCTGCTCCTGCCGGTGGGGAGCTCGCCGCTGGCGGGCGACGGTCCAGAGCTGTTCGTTGCGGCATGCGACGGGGAAGTCATGAGTACCGAGGAGTTGACGTCGCTCACCTCGAGCGGTGGTCAGACGCGGTCGCTGGGCATGGCCGGCGGGGAGGCGGCCAGTCGCATCGCCGTGGCCCTGGTGGCGAGCAACCGCCCGGTCGGCCTGCTCGTACTCCAAGAGGTCCAGTTCGCACGGCAGGACCGGGCGCTGCTCGGGACCTTTGCCAACCAGGCGGCGCTGGCGGTCGAACGGGCGCAGCTGCAGGACCAGGCCATGCGCTCCCGGCTCCTGGAGGAGATCGACCGCTGGCGCGGGGCGATGATGGGGGCGGTGTCGCACGATCTGCGGACGCCACTGGCGTCGATCAAGGCCGCCGTCTCCAGCCTGCGCCAGAACAACGCAGGCTTGAGCGAGGTGGATGAGGCCGATCTCCTCGAGCTCATCGAGCAGCAGTCCGATCGCCTGGCGCGCCTGGTCACCAATTTGCTCGACATGACGCGCATCGAGTCGGGGGCCCTTGCCGTACGGCCCGCGCTCATCCCTTTCGACGAGCTGGTGGCCGAAGCGCTGGGCGCCGTCGACAGCCTGGTCCCGGCAGGCCGCGTCTGCGTGGAGCCGACGGCGGACCTGCCCTTGTTGGAGATCGACCACGTACTGATCGGGCAGGTGCTGGCCAACCTGCTGGAGAATGCAGCGCGCCTTTCGCCGCTGGAACGCCCCATCCGCATCGGGGCCCGGACGGTGGGCGATCCGGCGATACCGTTCGTCGAGATTTCGGTCGCCGACGAGGGTCCGGGTATCGCGCCCGAGGAGAGAGAACGGGTCTTCGAGATGTTCAGTCAGAACAGCGGCGGGGCCAGGGCCGGGCTCGGATTGGCGATCGCCAAAGCATTCGTCGAGGCCCATGGCGGCAGCATCTGGATCGACCCCGCAGCCACGAGCGGGGCGCGCGTGGTCTTCACCGTTCCGGCGGCCCCCCTGGCGGCCCCCCATGCGTGACCGGCGCACCGGCGCGTGACGAAGGTACTGGTGGTCGACGACGACCTGGCGTTGCTCAAAGCGCTGCGCATCGGGCTCACGGCACGTGGCGACGAGGTCGCCACGGCGCACTCGGGCACCGACGGCATCACGCAGGTGGCGCTGTTCCATCCTGACCTCGTGATCCTGGACCTGGGCCTCCCGGACCTCGACGGCCTCGAGGTGTGCCGGCGCATCCGGGCGTTCTCCGACATCCCGATCGTGGTCCTGTCGGCCTATGGCGACGAGCACCGCAAGGTCGAGGCCCTCGATGGCGGGGCCGACGACTTCATCACCAAACCCTTCGGCATGGCCGAGCTCGAAGCCCGCCTGCGCGTGGCCATCCGCCATGCCGCGGCGCGCCAGCACAACGGTCCGATCACGGCGGAGGTCATGCAGGTCGGGGATCTGGAGATCGACATGGTGCACCACATGGCGGCCACGGGCGGGACGGCGCTGACGTTGACGAGCCGGGAGTTCGATCTGCTGGCGTATCTCGCCCGCTACGCCGGCAAGGTGTGCACGCACCACATGATCCTCAAGGACGTCTGGGGACCCGGCTACGGGGCTGAGTCCAACTACGTGCGCGTCTATATCCACCGGTTGCGCAAGAAGTTGAACGACGACGAGGGTCGGATCCTGCGCACCGTGCCGGGAATCGGGTATCAACTCGTGGCCCGGCCACCGGCCGACTGATCGGCGCAGGACGGCACGACACAGGTCACTTCTTCAGCGCGGCCAGCGCTTCGTTGAGCTGGAGCACGACGACGTAGGGCGAGCCCAGGAAGCCGAGCTGCGCACCGTGGGTCTGCCGGTCGATCAGGCTCGTCAGCACGGAGGCGGAGAGGCCGGTCGCCCGCGCCACCATCGGGATCTCGGCTTTGGCGTCGGTCGGCGTGATGTCGGGATCGATGCCGCTCCCCGAGGTCGTGACCAGATTGGAGGTCGGGTTGACACCCCGACTGTGCCAGTAGGCGATGAGGATCTTCGTGTAGTTCTTGAGCTCGGCGGAACGAGGGCCGAGGTTGGTCGCCCCCGATTCACCCGCCACGCCGTTGGCCACCAGCGGATCGTCTCCCGGGTGGCCCGCCGGGCTGGGCGTCTTCGCGTTCGAGTTCGAGTACGGCCCGAGGTCGTCGGGGCGACCTTGGAACACACAGCTTCCGGGGAGATGTCCTGGGCACTTCGTGGCGGCCCAGTTCTGGCCGATCAAGGTGGAGCCGTTGGCTGTGATGGAACCATCGGCCTGGTGCTTGAAGAACAATTGGGAGAGGCCGACACCGAGGAGGGGGAAGACCAGACCGAACAGGACCAGGCAGACCAGGCAGAGGACCGCAGAACGTCGGAGTTGGGTGAGCATGGTCACTTTCCTTAGTAGGCGTGCAACGCCACGAGAACGAGGTCGATCAACTTGATGAAGAAGAAGGGGGCGATGATGCCGCCCACGCCGTAGATGAAGACGTTGCGGCGCAGGATCGACGCGGCACCCGAGGGTCGCCACCGCACCCCCCGCAGCGCCAAGGGAATGAGCGCGACGATGACGAGCGCGTTGAAGATCACGGCCGAGAGCACCGCGCTCTGCGCGTTGTGCAGGTGCAGGATGTTGAGGGAGTTCATCTGCGGATAGGTGACGACGAAGAGCGCCGGGATGATGGCGAAGTACTTGGCCACATCGTTGGCGATGGAGAACGTGGTCAGCGACCCCCGGGTGATGAGGAGCTGCTTGCCGATCTCGACGACGTCGATCAGCTTGGTCGGATTGGAGTCGAGGTCGACCATGTTCCCGGCCTCCTTGGCCGCGGTGGTCCCGGTGTTCATGGCCACGCCGACGTCGGCCTGCGCCAACGCAGGGGCGTCGTTGGTGCCGTCGCCGGTCATGGCCACGAGCTTGCCGCCCTGCTGCTCCGCCTTGATCAGTTCCATCTTCGCTTCGGGCGTGGCCTCGGCCAGGAAGTCGTCGACACCGGCCTCCTGCGCGATGGCGGCTGCGGTGAGCGGGTTGTCCCCGGTGATCATGACGGTGCGGATCCCCGAGGCACGCAGCTCGGCGAAGCGCTCCTTGATCCCTTCTTTGACGACGTCCTTCAGTTCGATGACGCCCAGATATCGTGGGCCCGTCCGCCACCACCAGCGGTGTCGATCCGGCCCGTGCGATGCGATCGACGATGTCCTGAAATCCGTCGGGAACCGCGCCCCCCTGATCCACCACCCATTGGCGTACCGAGTCCGCCGCACCCTTGCGGATCTCCCGCCCGTCGACGTTGAGTCCCGACATGCGCGTCGTGGCGGTGAACGGGACGAACTCATGAGCGCCGGAGAGCTCGCGTTCGCGGATGTTGAAGCGCTCTTTCGCCAGCACCACGATGGAACGACCTTCGGGGGTCTCGTCAGCCAGCGAGGCGAGCTGGGCCGCGTCGGCCACCTCCTCCTCGGTGTGGCCGGCCGCCGGGAAGAAGTCCGACGCCATGCGGTTGCCCAGGGTGATGGTGCCCGTCTTGTCCAACAGCAGCGTCTGCACGTCGCCGGCCGCCTCCACCGCCCGCCCGCTCATTGCGAGCACGTTCTTCTGCACGAGGCGGTCCATCCCGGCGATGCCGATGGCGGAGAGGAGGGCGCCGATCGTCGTCGGGATGAGGCACACCAGGAGCGAGACCAGGACGACGACGGACACGGTGGCGCCGGCGTAGTGCCCGAAGGGCTGGAGCGTGACCACCACCGGCAGGAACACGATGGTGAGCGCCGCCAGCAGGATCGTCAGGGCGATCTCGTTCGGCGTCTTCTGCCGGTTGGCCCCTTCGACCAGGGAGATCATGCGGTCCAAGAAGGTCTTGCCCGCCTCGGCGGTGATCTCCACCACGATACGGTCCGAGAGGACCGTGGTCCCGCCGGTGACCGCCGAGCGGTCGCCGCCCGACTCGCGAATGACCGGGGCCGACTCGCCGGTGATGGCCGACTCGTCCACCGAGGCCACACCTTCGATGATTTCGCCGTCCGAGGGGATGTGGTCGCCCGCCTCACAGACGACGCGGTCACCTTTGTGCAACGACGCCGCGGGCACCAATTCCTCGGAGCCCTCGGCCAGGAGACGCCGCGCCATGGTCTCCGAACGCATTTTGCGCAGGGCGGACGCCTGCGCCTTGCCCCGACCTTCGGCCATCGCTTCGGCGAAGTTGGCGAAGAGCACGGTGAGGATCAGCCAGATGGTGATCGACCAGTTGAACTTGCCCGGGTGGGCGATCGCCTCGATGAGCGTGACGATCGAGCCGATGAGCACCACGAACATCACCGGGTTCTTCACCTGGACCCGGGGGTCCAACTTGGTGACGGAGCCGACGAGCGCCTCTTTCAGGATCGCCGGGTCGAAGAGGCCCCTGGCCTCGGCCACACCGTGGGGGACCTCACGGGGAGCATTCGGGGTAACACTGACAATGGTCATTAGAAGAACTTTCCGTGGCTGAACTGCTCGACGATCGGACCGAGTGACACGGCGGGGAAGAACGTGAGGCCACCGATGATGAGGATGACGCCGATGAGGAGTCCGATGAACATCGGCGAGTCGGTACGGAAGGTGCCCGCGCCGGCCGGCACCGGTTGTTTGGCCGCCAGCACCCCACCGAGGGCCAAAGCCGGGATCATGATCCCGAAGCGGCCGATGAGCATGTCGATCCCACCGAGAATGTTGTAGAAGGTGGTATCGCCGGTCAATCCGCCGAAGGCCGATCCGTTGTTATTGCCCTGTGAGGTGAAGGCATAGAGGATCTCGGTGAATCCGTGCGGCCCGGCATTCTCGGGCGCCACCCGGCCGGCATGGAGGGACACGGCGATGGCCGTGATCGCCAGGACGACGATCGGCATGACAAGGGTGCCCAAGCCCGCCAGCTTCACCTCCGTGGCCTGAATCTTCTTGCCGAGGTACTCCGGCGTTCGACCCACCATGAGCCCGCCCAGGAAGACGGCGATGATGGCGTAGATCAAGATGGTGTACATCCCACTGCCCACGCCGCCCGGGGTGACTTCACCGATCATCATGCCGGTGAGGAGGGCACCGCCCCCGATCGGCGTGAAGGAGTCGTAGGCGCTGTCGGCCGACCCGGTCGAGGTCTGGGTCGACGACACCCCGAAGAGGGCCGAGCTCGGCACGCCGAAGCGGGTCTCCTTCCCGACGGTGTTCCCGGTCGGCTGATGGGTGAGGCCGGCCGCCTGTACGGCCGGGTTCGGCTGATGCTCGGCCGCCACCGCGAAGCCGACCCAGCACCCGAAGATGATGGTCATGGCGGCGAGGACGGCGACACCCTGGCGCACGGCGCCGACCATCTTGCCGAAGACATAGGTCAGGGCGACGGGGATGGCGAGGAGCAGGATGATGGAGAGCAGGTTGGTCAATCCTGTCGGGTTCTCGAAGGGATGGGCCGAGTTGACGTTGAAGAACCCGCCGCCGTTGGTGCCCAGTTGTTTGATCGCCTCCATGAAGCCGACCGGCCCGAGCGCGATGGTCTGGCTGACCCCGTTGAGGACGTTGTGGATGTGGACCGGGCCGTTCAGCGTGTCGATGGCGCCCTGGCCCACGAAGATCAAACCGGCGACGATGGCGATGGGGGTGAGCACGTAGAGCATCCCGCGCACAGCGTCCACCCAGAAATTGCCGATGGTCGGAGAGCCCTTGCGGGAAAAACCGCGGATGACGCCGAGAGCCACGCAGATGCCGACGGCGGGGGTCACGAACTGCTGCACGGTCAACGCGAGCATCTGGGAGAGGTAGGACATCGTCTCTTCGCCGCCGTAGTTCTGCCAGTTGGTGTTGGTGACGAAGGACGTCGCGGTGTTCCACGACAACGCCGGGGGCACGGCGCCGAAGTGTTGGGGGTTGAGGGGGAGCGAGCCCTGGAGCCGCAAGAGGGCGTAGGTCAGGCCGATGGAGAGGCCCGAGAAGACGACGAGCGAACCCGCGTAGCGCTTCCAGGTCTGCTCTTTCTCCGGGCTGGTACCGAGCAGCCGGTAGATCGGGCGTTCGATGAACCCCAGGTAGTGCACCCGGCCCTCATAGACAGCGACCATGTAGCTGCCCAGGTACCTCCAACACAGCGCCAGCGCGACGAGAAGGACCACGATGGTCCAGAAAAAGCCCACCTAGAACCACTCCGGCTTGAACATGGCGATGCCGAGGTAGATGAAGAGGAGGCCCGAGATCGCGAGGAGGACGGCCTGGACGGCGCTCATACCCGCCCCAACGCCCAGATGAGACCCGAGAAGACCGCGATGAACGCGGCCACACTGACTACAGCGAGGAAATCTGCCATGGAGCCATCGTGCGGGCCCCGGCATCAATCCGATGTGAACGGCTGCGGCGATGGTGTCAACAAAGTGTCAACGGGCCCGCGGGGCCACGCCTGCGTAGAGTGACCGAGGTCGATACGGTACGGTGCCGCGTGGGCGAGCAGGCCCACACAATGCTGGGGGTGGAGAGATGGGATTGGAACTGAAGGGCTGCCGCACCCTGGTCACGGGTGGCTCCTCGGGCATCGGGGCCGGCCTGGCCGAGGCGTTGGCCGCGCAAGGGGCCATCGTCGGCATCTGCGCCCGTCGCGGCGAGCTCCTGGCCGACGTGGTCGATCGCTGCATGGAGCATTCGCCCGACAGCCGCATGTGGGCGGTGGACCTGGCCGACTTCGACGCGGTGGACCAATTGAGCGTGGACGTCCTCGACGCGTTCGGCGGGATCGATCTGCTGGTGAACAACGCGGGCATCCCCAAGCGACGCCATGTCACCGCGCTGAACATCGACACCATCACCCAGGTCATGCACATCAACTACCTCTCCCCGATGCGCCTCACCATGGCCCTCCTGCCCCAGATGTTGGAGCGGGGCGCGGGGAACATCGTGAACGTCTCGTCCATCGCGGCCCAGCTGAGCGCACCGGGAGAAGCGGCCTACGACGCCTCCAAGGCGGCACTGACGGCGTTCTCCGAGGCGATGGCCATCGATCTGTGGGAGACAGGCATCAAGCTCATGGTCGTCTACCCCGGTGTGATCGACACCCCCCTGTTCAGCCTGCCGGACAACGACGTCCCCGACCTTCCGGTGACGGCGGAGCCGGTCTCGGTCGCCGTGGACGCGATCCTCGCCGGCCTGGCGACGGGAGCGGCCCAGGTGTACGTGCCCGACTACTTCCGCGACATCTGCACGTCGAAGGCACAGGACGTCCCGGCCTTCTTGGAGAACACGGCCGGCTACCTGCGGGAGCACCGCTTGGCTCACTGAGGCACCCTCTGCGCCGGGTACTCTCGAGGGAACGAGAGGCGACGACCCGATGGGGCGGAGGAACGAGGGACGCGTGAAGGTCGAGCCCGAAGCGGCAGGGATGAACGAGGCCCGCCTGGAGCGGATCACCCAGCACTTCGCACAGAACTACGTGGCGCCCGGGAAGATCGCCGGTTGCCAGATGACCGTCGTGCGCCGCGGGCACACGGCCTACCACCGGTCGCTCGGACTGATGGATCGTGAGCAGGAGCGTCCCCTGCGCGACGACGCCATCTTCCGCATCTTCTCCATGACCAAGCCGATCGCGTCCGTCGCCCTGATGCAGCTCTACGAGCGCGGCATGTTCCAGCTCACCGATCCGGTGCACCGCTTCATCCCCGAGTGGCGCGGCCTCCGGGTGGGTGAGGTGCAACCCGACGGGACGATCACCAAGGTGAAGCCCAACCGCCCCATGAACGTGTGTGACGTCCTCATGCACACGACGGGCCTGCCGGGCGGGCTCTTCCCCGGCCACCCGATCGATGACGAGTTCGCCGCCGCCCGTGAGGCGCAGAAGTCGGGGATGACGCTCGAGGACATCACGACCCTGCTGGCAGGTTACCCCCTGAAATTCCACCCCGGAACCCATTGGAACTACGGCCTGTCCACCGACATCGTGGGTCGCCTCGTCGAGATCATGTCCGGGGACCGGTTCGACGACTACCTGCAGAGGGAGATCTTCGAGCCACTCGGGATGACCGACACCGGTTTCTTCGTACCCGAGGAGTCGGCGGAGCGGTTCACCGCGCTCTACCAATTCCAGCCGGGGCGCACCCCCGCCCTGGTCGAGACGGGCCAGGAGAGCCCGTATCTGCGTCGGCGCTCCTACCTCTCGGGAGCGGGTGGGCTGGTCTCGACCACGCAGGATTACGTCGCCTTCTGCCGGATGCTCCTCAACGGGGGCCACCTCGACGGCCGGCGCATCCTGGGCCGCAAGACCCTGGAGCTCATGACGGGCAACCACCTCCCGGGCGGGGCGACGTTGGCCGACCTGGCTGTCGGCGGGTTCGGGGAAGCCGGGTTCGACGGTGTGGGGTTCGGCCTGGGCTTCGCCGTGGGACTGGGGCCGGTCCGCACGGCGATGGCCGGCTCGGCGGGCGACTTCTACTGGGGCGGCGCCGCCAGCACGGCCTTCTGGGTCGATCCGGCAGAGGACCTCTTCGTCGTCTTCATGACCCAGCTCCTCCCCTCGGTGGCCTATCCCATCCGGGCGCAACTACGGGCCTTGGTGTACCAGGCGATCGATGACTGACCCGGCGCCGGTCGATCGGCGGCGGGGCCCGGCGGACGCCACGGTCGTACCCCGCTTCGCCGGCCTTTCCACGTTCGCCCGGCTGCCCACGAGCGACCAGGTGGAGACGTGGGACATCGCCGTGGTCGGGATTCCCTTCGACGGGGGGACGACCTACCGACCGGGTGCGCGTTTCGGTCCGAGTGCGGTGCGCCAGGGTTCCCGGCTCCTGCGTCCGTACCATCCCGAGCTGGAGGCCCTGCCGTTCGCGCTGGCCCAGGTGGTCGACGCGGGCGACATCAGCTGCTCGCCCTTCGACCTCGAGGCCGCGGTGTCCCAGATCGAGGCGGGCGCTGATGCGCTCCTGGCGGGAGGGGGCCGGATCGTGGCGGTGGGCGGTGATCACACCGTTGCCCTACCGCTCCTGCGGGCGACCGCCAAACGGCACGGCCCGCTGGCCCTGTTGCACTTCGACGCGCATCTCGACACGTGGGACACCTACTTCGGTCAGCGTTTCACCCACGGGACGCCATTTCGCCGCGCCTGGGAAGAGAACCTGCTCCTGCGGGACCACAGCGCGCACGTCGGGCTGCGGGGCCCCCTCTACGGCCGCGGGGACCTGGCCGACGATGCCACCATGGGTTTCCTGCAGATCTCGTCGAACGACGTGGCGCGGGAGGGCACCGACGCCACGATCGTCCGGCTCCTCGAGCGGGTCGGCGACGCTCCCCTCTACGTTTCAGTGGACATCGATGTCCTCGATCCCGCGCACGCCCCGGGCACGGGCACACCCGAAGCCGGAGGGCTCACCAGCCGGGAGCTCCTGGCGCTCCTCCGGGGCCTGGACGGAGCGTCCGTCGTCGGGGGCGACGTGGTCGAGGTCGCGCCGGCGTACGATCACGCCGAGATCACGGCGATCGCCGCCGCCCACGTGCTCTACGACCTCGTCACGTTGATGGCGAGGCATCCGGTGGCGTGACGCGCAGCGTCTTCCACGACGCACTGTCACAGAGGTGGCCCAGGAACTCGACAATCGTATGGGCCGCCAGATACGAGGTGACGCCGGTGCCCACGTCGAGCTGGGGGTTCACCTCGACCAGGTCGAAACCGACGATCCGGGCCCGCTCCGTCAACGCGATGAGCGTGTCGCGCAGTTGGTCGTAGCGCATGCCGTTCGGCTCGGCCGAGACGCAGCCCGGCACCAGCGGGAGATCGAGCACGTCCATATCGAGGCTGATGTAACAGTCGGCTCCCTTGGGAAGGAGCGCGGCGATCTCCTGGGGTCCCCGCTGGGCGAACTCGGTCATGGTGACGACCTGGTTGCCATCGGCCAGTGAGTCACGCCACATGACCTCGGTCGAGCGCAGGCTGCGGATGCCGACCTGGACCAGTCCCTGCACATGCGGCATGTGCGCGATATGGCGGAAGGCGTGGGCATTGGTCATGGACGCCCCGTGGACGAACGGCATGTAGTCGAGGTGGGCGTCGAAATGGATGACGTAGAGCGGGTCGGTGAACGCCCGCACTACGGGGAAGGAGATGGCGTGGTCGCCGCCGAGCACGATCGGCGTACCCCCGCGTGAGAGCGCCCGGGACACCAGATCCGTGATGTTGGCGAAGGTGCCCGCCACATTGGTGGGGATGATGTCGGCGTCGCCGAGGTCGACAATCCGCCCGTGGCCCATCTCGCGTCGGAGGAAGTGACGGCCGGCACCCGGATCGAAGTACCCCGGCTCGCCGGTCACGAAGCGCAGGGAGTGCTCGCGTATGGAGCGGGGACCGAAGCGGGACCCCGGCATGAACGGTGAACCCTCGTCGGTGGGAGCGCCCAGAATGACCAGGTCGGCGTCGACGGGGTCGTCAGGTCCGAGCACGCGAGAGCGCAGGAACGAGGGAATCCCGACAAACGGCATGTCTGCCCGGCTCGACATAGGTGTCACGGTCTCCCTCTCGCGCGTCGGGCGCAGGCTAGGCCGGACGCGGTGCGGGCTCAACGCTTTCCGCACGATGTAACAGTGCATTCACGGAGTCGAAATCGCCCTCGAATGGTCCCGTCCTACGCTGGAAACACGACACGAGGGGGAGCCTTTTCGTGATGGCGAGCAGAGTGCCGATATGAAGCGCGACCTCCAGGTCGGGATCGCACAGTGGCTGGCGGCACCGGGCGTTCCCAAGCGGAACCAACAGGTCGCGCTCGACATGATCGACCTGGCCGCATCGCGTGGTGTCGAGCTCCTCGTCCTCCCCGAGCTCTGGCCCTGCGGCTACGACCCGGCCACCCTGGCCGACGACGCGCGCCAGGCCGCCGAACCGCTCGACGGTCCCCGAAGCAGGCGCCTTGCGGAGGCGGCGCTCGCTGCGGACATGTGGCTGGTGGCGGGCAGCGTCCCCGAATCGGGCGACGACGGCGCGCTCTACAACACCGCCCTCGTTTTCAACCCGCACGGCGAACTGGTGGCGTGGCATCGCAAGGCCCATCTCTACCCACCGACCGGGGAGCCGGCCATCTTCGTGCCCGGCGACCGCCTCACCACGTTCAAGGACCCGACACTGGGGGTGGTCGGCATCGTCATCTGCTTCGACGGGGACTTCCCCGAAGTGGCCACGACGTTGGGACGCCGCGGGGCCCGGCTGGTCGTGGCTCCCTCGGCGTACGAGGTCGAGGGGGCGACGACGTGGGACGTGCTCTACCCGGCGCTGGCACTGGCCAACAGCCAGTGGTGGATCCAATCGAACCAGTGCGGTGCGCACGGCACGACGACACTGCTGGGTGCCAGCCGGATCGTGGCGCCGACGGGCACGGTCGTGGCAGAGGCTACTCGGGCCGTCCCCGGCTGCATGCATCCGCCGGAGCTTCTCGTCCAACGCATCGACCTTCAGCTGGCCTACCAGAGGGATGGTATCGGCACCCTGCTGGAGGAAGGGCGCCGGCCCTCGCTCTACGAGGACGACTAGGGCCGCACGCGCTAGCGGGCCGGGGCGCGACGGTCAGCCTGAGGCCAGGTAGGCCCGCCACCCCCCGTGGTCGGTGATGTCCACGGCGTGATCGAGGGCCACCGGCTCGCAGAGAAACCCGGGGACGTGCGCGCCATCGATGAGCTCCACGGAGCCGATGACCATCGGGGACGGCACCTGGGCCACGAAGTCCCCGAAGCCGGCGGGAGAGAGCTCCCAGATTTCGAGCGCGATCGGCGCGCCACCTGCGGGGACGCGGACGAGGCCCGGCTTCGCCGGGACGGTGTCCAGGGCGAAGAGACGGTAGCTCTCCGCGGTCGTGGTGGCCCCGAGCAGTCGGGCCCCGCGATCGGTCAGCTGATGATTCAGCGGCTGCCCCGACAGATGTGCTCCGCCGACAGCAAGGGTGATTCCCGGCGGCGCCGGCCGGCCCGCGCCTGCGGCCTGCCATGACGTCGCGACCGGTCGCGCCGTCGCCGGAATGGTTCCTCCCCGCTCGAGGCGCGACGCGATGTCGGCTTGCACCAGATCCGTGAAGGCCGGTCCGATGCAGCTGACGCCGAACGGGAGGCGCGGCGCACGTGCCGAACGGCACGGCGACGGCGCACATGTCGAGCAGATTGAGGAAGGTGGTGAACCTTCCGAGCTGGGTGTTCAAACCGATCGGATCCGCTGCCACCTCGGACAACGTGGGGTGCAGTGTCGCCGTGGGCAAGAGCAACGAATCGGCCCCGACGCGCCGCCACTCCCGCGCCGCCGTGCGCCGGAGCGTTTGAAGACGCTCGGTATCGGACGCCAACTGGGGCGCCCCCAACACCGCCGCGGGCGAAATGATGGCCCCGACCGTGGGGTCGACGTCGGCGGGATGCACGGCGATCCACGCGCCGACTGCGGCGTAACGCTCGGCGACGAAGGCTCCTTGATAGAGGAGGAGCCCCGCCTCGAGGAACGGGTCCAGGTCGATGTCGACGACATGACAGCCCAGGGACTCCAAGTGGAGGAGGGCGGCTTCGTAGCAGCGCCGCCGTTCCGGATCGAGCGCCTCGAGCACACTGCCTCCCGGCCGGGCGATCACCGGGCGACCCGATGCGCCCAGGGGAACGTTCGCCGGGTACTCCCGACGGCACCCGTCGTGACCGCGGGGCCCTGTCAGCTCGGCCATGGCGCGCTCGGCCAGTGCGACATCGGGGGCCAGGACGGTGACGCAGTCGAAGGAGGCGCATGCCGGCACGGTTCCCCCGGTGGAGACGAGGCCGAAGGTGGCCTTGTAGCCGACGATCCCATTGAGCGCGGCGGGGACACGTCCCGATCCGGCGGTGTCGGTTCCCAACGCGAGGTCGACGAGACCGAGTGCCACGGCGACGGCCGACCCGCTGCTGCTCCCGCCCGATATCCGGGTCGGGTCGATGGCGTTGCGGACCGCCCCGTAGGGGCTGCGCGTCCCCACGAGCCCGGTGGCGAACTGGTCGAGGTTGGTCTTGCCGATACATACGGCACCGGCCTCGCGCAACGCCCGTACGGCGGGGGCGTCGGTGCGCGGGTGGTAGGCGAACGCCGGACAGCCGGCCGTCGTGGCCAGCCCGGCCACGTCGATGTTGTCCTTGACCGCAAAGGTCAATCCGGCCAAGGGGAGGTCCGCCCCGGCGCCCACGGCGGCGTCGATCCGATCGGCGTGCGCCATGAGCTCTTCGGCGGTGAACCGGCTGATCCAGACCTCCTCGCGTCCCGCGGCGTCAATGGCGGCCAGTGCCCGCCCGGTCGCGGCCCGAGCGGCCCGGGGCAGGCCGGCGGCCACGCTCACGCCGGACGCACGACGACGAGGGGCGAGCCCGTTGCGACATGGGCCCCCGGAACGGCGATGACATCGATGACCGTGCCGCGGCACGGAGAGGGCACGGAGGTCTCGGTCTTCATGGCTTCGATGATGACGACGGCCTGGCCGGCCTCGACGTCATCGCCCGGCGCCACGTTGACCTTCCACACGCTCGAGGTCATGGGGGCACCGATCACCACGCCACCTTCGGGCGGGGTGTACTCGGCGGCGAGCGGGTTGGCATCGACCTCGTCGCGCGTGGCGAATTCCCCGGCCGCGGCCCATGCTGCACGTTCGACCGAGAACGCGGCCGACTGGCATCGGCGGAATTCTTCGATCGATGCCGCATCGCGTGCCAGCATCTCCTCGTACTCGCGCAGCGCGAAGCGGCCGTTCTCGACACGTACGTCATAGCGTCCCGCCGCAAAATCGGCCCGGGCCTCGAGGAGCTCCTCCGCCGTCACCGGATACCAGTGGATGCGGTCGAAGAAGCGGAGCAGCCACGGGGTCCCCGACTCGAACGGGGGCTTCTGCTGGTACGTCCTCCATATCTGGAGCGTGCGTCCCACCAGCTGGTACCCGCCCGGACTCTCCATGCCGTAGATACACAAGTAGGCGCCGCCGATCCCCACCGAGCTGTCGGCCGTCCACGTCCGCGCCGGGTTGTACTTCGTCGTCACCAGACGATGCCGGGGATCGATCGGCGTGGCCAGGGGAGCGCCCAGGTACACGTCGCCGAGTCCCAGGACGAGGTACGTCGCGTCGAACACGATCTGCCGCACCTCTTCGACGCTCTGCAGGCCGTTGATCCGTCGGATGAATTCGATGTTCCACGGACACCATGGCGCATCGTCACGCACCCCGGCGGCATAGCGCGCCGTGGCCTCGTGCGTGACCGGGTCGTCCCACGACAGGGGAAGGTGGATCGCCCGGCTCGGGACTTCCAGCTGGTCCGTGGGGGGCACGTCGTCCTCGAGCGCCGACACGGTCTCGAGCACGCGCCGCAGCGGGATCACCCGCGGATCGAAGTGGACCTGCAGGGTCCGCACGCCGGGCGTGAGGTCGATGATCCCCTCGAGGCCGGCGGCTTCGATCTGCTCGGAGAGCACGTGCACGCGCGCCCGCATGGAGATGCTCAACTCCATGGCCCCGTATTCGACCAGCAGGTTGTCGTCGCCGTTGGCGCGGTACGTGACGAGTGGCGTCCCACCCCCCTCTTCCCGGCGCTCCAGAACACCCGAGAGATCGACATGCGCGGAGCCTCGGGAGAGGTCCACCGCGGAAACCGATCGTTGCGGAATGAACCGCACCGAGTCGCCCGGACGCAGTTGCCCCAATTTCCACCGTTCCGTACTGATCACCGTGGCCGGGCAGACGAAGCCGCCGAGGCTGGGCCCGTCCGGTCCGAGCAGGATGGGCAGGTCCCCGGTGAAGTTGACCGCACCCACCGAATAGGGGGTGTCATGGATGTTGGACGGATGCAGCCCGGCATCGCCACCATCGCTGCGGGCCCAATCCGGACGGGGGCCCAACAACCGCACACCCGTGCGTGCGGAGTTGTAGTGCACCTCCCATGCGGTGGCGTAGAAGACCTCCAGGTCATCGTCGGTGAAGAACTCGGGGGCGGCATGAGGGCCCGGCAGGACCTCGATCTCCCAGGCCTGCGGGAGTGCGGGGACATCGGCCGGCGGGGTCGGGGCCCGTGAGCGGATCGGATCGCCGGTCGCGAGTGGGCGGAGCACGTCGCCCGCGCGCAGCGCACGCCCACCCAATCCGCCCAACCCCCCAAGAGTGAAGGTGGCGGCGCTGCCCAGATAGTCGGGTAGCTCCAACCCCCCCTCGAAGAGGATGTAGGCCCTGATGCCCGGCGGCCCGATGGAGCCCACGTCCAGGGTGGAGCCCGCCGGCACGCGACATGGCTGCCACATGGGCACCGGCTCGCCGTCGACCGTGACCGGCGCCGGCGCCCCCGTCACGCACACCCACGTCTCCGCGCTGCACGCGATCGCCGGGCCCTCGAGCGTCACTTCGAGACCGGCCGCCCCTTCGGGGTTCCCGAGCGCCAGGTTGCCCGCACGAAACGAACGATCGTCCATCGGTCCCGATGGCGGCACCCCGACGGACCAGAAGTGCTGTCGCCCGGGCCACGCCTGGACGGTGGACTGCGTGCCCGGACGCACGATGTCGAGACGGGCATCGCCGAAGACGGTCCCGGCCAATGAGGTAGTGGTGTGGGTGGCCGCCTGCATGTCCGGAGCGGCCAGGGCCGCCGACACGAAGCGGAGATTGGTCTCGACGCCGGCGACGGCGCTGGCGTCCAGAGCTTCGCCGAGCGCCCGCAGTGCCGTGGCGCGATCGGCCCCCGTCGCGATCACCTTGGCCAGGAGCGGGTCGTAGGCCGCAGAGACCTCGGTGCCGCTCTCCACCCACCCGTCGACCCTGACACCCGGTGCCCAATGGACATCGGTGATGAGCCCGGGACTCGGTTGAAAGTCGCGCCCGACGTCCTCGGCATAGACGCGTGCCTCCACCGAGGCTCCGCAGGGGCGGGCGGCGCGGGCGATCTCCAACGCCTCCGGTTCGTCGTCGGCGATGCGAAGCATGAGCTCGACCAGGTCGACACCCCACACCTCCTCTGTCACGGGATGCTCGACCTGTAGTCGGGTGTTGACTTCGAGGAACATCGCCTCGCCCCGGTCGACGTCGTAGACGAACTCGACCGTCCCGGCCGAGCGGTAGCGCACCGAACGGCACAGTTGTCCGCTCGTGCGCGCGATGACATCGCGCACGGCTTCGGGGAGGTTGGGCGCGGGCGCTTCCTCGACGACCTTCTGGTTGCGGCGCTGCAGGCTGCAGTCCCGGTCGCCGAGAACGACGACATCGCCGTTGCCGTCCCCTATCACCTGCACCTCGATGTGGCGGGCGTGCCGCACCCTTCGTTCGAGGAACACGCCGTCGTTGCCGAAATTCGCCGCCGCCAACCGGGAGACGCGGGCGAAGGCGGCCACGAGGTCGTCGGGTCCCTCGCACGGTTGGATGCCGATCCCGCCGCCCCCCCCGGTGGCCTTGAGCATGACGGGATACCCCAGCGTCTCGGCGGCGGCCACTGCCTCCTCGGCGTGGGCCAGGAGCCCCGTCCCCGCGACGAGCGGCACACCGGCCGCGGCCGCGGCCTCACGGGCCGTGTGCTTGACCCCGAACAATTCCAGGTGCTCGGGCGTGGGGCCCACGAACACCAGGCCGGCGGCCTCTACCCGCCGGGCGAAGTCAGCGTCTTCGGAGAGGAATCCATAACCGGGGTGAATGGCGCGTGCCCCGGTCTCGTGCGCCGCTGCCAGGATGGCGTCGACCAACAGGTAGCTCTCCCGGGCGGGCGTCGGTCCGAGGCGGACGGCGTGGTCGGCCATCCGCACGTGCGGGGCACCCCGATCGGCGTCCGAATAGACGGCGACCGTCGTGAGCCCGAGCTTGGCGGCAGTGGCCATGATGCGAACGGCGATCTCTCCACGGTTGGCCACCAGAACGGAGCCCAGCGAGCACGTACGGCTCACGGCGCCTCGACGGTGATGCGGACGGCCGTGGGCTCGAAGCCGTTGCACGGGTTGTTGATCTGGGGGCAGTTCGAGATCAGGACGAGGACGTCCAGCTGCGCCTCGAGGGCGACCGACAAGCCCGGGGCCGAGAGCCCGTCCACGATCCCGAGCGTTCCGTCCTCTTCGACGGGGACGTTCATGTACCAATTGATGTTGCTGACCAGATCGCGCTTGCCCAGACCCCAGCGAGCCCCCTCGGCAAGGAAATTCTCCACGCACGCATGCTGCGACTGGGTGTGGTGCCCGTAGCGCAACGTGTTCGATTCCTTCGAGCAGGCCCCGCCCAAGGTGTCGTGCCGTCCCACATTGTCGGCGGTCACGGTCAGCAGGGTCCGTCCGGTGTTCGAGCGCAGTTCGCTCCCCGTCGTGAGGAAGATGGAGCCCTGGGCGGCCACCGTATCGGGGGCGCTGTAGCGCTCCATAGTGTCCGCGGCCAGGTAGAAGAGGCAGTCCACCGCCTGATTGCCGTGAAGGTCGACGATCTCGAGCGTCGCACCGGCCGGCACAATGCCCGACCACGGCGAACGGGGCGGCACCACGTCGCTGCGCACGGGGCTCATCGCAGTCCCGCCGCCGACCCACGACGGCGCGCCACCAGGTCCTCGGCCGTGTTGAGGAACGCGCGCCTCCGCTCCGGGGACGATGTCCACAACGGATCGTCGGGACCGGTCGGTTCGCCGGCCCAGGCCAGAACCTCGAGAGCGGTCGAGGACCAGTCCGGGCGCGGATCGAGTGGGTGGGCCGTGTTGGCCACCAGGAGGAGCAGCGGCAGTTCGGCGCGCAACTCGAGGATGGAGGACTGCCCGCACCCGCCGACCCATACCAGGCGCCCGTCGGACGGCTCGACCCTCACCCCCTTGAAAAAGGACATCGACGGCGGCAGGTCTCGCGGGGTGAGCCCGTGTTTCGCCGCGGCGAGGATGAAGAGCTCCCGGCCGGCGGGTGACGGGCCCTCGGGGCTCCCGGATCCGTACCGGGCCTCGTTGGCGGTCAGGGTCGTCGTGCCGCAGATGCTGTCGTGACAGCCGGACGAGTCCGCCCTCACGCTGGCCAGGACCCGTCCCTGGTCCGAGAGCAGGAGCTGGCCGGACGAGGAGTAGGCCTGCCACTGCACCTTGACCGTGTCGGCCACGCACAGCCGTTCCCACGGCTCGTCCGCCCGGTACAAGAGGACGTGGGCGCACGCATCCCCCTCGACATCGTGCAGCCGGACGGTGGTGCCCGGCGCCAGCACGCGGTGGGTATAACCACCCGGAGCGACGGTTTCGGCCCAGACCAGGCGGTCCGGGTCGACACCGTCCGGCGGCGGCCGATAGCGCGACGCCGGTACCGTCGGCATGTGCGCGACCACGGTGTCCCCCTGGGCCCGGGCATGATCGCGCGCGCCCGACGTGGTCGCCGTTCGGCCGTCCGACGGGCTCGCCATCATCATCCTTTCATCGACTGGTCGGGAAACTGGTTGCGATGATTATCTATCGGGTGATAGAAAGCCAGGGACTCAAGCGCTGCTTCACGCACACTTAACAATGAATCCACTCAGTACGGTCCCGACGCGGACTCGCCCCATAGGCCGGCCACGCGCGGTTCCCAAAGACATCGTCGGCGACGTACGGGAGGAGATCCTCACGATAGCCGCCGCACTCTTCGAGCGCGACGGCTACGCCTCGACGACCACCCGCGCGATCGGCGCTGCCGTGGGTCTGCGTCAAGCGTCGTTGTTCCACTACTTCGCCCGCAAGGAGGACATCCTCACCGAGCTCCTCGACCGGACGTTGCGACCGGCGTTGGATCTGGCGGAACGGATGTCGCTGCGGAGCCTCGACGCCGACGTGGCCCTGTGGATGTTGGCCCGGGAGGATGTCGCCAACCTCTGTCACGGTCCCCACAACCTGGGCGCCCTCCAGCTCCTCCCCGAGGTCCGCAGCCCCCAGTTCGGGTGGTTCTGGCGGCGCCGGCGGCAGCTCTTCAAAGAGTATTCCTCGCACATTTCCAGGGGAATTGCCGATGAATTGCTTCCGCTCGCCGATGCGTCGACCACCGCCGACCTCGTGTTCGGTCTGGTGGAAAGCGTGATCACAGCCCGTCCCCAGTTGCGACGCCGCGCGACCACTCCGCACGTCATGGCCGACGCTGCACTCCGCCTCTGCGGCGTTCGGCTCACCCGCATTCGCACATTTCCCTCGCTCGTGGCGCGGTTCGAGGAACGCAACCAGAACTGAACGTGTGCGCGGTGAGGCGCGCGCGGGACGGACAGTTGTGCCGCGACCGGCGTGGGACATCGCACACGTCGGTGAGAGGCTCTCGACGAGAACAGCACCCGAAGTGGTGTTCATCGTATGGAAATATTCTCGTCCTTTGTCCGAAACAGAAGAGCGTTTGAATCGCTCTATCGGGTGCTACGCCACGCGAGGACGCCGTCACCCATCCAGCGGACGAGGAGATCGCTTGACCGAAACGCTCCAGATGTTCATCGGCCAACCGGTGTTGATCGTCATCGACATCCAGCGCGGCTACGGGATGACCGCCGAGGAAATGGGCATCACCCTGATGAACGGGTCGTCGCAGATGATCAGCCGGGCGGAGTGCATCGTGGAGACTGCACGCGCCGCCAACGTCCCGATCGTCTTCTTCCAGGAAGCGCATCGACCCGACGGCGTCGATTTCGGACGCGAGCTCGACGGCGACGAGGGCCCGCATTGCATCGAAGGCGACGTCGGCACCGAGTTCTGGCCGACGCTGCTGCCGGGGCCAGGTGACTACAGCATCGCCAAACGCAGGTATTCGTGTTTCTTCGGCACGGACCTCGAGATCCTCCTCAAAGGCCTGAAGGCCTCGACGCTCGTGCTCATCGGCGGCTTGACCGATGTCTGCGTCCACTACACGTTCGCCGACGGCCATCAGCACGACTACCACATGCGGGTTGTCAGCGACTGTGTCATCGGTTCCTCCGAGGCCCGTCATGCTGCGTCGCTCAGTGCAATGGAGTACCTCCAGCACGGGGCGTGCCGGACCACGACCGAGGTCATCGAAGAGCTCGCGGCGCTCGGCGCCACCACAACCAGGGAAAAAGGAGCAGCATGAGCGCCAGAATCACCCGACGGATGAACACGGGTACGGTGGCACGGGGAACGGGGAGATTGCGACGGGCGCTCGTCGCAGCCGGCCTTGCTTCCCTGGCCGCCGCCCCGGTCATTTCCGTGGCGACTTCTGGGCCGGCCTCGGCGGCATCCTTCCCGACCAGCCACACCCTGAACCTCAGTTTCCTGGAGGACCCCGGCCAACCACCCGACCCCGACGTGTACTACGCCGGAGAGGGCCTGCTCCTGACCCGCAACCTGTACCAGGGGCTCCTGCAGTACAAGCCCGACACCGCCAGCAAGGTCGTCGAGCCGCAATTGGCGACCAGCTGGTCAGTGTCCAAGGACGGCCTGACCTACACGTTCCACCTGCGTCATGGCGTCGTCTTCCACGACGGGACACCCTTCACGTCGGCCGCCATCGCTCCGGACTTCGCGCGGCGGGCGGCCGTGGCCGGAGGACCGGCCTACATGGTGTCCGACGTCGCATCGGTCGCGACGCCCGACCCCTACACGGCGGTCATCACCTTGAAGACCCCGAACACCGCGTTTCTCGACTATCTCGCCGCGCCCTACGGACCGGTCATGGAGAGCCCCACGGCCCTGGCGGCGAATGCCGGGGCGGACAATGACCAGACGTACCTCGAGACCCACGACATCGGGACCGGTCCCTATACGTTGACCGAGTCGAAGGTCGGCGTGATGTACCAGATGAAGGCCTTCCCCCAGTACTGGGGCGCGAAGCCCTATTACACGACGATCAACATGCCGGTGATCGACAACCTCTCCACGGAGGAGATCGAGTTCAACGGCGGGCAGATCGATGCCATCCTCCACGACCTGACCACCTCGGCCATCGCGCAGTACACCCACAACTCGAAGGTCTCGGTCTACAACCTCCCCACCCTGGAGTCCGAGACGGCGTACGTCAACGAGAACAAGGGGTTCCTGACCACCAAGGCGAACCGCCTGGACCTGATCGAGGCGATCAACTCGCAGGCGCTCGTCGCCGGGGTGTTCCCCGGTCGGGCCACCTTGCCGAAACAGGCCGGGCCCAATGGCCTGCTGCCGCCGGCCTACGGGAAACAGAACATCCCGTACAACCCGTCCAAACTGCAGAAGCTGGTGAAGACCCTTCCCTCGTCGGAGAAGACCTTCACCGTCGGGTACGACACGGGCGCCCCCGACGACCAGCTCCTCGCCGAGGACATCGGGGCCGAGCTGCAGGCTGACGGACTGTCGACCAAGGTGGTCGGTTACCAGACCTCGGAGATCTACGCCTCGGTCGGATCGGCATCGACGGCCGCGCAGGCCTCGCAACCGAACATGCTCATCGACTACTTCTGGCCCGACACGTACAACCCCTACACGTGGACACACATCAACTTCGATCCCTCAGGGGGTCTCGAGTACCTCAGCTGCAACGTGCCCGGTGAGGAGGCACTCGACGATCAGGCGGTCGCCACCGGCTCGAACGCCGAGTACAACAAGGTGGTCGAGAACGCGGTGAGCAGCGGGTGCTGGCTGAACTTGGCCGACAAGGACGACACCATGGTGGCGCAACCATGGCTCAAGGGCATCCCGCAGTCGCACATCGTGGCCGACCCCGAGATGCTCAACCTGTCGACGCTGCACCCCGGCTGATCATCTTCGACCAACCGGGCTCTCTCCTTGTAAGGGAGCGCACCTATGGATACAACATTCGAAATCGACGAGAAGTACGCAGAATTAGCGGCGACCCTGGCTGCGCAAGGGGTCGAATACGTCTTCGCGTCATTCATCGACATCGTCGGTCGGGCGAAGTCCAAGTGCGTCCCGATCGAGCACCTCCCCGAGCTGATGGCCGGGCATGAGCGCTACACGCCCCGCGGCTTGGGGAATCTCGGGAAGATGACCCCCACCGAGGACGAGTGCGTCACCGTCCCCGATCCGAGCACGCTCCACATCCTCCCGTGGGACCGGCGCTTCGCCCATATGACAGCTGACCTGTACTTCGGCGGGACGGAGCCTTTCGCCCACTGCACCCGTTCGATCCTGAAGCGGCAGATAGAGGCGGCGGCGGGCGCCGGGTACGAGCTCCAGCTCGGCATTGAGCCCGAGCTCTACGTCGTACAACCGTTCCAGGAGGCGCGACTGGGGTCCTCGCAGGTGGCGGAGGAGCTCGCTCCGTACAAACCCTCCGGCCGGCTGCGCCCGACGTCGGCGTATGACGTCGAGGCGACGCTCGACATGATGGATTTCATGCGCCCGATGGTCCGGGCCATGAAGGAGTGCGGCTTCGGGGCATTCAGCTTCGACCACGAAGGCGGAGACGGGCAGGTCGAGTTCGACTTCGACTTCGCGCCCTCGCTCGTCACGGCCGATCGCCTGACCTTGTTCCGCCTCATGGCCAAGCAGATCGCCAAGCAGTGCGGGCTCATGGTGACGTTCATGCCCAAGCCCTACACCGACGCCTGGGGGTCAGGCGCTCATTTCAACATGAGCCTCACCGACCCCGAATCCGGACAGAATCTCTTCCGGGATCCCGAAGACACCCGCGGCCGGGGGTGGAGCAAGGCGGCATACAGCTTTGCCGCCGGCATCATGCGGCATGCACCGGCCCTGGCCGCCATCTGCACCCCGACCGTCAATTCCTACAAGCGGCTCCAGCCCCGGCTTTCCGATGGAACGGTGTCATGGGCACCGACGTGGGCCGCCTACGGCGACAACAACCGCTCGTGCATGCTCCGTCTCCCCCGTAACCGCCCGGCTATCGAGAACCGGGCCGTGGACTCGGCGGCCAACCCGTACCTGGCCGCCGCCTTCCTTCTGGCCGCGGGGCTCGAAGGTGTGTCCGAAGGCCTCGACCCCGGTGAGCCCATCGAGGATCTGACCTACGACTGGTCCGTCTCGGGGCCGCGGGGCGGCGACGTGCAGGCGACCAAGTTGCCCCGGACACTGCTCGAAGCGATCGAGGCGTTCGAGGCGGATCCGCTGTCACGCCGCGTCTTTCGCGACGACTTCGTGTCGGCCTACGTGTCCATGAAAGTCGAGGAGTGGGAGAGCTACCACTCCCGTGTCTCTGAGTGGGAACGCGAGACCTATCTCGCGATGTTCTGATGTGCTGAACCAGACGGTGCCCGCCAGGAAGCCGGTGTGCTGGGAGCATCTCTCCTGGCCCGAGATCAGGGATCTCGTGCACTCGAACCCACGCGAGGTGGCGCTTCTCCCGGTCGGCGCCACCGAGCAGCACGGTCCCCACCTGCCGACGGGTACCGACACGATCATCGCGACGGCGCTCTGTCACGCCGTCTCGTCGCGCACCGGTGCCCCCGTCCTGCCCGCGGTGCCCATCGGTTGCAGCTACGGCCATGGGACGGCAATGGCCGGGACGCTCTCGTTGAGTCCCGAGCGCCTCTCCGATCTGATTCGCGACGCGGTCGAGTGGGCCGCGGCCAGCGGGATCTCGCGGGTGTTGGCCGTCAACGGCCACTTCGGCAATCAAGGTGCGCTCGCGGTGGCCGGAGACCACCTGCGCCACGAACATCCCGAGCTGCGGTTCGGCGTCCTGAACTGGTGGACCCTGACACCAGCCGTGCGCGCGGAGACCCTGGCGGACGGCGAGGACGTCCACGCCAACCGGGCCGAGACCTCGCTCTTCATGGCGATCGCACCGGAATTGGTACGTGGCGACGAATTGCCACTCGCCGATGACCCTGACCGCACCGACGGCCTCGTCTTCCGTTATACGGCTCCCTCGCTCTCGCGCAACGGGGTGACCGGGCGACCGTCGGAGGCCACCCCCCAGCTCGGCCGCTGGCTTCTCGACGAGATCTTGCGCTCCATGTGCAGCACCGTGGAACGGGGACGGACCGAGGAGCCTCCCCTGGTGAACCGGCCCCGGGAGGTGGGAGTCACATGACGGGGGCCCCGGTGGTGGGACTCCTCATCGGCCGCTCGCCGGAGGAGCGGTTCTCCGTACACCGGGGCTACGTGTCGTCGATCGCCGCGACGGGCGGCGCCCCCGTCCTCCTTCCCGCTGGAAGCGATGCCGATCCGTATGCACTCTGCGGGGCGGTCGACCATTGCCATGCGATCGTCGTCACCGGCGGTGGCGACATCGACCCCCGCCATTACGGCGTGGCGGGGGTGGCCGCACCCGATGTCCTCATGGAGGTGGACCCCGCTCGGGACATCGTGGAGATCGTCGTCGTGCAGTACGCCCTGGCACAGGGCAAACGTGTGCTGGGCGTCTGCCGCGGCGCGCAACTGCTGGCCGTCATGGGCGGGGGGACGCTGATCGGCGACCTCCGGGAGAAGGGAATCGACGGGCATTGGGAAGAGGAGCGCCAGTACGAACCGGTGCATGCCGTGCACAGTGAACGCGGCTCCCTCACCGCGCGCATCCTCGGGTCGGTCGACCGGGTCAACTCCATCCATCACCAGGCCATCGCTGATCCGGGCCAGACGCTGCGCGCCAGTGCGTGGAGCCCGGATGGCGTCATCGAAGCCGTCGAGGGTCCGGGGCTCCTCGGGGTGCAGTGGCATCCGGAGCGCTTGACGGTGTCGGACCCGCGCCATCTGGCTCCCTTCGATTGGGTGGTGCACGGGTGACCATGTCCAGCCTCCGCCCCACGCACCCGACGGCATCCCCGGACCCCGCGGGACAACCAGCCGTGTCCTCACCGGCCAGAGAGCCGGTCATCTCCCTCTCGTCGTTGCACGTGTCGTTCATGCGCGGCGGCCACGCTGTCCATGCACTGCGCGGCGTCTCGCTCGATGTGATGCCCGGTGAGATCGTCGGCCTCGTGGGGGAATCGGGCTCGGGGAAAAGCGTCCTCGGCCTGACACTCCTCGGACTGCTACCCGACCGGCCCCGTCCGACCATCTCAGGTCGCGCCGTGGTATGCGGGACCGACATGGTCACCGCGTCGCGCGAAGACGGACGGCGGGTGCGCAAGGAGCACATGGGCGCCGTCTTCCAGGACCCGATGACCTCGCTCAATCCGACCATGCGGGTCGGTCGCCAGGTCGCCGAGGCCGCGGGCACCGAGGCCGAGGCGCTGCGCCTTCTCGATGCGGTCGGGGTGCCCGAGGCCAAACGACGTCTGCGGGCGTACCCCCATGAGCTCTCCGGCGGCCTGCGCCAACGGGTGATGATCGCCATGGCGGTCGCCGGCTCGCCGTCATTGGTCATCGCCGACGAGCCGACGACCGCGCTCGATGTCACGGTGCAGGCGCAGATCCTCGAACTTCTGGCGTCGCTCCGTGACGAATTCGGGACCAGCTTCATCCTGGTCACCCACGACCTCGGCGTGGCGGCCCAGGTGGCCGACCGTATCGCGGTGCTGTACGGCTCCCGGTTGGCCGAGGTGGGGAATGCCGAGGACGTGCTGCAGCGTCCCGTGCATCCCTACACCGAAGCGCTCCTGCGCTCCCGCCTCGTCCTCGACTCGGACCGGAGCCGGCCGATCGTGACGCTCCCCGGTGAGCCCCCCGACCCGCGCGCCCACCCGCCCGGGTGCCCGTTTTCCCCCCGTTGCGCCTTTCACGTCGCCGACTGCGACCGTGACCTGCCGGAACTCGAGACGGTCTCGGCCCCGACCGAGCCGTTGCGCCTGGCGGCATGCATCAGATGGAACGACCGGACGCGGGTGGCGATCGCCCAGAAGGAACGGGAGCCCTGGGCCGACGTCGAGCTCGGGGTGTTGGGTGGGACACCACCGGCCACCCTCATCCACGATGTCCACAAGAGCTTCCCCATCGGGAGTGGGCTCAAGCGCCAACAACTGCACGCCCTGCGGGGCGTGACCCTCGAGGTGAACAAGGGCGAGGCGCTCGCTCTCGTGGGTGAGAGCGGCTGCGGCAAGTCCACCCTGTTGCGTTCCATCGCCGGTCTGCAGCCGGTCAACTCGGGTGCCATCGAATTCGGCCGAGGGGCTCGACCACAGATGGTGTTTCAAGACGCCGGCGCGTCTCTCACGCCGTGGCTCACCATCGGCGAACTGATCAGCGAACGGCTTCGGGCCAAGCCGATGACACGGGCGGCGCGGACGGAACGGATGCAGGCGGCGCTGCGGCTGGTCGGCCTGCCACCCGAGGTCGCTGCATCGAAGCCGATGCAGCTCTCGGGTGGGCAGCGTCAAAGGGCCGCCCTGGCCCGGGCGACCGTGGTGCCACCCGATGTCCTCCTCTGTGACGAACCGACGAGCGCACTCGACGTCTCGCTCGCCGCCACGGTGCTCAACCTGATCGGCGAGCTCCGTCGTGACCTCGGCATGGCCGTCATCTTCGTCACGCACGACCTGGCTGCGGCCAGGGTGGTGGCGGACCGCATCGCCGTCATGTACCTCGGTCGGATCGTCGAGCTGGGCCCCTCCGAAGAGATCTGCTCGAGCCCGGCGCATCCCTACACCCAGGCTCTTCTGGCCGCGGTGCCCGACCTCGCCCGCCGACGGGTCCGGCTGGACGGAGAGCCGGCGAGCGCGCTGGATCCCCCGAGCGGGTGTGAGTTCCACCCCCGCTGCCCCATGGCCATCGACGCCTGCACCTCGGCTCCGGCGCCACTCGTCCCCTTCGGGGATCCTTCAACGAGGGAAGTGGCGTGCCCCGTGTCTCTGGCCCGCAAGAGCCAGGGAGGAGGGCGCTGATGGCGGTCGCCGAAGCCTTCGTTCCCACATCGCCCGGACGGCGCGGCATGATCAGGTTGGGCGGTGCCCGCAAGGTGTTCACGGGTGCGTCGTACGTCGACCGCTTCGGACTCGTCCTCCTCGGAACTCTGATCGTCATGGCCGTCTTCGCACCGCTCATTGCACCGTACAGCCCGACCGCGCCGTCGATTCCGTTCATTCCGCCGCTCCACGCCGGTCACCTTCTCGGGACCGACGAGGTCGGCTACGACATCTTCAGCCGCTGCCTCTACGGCCTGCGCCAGAGCATGCTCGGTGTGCTCATCGTCGTGACGTCCGGCGTTGTCATCGGCGGGCTGATCGGTCTGGTGGCGGGTGTGGCCGGCGGCTGGCTGGACGCTCTGCTCATGCGTATCACGGACCTCTTCCTGGCCCTGCCCAGCCCCCTGCTCGCCATCGCCATCGCCGCCTCGCTCGGCGCCAGCTACTTTCACGTCCTCCTCGCCGTGGCGATCGTCTGGTGGCCGTTCTACGCCAGGATCATGCGCGGCGAGGTGCGGGCCCTCGCGGCCCGCCCCCACCTCGAGGCGGCCGCGCTGGCCGGCGCGGGCCCCGTTCGCCGCGGTCTGCGCCATCTGCTCCCGGGAGCGATGCCCGCCATCATCGTCACGGCGAGCCTCGACGTGGGGAACCTTGTGGTCACCCTGGCCGGATTGTCCTTTCTCGGTCTGGGCGCGCCGGCGCCGGCGCCCGAACTGGGAGCCATGTCCGCCCGCGGGCTCCAGTTCCTCCTGCAGGAGTGGTGGGTCCCGGTGATGCCCGGGATCGTCGTGTTCCTTCTGGCACTGGGCGCCAACATGTCGGGCGATGCCATCGCGGACTCCACAGGACAGAACGGGTGAGCAATTTCGGCATATTCCTGGTGAAGAGACTGGCGGCGATGATCGTCATCCTCCTCGTCCTGACGGCGATCATCTTCGGCCTGCAGCGCCTCAGCCATACGAATCCCGTCCATGCGTACCTCGGTGCGAACGCGTCGAAGGCCGCGATCGCCAAAGAATCGGCGATCCTCGGCTACAACAAGCCCGTCATCAATCAGTACTTCCACTACGTCGGGGGGCTGTTCCACGGCAATCTCGGCCGCTCGTTGCGGACACGTCGATCGGTGGCGACCGACATCCACACGTATCTTCCCGCCACGCTGGAGCTCACGCTGGCCGCTCTCGTGCTGGCCCTCGTGCTGGGATTCGTCCTGGGCCTGGCTGCGGCCAGCCGGTGGCGCGGCACCGCCGCCTTGCGCGTGCTGATGTTGAGCGGTGCCTCGGTCCCGGCCTTCCTCCTGGCCCTTCTGGCGGTGCTCGTCCTCAACGGTGACCTGCACTGGCTCCCCGCCAGCGGCGACGTCGCCGCGCAGAACGCGCCGACGGGGCCCACCGGGATGCCCCTCGTCGATGCTCTGCTCCATGGGGATTGGGGGATCACGTGGGATGCGTTCCAGCACCTGATCCTGCCCGCCTTCTGTGTGGCCATCGGACCGGCCGTGTCGATCGGAAGAGTGCTCCGCGGGTCGCTCCTTTCGGCCCAGAAATCGGACTACGTCCGCACGGCCCGCTCCAAGGGATTGGACGACCACGTCGTCCTGCTGCGGCATACCCTCCGCAACTCGATCTCCGCCACCATTTCGATGACCGGCCTGCAGATCGGCCTGATGTTCGCCGGAGTGGTGGTGGTCGAGACCGTCTTCGCCTGGCCCGGCATCGGCCTCTACACCGATCAGAGCATTCCCGTGGCCGACTTCCCCGCCATCGCCGGCGTCACGCTGGTGCTCGGGGTGGCCTACGTCGTCATCAACGCCCTGGTCGACATTCTGCAGGCCGCCATCGACCCGCGCGTCGCGCTCACATGAGTCGCACCCCGGGGCCCATCAACCTCAACCGCTACGCGTTGGAATTCGCCTGGCAGGGCATTCCCACGTTCATGAAGCTCCCGGTCTGCCTGACACCGGCGGATCTGCGCGCCGGTGCCATCGATGTGGCTGTTGGTGGCGCGCCCTGGGATGGAACGGCAACGACCCGTTCGGGCACCCACCTCGGGCCCCAGGCCATACGGACCTGTGACCACCTTGCCGCGCCACCCCACCAACGTCCACATCTGCACGTGCGTGTCGACCCTTTCGAGCATCTCTCGGTGTGTGACTACGGCGACGCCGAGGTGGTGATCGGGAGCACCGACCGCACGTTCGAGAACATACGGGCATTCGTCGCCGAAATTCTCGAAGGCGGCGCGCTCCCCATCATCCTCGGGGGGGACCACGGGATCACCTGGCCGGCGGCCACCGCCGTGGCCGATGTCTACGGCTACGGAAAAATCGGCGTCGTCCATTTCGATGCGCACGCGGACACCGCCCCGGACATGCAAGGGGTCCTGGCCGGTCACGGCACCCCGATGCGCCGCCTCATCGAAAGCGGCGCCGTGCGCGGACGCAACTTCGTACAGGTGGGACTGCGCGGCTATTGGCCCGGGCCCGACGTGGTGGCCTGGATGGAGGAGCAGGAGATGCACTCCCACTTCATGGCCGAAGTGCAACGCCACGGCTTCGACACGGTCCTGGAAAGGGCGATCGACGAAGCCCTGTCAGGAGGAGCGGACCACCTCTACATCTCGGTCGACGTGGATGCCGTCGACCCGGCGCATGCCCCGGGTACGGGCTCGCCGGAACCGGGCGGGCTGACGAGCGCCGACGTTCTCCGGGCGGTCCGCCGCATGTGCGCCGAGGTCGGCATGGTGGCCATGGATGTGGTCGAGGTCAGCCCACCCTATGACTCGGGCAACAACATCACGGCCCTTTTCGCACACCGGTGCGTCCTCGAGGCGCTCACCGGCACCGCCATGCGGCGCCGCGGCCTGACCGCACGGGACTATCTCGACGAGACGTCAGCCGGTGGGCCCCTTCCCACGACCGAACCGGTGTAGGGGGAATGTCCGCCGACGTTCTGGGCTACACCGCCCAGGAGCACCTCGCCATGGGTTCCCCCACCATGGGCGGGCTCTACACCGATGCCGCCGTCCTCGCGTTCGAACGCGCCCACGTCTTCGCCCGCGCATGGTCGATCGTCGCCGACGGTGCGGAGTTGGCGCAGCCCGGCTCCTACATCACCGCCACGGTACAGAATGTGCCATTGGCGGTCGTACGCGACCGGCTGGGTACCCTCAGGGCCTTCCACAACATCTGCCGCCATCGGGGGATCGCGCTCTTGGACGGGCGCGGCACACTGGGTCGGTTCATGACGTGCCCCTACCACCAGTGGAGCTATGCCCTCGACGGCGAACTGGTGCGTGTGCCCCAGCAACGCGAGCAGTTCCCCGAGCTCCAGACGTGCACACTGGGGCTGCACCCGGCGCAGGTGGCCGAGTGGGGAGGCATGGTCTTCGTGAACCCCGCGGCGGATGCCGCCCCGCTCGACGTGGCGATGGCCGGCCTCGACACCGGGCTGGACCCCTTTCTCGCCGGACCCCTGCAGGAAGTGGCCCGGGTGGAGTACGAGGCCGCCTGCAACTGGAAGCTCCTGGTCGAGAACCACATCGACGTGTACCACCTGTGGTATCTCCACGCGCGCTCTCTGGCCGCCTACGACCACCGGTCCTTCGCATGGGAATCCCTCGGCGACAACTGGTGGAGTCTCGAGCCACTCAAGGATCCTTCGCAGAGCCACTCCGCGTTCGACTGGACACCCGACCACATGCGGCACCGGATCGGCGCTCACCTCTTCTTCCCCAACCTGATGCTGGTCACCACCGACGACTACTTCGCCACCTACGACGCCCAACCAATTGACGCGGGCCGGACCCGCCTCACCCTCAGGGTCCGGGCCGGCGATCCCGCCAAGGCCGGAGCGCTCGTGGAATCGATCAGATCCTTCATGGCGGAGGACGTGCAGGCGTGTGAGCAGATGCAGATCGGGGCGTCCTCCCCGGCGTTCGGCATCGGCGCGACGGCACGCTCCCATGAAGAGCCCCTCCTGAGGTTCCACGCGTCGCTCCGACGTTGGATGTTCGCATGATGCGGGCCGGAGAACGACCGTGCGAGTTGGTCGACCTGCAGGGGGCCTGGCGGCGCGGCGGCCGCTCCCTGGCGGACGGTCCCCTCCAAGAGGTGGCTGACGTCCTCTGGTTGCAGATCGGACGTTTCTTCTGCGACCTGCGCACCCCCACTCCACGGACGGATTCCACCCACATGTTGGATCAGCCCCAGGCCTTCAGTGGCACGGTCAAGCTCGCCCGGGGGCTCATCTCGTTCCACCATGATCTCGACTCGCTGGCGCGCGATCCCGCACATCCCGACGAGGGGACCGTGCACCGCCGGGACAACGTGATGTACGAGCGGGGGCCCGGGTTCGAAGAGCATTGGCTGGCCTCCTCGCTGCCCGGGGACGACATCGCGCTCGCCGAACTGCGCCCGGCGGGCATCGACGGCGGCGCCCCCCTGGCCCGCCTGGCCCGTGTCGGCCCGGTCGCGCTCGCCGTCTGGGGCGGCGCGACGCCGGGCGGCGCCCAATTCACGAAGGCAAGCGGCTGGAGTGCGGAACGACGTCTCGGCGGAAACGGCGACGCCATGGCGGTCGACGAGGCCGCCCATCGCGCCGGTCGGGACGAGCCGCTGCCGCGCGGGTGGGTGACCATCGATCCCGGGGAGGTCTGAGATGCCAGGTGTACGCCGTGTGGTGCTGTTGACCCTGGGCTGGGAGGACCTTCCGAAATCGGTGTCGGTTCACGGTGCGCCGCCCGAGGAGCGGCTGCGCGAACCCGTACCCGGCGTGCTGTTGCAGTGCGACGGGGGGTGGCTGCTGCTCGACACCGGATTCAACCCCGCACTCATCCTGGATCCGGCACTGCGGCGGCGCTTTCACGGCGATCCCCTGTTCCGCCCGGTCCTCCCGGGTCCGGGCGAGCCGCTCGAGGAGGCGCTCGCGGGTGCGGGGATCCTCATGGACGAGATCTACGAGGTCGGGCTGAGCCACCTCCACAACGATCACGCCGGCGGGCTCCGCCACTTCGCCGGGCGGATCCCCGTGCACGCCCAACGGGCGGAGCTCGACTACGGGATGTCAGCGCACCCCGGCCCCGAGCATCACGCGATGTTCCGCATCGACTACGACGACCCCTCGATCGATTGGCGCTTGGCCGATGGCGACGTGCAGATCGCGCCCGGCGTCACCTCCGTCCTGACGGCGGGGCACACTCCCGGGCACCAGAGCTTCATCGTCGACCTCGATCCCTCCGTGGGGGGAGGCGGTCTGGTCTTCGCCTTCGATGCCGCCGACCTGACGGAGAACATAGAGCACGAGCTGCCCATCGGGGGCCGTGTCAACGTTCCACCCGAGGCCACCATCGAACCGATCAGACGGCTCAAACGGCTGGCCGCAACCCGTGGCTACCCGCTCATCCCGGGTCACGATCCCCTCGTCTGGCCGGCACTGACGAGGGAACTGGCCGAGCGCTTCGCCACGACCGGCTGACCGCCCGTCAGAGCACCATCGCCGCCAGCGCCGCATACCCCTGCGCACCGCGCCGCAGCGAGTCCAGGGTCACGTGTTCGTCGACCTGGTGGGCCACGGACTCGACACCGACGCCGAAGCCGATGGTCGGAATACCGCAGATGCCGGCGGCGTAGGACCCGTTCGTGCAGAAGGAGTAGTGCGTCGGCGCCGACTGCAGCCCCACCGCCTCCAACGCATGCATGGCGCCCGACACCAGCACCGAGTCCTCCGGCGTCCACCAGGCGGCGGCGTACTCGGGGAGCGAGAACTCCTCGCCGGTCCAGGTGCGGAAGACCGCCTCGACGAGCCCGACCTCGAGCAGCGGTTGCTCGGGCCAGTCCGACCACGCTTCTTCGGCCGCCTCCGTCAGCAGTCGGAGGATCGATACGGGAGATTCGCCGGGAAGGAAGCGGCAGTCGAACCGGGCCGTGACGCGGCCCGGGATCGTCGACACCGACGGGTACGGATCGGACAGGACGTCGATGCAGTTCAAGTCGCGCACGCCCAACCGGGGATGGGTCGTCCGGGGCAGTGCGGCGACCTGTCCGATCAGGGCCGCCATGGCATGGGCGGCATTGAGGCCGACCGCAGCGTGACCGGCGTGACAGGCGCGCCCGGTCACCTGCGCCTCCACTTTGGCCCGTCCCCGTTGACCCACACACAAGCGGGTGTCATTGGGCTCGCTCGTCACGAAGAAGTCCGGCTGCATGGTGTCGATGGGCTCGGCCAGTGCGCCTCCTTCCATCTCCTCCTCGCAGACACTGGCCACGACCACGACGCGCTGGTGCAGCGCCGGCGCCGCCGCGGCCACGCCCCAGATCGCCGCGGCGATCGACGCCTTCTGATCACAGATTCCCAGCCCGTAGAGCACGCCGTCGCGGACCTCGCCTCCGAAGGGGTCGACCGTCCACCGACTCTTCGAATGCAGCGGAATCGAATCGATATGCCCGTCGATCATGATGGTCCGACCATCCGGCGGGCCGATGGCCCCGACTGCGTTTCCGGATCCGTCGATGTGCACGGTATCGAACCCGGCGGCCCGCATGGCCGCAGCAGCCAGCTTCACCGCTTCCTCCTCGTGGCCCGACACACTCGGTGTGCGCGCCAGAGCCACCGCGAGATCGATCAGTGCGACGTCGTCGACGGCGTAGGACATTGTCATGGATATCTCTCGTTCTGCCGTTCTCGGCATAGCGCTGTTGCAGGAGGGAGGAACTGACCGAGGGGATCGCTGGCCCGGAGGCCCGACTCATAGACCACCGTTCCGCGCACCAGCGTCGTCTGCACCACGCCGCGGAGCACCTCGCCGCGGAACGGTGAGCGGGCGTGACGATCGCGCAGGGTGTCGCGGTTCACGCTCCAGGTCGCGTGGAGGTCGACGAGCGCCAGATCAGCGTCGTACCCGGGTGCCACCGCCCCCTTTCGCTGCAGTCCGAAGAGACGGGCCGCCGCGGTGCGCAGCCGGCTCACCTCGGACAGTCCGAGCCCCCCCGACGTGAGGAGGACCGACAGCGTGGTCTGCACCCCAGAGATGCCGGCGAAAGGCGGCTGGCGCTCTTTGTACGAAGGTGGGCACGGCGAGTGGTCCGAAGCCACGGAGTCGATCATTCCGTCGCGGAGGGCCCGCCACAGAGCCAGCCGATTCTCCTCGTCGCGCACGGGCGGGCAGCACACGGCATCGGGCCCGATGCGGACGACATCGGCGTCGGTCAACGCCAGGTAGTGCGGGCACGTCTCCACGGTCACCCGCGGCCATCTCTTGGCCTGCAAAACGGCTTCGGCCGACGAGCAGTGCACGACATGGAGCCGCGCCCCGCGTGCCGTCGCCGCTTCACACGCAGCGGTCACCGCCGAAAGCTCAGCTTCGGGCGGACGGTCATCCTCGCCGGGGCCGAAATGCGACGGGTCCTCGCAGTGCACCGCCACCGGCAGTCCGGCGCGGGCCGCCGCTGCCATGCCGTGCGAGAGAACCTCGGCGTCACAGGGCGGGAAACCGGCCCACCCGCTGTCGCACATGAAGGCCTTGAGGCCGACGACCCCGGCGCGCAGCAGCTCTTCGAGCGACGCCCGGTTCTGTGGCACCAGGCCACCCCAGAGTGCGAAGTCCACCAACGACGAGGAGCGGGCGGTGGCGCACTTGTCCCGCACCGCCGGGACGTCGATGGTGGGAGGATCGGAGTCGATCGGCATGTCGATCACCGTGGTCACGCCACCGGCGGCGGCGGCCAGACTGCCGCTCTCCCACCCTTCCCACTCGTCGCGTCCCGGCGCATCGAAGTGCACGTGCGCATCGATCGCCCCCGGGAACACTGCGAGACCGGTGGCGTCGATGAGGCGCCTGCCCTGCCCTCCTTCTCCGGGCTTGGTGAGGGCGCTGATGGAGCCGGCGTCGACGACGACATCGGCCGCGCTGCCCCCGTCGGCGCCGATGACCACTCCGCCACGTATCACCAGGTCAGCCGTCACTCTTCCATCCTCGGGGCACGACGCCGGGGCCGTGCGCCGAAAGTCTCCGCCGGGTGTATTTCCGGCCGGTCACCTCCGTGTAATTGCCTCGTGAATTCGCCGTGCCGGGCCGGTGCGACCCGCCGGGGCCGTGAGAGCATGACGGACCTTGAGCGATCCCACCGTTGTCGATGTCCATGTCCATGTGTTCGCCGAAGCCGATGACCCGATGCGCGACGACTACGAGATCTGGGAGTACGGCGAACTCTCCGGCGTCGAAGTCGGTGAACGGCGGGGAACGGTCGACGATCTTCTCGATGCACTCGCGGCCGAGCCCTGCGCCCACTGCGTCGTCCTCGGCATGTTCGTCCCCGAGGCCGAGCTGGCCCGGGTGGGCGGCGGCGATGAACAGGCGCTTCCCGAACGCTTGCGCGCCTACAACCGATGGCTGCTCGAAACAGCGCGGCGCTCGGCGCATCTCACCCCGCTCGTCGCCGCCGACCCGTCCGTGCTGGGCGGACGGGCGGGTGCGGAGCATCTGCGCCAGGCGGCGGCGGCCGGTGCCAAGGGCATCAAGGTGCATCCGGTGCTCCAGAAATTCCTCCCCGGTGACCCCCGGATGGACGAGATCTACGCCGTGTGCGAGGAGCTCGAGCTCACCGTCCTGTCGCACTCGGGCAGCTCGCGCACAGCGCCGCCCTGGGCCGATCCTTTTGCCTTCTCGGCGGTGATGGAGGCGCATCCACGCCTGCACCTGCTCCTGGCGCATCTCGGCGGCGCCAGCTGGCACCAGGTCCGGGACTTCGCCGCCGCGTTCCCCACCGTGTCGTTCGACCTCTGCGAGATCATCGCCTGGACGGGGGCCCCGGGGGCTCCCACGGCCGACGAGTTGGGTCTCCTGATCAGGGACATCGGGTCCCACCGCGTCCTTTTCGGCACGGATTTCCCCTGGTACGACCTCGATCGCACCGTCGACCAGCTCATGCACCTCCCCCACCTGTCCGACGAGGAACGCCGGGGGATCCTGGGGGAGAACGCCATCCGCCGCATGGGGCTCACCCTGGGTGAGGGGGTCTGACAGCGAGCGCGGCTGCCCCAGCCGGCCGGCGCCTAAAGTTTGCTGTTGGATCGCACCGCCCCGAGCCGGGAAGGCACCTCATGCACATCGTCGAGTCACCCGTCTTCGACGCCGACAACCACTACTACGAAGCGCTGGATGCCTTTACACGTCATCTCCGCCCCGAGGACGGGCCGCGGGTCATCCAATGGGTCGACATCGGCGGCCGGAAGTACCACGCGCTCGGTGGCCGCATCAACGGTGCCGTGACCAACCCCACGTTCGACCCGATCTCACCGGCCGGCTCGCTCTACGACTACTTCCGGGGCAATGCCGGCGATCACTCCGCGCGCGAACTGATGGGGACGCCCGAGCCCATCCGGCCCGAATACCGCAACCGGGACGCCCGCCTCGAAGCGATGGACAGGCAGGGGTTGGAGAAGATCTGGCTCTTTCCGACACTCGGGATGATGTACGAGAACGCGCTCAAGCACGATCCCGGTGCGGTCGTCCTGCTTTTCCGTGCGTTCAACCGGTGGCTGGCCGAAGACTGGGGCATGGCCTACAAGAACCGGATCTTCGCCGCGCCCTACATCTCGTTGGCCGACCTTGACGAAGCCGTGGTCGAGTTGGAGTGGGCGTTGGATCAGGGGGCGCGGACGGTGGTGCTCCGGCCCGCCGCACCGATCGGCGTGACGGGCCCGCATTCTCCCGCCGCCCGGATGTTCGATCCCTTCTGGGCCCGGGTCGACGAGTCCGGCATCACGGTGGTCGTCCACGCAGGCGATGCCGGTGTTTCGACGAACGGCTACGCCGCGGAGGGCTTCGCGGCCGATTTCCGCCAAGGACGCCTCCCCCCGAGCGTGCGGATGTTCGCCATTGACCGGGCGGCCCACGACTTCTTGATCACGCTGGTCCTCGAGCGGCTCTTCGACCGATTTCCGAACGTCCGCATCGCATCGGTGGAGAACGGATCGGAGTTCCTGGCCCCGCTGTTCCGTGAATTGGCCAGCACGGCCCGCAAGATGCCCGGCTATTTCAAGGAAGACCCGGTCGTCACCTTCCGGCGCCACGTGTGGATCAACCCCTTCTGGGAAGACGACGTGAACGAGATCGTCGCATTGATGGGTGACGATCGCGTGATCTTCGGGTCCGACTGGCCCCATGTCGAAGGCCTGCCCGAGCCGACCGACTGGGTTACCGAGTTGCAGAAGCTCGACGCGGATTCCGTGGCCAGAATTATGGGCGACAATGCATCCCTCCTCAACGAGCTCCGGCCAGCAAGGTGACCACTGTGATCGAAGAAGAACCCGAACGACCGGCGACCGCACCGCTGGCCCCGCACGTCATCGTCCTCTTCGGGGCGACGGGGGATCTGGCGGCGCGCAAGCTCCTCCCCGGGCTCCTCCATCTTGCGCAATCGGGCATGCTCACCGACTACCGGATCATCGGTGTCGCCCGCAGCGAGCTGACCGATGAGGAGTTCCGCAACCTGGCCCGCCAGGCGTGCGACCAGTTCGCGACCGGGAAGATCTCCCTGCTGCAATGGGCGGGCTTCGAGAAGAACCTGAGCTTCGTGTCACAGTCCACCGGGCCCGACGGCCTGGCGGCCGCGGTCGCAAAGGCGGAGGAGTCGATCGGCGGGGAGGTCCGCCGGCTGCACTACCTCAGCATCCCGCCCGTCGCCGCCGCGGACATCATCGAGATGCTGGGGAAGGCGGATCTGGTCGACCGCTCGCGGGTGATCATGGAGAAGCCCTTCGGAGTGGATCTGGCCAGTGCCAAAGCGCTCAATGCGACCGTGCACCAGATATTCGACGAGGAGCAGGTGTTCCGCATCGACCACTTCCTCGGGAAGGAGGCCGCGCAGAACATCCTGGCCTTCCGCTTCGCCAACGGCTTGTTCGAGCCCATCTGGAACCGTGACCACATCGACCACGTGCAGATCGACGTACCCGAGATGCTGTCCGTCGACGACCGCGTCGAGTTCTACGAAGCGACGGGCGCCTTCAAGGACATGGTGGTGACCCACCTCTTCCAGATCCTGGGCTTCATGGCCATGGAGCCGCCGACCGCCCTCGAGTCCCGCGCCATCAGCGAGGAGAAGAACAAGGTCTTCCGCTCGTTGCGCCCGCTCGATGTGACGCAGGTCGTGCGGGGGCAGTACGACGGATACCGTGCTATCCCGGGCGTGAATCCGGAATCCGACACCGAGACGTTCGTCGCCCTGCGTTGCGAAATCGACAACTGGCGCTGGGCCGGCGTGCCTTTCTTCCTCCGCACCGGGAAGCGGCTGGGCGGTGGCGAGCGCATCATCTCCATCGCCTTCCGCGAGCCACCCAAGAGTATGTTCCCGCCCGGTTCGGGCGTGGGATCGCAGGGCCCGGACCACTTGACGTTCGATCTGGCCGACTCGTCGAAGCTCTCGCTGTCGTTCTACGGGAAGAAGCCCGGACCGGGCATGAACCTCGAGAAGTTGAGCCTGCAGTTCGCGCTGCACGAAACCGGCCAGGATGCCGACGTGCTGGAGGCCTACGAGCGGCTCATCCACGACGCCATGATCGGCGACCATACGTTGTTCAATACGGCGGAAGGCATCGAACGGCTGTGGGAGGTCTCCGCCCCGCTCCTCGAGAACCCCCCGCCTGTCCTTCCCTACGAGCCGGGAACATGGGGACCTGACGCCATCCGGGATCTCATCGCGCCCCGGACGTGGCGCCTCCCCTTCGAGCGTCGTTGGCGCGGCGCTCGTTGACCTTCGCCGACCGGGGCGTCACGCCGTCGGCATCCGCGTGGTGGCTGCTCTCACCCGCGGTGCGGCCGTCGGGCGCACCCTGCGTACGGACTTCGTCGTGCTGCGCAGCCGCGAGCTGTTCCACACCACGAAGCCCGACGACAACGCCATGGCGCCGGCGGCGATCAGGGGATTGAGCAGGCCGAACGCCGCGAGCGGAATGGCGGCCAGGTTGTAGACACAGGCCCAGGTCAAATTGCCGTGGATCGTACGCAGCGTCCGGCGCGACAGGTCAATGGCCGTCGCCACCGCACGCAGGTCGTCACGTACCACGATGAGATCGGCGGCATTGATCGCCACGTCCGTCCCTGATCCGACGGCCAGGCCCAGATCGGCCGCGACCAGCGCCGGGCCGTCGTTGACCCCGTCGCCCACCATGGCGACCGAGCGGCCCTCGGCCTGGAGCCTCCGGATGACGTCCACCTTGTCGGACGGCAGCGCGCCCGAGACGACCTCGGTGATCCCCAAGCGATGCGGCGACCGCTCCCGCCGTGACCTCGTTGTCCCCGGTCATGAGGACGCAGCGCAGGCCGAGCTGCTGCAGGCGGTGCACCGCCGGCACCGCTGACTCGCGCATGGTGTCCGCCACCGCGATGGAGCCCACGACCACGTCGTCACACCACACGAGCACCGCCGTGCGACCTTGGCGTTCCCATTCGCGCGCACTGGTCCACGACCTCGGACGAGGGAAGGTCCGTCGACGTCGCTCGACGCCCGATGGTGATGCGACGACCTTCGACGATGCCTTCGGCCCCGAGTCCGGGCATGGCGACAAAGGACTTCACCTCGGGCAACGTCCCCACGTCCTCGCGTGCAGCGGGCGGCGATGGCGACGCCGACGGGGTGTTCGGAGGCCTGTTCCAGCGCGCCGGCCCACCGCAGCAGCGTCCGGGACTCCACCCCGGGGGCGCACGCGATGTCGGTGACCTTCATTTTTCCCAGCGTCAGCGTTCCGGTCTTGTCCAGCACGACGGTGTCGACCTCTTTGGAGGCCTCGAGGGCGCGGTACCCCTTGAAGAAGATCCCCGCGCGCGCCCCTTCGCCCGCCGCCACGTAGAGCGCCGCCGGCGTGGCCAGGCCGAGGGCGCAGGGGCAGGCGATGACGAGGACGGAGAGGGCCGCCGTGAACGCCTGCTCCGAGGAGTAGCCCAGCAGGAGCCAGGCCGCCAACGTCCCGAGAGCGATCAGAAGGACGGCCGGGACGAAGACATTGCACACCCGATCGGCGAGACGCTGCACCGCTGCTTTCTCGTTCTGGGCATGTTCCACCAGGCGCAACATCTGCGCCAACTGCGTGTCGCGCCCCACCTTCGTCGCCCGGACGACGAGACGCCCGCTGGTCGACACCGTCCCGCCGACCACGACGTCGCCCTGGCCCACGTCGAGGGGTTGGGACTCACCGGTGAGGACGCTGCGGTCGACCGCCGACTGCCCGAAGACCACCTCGCCGTCGGTGGCGACCGTCTCTCCCGGCCGGACGATGAAGCGGTCACCGACCGCGAGGGCCGACACCGGGCGGCGCCGCTCGAATCCCGTGGCGTCGATGATGCCGACGTCCTTGGCGCCGACTGCGGCCAGGGCGCGCAGCGCATTGCCCGAGCGCTGGCGGGACCATGCTTCGAAATAGCGTCCGGCGAGCACGAACGTGGTGACCCCGGCCGCAACGTCGAGGTAGATGGCGCCGGCCGAGCGGTGCACCAGCATGAACAGGATCGACTGCGACACGTGGCTCGAATCGCGCCAGAACATCGCATAGAGCGACCAGATCGTCGAGGAGATGATGCCCAACGAGACCAGCGTGTCCATGGTGGACAAACCGTGGCGAGCGGCGCGAACGGCCGCCCGGTAGAACGGCCAGGCCGCCCACGTGACCACCGGGGCCGCCAACGCCACCATGAGCCATTGCCAGCCCGGGAACCGCAGGTTCGGCGCCACCGAGAAGGCGATCGACGTGTCGCACAACGGCATGAAGAGCAGAGCGGACACGAACAGCCGTCGCCGCAACGCCCGGACGCGGACATCGATCTCCTGCGGAGCGTCCTCGCTGCGGTCCTCCGGAAGCTCGGCGGAATAGCCGGCGGAGGCGACCTCCTCGATCAGGCGTTCCACGCTGAGGTCGGCCGGCAACACCGCCGTGGCCCGCTCGGTGGCGTAATTGACACGCGCCTCGACCCCGTCCAGCGCATTGAGCCGCTGCTCTATCCGGGCCGCGCATGCACCGCAGGTCATGCCACCGATCAGCAGCGACACCTCTGTCGTCCCGGGTGCCACCGGTGCGTTGACCGTGACGGTCACCGCACCGGTCTCTCGGAGCACGCCATGTCCACCAGCCTTGCAGGAGCGTCGGGGGAACGCCAAGCGGGCGGCTCAGGGGATGAGCAGCACCCTCCCGAACGACCGGCGGCTTTCGATGTAGGTGTGTGCGGCCGCGGCCTCGGCCAGGGGGAAGGCCCGATCGATGATGACCCGGAGCTCGCCCCGGGCGATGGCCTCGAGGTGGCCGGCGATCATCGAGTGCGCCCGGGGGGAGAGCAGCAATTCCGCCCCCAGAAAGTAGCCGGACAGGGTCTGATTGTTTCCACGCATCGTCGAGATGTCGAGGTGCTCGGCCGGGGACCGCCCCGCGTCGCCGACCGACACGCAGCGCCCCCGGTACGCCAGGGCGCGGAGGCTGCCCTGGAGCGTCGCACCGCCGACGGAGTCGACGATGACATCGACCCCGCGGCCTTCGGTGAGGCGGCGCGCCTCGGCCACGAAATCATCCCTGACGTAGTTGATCCCCTCGTCGAGCCCGAGTTCTTTGAGCCGCTCCAGCTTGTCGTCGCTCGACGCGGTGGCGAACACCCGGGCCCCGGCCCGCCTGGCCAGCTGCATGGCCGCCAGCCCGACCCCGCTTCCCCCGGCGTGGATCAGGGCAGTCTCGCCGGCGACGAGGTGGCCGAACTCGAACAGGCAGTCGTCGGCGGTGCCGAACGGCACGGGCACGCAGGCGGCCTCATCGGTCGGCAGCGCAGCCGGGATCTTCCAGGCGAAGGGCTCGGGCACGGCCCGAAGCTCGGCATGGGATCCATTGAGGCCGACGGTGACGACGCGGTCACCGGCGGCGAACCCCTCGACATGCTCGCCCGCGGCCACCACATGGCCGGCGCATTGGTAGCCCACGATGTGCGGCAGGCCGTCGATGGCCCCACCCAGCCGGTTGAGGGTGTCGCCACCCTCGATGCTGATGGCCTCCACCCGGACCAGGATCTCGTGCGGGCCCCATGTCGGGTCAGGCACTTCCTCGTAACGGAAGACGTCAGGGCTTCCCGTCTCGTAGTAAACCGCTGCTTTCACGGGGACCTGTTCGCGGCGGCGATCGGCGCAGGCCGGGCCGCTCAGCGGCCGCCCGCGCCGGCCGACGGCGTCGGGACGGCGGGAGGGGTCGGGGGTCGGAGGCCATCGCACACGATGGCGAGAAGGTCACCGGGCAGCGAGGCCGGGCCCGGGTGCTCGCACGCCATGCACGTTGCTCCCACCAGTGAGATGACGACGGCGGGCGTGACATCGGACCGGACGGCTCCGGCTTTCTGCGCCACGGCCAAAAGGTCACTGACCGCAGCTTCGAGATCCCGTTTCGCCGGGGCCGCCGCCTGCTCGATTTCGACGCCGGCACCCAGCAACGCCTGGATCAGGTCCCGCTTCAAGATGCTCTCCTCGACCAGGTGCTTGAGGAAGGCGAAGAACGCCGCACCGGGATCCTCGGAGTCGACCCGCGCCCGGGCATCGGCGGCGATGGCGCCGAGGCGATCGATCAGGACGGCCTCGAACAGCTTCTCCTTGGTCGGGAAATGCCGGTAGAGCGTCCCCACGCCAACGCCCGCCTTCTCGGCGATGACATCGACCGGCACGGAGATGCCCTCAGCGGCGAACACGGATTCCGCCGCCTCGAGCACACGGGCGCGATTGCGCAGCGCATCCGCCCGGAGCGGGCGGGCCCCGTCCGCACAGGGGTTGGCTTCAGATGTCGCGTCCACGGCCGGCTTCGCACCCACAGGAATCTTCCTCCCCCCGATTGACAAACGGAGCGTACGTTCCGTATAGTCTAAATGGAACCAGCACTCCGATTGTACGACAGCCGGGCGCCTAATGCGAGAGGAACTCGCCGGGCCGGCCGGAGACCTCTCGGGGGAAACGGTTCGCCGACCACAAGCAGCAGGAGCCGCACATGACAACCACCCTGGACCGCCAAGACCTCGATGAGGGGACGAAGCCGCCACTCGACCCGAAGCGATTCCGGGCCCTGGGTGTGATCGCCGTGGCCCAGCTCATGGTGGTCCTCGACGCCTCCGTGGTCATCATCGCGTTGCCGTCGGCGCAACGCTCGCTGCACATTTCGACCGCCAACCGCCAATGGATGTTGACCGCGTACACCCTGGCCTTCGCCGGTCTCCTTCTCCTGGGTGGGCGACTCGCCGACTACCTGGGCCGCAAACGGATGTTCCTCATCAGCCTGATCGGATTTGCGGCTGCCTCCACCCTCGGCGGTCTGGCCCAGACCTCGGCCATGCTCTTCAGCGCCCGCGCCCTGCAGGGGGTCTTCGCCGCCATCATGGCTCCGTCGGCGCTCTCACTGCTCACCGTCGCCTTCACCGAGCCCAAGGAGCGGGCCCGGGCCTTCGGCGTCTACGGCAGCATCGCCGGTGGAGGCGCAGCTATCGGTCTGATCCTCGGTGGCGTCCTGACCCAGTACGCCTCTTGGCGCTGGACGCTGCTGATCAACGTCCCCATCGCGATCGCGACGGCCATCGCCGCGACCCGCTTCGTGACCGAGAGCAGGAGTCCCGTTCGTCACGGGTACGACATCCCCGGAGCGGTCACGGTCACCGGGGGCCTCGTGGCACTCGTCTATGCCTTCACCAAGGCGGGGCTGGACGGCTGGGCCTCGACGACGACGCTCGCCTTCTTCGGGATCGGGGCGGTACTGCTCACGCTGTTCGTCCTCGTCGAGCGCCGGGCCTCGCACCCATTGCTCCCGCTGCGGATCATTCTCGACCGGAACCGGGGAGGCTCCTTCCTGGCGTCGCTCCTCGTCGGCATCGCCATGTTGGGCACGTTCCTCTCACTGACCTATTACTTCCAGGGCACCTTGCACTACTCAGCGATGAAGAGCGGCTTGGCCTTCGTGCCGTTCTCCATGGGTGTGATCACCGGTGCCACGTCCGCCAGCCGGTTGCTGCCACGATTCGGTCCCCGTTTCGTCATCATGACCGGGCTCTGCCTGAGCGCCATCGGCCTGGGGCTCTTCACCCTTCTCGGGGTCAACTCCACCTATGTCGGTCTGGTGTTGCCGGCGATCGTCATCGTCAGTGTGGGCATGGGGCTGTCCTTCGTCGGCATGAGCAGCACGTCGTTGCTCGGGGTGCAGCAGGAAGACGCCGGGGTGGCGAGCGCCCTCGTCAACACCACCCAGCAGACGGGAGGTTCCCTGGGCGCCGCCCTCATCAACACCATCGCGACGGGAGCGACCGCCTCCTACCTGGCCATCCACGGCAACTCGGCCGCGGCCCAGAAGGCGGGGTCCATCCACGGCTACACCACTGCGTTCACCTTCAGTGCGATCATGCTGGCCCTCGCCGCGGTGGCCGCGTTCACCCTCATCAGGGCGCCCAAGGCGACCCCCGCCGACGAGCAGGCGGTGGTGTTGCCAGTCGTCTGAGCCGGGATCGGGCCGGGATCGGGCCCGGTTTCGGGATCGGGACTTCAGGCTTTTTGATGGAGTGGCGCGAGAGCGTAGACGAGCGCCACCTGCGCCGTCTGGGTCTGCGAGCCGGATTCGATCGGCACCTCGGGGGCGGAGGCGGCGCCGGCCGAGGCGAACGAGAGACCTTTGGACCCTTGATCGAGCACCGATACCTGGGTCTGATCCGTCAGGGCGCACACCGGGCCGAGGGATCTTCCGGCCGCGTGGGCCAATGCCCGGGCATGGACGACCGCCTGGTTGGTGGCGCGTGCGCGGGCCTGCGCCTCCACCGCACCGGTGTCGCGAGTCGAAAAGGAAAGTGACTCGATCTGCGCCGCATTCCCGCCGGCACCCACCACAGCGTCGATGACCGAGCCTGCATGGGTGATGTCGTGCAAGGTGGCGGTGATCGCGTTGACCACCTGGTACCCGCTCACCGTCGGAATGCCTTTCGGATACGAGTACTGGGGCTGCAGGGACAGGCCGGACGTCTGAATATCTTTGGCCTGCGCGCCCCCGGTCCGGAACGCAGTCACGACGGCCGTCGCCTCCGTGTTGTCCACCGCCAGGGCCTGGGCGGCACTGGGTTCGGTCGCCGTGACCTGGACGACAAGGGTCAGGAGGTCCGGCGTGGCCGTCGCTTCACCCGTCCCGTGCACCGTCAGCTTGGGTGACGTCGATGCGCAGGAGGCCGGCGGAGTGGCCGCTGCACCGGATCTTCCCGCCGCCACGCCCAGAGCGATTCCGCCGAGGATCACCGCCAGTACCACGCCGACCACGAGCAGGGGCAACCAGGAGAGGTGCACGCCCTTCCCCGCCGGTCGCTCCGGTTCCTTGCGACTGTCTTCGTCCTCGTCGGGCATGGGAGGGGCTCCGTTCACTCGAACTCCGTTACGTGTTCCGCCCAATAGACGCATCGGCGGGGCCGATGGTTCGCGGACGGGTCAGGTTCCGGTGAAGCGCGGCTCCCTCCGCTCCGCGCTGGCGGCGATGCCCTCGGCGAAATCCGACGAGTGGCGCAAGCTCTCCTGCACCTCACATTCATGGTCCATGGCCGCACGGAGGCGCTCCACCAGGCCTTGACGCAGTGTCGCCCGGATGGAGCGCACCGCCAAGGGGCCCGAGCCGGCGATGGTGCCGGCAAATGCGACGGCCGCCGGGAGCAGTTCTTCCTCTTGTTCGACCAGTTCGTCACACAAGCCAAGCGTCAATGCCTCGGCACCACCGACGCGACGTCCTGAATAGAGAAGGTCGGCCGCGTGCTGCTCACCGACGACGCGCGGCAGTGTCACCGTCAACCCGAAGCCGTGATGAAAACCCAAACGCGAGAAGTTGGCACTGAAACGACTCGCCGGTGCTGCGATGCGGAAGTCAGCCGAGAGGGCGAGCCCGAGCCCACCGCCGATGGCCCCGCCACTGACGGCGGCCACAACCGGAAGCGGGGCAGCAAAGAGACGGAGGGCATTGCGATACAGCGCCGCAATGTCCTGCTCCTTGTTCGTGGCGAAATCGAGCCCCGCACAAAAATGCCTTCCTTCGGCGCGCAGGATGATGACGCGGCAGTCGTCCGTCGCCGCCAGTTCTTCGTACGCATCGGCCAGCGCGGCGAGGAGCGCCGTATCGAAGAAGTTGTTGGGCGGGCGGTGCAGGCACACCACCGCGATGTACTGGTCCAGGCGGTCGATTGAGACATCCTTCATAATTCCTCCTCAAGGCTGCGCCAGTAGATCACGGCGTCCTCTCCATCGACCACGGCCGGGAGTCGCCCGACTTCGGCAAAGCCGAGGTTCCGGTACATGTGCCGCGCCGGATTAGAGGCGAAGACCAGGTTGAATTGCATCGCGTCGAATCCGAGCCGCCGTGCTTCGTGGAGCGAATGTTCAACCAGCGCGCGGCCCAATCCTCTCCCCCGGTACGGAGCGAGAACGAAGTAGCCCGCATTCGCAACGTGCGCCGCTCGCCCGACGAAATTCGCCTTGATGTAGTAGGCCCCGATCAATGATCCTCCGGCGAGGGCGATCCAGACCGCCGCGCTGTGCGCGATCCAATAGTCGTGGAAATCCTCCCAAGTGAGGGGTGGGGCGTGCGGAAACCCGTCGCCCACATCGACGATCTGCGTATACGCCGCAAAGAGCGCATCATGGTCGGCCGCCGTCGCCGGCCGAAGGTCATCCGCCATGTGTTCGTTCGCCCCTTTTTCTCTGCTCGAGAGCATAGAGAGCCGCACGGGCACAATCAGGGGTGCCCTCCGGTTGGCTCCCGACACCGCCACTCAGCTGCCCCACAAAGAGGAGGCCATGGTGGGGCCTGGTCATATGACACAGTCGACGACGGACATGCGAGCGGTGCCCATCGACGAGGTGGCGCGCTGCCTGGGTCTCCCGGCATGCGGGGCGGAGGTGGTACGGCAGCGGTGATCCGGCGTCTGGCCATCATCCGCTACTGGCAATCTGCGGGCCTGATGAGTCTTGACGAGATCCGGCACGTCCTGGAAGGACCGAGCGCCGATGGGGGGCGGGGGCCGCCGCTGACCCTGCAGGCGTTCCGACGACACGTGTAATTTCACAAGCGTCTGCTCGGTGTCTGCCCGGCGCCCACCCCGGTCAGCCTGCGTGCAGCGCCGACTACGGAATTGCGTCTCTGGCCCCGCCCTCAGCCACTCCCGTAGGGACGGGTGATGATCTCGAGCAGATGCCCATCGGGGTCGTGGAAGTAGACACCCCGCCCGCCGTCGGCCCGGTTGACCTGGCCGCGCTGGCGCAATCCGGGGTCGGCCCAGTAGTCGACGGCGCGCGCTGTCATCCGCCCGAAGATCTGGTCGAACTCGTCCTCGCTGATGAGGAACGCGTAGTGCTGTCCCGCGATCGGCTCGTCGGTTTCGTGAAAATCCAGGGACACCCCGTTCTCGAGGTCCGCCACCAGAAACGGCCCGAATGGTTGCGGTGCCGGCAGCCCCAAAATCCCGGTCAAGAAGGTCGCCGAGACCTGCTTGTCACGGCACCAGACGATGGTGTGATTCAACAGCACGCCCACGGAAGCATCGTAGGCCCGGGGTGACGCGGGGCGAGCACCGAAGTGCGCTGCGGGCACCGGTGCATCTAGCGTGGACCGGGGCGCCGCAGACGTGGCCATTTGGGAGAGGAAACGAAGAAATGAGCGATCTGCTCTTGGCAGAGGAACGGGAAGCGGTAGCGAGCGCCAGTCGCCACCTGGCTGAGGAAGGGCTCGTCATCGGCACGGCGGGCAACATCTCGGCCCGCAAGGGGGACCTGGTCGCAGTGACGCCCACGGGTTCCGACCTGGCCCAGGTCACGGCAGAAATGGTGACCGTCATCAATCTCGACGGCGAAGTCGTGGACGGCGACCTCGCTCCCACCTCCGAGGTCCCACTCCACACGGGCATCTACCGCGCCACCAATGCCCTGGCCATCACCCACGCCCATGCGATGGCGTCCACCGCGCTCTCCACCACGCACGACGAGCTGCCGGCGCTCCACTACAGCTGCCTGGGCCTGGGCGGCACGCCGCGGACAGCGGCCTACGCCACCTTCGGCTCGGAGGAGCTGGCGCAGAATGTCATCAAGGCGCTCGAGGGCCGCAACGCCGCCATGATGCAGAACCACGGGTCGATCGCCTATGGCAGCACCATGGACCAGGCCGTGGAACGCCTCGAGCTCCTCGAGTGGCTGGCCGAGTTGTACTGGCGCGCATCGTCGATGGGCACCCCACGCATCCTCGGCGACAAGGACTTCGAGGCCATCATCACCGCTGCCATGTCCCGGGGCTACGGCGCCGTCAAGAAGGCCGACAAGAGCGGGTGAGGGAGCCGGCGCTCAGCTCAAAAGGGCTTTGTGCCGTTCCTTCGTGAAGAGTTCGACCGACCCCGCCAGGTCCGCCTGTACTTCGCGCTGGGCTTCGAGGAGCTCGTCGGCCCAGAGCATCTGCAACATGGTGCGGAGTTGGTCGCCGCGGCGATGGCTGCGTGCGTCCTCGAAGGCCGTCCGGAGCACACCGTGCAACGTCCGGTCGTGGGTGGGTGGCCGGTCGAGCGAGCCGCGCTGTCCGCTCAGCACCTCGCCGAACTCCTCGTACCAACGATGGCTCGCCGCATAGGAGTCGCGTAGAACCGCTCCGGCAACCGCCACCGATTCGAGCTCGGGTCTGCCCCGCTCCGGAGGGAGGACCGGCAGGGACGACAGCGTGTACGCGGCCAACCGGATGCGATTCGATCCGGTGAAGAGACTGGCCACGACCTCCACGGATACGACCTTCGCCCCGCGTTCGGCCAAGAACTGACGAAACGCGTCGTCGAGCCTCAGGTAGGCCGCATGCGAGGCCCGCTGGCCTGGAGCTGTGTCCACGCCCCCATCGGGGTTGGTCAGGCGGATCACGGCATCGGCGAGGTATCCCGAGCTCATGACGAATGCATCGGACAGCGCCCGTCCGAGGGCCGCCATGGCCCCCCTGGGCCAGAACAGCAGCCCCACGACGATGCTCACCGCGCACCCGATCGCCACGTCCTCGATCCTGGTCAGGCCGACCTTCCAGCCGGTGGGCTGAATGATGTTGAACAGGATGATGACCACAAGGGTGAACCCGGCCTGACCGGCGGCAAAGGAGATCATGGACGGGGCGGCACCCGACACGAGAACCGCCAGGGGAAGCAGCACCCACAGCGCGATGGGGTGACCCCCCACCCCGAGCGTGATCGCGCCGCCCACGACGAAACCCACGGCCGTGCCCCCGATCGCACGGAGGGCTGTCGCACCGGTGCCGAGGGCATTCGATCGCAGCACCGACAGCGTGCCCAGGACCACCCAGAATCCATGCTCGACGTCGGTGATCTCGATGACGGCCACCGCCAATGCCAGACCGGCGGCGCCCCGCACCGCATTGCGAAACCACACCGAACGAAAGGAGAGGTGGGAGAGGATCCGGGGCCAGAGCAGCTGTCCTCCGGTATCGAGCCCCGCCACCCACCTCTGGTCGCCGTCTTGGTGTACCCCGGCGGCCTCGATGGTGGTGTCGGCCACCATCATGGTGGCGATGCCCAAGGCCCGGGCGCCGAAGCTCGGGTCGAGCGCGGATGCGAGGCCCTCCTCGTGATCGTCACCGACGGCTTCACTCTGCCGGGCGAGCATCCCTTCTCCGCGAGCGCCGTCGGGCCCGATCAGCGTGGACACCTCGGCGGCGAGCTCGTGGCCCATCAGGTCGTCGAGTTCCTGCATGCTTGTGCGCAGCGCACGCACGTGCTCCGGATCGTCCACCGGATGCGCCTGCTGATCGCAGATCACCGCGCTGCTCAGGCGCAGCACCTCGGCCGCGGCCTCGATCACCCGCTGCACGTGGGGCATCCGTCGCGCCGCGGAACCGTCGTCGAGAAGTGCATTGCCGGCGGCCCACTCCACCCGACCGACGAGCTTGGCCAAGGCGACCGTACTTCCGGCCGCGCCGGTGGGTGGGTACGGCGTGCCTGCGAACTGGTCGCGCAGCCTGGAGAGCTCCGCCCCAACGGTCTCGACCGCCTCGGGATCCGGCCTTCCGCCGGCGTGCGCCGCGGCGAGTCCCGCCACGGCTCCCACGGTCGCCGACAAGCGACGCCGCAGATCGTCATGCCACGGCGTGGGCCACAGCACCATGCAGGCGGTGATACAGGCGACACCGGCGAACGCCCAGCCGAGCAGCCGCGGGCCGATGGCCGATACCGGCTGGGCCACGGCCACCGGGAGCACGAAAACGAGCAACGTCGCCGTCGATGCCGCGGCCGCTTGCGGGGACACGATCCCCGCGAAAAGCACGCAGAATCCCACGACCGCCATGACCGCCACAGATATCCATTTGTGCGCGGAGACCACCGTGCCCAGGGCGATCAGGCCGCTCCCGACCAGCCAGAACAGGAGGTAGGAGAGAAGCCGGGTCCGTGAACGCCCCGGGAAGTCCACCAGCAGCAAGATGGCGAACGAGCCCAATGCCCCCAAGAGGCTGACCTGTGGGTTGGAGAAGAGCGCATGGGTGAGACCGAACACCGCGGGCATGACGATCGCCGCCCGAACCGATCGCTTGATGGCGAGCCGACCCGGATCCTTCCGCGTGACCCACTCCTCGAGGCCCCTCCATGGCCGCGGGAACTCCCCACGAAGCGCGACATCACGTCGGGTCATCAGATCCTCGCTGCCTGTTGCACGTGCGGCCGACGACAATCGCCCATGGTGAGGTGAAGTTACCCCGAAGCTCGGGCCGACGGAACAGTCCGGCGCCTCGCACGCGTGGAGCACCGGGCCGCGTAGGGCACAATTGCTCCGCCATGACGGTTACGTGCAGTCCCGAAGAGGCGATCTCCTACATCCGCCCCGTCGACCGGATCGGCTTCGGGCTAGGACCGGCGAATCCCGATGCATTCTTCACCGCCTTGGGGAGGCGCGACGACTGGGTCGATCTCGTTCTGGGCGGCGCGCTGCTGTTGAACTACTACGACGTCCTCACCCATCCCGGCGTGTCGTATCGCTGCGGATTCTTCGGGCCGGCCGAACGGATCCTTCTTGCGGAGGGTCACCGGATCGAACACGTCCCGGGTGGATTCCGACAGTTCGCGCCGATCCTCTCCCAATTCGCCCCACGCGTGATGGTGGCCCAAGCCGCGCCGCCCGACAGGAGCGGCACGGTCAATCTCTCACTGCATTACGGAGCCACGCGGCCTGAGCTCTTGCGGGCCGGACGCGATCCTGATCGGCTCCTGATGATTGAAGTCAATCCGAATCTGCCGCGCACCCGGAGCCTTCCCCCTGCGTTCGACAACACCATCCCGGTGGAACTCATAGATGTTCTCGTGGAGGCGGACGGGATTCCCTTTGCTCTCGAAGAACCCCCACCCGACGACGTGGACAGGGCGATCGCCGAAAACGCGCTTCGCTTCGTCACTGCGGGAAGCACCCTGCAGACCGGCATCGGGACAATCCCGAACATGGTCGCCGCCGGCCTGGCCGCCGGACCGCTGGGTGGGTTCGGCGTCCATTCGGAAATGTTCACGAGTGGGCTGATGCAGCTCCACCTGGCCGGCAAAGTGACCAACTCCGACAAGGGGATCTTCGACGGCGTCTCCGTCACCACCTTCGCGCTGGGCGCCGCGGAGCTCTATCGATGGCTCAACGAAAACGAACACGTTGCCTTCCTGGATGTTGCAGTGGTCAACGACCCCACAACGATAAGCCGCAATGCCAACTTGGTCTCGATCAACGGAGCCTTGTCGGTCGACCTCTACGGCCAGGTCGTGGCCGACTCCATCGACGGCCGACAGATCTCGGGTGTGGGAGGTCACGAGGACTTCGTCGCTGGAGCCGAATTGCGGCCCGACGCCCACTCCCTCATCTGTCTGCGCTCCACCGTCGACGTCGGCGGGACGTCCATGTCACGGATCGTCGGAAAGCTACCCGAAGGATCGGTCGTGTCGACTCCCCGCCATCACACCGGGGTCGTCATCACCGAATTCGGCTCCGCCGAGTTGCGTGGGCTCACGGTACGCGAGCGAGCTCTTGCCCTGGCGGACATCGCCCATCCCGAGCACCGGGAGGAGTTGCGGAAGACCGCCGCATCCCTGGGGCGCTGCTGACGGCTTCGCCCGGCTGTGCGGCGTCAGATACGGACGTTGTCATCGGACAGCGAGGCGCCGCGGGTCCGGGCCGTGATCGATGGCGACCCTCCGCCGCTCTCGAGCTTCTCATGGCCCGGAGTCACCGACGCTTTCGTCCTGCACCAGTGGACTCCGGCTCAAGGCGATGACGCTGATCACCAGGACTGCGGCAGCCAGGACCTCACCGACCAGCGCGACGGGATGGTGGTTGAGCCTTTCGCCGAAGAGCACGACCCCGAGCATGCTCGCCACCAGAGGATCGACGATCGTCAAACCTGGCTGGGAGGCCGCCAACGAGCCGGCCTGAAACGCGTTCGAGGCGAGGAACATGGAGGCGGCACCCGAGACAAGGAGCACGTACGGGGACCAGTTCAGGAGAACCCCCGAAGGCCCCTGGGAAAGATGCGTGCTCAGCTCCTTGATGACGGCAGCGACGAACCCGAACCCTGTCGCGGCAGCGACCCCCAGGAGCGCGGCTTTGCGGCCGGCACCGGGTCGTTGACCCCCCCTCCCCGGGAGGTAGGCCAGCGCGCTGAGAAGACCGGCCACGGCCACCGTCGAGAGCCCGGCCAGGACCCACATCGAGGCAGACGAATGGACATGGCCGCCGCGGGGACGGGCCAGGGCCAGGAACGCGCCGAGGCCGATCACCATGCCGAAGGTGGAAAGCCAGTCCCGCCCGTGCACCCGGTGGCGGTCCTGGAGGGCGATGACCCCGAAGACGATCACCAGCTCGGTGGCGATCAGCGGCTGCACCAGGCTCAAGCTTCCGACCCGCAACGCCTCGACCTGAAAGGCGAAACCGAGGATCATGCTCAGGATCCCCAGGAACCAGACCGGGCGCCGGAGCAGATAGCCGACGAGGTGCCAGCTGAAGCTCAGCTTCTCCGGTGCCGGGGCAGCTGCCCGACGCTGAGCCACCGACGCGGCAGCCGTGAACCCACTGGCGACCAGCGCAAGCACGATGACCTTAATCGTCATGCCCGCTGCCTTCTGCAACTGCAGTTGCCACCGTCAACCACCCCTATGGTTGTGTCAACACAGCTGGTCCACAAATCTTCCCGCCACGGTAGTCGAGAAAGAGAAAAACGTGACGGGTCGGACCTCGAAGGACGGATCTCAGGCCGACTCGAGCTCGGACATGGCGAAGAGGTGCCGGAGCTCGATTCCCTCTGCGACCAATCGCTCCGCTCCTCCTGCCTCACGGTCGATCACGCAGAGTGCGTGGCTCACCGTGGCACCCTCGGCTCGCAGATCCTGGGCGGAGAGCAGGATCTGGCCGCCCGTCGTCACCACGTCCTCAATGATCAGAAGGCGTTTTCCGCCGATGTCGCCGCCTTCGCACAGCCGCTCCGTCCCGTACTTCTTGGCCTCCTTGCGGGCGAAGAAGGCGGGCAGCCCGGTCGCTGCCGAGAGCACGGTGGCGAGGGGAATGCCGCCCAGCTCCAGGCCGGCCAGCCCCTGGGTCCCGGACGGCACCAGAGGCACCATCTCCTTGACGATCTCCGCCAGCAGCGAGGGGTCTGACTCGAAGCGGTACTTGTCGAAGTAGCGATCCGCGGCGCGGCCCGACCGGAGGACAAAGGTTCCCGTCAAGTGGGACACCGCCAGGACTCTTGCGGCCAATGTCACGTCCCCATTGTGCAACGCCCCGGCGCTCCCGGCAGGGATCTCCGGGCGATGGCACAGCGACGCGAAGTCGATGCGATGGCAGGAATGCCATATCGTTGCGTAGGGCGAGCCGGATGAGCCCGGGGCAACGGGGGGCGAGGAACGATGAGTACGCAGGAAGAAGTAGATGCGGGCGGGGCGGGTGCCGACGTCCTGGACCTCGTCATCGTCGGCGCAGGGTTCGGCGGGCTCTACGGCATCCATCGCGCCCAACAGCTGGGGCTCTCGGTACGAGCATTCGAGGGGGGTGACGACGTCGGCGGCACCTGGTACTGGAACCGGTACCCCGGCGCCCGCTGCGACGTCGAGTCGGTCGAGTACTCCTATGGCTTCTCCGAAGAGCTCCAGCAGGAGTGGGTGTGGTCCGAGCGCTACGCGGGCCAGCCAGAGCTCCAGCGCTATGCCTGCCATGTGGCCGACCGCTTCAACCTGCGCCCCGCCATCACTTTCAGCACCCGGGTACTTTCGGCCACCTACGACGATGCGGCCAAGGAATGGGAGGTCTCCACCTCGAACGGGGAACAGGTCTCGGCCCGCTTCCTGGTCCTCGCCACAGGATGTCTCTCGGCCGCCAATGTGCCCGACATACCTGGACTCGCCACCTTCTCGGGACGGGTCCTGCACACCGGCCGGTGGCCACGTGAGGAAGTCGACTTCTCGGGCCATAGGGTCGCAGTGGTCGGCACCGGCTCATCGGCCATTCAGGCCATTCCGGTCATCGCCCGCGAGGCGGTGGAGCTGGTCGTCTTCCAACGCACCGCCAGCTACTCCGTCCCCGCCCGCAACGGGCCACTCCCGCCGGAGGAATTGGCCCGCATCAAGGCTGACTATGCCGGCTTCCGGGCGCGCAACAGGGCCATGCCGGGAGGATTCGGGGCTGAGCTCGGGTGGAATACCGCCTCGGCCCTCGACTACACCCCCGAAGACCGTGACGCGCGGTACGAGGAACGGTGGCAGCGCGGTGGGTTCGCCTTCATCGGGTCCTTCGGCGATACCTCGTTCAACAAGCCGGCGAACGACCTTGCGGCAGATTTCATCCGGCGCAAGATCAAGGGCATCGTGCACGACCCCGCGGTGGCCGAGGTGCTCTGCCCCGAGCAACCGGTCGGCTGCAAACGCTTGGCGCTGGATACGGGCTACTTCGAGACCTTCAACCGTGAGAACGTCACGCTGGTCGATATCTCGCAGCACCCCATCGAATACGTGGACGGCACGGGGCTCTCCGTCAACGGCGAGCACTACGAGGTGGACATGCTGGTGCTGGCCACCGGCTACGACGCCATGACCGGCTCCTATACGGGCATCGACATCAAGGGCAGAGACGGCCGGCGGTTGAAGGAGGCGTGGGCCGCCGGGCCGATCACCTACCTCGGACTGGGGATCCCCGACTTCCCCAACCTCTTCGTCGTGGCCGGGCCCGGGAGCCCGTCAGTGCTGACCAACATGGTGTTGGCGGCCGAGCAACACGTCGATTGGATCATCGACTGCATCGACTTCATGCATACCCACGGCCTGGCCACCATAGAGGCGAAGGATGAGGCGGCACACGAATGGGTGGCGCACGTGAACGGGATCGCCGCGCAGACCCTCTATCCGACGTGCAACTCGTGGTACCTCGGAGCCAACATCCCGGGCAAAGCACGCGTCTTCATGCCCCTCCTGGGCTTTCCCGATTACGAAGTGCGCTGCAACGAGGTGGCGGCCGCCGGGTACGCGGGTTTCGAGGTGCGCTGACCGCGTCGTGAGCCCCTCCGGTGCCGCACGTCCTACCGGGCGTAGTTGAACATCCAACGCACGCCGAACCGGTCGAGACAGGTGCCCCACGTGGCGCCCCAGAACATGTCGGCCAGAGGTGCAACGTCGGTGGAACCTTCGGAGAGCGCGTCGTAGAGACGCTGGGTCTCTTCGCGGGTGTCCGGCTCGAGGTTGATGGTGGTGTTGTTGCCGACGCGCAGCTCGTGCCCCATCGACGCCACCATGTCAGTGGCCATGATCACGTGACCGCCGAGAATCGGCAGCTCGACGTGCATCACCATCTGCTTCTCGGCCTCCGACGTGGGACCGTTGGGATCGGCGGGAACGTCGCCCAGACGCTGGATCGGACCGAGGTACTCGGTGCCGAACACCGACCGGTAGAACTCGAACGCCTCCTCGGCGTCTCCCATGAAATTCAGGTAGGTGCTGACTCGGGCCACGGTTCACTCTCCTTCGTGTACGGATATCTGCACGTTTGACGGAGCCGCCCGGCGAAAGTCATCGCCACCGCTTACCGCCGCTGCCACGTTTGAAAGCGGATCGCCGGCACTCCTTCGACCAGTGGTAGGACGTCCTCGTCGGTCAGTCGGAACGCCGTGTCGAAGGAGGGGAAGAACTTGGTACAACCGAAATCGCCAGCGACACGCGTCAGGGCGATCTCCGTCACGGCATCGAGCGTCGTGGCGTAGAGAGTGGCGCCCCCGATGATCCAGAGGTCTCCCTTGAACCCGGACAGGAAGGGGCGCAAATCGTCGACGGGATGAAAACCGTCCCTCAGCGTCGCCGTTCGCCCGGTGGCGACGTAGTTGGTACGCCCCGCCATGGGACCCGCGAACTCGGCATAGGTGGCATACCCCATCAACACATTGGACCCCGTCGTCAGTTCCCGAAAATGCGCGACGTCGGCGGGTACCTTCCAGGGGATCCCGGTGTCGGTGGCGATACCGAGCCGGTCGTCGACGGCGGCAATCGCACGGATCATGCCCGTCAGCCCCGGATGACGTGGCCGGGCACCGCTCCGGTCGGCACGCCGCGGTCGAGAAGCAATTCGCCGTTCACGATCACCGCACGATACCCCTCGGCCTCGACGACGAAGCGACCGGAGTCCGCCGGCATGTCCTCCACCCAGTGGGTCGCGCCCACTTTGAGCCGCTCGAGATCCACCACGACAAGATCGGCCCACGCCCCGACCCGCACGACACCACGATCAAAGAACCCGTGCACCGCCGCAGGGATGGAGGTGAGCCGCCGCACGGCCTCCTCGAGCGAGAACGGATCGGGGACCCACTCGGTCAACAGACGCGTCGTGTAGTCCGCACCGACGAAAGACGCCAGGTGTGCGCCGCCGTCGCTGCTCCCGGCCATGGAGAGCGGGTTGGTCACCAGGGCTTCGGTGACCATCCGACCACCACGCTCCGAAAGGGGCGTGACGAAGAACGTCGTCTTCAGGTTGTCTTCGAGGCAGAGGTCCAAGAACGTGTCCAACGGATCCCCACCGCGCGCACGCACGAGGTCGGCGACGGACCGGCCCACCCAGGCCGAGAACGCCGGGTCGCCGACGGCGTAGACGGTGGTGATGTCGAAGTTGAGGGGAAAAGAGGGCATCGGTGGGCCCGCCAGCTCCTCCCGCATGCGCGTGCGCACCAGTGGATCGCGCAGTGCCGCGGCCCGCTCCGGTTCGGGCAGGAGCAGGGGCTCCCTGAATGCGGGCATGTCGTCGAAGAGGAACGTCGTGTCGAGCGAGAAGTAGGCGCCACCTTGTTGGGTCCCGTACATCGGATAGAGGCGGAAGCCCTGGGCCGCCTGCTCTTCGATGAATTCCATGGAGCGGACCCAGCCCTCGGGCATGTTCGGGAACCAGACCACCGGATTGAGATCCATCGGTTTGCCCGACACCTCGGACATCCGGTGCAGCAGGACACGGTCCTGCTCGTCGTACCCTTCAGCGAACGAGCGCGGGATGATCTCGATCGCACCCCGGTCGAACTCGGCCAGAACGGAACAGAGGGCGATGACCTCCTCGTTGGTGGCCAGGTTCGACGGTACAGGCCGCCCGTCGTGGGCCTGGTGGATTTCGAGCTGGGACGTGCTGAAACCGTGGGCGCCGGCCTGCAGCGCATCGCGGAGCACCTGCTGCATTGCCGTGATCTCGTCGGAGGTGGCGGCACGGGTCGAGGCATCGTCCCCCATGACAAAGCGACGCACGGCCGAATGGCCGACGTACGCCGCCGCGTTGACGCCGATGCGACCTTCGAGCCCGTCGAGGAATTCACCGAATGTGCCTCCTCGAAAAGGCACTCCCTCCCGGAGCGCGGGCGCCGACATCCCTTCGACACGCGACAGCATCTCGAGAAGCCATGCCGCATCACCATCGCGCGCCGGTGCGATCGTAAAGCCACAGTTGCCGGTCACGACCGTGGTCACGCCATGCCACGACGCGGGCGAGGCCGTCGGTTCGAAATGAAGTTGCGCGTCGTAGTGCGTGTGAATGTCGACGAATCCGGGCATGACCGTCAGTCCCTCGGCGTCGAGAACCGTCCGTGCGGCACCCAGCTCGGCGTCGGACACCCGTCCCACCCGCGCGATACGCCCGTGTCGCACCCCCACGTCGGCCAGATAGGCGGGGACGCCTGTGCCATCGACCACACGCCCGCCGCGCACCACCAGGTCGAAGGGGGAGCCAGTCGTCATAGCGACAGATTAGGCACAACTGACCGATCACTCCTCTGGACGATCCGCCATGTCCGGGTCCTCCGGTTTGACGGCGCCCGACGTGACCGACATGCTGCCCGTGATGGAGGTGATCGTTCTGGCCGACACCCACCTCACCGGGGGATTCGGCCTGATCGGGGATCAGGTGCGCCAGGCCGTGGCCCAGGCGGACGTCGTCCTCCATGCCGGCGACGTCACCTCACGACAAGCGCTGGTGGAACTCCAGTCCCTGGCGGACACCCGGGCCGTGCTCGGCAACAACGATCACGACCTGATCGGCATTCTCCCGGAGAGCCAACTCTTCGAGCTCGAAGGGATCCGCGTCGCCCTCGTCCATGACAGCGGGCCCGCGAAGGGCCGGCCCGCACGCCTGCACCGGCGATTCCCCGATGCCGGGCTCATCGTCTTCGGGCACAGCCACGTGCCGTTCGATGAGCTCGGCCTGGAGGGTCAGATCCTCTTCAATCCCGGTTCAGCCACGCAACGACGCGCCCAGCCGCACCGGACGTTCGGCCGGCTGCACATCGCGCGACGGCCGGCTCGTGGACCGCCTCATCGAAATCGTGCGCTGAGCGGGGCCACCCGGTCACGCGCCGAGCGCGGCCAGGTCGAAACCGAACACCTCCGCCGCATTGCCGTTGACGATCGCGTTGAAGTCCTCGTCGCTGACGCCGTCGAATTGCTCTTCGCAGGCTGATCGGGACTCGGGCCAGGTGCCCTCGGGGTGCGGGTAGTCATTACCCCACATGAGCGTGCTGATGCCGGTAACCCGGCGATTGTTGATGGCGACGGGGTCGTACATGAAGGTGGCATGCGCTTGACGTCGGATGAGCTCACTCGGCTTCAGCGACAACTTCGGCCGGGCGTACATGGAATGATCGTCATAGATTCGATCGGCTTGCGTCATGATCCAGCCCAACCAGGACGCACCGGTCTCCACCGTGACGACCCGGAGCTGCGGATAGCGGTCCATTGCCCCTCCGGCGGCCAGGCTCAGCAGTACCATCGGCCCGTCGAGCTGTGCGCCCAGTATGTAGTTGATCACCGCTCCCCCCGGACCACGCACCACCCGTGGCTCGTAGCCGGTACCCGAGTGGAAGGTGACGGGAAGGCCTGTTTCGGAGATGGCGGCCCAGAGCGGATCGTAGGCGGAGTCGTTGTAGGGCCGCGTGGGGACCCGCGCCGGAAGGAAGAGTGCCCGGAAGCCGGCCTCCGCGACGAGCTTCACTTCCCGGATGGCGTCGTCGATCTCGATCGCCGGGACAAGACCCACCGGAAGGATGCGGTGATGCCCGCCCAGGGCTTCTCCCGCCCAGTCGTTGTAGGCCCGGCACAGGGCCAGCTGCAGGGCGGGATCATCCGAGGCGAAGCACGCCTGGAGGGCGAAGGTCGGGAAGACCACCTCGGCGCTGACACCGTCGCGCTCCTGATCCTTCACTCGCTTCTCACTGTCCCAGTCGCCGACCACGGCTACCTCGAGCTGGCTGGCCGTCATCAACTTGCGGGGCGAGAGCCCTTCGACGACGAGGACCCGCCACCCGTCTCTGGTGTCGATGCGCGGCGCCCGGGAGCGCAGGTCTGCAGAAAGGCGCTCGGCATACAGCTCGATCGGCTCGGTGACGTGCGCATCCGTGGAGATGAACGTCGCGCCACGGTACGTCCCGGTGTTCATGTCGTCCTCCTTCGTCGCGTCATCGGTCATACCTCACGCGGGCGCCGGCATCGGCCGGGCGGAATCGATAGACCGCGACCCCCTCGCCCGCATCCTCCCAGACCACCTCGAGTGGCATCCCGATCTCGACGTCGCCCACGGCGACCTCGACCAGATTTGCCACCAGCCGGGCGCTCGGTGCCCCTTCCGGTTCGACCACCGCGATCACCATCGGCAGGTAGTCGCGCAACTGCGGGGCCAGGGCATGTCGGATGACCGTGAAGCTGTACAGCGTCGCTCGCCCGTTCAGGTCCACCCATTCCGATTCCTGGGTGCGGCAGTGCGGGCAGAACGGACCGGGCGGGTGGCGGACCGTCCCGCAGGTACGGCAACGTTGGACCACCAGTTGATGCCGCCCCGCGGCCACCCAGAACGGTTCCGTCCACGCATTGGGGGCCAGCGAAACCATGCCGATCGGCGCCGCCACGGCGACGTCGCGTGATCCGGCTGCATGCACCTCAGGCACCGTCCGCCTCCTTTTTCAAGATCAAGCCGCTCACCGGGAGCGGAGCGGGTCCTCCGGTCACGAGAGTGACCTCGGCGTTGGCGACCTGGTTGACCGCCGTGCCGCGAAGCTGTTCGACACCTTCGACGACGTGCGTGAACCCGATGATGTAGGCATCGGACAGGTTTCCGCCGTGCGTATTGACGGGGATCGTCCCCCCGAGATAGCGGATATTCCCGTCCGCCACGAACGGTCCCGACTCCCCGACGGGGCAGAACCCGTAATCCTCGAGCTGCATGAGAACCATCCCGGTGAAGTGGTCGTAGATGAGAGCGACGTCGACGTCAGCGGGCCCGAGTCCAGCTCTGCGGTAGAGATCCTGCGCCACGGGGCGATGACCCGACGATGCGAAAGTCTCATCGGGCATGCCCATCCAGGTAATGGACTGGCCCCAGCTTCCTGCTCCGCCCTGCGCGCTCGCCGTGACGTAGACAGGTGGCTGGCGCAGATCACGTGCTCTCTCCGAGGACGTCGTGACCACGGCCACCGCACCGTCGCACTCGAGGCAGTAGTCGAACAGGCAGAAGGGCTCCGAGATCATCCGGGCGGCGAAATAGTCTTCTTTGGTCAGCGGCGACCGCATCAGCGCTGAAGGACGATCGCGCGCATTTTCCCTCGTGGAGATCGCCACCTCAGCCAGGTGCTCGCGCGTGGTCCCGTACTTGTACATGTGACGTTGGGTCAGGATGGCGAACATCTGGCCCGGCCCCATCAGCCCGGATGGCTGATGAAGTCGGATTCGGGCGTCGGTGGCGCCGAATAGGCTCCCGGCGCTCTTCGGGCGAAAGCCGAGCCGAATCGACCCGTGGGCGCTTGTTGCATCGCCATCACGCTGACGACCACATCGGCGTGTCCCGACACGATGGCGGCGGCGGCCAATCCGATGGCACCGGCCGCCCCGCCACCGCCTCCCGTGAGGGTGGCCGTGAACCGCACGTCGGGTATGCCGAGAGTCTGGGCCAAAAGCGCGGCATCGATGCCGCCGCCGGAGTAGAGAGCGAATCCGTCCACGTCGTCACAGCTCAGACCGGCGTCCCCCAACGCCGCCAGAATGGCTTTTCCCGCCAATTCGAGGACAGTTTGAGGGGCCGAGGCGCCGCGCCGGTAGTAGGGCGTCGCCCCCACTCCGACGATCGCCGTCCGATCTCGCATGGACCGGACACTGGTGTCAGGCACTCCGATTCCCCCCTCCGGGATAGCCCCCGCCACCGTGCGTGGCATCGAGGGTGTCATAGTCGATGGCGAAACCGCGCATCGGCAGTTCGTCGACAAAGGTCACGAACCGCGGCTTCTTGTAGGAAGCGATCGAGGCCCGGCAGTGTTCGATCAATTCCGTCGGCGTCCACCGACCCGCCTTCCTCGAGCACCACGATGGCTTTGACCGACTGCGCCCACCGGTCGTCGGGAACGCCGATCACCGCTGCGGCGCGCACACCCGGATGTTGGCGCAAGCAGGCCTCGACCTCGGCCGGGTAGATGTTCTCGGCCGCCGACTTGATCATCCGCGACATGGGGGCGATGAAGGTAACCGATCCGTCGCGGTGACGTCGGGCCAGATCGCCCGTATGGTACCAACCGCCCCTGAACTTCTCTGCGTTGAGGACCGGACGATTGTGATACCCGTTCATCACGAGTGGGCCTCGTAGAACCATTTCACCGACCTCGTCCGGCGGCACGTCGATCCCCTCGGGATCGACGACCCGTAGCTCGACCAGCGGAATGGGCCGGCCGTGAAGTCCCTCTCCGCCCAGGGCGGCGAATGTCGCAAGGCCTCCGACCTCCGTTTGCCCCGTGCCCCCCGGACGTTGCGCCCAGGGGCTCTCGTCAGGTGAGACCATCGCGTCCCACTCGGGCGTCGACCTCGGCCAGCGCAGGGTTTTCAAATCCGTCCGCACGGAACTGTTCAGCTCCACCAGATCGCTGATCGTCGTCGGCATCAGAAAGGCGCCCGTACAGCGGTTGTCGGCAATGACCCGCAAGAGCAGCTCAGCATCGACCCGCGGCACGAAGACATTCGTGGCGCCGAGCACGTACATGGCCAACGTGCACATCCACGTGCCGAGGTGGAACAGCGGTCCGGAATTGAGAAAGACGTCGTCGGCGCGCAGTCCCCGCACCATTGCGTTGGCGACGCCGACGGTCGTCAAGGTGCGATGGCTGAGGAGCGCACCGTGGGGATGCCCGCCGAACGCTCCGGTATAGATCATGAGGGCGGCCGCCCCTGGTTGGGCCTGCGTGCCCGGTGCGAACGGCGCCACGGTCCCGACGAAGGCGCCGTAGGACTCTTCACCGTCGTTCGACCCGCCGCCATCGTGTTGGATCCAGCGGGATGACGTCGACGCCGCCGCGTCACGGGCGGACCGGATCGCCGCACCGACTTCCTCTTCCTGCCAAAAGACCAGCTTGGGATCGGCATCGTCGAGGACGAACGCGAGCTCGGCGCTCGACTGCCGCCAGTTGACCGGGCAGAAGACGGCACCGATGTGGGCACACGCCGCCAGCGCCTGGAGCACACGGTGACAGTTCTGGCCCAGCCAGAGGACCCGGTCGCCCGGACCGACTCCCGCACCCTGCAGCGCCGCGGCCAGTTGCAGTACCTCGACCTGGTACGCAGACCAGGTCAGGCGCTCCTCGCCACACACGGCGGCCAATCCTTCAGGGCGACTGCGCGCATGCTCGTCCAGGAGCGACGACAACGTGGCCTCGGTCGTGCCGACGTACGTCGTCACGGGCGCTCGCCGGTGTCACGTGCCCGCTCGATCTCGACGATGGGGTCACGGCGCCCACACGAGCAGATGTCTTCGGTGACGTGCCCCGCCAGACCGGTATCGAAATGGTCGAACGGAAGCGCCCGCCGAGCCCGGCTCGAGACGTGAAGAGTACCCCCTTCGTTTCGGACGACCCACTGGCGTCCGTCGACGTGCAGCTTGCGCGAGCGGCACGACAACGCCAGGACCGGACCCACGAGCTCGAACGCCAATGCGTCCACTCCCGCAGCCCGCAGTCGACCCTCGGCGCCCGCGCCGGCGATCACGATCGGGATACTCGAGAAGAAGGATTTGGGATCGTGACCCCGCTCGAGGATCCCGTCGACCAACGCATCGTTGACGCCGATGACAGCGGTGACCGTCAGGAGGCGGGCGAACATCTCCACTCGATCCACATCCATGGCCGATGCGTCGGCGTTGCACACCAAAAGACCCATCTCTTTCGCCGCGACCTGCAGCGGATGGAAGAACCCGACATCGGCCACCGTGGACGTCACGATGACGACCGAGCGATCGGGGAGACCAAGGGCCGACACGGCCGTCATGGCCGCGGCGGTGTCGTGCTGTATATCGTCGAAACTGAGCGGAAGGAGCCGGTCATCGCCGTAGCGGCCGTAGCCCCACATGTCGTCGCCCGAGACGCGCGGCACCTGCCAGTGATTCGAGCCAGTCACGACGACGCCACCCGGGGGATCTTGTGGGGTGGGCCCAGTCGCAACAAAACCTCGTTGTCGACGAGCTCCACCTCGGGTGCGATCCCGACCGCCGCGGCGATGGCCTCGACCAGGTCCTCCCGGACCGACGTCAGGGTTCGGCCATCCGGATCCGCCGTGTGGCCCACACGCACCCTGAGCGCGCCCATTTCCCGTCCCGTCCGAATCAGTTGGAAGTACCCGGCGGAGGACTCCGGCACGGACTCCACCGCTCTCCAGATATCCATCGGCAGACACCGAGTGGCCATCGATCACCACCTCGTCCCCCTTTCGACCGACCGGCCACAGACGCATGCCGGTCCGTCCGCACGGGCACGGCGCCGTACTCCATCGCACGAGATCCTCCGACCGGTAGCGCACCAGGGGGTTGCCGCTGCGGGGGACCAGGTTGGTCGCAACCAGCTCACCCACCTCTCCCTCCGACACGGGAGAGGAGCCATCGGGATCGAGGATCTCGATGAGTACCGAGTCCTCGCCGGCATGCAGGCCATCGTGCTCTCTGCATTCGGTCGCACTCCCCACGTCTCCCACCGCCGTGTGGAGAAAGGGCTCGCCACCCCAGCGTTCCAGATCACCGCGGGCCTCGATGCCGAGATGATCACCACCGATCACCACGCCCTTGTAGCTCGCGAACACCTCACTCAGCGCGTGGGGCAGCATGCCCGTTCGTTCCATGTGGGCCAAAGCCATGATGAGGGGGCCGCTCAGGAGGTACAGAAGCGTCGGCTCCAACTCGAGCGAGGCGCGGCACCAACGATCGAACTCGGAAGGGTGGTGATCGAAGAGCACGGCTGACGCACCGATCGCATGTGTGGTGAGCCACGCGGGTCCCCGAAACGTGAACAACATGAACGCCACGGCATCACCTGGACGCACGCCGATCTCCCACCAGTCGCGCGCCAAGCCGACTCCTTCGCCGTGACCGACCGGGAGCAGCACGGGGTCACCGGTTGTTCCGGTGGTCGAGGAGAGGGCACTGGCATCAGCCATGCGCCGGAGGCCGCCCAAGGGGTCACCATGGGCCGTTCGGTAGGCGCGCACCGTGTCCTTGTCCACGAAGGGAACCCGGGCTTGGAACTCCGCCAGCGACGTGATTTCGGATGCCCGGAGCCCGACCGTCCCCCACGCCTCTGCGAAGAGTGGCGAATGGCGCTCCACGTAACCGAGAGCCTCGAGCAGCCGATTCTCCTGGTAGGAGCGGAGATCGTCCCGATCCATCGACTCGATGTTCTTGTCGAGCATGCGAGTCAGCGGCTCCACGGTTGCGGGCATGTACGACCTCCTCGCGGCAAGTTAGACTTATGGCAGTAGAGTGTCAAGTGGCACTTCGCTGTCAATCGGATCGCACAACGACGACGGGAGCATCATGAAGATCGACGCCTCGCCAATCTTCGCCGCGACCGGCAAAGGGGCCGCTCGGCCCGACCGACGTGCGCAGAACCGGGATCGGACCCGCCAGGCACTCGCAGAAGCAGCCATCGAGCTGTTCGCGCAACAGGGCTACGGGGCGACGACGGTCGAGCAGATCGCCAATCTGGCCGCCGTCTCCCCCCGGACGTTCTTCCGCCATTTCGACTCGAAGGAGGACGTCCTCCTCCCCCTCGACGAACCCATGGCAGTGGCACCCGCCATCAGGAGCCAACCGCCGTCGATGAGCGATATGGAGGCTCTCCGCACAGCCCTCGTGGCGACGGCACCGGCCAACGAACCGGCCGTGGCCAGGATTCGCATGTTGCGAGAAGCGCTCTCCTCTTCGGCCGCTCTCCGTGGACGTGACTTCGATCAGCGAAATCTGAGCGAGCAGGCAATGGCGCGCGCGCTGGCTGATCGGCGGCAATTGGACGAACCCGATCCAGAAGCCAGGCTCGCCGCCATCATCGGCTTCGCTGTCCTTCGCACCGCCATGGACCGCTGGCTCGACCTTCCGGATCCGACACCGTTGGGGCCTTTGATCGAAGTCGAGTTCGGTCGTGCCCGCCACCTGATGACGGACGACACCTGATGCTCCTCATTCCCGAACGGGCCGGTCCGGCGCATCCGTTGGCCAGCTCCCCGCTGCGGCGCAACGGGTCCGGTCGACGCACGACGAGCATCGACACCAGCCGGCCGGACGGACCCAGGGAGAACAGCGTCGTCGACGCGCGCGCCCGCGATCTTTTGACCGATCCCGCCGGGGGCGCAGCACGCCGGGTGGATCAGAACCTTCGGGCCCGGATTGCACCCGATCGCGAGCTCGTCACCATCGAATCAGACCCGTTCGAACCCCGCCTCACCCAACTGTTGGGCGCGTACGTCGGTCCGGGCTTCCGCGCCCGCATGTCCGAGCTCCTGCCCGACCACGTCGCCGCGCAAAGCCTCCTTCACGCGCTGCTCGACGACCTGCCGGGTGCGACATTGGTCTCGGGGTACGCGGTCCAGCGGAGCCGGAGCCTCGCTCCATCATCCGATGAGCGCACCACACGGGCGTACGAGCGACATGTCCATGCCTCGGAGGACATGTGCGCAGGATGGGCCAGCGAAGCCACCATCATGGTGACCTTCCGGAAGGAAGGGCTGTCGCCCGTGGCCATGGGTCCCGCAGCGCCCCTGCTCGAACGCGAGGGTGATGCCCTCTCGTGGCATCCCATGGAGGATCTGCCCTGCGAGGCCACACGTCGGCGGAGGCGGCTGGACCTGGTCCCACCGGAGGGCTCCACCGAAGCCTGGACCTTCGACTCGCACTTCCGCGACAGCTACCGGGATGCGAAAGGAACCGAGAGCATCATCCACGAGTACCTGGTCGAGGGATCGCTCGACCCCACGGTCAGTCGGATCGACGGCCTCCGAACCGAAGCCCGCGTCCTCCCCTGGGTCGAGTGCCCGGCGGCAGTCGGGAGCTCGGCTCGAATGGTCGCCAAGCCCTTGGACCGGCTCCGGATCGATGTCCGGAACGAGTTCGTGGGGACCTCCACCTGCACCCATCTCAACGACGCGTTCCGGTTCCTCTCCGATCTGATCCCGCTGCACGTCCTGGTGGGGCGGTAACGCCTCTTTAGGCGGAGAAGTCCAGGACGAGGCGACCGCGCACCCCACCCGCTTCGAGTCGACGGTGGGCTTCAGGAGCCTGATCGGCGGCAAGGACATCGGCCACCCGCGCCGTGAGTGTTCCCGCTTCTGTCAGGTCCCGCAACGCAGCCAGACGGGCCGTATCGGTGAGGGCACGCCTGACCCAGATCGGAAAAATCGTGATGCCCCGTTCGCGGGGACCCTCCCAACCGCGCACGACCGCCAGACCACCTCCGTCGCGGATCGCCGGCACCACGAGCTCATGCAGCAATGCGCCGTCGAGAACGCCGTCGACGCCACCGGGAGCGAGCTCGAGAATCCGCGCCGCGACCTCATCGCCCCGGCGAACGACCTCGTCTGCGCCGAACCCCGCGACGAGGTCTTCGTCTGCCGCCGACGCATCGGCGATGACGACCAGCCCATCTGCCTTGGCCAGTTGCACGGCGTAGGCGCCGAACGCGCCGGCGGACCCGGTCACCGCCACCGTCCCTCCTGCGGGAATCCCGAGGTCGTCCAGAGCGAGGCGAGCGGTCAGGGCGTTCATCAAAACGGTCGAGGCGGCCGCAACGTCGAGGCCCGCCGGTGCCCGGACGACCGAGGCCGCTGGGACGACGATGAGATCGGCGTAGGCTCCCCCGCTCGGTCCGTAGGGGAGGACGACCGCCATGACTGCGTCACCAATGTGCAACGCGGTCTCCACCCCGGGTCCGATCGCGTCAAGGAAACCTGCCGCGTCCATTCCCGGCACATACGGTTTGGCACGGCCCTCGAGCCGGGCGGAGGTGGCCCCGGAACGGAACCCCGTATCAGTCGGGTTGACCGCGGCGGCGTGGACGCGGATGCGCACCTCACCCGGCCCGGGAATCGGTTCCGGGATGTCCACGACCTGGAGAACCTCCGGCCCTCCGAATTCCATCAGACCCACTGCTCTCATGGTGCTGCCTTCCAGGAAGTCCCAGGTTCACGACGCCGAGTACCTGCGCACAGTCAGAAGTCAGAATAATGGTGCGAAGCTACGGAGTCCGCAGACGATGAGCATCGGAGGTCGAGCCCACGTGGCAGCAACGGACCCGCAGGAAGCAGCAACCGATAACCGACCAAGTTCCATCGCTGCCTGGAAGGCGGCCCTCGCCTCCGCCAGGGCCCACATCAAGACGGACAGGATCACGGTGGCCGCCGGAAGCTTCGCCTTCCGTTGGTTTCTCGCGTTATTTCCGATCATCATTGCGCTGCTCGCGGTCTCCGCCCTGGTCAATGTGCCACGCCATGTCACCGTGGCGCTCATCAACGGAACCACCAAGGCACTCCCGGCCGGTGCCGCCGATGTCTTCACCGGTGCGATCGATCACTCTGAGAAGAATTCTCAAGGGGCCATCGTGGCCATCGTGATCGCGGGAATCGTCGCGATATGGAGTGCCACCTCCGGCATGGTGCAGGTCGAGGAAGGCCTCGACATGGCGTATGGGGTCGGCCAGGACCGTTCCGTCGCTGCCAAACGGTTGCGGGCCCTTCCGCTGCTGCTGGCGGCCGCCATCCTCGGTGGTGGCGCATCGGCGTTGGTGGTCTTCGGCCAATCGATCGGCCGGGAGATCGAGGACGCCCTGCCCTTCGGGGGTAGCGCATTTCTCGTCGGCTGGACCGTTGTGCGCTGGATCGTCGCCCTGGCGTTGGTGGGCCTGTTGTTCTCCGTGCTCTACTTCGCCGCTCCGGACAAGCCTCACCCGCAATGGCGGTGGTTCACCCCGGGCACGCTGGTCGGCACGGTGATGTGGGCCGCCATTTCGTTAGGCTTCTCCCTCTACACGACGATCTCCGGGTCGTACATCAAGACCTACGGGGCCTTCGCCGGGGTGGCCATCCTCATCATTTGGCTCTACCTGACCGGTATCGCGATACTGCTCGGCGGCGAGATCAACGCGGCTTTCGAGAGCCAAACCGCGGCGCAAACGCCGGCGTTCGCCGCAACCGGGGCGGGATAACCGGCTCGTCCCTAGGCGGACCCGGGGCGATCCACCAACTGGGCAGCCATGTCGTGGAGACTCCGTGCAGGGACCCCGGCGCCAAGTGCCCATGCACGTGCTCCCCCGTGACGCTCATGGAGAAGATCGAGAAACCGCGCCATGGTCGTCCCCTCGGCGAGCACACGCCCGGGAGGAATTTCTGCCACCGACGTGCCCCACACCGGATCACGGCGCAGGCGGTCCAGTATCAGTTCCAATCGCGTCGCGGTGATGACGTAATCGTCGACGATCACCGAGTGTTCGACGCCCAATATGTCCAATATCAGAGCGGCCAGGACTCCCGTCCGATCCTTGCCTGCGGCGCAGTGAAAGACCAATGGACGGTTCCCCGGATCGGCAACCATGGTGAGTGCATCCGCCAGGGCACGGCGGCCGACGTCGAGGTACCACAGGTAGCGCTCGGCCTGGTCATCGTCGGAGGGAGCGGGAACGGCGACGGATTCACCACCCTCCTCCCGGAGCACCGAGGCATGCAGGTAGGCCATCCCCTCCTTGCCCAGCAGGCCCCGGCCGGAGCGCTCGAGCTCGGTCGCGGTGCGGAGATCGATCACACTCGCAAGTCCCACGGCGCGGAGAAGCTCGACGTCAGCCTCGGTCAACTCGTGCAACGTGTCACTGCGAAAGAGCTGCCCCCACCGGGTGATACCGCCGTCGGTCGTGGGGTAGCCCCCGAGGTCCCGGAAATTGCTGGCACCGGCCAGGGGCAGGATTCGCTCGCGTGTGTCCATGGGAACATCATGCTCGTTCAGGGCCCCACAGGGAGACAGGCCGCCGACGCGCGTCACATCGTTCCCCAAAGATTCACCGGCGCATTACGTGGATGTCACCTGCCGAACAGCCGGCACCCCGCCATGAGGCCCCTCCGCTGTGTCAACTGGCCTGGGCTTCGTACAGGTCCCGCCACTCGTGTTTGGTCCGAATAGTCGTGTCGACATCGCGGGCCAGCTCACGCAGGGCGCCCACGGATGACCTCTCCCGGTCGATGTGAGCGAAAGGTTGGTAGCCGAAGAATCGGCAGGTGTTCTGCCACGTGATCTTGTCTATCTCTTCGTCGTTGCATCCGGCGACCATCAGCTCGGCATGCACGAACTCAGGAGCATTGGGGAAGATCGAGTCCGAGTGGGGGTAGTCGCATTCCCAGGCGATGATGTCAATGCCGATGACGTCGCGAATCCGAAGGGCGGCGGGATCCGTGACATAGCAGGCCAAGGAATGCTCCCGGAAGATATCGCTCGGTAGCTTGTCGCCAAAATCGTGGCCGAGCCAGGTCTGATTCAAGTAGTGCCGATCGCACCGGTTCAGGTAGAAGGGTATCCAGCCGATGCCGGCCTCAGACCAGGCCACCTTGAGGTCGGGGAACTCCTTGAAGGCGGGACCCCAGAGGAGATCCTGCGCCGCCAACGTCGAAACCTGGGTCGCCAGGATGATCAGGTTGTCGATCGGCGCGTCCGGTGGAGAGTTGATGGCCGAGAAGCCTTGGCCGATGTGGAGGCACATCACCACCTGTTCTTCGGAAGCAGCGGTGAAAAAGGGCGTCCAGTAGTCAAGGTTGTGATAGCTCGGGAGCCCCTGCATATGCGGAAGCTCGGGCATGGTCATGGCGCGGCAACCCTTGGCGGCCACCCGCCGGACTTCGTCGGCCAGTGCCTGCGGATCCCAAATGGGGGGAATGGCCAAGGGGATGAACCGCCCCGGGTACGAAGCAGCCCACTCGTCGATGTGCCAGTCGTTGTAGGCCCTGGTCATCACGAGCGCCAACTCCTTGTCGTTGCTGCGTTGGAAGAAGCCGCCGCTGAAGCCGACGAAGGACGGGAAGCACATTGAAGCCAGGATCCCGTTGCGGTTCATGTCGCGCACGCGCTCGTGGATGTCGTAGGCGCCGGGCCGCATTTCCGAATAGGTCGTCGGGTCCATCCCCCAATCCTCTTTGGGCCAGCCGACCACTGCGTTCAAGCTCCCCGAGCCGCTCTCGATGCCCTCGAATTGCCAGCGCTCGATCCCTTGTTCGTTGAGGACGCTGCGAGGTGCCCGGTCCTTCCACCGCGCCGGCACGTGTGCATCGAACATATTGCGGGGCTCGATCACATGGTCGTCAATGCTGATGAGGATCATCTCGTCGTGTTCCACGGCCGTCCTTCCTGGTCAACCAGCACATTCGCATCTGGGGCTGTTTCATCCCCGGACCAGTCTTCCACCAAACAGGTCCCCGTTCCCGAGCCCGGCCCGACCCGGCTCGGCCGGCACGGCCTCACGGTCGCCGGAGACCCCCACGGAAACGCGACGTGACCGTGAACGGTGAGTGACTACTCGCGCTCTTTCGCGGTGACAGATTTCCGGTGCATTTGGGCGTCAACGCGCGCCCCCGACCCGGTGTCACGCAAATGACCCACGCTGATCACTCCTCCGTGCCGCAGTCCCGCGAAAGATTACCCTCCGTGTCGTTCCGACTCTTGTGTGTCGTAGATGGTTACCTACGTTGGTCCTATGAAGCGATCGGTGGGCGTAGGACGCGCCGCCAAGGGCAAGGCGTCACCCCGTCTTTGCGGTGCGGGACTCGCCACAGTGGCAGGGCTGGTGCTGGTTCCCGCCGCAACAGCAGGGGCGACGACCTGCGTCTCTCTCGGAAGTGCCTCGAGCTACGGCGAATACACAGCAGGCACCACCGGACGGTCAGCCGAAAACGTGGCGGGCGCCAGCGCCTTCGGTGGTATCGCCGCGATCTCTTCTTCGATCCTGGCCACATCGAGTGCAGCCACCTCGGCCCTTCCGGTATCACTCTCGCGTCGCACCCGGTCCGCCGCCGGTAACGCCCGAGGTTCCCCAGTCGATCTTCCTCCCGCTGGCAGGCATCGTCGTCGTGGGAGGGGCTGGCGTCCTCGCCCGTAGACGACGGCGCCGGACGCTGCATTCGGATGAACTGACCCCTCAGCTGGTCGCGACTCCTCGCCACAGGTCGATACCGCCGTCGACGGCATACCGGTCGATTTCCGCGAGTTCCTCAGGTGAGAACTCGAGGTTCTCGAGAGAGGCGACATTCTCCTCCAATTGGGCGACACTGCTCGCGCCGACCACGAGGGATGTCACGCGCGGGTCCCGCAGCGCCCAGGCGAGGGCCATCTGGTTGAGCTGCTGCCCACGTCGCTGGGCGATCGTATGCAGGGACCGGATACGAGCGAGGTTTTCGGCGCTGAGCATCTGGGGCGTCAGGGAGCCGATTCTCGAGGCGCGAGAACCCTCGGGGACGCCGTCGAGGTATCGGTCGGTGAGAAGGCCCTGCGCCAAGGGTGAGAACCCGATGCAACCGACGCCCTCAGCCCCCAGGACGTCGAGGAGGCTCTCTTCGATCCATCGATTGAGCATCGAGTAGGAGGGCTGGTGGATCAGCAGGGGGGTGCCGAGTCCACGGAGGATCCCGATGGCCTCGGCGGAGCGGTCAGCGGAGTACGAAGAAATACCGACGTAGAGAGCCTTCCCCTGCACGACGGCGGAGTGCAGCGCGCCGAGTGTCTCCTCGAGGGGCGTGTCCGGGTCGAAGTGATGGTGGTAGTAGATATCGACATAGTCGAGCCCCATACGCTGAAGACTCTGGTCCAGGCTGGCCAGAAGGTACTTGCGAGACCCGAGGTCTCCGTATGGTCCGGGCCACATATCCCAACCGGCCTTGGTCGAGACGATCAGCTCGTCCCGATAGCTCCGGAAATCGGCATGCAGGATTCTGCCGAAATTCGATTCAGCACTTCCGTACGGGGGCCCATAATTGTTGGCCAGGTCGAAGTGCGTTATGCCGAGGTCGAATGCCCGACGGAGTATGGCGCGCTCGGGTTTCCAAGGGCCGACTGTCGCCGAAATTCTGCCAGAGTCCGAGCGAAAGGCTGGGCAGGAGCAGCCCACTGCGCCCACTGCGCCGGTACTTCATTGACTTGTAGCGGTTATCGGCCGGTGAGTAAGGCGCCATCTCTGCTCGTGCTCCGATCCCAAGCTGTCACGCGAATTCTACCCCGGACGAATCGACGGCGACCATCTGGGAGCCCGTCAGGGCCGCGGGACCGTGCCCCCGGAACCAGCGCGTCGGGCTGAGGTCATGAGGTCGGCTGCGTAGGGCGCCGCAGCGGTGACCTCCACAAGGTCTCGAGAGCAGGCCGGTCGGCGTCGTTCCCGTCCATCTCAAAGCCATTCGCCGAGTTGGGGTGCGACAGAGGGAGCCTGGCCGGTGTTGTCGTTCGTGCCGTTGTACGCCGCGCCGAGCCGGTTCTGGAATCCGAACTCGAAGACGATCTGCTTGTTGCATTGGCAGCACTGAGTGCGGCCATCTTGGCCGGAGAGTTGTTGTGATCATGCGTTCCGTTGACGAACGCCGATTGGACGTGCCAAGCCTTCCGGGTCGACAGGCGACGCGGGCGCAGACATATAGTCGTTCACATTCGTGGAGTCGGCGTAACACCGAAGTGACCTATTGCCAGAGGGAGGGACAAGTGACGCGGAATCCCCATGCAGGTGAACCCATCGCCGATCCGGATGCGACGATCGAGGCGGCGCTCGAGGACTGCAGCATCCCCGCCCTTCTGTGCTCACTCGTCCACATGACCGGTGATCCCGCTTGGATCCGCGGTGACATCCGGCCTCGCGTGTCGATGTCACTCGACATCCAATGCGGGATGCCCGCAGATGACCGGGCCGAGATCCGTCGTCGGGCACTACCTTCGATAGCGGCATACCGTGACGCAGGGTCGGTGCCGCACGAGTTGAGCCGGGAGCTGCTCCTCGAGATGATGTCGTTCCTCGGCTGCAGACCGGTGGACGAGGGTCGGCTCGCCGATCTTTTCTTCGACGACCTGCAGTTCGAGGGGGGTGATACGGGGGCCATCACATGGGGGGAGGAGATCCCCGAGGAGGCCAAGGCAGCTTCACCTGTCGTGGTCATCGGATGTGGGTTAGCGGGGATCCTTGCCGGTATCCGCCTGAAGCAGGCCGGCCTGCCGTTCGTCATCGTCGAGAAGAACCCAGGTCCCGGCGGCACATGGTGGGAAAACCGTTACCCGGGGGCCCGCGTAGACGTAGGCAGCCACCAATATTGCTACTCCTTCGAACCCGCCGATCACTGGAGCGAGTTCTATTGCCAACAGCCGGAATTGCGTGACTACTTCACAGCCATCGTCGACAAATACGACCTGCGCCCGCATTGCCGATTCAACACCGCGGTCACCAGGCTGCAGTGGGACGAGGCGCGCTCCGACTGGAGCATCGACCTCCAAGAGACCGACGGCGGTGGGGAGAACGTCCACGCCCGGTTCGTCTTCAGCGCTGTCGGTTCGCTGAACCTCCCGAAGCTTCCCGACATTCCGGGCATGGAGACGTTCAGGGGCCCTTCGTTCCACTCGGCCCGTTGGCCCGAACATCTACAGCTGACCGGCCGCCGGTTCGCGCTCGTCGGTGCAGGTGCGAGCGGATTCCAGATCGGTCCGACCATTGCCGAAGAGGTGGAACGGCTTACGATCTTCCAGCGCACTGCGCAATGGATCATCCCGAATCCGCTCTACCACGCACCGGTTCCGCCGGGAGACAGGTGGGCCTTGCGGCACCTGCCCTTCTACGGTCGGTGGTATCGCTTCATCATGACGTTCGCCGGCATCGCCGCCGGCAACGACCCATATCGAATTGAGCCGACATACGACGACCCCACGAATCGGTCGGTCAATGCGATGCACGCCAAGCGGGCTGATGCCCTCCTCGCGTGGATGACCTCGCTCCTCGCGGACCGACCCGACCTTGTGCCCAAGGTCGTACCCGATTACCCGGCCCTCGGCAAGCGTGTCCTACAAGACGACGGATCCTGGTTGGGATGCCTGCAGCGGCCGAACGTCGAGCTCGTGCGTACGGCGATCGATCGGATCGTGCCTGACGGCGTCGTGACGGTGGATGGCAGCCACTTTCCCGCCGACATCATCTGCTACGCGACCGGCTTCCGCCACAACGAGTTCCTCGCATCGATGGAGCTCACCGGTCGCCACGGCACGTCCCTCCGCGCACAATGGGGCGACGAACCGACCGCCTACCTGGGCATCACGATCCCGAACTTTCCGAACCTCTTCTGCATCTATGGCCCCGGAACGAACCTGGCGTCCGGCGCCAGCCTCTTCTACCATTCGGAATTCCAGGTTCACCACGCAATGGAACTCATCCGTGAGACCCTCACTTCGGGTGCCCAACGCTGTGAGGTTACCGCCGAGGCGCACACGGACTACGTGGACCGCTACCAGGCCGAGATTGATCAGCTGGTGTGGTCGCATCCTTCGATCCAACACAGCCATTACAAGAACCCAGCGGGCAAGGTCTTCACTTTGTCGCCGTGGCCCTTGGATCTCTACCGGGAATGGACGCGCGACATCAACCACAGCCACTACGACTTCGTTTGAGGATCGGGGACGGCGGGAGCCGCTATTATCACCGCGCCGGAGGGCCACTTGCCTAGCTCTGAGAAGAACATCGAGGTGGCTCTCGCCGACCTCTCCGGGGAGGTCACCGGTCCCGTCCTCACTGCGGGCGACAAGGACTACCAAGCCGAGAGCACCGGCTTCGACCTGTCCGTACCCCAGCATCCTGCCGTGGTCGTTGGTGCGGCGACCACCGCCGATGTCGTGGCCGCAGTCCGCTTCGCCCGGGCCCAAGGTCTCCCCGTCGGCGTGCGAGCCACCGGGCACGGTCCGACCGTGGCGGCCGACGGAGGCCTGCTCATCCACACGCGCCGGGCGGGCGCCGTCGATGTGGACCCCGTCAATCGCTCGGCTCGTCTGGAGGCAGGGACTCTCTGGTCCCAGGTCATCGAGGCTGCTGCCCCCTTTGGCCTCGCGCCACTAGCAGGTTCGGCACCATCGGTCGGCGCTGTCTCCTACATACTCGGTGGGGGGATCGGAGTCCTCAGTCGTCGCTTCGGGTTCGCGGCCGATCACGTCCGGTCAATCGAGGTCGTGACCGCCGACGGCGAGCTTCGTCGGGTCACGGGCGACGCCCATCCTGACCTGTTCTGGGCCATGCGCGGTGCCGGGAGCAATTTCGGGGTCGTGACCGGCATCGAGGTCGATCTGGTGGACGTGCCCGAACTCTCCGGGGGCGGCCTCTTCTTCGGGGGAGAAGGGCGAGCTGCCGTCCTGGCCGCCTTCGCCCAGGCTGTGCTGATCGCCCCCGATACCCTGACCCTCTCGGTGGCCGTCGTCACGTTCCCCGACCTCCCCGCGTTACCGCCCATGCTGCGAGGACGCCATTGTTGCCACGTCAGGGTCGCCCATCTGGGGGCGGCGGAAGAGGCCGGCACCTTTCTCGGCGCCCTCCGCGACAGCGCGCCTGTCCTTCTCGACACCGTCGGCCCATTGCCATTGACCGAGACCGGCACCATCCACAACGACCCGACTGCCCCCATGCCCGTGCACAGCAACAGCCTGGTGCTCCGTGCCATCGACAGCGCCCTTGTCGACACCATCGTCGCCCGCACAGGCCCTGAGACCCGCTCTCTCGTCGAACTCCGACACCTCGCCGGCGCGCTCTCCAAAGCACCGAAGGTTGCCAACGTCGTCGGACATCGCGACGGGGTGGCGAATCTCTTCACGACCGCCTACCCCGGCGGCGACGACGCCTCCGTCGATGCCGAGCAGCGGCAGCTCCTCACTGAAGTCGAACCGTGGAGCGATGGCGGGGCCCTGCTCAACTTCCTGTCCGGCCAACGAGTCACCCGGGCCGACGTCCGTGCTGCTTACTGCCCCGCAGACTACGAGCGGCTGGTAGAGCTCAAAGGCCTGTGGGACCCTGACAATGTCTTCCGGTTCAACAAGAACATCCCGCCGAACCTCCAGTGAGCGACGGCGGCGTGACGTTAGAGGAGCGCCGGCAAGAAAAACGATCTCACCTTCTTGTCATACCGAATCGGCCGGCCACGTCAAGAACACGACGGCCACGTTCTGACCGATCTTGCCCGCCAAGTCAATTCTTGCCCTTCGTTGTCAGTAGTTTCTCACCTGATCGAAACTCGAATGAAATGCGGTGGCGGCGGTAATCAACGGACCGTCGCCAAGTTCAATCAGGGTGGACCCGGCGTCTTGGTTGTCCCACCGGAATTCTCCAAGCTGCTCCCCAGGAAACGAATGACGGACTTAACTGCTCGGACGCACGGTCAGAACCTGATCTAGCCCGACGATCTCGAAAAGACGGCTCGTGCGCTGCGTCGGGGCGAAGATCACCAGCTCGTGACCGAGGGATCGGAGTTTCTTGTGCTCAGCAACGAGGAGGGTGAGACCGCTGGAGTCGATGAAGGTGAGCAATCCGACGTCGAGTGTCAGGTCACCCTCCAGTCCCTCGATCACCTCGACGAGGGCGGCCCGCAACGTGGGTGCAGTGGACATGTCAAGTTCGCCTCCGACCACCATGACGACCCCGTCGTCGGATTTGCTGACCGATATGTCGAAGGGCGGCCGTCCCGGGGAGATGGCGGGATCACGTATGTTGACCGGTGGGTCGATCTCAAGGGTCATGGCCATTCCTCCCAATCAGTAATTCCAACTCGGAGTGACGGACGCTGCCCCATTTCAGCGTCGCCGCAGGCCCCTCTTGGACCCGGTCGGAACGCATGATATTGCCGCGCTACGGCCCGTTTCAAGCAGCCCTACGGCAGACGTTCTGCTGGACGGTCGCTCGTGGGAGACTCCGGTCACTGAAAGACGACGAAAGGGATTCATGGCCATGTGCGGGACGACGATCAGTGACTGAGCACCACAGTTGCCATACCTGCCACCTCGGCATCGAGATGCGCTACGGCGTGAGCGGTCCGAAATCCAAGGGCCAAGGCTACTGGTCCCACCTGGACGACGTGGAGGGCGTGGCGGCGGACCTGGATCACGACGCGTTGCGCTAGGGAAGCACCCGGGGACTCCGAGGCCAGAGACCGCGCAACGTTCGGACGTCGCTCAGCAGCTCTTCTCTAATATTCCCCAGGAGGGCGCGCGCACTCTCGTCGTCCTGGTCTCCTTCGGCCGTCAGCACATGCGCCGACAGCCGCTCGAGATGGTCAAGGATGGTTTGGCGAACCTCTTCGTCTGTGGGGTCTCCCGGCCAGATGTTCACTGGTGTCCGGCCGGCAACGCTCGGCATGCGGCCGAGAGGAGATGCTCCGAGCAGCTCGTCTTCGGTCATGAGGAGGCTGGCCCACGTCCTGAGGTCATCGAAGAGCCTGTTGAGAATCTCATGCAGCTCGTTCTTGTGGGGGACCTTTCGGGAGGCCTGCTTGACGTCCTGCACCACGTCGATGACCTCGCTCAGGACTGCGTTGAGAGAGTCGATTCCCTGGGGTGATGGCGTGTCGTCGGGCATGCGGGCCTCTTTCGCGATGAACTGAGAGGCTATCGGTCGTCCGCAGCAGCCGCTGCTGCAGTTTCAGCCCGAGATCCCACCAGCGGTGCGAACGCATCCCCCTCAGAGAGGTGCCGATCCGCCCGATTCTCGAATGTCGAGCGGCTCCGGCTCGACCAGGGGGAGCCGGGCCACGAACCAAGTGTCTCCCGGCACGGATTCGAGTCTCAGGTCACCATGATGCTTGTTGACAACGATGCGCCAAGAAATATCGAGTCCGAGTCCGGTCCCTTCTCCGAACGGCTTGGTCGTGAAGAAGGGCTCGAAGATCCGTGAGCGGATCTCCTCAGGAACGCCCGGACCGGTGTCCCCGATCTGCACGACCAGGAACTCCTCGTCGCGCGATGTCCGGATCGTCAGCTTTCCTATTCCCTCCATGGCGCCGATGGCATTGTCGATCAGGTTCGTCCACACCTGATTGAGTTCGGCGGCATAGGCGGGAATAGGGGGAAGCGACCGGTCGTACTCCCTCGCCACCTCGATACCGTCGCCGAGTTTGGGGGCCAGCATGGTCAGCGTGCTCTCCAGGAGCTCATGCACGTCGACGATCTGATAGGGCGCACGATCCATTTGCGAGTACTGCTTGGCTGCAGCAATCAATGTCGACACCCGGGTTGTCGAATCCTGGATCTCGTCCATCAAGAACTCAGCTTCGATCGCACGGGCGAGCCATAGGAAGGCATTCTCGAGCTTGGCCTCGCCGACCCCTTGTGCGACTCTTTCGAGGTACGCCTCGTCCAGGCCCGCCTGGACGAACACCGGGGCCAGATCCCAACCGTCAACAACCTGATGGGCCCCCAGCCACTCCCCGAGACGGTCCTCGAGGTCCGATGTCTCCATGGGGCCGAGCTGCGGTGCCCGGTGTGCACCCTCCACGGCCTCCTCCTCCAGCCGCACCAGGGAAGACAGGGTGCTCGGGTCAAAGCCCGACGCCAGGGTGGCCAATGCGTGGCGCATGTCGGTCAAGCGGTCACGCAGCGACGAGGTCGCCCGCACCGCCGCTGCGGCCGGATTGTTCAGTTCATGGGTGAGGCCCGCAGAGAGGGAGCCGAGCGCTAGAAGGCGCTCTCTCTGCTGCAGCACCTGCTGGGTGCTCTGCGTACCGAAGAAGAGGCCTTCAAGGAGGTGGAGCGCCATCGGAAACCAATCCCGCATCAGCTGCGCGAACTGTTCGGCCCCCAGGACGAAGAACCTCGACTTCACGTTGGCCCGCAGCGAGTTGTTGTACACCTGCCGGATACGGTCGCCGAGGTACGCCTGAAAGGCTCCGCCGTACACACCACGTGCATCGGTCCGATTGATCTCGACGTCGTCGGTCCCCACTCGGCGGAACAGCGTGACCGAACCATCCAAAAGGACATAGAACGACGACGCCGGCTCGCCTTCCCGCAGAACCCAACCGGGCTCAACGGACTCGACGTGCCCTTCTCGGCACAACCGCCCCAGCTGCTCGTCGTTGAGTTTTTCGAACAGGAAAAGGGTCCGAATTTCCTCGACATCACAGGAGAGTTCGCTGCTCATCGCATCACCTCATTTCGAGATACCGGTGCACGAGCATGACCGCCATCGCCCCCTCGCCCACCGCGGAGGCAACCCGCTTGGCCGATTCCGCCCGGGCATCTCCTGCCACGAACACTCCGGGAATACTGCTCTCGAGGTGGTACGGAACCCGCTCTTCGAGCCAGCGGGCCGGTCGATCCCCCACCAGCGGCAAGTCCGGGCCGGTCATGACGAAACCCCGCTCGTCCCGCATCACGACTCCATCGAGCCATTCGGTGCGCGGCAGTGCACCGATGAAGACGAAGAGGAGTTCCGCGTCGACCACCTCGGTCGCACCGGATGTGCTGTCGCGGAGCGTGAGCGTCTCCAAATGTTCGTTGCCACTCCCCGCGATCACTTCGGTGCACGTGCGGACCTCGATGTTCGAAATCGTCTCGATCTGCTGCACCAGATAGTGGGACATCGACGCTTCCAAGGAAGAACCCCGTACGAGAATGGTCACCGATTCGGCATGGCGGGAGAAATACACCGCGGCCTGGCCGGCGGAATTGGCGCCGCCGACGATGAAGACATGCTGACCGGCGGCATTCGAGGCCTCGCTCATCGTCGACCCGTAGTACACGCCCCGTCCGGTGAAGTTCGCCAGACCCGGAGCCGTCAACTGCCGATACGACACGCCCGAGGCGAGAATGATGGCGTGGGCGTCGATCGTCCCACCGTCGGCGAAACGCACCGTACGCGCCGATCCGTTGACCTCAATCGCCACGACTTCGCGGGCCGTGACGATTTCCGCCCCGAACTTGGCCGCCTGGCGGCGGGCACGGTCGGTCAGTTGGGCCCCGGAAACGCCATCGGGAAAGCCCAGATAGTTCTCGATTCGTGAGCTCTGGCCCGCCTGCCCACCCGTCGCGGTTCGCTCGATCAATATGGTGCGCAGCCCCTCAGAGGCTCCGTAGAGCGCGGCACCGAGACCGGCCGGGCCTCCGCCGATCACCACGAGGTCGTAGAAGAGCTCGGAGGGTGTCGTCTCCAGCCCGACACGCGCCGCCAACTCCGCGTCGGTGGGCTCGACGAGCACATCGCCGTCCGCGGTGATGACGACCGGTAGACGGAGCCCATCGACGCCCGCGGCGGCGAGAAGCCGTTCCCCCTCGGGGTCCTCCGACTGGTACCAGCGGTAGGGAACCTGATTGCGGCCCAGGAACTCGCGCACGTCCGAAGAGCGAGACGACCAGCGGTGACCGACGACCTTGGTGTCGGGCACGGGTCGATGGTCGACGGCGTGCCAGGCGCTGAGAAGGTCGTCGAGCACCGGATAGAGCTTCTCTTCCGGTGGATCCCAGGGCTTGAGCAGATAGTGATCGAGATCCACAACGTTGATGGCATCGATGGCGGCACTCGTGTCGGCGTATGCCGTCAGCAGAACACGGCGCGCGGTGGGGAAAAGGTCCATCGCCTGCTCGAGGAACTCGATACCGTTCATCTGCGGCATCCGATAGTCCGCCAGGAGCAACGCCACCACGTCGCCCCGCAGCTTCAGCTCTTTGAGCGCTTCCAACCCCTGGTCGCCCGACTCGGCCCGGACGATCCGGTAGTCCTTTCCGTAGGCCCGGCGCAGATCTCGCGCGATGGAGCGAGAGACCTCAGGGTCATCGTCGACGGTCAGGATTGCGGTGCGGGTCTCGGCCATCAGGGCCACACAAAGGGGGCACGAGCGACGTTCACGTCGACCAGACTACGGGACCGTCCGGGGTCTCGTCCGGTGGTCCTGGCGGAGCGGCACCCCGTTCGGCGGGGCCCATCAGGGCCGGCCATTACGCTGACTACGGGCTCAGAAGCGTCAGCGGTAGTCCGAACCAGGGCAGCACGATGCTCTCGAAACGGGTCAACGCGCAGATCCGATCGCCCGCGAGAGTGAGGGCGAAGAGGCCCACTCCGTTGCGCATCCCCTCAGGGGTCCCGACGTATGCCCCGAAGGCCGGCTGACCGTTTGCTCGAGTGGGCACGAGAGTAAAGAGGCGGCCCGATCCGACCACCATTATCAAGGATGACGTCGTCAAAGAGGTCACCAACCTCAAGCAGGAGATCGACGGTGACATCCTGATCTACGCGAGCTACCAGCTCGTCCGCACACTGATAGAGCAAGACCTCGTCGACGAGTTTCGGCTCACGATCTTCCCCGTCCTGCTCGGCGAGGGCGAACGTCTCTTCAATGAGAGCGCTGACAGAACGCCCTTGCATCTGGTCAGCACGCAGGCCATCGGTGATGGCCTCCTGCTTCTCACCTACGAGGTGGTCAGGACTCCCTGACGGAGCTCCCGGGGTTCACGGGTCTCCTCAACGAGCTTCGATCACCTTTCCAAGCTGAGACGAGGTGTCCGGCGAAGGCTCCTTCGACGAGAGACACGGCCCTCGCGCCGAACAGCACCGCTCCCGCTTGATCGGATTCCGTCTCGAGCAGTCCCCCGACGAGATCATTGACGGCAACGTACTGGTGCACCTCGTCAGCTTCGACGTGCACGTCATAGAACCGACGCCCTTCGACTGGCACGCCGAGCGATTCGAGCCAGGAGCTGTAGCGGCCCATCGGGCCCACAGAGTTCATCTCGAAACTCGCCAGATGTCCCACCAGGGCACCGCGAAGACGTCGGTGCAAACCGAACATCGAGATGAGGTTCGTCGTGGCCAGTGTGATGGCCGGCAATCGATCAAGATACGCACCGTACGTCGGGTCGAGGCCCAGCGCTGACATCGCGGCTGCGAAGAGGGCCGAGTGCATCTGGTCGGGTTCTCCGCCCCCGTACTCGTCTGACTGGATCATCGCCATCGCCGCCTTCGCCCGTCCGGTCAGCCGGGGTATCCCCCAGGTGTGGGGATCCGCCTCCTTCAGCTGATACGCGGATCGGTGGATAGCGATCTCCTCCGCATGGAAGCGGTCTCCATGCTCGAGCAACCACTCCGAGAGCGAAAATCCGCCTCCTTGGCTCAGGTCCCATAGCGCGTCGGGCACACCGCCCGCAGCAATATTCCAGTAATCCGGTAGAGCCAGCCGAAGCTGCCGCTCGAATGCTTCCTCAAGGCCGTGCCGAAACGCGATGAGCGAAGGCTCCCATTCCCAATCGTCACGAACGCCGCGAAAGCCTTGGTAGTGCAATTCGTAACAGCAGTAGAGCGCCAGTTGCAGATCTTCGTCAAAGAGGGCTTCGCCGCCACCGATGGCCGGCATGGACAACCGGTGAGGGTCTTTGAGGAGGGAGCCAAGAAGCTCCGCGCTCAGTGGGCCACGAGGGATCGGGAGCGTCGTCATGACGCGACGCCGCGACGGATACTTCCCGGGAGGGGGGTGATCCTCCGCCTCGGCGAGGTCGATGCCTGGTTCATCGTCGGTTGCCGGGTCCCGTCGCCACCGGAGTCGACCCTTTGCGCACGCCGGGCCGATGAGGTGGCTTCTTCGCGTGCACCTTGGAGGTACTCCCGCTGAAGCGATCGAGCACGCCCCGCAGGACTGCGGCACCGTCGGCGGCCAGGCCACCCACTTTGTCTTCGACCCGATCCACCACCCCGGCCGTGTTGTTGGCTGCGATGTTGCCCGGGGGTGTTGACGGCGAACGTGGATGGGGGCGAGTCGGAGCCGTCGCCTTTGCCGTTTCCATGGCGTCACCGAGCTCCAACAGGGCCTTGCGGCGGAGTTCTTTTCGCACCTTGGGAAAGTAGTCGTTCTCCTCTTCTTTCACATGGTGACGGACGTTCTCGATCAGGACGGTGACCTTGGCATCGAAGGATTCCTCGTGAGGGTCCATGTGCTCGACCTCGGAGAGCACCCATTTCACGATGTGGTGCTCTTCGATACTCTCGAGCACCATGTCCTCTACCCCGGGGACAGTGGCTCGAGTCACCGGATAGAACAGTTCCTCCTCGATGGCAGCATGCCGGGAAAGCTCCTTGATGATGCCGTCCACAAGCTTGCGTTTGAGGGAGAAGGCTCTCTCACCCGCCTTCTCGAATCGCTTGAACAGCGATTCGACCGTGCGGTGATCATCCTTGAGCATCGTTATTGCATCCATGCCTCCGTCGTACCCCCATCGTTCGTGGCCAAACAATGCCCTGCGTCGTCAAGGACGTCGACTCTCGAAATGAGATTCAGAGCGATGACGTGGACGGGAAGAACGCGGCGATGATGGTTGGGTGAATGTAGGCCTGCTGCTCTTGGCTGTTGGTGGTGTTCTGGCGGTCAGCGTCGTGGTCGGTGGCCGCGACCGCAGGGTTGGCGGGACTCGCCGCACACCTCCTGTTCCACCTTCCGTGGCTCCAGTCGATTCTGCTGGGCGCTGTCGTCTCTTCGACCGACGCCGCCGCGGTCTTCGCCACCCTGCGTACCACTGATATCCGACTCCGTCTGACCCGCGTCCTCGAAGCTGAGGCCGGCCTGAACGAACCTGTAGCCATCGCACTGACCCTGGGTCTCATCACCTGGATCCAACATCCCACGTCCGGTTTCTCCGAACTCGTGATCGAATTGGTCCGTCAACTCGGGCTGGGCTTGGCAATAGGCGTAGCTCTCGCCGCCGGGGCAGCTTGGCTGTTTGCCCGGCTCCCCGAATCCATCGGCTCGTTCGCGCCTGTCGCCTCGGTCGCGGCAGCAGCCCTCGCATTCGGCGCCACGGACGTCGCCGGGGGAAGCGGTTTCGTCGCTGTCTACCTCGTCGGCCTCGCCATAGGCAGCACTCCCTCGCGCAACCGGCACCAGATCGTGACCTTCCACGAGGGACTGGCCTTCCTGGCCCAGGTGGCCCTGTTCATCGTCTTCGGGCTCCTGGTCTTCCCCCACGAGCTCGGTGCCGTCGCTGGACCTGCGTTGGCCTTGACCGCGCTGCTCATCGTGGTGATCAGGCCACTTGCGGTCTGGCTCTCCACCGCGCTCAGCCATTTCACCGCACGCGAGCGCCTCTTGCTCGGCTGGGCCGGTTTACGCGGTGCTGCTCCGATCGTGTTGGCCACCCTGGCTCTCTCGGCCAAAATCGACAAGGCGGACATGATCTTCAACACAGTCTTCTTCGTCGTCGTGACCTCCACGCTGCTCCAAGGAACCACCCTCGAGCCACTCGCCCGGAGACTCCGTCTCGTCGACCCTCGACCCATTTCGGTGCCGAACCCTCTCGTCGTCGATGCGGCCGGCTCGCTCGAACTTGCCCACTTCGATGTGGCGAGCGATCACGCCATCGCCGGCGTCGCGGTCAGCGAACTCGGCCTCCCCCGCCACGCCCTCGTCGCAGTGGTCGCCCGGGGTGCAGAGACCATCCCGCCTCGGGGTAGCACCCGGATCGCAGCCGGTGATCGGCTCCTCGTGCTGGTACCCCGGCCACAGCTCCCTGAGCTCGAAGACGTCTTTACCCGCTGGCGTCAGCGCTGAGCATTCGCCCTACCGAGGGCCCACAGTCGGCGCGGTGTTCGACGGGTCGACCTGCGTGACGGAACGGTTGGCAATGTCGACTTGGTAAACGACATCATGCGGATGCTTCCAGGTCAGAGCATCTGCGACATCGAGTCGAAGGAGATTTCGCAGCAACATTCGCCCGATCATCTCGTGGGAGACGATCAACGGACGCCGAGCACCCAGACTCGCGATCTGCGAAAGCGCGGCACTTGCTCGGCGGTCGGCGTCGGCGTAGCTCTCACCGCCGGGGAAGCGCCACTCGTACTTGTCCTGTGACCTCCGAGTCATTTCACCGGGGAAACGTTGATCAATCTCGGATGACGTCAGGCCTGCCATCTCGCCATGGTGAATCTCCGCGAGGTCTTCGACGATGGTCTCCGACATGCCCAGTTGGGCTGCGCTGAAACGCGCCGTCGTCGCTGCCCGGCCCAGCGGGCTGCTGAACACGCCGTCGACCGGCAGACCCGCCACGCAGGTCGCGATCCGTCGCACCCCGCCCAGGCCCTCTTTGGACAAAGCGGAATCAAGCTGCCCCTGCCGCCGACGTTGGCGGTTCCATTCAGTCTCGCCGTGGCGAACCAGGAAGACCAACGCGAAGGCATCTACCCGTTCTGGCCAATCGTTCCGTGGCATCACATCGACAAGCGTATTGAGTATGAAGGCTCCCCTCGCCAATGGGTGACAGGCTAACGCGGCGATGCAGCGACACCTACCATCGGCGCCCAGTTGAGTGAGCCGCCCGTGGATCCGGCGAACCCCGCGTCGCCGAAGGTGAAGATGCCGCCGTCGGACGCCACCAGCCAGTAACCGGCACCGTCGGGCGTGGCCGCCATGCCCGTCACGGGTTTGTCCAACCGGATGTTGCCGGTCGAGCCATAGAACGGAGCGTCGCCGAAGGTGAAGATGCCGCCGTCGGAGGCCACCAACCAGTAGCCACCGCCGTCAGGGGTAGCCGCCATACCCACGATCGGTCTGTTGAGCCGAATACTCCCCGTGGAGCCGAAGAACGGAGCATCGAAGGAGAAAATCCCGCCGTCAGCGGCAACCAACCAGTAACCCCCGCTGGCGGCATCGGCCGCCATGCCCACGATCGGCTGATTGAGGGGGAGGCCGCCCATGGATCCGTCATAGGTGGCATCACCAAAGGTAAAGACACCACCGTCGGAGGCCACCAGCCAGTAGCCACCGCCGTCGGGGGTAGCCGCCATACCCACGATCGATTTGTTGAGCGGAGTGCCTTCCATCCCACCGAAATTCGCGGCGTCGCCGTATGCATCGACCGCGCCGTCGGCTGCGACCGTCCAATAGCCCCCACCGTCCGGCGTCGAGCCGTCGCCGACGACCGGAGCGAGCGGAGCTGCCGCTGTTGCACCGTCCGAGGGTGCGTTGAAGTCGTCGACATCGCCGTTGGCACCAAATAACCAGTAGCTCGAATCGCTGCTGGCCTGTTGCAATGGGTCGAAGCGCGGTACTCCATGGTGGAAGGTGACTGACGCGGTGTACATGGCTCGAGACCCGCCGTCGCCGTAACCGACCGTCCCATCCCAGGCGGAGAATCCCAACTCCAAGCCGGTAGGACCGAGATACAGAGTCGGGCCGCCGGGACCCGACATGGCGCCGTCGCTGACGATCACCGGGTTGTTGACGTTGTCGGTACACGGGCCGAGGGGCGACGCACAGGTGGCATACCCGATGGCGTAATTCGCACTGTTATAGTCGTTTCCGCTGTAGAACACGTAGTAGGTGCCGTTCTCCTCCAACATCGCCGGCCCCTCGATGTTGCCGCCCTGCCAGGACTGATCATCGGTCAACAGATCGCTCGGCGTCCCCGTGATGGTGAAGTTCGGGCTGAGTGTCGTTGCCCACAACGACGTGGGCTCGCCGATCACATTGGCGTTGAGTTTCCAGATCAGGTAGTTCTGGCCGGTGGTCGGATCGACGAAGATGGAGGGGTCGATGTCTCCCCCGTGCGCGGCATCACAGAGAACCGGGCTGCTACTTTCGTCAACGAACGGCCCGACGGGAGAACCGGATTGGGCCTCCCCGATGCACTCTGTCCCCGTTGCCGCATCCATGGCGGCGTAGAACATCACGTACTGGCCGGCTGCATTCCTGGCGACCGTCGGTGCCCAGGTCGTACCGAACCTTCCCCAGCTGGGCAGAGTGGGCATCGCATCCCCCATGGGAGACGACCATTGCAAACCATTGGTCGACGCGACATAGGGAACGTTGAGCAATCCGACCTGCGTGGAGTAGGCGTAGTAGACGCCGTTGGCATGCAGGACGAACGGATCGGGAAAGTCCTGGTTGAACGCTGGCTGCCACGTGGCGGCCGAGGCGGGATGCGCTCGGACCAGGACCGCGAGAGCCGGGACGATCACGATGAGCACGAGCACGAGCAATGCCCGATGCAGACCACGAGATCTTTCCCGCAGTCTGCCTGTCTTTCCACTGATAGGAATTGGAGAATCTAAGCAGAGGGAACTTCTCGGCGCCGTGATACCGGTTTCGTCAACCATCCCGCCGGACAGTTGACATGCGCCGGATGATCACCTACGTGGCGGACGACTCGACGCCCCTGACAATTGCTTGTGCGAAACCCGCATCGGCCGCATCCTGCACATCGGAACCCGGTGAATCGCTTGCCAACACCGTCGCCGGGAGGCCCGGCGACAGGTGCAACATGTCCGGGCCGAACCACGATGGATGACGCAGGGCTTCGCTATTCCAGTCAACTGTTCGAACGTTGGCGTGCTCCTCGGCCGCCTCATCAATTGCGCGGTTGATAGCCAGAGCGTCGGCCGGCTTGTAATAGAACGGAGCGTTGACTTTCGCATTCACGATTACCACGGAGGAGTTCCCTGCCTTGGCGATCAATTGATCCAACAGTTGCGAATACTGGGTAATGGAAAGGGCTCCGTCTGCCAACTCCAGCGCATCATTCGAGGCTGTTTCCACGACGATGACCCCGTACGACCCGTCTTTCACATCGGCATCCAGAGTGGCTTGCGCCCAAGTGGACGACAGCGCATGACCGGGATCGACCGATACTCGAGACACATACCCTGCTTCGGTGAGCGCTGACCCGATCGAAGACTTGGCCTGCCAGGACAGCGAATCACCGACAAGCGCCACGCTCTTAACTCGAATTTCATTCGAGTGGGGTGTGTTCGCCGAGGAACTTTCGGTGCGGGCCACTGCACCACCCACTGTCACCGAAGCCAGGATCATGGATGCCACGAGGAATAGCTTCATCCTGGCGCGTACCTCATGGGATATTCCACTCAACTTTCCGCAGGCCGATTGACGGGCAGCATCCGCGTCAGACATCGTCCCTGTGCCTGAACGATCCCGACCCGTCGATCATGCGCTGAAGATGTTGGGGATTAACGTGCGTCGGCTGTGTGCAACCTGTCTATCTCCCCGCGTGGTGCTGCTGCCGGGTCACGCTCGAGGAGCTCTAGCCGGACACGAGTGCACACGCCGTTTTCGGTGTCTTGCTCGGAACGGCCGGTGCACCGAGGCCGGTTTCCGCTCTCAACGAATGGCGCGGCTTCACACCGACGTTTCCGAGGTCGGTCAGGGGATTTCTACGGTAAGCGGTCGGGGCGCTTCGAGATTCGGGCTGACACTGATGAGCGTGGTGCGAAAACCATCCGATTCGACGACCCCGAGGCAGAAACGTCCGGCAACCACAGTCATGTCACGGCCCCACACCGACAGCACCCACCCGAGAGGCAGGGCGAGCCGCACCGAACCACCGGCATCCCAACGGAGCTCTGGATCAGCGTCGGGCTCCGCCACCTCGAACTCGACCTCCAGTCCGGGGCAGCCAAGCCACGATCGAAGCGCCACCGAGGCCCGACCGAAGAGCGACGCCACGAGAGAGGGGCGCGGTGAAGGACCGTGCGGATTCTCCAGGCGGTCCAAAAGTGCTGCGGTTACCGTGGCCACAAGGCGTTGCGTCAACTCGTGGCCAAGACCGGCGAGAAGCACCACGTCCTCCTCAAGTGTCGGCGAGCTACCTGCGGGCGGCCCGATCGCACCCCCCGGCACCGCGACTCCGCTGTGGAGGGAAATGACGCGGCCCGATCCGCCACGTGGCATCCCACCAGCCCTGAGAACGGCCGGTGCGTTGGGCGGTGCCGTGGTTGCCTTCGGGCCCGGGAATGGGAAACTCTCTGTTCGAAGCGGATCGCTCGATCCACGACTCAGCGCCGAGAGAAGGGATGCTTCTTCACGCTGACGGGCCCAGGCGTCGAGGACGTCGAGGCAGGCGCAGCTCTGCCCCCCGAGGGCGGCGAGTGTCCGTTCGCCCTCCGGGTCGGCATGGTTGAGTGCGACCAGGTCTCCGGCCTCCCAACGGATGGTGTGCGTCTCGCCGGAACAGCTGACCCGGGCAGCGGCCGGCTGAAGCCCGCTGAGAGGCTCTCGCGTCATGTGTGAACGGCCAGAGCGGCCAGGGATACAACGACAACTCCGCGCTGACGAGATCCGGTGGGGAGCAGTCTCAGTGTGCCGGCGCTGGGGTCGAGAGGGGCTAGGGACGTCACTTGCCCTTCGGCCAGTGTGTCGCTGCCCTGGCCTCTGTCCTGGAACGCGACGTAGGCATTGTTCCGATCGTCTTCGGCCCACCAGATGATCGGGGGTGAGTCCCGGTCCGCTCCCGGAAAGTGCGGGAGCAGTGGAGCTCCCGGGGACATGGCGAGCGAGATGGAGAAGGACTCGGCCTCGGAGATGAGCGCCTCGACCCGGATGGAATACCCCTCCAGGTCGTCGATGACGGAACCGACGGGAATTCTGCCGACCGGTCCGTCCGCCTTGGAGAAGCGCGCCAGCAATGAAGCCCACGGCTCCGAAAGCCCCGGGGTCGGCGACCCGTTGGCGACCGCGCCTGCGATCCGTCGAATCTCGAAGAACAGCGGATCGTCCTCCTCGAGCGCTCCGATGGCAATCAGGGTCCGGCAGGTGATCTCGACAGCATCTGCGTCGCCGCCAAAGTGACGGTCGGCGCTGAGGATTTCGCCATAGAGCATCGCCCGGACCGGATCCATCGCCTCGATCTCCTCGACGCGAGCCTCCAGAACGGGTTGCCGCTCGGGCAACTCGATGCGGATCCCGTCGATCTCGATCCACCGGGTATCCGGGGAAAGTGACACCCCGGTGTGGTAGCTGGTGCTCCAGGTTCCACCGCCCCAATTCCCCGACCCGCTGTGGGCGGTAGCTGTCGTGCCCTGATCGTCGACGAGCGAAAGTGTCTGGGGATACGGGTGGCGAGGCATCGATCCGTGCATCCGGCGAGCGAAGCCGCCGCGACGTCGCGGATTCCCCCGCTCTTCTTCGGGATCCGTTCCCGACAGATCGAGATGGGTCCCGTCATCGGCGAAGAGCAACTTCTCGATGAGCCACCGTTGGCCATCGCGCTGGAACGGGGCGCTCCCGACGGCCACCCTCCGGATGGTGAGCCGCTGGCGCCCACTCGGGGTGATGGAACTCCGATGCATGCGCATGTGGTGCCAATGCTGGTCGCGCAGCGCCATCGCGAGCCTGTATTCGTCCAGGACCCCCTGGGCTGTGACCTGATCGAGTGACCCGGCGGCGACGCAGGCTCGGCTGATGACACCTGCCTCGCTCGGGTCCGGCCTGCCCCTGTCCTCACGTCCGAAGAGACGTTCGCAGGCCAGGCGCAAGTAGGTCTCCGGATCGGTGATTCTGGCCATGCCACAGCATTCCATGGCCCGGCCCGGCCAGACTGATGGAATGGACGATCAGGCTGCTGTCGTCGAAGCGCTGGCCTTAGCGGTGTTGGTGCGGGCGCCCGTCCTGCTCTGGGGCTCACCGGGCACGGGCAAGACCTCGGTCATCAAGTCCCTCGCCAGTGCGATCGGCGTGCCGCTGGAGACGGTGATCGCCTCGATCAGGGAGCCGTCGGACTTTGCCGGCCTGCCGGTCGTCAACCACGACGGGGGACACCCCCGGGTCGACTTCGCCCCGCCACGCTGGGCGCAGCGCCTGGCCGCCTCGGGCAGCGGGGTGCTGTTCTTCGACGAGATCTCGACCGCTCCGCCGGCCGTGCAGGCGGCCCTCCTGCGCGTTGTGCTCGAGCGGACGGTCGGGGACCTCGAGCTCCCCTCCGGCATTTCCGTCGTGGCGGCAGCCAACCCTCCCGAACAGGCCGCCTCGGGCTGGGAGCTCTCGGCCCCGCTGGCCAACCGGTTCTGTCATCTCGACTGGGCGGTCGACGGGAGAGCGGTGGCGGACGGCCTCTCGGGCGGGTGGCCAACCCCGGTCATCCCTCGACTGCCAGAGGGTTGGGAGCGCTGGGTCCCGGTCGCCCGCAGCTGGGTGGGTGGGTTCATCCGGGTGCGACCGACCCTGGCCGTCGAGGTACCCGAAGATGCGGCCAGAGCGGGGCGGGCGTGGCCCAGCCCGCGCAGTTGGGAGATGGCAGCCACCCTTCTGGCCGCGGCGCGGGCCGTCGGTTCGGACGACCTGGTGCGATCGCTCCTCGTGCGCGGAGCGGTGGGCCAGGGCCCTGGGATCGAGTTGCTCACCTGGCTGATCGAGGCCGACCTGCCCGACCCCGAAGAGGTCTTGGACGATCCCGAGGCCTTCGTCCTCCCCGAGCGTGGGGACCGCGCCTACGCAGCCCTGTCTTCCGTGGCGAGCGCAGTCGCGGCCAACCCGACGATCGAGCGTTGGCAGCAAGGCTGGGTGGTCTTCGGGCGCGCCGCTGATACTGCACTCGACGTGGCGGCAGCGGCAGCGCGACCTCTGGTCAGGTGCCGGCCACCTGGGGCGCCGGTCCCGACCGAAGTCCATCGCTTCACGGACCTCCTCCACGACGCCGGGTTGCTCAACTGACTGCGCCCATGGCGTCGCCGCCGGACGCCACAGCGCTCGACCGCAGGAAGGTGGCCGCGAGCCGGGTTTTTGCGGCTTCGCGCTACCCCTACTTGGCGAGTGCGTTGTTCGCCGCGCAGGTCCGTGCGGCGCAGGGTTCGGGCACGATCGCAATGGACCGAGCCTGGCAGGTGCACGCCGACCCCGACGTGCTCGACAGGATGGCGGTCGATGACTTCGGTCGGCTCCTGGTCCATCTGGTGTCCCACCTGTTACGGGATCACGCCACTCGCGCCGAGCGAGCGGGTGTCGCCGGCACCGACGGCGACCCGGACGCCTGGAACAAAGCCAGCGACGCGGAGGTCAACGATGACCTGGCACCCCACGGGATGGTCCCGCCGTGCGCGGCGGACGTACCCGCCGGGCTCGGCGCCGAGGACGGTCGGTTGAGCGAGCAGTATTACGAGCTGGCGCGCGGCGAACAAAGACGGTGGGACTGCGGCTCGGGGTGCGACGGGGTCGACCGGCCTTGGGATGACAAGGGTGCTGCGGAAGGCTTGAACGACCGCGACGGCGAATTCCTACGGCTGGGAGTGGCCAGCGAACTGCAGCGATCCGAGGCGCAAGAACCGGGAAGCGTCGAGGCGGGATGGCTCCGATGGGCCGAGAAGCTCCTTCCTTCTCGAACCGACTGGCGGCGAGTCCTCGCCGCTGAGATCCAGGTGGGCATCATGCGCGTGGCGGGGATGGTCGACTACTCCTACAGGAGGCCTTCAAGACGTTCGGAGTCGACACCATCGGTGATCATGCCCGTCCTTGATCGACCCGTCCCCGATGTTGCGATCGTCTGCGACACGTCGGGCTCGATGACCGGCGACCTCCTGGCCCGGGTACTCGCAGAGGTCGAATCCATCCTGCAACGGGTCGGGTTACGTGCAACGAACGTGCGCGTGCTGTCGTGTGACGCACAAGTCCACACGGTGAAACGAGTGAGCCGTGCCTCGCAAATCGAACTTTTCGGAGGTGGTGGGACGGATATGGGCGAGGGAATAGCGCAGGCGCTTGGGCTCAGACCGCGCCCTTCGATCGTCGTTGTGCTCACGGATGGTTTCACCCCGTGGCCAACCGACGCTCCCGCCAGGGCGAAAGTGATCGTCGGCCTCATCGAGGGTCGTCACGGGATGCCCTGGATGCACCACTCTCCCGCCCCACCTCCATGGACCAAGGTGGTCAGGATCAGCGAGGCCTAGCTAGAGACTCATCGACAACGGGAGGGGTCGACGTGGAAATATGGAAGGCAGAACGTGATGAGATGCTCGAGCTCGCTGAGCAGCTCACAGAGCTCGATGACGAGCAGTGGAACTCTCCGTCGCTGTGCGCGCAGTGGCGCATCAGGGACGTGCTCGCTCACCTGACTGCAGGAGCAGCAGGTGCTTTCAGCGTCGGCGCAATCCTCGGCGGAATGGTTCGTCACCGGTTCAACTACAACCGATGGATAGCAGCTGATGGGCAGGTACGCGGGCAACAGGACCCACAGATCCTTCTAAAGGCCCTTCAAAATGTGGCTGTCAACCGCAAAGAGCTATCGGGTTCTCGATCTGTCAGAGGCCTGATGCATGTCCTCGTTCATGGTCAGGACATATGTCGGCCTCTCGGCATGCGACGAGATTTGCCCGAGGCACGTCTCGTCCCCGCCGCGGACTTCGTCAGCGAGGATGTTCATATATTCGGCGCAAAGAAGCGCATCGCCGGGTTGACGCTCATGGCGACCGACATGGATTGGTCCCATGGGCGCGGACCCGCGGTACTCGGTCCAGCGGAGGCATTGCTGATGATGATGGCCGGGCGTTCGGCTGCGCTCGACGATCTCTTGGGCGCGGGAAAAGCACTTTTGGCAGCGAGGAGCTAATGGGGATCGACCCCGCTTCGCAGACGGGACCGGGTAAAACGACAAACTCCACGCTGCTCGCACGGCGGCTGCGAGAACGCATGTGGAAACGGCGTAGAAGATGGAGGTGACCAAGGTGGCGACCTATGACACCATCGGCCGAAACTATGCCCGCCACCGTAAGTCTGATCCCAGGATCGCCTCTCTGATTGAGTCCGCCCTGGGCGACGCTGAACTTATCTTGAACGTAGGCGCCGGAACGGGCTCTTACGAAGCCAACGACAGACGTGTGGTGGCGGTGGAACCGTCGACAATCATGCTGGCCCAACGCTCGTCTGCTGCGGCACCGGCGGTGAGGGCCATCGCCGGTGCGCTCCCGTTCTCCGACGCTTCCTTCGACGCCGCCATGGCCATCTTCACGGTTCACCACTGGCCAGATCCTGCCGCCGGCCTGGCCGAACTATGTCGTGTAGCCGATGGGATAGTGATCCTCACGTTTGACGCCGCTGTCCACGCTCGGCATTGGCTTTACGAGGATTATCTCCCCGAGGCGGTCACTCTTGATTCCCGGCGTACCCCGCTCATCGAGGTTGTGGCCGACGCAGTCGGCGCCGACCGCGTCGAAGTGGTCCCGGTTCCTGCCGACTGTCTCGATGGATTCCACTGGGCTTATTGGCGACGGCCCCAGTCCTACCTCGACCCCATCATCAGGTCGTGCATCTCCGGGTTGGCCCAGCTGCCCGACGGCCTCGTGGCAAGTCGAATGGAGCGACTGGCCATCGATCTCGCCGATGGAACATGGCAGAGCCGTCACGCCGCGCTGACTCAGCTCGAATCCGTTGACGGTGGCTTCCGGCTCGTGGTTCGAACCCGAGGTCACTGAGAGACCCTTCGGCGATCGGGGGACGACGACCTCGAGACAGCACCCCTCCTGACCTGGCCTTTTCCATTTTACAGCCCCAACGGGATTCGAACCCGTGTCGCCACCTTGAGAGGGTCGCCAAAACAGGTCATCTACCTGGGGTAATGGGGCGTACGATCAACACGGCGGCAGTTGGGGCAACGAAAGACGAGGTCATGCGGCATGGACGCCAACGCCACGGTGGTCGCCCGAGATGTGGTAATCGGAGCGTTGAACTGGGGTTGCCCAATAGGGTCCATGCACACGGGCTCCGCCCTTAGCTGTCACGATTAACGCATCTCACCAGGTCTTTTCAACGGCCGTGACATGAGTTGTCTCAACGTTGAGAGCCCGTAGCCGACAATGTGAGGTGCATCACTCAGCCTTGTAACTAAGCGTCGTCGGTACAAGGCGACCGAACAGAGAGGATGATGTGATGCGAGCAATCAAACACTCACTTCTAATACTGACGGCGTCGATGGTTCTGGGCGCAGGACTGAGTATTGTCACCGCAGCTCCGGCCGTTGCCAAGGCAGGTCCGGTTTCTCAGCATGGTGCAAGCATCACACTCACGTCGGTGCACCCTTATGCCAACTCCGTTGCCCACTGACACCACAACCCACGCAGCGGGAAACAGTAGCGTCGGCTCACCGGATCTGAAGGTACCTCTACAGCACCAGCGATGCCCGGCGGTTCAGTTCAGGCGTGATTTCACGCGACGCTGAACAGCGAGGACAGACGCCCAATGGCTTATCCCATGCAATGGCGTACGAGGTGTGCATACCTCCTGCACCGTCATCTGCCCATGTCGATCGCCCAATGATTTCGCCCGAATGATGCATGGGCACAAACCGTCGAAGCGCACCTGTGGCCGCCCTTTTGCGCGTTTCTGCCGCAATCCTTCGAGACTAACTCTTCAATCGCAGTTCGGCCGCGAACGGTCTAACCGAGCTGGCGCGCACCATTACTCCGCGATGCAAGGTCAAGAAGGCGAGGACCATGCCTATTGGCGAATCGGCGTGGATGTCGACGCCCACAATGGAGTCGCATGAATCTCCTTGTTCGTGCGACAGCTGCGCCCTAGCGGTCTGACTCGTAGGTTGTTCCGCATTGGCCGCGCTCGCCAATCTCTCGATATGCGTCCCTGGATAACGCATCGGGACGGTGACTCATTGTGCTGGCGCCTCGCTAACTTTTAGGCAGAATATGCCCATGCGAAGTAAAGGAGTCCATCAATGGCGAGATCCATAAAGATCATTATGGCAACGGACGGGTCTGAGGCTGCGATTAATGCGGCGCGACGATCGATGGATCTGCTACGCCCCCACGCTCAAGTCGTGGTTGTCATGGTGATTCCCGAGTATGAGGACCCCATGGACGATGCTGGAGGCATCGAAGGCCCCGGGATCAGTCCCAAACGGGCGGACAAGGACTGGGAAAGGTCGACCGCCACGGGACAATCCGCCCTCGATCGGACGGCGGCGGTGCTCGGGCCCGATGTGGAGGTGCACCTAGTCCCCGACGACGAATCAACGGGGGCCGCTGTCGTCCGAGTTGCCCGCGAGATGAATGCAGACGTGCTGGTGATCGGTTCCTCCGGCAAGAACTGGTTGAGCCGACACATCGGCGGCTCCGTCAGCGACTACGTGGCGCATCATGCGCCGTGTCCAGTCATGCTGATCCGTCACGACCACTGAGTGCGGCGACCACCAACAGACATTCGCGGTGGGTGCGGGGAGCCTTAGTTAGGGATGAGCAACCTGACATGCTGTCAGAGTGTTCCGTCACCCCGATGGGGGCTACCAGAACTTCAAGATCGGTCCTGGCCCTCACCCATGGCCCGAGAGCGCGGGACCTCCTTATTCTGAGTCAGACATCCAACGGGCCAGGGAAGCCGTTGCGATCGTCATGAATGACGTGGAGGCAGAACTCGGAACGGGCGCGGTGACAGTGGGAGTCGGCGCATCAGAACAGTTGCAAGACGATCTCACCATTCGTGGCTTGAAGTGGATGTGGTCTTCGGAAGTGTACGGATGGGTCCGCGCCAACGATGGGTCTGGTATCGGAATCTGGTTTCCCGAGGATTCGGCATGGCCAGAAGTTGTCGTGTCCGTCGCAGATGTGATTCAAGAGGCCATCATCGAAGGGGCTGCGCACTGGGGTGTGGCCTTTCCAATGTGTCCAGTGCATCCCAATCACCCCATGGATGCTGCAGTCGTCGCCGGGGTCGCTTCGTGGGTGTGTCCAAGAGGAGAGGGAACCCCAATCCCGATCGGAGCGCTACATCCACCCAACCCTGTCGGCGCAGAGCGGGGTTAGTTCCATGCCGGGGCTGCAAGCCAGTTCGGCACGATTGCGGCCCCTTCGACCATTCCCCAAGACCTACTGCACGGGGTCCGGGGTAAAGCAGCGACGACCTCAGCGAGCCATGCCTACGACGTCATCGATCCCTTGGCCTCCCAAGCTCCCGAAGAACGGGGCGTCACCGTAGGAGAAGACACCACCATCAGAGGCGGTGAACCAGTAGCCCTTGCCGTCGGGCGTCGGGGTCATGCCGACGATGGGACTGTTAAGACGTATATTTCCCGTGGAGCCGAAGAACGGCGCATCGCCGAAGGTGAAGATGCCGCCGTCGGCCGCCACCAGCCAATAGCCGTTGCCACTCGGAGTTGCCGTCATGCCGACGATGGGCTGGTTCAGATGGATGGCGCCCGTCGAGCCGTAAAATGCGGCATCGCCGAAGGTGAAGATGCCACCGTCGGACGCCACCAGCCAATAGCCTTTTCCATCGGGCGTGGACGCCATGCCGACGATGGGCTTATTCAGACGAATGGCACCCGTCGACCCGTAGAACTGGGCGTCGCCGAAGGAGAAGATGCCGCCGTCGGACGCCACCAGCCAATAGCCTTTTCCATCGGGCGTGGACGCCATGCCGACGATGGGCTTATTCAGATGGATGGCACCCGTCGACCCGTAGAACTGGGCGTCGCCGAAGGAGAAGATGCCACCGTCAGAGGCCACCAGCCAGTAGCCCTTGCCGTCGGGTGTGGCCGCCATGCCGACGATGGGCTGGTTCAGATGGATGGCGCCCGTCGACCCGTAGAACTGGGCGTCGCCGAAGGTGAAGACCCCCCCGTCAGACCCCACCAGCCAGTAGCCGTCGTTGGCGGCCGGGACCTGAGGGCTGACCGTCAACGTTACCGAGTTCGACGAGGTCGAATCCAAGAAGTTCCCATCGGTGTCGCTGAACTTCGCAGTGGCGATGTAGCTCCCCACCGGGAGGGCCGGTGACGTCGAACAACTGGTCGACTCATTGGCGAGACCACTCAGGCTGATGGAGCACAAGCCGACTTCGTCCGTGCTGAACGACAGCGTCCCCGTCGCCGAGGGCGGCAGACCCGTCTCCGAGAACCTTGCCTCGCCACCTGCCGTGATCGTCGCCGACGAAGCGTTGTTGACCGAGATGGTGAAGTTCGTCGCCTGAGGGTTCGTTAGGTTGAAGGCGGCCGAGGTGGCCGGGCTGTACGTGGGCGTACTCGAGGCCGTCAGCGTGTAGCCGGTGCCAGCTGTGTTGATGGAGAGACCCGAGAAGGTGGCGATGCCCGCGGACACCGTGACGCTCGAGCCGCCACTAAGCGTCCCACCGGCGGGGTTGGTCCCGATGGCCAGCGTCACCTGGGTGGTGTTGTCAAAGGTCTCGACGTTGCCGTTGGCGTCCTCGACCGCCACCTTCACCGCCGGGGTGATCACCACACCGGCGGTGGTGTTGGAGGGGCCCTGAACGAAACCCAGCTTGGCCGCTGGCGTCTGGTTCACCGTGAGCGCGTAGAGATTGCCCGACATGTCGCCTTCGTACAGCGTGCCGTCGGCGATGGACGGAGGGCCCCAGAACGGGCCCGTGCCCGGGTAGCTGTACAGTAACGCGCCGGTCGCCGATGAGAAGACCGCGATGTTGTTGCCTTCGCCCACGGCGACGACACCGCCCGAAGTGCTGGTCACTCCGCCGAGCACGAAGCCGCCGTCTGTGAAGCAGTGCTGCCAGATGAAGGCGCCCGTCGATGGATTCAAGGCATTCAGGGAACCCGAACAGTTGGCCGTGTTATCACCGCCGACGTACAGCGTCGTGCCGTCGAACGCCGCGGACGCAACATCACCCTGTCCGGCCGGTGGATTGCCGCCGCCAATCGCGATCGGGGTTTGCCAGACAGGTCCAGAGTCGAGTGCGTCGCGCTCGAACGCGTAGAAGATGCCGTTCTTGTTGATCACACCGACCAGAGGAACCGATTGCCCTCCGATGACGCCATTGAATAGCGTCGGCGTGGCGCCGAAGTCGCTGTCGTCTGACAGCTGTGCCGGGGGCACCGCCCACGAGCCCACCAGGCTCAGGTCCGAAGCGTTCACCTCGACCACTGCCGCGACGAGGGGTTCGCTGGTGCAGCCGCCGGGGGGGGGTTTGCTGCCGGTGCCGAAGTAGATGGTGCCGGCGGCTGCATCAACCGTGGGCGAGCCCCATACGCCACCGCCCATGCATCCATTGGGAACAACGTCAAATGTGTTCTGCAGCGCACCGGTGACCCGGTTGAGCTGAAGGAGTTGACCCTGGATCTCCGGACAGCTGCTGCCGGAGTCAGTGCCTCCACCGAACGAAGCGACACCGATATAAACACTGTTCCCGAACACGGCCGGCGACGACCATACGAAATAGTCCGAGATCGGTCCGACCGCGTACGACCAGAGCACCGCGCCGGTCGCGGCGTTCAACGCGTACACCTTCGCGTCGCCGCCGCCGACATAGAGGACCGACGTCGCCGTCCCCACCGGAATGTCCGTCGTGACCGTCGCCGTGCTGGCGACGCCGGCTTCAGAGGGGTCGGAGCAGCCCGAAGAGGTCACAGTTCCCAAGTTCTGCTGCCACACGAGGTTCCCCGACGTCGTGGTCGCTCGCTCGTAGCCGTCGAATGATCCCCAGTAGACCAATCCGTTCGACACGATCGGTTGCGAGAACACGCCGCGGGACGGTCCGGCATCGGACGTCTTCCACGCAAGTCCCAGATTCGGGACGGTCGTCGGATTGAACCCGTTTTCACTGGAGGCAAAGCCGCTGCGGTCATTGCCGTTCAAATACGTCGTCCAGTCCGACGACGCAGTGACGTTGAAGGCGGCCGAGGTGGCCGGGCTGTACGTGGGCGTACTCGAGGCCGTCAGCGTGTAGCCGGTGCCAGCTGTGTTGATGGAGAGACCCGAGAAGGTGGCGATGCCAGCGGACACCGTGACGCTCGAGCCGCCACTAAGCGTCCCACCGGCGGGGTTGGTCCCGATGGCCAGCGTCACCTGGGTGGTGTTGTCAGAGGTCTCGACGTTGCCGTTGGCGTCCTCGACCGCCACCTTCACCGCCGGGGTGATGACCGCGCCGGCGTCGGTGTTGGAGGGGCCCTGGACGAAGCTCAGCTCGGCAGGTGGGCCGGCAGCGGCCGAGGCCAGAGAGGGCACCACAATGCTGAGCAAGGGCACGGCGAGGATGAGGGCGGTGCCGAGCGCAACACAGCGAATGGTCCGAGCAAACCGCGCCTTCACTTCAACCCCGCCCGCAAGCCAGGCCTTGTTGCGGCGTGGGCACGATGATCTTCCCACGGGGAGCCGGCTCTGCCGCTGAGAAGGGCATACAAGTGCTCGTCCCGTTTTGCGTAATAGTCACCTACGGCAACGTGGTTGTAGTTGTGTCTAATAGGACGGCGCGCATCGGACACCGATCTGTTCCCCTCCGGAATGTCATAGACGCAAGGCTACATCTCGTGGTTGTGACATTGGCGCAATTAGGTCCCCTCTACGAAGACACCGACGCCCTCGCCGATGGATTCACGCGGAACCTCTCGTCCGAATCATCGCCAGCTCAATATCGACCTCGACGGGATGAACGACATGTCTAATAGTCGAGGCGAACCATGTCCCACCCTTTGCACTCGGGAGCGCCTGCGATTTGCCAGCCGATTGGTCGGCGGCGGACGCTGTTGCAACCCGCGTGAATGCCCCGACGGCCGGCTGCGAACGTATTTCCTAGGTGTTGACCACCTCGAATGTCTCGTCGGCAGCAAGTGGCTCGAATCGAGTCCGGAGGTGATCGAACGATGCCTCGTCAAAGAAGTACTTGACCGCCTCTCTGCGTCCGATGGCCCGAGTTCGAGATGCCTCCTCGCTGCGACGCAGCCAGTAGAGGCGGAATTTGGCTGGCTCTTCGGATCTGAGCGGGGTCCCGCCTGTCTGAGGGTCCCCCGGAATTAGGCGAAGGCGCTCCACGATTTCGGTGTGAGCCTAAAACCAAGAAGCACCTTCGTCGCTGTCCACCCTAGCGAGATCCTCGAGGCGCTGGTGGGTCTCAAAGACGTGCGCGTGTTGCGTTATGAGCGTGCTGGCCCCCACGTCGAACTGATGGTCGAGCAGGTACTGGGTGAGGTCCGCTGCCCCAGATGCGCTCGGCGCGCCCAGGTCAAAGAACGCCCGGTGGTGCACTACGCGGACCTGCCCGTCTACGGCACCCCGATGACGTTGGCCTGGAAGAAGCACCGCATGCACTGCGTCGATGCGAACTGTCGCACCAAGTCCTGGGTGCTGAGCGATCACCGGATCGCAGCCAAGGGCTGCCGGTTGACGACACGCGCCGCCAAGTGGGCGACCGAGCAGGTCGGCGGGGGCCGGACCGTCTCAGAGGTGGCCGCCGAACTGTCGTGTGACTGGCACACGGATCAACGGCGCGCGCTTGAACAAGACCAGCGCCATCGGGCTCGACGAAACCTCCTTCGTCCGACTTGGACAAAAGAAGCAGACCAGCTACGTCACCACGGTGGCCGACGTGGCGAACCACCAGATCATCGATATCTTGCCGACCCGCAAATACGTCGATGTCGCAGCCTGGATTGACGCCCAGCCACCGGCGTGGAAGGAGCGGATCCGCTTCGGCGCCCTCGACATGTCGAACGTCTATGCCGCGGTGTACAGCGTCACCTTGCCCAAGGCCGCCCAGGTGGTCGACCCCTTCCATCTCGTCCAGCTCGCCAATCGCAGCCTCGACGGCGTGCGGCGCCGGGTGCAGACAGAACAGACCGGACACCGGGGTCGAAGAGACGACCCGCTCTACCGGGCCCGCCGGATGCTGCTGCGTGGTGAAGAGCGCCTCGACGAGCGGCCGCCGAGCGCTTGGCCTCGTTGCTGGCGCTGGGCGACCCGGGGGCCGAGGTGGCCATTGCGTACCGGATGAAGGAACGGCTCCGTGACTTCTACGCCACGAGGAACGTCGTCGAAGCCCGTTCCATGCTCGAAGAGCTCGTGACCCACTGCGTGAAGCGCACCATGCCGCCCGAGATCCAAAAGCTCGGAAGGACGATCCGCCACTGGTTCGAAAAGATCGTCAACCTCCATCTGGCCAAGGTGAGCAACGGGCCCACCGAGTCGCTCAACAACCTGATCCAAACGGATCAAGCGAATCGGTTTCGGGTTCCGCAACTTCAAGAACTACCGCATCAGAGCCCTGCTCTACGCCGGCAAGCCCAACTGGCGCATCCTGGGCTCGATCGTCGTCCGGTGAGGACCTTCAGACCCCGTCAGAATCCGAAGAGCCCCTTTTACCTGCCTGTTT
>CAVWMF010000008.1:0-531667 GCA_963756025.1 uncultured Acidimicrobiaceae bacterium
TGGAGGTAGTTGTGGTAGTGCTGCCAACCCTTGGCCGGGCACGACGAGTCCCATTCGAAGTCCGTGGAGGACAGGGCGGGATCCTTCGTCCAGTCGTACTGGCCGTGGAGGACGTTGTGCCCGATCTCCATGTTGTCGAGAATTTCGAGAGCGAGAGGGCCCCGGCACCGAGGACCCAGAACGGCGGGAGGAAGCCCAAGAACAACGAGGCTCGTCCGGTTAATTTCGGCCCATCGTTGTATCCGGATCAGGCGGCGGATGTAGGCCACGTCTTCCGTGCCCAGCTGGCTGACGACTCCGGCCCGCAAGCTCTCGAGCTCGAGTTCGAGAGCATCGAGTTGCGTGGGGGTGAGGCCATAGTTTCGGCGACGGTGGACATCAGAGATCGATCTCGACGTCGCCGACCGGAACACTGACGCATATCCGGATAGTGGCATCGGGGCCGTTGGTGAGCTCACCGGTCACGACGTCGCGCACGACCCGGCGCACAGCTTCCGCGTGCAGGTGTGGCAGATCCCCATGCGACATCCCGAGAGGGGAGTGAGGCCCGCCGCTTCGGCCTGGAGGAGGAGGGGCGTGCCATCGCTGGCCACGCCCCGTTCGCTGGCTCCGAATCGGACCGTGCCGTCCACCGTGCCGGCCTCGGCCGTGAACTGGGCCAACGTGAACGCCTCGGTGAGGAGGTGTCGGCTCCGACCAGCTCGCGCGAAGAGGTCACGCGCCGCGTCCATCAGGGGAGCGGGCCCGCAGACGTACGCTTCTGCGCTCGTCCACTCGGGAGCGGCCGCGTCGAGCTGTGCCGCCGTCAGGAACCCGTCCAGATCGCCCGTGCCCGGCCTGTCCGTGAAGACGCGGACGAGGCGCACATTGGGCGCCGTGCGAGCGATCTGCTCGAGCTCTTCCCGGTAGAGCATGTCCTCCTCGGTCAATGCGTAGTGCAGGAAGGTGACCGGCTTGGTCCAGCCGAGCGCGCAGCGAGTCCGCAGCATCGACATCACCGGGTGATCCCACTCCCTCCGCTGATGAGGAGGAGATGCGCCGGTTCCGCGGACGGGAGCGTGAACGAACCCTGTGCCGTGGTGAGGGCGACCGTCTGCCCCCTCTCGGCCGCGTGGTGCAGATGCTGGCTGACGCGGCCCTCCGGGTGCGCCGTAATCGACAATTCGATCAGACCGTCCCGGGACGTGGCGTCGTTCGTCATGGAATAGCACCGGGTGTGGCGCACTCCGTCGATCTCGACGCTGAGCTGCGTGTATTGACCGGCGCGGAAGCCGGTCCAGAGCCCGTTCGGGCGGAGCGTCAACGTGACGCTGCGCGGGGTCGTCCGGGCCACGTGGACGACCTTGGCCCGGATCTCGGTCGAGGACCACGAAGGGCGGACCAGCTCGACGTAGCGGTCGACCCCATAGGGGGTTGCAGCGGCGTTGAACACACGTAGTGCCTGGCGGAGTACACGCCGGGAAAGCGGCGGCCGTCTGGGAAGGACGCCGGTTGCCATGCCATACCGTACTCTGAGCTGGACCGTAGCGAGGAGTCGTCCCACGTGGGGGCACATCTCGGGCGGGCGTCGACCCGGGATCCGCGCGAGGGCCGCCGGCAGGCCAGAATCTGTGGATGGCCACCAACCGCTGGATGACCGGTGACGGTCCCCGGGGCGCCGCGGTACGACCGCAGGTTCGAGGAACTGGCGGCCGGCGGCGCCGACATGCACGGTGAGGCGTCCTTCGTCGAGTCGTTCGGAACAGGCTCCGTACTCGATGCCGGATGCGGTACCGGGAGGGTCGCCATCGAACTGAGCCGCCGTGGCCTCGACGTGGTGGGGATCGACATGGACCCCGGCATGCTCGAGGCCGCCCGTCAGAAGGCGCCCGAACTCCGATGGATCGAAGGCGATCTGGCGGGCGCCACCCTGGTGATCGGCCGCCGCTTCGACGTCGTCGTGTTGGCGGGGAACGTCCTCATCTTCGTGACGCCGGGCACCGAGGGGACGGTGGTGTCCAACATGGCGGCACTTCTGGCGCCCGGAGGTCGTCTCATTGCCGGCTACTCGCTCATGCCCGGTGGCTTCTCGGTGACGCGACACGACGAGCTGGCGGCGCGGTCGGGGTTGGCCCTCGAGGAGCGATGGTCGACATGGGACCGCGAGCCGTTCGAGCCGAACAGCACCTACGCCGTGTCGGTCCACCGGTGGTCGGGTAGCCGGTCCGCCGCCGGGGGTCGCCCCGCCTCAACCGGCCAGAGGAAGGTCCTGCCGCTGTGGCGGCGCGTCCTCGGTCAGCTCGCCCAGGCGGCGGGCCGCCGTGGCGCGGACCGCGGCGATGCTGGACTGCCGGACGTGCGCGTAGCCGTGCACATCGTTGGCCGCATCGACGATGGCGCGTACCGCATCGACGTTCGCGGGCGTGAGATGCTCCAACGCCACGCGCGACCCAGGAGAGGTACTCCGCGACGAACTGGCGCTCGTGCCCGGCGCTCGGCCGTCCATCCGAAGGGATCGAGCAGTGTCCCGCGGAGATGACGGGCCGCACGCAGCACGTGGAAGGCCGGGCGGGCACTGCGGACCAGCTTGATCTTGCGCTGCAGGCCGAGGCGCGCCAGGAGCGGGGGCTTGAGCATGTAGACCGGCCGTGCGCCGGGGAAGGCCAGTGCGAAGGCCTCCCGTTCTTCGTCGAGCAGGTGCAGGCGGGCCACTTCGTACTCGTCCTTGACGGCCGTCAGGGCATGGAGGCCGCGGGCGAACGCCTCGGTGACCCCACCCGACAGCTGTCCGGTGGCCTGCTGTTCCCTGACCGCCACCTCGCGCACCCGCTCGAGGTACCGCATGGCCACCCGCTTGTCCTGGAAGTCGATGAGCTCGGACACCCGCAGCCGGGTCACGTGTGCGAGGCTCTCGGGCCAGCTCGGGTCAGGCTCGAGGTGCGGTGGCACGGGGCGTCCCGCCGAAGAGCGAGGAGACGGGCCGGTCGCAGATGCGCCTGGCCGGCCGCCGGGGCCGTCGGGGCGAGGGCAGCACGCACGGCCTCGGGCGACGCCACTGCGGCGCGCCCCAGGCGACGGCGGCCAAGCTGGCCTCGACGTCCACCCCGTTGAGACGGACCGCTTCGGCCAGCTCCTCGGCCCCGAATGGCAGGAGCCCGGACTGGAACGCCGCGCCGATGAGGACGAGGTTGGCGGCCAGGTGATCGCCCGTCAGTTGCTCGGCGATCGTCTGGGCATCGACGCAGACCATGTCGCCGCCCCGGGTGGCCCGGGCGATCCGCGCCCGCAGCCCTGATGCCAGCGGATACGACGAGCGCTGGTGGCGGAGCATGGACGCGGTCGGCGTCTCGGCCGTGTTGAGCACGGCGACAGTGCGCTCCGGCGACGCCACCGACAGGGCGTCGTCACCGGCCGCCCCGAGGAGGTCGAAACCGAGGAGGACATCGGTGCCCCCGGGGCTGGCATGGACGTCACCTTCGATCGGGGAGGACGAGATGCGCACGTCGGACGTGACCGGCCCGTTCTTCTGTGCCAGCCCGGTCTGGTCGATGCCGGCCGCATGCAGCCCGGCGAGGTGCGCCGCCATCTGGGTGATGCGGGAAACCGTGACCACGCCGGTGCCCCCGATGCCCGGCATGCGGAGCACCGTGGTGCCGGACCAGGGGCGCACCGGCGGGTCGGGTAACGAGGTGGGCGGTGTCGGGATACGCCCGGGGTCGTGCCCCCCGACCTCGTCCGTCGTGGCGGGCCACGACGAACGAGGGACACTCACCGCTGACGCAGGATCGTGTCGAGGTTGCAACTTCCCTGGTGCACCGACATCTTCGTGCCGAACTCCGTCTCGACGTGCACCAGCGACATGCACGTGGCGTGGTCGGCGCAGTCACCACAGCCTTCACAGACGCGGCTGTTGATCCACACGGACTCCGTCAGCGCCGGCCGCTGCCCCCGGGTAGCGCAGCCGCCGTTCCTCCGCCGCGCAGGGGTCGAAATGGATGAGGGCGGTGACGCCGTCGATGGCGGCGAGCTCTCGTTGCGCCTGCGCCGTGTCGTCCCGGTGCAGCACGGTCGCGAGCGGGTGAAGCCGGGCGTGGGCGAGAGCAGCAGGATCGGGCGTGGTGACGATGACCTTCTTCACGCCTTCCATGGCCAGCCAGTGCGTGAGCTCGGTGACGCCCACCCGCCCGACCGGGGTCTGGCCTCCCGTCATCGCGACCGCGTCGTTGTAGAGGATCTTGTAGGTCATCGTCACGCCGGCCGCCACCGCGGCCCGCACCGCCAACGATCCGGAGTGGAAGAAGGTACCGTCGCCCAGATTCTGGGCGTAGTGGCGGTCCTCGGTGAAGGGTGACATCCCGATCCATTGCGCCCCCTCGCCACCCATCTGCGTCATGCCGATCTTGTGCCCCCGACCCTCCTCGTCGAGGACCGCCATGATGTGGCAGCCGATGCCCAACCCGACCAGCTGGTCCTCGTCAGCACGGGTGGAGATGTTGTGGGGGCAGCCGGAGCAGAAGTAGGGGGTACGCGGGGCGGGAGCGCTGCCCCCGAGGTCGATGCGAATCGGGGCTCCCACGTTGAGCCGGTCGACCTCGACACGAGCCCGAGCGGGAAGTTCCTCGTCCCGCCACACGGCGGGCCAGCGCGTGCGCCACGAGGTGGCTCGTTGCCGCGCCGTGGCGCGGGATGAGGGATCGGCCGTCACCGTCCTCCTTGCCGACGATGCGGGGCTGCTCCTCTTGGCGGTACAGCGCGGCCTTGAGTTGTTCCTCGACGACGGGCGCTTTGTCCTCGACGACCAGGACCTCGTCCACGCCGCGCACCATGGCCCGCAACGCGAGCAGGGCTGAGGGGCCACGGCAGGTCGATCTTGACGAGGCGGAGCCCGAGGTCGCTCCTGGTCACGGGTCGTGAATCCGAGGTCGTTCAGGGCGCGCAGCGTTGCGGCGTACGCCATGCCCGAGGCCAGTATCGCCATGCGGGGTCGCCGGGGCTCGCGGGTGATGCGGTTGAGCCCGGCCAGTTCGGTGTACTCGTGCACTCGCGGGAGGCGCACGGCGTAGAGGTCCTCCTCCGCCTCGAGCGCGTCCGGTCCGAGCAAAGTGGGCGGGTGCCACTGCCGGGACCGGTCGGGAGCAGGGATGCCCGAGAGCGCCGAGCGCCGGGATGGCGATGGTCGCGCTGGCGTCGGCCAGGTCGGCGACGATCTTCAGGGCGCTCCACAGACCCGGCATGGCGCGAGAGCGCCACGGCATGCAGGCCCAAAGGGATGATGTCGCCCACCGAGGAGGGGGCGAGGACCGGCAGGCCCAGGGCCCGTGCCATCTGCTCACACGAGCTGGGCAGCGTCGAGGACTTCGACATGGGGTCGTCCCCGACCAGCGCCACGGCGCCACCGAGGGGGGACGTACCCGAGACGTTGGCGTGACGGATGGCGTCGGCCGCCCGGTCGAGACCCGGATTCTTCCCGTACCAAAAGCCCACGACACCGTCGACCCGGCGTCCCGGCAGCTCGCCGGTCAGCTGCGTCCCGCCGACCGCCGTGGCGGCCAACTCCTCGTTCAGTCCGGGCGAAAAGACGATGTCCGCCTCGGACAACAGGTGGTGCGCACGCTGGAGCTGCTGGTCGAGCCCGCCCAGGGGGGACCCTTCGTAGCCGCTGATGAAGAGCGCCGTGGACAGATCCCGGGCACGGTCGAGATCCCGTTGGGTCAAGAGGAGGCGGACCAGCGCTTCAATGCCCGAGAGCAACACCGTGCCTTCGGTGGCCTCGTAGCGGTCACTGATGCTCACGGCACGCATCGGCTCTCCGTTCTCTTCGTCGGTTCTCTCAGTCGGGGATGGCCGTGGCCGCGGGGAGCGGTACCTCCACGGCTTCGACCGCCTCTGGACTGTTCCCGGCCTCGCCCTCACGCACTTCCCGACGCTCGAAATGCTGCACATCGCCTAGTCAACACGCCGTCCCGTGGGATGGTGGAAAGTTGTGGTGTTTTCGCAGCACGACGCAACGGAAGCCGCGAAGATGCGCGTCTTCGGCGCACGGAACATGCGAGGCTGCACCCATCCTCTTTATACTTGCAGGCATGAGCGCCGTGGACCTCGATCAGACCGACCACCGGATCATCGAACTTCTCTCTCAGAACGCCCGGCGCACGATGGCCGACATCGGCGAGAAGGTCTCGCTCTCGGCCTCGGCGGTGACGCGGCGCATCGAGCGGCTGGAGAAGTCCGGGGTGATCGCGGGCTACACCGTCGTCGTCGATCATCGCAAGGCGGGGCGCCCCATCCAGGCCTTCACGGAGGTGCGCTTCGCCGGGACGGCCGATCTCAAGGAGATCAAGGAGACGGCGATCCAACTCCCCGAGGTGCAGGCCGTGTTCACGACAGCCGGCGACCCCGATGCCCTCGGTGTGGCTCCAGGTGCCCGATGTCGAGCGGCTGGGTCAGGTGATCGAGCAGCTGCGCCGGCGGGGGAGGGTCACGGGCACGAAGACACTGATCGTGCTCGACACGTGGTCGCGCCAGCGCTCCTTCGACCCGGACCGCGCCGCCGGCGCCGGCACGAACCTGAGGGCCGCGTGACGGGCCAGACCGCGGGGCTGGTTCAGCCGGGCGGAATAACCGACTGCGCATCGAGCATGTCTGCCATGACGGCACGGATGAACTCGTCGGCGTCGTCGGTCATGCCGCCGGCCACCCCGCCGTAGATCGCACCCGACTGGGCCGCGTCCCCGCGTGCTCGTCGGCGTAGGCGACCGCGTCGGCCAGATCGGCTGCGAACGCGGCGGCCACGCCCGGTTGCGTCTGGGGGCGGGTGACCGCCATGTGCAGGGCATTGGGATACTGCTGTCCGTTGAACCGCCACCCTCGTTGTCCGCATGAAATCGTTGACGTGGTAGATGTCGAAGTCGTCGGAGGTGAACGAGAAGAGGAACGTCGGGCGGCCGACGATCCTCAGTTGGGGATGGCTCCGCACGGCGTCCTGCATGGCGAAGGACGTCTCGAAGATCTGCCTGGCGTAGCCCAGGTAGCCCTGGTAGCCGAACTGGACCATGGCCGCCCAGGTGGCGGCGATCAGGCCGCCCGAGCGCGACCCCTCCATGCCGGGCGATGTGTACTTCCCCCCGCTCCAGTCGGTCAGGTAGAAGTACTGCGCGTTGCGCAACTCTTTGGTAGCGGAAGCTCAGCACCGACGAGCCCTTGAAGGCGTAGCCGTACTTGTGGGTGTCGGCCGAGATCGACGTCACGCCGGGCAGGCGGTAGTCGAAGACGGGGATGTCGTAGCCCAGCTTTTCGCCGAACGGGAGGATGAACCCGCCCAGGCACCCGTCGACGTGCAGGCCCGACGCCGTGGGCGAGCGCCACCTCGGACAGCTCGCCGATGGGGTCGACAGTGCCGTAGCCGTAGTTGCAGGCGGACCCGATGAGCGCCACGGTCTGGTCGTCGATGTGGTCCCGCACCCAGTCGACGTCGACCTGGGTGGTCACCGGGTCGACAGGCGCACGCCGGAGCTCCACGCCGAAGAGATGGCATGCCTTGTCGAAGGCGGGGTGCGCCGTCTCGGGCTTGATCACATTGGGACGGGTGACGCCGCGCGTCTGCGTGCGTGGTCGCGGTAGGCCAGGATCGCATGCAAGATGCTGCCGGTCCCCCCGGTCGTGACCAGTCCGCAGGGGTCGTCCCCGGCGGCTACGGCGGCCTCGCCATGGTGCAGGCCCAGTGTCATGGAGATGATCTCGGCCTCGAACTTGGTGGCGCTCGGGCACATGTCGCGTTGCAGGACGTTCACGTGGGCGAAGAGGCCGAAGGCATCGTTCATGAAGTGGTAGTGGTCGTGATCGCCGCAGTACATGGTGCCCGAGCACTTGCCGGTCTCCCAGAACGCGTCCTCTTCGGTGGCCATCGTGCGGAGCTCGGAAAGGATCTGCTCGCGGGGCAGACCGACGTCGGGGAGATCGCGATGGATCTCGAAACGGTCGGCGTAGGGGTAGCTGCAGGGCTGTCACGGGACTGCAGGTGCGATTATCGCAGGGTCAGCGTGGCCCGCACCGGCCGGTGGTCCGAGCCGGCGGGGGGCAGAACCTCGCCCGAGGCGACCTCGATGTTCCCGCGCACGAAGATGTGGTCGATCTGGCTGTGCGGATGCCAGGCCGGCCAGGTCCTGCCCCTCACGGCCCGGCGCCAATCGGGCAGGAAGGCGCGCACCGGGAGGACCCCAGAGGTTCATGTCGCCCAGCAGCACGGCCTCGGGTCGGGCCTCGGTCGGCAGCAGCCGCTTCAGGTCGGCGTAGTTGCGGTGGGATCCGTACTGCAGGTGGGACATGTGCGTGCCGACGATCGAGAGGGGCACGCCGCCGACGCGCAGGTCGACCACGATGGCGGCACGGTGCACCCGGTCACGGTCGAGGGGCGGGAGGCGCAACGTGTGTGTTCCGCTCGACGGTCATGCCACGCCGCGTCAGGACGGCGATGCCCCAGGTCCCGCTGTCGCCCTGCTGGTAGCGGGTCGACGCCAGCTCGGTCGTGTGGAATGCCCGGGCGCGTACTGACGTAGAGCGAGCGCCGCTGGCCCGGAATCCCAGGCGGGGCATCCAGCGTTCCGTCGCCGCGGGATGCGGACGGGCCCGCCGGCCCTTGGCCAGCGTGCACGTCACGACCTCGTACCCCAGGGCGGCGGCGATCTGCTCGGCCTGGCCGGACCCGGGCCCGTCGGCGTCGTTCGTCCAGGCCTCCTGGAGGACGAGCACGTCGGCCTCGAAGGCGGCGCAGGCGGCGATGACGTCGAAGGGCCGACCCCACCCGTCGATCCCCGCGTGCATGTTGAAGTTGACGACAGTGAGCACGGTGCTGCATGAGGATAGGCGACCGGTGGCGGACGACCGGTACCATCGTGCGTCGTGCCGCCCCGAGCCCCGGACGTGCTCGCCGAGCGCCTTCGGCCGTTCACGACGACGATCTTCTCGGAAATGTCGGAGCTCGCCGTCGCCACGGGGTCCCTCAATCTGGGCCAGGGTTTTCCCGACACCGACGGCCCGGCGGAGATGATCCGGGTGGCGGCCGAGGCCATGACGGCCGGGCGCAACCAGTACCCGCCGAGCCAGGGCATCCCCGAGCTCCGGCAGGCCGTCGCCGCCCACCAGGCGGCGTGGTACGGGCTCGAGGTCGCTCCCGACGGACGAGGTCCTGGTGACCACCGGGGCCACCGAGGCCATCGCCGCGTCCCTGCTGGCCCTGTGCGAGCCGGGCGACGAGGTCGTGATGTTCGAGCCGTCCTACGACTCCTACGCCGCCTGCGCGTCCATGGCCGGGGCCACGCCGCGCCTGGTGCGCCTCCATGCCCCCGACTGGTCCTTCGATCCGGACGAGCTGGCCGCCGCGTTCGGGCCCCGCACCCGGCTCGTCCTGCTCAACACGCCGCACAACCCGACGGGCAAGGTCTTCACCCATGCCGAGCTCGCCGCTGATCGCCGAGCTCTGCTGCGACGCACGACGTCCTGGCGGTGACCGACGAGGTCTACGAGCATCTCGTCTTCGAGGGCGACGCACGTGCCCTTGGCCACGCTGCCCGGGCATGGCCGAGCGCACGCTGTCGATCTCCTCGGGCGGCAAGACGTTCTCGTTCACCGGATGGAAGGTGGGGTGGGTGACCGGCCCGGCGCCGCTGGTGGCCGCCGTGCGTGCGGCCAAGCAGTTCCTCACCTACACCTCCGGTGCGCCCTTCCAGCTGGCCATCGCCCACGGCCTCTCGATGGCGCCCGACCGCATCGACGCGGTCGGAGCGGCGCTCAGGCCAAGCGCGACCTGCTCTGCGACGGGCTGGCCGACGCTCGGGTTCACCGTGTACCGACCGGCAGCCACGTACTTCGCCACGACCGACATCGCGGCGGTCGCGCCGGGCCTGCAGGCGTACGACTTCTGCCGGGCCCTGCCCGAGCGCTGCGGCGTCGTGGCCATCCCGAGCTCGGTGTTCTACGGCGTGCCCGGATCCGGCCCGGCGGCGGGGCGAGACCCTGGTCCGTTGGGCCTTCTGCAAGCGCGACGAGGTCCTCGAAGAGGCGCTGGCCCGCCTGGCCTCGTGGAGCTGAGCCGGCCTCGCTAGCCGAGGCGCCGGTCCGCTGGCCGTCGGCGGTAGCATCGACGGCATCATGACCGTCTCTCTCACCTGGGTCGATGCCTTCACCGACACCGCCATTCGCGCGGCAATCCGGCCGGCGTCTGCCTGCTCACGGAGCCGATGAGCGACGGGTACATGCAGGCGCTCGCCACCGAGCTGGGCATCGCCGAGACGGCGTTCGTCATGCCCGACGAGCGCAGCCGCGACACCTTCGACCTGCGCTGGTTCTCGCCACTGGTCGAGATCGACCTGTGCGGCCATGCCACCCTGGCCTCGGCCCATGCCCTGCGTGCAGCGCGGGCGTGGTGGACGGCACGGCCCGCTGACCTTCCACGACCCGCAGCGGCCCGCTCGGGCCTCGTTCGCGGGTGACCTCATCGAGCTCGATTTCCCGGCCGATCCCGTGACGCCCGCTCGCTCTGCCCGAGCGCTGAAGGACGAGTGGGGCGAGTCGCGGTCGATCGCCGTCGGCCGGACCTCCTTCTTCGTCATGGTGATCCTGGCCAGCGCCGACGCCGTGCGCACGCTACCGGCCGAACCTGGCGGCCATCGCCGCCACCGGCCACAAGGCGGTCCTCCTGACGGCGGCGGCCGATCCCGGGTCGGGTGCCGACTACGTCGTTGCGCGTCTTCGGGCCCAATGTGGGCATCGACGAGGACCCGGCCACCGGCTCGGCCCAGTGCGCGGCCGGCCCGTATTGGTCCGCCATACTGGGGCGACCGAGCCTGGTGGCCCACCAGTTGTCCCCCCGGGGGGCGGTGCTCCACGTCCGCCCGACGGCGCCCGGGTGCACATCGGCGGGAACGCCGTCACGGTGTTCACGGGCCACCTGTGATAGAGAGCCACATGGTGGCATCGACCGTGCAGCTTCGAGCAGCGTGGTCGCCCACGTGCCGCTTACTCCCCGTGAGGTCGCGTCCAAGGACCGCTTCTTGGCCGAGCTCGATCGCCTCGACGATCCGTTCAACGAGCAGGCCGACCCCGTGCACGTCACCGCGTCGGCCATCGTCGTCGGCCGCCGGGGCACGGTCCTGCATCTGCACAAGCGTCTCGCCCGCTGGATGCAGCCCGGCGGCCACATCGACCCCGGGGAGTCGCCGCCCGTGGCCGCCCGGCGAGAGGCCATCGAGGAGCTGGGCCTGGACGTGGCGCATCCCGACGGTGGGCCCGCGCCTGATCCACCTCGACGTCCACGAGGCGGCCCTCGGCCATACCCACCTCGACCTGCGCTACCTCCTGTTCGGGTCGGACGACGACCCGCACCCGCCACCGGGCGAGAGCCCCGAGGCCCGCTGGTACGACTGGGACGAGGCGGCCGCGACCGCCGACGAGGCGCTCGCGCCGGCACTGGTGGTGGCCCGGGCCGAGTGGGACGCTGGGTCGGGCCATGACTGACGAGATCGCTTTGCCCGGTTGCTGGTGGTGCAGGACCTCGACACGTTGATCACGCAGCTGGCACACCGGCGGGAGATGCTGGCCGAACGGTCCGGTCTGACCGCGCTCGAGGCGGAGTTGGAGGCACTCGCCGCCGAGAAGGCGCAGCTGTCGGCGCAGACGCGCCGCGCTCACCGCGACCCAGAAGGACCTGGAAGCACAGATCGCCACCATCAACGAGCGCAGTAGCGGGATCGAGACAGCGGATGTACGCCGCGCCGCGGGTCTTCCACCCGCGACCTCCAGGCCATGGACGAGGAGGTGCGGCACCTCAACCAGCGCCGGAGCGAACTCGAAGACGAGGAATTGGTGGCCATGGTGGAGCAGGAGCCCATCGATGCCGCCCTGGCCGCTCTGGCCGCCCGCGCGACCCCGGTGCGAGCAGAAGGTGAACGTTCTGCGGGGTGAGGTCGCGCAGGGCCGGTCGGAGATCGATGCGGAGTTGGCGACGGCGACGGCGGCGCGGGCCAGCCGAAGCGGCACAGCTCCCCGCGGCGCTGGCCGATCGTTACGAGGCGTTGCGCACCCGCCTGAAGGGCACCGGGGCGGCACGGCTCATCGGCCATCGCTGTGACGGATGCCATCTCGAGCTCTCCTCGGGCGAGGTCGAGCGGATCCGGGACACGACGCCCGACAGCGTGGTCACGTGTGACCAGTGCGGGCGCATTCTGGTCCCGACCTGAGGGACCCGGAACCGCATGCTGATCCTGGTCAGGCACGGCGAATCGGTGGCGAACGCGCAGGGCCTCCTGGTCGGGCGGACCGACGCCGGAGCTGACGCAGAAGGGGATGGCGCAGGCGTCGTCGGTCGGCCTGCTGCTCCGCGATCCCGATCCTGGTGCTGCGGACCAGCCCGCTCAGCCGGGCGCGTGACACGGCGGCGCTCCTCGCGCCGGACGTGCCCGTCGAGGTGGATGACCGCTGGGTCGAGGTGGACTACGGCGAGTACGAGTGCCAGCCCCTCGGCGGACATTCCGGCAGACGTATGGCGGGAGTGGCAGACGCGATCCTTCCTTTCGCCCTGCCGGGGGCGAGACGTTGGCCGAGGTCGATCGCGCGCGTCGCTGCTGCGTGCGACGAGCTCTTCGCCGCCGACGGCCTCGGTGCCCGCGCGCGCCGGGCGGCGATGTCGTGGTCGTGAGCCATGTCACCCCGATCAAGGCGGCGGTGGCATGGGCGCTCGGGATGACCGCCGAGCTGTCCTGGCGACTCCATCTGCAGACCGGCCTCGGTGACCCGCATCGGTTGGGGGAACGGCCACCCCGTCCTCCACGGCTTCAACGAGGTGGTGCCCAACCGGGACGCCGCAACACCGCATGAGATCCCGTCATGAGCGATGCCGTCCGCGGCGACCGATCGCCGACGCTCCGTGAGCTCAAGCCACCGGCCGACGCGGAGGAGCTGCCGCTCCTGACCCGGACGATCGACATGCAGGTCTTCGAGCGCGACGGGTATCACGTCGTCATCGGGGCCCTGCACGACCAACGCCCGTGGGCGTCGGGCCGCGTCGGTCCCCGTGACGTGCACCATATGGAGCTCGGGATCGTGGTCCGTCGCGCGGACCTGGTCATCGTCGATGCGGAGGCGACCATGGGCCACTTCCCGCACCCCGAATGCCCGTCGATCAAGGATTCTTTCTCCGACTTGATCGGATTGTCGGTGGCCCGGGGCTTCACCCGCGCCGTGCAGGACCGATTCGGTCGTGAACGGGGCTGCAGCCATCTCGAGTTCCTGGCCCGCGCCCTCGGCCCGGTGGTGATCCAATCCCTCACCGCAGCAGGGGCGCGTCGCATGGAGAACGGGGACGCGGACGGTCTCGCGGAGGCTGGGGGCGGTCTGCAGTGGCTGACCAACACCTGCCACATCTGGTCCGAGGACGGCATCGGTATGCAGAAGCTGGCAGCGGGATGGAAGCCGGGAAACGGTGAGTACCCGGCCCCGTCCCTGGTCGAGATCCGGCGCCGCCAAGGTTCCGCGCCCGGCTGATTCCGGGGTCGGGTCAGGAGTAGATCGCCGGCACGTACGTCTGCTCGTCCTTCGGGGGACGTACGTACCCTGTGTCGTGCGGCCGCGGCGGGAGATCGAATGGCGTCGGCGGGTCGTGATCGGTGTAGGGGATCAAGCTCAGCAAGTGGTGGATGCAGTTGAGACGCGCCGCTCTCTTGTCGTCGGAGGGCACGACGAACCAGGGTGACTGTTTCGTATCGGTGTAGGTGAACATCTCGTCTTTGGCTTGGAGTACTCCACCCATCGAAGCCGCGCCTCGAGGTCCATCGGAGAGAGCTTCCAACGTAGCGTGGGATCGGCGAGACGGATGGAGCCGGCGTTCCTGCTCCTCGTCGCTGACCGAGAACCAGTACTTGATGAGCTGGATGCCCGAGCGGATCAGCATTCGTTCGAACTCGGGGCAGGAGCGGAGGAACTCCTGGTAGCTCTTCGTCGGTGCAGAAACCCATGACACGCTCGACGCCGGCGCGGTTGTACCAGGAACGGTCGAAGAGGGCCATCTGGCCGGCGGACGGGCAGATTGGCCACGTAGCGCTGGAAGTACCACTGCGTGCGTTCCTGTTCGTTCGGTGCGGCGAGGGCGACCACCTTGGAGACCCTCGGGTTCATGCGCTCTGTGATCCGTTTGATCGCCCCGCCCTTGCCGGCGGCATCCCGGCCCTCGAACAGGATCACGATCCGCGCGCCCGACGATTGCACCCAGTGCTGGAGCTTGGCCAGCTCCACCTGGAGGTGCTCCAATTCGGCCTCGTAGTCCTTTGCATTCATCGGCTGCCCGAGCCTCCGACACGTCGGGTCCGCACAAGTTATTCGGCTTTGCGGCGGCCGAACGAGACACCCGTCCCTCTTCGAGCGTGACGACTGCGTCGCATGCGTCGCTTCGCTGGCCCGGTGGGTGATGAGCACGACGCTGCGCGGTCCGGCGGCCGCCAGCACGTCGGTCGATCAGAGCGCTCGGCCAGGGCGCTGTCGAGGCCCCCGGTGGGCTCGTCCAGGAGCAGGACCGGCCCTCCGGCCAAAAGGGCGCGGGCCACGGCCAGCCGGCGTCGTTCCCCTCCGGAGATCGCCACCCCGTCCTCGCCCACCTGCGTCTCGAGCCCCGAGGGAAGGGACGCGACCCACGTCGGCCAGCTGCGCCGCCTCGAGGGCGGAGGCGACCTCGTCCTCCGTCGCATCGGGGCGGCCCAGCGTGACATTGGAGCGCACGGTGCCGGCGAAGAGCTGGGCCCGCTGGTCGACCAGGGCGCAGGTGGCCCGCACCTCGGATTGGCGTCAGCCGGTCGACGGCGATCCCGCCCAGCGTGAGTGCACCCTCTTCGAGGGGCCAGAAGCGCAGGAGCGCGTTGACCAGGCTGGACTTGCCCGCCCCGCTCGATCCGGTGACCGCCACCCGTGCGCCCGGGCGCCACCTGCAGGTCCACGTCGTCCAGGGCACGTGGCAGGTCGGGTCGCATAGCGCAGCGAGGCGTGCGCGAAGGAGATCTCCGGGCTCCCGCGCGCCGAGATGCGCGGGCACGGCGGGATCGTGCACGGGGACGGGGACGGCCTCGAGCGCCAGGAGCCGTCGCGCCGCGGCGGCGACGGCCCGGGATCGAGTCGCCGCCAGCGCGATGCCGGGGATGGGCTCGAACGTGCCCAGCGCCGCCAGCGGGCAGGACCGCCACCATGACGGGATTGAGATGGCGGGCGTGCACCGCGCTGACGGTCACGGCCAGGACGGCGAGCACCGCCGCCCCGGCGCAGAGTTGCGTCGACCAGTGCGGCGAGCGACATGTGCGTGTCGCCTGGCGGTGCTCGATGGCCGTGGCCTGGCTGCTCATCGTCTCGAGGCGGTCGAGCATGGCGCGCATCGGCGCCGAAGGCCAGGAGATCGGGAGCGCCGTGGATGGCGTCGACGACCTGGGCCGAAAGCGCGCCGCCGAGCGCGGCTGCCGCATCGTCGTCTGCGCTGCGCCAGGCCAGGAGCGGGGGCACCGTGCCCGCCACGACAAGGGGAATACCGAGGGCGATCGCGGCGACGGGAAGTTCGAGCCCGACCACCACGAGGCCCAAGCGTGGCCGCGCCGACGGCGATGCCAAGGGGGAGGAGCGTGCGCAGGTAGAGGTCCTGCAGCGTGTCGACGTCGTCGATCGCGCTGGCGAGGAGGTCCCCGCTGCGCCAACCCGAGAGCGCGGCCGGGACCCGCGGGGTCAGGCAGTCGTAGAGCCAGACGCGCCAACGGGCCAAGGCCCGCAGGGCGGCGTCATGCCCGACCAGGCGCTCGGCGTAGCGCAGCGGTCCCCGCAAGAAGGCCAGAACCTCGACGGCCGCCAGTATTCCGACCAGGGCGCTCGAGCCCGGGGCGGAAGGCGGCGCGTCCGAGGATATAGCCCGATCCGGCCAGGAGCCCGATGGTCGCGGCCGCTGCGGCCAGGCCGAGCAGTCCGGCCAGCGCCAGACGTCCGATACGGGCGTGCCCGGTTCGGCCAGGATGCGACGGATGGCCTTCATGGTGTGACCGCGGCAGCGGTGCGCGTGCGCACGTCGATGACGGCGTCGAAGTCGGCCAGGAGGGTGGGCTCGTGCGCGGCCACGATCACGGTGCGCCCGGCCAGCCATGGCGCGATGGCTTCGGCCAAGCGTCGCGTCGTCGGCGGATCGAGGGACGCCGTGGGCTCATCGAGCAACAGGATGGGCGCGGGTCGCAGGAGTGCTCGCGCCAGGGCCACCCGCTGTCGTTCCCCGGCGCTGAGGGTCAGGCCGTCCTGGCCCAACGGCGTGGCCAGGCCCAGCGGGAGATGGGCCACCAGGCGATCCAGGCCCACGGCCGCGACAGACGCGCTCGAGCACTCGTCGGTGGCCTCGGGCGAGCCCAGCCGGAGGTTCTCGGCCAACGTGGCGGTGAAGAGATAGGGGCGCTGCGGCAGCCAGGAGAAGTGGGTCCGCCATTGCGCCACCGCAACGTCGCGACGATCGTCGTTCCATCGACCGAGATGGAGCCCGCCGGACGGCTCGCACGAATCCGAGCAACGCGGCCAGGACGGACGACTTGCCCGGCGCCGGAGGGCCCGACGAGCGCGAGCCGGGTCCCGGCCGGCGCATGGAGGGAGAAGTCCTCGAGTGCGTCGGAGGTGCGATCGTCGTAGGTGACGCGGAGATCGTCGAATGCGAAGGTCGACGGCGGACGCCGGCGGCTCCGACGGCGGCCGGGCGGGATGCGCGCGCGGCCGCTGGCGGCCGGCGGCGTCGCCTCGGGCGCGGGCGAGCGCCAGGATCTCGACGACCCGGGCCGCCGCGGCTTGCCCTTCGGTGCTGGCGTGAAACTCGGCACCGGCCCGCCGCAGCGGGACGAAGATCTCCGGAGTCGACCAGAAGCACGGCCATTGCCGTCTGCAGGTCGAGCTCTCCCCACAACAGGCGCAGACCCAATGCCATGGCGACGAACCCGACGCCGAATCCTGCGATCAGGTCCATGGACAGCGCGGAGAGGAAGGCGACGCGCAACGTCCGCATGGTGGCGACGCGGACGCCTTCGGTGGACTCGACCACCTCGCGTCGCCCGTGCGCATCGCGTCCGAAGGCGCGCAGCGTCGGGAGGCCCTCGATGAGTTGGAGGAACCGACCGGCCAAGGAGCCGAGACGGCGCCACTGCCGCGCCGTACGCCGGTTGGCTTCGCGGCCGAAGTGGATCATGGTGATGGGCACCGCGATGACCAGTGCCAGGACAATGACGAGCGACAGCCAGTCCTGCGAGGCGATCCAGGCCAGCAAGCACGACGGGAATCACCACCGCCGCCGCCGCTTGAGGGAGGTAGCGGGCGAAGTACGTGTGGAGGGACCGGAGACCCCGCGTCGCGGTGAGCGAGAGCTCGCCGGGGCGCTCCCCGACCAACCATGCCGGGCCGAGCGCAAGAACGTGGCGGAGTAGCTGCGCCCCGCATGGCGGAGACGACCGACTCGGCGGTGCGCTCCGCCCAGCGCTCACCGACGAGGGCCACGACCGCGCGCGCCACGACGGCGAGAGCGAAGGCGATCAGCTCGGGTCGCAGCATCGTCGAGGGGGACGTGGTGCAGCAGCGATCGGTCGATGGCGGTCGCCAGTGCCACGGCTTGCACCGACGGTGCATGCCGCAGTCAGGGCGCCGATCACCAGCGCGGCGACCGTGGCCGACCGGATCGCCGGGACACGGGCCGCCAGCTCGGGATCGACGAGGCGTGAGCGGGCAGGGCGGACGGAGCTCACAGGGGGAACGCCGTGCTCTCCATGTGGACGGTCGGGCCGGGAAGCCCCTCGGTTGGGCCGGAGGCAGCGAAGGGAGCGATGGTTGCATCATCGCAGGTGGGAGCAGCGAGATTCACATCGGGCCGTTCGGGGGGCTCATGTTCGGGGTCGGGGAGGGCATTTCGCTGGTCCAGGAGCGGGGAGGGTGCACGATGGGCGATGCTACGGTCCCCCGATGGCAAGGAGCGATACGGGCCAGTGGCGGGCCGCCCTGGAAGGCTTTGCACAAGAGTCGTTCGAGGCGGACGGGAAACGGCGGACCGTGTACCGGGGCGGCGACGGCCCTGCCGTCATCGTGATTCCTGAAATGCCGGGTATCACGCCCCATGTGGCCGACTACGGGCGAAAGGTCATGGCGGCAGGGTGCACCGTGGTGATGCCGAGCCTGTTCGGCGATCCCGGACGACCGGCCTCAGGCGGCTACCTGGTCCAGTCATTCGGTCCGGCCTGTGTCTCGCGGGAGTTCAGTGCCTTCGCCCTGAAGAGAACGAGCCCCGTCACGGTGTGGTTGCGCAAGCTGGCGGCAGCCGAACACGAACGATGCGGCGGACCGGGGGTGGGGGTGGTGGGGATGTGCTTCACCGGCGGTTTTGCGTTGGCCATGATGGTGGACGACATCGTGCTGGCGCCTGTGCTGAGTCAGCCCTCGCTTCCCTTCCCCTTGTCGAAGAGGTTCAAGGCCGATATCGGTATTTCCGACGCGGATCTCGACCCGGGTCAAGGAGCGGACATCCGCCGGGACATGCGTCTTGGGTCTGCGTTTCACCAATGACCCGTTCTGCTTCGAGGATCGTTTCGCCACCTTGCGACGTGAGCTTGGCGACGCGTTCATCGCCGTCGAGATCGACTCTTCACCGGGAAATCCTCACGGCCACCCGAAGGCGGCGCACTCCGTGTTGACCGAGCACCTGCAGGATCGGGAGGGAACGCCGACCCGCGCCGCACTCGATCAGACACTGGCCTTTTTCCGGGAGAAACTGGGGGTGGGGTCGGGACCTGGCCCGCGAGCCCGGGTCGTAGCGCTCACTCGCTCCGGAGGAGTTGGGCCGTCGGGGTACGCGCCGCGATACGGCCGGGGATGGCGGCGACCAGGTTCGCCAGCACCAAGCGCGGCGACGCCGATGAGCACGATCGACACGGCGGGGACGGTGGGGTCGGGCACCGCGCTGATCTGGTGGACGAAGAGGCCCCAGAGAAACCGGCCGAGCGCGATGCCGAGCGGAATGCCGATGACGCAGCCGATGCCCACCGCCACACTGGCCTGCCACGCGATCGCTCCCGCCAACTGTCGTTTGGTGAACCCGAGCGCTTTCAAGAGCGCCAGGTCGGTGCGTCGCCGCCGGACCGAGGAGACAAGTGTCAGGCCGAGCGCGACGACTGCGCCGCACGCCAGTGCGAGGCCGAGCAGGATCGGCGTCGTCCCGAGCGTGCGGTAGTTGAGGATCTCGGCCGGCCTCTCGACGGGTAGAACCGCTCCGCCATCGCCTCGAACTGCGGGAATTTGTGGCCGATCGCCTGCAACGAGGCCAAGCCCGCTTTCGGGTTCGGATCCCTCTTGACGTCTGGACGAGAATGGCATTAGGCCCCGGGATTGGCACGTCGAAGATGTTGCGCGCCCCGGGGGAGATGAGTTTGTAGGAGAGCAACGCTCCGCTGCCCATTTCGAGATGGGCGGAGCCGGCGATGCCGATCGCCGGCATGGTGGCCGTCCCGACGATGTTGAGCGTCGTGCGGCGTCGAACCGCGCGCGACTGACCTCGACGGTGTCGCCCAGCCGCTTGTGCAGCTGCGCCATCGTGGCGGCACCGAGCACAACTTGGCGGGGCCCGTCGAAGCCGTGTCCGGACAAGAGGGGGGGGCCGACCGCCGGCGTTGGGGCTTCCGCCCATCACCGGGACGTTCAATGCGTCGATCTGCAGTGTCGAGAAATAGACCCCGGTCCAGCCGCGCCACAAAGGGGTCGGCGTTCGAGGGGGCGGCGACGGGACGGCCGGGAATGTCGCCCAGCCCGCCGCCGCCGTCGATGTCGTAGGTCCAGTTCCAGCCGTAGAGGGCAGGGTGCGAGACGAGGGTGTTCATAGCTGGAGCCGAATGTGACGGTGGTGACCACGACGGTCACGGCCAGGACGGCACCGAGGATCGCCGAGCGCACCGGCACGGTGCTGCGGCCCACACCCGGCTCGAGGGCGAAGCGGATTCCCGTGACCGCGGTCGGAGGCAGACCCGTGGCCGTCGCCGCCCGAGCCACGCTCGACCCCCGCTCTCTTTGCAGGCGGACCGCCACCCGGTGGGGTGCGGCCCGGTACGCCACGACCACGGCCAACGTGCTGAGACTCATCAGCAGCAGCGCCACCCCGAGGCCGACGACCGTCCAGTCGACGTGCAGCCCGACCCGAAGCAGGGGCGAACGGGGCCGAGGGGTCGCCAACGGTGACAGGCCGATCGCGACGAGCCCGGCCAGGAGGCGAGCCCACGAAGATCGACGCCAAAGTGCCGATGAGACCGTCGCTCGATGGTCATGGCCGGATCGGCGCCGAGGGCGCGCAGCACGTTGAGATCGTCGGCATTGAGCCGGATGCGTCTTCCGATCACCTGACCGGCGATGAGGAGCGACGGCCAGGCCGGCGATCCCGCCGAATACGCCAGGGCGATTGATTCGGGTCGGAGCGTGCGCTCCGCCCTCGCTTCGACGTCGGGCGCCTGGACATAGGTAAAGGGCAGACCCTTGGGGAGGATGTCGCGGATCTCGGACTCGACCGTCGAGAGGTAACGGGTGCCGTCGTCGAGGGCGATGCCGCTCTCCATGTCGTTGCTGCAGCAGGCGAGGAGTTTGTCGGTGAACGCCGGCGTGAACAGTTCGATCTGATTGGAGTTGGCGTTGTCCTGATCCTGGAAGAGAGAATCGACGTTCGTCGCGCCGACGCCGACGAGCTTCATGCGGATCTGCTGGTCGCGTGGAACCTTGAAGGTCGGCGAGGCGCCCTGCGATGCACCAGCTCGGATTGGAGATCCAACCGATCGTCACCGTCTCGCCGAGATGGAATCCGAAGAGGTGCGGCCGTGCGCGGAGTCCAAGACGAACTCGTCGGCCTTCTTGGGGTTGGCTGCCCTGCCCTGGGTGACGACGACGCGGTCCTCGTCGAAGTACAGGCCGTTCACGCTGCCGTTAGCGCCGGTCCCATCGGAGAGCGGCAAGCGGCTCGTCGTTCTTGGTGAGCTGGTCCGGCATTGATCCCGACCTCGCGACTCCACGCTCTCCACATGGGGGAGATGGGCGATCTTGCGCAGGAGGGTCGGGTTGTACCCCGCATTCAGGCCGATGGCCGGGTTGTAGAAGCCGTCGAGGATGAAGAGATCAGGGGTGTCGGTGCTCGATGGCGAAGTCGACGAAAGACGATTCGGTCGTCCGGGCCGCCGCGATGGCTCCCATGGAGAGCCCCCCCAGGAGTCCGGTGAGAAGGACGACCGCAAGCAGGCCGGCCCAGCGACGGGCGAAGGTGGCCCGGAAGCGGTACCACGCGAATGCGCGAACCTGGCTGTTCACGGTGCGAAAGGTCGCCATCGTCAGGACGACCGCTGGCTCAGTCCTGCCGTGTTCCGAGCTCGCTCCCGAGATCGTGCAGCGCGGTACGGGCCGCACAGTGGCCGCACATGCCGTGCACCCCTCCACCGGGAGGCGTCGAGGCCGAGCAGAGGTAGACGCCCTTGAGGCCCGTGCGGTACGGGTTCCAGCGCACGGTGGGTCGGAAGACGGTCTGGCGCAACGTCGCCGCCCCGGCGCCGATGTCCCCGCCGACGTAGCTCGGGTTGTGCGCCTCGGTCTCGGTGGCGGTCGTGGTGACCTGGCCGACGATGCGATCGCGAAATCCGGGAGCGAATCGCTCGATCTGTGCCTCGATGCGTTCCCTCATGTCGACGGTCGGATCCATTGGGAACGTGGCAGTAGGCCCACAGCGTGTGCTTCCCGCCGGGGCCCGGGTCGGATCGAGGACACACGGTTGGGTGACCAGGCAGAAGGGACGGTCCGGGTGGCGGCCGGCCGCGACATCCGCCTCGCTCTGGGCCACCTCGGCGAAGCTTCCCCCCACGTGGAGCGGTCACCGCCTCCCGGCAGAGCTCCGCCTGCCACGGGACCGGACCGTCGAGGGCCCAATCGACCTTGCAGATCCCGGGCCCGTAGCGGAAGTGCTCGAGGCCGCGGCGGTAGCGGCCGGGAAGTCGGTCACCGGCCAGGTCGACGAACTGACGCGGCGTCACGTCGAGGAACGGTCGCGCGTGCCGGGGGAAGGTCGTGCGAGTCTCCTGACCCATTGGCCGGTGACGATCCGGCCGTCGAGCGACTCGAGCTCCGCGGCGAGGGCATCGACGATGCGCGCACTGCCGCCCTCGACCACGGGCCAGCCGCAGGGAGTGCGCCAGCATGGTGAAGAGCAGCCCGAAGGCGCCGGACAGAGGTGCGTCGAACGGGAGCATCGAGTGGGCGGCGGCACCGGCGATGATCGCCCGGGCCTCGACCGTGCGGAAGTGGGTGGCTAGTCGCTCGGCTGACGCCAGGCCCTTCAGTCCGAACATGCGCCGTGGCGAGCGGGCTGCTCGGGATGGAGCGCAGCGGGGCGAGGAAGTTCGGCAGGATGCCGTCCGGCGTTGCGCACCAGGGAGCGAGAACATCCGCGCGTAGGCGGCGCGGTCCACACCCAGGTGCGCTGCCGTCTCGTTGACCGTGCCGGTCACCGCCGCCGCGCTGTCCCCCGTCGAGCGGCTGCGCAAAGGCGACCCGCGGGGTGAGGAGGTGCACTCCCCGAGCCGGAGAGATCCGTGTCCCGAAAGAACGGGGAGGCGCTGAGGAGCGGGTGGACGGCCGAGCAGACGTCGTGGTGGAAGCCGGGCAGGGTCAGCTCCTCGGTGCGGCAGCCTCCACCGATCGTGTCCGCCCCCTCGATGACGTCGACGGCCAGCCCGGCCCGGGCCATCGTCAACGCGGCGGCGAGCCCGTTCGGACCGGAGCCCACGACGATGGCGTCGGCGCGCCTCATCGAGGCGTCACAGCGCAAGTTCGAGCATGTCGGAGGCCCCGATGACCGTGACGGACGACGACGAGAAGCGGTCCACGAGCGCGTCGAGTGCGGTATCGCAGCGGTCGGGCCGGTGATGGAACAGGGCGACCGTTTGCGCCCCGGCCGCGACGTCCGAGCTCGACCGCGTAGTCGGCCGCAGCATGGCCGAAAGAGGCCTCGGCGGGCAGCTCCTCGGGCACGAGGTGGGCGTCGTGGATGAGCACGTCGACGTCGCGCGCCAGATCGAGGGCGGCTGGGTGATACTCGCCCCACCCGTCGGGTCCGGCGCCGAACTCGGTCGGGCAGTGGTCGGGGATGTAGGCGATGGTCGAGTGGCCGTCGGTGACCCGATAACCGACCGTGCGGCCGCCTTTGTGGGGGACGTCCTTGGCGATCACACGAAAGCCTCCGACGGGGAACCCGCCCTCGGAGAAGGCGTCCGGGGGCAGGACGTCGAACGTCCAGTTCCCGCGGAGGTTCCGCGGCCGGATGGGAAAGAGGGGGGGTGACATCATCCGGGCCAACACGCTCTCGGCGTCCGCCCCGTCCTCCTGCGGGGGAAGCCGCAAGGTGACCTGCGAGTCAGGATGGTCGCCACTCTGGAAGAACGGCAGCCCCTGAACGTGGTCCCAGTGCAGATGGGTCAGGAGGATGGCTCCCTTCGAACGGGCTGACGCTCGAGAAGCGTCGTGACGCTGTCGGAGCCCGGTGCCGGCGTCGAGAAGGAGCGTGGGCACGGCGGCGCCGGACGGCGCCGTGTCGGCGTCGAGCGACAGAGCGACGCACGAGGTGTGACCGCCGTAGTGAACGAACTCGGGCCCGGGGGCCGGAGTGGATCCGCGAGTACCGCAGAAATGGACCCGCACTCGCTCAGTATCGCGCCTGATCTTCGCGGCGGTGTCCCTCGGAGAGCTCCAGAAGGTCCGAGCGCTCCAACTGGTCGGCCTCGACGATGGCGACCCGGCACGGGGTGACCGCCGCGAGTGTCGACGTGCGGGCACCATCCTCGAGGTGGGCCCGCTCCCCGAGGAGCGCACCGGGTCCGTACTCGGCCAGGCGCTCGCCGTCGTGCTCGACCCGGATCACCCCGTCGAGGACCAGGAAGACCTCGGTGCCGGGCTCGCCCTGCTTGCGCCAGGATGGCTCCTGCCGGGAATCGCTTGAACTTCGACCTTGCCGCTTCCGCCCATGACCCGGGCGGACAGCGAGCGTTCGAGCGCCGTCTCGACCGCCGTCACGAGCGCTTCTGAGTCCTGGTCGCCCCACGGGCGTGTGCCGCCCGAACGATTGCCGGTACCAGTCCTTGAAGTCCGTGAGCCCCGACTTGTGCGAGAGCGTCTCCGTCGTCGTCGTAGACCCAGTGACGGGGGAAGCGGCTGGCCCCGATGAGCGCCCGCTCGAGCCGACCGTCGGCGTGCAGCGTGAGCGAGAGCGTCGTCCACACGAGAGGGGCCTGCCACTGGATGAAGGGCCGGCGGCGCACGCGCCGCGGCGCGGGCAACCCGGTGCGGCCTCCGGTGGTCTGGACGAAGCGGACCCACCCGTCGCCGAACTCGGGCTCGCGCTGGAGATCGGGCAGCTGCACCGCTTCGAACTTGTGCCGGAGCCCGGCCACGCTGACGGTCGTCGACCCCATCAGCCCGCCGCCCGGCGTACCCGCAGTCGGTGACCTGTCCTGTCGGCATCGACTTCGATCCAGGCCCGCAAGCGCGTTGGCGAAGCGAAAGCGGTCGGCGTCGCGCAGGGCCTCGAGGTCGATGTCCTCGGAGGGAGGCGGCGGGTCGTAGTGGGTGATGCCGGAGTCGAAGGCAAAGCGTTGGGCACCCTCGATCGCTTCGGAGGGGATCCAGGACAGCGACGTCACCGTCCCCTCGTACCGGGTGTGTGTCGTCGGTGGTCATGGAGCAAGCATCGCCCTCGCGGCCGGCGTTGACGAGTGTGCTGACAGGCATGCTGCGGGTGTGCCTAGCACCACCTCGTCACGGGGATGGTCGCCCCCTTTCCCGGCGCCGTGCGATGTGCGAAAACTGGGAGTGATGGATCTTCCCGACAGCGGTTCCGCCTCCCCAGCCTCGCCGGCGACGATTGACGTCCTTTTGGCCGACGACAACCTGATCGTCCGTGAAGGGCGTGCGCGCTCTGATCGCCCGCCACGCCGATCTCCGGGTCGTCGGCGTGGCGGCCGACTACGACGAGGTCATCGACGGAGCCCAGACGTGCTCGCCCCCACGTCCTCGTCACCGACATCCGGATGCCCCCGTCGTTCAACCGCGAAGGCATCGATGCGGCCAAGGAGGTGCGACACCGTCACCCCGGAACCGGGGTCGTCATCCTCTCGCAGTACGACGACCCCGAGTACGCCGTCTCGCTGCTGGCCGAAGGGTCGGCCGGCTACGGCTATCTCCTGAAGGACCACATCGCCGAGGGCGACCAGCTCGTCGATGCGATCCGAGCCGTGGCGACCGGGGGCACCGCCCTCGACCCTTCCATCGTCGAGGCCCTGCTGCGGCCGGTGACGACCAATGGCGGTCTTACGCCGGCCGAGGAGGCGCTCCTGAGCATGGTGGCCGAGGGAAAGCCGATCAAGGCCATCGCGGTGGCCCGCCAACTCCCGGCGGAGGCCATCGACGCCGAAGTCGAGGCGGTCTTCGTGAAGCTGGCCGAGGGCGTTTCGGCCGGCACCCAGGGGGCGCTGCAGCGACTGCGTCTCTTGCACAAGGCGATCGTCGATCGCGAAGAGCAGGGGGAAACCCTTTCCCGCTTGCTTCCGGGCGGCCTGGCGGAGAAGCTTCGGCGTGATGGCCGGCACATCGGCGAGACGGAGCGGGTCGTGGTGACGGTCCTGATGAGCGACATCCGCTCCTACTCGACCATCGCCGAGCACGCCGATCCCAGCCAGCTGGCCGGGCAGCTCAACGTGCACCGTGCCGCCATGAACGAGGCGATCCTCGGGGAGAACGGCACGGTGATGCAGTTCGTCGGCGACGCCGTGATGGCCGTCTTCGGCGCACCCTTCGCCCAGGAGGACCACGCCGATCGGGCGGTGGCGGCCGCCCTGGCCATGCACGCCAAGCAGCACGCCATCAACTCGCGGTGGGAGGAGGAGGGTCTGCCCGCCTTCGGATTGGGCTTGGGGCTGTCGACCGGCGAGGCGGCGGCAGCGCTCCTCGGGTCCGAGGAGCGCCTGGAGTACACCTTGGTCGGCGACACCGTCAACATGTCCCAACGGCTGCAACAGTTGGCGGCGGCGGGTGAAACCGTGCTTTCGGAGGGAACCCTGAAAGCATTGCGGGAGGCGGTGACCACGGTTGCGCTCGATCCACAGTTGGTGAAGGGGCGCGACACTCCGGTGGTCGCGTTCAGATTGGTCGAAGAGCCAGACCCGAGCACGGTCATGGCGCCGAGCGAAAGGCTTTGACATGGATGCCCTGGTGGTCGAGAAGGTGCGAAAGACATTCGAGGCGGAGAATGCGCCCGTGCGGGCGCTGCGCGGCGCCGACCTCGTCGTGCCGTCCGGTGACTTCGTCGCCCTCATGGGCCCGTCGGGCTGCGGAAAGTCGACCCTGTTGAACCTGGTGGCCGGACTCGACGTGGCCGACGAGGGGACGATCACCGTGGCCGGCGAACTGGTCACGGGTCGCACGCGAAGACGAGCTGTCCCAGTTGCGGCGTAAGCACATCGGCATCGTCTTCCAGTTCTTCAACCTGCTCGAGGGCATGACGGTGCTGGAGAACGTCGCGCTGCCCGGCGGTCATCGCGGGTCGCAAGCGCCGCATGGCCGAAACGAGGGCGCGAGACCTGCTCGACCTCCTCGGCATCGGCGACAAGGCTTCGACGGTTCCCGGAATGCTCTCGGGTGGTCAGCGCCAACGACTCGCCATCGCCCGCGCGCTGGCCAACGAGCCGACGCTTCTGCTGGCCGACGAGCCAACGGGCGCCCTCGACTCCGAGGGTGGGCAGGAGGTCATTGAGCTCTTGAGCCGGCTGCACAACGGCGGTCAGACCATCGTGCTCGTGACGCACGATCCCGGGGTGGCGGCGGCGGCCGAGCGAGTGGTCCGCATGCGCGACGGGCGCATCGTCGAGGAGACATGCGGATGTCGTCTGCCGGAGTGCTCTAGCAGTGGATCGGGCTGCCCTCCGGGTAGCCACGTACCACCTCCGGCCGACGTTCGGCCGGAGGTGGGGTAGCTACGTTGCCCTCGTTCTCCTGATCGCTCTGAAGGTGGCCTCGCCATGGATTCGATGGCCGCCCGAACGTCAACTGCCCACTTACTGCGGGCCGAATGAGGAGTGCGGAGAAGATGGACGTCGTCATGAATGAAGCCGTCGTTGAGCTGCGGGTGCCGCCGGCCGAAGCGGTCGTCGTCGCAGATCGTGCTCCATGGCGTGCTGTTCGTGGTCACGGTGGCCATCGTCGTCATCGGCCTTCGAACCCATGTGCCGAACGGCATCACGGCCGTGAACGCGGTGGCCTTCGGGCTGACCCTCGTGTGGGCCGTCGCAGCGCTGGTCGCCAACCGCTTTTCCGATCGCACGGCGGCGGGCCCGGATCCGTATGCCTTGCTCATCGCGGCGGATTCCCTCCTCGCCGCGGTGGCGCTCACGGCCGGCCGGCTGGGCCAGCACGAAAGCGTGCGTTCCTTCGGGGCGGCGAAGTCGGTCGCCACCATCGCCGCGCTCTTGGTGACGGCCGTCTCCTTCCACTTCTTGCTGGCTCTGCCCGACGGGCAACTGCCAGGGACGGCGCGGCGCACGGCGGTGGTCGTGGCCTACGTGGCCGCGCTGGCGACCGGGGTGTCCCTGGTGATCGACAAGCACGCACTCTCCATCCTCGGGGGTGGTATCAGCTGGTCCATCGCCGCCGTCGTGGCGGTGATCCCCTTGCGTCTCCGCTACGCCAGCGCCGTCGGGCACGATCGGGAGCGTCTCCAGTGGTTCGCCATCGGGGTGGTTCTCGCGGGCGCCATCGCGTTGGTCGTGGCGGTGCTGCACGTGCTCATCAACTGGCCCGGGCCGTTGGGTGCCGTGGCGGCGGGGAGCACCGTGCTGGTGCCGATTTCCCTCATGGCGAGCGAGTCCCGACGACTGGCCCCCAGAGCGGACGCATGCTCGTCCGGTCGTTCACCGTCTTCGGGTTCGTGGCCATGGTCTCGGCGATCTACCTGGTCGTCGTCCTCGGCTTGGGCCACAAGCCGAACGATTCGACCGACCGCACGACGCTGGGGCTCTCGATGCTGGCGACCGGCATCGCCGCCCTGGCCTTCGTCCCGGCCCGGGAGCGCTTCGTGGGTTCGGCCACCCGATTCGTCTACGGGGCCCGGCAGGCACCCGACGAGGTGCTCCGGACCTTCGGCAGCCGGCTGACACGGGCCATACCCGATGGACGAGCTCTTGCTGCAGCTGGCCGAATCCCTCCGCAAGACCATGGGACTGGTGAGTGCCGAGGTGTACACCGGCATGGGCGAAGTCCTGGAGCGGGCCGTTTCCGTTCCCGATTCGCGGCCCACTCTCCCTCGTCGTGACGAGTCGGGAGCGTCCGGTCGTCACCCGGGCCGGCGTCTCGGGCAGCGCGTGGGTGTCGGTATGGTTGCCGGCCCTTCTCGACGGTCGACCGCAGGCGCAGCTCCGCGTGGCTCCCATCAGCCACGCCGGCGAGCTTCTCGGTCTGGTCGTCGTCGAAAGAGCGTCGGGAGACGACCTCTTCTCCGAAGATGACGATCGTGTGCTCACGGACCTGGCGCGGCAGGTTGGTCTTGCCTTTCACAACTCACAACTCGACACGGCGCTCCAGACCACCCTGGACGAACTCCGCAAGCAGGCGGATGCCCTGCGGGAATCCCGGGCCCGCATCGTGGCCAGTGGCGACGCCGAGCGGAGGCGGGTCGAGCGTAACCTGCACGACGGGGCGCAGCAGCACCTCGTGGCACTCGCCGTGAACCTGCGCCTGGCGCGCGACGTGATCGCCGACGATCCGGCCGCCGGGGCCGAAATGCTCGACGAATTGGCGGGGGAGGTGCAAGAGACGATCCAAGAGCTCCGGGAGCTCGCCCACGGCATCTACCCGCCGCTCCTGGTCGACAGCGGCCTGGTCGAGGCATTGCGCGCCGCGGCCAATCGCAACCCGCTCTCGGTCGACGTCGTGGCCGATGGCATCGGTCGCTACTCGTCGGAGACGGAGGCCGCCATCTATTTCTGCTGCCTGGAGGCCCTGCAGAATGCGGCCAAGCACGCCGTCGACGCGCACGTGGAAGTACGGTTGTGGGAGGAGTCGGGCGGGCTCTTGTTCTCGGTGAGCGACGACGGTCCGGGTTTCGACGTCGAGAAGGCGCAACGAGGCCACGGGTACATCAACATGGCCGACCGCCTCGGCGCCATCGGCGGCACCGTGCGGTGGGAGTCATCGCCGGGTCACGGCGCCCGCGTCAATGGCTCGGTGCCCCTCATCTGAGATCCACCGGCCGCGGGCCGGACTCAGCTGGTGATGAATTCTCCCGAATCCCGTTCGGCCCACAACCGCCGAAGGATGTCCGCGCCGAGGTGCTCCTTGTTGATGTACGCACGGGCCCCACTCGTCGCTGCCTCCGGGGGTAGATCGCCGACCTCGTAGGTGGAGCAGAGGACCACCATAACCTCGGGGTGGGATGAGACGATTCGACGGGTCGCCTCGATGCCGTTCATCTCCGGCATGTTGATGTCCATCAGGACCAGTGCCGGATGCAATTCGTCTGCCAACGCGATGGCTTCCGCCCCACTTGCGGCTTCTCCCGCTAGGTCGAACTCGGGCGAACGTCGCAGAACGGCCTTCATGGCCGAACGAAACGGTGCTTGGTCGTCCACCACGAGCACGGGGAGCGGATCACTCATCGATCCATCATCGCATGCAGCTCCGCCCCTCACGGTGGTGCTGGCACACTCGAGTCAGTGGGGTCAGCCTCCCCCGGGTTCGCTCAGGTAGACGAGTACCGCCTTGACTCTTCGGTTTACTTCCTTTTCCTCGGTCAGTCCCAGCTTCGAGAAAATGGAGTTCGTGTGCTTTTCTACGGCACGCTCGGAAACCTGCAGCGAGCTGGCGATAGCGGCGTTACTCTTTCCCTGCGCCATCTCCCCGAGAATCTCCGACTCACGGGGAGTGAGCCATGACAGATCCGAAGTACGTCGGGTCGAGCGGGCCTCAATGAGTTCGTCGACCACCATCGGATCGATCATGGAGCCAGCCTGGGACACGGTATGGATGGCTTGTGCGAGTTCGTCCGCTCCGGCGACCCGCTCCTTCAGGAGGTACGCCCTGTCCGGCCGAACCCGTTTCCAGCAGCGCCAACGCGTAAGCCGGGGCCGTGTACTGGCTGAGGACGACCACGCCAACTCCGGGTCGATGCTGACGTAGCCACGATGCGGCCTGAATCCCTTCGTCCGTGCCGGTCGGGGGCATCCGAATGTCGGTCACGACGACATCCGGCTCCTCCTTTTGTATCAAGGCGAGCAGCTCGGGGAGGTCACAGGCGGTCCCCACCAGATCCAGATCGGCGCGGGCGTCGATAATCCGGGAGATGCCCTCCCTGAGCAGCACATTGTCTTCGGCCAGCGCAACTCGGATGACAGTCCATTTGAGGGATCACGGTAGCGCGATGGGACCGATGAGGCCGAACCAGCGAAATTTGGACCTTGTCCGGTTCTGTGGTGCTGGCACCCGCCAGGGAGCGCATGCTGCCACCCTTGGCCCGTCGCTGTGTTCCGGGGAGACTGTCCTTTGGGTGTGGCGCTCATGGGCATGGAGGAGAACTTTTGAGGTGAGGGCTGAGTGTCCAGGGGGAGCACGTCGGTGAATCCGGCCCTCGCCGCCACCGCGTGGTACCGGTTTCGCGCCACGTTTCATCAGCGACGCCGCGCCTATATCTCGGTGGTCCTCCTCGTCAGGTCTGGTGGGTGGCATGGCCATGGCCAGCCTGGCCGCGGCGCGGCGGACGCAGGGTTCGTTCACCACCTTCTTGGCCAGTACCAACCCTCCCGACCTCGGTGTCACCATCTACGGCGATAACGCCAACGATGCCTCATCCAACCCCAACTATTCGCCCCAACTGACGAGGAATATCGCTCACCTGGCTCATGTGCGCCACGTCGAGGCGGGAATCGAGATCACCGCGGCTCCTCTGCGGCCCAACGGTGCGCCTCGGCTGGAATCAGTGGCATTGGCTTACCCGATCGCCAGCGTCGACGGCCTCTTCTTCGATCAGGATCGTGTCGCCGTGACGGCGGGCCGGATGGCTGAACCCCGAATCGGCCGAACGAAATCATGATGACCCCGCTGGCAGCGCACCAGCTTGGTTATCACGTCGGCGAGAGGATCCCCTACGGGATCTATTCGCACGCCCAGCAGAATGAACCTGGAATTGGCACGCCACGGGTGGCGCCAACGATCAGGTTCAACGCAACGTTGGTCGGTCTCGCCACGTTGAGCTCGGAGATCGTCGAGGACGACATCGATCGCGTCCCGACATTCATCATCTTGACGCCGGCGTTGGCCCGAGAGGTCCTGTCGCACCCGAAGCAGCAATTTCACCGGAGCGGAGACGTTCGGGATCCAGACGGTACAATGGCAGTCGTGAGGTCGCCGAGCTGTGGAGTCCGAGCTGGCAAAGTTGATCCCTCCGGGCGTCGTCACGACCGTCCATGCCACCACTCCCGTGGAGGCGAAAGCGGATCGGCCATAAAGCCAATCGCCATCGCTCTCGGGGTGTTCGGTGGCGTCGCGCTTCTGGCCGCGTTCCTCATCGCCGGCCAAGCCATCTCCCGCCGAGTGCGCGCCGGCGCTGAAGACGCTCACGGTGCTTCGCTCCCTCGGCGCCGACCCGCTGACCGCGGCGGCCGACGGGATGATAGGGGATTCTGGGGCCGATCGTGATCGGAACACTCGTTGGCGGTCGGCTGTGGCGGTGGCCCTTTCACCGCTTGTCCCCCCTCGGCCCGGTGCGCGCCGTCTATCCCGAGGACGGGGTTCTCCGCCGATTGGACCGTGCTCGGCCTGGGTGTCGTGGTGTTGATCGGCGTGCTCGGCGCGACGGCGGTGATCGTGACCTTCAGGACCTTGCCCCACCGGGCGGCTGCGCCGAGCGCAGCTCGCTCCTCCCACAGGTCAAGCGTCGCACAGGCCGGAGCGACGGCGGGCCTTCCTGCCTCGGGCGTCGTCGGCGTGCGTATGGCGCTCGAACCCGGGCGGTGGCCGATCGGGGGTACCGGTGCGGTCGGCGCTCCTCGGTACGGCACTTGCCGTGGTCTTGGCGGTGGCCACCGTCATCTTCGGCAGCAGCCTGCAGACCTTGGTGACGACTCCGCCCTCTATGGATGGAACTGGAACTACATGTTGAGCCAGGTGGGTTCCGGGGGCGGCAACGTGCCACCGCAGGCCTTTGCCTTGCTGGCACGGGACCGCGACGTCGCGGCCTACACCGGGGTCAGTCTATATCGATGCCGAGATCGAAGGACAGAACATGCCGTTTCTCTTCGGCGAAGGCGCGAGCCACGTCTGACGCCGGCGATGCTGTCGGGTCACCCGGTCGAGAAGAAGAATCAGATCGTGCTCGGGGCAGCCACGATGGCGCAGCTCCACAAGCGTCTGGGGGACTGCTGTCACTGTTTCCTACGGCAGCCCGCAAGGATGCGCCGATCTATGTGCCGCCGACGAAGCTCATGATCGTCGGGACGGCCACGTTGCCTGCGGTGGGATTCGCCAGCATCATCTCGGATCACACGTCCATGGGGACAGGCGCCTTCGTCTCCAACGCCGTCTTGCCGACGGCATTCCTGCGGGCCATGGAGAGCCCCGACGCGACCCTCAATGGCCCGAATCTGGCCTTGGTGCGGATGCGCTGCCACGTCTCACCCTCGGCCGGACGGGCGGATCTGCAACGCATTGCCCGAGCGGCTAACAGGGCGTTCGCCGACGTGCCCGATGGTGGAGGTCAGGCGACACCGTCGCTGTTGTCGGAGTCCAACGTCCAGCGGAGATCGTCAACTACCGCACCATCGGTGGTACCCCCATCCTTCTCGTCTCTGGACTCGCCCTCGGAGCGGTCACCGCACTTGCCTTGACCCTGGCCGCATCGGTGCGGCGCCGCCGGCGCGACCTGGCCCTGCTGAAGACGCTGGGTTTCACCCAACGACAGCTGGCGGCCGCCATCTCATGGCAGGCCTCGGTGGCGGCATTAGTGGGGATCGTGGTCGGCGTGCCGGTCGGGATCGTCCTGGGACGATGGTTGTGGATTCTGTTCGCTCAGTTGATCTACGCCGTACCCGAACCGACCGTTCCGGTTCTCTGGGTCGCTCCTCATTGCGGTCGCCACTGTGATCCTGTCCAACGTCGTGGCGGCCGTTCCGGCACGCAACGCCGCCCGCACGCCCACGGCCCTCATGCTCCGGGCGGAGTGAGACGGGGTCGCCAGGTCACCCTGCCGTCGTCGGGAGGGATCGTCGTCGGAGGGGTCGGGGCGGTCAGGATGCGACGAATCTGCTGCACGTCGCTCTTCGCCTTCACGATATTGGCCGACGCGGCCTTTACGGAGCCCCGGGAGGGCGCCAGCAGATCATGATTGGCATTCCACTGCGACGGCGTGTAGCCGAGCAACGTGGAGGCGACATCCGCTGTGCCGTTGGTGGCTGATTCGATCTGCGCATTGAGGTCGTCGATAAGTGGTTGCAGGGCGGCCTATTTGCCGGGTTCACGTGCGAGGCTGCTTTGGCGGAGAGGCGGTGAGGTTGGGGATACCGTGACGTCGATGGCGTCGGAGGTGGCCGCGAGGCGTGCCGCCGGAAGGACAAGCGCCAACACGCGGTAGGAGGTGAAGATGGTCGACGAGTCGGCCAGGGCCGTCGCAACGGTCGTATCGCCGGCGATCTTGGTGCCGAACGCCTGCAGGGGCGCGATGTCGGCCTGGAGATACGCCACGAGTGATGCGGCGCTCGAGCCGAGGCGACTGGTCGCGTTGACCTTCGAGATCGCCGCGTGCAGATCGTTCGTCCGCAGGGTGATGGCCGCTGCGGCCTTGGCCTGAATCGTCGCGAGACTCTGCGTGGCTGGCCGCCGGTGAAGCAGCCAAGGCCGACGCGCTGCCCAGTCCCACGACGGCGACGGTGCTCAGAGCGACTGCTCCGAGGCGCAGTCCGTTCTTCGACATGGTGCTCCTCTCGTCGGATCACCCGTGTGATCCCGCTTCACTCCTTTGATCCTGGGGGGAGTGACGTCAGGTTTGTGTGTGGCAAACATGAGGGTTTTGTAATGGTGGCCGGAATTTCGCCCATTTCACTTCTCCAAGTGCCAGGCTGGGGCCGTGGACACGCAGCACGGCACCGTGGTGGTGATCGAAGACGATCCGCACATCGCCGACCTCGTCGATCTTTACCTCCGTCGGGACGGCTATCGCGTGTTGCTCGCCCGGGACGGCGACCAAGGCTTGAACCTCATCCGTCAGGAGGAGCCCTGGATCGTCATCCTCGACGTCGGACTCCCCGGTGAGCTCGACGGATTCGACGTCTGTCGTCGCATCCGGGCCAAAGGCAATCTCCCCGTCCTGTTCCTGACTGCCCGGGACGACGAGGTGGATCGCATTCTCGGCCTCGAGCTGGGGGCGGACGACTACCTCGTGAAACCGTTCTCCCCGCGGGAGTTGGTGGCTCGGGTGCGGGCCATTCTTCGCCGCACTCGGGACGTCGCCCCTCCACAAGAGGTCGTCGGCATCGGAGACCTGGAAGTGGATCTTCGGCGCCGTGAGGCGCGCCGAGCTGGGAGAGGCTGTTGCCCTGACCACCCGCGAGTTCGATCTGTTGGCGTTCTTGTCCGGGAACATCGGTCTCGCCCTTTCGCGTCAGCAGCTCCTCGATGGCGTCTGGGGCGCCGATTGGTACGGCGACGAACGCACCGTGGATGTCCATGTCGCCCAGCTCCGCAAGAAGCTGGGCGAGAGCCTTCCCCTCGCCACGGTGTGGGGCGTCGGCTACAGGTTCGGATGAAGGGGTCCGCTGCGGAGCCGACTGATGACGGCCTTCGTCGGACTTGTGGCCGGCGTGCTCATCATTGCCGGAGCCGGAAGCATCATCTTGACCCACAACGCGGCGCGCAAGCAGGCGACGCAGCAGTTGGTGACCGAGGCACAGTCGCTCACGGCGGGGGCCAGCCGCACCCAGCGCCTCGCTGCACTGAATACGGTGCGTCGGGTCTTGCGCCTCGCAGATGCCCGCTTCATCACGAGTGAGCGCTCGCGGGGTTGTGACATCCCCTCTTCCTCCGGGACTGACCGTCGTCGGACCTGAACCCGCAGGCCCTCTTGTCCGGTGACACGGTGTCCGGACGGGACGGCAACCTCGTGTTTGCCGCGGCCCCGGTGACCCTCACGCCCGCGGAGCGCACCCAACTCAGGCTCCGGGGGCAGATCGCGATCGTCCTGACGCGCGAGGTGGGGGATCTCGGGTCCCAGCTGGGGCTACTTCCTCGTCTCCGGAGGGGTCGCCTTGCTCATTGCCGCGCTCGTGGCCTGGCAGTTGAGCCGCCGCCTCTCGCGACCGCTCGTGGAGGCCATGGAGGCAACGGCGCGCATTGCGGCCGGGGATCTCGACAGTCAGGTGCCTGTGCGGGCCAACGATTACGCCGAGTCGATGTCATTGGGACGCTCGATCAACGAGATGGCACAGACGCTCAAAGATGGGCGAAGCCGGGAACGCCAGCTGCTGTTGTCGGTCTCGCATGAACTGCGGACACCCCTCACCTCGATTCGGGGCTTCGCCGAAGCGATCACGGACGGGGCAGTAGAAGACACCACGCGGGCGGCGGAAGTGATCATCGCCGAGTCCCGTCGCCTGGAGCGATTGGTCGGGGACCTGCTCGATCTCACCAAGCTCGAGTCCCGGCAGATGTCAATCGCGGCTCCGACCATCCGATGTGGCCGAAGTCGTGCACACCACAGCGGAAGGCTTCCGGCCCCCTGCCGAGAGGAATGGCTTGCATCTTGTGGTCGAGGTGCCGTCAGAGGACATGCGGCCGATGCTGGTCGACCCCGATCGGCTGGCGCAGATTCTGGCCAATCTCATCGAGAATGCGCTCACATTCGCCCGCTCCCGCGTGAACGTGGCCCTGCGCGTCGACGACACCGTCGTCACCCGAGACGCAGATCATCACGGTCGAGGACGATGGCCCGGGCATCGCACCGGCCGATCTGGCGCGGGTCTTCGAACGCTTCTACCAGGCGGATACGTCCGAATCGGCAATTCGGATCCGGGCTCGGACTGGCCATCGTCGCCGAGTTGGCATCGGCCATGGGTGCCACCGTCCGGGCGGAGTCGCCGATCTACCCGACCGGTGGATCACGCTTTACGGTGACACTCGGGACCCACGAGCCGGCTCGCTAACTGCAACTCGGTGTGCGGTCCCGGCTCGACGACGACCCGGCGGCCGAGCCGGGATCAGACTGGACTCGGGACGGCGGCACCTCGCTGCCACAGAACTTGCACTTCGTTGCCGCCAAGCGGGAGGCCGTCCGACAGGCAGCTCGGGCACTCTTTGCTGGGAGCGGGGTCGCCGAAGACGCTCGTTCCCCGTCTTCTTCATGTAGGCCCGGTAGGGCACGACGAGAATGAAGTAGATGACGGCCATGAAAATGATGAAGTAGATGATGGCGGCCAAGAACGCGCCGACGTCGATCCTCTGTCCGTTGATGGTCCACCCGAGGCCGTTTGCCCCCGCACCCCCGCCGCCGGCGGCGTTGATGAGCGGAGTGATGACGTTGTCCGTGAAGGATTTGATGAGCGTGCTGAATGCCAGGGCGACAACGAGGCCGACGGCAATGACGATCAGCTCGCCCTGCATGAGGAAGTTCCTGAAACCCTTGAGCATCGCTCACTCCTTTGCTAGTGGTCCTGGCTCCCCTCGGGGCCCGGACGCTGGGCAAGACGATACCGACAAATCGCTTCGAGGTGAGGACCCGTCCGGCATCGCCGTCGGCTCCGGCTCGAGACGGAGCGGCTCAGGCCGCCGGAGCGATGCACGAGCACCGGGCAATGTGCGTTGGTGGCGCAGTACTCGCTCACCGATCCGATCACCATTCCGACGAACTCGCCGTGTCCGCGACTGCCGACGACCAAGAGGTCGGCCCCCTTTGACTCCTCGACGAGGAGCTGGGCCGGGATGTCCCTGCAGCACGCGGTGGCGATCTCGATGGCGGGGTGTTTGGCCCGAACGTCGGCTTCAACCTTGCTCGAGGGCCTTCTGCACATCCTGCTCGGGGTCGTATCCCTCGGGGATCGGCACGGCCCAGCCATAGGTCGTCGGCCAGTCCCAGGTCATGACGATCTCGAGCGTTGCGCTCGGTCAGTTCGGCCTGACGCGCTGCCCACTCGAGGGCCTCCAGAGAAGCGGCGGAGCCGTCGATTCCCACCACGACTCCCCGCGCCTTCGCCGCTTGTTCCGTTGCCATCGTGCCTTCTCCTCTTGATCCTGTACCGGGCGGGTCAGTCTGACCGCAGGCCCGTATCCCGCTGCTCACCGGAACCTACCCGGACCGGACACCTCCACGACGTGACCGGGCCCGGTGACTCGGATCATCGATCCCGCTCTACTGCCGGGGTGAACGAGAACTGCCGCACCGTTCACCCGATCCTGAGCCAGATCGACCAGAGCCGCGTTGGCATCATCGAAGGGGTAGGAACTGGTGGAAACCTTGATCCCGATCCGGGCGGCCGCTTCGAGGAACGTCGGTCCCGTCGGTCCGGGTGTTCGCTGTCACGCTGCGCAGCGATCGTTCCTCGAAGAGATGGCGGTCGTAGTTCAGCGACGGAATGTCGCTGAGATAGATCCCGGCAATGGCCAGTGTGCCGCCACGGTCCAGTGCTTCCATGGCCCGCGGCACGAGGGAGCCGACCGGCGCGAACAAGATGGCCGCATCCAGTGGTTCCGGTGGCATGTCCGCCGCGTCCCCGGCGCTGCTCGCCCCGAGTTCGAGGGCGAGCTGCCGAGCGGCCGGCGACCGGGTCATGACGTGGAGGCGGGCGCCTTCGGCGAGGGCGATCTGGGCGGTCAGGTGGGCCGACCCTCCGAACCCGTAGATCCCGAGACGGCCCCCTGGCGGTAGGTCCGCGCGACGCAGGGCCCGAAAGCCGATGATGCCGGCGCAAAGGAGCGGCGCGGCCTCGATGTCGCTGAAAACATCCGGGATCGGATAGGCGTAGGACTCGTTGACGGTCACGTAGTCGGCATAACCGCCATCGAGGTCCCAGCCGGTGAAGCTGGGATTCAGGCAGAGATTTTCACGGCCCGTGCGGCAGAACGGGCAGATCCCGCAGGTATGGGCCAACCACGGGATGCCGACGCGATCGCCCGGATCGAATCGGGTGGATTCTGGGCCGACCGCATCGACCCGTCCGACGACCTCGTGGCCGGGAATGACCAAAGGGTGTTTCGGCGGAAGATCGCCCTCGGCCAGGTGGAGGTCGGTGCGACAGACGCCGCAGACGCTCACACGCACCCTGACCTGCCCGGACCCGGTTCGGGTTTCTCGCGTCGTATGGGCGTCAGGGGATGGGTGCTGCATCGGGCCGGGGCTCGTCGACTGCCCAAGCCCGCATCAACTCTGTCGCCATCAGCTGGCTCCCTTCCCTGGCCCGATCCGATCCGCAGCACCAGGTCTACTCGCGGAAGGGCCCGAGAGGGAAGGAGTCCACGATCGCTTCGTCAGCTGTGGTCCGTCCGATACGCCGATGCAACTTCGGTCGAACGCTTGGCTTCGTACATGGCGCCGTCCGCCCGGTGAATGAGGCTGTCCGAATCGTCACCCACGGTGAAATGTGCCACTCCGACACTCACCCCTACGGCATGGGTCGCGCCGTTCCGGCACCGCACGGGTTCGTTGAAACCCGCGATGATGCGCTCGAGGAAGGCATTCATGGCTGTCTGGTCAGTGAGGTCGTGCAACAAGCAGCACAAACTCGTCGCCGCCGAAGCGGCCGGCAGCGTCTCCCGGGCGCAGCGCTCCCGACAGTCTTTCGCCGATCACCCGGAGGATCTCATCTCCCCGGTCGTGGCCATGAAGATCGTTGATGGCTTTGAATCCGTTGAGATCCAAGAAGACCAGAGTGGGCACCCTTTCCAGGGCGAGCGAATCATCGAGCTCCTTGAGAAATGCGGTTCGATTGAGCAGACCGGTCAAACCGTCATGCGTCGCCTGATGGGCGATCTGGCGCTCGATGGCCCGGCGGCTGCTGATCTCGCGCACGATGCTCACCGAGCCGAGCACGCTGCCGTCGTCATCGCGGAGCGACGAGACGGCCACCTCCACGAGGAGGTCACGACCGTCGAGAGAGCGTTGCAGGAGTTCACCGTTCCAGTGGCCGTCCCGGGCCACGACGGCGGCTATCGCCCCGATATCGGCATGTCCTTCCTCGTCGAACATCGCCAGCAGTTCCCCGATGTTGCGCCCGAGGGCGTCTTCTCCGGCGATTCCATAGAGTTGCTGGGCGGCGGGATTGGCAAAGGTCACCCGGCCGTTGATGTCGGTTGCGATGACGGCGTCGGACACGTGCTCGAGAATTCGCCTGAGATATCGCTCCGCCTGGCTGTACGGCGTTGTCTTCGCTCCCATGGCATCCAAGGTTGAAAGAACCGCATCTCAGGCGCCCCAATAGGCTCTCAAAAGCCTCCCAACTTGGGACTTTGGCCCGAAGATGCAGTCGCCTGGGGTCCGCACGTCGTCCGGCCCAGGTTGCGGCAGCGTGCGGAGGGACGGGTGCCCCCGATCCGGAGCCTGTGCTGTGGCTTGCCCCGCCGTGCCGTGGCCGCCGAGAATGCGCCATGGACAACGCGGAGGGGGCGCCGCAGTTCACGCCGTTCCCGCCGGTACCGGTTGACGCGGACGGTGCTGATTCTCGTCGTCATGGGGGTCACGGCGGCCTTGGTCACCCTGCTGCCATCCTCCACCGCCAAGAGTCGTCGCCCCGGGCTTCGAGCCAACGTGTCCGCGGCTCCGTCCACGACCACGACGACGACCTCTCCGTTCCGGCATGTACCGCCCGGTCCCCCGGCTGATCAACGGACGATGTCGCTGATCGACACCATCGGCGGAGCGATCTCGCCGAAGTCGGTCTCGGCCTCGGACACCGGGCTGGTCTTCGCCCAGAACATGATGTACAGGCACACCATGACGGTCTACAACAGCAGCGGCGAGCCTGGTGACCACCATCCCCGACACCGTTGACCTGAGCCAGTTCGGCATCGCCGGCCATCCGGGCGTGACCCATGGAGCGCCGGTCGAGGCGGCCTTCACCCCCGATGCCAAGTACGCCTACGTCTCCAACTACTCGATGTACGGCGCCGGTCAGGGCCCCGAGGGCAGTGACACCTGCACTCCGCAATCGGCCGAGCGGCCGGCGACACCCCGAGCTACGTGTACCGGGTCAACACGGCCACTCTGGCGATCGATCAGGTGATCCAGGTGGGGTTGGTCCCCAAGTTCTTGCAGGTGACCCCGGACGGCCGCTACGTACTGGTGGCCAACTGGTGCTCGTGGAACCTCAGCGTGATCGATGTGGCTCAAGCCAAAGTGGTGGCCACCCTCCCCATGGGTGCGTACCCACGGGGCATCGCCATCTCGCCCGACTCCTCCACCGCGTACGTGGCCATCATGGGCGGCGACAGCGTGGTCAAGGTCAACCTGGCCACGCTGACCGAAGAGGGCTCGTTCGTCGTGGGTGAGAATCCTCGCCACCTGGTCATGGACCCGGCCGGCCGCTATCTCTACGCCTCGCTGAACGCCCCGGGCGAGGTGGTCAAGGTGGATCTGACAACGACCAGGTGGTCGGGTCGGTGCACACCGGCGTGGACTGCCGGTCGCTGGCCATCTCCACCGACGGGACGGCTCTCTACGTCGTCAACTACGACTCGAACACGATCACCAAGCTCCGAGCCAGCGATCTTTCGGTGATCCAGACGATCTCAACCGGCGTCAATCCCATCGGCATCACCTACGACGCCACCACCGGCAACGTGTGGGTGGCGGTCTACACGGGTCAGATCCTGGTCTTCGCCGACCGGTAGCGCGAGTGCAGATCGGTGCCCGGGCAACCGCGGGCCCAGAACGGAGAAGGAGATGGCCGGACCCCCCCTGTCCGGCCATCTCCTGAAAACCGGTGTTCTGAGTCACCCCCCCTCACAACACCCTTGGATCTCTTCGATCCGTAACGTATGTTTAATACATTCGTAACGTAATTTCTAGGTGCGGAGCCGCTTTTTTACTTTTCCCTTACGGAATGGCAGCTGAACGACACCGTTCACATCGTCGGGACCGGGCTCCGGTTTCACGAACGATGGCGGGTACCTCCACTTCAGCGACGGTACCCGACGGTGAACCGGCTCCGGATCCTCAGAGAGCCGCCGGCGGCCTCGAGGCGGACCCGCCTCGAGGTGAGGCCGATATGCCCCTCGGCGAACCGTCGTTCGACATCGCCCGGGTGGATCCCACGGCCATCGTCGGTCACACGCAGCCGGGCGATGCCACTGAGCCCGTGACGAGTTCGATCCTGACGTTGTGCGCGCCTGCATGCTTGACGACGTTGGCCAGAAGCTCACGTGCGGCAGCGAGAAGCAGGCCGTCGGCCGACGTCCGCAGCGATTCGTCCCATTGCTCGGCATCGATGGCACATGCGAAATGTCCCCGCTCGGCGGACATGCGGGCCAGATCCCGGAGGGCTGGAAGAAATCCCGCCTGATCCAGCACTGCGGGATGCAGTTGTGTCATAAGGGAGCGCAGCAACTGGGTCGTTTCGAGCAATGCGTGATCGACCCGGTCGAAGGCGGTCGGATCTGCGGTGGCCCGTGCCTCATGAAGGTCCTGACGTGCGGCCAACACGTACTGCAGGGCGCCGTCGTGCAAGTCCTCCGAGAGTGTCCGATGCTCACGATCTTCGAGTGTGGTCAATTCGGTGATGAGTTCACCGCGGTCAGAGACGAGGCGACCGATGGTGAGCACGCGTGACCGTTGGACTCGCGACAGCAGGATGCTGCCAACGCAAATGCCGGCGAGGATCCCGGTACGAAGGACGATCGAGGACCACGGCTCGCCGTTCGCTTGTTTCGCCGCGATGCTCGAGGCGAGGTACGCCGCGACGGTCGGGAACCAGGACTGCCGCGCCGACCCATGGTCGGAGCTGGGTGGCGGCGAGTATCGGGATCATGAAGAAGCCGTTGACCAAGACATCAGAGGTCCAGCTCTGGTCGACCGAAGAACTCGCCACAATGGCCAGTGCGGCCAGTGCGGCCAGATCGACGAACAACGCCAACCACATGAAACGAACCAACTTTCGTCCCGGCGTTGCGCCAAGAGCGCCAGCCGACCGCCCACACGGCATAGATCGCCGCGATGGTGTAGCACGCCACACGATCACGGGCAGGTGCGATCCACAACACGACGGCAAGGACGAAAGCAACCAAGATGCCCCGCAGCACGATCTGGACCTGCACGCCCCTATACGCGTGGTCGGCGAGGATCTCGTAAAGATCCGGCTGGTCGTCCAGGTCGGCCACTCGGATGGCGGACCGGGACCCTGCGGAGGCAGACCGGTCGGGCACGACTACTCCAACAGGCCGCGACGCATGGCCTCGGCCACGGCGGCGGCCCGATCCGAGACGCCCAAATTTTCATAGAGGCGCTGGGTGTACGTCTTGACCGTGCTCGTCCCGATGAACAGCTCTTTTGCGAGCTGCGGAATCGAGAGGCCTCGCGCAGAGCCGCGAACGATCTGTAACTCTCGTTCGCTCAGAGTGAGAGCGTCCACCTGCGACCGCAGGCGAATCTGCTCAACGAGACCCACCGTGAGTGCGGGCGGCACCACCACGTCACCCCCGGCCACCCGGATGACGGCATCGACGATCTCTGCCCGGCTCGAGTCCTTTGCCACGTAGCCGGCGGCTCCCTCTTCGAGGGCCCGGAACACGATGCTGCTATCAGTGAGTGCGGAAAGAAGAAGGACGCGAGTGGGCAGCGCGCTCGCGAGCCACGGCGTGGACAACGGCAATTCCGTCCATATCGGGCATCTGGTAGTCGACCAGCGCAACCTGGGGCTCTTCCCGAGCGATGACCTCCAGGGCTTGGCGCCCGTCCGCAGCTTCCCCCACGACGTGAATCCGGCCACTCTGGGTGAGGCCGCGGGCCACCCCGTCACGAAAGAAAGGGTGATCGTCGACCACCACCGCGGTCACCAGAGCTGCCATGAGCGGTGTCCGATCCTCGTGCGCTCGCGGTCACCTTTTGGTGGCATCAGGTCCAGCTTAAAGATGTGGGGCACACCGGCGACGCCACGACGCGTCGAATGGCCCGCTCTTTCCAGCGGGCCATTCGAGGTGGGTCGGAGTGGAGTTGTGGTCATGAGGCCATCTGGTTGTTGCCGTTGACCAAGAAGTTGGACAGTGCAGCCTGCGTGGCCGCGTTCATCGTGCCAGTCTGGGGCAGTCCGGCGTCACGCTGGAGGTACGTGATGGCGGCGATGGTCTGGGGTCCCATCAGCCCATCAACCGGGCCCTCGTAGTAGTTCAGTTGGCCGAGTTGCTTCTGCAAGGTTTCGACGGCGGCGGAGGGTGCTGGCGTGGGTGTCACGGGCTTGACCGGCGTCACCGTGCCGGTGGTGTGGGCCGGGGTGGGAGCGGGCACTGGTGGCATGGCGTCCGATGGCGAACCCTGCCACTGCGACGACGGCGACGAGGGCGATGATGCACGCAGTGAGGGCTGCGGTGGAGGATTCCGGTGTAGTTCCTGGGCTCATTTGATGTGGTGTACGTGGTGCTCATTTCGGTTTCCTTTTCCTTTTCCTTTCATCCGGTCGTTCCGGCTGCTGCATCCACTATCTGCCTGTTCGACCTTCAGTGTTGTCACCCAGCTGGCCGATTGTAGGGTTGATGGACGTGTCCCCTATTTGGTGGACACAGCAGCCGGCGGCGAGGACCTGCCGGGGGTCTTGCCCGTCCGTCACGGTTCTCTGAGGCTCGCCGATGGATGAACGCTCTGTCTTCGGCCGACGCCGTCATGCGGCGCCTGGCCGGACGTCAGACTTTGAGGCGATCAGCGCAGCGAGCGCCTGCGCCCCGGCCCCCCCGATGGGCAGGTGAGTGCCATCCGAATACACCCAGCCGGGATTCTGTGATTCCAGCGAATACCAGTCTGCGATGACGGTGTTGCTGTAACGGGCGACTCCGCTTGCGAGCACCTGATTGTTTGGATCCTGCCAGGGTCGATCGACGACCACGTTGACGAACACAACGCGGGAGGCGCCGGAAAGTACGGACATCATCGCGTCGAAGTCAGCGCTGGTGATCGGCCCGTTCGTGCCGAGCGCCACAACCACCACCGAGCCCAGACGCCCCTCGGAGCGCAGTTCTTGGAGGAGCTGCTCACCAGCGGACCATTGGCGGCTGACCGCAGCTTCGACATCGACCCCGGGAACGTCAGTTTGGAGATCGGATTGATAGTCGAGCATGACCGAGTCGCCGACCGCGGTGACGTGCCCCACCACCAAACCCGCGGCAGGGCTGGCGAGCGCGGGCAACGTGGTCGAAGGGGCGGTACTCGTTGCCGGCGACGTCGAAGTGGACGGAGGGCTCGTGGATTTGGTCGTAGTCTGCGAAGTTGTTCTGCTGGACGTTGTGGTTGTCGCCGGAACGGTTGTCGATGTGGACGTCGATGTGGTGGTCTTCGGTTTCGTCAGCGACGGGTGGGGGGCATTCGTGGCCGTCTTCGCAGGGGAACCGCAGGCGGCGAGCAGAAGCGCTAGTGGCAGGACCACTGCCGCTGCAACCATCTTCGCTCCGCCCCGTTTCGTCAGACACGCCGGCACCGGCTTTGCTGAAGCGAACTTCCATTCCACCTGCACCGAGTCCCAATGCCTTTCGTCGATCCGATACGGAAGGATATCTTCCTCGAACCCCGCAGAAGCGGCGGATTTCTCCGGAACTTCGGAGTCAGATCGTGTCCCACAAGGTGATGAGCGCAGAACGTCGCGTTCAGAGGGCGGGTCGTGGCGTCGTGAGCAACAGCACGATCGACGTCACGAGAATGGCACCGCCCACGGCGATCAGGCCGATGCGGGCGGTCCGGAGGCGAAAGTGACCGGAAATTCCGACCAGGAAGAGCACCGTGGCCAGGAAGACGGTGGTTCGGACGTAAAGGTCGGAGTTCTGCCCATCCACAGCGCCTTCGGCGTACAGGTCGTCGGCCTCTTTGTCGAGACGGTTGGACTCGGCCTGCCCGGGCTGTATGTACTCAGGCATATAGGTCGGGCCTTTTGGGGCTGAGGCGTTGGTGAGCGGATCGGTGGCAATCCATGCGTTGAACGCCACGAGGAACTGCGGCCGAAAGCGGTGCTCGGCGACAATCATCGCCGTCGTGTTGCCGGCCGCATACGCCGAGAACCAAGCGTTGAATGTGGAGGCGTCGAAATTCTTGGTTTCGAGTCCCTGAAGTTGCGCTCGGCTGGCGAAGTTCCGAACGGTCGATGCTTTCGCGAGCTTCAGCGAGGATTCTGTCCCCCATTTTGCCGAGGCGAAGCCCGAATAGGCCGCGAGCACAGCCACCACAGCGAGGAGAATCGCTTCAACGATCGTCAGCACTCGACTGGAGTGATCCTCCGAACTGCCGTCGTCACCGTGTTCATTCTTCGGCGCATGTTCCGCGATTTCCTTTCCGACCTCCGAAACCGACAAACCCTCAGGCACGCGAGATTCCCATGTCCGTCGGTGTCGCAGGAGTCCGCGAGAAGCCATGCACGATCTGCAGGGCATTGACGGCCGAGCTCATACGGCTAGAGGCTATAGCCATTGCACACGTGCACTCGCGCGGGGCAGGCTCAGCCCGCCGAACCTCAATGGGAGTTGGGAGAGCGTTGTGCACGCATGGTCGCCGGCGTGATGTTCATGGTTCAGACTGTGACCGTCGAACTGGACGCAGACTGGTGGGCGAGGACTCCATTCGTGCCAAATGATGAGGGCGAACGCATGGTGACCGAGGCCGATTGGGACGAAGCACAGAAGCGGCAACAGCGGATTCGTACGTTGAGCGGCCTGATAGGGGCGGTCGCCCTCGGGCCCCTGATCATCCCCGCGATGGCCCTGGGTTCCGCCGTATCTTCGGGGGTCACCCAATACTTCGTGTCGGCGGCCTTCGCTGTCGTGTTTCTGGCTCCAATCGTCGCCTGGTTGGTGAAGGCCAACAACAAAGAGCAGGCAAATGCTGACACGAAGGTCCGCACGCTGACCTTCGATCTGTCTGCGGCGGTCGAAACAGCCAACAAAGAGGCAGCGCAGCGCAAGGTTCAAGCGCGGCGCCAGAAGTTCGAGAGTCGTTTGGCCAATGCTCTGGACATGGCCGACGGCGAACCCGAGGTCATCGAAGTCATCGAGCGGTCCTTCGTGTCCGCACTGCCCGATTCGCCGGTCGAGCTCTTGTTGGCGGACAACAGTCACGCCCACCTTTTGCGCATGGCGAATATGTCACCGACGGGGGAGCCACCCGCCTGCGGGGTTGACTCTCCCGATCGATGCCCCGCAGCACGACGAGCCCAGGTCCAGCGCTTCAGCGACAGCGAAGATCTCGACGCCTGTCCGAAATTGCGCAATCGACCTCAAGGTCGTCTGTCCGCGTTGTGTGTGCCCGTCTCCATCATGGGCCGAACCGTCGGCGTCATCCATTCCACGGGCAAACCTGGACAACTCGTCGACGAAGGCACAGTGGAAGATCTCGGGACGCTGGCGAAGCTGGCCGGAGCACGGATCGGATTGCTCCGTGTCATGGCCGAAACCCAGCTTCAGGCGTCCACGGACAGCGTTACCGGACTGTTGAACAGGCGCTCGTTCGAGCAGGGCGTATCGGTCTTGAGACAATCCGGCGGCATCCTCGCGGTAGCCATGGCCGACCTCGATCACTTCAAGAAGCTGAACGACACATACGGCCACGAAACCGGCGATCGAGCCCTCAGGTTGTTCTCCCAAGTCCTGCGGGAGTCGTTTCGCTCCCATGACCTCGTCTGTCGACACGGGGGAGAGGAGTTCGCCATCGCATTTCCGAGGTGCACGGCTGTCGACGCAGGCCAAGCCCTTGATGCGGTGCGGTCCCGTCTCAACGCTGCCATCGCGGTAGGGGGCCTTCCCTCGTATACGGTGAGCTTCGGAGTTGTCGATGCCGACGAGCGCGAAAATCTCAACTCGATCCTCGCCCGGGCGGACGCCGCCCTCTACCAAGCAAAACTCAGCGGGCGTGACCAGGTCGTGATCCATGACGCCGCCGGCAAGATCGTCCCGACGGCTTCAATCGGCTCGAACGAGAACGAGCCGTGGACGGATCCCTCCAGCATCTCCGATATTCGCCGGCAATCTGCGCTGACCACGCCAGCGTCGAGGGTCCGGTCCCCGGGTCGTCGCGTCTGCCTTTAGGCGCCGATCAGTCCGATTTGACGGTGAGTCGGCCGATAGGCGGGAAACTGCTTCTTGGCTTTTAGTGGTCACACCGAGTGACACGGAACGCCACCACCTGCACTTTTACAATTCGGCACTACCTCGTCCCGACGAAATCCGGGAGATATTGAGTCATTATTGAGTCACGCGGGACCGTCTACAGTCCGGTATACAGTCCGCCTAGGGACCCACCGTCACCATTGGATTCTCGACGGGGTTCCGACCTGCCAGGCCGACGAGGGCGAACGCGAAGGACACGATCGCAAGAAAGACCCAACCGGTGTCGAAGCTCGTGTGGGGGACGAGATGCCCGAAGATGATGGGGATGAAGAAGCCGCCTATCGCGGCGAGGGTGAGCATGAGGCCCGTCGCTGTGCCGATGTACTCGTGATTGATTCGGCTGACCCGCGGCGGCACGGACAACCAGGCGGCGAAACCGAAGATGAGGAAGAAGCCGATTCCAATGCCAAGTGGCCAGAGAGCATCATTCGGCACCACGGGGATGAGTAACAGTAATGCTGCCACGACGAACAGCGGTCCGATCACGAACACCCGCAACCGGGTGCTGCGGTCGGCATAGTACCCACCCAACACACTTCCAGGGATCCCCGCCAGCAGGATCAGTGCGGACAACAAACCACCCGATGATGGATCGAAATGGCGATCGAGGGTCACGTACTCACTGAACAGTTGCGACGTGGTGAAGTAGGCGCCATACCCTCCGAGTAGGGCGATGCCATAGATCCATAGATCTCTGCTCATGATCGAGGCGTGCAATGCTGCACGGTCGAACCTCACACCACCGAGCGATCGATCCCCCTCGGGGATCCGGAACGCCACGATCGTCACCGCCGCGACGAGGAGTTCGAAGACACCAGCGAGGGCCAGCGACGCATGCCAACCGATCGCCCGTTGTACGTACAACCAGATATAGAGGGCAAAGGCCGCTCCCGCGCTGAAGGCAGCGCCTCCGGTGACGCCGAGGGCGAGCGTGACCTCCTTCTCGCGAAACCAGACCACCATGGCCGCGGCTGTCATGGCGACAAACACCGAACCGCCAATACCGCTCACGACTCGGAAGAATGCAAGCTCGGTGTAGCTGTACGACAGCCCCGACATGATGCCTGCCAGTCCCTGAACCAGGAGGCCGAGCACCAAGGTCTTTTTCATGCCGATGCTCGTGGAGAGCATGCCGCCTGGAATGTGTGAAAGGCCGTAGCCGACGATGTAGAGCGAGATCAGGTAGCTCAGCGATCCAAGCCCGACGTGGAACTCTCCCCCAATGAGCGGGAACGCCGTGGCAACGTCGAACCAGTTCAGGGTCAGCGCGAAGATCCCCAAACTGATGACGGCGAGCATGCCCCAGCGAGCTTGGCCATCTTGGGCGCCGCGGGCGGAGGTCATGATCGTCCCCTTGTCGGGAATGCCGCCCGGAAGTCCAGCTCAGAACGGTGAAACCACGCTGGCCGCTTGCCCGCAGGACTGCTGTGCAGGCAACAAACAGGCGTAGCATAGACCCGTGCTTCGAGCTGGCACTCCCTCTCGTGTTCCCAGCTCCGGTGACTGACCAGGGTGGCTTCGTCGGACGGCAGGGAGAACTGCGCATCCTCGAGGAACGGCTGGCTGCGGCGCGAGATGGGTCGCCCCCAGGTGGTCTACCTGGAGGGCGATGCCGGGGCGGGCAAGTCGACGCTCCTGTCTCGGTTTCTCGGCTCGCTTTCGAACGCGGCCGTCCTCGAAGTTGGTGGTGACGAGGCAGAGACATTGCTCTCCTACGGGGTCATAGACCAGTTACAGCCCGGCGCCATCACAGATCCGGGGACGGACCCGATGGCGGTCGGAGCTCGGTTGGTGGACCTCTTGGACCGGCTGCAGTCAGACAGCGAGGTCGTGGTACTTGTCATTGACGATCTGCAATGGGTCGACCGACCATCGAGTCGCGCCGTGTTGTTCGCGCTGCGGCGACTCCGAGCCGACAAGGTGTTGACCATCGTGTCTTCGCGGGTTGATCAGTTGGTCGACCCCGGTTGGGCGCGGTTCATAGCCGGTGATGCGCGGGTCACGCGTGTCCGATTGGGCGGCCTGAACGCGTCAGACCTGATTGAGCTGGCGAGCGCGCTGGGGCTTGGGGCCTTGTCGAAAAGAGCGGCAGCTCGCCTGGCTGCGCACACGGAAGGAAACGCTCTCTACTGTCGGGCGTTGCTCGATGAGATCGGGATGGCGGGATTGAACGGTGAGGACAGTGCTCTCCCTGCTCCTCGGGAGCTTTCGGCGGTGATTCTCTCCCGTGTGGCCGGGCTCTCGGTGCCAGCCCAGGCATTCTTGGCGGCAGCTTCGGTGCTGGGTCATCATGCGTCCGCGTCAACAATCGCTTCGGTCGCTCAGTTGCCCGATGCCCAGGAGGCGATCGATGCGGCGGTGGCGGCCGGACTCCTGAGCGAAAGCGCTCTGGCATCAGAGCTCACCTTCGCCCATCCGTTGTATCGGGCCGCCATCTACGCCGACCTCAGTCCAACCAGCCGACGAGCACTGCACGCTCGTGCCGCCGAGTTGGTCGCCGGTCGCGCCGGGCTGACCCATCGCGTCGCAGCGTCGCTCGGTCCAGACGAGGCATTGGCTCGCGAGTTCGAGGAGTCCGCTCGAGCCAGTGTCGAGCTCGGAGACCTGGCTGCTGCGGCTTGGGCCTTAGAGCAAGCGGCTTCCCTTTCGCTGGCTGCTGCGGACCGAGAACGTCGGCTGCTCGATGCCGCGGTGGTCCAACTCAACGCCGCCGACACGTCAGCCGCGGCACGAGTCCTGGCTTCCTGTGAGGCGTCCAGTGCTCGCTACGAGGCGCTGATGGGACTTCTAGGCGTCTTTTCAGGTTCGCCCACCACCGAGGGTCGCTTGCTCGCCGCCTGGCAGGCGCATGATCCACAAGGCGAGCGTGAGATTGGAGCACGCGCCGCGACGTCATTGGCCAACTGGATGGTTGTCTCGGGTCGCCCCGATCAAGCCATCGAGTGGGGAGGCCGGGCGGTCGGCGGAACCGTCGCGGATTCTGCGGTGAGGGCTATGGCGCGCACGGCGCAGGCGTATGGATTTGCGGCCGGCGGACGCAGCTCCGAGGGTCTGGCCGTTCTTGACTTCCTGCCCGACTCTGGGAATGAAGTGCCCGTGTCGGCGACTGATGCGCTGATCATGCGGGGCATGTTGAAGCTCTACGTCGATGACCTCAGTGGGTCCATCGCGGACCTCGGCATAGCGGCGGCCCGGCTGCGCAACGGTCTGCCCGCGACCTACCCCGTCCCGTGTCTGTCCCATCTGAGCGATGCCCACTTTCGCCGGGGCGACTGGGACGCCGCCATAACCAATGCCCAGTTGGCGATCGCATGGGCGCAAGATGCCGACCGTCCGCTCGACCTGTCACGGGCCCACGCACGCGCCGCCCAGGTCCTCTCCTTTCGCGGTGAATGGTCTTCCGCCCAGGATCACGTGCACGCGGCGCGGAGCGCGGCGGAGCGGTTCCCGCAAGTGCTTCCGGTCGCCAACGCAGCCATGGCGGCCGTCTCTCTTGCCTCGGCGCAGGGTGATCCGACCGGGGTTCTTGCGGCGACTGAACCGGTGCGCGCCACGGGACTCCTCGGTGTCGGTGGCTGCCCGGGCATCTTCAACTGGAGAGCGATGGAGGCGTCCGCACTCATCGAGCTCGGGAAGACTCGATGAGGCAGAAACTGCACTCGGCGAGTTTGAGGCGGCCATCCCGCAGGGTGGACTGGCGTCGGCGACTCTGACACTTGCCCGCTGTCGCGGGGCTCTGGCTGCGGCGAACGGAAATGCCAACCAGGCAGAAGTGGAGTTCGCCCGAGCTCACTCGATGGAGCCGCAAGTCCCTATGCCCTTCGAGCACGCGCTCCTTGGACTCGACGATGGCCGGCGCTTGCGCACGATCGGGAATCAGGCAGCTGCGATTGTCCAACTCGAAAAGGCCCATCGCATCTTCTCTGACCTCGGCGCAGACCCGTACGTCCAAGCCTGTGCCAAGGAACTGGCCGCCCTGCAGGTCACCGTCGCACCTGATAGCCCCGCCACCCTTTTGGGCCTGAGCCGCGCCGAGCTGGCCGTGGCCCGACTGGTCGCCACCGGACTGACCAACAAAGAGGTGGCAAGCGAGCTGTATGTGTCGGTGAAAACCGTGGAGTACCACCTCCGGAACAGTTACATCAAGCTTGACATCACCTCCCGGCGAGCGCTCGCCGATCTCCTGAACTGACCGATCCGGTCTGGTTGGGCACTCGGGTCGATCTTCTTCGACCACCTGTGACCAGGTAGTTCACGAAACCTAGGGTTAAACCTAGGGTCGTTCCCTGGGGACAAAACGGCGCTGGCGGCATTGACTGGCAGCCATGGACACCTCGCCGACACCAGAGCAGTCAGTGCGCCTCGACCTCGAGATCAGCCGTGCGCAAGACGGGCGCCTCGAAGGACAACTGCGGACCGAGGCCGCCGACCGCTGGAGCCCGTTTTCGGGCGTGCTCGAGCTCCTCAAGGTGATCGAGGACTCGCTCGACGCCGTCGAAATCGCCACTCACGTTCAGCCCAAGGAAGGAATTGAGTCATGAAGAGCACAATGAACCAGACGGATGGAGCGGGATCCAAGCGATTCCACCGCTCTGTCGATGCACGGATGTTGGGCGGAGTCGCCGCGGGTCTCGCAACCTACTTCGCCGTCGACGTCACGTACGTACGGATCGCCTTCGCCGTGCTGTCGATTCTGGGGGGCGCCGGCCTTCCGCTCTACCTCGCCGCGTGGGCGTTGATCCCCGAAGAGGGTTCTGATGTGGCCATAGCCGAGGGATTCTTCCGCCACGCCGGCGGTGCAACCTCGTGAATGCCGTCCGAGTGGAAGTGAACCCGTCCCGGTCATTCGAAGTCCAGTCCTCTTGCTGTGAGAAAGGAACGTCATGAGTCAGAATCCGTTGCGTGCCGAAGGAACTTCGGCTGACAAGCGCCGGCGAGCCCGGTTGGTCCTGTGGGCGGCCGGCGTCGTTGCCCTCCTGGGCCTCCTGGGGGGCGGCATCGCCTCGGCCCACCTGACTTCATCGCTTAGTGACTATGACGCCCCCGGTTCGGCCGTCGTACTGGCGCAGCATCAGATCCAGCGGGTCACGGGTGCCAATCCCGAAGAGGGCTACGAGGTAGTCGTCCGCACTGCGGCACCCATCGTGGTCTCGTCGCCCGTGCCGAGCCGAGTGGCGACTGTCGTTGCCCTCCTGCGGGCGCGTCCGGAGGTCAAGCGGGTCCTTGACTACGCCAACACCGGCGGCGGCTCGACCATGATCTCCAAAGACGGGGACTTCACCGTTGTCGTCGCCACAGTGGGCGCAGTGCAAGAGAAGCAGGCTGTTGCTGCCCTCCAGCACGCCATTGCGGCGCAACCTTCGCTCAAGGGCAACACCTGGCTCGGAGGGCCGACCGTGGCCGACGTCCAGATCGCCGCAGTGTCCTCCCAGGACCTGGGCCGAGCCGAGCTCTTTGCGCTGCCGTTCTTGATCCTGTTGCTCTTCTTCGTGTTCCGTGGTCTACGGGCCGCCGCCGTACCGCTGCTCGGTGCAGTATTCGCCATCGCGGTCACCCTGGGCGTCATGGGTCTGGTGATCGTGGCCCTGCCGTTGTCGGTCTTTGCCCTCAACCTGGTCATCGCTCTCGGACTGGGCCTCTCCGTCGACTTCAGCCTGCTCATCGTGTCCCGCTTCCGTGAGGAGTTTCGCCGGCAGGGCTCGGTCGAGTCGGCACTTGTCACCGTGAGGCAGACCGCAGGACACACCGTGCTCTTCAGCTCGCTCACCATTGCGGCAGCCATGGGGACACTGGCCATCTTCCCTGAGCGCTTCGTCTACTCGATGGGGATCGCCGGTGCGATCGTGGTCCTGGCGGCCGGCGGCTTTGCCCTGCTCGTCCTACCGTCGCTCCTGACCGTCTTCGGAGAGCGCATCGCTCCGCACACCTCTTCACGGCGCCACGCTCTCCCGGCGCAGGATGGGGCCCAGACCACAGGACGCTGGTATCGGATCGCCACTGTCGTCATGCGGCGACCCGCCCTTTGGGCCCTCTCCGCGGTCCTGATCCTGGTCGTTCTCTCCGCGCCGTTCCTTCACGTCTCCTTCACCGGGGCCGATGCGAGCGCGCTGCCCGCCAGTAGCTCAGCCGGCACTGCCTATGAGCTAGTCCAGAGTAAGTTCGCCGCCTTTTCCGAGGCACCCGCCGGTCTTGTCGTCGACGCCGCGCACCCGACGGCAAGAGATTTGACGTCACTGAACGCCAAGACAGCAGCCGTTCCTGGAGTGAAGGCGGTTTCGACCTTCGAGCACCTCGGAGGCTCCCTGTGGGAGGCCAACGTGGCCCTTTCCTCGCCGCCACTGTCACCGGCAGCCCAACGGACCGTTAACGACCTTCAGTCGTTGCACGGGCCGGGAGAGCTCACCGTGGTGGGACAGACGGCCTCCTTCTTGTCGCTGCAGAAGAGCCTCAAGTCCCACCTCCCAGTGGTCCTCGGGCTGATCGTGCTGATCGCGCTGGTGATGCTCTTCGCCATGACTCGCTCAGTCGTGCTCCCGCTCATGGCAGTGGTGATGAACATCTTCACCATCGGCGCCACCTTCGGCATGCTGGTGTGGGCCTTCCAGTGGGGTCACCTCAGCCACCTCTTGGGGTTCAACGGCCCGGGTGCCCTGCAGTCAACGTCACTCATCATCATCCTCGCCGTGGTCTTCGGGCTCTCGACCGACTACGGCGTCTTCCTCCTCGGACGGATGAAGGAGGAGCATGACGCCGGGGCAACCCCAGACCAGGCTGTCGCCCTCGGTCTCGATCGCACCGGGGGGATCGTCAGTGCCGCCGCCGTCTGTCTGGCTCTGGCGATGGGTGCTCTTGTCCTCTCCCGACTTGTCTTCGTCAAGGAACTCGGTCTCGGCGTGGCGTTCGCGGTGCTCCTCGATGCAACAGTTGTCCGGGCCATCCTGGTACCCGCCGTGATGAAGCTTCTCGGCCCGGTCGCCTGGTGGTCTCCTCGTCAGGCCCGGGCCCAGGCCCAGCCCCTCATCTCAGTCCCCGTCATTCCGCAGGCGCCACTCGTCCCCGAGGCGGCCCTCGCTGACCTCTCGGCGACGAAGTAAGGACAGGACAAGGCACATGACCACCTTCCGACCCTTCTTCAACACCGCCACCGGCGAGTGGATCGAGTACACCGCCGTCGCCGAACACAACGATGGGGAACTCGTCCGTTTCAACTGGCGCAGCGTGCCCGGTGGCACCATCACCGAGCACATCCACCCAGACCAGGAAGAACGGTTCACCATCGTGGCCGGTGAAGCCCACTTCACTCTCGCCGGTGAGGAAAGGACCGCTGGGCCGGGAGACACAATCGTGGTCCCGGCCGGTGTTCGCCACTCCGAAGGAAATCTCGGATCGGTCGAGATCGAGGGCGTGGTGGAGCTCCGTCCCGCCCTGCGCACCAAGGAGTTTCACGAAGCTGTCGCCGGCCTAGTGGCCGACGGGAGAACGACGCCTCGGGGGGCACCCAAGAACCCGCTCCAGCTTGGTGCCACCTTCTGGCACTTCCGCCACGAGAGCCGGGTGACATCGCCGCCCATCTGGGTGCAGAACCTGATGCTGCCCCCCTTATGGACGGTGGCAAAGGTGTTCGGCGTGAAGCCGTATTACGAAAGGTGGGACAGCCGTGTCAGTGAGTGAGAACAGGCTGCAGGTGGTCTTCGGATCAGGACAGGTAGGCCGGGCACTTGCCGCTCACCTGGTCGGGTTGGGTCTGCCCGTGCGAGTGGTATCGCGCCACCGGCCGATGGGCCTTTCCGCTGTCGTCGACTGGCGTGGGGCCGATGCGACCGATCCCGAAGTCGCCTCCAACGCGGCCGAGGGCGCCTGCGTCATCTACCAGTGCCTCAACGCGCCTTACACGAAATGGGCAGAGCTCTTCCCTCCGCTCCAGCGGGGAGTTCTGGCCGCGGCCGAACGAACCGGCGCGCTCCTCGTGACCCTAGAGAACCTGTACGCCTATGGGCCCACCGATGGCGCACCGATGACCGAAGACCTCCCTCTTGCGGCGACCACGGTCAAGGGCCGAACACGAGCGGCCATGAGCCAGGAGTTGCTCGCCGCCCGAGACGCCGGCCGTGCCCATATCACCATTGGGCGGGCCTCGGACTTCTTCGGTGCCGGCGTGACCGAGTCAACGCTGGGCGAGCGAATCTTTGCCAACGCCCTGGCGGGTCGTCGAGCCGACTTCATCGGCAACCCTGATCTGCCGCATACGTACAGTTACGTGCCCGACATCGCAGCAGGTTTGGCCACCCTGGGCACGGACGCGCGTGCCATCGACGGGGTATGGCACCTCCCCGGTCCCGAAACCACCACAACCCGCCAGATCCTCGATCTCGTGGCACACGAGGTCGGACACCCGGTCGGCATTCGCTCGGTGTCCAAGCTGGCTGTGCGTGCCCTCGGACTGGTCAACCCCATGATGCGGGCTCTGGTCGAAATGGCCTACGAGTTCGACGAGCCTTTCGTTCTCGACACCACCAAGTACGAGAGCGTGTTCGGTGAGGGCGGCACCCCGCTCCCCATCGCCATCGCTGCGACGGTCGATGGCTACCGGAGCAAGACCGCCGGAACGTCAGCCCTCCTCGCAGACGGAGAGACGTTGCGAGGGTGAGATAGCTCCCGGGACAACTCCGACAAGCGTGCTTTCAGTTCTTACGACGTCACCTACAAGTCAAGAAAGGCTTCCCCATGAAAACGAACTCCACTTCTCCAGTAAGCAACGCCTCATTCCTCGATCGCCCTGAAGGCCGGATCGGCTACGACATCGGCGGCGATGGTCCGCTGGTCGTGCTGGTACCCGGTATGGGCGATCTGCGGAGTGCGTACCGTTTTCTCGCCCCCGCCCTGCGTCAGGAGGGCTACCGGGTGGCATGTACGGACCTCCGTGGTCACGGCGATAGCGACGCGACGTTCACCTCCTACGGAGACGTCGAGACGGCGGACGACATCATCGCCCTCATTGAGGAACTCGAGGGCCCTGCTGTCGTGGTGGGCAACTCCATGGGAGCCGGCGCAGCCGCCTATGCCGCGGCCGAGCGACCCGACCTCATCAATGGCCTGGTCCTCGTTGGACCCTTCGTTCGCAACGGCAAGACCACTGCCATGCAGAGAGTCCTCCTGAGGGTCGCCATGGCGCGGCCCTGGGCGGCTATGTCGTGGAACTCCTATCTGCCCAAGCTCTACAAGGGCCAGCTCCCCGTCGATTTCGACGAGTACCGCAGAACGGTCGTGGCGAGTCTTCGCCGACCCGGGTACGCCAAGTCCTTCTCCCTCACCACCCGCACCGACCATGCGATGGCCGAGTCACGCCTCGGAGAAGTCGCAGCACCCACCATGGTCGTGATGGGCGAGTTGGATCCTGACTTCCCGGATCCACATGCCGAGGCAGAGTGGATCTCGCACACTCTTCATGGAAGTGTCGTTATGGTGCCCGACGCCGGCCACTATCCGCAGTCACAGCAACCCGACATCACGACAAAAGCGGTAATGAGCTTCTTAGAGGAGGTCGACCATCGTGCCTAGGCAGCGGCCGATCCCTATTCCTGCGAGCGGCGCTGCGGAAAGCGCCGGTACGCCAATCGCTTACAGCCTTACGGAAAACGCTGGCATGTTGGACGGCACAGTTGTCGGTGCTCCTCGGCTGTGGCTCCAGCTTGAAGGAGCCACGCTCGTGGTCGGTGCCCTCGTTGCCTTCTCCAGCACCCACCGATCGTGGTGGTTGGTTCCGCTGGTTCTGTTCCTTCCCGATCTCTTCATGGCTGGCTATGTCGGAGGTACGCGAATCGGCGCGCACGTGTACAACCTGGCTCACACGACACCCCTGCCGGCACTGATGGTGGGGTACGGATGGTGGCAGCATAGACCTCTGCTCTTAGCTCTGGGCTTGGTGTGGCTCGGGCACATCGGAATGGACCGATTGCTCACCTTCGGCGTCAAGTATCCCGATCACTTCCAGCACACGCATCTGAGTAGCCCGCACGGAAACCCACGGCTCGTCCGTTTAACGAGTGGTTGAGCTTGGGGGTCGGTGATAGCGGCAGACTGCCCGGACCGCAACCCGGAATTTGGCGAAACACGCGATCAGGCCCTCTCCACGGCGTTCGTCGGCGACCCATCAGAGCGCAACCACGCGGCCAAATCCTCGTCGAGGATTCGAATGCAACGCCCAATTCGGCGAGCACGGAGGTTGCCTCTTTTGATTTCCTTTCGGAGGGTCCCTGCCGACACCGCGGCCTGGGCGGCTGCCTCGGGCACGGTTAGAACTCCAGGGAGACGAGCTACGCTCATAGCTGCCGGTCCAGGTGATCGAGGAGTTGTTCCAATCTCACCAGGCTCAGGTCTACGGGCGCGCGGTTCCCGGTTCTGAACCGGTACATCGTTTCCGGAATTCAGCGGCCGCCTGCTGTTGGTGAGCCACAGCGCCTCGACCATTGACTGGCTCAGGGTCACCGTCGCCTGTTCGCACCTGGCGTCGACGCCGCGTGCGTCGTATTCGCCGACCCGTAGCGCGGCGGCAACCCGCCTCTCCGGCGTTGCGCTCTGCCTCAGAAGATGCGGACGCGTGTACTTCTGCTTGATTGCCACCTTGGCCATACGATCCTGGGAACCTCCGTTCTCTGAGGAGTTGTCGGGTGGTTGTGGGGGAGTTCATGGCCCCACCATGAGGGTTGAGCTTCATGAAAACTGTCATGAAAACCTTCATGATTGGAGAAAAGTCAAGGAATCTTGCCGCAGTTCAGCCACCGCTCTCGGGGCTTCACGATGAACGAACGGAGTCTTTTGCCTGGTGAAAGGGTTCATGATCCCGACCGTGAAGGGTTAATGGTTCCGTCGGAGCGCTCGCAGGCAAACGGCGTGGCGGGAGCATGAGCGCTTCGCCTGGTGTCGCACCGTCGCCGTCAGTCAATGGTCGCTGCGGAATACGGCTCGCCCCCGGAGATCGCCGGCCACGCCGGCGCCGGGGTCGGCCTTTATGTCCTCACTCGGCCTGATGGCCGTCCATTGACGGCCGCCGCCGGTGCGAGAAATCGCGTGTAGGTGATCGATGACAGGAAAAGGCGGGGCGACAAGCGCCCCACCCGCCATCAATCACCAAAGGAGGGCCCAGGACGATGCGTTCGGCGTGAATCAGAGAACGGGCAAAATCCCTGCGTGCGGGGTTCACGGTTCCCATCATGAAGGGTTAACGATCCGAGTGGCCCGTTGGTCGACACTTGGCCGCCCGTTAGTCAAACAAGGCCGAAGGGCGAACAACATCCCAGCTCAAGGGGTTCACGGTGGCAACCATGAACCCCTTCATGACGGAGCAAAGAGGGTTCATCCTGCAGGAAAGTTCGCGCGCCGAATTCGCTGCCCAGTTCCTTGTATGCGAACAAACCAACCGAATCAACGGCCGCTGAACCCCTGCAACTATGGGAGGCAACCCGACAGGGGCGTGGCGGGCTCAGCCTCGTTTGCCTGGTGGGGGAGACATTTCGTTTACCCGCGAATACCGAGGGTTTGCGCGATCACGACGGCTGCCTTTTGCCATCAGTCTCTCTGTTGCGTCGACAATGCTGGGCTGTGCGACCGAGGTGCGAAGTCAAAACGAGAGCCCGTAGGCCTCACTGTTTCTCCGGCCAGCGCGACGATCATGAAGGTCGTCGCGCGTCATGAAGCACAGAGCAAGATGGTCAAACAGGTCCCCTGTTTGAGACGAGCGTTGCCGTTGGCCTCGCTCGATGACTGTCCCCGAGGTTTCCTCGGGTTCGCTGCGCTGGGCGAGATGACCGAACCAATGGACGAAGAGAGGGCAACAACTTCGACATCGAAGCGGATATCCCGTATGCCGACCTTGACCGGTGGCCGGCACTTCGTGGTGAAGTTGCGGTTGTCCGATTCCGAGCACGATGAGCTTCGGCGCAGAGCGACGACAGCGGGAATGTCGGTGCAGCGATTCCTCTTCGACGCGGCAATGGCCGGTTCAGCCGCTCAATCGGCCGAGCGGCGGCGAGCGCACAAGGGGATGCGCAGCGAGCCCGACTCGTCTTGACCAGCATCGCCAACAATGTGAACCAGTTGGCCAAATGGGCGAACACCAACCATGTCCTCCCCGACGCCTTCGGGGTCGCTCTCGACGACGTCCGCCGAGCCACCGCCGAGGTGGCCGAGACACATAGACGACTTGGGTCGAGCTTCGGGGAACCTCGATGATCGCCAAGGTCACCTTCGGCTCCTCGGGCCGTGGGCTCATCCGCTACCTGTTCGGACCGGGCCAGGCGAACGAGCACACCGACCAACGGGTCATCACCTCGGGACTCGAGCTGGGCGGCGATGCGCTGGCGGGTGGCAACTTGTCGAGCGAGCAGATCGCCGACATCGGTTCGGGACTCGACGCGGCCCACGAGGAATTCGGCACGAACCCGAAGGGTGGCCACATCCTCCATGTGTCGCTGTCGCTCCCACCCGGCGATCGCCAGTTGAGCGACGATCAGTGGGCACAGATCGCCCACAAGGCCATGGAGGCGTTGGGCTTGGAGGGTGAAGGAAAGCAACCCGCGGCCTGGGTGGCGATCGGGCACGGGACGAGTGCCAACGGCAACCAGCACATCCACCTGGCGGCATCCCTGGTCCGGGTCGACGGCAGCCGGGTAAATGCCTGGCAGTCCAAGCGGACCCTGTCTCGACTGTGTGCCGAGATCGAGTCCACTACGGCCTGACCGTCATAGAGGGCCGAGCGGGCAAGGGGATGCCCGGGCTGAGCAGAGCCGAACTGGAGCGCACCGCCAGGGAGCAAATGGCCGAGCCCCCGCGGCTTACCCTCGCCCGCATGGTGCGGGAGGCGTCGGTTGCCTCCAGAGACGAAGCGGAGTTCGTCCGGCGATTGCGGGGGAGCGGAGTACTCCTGCGACCCCGTTTCGAGACCGGAGGGAAAGAGGCCGTCGTCGGCTATTCGGTCGCCGTAAGGACCAGGGACGGCGCCGCGCCGATCTGGTTCGGCGGAGGAAAGCTGGCGAGGGACTTGACCCTGCCGAACCTGCGCCAGTTCTGGGAGGTCTCAGTGGCGGATCGCAAGTCGGCGGTTATCGAATGGAGCGCCGCCAAGGCGGTGGCCCCAGGGAGAGAAACCATCGTTGGTATTCCCGACGACTGGCGTCGAGCGGCGGGGGCCATCGAAAGGGCCGTCGAGAAGTTGAAGCAAGTACCAGTGTCCGACCTCGCCGCATGGCGCGGGGCTTCCCGAGAAGCCGCCGGCCTCTTTGCCGCCTGGTCGAGACGCTTCGAACGGGACAGCTCCCGGGCCGATGGCAGCAGCGGCAGACGCACTGGCTCGATCGGCGCAGAACCGACCAGGTGATCCGGTGCCGAGCCGGGACGCGGCAGCGAACTTTCGCGGGGTGGCGGCGATCGTGGCCCAGTCGCAGCTGAGCAACAAGTCGCCGATGGCCTGGGCCATGCTGATCGACCAGCTCGGTCGAACACTCCGGACGATCGGCGAAGCCCACGTTGCCCGAGGGGAAACGGAAACGGCCCGAGGGTTGGTCGACGATCTCTCCCGAGAACTCGAGGTGCTGCACGATCGGTTCGAGACGAGCTCACCGCAAGAGCTGGTACCGGGTGAGCGAATGGCCGATGAGCGCAACCCTCAGTCCGGGCACGAGATCGCTAAAACCCACGTTGCGCGTCACCGCGGACGGGGGTCAAGCCACGGTCGCGGCTTTGGACGCTAGCGATACCTCGGAGTTCGCGAGCATCCCAGCAGTGACGCCGCCTTCGGCGAAAGGCATGGCTGACACGAGAAAGTGGAGCCAGGAGGCTTCTTGCCAAATGCCTGTTGCCATACTCGTGGAGCGTGGTAACATACCGCTTGCCGCGTTGTCGGTTGAAGTACGGCCACGATGAGGAGCCTGGGCTTGTCCCTCCTCTAAATCGATAGGCGTTAACGAGCTGGTCTTGTTTACGTCGAGGGCACGACTGAGGCGACAGCGTCGTGTCAAGGGGTACGCCGAGGAGTTTCTCGGTCCTCCCGAGGTGCGGGGCGCCCGAGGCTTCGGTCTCCGGACGACCGGTTTCATTCGTCCGAACCGAGCAAAGGAGGCGCCTCATGCCCACCGATCCCGTTGCACTAGAACCGCAGCACCGTGTTGCCCAAACCATCCTTTTGGATGACGATGCTGGGCTACCTCCGAAGCCGATAGCCCGACCGCCGAGTCGGGCCAAGGCGGCCGCCCGTCAGCGTCTTGCTGACGCTTTGGCAGAGCGCCATCTGCACGACGAAGCATCTGCGATGGCGATTGCGCGCGCTGTTGTAGACCCGACCCGGACTCGCATTGCTTTGAACGTACCTATCAATGAGCGTGTGCCTGGCGGCACGCTTCACATGGTGCACGTCGATGTGTGGCCACCTGCTGTCACACCCAGCCCCATCAATCCCCGAGCGGCGGGGGATCGCCCCTTCCCAGCTGGCGCGGCTGCCGATCCCCGCACCGGGCGCTTCCGTCGTCCGTTAGTGGCCGCGAGTTGCGACGTCACGGGCGCACCGATCCTGTCCCTCGAGGTCGAAGATCAAGAACACGTCGTCGAAACTCTTCAGAAGTCCATGGATGTCCTAATGTCCACGGCGGAAAAGCTGATAGCTGACCTTCCCATTCAGGGGGTCATGAGGCCCATAACTGTCGTGCCTCTTCGCATTACGCACACGGATGGTGAGCCCGATCTGACGGTGGCCACATCTCCTGATGGGTCCAGCAGGACGACCATTGCATGGGGACACTGGGGGTTGGACACCGCCGCTGAGGTGTACCGCAATGATGACCGGAAGTTGGGCCAGAGGATCTCCCGAGTGGAGGGCTTGACCGACAAGGACGCATCGTTGCTGACCGATGAGGAGCGCGCCTTGCTGCGTCTCGCGACTATGCCCGCTGAGATCATCGTTGGCTACACGCCTGACCCGGGATCTACGACCACCTTCTCTCAGGCGGTAGAGGCTTGGGTGGCGGCGATCCACATTGATCCGCCACGACCCTGGGGCACGTCGGCTGACCTTGACACGAAGGCGTCCACCATCCTGGCGGCCTTTGCCGAGCAGGCAGGTTGGAGTGTCGATTACCTCGACTACATCGCCGGCATGCTGACGCCTGACGAAGCGATTGGTGCCGGATTTCGTCCGGAAATCGACGCGAGAGCCGTGGAAATCATTGCGGTGCTTGGCGACGACGAGTACATGAAGATCCTCAACGACGGTCTGCGTCGATTGGTTGGCGGTGGTCGTCGACCACGTCGACCGGAGCGACTCGAACCGCTAGTCGAGTTGATGCTCCGCCCCCTGCGGGGCATCGCCACCCCAGCGGAAGTGTCAGTAGCCCGCGTAATACTGGCCAACCTGCGAGACATGGCCGAGTGGAATCGGCGGGGCTGGCGGCCGAGTTCGCTCGACCTCGACAGTCTACGTGGGTCAGCTGGCTCTGAGCTTGAGGATGCCTCGTCGGGTCGTGAGGACTACGAGGAGGCTGGGCTGGTCGGGGTCTTTGTCTTGGAGTTGACGTTCATGGCGGCATTCTGGCTGGCCCGCTTCGGTGGCCTACGGAGGCAGACCCATCGGGGAGAAGGCTCCGACGACCGGGAACCGCAACATCTCCTTCGCGCGATGATGAACTCTCAGTATGGCTTAGACATCTTGAAGAAAATTATCGAGGACGGGCGGGCAGGCAGAGCCCCTCGGGGTATCCGGCCTGATGGATCCATCGCCATGAATGCCACTGGAGAAGAAATCCTTGTCTCAACGGAGTGGCTCAAAGAGGCGTTTCCTGTAGGCGTGCGGACCGGCCCGGCGCCGGAACGTCCGAGCTACACCCAAGCCGTCCTTGCGGTGCAGAACTCCATAGACGAGGTGACTTCGTCCTTACGAGCTCTCACCTCTGTCCAAGGACCTGCCGGCGAGCGTCTGGCCCACACGCTTGGCATCAAGCCCTCAGTCGTTGAGAATATGCGCCGCAACCTCAGCTTGGCGTCGGATGAGGTGGGTTTCTGCGGCCGTGTGTGGCAAGAGCGACACAATGCCGACACTCTTCACCTTGACGTCGATACCGAGGACGAGGTTGCTCAGGCATGAACATCAACACCTACGAAGTGCTTTGCTCATATGCCGGAACGCGGTTATTTCGCCCTCACCCTTGGCCAGTGCCCGCCGGTCGGCCGTTTCCGCTTGACTTCACGTCGGCGGTCTACGTAGTCATTGGTGGGGATGGGCGATGTTGTTATGTGGGTTCGGTCTGCCGGACCTCCGGAGGCTTGAGCGATCGGATTGCTGAACACTTGAATGACCCAACCAAATATCTGAAATGGCACTCAATCTGGGTACTGCCTATCCGATCGGATACTCCGCTTAGCGAAGTACGTCGGATCGAAGGAGTTGTTGGGGCTCACCTTGGGCCCTATGGGTCACATCGACTGCCGCCGCCTCGGCCCCGGGACGAGAATGCTCAGAGTCGCCAGATCAGCACCGCATTGGTGGGTCAGTAATGAGCACCATTTATCGGACCGTGTTTACCGACGATCGCTCTGACCTCATGATTGGTGCCCGAGATCTTTTCTCAAGTTGGTTGGTGGGCAAGGGTATTGAAATCGAATTGCCGAACGCGGGGACAGTCGAAGTCGCGGCTGGGCTTGCGGTAGAGGTAATAGGTGTCGAAGACACAACTGTTGAGGCGGTTCGATTCCGCCTTGATGAAGAGAGGGCAGGACAACGGTGGTCGACCATCCTCACCGCCATGGCCGCTGAAGGTGTGGGCTGGGTTTGGATTGATCTCGAACGAGTAAGCGATGACGCCTACGGGCCGCCACCTTTGCTCGCACCGCCGCGATTGGTTCGCTCCTTCCTCGAGTCGTCAATTTGTCGGGCAGGCTCGACAATCCTTCGACCGACGTATCGATTGATCGACGAGAATGGCGTTGATCAGTTGGTCGATGAGCTTTTAGATCCGGGCCGGATAGTGCCCGTGCTCGTTGCCAGCCGGGACGTCGCGAATCCCTCTGGTGCCGGCGCCAGGGCGCGTGAGCTGGCGTCAGCACTCCTCGGGGTTGCAAACGTCTGGGCGCTGGACGGTACGGCCACCAGCGCACTCTCCATCGAACTCGGGCAAGACCTGCACGTCTTCGGTGGTGCGGTGCGCACCTATTTTCCCGGATTGACTATTTACGATCCCTACCCGAGACGTCATCGTTTCGCACGGCGAGAGCTCTTCGTGCCGTATCCCCGCAAAGGGGCGCAGGTGGTGGCCCGAGCAATCATTGGTAAAGCAGCGACCGCTCGGCCACCGATTCTCTTTCGAAACCGCGTGGCGATGCTCCCGGGTTTCAGTCGACAAGGCCATGACGCAGAGCAACTCCTAACAGAGTTGGTTGCTGCTGAAGAGGATCGAGACGGCCTTCGTGAAGACCTCGAATGGGCAATCTTGGAAGCTGAGGACTCGGCGGCACAAGCTGAGGCAGCGCGTAGTCGAGTGCGATGGCTGGAGCAACGGCTGTCTTCGGTGGGAGAGTATGTCGCGGGTGTGGCGACGCCGGCCGATGAGGTGCCTGCACTGGCATCCGGCAGTGTTGAGGCCCTTGATTTCGCAAATACCCATCTCGGACTTGTGCACATTGGCGACACCGTGGAATCGGCAGGAGAACTCGACCAGCACCTGAAGGCGGGGACATGGGGTCGTAAGGCGTGGCAGGGACTAAGAGCATTGCAGTCTTACGCGGAGGCCAAAGCATTGGGCAACTGGACCGGCGGCTTCCAAAAATTCTGTGCTGCGGCGCTCCCTGGAAGCGAAGTCATTCCAGCGGAGTGGGTGGCCGCGGGCGAAAGTGAGACGACGACCAACAACCCCCGGTTTCGACAGGCGCGCATTTTCTCTGTTCCAACCGAAGTCTGTGCCGACGGAAGGGCATTCATGGAAGAGCACATCAAGTTAGAGAAGGGCTCTGACCCTGCCCCGCGTATCCACTTCTGGGACGACACGGCGGGAAAGACGGGAAAGGTCTACGTCGGGTATCTAGGGCGCCACCTGCCCAGTTTTCAGACGAACTAATTACGCTGGCCGCCACTACGGTGCAATACGCGTGAGCGCAAAGCTGGACGCAAATCAACGCAGCTGCTTGCGCGGGCATTGCCACTTATTCGCTACGCTGCCAATGTATATGAACGTACGTTCGTTTACCACCCGTTCCACGGTAGAGAAGGCAGTCGGCTACCGATCCATATGTCGGCACTGCGGTCAAAGGTGGATCAGTCGCTCAGCTTGTCCGGGCCTCTATTCTTGTAGGTCACGAGGAAGGGCGAGGGTTGCCAATACCGGATCTGCAACATCTGATCGACGACGCCATCTCCCGCTTTGGCCTAGATGCATCGAAGAAGCTCTCGGCGACGGCAGTCTTCGGGGAGCCGGAAGAGCAACTGCGCGCCCCGCTAGAGGTCCTCCTGGAAGATGTAGCGGTTGCACTTGGTCGAAAGTCCGCCAAGCTGGCCATCGTCGGAGAGACCCGCTTGGCGGAGCTAAAGACCCGACCGGACTTCGCCGTCACCTACAACGACCTATTGATCGGATTCGTCGAGGTGAAGTCGCCGGGGCACGGTGCCGACCCGCGCAAGTTTAAGGACGCCCACGACCGAGAGCAGTGGGGCAAGCTCTCTGCACTTCCTAACTTGATCTATACCGACGGGAACTCATTCTCGCTGTGGGGTGACGGAGGGCCACGGTCTGCCATCGTCAATCTTCCTGGAGACGTTCAAGACCCAAAGAACCCACTTCAAGCCTCTCCAGGGTTGACGGCCGTTTTTCAAGGCTTCTTTGGGTGGGAACCCATCGCTCCGAGGTCACCTCGACAACTGGCTGAAGTCTCGGCTCGCCTTTGTCGTTTGCTCCGAGACGAAGTCAGCGAGCAACTTGAACAGGGACCGTCACTTCGTGCCCTCGCTGAAGATTGGCGGCATTTGCTGTTCCCCGAGGCTAGTGATTCTCAGTTCGCTGACGGTTACGCTCAAGCGGTCACGTTTGGTCTCCTTGTTGCAAGAGCTCGGGGAATCCCACTCAGCGACCTGGATGCTGTTTCCAAGAAGCTCGGTGCCCGCCATTCGTTGATTGGCGGTGCCCTCCGTGTCATGGTGGAGTCGACCTCCAACGAGGCCGTATTGACGACGTCGGTCGCTACTTTGACTCGAGTCTTGGACGTCGTCGACTGGTCGAAGCTTTCCGGCGGCAATGTCGAGGCGTGGTTGTACTTCTATCAAGACTTCTTGGCCACTTACGACAACTCACTTCGGAAGGCAACCGGCTCGTACTACACCCCGCCTGAAGTGGTCGCTTCTATGACTCGGCTCGTCGATGAAGTGTTGCAAAGTCGTTTTGCCAAGTCGGCCGGACTGGCGGATGACAAGGTGACTGTTCTTGATCCAGCGGTGGGCACAGGAACTTTCCTCCTTGAGATTCTTCGAAGGATGGCGGAGACGGTTGAGTTGGACTTGGGCCAGGGTGCGGTACCTGCCTTCATCGCTGATGCCCTGAATCGAGTAATGGGCTTCGAAATTCAACTTGGTCCGTACGCCGTCGCGCAGCTGCGCATGTTGGCTGAGCTGGTTGACCTCGGTGTCCCCGACCCACCGACCGACGGGCTTCGCCTATTCGTTACCAACACCCTTGACAACCCATTTGTCCAAGAAGAGCATCTTGGTCAGCTGTACGAACCGATTGCACGGTCACGTCGAGAAGCCAATCGAATCAAAAAGGACGTGCCGATCGTGGTTGTTGTCGGCAATCCTCCTTACAAGGAGAAATCCCACGGGACTGGAGGCTGGGTAGAGCACGGACACCCTCAAGCTGGCCAAGAGCCGATTTTGCGAGATTTCATGCCTCCGCCCGAATGGAAGGTCGGCGCTCATGTCAAACACCTCTACAATCCCTACGTCTACTTCTGGCGCTGGGCAACCTGGAAGGTATTCGACCAGGATCCTCTAAACAACCAAGGTATCGTCTGCTTCATCACCGTTTCGGGGTTCGTAAACGGGCCGGGGTTCGGGCAAATGCGCAGCTACTTGCGACGACGTGCAACCGAGCTTTGGGTCGTCGACTGCTCTCCGGAGGGTCATCAACCGCCCGTGCAGACTCGCGTCTTTCAGGGAGTGCAGCAGCCCGTCTGCATCATGATTGCCTCTCGTACCGCCAATGACGACGAAACTCCCGCACAAGTGCGTTACCGCAGTCTGGCGGTTGGCCCTCGTGAAGGCAAGTTTGAAGAGTTGAGCGGCATTGGGTTAGACGACGGGTGGGAGGACTGCCCATCCGAATGGGCGGCCCCGTTCCTCCCGGTCATGACCTCGAAGTGGGCCTCGTACCCATCGCTTGATGATCTGCTGCGTTACTCCGGTTCTGGAACCATGCCCGGACGAACGTGGGTAATCGCACCAGACCCAGAGACCTTGAAATCTCGATGGGCGGCACTTATCGCTGCTCCGAAGCTCAAGCAATCAGAACTGCTTCAGGAACATCCAACCGACAGGCGGATGGACAGTGTCCAATCCGAGGGACTTCCAGGTTACCCGACTCCAGCTGGACCGCTCGAAAGTGAGAAAGGGTCGTGCCTCGAACCGGTTCGCTATGGATTCCGCTCATTTGACCGACAGTGGATCATTCCCGACAAGAGGTTGATCAATCGACCCAACCCAACTTTGTGGACTGTCCGGGGCCCTCGACAGGTATTTCTCACTGCTCTTCGTCAAGACGACCCAGTTGCTGGTCCCGCTGTGACCTTTACGGAATTGATTCCGGATCTGCATCATTACAAAGGAAGCTTCGGAGGCCGTGCGTATCCGATGTTCCTTGATCCGGACGGCTTGGTTCCCAATGTCGTGCCGGGCATTTTGGAGAGTCTGGCTGCCACTTATGGGAGTCCGATATCGGCGGAGGATCTGTTCGCATATCTTGCGGCAATCACCGCTCATCCGGCGTACACGACCACATTTAAGGAAGATCTCGAACGACCGGGAATCCGGGTGCCACTAACAACCTCTGAGTCAGCCTTCCAAACTGCAGTGGACCTAGGTCGAAGAGTGCTCTGGCTTTTCACCTACGGTGAGCGATTTTCCGATTCGGCATCGGGTCGCCCAAGCCAACGGCCCCGTATGACGGCAGATCAGCCGTCGGTGGTTGAGCCCATTCCATCCGATCCGAATTTTATGCCTGACACTTTGAGCTATGACAGCGACGCTCGACGAATGTTCCTGGGTGTAGGCACCATCGCAAATGTCAGCCCCGCAATGTGGGAATACGAAGTGGGCGGCGTGAACGTATTGACAAAGTGGTTCAGCTATCGCCGCAAGAACCGGGAGCGGCCAATCATGGGCGATCGTCGTGTATCCCCGCTGCTCGACATGAATTCCGACCATTGGCTTCCGGCCTATACCAAGGACCTGATCGATCTTCTCAATGTCCTTGGTCTGTTGATCGAGCTGGAGCCCCAGCAGGCTCACCTCCTTACTCAAGTCGTTGAAGGAAAGCTCCTGAGTGTCAGTGACCTGACGGACGCAGGGGTGTTGCCGGTCGATCCAGCAGTGCGTAAATCAACGTTCAAGGCCCCCAAGAAACAGGCGGCGATTCAGCATACATTTGATGTTTGACCGCGTGGACCCATCAAAGCGAATGGTCGCTCAATGTACATCTACCTATATCCACGGTTGCTGGAGGCGCTGGATCCGAGCTGCCTCCGTCCCCTTCCGTCACGGTCGCGCTGACCTGCGGAAAACGTCCGGTTGGGACTGTGTCCGCCTGCGTCGTATCCGGCGTGTTTTCGCTTCCCTGAACCCTGTGCGCAAGTTCGAATCTTGCCGGGAACGCTGGGCTTTGTAGAGCAGGGATAGGTGATAGGGCCGCGGAAAACGTCCGCAGTGCTTCAGGCGCCGCCAATCGGTGGCCATGGATCGGGCCGAACGGCTTGCCACCCGACGGCCCGTCGGAGCCCCATGCCCCCCGGTGGGGGGGCGCAGAGGTGTCCCCTACGCCGGTTCGGGGGCAAGTACCTTGCATTGGGTCGTTCTCGCTGTCGGCACGCCAGAGGCTGGTTCCGGACCGGTCACAAGTTCTTAAACCCGATTCGTCCAAAAGTGAAATAACTTCAGTGTCCCGGCCATTACATGTCCGAGGGCATTGGGAGACGGGGTATGGACCAAAAAGATCGAGCACGGGGCGAAGCTCTCTACCGAGAGAACATCAGCGCCCTCTTGGCCTATGCCTTGACGAGAACAAGCCGGGAGAACGCTCACGACGTGGTATCAAGCACGTTTCTCGTCGCCTGGAGACGCCTGGACGACGTGCCCAAGGATGCCCTTCCCTGGTTGATCGGAGTGGCCCGACGAGTTCTGGCCGACCAATGGCGGTCTGAATCTCGACGAATGGCACTCGGACGACGTCTGGCTAATTTTGCCGACACCGGAGATTCGTGGGCCGAGGACGTGGCGGAGTCGATGGTGTTGCGGGGTTCTATCCGTGATGGTCTCTCGAAGTTACGCCCAGCGGACCGGGAAGTGATCACGCTGGTGGCCTGGCAAGGATTCGGTACCGAACAACTGGCAGTTGCTTTGGGTTGCTCAAAGGCCGTTGCCTCACTACGGCTCCATCGGGCCAGAAGCAGATTCGCCAGAATCCTCGACACTCCCGCCGACACCCGGGCACACATGAGTCAGCAGTTGATGCGCTCCGCAAAGGAAGTCCCATGAGAAAATCCCAGATCCAGGCCATGTCTCACCTCGCCGCAGCGAACCCGTTTCATGACGCCGATCCAACGAACCACTGGACCCAGGCCGACGAGGACGATCTCTTGGCGTTCTGGCTCACATACGGCGTCGGCTCCTCCGAGCAAGTCCGACCCGCCGACTCCGATGCGCTTCGGACCACCGCTCCGAGAAGGGTGCCACCGACAAGGTACCGTCTCCTCATCGTTGTGGCCGTAGTCGTCGCAGCGGTGGCGCTAGTGGTGGATCTCACCGGTTCGGGTACACCGAGCGCCTTCGCGGATTGGACGGCTACGACGACGACCCCACCGGCTTCGCAACTGGCGAGCGCCATATCAAGCTGCAGTCGTATTTTCGGAGAAGGGTTGGGAAAACTTCGGCAACCAGGTTTCCCTCGCTCTTTGCCTCCCCTGACGCTCACGGACTCACGCGGACCCTTTGAGCTTCTGCTCTATTCGGATCCAGCGTCGTTCTTTATGTGCTTTTGGGGGAATGGATCAGTGGTAACCCTCGGCGGGGGCAGTGGACCGGAAGCGCCGACGTCCACCCATTCGATCGGGGTGCCCCAGGTGCCATTCGCACGAAACGCTGACGGGTCGGGCTACACGACGGCATACGGATACGTTGGACCACAGGTCAGCGCGGTCAAACTAAATCTGACCAATGGGACCAGCGTCGACGCAACGGTGCAGAACGGCCTGTTCGCCGCTTGGTGGCCAGTGCGGACCGACGTCGCATCCGCAGACGTCACCACCTCCGTTGGCGTATTTCACCAAGACTTCGGTGACGATGGTCCAAATAACGCCGGAGCAGCTCAGGTTGAGAGGTGATCGACCCGACGGCGACCGACTGCCGCACGTCCGATTGGAGACAGGTGCCCCAATACGCCGGTTATACAGGTGATCCACCTCCTGGGATAGGCATCCGAGGGATTCTCGGGTGCATACCCGAGCTGGAGGTGTGCGGTGGAGTGGAGTCCGTCATTCGAGTGTCACGTCCGTCCCGACGGTGAGCACGAGTACAAGATCGGCCACCAGCTGATCGACGAGTTCTTGGAGTTCGTCGTGGGGCGGGCCCGTCCGAATACGGTGCGGGCTTATGCCCACGACCTGAGCGTCTTCTTCTCGGTGGTGAAGAAGGACCCCATCGATGTGAGGGCCAAGGACGTGATGTCCTTCGTCACCGCGCAACGACGTCCGCGTCCTGGTGCCGAGAACGTCGTGCGTATCGCCGACGGCTCAGCCGGTCTTTCGGCTGCGACGATCAAGCGCCGGCTCGCAGCGGTCTCGAGTCTCTATGGCTATCTGATCACTCGCAACGATGTGGCGGTGACGGCCAACCCGGTGCCCCGGGGCATCGCCACGCGACGAAGTCGCTCGCAGGGCGGTCGCGGTCTTCCGCTGGTGCGCGGCGTGCGCCGGTTGCCCCGGATCCTCGACCCCGACGAGATCTGCGCGCTGATGGAAGCCCTGCGCACCGAGCGGGACCGGGCCATGACTCAGGCCATGGTGCTGGGCGGCCTGCGACGGTGCGAAGTACTCGGGCTGCGCCTGGGCGATCTGCGTCTCGGTGAGTGGCGGGTGTTGATCAGAGAAGGAAAGGGCGGCCACGAACGCCTGGTGCCGCTGTCGCCCACGTTCTTCACCACGGTGGGGCGCTACATGGATCACGAGCGACCGGTCGAGACGACGAGCGACGCACTGTTCGTCGCGCTGAAAGGATCGCATCGCGGTCAACCGCTTTCAGTGCCCGGTCTCGACCAGATCATGCGCGCCGCACGTGAGCGTGCCGGTCTCAGTCACGGCACCTGTCACGAGCTGCGCCACACCTGCTTCACCCGACTGCGCGAGGCGGGCATGGCCATTGAAGCCATCCAGGCCCAAGCCGGACACCGCTCGATCACCTCTACTCGGGTCTATCTGCACCTCAGCGCCGACTGGCTCGCTGACGAGTATCGCCGGGCCACAGAAGCGATCGAAGCCCAGGCGCTCGTGGGGGTGGCCCGATGAACGCGCTGGCGCAGTCACACCCCCTTCCGCCGCGCCGCCCGGGCGGTGGGACGCCCGAAGTCACCTGGGCCCAGATTGACGCCAAGGCGCCGGTCATGGTTGCCACCATGACCTCCTACCTGGACCAACTCGAGGTATCAGCCCGTCCGGCCACCGTGGCCGAGGTCGAGCTGGCGCTGCGATTCTTCGCCCATCGGGTGACCGAGGCCGACCCCAAATGCGTCTCGGTGGCGCGCATCGAACGAGCCCACATCGAGGACTACAAGCTCTGGCTCAAGGCGCGTCGGGGCAGAACCGGCAAGCCCTTGGCGACCATGACCATCCGGCACCGGCTGAGCAATGTGCGCACGTTCTTCGAACGGATCATGGAGTGGGACTACGACGACGCTCCGGCCCGGCTGTTCATCTACATGAGCGACTTCCCGGCCCTCGACGAGCCGCTGCCCCGCTTCTTGGACGATCCGACCGCAGCTAAGTTCATGGCCACCCTGGCGCAGGATCCCAACCTGCGCCGTCGTCTCATGGTCGAACTGTTGGCTCGCACCGGCATGCGCGTCGGTGAGCTCGCCGGACTCGAAGACGACGCCATGGTGCGCAAGGGCGACGGCCACCGTCTGCGCATCCCCATCGGCAAACTGCACAACGACCGCTACGTTCCTTTGCTCCCCATGCTGGTCGACCTGATCAGCGAGTACAAGGCCCTGCGCGGACGATCACGCTCTGGTTATCTGCTCGAACGCGACGACGGTCAAGCCTTCGACCGGCGCACGGTGCACCGCTACGTGGCCACGATCGCCAAGCGCGCGAATATCGGCCACGTACATCCCCACCAATTGCGTCACACACTCGCCACGCAGTCGATCAACCGGGGCATGAGCCTCGAAGCGATCGCCGCGTTGCTCGGACACCGCTCCATGGACATGACGCTCCTCTATGCCCGGATCTCCGACGACACAGTCGCCGAGGCGTACTTCAAGGTGACCGAAGCGGTCGAGGCCCAGTACTACGGACTCTCCGGTGCGACCCCCAGTCAAGACGCACTCTCGAGCGCCAAGCAGCCCGTCAGCGACCATCGTCGGCTGCTCGCCAACGGTCACTGCACCAGACCCGCCCTTCTCGGCTGCGCCTTCGAGAGCGTCTGCGAACGGTGCGGATTCTTCGAGACCGGCCCGCAGTTCGTCACCATCTTGAAGCGTCAACGCAAACACGCCGACCAGCGCGGTCAGAGCGATCGCAGTCAGCTCTACGGCCACCTCATTGAGGGAGTCGCCGAGGCCCTGTGAGTGTGCTTCCATAGAGGAGAACCCAGGACCAACGGATCACCTGTATAACGCCGGTACGGAGCGCGGCCACCCTCCCTTCACTATTCGAAAATGCCGCTTAGCAAAGGGGCGACCTTGGTATAAATGTCAACGATGAGGCACTTTCACCACCTTCACCGGTCCCGCCATGATCAGAACCCATGCCATACCCGACACAGAGCATCTCTGATCGGAAGCCTTCGGGACAAAATCGCTTGGAGCCACGCCACCCCCAAATGCAAGAACTGTTCCCGGTCTCGCGATTTCTCGGCCACTCGGCCCGATCAACGCGTGCGTTCGCGCTCTAACTCGGAAGCCTTTCGGCCACTCCATGGGGATTTCAGATTTGCCGAGCCATGCGCAAGCACCTTGCTTCGATACTGAGACGTGGAGTGTCCCCTGAAAGCGCGCCGCCAAGCTTGGACCAGACGTCCAACCGTCAGACGGTAGAGCGAGGAATCGATCGCCTGACGCTGCATTCACACTCGACAACGGAGCAAGGGCCAGCAGGCCAGCCATGACTGATGTAGTCGCAGCCAATTGCACCCGACGGATACAAGTCATCCTGCATCTCTCAGAAGGCAATTGAGTCTGGCCCTCAGCGTTCAACTGCGGGCGGTGTGAGGCCACCGGAGAACCCTGGCGGAGGGGTGTCGATCACCGCTGGGCTGCTCGTTGGGTCGAGCCATTGCATTGTCACCTTGTTTTCGGGAGCGGGCCGACCCTGCGTGAACGATGACCACAGCGACATTTCGATCGGCAGATAGGGCAGGTCGTTCAGTCCACGCGCTTCAAGGATCGCTCCGGTCGTGGGCGACAGGATCACCTCCGTGGATTGACCCGTCTCGTTGGTGGCGGCAAAACCCATACCGTTGCCTGCTGACCGTGTCGCCTGATCCCCAAGCGACGAAATCCCTGGCATGTCTGCCATTGATCTCAGCAGCGCCGAACGAAACTGCGCTGTTGCTCCAATAGTCGGCCCGACCAGGAGATACACCGCCCGTTCAAATCCTGGATTGCCTCCCGACGCCCCTGATGCGACAGTGTCAAGCGCGGCAATGCCGGTCGTTCCGGTCTCAAGTTCCTTGGCCAGGGTCGGCGGGTCAGTAGGAAGGCTCGAGACATCGATCGCCCCGAGGGCTCCTCCGTCTCCACTTACGCATATGGGTGAGTCGTTGACGTCGGGCTGCACGGCAAGGTCTGCCGCCTCCCAAGCTTGCTGATCGACGGTCGAGGCGAATCGCGGGGTTCCGAAAGTTGCCTCCATACAGGTCCGATCAGTGGAAACCCAGACGCCAAAAGTAACGGGGACGGTTGCCGCCGAATCAGGGGCCTGCGTCCCACCACTCGCGAAGAGGGAAATATCAACGGAAGCACCGTACGTCGAATGCAACCATTTGCCTGTACCGAGCACCGGAGGCGGCTGATCGCCAGCAACCTGGGCGAGGCGGTCGAGTGCGGCTGCAGACGACGGCGTTAAGGGTGATGGGGCGACCTGGAAGACCACGAACGCGACCACCACTGCGGCGATGGCGATGATCGATATCGACACGGCGATGCCTCTCCGTCGGCTCCTGTGGGTTGCATGAGTCACGGGATCGACGCGGGACCAGATCCAGTTTGCCTCCTTGGAGTGCGCCGACGGAATCCCGCTGAGTGCAGGATCAGCCTCGCGGACGAGAGAATCGACATCAGTTGTCATGTGGAACTCCCTAAATCGAAGTGAAGGTGAGCGAGGTCGGACATCTCGGCAGGGTCGACAATGCGGAAGCGCTCCGCTAGCCGCTTCCTCAGCGCGATGCAGACGGATGCGGACCGCGTTTTCCGAACAGCCGAGGACCTCTGCCGCTTCTCGCTGTGTCAGGTTCTCCCAGAGCACCAACCGAACCGCCTCACGATCTCGCCGGGGGAGATTGTTGACTGCCTGCGCTACTTGTTGGTGAAGGTCGTACTCTTGGGATGCTGCTGGCGGGCGCTCTTGGTTCAGACGGTGCAGCAGGCGCACCCTGCGTGACTCTGTCCGTTGGTGGCGAGCAATGACATTGCGAGCGACGCCATACAGCCATAGGGAATCCTCGGGCGGCATCGGAACATCATCGATTCGGCGCCAGACCGTGAGAAAGATATCGGCGACGATGTCATCAACCAACGAACGATCATGAGGCAGGGCTCGGACGGCGAAGGCGTACATCTTGGTGAAGCTTGCTTCGTACAGTGCCCGAAATCGCGCCCTCTGATCGGCTATTCCGGTAGCGGTGGGACGCGAGTTTGGTTCCACCCCTAGCTCATCTCCGGCATCAGGCCCGACATTTCATATTTTTAACCGAGATTGTTCATAACTGAAAGACGAACCTGAATGGGAGCTCTCACGCGGCCGATCGTGGTGCCGAGTCCAGGGTCTCCCCCCATGTGCCGGAAGGTGGAGCGTGAGGCACTTCGGGGAAGATTCCCTTGGGTAACCTCCTGGTGCTGGAGAGGGGAACTGCTTGCCCTATGCCGGACATAAGTAGTAGGTGAGACCCGACTTGGCCGAGTTGTCGGACGGAGAACTCTGGCAACGGGCATCAGATCGCAATGGTGCTGCCTTCGGCGAACTGTTCGACCGACACTCGACGGCTGTCTATAACCACTGCTTTCGCCGGACAGGGTCATGGGACGCAGCGCAGGACCTAACCAGCGTGGTCTTTCTGGAAGCGTGGCGGAAGCGAAAGGATGTGCGTCTCCATGACGACTCGATTCTCCCATGGCTGCTCGCCGTCTCGAACAACGTCGCCCGCAACGCCAACCGATCAATCCGCCGCCGCCGTCGACTTCTGGCAAAGCTTCCGCCACCGGCGGCGCTGTCCAACGGCGAAGATGAACTCGACCAAAGGATCGATGACGAGAAGGTAATGGCGTCGATCATCGCCAAACTCGCCGGACTTAGGGTTGAAGAGCAAGAGGTTGTCGCACTGTGTGACTGGGCAAATACCAGCTACGCAGAGGCAGCCACCGCACTCGGGATACCCATCGGTACTGTGCGCTCGCGCCTGTCCCGTGCACACGACAAGCTCCGGTCACTCATTGAAGACGGTCAGCGCCCAGACGCCGTAACTACCGCAAGCTCACTCGCAACAAAGGAAACCAATGCCCCTTCTTGACCAGCTCCCACCGGTACGGCATATGCCAGCCGCCCGACACCACGCCGCTCGTCGTCAGTTGGTCGACGTAGCGAACGGCAGCACGGGCCTTGGATGGCGCTTCGGTCGTGGGGTAACGCTGAGCGTGGCGATCGGACTTGCGGTGGCGGGCGGAGCGAGTGCAACCGCCTTCCTTCACGCGCAGGTGCCGCTGAATAGCCGCCTCGCCGATGTCAATAAGAGCAGTGTCCCTGGTGTGCAGCGTGATCGACTTGAGGTTGCGACTCGCCTGGCGGAACTCGGTCCTGGCGGTGCAAGAGCGGACGAAGCTACAAAGGAAGGCGCAGGCATTACCGGGATTGCTGTGGTGGGTAACGGCATCGAAGTGACGGTGTCATCCGACGCGGTTCTAGAGGCCACTAAGGCTGTGATCCAGAATGAACTCGCCGCCATTGTCGCTCAATCGCCGAACCTTGCCAACTTTGGCAAAGTGACATACACCGTTGAAACACCCTCGTTAAAGGATCAGTCGACCTCAGGCGGATAGTTCGCCGGTTCGGCGACATAGTTTCAGGTCTGGCAATCTAGCAATGTGACGATCAACGGTTGGCGCTTTCCGTTTGAGCCAAGGCCGTGGAGTGACATTTTGCGAGATGCAAAGGCCATGGCGATCAATCACGAGGAGTTCGGCTATCTCGTTGAGGTCGTCGCAAGCGTTATCGAGACCGAATCGACCGAGGTACTGGCTGGTTTGACCTCTATGCACGACATCATCGTCACAAGCACGCCTATCCCGGATGCCCCGCTCGACGTTGTCGCCGTGCGCGCTCCTGGCTTCCTTCAGCCACCCGAGACGGGCCAGGTCCTTGTCGAGCACCTTGCCGTATCCGGCCACAATGATCGGATTCAACGTCCAGCCACGGAAGCTGTCCCCCTGTTTTGGCGGTTCATAATCGAGAAGTTTGGTATTCAACCGGTACATCGACCCGATTGAGTGGGGTACCCCAGTTGCCCGTTTTGGGCACAGGCCTCCCAGGATGTCAACCAGCGACACCACTTCCATAGTACGGCGCATTGCCGAACGCGAATATGCCACCATCTGCGCCCATGAACCAGTACCCTCCCCCCGAAGGTGTCCCGGCAAAGCTGACGATCGGTTGATTCAAGTGAATGCCACCTGTACTCCCAAAGAATGGCGCATTGAAGGAGAAGACTCCTCCGTCTGATGCAGCGAGCCAATACCCGCCCGTTTGTGCATCGACGGCCATTCCTACGACGGGTCGGTTGAGGTGCATTGCTCCCATTGAACCTTGGAACTGTGCATCTCCGAACGCAAAGACTCCTCCATCGGCGGCGACAAGGTAGTAGCCCTTGTTGTCAGGCGTTGGTGCCATCCCGACGATCGGCGAATTCAGATGCAGCGCTCCGGTCGATCCGTAGAATCCTGCGTTGCCATAGCTAAAGACCCCACCATCTGATGCGACCAGCCAATAGCCGTCTGCGGATGACGTTGCTGCCATCGCGACGATCGGCTTGTTGAGGCGGAGTGCGCCCGCTGAGCCAAAGAACGGTGTCAATCCTCCGATGGAAAAGACACCGCCGTCGGCTGTGGCAATCCAGAATCCTTCGGTATCACCAAAGACACTCGTTGGACCCCGGGCCATTCCGACGACCGGTGCATTGAGTTCGGTGTTGGACAAGCTGTCGACAGTGTTGAACGGGCTCCCTCCCATCACCACGCCGCCCGGACTCGCATAGCCTTGGTACAGACCGGACTGCGAGAGGATCGTGTAGCTGGTTCCCGCAGCATTCGCCAGCATGTTCACATACGACAGTTGGGGGAAGGGGTTGGCAGCTACGCCGGAAGCACCCAGACATTCGGGCGTTTTTACTTCGGTCGGATTCGGACTGAGGGTGTGGACAACTCCTTGACCATCAGTCCATGTGAACGACACGGAATACGTTGCGTTTCCCATCGTCGACTCCATCATGGCCAAGGGTACGGACTCACCGGAGTGGAACTGACTGGCTTGGACCACTTGGTGGCGAGAGGTAATAGCCGTGGGATCGGTTGAACCCACGAAAGACCCATCAACGGTCTCTGTTCCGGTCAGGTTCCCGTTGGGAGCGCCGTAGACGGTCACCACGATCCCCCCGCCGAAGGCGTCGGTGCCAGGTGTTGCGCACCCCGTCGTTACGACTGCGTACTCAGGAGACGTACTCGCCTCGGCCCCACTCGATGTGGCTACAACGCCAACAATGCCAAAGATCAGTGCTCCCGATAAGGAAGAGCACACCGACCGCCGAATCCTGCCCATGTCTGCCCTTCTTCGGTCAGCGCGCCCGACGAGATACGTCAGACCGCGCGAACGTGATAGTTGAGAGTCTTCAGTAACCCACGCCAGCGATGATAGAACCGTTGAGGTGCGTGCCCGCCATACTCCCATCATTAGGTGCATCGCCGAAGGCATACACATTGCCGTTCGCGGTGGCGATCCAGTAACCATTCCCGCTGGAGTCAGGGATGAATGCCGTTGAGGCCCCCGAACAACCACCGATGGTTCCACAAGCGCCGTAATACTGGGCATCCCCATAGGTGAAGACGCCACCATCGGAGAGGAGGATCCAATAGCCCATTCCGTCCGGCGTGCGAGCTGCCGATGTGACCGGTGCGGGTTGGGCACCGGGTCCTCCGTAGTTGACCGCGTCGCCGAAGGCGTAGACGTGCCCGGTTGCGGTGACCAACCAATACCCGTTGCCAGTGGCGTCCGGCGTCACCGCAACAGCGGCACCGGAACACCCGCCGATCCCTGGACATGACCCCTCGAACTGGGCATCGCCGAAGGCAAACACGCCACCATCGGATGCCACCATGAAGTAGCCGTGGTCGTCAATCGAAGGAACGATGCCGACGATCGGGGCATTCAGACTGTGCGGAAGGCCAGACCCCGCAGGAGCTAATCCGATTCCGGGGATGGAACCGTAGAACTGGGTGTCACCAAAAGAGAACACCCCGCCGTCACTGGCCACAAGCCAGTAACCAGCACGGTCAGAGGTCGGGGTGATCCCCACTACCGGACGCTGCAAGGTGAGGTTGCCCGTCGAGCCGTAGAACTGAGCTGATCCGAAGGTGAAGATTCCGCCATCGGAGCCGACCAACCAATAGCCGTGCGAAGGCGGCTGTACCGACTGGGTGAAACTCGGAGCAGGGATCGGGGGGGCCAGACCATCGGCACCGTTCAGGAAGTTTGCAGTGATGGCGTAAGAGCCAGCGGGCAAAACAAGGTTACACGACGCCGTCAAGGGTACTGATTGGGAAATCGGACCAACGCAGTACTCTGCGCTGTCGCCGGCGACCGTAAATTCAACGTAGTTGGCGGGGTTGTTGCTGCCTATGCCGGTGAATGCGCCCGGTGAAAGCACGGAAATGTTTGCGGTAACGGTGAACGCCGTATTCTCAGTGATTGTATTTGGGGTCGGAATTGGTTGTTCCCTCTCCCTAGCTGGACCGGCGGGAGCAGTCGGGTCAGCAGCTCCAACGGTGATGGCCACGGCCAGTCCAACCCACCTGGTGACAGGGCAACCTGTCACCTTTCACGTGACCGTAACCGGTTCGGCAGGAACCCCCACGGGTACGGTGACTTTCGAGGATTCACAGCAGGGGTTCGACACCCTCTGCGTCGTCACACTCCAATCTGGCTCGGGGTCCTGTACCGCAACGAACGTACTTGGGTTGGCAGGCAATCAAGTAACAGACGTGAACGTGCTGTACTCAGGGGACGATAACTACGCGTTATCCCAGACTGGCGTGACTCTGAACGCGTCTTTCGCTCCCACCTCAATGAGTTTGCAGTCGTCGGCCAATCCGACGCTTCCCAAAGCGAGAACAGCCCGCGAGCTTTTCAATCGAGTCATTTCTCCCTTTCTTGGGCTCTAGAGGTTGAGACCTTACGCCGTCGAGCACTCGAAGACGTGAACTAAACGGTCGGGGCATCGCAGCAGGTCCGATCCGTCGATCGTCCCAACGTCTGTGTCGGTATGAAGAACAGCCGTGAGGACAGCATCAATCGGCGACGTAAGCAAGCGTAACTAGAACGACAGGGCGACGGTAGAGCAAGAAGTCCTGATCCGGTTGCAAGCGGGTTGCTCATTAGTAACCCCCCAAAGGGGCAGGACGCTCGCCGGCTCGTTCCCGGTTGTGGCTCGAAGGCGGCGAAGGTCGGGTTGCCGACCTTGGGTGCGCGGAGGCGCATGCGCCAGAACCAGGTAGCCCAGTCCGCCGGTTAAGAGCCCCTCGGCCATAGGTACAATCACCTCATGCCTGACCGGCGTACAGTCACTGTGGAGTGCGACTACGGTCCAACGGTGCTGTGGGTTACCCCGACTGATTCCGAACAACGTGAGACGGAGTGCAAGATCGCATCCGTGTTGGACGGAACTATTCCGAAGTCTCCGAACACGGGGTGGAGGCCGTTGGACCACCCGCATGATCCTCGTGGTGGAGTCGGACGCGAGGTTTCCGATGACCTGTGGGAATCCCTCGATTCCTGGGGAATGGAGTGGGTCGAGAAGGGCGGAGACTGGGCCGAGAGTGACGCTGACTGGTTGCGGCGTGGCAGGGCCTTAGCGGATGCCGTTCGCGGTGGAACTCGGAGCCAAATACGACGTGGTCTACGGCTACGAAGGAGAACCCAACCCACCAAACAGCTGACGTCTGAAAACGTCCCCTACTGCCGGGGAGGAGGCGAACCGAATCCCTCCGGAACGGGAGACGTGCACAGATTTAGACTGCCCACTGTGGGGCATCCGGGAGTCAGGAATCCATATGACGGGTATCCGCCGTATCAGAGGGCCTGGTGGACCGTATTGAGACGGGCGCGGAGGACTTCACTCGTCTGTCGACAACGCCACCATCCTTTGAGCGACCTCGTATTAACGGTCCCGTTTGTATCCCAGGCCCATCTGATTCCCAAGCGTCAGTACCGCCGATGTCCGTGTGGACTCCATACAGAGGAGATGCCGATCTCCTGACTGCCCCCGAATTGCCGGGAGGGTGGGGACCCGTCGTGCTGATCCTTACGAACCCGGTCTGTAGCTGACGATGGCCCCCATCCGAATGAGATCACCGAAAGCAACACGTCTCTCCCGATGGGTTGCGCTCGGACAAACCTCGCCGAAAGCCGAGGACGGCGAATACTGCACAGGCAGCCCAACCGCCTAGCCAAACCCACAGAGCGACTCCTGGACCCGTGGCAAGCCACATCAAGCCCGCTAGCGCTATGGCCCCGTAGCCCAAAACTGCGGTTGTCCGTGGCCATGAGAAAGTCCCCGCTTTTGGCCAGCTGATGTCCCCGCTGGTGGCCACGAGAAGTCCCCGCTTTTGGCCACGAGAAGTCCCCACCCCTCACTGAAGCATCCACCAAAGAGGCCCCTTGGGCGGTGACGGTGGCGGTGCTAACCAAACCGCCGCACTGAACCGGCCTGGGATCCCCGGAGACTCCATACCTTGGAAGCGAGGATGGAGTCATGGCAGAGAAGCGCCCCACAACAAAGAGGTACCCGCCTGAATTGAAGGAGCGGGCCGTGAAGATGGTCCAAGAGCTCCGTGCCCAGGATCCCCACGACAAGACGGTCATCTCTCGGGTGGCCCGTCAGCTGGGAGTAGGGGACGAATCGCTCCGCTCCTGGGTGAAGCAGGTTGAGGTGGATACCGGCAAACGACCGGGTCTGAGCACCGAGGAGCAGGAGGAGTTGAAGCGGCTCCGCAAGGAGAACTTCGAGCTGCGGCGCTCCAACGACATCTTGCAAGCAGCAGCGACTTTCTTCGGGGCGGAACTCGACCGCCGAGGAAAGAAGTAGTCGCTTTCATCGACGCCCATCGGGACAACGAAACCGATGGGCGTCGATGGGGGGTCGAGTCGATCTGCACCGAAGTGAAGATCGCCCCCTCCACCTACTACGACACCAAGGCCAGGCCGCCCTCGGTGCGAGCCGTCCGCGACGCCACCATCGGACCCGAACTCCGTGCCCTGTGGGAGAAGAACTACTCGGTCTACGGACGCCGCAAGCTCTGGAAGGCGGCGAAGCGTCGGGACTTCGAGATCGGGCGGGACCAAGTGGCCCGACTCATGCGTGAGCTTGGCATCCAAGGCGCCACCCGGGCGAAGAAGCGCTTCACCACCAAGTGCGACCCGGCCCACGTCCGGGCCCCCGACCTCGTGAACCGAGACTTCACGGCCAGCCGACCCGACGCCTTGTGGGTGGCGGACTTCACCTATTGCTCGACTTGGTCTGGCATCGTCTACGTCGCCTTCATCATCGATGTGTACTCCCGACGGCTGGTGGGCTGGAAGGCAGCCCGATCCATGACCACCGCCCTCGTCCTCGACGCGCTCAACATGGCCACCTGGACCCGGCGCCACGCTGGCCTCGACGGACTGATCTGCCACACCGACGCCGGCTCCCAATACACGTCCGTGCTCTACACCGACCGGATCGACGAGGTGGGTGCTGCTCCCTCCATCGGGACGGTCGGCGACAGCTTCGACAACGCCATGGCCGAGTCGGTCATGGGCATCTTCAAGACCGAGCTCCATAGGAACCCTGCTGCGCTCATCGCCAACGGCGGGCCCTGGAGGGGACTCGACGACCTCGAGATCGCCACCTGTGCGTGGGTGTCGTGGTTCAACGAGGAGCGGCTGCACTCAGAACTCGACGACCGGACGCCAGAGGAGTTCGAGGCCGAGTACCGTCACAAGTCTCAGCCCAACGCGGCATGAGAGAACCAAACCAACGAGTCTCCGGAAAACTCAGGCCGGTTCACCACCGTCCTCCGCTTCATTCCGCCCAATACGACTTCCCCCTTGTCGCTCACCCTGGGTCAGGTCAATGGAGCCCCACAGATGAACTACTGCGGGCCGGGGGACCCAGGCTCCATCGTTGACATCTCGCCCGTAGAGCCGACGGCGGGTGCCACATTCGGCAAAGGGCCGACAGATTGAAGTGGCTCAGGTGGGTTACTCGTCGTCTCTGTTCACCCTGTCCCCCAAAATGCCCAAACGTCCCACCTTCCCGGCGTTATACAGGTGATCCGTTGGTCCTGGGTTCTCCTCTATGGAAGCACACTCACTGGGCCTCGGCGACTCCCTCAATGAGATCGCCGAAGAGCTGGCTTCGGTCGCTCTGGCCCCGCTCGTCGGCGTGCTTGCGCTGGCGCTTCAAGATAGAGACGAACTGCGGACCCGTCTCGAAGAATCCGCATTGCTCGCAGACGCTCTCGAAGACGCAACCAAGGAGGGCGGGCCTCGTGCAGTGACCGTTGGCGAGGAGTCGACGATGGTCAGGGCGCGGCGTTCGGATGACCGGAGCCGCAGCCGGTGCCACGGTCGCGCTCGAGAGTCCGTAGTACTCGGCCTCGACGGCTTGGGTCACCTTGAAATACGCATCGGCGACGGTGCGATCCGAGATGCGCGCGTACGTCAGCGTCATGTCCATCGAGCGGTGACCGAGCAGGGCGGCGATCGCCTCGAGACTCATGCCTCGGTTGATGGACTGAGTGGCGAGAGTGTGGCGCAGTTGGTGGGGGTGGACATGACCCACCCCGGCCCGCTTGGCCACCGCGGCGACGTAGCGGTGCACGGTGCGCCGGTCAAAGGGTGCGCCATCGTCGCGCTCGAGAAGATGCCCCGAGCGCGACGGTCCGCGCATGGCCTTGTAGTCGACGATGAGATCCACCAGCATCGGCAGCAGCGGGACATGGCGATCGTTGTGGAGCTTGCCGACGGGGATCCGGAGACGATCGACCCCGTCATAGCGCACCATGGCGTCGTCTTCGAGACCGGAGAGCTCACCCACACGTATGCCGGTGCGGGCCAGTAGTTCGACCATGAGCCGGCGGCGCAGATTGGGATCGGCCGCGAGGGCGGACATGAACTTCGACGCGGTGGGGTCGTCCAAGAACTTTGGTAGTGGCTCGTCGAGGGCCGGAAAGTCGCTCGAGTAGATGAGCAGGCGTGCCGGGGCGTCGTCGTAGTCCCATTCCATGATGCGCTCGAAGAAAGTGCGCAAGGTGCCGAGTCGGTGCCGGATCGTCATGGTGGACAACCCCTTTGTCTTTTTGCCCGGACGGGCCACCAGCCATCGTTTGAAGTCCTCGATATGGGGACGTCCGATGCCGGCGACCGTGACGCATCTCGGATCGGCGGCGTTGACCCGATGGGCAAAGAGCCGCAACGTGAGCTCGGCATCCGCCACCGTGCTCGGACGGGCCGAGACCACGAGTTGCCCCAGGTAAGAGGCCATCGTGGCCACCATGAGGGGCGCTCTGGCGGCAATCTCGGCCCATGTCACCTCAGGCGTGCCCCCGCCCGGTCGGCGTGGCAAAGCGTGTTGTGCTGCGGCCAGCGCGCTCACTGGGCCACCCCGACCGATGCCTGCGCCTCGATGGCTTCGATGGCCCGGCGATACTCGTCGGCCAACCAGTGCATGTCGAGGTGCAAGTAGACCCGCGTGGAGGTGATCGAACGGTGGCCGGCCTGAGCCTGGATGGCTTCGATGGCCATCCCCGCTTCGCGTAAACGAGTGAAGCAGGTGTGACGCAGTTCGTGGCAGGTGCCGTGGCTGAGACCAGCCCGCTCCCGGGCGGCACTCATGATCTGGTCCAGACCCGGCACCGAGAGCGGCTGTCCTCTATGCGAGCCTTTGAGCGAGACGAACAACACGTCCGTCGTCGCTTCCTCTGGTCGCTCGCTGTCCATGTAGCGGGCGACGGTGGCGAAGAAGGTCGGCGAGAGCGGCACAAGGCGTTCGTGTCCGCCCTTGCCTTCGGTGATGAGCACCCGCCACTCACCGAGGCGCAGATCACCCAGTCGCAGACCGAGTACCTCGCAGCGTCGGAGCCCTCCGAGCACCATGGCCTGGGTCATGGCCCGGTCCCGCTCGGTGCGCAGCGCGCCCATGAGCGACGCGACTTCGTCGGCGTCGAGGATCCGGGGCAGTCGACGCACGCCGCGCACGAGCGGCAGGCCTCGTCCGCCCCGAGAGCGGCTCTTACGCGTCGCAATACCGCGCGGAACCGGGTTGGCGCTGACGTCGACATCGTCGCGGGTGATCAGGTAGCCATAGAAGCTCGACACTGCAGCCAGCCGTCGCTTGATCGTCGCCGCCGAGAGTCCCGAAGACCCATCGGCAATGCGCACCACCTTCTCAGCACCGGGGTGTGGACGTCGTTGCGCTGTGACGAAGGACATGACGTCTTTGGGTCTCACTTCGATAGGGTCCTTCTTCACCACCGAGAAGAAGACGCTCAAGTCGTGGGCATAGGCCCGCACCGTATTCGGACGGGCCCGGCCAACCACGAACTCCAAGAACTCGTCTATCAGCCCGTGGCCAATCCTGTACTCGTGTTCACCGTCGGGACGGACATGACACTCGAAAGTCGGACTCCACTCCACCGCACACCTCCTGCTCGGGTATGCACCCGAGAATCCCTCGGATGCCTATCCCAGGAGGTGGATCACCTGTATAACCGGCAAACGGGGGCAGGGGGCCGGCCCGGTGGCAACCAGCGACGTCGCCGAATCGCTGGCGAAGCCCGTGACGTCCTCAGTGCCAGACAACCCAGACGGTCAGTCAGCCCCGTAGAAAGGTGCGTTGTAGGTGAAGATGCCACCATCGGAACCGAGTAACCAATAGCCAGTTCCGGATGGAGTGGCAGCCATGCCCACGATGGGTGCGTTGAGATGGATACCGCCAGCCGAGCCGTAGAACTGGGCCGAACCGAACGAGAAGATGCCGCCGTCTGACGCCACCATCCAGTAACCCTGGCCGTTGGGGAGAGCGGCCATACCATTGACGGGCTTGTTCAACACGATGTTGCCTGTGCTGCCGTAGAACGGTGCGTTGAAGGCAAAGATCCCGCCGTCAGTGGCGACGAGCCAGTAGCCCTGACCGTTCGGGTCGGCGGCCATGCCGACGACAGGCTTGTTCAGGTGGATGTTGCCGGTACTGCCGTGGAACTGAGCGTCACCGAACGAGAAGATGCCGCCATCGGAGGCAACGAGCCAATACCCACCACCATCAGGGGTTGGCGCTACGTCAACAACGGGAGCATTGAGATGCTGACCTCCCATGGAGCCGTAGAAAGGTGCATTTCCGAAGGTGAAGATTCCACCGTCAGCGGCAACCAGCCAGTAGCCCTCGCCGAATGGCGTCGCCACAATGTGAGTGATTGGTGCGTTCAGATGCGTCGTGTCGAGCTCGTTAGGGACGTTGGAAGCATCACCGTGCGCGTGGACGGCCCCATTGGAGTAGGCGATCCAGTACCCAGCCCCATCGGGTGTTGACGCCATTCCGACCGCAGTTGCCGCCGCCGGGGCGGGAGTCGGAGTCGGCGAGGCAGAGCAGGACGGGACATTCACCACAGCGGGGCCGTAGAGCGTGGACGCGTTTGCGGTCGAGTTCACCTCGACTGTATATGTGCTGACATCTGTGCCAGCAGGCTCACCCCCCCAGAAGTCTTGGGGGCTGATTGAGCCGTCAGGGTTCACACGCGCTGTGTCTCCGCCCGGGGGTTCAAAGGGGTTGAAATCCGAAAGATGTGATCCGGCTTCTGTCTCAAAGACGACGGTGGATGCGTCCCCCTCATTAGGATCCGCCTTGGCGTCTTGCGCAGAGATTTGCAACTCCTGTAGCGGTCCCGTACCGGCGCATACCCCGGTGATCGCGTAGCCCGGAGACGCCGTCGCGCCAGCTGTGCCGGCGACAAAGGCGTTTGTTGCCAGCCCGAAGAGGAAAGGGGCAGCAACTAGCGTTACGATTGTTCGCGTCACGTGCATCCGAGGACTGTAGCTTCGGACAGAACGCGATAGGTGGCAAAGGCAGGTCGAATCGTTAGCGTCAGGACTTTTTCCTCTGGTCCCTTAGGTCCCGACTGCGTACCTTTAGGCCTACTCGGACCGGGTTGATTTAACAACCATGCCCGCAATGCAGGTCGATAATGGGAGAAAATGTGACGAGGAACAAGCGAGAGTATTTGAGGGTTTCACTCACTGTCGTCCTCGTTGCTTCGCCCCTCCTTTTCCTCGCGTCACGAGCAGATGCGGTACAACCTCATCTCATTGCGCCGACAACGTTCTCCATTGTTGCCAGCCCAGGCTCCATCGTGGAATCCCAGCCGTTAGAGGTCACGGTGACCGTGGTGGGGTCGTCAGGTACTCCCACCGGCACGGTGCAGGTCCAGGCAGCCGACGGCGCGGTTCTCTGCAACATAGAACTCGTCGGTGGGACGGGAATGTGCGCGGCGACTCCATTTCTTGATGTTCCAGATTCGAACTACGAGATCACCGGCTTCTACGAGGGTGACTCAACCTATGCTGCGGAATCAGGTAGTACGACAGTCTCACTTGCTCCGGCGACGACTGTCACCTCACTCATCAGCGACTCGTATTCACCTCAGAAGTTCTCTCTGGTGACCTTGCACGCGACAATCGTCGTTGCTGCCCCGGCGAGCGACTCCACAGATGTCGACGGTTCAGTCGTGTTCACTGACAACGGGCAACCCATCGCACACTGCGACGGCGTCGTGGGGGCCGGAGGCGTTGAGCCTTATACCGTCCCCTGCCAGATCAATCCCATTGCCCCTGGAGCGCACGTCTATGCCGCCGAGTATCTCGGCACGAGCCTGTTTCAGCCGTCGGACTCCTCGCCGATAACCGTGATTTCGGCGGCTATTCCCACAACGGTCACGGGTACGTCGGAAACCGCCTCGCCAGTCCAAGGCCAAAAGCTCTTTCTCGCTGCTGGCGTCTTCACTGGGACATCAAATGCGGTCGGCGAGGTGTACTTCTCGGTGGGAGGCCTGCCGCTCTGCAACGCTGACGTCAATGCTGGATCGACCGGCTGCTACACCACAGCCGAGCCCGTGGGAACCGATATCATCACCGTCTCTTTTTACGATGTCACCGGGGTCTATTCCTCATCGTCTTCGACATTCGTCCTCAACGTAAGCGCCGGCTCTGCGGCGGGAACGCTGACCTCTGCGGTCGGTATGGCGGCGAATCCCGCGGGGAGCGGCTACTGGATCGTCGATGCCCGAGGTGACGTCGGAGCATTTGGAGCAGCGGCGAACTATGGCTCGATGACGGGCATACCTCTCAATGCCCCGATTACGCATATCGTCAGCACTCCCGACGGCCAGGGATATTGGCTGGTGGCTGCCGATGGCGGAACATTCTCGTTCGGAGATGCCCAGTTCTATGGCTCGATGGGTGGCAAACATTTGAATGCCCCTGTCGTGGACATTGCGCCCACGAAGGACGGGCGTGGCTATTGGCTGGTGGCGTCGGATGGGGGGGTCTTCGCGTTCGGAGATGCCCAATTCTACGGATCCATGGGGGGCACCCGCCTCAACAAGCCGGTCGTCGGGATCGTCGCCGACAACGCCACGGGAGGCTATTGGGAAGTGGCGACCGACGGCGGGATCTTTTCCTTCAACGCTCCCTTCTACGGGAGTACGGGCAACATCCACCTCAATGAGCCTGTGAACGGAATGACAAGCACCGCCGACGATGGTGGATACCTGTTCGTGGCATCCGATGGTGGAATCTTCGCCTACGGCGACGCGGGATTCTTCGGCTCAATGGGTGCAACGAAGCTGGCCGCGCCGATTGTAGGGATGGCATCTGATGCGGCGACGGGCGGATATTGGTTGGTCGGAGCAGACGGCGGCATATTTACATTCAATGCACTCTTCTTCGGGGCACACTAGACATCCAGTTCCCTCGCCGCCCACGGCTCTCCGCCGATGCTCACGTAACCGGCGTACGGGGCGTTAGGTGCGATTGGCAGAGGGGTTGGCAAAATCCTTGGTCTCGTCGGACTTGGAGATTGCGCCGAGCTGATAACACCGCTCAGGTCATTTTGACCAGATCGAGAAGGGATGGAACTTCACCCTGCGGTAGTTTGCTCAGGTCCATTTGCAGGCGTGCCGCTTCCCTCGTAAGTGCCGCGTCCCCAGATTCTTGACCCCATGCCGCGACCTCATGGACCTGCTTCGTGGCGAAGTGAGACTTGAAAACGTTGCAGGTTTCAGTCAGTGCCTGATTCTGAGCGCTGTACGTCACCGGCCCTTCCGAGAGCCCCAATCCGACAGCCAGGCCAGCACCGAGGGTCAGGATACCCAGTAGTAGGAAGGGGGCGTGGCGTCTTCTAGGGCGCACAAAGGAGACTATGCCAGAAAGGGGTGGCCCGCTTGTGCTGGAGCGTTCCGGCCCTTCCGGCAGTAGGGGGCACCCTTCCTATGTGTGGGGCAGCCAATCCTTCGTGGCAACCGTCAGCTCGTATTCGTAGTCGTCGGCATCCTGAGTGAAACACTCCGAATCCTGTACGAAGTCGTACGTGTCGTCGACATCGACGCCCGGTCCGTATTCATCGTCCTTCACTGCGTGCCATTCGATGCCCACTGGACCTCATCGTGTCGATCGGTCGACCGGGTCGTGGAGGGCCACAATTCGTCGTAATGAGGGCTGAGTCTTCGCCCGGGTCGTAACCCCAGGCGATGTCGAACACTTCAAGAACTTGCCCGTCTTGAAGGCGGACGAGACCCGGCGTGCCATGGCGAGAGTGCAGAAGGTTGATGAGAGCGGAGTCGTTCGGTGCAGGTGACGTAGGGAAGTCCACTCCGAACCAGCCTAGAGACAAGGGGAATAACAAGCCACCGACCCGGCGCATTGAGACACTCAGGCCGATGCAAGAATGAGACGGTGAGTGGTCAGTCGGCATTTGACTGGATCGAGTTTCAGCGACGCTTAGACGTCCATGGCGAACGCATCAGCATATTGATAAATGGGACTTCGTTCAGCTCTGGCGTGAAGCTCACGGATATTCTGGATCGCCCTTGTGGGCCGGTGATCTTGGCCCCGCCCTTGAGTGGTGGAGTCTGACCGATCAGCTCCCGGACACCGAAATATCCGAATGGGTTCCCGAGGGTTACGCCCCGGCCTTCACCTGCTCGTGCGGAGATTTTGGCTGCGGCGGGGCATTAGTCAAGATCACATTTGATCGTGGCGTTGTCACGTGGACCGACTTCACGACAGCGAACTACGAGCGTTTGGTCAACCTCGGTCCGTTCAACTTCAGACGGAAAGCATACGAGGCCGCACTTCGGATGGCCTCGCAGGCACAGGGGAACTGAACCAGGGCTCAGGGGCGGACTACCGAAGCCCCCGGATGTGGGTTCGGATCTCGTCAGCCAATCCGTCAATAGCCTCTGCAGCGGCTTGCGTAAGAGCGGCCCCGTCGGTAGAGCCCTAGACGACCCATACCTCTCGATCTTCCTCAGCGACATCCGTTACCCCTGGCACCGAGCGGAGTCTTTCGACAACACGGGTTCTCATGGTGGACTCTAGGGGTTCTTCACGGACAAACTCGGCGGCCCAGATGTCGACCTGCCATTCATGGTCTGACGCCTTGGCGGCCCCGACGTTGCGGACTTCGGGCTCGTCGGTCTCTCGAATCCACTCCTCTTCTAGTTCCTCATCAACTTCTTCCCGCGGGAGTTGCCTAATGGGTTCATTCGCCATCTCGACACGCTACCGAACGGGCCACGCCCCCGGCATTATGGGGCGGCCTCATCCGAAGGAGGCCGGGCAAGGTTGTTTCGTTTGGTGAGGTGAATGGCAAGAAGCGCAACCGAGAGGATCGTTGCTGCCAACGCCGCAAAAAATCCCAGCCACAACCGCGGGAAGATTGCCGAACTCGCTTGAGGATGATCGCTTATACGTATGCCGACCTCCACCATCGTGATCAACATTCCCGCGAGCGCCAAGAAGCTAATCGACGCGATCGTTACAAGCGCGACTCTGACCTTCACATCATCATCCTGCCACTACATCGAAACGAATCGCACTAGGCCGGGCCGCCATGGACCTAAGCTAGGTCTCCTATGTCGACGTACGGAAATGGATCTTCCCCATCCCGCTCTCGGGCTGAAATGAGGGTGCAGCCGCAGCAAGCTCGTGGAGCGCCGCCAGGTCTGTTTTCAGCACTGAATGAGCTTAGTGTTCGTCCCACCCTCCCGGCATGGAAGCACCCTTGCACCCACCAACTCGCTACGGTGGGACCATGCCACCTGAGAAGTTGGAATCCAACGGATGGAACGAACTTCTGACTCAGCAACAGATCATTTGTGCCCGCATTGGTGTAGACGTTTTTGAGTCTCCCGAGGACCTAAAAGTCGGTGTCGATCCACAGGTTCGAGAAGGCGTTATGCCACTCAACGGACTACGACATTTGCCCGAAGAAGGCACGACCGGATGGTTCATTTGGGCTGGCGAAGTCTTGCCATCTGATCCGGAGTTCTTTCAACCCCTTCATGTCCAACATCTCCTCGATTGGTGTCCTGATGTGCTTCCCTATCTTGGATTGCCTCCAGGCTGGAGATTCCTGATTGCCGCCGATCGTGAGGACGTGTGGTTCGACCAAGCATTGCTTCACGCCGAGCCGTAGGCACCCGAAACCGGCGTTCGGGGACCATGACGCTCAACCGAGCGGGACAACAGGACGAATCGGCAAAAGAAACCCAATCCACATCTTGCCTGGTGATGCCATCATGTTGGGTGTGGAGCAGGATGATCTCACGCACGATCGGGAACGGTTTGCTTCTGATCTTTCCCTCGTGGGCGGTTTGCTGCCGGATTACGCTCCTCCACCCGAGCAGCTTCGTGGCTACCTCTTCGTAGATGACATTGACGTGATCGACAGGGCGGTCCACGTACTGCTGCCGACATGCATCCGGGAGTGGGCCATGTCGTCGGCAAAGGCGCACCGGCTGTGATGGAGTGAACGAGCGGACTGGTGTGAAGCATTGCCTCCGGTCATGACGTGGCCCATCGAGGCGAGCAGTGCCCAAGGAATCGACGGAAACTTCCTCCTCATGCGGGTCTACCGCAGGATGCCGGTCGGGTGGGACGATTTGCGGAGTCGACTGCTCGGAACCGGCGAGCTTGGGTGGCTGCTCTGGTGGATTGAACAGATGACAAACAACGCGGCGTGGCTCAAACGGATCGCGAACTGGCCATTGATCAGGTACGACTACCTACCGGGTTGTCTCCAATCTGCGGTTGAGTTGGTGGGGAACGAGGACGCACGTTGCCTACTTCTGGGATAGTTCACCCAAGCGAACCCTTTACTTACGCACCGTGTGCCGGGCCCTCCCATCTTCTTGGCGTTATACATGAGGCACCCCCTCATCTCCTCAATCGCGAAGCCGTTTCGGGGAAGAACTTTCGAATGGGCTTCCACCGGTTTGACGGACATCCACCATCAGGGGCACGGCCCCAGAAAGGATGTCCAAAATGGAGACCATGGAGAGGAAGAAGCCCCGTCCCCGTCGGTCGTTCACACCGGAGTTCAAGGCTGAGATCGTCGAGCTGTGCCAGCGCGGTGATCGCAGCATCGGCCAGGTGGCCAAAGACTTCGATCTGACCGAGACCAACGTGCGGACCTGGGTCAAGCAAGCCGAGATCGACCAGGGCGAGCGGCCCGGTCTGACGACCGAGGAGCGCGACGAGCTCACCAAGCTGCGCTGGGAGAACCGCTCCCTGCGCGAAGACGTAGAGATCCTCAAGCGAGCCACAGCTTTCTTCGCGAAGGAGACCCGGTGAAGATTGACCCCTTCATCGAGGCGGAGAAAGTCGCAGGTCACAATGTCGACAGGGCGTGTGATCTGCTCAAGGTCTCCAAGTCCGCCTACTACGAGCGCCGCAAGGGCGTCCCCTCGGCCCGCCAGGTCAGCGATGCCGAACTGTTGAAGACGATCAGGGCCATCCACGCCGAGTCCAAGGGCACCTATGGCGCGCCGCGCATCCACAAAGAGCTGCTCCATCGCCACGTGGCCTGCGGGAAGCGCAAGGTGACCAGGCTGATGCGCCAAGCCGGTCTTGCGGGCAGGTGCAAGAAGCGCTGGCGCAAGACCACGACCCCCGACCCAGCGGCCGAGCGAGCCCGCGATCTCATCCAGCGCCACTTCGGGCCGTGCGAGGAATTCGACCGGCGCTACGTCGGCGACATCACCTACATCGCCACCTGGGAGGGCTGGTCCTACCTTGCGACAGTCATCGACCTGGCTTCTCGTCGGGTGGTGGGTTGGGCCCTGGCTGACCACATGCGCACCGAGTTGGTCGAAGACGCCCTCAAGATGGCCTTCACCCAGCGCGCACCCGAGGAGGGCGTCATCTTCCACTCGGACAGGGGGTGTCAATATACGAGCACTGACTTCGCAGAGTTGGCTCGAGAGAACGGCGTCGTGCTCTCGGTCAGCCGCAAGGGAGAATGTTGGGATAACGCGGTGGCCGAATCGTTTTTCGCCACCATCAAACGTGAACTGATCGACACCCGCGCATGGCCTACGCGAGAAGGACTTCGAGGCGCCGTCTTCGAGTACATCGAGGGCTGGTACAACACGCGCCGGCTGCACTCGACACTTGGCTATCTCAGTCCCGCTCAGTACGAAGCTATCCACCACAGCGCCGACACTCTGGCGGCATAATCAACCCAAGCAACCCGTCCGTCAAAGCGGATCAAGTCCAGAACTTTGGAAAAATCGCCCGGCCCGCTCACTTCAATGCCCGTCGCTGCCCTCGCACTTGGCAATGAGTGCTTTCGCTTCGTTAATGGCGGGCGCAAGATGTTTGGCCGTTGCAACTATTCGGCGCAAACCGGTCGCCACGCATTCTTCTTCCTTAGAGGACACCCTCACGTATAAGCAGCCGGAGCCGTTTTCAAGGTGCAAGTCCGTGCAATGGGTAGCGGTGTAGCCAGTGGCTGATGTTGGACTCACCGTTCCTGGTCCTTGAGCGACCGCCAGTGCCGCCGCTCCCAGGGCCAAGATGGTGAGAACCAGCAGCAGCAGGTATGGGATCAAGGTCCGACGAGGCACCTAGCCACGATACGCCAGCGAATGTGCGGGTTGTTCAATTGCTGATCAGGGGGCAGGCGCTAGGTAGGACCGTCACCGACCCGGTGATAGTCGGTCGCAACTACGATGCCTCCCATGTCACACATGGAACGCTCCGAGGCCAGAGCCAGTCAGAGCGATGGATTTGGAAGACCTCGCTAAGCGATTTGTCGCTACTGAGATCCCGTATGTCCACTATGAGTCTTCTGCCTTCGTTCCGGATGAGTGTCTCATTGCCAAAGCCTTAATCGTCATTTATGAGGCGCTTCACGGCGGAGACGAAGATCTAAGGGACCAAATCTCTCGGGTGCTCGGCCTCACCTAGCAACAGTCGGCGTTCCGGCGACGGGTACACCGTGAGGCAGCTCAGTCGGAGCGGGCCTCCTCGTCGAAACCATCGTATTCATCGCCTGGATGATCGCTGGAATTTCCCCAATGGTGTCAACGTGGCATCTCGGCCTAGGTTGGCAGTCCGAATAAGTCACTCAGCGGCGCCGTCGGGTGCGAAATCCCCACCGGCTCAGTCTGCGGTCCGAGGACAGGTTCACTATCCAAGTAGACGTGAAGTCCGGGTCGACAACAATCTCCCCAGTGGATCTCAGGCGGTACTCGCCGGGCCTAGCTTCCTCGAACGTTCTGACATCGGGTGGCAGGTCGTAGTGCCCGCCGCTTGTGAGACGCAGCCGAACATATGTGGGTTCGATACTCATTACCGCCCCACCACCTGGCGCTGCTCGGCAACGCTTCCATCTTGGCGCGTTGACGTGGTGCCGATGAGGACAGTCTTTCCTACGAGCGAGCGGGCTCGAGACTGGTTGAGAAGTGGCTCACCCTCCGCACCGAACTCCACCAAATCGAAGACCCGGTCCGTAGTGGTCGTCACCCTGTCCCCGTCTCCGAAACCTGGATGGTCGATTCCGCCCTCCTCAACAATGCAGTCCAACTGGTCTTCGGATCTGGCGATTACGGAGACCCAGATGGTGCTCGAATCCCAAAGATCGCCGCCTTCATCGTCCTCAATAACCAGAGCACGAACCTTGATCCACCACCCCGGCCCAATGGCATCTAGTGCCGCACGTGATGGGAGCCACCATGTGGGGAAGCTCTCCACAATCGTGTCGGCATTGATGAGGGCCACGACGGGCCGGTCCAGCTTCACTGGCCAAGTGTTCCACCGATCCGGTATGAGATAGGAGGCAGCTATCCCCTCCGGGCTCGTGCCGTTCGTCTGACCGACGCGATCGCCCCGCCGACAATCAGAAATGCCCCTAAGGCCACCACCCCAAAACCAACGTGCAGCCCTGAGGTTGCATTCTGACAACTCTTGATCTCAGCGAGATTCTCCGAACCGCAATAAGTTGCGGTACTCACGAACACGAAGAAGACGATCAACCCTGCCCCCATCGCTATCACGCCGGTCCAGATCAGCGTGCGAACCATGGATCAAGAATAGCCTCGGGAGTGGCATAGCTCAAAGGAATCGCCCCAACGAGAAGTGGCCAGCGGACCCAACGCCGACCCGGACGAATGGAAAGCACCCTCCAAACCTGCTCGATATCGGACGCGCTGGATGATCAATCAATCTGGATCTGAGGCTGCCAAGTTCCTCGGACTAGGCGGTGGCGGTATCAACCTGCGCATCTTCACGGTCTCATCCGGTGTCGCCGGATGGAGGCTTGTGAAGCCGACCGCCGTCAACAGGCGTGGGCACGCAAACTCGACCACTTCTCCTGGCTCGACCGAGAAACTCACGACGGCGGAGCGGGTAAGGAAATCCTGCTTCAACTGGAGTTCATGGAGGCCCGAAGGAACCTCCACCACTTTCACTTGGTTCGACCACAGGTCGCCTTGTTGGGTTCCATCCACGAGGATGCGGAAGCATCCTCCCCACCCGATCAGCGCCCGAGGTCGATACAGCCGAATGGACGCCGAGTCGGTCACGAATCCAACCGTAGTCACGGTTCACATCGTCAGCGGTCGCTGGATACCGAATCGACATCACCATGAGTCGCCTGCCTCCTGGTGCGGCACGGTGTCATCCCGGCCCGGCAGCGAGCTGGGCACCCCGCCGGCGAACATGGCACTATCGGTGGCAGCGTCAGCCTGCGGGAAGGGACATTGCGCTGAAACGAGTTGGACTCAAACGGTCGTCAACTGAGAGGTGAGCGGACAAGTCCAAGCCCTGAGTGCTGAGGAAAACTGGCCTGTAATAGCCGGGTCGTCTTTGTCGTAGAGACGGCATGAATCTGGGGATGGTATGACCGACGAAAAGCGGTTCACGGCAGGCTCAAGTCGTTCGCAACCCTCTTCTCCGTACTCCGCAAGATGATTCTGGCCTCATCCAGTTGGGCTACGACGCTCTCGCTCGGCCTGGGTTCGGCGTTGGCCAGAGCAACAAGAGCCACTCCATCTTGGTCGTACGCGGCGACAAGCCTGTTGATGTCCGGCTCTGGCACTGACGGCCATTGTTGACTGGAAAGCACTCGCTCGTTCGCCTTCAGGGCCGCAAGAAACGGCCGGAGCTCGGCCGTGGCCATCGTGGACGTTGGCGGATGCGTGCGCCAAGCTCCCTGCTTGATGTCGAATGTGTATGCGGCCTGTTCGTAGGGATCCCGTGCGGTCACCCATCGGGTCTGCACGACGTTGAGGCGCACCGGAACGACTTTGAACCCGTCGCCTGCGAGCGATGTCGGGGCGAAGTCCCTTCCCGGAACCGACATCCATGCCTCATCGGCCAAGTCGAGGGTTGGTGGGCGCCCATTGAGCATGACCTTCGTCCAGCGCACCGGGGAAAGGTGAGGATAGGGCAGCGGACCATCGGTGGCGAGGTTCGTCGGGTCTTCTTGAATCCACTCCGCTTCCGTAAGAACGGCGTTGTCCATTTTGATGGTCTTGACGAATCTCGCCTGATCCCTGGAGTCGACGAGTTGCAATCGCCAGCCGCCGTGTTTCATTTTGGAGATTGAGGCCGCGATCAAGTCACCCGGAAGAACGGGCTCCGAAAAGGTCGACTTCGGATGAAACAGTTCGGCGTCCCCGCTCCAAAACCCGGAGTAGACGATGCGTTGCGGAATCTTCTCGGCGACGCCGAGCGGAGCGCTTTTGACGTATCCAGGGAACGAGTCCTCGAGTGTGCCGACTTGAATAAAGGCCCCAGACTCGCTTTGCAAACCAATCCACGTCGACGCGTGCGCCTCCGAAGAGTCCGAAATGCTGGGCACACGCCATTCAGCGCTGACCGAATGCGGGTGTCCGGTGATGTTGTACCCCACAAATCGCCCCAGCGCGTTTGGCGGCACCGTGGGGGTGGCCGGTGCTGCAACCTGAGGACCGACCACCCATGTGGCGCCGAGCAGCACAACGAGGAACAGGGCGACTCGTCCTGAGAGTCGGATCGACTTCGGCACTCTCCCACCTTCAACCTTGGATAGCCACCCAATTTTGACCGCGCATGCCGTAGTCGAACTAGGGCACGAAGACCTGTTTCGTCGGGGTCCCAAAGCCCCGCAGTCAGGCCAATCGGCGGCGCAGGTGGCGCAAGGGTTACGGTATACCTGTATGGGGTATGCCGTTTCGTGCCCCACACGTGCCCCACCAAAGGAGGAACAGGGCGCAATAGCGCGGACCATCGGTAACCAATTTCTCCGACAATTTGCCCTATGAACAGGACTTTTACGAACACAGGCCGGGTAGCGGGTCTGCGCCTCATTTGCGCCTAACGCAGCTGAAAGCGTGAGGTCACCGGATCGACGCCGGTCCCGACCACTGGAAAAGACCAGTTCAGAGGGCATTATTCGGGCTCTTCGGATCTGAGCGGGGTCCCGCCTGTCTGAGGGTCCCCCGGAATTAGGCGAAGGCGCTCCACGATTTCGGTGTGAGCCTAAAACCAAGAAGCACCTTCGTCGCTGTCCACCCTAGCGAGATCCTCGAGGCGCTGGTGGGTCTCAAAGACGTGCGCGTGTTGCGTTATGAGCGTGCTGGCCCCCACGTCGAACTGATGGTCGAGCAGGTGCTGGGTGAGGTCCGCTGCCCCAGATGCGCTCGGCGCGCCCAGGTCAAAGAAACGCCCGGTGGTGCACTACGCGGACCTGCCCGTCTACGGCACCCCGATGACGTTGGCCTGGAAGAAGCACCGCATGCACTGCGTCGATGCGAACTGTCGCACCAAGTCCTGGGTGCTGAGCGATCACCGGATCGCAGCCAAGGGCTGCCGGTTGACGACACGCGCCGCCAAGTGGGCGACCGAGCAGGTCGGCGGGGGCCGGACCGTCTCAGAGGTGGCCGCCGAACTGTCGTGTGACTGGCACACGGTCAACGCGCTTGAACAAGACCAGCGCCATCGGGCTCGACGAAACCTCCTTCGTCCGACTTGGACAAAAGAAGCAGACCAGCTACGTCACCACGGTGGCCGACGTGGCGAACCACCAGATCATCGATATCTTGCCGACCCGCAAATACGTCGATGTCGCAGCCTGGATTGACGCCCAGCCACCGGCGTGGAAGGAGCGGATCCGCTTCGGCGCCCTCGACATGTCGAACGTCTATGCCGCGGTGTACAGCGTCACCTTGCCCAAGGCCGCCCAGGTGGTCGACCCCTTCCATCTCGTCCAGCTCGCCAATCGCAGCCTCGACGGCGTGCGGCGCCGGGTGCAGACAGAACAGACCGGACACCGGGGTCGAAGAGACGACCCGCTCTACCGGGCCCGCCGGATGCTGCTGCGTGGTGAAGAGCGCCTCGACGAGGCGGCCGCCGAGCGCTTGGCCTCGTTGCTGGCGCTGGGCGACCCGGGGGCCGAGGTGGCCATTGCGTACCGGATGAAGGAACGGCTCCGTGACTTCTACGCCACGAGGAACGTCGTCGAAGCCCGTTCCATGCTCGAAGAGCTCGTGACCCACTGCGTGAAGCGCACCATGCCGCCCGAGATCCAAAAGCTCGGAAGGACGATCCGCCACTGGTTCGAAAAGATCGTCAACTTCCATCTGGCCAAGGTGAGCAACGGGCCCACCGAGTCGCTCAACAACCTGATCAAACGGATCAAGCGAATCGGTTTCGGGTTCCGCAACTTCAAGAACTACCGCATCAGAGCCCTGCTCTACGCCGGCAAGCCCAACTGGCGCGTCCTGGGCTCGATCGTCGTCCGGTGAGGACCTTCAGACCCCGTCAGAATCCGAAGAGCCCGAAATTTCGGCTCTGCAAACCGCCGGCTACAGAATGTGAACTCTGACCTGGCCTTTTCCAGTGGTCGGGACCGGCGTCGATCCGGTGACCTCACGCTTTTCAGGCGCGCGCTCTACCTACTGAGCTACCCGACCGGGTGACCAGGTTCGACCGTCATGTTGACCGATCGGATCTGGCGGCGGACCTGACGGGATTTGAACCCGCGACCTCCGCCTTGACAGGGCGGCGTGCACTCCAGGCTGCACCACAGGTCCGTAACGGCGTGAGCCGTGCGTTTCGCCAGTTCGATGTTCGTCTCCCCTTTGAGCGGCCCTTCACTGTAGCCGAATGCCACAGGGCGTCCCACAGCGCCGTTGCCCCTGGTCCCGGGCGTGCGGGGCGGGGGAGGCCCCAACCGCTTCGGATGCGCATGTCGTCAGCGGAGCCAGAACGGCGTGGGAGCCTCAATGCGGGTCAGGGAGCTTTCGACCGGTCCGAACCGCCCCGAATCGTCCCGCCAGTCGGCGAACGCCAGGGCGAGCTCGGTTTGGTCGCGAGCGACGAAGTTCCACCACATGGAGATGGCCTCGCCGAACGGCTGACCGCCGAGCAGAAGTAGTCGGGAGCCCTCGTCGAGGACGAGCTCGATGTCGTCACGGTCGGTTCCGAGGTAGGCGAGCTCGTTCGGTCCGACTCTGGCGTCCCCAATCCGCACGCCCCCGTGGAGCACGGCAATGGCATGTTCGAAGGCCGGGTCCAGGGGCACATTGAGTAGACCGATCGCGTCGATATCGACTCCGACCAGTGCGGAATCGACGGTGGCCGGCGACCGCGAGCCAGCGAACTCACCGATGAGGACGGTCGCTGCACCATGACCGAGTTCGACCTGAGGCAATTCGGCGTGGTGCGCGAACGTGGGCGGACCATGCCGGGTGCTCTCGGGCTGGGCCACCCAGAGTTGCACGCCGTCCATCCGTCCACTCGGTTGCCCGCGGGCATCTTCAGCGTGAGCGATACCGCGTCCCGAAGTCATCAGATTCAGCTGTCCGGGTCGGATCTGTTGCTGGTTCCCGAGGCTGTCGGAGTGCAGGACCTCTCCACTTAGGAGCCAGGTCACCGTGTGCAGGCCGATGTGCGGATGCGGCCCGACGATCATGGTCCGCTCGGGCGTGACCTCGATCGGTCCGAAGCGGTCGAGGAAGCACCACGCGCCGACCATGCGTCGCCCCTTTCGGGGAATGGACCGGTGGACATGGAGGCCCCCCACATCGGCGACGTGGCTCTCCGAGATGGTGAGCTCCGCTCCGGTCATGTGATCCACACTCCCATACCTGTGCCGTCTTACCTTTGCCGTGGTCCGTCAATGAGGGCGGGACTTGCGGCGCTCCTCGGAAGAGCGCTTTTTCCCTCCCTTTTGCGCTTCCCGGGCCAGTCGGTGGTCATTCTTTTGCGCGGCAAACGCCGCTTCACCAAGGAGTTTTCGATAGCTTTCGAGGCGATCGGCCGGGAGGTTGCCCGCCGCAATAGCGGCCAACACGGCACAACCAGGCTCGTTCCCGTGGGCACAGTCATTGAAGCGGCATTGCTCCTCGAGATCGGTGATGTCCGCGAACGCAGCGTCAATTCCCTCGTCGTCCACCCACATGCCCAGTTCTCTGAGGCCCGGGGTATCGATCAACGCACCACCTCCGGGCACGACGAGGAGCTCTCGCCATGTCGTTGTATGGCGCCCTTTGCTGTCCGCCTGACGGACCTCTCCCGTCTGCACGACGTCGGCGCCCATGAGGGCATTGACCAGGGATGATTTTCCCGAGCCGGAGGTCCCCAGAAGTGCGACCGTGGTGCCGTTCGTGACGAACGTGCGCACGGCGTCCATGCCGGTCCCGGTGACCACCGAGAGAGTGAGTACCGGAAGGTCCCCGCTCACGGCGTTGACCTCGGTTCCAGCTGCCGAAATGGCATCGTCGTCGACCAAATCGACCTTGGTCAGAATCAGCACCGGTTGCGCTCCACTGTCCCACGCCAAGGCCAAGAAGCGTTCGACCTGCCGGCGCAGGATGGGTCGGTCGAGCGGAATGACGACCATGACGGTGTCGATGTTGGCGGCCAAGGCCTGCGACTCGACGCGCGATCCCGACGATTGGCGGACAAGTGCGGTTCGACGCGGCAGCACTTCACTGAGCACGTGGTTCACTGTGACTCCGTCGGGACCCGGGATTCCGCTAGCAATGCACCAGTCCCCGACACAGACCGGGGAGACCCCGGAGGTGGCGATGGAGATGTCGCTGCCGTCGGTGAGCAGTTGGAAACGACCACGGTCGACGCGCCCGACGCGCCCGGCCACTGTCTGCGGTGGCGCCCCTTCGAGTAAGGCGGTGAGCGCTTTGAGCTCGGCGTCGTCTGCCCCCAACGTGCGCAGTCGCGCCATGAGCGTCGCGTTGTCACTCATGTGAGATTGGGGTGACCAGATCAACCCGCGCCGCGCCGCGTGATGCGATCAACCCGCGCACGACACGTAATGACTACTCCCGGGCGCCGTCACATGCCCATCCGGCAACGGTGGCGCTAGGAAGCAACGAAGGAGCGTGGGGGCGTCCCGACGAGGTCTGCAGACGACATGGACGCACCTCCTGCTCGCAAACGGACGGAATTTCCGACTCCCGAGTGTGCTGTGCAGGGCACGCGATGTCAATGGTCGAGCCCTGTCAGCTCGCCGGCGCCGTGGTCGCCAGCCACGAAGACGGAAGAAAGATGCTTGCATCGCGGAGATTTTTTTCCTACAATGACAACCACTTACTCCTCTTTGATCAAGTACCAAAGAGAGAGGGTGGCGAAGTAAAGATTTCCCTGGTCGAGTTGCTTGTAGGGTGTGTGATTTGTTAGGTATATTTCCCGCATATGGTCGGGGAATTTGGCGCGTCTGAGCGCCCTCTTTTTCGTTATTCAGTGCGCTATCTTTCAGCACCAGCGCGCGTCCTGATGGCGGAATTCGATGGACTCCGTGTCAGGGCAACAGGGCCGACACGGATGTTGGTATGTCCGTGAGCGATCCGGTCGCTGTTGAAGATCCCGAGTTGCGGAGCGAGCAGGAATACCTGGACCGCGCCCATCGGTCTCTGTCTGCGATGCGGACCCGGGCGGAGACCCTTCTCAATGACCTCCGCGGAGCCGGGCAGCCCGACCTCGACTACCAGGCCGCCCTTGCGCACCGGGTGGCGGTGCTGGGCGAGAGCGTTCGGCCGCTCCTCTTCGGGCGTATCGACGAGGAAGCCGGCACGTCGTGGCACATCGGGAGGCGTCACGTCGAAGACGACCTCGGGGATCCGGTCGTCGTCGATTGGCGCGCCCCGGTCTCCATGCCGTTCTACCGGGCCCGGATCGAGGAATCCCTCGGCCTGAAGCTCCGCCGTCAGGTGATGGTCGATCGGCGCCAGGTGATCGCTGTGGCCGACGATCTCTTCGGCGAGACCCGCGGCGAACTGTCGGGGACGCGCTTACGCGGCGGCGATGCGCTGCTGGCTGAGCTCGAACGCGCCCGCACGGGCGAAATGCTGGACATCGTGGCCACAATTCAGGCCGAACAGGACGAAATCATCCGGGCCCCGCTCGACCAGCTGCTTACGGTCCAGGGGGGTCCGGGAACGGGGAAGACCGCGGTCGGACTGCACCGGGCCGCCTTCCTGCTCTACAACCACCCGGCCCTCACGCAGGAGGGGGTGCTCGTCCTCGGACCGAGTCGCGCGTTTCTGCGCTACATCGCCGCCGTCCTCCCTTCGCTCGGGGAGGAGGCTGTCGTGCAGTCGACGGTGGCCGATCTGGCTCCGCGTTTGAAGGTGCGGTCCGAGGACACGCTCGAGGTGCGACGGCTGAAGGGGGATCCGCGTCTGTCGCTGGTCCTGTCGAAGGCACTCGAGCAGCGCCGCCGGCTCGTCGAAGACGATGTCACCCTGCGCGCCCGTTTCGCCCGCTGTACCTTGTCGCCCGCGGAGGTGAACGGACTCTGCGGTGCCATCGCCGAGAAGCCGGCTCCTTACAAGGCGGGCCGGCTGGCCCTGCGCTCACGGCTGATCGGCCTTGTGCGTCAGAGGCTCAGGGAAGCCGGACGAATTGAGGCGGACCAACCATGGCTGGATCGGGAGCTCCCCGCGTCCGATGCGTTCCGCTCGCTCCTCGATCATCTGTGGCCGTCCGTCTCTCCCACCGCCCTCGTGAGTGAGCTGTTCACCAGTGCCGAGCGGTTGGCTTCGGCAGCGCAGAGGATCCTGACGGAGCCCGAGTGGCGCAGCCTCTTGCGAGTTCGGGGGAAGCGAGTGGGGACGCAGGCGTGGACGGTCGACGACTTTGCCCTTCTCGACGAGGCCGACTACCTCATCAACGGGCGAACCCGCACCTACGGGCACGTCGTCGTCGACGAAGCCCAGGACCTGACCCCGATGCAATTCAGGATGGTGGCCCGTCGGGCCCCCGGAGGCTCGCTGACGATCCTGGGGGATCTCGCGCAAGCGACGGGTCCGTGGAGCTACGCCACATGGGAAGAGATACTGCGCCACTTGCCCGAGGCCGCGCGCCGCCGTCATGACGAGTTGACCCTGGGGTATCGGGCCCCCGGGCAGATCCTCGACCTGGCTTCCAAGCTCCTCCCCGCGGCGGCCCCGACGGTGCGACCCACCCGTTCCATCCGGCAGGGGCGGCGCGGGCCCCGCCTCGTCGAGGTGGAACCGGATCAACTGTTCGCGGAGAGCGTGCGCCAGGCCACGACGTTGGCCGATGAGGGCCTTCTGGTCGGTTTGGTCGTGTCGGCCGGGAATCTTGGCGGCCTGACCAAGTTCGTCGCGGAGCGGAGCGATATCGGCTTGCTCGATCGCGACGGCATGCACCGACGGGTCACCGTGATCGACGCCACGGCGGCGAAGGGATTGGAGTTCGATGCCGTCGTGGTGGTGGAGCCGGCCGCGATCGCCGGGGCGGACGACAACGCGCGAGGGCTGCGGTTGTTGTATGTGGCCATGACGCGGCCGATCCAGCATCTGACCATGGTCCACGCCGAACTCCTGCCGGCGCTCCTTCTCGCCTGAGACCCGTTGACGCGCTTCGGGCTATGAGAGCCGGTCAACCACCAGGTCGGCCGACGTCGTCGTCGCCGTCACCACCGCCGGTTGGGGGCCGAGCAGCTGGTAAGCCGTTCCCACCGGCGTCGGGAAACTCAGCTGAGCCGTCGGCGAAAGGCGGAACACGCAGCTGACCGAGGCCCCGGTCGGGCCCTGGGGACATTCGCCGGGGCCGTTGGAGCCGACGAGGACCAGCGCGCCGGCCGACGTATCGACGATCTGCTCGGTGACCGATCCCGAGTAGCTGCTCATGGCCTGCAGGGTGTCGGCGTTATAAGGGCTCAGCTCGGTGTCGAGTCCCTGCCCTGCGGGCGCGCTGATCCAGACCAGTCCGCCGGCCACGGCGTCGACGCCCGCAATGCCGCCGCCCTCCCCGTTGGGACTGTTGGCGAGCGCTGGTCCGACGGTGCTGGCACCCGTCGGGCTCAGTTTGACGAGATGGTTGTCCGATCGTTCGTAGTACACGGATCCATCGGGGCCGAAGGCGGCGCTGGTTCCTTGAGCGATCTCTTTCGGGGCCGCCGTGGACGTCGGCACGATCCGATAGATGTCCTCCAGGTTCCCTTGGGCGATCATGACCTGGACGTGGCCGCCGGCCGCGCTCATCGAGACCAGGTTGGCGTCGGACGTGTTGGCGGTGTCGATAGGGGGCAGCTTCCACTGGCCCATCTGGTTGCCCGTGCTGCGGGTGTAGCCGATCACGCTGTCGTCGGCGACGACGTAGAGGTTGGTGGCGTCGGCGGCCAGTGCACTCACTCCACCGCTGACATGTTCGGCGATCGCGGCGGGCCCCTGGGGATCGACGACCCACACCACTGTCGTCGTCGTGGGGTCGTGTCCCTCCGGTGCCACGAACACGGCGCCATCGGGCCCCTCGGCGGCGGTGATCTGTATGTTGGCCGGAACGGGGACGGCCACCGCGGCCGACACCTGCAGCTGACCCGTTGTCGCCAGGGTCGTCGTCGTGGACGGCGGTGCGGTGGTCGACGTCGACGTCGTGGTTGTCGTGGCGGTCTGGGTCCCCGAGTTGTTCGCCGATGAGCACGCCGTCAGGAGCGCACCGGTGACGAGGAGCAGGAGTGCCCCGCACGCCAGCCGTCGGATCATCGAGGTCTTCGCCATCCTTCCCATTGTGGCCGGTGTGATCCCGCACCGGGCGCCGGAGGAGCGGTCACGCCTTTGTCATGGTGGCGTAGCGGACCGCGATGAGCTGACCGATGAAGGCGTAGCCCTGCATGGTGGCGTGGATGTTCCCCGCCCGGCAGGACCAGGTCAGCGTGCAGACCTTGGCCACCGCAACGGGGACTGAGCCATACGGAGCGAGGGTCGTGGTGGTGGTCAGTGGCGTGTAGGCGCCGGTGGCCTTCGTCACGTCGACGAGCACCCCGTGGCCGAACGAGTAGGACCTGGAGAGCGCCGGGTTCAGGAGCAGCTTGAAACCCAGGACCGACTCTTTGGCCAGCGACAGGCGTGTCGGCGTCGGCGGTTGTGACGGGTAGACGTAGGCGCCCAGGACGACGTCGGGGTATGTCAACCCGATCAGCGGCACGTGGGGACCTGCCGCCGCACGCAACGCCCGGGCGAGGCGGATGACGTTGAGCGCGACGCCGACGACCGCCTGCCCCACGCAGGGGATCAGGTCGGATTTCGATGCGCAGTCCGTCACGTCGTTGCCACCGATGGAAACGGTGATCAATCCGATGTGCCCGCGATGGGCGGTGAGGAACGCCTCGGCCGCCGCGGCTTGGGTGGAGTGGGGGTAGGGGACCGCGCCGGCTGTGTTGGGCAAGGTAACGGGGCATCCGACGGTGCGGATGATCGACGTCGCGGTGGCGCCGGAACATCCGAAGTTGACCAATGTGAGATGCGTCTTCTTCGCCACGTACCCCGTATAACCCGTGGTCGCGCCGAGGCCCGGTTGATAGCCCACCGAATACGAGTCGCCGAGCGAGACGTAATACGTGGCGTCCGCCGCAGCGTGGAGCCCCGTCGACGGGGCGGCCTGCGCCGTCCCGCTCAGTGCCGCCCCGCTCAGGGCCACGAAGGTGGCCAACGCGACCACCGCCAGCGTGGCCACGACACCCGCCTTCATCACGCCGGGACCCCGCATGGTCGTCGATCGCTGCCACATCGCCAGCACTCTCGCACGGCCCGGGCCGGGATTTATGGCACGGCCGACGTTCCCCGCACCAGCGCAGCCAGCGCCTGCTCCTCACCAGGTAGTGCGACCAGCGTCAGTTCGTCCTGTTCGGTCAGCCACTTCCTGTTCCGTTGGTGCAGGTCATCGCCCTCGTCGAAGCGGTTCAGCACGACGACGAGATCCGCCCCGGACAGGGCGCCGGCGCTCAGGCGCACCGCATTGATGGTCCCCAGTCCGGCGTCGGCCACCAGCACGACCACATCGGGCGCCAACGCGGCGATGAGCGCAACTGCGTCGCCGTCGTGGGTCTGCGGAGAGCGCACCCCTCCAGCGGTCTCGACCAGACCGACGGCGACGCGCGCGGCCGGCCATGTCAGCTCGTCGATGAAGTCGGCTGTCGTGATGCGCCCGCGTCCGAGAACGTCGGCCGCCATCGGGGGCGCCAGCGCCACCGGGTACCACCGGTGCGGAAGGCAGACCGTTTCCGGAGGCTCTCCCGTGGCCGCCCCGAGTACCGCCGCGTCGAGTCCGGCCGGGTCGTCCCCCGCGTCGAACGATTGGGCCGGCTTGCGGGCGGCCACGGTCACTCCCGCGTGACGGAGCGTGGTGAGGAGGCGGGCGGAAACCCAGGTCTTGCCGATGTCGGTTCCCGTCCCGACCACAGCGACGAGGCGCTCGGGCCGGGATGGCACCGGGATCAGGGGACCTGGGCCACGAGCGCGGCCCGCAGGGGGGCGAGCGATTCGAGCAACCGGTCCACCTGCTGGTCGGTGTGGGCAGCCGAGAGCGTCACCCGGAGCCGGCTGGTGCCGACCGGGACGGTAGGAGGTCGGATGGCCGGCACCCACAGGCCTTGCGCCAGCAGTGCGGCCGAGGCCTTGACCGCGCGCTCTTCGCTGCCCAGGACGACCGGGATGATGGGGCTTACGGGTGCATCGGGAGTGCCCCCGTCGGCGCGTCGGCGGGGGCGCTCGACCCGCGCCACGAGGTCGGCCAGGCGCGCCACGAGCGCTTCGCCTGCGGGGGAGCGCAGCACGCGGAGCGCGGCGAGCGCGGCCGCCGTATCGCCGGGTGTCAGGCCGGTGGTGAAGATGTACGGGCGGGCCAGGTTGACCATGAGGTCGATCACATCCTGCGAGCCGGCGAGGAACCCGCCCAACGAGCCCAGCGTCTTGGACAGCGTCCCCATCCGGACCAGGGTGAGGCCCGGATCGCGCGCGAGGCCCGGTGGCAGATGCGGCCCGAGAACCGCATGCGCCTCGTCGATCAGGAGCAACGCGCCGTGCCGGCGGCACAGGGCGGCGATGTCGCCCACCGGTGCGGCGTCGCCGTCCATGGAGAAGATCGTGTCGGTGACCACGATCGTCGGGGTGGCCGGGCTCATTTCCAGCAGCGCGGAGAGATGGGACATGTCGCAGTGCCGGTAGACCGACAGCTGGGACCGTGAGAGCCGGCAGCCGTCGATGATCGACGCGTGGTTCAGCTCGTCCGAAAGGACCCGCACGTCGGGGCCGCCCAGCACGCTCAGCGCGCCCAGGTTGGCGGCGAAGCCGGTGGGGAAGCAGATGGCGGCGTCGGTTTCCTTCCACTGCGCCAAAGCGAGCTCCAGCGCGGTGTGCACCGGGCGCGAGCCGGTGACGAGCCGGGAAGCGCCGGCGCCCGTCCCCCAGCGCCGTGTCGCCTCGACCCCGGCTGCCACCACGGCCGGGTGCGAGCTCAGGCCGAGGTAGTCGTTGGAGGCGAACGAGACGACATGCGCTCCGTCGAGCGCGCCCTGCGGACCGAAGGCGTCGAACTCACGGGGCTCGCGCCACCGGCCGCTGGCGATGACCGTATCGAGGCGCGCCCGGAGGCGGTCGGCCCAGATGCCGAGCGGGAGAGCGTCGGGCCTGGGTTCGATCGGCGTGGCGTCCGGCGTCATGAGCCGATGACCTCGTGGAGTGCGCCTTCGAGGGCCTCGATGATGCGCACGATCTCCCCGTCGGTCGTGGTCAGCGGGGGCATGATCACAACGACGTCGCCGAGGGGACGCAGCAGGACGCCGCGGGCCACGGCCCCGGCGCAGACGCGGCGGCCCCACCGCAGGCCCGGCCGCGGCGGCGCCAGCTCCACGCCGACCATGAGGCCACGTTGGCGTATGTCCTTGACGCCGGCGAGGGGGGCGATGCGGTCGGCCAGGAGTGCGGCCAGCTGCCCGGTGCGGTCGTTGACGTGCGTCATGACGTCCCACGCTTCGAGGAGCCGTAGATGCTCCAGGGCGACCGACGCCGCCAAGGCGTTCCCCCCGTAGGAGTGGCCGTGGAAGAACGTCTGCGGTCCCAGGTCACAACCGAGGAACGCGTCGAACACGTCGCCCGAGGTGACCGTGGCCGACATGGCCAGGTACCCGCCGGTGATCCCCTTGCCCAGACACAAGAGGTCCGGCCGCAGCCCGCACTGCTCCGACGCGAAGAGGGTCCCGGTCCGTCCGAAGCCGGTCGCCACCTCGTCGCAGATCAGCAGCACGCCGCGGGCCCGGCACGCCTCGCCGAGGGCGCGCACGTCCTCGGCCTGCGCGCACAGCATGCCCGAGGCCCCTTGGACGAGAGGCTCGATCACGACGGCGGCCAACTCGGTCGCGTGGGCTTCGACGGCGGCGCAGGCTTTCGCCGCCCAGCCGGGGTCGGCGTACCCGGGCGTGCGCAGGACGGGAAAGCAGAGGGGATCGAACACGGCGCTGAAGACGCCGCCGTCACCGAGGGACAGCGAGCCGATGGTGTCGCCGTGATAGGCGTCGCCCAGGGCCAGGAATTGCGTGCGCCCCTCGACCCCACGGTTGACCCAGTACTGAAAGGCGATCTTCAGGGCCTGCTCGACGGCCACGGCCCCGTCGGCGGCGAAGAGAAAGTGCGGGTTGTCGACCGGCACGACCTCCGCCAAGGCCTCGGCCAGTTCGACCACAACGGTGTTGCCGTTGCCGAGCATCGTGCTGTGGGACACCCTGCCCGCTTGTGCGATGAGTGCCGCATCGAGCTCGGGGACCCGGTGACCGAGCGTGTTGACCCAGAGGGACGAGATCGCATCGAGGTAGCGCCGGCCACCGACATCGATCAGCTCGCGCCCTTCGGCGCGGTCGATGACGAGCGGCGCGTTAGTGGCGTAGGCCCCCATTTGGGTGAACCCGTGCCAGACCACGGCGGCGTCCCGCTCGATCCAGTTGTCGACGGCCCACGTGTCGGCCGCCCGGTTGTCGACGCCCCACGTGTCGGCGGCATCGTCCCCGGCCACGCCGCCGGCTGCGGCCTCGTGTTCGGGCACGGGCGCTACGCCTTGTAGTCGTAGAAGCCGCGGCCGGACTTGCGACCGAGCAATCCGGCTTCGACCATGCGGGCCACCAGGGGCGGGGGCGCGTAGAGCGGCTCCTTGAACTCTTCGTAGAGCGAGTTCGCGATGGCCATCGTCGTGTCGAGGCCGATGAGGTCTGCCAGGTGGAGTGGTCCCATCGGATGGGCGCAGCCCTTCACCATGCCCATGTCGATGTCATCAGCGGTGGCGAAACCCGACTCGAGCATGCGCACCGCTGAGAGGATGTAGGGGATGAGGAGCGCGTTCACAATGAAGCCGGCCCGGTCCTGCGAACGGATCACCTGCTTGCCCAGCTGCTCGGTGGCGAAACGCTCGGCCTTCCCCACCGTCTCGTCACTGGTCAGGAGCGACGAGACCACCTCGACCAGCGGCAGCACCGGCACCGGGTTGAAGAAGTGGATGCCGATGACCTGGCTGGGGCGGCCGGTGGCCATGGCCAGCTTCATGATCGGGATCGACGACGTGTTCGACGCCAGGACCGCATCGGGGGCCTCGACCACCTTATCCAGCGCCTCGAACACGGCCACCTTCTCGGCTTCTGATTCAACGACCGCTTCGACGACGAGCTGGCGGTCCGACAGTGAGCCGAGGTCGGCGGAATAATCGATGTTGGCGAGGGCCGCCTCGGCTTCGGACTCGCTCAACTTGGCGGCCTTCTGGGCCCGGCCGATGGAATCGCCGATGCGCCGGCGGCCCCGATCGAGGCTGGTCTGGTCGAGGTCGACCACCCGCACGTCCAAGCCGGCCCTTGCGGCCGCCTCGGTGATGCCCGATCCCATGAGGCCGCAACCGACGACGCCAACCCTTTGGATCTCCATTTTGTCTTCTTCTCCTATCGGCACGTCCCGGCGCGCCGCGAAGGACGAGTTGAGCATCTTGCTCTCCCTCCTGGCAAACACCCCCCGCATCCCTCCCCTCGGCACGGTGTCGCCCCTCGCCGGCGCTGCCGGGGCGGTGCGCGTCCGCTTCCTGCGCCCGGGCGGGCCATTGTCGACTAGTAAGGGCAGGTCACCACGATCGAAGGAGCGTTCGGCCATGCTGAGCAACGACGAGGTAATTGCAGCCCGGGAGCGGCTGGGGCCGGTCGGGGTGTGGATGGGGTCATTGATGGGGGCGACCATCGAGCGGGAGCGCGAGGTCGCCCGGCGGATCGAGGAGCTCGGGTACGGCTCCATCTGGACGGGGGAGATCGTGGGCGGCAAAGAAGCCTTTGCCCACCAGTCCGTCCTGCTGGCGGCCACGGAGCGGATCTCGACGGGCACCGGGATCGCCAACGTGTGGGCCCGCCAGCCCGGCGCCATGGAGGGCGGGGGCGCCACCCTGGGTGCGGCATACCCCGGGCGCTTCGTGCTCGGGATCGGGATCAGCCACGGCCCGATCGTCGAGATGAGTGGCCAGATCTACGCCAAGCCCATGGAGACGATGGTCACCTACCTCGACGGCATGGACGCGTCCGTCGTCCATGCACCCCCGTGCGACGTGCCCGTGCCGCGGGTGCTGGCGGCGCTGCGTCCCAAAATGCTCGATCTGTCCCGTACGCGGGCCGATGGCGCCCATCCGTACCTGGTGCCCCCGGCCCACACGACGCTGGCCCGCGCTGCACTGGGCCCCGACAAGCTGTTGATCCCCGAACAGGCCATCGCCCTCGAGAGCGACCCCGCCGCAGCCCGCCGCATCGGCCGCGAGCATCTGTCGGGCTACCTGCGCCTGCCCAACTACGTGAACAACTTGAAGCATCTCGGCTACGGGGACGACCTGGCCGACGGGGGCAGTGACCGGCTGGTCGATGCCATCGTGGCCTGGGGCGACGGGGAGGACATTGCCCGCCGGATCGCCGAGCATCGTGACAACGGGGCGGACCACGTCGTGCTCCAGGCGTTGGGCGACCTCCCCACGGCGGTAGCGCAACTCGAGCGCCTGGCGCCGGTGGTCCTGGGCGGCTGATCGCCCCCGTCAGGGCGCCCCGACGGCCATCAGCGGGTCACGCTCATCGGAATCACAGCGCGGCGGGTGCGAGACTGCAGCCGTGTCATCAGAACCTGTCGCTCAGAAGTCCGGCGTCGTCGTGTTGTGCAGCCTCCCCGGTGCGCTCGCCCGTATCCGGTCCCGGTTCCCCGAAATCGAGGTGGTCGACATCTCCGGCGGCGTGCCCGGCGGGGTCCGGGGCGAAGTGCTGTACGGAGGGTGGGGACCACACTCGGTGGAGGCGATGGCCGCCGGCGTCCAGTGGGCCCAGCTGATCGGGACAGGACTCGACGGTGTCCCGCCCGAGGTGCGGGCAGCGCCTGTGCTCACGTCGGCCCGGGGGGTGGCGGCGGTGGCCATCAGCGAATATGTCATCGCCGCCCTGGGCGCGTTCGCCCGCGACTTCCCGGGGAACTGGCTCCGGGAACCGCCCGAGCATTGGTTCGTGCAGCAGGCGGGACTGTTGGCCGGGTCCACGCTCGGCCTGTACGGCTTCGGAGGTATCGCGCAGCGGGTGGCCCGCATCGCGCTGGCCCTGGACATGTCGGTGGTGGCCCTGCGCCGCCGGGATCTGCCGAGCCCGGTCGAAGGAGTGGTCATGACCACATCGTTCCGCGACCTGATCGCGGCAGCCGATCACCTCGTGCTGGCGGCGCCCGCCACCGACGAGACCCGCCTGGTGCTCAATGCCGAGACCTTCGCCCTCCTCCGGCCCGGGGTACACCTGGTGAACATCGCCCGGGGCTCTCTGGTGGATCAGGACGCGCTGCGTGACGCGCTCGATGACGGGACGGTGGGGCGGGCCTCGCTCGACGTCACGACGCCCGAGCCCCTCCCGGCCGGGCACTGGATGTTCGACCATCCCAAGGTGTTCCTCACCCCACACGCCTCCTGGGCCGGGCAGACGCAATTCGCCGCCGCCACGGAGTACTTCTGCGACAACCTCGAACGGTTCCTGGCCGGCCAGCCGTTGGAGGGCGTCGTGGGGAGTGACGGCTACTGAGTGGACGATGAGTAAGAGGAGGAAGCGGGACAAGGCCAACCGCTACGAGCTCATCGCCTGCGCCCTCGAAGGCCACGCACTGGTGGGGACCGATGTCGCGACGATCGGGCCCGAGGACGAACTCGTGGTGCGAGAGCACGACGGTTTGCGTTGGCACCGCTGTCTACGCTGCGATGCCTGGTTACCGCGCCGGCCGCCCGAAGCGCCCGCCCGCGACCGCCTTCCGGGCCGCGACGAGATCGAGGTGCCGTTGCGGGGTCCCGCCCTGCGCGACCGCTATGTGCTTCGTCTCATTGCCATAGAACGCGGCGTGCACGTCATCGTCCTCAGCGGCTTGGCGATCGCCGTCTTCCTCTTCATCGGTCACCGCTTGACCCTCAAGCACGACTACGTCGCCATCATGAACGGTCTCTTCGGGGCCTCGGGCGGGCCCAACGCCAAGAAAGGCCTCCTCGGCGAATTCCGGCACATTTTCGTGATTTCACCGGCGCATCTCTACTGGATCGGTTTCGTGCTGGTGGGCTACGCCTCGCTCGAAGCGGTCGAGATGGTCGGCCTGTGGATGGCCAAGCGGTGGGCCGAATACCTGACGTTCGTCGCCACCCTCGCCTTCGTGCCGCTCGAGCTGTACGAGTTGGTGTCCTCATTCGGCTGGTTCAAACTGGTGACACTTTTCCTCAACCTGGCCGTTGTCGCCTACCTGGCCCTGGGCAAGCGGCTCTTCGGACTGCGTGGCGGTCACGCCGCCGACGTGGCGAGGCGCGACGCGGACATGGGTTGGAGCGCGTTGGAGAGCCGGCCGCCGGGACAGCCGTTCCTGCCGATGTAGCGAGTCGTCCGCGGCCCCGCCGGGGCCGGGCGGTGTCCCCGTCCCCGCCGGCCGTCGCATGCCAGAATCGGCACGACGTGCGCTGTCGGCGCGGCGCGACTGCAAGGGAGGGACCTCATGGTGTGGAACCCGGCTGATGGCTATGGAGCGGTCGTGGACCATGGGGCACTCTGGGGCTACGCGCGACCACAGGCTCTGCAAGAGGCCTTCGACGCCGCCGCAGAGAGCCTGCGCACCGTCGATGGGTGGTCGGCTGCGGGCCCCAAGGAGCTGGTGGCCGACCTTGCCCTCGAAGGCGGGGGCGTCAAGGGGATCGGCATCGTCGGGGCGGTGTCCGTGCTGGCTGAAGCGGGTTACCGGTTCGCCCGCGTCGCCGGGACGAGTGCGGGCGCGATCGCCGCCACCCTTATTGCGTCGATCACGAAGGCCGGGCAACCGATGAGCTCGCTCCGGGGGTACCTCGACGCTCTCTCGTTCAAGAATTTCATGCCCGAGGGCAAGGTGCACCACTTCTTGGATCACTTCGGCAAGCCGGGCGGCGCCCTGGCTGACGCCGGCATCCTCGCCCACCGGATGGGTCTCTATCCCGGGGACTACCTGGCCGAGTGGCTGGGACCGATCCTCCACGACCAGCTCGGTGTGCACACCTTCGCCGACCTGAAGATCGCACAGGCCGAAGACCCGGGCATGAGCCTGCCCGATGACCGGAGGTATCGACTGGTCGTGCACACGTCGGATATCACCCGGGGCGAACTGGTGCATCTTCCGTGGGACTACGACCACTACGGGCGTGACCGCGACACACAGGACGTGGTGGGCGCGGTGCGGGCGTCGATGTCCATTCCGTTCTTCTTCGAACCGGTCACCTTCACGGCGCTCCCGGCTGAAGTCGACATCCCGACGCCGGGGGGTGGTGTCATCCGCACGCACTATGACGGTGGCGCGGTCACCTGGGTGGACGGGGGCATGTTGCGGAACTTTCCGATCGACGCCTTTACCCGGGTCGACGGCCTGCCGCCGCGCTGGCCGACCATCGGCATCAAGCTGTCGTCGCTCCAGACGAGATTCCCGGCCGATCGTTCCGCCACCAGCGCCTTCGATGTGGCCAGGGGATGCCTGCACACCATGATGAACGAGTGGGATGCCTACAGCGTCGATGCTTCGACGGCGGCCAGGACGATCTTCGTGGCCAACGCCGGAATCACGGCCACGGATTTCGATCTGACCCCGGCCCAGCAGGACGAACTCTTCTTGAACGGCGTGTCGGCCGCCACCGCCTTCATCATGGACATGGCCGGCAACGGTCACGTCCCCCGGTCGGCCCAGGAGGCTACCGAGTTCCTGCAGCGGGCCACCTCGGCGTGAGACCCCGTCGCCCGGCCGGCCCCGCCCGCCCGCCGGCCACGCCACCCGGTCGGTCCCTTCAGGGGGAAGCGGTGTGGAAGACCGGCCAGCCGATTTCCGTGCGCCAGGCCGAGCTGTCGTCTGTGTCCCGCGGTCCGATGAGATAGACCTCGTGCACCGGCCCGGCGACCGCCAGAGCGTGTGAAGCGACATAGGCACCGAGCGCGCCGTACGTCACCTCGATGTCGTCATGTGGGCCATGGTGCACGGTGACGGCGAGCTCGGTCGCAGGGAGGCGAAACGGTTGAACACCCCCGATAACCGGGGGATCGTCAACCGGGAGATAGACGACGGCCCCACCCCGTTCCTCCGTGAACAGCGCGTTGTCGTAGAGGCCACCAGCCGGCCCCGTGGCCTTCAACCCGCAGTCCTCGAAGGCCCGGTAGAGGTCGGACATCGCCCTCGAATACCAGACCAGCACGTCACGACGATCGACCGTGGCGCAGAGCGCCGCAACCGTTGTCGCCTCCTCGCGGCGGCGTGCTACAGCGAGCGGAGGTGGATCGGGCTGCAGGAGACGACGGAGTGAATTCACCGCTGCCCGGGTCTCGTCGAGTTGACCCTCGAGCCGTTCGAGGTGACGCTCGATCAGCGCGGCGCGTCCAGCGGGGTCGTCGGTGGCGAGCACTTCCCCGATCTCCCGGACCGGCATGCCGAGCGTGCGGAAGCGGTGGATCACCTGGGCGGTCGGGATCTGTTCGACCGTGTAGTAGCGGTAGCCAGTCCGTGGGTCGACCTCGTCAGGTTCGAGGAGTGCGGCTTCGTGGTACCGGCGCAGGGTCTTGATGCTGAGGTGCGTGAGTTGTGAGAAGTCTCCGATGGTCAGGCTGGCCGGCACAAGTGCAGTCTGGACCCTCCCGGGTGGGGAGAGTCAAGCAGCTGCGCGAGAAGGGCTTGACTCTCCCCCCGAGGGAGCCCTCAGGGTGGGGTGACGACCCGCACGGCAAGGGAGAAGCACCAAAATGACCGAGAATTCCACGCCCGATATCATCGCCCTCTACCTGAAGCTGGCCCCCGGCGGCGACCTCGATACGCTGGTTCCATGCTTCACGAGCGACGCCCAGGTCATCGATGAGGGAAAGACGTACCGCGGTCACGACGAGATCCGCGGTTGGCGAGAGGCCGTTGCGGCCGAGTTCACCTACACGATGTCCGTCGTGGGCACTGAAGCCGCCGGCGTCGTCCGGTCGCCGACGGCCGGCACGGCCCGCTACGTCGTGACGGCCGAACTGGAGGGAACTTCCCCGGGAGTCCGGTCGCTTGAAGTATCGCTTCGCGCTGCGCGACGGTCTGATCTGCGCGCTCGAGATCGCACCATGACCTGATGGCCCAGGTATCGCTGGCTTCCGCCGTCGTCGATGTGGCCGGGCGCGATCCTGTGATGGCGAACCTCGTCGCGTTGGTCGGCCCGCTGCGCCACCGGCCGCGGAGTGTGGACGGTCACTTCGGCGCCCTCGTCCGCTCGATCGCCTCCCAGCAACTGAGCGGGCGTGCCGCGCACGCGATCCTCGGACGCATCGTCACCGCCGTGGGGGGCCAGCTCACAGCGGAAGCCATCGCGGCGGTGCCCGACGAGCAACTACGCGCCGCCGGTCTCTCGGGCAACAAGGTTGCCTCGGTGCGAGACCTCTCGATGAAAGTGCTCGACGGCATCATCGATCTCTCCGGGAACCGGAGGAAGACCGACGAGGAAGTGATCGCGGACCTGGTGACGGTCCGCGGCGTCGGGCGCTGGACGGCCGAGATGTATCTGATGTTCGAGCTCAGGCGGCTGGACATCTGGCCGGTCGACGACCTCGGCGTCCGGCAAGGGTACGGGCTGGCGTGGGGCCTTCCGACGGCGCCACCGGCCAAGGAACTCATGCCCCTCGGTGATCGGTTTCGCCCCTACCGCTCGGTCGTGGCCCGCTACTGCTGGGAGGCGGTGAGCTTGTTCCGCGGCGGAACCGATCCCGGTCTTCGTTAACCGGGACTTTTGACTCTGCCTCCAGCCGGAGAGTCAGGTCATACTTGTGGGCACGTGCGCAACGCTCGCAGTACGTCGGGGTCAGAGCGGCTCTGTTCCAGGTATCTCCGTCGGAGGCGAACGATGTCCCACCCAAGGCTGATGATGAAGATGAGCTCGGCGGCGCTTTTCGGCGCCGTTCTTTCGATGATCGTTCCATCGGTAGCGGGGGCCGACGGGTTCTCCTCCAAGAGTGCGGAGCAGATATTCAAGTCCGCCGTTGCGGCATCAGGTGCGGCAAGTTCGTTCTCTGTCCACGGCGACATCCGTCAGCCGAAAATGAACCTCGTCCTTAATCTCTCCTTGAGCGCATCGGGCACGTCCGAGGGAACGCTGACGATCAATGGTGGCAAGGTCGAAATACGGGAGATCGCCGGCACCGGGTACTTCAAGGGTGATTCGAAGTTCTGGACGAAAAATGGGAGCGCCGCATCAGCGCAACTGCTCGCAGGCAAGTGGGTCTATGCCCCGGTGTCCGATGCGCTCTTTTCGGGGTTCCGCTCGTTCCTCAGCCCGCGCACCTTCATCAAATCGTTCTTCGGTAGCGATACCGGTCCTTATTCCAAGGGCTCGGCGAAAGTGGTCGACGGGGAGCACACGATCGGCGTCATGGCGGACGGTCCAGGCACTATGTACGTCGCCACCGGCGGGCCCCATTTCATTGTCAATGTGCGAGGCACTGAGGGGAGCGCTTCGGTCATGGTCACCTTCGGATCCTATGGCGTTGCCGTCAACCCGGTGAAGCCGGTAGGAGCCATCAGCCTCAAGGGTCTGGAGAACGGGAGCAGCGCATCGTCGACGAGCGTTGCCACTTGAGCCAGGGGCGGGCTCGCCCGCCGAGCGCGCTGCCGAGATTCTGGCTCGCATCCGGGCCATCCCCGAGGGCTTCGTCCGCACCTACGGGGATATCAATCCCCACGCACCACGGCTCGTCGGACACGTTCTGGCCACCACTCGGCAAGACGTTCCGTGGCACCGGGTGGTCCGAGCGGACGGCTCGGTCGCCAAGGGCCGGCCCCAGCTCGATCTGCTGCGGAAAGAGGGCGTCCCGCTGCGCGGCAGCCGAGTGGATCTGCGCCTGGCGCGAGTACCGGAGGGACTCACCGGGGTGACGCATCCTCCGGACACATGACGGTGGAGGCGTCAACCGATCGGGGGACATCGGCATAAGCCGCCCGATGGGGCGATTGGCTGACAACACGATGATTCGCGCGGGCGCATAGTGAAACCACCAGCCCGGACGGACCGGGTCGGGCAAGAAGAAGGAATCGAAATGAGCACCACCTATGCCTCCCAAGGCCGTCCAGCGCAATCGCCGGGCCTGCGTGCCGCCGCCGCAGCCGTCGTCGTCGCCACTGCCGTCGTGATCGTCGCAGTAGCCGGCTTCGCATTCGGCCGACACGTCGACGCGCACAGCACGTCGCCCGCAGCGGCGCACACTGCCGTCGTCATACAGCCCCTTCCCAGCCGCTCAGCTTCCGTCGTGTCCTTGCAACAGCAGCTCAGCCAGTTGCATCTCTACAACGGTACGGTCGACGGGATCATGGGACCCAAAACGATTGCGGCGATTGCGAGCGTCCAGCGCGAAGCCGGGCTGCCCCAGACCGGAAAGATGAACGCCGCTACCCAGAACGCGTTGGACTACTACCTGGCGAACGACCTTCCCGGAAGCGGTTGACCCGGGCGAACTCGATCCTCACCTCGCCCAGGACCGATCCCATGTAGCTCGACACGGCCCGCAATCGAGCGGGCCGTGTCGACGTTCCGGGCGCAGATCTCCGGCGGTCGTCAGTGCGCCGCCAGCTGGTGCTGCATCCCAGCTGCGTCCAACACCCCCCAGTGCTCGACCACCGACCCGTCGTCGATGCGGAAGAAGTCACAGACGTTGATGTCGAGCAGGTTCCCCGAGGCAGGAATCCCCATGAAGTCGCCCTGGTGATTGCCGGTCATTCGAGCGAGCACGAACACCTTGTCGCCTTCGGAAATGATGTGTTCCACGTGGATCGAGCCGTCCCCGAATCCCGCATGGAACATTTCGAACATTCGGCGCAGGCCAGCCTTGGTCGGCTCCAGGCCGGGCACCAACTCGTGCTCGACGAACTTGTCGGAGACGACTTCGTCGATCACGGCAAGGTCACCTGCGTTGACCCGTTCGTAGAAACTGCGGATCAGTTCTTTGTTCGCCTGCGACATCGTTCGCCTTCTTTCTCGAAGTTGCCGGATCGTGGTGGTCCAGTCTCTCGCTAGAAGCCTAGCAATTAGAAATAGGAGGCGGCCCGGCGCCCGCGCCGCCGTAACATCAGGGCCGTGTCCGACGAAGCGATCATCCGCGTGCCCGCCGATTTCAAGCACGAGTTTCCCGGTGCCAGCCGATCGGCCGCAGAGGTGGCAGCCACCCTCGTCGGTACAGCGACGGCGCTCGATGCGGCAATCGAGCGTGCTCCGAGGCAGGCCGCCGATCTGTCGACGAGCGCTTTCCAAACATTGGCAATCCTTGACGGCGCCGGAGAGCCCTTGCCCGCGGCTGACATCGCGGAGCGACTCCTCGTGACCACGGCCAGCATGACGTCGCTGCTCCACACGCTGGAGCGCCGTGGGCTGGTCGAGCGTCGTCCCCACCCGACTGACGGTCGCAAAATCCTCGTCAATCTGACGCCACTGGCGCAGCCGATCATCGATGCACAACTCCCCACCATCCACGCAATCATCACCGAAGCCATCAGCGACATCCCCGAGGCCGATCGTGAGCCGCTCCTCCGGTCGCTTTCGCTGATCAGGACACGGCTGGCGCAGATGGCCGACCAGCCGCTCCCTAAGGCCATGGCGCGCCGGAAGCCGAAGCGATAGCCACCCCGACCCCCCGCCGCCGGACCCCGCCGCCGGACCCCGCCGCCGACCCCGACCCGCACCTGAGTGAATCCGAAGACCCGCTAAACGGGGTCTAGGCCACTGAGCACCCCCAACGGGATTCGAACCCGTGCTGCCGCCGTGAAAGGGCGGTGTCCTAGGCCGCTAGACGATGGGGGCCGGTGGCCGGCCGGGCACCCACGAGGGATACGACGACCGACCGGACGAAGACGAAGCAGTGGGTAAGCCTATCGGGCGCCGATCGGCAGGCCGGTGTCCGGCGCCACCTGATCCGGAACGTCGGCCGCAGGAATCACCTCGGGGGCGTGGAAGGTGCAGGCCAAGAAGCACTGGGTGGCGCCGATGACGAGAATGGTCACCCCGAGGAGGTGGACTTCCACCAGAGCCGCGGGCAGGTGGGTGAAATACTGCGTGTATCCCACCGCGGCCTGCGCCACCATCACGGCGAGGAGTACCCGCCCCGCTCGGCGCACCCGCTCGGGCACGTCGGCCATATGCAACCCGACGACCAGTCCGACGGTGAGGCCGACCAGGAGCATGACCAGGCTGGCGTGCAGCTCGGCCAGGTCCCGCAGCGAGACCGGAATGCGTTTGGCGATCACCTGGCCCGAGGACTCGCCCCCGAGGGGTCCCGCCCCGGTGGCGGCCGTCCCGGCGGCGATGACGAAGCCCAGGAGGATCAGGATGCCGTAGAAGAGGTGGAGCAGGGACCGCGGGATGAGGAGGTGGCCCGATCCGGGTCCGTAGTCACGGGTGGAGCGGTGGACCAGGACGACGGCGTTGACCAGCAGGGCCATCGTGGCCAGGAAGTGCACCATGACGAGATACGGATTGAGCTTCGTGTACACCACGATCCCCCCCAGCACCGCCTGGGCCAGAATTCCCGACCACGAGGCCTCCGCTCAGCCATATGAGGTCGCGGCGGCGGGGGCGACGGAAGACGGCGGCCAGGAAGGCGGCGGCCACGACGATGGTCAGAACGACCGTGACCAGGCGATTCCCGAATTCGATGAGCCCGTGGAACTGGACGGCCGGCGTCAGGTGGCCCACCGAGCACTCCGGCCAGTCGCTGCACCCCAGGCCGGACCCGGTCAAGCGGACGGCGCCGCCGGTGACCACGATGAGGGTGACCATGGCCAGGGCCAGGATGTTGAGGCGGTGGCTGAGAGAGGCGGAGACGGTGAAGGGGCGGCGTCGCGACACTTGCGCTAATCGTACCGGGACCTCCCGCTTGGTCCTGAACGGGCACCTGGTCGTAGGCTGAGCGAAATGTCCGCACCGGCTCTCCCACTGCAGGCCCAGCCTTCGGCGCGGTCGACCGTCGGCGCGTACGTCGCCCTGACCAAGCCGCGCATCATCGAGCTGCTGCTGGTGACCACCCTGCCCACCATGGTGGTGGCCCAACGCGGGCTGCCGCCGCTCTGGCTGATGTTGGCCACGCTGGTCGGGGGCACGCTGGCGGCCGGCGGGGCCAATGCCATCAACATGGTGGTCGACCGGGACATCGACCGGCTCATGAACCGCACCAAGAACCGGCCGCTGGTGACCGGGGCGATGTCGCCCCGCGCCGCGCTGACCTTCGCCCTCAGCCTGGAAGTGGCCGCGTTCGTCGAGCTCTGGCTGGCCGTCAACCTCCTCTCCGCCGTGTTGGCGGTGTCGGCCACCCTCTTCTACGTCTTCGTGTACACCCTCTGGCTCAAGCGCCGTTCGTCGCAGAACATCGTGGTCGGCGGCGCGGCCGGGGCCGTCCCGGTCCTCGTCGGCTGGGCCGCCGTGACCGACAGCCTCTCGTGGGCCCCGGTGGTGCTGTTCGCGGTCATCTTCATCTGGACGCCGCCGCACTTCTGGGCGTTGGCCGTGCGCTACAAGGAGGACTATGCGGCGGCGGACGTGCCCATGCTCCCCGTGGTTGCCTCGATGAAGCGCACCACGCGCGAGATCGTCATGTACACCGTGCTGCTGGTGGCCGTCTCACTCCTCTTCGGACCGGTGGCCCACCTGGGGTTGATCTACATGATCGCGGCGGCGGTGCTCGGAGCCGGCTTCCTCTTCATGACCACCCGGCTCTGGGGCCTGGCCCGCTCGGGGCGCGCCACGGGGCGCGAGGCCATGCGGGTCTTCAGCTATTCCATCACCTACCTGACGGTGTTGTTCGTGGCCATGGCAGGTGACGTACTCATCTCAAATCACATTCACTAGTTTGGCCGTCGCATGACGGACCACGCCGCCGGCCTCCTCGACTCCGACCCGCCCGCATCCGTACCTCCCGAGTCGGGCTCCCCCGGGCCAGTACCGCCGCGCAAGCCTCGCAAGATCTTCCTCGTCGTCGGTCTGGTGCTCGCGGCCGCCCTGGGCGTGGGCCTCTTCACATCCGTCGGCACCAAGAAGAACTCGGGTCCTCCGCAGGCGGGTGGCCCGGTGCCGGTCGTTCTCGGCGCCCCGGCTGAACGGTCCGGGAACGGTCGCGGTGCCGGCCGACGGCGGCGGCGGGGGCACACCGGCGGTGCTGCTGTTCTTCGGCAACTGGTGCCCCCAATGCCATGCGGAACTGCCACCGCTGGCCGCAGCGGTCCGCCAACAGGAGCGCGCGGGCGGCGCCCTGGCCAAGGTGCACGTGATCGGCGTGGACAGTGACCACAAGCAGAACGTGGGCGAGGCGTTCGTGAAGTCCGCCGGCGTCGACTTTCCGGTGGCCCATGACGCCGTGATCGCCATCACCAACAACGATTTTTTCTTCCAGGGCGACCCGTACGCGGTGTTCGTCAAGGGGAACGGCACCATCAGCGCCATCGTGCCCGGGGCGCTTTCCCCGGCCAGGTTCATCGCCGAGGAGAAGAAGCTCATTCCCAGCGAAAGCTGAGGGCGGCGGCCAGCGGCGCCGCCACGGCCCAGATACCCAACACCACCCAGGACAGGGTCGGTACGGGTGAGCCTGCGCCGAGCGTGGCGTGGAGAGCGGCGGAGAGGGCCTCCGCCGGGAGCACCTTGGCCACGTCCGCCACGCCTGCCGGCAACTTGGAGATGGGGATCACCATGCCCCCGAGGAGCAACAGGACCAGGTAGAGGCCGTTGGCCGCGGCCAGGTTGACCTCGGGCTTGAGCACGCCGGCCATGAAGAGCCCGATCCCGCCGAATGCGATGGTGCCCAAAAGCGCCGCCCCGACGGCGCCGAAGGCGGCGATGCCCGAGCCGTGTCCTCCCGGGTTCCAGCCGAGCGCAAACCCCACCCCGACGAGCACACCGGCCTGCAGGATCTCGACGAGGACGACGGTGAGGATCTTGGCCCCGAGGAGGCGCGGCCGCCCCAGCGGGGTCGAACCCAGTCGCTTGAGGACGCCGTAGCCCCGCTCGAATCCGGTGGCGATGCCCAACGAGACCATCGCCGTTGACATCACGGCCAGGGCCAGGATTCCCGGCACGAAGAAATCGACGGCCTTCTGATGCGGCGTCGCCACCACGTGCACGGTGGAGAAGAAGACGAGAAAGACGACGGGGATGCCCACTGTCAAGAGCAAGGTCTCACCGCGCCGGAGCGTCATGTAGACCTCGGCCTCGGTTTGGGCCAGGAGCGCCCTCACGATCCGTCACCGGGTTCTGGGGGCGAGCCCACCGCTTCGAAATACACGTCCTCCAACGTCCGCCCGGTGACGAGGTCGGTCATCGTGGCCTGGCGTGCCGCCAACCACGTGGCCAAGGTGGCCGTGGTCTCGGGGCCTGACACGCCCGCAATGTCGTAGCGACCGGGCGTGCGCTCGGTCACGCGTGCGCCCGGCCCGAGGGCCTCCGCCAGCGAGCCCGTGTCGAGCCCCGCCGGGGCGCCGAAGGTGAGGCCGACCGTGCCCCGGGCCGCGGTCAACTCCTGCGGGGTCCCTTCGAGGACGACGCGACCCGAGGACAGAATGACGATGCGGTCCGCCATCTTCTCGGCCTCGGCCAGTTCGTGGGTGGTGAGCACCACGCACACCCCCTGTCGGCGGAGGTCGGCGACGACGGCCCGGATGGCCAGGCGACCCTCGGGGTCGACACCGGCCGTGGGCTCATCGAGGAAGGCCACCTGTGGCTTCCCGATCAGCGCCAGGGCGAGCGACAGTCGTTGTTGTTCGCCCCCGGAGAGCCGGCGCCACGGCGTCGTGGCGACACTCCGCAGCCCGACGAGGTCGAGCAGGGCATCGGAGCCGAGCGGGTCGGGGTAGTACCGGGCGAAGAGGTCGAGGACGCGGCGCGGTCCCAGCATCGGATAGACCCCGCCCCGCTGCAGCATGACGCCCATACGGCCGGTCAGTTCACGGTGGTCGGCCAGTGGGTCGAGCCCCAGGACCGAGATCTGCCCGCCGGTCGGCCGCCGGTAGCCCTCCAACGCCTCGATCGTGGATGTCTTCCCGGCCCCGTTCGGCCCCAGCACGACGAGCACCTCACCCCGCTCGGCCTCCAGGTCGAGACCGTTCACCGCCGCGACTTCGGCGCTCCGGCCGTAACGGATGTTCAGGTCGCGGACGACGACGGCAGGAACCGTGTCGGTTGGCATGGCGTCGCAGGCTACTTTGAGCAGCCATGATCGATATCCGCGCGCTGCGGGAGGACCCCGCGGGGGTCAAGGCGGCGCTGGCCCGCCGGGGTGTTGCAGAGTCCGAAGTCGATGCCGTGATCGCGGCCGACGAGATCCACCGGGCCCGGCTCTCCCGGGCCGAAGCGTTGCGGGCCGAGGTGAAGACGCTCAGCCGGTCCGTGGGTGAGGCGATGAAGGCCGGCGACTCGGCCCGGGCCGAAGAGCTGCGCGCCCGGAGCCGCAGCCTCGGGGACGAGGAGCGGGCGGCGGCGGCGCAAGCCGATGCCGAGGGGGAAAAGGTCCACCAGGGCCTGCTCTACCTGCCCAACATCCCGGCCGACGACGTCCCGACGGGGGACAGCGATGCCGACAACGTCGAGATCCGGCGCTGGTGGCCCGGGCAGGCGGGTGGCGAACCGGAGCCCGTGCGGGGTGTCGACCAGACCGTGCCGCACTGGGAGATCGGTGAGGCGCTGCAACTGCTCGACATGGAGCGCGGCGCCCGCCTGTCCGGTTCGATGTTCCCGCTCTATCGCGGCGCCGGCGCCCGCCTGTTGCGTGCCCTGACGGCCTTCGCGCTCGACCGTCACACACCGACCTACGAGGAGATCCACCCCCCGACCGTGGTGTTGACCGAGACCATGGTCTCCACCGGCCACCTCCCGAAGTTCGCCGACGATGCGTACCACCTCGAGCGCGACGACCTCTGGGCCATCCCGACGGCGGAGGTCCCGCTGACGTCGATGCACCGTGGCGAGATCCTCGACGAGTCCGTCCTTCCCCTCCGCTTCACCGCGGCGACCGCCTGCTACCGCCGCGAGGCGGGGTCGGCCGGACGTGACACCCGGGGACTCCTCCGCGTGCACGAATTCGACAAGGTCGAGCTCTTCGCCTACACCACCCCCGAACAGGCGCTCGAAGCGCAGGCCGATATTCTCCGCCGTGCCGAGGGGTTGCTCCAGGAGCTCGGTCTGTTCTACCGGGTCTTGGACCTGTGCACGGGTGACCTCGGCGGCCCGTCGGCGCGCACCTTCGACCTTGAGGTGTACTCGCCGGGCGTCGACAAGTGGCTCGAGGTCAGTTCGACGAGTTGGTACCGCGACTATCAAGCCCGCCGGGCCCAGGTACGGTACCGCCCGGCTGCCGGAGGACCGCCCCAACTGGTCCACACCGTCAACGGCTCCGCCCTCGCGTGGCCCCGCATATGGGCGGCCCTGGTCGAGAACGGACGCCAGGCCGACGGCAACGTCCTGCTCCCCGAATGCCTGGCCCCCTACGTCGGGGGCGAGCTCCTTCTCAAGGCCCCGTAGTCACCGCCACCTACGCCCACTGGCTGACGCCGGTGATCGGGGCCGATCTCGAAGAGGAGACCGACGGCCTCTTCGGCACACCTCCCTAGGTGTCCCCGTGGGCGCCCGGTCAGATGTCGACGCCGTACATCTCGGACATCGCATGGAGGTAGTCGTCCGCTGACATCGCGTCGAGCGACCCGTAGGTCACGAACGTCATGGGAAGGCGGTCGGGGTCGTACCCGCGGAGTATCTCGAACTTCGCGGCATCCCCGATCTGCTGGCGGTCACGAAACGCACCGAGCGCCCGAAGACGCGCTTCCAACTGATCGAGCTCGGCGTGCGATGCCACATTGCACGAAAACGTCCGCAGGCCGAGTGACTGCTGTCCCGAATGGACCACGGACCGTGACGCCTCGCGCAGGATGAACATGAGGGAGCCCACGTCGCTTCCGAGAATGGCCAACTGGTCGTCCCGCTGCATCTCCCGGATGCCCATCACATCTCGGTAAAAGGATATTGAACGTTCGAGATTGCTCACGCTGATCAAGACGGACCGGAGTGACCACCCTGAATTGTCGTCGACCAATGCGGATCATCCCTTCTCGAAGACGCAGCCCGTACCAACTCTTGCACACCGACCGTCGGCCCAGCTGTCCCGCTACCGTTCTTCAGGCATGATGGCGGGATGGGTTCAGCAGGGGACAAACCGCGCAAACGGAGACATACTCTGCCGAAGGTGCCGAAGTACGAGGAGCCGAACAGCTTTCCCATCCCCGGCCTGACCGGTGGCGGCGGACTGGACGATCACTCCGGCGGACGGTTCGGTCACGGTTCGGACGGCAAGGACCATCACAGTCCGGGGCGACTCGGGAGGGCGTTCCTCAAACTGCTGGGGATGCGCCCGAGGGATCCGTGAGGAGAGGGCGTTCGCCCCGGGACGACACGTGGTGCGAGTTCTTGCGTTCCCGCAACATTTCCTCGGTTCCCCGGGCGTCCATCGGGACGCCGAGGTGGTACCCCTGTCCGTACCGGCATCCGAGCTCGCGCAGGCGCGCCACCTGGGCCGAGCTCTCGACCCCTTCGGCAATGGTGGTGTGGCCCAACGTCTCGGCGATCTTGATGATGGCCTGGGCCAGGGTCACCTTCTCCTCGTCGCCGAGCGCGTCGACGAACGAGCGGTCAATCTTGAGGATGTCGATCGGCAGCTGCTCCAGGTAGGCCAGCGACGAGTACCCGGTGCCGAAGTCGTCGAGGGCGATGCGTAACCCGAGGGCTTTGAGGGCCTGCAGGTTCCCGATGACGGCCGTCGTATCGCGCATCATTGCGCTCTCGGTGATCTCGAGCACGAGGTTGGACGGCTCGAACTTGCTCGCTTCCAACATCGCGGCCACATTCGTCCCGGTTTCGGCATCCGCCAGCTCATGGGCCGAGAGATTGACGCTGATGCTGACGTCGGCCGGAACGAGGCCTCGCGTCTGCCAGTGATGGAGCTGTGCACAGGCCTCGGTGAGGACGAAGCGGTCGACCACGTCGATGAGCCCGACCTCTTCGGCGAAGGGGACGAAGGCGCCCGGCGCCAGTAGTCCGCGGAGCGGGTGTTGCCAGCGCACCAGCGCCTCGAAGCCGATGAGCTCGTCCGTGAGCGTTAGGGGGTGAGCGCGGCGAAGCGGTAGCCGACACCCCGCACGGTGGTGATGAGGACCGGCACGGAAGGATCGGCTTCGATACGCGACCGCAAGCGCTTGATGTGCACGTCGAGTGTCTTGGTGTCACCGATGTAGTCGGTACCCCACACCCGGTCGATGAGGACGTCACGCGTGAGGACCCGGCCGGAGTTCTCGACGAGGAGCCGCAACAGCTCGAACTCCTTGCGCCGCAAGTGGACCTCTTCGCCGCGCACGAAGGCGCGGCGCTGATCGAAATCCATCTTTATCCCACTGGCCTCCCAGACGCCTTCACCGTCCAGGTCGACTGCGCCACTCTGCTCGACGGCGTCGGGTCCACCGGGGGAGCGGCGGAGCACGGCGCGCATGCGCGCCACGAGCTCGCGCAGGCGGTAGGGCTTGGTGACGTAGTCGTCCGCACCCATCTCGAGGGCGACGACGGTGTCGATCTCGGTTCCCTTCGCCGTCACCATGATGATCGGCACGCGCGAGCGGGTACGTATGGCCCGGCACACGTCGACGCCGGACATCTTGGGCAGCATCAGGTCCAGCAGGAGGATGTCGGGGTCGGTCTCGTCGTAGAGGCGGAGGGCCTCTGCGCCGTCGCGCGCCACGATCACCCGGAATCCCTCGTTGGTGAGCCCGATCACCAAGGCGTCGATGAAGGACTCTTCGTCTTCGGCCAGCAGCACCCGGATGGGTCCTTCCCCACCGGCGCGCCCCGACGCCTGGTTCTGCTTGCTCGCGCCGGGTTTGCCGGTGCCCGCTTTGTTCCCGCCCGATTTGCTCATTGTCTGCTTGCCCATTTCCTGCTTGCTCATACGAGACGATCCGTGTGGAGGGGGAGGACGAGGCTGAAGGTGGAACCCTCGCCCTCGCGGGATTCGACGTCGACCCAGCCCTGATGGTTGTTGGCCACGTGACGCACGATGGAGAGCCCGAGGCCCGTGCCACCGGTGTCGCGGCTGCGCCCGTGATCGACCCGGTAGAAACGCTCGAAGATCCGGTCGAGGTCGCGGGCCGGGATCCCGATGCCACTGTCCTGGACGGAGAGCCGCACATAGTCGCGCTCTTCGGACCGCACGTCGTTGCGGCTGGCCACGTTGTCGATGCCGCCCGGTACCTGTTCGCCTTCGGTCGGGACGGGGGCGGTGGTGCTCGAGGCGACGGCGGCCGGAGCCGTGTCGGCGACCGGAGCGTCCGCCGGCGCCGCTCCTTCCTCGCTGAAGATTTCGGGAGTGAAGGCCGCCTCCACCGATTCAGGTGGGACGAGGGCGGACTGACCCGTGCTGGCCGTACCCCGGCGGACCGTGCCGGTCACGACCACCTTGGAATCGTCGTAGGAGTACGTGATGGCGTTTTCGAGGAGGGCGTGCATGGCGGAGACCAGTTGGCGGCGTTCGCCGACCACGGCGATCGGGGGAGAGGGCTCGTGCAGGACGATCTCGATGCCGCGCTGGTCGGCGGTGGAGCGGACACGTTCGATGGCGTCGGCCATGACGAGGTTGACCAGGACCGGTTCACGTGAGGGCGCTTCCTCCGACTCGATGCGTGAGAGGTCGAGGAGGTCGTCGATGATGCGGCTGACACGGAAGGCCTCGTTGTGGATACGACCGGCCAGGCGCTGCGCCACCTCTGCGTCGGGCTCGGCTACGAGCGTCTCGGCCAGCAGGCCGAGGGCCCCGATCGGCGTCTTCAACTCATGGCTCACGTTGGCCACGAAGTCGCGGCGGATCTCTTCGAGCCGGCGCCGTTCGGAGATGTCCTCTATCAACGCGATCACTCCGAGCGGGCGGCGGCCGTCGTCGATCTGGCGGGCCCGCACCTGCAACGTCCGGCGGGGCGGTCCGTACAGATCGAGTGTGCGTTCCGCCGTTCCTTCGTGCCACGCGCCCTCGAGAAGCTCGGTCACCGCCTGGGCCGCCAGCGCGTCCCCGTGGCGGCTCACCATGAGCGCGTTGGCGCGCCCGTTGCGGTAGATCACGTTGCCGTTCTCGTCGCACAGCACGACGCCCTGGGTCAACGTATCGAGCGAGCGCCTGAGGCGGATGGCGTCCGAGCTCGACTCGGCCACCGACTGCGCCGCCCCACCCGTCACCTGCTCGAGATAGGCCAATGCCGTCTCGATGTTCGACTCGTCCTCGGGCGGATCGAGGCCCAGTCTCGATCCGAGTGAGGTCAGCCGTTGCGAGATCCCCCTGCGCCCCCAGCGCCGGCCCAACGAGGTCGCCACGACAATGGCGACGATGAAGAGGATCACGGTGCCGACCACGACGTAGATGGCGCTGGCCGTGCTCAGTGCAATCAACTCCTCGCCACCGATCACGGCCCCCAATATGACAGCCCCGGGAGGGGCGCGGGGACACGTGGACACTTGTGAAGCAGCGAGGATTGTGAGAAACATTCAAAGTAGCTGAAACCATTCATTATGCGTTGACGATAATCCGGAGATGCCGGAAGACGAAGAGCCTGATGGAGGGTGACCGATGATCCTGGCGTATCTAGCCGGCGCCTCGACCGGAGTGACGTTGAACCCCTCATTGGACTCGCTCCCCGGCGGGGGCACGTTGCAGGCTCTGGTCAACGGATTGGGGGCCTGGGCGCTCATCGCCGCCCTCGTCGGGCTGGTCATCGGCGCCGGTGCCTGGGCTCTGGGCGTGCATTCTCAGAATTTCCAGCAGTCGATGGTGGGTCGCCGGGCGGTCCTGGTCTCGGGCTTCGCCGCCCTTCTGATCGGGGCGGCGCCGCAGATCGTCAACTTCTTCTGGGGCCAGGGCCACACCCTCCACTGAGAAAGAGTCTCGACCACTCATGTTTGCTCTCTCCATTGCGCTAGCCCCCATGGCCGCGTCGGCGGTCCGCGCCGGTGGCTGCACCGGGCTCCAGGCCGTCGACCCCCTTTGTTACGCCGCCAGCGCGGCGGGAAGCATCGGTGGAGCGGTGGCGGGGGCCGGGATCGACGCCGTCTTCAACGGACTCAGCCAGTGGGTGGCGAGTGGAGCGCAGTGGCTGCTCTCCCAGATCGGCAACGTGCTCGTGAGCACGACGTCCATCGACCTCGGGGCGGACTGGTTCCTCAAGCACTACGAGGTCATGACCGCTCTGGCCGGGGTGGTCGTGTTGCCGCTGTTGTTGGTGTCGACGTTGCAAGCGATCTACCGGCAGAACGCCGGTCAGCTCGTCCGGTCATTTTTCGTCCAGCTCCCGCTGGCGCTGCTCCTCGGCGTGGTGGCCGTGCAGATCGTCATCCTCTGTCTGTCGGCGACCGATGCCCTCTGTGCCGAAGTCGCCGGCGGATCGGGCTCCGACGTGCACGCGTTGCTGACCGGCATGTCCAAGGGGCTGATCATCGCGATGGCCGACCCGGGCATGGCCACTTTTGTGCTGCTGCTGGTCGGCCTCCTCGTGGCGGCCGCGGCCTTCGTCCTCTGGCTCGAGCTCCTGGTGCGCTCTGCTGCGGTCTACGTCGCCGTTCTCTTTCTCCCCTTGGCCATGGCCACGCTGGTCTGGCCCACGGTGGCGCACTGGTGTCGCCGCCTGGTGGAGACGCTGACCGCGCTCATCCTCTCGAAGTTCGTGATCGTGGCGACCCTGAGCCTGGCGGCCAGCGCGGTGGGGTCGGGTACGGCGGGGACGGGCGACGCCGGCGCGGGCTTCGCCTCGGTGTTGGCCGGGGGCGCCCTCCTCGTGCTCGCGACATTCGTCCCCTTCTCCATTCTCCGCCTCATCCCGCTGGTCGAAGCGGGCGCAGTCGGTCATCTCGACGGAGTGCGGCAACGGGCAGCGTCCGGGCTGACCCAGCTCCCGATGAAAGCCGGGAGTTATGCCCTGAAGCGGGGACAGCAGGCGAGCGGGGCCGCCAAGTTGCTCGCGCAGGCCGGCCAACCCGGAACGGGTGGCCACAAACAAACGGGAGGTTCGGGTGTGGGTGGAGTGAGCGACGAGGGGAGCACGGGAGGCATGGGAGAGGAGGAGTCGGTGCCCTTTGGCGGGGTCGTCCCCATGGCGAAGGGTACGCCGGGCTCACGGGAGAGAGTCATGGCCCGCTTGAACGGGCCGCCGCGGCCAAAGGGACCGAAGCCCCTCCTCCCCTCGCCGGCCGAGACACGTGCCGCACGGGCAGCAGCTGCAGGCGCTGCAGACAGCGGCGGGCCGGGCGACGGCGGATCCGGGGGCGGCGGTTCGGATAGTGGCGGATCCGTCCACGATGGATTGCCACCCGGCACCACGCTCATGGGGCGCCCGGGCCCGTACGACCGGCGTTGGGCTCTCGGGAGCGACGCCCTCGGACCGAAGGTGTGGGGATTGCCGCCGTTACGCGAGAGGCCGCGCGCCGATGATGCGGGTTCGTCGTGAGCGGCGACGGCGCTCGTTACCGCTTCGGTCCGCGTGAGCGCGGTGGGGCCCTGGCCGGATGGAGGGCCGGACAGATTCTCACCGTGGCGGTGGGCCTGATCTTCGGGGTGCTCATCCTGCGGGCGGAACCGAACCCGGCCGGGGTTGCGGTCGGCGTACTCATTCTGGTGGCGTGCGGCGCCATGGCCACATGGCCCGTGAGCGGGAGAACCGGTGACCAATGGCTTCCCGTGGTGGTGCGTTGGGGCGCGCGGCGGGCAAGCCCCCGAGGGAGGAGAGGGATGGAGGCGTTGGCTGGGCTTCGCCTGCTCAGTATCGGGACGCGCGGCATCGGTGCCGTGCACGACCAGCGGGGCCGGACCCTCACGGCCGCGCTCTCCTTGCGCGGCCAAGGCTTCGCGTTGCTCGGGCCGGACGAGCAGGACCGCCGCGTGGCCGGCTGGTCGTCGGTGCTGGCCACCCTGGCCCGGGAGGGGTCGCATATCCGGCGGGTGCAGTGGTTGGCGGCCTCATTTCCCGATCAGGGCTTCGGGGTGCGCAACTTCGTGTCCACCAACCAGCGTGTCGCTCCGGGCTCGGCCTGTGCGGCATCGTACGAGTCGTTGCTGACCGACATCGATGTCGATGCCTGCACCCACGACGCCGTTCTCACCGTGCAGGTGCGATTGACCAAGTCGGTGGAGGCCGGCGCCACCGTTCTACAGCGCGAGTTGGCCTCTTTGACCCGGCTGTTGGCGGATGCCGACGTCGTGGTCGAAGGGGTGCTCGGCGTCGACGATTTCATCGCCCGTCTCATGCGCACCTACGAACCGTTCCCGAAGGCGGCAGACGACACCGAAGTCTCCGGTGACCCTTGGCCGATGGCGATGGAAGAGGAATGGGCCCAGGTCCGCGTCGACGGCCTGTTGCATGTCACGTTCTGGGTGGCGGAGTGGCCGCGCACCGAGGTGCGGAGCGATTTCCTGGCACCGTTGCTGCTCGGTTCGGCCCGTGCCACCTTGTCGATGGTGATGGAGCCGCTCGGGCCCGAGAAGGCCGTCCGCAAGGTCGAGGCCTCGCGCACGGCCGATCTGGCCGACGCCGAGCTGCGCCGGCGTGGCGGCTTCATGTCGACGGCCCGCCACTCGCGCGAGTCCGAGGTACTGGCCCGCCGTGAAAGCGAACTGGCCGACGGGCACGCGTCGTTCCGCTATTCGGGCTTCATCACGGTTTCGGCCGCTTCGGAGTCCGAGCTCGTCGCCGCCTGTGATGTCGTGCAGCACGCGGCCAGCCAGGCCCGCTTGGTCATCCGCCGTCTCTACGGCGACCAGGCGGGTGCCTACACGTGCACATTGCCGCTGGCCCGGGGCCTCGCCGGCCGGTGACGAGTCAGTCCGAGCCCAGCGATCGGACAAAAGAGAGCAGGTCAGCAGGGTACTCAACCATATATTTGAATAAGGGCGGGTAACCAGCCGCCTCCGGTTGGTCGAAATTTTCCACAAGTCATCCCTGGGGTGGATTTGCCGGGTGGGCCGGACACGCGAGAATGAGCGGCGCCTCACGATTGGAATGCATGTCCTCGACCTTGAACAACTTCCTGCTGCACTACAGCTACTTCGCCGTCTTCATCCTCAGCTTCATTTCGTCGATGGGCATCCCGGCGGGGTCGGAGGTCGCCATCATCGGTGGTGGCGCCCTGGCCAGCGGCGATGTCCACAAGTTGATGAGCAACGGGCAGCCCTCGTCCGAATTCTTCCACCTCTCGCTCTTTTTCGTCATCGTGCTGGCGGTGCTCGGCGAGGTACTGGGGTCAATGGTCGGTTACCTCATCGGCCTAAAAGGCGGTCGGGTGGCCGTCGACAAGTGGGGAAAGTACCTGCTGCTCACCCATAAGGACCTCGACCGGGCTGAGGCTTGGTTCGACCGCCACGGGGACCCGCTTGTCCTGTTCGGCCGGTTCATCCCCCTCCTGCGTTCGTTCGTGTCGTTCGCCGCCGGCCTCGCCGAGATGGCTTTCGCCAAGTTCTTGCTGTTCACCGTGATCGGCTGCACAATCTGGTGCACCGCCTTGTCGTTGCTCGGTTACTCACTCGGGAGCACCTACGACAGCGTGCAGAAGAAGTTCAGCTACGTCACCTACGCAGTGGCCGTCCTCGTCGTCGTGGCCGTGGCCCTGCTGATCTGGCACCGGATCCGCACGATGCGCGCGGAGCGCGTCTGAGACTTTGGCGTCGAGAGGCCCACCTCGATTCGCCCCATCGTGGTCATCGGCTTGGCCAAGTTCGGCCGATCCGCGCTGACCGGGACGAGTAGTCCAACACCCAGCGGCGTTGCAGCGCCGGGAAACGGCGGCCGGAGCCGCAACCGTTCTCTCCCGTCATGGACCGAACACCACGGGTGCCCGCCCATCAAGTCACCACGCGCAACCTCGGCGCGGCGTACCCGTTCATCGCGGAAGCAGGACTCGGTCAACGGGGCGTCGTCATCGGTGACGACCTCCTCGGTGGGTCCTTCGTCTTCGATCCCTTCGAGCTCTACGCCCAGGGGGTGGTCTCCAACCCCAACATGGTCGTCTTCGGCCAGATCGGACGAGGGAAGAGCGCATTCGTCAAGACCTTTCTGTGGCGACAGGCCGTCTTCGGGCGCCGCGCCTGGGTCGTCGATCCCAAAGGTGAGTACGGGGACCTGGCGGCGGCGTGGGGCGTGCGCCCGGTGGCGTTGCGACCGGGCGGGTCCATCCGGCTCAATCCCCTCGACGCCGGCCCCGAGCGCGTCGGGGAGGACGGTCCCGGCAGCACGGCCCGCCGGCAGATCGAGCTCCTGTCCTCGCTCGCCAGCGCGTGCCTCGCCCGAAATTTGCTGCCCCGTGAACGGGCCGCGCTCGGGCTGGCCCTCGCCGCGGCGACGCAAGGAACGGACAGCCCGACCGTCCCGTCCGTGGTCGAGGCTCTTCTTACGCCCACGGCGGAAGCCGCGGGTTCGCTGCACACCGGACTGCGTGACCTGTTGGAGGACGGACGTGACGTGGCGCTCGAGTTGCGCCGCCTCGTCCACGGGGATCTGCGCGGCATGTTCGACGGACCGACGACGGCCGGTCTTGATCTTTCCGCTCCTCTGGTCATCCTCGATCTTTCGGCGTTGTACACCTCGACCGCCCTGGGAATCCTCATGGCCTGTGCCACGGCCTGGCTGCAAGCCGCACTCGCCCGCGCCACGTCGGGCCCGGCTCCGGGCGGGCAGGTCTTCTTGGTGGTGGACGAGGCCTGGGCCATCCTGTCCAATCTGGGTGTGGCCCGATGGCTCCAGTCGTCTTGGAAACTGTCGCGCACCTTCGGTGTCTCCAACGTGGCTGTCCTGCACCGTGTCTCGGACCTGCACTCGGTCGGTGCATCGGACTCCGAGCAGGTCGCGCTGGCCCAGGGACTCCTGGCGGACTCCGAGACCCGGGTCATCTACGCCCAATCACCGGGAGAGTTGCGCGTGGCCACCGACCTGCTGTCGCTTTCGACGACCGAAGCCGAACTGCTCCCGCAACTGCGACGAGGTGTCGCGCTCTGGAAAGTGGGTCAGGGCTCGTTCCTCGTCCAGCACCGGTTGAGCCAGATGGAACGGATGCTGGTGAACACCGATGCGGCGATGGGCGTCGGCTGACCGTGTCGGCCCTCACCGAGGCCATTCTCCCGCTCGCCCTCGGCGGGGCGCTCTTCGCTGCCGTCTCGCACCAGGGCCCGGTCACCCTTCCCCGGCAGGAGAAAGGAACCCCGGACGCGAGGCGCCCGTTGGGCCAATCGCCGCGACCTGCGCGGCCTCATGTTCGACCGCACCGGGCCACAGCCGGGTCGGCTGGTCCTGGGCACGGTGCCGGGCTTCGTCCATCCGGCTCTGGTCGCGGCGGAGCCCGCGCAGTCGGTCGTCGTCGTGGGCCCGACGCAGAGTGGGAAGACCACAGCGCTCGCCATACCGGCGATCCTGGCGTGGGAAGGCCCGGTAGTGGCGGCCAGTGTGAAGAGCGACCTTTTGCGCGCCACCCGGCGTCAGCGCAACGAACGCGGGCGTATCTGGTGCATCGATCCCACAGGATCGACCGGGGCCCGATCGAGCACGTGGTCGCCACTGACCCGCTGTGGTGACTGGACCGGAGCGCTCCGCGTGGCAGCCGACCTGGCCGAGACGGCCAAGGGCGATGGGACCTCGGCTGATGGGGAGTTCTGGTATGCCACGGCGGCCAAACTCCTCGCTCCGTTGTTCTTCGCCGCGGCACGTGACCACCGCCCGATGGCCGACGTCGTGCGTTGGGTCGACACCCAGGAGGCGAGCGAGGTCTCTTTCATCCTCGAACAGGCCCGCGTGACCGAGGCGCTCGACGCGGCGCGCTCCACATGGTGCCGCGACGAGCGCACACGTAGCTCCGTCTACACGACCGCCGAGACGATCCTGGCGCCCTTCGCCGGGACGACGCCGCCGACCAGCCGAGACGCTTTCGAACCGACCGAGCTACTCGGCGGCAGCCACACCCTCTATCTCTGCGCGCCCGCCCACGACCAGCGCCGGCTGCGGGGCTACTTCACCGCGCTCACCCAGCAGGTCCTTTCACACGCCTTCACCCAGGCCACCCGAAGTGGCAAGCCTCTCGACCCCCCGCTCCTCGTGGTGCTCGACGAGGCGGCGCACATTGCGCCCCTGCCCGAGCTCGACGGGCTCGCCGCCACCTGTGCCTCCCACGGCATCCAACTCGTGACCGTCTGGCAGGACCTGGCCCAGGTCCGGGCCCGTTACGGCGCACGGGCACCCACGGTGCTCAACAACCATCGGGCCAAGGTGTTCCTGCCCGGGATCGCTGATCCGGACACGTTGGAGTACGCCAGCCGCCTGATCGGCGACGAGGAGGTCACGACGCCATCGGTCACCCGTGATCCGAAGGGCGGCCGGTCGACCACCTCGAGCACCGGTCCCCGCCGGCTCCTCCCACCCGAGGGACTTCGTTGCCTACGGCGCGGGGACGCCGTCTTGGTCTACGGCACGCTGCTGCCCGCCAAATTGCGCCTGCGCCCCTGGTGGGACAGCGTCAAGACCGGGAATTCTCACCGCGCACTTCGGCGATGGGGCCGACGAGGTGGCGCACGCTCGGCGACTCCAACCACGCCGTCAGGTCGATGGTGAACTGCGCATCGAGGAGCGGGCCCTCGTCGAGGTGGTGCGCCTGCGAGGCCATCCAGCGCGGTCCGACCCGGCGTACCTCCGTCAACACTTCGGCATAGGGCAAGGAACTCGCCGCGCCGGCGCCGAATCCGAAGACCCGTTCCGAGCCCAGCACGGCGTTGCTGAGCGCCCGCCCACTGAGCAGGCGCCGGTAGTCGTTGCGCTCGAGCTCCCCTGCGTAGGCCTCCAAGATGTGCAGCATCCGCTCGAGCGCCGGCTCACCGAAGGGGTAGAAGACGTTGGGCGCCGGCAGGTCGCCCCAGATGCCCCACATCCACCACCGCACGGTCGGCGGCAACGACCGCAGAGCCTCTTGCACGCCGCGGGCCACCGCCTCGTGCCCGTGATGCACGTCGTGGGGGGAGGGCGACACGATCACCGACGCCCCGGAAGACGACACGATCCCGGGCAACTCCGAAGCCACCCGCTCCGTGGCCCCCGCCAGGTCGTCCTCGAGCGAGATGCCAACAGGAGGCTCGAGAAAGACCGGCAAGAAGTTCGCCCGCCTCGAGGCTTCCTCGAATTCAGCCCGACGACGCTCCCACTGGTGCGGGAAACCCAGACTGGCGATGACGCTGACGACGTCCCAGCCCCGGTCCAGGAGATGGAGCAGGGCGCCGGGGCAGCCCAGTGCCTCGTCATCAGGATGCGGGGCGACGTGGACGACCGTGGGAGACATCGTCACCGCAGGTTATGCGCCCGCCGAACCGCCTACTCGGCCGCACCGCCTACTCGGCCGTGCGCACCTTGAAGAAGTGGACGGCAAGGGGCGCGCACACCACCAGAATGGCGATCGACCACAAGAGAGCGGCCTCGACGGGATGCTGCATGGGCCAGGCCGGGTTCGCACCCGCAGGGTTGGGATTCCCGAACAGGTGGCGGGCGGCGGCAGTCACCGCGCTGACCGGATTCCACACGGCGATGGCCTGCAGCCATCCGGGCATGCCGGTCGTGGGCACCAGCGCGTTGGAGATGAAGGCCAGCGGGAACAGGAAGATGAAGCCCATCGACTGCGCCGACTCCGGCCCCTTGCTGTTCAGGCCGAAGCACGCAGAGGCCCATGACAGCGAGTAGCTGAAGAACAGCGCAATGGCGAAGCCGCCGATGATCGAGGGGATGCTCGCATCGGCCCGCCAGCCGATGGCCAGGCCGGTCAGTGCCACGATGATCACGCACAGCGTGGCCGATAACAGGTCGGAAATGGAGCGGCCGACGAGGATCGAGGCGCGCCACATCGGCAGGGTGCGGAAGCGATCGATCACCCCTTCGTGCAGATCGGTGCTCAAGCCGACCGCCGTACCCATGGTCGACGTCGTCAGGTTCAAGGTGAGCAGGCCGGCCAGGGCGAAGTCCTTGTAACTCCCGCCGGAGATCGGGATGCCCGAGCCGAAGACGTAAATGAAGAGCAGGGTGAACAGCACCGGCTGCACGGTGACGTCGGACAGCTGCATCGGCTCGCGCGAGACATGGATGAGATTGCGCCGGGTCAGCGCCCACACATCGGCCAGCCGGTCGGTGAAGCGGCTTGTCGTCCTACTCGGGGCACCTCGCAACGATGGGACGGCGACAGCAGTGGTCACAGGCTGGCTCCTTCGAGTGTGCGGGTCGGCTCGTCCGAGTCCGCGTCCAGGTCGGGGTCGATGGTGGCCGTGTGGCCGGTGAGGGAGAAGAAGACGTCGTCCAACGAGGGGGGTCGCACCTCGATGTTGTCGACCAGAATGCCGGCCGCATCGAGCGCCCGCACCACAATGGTGGCCAGACCGGCGGAGTTGTCGACCGCCGCATCGAGCTGGCGCCCGTCGTCGCTCACGTGGACCTGTCCTTCGACCAGGTCCTGCAACGCACCGATCGCCTTCTCGTGTGGCACAGCCAACGTGACGACGAGCCGGGCGCCTTTGCTCGCTTCCTTGAGCTCGCGCGGCGTGCCCCCGGCGATGACGCGTCCGTGGTCGATCACGATGATCTCGTCGGCCAGCGTGTCGGCTTCCTCCAGGTATTGGGTGGTCAGCAACAAGGTGACGCCTTCACCCACCAGTTCCCGGATGACGTCCCAGACGCGTTGGCGGCTGGTGGGGTCGAGCCCCGTCGTCGGCTCGTCCAAGAACAGGACGGGCGGCCGCGTCATAAGGCTGGCCGCCAGGTCGAGGCGCCGGCGCATGCCCCCCGAGTAGCCCTTCAGGATCCGGTCGGCGGCGAACGTCAGCTCGAAGCGATCCAACAGTTCAGACGCCCGAGCCTTCGAGGCCGAGCGTCCCATGCGGCTCAGTTCGCCGATCAGGGCCAGGTTCTGGCGTCCGGTCAACATGCCGTCGAGGGTGGCGTCCTGTGCCGTCACGCCGATCTGCCGGCGGACGTCGCTGGCCTGGGTGGTGATGTCGTAGCCGGCCACCGTGGCCCGGCCCTCGTCGGCCGTGGCCAGAGTGGTCAAGATCCGCACGGCCGTCGTCTTCCCGGCCCCGTTCGGCCCCAGCACCCCGAGGATGGACCCGGCGGGGACGGCGAAGTCGACCCCGGCCAGCGCCTGGGTCTCCCCGTAGGCCTTCTTCAACCCGACAGCTTCGATCATGTTCAGCGGTGCCATGGCTTCCTTACCGGTCGGTTAGTCACTACCGGCATGGTACGAGGCAAACTTACCGGCCGTCAAGTAATATCGAGAGCGTGGACCAGAAGACAAGTACCGCCGTGGCTGATGCAGGACCCATGAGCACACGCGAGCGCATCCTCGACGTGGCAACCGATCTGTTCATCGAGAAGGGCTTCGACAAGACGTCGCTCCGGGAAATCGCCGAGCAACTCGGGGTGACCAAGGCGGCGCTCTATTACCATTTCGCCAGCAAGGAAGACATTTTGATGGCGCTCCACCAGCGCCTTCACGAATTCGGCCTCGACGCACTCAACGAGCTCAGCGAACAGGAGCCCACGCCTGCTCGTTGGGCCGACCTCCTGGACAAGATCGTCGGTCAGATGCTGGCCCACCGCAAGATCTTCCTCCTCCATCAGAGAAATGAAGCCGCCCTCGAAGCGCTCCATCGGGAGGAGCACGACTCGCAACACCAGGACCTGCAGGCAAGTTTCCAGCGGGTGCTCTCCGACGAACGACTCTCGGTCAGGGACCGTGTCCGCATGGCGGCGTCGTTCGGTGCCGTCCTGGGCGGGATCTTCATGTCCGGCGACGCGTTCGCCGGCGTTCCGTCGTCCGAGCTGAGCGACATACTCCGCGACGCCATCGCCGACCTTCTCCGTTAGCCGGCGTCAGACCGACCGGCGTCACGACCGACCGGACCGCGACCGCATGAGTACAGTGCGGAACGTGGCACCTACCGCGAACGACGAGACCGCCGAGCACCCCTTTACCCTGGCCATCGATGTCGGGGGCACCGGATTGAAAGCATCGGTGCTGAGCAAGAGCGGCGCCATGATGGCCGACCGGGTCAGGGTCGACACCAAGTACCCGCTCTCCCCGGACGGCGACGGCGGATTGGTCGACGCGCTCGCCACGTTGGTCAAACCACTCCCCGAAGCCGACCGGATCTCCTGCGGATTCCCCGGCATGGTGCGTGGCGGCATCATCCTCAGCGCACCACACTTCGTCTCCAAGAAGGGGCCCGGGTCACCCGTGGACAAGAAGCTGCTCGAGGCGTGGGACAAATTCGATCTGGCCACCGCCCTTTCGAGGGCCCTGGGCAAGCCGGCCAAGGTGGCCAACGATGCCGACGTGCAGGGAGGGGCCGTCGTGCAGGGGAAGGGCCTCGAGGTGGTGATCACCCTGGGCACCGGAATGGGGTGCGCCTTCTTCATGGACGGTCAGCTCATGCCCCACCTGGAGCTCGGTCACCATCCCTTCCGCAAGGACGAGAGTTACGACGAGAATCTTGGCGAGCCGGCCCGCAAGAGCAAGGGCGACGAGCACTGGAATCATCGAGTGCGTGAAGCCATCGCCCGGATCGACGCCCTCTTCTTTTTCGACCACCTCTACATAGGCGGTGGAAACGCCCGAAGGGTAAATCGCGACGAGTTGGGTGAGATCCTCGAGCGCATCACGGTCGTCGACAACAGCGCCGGAATTCTCGGCGGCATCAAGTTGTGGGACGTTTCGTGACGCCGATCCGGACCGAGAGCCCACTGTCGTGGGATCCCATCAGCGAGGAGTACAAGCACGACCCGCACGCCGTGTGGCGTCTCCTCCGGGACGAAGCGCCGGTCTATTACAACGAGACACATGACTTCTACGCCTTGAGTCGATTCGTGGACGTCGATGCGGCCCACCGCGATCCCAGGACGTTCAGCTCGGCCCATGGCACGGTGCTCGAGCTCATGAGTCCGGCGATCATCGGCGGCATGATGATCTTCACGGATCCGCCCGATCACACCCGTCTGCGCCGCCTGGTATCCAAGGCCTTCACGCCACGTCGCATGGCCGTACTCGAGGGCGAGATCAGGGAACTCTGCGCCAATCTGCTCGACCCGCACGTCGGCAGCGGAACCTTCGACTACGTGCAGGACTTCGGCGCCCGAGTGCCTGCGACCGTCATCGCCGCTCTCCTCGGCGTCGAACCGGGACACCGCGAGGAGATGCGCGAGCTCATCGACGGCTCCTTCCACCTCGAACCCGAAAAAGGCATGATGAACGAGGTCTCGGCGGAATTCATGGGAAAACTCCATGCCTACATCGGGGCGCAGCTCGAGGAGCGTCAGAAGTCCCTCGCGACGACATGTTCACCGATCTGCTCGAAGGCGAGATCCTCGACGACGACGGGCAGAAACGCCGGCTCACCTTCGAGGAGGCAACGATGTTCGCCCTGCTCCTCGCCAGCGCCGGGACCGAGACGGTGGCCCGCCTCATCGGTTGGGCCGGCGTGGTGCTCGCCGCCCACCCCGACCAGCGGGCCGAACTGGTGGCCGACACGGCGCTCATCCCCAATGCGGTCGAAGAGCTCCTCCGCTATGAAGCGCCCTCTCCCGTGCAGGGAAGGTGGACGACCCGTCCCGTCGAACTCCACGGTCAGACCATCCCCTCCGACTCGAAGGTGCTGTTGATCACCGGATCAGCGGGCCGCGACGAGCGCATCTTCCCCGAGGCCGACCATTTCGACATCCACCGGAAGATGGACCACCACGTCTCCTTCGGTTACGGCATCCATTTCTGCCTCGGCGCCGCCCTGGCCCGCCTCGAGGGCCGGATCGCGCTCGAAGAGACTCTCCGGCGCTTTCCCGAGTGGTCGGTCGACCTCGAGCAGGCCGTTCCCCTCCACACGAGCACCGTTCGCGGCTACAACAAGTTGCCGATATGCGTCTGAGCGGCCCCGACCTGCGGTTTCAAGGAGGCGATCGTCTTCAGTAGACTGGCTCGTCGCACCCGGCGCTCGTAGCTCAACGGACTAGAGCATCTGACTACGGATCAGAAGGTTGGGGGTTCGAATCCCTCCGAGCGCGCTTCGAATTTTCCACTGTAGTCCCTGTTCACGGGCTGAAGACGGACCGGGGCGGAAAGTAGGGGTCCACCGATGACCCTACGGGGCGGTCAGTGCTCTGCCCCTCCGTCGACCAGCGTGTTCACGGCCTCAGAGATGTGGGTCAGTCGCTTGTTGCGGCTCTCTCCGAACTCGAGCACATCAGCAACTCGAAGACGCCGGTGACGGCTGCCCGGGAGTCGCCGACCGGTGAGTTTGCCTGTGTCCATGAGTCGATCGACGAACTGGCGTGAGATTCCGAGCATCTCGCCGGCTTCTGCCGGTGAAATTTCCGCGTCGCCGCGTCACAGCACCACTTCGTCTCCGGTAGCGAGCTCCGCTACCGCTGAAGCGAGAAATCGCGACAATTCCCTGGAAGACAATCGCTCGCCGTCAGGCTGCTCCATGATGACCTCGGCTCCGGCTTCGAGGGCGCGGCCCAGTTGGTCTCGTTGAGCTTTCGGCACTCGGAATGATGCTGATGGGACGAACACGGTCTTGGCCATGGGTTGGAACCTCTCGAAAGACTGCAACCAACCTGTCAGAGTTGACGCCGTCGATCAAGACCGCTCGGAATCAGTGCCCGATCGGAAGCGTCGCACGTCGCGACCGGGAAGCCCCGGGGCGAAGTGAGAGCGCACCGGAGGTCGGAGTACGAGCCACAACAGCGTTGCAAGCACGATTGCTTGGAGGACTTGTTCCACGCGTATCCAAGTCGGGTAGGGCGTGAGTTGGAGGATCCCCAGCCCCACGATGCCTGCGACGCTGATGAGGATGACTCTCCTGTGTGCCCACCGCCTACCTCGGAGGAGGGCACGAACCAGGAAGACGTACACAACGCTCACGGCCACGTTTATGACGGCCCGGCTCACGATTCCATAGGAGTAGCTGTCGCGCAGGATTTGTCGTTGCGTCGGGTCGGTGATGTGTCGGTGATCAAGCTGATAATTGACGATGCTGTGGCGCAACAGGATTGTTGCGATCGTCAGGGCGATGGACAGGGTGAGATTGGCTGCGAGTAGCCCGACGACAGGCTTCAGCGCTGGTGGGGCATCCGATGATCCGGCGAAGAATCCCTTCGGAGGGGTTGGTGCTACTGCAGGGAGGGCGGGTGGAGCGACCGGATGGGTATGGGGGGTCCATTGAGCCCCGTCCCACCATCGCACCACAGCCGGATCCTGGGAGTCGTTGTACCAACCTGGCGGCGCGGACGGCGTCCTCAACGTTCCCCTTTGTCGTGTCGGGCGGGGTCAATGTTCGCGCACGTCTGCCGGTCAGTTGGCGCTAGGGCAAGCCTGCCAAGTCGACCTCTTGGATGTCGCCAGATCCGAAATCGCTGAGAGCCATGATGGTCCCCCGAGAATTCACGGTCATGTCTCTCGGGAAGTCACCAGCCGTGAGGTAGCCCACTAAATGAAGAGATTTCTTCGAGAGGGTGACGACGGCCAGGTTTGAGGACGCCCCGCCGGCGTTGAATCGGTTCGAATCGGCTACCACGATGATCTTGTCGCGATGGGCGAGCGCCAACCCCACCGGGGCCTCACCGACCTGAACCTGACCGCTCAACGCTGATCCGGGGTGTGCGATGAGGTCGGGGGCGGAGAATTGAAGAAGTTCGTCACTCGCCCGGGCCGTCACGTAGACCGAAGAGCGGGTTGCCACCACACGCACAGGGTTACACCCCGCCCAGACGGTGGAGATGACCGAGCGAGAAGGCTGGCGTTCGGCACGTCGGAGATCGATGGTGGTAAGCGTGCCTTCTGGCTCTGTAATCGTCGGGGCCACTTCGCTGGTTGCGTACAAGTAGCGCCCATCGGGTGAGACGGCCAATCCCACCGGGGCGAGACCCATGGGGATGTAGCCGACCAGATCGGAAGCTCTGAAGCCAGATTTCTCGGCGCGCTTCAGATTGAAAACAGCGAGCTCGTTGCTGTCTTCAAGGCTGACGAACACGTCGTCGCCATCAGGCGACACCACAGACTCAATCGCACCTGCACCCCGACTCGTGAATGAACCAAGAACCCAGGATGACACTGCCGAGTCAGGCTCCTCCGTACGGCGAATCGAAAAGACAGTGGCGCCGCTACCTCCGGCTACAACGAGATCGCGCCCATTGGGACTTTTGGCCATACCGAGCAGCGGCGTGGTCGAGATGGAGCCGCTCCGCTCGAGAATCAAGCCAGACGCTGACACCGAATACTCGCTGATACCGCTGGCATCTGACGTTGGAGAAGGCCCGGTCGTCGGCGTCACCGGGTTGACCAGAGAGTCGACGAACAGATCCCCGCCGCCAGCGGCAAACGCTACCCCGAAGGGTTCGAGAAGTCCCGTGACGACATGAGTCCGAACGTCATCGAGCGTCGGGGCCGGGGCGACCGTCGTGGAGCACGGAACAGTTGCACCCTCCGCCAAATTGGGGTTTGGCGTCGAAGCCAATGATGGAGCCGGGTTGACATCCCCAAGACCTACTAAGAATCCAGTGGCGCCGAAGAGTCCAGCCAGCAGGTATCGAGGGAGGGCCCTCATCGAATTCGTCCGTCCGAGCGGCTCGACAATCGCCTCACGGACACATTCTCGCCGACGACCCTCCAAGGGGACGTCGCATTTGTTCCAGGGCTAGCATTCGCGCCTCATGAACCGGCCATCGCACTCGTTCGTCCAGCTCGGTCGGAGCCTCGTCGATGCGCTGCCTGCTCCGGCCCGAGGCAAGGTGCGGGGTTGGTTGGGGCATCCGGGAATTCGTTCAACCACACTTGCGTCCCTCGACACGGAATTGTCCAGGGCGGCTCAACTCTTCTCATCGTCAGCGGATGACGCACGATCCTTCTTGCAGGGATTCCAACTCGAATTGCCCGGGAACAGGCCGCCAGACCCGTTTTCGGGTGAATACCGGGCTTGGACGTGGAGCCTCTATCAGTCAATTTCCGGTCACTCGCGGTACTCAGTCGCCAACGAGGTCTCGCCGTTCGATCTCGCACGGGCGACCGTTCGACCATTTCCATTCGAAACCGGATCTGCGACGGTCGTGGGGAGGGATCTGGTCGCCCGTGGACACCTGATGCGTTGCATCGGCGAGAGCGGCCTCGGGCTGACGCCGCCCGCACGAATTGTGGAGTTCGGTCCCGGCTGGGGAAATCTCACGGAAGACTTGGTGTCCACTGGATTCAATGTCACTGCGGTCGAAGTCGACGAACAGTTCTGCGAGCTGATTCGCCGGCGTTGTCCGAACCCGGAACTGCTGGCGGTCACGCAGCAGGACATGCTCTCGTTCAATCCAGATGATCTATTCGATGCGGCCATCTTCTTCGAGAGTTTTCACCACTGTTCGGATCATCTCGCAATGCTCGAGAAACTCCATCGCATTGTGCGTCCGGGGGGTGTCGTATTCTTTGCATCCGAGCCGGTGCAAAGACTGAATTATCCGTGGGGGCCGAGGCTGGACGGTTTGTCGCTCTGGTCAACCCGGACGTATGGCTGGCTTGAGCTCGGGTTCGACACGAGCTATTTCGACAATGCGTTGTCTCGAACAGGCTGGCGTGGGACCCGGCGTCTTCTGGGTGCGGCAATGGGTGAACCCGACGTGATCGTGGCCGTAGCCGACTCGGTGTGACGTCGGAAGGGGCCTGAAGGCATGGGCGCGCAACATTCTGCACCCACCCCCTACCGACCCCGGCCTACCCTCGTCCCACCTGCATGGAGTCGCACTAGGCAATTGTGACCGCGCTTCAGTGGTCGGTCTGTTACGCCCGCCCGTTCAAGCCGGGAAAGCAATGGAGGCACGGAGCTAACCCACTGCTGATTGCCACCCCGACATGAATGCCCACCACTTCTGAAAGTGACTCTTCCCGGCGTTCGACCGGGCCTTGTGCCGTCACGAGGGCTTTGCAGCCCGGTGCCTTGTGGAACGCAGTCGACCATGCCGATCGGTAGACGTGCGGAGGAAGGTCACGAGGCTTGCACCGGTGACAATAGACGAGGTTGTCGGGGTCGCAGGGGGAGCCGGTCGTCCACTCTGCCAGTCGCATATCGGCCTCCTCTCGGCGATGTGAATCGCCGCCGCCTGTCATCGCACTTTTCGAGGATCTCACGGCTTGCGGCCGAATTCGCCATGAAAGAACGAGAAGCAACCAGATCGCAACCGCAGGGGCTTGCTGGCAGGGGTGTCACGGAAGGAAAGCTCAACGGCGAAGGCACGCTGCGGCGGACGGCTGACGGTTCAGTGACGCAAGCAAACTCTCCGTGACGAATATCAACCGTGGCCGTCACGAATTGGCGCGTCGTGCAGGGGAGGTTGAACGAACGCGAAAAGTCCCTGTTGGTGCATGTTCCAGCAGGGCCGCGCGGTGTTAGCGTTTTCCGTCCTGGTCGAGTCGCTCGATCAGAAACCAGAGCAGCGGGGGTTACGTCGGTGTCACTCCTTGTTTCGCAAAATGATTTTTTGGACCCGGTCCTGAGCAGATCGGTGCTGTCGGCAAGGAGGGCAGGGCTGCGCCTCTCCGCGGGCGAGACGGACGAGGTCAGCAGTTGGACTCTGAGAATCTTCGACGGTGACCCGGCGAATCCGGACACGAAATGTCCGCACGAGTACTACCACGAGGTCCATCCACCGCAGACCGCACACCAATGCTTCGCTGAGGCCGAATGGGCGCTGCGGACCTATTTCGGCGTCGGCGGATGGGTAAAGGATGCGTCGCCCTTGCCGGGGTTCGTCCGTAGCTGGAGTCGAAGGGCAGTCTGAGTAAGGCGCTGCGCGTCTGCGTTCACCCGCAGGAGCCGAGTGAGGAGGGAGCGTCTCGTTCGGCATCATCGGCACGGCCTACATCAGCGCCGGCCGGAGGCTCCACCTCCGTCATGGCCGGAACTGCCCGGATCGGCCCGTTGGCTACCGGGTCGCTCCCCTCAACTGTTCCGTCCCGCACCAGACTCGTCGGATTCCCCTGTGACATCCAACGGACTTCGTGGCGCTGGAACGGGTCGGCGAACCAACCTTCCATCGCTTCATCCATGGTGAGTCCTTACCCAAACGTTGGCGGTCCTGACCTCAGGGCAGGTTTTTTCGCGGATTCCACCAGCTGTCTCGGTCGCCGATCTACTGGTTGACGATATACCGGGAACCGATATATAGTTGGGGGCGTGAACGAGAACCTGGGACTGGACGGTGCTGATCGGGCCGGAGTGCTCGATCGTCCCCGACGGTGGAGATGGCGTACGTGGAGAACGTTGCTCTGGGCGCTCCCGATTACCGCCCTGATTGTTTTCTTCGCCCTGCACGTGTCAACGGTAGGGGCAGCCGGAGGATGCGGTGGAGGTTGAAGCCGTTGTTCGACCTGCCCGCGTGCAGGCGGTCAATCCGGCGGACCTGAGAGGGCGACTATGGCTGTGGACGTCGCTGTCCCTCGCCTTGTGCGCGCTCATTGCGGCGGCTTTTCTCGCGCCGACCGGAAGGGCGGCGCCCGGTCGCTCCCTGACCCTTCTGCTCTTCCTCGGGTCATCCGTGCATGTGGCAACGACCGGATATCTGTTCACCGAGGTGGACGTTCGAACCCATGTTGCAGAACATCGCCTTCGTTATATCTGGGCTCCGTCGGTCCTGATCGTCCTGGCGGCGACGCTCGCATCCGTCGTATCCGTGCGCGACCTCGCATGGCTTCTCCTGCCCTATTTCGCCTGGCAGTTCTTCCATTTTTACAAGCAGAACATCGGGATGGTGGCTCTGGCTTCGACGTCGGGAGCGCTCCGCAGTCTGACCGCCTCCGAACGGTGGGCGATATCGACCGCTTCCTTGTGCGGGATCGCCGGGTTGGTGGCCCATCCCGCTCTCCTTCAACTCACCGACGTCACTCCGCTCGGTCGGTATTTTGTTCTTGCCTTCCTCGGCTTCATCTGTGCCGTCCTTTTCGGAATAGCGCTCTTGTTGGTTCGTCCACGCCGTGAGCGGAGCGCCGGTGTTGCTGCGACGTATCTCATGGCCCTCCTCTTCTTCGCACCGGTCTTCCTCTTTCACTCGCCCTATGCCGCTGTCGGCGGCATGACCATCGGGCACGGACTCCAGTATCTGGTCCTGGTCGGCCTCGTTGCCGTCGGCGGGAATCGCGGCAAGAACCGGGCGTTGGGCCTGACGCTTCTCTTCAACGTTGTCCTACTGGGAGGGATCCTCTTGAGCGGAGCCTCGCATCTGCATGATGCGCCGGCATTGGGTAGAGCAATCTTCGGGGCCTATCTCGGAGTGGCGATGGCCCACTTCGTCATCGACGGCGGAATCTGGCGCCTGCGCGATCCCTTCCCCCGGGCTTTTCTGGCGTCCCGGGTACCCTTCCTGGTCCCGCCGATGGTGGAACCTCCACCGGGTGATAGATCGTGATCCGATATAGGGTGACCTCCATGGCACGGACCAGAGGCGTGGCCCATGAGCAGGCGGACGCAACTTCACTCGGAACGTTCGGTCGCTACGCGGGACCCGCCACCTTGATCCTCTCCAGCCTCGCGCAAGGACCCAAGCACGGCTACGCCCTGACGAAGGACATCGAGGAGTTCGCCGGGCTCCGGTTGGCCCCTGGCACGCTCTATGAGGCTCTGAGCCGCTTGGAAGGTCAACACCTCATCGAGGCGATCCCCAGTGAAGACCGACGGAAGCCCTACAAGCTGACCGCGGCGGGGGCTGCAGCGCTCCGGACCCATCTCAACGCCCAACGAGAAGTCGCTGAGGTCGGGCTGGTCAGGTTGGCCCGTACCTGGGGCGCCACATGAGAGGCACCAGATCAGCCGAAGCGCAGGCTCGCCGCATCATGCGCTTGTATCCGGCATCGTGGCGCCAGCGCTACGAGGACGAGTTCCTCGAACTTTTGGTGGCTGATTTCGCCGAGCGCCGACACTGCCCGTCGCGCACCTTTGATGTCGTCAGGGGTGCCATGGTGGCCCGGCTGCGTGGTGCCGGACTGGTTGGGCCTCTCATGGAGGCACGGCGCCAGGCGACGACGAGCCTCGCCGTGCTGGGCAGCGGCTTGGCGTTGTTCTTGACGTTCGGAGTCTCGATGTGGGCACAGCTCTCCATCGGTTGGCAATGGTCGGCTCCGAGCACCTCGGCGACCACCACCGCCATGATCGCCATGTCGGCCTGCGTTGTCATTTTCGCGGCCCTCGGCGTGGCCGCTGCCGTGCCGATCGTCGCGGAGATCTTGCGCGCCTTCGCCAGTCGCAGAGCCCATACGCTGTGGCGCCCCCTGCTGGTGACGGGGTGCGGCGGCCTCGTTCTTCTTGTGGGTGGCCGGCATTTCGCCAACGGCTGGCCGGGTACCGGAGGCCACCCGTGGGCCCACCAAGGTCTGGTCCCCGGCGGAGTCGCGGCATTCGCGTGGGCCGCGACGTTGTCCGTGACTTCGTACTGGGCCCATCCGTCCGCGCTGTCGGCATTTCCGCTGACCGAGCTGGCCTGGATGTTGCTCAGCCCGCTCGCGCTGTTCGGTTCCGTTGTGGGACTGGTCAAGGTCGTTCGGCGCGTTGACCTCTCACCCCGTGCCTTGCGATTCGAGATCCTGATCGGCAGCGCTGCATCGGTCGTCATGGAGCTGTTTTTTGGCGCAGCGTGTTGGTGGGTACTTCGTGGTGGAGCCGGCCCGAAAGGACTGTTCCGGACCGGGTCGATCGACGTCGTGGCTCTCCTCCTCATGGCAATGGCGGTCGCGGTCGCTCTGCGGACCTCGCACCGCGCTCGACACGCCGGTCTTCTTCTTCGTTGCCCTTAAGAGCAGATGGAACGGCCAGGTCGTCGACGCGCATGTCGCGGCGCAGGTTCCTCGCCTGGGGAGCCGGGGGGCTGATTGCGGCAGCCGGCGCTGGCGCCCTCGGCGTCGAACTGGTGCAGCACGGAGTGGTACCGGGAAAGACCGAACTCGACCAACTCGACGGCGCATGCTCGGTGTCAAGCGGGCCCCTGGTGTTCGCAACGCCGGGCGCATCGACCTCGGGGTCGTTCTTCTCCCACGCACGCCGCCGGGATGTCGGTTACACCCTGGCCTATCCGCCCGGTCACGGTCCAGGCAGTCAGTTGCCACTGGTCGTTGTGCTCCACGGGTACGGAGGCAACCACGCCGATGCGCTCGCCTCCATGACGCTGGCCCAGGCATGCGCGCTCGAAGAGGGTGGGCGACCCGTTTCGCCCATGGCGCTTGTCTCAGTTGACGGCGGAGGCGGGTATTGGAATCCGCATCCCGCCGATGACCCGATGGCGATGGTCTTCGACGAGGTGATTCCGATGTGCCAAGAGCGAGGCCTCGGTCGAAGTCCTCACGGCATCGGCACCCTGGGGATTTCGATGGGGGGCTATGGAGCTCTTCTTTTCGCGGAGAAGTATCCGGAGCGCGTCTCGGCGGTGGCGGCGATCAGCCCGGCCATTTGGACGTCGTACGGACAGGCGCGTGCCGCCAATGCTGGCGCGTACGCCTCGGCCCGGGACTTCGCCGCAGACGACGTGGTTGCCCACGCGTCGGCTCTCGAGGGCGTTGCGGTTCGGGTGGCTTGGGGGAGGAGTGACCCTTTCCACCCTGGCGTCGAAGCTCTGGCGGCGAAGCTGCCGCCGGGGGCGGTCACGGATATCGCCCAGGGCTGTCACACCGGACCATTCTTCGCGTCCCAGGAGGCTCCCTCTCTCATGTTTCTGGGGAGGCATCTCAGTGGGTTGTAATCTCGAGAGGTGCCGATTGAAGCAGTGGCAGCCGCTCCGGCTCCGGGAACGCCACGCATGGTCGTCATCCGCGAGTTCGCGGAGGTCAAAGTGGTCACGGCGATGCTCCGGGCCGACCAGCCCGTACTTCTTGTCATGCGGACGTCCGAAGATCACCGGAGGCGTGTGCTCGATCTCCTGTCCGGATGGGCGTTGGGGTCCGGTGGCGACCTCGACAGGATCGGACCGAGCACCGTACTGGCTCGTCCGGCCAACTCCCCTCCGGTTTCGCTCGGAAGAACGGGGATGGTATCGGCAGTCGAAGAAGTCTTTGCTGGCGACGGACCCCGGCCGCTGGGCCGGGACGAGGAGGAGCGACTCCTTCCGCAGGCTGTCAGAGGTTCGGTCAGTGCGCAGAGGAGAATCGTTGATTCCTACGCCGAACTCGCGACATTGTTCGCTCTGAAGATCAGGCCCAGATCGGTCTCCGAGCCGGTGGCGGTCCGGGTGGCCCAAGCAGAGTTGGACCGGCTCGTCAGGTTCCCGTCGCAAGGCCCGCTCCTGGTGTCACTCGTCGAGGGGATCATCAAGAACCTGCTCGGCTGAGCAGGAGATGTCGCCACACGATGGGGGGACGGCGATCTGCCAAGATCGTTCGTCATGACCGCCACCGTGACGAGTGCCCAGTGACCCTCCGGCGCACCGTGGTGGTGACCGGAGCTGCGGGAGGGATCGGGGCCGCCATCGCCCGGAGTTTCGCCGTCCTCGGCGATTCTCTCGTGCTGATCGATCGGCGACCGATCGCAGAGGACGTCCGGCGGGAGTTGGCCGACGTCGCTGGACACGACCGCATCCACTGCGCCGAGGTCGATGTTGCAAAGACGGCTGAAGTCGCCGACTGTCTTCAGGCGGCGAGTGGGGCGCTGGGAGCGGTGGACATTCTCGTGAACAACGCGGGTATTGGACCCGTGCGCAGATTCCTCGACATGACCGAGGGCGAATGGGACGAGATGATGGCGGTCAATCTCAAGAGCGTCTTCAATACCTGCCGCGTCGTTGCGGCACCCATGGTCGAATCGGGGAGGGGCGTCATTATCAACATCGCATCCGAGCTGGGATTGGTCGGCCGTGCGGGCATGGTCCACTACTGCGCATCCAAGGGCGGGGTGATCGCGTTCAGCAAGGCCCTGGCCCGGGAATTGGCGCCGCAGGGGATCCGCGTCAACTGCGTCGCTCCCGGCCCCGTTGAGACGCCACTGCTCACGGCGCTCTCCGACGAGTACACAGAGGAGGGTTTGCGCGGCATCCCGCTCGGCCGCTGGGGCCGCCCCGAGGACGTGGCGACGACCGTGCGCTTCCTCGCTTCGGAAGAGGCATCCTTTTACGCCGGATGGGTGTTCAGCCCCAATGGCGGGGTCGTGATGTAGTTCGCCGGCCGCCTCCGAGCGGGTCGGGCTTCCCCTGCACGTACCCTCAGCTTGGCCGTAGGGTTGCGCCCGTGACGCTACCTCTCGCTGGGATCAAGGTTCTCGACTTCTCCGAGCACGGCTTCGTGCCCTCCGGTGCGGCGGCGCTCGCCGACTGGGGCGCTGATGTGGTCAAGCTGGAACGACCTGAGGGCGACCCCATGCGGGAGATCATCCGCCAAGGGCTCGTGGCCGACGTGGACGGGTACGACTACCTGTTCCAACTGGTGAACCGCAACAAACGGGGTGTCTCCGTCAATGTCTTGGACCCGGCGGGCCGTGAAGTATTCGAGCGCCTGGTGAAGTGGGCTGACGTGTACATCACCAATCAGTTGCCCCGGGTTCGCCGCAAGCTCCATACCGAGCCTGAGGACCTCTTCGCCCTCAATCCCCGCCTCGTCTTCGCCCGGGGGCATGGGCAGGGACAGCGTGGAGACGGGGCCGAGCAGGGCGGTTTCGACGCTGTCTCGTTCTGGTCGAGGGGTGGGATCGGTCACATGCTCACCGACCCCAACGCCGAGTCCCTCCTCTCGCCCCGGCCCGCCTTCGGCGACGTACCGAGCGGGATGTTCCTGGCCGGTGGGATCTGTGCGGCCCTGGTCCACGCCCAGCGAACCGGGGAGGGGGTCCTGGTCGACACTTCCCTGTTGAATGGTGCCAACTGGACCCTCAGCCCCGACCTCGCCTACGCGTCGATGGCCGGGGCCGAGCCCCCCAGGCCCACCGCTTCTCCCGGGGCGAGATCTCCGCTGGGCTGGACATATCGAACTGCTGATCGGCGGTGGCTCATGCTGATGATGCTCGATGAGGAGCGGTACTGGAGTCCTGCCTGCCGTGCGCTCGGCCGCGAAGAGCTCATTGAGGAGTATGCGGACGGGGGCGTCCGACGGGCCGCCTGGCCGGAGATCTGCCACCAGTTCGCCGACACCATCGGTTCACTCAACCGTGAAGAGTTGATGGACCGGCTTACCCGCGAGAACTGCATCTTCTCCTTCGTCGCCTCGCCGCCCGAAGTGGTGGTCGACCCGGCGGTCACCGAGAACGGGTATCTCATGGCTCATCCGGATCATCCGTCTCTCCGCCTTGCCGCCGCGCCGGCTCAGTTCGACAACGAGTTGCCTTCCATCCGCCGCCCCGGTCCGGACAAGGGGCAGCACACGCGGGAAGTTCTGGCCGAGGTCGGCTACACGGCCGAGGAGATCGAGGCCCTGGTTGACTCCGAAGCGGTGGTTGCCGGAGCTTGAGGGCGGTATCCCCCGCCACCTTCAGCGCAACGACGGGCTGCTGCCTCCGCCCGCTGTGCGCTCATGGGTACGGGCACGCCTTCTCCTGACCACGTAGGCGATACCGTCTACCGCGAGTACGGACATGGGCAGCAACGCGGGCGCCGCCACCTCGGGGGTTGCCGCAGGAGGTCTCGCGGGTGTCTGGAAGCGCTCGGTCACCTGGTTGTCCACGACGAGATATCGGTCCCGTCCAGAGCTGACGATCGCGTTTTAGGCTGACCGGTATGCCCCTACAGATCGCCGTGATCGGCGGGGGAACGGCCTCGGCGGAAGTGCTGGGAGCCGCCGAAGCGGTCGGCCGCGGGTTGGCCGCCGCCGGGGTGACGCTGGTGTGTGGTGGTCTCGGAGGGGTGATGGCCGCCGCTTGTCGAGGTGCGAAGGCGGCCGGGGGCCGGACCGTTGGGATCGTGCCGGGCTCGGACCTCTCCGCGGCCAATCAGTGGGTCGATGTGACCGTTGCGACCGGCCTGGGAGAGGCTCGGAACCTCCTCGTGGTCAGATCTGCGGCTGCGGTCATCGCCCTTGACGGCGAATACGGGACTCTCTCCGAGATCGCCCTGGCGCTTCGCACCGGGATCCCCGTGATCGGCCTGGGGACGTGGTCCCTCCTTCGCCCCGACGGCGAGGCAGACGAGGGAATCGTACAGGTCGCCACGCCTGAGGAGGCGGTGGCCAGGGCGGTCGCCCTCACCTCCGCCGGCGGTGCGTGAAGACCGATTGCTCACACGAAGGAACGGGCTTACGCTGCGCGGGGGACAGAGCCAAAGGAGGCGGACCATGAGTCATGTCCAGTTGGTGCAAGGTGCGTACGAGGCCTTCAGTCGGGGGGATCTGCCTGCCGTCCTCGCCGTGATGGACCCCGGGATCGAGTGGCGTGAGGCGGAGGGCAATCCGTACCAACCGAGCGGCGAGGCATGGAAGGGTCCGGATGCCATCGTCGAGAACTTGTTCATGAAGATAGTGGTGGACTACGACGGCAGCTTCGTCATCCACCCCAAGACGTTCCACGATGCGGGTGACAGCGTCATTGTCGAGGGGCGCTACACCGGAACCTGCAAGGCCACCGGAAAGAACCTCGACGCCCAGTACTGCCACGTGTTCACCATCCGCGACGGCAAGCTGATCCATTTCCAGCAGTTCGTCGACACGGCCCAGATGCAAGACGTGATGGGCTTCTCATAAATCGGATTACATCTCCGTGACCGTCGAATAATTTCTTCGTGAACGGGAAGGAAGCAGCAGCCCTCGATGGTCTGATCCCGGGCGCGGGGTTGACGCAGTTCAACCCCGGGAACCAGCGGTGCGGCAATGGGGGTTTCACCCCACCCCGGCATCCAGATGTCTGCAAAGACGCCGGTGGTTCGCCGCGTTAGGTTGCCCCGGATGCGCGTGCCTCCGAGGTGCCCGGACATCGGCACCGGGCGCACTATCGAGGACCCTGAGAAGAGCCGTGGCCATCGCCGTTGACGCGGTCGAAGAGAGAGCTGTCCAGGTCCAGGCGGCACCCCGAGCCCGCTGGAAGCGGCATCCTCGAGTTGCACTGGCGGCGACGCTGCTGGTGGTTCTCGCTGTGCTCGTCTTCGTCCTCGGGAATGAGCGTCAGGCCAGCACGCAGTTCGAGCAGGCCCATGATGCTCTCGTCCAGACAAAGGGCCGAATTGCGGCCACGGAGATCCGGCTCGCCGCGGTTCGTCAAGATCTCCAATTTCTGAGGGTGCAGATCAGCTCTTCCGAGACGGCTCTGTCCTCGGACTCGACGTTGCTGCAAAGCGTGCGCGCCGCATTGGTGCAGGCCCAGAAGAACGCCTCGGACAAGTCCAGCTACATCGCCAACCTCAAGACGTGCCAGGGCGGGGTCCAACAAGCACTGAACGCACTCTCGGTTGGTGACGAGAACCATGCGGTCTCGGCGTTGAACGGCGTGTCATCCGCCTGCCAGAGGGTGACGGCAGCGGGTGGGTAAGCGAGGTCGGGTGGCGTGGTTGCGCGGCTGCGTCGCACTGGTGACCCTCGCCGCCGTGGTGGCCGCGGTCATGACCGATGTGCATGCGCACGCGCGCACCCGGGGCGAGCATCATGCGTTGGAGTCGGCTCGAACCATGTTGGCCGACACCGACTCCACGCTGGCGGCGAAGACACAGGCGCAACGCGTGGATTCGACCCATCAGCAAACGCTGCAGGACGCGGTCTCCGTAGAGCTCCAGCTGCTGGGAACCGCCCAGCAGTCACTCAACCAGTGGAATGTCTCGACCTACCTCGAGGGCCTCGACATCGGCCACCTGCAGACGTGCCTGACTGGGGTCCAACAGGCGTATGGACAGATCGCCGCGCATGACAATGACCAGGCCGCTTCGGATCTCTCGGGTGTCTCGGGGGCCTGTCTCACCGTCGACGGCAGTTCCAGTGACGGTCTGGTCTACCCCTTCGACTTTCCGGATCCGTTCGTCCTCCGCGTGGGCGGTGACTACTTTGCGTACGGGACCAACTCGGTCGGGGGCAACATCCAGATCATCGAGTCGACGGACCTCGTTCATTGGAATGCGTTGGGGAATGCGCTCGTGAGCCTTCCGAAGTGGGCGCTCGCCGGTGCCACGTGGGCTCCGTCGGTCGTGCAGTTGGGGAGCACCTACGTGCTCTATTACTCAGCGATCGTTGCCGGATCCGGTGGAGGCGAAATGTGTATTTCAGCTGCCACCGCGACACAGCCCCAGGGTCCCTTCGCCGACACTTCGGCTGCGCCCGTCGTCTGCCAGCCTTCGTTGGGCGGGTCCATCGACCCCTCGCCGTTCGTCGACGCGAACGGGACTCCCTATCTCCAATGGAAGTCCAACGGCACCAACAATCAGCCGGCGCGCCTCTGGTCCCAACAACTGACCCCGACCGGAACGGCGGTGGTCGGCAACGGCCCGACCAAGCTTCTCACGGCCGATCTGGGTTGGGAGGGCGGGGTGATCGAGGCGCCCGACCTTGTCGTGATCGCCGGGCGGTATCTGCTCTTCTACTCCGGTAACAATTGGGACACCGCGGACTACGCGGTCGGGGTGGCAAGCTGCAGCGGCCCCCTCGGGCCTTGCACCGAACCGTGGACGCAGCCGATCCTCTCCGGTGATGCCAATGAGGTCGGCCCCGGAGGTGAATCGGTCTTCGCTGACGGGTCAGGGTCGCTCTGGATCGCCTTCCACGCCTGGCTTCCGAACGGGGTCGGGTACCCGCACTCCCGGGAGCTCTATGTCCGCAGGCTGAACGTCTCCGGTTCCGAGCCGGTGGTCGAACCTTCGTCGTGAGCCTGTGTCGTACACATCTGAGGTGGGGGCAGGCGACGACGGGGGAGTTGGGGGGAACCCCCGTCGTCGCCTGGTTACTCGGGGAGGGAGGACGCCCCGGTGTGTTCACCCTACGGAGTCGAGATGAACGGCCCGCGAAGCTGGCGTAACGGCGAGGCGACTCGTGGATGAATCTTGGGTTTCGGCTCAGGCCTGAGCGAGCCCTACGCGCGGGCATGGGGGATCCACGACGAGCGCTCCCGGCATTTCTTCGTAGGAATTGCGCCCGTTCGTGCTCACGTGCGCGGTGGGAGCCCCCTCGGGCGTGAAGAGCCGGAGCTCATGGCTTCCGAAAGGGTCCGGCTGCCATCCACTCCGTAGGTCGGTGTTCGACTGCGGCCGTTTCGGCATGGCGACGAGTCTGCCCCACCCCGTGTGACACGACGGTGACCGCGCCATGAAAATCTCTGTGAGGTATGACCGTCTCGTGGGGCAGGCGCGACGGGAGCCCGAACGGCAGCGCAAACGTCAGCCGGTGGTCTTGTCGAGGTCTGCCACGAAGGCGGCGAGCAGGCGCAAGGCCGTCGCCGATTCGGGCAACTCGGGCCAGATGGTCGGCCAGACATGTTGCATGCCGGCAACGGAGTGGAGCCCCACCGTGGAACCGGCTCGGGCGAGGGCGTTCACGAGGGCGAGGGCGTCATCGAGGAGGACCTCTTCGGACCCGACGAACACGAGGGAAGGCGGAAAGCCCCGCAGGTCGGCCAAGACCGGGGAGGCCAGCGGATCGCGGGCGTCCCACCCCTGGAGGTAGAGCTCCGCCGCCGTTGTGGCACTCGCCGCCGAGAAGAGCATGTCGGTCTCGGCGCGTGTGCCGTACGAGCCTGCGCTCACCGTGAGGTCGAGCCAGGGTGAGAACAGGGCGACGCCGGCGGGCAGAGGCAGGCCGGCGCCCAGGGCGGCGACAACCAGGCTCGTGGCCAGCCCACCACCGGCGGAGTCCCCGCCCACCAGGACCGGGAGTGCAGAAGGTTCGAAGCGCACGGCGTCGTAGACGTGGAGGGCATCGCGCAGTGCGGCCGGGAAGGGGTGCTCGGGTGCCAGCGCGTAATCGACGAGGACGACACGCACGTGGGCCGCATCCGCCACGCGGGTGCCGAAGGCGGCCGATCCGGCAGCCGATCCGAGCCGGAAGCCACCTCCGTGCAAGTGCACGAGCGTCGCCCGGGGCGCTGTCGGTTCGCACACGACGCAGGCGACACCGCCCAGGCTTCGGGTCGTCACCTCCACCGTCGCCGTCGAGGTGGGGGTCGATCGAGGTATCGAGGCCCGTTGGTCGCGCAACTCGACCGGCGTCGCCACGGTCGACGCTCGTCGCGGCGGAACGTGCCACGCTGCCAGATCCTCCGTGGGCGCCATGTCGGTAACATTAGGTCGCAAGGGCGGGTACGTCGGTGCGAAACGGGGAGGAGATCCGATGGAGGCAGACGAGACAACGGCGGTGGCCACGGAGGACGACGGGGGGTTGCGACCGTTCTTCTACTCGATCGCCGATCTGCCGGCGGCCTCCATCTCGCAGATGCTCGATCAGACCGATTCGAGCGAAGAGGACAAGCAGGCGATGTACGACATCTTCGGGCGCGATCTCATGACCAAAGTGATTCTGCAGTCACCGAACCTCTCCGTCTTCCACGAGGAGGCGAAACCGGGCGAACAGGTCAAACCCCATCGGCATGGCACGCACCAGATCACCTATGTCCTGCGCGGCTCACTGCACTACGGGAACCGGGTCACCGGCGTCGGCATGGGTTACTACAGCCCGGACCGTCTCTATGCCTGGACCGCCGGTGAAGAGGGTGCGGAGTGGATCGAGATCCATGCCGGGGCGCCGCAGGCATACGCCCGCTGAGGGAACGGGCGCCCGCCGACACCTTTCCCTACAGGCGGGATCCGAGAGTGGAGCCGGCGTATATCGCCAGGAGCGGGCCTCGTCCGACGTCGGTGGCGATCTGGCGCAGGTAGCCGGTGAGGATGGGGGCTGATTGATTGCTCGCCGTGCGGAGACGGTGCGCTTCCGCCCTGTCCCGCGCCGCGAGCGCGGTCTTGCGCTGCGCGGGAGTCACCGTTGCCGTACCGGCCGGGAGCGCGCTGCGCACCGCCGAGAGCGCGACCATCTGCGATGTCGGATCGTCGGCCGGCGGTAACGCTCCGGTGAGCTCCTGCCAACGGAGGAACAGGAAGCCTTGGGTGTAGCCCTCGGTGTCGATCCAATTCGGCACACCGGGGTCCTTGGGTGAGACGACGAACCAGTAGCGACCGTCGCTCGAGACTTGCGCCTGGGTGGCGTTCAGGCTGCTTTGGTGCGTGGCATACGGCAGCGACTGTGCGAACGCGTCCGCCGCCTCGAAACCTTGGTACGCGGCATTGGACTTGCCGACGCTGACGACGAGCGCCTGGCCGGGAGTGAGGTCGAAATGGGAAAGGGATGAGAGTTGCCCGGCCAGACCGCCCTGCGTCGGAGAGGGCGTGCGCACCTGGTTCGACGGCAACGAGGAAAGCAATGAGCCCCAAAGGGTCGTCCAGTAGGAGGCCTGCTGCGTGACGGCACTCGTGGCCGCATCGATGGCGGTGTCCAACTGCTGGTTGGTCAGCTGGGCCGGAGGCGGTCCGGTCTGACCGACTGTTTGTATGCGCAATTGGTCGCCGACGGCATCGGGCCAGTTGTTGAACGCCTCTCGCACGGAGATGAGCGTCGTCTGGGGAACGGTCGGCAACCAATTGCCTGCTGAGCCGGCGGGTTGCGTCCCACCGATCGTGATGGTGTACGTGCCGTTGGCGCCGACCGTGATCTGATTCTTCAGCAGCGTGGCCGTGGGATTGCCGGTGGATCCGGCGCCGGGGAACCCGTTGATGGCCTGCACGCTGAGGTCATCCGAGTTGCCGCGCTTCCCGGTGATCCGGTACTGGTCCGCGCCGTTGACGATGGCGATGTAACTGATGTTGTCCGGGTCGTAGATGCCCGAGCGCACCGGAGGATTGGAGCCAGGAACCGAGAACGGATCAGGATCACGAAAGAACACGGGGTGGTCGGGATCGAGGGCCAACAGCTGCGTATCGAGGTTGAGTTGCGCCAACTGGCGCACGTAGCTCACTGCGTCGGATGTGTCCCGGGACGAGGCCGGGTTCACGTACTGATACTGCTTCGCCTTTGCGGTGGCCTGGGCGATGGCGTTTTCGAATGCCGCGAAGTGGTGCTCGACGGACGTCGTCGTCGGGGTGGGGGTGGTTGCGCCGGCGCTCGGATCGCGTGCGGCCAGGGCGGAGGCCATGAGCGGCAACGCGGCGAGTGCCGCGAGGGCGGATCCGATCCTTCGCATGCTTCCCCCCTTTGTCACCGGCCCGGTGGTCGGCGTCTTCCTCGGTCGAGCGTGCCCGGGAGCGCCCCGACCAACCCTTGTGTCCGAGGTTACTCAAGATGGTCCTGGTCGGGCTCCGTACCGGCTGTGGTCAGGGCCACCGCGCCAGAACGACGTCAGGCGTTTTAGCCGGCGGCGATCGGGTACGTCAGTGCATGTGACACGACGATGACGTTCGACCCGGGTGACGTACGCCGCGCCCGTTCTCAGCGATGACACGGCCTCGGCGAACGGCGTCCTGATTCTGCCGCCGAGCGTCGAGCGGGAACTCGACCGATCAGACGAGTCGCTGGGGACGCTCGGACGCCCCTTCGATCATCGCTCCCCTTTCTTCGTGGGGTTGTCAGGCGCCTTCGGCGTCGCGGTGACGTACTTCCTCGTGCGCGGCCTGGCGGACATTTCGAGTGTCCTCATCATCATCGGGCTCGCCCTCTTCATCGCCATCGGGTTGAACCCGATCCTGGTCTTCCTGGTTCGTCGTGGCGTCGGGCGGGGCGTGGCGGTCGGCATCGTGACACTTGGTTTCGTCCTCCTTATCGGGGCGTTCGTCCTCGCCGCGGTGGGACCCCTGTCCCACGAGATCCAGACGATCGTCAAGAACTACCCCCGCTACAAGTCGAACATCGCCCACGGGAGAGGCTGGGCCGGCAAACTCGCGGTCAGGCTCCATCTCACGAGCTATCTCCAGGGAAAGCAGAAGCTCAAGATCCCCTACGGGGGGATTCTCGGCGCCGGGAAGGTCCTGCTGTCGGTCGGGATCGCGACGATCAGCGTCGTCGCCCTCACCATCTACTTCCTGATCGCGCTCCCGGGGGTGAAGGGGCTCTGGCTCTCGCTCCTGCCGAAGAGCCGCCGCGTGCGGGCCGGTCTCCTCACCGATGAGGTGTTCAGCCGCGTGGGCGGGTTCATGCTCGGCAATCTCCTGACCTCGCTCATCTCCGGCATCGGCACCTACATCTGGTTGCTCATCTTCGACGTTCCCTATGCCCTGCTGCTCTCCCTCGTCGTGGCGCTGTTCGATCTGATCCCCATGGTGGGGTCGACCATCGCCGGCATCATCGTGTCGCTCGTGCGCGTTGACCAAGGGCCTCCCGGTCGGGATCGCGACGGTGGCGTTCTACATCGTGTACCGGTATCTCGAGGACTACTTCGTGAACCCCCGGGTGATGAAGCACACGGTCAAGGTCACCCCTGGCCTCACGATCATCGCCACCCTCATCGGTGGCACCCTGCTGGGCCTGATCGGGGCGCTGGTGGCGATTCCCGTCGCGGCCACCATCCATCTGCTCCTCGAAGAAGTCGCCGTGCCCCGCCAGAACCAGCGCTGACGACAAACAGGCAACCGCTTCGTCGTGTCAGGCCGCCAGGGCCTCGGCGGTGTCGGGGCTCTCACCGGGCAAGGCGACCATGGCGACCTGAGGACGGGGGATGGCGGCGGTCACGATCAGCGCCACCAGCACCGAGAGGGCCGAGCCGGTCAGGGCGGCCGAGACGCCCTGGGCCAGGAGATGACTCGCCGGCACCGTGCCTGTCCGTCGGCTCGCGGCTGTAAAGACCGTGGTCAGGACCGCGATACCGAGACACCCGCCGACTTGATGGAAGACATTGACGAGTCCTGAGGCCGCACCGGCGTCGGCGTCGGCCACCCCGGCGATACCCCGGCCGGTCAGCGTGATGAACGCGATCCCGCCGCCGAGGCCCACGAGGAGCAGCGGGAGCGCAATCCCGGGGAAGTAGTGCGTCCCGCTCGAGAGACGGCTGAGCCAGCCCATTCCGACCACGTCGACCGTGAGGCCGAAGAGCAACAACCGCGTGGTGCCGACCCGCGGCGCCAGTCGTGGGACAACCTGCGACATGGCGAACATCAGCGCCGTCATGGGCAAGAAGGCGAACCCCGCTTCGATGGCGCTGAAGCCCAGCACCCCCTGGAAGTACTGCGTCAGGAAGAAGAAGGACGAGAACATGCCGCCCACGAGGAACAGCCGCGCCACCAACGCCCCGGATCGCTCAGCGTTGGCGAAAAGACGCAGCGGCATCATGGGGTGACGGGCCTTCCTCTCGATCTTGATCAATGCGCCCAAGAGGATGACGCCGGCCAGGAACGAGGCCACCGTGATGACGTTGCTCCATCCCGCACTGGCGGCATGGACGAAGCCGAACACGAGGGCGAACATGCCGAGGGACCCGGCGATCGTCCCTGCGGCGTCGAACCTCTTCGTGTCGCGTTCGGTTTCGGGCAGGTAGCGCGGGGCGAGGGCGATAGCCGCGATGCCGATCGGCACGTTGATGAACAGACCCCAGCGCCAGGACAGCCAGCTGGTGAGGATGCCGCCGAGCACGATCCCCACGCTGCCGGCGGCACCGCTCACGGCACCGTAGAGGCTCACGGCGCGGAGCCGTTCGGGACCTTCGTGGAAGGTCACCATGAGGAGGGTGAGTGTCGCCGGCACCGCCACCGCGGCAGCCGCGCCCTGCACGGCCCGGGCGGCAATGAGCCAGCCCGATGATTGGGCCAGCCCACCCATGAGGGAGGCAAATGTGAAGAGCGCCAGGCCGGCCAGGAAGACCCGCCGCCGCCCGAGGATGTCGCCGGCCCGCGAGCCGAGCAGGAGGAGGCCGCCGAAGGGCAGCATGTAGGCCGTCTGCACCCACGAGAGCCCGGTCGAGGAGAACCCGAGAGCCTTGTGGATACTGGGTAGTGCGGTGATGACGACGGAGGCGTCGAGCACGGCCATGAGCTGGGCCGCCAGAATGATGGCCAGCACCATGGCCGGAGACCGGACCTGGGCTGGCTTGAGGGTGGAGGACGTCATTTTGCAAGAAAGACCTTTCGTACAGAGGGTGAACCAGGTAAAGTGGAGGTACCCCTCCGATAGTAACGGAGGTATGCCTCCGATTGCAAGCGAGAAAGGGAAATGAGGTCATGAGCAGCACAGATTCCATTCCCGGTGTGTTGGAGCGGAGACCGCAGCGTGCGGATGCCCGCCGCAACTACGAGAAGCTCATCGCCGTGGCACGGGACACCTTCGCCACCCAGGGCGTCTCGACCTCGCTGGAGGAGATCGCCCGCAAGGCCGGCGTGGGGATCGGCACCCTGTACCGGCATTTTCCGACCCGGGAAGCCCTTTTGGAAGGGGTCTACGCCGACGACGTCGATGCCGTGTGCCGGGCCGCCGAGGAAGTGGCGAACTTGCCGCCCTGGGATGCCCTGGCCACCTGGCTCTACCGGCTGGTCGACTATCTGGGCACGAAGCGGGCCCTGGCCGAAGCCGTGAACTTCGGGTCCGAGCTCTTCCAGAGCGGCCGGGCCGCGGTGCACGCCGCCGGCGAGAGGCTCCTTCTGCGGGCCCAGGAAGCCGGAGTGGCGCGGGACGAGGTCACGTTCGACGACGTGTTACGCCTCATCGCCGGGATCACGATGATCGAATTCGTCGAGCCCGGCCAACGCGACCGGGTCCTCGGCATGGCTCTCGACGGCCTGCGCCGCCAACCGGTCAGCGACTGAGGTCCTGCTGATGCCGGCGGTGTTGTTGCGCTGCTTCGAGGCGTTCCTCCGGGCCGGCGGTCGTCGGATCTTTTCCCGAGATCACGTCGGCCCACGAGAGGATGGTCGCCACGTCCTCGTCCATTTCGGCGGCACTCATCTCCTGCGCACCCAGCGAGAAGCCCCCCGTCGTCCCGTCGATGGAGAGAAGGTCGCCCGCCGCGACGACGGTGCTCCCCACGCGGAATGTGTCACCCCCGATCTCGATGGGCGCGCCGACCACAGCCGGAATGCCCCAACTCCGGGCCACCACCGCGGCGTGGCTCACCATGCCGCCACGCGAGGTGAGCACGCCTTCTGCCACCTGCATGCCACGCACGTCGGCCGGTGAGGTTTCGTCGCGGACCAATATGACCGGGATGCCCAGCGCGGACCGCTCCAGCGCCTGATCCGTACTGAAGACAGCGTGTCCCACGGCGGCGCCCGGAGAGGCACCCACACCGAACGCAAGTGGCCGGGAGCCGCCCTCGAACATGGGACGCTGGGCCTGCGCCAGGTCCTCGAGAGTGATCCGGGTCACCGCGTCCTCTACGCGTGATGGACCATCCGGGCTGTGAGGCGAGCCCCACGGCAAGGCGGATGGCGCCCAACCCGGACGGCCTGGCGCGGCGTACCTGGAGGATCCACAGGCGCGACGACTCGACCGTGAACTCCACCTCGCACGCGTCGGCGAAGTGCTCTTCGAGTTTCTCGAATGTCGTCGACAGCTGGTGGTGGAGGCCGGGCAGTCGTTCGGCCAGGGCGCCGAGATCCAGGGTCGCGTGTGTCCCGGCGACGACGTCCTCGCCCTGGGCCCGCCAGAGGAACTCGCCACGCGGGGAACGTTCGCCGGTCGACAGATCGCGCGTGAAGGCCACCCCGCTGCCGGAGACCTCGTCGAAGTTGCCGAAGACCATCGTCTGTACGTTGACCGCTGTGCCTCCGCTGTCATCGAGCCCGGCATGCTGCCGGAAGGCACGGGCCCGGGGCGAATGCCAGGAGGCGAAGACGGCGCGGACGGCCGCCGCCAACTGCTCCCGTGGATCAGCGGGAAAAGCTTCTGGATCCCCGGCGAGAAGAGTGCGGCACACCTCGCGGGCGGTCGAGCCGTCGTCGCCGGTGACCTGGGTGTCGCGGTGGAGGACGACCCTGCCGTACATGAGGAGGAAGCGCCGGTAGCAGTCCCAGGCGAAGTCCTCGTCGTCGGCTCTTCGTGCGAGCGCGTCGCGGACCTGTTCGTTGAGGCCCACGTTGAGCACGGTGTCCAACATGCCGGGCATGGAGTGGCTCGCACCCGAGCGCACACTGACGAGCAAGGGGTCAGCGAGGTCACCGAGGCGGCGGCCGGCGGCGGCTTCCAACTCCGCCACGGCCTCGTCGATCTGTTCGTCCAGTTGTGCCGGCCATCCGCCGGCGAGGAAGGCCCGGCAGGCGTCGGTCGTGATGGTGAAGCCGTGCGGGACGGCGAGGCCGAGCACCGAGGTCATCTCGGCCAGGTTGGCGCCCTTGCCGCCGAGCCGATGGCGCAACGAGCTCGGGCCCGCGTCGTGGTGGTAGTCGAAGGGGAAGACGAGGCGTTCGCGCTCTGGCCGCGCGATCACACCGAGCCTTCGGCGAGACGGTCGATGCCGAGCGTGAGGATCAAGTCCTGGTGCAGTTCCATCCAGATGTCGTGATACGAGCCGCACGCGACGCCCGTGAAGGCGTCGTCGTCACCGTTGCGCAGGCGGTCGTATGCCTGCGCGAGTCTGGGTCGGTAGCCGCCAAGGCGCGGGAGGGCCGCCGCCATGGCAGCCAGGACGGGGCCGGCTTTCTGGTCGATCACTCCGAGTCCGTCAAGGACGCCGGTGTCATAGGCGACGTCGTCGTGCTCGTTCGGTTTCCCGTGGCGGAGCTGCCACCTCCCGCACTGTTCCTTCACGTCCACGTTGAGGGGAAGGAAATCGTCGTAGGCCTGGCGTAGCCGTTCGGTACCGGGGTTGCGCGCCGCCTCGTCGGCCAGCCGGTGCTTGTGGCGGGCCGCTCCGTCCGGTGTCAGCTGCCAGAGCTGATGGCGGGCCCGGAGGACGGCGTCGCCGGCATGCTCCAGCAGGGCCAGCTGTCGTTCGAGCGCTTCTTGCTCCATGGACGTCAAGGCCACCAGCTCGGATACGGTCGCAACTTGCTTCACGCAGAGCGCGTGGATGACAAGGTACGCCTCCGGATCGAGGTCATCCTGACCGGGCACGGGCGGAAGGACCTTGCGCGGCCCCGAGGGCAAGCTTGTCATGACGCAGACCAGGCTACTTTCCCTTCGCAGGGGGCCGCCCGGTGCAATGACGGATACCATCCCATGATGGCTGACGAGCGGGGGAATGTGTCCGCCATGGACGACTACGCCGTGCACCAGGCGCCGGAGCTGCTGGCCACGGTGGCGACCACGGACCCGAACTTCTTCGAGCGGTTCTACTTCAACCTGTACTCCCATAGCGACGACCTGTTCATGATCGTCGGGCTCGGGCAATACCCGAACCGGGGCCTCATCGATGCCTACGCCATAGCGGTACGCCACGGGGTGCAGCACTCGCTGCGCAGTTCGGTCGTCTTCGACGGCGACCGCGCCGTCACGCGTGCCGGTCCGCTCGGTATCGAAATCCTGTCGGGCACCCGGTCCGTCAGTGTGCGGGCCGACGAACACGAAGGATCACCGATCGAGTTCGACCTCACCTGGGAGGCCGACATCGCGCCCTACCTCGAACAGCGCACCAACGCCAAGGTGGGGCCGCGCACGACCGACGATGGCCAACGCTTCGTGCAGACCGGCCGTTGGACGGGAGACCTGCGCTTGGGCGGCGAGCAGTTCTCGATCACGCCGGACCGCTACTGGGGGGCGCGCGATCGAAGCTGGGGTCTGCGCCGGTTGGCCGACAGCGTGCCGCTCGTGCCCTTTCCCCGTGCTTCCTTCACGTCGTTCTTCACCTGGGCCCCGATGCAGTTCGAGCAGTACACGGTGCTCTACGCCGCCTTCGAGGATGCGAAGGGCGTGCCCGAACGTCGGGCGGCGCATCTGGTCGCACGCCTCCCGGGCGATGGAGTGGCCGACCTCGGCCCAACGGACCATCAGCTGGTTTTCGTGCCCGGCTCGCGGCGACTCGCCGGCGGGACCATTTCGTTCGCCCCGGAGCACCCCGCCATCGAGATCGAGGTCCTGACCCGCCTCTGTCTCGACAAGGGCAGCGGGTACGGGCAGTCGGAGGCCTGGCAGCACGGTTCCTACGTCGGCGACCGCCGCGTAGAGTTCTCCAGTACGCCACAGACCGAGCTGTTCCCGACCAGCCGGATCGACGCCTGCCTCTGCCGGTTTCGTCGCGGGGGCGACGTCGGGTACGGCGTGTTCGACACGACGATCGTCGGCGACCATGTGAAGTATCCCCTCGAGGCCCACAGCGGAGGCGGCTCCGAGTGAAGCGACGGACGTGGCCGGCGTGACCGTCCTCGGCGTCGGCCTACCCGTCGCCGAGGGTGCGGCGGTCTCGGGACATCTCATCGAGCTGAACGAGCCGTCCGACGTTCTCGCCCTGTTGGATGACATCGAAGGCCGCGCGCTGGTGGCGGTCATCCGCGATGCCGGTGCCACGTTCCTCGGCCCGGTCCAGGCCGACCTGGCCGGGCTGGTCTGTCTCTCGGGAGACCTCGGGAGTCATCTGGCCATCGTCAGCCGTGAGCTCGGGACGCCGGCCCTGGTGGGCTTCGAGATAGCCGAGGGCCAGAAGTTGCACGAGGGCACGCTGGTCGAGCTCCATCTCGAGAGCGGTCAACTCCGCGCCCTGGAGGCGTGAGGTCATGAGCCGCCATGTGCTCAGTACAGCGGAGATCGATGAGTGGCGTCACAACATCCTGACCCGCATCTCGGGCTATCAGGCAGGGACGCGCACGATGTTCGCCTCGCCGCTCATCCCGATGGAGTACCTCGCCATCCAGGGCCTCGAGGTGTGGGACCGGTGGCCGGCCATCGTGGAACGCATCGCGGCCGAATGTTCGCCCGAGGCCATCGGCGCCAGCCTGCGCCGGCCCGGACTGGGCGTGAATGCGACGCACTTCTTCTGCCTGGCCTGCCTTCCGCCGGGCGGTCATGACGGATGGCTGCGCCATGGCGTGTCGTATCCCGACGCGGCGCAGCGGTTCTCCATAATGCACGAGTTCTGGCACGGTGCGACGAGCAGTTGGCGCGCCGATGGGTTCTCCACGGCATGGGCGGCCGGCAATGTCGTCCGGCCGTACCCCAAGGATTGCATCGCCGAGTTGGCGGCGACGGCGATCGGCGTGTCGGCCGCCGAGGTGACGCACCTGCGTCGTTCCATGGGCGCGCTGATGCAGTTCCTGTTCCTCAATTTCATGGAGTGCCGCGTCGGGATCGGCGAGACGGGGCCCTATGCCCTGCCCCGGGACCGGGTCATGCTGGTGCGCGAATTCGCATACCTCGGCCGGAGCTTCCTGCCCTGGAGCGCAGCGGCACTCGAGGCTCCATTCCAGGGCGTGGTAGCGGCATTGGTGTTCCGCCCCGGCGTGCGCATCGAGGTGGGCGACACCGCCACCAGCGTGTGCATCCCCGCCGATCCCATGGTCGACCTCGAGGCGGTGGGGCTGTTCGCCAGCGACGGCGGTGTCTTGACGCCGATCGGACTCGAGGAGTTGGAGGTGGCGGCGGGGGCGGCGAAGAGCGCCCACCGAAACCTCTACCGACAGGTCGCGGGCTGGACCTGGGAGGAGAAGATGTCCGCCGGCGCCTTCTCCTATTTCACGACGCTGCGCCCGTTTGCCGTCCTGGCGGGAGTGGACAACGACGTCGATTGGACCGTACCCCGGGCGGCGGCCGACATCTTGGAGTCGATGAAGCCGGGGCCGTCCGGTCCCCCCGCAACAAGGCCGTCCTCGCCCTGAACTGAGGGCTAGGGTCGGCACACACGGCGAACGAAGGGGCAGGAATGACCACGACGTACCCGCTGAATCTCGAGGTGACCAGTCCTGCGGAGATCCCCCGATGGCGCCCGCTGTTGAATTGGCTCCTGGTCATCCCACCGCTGGTGTTTCTCTTCATCTACTTCATCGGTGTCCAGATCCTCTCCATCGTCAGTTGGTTCGTCATCCTCTTCACGGGGCGCATGCCCGAGAACTGGGGCGCGTTCATGGTGAAGGTGTTCCGCTACCAGTGGCGGATCTACGCCTATCTCTACGGCTGGACCGAGCAATACCCCGGGTTCGAATTGCCATCGGGCTTCGCCGATCCCGGGGGGTACCCCGCCGTGTTGAGCAGCGTGCCGGACGAAACCCGCAACCGGCTCACCGTGGCCCTGCGGCTGATCTGGGTCATTCCGGCGTACTTCGTGGTCTACTTCGTGGCAATTGCAGCAAACGTGGTCTTGTTCGTGGCCTGGTTCATCGTGCTTTTCACCGGGAAGTGGCCCGAGGGCATGCGAGAGTTCTGCGTGGGCTACTTCCGGTGGAGCATCCGCGTGATGGCCTACGCCGCGTCTGCTCACCGACGTCTACCCGCCCTTCCGCCTCGAAGCGTAAGGAAAGCGCGACCGCGTCGGCGGGTTGCTGCGCAGCGTGGTCAGACCTCTTTGAGTCTGGGGACGACCTTTTCACCCAGCTCGGCCACCCATGCCGCCGGGTCCGGACCGGGTGGCATCACCTCGACCAAGGTGACGCCGAGCTTGGCGTAGTCCGCCATGAGCGAGAGGAACGCGTCGACGTCGTCCAGCGGGTTGGGCCCGAGGATCGTCTTCTGGATACTGTCGAGATCGCGGCCTTCGGCCTCGCAGTGCCGGGCGAGCACGTCCAGCTTGTGCGCCACGACTGAGGCGTCCGCGGCGAAGAGGTTGCACGCGTCGGCGTAGCGGGCGACAAGCTTGAGCGTCTTCCGCTCGCCGCTGCCACCTATCAGAATTTTCGGTGCAGGCTTCTGTATCGGCCGGGGCGAGCAGATGGTCTCGGCCAGCTGGTAATACCTGCCGTCATACGGGCCGTCGTCATCGCTCCACATCTGGTGACAGATCTGGAGCGCTTCCTCCAAACGCTCGAAACGCTCGCTGAGCGGCGGGAACGGCACGCCGAGCCCCAGATGCTCGCGCTCGTACCAGGCGGCACCGATGCCCAGCTGCGCCCGTCCGCCGGACACGATGTCGAGGGTGGTCACGATTTTGGCCAACAATCCCGGATGGCGGTAGGTGACGCCCGTCACGAGGAGGGCCAACGTCATCCTCCGGGTCTGACCAGCCAGGAAGCCGAGCGCGGTGTAGCCCTCGAGCATGGGGTCCTGTGAAGTGGCCAGTGATTCCATCTGGAACCAGTGGTCCATGAGAGTGAAGACCGAGCATCCCCCGTCCTCTGCGGCCTGTGCGGTGGCGGCGAGGGTGGGCCCCATTGCTCCGGGACCGCCGGGAAGGGTGAAGTTCGCATAGTGAATTCCGAGTTCCATACTTCGCACCTTATGTTGATCGCGCGAATGACCAGGTCATGGGCATCCCCCTCGTTACGATTGGCCTATGTCGGCGTTGGACGACCCCGGTGCGCCGGCTGTCCCTCCAGGGAGGGACCCCCGTGTTCCACCTGAGTCGAGGGTCTCGAGGCGGCGTGCCAAACGGCGGCGCCTGCAACATCGGGTCGCCGGTGCGGCGTGCGCTGTTCTCGTGCTCTCCGTCGTGGGGGTGGTGATCCTCAACCGGCCGGCCAGTCCCACCCGCCGCGCTGATCAGTCCACGAAGGGAACCACCAGGGCCACGTCCACCGGCTCGACCGTGGTCACCGTCACCCATCACGCGACGCCCGGTGCCGGCGACCTCTTCACGCAGCCATCGGTGGCGGCGTATCTCGCGGCCAACAGCGGCGAAGACGTGACCGCGGCCGTCTACGACGACGTCACAGGTCGTACCTCCTCGTTCCGGCCCGACACGCCCGAGGTGACGGCCAGCATCATGAAGGTGGACATACTGGCGACCCTGCTGGCGCAGAGCCAGGCCGATGGGCAGGCGCTCACGCCGGCGGATCAAAGCCTGAGCCAGAGCATGATCGAGCTGAGCGACAATGACGACGCCCAGGATCTGTGGGACAGCGAGGGGGGCGCCACGGCGGTCCAACGCTTCGACACGGCAGCGGGGCTGACCCAGACGACGCCGGACGCGGCCGGGTATTGGGGGTTGTCGACGACCACGGCCGCCGATCAGGTGCAGCTCATGCGCACGGTGGCGTACCCCAATGGCGTGCTCTCGACGGCATCGCAGGGTTACGAGCTCGGCCTCATGTCGCATGTCGAATCCGACGAGGACTGGGGCGTCTCGGCCGGCCCGGGTGCGGACGCAACGGTCGCCCTCAAGAACGGATGGCTTCCCCTCGACAGCGGTGGCTGGCAGGTGAACAGCGTCGGCTACGTCGACGGTGACGGTCGCAACTATGTGATTGCCGTCCTGACCGACGGGCGCCACTGAGGCCAACGGGATCAGCACCATCGAAGGGTTGTCCGGGCTCATCTGGCAGGAGCTGGCGCCCGCCGCGTGAGGGTCGGCCCCCGAGGCCGCTCAACCGCCCATCGAACCGACCCCGGGGGTCAGGGATCGTTCCTCGTCGCCCGTGTGCCGCTTGAGATCGCGCTGTCCTTCTTCGACCCGCTTCATGGTTTCCTCCGACGCCTCCTCCAGCATGATGAGTCCGCTCCGGGCCTCGGGGAGGGCGCGGAGTAGCTCGTCGAGCTTGCGTTGTGTGGCGGCCTGTTCGCGACTCTGGGTGTGCTGAATGACGAACACCATGGCCAAGGTCACGGCGGAGGTTCCCGATTCGAAGGCGATGATCCACCCGTCGGGAAAACCGAGAATTATCCCTACGATGAAGGCGGAAATCAGCACCACGCCGACCCCGACGGCCACGACGGGAAGCGAGCTGTAGTGATCGACGCGATAGAGCCAACGGCTACCGACCGTGCGTTGCTCGACGCGAGGCAGGACGCGATAGCGCCGCCGCCATCCTGAGCGAACCGTATTCTCGTCTGTCATGGGAGTGTCCTCCGCGCGCCGGCCGGGTCGTCCGTGGCCGGATCGAATCCCTGAACCTCAATCTTTTCGGGACGCAATTGCCGTGACGGCGTCGCCCAGCCCGATCGGGCGGTGACCCTGTCCCGGTCATATACCCCCACCGGCCCGATCCCAACCGCTCAGCGCACGCAAACGGTTCACCGGACCGAAGGTGCAGGGCACGGCCGACGAGCTCAAGGAGATCGAGGCAGGGTTCGACAACATCGAGGCGGAGTTGGCGAAAATCGACTGAGCCACGTCGGCGGCCGCGCGACGCCGGGGGACTCGGCGACGCCGGGCGACCGCGCTGCGCCGGTTGTTCGGTGGGAGCTGCCGGAGTGATGCAGCGTTTCTGTTCGGTTGCCCCGGGGTATGGGCAGAGCAGGGTTTGCGACACGGAAACGAGGCAATGCCGATGATCGACCCAAAGGAAACATTTGAAACGGCCCGGGGTCATGCCCACCGGGCCAGGAAATCAACAGGGCGGCTGGTGATCTCGGGATTGGGTTTCTCGGTGGCCTACTTCTTCGATCCCGATCACGGGAGTGCCCGGCGCAAGCAGGCCATCGAAGTTGTCAATCACGTGCGTAGGGCCGGGGCGCACGTGAGAAGCCGCCGGAGAAGCCAACCAGCAACTCCGACGGCTGCTGATGACGGGGCTGCCGCGCCGCTCCGGAGCGTGACGACGATCGCGCGTTAGCCCCGGGGCCGCGCCGGAGCGCGCCGCACCGGCGCAGCCATTCCCGGGGGAGCCTTCACCGTCCCGGGGTGGGCGATGGCAGCCAGGGTCTCGACGCCGTCGACCACCCGTGGTCCGGGTCGCACGAAAGCGGCATCGGCGTCGACCGCCCACACGGGAACCCCGGGGGGCAGCACGCCGGCAGCGACGACGCGCTCCGCCAGTTCGAGAGCACCGTCGAGCCGGTACCCACAGGGGGCGACCACGATCAGATCCGGTTGCGCTGCTGCGACCTCGTGCCACTCGATGCTCCTCGAACGTTCGCCCGACGCGCCGAGGACCGGTTCCGCCCCCGCCGCCACGACCATGTCCGGCACCCAGTGTCCCGATGAGAACGGCGGGTCGGTCCATTCGAGGACGGCCAGCCGGGGGCGGCGACGCGTGGCCACCGCACCGGCGACGTGGTCGAGACGCTTCCGGAGCGATGTCACGAGGTCCACTGCTCGCGCGCTGGTGCCGGTGGCGCGACCGACCGTTTCTATGGAGGAAAGGACCTCGTCGAGTGTCATCGGATCGAGCGTGAGTACCTCGGCCGTGCAACCGAGATGAGCCAGTGCCTGATCCACTTCGCTGATATCCACGGCGCACACGGCGCAGAGGTCCTGTGTCACCACAAGGTCCGGATCGATACTGCGGAGCGCCCCCTCGTCCAGGGTGTAGAGGTCCTCGCCGGCGGCCATGCGGGCGCGGACCGCGGCATCGATCTCCAGCGGCGAGAGGCCTGCGGGCAGGGTGGTCGTGGAGACGATCCGGCGCTCGCGAGCTTCAGGGGGAAAGTCGCACTCGAAGGTCACCCCGACGACCTCGGGTCCGGCGCCCAGTGCGAACAGGATCTCGGTGGCGGATGGGAGCAGGGACACGATGCGCACCAGCGCACGCTAACGCCGCGTCCATACCGGTCGTCGGGTTCCGGCTCGGGTCGTACGTCTTGAGCGATGAGACAAACGATACGGTAAATGTCTAGTATGTCTACTGTGACAGTGGCGCTGGATCCCCCGCGGAGTGTGGCACCTCCCCCCGCGGACCCCGGGACGATGGGCCCTGCGCCCGACGGGGCCACCAGTTACGGCTCGACGGAGGAGCGGATCCTCGGTGCCACGCTCCGGATGCTCGGGCGTCGTGGGGTGAAGCGGCTCGGGATGCAGGAGGTCAGCGAAGCGGCGGGCGTGTCACGTGGAACCTTGTACCGCTACTTCCCGAGCAAGGAATGCCTGCTCGACGCAGTGGCCGTCTTCGACGAGCGCACGTTCAACCAGGGTCTCGCGGCGGCGCTGGCCGCATGTGGGGAACCCACCGAACGGATGCAGGCGTTCGTGGCGTTCGCCTTCGACTACATCCGTATGCACCCGGCCCGGGCGCTCTTCGAGCACGAGCCCGGGTTCGTGCTGGGGTATCTGCTGGTGCACCTGCCGAAGCTGGAAGTGGCGCTCCTGACCCAACTCGGTGACGCCTTCGACTCGGTGCCGGCGGTGGCCAGCGGGGCCCTCAGCCGGGAGCAACTGGTCGATGTCGTCGTCCGCCTCTTCGCTTCGAGCTTCATCATTCCCGAGCCTGATGACCGCGCTCTCGTCCAGTCCGTCAACGGCATCCTCCTGCCTTCGACGGACGCCTGAAGAGCGGCCAGCCGACCGATGAGACCGCGACCCACTTCGAGCCGATTCGACCACGAACCCATTCAGGAGAGAGCACATGGACGCAACGATTGACGTACCGGAGACCACGGAGGGAGAGGCGGCCAACCCATTCGATGGCGAATCGGACATGGCGGCCAATCCTCAACCCATCTTCAAGGCCTTGCGGGACGGCAGCCCCGTGTTGGCCCTCGAGGGGTCCCTGGTCCTGAGCCGCAAGGCCGACATCGACGAAGCTCTCCGGCACCCCGAGATGTTCACGTCCAACATGTCCGCGGTTGATCTGAAGAACGTCCGGCCCCTGATCCCTCTGCAGATCGATCCGCCCGACCACAAGAAGTACCGCAAGCTCCTCGATCCGATTTTCGCCCCCCGCCTGATGACGGCGATGGAGGAGGAAGTGGCGGTTCTGGTCAACGATCTCATCGATCGTTTCATCGATCGGGGGGAGGTCGACTTCTCGGCGGAGTTCTCCGTGCCGTATCCGTCGCAGGTCTTTCTCAAGCTGCTCGGCTTGCCGCCCGAGGAGCTCGAGCGATTCTTGGCCATGAAGGACGGCATCATCCGCCCCGATCACGTCACCGGTTCGCCCTACGGCAGCAAGAAGGCCGACGCCCACCAGCAGGAGGTGGCTGACTCCATCTACGCGTACTTCAACCAGGTACTGGACGAGCGCGAAAAGGAGCCACGAGCGGATCTCGTGTCACGTTTCCTCAGCGCAGAGGTGGACGGCCACACGTTGACCCGTGAGGACATCTTGGACATCTGCTTCCTGTTCCTCATTGCCGGACTCGATACGGTGACTGCGACATTGGATTGCATGTTCGCCTTCCTCTCCCAGCACCCTGAGCACCGCCGGCAGCTAGCCGATGACCCGACCCTGATCCCCTCGGCCATCGAGGAGCTCCTGCGGTGGGAGACACCGGTGCAGATGGTGGCCCGGGCCTCCCTGGAGGACACGACCTTTGCCGGCTGCCCCGTCAACAAGGGTGACTCCATCGTCCTCATGCTCGGTTCGGCCAACACAGACGACAACGAGGTAGAGGATGCCGACGAGGTCCGCTTCGATCGCGAGGTGAACCGCCACATCGCCTTCGGTGGTGGCATTCACCGTTGTCTGGGCTCGCACCTGGCCCGCATGGAACTGCGCGTCGCACTGCGCGAGTGGCACCGTCGGATCCCCGAGTACGCGGTAGAGCCCGGCCACACCCTGGTGTACACGCCCAACATCCGGTCCATCGAGCACTTCCCCATGAGGTTCACCGCGAAAGCGCAATAAGCCGGGCCCATCACGGCCTCACAGCTTGGCATGGCTCCACCCCTTGGTACATGCAAGAATCATCGATGGCGTAGCGGTTCGAGCAAGGGAGGCGGCCAATGATTGCCGATGTGACCGGTGGCGGCTTCATCGCTCTGTGGAGTGTTCTCTATCTGGTGCTCTTGGTCACTCTGGGCATCATGTCGATCAGGAAGGGCCATTGGGTCATGTTCCTGATCGGCTTGTTCCTGCCTCTTTTCTGGCTGATCGGCGCTTTGCTGCCGAGTCGGCGCCGTTAGCCGATTCGCCCCGTCTCCCGATTCTCCTGAACCCGCATGAGCCGGCGTGTCGTGACTGCAACGGGTTAGAGTGCGGGCCAACACACATTTGCAGACAAATTGGGGGTAATCATGATCCGAATGCTTTTGCTGGCTATCGTCGTCTTCCTCGTCTCGACGTTCCCCGCCACGTGGTTGCTCATGCTCTTCTTCGGCAACATTCAGACGCACGCCGTCGGGTACTGGGGAATGCTGCCGCTCGGGATTGTCGCATCCATGTTGATCAGTGGTTCGAGCCTCAGGGGCCTCGGAAGGCCCTGAGCGTAAGCGCGCGACCACCTCGGGATCCCGGGGAAAACTGGGCTGAAGCTGGGGAACCGGCCGGGACGACCGTGGCTCCGCTGACCGGAGCTCGTGTCGCTGTGAGTCCGTTGCTCTGTTGTGAGGACAAATCTGCAGCGATACAGTCTGTGTCGTCGATTCCCGACGTCCGAAAGTTTGGAGATACGAACAATGGCCAAGGCAGATGCAATCTTCCTCTTCATCGGTACATATCCCGATGAGGCGTCGGCACGATTGGACTATGACGTCGTCAAGGATCTCCATCTCGTGGGGGCGGTCGGGACGTACGACGCCGCTGTCGTGACGAAGACCGCAGCGGGGAAGATCCACGTCAACAAAGACGAGACGACCACCCGACACCTGGCGTGGGGCGGCATTGCCGTCGGTGCAGTGGTGGGCATCTTGTTCCCACCGTCCATCATCGGATCCGCCTTGGTGGGAGGCGCGGTCGGTGGCGTCAGCGGCCACCTCTGGAAGGGCATGTCGCGTTCGGACGTCAAGGAGTTGGGTGACCTGATCGACAACGGGGAGGCTGCCCTCATCGTCGTCGGTGAGTCCACCATTCAGGCCGCGGTCGAGAAGGCCGAGCTGCGGGCGCAGAAGCACATCGCAAAGGAGTTGAAGGTCAGCTCGAAGGACATCGACGACGCAGTCCAAGAGGCGGCAAAAGAGGCGTAAGAGGGAGCGTCACGCCCTCGACTCGGGTCGGTGGGGCGCCACTCGCCGGGAAATCACCGAGCGGCGGACGTATGGTGGCCCAATGAGCATCGACAAGCACCTCGAGCCCCGGACGCGGCTGCTGGCCGCCGCCGTCGAGCCTGTGGCGGCGCAGGTCTATTTCGCCGGCGAGTGTCATCACGCCTACGAGAAACTCGGATTCTCACCCAGCCCAGGGGAGTTGGACAACGGCGTGCAACTGCCCGATGGCCCGGCTTACTTCACCAGCCGGGGTTCGGTGATGGGCCAGGTTCCGGGCGAGGTGGTGGCGTCCGCCTTCGCCGTCTTCAACCCCGAGACTGTCGCCCGCGGGGTGCGCCACGGGTGGGAGCTCACCGATGGGGCGACCATCTGCGCCGCGCGCACCGACGGCGCGACGGCGCAACTTGCACGGATTCTGGGAGAGCACCCCGATGGGTTGGTGCGCGCCACCGAGCTGTTGACCCGGGCGACATCGCAACTGCGACCCGAGGGCAGGCCGCTCTACTCGGGCCTGTTGCACCTCGGTCTGCCCGGAACGCCGCTCGGCGACATGTGGCGGCTCACCGACCTCTTGCGTGAGTACCGCGGTGACTCGCACACAGCCGCATGGATCTCGAGCGGATTCAAGGCACCCGAGATCGGCTTGCTCTCCGAACTGTTCTGGGGCATGCCGCTGCGCAGTTACGTGCGTTCGCGCGCCTGGTCGAGCGCCCAGCTCGATGTGGCCGAGGCCCATCTGCGCGAGCACGGTCTCATCGATGACGGCGGCTTCACCGACTTCGGACGGACCGTGCGCGAGAACATCGAAGTGGCCACCGACCGCCAGTGCACGGTCATGGTGCGCACGTTGGGCGATGACTTCGATGAGCTGATCACACAGCTGACGACGTGGGGCGATGCCATTCGCGCTGCCGCCGGGTATCCGTCGCCGGGAGCGCAGAATCTCGCGCCGAGGTAGGACAGGACTGCACCGGGCCACCCGGCACCGGCGCGGTGATCAGCGCGTCGTGACGATGCCGCCGTCGACGGGGATGATCGCACCGGTGACGTAGGCTCCGGCCCGAGACGACAGGTAGATGGTGACGCCGGCCATGTCGTCGGGACGGCCGATTCGCTTGAGTGGTGCGTTGGCCGCGATCTGCTCTCCGAAGGTTTCGAGGGTGGCGGCCATCATTTTCGATTCGAACGGTCCGGGCGCCACGGCATTGACCGTGATGGTGGGAGCGAGTCGTTTGGCGAGATGCCGGGTCAGATGGTGCACCGCCGCCTTGCTGGCCGAGTAGGAATAGTTCTCGAGCACCGGCACCGAGAAGCCTTCGACCGAGCCGATGTTGATCACACGCGCCGGTTCATCAGCCGTGCCCGCCGCCTCGAGCAGGGGCACGAGGAATTTTGTCAGGTGGAAGACGCCTTTGACGTTGAGCGCAAGGACTTTCTCGAACGCGGCCTCGTCGAACTCGGCCAGAGGTGCGCCCCAGGCCGCGCCGGCGTTGTTGACCAGAATGTCCAGATGATCGAGTCTCGAGGCCATTTCGTCAGCCAGCGCTCGGCATCCGGCCTCGGTGGCCAGGTTGGCCGGCAGCCCGACGCAGCGGCCTTTGGCGGAGAGCTCAGCCGCCACATCGGCGCAGGCGTCGGCCTTGCGCGACGAGACGTAGACGACGGCACCCGCCTCGACGAACCCTTCGGCGATCATCTTCCCGATGCCCCGGGTGCCGCCGGTGACCAGCGCCGTCTTGCCGGCGATGGAGAACAGATCGTTTGCGCTCACGGCGCGGCCATGGCGATCGCACTTCGCATGACCACACTGGCGCCCACGCGTAATGCGGCGTCCTCGACCGAGAAGGTCGGGCTGTGGTGCATGCCGCTCGTTCCCTCGGCATTGGCCCCGCCCACGAAGAAGTAACAGCCGGGGAGGTGACTGAGGAATTCGCTGACGTCATCGCTCGGGGAGTGCGGCGCCGTGCGGATGACGTGTTCGCGACCGAGGAGATCCTGCGAAGCCGCCTCGACGAGGTCGGTGACCCGGCCGTCGTTGACCACCCGGGGGGTGTGCTCGGGCACTTCGAGCTCGACCGCGACACCATGGGAGTCGGCGATGGCGTCGCAGACCAACCTCAACCTGAGGAATGCTTCTTCGCGCTGATCGTCGGTGAACGTGCGGAGCGTGCCCGAGACGGTGGCCGTGGTGGGGACGACGTTGACCGCGGTGCCCGCCGACAGCATGCCGGCGCTGCACACGCAGCTCGCACCCTCATAGATCAGGCCCGTGGCGACGGTGCCCAGACGCGAGACGAGGTCGGCCGTGGCCTTGATCACGTCACCGGCGGCCGTCGGGATGGCGCCGTGCCCGCCCGGTCCGACCAGGGTGATGCGCAAGGCGTGCGCCTCGGACATGGCGACGCCCTCACGCAGGGTGACGATTCCTGTGGGGATCTGTGACGTGACGTGGAAACCGACGAGGCGGGCGTCGCCGATGACGTCGAGTGCGCCGCCTTCGAGCATTCGTTTGGCTCCGCACAGGGCTTCCTCGGCGGGCTGGAACAAGAAGATGTATCGACCAGGGAGCTCGACCCGGCGCGCGCTGAGGGCGCGGGCGACACCCAGCAGTGAGGCGACATGGAGGTCGTGCCCGCAGGCGTGCATGGTGCCGTCCACGTCGGAGTGGAAGGGTATGCCTCCGTCCTCGTGGATGGGCAACGCATCGATGTCGGCGCGCAGCACGACACTACGGCCCGGCCGTCCGCCGTCGAACGCAAAGATCCCGCCGGTCTCGGTGACCCGGTTCAGCTCCCCGATATCCAACGCGGCCATACGGTCCCGGATCAACGCTGTCGTGGCGTACTCGCCGAACGCCAGCTCAGGCTGGCGGTGGACGGCGCGGCGCGTGTCCACCATCTCGTCGTAGACGGCCGCAATGGCCACTTCGGTTTCGGTGCCGGTCACCGTGCAGGACCCTACCGGTTCGGCTCAGGCGTCGCCGATCTTGTAAAGGGTGTTGCTGTCGGTGTGGCTGAGGTGCTCCGTCAGCTTGCCGTGTTCAATGAGGGACACCTCTTCGTAGCGGAAGACCCCGTCCTCGCTGGCATCGATGGCCACCTCGTAGCGGACACAGCGCGCCTGGGCGGCCAGGAACTGGTTGGAGAGGATCCCGTAGGTCTCCGAGCCCGCCTCTGAACCCAGGACGAAAGTCGTGGCGTCGGCCGCCACGGCACCGCCGGCGATGAGAGCGGAGCCGCGTGGGATCAGGAAGCAGCGCATCACCTGACCGTCGGTGGCATCCCACAACCAGTACCCGACCTCGGTGTGGAACGGGTTCTCTTCTGTCCCGCGCCACGCCGCCATGCGGTAATCCAAGCCGTACAGGATCTGGCTGCCGTTCTCGACCGGACCGAAGGGCTTGAGCTCGGTGTGCTCGCGGTAGGGCGTCAGGCCGACGCTCCCCTTCTCATTGGAATAGGCGACGTCCTCGCCCGTGTCGCCCTCCCAGATTCCGGCCAATCGGGCCAACGGCCCCCACTCAGGTCCTGCGCTCACCGGCACTCCCTCTCTTCTCCAACGGTGGGCCCAACCTTATGGTCTGCGCGGAGTTGCGTTCACATCTGGCGTGGTGCCGAGAGCGCCGCCTCATGCGCGGCGGAGATGGTGGCGACGACCTGACGTCCGGTGGCGATAACGGCGAGCACCAACATCGCGGCGACAATGGAGATTCCCAGGGCGACATGACTGGAGGAAAGGGCGGCCACCGTGGCCGCCGCCGTCAAGAGTTGCGCGCCGATCCAGAGGAGCCACCAGCGGAGAACCAGCGGGCGATGAGGGTCTTCAGGCGCCAGGCAGTCCCTTATGGCCTGGTACGGCATCCACCAACTGACGATGGGCACGAACCAACATCCGATGCCCCACCCGGGCGACCGCTTGGCCGGGTAGCCCAGAGCACGGGCGGCCGAGGCGGCCCGGAATTGCCAGATCAGCGCAAAGACCAGCGCGACGGCGGCAGCCAGACCGATGATCAGTTCGAGCGGGTCAGTGGTCGACTGCGTCGAAATGGTGGGTACCGGCTGCCCGTTGCGGGAAGCGTCGAAGGCAATTCGAATCTGGTGGCCCAGAGCCCTGAAGGCGGAACGGCGTATTTGGAGATCGAGAAGGGTGCTCAACGTGTAGAGCCCGAAGAAGATCACCGCGACGCGGGCCGTCTGCGTCATGGCGCGCTCGCTGTGCACGAGGTCAGCGGCATTCGGCGGCGTGGGCACCCAACGGGGATACGTACCGGGCCGCGGTGGCGGGGGCACTTGGTAGAGCGGCGGTTGCGGCACCGCCTGCAGCGATTGCGGCGGCCCCGTCGGCTGCGGGGGTGGCGGTGGTGCGGGTGGTGGGGGCGGGATCTCGGGCAGCACGGTGGCCTCGGTCCAGGCGTAGCCGTCCCACCAGCGTTGGCCCGGGCCTCCAGCCGGGTCGGCGTACCACCCCGGAGGCGCGCCCGGGTAGCCGCTCACATCGTCACTCACCCCGCCATCCTCCCTCACCGTCGCCGGCACCGGGTGCCACGTGAATCCCGTCTCCGCACCCGCTGCGCATCATTTGCCAGCAATCGTCCCCCCGGACTCGGCCCCCAGCCCCGGATACCCCCTGCTCCGAACCTCCATCGTCCGGGGCTCCATCCCCTGGTCAGGAGCTATATCCAATCCCAGGGGCCCTACCCCCCGGCTCGGGCCTACATCAATTGGGAAGCGAAGAGCGAGATGGCGTTGATGTGCGCGTCCACACCCTCCAAGCCGGCTCCCATGGTGTTGAACGAGATGTGGCTCGCTCCTGCTTCGCGCCACCTCTGCGCATGCCGGGCCATGAGGTCGGGGTCGCCGGGGATGTAATTCACCCGTCCCTCGAATCCGATGGCGGAAGGGTCCCGCCCGACTTCCCGGGCGGCCTCGGCGATGATCTCCAGCGCGTCGGCGAGGCCGCCACCGGGCCGGACCATGGGGAACCAGCCGTCGGCCACGCGTCCGACGCGGCGCAGCGCCGAAGGGACGCTCGCCCCGAGCCAGATCGGTATCGGGCGCTGCACCGGGAGCGGGGCCAAGCCGGCAGCCTGGATGTGATGGAAACGCCCATCGAACGTCACGCTCTCCTGCGTCCAGAGCTGGCGCAACACCTCGATCTGCTCGTCCAGGATCGCCCCCCTGTCGCTGAAGGACTGCCCGAGGGCCTCGTACTCGACGCGATTCCACCCGATGCCGAGGCCGAGGCGGAACTGGCCACCGGAGAGCAGGTCGAGCTCGGCCGCCTGCTTGGCGAGGAGGGCGGTCTGGCGCTGGGGCCCGATGAGAATGGAGGTGGCGAAGTGGAGGTTGGTGAACGCGGCCAGGTAGGAGAACAGCAGCAGGGGCTCGTGGAACGTGGTGTGGATGTCGTAGGGGCCACCGAGATCGCCCAGAACGGCGGTATCTCCACCGAGAACGTGGTCGTAGGCCGCCACGTGGGAGTAGCCGAGTGACGATGCGGCATGCCCAAAGGCGCGTACCGCGCCGCGGTCGCCCCCGAGCTCGGTCTGGGGGAAGATCACGCCGATTTCCATGCCTGTAGTGTGCCTGCTCCCGTTAGGGTCGCACGAATGAAGGTACGAATCTTTGTCGAGCCGCAACAGGGTGCCACCTACGAGCGCCTGCTGACGGTGGCCCTAGAAGCCGAAGCGTGTGGTTTCGATGCGTTCTTCCGCTCCGACCATTATCTGACGATGGGCGGCGACGGCTTGCCGGGCCCCACCGACGCCTGGCTCACCCTGGCCGCCCTCGCCCGCGAGACCACCCGGATCCGCCTGGGCACCCTCGTCTCCTCGTCCACCTTCCGGTGGCCGGGTGTCCTCGCCATCTCGGTGGCCCAGGTGGATGCCATGAGCGGCGGCCGTATCGAGCTCGGGCTCGGCACGGGTTGGTACGAGGGGGAGCACACGGCCTACGGCATCCCCTTCCCACCGCTGGGCGAGCGCTTCGAGCGTCTCGAGGAGCAACTCGCCATCATCACCGGCCTGTGGGACACCCCGACCGGCGGAACGTACTCTTTCAGCGGGAAGCACTACCAACTCGCCGACAGTCCGGGCCTGCCCAAGCCGGTGCAGCTGCCCCGCCCGCCGCTGATCATCGGCGGTGGCGGGGCCGCCCGTACACCTCGTCTCGCGGCCACGTTCGCCAGCGAATTCAACCTCGCCTTCCGTGGGGTGGCCGAGACCGGAGCGCAGTTCGCCCGGGTGCGGGCGGCCTGCGAGCAGATCGGCCGCGACCCGGCGACACTCGGTCTGTCGGCGGCCCAGGTCGTCTGCTGCGGCGCCGACGAAGCCGAGCTCGCCCGCCGGGCCCAGGCCATCGGGCGTGAGGTCGACGAACTTCGCACCAACGGGGCCGCAGGCACCCCCGACGAAGTGGTGGCGCGTTGCCGGGCTCTCGGAGCGGCCGGGGCGGATACGGTCTATCTGCAGGTGCTCGATCTCGACGATCTCGACCACATCCGGCTCCTGGGCGAGAGCGTGCTCCCGCATCTCGGCTGAGGGCCGGTCGTACGTTCAGCCGCGGCCGCGAAGCCCCGGCCCGTGCGATCCATCTGCCTGTGTGGTCGACGTGGAGGACGCTCCGGTCTTGGTCTTGGTCCTGGTGAGCACGATCCTCGCCAGCGTGTTTCCGCCCACGGCGATGCATCCCTTCGTGGTGGGACAGTCCAGCGCCGTGAGAGGCAGGGGCGTGTATTCGGTGGTCGACGCAGTGAAGGACGCGCCGCTGTCGCGACTTTGGGCGACCCCTCCCATGCCGATGGGCGGGGTGCCCACCCACTTGGTGCCCACCATGGCGCACAGGAGCGGCGAGGGGCACGCAACGCCGTAGACGTCGTCGATCGAGGGCCTGGCCCCCGAACTCGTCCAGGTTTGCCCACCGTCCTGGCTGGTCAGGATTTCTCCGTGTGCCGGGACGACTGCGCTGACTGTCGTCGAGGTCGTCCCCCCGGCTACGCAGGAGGTGACGGTGGCGCAGAACGCGCTCTGCAGCAGACCGGTCTTCGCCGGGACGTTGGCCGCTGTCCACGTGGTACCGGCATCTGTGCTGATCACGATCGCACCCTGCCCGTGCCCCGCCGTCGTGGGCGTGAATCCGGTCGCCAGACAGGACCCGCCCGTGACGCAGGTGAGCGACGCCGCATCCTCCATACCCGCGGGGAGGCTGCCCCCGCGGGTCCATTGGCGCCCGAAATCAACCGAGTTTGCCGACCAGAACGTGGTGCCATCGGTCGCGATGACCGTGCAATCGATGGCGCTGGAGCACTCGACACCGGTGATCACGGTGGCCCCTGCGGGCGTGGCGACGGACTGCCACGTCGCCCCGGCGTCGTTGGTGGTGAGCACGACGCCACCCGAGGCCGAACCGCCCAGGCCGACGGCCATGCACAGTCGGGCGGCCGGGCACGAGATTCCCGTCAGTGCCGGAGCCGGATCGAGTCCCAGCGGTTGGGCCACCCACGTCCGGCCGCCGTCGACGGTGGCATCGACGACGGTCGCCGGCGCGGCCGGGGCCGACGTGGACGTCGTCGACGATGACGGGGCGCCCGCCGGAGTCGCCGGAGCCGCCGGAGTCGCCGCGGTCCCGGGCGTCCCGACAGCCCAACAGAGCAGGGCGGTGGCACACGAAACGGCGTCGAGCTGCCCTGTCCCGGCCGGCGCGGGTTGCCCGACGACGTCCGGGGTGCCTGATTTCTGGCCGAGCACGGGTGGAGTGCCCGCGCTCTTCGGGGGTGTGGTCGTGGTGCAGGCTGCCACCGCCAATCCCAGCGTGACGAGCACCACGCCCCCCCGGCAGGTGCCGGTGAGCCGGGCGCGCCAAGGTCGTCGTGAATGTTTGCAGGGCACCGGCGGAGGACAATAGTGGTGGGCAGCCGGATTCTCGGTGCATCGTTGGCTACCCTCGCTCCTGTGAACTGGGTCGATCTGCTGCTCATCGGATTAATGCTGATCGCAGCCGTCCACGGCCTCCGGCTCGGGGCACTCGTGCAGATCCTCACTTTCGTCGGCTTCTGGGTGGGATTTCTCCTGGGCGCGGTCATATGGGTGCCCGCGTTGAAGTTCGTGCACCCGGCCAACGAGCGCCTGGGGATCACCGTGGCCGCGGTGCTCCTCACCGCGGGAGCGCTGGGCATCGTCGGGCGGGTCGCCGGGACCTATAGCAACGTCACATTGCGCCGGCATCATCTCGGACACATCGATGCCGCGCTCGGCGTCGGCGTGGCGGTGGTCGCCGTCCTGCTCTCTTCGTGGTTGGTGGCGAGCGTGATCTCCTCGCCGAACAGCCGCTACACCTGGCTGAGCTCCGCCGTCGCCCGCTCCGACATTCTGCACTCGGTCGATCGGGTCCTGCCCACGGTGCCACCGGTGTTCAATGATCTGCAGAACTACCTCAACGAGCAGGGATTCCCACAGGTCTTCTCCACGCTGACCCAACCCTCGCCGGCCGTCGTGGCCACGCCGACGAACGCGGCGACCAGGGCCCTGGCCAATCCTGCGATCTCGTCCACCGTCAAAATTCTCGGTGCCGCATGCGGCGAGGAGCAGGAGGGTTCAGGGTTCGTCGTCGGCCACGGGTTGGTGGCCACCAATGCCCACGTCGTGGCGGGCGAGCCGAGCACCCAGGTCGTCGTAGGCGGCAACTCGTACCGGGGGACGGTCGTCCTCTTCGATCCGCAGTTCGATCTGGCCATTCTGCGTACGACCGCGCCGTTGGGCCCGATCCTCCCGCTCGACCCCGACGACGTGCCGCGTGGCACGCAGGCGGCGATCCTGGGCTACCCCGAGAACGGCCCGTTGACCGTCGGCGGAGCCGGCATCTCGAGCTACATCACCGCCCTCGGGCGCGACATCTACAACCAGGGGGCGGTGACGCGTGGGGTCTACTCCCTGGACGCGAGCGTTCGTCCCGGAAATTCGGGTGGCCCGGTGATGATCGCCGGTGGGCAGGTCGTCGGGATCGTCTTCTCCCGCTCCACCGTGTACCCCAATGTGGGCTACGCCCTCGCCTCGCCGGGCGTGCTCGCGCGCGTGCAGCTCGCTGCGTCGCGGCAGGCGCCGGTGAGCACCCAGAAGTGCGCCGCGGCATAACGTCTCGGGAGAAGAAAGGCAGAATGAGCCCATGACGCTGCGCATCGAGGACTATGCCGTGATCGGCGATCTGCACACGGCTGCCATCGTGGGCAACAACGGATCGATCGACTGGCTCTGCCTGCCCCACTTCGACTCCCCGTCCTGCTTCACCCGCCTCCTCGGTGATCAGTCGCACGGGTTCTGGCAGTTGGCCCCCGTCGGCGGACCAGCGAGCATCCTGGCCACGCGACGCCATTACCGCGAGGACTCCCTGGTGCTCGAGACCGAATTCGACACGGCCACGGGCACGGTACGCGTCACCGATTGCATGCCGATGCGTGACAGCCATCCGCACGTGGTCCGCCTCGTCGAGGGGGTGTCCGGAACGGTCGACATGCACATGGACCTGGCCGTGCGCTTCGACTACGGCGAAATCGTCCCCTGGCTGACCTCGACCGGCGGGTTGATCCGCATGACGGCCGGGCCGGACGCCGTGGCGCTGTGGCACCTGGTCGACCCGGTCGGTCACGACCTGCACACCGAGGCGGACTTCACCGTCCGCGAAGGATCTCGCTTTCCTTTCACGTTCGTCTGGTTTCCCTCGCACGAAGAACCGCCGCCGCCCCTCGACGCCTACTACGCCATCAATCTCACGGATGCCTATTGGAAGGAGTGGTCCTCCCGCTGCACGTACGAGGGCCCGTACCGCGACGCGGTGGTCCGCTCGCTCATCACGCTCAAGGCACTGACCTACGAGCCCACGGGCGGCATCGTGGCTGCGGCCACCACCTCGCTGCCCGAGGCGATCGGGGGGAGTCGCAACTGGGACTACCGTTATTGCTGGTTGCGCGACGCCACGCTGACGTTGGAGTCGCTGATGCGCGGTGGTTACTTCGACGAGGCGATGGCCTGGCGCGACTGGCTGTTGCGCGCCGTCGCCGGAGATGTGTCGCGCCTGCAGATCATGTACGGCCCCGCCGGTGAGCGCCGGCTCGATGAGTGGGAGGCCCCTTGGCTGCCGGGCTATGAGAATTCGGCCCCGGTGCGGATCGGCAACGCCGCGTCGGGGCAATTCCAGCTCGACGTCTACGGCGAGGTCATGTCGGCCCTCCACTCGTCCGCCCACAGCGAGGGTGTCCAGAGCAGGGCCGCGTGGGCCCTGCAGACGCAGCTGGTCGACTTCTTGCGCACGGGCTGGGACGATCCGGACGACGGCATCTGGGAGGTGCGCGGACCACGCCGGCACTTCACCCACTCCAAGGTGATGGCCTGGGTCGCGGTCGACCGGGCGGTGCGGACGTTGGAGGAGTGGCCCGAACTCGAGGGACCGCTCGAAGAGTGGCGGGTGCTGCGCCATCAGATCTTCGCCGAAGTCTGCAAGAAGGGGTACAACGAGAAGCTCGGCTCCTTCACCCAGTACTACGAGTGCGACCTGCTCGACGCCAGCGTCCTGATGATCCCGTTGGTGGGATTCCTGCCGGCGACCGATCCCCGCGTCATCGGCACCGTCGAGGCCGTGCAGAAGGGGTTGATGGACGACGGTTTCGTCCTGCGCTACCGCACGGCCGACGACGGCGAGGTCGACGGTCTGACCGGGCGGGAAGGAGCCTTCCTGGCGTGCTCCTTCTGGCTGGTCGACTGCCTGCACATGATCGGTCGGACCGACGAGGCGGAAGAGCTCTTCGCGCGCCTGCTCTCACTGCGCAACGACCTCGGACTCCTCTCCGAGGAGTACGACGCCCACGAGGGGCGCCTGGTCGGCAACTTTCCGCAGGCCTTCTCCCACGTGTCGCTCGTGAACTCCGCCTTCCGCTTGAGTGGCCACGACACGCTGGCCACCCAGGCGGAGTTGGAGGAGACGGAGTCCTCGCAGCGGACCAGCGTGGTCGATCACGCCCTGTCGTTGTTGCCCACCATGTCCCGTCCACCGAAACGGAAGCGGACCCACGTCGTGCGGAACAGGGGCGCGGCCAAGCGCTGAGGTGCGCCCGGGCACCGCAGACCAGGAGGATCCATGAAGGCACTCACCGTGATACCGCGTAAAGCCGGCTCGGCTCCTGACGACGTCAAGATGATCATCGAGGTCAATCCGGCATGAGCGGCGCCCATCCGCACAGCCACGGGCATTCGCCCCTGCACCGCCATGACCCCGAGAGCGGGGCCGAGCTTCCGGTGGTGCCCATGCCGCGGACGATCGCGCCGGGTGTGCTCGAGATCGATACCTTGCTCGGGGGCTGGGAGCGGGTCACCGCCGGCTACCTGATCGAGGGCTCCGCGCCGGTCCTCATCGAGACCGGGAGTCAATCGTCGGTTCCCGTCCTGCTGGCGGCCCTCGACCGGATCGGGGTGGGGCCCGAGGAGCTGGCCGGCGTGGCGATCACGCACATCCACCTCGATCACGCTGGTGGTGTGGGTGATGTGGCGAGTGCGTTCCCCGCCGCGACGGTCTATGTCCATGAGAAGGGCGCCCGGCATCTGGCCGACCCGACCCGGCTGATCGACTCGGCCTCACGGGTGTACGGATCCCTGCTCGATTCGCTCTACGGACGCATGGCGCCGACCGAGGCTGCCCGCCTGCACGTGGTCGCAGACGGAGAGTCCATTGCCGTCGGGCCCGACCGGACCCTGGTCGCCGTCGACTCGCCCGGCCACGCCAAGCATCACGTCGGGTTTCACGACTCGCTCAGTGGTGTCCTCTTCGCCGGCGACGCCGTCGGGGTCAAATTGCCCGACGGTGGGGTTCTGCGCCCGGCCACCCCGCCCCCGGACTTCGACCTGAACCTGGCGCTCAACTCCCTGGAGAAGTTCGCCGCCCGCCGCCCGACCGCCATCGCCTTGGCCCACTACGGGTTGCTCGATGCCCCCGAAGAGCTCCTGGCCGAGGCCGGCGAAACGCTACGCGAGTGGGCCGCGACAGCCGAGGCCGCCTACCGGGCGGGAACCGATATCGCCGAGGCTCTCGCCGCCCGCTTCGATGCGACACTCGGTGACATCGACCCCTCCCAGAAGGAGAAACTCGACACCTTGAACGGTGTCCATTCCAATGCCGCGGGCTTTCGCCGTTGGCTGGAAGGACGCGAAATCACGCCTTGACCAGGCCGGTTCACGTAGGGGCCTTTACTCCACCACCATTTTGGCGCGGAGTTCCTCCTGTCGGACCTCGAAGTCATCCAGTGAGATCCGCCCGTCAGCCAGGTCTTCGTGCAACCGGGCGAACTGCTCGAGGAGCCGCGTCTGATCGACGACCTCGCCGTTCGAGGTGCCGTTGCCATCGAGATCATCCGCGGCCTTGTCCTCGCGGCGGGACTGCCGATCGTCCATCTTCGCCCGGGCCCGATCCTTCTTGGCCTGGTCGCGCTGAAGCTTGCCAAACGTCGAGCGTGCGCGTGCCATGGTTAACTCCTTTCCGGTCGTAGCGACGACCAGGTACTGCCGGTAGAGCGCCTGCCCTACCGTAAAGATCCTTCTCAGAGATGCGACGGGCCGCTTCGACCCGGTGGCGGAGGGAGTGGGATTCGAACCCACGGTACCCATGAGGCACAACGGTTTTCGAGACCGTCCGATTCGGCCACTCTCGCATCCCTCCAGGGAGATCCTAGCGGGTGCGCCCCCACTCTCTGGGAGTCGGGCGGGCCTATTCCGATCGCTTCTCTGCAAAGAACGAGGTCAGAAGCGTTGCACACTCCACCTCGCGCACACCACCGGTCACGGGGAGCTCGTGATTGAGCCGTGGGTCGCAACACAGGTTGTAAAGGGTCCCGCAGGCGCCGGCCCGGGGGTCATAGGCCCCGAAAACCACGCGTCCCACCCGGGCGGCGACCAGCGCGCCGGCGCACATGGGGCATGGTTCCAGGGTCACCACAAGGGTTGCCGCGGATAAACGCCACCCCCCGAGCACGGCTGCGGCATCGCGCAGGGCCAGTATTTCCGCGTGCGCGGTCGGGTCGCCCGAGCGTTCACGTTCGTTATGCCGCGCCGCCACCACCTCGCCGTCGACGAGGACGACCGCCCCCACGGGAACATCGCCGTGTGCCGAGGCGGCCAGTGCCTCCTCGAGGGCCAGGCCCATGGCGGCCTCGTCGGTCAAGGGTGGCGAAAGTGGGGTGGAACGGGGGTCGGTGATGGTCCCTTTATAGGGTGCCGGCGTGGCTTTTCCGAATCCGGACTTCTTACGGGTAGTTGGTCGTGATCGGTAGCCCGATATCGCGGCGGACGACGTTGTCCGCCAATTGGGTCTGGTGCGCCAGCGCGTGAAACTGGGTGAACCAGGAATTGAGGCTGACGGAATTGGCCGATAGCTCTGTTCCCAAGAACGAGGCGAGCGACTTGGTCCGCAGCACCAGGTCCTGGCTCGCTACCTGCATCGCCGTGGGCCACGTCATCAGATGGAGGTCGAAGTTGAAGGTATCGAGGGCCGTCAGGTACGGCGCGATCTCGGTTGCCACCTGCGCCACGGATTGGCTGCTGCCGTTGGCAAGTTCCTTCGTGACAGTGATGTTGGCGGTGTCGAGGGTCTTGGAGATGGAGGCAAATTCCGTCAGAACCGTTCTGCTGAGCTGAATCGTCGGATTCGTCGCGGCGGAACCCGAAGGCGCCGGATTCAAGGCCGCGGGGGGGCCCGACGTGGAACTGGGCGAATTCGAACGGATGATGGCCACGATGATGACCACGATCACGGCGGCCCCCAGCCACACGTACTTCACCCACCAACGGCCGGGTGTCGTTACCTGAGGGGACCTCCTTCTCGAAGGACCGGGCTCCCGCGGGCTGGCAGTGGGGCCTAGAGCGGTGGCGCCTATTCCGGCGGTCGGCGGCACAGCCACGTCGACGGTTGGTTCCGCCCTTTCGACGAGCAGTGGGGGCACGTTGTTGTCCGGTTCAGCCCTGTCGGTGGACGGCTCAAGCACGTGGTTCTCCCGTTCGGTCGTCTCTACAGTCGGTTCAGGCACGTGGTTCGCCGGTGGCGCCGCGAGGACGGGTGTATCGCCATCGACTGTGACCGGAGGCACGACTGTCGGCCAGTCCGCACTGATCTCGGCAGGAGGTGTCCCCACGCGGTCGGGGGAGGTGTCGACGGGGGAATGAACCGGAGCGGCCACCTGCGGAGGCGGTACGGAGGCGTCGACAATGGATGTCGATACCGGCGGGGTCGGCGGAGCATTCTCCGGGGTGAACGGGTCCTTTGTGGCGATGAGGTTATAGGTGGGTCGATCGGCACCGTCCCCACTCGGCATCCACGACGCCTCCAGAGGATCGTCGATCCGTGGCCTCGGGTCTGAGGCGGAAAACATTTCCGCCCTGCGGGAGTGGTACGACTCGATTGCGTCGACTGATGGCTCCAGGAAGAGGCCGCCGAAGGAAAGTGGGTCAGGATCGGGCTCGAGCTTGGAAATATGCCGCCCCGCGGGCTCGGTCTCGGCATTGAGCGTTCCGTCGTCGGCGAAGATGCCGGCTCTCCAGTCCCATGATCGGATCGCTTCGAGAATGGCGGTGAGTTGTTCGTCGACTGCGTGAGAATCCTCGGGGTCGGGTGGAATAGCCGCGGGGCCGTCCGGCGATACCTCGGTATCGCCGGAGCCGCTGAAACCAGATGTGCCTCCGATGTGCTCCACGGGCTACATCGTGCCCTAAATCGCGGCCCTAGTCACCCGGGTTTCCGGCCCGGTTTACCCGGGTGTGAGGAGATTGACGCGCCCCCGGCCGACTTGGACCCGAATCGCAGCCGGAGTCGTCCGGCGACCTCGGCGTTCCCGGGTCATGGAGAAGGTCCGGGCTTCGGGCTTGTCGTCGTCGACGACGCGGGCACCCCGGACGAGGTAGTCGAGGTTGCCCGATCCTTCGAAGTCGAAGTTCGCGCCATCGAGGCTCTTCGCCTGGATGGCTCCAAAAGCGCAGTGGCCAGGGTTGTGGGGGGCGGAGGCTGACGAGGTGAGTTGATCGAGCGAGCTCTGGTCGAAGTCGTTCACCGTGAGGACGACACGATCACCGGCCGGGTGAGCCCGCGTGATCAGGTTGGCGAAGTCCTGGCTCAGATAGCCATTCCAGCCGGGCCCTGACTCGTCCAGGGTTCCATTGGCGTTTACACCGACGCTGAAGTAATCGATCGTGGAGATCTGGCTGAGGTCGAAATCCCGAGCTCTGCGAAATGGTCCAATACGGGGCGAATCCGAAGATCTCGTGGCCAGGCGAGGACCTCGCACCGCAGGGAGCGCCCAGCCCCGGTCGGGATGGCCCCGTGGCGTCCGCGGAGGCGGTGGGATTTGAACCCACGGTTGCTTTCACAACACACGATTTCCAATCGTGCCGATTCGGCCGCTCTCGCACGCCTCCTAGATTGCAGCCCGGTAAGGCTAGTCGAGACCCGACACCCCGTTAGGGACTACCCTTGGTGGTTGCGCCGCTCCTGTTCTGGGCGCGGTGGCCGGGTCCTGCGCAACGGCCGCTCGTGAATCGAGTCAGGGTCGGAAGGCAGCAGCTCTCAGCGGGTATGGCCGGGTGCCGTAGCCAACCTGGCCACCGCGCTCGGCACAGGAGCGTTGGCGCGTAGGGATCGCAGGACGCCCGAGGACAGGCATGGCACGGGTACCGCTCGGCTCGGTGACCCCCGATCGGGGCGTTCATTGGCGGCGCGGCCGGAGTCAAGCGGGGGTGCACGCTGTCGTCGCCGTCGTATTTGCCGCTGGCGAGCCAGTCCGGTGCGACGAACCCCCCCCGCAAACCGGGGAGTTGCCGCAACCCGGCACCGGCGGGGGTACCCAGTTGCCGATGACCCCGATACCGACGATCAACGACCAGACGAGTGTCGAAGTGGTGGTTCCCGCAAGCGGCTCATCCTTCACCGCGACACAGAAACTGAACATCTTCGAGTGTGCCGATGCGGATGGCCTGACTGACAATCTACCCGCAAGCGGGAACGCGTGTGATGGGCTCACCCTCAACGTCACCACCGAATCGACGGGCGCTGCGGTCGACGCGACCGATGACGAGATCGTCCAGCTGCCGAGCACGACCCTGTTCGAAAGCGCGAACGGTAGTCCCGTGTGCAGTGCGACGAGCGCCTGCGTCCGCTACATCGGCCAGAACGTCTCGGACTTCAGCGCGCCCTTCGTCTTCTCGCAGCCCTTCAACGTTGGCGCCGGCCTCGGTACACCTACTCCGGAGAGTCCCGCCGTCATCGCCCTGCCCGTGTGGGGGCCCTCGTCGTGGGCAGCGCCTTGCTCATCCACCACCACCGTCGGCGCCGCGCCGCCCCGTCGTAGATCGCCGGACGGATCACCAGCGCTAGGCGCAGGATCAGCGGGCGTCAGGGTTCCCTCGCGCAGGGTGGACGTTTTTAGCTGCCAGCTAAGCTGCCTCACCATGGCTGAGGTTCCGTTCGTCTCCTTGTACCGGCGCTTCCGGCCAGGTCGATTCGACGAATTACGTGGTCAGGACCATGTCGTCCGGGCGCTGCAAAGTGCCGTACGGGACGACCGGGTATCGCACGCCTACCTGTTCAGCGGGCCCAGGGGTACGGGGAAGACCTCTTCGGCCCGGATCCTCGCCAAGGCACTGAACTGCCTCAATCCGGTGGATGGCGAACCGTGCGGTGAGTGCAGCTCTTGCATGGAGATCACACGAGGAACGTCACTCGACGTGCTCGAGTTGGATGCCGCGTCGAACAATGGCGTGGACGCCATGCGTGAGCTTGTGTCGCATGCGGCGTTGGGGACTCCCGGGCGCTGGAAGGTGTACATCGTCGATGAGGTGCACATGCTCTCGGGTGCCGCGGCCAACGCCCTACTCAAGACCCTCGAAGAGCCACCCAGTCATGTCGTGTTCGTGTTGGCCACCACGGATCCCCAGAAGGTGCCGGCCACTATCCGGAGCCGGACGCAACACCTGGAGTTCCGGCTGCTCAGTGCGGACACGCTGCAGACGCTGCTCGAGTCCGTACGGGAAAGCGCCGGGATCGATATCGATGACGGTTCCTTGCGGACCGTTGTTCGCCGTGGCCGCGGTTCGGCGCGTGACGCCCTCTCCGCTCTCGATCAGGTGGTGGCATCGGGTGCTGTCGCGAGCATCCGACCGGAGCTCTCGTCGGTGGTGTCCGCTCTCGCAGAATCTGAAGTGTCCGGGGTCCTGACGACTTTGAGTGCCCTTTTGGCCGAAGGGTGGGGCCCACAGCAACTGGCGACAGAGTTGGTGGACGACCTGCGTCAGGTCTTTCTTGCGGCGCTCGCCCCTGATCTCTGCAATGCGGCCGGAGCGGAGCGCTCGGCGTTGGCCGATCTCGCGCATGCGATGGGACTTCCCCGCGTCGTGCGCAGCATGGAGTTGCTGGGGCACGCAATGATCGACATGCGTGACGCGCCCGACTCGCAGGTGGTGCTCGAGATCGCCCTCGTGCGGGCGACGCGACCCGATCTCGACCAGGGCACGGCGGGACTTGCCGAGAGGGTGGGCATTTTAGAGCGCGCCATTGCGGTTGGAGGGCCTGTGTCCCGTCAACCTGAAAGCGTCGAGGAACCGAAAGCACCCGTCACGCCCGAAACGCCGACGGCAACGGTGCCCGAGGAACCAAACGTCACCCAACGCCCGTCGGTCGGCGCAGTCTTGCGCAGCAAATCTGCAGCAACACCTGCTGCACCCGTTGCACCTTCTGCACCTATTGCCGGCACGGTTCCGCCTCCGGCGCCGCAGGATGTTCCAACAATTGCATCTGCGCCGCAACAAGGTGGGGGAACTCCGGTCATTTCGCTTGATCGGGAGAGTTTTACGCAAGCGTGGGGAGACGGGGTACTGCACGGGTTGTCGGCACGTGCGAAGGCGCTCTACAGCGCCGGAAGGTTCGTCGCAGTGGACGATGACAACGTGCAGTTCGCACTCCCGAACGAAGCACATCGGGCCAAGTGCCTGGACCTGGTCCCTGTCGTCGAGGCGGCGCTCAGCGAACGGTTCGAGACGAAGATACGGCTCGTTCTTGTCGTCGAGGGCGGCGATCAGGGCAGCCGTGCGCCGAACCCGCCCGTCTCGAAGCAGGAGACCCGTTCAGGGCAAGCTGAAGACGAATTCGACTATGACGCGCCGGCGGACTTCGACGACGCGCAGCCGGCGTCTGCCGTCGATCGCCTCCTGCAGGCATTTCCCGGAGCGGAAGAAATCGTCGAGTGATGTACACGGGCCCCTTGCGAAGCCTGATCGACGAATTGGGTCGCCTTCCCGGGATCGGGCCGAAGTCAGCCCAGAGAATCGCGTTCCATATCCTGCGCGTGCCGGCCGAAGACGCCCGCCGACTCTCCGATGCGATCGTGACGGTGAAAGAGCGCACAACTCTCTGCAGCGTGTGTTTCAATGTGGCAGAGGGAGGGGAAGTGTGCGGTATCTGCAGTGACGGTCAGCGTACGGACGCCCTCCTCTGCGTGGTCGAAGATCCCCGGGACATAGTGGCGGTGGAGCGGACGGGGCAGTTTCATGGCCGTTATCACGTGCTCGGTGGAGCGCTCAATCCTCTCGAAGGTATCGGGCCGGATCAACTCAAGGTCCGTGAGTTGTTGGCCCGCATCGATGCCGGTTCCGTGCAAGAAGTCATCGTCTGCACGAACCCGAACCTCGAGGGCGAGGCCACCGCGATGTATGTCGCGAGGCTCTTGACGCCGCTCGGCATCGTTGTCTCCCGCCTGGCAAGCGGACTGCCGGTCGGGGGCGATCTCGAGTACGCCGATGAGCTGACACTCGGTCGGGCTCTGGAAGGGCGGCGCACTCTCGAAGTGTGACGGGCGACAGCGTCGCTCATGGAGCTGGTCGTGTTCGCACGTTGTTCGCCTCAATTTTACACAAGCGACGAAGAACGGTGCCGATTGATTCGACATGCCCTTCAGGTGGCTCGTGCATTTGACTATTGCCAGCCAAGGGACAGGCTTGGAGCCGGTTCCACGTCGAGTCAGGACCGGACGCAAGTGCCGTCTCGAACCCCGAGCGGCGTGGAGGCGCCACTGCAGGTACGCATACGTACGGCGTGCTGTGGACAACGACGGGTGTGACCTTCGTCTACGACGGTCAGGTCGTCGGGACGCTCACCGCGTCGCTGTCCGGTCCCATGTACCTCGTGATGGAGAATTCGTTGGGGTCACCGACCTTGCTCGGTGCCACCATGACCGTGCGTGACGTGCGGGTATGGACCACGACCGCCGCGATCGCCACGAGCATCCCGCCGCCGACCGTACCGCCACCGACCGTTCCCCCGACGACGACCGTCGCGACGACGACCGTTCCCCCGCCGGCAACCGACCCGGCCTCACCGACCCTTCGAATCTCTACACCGTCGGCACCACTGATCCGGCGCTGTACCGCAACATCCTCACCGTGACCCTCGATGCCCTGCCGCCCGCGGCCACCCCGGAGGCACCCGACACCCTCATGCTGGGTGGGTTGGGCCTCGTGCTCTTCGGCGTCACCGTCGGCTATGTCCGCCGCCGCCGGGTGGCCTCGTCGGCGTAGCCCGACGCCTCCCGGGGCGTGCCTACCGGCATTTCCCGCTCTCGTAGACTGGAGGGATGCGAATCGCCATCGTCGGCGCCACCGGGCAGGTGGGCGTGGTTCTGCGCTCCATCCTGGCCGAGCGCGCCTTCCCTGTTGACCAGATGCGCTATCTCGCCTCGAGCCGGTCCGCCGGAACGACCCTTCCGTGGGGAGATCAGGAGATCGTCGTGGAGGATGCGCTCACGGCGGATCTCTCTGGCATCGATCTGGCCCTGTGCTCGGCCCCGGCCTCGGTCTCGCGCACACTGGCCCCCCGCCTGGCCGCCGCCGGCGCCATCGTGATCGACAATTCGTCCGCCTGGCGCATGGATCCCGATGTCCCCCTGGTCGTCCCCGAAGCGAATGCGGACGCCTTGGCCTCAATCCCCAAGGGCATCGTGGCCAATCCGAACTGCACCACCATGGTGGCCATTCCCGTTCTCAAGCCCCTGCACGATGCGGCCGGGCTCACACGCCTCGTCGTCTCGACGTATCAAGCCGTCTCAGGCGGGGGCGTGGAGGCGGTGCGCGAACTGGCCGAGCAGTTGGCCAAGACCGCCGACCGGGCTCAGGACCTCACGTTCGACGGTGGGGCCGTCGACTACCCGCCGTATTCGGTGTATCCCGTCCCGATCGCGCACAACGTGATTCCCCTCCAATTCAAGATCGTCGACGACGGTTCGCTGGAGACGGACGAGGAACAGAAGTACCGCAACGAGGCCCGCAAGATCCTCGGGCTTCCCGAACTGGCGGTGACGTGCACCTGCGTGCGGGTGCCGGTCTTCACCGGGCACTCGGCGGCCATCGTGGCCGAGTTCCGCGATGACCTGTCCGTGGGGCGGGCGACCGAGGTGCTGGGCGCGGCTCCGGGCGTGGCGTTGGCGGAAATCCCCACCCCGCTGATGGCGGCCGGAGGCGACATCTCCTACGTCGGGCGAATTCGGCGGGCCCAGGGCGCCCCCAATGCCCTGGCCTTCTTCGTCGTCGGCGACAACCTCCGCAAAGGAGCGGCGCTGAACGTGGTCCAGATCGCCGAGGCCCTCCTCGCCGCCGGTCAGCGCTGAGAGTCCGCGCTCAGTCGGGCCCCGACGATCCCGGCTCGGGGCCCCCGGCCACCAGCGAGGACATCCGCCGAGCGAGGTTGACGGCATGGTCACCGAAACGCTCGTAGAAACGGGCCACCATGGCGAGCTCGATCGCCACCGGGAGCGGCATCGTCCCCGAGACGACCTCGGCCGTCAACGTGACGTGGAGATCATCGAGCTCGTCGTCCAGATCGTCGATGGCCGTGGCTGCGCTGGCCGAGCGCTCGGCGAAGGCATCGCCGGTGCTGCGCCAGATCGTCGTCGCCACCTCGCCCATGCGTTCCACCAGGCCGCGGCTGCGAGCTGACATCTCCGCGCCCAGGCCACGGGCGGCCCGCCGGGCGATGTGCTCGGCCAGGTCGCCGTTGCGCTCCATATCGGGCAGCATCCGCAAGATCGCCACCATCTCGCGCCGCTCTTCCGGGGTCGTGACGCCATGCACGAGCTGGTGCTGGACCGAGCGCGAGATCTCCCGGATGATCTCGTCGATCACGTCGTCGCGTTGCACCAGGACCTTGGCCGCTTCCCGATCGCCGGCCAAGAGCGCATGTGTGGCTCCGGCGATGCCCTCGCCGACGAGGGCGAACACCTGGGCGAAGAGCCGGTCCACCTCGTGGGGGACGGGCACCGTCGGCCAGAGCGGCTGCTCCATGACGAGCGGGCCCACCATAGGGGTTGCACCATCCTCTTCGTCCGAACCCTTTATCCGGCGCACGTTGCCACCGATGCGAAACGCCATGTTCGTCACGTTATCGGCCCAGGTGGTTCGGGACCTCAGGCCCCGCGGGGTCCCCCGTTCGAGATACACCCCCCAGTTACTCTGAATTTCATGGCCCTCGGAGTGATTGTCGGACTATTGGTCGGCCTGGCGCTGGGGCTGGTTTGGCACCTCCTCCGCCACGCCACGCTGCACGCCCGGTCCCGAACGGCCGAGGCGCGTCTGGCCGATGCCCGGGCGACGTCCGCCCAGTTGACGGCCCAATTGCATGAGGTTGCCGGGGCGGCCGCGGCCGCCGAGACGGCGCGTGCGGTCACGACCTCCGAACTGGAACTGCTCAAGAGGTCGACCGAGGAACTTCGGTCCCGGGCGCACGAGGACCGTCAACAGTTGGTGGGCACCTTCGCGGAGCTGTCCGCCCAGGCGTTGCAGAAGAACAACGAACAATTCCTGGCCCTGGCCGAGACGAAGCTCACCCAGGCGCAGACGGCGGCGCAGGGGGACCTCACCCAGCGCCAACAGGCCATTTCGCAGCTGCTGACCCCGCTGAGCGACACGCTGGCCCGTTACGAGCGGGGTCTGCAGCAGATCGAGGTGGAGCGCAAGGGCGCATACGAAGGGTTGAGCGAGAAGGTGGCGCAGTTGCACCTCGGTCACGAGCTGCTGCAGAGGGAGACGCGCAATCTCGTGACGGCTCTGCGTTCGCCGCAGACGCGAGGCCGCTGGGGCGAAATGCAACTGCGCCGGGTGGTCGAAATGGCCGGGATGGTGGCGCACTGCGACTTCGAAGAGCAGGTTTCGGCCACCACCGAGGACGGCCGGCTCCGTCCCGACATGATCGTCCATGTCCCCGGCGGCGGGGAGATCGTCGTCGACGCCAAGGTCCCGCTCGAAGCGTTCCTGAAGCTCATCGATGCCGACGACGATGCCTCGCGCGCGCTGTTTCAGGCCGCGCACGCCCGTCAACTCCGGACACATGTCGATCTGCTGGCCAAGAAGGAGTACTGGAAGCAGTTCGCACAGTCGCCGCAGCAGGTGGTGGCCTTCATTCCCGGCGACCAGCTTCTTTCTGCCGCCTACGAGGTCGACCCCACGTTGCAGGAGCACGCCATGGCCAACAACGTGCTGCTCACCACACCGACCATGCTCATCGCGCTGCTGCGTACCGTCGCCTTCGGCTGGCGCCAGGAGTCGTTGGCGGAGAACGCGCGCGAGGTGCAGAAGTTGGGGGCCGAGCTCTACGAGCGGCTCCGGACGATGAGCGCGCACATGCAGAAGCTGCAGAGAAGCCTCACCGCGAGCGTGTCGGCCTATAACGACGCCGTGGGATCTCTCGAGTCCCGTGTCCTCGTCTCGGCCCGTCGGTTCCCGGCACTCGGGGTCGTGAGCATCGAGACGGAGGCCATCGCCGATCTGCAACCCGTGGAGGCCGCGCCGCGCCTACTCCAGGCCATCGAACTGGTGGCGGACGTGGACCAAGCGGGCATCGGAAGCGTCGCCCCGGGCGACAGCGACCGCGCCGATCTGGCGGGGTGAGGTTTGGCCGCGAGGCCGGACGGGCATAGGGCATCTGCAACCCCCGCTGACCTTTGCGCGCCGGCATTCACGTGGAGGACGGCGTCGCCACGTTTGGACGGCTTCACCCGTCGCCACGCAGTAATTCTTCAGTGACTGCTCAGCGTGCGCACAGATAGGCGGCCCAAGATGGGTGAAGAGTGCGTTTTTCGGTTCTCCGCTGGGCGATCGAGAAAAGGATGACGATGAAGATATTGGTGCTCGGCGGTGACGGCTACCTGGGATGGCCGACCGCTCTCCATCTTTCCGGTCTGGGTCATGACGTGACCGTGGTGGACAACCTTGTGCGGCGGGAGTACGACGCCGAAATGGGCGTCAACAGCCTGGTGCCGATCTTCCCCCTGACCGAGCGGGTGGCGAAGTGGCAGGAGCTCTCCGGGCACCGCATCGACGTGCGCATCGGCGACCTCACCGATGCCGCATTCACCTGTGCGGTCGTCGCCGACTGCGGGCCCGATGCCATCGTGCACTTCGGCGAGCAGCGGTCTGCCCCGTACTCCATGATCGACCGTGAGCACGCTGTGTACACGCAGGTGAACAACGTCGTCGGCACGCTGAACCTCATGTATGCCATCGCCGAGGTCAACCCCGCGATCCACCTCGTCAAGTTGGGGACCATGGGCGAATACGGATATCCCAATATCGACATTGAAGAGGGATTCATCGAGATCACCCATAACGGGCGCACCGACGTGCTCCCGTATCCCAAGCAGCCTGGGTCCTTCTACCACCTCTCCAAGGTGCACGACAGCGCCAACATCATGTTCGCCTGCCGCGTGTGGGGTCTGCGCTCCACCGACCTCAACCAGGGCATCGTCTACGGCCAATCCACCACCGAGACCGACCTCGATCCGGTGCTCGCCACCCGGTTCGATTACGACGGTGTCTTCGGCACCGTGCTCAACCGCTTCTGCGTCCAGGCGGTGATGGGCCACCCGCTGACCGTCTACGGGGCCGGGGGGCAGACACGGGGCATGCTCAATATCCGGGACACCCTGGCCTGCGTCACCCTGGCCCTGGAGAATCCGGCCGCGGAGGGCGAGTTCAGGGTCTTCAACCAATTCACGGAGTCCTTCTCCGTACGCGACATGGCGGCGCTGGTCCAGCAGGCCTCCGCCGAGCCGGTCGAGATCGCCGAGGGGTTGGACAATCCCCGGGTCGAGCACGAGGACCACTACTTCAAGGCGGCCAACACGAAGTTGCTGGATCTCGGCCTGGAGCCACATCTCCTGACCGACCGGGTCATCGCCGGCATGCTCAGGCTGATCGAACGCCATCGGGAGCGGGTCGATGTCGCCGCCATCGCCCCCACCGTGCAATGGCGCTCGAGCGCGAGCACGTTGAAGACGGCGCACTCCCCGTCCGAGGCGCCATTCCTCGCGGTCTGACCCGGCAGTAGCGTGACGCGGCGATGCCGCCGTTGAGCACCTCCCGCCGCGCCCGCAGGCGGTCGCGCCGACAACTCCTCATCATCGGGGCGTGCGCGCTGGTCGTGGTGGCGCTGCTCGTCGGCGGCGTGACCCAGATCGGGCGCCAGTCGAGCCCCTTCGATGCGAGCGTGAACCGCTCGTTCGCCGCGCAGGGCTCCATCGTGGTCCAACAGTCCAATGCCACAGCGGCCACCCTGCGGGGTCTGATGACGAGCATGCAGAACCGGGATCGCCGTGCCCTCCAGGCCCAGCTCGACATCGTGACGGCCCAGGCCGACCAGCAGGCCGCGGCCGCCGAGAACCTGGCCACACCGGTCACGCCCGGCGGGGTGCAGGGCGCGTTCGCCACCGTCTTCGCGGACCGGGCCCGGGCGGTCCGCGGCATCCGCGCCGCCTACGACGGTCTGCTCGGCCTCCACCCTCTCCCGGTGTCCGGCGCTCCCGGGGCCGACGCCGTGGTCGTGGCCACGCCCACCTCGTTGTCCTCCGCCCAGGCAGCGGATCAGATCGCCGCCGCCGGTACCCTCCTGACCAACGCCGATCGCAGGTACCGCTCGCTGCGCCGTGCCCTGCCGCGATTGGCCGGTCACGCCAGACTCCCGGCCTCGCGCTGGGTCAATAGCGCCACGGTCTGGCAGCCCGGACCGATCGCCTCCCAGGTGCAACTGGTGTACTCCTCTCCGACCCTGCAGATGACCCACAGGCTCGTTCTGAGCGTCGTCAAGGTCACCCCGCCGGCGCTGCCGTCTCCGACGGGTGTGGCCACGCCGGGGCTGTCGGTCCTGTCGCCCACCACCCAGATTCTCGTGCAGGTGGTGCTCACCAATCTGGGCTCGGTGGATGAGCCCCATGCGTCGGTGCAGTTCCAGCTGACGCCGCAACCCACAGGGACGGCGGTCACGATCGGCCGGACCTCGGGCCTCGCCGCGGCCGGATCGGTCAGTCTGTCGCCCGTGCCGTTCACGGTGAAGCCCGGGACGAGTTACCAGCTCACCGTGGCCGTCGTCCTTCCGGCGGGGCAGACGGACCCGACGGGCACCTCACTGACAGAGGTCCTCCAGATCGCCCCGAGCACCTGATCGGGCTGCCCGTCGTGCGTACGCCGACGGGGTCGCTGGGGGGCCATCTCGACCGCAGCCCGTATCGGTCATAGGATCGCTGTCGAACTCTGAGGAATTGGAAGGATCGCCCACGTGACCGACAGCATCACGATCACTGATAACCGCAACGGCGAGTCGATTGAGATTCCGATCATGAACGGGGGAGTCTCGGCCTCCGAATGGTCAAAGCTCCTCCCCGGGGTCTGGTTCTACGACCCCGGCTTCATGTCGACCGCAGCCTGTGAGAGCGCCATCACCTACCTCGACGGCGAGGCGGGCATCTTGCGCTATCGGGGGTATCCGATCGAGCAGCTGGCGGAGAGCTCGACCTACCTGGAGGTGGCGTACCTCCTCCTGTACGGCGAGCTCCCGACGACCGAGCAGTACGCAGTGTGGAAGAACGAGATCACCAACCACACCTTCATCCACGAAAATGTCCGCAAACGCTTCCTGGAGGGCTTCCACTACGACGCCCACCCGATGGGAATGCTGGTCTCTGCCGTTGCCGCGCTGTCGACGTTCTACCTCGATGCCAAGGAGATCTTCGATCCCGAGTCACGCAACAAGCAGGTCATCAGGCTCATCGCCAAAATGCCGACGCTGGCCGCCGCCGCCCACCGTTTCAGTGTCGGCATGCCGTTCGTCTACCCCGACAACTCGCTCGACTTCGCCGACAACTTCCTGTCGATGCTGTGGAAGGTGGCCGAGCCGCGCTTCGAGGCCGACCCGGTGTTGGCCCATGCGCTCGACGTGCTGTTCATCCTCCACGCCGACCACGAGCAGAATTGCTCGACGACGGCCATGCGGGTGGTGGGCTCCTCCCACTCGGACCCCTACTCGGCGACGGCCGCCGCCGCGGCAGCCCTCTACGGCCCGCGGCACGGTGGGGCCAACGAAGCGGTCATCCGCATGTTGACCGACATCGGCACCATCGAAAACGTCCCCGATTTCATAGCCACGGTGAAGTCGGGCCACGGGCAACGGCTGCAGGGCTTCGGGCACCGCGTCTACAAGAGCTACGACCCCCGGGCGAAGATCGTGAAGCAGATCGCCTACGAGGTCTTCGAGGTGACCGGCAAGAACCCGCTCCTCGATATCGCCCTAAAGCTCGAGGAGATCGCGCTGAGCGACGAGTACTTCACCTCGCGGCATCTCTACCCGAACGTCGACTTCTACTCGGGCCTCATCTATCAGGCCATGGGCTTCCCGATGGAGATGTTCACCGTGCTCTTCTCCATTCCCCGCACCGTCGGCTGGCTGGCCCACTGGCAGGAGATGCTGGACCAGGACTCCAAGATCGCCCGTCCCCGGCAGCTCTACATCGGCTCGGAGCCCCGGGACTACGTCCCTATCGCCACCCGCTGATCACAGGGCGGGATCCCGGGTCCGGGCCAGACCCTCCTGGGCGATGGAGACGCACAAGCGTCCTGCGCGGTCGAAGAGGAAGCCGCGGGCCAGGCCCCGCCCGGAGGCCGCTATCGGGGAGTCGGTGTCGTAGAGCAGCCATTCGTCGGCCCGGAAGGGCCGGTGGAACCACATGCAGTGGTCGAGGCTGGCACCCATGAAGTCGACGTCCTCCCAGCGGACGTCGTGGGGAGCCAAAATGGTGTCGAAGAGCGACATGTCCGAGGCGTACGTGACGATCGCCGCGTGCAGCAGGGGATCGTCGGGTAGCTCGCCGTCGGCCCGGATCCACAGGCGCTGGAAGGGCTCGCCGGCGCCCTGCCGGTGCCACGGCAGCTCGCCGATGTGACGCTGGTCGATCGGGTGGGGCTTCTCGAACCACTGCACCAGCTCGTCGCGCCAGGGCTCGAGACGCTCGAAGAGGGGCGGGAGCGACTCAGGTTCGGGAACCTCGGGCATGGGGAATTGGTGGTCGAGGCCCTCCTCGAGGTCGTGGAACGAGGCCGAGAGATTGAAGATGGCGCGGCCGTGTTGCACGGCCACCACCCGGCGGGTGGTGAAGGAACGGCCGTCACGAATCCGGTCGACCTCATAGAGGATCGGGACCAGCGGGTCACCCGGCCGGAGGAAGTACGAGTGGAGCGAGTGGACTCGGCCGTGCTCGACGGTGCGGCCGGCGGCAATGAGGGCCTGTGCCGCCACCTGCCCCCCGAAGACCCGTTGGCGCTCCTCGTTGGGTTGGATCCCACGGAAGATGTTCACCTCAATGGGCTCGAGGTCGAGCAGGTTCACCAGAAAATCGAGAGATGCGCTCATGGCGCCCCGATCATCGCAGGCTCCGGGGCCCCGGCGTCGCCAGGCGCCTGTCGGCCCGGGCCGGTACCGTGCGGTCGCATGACGACGGGGTACGACGACGCGCCGGCGCGACGCTTGGTCTTTCCGCCCGGATTCACCTGGGGCGTGGCCACGGCCGCCCACCAGATCGAGGGGGGCAACGTCAACAACGACTGGTGGGCCTGGGAGCACGATCCCGACTCGGGCACGGTGGCGTCGAGCGGCGATGCGTGCGACTCCTTCCACCGCTGGCCCGAGGACCTCGACCTGATCGCCGGGCTCGGGCTGACGGCCTACCGTTTCTCGCTCGAATGGAGCCGGATCGAACCGGCGGAGGGTGAGTTCTCGCTCGCCGCGTTGGAGCACTACCGGCGCATCTGCGCCGCCTGCCGGGGCCGCGGGATCCTGCCGGTGGTCACCTTCCACCACTTCACGACGCCGTTGTGGCTGACGGCGCGTGGTGGGTGGGAGTCGTCCGACGCGCCCGGGCTCTTCGCTCGATACGTCGCCCGCGCCGCCGCCCATCTCGGCGACCTGATCGGTTGGGCCTGCACCATCAACGAGCCCAACGTGGTCGCGGTGATGGGGTACTTCCAGGGTGAGTACCCGCCCGGCGTCAAGGAGCGACTTCAACCGCTACGCCGCCGTGAACGAGTCCATGATCCGCGCCCACCGCCTGGCCGTCGATGCGTTGCGCGCCGGGCCGGGCGAGTACCCGGTGGGCCTCACCCTCTCGATGGCGGAGATCACGGCGACGGAGGGCGGCGAGTCGCTGCGCGACGCGGCCGAGGAGATGCTGGAGAACGTCTTTCTGCGGGCCACCACCGGCGACGACTTCGTCGGCGTCCAGTGCTACACCCGCATGCACTTCGGCCCCGACGGGCTGGCCGCGAACGACCCGGCTGTGCCGCTCACGCAAATGGGGGACGAGCGCTGGCCCCGGGCGGTCGAGCACACGGTGCGGCGCGGCGGCCGCGGTGAGCGGGCGTCCCATCGTCGTGACGGAGAACGGCATTGCCACCGATGACGATGCGGAGCGCATCGTCTTCCTGTCCGACGCCCTCGAGAGTGCACATCGCTGCCTACAGGAGGGGATCGACCTGCGGGGCTACTTCGTCTGGAGCCTGCTCGACAATTTCGAATGGCACCTGGGCTATGGGCCGAAGTTCGGGATGGTGGCCGTGGCTCCGGGAACCTTCGAGCGCCGGCCCAAACCCAGCGCCTACTGGTTCGGCGAGGTCGCCCGGGCGAACGCCGTCTCCCATCATTTCCGCAGGAGCGGTCCCGCCGGGAGTTGCCTGCATTCCCCCGGCTAGAGTCGCAGCGTGCTTTCCCGGCTCCGAGATCTTTTATGCCTGGCTGCACACGCACAACGGCCGCAAGGTCTTCCGCTACACGATGGTGTCGGTCATCTCCACCGCCGTGTCCACCCTCGTCATCGTGCTGGTCTACGGGGTGTTGCACCTGTGGACCGAGGTACCGAGCACCATCTTCGGCAACGCGGTCGCGACCTTCCCGTCCTATTGGTTGAACCGCAAGTGGGCGTGGGGCAAGCACGGGCGTTCACACATGGTCAAAGAGGTGCTGCCGTTCTGGGGCATGGCCGCCCTCGGCATCGCCTTCTCCATCGTCGGGGCCGCCGTGGCGCGCCATATCGGCATCCACTACAACCTGTCCCACTTCGACCAGACCGTGCTCGTCCTGGTGGCCAACTTCTTGTCGTTCGCCATCTTCTGGGTCGTGAAGCTGCTGGTCTTCAACCGCATGTTCAAGGTCGAACTCGAGGAGTTCGACGAGCACCTGACCGTCGAGGAGTCGAAAGAGGACACCAGCGTCCACTGACGCTCCGTCTCCCCGGTGAGCCTGCCCCCGGTGGGATCAGTCCCGGGGTGGAGGTCAGTCCCGGAAGTTATCGAACTGCAAGCGGGATGCCGAAGTCCTCGCCCTTGCAGGCCGCGATCACCTCTTGCAGGTCGTCCCGTTTCTTGCCCGTCACGCGCAGCTGGTCACCCTGGGTCTGTGAGGACACGCCTTTGAGCCCGAGATCCTTGATGAATTTGTTCAGCCGCTTGGCGTGATCCGACGAGATGCCGGCCCGGATGGCGATCTTCTGGCGCGACGTGCCCTTTTGGGCCTCTTCGATCTTCGCGTCCTCGAAGGCCTTGAGCGAGACCTGGCGCTTGACCAGCTTCTCGTCCAACACCTGGTGCAGCGCGCGCAGCCGATCCTCGGTCGAGGAGCGGAGCACGAGTTCGGTTTCGCTCAATTCGATGGCCGAGTCCGTGTTCTTGAAGTCAAAGCGGGTCGAGGCCTCGCGGTTGGCCTGGTCGACCGCATTGCGAACTTCCTGCATGTCGACTTCGGAGACAATGTCGAAGGTAGGCATGGGGTGCAGCGTACCGGCCGCATGCCGTCGCCCGGGGTTGGGCCCGGGGTTGGCCCGGAGTCCGGCCCGGGGTTGCGGGCGGGGTCCCGGACCCGGCTAACCTCCCAGCCTGCGGGTCGGTGTCCGAGTGGCCAAAGGAAACAGGCTGTAAACCTGTCGGTTGACGCCTACGGAGGTTCGAATCCTCCCCGGCCCACGTAGACGTCGGATGCACCTGTGCTCCCCGGTGGCCTTGCGGGCACCCCGGATGTCATTACAATGTCATTGCGAGGCAGTTGCGGGAGCTCCCTCTGTCCCGGGAGTCCGTACCCGCGCATCGGACGGTAAGGCCGTCGCCGCACCGAAGAAGCGAGACAAAGACCCCAGTGGAAGAACAAGGAACGAGGCCTTCTCCACCCGAGTTGATGGCTCGTGTCCACTCGCGGTTGCAGCGCATCTCGCTGGCGGTTGATGGCGCCCGGGTGCGCATCACCCCCCGGCTCGCCCTCTCCGAGCGCGTCGAAGCCGACAACGGCGCCCCGGACGACTGGCGCTTCCTGCGTCAGCCCGCACTTCTGGGCTTCCTCGCCATCGTGTCGGTCTGTGTCGGTGCCTCCCTGACCGGTTCGCCCTTCAAGACCGAGCTGGCCGGGACATGGTTCTTCGGCGACCCGAGCCAGAGCAACCCGGGCGACACCTTCCTCCTGCTCCCCGGCGTCGTCGCGGTCTACGGCGGCATGCTCCTGTTCATCCGCGTCTGGTTCGGCCTGGTCCAGGCCCTGCGCCACCGCCCCGGGGCCCCGATCCGCGCCCTGGCCGGCATGTTGGCCCTATGGATCGTCCCTCTCCTCTTCGTGGCCCCTCTCTTCAGCAAGGACGTGTACTCCTACGCGGCCCAGGGCGAAATGATGAGCCACCACATCAACCCGTACAACTACGGGCCCGGCACCATCGGCTCGGGTCAGTACGTGACCGGGGTCGGATCGCTGTGGCTGAACACCCCCGCCCCCTATGGCCCGTTCTTCCTGATGCTGGCCGGTTGGGCGGCCTCTCTGAGCGGCCACAACGCCCTGTTCACGGTGGAGCTACTGCGTCTCATGTCGGTGGCGGGGTCGCGCTCATCGCATACTGCGTGCCCAAACTGGCCCGGGCCTACGGGCGCGATCCCGGAGCGGCCTTCACGATTGCGCTGCTCAATCCGCTCACCCTGCTCGCCCTCATAGGGGGCGCCCACAACGACGCCATCATGGTCGGCCTGCTGCTGGCCGGCGTCACCGCGGCCAAGTACCGGCACCCGGTCGTCGGGATCGTGCTCTGTACGTTGGCGGCAGCCATCAAAGTCCCGGCGGCCGTCGGCATCGTCTACGTCGCATGGGACTGGGCCGGTCCCGGCGTGACGTGGCGGGCCCGGGTGCGGCCGTTGCTCAAGGGCGGCCTCATCTCCTTCGCCGTCATGGCTCTGCTGTCGTTCGTCTCGGGTCTGGGCTGGGGATGGATCGCCAACCTGGGCACCCCCGATGCCGTCCGCTCGTGGATGGCCCCGGCGACAGCCGTCGGCCTCGTCATCTCGGGTGCGCTGCACGTGCTCCACATCGGGGTGGGCCTCGGGGGGGTCCTGACCGTCACCCGGCTGCTCGGCCTCCTGGCGGCGACCGCGATCGCTGCGTACTGCCTGCGCCACAAGGAGACGCTGGGACTGTTGACCGCGCTCGGCGTCACCCTGCTGGCCTTCGTCCTGCTCGGCCCGGTGGTCCAGCCCTGGTATCTCACCTGGGGCATCATCCTCATGGCGCCCGTCGTCCTCGGGCGGTTGCGCGGGTTGGCACTGGCCCTGTCGATCGTGGCGCCCTTCATCGGTCTCACCGGTGGCGCGTCGCTCCTCAAGCAGTTGCTGGCCACCAACCCCTCAGCATGGTGTTGGCCGTCTTCGTCCTGTGGGGCATCGTCATGCTGCCGCTGGGACGATGGACGACGTCGTGGCGTCTCGACCGGGCCCGCCTGGGGTCCGCCCTGCCTGCCGCACAGGGATCGGTCAGCCCCGCCTTCGAGTCCTGAACCGTCCCGACTCCGAGGGCAGGTCAGAGGAGACGCTGGAGCTCGACCACATCGAGCCACTGGCGATGCTTGCGCCCGACCTCGCGCTCGACGCCGACCAACTCGAAGCCCGCCGCCCGGTGGAGCCCGATGGACGTCTCGTTGTGGCCCGCGATGCGGGCGATGACCGAATGGAAGCCGTGGGCCGAGGCCAGGGTCAGGAGTTCAGCCAGGAGGGCCCGGCCGATGCCCCGGCCCCGCTGGGCCCGGTCGACGTAGACGGAGTTCTCGGCCGTGGCGGCGTAGCCCGATCGATCCCGGAAGGGCGAGAGGGATCCGAACCCGAGCACCAGCTCGTTGCCGGCGCCCAGATGCCCGTCCCCCGTCGTCGCCTGCTCCACCGCCACGATGGCGGGGTGGACACCCCGGTGTTCGAGGAGCCACGCCTCCTGCTCCTTCCTGGTGCGGGCGACCATGTCGAACGTGTTGGTGCTGCCGAGTACCTCGACGTTGTAAATGGCCCGGATCGCTTCGGCGTCGCCGAGGGCGGCCAATCGGATATGCATGGCCGGATGGTACTGTTAGCCCCTCACCAGCAGTGGAGGCGCAGGCGTCGTGTGTCGTGCTCTGGCTATCATTGACGGTTCGTGGCCGGATGGCCGCGGCGCCCCCTTAGCTCAGTCGGTAGAGCACAGCCATGGTAAGGCTGGTGTCGTCAGTTCGATTCTGACAGGGGGCTCGCCCCTGGCGGCGTAGCTCAGTTGGTCAGAGCACACGGCTCATAATCGTGTTGTCGCGGGTTCGAGTCCCGCCGCCGCTACCAGTTCCGGGGCGGTTCCCCGGGGCAGCGACAAGGAAGGACTGAAGAATGGCAAAGAACGAGAAGAGGGTGCAGGTCACGCTGGCGTGCGAGGTCTGCAAGCGCCGTAATTACATCACCACCAAGAACAAACTCAACGACCGGGAACGGATCGAGATGAAGAAGTTCTGCCGGTGGGACCGTCAGCACACCGTGCACAAGGAGACCCGCTGAACGAAGTTCGGCCGGCCGGTGCTACTCTGGCTGGCTGTTCCCCAGGTCAGGGGGGATGAACCTTTTGCCGGATGGAAACCCAAGGCAGCCCACTGAGGGCAGTAGCTCAATTGGAAGAGCACCGGTCTCCAAAACCGGCGGTTGAGGGTTCGAGTCCCTCCTGCCCTGCTCCGAGTCTCAGTAGATCCCAGAAGACGTAACGACCCAGACATCGATGTGAGGCACAACTCGTGAATCGCGAAACAAAGCGCATGATGCAGCGCCAAGGGCAAATGGAGGCCGACGGGTCGCCTGCTGCCCGGCGTGCGCCCGCCGGTGGACAGGGAGCCGGAAGTCGTGCGGCCCGGGCGCCCGGCAAGGGCCCTTCGGGACGCAAGCGGACCAGCCCGGTCCAGTTCGCTCGCGAGGTCCGCGACGAGATGCGCCAGGTGGCCTGGCCCTCACGCTCCGAGCTCATCAACTACACGTCGGTCGTGGTCACCACTCTCTTCCTCATGATCGGGCTCATTTTCGTGCTCAATCTGGCCTTCGGGAGACTCATCACGCTTCTCTTCACCAAGTAGCCCGACGATGACCGACACCGACAACACCGACGCGGAGGATGTACCTATGACTGTCCACGACACAGCCGAGAGCTCGGTGGGTGAGCCGGACCTGGTCCTCGACGCCACAGCGGGGAACGAGGGAGCCGAACAGGACACCTCGACGGGGAACGAGGGACTGGGCTGGGGTGGCGACGACGAGGAAGAGGAGATCGTCCCGGTCGAGAGCCCCTACGACCGTCCCGGTCGCTGGTACGTCGTCCACACCTACTCCGGTTACGAGAACAAGGTGCGCTCGAACATGGGCAACGTGGTGGCCTCGCGGGGCATCGAGGACAGGGTCTTCGAGGTCGTGATCCCCATGGAGGACGTCGTCGAATTCAAGGGCGGCAAGAAGGTCACCGTGCAGAAGAAGGTCTTCCCGGGCTATCTCCTGGTGCGTTGCGACCTCGACGACGACACCTGGGGCGCCATTCGCAACACCCCGGGCGTGACGGGATTCGTCGGCCCCGGCACCAAGCCGACCCCTCTCTCCCGCCGTGAGGTGGAGAACATTCTCCAGGTCAAGGTGGAGGGCGTCGAAGCGACCACAAAGCGCAGCCGACCCCGCCTCGAGTACGAGGTGGACGAGACGGTTCGGGTGAAGGAAGGTCCCTTCGCCGACTTCTCCGGTCAGATCGCAGAGATCAACGAGGACCAGCTCAAGTTGAAGGTGCTGGTCAACATCTTTGGACGAGAGACGCCGGTCGAGCTCGAGTTCAGCCAAGTCGCGAAGCTCTGAGCAAAACGAAGCTCTGAGCGAACGCAAGAAGAAGAAGAAGGAGACAAGAGACGATGGCACCAAAGAAGCGCGTGCTCGCCGTTGTGAAGATCCAGCTCGAAGCAGGATCGGCGACGCCCGCCCCACCGGTCGGAACGGCGCTCGGACCCCATGGGGTTCAGACCATGGAGTTCTGCAAGCAGTACAACGCGGCCACCGAGAGCATGCGGGGCCAGGTGGTCCCGGTCGACATCACGATCTACGAGGACCGGACGTTCAGTTTCGTCCTCAAGACGTCGCCGACACCGTTCCTCTTGCGTCAGGCCGCCGGCGTGACCAAGGGTTCGGCCACGACGAGCCGTGAGCAGGTGGGCACCATCACCGAGGCGCAGCTGGCGGACATCGCCCAGGTGAAATTGAAGGATCTCAACACGACCGACCTCGAAGCGGCCAAGAAGCAGGTCGCCGGAACCGCACGTTCCATGGGGATCAAGGTCGCCGGCTAAGCGACCGCACCACAGGAGAGAAACGATGGCTCAGCACGGCAAGATGTACCGAGACGCATTGGCCCAGGTCGATCGCGAGGCGCTCTACGGCGTCTCCGAGGCGGTTGACATCGTGAAGCGGCTGGCTCGCCCGACCTTCGATGAGACGGTGGAGCTCGCGGTCCGCCTCGGCGTCGACCCCCGCAAGGCGGATCAGATCGTGCGCGGCACGCTGTCGCTCCCGGCGGGAACCGGCCGCACCGAGCGCGTCGCGGTCTTCGCCGCGGGCGAGCAGGCGACCGAGGCCCGGGCGGCAGGCGCCGACGTCGTGGGCGCCGACGACCTGGTGGCCAAGGTCGCCGGGGGATTCCTCGACTTCGACGTGGCGATCGCCACACCTGACCTCATGGGCCAGGTGGGAACGCTCGGGCGCGTCCTCGGCCCCCGTGGTCTCATGCCGAACCCCAAGACAGGCACGGTCACCATGGAGGTCGGCAAGGCCGTCACCGAGTTCAAGGGCGGCCGGGTGGAGTACCGCACCGACAAGGTCGGCAACGTGCACATCCGTATCGGCAAGGCATCCTTCACCCGCGATCAGCTCGTCACCAACCTGCGTGCCGTGATCGAGGAGCTGCAGCGGGCCAAGCCGGCATCGGCCAAGGGCCGCTACCTGCTGTCGATCACCGTGGCTACGACGATGGGGCCCGGTGTCCACATCGACCCCACCCGGGCCAGATTGGTCGACGAAGAGCTCGCCGCCACCGCCTGAGTCCCGGCGGCCGGTCGGAGAGGCTCCGACCGACGTACTACGCTTTGCCCAACAGCTCACGCCCCCGGGCGGAAGAGCACTGAACCCAGACGCCATAGACCTCCGGTGCACCTTCGGGTGCGGAAGGGGCCCTCCGGGGCCCGCCTGACGAGGCGACACTTGCGAGAACCGGACCTGTTCCGGCGTCGTTCTGTCGCACATCGGAGATCCTGACCCGTCGCCGGGCGGTTGATCCCGGTGGAGGAAACAGATGGTCACGCAGAACGCACAGATGAAGCACAAGGTCGCCGTCGTCGACGAGGTACGCACGCGCATCGGTGAGGCCAGCGCCTCGATCGTGAGCGAGTATCGAGGCCTCACGGTCACCGAGTTGAAGGAACTGCGCATCACGCTCGCCGCGGTCGGTGGCGACTACCGGATCTTCAAGAACACTCTGGTGCGCCGGGCGATCGACGGTGGCGAGTACCAGCCCCTGTCGGAGTACCTGAGCGGCCCCAGTGCGCTGACCTTCGTGCAGGGCGATGTCAGCGCGGTGGCGAAAGCCCTGAAGGACTTCGCCCGGTCCAACCCGCTTCTGGTGATCAAGGGAGGACTGGCCGACGGTTCGTTGCTGTCGTCGTCCGACCTGGCGGCCCTGGCCGACCTGCCCCCACGCGACGTGCTGCTGGCCCGCCTCGCCGGCGCCCTGGCGGCACCGATGCAGCAGATGGCCGGACTCCTGCAGGCGCTGCCGAGGAGCTTCGCCTACGGACTCTCGGCGCTGATCGAGCAGAGGGAGGCCGGAGGGGAGACGTTGCCCGAGGCCGCATCCGAAGTTGCCACCGACACCGAGGCGGAGGCCCCGGCCGAAGCAGCCACCGACACCGAGGCGGAGGCCCCGGCCGAAGCAGTCGCACCGGTAGAAGAGGCGCCCCCGGTTGCAGCGGAGGCCGAAGCTCCGGCGGAGGCTGCGGCCGAAGAAGCTCCGGCCGGCGACGCAGCCGAATAGCAGGACCCGCAACACAGTTCGAACGACAGAGCACACAGACCGAAAGAAAGAAAGGAAGGCCATTGCGATGGCAGCGACCCTGACGAAAGAACAGATCCTCGATGGGATTGCCGAATTGACGGTGATCCAACTGAGCGAGCTGTTGAAGGACTTTGAGGAGCGTTTCGGCGTGACGGCGGCCGCTCCGGTGGCCGTGGCGGCCGCCCCGGCGGCGGGCGGCGCCGGCGACGCCGGCGGTGCGGAAGAGGAGAAGGTCGAGTTCGACGTCATCCTGACCAGCGCCGGCGACAAGAAGATCCAGGTGATCAAGGAAGTCCGGGCCCTGACCAGCCTCGGGCTCAAGGAAGCCAAGGACCTGGTCGAGGCGGCCCCCAAGCCCGTCCTCGAGAAGGCCAACAAGGACGACGCCGAGAAGGCCAAGGCCGCCCTCGAGGCTGCAGGAGCCACCGTCGAGGTCAAGTAGTCCGGGGTTCCGGCCGGGCGAGTGTGCCCGGCCGGAGACCAGGATCTTGACGCCGGGGGAGGGCGCCCGTACCCTTTCGCACAGTTCGGGCACCCCGCCCGTTAGGCTGTCGCGGCCTAGGGGTTGTGTTCAGGCACGCCCATGGGTAAGATGCAGGGTTGCCGTGCGTCCCTTTGTCTGCTGTCCCCGCAATTCCGTGGGGTCGGCGCGCGCCCTGGCAACCTTCGGACCCTGATCAGGTCCACTTTTTACCGTCCCCTCACGACCCACAAATGCAGTACCGACCCACCCGCCGCAAGCCCACCTGGGAGGAGTTGACCGTTGTCCTCACGGTCCCGCAGTCCCGAACGTGTTTCATTCGCCAACATCAATGAGGCTTTACAGCTTCCGGATCTCATAGCGATCCAACGTGATTCGTTTCAATGGTTCCTCGACAAGGGACTGGCCGAGGCGTACCACGACATCAGTCCGATCGAGGACTTCACCGGCCAGCTGAGCCTCGAGCTCGAGTTCGACCCGACGGATCCCGACCTGCGCCCACCACCGAAGTTCTCGGTGGAGGAGTGCAAGGAGAAGGACATGACCTACGCCGCCCCCGTTTTCGTGCGGGCGCGGTTCCTCAACGCCACCACGGGTGAGATCAAGGAACAGACGGTCTTCATGGGGGACTTCCCGATGATGACCGACCGGGGCACGTTCATCGTCAACGGCACCGAGCGTGTCGTGGTGAGCCAGCTCGTCCGCTCTCCCGGTGTCATCTTCCAGCCCGGACGCGACGCCAAGACCGTCTTCACCGGGACCATCCACCCCTACCGCGGGGAGTGGATCGAGCTCGACATCGAGGCGAAGCCGGGCAAGGACGTCACGGCCGGCTGCCGGGTGGCGCGCAAGCGTCGCCTGTCGCTGTTCGTGCTCCTGCGCGCCCTCGGCTACGGCGACGAGGCCTTCCTGGACCGCTTCGTCCGCCACTTCGACTTCCTCGAAGGCCAGTGGGAGAAGGAGCGCAACCTCACGCCCACCCGCGAGGAGGCGTTGCTCGAGATCTACAAGCGCGCCCGTCCCGGTGAGCCCCTGTCGGCCGAAGCGGCCCGGGTCTACTTCGAGAACGCCTTCTTCAACCCCAAGCGCTACGACCTCACGCGGGTCGGTCGCTACAAGTTGAACCGCAAGCTCGGACCCGAGATCGATCGCCTGTCGGACCTGTTCGGCATCGAGATCGAGAAGCCTGCGCCCAACCAGAGCGTGCTCAGCCCGTCGGAGATCCTGGCCTCGGCCACCTACATGCTGCACCTCGCACTGCACATGGCCGACGGCGAGTCCACCTACCGGATCGACGACCAGGACCACTTCGCCAACCGCCGCATCCGCTCGGTCGGTGAGCTCATCCAGAACCAGGTCCGTGTCGGGCTCTCCCGCATGGAGCGGGTCGTGCGCGAGCGCATGACCACCCAGGACGTCGAGGCCATCACGCCACAGACCCTGATCAACATCCGCCCGGTGGTGGCGGCGGTCAAGGAGTTCTTCGGCACCAGCCAGCTCAGCCAGTTCATGGACCAGAACAACCCGTTGTCGGGGTTGGCCCACAAGCGCCGCCTCTCGGCGCTCGGACCCGGTGGTCTCTCCCGTGAGCGCGCCGGCTTCGAAGTGCGTGACGTGCACACGTCGCACTACGGCCGGATGTGCCCGATCGAGACCCCTGAAGGCCCGAACATCGGCCTGATCGGCGCCCTGGCCACCTACGCCCGGGTCAACGAGTACGGCTTCATCGAGACGCCGTACCGCACCGTGGTGGACGGCCGGGTGACCGACGAGGTCAGCTACCTGGCCGCCGACGAGGAGGAGGAGCACGTCATCGCGCAGGCCAACGCGGCCGTCGACGAGTCGGGCAACTTCACCGAGGAGCGCGTGCTCGTGCGCCGTGGCCCCCAAGGCACCGGCGTCCGCATGGGCGCGGTCAACACCTCGTACGGCACGACCAGCGAGATCGACTTCGTGCCGCCCTCGGAGGTCGACCTCATGGACGTCTCCCCGAAGCAGATCGTCTCGGTCTCGACCGCGCTGATCCCCTTCGTCGAGCACGACGACGCCAACCGGGCCCTCATGGGCGCCAACATGCAGAAGCAGGCGGTGCCCCTGGTGGTGCCCGAAGCTCCCTACATCGGCACCGGCGTGGAGGCCCGTGCGGCGCGTGACGCCGGCGACGTCCTCGTCGCCGAGGGCACCGGCACCGTGGTCGAGATCAGTGGCGACACCGTCACCATCGAGTACACCCCGGGGCAGAAGGACCGGCTCGGCACGACGCTGGGCAAGAAGGCGTACCGCCTCTCCAAGTTCCGCCGTTCCAACCAGAACACCTGCATCAACCACCGCACCCTGGTGGTCGAGGGGCAGAAGGTGGAGCGGGGCGACCTGATCGCCGACGGGCCTTCGACCCACAACGGTGAGCTGGCGCTCGGCAAGAACCTGCTGGTCGCCTTCATGCCGTGGGAGGGCTACAACTACGAAGACGCCATCATCCTCTCCGAGCGCCTCGTGCGCGACGACGTGCTGACCTCCATCCACATCGAGGAGCACGAAGTCGACGCCCGTGACACCAAGCTCGGCGCCGAGGAGATCACCCGGGACATCCCGAACCTGTCCGAGGAGATCCTGGCCGACCTCGACGACCGCGGCATCATCCGCGTGGGCGCCGAAGTGGCGCCGGGCGATGTCCTCGTCGGCAAGGTGACCCCCAAGGGTGAGACCGAGCAGACGCCTGAAGAGCGCCTGCTCCGGGCCATCTTCGGTGAGAAGGCGCGCGAGGTGCGTGACACCAGCCTCAAGGTGCCGCACGGTGAGTACGGCAAGGTCATCGACGTCCGTGTCTTCTCCCGTGAGGAGTCGCACGAGCTGCCCCCCGGGGTCAACCAGCTGGTGCGGGTCTACGTGGCCCAGAAGCGCAAGATCTCCGAGGGCGACAAGCTGGCCGGCCGTCACGGCAACAAGGGCGTCATCTCCAAGATCCTTCCGGTCGAGGACATGCCGTATCTGTCCGACGGCACCCCGGTCGACATCATCTTGAACCCGCTCGGCGTGCCGTCCCGGATGAACGTGGGCCAGGTGCTCGAGTCGCATCTCGGCTACGCCGCCCGGCACGGCTGGGAAGGCGTGACCGTCAACGACGAGGTGGGTACCAGTGCCAAGGGTGACGGGGCGGCGCGCAAGACGCGTCCGCGGACGCAGCCCGCCGCCTGGGTGGCCACGCCCGTCTTCGACGGCGCCCACTGGGACGAGGTCGACGACGCCGGCAAGCACCCGACGATCCAGAAGATCTTCGGGACGCTGAACTCGGACTCGGCCAACGGTGACGTCCAGATGCAGACCGACGGCAAGGTCAAGCTCTACAACGGCCGCACCGGCGAGGAGTACGACAACCCGATCTCGGTCGGCTACGTGTACATCTTGAAGCTGGCCCACCTGGTCGACGACAAGATCCACGCCCGGTCCACCGGCCCGTACTCCATGATCACCCAGCAGCCGCTGGGTGGGAAGGCACAGTTCGGTGGGCAGCGCTTCGGCGAGATGGAGGTCTGGGCGCTCGAGGCGTTCGGCGCCGCTTACGCGCTGCAGGAACTGCTGACCATCAAGTCCGACGACGTGCTCGGCCGGGTGAAGGTTTACGAGGCCATCGTCAAGGGCGAGAACATCCCCGAACCGGGCATCCCCGAGAGTTTCAAGGTGCTCATCAAGGAGATGCAGTCGTTGTGCCTCGATGTGGAGGTGCTCGCCGTCGACGGGCGAGAAATTGAAATGCACGAACTCGATGAGGACGTGTTCCGGACCGCCGAAGAGCTCGGTATCGACATCAGTCGGAACGAGCGTGGGTCCGACGAAGAGGATGAGCGGCGTGCCGCAGAGAGGAGCTTCTCCTAATGGCTCTCGACGTGAACACATTCGACCAACTGCGTATCGGCCTGGCCACGGGTGATTCCATCCGGGGCTGGTCGAACGGTGAGGTCAAGAAGCCCGAGACGATCAACTACCGGACCCTCCGTCCCGAGAAGGACGGCCTGTTCTGCGAGAAGATCTTCGGTCCGACCAAGGACTGGGAGTGCTACTGCGGCAAGTACAAGCGGGTGCGCTTCAAGGGCATCATCTGCGAGCGCTGCGGCGTGGAGGTCACCCGGAGCAAGGTCCGCCGTGACCGCATGGGCCACATCGAGCTGGCCGCCCCGGTCGTCCACATCTGGTACCTGCGGGGCACCCGGAGCTGGCTGGCCTATCTGCTGATGGGTACCGAGCCCCGCGAGGAGCTCAAGGCCAAGCAGCTGGAGAAGGTCATCTACTTCGCCGCCAACCTGGTCACCTGGGTCGACGACGAGAAGCGCCACCAGGACCTCCCGACCCTCGAGGCCGAGATGGCCGAGGAGATCGGCGACATCGAGAAGAAGCGCGACCTCGACATCGACCGCCGCTTCAAGGCGTTGGAGGAGGAGCTCAAGCAGCTCGAGACCGACGGGGCGCGTGACGCCGAGATCAAGGCGCGCCAGCGCGCCGTCGAGAAGGAGATCGCCTCGGCCCGCGAGCGGGCCCAGGAGGACGCGGAGATCGCCCAGCGCTCGCTGGACGAGTTCCGCAATCTCCACGGTCGCAAGATCATCGAGGACGAAATGTTGTGGCGCGAGCTCCGCCTGCGCTACGACGAGTACTTCGAGGGCGGCATGGGGGCCGAGTACATCCTCAAGCTGATCGACCGCATCGACCTCGATGCGGAGGAGATCAAGCTCCGCGACATGATCGACGCCAAGGACGGGCGCCGTCCCTTGTCGGCCCAGCGTCGCCAGAAGACCATCAAGCGCCTCAAGATCGTCACCGCGTTCAACCGCCGCGACGACCACGGGCGCCGGATCAACGACCCCCGGGCCATGATCCTCGAGGCCGTCCCGGTCATCCCGCCCGACCTGCGCCCCATGGTGCAGCTCGACGGTGGCCGCTTCGCCACCTCGGACCTCAACGACCTGTACCGCCGCGTCATCAACCGGAACAACCGGCTGAAGAGGCTGCTGGACCTGGGCGCGCCCGAGATCATCATCAACAACGAGAAGCGCATGCTCCAAGAGGCCGTCGACGCGCTCTTCGACAACGGTCGTCGTGGGCGTCCCGTGACGGGGCCGGGCAACCGCCCGCTCAAGTCGCTCTCCGACATGTTGAAGGGCAAGCAGGGCCGGTTCCGTCAGAACCTCCTCGGCAAGCGCGTCGACTACTCGGGCCGTTCGGTCATCGTCATCGGGCCGAACCTCAAGCTGCACCAGTGCGGCCTGCCCAAGCTCATGGCGCTCGAGTTGTTCAAGCCCTTCGTCATGAAGCGGCTGGTCGACGCCGAGCTGGCCCAGAACATCAAGTCGGCCAAGCGCATGGTCGAGCGTCGCCGTCCCCAGGTGTGGGACGTCCTCGAGGGTGTCATCCGCGAGCACCCGGTGCTGTTGAACCGTGCGCCGACCCTGCACCGCCTGGGCATCCAGGCCTTCGAGCCCGTTCTGGTCGAGGGCAAGGCGATCCAGGTGCACCCGTTGGTCTGCACCGCCTTCAACGCCGACTTCGACGGCGACCAGATGGCCGTGCACCTGCCCTTGTCGGCAGAGGCGCAGGCAGAGGCGCGCGTCCTCATGCTGTCGGCCAACAACATCCTTTCTCCCGCCACCGGGCGACCGATCACCGTGCCGACACAGGACATGGTCTTCGGGGCGTACTACCTCACCCTGTTGGTTGACGGTGGGGCCGAGGCGATCGAGAACGGCAACGGCAGCGGCAACGGAAATGGCAGCGCTGAAGGTCATGGCAAGGGCCGTAAGGGCGCCGGCCGGGCCTTCCGCCACATCCACGAGATCGAGGCGGCTTTCGACGCCGGCGACCTCGACCTCCAGGTGCCGATCGTGGTGCGCCCACTCCCGGGTTCGGGGTTGGCGCAGCGCCTGGCCGCCGCGGGCGTGACTGCGTCCGAGGACGAGCAGCTGGCGTTCAGCACCACGGCGGGCCGCGTGTTCTTCAACGAGGCACTGCCGGTGGGCTTCCCCTACGTCAACGACGTGGTGGGCAAGCGCAACATCCCCATCGGCTCCATCGTCGAGGACCTGGCGGCGAACTACCCCAAGCACGTCGTGGCATCGAGCCTGGACCGGATCAAGGCCCTCGGCTTCCGCTTCGCGGCGCAGTCGGGGTTGACCATCTCCATCAACGACGTCCAGACCCCGCCGGACAAGCAGGCGATCCTGGACCGTTACGAGAAGGAAGCCGAGAAGGCCGAGACCCAGTTCAAGCGGGGCATCATCACCGACGACGAGCGACGCCAGAAGGAAATCGAGATCTGGACCTCCGCCAACTCCGAGGTGGGTCGGGCCATGGAGGCGCAGTTGGCCACCATCGCCTTCAACCCACTCGACATGATGGTGGACTCCGGTGCCCGAGGGAACTCGCAGCAGATCCGCCAGATCGCCGGTATGAAGGGATTGGTCTCGAACCCTCGTGGTGAGATGATCCCCCGGCCGATCAAGTCCTCCTTCCGTGAGGGCCTGTCCGTGCTGGAGTACTTCATCTCCACCCACGGCGCCCGCAAGGGACTGGCCGACACGGCGTTGCGCACAGCCGACTCGGGGTATCTGACCCGCCGGCTGGTCGACGTGGCGCAGGAGCTGATCGTCCGCATCGACGACTGTGGCTCGACGCGCGGCATCTGGATCGAGGGCGTCTCGCCCGACGGTCCGGGTCACCGCAACTACCTCGAGACGCGCGCCTTCGGCCGCCTGCTCACCGAGCCGGTGAAGCTGGCCGACGGCACCGTCTACGAAGTGGGGACGCTGCTCGACGACGTGAACATCGCCACCATCCGTGACGACCCGAGGGTCGACCGCATCAGGACCCGTTCGGTCCTGACGTGTGAGTCGCCCCAGGGCGTGTGCGCGTCGTGCTACGGCCTTTCGTTGGCCACGGGCATCATGATCGAGCTCGGTGAGGCGGTCGGCGTCATTGCCGCCCAGTCCATCGGTGAGCCGGGAACCCAGCTGACCATGCGAACCTTCCACACCGGTGGTGTGGTCGGTGAGGACATCACCCACGGCCTGCCCCGCGTGGTCGAGCTCTTCGAAGCCCGTACCCCCAAGGGCGCCGCCGTTCTGGCCCACCACTCCGGTGTGGTCCGCATCGACGACGACGAGATCGGCCGCCACGTCACCGTGATCGCCGACAACGGGGACGAAGTGTCCACGCTCGTCGCGCCCCGGGCGCACCTCGAAGTGACCGACGGCCAGGAGGTCGGCGCCGGCGACGCGCTGGTCGAAGGGCCGAAGGATCCCAAGGAGCTGCTCGAGGTCAAGGGCATCCGCGAGACACAGCAGTACCTCGTCGAAGAGGTGCAGAAGGTGTATCGCGACCAGGGTGTGTCCATCCACGACAAGCACATCGAGTTGATCGTGCGTCAGATGCTCCGGCGGGTCCTCGTGGCCGAGCCGGGCGATGCGCCCTTCCTGCCCGGTGAGCGCGTGGACAACCAGATCTACGCCGAGGTCAACCGCACGCTGGTCGAGGACGGGCAGACCCCGGCCGAAGGCCGTCCCGAGCTGATGGGCATCACCAAGGCCTCGTTGGCCACCGAGAGCTGGCTCTCCGCCGCCTCCTTCCAGGAGACGACGCGGGTGCTGACCGAGGCTGCCATCGAGGGCAAGAGCGACCAGCTCTTCGGGCTCAAGGAGAACATCATCATCGGCAAGCTCATCCCAGCCGGGTCGGGCATGGAGCACTACCGCAACATCCGCCTCGAGATGCCCGACGCCGAAGCCATGCCGTTCTGGGCCCTCGGCTCGGGCGACTCGGACACCGAGGACCTGGCGGCCTGGCTGCGTGACATGAGCGGGGAGAGCGTCGGCGACGACCCCTTCGACCCGTCCATCGATGCCAGCTGGCTGGGCGCGGCGCCGACGACCGATGACGGTTTCGGCAATGCGCTCCCGGTCCCGCCCGAAGGGGCGGCGGAGGCTGGGGCATAGAAGAAGCCGGAGCGGCGTGGAGCCCACCGGGCGGGCGCCTGGCAACGGGCGGCATGGTCGTAATTTCTAAAGGCTAGAAGCCTAGCAATCAGAAATTACAGGTCCGCCCGGGGCCGGTAGGATGCGGGCTGGCGTCAAGCACAGCCGTTGAGAAGTGAACGCGGTTCCGGAGACGGGCGTGAGTTCGGCGTTACAGCGTCGGGGTCACGCCCGCTTTCGCGTCCGGGTGCTTGTCGCTCCGGCGGGCAACGCCGCCGCCCCTATTCCTGGACGAGCTCGATCAGCGTGCCGAACGAGGTCTTAGGGTGCACGAAGGCCACCGTCGTTCCCCGCGAGCCCGGACGGGGTGCCTCGTCGATCACCCGCCCTCCGGCGTCCTTGACCGATTGCAGGGCGGCGGCGCAATCGTCCACCCGGTACCCGATGTGATGGAGGCCCTCACCCTTGTTGGCGAGATACTTCGCCACCGGTGAGTCGTCCCGGATCGGCGTGAGCAGTTGCACATAGGAGTCGGCCACGGCCAGGAGCGCCTCTTCGACCCCGTCGGACTCGACCCGCTCGCGGTGCGCCACCGTGGCCCCGAACACCTCGGCGTACCAGGCGATGGCAGCCTCGAGGTCGTTGACGGCAATGGCCACGTGGTCGATTTCTGTGAGCATGTCCATCATCATGCCCCGTGCCTGCGGAACAAAGTGATGCGGTCTTCGCCGACCCGCGACCGAAGAGCCGGATCGTCGATGCCGAGGCCCTCCTCGGGAGCGAGGCACAGGACGCCGATCTTGCCCTCGTGCAGGTTGTGGTGGACCTGATAAGCCGCCTCGCCCACCTCGTCGAGGGGGTAGACGGCCGAGAGCGGCGGGAGAATCTTGCCCTGGCAGACCAGCTGGTTGGCATCCCAGGCCTCCCGGTAGTTGGCGAAGTGCGAGCCCTTGATCGTCTTGAGCTTCATCCACAGGTGCCGGTTGTCGTATTCGATCATGTAGCCCGAGGTGGCGGCGCAGGTCACGATGATGCCGCCGCGGGTGCAGGCGAACACCGAGGCCCCCATCGTCTGGCGCCCCGGGTGCTCGAAGACGATGTCGGGCTCACCGCCGACGAGGTCCCGGATGTCCTTGCCGAAGCGGCGCCACTCGGACTCGTCCTGCGTGTGCTCGTCGCTCCAGAATTTGTAGTCGGCCTGGCGCCGGTCGATCACCGCCTCGACCCCGAGGTCATGGAGAAGCTCCACCTTCTGGTGCGAGGAGACCACGCCGATTGGCGTACCGCCCCCGTTGAGGACGTACTGCACGGCGAAGCTCCCCAAACCGCCGCTCGCCCCCCAGACGAGGACCTTGTCGCCTTGGGCCATCTGCGCCCCGTTGTGCGAGACGAGCATCCGGTAGGCGGTCGAGTTGCACAGGGCGTTGACCGCCGCCTCTTCCCAGCTCAGGTGGGTCGGCTTGGGCATGAGTTGGTTGGCCTTCACCACCGTGACGTCGGCCAGGCCGCCGAAGTTCGTCTCGAAGCCCCAGATGCGCTGATTGGCAGCCAGCATGGAGTCGTCATGGGCCGAGGGATCCTGATCGTCCACGTAGTTGCAGTGGATCGTGACTTTGTCGCCGACCTTCCAGTTGCGCACGGCCGACCCCGTGCGCAGCACGACACCGGAAGCATCCGACCCGACCACGTGGTAGTCCGAGCGCGTGACGCCCACCCCAGATGCTCTCCTTGCCCAGCCGGTCCAAGAAGCCGAAGGTGGGGAGCGGTTCGAAGATGGAGGTCCACACCGTGTTGAAGTTGATGGAGGAGGCCATGACGGCCACGTAGGCCTCATCGGGGGCCAGCTCGGGCAGGGCCACCTCCTCGACGTGGAGCGAGGCCCGGGGGTCTTTCTGCGAGGACTCCGTCCCGGCGAACATCTCGGTCTCCGAGCGCCGCACCACGGCGGCCCGGTAGCTGTCGGGCAGGGGCAGTCCCGCCAGCTCATCGGCGGGTGCACCGGCGAGCGCGGCGCTCAGGATGTCGCTCATGTGCCCCGACGATAGTTGGCCCGTAAGATGTAGTTTCCGTCCGGTAACTTCACCGGCACTGACTCGGAGGTTGTGGTCATGGCTGAAGCCGTCATCGTCGCTGGAGCTCGGACCCCCATCGGCAAGCTGTCGGGGGCGCTGGCCGGCTTCACCGCCATGGACCTGGGCGGATTCGCCATTGCCGAGGCGCTGACGCGGGCCGGATTGTCGCCCGACCAGGTGGACTACGTGCTCATGGGCCAGGTCCTCCAGGCCGGGCAGGGTCAGATCACGGCCCGGCAGGCGGCAGTCAAGGGAGGGATCCCCCTCACGGTGCCGGCCAACACCATCAACAAGGTGTGCCTCTCGGGCCTCCACTCGATCTACCTGGCGGACCAGATGATCCGGGCCGGGGATGCCGACATCGTGGTGGCGGGCGGGATGGAATCCATGACCCAGGCGCCCTACCTGTTGCCCGGCGCCCGGGCCGGCTACCGACTCGGCGACGGGGCCCTGGTCGACTCCATGATGCACGACGGCCTCACCGACGCCTTCGATCACATCGCCATGGGGCTCTCCACCGAGCACTACAACCAGAAGGCCAAGATCTCCCGGGAGCGCCAGGACGCTTTCGCCGCTGCCAGCCACGAGAAGGCGGCTGCAGCGGCCAAGGACGGTCGCCTGGCTGAGGAGATCGTCCCGGTGCAGGTCCCCCAGCGCAAGGGTGACCCCTTGCTGTTCGACGTCGACGAAGGCGTGCGCCCGGGCACCACCGCCGAAACGCTGGGCGCCCTGAAGCCGGCCTTCGACAAGGACGGCACCATCACCGCCGGGAATGCCTCACAGATCTCCGACGGTGGCGCCGCGGTCATCGTGATGTCGGCTGACAAGGCCAGGCAGCTCGGTATCGCCCCGCTCGGCCAGATCGTCAGCTACGGCCAGGTGGCCGGGCCCGACACCTCGCTCCTGACCCAGCCCTCGCGGGCCATCGCCCAGGCGGCGAAGAAGGCCGGCATCGACATCGGCACCATCGACCTCTTCGAGATCAACGAGGCGTTTGCCGCAGTCGGCCTGGCTTCGGCCGATGATCTGGGGCTGGACGAGAGCAAGATCAATGTCAACGGCGGCGCCATCGCCCTCGGGCACCCGGTCGGCATGTCCGGCACCCGGGTGGCTCTCACTGCACTGCTCGAGCTCCGTCGCCGTGGCGCCAGCCTGGCGGCCGTGGCGCTCTGTGGCGGCGGCGGTCAGGGCGATGCCGCCATCTTGCGCGTCTTCGGCTGAACGGAGCGATCCGTTCGGGGTCAGGGTTTGGCGAACGGGGGGATGAACAGGCCGAGCAGCGTGGCGCACCGCGCGTCCACCTCGGCCCACGCGGCGATCTCGAGCCGGTAGAGGCCCAACGCGCACGTGGGGAAGCCACGCTGCACCACCAGGTCGCGCCCCTTCGTGTCCCCGCTCGAGATGAGGCCCTCGGCGAGGGCATGGGCCGTCGGGTTGTGGCCAACCACCATGAGCGACCTGACTTCGTCGGGCGCGAGGCGCATATGGGCGAGTACCTCGTCGGGCTCGGCCCCGTACAGATCGTCGGGCCGTTCCTGCCTGGTCGGCACACCCATGCCCCCGAGCACCAGGTCGGCGGTGGCGGCGGTGCGTGCGGCCGGGGAGACGAGGGCCACCTGCGGCACTCGGACCTTGCCGAGCCCCAGGCCCTTGCCCGCCGGCCCGATGAGGTGTCCCAGCGCTTCGGCGTCGCGCCGCCCCCGTGGGGACAGCACCCGGTCGAAGTCGTCGCCGCCGGGTGGCGGATCCGCCACCGCCTTGGCGTGGCGTAAGAGCCAGAGCGTGCGACTCTGTGTCGCGCTCACCCCAGTTCGAACGCCGCGTGCAGGGAGCGCACCGCCCGTTCGACGTCGGCGGTGCGCACGATGCAGGAGGTCCGGATGGTGGAGGTGGAGATCATGTCGATATTGATCTCCTCCCGGGCCAGCGTCTCGAACATGGTGGCGGCGATGCCCGGGTGCGACTTCATGCCGACACCGATCAGCGAGACACGCGCCACATCGCTGTCGGAGGTGACCCCCTTGGCGCCGAGCTCGTCCGCGCTGGCCCGGGCGGTCTCCACCGACGTGGCCAGGTCGGTCTTGGGGACGGTGAAGGAGATGTCGGTCGTCCCGTTGGCCGAGGCGTTCTGCACGATCATGTCGATGTTGATCGACCGGTTGGCCTGGGCCCGGAACAGCTTGGCGGCCACCCCGGGGTGATCCGGCAGGGCGCTCACCGTCACCTTGGCCTCGCTCGTGTCGTGGGTCACCGCGGTGACAACGGCTTCTTCCATGTCTGCATCCTCCTCGACGACCCAGGTTCCGGGCTCCCAGGTGAAACTGGAACGCACGTGTAGCGGCACGTTGTGATTGCGGGCGAACTCCACCGCCCGCAGCATCAGGACGCGGCCCCCGGTCGCCGCGATCTCGAGCATCTCGTCGAAGGAGATCCGGTTGATCCGGTGGGCGGTGGGCACCACCCGGGGGTCGGCGGTGAAGACCCCGGTCACATCGGTGTAGATCTCGCAGGCGTCGGCACCCAACACCGCTGCCAGTGCCACTGCGGTGGCGTCGGAGCCGCCGCGCCCGAGCGTCGTGATCTCGCGGTCGATCGAGACACCCTGGAAGCCCGCGACGACAGGCACCTTCCCGGCCGCCAGGGCCTCGCGCAGGCGATCCGCTTTCACCTCGAGGATCTTGGCCCGCGTGTGGTCGTTGTCGGTGATGATGCCCACCTGGCTCCCGGTGAAGGAGGATGCGTCGACGCCGAGCTCGGCCAGCGCCATGCAGAGGAGGGACATCGAGATGCGCTCCCCGGTGCTCACCAGCATGTCGTACTCACGCGGCGGCTGGACGCTGCTCACGCTGTCGGCCAGATGGATCAGGTCGTCGGTCGTCTTGCCCATGGCGCTCACCACGGCCACGACATCTGTGCCCTCTCGTCGGGTACGGGCGATGTGATCGGCCACGGCACGGATGCGGTCTGCGTCCCCAACCGAGGTTCCTCCGAATTTCTGGACGACCACCGGCATTAGCCATGACGATAATGGTCTCCGCGGGGGAACCCGGAACACGGGTCGGCCGTGCCTGATCCAACAACCTCTTCGGGGCCGGATAGGGTCTCAGGCCGTGCCCAGCGACAAGAGAGCCCGTCAGCGCGCGGCGAGAGAGAGCCGTCTGGCGGAGGAGGCCAAAGCCAAGAAGCGCCGCAAGCAGATACGCAACGGCATCATCGTCGCCGTCATTGCCGGGGTGATCATCCTCATCGTGTTCCTCACCAGCAATAACAGCTCCAACAACAAGTCGGCGTCATCGACGACCACCACGACGACGACCAAGACCGGGTCCTCGGCCAACGCGAAGGCTCAGGAGGCAGCCAACAAGGTCGCCGTCGCCGCAGGCTGCCCCTCCTCGACGAGCGCCAGGGTGAACACGCAGAAGTACTCGGCCGCTCCGCCCCTGACGATCGACACCTCGAGGACATACTCCGCCACCATCGTCACGACGACGGGGACATTCACCATCGGCCTGGACGCCAAGGCGGCTCCGAACACCGTCAACAGTTTCGTCTTCCTGGCCGGCAAAGGGTACTTCCACTGCAACATCTTTCTCCGGGTCATTCCGGGCTTCGTGGATCAGACCGGGGATCCGACCGGGACCGGGAGCGGCGGGCCGGGCTACGAAATAAAGGACGAGAACATTCCGAAGGCCTATGCGACCGGCGATGTGGCCATGGCGAATTCGGGCCCGAACACCAACGGCAGCCAGTTCTTCATCGTCGCACCCGGCGGGGCCTCGACCTTGGACGCCGACCTCTCAAGCGGCGGGTACTCCTTGTTCGGGCAAGTGACGAGCGGCTCGGACGTGGTGAATACCATCAACGCACAGGGATCGACCGCCGGCGTTCCACCCGACGTGACCCAACGCATCATCTCCGTCACCATCCACGAGTCATAAACAGCTGGGAGACAGCACACATGGCCATACCCGCCCCACCCGCCGCCGATGGATCGAGCCCGCAGCAGCGCAAGTTCGACCAGGAGCCCCCGATGGTGATCGACACCGGGAAGCGCTACACGGCCACCATGGTCACCTCGCACGGCACCATGGTGATTGCCCTTGATCCCCTGACCGCCCCCAAGACGGTGAACAGCTTCGTGTTCCTCGCCCGCTACCACTACTACGACGGAGTCATCTTCCACCGCATCATCCCGGGCTTCGTGCTCCAGGGCGGCGACCCCACGGGCACGGGCACCGGTGGGCCGGGTTACAAGTTCGAGGACGAGCTTCCCGCCCCCGGTCGCTACCAGATCGGCTCGTTGGCCATGGCCAACGCCGGCCCCAACACCAACGGGAGCCAGTTCTTCGTCATCAGCGGCCGTGACGGCGTCGCCCTGCCGCCGCAGTACGCCCTGTTCGGGGCCGTGGTCAGCGGGGGAGACGTCGTCGCCGCCATCGACGCCCTGGGCACCCGTTCGGGCAAGCCGACCGAGACGGTCACGATCGAATCGGTGACGATCGCCGAGGAAGACTGAGTCGCAGGGACTCGTGAGGTCGGGACCGGGGCTTGCCCCGGCGGTTCAGCGCTGCAGGGCGCCGAGGCCTTCGGTGCGCCTCCCGTTGAGGAACACCACCGGGGGCGCTGCGCCCTCGTAGGTCCAGGTCCCGTCGCCGGCACGCAGGAGGGCCGTGCGATCCGGGATCCCGACGACGGGAAGCCCGTCGGGGGCCAGCGCCACCGTGCGCTGCAACTTCTGGCCGTGTGCGTCCTCGAGGCCGTCGCCGAATTGGGGCACGACCGCCAGTTGGTCGACCAGTCCCAGGCCCACCGTCAAGGCCCCGCCCCGGGGGTCGACCATCGGATCGGTGAGCACCATGGCGCCGGCGGCCGATCCGGCCACGACAGCGCCCGAGGCCCAGGCATCCCGGAGGGCCGCGAGGGTGGCGGAGCCTTTGAGGACCGACTTGAGGTGGAGGGGGGACCCGCCGGCGAGATACACGAAGCGGGCCCCGCGGACCACCGCTGCCATGCCGGGGTCATTGGCCGAGGCCCGGTCGACCACCATGAGGCCCTCGACCTGAGCGCCCAGGGTGGCGAACCATTCGGCGGCGTGCAGGGCCACCCGCTCGGGGTGCTGGTAGGCGGCCGCCGTCGGCAGCACCACCACCTCCTTGCCGCCCGAGGCGTTGAGCAGGGTGGCGTCGAAGGTGCACCCTTCTGTCCACTCGAAGCCGCCCACCAGGGCGAGCAGGCCGTCGCGTCATGAGCCACTCTTGCACGCACGATGACGTCCCGGCGTCGACCGCCCTTGTTACCGACCGGTAGCATTGGTCCCCATGTCCATCTCGCGGGTAGGAATTGTCGGGTCCGGCATCATGGGTTCGGGTATTGCCGAGGTGGCCGCAGCAGCAGGTTACGAGGTCGTCCTGCGCAGCCGCAGCAAGGAGTCGGCGGACGGGATGCTCGCCGGATTGGCCACGTCGTTGGCCAAGCAGGTCGAGAAGGAGAAGCGCACACGGCAGCAGGCCGACGAGATCGCGGGTCGGGTGTCGGCCACCACCCACCTCGGCGAACTGGTCGACGTGGACCTGGTGATCGAGTCGGTGGTCGAGGATCTGAGCGTGAAAAAGGCCCTCTTCGCCGAGCTCGACGGCATCTGCAAGCCCGAGGCCATTCTGGCCACCAACACCTCGACCCTGCCCGTGGTGGAGATGGCGGTGGCCACCGGCCGGCCGGACCTCGTCTGCGGCATCCACTTCTTCAACCCCGCCCCGGTGATGACCCTGGTCGAGGTCGTGCGCCCGGTGACCGCGCTCGACACCACGATGCAGGCGGCGCTCGAGTTCATCGCCGCTTGCGGGAAGGACCCGGTCGAGGTCAAGGATCAGGCCGGGTTCGTCGTGAACGCGCTGCTCTTCCCCTACCTCAACAACGCGGTGCGGCTCTTGGAGCAGGGTGTTGCCTCCAAGGAGGGGATCGACGCCGCGATGAAGGGCGGGTGCGGGTTCCCGATGGGTCCGTTCGCCCTTCTCGACCTCGTCGGCCTGGACACCTCCGTGGCCATCCTCGACGCTCTGTACGACGAATTCCGGGACCCGAATTACGCCACGGTCCCCCTCCTGCGGCGCATGGTGACCTCGGGACAGCTGGGCCGCAAGACCAAGCGCGGCTTCTACGACTACAACCGCTGAGCTCCCGATCCCCCTGCCCGCCGCCGTACACGGCCATATGCCGCAGCGGGCACAATGGTCGGGACGTTTCTCTCAGGTCCGGGAGGTGAGATCAATTGGGTAACGAGACCCCACGTGACGCCCCCTGGGTCATGCGCACGTATTCGGGCCACTCGACGGCGAAGGCCTCCAACGAGCTCTACCGTAACAACCTGGCCAAGGGGCAGACCGGCCTCTCCATCGCCTTCGACCTCCCCACACAGACGGGCTACGACCCGGACGCACCCGAGGCCGCCGGCGAGGTCGGCAAGGTGGGGGTTCCGGTGGCACACCGGGGCCACATGGAAGAGCTGATGCACCAGATACCCGTGGACAAGATGAACACGTCCATGACCATCAATGCCACAGCGGCGTGGCTCCTCGGTCTGTACGTGGCACACGCCGAGGACCGGGGCGTCGACCCGCGGCTGTTGTCGGGGACGACGCAGAACGACATCGTCAAGGAGTATCTCAGCCGGGGTACCTACATCTTCCCTCCCGGCCCCAGCCTGCGATTGACCATCGACACCATCGCCTACACGGTGCGCCACGCTCCCAGGTGGAATCCGATCAACGTCTGCAGCTATCACCTCCAGGAGGCGGGCGCCACGCCGACCCAGGAGGTGGCCTTCGCGCTGGCGACCGCCATCGGGGTGCTCGACGGGGTGCGCCAGAGCGGAAAGATCGACCCCTCCGAGTTCCCCGCCGTGGTCGGCCGGATCAGCTTCTTCGTCAATTCAGGCGTGCGCTTCGTCGAAGAAACCTGCAAAATGCGGGCCTTTACGGCGATGTGGGACCGCATCTGCCGCGAGCGCTACGGCGTCGACGACCCCAAGTTGCGCCGCTTCCGCTACGGCGTGCAGGTCAACTCGCTGGGTCTGACCGAGCAGCAGCCCGAGAACAACGTGCCGCGCATCGTGCTCGAGTCACTGGGTGTGACGCTCTCGAAGAACGCACGGGCGCGGGCGGTGCAGCTGCCCGCCTGGAACGAAGCGCTCGGCCTGCCCCGCCCGTGGGACCAGCAGTGGTCGCTGCGCATCCAGCAGATCCTCGCCTTCGAGTCGGACCTCCTCGAGTACGGCGACATCTTCGAGGGATCCAAGGTGATCGAGGCCAAGACGGCCGAGCTGATCGAGGCGGCCGACGCCGAGCTGGAGGACGTCCAGTCCCTCGGGGGAGCGTTCGCCGCCATCGACGAGCTCAAGACGCGCCTGGTGCGCAGCCAGGCCGAGCGGGTGCGCCGGATCGAAACCGGCGAGCAGCAGGTCGTCGGGGTGAACTGCTTCACCGAGACGACGCCGTCGCCGCTCACCGCCGACGGCGACATGGAGAACATCTTGAAGGTCGACCACCGGGTCGAGGCCGAGCAGATCGCCGACGTCGAGCGCTGGCGGGCCGCCCGGGACCGGGCGGCGGTGGAGAAGGCCATCGATGCCCTGCGCCGGGTAGCCGAGGACGACGGGCCCGGTGCCAACATCATGGAGCCCACCATCACCCTGGCCCACGCCGGCGGGACGACGGGAGAGTGGGCCGGGGCCCTGCGGCAGGTCTTCGGCGAGTTCCGGGCCCCGACCGGGGTGAGTGGCGGGGTCGGTCGCCGGGGCGACGACCTGGCACCCCTGATCGCCCGCACCCGCGCCCTGGCGGCGACGACCGGGGGGCCACCGCGCCTGCTCGTGGCCAAGCCCGGGCTGGACGGCCATTCCAATGGCGCCGAGCAGATCGCCGTGGCGGCCCGCGACGCCGGATTCGAGGTCATCTACCAGGGCATCCGGCTGACGCCGGCCCAGATCGTGGCGGCGGCCCGCGACGAGGACGTCGACATCGTCGGGCTCTCCATCCTCTCGGGGTCCCACATGGAGCTGGTGCCCGACATCCTGGACCGCTTGCGGGCCACCGGGGTCGGTGCCGCAGTCGTGGTGGGCGGGATCATCCCGCCGGACGACGCCGAGATCCTTCTCGGCAAGGGCGTATCTTCGGTGTATACGCCGAAGGACTACTCGTTCGACGGCATCATGGCGGATCTGGTGGGTCTGGCGGAGCGCCAGCGCGGCGCCACTCGCGCGTAAGGCGGCCGAGCTCGCGCCAGGTGATGGCGACCGCCCCGAACTCGATCGCCCGCTGGCGGAGGGCCTCGGGCAGGTCGTAGTGGTTCAGGGCCGAAGAGCGCCGATGGCGCTGAAAGCCGCGGGGAGGAATGCCGAGCCGCGCCGCCATCTCGTGCAGTTCGACAGGATCGTCCGCCACAAGATGCGACCAGCGGTCCTCGCGCTGGCGGATGACCGCCCGCTGGCGCCAGTCGTCGACGTAGACGGTCAGGGGCGCGCCCACGGTCGGGACCGCCGCATGGTGATCGGTTGGGCCCACCAGCGACCGCTGAAGCGCCAGGCGTCGTGCACCGGGTTCTGCGCGTCGGGCTCGGCCGGCCGGGGCCAGACCATCTGGGCCGCCGCCGTGATCGCCGCCATGGCCTCGGGGCTGGGGGCGGGAGGCGGACGCAGGGCCAGCTGGGCCGGATCGACGGGTGGGAGGGTATCGGCAGGGGCGGCTTCCGCCGCCGGGGCCCTGCTCACAGCGGCACGTTCCCGTGCTTGCGGCGGGGGAGCTCCTCGTGCTTGGAGGCGAGCATCTCGAGGCTGCGGCAGATCACGGCCCGGGTGTCGGCCGGCGAGATCACGTCGTCGATGTAGCCCCGTTCCGCCGCGATATAGGGATTGGCGTAGCGCTCGGTGTACTCGTCGATGAGCTCGGCCCGCCGGCCGGCCGGATCCGGTGCCTCGGCCAGCTCGCGGCGGTAGACGATCTCGACAGCGCCGTTGGGCCCCATCACGGCCAGTTCCGCCGAAGGCCACGCGAAGGCGAGGTCGGCCCCGATGGACTTGGAGTTCATGACGACGTAGGCCCCGCCGTAGGCCTTGCGGGTGATGATCTGGATGCGGGGCACGGTCGATTCGCAGTAGGCGTAGAGGAGCTTGGCCCCGTGGCGGATGATGCCGCCGTACTCCTGATCGGTGCCCGGCATGAAGCCAGGCACGTCGACGAAGGTGAGCAGCGGGATGTTGAAGGCGTCGCACACGCGGACGAAGCGGGACGCCTTCTCGGACGAGTCGATGTCGAGCACGCCGGCCAGGACGGCCGGCTGGTTGCCCACGATGCCCACCACCCGCCCGTCCATGCGGGCGAAGCCGCAGGTGATCGACATGGCCCAGTGCCGATGGACCTCGAAATAGTCCCCGTTGTCGACGACGGAGGCGATGACCTTCTTCATGTCGTAGGGCTGGTTCGGGGAGGCCGGCATGATGTCGATCAGCTCGGGGACCTGGCGGTCGGGCTCGTCGCCGGTCAACTCCCGGGGGGGCTCCTCGAGGTTGTTGGAGGGCAGGAAGGAGAGCAGGTGGCGCACGTCGTCGAGGCAGGCCTTCTCGTCGGGCGAGACGAAAGTGGCCACGCCCGACTTCGTGGCGTGGCTCATGGCCCCGCCGAGCTCCTCGAGGGTGACGTCCTCTCCGGTGACCGTCTTCACCACATCGGGGCCGGTGATGAACATGTGCGACGTTCCCTGGACCATGAAGATGAAGTCGGTCATGGCCGGCGAGTAGACGGCACCGCCGGCGCACGGCCCCATGATCACGCTGATCTGGGGAATGACCCCCGACGCGGTCACGTTGCGGTGGAAGATGCCCCCGTAGGAATGGAGGGACACCACCCCCTCCTGGATGCGGGCGCCGGCACCGTCGTTGAGCCCGATCATGGGGACTCCGGTGGAGGCGGCCAGGTCCATCACCTTGTGGATCTTCTCGGCGAACACCTCGCCGAGCGCCCCTCCGAAGACGGTGAAGTCCTGGCTGAAGATGCAGACCCGGCGTCCGTCGATGGTGCCGAACCCCGTGACCACCCCGTCGGTGTAGGGCCGGTTGTCCTCGAGACCCATGCCGTGGGCCCGGTGTCGGGCCAACATGTCGAGCTCCTGGAACGAGCCCTCGTCGAGGAGATAGTCGATCCGCTCCCGGGCGGTCATCTTGCCCTTGGAGTGATGCCGCTCCACCGATGCCTCGCTGCCCGCGTGCAAGGCCTGTTCCTTGCGCTCGGCCAGCTCCGTCAAACGCTCAGCCATCGAATGTTCCATAGCCGGGCAGGCTAACGCCCCCCGGCACCCGCCCGGAAGCCGGCGACTGCGGCCCGACGACGAACTCGGCGACGGGCCCTCCTCCGGCCCCGGACGGTGCCCGGCCGAAGGGTCGCCTCCGCTACAATGGAGCAGCGGTTGTTGCAGCTCCACGACCCGGCGCGATTGTCGGACCCCGGGGCACGGGCTATCATCTTCCGTCTGCCATGTGGGGCTTCGGCCTACGCGGTCACCGCGTCGCACATGGGTTCACCATTTTCAGTATCGAGAGGTAGCGCGTGCCCACAATCGCCCAGCTCGTCCGCAAAGGACGTCAGGCCAAGGTGACAAAGACCAAGACCCCGGCCCTCAAGGGCGCGCCCCAGCGACGGGGTGTCTGCACACGCGTCTACACGACCACACCGAAGAAGCCGAACTCGGCCCTGCGCAAGGTGGCCCGTGTCCGCCTTTCCTCGGGTGTCGAGATCACGGCCTATATCCCCGGCGTGGGCCACAACCTGCAAGAGCACTCCATCGTCCTCGTTCGCGGTGGTCGTGTGAAGGACCTGCCCGGTGTCCGCTACAAGGTGGTCCGGGGTGCGCTCGACACCTCGGGTGTCCGTGAGCGCAGCCAGGCCCGCAGTCGCTACGGCGCCAAGAAGGAGTCCTAATGCCCCGTAACGGACCAGCAACCCGCCGCGAATTGGCCCCGGACCCTGTCTACCGCTCGGTTCTGGTGACCCAGGTCGTCAACAAGATCCTCTCGAGGGGCAAGCGCACCTTGGCCGAGCGCATCGTCTACGGCGCCCTCGACCTCGTGCAGGAGCGTTCCGGGGGTGACCCCGTGGCGGCGCTCAAGCGCGCGGTGGAGAACACCCGCCCCGAGCTCGAGGTGAAGAGCCGCCGGGTCGGTGGCGCCACCTACCAGGTCCCGGTCGAGGTTCGTCCCCGCCGGGCCACCACGTTGGCCATCCGCTGGCTGACCACGTACTCCCGCCAACGCCGCGAGAAGACCATGGCCGAGCGCCTGGCCGGCGAGATCCTGGATGCCTCCAACAACATCGGCGCCGCAGTCAAGCGCCGGGAGGACATGCACAAGATGGCGGAATCCAACAAAGCATTCGCCCACTACCGCTGGTAGTGGACCGCAACTCCATTCGAAGGAACACACAGCACCATGGCTGACGCCCTCTCCACACGCGATTTCCCCCTGGCCAAGACCCGCAACATCGGGATCATGGCCCACATCGACGCGGGGAAAACCACCACCACCGAGCGGATCCTCTACTACACCGGTCGCAACTACAAGATCGGCGAAGTGCACGAGGGCGCGGCCACGATGGACTGGATGGTGCAGGAGCAGGAACGGGGTATCACGATCACCTCGGCCGCGACGACCTGCACCTGGCACGACAACGTCATCAACATCATCGACACCCCCGGCCACGTGGACTTCACCGTCGAGGTGGAGCGGTCCCTGCGCGTGCTGGACGGCGCTGTCGCAGTCTTCGACGCCGTGGCCGGCGTGGAACCCCAGACCGAGACCGTGTGGCGCCAGGCCAACAAATACCATGTTCCCCGCATCTGCTTCGTCAACAAGATGGACCGCATCGGCGCCGACTTCGAGCGCACCGTGGAGATGATCCGTGACCGCCTCGACGCGCTGCCTGCGGTCATTCAGCTGCCCATCGGCTCCGAGTCCGAGTTCCTGGGCGTGGTCGACCTGCTCGAGAGCAAGGCTCTCGTCTGGGGCGATGGCATGGGTGAGGAGTGGGAGATCCAAGAGATCCCCGAGAAGATGGCGGCCGACGCCGAGGACGCCCGTCACCAGCTCATCGATGTCGTCTCCAACTTCGACGACACCATCATGGAGAAGTACCTGGCCGAAGAGCCGATCACCGCTGCCGACCTCCGCCGGGCCGTGCGCACGGCCACGCTGGCGGCCGCAGTCGTCCCGGTGCTGTGCGGTTCGGCCTTCAAGAACAAGGGCGTGCAGCCCATGCTCGACGCTGTCGTCGACTACCTGCCCAGCCCCCTGGATCTGCCGCCGACCCAGGGGACCAAGCCGAACCACCCTGAAGATGTCTTGGAGCGCAAGGCGGACGACGGCGAGTCCTTCTCCGCTCTGGCCTTCAAGATCATGACCGACCAGTACGTCGGCAGACTCACCTACCTGCGGGTGTACTCCGGCACGCTGCGCAAGGGTGATTCGGTGGTCAACTCCACCAAAGACAAGAAGGAGCGGATCGGCCGCATCCTCCAGATGCACGCCAACCACCAGGAAGACAAGGAAGCTGTCTTCGCCGGCAACATCGTCGCCGTGGTCGGCCTCAAGAACACCACCACGGGTGACACCCTCTGTGACCCGGGGAACCCCATTGTCCTGGAGGCTCTCGAGTTCCCCGAACCGGTGATCCACGTGGCTGTCGAGCCCAAGACCAAGGCGGACCAGGACAAGCTTTCCCGGGCCCTGTACTCGCTGAGCGAAGAAGACCCGACCTTCCAGGTGCGGTCCGACGAGGAGACCGGTCAGACGGTCATCTCGGGTATGGGCGAGCTCCACCTCGAGGTGCTGGTCGACCGCATGCTGCGTGAGTTCAATGTGGACGCCAACGTGGGCAAGCCCCAGGTGGCCTACCGCGAGACCATCCGCACCAAGGTCGAGAAGATCGAGGAGAAGTACGTCCGCCAAACCGGTGGTAAGGGTCAGTACGGCCATGTGGTCATCAGCGCCGAGCCCACCGGGCCCGGGGGCGGTTACGAGTTCGTCGACAAAATCAGTGGTGGTGTGATCCCGAAGGAGTACATCCCCTCGGTTGACGCCGGCATTCAAGGTGCGCTCACCTCCGGCGTCCTGGCCGGTTACCCGACCGTCGACGTCCGGGTCACCCTCACCTACGGCTCGTACCATGACGTGGACTCCTCGGAGATGGCGTTCAAGATCGCCGGTTCACTGGCGATCAAAAAGGCACTCCGAGCTGCCAATCCGGTCCTTCTGGAGCCCGTCATGGAGGTGACGGTGACGGTGCCCGACGACTTCTTGGGCGGTGTCACGGGCGACCTCGCCTCCCGGCGGGGCAGGATGGAGGGCATGGAGCAGCAGGGCAACAGCCACGTGGTCAAGGCACAGGTACCGTTGGCCGATATGTTCGGCTACTCTACTGACCTGCGTTCGCGCACCCAGGGTCGCGCCACGTACACGATGCAGTTCCACTCTTACAACCAGGTGCCCGAGTCGATCGCCAAGGAGATCATCGCCCGGGCCCACGGGGAGTAGGGCGGGCCCCAGGGCTCCGGCAACAGTTCGCACCAGCAGACAGATTTCGCACCAGCAGACACAGACAGCGGCGTTCAGTCGCCGCGGCGGGCCCATGGGGGTCCCGTCCGATATCAGGGAGTAGTTACGGCGATGGCCAAGAAGAAGTTCGAGCGCACCAAGCCTCACGTCAACGTGGGAACGATGGGACACATCGACCACGGCAAGACCACGCTCACGGCGGCGATCACCAAGGTCCTGTCGGAGAAGAACCCGAACACGTCCTTCACGGCGTTCGACAAGATCGACGCCGCTCCGGAGGAGAAGCAGCGGGGCATCACCATCACCATCGCCCACGTCGAGTACGAGACCGACGCGCGTCACTACGCGCACGTCGACATGCCGGGCCATGCCGACTACATCAAGAACATGATCACCGGTGCCGCCCAGATCGACGGGGCCATCCTGGTGGTGTCGGCGGCCGACGGCCCCATGCCCCAGACCCGTGAGCACGTCCTGCTGGCCCGGCAGGTGGGCGTCCCGTACATCGTGGTGGCCCTCAACAAGGCCGACATGGTGGACGACCCCGAGCTGCTCGAGCTGGTGGAGATGGAAGTGCGCGAGCTCCTCAGCAACTACGACTTCCCGGGCGACGACACGCCGATCATCCATGTCAGCGCGCTCAAGGCCCTCGAGGGCGACCCCGAGTGGAGCGAGAAGATCGTCGAGCTGATGGACGCCGTCGACTCGTTCATCCCCGAGCCCGAGCGTGACGTGGACAAGCCGTTCCTCATGCCGATCGAGGACGTCATGTCCATCACCGGTCGTGGCACCGTCGTGACCGGCAAGGTCGAGCAGGGCATCGTCAAGGTGGGCGAGGAAGTCGAGATCGTCGGGCTGCGCGACACCCAGAAGACCACGGTCACCGGCATCGAGATGTTCCGCAAGCTGCTGGACGAGGGTCGGGCCGGCGACAACGTCGGTGCGCTGCTCCGAGGCACGAAGAAGGAAGAGGTGGAGCGCGGTCAGGTGCTGTGCAAGCCCGGTTCGATCACCCCCCACACCAACTTCGAGGCCAACGTCTATGTGCTGAACAAGGAGGAGGGCGGCCGTCACAAGCCGTTCTTCACCAACTACCGGCCCCAGTTCTACTTCCGGACCACCGACGTGACCGGCACCATTTCGCTGCCCGAAGGCACCGAAATGGTCATGCCCGGTGACAACACGGAGATGACCGTCGAGTTGGGCAAGCCCATCGCAATGACTGAAGGTCTGCGCTTCGCCATCCGTGAGGGTGGTCGCACCGTTGCTTCCGGTCGGGTTACAAAGATCCTCAAGTAACACCCGAGACGTAACGGAACGAGAGCAGGCATCATGGCTGACGGCCCCAAGCAGAAGATTCGCATACGGCTCAAGGCCTATGACCACGAGATCCTCGATCAGTCGACCGAGAAGATCGTGCAGACGGTGTTGCGGACCCAGGCCAAGGTCCTGGGTCCCATACCGTTGCCCACGGACAAGCACCGCTACACGGTGATTCGTTCGCCCCACAAGTACAAGGACTCCCGCGAGCACTTCGAAATGCGGGTGCACAAGCGCTTGGTGGACATCGTCGAGCACACGCCCAAGACGGTCGACTCGCTCCAGCGGCTCGACCTCCCGGCCGGCGTCGATATCGAAATAAAGATTCAGACCGCCTAATCCAGGCTTTCCGCCTGGCAGAGCGGGGCCTGCGTGGTGTAACGTCGCACGGGCCGATTTGGCACCCGATGGCGCTTCCGGCGCCGTCCTCTACAACAGAAGTGCGTGAACGCCGGTGTTATGCCGGTACCTCACGCCAAACCATTCGAGCGCTCCGCTCGGGATTCCCGGGCGGAGCGTTGGCGTGCGCACGGGAAGCCGTGGGCAGCGCAGGGAGATAAGACACGTGGCAAGCAAGGCGATCGTCGGCGAGAAGGTCGGCATGACCCAGGTCTGGGACGAACAGAACCGCGCCATCCCGGTGACGGTGCTGAAAGTCGCGCCCGTGCGCGTGGTCCAGGTCAAGACGGTCGAGTCGGACGGGTACTCCGCACTGCAGGTGACCTGGGGGTTTCGCCGGGCCTCCACCCTGACCAAGCCCCAGATCGGGCACTACGCCAAGGCCAGCGTCGAGCCCGGCCGCGGGCTGGTGGAGCTCCGGCTCGACGACGTGGCCGAGTTCAGCGTGGGCCAGGAGTTGGCGGCCGATGTCTGGACGGCGGGCGACCGGGTGGACGCCATCGCTGTCAGCAAGGGCAAGGGCTTCGCCGGCGGCATGAAACGCCACAACTTCAAAGGACAGGGAGCCTCACACGGTAACCACAAGAGCCACCGTGTGCCCGGCTCCATCGGTGCCTGCGCCACGCCGTCCCGCGTCTTCAAGGGGACCCGAATGGCCGGGCAGATGGGCGGCAAACAAGTGACCGCCCTCAATCTCCAAGTGATCTCCGCCGACCCGGAACGCCAGTTGGTCCTCGTCAAGGGGGCCGTGCCCGGGGCCCGCGGCACCGTCGTGGTCCTGCGGGACTCCGTCAAGGCGACAACCAAGCCGGGAGGGTCGAGATGACCATCACCGACACCGTGATCCGCGGATCGGTCAAGAAGGAACGTCCGGCCCCCGTCACCCGCACCGTCACACGGCGCAACGTGGCCGGGGACGAGCTCGGTTCGGTCGACCTGGAGCCCTCCATTTTCGGGATCGAGCCCAACGTGGCCGTGCTGCACCAGGTGGTGACGGCTCAGCTGGCCGCCATCCGGGCCGGCACCCAGTCCACCAAGACCCGGGCGCAGGTCCGTGGGGGCGGGGCCAAGCCCTTCGCCCAGAAAGGTACCGGCCGGGCCCGCCAGGGCTCGAGCCGCTCGCCTTCCATGAGCGGTGGCGGTATCGCCCTCGGACCCAAGCCGCGCAGCTACAAGCAGCACACCCCCAAGAAGATGGTGCGCCTGGCGCTCCTGTCGGCCCTCAGCGACCGGGCGGCCAACGACCGGGTGGCCCTGGTCGACCAGTGGGGCTGGGAAGGCCCGAAGACCAAGGACGCTGTCGCCGCTCTTTCCAGCCTGGAGATCACCGGCACCGTGCTCGTGGTGTTGGCCGCCGACGAGACGATCGCCGGCCGCTCGTTCGCCAACCTGTCGCAGGTGACGACCACCTCGTTCGGGCAGCTCTCCGCCCACGACGTTCTGCGCAACGACTGGATCGTGTTCTCCGACCGCACACTGCCGGGATCGGATGCCTTCGCCGGCGCTGTCGCCGCTGAAGCTGTCGCCGCTGAAGCTGCGGCTCCGAAGGCTGCGGCTCCGAAAGCCGATGCGGAGGATGAGGTCGTACCCGACGTCGAAGCGGAAGCGCCGGAGGCCGAGGTTGCCGACGCCGATGTTGACGATGTTGCCGATGCCGAGGAGGCCGACGCCGATGCGTGATGCCATGTCAGTGCTGATCCGGCCGGTGGTCTCCGAGAAGAGCTACGGCCTCATGGACCAGAACGTCTACGTCTTCATCGTGGATCCCGGCGCCACCAAGATCGACGTCCGCCACGCGGTCGAGCAGGCCTTCAACGTGCGCGTCACCAACGTCAACACGCTGAACCGCAAGGGGAAGACGACCCGCAACCGGCGCACCAACATCAAGGGCCACCGCCCCAACACCAAGCGCGCCATCGTAACCCTCCATCCCGACGACTCCATCGATCTCTTCGATCGCTGATCACAGGATCGCACTCCATGCCACTTCGCTCACGTAAACCCACCAGCCCGGGCCGCCGCTTCCAGACGGTTTCGGACTTCTCCGAGATCACCCGCGATCACCCGGAGAAGTCGCTGCTCGCGCCCAACCCCGGATCGGGAGGACGCAACAACCACGGCCGCAAGACGGCCCGCCACCGTGGTGGCGGACACAAGCAGCAGTACCGGATCATCGATTTCCGCCGCAACAAAGACGGTGTCCCGGCCCGGGTGGCGGCCATCGAGTACGACCCCAATCGCAATGCCCGGATCGCCCTGCTGCACTACGCCGACGGCGAGAAGCGCTACATCCTCGCTCCGGCCGGGCTCAAGGTGGACGACAAGGTCCAGAGCGGCCAGGGGGCCGACATCCGCCCGGGCAACGCGCTTCCCCTGCGCTATATCCCGGTCGGCTCGACCATCCACAACGTCGAGCTTCGTCCCGGCGGTGGCGGCAAGATGGCCCGCGGCGCGGGCATGAGCATCCAGCTGGTGGCCAAGGAAGGGGCCTTCGCCACGTTGCGTCTCCCTTCCACGGAGATGCGCCGGGTGTCGATCGATTGCCGCGGCACCCTGGGTGTGGTCGGCAACGCCGAGGCGGAGCTGATCAAGATCGGGAAGGCCGGCCGCAACCGCTGGAAAGGCAAGCGTCCCCAGACCCGTGGGGTGGCCATGAACCCGGTCGACCACCCACTGGGTGGTGGAGAGGGCAAGTCCTCGGGTGGACGCCACCCGGTCTCGCCGTGGGGCAAGGCCGAAGGCCGCACCCGGTCCCGCAACAAGAAGTCCGATTCGATGATCGTCCGTCGGCGCCGCACCCGCGGCGCGCGGCGATAGGCGAAGGGTTGAGCAGGTATGCCGCGTAGCTTGAAGAAGGGCCCATTCGTCGACGACCACCTGTTGAAGAAGGTGGACGTGTTGAACTCGAGCGGGGAGAAGAAGGTCATCAAGACCTGGTCCCGGCGCTCGACCATCATCCCGGACATGGTCGGCCACACCATCGCCGTCCACGACGGGCGCCGTCACGTGCCGGTCTACGTGACCGAATCCATGGTCGGCCACAAACTGGGCGAGTTCGCACCGACACGCACCTTCCGGTACCACGCCGGGCAGGAGCGGGGAGCACGACGCTGATATGACCGCCACCAAGACCAACGAGCGTCCCGGGACGCGTGCCGTCCTCCGCCACAGCGGGTTGTCGGCCTCCAAGGTCCGCCAGGTCCTCGACCTCATCCGCGGGCAGGACGTGGACCGGGCCGCCGAGATCCTCGTCGGCACCGAGCGCGAAGCGGCGAACATCATCGGCAAGGTGCTGGCCTCGGCTGTGGCCAACGCCGCCCACAACGATTTCCAGAATCCCGACGAGCTCTACGTGTCGGCCTGTTACGCCGACGAGGGCACGACGGCCAAGCGCTGGCGCCCCCGGGCCCGGGGGCGGGCCACGCGCATCCGCAAGCGCTCGAGTCACATCACGATCATCGTGAGCAGGTTGCCGGCCGACAAGCTCGAGTTGCGCCGCAAGCGCATGGAAGCGGTCAGCGCGCACCGTTCGCGCCGGGTCGACGCCTCACGGCGCCGGGCCGACCTCTCGGGTCGACTCTCACGCCGCCGTGCCTCGCAGGCGGAGGCTGCGGCTGCGGCGGAGGCCGAGGAAGAGACGGTCGAGGCGGATGTGGTCGATGTGCCCGAGCTCGACGCGGCCGGGGTCGATGTGCCCGAGCTGGTGGAGGACGACAGCGCAGAGAACGAGGTGGACGGCGTCAGCGACGAAGGTGCCGCCGACGTGGTCGACATGGATGACGAGGACGAGACGGTCGAGGCAGACGCCGACGCCGATGAGAAGGGCGAGTAGATGGGCCAGAAGGTAAACCCCTATGGCTTCCGTCTCGGTATCACTACCGACTGGAAGTCCCGTTGGTTCGAAGAGCGGCATTACCGCGAGTTCGTGGTCGAGGATTGGAAGATCCGCGACTATCTGATGACACAGCTCGAGGCGGCCGCGGTCAGCCGGATCGAGGTGGAGCGTACGCGCGACCGCCTGCGGGTCGACATCCACACGGCCCGTCCGGGCATCGTGATCGGCCGTCGCGGCTCCGAAGCCGATCGGCTCAAGAAGAAGCTCGAGGAGATCACCGGTCTCCAGAACCGGATTCAGCTGAACATCCAGGAGATCAAGCAGCCCGAGTTGGACGCCGCCCTCATCGCCCAGGGCATTTGCGACCAGCTGGTGCGGCGTGTCGCCTTCCGGCGTGCGATGAAGCGGGCTATCCAGACCGTCCAGAAGGCCGGGGCCCAGGGCATCAAGGTGCAGTGCTCGGGCCGGCTCGGTGGCTCGGAAATGTCGCGCAAGGAGCAGTACCGTGAGGGCCGGGTGCCGTTGCACACCCTGCGGGCCGACATCGACTACGGATTCCGAGAGGCGCGGACGACATCGGGCCGGGTCGGCGTCAAGGTCTGGATCTATAAGGGCGACATCCTGCCGTACAAGGTCTCCATCGAGGACAAGATCACCCGTGAGGCCGCCATGGCGGTCGGGGAGACCTCAGGCCAGAGCGGCCCCCGTCGTCTCATCACGGCGGGTGGCGGTCGGCGCAAGGCTGATTTCGGGGCCCCGGGCGAGGACGCCCCGGCCGAGGACGCCCCGGCCGAGAACGGTGCGGTCGCCGACAGTGACCTGATCGACGAGATCCTGGTCGATACCCCGAACGGGACCGAAGCATTCGCAGTCGACATCGTCGAGGCTCCGGTCGCCGATGACACGGCCGACGACGTGGTCGAGGCCCCCGTGGCCGACCTGCTCCCGGTCGCCCCCAGCGAGCCTGACGACCTGGAACGTCAATTGGCCAAGGACGAGGAAATGGAACGTCAGAACCGTCACGAGCACCACGAGGCTCCGCACTTCCGCAAGGAGTCGGATTGACATGTTGATGCCCAAGAAGGTCAAGCACCGCAAGACACAGCGCGGTCGCCTGAATGGACAGGCCAGGGGCGGGGCGTCCGTCGCGTTCGGCGACTTCGGCATTCAGGCCATGGAGCCGGGATGGTTGACGGCACGTCAGATCGAGGCGGCACGTATCGCCATGACCCGTCACGTCAAGCGTGGTGGGAAGGTCTGGATCCGCGTCTTCCCCGACAAGCCGGTGACCCACAAGCCGGCCGAGACCCGGATGGGCTCGGGCAAGGGCAACCCCGAGCTGTGGGTGGCCGTCGTGCACCCGGGCCGGATTCTCTTCGAACTCGCCGGCGTCGACGAGGAGTTGGCGCGCGCCGCCATGGAGCGGGCCATTCAGAAACTGCCGTTCAAGGCGCGCTTCGTGGTGCGGCCGGGGACGCACGGACATGCGGAAGTAGCGGTCTGATGGCAAGTGCAAGCGATCTGGCCCAGCTGGACGGCGGTGAGCTGGCGACCCGTTTGGGTGACGCCCGGCGCGAGCTGTTCAACCTGCGCTTCCAGCTGGCGACCGGCCAGTTGGACAATCCGGCGCGCGTCGGTCAGGTTCGCCACGATGTGGCCCGCATCCTGACCGTGTTGCGTGCCCGCGAGATCCTCGAGGCCGAAGGCGTCTACGTGGCACCGACGCGCGGCCGCGCACTCCGAGGCGCTGGCCAAGCTGGCCGCTGAGGACGCCGAGGTGGCCGAGCGGGCCGCCGCCCGTGCCGCAGCGGCCGAAGCCGAGGCTGCCGCCGCAGGCCACGACCACGACCACGACCATGACCACGATCACGATCACGACGTGGTCGACGATGTCGATGACGACATCGAAGACGACATAGACGACGATGAAGAAGAGGAAGAGGCCTGATGGCCGACGAGACCGAAGCCGCAACTGACGAAGTGACCGAGCCTGTCGAAACGGCCGGGGCGACGATTGCCGCGCCCACGGGCGATGCCGGGGCATCCCCGGTCGAGACGCCGGCCGCGCCGGCGCCGTCCACGGCCGCGGCCGAGGTTGCGGCACCGGCCGCCGACGCAGAGGACGGTGCCCGCCCGAACCGGCGCAAGGTTCGTGAGGGTGTCGTCGTATCCGATGCCATGCAGTCCACCGTGGTGGTGGCTGTGGTCGAGCGTGTCCGTCACCCCCGTTACGGCAAGACGGTGCAGCGCACCAAGAAGCTGTACGTGCACGATGCCGAGGACACGGCCAAGGTGGGGGACCGGGTCCGTGTCCAGGAGACCCGTCCGCTGTCCAAGCTCAAGCGCTGGCGGCTCACCGAAGTTGTCGAGAGGGCCCGATGATCCAGCAAGAGTCCCGCCTCCGGGTGGCGGACAACTCCGGGGCGCGTGAGGTGCTGTGCATCCGCGTGCTCGGTGGGTCCCGCCGTCGCTACGCCAGCATCGGCGACGTCTTCGTGGCCACGGTCAAGGACGCCATCCCCGGTGCCGCGGTGAAGAAGGGCGACGTGGTCAAGTGCGTGGTCGTGCGCACCAAGAAGGAGAAGCGCCGGGCCGACGGCAGCTACATCAGGTTCGACGAGAACGCAGCGGTGCTGATCAACGACCGCAGCAGCCCCGCGGCACCCGCATCTTCGGCCCGGTCGGGCGCGAGCTGCGGGACAAGCGGTTCATGCGCATCGTGTCGTTGGCCCCGGAGGTGTTGTGATGCGGATCCACAAAGGCGATCAGGTGATCGTGCGCTCGGGCAAGGACAAGGGCAAGAAGGCCGAGGTCGTGCGTGCGTTCCCGCGTGAGGACAAGGTCATTCTCGAAGGCGTCAACATCGCCAAGCGCCACGCCAAGCCCACCCGGGCCACGCAGCAGGGTGGGGTCATCGACAAGTTCATGCCGGTGCATGTCTCCTCCGTGGCCTTGTGGTGCAAGAGCCACGACGGCCCGGCGCGGGCCGGCATGGACATCGGCAAGGACGGCGAGAAGGTGCGCGTGTGCCGCAAGTGCGGGGCCCAGCTGTGAGCACGACCGTGCAGCGCGCCGGCCCGCCCCCGGCTCAAGGAGCGCTACCTGAGCGAGTTGCGGGCCCAGCTCAAAGACGAGCTCGAGCTGGGCAACATCATGGAGGTGCCCGGCCTCGAGAAGATCGTCATCAACATGGGCGTGGGCCGGGCCACCCAGCAGGCCTCACTCCTCGAAGGGGCCCAGCGCGACCTGGAGCTCATAACGGGGCAGAAGCCGATCGTGACGAGGGCGAAGCAGTCGATCGCCGGCTTCAAGTTGCGCGAGGGACAGGCGATCGGTGCCAAGGTAACCTTGCGGGGCGACCGGGCCTGGGAGTTCTTCGACCGACTGTTGAGCTTGGCCATCCCCCGCATCCGTGACTTCCGGGGGCTTTCGCCCCGTTCGTTCGACGGCAAGGGCAACTACACCTTCGGGGTCACCGAGCAACTCATCTTCCCCGAGATCGACTATGACCGCATCGACAGCGTCCGCGGCATGGACATCACCATCGTCACCACAGCACGCAACAACGAGGAAGGGCGGGCGTTCCTCGCGGCGTTCGGCTTCCCGTTCCGACAGGAGACTCGATAAGCATCATGGCAAAAAAGGCTTTGATTGAGAAGCAACAGCGCACACCCAAATTCAAGGTACGGGGCTACACCCGCTGCCAGCGGTGTGGTCGTCCCAAGGCCGTGTATCGCAAGTTCGGGCTTTGCCGTATCTGCCTGCGTGTGATGGTGCACGCCGGCGAGATACCGGGTGTCACAAAGGCGAGTTGGTAGGCGCACCATGACGATGACCGATCCCATCGCGGACATGCTCACGCGTATCCGCAACGCCAACTCCGCCATGTTCGACACGGTGAAGATGCCCGGTTCCAAGCTGAAGGAGTCCCTCGCGGGCATCCTCGAGCGAGAGGGATTCATCGCCGGCTACCACGTGGAGCCGAACGGGGACAAGCCGGGCACCACGCTCGAGATCTCCCTGAAGTACTCAGCTGACCGCACCCGCACGATCGCCGGCATCAAGCGGATCTCCAAGCCCGGGCTGCGCATCTACGCCCGGGCCGACGGCATCCCGCGTGTGCTCGGTGGCATGGGGGTGGCCGTGCTGTCGACCAGCCAGGGTCTCGTGACCGATCGTGAAGCGCGCCGCAAGCACTTGGGCGGCGAGGTGCTCTGCCATGTCTGGTAGCCCCACGTCCGCCCCGACCCGCACGGGAGGTGAAGCCTGATGTCACGTATCGGACGTTCGCCCATTCCGGTCCCCTCCAACGTCACCGTCACGCTCGACGGCAACGCCGTCAGCGTCAAGGGACCCCAGGGCCAACTCGATCGGGAGCTCCCGGCCGGCATCTCCATCACCCAGGAGGGTGAGGAGCTCGTGGTCACCCGCCCCGACGACGAGCGGCGCCACCGCGCGCTGCACGGCCTGTCGCGCTCGCTGGTCGCCAACATGGTGACGGGTGTGACCGACGGCTTCTCCAAGGACCTCGAGATCGTCGGCGTGGGGTACCGCGCCACGGCCAAGGGCCCGGGTTCACTCGAGCTCGCCCTGGGCTTCTCGCACCCGGTGTTCGTCGACGCCCCCGAGGGCATTACCTTCGAGGTGCCCCTGCCGACCCGCATCACGGTCAAGGGGCATCGACAAGGAGAAGGTGGGCCAGGTGGCCGCCGACATCCGCAAGCTCCGCAAGCCCGAGCCCTACAAGGGCAAGGGCGTGCGCTACGCCGGCGAGCGGGTCCTCCGCAAGGCCGGAAAGGCAGCGAAGTAATGGCACGTACAGACGATCGGACCCGGCTGCGGGTCCGCCGCCACGCCCGGGTTCGGGCCAAGGTGACCGGTACCCCCGAGGTGCCGCGCCTGGCCGTGCACCGTTCCAATCGCCACATCTCGGCCCAGGTCATCGACGACACCACCGGGCGGACCCTGGCGTCCGCCTCGTCGGTGGAGCCGGATCTGCGCGCCAGTCTGGGCCAGAGCGGCGGGGGTAACGTGACCGGCGCCGCGTCGGTGGGGCGGTTGTTGGGAACACGGGCCAAAGCGGCCGGCATCACAAAAGTGGTCTTTGACCGTGGTGGCTTCGTCTATCACGGCCGTGTCGCCGTCCTGGCGGATGCGGCACGGGCCGAGGGACTGGAGTTCTGAGCATGGTCGACACACAGTACGAAGAGCGCACCATCAAGGTGAATCGGGTGGCCAAGGTCGTCAAGGGTGGCCGCCGGTTCTCCTTCGCCGCCCTCATGGTGGTCGGGGACGGCAACGGCAAGGTCGGCCTGGGCTACGGCAAGGCCAAGGAAGCCGGGTTGGCCGTCCAGAAGGGCATCGAAGAGGCGCGCAAGAACCTCTTCGAGGTCCCGTTGGCCGGCAGCACCATCGTGCACCCGGTCATCGGGGAGAGCGGCGCCGGCCGCGTCATGCTCAAGCCGGCTGCTCCCGGAACTGGCGTCATCGCCGGTGGCGCGGCCCGGGCCATCCTCGAGATGGCGGGCATCCGCGACATTCTGGCCAAGTCGCTCGGCTCCTCCAACGGGATCAACGTGGCCCACGCCACCATCGCCGGTCTCAAGGCACTGCGCCGCCCCGACGAGGTGGCGGCCCTGCGGGGCAAGGCGGCCGACGAAGTGACCCCGGGCGGCGTGCTGCGCGCCTACCGTGAGCGCAAGCGCGAGACCGACCTCTACGCGGCGGAGACGCGCTGACCATGCCTGCACGCCCGCCCAAGGCCACCAAGGACGACAAGGCGCGCCTGGTGATCACCCAGACGCGCTCCGCCATCGGGAGCAAGCCCAAGCACCGCGGCACGCTGCGGGCCCTGGGGCTGCGCGGCATCGGGCAGTCCAACGACCTCCCGGACCGCCCAGAAATCCGGGGCATGATCGCCCGCGTCCCGCATCTGATCAACGTTGAGGAGGTGTCGCAATGAAGCTCCACGATCTGGCGCCACCAAAGGGCGCCACGAAGGCCAAGCAGCGGGTAGGCCGCGGCACCGGCGGCAAAGGCCACAAGACGGCCGGCCGCGGGACCAAGGGCCAGCACGCCCGGAACACCGTGCCCGCCGGCTTCGAGGGTGGGCAGCTTCCCCTGATGCAGCGCATCCCCAAGCTCAAGGGGTTCACCAACCCGTTCCGCATCGTCTACACCCCGGTCAATATCGGGGTCCTCGCCGGCCTGGAAGGCGACGAGATCACGGTGCAGACGATGGTCGACGCCGGACTGTGCCGGCCGAAGGATCTGGTCAAGGTTCTCGGGCAGGGTGCGCTCTCGCGCCCGATCCGGGTGACCGCCCACGCCTTCTCGGCTTCGGCCGCCGCCGCGATCACCACGGCGGGCGGTAGCGTTGAGAAGATGCCACTCCCCTTCGGCCATGGGCGTCCTCCGGCATCGGGCAACGCCTTGATGAACCGGTAGTGACGACACCCGGACAACACTGAGAAGGCGCGTCCATGCTCTCGCGGCTTGCCAATGTGTTCAGGGTTCCGGACCTTCGTAACAAGGTCATCTTCACCCTGGCCATCATCGCCCTCTACCAGATCGGGGCCAACGTCCCGGTTCCGGGGGTGAACTGGGGCCGCTTGCAATCCCTCGAGGCGGGCGCCTCCTCCTCCGGCGTGCTGGGCTTCCTCAACCTCTTCAGCGGGGGCGCGTTGGTACGCCTGGCCGTCTTCGGCCTGGGCGTCATGCCCTACATCACCAGCTCGATCATCATTCAGCTGCTCTCGACGGTGATCCCAAAGCTGGAGGAGTGGCGCGACCAGGGGGCGGTCGGGCAGAAGAAGATCACCCAGACCACCCGCTACCTCACGGTCGCGCTCGCCCTCATGCAGTCGTCCGGGCTGATCTACGCCTTCCACGGGCACGACGCCGCCCTGCTCGGGACGACGGTCGACCTGATCCCGAAGTTCAGCTTCCCCCTGGCCGCCTTCATGGTCCTGTGCCTGACGGCCGGGACGGCGTTCGTCATGTGGCTGGCCGAGCTCATCACCCAGCGTGGCATCGGGCAGGGCATGTCGATCCTGATCTTCGCCAACGTGGTGGCCGCCATCCCGAACGGGTTCCGGTCGATCCTGGCCGAGGGCGGCAAGTTCAAGTTCGGGGTCATCATCGTCGTCTCCCTCGTCCTTTTGGTGACCATCGTCTTCTTCGACCAGGGCCAGCGACGGATTCCGGTCACCTTCGCCCGCCGGGTCGTCGGCCGCCGGATGTACGGGGGGAGCAGCACCTATATCCCCTTGAAGGTGAACCAGTCCGGCGTCATCCCGATCATCTTCGCCTCGTCGGTCCTCTACATCCCGGTCCTGCTCTCCAACGTGATCCAGGTGAACTGGTTCCAGAGTTTCGTCCGGCGCAGCCTGACGCCGACCAGCTTCTTCTATATCGCGGCGTACTTCGTCCTCATCTTCATGTTCACGTTCTTCTACGTCTACGTGGCCTTCGACCCCCACCAGCAGGCGGATCTGATCCGCAAGCAGGGTGGTTTCGTCCCCGGCATCCGGCCCGGACCGCCCACCGAGCGCTATTTCGCGCACATCCTCAGCCGGATCACGGTCGTGGGCGCGGTGTTCCTGGGGTCCGTGGCCGTCGTACCCTCACTCCTTATGGCGTTGTGGCATCTCAATTCGTTCCCCTTCTACGGAACGACACTGCTGATCTCCGTGGGCGTGGCGCTCGAAACGATGCGCCAGATCGACAGTCAGCTGATGATGCGCAACTACGAGGGTTTCCTCAAGTAGGGATCTGTGATCCCCGGGGTCAGGCTCGTGGTCCTCGGCAAGCAGGGGGCCGGCAAGGGAACGCAGTGCGTTCGCCTTTCGCATCACTACGTCGTGCCCCATGTCTCCACCGGGGACATGTTGCGGGGCGAGGTCAAGTCCAAGACGCCGCTGGGCGTGCGGGCCCAGTCCCTCATGGACAAGGGCGAGCTCATCCCCGACGACATGGTGATGGAGATGGTGCAGACCCGCCTCTCCGAGCGTGACACGAGGGGTCGTGGCTTCGTCCTCGACGGTTGCCCCCGCACCACGACCCAGGCCAACGAGCTGGACGGGATCGTGCACCCCTTCGGGTTGGACATCGTGATCGACCTCAACGTCCCCACCGACTTGGTCATGAAGCGGCTGGCCTCTCGACGGGTGTGCGTGGACTGCGGGGCCAATTACTCGACCGCGGCGCCACCCATGGTCAACTGGACCTGCGACGTCTGCGGTGGCGAGGTGATCCAGCGCGAGGACGACACCGAAGAGGCGATCCAGCGGCGACTGGACCTCTACGAGGCCGAAACGGCGCCGCTCATCGCCTGGTATACCGAACGTGGACTTCTGGTTTCCATCAACGGGACCGGGTCGCCCGACGCGGTGACCCGCCGGGTGGTGGGGGCCATCGACACCAAGCGGCAGAAGAAGAGGGAGTAGTGCGACGTAACGACGAAGAGCTGGCCAAAATGCGGAAGGCCGGCAAGGTCGTGGCGGAGATGCATGCGGCGACCCGGGAGGCGGCCAGGCCCGGGGTGACGACGGCCGAGCTGGATACGGTGGCCCGGGCCGTGCTCGAGCGCCGCGGGGCCCGATCCAATTTCTTGGGCTACCGCGACTTCCCCGCCGTCATCTGCACGTCTCCCAACAGCATGATCGTCCACGGGATCCCCGGCGCCTACCGCCTGGAGGAGGGGGACATCCTGTCCATCGACTGCGGGGCGATCATCGAGGGGTACCACGGTGACGCCGCCTTCACCATGGGCATCGGGGAGATCTCGGCCGAGGCCCAGAAGCTGATCGAGGTGACCGAGCGCAGCCTGTGGGCCGGGATCGAGCAGCTCAAGAAGGGGAACGCCCTGCACGAGGTGGGGCGGGCCGTGCAGAACGTGGCCGAGGCCGGCGGGTTCAGCGTGGTGCGCGAGTACGTGGGGCACGCCATCGGCACCGCCATGCACGAGGAACCCCAGGTGCCGAACTACTGGCCCGGCCACCGTGGGCCCACGCTCAAGACGGGCATGGTGTTCGCCGTCGAGCCCATGGTCAATGCCGGCTCGGCCGCGACCGAGATGCTCGATGACGGGTGGAGCATCGTGACCGCCGACGGCCGCCTTTCGGCCCATTTCGAGCACACGATCGCCGTGACCCCCGACGGCCCGGAGGTCTTCACCTTGGCCTGAGAGTGGACCCGGACAGGGCCTGAGCCGCAGCCGAACGGGGGCCGTTGGAATTGTGCGCCAATTGGGGTAGAATAATTCGCTGGTTCTGGGCCAGGTCGCTTTTGGGCCACTTGCCGTCGAGCCACATCCGATTCCGCCCCGTTCCGGCCTCGCGCCACCGGTGCGCTCGGAGCAGCATCAGAAATCGATCATTGAGGAGAGTCACCTGCCCAAGCCCAAGGAAGATGCCATCGTGCTCGAAGGCACGGTGGTCGAGCCACTGCCCAATGCAATGTTCCGCGTAGAGCTGGAGAACGGACACAAAGTGTTGGCGCACAGCTCGGGCAAAATGCGGATGCACCGTATCCGCATTCTTCCGGGGGACAAGGTCCAGGTGGAGATCACTCCGTACGACCTCAACCGGGGCCGTATCACCTACCGGTACAAGTAGCCACCGGGTGCCAGCAGCGAGAGATAAGGACGCGACGTGAAAGTTCGGCCAAGTGTCAAGCCGATCTGTGAGAAGTGCAAGGTCATCCGGCGGCACGGTGTCGTCCGGGTGATCTGTGAGAACCCGCGCCACAAGCAGCGCCAGGGCTGAGGAGAGGAATCATATGGCTCGAATTTCGGGAGTGGACATCCCCCGCGAGAAGCGGTTGGAGATCTCCCTGACCTACATCTTTGGCATCGGCAACACCCTCTCGGGCCAGATCTGTGAAGCGGTCGACGTCAATCCCTCGACGAGGGTGCGTGACCTGACCGATGAAGAGGTGGCGCGCCTGCGTACCTATATCGACGCCAACTTCAGGGTCGAAGGTGACCTGCGACGCGATGTGTCCCAGGACATCAAGCGCAAGATGGAGATCAACTGCTACCAGGGTGTGCGTCACCGTAAGGGGCTGCCGGTCCACGGCCAGCGGACGCACACCAACGCCCGGACGCGCAAGGGCCCGAAGAAGACCGTGGCCGGGAAGAAAAAGGTGAAGAAGTAGATGGCAAAGCCCACCAAGCAGGCTCGTCGCCCCCGTCGCAAGGAACGCAAGAACATCAGCTACGGCGTGGCGCACATCAAGAGCTCGTTCAACAACACGATCGTGTCGATCGCCGACCCCGAGGGCAACGTGCTCGCCTGGGCCTCGGCCGGCAACGTCGGTTTCAAGGGTTCCCGCAAGTCCACCCCGTTCGCGGCCCAGCTGGCCGCCGAAGCCTGCGCCAAGCGGGCCATGGAACACGGGGTGCGCAAGGTCGACGTCCTGGTCCGTGGTCCCGGCTCGGGCCGTGAGACAGCTATCCGGTCGCTCGCTGCCGTCGGCATCGAAGTCGTCGGTATCAAGGACGTCACCCCCATCCCCCATAACGGCTGCCGCCCCAAGAAGCGGCGTCGGGTCTAGGTCTAGAGGAAGAGTTTATGGCGAGATACACCGGACCAGTCTGCCGTCTCTGCCGGCGTGAGCGGACCAAGCTGTTCTTGAAGGGCGAGCGCTGCTACTCGCTCAAGTGCCCCGTCTCCGAGGCGGTGACCGATCGGCACAGCCGCGCCTACCCACCCGGCGAGCACGGGCGTGACCGCATGCGGCAGGGTTCCGAATACCTGACCCAACTGCGCGAGAAGCAGAAGGCACGCCGGATCTACGGCCTCTTGGAGAAGCAGTTCCGCAATCTCTACGAGGAGTCGAGCCGCCAGCCCGGCATCACCGGCGAGAACCTTTTGCGGAACCTCGAGCTACGCCTCGACAACGTCGTCTTCCGGGCCGGATGGGGCGCCAGCCGCCGCCAGGCCCGCCAGTTCGTCCGCCACGGGCATGTGCTCGTCAACGGCAAGCGGGTCGACATCCCGAGCTACCGGGTGCGCAAGGGTGACCGGGTCACCCTCAAGAGTGGAACCCGCGAGAACTTCTCGGTACGCCGCAACATGGACACCCTGGAGCGCCAGACCCCGGCCTGGCTCGAGACGGGCGACGGCGGCTTCAGCGTCGCCGTGCTGAACCCCCCGCTGCGCGAGCACATCGACGAGCCCGTGCAAGAGCAGCTCATCGTCGAGCTCTACTCGAAGTAGGACCTGACCTTCCCACCAGGCGTCCCCACGCCGCCCCGACCCACACCACGACGCAACACAGGAGTCCCCACGATGCTGATGATCCAACGACCGACAGTGGAAGCAGTCGACGAAGAGCAGAACAACCGGCAGCGTTTCGCCATCGGCCCGCTCGACCCCGGCTTCGGCACCACGCTGGGCAACTCGCTGCGACGCACGCTGCTGTCGTCCATTCCCGGCGGGGCGGTGACACAGCTGCGCTTCGATGAGGCGCTGCACGAGTTCACCACGCTTCCCGGCGTGAAGGAGGATGTCACCGATATCATCTTGAACCTCAAGGACCTGCTCGTGCGCATGCACACCGACGAGCCCGTGACCCTCCGTCTCGACGTGCGGGGGCCCATCGATGCCACGGCAGCCGACCTCCAGGCGACCTCGGACGTCGAGGTCCTCAACCCCGACCTGCACATCGCCTCGATCAACGCCAAAGGCCGCCTGGCCGTCGACGTGACGGTCGAGCGGGGTCGTGGCTATGTCTCGGCCGACAAGAACAAGCGCTCGAACACCATCGGCGTCATCCCCATCGACTCCATCTTCTCGCCCGTCCACCGGGTGACCTTCGACATTGAGCCGGTGCGGGTGGAGCAGTCCACCAACTACGACCGCCTGGTACTCGACATCGAGACGGACGGGACCATCACCCCCCGTGAGGCGCTCGCCTCGGCCGGTGACACCCTCCGCAACCTGGTCGGCCTGGTGGCCGATCTGGAAGATGCGCCGCAAGGACTGGAACTGGGCGTTCCCGGCCTGACCTCGTCCGGCTCGCCCGACCTCGACCTGCGCATCGAAGACCTCGACCTCTCCGAGCGCCCCCGCAACTGCCTCAAGCGGGCCCAGATCAACACGATCGGCGAGCTGGTCGAACGGACGATGGACGATCTGCTGGCCATCACCAACTTCGGGCAGAAGTCGGCCGACGAAGTCGTGCAGCGCCTCGACGAGCGCGGGCTCTCGCTCCGCACCAGGGACTGATCGCCATGCAGGGAACCCCGAAGCGTGGACGTCGCATGGGCGGCAGCTCGGCGCACCAGAAGGCGATCCTGGGCAACCTGGTCGCCTCGCTGATCGCGGCCGAGTCGTTGGTGACCACCGAGGCCAAGGCCAAGGCCCTGCGCCCGGTGGCCGAGAAGTGCGTGACCGCCGCCCGCAAGGGTGGTATCCATCAGCACCGCCGGGTCGTGGCCCTTATCCGGGACAAGGACATGGCCCACAAGCTCTTCGAGGAGATCGGGCCCCGCTATGCGGAGCGTCCGGGCGGGTACACCCGGATTCTCAAGCTCGGTCCGCGCCCGGGCGACAACGCGCCGATGGCGCGGATTGAGTTCGTCTAGTCCCGGCATCGATCTGGGCGGGCACGTCCCTGCGGACGCTGCGGAACTGCGCCAGCAGTTGCAGCGCTGGAGGCTCCTGATCGCCTACGACGGTGCCGCCTTTCGCGGCTTCGCCCCCCAACCCGAGGTCCCGACAGTGGCCGGGGCCCTGCGCCACGCCATAGGCCGGACGGCCCGGATGAGCGAAGCCCCCTTGTTGACCTGCGCCGGCCGCACCGATGCCGGGGTGCACGCCCGGGGCCAGGTGGTCCACGTCGACCTGCCTCCCGTCCCCTTCGACGGCGTCGGCCTGGCGCGTGCGCTCAACCGCCAGCTGGCGCCCTCCATCGTCGTGCTGCGCGCTGACGAGGTCGCCCCGACCTTCGACGCCCGGCGCTCGGCGCTCGCCCGGGCCTACCGCTACCTGGTGTGGAACGGCCCGGCCCCCGATCCCTTGTTGGACCCGATGACCTGGCACGTGCGCGATCCGCTGGATCTGCGGGCCATGGAGGCGGCCTCGGACGTCCTCCTGGGCACCCACGATTTCCGTTCCTTTTGCCGGCGCAAACCCGGGTCGAGCCCCGAGGAACCCATCGTCCGGCGGGTGACGCGGGCCAAATGGGTCCTCGAGGAGAGCCGCGAGCTCACCGACATCGGGGCCGGCCGCCTTCTCCGCTTCGAGATACAGGCCAATGCCTTCTGCCATCAGATGGTCCGCTCGGTCGTCGGCAGCCTGGTCGAAGTCGGCCGCGGGAAGGCGAATGCGGCCACCCTGCTCGAACGCCTGCGGGCCACGAACCGGCACCGGGCCGCCGATCCGGCACCGGCCCGGGGCCTCTGCCTGGTCTCGGTGGACTACGGGCCCGACGCCGGCTGAGCCGACCGGCGGCGACTGTTGAGGGACCTGGCTTGCCCGGCCCGCTCCGGGGCCCTATCCTGGTAGGTCGGCCCACGGGACCTCCGAGGGCCTGAGCACACCTGAGGGTGGGAGCTCCCCGATTCATCCGTCAGCGAAAGACCTTTCCCTTGCGCACATTTTCACCCAAAGTCAGCGAGATCCAGCGGGCCTGGTACGTGGTCGACGCCGATGGTCTCGTCCTGGGTCGCCTGGCCTCCGAGGTGGCGCGCATCCTGCGCGGGAAGCACCGCCCCTATTTCGCCCCCCATGTCGACACCGGTGATCACGTGGTCGTCGTCAACGCCGACAAGGTGATCCTCACCTCGGGCAAGGCCGCCGAGAAGATGGCCTACCGCCACAGTGGCTACCCGGGTGGGCTCCGCTCCACCAGCTATGCCGAGCTCCTCGAGCGGTCGCCGGACGAAATGATCCGCCGATCCGTCCGCGGCATGCTCCCGAAGAACACGCTGGGCCGGGCGATGTTGGGCAAGCTCAACGTCTACGCCGGCCCCGATCATCCTCACGCAGCCCAGCGCCCCGAGCCGCTCGAGCTGCCCGCGGCCCGTCGGGCCGGCTGAACGAACGACTGAAGGAGCTCACCACCGATGCCCGCACCACTTACCCAGACCACCGGCCGCCGCAAGCAGGCGGTGGCCCGCGTCCGCTTCCGGCCCGGCCAAGGCGCCATCCGCGTCAACAAGCAGCCGATCGAGGCGTACTTCACCTCGGCCACCCATCGCATGTTGTTGACCGAGCCTCTGCGGGTCACCAACACCACAGAGTCCTACGACATCGACGCCACCATCGACGGGGGCGGGATCTCGGGCCAGGCCGGCGCCATGCGCCTCGGTATCGCGCGCAGCCTCTGTGAGATGGACCCGGAGCACCGTGCCGCGCTGAAGCGGTCGGGCCTCCTCACCCGCGACGCCCGCGAGAAGGAGTCGAAGAAGTACGGCCTGAAGAAGGCCCGCAAGGCGCCGCAGTACTCCAAGCGGTAGGAGGGGTGGCGTCGGCACGCTTCGGCACCGATGGCGTCCGGGGCGTCGCCAACGAAGAGCTCACGGCCGAGTTGGCCCTGGCCCTGGGTCGCGCCACGGCCCGCGTGCTCCCCGCCCCGGCCTTCGTGGTGGGCCGCGACACGCGTCGCTCCGGCCCGTTGCTCCAGGCCGCATTGTCGGCCGGCCTGGCGACCGAGGGGGCGGACGTCATCGACCTGGGCGTGTTGCCGACACCCGGCGTGGCCACGGTGGCCGAGCGCCGCAGAATGCCCGGCGCCATGGTCTCGGCCTCGCACAACCCCTTCGGCGACAACGGGATCAAGCTCTTCAGCTCGCTCGGTACCAAGTTGCCGGTCGGGCTCGAGTCCGAGGTGGAGCACGAGCTGGCTTCCATCCTCGACGACGCTGAACGGCCGCCCCGCCGCCCGACCGGGTACGGGGTGGGCCGGATCAGCCTCGACACCGCGGCGGGTGACGTGTACCGCCAGCATCTCCTCACGGCCACCGAGGGACGCGGCCTGGGCGGGCTGCACATCGTGGTGGACTGCGCCAACGGGGCCGCCAGCGCCTTCGCGCCGGGAGTCCTGGCCGATTTGGGCGCCACGGTGACCACGCTCTGCGCCGCGCCCGACGGCACCAACATCAACGACAAGTGCGGCTCGACCGACCCGGGTCTGCTGGCGCGCACCGTCGTCGAGCGGGGGGCCGATCTCGGCTTGGCCCTCGACGGCGACGCCGACCGTGTGATCGCAGTCGATCACGACGGGACGGTGGTGGACGGCGACGTCCTGCTCGCCCTCTTCGCCCTCGACCTCGCCCACCGGGGCCACCTGGTGGGCAACACCGTGGTGGTGACGGTCATGACGAACCTCGGCTTCCGCCTGACCATGGAGGCGCACGGCATCGGGGTGCGCGAGACGGATGTGGGGGACCGTCATGTGCTGGCCGCGCTCGATGCGGATGGCCTGGCCCTGGGCGGCGAGCAATCGGGGCACATCATCTTCCGGGCCCGGTCGACCACGGGGGACGGCATCCTCACCGGGATCGCCCTGGCCGACCTCATGCAGCGGACGGGACGGCCCCTGGCCGACCTGGCCGACGGTCTGGTCGAGCGGGTCCCCCAGGTCCTGGTGAACGTCCCGATCCCGCAACCCGGACGTCTGGCCGACTGCGACCCGGTGTGGGAAGCGGTGGCTGAGGCGCAGGTCAAACTCGGGCACGAGGGAAGGGTTCTGCTCCGGGCCAGCGGGACCGAGCCGCTGGTGCGGGTCATGGTCGAGGCCAGGGAGGAAGCCCAGGCGAACGCCATGGCGGCCGAGCTGGCCGGCGTCGTCGAGACCGAGCTGGGGCAAGTCGGGGGCTGACCCGCCCCTGGCGCTACCGGCGCCGGCCGACCCCGCCAGTAACCTGGGCTGATATGTGCGGCATCTTCGGCGTCACGGGTGACCCCGCCGCCCTCCCCCTCATCCTCGGTGCGCTGCACCAGCTGGAGTACCGGGGTTACGACTCGGCCGGGGTGGCACTCGTCGTGGACGGGGGTATCTGGCGGGTGCGGGCGGCCGATGGCACCCGTTCGGTGGCCGACCTCGAGCGGCTCACGGGCGGCGACACGGACACGCCGGCCCAGACGCCGCCCCCCGCCGTGCACGGTGCGGGCATCGGCCATACCCGTTGGGCCACCCACGGCCATCCGACGGCCGAGAACGCGCACCCCCACCTCGACTGCACGGGGCGTCTGGCCCTCGTCCACAACGGGATCATCGAGAACCACGGCGTCCTGCGCAACGAGCTCGTGCGGGCCGGCCACACGATGACCTCGGCCACCGATACCGAGGTGATGGCCCACCTCATCGAGCAGCACATGGCAACTGGGCTCTCCTTGGCCGAGGCCACGCGGGCGGCGCTCGGACGCGTGCGTGGTGCCTTCTCCATCGCCGTCGTCCACGCGGACGACCCCGACACAGTCGTGGCGGCCCGTCGCTCGACACCTCTGGTGCTCGGGCTGCGCGACGACGTGTCGCTCCTCGCCTCGGACATCCCTGCGCTCCTCGGGCACGCCGACCACCTCTATTCCCTGGCGGACGACGAAGTGGCGGTTCTCACGCCCGGCGCCATCGCCGTCACGACCCTCGAGGGCGACCCGGTCACCCCCGAGGAGTTGCACATCACATGGGATCTCGAGGCGGCCCGCAAAGACGGCTACGACGACTTCATGTCCAAGGAGATGCACGAGCAGCCGCGGGCGGTGGCCAATACGTTGTTGGACCGCCGCGATGCCAGCGGGCAGTTGGTGCTCGACGAAATGCGACTCACCGACGACGAGCTCCGCCGGATCGACAAGGTGTTCATCGTGGCCTGCGGGAGCAGCTACCACGCTGCGCTAGTGGCGAAGTACGCCATCGAGCACTGGGTGAAGCTGCCTACCGAGGTCGACATCGCCAGCGAATTCCGTTACCGGGACCCGGTGATGACCGAGCGCACCCTGTGCGTCGGCGTCTCCCAGTCCGGCGAGACGCTCGATACGTCCAAGGCCATGCAGGAAGCCTCCCGCCTCGGCGCCAAGGTCCTGGTCGTCTCCAACGTGGTCGATTCGTCCATGGCCCGCCAGGCCGACGGGGTGCTCTACACGAGGGCCGGCCCCGAGGTGGGGGTGGCGTCGACGAAGTGCCATCTGGCCCAGATCGTGGCGCTCGAGCTCCTCGGCCTCACCCTGGCCCAGATTCGGGGCACGTTGACAACCGATGAGATCACGGCAGTGCTCGATGAGATGGACCGGCTGCCCGAGCTCGTCGAGGAGACGCTGCGCCGAGCCCCGGCGGTCGACGACGTGGCCGGCAAGCTGGTCGAGGCGCGTGACTTCTTCTTCCTGGGCCGTCACGTCGGCTACCCGATGGCCCTCGAGGGCGCGCTCAAGTTGAAGGAGCTGGCCTATCTGCGGGCCGAAGGCTATGCGGCCGGCGAGCTCAAGCACGGTCCCATCGCCCTGATCGAACCCGGAACGGTCGTGGTCGGCATCGCGACGCGCAACCGGCTGTGGGAGAAATTGCTCTCCAACATCGCCGAGGTGCACAGCCGCGGCGCCACGGTCGTGCTGGTGGCCGACGACGGCGACGAAGAGGCGGCGGCCGTGGCCGATCACGTCCTCTGGGTCCCTCCCTGCGCGCCCCTGCTCTCTCCGGTCGCCGGGGTCGTCCCCCTGCAGCAGCTGGCCTACAGCCTGGCGCGTCTCCACGGCAATGACGTCGATCGTCCCCGCAATCTGGCCAAGACGGTGACCGTCGAATGAACGCGGCCCCGGTCACTGCTCTGGCGCGGGCCGCCACGACCCTCGACGACGCGGCGCTCGACGCGTCTGCTTTCGAGATCGCCGGCCGCGTGGGCGCCGGCGCTTTCACCGACAAGGGCCCGGTCGTCGGCGTCGGTGTGGATGCGGTCGATGTCGCCCGCTTCCGCCGGGTGCTGGCGCGCCGTCCCGGGTTTGCCGCCCGGTTCTTCACCGACGCCGAACAGACGGACGCACGCCGCTCTCCCGATCCGAGCGAATCCCTGGCCGCGCGCTTCGCGGCCAAGGAGGCCGTGATGAAGGCGCTCGGAACAGGGCTCGGTGGCTTTGCGCTCACCGATGTGGAGGTCCGCCGTTCCGTTGCGGTCGGCCCGACCCGCAACGCACCGTCGGTCGTCCTCCACGGGGCGGCGGCCAGATTGGCCACCGAGCGCGGCGCCGGACGATTCCATCTCTCCTTGACGCACACGACCGAGGTGGCCATCGCATTCGTCGTGGCGGAACGGCACGCTCCGTGCTCCCCGTCCTGACCCGGGACGAGATGCGGGCGGCCGACGCCGCTGCACTCTCGAGCGTGAGCGAGGAGACGCTGGTGGCGCGGGCCGGTACGGCCGTCGGCCACGCGGCCCTGCGCATCCTGGGCGGCGGCTACGGCCGTCATGTGACCGTGATCGTCGGCAAGGGCAACAACGGGGCCGACGGTCGCGTGGCCGCTGCGTTCCTCTCCCAACGGGGCGCCCGGGTCACGACGATGGCGGCGGCGGAGACCCCGCCGGTCCTTCGCACGGTGGACCTCGTCATCGACGGGGCCTACGGCACCGGCTTTCGGGGTGCCTATGACGCGCCCGGCGTACCGCCGGGGGTTCCCGTTCTCTCCATCGATATCCCCTCGGGTGTCGATGCCGACACCGGGGTGGCGCCCGGCGCTGCCTTCGAGGCCACCGTCACCGTCACCTTCGCCGCCTACAAGCCCGGGCTCCTCCAAGGGGCCGGTACCTCCCACAGCGGCGTGGTCGAGGTGGTCGACATCGGCATTCCCCTGGACCCGGCGCGCGCCGCCCTGATCGAGGACGCCGACGTAGGGACGTCGCTGCCGGCCCGGCCGCGTGCATCGAACAAATGGAGCACCGCGCTCGGCGTGGCCTCCGGATCGATCGGCATGGAGGGCTCGGCCATCTTGTGCACCCGCGGGGCGTTGGCGGCCGGTGCGGGCATGATCCGCCTCGGTACGCCGGGAAATCCCGTCGGCAATTGGCCGACCGAGGCCGTGCGGGTCAGCCTGGCGGATCCGCATTGGGCCGCCCCGTTCCTCGAAGCGACGGTCAAGTGCAAAGCGATGGTCATCGGGCCCGGGCTGGGCACGGGAGACGCGGTGCAGGAACAGATCCGTGCCGTTATCGCCGGCGCGCCGTTTCCCCTCGTGGTCGACGCCGACGCCATCACCGCCCTGGGCGATCTCGAGAGCGCGCGCACGCTGCTGGCGCAGCGCGGCGCATGCGACCATCCTCACGCCGCACGACGGTGAGTATGCCCGCGTGGCCGGGTCGGCCCCCGGCGAGGACCGCCTGGCGGCCGCCCGTGATCTTGCCCACGCGCTCGGGGCCATCGTCCTCCTCAAGGGGCCGCTCACCGCTGTGGCCACTCCCCGGGGAGAGAGGGACACTCCGGGCGGGACCTTGTCGCACGGCCCGCTACCCGACGTGTTCCTCGCCGGGGCCGGGGTCCCGGCGCTCGCCACCGCGGGCACTGGTGACGTGCTCTCGGGCATCATCGGCGCGTTCCTCTCCCGCGGCGTGCCGCCGCACCTGGCCGCCGCCCTGGCCGCCCACGTCCACGGGAGAGCCGCCGCACGCGGCCGGCGCGAGGGACTCGTCGCAGGCGATCTGCCCGAATTGGTAGCGAACTTTCTCAGTGAGGTGCGTGGCGATGGCTGACGGGACACTCAAGCGCCTGAAAGCCGGCGTGCACGGCCCGACGCCGCCCAAGGCCCCCAAGGTGACGAACGACGGGGAAGTCGCGATGACTCAGAGCCGGTCGCGACCGGCCTGGGCCGAGATCGACCTGGGGGCGGTCACCCACAATGCCCGTGTGCTGTCGAATCTTGTGCGCCCGGCCAGACTGTGCGCCGTCGTCAAGGCGCACGGCTACGGGCACGGGGCGGTCGCCGTGGCCCGGGCCGCTCTGGCCGGAGGTGCGCTGGGACTCGCCGTGGCCTTGGTCGATGAGGGTGTCGAATTGCGCCTGAACAAGGTCCATGGCCCGATCCTCCTGCTGAGCGAGTGCGGGCCCGAGGCCGTCGATTCGGCCATGGCCTACGGGTTGACCCCGACGGTCTACAGCGCCGAGGGCGTCGAGCTGTTCGCCCAAGCGGCGCGGATGTTGGGACAACGCACGTCGGTGCACATCAAGGTGGACACCGGGATGCACCGGGTCGGCGCGGCGCCGGCCGATGTGCCCGCACTCCTGCGTGCCATCACCGATGATCCTCTCCTACGCTTCGAAGGCCTGTGGACCCACTTCCCGGTGGCCGACGGCGAGACCTCCGAGGACCGTTCGTTCACCCTCCGACAGCTCGCGCTCTTCGATGGTGCGATCGACGAGATAGCCCGGGCCGACGTTCATCCCGATGTGATCCACGCGGCCAACACCGCCGGCGCCATCCTCTATCCCCAGGCCCGCTACGGCATGGTCCGGTGCGGCATCGGGCTCTACGGCTACCTTCCCGGCGCCGCGGTGGGCGCTGCCTTCACGGCAGCCTCGGGGGGCGAGGCGTTGCGTCCCGCGTTGTCGTTGCGGGCCCGTGTGGTCTCGGTGCGCACCCTGGGCGAGGGGGAACGACCTTCCTACGGGCGTCTCCGCCCGTTGCCCCAGCGCTCGGTGGTGGCCACGGTGCCCATCGGGTACGCCGACGGGGTGCCACGGGCGCTCTTCGCCAAAGGCGCCAGCGTGCTCATCGGCGGGAAGCGCCGCCCCCTGGCCGGCATGGTGACCATGGACCAGATCATGGTCGACTGTGAGGAGGACGGCTCGGTGCAGCCGGGCGACGAAGTGGTGCTGCTCGGCCGTCAGGGTGACGAGGAGATCACGGCCGACGAGTGGGCAGAGCTGTTGGGTACGATCAGCTACGAGATCCTCTGTGGCATCGGACCGAGGGTCCCTCGGGTTCCCGTCAATGTGCCCGAGCCCACCGGCGGCAGCATCACACCGCCGATCCCCTGAAGGCGGCGAGGCGAATGTCCAGGCAGATGAGGGTGGCGCGATGACGGTCCCCGGCGCCCGATCGACCTGGGAGGAGTTGCGCACCACGGCCTGTGCGTGCACCCGATGTGGGCTGGCCGACACGCGGACCCAGGTCGTCTTCGGGGTGGGCGATCCCGCCGCCGCGCTGCTGTTCGTGGGCGAGGCTCCGGGCCGCGACGAGGACCGTGAGGGCGAACCGTTCGTCGGTCGTTCGGGCAAACTCCTGGACCGGCTGATGTTCGAGGAGATCGGGATCACGAGATCGCAGTGCTACATCGCCAACGTGGTCAAGTGCCGGCCTCCGCAGAACCGCGATCCCGCCCCATCCGAGATCGAGGCGTGCCGGCCGTATCTCGAACAGCAGATCTCGCACATCAATCCCTCGGTCGTCGTCACCTTGGGCAACTTCGCCACCCGGTTGCTGCTCGACAGCACCGAAGGCATCCGCCAGCTGCGTGGATCGGTCTACCCGTTCCGGGCCGGCCACCTCGTGCCGACGTACCACCCGGCCTACGTGCTCCGCGCCGGGGGAGAGGCCCTGGCCGAAATGCGGGCCGACCTCGTCCGGGCCAAGCGGCTCATGGTCCGGACGGCATGACGCCGTTGGGCGACGGGGAGCTCTGCGGATGGCGCGCCCGTGAGTAGTTGGCCGCTGATCGTCACTTCGGATTCCCCGGCCGCGACCAAGGACGTGGCCGGCCGCCTGGCCGTGCTCTGCGCGCCGGGCGACGTGGTCCTCCTCATGGGCGATCTGGGGGCCGGCAAGACCGCGTTCGCCCAGGGATTCGCCGCTGCACTCGGCGTTGCAGGCCCGGTGACGAGTCCCACCTTTGCGCTGGTGCGCCAGTATCGGTGCGCCGAGACGGCCCCCGTCGCGACGCTCATCCACGCCGACGTCTACCGGACCGGCGGTCTCGGTGAGGTGGTCGAGCTGGCGCTGGCCGAGTTGGTCGAGGAGCGGGCTATCGCCCTCGTCGAATGGGGCGAGCTCGCTGCACCGGCCTTGGGTGACGATGCCCTCGAGGTGCTACTCGAGCTCCCCGGTGCGGGCGCCGCCGGTGCCGCCGGCGAGGTCGATCCGCAGGAACGCACCATCAACCTCACCGGTCGCGGAAGTTGGTCCGGGCGGGCAGACGAAGTAGCACGGGCGCTGTCACTCCGATCGTCGGAGGCCGCCTCGTGAACATCGTCGCCATTGAGACAGCCACCGAGACGATCGGGGTGGCCGCGCGCACCGCCGGCGGTGCGCGGGCCGTATTCACCTTGAGCGGGAAGCGTCGCCACGTCGAGACCTTGGTCCCGGCGATGGAGCACGTCCTCGTCCAGCTCGGGCTGGAGGTCGGCGATCTCGACTTCGTGGCCGTCGATGTCGGTCCGGGCCTCTTCACCGGTCTCCGCGTCGGGGTGGCGGCAGCCAAGGGACTGGCCCAGGCGCTGGGCATCGGCATCGTCGGGCTCTCGAGCCTTGACATCCTCACGTGGGCCGCCATCCAGCAGGGCCATCGCGGCTACCTGCTGGCGGCGGTCGACGCTCGTCGCGGTGAGGTCTTTGCCTCCCTGCGTGAGTTGCGCGGCCGCCGGCCTGCGACAGAGGATGTCATCGCTTCGGGGCTGTTCTCGCCGAAGGAGTTGGCCGAAGCGTTGCTCGAGCTCGGAGGTGTTCCCATCGTGGGTGTTGGCGACGGGGTGCAGCGGTACGCAGATGTTCTCGGGAGCGTGCCGGGTGTGGCCTGCCTCAGCCACGCACTGGGATTCCCACCTCCACTCACCCTGGCCGACCGGGCCGCTGAGCTCGTCGAGAACGGGGCGCTGCCGCTCGCTCCCCACCTCATCGTTCCCGTCTACATGCGCGAGGCCGACGCCAAGAGCAACTTCGCGCAGGTCACCTCGAGCTGAGGGCGTTGCAATGGACCTGCGCCTCGAGAAGCTCAAGCGGCGAGACCTTCGCCATGTCCTGCCCATAGAAGCGGTCGTCTTTCCCGAGCCGTGGAGCGTCGGGGTGTTCCACTCCGAGCTCGCTCTTCGCCACGGCCGTCTCTATCGCGCCGCCTGGCACGGCAGCGCTATGGCGGGCTACATCGGGTTCATGATCGTGGGCGACGAGGCCCATGTCACCACCATTGCCACCGCACCGGCGTACCAGCGGCGCGGCGTGGCCAGCACACTCCTCATCGACGGGATCCACACACTGCTTCCTTTGGGCGTCAAGCATCTTTCGCTCGAGGTGGCGGCCAACAACGAACCGGCGCAGACGCTGTATCGCCGCTTCGGCTTCGCCCCGGTCGGGGTGCGCAAGAACTATTACCCGGTGACCGGTGAGGATGCGCTGGTCATGTGGGCCTACGACATCGACACCCCGCAGTACTCCGAACGGCTCGAGGAACTCGCTCCCCGGTAGCGGGGGACGCTCGGGTGCTATGGTGCGTCCTTCATTTGCATCCATTTCTTGATCGAAGCGAGGGGTTCTCGCTCTGAGCGGGGGTACACACATGCATGTCACTCGGACGCGTTGGGCCACGTTGGCAACCGGGGCCCTTTTTGTCACCACGTTCGTTGGGTCGTTGGTGATCGGGGCTCCTTCGGCCTTCGGAGCCACCACCGACGCGAGCACCTCGACCGTCGTAGCCAGCCCCGCCAGTGTGACCGCTAACGGTACGACGTCGACAATTACAGTCACCCTGCTCGACGCCGCTCATGCCCCGGTGGCCGGCGACACCGTCACCTTGACGCCGAGCGGCGGAAGCTCCAACATCTTCGGCCCGAGCGGCCCCTCGGATGCCAGCGGCGTCGTCACTTTCTCTGTGACGGACGCGACGGCGGAGAGCGTCACCTACACGGCCACCGACACGTCGGCGGCGGTGGCCATCACCGCGACGGCGCACGTCACCTTCGTGGCCGGCCCGACCGCCACCCACGTGTCAGAAGTCTCCGCCAGTCCGGCCACGGTCGCCGCTGACGGTGCGACCCACTCCACAGTCACGGTGACCCTGCTCGATGCCAACGGCAATCCGGTCGCTGGCGACACGGTCACCTTGACGCCGAGCGGTGGAAGCTCCATCATTTCGGCCGCGAGCGGACCCTCGAATGCCAGCGGCGTGGTCACCTTCACGGTCACCGACGCGACGCCGGAAGGCGTCAGCTACACGGCCACCGACACGACGGCGGCTGTCGTCATCGCCGCGACGGCGAACGTCAACTTCCTCGGCCCGGCCGACGCCGGGAGATCTACTGTCATCGCCAGCCCAACCTCGGTCGCCGCTGACGGTGCGACCCATTCGACGATCACTGTGACCCTGCTCGACGCAAACGGCAGTCCGGTGGCCGGCGACACGGTCACCTTGACACAGAGCGGAAGCTCCATCATCTCGGCCGCGAGCGGACCCTCGGATGCCAGCGGCGTGGTCACCTTCACAGCCACCGACGCGACGCCGGAAGGCGCAACTTTCACGGCCACTGACACGTCGGCGGCGGTCGTCATCGACGAAACCGCTACGGTATTCTTCACCGGACCGGTCGATGCCGGGAAGTCGACCGTCGTCGCCACCCCGAGCACGGTGGCTGCAAACGGCACTTCCACGTCCACGCTGAAGGTCACCCTGCTCGACGGCAACGGCAATCCGGTCGCCGGGGACACCGTCACCTTGGCGCCGAGCAGTGGAAGCTCCATCATCTCGGCCGCGAGCGGACCCTCGAATGCCAATGGTGTCGTCACGTTCACCGTCAGCGACACCGTGGCGCAGAACGTCACGTACACGGCACACGACACGTCGGTGCCCTTGGTCATCACCCAGACCGCTGCAGTCGACTTCACGGCCCTACCACCGCCGCCTCCGACCGGCGGGTACTGGCTTGTTGCGGCCGACGGCGGCATCTTCACCCACGGTGACGCCGGCTTCTTCGGCTCCCAGGGCGCCACGCCCCTGAACTCGCCCATCGTCGGCATGGCATCGACGCCCGATGGCAAGGGTTACTGGCTTGTTGCGGCCGACGGCGGCATCTTCACCCACGGTGACGCCGGCTTCTTCGGCTCCCAGGGCGCCACTCACCTGAACTCGCCCATCGTCGGCATGGCATCGACGCCCGATGGGAAGGGTTACTGGCTTGTTGCGGCCGACGGTGGCATCTTCACCCACGGTGACGCCGGCTTCTTCGGCTCCCAGGGCGCCACCCACCTGAACTCGCCGGTCGTGGGCATGGCGGCGACTCCGGACGGGGGCGGTTACTGGCTTGTTGCGGCCGACGGTGGCATCTTCACCCACGGTGACGCCGGCTTCTTCGGCTCGCAGGGTGCGACACCACTGAACTCGCCGGTCGTGGGCATGGCGGCGACTCCGGACGGGGGCGGCTACTGGCTTGTTGCGGCCGACGGTGGCATCTTCACCCACGGTGACGCCGGCTTCTTCGGCTCGCAGGGTGCGACACCACTGAACTCGCCGGTCGTGGGCATGGCGGCGACTCCGGACGGGGGCGGCTACTGGCTTGTTGCGGCCGACGGTGGCATCTTCACCCACGGTGACGCCGGCTTCTTCGGCTCGCAGGGTGCGACTCCCCTGAACTCGCCCATCGTAGGCATGGCCTGGACGCCACAGCCGGCCTGACGGATCGCTCGGGCGGGCGAGCCCTAGAACTACTACACCCGGGACCGACCACATCGACCTCTACTCTCAGCATCGGGTCGATGGGGCGACGCCGATTGAGGAGACGGTCGGTGCGATGGCGGAACTTGTGGTGGCCGGGAAGGGTGCGCTACCTCGGTCTCGCCGAGGCTGCTCGGGCAAGCATCTGCCGTGGCTATGCGGTGCATCCCATCACCGCGCTGCAGACCGAGTACTCCATGTGGTCTCAGGGGACCCCGAAGCTGAGAGGCTGCACGGTTCGTGAGTTGGGCATCGGGTTCGTCCCCTACAGCCCGCTCGGGCGGGGATTTGACCGGGGAGGACGTCCTCGTCATGCGGGGCTACGAGATCGACACGCTGCAGTACACCGATGGGCTCGAGGAAGTGGCACCGGAGTAACGCCTATGTCCGAAGCGGTGCCGTCGGCACTTTCGCAACTCCTGGGTAAAAAATGATTTAACTGAAGCGGGTCCCTGGGTGCGTTGATGTTCTGCGTCATCACGTTCGCCGGATCGTTTGGCATCGGATCTCCGTCGATCACTTCTGACCGGGACGACGCGCTCGGTCGAGCGCATCGACGCCATCGCCACGGCCAAGGGATGCACGCCGGCGCAGGGGGCGCTGGCCTGGGTGCGTGCGCAAGGGCGCGACATGGCACCCATCCCCGGCACGAAGCGCCGTCGTAATCTCGAGGAGTACATCGCCGCGAGCAAACAGCCTTGGCGGAACTGGGCGCTGCGCGCGGCGACCGCTACGTGCGGCGACCGCTACGCCGACATGACGCCGGTGAACGGGTAACTTCCGCAAGAAAAAGGCTCGCCGTCAGGCGGCATTCAGCCGGACCGCGTCGTGTTGCTGCGCCGCACCCGCATGCCGAGATTGCGCGCCCTTCCCGGACCTGTAGTGTCTCGGTTACCTCTCGGGAGGTAGTCCATTCGGATGAGTCGGCATCTTTGGCGCATGTGATGGGAGACCGCGTGGTGAGTGGTGGGAGGATGGTCGAAGAGAGCGGGGGAGGAACGCGCTCCAGTTGCGATCTGGCCGGAGTGCTCTCAGCCCTGTGTCGTGAATGTGCGGAATTTACAGACATTTTGGCGTGTTCCATCGTCGTCAGGGACGATCCCTTCGGGTTCTTCTCAGCGACAGGTTCGGCCGAGTGGGCCTGCAATCTCGATGACTTTCAACTCAGCGAAGAGACCGGGCCGACGTGGGAGTGCTGTCAGACCTCGACGGCGACGCAGGGTGACGGGTCGGGCCAGCGCGGCCTCACGGGCTCGGATCTGGCTGAGCAGATGTCCCTGTACGGCGCCGTCGGCGCCCGGGCCGTGCCGCTCCTCCGAGAGGGCGCGATCTGGGGCGCGTTGACGTTGTATTGGGACCCGGCGACCCGGCCGGAGAACCTCATCACTGCCGGTGGAGCATTGGCCGCCACGGTGACCGAGGCGATTGAAGGCCAGCACCGGGACGACGCGAGAGGGAATCAGGCGGCCCGGGTCGTGCGCGCGAGCGGCGGTGCCCGTGGCGGCGGCGATAGCGATGGGGCGGCGACGCTTCAAGAGCGTGAAGCCCTTTCCGAGGAGCGCCACGCCCGGGCCACGGCCCGTGACGCCCGGGCCGCCGAGCGTGACGCCAGGGCAACCGAGCGTGACGCCCGGGCCGCCGAGCGTGATGCCAGGGCGCGAGGGCGCGACGAAGCGGCGCAAGACCACCCTGCGGGTCACGGCTGGAGCGACCACGAGATGATCGCCGCCCGGGTACTGGCCCGCCGGGACCGTTTCGCGGCCGCCCGCGATCGATTTCATGCCAAGTCCGACCGTGCGGCGGCCCGCCTGGACCGGGTCGTGTCGGCCATCGAGCGGGTCGAATCGTCGATCGACGGGCTGACGGGGGCCTATCGCCGTGAAGCCGGGATGATGGAGTTGGAGCACGAGATCACCCGGGCCAGAAGGACCGGCGACACGTTCGTGCTCGCCTTCGTCGATGTCAACAACCTCAAAGCCCGGAACGACACCCATGGTCACCTGGCCGGGGACCAACTCCTGCGGAAGATCGCCGACACCCTCCGGGCCAATGTGCGTTCCTACGACCTTGTCGTGCGCTACGGCGGCGATGAGTTCGTTTGCGGGTTCCCCGCCCTCGACGTCCACGATGCGGCAGAGCGGTTCGCCCGCATCAACGGAGACCTCGCGGCGACCGAAGAAGCTTCGGTCGCCTTCGGACTGGCGGAGTTGGGGACCGACGATTCGCTGGCGGATCTGATCACGCGGGCCGACAGCGTGATGTACGCCAACCGCTACCAGCGGTTGCGTGACGGCGGCAATGCCGCCAATGCCCATGCGGCGGCCACCACCAACGCGGCACGCACAGTGGGCCGGGTCTCATAGCGCTGCAGAAAGCCACGGGCGGGACAGGCTACGACTCGACCACGATCCCGCTCCACGGCGCCAGGGTGACGACGCCTTCCACGGCCGTGCCCTCGAGGGCACGGCCGGTAGCCAGCGTGATCGACCCGGTCAATCCGGCGATCTCGGTCGCTGTCCCTGCCATGTTGAGCGCGACGACTGACCGCTGGCCGCGCGCGAAGACCCAGGAGTGCCCGGGCGACGGCAGAGAGCGGTAGGTCCCGAGGGCCAGGTCCTCGTTGTCCCGCCGCCGGGCGATCGCCCGCCGGGTGAACGAGAGGACCGAGTCGGGGTCCGCCGCCTGGTCGGCCACGTTGCATCGCGCGGGGTCAGACATGGGAAGCCACGGGCGCACCTCGGCGTCCCCGCTGAACCCGCCTCCCGGCCCGGCTGACCAGGGCATCGGTGTCCGTTCGGCGTCACGTCCCTTGTAGTGCGGCCAGAACCGGATGCCCACCCTGTCGCGCAGATCGTCCCGCTCGATTGCGCCGTCGGTGAGCCCTATCTCGTCACCTTGGTAGAGGAAGGGCGTGCCGCGCAGGCACAGCAGGATCATGAGGGCGCAGCGCACCTTGGCCATGTCGCCCCCGGCCCAGCGTGTGGCCAGCCGCGAGACGTCATGGTTCGACCCCGTCCACAGCGGCCAGGCCCCCTCGGGGAGCATGGCCTCCACGTCCTCGACGATTGCCCGCATGGCGCCGGCCTCGAGTGCGGCATTGATGAAGACGAAGTTGAAGCCGCCGTGCAGTTCGTCGTGGCCGCTGCCGTAGAACTCCATGAGCGTCGCCAGCCGCTCCACGTTGGTCTCACCGATGAGCAGCCGCGGTGGGTCGTAGGTGTCGGCGATCGACCGCCAGCGCCGCAGGATGTCATGGGCCTCGGGGCGGTCGCTGTTGTACACGGACCTGACGCCCATGAGCTGCTGGTCGAGGGGGTCGTCCTCGGTGGCCGGAGGGTTGTCGCGTAGCTCGGCGTCCTTGATCATCATGTTGCAGACGTCGATCCGGAAGCCGGCCACCCCTCGGTCCCACCAGAAGCGCACGATCGCATCGAAGGCGTTGCGCACGTCCTCGTTCCACCAGTTGAGGTCCGGTTGTTGCATCTCGAAGTTGTGGAGGAAGTACTGCCCGCTGGCCGGATCGAGCTCCCAGGCCGAGCCGCCGAAAATGCTGACCCAGTTGTTGGGCGGGCCCCCGTCGAGTGCCGGATCGGCCCAGACGTACCAGTCCCGGTGCTCGGCGTCGCGGCCGCGGCGGGAGTCGACGAACCAAGGGTGTTGATCGCTGCTGTGATTGGGGACGAGGTCGAGCAGGACGCGGATGCCGCGCACAGCGCTCTCTCGTACGAGGGTGTCGAGGTCCTCGAGGGTGCCGAAGTCGGGATCGATGTCGCAGTAGTCGGAAACGTCGTAGCCCCAGTCACGGTTGGGCGAGACCGTGACGGGGGAGAGCCACAACGCGTCGACACCCAGCTCGGCCAGGTAGTCCAGGCGGCTGATGATGCCGGGGAGATCTCCGTACCCGTCCCCGTTCGCGTCGGCATAGGAACGTGGGTAGATCTGGTAGAAGACGCCGCCCCGCCACCACCGCTCGTCGTCGCTGCTCACAGGAGGGGACCGACCGCGGTCATACCGCCATCGACCACGATGCTGGTTCCCGTCACGTAGGCCGCTTCGTCGGAGAGGAGGAAGCGTACGACGGAGGCGATGTCCTCTGGTTGGGCCAGACGCCGCAGCGGCGTGCTCGAGACGAGCTTCTCCTTTATCCCCGGGAGGGCGAGCAAGGGAGCGAGGAGGGGGGTATCGACGGCCCCCGGGCACACCGAGTTGACCCGGATGCCGTCGGGACCGAGCAGGCCACAGGCGGACCGGGTCAGTCCGAGCAGCCCGGACTTCGACGCGCAATAGGCCGGGAGAAGGGGATCGCCCACGAAGCCCTCGATCGACGAGACGTACACGATCGCCGACCCGGGATTGGCCTCGAGGAGCGCCGGGTGGAGCTCCTTCGTCACGGTCGCTCCGGCGCGCAGGTTCACGTCGAGGACCTCGTCCCAGGAGTCGTCATCGATCCGGGTGAGCGGCACCGGCCCGCCGATCCCTGCGGCATGGACCAGACCACCGATGGAGCCGAGTTCGGCCAGCGACCGCCTGACCGCAGCCTTCAATAGGCTCGTCCTGGTCACGTCCACCTTGAGACCGATCGCACGCACGCCGTATTCGTCGCTGCACCGGGCGGCGGCCCGTCGGGCGGCAGCTCCGTCCCGGTCCCAGATCGCCACGGCGCGGCCGACCTGCGCCAGCGCCAGGGCGGAGGCCAAGCCGATGCCCGAGGCACCCCCGGTAATGACCACCCCGGAGTCGGGGGACGAAGGCCCGCTCCGATGGGCTCGCCGCCGTACGGCGCGTGGGGCCCGACGGGCTCCCGGCGCCGCCGTTGCCGTCCCGGTGTCGGCACGCAGCGCGGTCCGGGGCCGCCTGGATGACGCGGGCGCCGTCGGCGCCGTGGGTGATTTCGGCGCAGCCGGCTCCCGCCTGTCCTTTGCCGCCATGACGTCCCCTTCCAGGCTCGCTGGCCCGGTTCGGGGGCCGGGATGCAGAGGAGCGTATCGATCACGAGGGGGTGGAGGTTCCCCCTGCGCCCCAATGACTCGATCCCTCTTGCCCCTCGGCTCCAGGCCCGCTATCTTTGGCACTCTCAACCCGAGAGTGCTAATGAAGTAATGAATGCCAAGGAGGCCCGTTCAGATGAAGCTGCACCCGCTCGAAGACCGGATTGTCGTCCGGCCCGGCGAGTCTGAAGAGACCACCGCGTCCGGCCTGGTCATCCCCGACACAGCCAAAGAAAAGCCCCAGCAGGGCGAAGTTCTTGCCGTAGGCCCAGGACGCCGTGGAGAAGATTCCGGAGAACTCATCCCGGTCGATGTCAAGGTCGGCGACACCGTCGTCTACTCCAAGTACGGAGGAACCGAGATCACGGTCGAAGGTGAGGACCTCCTCATCCTGTCCAGCCGGGACGTTCTGGCCAAACTGGCCTAGTTGTCGACGACATCACTGAGCCGGCCGAACTCTGGCCGGCTCAGTGATGCGTCACCCCATTCACCTGAAGTAAAAGGACTCGAGAGGAGTTCCCTACAGTCATGCCCAAGATTCTGAAATTCGACGAGGCCGCCCGCCGTGGGCTGGAGGCCGGCGTCAACAAGCTGGCCGACACGGTCAAGGTCACCCTGGGACCGAAAGGTCGCAACGTGGTGATCGAGAAGAAGTTCGGTGCCCCCACCATCACCAATGACGGTGTGTCCATCGCCCGGGAAGTCGAGCTCGACGACCCGTTCGAGAACATGGGCGCCCAGCTGGTGAAAGAAGTCGCCACCAAGACCAATGACGTTGCCGGTGACGGCACTACGACAGCGACGGTCCTGGCCCAGGCTCTCATCACCGAAGGGCTGCGCAACGTGGCCGCCGGTGCCAGCCCGACCGGGTTGAAGCGGGGCATCGAGAAGGCGGTCAAGGCGGCCGTCGACGACCTTGCCAAGCAGGCCAAGGTCGTTGACGGAAAGGTCGAGATCGCCCAGGTGGCTTCGATCTCCGCCGCTGACCCGGCGATCGGCGACGTGCTGGCCGAAGCCATCGACAAGGTTGGCAAGGACGGTACCGTCACGGTCGAGGAGTCCAATACCTTCGGCATCGAGCTCGAGCTCACCGAGGGCATGCAGTTCGACAAGGGCTACCTTTCGCCCTACTTCGTGACCGACGCCGAGCGCCAGGAAGCTGTGCTCGACGACCCGGCCATCCTCTTCTACAACTCCAAGGTGAGCGCGGTCCACGACCTCGTACCCGTCCTGGAGAAGGTCATGCAGACCGGCAAGCCGCTGCTGATCATCGCCGAGGACGTTGACGGGGAAGCGCTGGCGACCCTGGTCGTCAACAAGATCCGTGGGACCTTCACCTCGGTCGCCGTCAAGGCCCCGGGCTTCGGTGAGCGCCGCAAGGAAATGCTGCAGGACATGGCCGTCCTCACCGGCGCCCAGGTCATCAGCGAAGAGATCGGCCTCAAGCTCGAGAGCGCGACGATCGACCTGCTGGGCCACGCCCGCCGGGTGATCGTGACCAAGGACGACACGACCATTGTCGAAGGCGGCGGGAGTGCCGAAGACGTCAAGGGCCGCGTGGCGCAGATCAAGCGCGCCATTGAGGACACCGACTCGGACTGGGATCGCGAGAAGCTGCAGGAGCGTCTGGCCAAGCTGGCCGGCGGTGTTGCCGTGGTCAAGGTCGGAGCCGCCACCGAGGTGGAGCTCAAGGAGAAGAAGCACCGCATCGAGGACGCGCTGTCAGCGACCCGGGCTGCGGTGGAAGAGGGCGTTGTCGCCGGCGGCGGCACCGCACTCCTGCGGACCCGCAAGTCGGTCAACGCTCTGGCGGCGACGCTGGAAGGCGACGAGGCCACCGGCGCCCGTATCGTGGCCCGCTCGCTCGAGGAGCCGCTGCGTTGGATTGCCTTCAACGCCGGCCTCGAGGGTGCTGTGCTCGTCAGCCAAGTGGAAGCGGCCAAGGGCAACATCGGCCTCAACGCCGCCACGGGTGAGATGGAGGACCTGGTCAAGGCCGGGATCATCGACCCCGCCAAGGTGACCCGCTCTGCTCTGCAGAACGCGGCCTCCATCGCTGCCCTCCTTCTGACCACCGAAGCTCTGGTGGCCGACAAGCCTGAGAAGGCCGGAGACGCCGCTGCTGCCGCTGCTGCCGCAATGGGTGGCATGGGCGGAATGGGTGGCATGGGCGGCATGATGTAACTCCGCCTCTCGCACCAGCGATTGGCTGATTGGTTGACGTTGTGGCCGGGTCTTCGGACCCGGCCACAACGTTTTCCCGGCCTGATCCACCCAGGGGTCCGCCTCTGGAATCTAATCGCTAGCCTTCTAGCTGTAAGAAATTACAGGCTGACCGGGCGGTATGACCGGGCGGTATTGCCGGGCCGCTACGGGCGTGCGCTCCGGGGGCCGTGCGGAGCGGTGGGCGACGCAACGCACCGACGTATCGTGACGGTATGTCCCGCCCGGTTCCGCCGCAGGTGATTCCCCGTCCAGCCGACTGGCGCATGGGTGACGCGGCGCCCTGGGCCCACCTGCCCGAGAGCGAACGCCGCGGCATCAGCCTCGCTCGTGTCCGCCGGGCCCTGGAGGTCCACGGACAGCGCGGACCCGTGCCCGAGGACATCGGGGACCGGGGGTCGATCGTCCCCCTGTTGTTCGCCGACGAGTCCCGGACGCCCGATCGGGTCGTCAATGCGGCGGTGCTGGCGCTCCTGTTCGAAGAGGATGGTGAGGCCCGGCTGATCTTCACCCGGCGTTCGACCAAACTGCGGTCGCACCGGGGCGAGGTGAGCTTCCCCGGTGGCCGCATCGACCCGGGTGAGGACCCGCCGACGGCGGCCCTCCGGGAGGCATACGAGGAGATTGCGCTCGACCCGTCCCGTGTCACGACCGAAGGCTGGATCCACCCCGTCGTCACCGTGGTGACCGGGTCGCTCATCATGCCGATCGTGGCCAGCACGCCGGCGCGGCCCCATGTCGTCGCCAGCCCGGCGGAGGTGGAGCGGGTCTTCGACGTCCCGCTGAGCGATCTGGCCGACCTCGAGAACTTCCACGAGGAGCGCTGGCGGTTCGCGGACGGCACCGTCTCGGGCGAGAGCGATGACGGGCTCACCGTCTGGTTCTTCGAGGTGGAAGGCGAAATGATCTGGGGCGCCACGGCCCGCATGATCCACGAATTGCTCAACGTCGTCCTTCTCCCGGCGGGTTGAGGTTTCTGCGAATTCGGCGGAAAGCACCGTTGCACGAGCCGAAAGCGGTCCGAGGCCCAACCCCGAGAGAGTAAAGTGGCGGATCGTCGGAGTGTCGGCCCGGCGTTCGCTATTGCCATGCCGGTGTGGACCGAGAGTGCCGTACCGGCCCCATCGAATGCCGGAGGGCGAACAAATGGCTGAGATCGAGATCGGCGTTTACAAGTCCGGAAGGCAGGCCTACGGGCTCGATGACATTGCCATCGTGCCCAGCCGGCGCACCCGTGACCCCGAGGACGTCGACATCTCCTGGGAGATCGACGCGTACAGCTTCGAGCTGCCGCTCCTCGGTTCGGCCATGGACGGGGTGATGAGCCCGGCCACGGCGATCGAGCTGGGCAAGCTCGGCGGCCTGGGCGTGCTGAATCTCGAGGGCCTGTGGACGCGCTACGAGGACCCGAGCAACCTCTTCGACGAGATCCGCGAACTCGACGACGAGAAGGCCACGGCGCGGATGCAGCAGATGTACAGCGAGCCGATCAAGCCCGAGCTGGTGACCGAGCGCATCCGCCAGATGAAGGAGGCGGGCATCACGACCGCCGCCTCGGTCACACCGCAGCGCACCGAGTCGCTGGCGCCGGCGTGCTTGGCGGCCGAACTCGACATTCTGGTCATTCAAGGGACCGTCGTCTCGGCCGAGCACGTGTCGAAGACGGTGGAGCCCCTCAACCTCAAGCGCTTCATCCGTGAGTTCGACCTGCCGGTGATCGTCGGCGGCTGCGCCTCGTACCAGGCCGGCCTCCACCTCATGCGCACCGGCGCGGTCGGGGTCCTGGTCGGCGTCGGTCCGGGCAATGCCTGCACGACCCGCGGGGTGCTCGGTCTGGGCGTGCCGCAGGCCACCGCCATCGCCGATGTGGCCGGGGCGCGCATGCGACACCTGGACGAGACGGGCGTCTACGTCCACGTGATCGCCGACGGAGGCATGTCCAAGGGCGGCGACATCGCCAAGGCCATCGCCTGCGGGGCTGATGCCGTCATGCTGGGCTCGCCGCTGTCCTCCGCCTTCGAGGCACCGGCCCGCGGCTTTCACTGGGGCATGGCCACCTTCCACCCCACGCTCCCCGCGGGGCCCGGGTGCGCACCTCGGTGCGCGGCAGCCTCCGGGAGATCCTGCTCGGCCCGGCCCACGAGAACGACGGCCGCATGAACCTCTTCGGCGCCCTGCGCACGGCCATGGCCACGTGCGGCTACGAGACGGTGAAGGAATTCCAGAAGGCCGAAGTGATGGTCGCCCCGTCCCTGCAGACCGAAGGGAAGTTCTTCCAGCGGACGCAGGGTGTCGGCATGGGCCATTGAGCGGGACTCGGTGACCGATACCGTCCTCGTCGTTGACTTCGGGGCCCAGTACGCCCGGCTGATCGCCCGCCGGGTTCGTGAGGCGCACGTCTACTCCGAGATCGTGTCGTCGACCATCAGTATCGAGGAGATCCAGGCTCGTCAGCCCAAGGGCATCATCTTCTCGGGGGGTCCCAAGTCGGTCTACGCCACGCCGGCGCCGACCATCGATCCCGCCGTCTACGAGTTGGGCATCCCGATCCTCGGCCTCTGCTACGGGGCCCAGCTCATCGCCACGCAACTGGGCGGTCAGGTGGCGCACACCGAGAACGGGGAGTACGGGCGCACGACCTTGACGCTGACCGCCCCCTCGCCGCTGTGCCTCGACTGGCCCACGACGTCAGAGGTCTGGATGAGCCACGGGGATGCCATCACGGTCCCGCCGCCGGGATTCGTGGCCACGGCCACCAGCGAGGGTGCGCCGGTGGCGGCCATGCACGACGCCGAGCGCCGCATCTTCGGCCTGCAATTCCATCCCGAGGTCGTGCACACCGAGCGGGGCAGCGAGATCTTCGAGCGATTCCTCCTCGACGCGTGTGGATGCCTGCCGTCATGGACCCACGTGTCGATCATCGAGCAGCAGGTGGCCGCGGTGCAGGCCCAGGTCGGCACCGAGCGGGTGCTGTGCGCCCTGAGCGGAGGGGTCGACTCGGCGGTGGCGGCGGCGCTCGTCCACAAGGCCATCGGTGATCAGCTCACGTGTGTCTTCGTGGACACCGGCCTCATGCGCGCCGGTGAGGCGGATCAGGTCGAGGACACGTTCCGCCGGCAATTCAAGATCGACCTCGTGCACGTCAAGGCGGCCGACCGTTACTTCTCCGCACTGGAAGGAGTGACCGATCCCGAACGCAAACGCAAGATCATCGGCGAGCTGTTCATCCGCATCTTCGAAGAAGTGGCGCGCGACCTCGGGGCGGGCGACGCCGGACCGAAGTTCCTCGTACAGGGCACGCTCTACCCCGACGTGATCGAGTCGGGGAGCGACACGGCCGCCAACATCAAGTCGCACCACAACGTGGGCGGGTTGCCCGACGACCTGGCGTTCGACCTCGTCGAGCCGCTGCGGCTCCTGTTCAAGGACGAGGTCAGGGCCGTGGGCGAGGAGCTCGGCCTCCCGCACGACATCGTGTGGCGTCAGCCGTTCCCCGGGCCCGGGCTCGGCGTGCGCATCATCGGCGAGGTGACCCGGGAGCGGGCCGAGGTCCTGCGCAACGCCGATGCCATCGTGGTGGAGGAGATCCGCCGCGCCGGTTTGTATCGCGAGTTGTGGCAGAGCTTCGCCGTGCTCCCTGCCGTGCGAACCGTCGGGGTCATGGGGGACGGGCGAACGTACGCCTACCCGATCGTGATACGCGCCGTGACCAGCGACGATGCGATGACGGCCGACTGGGCCCGGCTCCCCTACGACCTGGTCGAGCGCATGTCGTCGCGCATCATCAACGAGGTCGAAGGGGTCAACCGGGTGGCGCTCGACGTCACGTCGAAGCCCCCCGGCACGATCGAGTGGGAGTGAGCGGAGCAGGTCAGAACAGCAGTGGTGCCCAGCTGTTCGACATGGACGCGTTCAACCAGGTCAAGGCCGCTGTAACGAAAGGCGCCACCCCGCAAGGCGCAGCGCCGGGACCCGCACGACAGGATCACGACGCCGGCGCGTTCGACGATGCCGCAGCAGGTGCCGCGGCCGCCGCCGACGTAGCGGCCGCGATCGGGGCCATTATCGAGCCCGAGGCCAACCCCGACGATCTCCCCAACCCACGCAGGAGGGGCGACCCGGCAGCTGCGGCCGCCCTCCTCGAAGGTCTCACGCTGCCCCAGCGGGCGGCCGTGGTGCACCGCGGCGGGCCGTTGCTCGTGGTGGCCGGCGCCGGCTCGGGCAAGACGAGGGTCCTTACCCGGCGCATCGCCCACCTCTTGGCGACCGGGGACGCGCCGCCCTGGGGCATCCTTGCCATCACCTTCACCAACAAGGCGGCTGAGGAGATGCGCCACCGGGTGGCCGAGCTCGTCGGCCCGAGGGCCGAGAAGATGTGGGTCTCGACGTTCCATTCGTCGTGCCTGCGCATCCTCCGGAGTCACGCCCATCGCCTGGGCTACCGGCCGAGTTTCACGGTCTACGACGACACGGACACGCGGCGGCTCATCGAGATGATCGTGGCCGAGATGGGGCTCGATACGAAACGTCTCCCGCCCCGCTCCGTCGCCGCCGTCATCGGCCAGGCCAAGGCCGAGCTGATCGACTTCGAGACCTTCCGGGAGACCGCCCGCCAGGAGCACGACCCCTTCCAGCGCAAGATCGCCGACGTCTACGCCGAATACCAGCAGCGCCTGTTGGCGGCGAATGCGCTTGATTTCGACGACCTCCTGATGGTGACGGCGAACCTGCTGCAGGCCTGCGACGATGTGCGCGAGTCCTACCAGGAGCGCTTCAGCCAGATTCTGGTGGACGAGTTCCAGGACACCAACCACGCCCAGAACGAGATCGTCCAGCTGTTGGGTCAGAAGCACGGCAATGTCTGTGTGGTCGGCGACTCCGACCAGTCCGTCTACAAATGGCGGGGCGCCGACATCCGCAATATCTTGGAGTTCGAACAGGCGTTCCCGAGCGCGACGATCATCGTGCTGGAGCAGAACTTCCGCTCCACGCAGACCATCCTCAACGTGGCCAACGCGGTGATCGCCAACAACCTCGACCGTCCGAACAAAGAGCTCTTCACGGTGGGGGACGCCGGCGATCCGGTCTTGCGCTACCGCGCCGAGGACGAGCGCGACGAGGCATCGTGGGTGTCGGGCGAGATCCTGCGGCTGCGGGCGGCCGAGGCGCTCGCCTGGGGTGACGTCGCTGTTTTCTACCGCACCAACGCGCAGAGCCGGGCGCTCGAGGACTCCTTCATCTTCACCGGCATCCCCTACAAGGTGGTGGGCGGGGCCAAGTTCTACGACCGGCGCGAGGTGAAGGACGTCCTGGCCTACATCAGGGTCTTGGCCAATCCCGACGACGAGGTGTCGGCCCGCCGCATCGTCAACGTGCCCAAGCGCGGCATCGGCGACACGTCGGTCCACCGCCTGGCCGCCTGGGCCCAGGTGAACAGGGTGTCCTTCAGCGAGGCCATCGACCGGGCCGAGGAAGCCGGGCTCGCCGGCAAGGCCCTCAAGGGAGCCCAGCAACTCTCCAAGGTCCTGGGCGAGCTCCGCCCCTTGGTCTCGACCGTCAACCCGGCGGATTTCATCCAACTGGTGGCCGACCGCACCGGCTACATGGCCGAGCTGGTGGCGGAGCACACCCACGAGTCCGACGGCCGCATCGAGAACATCGCCGAGCTGGGCAGCGTCGCCGGCCAGTTCGACGACGTGGTCGGCTTCCTCGAGACGGTGGCCTTGGTGGCCGACTCCGACGACCTCGACGGCGACGGCACGAGGGTCTCCCTCATGACCCTGCACACGGCCAAGGGCCTGGAGTTCCCGGCCGTGTTCGTGGTCGGCCTCGAGGACGGGATCTTCCCCCACCTCCGCTCGCTGAGTGAGCCGGCCGACCTCGAGGAGGAGCGGCGCCTCTTCTATGTCGGCATCACCCGGGCCCGGCGCCACCTCAACCTGTCGCACGCGTGGTCGCGCACCATCTTCGGCCGCACGCAGCAGAACATCCCCAGCCGTTTCCTCGGCGAGATCCCGACCGATCTGGTCAAAGACGTCGGGCTCGTCACGTCACGCGAGAGTCGCAACCTCTCGACCGACAGCCGCCGCTCGGGGTACGGGCGCTCGAGCGACGACTGGAGCGACGACCGCCCCGCCGGCGGTGGCCGGGCGGGCGGCTCGTTCCTGCCCAGTAGCCCGCTGGCGCCCCGGCCCGCCGGCCCCCGGGCCAACAGCGGGGCCGAGGAATTGGGCCTGGTGGCCGGCGACCGGGTCGTCCACGACCACTGGGGCCCCGGCGTGGTGATCGACGCCAAAGGGGAGGGATCCCGGGCCCAGGCCACGGTCGCCTTCGAGTCGGTCGGCAAGAAAAACCTCCTCCTTTCGGCCACGCCGCTGCGCCGGGCCTGAACCGAACCTGAGCCCGGTCTGGCGTCAGGGCAGGGGCGTCCCTATCATCGAGGGTTCATGAAGCGTCCCTACAGGGTTGTCGTTGCCAAGCCCGGGCTCGACGGCCACGATCGTGGGGCCAAGGTCATCGCCCGCGCCCTGCGCGACAGCGGCTTCGAGGTGGTCTACACCGGTCTCCACCAGACGCCCGAACAGGTGGTCCAGGCGGTCGTGCAGGAGGATGCCGACGCCGTCGGGCTCTCGCTGCTCTCGGGCGCACACCTGACGTTGGTCCCCCGGGTCGTCAAGCTCCTGGCCGACGTAGGACGCGACGACGTCCTCGTGATCGTGGGGGGCATCATCCCCGAGAACGACATCCCGGTCCTCAAGGAACAGGGCGTGGCCGCCGTCTTCACTCCCGGTGCGCCGCTGGACTCCATCGGCTCGTGGTTGGGCGAAGCCCTCGACGGACGAGAGGATGCGATTGCATCCTTGAGTGCTGCACCCCGGGCCCCCGCCCCACCACCCCAGAGCGACACGACAGAAGGAGAAGGCACCGCAAGTGGATCTTTACGAGTACCAGGGCAAGCAGTACTTCGCCCGCTTCGGCATTCCGACCTCACCCGGAGGGGTGGCCGACACGGTGGACGAGGCGGTCACACAGGCGGATGACGCCGGCTACCCCGTCGTCGTCAAGGCACAGGTCAAGGTCGGCGGTCGTGGCAAGGCCGGCGGCGTCAAGCTGGCGGCTGACGCCGACGAAGTGCGCTTCCACGCCGGGAACATCCTCGGGCTCGATATCAAAGGTCACGTCGTCAAGCGCCTCTGGGTCGAGCACGCGTCGGACATCGAGAAGGAGTACTACGCCAGCTTCACCCTCGACCGGCCCAACAAGCTGCATCTCGGCATGCTGTCGGCCGAGGGCGGGGTGGAGATCGAAGAAGTGGCGGTCACCAACCCCGACGCCATCGCCATGCTGCACATCAACCCGCTCGACGGCCTCGACGAGGGGACGGCCCGCGAGTGGGTCGACCGGGCCAACCTCGACCCCGAGGCGCGCGAGCAGGCCGCCACGCTGCTCGTGCGGCTCTACCACTGCTACGTCGAAGGTGACTGCGACCTGGCCGAGATAAACCCGCTGATCCTCACGCCCGAGGGCAAGGTGCACGCCCTCGATGCCAAAGTGACGCTCGATGAGAATGCGACCTTCCGCCACCCCGAATGGGAGGAGTACAACGACGACTCCGACATCGACCCGCGGGAGAAGATGGCCAAGGAAAAGGGCCTGAACTACATCGGGCTCGAGGGCTCCGTGGGCATCATCGCCAACGGGGCGGGGCTGGCCATGAGCACGCTCGACGTGGTGACCCAGGCCGGCGGCGCCGCCGCCAACTTCCTCGACATCGGAGGGGGGGCCAACGCCGACGTGATGGCCGCCGCCCTCGAGGTGATCAACGCCGACCCGGCCGTCCGCTCCATCTTCGTCAACATCTTCGGCGGGATCACCCGGGTGGACGAGGTGGCGAAGGGGATCATCGAGGCCATGAGCCGGGTCAAGCTGAGCTCGCCGGTCGTCATGCGACTCGACGGGACCAACGCCACCGAGGGTCGGGCGCTCCTGGCCGACCACCTGTCCGACCAGTTGATCGCCGAGCCGACGATGCTCGACGCCGCCCGCCGCGCTGTTGCCCTGGCCAAGGCCTGAGGCAGAAGGGAACAAAGGAAACAACGTGAGCATCTTCGTTGACGAGACGACCAAGGTCGTCATCCAGGGCATCAGCCCGACCAGCCAGGGCCTCTACCACGGCCTGCGCAACAAGGCCTACGGCACCAAGGTGGTGGGCGGCACCAACCCCAAGCGTGGAGGCGAGGTGATCGAGGGCATCGACGTGTTCTCGTCCGTGGCCGAGGCCGTGAAGGAGACCGGGGCGACGGCGTCGTTCATCTCGGTACCGCCCCGCGGTGCGGCCGATGCGATCGTGGAGGCGGCCGAGGCCGGTATCGCCTTCATCGTCTGCATCACCGAGGGCATCCCGGCCCAGGACGAGGCATTGGCCTACAACCGGCTGGTGCGTGAATTCCCCGGCACCCGCCTGCTCGGGCCGAACTGCCCGGGCATCATTTCCCCGGGCAAGTGCAACATCGGGATCACGTCCGGCGACATCGCGCTCGCTGGCGGCCCGGTCGGGATCGTGAGCCGTTCGGGCACCCTGACCTACCAGGCCCTGCACGAGCTGTCGCAACAGGGCATCGGGCAGACGACCTGTGTCGGCATCGGCGGCGACCCGGTCCCCGGCACCAACTTCATCGATTGCCTGGCCGCCTTCGAGGCCGATCCCGAGACCCGGGCCATCATGATGATCGGCGAGATCGGCGGCTCCGAAGAGGAGCGCGCGGCCGAGTTCATCGCCAATTCCATGACCAAGCCCGTGGCGGCCTATGTGGCGGGCGTGACTGCGCCGCCGGGCCGGAAGATGGGGCACGCGGGAGCCATTATCTCGGGCTCCCAGGGCACGGCACAGGCCAAAATGGAGGCACTGACCGCCGCCGGTGTCTTCGTCACGCAGAACCCGACCGAGTGCGGCGAAAAGATGGTCGCCATCGTGCGGGAGCTGCCCTGACCGGCTGAGGAGAATTGGGCTGCTGTTGGGTGTCGGTGGAGATCCCGGAGTTGCGCGGCATCGAGTCTGGGAGCAATGGGTATCACGCCGGTCTCCCGCGCCGCGAGGACGCGGGGAGCTGCCGTCGTGCTGGCCGCAATCGCTGCTGTGGCCGCCGTGGGCGTCGTGCAGGCGGGCACGGGGACGCCGGCGAGCGCCGCATCGTCCCCCGCCGGGGTAGCCCTCTCGTCACCGGCACCGACGACCCCCGCCTACAACGGCGACGCCGGTGACCCCGACGTGGTCGAGTCGGGCGGCACCTATTACGCCTTCAGTACCGGAACCGCACTCGGCAACCACCTGCAGGCGCTCGTCGACACCTCCGGCAATCCCCAGTCCGGGTGGCGGAGCTACACCGGCCAGTCGTTCGGGTCGACCGCACTGCCGAATGTCCCCTCGTGGGAAGCGGTCAACACCCAGACATCTCCGGGCGTCTTCTTCTTCGGCGGCCACTGGGTGATGTTCTATGACGCTGCGCAGGCGGGCCATGCCAGCGACACGGGATTCGACTGCCTGTCGGTGGCGACGGCGGCCGGCATCAGCCCCAGCAATGCGGCGTTCACCGACAACTCGGGTGGACCGCTCCTGTGCCAATCGGCGCTGGGCGGGGCCATCGACCCCAGCCCCTTCATCGACCCTGTCAACGGAAGTCCCTGGCTGGTCTGGAAGTCCAACGACGGCGGCTCGTCGAGGCCGGCGGGCATCTGGACCGAAGAGCTCAACAGCGCCGGCACCGGATTCCTGGCGGGCTCTTCTCCCACCCAGATCTTCTTCAACAACACGACGGCCTATCCCTGGGAGAACACCGTCGAGGACCCCTCCATGGTCGCCTTCGGCGGCAAGTTCTACCTCCTCTTCAGCGGGGGGATCTACGCCTCGCCGGGTTACGCCGAGGGCGTCGCGGTCTGCGCCACGCCGACGAGCACCTGCACCCAGACCGACCCGAACCCGATCCTCTCGTCCTACGGCTCGGTGGCCGGCCCCGGCGGAGGATCGTTCTTCCAGGATTCGGCGGGCAACTACTGGCTCGACTACGGGGGCTGGACCGCTGGTTGCACGAGCTACTCGTGCGGGGCGCGCGCCGGTTGTTCGTCGCCCCCGTCACCCTGAGTAACGCCTCGGGTGGGATCAACGAGCCGGCGGTGGACGTGTCCGATACACCGAACGGCAAGGGCTACTGGCTCGTGGCCAGTGACGGCGGCATCTTCACCTTCGGCGATGCCGCGTTCTACGGCTCCACCGGAGCCATCCATCTCAACCAGCCCATCGTCGGCATGGCGGCGACCCCCGACGGGCGGGGCTACTGGCTCGTGGCCAGTGACGGCGGCATCTTCACCTTCGGCGATGCCGCGTTCTACGGCTCCACCGGAGCCATCCATCTCAACCAGCCCATCGTCGGCATGGCGGCGACCCCCGACGGGCGGGGCTACTGGCTCGTGGCCAGTGACGGCGGCATCTTCACCTTCGGCGATGCCGCGTTCTACGGCTCCACCGGAGCCATCCATCTCAACCAGCCCATCGTCGGCATGGCGTCCTCGCCCGACGGGAGGGGCTATTGGCTCGTGGCGTCCGACGGCGGCATCTTCACCTTCGGCGACGCCCGGTTCATGGGATCGACCGGCGCCATTCACCTCAACGCCCCCATCGTCGGCATGGCATCTTCGCCCGACGGAGACGGCTACTGGCTGGCGGCCTCGGACGGCGGCATCTTCACCTTCGGCGACGCCCGGTTCATGGGATCGACCGGCGCCATTCACCTCAACGCCCCCATCGTCGGCATGGCATCTTCGCCCGATGGAGGGGGTTACACCCTGGTCGCCTCCGATGGCGGTATTTTCAACTTCGGTGACGCCACCTTCTACGGCTCACCGGCCTGAGCCGGCTCCGATGAGCTGAGGCACGGCACGACCCCGGCGCCGCCGTTGCTAGCGTGACCGGCGTGCGCGTGGGAGTCCTGGTATCGGGGAGCGGGACGATCCTCGAAGCCATGTTCGAGGCCGGGCTGCCCGTGACCGTCGTCCTCTCCGACCGGCCGTGCGCCGCGCTCGAGCTGGCCCGCACCCACGGAGCGGCCGCCGAGTTGGTCGACCGCAACGGGTACGGCGGCTTCGGGTCCGCCTTCGATCGCGAGAGCTATACGGCCGCGGTGGCGGCCACGCTGGTGGCGCACCAGGTGGACCTGGTGGCCATGGCGGGCTTCGGCACGGTGTTGTCCCAAGCCGTGCACACAGCGTTTCCCGACCGCGTCCTGAATACGCACCCCGCACTGCTCCCTGCTTTTCCCGGTTGGCACGGCGTGCGCGACGCCCTCGCGGCGGGTGTCACCGAAACGGGGTGCACGGTGCACCTGGCCACTCTCGAGATGGATGCCGGACCGATCCTGGCCCAGCACGTCGTCCCGGTGTTGCCCGGCGACACGGAGGAGACCCTCCACGAACGCATCAAGGTGGCCGAACGCACGCTGTACCCGGAGACCGTGGCCCGGGCCCTGGGCGAGCTCGAGGCCGGACGATCGATTGAACCACCCGCGCGACCGGTGCGAACCGCGTCACCGGCGCGCCTGCGCAATGAGGAGATGACTTCGTTGAGGGCATTGCTGTCGGTCTATGACAAGGAAGGGCTGATCGAGTTGGCCCAGGGCCTCGCTGACCTGGGCTGGGAGCTGGTGGCCAGCGGCAACACGGCCGCCGCCCTGGCTGACGCCGGTATCGCCCACCTCCAGGTGGCCGAGGTCACGGGCTCCCCCGAGATGTTGGGCGGGCGGGTCAAGACCCTGCACCCCAAGATCCACGGGGGCATCCTGGCGGACCGGGATGTGCCGAGTCACATGGCGGACCTCGAGGCCAATGGCATCGAAGCCATCGACCTCGTGGTGACCAACCTGTACCCGTTCTCGTCGGATCCCTCGATCGAGCTCATCGACATCGGCGGGCCGTCGATGGTCCGCAGCGCGGCAAAGAACCATGCGCACGTGGGTATTCTGACGTCCCCGCGGGATTACCCCGAGGTCCTCGCCGAGCTCCGCCAAGGTGACGGCTCGCTGTCGGACGCCACGCGCCGCCGGTTGGCCCGGGCGGCCTTTGCGCACACGGCGGCCTACGACGCCGCCATCGTGGCCTGGCTCGACGCCGGCGGGCCCGGACCCGGACCCGGAGCCGCCGAGCTCGCCGCCGTCCTGCCCCCGACACTGCACCTCACCCTGGAGCGGACGGCGGTGCTCCGCTACGGCGAGAACCCGCACCAGCGTGGCGCCCGCTACCGCACGGCCGGCACGACGAGTTGGTGGGACGACCTGCAGCAGCACGGCGGCAAGGAGCTCTCCTACCTCAACCTCTTCGACGGCGACGCCGCCTGGCGGCTGGTCCACGAGCTTGCACAGGACGCCGGGCAGCCCGCGGTCGCCATCATCAAGCACGCCAACCCCTGTGGCGCCGCGGTGGCCGACGACCTCGTCACCGCCTACGAACGGGCGCTCGAATGCGACGTGCAATCGGCCTTCGGCGGCGTCGTCGCCATCGGCGGCGTGGTGACCGAGGCCTTGGCGGATGCCGTGGCCGCCGGGCCCCAGGCCGATGTCATCATCGCCGCCTCCTACGAGCCGGCGGCACTCGAGAAGCTGACGACCCGGCGCAAGGCCACCCGGCTCCTCTCGGGTCCGGCGCCCGAGCGGGCGGTGCGTCAATTGCGGAGCCTGGGTACGAGTGTGCTGGTGCAGGACATCGACACCTTCGCTTCCCCCCGGGCCGACTGGAGCGTCGTGACCGAGCGGCCACCGACCGATGAGGAGTGGCGCGACCTGGTGCTGGCCTGGCGGGTCTGCGGTCGGACCACGTCGAACGCCATCGCCATCGTGAACGACGGGCAGGCCGTCGGCGTGGGCGCCGGCCAACAGTCGCGGGTGGTGGCCGCCGAAATCGCCGTCCGCAAGGCCGGGGAGAAGGCCAAGGGAGGAGCGGGCGCCAGTGATGCCTTCTTCCCGTTCCCCGACGGATTGCTCGTCCTGGCCGCCGCCGGTGTCACCGCGGTGGTGCAGCCCGGAGGCTCGGTCAAGGACGGCGAAGTCATCGCGGCCGCCGACGAGGCCGGGCTGGCCATGGTGGTCACCTCCGAGCGGCACTTCCGGCACTGAGATCGAGGGAGACGAACTGATGGCAGCGATCCTGCTCGACGGCGAGGCCGTGGCGGCCCGGGTGCGGGCCGAGGTGGCCGACCGTGTGGCGCGCCTGGCCCATGAGGGCATCACCGTCGGCCTGGGCACCATTCTGGTCGGCGACGATGGGCCGAGCGAGCGCTACGTGGCCATGAAGCACGCGGACTGCGCCGAGGTGGGCATGCTCTCGGTGGGGGAGCACCTCCCCTCCACGGCGACCCAGGCCGAAGTGGAGGCGGTGGTCGGGCGTTTCAACAGCGACCCGGCGATCAACGCGTACCTCGTCCAGCTCCCGCTCCCCGCCGGCCTCGATGAGGAACGGGTCCTGCTGGCCGTCGATCCCGCCAAGGACGTCGACGGCCTGCACCCTACGAACTTGGGCCGCCTGGTCATGAGCGCCCCCGGGCCCCTGCCGTGCACCCCCGCCGGCATCGTCGAGCTGCTCGGGGCGTACGATGTCCCGGTGGAAGGTCGCCACGTGGTGATCATCGGGAGGGGCCTGACCATCGGTCGCCCGCTCGCCCTCCTCCTGGCCTCGAAACGCCCGGGTTGTAACGCCGCGGTCACCGTGGTGCACACAGGGGTCGACGACGAGTCCCTGGCGGCCATCGTGCGTACGGGCGACGTGGTCGTGGCCGCGGCCGGCCGGGCCGGTCTGGTTTCGGCCGACATGATCAGGCCCGGTGCCGCCGTTGTCGGGGCGGGCACCAGCTGGGCCGGCAAGAAATTGCTCTCCGACGTACAGGAGGACGTGGCAGAAGTGGCGGGCTGGATGACCCCCCGGATCGGTGGGGTCGGTCCCATGACCCGTGCCATGCTCTTGCGTAACGCCGTGCGTGCGGCCGAGCGTGCCGCGTAGGGTCGTCCGAGCCGGGAGAAGACATGTCAGAGGGAGAATTCTCCGAGCGCCCATGGGGTAACTACACCGTCCTGAGCGAAGACGCACCGGATCACAAGGTGAAGCGCATCGTCGTGCATCCGGGCAAGCGGCTGAGTCTCCAGCGCCACGCCAAGCGGGCGGAGCACTGGTTCATCGTGGCGGGCACGGCCCAGGTGACGGTCGACGCCTCGGTGACCGAGCTCGCCCCGGGCCAGGCCATCGACATCCCCATGGGGGCGGCCCACCGCATCGCGAATGAAGGGGCGGAGGACGTGGTGTTCATCGAGGTGCAGCACGGGACCTACTTCGGCGAGGACGACATCGTCCGGCTCGAGGACGACTTCGGGCGGGCGGACGCCGGGGTGGGGAGCCCGGGAACGGGACCGTGACCAAGATCGCCGACCTGCTCGCCGCCGGGAAGACGTATTCCTTCGAATTCTTCCCGCCGAAGAACGACGCCGAGCTGGCCACCCTCGCCCGCACCATCGGCGAGCTGCAGCCCCTCAGCCCGTCGTTCGTGTCGGTCACCTACCGGGGCGGCGCCGCATCCCGCCAGAGGACGTTCGACCTGGTGAGCGGCATGCTGCACACGACGTCGCTCAACCCGATGGCGCACCTCATCTGTGTGGCCCACAGCCGGCTCGAGCTCGCCGACATCCTGGTCACGCTGCGCAAGGCCGGCGTCGAGAACCTCATGGCCCTCGGCGGCGACCCCCCGTCCGACCCCGAGGCCGGACCCGGTGAGCTGGCGTACGCCGCGGAGCTGGTCGAGCTGGCCCGGGCCATCGGGGGCTTCTCCGTCGGCGTGGCCGCCCACCCGGCCGGGCATCCCCGTTCGACGAGTACCGCGAGTGACCGTGACTTCCTCGCCGCAAAGCTGGAGATGGCCGACTTCGGGATCACCCAATTCTTCTTCGAGGCCTCCGAGTACGAGGGGTTGCGGTCCGACCTCGAGGCCCGCAGGGTCCACACCCCTGTCCTGCCCGGGATCCTGCCCGTGACCTCCCTCGCCTCCATGGGCCGCCTGGGCGCCATGGGGGCTCCGGCGCCGGGCTGGATGCAGGAGCGCCTGCAGGCCGCCCACGACGCCGGAGGGGCCGAGGCGGTCCGCAGCGAAGGGGTGGTGCTGGCCACCGAGCTCTGTGCCGACCTGCTCACGCTCGATGTGCCTGGCCTGCACTTCTATACGTTCAACACCTCCAGCGCGACCCGGGAGATCTACGCCGCCCTCGGCCTCGGGCCGTCACTCGCCGCCACGGGCTGAACAGCCCAATTGGGATGGCGCTGACCCACCCCCTAGCATCGAAGAAATGCCAGAGAAAATCTCCATGGGCGCCGACGGTGCGCTCCACGTCCCCGAAGAGCCCATCATCCCCTTCATCGAAGGTGACGGCACGGGGGTCGACATCTGGCCCGCCGCCAAGCTGGTGCTCGACGCCGCCGCGGCCAAGCACGGCAACAAGGTCGCATGGAAGGAAGTGCTCGCCGGGCAGAAGGCTTTTGACGAGACCGGCAACTGGCTCCCCGACGAGACGGTGGAGAGCTTCCGGGAGCACCTGATCGGGATCAAGGGGCCGCTCACCACGCCCATCGGCGGCGGCATCCGCTCGCTCAATGTCGCCCTCCGCCAGATCCTCGATCTCTATGTGTGCCTGCGCCCGGTGCGCTGGTTCACCGGCGTGCCGTCGCCGGTGCTCCATCCCGAGCTGGTCGACATGGTCATCTTCCGGGAGAACACCGAGGACATCTACGCGGGGTACGAGGTGCAGGCAGGCACTCCCGAGGCGCTCAAGCTCATGACCTTCCTGCGTGACGAGATGCACTGGCCGGTCCGTGACGGCTCCGGCATCGGCATCAAGCCGATCTCGGAGATGGGCTCCAAGCGACTGATCCGCGCCGCGATCAAGTACGCCCTCGAGCACGGCCGGGCGTCGGTCACCATGGTGCACAAGGGCAACATCCAGAAGTTCACCGAGGGCGCATTCATGAACTGGGGCTACGAGCTCGTCCGCGAAGAGTTCAACGATGTGGCGGTCGGCTGGGACGACTGCGGCGGGGATGCGGGCGACAAGCTGCTGGTGAAGGACTCGATCGCCGACATCACCCTGCAGCAGGTCCTGACCCGGCCCTCGGAGTTCGACGTGATCGCCACGACCAACCTCAACGGCGACTACCTCTCCGATGCGCTGGCGGCCCAGGTGGGCGGCATCGGTATCGCCCCGGGGGCCAACATCAACTACGTCTCGGGCCACGGCATCTTCGAGGCGACCCACGGCACGGCACCGAAATACGCCGGCCAGGACAAGGTGAACCCCGGTTCGGTCCTACTCTCGGGCGTCCTCATGTACGAGCACATCGGCTGGCAGGAGGCGGCGAACGACATCGTGCGTGCGCTGGAGGCCACCATCGGCGAGAAGATCGTCACCTACGACTTCGCCCGCCAGATGCAGGGCGCCACCGAGGTCAAGTGCTCGGAGTTCGCGTCCGCCATCGTCGACCGGCTCTGATCGTCGATCATCCCCGAGAAAGGAACAGCACCCATGGCAGCAGCCCCCATCCATGTCACCGTCACCGGCGCGGCCGGCCAGATCGGCTACTCCCTCCTCTTCCGCATCGCCTCGGGCCAGTTGCTCGGCGCCGACCAGCCGATCGTCCTGCGCCTCCTCGAGATCGAACCGGCGCTGGGCGTGCTCGAGGGAGTCGTGATGGAGATCGACGACGGCGCCTACCCCCTGGTCACCGACATCGTCGCCACCTCCGATCTCAAGACCGCCTTCGACGGCACGTCGTGGGCCCTCCTGGTCGGCTCCGTCCCCCGTAAGGCCGGCATGGAGCGCGGCGATCTCCTCAGTGTCAACGGCGGGATCTTCAAGCCCCAGGGGCGGGCCATCGCCGAGAACGCGGCCTCCGACGTGCGCATCCTCGTCGTGGGGAATCCCTGCAACACCAACTGCCTCATCGCCCGTTCCAATGCGCCGGAGATCCCCTCCGATCGCTGGTTCGCCATGACCCGTCTGGACGAGAACCGGGCCAAGGCCCAACTGGCCCACAAGGCGGGGGCACCCGTCGGCTCCGTCACCAACGTGGCCATCTGGGGCAACCACTCGGCGACGCAGTTCCCGGACTTCGCCAACGCCCGCATCGGGGGCGACCCGGCAACCGGGGTCATCACCGACCACGAGTGGCTGCAGGGCGACTTCATCACGACGGTGCAGAAGCGAGGGGCGGCCATCATCGAGGCGCGCGGCTCCTCGTCGGCGGCATCGGCCGCATCGGCCGCCATCGACACCGTCGTCTCGCTGCGCACCAAGACCGCCCCGGGCGACTGCACGTCGGTGGCCGTCGCCAGCTCGGGTGAGTACGGCGCCCCCGAAGGGCTGCAATTCGGCTTCCCGATCGTGGCCGACGGCCAGGGGAATTGGTCGGTCGCCGAGAACTTCGAGCATGACGACTTTGCCCGGCAACGCATCGCGGTGACCACCGACGAGCTGCTCGGCGAACGCAATGACGTCCGGGAGCTCGGCCTCATCGAGTGATCAGAGGCTGGTGTCATCGACCGTTCGCGCCCGTGAAACCCTGGCGAAACACAAGCCTGTAAGCGTAATGGGAGTGGGCGATCTGTTCGATGGCTACGGGGAGGCCGCACACGGCCTGACGAAGGCCGCATTTGACGAGATGGTGGGGCACGACGGCGCCACCCGCTCGCCGTACGCCGGGGTGTCCTCCTCGTTGTCGCAGATGGGCCCCGAGGACGTCTCGGCCCGGGCCACCCGCCTCGCCCGTGCCTTCATGGACCAGGGCGTGACTTTCGACCTCGATGGCGAAGAACGCCCCTTCCCGCTCGATGTCGTGCCGCGCATCTTCACGGCGGGCGAATGGAAGGAGGTCTCGAGCGGCGTGGCCCAACGGGTGCGGGCCCTGGAGGCCTTCCTCTCCGACGTCTACGGGGCGGCTCGCATCGTCAGCGACGGGCTGATCCCGCACGAAGTGATCACCAGTTCGCCGGGTTTCGTGCGTGCGGCCTTCGGGCTCGCGCCACCGAACGGTGTGCGCATCCACGTGGCCGGCATCGACGTCATCCGCGACGAGGAGGGTGAGTTCCGCGTCCTGGAGGACAACGTGCGCAGCCCCTCGGGCGTCAGCTACGTCCTGGCCAACCGGGCCGCCATGGCCCGCGTCCTGCCCGAGCTCTTCTGGGGTCAACCCATACAGATGGTGACCGACTACCCGGCCCATCTCATCAATGCGCTGCGCCGCGCCGCCCCGACGGGTGTACAGGACCCGACCGTGGTCGTGCTCACCCCGGGCGTGCACAACTCCGCCTTCTACGAGCACGCGCTGCTGGCCCGCTTGATGGGTGTGCATCTGGTCGAGGGGCGGGACCTCGTCTGCCACGGGACCGAGGTGTTCCTGCGCACCACCGAGGGTGAAGTGCCGGTCCACGTGATCTACCGCCGGATTGATGACGACTACCTCGACCCCCTCCAGTTCCGGCCCGAGTCGCTCGTGGGCTGTCCCGGTGTGGTCAACGCGGCCCGGGCGGGCCGGGTGACCATCACCAACGGCGTGGGCAACGGGGTGGCCGACGACAAACTCGTCTACGCCTACGTGCCAGCGATGATCAAGTACTACCTGGGCGAGGACCCCATCCTGCAGAACGTGGAGACGATGCACCTGCAGGACGCCGTGGTGCGGGCCGACGCCCTCTCGCGACGCGATGAGCTCGTCTTCAAGCGGGTCGACGGTTCGGGAGGGAAGGGGTTGGTCATCGGCACCTCGGCCACGGGCAGCGAGCTGGACCAACTCGCCTTCGAGGTGGAGAACGAGCCACGGCAGTGGATCGCCCAGCGCGTGGTCGCGCTCTCGACCTCGCCCACCTGGGTGGACAGCGAAATGGTGCGCCGCCACGTGGACCTGCGGCCCTTCGCGGTCAACGACGGCGAAAACGTTTGGGTCCTGCCCGGCGGCCTCACCCGAGTCGCCCTGCAGGAGGGCGGGCTGGTGGTGAACTCCAGCCAGGGCGGGGGCTCCAAGGACACCTGGGTGGTAGGCGGAGGCCCGCCGACGCCCGTGCTCCCGCCGCGCCAGGTCGCCGCCGTGAGTCTGAGCCCGCCCATGGACGCCGGCCCGGGCGACGACTCGGAGAACCGCAACCAGCAGCAGCAGCAGCAACAGCAGCGGCGATGACCCAGGCCCTGCTGAGCCGTGTGGCCGAGTCGATCTTCTGGGTCGGCCGTTACGTGGAGCGGGCCGAGGGCACCGCCCGCATCCTCGACGTGTCCGTGTTCCAGGCGCTCGAGCAGAGCGACACCGAAGGGGGCCACGCCGCCCGCCGGCTCCTGGCCGTCATGGGCCTGCCCGACAACGAGAACGAGACGCTGTGGCAGGCGACCGAGCGGCTGGCCACCGACCCGAAGAGCCGTTCGTCCATCGCCGGGGCCTTGGCGGCCGCCCGCGAGAACACCCGCGGTGTCCGCCACGTCGTCCCGGTCGAATTCTGGGAGCACATCAACGCCACCTGGTCGGCGCTCCCCCGGCAGTGGGAGGCCACCCGCCGCGCCGGGCCGGCCCCCTATCTCTCGTTCGTCAAGAGTCAGGTCGCCGGCATCACGGGCCTGGCCGACACCATGATGAGCCGGGACCAGACCTGGCTCTTCTTCACCCTCGGACGCTGCCTGGAGACGACCGACGTCGTGGCCCGCCAGCTGGCGACGGTCGAGTTCGACCAGGTATTCGACAGCGGCCTGGTCATGCTCCTGCGCTCGTGCGGCGGCTACGAGCCCTATCTGCGGTTGTCCCAGGGTGTGGTGGAACCCGGGCGCGTGCTCGACTTCCTGTTGCGCGACCGCCTCTTCCCCCGTTCGGCCTACGCCTCGTTGACGCTGGCCGAGGAGTGTCTGGACAAGATCAACTCCGGCCGTCACGGCACGTGGGAGGACGCCCGGGGCCTGGTCGGCCTGGCCCGCGCCGAGCTCGAGTATTCATCGCCCGCCTCCCTCTCACGTGGCCTCGGGACCCGTCTCGAGCGCCTGCAGGGGTCCATCTCGTCGGTCTGTGACGCGGTCACCCGTCGCTACTTCGCCCAGGATCTGCCGACACAGTGGCGGCGCGGGGGTGGGGGAGGGTGACCCGGGCCGACGGCTGGCGACTGCACGTGTCGCACGAAACCCGCTTCGACTACAACGCTCCGGCGCGGGCCTCCTACAACGAGCTCCGCCTGACTCCCCGCACCGAGCGCCGGCAGACCGCGCTCGAGACGAAAATCGCGACGGTGCCGCCGGCACCCCAGTACTCCTACGTGGACTACTGGGGCACGCAGGTGGTGGCGTTCAACGTCGACCGGGGCCACGAGATGCTCTCCATCACCGGGACGGCGCTGATCGACACGCAACGACCCGAGGCGCCCGAGGACGCATCGTGGGCGGACGTCGACGACGCGGCGCTCACGATGGCCGACTACCTCTCCCACAAGCTTTTCACGGCACCCGGGCCCGAGCTGGCGGAGCTCGCATGGAGCCTGCGCGCCCCCACCCCGTTGCTGACGGCGCAGAACATCATGGAGCGCACCCACGAGTCCCTGCGCTACGTGCGCGGCGTGACCAACGTGCACACCTCGGCCTACGAGGCCTTCGTCGACGGCGCCGGCGTCTGCCAGGACTTCGCCCATCTGGCCCTGGCCATGACCAAATCGGTCGGCCTACCCGCGCGCTACGTGTCGGGGTACTTCCATCCCGATTCCGACGCTGTCGTCGGCGAGGAGATCGTCGGCGAGAGCCATGCCTGGATCGAGGTGTGGACGGGTTCCTGGTGGGCCTACGACCCGACCAACAACTGCGCCGTGGGGGAGCGTCACGTGGCCATCGGCCGGGGGCGGGATTATTCGGACGTGCCCCCGGTCAAGGGCATCTACGCCGGCAACGCCGAACACACCATGCACGTGGGCGTGCACATCACGAGGACGAACTGAACGTTGCACACGCCGTGCTGACCCGCATGCGGATCTGGCTGCCCGACGCCCCGGGCGTCCTCGGAGCGGTGGCCGCGGAGATCGGGGCCGTCAAGGGCAACGTCATCGCACTCGAGGTTCTCGAGCGCGAAGCCGGCGTGGCCATCGACGAGTTCGTGGTCGAGCTCCCCGACCTGCCCGGTGCCATCGATGCGGTGTGCAAGGGCATCCGCAATATCCCCGGAGCGGGCGTCGAGGATGTCCGCGAGCTGGGTGTCGCGGCTCAGGACCGAGAGGACACGGTCCTCAACGCGGCCGCGGCGATCCTGCAGGCGGCCACGGCCACCGCGGCCATGAACACGTTGTCGGGCCAGCTCATGGCGCTCTTCGATCTCACCTGGCTGGCCGTGGCCGATCTGGGCCTGAAGACCTTCACCGAGGTGCACGGCGACGCGCCCGGCATCGACTGGCTCGCTGCCTTCGCCGCCGGCTCGCAGAGCGGGGCCGACCCGTCCAACGACACCACCAGCTCGGGCGTGTTCGTCGAGGCGATCCCCGAGACCGAGCTCACCGTTTGCGGCGGTCGCCCGGCGCCGATCCGCCGCCGCGAGCGCCATGCCATTGCCATGCTGGTCATCGTCACGGCCCGCTTCGTCGACGCCCTGGGTTGGCGCGACCGGGTGCACTGAGGCCCGGTCCGGGTCGTCAACCTCCTACGCGGACATCCTCCGGTGGCGCAGCACTGGCGCTGGGGCGCTGGCGCTGGCGCTGTCGGCAGCCTCCACCTCGGGGGCCGGGTTCTCGGAGTAGATGTACTTGCCGCCCCGCAGCCAGGAGGCCCCGGCAGCGACCAGGCAGGCGAGCACGGCGAAGTCGAAGGCGGCGTGCAAGCCCGCCTTGAAAGGCTTGGCGATCAGCAGGGGGAAGAAGCCGCGCCCGTTGAGCGTCGCCTGGTTGGCTGCCGACAGGTGCGAAAGCACCGGCGCGCCCAGAAGGTGCTGGACCGGGCTGAAGCCGAGGAACGCAGCGAAGAGCGAGGTCACCGGGGGAAGACCGGCCGCCCGCCTCGCCACGGGGCCGGGTACCCCGTGCGCCCGGAGCCCGACGAAGAGCGCGCCGGGGAGCGTCGAGGACAAGCCGATGATCATGAGCGTGAAGAAGATGCCGATCGACAACACCTGGGCCGAATTCTGGAACGTCGAGTTCATGCCCGCGCCCACGCCCCGGTGCTGGCTGGGCAGGCTGTTCATCACACCGGCCCGGTTGGGTGCGGCGAAGGCCCCCATTGCCAGCCCGTTGCAGAGCAGGATCACGGCGAAGGCGGGATAGGGGAAATCCACTGGGAGGAGCTCGAGGAGCCCGAAGGTGAGCGCCGCCGCCAACATGCCACCGGTGGCAAAGGGTCGGGAACCGAAGCGGTCGGACAGAAAGCCGGAGATCGGCCCGGCGATGAGGAAGCCGGCGGTCAGCGGCAGCATGTAGATGCCGGCCCACAGCGGGGTCCGGGCGAAGTCGTAGCCGTGCAGGGGCAGCCAGATTCCCTGGAGCCAGATGATCAGGATGAACATCAGGCCGCCCCGGCCGATGCCGGCCAGCAGCGTGGAGATGCAGCCGGCGGTGAAGGCGCGGATCCGGAAGAGATCGAGCCGGAACATGGGATCCTCCACCTTCGTCTCGATGACGCCGAAGGCGATGAGCAGGGCGACGCCACCGATCAGGCATCCGAGCACGAAGGGGCTGGTCCAACCCATGATGTGGCCGCCGTAGGGCTGAATCCCGTAGGTGATCCCCACCATCAACGCGATGAGGCCGACGGCGAAGGTGATGTTGCCGGGCCAATCGATCCGGCCGTGCCGCCGTACCGGGACCTCACGCAGGGAGCGATAGGCCCAGATGGTGGCGAAGAGCCCGATCGGGACCGAGACCAGGAAGATCAGGCGCCACTGGATGGGACCCAGGATCCCGCCCAGCACCAGGCCGAGGAACGAACCGCTGATGCCGGCTACCTGGTTGATGCCCAGCGCCATCCCGCGCTGGTGCTCGGGGAAGGCGTCGGTCAGGAGCGCCCCCGAGTTGGCGATGAGGAAGGCGGCGCCCACGCCCTGGAATATCCGCATGATGATGAGGTAGAGGGCGGCGGCCGAGCCTGACATCCAGGTGATGGACAGCAGGAGTGAGAAGAACGTGTAGACGGCGAATCCGAGGTTGTACATCTTCACGCGCCCGTACATGTCGCCTAGCCGCCCGAGGCTGACGACGAGCACGCTGCTGACGATGAGGAAGCTCAGGATCATCCAGAGCAGATAGAACGTGTTGCCGGGCAGCAAAGGGTTGATGCCGATGCCGCGGAAGATGTCGGGCAGCGCAATGAGGAGGATGGACGAGTCGATGGTGGCCATCAGGACGCCGAGCGTCGTGTTGGACAGGACCGTCCACTTGTAGCGGCTCCCCCGCTCGTCGGCCAGGGAGAGCGTGGGGACAGGGAGCGTGTCGCTCACGCCCCTGGGGTCCCGTTGCTGGTCTTCATGCGCGCTCCCTCTCCTCGAAATCGCTCTGATGTGCCTCGATCGTACCTTTACGTCAACGGTAGGGGATCATCGGGCTCCTCGGGCCTCGGCTGGCCCGGCGCCCCCGGCTGGCCCGGCTGCCCCGGCGAGTCGCCTCGCGTAGTCTCCGGGCGTGGTGCGCATCGGATTTGCCGGCGCCGGGCTCATCGCCTGGGCCCATGGGCTGGGGTTGCGGGCGATGGTCGAGGCCGGTCTGATCGACGCCGACATCTCGGTGGTATTGGATAGGAGCGAGACGCGTGCCCAGCGCTTCGCCTCTACCTTCGGGGCCGAAGTGGCGGGCGATCTCGATGCGCTCATGGAGCAGTGCGATGCCGTCTGGATCTGCACACCCACGGTGGCCCATCGATGCGCCGTGGATGCGGCACTCGCCCATGGGCGAGCCTTGTTCTGTGAGAAGCCACTGGCCACCGACCTCGAGGGAGCGCAGGCGCTGGTGGCCGCGGTCGCCCGGGTCGGGGTCCCGGCGCAGTGCGGGCTCGTCCTGCGCTCGGCACCGGTCTTCCAGGCACTCCGTGAGCTGGTCGCCTCGGGCACCCTGGGCCGGCCCATGGCCGCCATCTTCCGCGACGATCAGTACTTTCCGAACCAGGGCACGTACGCCTCGCAATGGCGGGCCGACGTGACCCAGGCCGGTGGCGGTTGTTTGATCGAGCACTCCATCCACGACGTGGACATCCTGCGTTTCTGCTTCGGCGAAGTGGACCGGCTGAGTGCTCGCACGGCGAACTTCTCCGGCCACGAGGGCATCGAGGACCTGGCGACCCTTTCATTGTCGTTCGCCTCCGGACTCGAAGCGCACCTGACGAGCGTCTGGCACAACATCCTCAGCCGCGGCTCGACACGTCGTATCGAGCTGTTCTGTCAGGAGGGAATGATCTGGCTTGACGACGAGTTCCGGGGACCGCTGCACGTCCAGACGAGCGTCATCAGCGAGGTCCGTCCCTGCCCCTCTCCACCCTGGGTCGTCGAGCTACCCCTCAGCCATGACGATGTCGGCCTGGCGATTCGCGCCTACGTGGAGGCGGATCGGGCCTTCGTCGACGCGGTGAGGGAAGGCAGTGCTCCCACGTCCGGTCTGGACGAGGCGCTGCTGGCCCATCGCCTCGTCGATGCCGCCTACCGCTCGGCGGAACGGGGCGGGGCGCCCATCGACGTGGGGGCGGTCCAGCACACGTAGTCGCGGTAGTGGTAGCGGGTCTCGTAGCCGAGCTTGGCGTACAACGGTTCGCCCATGGGCGACGCCTGCAAAGTGACTGATGTCGCGCCCATGTCGAAGGCCACGTTGGTCGCCCACACGGTGACCACCCGGCCGAGGCCCAACTGACGGGCTGCTTCGATGGTGCCGACCCATTGCAGGGACGCCACCCCGCTACTGAGATACGTCAACGCGGTGGCGACCGGTTGCTCCCCCTGATAGGCCACAACGATCGCCGTCTGCACGTCCGCCACCAGCCGCTGCGGCCGGTCGAATATCTGGGTGAAGACGTCGGCCGGCATGCCGTAGGTGCCATAGGCATCGGCATCGACGGCGGCGAAGTCGGCCACGCCCTGCTCGTCCCGCACCGCGCGCAGAAAGATACCGTCCGGGACAGCCGGAGGGTCGAGCCTCTGGTGGCAGATCATCTGCGGCGTCGGTTCGCCGAGCGGAACGAGCCCGTGCGCCTCACACGCCGTCCGCAGGTCATCGTCCTTCCCATTGTCACGGACCTTGATGCTGTAACCGCGTTTGCGACGGCTGAAGAACGCTTCCGTCCGGGCGACGAACCCGGCCGGTTCCGCTGCATCGTCGGTCCGGAAGGCGCCGTTGCCGACGACGGGGATCCAGGAGCCCCCGGCGTAGAAGAGGGCGCTGCTGTCTTGATGGAGCGATCCTCTGCTTGCCCACTGGGTCGAGGCCCGGCTGTAGTCGATCAGGTTGTGATGACCCAGTCGGACTTCGTTCTCGTCGGACATGGCCCTCCCCGGATCACGTGTTGTGAAGGGTCTATCAGGACAGGACGAACACAGGGTGACGCCCGGCGATCACTGCGAACTCCTCGTCGGTGGAGTCGGGCCCCACCCCTTCGAAGAACATGCCGACCTCGAACTTCCAGCGCCGGAGGTAAGCGCGCAGGATCTCGGTGCGGGCCCCCACAGGCACCTCGACGGCGGTGCGGGCCTGGCGGTCATGACCAAGGATCAAGGTGAGACTGCCGTCAGCGGCGCGCACGTTGCGCACCCACTCGGTTTCGCCCCTGGCCGCAACGAGGTAGTCCTTCTCATGGAGCGTGAGGAGATTGACGGGCGTGTGGTGGAGCGTCCCGGAGCGCCGGCCGCGATGCTCGAGCACACGGGAGCCCCAGGCACTGATGCCCATCCGCATCAGGAGATTCAAGAAGGGTGTGAGGGTCTTGCGCATGAGCCAGCCGGGACGCTTGTAGTAGGTCGGGTTCGGGTTCGCCATGGGATTCTCCGTTCTCTGTGTCGGGCCGCGCGGTGAGAACACTAATCCTAAGCGTGAACACTGTTCTTGTCAAGTACTTGTGTTCTCGATGCAGACCAATCAGACTGGTTCTCATGTCCGTCGCACGCACCGCCAGGGATCGGGTCCGTGATGAGGTGACTCGCGAGATCCTCGAAGTTGCGGGTGTCCACCTGGCCCAAGAGGGCGCGGCGGCCCTGTCACTGCGTTCGATCGCCCGGGACTTGGGCATGGCCCCTTCGGCGCTCTACCGCTACTTCGACGGGCGGGACGCCCTGTTGAGTGCATTGATCGTTGCGGCTTACAACTCTTTGGCCGACGAGGCCGAACAAGCGGCCGAGCACCCGGCCGAACACGATGCCGAACGCTGGATGGCCGTGCCGTGTGCCATGCGCGCCTGGGCACTGGCCCGTCCCCATGAGTGGGGACTGATCTTCGGCTCGCCCGTGCCGGGATACCGTGCGCCCGAAGAGACGATCATTCCCTACACCCGGCTGGCGGCTGCGCTGGTGCGACCAGTGGCCGAGGCTTACCGATCCGGCCGACTCATGATGCAAGAGTCAGCCGGGCAGCCGCCCTTCTCAGCCACCGTCCGCACTTCAGCCCTGGAAGCCGCGTTGGCACCGGTGCATGACGTCCTCCTGCCGGACGCCCCGACGTCGATCGTGCTGCGCGCCCTGCAGGCCTGGAGCACGATCATCGGTGCGATCAGCCTCGAGCTCTTCGGGCATTGGCGCAACGCCGTGCTCGATCCGCAGTTGTTCTTCACTGAGACGATTACAGCACTGGGTGATCAGCTCGGCCTCCCTCGTCATGCGCCGGATTGACCGCGGATTGCACGATTCCGTATCGGCGAAGGCACTATGTTTTCCCGAATGCTCAGGCCAAATGTGCTGCTCATCATGACCGACGAGGAGCGCTATGCGCCTCCTTACGAGATCGACGCCGTCAAAGATTTTCGCAGGTCACAGTTGCCCGCACGCGAGTCGATCAGGTCACGGGGAATGGAGTTTCACCGGCACTACGCCGGGTCGACAGCCTGCACGCCTAGTCGGGCGACCATGTTCACCGGGCAATACCCGTCGTTGCATGGGGTGACGTCTACCGACGGGACGGCCAAGCAGAGCTCCGATCCCGGTATGCACTGGTTGGACCCGAACTCGGTGCCCACGCTCGGTGACTGGTTCCGGGCTGGCGGCTACCAGACGCACTATCGGGGGAAGTGGCACGTTTCCTTCGCAGATCTGGTTATTCCGGGCACCCACGAGGGCCTCAAGGCCTCAGACGACGAGGGCAGACCAATCGCCGAGGCCGTTGCCGCGTATCGAGGCGCAGACCGTCTCGATCCATTCGGGTTCTCGGGTTGGCTCGGCCGAGAACCACACGGCGCAGCGAAGTCCGACTGCGGGACAGTGCGCGATGGCGTTTTTGCCGAACAAGTAGTCCAGCTGTTCGACGAACTTGCCGCTTCTCGTTCCGAGGGTCCGTGGCTGACGGTGGCGTCGTTCGTGAATCCTCACGACATCGCCTTCTCGGGCTTCGGCTGGGAGCAGCTGCTGCAGTTCGGACCCCCGGACGACACCGTTCCCGATATTCCCGAAGCGCCATCGCAGTCCGATTCGTTCGCCGGTCGCCCTGCCTGCCAAGAGGCATTCAAGGCAGTGTGGCCTCAGATGATTTTCGAAACGGCTGCCGATCTCGGCTATCGGCGGCTCTATTACTACCTCCTCAAGCTGGTCGACCAGGCCATCGGGCGGATCCTCACCGCACTCGAACGCAGCGGCATGGCCGACGACACGATCGTCATATTCACCTCAGATCACGGCGACCTGCTGGGTGCCCATGGCGGCTTGATCCAGAAGTGGTGCAACGCCTTCGACGAGGCCACCCGTGTGCCCCTCTTGGTTGCTGGTCCTGGGGTCGCCGCGGGTGGTCGCGTCGATATTCCCACTAGCCACGTCGACCTGATTCCTACGTTGCTCGGCGTGGCCGGGATCGACGTCGATGAGGCTGCCGCCAAGGTCGCGGTTTCCCACGACGAAACTCACCCCCTGCCGGGCCGCGATCTGAGTGGAGTTGTATTGGGCACCACTGCTGCGGCGTCATTGGCATCGCCCATCTATTTCATGACAGAGGACGATGTCACCCGAGGCGTGACCCAGGTGAACATCATCAATGGGACGCCATTCGAGGCGATCTCCCCGCCGATCAATATCGAATCGGTGATCACGACGTTGCCGACGGGAGATGGTGGTGCACCGGAGCTTTGGAAGCTGAACCATTACTACGAGCGCCTTGACGATTGGCATGAGAGCCAGGGCATTGCGCCCAACCCCTTCTTGCCACCGGCCGCCGAACCCGAATGGGAACTTCATAACCTGACCGCTGACCCCGAGGAACGTAAGAACCTGGCGCATGACGCTCCGCCGACGTTGTCCAACCTCAAGTCAGTCATCGAATCCGAGAGGAATGCGAAGCGACTGCTCCCGAAGTTGCGGAACGCCACTCCTTAGACGCGCTGATTCACTGGACCGTCCCTGAAGTACCAGCAGCAAGCGGACACGGACCGTTCGCTGTTCGAACGAAGAGAATCAACCCGACCCCTCAGGTCCGCCGGAGCCGGTTGCGGTCCGTCGTCACACCGGCGGCTGCCTTGGCCACCGCCAGCTTGCGGGCCCGTGAGATGGCCCCCGCGCTCTTTCGGGTGCGCCGGGGCGACCCAGCGGAAGTTCCCCGGTGTCCCTTCGAGCCGCCACCCGCCGAAGGTCTTGAGGGCATGGTGCTCGGGGCACATGCGCACCAGATTGTCGAGCTCGGTGGGTCCGTCCTCGTTGTAGTCGATGAAGACGTGATCTCGTTCGAGCCCGAGGCGCTTGGCACAGCCCGGCACACAACAGGTCCGGTCGCGGACGATCAAGGCGGCGTCGACCGCTTTGGCGACGCTGCGATCGGCCCGGGTCACCGTCTTTATGTCGAAGCCCTCTTTGACCAAGAAGCGCAGGGCGGCGTCGCCCAGCAGTTCGACCCCGGCGGCGACCGAGACCGGGCCGATGCCCTCGATCTCGCACAGCTCGTCGCCCTCTGTCGTCCCCCGGCGCAAGGCCTCGGCGTCGATGATGACCAGGGCCTCGACCCGGGTCCTCCTCTGCGAGCCCGAGCCGGGGCGAGAGCTCGAAGTCGGGCCGCCGCTCGAAGTTGGGCCGTCGCTCGAGGGGGAGCCGGAATGGTTCCGGGCGTCGGCACCGGCGCCGGCGATCAGGTCGAAGAAGGCATCGAGGCGGTGCGTCTCGAGGGAGGCCCCGTCTTTGGACCCGGCGGCCTTCCAGCGGGCCTTGGCCTCGGCTTCGAGGCGGGGGGCGACATAGGCCCACTTGGCCTCGTCGCAGAAGAACTCGCCTCGTACCCCGCCTTCGGGGCACTGGCGCCAGCGCAAGTGGCGCCGCTCGTGCACCTTGGCCCGCCGGGTCGCTTCGCTCTCCTTGCTGCGTGCCGCGGCGCGCAGGCGAGAGGCGGTGTCGCTCAGCTCTTGATGGGTCGCCCCGGCCCCGGCCAGGTCCAAGAGGGCCTTGGCACTCCCCGGGGCGGCCGCTTCGGTGTCACCGATCACTTTGAGCTCGGCGGAGGAGAGCTCGCCTTGGTGCAGGGCCTTGGTCAGGCCCGCATCGGCCCGGGCCCGCTTGGCCGAGGCCAGACGGTCCTTGGCGACCGAGGGAGAGGCCCCGGCGAGTGCACCCAGCCAGTCCGCCGCCGTGCCGTGGCCGGTCTTGGTGTGGGCCCCGGTCTCGACCACTCTCGGGGTCAACAGGGCGAGGCCCGACGCACAGACACGTTCGCCCTGGGCGAACAGGTCCACCAGGTGGCGGGCCTCGTCCCCCGACAAAGATGCCGGAGCCGCCGTGCGCACCACGCCCTGGAGGCCAACCACGGCGGCGCGCACGGTGGCCAGCGCACGGTCGAAGCTGCATCCATCGGAGCCGGAGCCGGAGCCGGAGCCGGAGCCGGAGCCGGAGCCGGAGCCGGAGCCGAGCCGGGAAGGTCAGAATGGGAGGTCAGAGGGAAGGGCCACACGAGGACCCTAAAGAGGGGGTGTATCACGGCCCCGATCGGGGCATGAAAGCGCAGGCGGGGAGCGTGAGAGGGTTGCGGCCGAATGAGTGCGGAGCCTGGTGCGAAACGGGGAGCCTGGTGTGAAACGGGGAACTTGAAGCGGCAACTAAACAAATTCACAGGGCCATAGGTCTAGGAGTGTACCCACCCGACCCGTCTTCCGCACGAGAGGTCGCGAGGAGAACTCAGTTGCCGCGGCGGTCCCGCGTAGTGGGACCGCCGCCGTGTTTAGGACGAGATGGGGAGACGCACCTCGATGCCCGCGTTCTGCAGGAAGGCCAGCTTGTGCTCTAACGCCGACTGCCAATCGACCATGTCTTTGTCGAACTGGGCTCGGTCGCCCTCTTCGCACGCGTGCTCGAGTTCATCAAACGCCACATCCTCGGCGTCGAGCAGACTGCGGTACCTGGACAGGAAGTGGTCGCTGATCGGCTGATGCACGTCGTCCTCCCTACTGCGGCCCGCTCGTTACGAGCCGGTACCCGGAAACGATACCGCTACGGGAGACATGCTGCGCAGAAGAGGTTTCACCAGCGCTTTCGGCCCCGGTGGTAGGCCCTCGGCATGACGTACCGGAACACCACGGCGAAGTCGATGAGCCTCGATGCGCTTATCTCCAGCGAAGATTCCCCTGCGCGTGCCAGGATTATGCGCGACACCGCCTCAACCCGGCGGATGGTCAGACGGGGCGGCCGTCGCAAACCCCGACGTAGCGCTCCCAGGCCGAGATCCGTCGCCATGAAGGCGGGATAGACCACATGCATGGTGATCCCTTGTGGTGCGAGCCGGAAGGAGGTCGACTCACTGAACGCCGAGAGCGCCGCCTTTGACGATGGGTACGCACCTGGACCCGGCGAGGGGAGTCGACCGCCGTCGGACGCGACGTTGATGATCGTCCCCGAGCCCCGTGCACGCATCGCTGGGAGTACCGCCAACGTGGCGGCGACGGGAGCGAAGAAGTTCACATCAAACGTGTTCCGGAAGTCGTCGACAGTGATGTCTGCCAATCGCACACCGGGATCTTGCGCAGCGTTGTTGATGAGGAGATCGATCGCGCCGTGCGTCTCGATGACACCGGCCAGCGTGGCGCACAACTTCTCGGAGTCGGTCACGTCGCATACGACCATGCGCGAAGCGGGGGAGACAGCGCTGAGCATTTGTAACATGGACTCGAGTCGCTGTGCGTTGCGCGCGAGTCCGACGACCGTCGCGCCGGCGTGAACCAGATCGAGGCAGAGTTGCGCACCGAGCCCGCTCGATGCACCGGTCACGACCGCCACACGATCGCGATATCGGCCGCCATAGAAAGGAGGCCGACGCGAGACCCGGGTCATTCGTCGGAGTGGGCCGTGTTGTCCAGGTCGGTCAGGTCGGTCAGGTCGGTCAATGTCCGGCCCAACGCGGCGGACGCGGCGTTGAGAACTGACTGACCTGCCACGAGCACAGCCAGTTCGCCGCGCACGCGGACCCGACCGGCGGCGAGTGCCTCCGCCGGATCCAGTTCCCCACGCGCAATGGCGAGTGCATCCGCGTAGCGCAGGACGATGGTGACGTTCGAGGGTAACGACTCGCCCTGGTCCGACGTCAGCGTGATGCGGCCGTCGTCCACGGTAAGGACGGTGCGTACGACCCCGCCCTCCCCGCCCTCCCCGTCCGCCCCGTCCGCCCCGTCCACGCCACTCACGCCACCAAGACCCCCCGGCACGTCCGTCACGACCTGGGCGACGCGAAACGTGCCCTGTGACGCGGTCAGTGAACCGGCACCCGCCGCCGCGATGGCGTCGGTGAGGTCGAGCCCGTCGAGGGCAGCGTTGAACGCCTGCATCCAGGCGGGCGAAAGGTAGGGGGGCATGACAGTACCGCGAGGTCGTCCTCCGGCTCAGCCGGCGGACGCCTCTTCGGCGGTCTTCTTAGTGCGCCTCAGGATTTTGCGACCGAGCCAGGCGACCGGGTCGTAGTGCGCGTCGACCACGCGTTCTTTCATCGGGATGATGGCATTGTCCGTGATTTTGATGTGCTCGGGGCACACCTCGGTGCAGCACTTGGTGATGTTGCACATGCCCAAACCTGCGCCGGACCGGGCGAGTTCGCGACGGTCGTTGGTGTCGAGCGGGTGCATCTCGAGCTCGGCGAAACGGATGAAGAAACGGGGCCCGGCGTATTTGGGCTTGTTCTCCTCGTGGTCACGGATGACGTGACAGACGTCCTGGCACATGAAGCACTCGATGCACTTGCGGAACTCCTGGCCCCGCTCGACGTCGATCTGCGCCATCCGGTAGCCGCCCTCGGGCTCGGGGCCCGGCTTGAAGGCCGGCACGGTCTTCGCCACCTCGTAGTTGAAACTGACGTCGGTCACCAGGTCGCGGATGATGGGGAACGTCTTCATCGGGGTCACGGTCACCGGCTCTCCCTCGGGGAGCGTGTCCATGCGGGTCATGCACATGAGGCGCGGCAGGCCGTTGATCTCGGCCGAGCACGAGCCACACTTGCCTGCCTTGCAGTTCCAACGGCAGGCCAGGTCAGGGGCGGGACCGGCTTGTATCCGGTGGATGACGTCGAGGACGACCTCACCCTCGACCGCGGGCACCACGTAGTCCGTGAGCTCCCCGCCGCTCGGATCCCCCCGCCACAGGCGCATGGTGAACTCGCCTGTGGCTTCTGCGGCTGCGGCTGCGGCTTCGGTGCCGGTTGCTTCATTCTCTGGCATCAGTGGGCCTCCTCGAGCAGTTCCCGCAACTCCGCCGGCATTTCGGGCAGCGGCTCGGGATTGATGGATATGGGCGCCAAGTAGCCGTGCTCGGCCGTCTGGCGCTGCACGAAGTTCACCTTGCCCATCTCGGGGTCCGGCCCCGGATAGTCCTCGCGCGTGTGCCCGCCGCGCGACTCCTTGCGGTTGAGCGCCCCCTGGGCCACGGCGATGGACGTGGTGACCATGGAGGGGAGATCGGTGGCCAGGTTCCATCCCGGGTTGTAGGCCAGGCCGCCCTTCACGCTCAGCTTCGCCGTGCGCTCCTTGAATTCCTCCAACTTGCCCAGCGCCTCTTCGAGCTCGGGCCCGGTGCGGATGATGCCGACCAGGGCCTGCATCGTCTGCTGCAGCTCGTGCTGGACGTCGTACGGATTGCCTCCGCCTTCGCGTCCGAACGGGGCCAGGGCATCGTCGATCGCCGACTGGACCTCTCCGGCGTCGACACTCGGTGTGCCGGAGCGGCCCTCGGCGAAGTCTGCTGCACCGATGCCGGCGCGGCGGCCGAAGACGATGAGGTCGGAGAGCGAGTTGCCGCCGAGGCGGTTCGCCCCGTGCATGCCGCCGGACACCTCGCCGATGGCGAAGAGACCGGGGACGGTGGCCGCCTGCGTCTCGGGGTCGACCCGGACCCCGCCCATCATGTAGTGGCACGTTGGGCCCACCTCCATGGGGGTGGCGGTGATGTCGACGCCGGCCAACTCCATGAACTGGTGGTACATCGACGGGAGGCGCCGGCGGATGTACTCGGCGCTCCGGCGGCTGGCGATGTCGAGGAAGACCCCACCGTGCGGGCTGCCCCGGCCGGCTTTGACTTCGGAGTTGATGGCTCGGGCTACCTCGTCACGGGGAAGCAGGTCCGGGGTGCGGCCGTTGTTGATGTGGTCCTCGTACCAGCGGTCGGCCTCCTCCTCCGTCTTGGCGGTCTCGGCTTTGAACATGTCGGCGATGTAGTCGAACATGAAGCGCTTGCCTTCGGAATTGCGCAGGACGCCACCGTCGCCGCGCACGCCCTCGGTGACCAGGATGCCGCGCACGCTCAGTGGCCACACCATGCCCGTCGGGTGGAACTGCACGCACTCCATGTCGATGACGTCGGCCCCGGCCCAGATGGCCATGGCGTGGCCGTCGCCCACCGACTCCCAGCTGTTGGAGGTGTACGTCCAGGACTTGCCGATCGAACCGGTGGCCAAAATGAAGGATTTGGCGGTGAAGAGCACCATCTCGCCGGTCGGACGCATGTAGCCCACGGCGCCCGAGATGCGGCCCTCGGCGTCGGGCAGCAGGCGCAGGATCTTGCACTCCATGAAGACGTCGGTCCCCATGGAGACCACCTTCTGCTGCAGGGTGCGGATCAGCTCGAGCCCGGTGCGGTCGCCCACGTGGGCCAGACGGGCGTAGCGGTGGCCACCGAAGTCGCGTTGGGTGATGCGACCGTCCTTGGTCCGGTCGAACAACGCCCCCCAGCGCTCCAACTCCAGGACCCGGTCCGGCGCCTCCATGGCGTGGATCTGCGCCATCCGCCAGTTGTTGAGCATTTTCCCGCCGCGCATGGTGTCGCGGAAGTGGACCTTCCAGTTGTCCTCGGGCCAGACGTGGCCCATGGCCGCGGCCATGCCGCCTTCGGCCATGACGGTGTGCGCCTTGCCGAGGAGCGACTTGCAGACCAGCGCCACCCGCAGGCCGCGCTCCTTGGCCTCGATGGCGGCCCGCAACCCGGAGCCGCCGGCCCCGATGATGATGACGTCGTAGTCGTGTGTCTCGTAATCGGCCATGTGGGAGGTCCTTTAGAAGTGGAAGCCGGGATCGGTGATGGTCCCGCTGGCTACCAGTCGGACGTAGAGGTCGGTCAGGGCCACCCCGAAGAGGCTGATCCAGGCGAACTTCATGTGGTGCGCGTTGAGTGGCGTCACCAGCTTCCACAACTTGTGGCGGATGGGGTGCTTGGCGAACGATTTCACTTGGCCGCCGCAGAAGTGGCGGCAGGCGTGACAGCTGAGGCTGTAGAGCCACAGGAACGTGGCGTTGAGGACGAGGAACACGGTGCCGATGCTGATGCCGATGCCGAGCCCCGGTTGGCGGAAGGCCTCCACGGCGTCGTACGTGAGGATGGCATTGAAGAGGAGCAGGATCCAGAAGAAGTAGCGGTGGACGTTCTGCAGGATCAGCGGGATCTTCGTCTCGCCCGTGTATTTGCCGTGGGCGTCGGCCACGCCGCAGGCCGGGGGCGAGAACCAGAACGAGCGGTAGTACGCCTTGCGGTAGTAGTAACAGGTGAGCCGAAACCCCAGGGGAAAGATGAGGATCAACAGGGCGGGAGTGATGTGCCACGCCTCGATCCAGACCCCGAAGGGATGACTTCCCTCGACGCAGCTGCCGGTGAGGCAGGGCGAGTCGAGCGGGGCGATCAGATTGCGGTGCAGATCGGGTCCGGCGAAGTAGTACCGGTTCATGAAGGCGGCGTAGGTCGCGTAGACGGCGAACAGGCTGAGGATGGTGAAGGTGACGGCCGGCTCGATCCACCATCGGTCCTTGCGCAAGGTCGGCTTGTCCGGCCCGCCTCTCGGCGCTCCGATGGTGACCGGGATGCCCGGGACGCCCGGCGCCCCGGGGACTTGCTCGACCGTCGTCGTCACTTCAGACCTCCTCAGTGCCCCCACAGGATGGGCCGTGGCGGGCCAATCATTTCATTCTCTTGGCGCGAAACCGCAACTTTGTGACGCACACGCCGCGGCGCGACGCTAGACAGGCTCCATCAAGACGTCAAAGACATAGTTAACATGACATTGATAGCTGTAAGCTATGAAAAGCCGTAGACTTCGCAGGTGCAACTGCATCAGCTCAGCTATGTAGTGGCGGTCGCCGAGGAGCGCCACTTCACACACGCCGCGGTGCGGCTGCATCTGGCCCAGCCCTCGTTGAGCCGGCAAGTGCGGCTGCTCGAACGTGAGCTGGGCGTTCTCCTGTTCAACCGCGGGCCCGGGCAGGGACTCGTGACCCTCACGGCGGACGGCGAGGCACTGCTGCCTTTCATCCGCCGTGTCCTGGCCGATGTGGAGGCCACGAGCGCCGAAGCGCGGGCGCTCAGCGGGATGACCCGAGGCCGGCTCTCCATCGGCGCCACGCCCAGCCTGATCACGCGGGTGCTGGCCCCCGCCCTGGTCGAATTCCACGCCGCCCACCCCGGGATCGAACTGCTGGTGGTGGAGGCCGGATCCCGCCAGCTCGTGCGCCAGCTGGCCAGCGGCGAAGTCGACCTCGCTCTCGTGGTGCTGCCTATCACCGATCCGCTGGTCGCCACCACGGCGCTCTTCGACGACCCGTTGGTACTGGCCGTGGCACCCGATCATCCCCTGGCCACCCCGGTCGGCCGCAGCGTGGCGGTGACCGAGCTCGACGGCCTGCCGCTCGTCATGTTCCGGGAGGGCTACGACCTGCGCGAGGTCACGCTGGCCGCATGTCGCAACGCGGGCGTCGAACCCCGCCTCGTGAGCCAGGGTGGCGAGATGGACGGCGTCCTCGCCTTCGTGGCCGCCGGACTCGGTGCCGCCGTCGTGCCGGCCATCGCCATGCCGGCCGAGAGCAAGCTGATCGCCATCCGCTTCACAGCCCCGGGATTGAGCCGCACCGTGGCCCTGGCCCACCGGGCGGATCGCCCGGTTCCCCGACCGGCGCAAGCCCTCGTGGCACAGCTGGTGTCCCTCGGTGATCCCGACCTCAGCGAACCCCGCGAGCGGCGACGGCTTTAGGCGAGAGAGAAGTCACTACACTCCGCGTATGGACGGTCCAGCGCACACAGACCCCTCTTCGACCCCCGGGCCCGGGACGCTTCGACCCCCTGCCGACCTGGCCCGCACACTCGGAGCGCTGCGCGCCTCGGGCTGGAGGTCCGTGCCCGTGGCCGAGGAGATGCGGCGCAACACCATGGCCCGTATCGCTGCCCGCGAGCCCCTGGTGCCCGGGGTCCTGGGATTCGACGACACGGTCATCCCCCAACTAGAGAACGCCATACTGGCAGGTCACGACATCATTTTGCTGGGTGAACGGGGTCAGGCGAAGACCCGGGTCATCCGGGCCCTCGTCGGCCTGCTCGATGAGTGGCTCCCCATTGTGGAGGGCTCGGAGATCAACGACGACCCGTATGCCCCGGTGTCGCGTGCCGCCATCAACACCGTCAACGATCTCGGCGACGACACGCCCATTGCGTGGGTCCACCGGTCCCAGCGCTATGGCGAGAAGCTGGCCACCCCCGACACGTCGATCGCCGATCTGATCGGTGAGGTCGACCCGATCAAGATCGCCGAAGGCCGCTACCTGAGCGACGAGTTGGCGCTGCACTACGGCCTGATCCCGCGCGTGAACCGCGGCATCTTCGCCATCAACGAGCTGCCGGACCTCTCCGAGCGCATCCAGGTCGGGCTGCTCAACGTGCTCGAAGAGCGCGACGTGCAGATCCGCGGCCACCGCATCCGCCTGCCGCTCGACATCACGCTGGTCGCCACGGCCAACCCGGAGGACTACACCAACCGCGGCCGCATCATCACGCCGCTCAAGGACCGCTTCGGGGCCCAGATCCGGACCCACTATCCCTACGACACCATGACCGAGGTCAAGATCATGGAGTTCGAGGCCGAGCTGCCCACGGCGGGGATCCCGGTCACCGTGCCGCTCTATCTGAAAGAGGTGGTGGCCGAGATCAGCCAGTTGGCCCGCCGTAGCTCCCACTTGAATCAACGCAGCGGCGTCTCGGTCCGCCTCTCCATCGCCAACTACGAGACGCTGGTGGCGAACTCGGTCCGCCGGGCCCTGCGCACCGGCGAGCCGGTCGCCGTCCCGCGGATCAGCGATCTGGCCTCGCTCGTCCCGTCGACGCAGGGCAAGGTCGAGGTGGAAGCCATGGAGGAGGGCCGGGAACAGGACGTGGTGGCCCACCTGGTGGCGGCAGCCACCCTGGCCGTGTTCCGGCGCCGGGTGACCCTGAACGACCCCGGCACCATCGTCGCCGCCTTCACCGAACAGGTCGTGGTGCACGCCGGCGACGACCTGCCGTCGGCCGCCTACCTGGCCGTGCTGGCCGACATCCCCGAGCTCGAGCCCCCGACCCGCCAGCTGGCGGGGCCAGACGCGGCCGAGTCGCCCGCGCTGATGGCCAGTGCCCTCGAGTTCCTCCTCGAGGGCCTCCATCTCACCAAGCGGTTGAACAAGGACGCCTCGGGTGCCCGCGCCCTCTACCGGGGTCGCAAGTAGGCGGCGCCGTGACGGCACGGTACGACTACTCGGGGTGGGACGGCACCCAGGAGTTCACCGACCTCGACGTCGATGACCTGCTGGCGGGCCTCACCGACGAGCTCCTCGAAAAGGGAGACCTCGACGACGCGCTCCGGCGCTTGATGCGCGCGGGCATGCGCACGCCCGACGGGGAGCAGATCGCCGGCCTACGCGACCTCATCGAGCAACTGCGCCGGCGCCGGGCGGAGCTGTTGGCCGAGGGGGATCCCGACGGTCACATGGCCGAGATCGCAGCCCGCCTCGACGAGATCGAGGCGGCAGAGCGGGCGGCGATCGACGAACTCGTGGAGGAAGCGACGTCCTCGGGGGACGAGCGGCGGGCCGACGTCACCAACGACGTGGCGACGGAGCGGCGCATGGCGTTGGACCTGCAACCGGGAGACACCGGTGGGCGGATCCAGTCGTTGCAGAATTACGACTTCGTCTCGTCCGAGGCGCGCCAGCAGTTCGAGGAATTGGTCGAGGAGCTCCGGCGTGAGATGGCCGACACCTTCTTCCAGGGAGCCTCCGACGCGCTGTCGTCGATGGACCCCGAGCAGATGGCGCGCATGCGCGACGCCTACGACGCGCTGAACCAGATGCTCGAACAGCGCGAGCGCGGCGAGGAGCTCGACCCGAGTTTCGAGCAATTCATGGAGCAATTCGGCGATATGTTCCCGGGCGACCCGTCCACACTGGACGAGTTGCTGGAGCAACTGGCCGAGCGGATGGCGGCGGCGCAGGCCGTCTGGAACTCGTTGTCACCCGAGCAGCAGGCCCAGCTGCGCAGCTTGATGGAAGCCGTGCTCGAGGACATGGACCTGCGCTGGCAGGTGGAGCGCCTGGCGGAGAACCTGCAGCGGGCGGTACCCGGTGCCGGTTGGCAGCGCTCCTACGACTTCGACGGTGAGGGCCCCATGGGCCTGTCCCGGGCCACCGACCTGGCCACGCAACTGGGCCAGCTCGACAGCATGGAGGACATGCTCCAGTCGGCCTCCTCACCGGCCGCGCTGAGCGAGATCGACCTCGATCAGGTCAGGAACCACATGGGCGAGGATGCCGCACGGTCGCTGGACCGGCTGGCCAAGCTCACCAAGACGTTGGCCGACGCCGGGATGATCGAGCAGCACGGGGGACGGACCGAGTTGACGCCGCTCGGGGCGCGGCGACTCGGCCAGAAGGCCCTGAGCGATCTCTTCGGGCAGATCAACAAGGACCGCGTGGGCGACCACAGCACGGTGTCGACCGGCCAGGGCAACGACCGGGAGGAAACGACCAAGGCCTACGAGTACGGCGATCCCCTGAACCTCCACCTCTCCACGACGGTCCACAACGCCGTACGCCGGGGCGGTTCGGGGGTCCCGGTCCGGCTGCTGCCCGAGGACTTCGAGGTGATCGAGACCGAGGCCCTGTCCCGCTCGGCGACCGTGCTCCTGGTCGACCTCTCGATGTCGATGCCCATGCGGGACAACTTCGTGCCGGCCAAGAAGATGGCCATGGCCCTCCAGACCCTCATCAGCAGCAAGTTCCCCCGTGACTACCTGGGCATCGTCGGTTTCTCCGAGGTGGCCCGGGAGATCCGTCCCGAAGACCTGCCCACCGCCATGTGGGACTACGTCTACGGCACCAACCTGCAGCATGGCCTGGCCCTGGCCCGCCGCATGCTGGCCCATCAGCACGGGACCAAGCAGATCATTGTGGTGACCGACGGTGAGCCAACGGCGCACATCGACGACTACGGCGAGGTCCACTTCAACTACCCGCCGGTTCCCGAGACCCTGCGCCGCACGATGGCCGAGGTCATCCGGTGCACCCGGGCCAACATCGTGATCAACTGCTTCGCACTCGATCTGCAGCGGACGCACTACCCCTTCGTCGAGCAGATCGCCCGGGTCAACGGCGGCCGGACCTTTTACACCACGCCCGACGCCCTCGGCGGCTACGTCCTCGTCGACTTCCTCAAGCACCGCCGCGTCCTGCGTCCAGCCGGCTGAGATCGCCCGATCCGCGCTCCAGGCACGGCCGGGGCTGCTCCAGGCACAAGCGATTGGTATTTCCCCTTGCGTTCCGCGACGGTGTGGTGAAAGATGACATCGTTGTAACTACACGAATGCCACCTAAGTGGCGAGGAGGCGAACTCGTGGACATTGTGACCACGCTCTATGGTCGCCAGGAACGCAGCTGGCAGATTCAAGCGAACTGTATGGGCGTCGACCCGGACTTGTTCTTCCCGGAACGGGGAGCGTCGACGCGCGAAGCCAAGGAAGTGTGCCGGGGGTGCGTGGTCCGTGAGGACTGCCTCGAATATGCCCTGGCCAACGGCGAGAAATTCGGCATCTGGGGCGGCATGAGCGAACGGGAGCGCCGGCGTGTCCGACGGGCCCGGGCCCTGCAGCGCCGCGACACCGGAGCCAGCGCCTCCTAGGGCAGGCGGCTCTCGACCGACTTGTCCGCTGCGAGCCCGAGTCGGGTCCAGCGCGTCGCGGGAATACCCCGCAGGATCGATTCCGGGATGAGCCCGACCAGTTCGGCCCCGATGACCGCGCCTCCCTCCTGGTCGACGAGGCTCTCTACCAGGTCGTAGACCTCGGCCGGGCCGAGTTGGCCCGGGTCGATCAGATTGCACGAGACCTGGGCCTGATCACCCACGGCCAGGCCGAGGGCGCGCACCTCGGGACGGCGCAGGCGGGGCGCCACCCGCTGGGCCACGGCCAGCGAGGAGACCCACAGGTTGTAGGCCACCAGGACCGGCCGGGCTCCGACAGCGGTGGCCCCGGCCGTGCGGTGCGGGTGGCCCGGGCCGAAATCCGGGGCGATCTCGGTGAAGGCATGGCGTCTGAGCTGGGGTAACGTCCGGCTCTGGGCCCCGGGAAGAGGTCCGTAGAGGAAGGTCGGAAGGCCGAATTGGGCGCTCAGCCACTGGGCGAACTCGTCGCGGAGCGGCACCACGGCGCGGAGATCGTGGTCCGGGGGGCGGCCGGGACGGTAGGGGACGAAGGGAACCACATCGAGCACGCCCAGGCGCGGGTGCGCTCCCTGGTGCGTCCCGAGATCGAGTCGGTCCAGGCTGGCCGCCGCCAGCGCCCTCACCGCGGCGGAGACGTCGTCGACCTCCCCGGCCAGCGTGAAGACCGAGCGGTGATGGTCGGCGTCGGAATGCAGATCGAGCAGGACGGGAGCGGCCGATCCGGCCAATTCTCCCAAGAGAGCCTGGTCACGGCCCTCGCTCACGTTGACCACGCACTCGATGATCACGCTGTTGCGAGGGTCAGAGGCGGGAAGGGTGCCCCCCGGTCAGCTAGCCGACCGAAACGGACTGTGAAACCCGACGACGGCGCAGGATGCGACGGCGCTCGCGCTCGGAGCAGCCACCCCAGACACCATGGTCAATGTGGTTCTCGAGGGCGTATTCGAGGCAGGCCGCCGACACGGGGCAGTCCGCACAGATCTTCTGCGCCACGAGCACTCCCATGCCGTCGCTCGGAAAGAAGACGTCCGGTGCAACCTCTTGGCATTTTCCCCGGGCCATCCATTCAGTGTTCACTTTGCACTCCCTTTCTGGCCCTCATTGTAGAGAAAAAGGGCTGCTAGGAGAACATCTCGGGCATAGGAAGTTCGTAAGAATCTGGGTGCGCAGGCACGGGGAAACCCGGGCCCCGAGGCTCCGGTACGCTGACGGCCGTTCGCCCAATGCAGTAGGCCAGGAGGTGCCATGTCCCCGGAAAACGAGGACGAAGTAGTCGAGACCGCCGAACCGATCGACCCGATCGGGCACGTGCGCGTGGTCTACCTCGGGCCCATCGCCCCCCACTGGGACGTCCAGTCCGACTTCGGTCCGGCCGACGTGATCGATGCCTTCCGGGAGCGGGTGCTGGCCCGCCTGGTGCTGCTGCCGCCGCACGACCCGCAGTTCCGGCGCAACCGTGAGCGTGTCGTGCGGGACGCCGAGCGCGAGAACCTGAGCCTGGAGTGGGACCTCGGCATTCCCGAGGACGCGACCGAGTAGGCCTCAGTCGAGCAGGCCGATCCGGGCCAGCCACAGACCAGGTGCATCGACTTCGGCCGGCGTCGGCAGGTCACGCTCGTCGGCCCACAGACGGCTCAGGGCCTCTTCTCCGGCCCGTTCGACCACGCCCTCGATGAAGCTGGCGCCCCGGTCCACTTCGGCCTGGCCGACGTTCAGCCCGAACAGCCCGGCGAAGGCCTGCTCGCCCTTTGCGTCCTCGACCCGGAAGCGGTACCAGGCTTCACGGAGCGCAGCCGGCGACGAGGTCAGCTTGGCGGCGATCCCGGCGGTCACGTGGTCGACGTAGGCGCCGATGCTGGTGGTCAAGGCCGTGAGTGCGTTCGAGATGTGCTGCTGCTCGGGGCTGATGAGGTCGGCCAGCAGCGATTCGGGATCGCTGAGCACCCCCTCGAGGGCGGCCGGGTCACCCAGCCCGTCGCCGAGCCGTTCCACCATGGAGCGTTGCGAGGCGGCGGCGTGCGCCGAAGCGTCGGCCAGGAGGAGGTTGAGCGACGACCGCACGCCGGGCCGGGTCATGACGGCATGCATGGTGAGCTCGCGCAGGCAGACCCAGAGCTGGACCTCCTGGAGGGGAAGGCTCCAGTCCTCGGCGAACTTGGCCACGTTGCCCGGCACCAGCAGCAGCGTGTTGGACTCGGGCCAGGGGAGGGGCAGGGCGTACTGGCCGAAGGCCCGCCGGGCCAGGTGGCCGGCGGCCGAGCCGAACTGCATGCCGAGGAGGACCGGGCCGAGGGTCAGGGCGAACTGGCTCAAGAGGCCGCTGATGCCGCCCGAAGCATCGTCCGGAAGGCCCAGGTCCATCGTCGGCGGGACGGCCGCCGCGCCCTGTTGCTGGGCCTCCACCATGAGCTGGAGCGTCGGCCGGTAGGCGGTCAGCACGCGGGAGGACCATTGACCCGGGCCCACGGCGTCGAACGAGATAGTCCCCCCGCCACCCGTCAGCGAGATCCCCGTTACCTCGGCCACGTGTAATTCCGCCACCCGGGCCAGTTCCTCGAAGGCGATGCGCACCAGCGGGTCGGCGTTGTCGTCGGCCTCGCCGTCCGTGGCTACGCCGTGCGCCAGCGTGCGCGCGGCGTCGAACCAGGTGTCACCACCTCCCGGTGCGGATCCGATGACCTTCAGGAGGTCACCGAGGAGTCCGCCCATCGGGTTGTCAGGGTCTCCCGCGCCGAACATGCTCACGTCGACATGCTAGGGGGAGGCACCCAGGGTCACGTCCACGACGTGGGTGGAAGCGCCATCGAGGACCGACAGCCCGACCTTCGACCGGGGCGCCATCACATAGAGCCGGGCCCGGAGGTCGGCCATGGAGCGCAGCGGCACCGAGCCCAATGCCATCACCACATCACCCGGGTGCAACAGGCCGGCGGCGGGGCTCCCGGCCATGAGGGCCGCCACCCGCACCCCACTCGAACCCGAGGCGGTGGCACCCTCCACGCCGAGCCAACCGTGCACGACCCGTCCGGTCGAGCGGAGGTCGTCGGCGACGCCGAGCACGAGCTGTGTGGGGAGGTAGGTGGAGGAGGGGCCGGTGCTGTAGAGGATGCCGATCACGGCGCCCTCCTGATTCAGGAGCGGATCGCCCGGCTGCTGGTTGACGGCGGTCCCCGCCGAGGTGATCCCGGGCATCCCCTTGGCCCACCCGCTGACGATCGCCGTGTCGATCCCCGTCACCGTGCCGCCCTCGCATTGCAGCGTGATCGTCCCGGTGGTCGGGGACTCCACGCTGAGCGTCATGTCGGCGTTCCCCTCCGACAAGGTCGCGTCGTCGGCGAACGGGGCCACCGGCACGTCGTCGGGCACGCTGACGAGGGCGATGTCAGAGGCGGTGTCGATGCCGACCAGAGATGCTTTGTAGCTGCGACCGTCACCGGCGATCATGGAGATGCTGCGCAGTCCCGACAGGGTGTCTGCGGTCGTCACCACGAGCCCGCCTTCGGCCACGGCCACACCGACCAGCGGGACGACACCGTGGCTCGTGACGGCCCGAAGTTGGACCATCGAATGGCCGGCGGCTTGCGCCAGCGCGGGGACCGCCCCACTCCGGGCCGCCAAGGTGGTGAGCGGGATGTCGGATGCGCTCTCGCTCGCCCGCGAAAGGCCGCCCGGGTCCGGGGACGGGGCGAGCAACACGATGGCCCAGGCCACAGCGGCCACCGCGGCGGCGGCGCCGATCAGCAGGGTGGCGCGGGGATGGCGGCTGAGGAGCGGAGGGCGGGTCCCCGAAGCCCGCGTCGCCCGCGGTGCGAGCTCGCTCGGGTGTCGCCAGAGGCGATCATCGGGGTCGATCCAGCCGCGTAACGCGGGGTCGGCGTCGTAGGGGGATTTGCCCGAATTGTCCTGGTCCGGTCCCTCTTCCAGTGGCTCCTCGGGGGTAGGGGTCACAGTACGAGGCTACCGATGAACGAACCGCAAATGCGGTCGGGGTACCCGACCGGCCGTACCATGAGGCCACGATGTCACGCGATCTGGCCATTGACCTTGGGACGGCCAACACACTGGTCTACGCCAAAGGCAAGGGTCTCGTGCTCAACGAGCCGACCGTGGTCGCCCTCGATTCGCGCACCCGTGAGGTCCTCGCCATCGGCACCGACGCGTGGCAGATGATCGGCCGCACGCCTGGGTACATCGTGGCGGAACGCCCCCTGCGAGGCGGGGCGATCACCGACTTCGAAGTCACCGAACGGATGCTCAGCGTGCTGCTGCACCGGGTGGGAGTGAGCCGGCTGAACCGGCCCAAGGTGTTGATCTGCGTCCCCTCGGCCATCACGGCCGTGGAGCGACGGGCTGTCAAGGAGGCCACCCGGCGTGCCGGGGCGTCGGCCTGCTTCCTCATCGAGCAGCCGATGGCGGCGGCCATCGGCGCCGGACTGGCCATCCACGAGCCCGTGGGCAACATGGTCGTCGACATCGGCGGGGGAACTTCGGAAATGGCCGTCATATCCCTCGGAGGGGTGGTGGCGGTGCGGGCGCTGCGCTGCGGCGGCTTCGACTTCGACGCGTCCATTCAGGCCTATGTGCGTCACGCGCACGGTGTCGCGATCGGCGAGCGGACGGCCGAGGCGGTCAAACACGCCATCGGGTCGGCCTTCGCGTATCCCGGTGAGCAGGGGGCCGAGATCAGAGGGCGCGAAGTCGCCACGGGACGGCCCAAGGTCGTCGTCCTCACACCGGCGGAGGTACGGGCGGCCCTGGAGGAGAACGTGACACAGGTGATCGCTGCCGCTACGACCTGTCTGGGCGAGGCCGCACCCGAATTGGCGCAGGACATCATGTTCCAGGGTGTGCACCTCACCGGCGGCGGTGCCCTGCTGCGGGGGGTGACCCAACGGCTGGCCGATGCCACCGCCGTCCCGGTGCATCTCGTGGACACGCCGCTCGAGTGCGTCGTGCAGGGCGCCGGCCAATGCCTCGAGTCGTTCGACCGCCTCAAACGCCTCTTCACCGACGACGACTGACGCTCGTCTCGTCGTCTTCCTCGAGCAGTTCGTCTGCGGCCTGCCGCACCTGCCAGTCCCTGTCCTCCGCCGAACGGCGCAGGGCCGGCTCGACCCGGGGATCGTCGAATCCGGCCAGCGCGACGGTGGCTCGACGCCGCACGGTCGGCTTGTCGCCCAGCGCGTCGATGACCGCGGGGAGCCCGCGCTGATCGCCGATCGCCCCCAATGCGGCGACGGCAGCCTCGCGGCAGCGCACGTCCTCGTGCGTGCCTGCGATCTTGACGAGATCCTCGACGCCCGCAGTCACCCGGCGTTCGGCGAGGAACCAGGACGCGCCCACCACGACCAGAGGATCGGGATCCGAGAGCGCGGCGAGAAGCGCGGCGTACAGCGTCGAGCGCGAGCCCGGACCACGGACCGACAGGGCGGCATCGGTGGCCCGGCGCCGGACGGGTGCCGCCCCGGCGTGCAGGAGACCTGCGAGATCGGCCACGGTGAGGACGCCGAGACGGGCGAGCGCCCCGAGCGCAGCGGCCTGGACATCGGGATCGGGATCGCGCAGGCCGGCCCGAGCGACCGCGACGCCGCCCGCGTGTCCGGCCGCGATCACCCGCCGCCGGCGGAGGGCAGCGGCGCGGCCTGCGGTGGCGGGTTCCGTGGGAGGATCATCGCTCACAAATTCGAGTATGGCCGACATCACGACAAATTCCACCGGGGAGGCCGAGGCCATCCCCACCCGATCGGGCCCCGGCGCGCCGCAGGACGCGCGCCGCCGGCGCTGGCCCCTCGTCCTCACGGCGATCGCGGTGCTGTTCGTGGCCGACCGTGGTGGTCCTGAGCCGCTGGAACGTCAACTACTACGCCCTCTCGCCCGGCGATGCCTCGCCGGTGACGTCGTTCATCACGGTTCCCCCGGACCTCGACCACCCGCTCACCGGCAACATTCTCCTCACCGACGTGTTGGTCAAGCCGCTCACCGTGTTGACCTACCTCCAGGAGCGCTACCTCTCGTCGGACAGCCAGGTCGTCCCGGCCGAGGAACTGCTCGGGCCCACCACGCCGCCCGACCAGCTGGAGACGCAGGGCTTCCTGGAGATGAGCCAGGCGCAGAACCAGGCGAAGGCGGCGGCGCTCTCGTATCTCGGCTACACGCCGAAGGAGCAGAACGCGGGGGCGCTCGTGTTCGGGGTCACGCCGGGATCCCCGGCCTCGAAGGTGCTCAAGGTGTCCCAGGTCATCACCGCGGTCAACGGGGCCGCGGTGACCGATGTCTGCTCGATGGTCACCGCACTGCACGGGTTGCGCCCGGGCACCTCGGCCACCCTCTCGGTGGAGCAGTCCTCGGTCAAGCCGTCGGGTGCCTTCGTGAACGGGCCGATCGTGCAGCGGCAGATCGAGCTCGGGACCCCGCCCACGTCGCTGACCGACGGCGGGTGCGGGCTCGGCAAACCCACCGTCTACCTGGGCATCGATCCGACCACCCAGCAGTCCTGGACCTTCCCGATCGACGTGAGCGTCAATACGGTGGATATCGGGGGGCCTTCGGCCGGCCTCTCCATGACGCTCGGCATCATCGACAAGCTGGCGGGCGGCCACCTCACCGGAGGCCACACCATCGCCGCCACCGGCACCATCGACGCCGACGGGGCCGTGGGTGATGTCGGCGGGGTGCCCCAGAAGACGGTGGCCGTCGAGAGGGCGGGGGCCACGGTCTTCTTCGTGCCACCCCAGGAGTACAAGGCGGCACTCTCCAAAGACACCCCGCAGCTCCACGTCTATGCGGTGTCCTCGCTCGACCAGGCCTTGACGATCCTGAAGAAGCTCGGGGGCACATTGTCGACCAACCATGTGCCGGCCGAGGCGGCGCCGTAGTCTTTCCTTCATGCCTGAAGGCCGCGTACCCATCTCCTCCGCCCGACTGACGGCGGGGGACATCACTCGCCACACCTTCGCCGTCGTCCGCCGGGGTTTCGACGTCGACGAGGTCAAGACGTATCTGCAGACCGTGGCCCGGAGCGTCGAGCTCCTCGAGCAACGCGAGGAGGAGCTGCACGCCGCGGTGGCGGAGGCCGAGGAACGAGCCGCCCACCCGGTGGTCGACGAGGCCACCCTCACCGCCTCTCTCGGCCAGCACAGCGCCCAGATCCTCCGCCATGCGCACGACGAGGCGGCCAAAATCGTCGTCCAGGCCCAGGAGGGTGCGTCCACCCTCCTGCGTGAAGCGCAGAGCCGGGCCAATGAGATCCAGGAGCGGGCCGAAGGCTCGTCGGCCGAGCGGGTGGCAGAAGCCGAGCTCATGGTGGCCAACGCCCGCCAGGAGGCGCTGGCTGACGTGGAGGCCATCCGGCTCGATGCGGTCGCAGAGGGTGATGCGGTGATCGCACGCGCCAAGGAGGAGGGGCGTGCCCTCCTCGAGCAGGTCCAAGAGGCGCGCAAGCGACTCATGACCGATCTGGCGGGGCGCCGGCGTGCGCTGTCGATCCAGATCGAGCAACTCCGGGCCGCCCGCGACGAAATGGCCGCCACCATTGCGGGGACACGGGGGTCGGTCGACGCCATTCTCGCCCGTCTGGAGCGTACCGACGACGAAGCCCGGGCCGCCGCCCTGGCCGCAGGCGACCAGGCCCGGTTGCACCTGCCGAAGGATCTTCCGCACGACCAGGAGGCATCGGGCGACCACCATGGCGAGGTCTCCGCGGAGGTGACAGCCGGTGCGGCGGCCCCCTCGGTCGACGAGTTGTTCGCGCGGATCCGGGCGGCCTCCGGGGATGCCGACGTGACGGCCGAACCGGTGCCGGCGATCGGGGGCGGGGGTGACGACGCCGCCGCCTCCGGCAATGTCGCAACCGCCGTTGTCACCGAGGTCGACGAGGAGATGGAGCCCGAGGGACCAGATGCGGCGTTGATCACCCGGCGGGACGATCTCCTGTCGCCGATCTCCGCTCAGCTCTCGAGTCACATCAAGAGAGCGCTCGGAGACGACCAGAACCGGCTACTCGACGTGCTGCGCAGTTCGCCCAATTTGGCGGGGGAATCTCTCCTCGGTCCCGAGGACCTGCACCTGGCGATGTTCATCACCGCGGCGCAAGGGCATCTGACCGATGCCTTCGCCGCCGGGACCGTGTTCGGCGGAGGTGAGGCGGAGTCTACGACGTCAAACGGAGCGGCCGAGCAGGCTGCAGCGGGCTTGGCCCGCACCGTCGTGACCATGCTGCGCCGGCGCATCATGGATGGCGGCGATGACGGGGAAGAGGTGGCCGATCGCGTCGGGTCGGCGTTCCGCGAGTGGCGGGGCGAGCGGATCGAACGGCTGGTCGGCGACTTCGCCGTGCAAGCCTTCTCCGCCGGCGTTGCTGCCGCCGCGTCCTCGGATGGAATGGTGCGCTGGGTCATGACGTCGTCGACCGGGTGCTCCGACTGTGACGACAATGCCCTGGCGGGAGCCGTGCCTCTCGCCGACGGCTTCCCCACCGGTCATGCGTATCCCCCCGCCCACTCCGGCTGTCGCTGTCTGGTGGCACCTGTAGAGCCCTAGACCGGGACTTGCGGGCGGCGGACGTTAGGCTCCCTCCCGTGCGAACCCCCAAGGACCTCTCCACACCCCGCTCGCCACGCTCGCGCCGGCGAGCCCGGTGGTGGATCATCGGGGCCCTCGTCGTCATCATCATCCTGGGAGCGTCGCTGCGGACGCTGGCCAATATCTACACCGACGGCCTCTGGTTCTCGTCCGTGGGCTACCACAATGTGTTCTCCACCCTGTTGGTGGTGAAGCTCGGCCTCTTCGGTGTCTTCGGGGCCATCTTCTTCGTCGTCATGTGGGTCAATCTGGTCGTCTGCGATCGGCTGGCCAGCGAGGACATCGGCGCCGTCCAAAAGGACGAGGTCGTGAAGCGGTACCAGCAGATCGTGCGGCCCTACGCCGGACGGGTCTACATCGCGCTCTCCATCGTGATGGCCCTCATCGCCGCTTCAGGAACGATCGGGGAATGGCAGAACTGGATCCTCTTTCGTCACGGCGGCAATTTCGGTATCAAAGACCCCCAATTCGGGAAGGACGTCGGGTTCTACGTCTTCAAGTTGCCGTTCCTGAACTTCGTCGTCGACTGGACACTGGCCATCCTGATCGTGACCCTCATCGTGTCAGCGATCTTCCACTATCTCAACGGCGGGATCCTGCCGCAACGGGGAATCCCGCGGGTGCGGCCGGCCGTCAAGGCCCATCTCTCCGTGCTGCTGGCGCTGATCGCGTTGACCAAGGCGGCGGGGTACATCCTGCAGCGCTGGGGGCTGGTGAATTCACACGACGGCTACGTCAACGGCGCCGGGTATACCGACGTGCACGCCCGCCTGCCCGCCCTGCTCCTGCTCGTCGTCGTCTCGATCTTCGCGGCGGCGATCCTCCTGTTCAACATCCGCCGGCAGGGGTGGACCCTGCCGGTCCTGGCGGTCGGGATCTGGGCCTTCGTCGCCCTCGTCGTCGGTGTCATCTACCCGGCACTGCTGCAGACGCTGAAGGTCACCCCGGCCCAGTCCTCGCTCGAGGCACCGTACATACACAGGAATATCAAAGCGACACGCAGCGCCTATGACCTCAACCACGTCGTGGTCAATTCGTTCAACGCGACGACCACGATCTCGAAAACGGAAGCGACGGAAAACTCGGGGACGCTGAGCAATATCAGGCTCTGGGACCCCGATCCGTCCATCACGTTGCAGACGTTCCAAAAGCAGCAGGCGATCAAGTCGTACTACAGCTTCCAGTCACTCGGCGTGGACCGGTACACCGTGGACGGGCAGAGCACCCCGGTCCTCATCGGTGTCCGCGGCATCAACCCGAGCAACCTGCCTTCGCAATCGTGGGTCAACCAGCACCTGCAGTACACCCATGGTGACGGAGCCGTCATCGCCCTCGCCAACGAGGCACAGTCGAACGGCAATCCGACCTACGGGATCGAGGACGTGCCGCCGAAGTCATCGAAGGGTCTGCCGAAGATAAAAGAGCCGAACGTCTACTTCGCCGCGGGTGATTCCGGGTACGTGGTGGCCGACACCAAGCAGCTCGAGCTGGACTACCAGACGGGCAACGGCACGAACGTCGAGAGCCATTACAAGAGTTCGGGTGGCGTCCAGTTGACGTCGTTGTTCAAGCGGGCCGCGTTCGCCCTTCGCCTGGGCGACTTCAACCTTTTGATCTCTGACCAGATCACCGACAAATCGCGCCTGCTGTTCGTGCGTGACCCGGTACAGATCGCGGAGAAGGCGGCCCCCTTCCTCACCTTCAACCAGACCCCGTACGCAGTGGTGAACCCCGACGACGGGCAGATCTACTGGATCGTCGACGGCTACACGACCACCAACCAGTATCCCTACTCGCAGAACGCGAACACCCAGCAGGTGGCATCGGGCAGCAGCCTCCCCGGGAGCTACAACTACGTGCGCAATTCGGTGAAAGTCGTCATCAACGCCTATTCCGGCAAGACGACGTTCTACGATGCCGACCCCAGCGACCCGATCCTGCAGGCCTACGAGGCCGCCTTCCCGAACATGTTCACGCCGTTGTCGAAGATGAACGCCGGACTCAAGGCACACCTGCGGTACCCGCCGGACATCTTCTCGATTCAGTCCGCCATCTACGGCCGTTACCACCTCACGTCGCCTTCGCAGTTCTACGCGGCGAGCAACGCCTGGCAGCTCTCACCGACGGCGGGTGCGGGGCCGCAGTCGCAATCACTCCAGGTGCAGGTCACCTTCAATCAGCAGGGACAGGCGGTCTCGTCCAGTCCGGACCGCATGGCGCCGCTGTATCAGGTCACGGCTCTTCCGGGCTCGTCATCGCCTACGCAGGCGTTGACCGTCACGGATGCCTTCGTACCGGCGACGCAGTCGAATGCCACGGGGGCGAACAACCCCAACCTCACCGCGTTCATGGTGGCGACGTCGGATCCGGCTGACTACGGAAAACTGTCCGTGTACGAGGTTCCACAGGGGACAGCGGGCCCCGCCAACGCGGACGCGTCCATCGGACAGAATCCGACGGTTTCCAAGGACATCACGCTGTTGGACCAGCACGGGTCGGAGGTGCTGCTGGGGAACACGCTCATGGTCCCGATCGGGCAGTCCATCGTGTACTTGCGACCGTTGTACGTGGCGTCCTCTACGCTCTCGCAGCCGCAGTTGAACTACGTCATCGGTGTCCTGGGGCAGAAAGTGGTGATCGAATCGACGGTGTCATCAGCCCTGAGCGACCTTCTCCAGACGCAGATATCAGGGGGCGGCGGTTCCGGTAAAGGGGTGGGAACCGGCACGGTGCCGGCCGCGGTGCAGGGGTACCTCAATGCGGCGCAGAGCGACTACGCGGCTGCGCAGACGGCCCTCGCGGCAGGCGACCTGGGCAGCTACCAGACCAATATCGATGCGATGCAGGCACAGATACTCAAGGCCCAGGAGGCTCTCGCCGCGACGCCGGGGAACAGCACGACCCCGACGACTTCGACGACCACGACGACGACTCCGGCCAAGAGCAAGAGCGTCAAGACCAAGGCCAAGACGCCGACCAGCACCGAACCCGCTACGTCGACGACCGCCACTTCGTTGGCCACGGCGGCAGCATCTTCAGGATGAGTCCCTGTCACCACGCATGCGATGCTGGGGATTCCGCACGGAAAGGATGAGCTGATGGGATTGCTCGAGAAGGTGAAGGCACAAGCGGCAGCGGCCACCGTCATGGCCAAGGATGCAGCGCAGAAGGGCCAGGCCAAGTTGGACGAGGTGCAGGCCAAGAAGGCGGCCGACGGCATGCTGCGCGACCTCGGAGCAGCCGTCTACGCCACCAAGACGGGACGGGCCACTCCGGTGACCGACGCCGACATCGACCGCCTGGTGACGGCCCTCCAAGCCCATGAATCCGAGCACGGCCCGCTGACGTTGGCGCCGGAATCAGCCGCCGCGGCGCCTACGGCCACCACGACCGGCAATGCCCCGCCCCCGCCCCCTCCCCCCACGGGCCAGACGAATTAGCCCGGCCGTGGTACGGGTGCCTGCGACCCGTGTACAATGCTTTCTTCGCCGCGGGGTGGAGCAGTCTGGTAGCTCGTCGGGCTCATAACCCGAAGGTCGTAGGTTCAAATCCTACCCCCGCCACTCATTTCGACAAGGTGAAAGACCGCCCCGTCATGCGTGGGCCAGAACCTCGCACACCCCGATGCTTTCCGGGTCCGGTGTCACTCCAGGTGCATCCGGCGCAGCCTTGAGGAAGTCCGCGAAGCTTTGTGCCGCCGTTTGGGAATCGAACACGATCAGGGCGAGGCCCTGGTTGTCTGAGCGTTCCGTCCAGTACCCGGCAACAAAGCCAGGCAGTCCGGAAACACGTGGCACGACTTGCTCGAGCCCGGCTTCGGCGGCGACCCGGTCGTTGACGCTGACAGTATGGGCAACTGCGTACATGATGTCCTCCGTGCTCCTCGATACCCGAAGTTAGGTACAGTACTACTGTAGTGAATACTAGGACTATGTAACCAATGAACGAGCCTGTCAAGAGGCACTACCGATCGCCGCTGCGAGAAGAGTCCGCCCGGCGCACGCGGGTACAGATCCGCGAAGCGGCGTCCGGGCTCTTCATCCGCCAGGGATACGGCACCACGACGATGCGTCAGATCGCCGACGAAGCGCAGGTGTCGGAGAGGACCGCCTATCTCGCCTTTCCCTCGAAGCTCGATCTCCTCCTCGAGGTGATCGGTGTGGCCGCCACAGGCGACGACGACCCCACCCCGCTCGCCGAGCGGCGCGAGTTCCAGGCTGCTCTTGCCGAACCGGATGGCAAGAAGGCGCTGGCCCTGGGAGTCACGTTGAGCTCGACACTGCTCGAACGGGCGGGCCCGGTGGTCATGGCCGCGTACGAGTCCGTGGGTCTGGAAGAAGGGCTGCGCCAAGGCGCCCTGGAGGGAGAGCGAGCTCGGGCGCGCGACCTGTCGCTTATCGCCAAGGCGCTCAAGGCACACGGTGCTCTCCGGTCGGATCTCAGCGTCGAGGAGGCCACTGACATCCTTCTCGTCTTGATCTCCCCGCAAGCGCACCAGATGCTTCGGAGAGATCGTGGGCGATCTCTGTCCCGCTACCGGAGCACGCTCCTCAAGGCGCTTGCGGGTGCGCTGCTGGCGGGCGGATAAATCAGGCTTCGAACTGGAGGTCCGCCAGTCCCCCTGCAGGTTCACCGCGATCGGCGAACTGGCTGCTCGTCAACCACGCGGACGTACTTCAGGGGGTCAGGCAACGAACCAGGCCGATGGACGTACCGTCATTTCGAGTCCACCATCGTCGGATGGCGGGGTTGGTACAGCCCGACCTCGCCACCTCCCGTGAGACGAATCCTCGTCGTGGATCCCCATCGGCCTCCTCGACCTCCGACAACTCGACGCCCTGGGCTTCGAGCCTGTGCATCTCGGATTGCAAGTCGTCGCACATGAAGTACAGATCGGTCGCCGAGCCGTCGGCAGGGTGCACGGCCGCTTCAGCCGGTGGTAGTCCGAAGATGAGCCACCCGCCCCCCGCATCGACGGACTCGAAGCCGAGCAGATCGGCAAGGAAGGTGCGGTCTGCATCGCTGTCCTACTGAAGACGATGTTCCCGACTGTACGAGGTCGTCCTGCTCATCGTCACGTACGCTTCGTCTCGTGACCGCCACCCCCAAAGTCCTCTTCGGCCTCGGGCTGGAGACCGGCATCGATCAAGCAGCCGAAATACTCGGGCACGCCCGCCTGGCGGACGAAGCGGGGCTCGACGTCGTCACTCTTTCCGACCATCCCTCCTTCGCCGAGCGCGTCGACGCCTACGCCGCGCTGGGGTTCGTTCTCGGCGCAACCATCAACATCACCGGCGCGGTGATCATGACGAACCTGCTCAGCCGTCCCGCTCCCATCCTCGCCCGGACCGCCACGGGACTTTCGACGATCTCCCGCGGGCGGTTCATTCTCGGACTGGGTGCGGGTGGGTCGTGGGAAGAGATCGTCGCCCTCGGCGTACCCCGCCTGTCACCCGCAGCCCGGGTGCGGGCGCTGGAAGAGGCGATCGTGGTGGTGAGAGCGCTCTCCGGTGGGGGCGATCCGGTCACGTTCGACGGCGAGTTCTACCACGTCACCGAGCTGGCGCCAGCGGCCGCACCGACGCCACCGATCTGGGTCGGATCGCTCGGCCCGAAGGCCCTGGCGGTGACCGGCCGACATGCGGACGGCTGGATACCGGGACACCTCGCCGACTGGCGCAGCGCGCAGGTTGTCGAGTCACGACCCATCGTCGACGAGGCGGCGGCCGCCGTGGGGAGGAACCCCGCGGAGGTCGACACCATCTACAACGTGTCAGGGCGCTTCACCCGGTTCCCGCAACCGGAGACCCGCGACGACGACGGCCGCTGGATCGGGGGCGGCGTGGCGCAGTGGGTAGAAGAGCTGACGTTCGCCGTGCTCGAACATGGCGCTGCCGCTTTCATCTACCTCCTGCCTCCCGGCGACACCATCAGCGACACGACGCTGAATCTCTGGGCCCACGAAGTCGTGCCCGCCGTCCGCGAAGCAGTTGCCAAGCGCTGACGTCCGGCGAGGACGGCTGGAGGTGCAGCGTGGCCCTGACCCGCTACCGTGGCCCCGTGGGCAACACGCGAGTACCGGGTGGAGTGGTGCACAAGCTTCCGGGAGACCTGCGCCAGGCTCTGATGGGCAACGACACCGCGCTCGATGCCTGGATCGATATCACGCCCCTGGCCCGCAACGAGTTCATCTGTTGGGTCGAGGATGCCAAGCAACAGGTGACCCGGGAGCGCCGCATTCGCCGAACCCAGGAGGAGCTGGAGGAAGGCATGCGGCGCCCGTGTTGCTGGCCGGGGTGCAAGCACCGCGAGCGCACCGGCCGGTAGCGTGATGGGCCCACCGGACACCCTCGAAGGGGTAGATGTGCAACCTCGACACTCGGACAGGAAGGTCTAGCCGTGTTGGCACGGCTGGGCATCCGGCTGTTACTGGTGGCCGTGGTCTTCGGAGTGGTGGCCCACCTGGTCAATGGCGTCCACATCAACGGAGGGTTCCTGTCCCTCCTTTGGATCGCCGTGATCTTCACCGTCGTCAACGCCATCGTCGGTCCGATCCTCCGTTTGCTCAGCCTCCCACTCGTCGTCCTCACCTTGGGCTTGTTCCTGTTGGTCATCAACGCGGTGCTCTTCGCCATCACCGCCTGGCTCTCGAGCCGGTTGTCGGTGGACAGCTTCGGTGCCGCACTCCTGGGCGGGTTGATCGTCGGGGTCTTCAGCTGGCTCGGTGAGATGTTCCTGCCTCTCCGGAGGCGCAAGGACGACTGAAGGGGCCTCAGAAACCCGAGAGACCCTTTCCTATGAGGACCACACCGATCACGAGCATCAGGACCGCCATCACCGTGGCGTTGTTGGCCTGAAGCCAGGTATTGAGGGATTCGAGAGTGCCCTGGGCCCGCGCTCCGAGAATCCGATAGAGCACGACCGGCAACACCACCGTGGAGATGGCGATCACGACGAAGACGAGCGCCGCCACGACCTTGCCGCCGGTCGATGTGGGTGCGTTGGCGATCGCCAAGCCCCCTCCGATGATCAGGAGCAAATTCTTGGGGTTGACGGCTGACAGCGCGACGCCCAGGACCGCGCTCTTGGCCGGCGTGATGCTCTCGATGGCCTGCAGCCACTTGGGCAACTCCGCCGGCTGGCCCGGCTCCGGGCGCTTCTTCCAATTGCGGAGGCCCACCAGGAGCAGCAGGACACCGAGAACGATCTTCACCGCCGAGACACCGTGGGACGGCGCCCCGCCGGAGCCGGTGCCGATGGCTCCGGATGCGAGGATGACCACCGTGAGAGCGCCGGCGACGCCGAGGACCCATCCGAAGGCGAATGCGAGGCTGTTGGCGCCGGCCTTCTTCGACAGGAGCATCAAGATGATGGCGATGATGGGAATCGGGCTGATGGCCACTCCCAGGGCCAACGTGATGCTGTCACCGATGGCTTGTCCCATGGTCTCTCCTTCTCAATGTGGATTCAGTCGTCGTCGTGTTCGGCGAGCGCGGCAACGGCGGCGTGGACCGTGGAGGCACGGCAGGCATGTCCAGTGCATCGTTGCATAGCGGTGCGCCCGACCGACGGCTCATGGTCACTTCGTTGGGCATGCAGGGCGGGCGACCCGTTGCGGCATGCCGAGCAAGCTGGTAGTACGGGTCTCATTCGGCGGACAGGAGGGGGGAAGCCATGGGGACGATCACCACGACGGACGGGACCGAAATTTTCTACAAGGACTGGGGCACCGGTCAACCGATCGTCTTCAGCCACGGTTGGCCCCTGTCGTCGGACGACTGGGATACCCAGATGCTGTTCTTCCTCCAGCATGGCTATCGGGTCGTCGCCCATGATCGGCGCGGCCATGGCCGCTCGACCCAGACGCGCGACGGGCACGACATGGACCACTACGCCGACGACCTCGCGGCGGTGACGGCCCATCTCGATCTCCACGACGCCGTCCACGTCGGACACTCGACCGGCGGTGGCGAGGTCACGCGGTACCTGGCCCGGCACGGCGAAGACCGGGTGGCCAAGGCGGTGCTGATCAGCTCGGTGCCGCCCCTGATGGTGCAGACCGAAGCGAATCCCGGCGGGCTGCCGAAGGAAGTGTTCGACGGCTTGCAGGAGCAAGTGGCGACGAATCGGGCGCAGTTCTATCGCGACCTTCCCGAAGGCCCCTTCTACGGCTTCAACCGACCCGGGGTCAAAACGGTACCGGGGATCGTCGACAACTGGTGGCGCCAGGGCATGATGGGTGGCGCCAAGGCGCACTACGACGGCATCGTTGCGTTCTCGCAGACCGACTTCACCGAAGACCTGAAGAAGATCACGGTGCCGGTGCTCGTCATGCACGGCGATGACGATCAGATCGTTCCCTACGCTGACTCCGGGCCCTTGTCGGCCAAGCTCGTGCAGAACGGTACGTTGAAGACGTACAGCGGGTTCCCGCACGGCATGCCCACAACGCAGGCGGACACCATCAACGCCGACCTCCTGGCGTTCTTGAAGTCATGAGTTAGCCCTGGGACGGCGACGCAACGCCCTCCTGTCGATGGTCGCATTGGCCGGCGTCTCGGTGCTGGCCGCCTGCAGCACGCAGCCGACGGACAGCAACGCACCCGCCCCGCTCTCGCCCGGTGAGTCCAGGATGGTGACGTACTGCAACGGCGAGACGGCCAAGATCACCGCACCTCCATCGAGCGGTGCGCCATCACCGGCGGTCATCTACCTCCATGGCGGCTCCTGGATCGGCGGGGACCACGACACCGGGGGTTTCATCATCCACCAGATCGGTCCCGCCTTGAACGCAAAGGGTTTCGTCGTGGCAAGTGTCAACTACCGACTCGGGCCCGAGGAGCCGTGGCCGGCGCAGATCGTCGATGCCAAATGTGCCGTCCGGTATCTCCGCGCCCACGCCAGGGTCTTTGACATCGACCCGGCCGAGATCGGGATCTGGGGACACAGCGCCGGTGGGCATCTCGCCAGCCTCGTGGGGACTGCGGGACCGGGAGCCGGCTGGGACAAGGGGGCCTACCTCGATGAGCCGAGCCGGGTCGAGGCGGTCGCCGATCTGGCCGGCCCTGCGAATCTCGTGACGCTGGGCGAAGAAGGGGTGCCCGGACTCGTCAAGAGCAACTTCACGTCCCTTCTGGGCCCCATTTCGGAGGGCGATCTGCCGGCAGCGCTCGCCGCGGCCAGCCCGGTCACCTATGTGTCACCCGGCGACCCGCCCTTTCTCATCGTTCACGCCGACGACGACGGCATTGTCCCGCTGGCGCAATCCCAGGAGCTCGCGGACGCCCTGAAGGCGGCGGACGTCCCGGTGACGTTGGTGGTGGTGCATGGCGGAGGTCACTCCCTCGAGGTCCCGGGCGGTGAGCCCGACCCCAAGCAGATCGAAGAGCTCGTGGTGAACTTCTTCGTGCAGCACCTCCAGAAGTCCTAGATCCGGCCATCCCAATGCTCGGCGTCGCGCACGACCTGATCGAACGGCTTGTCGCGGTCGTAGCTCGGCTCGCGGGGCAGTCCCAGCACCTGTTCACTGATGGCGTTGCGTTGCATCTGATTCGTACCGCCGGCGACCGAGTTGATCATGCCGTTGAGGAAGGCGAGTGCCGTCGTGGCGCTGGTCCCGTCCGCCTCTGACGGTTCCCAGGCGACGAGGTCACCGCGTGCGAGGTCAATGCCGATGTTGGCCCGCTCCGCATCGAAGGTCCCGTGGGCCAGAGCCCAGTACGCAGCGAAGCCCGGATTGGCACCATCCCGTCGCATGGTGCGCCTGACCCGCTGGCTGAGTGCCTCACGGAGGAACATCAGGCTGTGCCCCCGTGCGATGAGTTGGCGGGCTTGCGGATCATCGGTCCGGCCCACGGCGCGAGCGAGCGCGACCAGATCCGGGGCCAGGGGGCCCGGCGCCAGCGGCGTTTCGGACACGTTGGTGCTTCCGCCGCGCTCGTGGACGAGCATGGTCTGCGCGATCGTCCATCCCTGATCGACGTCGCCGATCCGCTCGGCGTCGGGGAGGACGACATCGTCGAAGAATTCCTCGCAGAAGTCGGCCCCGCCGTTGATGAGTCGGATCGGCCGCACCGTGACACCCGGTGCGTCGACCGGAACCCCGAACCACGTCAGGCCGCGATGCTTCGGCACACCCCAGTTCGTGCGGGCCAGACACAGGCCCCAATCGGCCAGGTGGCCGAACGACGTCCAGACCTTGGCCCCGTTCAGGATCCACGTGTCGCCGTCACGGGTCGCCCGCGTCCTTACCCCGGCGAGATCCGACCCTCCCGAGGGTTCCGAGAAGAACTGCACCCACAGTTCCTCCCCCTTGAGCATGCGGGGCAAGTGCCGACGCTTGAACTCCTCGGACGCATGCTCGAGGATGACCGCGGCGCAGACGCCGAACGTCATGGAGCCCGCGTAACCGAAGTCCGGCATCTCGTAGCCGGCGGCCTCCTCGAGAAAGGCGCGCTCGTGGGCACGCGTCAGACCCTGTCCGCCGTACTCGACCGGCCAGGTGATCCCCGTATAGCCGGCATCGAACAGGACGCGTTGCTTGGGCCGCTCCGCCTCCATCTGCTCCCGGGTGAATTCGTGGCTCCCGCGCAGGTTGGCCGCGACGGGGTCCCGGTTCTCCTGACGCGGGGTGAGGTTGGCGACGATCCAGGCGCGGGCGTCACGCCGGTACTCGTCGAGATCGACCGGTGTCGTCAAGGTCATTGCGTCAGTTCCCGTGTCACAGCCCGTGGATCCGGCAGATTCGCTCACGATGCCATGACGGATCGCCGTAGAGCACGCGGTCGACCGCCAAGCGCCGCAGGTAGAAGTGCAGATCGTGCTCCCATGTGAAGCCGATGCCCCCGTGCATCTGTTGGCAGGCCTGGGCCACCGCCACTCCGGCGTCGCCGACGTAGGCCTTTGCGATGCTGGCGATCTCCGAGGCGTCCGCGGCATGGTCGCCGACCGCGTGAGCTGCTGCGGTCGCCCCACCTGCGCTCACCTCCACCAGGAAGCTGGTGTCGGCCAGAAGGTGCTTGAGGGCTTGGAACGAACCGATAGGGCGGCCGAAAGCCGTTCGATCCTTGGCGTAGGCGACGGTGAGTTCGATGAGCCGACTCATCGCACCGACCGATTCGGCGACGCAGAGCGTCGAGGCGACATCGATCAAGCGGTCGAGGAGCGACGTGGGGTCACCGGTGGCGAGTACCTCGTCGTCCTTCACGCGCACGCCATCGAAGGTCACTCTGGCGAACTCGCGCGTGATGTCGAGGCCCGTGAGCCGCGTGATCTCGACGCCGACGGCATCGGCGGGAACGAGACACTGCACGACGTCACCCGCATCACCGAGGGCGGTGACCAGCATGATCCCCGCGCTGGCACCTTCGGAGACGAGTCCGGCCGTGCCGGAGAGCTCGAAGCCGGCGCCGCCGGCATGTGCCCTCAGCGCGCCAGGCTCGGGAGTGCCCGAACCGTCACTGATGGCCCACGCAGCCGACAACTCGCCGCCGGCCAAGCGCGGGAGCCAGGCCTCCTGCTGATGCGGTCGACCCGCCTCGGCCAGAGCGAAGGCCACGACGTTGGTGGGCACGAACGGGCCCGGTTGTGCGGTGCGCCCGCGTTCTTCGGCCACGATGACCGCGTCACGCATCGGGATCCCCGAGACGGACCCCCCGCCGAATTTCTCGGGGACGAAGAGGGCGTACCACCCGAGCTCGCCGGATGCGCGCAGCACGCCCGGATCCCGCAGCAGGAGGTCGTCCGCCATCGCCCGCACCGTGGCGATGGGGCACCGCTCGTCGATGAATCGGGCGGTCGTCTCGCGGAAGAGCTCCTGGTCCTCGGAAAGATCGATATCCACCCTCACGGCTCCTTGCCAGCGCCCCTGGATGCGCAAGCCCAGGCTCGACACCCTCGCGGCCCGACGCTAGCAGCGGGGCCCGCGGCGAGACGACCCGCCGTCGGCGCGGCACATCGTGCGAAGAGGCTGCTAAACCGGAAGATGCCAGGTAGGCGCGCCACGCAGGAGGGTTGAGGTGAAAGCGATCTCGAAGGTGTTCCATGACCCGGAGGCCCGACGCCCGAACCCTGTGCAGATCATCCCGCCAGAAATGCTGGTGGGGATGTCTGCGGACCTGCAGCAGCGGATCGGTCTCAGCCGCCCCAACCGGGGCTACGGCGCCTACCTCGTGAGCACCGCTCCCCAGCCGAAGCTCGGATCCTGACGTGTTCGACTTTCTGGTGAGTGCCGATCTCCTGATCGACGACTTCCCCGCCGCCGTGCACACGATGCAGGCGCGGCTCGGGTTCGGTGAGCCGAAGCCGCGCTGGTACGCCGGTGGCGAAGGCCGCGGTTTCGACGTCGTGTTCCTGCGCGCCGATCCGCGCCTCGCGGCATCACCGACCCGCCTCGAGGTCATGGCGGCGAACGCCGTCGATCCGGGCCTGCCTGCTGCGCAGACGCTGCCGCACATGCCCGGCCTGCGACGTGCGCAGGCCAACGCCCCCGTGCGGACCCATGGCACCGTCTTCGCGGTATCCGACATGGAGGAGGCCATCGAGCGCGTCCGTGACGGCGGTTATCGCCACTGGCTCGACGCGGCCAACGACCTCATGCCGCACCACCGGTTGTGGGTGGGTGTCAGTGAGGAGGAGAAGGACGTCTGGATCCCGGGGGACGACGGCGGGCTGCTGATCGAGCTCGTCGAGACCGCGACGATCCCTGGTGTCATTGAGTCGGCGGACGAGCCCCCGCCACAATGGGCGGGGCAGTCCGGAGCGATGACCCGCATTGCGGGCCGGCGCTGGCTCGTCCCGAACCTCGACCAGTCGATCGCCCGTCTGCACGCGACCTTCGACTGCTCCATCGGCCCGGTCGGTCGCACCACCGACGCTGCGAGAACGGCGGCGATCATCTGCGCCCATCCGCGCAGTGCCGTCGTCGATCTCGTGGAGCCCGCATCCGGGACACCACAGGCGGCGTTGGTCGCGGCCCACGGTCCGCTGCCTTGGACGATCGTCGTCGCGGTCAACGACCTTGCGGCGAAGGCTCAGGACCTCGAGGCGCGGCTGACGCCGTTCACGCAGGTCGACGACAACGTGACCGGAGTTCCGGCCCTCGCTCCCGATCCCGCTACGACGCTGGGGGTCCCGTTCGTGTTCGTACAGGAGGACGCCTGATCCTGCGTCACGGACCGCCTGCTCGACCTACGGTGCGGCAGGAGGATCGACGAGCCGCACCATGGAGACGGTCGAAGCGATGCCCTCGGTATCAGAAATGGTGGCCTGGACCTGGCCGCTCCCGGTTCGGCCGAGCCAGGCCCGGCCGTCGAGGGAGAGCCACTCCCCGGTCGGCTCGCGCACGACATTGATCGCCACGTCTGCGTTGATCCAGCTGACCTCTCGTGCCCGGTCGTGTCCCACTCCGCTGGCGGTGTCGGCGACGTAGGCGAGCCGGGCCACCGGCCGTGGACGCTCTCCCGCGATGACATCAATGCGCAGGCGCATCCATCCGGGGTGCCTGAAGTACCCCCCGATCCTTCGAAGAGGTACTCCATGGCCAGCCTGGAGCCCGGTGGGGGACCCGGCGAGGAGAAGAGATCGTCTTCCACCGGGAGCGGCCGGGTCGGCAATGGGTTGGTGAACCGACCGTCGGGGAGATCTTCGGCCTCAACTGCGGCACGCCGGATACGCAGGGCCGTGGCCCGGGTGACTTCGAGGCCGTCGGCGAAGAGCGACGCCTCGACCACTTGGATCTTCTTGCCCTCGCGGACGATGTGCACCTCGGCGCTGAGGGGGGTGAGCGGGGTAGGGCGCATCAGATCCGTCGTGAGCCGGGCCAACTGCATCGGCACCAAGCTCGGGGTGGTGTCGATCAGCGTGGCCAGGAGCGCGGCGGGGGAACCCCCGAACTGCGCTCCCGGGTCCCAGGGTCCCTGGCAGTAGTGCGTCGGCACGTACAAGGCGCCATCGGGGACGTAGAGGGCGGCGTCTTTCTCCACGGTGTACTGCACGACCGGGGGAGCTTCACCGCGATGATCCGGGGAGTGCAAGTCGAGGAGGGCTTGCTGGCCGGGGGTAGCAGCACTCGTTACCATCGGGGCACGCCGAGGGGGGACTCGCGTCCTCCGGACTGGCGAGATCTGCCCGCGATCGCTCAGGAGGCACTCCGATGTCAACCCGCCAGCAATTGCGATCACTCATGGCCGGAGGGCCTTTCATGGCGGCCGAGTGCTACAGCGCCTTGACCGCACGGATCGTCGAAGACGTGGGCTTTCCCGCCGCCTACATGGGTGGTCATGGCACGAGCATGATGCACTACGCCATCCCTGACAACGGCGTCTTCACGCCGACGGAGATGATCGAGCAGGCCGGTCGGGTCGCGGAGGCGATCGCCATCCCCCTGATCGTCGATGCCGACCAGTGCGGCGAAACCGTGGCGGACGTCTACCGAAGCATCCGGCGCTACGAGCACGCAGGCGTCGCCGGGATCCATATGGAGGACGAAATCCCGCCGAAGCACTCGACGTGGGACGGGCCGCTCCTGTCGAGCGCCGACATGGTGGCGCGGATCAGCACCGCCGTGGAGGCGCGCCAGGATCCGGATTTCCTCATCATCATCCGTTGCGACGAGCTCTATGCCGTCGGCGGTGGTGGTTCCGGTTCGCTCGAGGAAGCCATCCGTCGGGGCATCGCCTACGAAGAAGCAGGCGCCGACGCCTTCCTCCCGACGTTCGCTACGGAGGATCAGATCGCGGCCATCAAGGCCGAGGTGTCGATCCCCCTCGTGGGCTTCGGCGGCTTTACGCCGGGGGTGAACGTTGTCCTCTCGACCGGGTGGGGCACGGCGTCGGCAGCGCGGGTGCACCGCCAATGGGCCACCCGACTTTTCGAGCATGGCGACCTGCCTCCCGAGGCATTCGAATTCCCGGGTAAGGCCGAGGCGATCCAACAGGAGCCCTACGATGCCGTCGTCGGGGCGTGGGTAACGAGCACGGGGCGGGTGCCGCGACCATGAACGTCACCGTCGGCCGCTACTTCGCAGCAATGGAACGCCACGACTGGGAGGAATTGCGCGGTTGCCTCTCGGAGTCCTTCAGCCGGGTCGGCCCCTACGAGGAGCATGCATGGGGTGCCCCTGATGACTATGTCGCCTTCCTGCAGGGCCTGCTGCCCACCCTCGAGGGCCAGGTGGTCGAGGTCACAGAGGTGATCGAAGACGGCCCGCTGGTGCAGGTGAACCTGACCGAGACGATCGAGGTCCAAGGTTCGCCCCACACCGTGCGCGTGGCCGGGACGTTCCGCCTGGACCGACATGATCGGATCGAGCACATCGAGGTCTTCGTCCGAAGGCTGCCGGCCGACGGGAGTGTCGGCTGACAATGGAGCAAGAGGTCTACGACCACCACCGTCCGCTGGACGAATGGGATCCCGAGTCCACGCACGCCCGATTGCGCAGGTCGTGTCCGGTCGCGCACACCCCGGCCCACGGTGGGTATTGGGTCGTCACCTCACACGACCTCGTACGGCGGTGCGGCCGCGACCCCGACGCGTTCTCGTCCGAACACGACCTCGATGGTTCCCGCTCGGGCCAGGAGTTCGGGGGCATCGCCATTCCCCCACAAGGGCGTTACCGGGGCATTCCTTCGGAGATCGACGGCGCGGTATTCCACGAGTACAGGCGCCTCCTCCTGCCGTGGTTCACCCCGGCGGCGACCGCGCGCTGGCTCCCCGTGATCAGCGCCATCACCGGCGAGAGGATTGCCCGGCATCTGGCCTCGGGCCAGATCGATCTCGTGCTGGACCTGGCCAATCCCGTTCCGGCCATGGTCACGATGATGCTCGTCGGATTGGAGGCCGACCAGTGGGAGAGGTTCGCCGGTCCTCTGCACTCGCTCGTTTTCGCCCCTCCCCAGTCGTCGAGCTGGCTCGAAGCATTGGAGGGCATCGCCCACCTGCGCGAGGCGTTGCTCGACCTGGTCCTCCTCCGTCGCCGCTCGGCCGCCGCCGATGTCGCGTCGGCGGTGGTGGCAGCGGATATCGACGGCGGGCCCGTGAGCGACGCCGACGCGGTGAACGTCCTGTTCGCCATTGTGGCGGGCGGGGTCGATACCACCACGGCATTGATCGCCAACTCGCTCTTCTGGCTCTCTGCACACCCCGACGTCCGCCGCCGGCTGATCGGTGATCGGGACCTTCGGCCATCAGCTCGTGAGGAATTCCTCCGGGTCTTCAGCCCTGCTCCGGGGACGGCGCGCACGGCAACCGGATCGGTCCAGGTCGGTGGGCAGGACCTCCGACGTGGCGAGCGCCTGCTGCTTTCTTGGGCGGCGGCCAACAGGGATCCGGCCGTCTTCGACGAACCGGACCGGGTGGAGGTCACCCGTGACGCCCGCCCGCACGTTGCGTTCGGCTTCGGCCCCCACCGCTGTATCGGCGCCGCGCTGGCCCGGGCCACATTTGACGGCGTGCTCGATGCGGTCCTCGACACGATCGGCGACTACGTCGTCGATGTCGAGAAGGCCTCCCGCTATCCGAGGGTGGGTGCGGTCAACGGATGGGAGCGCCTCCCGGCCCGCTTCAGCCCACGGAAGGGCTGACGCCGTACCTGAGGAAGACGACGCCACTGGCGAAGCGCTCGGTCTCGAGAAGTTCGAGATCGAACCGGGCCTCGCCGTCGAGCCAGCCTTTGCCTCCCCCGACGACGACAGGAACCACGAACAGTTGGAGTTGATCCACGACGCCGGCGGTGAGGGCCTGCCCGGCGAGATCCGCCCCACCCACGGTAATGTCCTGTTCGGCGGTTGCCTTCAGGTGCCGGATCGCTGTGGGATCGAAGTCCGTCTCGATCCTCGTCCTCGCGCTCGACACGGCCTCGAGTGACCTTGAGTACACCACCTTTTCGGCTGTTTGCCAGATCCTCGTGAAGTCCGCTTCGGCGGGCGACCGGTCGGGAATCGTCCCCGCTGTTTCCCAGTACACCATGGTCTCGTACATGCGGCGTCCGTAGAGATAGGTGCCGACCGTCCGCTCGAGGTTGTTCAGGAAGCGGAATACCTCCTCGTCGGGTGCGGCCCATCCGAACTCGCCCTGACGGTTCTCGATGCAGCCGTCCAGCGACGCGAGAGCGGAGTAGATGAGGATGCCCACGTCGTCTTCTCCTTCCTGTCCTTCCGACTACTTCTTCACCCGGTAATCGATGAAGGTGGCGAACGGCGACTGCCGTACTCCCAGGTGCTCGAGCTCGAGTGAAGGTGAGAACCCGTCGAAGAGTCGTTTGCCGGCTCCGAGCAGCACTGGTGCGATGATGATCGTCAGCTCGTCGACTCGTTGGGCCGACATGGCCTCGCGGACTATCTGGGCGCCGCCCATGACATGTACCCGCCTGTCTCCCGCGGCCGCCGTGGCCCGCTCCATCGCGTCGGAGAGGTTGCGGACGAAGGTGAAGTCCTCGCCGGGGGGCTGTTCTTCGGGGCGGTGGGTGACGACGAACGTCGGGATGCCCCAAGGGTTTTTGTCACCCCAGTGCCCAGCCGCCTCGTACGTCCCCCGCCCCGCGATCACTGCGCCGTTCATCGCGAGGTTCTCCTCCAGCCAGATTCTGTCTTCACCGGTTGCCTCGCCACGAAAGGGGGTGTCATAGCTCCAGGGTCCGCCGAACACCCAGTAATGGAGGCGCTCGCCGCCGACGCCGAGCCCGCAGCCCGGCCATCATCGGGCCCGGTGATGTAGCCGTCCACCGAAAGGGTGATTCCTGCAGCCACCTTGCCCATACCCCTCCTCCTCGATCAGCCGCTTCTCCAAAGGCGTTACACCGGCACGTAGGTCGGACGGCAGCGGCGTCCGAAAATCATCGATCGAGGGGTCGACATGCTGAGGCTGCCCGGCCCCGAACAGCGGCTGCAGGAGCGGGTCATCGAGCACGCTGCCGTAGAAGGTGCTCTCGAGCCGGTGCAGCGCCTCGGTTCCCCCAGCGTGGTCATAGAGAGACGGCATTTCACAAAGCTAGCGCTGCCCATCGAGTGTCTGAGAGGACCAAGCGCCCCCGGGAATGGGACCAATTGCTCCTAGGGATGCTGCACTGCCTCTGTCAGAGTGGTGGTCATGAGGGTTTCAGAATCCAACGTCGTGACCGGTGAGGTCATTGCGCTGAGCGATGGGACAACGGCGAAGATCCGTCCGATCGCGTCGGGGGACGCAGCCGCTCTCGTCCGGTTCCATGAGCGACTCTCGCCTGCATCGATCACCTTCCGGTACTTCTATCCCCATCTCGCGTTGGGTGCAGCAGAGGTTGCACACCTGACCGAGGTGGATGGGCACGACCGCGTCGCCCTGGTGGTGGAGCGGGATGGCGAGCTCATCGCGGTCGGGCGTTACGACCGCTTGCGCGACCCTGCGCAGGCCGAGGTCGCATTTGTCGTCGCTGATGCGTTCCAGCACCAGGGGATAGGCACAATGCTGCTCCACCGGTTGGCGACGCGGGCGAAGGAGGCCGGCATCAGGCTGCCTTGTGGCCGAGGTGTTGGTGGGGAACAAGCCGATGCTCTCGGTCTTCCATGCCACCGGCTATCCGACGGAGTCAACAATTGCGTGTGGAACGGTCGAGCTCAAGATGTCAATCGCCCCAGCTCCAGCGGCGCCGTCGGGAGACCTAGACCGGCACGCGCCAGGTAATTCGGGTGCCGCCGCCCGGCACGTTCTGCATGTCGAATGTGCCCCCGAGTTTTTCGGCGCGACTTCGCATATTGGCCAATCCCATCCCGACACCTCCGGGCGCCGCCGTCTGTATGCCGGTCCCATCGTCGACGACTTCGAGGGTCACCTCGTCGGCGACGGAGACGGTGATGGACAGAGCGGTCGCCCTGGCGTGCTTGGCGGCATTTGTCAGGGCCTCCCGGAGAACGGCCAGGAGATGGTCCGCCACGGACGGCGGTACGCCGGCATCGATGGGTCCCGAAAAGCTGACACCGGGACGTGAGCCCAACAGCGGTGACAGCTCGCCCGCGAGCTCGAGCACGCCATGCCGCAAGCCCCGACGGGTTTCGCTATCCAGCTCGAATATCGCCGTGCGGATCTCCGTGATGGTGGTGTCGAGATCGTCGATCGCCCTGTTCACCTTTTCGAGCACCGGGGCCAGCGCGTCGAGTCTCGTCGCCCCTTCGAGGGTCATGCCGATCGCGAAGATCCGCTGAATGACCCGATCGTGGAGCTCGCGGGCAATTCTGTCCCGGTCGTCAAGGACGCTGAGGATCCGCACCCGGTCGTGCAGTCTCGTGTTCTCTATGGCAATGCCTGCGGCGAGCGCCAACGCCTCGGCCATGGCGACGTCTTCATCGCTGAATTCCTCGGCATCTCGCTTCTCGGTCAGATAGAGATTGCCGTAGACGGCTCCCCGGGACCGGACGGGAAGCCCGAGAAACGACCGCATGGGAGGGTGGTGCTCCGGGAACCCGTAGCTGTCGGGATGTTCGACCAAATCGTTGAGCCGCAACGGTTCGGGATCTGTGATGAGCAGCCCCAGCACGCCTCGCCCCGTGGGACGGCGCCCTATCCGGAGCTCTTCCTCGTCGCTCAGTCCGACGGTCAAGAATTGCTCGAGACCCGTGCGGGCCTCGTTCAGGACGCCCAGTGCCCCGTAGCGGGCATCAACCAGGGAACATGCCTCTTCGACCAGATGCCGAAGCAGGACCGGTAGTTCGACATCAGCCTCGATCATGAGGACGGCGTCCATCAGCCGGCTGAGTTTGGCCGGACTCTTGACACGTCTGTACGGCACCCTCGCGACCGTAGTCCCTGGCAGCGGGGGGGCGTGGGGCCGGGAACACCGGCGGCACGCCCTCGGACGCCCCGCTGTCATGATGGTGTCGTGTCGATCCGTGTCTTCCTGCTCGATGATCACGAACTCGTACGGGAAGGCGTCCGGAGCCTGCTCGAGAGCGACGAGGACATTGAAGTTGTCGGTGAAGCCTCGACGCGGGCCGAGGCTCTGGCGCGGATTCCGTTGGCCAAACCCCATGTGGCCATATTGGACGTACGTCTCGAAGATGGCAGCGGCATCGAAGTCTGTCGTGACGTCCGATCGATCATGCCCGAATTGGTCTGCCTGATGTTGACCAGCTTCGCCGACGACGAGGCGCTCTATGCGAGCGTGATGGCCGGAGCGTCGGGTTATGTCCTGAAGCAGATCAGGGCCCGGGACCTCATCGAAGACGTGAAGAAGGTGGCCGGCGGGGCCTCGCTCATGGACCCCCGGGCAGTGGCGCAGGTCGTCGAGCGGATCGCGAACCCACCGCAATCCGATCCGGCGATCGGGTCATTGTCGCCTCAGGAATCGCGGATTCTCGGCTTCATCGCCGAGGGGAAGACGAACAGGCAGATTGCCGATGAGATGTTCCTCAGTGAGAAGACGATCAAGAACTACGTCACCCACCTGCTGGTGAAGCTCAAGGTGCACAGCCGTACGGAGGCGGCGATCTACGCCACGAAGGTCAAGGCCGGTGGTCCCAAGCCGGAGACTCCTCAGGCCTGACTCCATTCCGCCGCGGGCCAACGGCACCCAGGTCGATGCCGGCTCTCTTCAATTCCAGCTCGAAACGTCGCCGAGCCTGGGCCGGACGCGAGAAGTCAGTCGGAAAGGCACCGATGTGCTCGGTGGCACAGAGCTCGAGCAGGGCACAGTCGTATGCCACTTCCACGGCCAACGCAGAGATCGCAGCGCCGCGGGTAACCGGTCCTGCCGTCAGCATTGCGGACCGACACTTGATCGCATGGCAAACGAGCGCGTCGCCATCGCAGGTCCTCGGGCAGATGTTCGCTGCGCCTGGAGGAGGAGATCCGCGTACATCGACATCCCTCTATTGTCGGCGATCCGTCCTGCCTTTGCGTAGGGACCAAGTTCCTCATTTGCCTGGTTTCTTCACCCGCCACCCCCCTTGGAACTCAAAGGGTCCAAGGTCCCCGGTGGGTGGGACCAATTGCCCTATGGGTCAGCCGGACGACCGGCTCAGACTGACATCATGACCTCGACCACGAATTCCCCATCGCCGCAATCCTCCTCCGTCGAGACCGACGCCGGCCGGCCGGCCGGGACGACCAAACGACAGCACGTCGGGGACCTGGCGCGTCGAGTCACCCACCGGCGCAACGAGCTCGGCCTGAGCACCGAGGAGCTGGCCCGACGGGCCGGCGTTGACGCCTGGTTCCTGGCGTACTTCGAGCAGAGCTCCGACACCACCCTGAGTGCGGGGGCACTGCTCCGATTGGCCGTCGCCCTCGAGACCACCCCTTTCACTCTCGAGGGAGGGCAGGTGGACCGTCCGCCGGGGGAGGGGCGCGCCGGCCTGAATCCCGTGCTCGAGAGCCTTACCACGCAACAGTGCGAAGACCACCTGGCAGCCGGGGGCATCGGTCGGATCGTGCTCTCGACCAGTGCCGGACCGGTGGCCTATCCGGTGAATTTCGTGTTCGCCGAAGGGGCAGTGATCTTTCGCACCTCTGATGCGATGACCGACTCGATCGCCGGGATCGTCGCATTCGAGGTCGACCACATCGACGAGGCCATGAGCGAAGGGTGGAGCGTGCTCGTGCGGGGTCACGCCCGGCGCATCGAGGACCCCGAGGAACGTCAGGCCGTGGCGCTGCTCGAGCTCGAGCCCTGGGCCGGCGGCGCCCGTTTGAACCTGATCGGCATCGAGCCCTTCGAAATGACCGGACGGGTCATCGTGCAACGCCAGCCGCGCTGAACCGCACACCACGAAACGTCAATGACGACAGAGGAAAGAGGAATGCCATGATGAAAGCACTCGTGTACAAGGGACCGGGATCCAAGGCCTGGGAGGACGTCCCCAACCCGACCGTCCAAGCCGACACCGATGCCATCGTCCGGGTGGACTGCACGACGATCTGCGGATCGGACCTGCACATCTTGAAGGGGGATGTGCCCGAAGTCACCCACGGGCGCATCCTCGGTCATGAGGCCGTCGGTACCGTCGAGTCGGTCGGTTCGGCGGTCAAGACGATCGTGCCCGGCGATCGGGTGCTCGTGTCGTGCATCAGTGCCTGTGGACGGTGCAGTTACTGCCGGGAGGGCCGTTACGGCCAGTGCCTCGGTGGCGGCGGTTGGATCCTGGGCCACCTCATCGATGGCACCCAAGCCGAGTTCGTCCGCGTGCCCTTCGCCGACACCTCGACGTACCGGGTGCCGGAGGGTGCGAGCGACGAGGAGATCCTGATGCTGGCCGACATCCTCCCCACCGCCTACGAAGTGGGGGTCCTCAACGGGCATGTGCAACCTGGTGACACGGTTGCCGTGGTCGGAGCCGGCCCGATCGGACTCTCAGCCATACTCGGAGCGCAGCTGTACTCTCCGAGCCACATCATCGCCATCGACCTGGCTGACGCCCGCCTCGATGCGGCCAAGGTGTTCGGCGCCGACCTGCTGGTCAACAATGGGCGCGACGACCCCGTCGCCTTCGTGCACCAGCTCACCGATGGTCTCGGTGTTGACGTCGCCATTGAGGCCGTCGGGGTTCCCGCCAGTTTCGAACTGTGTGCCGAACTCGTGCGCCCGGGGGGTCATGTGGCCAACATCGGCGTGCACGGCCGGCCGGCCACGCTCCATCTCGAAAAGCTGTGGACGAAAGATGTCACCATCACGACCGGTCTGGTCGATACATCTTCGACGCCGACGCTGTTGCGCCTGGTTACATCCCATCAGATCGATGCGGCCCGCTTTGCCACCCATCATTTCGGGCTCAATGACTTCATGGAGGCGTACGACATCTTCGAGCGTGCGGCGGAGACCGGTGCGGTCAAGGTCGTCCTGAATCGCTGAGGTCGATGGGCTCTGTGCTGAGCCACTGCAGGATGGCGTCGCCATCGGCGCCCAGGGTGGGGGGTGGCAGCGTGTAACGGGGTGGTGTCTTCGAAAGGCGGATGGGATTCGAGAGCTGGGCGATCGCGGCACCGGCTTGGCTCTGCATCATGGTGATGGGATCCAGCTCCAGTGTCTCCGCCAAGGTGAACGCACCCGCCAGGTCATTGATCGGACCGGACGGCACCCCGGCCTCGTTCATCCGTACAGCCCACCTTGCTGCGGTATCGGCTGCCAGTGCCTGCTCGAGGATCTCGATGAGCTCGGTGCGGTTGTGAACCCGCGCCGCGTTGACACGGAATCTCTCGTCGTCGCCCAGCGCGGGCAATCCCACGAGCGTGCACAGGCTGCGGAACTGCGAGTCGTTGCCCACGGCCACGGCGATGACCCCGTCCGCAGTGCGGAAGGTCTGGTAGGGCACCACACTCGGGTGCCGATTGCCCATGGCCTGGGGCACCAGCCCGGTATTGGCGTAGGCCGAACCTTGATTGACGAGCGATGCGATCACGCTTGAGAGGAGATTCACCTCGACCCGCTGCCCCTGTCCGGTTTCGCGCCGGGCCGCCAGCGCGGCCAGAATGCCGATGCAGGCGTGTAGCCCGGTCAGGATGTCGACCACGGCGACGCCGACCCGCGTCGGAGGCCCTTCTTCGTTCCCCGTGATCGACATGAGTCCGCCCACCGCCTGGGCGATGAAGTCGTAGCCGGCCAGGGTCGAACCCGCACCCGAACCGAACCCCGAGATCGAGCAGTAGACGACGGCCGGATTGGCATGCGCCACACTCTCGTAATCCAGCTCGTACTGGGCGAGGCGCCCCGCCCGGAAGTTCTCGACCACGACGTCGGCCCGGGCGGCCAGGGTCCGTGCGTTCGCCGCACCTTCCGGCGTCCGGAGGTCGAGCGCGATGCTCCTCTTGTTGCGGTTGATGCTGAGGTAGTAGGTGCTCTCCCCGCCGACGTAGGGTGGCCCCCAGGCCCGGGTGTCATCGCCGCGGCCCGGTTCTTCGACCTTGATGACGGTCGCTCCGAGGTCACCCAACATCATGGTGGCGAGTGGACCGGCCAGCACGCGGCTGAAATCGGCGACCACCAAGCCGGACAATGCACCCGCCGCATCGTCGGTCGACCCCTGCCCCAACGGCGACCCGTGCGCAGGCGTCATCACTCTCGACGGCCGCGGCGGGAGCATCGGCGACGGTCAAGAGCGGCGCCAGCGTCCCGTGACGTCATCCGTGATCCGCCCCCAGACGCACTGGCATCGTCTTTATGCCGCGGATGAAATTGGAGCGTACCCGTGTGGGTGGCCCGGCCACTTCGAAGTCAGGAAAGCGGCGCAGCAGTTCTTCGAACATCACGCGGATCTCCAATCGCCCGAGCGCGGCACCCAGACAGAAGTGCGGCCCGCCTCCGCCCAGTGCGATGTGCGGATTGGGGTGACGGGTCACGTCGAATGCGTCAGGATCGGTGAAGACCTCGGGATCGCGATTTCCGGCGCCGTAGAACAGCACGAGCCAATCCCCCTCGTGGATCGGCCGGCCCCGGAGCTCGACATCCCTGGTCGCCGTCCGGCGAAAGTGCGTGACCGGGGAGACGAATCGGAGCATTTCATCCGCGGCGGACCCGATGAGACCGGGCTCGTCACGCAGGAGTTCGACCTGGGCGGGGTTCTCGGCCAACGCGAGGAGTCCCCCCACGATCGTGTTCCTGGTGGTTTCGTTGCCGGCGAACTCCAGGAGCAGGAAGAAGCCTCGTTGGGCCTGCTCGCTCAGGCGCTCGCCGTCGATCTCCGCCCGCATGAGGAGGGACACGAGGTCGTCGCCGGGAGAGTCCCGACGGGCTTCCTGCATGCCCGCCAGATACGTCATCATGTGCCCGATGGCGGCGAACCCGTCCTGATCCTGACCGTCTCCACCGCCACCACCTTCGGTGATCCCGTCACTCCAGACCTTGATGAGGTGTTGATCCTGGCGGGGCACCCCGAGCATCTCGCCGATGACGTAGCTGGGCAGGAGCGCCGCCACATCCTCCACGAAGTCGATCTCTTCCCGACCGGCCACGTCGTCGAGGATCGACGTGGTCAGCTCGCGGATGTGTGATTCGAGGGTCTTGATGCGGGCCGGGGTGAAGCCCCGGTTCACCAGGGCCCGCAACCACTTGTGGGCGGGATCGTCCATCGTCACCAGGTTCTCGAACTCCGCCATGTCCTCCCCGCTACCGCCCTGGATGGCGATCCCCTTGCCTGAGCAGAACGTCTCGGGATTCTTCGACACGGCGACGATGTCGTCGTGGCGGGTCAAGGCCCAGAAAGGATGCGCAGCCGTGTCGTGGTAATGGACGGGATCCGCTTCGCGGAGGCGGGCCAGGGTGGGGTAGGGATCGGCCGACCAGAACTCCGGTCGCGTCAGGTCGATGTACTCGTTGTCAATGCTCACGTGATGCTCCGCCTGTTCCCCGCTACCAAAAGAAATGATTCCGATCCTCGCTCTTTGCGTCCTCGTATTCGGCCTCCCAGATGGCGGCGACAAGGGCGCGTTCTTCGGCACCCCCGGAGTCCTCGATCCAGCTCTGCAGGTCGAGAACGGCGGCCCGGAGGCGATCGAGGCTCTGCTCGAGCGACGAGATCCTATAGTCGTCGGCGGTTCGCGCGGTCTCGACGAGCACGTGCGCGAGACGATCCCGGCGCCCACCCGTCATCAGCTCCGAGCCCCGACGGACGATGTCGGCGTACCGCGAGATTCCGGCAAGGCGCGTCGAGGCGCACGTGTCCCATTCGTGTTCGATGATGGAGAGGAGAGATGACACGCCACGAAGACGTGAGATCTCCTGGGCGTCGGTTGACCCTGCGGCGATCTCACCGAGTGTGTCCAGGGCGGCCCTCATCACCATTTGCGGCTCAGGTCTCATCGGGTCACCACCCCCATTTCTTCGAGTGCCCATTTCTCCTGGGTGCCGATGTTCAGCCAGCCCATGGTGCCGAACATGAGCTCATTCGTGCGGCCCACAGAGAATTCGTAGGCCGCGGTGGCCCAAATAGCGTTGGCCTTCACGTGGCTGAACAACTGCCACCAACGAAGGGACTGCGGATCGGCCTTCATGCCGCTGGTGCTCTCCCATTCGGCAATCGCCTCGTCGGGAGGGAGGGCCCCCCCGATCATTTCGGGCGTGGCGCCGCTGCGCCAGTTCTTCGCCATGCTCCACGCGACGTCCTCATGAGGATCGCCCAGGTGGGTCAATTCCCAGTCGAGGACCCCCACGACCCCCTGGGGTGCGAGCAGCACATTCCCCACCCGGAAGTCGCCGTGGACGATCCGTGGCCGGGCGACCGGCGGCGGAGGATGGCGCCGCAGCTCCCGGATCACCGCAGCGGTGATCGGCATCGGCCCCAGGTCGTGATCGTGCAGTGTCTTCTCCCACCGCTCGAGCTCGGGCTCCCAGGTGTTGTCGCTCGCCGGCACCCGCAGGACACCCTCGAGTCCCACAGCTTCAGCGTCCACCGCGGAGATTGACCCGAGAACCTGGAACATCTGGCGCACGAGCGCCTCGCGGCGACCCTCGAAGGCTGGGGTCAGCAACTCCTGTGGCCATGCCACGCCACCGAGCCTCTCCATCACGAAGAAGGGCATGCCGAACGCATCCTCGTCATCTTCGATGAGGAGCGGCTGGGGCAGCGGGATGCCCGGTGTGCCGTACAACGCGCGGTACATGGCGTATTCGGTGCCGCGGTTGCTCGCGAGGAGCGACGCTGGCGGGTCCAGGCGGAAGATCAGCTCACGCAACTGCATGGTGCCGTGACTGTCGGTCCATGCCGCGTCGACGGACCAGGTGTGGCGCGATGCCCCACCGATGATCTTCCGGGCGCCGGTGACCTCGATCCCGGGTTCAGCCCAGGCCTTGCGCAGATACATCGTGGCGCAGAGCGCGAAGGTCGACGGATCCACCGGGCGACCCGTCAGCCCTCGAGGAGGGCGAACCCGGGCACCCGGTCCCGGCACATTTCGTAAAGGACGGGATTGGAGCATTCGAGGAGGCCGATCGTCTGTTCGCCGTCGCACGTGGCGATGACCAGGTGGTCGTCGAACCCGGCGATCCGTTGGCGGACGGCCGGGTCTCGCACGTCAAAGCTTTCTCCTCTGACCATCTGGCCTCCCCCGTACGTTCCCTGAAACCAGTTTTCATCGGGCGTGCCGTTCTGATCGGGACCCATGTACATCCCACAACGCAGATAGGCCACCCGGTTCCCGATCTGCTCGTAGGTGATCTCCTTCACGGTGCCATCGGCGAAGCGGCTTTGGATCACCCCACCTCTCAGGTGCTTGGTCTCGGGATCGAAGCGCATCTTGTTGGAGAACGGAGTGACCATCTCGGCCCCCGGGTGCCTGGCGTCGCCGATGTTGCGCAGGCACCGCCAGCCCCAGATCGACCAGTCGGAGAATTCGACCCACTGCCCGAGGTGTGAACTCCGCGCCTGTGGCTGGAGATGTCCCGGTCCGCCGACTCCGTTGCGGATACCCCAGTGATGGTCGCGGCTGCCCCGGGCCGACCCGGACGAAAGGGTGATGCGCTTCCCGCGGATCGTCACGTCACCCTCGATGCGCCCGAAGCCCTCGTACCCTGCGGTAGGGAGCGCCGGCCTCCCTTCATGGCTCGTGTGCATCCCGGCGCCCCCCATGCGGTGGAAGACGGCGCGCTTGGTGTCGTGCCATCTGAGGTCGACCGTCAGCTCCTGCGCGTTGTCCCCGACCGTCAGCCGCCACTCGCGGAATGGCTCGATCACCTCGCCGCGGACCGGCCCGGACCCGATGTCGGTCCGGTCGTCCTCCAGCACCCGGTGCGCCCTGACGGTCGTGTGGGTGTCCTCGTGCACGAGGATGGCGAAGGCATCGGCGGTGCCCAGGTTCGGATAGAAGCCGAAACCGACCACCAGGAGCACGTCCTGCGCCGCATCGGCGGCCGTGAACCAGTACCGCTCGTAGGCCCGTGGATCCGACGTGCCGAGAATGCGGAGGGGCTCGGGGATCTGATGGATGGGGTACTCGTCGAACCCACTCATCGGGCTGTGTTCAGACTTCATGCGTGACCGTCCCCCTGCTGCGAGTGCACCATCAACGTACCAAGGCTGAAGGAGGAGCCTCAGCGGGGATGGATCGTTCCGGAGCCCTGCGCCTCCTTGTAGGCGCTGATCACGCGATGTCGGGCAAAGTCGTGGTCGATGATCGGGTGGGGGTAGGACGTTCCGAGCGTCACGCCCGCTGCGGCCAGGTCCATCGTCGGCGCTGTCCACGGGGCATGGATCCACGGCACCGGGACGTGGGCCAGCTCAGGTACGAACGCCCGGATGTACGCGCCGTCCGGATCGAACTTGCCCGACTGCACGACGGGATTGAAGACGCGGAAGTAGGGAGCGGCATCCGGTCCGGTGCCGGCGACCCATTGCCAGTTGCCCGCGTTCTGTGCGATGTCCGCATCGACCAGGACCCGCCGGAACCAGCGCTCGCCGATTCGCCAGTCGACCAGAAGATCCTTGACGAGGAAGGAGGCGGTGACCATGCGGACGCGGTTGTGCATCCAACCCGTGGTCGCCAGCTGCCGCATGCCGGCATCGACGAGCGGGTAGCCGGTGCGGCCTTCCCGCCAGGCCATGATGTCGGCGGGATCGTTCTCCCAGGCGACGCCGTCGAACTCGGGTCGTAGGGCTGTGTCGACCATCGAAGGCTCCTCCCACAAGAGATGGGCATACCAGTCCCGCCAGGCCAGCTGACGGACGAACGAAGCCCTGCCTTTGGTCGAGGTGCCGATCGCGTCGGCCACGGCACCGGGCGCCAGCACGCCGAAGCGCAGATCGGCCGAAAGCTGGGATGTGCCGTCCACGGCGGGAATGTCCCGGGTGCCGTCGTACTCGTCGACCCGCCGGACGAATGCGCGCAGTCGTCGCCACGCCGCCTCTTCGCCGCCACGTTGGAAGGGCGGACCCGCGAGCGCCGGAACGCCGTCGCCGGGATCGTCGTCGAGGACCGCAGACCCGTTTCGTGACCATGTGGGCCGTGTGGCGCGACTCCACTTGGTGGCGAAGGGGGTGAAGACCCGTGAGACCCGCCCGGTCGACGCGAGCAGTGATCCCGGAGGGTGGACCAGATTGCCCCAGAATTGTTCGAACGAGCCTCCGAACCGTGCGCCGACGGCGTGATCGCGTCGTCGGGCGTAGGGGGTCACGTCCGCGTTGCTGCACAGGAGCTCGGCCCCGAGGGACTCGGTGATAGCGGGAACGAGGGTCGTCGGCGACCCCGATCGCACGAGGAGCCGCCCGCCGGACCGCCGCAGGGTCGCGTCGAGCGCAGCGAGATGTGCCATCAGCTGTGTTCGCCGGAATGCGCCGCATCCCTTCAACAGCGCGGGGTCGAGGACGTAGAGGGCGGTGACGCGATCCGCCCCGGCGGTGGCGGCGGCCCAGGCCGGGTTGTCCCTCAGGCGCAAGTCCCGACGGAACCAGACGACAGCACGTGACGTCACGGCGTGCCGAATTGCGCACCGGTTTCCAAGCGACGGGCGCAGAATTGCCAGAGCGCTTCGCCGTCGCCCCGGCGTTGCGCCGGAGTGCGATATGTCGTCGGGAGGTGGTACTCCGAACGGCGGCGCCGGTCCAACCAGATGCCCCCGGTTCGCGGTGGGGGCGGAGCGTCGTGCCGTGGCCCATCCGCAGCCAGCCACGTCACCGTGTCCGCCCCTTGGCCCGGCGTCCGCAGGGCCGGCCCGAGCCGAGCGAATCGGGGGAGCCCGGTAGCCAGTCCGGGCGTGTCCACCCACCCCGGATGCATGGCGTAACTGGCAACGCCGTCAGGACCCCAGCGACGGTCCCATTCGTGGGCGAGCACCACCTGTGCCCGTTTGGCGCGGGCGTACGCGGTGGCCCCCCGGTAGCCGTCCGCGCTGACCTCGAGGCGAGCGAGGTCGAAACGCTGGGTGTACATCCCACCCGACGACACCGTGACGATGACCGAGGAGGAAGCCCGCCGGAGGAGAGGCGAGAGCAGGCCAGTGAGGAGAAACGGGGCGAGAACGTGCGTGGCCAAGGTGAGCTCGGTGCCGTCGGCCGCCCTCCGGTAGTCCCCGAACAGCGCGCCGGCACAGTGGACGAGCCCGTCCAGATGATCTTCGGACGCAGCCAAGCGGTCCGTGAACCCCATGACGGCGTCGGAATCAACGAGATCCAGAGGAGCGGTGACGATCCGACCGGCGCCGTGGAAGGCTATGGCCGATCGCCGGACGGCCGCCAGCCGCGTTTCGTCGCGTCCGACGAGCACGAGGCCGGCTCCCAGTTGTGCGAGGGCGAGGGCCGACGCCCGGCCGATGCCCGACGAGGCACCGGTCACGACGATGACCTTGCCGTCGAGTCGCGGAGGTGTGGTCCACGCCTCCATCCGGCTGCGCAGTGCGAACCCGAGACGGGAGAAGCTCCCGACGACGGTCGCTTCGAGCAGACCGTCAGCCCCTGCCGCCAGGGCTTGTCGTGGGTCGGGAAATCGGCCTGCTTCAGGCGACACTGTTGCGGGCTCGCTCGCGGCTCGAACGGGCGATGCCCTCTACCGCTTCGACGGCGGCGTCGGGACCGGGGCCGGTCCAGACGTCCGCACCCAACTCGAGGGAGTGTGCCTCTGAACGAATGCCCGGACCGCCGAGGAAGATGGTGACATCGGGCACCGCACCCCGCACCGACCGCACCGACGAAGCCACTTCGGCCTCCAGACCACCCGTGGTCGAAACGATGCCCACCGCGAGGAGGCCGTCCGCAAGGGCGACAGCTTCCGCCAGGGCATCGGCCGGTGTATTGCCCCCGAGTTCGAGTACCTCGAAGGCCCGCCAACGCAGAAGGTCAGCGACGATGGCTATCGGGAGCGTGTGCAGATCGCCTGCTGGCGCAGCGAGCGCGATGGCACCACGACTCTTGCCGCGGCGCCCGAACTGCAGACCCAGGTGACCGATCAGTCGCTGGGCGACGGCCGTCGCTCTGTGCTCATTTGCCACGGATATCTCTCCACTGGCCCAACGTTCCCCGATAGAACGGAGAGCCGGGACGAGCAGTTCTTCCAGAACCCCGCTGGGATCAAGACCGCCTTCGAGCTGGCTCTTCACGAGCCACCAGGCGCCCGGGCCATCACCGGCCAGCATCCGCTGCTCGAGTGCTTTGCCGTCAGCCCGGGATCTCGCAGCACCACGCCGCGCCCGCTTGGCCGAGGGACTGCGCAGGGCCTGCAGGTCGACCGCCCGAATCCTCCACTCAGCCCCTTCCCGGGTGGCCGGCAACCGCCCTTGCCGGATGTAGCGGTAGGCCGTCATGTAGTGCACGCCGAGCTGGTCGGCAGCCTCTTGCAAGGTCATTGTTCTCGGGCCGCCGGTCACGGCCTCGATTTTAGCACTAAAGTCATGCAGATGGCTGAATGTCGATGCGGGAAGGCGGGCTCTTGACGGAACGGGTACGGGCCGGGAGGCAGCGCGTCGCGGTGGTCGGTGCGGGCGTCGCCGGCCTCACGGCGGCGTACCTTCTCCAGGACAGCTTCGATGTCACGCTCTATGAGGCGGAGGACCGACTCGGCGGCCACGCCCATACGCACCATGTCGTCACGCCGGACGCCGGAACGATCCCGGTGGATTCGGGATTCATCGTGTACAACGATTCGACATATCCGCTCTTCCGGAGGCTGCTGGGCGAACTCGGTGTGCCGACGCAAGCGACCGAGATGAGCATGTCGATCCGCTGCGACGGGTGCGGCCTCGAATACGCAGGAGGCCGCGGCATGAGCGGCGTCCTGGCGCGACCCCGGTCGGTCGTCACGCCCTCTTTCGTGAAGATGCTCGTCGAGATCAAGCGGTTCTACCGCCGGGCGCAGGTGACGATCGCAGAGGGGGACGACAGGCTCACCTTGCGTGAATTCCTGGTCGAAGCGAAATTCTCCAGTTATTTCATTCGCCACTTCATGGTTCCGGTGGTTTCATCGGTATGGTCTGCCGGCACCGCTGCCGCCCTGGACTACCCGGCCCGCTATCTGTTCATCTTCCTCGACAATCACGGCATGCTGTCGGTTGCCGGATCACCGCAATGGCGGACGATCACGGGAGGCTCCCGGATTTACGTCGAACGACTCGCCAAAGAGTTGCATGCGGTCCACACGGCGACGCCCGTCCGCTCCGTCTCCCGGAGTGCCGGCCTCGTCGAGATTCACGATGACTGCGACGACGTGGCGAGATTCGACCGCGTGGTGATGGCGACGCACGCAGATGATGCACTACGCCTTCTGGCCTACCCGACGACCCGGGAGAGAGCGGTGCTGAGCGCGTTCGGGTACTCCACGAATGTGACCTATCTCCACGCGGACGAAAGTGTGCTGCCGCGGGTGACGAGGGCCAGGAGCTCGTGGAACTATCTCCTGCCCGACTGTGACGCAGACGTGGAAGGTGTCCTCGTTTCTTACGACATGAACCGGTTGCAGTCACTCCCGTCCGGAACCCCCCACCTCGTCACGCTCAACGCCACCGCACGGATCGATCCGGAGCTCGTCATCGCCCGCATGGTCTACGAGCACCCGATATACACCCTGGCCTCGGTGGCGGCGCAGCGACATCTCCCGGCCCTCAACGACGGCACGATCGCCTTTGCCGGGGCTTATCACGGCTGGGGTTTCCACGAAGACGGCTGTCGCTCCGGTGTGGCCGCCGCGGCCTCCTTGGGGGCGAAGTGGTGAGCCCGGCACTCGAGCTTCCCGCTCTGTACGAGGCGGACGTCGCCCATACCCGGGGCTCCCCGCTGCGGCATCAGTTTGCCTACCGGGCGTCGTACTGGTTGGTGGACTTCGACGAGCTGCCGCAGCCGCAGGGTTTCGCGCGCTGGTTCGTGCGCATCAGGCGCCGGGACCACCTGGACATCCGGGGTCTTCTCGGAGAGCGCGGGATCACCGCCTCCCGCATCGTGATGCTGACAGGTGCACGCACGCTCGGCTACGCCTTCAATCCGATCACGGTGTACTGGTGCTTCGATGAAGCCGACAGGCAAATTGCCGTCGTGACCGAGGTGCACAACACGTACGGTGAGCGCCACGCGTACGTGCTCGAACCGGGCGGCGACAATGAGGCGGAAGTCGCCAAGGTGCTGTACGTGTCGCCGTTCAACGCGGTCGACGGAATCTATCGGATCAAGGTCGATTCGCCCGGCTCCACGCTGGGTATCTCGGTGACACTCGAACGAGGAGGAGAGGTGCCGTTCGTGGCAACGTTGCGAGGGAGACGACAGTCGATCACCCCGAAGACGGTCATTCTGTCCGCCGTGCGTCATTCCGGCGCGCGGACGCGGCTGCTGATCCAGTGGCAAGGGCTGCGCCTGTGGGGCCGTGGGCTCAAGGTGGTACCGCGATGAGCTCGTCACTCGACACGGGAATGGAGAACCCCTTCCTTGCCGTCGATGCGGAACGCTGGCCTGCGTTGGCCGAGCCCAGGCGGGCGCCGCTCCGGGCCGCACTGGCCAAACTGGTCATTCGACGAGCGGTCGGGCGTGCCGGACTCCACCTGACATTCCCCGATGGGACTTCACTGGGGCCGAAAGGGGGTCCGTTGATGGAAGTCCGGCGTCCCGATGCGTTCTTCACCCGGCTGGGACGTGAGGGCAAGATCGGCTTCGGCGAGGCCTATATGGCCGGCGATTGGGATGCCCCGTATCTCGTCGATGTGCTCGAAGCCATGGCCCGGCAGATCGACACGCTCGTTCCTCCCAAGGTGCAGTGGGTACGCCGGGTCTATGAACACCGGCACCCGGCGCAGGAGGACAACGACCGTGACGGGGCCCGCCGCAATATCGCTCGTCACTATGACCTCTCCAACGACCTGTTCGCGGCGTTCTTGGACGAGTCGATGACCTACTCGTCCGCCCTCTTCGTGGAGGGAGCCGAGGAGTCGTTGGCCGAAGCGCAGGCCAGAAAGATCGATCGCCTCCTTGACGCCACCGGCGTCCGTTCCGGGTCGCGCGTTCTGGAGATCGGTACGGGCTGGGGCGCCTTGGCCCTGCGCGCGGCGCGGCGGGGGGCCCGCGTGACGACGGTGACGCTGTCAGAGGAACAAGCGGCGCTGGCCCGCGAGCGCATCGAACGGTCCGGCGTGTCGCACGCCGTTGACATCCGCGTCGAGGACTATCGGGATGTGACGGGCCAATACGACGCTGTGCTGAGCGTGGAGATGATAGAGGCGGTCGGCGAGCGGTGGTGGGCCGAGTACTTCCGCACCCTCGAAGAGAGGTTGGCACCGTCGGGTCGCATCGGTCTGCAGACGATCCTGATGGACCACGACCGGTTACTGGCCACCAAGGCCTCTTGGACGTGGATCCACAAGTACATATTCCCGGGCGGTGTGATTCCTTCGGCGCAGGCGATACGACAGACGATCAGCGAGCACACCACGCTCGAGGTCGTCGACCAGATGAACTTCGGGGAGAGCTATGCCATCACGCTGCGGCGTTGGCGCGACCTGTTCGACGCCAGAGCCGAGCGGATCGACCAGCTCGGCTTTGACGGCACCTTTCGGAGAATGTGGGACTTCTACCTGGCCTACAGCGAAGCGGGCTTTCGCAGCGGGTATCTCGATGTGGCGCAGTTCGTTCTGGCCCGCGGCGCGTTACCCTTGCGAAAGGGCAGGTGAGCGGACCATGGTGACGGTGCGGGTGTCGGAAATGATCTCGGCGGAGCGCCACCTCGTGTGGTCGGAGTTGGCGCGGATCGAAGACCATGTCGAGTGGATGATGGATGCGACGGCCATCCGCTTCCTGGGCCCCACACGCGTCGGGAGTCGGCACAAGGTTCGAGTGCGATACCAAGGTCGGTCCGATCCGGCTCACCGATGTCATGGAGATCACGGAGTGGGAAGACTCCGAAGCCATGGGAGTGCGGCACCTCGGGGCGGTCAGCGGTTCGGGCCGGTTCACACTCACCGACGCCGCGGGACCGGCCACGCTCATTTCATGGGAGGAGCAGCTGAGCTTTCCGTGGTGGTTGGGGTCGACCGCGGGGGCGCGGCTGGCGCAGCCCGTCTTCACCGCGTTGTGGAGGGGGAACCTGCGCCGCTTGGGCCGTCGGGTCACCGCGGCGGGCCCGCATCCTGCGCCGGGAGAGGCACGCCCGTGAGGATCGCCGTGACGGGGTCGGGGGGCCTCATAGGGTCTTCGTTGGTCCCCTACCTCCGCGCGGAAGGCCACGAGGTCATCCCCATCGTCCGCGGGGCGGCCACGGGCGACGAAATCTCATGGGACCCCGAAAAGGGCACCATCGACTTCGACAAGCTGCAGGGCATGGACGGCGTCGTGCATCTCGCCGGGGCCGGGGTGGGCAATCGTCGATGGTCCCCCGGCTACAAGCAGTCGATCCTTTCGAGCCGGGTCGACGGGACGACGACGCTGGCCGAGGCGGTGGCGAATTTGCCGCATCCGCCCTCGGTCATGGTCAGTGCGTCGGCCGTGGGCTACTACGGAAGTCGCGGCGACGAGGTCCTGACCGAGGATGCGGGCAACGGATCCGGCTTCCTGGCTGATGTCTGCGCGCAGTGGGAGGCGGCAACGGTCCCGGCTACGTCCGCGGGCATACGGGTGGTGACGATGCGCACCGGTGTCGTGTTGAGCGGCGCCGGAGGTGCGCTGAAGAAGCAGCTGCCGCCGTTCAAGCTCGGCCTGGGCGCCCGTCTCGGCCGCGGCTCACAGCAGCTCAGCTGGATCACACGCCGCGACGTCGTCACTGCCGTCTCCCTGCTGCTGCGCGACACGACGCTGACCGGTCCCTTCAACCTCACCGCCCCCAATCCCGTCTCGAATGCGAGGTTCACCAAGGAGTTGGGGCGGGCCCTGCACCGGCCCGCCCGCCTGGTCATACCCGAGAAGGTCATCCGCGTGGCACTGGGCGACGAAATGGCAGCCGAGTTCCTCCTGGCGTCCCAGCGCGCCGTACCCCGCCGACTTCTCGCCGCAGGGTTCTCCTTCGCCGATCCGACCCTTCCCGAAGCGCTGGTCACGGCACTCCGGGATCGCTGACGCCGTCGGAGTCAGGCCAGCGGTCGGCCGAGGAGCCACGCCACGTTGTCACGATACAGACCAGTGGTCTCCGCCGAGGGTGCGGGGCCGCCCGAAGCTTGAAAATCTTCGAGGGGATGCGCCAATCCTTCGGCGTGGGGATAATCGCTGCCGAACATGTAGAGGTCGCCGAAGGTCGCCGCCAATTGGGCCGGATGTTCGAAGCCGAAGGCCGCTACCCGCACCTGTCGTCGGATGTACTCACTCGGGAGGAGATCGAGGCCCGTAGCGGAAAGTCCGTTGTAGCCGGCATGGAATTTGTAGCAGGCGTCGATCGAAGAGAGGAACTGGCCGAACCACGACGAGGTGAATTCGACGAGGCCGATCCGCAGTGCCGGATGACGGGCGAGAACACCGCCCACCGCCAGGTCGGTCAGCGCCAGCATGGGGGTGACCGAGATGAACGAGGACATCAACAGGGGCTCGATCGGGTTGTCGTCGCCCTCATACCACGCGTCGTCGAAGGGTCGAGGGCCGTCGGAGATGTGAAAGATGACTGCCACACCGTGGTGCTCGAAAGAGCTCCAGCACCGCGCCAGCTCGGGGTGGGAGAAGGGCCGGCCGTCGACGGGGCCGATCGGGACCATCGCCGCGGACACCCCGGCCGCCGCAAGGGCGGTCAGTTGGGCGTCGAGCCAGTCCGGGTCGCGGAGCGAGACGTGGCCGACCGGGTGGAGCCGACCTCCTCCCGCCGGCCGGATCCCCTCGGTGGCCCAGCGGTTCCACGCCTCCATGTTGGCCAGTTGCGCGTCCAACCGGTCTTCGAGCGTGCGCACCCAGAACAGACCGAAATTCGGGAACACGACGGCTTGGTCGACGCCCTGGTGTCGCATCAGATCGACCCGGGCGCCGGGGTCACGATCGTGGGCCGCAAGCGTTTCGAAGGGAGCAGCCGGCGGCAGCCCCGAACGTTGCCGGAGGCGCCGTGCGCCCATCGTCAGGATGTCGCCGGGCGTGTGGACCTCCGCCAGGTGGATGTACGAGCCATCGGGAGCGGTCAACCACGAATAACCGAGAGCGTCCCGCTCTATCCGGACGGCCAACTCCCGACGCCCCTTGGGAAGATGCGCCGCCCATAACGCGCCTGTCTCGACGAGGTGTGTATCGGCATCGATCACGGTTTCCGGCATCCGGCCAGCGTAGAGAAGGGCACGACGGCGTGCGTCGTCGCCGGCCGGACATGGCATCGCCAGGAGCCTGGGCCTACAGTGCTGTGTCGAGCAAGGGGGAGGGAAGATGGACGGATCCGGGACCGCCGGGGGCGTGGCCAAGCAGCCACTGATGGACTTCGATCACTACCGGCAAACGAGCCTGGCCGAATCGGACCGTGCCTGGCGGGATCTCCGTAGGGAGTGTCCGGTGGCCTGGACCGAGGCGAACGGGGGTCACTGGGTCATTGCCGGCTACCAGGAGGTCGCCAGCGCCTTCAAGGATTGGGAGACGTTCTCGTCCGCACGCGTCGATCCCGAAATCTCTTCGCTGAGTGTCGGGGACTTGAGGATCCCCCCGCTCTACCCCGAGGAACTCGATCCGCCGCAGTGGCATCCCCTGCGGCGGATCCTCAGTGAGTTGCTTTCTCCGGGCGCCGTGCAGCGCCTGCAGCCGCGCATCGCCTACTGGGTGACGTACGCCATCGACCAGGTGATCGAATCGGGCCGGTGCGACATGACGGACGATATCGCCTGCCCTATTCCTGCGTCGGTTTCCTTGGAACTTCTGGGATTCCCGGAGGTTGATTGGGAACGCATGTCGAACGCATTCCACGGGATCGGAAGCTTCGACCGCTCGACGCCCGAGTTCGCCCAGGCTCTGGCGGATGTCGCCTGGACCGGCACGAGGGTTCGAGAGGAGCTCCTGGATCGTCTGCAGCATCCCCGGGAGGACGCGATGAGCTTCATCGTGTCGCACGACGTGGACGGCCACCAGATCGAGCTCTCCGCGGCGGAGGCCGTCGTCCTTCTCGTGGTGGGAGGTGGCGTCGACACCACCACGTCGCTGACGTCGTCGGCGCTCTTGTACCTGGGACGGCATCCCGAGCTGCGGTCCCGTTTTCTCGACGACCCCACGATTCTCGATTCCGGCACTGAGGAATTCCTCCGGATGTATCCGCCCGCGCGCACCCACGCCCGCATCGCGGTGCGCGACGTCGAGCTCGGGGGCTGCCACATCGCGGCGGGCGACCGTGTGCTCCTCAGCGAGGTGTCGGCCTGTCACGACGAGGGCGCGTTTCCTCGACGCAGAACAGTTCGTCGTCGATCGGTTCCCGAACCGGCACGTGGCCTTCGGCCTGGGGATCCATCGCTGTCCCGGTTCGCACCTCGCCCGGGCCCAGTTCAAGGAGACCATGCGGCAGGTGTTGCTCCGCATGCCGGACTACCGGGTGGAGCAGGAGCAGATCGTGGAATACCCGAACTGGTCCGGGATCGGAGGCTGGGCGAGAATTCCCGCCACGTTCAGCCCGGGGCGCCGGCTCCTGTGAAACGGGCAACCCCCGGGAAAGGGGGCACTCCGTGCGCGTGCGGGTAGATACCCAACTTTGTACCGGCCATGCGCTGTGCCACCTTCAGGGCCCCGACGTCTATGTGCTCAATGACCTGGGATTCAACGAAACGGATCGCGTCGACGTGCCGCCGGAGTTGTGGGAGCAGGCGCGACGCGGGGCCCTGGCCTGCCCCGAAGGAGCCATCGTGATCGAGGAGGAGGGCGAGGGCGACGTCAGTTGAGATGGCGCTGCCAGTCCCGGGGGACCTTGCCCTCGGGACCCGGTACGGGCTGCGTCGACGGGTGCGAATGCGGCGGTGCGAGGGGTGGCCCTTCGGTGTACTCCTCGGTGCTGTAGTCCCAGAACCAGTCCTCGCCGGGCTCGAAGCTCTGGATCACGCTGTGTCGGGTGCCCCTGGCATGCGCGGTTGCGTGCTGGCTGGGCGAGTTGTCGCAGCAGCCGATATGGCCGCATTCCGCGCAACGGCGTAGGTGCAACCACCACCCGCCCGCCGCCAGACATTCGACACAGCCCGTCCCGCTCGGCGGGACCGTGGGATCGATCGGATCTTCTGCCATGTGTTCCTCCTCGGGGTGTCGTGCCTAGTGGGTGGGGGCTCCGGCCGTCCGTGCCTGGCGTTCCCGGATCTGTGCCCGGTCGAACACCAACCGCACGGCCATCGATCCTTCTCCGATGGCGGTGGCGACGCGCTTGACGGATCCGCTTCTCACGTCACCCACGCAGAAGATCCCCGGCCGACTTGTCTCGAGAAAGAGAGGAGTATAGGGGGGGTCGACAAGGTGGCTCGTCGGGACATCCCGTCCCGTGAGCAAGAAGCCGTGCTCGTCTTCGGCCAGTTGTCCGCCGAGCCAGGCCGTGCTCGGTGTGGCGCCGATAAAGACGAACAGCCCGCTGATCGACAGAATGCTGGTCGCCTGCGAGATGTTGTGGCGTACCTCGACGCCCTCGAGCACGGAGTCACCGATCAGTCCGGAGACCTCGGTGTGCGGCGACACGCTGATCTGCGGATGCCGCTCGATCTGGTCGATCAGGTAGCGCGACATCGTCTCCGCCAGGGAGTCCCGACGAATGAGAATGTGCACTTCGACGCACGTGCGAGCGAGAAAGAGCGCCGCCTGCCCGGCCGAGTTCCCCCCGCCGACCACGACCACGGCCTTGTCGCCGCATGCCTGTGCCTCCATCTGGCTGGCCGCGTAGTACACACCGACTCCCTCGAGGTCGGTCAGCCGGTCGAGGGGGAGCCGGTTGTAGCGGGCCCCCGCGGCGATGATCACCGATCTGGCGTTGACCACGTCACCGTCCTCGAACGAGACCTGGTGTCTCTCCTCCGTGCTGGAGAGGCCGATCGCCCGGGAGGCCAGCTTTACCCGCACCCCGAACTTCTTGGCCTGCAGGGCCGCCCGGGCGGTCAATTCGTCACCGGAAAGCCCGGCCGGAAAGCCCAGGTAGTTCTCGATGCGCGACGACGTCCCGGCTTGACCTCCCAGCGCCGTGTCCTCGGCCAGCGTTGTCGTGAGCCCTTCGGACGCGCCGTAGACCGCCGCGGCCAGTCCGGCGGGACCGCCGCCGACCACGAGGAGATCGCATACCTCGGCCTGGTCGGTCTGGCGCGTGGCCACGAGTCCCAGCGCATCGAGGAGCTCCCGACTGCTCGGATTGCGGAGGAGCGGTGCGCCGGCGATGACGATGATCGGGAGTTCGTCCGGTTCGATGGCGAGTTCGCCGAGCAACGCATCGGCTTCGGGTGAATCCACCGGGTCCAACCACCGGGAAGCCAGCCGGTTGCGCGCCAGCACCTCCAGCAACCGTCGGGTGTCGACGTCCAGGCGGGAACCGATGAGCGTCAGTCCGGATCCGCGATAGGTGAGCCGGGAGTGCCGGAGGAGGAACGCCCGCAGGATCAGCTCGCTGAGGTCGAGTTCCTCCGCCATGATCGTGTGGACCTGGTCGACGGGAATCCGCAAGATCCGGCCGGGTCCACTGGCGACCGCGGTCAGGTAGGCGTGCTGGCCGGTGAGGAGCCCCATCTCGCCCAGGAACTCGAGCGGTCCGTAGGCGACGATGACCACTTCGTCGGGCTGACCGTGGTGCTCGACGATCTCCGCCCCGCCCTCGAGCGTGACCACCAGGTCGTAGGTCTCGTCGCCATCAGCGAAGAGCACGTCACCGGCCGCCACGACCTGTTCGACCCCGTAGCGCCGGAGAACCTCCAGCTGAACCTCCGTGAGGACGGGTCGGCTGCCCGGCTGCTCCGGCGGGAGCTCGGCCCGCATCCGCTCCGGCGGGCTCACGCCGCCCTCCCCGTCATCATCGGCATGACGCTACCGCCTCCCGCGGCCGATGCGCCCGGGGCAGGATCACCGGCAGAACACCTAGGCCGAGAAGTCGGCGATGAGCAGGCACACGTCGTCGTCGTGGGATCCGCTGAGCATTTCCCGCAGTATGAACTCGCACGCCGCATTGACATCAGGGTGGCCCGACGTCTGCTCCGTCGTGATCATCAGATGCGTCAGGCCGATGTCGAGGTCGACACCGCGGCGCTCGAACATGCCGTCGGTGAACATGACCAACCGGTCGTCCGGCTGGAGGGCCACTGCGTGCTCGATCGGTCGAACGTCACCGCAACCGATCGGCGGCCCCGGCTTGCCCTGGAGGTAGCGCGACCGGCCGTTGCGGCTCAGGATGATCGGGGCCGGGTGCCCGGCGGAAGCCCACACGCCTTGGCCGGTGAGCGGATCGATCTCCACACAGATGATGGTGGCGAACGCATCGGGTTCCTGCGTCGCGACGAAGCTGCTCAACTTGGCAATCGAAGCTGATGGCCCGAGAGATTCGAAAAGGTGGGCGCGGAGCGCATTGCGGATCTGGGTCATGAGCGCCGCCGCCTGGAGCCCGTGTCCTGCCGCGTCCCCGACGACCAGCGCGATGTGACCCGACTGGAGCTCGAACGCGTCGTACCAGTCGCCACCCACCTGGGTGCCCTCGCTGGCGGCACGATACCCCGCGGCCAAGTGAAGTCGCGGACTCTGGGGAAGGGACTTCGGGAGCGCCGCCGCCTGCAGTGCGCTCGCCGTCTCCCGTTGCGTCTCCAGCCGTAGTACGTCCTCCAACAGGTCGGCCACGCTCGCCAAGGCTTCGGCCATGACGGCAACGTCCTCGTCGCTGAAGAGCTCGCCATCCCGGCGCACCATGGTGAGAACCGCCACGACGCCCTGGTCGGAGAGAACGGGCATGATGAGACCCGGACCATCCCCCAGGAGCTGCAGCGTACGGCCGTATGCCGCGCTCGACACGCTGCTGTCGAGGTCGTGGACGATCTGCTTGGCCAAATGGGCGAGGCGAAGCGGCTGGCCACTGCGATAGACGACGACCCCGGGCGAAGGCCCGGTGAAGGCGTGGGGATAGCCACCGACGAGACGTTGGGCCAAGCTGTTCAGGACCGGGTCCTCATGATGGGCCGCCACCCGGATGAGCTCCTCTCCCGACGGCACGACGATGGTGGACCAGTCCGCCATCGAGGTCGTCACCGCTCTGCTGAGCCGGTCGTAGAGCTCACCCCGGGTGTGCACGCCGTGCAGTTTCGACGACAGCTCGGCCAAGAAGCTCAATCGAGCGTGGGCCTGTCGCGCCTCGTCCAAGGCCACGGTCTGTTCGAGCTCGGAACGGTGCCGCTCGCTGACGTCGGAGAAGTAGACGTTCAACCCATTGCGGTCGGGCCAGGCATGGACTTCGAACCAGCCCTCCAGGGGGGCGAAGTATGCCTCGAAGACGACCGAGGTACCGGTCGCAATCGCGTGTCTGTAGCGAGCGACGAATTCGCTTCCCGCACCGTCAGGGAACACATCGATGAAGCTCGAGCCCAGCGCGCTGTCACGAGGCGTGCGTGCCAGTCGCTCCGCTTCGGCGTTCATGTAGGTGATCATCAAGGCGGCATCCACGGAGAAGAAGGCGTCGGGCATCGTCTCGATGACGCTCGTGCGCGGTTCCCGGTGTCCGCGTTGGACTTCGTTCTGTGTCGCCCTCTCCAGTGCCAGCCCGACCAATTGGGCCAGAAGATCGAGGCGGCGCAGTCGGGAGGCTGTGAAGACCTGGGACTCGGGCCATCCGATCCCGATGGCGCCGAGCGTCGCACCCCCCGCGGCATGGAGGGGGACCGAGGCCCTCGAGCTCAGGCCGGCCTGCTCAATCTCACTGAGCAACTCCGGGTAGCGGGACCGGATGTCGGCGGGCGAACCCAGGAGCACCGGCAGTCCGCTCCGGATCGCCTCGCACGCCGGCGTGTTGGCGCCAAGATCGAACATGCCACGCTGCGCCACCACCCGGGGATTGAAGACGGGGCGGTGGACGACCTGGACCAGGTTGGGCCCGCCGCTCAGAATGGCCATGTTGGCGAAGGATCCCCCGGCGGCAAGAGCGCCTTCTTTCGTGAATGCCTCCGCCACCTCGAACGGAGTCACGGTACCGGCCAGCGCCGTCACGAGGCGCCACAGGGCCTCCTCGTCGGCGATCACGTCGCCGCCGCCGTTCTCGTCGCCCCGCATTCAGGCTGCCCCGGAGGCGAGACAGGCCACTAATCGCCCGGTGACTTCGAGGCTCATCGTCGTGCTCCTGATCAACGGTCGAACGCAGAGTGACGGCCACAGGTTCACTGTTGCTCAACATCGGGTGGTCGCGCCGGAACGACCTCGACCTTATTTCGAACGGCCCCTGACTGCAACGCGGGGTGGATCCGGGTGCGGGTCGCGCTCAGGAAATCCTCAGCTGTCAGAGACCCGCAATCCGCGGCCGTGGTGTCGAGGACGGAGTCGTTCCCGACACGCCGGATGTCGAGTTCCCCTTCACCGCAGACAGCGGGAGGGCGATGTCCTCGAGCGATTGTTGTTCGGCGGCGACGCCCAGCCAGACCTCTACCAGCCCGCCCACGATCATCACGCCGGCACCGATCAGATAGCCGATGAAGAGCTTGAAGTGGTCCTGACCGTTGCCGATCAACATCCCGTACAGCCACGGCCCTATGGCGCCGAACGTCTGTGCGATGGCAAAGAAGACGGCGATCGCCTTTGCCCTGACCTCCACCGGAAAGATCTCGCTGACCGTCAGGTAGGCGGCACTTGCGCCAGAGGAGGCAAAGAAGAAGATGACGCACCAACAGGCCGTCTGGGTCGTCGCGTTGAGCGCACCTGCATCAAAAAGGATCGCGCTGATGATGAGGAGCGCTCCGGACAGGAGGTACGTCCCCGAGATCATGCGGCGGCGACCGATCGTGTCGAAGAGCCGCCCGATTGTCAGGGGGCCGATGAGGTTGCCGAGGGCGAAGAACATGAAGTAGTACGGGGTGTCGTTCGACGACACCCCGTACACCTTGGTCAGGACGAGGGCATAGGTGAAGAAGATCGCGTTGTACAAGAACGATTGTGTGATCATCAGTGTGGCGCCGAGTATCGCCCGCCGTGGGTAGGTCACGAAGAGGGTGCGGGCCAGCGCGATGAATCCAATTTTCGGCGCCGGCCTCACTTCGATCGACTTGGCGTCGTCGACCTCGCCGAGCGAACCCCCTGAGGCCTCGGCGGCCGCTTCGATCCGTTGTACTTGCGCTTCCGCCTCATCCTCGCGTCCATGCATGAGGAGCCAACGCGGACTCTCCGGGAGGTTCTTGCGAATGAAGAGGATGACGAGGCCGAGCACCGGACCGGTGATGAAAGCGACCCGCCACGAGTAGGAGGGCGTGAGATTGTTCACCACGAGCAATGACACAATTGTGCCCAGGAAGGCGCCGCCCCAGTAGGTGCCATTGACTGCAATGTCGACTTGCCCCCGGTATCTGGCTGGAATGAGCTCGTCGATGGCGGAGTTGATGGCCGCATATTCACCACCGATGCCCATGCCGGCGATGAAGCGCGAAGCCCAGAGCCAGTACACCCAGCCTTGCGAGTGACCGAATGTCAGTGCAGTGAGGAATCCACCGAAGAGATAGACCCCCAGAGTGATCATGAACAGATTCCGGCGCCCCCACTTGTCGGACAAGTGCCCGAAGAACAGTGCGCCCGCCACTTCACCCAGGAGGTAGACGGTGCCGATGGCGAACGACACTTCGCTCGAAGAGAGGTTCAGCGCCTGCGGCTTGCTGATGATGTTGGTGACGTTGCTGGCGATCGTGATCTCCAGCCCATCGAGCACCCATGCCACTCCGAGCGCGACCACGATCATCGTGTGAAATCGGGACCAGCCGAGCCGATCGAGCCGCGCCGGGATCAGGCTCCGGATCGGTTCCGTTTCGGCGTGCGCAACGCCGGGCATCTTCGTCGTGTCGTCGTGCAGAATGACCATCTGTCAACCCCCAGTTCTCGGCGATTTGGGTATTCCCACGAGCGGGGTCTTCTAACCGAAAACTTCGTGGGGAGAGTGCCTCTCACGTCGCGCCCTCCGGGGCGGGATATAACTGAGGGATGGCTCGCCAGGAGACCCGGGTGACGGTGGGGGATCGGGAGCTCACGGTTTCGAACTTGGAGAAAGTCCTCTTTCCCGAGTCGGGCTTCACCAAAGGGGAGCTGATCGACTACTACGCCAAGGTGGCGCAGGCGATGTTGCCGCATATCGAGGATCGTCCCCTCACCATGAAGCGGTACCCCGACGGTGTCGAGAAGGGTTACTTCTACGAGAAGCACGTCCCGTCACACGCCCCGTCGTGGGTCCGCACCGTCAGCGTGCCCAGCTCCGAGGGCGACGATGCCGTTGAGTACACCGTGGTGAACGATCTGCCCACGTTGGTCTGGGCGGCGAACCTGGGGACCATCGAATTCCACGTACCCCTGTGGCGGATGGGAAGACGCCGCCGCTTGCCCGCTCCGCCGGATCTGCTCGTCTTCGACCTCGATCCCGGAGAAGGGACGACGCTCCTCGAATGCTGTCAGGTGGCCCTCTTCGTGCGGGACGAGTTGGATGCAAGGGAGCTGCAGACGCGCGTGAAGACGAGCGGATCCAAGGGTGTCCAGGTCTATGCCCACCTCGGGGGCAGGACGTCGTGGGAGAGGGCGCGCGACGATGCGCACGACATCGCCTTGGCCATTGAGCGGGAGCACCCGGAATTGGTCACCTCGGTCATGCGGAAGTCCCTCCGTCGCGGGAAGATCCTCATCGACTGGAGCCAGAACCACCCGTCCAAGACGACGATCGGTGCCTACTCGATTCGTGGGCGCCCCCTCCCCACGGTGTCGACCCCCGTCACCTGGGACGAAGTCCACGGGTGCCTCCGAAGCGGCGACCCTTCCCTCCTCGTGTTCACCAGCGCCGACGTGCTGACGCGGGTGGACGAGCTGGGCGATCTGTTCGCCTTCTCGTAGCTACCCGGGGCTCAATTCCCGCTCCGACAGACGCGGGAAGGGCGTGGGGTACAAAATGCCTCATGGCAACGCGACGCAAGGACACGCCCGGCGACAAGAGCGAGGCGGCCCTGAAGACGTATCGGGCCAAGCGGAATGCGGCCAAGACCCCGGAACCCATGGGGGGTCGCACCCCCGGCCGGCGCCGGGACGACCGGCCGGTCTTCGTCATCCAGGAGCACCACGCCCGGGCGCTGCATTGGGACTTCCGGCTCGAACACGAAGGCGTGCTGGTTTCATGGGCGCTACCCAAAGGTGTGCCGGAAGACCCGAAATCCAACCACCTGGCCGTCCACACCGAAGACCACCCCCTGGACTACGGATCGTTCGAGGGCGACATTCCCGCGGGGGAGTATGGCGGGGGCCAGGTCAAAATCTGGGATCACGGCCACTTCGAGGTGGAGAAATGGCGTCCCGACGAGGTCATGGTGGTGCTCCATGGTTCGAAGGTCAACGGTCGCTATGTCCTGTTCCCCACGGGCGGGAAGAACTGGATGATCCATCGCATGGACCCCGCTCCCGAGGGTTTTTACCCACTGCCGGAGAAAGTGCGGCCGATGTTGGCCACCCTGGGAACGCTCCCCGACGACGACGACGAGGGATGGGCCTTCGAAATAAAGTGGGACGGCGTACGGGCGATCTCGTTCGTCGAGGGTGGGCGGATCCGGATGATGAGCCGCAATGACAAGGACCTCACCCCTTCCTTCCCCGAGTTCCGGGAGCTGGGAGAGTTCCTCGGGTCACGGCCTTGCGTGCTGGACGGGGAGATCGTTGTCCTCGGGGAGAACGGAACTCCTGACTTCGGACGTCTGCAGCACCGCCTGCATCTGGCGAGTGCCAACGCGGTCAAGAGGCAAAGTGCAGAATCACCGGCGAGTTACGTGCTCTTCGATGTTCTTCATCTCGATGGTCACCCACTGTTCGCTCTCTCCTACGACGAGCGGCGGGCGCGACTCGAAGGGCTCGGGCTTTCCGGTGCCTCGTTCGCCACGGCGGATTCATTCCGCCATGTCAAGGGGAGTGACATCCTCCGGGCGACGGAGGAGTCCGGCCTCGAAGGGGTGGTGGCCAAAAAGCGCGGTTCGCCCTACCTCGAGGGCAAACGGAGTGACGCATGGATCAAGATCAAGAACGTACGGACCCAAGAAGTTGTCATCGGCGGCTGGACCGATGGAGCGGGAAACCGGGCCGGAGGGATCGGCGCCCTCCTTCTCGGGATCCACTCCGGGGACGGCCTACGTTTTGTCGGCAAGGTCGGCACCGGATTCAGTGACGACGATCGTGCGGCACTGATGGATCTGCTTCGGCCGGCCGCGGGGGCGACGAATCCGTTCACCCCGGCGTCTGCCATTAAGGAACGCCAGCCCCACTTCGTCAAGCCCGCACTCGTCGGCGAAGTGCGCTTCGGCGAGTGGACGCAGGCCGGGCGCCTCCGCCATCCGGTGTGGCGTGGTCTGCGGCCGGACAAGAGCCCTCAGGACGTCGTCGTCGAGTCCTGAGTCGCCACCTACCAACGATAGAAACGGTGACGTCCGGCGGTTTCGCCCCGGCCGATCGCCGCGCCGACGAGCCAGAGCACGAAGAAGACAATGGCCACGATCCACAACAGGTGTACGGCGAATCCGATGCCGAAGAAGAGCAGGACGAGCAACAGGGCCACTAAGAGGATCATGGCATCTTCCTACCCGGCCCATCGGGTTGACAAACCTCAGGACCTTCGTTCGATCGCGTGCTCCGCATGAACGTGTTGTGCCCGATTGTTCGTCGCATCGCCCTCCCGTGAGGCCAGCCATTCGCTCTGGGTCATGGCTGCCGTGGTGAATCCGACCGCAACCTCTTGCTCGGGTCGTCGTCGGTTCTGTGTGGCCTGCAGTGCGAGTGACTTCTGATCGGCTTCGGTGAGCGGCGGCTGTACGAGGCCTCTGGGCCAAAGATGCCGAGCCAGCACGGTATTCAGTTCGGCCGCGTAGATCGTTATCTGGGAACCGAGATAGATGAAGGCGACCAGTCCGAGGACCACCCCGAACGTCCCGTAGGTCGTGCTGTCGTTCTTGAGGTCATGGCCGATCAGGTAGCCGCCCACCGCTTGGAGAATCGTCCAGGCAATGCCTCCGAATATGGCACCGGCCACGAGTTGGCGGCTTGGCACCGACGTGGGTGTGAGGACCCGGAAGGCGCCGAAATACGTTGCGATATTCACCACGATGGCGAGAGCTTCACTGACGACGCCCAACGCGACGTTGTGTCGCCCGAAGGTGCCGAAGCCGGCCAGCGCGGTGGTCACGACGAGTCCCGCTCCGAGAACAGCCAGAAAAGCGAGACTCCGGCCGAGTCGCTTGACGAAGTTCGGCCTGTCGGTCCCCGGCAGGTTCCACACCTGGGACATCGAGAAGAGGCCGGATTGCGCCAGACCCGTGCTACCCCAGAGGAGCGCGAGGAGACCCACGACGAGGCCGATCAGCGAGCTGCGCTGCAGGCCATGGATCTGGCTTCCCAGTTGATTGCCCACGACGGGGAACTCGTGCAGGGTCGAGTGCAGAAGGGAATTGCGCGCCCCGGGATCATGCACCAACGCGATATTGAGCACCGTCACCAGAAGGAGCAGGAGTGGGAACACGCACAGGAAGGCCGAGAAGGCGAGGTTGGCCACGAGGACACCGGCATTGTCGTCGCCGAATTTCTTGACGACGCCGAAGACGACGGCGGCGGGCCCCCATCGTTGTTGCGCGACGTCTATTCGTCGCATTGCCTTCTCGAGTGGGTTCATGCTCTTCCTCACGTACCCGAAGAGGGCGCTCCGTAACCGATGACACCTCAGCGCCGGCGCCCGTCCACCCCTGGGGGTGGTCCTCAATCGCCCCTGGGCACGGCTCCGGCGTGAAAGGCGTCGACCCACTCGTCGACGACGGCCCATTCCAGGGTGAGCCAGGACAGCCGGGCATCCTCACCTGGTGGAACTTCGGCCGTCGGCCAGGCCCGGACCGTCATCGGTGTCGTGATCGGAAGCCCGTCCCAGGCTTGGCGTGCGCTGACGACCCTGTCCAACCCGGCGTGGGCGACGACGACGACGGCCAGGTCGGGGCGAGCCTCGAGGCAGGCGAGGACGCCCCCCGGACGTGGGGGCAGCACATTGGTCATCAACGTCGCGGCGCGGGCCGGCGCCGACTTGTGATCGTGACGCAACCGGCTGATGGCGCGGAGCCGTCGGTGCGGCGTCCAGTTCGCTCCCTCGGGAAAGAGGAGCAGTGCCTCGCTCCCGGTGAGGTTCGCCGCCATCGCCGCCACCCTGGCGCACATCTCCTCCCCACCGCCCGCCGGGGACGCCAGGAAGCAGCAACCGAGGCGATTCAAGAGGACGTCGATGAGGGGGTCCAGTTGGAGGATGTCCTTGAGGACGATGCGCACGCTCCGGTGGTACCTGGTCAACAGGAGATGGACCAGCGCAAAGGAGTCACCGGGGCCCCCGTGACGGGCCAGGACGAGGACTGGATCCGCTTCCGAGAGCGCCGTCGCGTCCGACGAACTGACCACGGCCACCCGGAATCCGAGGCATCGGCGCCCAGCTCGCAGGACCATGCCCAGGGCCCAGGCCAAGAGGGCCTCATTGCTGACGATCCACGCCTGACGACCTTTCATGCGGAACCCTGCCGCAATGGCGTGACGCAACCAGAGGAGGCCGGCCGTCGACAGTGCAGCCAGTTCGACGACCGAGTAGCTCAGCGCGAAGGCGGAAGCACGGAGTATCCGTCGTCGTGGCGTCAGCGGGGCGACCAGGGTGCCCGCAACGGTCCCGAGGGCGAAGACGGCCGCCATGACGACCAGTACCGCCATGTCCACAGGCAGGAGGAGTCGGCGTACCGGGCGCGAAAGAAGGGCGGGCATGGTGCAGGGCGCGCTACGAAGAGGATTTCGCGTCGAGATAGGCGGCGGTGGCCGCGTGTGCCGCGTCGATCCGTCCCCGGACACCCGAGGTGGAGCGATAGCGCACGGAGAGGGCGGGTGGGGCGGAACCGCTGGGGAGGACGTCGACCTCCACAACTTCTGGAAGACCGGCGAGCTCTTCCCCGAACTGATGGCGCCGCGCGATCTCGAACGCGACCACCGCAACCTGCCATGGCCGTGTCGGTGGTTTCAGCGGTTGCTCGAGGCGACCGACCTGCAGGACATAGATGCGTGTGGCACCCAGTTCGGCCGCCCGCCCGATCGGGACGGAGCGGACGAGGCCTCCGTCGAAGTAGTGCTCTCCGTCGACCTCGACCGCCGGCAGGAGGCCCGGCACCGCGCAGGAGGCGAGCACGGCCGGGGTCACCAAGCCCGAGGAGAACCACGTCGCCGTTGCCCGTTCGATGGATGCCGCAACGCACTCGAATCGCACGGCCAGATCGCCGAATTCGAGTGGCCCGAGCTCGCCATCGATCAGCTGGCGCAGACCGTCGTTACTGTGCAGGTGCGTGCCGTGGCGAGCGAGCGTGCCGATCTGACCGAACACGGATCCTCCGAACACGCCCCGTTCCGACAGGCCCGTCCAGACCTCGACCAGCCGTCCGACGGAGGTCAGCGACGGCTCGGCGGCGACAAAGGCGCCGTTGAGAGCACCCACGCTCGAGCCGACGATCAGGTCGGGAACGATGTTGCGCTCGAACAGGGCGCGCAGCATGCCCACTTCAGCCGCGCCGAGAACGCCTCCGCCGCCGAGCACGAATGCGGTAGGACCTCTGGCAGCCATCCCATGAGGTTATTGCGTGACGCCCTCGTGGTTTCGGGCTGTCCGAACGCGGGTACATGGGCAACGTGGGTGTGCATGCCTGAGAACCGCGCCATTCCTCCGTCCGAACCGCTCGTCGGGCTCACGGACTATTCGCTCTACGTCGTGACGGCGTGCGCGGACGACGAGCCCAGCGGATGCCTCGCCGGCTTCGTGACACAAGCGAGCATCGATCCGGTGCGATTCATCGTGTGCATCTCGAAGATCAACCACACGTTCGGGGTTGCCCTGCGGTCGCCCGGCCTCGGCCTCCATCTCCTGGGGGCAGACCAACGGGAGACGGCTTCTCTCTTCGGGGAGCAGACCGGCGACGTGATCGACAAGTTCGAGCGTGTGGAATGGGCACGAGGTGTGACCGGGTCGCCGATCCTCTCCCAATGCGCGGCATGGATAGAGGGCCCGGTCATCGATCGAATGAGTGGCGGCGACCATGAAGCCTTTCTGATCGAGGTCGTCGACGGGGGAAGCGGGACACATGCGGGCCACCTCTCCAAGGAAGATGCCAGTGACTTCGAACCGGGCCATCCGGAGTAGGAGACCGGGATCACGGTACTCCGGGGTGACTGCCGGCCTGGCGGTTCAGAACGGTCCCGCGAGGTCGCCGAGCGTTGCGGTGAGCCGAAGGTTCTCCGAGTAGTCGACCGGGCAGGCGATCACCGAGACGGCGTCCGCGGCCAACGCCTCGCTGAGCATGGGGAGGAGGTCGTCGGCGGCGCGCACCTGGTAGCCGCGGGCCCCGAAGCTCTGGGCGTAGGCGACGAAATCGGGGTTCGCGAAGTCGGTGTCCACATCGTGCCCGATCTCGAGGCGCATCTTCCACTTGATGAGCCCGTACGCGTCGTCCTGCCAGATCAACACGGTGAGCGGGATGCGCTCGCGAACGGCGGTCTCGAGCTCCTGGGAGTTCATGAGGAATGCGCCGTCGCCGACGACGGCGAGGACCCGGCGGTCGGGCGCCGCCAGTTTGGCCGCGATCGCCCCGGGCAGCGCGAAGCCCATGGTCGACAACCCGTTGGACACGAGGCACGTATTGGGCTCGTAGGTGGGGTAGAGGCGGGCCATCCACATCTTCACGGCCCCGGTGTCGGCCAGGACGATGTCCGCACGGCCAAGGGCGGAGCGGGTTTCGGCGACGATCCTCTGCGGCTTGAGAGGGAAACTGTCGTCGGCGCGCCCCCGGGAGAGGTCATCGGCCAGCAAGCGCCGGATCTTCTCCCCACTCGCGCCCAGCGCGAAGCGGCGGCTGGTGGCCTCGGCCAGGGCGTCGAGGGTCCGGCTGATATCCGCCTGGACGCCTACCTCGACGTCATAGTGCGCGTCGACCTCGGCCGGGAACCGGCTCAGATGAATGATGCGTTTGTCCCCATGGGGGTTGATCCGCTGTGGATCGAATTCCTGGAGCTCGTAGCCCACGCTGATGATCACATCGGCCTCGTCGAAGCCGAAGTTGACATAGTCGTGGCTCATGAATCCCACCGCGCCGAGGGCATTGGGATGATCGTCGGGGAACACGCCCTTTCCATGGAAGCTGGTCGCAACGGGAAGTCCCAAGAGCTCGGAGAAGCGGATCAGGGCATCTGCCGCGCCGCTCCTCGCCGCGCCGTGGCCGGCGAGCACGATCGGTCGGCTGCCGGCGATGGAGCACGGCGGCCGCACGCGCGATCTGCGAGGGCGAGGGCTCGTCCGGCCGCGGGACGTTCACGGTGAGGGGTGTGACGTCGTCCTCCACGAAGAGGGCTTCGATGTCCTCGGGTACCGCGAGGAAGACCGCGCCGGGGCGTTCGGTCTGCGCCAGCTTGAAGGCTTTGCGCACCATCTCGGGCACGGCCCCTGCGGTGAGGATCATGTCGGCCCATTTGGTGACCGGATCGAACATCGCCACCAGGTCGACGCTCTGATGCGATTCCTTGTAGATGCGGTGCAACCCGACCTGCGCCGAGATGGCCACAAGGGGAGTGCTGTTGCTGTTGGCATCTGCGGTGCCGAGGAGAAGGTTTATCGCTCCCGGGCCGAGGGTGGACGAGCAGACACCGGCGCGACCGGTCAGGCGTCCATGGATCTCGGCCATGAACGATGCAGCTTGTTCGTGGCGGACCAGGATGTAGCGGATGGGCGACCGCGACACGGCATCGGTGAACCGGATATTTTCCTCACCCGGCAGACCGAAGATGCACGTGACACCTTCGTTCTCGAGGCAGCGGACCAGCAGATCGGCGACTCGCCCCTGCTCTTCGGCCACGTGGGGAGCGTAGCGAACGAGAAGGCGCTACCCGGACCGGGGACGAGGTCAGGGATGCTGCGACGTCTGCCAACGCCACACGACGGAGGCCCATGTCATGCCGGCGCCGAAGCCGACGAAGAGCACTGCGTCGCCGGGGTGCAGGCGCCCTTGTCCGATCGCATCGACGAGGGCCAGAGGTATGGACGCTGAGCTCGTGTTGCCCGTCCATTCGATCACCGACGCGATCCGGTCGTTGGGGATGCCGATCCGATCGGCGATCGCCTCCATGATCCGTTGGTTGGCCTGGTGGGGAACGAAGAGAGCGACGTCCGCCGGCTCGACCTTGGCCAGCTGCAGTGCCGCATTCGCCGAGTCGACCGCGGCCCTCACGGCTTTGCGGAAGACCTCCTGGCCGCGCATGATCATGCCCTGCCCGTGATCCACGTAGAGGAGGTTGACGAGGGAGCCGTCCACGCCGGCATCCCACCCCAGGAGCGAGCCGGGGCCGCTCACTGCTTCGAGGACCAGCGCCCCCGCGCCGTCCGCAAAGAGAAAGGCGTTCGTGCGATCTTCCCAGTTGAGGGTCCGGGTCATCGTTTCGGCCCCGATCAGGAGCACCTTGCGGGCACCGGTCGAGAGCATGCCGGCGGCGGTGATCAAGCCGTAGGTGAAGCCTGCGCACGCCGCGTTGAGATCGACCGCTCCACCAGTGATCCCGAGCGCCCCCGCCACGGCCGAGGAGGTGCCGGGCATCACCTGATCCGGCGTTGTCGTGCACAGCAGCACGAAGTCGATCTCGCCCGGCTCCGCCTCCGCCGATGCGAGGGCCTGTCGACCCGCCTCTATGGCCAGGGCGGCGGTGGTCCCGAGGCCACCGGAAGGGTGGACGTCGGGGGCCGGCGAGACGAAGGGCCCCGTGGCGGTGCGGCGGCTCCGCACGCCGGAACGTTCGACGATCCACTCGTCGCTCGTGTCCAGAATCGACTCCAGATCCTTGTTGGTGACAACCGTGCTGGGGAGTGCGGTGCCCCACCCGGTGATGACACAGCCACGTTCGCTCACCAACGACCGATCGCAGTCGGGTGGGCAGGTGGAGCGACATCCACCGAGGAAGGGGTCATAGGCCCAGCGTACGGGAATAATTCGGGTGACTGGCGAGTAAGCAGGCGTGTCAGCGTGGGAAGAACGTCATCGCGAATGGCCGTTTCTCCTCCATGGCGTCGGTGGGACGGGTCCGGTCGCGGTCAAAGACCCTTGTGACCGAGTTTCCCGCCAGGTCCTCCAGGATGTCATCGATGACCACCTCGTGGGGTCCGGCCCTCCATGGCGCAGCAGGCGTCAGCCGCCACGACCGTTCGTCCGGCCCGACCTCCCCCGCGCCGACCACACGCCGGCGGTCGGGGCCCATCACGCCCGAGGCAATGCCTGAGCAGGGCATAGTCGAGCGGGCGGTCAAAGGTGACCTCCAGGGGCTCGATGGTGTGACGCGCCGGGTTGCGCAATACCCAGTGGGCCGGCTCCACCCGCCGCCGTTCGTCGGCGACCACCCCGTAGCGCTTCTCCGCCCCCGCGCGGAGGGGCGCGCCCCGGGCGTCGCGAAAACCCGGGTCGACGACGAGCCGGAACGGGCGCCCGATCCGGATCGGGTACCCGGCTTGACGGTGCGCCGCCAGGCCCCGTTTTATGCGAGCCGGGTCCATGAGGACGGTCAGGCGGCGATGAGCGCCGTCCCACAACTCGTAGTCAGTGGACAAGAGCGCGCCGTGGAGCGGTGTCGCCGTCCTCGTCGACGAGTCGGAGATGATCTCTGGCGTACCCTTCGCTCATCGGTCCGGAGAACACGACATAGAAGCGCAAGAGGTTGCGCGGGACGTCCTCCACCCGGGGATGGATCGAGAGAACTTCGGTCGTTGCAACGACGTGTGCTGCTGGTCGCAGGAGGACGGCCACGGTGGACTCGCCGATGGACACCGCATAGGGCGTGCCATCCAAGAAGGCGAACCGGGGCACGAAGCACACGTCGTCACCGTCAACCGCGAGACGGCCTGCCATGGGCGGGTAGCGACCGCCGGTCTCGGACGTGCCGGGACGCACCTGCACGGATTCTCCGGGCGCGGCGCCGCGTACACGGATGCACGGGTCGTCGCCGCAGTGCGACCACGACGCGCTGGGCGGGGTCAAGCTAGAGCGAGGACGTCTTCAACGAGCGGAGGTGGTGACGACCGTCGTCGTCCACCTGCGAGCGCGAGCACGACGTCGGCCGCGAGTGTGGCTAGACGGATGACCCCCTGGTAGTCCGTGGTCTCTCGGGCCACCCCGACCGGCTCCGTGGGTTCGGTCAGCGGCACCTGCGCGTCGATGTCCCGACGGGCGATCTTGATCAGGCCGTGGGCGCTGTTGGCGACGAGGAGATGCTCCTCGCCCTGGTCGGTGAACGTGATCATGTCCAGGGGTTGATTCGCGGCGCCGAGCTCCGCCACGGTGCGCCCGACGGTCTTGGCTCCCGGCTCCAGACCGTCGAGCGGGAAGTGCACGATAGGCGTGCACGTGTAGCCCGCCACGATGCTCCGGCCCCCCTCGTAGGGCACGAATGTGCGGATCGGCGCCGCGGTCTCCCACTTGCCGTGAGAGACGTGAAAGATCTCGAGACTGTTGTCCGTCAGCTTCGTCGCTGAAGGGAAAGGGGAAACGCCGCAACTTGGAGGAGAACTCCTCGTTCGAAAGACCGGCGACGAGAAGAAAGCCGTCGACGGATGCCATGTCGGTGATGGTGGATGTCCGTATCGGGCGGCGCAGGAGCCGGATGGTCCGCTCGCCGAACTGGAACTCCTCCCCTTCCGGCCCGAGAGGGAGCGTCGTGTCGAGCCGCTCGTCATCGAGCTCGGGGGCGTCGGCGATGCGCACGGCAGAAAAGGAGACGTCGTCAAGGGGCACGTCGGAAATGGAGCCGTCGAGAGCCCCGATCCGCACGAGCACCGCCTGTCCCCGTTCACCCCGCCCGCGCTGGACGGACAGATACACGTTGTGCGACGTGGGATGCACGGCCATGTCCCGAATGAGCAGATCCGCGGTCGCGCAGCCCAGGAACGACGCCACCAACGCATCGACGTTCTCCATCTCGAAGGGCTCTGGTCCCGCCTCTGATCCGGGATCGGCCACGTCGACGGCGAATATCTTCGCCGCGCCGTTGTCGGCCAGGAACAAAATTCCGGCCGGTCCGAATGTGATGGGACCGGCCGACTCGATCTCGACGGAACCCTTGTGCAAACCGTACGTACCCATCTGACCTCCCGTGCCGGAGAAAACCGGTCACTGCTCATCCGTTCTCGGGTGCAGCGTACGCTCGTTTTGCCTCCGTCACCCGTGCCGGCCCGGCCGGGCCGGCGGAGAGGTGGGGTGATGTCCGTGGCCCGAGGTGTCTCGCTACCATCGACCGGGTGTTCCCCTCCTTTGGTTGGCGCCCCCGAGGCCACCAGGTTCGTTGAGGAGTTGCTGACGCCGTCGAGCAGGGTGCGCTCCAGGAGGTCATCGCTGCGCCTACGGTCCGGGACCGTGGCGGCCGTCGTCGTCGCCGGGATCGCCGCATTCGGTTGCGGCGGCGCGCCGAAGGCCCAATCTTCGGAGGGCGCGCAGCCCCGGGCTCTCGATGCCGCCGCCTTCGCTCCCGGCGCCTGCATGGCGTTCGGGCCGACCGAAGGCGATCGTCACCAGACGGTGTTTCTCGATGCCGGCCACGGGGGTATCGATCCCGGCGGTGTGGGCACCACACAAGCCGGCACGCCGATCGACGAAGCCCATTTGACGCTCCCGGTCGAGCTCGATGCGATGCAGCTGCTTCGGGCCGAGGGGTTTCGTGTCGTCGTGTCCCGAACGAGGCAGACAACGGTCGTGCGGCTCGGCCCGGGGATGACGTCGGGGGGCGTCCTCACTCTCGAAGGATCCCACGACGACGTCGTCGCACGCGATGTCTGTGCCAATGACGCGCACGCCGATGTGCTCGTCGGGATCTACTTCGATGCGGGCTCTTCGCCCCAGAACGCCGGAAGTCTCACGGCGTACGACGACGCCCGACCCTTTGCGGCGGCGAACGAGAGGCTGGCGACCCTGGTGCAGCACGACGTCCGGGCGGACATGAACGCACAGGGTTGGGGGATCCCGGACGACGGGGTCGTCCCTGACACCTCGTTGGGGTCCTTCGTCGGCGACCCTTCGGAGGGTGGCATTGCCGGCGCCGCGGCGACCTACGACCACCTTCTCCTCATCGGCCCGGCCCAGGCGGGTTACTTCTCCACTCCGAGCCAGATGCCGGGGGCACTCATCGAGCCGTTGTATCTGACGGATCCGTTCGAGGGTTCGATCGCCGATTCGGCGCACGGCCAGATGGTGATCGCGCGCGGCCTCGCCACGGCGATCGAGTCCTTTCTCAAAAAGAGCGCGACGTCCTGAACCTGCAGGCCGCCCCCTCGGCCGCCTGCTTCAGTCGCGTGCGCCCGGCTTGTCGCCCTTCCGGCGGTCGCGGGGGCCGGTGTCGGGTCGCTCGCCGGTGTCGACCAACGTCTGGGCCACCTCTCTGAGTTTTATGTTCAGGTACTGCGAGGCTCGACGCAGGACGTCGAAGGCCTGGTCCGCCGCGATCCGTTCGCGCTCCATCAGAATGCCTTGTGCCTGCCCGATGATCTCGCGGCTGCTCAGGGCCGAGTTCAGATTGTCGATGCGTCGTTCCTCGTCTTCGTACAAGTGGGCGGCCGCGAGCGCGGCACTGGCCAACGACGAGAGAATCACGCCTTTGGCTCGGTCGACCACGCCGAAGGCGGAGGAGTAGGCGGCATAGAGGTTTACGGCGCCGACGGCTCCGTTGGCCGTCAATGGAAGGGCCAATGCGCTGCGCATGCCACTCTCACCGGCCCGGGGACCGAAGTCGGGCCACCGGGGATCGGTGCTGAGGTCGTCGCCGTAGACCATGACCTTTTGGGCGATGGCGTCGAGACAAGGTCCCTCGCCCGTTTGATGTTGCAGAAGATCGATGACTTCGACGATCGGGTCGGTGGATACCGGGGTGACGACGGTGTCACCCTGCACCAGGAACAGTCCGGCGAAATCACAGCCTTCGATGGTCTCCACGGCAACAGCCACGATCTGCTCCAGCGTGCTGTTGACACTTCCGGCCGAGAAGAGGAGCCGGGCTGTCTCGGAGAAGGTCGCGGTCAGCTCGGCAACGGGGTCCTGACCAATCGTCTCGGATTCGATGGGGTCCATAGTGAAGCTCCTCTCGCCCCACCCCCGCACAGTATGGCACTCGACCCGCCTCCGCCGCTCTGGAGCGGGGTGAAGCTGGTTGGTGTCGGTCAGAAGCCCGACATACCCACGATGGGCCGGTTGAGATGGATGGCGCCCGTCGAGCCGTCGAACGGCGCGTCGCCGAAACTGAAGATGCCGCCATCGGACGCCACGAGCCAGTACCCCTTGCCATCAGCGGTGGCGGCCATACCCACGATCGGCTGGTTGAGATGGATGGCGCCCGTCGAGCCGTAGAACGGCGCGTCGCCGAAACTGAAGATGCCGCCATCGGACGCCACGAGCCAATACCCCTTGCCAGCAGCGGTGGCCGCCATACCCACGATCGGCTGGTTGAGATGGATGGCGCCCGTCGAGCCGTAGAACGCGGCGTCGCCGAACGTGAAGATCCCACCGTCGGAGGCCACGAGCCAGTACCCCTTGCCGTCGGGCGTGGGCGCCATCCCGACGATTGGCCGGTTGAGATGGATGGCGCCGGTCGAGCCGTAGAACGCCGCGTCCCCGAAACTGAAGATGCCGCCATCGGACGCCACGAGCCAGTACCCCTTCCCGTCAGGCGTGGCTGCCATGCCCACGATGGGCTGGTTGAGATGGATGGCCCCGGTGGAGCCGTAGAACGCGGCGTCCCCGAAGCTGAAGATGCCGCCATCGGATGCCACGAGCCAGTACCCGCCAGCGTCGTGAGTGGCCGCCATTCCGACCACCGGCTTGTTCAGGCCGATCGCTCCCGTCGAGCCGCAGAAGGGGACATTGCCGAACGTGAACACGCCCCCGTCCGACGCCGTCATGTAGTACCCGTGTGGTGCGCCCGACGGTGCGTTGCACGGGACCTCGATGACCTGGGCCGTCCCCGCATCACCCGTCAGCTGCGGGTCGTGATGGAACTGCGGCCATGCCCCCGCCTCGGTGACGACCGATCCGTTCGACCGCGCGATCTCGTAGTGGTACACGATGCTCCCGCCGGCCTGGTAGCCCGCCAACGTGATGCCGATGGTCCCGTTGGGGTCGTCGGTGACGAGGGGCGAGTTCTGAAACCCGGTGTTGGGTTGCAGGGTGGTGATGACCGCGCCGGTCTTGCCGTCGAGCACGACCACGCCGTTGGTCGTGGGCGCCAGGACGTCCTGGTAGCCCGAACCGAGGTCAGCTGTCACGACCGAGCCGATCACCCGATTCATCTGTGTCTGCCACAGAACCCCGCCATTGGCGCCATTGAGTGCGTACACCGAACCGGTCGATCCGTTGTCCGTGCCCTCCACGACCTGGAGTTGCCCATTGCCGAGGACATCCGCGAGCGCCGGGCTGCTCTTCGTGTTCCCACTGAGCGCGGCGGACCACGCGAGATTGCAGTGGCTGTCGACCGCGATCAGCCTGTTGCTATCCGACGTGTGGTACGTGGCGCCCGTTCCGAACACGATGCCGACGGTTGACGAGCTGCCGAAGAACTCACCGACGGCAGGCGACGACTGGACCGTCTCATTGGTGTTGTATTCGCAATCGAGGCCACCGTTGGGTTGCGCCGCTCCCGCGTTCCCGGCGGGACTGAGAATCCTCAGGTGGCCGCCGTTGAGGTAGTTCTGACCGTATGCCAGGCCGGCGGACGAGTCGCCGCCCTCGACGATCTCCGTCGTCCCGTTGCTGTAGAGGTCGGCCAAAGCCGGAGTCGTGAAATCACTGTCGGCCTGGAACCACGGGAATCCGGTGAGGAGCGAGCCGTTGCCCGCGTTCAGGGCGTCCTGGTTCTGGCCCAGAGAGCCCGCGGTCACATCGGTTCCGCCCTCGAGGTTGCCGACGGCCAACGACGCCTGCACGCCGCTGTGTGTGGTCGGATCGGTGGGCGGGTTGGTCTCCTGCGCGAACCACTGGTCACCGCCGTTGGGGCTGATGGCCTGGTAGCCACCCGCCGTGGGGATCGCGGCGTCACCCGAGCCGACGAAGACGCTGTCGAGGGTACTTCCCGGGGTGACGGCCGCCACCGACGGGCTCGAGTTCACCGGCGCACCGGCGTTGTAGGTCCAACCTCGCGCGCCCGTCGCCAGATTGAAGGTGTAAACCAAACCCGATTCGTCGCCGACGACGACCGCCCGTCCTCCGGGCAGGTTCGCCACATTCGGCGAGGAGAGGGCGATCGGGTTGGACCCGTCGGGCAGCACTGCGGTCTGCCAGGTCGGCGAACCGAAGGAGATGGCGTTGGCCGTGGGGCCTGCCGCCGCCGAGGGGAGCTCCGCCACGACCCCCCCGAGGATCGATCCGACTCCCAACGTCATGACGCCGGCCAGTGTGATCCGGCCGAACCTTCCTCGTTCTCGCCGGGCGCGCAACGCCGATTCGTACCGCTTGGTGATGTGCACTGGTCCTTGCCCTTCTGTTCGTTATCCGAAACGCGCCGGCTCGTCGAAGAGCCCCATCAAGCTGGGGTGACGCTTCCGAGATGCGGTCGAACAGTGTCCGGCCAGTGTCGCGCCGCAACCCTCGAATGGTGGCGCGACTTCCGCCCAACTCCGTCACAATTCGCTGCGAGGCGCTGCAGGCCAACGTCCGTTTCGGCCATTGTTCGCCCTGATCGGCGCGGCCTTCGACCGAGCGGGCGCTCCACGTGGCCGGGGCCCTGGACGGCGAGGCATGATGCACGGTGCACCCGCACACGGAGGCGCAGTCCCGCTTCCAGCCCCGCAAAGGACCGGTGAGATGGCGCTTCCTCCAGCTATAGAGATCGCACGTCAGGCGACGCTGTTGCCGATCGGGGAGATCGCCGCGCAGATGGGGATTCCCCCCACCATGCTCGAGCACTACGGCGCCAATGTGGCCAAGATCGACCTGCAGGCGGTGGCCGCGCTCGGCGACCGCCGCAAGGCCCGCTACGTCGTGGTCACGGCAATCACGCCGACGCCGCTGGGGGAGGGGAAGACGACCACCACCATCGGACTCGGACAGGCGTTGGGCTGCCTCGGCAAGCAAGCCACCATCGCCATCCGGCAGGCCTCCATGGGTCCGACGTTCGGCATCAAAGGTGGTGCCGCCGGGGGCGGCTACAGCCAGGTCGTCCCGTTCGAGAACCTCAACCTGCACCTGACCGGCGACCTCCATGCCGTGACGGCGGCCAACAACCTGCTGGCCGCCATGGTGGACAACCACCTGCAGCAGGGCAACGCACTCGGGATCGATCCCCACGCGATCACCTGGCGAAGAGTGCTCGACGTCAATGACCGGTCGCTCCGCAACATCGTCGCTGGTCTCGGGGCTCGTGAGGACGGAACGCCCCGCCAGACCGGTTTTGACATCACGGCGGCATCAGAGGTCATGGCGGTCCTCGCCCTCGCTACGTCGTTGCAGGACCTGCGGGCGCGATTCGGGCGGATCGTCGTCGGGTTCACCACGAGCGGCGAGCCGGTCACGGCCGAGGAACTCAAAGCGGCGGGCGCGATGACCGTGATCATGCGTGACGCGATAAAGCCGAACCTGCTCCAGACCCTCGAGAACACCCCGGTCCTGGTCCATGCCGGACCGTTCGGCAACATCGCCCACGGCAACTCCTCGGTCGTGGCCGACCTGATCGGGATCCATGCCGGCGAGTACCTGATCACCGAGGCGGGATTCGGCTCGGACATGGGCGCCGAGCGCTTCTTCAACATCAAATGTCGCACGTCGGGTCTGGTGCCTGACGCCGCAGTCGTCGTCGCGACCGTGCGCGCCCTCAAGTTGCACTCGGGGCGGCACAAGGTGACCGCCGGCCGGCCGTTGCCACCCGAGATGCTGGAGGAGAACCCCGAAGAGGTACAGCTCGGCGGGGCCAACCTGCTCAAGCACCTCGAGATCGTGCGCCGGCACGGCGTCACCCCGGTGGTCGCCATCAATGCATTCGCCGAGGACTTCAGCTCCGAGCACGAGGCGATCCGGGAGATCGCTGCTTCGGTCGGGGTGCGGTCTGCGGTCTGTACCCACTTTGTCGACGGCGGGAAGGGTGCGGTCGAGTTGGCGGAGGCCGTGATGCACGCGACCGAGGAGACGAGTGCGTTCCGCATGCTCTACGACAGTGGGGCCAGCCTGCGCCAGAAGATCGAGACCATCGCCACCGAGGTCTACGGGGCGGACGGGGTGGACTATCTGCCTGCGGCGGCCCGCCAACTCGCGACCTACGAACGCGCCGGCTTCGGCGGCCTTCCTGTTTGCATCGCCAAGACGCATCTCTCGATCTCGTCGGATCCCTCTCTCAAGGGGGCGCCGTCCGGATGGCGCCTGCCGGTGCGGGAGGCCAGAGCCAACGTCGGTGCCGGGTTCGTCTATCTGGTGAGCGGTGACATGAGGACGATGCCCGGCCTCTCCTCGAGTCCGGCGGCGGAGAAGATCGACATCGACGAGAACGGCAACGTCGTCGGCCTCTACTGAAACGCGGCCTCTACTGAAACGCGGCCTCTACTGAAAGGTGAGCCGCAGGTCGGGCTGCGGTCCGAAGCGCAGATCGTCCCCCCCGTTGGCGGCGAACTTCTGCCACCCCGCGATGCCGATCATGGCGGCGTTGTCCGTGGCGAGCGACTGCGGGGGAATCAGGAGCACGCTGCCGAATTCGCCGGCGAGGGCCTGCGCCCGCGCCCGGAGGATGGGACTGGCGGCGACCCCCCCGACGATGGCCAGTGCGGGGTCACCGAATTCCTCCAGGGCCCGGCGGATCTTGGCGCACAGCACGTCCATGCACGCGGCGACGAACGAGGCGGCGACGTCGGCCACCACGAACGCTGGCTCCTTGCGGACGTAGTTGACGACCGCAGTCTTGAGCCCCGAGAACGAGAACACGTAGCCGTCCTGGATCATCGGGCGTGGAAAGCCGAGCACGTCGTTCCCCGTTGCGGCCAGCCGGTCGAGGACGGGCCCGCCCGGGTAGCCCAGGCCGAGGTAGCGGGCGATCTTGTCGTAGGCCTCGCCGATCGAATCGTCCACCGTTTCGCCCAGCAACTCGTAGTGGCCGAGAGCGGTGGCCCGGGTGAGCATGCAGTGTCCCCCCGAAACCAGGAGCGCTGTCTGGGGGAAGGGGACCTCACGGTTGGCCAGGAAGACACTGGCCAAATGGCCCTCGAGGTGGTTGACGCTCACAATTGGCACTCCCCAGGCGAAGGCCAGAGACTTGGCGGTGGCCATCCCGACCAGGAGTGCCCCGACGAGCCCGGGTCCCGACGTCACCGCGACGGCACTGAGCTCGGGACCCGAGATCCCGGCCTCGGAAAGGGCCTGGGCGACGATCGGCGTGATGAGCTCGACGTGGGCGCGGCTGGCGAGCTCGGGCACCACCCCGCCGAACTCGGCGTGGAGATCGATCTGGCTGGCCACCACGGATGACCGCACCGTGTAGTCCTCGCTGATGACCGCAGCCGCGGTCTCGTCGCACGAGGTCTCGATGGCCAGCAGGTGCCGGGGCCGGGGGCCCGTCATGCGCCGAGCTCCAGGGCCGCCGCCACTTCACGCCGGGGGAGTGCTCCTTCGCGTTCGACCTCGGCGACGGGCGAGCGGACATTGACCAGCGTCGAGGGGGTGGAGTCGAGGGTCCCGGCATCGATGGCGAGATCCACATGCGGAGCCAGCTGCCGCCCGGCTTCCTCGGCCGAGGGCGGGGTTGGCGCCCCGTGCCGGTTGGCGCTCGTGACGAGGAGCGGTCCCGTGGCCCGCAGCAGGGCGAGCAGGAAGTCGTTCAGAGGAATGCGCACGGCCACCTCGTCGCGCCCCGCCAGCCACGTCGGTCGGGTCGACGCAGCCGCAAAGCCGAAGGCCAGCGTCAAGGGCCCGGGCCACCACCGCGCCGCCAGGGTGCGCGCCGCTGGCGTGAATTCGACGCCGAGCTCGTGGACCTGGTCCAGGGAGGCTGCCAGCACCGGGAGCGGCAGATCCCCGGGTCTGTCCTTGGCCGCGTAGATCCGCTCTGCCGCACCTTCGAGGCCGGGCAGCGCGGCGATCCCGTACACCGTGTCGGTGGGCACCACGACCACCTCGCCGGCGCGCAGGGCGGCGGCGGCAGCCTCGAGTGCGTCCGCGTCGGTCTCGTGGAGTGTCCTCATGTCGTGCGCACCGGGTCGGGTGGGGGACTTACAAGTGGAGTGGGCGGATCGGCGCAGCAAAGAGCGAGGGGTCGTTCTTCCAGTCGACGCCGGCCACGTCGACATAGAGCTCGATCTCGTTGCCGTCGGGATCTTTGATGTACAGGCTGTGCGTCACCGTGTGGTCGGATGCGCCCACGATCGTGGCACCTGCCCGTTCCAGCTCGGAAAGCACGGCACGCAGGTCGTCGTCGCTGTCTCCCACTTTCAGCCCGAAGTGGTACATCCCGACGCGGCGCCCCGCGGGAACCGGTGCCGCATCGGGCCCGACTTCGATGAGGAGGAGCTCGTGATGGGTCCGCCCCGAGGAGAACGCCGCCGCCCCGACCGGGACCTGACCCGGTTCGGGCATGATCTGGCGCCACCCGAGGAGGTCGCGGTAGAAGTCCGCCGATCGTTTGATGTCGTGCACGTAGAGCACGATGTGGCCCAACTCACGGACGCTCATACGATTCCTGCTTCGCTCATCTCGACCGGGGGGGCGGTCGAGGTTCGGGCCCAATGGGCCGTGGACGGCATGCCGGGGCCGACGTGGAGCGGCACGTCGAACGTGCCCTCGTCCAACCCGGCCGCCTGCATGAGCTCGGAGAGTGCCGACGGAATGGCCGCCGCGATGTCCCACAGCCGTGGGACAGCGCGGGCATCTGAGGCCAGACCCCAAGAAAAGACGCCGCGATAGCTCATGATGGTGATGTTAAGCCCCAATCCGTCGATCACCGGCCCGAGGGGGAACATGCCGAGCATCTCGCTGCCGCCCAGGTACAGCGGAACGTCCGGTCCCGGGACATTGGAGATGATCACGTTGGCCAGCGGACGGTGCTGGTTCGCACCCCTCATCGGTGTGTACACGCGAGCGGCGGCGGCGAACACATCGGGTGCGGCGTGCTCGGCCCAATTCTGCAAGGTGCCGGCTGCCAGGGCCTTCTGTTCCTGTTGGGCCCCTTTCGTCCCGTCGTGAATGGCCCGGAGGCGTTCGAGGGGATCGTCGAGCTGGCAGGGCAATTGGACGAACATGGTGGCGATCTTGTTGGAGCCCTTCGGCTCCGCCCGGTCGGGATCGACCGATACCGGGACGACGGCCACGAGCGGGACGCCCGGAAGCTCGTCCCCGGCCAGGAGGTACGTGCGCAGCGCCCCCGTGCAGATGGCAAGGACCACGTCGTTGACGCTGGTGCCCATGGCATTTTTCAGCTTCTTCACGTCCTCCAGGCTGCTCGCGGCGAAGGCGACACGCCGTCGCGCATGCACCGGCGCATTGAGGGAGGTGCGCGGCGCACCCGGCGTGCGTGGCGCGTCCGGCAGGCCCGGACCACGTTGGCCGACGTTCCGGAGGCCCGGGAGGGATCGCGTCGCCCGCCACGCCGTGCGCCCCAGGTCGATCGGGAGGACGGCGAGGCCTGTCAGGAACGAATGGGAAACGAGCTCGAACGTCGTCGGCACCCGCAGGTCGAGTTGGCGTTCCCCCTGGTGCTCGTGCGCCGGCGGGTCGGGCTCCAGGTCGAAGAGCGCACCGAGGAGTTCGGCGCCGGACACGCCGTCGATCGTGGCGTGGTGCATCTTGGCGACGAGGGCAACCTTGCCGTCCTCGAGTCCTTCGACCACCCATATCTCCCAGAGCGGCCGATCACGGTGCAGCCGGCGGCTGGCGACGTCTGCCGCAAAATCGGCCAGCTCGCGCATGCCGCCCGGTGAGGGGAGCGCCGCTCTCCGGACATGGTTGTCGATATCGAATTCGGGGTCGTCCACCCAGACCGGCTCCCCCAGACGCAGCGGGACCTCGACCAACCGGCGCTGAAACACCGGGAGCAGGGGGATCCGCTCGATGATCCTCTGACGGATCCGCCGGAAGGAGTAGCCCTCCGGCACGGTCATGGGGTCGAAGACGGCCACCATCACGACGTGCATGTGGACGGCCGGCGTTTCCAGGTAGAGGAAGCGGGCGTCCTGGCGGGTCAATCGTTCAGGGGTCACCGATTCTCCTTTGCCACTCAGGTGTCTTCGGCCAACTCCACCGCCACGTCGAACGCGTCCCCCTCGACCAGCTGCAGTTCCTCGACCCCACCGGCGTCGGTCAGGTCGCCCCTCGCCGCGTCCACTGCGGCCAGGGTCTGCGGGGGACCGGTCACGATGAGCCGTCGCACCTTGGCCCGCATGGACCGCTTCTCCGTCGTCTTGGCGCGCCGGACGGCGGCGAGCACCTGAGCGGCGACCGTGAGAACCGAGCCGTCTCCGCGGCCTACCTCACCGGGGACACCGAGCTCTCCGGGGACACCGAGCTCTCCGGGGTCGCCGAATTCACCGAACTCGGCGAGCACCGGCCACGGTGCCCGATGGACCGAGCCCGGCTGCCACCACCGCCACACCTCTTCGGTCACGAAGGGGAGGAAAGGGGCGAAGAGGCGCAACTGGACGGAGAGGGCGAGGGCGAGCGTGGCGCGAGCCGAGGCCGTTCCCGCCCCGGCCGTTCCCGCCCCGGGCGCTCCTTCGCCGTAGGCCCGCGTCTTGACCAGCTCGACGAAGTCGTCGCAGAACGACCAGAAGAAGGTCTCGGTGATTTCCTGGGCCCGGGCGTAGTCGAACTCCTCGAAGGCGGACGTGGCCCTCGATACGACGTCCGCTAGCTGTACCAGCAGCGCCCGGTCGATCGGTGCGTCCACGGCGGTCAGTCCCGGGGCCGGTTCGTCGCCGAGACGCCCCAACGAGAACTTGGACGCGTTGAGGATCTTGATGGCGAGCCGGCGCCCGATTTTCATCACGCCCTTGTCGACCGCGGTGTCCGTCCCCGGGCGCCCATTGCATGCCCAGTAGCGCACCGCGTCGGCACCGAACTCGTCGATGAACGGCATGGGGGTGACCGCATTCCCCTTGGACTTGGAGATCTTCTTGTGGTCAGGATCGAGCACCCATCCGTTGAGGGTGGTGTCCCGCCACGGGAGGGTGTCGTGTTCCAAGTGCGACCGCAGTGTCGTGGAGAACAGCCAGGTCCGGATGATCTCGGGCCCCTGCGGGCGCAGGTCCATCGGGAAGGTCGAGGCGAAGAGGCCGGGATCGTCCTCCCACCCGCAGGCGATCTGGGGCGTGAGCGAGGAGGTGGCCCAGGTGTCCATGACGTCGGGATCACCGGCGAAACCCTCCGGCCGGCCCCGCTGCCCGGCGTCGTAGCCGGGCGGCACGTCCGTGGTGGGGTCGATGGGCAGGCTGGCCTCGGAGGGGATGATCGGCCGGGCGTGGTCGGGCTGGCCGTCGGCGCCGAGCGGATACCACACGGGAACCGGGACTCCGAAGTACCGCTGCCGGCTGACCAGCCAATCGCTGTTCAACCCGTTCACCCAGTTGTCGTAGCGCACTTGCATGTAGGGCGGGTGCCACCGGAGCTCTTCCCCGCGGGCGAGCAGTGCCTGGCGCAGGTCGGCGTCCCGCCCGCCGTTCTTGATGTACCACTGCCGGCTCGTCACGATCTCGAGGGGTCGATCACCCCGCTCGTAGAACTTGACCGGATGCGTAATTTTCTTCGGCTCCCCGATGAGGTCACCCGATTCGGTGAGGAGCTCGACCATCCTGCGCTGCGCCGCCTTCACGGTGGTCCCGGCGATGGCCTTCCAGGCCGGGCCGTCGGGCACGCCGGGCGGTGGGGTCTCGCTGATGCGCCCGCTCCGGGTGACGATGGACCGGGTCGGCAGCTGCAGCTCACGCCACCAGATCACGTCGGTGACGTCGCCGAAGGTACAGATCATGGCGATGCCCGACCCCTTCTCGGGATCGGCCAGAGGGTGGGCCACGATCGGGACTTCGACGCCGAAGAGGGGCGTGTGCACCGTCGTGCCGAACCGGGCCGAGAACCGCTCGTCGTCTGGATGCGCCACCAGGGCCACGCAGGCGGCGACCAGCTCGGGGCGCGTGGTGTCGATGAAGATGTCGTCGAAGCGCAACCGGTGATAGGCCCCCTCACGCTCACGGTCCTCCATCTCGGCCTGGGCCACCGCGGTCTGGTAGTCGACGTCCCACAGCGTCGGTGCCTCGGCCGAATAGGCCTCCCCGCGGGCCAGGTTGCGCAGGAACATGCGCTGGCTGGCGCGGCGGCTCCGGTCGTCGATGGTGGCGTAGCTGCGGGTCCAGTCAACCGACAGGCCCACCCTTCGCCACAGTGCCTCGAAGGTCTGTTCGTCCTCCGCCGTGAGCTGGTGGCACAGGGCGATGAAGTTGGGTCGGCTGACCGGGATGTCCTCCTTCCCCGGCTCTGCCGGCGGGGTGAACTCTGCGTCATAAGGCAGGGACGGATCGCAGCGGACGCCGAAGTAGGTCTGCACACGACGCTCGGTGGGGAGCCCGTTGTCATCCCAGCCCATCGGGTAGAACATCTCCCACCCGCTCATGCGCCGGTACCGGGCCAGGCTGTCGGTCTGCACGTAGCCGAAGACCGAGCCCATGTGCAGCGAACCTGAGACCGTGGGTGGCGGGGTGTCGATGGAGAAGACCTGCTCACGCGTGGCCTCCGGGTTGAAGCGGTACGTGCCCTCGTCCTCCCAGACCGCGGCCCACCTTGCCTCGACGCCGTCGAGAGTGGGCTTGTCCGGAACCTTGGGCGCGGTTGTCGCGTCGGTCGACATGATCGGGTTACCGTACCCGGATGCTGCACCTGCACGACACCGCAACCGGCACCATCCGCCCTTTCGAGCTGCGTACCCCCGGCGAAGTGTCGATGTACATCTGCGGGCCGACCGTCTACGACCTACCCCACATCGGCCATGGGCGCTTCACCCTGACGTTCGACGTGTTGCGCCGCTACGAGCTCTTCAACGGCCTGGCCGTGCGCTACGTGTCGAACATCACCGACGTCGACGACAACATCATTAAGAGGGCGAACGCCGAAGGTCGGACGGAGACCGAGGTGGCGCGGGAGTACGAAGCACGGTGGTGGGAGGCCATGGACCTGCTCGGGGTCCTGCGCCCCAACGACACCCCGCACGCCACGGCGTACATCGACCGCATGGTGGCGCTGGTGTCGGACCTCGTCGAGCGCGGCGTGGCCTACGAAATCTCCGATGGCGTCTACCTCAACGTGGCGCAGGTGCCCGGGTACGGGCTCCTGGCCCGGCAGCCCCTCGAAAGCCTGCAGGCCGGGGCCAGGGTGGAGGCGGTCGAGGAGAAGCGTTCGCCACTCGATTTCGTGCTGTGGAAGAAGGCGAAGGCGGGCGAGCCCGCCTGGGAATCCCCCTGGGGCCTGGGCCGGCCGGGATGGCACACCGAGTGCGTGGTCATGTCGCTCGACCTCCTCGGCGACGGCTTCGACCTCCACGGCGGTGGACGTGATCTGGCCTTTCCCCACCACGAGAACGAGCGCGCCCAGGCGGTGGCCGAGGGTCGACCCTTCGCCCGCCACTGGGTGCACAACGGGTGGGTCGAGGTCGACGGCACGAAGATGTCCAAGTCGCTGGGGAACTTCACGTCCCTCACGGATCTGCTGGCCCGTAGCGATGCGCGGGCATACCGGCTCCTCGTCCTGCGGGCCCACTACCGCTCGCCCATCGAAGTGACGGCCGGCACGGTGGCCGATGCCGAGAAGGCGCTGGCCCGTCTGGACACGTTGGCCCGGCGGTTCTCGGTGGGTGAGCTGCTGGCGGCGACCGGATCGGGCTATGTGGTCGACGGCACGTCTCCGGCGATCGACGTGGACCAGAGCGCCCTCGCGCAGTTCCGCACCCGCATGGACGACGACCTCGATACGCCCGGGGCCCTCGCCGCCATCTTCGATCTCGTCACGGCCGCCCACACCAGTGCCGATGCGGGGGATGAGGCCCGGGGACGGCATCTCGCCCACTCCGCTGCCGTGTTGGCTGCCGCCCTCGGCCTGTCGCTCAAGGGCGATACCGAGGAGATCGACGACGGGACAGCCCGCTTGGTGGCTGAGCGCGATGCCGCCCGTTCAGCGAAGGACTTCGCCCGGGCCGACGCCTTGCGGGACGAGCTGACCGCCATGGGATGGACGGTCGAGGACACGCCCACCGGGACGGCCGTCCGCCGCTGAGGCCGGGTCCCCACCTCCCGGTGCCCTCCCTTGGTTACTATCGGGTAACCTAGTCAGGACCCGACGACGGCTCGGGCGGCGCCCAAGGAGGGCTTGCGATGTCTGACTTCTCCCTCGCATTGAACGAGGACCAACTCCAGATCCAGAAGTGGGTCCACGATTTCGCGGAGAACGTGGTCCGGCCGGCGGGTCCCGAGTGGGACGAGCGGGAGGAGACGCCCTGGCCGATCATCCAGGAGGCGGCCAAGAACGGCCTTTACTCGGCTGAATTCATCGGTCAGTGCTACGCGGACCCCACGGGGCTCCTGATGTGCCTGGTGAACGAGGAGATGAGCTGGGGTGATGCAGGTATCGCCCTCGCCATTTTCGGTTCCACGCTCGCGGTGGCTGGGATCTTCGCCAATGGCACGCCTGAGCAGGTCAAAGAGTGGATCCCCCAATGCTTCGGCACGCCCGACGATGTGAAGCTGGCCGCGTTCGGTGTCTCCGAGCCCGACGCCGGGTCCGATGTCTCCTCCCTCAAGTCGCGTGCCGTCTACGACGAGGCGAAGGACGAGTGGGTGCTCAACGGGACAAAGACCTGGATCACGAACGGTGGTATCGCCAATACGCACGTGCTGGTCCTTTCGGTCGACCACACCTTGGGTAGCCGGGGCCAGGCCAGCTTCATCGTGCCCGAGGGAACCCCCGGGATCTCGCAGGGCCAGAAGTTCAAGAAGATGGGCATCCGTGCCTCCCACACGGCCGAGGTCGTGCTTGACGACTGCCGTATTCCCGGGCGCCTCCTCCTCGGGGGCAAGGAGAAGCTCGACGAGCGCCTGGCCCGGGCCAAGGAGGGCAAGCGGACCTCGACGCAGGCAGCCATGGCCACCTTCGAAGCTTCCCGGCCCATTGTCGGGTCGCAGGCCGTGGGTATCGCCCGGGCGGCGTACGAGTTCGCCCTCGACTACGCCAAGGAGCGCAAGCAGTTCGGCCGGGCCATCATCGAGAACCAGGCCATCGCTTTCAAGCTGGCCGACATGAAGGTGCGAACCGATGCCGCCCGCCTGCTGGTGCACCGCGCCGCGTGGATGGCGGGCACCGGCCAGAAGTTCGAGAACGGCGAGGGCTCGATGTCGAAGCTCTACGCCGGGGAGAACGCGGTCTGGGTCACAGAACAGGCCATCCAGATCCTGGGCGGCTACGGCTATGTACGCGACTACCCGGTCGAGCAGTGGCACCGCGATTCGAAGATCTACACGATCTTCGAAGGCACTTCGGAGATCCAGCGCCTGGTCATCAGCCGGGCCATCTCAGGCATCCACATCAGCTGATCGAGCAGGGGTTCTGCCAGCGGTCCGCCCTGGCCGACCTGCGTGGCACCTAACCTCACCGTTGCCGTGAACCCTCTCTCCCCTCGTTCCGCGCACCGGGTCGGCCCGGGCGAACTTCTTAGGCTCCCTGGTGACTGAGCTCCTGGTGCTCTGCACGGGCAATGCGGCCCGTTCCGTCATGGCCGGGTTCATGCTGGATCACCTCACGGTGGACCGCACGGACACTGCCCTTCATATCGTGACGGCGGGCACGCACAGCATCGACGGTCAACCGATGGGCCCGCGCACCAGGTCGGCGTTGTCGATGATTCCCGAGCTGGCCGGCGCCGACTTCAAGGGCCATCGCAGCCGGCAGGTGTACGGGCCCGATCTGCTCCGGGCCGAGCTGGTCGTGGGCATGGAGGCCGACCACGTGCGCTTCGTGCGGCGTGAGTTCCCCGATGCGGCGGATCGCACGGCAACGATGCGGCGCCTCTGCGCGGATCTACCCCCCGGCCCTCCGGCGCTGGGCGAACGGATCGCGGCGCTCGAATTGGCCGACGCATCCCTCTCTGACCAGGAGGATGTCATCGATCCCGCCGGCGGCGAGGAAGCGGCGTACGCCGCCTGCGTCGCCGAGTTGTGGGCGCTGTGCCAACAACTCATCACTCTCTTATAGGTCCGTATAGCGATTTATAGCCACCGGGTGACCGAAGCGGGAGTGCAGGCCCCCGGCGCTTCCTGCTTTCTTGACTACTTTTTCGCCTTCGCCTTCGCCTGGTTCAGGGCGATGGCCGCGCGGACCAGGGCTTTCAATGCTTTCTCGTTGATCTTCTCGCCTTCGTGGAAGTCGATGGCGCGCCGGGTGTTCCCTTCGAGACTGGAGTTGAAAAGACCCGCCGGATCCGGCAGGGAAGCCCCTTTGGCGAAGGTCATCTTCACGATGCTCTTGTAGGTCTCACCGGTGCAGAGTATGCCGTCGTGTTCCCACACCGGAACCCCCCGCCACTTCCACTCTTCGACGACCTCGGGATCCGCTTCCTTGATCAGGGCACGGAGCCGGCCGAGCACGGTCCCCCGCCAGTCGTCGAGTTCCTCGATCCTTCCGGCGATCAGTTCCGAGGGAGATTTGCTCGTGGATGCGGCCATACGGCCGACTCTACCTGGAGGTTCCTTCAGTCGGCGTGGACCGAGCGCAAACCCGCCCAGGCCAGGTTGGCCACTCGTCGAGCGAGCCGATGGGCTTCCTCTTCGACCGAACCGTGCTCCGTCTTACTTTGCTCCATGAACTCCCGACTCGCCCCTTCGGCCATGCCGACCACGGCGTAGGCCAGAAGGCGACGGTGCTCGTCATCGAGCCCGGCGTCGATAAGCGGCTCGATGGCCGCCGCGATCGCGTCTTCCACCGTGCGCAGGGCTCGGCCGAGCTCCTTGTCGTCGGCGTGGTCCCGCCCGTAGAGCAGCCGGAACTCGTCCTCGCGGCTCACTACCAGGCGAAAGTAGGCGGCAAACCCCATCTCGACCTGTTGGCGGGGCCCATCGGCCTGCAGCACGGCGCTGCGCACCGCCAACAGCAGCTCTTGGGCGATGGAGTCGACCAATTCCAGGTACAGCGCCCGCTTGGAAGAAAAATGCTGGTAGACGAGGGGTTTGGTCACGCCCGCCGCCTCGGCGATGTCGTCCATGGTTGTCGACCGGTACCCGCGTCGGGCGAAGAGCTCCAATGCAGTGGCAACCAGTTGCTGGCGGCGCTGCCCTGCAGTGAGACGTCGCGCACCGACCTGAAGATTCGTTGCCATCGCTCCCAGGGTACTGGCCTGCCCCTGAGGCGTAACGAGCCGAGTGGCCCCATGGTGGCGAGCGCTGGTTTGGTCCGGAGGAGCGATACCTCGGCGTTCAAGCTCCTGAAGGTGACGCCGGCGGGGGCGATCACGACCGTCGTCGGGACAGGAACCCAGGGTGCGGCGTCGAACGGCGGCCCGCTTCTCTCGAACCTCGAGGGACCCAACAACTTGACACTCGACCCCGCCGGCAGCCTCTACGTCGCCGACACGAGCCCGGCGTTCGACAATGCGCAGGCGCTCGTCGAGAAGGTGGTCAACCTGGCCCCTCCGTCGACGCCGGCAACGGGGGACCCATCGCTTTCGGGGAAGGGCGTCGATTTTCCCTGGTCGCCGATCTCCGGCGTGACCAGCTATGTCGTCACTGTCTACGTCAACGGGGTGGCGCAGCCTCCGATCGGCAATGTCACCGGTTCCAGCTACACGTTGACGAATCCGGTTCCCGGCGCCACCTACTCGTTCACCATTGCAGCAACGGGGAGCGGCGGTACCGGAGGAGCATCAGCTCTCTCGTCGAGCGTGAGTGTCCCGGTCCCACCCGCTTCCTCCGGCTACTGGACGGTCGCCGGTGACGGAGGCGTCTTCTCCTTCGGCCTCGGCTTCTACGGGTCGGCTGCCAACCTGGAGCTCAACCAGCCGGTGTCCGCAATCACCTCAACCTCTGACGGCAAGGGCTACTTGTCCGTTGCCAAAGACGGCGGCGTCTTCACCTACGGCGACGGCGTCTTCCACGGCTCAGTGCCTACGCTCGGGATCCACGGGTGGCAAGAATCTGAACGCCCCCATGGAGGCAATAGCAGTGGCGGGGTAGGGACGGGGTTGCACGCCCGCCTCCCCTCACCCCGGAGGCGAGGGGAGGATCGCCAGTACTTCATCCAGCCTCGCCGGGAGGTCGGCGAGATTGAAGGACGTGGTGGCAACCGCCTGGTTGTGGGTAAGGAGGGTCTCGTCAGGGTGGTCCAGCCACTCGCCGAGGGGGCCGGGCTCGGCACTGTCGAACCAACGGAAGCCGAAAGCGGCCAGCTCGCGGCCCACGGGATAGGGCCCGATGGCCAGGGGCCGGCGGTGGGTGGCCGATTCGAGGGAGGGGTTGCCGAAGCCTTCCCAGGTGGAGGGGAGCACCACGACGTCACACGCGGCGTAGGCCTCGGCGATGTTCAGGCCGGCCGCCCCGGGACCGAGGAGCACGGGACACGGGGCCCCGGCGACGAGCCGGTCGAGCTCGGGCCCGTAACCGTCCTCGGCGGGACCGAGGAGCCAGTACGTCCCGCCGACGGCGGCCGCCAACTGGATGCCGCCTGCGATGTTCTTCCGTGCCAGCGCACGGGTGGGCTGCAGGAGGAGCCGGGTCTGCGCGGCCACCCCGAGTGCGCGACGGGCATGCCCCCGGTGGGCCACGGCGGGGTCCGGATCGAACGAGTTGTAGATCGTCGTGGCGGTGATGTCATACGCCGCCAGCTCGTGCCGGCTGAGCTGGTTGATCGTCACGTGTGCCCACGACGGGTCGTCGGGTGGCGGGGGCATGTGTGCCAGGTGCGGTCGCTGCCACGGGAGGTCGTGGTGATGCAGGACCGACGGCCGTCCGGCGCAGACCGCCGCGGCCACGGCGGCGGCGGCGGGATTGAGCGGGAGCGAGCACAGATTCTCGATGATGACCACATCGGCCGGGGCCAGCGCATCCTCCAATTCCCGTCGCGTGGGAGGAGCCGGGGCCTCGATGGCCAGACCCTCGAGGAGGACATCGACGGGGCCGCCGCCGGCCACCGTGAGAACTTGCCACCCCAGTTGCCGAAGGGCGCCGGCCCATTTCGTCGCCTCTATCGACACGCCATCGCTCCCCCCGAGGCGGAAGGAGAGGAGCGCGGCAGTCGGCACGGCGCCGCACTGTAGGCCGTGCCCGCTGGCCGCGTCCCCTTGGAGGTCGGCTAGCGTGGCCGACCAATGGCGAAGCGGGCACTGATCACTGGAGTGACCGGGCAGGATGGCTCATATCTAGCCGAATTCCTCCTCGAGCAGGGCTACGAGGTCATCGGGATGGTCCGCCGTTCGAGCACACTGAACTTCGAGCGCATTGCCCACATTCAGGACCAGCTGGAGTTGGTGGCGGGGGATCTGCTGGACGAGGTCTCCCTGATCAACATCCTGCGTGACCATCGCCCGGCCGAGGTCTACAACCTGGCGGCGCAGTCCTTCGTGCAGACCAGTTTCAGCCAGCCCGTGCTCACCGGAGAGACCACTGCCCTCGGTGTGACCCGCATGCTCGACGCCATTCGCCTGGTCGACCCCGAGATCCGCTTCTATCAGGCGAGCTCTTCGGAAATGTTCGGCAAGGTGCAGGAAGTACCCCAGCGCGAATCGACGCCCCTTTATCCACGCAGCCCCTATGGCGTGGCCAAGGTCTACGGCCATTGGATCACGGTCAACTACCGGGAGAGCTACAACCTCCACGCTTCGTCGGGGATCCTGTTCAATCACGAGTCACCCCGCCGCGGGCTCGAGTTCGTGACCCGGAAGATCACCAACGGAGTGGCGCGGATCGCGCACGGTCTCGACGACAAGTTGTCCCTCGGCAATCTCGATGCGCAACGCGACTGGGGTTTTGCAGCCGACTACGTCCGGGCCATGTGGATGATGCTGCAACAGGACAGCCCCGACGACTACGTCGTCTCGACTGGTGAGACGCACGAGGTGCGCGAGCTGTGCCGGCTCGCATTCTCGGCGGCGGACCTCGATTGGGAACGCCACGTCGTGATCGACGAGAAGTACCTGCGCCCGGCCGAGGTCGACCTCTTGGTCGGAGATCCGGAGAAGGCCCACCGGGTTCTCGGTTGGCAGCGCGAGGTGGATTTCCCCGGACTCGTGACCATGATGGTCAACGCCGATATGGACCTGGTCCGCAACAACCTCAGGTAGTCAAGGGCCACCGGTGGATTCCCTCCTGGCCACGATCGCTCCCGATCCACTCGGTGTCCTCGTCGCATTCGGGGCCGGCATTCTGAGCTTTCTCTCACCGTGTGTCCTGCCACTGGTGCCCGGCTACGTCTCCATGGTCTCGGGGCTCTCGGCCGCCGAACTCGCCGCGACGCGTGTCCCGATGGCCGCGGAATCGACGGCAACCGTCGCCGGCGCCACGACGACGGCTACCGGCGGGACCATGACGGCCACACTCACACCGGCCACGGCCACGCCGGGCGCTGTCACGCCGGACGCCGTCTCCATGCGCCCGATGCTGCGGGGCATCGGTCTCTTCATCGCCGGCTTCACCGTGGTCTTCGTCGCCCTGGGCGCTGCCGCCTCGGGCATCGGCCATCTGCTCGCTTCGCACAAGGAGACGCTCACCCACGTGAGCGGGTTCGTCGTGATCCTGCTCGGGGTCATTCTCCTCCTGGGGACGGTTCCGGCCCGATTCTGGGACCGCCTCGGCTCCGGGCCATTGGGTGTGCTGTCCCGGATCACCGGCGAACGACGCTTCGACGTGCGGCCGTCGACGCTCGGAACGTGGGCCGCCCCGATCATGGGCATGGCCTTCGCCTTCGCCTGGACGCCGTGCATCGGCCCCGTCCTGGCGGTGGTGCTCGGGTTGGCCGAGCACAACGGCTCGCTGGCCGGTGGCGTGCTCCTCCTGTTCGCCTACTCGCTCGGCCTTGCCGTGCCTTTCCTCATCGCCGGGTTGGCCTTCGGCCGGCTCACCTCGGTCATCGGCCGAGCCCGCCGTGGCTTGTGGATCGTCGAGGTGGTTGGCGGGACCGTCCTGGTCATCTTCGGCGTGCTCCTGGTGACGGACCACCTCGGATGGATCTCGTCACAGTTCTCGAGCCTGCTCGACCACATCGGACTGGGCCGGCTGAGCACGAGCTGACCCCGATCCTCCGGGAAGGTGGACTAGCCCGGGAGCATCGTCGCCAGGCCATCGAGCACCCGCTCGAGTCCCACCTCGAAGCCGTGTTCGAGGTGGTCGGGATCGTGCGGCCCGCGCGCGTCGAGGACCACACGTGTGACGAGCGGGTAGCGCCCGCTCTCGATCAGACTGGCGATGTAGGGGACCTGGGTCTGCATCCATTCGTCCTGGCTGAGCCCTGAGCGTCGGACGGCCTCCTGCTCGGAGAGATCCTCCAACGTGCGACCCCGGATGAAGGCGTCGAGCGTCTCGACCATCACAAGCATCTCGTCGATCTCGAGGCCGAAGCCGTCGATCGCACTGAGCACCTGCTCGTAGCGCAGAACCGTGTTGGGCCCGAAATTACGGGGCCCGGCGCTTTGTACTGCCATCCAGGGGTGGCGCAGGGTCATCGCCCGCAGGCCGCGGGCGATCGAGCGCATGTCCTCGCGCCAGTCTCCGCGGACCTCGAACTGCAGGTCGTCTCCCATCACCGCGTCGACCATCAGGTCGATCAGCTCGTCCTTGCGGGCCACGTAGCGGTAGAGCGACGCCGCGCCGACGCCGAGCTCGACCGCAAGCGCCCGCATAGAGACCGCCTCGATTCCCTGCGCGTCGGCCAGCGCCACTGCGGCTGCCGTGATCTCCTCGCGCGAGAGCGACGGGGCGGGACCCCGTCCTGCCCGCTCGGGACGGTCCCAGATGACCCCACGACCCGCGCTCATTGCGAACAGTGTACTCAGTCTGCTACCGTTTGGTACTGCGAACGACGTACTCAGTAAGGGCCCGAGACGGGCTGGATAGGGCCACGATGGATGGGGCGACAATGGATGTGAGCACAGGCGCAACGACGACGGTCCGGAATGAAGGACCAGTGTCCGGGGTCGCCCCGCCGCCCGGGGAGGCCACGCGTGCCGCCCCCGACCCGCTGCGCTGGTTCGTCTTCGCCGTGGTGATCGCCGCCAACATCATGGATCTCATGGACGCGACGATCGTCAACATCGCCGGCCCGTCGATCCGGGCCGCGCTGGGCGGCGGCGCCGCCACTCTGCAGTGGCTGCTCGCCGGCTACACGCTCGCGTTCGCCGTCTTCCTGATCACCGGGGCCCGGCTCGGGGACAAGTTCGGCCGCCGGCGACTGTTCCTGATCGGCTCCGCCGGTTTCACGCTGATGTCCGCGGCCTGCGCCGCCGCGCCCTCCATGGAGGTGCTGATCGCCTTGCGGGTGCTGCAGGGCGCGTTCGGGGCACTGATGATCCCGCAGGGGTTCGGGATGCTCAAAGAGGTCTTCGCCGAAGAGGAGATGACCAAGGTGTTCGGCGCCTTCGGCCCGGTGATGGGACTCTCGATCCTGGCGGCGCCCATCCTGGCGGGTGGGCTGGTCGAGGCCAACCTGTGGGGGATCGGGTGGCGGCTGATCTTCCTCATCAACGTGCCCATCGGCATCGCCGCCTTCTCCGGGGCGGTCCGGGTGCTCCCGCGCACGGTGGCGCACCCGGGGATCCGCCTGGACACCGGGGGGATGGTGTTGATCGGCGCCGCCCTGACCGCGATCATCTACCCGCTGATCCAGGGCCGCGCCGACGGCTGGCCGGCATGGACCTTCGTCTCGCTTGCCACCGGAGTGGCGGTCCTCGGCGCGTTCGGGCTGTGGGAGCGCCGCCGGGGCAGCGATCCGCTTATCGAGCCCGGGTTGCTGACCAACCGCACGTACACCAGCGGCATCCTCGTCGCACTTGCATTCTTCGGTGCATTCGGCGGCCTGGTGCTCTGCGTCTCGCTGTTCGCACAACTCGGCGAGCAATTCTCGCCGGTCCACGCCGGGCTGACCCTGATGGCGATGGTCGTCGGGATGATCGCCGGGATGGTCGTCGGGTTCTCGCTCGTGGGACGGCTGGGCCGCCACCTCCTCCACCTCGGTGTAGCCGTCGTCATCGCCGGCACGGTCGTGTTGGCGCTCACGATGACGGGGGCCCAGACCGCTTCCAGCTGGGATCTGGCGCCGTCCCTGTTCTTGATCGGCCTCGGTGCCGGCGCGAGCATCGGCCAGCTGTTCGATTTCATCCTGGCCGGGGTCGGCATGGACGAAGTGGGCTCCGCTTCCGGCGTCCTCGAAGCTGTCCAGCAGCTCTCCAGCGCGCTCGGCGTCGCCGCGCTCGGAACCATCTTCTTCTCAGCGTTCGACGGGCATCTCCCGACGCACGCGCTGGCGATCACCGCGTGGGCGTGCCTGGTGCCGCTCGCCGCCACTTTCCTGCTGTTGTTCAAGCTGCCGATGCACGCCCGCGAGCCACAGGCCTGACCCTCCTCTGCATCAGCGGATGTCGGAGAGCGCCCGTGCGAACGTATGGACGTCACCGGGCCAGCGGGCCGAGATGTAATTCCGGTCCCGCACCACCCACGCCGCTCTCGCGTCAGTCGCCGAATCACGGGCCCGTCCATTGGTCTTGCGGCCGTATTCCGGTTCGCCGGGAGGGACGTCGAGGAAGTCCCCGGGTCGGGAAAGGGCCCGGGTGACCTCCTGCTGGACCGACATGTAGCCCGCTGGCTGCCCCGGACCCTCCAGGTAGGTCCGGTAGTAGTGCGGGTCCCAAAAGCGCGTGCGCCGGGCCGCCAGCAGGACCCCGTGGCAGATGGCGGCCACCGGCTTCTCACGGGCGAAGAATTCCACCACCAGCTGTCGGAGCACGCTGCTCTCCAAGTAGGCCCGCATGCCACGCGCCCGATGCCCCCCGGGCAAGCCACGGACGCCTCGCCTTCGGGCGTGGCGAAGACGACGGTGTGGCCCCCGGACACCAGGGTGCTCCAGCTGCCTGCTACCTCGGTCGGGTCGAAGTCCCGGGCGGGCAGTGGAAGGAGGACGGTGGCCATGGGGGACTCGGGCAGAATCTACCCAGCAACCCCGCTCCGGACCCTTCCGGTCGTCGCCGCTTGGAACCCCCGTACCGCGCCCCCCTACCATGGGGGCGAAGGCCATGGCCCCCGTCGTCCAATTCCGCGCTGCCGTCGCACTCGCCGGCCGCTTCCCCGCCCTTGCCGGTGTCGATCTCTCTGTCGACCCCGGGGAGGTCGTCCTGGTCCTGGGCGCCAATGGTGCGGGCAAGACCAGCCTGCTTCGGGCCTGCGCCGGCCTGCTGCCGGTCACCTCGGGCGAAGCCAGTGTCCTCGGGGTCGATCTCACCGCCGATCACACCGCCGTACGGCGCCACGTCGGCCTCCTCGGCCATGCCGCCCCCCTCTACGACGAGCTCAGTGCGGCGGAGAACGTCCGCTTCGCCGTGCGCGCCCTCGGTCTGCCGACTGCGACCGGCGAAGCGGCGTTGGATCGTCTCGGCCTGGTGGGTCGCCTGCGCACCACCCCCGCCGGCCGGCTCTCCGCCGGGCAACGACGACGGGTGGCCCTGGCCGCCCTGGTCGCCCGCCGCCCGGCCCTCTGGCTGCTCGATGAGCCGCACGCCGGGCTCGATCCGCCCGCCCGGGCCCTCCTGGGCGCCTTGATCGCCGAAGCTGTGACCGATGGGGCTGCGGTGCTGCTCTCATCGCACGAGCCCGAGCTGGCCATCCCGCTTTCGGACCGGGTGGTCATGATGAGCGGGGGCCGCGTCACGTCGAGCGAAGCCGGCGGCCGGCGCCCTCCGCTGAGTGCGGTGCCCGCGGCGGAATTGCCCCCGCCACAGGACACGATGGGGACGTGGCATGTGGCGTGACGCCCTCTTGGTGGCGGGAAAGGACCTCCGGATCGAAGCACGGTCGCGGGTCGGCCTGTGGCAGGTGGTTCCCTTCGCCGTCCTGGTCCTCATTCTCGTGGCGTTCGCCATCGGGCCCGACTCGGCCTCGTTGCGGCACGCCGCCCCGGGCATCTTCTGGATCGCCGTGCTCTTCTCCACCGTGCTGACCATTCAGCGGAGCGTGGCCATCGAGTCGGGCGAAGGCACCCGTGACGGGCTGCGTCTTTCGGGGATCGATCCGGCCGGCATCTTCCTCGGTAAGGCCGCCGCGGTCGGGTTGCAGCTCCTGGTGCTCCAGATCGTGCTGTGGGCCGGGGTGACGTTCCTCTTCAACGTGCGGGTGCACGTCGTCTGGCTCGCCCTCGTGACCTCCCTGTTGGCCACGGTCGGCTTGGCCTGCGCCGGCGTCCTCTACGGCGCGCTGTCGGCCGGTCTCCGCGTGCGGGACACCCTCCTGCCCCTTCTCGTGCTGCCCGTCCTGGCCCCGGTTTTGCTGGCCGGCTCGAAGGCATGGCAGGCTGCTCTCGACGGCAACGCGAGCTCGGGCACCGAGTGGTTGCGCATCCTCATCCCGTTCTCGGTGATCTACCTCGTCATTGGAATCGTCCTTTACGGTCCGCTCCAGGAGGCTGCATGAACACCATCGCCACAGTCTCCCGCCCGCGCTGGCTGACCGCCGTCGGCATTCTCGGCATCGTCTCCATGGGCTTCACCGTCTGGCTCGGGCTGTGGGTGACCCCCCCCGATCAGGTGCAGGGCAACCTGGCCCGCCTCCTCTACATTCACCCGCCCATCGCCACCGTGGCCCTGTACTGGGCCGGCGGGGTCGCGCTGGCCGGCAGCCTCTTGTACCTCTGGCCGCGCTCGCGCTCGTTCTTCTGGGACCGGCTGGCGGCGTCGGCCGTCGAAGTGGGCGCGGTGTTCTCCGCCCTGACGTGCGTCACCGGTTCGATCTGGGGCCGGCCTGCCTGGGGGGTGTGGTGGGCCTGGGATGCCCGGCTCACCTCGACTGCGCTCCTCCTCCTCCTCGAGCTGGGCTACCTCGCTCTGCGGCGTGTTCCCGCCGATCCCGCGGTCCGCGCCCGGCGCTGTGCCGTGGCCGCGCTCCTGATTGCCGTCGACGTGCCCATCGTGCACTTCTCGGTCCAGTGGTGGCAGACCCTGCACCAGACGGGCACCGTGCTCGACCCCGGGTTCCATCTCCACGTCCACGGCTCCATGGCCTGGACGTTCCTCCTCGGCTTCATCTCCTTCTCGCTCGTCTTCGTCTGGCTCCTGGGCGTGCGGTATCGGATCGAGGTGTTGCAGGACACCGTTGGCCATCAGGAGATGGAGGTGTCCCTGGCGGAACGCTGGAGCGAGGGCAACGAGCTCGTCGGTGCCGGTTCGGCCGCCCACGGGACGCCGGACGGTGGCACTCCATGAGCTACGTCATCGCCGGCTACACGATCGCCCTGGCCACCCTCTTCATCTACGGCGTCAGCCTGGCGTTCCGCCGCCGCCGCTGGGAGCGCGCCCTCAAGGTGGCCGAGGACCACCGAGAGATCACCGCGCCCGGCGACCGGTCGTGACGAGCACCATCAACGGCCCGGGCGCCCCGTCGCCCACTCCGGGCTCCGCCACCCCCGGCTCCGCCCCTCCGGGGCCGCCCGCCCCCCGTGACGGCGGTCCCGCGCTGCCCCGGCCGCGACGCCGGGCCGGCAGGAGGCTCTGGCTGGTCTTCGCGGTGCTGCTCGCTGCGTTCGTCTTCCTTCTCGTCGAGGGGCTGGGGAGCGCGCTCAACTATTTCGACACGGTCAACCAGGCCTTCGCCCACCGCGGCACCTTGGGCACGAAGACCTTCAATCTCGAGGGTGACGTCGTCCCGGGCTCGATCCATCCGACGGCGGTCGGAACCAACTTCGAAATTGCGCAGGGCTCCCACGTCGTCGCGGTCACGAATACGGGGAGCCCGCCACAGCTCTTCCAGGCCAAGATCGCCGTCGTCGTGGTCGGTCACTTCACCTCCGTGGTCTCGCACAACTTCGTGTCGCATCAGATTCTGGTGAAGCACTCCGAGAACTACTGCGCCGCGCACCCCGATCGAGTGAAGACGACCCAGGCCGACCGCTCTTTATGCTGAACGCGTCGCTCGGATCGATCGGCGTCTGGCTCGCCTTCGTCACGAGCATCGTCGGCGCCGTGACCATCGCAGTCGGGCTGGTCCGCCAACGCGGCGATTCCCTGCCCCGCCTGTCGCCTGGTTATGCGGGTTTGATCGACGGCCGCCTGTTCGCCCCGATCATGTTGCTCGGCGCGGTGCTGGCCGTCCTGGCCATGGAGCGCGCGCTGGTCACGCATGACTTCAGCATCGTCTTCGTGGCCGAGAACAACAGCACCGTCACCCCGCTGCTCTACTCGGTCACCGGGCTTTGGTCTGCCCTGGCCGGCTCGATCCTCCTCTGGGGCTTCATCCTGACGATCTTCACCGGCATTTTCGTCTGGCGCTACCGCGGCGTGGCGTCCGACGCCGTCATCCGCTGGGCCACCCTGGTGCTCTTCGTCGTGACCGCGTTCTTCTTCGGTCTCATGATCGGCCCGGCCAACCCGTTCGTCACGACCCACAACGTGCTGGCGGGCCTGGGGCCCAACTCGCTTCTCCAGGACAACCCCCTGGTCGCCATTCACCCCCCGCTGCTCTATACCGGATTCGTCGGGTTCACCATCCCCTTTGCCTTTGCCATCGGCATGCTGGCGACCGGGCGTATCGGGGATCGCTGGCAGATCGAGTGCCGCCGCTGGACATTGGTGTCGTTCACGTTCCTCTCCGTCGGCATCGTGCTCGGTGCGTGGTGGTCGTACCAGGTCCTCGGGTGGGGCGGCTTCTGGGGCTGGGACCCGGTGGAGAACGCGGCGTTGCTGCCGTGGTTGTGTGGCACGGCCTACTTGCATTCGGTACTGGTGCAGGAACGCCGGGGCCTGATGCGCGTGTGGAACCTGTCGCTCTCGGTGGCCACCTTCGCCCTCACCATCCTCGGGACGTTTCTCACCCGCTCCGGAGTCATCCAGTCGGTGCACGCGTTCTCGGAGTCCTCCATCGGACCCCTTCTCATCGGCTTCTTCTTCGTCGTGGTCATCGTCGGCTTCGGTCTGATCGCCTGGCGCGGCGATCGCCTGCGCTCGCCGGGTGGGATCGACGCACCATTGGGCCGCGAAGGAGCGTTCCTCCTCAACAACCTGCTGTTCGTCGGCTTCGCCTTCGTGGTGCTGCTCGGAACGCTGTACCCGATCCTCTACGAGGCGGTGACGCAGCAGCAGGTGAACGTGGCGGCGCCGTTCTTCAACACGGTTGCCGTTCCCGTTGGCCTGTCCCTTCTCTTCTTGATGGCCGTGGCACCGGCGTTGAGCTGGCGTAAGATCAACGCGCCCGTCTTGTGGCAACGCCTGGCCATCCCGGTCTGGGTCGGCGTCGTGACCGTCGTCGTCTGCGTGGCCTTCGGGTTGCGTGGCTTCGCTCCCCTGATCGGGTTCGGCCTCGGAGCATTCGCCGCCGCCACGGCGGCGCGGGCCCTCGTACTGTCGGTCCGGGCCACGCGCGTGCGCCACGTCGGGTGGTGGCGCGGGCTCATCGGCCGCACGAACGGCGGCATGGTGGTGCACCTCGGGGTCATCGTCATGGCGGTGGGGATCATCGCGGCCACCACCTATCGCCATCAGACCGAACTGGCCCTCGCCCGGGGCCAGGTGGTGACCTACAACGGGCACCGGTTCGAATTCGTCGGCCTGCGCAACGTCCGCACCCCGTCGAAGCAGTCGGACGAGGCGCTGGTCAAGGTCGACGGAGCCGATCTTCACGCCGGCGACCACGAACTTCGGGGGAGCGCTCGGCCACCGTCGGGACGCCGGCCATCGACTCAGGGGCCCTCGGCGACGTCTATCTGACCTTCGACCAGGTCGGAGGATTGGGGAACACGTCCGGCAATTCACCCGTCCCGAACCTGCCCGCCGGATCGGTGGCCATCGGCGTGGTCGTCGAGCCCCTCCTCGCCTGGCTCTGGGCCGGCGGACTCCTGGTCGGGCTGGGGGGCCTGCTCGCCCTCGTCCCTGGGTCGCGGCGTCGGGCCACCGACCCCGTCTCGGCCCCTTCGGACATGGTGAACGGCTCTGCGCTCGTCCACGAGCCGGCCATGCACACGGACGGTTCCCCGCCGGCTGAGAACGCGGAGACGGTCGAGAACGCGGTGCCCGTCGAGAGCGCGGTGACGGTCGACGGCGCGGTGCCCTCCGCATGACGAGGTCCGGCCGGCGGCGCCATACGACCCGGTGGGTGGCCGGGGTCGTTCTCCTGTGCCTGGCCACCGTCGGCGTCGTCCTGGCCACGCGGACGCCGCAGGAGGCGACGCAGGTGCAGAGCCCACTGGTCGGGCACATGGCCCCGCTCTTCTCGGGTGCCGACATTCAGCATTCTGACGGAACACACGTGTCGTTGCGCTCGCTGCGGGGTCACTACGTGTTCGTCAACTTCTTCGCCAGCTGGTGCGGTCCGTGCCAGCAGGAGGCACCCGATCTCATCACGTTCTTCTATCAAAAGGCCCCCGAGGACCACGCCGACGTGATCAGCGTGGTCTTCCACGACGAGGTCGGTTCCGCCGAGGGGTTCTTGAAGACCCAGGGCGCTCCGTGGCCGGCCTTGAACGATCCCGGCGGCACCATCGCCCAGGACTACGGCGTGACGGCGCCGCCCACCACCTATCTCATCGACCCCTCGGGACGAATCTCCGTAGAACCCGAGACAGGTCCGGCGACCGAGGCCGAACTGCAGAAGATGCTCGACCAGGCGCGCAAGAAGGCCCAACAGGCGCCGGTGTCCAATGCCTGAACAGTCCGCGTCCCGGCCCCTCTGGGTACGTGTTGCGCTCCCGCTCGTGGTGCTTGCCGTCGCCCTGGTCATCGGAAGCGGCGTGCTGTCGGGGAAGCCGCAGACACAGGCCGAGCGGGCGGCCTCCATCGAGTCGGTCGTCCGCTGCCCTTCGTGTATCGACGTCTCCGTGGCGCAATCCGAGGAATCGACGGCACTGGCGGTGCGCCATCAGATCCAGCGGCAGGTCGCACAAGGCCGTTCCACCGCCGAGATCGAACAGACACTGGTGGATCAATACGGCCGGACGATTCTTCTCGAGCCTCCCGACGCCGCCGGCTTCCCCATCATCTGGATCGTGCCGATCGTGCTCGGAGCAGGAGCGCTCGGCGTCATCGGCGTTCTCTTCTGGCGCCGTTCACGCCAGTTTTCCGCCACCCGGGAAGCGCAGTCGCCAGTGGGCGCACCATGACAGTGGGCGCACCATGACGGTGGGCGCACCATGACGGTGGGCGCACCATGACGACCGACGCCGCCGTGGGCGGAGAAGCGAGCCGGGCCGATGTGGAGCAGGAGCGCTGGTCGTTGAACGACCAGCGCGACTTTCTCCTGCGTTCGATCGATGACGCCGAGCGTGAACTGCTCGCGGGTGATCTGTCCAAGGGCGATTACGACGTCCTTCTCCTGCGCGATCAGACACGCCTGGCCGAGGTCGAAGCGGAACTCGCCGCCCTCGGTCCGGCACCCCGGGCCGGATCGAACACGGAGTACTCGGACCAGCCGCCTTCCGGCACCGAGCCCCAGAAGGAGGCGTCCTCGTCACCACGCCGGCGCCTCAGCCCGTGGCGCCGGGTCGGCGTCGTCGTCGCCTGCCTCTTCATCATCACTGGTCTGGTGATCCTGGTGGATCATGCGGTGAGCCCGAGCCTTCCGGGGCAGCCGGTCTCGGGAAGCATCACCGAGTCCAAGGTGCAACTGATCGAACAGCAGCTGGCCGAGGCCGACATTCTGAACAACAAGGGCGAAGCGGTGCAGGCGCTGCAGCTCTACGACAAGGTGCTCTCCGAGGACCCTTCGGACCCCAACGCCCTCGCCGCGTCAGGTTGGCTGGAGTGGAACTACGGCACCGAAGCGAAGATCAAGGCGATCAGGAACGTTGGACGGCAGGACGAGCAGAAGGCGATCCGGCTCGCGCCGTCCTACTACGCCGGGCATCTCTTTCTCGGGCTGATCATCCTCACCCAGGATCGCAATCCGACCGGAGCCATTGCGCAATTCACAAAGTTCCTGGCTGACAACCCGCCCCAGGCACAAGTGGTGAACGTGGCGTCGCTCGTCGCTGTTGGCTACAAGCAGGCCAATGTCCCTCTCCCGCCGGCGCTGGCGACGGCGCTTGCGACAGAACTGGCGAAGGCGGCGACAACGACAACGACGTCAACTCCGTAGGGCGCGCAGGGCGGCGACCACTTCGCCGAAGGCTGAGCCGAATGCCGTGATGTCGGCGTCGGTGGTCGACCAGCCGACCGACGCGCGAAGCGAGTGGTTGGCGTCGACCCCCATCGCTTCGAGGACGGGTGAGGGCTCGATACTCTCCGACGAGCACGCTGACCCCGAATGCACCGCGACACCGGCCCGGTCCAGCCCGATCAGCACCGGCTCGGCTTCGACGCCGTGCACGCCGAGACAAACGAGGTAGGGGAGTCGTTCGCTCGCGGAGAGGGGACCGACGATGACGACGTCCTCCACCGATGTGGCGAGGTTCGACAGGGCGGCGATCTGTGCCCTGGCCCGCGCCGCCTCTTCGTGCAACACCCGCTGCCCGTCGGCGTCGAGTGCCGCCGCGGCGGCCCCGAACGCGAGCAGGGCCGGGAGCGCCTCGAGACCGGCCCGGCGTCCCCGCTCCTGCTCGCCCCCGATGAGGAGGGGCTCGAACCGGCTCCCGCGGCGGATCACCAGCGCCCCGGCGCCGGGCGGTCCCCCCATTTTGTGGGCGCTCAGGCTCACGAGGTCCGCCCCCACCTCGTCGAGGTCCATCGGCATGTGCCCGCACGCGGCAGCCGCGTCGACGTGCACCGGAACACCGGCGGCGCGGCACAACGCCACGATGTCGCGCACCGGCTGCAGCGTTCCCACTTCGTGATTGGCCCACTGGCAGTGCACCAGCGCGGGTCGCGGCAGCGACGTGGACGCCAGGCGCGTGGCCAGAGCTTCGCTCGAGATCCGCGCAGCGGCATCGACCGGAATGATCTCGACCGGTGCCAGCCGCGCCGATGTCTCGCGCACGGCGGAGTGCTCGACGTCGGCGTAGAGCACAGGCGCTCCCGGTGCTCTCCGGGTGGCGCCCCACACTGCGGCGTTGATCGCCTCGGTGGCGCCGGAGGTGAACACCACCTGGCGCGGTGCGGTGCCGACGAACGCTGCGAGCTGCTGGCGCGCTTCTTCGAGCGCGTCGCGCACTGTGCGCCCCTCCTCGTGCAGGCGGCCCGGGTCCGCCGCCGGCAGTGCCATCCACCGGGTGAGCGCAGCGAGTGCCTCGGGGCGCGGTGGCGTCGTGCTCGCATGGTCGAGATACGAGCGGGTCACTCCGGGTGCTCAGGCAGAAGCTGTGCAGGCGGCGTCGCCCCGGGCGCGCGACGAGAGCATGACCGGCAGTGCCTGCTGTGAGGCACTCCCGCAGAGCCCGGCCAACAGTCCCGTGACCATGCCCCGGTCGACGGCGCACAGGACGGGATTGGTGGTGCTCGCGTTGCCGAACGGGCACTGCTCGGCGACCACGGCGGTGGTCTCGCCGCGATCTTCGGCGTGGGCGGCGAACCCGTGCGCCGTGAGCGTGTCGGCCACCACGTGCATGGCGGCGCGCACGGTGCGCTGGCCCTCGGTCACCGTCATCCGGGCCGCCAACGAGCGCCCGTACTCCTCCCCGACGTGGGCCGCCATCTGCTCGGCCACGTCGGGGCCCAGGCGTTGCATGGCTTCGGCCAGAAGGCGCATGAGGAGATCGTCCCGGCGCTGCATCAGCCCGACAGTCAACTCTTCCTCCACACAGAAGTACTGCTTGGAGGGTCGTCCGGCTCCCGGGGCCTTGCGGCCGGTCTCGACCCGGAGGTACCCGCCGTCGACCAGGCGCTGCAGGTGGTGGCGGGCCACATTGGGGTGGAGCGAGAAGGTGAGGGCCACCTCGGTGGCGGTCATGCCGGGTGTGGCCCGGACACGCAGGAAGATGTCACGCCGGGTGGGGTCGCCGAAGGCGGCCGAGACAGCGGCCACGGCGGCCGAGAAGCGGCCGTCGTCGGTGCCGGCTCCTGGTTCGGCGGCCGCTGTTTCTGGCACCACTGCGATCGGGCCCGGGCTCACGGTAGGTAGTCTACCGAAGGATCGGCCCCGTCAGCTGGGGTAATGCGGCCGCCCGGCGGGGCTGGCGGGGCATGCTCCGGTCCAGGCAGCAACTGGAGACGAGGGAGTGCATGGCAATCGATCAATCACAGCTCACGGCGGCGCTCAACGCGATCGTCGAGCCCGAGCTCGGCCTGCCCCTGGGCGGCCTCGGCTTGCTCCGCGAGGTGAAGTCGCGCCGGCGTCGGGTCAGGATCGAGCTCGCCCTACCCGTGGCGGCCTGGCCCGGGTCTGACGAGCTGGCCGACGAGGTGCACCGGGTGGCCGGCGCCGTACCCGGGGTCGAAGAGATCGAGTTCGATCTGACCGTCATGCGGGATGACGAGCGCGCCGCGCTACGGGTGACCCTGCGCCAGCACATGTTCGGAGTCACGACCGACCAGCTGCGCGACGAGCCAGAGGCCGATGACGGGCACGGCCACGGTGGTCACGGGCACGGCCACGGGGGTGAGCCCGAGGCGACGCCGGTGTTCTTGCAGCCGGACTCGACCACGCGCGTGATCGGGGTCTCCTCGGGCAAGGGCGGTGTCGGCAAGTCGACGGTGACGGTGAATCTGGCGGTGGCGTTGGCCCGGGCCGGGCACAGCGTCGGACTGCTCGACGCCGACGTCTACGGATTCTCGGTGCCGAAAATGCTCGGTACCGATCACGACCCGATCATCCTCGGTGATGTCGTGATCCCCACCTCGGCCCATGGCGTCAAGTGCCTCTCGATGGGCTACTTCGTGCCCGACGATCAACCGGTCATCTGGCGCGGACCGATGTTGCACAAGGCCATTCAGCAGTTCTTGACCGACGCCTTCTGGGGTCAACCGGATTTTCTCCTCGTCGACATGCCCCCGGGTACGGGCGACGTCGCGCTCACCTTGGCCGACGTCATGCCGCGGGCGGAGATCATCGTGGTGACGACGCCGCAGGCGGCTGCGCAACGCGTGGCCCAGCGTTCGGCCTTCGCGGCGCGGCGGCTCAAGCTCTCCGTGCGTGGCGTGGTGGAGAACATGAGCTGGTTCACCGGCGACGACGGCACGCGTTACGAGCTCTTCGGCGCTGGCGGCGGGGCCACCTTGGCGGCCGACCTCGGTATCCCGTTGCTCGGTCAGGTCCCCCTGGTGGCCGCGGTCCGCCAGGGCGCCGACGAGGGTCGGCCCATCGTGGCGGTCGACCCGCAGAGCGAGACGGCGCAGGCGTTCATCGCCATCGCCGACCGTCTGGCCTCCCTCGGACCGGCCCGCGTCTATCGCAAGGAGCTCAGCCTGCGCTGACGGCGAACCACCCCTTCAGCCCCTTCTCCGCACAGGAAACGGCCGCTACCCTGGGGGCGCAGCGCAGGGAGGAGGCCGGATGCCCGAGGACCGGATGCTCGAGGATTGGGCACGTCCCGTCGTGCACTGGGAGATAGAGGCCAAGGACGCGGAGCTTCTGCGGTCGTTCTACGGTGCCTTGTTCAACTGGAAGATCGGCGACGGGTTCATCATGGACATCGCCCCGGGGATCGGCGGCCCCGAGCCCGGTCCGGGCGGTCACATCCGGCAGAGCGAGCGATCCGGGGTGACGCTGTACGTCCAGGTGGCCGACCTCCGCGGTTCGCTCGAGCGATCGGTGGGCCTCGGCGCCACAGTCGTGGCCGAGCCGTTCGACGTCCCCGGAGGCCCGACACTGGCCGGGATCACCGACCCGGAGGGGAACCCAGTGATGCTGGTGCAGGCGTGAGGCCATGTCCGTCGTCGAAGTGACCATGTTCGCGTTGCGGCCGGGCGTCGAGGAGTCGGCCTTTCTGGCCCTCGACCGCCGGGTGCAGACCGAGCTCGTGCCCAACCGGCCCGGGTTCATGCGCCGGACCACGGCACGCCGTGAGGGTTCCTGGATGGTCGTGACGTTGTGGTCCAGCGAGACGGCGGCGGCTGCGTTTGCCGATGCCGTGGAGGGCGACCCCGTGTGGGTCGCGTTCACGGATCACATTGAGCCGGGGAGTCAGGTGACACGACGCGTCGACACCCTCGACTGATTGACGAAACCATGCCGGTGCCGGCTCTGTCGCCTCTGAGAACTGAACGCTGGAGTCCTTCAGTTTTCACAAGTGGGCGGGCGGCGGTTCGAACGAAGACGGGGCGGGGCGAGGGGAGTGGCTACGACCCCACGGAGGCCGGGAGCTTCTCGGGATCCCACCCCAGGAGGGCGACCGCCTGGCGGAAGGCGAAGCGGTCGGTCATGCCGGCGACGTAGGTGACGGCGGCCTTGATCGCTTGCGCGCTGCCGGCGAGCACATCGGGCTGCCCTTCCGCCACCGTCTCGGTGATCAGGTGGGGCCGGTCGGCGAAGTGCTCGACGAGGGCCCGAAGGACACGCACCACCGACTCGCCCTGGCGCATAGAGGCATCGCGCAGGTAGATGCGCTCGTAGTTGCAGGTGCGGAAGGCCGCCAGCGCTTCGGCCGCGTCCTCGTCCATGCCCACCTGCCCGCTACGCAGAGTGGCCCCGACGAGTGCGTGGATGAACGCCCCCAATTGTGCGCTACGCCGCTCGCCGCAGACGTCGCGCACGATCAGGGGGAGCTGGTGCGGCGACACGATGCCGGTCAGCACGGCATCCTCCCAGTCGTGACAGACGTAGGCGACGCGGTCGGCCCAGCTGACCACCTCTCCTTCGGGCGTGGCCGGGGCGGGACGGGACCAGGAATGGTTGGCAATGCCGTCGATGGTCTGGGCGCAGAGATTGAGGGGTGCCAGCGAGACATGGGCCCCCCAGGGTGCGTGGTCGAAGCCCCCGGGCAGGAACGGATCCAGCGCATCCTCGCTGGCATGCCCACCCGGGCCGTGCCCGCAGTCGTGGCCGAGGGCGATCGCCTCGGTGAGGGCCACGTTGAGCCGGCAGGCGCGGGCCATGGCGGTGGCCACCTGGGCCACTTCGAGGGCATGGGTGAGACGGGTGCGCTGGTGGTCCTGGGGGAAGACGAAGACCTGGGTCTTGCCGGCCAGCCGGCGGAACGAGGTGGTGTGCAGGATCCGGTCCCGGTCGCGCTCGAAGCAGGTGCGCCACTCGTCGGGCTCCTCGTCCCGTGCCCGCTCGCCGGCCCCGGCCGCCCGGGTGGCCCCCGGCGCCAGGAAGCCATCTTCCCGCTCTTCCCGGGCGTTGCGGCCGAGGGGTTCCGCGGGGGCCCCGGCCCCGCCCCCGGCTCCGTCGCCTGTCCCGTCGTCCGTGTCGACCCCGGGGAACGCCGGGCCGGGCCGGTCGATACGGGCCGAGGAGTCGGCGTGCGCCAGCCGGACCGGCCCTGAATAGCCGGCCATGGTCGATGCCCAACGCACGTTGCGTTCGGACGGATCGCCTCGATGAACCTGGCTCATGTCATGCAGTCTGCCGCGTCGCAGTAACGTCCAAGTGCCCGCAGGCCCCGCCAGGGACCATCGAGAGGAGCCAGATCAGGTGGACGTGCGCATCGGAATCATCCAGACACCCAAGGAGCTGGAAGTCGAGCTGAAGGATGACGCCGACCGCGACAAAGTTGTGGCGGACATCGAGAAGCTCCTCAAGTCGGGTGACGGCGTGCTCTGGCTCACCGACAAGAAGGGCCGCAAGGTCGGCGTCCCCGTGGCCAAGGTGGCGTACATCGAAGTGGGGGCTCCGACGGCGGAGCGTCGTGTCGGGTTCGGCGCACCCTGACCCCGCAACACACACGGAGGGACAGTGAGCGCGGCCGCTCCTGACCTCCTCCAGCTCAAGCTGGTCTTCGTCACCGGCAAAGGTGGCGTGGGCAAGACGACGGTGGCCGCCGCCCTGGCCCAGTTGGGAGCCGACCACGGCAAGCACGTCCTCGCCTGTGAGGTCGATGCCAAGGGGGACCTGGCGGCACTCTTCGAGGCGGCACCCAGCGATTTCGTGCCTCGCGAGATCGCCCCACGGGTGGCCTCCATGTCGATGGACACCGAGGCCTCGCTCCGCGAATACCTCAAGCTCCACCTCCGCATCCCCGTGGTGGGCCGCATCGGTCCCCTGGCCAAGGCGTTCGACTTCGTGGCCACGGCCGCGCCGGGGGTACGGGAGATCCTCACGGTGGGCAAGCTCTGCTACGAGGTGCGCGAGCGCCATTACGACCTGGTCGTCGTCGATGCGCCGGCCAGCGGCCACATCATCGGCCAGCTGGCGGCGCCGCAGGCCATCAACGACCTCGTCAAGGTCGGCCTCATCCGGAGCCAGACCGACTGGATGCTCGAGATCCTCTCCGATGCGCAGAAGACGGGCCTCATCGCCGTGACCACGCCCGAGGAGATGCCCGTGAACGAGACCCTCGAGCTCACGACGAGGGTCAGGGAAGAGACCACCGTCGAGCTCTCCGCCGTGGTGGTGAACCGGGTGCTGCCCGAGCTCTTCGGCCAGCGCGAGGAAGAGGTCTTCGAGCAGCTGCGCCTGCCCGCGGCCGAAGCCGTGCTCTCCGAGAGGGCCGGGGGTTCGGTGGCGCCGGTCCTCGAAGCGGCCCGCCTCGCCGTCACCATGCGCCGGACCGGGGCCGGTCACCTGCAGCGCCTCCAGGCCGGCCTTCCCCCCGAGGTCCCCGTCCTCCTTCTGCCCGAGCTGTTCACGCGGACCCACGGGCTGCGCACGACCCACCAGTTGGCCCAGTCCCTCGGCGAGGAGCTCGGTCACTGATGGCGGCCCGGCGGGCGGTCGAGGCGGCGCCGACGATCGGGCGGCTCCTGTCGGCCAAGGAGATCGTCATCGCCTGCGGACCGGGTGGCGTCGGCAAGACCACCACGGCGGCGGCTGTGGGCGCCATGGCGGCGGCCGAGCACGGGGGCCGGGTCCTTGTGCTGACGGTCGACCCGGCGCACCGACTGGCTGATGCACTGGGACTCAGGGGGATCGGCAACGACGAGGTCCGCATCTCCGACGACATGTTCAAGCGGGCCGGCATCACCCCCCGGGGCGAGCTGTGGGCGGCCATGCTCGACACCAAGCAGAGTTGGGACGATCTCATACGACGCCATGCGCCCGACGAGGTGACGCGGGAGAAGATTTTGGCGAACCCGCTCTACCAGAACATTTCGGGGCGCTTCGTCCAGTCGCACGACTACATCGCCATGGAGCGGCTCTACGAGATCCACTCCGAGGGGAAGTACGACCTCATCGTCGTCGACACCCCGCCGACCCGCAATGCCCTCGACTTCCTCGATGCGCCGCAGCGCCTCGCCGACTTCTTCTCGTCGCGCCTGTTGCGCTGGCTCATCGCCCCGTACCGTTCCCGCCTGGTCAACGCGGCCACCAAGCCCTTCTACAGCGTGGCCGACCGCATTCTCGGCACGCAGTTCCTGGCCGACATCTCGGAATTCTTCATCTTGTTCCAGTCGATGTACGAAGGCTTCGTGACCCGCTCCGAGGCGGTGACCCGTCTCCTCTCGGACCGCCGCACGACCTTCATGGTGGTCTCCACGCTCGAGGAGACGCCGTTGCGTGAGGCCGAGTTCTTCTCGACGGAGCTCACGGCGCGCAAGCTGCATCTCGGGGCGATCATCTTGAACAAGGTGCTCCCGGACTACCTGCGGGACTCGGCGACCGCACGGTTGGCCCAGCACATGGCGGACGACGTCGACAGCCTCGGTCAGGGGTTGACCGACGACCCGGTGCTGACCGCACGCGTGCTGCGCGAGGTGGCCGAGAGCTTCCTCAACTTCGGGGTCGTCGCCCGCCGCGAGGCGGAGCAGCAGAACGAGTTGCGCGGCACCCCGGACATTCTCGTCACCGTGCCGTTCTTCGACGCCGACATCTTCGACATGGACGGATTGATCCGCCTGGGCCGCCAAGTCTGGGACTGAGCCCGCCCGTCGGGGGATCGGGCCCGGCCGTCGGGGATCGGGCCCGGCCCGTCCCCACCGGGCCCGAGCGGGCGTACCATGCAAGGCCATGGACCCACTGCTCTTGCCTGAAGCGCTGGCCTATGCCGAATCGCACTCGACCGCGCCGCCGCCCCATCTGTCCGCCGTCGACGAATCCACCCGGAAGGACTTTCCGGCGTGGGGGATGATGGTCGGGCGCCAGGAAGGGCGCTTCCTCGAGATGCTGGTCTTCGTGGCCCAGGCCACCCGGGTGCTCGAGATCGGCACCTTCACCGGGTACTCGTCGATCGCCATGGCGGCGGGCCTGCCCGAGGGCGGGTCGATCATTTCGCTGGAGGTCGATCCGCACCACGCCACGATCGCCCGCGGCAACATCGCCGCCGCGGGGCTGGAGAGCCGGATCAGCGTGATCGAAGGGCCCGCCCTCGCCTCGCTGTCCGAGCTGAGCGGTCCCTACGACCTGGTGTTCATCGACGCCGACAAGGTGGGCTACGACGCCTACTTCGAGGCCGTGCTCCCCATGCTGGCGCCGCACGGGCTGATCGTGGCCGACAACACCCTGCAGGGTGGCGGCGTCCTCGAAAGTGCGGGACCGCGCAACGAGTCTGCGGCGGCGATCGCCGCCTTCAACGACAAGCTGGTCAATGATCCCCGCGTGGTCTGCGTGCTGACCACCATCCGAGACGGCGTGACGCTGATCCGTCGCGCCGGCTGAGACCGGTCACCGGTCCCGCGGTGCTCGACTACCACCTCCACCTGTGGCCGCACGACCGCCACGAGACGCCGCTGCACCTCGACCAGCTCGCCGCGCTACTGCGAGAAGGCGCAGGCGGCAGGGGTGCAGGAACTGGCGGTGACCGAGCACCTGTTCCGCTTCCGCCAGGCGGAGAGCCTCCTGGGCGGCTTCTGGGCCGACGACGCGATCCCGCCGGCGCTGCAGGCCTCGATGGCGGAGTACTGGGACTTCCATGCCACCGCCGATCTGGACGACTACGTCCGGTGTGCGCAGGAGGCGAAGGAGGCCGGGCTGCCCATCGTCATCGGACTCGAGGTCGATTACTACCCCGGGCGCATGGACGAGGTGGCCGGCCTGCTCGCCGACCACCCCTTCGATGTCCTCCTGGGCTCGGTGCACTGGCTCGGCGCATGGCGTTTCGACGACCTCGATGTCCCCCTCCAGATGGACGAGTGGTCGACGCGGGAGGTGGACACCTGCTGGGAGGATTACACCCGCGCCCTGGAGGAGCTGGCGGCGTCGGGTGCCTGTGACGTCCTGGCCCATCCCGACCTGATCAAGGTGGCGGGGCACAGCCCCGACGCCCCGGCCGAGTGGTGGGACCGCATGGCCGAGGCGGCGGCCACGTCGGGGATGGCGGCCGAGGTGTCCTCGGCGGGCTGGCGTAAGCCGGTAGGCGAGCAGTACCCGGCCCTTCCCCTGCTCGAGCGGTTCGTGGCCCGCGGCGTGCCGTTGACGACGGCCTCGGATGCGCACCGCCAGGAGCACGTGGCCGACCGGGCCGACGGCCTGCGCGACCTCCTCGCTGCGGTCGGGGTCGCTTCGCTGCAGGGGTACCGGGGCCGGGAGCCGCACCCGGTGGCGGTGGGCAACCCTCTGCTCCCTACGGGCGGAGGGGCGTAGCGATGCCCACTCCGGCCGAGCTGGCGCAGTCGCTCACCGATCTCGAACCCGAAGAGCTCGGCCACCTGCAGCGCCTGCTCGGGAGCTGGAGCGTGCTCGCCGACCTCTCCTTCTCGGACCTCCTCCTGGTGGTCCCGGTACGGCCGGAGGAGGGAAAGCCGCCGGCGTCCGAGGATCCCGAGATGGTGGTCCTGGGCCAGATACGCCCGACCAACCGGCCCACGCTGGTCGATCAGGACCTGGTCGGGCAGACCATCAACGAGACGCAGTGGGCGCTGGCCGCCAATTGCCTGCACAGCGGCGAGATCACGCGCGGCAGCATCCATCATCCGCTGCAGGGGGAGCAGGTCCCCGTCGAGACCATCCCCGTCCGCTTCGGGGACGTGGTCATCGCCGTGGTGCTCCGGGTGTCGCTGGCGCCGCTCAAGGGGCCGACGAGCATGTACGAGCGCACCTACCTCGATGTATTCGAGCGCCTGGCCGACATGGTGGCCCAATCCGCCTTCCCCTATCCCGACGAGGATGTCGGCACCGAAGAGGCACCCCGGGTGGGCGACGGCGTCGTGGTGGTCGATGCCGACGGCCGGGTGGAGTTCGCCTCTCCCAATGCCATGAACGCCTTCCACCGCATGGGCATCTACGCCCCGCCGGAGGGTCGGCGCTTCGGTGACCTCGACATAGAGGAGACGGCGATCGACTGGGCCCTGACCAACGGCCGGCCGGTGGTCGAAGAGGTGGAGCGGCGGCCCGACGTGATCGTGCTACTGCATTGCATCCCCCTGCTCTCGCACGGCGTGGTCACCGGGGCGATGATCCTCATGCGCGACGTCACCGATGTGCGCCGCCTGGACCGTTTGTTGCTCTCCAAGGACGCCGCCATCCGCGAGGTGCACCATCGGGTCAAGAACAATCTGCAGACGATCTCGTCACTCCTGAGCCTCCAGGCCCGCCGAGTGGACGAACGGGCGGCCCGCGTCGCCCTGCAGGAAGCGGAGCGACGGGTACGGTCGATTTCGCTCGTGCACGAGATCCTCTCGCGGGACCCGAGCGACCAGGTCCCGTTCGCCGAAATTGTGGTCTCGCTGGTACAGATGGCGGAGGACTCGGTGGTGTCCTCGCAGCCAATTGTGATCACGACCACCGGCGATCTGGGCGACGTGACCGCCGACGTGGCCACCCCTCTCGCCGTGACGCTGGCCGAGTTGCTGCAGAACGCGGTGGAACATGCGTTCGACCTCGATTCAGGGGCCGAACCGGGGAGCCTGTCCGGATTGGGTGCGGGTGCGGGTGCGGGTGCGGGGAAGGGGAGGGGGAGGGGGAGGGGGCGGTGGGTCACGTCGACGTCACGCTCTCCAATCTGGGCAATGAGCTGATCGTGGCCGTGCGTGACGACGGGCGGGGGCTGCCGGAAGGTTTCGACATCGAGAAGACGACCAGCCTCGGACTCTCCATCGTTCGGGACCTGGTCGCCAGCCAGTTGGAGGGCCGGATCGCCATGGAGGCGATGCCTGCGGCAGAGGGCGGTGGGACCAGGGTCGTGATCTCGGTTCCGGTGCGGGCGCACCGGTAGCCGGGCGGCGGACCGTGCCCCTGCCGAGAGAGGGCCGTCTTGAACGACGGGGGCCGGTGAGGTGGAAGAAGCTTCGTTCGGGTCAGAAGGTCCGCTGGGAGCGACGGGCGGCCAGCCAGGCCTTGCGGAGCTTGCGACGCTCCTCTTCCGAGGTGCCTCCCCAGACGCCGGACTCCTGGTTGGTGGCCAGCGCAAAGTCCAGGCAGGGCTCGAGAGCCTCGCACGACCGGCAGACACCCTTTGCGGCATCGATCTGATCGATGGCCGGCCCGGTGGTTCCGACCGGGAAAAACAAATCAGGTTCGGTGTTCCGGCATGCTGCGGCACGACGCCAGTCGTCTGCGTCCCAGTCGACCGTCCTGTTCCACATGAGAGCCATTGGGAGAGCCTCCACCCACGCGGTTGTGATCCTTTTCACATGATCGAACCCAGATTGGTGTCCGTCACTGAGAAGGGATTGACGAGAAGAGGGTAATGGCTTGTCGCAGTGCTGGCAAGCAGTTTCGTGAAATTTATGAACAAAAGGTAAAGATGTGTGTCTTGCAGGGGAAAGGGTCTTCATGACGGCAGTTTTCGCGCATCGGGGATGGACGGATGGGTGTGTCGAGAACACGCTCGAAGCATTTGCCGAAGCCAAGCGGTTGGGGGCCGACGGGGTCGAGCTCGACGTGCGGCTCACCGCCGACGGGGCCCTCGCCGTCCATCACGATCCCGTGATCGACGGGCTGGGCCCGCTCGCCCACCTGACCGTGCCCGAGCTCCCACCCTCGGTGCCCCTGTTGGCGGATGCGCTGAGCGTCTGTGACGGCATGGTGGTCAATGTCGAGATCAAGAACGAACCCGACCAGCCCGGCTATGACGCCGGTGAGACGATCGCGGCATTGACGGCGGTGGCGATTGCTGACGCCGGGTGGACGGACCGGGTGATCGTGTCGTCGTTCCAGGTCAGCACCCTGAGGGCCGTGCAGGTGGCGGATGGCCGCCTCGCACTGGGCGCTCTCTGGTCCTTCTTCACCGAGGCCGAGGCCGGCCTCGCCCTGGCCGTCGAGGAGGGATGGCGGGCGGTCCATCCGTTCGTCTCGTCGGTCACCCCCGCACTGGTGGAGCGGGCGCAGTCCGCCGGCTTGGCGGTCAACGTATGGACGGTCAACGCCCCCGAGGACCTCGCCGCCCTTGTCGCGCTCGGGGTCGACGGCATCATCACCGACAAGCTGCTCGAGGCCCTGTCGATCGCCGCCGCCGGCGGAGACGGGTGAGGGCCGGGACCGGGCGTCGGAGGAGCGCCCGATGGGGCAATTGCCATGGAAAGAGGCCGGTAGAAGGGCCGAATGGCGGCAGGGTGCCCGCTTCGTCAAAGATGAACGGCCATGAACGTCGTTGTCTGTGTGAAACAGATCCCTGACCCGGCCGCTCCGGCGACCCTCGATCCTGTGACCAAGACCCTCGTCCGCACCGGCAAGCTCATCATGGACGACTCCGACAACTACGGGGTCGAGATGGCGCTGCAGTTGGCCGGGGGGGAGGGGGACGAAGTGACCCTTGTCTCCATGGCCCCCGGCGGTGAGACCTCGGGTCTACGGACCGGGCTCGCCATGGGCGCGGCCAAAGCCATTCTCGTCAGTGACGACGCCGCTCGCCGGTAGCGATGCGTTGGGCACCGCCAAGGTGTTGGCTGCCGCCATCAAGCGGGCGAACCCCGATCTGGTGGTCATGGCCACCGAGTCGACCGACGGCTATACGGGCACCCTGCCCGTCCAGGTGGCAGAGCTCCTGGGCTTCCCGTCCGTGACCTTCGCCAAGTCCATCGCCGTCGACGGCAACTCCGTCAAGGTGGAGCGCCAGACCGAAGCCGGGTACGACGAGGTGGTCTGCCCCCTGCCCGCCGTGGTCACCGTGACCGCCGGCGTGGTGGAGCCGCGCTACCCGTCGTTCAAGGGCATCATGGCGGCCAAGTCGAAGCCGGTGGACAACCTCACGGTGGCCGACTTGGGCCTCGACGCATCGCAGGTCGGGGCCGCCGGTGCCCGACAGGAGATCACCGACGTCTCCGAGGCGGAGTCGCGCGGTTCGGGTGAGATCGTGGTGGACGAAGGGGACGGCGCCCAGCGCGTCGTGGCCTTCCTCGAGCAGCTAAAGGTGATCTGAGATGGCGATCGACAAGGTATGGGTTCTGGCCGAAGCGGGAGATGCCGGTCCGACGCCGATCACCCTCGAGCTGCTGACCGAAGCGCGGTCGGTGGCCACCACGGTCGAGGCCGTGGCCTGGGGGTCCGAGACCGCTTCGCTGGCCGCTGCCCTGGGTGAGTACGGGGCGACCACGGTGTACGACGTAGGGGATCTCGGCGGTTCGCTGCCCGGTGTCCCGGTGTCCGCCGCCCTGGCCGCACTCGTCGAAGGCGGCAGCGCCCCCGACGCCATTCTGATCCCGGCCACCTACGACGGGCGTGACGTCGCCGGTCGCCTTTCGGCCAAGCTGGATCGGCCGGTGCTGACCAACGTCACCGGACTGGTGGCAGACGGCGACGGGCTGTCGAGTCAACACCCGGTCTTCGGCGGGAGCCATATCGTGACGGCCCGCTTCACCGGGCCCGGTCCGGCCCTCTTCGTCATCCGGGCCAAGTCCTTCGCACCCGAGCCGTCCGGAGGCGCCCCCGCCGCGGTCGTGGCCGCAGCGGTCCCCGAGACGGGTGCCGCCAACGGGGCCAAGCTCGTCGAGCGCCACGTCGAGGAGCGCAGCGGTCCCAAGCTGGACGAAGCGGCCGTCGTCGTCTCCGGTGGACGGGGTCTCGGCGACGCGGCGAACTACGCACTCATTGAGGAGCTGGCCAAGCTTCTGCACGGTGCGGCCGGTGCCAGCCGGGCCATCGTCGATGCCGGCTGGGTGCCGTACTCGCACCAGGTCGGCCAGACCGGCAAGACCGTGAAGCCGACGGTCTACGTGGCCTGCGGTATTTCCGGTGCGACGCAGCATCTGGTGGGGATGAAGGGCTCGAAGAACATCATTGCCATCAACAAGGACCAGGAGGCGCCGATCTTCTCGGTAGCCGATCTGGGCATTGTCGGTGATGTGCACAAGGTCCTCCCGGCGTTGATCGAGGCCCTCAAAGCGAAGGGCTGAAAACTTCCGCCGCCGACCCGGCTTGACGACGCCGGGCGACGGTGTCGCGGAACATCGATGACACAAAAAGCCATGGGGCGGCGGTACATTCGGCGCAAACAACCGATCGGCTCGCATGCTTTTCCCCACATTCGACTTCGCCATCTTCTTTGCCATCGCCTTTGCGGTGAATTGGCTGCTCAATCCCTATTCGGTGGCCTGGAAGCTGTCGATGCTCGCGCTGAGCTACTTCTTCTACGGCTGGGTCGGGTGGAGCTACTGCCTGTTGCTCGTCGGCACGACCACTGTCGCCTTCCTCGGTGGCGTCGCGGTCGTCCGTACGACAACCGAAAAGAGTCGTCGCATCGCCATGGCGTTGGCTTGTGCGGCCCTCTTGGCGCTCCTTGGATGGTTCAAGTACTACGGCTTCGTCTCGGTCAACGTCGACAACCTGACGCACGCGTTGGGACTGGGGCGCGCCGTGCCGCTCCTGCAGGTGGCGCTCCCCATCGCCATCTCGTTCTACACGTTCATGGCGCTGAGCTACGTCATCGACATCTACCGCCGGCAGCTGCAGCCGGCGCGTCCTCTGGACCTGGCGCTCTATCTGTCGTTCTTCCCCCATCTGCTCGCCGGGCCGATTGTCCGCGGCGGGGAGCTCCTGCCCCAGCTGCGCCAGCGCCGCGATCCGGCGCACGTCGACTACTCGCGCGCGTTGTGGTTGATCATGGCCGGGCTCTTCAAGAAGGTCGTGATCTCCTCGTATGTCTCGAGCGCCATTGTGGTGCCCGTCTTCACGGCGCCGGCGCAGCACTCCGCACCCGAGGCGATCTTCGCCGCGTGGGGCTACGCGGTGCAGATCTACTGCGACTTCAGCGGCTACACCGACATCGCAATCGGCCTGGCTCTCCTCCTCGGGATCCGCTTCCCGATCAACTTCGACGGACCGTATACGGCGCGCAACCTGCAGGACTTCTGGCGCCGCTGGCACATCACGCTCTCGCGCTGGTTGCGCGACTACCTCTACATCCCTCTCGGCGGTAGCAGCGGGTCGGAGGCCAAGACGGTGCGCAACATCATGATCACCATGGTGCTGGGCGGCCTGTGGCACGGCGCGGCGTGGACCTTCGTGTTCTGGGGGGCGTTGCACGGGGTCGGGCAGGGTGTGGGGCACCTGCGCCGCCGGCACCGGGTGCAGCAGGGATTGCCACCGGTGGCCGACGGTCCGGTGCGCATTTGGCTGCAGCGGTTCTGGACGTTCCAGTTCGTCTGCCTGGGCTGGGTGTTCTTCAATGCCAACGGGCTCTCCCAAGCTTTCGCCGTCCTGGGCCGGATGATCTCGGGTTGGGGGGAGGCATCTCCGTTGGTCACACCGCTGCTGGTGCTCGTCGTGATCGGCACGCTGGTCTCCCAGTACGTCCCCGACGACTCTGTGAACCGGCTGCAGGGTACGTTCTCCCGGCAGCGCTCCGTCGTCCAGGTCGGTGTGCTGTCATTAATTCTGCTCGGAATCACCACGTTCGGGCCCGCCGGCGTGGCCCCGTTCATCTACTACCGGTTCTGATGATGTCTGAGAGCGCACCACCCACAGAGACAGTGCACAGCGACACCCCCGACGCACGACTGCGTGCGCCGTGGCAACGCGTGCTGCGTCTCTGCGTGGCGGCGTTTCTTCTCTGGCTGCTGCTCGACGCGCCCACACTGCAGCACAACGCCCAGGTTTCCCCGGTGGGCAGCGCGCCGCACCGTGTCGCTGGACGTGCTGGGCCCGATCGCTGCCACGAGCCGCGCCCTGCAGGTGTCGCACATCGTCTCGTGGACCGACGAGGCGACCGGGCGCACGGGCAACCGCCCGGGCAACGGCGCGCTGACCACCCTCGGTCCGGCCCATCAGCAGGGCGGCCAGCCGGCGAAGGCGCCCTCCGGCGGCCATGCGACGAACACCTCGACCACGGGCACCTCGACCACGGGCACCTCGACCACGGGCACCCAACCGGGCGCGGGCACCAAAGCGACCACGGGGACCACCGTCCCCGACGTCACGCACCCGACGGCCGCCAACCCGCTGCGCGTGCTGATCCTGGGGGATTCGCTGGGTATCGACCTCGGTGGACCGCTGCAGAACGATCTGGTCAACACGGGCGTGGTCAAGGCCACGCTCGACGCCCGGGAGAGCACCGGGCTCACGCGTCCGGACTATTTCAACTGGCCGGCGGAGCTGCAGAGCGACCTCAGCGCGACGCACCCTCAAATCGTCGTGATCATGATGGGCGCCAACGATCCTCAGGACTTCCCGGGACCGCCCGACGTCCCGTTCACCTCACCGCAGTGGAATGTGTTGTACGCCCAACGCGCCGCCGACTTCATGAAGTTGGCCCAGAGCGGGGGAGCGACAGTGATCTGGGTCGGGATGCCGCCGATGCAGAACACGGCATTGTCGGCCAAGATGTCCGACATCGACGCCATCGACCAACAGCAGGCGGCGGCGCGCAAGCCGGCGGTTGATTTCATCAGCAGCTGGACCCTCCTTGGCACCGCTCAAGGGACCTACGCCCCCTTCATCACCAACGGGGCCGGTCAGGTGGTCAATGTGCGGACGCCTGACGGCATCCACCTCACCCCGGCCGGAGGGGAGGTCCTTTCGCAGACCGTCTTGAACTACCTGCGGGGCCAGCTGCACTTCGATCTGCCCTGACGGGGGAGACGAGTTCTTCAGACGAGGGGCCACGGGTAGGGGGGCCATCCGCCGTCTTCGACCAGCTCGGGCAGGGCTTGGAGGTTCGTGAGCCAGGCCGCCCGGGCCAGGAGCGCTTCGATCTCGGGTGGGGTGAGGAGGTCTTGCAACCGGGCCGACGGGCCCTCGCGCTGCAGGCGTTCCAGGGCCGCGACGTCATCGGGCGGGAGTGGTTCTCCCCCGAAGTCCCAGATGACCGTGCGCAGCTTGTCGTCCTCGTTGAAGCAGAGCCCGTTGTCGATGGCCCAGAGGCGGTCCTCGGCCAGCAGGACGTGCCCGCTCTTGCGGTCCGCGTTGTTGGCCACCACGTCAAAGGCGCACATCCGCATCAGCGTCCGCTGCCACTTCGGATCTTCACGCAGGGTGAAGTAGTGCGAGGTGCCGTCCTCGGGGACAAAGCGCTGCACCGAGCCTTCGCCGAATGGGCCTTCGGTCCGCTCGACGGTCTCAGGCACCAGCCCCCAGCCGAGTGCCTCGGACAGCACATAGGCGGCTACCTCCCGCCTGAACAGGCCACCTGGGAAGTCCCAGAGCGGTCGCTCGCCCCTGCACGGCTTGTAGACCGCCATGAGCTCGCTCTCCCCGAGGCGGCAAGTGACGAGCAGGGTGGCGTTCGAGCTCCCCGCGATCCTCCCGTGCACCTCCATGTCGCCTTCGGTGAGGATGCGCGCAACGGTTTCGGCGGCCACGGGTGGTCAGGTCACCGGCGGGCGATGTCCGTTCGTGCGCGGACAGTCATGGCCGGACGGGTCGAGGGGGAGCCCGCAGAGGGGGCACGGCGGCCTGCCCGATTCGACCAGGCGGGTGGCGTGGATGGCGAACGCTGCCGCCTGTTCGCGTGTGAGGGCGATGCGCAGGACATGGCCGCTCTCGTCCTCGTCCTCGTCCTCGTCGTGGACCTCTTCGAGGACGACCACGACCCGGTCGAGCTCCTCGTCGTAGGAGACGCCGATCGTCCCGACGACCCACTCGGGGTCCTCGGCACCGTCGAAGCTCAGGTCATCGGGCAGGTGACCGGGGCGACCGAGCTCCTTCACGATGCGGCCCAGGTAGCTGGCGAGGACGGCCACCTGTTGCTTCTCCACCTTGACGGTCGTCTCGGTGAGTCCCTGGCGACAGTAGAAGAGAAACAGCCGGTTGCCGACCTCGCCGATCACGCCGACAGTGCAGTGGTCGGGGGCGTCGTAGTCGGTTTCGTCACTCATGAGAGCACCAGGTCGCCGAGAGAACCGGTCGAATTCACGCAGAGGATAGCGGGGCCCCCCGCTGTGAAGAGCAGAGCCGAGACCGAGCATGGCGAGATCACCAGGCGTTGCATGAGGTCCAGGGGGACGCCCGCGGCGGCGGCGACCACCGCTTTGATCGGGTCGGCGTGCGAGACGGCGACGATCGTCTCGCCCGGGTGTTCCTTCACAAGGCCGAGGACCGCCGTCATGCTGCGGGTCGACATTTCGCTGAATGACTCACCCCCGGGAAAAGTGAAGCCGCTGGGCCAACGCTGCACGGTGGCCCATTCCTTGGTCTTGTTGAGCCTGGCCAGAGATCTCTCCGTCCATTCGCCCACGTCCACCTCGATCAGGCCGCGGACCGTCCTGACGCGCAACCCGAGCGCGGCAGCGATGGGGGCGGCGGTCTCCCGGGTCCGTTCGAGCGGTGAGGCATAAATGGCGGTGGGGGGCTTCTCCATCGCAGCGATCCGCCCTGCCACCACGTCAGCCTGGGCCCGGCCCTTGTCGGAAAGATGCAGCCCGCCCGCCCTTCCCGGCAGCATCTTGCCGGTGGTGGGCGTCGTCCCGTGACGAACCAGCAGGATCCGCGTGGGGGCGGCGGATTTGTGCGCGGAGCGCGAGGACGATGGTCGGACGGAAGCGGGCACGAGACCCCATCGTAGGCTTTACGACGTGACCCCAAACCGAGCCGCCGAGGACGGACTGCGCGTCGTCCAGCAGGAGGTAGCGCAGTGTCGCCGCTGTCCACGTCTGGTGCAATGGCGCGAGGAGATCGCCGCTTCGCCCCGGGCGTCCTTCGCCGGCCAGACGTATTGGGGCCGCGGTGTGCCCGGATTGGGCGATGCCGGCGCACGGGTGGGCATCGTCGGCCTGGCCCCGGCCGCCCACGGGGCCAACCGGACGGGACGCATGTTCACGGGCGACCGTTCCGGCGATTGGCTCTTCGCCGCGCTCTACCGGGCCGGCTACGCGTCCCAACCGACGAGTACCGCCCGTGACGACGGTCTGGTCCTGCACGACGTCTACATCACGGCGGCGGTCCACTGTGCCCCGCCGGCCAACAAGCCGAATCCGAGCGAGCGTGCGGCCTGCGCCCCCTACCTGGCCCGGGAGTTGGAGCTCCTGGCGGACCTACGGGTGATCGTGGTGCTGGGCCAGTTCGCCCTTCACAGCGTCGCCGATCTCCTCGGCCTTACGGCCCCGCCCGAAGTTCGGCCATCTGGCCGAGCACGTGCTGCCCGACGGGCGGATGCTTCTGTGCTCGTACCACCCGAGCCAGCAGAACACCTTCACCGGGGTCCTCACCGAGCCCATGTTCGATGCCGTGTTCGCCCGGGCCTCGCAGATCGTGGCGCAGGGGACCGGCCAACCGGGGCCTCAAGGGGGGAGCGCAGCGACGCCGTAAGACGACGCCACAGGCCCCGGTTGTCGGAGCGGTCGCTCTCTGTGCCCCGTGGCCACCACTTGGCTACTTGCGGAGCTTGGCGTACTCCGCCACCCGGCTGAGTGTCGCCGCGTCGGCATTGGCCACGGCGCCGCTGTCGAACGGCGGTTGGGGGTCGTACTCGATCATCAGTTGCGCCGCCTCGGCCGCCGTGCGATCGACGAGGACCTCGACCAGGCGCAAGGCCATGTCGATGCCGCTCGAGACTCCGGCGGCGGTGATGATCCGGTGTTCGAGATGCTCGACCACCCGTTGTGCCGTGGGGAAGGCCCCGTGGGCCGCCAACTCGGGGTAGCAGGCCCAGTGCGTCGTCGCCGTGAGCCCCTCGAGGAGCCCGGCCGCGCCGAGCACCAGTGAGCCGGTGCAGACCGACGTCGTGAGACGGGTCGTGGCGTGCGCATGACGGACCCACTCGAGGACCTCGTCGTCGCTCTGCAGCGGCCGCGTGCCGACCCCGCCGGGGAACACGATCACGTCGGGTTCGGGAATATCGGCATACGATGCGTCAGCGATCAGGCCGAGCATGCCGTTCTCGCTCCGGTACTCGCCGCGTCGGTGCCCGAGAAAGGTCACATCGAGGGAAGGGATGCGCTGGAGGACCTCGTACGGCCCGACGCCGTCGAGGGCCGTGAACTCGTCAAAGAGGGGGATGGCGACCTGCATGCCGGTGGTCATGCGGATGTCCTTTCTTCGGCGTTCGTGCGGAAGCGGCGGCGATAGGCGTCGGGGGCGACACCGAGGCGGCGTTGCGTCACGCGCCGCAGCGACTCGGCGCTGCCGAACCCGCACCGCGCGGCGATCAGATCGAGCGTGTCGTTCGTCGTCTCGAGCTCGGTCCGCGCGGCCTCGAGGCGTACGCGTTCGACGAATTTCCCCGGTGTCTCGCCCACCTCGGCCGTGAAGACACGGGTGAAGTGGCGCACGCTCATGGCGGCCGCCGCAGCCATGGCCGGTACGCGGTGATCGCCACCAGGCGCCGATTCGACCAGGGTCTGCACCGCACGCACGGTCGAGCGCTCGGCCCGCCGCACCCACACCGGTGACGCGAACTGCGTCTGGCCGCCCGGCCGGTGCAGGAACATCACGAGCCACCGGGCGACCGTCTGGGCCACGTCGACACCGAGGTCGTCCTGCACCAGCGCCAGGGCGAGGTCGATGCCGGCCGTGACGCCGGCGCTGGTCCAGTACTTGCCGTCATGGATGTAGATCGGATCGGCATCGACGGACAACGCGGGGAATTCCTTGGCCAGCCGTTGCGGCACTGGCCCAGTGGGTCGTGACGCGTCGGCCGTCGAGCAGTCCGGCCTCGGCCCCGAGGAAGGTGCCGGTGCACACGGTGGCAACCCTGCGGCAGCTCGGTGCCGCCTGCCGGATCCAGGTCAGGAGCGCCGCATCCTCCCGGGCGGCGCGGTTCCCGTTGCCACCGGCGAGGACGAGGGTGTCGATCCCTTTCGGATCGGGGAGGGGAACGGTCGAGAGGCCCACGCCGCTGTCGGACCAGACGGTGCTTCCACCGGTGGAGGCCAGCGATACCCGGTACGCCGCGGCCTTCCCCTGGGCCGCCGCCACCCTGGATGCCCCGGCGAAGACTTCTATCGGCCCTACCGCATCGAGTGGCTGCACCCCGGGGAACGCGATGACCACCACGTGGCGTGTGCGCATGCCTCCACAGTGCATGCGCCCGACTGTGGCGTCAATGACAGAGTTCCCACAGATTCGGCCATCCGGATCACTGGAGGGATGACGATCGGAGGGATGCGGCGACCGGCGGTTCCCGGGTCAGCTTGGCCGGGACCGGCGGGTGCCGCGGGCGCGCACCCAGGCCAGGACTTCGCCCGGTTCGTCCTCCCGGCCCCGGTCCACGGTCCCGATGAAGATGTCCTCCCGCTCGGTCGAGACGCCGCGGGTCGACCTCGGCCCGCAGGACGTCACCGATGGCGGCCGGCCGGAGATATTCGACCAGCACCGAGGTGACGATGCCCGAATGCTCCTCGTCGTTGGCCGCGGCGGCCACCGCGGCGCCGGCAACGGCGTAGAAGACGGCGCCGTGCACGGTCCCGTGCGGATTGGCGTGATGGTCCGTGGTGGTCAGGGTGGCCACGGTGTGGCCCGGGCCACGGCGCTGGACGTCAATGCCGAGGAGGGCGGCGAATGCGTCGTTCTTCGGCCCTGCGGCGGTCACGCCGTCACGCCGTCGGGGCCGTCACGCCGTCGGGGCGGTCGGTGCCGGCAGGCGGCCCGGCATGGGCACGGCGGTGGCCGGCCACCGCTTGCGGCTCACCTTGCTCAAGCGGTTGAGCAAGGTCACCGCTCCCGGGTCTTCCTCGATGGGCCGCGTCTCGATGACGCCGCCCGCCTCCATGGCGTCGAACAGCTCCTCGCCGCGTTCGGTCCGGATGAGCGTCAACGTCCAGTCCCCGAAGGCCCCGATGCCGCCCGTCGAGATGTCGGCGTGTTCGGCCGCGAAGTCCGGGCAGCTGGTGCATCCCTCCCGGGTCCAGGCGTGCGCCTCTTTGAGCGGGATCTCGTGGTACGCCCCGTCGCGCATCCATACCTGGAACACGCCCTTGATGTTCATCTTGACGATGTCGGCCCGGTGCAGCCCGTACTTGGCCTCGAAGAGCTCGGGGAAGATGGCGTCGTCGAACGTCTTCGAGCACAGCAGCCCGATGGAGAGGGTGAAGCGGCGGGCGATCTTGCCGGCCTTGCGGGCCGCCATGACCGGGGGCGCCGAGGCCTGGCATCCCATGCCGACCAGGGCGATGCGCTCGGCCCCTCCGGCGATCGCATCGGGGTAGGCCAACGGGTTGGCCGAGTAGGTGTAGCGGGAGCCCGAGGTGGCCAGGACGTCCTCCTTGTTCCAGGCGACCTGGGGGATCGGCCTTCCAGGTCGACCCGTCGCCCTCGAGCCCCGACACGAGCGCGGCGTCGATGAGGTCGTGCTCGAAGGCCCAGATGAGGAGGGCGGAGACCAGCCCGCCGTCCTGCCCGCAGCCCTGCACCTCGGGATCGGTCGCCCGTGCCAGCACGGTCCGGCGGGCGATGCCCGCCACCTCCTCGTCGGTCCGGGGCCGCCCGAAGAGATGGTTCTCGATGTCGGGCTCCCAGGTGCGGAAGCGGGGGCAGGCGCGGGTGCAGAGGGTGCACCCCTTCTCGCCGTGGGTGCAGTTGTCGGGCCCGCCGTCGGTCAGGACGTGGAACGGCTTGTAGTGCCCGTCGGCGTCGTCATAGCCGAGGACGTCGTAGGGGCAGGCGATGACGCAGGCTGAACAACCGGTGCACAGGCCGGACGTGACGACTTCGGTGAACAGCTCGGCCCATTGTGGTTTTTCGGGTGGCATTTACCCACCATATTCGGCAGAACGGCCAGCGTCCGGTACCGTCACTGCGATGCCCGAGATCCTGGAAGTCGAGCTGTACCGCGGCCTGGCCGAGAAGGCACTCCTGCGCCCGATCGACAAGGTCTGGATGGTCGACGCCCGCTACGGGCGGGGCGGCACCACGCCGCGGGGGTTGCAGCGTGCGCTGGGCGGCCACATGTTCACCGAGGCGCGGCGGCGCGGGAAGCTCATGCTCCTCGATTCCGGCGACGGTCCGACGCTCGGTGTCCGTTTCGGCATGACCGGCGGACTCGTGGTCGACGGGGACGAGGCGCTCGACCGGCTGCTCTACGGCCCGGGCGTCTTCGGCGACAAGTGGGTGCGGGCCCGTGTGACCTTCGCCGACGGGGGGCATCTCCTGCTGCATGATCCCCGCCGCTTCGGTTCGCTCGAGTTGATGCCCGACGAAGGCCGGCTCGGACCCGATGCGCTCTCAGTGACCTTGGCCGAGCTCAGGGCGGCCCTGGCGAGCAACCCGGCGCGGGCGGGCGCAGCGGCCCCCCTCAAGGCGCGCCTGATGGATCAGGAGCGACTGGCCGGCATCGGGAACCTCCTCGCCGACGAGATCTTGTGGCGGGCCGGTCTCGACCCGCAGCGACGGGACCCGCTCAGTGACGCTGAACTCCGCACCCTGCACAAGGCCCTGCGCGCCACCCTGCGCCAGCTCGGGCGCCGGGGAGGATCGCACATGGGCGAGCTCATGGAGGAGCGGCACGCCGGGCGGGCGCTGCCCCAAGGACGGCACGGAGTTGCGCACCGCCACGGTCGGTGGGCGGACGACGTGGTGGTGCCCGCAGCACCAGCAGTAAGCGGTGCGGTCAGACCTCGGAGATCGCCTCGAGCACCTTCGCCGCATGCCCGTCGGCCCGGACGTGTGACCAGACCCGTTGGATCTTGCCGTTCGGGCCGACCAGGAAGGTGGAACGGATGGTGCCGACGGTCTTCTTGCCGTACATCGTCTTTTCACCCCATGCCCCGTACTTCTCCATCACCTTCTTGTCCGAGTCGGTGAGGAGAGGGAACTTGAGCTTGTACTTGGTGCGGAATTTCGTGTGCTTCTCCGCCCCGTCGGGGGAGATGCCGAGGACGGCGACACCCGCTTTTTCGAATGTCTTGAGGTTGTCGTTGAACTGGCACGCCTCTTTGGTACACCCGGGTGTGTCGTCGGCCGGGTAGAAGTAGACGATCACCTGCTGGCCCTTGAAATCGGACAATTTGACCGGCTTGCCGTCCTGGTCAGGAAGCGTGAATGCGGGTGCCACCGCACCTGCTTCGAGTTTCGCCATCGACCTTCCTCCTTTGACTCCGTGAGCGAGCGCACACCATTGCACAGCTAAAACGCAGGAGATGCCTTCCGTACTGGTACAATAGAGGTGCGACCACCGGCAAGGGGCTGGTGAGTCGGGGCCGTTTCCTCCTCCTCTGGTTGGCGCAGGGTCCCGCCGCTCAACAGAGAGAGCGAGATATGACAATTCAGGCTTTGACCGGCGCGGGCGCCGATTTACCCGACGAGGGGACCCAGTCCTCTGCGGATGACACGTACGAAACGGCTCGGACATTCGAGTCCCTGGGAGTTTCCGAAGAACTGACCAAAGCGCTGGCCGATCAAGGGATCGTCAGCGCTTTTCCAATTCAGGCCCTGACCATCGCCGATGCCCTGGCGGGCCGCGACGTGTGCGGCAAGGCCAAAACCGGGTCCGGCAAGACGCTGGCCTTCGGGGTGCCCGCTCCTGCAGCGCACCAAGGCGACCAGGGACGCCCAGGGTTCGGGTCATGGTCCGCGCACGACCGGCGAAGCCCCTGGCCCTGGTGCTCCTGCCCACCCGCGAACTGGCCGTGCAGGTGCACGACGTGCTGGCTCCGCTGGCCAAGACCCTGGGCCTGCGGGCCGTCGCCGTCTATGGCGGCGCCGACATCGACCGCCAGGTGGCGAAGTTGCAGAAGGGTGTGGATGTGATCATCGCGACGCCCGGGCGCCTCATCGACCTGGGTGATCGGGGAGAGATCTCCGTGGCGCAGCTCGAGACCCTGGTCCTCGACGAGGCGGACCGGATGGCCGACATGGGATTCATGCCCCAGGTGGAGTGGGTGCTCCGCCGCCTGGAGACGCCGCATCAGACGCTTCTCTTCTCGGCCACGCTCGACGGTGCCGTCGATCGCCTGGTGCAGCGCTACCTCACCGAGCCGGTCTTTCACGAGGTGTCGTCCTCGACGCAGACGGTGACACTCATGGAGCACCGGTTCATTCAGGTGCACCAGATGGACAAGGTGAAAGTGGCCGCAGCCATCGCCCGTTCGCAGGAGAAGACGCTCTTCTTCGTCCGCACCAAGCGGGGGGCGGACCGGCTCGTCGAGAACCTGGAAAAGGAAGGGCTCCACGCCGCCGCCATCCATGGTGACCTCCGGCAGGCGAACCGTGAGCGTGCGTTGGCCGATTTCTCCGGGGGCAAGCTGCCCATCCTGGTGGCGACCGACGTCGCCGCCCGTGGCCTGCACATCGAGGCCGTCGACGGCGTCATCCACTGGGACCCCCCGGAGGACCACAAGGCGTACCTGCACCGTTCGGGGCGGACGGCGCGGGCAGGAAAGGCCGGCATCGTGGTGAGCCTCACGTTGTGGAACCAGCTCGTCGAGGTGGAGGTCATCCAGCGCCGGCTCGGCCTGCGCATTCCCATCGTCGAGATGTTCTCCAACGACCCGCGTCTGGCCAACCTGGCCGAATGGACGCCTCTGCCCGAAGAGGGCGTGCTCTGAGCGACGGCATTGCGATCGACACCTGGACGCCCGATGACGGGGTCCGGCGTGTGCTGGTCGTGACGGCGCACCCCGACGATGTCGACTTCGGCATGGCGGGCACGGTGGCCACCTTCACCAAGGCCGGCCTCGAGGTCACGTACTGCATCGCCACCAACGGGGACGCCGGTGGATCGGATCGCTCGGTGTCCCGCCCGGACATGGTGGGCATTCGCCAACGTGAGCAGCGTGCCGCGGCGGCCGAGGTCGGGGTGAGCGACGTCCGCTTCTTGGGGCACCCCGACGGGCGTCTGCAGCCGACCATCGAGTTGCGTCGTGACATCAGCCGCGTGATCCGACAGGTCAAGCCCGAGCGGGTGCTGACCCAGTCACCCGAGCGGCGATGGGACTTCATTTTCGCCAGCCATCCCGACCACCTCGCGGTGGGCGAGGCGGCGGTCTGCGCGGTCTATCCCGATGCGCGCAATCCCTTCGCGCACACCGAGCTCCTCGAACAGGAGGGGCTCGAACCGTGGACGGTCAACGAGCTCTGGATCGGGGGCGTCCCCGCCGCCAACATGGCCGTCGAGACCACTTCGACGATCGAGCGCAAGGTGGCGGCGCTGCTCCGCCACGAAAGCCAGATCGGCGACCCGGCCGGAGTGACCCAGCGGGTCATGGACAGCGGGCGCGCCGCAGGGAAAGAGGCCGGGCTCCCCGAAGGCGCAGCGGCCGAGCTGTTCCGGGTCACCCGCATTCCCTGACCGAGAGCGTGGGCGCCTTCTCGGATCAGCCGGCCAACTGCCGCAGGACGTAACGCAGGATGCCACCGTGGCGGAAGTACTCGGCCTCCATGGGGGTGTCGATGCGCACCACGACCCGGAACTCGGTCGTCGAGCCGTCGTCGGCGGTGGCGACCACGGTGAGCTCCTTGGGGAGCTCACCTGCGTTGAGTGCCTCGATCCCGGCGACGGAGAACGTCTCGGTACCGGTGAGCGCGAGGCCCTCGGCCGAGTCGCCCTTGTAGAACTGCAGCGGGATCACGCCCATGCCGACCAGGTTGGAGCGGTGGATGCGCTCGTAGCTCTGGGCGATGACCGCCCGCACGCCCAACAGGGCGGTGCCTTTGGCGGCCCAGTCCCGGCTGGACCCGGTGCCGTACTCACGGCCGGCGAGCACGATCAGCGGCACCCCTTCGGTGGCGTACTGCATGGCGGCCTCGTAAATCGACGTCTCGGTGCCCTCGGGAAGGTGCAACGTGTACCCGCCCTCGGTCCCGGGGGCGAGGCGATTGCGGAGCCGGACGTTGGCGAACGTGCCGCGCATCATCACCTCGTGGTTGCCGCGCCGGGCGCCGTAGGAGTTGAAGTCGTGGCGTGGGACCCCGTGCTCGGCCAGGTACCGCCCGGCCGGCGTGTCGGGCCCGATGGACCCGGCCGGCGAGATGTGGTCGGTGGTGACGCTGTCGCCCACCATGGCCAGCACCCGCGCCCCCTCGATGTCGGTGACGGGCAGCGGTGTCATGGTCATGCCCTCGAAGAACGGCGGGTTCTTCACATAGGTCGAGTCGTCCTGCCAGGAGAACGTCTCCCCCTCGGCCACCGGCACCTGCTGCCAGTACTCGTCACCCTCGAAGACGGCGCCGTAACGGGCGCGGAACATTTCCGAGGTCAATGAGGCCCTGATGGCCTCGCTGACCTGCTGCTCGCTCGGCCAGATGTCGGAGAGGAACACCGGCTTCCCCTCGGCGTCCTCCCCGAGGGGGTCGGTCGTCAGGTCGATGTCCATGGTGCCGGCCAGGGCGTAGGCCACGACGAGCGGCGGCGAGGCGAGGTAGTTCATACGGACGTCGGGATGGATGCGGCCCTCGAAGTTCCGGTTGCCCGAGAGCACGGATACCACCGACAGGTCGTCAGCTGTGGACGAGGTCGCTCACCCCGTTCAGCAGCGGGCCCGAGTTGCCGATGCACGTGGTGCATCCGAAGCCGACGAGGAAGAAGCCCAACTGTTCGAGGGGCTCCACGAGCTCTGCCCGCTCGAGGTAGTCCATGACGACCCGGGAGCCGGGGGCCAACGAGGTCTTCACCCAGGGCTTGGCCCGGAGGCCCCGCTCGACCGCCTTCTTGGCCAGCAGCCCGGCGCCGACCATCACCTGGGGGTTCGACGTGTTCGTGCAGCTCGTGATGGCCGCCACGACGACGTCGCCGTCGGCCAGCGCATGATGCGGCGCCGCCTGCTGGCGCATCGGCGGAGGAGCGCGGTGGCCGGTCCAGGGCCACCCTGAACGCAGCGCCGGCGCCGGCCAGCGCCACCCGGTCCTGGGGACGGGACGGCCCGGCCAAGGAGGGCTCGACGTCGGCCAGGTCGAGGTGTGGCGTACTCGGAGAACACCGGCTCCACGCCATCGGCGGTGTGCCAGAGGCCCTGCTCCTTGGCGTAGGCCTCGACCAGCGCCAGCTGCTCTTCGTCGCGTCCGGAGAAACGCATGTAGTCGATGGTGACCTGGTCGATGGGGAACATGGTGCACGTGGCCCCGTACTCGGGGCTCATGTTGCCGATGGTGGCGCGCGTCTCGAGTGGGAGCGCGGCCACGCCCGGCCCGTAGCATTCGACGAAGGCGCCGACGACGCCGTGGCGGCGCAGCAGCTCGGTGACCGTGAGCACGACGTCGGTCGCCGTCGTCCCGGGCCGGAGCTCGCCGGAGATGCGCAGGCCGACCACCGGAGGCAGCAGCATGGAGAGAGGCTGCCCGAGCATGGCGGCCTCGGCCTCGATGCCGCCGACACCCCAACCGAGGACGCCCAGGCCGTTGACCATGGTGGTGTGCGAATCCGTGCCGACCAGCGTGTCGCAGAAGGCCCGGCCGTCGGGCGTGCCGAAGACCACGCGGGACAGGTATTCGAGGTTCACCTGATGGCAGATGCCGGTGCCCGGGGGCACGGCGCGGAACCCGTCGAAGGCACCCTGGGCCCAGCGGAGGAGCTTGTAGCGCTCGATGTTGCGCTCGTACTCGATGGACACGTTGCGGTCGTACGCCGAGGCATCGCCCGAGCTCTCCACGATCACCGAGTGGTCGATGACCAGCTCGACCGGCACGAGCGGGTTGACCTGTGCCGCATTGCCGCCGAGGCGTGCCAGGGCATCACGCATGGCCGCAAGATCGACGACACCCGGCACACCCGTGAAGTCCTGCATGAGGACCCGCTCGGGCGTGAGGGCGATCTCGTGCGCCGCATCGCCGGCCCCCTGCCCATGGGCCTCGGGATTGGCGCCCCAGGCGGCCACCGCCACGATGTCGTCGGCCGACACGTGGGGCGAGTCCTCGTGTCGGAGCAGGTTCTCGAGGATCACCTTGATCGAGTACGGGAGCCGGCTGACGTCGTGCTCTTGGGTGAGGGCCGGCGCCCTGAGGGAGAAGATCTCGTACTCGCGGCCGTTGACCGCGAGCGTGGACCGGGCGCCGAAGCTGTCGGGGTGTGTTGCAGCAGGGGATCGTGAGGCCATCCCCCCATTCTGTCCTGCCGCAGCGGCGCGCACCCCATCCGAACCCGTGCGGGGGGTGTCGTTTGCGGTCCGTGTGATGTGGGCAGAATGGGGGGATGGGTCAGCGTGTCGGTGCCACCCTCCGCCGCGCCTGTTTTTGGGTGCTGGCCCTCGTTCCGCTGGCGTCCGCGCTGACGGTGACGTCGACCGTGGCGTCCGGGCCGGCGGGTGCCGTCCCGCTGGTGGCGCACGCCTACGCCGGCGGCGGCATGATCGGGTTCGGTTCCGTGGCGTTGGGTGCCCCGGACATGCCGCAACCCCTCGATTCGCCCGTCGAGGTCGGCGCGGCCACCCCCGACGGGAAGGGTTACTGGCTGGCCAGTGCCGACGGCGGGGTCTTCACGGCGGGCGATGCCCCCTTCGAGGGCTCACTGGGTGCCACGCCGCTGCAGGGCCCGATTGTGGCCATGGCGGCCACCCCCGACGGCAAGGGCTACTGGCTGGCCGCGCTGGACGGCGGGGTCTTCACCTTCGGCGACGCGGGGTTCTTCGGCAGCATGGGTGCGACCAGGCTCAACCAGCCGATCGTGGGGATGGCGGCCACCCCCGACGGCAAGGGCTACTGGTTGGTGGCGGCGGACGGCGGCATCTTCTCCTTCGGCGACGCCCGCTTCTTCGGCAGCACGGGAGGCATCGTGTTGAACGAGCCCATCACCGCCATGGCGGCCACCCCCGACGGGTTGGGGTACTGGATGGTGGCGGCGGACGGCGGCATCTTCACCTTCGGCGATGCCGGCTTCTTCGGGTCGTGGGCCAACCAGAATCTCCCGGACGCGGTGATCGGGATTCTGCCCACCCCCGACGGCGGCGGCTACTCGATCGCCACGACGGACGGCGTGGTGCTCGGTCTCGGGGACGCGCAGGTCTTCGGGAGCCTGACGCTGAACCCGGACGCCACGCCGGTCTCGGCCATCATCGGCAACGGGTCCGGCACCGGGTACTGGCTCCTCGACCCCGACGCCTGGAGCTATTCGTTCACCACGCCACGCCGGAGGGGAGCTTCCCGGGCTCGGCCGCGATTGTGGCGACGGCCGCCTCCCAGGTCGCTCCCGATCCGAAAACCGGTTACCTGTGCAACCCGTACGGCCCGTGCGAGGAGTGGTGCGCCCTCTTCGCCACCTGGGTCTGGCGCCACGTCGGCATCCCGATTCCCTCCTATGCCTTCACCGGCGACATCTACGACTGGGCCGCCTTCCACGGAGAGCTCCTCCCGCCGACCGCGACGCCCGATCCGGGCGATGCCGTTCTCTTCGGCACCGGGCCGCAGACCGTTTCGACATCGGTGCATGTGGGCATCGTGGCGCAGGTGTGGCCCGACGGCGCCATCGACACGGTCGAGGGAAATGCGGGACCGGGACGGACCGGCTGGCTCTCGGTCATCGTCAACGGTCCCTTCCTGCCGGCTGATTCACTCTCCTACAACGGCATGGGGATTTACGCCTACGCGCGTCCCTGAGCGACACGCCGCTGCAGGAGATGCGGCTCCGTAGGTGCGACAATGGGGGATGCCCGACGCGTTCAGCGTTCTCCTCCAACGCCTCCAAACCGCATTCGACACGATCAGCCCCGGGGCCGACCCCGTCCTGCGCGCGTCCGACCGGGCGGACTTCCAAGCCAACGGCGCGCTGCCGCTGGCCAAGGTGGTCGGGCGCTCGCCCCAGCAGATCGCGGCCGACGTGGTCGCGGCCGCTTCGCTCGACGATCTGTGCGCCGCGGTCGAGGTCAGCGGGCCGGGTTTCATCAACCTGACCCTTTCGGATGCCTTCGTGGCCGACCAGCTTGCGGCGGTCAGTGCGGACGCCCGCCTGGGGGTGGCCGCCACCAGCGCCCCGCAGACGATGGTGATCGACTATTCGGGCCCCAACGTGGCCAAGGAAATGCATGTGGGCCACCTGCGCAGCACGGTGATCGGTGACTCGCTGGCCCGGGTCCTGAGCTTCCTGGGCCATGAGGTGCTGCGCGAGAACCACATCGGGGACTGGGGCACGCCGTTCGGCATGCTGATCGAGCACCTGATCGACGTGGGCGGTGCTGCCTCCGCCGAGTCCTTCAGCGTGCGCGACCTCAACGAGTTCTACGCCCAGGCGCGCCTCCACTTCGACCGTGACCCCGCATTCGGCGAACGCTGCCGCCAGCGGGTGGTGCTCCTCCAGGGGGGGACCCCGAGACCCTGCGCCTCTGGGAGATCTTCGTGGCCGAGAGCCTGCGCCACATCGACGAGGTCTACGGGATGCTCGGGGTGCTCCTGACCGACGACGACGTGGCCGGTGAGAGCTCGTACAACCCTCTGCTCGACGTGGTCGTCGACGAACTGGGCGCGCAGGGCCTGCTGGTCGAGGATGACGGCGCGCTCTGTGTCTTTCCCGAGGGCTTCACCAACCGGCAGGGAGATCCGCTCCCGTTGATCGTGCGCAAGTCGGATGGGGGCTACGGCTACCCCGCGACGGATCTTGCCTGCATCCGTGACCGCACACAACGACGCGGCGCCACCACGCTGGTCTACGTCGTCGGAGCCGAGCAGGCGCTCCACCTGCGCCTCGTGTTCGCCGTCGCCCGCCTCGCCGGCTATCTGCCCGACGCGTCGGAGGCGGTGCATGTCGGCTTCGGACTCATCCTGGGTGCCGGTGGCAAGAAGCTGGCCAGCCGGAGCGGGGATTCCGAGCGCCTCATCGACCTGCTGGCCGAAGGGGTGACCCGGGCGAACGCCTCCATGGCCGAGCGCCCGAGCGATCTCAGCGCCGAGCAGCGGGCCCGGGTGGCTCGTTCCCTCGGCATCGGCGCGGTCAAGTACGCCGACCTGTCGACGGAGCGGATGCGCGACTACGTCTTCGACTGGGACCGCATGTTGGCCTTCGAAGGCAATACCGGCCCGTACCTGCAGTACGCGCATGCCCGCATCCGTTCGATCTTCCGGAGGGCGGAGATGCCACCGCCCCCACCAGGGACCCCCTCGATGGTGGGTGAACCCGCCGAGCGCGCCCTGGCGCTGCAGCTGCTCGGCTTCTCGGCCGCCGTCGAGGCGACGGCGGAGGCGTACAGCCCGGCCAAGCTCTGCACGTACCTGTTCGACCTGGCCTCGTCGTTCACCACCTTCTACGAGGCATGCCGGGTCCTGGTCGACGACGAGGCGGTGCGGACGTCACGCCTGGCGCTCTGCGACCTGACGGCACGGGTGCTCGCCCAGGGACTCTCGCTGCTCGGCATGGAGGCCCCGGACCAGATGTGAGGACAGGGCCCCGCACCGCCCCGCGCATTGGACGTCGCGGGAGCGGAATTGGACGTCGCGGGGGCACGCCCTATCCTCTGGCCGGCACAGCTCGAACAGGCCCAGGTGGGGCCGATGCGACAGCCCCGGCCTGGGGCTCATGAAGGAGTCGAAGAACTGATGGATCTGAACGGCACGTCTGCGATCGTCACCGGCGGGGCGTCGGGACTGGGGGCGGCGACCTCCCGGGCCCTGGCAGCACGGGGCGTCCGCGTCGTCGTGGCCGACCTGCAGGAGGACAAGGGCACCGAGCTGGCGAAGGAGATCGGGGGCATCTTCGCGCCGACCGACGTGACCAACACGGAGCACGTCATCGCCGCCGTGGAAGCGGCCATCGAGATGGCGACCCTTGAAGTCCCTCGTGAACTGCGCCGGGATCGGGTGGGCGGCCCGTACCATCGGCCGCGACGGTGACTACGCCTCGGCCCATGATCTGGACGCGTACCGGAGGGTGATCGAGATCAACCTCATCGGAACGTACAACTGCATACGGCTGGCCGCGACCAAAATGAGCCTCAACGACCCCGACGAGGATGGCGCCCGGGGTGCCATCGTGAACACGGCCTCCGCCGCGGCCGAGGACGGCCAGATCGGCCAGGCGGCCTACTCGTCGTCCAAGGGGGGCATCGTCGGCATGACACTCCCCGTCGCGCGCGACCTGGCGGTGGTCGGCATCCGGATCAACACGATCCTCCCGGGCCTGATCGACACACCGATCTACGGCGCCTTCGAGGATGCCGACGCGTTCAAGGCGAAGTTGGCCAAGGACGTCCTCTTTCCGAACCGCCTCGGGCATCCGGCCGAGTTCGCCTCGCTGGCCGTCGAATTGCTGGCGAACTCGTACATGAACGCGGAATCGGTCCGCATCGATGCCGGCATCCGGATGCCGCCCAAGTAGAGCGGGAGCTGCTTCAGGTGCCCGGGGCCGGAACGGGCGCCGGCTCGTCGGCGCCCGAGAGGGCCCGCCAGAGCGCCCGGTACGTCGGGTACGTCAAGGCGTCGTTCACGTAACCGGCCCGCTCCAGTTCGGCGTGGAAGGCGGGAAGGTTCCGCCACGGCACGCCCATGTCGACATGGTGGGCCAGATGCCAACCCGTGTGGTACGGGACGAACCAGAAGCGGGCCGCCAGGGACTGTCGCACGTTGTGGGTCGTGGCCCGGCGGTCCTTGTTGCGCTCCATCCCGCCGTGTTCGGCGATGGAGCGCAGGCGGTTGATGACGCGCCATTGGGTCATCCAGGGGAGCCACCACAGCAACGGGATAGATCCACCAGCGCCCGGTGGCCAACCACGACACCGGCCCACAGCACCGCCTGGACGCCGAAAATGGAGAGCCCGATGCGCCGGAACCGCGACGTCCCGGTGTTCTTGATCAGAGGGCTGAAGTTCTTCCAACCGGAGATGCCCACGGCGTCGCGCCAGAGGCGGCGGCGCAGGGCGGCCCGGGTGCAGGGGTAGGGACGGTAGAAGGCGAGATCAGGCTCAGCGGGACCGAATTCGTCCTTGTGGTGGGCGAAGTGCACTCTCCGGTAGAGCTGGATCGGGGTGAAGACCGGGTAGGCGATGATCCACGTGCCGATCCAGTCGTTCCACTTCTTGCTGGTGAACAGGAGCTTGTGGGCCGCCTCGTGCATGAGGATGGCGAAGCGGGCGAACATCGGTCCCATGAGCGCGAAGGCGAGGAGATAGGCCCACCACGTGTTCAGCCAGGAGGCCCCGCCGACGAGGACCACGACGTAGAGCCATACCGACACGACGGTCCAGGCGTTGCGCACGTTGTCGATGTGCCGCAAGGCCGGGCGCAGCTCGGGGATCGCCATGCCGTTGGCCAGGAGCCGTTCACTCGGGAGGACGTCGGGTCGGGCCGACGCGTCCGGCACCATGGTGGTGGCCATGGGGTGATATTACTATATTCTGTCAAGTGATACAACAAAGTAATAAGCCCTTCACGGCCCGATCGGTGCTGGCCAGCGCTCTCTTGGGCATGGATCCGCCCGAGTTGCCGGTGGCCCAACTGGTCCGTTTGACCGGCCTGTTCGGCACTCAGCGCGAACCGGGCCCGGGTTGCCCTGAGCCGCATGGTGGCCGCAGGGGAGGCCACCACCGACGGTGCGGGAACGTACCGCCTCAGCGGGCATCTACGCGAGCGCCAGGAGCGCCAGGTCGGCCAGCCGCTCGGGTGTGACGACCCCCTACACGGGGCGGTGGTGGTTGGCCGTGGTCACCACCGCGGGCAGTACGGCGGAGGTCCGGACGGCCCGCCGCCGGGGCCTGTCGTTCGCCCGACTGGCCGAGTTGCGCGAGGGGGTGTGGATGCGCCCGGACAACCTCACCGTCCACCTTCCCGACGAGATCGGCCGGGACGTGGAGTTGATGACCGCCCACCCTCCGGAGCCGGCGCGCCTGGTGGACCGCTTGTGGGATCTCCGAGGTTGGTCGGCCCGGGCGGACGAACTGCTGGACGGACTGGCCACCTTGGCCCCTGACCGCCCCGACGCGCTGGCGCCGGGATTCGAGCTCTCGGCCTCGGTCCTGCGTCACCTCCAGGCGGACCCCCTCCTGCCCGAAGAGCTCCTCCCCGTGCGCTGGCCGGGCCGGCGGCTACGAGAGGACTACCGCGTTGGGATGCCCGCTACAGGTCGACCCTGTGGGAATGGAGCCGGGCCTGACTCAGGCGGCGTGGGACTGGGAGATCCAGGTGGCGTACATCTCGGCGTAGTGACCGCCGAGGGCGAGGAGGTCGGCGTGGGACCCGACCTCCAACAGGCGACCGTCGCCGACGACCACGATCCGGTCGGCCCGCATGGCGGTCGACAGGCGGTGGGCGATGAGCACCGCCGTGCGTTGCTGGAGGAGCACGTCGAGAGCGGCTTCGATCATCGTCTCGGATTGCAGATCGAGATTGGAAGTGGCTTCGTCCAGCACGAGGACCCGGGGCTGGGCCATGAACGCGCGGGCCAAGGCGACGAGTTGGCGCTCTCCCGATGAGAGGGATTGGCCACGCTCGTGCACGGCCGTGTCGAGGCCAAAGGGGAGGCGGGCGATGAGGTCGGTGAGACCGACCTGGTGCACGGCCTCCCACACCTCGTCGTCGGGCGCGTCGGGACGGGCGAAGGAAATGTTGTCGCGGATCGAACCGGCGAAGAGGAACGGCTCTTGGGGAACCACGCCGAGCTGGCTCCGCAGGGATTGCAACGTGACCGTGCGCAGGTCGTAGCCGTCGATCAGCACGCGGCCCGACGTCGGATCGTAGAAACGGGTCACCAACTTGGCCATCGTCGACTTGCCCGCCCCGGTCGCTCCGACGAAGGCCACCGTCTCGCCGGGGGCGATGGTCAGTGTGACGTCTTCCAACACGGGGACGGCGGGGTCGTACCCGAACGAGACCTGGTCGAAGCGGATCTCTCCGCGTATGGACGGCAGCTCGACGGCATCGACAGGCTCGGTGACCGTGGGCTCGGTGTCGAGGAGCACGCGCAGCTTGAGGATCGAGGCCTGGCCCTGCTGGTAGGAGTTGTATTGCTGGACGAGGAGCTGGATCGGTTGGAAGAACCGGTTCACGAAGAGGAAGAACGTGGTCAACTGGCCGATGAGCAGCTCGTGGTGGATGACCATGTACCCGCCCACGGCCAAGACGACCGCTTGACCGATGACGCCGAGGAGCTGCGAGCCGGGGCCGTAGACACCGTTGATGCGCCCCGTGTAGTAGTTCGCGTCGCGGTATTTGCCGACCACGTTTCGATGGTGGATCACGTTGTAGCGCTGCCGGTTGTGGGCTGTCACGATGCGCACACCCTGCAGGCTCTCCGAAAGGTCGGCCAGCACGAGCGCGATGCCGTCGCGCACCTTGTCGTAGCCGCGCTCGGAGGCTCGCTTGAACCAGATTGACATGGCGAAGAGCACAGGCATCACCACGACGATGGTGATGAAGGCAAGTTTCACATTGGTCGTGAAGAGGAAGACGGCGATGACGATCATCGTCAACCCTTGAATGGCGAATTGCGCCAGGCCGTCCTGGAGTAACTGCTGCAGGTTCTCGATGTCGCTCGTCATCCGGCTCATGACGACGCCCGCCTTCTCCTCGGTGAAGAAGTCGAGCGAAAGGCGTTGCAGGTGCCGGAAGATGGTGACCCGCAGGTCGTTCATGACCCAGGAGGCGAGCCGTCCGGTCACCCGGACCTGACCCCACTGCGCCGCGGCCGAGACGATGACCGAGGCCAGATAGACGCCGGCGATGAGCACGACCACCTTGAAGTCTTCATGGCCGGGGGTCATCCCGTCGTCGATGGCAAGACCGGTCAGCCACGGACCGAGTTGTGTCGTCACTCCGATCACGACCACCAGCGCCAGGGCCAGGGCCAACATGCCGGGGTACACCATGAGGAGACCGCGCAGGCTCAGTCTGCCGCTTCTCGTCCGGCGAAGCTTGTTGGGAGAATGTGATGGTGGACTCGCCATGGTCCGGCTCCTTGGCCAACAACAGGTCGACACCGGCTTGGAGCTCGTGGGGGATCCCACCGAACGGAAGTCCGGGCTGCGCCGCCCCCGGGGGGCCACCACCGCCGATCCCGGGCCCGCCGCCGAACATCAGCGACCCCCCGTCACGCGGAAGCCGGCGTCGAGGTCGTCCGCGGCCTCGGCCGCTTCCTCCTCATCGACCGCGGCGGCCTGCGCCAAGATCTCCGAGTACAGCGGGGTCGAGGCCAGGAGCTCGACGTGGGTGCCGTCGGCGACGATCCGCCCGCCGTCGAGCAGCACGACCCGATCCGCCAGGCTGATGGTCGAGAGGCGGTGCGCCACGATCAGGGTGGTCCGGTCCTCCATGAGCACGCGCAGCCCGGAGTGGATCCTCTGTTCCACCTTCACGTCGATGGCGCTGGTGGCGTCATCGAGGATGAGGATGGGCGGGTTGATCAGAAGGGCCCGGGCGATGGCGATGCGTTGGCGCTGCCCACCGGAGAGTGTGTACCCGCGTTCGCCGACCACGGTGTCGTACCCCTCGGCCAGCTGTCCGATGAATCCGTCGGCACCGGCCGCCGTGGCGGCTGCGATGACCTCATCGTCGGCGGCGTCGGGACGCCCGTACGCGATGTTGTCGCGGATGGAGACGGAGAACAGGAAGGGCTCGTCGAGCACCACCCCGATGTTGGCCCGCAGGCTCGTCGAGTGTGAGGTCGCGCACGTCGTGGCCGTCGACCAGGACTGCGCCCTCGGTGACGTCGTAGAACCGGGCCATGAGCCGCGCCACGGTGGATTTGCCGCTGCCGGTCCGTCCGACAAGTGCAACGGTCTCACCCGAACGCAGATGGAGGTTGAAGTCGGAGAGCACGTCGGGGTTCCCGCCGTCTTCGACCGAGAGGGCGACCCGACTGGCGGTGCCGTAGGCGAAGGACGCGTGGTCGAAGCGGACATCACCGGTGCTGTCGACGAGGTCGATCGCCCCGGGCCGGTCGACGATCGTGGCCTTCTCGTCGAGTATCTCGTAGATGCGCTCGGCCGAGGCGGCGGCACGCTGGCCCATCATGATCAACATGCCGAGCATCATGAACGGCGCCTGCATCATCAGGAGGTAGATGTTGAACTTGAGGATCGCCCCCAACTCGAGTTGACCGTGAATGACCAGGTAGCCCCCGAGCACGAGGACGAAGACGAGCCCCACCTGGGACAGGTTCTGGATCAATGGAGAGAAGCGGGCGCGCAGGTCGGCATCCTTGACGTAGGCCCACTGCACTTTGTCGGCCGCGGTCGCCATCTTCCTGAGCTGTTGCTCCTCGGCCGCGAACGACTTGACCACGCGCACGCCATTGGTGTTCTCATCGACCACGGTGGCCACGTCGGCCAAGCGGGATTGGATCATCCACGACACGGGAAAGAGCTTCTTGCGCATGCGCACGCCGCTCCAGTAGATGAGCGGCATGGTGGCCATCGCCACGAAGGCCAGCGGCACGCTCGTGGCGAGCATGTAGCCGAAGGCCACGACAGCAATGGAGCATTGGACGACGATCAGCGGGGCGAAGGTGAGGTACATCTGCACGGAGCGGATGTCCGAATTGGCGCGCGAGATGAGCTGACCCGACTGCACGCGGTCGTAGAACGGGAAGGACATCCGGGTGAGGTGCTCATAGATGCTGTTGCGCAGGTCGTACTCGATGTCGTACGCCACCTTGAACAGCGACGTCCGCGAGAAGTACCCGGCGATGGCGCCGATGACGCCCAGGGCCAGAATCCAGTAGACGTAGAAACGACAGGGGGACCGTCGGGTGCGGACCGAGCGAGTTGTCGATGGCATCGCTGAGGAATTGGGGGATCTGCAACTGCAGCACCAGGCCCACGAACGACAGGATGAGGGCGACGAGGAAGTGTCCCTTGTGCGACTTGACGATCGGGTAGGCCCGCCTGATCCACGTCTTCGTGGTGTCGGGGTCGACACCGGCTTTCGGCGGCTTGTAAGCGCTCGTGACCCCCATCGGCACGTAGGCGGCGAGCGGATGGAGAAGTGCCTCGGAGGCGAGCGCTTCCTTGGCCGTCGCCGCCATCGTCGCGTCGCCGCCGTCGTCCTCGAAGGCGCCGTCGGCGATCTGATGCTCGGTCGTGCTCACTGGGACTTCCGGGCCTGGTGGAAATTGGCCAGCGCCTGCCCCCACAACTCGAGGGAGCGCAGGACCATCGCACCGTCCTCGTCGGGGAGGTAGGCGGCGATCGAGGCCAGGTAGGCGTCGACCGCGCGGTCGGCCTCCGCCACTGTCCGCGCCCCGTCATCGGTCAGGCGAAGTGCGATACGGCGTCGGTCACCCTCCTCGTGCCGGCGGTCGACCAGGCCCTTGGCCAACAGGCCGTCGATGATGGCGGTGACGGAGGAGGGGCGGACGGCCAGACGTCCGGCCAGTCCCGAGGCGGCGGCAGAGCCCTCGGCCAGAATGCCCAGGACCCGGTACTGGGGCAGGGTCAGGTCCATCTGCGCCAAGGCGAACTCGACCCGCTTGGACAGCCACGCAGTGACCCGCCCGTAGGTCCCGAGACTCGGCCCGTCACCGATTGGTCGCGTGGTCGTCGCGGTGGCGTGCGAAAAAGTCATTTAGACCATCATACAGTTAGAGCCTCTAACTACGAACGCGCGCGAGTTCCACTCGGGGTCGAGTTGACGCAGGAAAAGGGCGCAGCGCTGCTCTTCTTCGACTTCGCCGATCGCGGCGGCCGCGGTCTCGAGGGCGTGGAGTGAACGCAGGAAGCCCCGATTCGACAGATGACGCCAGCGCACGTAGCCCGAACCCCGCCATCCGGCGGCCCGCAGGGAATCGAGGCCACGGTGGTAGCCGACCCGGGCGAAGGCGTATTGATCGATAGGAGCCTCCGCCAGCTCGGCCAGGGTGGCCCAGGCCTGGAGGCACCGGGGGTCAGCGGCGGCGACGGCCGACACCGCGGCCCGCCGCTCGGCCGGGGGGAGCGACGAGCGCGGCACGGAGCGCCTCATCCAGTTCGGCGCTGATCGGGTCCAGCACGGTCTCGGGGCTCCCACTGGTGAATTGGACGGAGTGTTCGGTGGCCATGACGTCATGTTAGGGATGAGACTCGGGTGGGCGGTCAGCAACATCAGCGAGGAGGCCGCGCGAAGGAGGCTCCATGTTGCAGGGGGAAAGCCTGATGGCGTTCATACCGGTGAGCGACCTGGCCCGCGCCCAGGAGTTCTACGTCACGAAACTGGGGCTCGCAGTGCGCCACGCCGACGACTACGGGTGCATGTTGCGCTCGAACGGGACGACGGTGCGCCTGGCGTTGGTCGAGGAGCACGCCGCTCCGCCCTACACCGTGCTGGGCTGGGAGGTGACTGCCATCGACGCGACCGTGGACACCATGACCGCAGCCGGCATCAGCTTCCACCGCTACGCCGGGATGGGGCAGGACGAAGCGGGTATCTGGAGCGCTCCGTCGGGGATCGCGTCGCCTGGTTCGCCGACAGCGAGGGCAACACCTTGTCGCTTACACAGGCGGGCTGAAGAATGTCGTCGGTGTCGGCCCGGGCGGTACTGTTCGCCCACTGTGGAAACTGAACCATCGTCGTTCGTCGAACGTCATCCCGGTTTGCAGGGCAGGACGCAGGAGGCGCAGGCCCTGGCCGACGAGTTGCGGCGTCTCATCCGCTTGTCGGTGAGCGCTGCCCCTCCCCACATGAAACGGCCGAGCTGACGGCGCAACTGGCCGCCGTGGCGGACAGGTTGGAGGCGGCCGTCCCCGCCGTGCCGCTGCCACGCTACGCACAGCTCGAAGAAGGTGCTGCCGGAGGATCGTTCATTCAGGAATCCATGCCCTTCGACATCGCCGTCGGTCGTTTCAACCCCTTGGCTCTTCCCGTCAGGCTCACCGCCGAGCCGCCGAAGGCTCTGGGCCACGCCAGCTTCAACGTGGCCTACGAGGGCGCGCCGGGCTGCGTGCACGGTGGTGCCCTCGCTGCCGCGTTCGACATCGTCTTTTCCGCCGCCAACACCATTGCGGGGACGAGCGGGCCAACGGTGCGGCTGGACCTGCGGTATCGACGGCCCACGTTGATCGGCGAAGACATGGTGTTCGAAGGTTGGGTCACCGAGGCCACCGAGCGGCGGGTTTTCAGTGAGGGTCACATCATCCAGGGGGGGATCACCACCGTGGAGGCCGAGGCCGAGTTCGCCATCTTCGACCAGACACAAGTCGAGCGCATGGCGGCGGGGCGACGAGCCGCATTCGACCACGCCGTGCGCCGCGTGACGGATTGACGCGTGGCGCCACGCCAGTCACTCGAGCCGTCCCGCCGGCCGGGCGACTACGCGTTCGCGCACCGCCTCCGGACCCGATTTGCGGAGACCGACGCCATGGGGATCGTGCACCATGCGGCGTACCTGCCGTACCTCGAGGAAGCGCGGGTCGAGTATCTGCGTCACCTCGGTCACCCCTATGCCGAGGTGCGCCGGAGCGGGCACAACTTCGCAGTGCTCGAAGTGTCCGTGCAGTATCGACGACCGCTCCTGTTCGACGAAGTCGTCGATGTCTCTGTCGCGGCGGGTGCGGTGAGCCGTGCCACGTTCCAGCTGGCCTATCTGCTCATGGTCGGAGAAGAGGTGCGGGCGACGGCGGTCACCGTGCACGGGTGCGTCGACAGCTCCGGGAAGGCGATACGGCTTCCAGCGTGGGTCGGTGAAGTGCTGTAGGCGGGCTCAGTCGACGAGGTTGCCGCGCAACTCCCAGCGATTTCCGGCCGGGTCCTGGCAGAAGAGCGTCCGGCCTGCGCCACCGTCAAATGTCTTGTACTCGTAGTCCGACTTGTCGAACTTGGCCCGAAGCTCGTTGAGCGAGTCGCCCAGGTCGACGGCGACATGGGCCCGGGACGAGGGGTGGTGATCGGGGTCCTCGCTTAGGTGGATCTGCGTGCCGTCCTCTCCCTCGAACCACTTGGCCTGGGGCGGTGTGCCCGGCGTCAACTCCATGCGTTCGTAATTCAGATAGTCGACGAGGAACGCCGCCTCGGCGTCAGCTCCGTCAACGGGAATCGAGAGGTTCACATGGTGGAGTCGGAGCATGACGCGCATCGTACCAACAGGCGGGTCGTCGGACCACAGTGTTCTCGGCCGGCCTGCCGGCCGGCCCTCCCGTCGGGCGCCGCACGCTCTTTTCAGGAGAATCGTCGAAGACGTCCGATCAGGGTCGACGTGAGGTGCTGTTCGAACGGGGGCGGAAACGGGGTGCCCGTTGCCGTACACGCAAGCGTCACGACAGTCCGGTCATGCTGGATGTAGTACAGATCGACATAGACGTTGGCCGTGGCGGCCCCGCTCTCGATCGGGGTCTCGATCCGGAAAGCCTCGACTGCGTTGCCCGGATTCGAAAAGGGGATCATCGTCACGGCGACATCGCCGATTGTGGTGGCCGTCGCGCCCGATGCCCGGATGACGTCTTTAATTGCGCCCACGACCACCTGGCGGATGCACCGGGGTGCCTTGGCACTCCGTGTGGCGTCGACCGCGGTTGTTGCGGCGCCCACCGATCTGGCCACGCTCACCGTATCCTGCACCGACTGACCGCCGTCCGCGGCGATGAAGCGCGATCGGCGGGTTGTCCTGCTGAGGCCCGACAGGAGACTCGAGTCATGCCCCAGGCAGCGCCCCAATTGCGTCGCGAATCTTTTGTCATCAGCCGTCGGTTTCCCAGACCTCGAGCTCCAGCCGTCGGGAAGATCGGCTTGGCGCAAGACGACCCGGCCGGGATCGAGGTTGATCGTTCCGTGCTTCGATTCCGCCGTCGCGGCGGAAGCGCCGGCCGCTGATGAAGCGCCCGTGGAGGCGATGGCCACCAGGGCGAACGTCCCCGCCAATTGCCTGACCCGGAGCGAAGGGAGTCTCGGCACCCCTGAAGGATAGATGACGGTGCTCCCGCCCTCATTCGGTCTCCACGCGGTGTGCGGTCACGTCAGAGAAGCCGGGCTATGGTGCGCCGGACCGACCACATCGACAGATGGGGGCAGAGATGGGCCCAGTAACGGCGAAGTGATGCACCGCCGACATCGATCGATGAGGTACCTCGGCACGCTGGCAATGGTGCTCGTGGCTACTGCCCTCGTGGCCGCAGAATGGGTACCCGCCGCGTCGGCGATGCCGCCCCTGAAAGGCACGAGCAAGATCGCCACGTGTGTGGTTCCGGGATCAACGGGGCAATCGACGAAGTGGTTTGCCCGCTACCAGGTGACCGAAGGCGCACACAGATCCGAGATCCACGTCGTGAGCACCGGCGAGCAGTCCAGCGTTGCAACGTCGTCGGCCGCGAACCTGCACCCCTGGGTCATGACGTGGACCGCCCCGAATCGACGGCCGACCACCGTACGAAAAGCCGGCACCGATATCGGGAGTGCGACATTTTCGGCGGAGAAGATGCAGATACTTTCGCCCGACGGGCAGTGCATCCTCTACCTGTCCGCCGTCCCGACCGCTCAACACAAAGTTGCCGTGATCGGCGACAGCGTCTTCGCGAATATTGCGCAGACGGTGGTGAAGACCGCTCTGGGCAATGAGTCCTATGCGCAGTCGTGGCAGATAAGCGCCACTTCGGGGAATGGATGGAACGCTACGCCGGTCTCCTGGCCGCTGCAGGTCGTCGGCGGCGACTGGGCCCTCGATTCGGCCCGGGGCATGGCGGCGAGCCACCCGTCGGCTCTCGTGGTCGAACTCGGCGCTGACGATGCCCTCCGTGCGGTGTTCGCCTCCGCCCTGTCGGATCTTCCTCTGGTCCGGCAGGTCCTGAACGGAGTCTCGAACAACATCAGCGAATTCATCGATCAGGAGTCCTCGGTCGTTCCTTGCACCGTGCTCGTCACCGCCCCTAGTTTCGAAACGCCGATATTCGGAGCGGGTGAGACGTACGTCACCGAGGCGGACCTCGTCAACTCGATCATCAAGACACAAGCCTCGCAACATCGCGGTGAAGATGTGCGGCTCGCCAACTGGGCGGCCTTGTCAGCGTCGCACCACTCTCCGTCGGGACCGGCCAGAGATTGGTTCACCTCGGGCGACAATGTGCATCCGAATGTGGCGGGACAACGGGCGCTGATCTCCCTCATCCACCGGGTCATCGGGACCTGCGCGAAATAGCCGTCCCCGTCGCGCCATCCCGCGCTCAGATCCCCTTGTAGATCTGGCCGTCCTTCATCACGAAGCGGACATCCTTCGTCACCGTGATGTCCTCGGACGGGTCGCCGGGGACGGCGACGATGTCGGCCAGATAACCGGGCGCGAGGCGACCGAGATCGTGCTCGCGCTCTACGAGCTCCGCACTCGTCATCGTCGCCGCCCGCAGCGCCTGCAGAGGGGTCATGCCGCGATCGACCATCGCGATCAACTCGTTGGCCTGGGAACCGTGGGGGATCGCCGGTGCGTCCGAGCCACAGGCGATCTTGACGCCGGCGGCGATCGCCTTGGCGAGCATCTGCCGGGCCTGGGGAAAGACTTCGGCCGCCTTCTTCTGCAGGATCGGATGGATCCGGTCGAGGGCCATGTGATCGGCGAGCGCGCAGGTACCGACCAGGAAGGTCCCTTTCTCGGCCATCAACAGGACGGTCTCGTCGCTGGCCATAGACCCGTGCTCGATGCAATCGACCCCGGCCCGGATACAGGCGCGAATGCCGGCATCGCCGTGGGCATGGGCGGCCACGCGTAGTCCGGCCCGGTGTGCCTCGTCGACGATGGCCTCCAGCTCCTCATCGGAGTACTGCTGGGCTCCCGCTGCGGTGCTGAACGACATCACGCCACCGGACGCCGAGATCTTGATGACCTTGACGCCGTACTTGATCTGATAGCGCACCGCTTTGCGGACCTCGGGCACTCCGTTCGCGATGCCCTGCTCCACGCTCTGGGGCATGATGCCGGGCGCCAGCCCCTGGAACATCGTCGGGTCCAAGTGGCCGCCGGTCGGGGTGATGGCATGGCCGGCGGCGATGATGCGTGGGCCGGGGAAGAATCCCTGGTCGACGGCGCGGGCCAGATCGACGTCAAGCAGGAAGCCGGCGGTGTAGACCATCAGGCCCAGATTCCGGACGGTCGTGAAGCCGGCCATCAGTGTGGTGCGGCAATTCACCGCGCCGCGCAGGGTCCGGTAGACCGGCGAGTCCTTGACCCCGTGCATCGGGTCCGGCAACCCGTCAGGCCCACCGGGCCCACCGATGAGCATGTTGAGCTCCATGTCCATGAGGCCGGGCAGGAGTGTCACGTCACCGAGGTCCACTTCGGTGGCGGGGCTCGGGAGCTCCGTGGGGTTCACCCCCACGATCTGGTTGCCGTCGACCACGATCACCGCCGGTGACCGGACCTCGCCCGCCTCGATGTCGAGCCATCGGTCGGCCCTCAGGATGGTCACGCTGCTCATGGGAGATCCTCCTCGTCGTTCCGCTCGCGGCCTTCATGGTCGCACGAAGCATCCCCCCGGCGCGAGAACGATGTGCAGGCGAGGGTGTGACCCGGGGTGCGGAGTGTTACCCCCGTGGACGACCTGGCCGAGCGGGTTTTCGTGGCGTCGGCAGTTCGGCATCGACGTGCTCGGCGAGTGCACATGGGTTGTCAACCGGGTCGAATGCGTTGATCCGCGTCGCCAGCACGCGTAATTGCGAGCGGAAGGCGTCTCTTGACGTGTTGTCGAGTGGTGCGAGGAGCTGCGCCTCGGCGGCTTGCAGGCGAATGTCGAGTTCGAGCAGCAACGCAGCGCCTTGCTCGGTGGAGACCAACCGGCGAGCGCGTCGGTCCGCCGGATCGGGGCGCCGCTCGATGAGGCCCGCTGTTTCGAGGTCGTCGATGAGGTAGGTCATCACCGTGCGATCGATACCGAGGTGTTGGGCCAGGGCGAGCTGGCTGCTGACCGTTCCGTGGGCGGCCGCGGCGAGGACCTGATAGCCGCGTGGCCCTCCGGGGAGCGCGGAGACCGCTGCGTGTGCAGCGGCGACGTAGGCCCGGAAGACCACGCCGAGTCCCCAGCCGAGGTCATCGGCCAAGGCGTCGTCACATCCGGGACCGGCGACCGGTTCTCCTGCCGGGTTCGCGACGCCGCTCATCCGACCATCCTACGAGCCCGTCCGGTCCTGCAGATGTTCGCTTGCACAGATCATCTGTAGCTCATATGATCTTCGGGAGAGCGTAATGGAGAGAGCGGGAGACGGAATGCCGACGACAGACGAAGCAAGGCGCCCGCGGCCCACGGTCGTGGTGGTCGGGGGCGGCTATGGGGGCGTCACCGTCGCCAAGGCCTTGGACGAGACAGCCGATGTCGTGCTGGTCGAGCCGAAGGACGCGTTCATGCACAACGTGGCCGCACTCCGGGCATTGGTCGACCTCTCCTGGTTGCCCCGGATCTTTCTGCCGTATGGGGGATTGCTCGCCCATGGCCGGGTGGTGCGGGATCGTGCGGTCAGGGTCGAGCCCGGGCTCGTCATCACCGGATCGGGCGAGGAGATCGTGGCCGATTACGTGGTGTTGGCGACCGGATCGAGTTACGCCTTTCCGGCCAAGACCGATCTGGTCGATACGGACAAGGCACAGGAGCAGGTCCGCGCGGCCCACCGCGCACTCCAACAGGCGGACCGGGTGCTCCTCGTCGGTGCCGGTCCGGTCGGCATCGAGTTGGCCGGTGAGATCCGCGCCGTCTGGCCCGACAAGCACATCGCCCTCCTGGACGAGCGGGAAGATCTGCTGGGCGGCCCGTATCTGCCGGAGTTGCGGGCCGAGTTGCGGCGCCAGCTGAAGGAGATCGACGTCGAACTGGTCCTCGGCAGCCCGCTACGCCGCGCCCCGGCGTCGGCCCCGGGCGAGCTGGCGACCTTCACCGTGGTGACCGAGAACGGCGGCGAGGTGACGGCGGACATCTGGTTCCGCTGTTACGGCGTCGTGCCCAACAGCGACTACCTCGGCGCGTCGCTCTCGGCGGCACGCCGGGCCGACGGGTACGTCGAAGTCGGCCAGACGATGCAGGTCGTCGGCCAGAGGACGGTCTTCGCCCTCGGCGACCTGTCGACGGCCGACGCCAAGATGGCGGGGTTCGCCGGGCATCAGGCCGCCATAGTGGCGGCCAACATCAACGCACTGGCAGCAGGGAGCGCCGCGTTGGAGGACTACCGATCGGTGGGAACGGCGATCGCTATTCCGCTCGGGCCCGAGGGCGGGGCGGGGCAGTTTCCGGGCCAGGACGAAATCGTGGGGCCCGAGGTCATCTCCAACGCCAAGGGCCAGCACATGATGGTCGAGAGATTCGCGGAGCTCTTCGGCCTGGCGGTGGAGGCCGGCGGATAACCGCGATCGACGGCCTCGAAGCAGACCCACCGGCGGGAAGGGCCTGCCGGGTACATTGAGGGGCGGCGGGCAACCACGCTGCCGAGCGAAATGTTGCAAGGACAAGAGGGGGCACGAGATGCGGGCTGTACGGAATGCCCCACCTGATGTCGAGATCGTCGATGTCGATGAGCCCGAAGGTGACGGCGAGCTCGTACGCGTTGCCGGTGCAGGCATCTGTGCCTCCGACCTGCTCTACCTCGAGTACGGCAGCCGGGAGATCGCCGGGCACGAATTTGCCGGGATTCTGGACGACGGCACCGCGGTGGCCGTCGAGCCGATGTTCGGGTGTATGGCGTGTCCGCAATGCGAACAAGGGAACTTCAACCTGTGCGCGGCCGGACCCACGGCGCTCGGGATGCTCTCCGCGGGTGGAATGAGTGAATATTTTCGTGCGCCGCTGCGCTGCATGACGCCGCTCCCGGAAGGATTGGATGTCAGGGATGCGTCGTTGGTCGAGCCTGCGTCGGTGGCGTGGCACGCGTGCCACATCGGTTCGGTCGGCCCCGGCAGCAGGGTCGCCATCGTGGGTGGCGGGGCGATCGGGATTCTGGCGGCGGCCTCGGCGCAGACCATGGGCGTCGAGGATGTGGCGATCGAGGCCCGGCACCCGCACCAGTTCGATGCCCGCGACCTCATCGGAGCGGTGGCCCCCTCAGGCCAGTACGACGTGGTGCTCGAAACCGGGGGGAGTGAAAGCTCGCTCCACCGGGCCGTGGAACTCGCACGGCCGGGCGGTGCCGTCGTCTATATCGGGGTGTTCGGTGACATTGCATGGCCTCACGCAGCGTCCTTCACCAAGGAGGTGGCCATCCGACCATCACTGGGCTATTGCGGCCACGAAGGGCGCCGTGAGTTCGCCGAGGCCGCGGACATGCTCGCCCTCCGACCGGAGCTGGCCGAGACGCTCATTACACACCGCTTCCCGATCGAAGATGCGCAGGAAGCATTTCGCGTCGCACGCGACAGATCCCAGGGAGTTTTTCGCGTCGTCGTCCAACCTTGATCACGAGCGGACGACGCAGACGGTGTTTCCACCCGCCGGCATTCTCCCTCGGGGACCGAAGGAGATCCTGACGTAATCGGGCTATCTTACGTTTCGTCCGACAGTTGGCCAACGAAACGAGGGGGAACAACCATGGCGGGTCGCATGGAAGGGAAGGTTGCGTTCATCACGGGCGCGGCGCGTGGGCAGGGCCGGAGCCATGCCATCCGCCTCGCCGAAGAAGGCGCCGACATCATCGCCATCGACATCTGCGAGCAGATCGAGTCGAATCTCTACCCGCTTTCCACTCCGGAGGATCTGGCGGAGACCGTGAAAGCGGTCGAGAACCTCGATCGCCGGATCATCGCCCGACAGGCGGACGTGCGTGATCGCAACGCGTTGGCGGCCGTCGTGGATGAGGGTGTGGCCGAGTTCGGCCACCTGGACGTCGTGGTGGCCAACGCGGGAATCATGCCGATGGGAGTGGAGAACCCGATGGACTTCGTCGACGCCACTGACGTGGACCTCATCGGGGTCATGAACACCGTCGCGGTGTCGATTCCCCATCTCCCCGACGGTGCGGCGATCGTCGTCACCGGTTCCAACGCCGGGTTGATGCCCGGCACCACCGAAACGGGATCCATGGGAGCGGGTGGCTCCGGCTACTCCTGGTCCAAGCGGACGCTTGTCGGCTACGTGGAGCAGATGGCGCTGATTCTTGCGGCGCGGATGATCCGGGTCAACGCGATCCATCCCACCAACGTCAACACCCACCTCATCCACAACAAGGAGCTCTACCAGGTGTTCCGGCCGGACCTCGAGAATCCGACGCGTGAGGACGTGATCCCGGCATTCACCTATTTCCAGGCCATGCCGATTCCCTACGTGGAGCCCGTCGACATTTCGAACGCCGTGCTCTTCCTCAGTTGCGACGAGTCCCGCTACGTCACGGGTCAGCAGCTGCGCGTCGATGCGGGCTCGCTGCTCCGGTGGCCGAACGGGCCCAAGTAGGACGTCCGACGAAGACCGTCCCCGACCCCGGGGACCTCGTCCCGGGTGCTTTGAGCCTCGGGCATATTGGTGTCATAATCCCTTGACACCAAATAATCACCAATCGCAACTGGGGTGGGTCCAACCATGTCCGTGATCAATTCGAGCGACGTCTACTACGACCCCTACGACGTCGAGATCGACGCTGACCCCTACCCGGTCTTCCGCCGGCTCAGGGAGGAGGCGCCTCTCTACTACAACGAGAAGCACGACTTCTTCGCGGTGAGCTGGTTCGAGGATGTCGAGCGCGGTCTGGTCGATCGCAACACCTTCATCTCCGGGCGCGGCGGCATTCTCGAGCTCATCAAGGCGAACATCGAGATGCCGTTGGGCACGCTCATCTTCGAAGACCCACCCGTGCACACGGTGCACCGGCAACTTCTGTCCCGGGTCTTCACGCCCAAGAAGATGAACGCCCTCGAGCCCCAGATCCGGGAGTTCTGCGCCCGGGCGCTCGATCCGCACGTCGGCTCGAAGGGCTTCGACTTCATCGCCGACCTCGGCGCGCAGATGCCGATGCGGGTGATCGGCATGCTCCTCGGTATCCCCGAGGAGGACCAGGAGGCCGTCCGGGACCAGGTGGACGCCAGTCTGCGCACGGAACCGGGCCAACCGCAGGACTACTCTCACGGCTTCAACCCGGGCGCCGGCCTCGAGGAGTACGTCGCATGGAGGGCGGCGCACCCGTCCGACGACCTCATGACGCAGTTGTTGAACGCGGAATTCGAAGACGAGACCGGCACGGTGCGGCGCCTGAGCACCGACGAGGTCCTCATTTACGTCAACGTGCTCGCCGGGGCCGGCAATGAGACCACCAACCGGCTCATCGGATGGACCGGAAAGGTGCTCGCCGAGCACCCCGAGCAACGGCGCCAACTGGTCGATGATCCGTCGCTCATCCCCAACGCGATCGAGGAGCTCCTCCGCTACGAACCTCCGGCACCCCATGTGGGGCGTTACGTCGCGCACGACGTCGAGATCCACGGGCAGGTCGTCCCGGCGGGCAGCGCCATCCTCTTTCTCGTCGGCTCGGCGAATCGGGACGACCGGCGCTATCCCGACGCAGACACCTTCGACATCCACCGTCAAGCAGGTCAGCCCATGACGTTCGGCTACGGCATTCACTATTGCCTCGGCGCCGCGCTGGCGCGGCTCGAGGGCCGCATCGCTCTGGAGGAAGTGCTCACCCGCTTCCCCGAATGGGACATCGATTGGGACAACGCCAAGCTCGCCCCGACCTCGACCGTACGGGGTTGGGAGACGCTCCGCGTCTTCTTGCCCTGAGCGGCGGGACCTGACGATGCTGAAGGGTTATATCCACCGCAGCAAGGAGGCAACATGGGAAAGCTTGATGGCAAGGTAGCGTTCATCACCGGCGCGGCGAGGGGCCAAGGCCGGAGCCACGCCGTCCGTCTGGCGCAAGAAGGCGCCGACATCATTGCCGTGGACATCTGTGCGCAGATCGACACGGTGGGGTATCCGATGGCTGAGCCCGCCGACCTCGATCAGACCGTCAAGGAAGTCGAAGCACAGGACCGGCGTATCGTCGCGACGCAGACCGATGTTCGGGACGTGGACGCGTTGCGCGGCGCATTCGAGGCAGGCATGGCGGAACTCGGCCCCGTCGAGATCGTGTTGGCGAACGCCGGCATCGGACCCGGCAGCCCGGTTCCCGGTGATCAGGACTGGCAGGACGCCATCGACGTCAACCTGACCGGCGTGTGGAACACCGGACGTGTCGCCATCCCATCCATGATCGAGGCTGGCCGGGGTGGCGCGATCGTGCTGACCAGTTCGACCGGTGGTCTCATGGGTCCGGGGAGCGACTCACCGGGTCTGCTCGGTTACACGGTCGCCAAGCATGGCGTCATCGGGCTGATGCGGTGCTGGGCGAATTTGCTCGCCCCGCACATGATCAGAGTCAACAGCGTCGCCCCCACTGCGTGCCGGACACCGATGGCCGCCAACATCAACTTTGACGACCTCATGAAATACAACCCCGCACTGGCCAGCGCCCTGACGAACGCCATGCCCGTGGATCTGATCGAGCCGATCGATGTCTCGAATGCCATCTTGTGGCTGGTTTCAGAAGACGCACGGTACGTGACCGGCTCGGTGATCCCGGTGGATGCCGGCTCGCTGAACAGGCGGTAGCGGCCCCGGGGCGGGTGCCCCGTCCCGGGGGGCGGGCAAGGGGAGCGCTCTCGGAGCCACTCGAGTTGAACGCCGTCTACTACAGCTGGTAGTAATAGCCTCGGAGAGTGAGGATCCGGGGACGTCCATGAGCACCACCGAGTTGCAAGCGGTCGGGTCCCCCGACCTGACCGCCGCTGGTGCCGTCACACGCCCACGAAGGACCCGTCAGGCCAGGGACCTTCAGCGGACCTGCCTGCTCGTGCTGGCGACCCTGTGGCTGCTCGATGCGGTTCTTCAGCTCCAGCCCTTCATGTTCACCCGCGGACCCGGTGGCTTCAGCGGCATGCTGCATGCGACGGCCGCAGGCAACCCGACCTGGATAGCGCACACCATCATGTGGAACGCGTCGATCGTGGATCGACATCCGGTTCTGACCAACACGATCTTCGCCGGCATCCAGTTTCTGATCGGTTTCGGCATCGTCTGGAGGCGAACGCGCAAGGCCGCTCTCGCCCTTTCCGTCGTCTGGTCTCTTGCTGTCTGGTGGTTCGGCGAGGGACTGGGCGCCATCTTCAGCGGGGGGGCGACGACCTTTGGCGTTGGCCCCGGCGGCGTTCTTCTCTACGGCCTTCTCGCGGTTCTGCTGTGGCCCGCAGGTGGGTCCGACGAACCGTTTGTCGCCGCTCGAACCGTGGGGGTGACGGCCGCCAAAGCGATCTGGGCCGCCGCCTGGTTTCTCTTGGCGCTCTTCTCGATCGTGGGTTCAGGGCGCTCGCCTGAGGCACTGCGCGATCTCGTCGCTGACCTCGTGGGTGGTGAGCCGGGATGGCTCGCCCGTCTCGACGCGTCCACGGAGTCAGCGCTCCTCCATCACGGTGCCGCGTGTGCCATCGTGCTCGCGGTTGTGTGCGTGGTCGTTGGCGCCGGCGTCTACCTGCCCCCTCGAGGCACGAAGGTGGTGCTGCTCTTGGCCGTTCTCGTCTTCGCCGTCATATGGGTGACGGTGCAGAACTTCGGCGGGATTCTGGCCGGGGGGGCGACAGATCCTGGCTCTGCGCCGCTCCTCATGTTGTTGGCCTTCCTCTACTGGCCCTTGACCACCGTCCACGCGCGTGCGGACGACGTGGCGACGAACCCCATGGGTGGGGCATAGAGGCCATGGCGAACCCCCTCTGGCTCTACGACGGCTTCGCCACCCTGATGCTGGTCGTTTCTGCGTACTCCTGTGTCCTTCTTGCTGTGACCGTGGCCGGGCACCGGCCGGCGGGCTGGGACGTCGACGTCGCGCACGTTCTCATGGGCGTGTCGATGGCGGGCATGTTCATCGTCGATTGGGCCTTTGGCTCACGACAGATGTGGGAAGTCATCTTCGCAACATTGTTGGTGTGGTTCCTGGTGTGTGGGGCTCTTTCCATGCTGCGGTACGGCGCGCATCTGTCCCACTATCTGATTCATGCCGTCATGAGCTTGGCCATGCTCTTGATGTTTGCGTTTCCACGCGGCGCCAACGGATCCATGGCGGGGATGTCGATGTCCACGTCGCCCGGGTCACGATTGGATCCGGGTCTGTCCTTCCTCCTGGCCATCGTCATTCTGGCCTCGGCCATCTTCACTCTGGCTTCGGCCAACAAGGGCGCTTCACACCACGGAAGCTATCCACCCGTGTTCGCCCTCGGTGGCGGTGTCAAGGGAGGAGGCCCCGAGGATGGCCCACGTCAGGGCTGGTCGTCCGCGGGGGGCATCGAGGGACTCATTACGTCACCGTGGCTGGAAGACGCGAGCCACGTCGCGATGTGTGTCGGCATGGGGTTCCTGCTGATCCTGATGATCTAGCGGTCCGTCACCCGTGAGGTTTGCGACTGCTCTCGCGTAGCGAGCGCCGCAGGACGGCGACCTCTTCGGGAGACAAATTCTGGGCGAAACGGACAAGCGCCGAATTCCGGTCGCCGCCGGCGGCCAGAGCCTCGTGCATCAGGACCGCCGTGTGGGCACCAGGGGACCCAATTGCCGTAAATCGAATGTGGCGACCGTCCATCTCGCGGCGCACCAACTCCTTGTGGACCAGGCGATCGAGCACGGTCGCCACCGTGGTGTACGCGTTCGCCGGAAGTTGCCGCGCCACATCGCGCCCGGTCATTGCACGATCAGGTTCCTCCCAGAGAATGTCCATGACGCGCCGTTCGAGTTCTCCAAGCCTTGCGGCACCACAGTGACAGTCGTCACAGATGCACGGATCGCATGAACACATCGGGTTATCGCATGTTGTGGCAGCACCGGTTCTGGGCGCCTCGGTCACCGAGACGCTCCTCCGCGGGCGGAGATTCGAAGTTTCTTGAGCTTGGGCATAGGCGAACGTGCGCATTCTAGGCGGGAGGGAGGTCCGGGTCGGCGGTGGCCGCCCGGTCGTGTACCGCACCCCCGCAGCCGCCTCGATATGCTCACGCTGGTGCATCGCTCATGACGGAGGTCGCCGGCACGCCAGAGAAGGAACCGGACGTGAGGTTCACCTACGCCAACGAACGGACGTTCCTCGCTTGGAACCGGACGGCCTTGGCCCTCATCGCGACAGGCGTCGCCGCCACGCAACTCCTGCCCGAATTCCACGTGGACGGCGGTCGTCGCATTCTCGGACTGCCCATGATCGCGCTCGGCGCACTCGTCGCGTTCACGAGTTATCGCCATTGGAGAGCGAACGAGCGGGCCATGCGGCAGGGCCTGCCGTTGCCCAAGTCCCCGATGCCCCTGGTGTTGTCGGTCGGCGTCGCGGTCGTGGCGGTCATCGCGGTCGTTCTTGCCCTTCTCGGCTCCAAATAGGCCGGCGTACGTGCCGACCGAGGACCATGATCCCGTCGAGGTCGCTCGGGACCCCGGACTCGCCCGGGAACGCACCGAACTGGCATGGAGTCGATCCGGGCTCGCAGTAGCGGTCACCGTGGCTGTTACCCTTCGGCGTCTGTGGCCACTGACGGGCGACAAGGCGGTCGTGGCGTTGATCCTCATCGCGGTCGGCTCCGCCGTCTGGGTTGTCGGGATGCAACTCGGTCGCCGTGCGAGGCTTCTCAGCGACGGAACGGGGGCGGTCGCCACATCGACGTTCCGCATGCTGACCATCGGGACCATGATCCTCGCCCTCGCCGGGTTCGTCGTCGGTCTGGTCCTGCCGTTGTAGCCACCCCTCCGACCACGTCCCGAGGAGAGTTAACCCTCTCGAAATCATCGACCGGACGCGGCTCGCTACGCTCAACGCGGTGGGCAAGAATCCGGCCGGTGGAAGAGTTGACGGGCTGGCGGGCGACGCCCCGGGAGAGGTCATGCCGTCGCCGTCCAACGGTTCGAGCACGAAAGTCGTCAGCAAGGTTGCCTACGAAAAGGAATTGGCGCGGCTCCAGACCGAGTTGGTGCGGATGCAGGAATGGATCGTGCACCGGGGACTCCGGGTCATGGTCATCTTCGAGGGCCGCGACACCGCGGGCAAGGGCGGGACCATCAAACGGATCATGGAGCGCCTGAACGCCCGTTACTGCCGCGTCGTGGCACTCGGTACTCCGACCGATCGGGAACGGAGTCAGTGGTATTTCCAGCGGTATATCGCCCACCTGCCCGCGGCCGGAGAGATGGTCCTCTTTGACCGGAGTTGGTACAACCGAGCCGGCGTCGAGCGTGTCATGGAGTTCTGCACACCGGCGGAGCATGCCGAGTTCTTCCGGACGTGCCCGCAGTTGGAGCGAGCGTTGGTGCGTTCGGGGATCATTCTTGTGAAGTACTGGCTCTCGCTGAGTGACGAGGAGCAGGAACGCCGGTTCACCGAGCGGATCAACAATCCCGGCAAACGCTGGAAGCTGAGTCCGATGGACCTGGAGGCCCGCGCCCGATGGGTCGACTACGCGGAGGCCAAAGACGAAATGTTCTCGTACACGGACATCAAAGAGGCGCCGTGGTACGTCGTCGATGCCGACGACAAGAAGTCGGCACGGCTCAACATCATCAGCCATCTTCTCGAGATCGTTCCCTATGAAGAGGTGCCCCACGAGGCAGTCGAACTTCCCCACCGGCAGCAGAGATCCTACGAACGCCCCCCGATCGACAGCCAGACGTGGGTTCCGGCTCGCTATGTGGTGCGATGAATTCGGCGGGTCAAGCTGCGCTGACGAGAATGTAGGCGCCGGTGCGTAAGTTCATAATTATGGGGATCCAAGGGAGCGGAAAGGGGACGCAGGCCAAGCTTCTGGCCGAGGATTTGGATCTCGAGCACTTCAGCGTCGGGGACATCTTCCGATGGCACGTGCAACATCACACCAAGCTCGGGGCTCAGGTGAAACGCATTATGGCCGGCGGCAATCTCGTCGATGACGATCTGGTCGAATCGGTGATCCGTTCAGCGTTGGCCGCACACGACTGGAACTTCGGATTCGTCGTCGATGGGTTTCCCCGCAATGCGCGTCAAGCCGAGTTCTTCCTCGAGAGCTATGACATCGACGGGGTGATCAACCTGAACCTTCCGGATGAGGAGGTCATGCGTCGCGTCCTCGCCCGCCGGCTGTGCTCGCGATGCGGGTTGGACTACAACCTGATCGCTCACCGTCCTCAGATCGACGAGAGCTGCGATATCTGTCAGGGGGAGTTGGTCGCCCGGGCCGACGACAATCCCGAGGCGCTGGCCATCCGACTCGCCGACTACCACGAGGAGACCAAGCCACTCATTGCGATCTTCGAGCGCAAGGAATTCGTCGCCACCATCGACGCGACCCGGCCGGTCGACGAGGTGCAGGCCAGCATCCGGGAGCGGTTTGCCTTGCCGCCCCGCAGCTGAGAGGCCGCGTCGACGCACGGAAGTACTGTCAGCATTTACGCTTTCGCCATGCCTTCGGACTTTGGCCTCAAAACGATGAATCGTGTGCATCGGATACTGCTGGGCGTTTCGGGTGGTCGGCTCGGCTGGCAGGTCTCCGGGATGCCGGTGCTCGAGCTGACCACCACAGGGAGAAAGAGCGGCCAGCCGCGCACGACCATGCTCACATCGCCCTACCAGGAGGATTCCACCCTCGTGGTCGTGGCCTCCCGCGGCGGCGACGACTCCAACCCTGCCTGGTTCCTCAACCTCCGGGACGATCCGAAGGTGATGGTGAAGCTTGGTCCCGAACCCCCGTCGGCGATGACCGCCGAGATTGCCGACGCCGACGTCCGAGCGCGCATCTGGCCGATTATCGCCGGTACGCACCGCAACTATGCCGGTTACCAGCGGAAGACGGAGCGAGAGATCCCGCTCGTCCTGCTCCGGCCGACAGCAGTCTGAGGTCCCCGAAGTGAAGGAGGAAAAATGACGGCAGTCGAACGCGATCAACTCGGTGATGTCGGTACTGCGCTGCTCTTCGAGAACGAGCGGGTCAAGGTGTGGGAGATGGATCTCCGGCCGGGCCAGGAGTCTGATCTGCACCGGCACGATCAGGACTACATCCTCGTCATCGTCGAGGGGGATCGCATCGCCGGCGTCCCGCCGGAGGGGGTCGACTCCGAGCGATATATCGAGGCCGACGTCCAACCGGGCAAGGTCTATTACCAACGTTCCGGAGGCACCGAGACGGCCCGAAATGTCGGCGCTCAGCGCTACTACGAGATCCTGATCGAACTGAAGGACTGAGATCGGGCTGTCAGCTCGGCGTCTCGGCGACCACTTCCTCGTCCAGTTGCAAAAGGGTGCCGTCGGGATCGCGGAACATGCAACTCCGCAGAGTGGCGGTGCTCGGCAGGCCCCAACCCCGGGCACTCTCGAAGGTCCGCAGTGGCAGGAGGAAGTCGGTGCCCGCTTGTTCGAGCCGTCGCACGTAGTCCTCAATCCCGCTGACCCAGAACGCGCAATGGTGCGTGCCGACGTTATCGATGTCGAGGGAACGCACCTCGGCTTCTTCGGGAGGCGTGGAGAGCACGATGACCGGGTCGGAGTCATCGTGACCGGCCCGCAGGAGCGCGACCTCGCGCAGCTTGGGGGCCGGATCGGGCGAGGTGTTCTGGGCGTCGGCTGCAATCGTCTGGCCGTAACGATCCACGAGGGGAAAGCCCAGGACGCCGTTGTAGAACGCGATCGATCGATCGAGGTCAGTCACGCCGATTCCGAGATGGGACACACCATGGGCCGCGATGTGATCGCTCATCCGTGCTCTCGTATTCTTCGTCGTCCGTCCATTCGCTCATCCTACTGTTGAGGAGATCTCGAGGAAGACCCCGGTGTGTGGCGGCCGGCCCCGGAAAACGGTCCGTGTAAAGTCGCATGCAATGGGGGCGCTGGACGGTTTCCGAGTGGTGGAAGCTGGCCTCAATGTCCAGGGACCGCAGGCCGCGGCGGTCCTTCGCGACTGGGGCGCAGATGTCATAAAAGTAGAGCTCCCGGGGATCGGTGATCAGAGCCGATCGCTCCCCGCGTCGCCCGACGACGAACGCTCGGGATATTTCATCGCATGCAATCGAGGGAAGCGGAGCGTGACGGTCGACCTGCGCCGACCCGACGGGGCAGAAGTCTTCCTTCGACTGGCCGAAACAGCGGATGTCGTGATCGCAAACTTCAAGCCGGGAACGATGGATTCGTGGGGACTGGGCTATGAAGTTCTGGCCGCGAGGAATCCGGGCCTGATCTACGGGATGGGGTCGACGTTCGGCCCGCGAGGTCCCGACGCGCAACGAGAAGGTACCGATCTGAGTGGTCAAGCTGCGGGAGGGTTGATTTCCACGACCGGTGTCGACGGTGGTGAACCTACCCCGGTCGGCGCGACCGTGGCCGATCACATTGCATCCCTCAATCTGGCGGCGGGCGTTCTCGCTGCGCTTCTGGCCCGTTCCCGGACCGGACGGGGCCAGAGGGTGGACGCTTCGCTGATCGGAGGGCAGATCTGGGCCCAGGCCAGCGAGGTCACCGCTTATCTCCTCACTGGTGCCGTTCCCGGGAGGGCCAACCGGGGCAGCGCACTCGTACCCGGCCTCTACAGCCTGTTCCCGACCGCTGACGGCTGGATCGCCATTTCCGGCGTGCGCGGTCCCCATCGAGCGGTCTTCTTCGGCCTGATGGGTCGTCCCGATCTCTTGGCACGTCATGGGACGGGGTTGTACTCGACCAGCGACAAAGAAATGATCTATGCGGAACTCTCGCCGCTGTTCGGGGCGCGTTCGACGGCGGATTGGTGCAAGATCCTGCAGGAAGCCGGTATCCGGCACGCTGCGGTTCGCGACTACCGACAGATCGCGGAGGATCCCGGGGTCTGGGAGAACGAGTATCTCGTGCGGTCACCCTCCGGTCAGGCGATGGTGGGCACCCCGGTCATCTTCAGCGACACCCCGGGGGCACCTGCGGCGGAGGCACCCGAGCTCGGCCAGCACACAGAGGAGGTCCTTCTGGAGTTCGGCTACACGTGGGCCGAGATAGCAGCCCTGTCATCCAGCGGCGCGATTTGATCCCTCCCCCCCGGGGGGGGGTCACTGCGTGCCACCGACCGGCTCGGCCTTGCGGGGCTTCGGGGATCAGCGGTCGACGGAGGTCGTGGTGCCGGGCCCGGCAAAGGCTTGCGCGATGCCGAGCCATTGTCGTGCGACGGCCCCGGTCGCCTGCACGCCGGTGTGGCTGTAATGGCGACGTTGCGTGAAGATCAACGCCACCTCGAGTGCCTCACCGGTAATTCGATCTGTGGCGTCCTCCGGCCCCCAGAACCAGTCCGTCCCGTCCGGCCCTCTCACGGAGAGCCGCACGCCATTGCCGGGATCTTCGACTCCGTGGGCGGCAAAGGTATATGCCCTCGCCGAGTATCCGATGTGGCAGACGTGACGTAAGCGAGAAGTGGGAATTGTCGGTACACCGAGGGCATCTCGAATGTCGGTCCCGTGCGCCCACGTCTCCATCAACCGGGCTGTCGTAAGACTGCCTGGGCTCATCGACAGGCGGTACCACGGCACACGAGACGTGGGCGGCACCTTTGCGATCGCCTCGATGAATGTCTTCCGCCCGAGCTGCCAGCGATCGAGAACCTCATGCGGATCGGCCAATGACCGCCCCCACGCGACGTCGATCTCGTTGCCGGCACGAAATTCCTCGTGCAGCTGACGTTTGTGGATCTCGAATGCTTCAGGATCGGTCGCCGCCAGCGCGGCCGTCTCGTCGAAATAGCACAGGTGGCTCAGGCTGTCCCGGACGTTCCACCCGGCAGCGGGCGTTGGCCTCGCCCACTCGTCGTCGGCCAAGCCACGCAGAAGCGCCTCGAGGACTTCGTGCTCCTCGGTCAGATCGTCGCAGAGCTCAGGGACGGTCGGCATACATCTCCTTCCAGCAAGGCCTTTGGTTACCCCGACACTCGTGGCCCGGGTGCTCATTCTCGTCTCTTCCGGCGGGACATGGTTGTGCGGCTCTCCCGACGCCGGAGCACCGGAGGTCCATCCCGTCGGCCGCGCCCGTCTTCGCCATCCCTGCACATGCCCCTGAGCTGGGACGTCAGTGCACTCGATCCATCGCAGTCCTCTCATGGCCCCTCTTCGATTGCCAATTGCCAAAGCAGGTACCATCCAGGGTGCAACCACCAGGTATCGGCGTGAAGGGTACAGGTATGACTGAGACATCGGACCTGCCGTTCGAGTTCGATGCGGCGGCCGTTCACGCGAAATACAAGGATGAGCGCGACAAGCGCATGGTCGCAGGACGGGCCGCGATCAGAGACTTGACGCGTGACGAAGTTTTCGCGGAATACCTCGCAGATCCTTTTGCATCAGTCGTCGCGCGTGAGGCTCTGTCCGAAGACGTCGACGTCGTCATCGTCGGTGCCGGAATGGCGGGTGTGGTGGCTGGCGCCCACCTTCGCAAGATCGGGATGAAGCAGATTCGCCTGATCGACCGGGCGGGCGGCCTTGGTGGAACGTGGTACTGGAATCGCTACCCCGGGGTCATGTGCGACGTCGAGTCGTACTGCTACATGCCGATGCTCGAAGAGATGGGCTACATCCCGAAACACCGATATGCATTCGGAGAGGAAATCCGCCAGGTCATCGAGGCCATCGCCGCCAAGTTCGATCTAGCCGATTCGGCGCTGTTCCATACCGGCGTCGAGAAGAGCGAGTGGGACGAATCGCTGGGCCGTTGGGTGATCCTCACGGATCGGGGCGACGAGATCAGGGCGCGGTACGTCGTCATGGCGACCGGCATCCTCAATTTGATGAAATTGCCAGCCCTTCCGGGCATGGAAACCTTCAAGGGCAGAGCGTTTCACACCGCTCGCTGGGATTACGACTACACGGGAGGTGGCCCGGATCGCCCGCTTACCAAGCTCGCGGACAAGGTCGTGGGAATCGTCGGGACCGGAGCCAGCGCAGTGCAATGCGTGCCACCACTTGCCGAATCCTGTAGGCACCTGTACGTGTTCCAGCGCACGCCGGCCGCCGTTGGTGTACGGGCCAATCGTCCGACCGCCGAGGAGTTTGCCCAGGACCTGCTTCCGGGTTGGCACCGGGCGCGCAATGAGAATTTCCAAGCGGTGATGCTCGGTCGCGAGGTGGAAATCGATCTGGTCGACGACAGCTGGTGCCACCACTTCGCCCAGATCAACAATCGGCCCTTCGCTCCGGGGACGTCCATGGAGGAGTACATGCTCGGAGTCGAGGAGTTCGACTTCGAGATCATGGAACTGCATCGTCGCAGGATTCGTGAACACGTGACCGATCCGGCGAAAGCCGACGCCCTCATGCCCTATTACCGGTACAGCTGTCGGCGCCCGCTGTTCCACGACGAATACCTACCAGCGCTGAATCGTCCGAACGTGACCGTCGTCGACTGCGCCCGCGGGATCGACCGTGTGACGGAGCGGGGGGTGGTCATTGACGGCCACGAGTACGAGCTCGACTGCATCGTCTATGCCACCGGATTTGAGCCCGAGATCACCCCGTTGCCTCGCCGAGTCGGGCACAATGTCATCGGCCGCGCTGGACTGGGTCTTGCCGAGAAGTGGAGCACCGGCGCCGCCACCCTGTTCGGCATGATGACGAGCGGCTTTCCCAACATGTATCTCATGCCCTGCCCCGGTCACCAAGCGGTGGTCACCGTGAACTACACGCTGCTCAGCGAGATCAGTGCTGAGTTCATAGCCGCCACTGTGGCGGCGCTGGAGGCCCGAGAGGTCCGATCATTCGATGTGACCAAAAAGGCCGAAGATGAGTGGGTAGCCAAGATCCTGGCGGCCAATAGACAGGCGTCTGCTCCCCCGGGTGGGGTGCCGTGCACCCCCGGATCCCGGATGATCTTTGACGATGACGGGAACATGGTGTTGCTGGAGCCCCACGGCGGGAGCTACGGGGGCGGGTTCGGCGACTATTTCGGCTTCCGGGATCTGCTCACCGACTGGCTCGAGGAAGGTACGTTTGCCGGGCTGGACGTGGACCGTCAGTCGCCTTAGCAACTGGTTGAGGCCATGGTGGAGCTCGTTCGCTCTGTCGGCAGGCTTAGTTGTACGTGGAGTGCGTCGTCGTGAAGGTCGGGTTGTTGGTGAAGAAGCCGAGGTAGTCCGATGGGGCGACCCAGACGCCTGCCGGGTTGTCGAGGGCGAAGCCCTGGTCAGCCGCCTGGTCCGAGTTGTTGGAAAAGGCGCTGTCCGCGACCGTCGTTGGTCCGTCCCACACGAGGATTCCGCCGCCCGCGGTGGCCGCGGAGTTACCCGCCACGATGCTCTGGTTGATCTTCATCGGACCCCCGCCGGCAAAGATGCCTCCGCCAACATATGCCGCACTGTTGTCTCGCACGAGGGAATAGTTGAGTGTCGTCGAGCCGGTGTTGGACAGCCCATTGGACAGGCCCCCACCACCGCCGAAAAATTCCGCCCCGCCGACTGAGGAGTTGTACGAGACCGCGGACCCATTGAGCGTCGCCGTGCCGTTGTTCATGATCCCGCCGCCGCTCGAGCCAGCGTTCCCCGAGACGCTCGAAATGTTGAGCGTGACCGTGCCGTGATTCTCGATCCCGCCGCCGTTGCCGCCGGCGGTGTTACCCGACGCGATCGAACCATTGAGCGTCGTGACCGCTTGTGGGTCGTTCTCGATGCCACCGCCGTCGCCGGACGCGACGTTGTTCGACACGATGGAAGCGTTGAGGTTCAGGACACCGGGAGCACCCGTGCAGAGACCATAGGCCTGAAAGCCAGGGTCTGTGCCACAATTGAGGATGCCGCCGCCTTCGCCATTTGTGGCGGTGTTATGCGACACGGTCGAACCGTTCAGGGTCAACTGACCCATGTTGAACACTCCGCCGATGGCATTCGCGGTGTTGTGCGTCACCGTCGAGTGGTTCAAGGTCAACTGACCTCCGTTCCAGAGTCCACCGCCAAGGCCGTCGATACCAACACCGTCTTGGATAACCAGGTTGTTCAAGACCACGGTTCCAGAAATGACGTTGAGCGTCGCCCCGTACTGCGTCGGAACGCCGCCACCGTCGAGTATCGCGGGGCCGGACAACGTCAGGTTCTTGTTGATGTAGAAGTTCCCGGTGCAGGTTCCGTCGACCATGAGCCTGGAGCCGGCCGCCGCGGAATTGATCGCATCCTGCAAGTTGTCGGTCGGACAGCTCACCGTGATCCCGACGGGACTCGCGCCCGAAGGGGCAGCATCCGAGACTGCCAGAAAACCGCCCGCCACCAGTCCAGTCATGACCGCGACGAAGAGAATCCCTGAACCAAAGGCGCGCATCGGCAGTCTGACCCTTGAAGTTCGGTGCTGACGGATCGCCTCGACCGGGTTCCTTCCGAACGCAAGGCAGTCACGAAGCGCCTGGATTACTTGCGCTCTACCACCTGAGTGAGCTCCACCGGAATCCCAGCCCGACTGGCGACATGGGCCGGGTGGACGTTGACCCACGCTTCGGAGAACGAATCTCTTGATCGCCATGACATTCCTCCATCTCTCGATTGGGTGCACGGGAGTGCGCCCCTCGGAAAAGAAGGGTGTCAAGGAGCGGTAATGGCCCAGTAAAGGCTCGGGTGTGCGAGCGAAGGCCCCCGCATTGAGGGCTCCGGCAGACGCTCCCACCACAAGGTCTTGTTGCACCCCGGCATCGGGAGAGGGCCTTCAGCACGCCGACCTGTCCGGCGGCGAATCGGCCGCCACCTGAGAAGACGAGGGCCAGTCTGTCGCGGCGAAGGGCTTCGTTCGGTCGCCCCTCACCGGATCACCACGTGGCTGATCGGATACCGGTATGAACGCTCTTCTGGCATTGCCGCTCTCTTACCCGTGCGCGATCCCATCAGCGCGCAAAGCTGAGCTATCCGGTAGTCATTGGTTCGTCTATGGCATTGGAACCCGCGCTGCACATCCGGCCTCGTTGGAAGGTCCGGGACCCGGTGCCGTGGCCCAAGGGGTGGCGTTGATCGCGTCGCTCCCACGTGTTCCGTGGCGTGGTCACGATTTCCATGTCGTACCTCTTTTTCTGATCGATCCAAACGGACCGCTGATGGAGTGCCCCCGTTGACGAGCCGCCGGAGGTGCTTCAGCGTTGGGCCGATCTGACGCTCTTCGGATTCGCCGGTCAGGTGGCACGCTGACGTCTCGGCACCCTGGCCGTGCTGCATCTCGCGACCCCATCGGAATTGGCTTTTTCGGCGTCATCTCCACGGCCTATGAGCGCACCGGTTCGATCGTGACGACCAATCTGCCGTTCGAAAAAGCGCACACGTTCGAGCGAACCTGTGCAAGGTGGTACCTGAAGTTCACAGGTTCGGGCTGGCGGCCAGGAGGACTGCGTTCACGTCGTCACTGACATAAGTAGCCAATCCGTCGGCGTTCATGCCCAGGACCTCGGCTGCAACCTTGGGATCGAGTCGGTTCACCAGGTCGAGGATCCGGGTCTGTCGCAGTGCCTTGGTGCGTACGCCAGCCGGGTCGAGAACGTGGGTGATGTAGGGAGCCGATGCCGGACAGCTACGGGTCTTGGTGGCCCGCGTGACGATTATGTGGGGGTTCTCGGTGCCCAAGGTCTCCCGATGCGCCAGGGCACGCTTGAGGACCGATTCGGTCACCGGATCGATTGGAACCGGATAGGGACGCTCGCCGAGACAGATCGTCCGACGGCTCCAGTTGATGTCGGTGAGTTTGAGTGATCGCACCTCGGCGTTGGATGCGGCGTGTAGGAGCGCCAATACACCGACCAATGCCTCGCTCGGTTCGACCGTTTCATCGTCGCTCGTCCAGCGACTGAAGAGTTGACGTTGGCGGTGGGCCGTGAGCACTACACCCTTGAATGGCGACCGCTTGGTCAGCGGGACGCCAGCAGTCGGGTCGACAAGGACGAGCTTGCGCTTGCGGGCGAAGCGGAAAAAGGAGCGGAGACCCCCAAGGCGCCTCGTCCGGTTACGTGGTTTCTGGAGCAGGAAAGATTCGACGTCACCGATCTCAACCACAGACCAGTCCTCCTTCTTGCGATCGGTGAGAAGAAACAACGCGAAGTCCCGGACGATGGCAAGAGAACTTTCGATGGTGACGTCACTTCTCGCGTGGGTGCCGACGCGACGTGCCCGTTGTTGGGCGCCCACCATCTCGGCGGCGTAGTCGGCGACCTGAGGGCGGAGTGATTCGGGAACGGCTGCCACCCGTCGGTCCCGCCGGCCCTTGGCCAGATGGGCCCCCTGGTCCAGTCCGAACGCCAGGCCATTCGCTACGAAGAAGTCCTCGAGCGTTCGGGCCAGGGAACCGGCGGATCTGCCGGGACGCCTAGACCTCTTGAGGATCCCCTGGGGATGGTTGGATTCACCGTCGGTGAGCAGCCGTCTCACGGCGGTGAGCATGACGCACACCCTGGCCCCGCAGTGGCGCTGAGCGGCGTAGTCGGCAAAGCCTGGCAACCAGTCGGGCGGGTCCACCAGTTCAGCCATCAAGTTGTCGACCCGCCGAAACGGTCTGTCAGGGTGGCGCTGCCAGCACTTGTTGCACATGCCGGTGCCAACCTTGCGGCGCAGTTCTCCGCACACTGTGCACGGCCTCGGGATGCGCGGCCGGTTCGGACCCCGAGAGCACAGACCGCATCGCCCGCTGGCCTCTCGGATGTGACCGAGCCGGCCACATGCACTGCAGAGCGATTTGCCCTGTTCAACCTCGAAGCGCCGGCGACAGAGATGACACCGTGTGGTTGTTGGATTGCGGACGGGATGCCCACAGTCCACGCAAGTTCTCGCGCAGCGGACGCATCGTCCGTCGAGAGCGTCCAGCCGGAGAAATCGGCCGCACACAGAGCACGAAGAGCGCAGGGACGCCTCTCGGTCGGCCGCCCGGCAGCGGAAGCAGATGACGGCGTCTTTGAATCCCACCCCCCGGCCGCAGCGCTCGCAGTCAGCGAGTCTCACAGCGGCGGCATGGAGCGTCCCCGCAGAGCCGATGCCGCCTGTTTAGGAACCTTGGCCGGCTTGGATTTCGACTCGACAGGCGTGGTGTCCACCTCGAAGAGGTCGTTGGGCGTGCATTCGAGGGCCGTGCACAGTGCACCGAGAGTCGACAACTTGACCTGGGCCGGTTGCTTGGTGAGCAGCGCCGAGATCGACGCGGCCGACATCTGGTGGCCAGCGCGCTCAACAAGGAGGCGGCGCAACTCGGCACCGGTCCAGACCTCTTTCTGTGCTGCCGCCATTCGCAGCCGCCACTTCACGTTCATGGCCGTTCCTCCAATTGCTCCAAGGTGTTTGACATTGCCCGGCGATATGCGTCTTCGATGAATGTGGCAGACGGAGTGACGTAGCGCATGGTTGTCCCCACGTTCCAATGCCCGAGCATCTGCTGGATGGCGACCAGGTCGACTCCGCGTTCGTAGTTATGGGTGGCGCAGGCGTGGCGAAGTCCATGGGGGCTAAATCGCTCTTCGACCGGCGCACCTTCGATCTCGAGGAGATGGCGCAATCGGTTGCGGATCGTGCCCCGATGGATGGGTCCACCTCCTTCGTCGCAGAAGAGAGCGTTTGACGAGCCGGGGACCCGGAGCCGAACGTCGTCTCCATACCAGCGAAGGATCAGGTCCAAGCTGTCGAGCATGGGCACCCAGCGGGGCCGTGGCCCCGATCCACGAGTGCCCTTCCCGAAGCGGACGTGGATCTTTCCGAATGGCCCGCGCCCGAAGTGGAGGTCCTGCAGCTCGAGTGACGCGGCCTCATCGGCGCGCAGGCCTGCGTGATACAGGGTGCGGAACAACGCGTAATCCCTCCCCGCCGGCCCGAACTTGCGAGCAGTGGCGATCCGATCCCGCAGGAAATCGAAGAAGTCCGCCATGCGTTCGGGTGTGGGCGGCGGCCGGGTCGACGGCGAGTCGTTGCCCACATGGCGAGCGGCATTGAACTCGTCGAGTGGATCGCTGATCCGGATCCCGAAGGTCGCCTCGATCTCAGCCGTTTTGCGGGCGACCAGGTAGCGATGGAAGTCCTTGAACGCCTGCACGTAGCCGCGGCGCGTGGAAGGGGCCATCCCCTTGGTGACTAGTTCGGCCACCACCCGATCGATGTCAGCCGGACTCGCTTCCCATGCGGGCATGCCGAGGAGGCCGAGGAAGCGCTCGAGTACGCCAGTGGCGTTCTCAATGGTTATGTCGCTGAAGCCTCTCGCCGAACAAGACCCGACGAAACCATCGACGCACGCAGCCTGGAATGTCGGAGCATCAAGGGCACTCGCTGGAACCTCGCTGCCGCCAGCGACGACTCGCAGATCCGCTCGTCCCACGTGCACACCTTCTTCCAGCCACGATTTGGAAGGTGGCACCTAACAATGGCTCATCTTGCCTTGAAAAGCGCGGACCGTGGAAAAGGACGCCTTTGCCCAGCCAGCAGGGAAGATCTACGGCAACGAACCTATGCCAGTTCCAGTTTCGTGGACCGAGGTCCTCGGGTCCGAACGACTCACCGGGGCGACCCTCGACCGCCTGACCCACCGGTGCCGGATCATCGAGACCAAGGGTGAGAGTTACCGACTCCAAGACGCCAAAGCCTCAAGCTAACTTCACACAACCGAACTGCTGCCGTTTTCGACCATGACGCGCTGCTGTTTTCGACCCGTGCTTCACACCAGCGCGTCGGTGAGGGTGCCGATGTCGGACGCGGACACGTCGAACCTACCCCCATCGGGTTCCGGTGCCGCTGCGTCTGGCCCCCATTCGAGTGGCCTGGGGATGTACGCGGTACGCAGCCCACAGGCCGCTGCTGCCGATAGGTCCGATGGGTGGGCCGCTACCAACATCACGCACTCAGGCGGAAGTCCCAGCAATCGGCAGCCGCCGAGGTAGGCCTCTGGGTCGGGCTTGTAGGTATGAAACAACTCAGTGGAGATGATGCAGTCCCAGGAGAGCCGCCCGGCCCGTGCCATCTTGGTTAGAGATGCGAACGACCCATTGGAGAGCGTGGAGATTACGCCGACTTCGCGGAGGCGACGAAGGCCGGCGCTGGCGTCGGGCCACGGTTGCAGCCGGTCCCACGTCTCGAGTAGGCGGTTACGTCCTTCAGGCCCGAGCGCGTCAAGTCCGAATTCGATTGAAAGCTGTTCCAGGCAATCTGCGAGCATGGCGGCGACTGGCCGCCATGGTTCCTTGCCGAAGACGATTCCGCCGATTGGCTTTATGTAGCCATCTCGCCGCCATCGGTCCGCGAACGCTGGCCAGTCCACGGTGAGGCCATGTGCTTCGCCGAGCTCTTGGCCAGCGGCCACGATTGTGCCCCGCCAATCAACGACGGTGCCGAACACGTCGAATAGGAACGCTTCAACGCCTGCGAGGCCCGAGCCCTGCTTGGGAAACATCAGGCAGCGCCCGCGCCACGGGAGCCACGTTGAAGCCAACACGCGGCACGGGGTGGGCGAGGGAACTGGCTCGACGCATGTGCCTCGTGGCTCGATGCGATTGATGCCGTCATGCCCCCTTCGTACTTGAGCCTGAATGTCACGGCCGCACCCATCCCCAAAGCCTCGCGCAGCGCCGCCGCGCAACCCGTGACACCGTTGCCAAGGAGGTCGTCTCAGTTTCGAGTAGTCGTCGGGCCGTGATGGCGCCCCCGGCAAAAAAAGCGATACGACAAAGCGTCCCCGGCAAAAAAACTGCCCCCGGCAGGACTCGAACCTGCGCCACCGGCTCCGGAGGGCCATTTGGGTTGTCCAGAGCGTCTCGTACGTCCGCCCCGGTCCTCCTGAGCCGGGGTTCGAGTCCAGCGCGTCAACGGCTGTCTTCTTCGCGCTCATTTGATTGCTAAAACTGATTGCCAAGATTCGTGAGGTCGTTCCTGACTATCGACCGCTTCGCGCTACTCGACTCTTGGCACGGCTCCCACGTGGGTGAGGACGACTCTCACTGACATGCCGGCTGACGGCGGATCGGTCGAACTCGCCCTCGTCTTCCAAGCGGCGTTCGACGACAAGCGCTCGACGTCGTGGCTCGCCTGACACGACTTCCGCCCCAAAACGCAGGTTTAGGGTGGTCCCCATCGAGAACCTCTGAGTGCCTGTTCTCGGGGCCCTTACGGACCCAGCAACACAGCCGGTATCACCGCAATGCCGTCCTGTCGCCGGTAGGCGCGCTCCCCGGCGGTGATGACGGCCGCATCGAGAAGGTCATCGCCGAGCTGTTCGCGAAGCCAGACAAGATGGCGGACGTCGGTGTCGTCGACCGCTCCATGGAGCTTGACTTCCAGCGCCACAACGCAGTCATCTCGACGGGCCACAATCAGGTCGACCTCGTGGTCCCCGTTCCTGGTCCGCAGATGGTGCACCGTGGCTTCGTTCGCCTGGGCATATACCCTCACGCTCAGTGTGACCAACGATTCGAAGAGGGCGCCAAGGAAAGAGCCGTCGCGCACAGCGAGTTGTGCGGGCCCGTCGCCGCGAAGGAGCGAGCCGGCGTCAACGCCGACGAGGTGAGCCGCCAGGGCAGGGTCGGCCAGGTGGTGCTTGGGAGCCTGCGTGAGGCGGCTCAGCCGATTCTGCGTCGGTAGCCATCCTGGGACTGGGTCAACGAGGTAAAGCCGTTCCAGCACATCTCGGTAGGCGATGGTGGTCGTCTTCGCCGGCTTCTCTGCTTCTCCCGGTCTCGCGGCACCGAGCAACTTGTTGTAGGTCGTCGTGGTGGAAGTGGCCGCGGCGTACGCAGCGAGCCATGCCCGGAGCGTCGCTGGCCTGCGGACGGTCAGGCCGAGTTCGGGGAAATCGCGATCGACAACGCGCGAGATGTAACCGTCGAGCTGCGCCCGTCGCGCCCTGCCCTCGAGTGGACGGATGCCGGGAAAGCCCGACGCCAGGATCTCTTCGACATAGCCGGGAAGCGTCACTGCGGAATTACCGGCGATCGCACGCCCGTCGCCCGTGAGCATCTCGCCGATCCCGATTACCGGAGCTTCGATCTGGCGCTCCGCCAGACTCATGGGTCGCATCCTCAGCTCCACCAGGCGACCCGAACCAGGGTGTACGGGTTGCGTGGTGGGGATGGCACTGCCTGTAAGGAGAAACCGGCCGGCCGGAGCGTCTCTTTCGGATTGGCGGCGCACGAAGTCCCATAGCGGAGGGTGGCGTTGCCATTCATCGAAGAGAACCGTGCCGGGGACGGTGTTGACCACGCTCCCCGGGTCGGCGGCCAGGACTTCGAGCTGCGCCGGATCGTCGAGTTCGAAAACTTCAATGGCGCGTCGACGTGCCGTCTCCGTCTTGCCCACGGCCCGCGGTCCTTCCAAGACGATGGCCGGCAGGCTCGACATCAGCTCGTCCAGCTGGCCATCGATGACGCGAGGCAGGTAGTTCACGGTATTACGCTACCGTTTGCCAACGATATACGCTACCGTTTGCCAACGATATACGCTACCGTCTGCTAAGTGTCACCCCAACCCGGCCCAAACCAATAGGGTTTCCGGCGGGCCTGGGCCCAAGCCGCATCGATGCCAAGAAATTTAGCGTTTCCTTTGCAAGGAGAGCGTCGGCGCTGTGGGGCTGGAGCATCAGGGCCCACCACAGGAACTGAATCGCTTGCCTCACAAACTGGGGGAGCAGCGCTGAGGACTTTTGTCGTGGTCCCTAACGAGGCGGGGAGTTCTGCTCGGTCGGCGGTGCCGACGCTTGTCACAGGACCCACCTATCGTTCTGACCATGAGCCAGCATCGTCCATGGCGGGACGCTGACCCGGATCTGTTCCGGTTCACCGCCACCGAGCTGCGCGATCTCCATATCGCCCTGATGACCGGCTTCGACCAGTCGGCGATCTTGGCTCCCGCTCTGAACCTTGACCAGGTCAGAGCGGCATTGCGCAACGTCGGCTGGGTCGACCCGGTGGATGACGACGTCCTGACCAGAGCCCTGTCCGCCTTGACCGGGTGGGGTCTGCTGGAAGCGACGCAGGACCACGGCGCCTTTTACAGCACCCCCGAGGAGTTCGAGCGGAAGAATCTGCAGTGGTCGCTCACCCCGAGGGGAGAGGCCGGGATTGCCGGTCTTTTCCATGCGCTTGAGAGTCTGCGGAACGCTGTCGGGCTGCAGCCCGCTGTGCTGGACGCCATTGGGGACGGCCTCAACGACCTGGCCGACATGCTGGCCCAGCCGGCCACCGATGCGCTCGATGCCCGCATCCACCTCCGGCTGGCCGAGGTGGAGGGTCATCATGCCTCCCTGCTGGCCAGCGTGCGGCAGTTCAATGGCCACCTGCAGCGTCTCCTGCGCGAAGAGGCAGCCGACGATTCGGTGTTCGCCGACGTCAAGGGGAGGACCGTTTCGTACCTCAAGGAGTACGTGGACGGAGTGGAGGGGCCGCAGCTCCGATTGGCCGCCGCTATCGATCGGTTGGCTGAAGTCGGGGTGGCCGGTCTGTTCGACCGCGCTCTGCATGGCGCCAACCTGGCGCCAGTCGCCGGCGGCGACCCCGCTCCGTCCTGGCTGGAGAAGCGCCTGCAGCACTGGCGGGCCCTGCGTACGTGGTTCGCGCCGGATGACGGCGCCACCCCGCGGATTGAGGGCCTGCTCGACATTGCCCGCAGCGCCATCATCGAGCTGTTGCGGGTGCTTGAACGCCGGTGGGACAACAAGCGGCGCTCGGCCTCGGTGGCCAACGACTTCAGGCGCCTCGCCGGGTGGTTCGCGGGCGCGCCGGGCGACGCCGAGGCCCAACGGCTCTACGCCGCCGCGTTCGGGCTGTGGCCGGCGCGTCACGCCCATCTCCTCCCCCTCGACGGGCTGCAACGGGCCCCATCGCTGGGGTGGGCGGAGGCTGATCCGGTCGACGTGGCACCGGCCCTGCGTACCAGTGGCTCCTTGGCGGTGCGGGGGCGACCGAGGCGGGTCGACAATCCTCGCCAGACCCGGGCCCTGCGCCAGCGTCTGCAGGCCGAGTCGCTGGCCGAGCTCGACGGGATCCGTCTGTCGCTCACGACCGCCGGGCGGGTACCGCTCTCCTCCTTCACGGGTCTCTCGGTCCGTGTCTTCGGCGAACTGCTCGAACTGCTGGCTACCGGCCTCGAGGCGGCAAAGGGGGAGGACGGAACCCGGCGCGCCCTGTCCATCGACGGTTCCTTCGAGGTCATCCTATGGTCACCGATCGGCGAGGCGCGCACCAGCTTGCAGACCGAAGACGGCACGTTCGGCTGCCCTGATTTCGAGGTGTCCATCTCCTTTGCCTCCTCGTCGGCTGCCCGTGATCTCATACCAATCGGCAAGGCAGGAACCGACCTGGTTTCCGAGCCGGCGGAGGCCGCGAGTGCCTGACACTTCGCTGGCCGCACAACATGGCGCCGAGCGCGCCCGAGCCGTCCGTGAGCTGCTGGCCGCGCCGATCCTCACTGTGGAGGCCGACCCCGATCGCTTCGGTCTGGTCGCCCGGCATCATGCGTGGTTGGCGACTTGGTTCGAGACTACGTGCGGGTGGCAGCTTACCGTCGACATCGGTGCGGGCTTTGCCCGTTTGGCCAAACGTTCGGCCCACCCTGACGCCACCCGTCCTCTCCGGCGTCTCCGCGGCAACAAGGGGCCGTTCGATCGGCGCCGCTTTCAGCTCCTCTGTCTGGTCTGCGCGGAGCTGGTGCGGCGGCCGGTGACCACCATCGGCCTGCTGGCCCAGGCCATCCCCCCCGAGGCCCAGTTCGACACGAGCCGACGGGTGGATCGGACAGCCTTTGTCGATTCCCTGCTGGCCCTTGGGCAGTGGGGGCTGGTACGTGCGACGGCCGGATCCGTCGACGCGTTCGTTGAAGATGAACGGGGGAATGCCATTCTCACCGCCGACACGGCGCGCCTCCACCGTCTTCTGGCCAGCTCCAACGCTCCCAGTGGCCTGGACGACGCCATCAGTCTCGACGATGCCACCGAAGCCCTCCTGGCCGAACCTCGCTACGGCGAGGCGGACCGTGACCCCGGCGCCGTCTCCGATGAGCAGCGACTGCTATGGACCCGTCACAGCCTCGCGCGCCGCGTGCTCGACGATCCCGTGACACTGCTCGAAGATCTCAGTCCGGCCGAACAGGACTACCTCACGCACCCGTCGGGTCGCCGGTGGCTGCGGGAACGGGTGGCTGAAGCCGGCTTCGAACTGGAGGAACGGGCCGAGGGCGTCATCGCCATCGACGCCGATGCGATCGCCACTGATCTGCAGTTCCCTTCCCCGCAGGGCAACACCTACCAGTTGGCTTTGCTGTTGATCGATCGGCTGGTGACGAAGGGCGCCGGCGGGCGGCGCACCGTCGGCTCACTGTCTTCCACCGCGCTGCGGCACGCCGTCAATGAAGTGTTGGCTGACCACCCGGGGTGGGCTCGCGCCTACCGCGAGGAGGGCGGTCCGGCCCTCCTGTTGGAAGAGGCCGTCGTCCTGCTCGTCTCCTTCGGTCTGGCTCGTCGGGAAGAGGATGGGTCGGTGGTCGGCCTTCCCGTGCTGGCGCGCTACCGAATCGGTGAGCCGATCACCGCACCTTCGCCACCGACACTCTTCGAGGAGCATGCATGACCGGAGAATCTGCAGCCGAAGCGGCTGCCTTGTCCCTCTCACCCGACCTCCCGAACCGGTGGACGCCGACACGGGCCGGGCTCGTAGCGCTGTGGCGTTATGCGGACGAGACGTTTACCTTCCACCAAGGTCGGCTACTGCTGCGCGGGCCCAACGGTTCGGGAAAGTCCATGGCCCTCGAATTGCTGCTGCCTTTCCTGCTCGACGGGGACGCCTCTCCCTCGCGCCTGACGTCGTCGGCTAAGTCGCGTGGAGGCCTCTACGAGCGGGTCATGGGCGGGAGCGACGACGCCAGTCGGACCGGGTTCGCCTGGGTGGAGTTCCGCCGCGGGATCGGCGAGGTCTTCACGGTCGGAGCCCGGCTGAGGGCCTCTACAGCCACACGGAGAGTCGAGGCCACGTTCTTCACCACCTCGCAGATCGTGGGCACCGATCTCCTCCTCATCGACGAGTTACGCGAGCCGCTGTCGGGCAAAGCCCTCAAGCTGGCGATCGGTGAAGACGGGCAGGTGCACGGGTCGGCCGTCGATCACCGCAATGCCATCCGTGAGCGCCTTTTCCCCGGATTCAGCGAGGACCGCTACTCCTCGGTGATCACTGCACTGTTGGCGCTGCGCAAGGAGAAGTTGTCGGATAATTTGGATCTGGCCAAGCTCTCCGGCGTGCTCACCGAGGCCCTGCCGCCGATCGACGAGCGTGAACTGGCCGCGGTGGCCGAAGGGTTCGAGCGTCTCGACCGGCGTAAGGACGAGCTACGCAAACTGGAAGCGGAGCTGGCCGCGGTCACCGAGTTGGCGAAGCGCCAGCGTGCCTACGCCCGGACCATCGTGGCCGGTGTGGCCGACCAGGTGCGTGAAGCAGAGTCGCGGCGCGACGCCGTGACCCGGGCCGAAAGGGAGGCGAGCGCCGCTCTCGGCGAGGCGTCAGCCAGTGACCAGCAGGCCGCTGAGCGGTTGCGCTCCATCGAGGAACGACTAGACGACATCGCGGTGGAGATCGAGACCCGGCATGCCAGCAAGGCCTATCAGAAGGGTGCCGAGCTGAATCATCTCCGTGACGAGGAGCGTCAACTGCGCGAGCGCGCGCAAACCGATAGCGAGGCAACTAAGGCTCGGACCACTGAACAGACCCAGCGGTCCGGTGAGCTTGAACAAGCGCAGGAGCAGTGCGACGCGGCGACGAACAACCTGACGGTGGCCTCTGACGAGGTCCATCAGATCGCGTCGGGACTCGGCGCCGAGCAACTGCGCAACGAAATGGTCGACGCCGCTGACACCGACGCGGCCCAGTCGTTCGGTTTGGCCTGGGCATCGGGCCGGCGCTTGCAGGCGCGCGCTGTCCGTGTGGTGATCGCGCGCCACGCCGACGCGGTGCAGCGGCGGGGATTCGAAGAGGAGCAGGTCGGAGCGGATCAGGCCGGTCTCGACGAGGCCCTCGACGGTCGGCGTGAAGCCGAGGAGGCGCTGCGCCTCGCGCTGAGTACGTTCAATGCTGACGTCGGCGACTGGGCCCGGTCCTCGCGAGCCCTCGGCCCCGACCGGGTCTTGGCGGAGCTGGGCCAGCTACCGTATGAGCCCGATACGGTCGATGACGCGGTCGGCCGTCTCCGCACCGAAGTCGAGTCCCGCTACGCGGTCGCCCGTCGCGATCTCGAGCAACTCCTTCAGGACGCTGAGAACCGACGGAACGAGTTGCTGGCCGAGAAGGCGGATCTCGACGAAGGGGTGCCACCCGAACCCGATGCCCCGAGTTGGAGGGGCGGACGCGCTGGTCGTCGCGGAGCACCGCTGTGGCGCCTGGTGGAGGTGGCGAACGGAGTCGATCCGGCGGAGATCGACGGCGTGGAAGCCGCGCTCGGGGCGGCCGGATTCCTCGATGCCTGGCTGGCCCCCGACGGGAGTATCGATCACGCCACCGATGATGTGATCCTGACCGAGCGGCCGATCGGAGGCCGGACCTTGGCCGATCTGTTGGTCCCTCTGCGCGGTGCCGCAGTGCCAACCGACGTGGTGCAGGTAGTCCTCACCTCTATTGCGGTGGGTGGACACGCCGGAACCGTCGAACGCCACCACTTTGTGAGTCCGACAACATCCGGGAACGACAGTCCCGCCGAGGTGCTGATGGGAACGGACGGTTCCTTCCGGCTCGGCAGCGCGGTCGGCCAGGCTCCGGTCAGTCCGGCCAACCTCCTGGGTGCGGAGGCTCGGGAACGGCGGCGTCTGCAACGGTTGGTCGAAGTCGCGGCAGCGCTGGACGAGGTGGCTGAGAATGTGGCCCGGTTGGATCGCGCCCAGGACGAGCTCGACCGTGAGCGCGCGGGCGCCGAAGCCGACCTTGGGACCGTTCCCAGCGCAGGCCCATTACAGGAGGCGGTGCGCGGTACGGAGCGTGCCGGGCAGCGGGTGGTCGACGCCGAAAGGCGTGTCGAGATGAGCCGGGACCGCCTCCGGGCCGCGGAGGAGGCGGTGCGCGAGGCCGTGCGCCAGCTGACCGCAGTGGCGGCCGAGCATGGGCTGCCCACCACACTTGAGTCCCTGGAGCGGATTGACGACGAGCTTGCGCACCTCGAACGGGCGGTGCATATCTGGGCGCGGCGTAGCCACGAGCTGGACCGGGCCGCGCAGACCATGGCCGAACGCACGCGGGCCTACACCGACGCCATCAGATTGCGCGCGGACGCCGAGGCGACGCAGGAGCGGTCCAGCCGGCAGGCCCAGGACGCCCGTGTCCGGCTTGCCACCCTTGAAGCCACCGCCGGCGTCGAGCACCGTGCAGTGCTGTCGGAGATCGATGTATTGCAGGCCGAAGCCCGCCTGAACAAGGAGGAGCAGAAGGGTCTGCATGGTTCCCGTCTCGAACTGGGCCGCCGCATCGGCACACTCGAGACCAGCCTGGCCCAGGCCGAACAAGCTCGAATCGACGCGTCCGCGCTACGGGCCACCGCCCACCAGCGCTTCACGGCCGCCAACGTTGACGGACTGTTCGTCGAGGCCGGGCTGGAGTGGGAGGGCGCCCTCGACGGGATGACAGCGGTGCTGGCTGCGGCGCGAGAGGTGGCCACCGTGCTCGCCGATGCGGCCAGTGATGAAGCGTCCAGGCAGAAGGCGTCGAGCCAAGTCGACGACCGGCTCCATGAGGCCCGGGGCGCACTGTCAGGGCATGCCGATCTGGTTCGTCAGCTCGGGGAACACGAGTGGTGGATCCTCCGCGCCGGCGTCCACGGTGTCCGTCGTCCCGTGAGCGAGCTGCGGGCCACCCTGCAACGCGATCTGGACGAGGGACGGGCCGATCTCGTCGCCGAGGAGGAGCGCCTCTTCGAGCAGACCCTGGCCGGCAGCATCCGGCGATCACTGGCCAACCGCATCCGTCAGGCCAACGGTCTGGTCGCGGGGATCAATGAGCAACTCGGTCGGATCAGGACCGCCGCGGCCGGGGTGGGTGTCCGCTTGTCGTGGGAAGTTGATCCTGAACAATCGGCCGCCGTGAGATCGGCACGCTCCTTGCTCTTGAAGGATCGGGTGACCGACGAGGAGCGGCGGGCCCTTCAGGATTTCGTGCGGGCCAGAGTCGACCAGGCTCGGGCCGAATTAGAACAGCACGCGCCGTGGGAAGCGCGTCTGCGCGAGTCTCTCGATTACCGGGCCTGGCATCGGTTCACCCTCCAGATCACCCACCAGGACTGGGAAGGGTGGCAGCCGGCAACTCCGAAGCGACTGCAGCGGTTGTCCACCGGGGAGCGTTCGATCGCCCTCCATCTGCCTATGCTGGCGTCCATCGCCGCCCACTACGCCGACGAGGACGGACGGCCATTAGAATGCCCCCGTCTGATCCTCCTCGACGAGCTTTTTGCCGGTGTCGACGCGGCCAACCGGGCCATGCTCTTCGGGACGTTCACGCAATGGGATCTTGATGCGGTGTTCACCAGCGATCATGAGTGGTGCCAGTACGCCACGCTCAGCGGTATTGCCATTCACCACCTTCACCCGCCCCAAGGCAATGAGCCGCTGGTCTCCACTCGTTTCACCTGGGACGGCCATCGGCGGGCCATCGACGCGCCGGCGGCATGAACCGTGTGGCCTCAGCGGTCGTCCGGTTGGAAGTGGTCGGGCTGGCTCCCGTGGTGGATGAATTGGCCCGCCGCTTCCAGGACGGTTCGCCCGTGACGCAGATCACCGTGCCCGGACTGGACGAAGACCAACGGGCGTCCGTAGCCGACCTGCTCGGCCGTGATCGATTCCCGGGGCGGACCGTTCGGATCGCGCTGGTCACCCTGCTCGATGTCCTCGGCCTGCATGGGGTGGACGAGTTGCGCACGGCTGTGGAAATGATTGCCGGTCCGCTCGGTGACCGGCGGGCCGACCGTGACGAACAGCGCCAACGGCGCGCCCAGCTGTGGTCCTGGTGCGCAGAGCAGGCGGCAGGAGTGCCTCTCCTGAGCGGCTCCGAAGGGGTGGTTCGGTGGATGGACCTACTCCGCCAGGCCGGTGTCCGGGGTGGACCCGACGGCGAGATCGCCTACCGCCATCGGATGAGACAAGCGATGACCGTACTCCGGGAACTGCCTTTGCATGCGCCGAGATCACTGGCAGCGTTCGCCGACGATCGGCTTGCCGACCCCCACGCTCTCGATCGAGGAAGTCTCGTCGAGGGGCTGGTGCTCGACGCCCTTTCGATCGCACTCGGCCAGCCGCGACCACGGGACGCCGAAGCGGTGCGGCAACTCTGGGAACGGGTCGGAGTTGTTCCCGATCCTTTGTCTTCGGCCGTCACTGTTCTGGGTCTCCGGCCAGGCGGCGATGACGTCCTTCACAACTGGCTCCGCCTCTGTGCCGATGCGAGCGAGCCGACCCTGGTGACGTTGGCCCAACTTCGGCGTTGGCCTCTCGCCCCGCTCCACTCGTCGGAAGTGGCCTACGTCGTGGAAAACCCTTCCCTTCTCAGCCACGCCGCGGCGGAAAAGTGGACGGGAGCCCCGATCATCTGCAGCTCGGGTCGGCCGACCGTCGCCGTGGTCACGTTAATTCGCCAATTGAGCGTGGGAGGTGCGACATGCCGACAGCACGCTGACTTCGACGCTACGGGGCTCGGCATCACCGCCTGGATGGTCGACCGCGCCGGGACCGTTCCCTGGCTGATGACGGCGGACGCGTACTGCGAGGCGATTGCGATGCAACGGGAGCGAGTCCCACTCGAGTCCACGATTCCCGACACAGGTTGGGACCCCGCCCTTGGTCCGGCCATGAGAACCGCGGGTGTCGGCGTCTACGAGGAGGAGCTCCGGCTCGCCCTCCTCGACGCCATGGCATGAGTGTCAACCGCCAAAATGCAAAGCGCCCCCGGCAGACAAAGCGCCCCCGGCAGTGTCTGAGTTCAGGACATAGGCGACACTTTCCCTAGGGGATGTGTCAAGACATAGGAGACACCGACTTGCGGAGGTTCTCTTGTGGACAAAGGCCTGTTTCTGATCGAGACGCACCTCAAGACGGGGCGGTCCATTGGCGAGTTGGCCAAGGCCCATGGGGTGAGCCGGGGCTGGCTCTACAAGTTGCTCCGGCGCTACCGCTTAGAGGGACCACAGTCCGTGGCATCCCGCTCGAGGCGGCCCAAGTCGAGTCCTTCGCGGATCGCCGATCTTTACGACGACGAGATCGTCCGCATCAGAAAGCAGTTGATCGACGCCGGCTACGACGCCGGGGCCGAGACCATTCGCTTCCATATGGCGACCCCGGGGCGCAGCGTGCCGTCGACCTCGACCATCTGGCGGGTGCTCAAGGCCCGGGGCTTCGTCACCGCGCAGCCCCACAAGCGCCCCAAGAGCTCGTGGACCCGCTTCGTGGCCGACTTTCCGAACGAGTGTTGGCAGCTCGACATGACCCACGTCGAAGTGGCCGACGGGGTCGTCTACGAGGTTCTCAACATCATCGACGACCATTCGAGGGTCTGCATTGCCTCGCAGGTCTTCGTCGTCGTCAAGGCGCCCGACGTGGTGCGCACCATCCACAAAGCGGCTGCTGTGTGGGGCTATCCGCAGCGGGTCCTGACCGATAACGGCCTCATCTTCACCACGCCCTTGGGCAGCGCCATGGGAGCCATGGAGTCAGAGCTGATGAGCCTCGGCATCGCCACGAAGCACTCGAGGCCCTATCACCCCCAGACCTGCGGCAAGGTCGAGCGTTTCCATCAGACGATGAAGAAGTACCTGGCCGCCCAGGACCCCGCCGAGACCAAGAAGCAACTGGTCGGCCAACTCAACCGCTTTGCCAAGTACTACAACACCGAGCGGCCGCATCGAGGGGTCGGGCGCCGCACGCCCCTCAGCGCCTTTGGCGCTCGGGAGAAGGCGGGTCCCATTGGGCCGAGGATCGATGCGGCGGGCTATCGGATCCGCCACGACAAGGTCACTGCCGGCGGGGCGGTGATGCTGCGTCACAAGGGGAAGTACCACCACATCGGGGTGGGTCGTCCTTATGCCGGTTGGCGGGTGATCATGCTGGTCGCCGGCCTCGACATCAAGATCTTGGGTGCCGACGGCTCGCCGCTGCGACATCTCACGTTGGACACGTCGGTGGACTACCAGCGGATGCCCTGAGGTGGGCCACGGTTGTCTACGATGTCTTGAAACAGCTGTCTCCGATGTCCCGCGACATCACAAAGCGCCCCCGGCAGGACTCGAACCTGCGCCACCGGCTCCGGAGGCCGGTGCTCTATCCGCTGAGCTACGGGGGCATGAGCAGGGGACGAGCGTACTCTGCCGCGCCGATGATGGCGTCCCGCCCCTGGCGGTGGCTGCCGTATCCTGCGATGCCATGCCTTCGGACGAGGAACTGGCCAGTGCCCCGGTGGAGCGGCAACTGCTGCCCCGGACGGCCACTGTCGACCCCGAAGGGCACTTGCGGGTGGGGGAGATCGACCTGCTCGACCTGGCGGCCGAGTTCGGCACACCCCTGTTCGTCTACGACGAGTTCCATCTCCGTCAGGCCTGCAGAGCAGCCGTCGAGGCCTGGGGGGAGGGGGTGGCCTACGCCGCGAAGGCGTTCCTGTGCCGGGCCATGGCCCGTCTGGCCTGCGAAGAGGGCATGCACCTCGATGTGGCATCGGGCGGTGAGCTCCACGTTGCGCTGTCCGCCGGGGTGCCAGCCGAGAAGCTGGTCCTGCACGGCAACAACAAGTCCGAGGAGGAATTGGCGGCCGCATTGGCGAGCGGCGTGGGGCGCATCGTCGTCGACTCGTTCGACGAGATCGCCCGACTCGGCCGCCTGCTCGATGCGCCCACCGGACGCCCGGACCGTCCCCAGGTGCTGGTTCGGGTCACGCCCGGCGTCGAGGCCCACACGCATGAGTTCATCCGCACCGGAGGGGAGGACTCCAAGTTCGGTTTCTCGGTGGCTTCGGGCGCGGCGGCCCAAGCGGTCGCCGCGCTCGAACTCCTGCCGGGGTTGGAGCTCGTGGGCGTGCACGCCCACATCGGGAGCCAGGTCTTCGATGTGTCGTCGTTCGAGCAGGCGGCCGAGGTGTTGGGCCGGTTCTTCGCTCCCCTCGGTCTTCCCGAGCTCGTCGTGGGAGGCGGGCTCGGCGTCCCCTATGTCAACGGGGAGTCCGCCCCGACGCAGTCCGAGTGGGCGGCCGCGACGCGCGCTGCGTGCGTCCGGACCGGCGTGGACCCCGCAGTGCGGATCTCGGCCGAGCCGGGCCGGTCGATCGTCGCCACCGCCGGGATGACCCTGTACACGGTCGGTACGGTGAAGACGCTTCCGGGGATCCGGACGTATGTCAGCGTCGACGGCGGCATGAGCGACAATCCCCGTCCCGTCCTCTACGGGAGCGGCTACGAGGCCTTCCTGCCGCGCGCCGTCGCGGCGCCCCGCCCCGAGCCCGTCCGCCTGGTGGGGAAGCACTGCGAGAGCGGCGATCTGGTGGTGCCGAACGCATTCGTGCCCGAAGGCATCCGCGTCGGCGACATCGTCGCCACGCCTGTGACGGGCGCCTACGGCTATGCCATGGCCTCGAATTACAACAAGGTCCCACGCCCCGCCGTCGTCTTCGTGGCCGATGGCAGTGCGCGGGTGGTCGTGCGCAGAGAGAGTCTCGAGGACATGATCCGTCTGGACTCGTGAGGCCCGGTCATCATCGGGCGGTGCAGGCGCCCTGTAGCTTTGAACCATGGCCCCTCAGGCAGCTGATCCGCAGGCCTCGTCCCCGGTGAGGGTGGCCCTCTTGGGCTGCGGGAACGTCGGGGGTGCCCTGGCCGAGCTCCTGGTCGCCCGCCAGGACGACATCGCGGCCCGCACGGGGATCCGTCTCGAGCTGGTCGGCATCGCGGTGGCCGACATCGGACGCCCCCGGCCTGCGACCATTCCGCCCGCGCTGTTCGAGACCGACAGCGCAGCGTTGGCCGTGCGCACCGATGTGGACATCGTGGTCGAGCTGATCGGGGGACTCCATCCGGCGCACGAGTTGATCGAGTCCGCCTTGCGGGCCGGCAAGCCGGTCGTGACGGCGAACAAGGCCGTCCTCGCCCTTTCGGGGGCCGAGCTGGCCGACCTCGCCGCGGCACACGGAGTGGACCTTCTCTACGAGGCGGCGGTGGCCGGTGCTATCCCCGTCATCCGGCCTTTGCGCGAATCGCTGGCCGGTGAGCAGATCGTGCGGGTGATGGGCATCGTCAACGGCACCACCAATTTCATCTTGACCCGCATGGAAGAGGATGGCGTCGGCTTCGACGACGCGCTCGCCGAAGCGCAGCGTCTCGGGATGGCCGAGCGTGACCCCACGGCCGACGTGGAGGGGCACGACGCGGCAGCGAAAGCGGCAATCCTGGCCGCGCTGGCCTTCGGGAGCGACGTCGTCGATGTCGACGTGCATCGCGAAGGGATCTCGGGCATTGCGGCGGCGGACGTGGCTTACGCCAATCGCCTGGGGTATTCGGTCAAACTCCTGGCGATCGCCGAGTTGGTGGATGGCGGTCCGGAGCTCTCGGTCAGGGTGCATCCCGCAATGGTCCCGAAGTCGCATCCGTTGGCGTCGGTCCGCGGCGCGTTCAACGCGGTCTTCATCGAAGGCGCGGTGAGCGGAGAGCTGATGCTCTACGGTCGCGGTGCGGGCGGGGGTCCGACCGCAAGCGCGGTGCTGGGTGATCTGGTGGACGCCGCGCGCAACTTGCGCGCCGGTGCTCCGGGGCCGGCGCCCAAGCGGACGAGCATCACCGTGCGGGCGCAATCCGAACTGCGCTCCGCGTTCTATCTCAGTATGGACGTGGCCGACCGGCCGGGGGTGCTCGCGGCCGTGGCCAAGGTCTTCGGTGACCATCAGGTGTCGATTCGCGCCATGGAGCAGGTGGGGCTGGCCGACGAGGCGCGACTGATCTTTCTCACCCATCTGGCCCGGGAAGGTGATCTCCTGGCCACCATCGACGCGCTCCGCCTGCTGCGGGCCGTCGACCGGGTCAGCGGGGTATTGCGGGTCATCGGCGTGGGGGAGGAGTAGGGGTGGGGGTCGGCTGGAAGGGGGTCATGGAGGAGTACCGCTCGCTCCTGCCCATTCGCAGCGACACACCCGTGATCACCTTGCTCGAGGGTGGGACGCCCCTGGTCCCGGCGCCCCGGTTGTCCGAGCGTGTCGGCGCCCATGTCTGGTTGAAGGTCGAAGGCGCGAACCCGACCGGGTCCTTCAAGGACCGCGGGATGACGATGGCCATCTCCATGGCGGTCGAGGAGGGCGCGAAAGCAGTGGTGTGCGCGTCCACCGGGAATACGTCTGCGTCGGCCGCCGCCTACGCCGCACGCGCCGGTCTCGTCTGCGTGGTGCTCATCCCCGAAGGTCACATCGCGTTGGGTAAGTTGGCCCAGGCACTGATACATGGCGCACGGGTCCTCCAGGTGCGCGGCAACTTCGATCAGCTGCTGACGATCGTCCGTGAGCTTCCCGATCATGCGCCGATCACTGTCGTCAACTCGGTCAACCCGCACCGCATCGAAGGGCAGAAGACAGGGGCGTTCGAGATCGTCGATGTCTTGGGCGACGCTCCCGATGTGCACTGCATACCTGTCGGCAACGCCGGCAACATCACCGCGTACTGGCGGGGCTATCTGCAGTACAAGGAGACCGGGCGCGCCACGAAGCTGCCGCGCATGCTCGGGTTCCAGGCGGCCGGCGCCGCCCCGATCGTCCTGGGCCATCCGGTGGAGCATCCCGATACCATCGCCACGGCGATCCGGATCGGCAACCCGGCGAGCTGGTACTCGGCCACGGCGGCGGCCAGCGAGTCGGGCGGCTCCATCACCGCGGTCACCGATCAGGAAATCCTCGGTGCGTACACATTTCTGGCTCAGCAGGAATCGGTCTTCTGCGAGGCCGCATCGGCGGCGTCGGTGGCCGGATTGATGAAGGTGGGGGTGCCGGAGGGGTCCACCGTCGTCTGCGTCCTCACGGGCCATGGGCTCAAAGACCCTGACCTGGCCATCGGGCAGATCACCGTGCCCTCGGTCGTGGATCTGGATCTCGATGTCATTCTCGCCGAACTTTCCCTGTAGAATGGGGGAGGTTCACCCGGAGCGGCTCCCGATCGGAATTCGGAGGGTGTTGGCATAGTCGGTGTGGCCCCGCTAATGTACGTATATCCCCACTGCGCTTTGGAAGCGCTCCCGCGGGTACCAGAAGGTCCCGGGTGTTTCTTGCAGAGGTGATCGGGGGAAGGTGCGGTATGCATCCTTTCTCCTCCCTAATTTCACTCGCCGCGCCCGGACATCCCGTGCCGGTGATAACCCTCTATGGAAGAGGAGCCCGATGACTGCGGAACAGCAGCTCGAAAGATCGGTACTCGAAGGCAAGGAGCGAGACGAGCTCAGTGCCATCGCCCAGGCCATGTCGCTCAAGACGACGACCCGGACCAAGAAGGCCGACATCATTGATCGAATACTCGACGCCACCGGTGTGACCAGCAACGGCGAGGCCCACGGCACCAACGGCTCGTCCAACGGCGATGCATCCGGCGGCACCACCAATGGGAGCGCCAACGGCGCCAAGCCGGCTCGACGGGCCCGGTCCGCCGCCGCGGCGACGGTGGTCGCGGAGCCTGAGGCGTCCGTCGAAGCGGCGCCCGTGACCGAGTCACCAAAGGCCGACGAGCCCGTCGCCAGCGCTCCGAGCGACAGCAGCCCGGCTGTGTTCGTCGAGCCGCCCGAGCTCTCGGACGGGAACGACTCGAGCGCGCCGCAGCAGAACGGCCAGAGCGCGCCGACGCACCAGCAGAACCGGAATCGGCCCAATCAGGGTCAGCAGAATCAGAACAATCGCAACAACCAGAACAACAACCAGAACAACCAGAACAACAACCAGGGCGACGGGGGCGACCTCGGCAACCGGCGTGGGCGCCGGCGCCGTGGCCGTGAGCGCGGGGTCGGCCGGCGAACTGCAGGGGGGCGGCGGGCAGGAGCAGCCGTACTCAGGCGAGATGGTCGAGGTCAAGGGCATGCTCGACCTGCGCGACGAAGGCTACGGATTCCTGCGTTGCGGTGGGTACCTGCCATCGCCCAAGGACGTCTACATCTCCATCAGCCAGGCCCGTCGGTTCGCTCTCCGCAAGGGTGACTACGTCGAAGGCGCGTGCCGCCCGGCGTCGAACAATGAGAAGTACCCGGCCTTGCTCCGCATCGATACCGTTTCCGGGCTCGACCCCGAAGTGGCCCGCAACCGGCCCCGCTTCGAAGATCTCACGCCTCTGTTCCCCGACTCGCGGCTGCATCTGGAGATGGCCGAGGCGGGCGACAAGGACAACCTGACCGCGCGCATCGTCGACCTGCTCTCGCCCATCGGCAAGGGACAGCGTGGATTGATCGTCTCGCCGCCCAAGGCCGGGAAGACAACGGTCATGAAGCAGATCGCGCACTCCATCGAGGCCAACAATCCCGATGTGCATCTCATGGTGCTCCTGGTCGACGAACGGCCCGAAGAAGTGACCGACATGCGGCGATCGGTACGGGGCGAAGTCATCGCCTCGACGTTCGACCGCCCGGCCGACGAGCACACACAGGTGGCCGAGCTGACCATCGAGCGCGCCAAGCGTCTGGTCGAGGTCGGTCGTGATGTCGTGATCATCCTCGACGGCATCACGCGTCTCGCCCGGGCGTACAACCTGGCCGCGCCGGCCACCGGCCGGATCATGTCCGGTGGTGTGGACTCGGGCGCGCTGTACCCGCCGAAGAAGTTCTTCGGAGCCGCCCGCAACATCGAGGAAGGCGGCTCCCTCACCATCCTGGCCTCCGCCCTGGTGGAGACCGGCTCCAAAATGGACGAGGTCATCTTCGAGGAGTTCAAGGGGACCGGCAACATGGAGCTCCGGCTGGACCGCCGGCTCTCCGAACGTCGGCTGTACCCGGCCATCGACGTCAACGCCAGTTCGACCCGGCACGAGGAGTTGCTCTTCGAGCGGGGCCAGCTCCAGCAGGTCTGGAAGCTGCGACGGGTGCTCAATGCCCTGGCCAATGACGGGAAGGAAGCGGCCGGGCTCGAACTCCTCATGGACAAGATCCGCACCACCAACAGCAATGACGAATTCCTGGCTGAAATAGCCAAGGGACCTGCCACCTAGGGATACTGCCGGTCCGAAGTGGCCGGCAAACCCCTACACTGGCCCGACCGAGACGACGCAGGAGACACCATGAAGCCCGATATCCACCCCGATTACATCGAAGCCACCGTCAAGTGCTCGTGCGGCAACACGTACGTGACCCACTCCACCAAGGCCGATCTTCATGTCGAACTGTGCAACGAGTGTCACCCCTTCTTCACCGGTAAGCAGAAGCTGGTTGACTCGGGTGGCCGCGTGGAGCGTTTCCAACGCCGTTACGGTGCCCGCAAGGGCAAGGCAAAGGCCGCACCGGCCGCAGCGACGCAGGACTAGGCCAGCCGCGACGTCGCCGGGCGCCGCTGGCCCGGCCCCATTGCGCCTCCCAGGAACCTCTCCATGTTCGACGACCGGATTGCCGCGCTCGAGGCCGAGTTCGACGCGGTCGAGGCCGACCTCGCCGACCCGGCCATTCTCTCCGATTCCGATCGCGTCCGTGATCTGTCGCGACGTCACAAGGAGCTGGGAGAGATCGTCCGCGTCTGGCACGAGCTGACCGCCTCCCGCGCCGATGTGGCAATTGCCCGCGAAATGATGACGGAGGCCTCGGGCGATGAGCGCGAGATGATGCGCCAGGAAGTCGAAGAGGCCGAGACGGCGGTGGCCGAACACGAAACGAAGATCCAATCGCTGCTGCTGCCCAAGGATCCCAACGTCGGTCGTAACGTGATCATGGAGATCCGCGGTGCCGTCGGCGGTGACGAGGCGAATCTCTTCGCCCGCGTCCTCTACGACATGTATCAGCGCTTTGCCGCACTGGAGAAGTGGAAGGTCGAGATCCTCTCGGAGGATGCCTCGGATCGGGACGGGATCAACGAAGCGGTGTTCTTGGTCAAGGGCCCCGATGCCTACCTGCGCCTCGAGCACGAAGCGGGCACGCACCGCGTGCAGCGGGTACCGGTGACCGAGGCGAAGGGGCGCATCCACACTTCGACCGCCACGGTCACCGTGCTGCCCGAGGCGGCGGAGGTCGAGGTGGACATCGATCCCAACGACCTCAAGATCGACGTGTACCGGTCGACGGGTCCCGGTGGCCAGTCGGTGAACACGACGGACTCGGCCGTGCGCATCACCCACATACCCACCGGCACGGTGGTGGCGATGCAGGACGAGAAGAGCCAGATCCAGAACCGGGCCAAGGCGATGGTCGTCCTGCGGGCCCGCCTGCTCAAGGCCGAGCAGGATCGCCAAGCCGCGGCCATGTCGCTGCAGCGCAAGGGCCAGGTGGGAGCAGGAGGGCGGACCGACAAGATCCGCACCTACAACTTCAAGGAGAACAGGGTCACCGACCACCGGATCAACCTGACTCTGTACAAGCTGGACCAGGTGCTGGCGGGAGACCTCACCGAGCTCACCGATGCGTTGATGGCGGACAAGCGGGCGCGTCAACTGGCCGGCGAGGACGAAGAAGCTCCGTGACCCGGGGCGAGCTGACTGCAGAGCTCGCCGTCTCGCTGGGCCTGCGTCACGAAGCGCGTTTCATCGTCGAAGAGGTTCTCGGCTCCCCGACATCAGGCTCCGGTCAGGTCGTCGGGCCTGCCGACCTGGCGGCGATCCGTACGCTCGAAGCACGCCGTCGGGCGGGCGAGCCCTTGCAATACGTCCTCGGTCATTGGGCCTTCCGCACGCTCGATCTCCTGGTCGACCCCCGCGTGCTCATCCCACGTCCCGAGACCGAGCAGGTGGTCGAGGTGGCTCTCCATGAGCTCGACCGTCTCCGGCGGGAGGCGCCTGCCGTCGTCGATGCCGGCACCGGCTCGGGCGCCATCGCGCTCTCTCTGGCCACCGAGTTGGCCGAGCGGGTTCCCGACGGCCGCGTCTGGGCCACCGACGCCAGCGCCGAGGCGCTCGCCGTGGCAACGAGAAATCTGGATCGGGTGCGCGCGCAGCACAGGGAAAACATGCTGCCCGTCAGCTTTTTGCAGGGGTCATGGCTTGAGCCCGCTTCCCGCCGCACTGCAGGGGTCGATCGATCTCGTCGTCGCCAATCCGCCCTATGTCGCGACGGAGGAATGGCCCGACCTGCCCGGCGACGTGCGACGTGAGCCCTACGGCGCACTGGTGGCCGGTGCCGGTTCCGAGGGCACGCCCGGGCTGGCCGACGTGGAGCGGGTACTGGCGCAGGCGCTGGCGTGGCTGGCGCGGCCCGGTGCCGTGGTCATCGAAATGGCACCGGGCCAGACCGACGCCGCGTCCCGCATGGCCCGGGCCATGGGGTATGTCGACGTGCGCGTGGAGCAGGACCTGGCACAGCGACCGCGGGCCCTGGTCGGTCGGACCCGATGAGCGTCTCCGCGCATCGTGGGACCGGGCCAGCTCGGCGAGGTGGAGGACGCACTGGCCCAGGGCCGGGCCGTCGCGCGTCCCGGGCGACGGTGGTTACCAGGTGGCGGTCCGCCACGACCATCCCGGAGCCTTCGCCATGCTGCGCACCCACGGCGCACCAGCCTCTGATGGTGGGCGGCAGATCGTCGTCGGTCACCGGACGCAAGCCGCGGCGCTGACGACAGCGTGGAGCAAGCAGACGGCACACTTGACGGATCGCATGTGGCCAGGTCCGCTCACCGTCATTCTGGCCGGCTCGGCTGGACGAGTCTGCGCCTGCGGGATCGGGGGACCCCGTCGTGCAGCTCACCATGCCGGCCTGGCGTCCGCTCCGGACCCTGGTCCGCCGGAGCGGGCCCCTCGCGGTGACGTACCTGCAGGGCACCGATGGTGGGCCCGTCGTGAGCGCCGAGGACGTGCGGGCCCGACTGATCGCCGCCGAGCCCGCCGCCGATGCCCCGCCGATGCCACCGCGGGCGAGGTCGTGTTCATCGTCGACGGCGGTCCGCGTCGTGGTCCGACCTCGACAGTGGTCGACTGCACGCGTCGCCCCCGAGAGTGCTGCGCGCCGGCGCGTTACCCGAGAGCTACGTCGAGGCAGCCCTCCTGATGGGTGGCCGCAGGCGCGGATGGTTCACGCGCCGGACCGTCGACGACAGAAAGACCTGAAGGAGCCGCCGGGCCACTCCCGGGCCGCTCGGTACACTGAACCCTCATGCGCGTCGCCTTCGGCTCGGACCATGCCGGGTTCGCTCTCAAGGAGGTCCTGAAGGCCGAGCTCGAGCGGCGGGGTCACGAGATCACAGACCTGGGCACCACCGAACGACGAACTGCGGGTGGACTACCCCGACTTCGGTGCCGCCGTCGGGCGGGCCGTGGCGGGGGGCCGGGCTGAGCTGGGCATCTGTACCTGCGGGTCGGGGATCGGCATCGCCATGGCGGCCAACAAGATCCCCGGTGTCCGGGCGGCGGTGGTGCACGATGTGACGACGGCCACCCTCGCCCGCCAGCACAACCATGCGAACGTCCTGTGCCTCGGGAGCCGCGTGGTGGGCGTCGCCGTGGCCCTCGACGCCGTGGCGGCCTTCCTCGCCGCCACGGAGGAGCCCCGCCATGACGGGCGCATCGCCAAGCTGGCCGACCTGGATCACGACGACGCCCCAGCCCACGCCCCAGCCCCAGCCCCAACTCCCGACCGGGACCGGGCCCGGGAGCTCATCCACGACCACGAAGGAGCTCTATGAGCACGTACGAAACAGCACTGGCCTCCGATCCGGAGGTCGCAACTCTCATCGGCAAGGAGCTCGAACGTCAGCAGACCACGCTGCAGCTCATCGCCTCGGAGAACTTCACGTCCCCGGCCGTGCTGGCCGCCTCGGGCTCCGTGCTGACCAACAAGTACTCCGAGGGGTACCCCGGGAAGCGGTACTACGGGGGCAACCAGGTGATCGACGAGGTGGAGGACCTGGCCCGCGACCGGGCGACGGCGCTGTTCGGGGCCGATCACGCCAACGTGCAGCCCCACGCCGGGGCGAATGCCAACCTGGCCGTCTATCAGGCGCTCCTGGAGCCGGGCGCCACCATTCTGGCCATGCGGCTCGATCACGGCGGGCACCTGACGCACGGCTCCCCGGCCTCGATCACCTCGAAGATCTGGCGCTTCGTGGCCTACGGCGTGACCCCGGCCACCAAGGACGCCGATGCTCCGGGTGAGGTCATCGACTTCGATCAGGTGGCTGACCTGGCCAAGCGCGAACAGCCCGCCCTCATCGTGGCCGGTTCGACCGCCTATGCCCGCACCATCGACCCCCGCCCGTTCCGGGAGATCGCCGACTCGGTCGGGGCGCTCTTCATGTTCGACGCCGCCCACCCGGCGGGCCTCATCGCCGGTGGGGCGCACCCCAGTCCGGTCGGGGTGGCCGACGTGGTCACGTTCACGACGCACAAGACGCTGCGCGGCCCGAGGGGCGGCGCGATCCTGTGCAACGCCGACCTGGCCAAGAGGATCGACAGTGCGGTGTTCCCGGGCCTCCAGGGTGGGCCGTTGGAGCACGTCATCGCGGCCAAGGCGGTGGCGTTCGCCGAGGCGGCCCGGCCCGAATTCCGGCGCTATGCGGCCGAACATCGTGACCAACGCCGCCGCGCTGGGCGCGGCGATGCTCGACGAAGGCTTCCGCCTGGTCTCGGGGGGCACCGACAACCACATGATCCTGGTCGATCTGCGGACCTTCGACGAAGAGCTCACCGGGCGCGAGGCCCAGGAGGTGCTGGACCGGGCCGGGATCACCCTCAACCGCAACACCATCCCCGACGATCCCCGCTCACCGTTCGTCACGTCGGGGCTCCGGCTGGGCACGGCGGCCGAGACCACGGCAGGCATGGGCCCGGGCGAGATGCAGACGATCGCCTCTCTCATCGGTCGCACGCTGCGGGACCGGGCCGACGAGGCACGGATCGCCTCCGTGCGCGGTGAGGTCGCCGAGCTCTGTGCCGCCTTCCCGCCCTACCCGGATCTGCTGAAATAACCGTGCATGCCGGACCTCGGTTGGTACGGGCTGGTGTTGGTGGTGGCGGCGGGAGCCACCGCCGCCTTCACCGTCCCCGCCCGCCGGCTCTCCCTACGGGTGGGGTACGTGGCGGCGCCCAACGAGCGCACCATGCACGAGACGCCGATCCCGTACGGGGGCGGGGCCGCCATGTTCCTGGGTTTCCTGGTGGCGGTGCTGGCGGCGGCGGCCATCCCGGCCCTGCGCTCCGTGTTCGTCGATTCGCCCGAGATGCTGGGTGTCGTCCTCGCCGCAGGCGCCATCTTCGCCGTGGGCCTGATCGACGACGTCCGCGACATGTCCGCCCCGGCCAAGTTGGCGGGGCAGATCCTCGCCGCCAGCATCCTGTACTTCCTCGGCGTCACGATGTACCAGTTCAAGGTGCCGCTGGCCGGCTTCATCGTCCTGACCCCGGGGATCATCCCCCTGATCACCGCCGCCTGGGTGATCGCCCTGGCCAACGCCATCAACCTGATCGACGGCCTGGACGGGCTGGCGGCGGGCATCGTGGCCATCGGCGGGGGGGCGCTGGCCATCTACGGCATCCGGCTCATGGCCCTGGGCGTCCTGCCCATGGACAACGTTGGCCCCCTGGTGGCGGTCATCGCCTGTGGCATCTGCCTGGGCTTTCTCCCCTTCAACTTTCCGACCGGCCGCAAGCGTCCGCCCGGCTGTTCATGGGTGACGCCGGGGCCCTCCTGCTGGGCGTGCTCATGGCGGCCTCGACCATGGTCATCGGGGGCCGGACCCCGCCCACCAGCGGCGTGACCTATTTCTTCTTTGCTCCGCTGTTCATCCCCTTCTTCATCCTGGGAGTACCGATCGTCGACCTGGCCTTCGCCTTCATCCGGCGGACGGCGCACGGGCAGAGCTTCCACACCCCCGACAAGCAGCACATCCATCACCGCCTGCTCCGCCTGGGCCACGGGCCCCGGCGCAGCGTGCTCATCCTGTGGGCCTGGACCGCCATCCTCTCGGGGTTCCTGCTGTTCCCCCTGTTCATGCACCGGGCCAACGCCTTCATCCCGTTGGGGGCGGCTGCGCTCGGCGTCGGTCTCTACACCCTGTTCCACCCCGGGTTGCGCAAGGGAAACGGCGAAGCGGCGGACGAGGCCGCCGACGATGTGGTCCCCGTCGCTCCCGGCGTCGCCACGGCCGGGGGAGCGAAAACGGGCACGCCCCCAAGCCGGCGGCCAACGGGCCGGTCGGCCGAGGTCATCCGGTTCCCCTGATCGTGGGCCGCGGGAATCGTTTGGACGCCATCAGGGCCAAAGTGCGATGATGACGCCTGTGTACTTCGTCCACCTCGCCTCGTACGACGCCTCCATTGCGGGCAGTCGGCCGACGGACTCTGGCGCGCCACGTCCCGCGTAGAGGATCGGTTTTCGTATGCGTGGTCAAGTAAGCACAGTCGTGCGCGCCCGGTTCGGTGACGGATCCGGAGGAGCCGGGCAAGGCATCGGCCGAGGCCGACGGGGTCAAACCGTTGCCCGGCGCTGTGGCATTCCTGAACATGGGGCTGTCGGCCGCAGTGTGCGTGGGGGCCGGCGTCGTGCTGGGGATCTGGGCGGACGATTCGTGGCATACCGCGCCGGCGCTGCTGGTCGTGGGATTGTTGCTGGGGTTGGCGGCGGCCACCTTCTTGGTGATCGGGCAGATTCGCAAGTATCTGTAACGGGGGCAACATGAGCATGATGTCGGGTCTATCGGACCTCGAGGGGACGGCACTGGTGAAGGTGCTGCGCCGCACGACCGTGTCCGCCTTGATCGTGGGTGGGGGCGCCGTGATCATCGCGCTCTTCGTCTCCTCGCCCCTGGCCGCGGTGGGGATCGTCATCGGGCTGGCCATGGCCATCATCAACCTGCGCTTCCTCGATGCGGGAGTGGCCAAGGTGCAGACCAAGGGGGAGACCAACAAGAAGGTCCTCCGGCGCGCCATGGGCACCAAGAGCGTGACGCGGCTCGGGGTGATCACGGTCATCGCCATCGGCCTGCTGTTCCTGAACGGGGCGCTCGGTATCGGCACGGTGATCGGCTTGGTGATCTTCCAGCTGCTCTTCGTGGCCAACGTGGGCCGGGTGCTCGTGAGCCAGGGGATCCAGTGAGCCGGAGCCAATGGACAGGGCATCCGATGAGACAGAGCTTCATGCTGGCCAGCGGCAACATCACCATCGGTGACCACCGCGGCGTCGTGCACGTCGGCGGTCTGACGATCGATCTCGATGTCGTGTGGACCACGCTCATCGCCGCCGCCATCGTGCTCGCCCTGGGTTTCCTCATGGTGCGCAAGGTCACTTCAGGCGTACCCGGGAAACTGCAACTCTTCTGGGAGACGGTCACCGAGCAGGTCTCGGACCTGGCCGACTCGGCCATCGGGCCCCAGGGTCGGCGCTTCGTCGGCCTGGGCGTCAGCGTCGGCATCTTCATCCTCGTGTGCAACTGGCTCGCCTTCGTCCCCAGCGGGGATCCGGGCTTTCTGGCTCCGCCGACCGGTGACGTCAATCTGCCACTGGCCATGGCCCTCACCGTCATCGTCCTGGTCCACTACAACTCGATCAGGACCCGCGGCTTCAAGGGCTACCTGAAGCACTACGCCACGCCCTATTCCGCACTTCGTCCCGATCAACATCATCGAAGAGATCACCAAGCCGATCACCATGACCTTCCGACTCTTCGGGAACATCTTCTCGGGTGTCCTGATGATCACCGTGATCGTGACGCTGATTCCGCCCTACCTGTCCTGGATCGGCTTGGCCGTCTGGAAGCCGTTCGACGAATTGTTCATCGGCGCGATCCAGGCCTTCATCTTCGCCCTGCTCACGATCATGTACCTCGGTATGGGCATGAGCACCGACGAGCAGCATTAGGCCGTGACACGCCGCATCCCGGTTCACTCGATCTCATTAGTAGTTCTCGACAAAGGAGAGAAAGATGGCAGCAGACACAGTAGAAAGCTCGATACGCATCGCCGGCGCCCTTGTCGGTGGCGGCCTTGCGCTCGGGGGAGGCGCCATCGGCGCCGCCGTGGGTGACGGCCTGGCCGGATCGCAGACCATCGCCGCCATTGCCCGCCAGCCCGAGATCGAGGCCAAGGCCCGTCAGTACTTCTTCTTGACCGTAGGTCTGGTGGAGGCCATGTACTTCATCAACCTGTTGTTCATGGTGGTGTTCGTCTACGTCTTCGCCGCCAAGAGCGTCAAGTAGGAACGTTCCCGCAGCGACGACGGCACGTCCAGGCCGGATAGTCACCGGAGACCGAGAGCGACATGACGACAGCAGGCATCTTCCTTCTCCCGAACGGGACATTCTTCGTGGAGCTGATCGTCTTCATCGTCCTGATCGTGATCATCGGGAAGAAGATCATCCCGCCCATCACCGGGGCGATGGCGGAACGACAGGAGCGGATCCGCGCCGCACTCGACGCGGCCGACCAGGCGCGCGCCGACGCCTCGGCTGCCGACGACGAGCGCCGTGCCGTGCTCGAAGAGGCACGCCAGACGGCCCGGGAGGTCGTGGCGCAGGCCAACCGGACCGCTGAGGCGGTACGCGTCGACGCGCAGGCCCGGGGCCAGGCGGAGTTCGAGCGCATCGTCGGCGGGGCCGAGGTCGACGTCGCCCGGGCGCGCCAGCACGCCATCGAGGAGGCGGCGAACCGTCTGGGCGAGATCGCCATGGACGTGGTCGGGCGTGTCATCGGGCGCCCGGTCAGTGCCGAGCCGCACCACGACCTCATCGAGGAAGCAGTCGGTGCCCTGCGGGCCGATAGCGGCCGCCAGTTCCGGAGCCCCCAGTGACGAGCTTCATCATTGAGCTGATCGTCTCGGTCATCCTGCTCTACATCATCTGGAAGAAGGTGTGGCCGTTGGTCAACGCGGCCATGGCGAAAAAGCAAGAGCAGATCCGGGCCTCCCTCGAGGCGGCCGACCAGGCGCGCGCCGACGCCTTGGCCGCCGACGACGAGCGTCATGTTGCGCTCGAAGCGACGCGGCAGACAGCCCAGGAGATCGTGGCGCAGGCCAACCGGACCGCCGAGGCGGTGCGCATCGACGCGCAGGCCCGGGGCGAGGCTGAGTTCGAACGCATTGTGGGGAGCGCCGAGGCCGAAGTGGCGCTGGCGCGTCAGCGTGCCGTCGAGGAGGCGGCGAACCGCTTGGGTGAGATCGTCATGGACGTCGTCGAGCGCGTCATCGCACGCGAGGTCAACGCCGAGGCCCATCACGAGCTCATCGCCGAAGCGGTCAGTGCGCTCAACGCCGACGCCACCGGCAGCGCCGCCGCCAGTTCCGGGGCCCGTCAGTGAACCCCACGCTGCAGGGTTACACCTCGGCCATTCTCGAAGCCGCCGGCTCGGCCGGCGGCGAGTGCGCTCCGCACCCTGGCCGAAGACCTGGTCTCGATCGAGCAGCTGGTCTTGTCCAACGGGCCTCTGAACGCCGCGCTGACCGACACCACCATGCGGCCGGCGGTGCGCCGCGCCGTGATGCTCGACCTCCTCGACGGGAAGGTATCGGCCCCGGCCCGCCGCCTCGCCGCCTTCGCCTCCTCCGCGGTACGCGCCCCCGAGGTTCCTGTCGCATTGGGCTGGGTGGCCACCCGGGCCCGTCACGCCGCCGAAGGCCAGGACTTCGACGAGCCGCCGTTGAGCCTGACCGAGTCCCGGCAACGCGTCGGCGGCTTCGCCGTCGCCGTGCACGAAGACCTCTCGACGGGCCAGCTCGAATCACTCGAAGACGATCTCTTCCGCTTCGGCGCGCATCGTGGGCGCCACGCCGGCGCTCCGCGCCGCCCTGGTCGATCGTGATCTGGCGCCGCAGGCGCGCCAGGGGTTGGTCAGCCAGTTGCTGCGGGGCAAGGTGCCCGCGAGCACGATCTCGCTGATCCGCTACGTGGTGGCCGGCGGCCGGGCGCGCGACATCGTCGGCACGCTCAACTGGTTGGTCGAACAGACGGCGAAAGCCCGGGGCTGGCGCATCGCCCGGGTACGCGCCGCGGCACCGATCGAGGAGGCGCAACAGGCCACGCTCTCGGATTCGCTGACCAGCTTGGCCGGGGCCCCGGTCGAGCTCCAGGTGATCATCGACGAGGCGTTGCTCAGCGGGGCCGTCATCCAGATCGGTGACCTGCAGGTGGACGCCAGCGCCCGCGGCCGGATCGATGCCCTGCGGGAGCACCTGCTCCCGGCCGGATGGGAAGACAGCGGTTTCCACACCGGAGGCGTGCGGATGAGCGGAACGACGAGACAGACAGAGGGAGCGGGTTGATGGCAGAACTGACGATCGACGCCAGCGAGATCACTGCGGCGTTGCAGAAGAACGTGGAGGAATACACCCCGGTGGTCGGGACCGAGCAGATCGGCCGGATCGTCGAGGTCGGTGACGGCATCGCCCGCGTGTCGGGCCTGCCCGGCGCCGCGGTCAACGAATTGCTCGAGTTCGAGGACGGGACACTGGGCCTGGCCCTCAACCTCGACGAGGACACCATCGGCGCCGTCGTCCTGGGCGAGGTGGACACCCTCGAAGAGGAGCAGACGGTCAAGGCCACCGGGCGGATCCAGACGGTGCCGGTGGGCGATGCCCTGCTGGGCCGCGTGGTCAACGCGCTGGGGGAGCCGATCGACGGCAAAGGCCCGATCAACAGCACCGAGTCCCGCCGCATGGAGGTGCAGGCACCGGGCATCGTCGGCCGCCAGCCGGTCACCGAGCCCATGCAGACCGGCATCAAGGCCATCGATGCCATGACACCGATCGGCCGGGGCCAGCGCGAGCTGATCATCGGCGACCGCAAGACCGGCAAGACGACGGTCGCCGTCGACACCATCCTGAATCAGGCCGGGCAGGGCGTGAAGTGCATCTACGTCGCCATCGGGCAGAAGAACTCGTCGGTGGCCCAGACGGTGGCCACGCTCGAGGCGCACCAGGCCATGGAGTACACGGTCGTCGTCGTGGCCTCCGCCGGTGACCCGGCGCCGTTCAAGTACCTCGCCCCCTACGCCGGGTGCGCCATGGGCCAGCACTGGATGGAGAACGGCCAGCACGCGCTCATCATCTACGACGACCTGTCGAAGCAGGCCGAGGCGTACCGGTCCGTGTCGCTCCTCCTGCGCCGTCCACCGGGCCGCGAGGCTTACCCGGGCGACGTCTTCTACCTGCACTCCCGCCTGCTCGAGCGGGCCGCCAAGCTCTCCGATGCCCTCGGCGGCGGCTCGCTGACCGCGCTGCCGATCATCGAGACCAAGGCCGGCGACATCTCGGCCTACATCCCGACGAACGTGATCTCCATCACCGACGGCCAGGTCTTCCTCGAATCCGACCTCTTCAACTCGGGTATCCGTCCCGCCATCAACGTCGGCAACTCGGTGAGCCGCGTGGGCAGCGCGGCCCAGGTGAAGGCCATGAAGCAGGTTTCGGGAACCCTCAAGCTCGACCTGGCGCAGTTCCGTGAGCTGGAGGCGTTCGCCACCTTCGGTTCCGAGCTCGACAAGGTCTCCCAGGCCCAGCTCGACCGGGGTTACCGCCTGACCGAATTGCTCAAGCAGCCCCAGAACGCGCCCGTTCCCGTGGAAGAGCAGGTGCTGGTGGTCTACGCCGGGACCAAGGGTTGGGCCGACACGGTGCCGGTGCCCGAGGTGCAGCGCTTCGCCCTCGAGCTCGTCGAGTACTTCAAGGGCAACCACGCCGCCGTCCTCGACGCCATCCGGACCAAGGGCGCGCTGCCCGACGGCGACGAGCTGGACCGGGGGCTCACCTCCTTCCTCGAAGGCTTCGACACCGGGAAGGTCGACTGATCAATGGCCGGAGGCCAAGAGCGCGTCCTGCGGCGTCGTATCCGCAGCGTGCAGTCCACCAGGAAGATCACCAAGGCCATGGAGCTGATCGCCGCCTCGCGCATCGTGCGCGCCCAGGCGCGCATCGCCGCCAACCGGCCCTACCGGATCGGCATGGAGAAGATCCTCCGGGTGACCGCAGCCGCTGACCCGACCGCGGCCAAGAAGTTGTTGGGGACACCGGAGTCGCCGACCCGGATCGGGATCCTCGCCGTCGTGGGCGACCGGGGATTGGCCGGCTCGTACAACTCGGGCGTCCTCCGGGCCACCGAGCGCCTGGTGGCCGAGCACGTGCGCAACGGAGCCGAGGTGACACTGTGGACCGTCGGGAAGAAGGCGCCGGGGTACTTCCGCTATCGCGGGATCGAAACCGAGCGCTCGTTTCCGGGCATCGCGGACCGCCCGGAGTTCGACGACGCGCGCGCGGTGGCCTCCGCCGTGACCGCGCCCTTCGTGGCCGGGGAGATGGATCTCGTGCAGATGGTGTCGACCCGCTTCATCTCCGCCGGTAGCCAAAAGGTCGAGACCCTGCAGATGCTGCCGCTCCCGCTTGCCCGACGAGGGTTTCGCCGAAGAAGGCGCGGAACCTCCGCACGAGCCGGGCACCGTCGGCTACACCGAGTTCGAGCCCGAACCGGAGAAATTGCTGGCTGAATTGGCCCCCCGGGCGGCCGAGTCCGAAATTTTCGCCGCCCTGCTCGAAGGGTCGGCCTCGTTCTTCACCGCACAGCAGCGCGCCATGGCGGCGGCGACCGACAACGCCGACGAGCTTGTGCGCACCCTGACCCGCGTCATGAACCGCGCCCGTCAGGACTCCATCACCACCGAGATCATGGAAATCGTTGGCGGCGCCGAGGCGCTCCGCCAATCGAAGGGAGCTTGACCACAATGACCACCACCGCAGCGCAGGACACCGTCCCGGCCGGCACACTCGAAGACGGCCGGGTCGTCTCCATCGCCGGCCCCGTCATCGACGTGGAGTTCCCGCCGCACGCCCTCCCCGAGATCAACCACGCCGTCGAGTTCACCATCGACCTGGAGGGCACCTCGTCGCAGGTGACGGCCGAGGTGGCGCAACAGATCGGTGACGGCCGCGTGCGGTGCATCTGCATGCAACAGACGGACGGCCTCGTCCGTGGCACGGCGGTGCGCAACCTGGGCCGGGGCATCACGGTGCCGGTCGGGAACGCCGTGCTCGGTCACGTGTTCAACGTGCTCGGCCAGCCCCTCGACACCGACGCCGTCGAGGGCGTGGACGACTACTGGGAGATCCACCGCAGCGCGCCGGCCTTCGACCAGCTCGAGCCGCGGGCCCAGATGTTCGAGACCGGGATTAAGGTCGTCGACCTCCTCGAGCCCTACGTGCAGGGTGGAAAGATCGGCCTCTTCGGCGGGGCCGGCGTGGGCAAGACCGTCATCATCCAGGAGATGATCCACCGCGTGGCCCAGCAGCACGGTGGTGTGTCGGTCTTCGCCGGCGTGGGGGAGCGCACCCGCGAGGGCACGGACATGTGGCTGGAAATGCAGGAGTCGGGCGTCATCGACAAGGCCGCCCTCGTCTACGGCCAGATGGACGAGCCGCCGGGAGTCCGGCTGCGGGTGGCCCTGGCCGCGCTGACCATGGCCGAGTACTTCCGCGACGTGCAGAACCAGGACGTGCTGCTCTTCGTCGACAACATCTTCCGTTTCGTCCAGGCCGGCTCCGAGGTCTCGACCCTTCTCGGCCGCATGCCTTCGGCGGTGGGCTACCAGCCGACGCTGGCCGACGAGATGGGCGAGCTGCAGGAGCGCATCACGTCCACCAAGGGGAAGTCGATCACCTCGCTGCAGGCCGTGTACGTTCCCGCTGACGACTACACCGACCCAGCCCCGTTCACCACGTTCACCCACCTCGATGCCACGACCGAGCTGTCACGCCAGATCGCGGCGCTGGGGATCTACCCTGCGGTGGACCCGCTGGCGTCGACGTCGAACATCCTGGCGCCCGAAATCGTGGGGGAGCGTCACTACGCCGTGGCCCGTCGGGTGCAGGAGGTCCTCCAGCGCTACAAGGAGCTGCAGGACATCATCGCCATCCTGGGCATGGACGAACTGTCCGAGGAGGACCGGGTGACGGTGACCCGGGCCCGCAAGATCCAGCGCTTCCTCTCGCAGCCCTTCTTCGTGGCCGAGGTCTTCACCGGCGTGCCGGGGATCTTCGTGCCCATCGACGAGACGGTGGAGTCCTTCGAGGCGCTGGTGAACGGCGAGCTGGACAACATTCCCGAGCAGGCGTTCCTCAACGTGGGTGGCGTGGAGTCGGTCCTGGCCAAGGCCAAGGCGCTGCAGGACGAGGCCGGCTAGTGGCCGACGGCGTCTTCGGCGTGGAAGTTGTGACGCCCGAGCAGTCGCTCGTGGCGGGGGGTGCCACCTCGGTGGTGTTGGCGACATCGGAAGGCGCGCTCACCGTGCTCGACGGGCACACGCCGCTGGTCGGCGATGTCGTGCCCGGGCTGATCAAGGTCGACCTGGCCGACGGGACGCACGTCCACCTCGCGGTGCACGGCGGTTTCGTCCAGGTGGATACGAGCCCCGGTGCGGCCGAGGGGCTGGCCGACGGCGACGGCCCGCTCCCCGGGCTCTCGACCCGGGTGACGGTGCTGGCCGGGATCGCCGAGCTTTCGACGGAGATCGACGTGCCGCGGGCCGAACGGGCCCGCGAGGTGGCGGCGCAACGGGTGTCCGAGCTCGGCTCGGGACGGGGCGCCTCGGCCGAGCAGGCGGGGGGCGAATCGTCCGACCCCGCCCTCCGTGAGGCCGAAGAAGCGCTGGGCCGGGCCGAGCTCAGGTTGAGCGTGGCCGGCTCGGGCGAGTAGGACCGACTCGGTGAGCGCCGTCGAGCTCCTTCGAGCTGCTCTCAGACGAACGAAACGGAGCTGAACTCCGACAGCTTCGCCAGCGCGTGGTTGGCATGGATGGTACGCAGCGTCCCCGACTTCGAGCGCATGACCAGCGACTGCGTGGTGGCGCCGAACTCGTGGAAGCGCACACCCTGGAGGAGTTCGCCGTCGGTCACGCCCGTGGCGGCGAAGAAGCAGTTGTCCCCCTGCACGAGGTCGTCGGTGCTGAGGACGGCCTCGAGGTCGTACCCGGCCTCGAGCGCCGCTGCCCGCTCCTGCTCGTCGCGGGCGAACAGCCGGCCCTGAATCTCGCCGCCCATGCATTTGAGGGCAGCGGCCGCCAGTACGCCCTCGGGTGTGCCGCCGATGCCGAAGAGGATGTCGGTGCCGGCGTCCGGCCATCCGGTGGCGATGGCCCCGGCCACGTCCCCGTCCGTGATCAACCTGATACGGGCGCCCGCGGTGCGCACCTCGGCGATGAGGTCCTCGTGGCGGGGGCGGTCGAGGATGACCGCCGTGAGATCGCGCACCGGGCGTCCGAGCGCCTCCGAGAGGGCGTGGAGGTTCTCGGTCGGGGTCCGGCGGATGTCGCAGGCGCCTTTGGCCCGCGGGCCCACGGCCAGCTTCTCCATGTAGACGCATGGTCCCGGATCGAACATCGTGCCGCGTTCGGACACAGCGATGACGGCCAGGGCGCCGCCCCGGCCCAATGCGGTGGGCGTCGTGCCGTCGATGGGGTCGACGGCGATATCGGTGAGCGGAGGTGACCCGTCGCCGATCCGCTCACCGTTGAAGAGCATGGGGGCGTTGTCCTTCTCGCCCTCCCCGATGACGACGATGCCGTCCATCTGCACCGAGGAGAGCACTACCCGCATGGCCTCCACGGCGGCACCGTCGGCGCCCAATTTGTCGCCCCGTCCCATCCAGCGACTCGCCGCCATGGCGGCTGCCTCGGTGGTCCGGACCAATTCCATGGCCAGGTTGCGGTCAGGGGCCTGCGGTTGGGTTGCCACGGCCCTGACCCTAGTTGGTCGGCCATCGCGAATGGGCCGTTCCGTACCCGCGCCGCGAGGGATACTTGAGGCCGTGCACGAGATCGTGGTCCGACCCAACGGCCCCCTGGGCGGGACCGTCCGGGCGGGGGGCGCCAAGAACTCGGCCCTCAAGCTCATGGTGGCCAGCCTGCTCGCCGAGGGCCGCACGGTGCTGCACAACGTCCCGCTCATCGACGACGTGGACTCCATGGCCGAGGTCCTGCGCGCCGTCGGGGCCCAGGTGCAGCGCCTGGCCGATGGTGCCGTCGTCATCACGACCCCAGCGGCAGAGCAGCTGCGCCCGGTGGCGCCCTACGAACTGGTCGAGCGCATGCGGGCCTCGGTCGTCGTCCTCGGGCTCCTCCTGGCCCGGTGCGGCGAGGTCCATATGCCGCTGCCGGGCGGCGACGACTTCGGCGATCGGCCCATCGACTTCCACGTGAGTGCGTTGACGGCGATGGGGGCCCGGTTCGAGATCTCCCACGGCGAGGTGCGCGGCTACGTCGACGGCGGCCGGCTGGTCGGGACCAAGGTGGTGCTCGAGTACCCCAGCCACACCGCCACCGACAACCTCCTCATGGCCGCCGCGCTGGCCAAGGGCACCACGGTGATCGAGAACGCGGCGAAGGAGCCCGAGGTGATCGACCTGGCGGCCATGCTGGGCTCCATGGGCGTGACGGTCCGGGGGGCGGGCACCTCGCGCATAGAGATCGAGGGCGTCGACGAGCTGCGTCCCACCACCCATGCCGTGGTGCCCGACCGGGTGGTGGCCGCCACATTCGTGGCGGTGGCCGGCATGACCGGGGGCGACGTCACGATCGCCGACGCCCGGCCGGACCACATGGAGATGCTGCTGCGCAAGGTCAACCAGATGGGCGTCGTCACGACCATGGGTCCTGAAGGCCTGCGCGCCACGGCCGATGGTCGCCTGGCGGCGGCCGACGTGGCCACGCTGCCGTACCCGGGCGTGGCCACCGACTTCAGCCCGTTGCTGGTGGCCATGCTCACCGGGGCCGACGGGGTGGGCATCCTCACCGAGAACCTCTTCTCGGGTCGTTTCCGCTACGTCGAGGAACTGCGCCGTATGGGGGCCGACATCAAGACCGAGGGGCATCACGCCGTCGTGCGCGGCGTGCACCGCCTGTCCGGTGCCCGGGTGCGCGCCCCGGACATCCGGGCCGGGGTGGCCCTCGTCCTGGCCGGGCTGGTGGCCGAAGGCGAGACCACGGTGACCAACGCGCACCACATCAGCCGGGGCTACGAGGACCTGGTTGGTGCTCTGTGCTCGCTCGGTGCCAAGGTAACCGGGACATGAATCGACGGGTCCCGACTGAACCAGCAGCACTGCTCGCCCTGGCCCGGGAGCACGACCGGGTAGCCCTGGCCCGCCTGGTCTCGATGGTCGAGCGCGGGGGCGGGTCCGGGCTGGAGGTGGCCCGCCTGGCGTATCGAGGTGACGTGCCCTACACGGTCGGGCTCACCGGCGCGCCGGGCGCCGGCAAGTCGACCCTGACCGACCGGCTCATCACGCTGGTCCGGTCGGGCTGGCCCGCGCCGGTCGCCGGGGCGACCGCTGGAGGGACCCCCGAGGCGATCGATCAGGTGGGCGTGCTGGCCATCGACCCCACGTCACCGTTCAGCGGCGGGGCGATCCTCGGCGACCGGGTCCGCATGCAACAGCACGCGCTCGATCCGACGGTCTTCATCCGCTCCATGGCGACCCGGGGCCACCTCGGCGGCCTGGCCCTGGCCGTCCCCGACGCCGTGCGCGTCCTCGGTGCGGCCGGCGTCCCGGTCGTCATCGTCGAGACCGTCGGCGTGGGCCAGATGGAGGTCGAGGTGGCGTCGGCCGCCGACACCACCATGGTCGTGGTCACCCCGGGCTGGGGCGACTCCATGCAGGCGAACAAGGCCGGCCTCTTGGAGATCGCCGACCTCTTCGTCATCAACAAGGCCGACCGACCGGGAGCGCGGGAGGCGCGGCGCGACCTCGAACAGATGCTCGACCTCTCGTCGCTCGGCGAGTGGCGGCCACCGATCGTCGACACCGTCGCCTCGACCGGCGAAGGGTTGGAGGAGTTGTGGAACGAGATCGCCCGCCATCGGCACCACCTCGCGTCCACGGGGATCCTCGAGCAGCGGCGGGCCGATCGGATGGCGCACGAGCTGCGGCGGGTGCTCATGGCCCGGAGCGCCCTCGTGATCGACGAACTGGCGGCGGGCGAGGAGTTCGCCAGTGCCGTAAAGGCCTTGGCCGCGGGGGAGCTCGACCCCTATCAGGCCGCCGACCGCCTCATGGGCCGTAATGAGTGATCGCCCGGGTCCCGGGGATCCCGTGGGGACCGCTCCCTTCGTGACCGTCGAGCGGCGGCCCGACGGGGTGGCGCTGATCCGCCTCGATCGTCCCAAGGCGAACGCGCTCTCCGGCGCAGTGCTCGGCCAGATCTTCGAGGCCGCCACGGCGCTGTGCGACGATCCACCCGGGGCCGTCGTGCTGTGGGGTGGGCGGCGCATCTTCGCCGCCGGCGCTGACATCGTCGAACTGGACGGCGCGGGCGCGGGCGCCGTCGGCGCCAACTTCACCAGCGCCCTGGGCGCTCTGGCCGCGATCCCCCGGGCGACCATTGCCGCCATCAACGGCTATGCGCTCGGAGGCGGCCTGGAGCTGGCGCTCGGGTGTGACTTCCGGGTCTGTGCCGAGGATTCGAAGCTGGGCCTCCCCGAGGTCCAGCTGGGTGTGCTGCCCGGCGGTGGGGGCACGCAGCGACTCCCGCGCCTGATCGGGCCGTCACGGGCCAAGGACCTCATCATGTCGGGGCGCCACGTGCCCTCCGGGGAGGCCTTGGGCATGGGGTTGCTCAACCGCGTGGTGGCGCCCGACGACGTGCTCGAGTCGGCGCTTGCTTGGGCGGGCGAATTCTCCCAGGGCGCGTTGGTGGCGCACGGCCTGGCCAAATCGGCGGTCGATCGTGGGCTGGAGGGGACCCTGGTCGACGGGCTGGCCCTCGAGCAGGAAGCGTTTGCCGCGGTGGCCCGCACCGAGGACGCGGCGCGAGGAATGGCCTCCTTCGCCGCCAACGGTCCCGGCAAGGCCACGTTCGTGGGCCGATGAGCCTGCCCCCCATCCCCGTGAGCGCGGGCGAAGGCCCGTTCGACCCCTCGGCGCGCTGGTTCCAGCACGCCGTGTTCTACGAGGTGCTGATCCGCGGCTTCTTCGACTCCAACGACGATGGCACCGGAGACCTCAAAGGCCTGCGCGAGAAGCTCGACTACATCGAGTGGCTGGGCATCGACTGCATCTGGATGCTCCCGTTCTATCCATCCCCCTTCCGTGACAGCGGCTACGACATCAGTGACTTCTTCAACGTGCACCCCGACTACGGGAGCATCGGCGACCTGGTGGCCTTCTTGGAGGATGCGCACGGCCGCGGGATCCGGGTCATCGCCGACCTGGTCATGAACCACACCAGCGACCAGCACCCGTGGTTCATCGAGTCGCGCTCGAGCCGCGACAACGCTAAGGCCGACTGGTACGTCTGGAACGACGACGACCAACGCTGGCCCGACGCCCGGGTCGTCTTCACCGACACCGAACGCTCCAATTGGACGTGGGACGACACGCGCCAGCAGTACTACTGGCACCGCTTCTTCCATCACCAGCCCGACCTCAATTACGACAATCCAGAGGTTGCGGACACCATGATCGATCTGGTCCGCTTCTGGCTCGATCTCGGGTTCGACGGGTTCCGGCTCGATGCGGTGCCCTATCTCTACCAACGCGACGGCACCGCGGGCGAGCACCTGCCCGAGACGCATGCCTTCATCAAGCGCATCCGCAAGCAGCTCGAGGCCGACTACCCCGGCCGCATCCTCCTGGCCGAGGCCAACGGCTGGCCGAGCGACGTGGCGGACTACTTCGGCGACGGCGACGAGTGCCACCTGTGCTTCCACTTCCCGCTCATGCCCCGCCTGTTCATGGCGGTGCGGCGCGAGCAGCGCTATCCCATCACCGAGATCCTGGCCCAGACGCCCGTCATCAACGATTCGTGCCAGTGGGCCATCTTCCTGCGCAACCACGACGAGCTCACCCTCGAGATGGTCACCGACGAGGACCGCGACTACCTGATCGCGGAGTACGCCAAGGACCCGCGGATGAAACGCCACATGGGCATCGGTCGCCGGCTGGCCCCCCTCCTCGACAACGACCGGCGCACGACCGAGCTCCTGTACGCCCTGCTGCTGTCGCTCCCGGGGAGCCCGGTCATCTACTACGGGGACGAGCTCATGATGGGCGACAACATCTATCTCGGTGACCGTGACTCGGTGCGCACGCCGATGCAGTGGTCGCCGGACCGTAACGGCGGGTTCTCCAAGGCCGATTTCGCCCAGCTCTACCTGCCGCCGCTGATGGACCCGGTCTACGGGTTCAGCGCGGTCAACGTGGAGGCGCAGTTGCGCAACCAGGGGTCCTTCCTGCACTGGCTGCGGCGCATGCTCACCGAGCGCCGCGCCCTCCCGGTGATGGGCGTGGGTGAGATGGAAGTCCTGCCGTGCGCCAATCCCTCCGTGCTGGCGTACATGCGCTCGGGTGAGGTGGCCGACATTCTGGCGCCGGCCCCCGGGCTGCACGTCCCCATCCACTCCACCCTCGACGCCGGCCTCGAAGGCCGCGACTGGGACCGGCCCATGGTGATGGCCCGTACCGTGCCGGCCGGGAACGAGGGGGAGGGCGACGAGGTGGTGCGCCGGTTCCAGGCCGTGCTGTGCGTCCACAACCTGAGCCGTTTCGCCCAGCCGGCCGAGCTTTCGCTGGCCAAGTGGGCCGGGTCCACCCCCCACGAGGTGCTCGGACGGGTGCCGTTCCCCAACGTGACGGAGGAGCCCTACACGATCACGCTTCCGCCGTACGGTTTTCTGTGGTTCGATCTGGTGGACGAGGATCGGCGGTCGATGGAATGACACCTGAGCGGGAGCAAGCCTTGCGTACCTTGGTTGAGGTCTGGCTCTCGCACCGCCCCGGCAACGAATGGCACCGTACGACGTCGACGGAGATCGCCATCCGCCGGGCCGAGGTGATCCTTCCGGGCCGGCCGGGCCTGCTCAGTCTGGTGGCCGCCGTGAACGGCCGGCTGGCTCATCTCGTCGTCGGTCTCCGGCGCGTGGGCGACGAGCCCCATTTTCTGCGAGCGGGTGACGAAATGGCCCTCGGGCTGCTCGAGGACGACGACGGCCTGGCTGTCTGCACGGATGCGTTGCGCGACGCCCAGCTGGCGCCGCTGACTCTCGCCACCATCCGTGGCGTGGCGCCGCGTCCGGGGCCGGTGGCGCTGGTGCGCGACGACGAGCGGGCCACCGTGCTCGACTGCGGTGATCGCGGTGATCTCTGGGTCTTCCCGTGGGTGGAGGAGCGTCCACAGCCCGCCGTCGATCTCCTGCAGGCGCTCGACGGCGCCGGGTTCAATCATGTCGCCGCACCACTGGTGCGCTGGATGTGGGAGGGGCGCGACCTGGGGTTCATCCAGGAGCCGTTGGCGGACCGCTCGGGGGGTTGGGCGCTGGCCATGACCTCGCTGCGCGATCTCTACGCGCTCGGCGGGCGCCCGGAGGCGGCCGGCGGTGACTTCGGTCCCGAGGCGCATGCGCTCGGCACGATGACCGCCCGTATGCACCTGGCGCTGGACCGTGCCTTCGATCGCCATCCCGAACCGGTGTCGGACTGGGTCGATGCCGCCGAGGCAGTCATCGCCGAGGCCGATCCCGAGTTGCTCGAGGTCCCCGGCATGGCCGATCTGACCAAGGCCCTGCGGGGCGCCGATCTGCGGTTGCCCGTCATCCGGACCCACGGCGACTTTCAGCTCAACCGGACGTCGCGCACGGACCAGGGCTGGGTGGTGAGCGATTGCCTCCCCGGTGGCGTCCTCCACGGCACGCCGGCGCAGACGCCGACGCACAGGTCGCCCCTGGCCGACCTGGCCGATCTGTTGTGGTCACTGCACCTCGCGAGTGTGGAGGCGGCGCGCGAGCGCGACCCGTCGGGGCGCCTGGACCTGGCCCCGCTCGGGCAGGCATGGGAGACGCGCAATCGCCGTGCCGTGCTCAACGGCTACCTGAACACGCCCGGGATCAGCGGGCTCACCGGACCCGATCGCGACGTGATCCGCAATCTTGTGGCTGTTTTCGAGTTGGTGCGTTCGCTCCGACCCGGTGAGGGCTAGCGGGCCATGGCCGAGACCTTGAGGGTGGCGGCCGCCTCCTCGGGGGAGACGACGTTGATGGCCACCCCGGTGCCGAGCTCGAAGCCGGCCGTCGTCGTGGCCTTGGGCCAGATGTGCGCGTGCCAGTGGTACGGCTCCCCGGCCCGGTAGGGCGCGGAGTGGAACACGATGTTGTAGGCCACATCGCCGACGGTGTCGGCCAGCTGCCCGAGGCAGCGGCGGATGGCCTCGCCCACCGCCAGGAGGTCCGGCGTCGGGCTCTTGTGCAGGTGCGGGTAGTGCTCGCGGGGGATGACGAGCATCTCGTAGGGCACCGCACTCCAGAACGGGCAGATGACCACCACCTGGTTGTCGGCGTAGATCACCCGCTCCCCTGAGTCCTCCTCCGCTTCGATGGTGGTGCACAAGAGGCAGGAACCGACGAAGCGGGCGAAGCGCGCCTGCTCTTCCGCCAGCTCGCGTGGGATGAACGACATCCCGAGGAGTTGCCCGTGCGGGTGCTCGAGCGAGGCACCGGCCTCACGCCCCGAGTTGACGATGGCTTGCGTGTAGCGCAGGTTCGGGCGCTGCGAGTGCTCCTCGAGCCGGTCACGCAGTGCGGCCATCACCAGGCTGGTCTGTTCCTCGCTCAGCATGCCCCAGGTGGCGTCGTGCTCGGGCGAGAAGATGAGGATCTCGTGGATGCCGCCCGCACTGGCTTGCGTGAAGACGGGGCCCCGGTTGGCCACGACGAAGGGCTCGTCGCCCTCGAAGGCCGGATAGAGGTTGGGGACGACGCGCACCAGCCAACGCCCCGAGGGGCCGTAGGTCTCGAGTGCCGGCGGGGTGGTCTCCTCGTTCCCGGGGCAGAACGGGCACGGCCGCGGTTCTTCGACCCAGGGCGAGCGGGTGACGAAGGAATACGGGCGCTCGGATCGTCCAGGGCTGACGACGACCCAGCGGCCGGACAGGGGGTCAAGGCGTAGCTGGTTCATTGGTCCTCGTGCGGCCGTACTGCTGCCCATTCCCCACTCATCGGCGATCGCCTTCTTCGTTCGTCCTCTGTCGTTCCCTACGGTACAGGGTCAGGTACGGCAAAAGACTGCATGATCACGTGCCGGACACCAACTCCGCGCGAACTGTGAAGATGTCGGCGTGCACCATCAGCCGAACAGCCCGGGTTTCGACGTCGTGTTGATCGCCCACGTGGCCTGTGTGGTCGTCAGCCTGGCCACCCTGGTGGCCAGCGCCGTCACGGCGTCGAGGCTGCGCACGGTGCTGGGTGGTGGGGGCGTTCTTCCCGATGCACTGGCGCGGTATTTCCGCCCGGGCGTGAACTGGGCCGGGCGGAGCCTCTACGGGATCCCGGTGTTCGGGTTTCTTCTCCTCGCCCTCAGCCATGGCGCCTACTCGCTGCGAGACGGATGGGTCCTGAGCGGCCTCTTCATCTTCGTGGTGATGGTCTTGCTCGCCGAGGGCGTGCTCTGGCCGGCCGAGCGCCGTCTTCAGGTTTCGCTCGTGGCTTTGCGCCAGGGAGGGGTTCGGGCCGGCGAGGAGGTCGGGCGCGACGCCAGGGCGATGGTGCTCTCCGCCTCCGGGGCACTTGTCCTCTTGGTGCTCGGCTCGGTGCTCATGGTGGCGCAGCCCTAAGGAGAGCCGCACACCGACTTCCTTGGATATCCGGTGGTGGAGCACACCGCCCCGTCCGCCCCGCCGCCGGACACGTGTGGCGGCCGCCGGTACTCCCACCCGTCGCCCTCCCGCCATTGCGGGCCTTTTCGCCCGTCCCGCGAGCCAGGCCGGCCGAAGAAGCTGGAGCATGACCCACAGATATGGAAAGCCGCTTTGCCACTCACCGCCCGAGTTGTGTCCCGGTGGCCGCTTCCACGAGGGCCTGCGCCTCGTTCATGCGACCGGAGCGCACGAGCCCGGGCAACGGGCCGTCGAGCAGTCCGGCCCAGTCCACCAGTTCGGTGCTGCGACCAGCATCGTGCACGCTCCGGCGCGCCCGGCCCAGAAGGTCGGCCAGCTCTCCCAATCCGTCCCCGCATTGCGCGGCCACCCGCGCCCGCAGCCACGAGGCGAGCGCCGGGCTCTGCCCACCGGTGGAGAAGGCGAGCGTCACCGCGCCGTCGCGGTGCACTGCGGGGAGGATGAACGAGCAGTGCGCCGTGTCGTCGGCGCTGTTGACCCACACGCCCGCTGCTTCGGCGTCTGCGTAGACCGCACCGTCGACGGCCGGGATACCCGTGGCCGTCACGACCAGGCGGTAGGCCCCGGCCTCGCCCGCGGCGTAAGGGCGGCGCTCGATGGTGAGCGGCGACAGCTCGGCCATGGCAGCGCTGACCGCGGGGGCGACCACCGTTACCACGGCGCCACAGCGCAGGAGCCCGAGAGCCTTGCGGGCTGCCACGGGACCGCCGCCCACGACCAGGCAGGCGCGCCCTTCCACATCGAGCGAGACCGGGTAGGAGGCCGTCACCGGCCGGGCTCCCCGCGCACCGACGGGCTCAGCTCTGGAGCAGCGGCGGGCCGACCATGCCGGCGGCCACCGTGGCGATGGTGATGTCGTCAATGAGGACGAAGCTGCCCGTGATCCGGTCGACCTTGTAGGTGTCGAGGGCGAGCGGGGACGCGGTACGGAGGCGGACGACGCCGATGTCGTTCTCGTGCAGTTCGGTGGCGTCCTGCACGGCGAGCGCGTTGACGTCGAAGATGCCCCCGACACTCTCGACGACGACCGGGGTCACCCGCGTCGTGTGCTTGAGCTTGAGCCGATCGCCGGCGACCAGTGGACGGTCGTGGAACCAGCACACGGTGGCTTCGAAATTGTCGGTCACCGTGGGTGGCTCCTCCAGCGAGGAGATGAGGTCACCCCGGGAGATGTCGATGTCGTCGGTCAGGTTCAGCGAAATGGAGAGGCCGACTTCGGCCCGCGGGATCGGGCCGTCGGCGGTCTCGATGGAACGCACCGTGGTGAACTGCCCCTGGGGGAGGACGATGACCGGGTCGCCCGTGCGGAAGGGGCCACCGTTGACCATGCCGGCATAGCTGCGCCCGCCGCCGGGCTGGCGCAGGACCCACTGCACGGGAAGTCGCCCCCCGTTGCCCTGACGCAGCCCGTGCTGGGAGGCCCAACCGCCGGCTTGGGCCGACTCCAGGGCGTCGAGGACGGTCGGGCCGTCGTACCACGGCGCCGCGTCGGAACGGGTGACGACGTTGTCACCGTTGAGGGCGGAGATGGGGATCACCGTGCACGTGGCCAGCCCCAGGGTGTGGGCGAGCTCGCCGATCTCGTCGACGATCCTCTGGTAGGCCGACTTGTCCCACTCCAGCAGATCCATCTTGTTGGCACAGACCACCAGTTGGTCGACGCCGAGCAACGCCGCGATGCAGATGTGGCGGCGGGACTGCTCCCGCAGGCCCGCCGTGGCATCGACGAGAGCCAGGGCCAGGTCGGCGGTCGAGGCACCCGTCGCCATGTTGCGCGTGTACTGGAGATGGCCGGGGCAGTCGGCGATGACGAACTTGCGGTGCGGCGTGGCGGCGTAGCGATACGCCACGTCGATGGTGATGCCCTGTTCGCGTTCGGCCCGCAGGCCGTCGGTGACGAACGACAGGTCGACCGCGCCCAGTCCCCGCCGTTCCGAGGCCACCGAGATCGCATCCACCTGATCGTCGAAGAGCTGACGGGTGTCGAAGAGCAGCCGACCGATCAGGGTGCTCTTCCCGTCGTCGACCGACCCGATGGTCGCAAAGCGCAACAGGTCCATGGTGTCGGCGCCGAGCTCCTGACCGCCCGCCGGCGGTGGGCTTGGCATCTGGCTCATTGCGTTAGAAGTACCCCTCGCGCTTGCGGTCTTCCATTGCGGTCTCGGAGAACCGGTCGTCGCCGCGGGTGGCACCGCGCTCGGAGATGCGGGACGCCGCAACCTCGCGGATGATGTCGTCGACGGTGCTGGCCTCCGAGCGCACGGCACCGGTCAAGGTGGCGTCGCCGACGGTGCGGTAACGGACCGTGGCCTTCTCGGCGACTTCGGCACCCTGGGGCGAGACCCACTCGCTCACCGCGAGTAGCATCCCGTCGCGCTGGACGACCTCCCGCTCGTGCGCGTAGTAGATCGACGGCAACGCGATCCGCTCCCGGCGGATGTACTGCCACACGTCCAGCTCGGTGAAGTCGGACAGGGGGAAGGCGCGCAGGTGCTCACCCGGGCGCACGCTGCCCTGGTAGAGCTGCCAGAGCTCGGGCCGTTGCCGCTTGGGGTCCCACTGCCCGAAGGAGTCGCGGAACGACAGCACGCGTTCTTTGGCTCTGGCCTTGTCCTCGTCGCGCCGCGCCCCGCCGAAGGCGGCGTCGAAGCGGTGCTCGTTGATGGCGTCGAGCAGTGTGGTCGTCTGCAAACGGTTACGCGAGGCCACCGGGCCGGGGTCGGCGACCCGGCCCTGATCGATGGTGTCCTGCACCTTGGCCACGATGAGCCGGGCGCCCAGTGCCTCTACTTGCGCGTCCCGGTAGTCGAGCACCTCGGCGAAGTTGTGACCCGTGTCGACGTGGAGTACCGGGAACGGGATCTTCCCGGGCTTGAAGGCCTTCGCCGCCAGATGCAGCAACACCGCGGAGTCCTTCCCGCCGCTGAAGAGCAGGACGGGCCGCTCCGACTCGGCGGCGACCTCGCGGATGATGAAGATGGCCAACGACTCGAGCAGGTCCAGGTGACCCAGCGGGTGGCCGAAGGGTCGGACGAGGGTGGTCACCGACGCGTCGGCCTGACCCGGCCGGCCTGAAGCTGTGCCGGCGGAGTTGGAGGACCGAGATGCGAGTGTCGCAGCGGTGTCCATGGGACCCCTTCAAATGTTGACCAATTTAGTCATGTATACTTTGGTCTGGATTCGGCCGTGCGTCAAGGCGGCCACAGCCACGCTAAAACGCATCCCTCGGGGCTGACCGAGGGCGGCCTGTCCCCCAGCTTAGGAAGAAGGAGGAACCTCCGTGACCAAGTCGACGATGGCGGACCAGAGGCCCAGTGTCGAAGAGCTGGCTGAGCTGAACAGGGAATTCGAGACAGCTCCGGCCGGCAAGGTGATCGCCTGGGCGGTCGATACGTTCGGGGGGTCACTCGTCCTGGCCGCCTCCTTCGAGGACGTCGTGCTGATCGATCTGGCCACGAAGGCGGACCCCGGGATAGAGGTCATCTTCCTCGACACCGAGGCGCACTTCCCCGAGACCCTCGCCTTCGTCGAGCAGATCCGGGCCCGCTACGGATTGAACCTGACCGTGACCAAGCCGGGGCCCGAGGCGGCGGCGTACCCCTGTGGGAGCGACCAGTGCTGCCAGTTCCGCAAGGTCACACCCCTGCGACAGGCCGTCCAGGGGAGTAGGGCCTGGTTGACCGCCCTCAAGCGGGTCGACGCCCCTTCCAGGGCCGACGCACCCATCGTCAGTTGGGACGAGGCATTCGGCCTGGTCAAGATCAACCCCCTGGCCACGTGGACCAACGAGGACGTCTCCTCGTATCTCGCTGATCACGATCTGCCCGCGCACCCCCTGTGGAGCCAGGGCTACCTCTCCATAGGCTGCGCCCCCACCACGCGCCCGCTGGCGCCCGGTGAGGATCCGCGGGCCGGGCGTTGGGCCGGTCTGGACAAGACCGAGTGTGGGCTGCACGCTTAGTCCTTGTGGCACGCGACCTGGATAACCCATATGGGATGGAATTTCGTGGTCGTGACCGCGGGCTTCGCTTCATCCGCCCGTACCGCAACATCGGTGAGCTGAACCCGACGGAGCAGATCAAGTTGGCCCGCCATCCCTTCGAGGTGGCGCAGGCCGTCATCGACACCTATTCCAAGCAGGGTCCCGATTCCATCAATGCCGTGCCGGGGGAGGTGGAGCGACTCAAGTGGGTGGGCATGTACCCCCAGCGCCAGGGCGGGGATGCCTTCATGATGCGCATCAAGGTCCCCGGTGGGGTCATGACCGCGGCCCAGGTCCGCGAGGTCGGCGTGGCGGCCGACGCCTATGCGGAAGGGCCTGACGACAGCCCGGTCTTCGGCAACCGGTACGCAGATCTCACGACGCGCCAGGACATTCAGCTCCACTGGATCCGCATCGCCGACGTGCCGCGGATCTGGCAGCGTTTCTGGGACGTCGGCCTCACCACCGTCCAGGCCTGTGGTGACTCGGCGCGCAACGTGTGCTCGTGTCCTGTCTCGGGCATCGACGCCCACGAGGTGGTCGACGCCCTCCCGGTGGCCCAGGCCATCTCCGCCTATTTCACGGGGAATCGCGAGTACGCCAACCTGCCGCGCAAGTTCAAGATCGCGGTGACCGGGTGCCTCGAGGACTGCGCCCGCGTGGAGATCAACGACATCGGCCTGTGGCCGGCCGAGCAGAGTGACGGGAGTATCGGCTTCAACGTGCTCATCGGCGGCGGCCTCTCCGACGGCGAACGCATGGCCTCGGACATCGATGTCTTCATCCGCCCCGACCAGGCGGTGGAACTGTGCCGTGGCGTGGCCCAGCTCTTCGGGGAACTGGGGAACCGGGAGAACCGCGGGCTGGCCCGCATGCGCTACCTGGCCCAGGAGCTCGGGCCCGAAGGGTTCCGGGCTGCGCTCGACGAACGGACCAAGTTCGCCCTGGATCCGGCCGGGAAAGAACTGACCGATCGCTTCCGGGGCGACCACGTCGGCGTGCACCCCCAGAAGCAGCCGGGCCTGGTCTACGTCGGTTGCTCAGTGCCGGTCGGTCGCATGCACGGGATCGACCTGATTGAGACGGCGCGGCTGGCCGAAACATACGGCGACGGATCCGTGCGCATCGGCACCGATCAGAACTTCATCTTGTCCGGCGTCCCCGAAGATCGGCTCGATGACCTCCTGGCGGAGCCGCTGCTGGCGAAATACTCGCCGTACCCCGGGCCCTTCGAGCGCGGTGTCGTCGCCTGTACCGGATCGGAGTTCTGCCGCTTCGCCGTGGTGGAGACCAAGGAGCGCGCGGTGAAATGGGCCCGGCGACTCGACGCCGAGCTGGCCGAGCGGGGGGTGGACGGCGGTGACGCCGGGGTGATCCGGATGCACTTCTCGGGATGCTCCGCCTCATGCGCACAGCCGCAGATCGCCGACATCGGGTTCCGGGGCGACATCGCCCACGTGGACCGGCACATCGAAGAGGCGGTGGACATCGGGCTGGGCGGGTCGCTCGGCCCCGACGCCGCGTTCATCGACTGGGTGACCGGCGCCACGCCCGTGAACGAGGTTCCCGATGCCCTGGTGCGCGTGGTCGCCCGCTACCAGGCCGAGCGCCGGGAGAAGGAACCGTTCCACCTCTGGGCCCGGCGGATACCCCTGGCTGAATTGAAGGCAACGGTCAACGGAACGCCGGCGGCGGTCAGCTCGTGAAGCGCTACGCGGTGCGGGAAGAGATGAACGGCATCGCCGAGCCTCCCGGCAAGGTGTGGTTCTGGGAGCTGGAGGCGGGCGTGATCCATGCGGACCGCTGCATCGAGTGTGGGACCTGCGTCGCCGTGTGCCCGTCGAACTCCATCGGGGTGGACCCCGACACCAACTTGCCCGAGTTGGTCAAGATGTGCACCGGGTGCTCACTGTGCTGGGACTTCTGCCCGCGTGGCGGTCTGCGTTACGAAGCACTGTGGCCTCCGTCGACCGCTTCGCCGGACGAGGAAGCCGACGTGCAGCCGGCCCAGGTCCGCGCCGACTCGTCCGACACGTACTGGAAGATCACCGGTGGCCCTCCGGCGGACGGGCTCGGTGCGGTAGTGGAGAGCTTCGCCGTCCGGGCTTCGTCGCGCCTGGAAGATGTGCAGGACGGTGGTGCGGTTAGCGCGTTGCTGATCGGGCTGCTCGCGGCGGGGGAGATCGACGGTGCCCTGGTGTCCAAACCGAGCAGCGATCCCGATGAGCAATGGAAGGGCGTGGCGACCATAGCCACCACGGCCGACCAGATCCGTGCCGCGTCGGGCAGCTTCTACAACCAGACCATGGCGCTGGCCGAGCTCGACCTGTCCCGTTACAAGCTCCCGGCCAAGCCGCGCATCGCCGTCGTCGGGACACCGTGCGAGGTGCAGGGATTGCGCGCCATGCAGGCCCGGCGCTGGCCCACCGGCGCCCACCGTGTCGACGCGGTCGTCCTGAGCATCGCGCTCGATGTGCACCAAGAACTTCGACTACGAAGCGCTCACGTTGCGCGAGCTGCGCGACAAGCGTGGGGTGGACCTCGATCGGGTCTCGAAAATGGACGTGATCCGCGGGCGCATGATCGTCGAGTACCGCGACGGCGAGCTGGCCGTCGACGAGCCGGTGAAGGACTTCCATGGTGCGGCGCTGAAAGGCTGCGACGAGTGCGCGGACTTCCTCGGTCGATCCGCCGACATCGCGGTGGGCAGCGTGGGGTCCATGGACGGATGGACGAGCGTGCTGGTGCGGACCGAACGTGGTCGACTGGCCTTCCAGGCGGCGCGTTCGAAGCTCGACGTGCGGGGCCTGGACGACGCCGCGGCGTTGCTCCGGCTCGATGCGCTCGACAAAAAGATCGCGAACCGGTCGCTGCAACGCAAGCTCGACCCTGACGCGCCGCTGTTCATCGACTTCGAAGAACACGTGCGTTCCTACGAGGGGACCGACCGCCAGCCCGTGTTCATCCGCCATTGAGCGTGATCGCACCCCCCTCATTGCACATGCCCGACGAGCCCACGGCTCGTGCGCAGGAATGGCTGACCCAGGTCCTCGAAGGCCAGAAGTTGGCCGACGTGTTGCGGGCCGACGGCGGCTTCGTCGAATGGCTGTGGTCGCGGTGGAGCGCGCTGCGCCGGGCGGGCGTCACCCGCGCCGATTTCGAGGAGATCGTGCTGGGGTACCGCCGCGAGATCTGGCTCTGGTTGGCCGGTGAGCGGATCTGGGCCCAGAGCTGCGCCGGCCTGATCGGTCGGGTCAGCCGGCGTATCGGGCAGGTCGACACCGCGGGCAGTTGACGTCGCCCGTGGGCGATGCGGTGATCGCTCTGCGCGGCGTCGGTGTGCGGCGCGAGGGCACGGTCGTCCTGGACGACGTGGACTGGACGGTGCAGCCGGGGGAGCGCTGGGTGATCCTCGGGCCCAACGGATCCGGCAAGACCACATTGCTGACCTTGGCGGCCGCCCGGCTCTGGCCCTCGGCCGGATCGGTGGAGATACTCGGCGCCCGGCTCGGAAGGGTCGACGTGCGGACGCTGCGGCCCCGTATCTCCCTGGTCAGTGGTTCGGTGACCCGACAACTGCGGGCTGATCTCCCGGCGCGCGACGTCGTCGTGAGCGGTCGCTACGGCGCCCTCGAAACCTGGTGGAACACGTACACGGCGCAGGACTGGGCAGAGGCGGACCGCCTGCTCAGCCAGGTCGGCTTCGCCTCCATCGCGGACCGCCCCTTCGGGGTCATCTCAGAAGGTGAGCGTCAGCACGTGCTGTTGGCCCGGGCACTGATCAGCCGGCCGGAATTGCTGTTGCTCGACGAACCGGCGGCCGGCCTCGATCTCGGCGCCCGGGAACGCCTGGTCTCACGCCTGGGCGTACTCGCATCGGACCCCGAGAGTCCCCCCATGGTGCTGGTCACCCACCACTGTGAGGAGATTCCGCGCGGATTCACCCACGCCGGTCTGGTGCGACAGGGAAAGCTGGTGGCGGCGGGGCCGCTCGAGCAGGTGATCACCTCCTCGTTGGTGTCGGCCTGCTTCGACCTCGAGGTCACCGTCGGTGCCCGCGACGGGCGGTGGTGGAGCCTCGCCGTTTAGACCGTGGCGCGACGCTGTGAGCAGGGGCACAGGAACGCGCTTGCCAAGTGGTGCGGTGGGGACTACAAAGCGTGCAAGTGCGGAGAGCGCTGACGAGGTCGGCGCCGCGCGTATCCCCACCATCCACCATATGGAAAGGGCCTTTTATTAGGGTCTTCCACCGGAGCGAAGGTAGGTCGTCGGGGAGTGTCGCTTGTGATCCTGTTGGGTCTGTTAGCCGTACTGTGGATCATCGTGCTGGCCCCGAGTGCCGTGCGACGCTTCAGCGAACGCCAGGGCGGTGGATCCATCGATCATTTCCACCATGAACTCCAGTTGCTGAAGCATGCGGGCCCGAAGATGGTGAAGCCGGCCTACCGCCTCGGCGACGCCGGAGCAGTACAAGAGGCGGATGCGTCACTTTCGCGCCCGAAGCTCGTCCTGCTGCGACCTGTCGAAGACGGGCAGTCAGCGGACATCGACGACGGCGACGGGGCGCATTACGCACGCGTGGGCGTCATCGAAAGCCCCCGGCCACCGCTCAACCCCGCGCAGACGGAAGCGGGACTGGTTGCGTACCGCCGCCATCAGGCCCGCCAGCGTTGCACCCTCGTTCTGCGCATTCTCACGGCGGTGGCCATCTGTACCGGCATTCTGGGCGTCTTCTCGTCGTTCCGCCCGGCCTGGATCGTCACGGCGCTCACCGGTATCGCCGCCCTCGCCCTGGTCGCGCTGATCGCCTACGCCCGGGAGTTCGAGGGCCAGCGCCACTCCCGCCCCCGCCGCAGATACCAGCCGTCGTACGCCGACAGTGGTGACGCCCCGCGCGGGCCCGCCCAAGCCGGCCACCCCGGTGCCTGGGACGACGACGGCGACATGCCCCTCCGCCAGGCGGCCGGCGGACGCTGAGGTATTGACTAACCTTGTCCCTCGTCGGGGGTGTAGCTCAGCTGGCAGAGCGCTACGTTCGCAATGTAGAGGCCGTGGGTTCGAATCCCAT
>CAVWMF010000009.1:0-648760 GCA_963756025.1 uncultured Acidimicrobiaceae bacterium
AGTGCGCCCCTCGGGATTCGAACCCGAAACCTGCGGATTAAGAGTCCGTTGCTCTGCCGTTGAGCTAGAGGCGCGCCCCAGAGTGTAGGCGAATGTTCCCGGGGTGTTCGGACCCTTCCCGATCCGGAATTGGTGCCGAGTATCGTGACGACCATGTCCGGAGATGACGTCCCCGAATGTCAGTTCGATCGGCCCCTGCGGATCGCCGCCCTCATTAAGCAGATTCCGGTGGGCGAGTCGATGACGCTGGGGGAGGACGGGCGGCTGGTCCGCGACGGGATCGAGCTCGAAATGAACGCCTACTGCCGGAGGGCCGTCTCCAAGGGGGTCGAGTGGGCCCGGGAGAGCGGTGGGTCCTGCACCGTCTTCACCCTGGGCCCGCCTTCGGCTGACGACGTCCTGCGCGAGGCCATTGCATGGGGGGCGGACCGAGGCGTCCATCTGTGTGATCCCGCGTTCGGTGGCTCGGACACCCTGGCCACCGCACGCTCCCTGGCGGCGGCCCTCGCGCGCGAAGGTGGGTTCGATCTCGTCCTGGTGGGTCGCAATTCGCTCGATGGCGACACCGGTCAGGTCGGGCCTGAGGTCGCGGCAATTGGCGGGATTGCCATTTGCCGCGGGCGTCCGTGAAATGGGGCTCGAAGGTGAAGTCCTTTCCCTGACTCTCGAGCACGATGATGGATGGGAGGAAGTGGAGGTACCCCTTCCCGCACTCCTCTCGGTGGCGGAGCGCCTCTGCGAACCCTCCAAGGTTCCTCCGCCACAGCGGGCCGAGGTGTCGGCCGACCGCATCGGCCTCGTGACAGCCGCTCAGTTGGGCGAAGGCCCCTGGGGCCAAGCGGGTAGTCCTACCAGCGTCGGTCAGACGCGGGTGATGCACCACGACCGGTTGGGAAAGATCCTCAACGGGACGCCGGAGGAGCAAGCGGCCGAGGCCGTGGCGCTGCTTGCCGGGCGCGGTGCGTTGGCGTCCCTCCCGAATGATCTCACCTCACCGACCTCGAAGCAGTCCTCCGCACCCGGGTCATCGGCGACCAACGGAGTGATCGCCGTACTGATAGAGCCGGATCGCCCGCAAGTGGGGCTCGAACTGCTCGGTGCTGCATCGGAACTTGCCGCATCCCTGGGTGGGAGGGTCCACGCGCTGGCATTCGAGGGTGCGGACACCGGGTCGCTGGGAGCGGCGGGGGCAGATGCGGTCACGACGTTCACCGGCACGCCCGTCGCCGAAGATGTGGCCGCCGCCATTGTGGAATGGTCGGCCGAAACCCCGCTCTGGGCTGCTCTCGGTCCGAGCACGGCCTTCGGCCGCGAGGTGCTGGGTCGGATGGCTGCGGCCATCGGCGGAGGTCTGGTCGGCGACGCCATCGGCATCTCCATCAGCGATGGCGAACTCGTCGCCGCCAAACCGGCCTTTGCGGGCGCGCTCGTCGCCGACATCTTCTGCACCTCGGAGGTCCGGCTGGTGACCATCCGCCCGGGCGTGTTGCCCCTCCCGCCACGTCGGGAGCACGCACCCGAAGTCAGCTCGTGGGCCATGACGCCACGGAGCCGAGTCCGCCTCGTATCCCAGCGCCGTGATGACGATGTCGAAGTACTGGCTCGGGCCGAAGCGGTGATCGGCATCGGTGCCGCCTTACGTCCCGACGACTACGAGGACCTTTCTCCACTCGCCGCGCTCCTGGGCGCCGAGTTGGCCGCCACCCGCAAAGTGACGGACAAGGGTTGGGCCCCCCGGGCACGGCAGGTCGGCATTACCGGCCGGAGCATTGCACCGCGTCTCTACGTCGCACTCGGACTGAGTGGCAAGTTCAATCACATGGTCGGAGTGCGCGCCGCAGGCACGATCCTGGCGGTCAACAACGACCCGGGAGCTTTGGTCTTCACGCAGTGCGACATCGGGATTGTCGGTGACTGGCACGAGGTCGTTCCGGCGCTCGCGGCCGCGCTGAGGGTCGAGCAAGAGCGGGCGTCGAGCGGCCAGGCCTGAGCGCAACCGCCGAGGCCCCCGTTGTCGCCGGCCCGAAGCTTGGCCACGGGCCGGCGACCCCCCCGAGGGGCCACCCCGAAGGGCGACGCATCTGGTGAGATGCGTCGCTCAAGGTAGCACGGAGGTCGGAGCAAATGTCGAATGTTTATTCCCTATAGAAGCAGGTGAATTAGTCGATATTCGGCTGGTTTCGCTCATGTCCGCGTCGGTGGGTTGTGGGACGGCGCCGGCTGGTTGGGACGTCCACTCGGGGTTGAGCTCTGCTCGACGTGACGCTGGAGGACGCACGCGTTCGGGCAGGTGCAGGGCCAAAAGCTTTTGGGTCACATCGAGTGGAAGGGCGCGGGGGGTGGCGAAGGAGAGACACACCATGGCGAGGAAGGCCAGCGGGACCGTCCAGATGGCCGGTTCGCCCAGCAGGACCGCAGGCCAGCCCGTCTTGCCGACGCCCACCATGGTGAGGATCACGGCGACCGACGACGCGCCGCCGCCGAGAATCAGGCCACCGAGCGCTCCGATCCAAGTCAGACGCCGCCACCAGATCCCGAGGAGGAGGAGTGGGCAGAACGTCGACGCCGCCACAGCGAAGGCCCAACCGACCAGCACGTTGATCGAGATACTGGCGACGAAGATGCCGAGGCCCGTCATGACCGTTCCGATCACGATGGCCGAGGTCCGGAAGGCCCGGACGCCGCGGCCCATGATGTCGTGGGAGAGGGCTCCGGACATGCTGATCAAGAGGCCGGACGAGGTGGACAAAAAGGCGGCAAAAGCGCCGGCGGCCACCAGCGCCCCGAGCAGGGTGCCGAGAACGCCGGCCGACGCCAGCCGGGGCAGCACGAGGACGACGGAGTCGGTCTGCCCCGACACATAGAGGCCCGGGGCTTCCAGGCGGCCGAGTACGGCGAACACCGCCGGGAGGATGTAGAAGCAGGCCAGGAGCAACAGGACGAACGCCGTTGTTCGTCGAGCCGCCTGTCCATCCTTGTTCGTGTAGAAGCGGACCAGAATGTGCGGCAGGCCCATGGCGCCGAGGACCGTCGCCAGCAGGATCCCGTACGTGGCGGCCAGGGGATGGTCCGGATTGCCGCCCAGGTGCAACAAGGGCGACGTCCACTCCTGCGCGGTCAACACGGGCGTGTTGCGGACCGTCGGTGCTGTGCTCCCCGCCGGGAAGTACAGGTTCGTCCCCGCATGCACGGCGTGCGCTCCCGGCGTGAGGGTGACGGGCCCGTTCACCGTCGTGCCATCGAGTTGGCCGGACGGCGCCGACAACGACGCTCCGGCTGACCGTGATCTCTTCGGATTGCGGGAATTCAATGGTGGTTCTCTGATGGAACGAGCGAGGTGCGGCTCCCGCGATGGAGTCGATCGGGGGATGATGGAGGATCATGACCAAGAAGAGCGCGGGGATGGCGAGCGCGGCGATCTTGAGCCAGTACTGGAACGCTTGCACCAAGGTGATGCCTTTCATGCCACCGCTGGCGATCCCCAGCGTCACGATGACACCGAGCACGATGACGCCGATCCACTCGGGTCCCCCGAAAGCGACCTGAAGGGTCAACCCTGCGCCTTTGAGCTGCGGCAACAGGTAGAAGCCGCAGATGACGAGCACGGTGCCGGTGGCCGCCCGGCGCAGTTGCGGAGACTCCAGACGCCCTTCGGCGAAGTCCGGGATCGTGTAGGCGCCGAACCGGCGGAGCGGTGCGGCGACGGCGACGAGGAGGACCAGATAGCCGGCCGCGTACCCGACGGCGTACCAAAGGGCGCCGAGACCTTCGAGCATGGCCAGCCCCGCAATCCCGAGAAAGGAGGCGGCGGACAGGTACTCGCCCGAAATGGCTGAGGCGTTGAGAAACGACGGCACCTGGCGAGCGGCGACCATGAAGTCGGCCGGGGTCCGGGCGATACGGACTCCCCGCAGACTGATGACGGCGGTGATGACCGTCACGGCCGCGATGGCGGCGATGGTGGCCGGTTCGGTCATTTCTCTTTGAGCAACTCGACGAAGCGTTGTTCGAGACGTTCGGCGCGTCGGACGTACCAGTACCCGAGCAGTACGAGGGGAGGGTAGATACCGCCGCCCAGGATGATCAAGGTGAGAGGGAGGCCCAGCACCTCGAAGTTGGCGAGCCGCGGGATGAGGACGGCCAGGAGGGGGTAAATGGCGAGGAGGGATATGGCCGGCAACAACACGGCGAGCGAGACACCGGCTTGGGCGCGCATGAGTGAGGTCAGGAGTTCGCGGCCGTACGCGTCGGCTTGGTAGAGATCGTCACGCACCGGTGAGGCCGACCGATTGGATCTGCGCCGGGGGGCGGAGCGAACGATCTCGCGCCGTGGCGAGGGCTCAGTCGTCGTCACGGCGAATCCCTCCTCGCATGGCGGACGAGTCGATCCCGTAGTTCCTTGGAATGGCGCCGACTCACGGGGAGGTCGTGGTCCCCGATCCGCACCACCATGTGTCCCTCCGAGGTGCGTAATTCTCGGATGTCGCGCAGTGCGACCACGTAGCTCCGGTGAATGCGCGCAAAGCCGTGGTCGCTCCATTTTTCCTCGAGGAGAGAGATGGGCATGCGCACGAGGTGCTTCCCACCTTCACGCAGGTGGAGGCGGACGTAGTCACCGGCGGACTCCACCCAGGACACGTCGTCGCGGGCCAAAATCCGTGTGAGGGTTCCGATTTCGACCGGAATCGTCTCGAGCGACGCCTCATGGGGTCCGTCGTCGGCGGGGCGGGTCACCACCCGGCGCAAGGTTGTCACCAGTCGTTCGTGGGTCACCGGTTTGAGCAGGTACCCCATGCCCCCCACTTCGAATGCTTCGAGGGCATGTTCCTCATGGGCGGTCACGAAGACGATGGCCGGAGGATGGGAGAACCGGGCGAGCACGCGGGCGAACTCGAGTCCATCGAGGCCGGGCATGGCGATGTCGAGCAGCACCACGTCGTAACGCTCGGCGTGCATGTGGTGCAGCGCCTCCGTGGCGCTCCGAGCGGAGCGGACCGAACTGACGAGAGCCGAATTCTCGAGGAGGAAGGTGAGCTCGTCCAGGGCCGGAAGCTCATCGTCCACGGCCAGCACGGACAGCCCGGTCATCCCGCACCCACCCCGGCACGAAACTTAGGAATGCGCATGGTGACCTTGGTCCCCGCACCGAGCGCCGTTTCGATGATCAACCCGCGGCCCTCACCGAATACTTTCCGCAACCGTTCGTCGACGTTGTGCAGACCGATGCCTTCGTCTGCCGAGGTACCGGCAAGGGCCCGACGAAGGGAGGTGGGGTCGGCGCCGATGCCGTCGTCCTCCACGGTCACCAGCGCCTCCGTGTCGGCGTCCAGAATGATGATCTCGAGGTGACCCCGGTTTTCGCTCGGCTCTATGCCGTGATGCACCGCGTTCTCCACCAACGGTTGCAACACGAAAGGGGGAAGCAGCACGCCGAGGACCTCCGGTGCCACCCGTAGGGTGACGGCTAATCGGTCACCGAACCGGGCTCGCTCCAGGTCGAGGTAGGTGTCGACGAGGCGAATCTCTTCGGCCATCGTGACGAACTGGTCGTGGGAGCGAAAACTGAAGCGGATGAAGTCCGCGAATTCGACCAACAATTCCCGGGCCCGATCGGGATCCGAACGCACGAACGACTCGATGGCGGTCAAGGCGTTATAGATGAAGTGGGGGGAGATTTGTGCGCGTAAGAAGCGCAGTTCGGCCTGCACGGCGCGCTGACGTGAGCGGTCGAGTTCGGCCAGTTCCAGTTGCGTCGAGACAAACTGTGCGACCTCGCTGCAGAGGCGGAGGAGCCCGGCCGGAGCCGTCGCGTCCAACGCGGCCAGAACCCCGACGATGGCCCCGTCGGCGATGAGCGGCACCACTACACCGCACTGCAGCTCGCAGAAGTTCGGGTCGGTGCACGTGAGATCCTTCGTCGTCACCACCTGCGGACGTCCGGCGCTCAGAGCAATGCTTATGGCCGGGGCGAGGAGGGCGCAGTGCTCGACGTCGATCCCTTCCGCCGCCAGGATCGCATCGACGTCGGCGATGACGACGCCACGCGTGCCGAGGAGGTTCCGCAGGTGCGAAATGGATCGCTCAGCCGCTTCCTTGTTCAGCCCGGTCCGTAGCGCGGGCGCGGCCATGTTCGCTGTGTGCAGCGCGATGTGCGCCGCCCGTTGTGTCGGGGTCCCGAGACGGCGTTGACCGCGAAAGGCGAAGCGAACGACCCCGGCAATGACAATCACCATGGCGATCAGAGCAAGCCATAAGGCCTCTTTCATGCCACCCCCAAAGGAAAAAACGCACCTTCCCACTGCGTCTCGCGGTTCCCTCTACCGTGCAGTGTGCCACAGAAGGCCGCACGTCGGGACGATGGAACCGGGGGGTGCACATCCATGGACCCGAGACGCCGCTCGTCGCTCCAATTCAACCGTTCGTCGCTGTCCGCCGTCGGTTCATCGACCCTTCCTTGTCGGGGGGATGCTGAATCCGCACAATGCCAACAGCTCGCGGAATGCGAGTACTGGGAGGGAAGGGGGTGGGGGCGAACAGCTCTACCTGCAACCGCTATGGCCACACCGACGGGAGCGTGGATCCAATTGTTTCCGAGGGACGAGGTCCCCGTGCGGATCCCCGAGATCATTCAGAGCACATCCGAGGAGGTACTGCACCATGTCAACTGTTGAAGAGGGCACCGGCACCCATGTCGCACGGGCAGCTCCGCTGTATATCGTGGCCGACCCGGCCCCGTTGGGATTGGCGGCATTCGCCATGACGACGCTCGCCTTGAGTCTGGGCAATGCGAACGTCTGGCCCGCCGGGGCCGTCGCGGCCCTCGGTCTGGCCCTCGTCTACGGGGGGTTCGCCCAGCTGCTGGCCGGCATGTGGGAGTTCGCGAGGAAGAACACCTTCGGAGCGATCGCCTTCACGTCGTACGGAGCCTTCTGGATCTCGTACTACGTGCTGGGCCATTTCCTGTTGGGTGGGCTGAGGCCGTTGGTGGCCGGGCAGGCGGTCGGCGTCTTCCTGCTCGGCTGGACGATTTTGACCTTCTACCTGATGATCGCCTCGTTGCGGGTCAATGCGGCCGTGCTGGCGGTGTTCGTTGCGCTGGACGTCACGTTCGTGCTGCTGACGATCGGTAACTTCCAGGGGAACGTGCACATCATCAAGGCGGGCGGTTGGGTCGGCGTTGTGACGGCGGCCTTCGCGTTCTACGCTTCGGCGGCCGGGGTCATCAACGACACCTTCAAGAAGACGATCCTGCCTGTGATCCCGCTGGCGAGGGGGTAAAAAGGGACAGCAGGCGGATGAGGGCACATCGAGCGGCACATCGAAGAGGAGAATGCCATGAGCGAAGTTCGAGAAGAAGGCCTTTCGGCTCTCCTGCACGAGACGCGGACCTTTCCACCGCCAGAAGAGTTCGCCCAGCGAGCCAATGCGCAACCGGGGATCTATGACGAGGCCGCGGCAAACCCCCTTGCCTTCTGGGCCTCCCAAGCCGAGCGCCTCACGTGGGCCACGCCATGGACGGAGGTGCTCGACTGGAGCAACGCACCGTTTGCCAAGTGGTTCGTCGGAGGCCGGCTCAACGTGGCGGTCAACTGCATCGACCGCCACGTTGATGCCGGCTTGGGCGACCGCGTTGCTTTCCACTGGGAGGGCGAGCCCGGGGACACCCGCACCATCACGTACCGTGACCTTCTCGGGTTGGTGAGCCAGGCCGCCAATGCGCTGATCGAGTTGGGGGTGCGCACGGGCGACAAGGTCGCCATCTACATGCCGATGATCCCCGAGACGGTGGTGGCCATGTTGGCCTGCGCCCGTCTGGGCGCGCCCCACACCGTGGTCTTCGGTGGCTTCTCCTCCGATGCGCTGCGGGGACGGATCCTCGACTGTGACGCGCACTTCGTCGTCACCGCCGACGGTGGCTATCGGCGCGGGGCGCCGAGCCCCTTGAAAGCGGCTGTCGACGAAGCCCTCGAGGGCTGTCCGGATGTGGAGAAGGTGCTCGTCGTGCGCCGCACCGGCCAGGACGTGGCGTGGACCGACGGGCGCGACCAGTGGTGGCACGACGTCGTCGACCGCCAGAGCGACACGCACGAGGCGGAGGCCTTCGACGCCGAGCATCCGCTCTACATCATGTACACGAGTGGTACGACGGCCAAGCCCAAGGGAATTCTGCACACCTCCGGCGGCTATCTGACGCATGTGGCAGCGACCCATCGCTTGATCTTCGATATCAAGCCGGAGGAAGACGTCTACTGGACCGGTGCCGACATCGGGTGGGTGACCGGGCACAGCTACATCGTCTACGGCCCGTTGGCCAACGCCACCACCTCGGTCATGTACGAGGGCACGCCGGACACGCCGGGGCGCGACCGCTGGTGGGAGCTCATTGAGAAGTACAAGGTCAACATCCTCTACACGGCGCCGACGACGATCCGCACCTTCATGAAGTGGGGCGAGGATCTGCCCGCGTCGCACGACCTCAGCAGCCTCCGGCTGCTGGGGTCGGTGGGGGAGCCCATCAATCCCGAGGCTTGGATCTGGTACCGCACCCACATCGGCGGCGGGCGTTGCCCGATCGTCGACACGTGGTGGCAGACCGAGACCGGAGGGGTCCTCATCACCCCGCTGCCCGGCATCACCGCCACCAAACCCGGTGCCGCCATGAAGGCGTTCCCCGGCATTTCGGCCGACGTGATCGACAACGACGGCCATTCGGTCGGTAATGACGAAGGCGGCTACCTGGTCATCACCGAGCCCTGGCCGGGCATGCTGCGTGGTATCTGGGGCGACGACGAACGGTACAAGGAGACGTACTGGTCGCGTTTCCCCGGGAAGTACTTCGCCGGTGACGGGGCCAAGCGGGACCAGGACGGTGACCTCTGGCTGCTGGGCCGGGTGGATGACGTCATGAACATCTCGGGACACCGGATCTCGACGACCGAAATTGAGCACGCCCTCGTCAGTCACCCTGCGGTCGCCGAGGCCGCCGTGGTCGGCGCCAGCGACGACACCACGGGTCAGGCCATCGTGGCGTTCGTCACGGTCAAGGGAACCGGATTCGACAATCCCGCAGACGGCGAGGCGTTCGTCCAGGAATTGCGCAACCACGTGGCGCACGAAATCGGTCCGATCGCCAAACCACGGCAGATCATGCTCACGCCCGAGTTGCCCAAGACCCGCAGCGGGAAGATCATGCGCCGATTGCTGCGCGACGTGGCCGAGAACCGCCAATTGGGAGATGTCACCACCCTGATGGATCCCACCGTGGTCAACGCCATCAAGGAGGGTATGGCCTCGGGGGCCGAGGACAAGGAGTAGCGCGGCCTCTCAGGCCGGGACGAAGACGGGGATGGTGAAGTCGTCGGAAATGGGGCGGAAGACGACCTGTAGTGCCATCCCGACCTTGAGCTCGTCGAATGGACACTCGACGACGTTGGTCGCCATGCGGGGCCCTTCGGCCAGGTCCACGATCGCGGCGACGTAGGGCACCCGATCCTTGAAGGGCGGCATATCGTTGCTGTAGATCACCGACCAGGTGTAGAGCGTGCCCTTTCCACTGGCCTCGGCCCACTCGACGTCCTCGCTCCAGCATTTGGGGCAAAAAGGCCGGGGGTAATAGGAAAGGGCGCCGCAGGCGCTGCAGTGGCGGATGAGGAGCCGCTCCTCCTTGGCCGCTGCCCAGAACTGGATCGTGTCGCCCTCGGGGGTGGGGAGGTCGAAACGAACCGTGGTCATCTGTGCCTGCCCCTTGGTCGTGCCCGCCGGCAGGCTCGAGATTGACCCCCGCCCGGGCATCGGCCATGCTGCAACGAACCTGCTACCGGCGTCAATTTTCGTCGTCGGAGAACCATTTTGGGGAGTTGCTCCGTGTTGATCGACGAACACCTGCGCCGCATGGCCGACACGTTTCCCGATGAGACGGCCTACACCGTGGTCGATGTCGGTGCGCTGACGTTCGCGGACTGGGACGGTATGGCGAATGCCATGGCCCGGGGCCTGGTGGCCGGGGGCCTCAAGCCCGGAGACCGGGTCGGTCTCTATCTCCACGCCGAGTCCGCCTTACGCTGGCTGGTGTCCTACACGGCGGCACATCGGGCCGGAGGCGTTGCCGTCCCGATGAATCCCCGACTCGCTCCGGCCGAGGTGGGGCGCATGCTGGCGCATTCCGGCGCCACGGCCGTCGTGGCGGACGGCTCCTTGATCGCGACGGCGCTCGGCGCCGCCAACGGGGGACTCTCCCTGGTGATCGACGCCACCTCCGGCGCCACAGCCCGCTCGTCTGGGCACGTGATGAGCTGGAGCGAAATCACCTCGGGTGACCGTGACGCCATGCAGGTCCCGCGGGACGAGGGCGACCTGGCGGACATCCTCTACACCTCGGGGACGACCGGGCGGCCGAAGGGCGTGGCCATCCGTCATTCCAACGGTTCGATGATCGGCGATGTCCCGCCCTCGTGGAGCGGCGGGGGCTGGATGCACGCCAGCCCCATGTTCACCTTCGCCGGCATCGCGTTCGTCTACACGCCGATGAAGCTCGGACTGCGCGGCATCTACATGCCGAAGTTCGACGCCGCCCGTTGGCTCAAGGTGGTGGAGACCGAGCGCCCGGTGGCGGTCTTCCTCGTCCCGGCCATGGCCCACCTCCTCCTCGACCATCCCGGCTTCGAGACCGTGGACCTTTCGTCGGTTTCGATTTGTTCGATCGGGAGCGCGCCGCTCGCTCCGTTCGTGGTGGAACGGTTGCAGGAGCGGATGCCCGACGCGATGGTGTCGAACAACTACGGCATGACCGAGGCGGGATCGGCGTATTGCACCATGCCCAAGGGGGAGGCGACCAAGCATCCCGGTTCGGTGGGGCGCATCAATCCACCCGCAGTGGTGCGCATCGTGGATGCCGACGAGGAGCCGGTGCCCCCGAACGAGGTGGGCGAAGTGCGGATGCAACTCCCCGGACGGCAACGAGAATACTTCGGGGACCCCGAGGCGACGGCGCAAATGTGGAAGGACGGGTGGATCGTCACCGGCGACCTGGGCAAGCTGGACGATGAGGGCTATCTGTACATTGTCGGGCGGAGCAAGGACGTGATCATCCGGGGCGGGAACAACATCCATGCAGCCGATGTAGAGCACGTGCTCGTGCAGCATGAGGCGGTGGCCGAGGTCGCCGTGGTCGGAGCGCCGCATGCCGTGTTGGGCGAGGACGTAGTGGCCTTCGTCGTCGTGCACGCGGGCCGCGATGTCGAGGGCGACGCCCTGCGCGCCTATGCCCTCGGGGAACTGGCGGACTACAAGGTGCCCCGCCAGTTCCTCTTCGTCGACGAGCTCCCACGCAATCCGACCGGCAAAGTGGTCAAGGCCGACCTGCGAGCCCTATTAGCCGACGCCGCTGATTGAGTTCGTGCGTCGGTCGAGGTGGATCGGGACCGGGCCGGCATGACGATCAATGTCCGCTATGGCACCACCCTCGTGGTGGCCGTCTTGCTCGCGCTCGCGATCATGAGCGGCGTGCGAGACGCCGAGGCGGCTCCGGCATCCGCCGGCGGGGGGTGCCCACCGCACGGGCGGGTGGCGTGCGTCGACCGGGCCGACGGGGGCCGCACCGTGCACGTGAGGGTGGGGCACATCCTCAAGGTGGTGTTGGGTGGGACCGCCCTGCGATGGAGCGGCTTGCACCAGGTCGGCCCCGATCTTCTCCGACGTTCCGGAAGGATCCTGTACCGCGACGGCGGGATCATGGGTTCCTACACCGCCCGCAAAGCCGGCCACACGACGCTGACCGCCGGCGGTGCGCCCACGTGCGCGCCCGGACAGGCCTGCCCGCAGTTCGTTCTCCTCTGGCAGGTACGGGTGGTGGTCAGCTGAAGGGTCGGTGGGCCCGTTCAAGGGGCGACGCGTGGAGCGCCCGCCGCCGCCGGGTCGAAGCTGGAAGGGGGGTTGTCGGCGAAGATAGACCATGGACTACGACGTCGATGCCACCTTCGGGGACGACTACCTGTACTTCTACGCCGCGTTCACCGACGATGGCTATTCGGACAGGGATGCGGCAGAGATCGTCGGGCGCCTCAGCCTGCCCCCGGCGTCCCGCATCCTCGATGTCCCCTGCGGACCCGGCCGCATATCCCGCCGCCTCGCCGCCGCCGGCTACGACGTCACGGGGGTCGATCGTTCAGCGCCGTTCATCGCCCTGGCCGAGGCGGAGCCCGTCGGGCCGGAAGGCCGTCTGGCCTACCACCGGGGCGACATGCGCCGGTTGCCCGTGTCGGGCCCCTTCGACGCCGTCGTCTGCTGGTTCACCTCGTTCGGCTATCACGACGACGACGATTGCCGGCGCGTCCTGGCCGAGTTCCACCGGGTCCTTCGTCCCGGTGGCACCGTGCTGATCGAGACGATGCACCACGACGGCGTGGTCCGCCACTACACGGGGGCACCCGATGCCACCGTCGAATGGCGGGGTGAGGACGCACAGGTGGACGTCTCGCGCTTCGACCCGCTGACGGGGCGGATGGTGACTGATCGCACCGTGTATCGAGGGGGCGAGGTCCGGCATACCTCGCACTACATCCGGCTCCCCACGCCGCCCGAATGGACGCAGTGGCTCGAAGGGGCCGGGTTCAGCGGCGTGCGGTGCACAGCGGGCGGGGGAGGGCCACTCGAGCTCGACAGCTGGGTGATGGTGGTGGAGGCGACGGCGTAGGGAGCGGCCTTCGCGATCGGTACCCGGGGTGCCGGTGTAAAGTGAAAGGTCGGAGGTCGGCCGTTCTTTCGCCCATTGCACCTGGTAGGGCGATCGGGAAGGCCTTCGATGGGGACGGCGACGACCCCGTGGAGGCGCCGGGACGGAAGGGCGGAAATGAACGCTGGCATCGTGACATGGGGGACCTACCTGCCGTACTGGCGGCTGCAGCGGTCGGCCATCGCGCAGGTACTGGGCTCGGGCCCACCCAAGGGCACCCGGGCCGTGGCCTCCTACGACGAGGACACCACCACACTGGGTGTCGAAGCGGGTCGCAGGGCGCTGGCGTCGGGCCCGGCCCTGCCCGACGACCTGTTGTTCTCCACGCCGGCACCGGGATATCTCGACAAGACCAGCGCAACCACCCTGCACGCCGCGCTCGGCCTCGACCGGGCCTGTGCGGCCTACGACTTCTCCGGTGCGCCGCGCTCGGCCCTCGGCACGCTGCTGATGGCGCTGCAGGCGGCGCCATCACGCCGGACACTGGCCATCGCCGCCGACCTCCGGACCGGCCTGGCCGGCGGGGCCGAGGAGCGCGACGCCGGGGACGGCGCGGCGGCTTTCCTGTGCGGTGCCGACGGTGCAGTGGCTGAACTGGTCGGGCGGGGCTCGGCCAGTGACGAGTTCCTCGACCGCTGGCGGGTCCCCGGGGAGACCGATTCCCACGTCTGGGAGGAGCGGTTCGGCGAGGAGATGTACGTCCCGCTGGCCCGCGAGGCCTTCGCCGACGCGCTCAAGGCCGCCGGAGCGACCGAGAGCGATATCGACCACGCCATCGTGACGGGCCTGCACGTGCGCGCGGTCAAAGCTGTCACGGGCCGGCTCGGGGTGCCGGCCGGCGCCGTCGCACCCGACCTCCTGGGGTCGATCGGCAACCTCGGCGCCGCCCAGGCCGGGGTGGCCCTGGCGGACGTGCTCGAGCGTGCCCTCCCGGGCCAGCTCATCGTGGTGCTCTCCCTGGCCGACGGCGCCGATGCCCTGGTCCTGCGGACGACCGACGCCCTGCCCGCCGCCCAGGCGGCGCATCGAGAGGCCGAAATCCCGACGGTGGCCGAGCAGGTGGCGACCGGCCGCGACGATCTGTCGTACGCCGCCTTCCTGGCCTGGCGGGGCCAGTTGCACCGTGAGCCACCACGACGCCCGGATCCCGAGCGACCGGGGGCACCGATCGTGCACCGTTCAGAAGCGTGGAAATACGCCTTCGCCGCCAGCCGTTGTCAAGTGTGTGGGTTCCGTCATCTGCCGCCGACGAGGGTCTGCCTGGAGTGCCACTCCATCGACCAGATGCAGCCCGAGCGGCTGGCCGACGTGCGGGGGACCATCGCGACGTTCACGGTCGACCACCTCGCCTACAGCCTCTCGCCGCCCGTGGTGGGCGTCATCGTCGACTTCGACGGCGGCGGGCGTTACCGGTGCGAGATGACGGACGTCAGCGTGCCCGAGATCGCCATCGGCGGCCGGGTCGAAATGACGTTCCGGCGCATCTATACCGCGCTCGGTGTGCACAATTATTTCTGGAAGGCCCGACCCCTACAGGGCGCCCCTGCGGTACCCGAACCGGCAAGCAAAGAGGAGTAGACCATGGCGAGCAGAGGTATCCGCGACCGTGTGGCCATCATCGGGATGGGCTGCACCAAATTCGGTGAGTTGTGGGACAAGGGGATCGACGATCTCCTGACCGATGCCGCCGTCGACGCCTCGACCTCGGCCGGGTTGCCGATCCACGACATCGACGCGTTCTGGCTGGGGACCATGACCTCTTCGGTGTCGGGCATCACGCTGTCGCGCCCGCTCAAGCTGGACTACAAGCCGGTGACCCGCGTCGAGAACTTCTGCGCCACCGGCTCGGAGGCATTCCGCAATGCCTGCTACGCCGTGGCGTCAGGTGCCTACGACACCGCCATGGCCATCGGGGTCGAGAAGCTCAAGGACACCGGCTACTCGGGCCTGACCGGCATCCGCGCCGTCGGGGACGGGACGGACCCCGGTCTCTCTTCGCCTGCCGCATTCTCCTTCCTGGCCCCCTCCTACGGCCACAAGTACGGCGTGGACAAGGCCGAAATGAAGGAAGTCATGAGCCGGATCGCCTTCAAGAACCACCAGAACGGGGCGCGCAACCCCCGGGCCCAGTTCCAAAAGGAGATCTCCATGGAGACGATCTCCAAGGCACCCCTGGTGGCGGGGGAGCTCGGCGTGTTCGACTGCAGCGGCGTGAGTGACGGTGCCGCCGCCGCCATCATCTGCCGGGTCGAGGATGCCCACAAGTACTGCGCCAACCCGCTGTACGTGAAGGCCCTGAGCTTCGTGGCCGGCCCGGCCGCGGGCCCGATCGATCCCGGGTACGACTACACGACCTTCCCCGAAGTGGTGCGCTCGGCCGAGGATGCCTACCAGCAGGCCGGTATCACCGACCCCCGGGCCCAGCTGGCCATGGCGGAGGTGCACGACTGCTTCACGCCGACCGAGCTGGTCCTCATGGAGGACATGGGGTTCGCGACCCGGGGCACGGCATGGAAAGAAGTGTTGGCGGGCACGTTCGACCGCGACGGAGAGCTGCCGGTCAACCCCGACGGCGGGCTCAAGAGCTTCGGCCACCCCATCGGCGCTTCGGGGCTCCGCATGCTCTTCGAATGTTGGCTGCAGCTGCGCGGTGAGGCCCCGGCCGACCGCCAGATTGCCACGGTGGGTCAGGGCCGGACGCTCGGGCTGACCCACAACCTCGGTGGCGCCCCCGGTGAGTGTGTGAGCTTCGTGGGGATCGTCGGCAGCGAGCTCGGCGACTGATGAGCGGCGGGGCATCGGGAGTCGACCTGCTGGCAGAGAATGAGGACCAAACGGCGCTGCGCCAGCTGGCGCGCGACGTGGCACTGCGGGAGGTGGCGCCCCGGGCCTCACAGGGTGACGAGACGGGTGAGATACCGCCCGAAGTGCGCAAGGCCCTGGCCAGTGCCGACCTCCTCCGGATCACGATCGGGGAGAAGTACGGGGGCATGGGCCTGGGGGACGTCGAGGCCTCCATCGTCCTCGAGGAGATCGCCCGGGCTGACGTCTCGTCCGCCATCTGCTGCCAGCTGACGTTCAACGGTCCGCCGCGGGGCATCGAGCATCTCGGACCCGAGGCCATGAAGGAGCGTTGGCTCCCCGCCGCAGCGGACGGCGATGCGATCGTCAGCATCGGCATCACCGAGCCCGACGCCGGCTCGGCGGTCCAGAACATGCGGGCCGCCCTGACCGAGGACGGTCCGGGCCGCTGGCGCCTCAACGCCTACAAGAACTACTCCACGCTGGGCCATGTGGCCCAGGGGGTACTGGTCTGGTGCCGCTGGCCCGGTGGCGAGGGGGCCAAGGGCATCGGTGCGGTGATCGTGCCGACCGATCGCGAAGGCGTTTCCATCACCGGTCGCCACAAAGGGATGGGGATCCATGCCGCCACGGAGGCCGAATTGGCCTTCGATGGCGTGGAGATCCGGGAAGAGGACATCCTGTTGGCGGGCGACCCGTCGTCGACCAGTGCCTTCAAGGTGCTCCTGTCGCATCTCAACCACGAGCGGTGCGGGAATGCCGCCATGTGCGTCGGGGCGGCCCAGGGCGCCATGGAGCATGCCGTGCGCTATATGCAGGAGCGGGTCATCGGCGGCCGCCCGCTGGCCGACCTCCAGGGCCTGCAGTGGAAGCTGGCCGACATGGCCGTGCAGCTTGAGGGCGCCCGTCTGCTGCTGGGTCGCGCCGTGCGCCTGGCCGGCGAGGGTGGGACCCCACCGCCGCTCGAGACGGCCCTGGCCAAGACGGCCGCAAACCTGGCGGCCAAGTTCGTCTGTGACGAGGCCATGCAGATCCACGGCGGGTACGGCTTCAGCCGGGAGTACCCGCTCGAGCGGGCTTACCGCGACATCCGGGGCCTGTGCTTCGGTGCCGGGACCGTGGAGGCCCAGCGCAACTTCATCGGGCTCCGCGTCTCGGCGGGTGGCCACACCGGATCACCGGGCTGGCGCAACCCGCTCGAGGACGCGCGTTAGTTCCCGGGTCGGCCGGCGCTGCTTCTCAGCGCTGCATCGACTTGGTCTCGACGAACTCCTCCAGGCCGTAGCGGCCGCGCTCGCGACCGATGCCGGACTGCTTGTAGCCGCCGAACGGTGCGCTCGGGTTGAACGCGCCGCCGTTGATGTCGACCTGACCGGTCCGCAGCCGGCGGGCCACTTTCTCGGCCCGGGCCGGGTCTCCGCTCCACACCGCGCCGGCGAGACCGTACGACGTGTCGTTGGCGATGTCGATCGCCTCTTCCTCGGTGTCGTAGGGGATGATCGAGAGCACGGGGCCGAAGATCTCTTCCCGGGCGATCGTCATGGTCCGGGTGACCTCGGAGAAGATGGTCGGTTGCACGAAGAAGCCCTTCTCGAGCCCTTCGGGCGCCTCGGCGCCACCCGTGACGAGCTTGGCGCCCTCCTCGATGCCCTTGTTGATGTAGGCCCGCACCCGGTCGCGCTGCACCGAGGAGACGAGCGGTCCGAGCAGCTTCCCTTCTTCGAAGGGATCACCCGGCGCAAATCCGGCGGTGCCCTCGAGGGCCAGCTTCTCCACTTCGGCCAGACGGTTGCGGGGGACGAGCATCCGGGTGAGCGCGGAGCAGGTCTGGCCGGAGTTCATGTAGCAGGCAAACAGGCCGGCCGGCACCGCCTTTGCGAAGTCGGTGTCGTCCAGCATGATGTTGGCGGACTTCCCGCCCAGCTCGAGTGACACCCGCTTGATGCTGTTCGAAGCCAGTTCCATGACCCGCTTGCCCGCCCTGGTCGAGCCGGTGAACGACACCATGTCGACCTTGGGGTGCGACGCGATGGCTTCGCCGACCACGGGTCCGACGCCGGTGACCAGGTTGAAGACGCCGGCGGGCAGGCCCACCTCGTCGATGACCTCGGCCAGGGCGAAGGCGTTGAGGGGGGCGACTTCACTGGGCTTGAGCACGACGGTGCACCCGGCCGCCAGGGCCGGAGCGACCTTGAGCACGATCTGGAAGAGCGGGTAGTTCCACGGCGTGATGGCGCCGACGACGCCGACCGGCTCGCGCACGATCAGCGAGTTCCCCATCTCCTCTTCCCAGGGGAAGGTCTCGGCGGCGTGGGCCGCATCGGCGAACGCGCCAGCGGGGAGGCCGACCTGGATTCCGCCGGACAGCGAGCGTGGCATGCCGAGCTCGTGCGTGATGATGTCGGCGATCTCATCGGTGCGTGCACCCAGGGCTTCGCCGATCCGCAGCAGCGTCTTGGCGCGCTCCTCGCGGGATGTGGCGGCCCACGCCGGGAAGGCGGCAGCGGCCGCCTCTACGGCCTTGTCGACATCTTCGGGCGTCCCCTCGGGAATGGTGGCAAGGACCTCTTCGGTGGTGGAGTCGATGACCTCCAGGGTGCCTGTCCCGGTCGATGGGACCCAGGCCCCGTTGATGTAGATCTTGTCGCGAACATCCATGATGCCCTCCCTTGCCGTGTGCTCGGGACTGATCGTACTCCCGCCCAGGCCAAGGTCGCCCACTCCGGCACCAATGCTCAGCCGGGGCAGCCTGTCGGCCGTCCCCGGGGTCGAGCGACGTCAGCTAGTCCTTTTTGCCCAGGAGCGGGTGGTTGCCCATACCGACGGGCTGCAGGTGCTGGCCGAGGACCTCATGGAAGTGGTCGGCCACCTCTTGGGGCGTCCAGCCGCCATCGGCCCACATGGTGGCGATCTGACGTGGTGTCTGGAAGAGCGTGTAGGCGAAGCCGGTCCGCCCCAGCACTTGCCCGTTGACATAGGAGGCACCTTCACTGGCCAAGAAGGCGACCAGCGGCGCGTTGAGCGCGGGGTCCTGGTCCGCCGGCGCCTCGGCCCCGGCGTAGAGGCTCTCCGTCATGCGGGTCAGGCCGGCCGGTGCCATGGCGTTGACCGTGATGCCGTACTTGCCCAGTTCCACGGCCCAGACGAAGGTCATGCCCATGATGGCCGCCTTGGCGGCGCCGTAGTTGGTCTGCCCGAAGTTGCCCCGCAGGCCGGCCGACGAGGTCATGTTCACGATGCGCCCGTACCCGGCCTCCTTCATGATCGGTGCGGCGTGACGGACCGTGTTGAACGTGCCCTTCTGGTGCACGGCGATGACGGCGTCGTAGTCGGACTCGTCCATCTTGACGATGGTGCGGTCGCGCACGATCCCGGCATTGTTGACCAGGATGTCGATGGAACCGAACGAGTCGACCGCCGTGGCGATGATGCGTCCCGCGCCCTCGAAGTCGCTCACAGAGTCGTGATTGGGGACGGCGTGGCCGCCGGCCGCCTCGATCTCCTTGCAGACGTCGGCGGCCGGGTCCTCACCCGTCCCGTCTCCGCCCAGGGACACACCGACGTCGTTCACCACGACCTTCGCCCCTTCGGTAGCCAGGCAAAGCGCGATGTCGCGGCCGATCCCTCGCCCTGCTCCGGTCACCACTGCTACTCGATCATTGAGAAGTCCCATCCGGCGACACTACCCCGACACCTTTGCGCCCTGACTACCATCCACCCGGCGGGCGTCCGTCGCGAACAGGCGCAGGACGAGGAGCGAAGGAGCAGCACCGATGGCAGAAGGAAAGATCGCGGCGCGGTTGGCCGAGTTGGGCCTCACGCTCCATGGACCGCACCCGCCGCACGATCCGCTCGACGCCGTCGTCATCCACAACGGGACGGCGCGCACGTCGGGCCAATTGCCGCGCATCGACGGGCAGCTCACGTGTCTCGGGCGTCTGGGTGACACCGTCACCGTCGAGGAGGGAAGGGAGGCGGCGGCCGTGTGCGCCCTCAACGCCTTGGCCGTGCTGCACCAGGCTCTCGGCTCGCTCGACCGCGTGGCCCGTGTGCTGACCGTCACCGGATTCGTCTCGTCAGCTCCCGACTTCCACGAGCAGCCGGCCGTGGTCGACGGCGCCAGCAAATTGTTGGCGGACGTCTTCGGCGACGCCGGCCGTCATACGCGCTCGGCCGTGGGTGTGGCGGCATTGCCGCGCAACGGCGCCGTCGAGATTGAGGTGACGGTCGCCCTTAACGACTGAACGCGTCGCGCACGGCCCGGTTGCCTCTTTTGGTCATCTCCCAGTAACCGTACGTGCCGGCGTCACGTAGTTCGGTGGCGGCATCGACGAGCGCCCCGTACGCCGCCACGGCGAACGCCCCGCCGACCGAAACGCGGCTCACACCCAACGCCGACAACTCCGCCACGTTCGGGGCATTGGGCCCGGCGAGGACGCTGACCGGCACGTCCAACGCGCCGACGAGCTTGTGGAGCTCGCTCGGATCGTCGACCCTCGGCGCGAACACGACGTCTGCGCCGGCCGCTTGGTAGGCCTGCAGCCGCCCGATGGTGTCCGCCAGGTCGGGTCGTCCATGGAGGTAGTTCTCGGCCCTCGCCGTCACCACAATGTGCCGGTCGCGCTGGTGTGCCGCTTCGCACGCAGCCCGCACCCTCTCCGTCGCCAGCTCCAGCTCGTAGATCGGATCGTCCCCGTTGCCGGTGAAGTCCTCGACCGAAAAACCTGCCACACCGGCTTGCACGGCGGCGCGTGCCGTGTCGGCCACACCCTCGGGCTCGTGGGCGAAACAGTTCTCGAGGTCGGCGGAGAGGGGGAGCGCAGTGGCCGCAGCCAGCTCTCCGGCGTGTGCGAGGACCTCCTCGCGGCGCATGGAGCCGTCGAGCCGTCCCTTGCTCGCGGCAAAGCCCCCGCTCGTCGTCGCCAGCGCCTTGAAGCCGAGTGCCGCCAGCAGGACGGCGGACCCGACATCCCAGGCGTTCGGCATGAGCAGGGGACTGCCCTGGTTGATGGAGGCGGAGGAACGTGGCCGCGAGCTCGCCCTGACTCGATGCTGCTTCGGGGTCCGTCATCTGCCTTACGACGCGAATTCCCAATACTGGAACTCGATCATCATGGGGAGGATGTAGTGGACGTAGAGCGAATGGATCTTGACGACCCCCTGATCATCGACGTGGAGGTCGATCAGATCCACCCGGTCGTCGTTCTGGCGGAACGCCTCTGCCCGCTCCTGGATGCCCCGCAGCTCGTCGAGCGACCCCACCGAGAAGCCGTAGTGGTCCAAGCGCGGGCACTTCATCGGGTCGTCCTCGGCCACCAGGAAGATGAACTGGTCCCAGTGGACACAGCCGAGGATCAGGCGCCGACGGTCCTCGGTCATGGTCGGCATCTCCTCGAAGCCGAGCACCTCGTCGAAGAAGCCGAGGATCTCCTTGCGGCTCTCCTCGCCCAGGAGGTCGGCCGGAAGCGACATGGCGACGTGATTGAACCGGGGCGGCCCCGAAGGGTAGAAGCGGTGGGTCGGCGGGTTGAAGAGGTTCGTCATGCGCTGTGCACCTCCGGTATCACGAGGACGGCGAGGGATCTCTGTCCGGTTCCAGCGACCAGGTTAGGCGCGCTCTTGCAACCAGGCGAGGCCCCCGGCCAGATGCCGGAGGTAGGCCGGGGCCTCCCATGCGCCGGGAAAGTGGCCCAAGGCGCTGTAGAACGAGCGCCCCTTCTCTTCACCGTGACACCAGGCCAATGGGAAGCCGCAGTCGGGCACCCTCCCGCCGGGCACGGAGAGGTCGACCTGGTCGTCGGCCAGACGCAGGAGCACTTGTACGTCGGGGCGCAGCGAGCGAAAGAGGTAGATCTCGTCGTGCCACGGCCAGGTCGCTCCGAGATGCGCCGTCGCCGGATGATCAGCATCCACGACGTCGATGGTGAAGGACTGCGTCCACGGATGCCCGTCGAAACGTGCGCCGACGATGGAGCCGTAGTCGGGCCAGGTATGGCAGGCGTCCGTCGCCGAGTGCACGCCCAGTACGTTGAGCCGACCGGCGTGCCACGAGTCGAGAAGCGCCGATTGCTGCGCGGGGGAGAACGGGGTCTCGCCGATCGTGAACAGTGCGAGGACGCCCGGGGTGCCGAGCTGATGGGGCGAGAGGTCGCGCACGTCGTCGACGACGACCGGGGTGAGCCCGGCCATTTCGGCCAGCTGGCAGAGTGCGGTCGTGGCCTGCGCCAGCACGCCGTGCACGCCGGCCGGTCCGTCGGTGTAGGGGGCGACCTGGGTCACGATCAGCATCGGCTCGGACACGTCCAGGAGTGTACGGCTGGTGCGTAGGCCCCGCGGGATGGTCCAATGCACGCACGATGTTCGCCGCACGCAGGTTGCGACGTCCCCGAGGAGGCCTCATGAGCACCGAAAGCCGGCAAGCGACCGAAACCCGACAGGAGATCGCTGCAGCTCTGCTGCGCCTGGGATCGGCCACGTTGGGCGAGTCCGGGGGATTGGCCACCGATCGACGCCTGAAGCCGGCGTGGCCCGGTGCGTCCTTGGCCGCGCCGGCGTATCCGGTGGGCTGCACGCCGGGGGACAACCTTGCCGTCCACGTTGCCGTCACGACCGCACCCGTCGGCAGCGTGCTCGTCGTTGACGTGGGGGAGGTGCCAGACCGCGGGTATTGGGGAGAGGTGCTCACGACCGCGGCCGAGGCGGCGGGACTTCTCGGGCTGGTCATCGACGGCGGCGTACGCGACGTGGCGGCCCTGGAAGCGCACGGCTTTGCGGTGTTCTCCTCGACCATCGCACTCACGGGTGCCAGCAAGAACCTGCCGGGAACGGTTGGTGCTCCGGTACGGGTGGGTGGCGTCACGGTGAGCCAGGGCGACTGGGTGGTCGGAGATGTCGACGGTGTCACGGTGGTGCCGGCCGGATCGCTCGCCGCGGTCCGCCAAGCGGGTCAGGCGCGTGAATCCAAGGAGGCGGGATTCTTCAGCGCGCTCCGCGAGGGGTTCGACGACCGTCGAGCTGCTCGACCTCGATGCGTCACTCATCGCCGTCAGCGGGGACCGTCGCTGACGAGGTGAAGCAGGGCGCGACGCCGCTATGCGCAGTCGGCGCAGCGTCCGAGCATGGCGAAGTGGTGGGGATCGATCGTGAACCCGAACTGCGCCTTGGCCTCTTTGGCGAGACTGCGGAAGAGAAGATCGGGGGCTTCGATCATTTTCCCGCATTCCTCACAGACCAGGTGCCCGTGAGCCGTCGCCGCCAGGTGGTAGGTCGCGGGCCCGTGACCGAGATGTGCGTGCACGATCACGCCGAGCCGCTCGAGCTCGTCGAGGTTGCGGTAGATCGTCGAGAGGTGGACGTCGGGTGCCTGCTCCTGCACGATGGCGGCAAGGTCTTCCGCTGTTCGATGGCCGTGACCCTCGAAGAGCGCCCGCAGGAGGAGCCGTCGAGATGACGTGACCCTTCCGCCCTGCTTGCGCACGATGTCGAGCACCCCCTCGACGGTCGTCGCGTCGCCCGAGTCAACGACGACCGGACCCTGAGGCTTGCTCACAAGTTCATTCTATTGGCCGGATCGGCCGGGTTCAGACCAGGTTCGGCGGTGTCCGGCCGGCCAGCACGTCACACACCCCCTGGCAGGCCAGCCGGGCCATCCGGGTACGGGTGGCGACCGTCGCGCTCCCGATATGCGGCAGGAGGGTGATCCGGGGAGCGTCCAGCAACCGCGGATTGACCGTGGGCTCGCCCTCGAAGACATCGAGCCCGGCGCCGTGAATGGAGCCGGCGTGGAGGGCGTCGACCAAGGCGTTCTCGTCGACGACCGGGCCCCGCGCCGTATTGATGAGGACTGCGGTCGGTTTCATCAGGGCCAGCGCCGCCGCGTCGATGAGATGGTGGGTCGATTCGGTCAGTGGGACATGGAGGCTCACGATGTCCGCCCGCGCCAACAGGTCACCCAGCTCGGCTACGTACCCGGGCAGTCCGGTGTCGTGGCGCGACGTGTGGAGGATTTCCATGTCGAACCCCGCCGCGCGTTGCGCCACGGCGCGGGCGATACGTCCGTACCCGACGAGTCCGAGAGTGGCGCCGTGCACGTCGTGGGCCAGATGGGTGTTGAACCCCCAGCCCGTCCAACGTCCCTGACGGAGATCATCCTCGGCTTCGGTCGAGCCGCGGGTGGCCGCCAGGATCAGGAGGAAGGTGAGGTCGGCCGTCGTCGCATCGAGCACACCCGGGGTATTGCAGACGGCGATGCCGAGCGAGCGGGCGGTGGCCACGTCGATGTTGTCGTAGCCCACGGCGGCATTGCCGACGACGCGCAGATCGGCCTCCGTGGCCCGCTACGAGCACCTCCGTATCGATACGGTCGGTCAGCAGGCAGACGATGCCGTCACAGGCGGCGGCCTGGGACGCCAACTCCGCCGGGGTGAGCGGCACGTCGTCGTCGGTCGTGACGATCTCGTGCCCGGCCTGCAGGAGGGGATCGGTACCGCCGTCGGTCAAGCGGCGGGTGACGAGGACCCGCGCCACCTAATGGGTGGTGTAGTTGATCTCGCCCGCACCCTTGACGCCGATGGCGAAGCAGAAGCAATGAATGGGCGCGTGGTCGCTCACCGGGCGCAACGAGTGCACTTTGTCCGGCGGAATGTAGACGAGGTCGCCCTGGGCGATCGGGCGGTCCTCGCCGTCGATCGTCATGATGCCGCGGCCGTTCATCACGTAATAGAACTCATGCGTCGGGTGGGAGTGGGGGTCCACCAACCCACCGCCGGGAACCTCGAACTCGTTGACCAGCTCGAGGTATCCGCCGTCGGTGATGTCCTTGAACTCGCGGGATTCGATCATCCACCAGACAGGGACCGTGCCGTTGTGCTCGACGACCGGTGCCTTTTCCTCAATGCTGCGCACGTCCATCTCGTGTCCCTCTTTCCCTACGTAGACTGACTACAGCGTCAGGTTAGATGCCGGACGCCCGGAATTGCAGATTGAGCGAGCAAGCAAGGGGTAGGCGTGTCCAACCAACGGCGGAAAATCGGTCCCGAGCCCCTGACGGAGGCGGCCTGGGCGCCTTTTGGGTGGCTCCCCGTGGCTGACACCGATCCCCGCGACGGCGAGCAGCGCCTTTCGTTTGCCTGGGACGACGTGCACGTCAACATCATTGGGCACGCTCGAGCCGAGGTGCCCGAGACGGACGACGGCCTGCGCTGCCAGATGCTCTTCCGGCACGACACCCACACCCAGAGCGTGATGTCGCTCAATGTGCCGGCCATCATCACCGTGGCACCCGCCGGGGTGGATTTCTCGGAGCCGGCCGATGTCGACAGCATCCACGTCTTCCGGCTCGAGCCGTTGGAGCCGCTGGTCCTGAGCCGGGGCACATGGCACTGGGGTCCCTTCCCCGTTGCCGACGACCACGTGCGGCTCTTCAACGTCCAGGGCCTGCGTTACGCCGAGGACAACACCTGCATCGATCTGGCAGCGTTGGGTCTCGATGTCGACGTCCGGCTCGTGTGACGGGTACCCCCGTGTGGACCGAGGAGGACGAGTTCGCGGGCGGCACGTTGTCCGAGCTCATCGACGGCATTGTGGCGCGGCCCGCAGGGGAGGGACCGCCGGGGGTCGACGGGCCCTCGACATTCGTCACCACCTCGCCGGCTTGGTGGGGTGGGCAGCGGACGTTCGGTGGCATGGTGGTGGCGCAGGCGCTCTCTGCGGCTGCGCACACAGTGGCGGAAGACCTCGACGTCCACTCGCTCCACGGCTACTTCCTCCGCCCGTCGAAGCCGGGGACACCCGCCACGCACAAAGTGGAGCGGCTCCGCGACGGTCGAGCATTCAGTACGAGGGAGGTCGTCTCCGTGGTCGAAGGACGCGAGACGTTCCGGATGGCGTGCTCGTTTCATCGAGCCGAGGAGGGTGACGAGTACCAGTTGCCGATGGCCGACGACGTTCCGCACCCCGGGGCTCTCGCCATCGATGGGGCGATGGACGGCGCCCGGGCGAACTCTCCGTCCGCCTCGTCGCCCTCGCCGGCGCCGCCTGCGACGCCAGCGCCGTCCCCCCCTTCCCCGTTCGATGTCCGGGACCTGCGATCGACCCGGCGGCGCCAGGACGGGACGTACCTTTCCACTCGGCGCTGCTGGTTCCGCACACGTCAGCGCCTGTCCGACGATCCGGCGCTCCACGCGTGCGTCCTGGCGTATCTCTCGGACATGACGGGTGCGGCGTTCCGCCCGCTCAGCCTCGATTCGTGGGGCGGTTACACCGACGCCAGCCTTGACCATGCCGTCTGGTTCCACCGCCCGCGTCGGGCCGACGAGTGGAATCTCTTCGACTTCCAGGCGCTCCTCAATGCATCCGGTCGTTCGACCATCCGGGGCACCATGTACGGCGAGGACGGGGTGTTGTATCTCAGCATGGCCCAGGAACTGCTGATCCGGAAGCTCTGACTGCTGGTAGGACGGCGCGGGATCGGTCCTTTCGGGTAGGAAGTGTGCGACGGTGTCGCGGTGTTCGGCCATCCCGAGCGCCGAAGAGGCGGGGCGCCGTCGCACCAGAGTCGTCGGACCGGGTCGTCAAACCAGGGTCGTAACGGAGAGAGGACGGAAGCAATGGGGTTACTCGACGGGAAGAAAGCGATCGTCACCGGGGGTGGGTCCGGCATCGGGCGCGCCACGTGTCGCCGCATGGCCGAAGAAGGGGCCAGTGTCGCCGTGCTCGACGTCGATGGTGACGCCGCCTCACTCGTGGCCAAGGAAATCGACGGAGTGGGATTCGCTGTCGACGTCGGGGATCCGGACGGGATGCGTGAGGTCGTGGATGCCGCCGTTGCCTCGTTGGGTGGCCTGAGCCTGCTCTACAACAACGCCGGAGTCGGCAGCTTCAGCCGGCTCGAGGAGTGGGACCCCGCCGAGTGGGACCGCCTTGTCCGCGTCAATCTGACCGGTGTGTGGGCCGGATTCCGGGCGGCAATCCCGCACATGAGGGCAGGCGGGGGAGGCTCTGTCGTGAGCACCGCGTCCATCAGTGGAACGAGGCCGGCGGCCGGCGAGGGCCCGTATGCCGCGAGCAAAGCGGCGGTGGCCGCGCTCACCGCGTCGGCTGCGCTCGAGTACGGGCCCGACATCCGGGTGAACGCGGTGTCGCCGGGAATGATCCGCACCAAAATGACGAAGCCATGGTTCGAGATCTTTCCGGACCAGGAAGGTCGATTCCAGAGGGACACGCCGGCGGGCCGCATCGGTGACCCCGAGGACATAGCGGACGTGGTGATCTTCCTCTGCTCGGATCTCTCCCGCTTCGTGACGGGCCAGAACATCGTCGTCGATGGCGGGCTCACGCTGCACGGATCGGGCGTCGACGGCCTCTTCGACTTGATCTACCCCGCCGGGGGATAGGGCTGGTCGCACCAGGGGGCGGCTGCGCCCAGGTGGGCGCCCGCTGTCGGTCAGGTCGACGAGTGGCTTACGGATTCGGCGTTGCCACGCCGATGGTCAGGCCTTTGCCCGCCTGACCCCATCGTGATGCGTCGAACAGGGCTCGATACACCATGGTCGTCAGCGTGTCCAAGGCCACGTCGTCCACCGGCTGACGCACGAACCCCCGCACGTCGTGGAACCTGTCCAGCATGGCCAGCACCCCGACCGCGGCTGCCTGGGGGTCGATCCGGTGATCGGCGTCCTCGGAACTGATCTGGCGAGCCAGGGCATCGGACATCACGGTGAAGATCTCGCGAAGGGTGCTCGTGAGTCCCTGGTCGATCCTCGCCAGGTCCGTCCAGGCCCGGAAGAGGGCGGCGTGGCGCATCCAAAGGTCGGAGTACAGCGCGACCCAGCCGCGCACGTCCTCCCACTGAGGTTTGCCTCCCGCCGCCGGGGGCCGGTTGAGAGCATCGGCGACATGCTGCGCCGCGGTACCAGCCTCACCCACGAGAGCCCGCAGAAGGTCTTCCTTGTTGGAGAAGTACAGGTAAAACGTGCCGTGCGACGTCTTGGCGATCTTCACGACGTCGTTGACCCGGGTTTCGTAGTACCCGCGCTCATCGAAGCAGACCATGGCGGCGTCCAGCAGGCGCCGCATGGTGCGCCGCCCCTGGCTCCGTAGTACCCGCTTGCTGGCGGGTAGGCCGATGCCCCCCGCGGCTTCTCCCATCCCGTCGACCGCCATGGCGGCGGCTCCGTCGAGTGCCTGGTCGGCGGCTCCGTCGAGTGCCAGGTCGGCCGGATCGTCGGGTGCCCGCGCCGGCTTGGCCGAACCGGGAATCGATCCGGCGGGCGCCGTCATTTGCGCGCCCGTCGGGGGGCTTGCCACGTCAGGTTGGACAGGAGGCGGCGCCATGTTCTGGGCATCGTAGTGCCAGGGTTGGTCGGAGTGGCTAACCTGACACGGTGGTCAGGTTCGGGCGGGGACACGAATGACGCGGGACCAGGGTATTTGCGCTCGTCCCGTGGACGGGAGCCGGGCCACGTGACCCCTTTGGGCTCAGGGGTTCCCGGCTCTCGGGTGACAAATCTGGAAGACGCGATCGCCACGAACGTGCGGCCCGGCGACGTCGTCCACGTCATGCTCGGCCACAGTCGCTGGACGGCTGGAGCCCGTGAGATGGCGCGCCAGTTCTGGGGGAAGGACCCCGGGTTCACCCTCGTCATGACCAGCCTGGGGGCCCTCGGCGGCATCTTCTTCCAAGGGGGGCTCGTGAAGAAGGTCGTGACCGCCTATTCGGGCAACAGCTTCCCGACCTATAACCCGAATCCGCTGTTCCGCAAGGCCTACGAGTCCGGAGCGGTCGAGGTCGAGCACTGGTCGATCCTGACCATGTCCCAGCGCATGGAAGCGGCGGCCCGGGGACTGCCGGCCATGGTGACCGGCTCGCTGGCCGGGTCCTCCATGGCGGCCAATGAGGGGTTCACCGAGATTGATTCGCCGTTCGGGAGCCTCGGTCTGGTTTCCCCGTTGGCGCCTGATGTTGCACTCGTCCACGCCGCGGTGGCCGACAGAGCGGGCAACCTCGCGTTCTCCGAGCCTCTTCTCGAGGGCGTGTGGGGCGCCTTGGCCGCGCACCGCGGCGTCGTGGCCACGGTGGAGAAGGTCGTCGACGATCTCGATGGTCTGGGCCACCGGGTGCGGGTGCCGGGCCATCGGGTCTTGGCCGTGGTGGAGGCCCCGTACGGGGCGCACCCCGGAGGTTGTTACGCACCAGGCCTCCCCATCGTCAGCTACGGGGAGGACATCGCCCACTGGACGACGGCCGCCGAGGCCGCGGCAAAGGGGACCTTCGGGGAGTTCGCCGAAAAATGGGTGCTGGGCCCGGCGACCCATGACGACTATCTCCAGCTGCTCGGTGATGATCACCTCCGGTGGCTCGAGGGACGCTCGGATCCGACGTCCTGGAAGGCCGATGCCGAGGCGAACCCGGTTCCCGACGATCCCGCCTTCACGTCGTGGGAGCACGCCGCCGCCTTTGGGGCACGTGAGGTCGAACGGATCGTGGCCGACGTCGGCGCCGATGCCGTCTTGGCGGGCGCAGGGGCGGCAAACCTCGCGGCGTGGGTCGCCGTTGGACGGGCGCGCGCCGGTGGCAGCCGGGTCATGCTGACGGCCGAGCTGGGGCTGTGGGGCTACGAGCCGACACCGGCCGATCCCTACATCTTCAACCATCGGGTCTTTCCCGATACCCCATACCTCTCCGATGCGTCGGTCGTCTTGGGCATGGTGATCGGAGGACCGGGCACCCGCACCGTGGGATGCCTCGGTGCGGCCGAAGTCGATTCTCAGGGTCGTCTCAATTCGACTGAGCTGGCGGGAGGCCGATTCCTGGTCGGTTCGGGCGGGGCCAACGATGTGGCGAGCCGTGCCGAGGCGTGTGTCGTCGTCACCTTGGCCCGTCCGGAGCGATTGCCCGAATCGGTGGCCTACGTGACGTCGCCCGGGCATCGGGTTGTGAGCGTGGTGACCGATAAGGGTGTGCTCCGGCGTCACGACGGCGTGCTCCGCGTCGCGGCCGTTCCCGCCGGTGCCGGAACGATCGAAGACCGCACGCGCGCGTTCGTCGAGGCGTGCGGATACGAACCGGTCGTGGCACGGAACGTGGAGGAACTGGCTCCGCTCTTGCCGGGCGAAGTGGCCGCGTTGAGGGAATTCGATCGTCAACGGCTCTTTCTGAGGTAAACGACACGCTCCGCAGTGACACGCTCTGAAGCGAATCGATCGGCCTGAAGTAATTGCGAAAGGTATTGATGCTACGAATGGAACGTCTGATGAAGAGAGTTGACCGCGACAGCGAGATTCGTCTATGGCGGATGCACCGGTCGGAGGAACAAGGGGGGATCGGGATGCGAACGAGTCACCGCCGACGGGCGGGAACGCTGGCCAAGGTGGTCCTCGGAGGGGCGACGTTGGCCTCGGCCGTCGTGACACTGGGGCTGCCTTCAGTTTCAACTTCCGCGGGAGCCGCCACGAGCACAGCACCGGGGGTGACCAAGAACTCCATCACGGTCGGAACGATCTCCACCCAGACCGGGACCCTCGCCGGAGGCTTCTCCTCCCTCATTTACGGGGAAAAGGCCTACTTCGATTACATCAACGCGCAAGGTGGCGTGAACGGTCGCAAGATCGACTACAAGTACCAACTCGATGATGGCGGCAATCCGAGTCAGTTCAACCAGCTCGCATCAACGCTCATCAACCAGGATCATGTCTTCGCCGTCACCGGCGTTGCCACTGCGTTCTTTTCGCCCAACCTTTTTGTCGAAGCGAAAATTCCCACCTACGGCTACAACGTCTCGAACAACTGGGCGGGACCGAACAACCTCTTCGCCGCCGGTGGCGGTGGCTCGGTGCAGTACCTGCCGGGCGGGACCCCCGAGATTGCCTACGTGATCAACAAGGTCCACGCCAAGTCGGTGGCCATTGTGGCGTACGGCGTCGCCGCGTCGGCGGCATCGTGTCAGGCGGATGCCAAAGGTCTCACCGCCGCCGGCATCAAGGTGAGTTACACCGACTACAAGATCCCATACCCGGGAACGACAGTGGCGACGGATGTGCAGCGTATGAAGCAAGCCGGTGCCGATTTCGTGTTGAGCTGCATGGACGTCCAGGGCAATGTCACGATGGCACGGGCCATAAAGCAGTACGGGCTGAAGGCCACGCAATTCTGGCTCAGCGGCAACGACCAGTCGACGTTGAATCAGAACCAGAGCCTCATGCAGGGCGTGTACTTCTACATCGCCCACGTGCCGTTCCTCGCGTCGAAGACGATCTACCCCGGTCTCAAGCAGTACCTCGCCGTGATGAACAAGTACGAGCCCAAGTACGCCACCGACGAAGTAGCCATCCAGGGTTGGGAGTCCGCCGCCCTCTTCGTCCAGGGCGTCAAAATGGCGGGCAACAATCTCACCCAGGCGAATGTCATCAATCAGACCAATACGCTCACGGCCTACAACGCGGGTGGATTGACCACCCCGACGAACTGGAAGAGTGCCGGCCACACCGGCCACGCGCCCCCGTACTGCGCCTCCTACATCCAGGCGCAGGGCACCAAGTACGTGCCGGTCCTCAACACCGACAAGAAGAACGTGTTCGTCTGCTTCGCCACCACGAGCGGAAAGAACCCCAAGCCCCTCAAGAAGCTGCCGCCCGGCACGCCACCCAATCGCCAAGGCACGCCACCCAATTAGCTGACGTCGATCTCGATACGGTCACCACCCCATAGTCACGAATGGAACAGTTCTTCGGATTCGCGATCCCCGGAATCCCGTACGGATGTACCTATGCCATCGTGGCCGTGGGGCTGGTCCTCACCTATCAGGCGACCGGTGTCTTCAACTTCGCCTTCGGCGCGCAGGCCTTTGCCGCGGCCTTTGTGTTCACCCTCCTGACCCAGAACGACCATTGGGGGGGATTCCCGGCCTTCGTGGTCTCCGTGGTGGTCATGTCCCCACTGATCGGACTGGCCTTCGACCGGTTCTTGTTCCGGAAAATTCCGAATTCCAACACGACGGCGAAGTTGGTCATTTCGATCGCCTTGCTGGTCGGCATCCCCTCACTCCTGCCGGTTCTCTTCGGGGCGCAGAATCTGGACGACACCGTCACGATCTTTCCCTTCTTCAATCCGAATGTCGTTTACGCGACGGTGCTGGGTACGCCGATCAACGGGATCTACCTGGCCGTCATCAGCGTCACCGTGGTGGTCCTCGTGGCGCTGACCGTGTTGCTGCGGTTCACCAATCTGGGACTGCAGATGCGGGGCGCGGTGGAGAGCCGTCGGTTGGTCCAGCTCGACGGGGTCAACTCGGGCGGGGTGGTGGCGCTGGCCTGGGCCATCTCGAGCTTCATGGCGGGACTGGCGGGTGTCGTTCTTGCACCGATTTACGGGGCTTTCCAGGCGAATACGTATGCCACGCTCGTGGTGGCGGCCATCGCCGCTGCGGCATGGGGTCTCCTGCGTTCCATTCCGATTGCGGCGGGCGTGGCCGTGCTGATCGGGGTCGTGAGCACAATCCTGCAGGGCTACTTGCCGACGAGCAGCATCCTCTACTCCGCCGTGCTCCCCTCACTCCCGTTCTTCGTCCTGGTCGCCGCGCTCCTCATCCTCCCGGGCATGCGTTCCCTCGACCTGAACCGCGATCCTCTGGCCACGATCGATCCGCCACCGCCACCGGTGGCCGCCTCGTCGCGGACCCCCAGCATGGACCGCATCATCCGGCGGCTGTGGTGGATCGTCCTCGCCGTGTTCATCGTCTCGATGTTGACCTGGATACCCAAGACGTGGGTAGGGGTGTTCAACTCGGGGATTGCTCTTTCCACGGTTCTCCTGTCCATCACGCTCATCACCGGGATGGCGGGGCAGCTCTCCCTCTGTCAGGGCACCTTGGCCGGGGTGGGCGCATTCACGGCGGCCCAACTGGCGCACCACCTCGGATTGAACATGTTGGTCGGGGGCTTGGTGGGGGCGGCGTTGGCCGCAGTGGTAGCGGTGATCCTGGCTCTGCTCTCCTTGCGACTGCGGGGCCTGGGTCTGGCTCTGATGACGTTGGCCGCGGCCTTGCTCTTCGACAACACGTTCTTCAACGACGTGTCGATCAGCGGGGGAGGATCAGGGTTGAGCCTCAAGTCACGTTGGCTCGGTACGTCGGCCTTCTTCAATTTCGATGGGCATGCGTTCTTCCTCCTCAGCATCGCGGTGCTCGCGGCCTGTGTCGGCATCGTTCTGCAGGTCCGCAAGGGCACGGTGGGGCGCAATCTGGCGGCCATGCGCGGTAGCGAGACGGCGGCGGCGGGTCTGGGCATCAATCTGACCTGGCAACGCATCGTGGTGTTCGCCCTGGCCGGGGCCATTGCCGGCATCGGTGGCGTCCTGGTCACCATTCAGCAGCAAGTGGCCAACTCGGCCCAATGGAACTACAGCTTCTCGTTGGTCTTCATCGTCTTGGTGGTCACCACGGGCGTTTCCACGGTGGAAGGAGCCATTCAGGCCGGTATCGGGTTCTTCTTCGTCGACCAGCTGTTGACATATCTGCCGGCCCGGGTGGGCGGCGGCAGCCTGGTCATTGTGCTCTTTGCCTTCGGATCGCTGCAATATGCCAAGCATCCTGAGGGGATCCTCGAGTTTCAGAAGAGGCGCTCCAACCAATGGTTCGAGAAACGCCTCTTCCCCGCGGAGTACGGCGCCATGCATCCGGCAGAGGCCCTCCTGGCCGACGGAGGGCCACCCGGTGGTGTGTCGGAGGCCCATGGCTGAGGGCCCGCTTCTCTCACTTCGCAATGTGTCCAAATCCTTCGGTGGGATCCATGCGGTCCACGACATCTCCTTCGATGTGGGTGCGGGGGAGAGCGTCGGCCTCGTCGGCCCCAACGGAGCCGGCAAAACGACCCTGTTCAATTGCGTGTGCGGACAGCTGCGCAATGACGAGGGCGACATACTGTTCTGCGGTGCGTCGCTGACCGCGCTGCCCACCTTCAAGAGGGCGCGACTCGGCATCGGACGCACGTATCAAAAAGTGGAAATGTTCACCGACATGAGCGTGCGGGACCACCTGCTGGTGGCGGAACGCTCACGTCGTGGAGAGGGTCGGCTCTGGAAGGACCTGCTGAGTATGAGCAGTGTCACCAAGGAGGAGTCGGCCAACGTGCAGGCTTCCCTGGAGCTCGTGGGCATTGCCCAGTTTGCCGAGACATCGGTGAACGCGCTCGGCCTGGGGCACTGTCGTCTCGTCGAGCTGGCCCGTGCCTTGGTGGCCGAGCCGAAGATCCTTTTGGCGGACGAGCCGTCCTCCGGTCTCGACGTCCACGAGACGGCGGAAGTCGCCGCGGTACTCCGCACCGTCCAACGAGAGCGTGGCACCGCCATCTTGCTGGTCGAGCATGACCTGGCCATGGTGGGTGAGGTCGTCGACCGGACGGTGGTGATGGACCTGGGCGCCATGCTGGCCGAAGGCACCTTCGACGAGGTGATGGCCGACCCGGTCGTTCGGAAGGCATATCTCGGCCAGATGGGGGTGTCATGACCGCTGCCGTCCCGCCGACGGAAGGCGGCGATGTACTGGTTCTCGAGCACGTCAGTGCGGGCTACGGCCCCTACCGTGCCCTTTTCGACGTGTCATTCCGGGTCCCGGCGGGTGGGATCGTGGCCCTCGTCGGTTCCAACGGCGCCGGCAAATCCACGGTGGCCCGTACGGTGACCGGTCTGGTGAGCGCAACCGACGGCAAGGTGACGTTCTGTGGACACGACGTCACCCAACTCGCGGCCTACAAGATTGCGCGACTCGGCATGGCCCATGTCGTCGAGGGGAGAGGCGTCTTCTCGAGTCTCACCGTCGAGGAGAACCTGACCCTGGCTTTCCGGCAACGGGCCGGTCGCCAACTGCTGGCGGCCAACTTGGAGCGGGCGTACACCGCCTTCCCGATTCTCGGAGAACGGCGGCGGCAGATGGCGGGAACGTTGTCGGGGGGACAGCAGCGCCTGCTCTCCTTGGCCAAGGTGTTGGTGGTACCACCGAATGTGCTCGTCGCCGACGAGCTCTCGTTGGGGTTGGCGCCGGTGGTCGTCGATGCAGTCTACGAAGGACTGCGCGAGATCAATGCGAACGGGACGGCGCTGGTCGTGGTCGAACAACAGGTCTCACGGGTGCTCGAGCTGGCGAGCAAAGCCATCGTCCTCGACCGGGGCTCGGTGGCCTACGACGGCGACACATCCGGCGCCGCTCGAGCGGTCGACTCGCTGATGGTCCGGCGCGAAGAGGCCGCCGCGTCAGCGGTCGGCCAGGTCGAAGAGCTGAATTCCTGACCGAGGGGCGGCCCGCCGACCGCGCCCCGGCGCCCCGGTTGCGATCGGCCTCAGGACGTGGCCGGGGAGGCTTCGACCGTGTCCTCGGAGGCGAGAATGGGTTGGATCTTGCGGGTGACGACCCACCACTCGACGACGAAGGTCAGTCCGGGCAGGAGTCCAGCCCCGCACATGATGAGGACCCAGAGGATGTTGAGCCGCGTCTTGAACGAGAGTATGCCAACGGTGATCAGGTACACGATGTACAGGTAGCCGTGCATAACGCCGAATATCTCGACCTCCAGTTTGCAATGCCCGGTGGCGATCTTGATGCCCGTGAAGAGAAACAGCGGAATGATGAGCGTTCCGACGATGTTCGCCATGAGCTGGTAGCGAAACAGCGCACCCTTGGTACCTCGTTCGGTGAGCCGCCTCACTGAGGCCTGCGGGCGATGGGTGTCTCGGGCTTCCTCCAGGTCTTCCCACCGCTGGCCGACAGGGCGGCCAGGCGGGCGTTGTAGGCCGCGAGTTCGGGATCGTCCTCCTCGAGGGCTGCGGCTGCGATGACGGGCGTTGCTCGCGGGGGCGGCGCTGACATCGCTGCTGTCGGCACCGGCATCGGCGCCGGCGTCGGCGGCGACTTGGCCGGCGTCAACGGAGATGGGGAGTGTCGTCCCGGATTCTCACGGGCGGTCGTCGCCAGCGCCGAGGTCGGCTCCAGGAGCTCCTCGGGGTCGCGGTCGGCTTCGACGTCGGAAGTAGGTGATTCTGCCGCCTGATTCCGCATACCCTTGAGCCCGACGGTGTCGTAGTCGGTGTGCAGGAACTGCCACCAGAAGTAGACCCCGACGATGGCGAACACGGGCCACTCGAACGTGTAGAGATAGCTCAGACCGTTGCCATCCTCGGCCCGGGTTATCTGCCACCAGGTCGCAGCGATGCAAAAGGGCACAAAGAGCAGGCAACCGAGGTGCAAGAACACGGCTCGTCTGGACAGCCACCGCTCACGCACGCCTTCGATGTTACCGGGCAGTGCATGGCAATGGAATTCGCCGTTGGCCTGGGCCGTTACCTCCTGAGTCGGCCGGCTTGTGGCTGTTGTAGTCGGAGAATCAGCCTGCGGGGGTGTCCGCTCCGGCGTCAGCCACCAGCGAAGCCGCCTGCTCCTCGCGTTTCTTCCCACGCCGGTTGGCGAGGCGCAGTTGCGTGGTCCGAGCAATGCCGACCGCGAGGACCAGGAATGCCCCGGCGAGAGCGGCCCCGAGCAGGGCAACGGCTACCGGCATCTGCCCGTTCGCCGCGAAGAACTCGACACGGACCGAGCGGGTGTTCTGGACGATGAAGTCGATCAGCGCCACGCCCAGCACGACCGCCACGGCCACGGCGACCCACGCCCCCCCGATGCGCGTGTGATGGACGCCGTCGCCGCCGGCCTTGCGCCGACCACGTCCTTCAGCCTGCGCCGGAACTCCTTCGCCCGGCTCACTCGTCGTAGGTTGCTCGTCCTCGGGTGGCGATTCGATGATGGACACATCCCTTCCTTACCCACTTGAACCCATGTTGTAACGAAGGGCATGTCGCGCCCTCCGGCGGCCCGCGGGAAATGGTTCGATAAGCGAACTATCCCTGTATCCTGGAACGGTGACAAGCGACGCGCCGAAGCCCGCTATGCCGACGAAGAGACCCCGTTCGGGCCATGCCCCGAGGGACGTCGAGGCCGTCAGGGCCCTGGCCCGGGCCACCCGTGTCCTCGAGCGGGCGTCGGGGGAACTCAGCCTGGCGCACTACAGGGTTCTCTCCGCGGTCGCTTCAGGTGACGAGCGGGCGTCGCGCGTCGCGCGTCGCCTCGCGGTGGGCAAGCCGACGGTGAGCGCAGCCGTCGAAGCGCTGGCGCAGCGGGGACTGCTCGTCCGTACAGGCGTCGACGGGGATCACCGCGTGGCGGTGCTGCACCTGAGCCGCGAGGGCGTGGCACTCCTTTCTCGTGTCGAGACCGAAATGATCCGTCGGATCGAGGACCTCAGCGAGCGGACACCGGATGGCAACCAGCTGATGGAGGCGCTGGTGTGGCTCGGGGCCGCCATGGACGACATGCACGCGCAGCGTGAGGCGGAGAGGGGCGGGACGTAGTGTCCCCGGACGCCGCGGGGGCGACGATGGCGGATCCAGGTTGGGTGCGGCGCCTGTGGGGCTACATGATGCGCCATCGTCGCGACGTGCTCCTGGCCGTCTCCGCGGCATTGCTCGGAAGCGTCTGCCAGACCATCATTCCGCTCGTCGAGCGTCAGATCGTCGACGGGGTGGTCGTGGCCCACACCTCATCGCTGTGGCCGTGGCTCGTGGTCCTCGTTGCGCTCGCACTCGCGTCGTTCGGGTTCCTCTACGTGCGCCGCTACCGCGGCGGGCGCGTGGCGCTGAGTGTGCAGTACGACCTGCGGAACGCAATGCACGACCACCTCCAGGTGATGGATTTCGACAACCTCGACCGCATGCCCACGGGTCAAGTGGTCGCCCGTGCCAATTCGGACTCGGCCCTGGTGCAGGGTCTGCTCAGCTTCTTCCCCATCATGAGCGGCAACATCCTCCTGATGCTGTTCTCTCTCGGCGTCATGTTCTACCTGTCGCCCCTTCTCTCCGTCGTCAGCGTGATCATCGCTCCGACGTTGCTCATCGTCTCCTACCGGATGCGCCGGCAGGTCTTTCCGGCGACATGGGACGGGCAACAGCGCGAAGGCGACGTAATCCAGATTGTGGACGAGGACGTCAATGGCGTCCGCGTCGTCAAAGCATTCGGCCAGGAACAGCGCGAACTGGAGCGGGTCGCCGATGCCGCGCAGACCCTGTACGGCTCGCAGATGCGGGCCGTACGCCTGCAGTCGCGCTACCAGCCGATGCTCGAGGCGATTCCAACCATCGGCCAGGTGGCAATCCTGGCCTTCGGGGGTTGGCTCGCCCTGCAGCACGAGATCACGCTCGGCACGTTCCTCGCCTTCTCCACCTACATCGTCCAGCTCGTCGCTCCCGCCCGCCAGCTCGCGGGCGTCCTGACGGTGGGCCAGCAGGCCCGGGCGGGCATCGAACGGATCTTCCAATTGCTGGACCTCAAGCCGGCCATCGTCGACGAGCCCGACGCCGTGCAACTCCCGGAGTTGAAGGGTGACATCGTCTTCTCCGATGTGCACTTCGCCTATGGCGAGGGTGCGCCCGTGCTGCAGGGTTTGGACCTCAGAATTCGGAGCGGGGGAGCGGGTGGCCATCGTCGGCCCGAGCGGCAGCGGGAAGTCGACCGTGGCCATGTTGGTCTCACGCTTCTACGAACCGAGCCGGGGATCCGTCCTCGTCGACGGCCACGATGTCCGAGGGGTCATGCTCGATTCGCTGCGCCGCCAAATCGGTGTCGTCTTCGATGACAGCTTCTTGTTCTCGGACACCGTGCGCTCCAATATCGCCTATGGACGCCCTGATGCACCAGGGGAGGAGATTGAGGAGGCGGCGCGCGTGGCGCAGGCCCACGAATTCATCCTGGAGCTTCCACGTGGTTACGACACGGTCGTCGGGGAACGTGGCCTGACCCTCTCGGGTGGCCAACGGCAGCGCATTGCGCTGGCCCGGGCCATTCTGACGGACCCTCGGATCCTCATCCTCGACGATGCCACGAGCGCGATCGACTCGAAGGTCGAGGAGGCCATTCACGAGGGTCTCCGTGCCGTGATGGCTGAGCGGACCACGCTCCTCATCGCGAATCGCCAGTCCACCTTGCATTTGGCCGATCGGATCGTCGTCCTGGTCCATGGTCGCGTGGTCGACGAGGGGACGCACGACGACCTGGTCGCCCGCAGCGGGGTGTATCGGACACTGCTCTCGGGGATCGAGGAGGATCTGGCGCAGGACGTCGGCGACCGGATCGAGCTGTTGGCCGCACTCGGCCCATCGTCGGTGGGAGATGCGGCGCTCGCCACCGCCACCACCGGTACGGCCACGAGTGGCACAACCTCTTCGGCGTGGAGGCCGCTGGTCGCGGGGACGCCGGGGAGCCCGACCTCCACCCGGACGGTCGGCCCCCCGAGCATCGGTGCCGGCCTGGGCCGCGGCAGCGGTGGCTCGTGGCGACTCAACCTCCCCCCGACGCCCGAGCTTCTCGCGCGCGTCGCCGCACTCCGACCCGTGCGCGATGCCGCCCGTATCGACCTCGAAGCGGAGTCCCGTCATGACCGGACCTTCAATTTGTCCCGGCTCCTCGGTGCATTCCGGCGGCCCCTCCTCCTCGGGCTCGTGCTGGTGGTCATCGATGCCCTGGCCAGCCTGTTGGGGCCCATCCTGATCAAGACCGGAATCGACAACGGTGTCGCCAAGGGATCGGCGGAGGTCCTCTTCGTGGCGGCGGGCATCTTCCTCGTGGTCGTTCTCGTCGACCTGATCGACCAGATCGGTGAGACTTTCGTGACCGGCCGGACGGCGGAACGGATCATGCTGTCATTGCGCATTCGTATCTGGGCCCAGCTCCAACGCCTCTCGCTGGACTACTACGAACGCGAGATGGCCGGCCGCATCATGACCCGCATGACGACGGACGTGGATCAGTTCGAAGCACTCGTCGAGAACGGCCTGCTCTCCGCCCTCGTCTCGCTCGTGACCTTCGTCGGCGTCGGCTGCGCACTCGTCGCGATGAATCTGGAGCTCGGTCTTTGCACGCTCTCGGTCGTCGTTCCACTGGCCGTGGCCACGGTGATCTTCCGTCGCAAAGCGGCACGGCTCTACGACCTTTCACGTGAGCGCATCGCCATCGTCAATGCCGACTTCCAGGAGAGCCTTTCGGGAGTACGTGTTGCACAGGCCTTTGTGCACCAGAGCGAGACGATCAAGCGCTTCGGTGGCCTGGGACGGGAGTACCTCGAGTCGCGGGTCGCCGCCCAACGACTCGTGGCTATCTACTTCCCCTTCGTGCAGTTCCTCTCGGGCATCGCCGACGCCATCGTGCTCGGGGTGGGCGCCGGACTCATCGCGTCGGGGCAACTCACGTCCGGTGCCCTGATCGCCTACATCCTCTACATCGATCTGTTCTTCTCACCGATCCAGCAGCTCTCTCAGGTCTTTGACTCCTGGCAGCAGACCCGTGTCTCGGTCGGCCGTATCGCCGAGTTGATGATGCTGGAGCCACTCACCCCGGCCGCGGTCAATGCGACAACACCGGGGCGGCTGCGCGGGGAGATCACGCTCGAGAACCTTCGCTTCGCCTACCCGTCCGTGCCGGTCCGCCCCGGCCTCGGTCAAGCGCCTGCAGGAGAACGGCGAGGACCGAACGATCCGAGAATCCTGCGCTCGTCCGACGCAGAGAATTACAAGCCTCCCGAGGCGCTACGTGGCCTCGACCTGCATATCGAAGCAGGTGAGACAGTGGCACTGGTGGGGCAGACGGGGGCGGGGAAGTCCACCATCATGAAGATGGTGGCTCGTTTCTACGATCCCGACCAGGGTGCGGTGCGGGTGGACGGTCTGGATCTCCGCACCATCGATCTCCTCGGGTACCGGCGCCAACTCGGCTACGTCCCACAAGAAGCATTCCTCTTCACCGGCAGCGTCCGTGACAACATCGCCTACGGCCGTCCCGACGCCGGCAACGATGAAGTGGAGGCCGCAGCCCGTGCCGTCGGCGCGCACCAGTTCATCGCCGCCCTGCCGGGCGGTTACCACCATGAACTGCTCGAGCGCGGCCGGTCGCTCTCGGCCGGTCAGCGCCAGCTCATCGCACTGGCGCGCGCCGAGTTGGTGGACCCCGTCATCCTCCTCTTGGACGAAGCCACCTCGAACCTCGATCTGGCCACCGAGGCTCGCGTCGCCGAGGCGATGCAACAGGTGTCCCGGAACCGCACCACCATCATCATCGCCCACCGGTTGCAGACGGCCAGATCGGCCAACCGCATTGTGGTCCTTCACCAGGGTCGCATCTCCGAAGTCGGATCACACGAGGAGCTGCGTGCCCTCGGGGGACGTTACGCCTCGATGTGGGACGCCTTCGAGCAGGCGGGCCGGCGCGCGTCGGCGGCCGGAATCAGCGGTGCGTCAGGGAACTGAGGCGGTCGTCGTCGTCACGGACCCGCAAATGGATCCGAAGTAGTTGGCGAGGGTCTGGGCATCGGACTTCAGTGCACTGTTCGACCCCAGGGACTCCATCGATGTGCCGAGCTGCTCCAGGCTGGTCGAGTTCGCCACGTCTGTCTTGAGGGTGTTGAAGAAAGCGAAGATGCCCTTGCCCGCCGCTTGCACGTTCGCGGGCGCCGAGCTCAGCTCTGATTCGAAAGGCGCTTCGTACTTCTGGACGGTGTTGAAGTAGGTGATGAAGGCCTGCTTCACTCCGGCGAAACCACTTCCGGCACTCGTCATGGCCTTCTCCAGGGCCGTGCCCAAACCGCTCGAGCCATTCTCCGTGTTCAGGTAGTTCTTGCACGTCGCGCTGCCCGTGGTGAAGGTGGCCTTCTTCGAGGTGTGGTGCTTGGGGGCCTTGTGGTGTTTCTTGGGTTGACTCTTCGCCGAGGCCAAGGTCATGGGCGCACAGGCGAGCCCCAAGCCCAGTACGGCCACGCTGCATCCTTGCAAAAACCGCCGATTTTGCATTTCGTGACCTCCAGGTCTGGGCTCAACCTGGGCAGGTTACCGGCTCTGGGGGTGCGCGTAAAGGCACCGGGAGCCGCTGACGGTGGCAAATCGATCGCAAGACGGTTGCCCGTCCCGTTCACGGTCCGCCCTCGCTTGGCCCGTCGCGCGTCGCTGCCTCGGGAGCTCGGCGGCAGGCGGTCAGCCCTTGGAGGTGCTTCCGACGTAGCGTTCGAACCAATGGAGGGTGCGCTCCCACGCCGCGGCGGCGGCAGTCGCGTTGAACACGGCAGGGCGGTCGTTGCAGTTGAATCCGTGGTCCGCATCTGGATACTGGACGATCTCCGTCGGCACCGGTGCCGCTGCGGCGAACTTGCGCAATTGGTCGACATCGTCCGATGGGATGCCCTGATCGAGGTCGCCGTACAAGCCGAGCCACGGTGTCTGGAGCTGGGGAGCCTGCTCGATCAGCGAGGGCAGACCGAATCGACCTTCGGCCACCCCACCCCCGTAGAAGGTCACCGCGGCGCCGAGCTGACGGAGCGTCGCCGCATAAAACGTGACGCTGCCGCCCATGCAGAATCCCACGACGCCCGTCTGGGCGGCCGTGAATCCTGCCCCTTCGAGATACGCGAACGAGGCGAGGAGGTCAGTCGTGATCCCTCCGGATGTGAGTTCCATCATCACCGGCATGACGGCGGTCAGATCGTCATAGGCCAGGACGGGTGAGCCCTGACGATGAAAGAACGCCGGCGCAACGGCACGCCATCCGGCGTCGGCCAGGCGGGTGCAGATGTGCTCGATATGGGTCGTGACCCCGAATGCCTCTTGGACGACGACGATGCCGCCTTTGGCTTCACCGGCAGGCGATGCCTCGAATGCGGGCATGGGCCCGTCAACGGTGTCAATGGTGATGGTCGTCATCGAGATGCTCCTTCGGTGGTAAGTGACGGTGCGGTATCTGTGGCGTCCCCGTCCTCCTGGTCCTCTTCGAGAAACGGCAGGTCGGGATCGAACCCTTCGTCGACGGCGTGCACATCCGAGTAGACGTAGCTGGTGCCCCGCGTCCACGACGCCACTGCCGCCAGAAGGCTCATGACAATGGCGAAGTTGAGCGCGGTGTCCAGTCCATCCCGGAACGGCACGGCGATGAGGCTGGGGAAGAAGCTGCGCCCGGTGAGCGCGGCCTGCTGGGCCGCCGTGAGATGGGTCAGGACTTGCGGGCCGACCAGATGTTGCACAGGGTTGTACCCCAGGAACGCCGCAAAGAGGGTGGAGACCGCCGGGAGGTGGGAGATGCGCGTTGCATCGCCGTGCGAGACCCCATGCGCCACGAGGCCGTGATACAGACTTGACGGAAGCGCGCTGGAGAGTCCGGCGATGAGCAAGGTGAAGAAGATCCCGATCGACAGGACCTGGGCCGTGTTCTGGGCCGTCGTGGCCATTCCCGAGCCGGCACCCCGGTGCTCGGGGGGCAGGCTGCTCATGATGGCCGCCCGGTTGGGGGAGCCGAACATGGACATGGTCAGACCGGTGAGCAGGAGAACGGCGGCGAAGACCCAGTAGGGGAAATCGATCGGCAGCAACTCGAGGAGCGCGAAGCTGATGGCGACGCCGACCATCCCGCCGCTGGCGAAGGGTCGTGCGCCGTAGCGGTCCGAAAGGTAGCCGGAGATGGGTCCGGCGATCAGGAAGCCGGCAGTGAGGGGGAGCATGGCCAGGCCGGCCCACAAGGGCGTCCGAGCGAAGTCGTAGCCGTGGAGGGGCAACCAGATGCCCTGCAGCCAGATGATGAGCATGAACATGAGTCCGCCCCGGCTCATGGCGGCAAGGAAGCTGGCGAGGATTCCCGAAGTGAACGCGCGGATCTTGAACAGCTGCAGCCGGAACATCGGCTGTTCGACCTTGGTCTCGATGATGCCGAAGGCCACCAGCAGGAGGACGCCAAAGAACAGCGATCCCATGACACGCGGATTCGTCCATCCCATGGTGTGAAGCCGGTACGGCTCAATCCCATAAGTGATGCCGATCATCACGAGGATGAGCCCGAGGGCAAATGTGATGTTCCCCGGCCAGTCGATCTTCGCCGGCCGGCGTGGGCTGAGCTCGCGCAGATTCTTGTACCCGTAGATGGTCGCGAAGAGCCCGATCGGCACCGAGACCAAGAAGATGAGGCGCCAGTTGACGGGGGCCAGGAGTCCGCCCAGGACCAGTCCGATGAACATGCCGCTGAACGCAGCGGCGGAGTTGATGCCCATGGCCATGCCCCGCTGTTCGGCGGGGAACGCGTCGGTCAGGATGGCAGAGGAGTTGGCCATCAACATGGCGGCTCCCACGGCCTGGAAGATCCGCATGACGATCAGCCAGAGTCCTGCGACGTGTCCGGTCATCCAGGTGATGGTGAGGAGCAGCGAGAAGAACGTGTAGACGGCGAAGCCGAGGTTGTACGTGCGGACGCGCCCGTAAATATCGCCCAGGCGCCCCAAGGTGGTCACCAGGACGCTCGTCACGACGAGGAAACCAAGGATCATCCACAGCAGATAGAAGCTGTTGCCGGGTTGCAGGGGATCGATGCCAATCCCCCGGAAGATATCCGGCAGTGCAATGAGGACGATGGAGCCGTCGATCGTCGCCATCAGCATGCCGAGGGTGGAGATGAACAGGGCCGTCCACTTGTAGTTGTCAGGCAGCGGCGCACCGATGCCCGGTCGCACGGCGCGTGCCCGGGGCGGGACGGTCGAACTGCGAAGCGAAAGGCTCATGACGGGGCCCCGGCCGAGCGGGCGCCGTGTGAGCGGGCGCCGGTCATCATCGATCCGTGCATTGTCCTGTCCGTCGCCCTACTCATCGTCTGCGTCCGAAGGCTGACCTTCGAGGGCCCGACTGAGGAGGCGCTGCAGGATGCAGCGTTCCTCGGTGGTGAGAGCCCCGAGCACCTCGTCCTCGACGCTGCTCTGCGCGAGCTCGGCCCGCTCGAGTGCGGCTCGGCCCTCCGGCGTGAGTTCGACGAGATGCCGCCGTCGATCCACCGGGTCCCGGCGCCGTTCGACGTACTGCAGAGCCTCGAGATCGTTGAGGAGCAACACGCAGTTGTTGGCGTCGAGGGAGAGCGCCTTGCTCAACGCGTGCTGGGTGGCCGGGTGATGGTCGCGGAGGTAGGCCAGCGCCCCGAGCTCCCGGATGCGCATGCCCACCAGATCCACCGTGCTCCGGCGGTAGACGACACGGGCCAGCCTGGTCAGCAGGACGATCGGGCCGGTGGTGGTCTGCGTTTCGGTGTCAGTATCCATCTCCACAGGGACCCTACCCCGAATAGGGATGATCCCGCAAGACCTGATCCTCCTTGCAACAGGGATGAATTTCCCTGGACGCTCGGTGGTGGCCCGCATGCACCGGCTTCCGCCTATACTCAATACCGGTAGGGGGTATATATCGATCGGCTGATCGGGACGGGAGCGCAGATGGCAGATCCGGGATACGTCGACCAGAAAGAGGCAGTCCAGAAGCGGTTGCGCCGCATCGAGGGGCAGGTCAGGGGCCTGCAGCGCATGGTGGACGAGGACCGCTACTGCATCGACGTGCTCGAGCAGGTTTCGGCCGCGACCCGGGCCCTGCAGTCGGTGGCCCTGCAACTGCTCAACGACCATATGGCGCACTGCGTCGCCGATGCCGTCAAGAGTGGTGGCGACGAGGCGAAGGCAAAGCTGGACGAGGCCTCCGCCGCCATCGCCCGGCTGGTGCACTCGTGACCGGTCTGCACCCGCTACCGGCCAGCGGCAGGGGTCAGCCTGATGCTCGCCAACGCCCCTTGGCTCGATGCGATCGGAAGGAGCCTTCGCGAAGGCTTCTTCATGTTCTGGGAGACGCTCTGGCCGCTCATCCTCGGGTTCGCGGTGTCGGGCGTGGTGCAGGCGTTCGTCAGCCCGGAGGCCATGCAGCGAAAGTTGGGGGATCACAAGCCGCGGGCTGTCGTGCGGGCATCGGGTTACGGGGTGGTCTCGTCCTCCTGCTCGTATGCCGCAACTGCCATGGCCAAGTCGCTCTTCGTCAAGGGGGCGGACTTCGTCGCGTCGTTGGTGTTCATGGTCGCCTCGACCAATCTGGTCATCGAATTGGGGATCGTGCTCATCGTGCTCATGGGGTGGCAATTCGCTGCGAGTGAGTTTGTCGGTGGTGTCATCATGATCACGCTGCTTGCGACGTTCGGCGGTCTGTGGTTCAGGGGCAAGATGATCGCGCAAGCCCGCGCCCGCCTGCAGAACGAGTCGGAGTCCGACGCCCAAGGCCACGTGCACGCGCCCCCGGAGAACACCGTCCTCCAGGGTGAGAGCTGGCGCACGAAGTTGCGCTCGAAGGGTGGCTGGGCCGACGCCGCCACCTACACCATGTCCGACCTCACGATGGTGCGCCGTGAGCTCGTGATCGGCTACGTCGTGGCCGGCTTCCTCACGATCCTGGTGCCGACGGCGGTGTGGAACGCCGTCTTCTTGCACGGCCACGGCTTCTGGACGAGTGTCGAGAACGTCATCGTCGGTCCCTTCATCGCCATCATCAGCTTCGTGTGTTCCATCGGCAATGTCCCGTTGGCCGCCGCGCTCTGGAAGGGGGGAATCTCCTTCGGCGGCGTCGTGTCGTTCATTTTCGGCGACCTCATCACCTTCCCGTTGCTGCTCATCTACCGCCGCTACTACGGCACCCGTCTGATGCTCCGGATGCTCGCGCTGCTCTGGGCCGTCATGTCCATCGCGGGCCTGGTGACCGAGGGCATCTTCCACGCCGCCGGACTCATTCCGCACACACGTCCCACCCAGATCGCCCCCGACGGCTTCTCGTGGAACTACACGACGTATCTCAACCTCGTGTTCCTGCTGGTGTTCGGCGCTCTCTATTGGGCATATCGCAACCGGCAGCGCCTCGGCGGTGGGCAGGGGACCGCGCTCGACCCGGTCTGCGGCATGCAGGTCACGGTCGCCAATGCACCCGCGTCACTCGTCCACGACGGGAGCCGCCACTCCTTCTGCTCGGATCGGTGCAAGAAGCGCTTCGAGGAATCACCGACGCGCTTCGCGACCCAGTCGGCCGGGGCGCTGCCACCCGCGGCCGGAGTGACGCCGTCCAGCGAACTTCACGCCTAGTCGTCAGGGGAGCACGTCAGGCGGGAGGGGCCAGCGGAAGAGTTTCGCTGCGTTCTCGTGGGTCATCTTGCGCAGGTCCTCGACGGGGAGATGGCCCCAGTAACGCTTGATCACCTCTTGGGTGTCCGGCCACGTCGAGTCACCGTGCGGATAGTCGACTTCCACCATGATGTGATCAATGCCGATCCGATGGCGGGTGTCGATCGTCGACGGGTCGTCGATGGTGCAGAACCAGAAGTTCCGGGCCAGGACCTCGGCCGGCCGCAGTCCCGAGGCGTCGTAGTCCCGACCGTAGCCCGAGCGATCAACGATGTTGTCGAGACGGTCGAGCAGCATCGCCACCCAGCCGATCCCGCCTTCGCTCATGGCGATCTTGAATGTTGCTGAAGCGCGACGGCAACCCCGACCACAACCACTCGGCGCAGGCCGACAACGACATCTGACCGAAAAGGGTGGCGACGAGCGGCACCATCGGGCTGTCGTCAGCAACATCGGCCATGCCCGACGACCCGACGTGGAGCGAGATCACGGTTTCGGTCTCTTCGCAGGCGGCCACGATCGGGTCCCAGTAGCCGGAGAACAGGCTCGGCAAATTGATCCGGTGCGGTCGCTCGGGCAGCGTCACCGACCGGAACCCGCGCGACGCGTTGCGCCGGATCTCGGCCGCACCGAGCTCGGGATCGGCCAGGAACGTGATCCCGCACGGGATGATCCGGTCCGGATACGGCTGCCACCACGCGTCGTAGAGCCAGTCGTTCCAGGCTCTCGTGACGGCCAGCCCCAACTCGGGATCACGAGCGGCCGAGAAGACCTTGCCGCAGAACCCCGTGATCATCGACGGAAAGTTGAGCGACGCCCACACCCCGTTGATGTCCATGTCGGCTATGCGGTCGTCGATGTTCCAGCAGCCTCGCCGCATATCTTCGAACCGCGTCGGCTCCACCTTGACGTCCTCGGGGCGGCGTCCGGCCACCGCATTCATCCCGACCTGGGTGTACAACGCGCCGTCGAACTCCCACACCTGGTGGCCCTGCTCGTTCTCGATGACCTTGGGGGCGAGGTCGGTGAAGCGGCTCGGCAGCCGATCCTCGAACATGTCGGGCGGTTCGACGAGATGATCATCGACGGAGATCACCGTGTAGTGCACCGGACGCGGCTCGGGGTCCGGCAGCAACATTTCGTGCCGTGTCGTGATGGTCGTCATGGCCCGATTCTGTCAGGCAGGGCCGCCCGACGCTCAGACGGTCTGCCGATCCGTTTATCGGCTCGCCGTTCCCGCACACGGGCTGCGTGGATCGGCCGCGCCGACGAAGTGCCGTGCGCCGTCATCGTCGTAGACCAACGCAATGATCTGGCAGCCGCCGACGGCATTGGGTTCGAACGCCGTGATCGGAATCACCCGATGGCCGCGAACCCGCAGTCCCTCCACCCATTCCGATGGCGCATGGGCCTCGACACAGATCTGGAGGTCGTCGCCCCACCACAGGCGGAACGGCCCGGCCCCGGGCGCCACGAGAGAGACACGGGCTGACGCGACGGCGGTGGCCGGGTCCTCGCCGGCGTGCAACATCCGGGCCAGCACCTGTTGGAGGATCTGCGGTTGGGCGTCGCCCCCCATTGCGCCGACGATGTGCGAGAGCCGACCGTCGGTCGTCGTGGCCAGCATCGGGGACAGGGTGTGGGGTGGCCGGGTCCGGGGCGCCAGCTCGGCCGGATGCCCCGGGACAAGGGAGAAGCCGACCCCGCGGTTGTGCAGGAAGATCCCCGTCGAGCCGGCGACCAGATGAGAACCGAAGTCGAGGGCGTTGGACTGTGTCAGGGATATCCCGAGGCCATCGTCATCCACCACGCAAAGGTGGGTCGTGTCGCCGTCCGCCACCCGGCGGATGCTCGCGGTCGGGTCATCCGGCGCACCGGGGCGCACGTCGGACGGCGCCGCTCGATCGTCCCCGATACGGTCGGCCGCAGCGGACAGTCGCTCTTCGCTGAGCAGGAACCGCGCCTCCGCCCCGTCGTAGAGGACGGCCGGGCGGTCGTGTCCCGCGGCGCGGGAGGCTTCGACGATGAGGTGGGCCCAGAGCGGGTCGGAGGGATCGGTTCCGAGGCCGACCCGTTCGGCGATCCACGAGCTGGCCAGTGTCAGGTAGCCCTGGCTGGGGGCGGGAACGGTCCAGAGATCGTGGCCCCAGACCCGCAGGCGCGACGGCGCACACCACTGTGCGAAGTCGCGGACCAGATCGTCGTCCACGTAGACGCCATCTCCCAGACGCACCAACTCACGTCCGAACTCCCCGCCGTAGAAGCCCTGCCGGCCGTCGTCGACGATGGCCCGCAGCGCGCGCGCCACCGACGGAAGCCGCACCCGGCCCTCGAGGGGAACGGGGCCATCGGGGCAGAGCTCCTGCGCCCCCGGGACCTCGGAGACGAGCGAACTCGCCAACGACAGCATCAACGACGCCACGAACCCGTCCTCCGCCAACTCGATGGCGGGGCCGAACACGTCGGACAACGCAAGGCGACCGAAGCGAGCGTGAAGGGCGAGCCATCCGTCGACCGCACCCGGTACGGGCACGGTCCGGAAGTCACCCCGCACCGGCATGATGGAATGGCCCTCGGTACGCAACCCGGCGGCGTCGACCCCCGATCCGGCGCGACCCACCGCCAACAATGCGATCGGATCGGCGCCGGGCGCGCTGACCACCGCCAACATGTCGCCACCCATGCCACAGAGATACGGACTGGTGACCGCCATTACCGCTGCGGCCCCCACTGCAGCGTCAGCTGCTGAACCGCCTTGTGCCAACAGGCCGAGCCCCGCGGTCGACGCCAGGTGGTCCGCCGCGCTGACCATGCCGCGCAGGCCGGTGACGGGCGCGAACGGAGCGAGGGGATACGCCATGCGCATGGCATAGCATGATCACGTCGACTTGTCGGCGCCCTCCTCAATCCGTTCCTCGGACTCTTCGAGGATCACCTCGGCCTGATGTTCGGGATCCTCGCTCGACTCTTCTTCGGGGGGACGTCCACTCGCACGCGACATGACGGCCTCGTGCGACGGCTCCTCTTCCAGTTCGTGGTGGCTCATGCTGTCACTATTCCCATTCCGCCCTCCCGGTTAACCACTCCGCCCGTCAGTGACTACCCGAGCACGACGACGGAGCGCAGGACCTCGCCCCGCTGCATCCGGTTGAACGCCTCTTCCACCTCATCGAGGGCGATGGTCTCGCTGACGAAGAGGTCCAGATCGAGGCGACCGGCCAGATACAGGTCGACCAATTTGGGGAAGTCCCGATCCGGCAGGCAGTCGCCGTACCAGCTCGGCTTGAGTGCACCGCCCCGTCCGAAGAACTCGATCATGGGGAGATCGATGCGCATGTCGGGCGTCGGCACTCCCACCTGCACCAGTGTCCCGGCGAGGTCCCGGGCGTAGAAGGCCTGTTCCATCACTTTGGGGTTCCCGACCGCCTCGATACAGACATCCGCCCCGTTCCCACCCGTCAATCCCTGCACGGCCGCCACCGGATCCACAGCGCTGGCGTCGACGACATCGGTTGCGCCGAACTGCTTCGCCTGCTCGAGCTTCCTCGCGTCGAGATCGATGGCGATGATGGTCGTCGCCCCGGCCAACTTCGCGCCCGCAATGGCGGCGCAACCGACCCCACCGCAGCCGAACACGGCGACCGAGTCGCCGAGCCCCACGTCGCCGGTGAACATGGCCGAGCCGATCCCCGCCATCACGCCGCATCCGAGCAGCCCGACCGCCTCGGGTCGCGCCGATGGGTCGACCTTCGTGCACTGCCCGGCGGCCACCAACGTCTTGTCCGCAAACGCGCCGATGCCCAACGCAGGCGAGAGCGGCGTCCCGTCCGTCAACGTCATCTTCTGCGTCGCGTTGTGCGTGGCGAAGCAGTACCACGGCCGCCCCCGGCGGCACGCCCGGCACTCGCCGCACACCGCCCGCCAGTTCAAAACGACGAAATCCCCCGGAGCGACCGACGTCACGCCGGGCCCGACGGTGTCGACGATCCCGGCCGCCTCGTGCCCGAGCAAGAACGGGAACTCGTCGTTGATCCCGCCCTCGCGGAAGTGCAGATCCGTGTGGCACACCCCGCACGCCTTCACCGCTACCACGGCTTCACCGGGCCCAGGGTCCGGAACGACAATCTCCTCGAGCGTGACCGGCGCACCCTTGGCCCGGGCCACCACGCCGCGCACTGTCGAGGCCATCCGGGTCAGGCCGCCCTCTCCAAAATGTGAATCCCACAGGCGGATCCCAATCCGATGACATGCGTCATACCGACCTTGGCCCCGGCGATCTGGCGATCGCCCGCCTCGCCACGCAGATGCGTGGTCACTTCCCACACGTTGGCGATGCCCGTCGCCGCGATGGGGTGGCCCTTCGACTCGAGGCCGCCCGAGACGTTGACCGGCGTGGTCCCGTCGCGCCACGTGGCGCCCGAGTTGAAGAAGTCAACGGCGCCACCCTGCTCGCAGAGCATGAGGTTGTCGTAATGCACCAGCTCGGCCGTGGCGAAGCAGTCGTGCAGCTCCACCAGATCGAGGTCAGAAGGTCCGAGGCCCGCCTGCTCGTAGGCCTGCTTGACCGCATTGCGCGTCAAGGTGTTGACGTCGGGGAGTATCTGGCACGCCTCCTCCCACGGGTCGGTGCTCAGGATGGAGGCAGAAATCTTCACAGCCCGCTTCTGCTGCTCCAGCGACAACGTCTTGAGTTTGGAGCCGCTGACCACGACCGCCGCCGCCGCACCGTCGCAGTTGGCCGAGCACATCGGGCGCGTGTTGGGGTAGGCGATCATCACGTCACCCATGATCTCCTCGAGGCTCATCCGCTTCGTGTACGCCGCCAGCGGGTTGAGGGTGGAATGAGCGTGATTCTTCTCGCTGATCTTGGCGAAGAGCTCGAAGCTCGTGCCGCCGTACTTGTGGCCGTATTCCATGCCGATCTGTGCGAAGACGCCCGGCATGATCTCGGTGCCGATGCGGCCGTCGACCGCTGCCACCGCACCGTAACGACCAGACGGGGTCCACGTTCCGTCGTCCTCTTTGCGTGTTCCTCCGGCGAGGAGTCCGGCCCCCGAGAGCTTCTCCACCCCGAAGGCCAAGCCCATGTCGCATTCCCCGGCCTTGATCGCCATCACGGCGACCCGCAGGGCGGTGGCTCCGGTGGCGCAGGCGTTGGAGACGTTGTAGACGGGAATACCGGTCTGGCCGAGCTGCTTTTGCAGCACCTGTCCTGTGGCCCCACCGCCAGGAGGTTGCCCGCCCCGATGACGCCGATGTCCTTCATCGTCACGCCGGCGTCGCCGAGGGCACCCAGCACCGCTTCGGAGGCCAGGTCGATCAGGTCCTTGTCCGGGTGCTTGCCGAACTTGGTCATGTGAATGCCCAGGACCCAGACGTCGTCACTTGCCATGATGCTCAACCTCCCAGGGGTTCGAAACCGAACCCGATTGCTTCGGTGCCGTTGTCGTCAGTACCTAATCCCAACGTGGCCAGTCGGACCTTCATTCCGAGGGTGACGTGCTCCGGGTCGGGGTCGACGTTGATCAGGTTGGCCCGGACACTCGTTCCGTCGCAATCGACCACGGCGGCGACGTAGGGGACGGGCACCCCCGGAGCCGCGAAGGTCACGATGGTGAAGGCCCGCACCTCGCCATTGGTGGCGATATCGGCCTTGGCGAACTCCGTCTTGCCGCAATTGGCGCAGGCGTTGCGGCGGTCGAAGAAGCGGGCGCGGCAGGAGGTGCACTCGTTCGCCACGAGGTGGGGGGAATCCCCGAGCACCAGATAATCGACTAGCGGGACTTGCGCAGCCATCTTCCCCCTCACGTCATGCATCGGGACGAGTTACCCCGCCACCGTAGTGGTCGGAGCAAAACGGACGCTAGTTCGGGCCGCCCGGGACGCCCCCCGACGCTGCGGGACGCTCCCGGACGCGACCTCCACATCGGACGCCCCGACCCGTCCCGACGCACGCGTCTAGGTTGACCCGCATGAACTTCACCAACCTCGGTCGTACCGGTCTCAGCGTCAGTCGCCTCTGCCTCGGCACCATGAACTTCGGTCCCCAGACCGACGAACCGACCTCGTTCGCGATTATGGACAAGGCCCACGAGGTGGGCATCAACTTCTTCGACTCCGCCAATGCCTACGGGCGTCGCGGTGCCACCGAAGAGATCGTCGGCCGTTGGTTCGCCCAGGGAGGAGGGCGGCGGGAGCGCACGGTCATGGCTACGAAGCTCTATATCGGCATGGGGGATTGGCCGAACGAGGGAAAGCTTTCGGCCCTCAACATCCGCCGGGCTTGCGATGCCTCGCTCAAGCGCATGCAGACGGACTATATCGACCTCTACCAGATGCACCACGTCGACCGGGACACGGGATGGGACGAAATCTGGGAGGCCATGGAGGTGCTGCGGAACCAGGGCAAGATCCTCTACGTCGGCTCTTCGAACTTCGCCGGCTGGCACATCGCCAAAGCCCAGGCTGCGGCGGCCGAGCGCCATTTCCTGGGGTTGGTGAGCGAGCAGTCGATCTACAACCTCTTGGTGCGCGATATCGAGCGGGAGCTGCTTCCCGCCGCCGAGGACTTCGGGCTCGGCGTCATCCCCTGGTCGCCGCTACAGGGTGGCCTGCTCGGAGGCGTCGTGCGCAAGGAACGAGAGGGGATCCGCCGCCACCAAAACCGGGCCGCCAAGTCCCTCGAGACACACCGCCCGCAGCTCGAGCGCTACGAAGAACTGTGCGACGAGATCGGGCACGAGCCCTCGGTCGTGGCCCTGGCCTGGTTGCTCACACGTCCGGCCGTCACCGCTCCCATCATCGGACCTCGCACCCTTGACCAACTCGACGGAGCCCTCGACGCCGTCGATATCACCCTCGACGAGAAGGTGCTGACCGAGCTCGATGAGCTCTTCCCCGGGTACAAGACCGCCCCCGAGGACTACGCCTGGTAGCCCGAGGCCCGACCGTCAGACCAGTTCGGGGTCCGGTGCCGGTGCGGCGGGGAGCAACGCCAGGTCCTCAGCTTCGACCGAGAGCCTGGGGAGGACCCGGTCCAGCGACTTCGGGGAACCACCAGTTGGCCTTGCCCATAAGGATCATGAGCGAGGGGACGACCGCCATCCGGATCAAGACAGCGTCGACCAGCACACCGCCGGCCAGCCCGATCCCGAACTCCTTGATGACCGCCTGCCCGCCGAGAACGAATGAGGCGAAGACCAGGATCATGATCAGAGCGGCAGCGGTGATCGTTTTGCCGGTCGCTGCCAACCCGTTACGTACGGCGGTCCGGTTGTCGCCCGACTTGAGGTACTCCTCGTGCATGCGGCTGACCAGGAAGACCTGGTAGTCCATCGACAAACCGAAGAGGATGGCGAACAGCAGCACCGGGATGAAGGACTCGACCGGGCCTGTGCGATCGATGCCGAAGAGCTTGGCCAGATCGCCCCACTGGTACACCGCCACCAAGATGCCGAACGCCGCCCCGATGGAGAGCAGGTTCATGATGGCCGCTGTGAGCGGGATCACGAAACTTCGGAACACGATTGCCAGCAGGATGAACGACAGGATCACCACCAAGGCGATAAAGAGGGGGAGCTTGGCCGATAAGACGTGGGCGAAGTCCACGGCGATGGCCGTCTCCCCTCCCACCAGGATCTTCACGCCGCTGTCGCCAACCGCCTCGGGGATGGTCTCGTTCCTGAGCTGATGGATGAGATTGGTCGTCGCCGCATCTTGGGGCGCGGTCTTCGGGAAGACATTGAGGAACACGACTTCCGAGTCGGCTCCGGTCTTGCTCGGGATGTAGACCGGATCGGCCACCCGGGCCACGTCGGGCAGGTTGCCCACTTCGGTCGCCACGTGGTTGATCACGTCCTTCTCAGCTGGGGTCGATACGACGGAGACCAGCTGGAGGGGTCCGTTGAAGCCCGGCCCGAATCCCTTGGCCAACAGGTCGTAGGCCGTGCGCGTCGTCGTCCCGGACGGGTCGCTGCCCTGGTCCGTCGACCCGAGCCGCAAGGAGAAGAACGGGAGGGCGATCGCCACGATGACGAGCAACGCCGCGAGACCCGAAAAGGCCGGACGGCGCTGGATCCGATCGGCCCAGCGGGGCCAGAACCCGTTGGTGCCGACTCCGACGATGGTCGGGCCGCTCTCCGCCAGTTTGCGCTTCTGCTTGCGGCTCATGACCTTGGGGCCGATGAAGCCCAGCATGCCCGGCAGCAGGGTCAGGGCCGAGATCATGGTGAAGAGCACCCCGATCGCCGCTGACACGGCGAGGCCGTAGAGGAAGCTGACGCCCAGGGCGAACATGCCGAGCAGCGCGATGCACACGATGATGCCGGCGAACATGACTGCTCGACCCGATGTGTTGACCGCGTTGACGATCGACGTCTCGATGGACTGCCCGGCCACGAGGCCCTGACGGTGCCGGGTAACGATGAACAGCGCGTAGTCCACTCCGACCCCCAGCCCGATGAGAAGCACCAGGATCGGGGAGATCGACGGCATCTTGAGCACATGCGTCAGCATGCCGATGACGCCGAGCGCGGTGCCCAGCGCAAAGAGCGCGGAGATGATCGGGAGAACGGCGGCGAAGAGCGAACCGAAGACCAGGAAGAGGACGATGAATGCCAGGATCACCCCCACCAATGTCCCGCTGAAGGACTGTTTGTTCACCAATTCGGCCAACTGGCCTGAGACCGCCACTTGTAGGTGGGGCCCCGCGGCGGACGTCGCCGTGTCGACGAATTGCTTTCCTTCGGCCTCGGTCAGGAGGTTGGGTTGTCGGTTGAGCGTCACCGAGATGAATGCCACGGTCTCGTCGGCGTTGACCTGAGCTGCCCCCTGGGGGTCGTACGGGCTGGTCACCAGGCCCACGTGGGGCAGCTTCTCGATCTCGCCGATCATCTTGTTGATGCTCGCCATCACGTCGGGGTCGGTCACCTTCGCCCCACCGGAGGTGGCAAAGACGATCTGCTCGGTGTCTCCCGAATCCTTGGGCGCCGCAGCCTGCAGCAACTTGATGGCGTCTGATGATTCGGTCTTGGGGAGTGAGAACGAGTTCGAGTACGCGGTCCCGATCGCATTCGAGAGTCCCAGAGATACCACGAGGACGATCGCCCAGATAAGGAGCACGAGACGGCGGTGATTGACACACCACCCGGCCAGGGTGCGCATAGATGAAACTCTCCTGAAAGTTCGCTGGGGCTGGGGGTGGCTGTGGTTCCAGCGCTGGACCCGACGCTAGCTGTCCCGGTCGGTGTGTAGATCACCAGGTCAGGGGTGTCGAGACATGGTCATGCTACTCACTGGCCTCGGGAGATCGGTGTCATTGGCCTGTGGATTTCCGCGGTCGGCCGCCGACCGACACCCGACGCTCGCCCCACATCGGGCGTCGCCTCAGCCGCGGTTGTGGTCGTGCCTGTGGTTGTGGCTGTGGCTGTGCCGTCCTGCCCGGTGCCAGACGAAGAGGGCGGCAAGGGCCACCAGGAGCCACGGGATCTGCAACGCGTGCCAGAGAGAGACTGTCGAGCCGGCGGCAATCGCGATGAACGCCAGCAGGACAAGGAAGGGGACCAAGCGGCGGCGGCGCGACGGAGGAGGCGGTGGCTCGTTACCGAGGGGCGGCAGGTCATCGAAGAGACCGACCAGATCGCCCTGCGTTTTTGCGGACATGGCGGCGTCGAGGCGTTCTTTGAACTCGGTCTGGTCCAGCCGACCGTCGGAGAAGTGCCGTGACAGCTTGTCGGCAACCTCGTTGCGTTCGGCGTCCGACACGCGCAAGTTGGTGGTGGACGCTGACGACGTCCAACGGGCAGTCTCGGGACGGAGGCGCATCATGTGTCCTTTCGGGTGGAGGAGGCTCAGCAGGTACTCGATGTCGACGTCGATCGATCGACGGGGCCGGTCAGCGGATTCGTTCACGGGCCAACAACTCCTCGGCCACCGATTGTTCGGCGCCTTGTTCGGGAATGAGCAGCCATCCGGCCAGGTACAGCGGGACGGCCAGTCCACCAAGGAGGGAAAGGGCGACGAATCCCACGCGGACCAGGGTGGGGTCGATGTCGAAGTAGTCGGCCAGTCCGACGGCGACGCCGGCGAGCATTCGATCCGGCCCTCCCCGGCGCAGGCTGTCCGAGGGTGCGGCGTCTCCAAGGCCCGTGCCCGACCCCGACCCCGCATCCGACGCCGAACCTGACTCGTCTGACGGGGGAACTGTCATGGTGGAGGCCCCCAATTCGGGAGGTCCCACACCTTCCCCGGGGCCTTCTGTGGCCCACTGCCTGGCGGCGGAGCCGTGGTCTTCGCTGGATGGAGATGGAGTAGTCATGCCGCCAGCCTGAGCGCGTTGCTGCCGGAACGACATCCGGCATGACCCGGGTCGTACCCTGACTCCGGCACGGTCCACTCGGGGATATCCCTTATGGTCGGCTGGGGCCGGGCGCGCGATCATCGTGGTATCCCCGAATCGACCGATCCCGCCACGCGCCCCAGGAGGGCGTCACAACCGAGCCTCCGCAAGGTGACGGCCGTTCGGCACCCTGGCGGCACGCCCGCCGTGCTCCGCCGAGGGGTGACGGCCCGTATCCGCCGCCGCAACCCCCGTCGGCACCCCCGCAGTGGTCCCACGGCCGCCGTCCCCACGGCCGCCGTCCCCGCCACCATCACTTGCGCGACATGCGCCGATCGTCAGACGCACGGGTCCTGGCGGGCAATTGCGGCGGGTTCTCCCAGGCCACCGGCATCGACGTCACGATCGTCAGGATCGGCTTCGTCCTCATCGGGTTGGCCAGCGGCATCCCCGTACTCGTCTACGCGTTGGCGTGGCTCATCGTCCCTCTGGAGGGCGAGTCGACCAACATCTTCTCGAGAGCGATCAATGACCGGCGTGGCATCCGCCTCGTCATCGCTGTCATCCCGATCGTCATCGTCACGCAGATCGTCGTCTCCGCGCTCCACATCGGGTTCGTCGGGATCATCAGCTGGCCGGTCTTCCTGGCCGTCGGCCTGACCATCCTCATCTGGCGCAACGCCAGTGACACAGAGCGGGTCTGGATGAACGACGACCTCGTCCCGATGCTCAGCGTCGGGAGCGAGGGCGGCCGGCCCTGGAAGCTGGTCCTCCGCGTCGGGGCAGGGGCACTACTGGCGGCAGGCGGCATCATCGTGCTGATCCTCGGCCACCCGAGCACGGCCGCCCTGCGACCGCTCGGCGGCGCCTTGCTGGTCATCGCCGCCATCGTCGTCATCTTCGGCCCATGGTGGCTGAGCCTCGTCCGCGACCTGATGGCCGAGCGGGAAGCACGGGCGCTGGCCGAGGAGCGGACGCAAATGGCGGCCCACGTCCACGATTCGGTGCTCCAGACGCTGGCTCTGATCCAGCGATCGTCGGACGACCCGCAGAACGTCGTCCGGCTGGCGAGGGCCCAGGAGCGTGAACTCCGGGCCTGGCTCTTCGAGGGGAAGGCACCCGGGACGGTCGGCGAGGATGCCTCGATGCTCGCCGAAGGCGTCGGGCTGCTCCAGCGCCACATCGAGGCCGATCACGGGATCACGGTCCAGGTCGTGCTGGTGGGCGACTGCGAGCTCACCGAGAGTCTCCGCGCCCTCCTCGATGCGGCCCGAGAAGCCACGGTCAACGCCGCCAAATGGTCCGGCGCCCCCCAGGTCTCGCTCTACGCCGAGGTAGAGCCCCACGCCGTGATGCTGTACGTGCGGGATCGGGGCCGGGGTTTCGACCCCGCATGCGTCCCCACCGATCGCCAGGGCATCGCACAGTCCATCAAGGCCCGGATGGCTCGCTACGGTGGCACGGTGGTCATCCGATCGACACCCGGCGAAGGCACCGAAGTCGAGCTGTCGATGCCCCGATGACCGACACCGGTCGTCCGAGGATCTTCCTCGTCGAGGATCATGCGGTCTTCCGGGCCGGTGTGCGGGCCGAGCTGGGGGATGCGGTCGAGGTCATCGGGGAGGCGGACGAGGTGGCTGCTGCCATCGAGCTCATCGGCGAGCGCCTCCCCGACGTCGTCCTCCTCGATGTCCATCTCCCCGGCGGCGGAGGTCAAGCCGTTCTCCGCGGCGTCCTGCCCCACCACCCCGAGGTGCAGTTTCTCGCCCTCTCGGTCTCCGACGCTCCCGAGGATGTCATCGCGGTGATCCGTGCCGGAGCCCGCGGCTACATCACCAAGACCATTTCCGGCGGCGAACTGTTGCAGGCGGTCTACCGGGTCGCGGCGGGTGATGCCGTCTTCTCGCCACGCTTGGCCGGCTTCGTGCTCGATGCCTTCGCCCAAGGAAATATCGGTCCCGAGACAGGTTCGGGGCCCGGCCGTCCTGGTTTCGATCCCGAGCTCGACCAACTTTCGCCCCGCGAACGCGAAGTCCTGCGTCTCATCGCTCGTGGCTACACGTACAAGGAGGTGGCGCGGGACCTGACGATCTCGGCCAAGACGGTCGAGTCACATGTCTCCTCGGTCCTGCGCAAGCTGCAACTTTCGACCCGCCACGAGCTGACCCGCTGGGCCACCGACCGCCGGCTCGTCTAGACATTGGACGTCCGAAGAGCGGGAAGGGGAGTCGTGGATCTGACTGGCAGAGCACCGTGACGCGGCGGCCCTTGCGACCGTCGCGGGTCAGGCGTTGCTGGAGTTGAGAGAGGGGCCGTCCGCCGGGAGAGGCGTGGGCGCAGCCGGGGATCGGCTGGCCCACCACCTCCTGGTCAAAGAGCTGAATCGTCTCTATCCGGAGGACGATGTGCGGTCGGAGGAGGGTCTCGAGCACATCTCGGGCAACGGGCGGCTCTGGATCATCGACCCCTTGGACGGCACCCGTGAATTCGGCCAGCCGGGGCGTCCGGACTGGGCCGTCCACGTGGCGATGGCCGTCAGCGGGGTGGCGGTCGTCGGGGCCGTGGCGCTGCCGGCGATTGAAGTGACCCTGTCCACCGCGGCCCCGCTCGCGCTGGCGCCGTTCGACGCCAGCGCCCCACCCCGGGTCGTCGTCAGCCGGAGCCGCCCGCCCGAAGTGGCGTACGAGGTGGCCGAGATGATCGGTGGCACCATGATCCCCATGGGCTCGGCGGGCGCCAAGATCGGCGCCGTGATCATGGGCCTGGCGGACGTCTACATCCACGCCGGCGGACAGTACGAGTGGGATTCGTGTGCCCCGGTGGCGGTGGCGGAGGCGAGTGGGTTGCACGCATCTCGGCTGAACGGGGACCCACTGCGCTACGGGGCCCCGGATGCGTGGCTGCCCGATCTCATGGTCTGCCGACCCGAGCTGGCCGAGGCCGTGCTGGCCGTGACCACCCGGGACTACCGGCCCTACTACTGATACCGACAGTCCCCCGGGAACCAGACAGGGCCCCCGCTCGCAATGGAGAGAGGGCCCTGATATCTGGCTGTTCTGTGCCGATCTCGTCGGCTAATCGGGATCAGATGGCGCGCACGTTTGCGGCCTGCAGCCCCTTGGGGCCTTGGTTGGTCTCGAACTCAACCTTCTGTCCTTCTTCGAGGTTGCGGTACCCCGTACCGGAGATCGCGCTGAAATGCACGAATACGTCGGGGCCGCCACCGTCCTGAGTGATGAAGCCGAAGCCCTTCTCACCGTTAAACCACTTCACGGAACCAGTTGCCATTGAAAATCCACTCCTTCCCTGGCCAGATTTGACCCCTTGTCGGTGGTCATGGCCGGTGACTCTCGCGAGTCAGAGGGATTTCCAAATCTGTAATGGTGGTGCCCTCAACGACAACAATAGCGCGCTGCGCTGCTCAAACGGAGATCGAAGGCGAAAAATCCGGATCCGACCCCCGGATCGTGCCTGACCCGGGCCTCCGGATCAGTCCGTCAGGATCCGACGGTGCCCCGTGACCGCCTCCGTCGCCCCTCTGGCCGTCGACGCCCGCGCCCAGGTGGTCCTCCAGTTGCCGCACCAGTCGGGCCGGGTGCCAGGAGGCAGTAGCTCTCGTAGATGATCTCGGCCATCTCCTCCCAGTCCGGCGGGTGGGCCAGGTCGAGTCGGACCCCCACCCATCCCTTGCTCCCGACGTATTTGGGCACGAAGAACCGTTCCGGGTCGGAATGCACGAGGATCCCCTGGACGCCCTTCGGCGCCTTCAGGGTGATCGACGTCTGATCCTCGGAAACGACGACGAACATCTTGTCCCGCACCCGAAATGCGGGGGAGGTGTGGCCGCCGAACGGCTTTTCGGCGGCTTCAGGCAATGCGAGGCAGATAGCCCTGATCCGGGTTACCGCTGGCTCAGTCCCCGTTTTCGCGTTTGCTTTCACCATCAGACGCCCCGATCAAGTTCGACCGGCCGCCGGCCGCCGTCCGCCGTCCGCCGTCCATCAGCTCACTTCCTCTTGCCGCCCATGTTCGAATTGGGGGCAGCCTTGGCGACCAGGTCGGGGACGATCTTGCCGAGCTCGGTCGGGTCCCAGCGGTCACCCTTGTCGGCAGCCGGTCCTTCCACCCATCCCTCGGCCACGCTGATGTGGTCGCCCTGTACGTTGAAGACGCGGCCCGTGATCGACGCAGATTCAGGGCTGCCGAGCCAGACCACCAGGGGTGCGATGTTGCCGGGGGCCAGCGGATTGAACTCCTCGGGCTTCTTGCCCGACTCGTCGAATCCACCCAGATTCTCGGTCATACGGGTCAGCGCCGCGGGTGCGATGGCGTTCACGGTGACGCCGTAACGGCCGAGCTCCATGGCCGCGATGATCGTGAAGGAGGCGATTCCCGCTTTGGCCGCTCCATAGTTCGTCTGTCCGACATTGCCGTAAATTCCCGAGGGCGAGGTCGTGTTGATGATGCGGGCATCGTTCGCCTCGCCCGCCTTCGTCCGGTTCCGCCAGTACTCCGCGGCGTGACGCGTCGGGGCGAAGGTGCCACGGAGGTGGACACGGATCACCGCGTCCCACTCGTCGATGGTCATGTTGACGAGCATCCGGTCACGCAGGATCCCCGCGTTGTTCACCAGGACATCGATCGTCCCGAAGGTGTCGATGGCCGTCTGAATGAGCCGGCCCGCGCCGTCGTAGTCCGACACGTCGTCGCCGTTGGCGACGGCTTCGCCGCCCATGCCGCGGATCTCGTCGACGACCTCGCCCGCCGGTCCGGCCGAGCTCCCGGTCCCGTCGATCTCCGCACCGAGGTCATTGACGACGATCTTGGCCCCTTGGCTGGCGAATTCGAGGGCGTGCTCACGTCCGATGCCCCGACCCGCTCCGGTGATGACGACGACGCGCCCGTCACAAATACCCATGGTTGCTTTCTCTCCTTATTTTCGCGAGCTCATGTGTCACGCTTGGGCTCGATACCGGCCCAGCAAGAGGTCAGTAGATCCTTCCCGTATCCTCGCGCGACAACTGCGGGGTGAAATCTAGGTTGCGTGGGCCCCGAAAGTGGGCCAGCCACTCCGGCCCAGCCAGCCCCGCCCGCCCAACCGGGGCCCCGGCCGTGCCCCCGCCCAGCCGCATCCCCGCCCGTCAGGCGTTCTTGGGCAGCTCCGAGAACGGCGTCACCCGGTCGTTGTTCGGCTCCTTGGGCAGCCCGAGCACACGCTCACCGATGATGTTGCGCTGCACCTGGTCGGTGCCGCCATAAATCGAGGGGGCCTGCGCAAACAGTGCCATCTCCGTGACGCCCCCGACGAAAGGATTCCCGATGATCCTGGCCAAGCCGGCCTTCTCGTCGCTCTCGTAGGCGTGCAGCATCCCGGCCGGCCCGGCAATCCTCAGCCCGAGATCACGGGTCAGCCTCACGATCTGGCTCATCGACAACTTCGCCACATTCGGCATACCGGGGATGTCGCCGCCCTTCTCTTTGACCGCTTTGACCCGTAATCCGTTGAACCGCCCCAGCTCGCCCAAGGTGTACAGGCGGACCAGATCCTGTCGCACGCCGGCATCCTTGTTGGCCCCGCTGAACTGGGCCATGCGGATGAGGAGGCTGGCCCCTCCCCGCATCACGCTCATGAGCCCAGCCTCTTCGCCGTCGCTCTTCTTGGCTGGACCGCTCCGCTTCGTCCCCTTCGCGACGAAATCGCCCACCCGCTTCCCGAGCGCGCCGGCCACGGTTCCGGGCTGCGCCGAATCGCCCCCGGCAGCGTTTCCACCGCCTGAACCCAATCCGGCCCGCTCGTTCATCAATGTCGTGTTCGCAGCCGCCCATCCGTTGTTGACACCGCCGATGAGCGCAGAGTCAGCGACCCGGGCGTCAGTGAGGAAGACCTCGTTGAAGAGCGCGTGACCGGTCATCTCCCTGAGCGGTCGTACGTCGACGCCGTCTTGGAGCATCTCGAACGCGAAATAGGAGATGCCGGCGTGCTTGGGCACGCTGGCATCCGTGCGGGCCAACAGCATCCCCAGATCCGCATACTGGCCGCCCGAGGTCCATACCTTCTGGCCGTTGACGATCCACTCGTCGCCGTCCCGGACCGCCCTCGTCTGCAGGCCGGCGAGGTCGGACCCAGCCTGCGGTTCGCTGAAGAGCTGGCACCAGTTCTTTTGACCCGTGACGATCTCACGGACGTACTTCTCGATCTGCTCTTGCGTGCCGTGCGTTGCGATCGTCGGAGCGGCGAGGAGGAGACCCAGCCCCGCCGGTGCCCCGAGTGCCCCGAATTCGGCAATCTCCTGGGCGACCAGCACCGCGTCGGCCCGGGCCATGCCCTTGCCGTACGCGTGTTCGGGGAGACCCGGTGCGGACCAACCCGCGAGACCGAGGAGCTCCCACCATTCGCCGACGGTCAGTTCCGGGTCCCAGTTCTTGGCGAGCCAGGCTCGCAGGTCGCTGAGGAGCTCGTCGCTTGATATTTCGATATCCGATGTCACGTTCGGTCCTCCCAGATGATGCTGCGAAACTATCGGGTCGGGCGACTCGTCCGGGACAGTGACGGACCGCCGCGTGGATGAGAGTAGAGAATGGCCCGGTGACCTTCACCGTGGACGACATCGAGCGACTGTTGGCGTCAGGTGCGACTCGGCCGGTCGAGGTGGGGGTGGGGGTCGCTGAGCGTCCGCCGCTGCCCTTTTCGCAGCTCGAACATGCCCTTCAGACAGCGTCCGTCTTGCGGGCGCAGGCGCCGGAGGATGAGGAGCTGGCCGTGGCCGGGTTGGTGCACGACGTCGGCCATCTGTTGACGGGAGTCGGCGATGCCGAGCACGCGGACGCCGGCGCGGCTGCAGTCCGCGCCGCGCTCGGGGATCGGGTGGCCGGGCTGGTGGGACTGCACGTTGAGGCCAAAAGGTATCTCGTGGCGCGCCAGGGTACGTACGGAGGGACACTGGCCGCCGACAGCGTGGCCTCGCTCGCGGCGCAGGGAGGACCTATGCCACGGAACGAGCAGATTGCGTTCGAACGCCTGCGGTACGCGCAAGATTCGCTCTTGCTCCGCCGGGCCGACGAGAGCGGCAAGGTCGAAGGATTGGTCGTCCTCGGACTGCGTGATTGGGTGCCGATCGTGCGCCGTGTGGCGCAGTCGACGCCCCCGTCATGAGTTGAAAGCGATGTGATTCAGCTGGTCCTTCGCCTCGTCCACAACGGTGAAGGACGCGACGTCATCACGTGGCCGCTCGGTCCGACAAAGCGCAGAATGCCATTGGCGTTGCCGGTCAGCTGCCACTTCCCCTCATGGACTCGATGATGGTGATGGTCGCACAGCGTCACCAGGTTGGGCAGATCAGTTGGTCCTTCGTCGGCCCAGTGGACAACGTGGTGGACGTCGGTGAAGGTGTTGTTGGGGCAACTGGGGAACCGGCATTGTCGATCGCGTCGCTGGACTTCGTGCCGCTGTGCCTCGGTGGCGAATCGTTTGGAGCGACCTTCGAACATCGTGTGGCCGAAGGCATCATCGAGCGCCAAGGCGACGGAGGCGTCGCAACCGATTCGCCTGATGGCCTCACCACTCAGGAACCCCATTCGTTCGATCTCGGCCCGACCGGTGCCGCCCTGCAGGAGCGCCAGGTCCGTGTGGGCGATCACGAGGAAGTTCGATCGCGATCCCGACCCGTCACCCATACCGCCGCTGGCGTTCCCGCCGGCGCCCGACCCCGGCCCAGTGCCATCGGCATCCGACCCAGATCCGGTGCGGCGACGGCCGAAGCGCGTCCGGCAGATATCCACGAGAGCGTCGGCCTGGCGCTGGTCATACGGGGTTTCGCCGTCAGATGGAAAGATACGTGCTCGCTCCGTGATTGCGTGACGGACCAGGGCGTACGCATCCTCGGTCAGCTGCGCGCTGATGGAACGTCGGGCATCGTTGAATCGGAGGTATCTGGAGTGGTGGCGGGAATCTGACTGGTCGTCACTCGGCTCCCGTTTCGAGCGGACAAGATCGGAAATCTGACGAACTGTGCACTCCTCCGCCTGGCGAAGGACGGACGCATCGGACTCGGGGGTGGCAATTTCGACCGCGGCCCGAACCTTGTCGAAGCTGAGCGCACCCACGCGAAGACCCTGGGCCAAGTGGGGGAGGTCCCACAACTTTCCGGCCACATGGGACCAGATGCGACCGGTGCCCTCAGCCACGCCGAGACGCTGGGTGATCCAAGCACCGGACGATGTCGCTCCCTCGGAGCGCCACGCCTCGCGCCTGTCCAGCTCTCCGACGGCGGTGAGCAGGTCCCCCATCGCAGATGCGATGACTCGACCGAGTCGTTCGGACTCGTCCATCAGGTCGGCCGACGATGTCTTCTCAACTACGAGCTCCATGCCAGAGAAATGTCGCTTCTCGAAGCGGAACGTACGTACGATCCCGCTCGATACATTGAACGCCCGGACCGCCCGGACCGCCCGGACCGCCCGGACCGCCCGGATCGCCCGGATCGCCCGGATCGCCCGGATCAGTCACCCAAGTGGGCGTGCGGCGGTCAGCTGGCCTGGCTCACCGAGCTCATGTTGAAGTCGGGGATGCGGAGCGGGGGCATGATGCAGCGATTGAGGTACTCGCCCAACTCCCGACCCAGCGTGCGCACGCTCGTGCCAACCTCGGTCGCCCGGGCCAGCAGGTCGACGGGGCTTTCGTTGAAGCGAAAGTTGTTTGCTGCCCCGACGACCGCCCCGTTCTCGATCACGTAGACGCCGTCTCTCGTCAGACCAGTGAGGAGCGCTGTGGCCGGGTCGACTTCCCGGATATACCAAAGACAGGTCAAAAGCAGGCCCCGCTCGGTGCGGGCCACCATGTCGTCGACCGTTCCGCCGATCCCACTCCCGCCGTCGCTACCGACCCCACTCCCACTCCCGCCGCCGCCACCACCGCCGCCGGTCCCGGCCCGCAGTATCAAGTTGTCGACGTACGGGGCCACATCGACGCCTGAACGGGCCGCGCCAGCCCGGTGATATCGCAGGTGGGCGAGATACCCATCCTCTATCCACGCCACTCGCTCCAAGGGCAGGGCGTTGTCGAAGACCGAGCTCTCCGAATCCGACGATCCGGCAGCCACGAACGGTAGGCACTCGATGCCCGGCTCGAAGGGGTCGCTGTAGAGGGTGAACGGCACGTCGCTCAGCCGCTCGCCCACTCGCGTGCGACCACCGCCACCGCCGCCGCCAGCCCGCCGTCCGTCGCGGAGAAGACCGTCCGCCCGTCCTCGGCATCCTGCCCGCCCATCCCGTAGAAGAAGAGCGACCCCATCATGTCGGCCACGCCCGAGGGCGGGAGGATCACCTCGTAGCGCCCGGCATCGAGCGAGATGGACCGCGAAGCCCATGCCAGGCGCCGCCAAAGCTCCTCTTCCATTTCGCCGAAGGAGATTTCGCCGATCCGCTCGGCCCCCACGCCGGTCCACGCCGAACGGACACCGTCACGCGATCGCCCGACGAGGTTGACGGCGCCGGTCGGCTGCGCGTACGACATCCGCACTCCGGTGGAGCTCCCGAGATACAACGTCGACACGCCGTACTCCGCAAACCCCGCCAGCACGACGTCGTCCGCCGCGGCCCGCCGGAATGCGGACGACAATCCCGAGAGCACACCGCCCAAGACCGACAGGTCTGTCTCGCCGGGTGCGGTCCCGAAGGCCAACGACGCAGCGCCGCCGCCCGCACGTGCCGCCCCCATTCCGTCGACCAAGGTGAATGCATCTTCGGCTGGCGGCGCTCCGCGCGCATCGGTCAACGCGGCCGCCACCATCTGCTCCACATCGACCACACCACTGCGACGCGCCACGCCGACAGACGGCGATGATCCGGGTGCAACGGCGACCAACGCGATCACCGTGACCGAGCGGTCCCGGCGCACTCCGTTGGTCGTGGTCGTGTTCAACGCGAAGCGAACATCGGCGTGGCTCGTCTCGTCGACCAGCACGATGCAGCCGTCGGCGCCATCGCGGGCGGCTGCGGCCAACGCCAGACTCGACCACGGCCTGTGCCTCGATCATCGACCGGCCTCTTCCCGCGCGTTGAGGACACGCACGCCGCGCACGAGGACCGACGGGCACCCGTGACTGACCGGCGCCACTTGACCAGGTTGTCCCTTGCCGCAGTTGAACGCGCCACCCAGCACGTAGGTCGACCGGCCACCGACGGCCTCCATCGAGCCCCAAAAGTCGGTCGTCGTGGCTTGATACGCCACGTCCTTCACCTGCCCCGCCAGTTTGCCGCCTTCGATCTTGAAGAACCGTTGGCCGGTGAACTGGAAGTTGTAACGCTGCATGTCGATGGACCAACTCTTGTCGCCCACGATGTACAGCCCACGCTCGACCCCGCCGATCAGCTCGGCCGTCGTCGGACCGTCGTCCCCGCCGGCCGGCGCCAACGACACGTTGGCCATCCGCTGGATCGGGACGTGCAGCGGTGAGTCGGCGAACGCACATCCATTTGAGGGTCCCAGTTGCATACCGGCGGCGATGGAACGGTCGAGTTGATAGCCGACGAGCACGCCGTCGCGGATCAGATCGAAGGATTGCCCGGCAACACCTTCGCTGTCGATGGCCACAGTGGCCAGACCGTGTTCCACCGTGCGATCGCCCGTCACGTGCATGATCGGCGAGCCGTAGGCGAGGGTGCCCAACTGATCGAAGGTGGCAAAGGACGTACCGGCGTACGCCGCCTCGTACCCCATGGCGCGGTCGAGCTCGGTCGCATGACCGATCGACTCGTGGATGGTCAGCCACAGATTGGAGGGATCGATCACGAGGTCGTACGTGCCCGCTTCGACCGAGGGGGAGCGCAACTTCTCGGCCAGGTGCTCGGGCAAGCGGGCCAGCTCGTCATCCCAGTCCCATCCGCCGCCGCCCGTCACGTATTCCCATCCGCGCCCGACGGGGGGTGCCAGCGTGCGCATGGTCTCGAAGCTGTCGTCGCCGAGGGCGAGCGCCTCCATCTGCGGGTGGAGGCGCACGCGCCGCTGCGTCGCGCGCGTCCCGTTCAGGTCGGCCAGATACGACTCCTCGCCCACGCTGAGCACCTCGGCGGTGACGTGGGAGACGACGTCGTACGCCAGCAAGCGCCGGCTCCGCTCCTCGAGCAGCGCCACCTTGTCCGCCAGGGGCACGGTGGCCGGATCGATGTCGAACGCACTCGTCCACGTCACGACGCCGTGCGAGGGTTCGGGAGCCAACTCGACGCGCCCGCCGCCGGCCCGGGCCGTCACCCGTGCCGTTTCCATGGCATTTCGTACGAGGTTGGCCGTCTCGGCGGGGCTGACGTCGACCGTGGCGGCGAACCCGACGGCGCCATCGACCACGACGCGCACGCCCATGCCGAATTCGGTGTCATCCGAAGAGCCCTCGGGTGCGGCGTCGCGGAGCCGCACACGTTGGGAGCGGATGCGCTCGACCCGCAACTCTGCGTTCGTGCAACCGCCGGCGGTCGCTGTCGACAGGGCGGCGTCCGTCAGTGCGGCGAGATCGTCGGCGGGAAGCGGCATCAGTCCGGGACTGCGGTCGGCTGGCGGATGGGGAGGCCGGCCGCCACGTAGGTGGCATCGATCAGCTCCATGGTGCGGATGGCATCGACCGCGGTGGTCGGGAACGGGGCACCATCCTCGACGGCGGCCGCGAAGGCCTCGAGTTGGTAGTCGTAGGTGGCCCGCCGCGAGAATTTCTCCCGCCGCGTCCCCGATGCCGTCTCGATACGGACGCGATGTCCGTACTGCGGCGCAAAGGGGTTGAAGACCTTGAGCGTCCCTTCGCTCCCGACCACTTCGGCGTGCATGCGCAGCACCGACGACGAGAACATCGAGCATCGTACGTGGGCCGTCCCGCCCTCGGGCAGGGAGAAGCGCGCATCCATGGCGCGGTCGACGCCGGGGGAGGAGAGCTTGGCCGACGCACTGGTGACCCGCGGCCCCGCGGCCAGGAGCCGCAGCAGCGAAATCGGGTAGCAGCCCATGTCCATCATGGCCCCACCCGCCAGATCGAGCTGGTAGCGGATGTCGCCCCGTTTGGCCATCGGGGCGGAGAAGGCGAGGTCGATCTCCTTGATGATGCCGAGCTCGCCCGACTGCACGATCTCCACGAGGCGACGTGTCAGTGGGTGGTACTCGTAGTGGAACGCTTCCATGACCACGAGCCCGGGATGCGACGCCGCCGCCTCGGCGACGTGCCGGGCTTCGTGCGCGTTGGCCGTGAAGGGCTTCTCGCACAGCACGTGTTTGCCCGCGGCGAGCGACGCGATCGTCCAGTGGCCGTGCAGGCCATTGGGGAGGGGATTGTAGATCGCATCGAGCTCGGGGTCGGCCAGGAGGTCCTCGTAGGAGTCGGCGACGCGTGGGATCTTGTGCTTCTTCGCGAAGGATCGGGCCCGCTCGACATCACGAGCCGCCACCGACACGACCTCGGCCCGACCGGTCCGATGCGCCGGCTTGAGCAGCGCGCCGGGAGCGATGTTGGCGGCGCCGAGCACCCCGATCCTCAGCATGCGGATGCCGTCTCGAGAGGGGTCTGGCGCCTGAACATGGTCACGGACGCTAACGCAGCTGGCGGGGTCCCGATGGCGCCCGCCGCGACCATCTGCCAGCATCGGCGCCATGAGCGTCCGCCGGGCGACGGAGGCCGACGTGGACCCGATGGCGGCGCAGCTCTGTCGCGCCTTCTTCGACGACCCCGTCATCGGGCACGTCTTTCGCAACGTCGCACGCCGCAACGAGGGCATGCGGAGGTATTTCACCACGCAGATGCGGGGCGACTATTTCGCCTATGGCGGCTGCTACACCACGGACGACCACAAAGGTGCAGCGATCTGGGGCCCTCCCGGTAAGTCCCTGCTGACCGGACTCGCCGGCTTCGCCAACATGGTCCCGGTCCTGCCGTACGTGGCAGCCCACCTCAAGGCCACCCTGCAGTTGCTGAACCTGATCGAATCGCTGCATCCGCCCGAGCCCCACTGGTATCTCGCCACCTTGGGGACCGATCCCGACTTCCAGGGGAAGGGCATCGGTTCGTCACTCATGCGCCCGGTGCTGGAGCATTGTGATGCCGAGGGCTGGCCGGCCTACCTCGAATCTTCGAAGGAGCGCAACGTCCCCTTCTACTTCCGGCACGGCTTCGAAGTCGTCCGGGAGGTGCCCCTACCCGGGGGCGGGCCCAAGATCTGGACGCTGTGGCGGGAGCCCCGACCGTCCGGGGCTAATGGGGGTGGATCCCCTCGGGCATGGCGAGCGGGTCGCTGACCACGAGCCCCAAGATGTCAATGACCGCCCGCACGGGAGCCGACGGCAGGCCGCGCCGGCGCTGGGCAATGCCCACCCGTCGGCGGGGGAAGCCCTCGAGGGGGACGACGGCGAAGCGTTCCCGTAGGTGGCCCGGCACGGCGGTGGCGGGCAGGATGGCCGGCCCGTAGCCGTCGAAGGCGAGGGAGGCGATCATGCGGACTCCATCGAGCTCCATGGCGGGACGCAGCACCACCCGGGCCGGTCCGATGGCGCTGTCGATCTCGGCCCGCAGGGCCGTCCCGGGCGCCGGGAGAAGAAGTTCCATGTCGGCCAGTCGGGCCAGGGGAAAGGACTTCTCTTCGGCCAGAGGATGCTCCTTGGGCAGCACGAGCACGAGGTCCTCGTCGAAGAGGTGGGCCACGATCACTTCGTCGCCGCTCAGCGGGAGCGTGACGACGGCCAGGTCGAGCTGGCCCGTGCCGAGCTGGAGCTCGAGTTGGGCGCTCGACCCCTCGCCGATGTTGAGGTGGATGTGGGGATGTCGCTCCCGCAGGACATCGAAGAGCTGGGGCACGAGCCAGCGGCCGGTCGTGCCGATCATGCCGAGGCGGACCGTGCCGACGACCTCCTGGCGGAGGGCGGTGACGTCGGCCACCATGTCGGAAAGCTCGTTCATGACCCGGCGGGCCCGGCTGACGACGACCTCGCCCTCTTCGGTGAGGCGGCCGGAGGCCCGGTCGACCAATTGCACATCGAGCTCGCGCTCGAGGCGGGCGATATGGGCCGACACGTTGGATTGCACCGTGCCGATCGTGGTGGCCGCGGCCGAGAAACTGCCCGTGTCGGCGATGCCCAGGAGTGCTTGCAAGTGTTTCAGTTCCATGACAACACTTCCTTCCCGGGAATAACGCCGAATGCTCGCGGCAGTTGCGTTACTGATCAGAATATCAGATGATAGATATCTTGTAGAGCTGCTTGACAGATTACGGCGGGGGGAGCAAACTAGATACAGACCACAGGGAATGGAACCCCCCCTCCAGCACCTGGTGAGTCTCGAGAAGGGATCGCCACCCCCCCGGCGATCCCTTCTCCTTTTTCCGGGGTAGTTCGTAGGCCCCGCAGATGGTCCCGCAGCGACATTGTCCGCCGGGCCATCGGGTCGAGCCCAAGGTCCCAGTTGGCCTTCTGGTGACCATCGACGTTAGGTTGAACAGGTGCTCTACCAGGCATACCAGACGCAGCGGGACTTCACCGCACCGGCAAGGGCCCTCGCCGGGCTGGCGCACTGGTCCCTGGGCGAGCTACCCCACGAGTGGACCGACAACCCACTGGTCCGGCGGATGTCCGCCGGCTACGAGATGATCGAGCGTTCCCGGCTCACCCACGAACGGCCGCCCTTCGGCATTGCGGAGGTGACCGTGGCCGGTGAGACGACACCGGTGCGCGAAGAGGTCGTCATGTCGACGCCCTTCTCCTCACTCCTGCACTTCGTCAAGGACGACGTCAGCGAAGCCCAGCCCAGGGTCCTGCTGGTGGCCGCGCTGGCCGGGCACTTCTCGACCCTTCTCCGGGCGACCGTGCGCACGCTTCTGCCCGATCATGACGTCTATGTGACGGACTGGCACAACGCCCGTGACATCGGGATCGAGCATGGGACCTTCGGCCTCGACGACTACATCGCCCAGGTGATCGCCGACCTGGAGTACATCGGGCCCGGCGTGCACATGCTCTCGGTCTGCCAGCCGTGCCCCGCCGCCTTGGCTGCCACCGCGCTCATGGCGGCCGACGACAACCCGGCCCAGCCCAGAACGCTCACTCTCATGGCCGGCCCGGTCGATACCAGGGTGAATCCCACGAAGGTCAATGATCTGGCGCACTCCAAGCCCCTCAGCTGGTTCGAGCACAACGTCATCACTACGGTGCCCCTGCGCTATCCGGGAGCCTTCAGACGCGTCTACCCGGGCTTCCTCCAGGTGACCGGGTTCGTGAGCATGAACCTGGAACGCCATATCCGTCAGCATGTGAGCCTCTACAACCACCTCGCCCGGGGCGAGGAGGCCGAGGCCGAAGTGATCGCCGATTTCTACGACGAGTACTTCGCCGTCCTCGACATCGCGGCCGAGTTCTATCTCGAGACGATCGACCGGGTCTTCCAGCGTGAGCTGCTCGCCCGGGGGGAGCTGACATGGAGAGGTCGGCCCGTCGAGCTGGGCGCCATCCGGCGCACCGCGCTGCTGACGGTCGAAGGGGAGAAGGACGACGTGTGCGGGGTCGGCCAGACATTGGCCGCCCAGGAACTGTGCTCGGGGATCAAGCCGTCGAAGAAGCGCCATCACCTGCAGGCCGGTGTCGGCCACTACGGGGTGTTCAGCGGGAGCCGCTGGGAGCACCAGATCTACCCGATCCTGCGCAACTTCATTCTGGCTCATCCCTGACGACGGCCGGCGATCGGCACCCCAGCCGGCGGCCGCGGCAGTGGGTCAGAATTCCATCTCGAGCTCTTCGACATCGTCGGGCTCGAGTTGCGCCGCGGCGGTCCACTCGGCCATCTCGGGCGTGGCCAGCATGAACTCGACGTAGTCGCCGGCGACCGCACCCGTCTTGACGTCGTAGCTCCGGAACCGGGTGCAGACCGGCGCGTACATGGCGTCGGCCACGGTCGGGCCTTCGCCGAAGAGGAACGGGCCTCCCGACGCGGCGAGGCAGTCGGTCCACAAGGTCTCGATACGGTCGATGTCGGCCTGTGCCCCCGCCCAGATGGGGAACCCGGGATGGTTGGTCTTGATATTCATCGGCAGCGCCGAGCGCAGGTTGGCGAAGCCCGAATGGATCTCGCCCGACACCGAACGACACCAGGCCTTCGCCCTGGGGTCGTCGGGGAGCAGCGAGCTGCTCTGCGATTCGTGGAGGTACTCCCCGATGGCGAGGGTGTCCCAGATGACGAGGTCCCCGTGGCGAAGCCGCGGGACCAGGAACGACGGGGAGAGCAGGAGGAGCTCGGCGCGGACGTCCGGGTCGTGGCTGTCGACAACTTCCACCGTGAAATCAAGACCGGCGAACTTGCACAACAGCCACCCCCGGAGCGACCACGCGCCGTAGTTCCGGCTGTTGATCGTGAGAATGGCCTGCGACACAGTGGGCTCCTTGGCACCACGGGGCCGATTCGCCGCGGTGCGTCCCGCGACAAATTACGACATGGCGGGCCCGAGCACCAGAGGAGCGTCGCGCCGGCGTCAGGAACGCTGCGCCGGCGCGCCTCCCGTTCAGACCTTCTTGGCGACGGTGGTCGTCACTTTGGGCGCTGCAGGGGAGTAGATCTCCACGACGCCGGTAAGGAACGAGTGCTGCGCATCGAGGAGTTTGCCCCAGAAGCTGAACGCGACGTCGAGCGTCTCGGTTGCCGTCGGCACCTTGTCGGCGAACGGCACGAGCGAGGGGTCAGGCTTGATCCCGTCGAAAGCAGATGCGCTGGAGCGGATGGCGCCGAGCGTCCAGGCCTGGCTGGTCTCGACCGCCTTGAGGACGCCGCCTTGGACCTTTTCCGTCATTTCGAGTGCATTCATGAGTTGTCTTCCTTTGCGTGGGTGGGGATTGGGATTGTTGGGATGATGCGTACTATATCAAGCGCATCATCCCGACGCAAGGGATTTTCAGACGAAACGGGCCCGGAGCACCTTCTTGTCGAATTTGCCGACCGACGTCCGGGGCACGGCATCGATCACCTCGATGCGTGCCGGCAACTGCCACCGGGCAAAGCCCCCCGCCAGCAGATGGGCGTGCACCTCGTCGACCGATATCTCCGCGCCCGGCTTGAGCACGACGCAGACCAGGGGGCGCTCCTGCCACTTGGGATCCGGCACGGCGACGACCGCCGCCTCCAGGACAGCGTCCATCTGCATGACCCGATCCTCCATGTCCACCGAGGAGATCCACTCGCCGCCGGACTTGATGAGGTCCTTGGTCCGGTCGGCAATGACGAAGTAGCCGTTGGACGAGCGGATAGCCACGTCCCCGGTCTTGAACCACCCGTCAGCGGTGAAGTTCTCGACCCCTTGCCCGTGCAGGTAGCTGTCGACCACCCAGGGTCCGCGCACGGTGAGGTCGCCCATCGACTCGCCGTCGGCCGGGACCTCGGCGCCCGATTCGTCCACGATGGCGATCTCGACGCCGGGCAGAGGGAGCCCGGCCTTGGTCCACACGGCCGAAGTGATCTCCTCGGGGCCCCAGTCCCGCATGTGTTCCTGGGGCCAGGTCACCGAGGCCAGCGGTGACGTCTCGGTCATGCCCCACGCCTGCACGATCCGGATGCCGAATTCCTGCGCATAGCGCTCGATCATCGAGCGGGGTGGCTGTGATCCGCCGCAGATGATGTGGCGGAGCTCGGGCAGGCGCTCCCCGCGCCGGACCAGTTCGTCGGCGATGCCGAGCCATACCGTCGGCACCCCGGCCGCCACCGTGACGCGCTCGTTCGCGAGCAGGTCGACAAAGGCCGGTGCATCGAGCGCGCCGGCGAAGAAGATCTGCTTCGCCCCGACGGCGGCCGCCGCGTAGGGCATGCCCCAGGCGTTGGCATGGAACATCGGCACCTGCGGCAGCACGGCATCGCCCGGGCCGATCGACATGCCGGCATGGGAGGTGACTGCAAGGGCGTGCAGGAACGTGGATCGATGGGTGTAGAGCACCCCTTTGGGCCGCCCGGTGGTGCCCGACGTGTAGCAGAGCCCCATCGGCGCCAACTCGTCGATGGGGGGCCTCGGGTACTCCGTGGACTCGGCGTCCAGGAGGTCCTCGTAGGCGACGACACCGGCGAGCGAGGTCTCGGGCACTTTGGCGTCGAGCACGATGACGTGGGCCGGTGGCGCCGGGATCTGCGCGAAGGCCTGCTCGAGGAGCGGCAGCAGATCCGGGTCCACCAGCACGGCGCGGTCATCGGCATCCTGGATCAGGAAGGCCAGTTCCTCGGCCGAGACCCGGACGTTGAGCGTGTGCAGGACGCGTCCGGTGCACGGGACGGCGAAATACGCCTCCAGGTGCCGCGAGCTGTTCCATGCGAGCGTCGCCACGCGGTCCCCGGGCCCGAGGCCGAGATGCTCGAGGGCGTGCATCAGCTGCTGGGTGCGGCGACCGAACTCGGCGTAGGTCAGGCGGTCTATCTCGCCCGACGGGGAGCGGCTGACGAGCTCCGCCTCGGGTGCGTGCGCCGGTGCGTGCTCGAAGAGGAGCCACGAGTTCAACGGCGTCTCCATCATCGGACTCGTCCGCCTCCCCGCCCGTCCATCAAGACGCGAGCACGTAGATTCCCGGCGCCGCGTCCGCCGGCGGATGCGCCGTACTCCCGAGTGACGTGGGTGCGGGGCGGCTGTCGCCGGAACGGGTGGCGGCCCACTCGGACCAGGGCTCCCACCACGACCCTGTGACCGCTGACGCTTTGGTCAGCCACTGGTCGGGGTCGGTGTCGGTCGCCTCGGCCGTGGCCACGGTCATTCTCGGGTTGCCGGGCGGATTGACGAGGCTCTGGATGTGCCCCGAGGACGAAAGGGCGAACTGGCTCGTCCCTCCCATGAGCTGGGTCGTGGCGTAACAGGCCTTCCAGGCTGTCAGGTGGTCGCTGCGCGCCCCCACCACGAAGGAGTCGCACTCGACCTTGCTCAGGTCGACGGGACTCCCGTGGACCGAGAGGTCTCCGGTAGCCAAGGAGTTCTTCATGAACAGGTCGAGAAAATCGGCATGGAGCGCGGCGGGAAGGCGGGTGGAATCGGAATTCCAGGCGAGCACGTCGAATGTCGGCGGCTCTTCGCCCATCAGGTTGTTGCGGACCCAGTAATTCCAGATCAGGTCGTTGGGACGCAACAGAGAGAAGAGGGCAGTCGCCGAGGGACCGGGGAGCACGCCGCCCCGTTTGGTGGAGCGCAGCGAATTCTCGATGATGGCGGGACTGGCCAGCAGCCCGATCATGCTGGGCACGGTGAAGTCGAGCAGGGTCACGGCGAACGTGGCGCAGTTGATCAGCGCGTCCCGCGTGGAGGCGAGGTGACCGAGGAGGGCCGCGGTCGTGATACCCCCCGCGCACAGCGACACGGTATTGACCTGTTCGGTGCCGGCGATCTCGGACGCCGCCTGCAACGCTTCGTGCACGGCATCGACGTAGGTATCGAGACCCCAGTCCCGGTGCTCCTCCGTCGGATTGCGCCAACTGACGACGAACATCTGGAATCCCCTCTTCACGCAGAACTCGACGAAACTCCGACCGGGAGCCATGTCCATGAAGTAGAACTTGTTGATCTGCGGGGGGATCAGCACGAGGGGGATGGCGTTCACGCTGTCGGTGGACGGCGAGTACTGCAGAAGTTCGCACACCTCGTTGCGGAACACGACGGCACCGGGGGAGAGGGCCAGGTCACGGCCCACCACGAGTGCATCACGGTTGACCGAGCGCGGGAAGCCCTTGTTGGTGCGGACGTCGCGCGAGATGTTCCCAAGTCCTCTCACGACACTGCGGCCACCGGTCTCGTAGGCCCGCTCGACCACATCGGGGTTCAGCAGTGGGAGGTTGGTCGGCGCCAGCGCCGCGCCGACGAGGATCGCGGCCAGCTTGGCCCGTTCCGCCTTCCGCCAGTCGAAGTCGGCGTCATCGACCAGATCGAGTGCCGTCTGCGTGCAGGCGAGATACGCCTGGCAGACGCGGCGATAGAACGGGTTCTCCTTCCACGCCCGGTTCTCGAATCGCCAGTCCTTGGGCTCCGGCGCGATCTTGGAGCGTCCGACGGCGACCTTGGCCATTTCGACGCCGAGGCCGGCCAATCGCCGCGGCAGCGCGCCGGTCGCCGTGCGCGCGCCGACTTCCGCCAAGGCTCCGCCGAGTCCGAGCGGATCAATCCGCCCGAGCATGCAGCGAGGACTGAGGGCCGCCCCGACCCGCTCGAATGCAAACCGTTTCGGCATGGTCACCACCTTCAACTCACCACCACCGCCGTTTCTCTGGCGGTACCCGGAGGTTCATGGCCCAGTCAAGCACATGGCCAGGCGAAACGGAACCGATAACGCGGCCAATTCACCTCCGGCCGGCGTGCGCCCACGCTGCGCCGAGCCCGCCGCCGCCGTCGCTAGAGTTTCCCGGTGGACGAGAAGTCGGCGGACGAAGGATCGTGGGACGCGTTCGGGACCTATCTGCGCACCCAGCGGCATCTTGCACATCTGAGCCTGCGCCAGCTGGCGGATCTCACAAACGTGTCCAATCCCTACCTGAGCCAGATCGAACGCGGACTGCACCAGCCGTCGATCGCCATCGTCAAGGCGTTGGCAGAAGCCCTCGACCTGTCTGTCAGCGACCTGTTGGCCCATGCTGCCGACATCGACGCGGACGAGGTCCAGACGACGACCACCCCGACGGCTATCCGTAATGACCCGTTGCTCAACGAGACGCAGAAGAGCGCCCTCCTCGCGGTCTACCGCTCCATGGTCGACCCCGCTCCCGATTGACCGGCCGCCCGGCCGCCCGCTGCCGCCAGCGCGGCCGCTCCCACCCGCCCGGCCGTCCCCCAGCCCGGCGGAGCGGGCGGTGACTTAGGCTGACGGGCCATGGCCAAGAGCGCTGTTTTCGTCGACCTCGACCGCACGCTCCTCAGTCGCGCCTCGGGGCAGGCGCTCAACAAGGCCCTGGTGGAAGAGGGGGTCCTGCCCCAAGGTCGTTCCCTGCCGGGGGACAGGTTCCTCTATGCCGTCAATGACCGCCTCGGTGAGAACCTGTTCTCCATGGGCCTTGTCCGGGCGGCCGCCCGGGTGGCCAAGGGATGGCGCCAGAGTCAGGTGCAGGCAGCGGGCAAGCGGGCGGTCGCCGACCTGACTGAGTTGGTGGCTCCCTTCGCCCCCCAGTATCTCGAGGCCTTCCGGGCCGACGGCCATCTCCTCGTGCTGGCGACAACCACCCCGGCGGACATGGTCACGCCGTTCGCCGAGGCGATGGGGTTCGATGCGGTCATCGCCACCACCTATGAGACGAAGGACGGCCGTTACACCGGGCGCCTCTTCGACGGGTTCGTCTGGGGCACCGGCAAGCTCAAAGCGGTGCGGGCCTGGTGCAAGGACGAGGCCGTCGACCTCGATGACTGCCATGCCTGCAGTGACAGCGTGTTCGACATACCGCTTCTGGCGAGTGCCGGCTTCCCGCACGCGGTCAACCCCGATCCGTCCCTCACGATCGTCGCCACGGCGCGCCGGTGGCCCGTCGAGCATTGGGACCGGCCGCCGGGCGTGCCGAGCGTGGTGGGGCTCGAGCCGTATCACCTGCTGCGCCCGTTCGTCCGGCCGGCGTCGTTCCCCTACGCGCGCTTCGACATCTCGGGGCTCGGGAACATCCCGTCGAAGGGGCCTGTCCTGTTGGCCGCCAACCATCGGAGTTACTTCGACGTGGCGGCACTGGCCCTCGTCGCCGCCCGGGTGGGCCGTCCCGTCCGATTCCTGGGCAAAAAAGAGATTTTCGACGCGCCGGTCGTGGGCCTCGTGGCCCGATCCATCGGTGGCATACCCGTGGACCGGGGCCACGGGTCGGACCAGCCGTTGCGCGCCGCCGAGGCAGCCTTGCGCGCCGGCGAGGTGGTCGTCGTCTTGCCCCAAGGGACGATTCCGCGCGGGGCCGAGTTCTTCGACCCCGCGCTCAAGGGGAAGACCGGGACGGCCCGTCTCGCCGCATCGACCGGAGCCGTCGTGGTGCCGATCGGGCTGTGGGGGACCGAGAAGGTCTGGCCCCGGTCGGCCCGGATGCCCGACTTCACCCTGGTGCGCCGTCCGCCGAAGGTCACGGTCCGGGTCGGCCGGCCGTTGTCACTCTCGTCGACCGACGCGGTCGCCGACACCATGACGATCATGACGGCGATTTCGGACCTGTTACCTGAAGAGTCCAAAGAGGCGCACGAGCCCACCGCCGACGAGCTGGCGCGCACCAAGCCCCCTTCGTGAGGTTTCGCCTCGCCATCCTCACCACGCGCGCCGTCAATGCCACGTCGCGGCGGCTCGGTCGGGGGCAGGGCACCGTGGCCGGCGGTCGGTCGGGCCTCAAGGTCGATCCGCGCCTGCTCCAGCACCTCACCGCCGGCCGAGCGGTGTCCCTGGTCACGGGCACCAACGGCAAGACGACAACGACGCGCCTTCTGGCCGTCGCCCTCGGCGCCGATGGCGAGCGGGTGGTCAGCAACGAGACGGGGTCCAATATGCCGCCGGGTCACGTGGCCGCCTTGGCCGGTGACCGGCGCGCCACCCGGGCGGTGCTCGAGGTCGACGAGATCTACCTCCCGCGCGTCCTCTCCGCCACGAACCCCACCTGCGTGGTGTTGCTCAACCTCTCACGTGACCAGCTCGACCGCACCAACGAGGTGCGCATGGTGGCGGGCAACTGGCGGGCCGCCCTGGCCGCGGCACCGCATGCCACGGTTGTGGCCAACGCCGACGATCCGCTGGTCGTCTGGGCCGCCGGCGCGGCGGCCCGGGTGCGCTGGGTCGCGGTCGGGCTGGGCTGGCAGCTCGATGCGGTGGGCTGCCCTTCCTGCCAGGGCCGTATCGCCTTTGCGACGGACGGCACGTGGGCCTGCGTGACCGGGTGCGGCTTCACGCGGCCGGTGCCGGTCGTCACATTGACCGCCACCGATCACGGGTCGACGTTCCACGCCGTCTGGTCGGACGGCCGGACGCAACAGATCTCGTTGGCGCTTCCCGGTCGCTTCAACGACGCCAATGCGCTGATGGCGGCGGTGGCGGCCGAGTCCCAGGGCATCGATATAGCCGCCGCCCTCGGTGCCATGGCCTCCGTGGGTGAGGTGGCCGGCCGCTTCACGACCCGCCTCGTGGGGGGAGTACCGTCCCGGCTCATGCTGGCCAAGAACCCGGCCGGGTGGAGCGAGCTCCTCGACCTGGTGGGAGAGGAGGACCGGCCGCTCGTGATCAGTATCAACGCGCGGACCGCAGATGGCGCCGACCCGAGCTGGCTGTGGGACGTCCCCTTCGAACGCCTGGCCGCCCGGGTGGTGGTCGCGACGGGCGACCGCTGCCGCGATCTCTCGGTACGCCTGCACTACGCCGGCGTGGCCCACGTGATGGAGCCGGACCCGATCACGTCCGTGAAAATGGCGGCGGCGGGTGACGGCGGCGACGGTGACCGGGCTGCCGATGGCGGCGGCCACGACGGTGGGGATGCTCCGACCCGGGCGCGGGTCGACGTCATCGGGAACTACACGGCCTTCGGTGAGCTTCTGGGAGCCAGAGTGTGACGAGGGCTCTGCGCATTGCGGTCGTCTATCCCGACCTCCTCGGCACCTATGGCGATGGTGGCAACGGACTGATCCTGGCCTGCCGGGCGCAGTGGCGCGGCATCGAGGTCGAGTTCGTGCAGGCGAGCTCGGACGCCCCGTTGCCCGAGGCCGACCTCTACTGCCTGGGTGGTGGCGAGGACGGTCCGCAGGTGCGTGCGGCGCGGTCGCTCGTCGAAGACGGAACGTTGCGCCGCCGCGCCGCTGAGGGAGCAGCGATCCTGGCGGTCTGCGCCGGCTATCAGATCGTCGGCCAGAGCTTTCCGGGGGCGGACGGTGCGCCGCACGAGGGGGTCGGGCTTCTCGACATCACGACCGTCAAAGGTGCGGGCCCCCGCGCCGTGGGGGAAGTCGTGGCGGAGGTGATCGGGGCTTCCCTCCCCGAACTGACCGGCTTCGAGAACCACGGCGGGTCGACGACGTTGACCCCGGGGACCGTGCCCTTGGCGCTCGTCAAGGCGGGGGTCGGCAATGGGGACGGCACGGGCACCGAGGGCGCCATCGCCGGCCATGTGCTCGGCACCTACCTGCACGGGCCGGTACTGGCGCGCAATCCGGCGCTGGCCGACCTCTTGCTGTGCTGGGCGCTCGACACCGAAGGGCTGCCGCCTCTCGATGATGCCGCCGAGGAGGCACTGCGCCAGGAGCGCCTCGGCGCCGCGGGAAGATCACGCCGGGGGCGCGCCGCGCCCGACGTGCAAGCGCCACTTAGTGCAGCGGCGCCGGGGTGGGGGCGGGTGCGGGGGCAGCGGGCGGTGCGGGCGCAGCGGGCGGTGCGGGCGCAGCGGGCCCTGCGGTGCGGTCGCCGTCGCCGGTCAGCGCGTGAGCAACATGCAGCCGGCGATGGGCCCGCCGCCGACGGTGGCCACCGCCACCTCGGCGTCCGCCACTTGGCGCGCACCCGCCTGATGGCGCAGCTGTAGCACGGCCTCGTGCAGGATCCAGTAGCCGTGCATGCGGCCTGCTGACAACTGGCCCCCGTAGGTGTTGAGGGGGAGCTCGCCTTCCAGCGAAATTCGGGTGCCGCCCTCGATGAAGGGGCCCGACTCACCGTCCCCGCAGATGCCGAGGGCTTCGAGCCACGCCAACGTGAGGAACGTGAAGCCGTCGTAGAGCTCGGCCACATGGATGTCGCGCGGCGTGAGGTCGGTGTGGCTCCACATTTCCGCCGCGGCCTCTTCTGAGGCCATCTTCGGGTAGTCGGGCCGTTGATCCCAGCTCCCCTCGCCCGAGGCTCCGCCGAAGGACTCGACCCGGACGACCGGAGCTTTGCAGTCGTCGGCGAAGTCCGAGGCCGAAACGATGAGGGCGATGGAGCCGTCGATCGGCACGTCACAGTCGAAGAGACCGAACGGGTCCGAGATCATGCGCGCGTCGAAGTAGTCCTCGAGCGTGAGCGGCTCCCGATAGGTGGCATCAGGGTTGAGACCGGCGTTGCGCCGGCTGTTGACCGCCAGCCAACCCAGCTGCTCCTTCGTCGTCCCGTAGAGATACATGTGACGGCGGCAGTGCATGGCGAGCCAGTTGGCGGCCGAGTAGGCGTGCATCGTGAGAAGCGGTCCCATCCACTCCAATCCGGGAAAGGAGGGGGGACCGTCGGAGGCCGGCGAGGGGGCATCTCCCCCCGGTCCCCCGGCGGCGCCGCCGCCGGCACCGCCTTCGGGCATGATGCTGCCCCCCATCATCAGGACGGTCCGGTAGACGAGTACGTGTCGCGCCTCGCCGTTGGCCACGGCGCGGCACGCCGCCAGGACGGGGGCGAGGAGGCCGCCGTGCGGCAGGCCCTTGTCGCTCCAGCGGGCGGCGACACCGAGCTGCGCCGCGATACCCGGGACCTCACCGCCGCCCACGGTGGTCACCGCGTCGATCTGCCCCGGCTCGAGACCGGCATCAGCAATGGCTGCCTGTGCCGCGCTCGTGGTCAGGACACTGCCCGCGATCCCGGTTCGCCGACCGATCTGTGACATCCCGATGCCCGAAATGATGGCGCCCCGCCCCTGACCGCTCACGACCTCAAGCTAGCGCGCGATCTGCGTACGATGGCGAGGTGGACCACAAACCCCCGACACGGATCCCGCCGCCGATCACCGATCTCAATCGGCCCTTCTGGACCGGCGGAGCCGAGGGGACACTGCTTATCGCATGGTGCGCGTCATGCCAGCGCTGGGCCCACCCCATGGTCGCTGCCTGCAGGCAGTGCGGGGGCGAGCTGGTGCCGCAGCCGGTCAGTGGCCGGGGGACGGTGTTCACCTTCACTGTCAATCGCCATCCCTACAATCCGGCCGTCCCGTTGCCGTACGTCATCGCCATCGTGGAACTGGTCGAACAGGTCGGCATCCGCTTCACCACTGACCTCATCGACGTGGAGACGGACGAGGTGTTCATCGGCATGCCGGTGGAGGTGACGTTCGAGCAGGCCGGTGAGGCCTGGGTGCCGCTATTCCGACCGGACCGATCAGCGCTCCGGACCGGCGACTGATCGGGCCCGTCGATGGTCGGCCGCGGTCCTCAGCCGATCAGACCCTCGTAGGGGTTATTGAGGTTGAACGGCTCATCGGCGAAGTGCGCCGCCTGGGTCCGTAGCTCGTCGATGGTCCAGAGGCCGTTCTTTTCCACCTTGTCGATGATGGCGAACGGCTGGAACAGATGGACCTGCCCGCCGGCGACGAGGAAGACCCTCCCGTGGATGGGGCAGTCCTCGGTGGCGAGGTAAGCGACGAACGGAGCGATGTTGGCGGGGTCCATCGGCGACCACTCGTCCGGTACCACGACCGGTCGGTCAGCCGCCACCGTCGCGGTGAGGCGCGTCGCTGCGGCGGGCGCGATGGCATTGACGCGCACTCCGTAGCGGGCCAACTCGTTGTCGGCGATCATCGAGAACGTGGCGATCCCGGTTTTGGCCGCTCCATAGTTGGTCTGGCCCACATTGCCGAACAGCCCGGAGGTCGACGAGGTGTTGATCACGGACCGCTTGTCGGTCTTCCCCGCCTTCGACTCCTCGCGCCAGTACGTGGCCGCCCACCGCGTCATGCAGAAGTGACCTCGCAGATGCACCTTCATGATCACGTCCCATTCCTCCACGGACATGTTGATGAGCATGCGGTCGCGCAGGATGCCGGCGTTGTTGACCAGGACGTGAAGGTTGCCGAAGGTGGTCACCGCCTGATCGACCAGACGCTGTGCGCCATCCCAGTCCGACACGTCGTCGTGGTTGGCGACCGCGGTCCCCCCGGCCGCGGTGATCTCCTCGACCACCTGCTGGGCCGGTGAGGCGTCCGCCCCCGTGCCGTCGGTCTCGCCGCCGAGGTCGTTCACTACGACCTTGGCCCCCTCGGACGCGAAGAGCAGCGCGTGCTCCCGTCCGATACCGCGGCCGGCTCCGGTGATGATGGCCACTCTTCCCTCTAACTCGCTCATCGTCTGTCGCACCTCTCTGGAGAACGGAACGGCCGAAGGCTGACGACCGGGTGTCAGGTTATTCGGCGGGGCCCGCCGCGTCCGGTATGTTCTCAGGCAGTCGCCCAAGCTTTGGGGTCTCCCGCTCGTTAGGATCGGGCGGTCCGTGGCGGACAGTGGCGAAAAGTGGCCGAACCGAGGGAGCGCGATGTCAGAGGCGTCAGAGAGCCAGGACGAGCCCACAGCGGTGTTCCGCGGCGATGAAGAGGGGCTCGACGATCTCTTCGATCTGGTCGAGCCACAGCCGAAGTACAAGGCGCTCCTCGAGTCGGGCGGGATCATTTGTCCTGCTGAAGGCTTTGTCGTGGTGGCGAGCCGGTCCGCCGTCGATGAGGTGCTGCGCAATCCTGAGAGCTACACCTCGCGGGACCTCGTGCAGTTGGGCAACATCCGCCCCCTCATCCCGCTCAGTGTGGACCCGCCCGAGCATCTGAAGTACCGCAAGATCCTCGACCCTCTGTTCGCCCCCAAGAAGATGGACGCCATAGAAGACGACGTGGCCGCCCGCATGAACCACTTCATCGATGCGTTCATCGACCGAGGCAGCTGCAACTTCACCGAGGAGCTGGCCGTGCTGTTCCCCTCCGCGGTCTTCTTGGGGTTGATGGGCCTGCCGTGGGAGGAGCTCGACACACTTCTCCGCCTCAAGGACGGCATCATGCGCCCTGCGGGGGATCCAATGGAGCAGATGCATGTCCGCGAGCAGATCGGTCAGGAGATCTACGTCTATTTCGACGCCATACTGGATGAGCGCCAGAAGAAACCCGAACACGACATACTCACCCAGTTCCTGGGGGCCGAAGTCGATGGGGAGAAGCTGAGCCGCGAGGAGATACTCGACATCTGCTTCCTCTTCCTGATCGCCGGGCTCGACACGGTCACCGATTCGCTGACCCTTTTCTTCGCCTACCTGGCACAGCATGCCGGGCATCGGCGCCAGATCGTGGCGGACCCGTCCGTGATCCCCCGAGCCGTCGAAGAACTCCTGCGGTGGGAGACGCCGGTCGCCGGTACCGCACGCGCGGCCACCGGCGAGACCGTCGTCGCCGGCTGTCCCATCTCCCCGGGCAACATCGTCTTCGTCTCGATCGGGGCGGCCAATGTCGACCCGGCAGTGTTCGGCGACCCCTTCGATGTGCGGTTCGACCGTGAGGAGAATCGTCATCTGGGCTTCGGCGGCGGGGTCCATCGATGCCTCGGCTCCCACCTGGCCCGCCGCGAGCTACGCATCGCATTGCGTGAGTGGCATCGCCGCATCCCCGAATACGGGCTGAAACCGGGGATCGAGCTGCACTATCCCCCGGGACTGCGCTCGATCGAGAACGTCGAGCTGGTCTGGCCGACGTCCTGAACGCCGCGACCTGCACCGATTAGCCTCGGCCTCCTGGCCGGGGAGGGGCGCATTGCGACAGCTGTTGAGCGGGATCAGGGTGGTGGAGCTGGCCGAGGGGGTTGCCGGCAGCTATTGCGGAAAGCTGTTCGCCGACCTCGGGGCCGATGTGGTCAAGGTGGAGGGCCCTGCGGGTGACGTGCTGCGCCATCGCGAGAGCGCCGCCCGCGATCGCGGATGGCACCTACCGGGGCGGGGCATTCCTCCACCTGAACACCAACAAGCGCAGCACGGTCCTCGACCCGGCGACGGTCAGATGGCCGAGAACGCCTGGGCGCGCTCATCGATCGCAGCGACCTGATCATCGAGGCCACGGGTTCGGGCGACCTCGAGGCGTGGGGGTACACGTGGAACGCCGTGCACGAGCGGGCGCCGGGCCTCTCGCTGGTGCGCATCAGCGGGTTCGGCGCCACGGGGCCCTACGCCGACTACCAGTGGGACGACCTGATCGCGCAAGCGGTCAGCAACAACATGATCCATGGATCGGACGAACGAGGCCCCCGTCCGCTTTCCCGGTCATCTCGGTCTGTGCATTGTGGCCAACCTGGCCGCACTTGGCGCGCTCGGGGCGGTGCTCAACGCCGAGTCGACCGGTGTCGGATGCTTTGTCGACTGTGCGGCGACCGAAGCCCTCTCGACCATTCCAGCCCGGGCAACGACCCTTCTCTCGTATCCGCTATCGGGATTGCGCCCCCGGACCGAACCTCTATGCCGGTGCGCGCGAATCGCTCCTCCCCCTCGGGGTGCATCCCTGTGGTGACGGCTACGTGGCGATGATGTCCACGCCCCAGCAACTGGACCAGATGCTCGAAGTACTCGATGACGAGGATCTCTATGCCGCATTCGCCCGCCCCGATGCGTTCGAGCGCGGCGAAACGAAAGAAGCGATAGATGCGGCCCTCTACCCGTGGCTCTTGTCGCGCACGCGCGCCGAGGCGACGGCGGAGGCGCAACGGGTCGGGTGGCCGCTGGCGGGTGTGAACGAGCCCAGCGAGGTCATCGAGGCCGACCACCTGGCACAACGCGGTTTCTGGATCCATGCGGATGACCCCGGAGCAGGTTCCATCAAGCTGCCCGGAGCCCCCTATCGCTTTGCCGAGGGTGGATGGTCCCTCCGCCGCCTCGCCCCGCGCCTCGGGGAGCACGACGCCGAAGTCGCAGCTGCGTTGCAACTGCCGGCGGCCGGGCGCAGGCGCGGGCAACCGGCCCGTGCCGTCGCCGCGCCCGTGCCGTCGCCGTCATCTCCACCGCTTCGCGGGATCCGGGTGCTCGATCTCACCACGGTGTGGTCGGGCCCTTTCGCCACCATGCTGCTCGCCGACCTCGGCGCCGAGGTCATCCGGGTGGAGAACCCCTGGATCCTGCCCCCGACGACCAAGGGGTACCAGGCTCGACCCACCCTTTCGGATCCGGGTTTTCTCGGCTCGCTCTACGGGAACCCGGTTCCCGACCGGCCGGATCGTCCGTGGAACCGCCACGCCATGAACAATGCAATCGCACGGAACAAGCTCTCCTGCACCATCGACAACCGACGGCCCGAGGGTAGGGAGCTCCTCATGCAATTGGTGGAGCGCTCCGACGTGTTCATCGAGAACTTCCGCACCAGCGGTCTGGCCCACATCGGCCTCTACACGAGCGAGCTGCAAGCTCGAAATCCTCGTTTGATCATCGTGCGCATGCCGCCGACGGGAACGTCCGGTGACTGGTCGGACTACACCGGCTTCGGCGCGCAATTCGACGGGCTCACCGGGATGGCCTGGCTCTGCGGTCATCGCGACACTGAGCTCGTCACCACGCCCGGCACGACGTACATGGACGCGGCCTCCGGGCCTGCGACGGCCTTCGCCACGATCGCCGCTCTGCGCTATCGGGCGCGAGAGTGGCCGGGGGCAACTGGTCGAGGTCGATCAGAGCGAGAACATCCTGAACCATCTCGGAGACATCTTCATCGACTGCCAGCTCGGCGTGGAGCCCCGGCGATGGGGCAATCGGGACCGTTGGCACGCGCCGCAGGGGTCTGTACCGCTGCCGGGGAGATCGAGGAGTGGCTCGCCATCTCGGTCACCGACGATGCGGCGTGGCGTGCCTTAACCGAGGTGATGGGCCGGGGCGACCTTGGCCGGGACCCTCGGTTCGCTGATCTGACGCGGGCGCCAGGAACACCACGACGAGCTGGACCTGCTCATTGGCGCGTGGGCGGCGGACCAATCGGCGCACCAGGCGTTTCACGAACTCCAACGGGTCAACGTCGCCGCTGGGCCGGTCCTCGATGACGAGCAATTCGCCGAGGATCCGCACTTGCAGGAACGCGAATGGCAGCGTCCGTTGGAGAGCCTCGACGTAGGCACACACCTCCAGCCGGGGCTGCCGTACCGCGGTGTTCCGCAGGAGTGGCGACGTGGAGCGCCGGTCCTCGGCGAGGACAACGAGTATGTCTACAAGAAGGTGCTCGGCGTCTCGGACGCGGACTATGAGCGCTACCGCGAGGAGAGGATTCTCGCCGAGGACTACCTGGATCGGTCCGGCGAGCCCTACTGAGGGCAGCTCTCGGACAACTGTCGGTTCGGGCGTCGCCGGGCGCGCGAGCTCACGGGCCGGCGCTCGTCGTCGTGCGGCGGACGAAATCGATGTCGATCTCCGACAGGACGTCGTCGTCGGCGATCATCTCGATCCGACGCACTTTGCCTGCAACCACAGTGAAGTCGAAGGCGACTTTCGGCGTGCCGCCCTGCGCCCACACCAGCCCTGCGAGCCCGTCGAGAAGGGCGACGCGCGCCGCCTTGGCCCCGCCGGAGAATCTCGATGCGACATCGTTCGGTCCGACCAGGCTCGCCGGCGCACCCATGGCGATCGCGGCCGCATCAGCCACGAGCTCGGCGTCGGGACTGAGGAACGAGAGCAGCAGCTCGAAGTCCCCGGTCTTTGCCGCAGCGAGAAACGCGTCGACAATCTCGCGCTGCCGTTGCGGATTCGAGGCCGGGTCCTCGGCGATGCGAACCCGCCGGCGGGCCCTGCTCGCGAGCTGGCGACAGGCTTCCTCTGACTTACCGAGGATCCAGGCGATCTCCTCATACGAGACGGAGAACATGTCGTGGAGGACGAAGGCGATCCGCTCCGCCGGGTTGAGTCTGTCGAGAACGACGAGCAGCGCCTGGCCCATCGAGTCGGCCAGGATGGCTTGATCCTCCGGAGTCACCGCGACGCGCAGGGCGAGCTCGTCGGCGGTGGCGGCGTCGTCGATGGATGCAGAAGGTCGCCGCTGCCGGCTCCGGAGGGTATTGAGGCAGATCCGCGAGACGACGGTTGTCAGCCAGCCGCCGAGATTCTCGATCTCGCGTGCATCCATGGTTGACAGGCGGAGCCAGGCTTCTTGAAGGGCATCTTCGGCGTCCTCCGCGTTGCCGAGGATTCGGAACGCCAGGGCGCGCAGATGCGGCCGGTTGGCTTCGAACTGGTCCGTCAGCGATGTCGTCTGATCCACGTGTCACATTCTCCTGATCTTCGGTGTCATCTACATTGACCCATGAGTGTGGGAAATGTGACAAAAGGAGATCTCATGGAAGTGCAATGCAATACCGTGCTCTACCCGGTGAAGGATGTCGAGAAGGCGAAGGCCCTCTTTTCCATCCTTTTCGGTGCTGCGCCCCACGTGGACTCGCCGTTCTACGTGGGCTTCTCCGTGAACGGGGCCGAGATAGGTCTGGTTCCCAATGGGCATGACCAAGGCATGACGGGACCCGTCCCGTTCTACGATGTCGATGATGTCTCTGCCACCATCGGTGCCCTCCAGGACGCCGGCGCGGAGGTGGTCCAGGAACCGACCAACGTCGGCGGGGGGATGCTCGTTGCGAAGGTCAGCGACATTGACGGCAACGAAATCGGACTCCGGCAACCGCCTTCAGCGGCGCGAGTAGCACTGCTGGCGCACGCCGAGAGCAGCTAGCCGGCGACCAGGGCGTCCGTGAGCGCGTCGATGCCCCGGAGGTTCGCCACGAGTTCAGGGCTGAGGCCATGACGTGCTGCCAGGGCGTCAGGTGCGACGTAAGAGACTTTGGTCTGTCCCTCGTCCGACCAGATCAGCACCTTGAGGGGAAGGTCCAGAGCGGACAAGGGTGAAGCTTCCATCACGGGGGTACCGGCGGCGGGGCTTCCGAAAATGACCAGAACCGTGTCCCGCAGCTGCAGACCGACCAGGCGGGCCTCGCCACTCTGATCGATGACGTCAAAGATCTTCAGATCCTTGCTGAGCAGCAACGCCGTGAACAGCGATGCGGTCTCGGCGACGGATCGGGAGATGAATTTCGTCACGACGTCACCCTCGTCGTGCGCCGGGTCGTGAGGGGCATGGCTGGTTGCCATGGGATCGGAAGTGGACATGAGGGCTCCTTTCAACTCGGGTCGCCGAACGGTCCCGGTCCGTGCATTATTCAGGCCAACGGTCACGACCACTCGATGGCGGCGCATCGAGGGCCCACGCCCGGCGCCAGGCCGGGGCATCAGGCCCCCGGTGCGCCTGGGCGGCACCTTCAGCGGGGTCGGCCGTGCTCACGGCCCGTCGTGCCTGCCACCAGTCCGCATGCACTTCCCGGGAGAGGTTGGCGACGGCAGCCTCGATGCGGTCCGAGAAGCGATGCGCGTTCTCGCCTTCATCGGGGGAAAGCGGGGCGCCGAAGAGGACGGAGATCGGAGACCGTCGCAGTTGGCCACCGCGACGCCCTTCCGTGCCCGAACCGCCGGGCGCCTGCGCACGCGCATCGGAGACCTTGGGCAGGACGTGGCGGGTGCCGTGGAGATAGACCGGGACGACGGGACGGCCGGTGCGCCGGGCCAGGTAGGAGGCAACCCCTCCGAAGGGCTGGGTCCAACCGTCAGGTGACCGTCCACCCTCGGGGAAGATGACCAGGTTCCAGCCGTCCTCGAGCAATTCGGAGAGCGTGTCCACCGACTTGCGGCTCACCTTTCTCCGCTCGAAGGGGATGGCGGCCAGGGCGAACGACCAGAGCATCGATTTCCAGGTGCGATCGAAGAAGTAATCGGATGCGGCCGCCACCACGGTGTGGTGGCGGAACTCGAGCGGCAGGTTGGTCAGCAGGAGCGGCGTGTCGACGTGGCTGGCGTGATTGGCCGCGAAGATGACCGGGCCCTCCACGTGGCGCAGATGCTCCGCGCCGCGCACGGTGGAGGGGGCAATGACCCGTGCGACCGGGCGGGCCAGGTTGTCCATGACCATGGCCCGGGCCAGACGGGCCGGATAACGGCGAGACCACTCGTGGTCGTACTCGAGTCCGAGCTTGCGCTCGGGGTCCGGCCGCTCGACCGTGGCGGGCCATGACGGTGCCGCCAGCGGAAAGCGGATCGCCCGCGCCCGGCCGAGCAGACCCCCCGGACGCGCCATCAGTGCACGTCCGCCATCATGATCGGGGGTGCGTGCAGATGGGTCAGGGTGGGGGAGGGGCCGACCACGTCACTGGCGATTTCCAACGCGTCGTTCAACGACGAAGCAGGTGAGAATCCGAGGCGACGGACCGCCTTGGCATCGCCGCCGACGATGATGACGCGACCGAGGTGTTCGAGCGCGTGCGCACACCAGTACCACATGTAGAAGGGATGGACGCCGTGATACGCGTGACCCGTGCGATAGAGGTGGATGTACCACGGGTCGGTGGCGAAGGACTCCTCGAATTGCTTGTGGATGGCGACAGGGTCGACGGTCTGGGTGAGGACCTGCTCGTAGAAATCGATGTAACTGGGGTGATGACCGGGGTGGAACTCGGGCCGTGTCGGGTGACGAAGGATGAGCACGCCGCCCTCGCGCACGAGTGGCTTCCCCCGGTACAGGTTGAAGAAGTACCCCAGGCCCAGACAGGCCACCAGGATCGGGTTCATGATCGAGTTGACGTTGTAGGGACAGATGTACGGCAGCCCCAACGTGAGGATGTCGGTCTGGCCCTGCACGTCGACCCCTTGCTGCTTCCACACGTTCTCCGTCGTGATGGCGTGGACGGCCTCAACTTCTCCGGCCTGGACCGATGTCATGGCATGGGGCGATTCGATCGAGTGGAAGATCTGGCGGGCCAGGCGAGGTGGTACACCCTTGAGCGACCGGCTGGTGGCGGCGAATGTGGCGCGGTCGCGCAGGTTCCACTCCCACTCGCGCTTTTGCAGGAACGAGAAGGAGGACGGAAACGTGTCGGTATTGAGCGTCGTCTCGATCTGGAAGATCTTCACCCCGGCATCTGCGATGAGCCTTCCCATGCGCCAGTTCGAGCTGTGGAGTTCCGAAGCGGGAGCGTCCATGAACGAGCGGGAATGTTGCATGGTCCGGGGATTGTGATGGTGGCGCAGTGACCGGTAGCTCGCCAGTCCGGTAGCCACGCTCTTGTGGCCACCGTCCATGGCGACGAGGTTGATGTTGACGTAGACCAAGAGATCCGACGTCGCGGCCCGCTTGTTGATCTCGATGTCCTCGCCCGAGTCGGTCTGCCCGAGATGGATGAGATTGTCGGGGTCCTCGGCATCGTGTTGGGTGAGGAGGCCGTGGGGAGCGAAGGCGTCGTACACGCGGTCGCCCAACGCGTGCCGCAACTCGTCTTCGGTCATCCGCCGGTGCAGGGCTAGGGCGGCGATGAGCATGACGTCGTCGACGCCGGCGTCGGCTGCCATGTCGAGCACGGTCTCGATGACCATCTGGCGGATGTCCGGGGCTTCCATCGGAGGGAGCGGAAGCGAAATGTCGTCGAAGCAGATGGTCAATTTCATTCCGGCGTGGAGCAAGGCCGGCAAGGGGTCGCGGTCGCCGACGGGGTGCAGCAGGGCGTGGCGAATGGCGCCGTAGGGATCGTCGAGCGCCTTCATCGGTTCGGGCGCGTAAATCACCCGACTGCCCTCGGGGAGGGTCTCGAGCGTGAAACCCTCGCCGTTCCAGAACAGGGTCGGCGGCGTGGATTTGTCCACCTCGAGCACGAAACCGGGACGGCGGCTCATCGGGTGTGTCCTTTCCTGATGTCGAAAGCGATCTTCACGGCCCCCCGCCTCCCGGCTGCGCCGGCGTGGGCGACGGCCTCCTCGAAACGGGCGAGGGGGTAGGTGGCCGAGACCAGGCGGCCGGTTGACGCCGCGGCCACGACCTCGAACGCCAGGGCGAACGTTGTGATCTCCGTGGTGGCAGCCGCCGACGCCGACGCAGCCGCCGACGCCGCCGCACCCGCCGCAGCCGCCGACGCCGCCGCAGCCGGCATGCTCTCGGTTCCATAGGCGTAGGCCCCCGCCAGGCGCACCTCGCGGTGCCACAACGGGGCGAGATCGATGGTCACCTTGCCGGGCATTCCGACGAGGGCCACCGTGCCGCGGGGACGGACCATGGACAACGACTGGCTGATCGATTCCGCGCTGCCCACGCAGTCGATGACCACGTCGGCTCCTCCGGACAGCGTCGCCGTCTCGCCGGTCACGCCGCCGAAAGAGAGCGAGTGGGTGTGTCGCCGCACGGCGCGCGCCAGTTGGTCGGCGGGGAGTGCCTCGGTAGCTCCGAACTCGCGGGCCAGCCGTTGCTGGTGGGCGTACCTGGCACCGACAAGGAGCGAGCGCGGCGCCGGGCAGCGTCCCGTCGCGGCCAGGTGGGCCAGCGCGGCGGTCACCGTGAGGCCCAGAGTGCCGGCTCCGAGCACCGCCACCACGTCCCCGTCGCGGATGCCCGCGCCCAAGACGGCGTGTACGGCACAGGCCACCGGTTCGATCGTCACGGCGTCTGCGTCGCTGAACCCGTCGGGCACGGCGAAGAGCTGGCTCGAATGCGCCACCAGCCCGGTTGTCGACCAGCCGCCGCCGGTGTCGGCGCAAAAGCCGGTCTGCAATCCGGGCCGGATATGCCCGAAGGCGAGATACCCGCAATTCCCGACGTGCCCGGCCCGGCAGGCTGTGCAGGGAGGATCGATGCCGCGCGCCGCGCAGCCCAGAACGGGTTGGAGGACCACCCTCGTGCCGGCGACCAGGAGCGAGCCCTCCGCACCGACGGTATCGGCGGAGAGCAATCCGACCACTTCGTGCCCGGGGACGAAGGGGAACGAGACGATCTCTTCGAAGTAGCGCGAGCTGCGCCCGTCCAACGTGGAGAGGTCGGAGCCGCAGATGCCTGCCAGCAGCGGGTCGACGTGGACCCACCCCTCACCGGGCAGCGAAGGCGCCTCCTGCTCGACCAATCGCAGGGGGCCGACGCCGGCGCCCCGTCCGGACCCGAAGGTCGACGCGATGCGGGCGGCCGCAAAGCGCGGCAGCGAGCGCTCGAAGAGGAGCGTGCTCATTTGGCGATCACCGCCTTGGGCGACTTCACGTCGAAGGGCCCTAAGGGCAGCGTTCGGTGTGAGCCGCCTCGCGCTTTGGACCAATGTTCGACGTGCCAACCGCGTCGGCGGGCGATGGCGGCGAGACGTGCCTCGGGATTGACAGCGACCGGGAAGCCGACCGCTTCGAGCATGGCCAGGTCACTCGACGAATCGGCGTAGGCCACCGATTCCTCCAACGAGAGGTGGTGGGCCTCGGCGTAGTCCGTGAGGACGAGAGCCCGGGCTTCGCCGATCGGGGGAAGGTTGGTCAGGTGACCGGTCAGCAGACCGTTGCGCACGTCCATATGGGCGCAGACGATGTCGTCGAACAGGGGCCGCACAGGCTCAATGATGAAATCGAGCGCACCCGTGATGAGCAAGGTGCGATGGCCCAGGGCGCGATGTGCCCGCACCCGGGCGAAGCCTTCGGGAAAGGAGCGGGTCAGGAGCTGCCGGTGGAACAACTCCCACGAGTCGGCCTGCAGCTGGGCGATCGGGGCGTTCTCGAATCGGCGGTAGAACGAGCGCAGGAAGTCGCCCCGGTCGCGCCGATCGAGGGCAAGCAGCGATGGCGCCTGGCGCAACAGTTCGGCCACGAATTTGGCCCGACGTCCGACGGGGAGGTGGCGGCTGGCCAGCCAGGCGTAGGTGTCCACCACGTTGGAGGCCATGAGCGTGTGCTCGAGATCGAAGACGGCCAGGTGGCGGTCGGCCGACAGGATCGCCCGGCGGGCCCGTTCGGGACGTTTCTCCACGACCGAGCGACCGGCGGTCGTACGGACCCGGGCGTGTTCGACCACGGACGGGAGGTGCACGTTGTGGACGTAGTGGTCCCAGTCGATGACGGCCGGATCGAAGCAGAATGCCTCGTGGTCCTCCTCGTCGAAGGTGTCCCACAGTTCGAGAAGGCGATCGACGCGGTAGCGGGCGTCGGTCTCGGTATAGGCCCCGTAGAGCTCGACGTAGCCGAGGGCACGCTTGGCCAACGCATGACGATCCTCGATCCGTGCCGCCAGATCGGCCTGTTTCCCCCGCACCGGCAGCGCGGTCAAGAGCCGCTCGACGATGGTCATGACCTGATCGGCCCGACGCAGTTGGCGCTGCACCCGCCCGCGGCCGGGGAACGACCATTCAGGCACGCTTATGGGCTGCCCCCGCTCGTCGTAGAGCGGGTTGCGGCTGAACCAGTCCTCGGCCAGGTCGACCAGATGCCCGTAGGGGAGGGGGTTGCGCACGCCGGAGGCCACGTGGAAGACACACGGGCCGTCGGGGTCCGGGCCGTGGGCGGCCACGGCGAGGATGGCGGCCACCACCAGGTCCACCGGGATCACGTCGATGATGCCTTCGGGCACGCCGGGGAACTCGCGCAGCAATCCACGTGCGTACGACACGATGATCGGCTCCGCCATCCGGAAGCCCCGGATCCACCCGGGCCTGGGCTCCAAAAGAGCGGACTCGATGATCGAAGGCCGGACGAAGGTGATCGGGAGCTTTCCGGCCCACTTCTCGACCAGTACGCGCTCGCCCATGGCTTTGGTGAAGGGGTAGGCGTCGGGCCATCCGAGCGAAAGGGCGCGGGCGGTGCCGGCGTCGACCAGTTCGGTGCGCACCCACTCCTCGCGGATCTTCTCGGCCCGGGTGGCGATCAGATGATCACCGGCGCCGCCGATCTCTCCCCGGGCCTCCTTGGTGAAGGCGGTCAGGCGGTCAGGTTGACGGGAGGCCGCCTGCAGGTCGTCCCGCAGGCGCCGGGCGGCCTTGACCTCCTCCTCCCAATCGACGTCCAGCGTGAACCGGTTCTCGGAGAGCAGCTCTTCTTTTGCCTCGCCCTGATGGGTGCTGGCGACGTAGGCGGTCGACACGGAGATGAGATGGGCCTGCGATCCTGAGGCGGCCAGGGCTGCGGCCACCCGGGCGGGGCCGAGAAGGTTGATCTCGACGGCTTGGGTCAGGGGGGCGTCGAAGGAGACGGTAGCGGCCGAGTGGATGACGACATCGCTGGCGGCCAGGGCGGCCCGCCCCACCTCGTCGAGTCCCAGGCCGTCCTGCCCGACGTCTCCAGCCACGGCCTTGACCCGGCGGGCCACCTCGGGGGCGAAGTCGTCGCCGAGCTCGGACCGGAGGCGGTCAAAACAGTCATTTCGGATGACTTCCCGGGCCAGGCGGGCCGCCGGATCAGCCCTTCGGCCCGGGCGGACCAGTACGGTGATGTCGGCTTCGGGGATGCAGCGCAGGATGCGTTCGACCAGCGCAGTGCCTAAAAACCCGGTGGCACCGGTAATGAAGAAGCGCTTTGCACGGAGGTCCCGGCCGATTGGCACCGGAATTGTTTACCATCCGTCGCCGAATCTGTCTACCATTTGGTAAGTGAGCACGACAGCGAGGTCCGCTCGGGTTCTCCCCGGCGACGTGCCCCCGACGGGGTCGGCCCGTCCGCGTCGCCAATCCGTCGACGAGCGACCGCATCCTCAACGCCGCCCTGGCCTCGTTTGCCACCCGGGGCTACGAAGCCACCTCGCTGGACGCGCTGGCCAAGGGCCTCGAGATCACCAAGCAGAGCATCCTCTACTGGTTCCCCTCCAAGGACGCGGTGCTCGAGGCGGTCATCGCGCGCAGCGCCGGTGACTTGTCCGAGGCTCTCGAGTCGGCGCTACGGGGCGCCGGTGTCGGGTGGGTCCGGATCGAGGCCGTGGTCAGGTCTGTCTTCCGTCTCGCAGCGAGGCAACCTGAGCTCCTGGGACTGCTACGAGAAGTATCGAGGCTCGGTCCACCCGCCGCGACGCAGATGACGCTCGCGCTCGAGCCCCTCGTGCGCCGCGCCTCGTCCTTCCTGGAGGCTGAGATGGATGCCGGCACGATGCGTCGGCATGACCCACGGCTTCTCCTCCTCGCCATCTACTCGACGGTGATCGGCATGGTCACCGAAGTGGAAGTCCTGCGCGCATTGGGGGAGGAGCCCACCGCCCGCTCCCTGGTACGAAGGCGGAGCGACGTCCTGGCCCTCCTTCGTTCTGCCCTCGTCATACCCGGGGCTGCTGGCTACTCGGCGGGTTTGGCGACCTTTTCCGTGGGTTTTGCCACTTTCTTGCGGGGCGCCGCCTTCGGCGTGTAGCGCTTGTTCGCCGTGGGTGGCTTGTAGGCCGCCGGCGATGACGCCGAGCCGGATGCCTTCTTGCGCTCGCGGCGCGGCGGTCGGTCCCGCGCTTCCTTGGCGGCCATCTTGGCGTTGGCGGTGCCGAACTTCTGTATGCGGTAGGCCCTCAGCAGGAGCCAGGCGCCGAGCAGAATAAGGGCGAATCCGAGTGGAGCGAAGATCAGGGTGAAGGAGAACCCGGTCACGAAGAACGAGAAGACCACCAGGGAGCGCTTGCGCCGCCGGAGTGCGATGAACCCGAGCCCGCAGAACACCAGGACGATGGCGCCCAACAGCAGCCACGTGGCCGAGATGGGTACGGTCCCCTTGATCTTCTTGCCATTGCGGATGATGGTCTCGGTCCGCGTGCGGTGGGCCGAGCTCAAGTAGAGCGTCAGGACGATGCCCAGACCTGTGGCCAGAATGAGACCGCCCTTGGCCCACTTGACCTCGAGGGCACTGAGCCCGCTCATGGCGGCTTTGCGCTCGTCGGGACCGAGTACCCGATCGGGCTCTTCGGGAGGCGCCTCCTTGGGCTTGGCCGGGCGGAGGAACATCGGGGACAGCCGCTCGGTCAGCTTCGGAGGCTTACTGCCATCACCGTTCGTAGAGGGAGCCATTTGCTCCACAGGGTACCCGGCCCATCCGTGATGCCCAAATCACTGGGCTATCCTCGGTGGTCCCGGTTCAGGTCTGCGTGGCACACCTGAACAAAGCGGGCGCTTAGCTCAGCTGGTTAGAGCGCAGCCTTCACACGGCTGAGGTCGTGGGTTCGAGTCCCGCAGCGCCCACCAGTTCAGAGGCACTTTTCGGAGTCTCACCGAGATTGTTGCCCCACAGATGCGCCACAAACCCCAGAAATGGGCGTACGGTGGGCTATGCGAACAGCCGCATTCCGTGCTCCTCTCCGGGCAGATGGTTGATGCCATCGAGAGCGGGCCAAAGCAGACCGGGAACGATGCGCGAACGGTCGGCCGGCCACTGGGAGCTGCGGGCCTTCACCGGCAACGATCCGGTCACCGGCAAACCCACCCGAGCGACCGAGACATTTATAGGGACGGAGAAGGACGCCGGGAAGGCGCTGTCGGCGCTCGTCGCCAAGGTGAACGCTGGCAAGTTCAATCGATCTACGGCCACGGTGGGTCAGCTGCTCGACAAGTGGCTCGAGGCGACCGAACCGCACCAGCGACCCCGGACCGTCTACGAGAACAAGCGCAAGATCGAGGCTCGGATCCGTCCGAAGCTCGGCAGTGCCCGGCTCGGTAAACTCGGTGCAGACACCCTCGATGCGGCCTACCGCCAATGGCTCGACGAGGGGCTGTCGGCGGCCACGGTGCACAAGTATCACTCCATCTTGTCGGCCGCCTGCCGGCAGGCGGTCAAGTGGGGATGGATCGATGCGGCCCCCACGGCCCGGGCCACGCCACCCTCGGTCATGCGCAAGGAAATGGTGGTGCCCACGCCCGACCAGCTCTCCAAGCTCGTCAGGGCCGCCGACGCTATCGATCCGGTGATCGCCTGCGCCACGGCACTCGCTGCGCTCACGGGCGCACGGCGCGGTGAGCTCGTGGCCCTGAAGTGGTCTGACATCGACCTGGTGATCGGACGAGTCCGTATTGCCCGATCCCTGACAGTTGCCAATGGTGAACAGCACACGGGATCAACCAAAACACACGCGGCTCGTGAGCTGGCTCTCGACCCGGTCGCTGTCGAGGTCCTCAAGCGCCGATGGGCCTACGTCGGTGACCTCTCGAGGCGTGCCGATTCGCCCCTCGTGGCCGATCCCTACGTGTTGTCCTACAACGCCAATGGCGCCCTGCCGGTCAATCCGGACACTCTTACGCATGGGTTCACAAAGGTGTGCGTGGCTATGGAGAAACCGGCCCTGGACAAGTTGCGTGACACCAAGCCGAAGGCCAAACGATCAGATCTACCGGAAGGGCAGAGGTGGCCGTTTCGGTTCCACGATCTTCGGCATTTTTCAGTGACCACATTGATCGCCGCCGGCGTCGACGTCCGGACCGTCGCAGAGCGCCACGGCCACGCCCGGGCGACAATGACGCTCGACCGGTATGCCCACGCTCTTCCAGAGCGGGACCGCGAAGCAGCGGGGCTGCTGGGTGCCACCCTGAAGCTCTATTGATCACTTTGTTAACCCCCTTATGAGGGGTACATCGAAGTTATACCCGCCAATCAGTGCTTCACAACGCCCCTATTTAGGGGTATAATGAAGTGTGCCACGACTTTCGGTCCTCCCACGGCTCCAGGAGGTTGCCCAGGAGCAATGGGGGCTTCTCACACGACGTCAGATTGAGAAGGCAGGGATCGGGTCGACTTCCCTGGAACGCCTGACCGCTGAGGGGGGGCTCCTCGAACGAGTTGCGAACGGCGTGTACCGGGTGATCGCCGCCCCCATTCCCGACCACCTGGACCTGCGGGCAGCCTGGTTCCAACTCGCTCCCGACCTCCCGGCGTGGGAGCGGAGAGCCGAGCAGGGTGTCGTCTCCCACCGGTCGGCGGCGGCGGTCTACGCCCTGGGGCACCTCCCCGCTGACCGCCACGAGTTCACGCTCGCCAAGCGTCGTCAGACTCGCCGTCCGGACGTCCGCATTCACGTTCGGCCGCTCGAGGACCGAGAATGGATAGGTCTCCGCGGCCTCCCAGTCACTCGACCCTCTCGCATCGCTTCGGACCTTCTCTGGGATCATGAGGACCCTGAAGCGGTGGCCCGCCTGATCGCCGACGCCATCCGTCCTGTTTTCGACTACCCGGGCACGTTCGCGGACAGCCTCGCGCCCCACGCGGCCCGATTCGGATTACGAAAGGGAGACGGACTCGCACTCCTGCGCTGGTTGCTAGACACGACCGGGGACCCCGAAACGGACCGATGGCTGGATGAGGCCCGCACGCACGTCGATCGCACTGCCCAGGCCACGACGTGAGTGCGGGTGATCGTTACGCGACTCCGGCGGCCTTCCGTCGCGCACTGACAGACCGGCTCAAGGTGGCGGCCAGGGAAGGCCGGTGGACGTTACAACAGCTGCAGCGCCAGGTTGCTTACGACCGTCTGCTCGAACGGCTCTACCTCATCGACGACGGATGGATCGTCAAGGGGGCGACCGCACTTCTCGCCCGTAACATTGGCGTGCGAGGAAGCCTCGACGTCGATCTCTATCGCGAGGCAGCCAGGGAGGTGGCGGAAGAGGAACTGCGCCGTGCCTCCGCGGCGGACATCGGCGACTGGTTCCAATTCGAGATCGGCGGTGGAAGAGCGGTCGGCGACAACACCGTCCGGCTTTCCATCAACGCTGTCGTTGGAGCGACGAGCTGGGTCGAGTTCCACGTCGACCTCGCGGGGTCGGATATTCGGATGACCGGGCAGCCCGAGGATGTGCCACCGCTGGCACGCGGGGTGATCCCCGAGGTCGAACAACGTGGCTACCGGGCCTATCCGCTGGTGGACCATGTCGCCGACAAGGTGGCGGCGACGTATGAGCGCCACGGCGAGAATCGCCGGCCATCGACGCGGTTCCGCGATTTGGTTGATCTGGTGGCCATCGTTGGCGGCGCTTCGGTGGACGCGAGTGCACAAGCGGCGGCGCTGCAATCGGAGTTCGAACGGCGGGGACTCATGCTGCCGCCGAGCTTCGACGTGCCGGATCGGGCGCTGTGGGAGCCGGGGTATGCGGCCGAAGCCCGGCGTTCGCTCTTGGATACCGCACAGACGTTGGACGCGGCGTTGGCAGTCATCCGCGCCTTCCTCAATCCGCTCCTGGATGCAACTGCTTCCGGTTCCTGGAGGCCCGGACCGCGGCGATGGGCGTGATATTCGGGAGACGGCGCGGGCGAGGATCGGACTGGATTGCACCAGAGTCTGCGACAGCCATTAGGAGTCGACGGCAGTTTTGAGTAAGTCAGGATCGGGCTCGGTGTTGGAGCCAGTCTCATCCCCGTGGAGGTAGCGATCCAGGCGTGGTACTGAGACCCTCCACCCTCGACCGATCTGGATGGCCGGGGGGAACTGCCCGGTGCGGCACAGCCGATAGAGGGTGTCGGCATGGACGCCGATGCGGCGAGCGGTTTCAGGGATCGACAGCAGATCAACGGATCCGTCGGTAAGGGCCGTTGAGGCAGCCCCGCGAGCCTGCCGTTGGGATCGGATCTGCTGGATGGTGGAGACGTTCATACCGACCACGATGAACGGCAAGGTTCATGAAAACCTTCATCAAAACCTTCATGATTGGAAGAAATCCGAGACGTTCTCGGTGAACGCCAACCTCCCCGGGTCAAGAGGCATTCATCTCGAAACGCATAAAACCGCAGTTGGAAGGGTTCATCATTGCGATCATGAACCCCTTCATCACCTTCATCCCCGCGACCGCCTGACCGATGTCTGGCAAGTATGGCGGACGACGCAAGTGATCAACGCCGCCGCCGCCGTTCGGCGCTCGGCTTGTGTCGCACGGTCGTCGTCAGGTGGAGTCGGACCGGGGCGCGGTGCTGGTCTCGTCGACCAGTCCGTTTCCCCGGCCCGCTCCCCGAACCGGACGTGCGACTTTCACCGCATCCGGCTCTCCACAGATCGGAGGGGTCAAGCGGTGGCGCTGATCTCCTGGTCCCACGGCCTGGCGATGTAGTAGCCCCTCCAGCGGTAGCGGGTGACCGCCACCGCTGACGGGTCGAACAGCACCGTGCCGTTCTGCTCCGGCCACCACGTCGTGGAGAAGTAGCGCCGTCGCAGATGCTTCCAACCATTGCGGCCGTGCTTGCGGCGAAGCCACTGCACCACCCGGTTCCACGTGTAGTGGCGTAGGTAGGCAAAGGTCGCCTTGGAGCTGGCGTAACGGAAGTAAGAGGTCCAACCTCGAAGGATCGGGTTCAACCGCCCGATGAGGTCGGCCAGAGTTTGGTTCGTGCTGGTTCTGCTTGCAGCCTTCACCTTTGACTTCACCGAGGCGAGCGCCTTTTTGGAAGGAAAGGTGTAGACGTAGAGCTTCTTCGACCCCCTCTGTGGCTGCCGCTGGATGCGAAAGCCGAGAAAGTCGAAGCCCTCGTCGATGTGACACTCCCTCGTCTTCTCCTCCGACAGGACGAGCCCGGCGGTGGAGAGAACCGCTGTGACCTCCTCTCGCAGTTCGGCGGCGTGCGCTTTGGTGCCGGCCACCATGACCACGAAATCGTCCGCGTAGCGGACGAGGCGGTAGGTGGGTCGGCCGTTGCGACGCCGCGTCGAGCGCGAGGAGGGCGAGCCGAACTGCCTCCATGCCTCGGCGAAATACTCGTCGAGGGCAGAGAGGGCAATGTTGGCCAGCAGCGGCGAGAGGATGCCGCCTTGGGGCGTGCCGGTCCAGGTGTCCCTTGACACGCCGTCCTCGGAGAGGACGCCAGCCATTAGGAACGCCTTGACGAGGCGTAGGAGACGCCGGTCCCCGATCCGCCTGCGCACCCGGTCCATCAGGGCCGTGTGGTCGATGCGGTCGAAGCATGCTTCGATGTCACCTTCGAGCACCCATTCATAGGAGTGGATGGCGAGTTGGTGAATCTCGGTGATGGCGTCCTGCGCCCTCCGAGACGGACGGAACCCGTAAGAAGAAGGGTAGAAATCCGCCTCGAAGATCGGCTCGAGGACCAGCTTCAAGCTGGCCTGCACGCATCGGTCCCGTGCAGTTGGGATGCCGAGGCGGCGGAACTTGCCCGGAGCCTTGGGAATCATCCGCTCCCGCACGGGAAGTGGCACGAAGGTCCCTGCCTTGAGCTCAGCTCGCAACAGGGGCAGCAATGTGTCTCCGCCGAAGATGACGTCGCTCGGTTTCACGCCGTCGACTCCGGCCGTCCGTGCTCCTCGATTGCCCCGCACCCGCTTCCAGGCCACGACCAAGAAGGCGGGATCGGCGACGAGGTTGAACAGGTCATCGAACCGGCGATCAGGTTCACCGGTTGCCCATCCGTGCAGTTTGGCCTGGATCTCCAGTACCCTTGCTTCGGCTTCTTCGAGCGTCGGCCAAGGTGCGTCGGTATTCACCGTCGACCTCCTGGCATTCCATTTGCCTCACTGCTGATCTGCTGGCTCCCTTCGCCATGTAGCCGGCTTTCCCGGCCTCGGACTACTACGGAGCCTCCGCCCCATCCCGGCGCTACCGGCCGACGACGGACCTGCCCTGATCCGCCCCGGTTGGGCGGGGACGAGGGAGGCGTCGGGATGGTTCCCGTGTTCACTGCGCACCCGTTGACGGGGTAGGCACCCAGCTCTTCCCCTGCAGCCTCGCTTCGGTTACGCCGCAGGCCTTCACCGGAGCCTCCTGGCCGACCATTAAAAACCGGCGTCGGAGTCGTCGTTCCCAACTGTCGGAAACGACGTGCACTGCGGCCCGGCCCATATCCACCAGGTTGGAGCCGGTGCAGCGCTTGAGGGGGTTCAACCACTGGTTTCTGCATTCGTGTACCTTCCCGTCTTGCTTGCCGGACCCGGGCCGTCTGGCAGTGCCGACCCGTCCCGTCGTTGTCAGGGCTGCTCCCACCCTTCCCTGCGTCTCCAGGGTCAGGCTGCCCTCAGCTTCACCTCCCTGCTGCGACAGGCAGGTGGTGGGGTCCTTTCATCCCCACCGGGTATCGCAGCGCCTCACGGCGCACTCAATGGTCGCTGCGGAATACGGCTCGCCCCCGGAGGTCGCCGGCAACGCCGGCGCCGGGGTCGGCCTTTATGATGCTCCTATGTCAAGCCGATGAGCGGCGGTCTCTCTAGCTGCGCCTTTGGCTGATCGCCACAACACGTCGAGGACAACTTTGCGTCCAACTGCCACGCACGGGGCATCCAGGACCTCCAAGGGGAGGTCCTAATCCATGATGCGGGACGAATCGTCGCTGTAAAGGCGGACCCCTCCGGGCGGCCTGCGGCCGGCCTTGACAGCGACAAAGCAGAACGCGTTTATCCGCTCAGGCGGCGATTGGTGGGGCGAGTGCGGCGATCTCTTGGGGCACACGAACTACGAGCTCGCGGTAGATCTCGCGGGCCACGTAACGCTTGAGGCACCGGATGATTTCCTTTTTCGACTTGCCTTCGGTCACCCGCCGAGCGACATAGGTGGCTGTCCGTGGGTCATGGGCCATACGCGTGATCACAATGCGCCAGAGGGCCTGATTGGCCTCACGGTCCCCGCCTCTGTTGAGGCGGTGACGAACCTGTTTGCCCGATGACGCGTCCACGGGGCTGACGCCACAGAGCGCGGCGAAGCCGGCTTCGGAACCGAGTCGTTCGCGATTGTCGCCTGCGGTCACCAACAGGGCCCCGGCCACGTCGATACCGACGCCCTGCTTGGACAGGAGCCCCTCAGGGGCGACTGCTGTGACCAATATGGCGAGCTGGTCGTCGATCTGCGCGATCTCGCTTTTCAAGGTGACCCAGCGGCGGGCAACTGATCGCATAGCGACCTTCGTCGCCTCGGTTGAATCTTCGATGGCGCCCGGACGAAACTTCGTGGCCAGGTCCACTCTTTTGGCGATCGTCAACGGCATCATTCGTGCTCGAAGCGCCTCGGGAGCAGACACGCAAAGGTCCTTGAGCTGGTTCGATGCCTGCGTTGAGGCTTTGACCGCCCCCGCCCGAACGACACGCAGCGCGCGGATGGCCTCCACCAGGCCGCTGCGATCCTTGGCGGTCCCCGAGGCCTCTCCGCACAGCGTCGCTCGCGCCGCCGCTTCTGCGTCAGCGGGATCGGACTTGCCTCGACGACGGCGGGTCTGGCGGTTCGGTCGGAGCACCTCGAGCACATCGACGCCGTGGGCACTCAAGTGACGAGCCAGCCCGGCTCCATAAGAACCGGTGCCTTCCACTCCCACCGAGTCGAGCGATCCAAATGATCGCATCCATCTGAGTAGTGCGTCATAGCCGTCGGCACTGACGCTGAAGGCCTCCGTTCCAAGTACGCGACCCACTTCATCGATGACGGCTGCCACATGGAAGTCTCGATGCGTATCGACGCCTCCGGTGACAAGTCGCTTCGAATCTGGCAATGTGTCCATGTCGTCTCCTTCTCGCAAGGGATGGGGATGCACTGGTTGGCTGGAACGGCGGACAGGACACTTCAGGGACTCGTGGTCGGGCTCCTATCAGGTCACGTCCGTCCCAGCCGGCCGGTGCGATGATGCCAGTGCTCTCCGACGCGGACGACAGATCACAAAAAGGACACCGAATCGGGTCGTCCTCGCTCTGGGTCAGTCCGAATCCGAGAAGCACTCAGACATCATCGACGTCGAATCAATCGACGCCGGAGAATCCTGATCGAAGTGTCCTCACTCGGCCCATGGCCGTCCATTGACGGCCGCCGCCGGTGCGAAAAATCGCGTGTAAGTGATCGATGACGGAAAAAGGCGGGGCGAAAGCGCCCCGCCGCCATCAATCACCAAAGGAGGGACCAGGCGTTCCGGTGGGCGTGATTCAGAGGACTGACAAAGTCCCTGCGTGCGGGGTTCATGGTTCGTACCATGAAGGGTTAACGATCAGGATTGCCAGTTGGTCGAAACTTGGGTGCCCAGTGGGTCAGACAAGGCGGAAGGGCCAACAACATCCCAGCCTAAGGGGTTCATGGTGGCAACCATGAACCCCTTCATGACGGAGCAAAGGGGGTTTCATCCTGAAGAAAGGTTCGTGCGCCGAATCCGCTACCCAGTTCTTTGTATGCAAACAAACCAACCGAATCAGCGGCCGCCGAACCATAACCACCATGCAACGCAACTCGACAGGAGCGTCGCGTTGCCCGTCTCGTTTGCCTGGTGGGAGAGATATTTCGTTTACTCGCAAGGACCGAGGGTTCGCGCGATCTCGGCTGTCGCTTTTCGTCATCAGTCTCTTGGTGATGCCGACACTGCTCGGCAATCCCATCGAAGTGCGAGGACAAAACGAGAGCTCAAAGGGCTCGCCGTTTTACTGACCCGCGCCCCGATCATGAAGGTCGCGGCGCGTCATGAAGCAGAGAGCAAGATGGACGATCCGCTCTGCGGATCGTGGAGGGGATGCCGTCGGCACCGCTGCGGCCCTGTCCCCGAGATGCTCTCGGGGTCGCTGCGCTGGCGTTCGTGAATCCGTCCGAAGCCGAAATGAGTAGCAACGGCGAGAAGGCAACGGCGGCCAAGGCGATTCGGATGAAGCGTTCCCCGGGTGGACGGCGCCATGTTCTCTATGTCCGGGTCACCGAGGAAGAGGATCGGCGTATCCGTACCCTCGCCGCACAAGAAGGGCTCTCTGCGCAGAGGTTCCTGATCGAAACGGCCCTTTCTGGATCAACGCAGAGCGCGGCGCTCCGCCGTCACGCCGCCGTCGAGGCGAGGGCCGCCCGGGCGATCTTGCGCGGGGTGGCGAACAACCTCAACCAGCTCACCAAGTGGGCCAATGCGAACCACTCCCTCCCCGACTCCTTTGGCGGGATCGTCGAAGATCTGGGCCGAGCCGTCCGCACGGTGGACTTGACGTCGGCCCGCCTGGCCAATGCGTTCGCCGGCCGGGTAGGTGATCAAGGAAAGCCGACGGCGCCCTCGTGATCGCCAAGATCACCCAAGGGGCGAGTGGCACTGCCCTCATCCGCTACCTCTTCGGTCCGGGCCGGGCCAACGAGCACTCCGAACAACGGGTTGTCGCCTCAGGCATCGTGATGGGAGTGGACGAAGGGAGGGTATTGACGCCGCTCGAGATTGCCGATCTCGGCGCCGCGCTCGATGCAGCCAACGACATCTACCGGTCCGACCCCGCCGGCGGACACATCTGGCACCTCTCACTATCCCTCCCCGCTTCGGAATCGTTGAGCGACGAGCAGTGGGCGCAGATCGCCCAGCGGGCCGTCGAGGCAGTCGGGTTCGAAGGAGAGGGCGCCGAACCAGCGTCCTGGGTGGCCATTGGACACGGCAACAGCGCCCAGGGCAATCAGCACATTCACATCGCGGCGTCGCTGGTTCGCGCCGACGGCAGCCGGGTAGACACCTGGCAGTCCAAGCGGACCTTGTCCACCCTGTGTGCCGATCTCGAGCGCACCTACGGGCTGACCGTGGCGGAGGGTCGCGAGGGGAGAGGCATGCCCGGACTGAGCAGGGCCGAGCTCGAGCGCACCGCCCGTGAGCAGCTGGCCGAAGCGCCGAGGATTACCCTGGCCCGTCTTGTGCGGGCGGTCTCGGTAGCTTCCAAAGACGAAGCCGAGTTCGTCCGCCGCCTCCGGGGGAGCGGGGCACTCCTGCGGCCGCGCTATGCGAGCGGAGGAAGAAAGGAGGTCGTCGGATACTCAGTTGCTCTCGGGAGCCGAGCCGGCGACGCGCCGATCTGGTTCGGCGGCGGGAAGCTGGCCAAGGACCTGACCTTGCCCCACCTGCGCCAGCACTGGGAGACGACAGCACAGGAACGCCAGGCCGCGGTTCTGGAATGGAGCGCCACCAAGTCCGTTGCCCCAGGCCGAGAAGCACTACTCGGCACACCGAACGATTGGAAACGGGCACTGGCCGGCATCGGGCGGGCCAACGAGAGGCTGCAGGCCGTCTCGGTGTCCGATCTCGCCGCCTGGCGAGGGGCCGCACGAGAGACTGCCGGCGTGTTTGCCGCCTGGTCGAGACGCGTCGAAGGGGACAGCCCGGGGCCCTTGGCGGCCTGCGCCGACGCTCTGGCCCGTTCAGCGCAGATCCGACCGGGAGAACCCGCGCCAAATCGAGACGCGCTGGCAAACTTCCGAGGCATCGCGGCGATTGTCGCCCAGTCGCAGCTGAGTAACGGTTCGCCGAAAGTCTGGGCCATGTTGGTCGACCAGTTGTCCCGCACCCTTCGCGTCATCGCTGATGCCCACGCTGTTCGGGGCGAAACCACGATCGCCAAGGCACTCGTCGATCGTTTGTCGAGCGAGCTCACAGAGCTACACAAGCGATTCGAGACGACCTCAGCCCGAGATCTGGTTGCCGGTGAACGCACATTCGAGGATCGCCTGGCGCAGACGGGTGCACATTCCGCTGGCCATTCGGGGCATCACCGGGGGCGCGGGCCAAGCCAGGGTCGCGGCTTCGGGCGCTAAGCACTGCTCAACACAGGAGAGACGACCTCGGCATCGCATTGCCCTCGCCGGTGCTGTGCGAGTCAAGTGCCGGAGAGGGCAGTCCTTGGGCCGAGCAAAAGTTCTGGCGGGTTCGCCGCAGGCGTGGGTCAACGATCACGAAACCGCCAGAAGTTCTTGCGAGCCATCCGGGACTTGACGCCGAGAAGCGACGGTGGTCGGTCGTGGCGAGTGGGTGTGCGACCTCAGCGAGTGCTGTCGGACGCGACTGGGTGCGCAATCTGGGCGTCGGCTGGCTTGGAGCGCTCACGGAACGGTGCGTTTCCTGCACCGCTCCTCAACCGGCAGCTGACGCCGGCACAGGGGCTGCGAACGCCAACGTGGCGTTGGTGCAGTCGGCAGGCGTGGCATCCGACGATTCCATCGCGACGACGTAGTCGTACTGCTGATTGCCGGGCCATTGCCACACCACTAATTCCGGCGTCGCGCTCACCGGTTCAGCCAACTGGTTGTCCCCTTCGAGACAGCTGAGAGCAGGATCGTTCTGCACCACCAACCCGGTGAGCAGGCCGACGACGGTGGCTCCGGGGAACGGCGGAATCAACCCGGCCGGCGCACTTGTCGAGAGCGCGGCGACAGGGGGTAGGGGCGCGGCGCAACCCGGACTCGGGACCGACGGTGTCGCTGACGCGCAGAGCGTGACACTCTGCGCGGGTCCGGCGGCGGACGTGGCGCTTGCAATGGTGGCCTGGGATGCGGCCTCAAACTCCCCGACGATGGAAGGGGCGGCCATAGGATGAATGGTCGTTGTTGTTGTCGTTTGTCCGCCCGATGAAGAGCCCGGCACTACCGTCGTTGTGGTGGCCGGCGCGGGGACGGCAGCCGGAGTGGCGGAGGGCGCCGCTGCTGGGGTGACCGCCGGTGTCGCGCTCGTCGGGGTCGACGACGATGGTGGTCCGGGTGTGGCGTAGGCGAGGTGCGGCGCGATCCCGTCCAAGGCGCTGACCATCGCCGGGTCGGTTCTTTCCATGCCGAGGGCCCATAGTCCCGTGCCCCGCAGCTCGTACGCCGCAGCGATGAAGGCGATCTGGAACAAGGATGTCGGGTCGTCGAAGAACGCCTCGTGCCATTGGGTGCCGACCTGGTACGCCGTCCAGGCCGAATTTGTCACAGGGTCCCAGGAGATCGGGTGCCCGCCGCCCATGACCTGGCTGTCGGGCTCCGTCGTCGCCGGGCCCGAAGCGGTGTCCGAAAGCGTGTTGCCGGTGGTCGGCCAGTCGTCGCCGAACAGCGGTGCGCCCAAGATCACCTTGTCACCCGAGACAGCCGCTGCGTACTGCTTCACCGTGGTGACGTCGCTGAAGAGTGACGAGGTGAGCGGAGAGGCGGCTTGGGTCGGGGCACTGAGGTTGGGCGAGTACTGCATCACGAAGAACGCATCGACCGCATTTGCCAAAGCGGGAATGTTGAAGAACCCGCCCGGGTCCCCGGCCGACGAAGCGTAGGTGTCCATTGTCACCTGCCAGTGGGCGTTCGCCTGGTGCAAGGTGTTCGACACCGTTGTGACCAACGCGGTCAAACCGGCCTGGTCGGCGCTGCCGTTTCCTTCGAGGTCGAGGTTCACCCCGTCCAGGTTCTTCGCCTCGATCGCCCCGACGAGCGCGCCCGACAACGTGCTGGCTGCGCTCGGACTCGAGGTCAGGGCATCGAGAGAGTGCTGGTCGAAGTCGTTCACCGTGAGCACGACGCGCTTTCCCGCGGCATGGGCCCGGGTGATCAAGGTGGAGAGGGCTTGGCTCTCGTAACCGTTCCAGCCCGGTCCGGACTGGTTCAAGGTTCCACTGGCGTTGACCCCGACGGAGAAGTAGGCGAGCGTGCTCAACCCGGCCACGTTGAACTGCGCACTTTGGCCCAAGCTCCAGTACGGGGCGAAGCCGAAAACCTCATGTGAGGCCAGGGGAGGACCGGCTGCAACTGCTGGCGGAGCTGGAGCGGGAGGAACCCTGGCCGGGGCCAGCCCGGGCGCCTTGTGAGCCACGCGGTTTCCCGAGGGCGGCGATGTTGCGTTGCCGACTCTGCCCGAAACGGGTGTGGGCGCGTTCGTGCTCGCATGGGCCACGGTAATGAGGCTGACCGTGAGAGCCAAGGCGAGCACCGAGACGACGAGCGCGACCATGCGCCCTCTCGAGATCATCGGTCGAACGCTCAATGCACCAGTGCGGCTCTTCAGGCGAGACATAGCTAACTCCTCAAGAAGTCGAGCGATCCGGCACTCACGTGTCGTTAGTTACGTCGGAGCGCCTCGTCGCTGGCGAATAATTAGTGCGTGTTGGTTTGTACGGGCCGCCCTCAGTGACCGTGAAGTAGCAGGCGACCTCCATGGAGGCGATCGAGGATTCTGTAAATCACGGTCGAAAACGGCAGCACCTAAGAAATAAGAAAAATGGTCGAAAACGGCAGCACCTAAATAATCCCCGGATCTGTTCGATCCCGCCTCAAGGCTTGGAGCCTGGGCAAACGAACAGAACGGGAGAAGGGTGCACACCGACATGGACCAATGGACCGAGATTCGAAGGAAGGTCCTGGTGGAAGGCGCGTCGAAGCGCTCCATTCACCGTGATTACGGGATCGGGCATCAGGCCCTGGCCAAAATCCTGGCCAACGCCGAACCTCCCGGCTATCAGATGGCCGAGATCCGTCGAAAGCCCGTACTCGGGCCCCATCTAGCCACCATCGACCAGATCCTGGCCGACGACAAAGAGGCCCCGCCCAAACAACGGCACACGGCGCGGCGCATTTACGACCGTCTCCGTGCCGAGCACGGCTACACGGGGTGTTACTCCCAGGTGCAGATGGCGGTGATGCGAGCCAAGGCGTCTTCGAAGGAGGTGTTCGTCCCGCTGTCGCATCCACCCGGACACGCCCAGTTCGACTTCGGGGAGGCCACCGTCGAGATCGCCGGCGAGCGGGTCAAAGCGGCGCTGGGTGTCATCACGCTGCCGTACTCGGACGCCTACTTCCTCTCGGCCTATCCGCGCGAGTGCACCGAGACCTTCCAGGCCGCGCATGTGGCCGGCTTCGCCTTCTTTGGCGGGGTGCCGGTGCGGATCTCCTATGACAACACCACCATCGCTGTCGCCAAGGTGATGGGCAAAGAGCGGGCGCTGACCAGAGGGTTCTTGACCCTCGAAAGCCATCATCTTTTCGACCATCACTTCTGCCGGGTGGGACGGGGCAACGAGAAGGGCCACGTGGAGAACCACGTCGGCTACTCCCGGCGCAACCTGTTGGTCCCGGTTCCGTCGTTCCCCTCATGGGCTGCGCTGAACAGGTACCTCGCTGCAGCGTGTTATGCCGACCTGTTCCGCAAGGTCCGGGGCAAGGCCGGCACCAAGGCGGAACGCCTGCTCGAAGACCGTGCCGCCATGTTGGCCCTGCCGGCCGAAACCTTCGAGCCCCGACGGGTGGTCCAGGGTCAGGCCAACTCGCTCTCCCTCGTGCGTTTCGACCGCAACGACTACTCGGTGCCGACCGCGCATGCCCACCACGAAGTCAGCGTCATCGGCGGGATCGAAGAGGTGGCGATCTGCAGCGGGACCGAGGTGGTCGCCCGCCACCCTCGCCACTGGGGCAAAGAGCGCATCTCCTTCGATCCGGTCCACTACCTGGCCCTCTTGGAGCGAAAGCCCGGTGCGCTCGACTTCGCCCGTCCCCTCGAGAACTGGGGCCTGCCCGATTGCTTCGCCCTGCTCCGCCGCCGGCTCGAGGCCGACCTCGGCGACAACGGGACGCGTGAGTTCATCAAGGTGTTGCGGCTCTTGGAGAACGCCACGCTGCCCGCGCTGACCAAAGCGGTGGATGCGGCCATCACCATCGGGGCGACGGGATCCGACGCCATTGCGCTGATCCTGTTCCACCACGCCGAGGAACCGGTCGGGCTCTTCAGCCTCGACGGCCACCCCCACCTCAAGGCCGTGGCCATCGACCCACCCGATCTCAGCGCTTATCAGGCCCTCACCGGACTGAGCGCATGAGTGTTTTCCCAGGTCACATTCGGGCACCGGAGCCCAGCGCAGTCATTCCATCGCCTCACAGGGCGCTACAGCCGGCGCGTGCGCGTCAAATGAAAGGAGTAACACCATGAAGGCCACAGACACCAAGTCCACCGTGCTCTTGCACCACCACCTCAAGACACTCCGTCTCCCGACGGTGGCGGCCGAGTGCGAGAAGGTGGCCACCCAGGCCGCGGCGGACAACGCCGATCATCTGGCCTATCTCTTGCGCCTGACCGAGCTGGAGCTCTTAGAACGTGAGAAACGCTCCGCAGAACGGAGGGTCAAGTTCGCGCGCTTTCCGACCATCAAGACGCTCGAGACCTTCGACTTCGCCTCCCGGCCCTCGGTCAACAAGGTGCTGGTCGCCGAGCTGATGCGCTGTGAGTACATCGACAAGAAGGAGAACATCTTGCTGGTGGGAAATCCCGGTACCGGAAAAAGTCACCTGGCCACGGCACTGGCGGCGGAGGCCTGTGCCAAGGGTTATCGGGTCCGCTTCATCCGCACGACCGAGTTGGTCACCGCCCTCATCGAGGCGAGAGACGAGCGCAGTTTCCTGCGCCTGAAGGGCCAGTTCGCCAAACTGGATCTGCTCGTCCTCGACGAACTGGGCTACGTGCCCGCCTCCAAGGTCGGATCCGAGCTGCTCTTCGACGTCATCTCGACCGCCTATGAGCGCACGAGTTTGATCGTGACTACGAATTTGCCGTTCGAGTCGTGGACCGAAGTGCTCGGATCCGAACGTCTCACGGGAGCAACGCTTGACCGGCTCACGCACCGTTGCCGCATCATCGAAACCAAGGGCGAGAGCTACCGGCTCCAAGACGCCAAGGCCCGCACCAGGCGCCAGACCAGACCCGTTACCGAAACTGTGGACGAACCCACTCCCTCACGCTAACTTCACACAACCGAACTGCTGCCGTTTTCGATCATTTCGCGCTGCCGTTTTCGATCGTGATTCACACCAGTCCTCCCGGAACAGGGATGTGCCCAAGATCACCTTGTTCGCAAGTCGTTAATCAGACTCCAGCAAGTGGGCGGTGGCGTGCTCGTGATTTGCAGCGGTTGGCGAAGTGGCGACTTGCGACGCAAGCGAGTACATATGCGAGGGCTGCCTCAAGCCCGTGAAAACAAGCCCTGGGGCCACCGTTTCGTCGGCAATGGGGGTTCCGAATTCTAGATGTTATTTAGGTGTCTAGGGCCTTTGTAGGTGTACGTTTCGTGTTGGCAGCGCGTACCGAATGCTGCATCAAGGAGGCTCATGCGACAGGCCAGGTCACACGTAACGGCTGCTCCCAGATTATCTGGGTTTCGCCTGATGTTGGTGGGCGCGGTACTGTTAGCAATTGTCGCAGGCGGGGTCGCAATCGATTTGAGTGCGAGTGTGAGCGCGAGCGGCTTGCCGGCCGCCGCCGGGCCCCCCTCGCTGACTCTAACAAAGGCGCAGATAGCGTCTGTGGCCACGGCGATAGAAGAGAAGAGCTCAAGCTCCCAAGTTCCGACCCTTGAAGTTTGGGCGAGCTCCTCGACCCAGAGCAACTACGTGGCGGTCTTTCCGGGCGACGCGACTACAGGCACACCGGAAACGCTCGCATCTATGTGGCGAGCTGGCGTCACTTCCCAAGCAAATGGGAGTCTGACTGTCGCAATTGAGCCGCCCGAGACAACGACGGTACCTGGTGGCACATCAGTTCCGCGAACGAATTGGTACTATGCCGTTGGGGCAGATGCGGTACTGACGTCGCTCGGTTCGGGACCATCAGCGACAATGGTGCAAGATACGTTTACGCAGGCCGGCGCTGGATCGGGAACAGCCCAACCGGCTGCCGTTAACCCCTACTGTGTGGTAAGCGTGGAGGCTCCGTTTGTTACTTCACCGTTCGGAATAAACGTGATATTTGGCGGTGACTCTGGCGTCTGCGACTATCCGGGAACGTATCTGGACAAATTATGGCTGCAGGAATACGCGGTCGGTCAGATTGCGTTGGTTGATCCCTCAGGTTCCCTAAATTCGGGTCCGTTCGGATGGTATTGGATTACAACCACTTCTGAAGTCTGCTCGCACAACAACACAAATGCGTGGTACACGGGCAACGAGAATCTGGTGGTCCTCACTACTCCTGCCGGTCCGGGGGTAGGTACGGGTAGTGGGCAGAGCGTAGTGGTTTATTTGCCATGCATAACGTGACCCTGGTTGCCGATGGGATCGACACGTCGTTCAAGTAATTGGGTCGTTCAAGTAATTGGGGAGTCAGTTATGACGATTACCGTCTATCGCCACAACGCCGTCGCGTGGCGTCTTACAGCGATCGAAACTCCTGATGCCAGTGTGAAACGCAGTGCTCGCACATAAACACTCGCTCTTTCGACGGCACGAGGCGACCTAGATCTGCCCCCTTGCGGTCGCAGAATGAGCATTCAATAGTCAGGTCTATTACAGGAAAGATGCTGTGGCTACGAGCTGAAGGAGAGTAAGACTCGACTCCTGATTCTGACTCGGGGCTAGTCGGCGAGGAGTCAAGGTGCGTTCTGATCTTTGCGAAAGCCGACTGGAAACTGGCAAAGGATTTCTCATCTCTTGTGGCGATCAATCCCGATAAGAGATCAGTGCTGCGGACTAGTCGCCCACCCCTTCGATGTGCTTCGCCCCTGGCAGTCTGGATGATGCTTAGTGATGCCGACGAAAAGCGAGGGCGGCTTCGGGACCTGTTGGCGATTTCGCCGGATTTCGATCCTTCTTGTGTGGTGTGAGAATCCAAAAGGGTCCGGTGGATTTGGTCAATTGAGAGCCCGGCGTCCTCCATCAGCTTGGAAGTGGGCATCACCAACAGCGTTCCCAGCAGTAGATGCCCGGGCGTCACTTCGCTGTCGGCCCGGCGCTTTGCCTCCTCCAGTGCCAATAGCAAGACCTTGACGCCATCCTCGCTAACACCTTGAAACACAGACATCACGCTATCTGGAGAAGCGGCAACATCGTTCGCGATGCCTTTCAGTTGAATCGGGGGTCCAGGCTGCTCCTTGGCATTCAAATTTGGCGAGAGCCATGACGCCGCCTGCTCACGTTGCTGCATCGCTGGCGAGGCGGGAGTTTCGAAGCTCCCGCCGCTGCGTCCGCCGACCCGGGCTGCGCAACTCCCTCACCGCTTACTGCGCCTTCGGGGTGCCGGCCACTGGAGCCGGAGGAGTCCGCACGCCCTGTCACCGGCTCTGCAGGTTGGTTTTGACATGCTTCCGCCCCGTCAGGGCTTGTCCTGCGGGAGCTGTTGTTCGGGTCGTGTCCGTGGCGGGCCCGAGGGGAGCGTCAGCCCCGCCGACCCGACCGGCTCCCCCACACAGACTCCAGATCGGCTCTACTCGCTCGGGGTCTAGCGCTCGGGGACCGGTCCGCCCATGCCTGATGAAGGCATGGGCGAATATGGTCTCGGCGACCACTCGTTGTCATCCGAGGGCGAGGCCCGGCAATTCTTCAGCAAGGGTCGTGATTCACAACCGCTCTCTCAAGGTGGCGCCCGTCGGTCGCATACTCAGGTGAGCAAATCCCGGAGCGGATCAACCTGGACCGCGTGGGAGGGCTGAGGAGTTGCTTGTGTCCCGGGCCGGCCCGAGGGCGTTGACGATGGCACCCGCCGGCGTCTCGTCGAGCGAGGGAAACGAGTGTGTCGGATCCGACGAGGGGACTAGCGGTCATCACCATCGTGGGTGGCTTGCACATGAGAGCGAAGACGAAGCATGGTCCTCAAAAGTGAGGGAGAGGGGCAACGACCGAGGCAGATTCTTGCCCCACAAAATGCTCCACAACTCATGCCGCCTGCCATTTTCGGATCGCTACTCACGTCTTGATCATCCCTACTCAGGCCGTCGCACGCCGTCGGGAACCACCCAGTCCGCGTACCGAAATCGGATTCACACGGCTGAGGTCGTGGGTTCGAGTCCCGCAGCGCCCACAAAATTCGTTTGCGCGAACCGCTCGGTGATCGAGCCGGCGGCTCAGACCGCTACGACATCGACGAGCCCCTGGAGACTTCGAAAGTCATCCGGATTGCGCGTATAGAGCGGGAGTCCTGCAGCGCAGGCTGTTGCCGCGATGAGGAGATCCACCGCTCGAGCGCCACGCGCCTTGCGTCCGCTCGCGACTTCGGCAGCGTAGATCCGCCCATAGGCCCGGGCCGCTTCTCCGTCGAAGGGAAGGGGATCGAATGCTGCTTCTGCCCGTTGTAATCGGTCCTGCCGGCGCCCCCGCACATTGGCGTCATCGGTCGCGTGCGGCCCGGCGGCGAGTTCCGCCATGGTGATCGCGCTGACGGCGAGCTCCAAGGGAAGCTGGTCGACCTCGAGCTGTTCGAGGTCGATGACCACCGAGGTGTCGATGACACCCCGCTGAGCGCGTGGAGAATCAGCCACGAGGAGTGGGGTCTTGGGATGCAACGCTGTCGAGGTCGTTGCGGAGCCGGTCCAAGTCGACACTCGGAGCGCCCCGGAACATAGCGACGGCGGTGTCGGCATTCACGAACCGGTGGCGACGAAGCGGGGTCAACTCGCCGACGGGTACTCCATGCCGGGTGACGACGAAGGTCTCACCGCGGTCCAATCCCCTCATGATCTCGCCGCTGTCGTTCCTGAGTTGACGTTGGGTGATGTCTCGTGCCATCAGTAGAGAGTAGCACATGGTGCTACAGGCCGTCCGTCAATCCATGACGGCCCAGTCCAGGTGACCTGCTCTCCGTTAGAGTGACTATCTCAGGCTGATCGCTGGGCGGACGATCGTGGGGAAGCGGTTCTTATTGTGTCCCCCAACCTCCACCAATTCGCGCTGCGCGAACCATCGCTGAAGCCCCGCAGGAGTTCAGGGGCTGAGTGTGCGGCCCCATTCGATTGGCAGGCTGTCGGGGGCGTCATCGGGCAAGCTCACCTTTGCTTTGGTGAGGGCATCGAAGACCGACCAGGCCAGGTCGTCGGTCACGCCCGGGCCGGCGTACGCGAGCACCGTACCGTCTTTGACCGCGGTACGACACTCCGCGAGGCCCCGTAGCAAGCCAAGTCCGATCTGCCTTGCCGCATAGTGCAGACCGAGGGCAGCTCGCCGGGCCAGATCATCGAGATCGGGCTGGAGCAACTCACCGAGGATCTCGCTGGCAGCTTCGTTCTCATGTACGTAGCCGCGTCCGTAGACGCGCCCGGCGCGGAGTGCGAGCTGTTCGGTATCGGCTTCTCGGAGGGTCCACTCGATGGACTCGGCTACCTCATTGGCGTCAGCAACGGCCAAGAGGGTACGCGCACCGTTCTCGGCTTGGTCGACCAACTCGTGATGGGTCAGGAGCAGCTCGCTGAGCAACCGGCCACGTTCGGCGGTGGTGAGCCGTTCGAGGGAGGGTGTGGGAGTACGGCCACGCTTGCTCACGTGGATGGCCAGCTCCAGTCCGATGGCCGGCGGCCCGGAAACGATGGGAGACCGAGCCAGGTCCGGTAGGCGGCGTGGAGCCACCCGGCCACCGAGTTCGGCTCGAAGCGCACATCGACCAGTGAGACAGAGCCGCCACCCCCGTCGGGGCGGCTCTGGGCGCCCAGACCGCGCCGCTCGTCTCCCTCGAAGTCGAAGCCGGTTAGTTCCACGGGAAAGTGGACCACGGTGCCAAGCGCGGGGACCGTTACCTCGTCGGAAAACACCTGGAGGAATCCCGAGAGCTGTTCGTAGAGGTCGTAGGCGTCGAGAGTGATCTCATCGATGAGCTGTTCCAAGTCCTGAGCCATGCCCGCCACCGTACAGGGAGGGTGTTTTCGCTGGTTCAGACTCGATGCGCACTCGTCGCTGACGTCCTCAGTCGTCTATGACGACGCAGCTGGAGCGACCCTGCGCTCTCATCGGCCATGCCGGTCCTGTGAGTGGAGCTGGCTCGCCACTCAAGGCTTGGACTACCAGCTCAATGAAGCGTCCTTGTTCTCCGGGCCGTTACCAAAATGGTGCGTGGGTTGGACAATTCGGAGCGTGACGCACCCGAATCAACGCTATTAGGCAGGTGAGACCACCTCGATACCCGCTTGCGCAGCGGCCGAGCAGAGTCGAACGTCATATGCAACGAGGGCGGTCAGATTCGCCTTCACCGACAGGGCACTTGCTAGGTGAATTGCATCGAGGCTCCTTAGCTCTGTCGGGACGAGGGCCGCAGCCTTCTCGACAATGGCACGATCCATGGGGAGGAGGTCGATACCTCCGAGCAATAGGTTGGCGCCCTCAACGGCGTCCTCGTCGACCCGCCGACAGGTCCGGAGCAGTTCAATCGTCGACAGGTCGCTGCTGATTTTGGGGACGTCTGCCCTGACGGTCAGCCACTCGGCCAAGGCCGCGCTCTCGTTCTCATCGAAGACCAGCTTTACCAACGCGGACGTGTCGAAGTAGATCACCTGAGTCGTTCCCGGCGCTGTTCAGTGAGGATTTCAGTTCCTGTCGGTTCGCCGCGGACTACCTTTCGGCGCTCCGGCAAGTGGAACGCGCTCTTTGCTGGCACAAGCCGACCAGAGGCGATGAGTTGATCCCTCACGGCAACGGCCGGTGTAGGGGACACTAAAAGGGCAACGAGCTTCCCCCTTTCGGTTACCTCGACAACTTCCCCAGCCTTCACTTGCTCGAGGTAGCGGCTCGCGTGTTGACGAAGTTCTCGCACTCCAATCCGGGTCATCCTTCCATTGTAGCACAGTGGATGCTACAACACGTGGGATCCAGCACCATGACGCCGTCGGCGTGCGGAGCCCGTCTACATGAGGCGCAGTGTCGGCGCGTTAACGATGGCCGTCCGGTTCTTATTGTGTCCCCCAAGGTCCACCTGTTTTCCCTGTTCAGGGGCTTGCGCCCCTCTTCGGTCACAGTGTCCGACACCGGCGTGCGCGCTACGTCGCGCGATCGAAACTGGGCTTTTGCGCGGCATCCCCCGCCTCGACCTCGTCGACCTCGTGGTCGTCGGGCTTAGCGACTGTAGGTGGTCAGGTGCTCGGCCAACTGGTCGGCGGCCGCCCGGGGGAAGAGGAATGGTGCGGTGTCCGGCCCGGGCCTTGGGCGGTCCAAAGTACAGGTGACCATCCACGTCGACCAAGGTCTCGGCAATGGTGATCGTGCGACGCAGTGGTTGGACCCGCTTGGCTCGCGGCCCGAAGCTCTCCGGCCCGTAGCCCGTCGTAGGCAGCCAGGAGCACGCCCGTCTTCGTGACGAGGATGAATGGAGTCGGCCAAGACTCGGACTTCGGTGGAATCGAGAAAGCGCATCTCCGTATGCTCGATGCAGAGAGCTTCAGCCCGTCGCAGGGCGACGTGATAAGGAGCCCCGCCGGGACCGCCCCTCGCGTCAGGGTTTCAAACATCGTGGCGCACGGCGAGTATCTCGAAATCCCTGCGCCGCTCCGGGCGAAACAGAGGAGACCGCCAATTCGTCAATGTTACGATCACGGGTCCCGACAATGCTGAGGACAGATCTCGATACCATGCGTTCCGCAGTGGACTGGTTAACCCAAACCGGCACTAAATTGTCGAGGCACCGACACTCGTTGGCCTTTCTTCTCTTCGGGTTGGTGATATGCGGAATTTACTTCCCAGTCCTGGACGGTACTCGCTCACTTATCACCAACAGCAACTATCACTCCGGTCCCTTCTTCGTGGGAGACCTCGTTGCGGGTGGTCAAATCACTCTCCCGCTCGAGCGCCTGGCGTCAGTGTCTTGGTCTCACCTGCAGCTGCCGGTCGTTGATCCCTTCCAGGGCTACGGGATACCACTTCTTGCAAACCAGGGTGTACCTGTCTACTTCCCACAGCTCATTGCGCATGCCTTGTTCCCGAGTAACTACTCGATCTGGATCGTACTGAATCTGATCGCCATTGCGTTCGGCGCTTATCTTTTGGCATCGTCCTTCGGCCAAAACTTCCCAGCGGCGGTCGCCGTCGGAATGTTGGCCTCTCTCGCCGGCGTCGCCCCTCCGAATCTCAACGTCGCCATGCTCAACCCGTTTGCCGTATTCCCTTTTGTTTTGCTCTCTATTCGTTACAGTCTGGATCCACAGTCATCCTTCCGAAAATGCGGTCTGCTCGGCACGGCGACGAGTGTCACCATGCTGGCCCTATCGGGATTTCCAGAAGTGCTCCCGCTCATGGCGGTCGTGATAATCGTTTACGCCGTAGGTCTAATTGTGCATTTCCGAACCTTGCGCCGACGGGCCGGTCTCATCGTATCGACGGCGATCTGTGGTGGCTTAGGGGTCGTCATCGGCAGTCTAGGACTCATCCCACCCTTCGCCGCGGTGAGGAGTGGGGCAGGCATCAACACACCGACTGAGTACCTCTACCATGCTCCCCCCTTCTTTCTCTCGACACTGACCATTCCTTCCCTCACCCAGCGCGCAATGGTTGCCTCGCCGCAGGATCTCGGTCAGACCGTCTGGACCCTCGGAAGCCCCATCTTGGTCTTGGTGCTTGTCCTCTCGGTGGCTCTCGTGCTGCGCCCAGCGGGGAAGGAAGTGCGCTGGTACGTGTGGCCGAGCGTGGTCCTGACTCTCTTTGGGATTCTCGGCTACGCCAATGTCCTCCATGTCCTCCAGATCTTTGATCTACCCGTTGTGAACTCCATCGCCATGGTCCGCTTCTTGCAATTTGCATGGTGGCTCCCGTGGTGCCTCCTGGTTGGGGCAGTTATCACAAATGTCCGGCACCTTCGCTGGTACGACGCCGGTGTGTCACTCGTCGTGGCCGGGGTATACGACTGGTATTTCGTCTTGCGATTTCGGGATCAACTAGTAGCGGAGCACCTGAATCAATATCTTCACGAGACCAAGCACGCCGTCATCTTGGCCGGAGCCATATCGGCGGCGTTTGTACTCGGCATCCTGATCGTGCGATGGACGACGCCGCGGGGCGCATCGGTTCTCATGACCGGGATCGTCATCGCAAGCTGTCTCTATTATCTGCCGACGAACTTCTACCCAGCTTCAGCCGGCTCGGCCGTCAGCTCTGTCCGTATTCCGGGAACTCAGGCCAATCGCGCCGCCTACTTAGCGTACCTAGCGACGGCGCAACAACCAACGAGGTACTACTCAGTTCAGCTGTTTGGGCCACTTATTCCGAAAGCCTACGGCGACGTAATGAATGCGCTCTTTTCTAGCGCCCAGACCAACGGATTGGGCGCGCTCTGGGACTCAGTCCCCTCATTGGGATTCGCGACATTGGACCCACGTACCGTAGGGATCTTGCGCACGTTGGGGGTGAACCAACTCGTCCTTGGCGAACCGCTGGCCTCGGGCTCAATCTTTGGTGACATCAGTCCCTGCGGGACGTCCGCTCCAACCGATGAAGGCACCATGCTGTGCTATTTAGGTCGTAGTACGAATGTCGGGGTCTCTCACACGGGCAGAGGCTACGCATACGAAGTCCTCGGCGCATCCCCGCTGGTACAGAAAAATCCTCAGCTTATTGCCGTTCCCTCCACAGATGTCGGCTTAACCGACCTGCTGAAGACAGTTTCACCGGCGTCGACGGTCTTTCCTAGCTCTGCATATGTAACGTCCAACAACCGCACACTCAAGGCCGCTCGCCATGTCGTGGGACTCTCTCGTAGAGCAACAGCAGACTTCGTCGATTTCTCACTTCGAAGTGACACTGCCGGGGTGGTTGTCCTTCGCTCAACCTACTTTCCAGGTATGCGTGCATCGGTAAATGGCCAAAGTGTTTCGGCATTGCCAGTCGATGGTGGCTTGTGGACAGCCGTTCAGGTGAAGAGTGGAGATTCGCGTGTTGTTCTCACCTACGAAACGACGTCGGATCGAGTAGAGCTTTGTCTGGCAGTTTTCGGACTATTCGGGCTCGTTCTCGCGTGGTTGGGCCTCGCTGCTAAGAGTGTGGCCAGGAAGCGTAGAACGGTGAGAGGCCAGGGCCAAGGCGGACCGACTCATGACGATCGGTCCCAACGACTCGCGCTGACGCGTCAGCACCACGGGTAGGGGAAACATGCCCGCCGGCGTCTTTGAAGGTGCCGTTGGGTTCTCTCTCCAGAACCTGGTTGCGGAGGTCATCTGCAATGTACACGGTTCCGTGGGGCCCAACAGCCAGCGAACTCGGCCGTTCAGGAATGATTGTCGGTATCGCCTGCCCGACTCGCGTGACCTTGTCGCGGTGCCCGATCGAAGAGCGGAGCGTTGGGAGGTCAGGCGTCCCCCGGTGACGCCAACAATGAAAGAGGCGGTAGGCGCATGGAGCGCCGAATCAGCAAGATCGAGCTTTGTGGCATTGGCGATGGTCTTGAGGTCAATGCCGGTAACTCCAGCTGCGATCGCCAGGTAGTCGGTTAAGTCGGGGTACTCGACATTCACCTGCAAGGCGCTCGAGCAGCTCGCGATCCTCCTCGATGATTCTGGTCAGGCGCTCCTTGAACTTGGGATTGCTTCGCCGACGCTCGACGGCCTCGATCAGAGATTGCTTCACCAACTCGTGAGCATCTGCTCCCGATATTCCAAGTCCCGCAAAGCTGCTGATCCTTCCAGACGGGCTCGAAATCAAGGCGGCGCTCGGCGTCGGTCCACCAGACAAACACTGACGCCACGTCGGCGGCCACGGTCACTTCCATCCGACTCGTCCAACCGCTGGTCGCCACGGGGCATGACTCTTAAGGCGTTCCCCGTGGCCAAGTGTCGCCTCAACTATCCCTGTCCGAGCGCGGGCTCGTGATACTGACCGACAGGGGAGATAACCTCCCTGAATGGCGAAGACGAAGAGCGTGAATTTCACGGTGGTGGGTGACGCGGCAAGGGCCCGTGCCACGGCCGAGCAGGCCCTCGAGGCTCGCAGGTTCAAGGTCAGCTGGTCCGACGACTGGAACGCCGTCGCCGAACGGGGCAACAAGATCGCCAACGCATTGGCTGGAGCTGCTGCCCAGTACATGAAAGTTCTGGTCTCATTACATAGCGGGGATGAGGCTGGTCATACCGTCATCCGACTCGAAAAGGGTTCGTCGGGAGCTATGGGTGGCGCAATCGGCGTTTCTCGTACGACGAAGAACCTTCTCGCCTTGCGGGATGAGTTGGCCGCAACGTTTCAAGCTGCGGGTGTACTCGTCAGCGTCGCGGAGGACTGACTCTGGAGTGGGCGATGGCGTGCAAGCTGAATCCGCAGTCGCCCCGTTCCATGCCCCAAGCGATTGTTGTTCTACGGATTGGCTAACAGAATGCACGAAATACGACGGGTACTTCGGCCAGGGGTACACCAATGTCCAGGAGGTCCAGTCAGGCCGAACCGATGACCTCGCCGAACTGGATGCTGCGCACCCTCACCCCGGGCGCTTCGGCACCTTCGGGGGGAGAGGTAGAACGGGCTAGCTCTTCGGTTTCGAACACCTCGATCGAGATCCCGTGCGAATCGTCGATCGCCACGAAGTAGGCGCCCAAGAAACCCCTGGCGGCTTTGATTCCTTGAATGATCTCCTCATGGAGGCCCCGCTTGGCCTCAGTCAGGTCCGAAATATTGGCGTGGATCACTCTGGCGTGCATTGGCTCAACTCTCCCTCCTCGTTTTTGGTGACCCACCACGCTAACCACGGCTGAGCGCGCTATTCGGTGCGTGACGATTCTCTCCGGCCCCTGCCCCTCCGGAGAGCGTCCGGTCGACGGTAGGTTCTTTGTAAGGAGGTATCGACACATGGCCCGTGGGACCCGAAGTGAGGCGCGAGTTTGGCGATGTTCCGAGCAGGACCGCATCGGGGTGCCGGCGTGTCACTGAACCGGGAGGAAATCCTTGACGCAGCCATCGAGCTCCTTGAAGTGGGGCCTCGTGCCCTGACGATGAGGGCCCTTGCCCAGAGGTTGGAAGTGAGTGCAACTGCGCTCTACTACTGGTTTCCATCCAAGACCGAACTCCTGGACGCCATTGCGGAGCATGTCTCCGCCGGAATCGTCTCTGTGGACCAGGACGACGCTCCGTGGCGAAAGCGGTTGCAGTCGCTCTCGAGCTCGATCGTCGACGCCGCGGAACATCATCCCGTGACGTTCGCGTGGGTGTTGATAAACTACAGCACCCAGCCGCCGCTGACCCGGATCGACGAGGCGATGCTCGACGCATTGCTCAAAGCGGGATTTGACGTCCGCACCTCGATGTTGACGAAGAACACGATATGGCGCTTCCTGCTCGGCCATCTCGGCCTTCTCCGGCTCCACAGCCATCTTGAACCGGATGCTGCTGACTTCTGGTCGTACTCAAGACTCCAGGAAGTAGCAGCTGAAAGCGGTCAGCTCACCGCACAGGACTATTTCGAGTTCGGCATGGGCCGAATAATTCGAGGCATGACACCCCCACGTCGACCCGGACAGTGAACACGAGCAGCATGCTCTTGAAAGTCCCCGGCTGGGGCCCCTTGTGCGGCTGGCCCGGGCCAGGTTAACGTACGTTAAGTACAGGAATCTCACCGTGAGGAGCTCACATGTCCGTAGATCGCCCCCTCTGCGTCGATGCTGATGGACACGTGCTCGAGCCGCGCAACACATGGATCGATTACATCGACCCGGCATTCCGAGATCGTGCGATCCGCATCGAAATCGATGACCGCGGTGATGAGGTGCTGCTCTGCGACGGGTACCCGGTAGAAGGAATGCGCAATGGTTTGGCCGGAATGGGAGGTATCAACCTCGAGATGGCCGACGCCCTCGATCGCAGCGGCAAACTGCGTTACGAAGATGGCTGCCCGCTCGGAGGCTATGACCCGGCCGAACGACTCAAAGTCATGGACGACGAGGGTATCGATATCGCTTTGTTGTACCCCACGCTCGGGATCTGTTGGGAGGGATTTGTGACCGAGCCTGCGCTGGCCCGTGCCTATGCCCGGGCGTATAACCGCTACATCGTCGACTTCTGTTCGTATGACCCGGTGCGCCTGGTGCCGGTCGCCCACATCTCCTTGATCGATGAGGTCGGCGCTGTCGACGAGGTCGCCCGGGCACGCGACGCTGGGTGCCGGGCCATCTACCTTTCTCCCGACGAAGCCTCTCGCGGTGGACGGGCCCTGGGTGACCCCGCCTTCGACCGCTTTTGGTCCGCAGCCGAGGACCTGGACATGCCGATCGGCTTCCATGTCGTCGTACGCGACAAAACCTCCTTCGCCCGACCATCGATCGTCGGAACCCCGGGTCAATCTCTGTTCGGTTTCGCCTTTTTGGCCATCGAAGTCATGGCTGCGTTCACCGAGATTCTGGCCAACGGCGTGTTCGAAAGGCACCCCCGGCTGCGCTGCACTGTTCTCGAGTCTGGTGCGACGTGGATCGCGGCGTGGCTCGATCGTATGGACCACAAGTTTGAAGTCATGCGTACGATCACTCCGACGAGCCTCAAGCCAAGTGAGTATTTCTACCGACAGTGCATCGTCTCGGCCGATCCGGACGAGACCGTTATCGCACCGATCATCGAAGCGGTCGGTGCGGACTACTTCGTGTGGGCTTCGGACTACCCCCATATCGACGCGAGTTTCGGCGTCGTCGGAGAGATCCGTTCGCGGATCGAATCCCTGAGCGTGGGAGATCAGGCAAAGGTGCTGGGCCTGAATGCACAACGGTTCTACGGACTCGAGGTGCCCGCTCTCGTCTGAATCGTTTTGGGGAGTCGACGGATGCGGCCTGTCGAACATGTGAGGAGGGGTATCGATTTGGGCACTGAGAAGCTTTCGATCCCAAAGGACTGGGGCGACATCACACCGGAGTGGATGACCACGGCATTGTCGGGCCACTTCCGGGATGTGGAGGTGTCGAGAGTCGAACTTGTCATGCAGGACGATGGGACCAATAGACGTGCCCGTTTCGGCATCGGCTATTCGTCGGGAACAGGACCGCCTGCCGTGTTCGCCAAAGCGGCTGATCCGGCGCACAGCGATTTGCGGGGAAGCCCGAAATGGCGAAGAACAACGTGAGGCCCTGGTCGCCGAACGCAGCGAATCTGCTCAGCCTGGTGGCCGACCCGACCGACAACTCCGACGTGTGGCTGAACAGTACGGCCAGCGCCGCAAATGCCCGCAGGCCGTCGATTCCGGCGAGGTGGGTGGCGCGAGCGGCCGTCTTGGGTTGGGGTGCTCGGAGCATGGTCATTTGAGCTTCGGCACCATCTCGCCCTCGTTCCGGTCGCCGGTCCGCAACCGATCGGAAGGCGCGGAAAAGTGCTCAGACATTTCCTGACCCCCACTGTCAAGATCCCAACGTCCTCACGGTAGGAGCACGGGTCCTGAACGGGATAGGGGCCAAAGTGGCGAAATTACCGATGAACATCCGATCTCGGCCAGGGGGAGACGGGAATGCCCGCAACGCCGCCCCGACGGGGCGGCGTTGTCGGTTGCCGGATCACGGGTGTCCCGTTTGCAAACGTGATTCCATGGGGACCAGCGTGCAGCGATCCCGTCCCACCCTCACTCTGGCGCCGCCAATCGCCTTGCCTTGGCGGGGGCCCATTGATTGTCTCGTTCGGGACAGCTATGTTGAATTGCCCGACAACGAAGGCCCACGGACGCCGAGAAGTCCCTTGCTCATGAGCAATCAGTCCGATCCCATCAAGGACCGTGTTCGGACTCTGTGAGCCGAAAGAACCGCCGCTCGGAACGGCATACCGAACGGCGACGTGCCCCCATCCCTTGCACGAATCACCTGATCGTCGCCCCCCTGTGGGTTGCGTTGGTGCCAACCTCGGAACTCTTCTGCGTAGCTGTGATGCCGTGGGGGCCTGCATGGCCGTGCCGGAGACTGATCACTATCGTCAAGCACTGAAGAAGGGCGAAACCCTGGCAGTTCGACCCTGCCTGCACTGGGTGCATTCCAAAATTGATTGGATTGATCGACAACAACATCAGGGTGCTCAGATCATCGGCGTGGAATTGGACGAGGATTCCATCTCACTTCGTCAGGTACCCCAAGCAACCACCCGAAGCATCATTCTTCTCGGTCACGAACACTTTGGGCTCCCTCCCGAAGTGTGGCGATACCTGGATCAGACTGTTGAGATTCCCATGATGGGCGTCGGCCAATCCCTCAATGTCGCAATAGCTGGCTCGCTGGTTCTCTACAAGCTTGCGGGGCTGTCATAAAACCGCGGTCGTTGAGCGCAACGAGAGACCTTGCGGCTTCGCGGGTCCAGATGCCGAAGCAAGCTCAATTCCGATCGGAACGTCGATAAGGCCCGACGAGCAGTTCGCCGCTTCGAAAGGCCAATACGGCGGAGGTGAATCGCGAGAGCTGATCCGCACCGAAGACACCGTCGAGCCCACCAGGCAAGTCTTCCGAGGCAATCGGCTCACTGGAGAGGGAGACGTGTCCGATTGACCACGGGCCACTCGAGACAGTGGAGACCTTCGATGTCTGGCAAGTACTCGTTTCACTCTCATGCTTGCCAGTCGGCTGGAGTTTCGCTCTACTCGCGAAACGCGGTGTGACAACGGATTGCGTCGCACCGGTGTCGATCAGAAAGGACCCCGTCGCCCTGCCGATCGTCACCGAGGTGACCGCGGTGGCAAACCCTGGCCCAATCGCCACGGCAAGTGGAATGGTCCGCGGAGAGCCGCTGATGAGGACGCTTGGCACGGGAGTCTTCGTCGGACCCTGGAATTCGGACGTCTTGGACGGTATGGGGCCCTCGGGTCCCGGGAAATCGAGTTCCGAAGCCTGGAAGTCGAAACGAACCGCTCCGAACCGGCTCAGGACGTCAGCCCCAAATAAGCCAACGGGCTCCCCGACGCCTCCGAGTCCATCAATGCGTTGAGACGGAACGACCTCGGGGCTCAGCGTAACCCCGCCTATTGACCAATTCTCGATCCTCCTCGATGTCGCGGTTGTGGTGCATCCCACTCCGGCCGTCTGCCGTCGCCTGCCAGTAGAGGGAAGGTGCAGTCGCGCTGCGATCGCCGGAGTGATCGTGGACTGCTCGGCACCGGTATCCACCAAGAAGGGGAATGGGCCCATGCCGCCGACGCAGACTTCGACAATGAACTGCGTGCCATCTCTGGAGTTCTTGACGTTGAGCGGGAGATGGAAGCCGCCCAGTCCGCTCGTCGTCGGTTGAGCGCAAACTGCGGCCGTCGACGTCGGCGTCGGCGTCGACGTCGAGGTTGCTGCGTCTGCTTGGTTCGCCGACAGGGCGGTGCCCAGCTGTGCCACCGACGCCAAAAGTGCACACGTAACGAGCAGGGTCTTCCACGCCATGCGCTTGTTCTATCTGGTTGGCGTCCCTTAACGAGGGATCTGCGAATAAACGACGGATCTGCGACAACCCGGGCTGGGTCTCTTTTGATAGCGGTAGCCTCTGGGCTGTGATCAGCGTCGAGGACTTGATCGACATTCTGGAGTCTCACTTTCCGGGCCTTGAGGTCGTTGGAGAGACGGAACCCGGCAAGACGAAGGAACCCATCGAGGTCGCCCGCGAACTCGTCGCCGTGGTCTTCGAGCGGCCGGACGTCGTGGAATCCTCCGACTGGACGGACTTGATGCTCCTGATCGAGGTTCTGCTGGACAAGGGTGCCGCATCTCCATGGGACACCTTCGCCGAGTCGTTCCTGGAAGACCTTCTCAACGCCGTTTCACACAGAGACCATTCTGTCACCCGAAAACAAGTGGACGAATGCCTCGGCCCGCAAGCAGGCAGCTGGCCGATTACTTCGACCGGGTCTGGGTTTCGATGCCCGACGACGAGGGTCCGAATGTGATGGATCCAGTGAAGTTCGATCGAATCGGCGACTCCGACTTGCGATGGATCATTCGTTGTATGTTCCGCCGAACCTCCGAAGACAAATACGTCGGCACCGCGGATATCGTCAGAAGAGAAGCCCAAACCGGAAGGCCTCGGGGAGTTGCTTCGTAGCGGGAGCCCGTCCGCTCCGCGACTGATGGAGCGACAGTGGGCGAGAGTTCAGGGGAGTCGTAGTCTGTGGATCGTGAGTGGCCTGTCCTTTGCGTCTGTGCCCAAGAAGGAAGAGGGGAGGTCCTATGAAGCCCTGGTCTCCGCCTTCACGGATGACCCGGTGGAGCGTTGGCTGTATCCCGAGTTACCCGAGTATCTGGCCCACTTCCCCCGCTTCTTGGCGGCGTTTGGTGGAAGGGCATTCGAAGAAGAGACTGTCTGGCGGCTCGGCGAGTACTCAGCTGTCGCCCTCTGGCTCCCCCCAGGTGCGGAGCCGGACGGTGATGCCATCGTCGCCGTGCTCGCAGAGACTCTGCCGCCGGAAAAGCACGATGACGCCTTTGCCGTTCTCGAACAAATGGACGCGGCCCATCCGACGTACCCGCACTGGTATCTACCGTGGTTCGGAGTCAGGGCAGCTTTCCAAGGACAGGGGATCGGGGGCCACTTGATGGAACGTTGCCTTGTCGAGTTCGTTGACGCCGACCGTCTCCCCACCTACCTAGAGACTCCCAATCCGCGCACCATCTCTTTCTACGAGCGACACGGGTTCGAGGTGACGGGCGCTGCACAAGCCGGTGGGTGTCCGCCGATTACGTTCATGCTCCGACCGGGGACCTGAGTCGCCCGCGACGGCAATCGACCGTTATTTCCGGTGCCCACCTGGGGGTCGTGTTGACGGCGGGGGAGATTCTTGTACCATACTGAGTATGATCATGGATCGGGTATCGCGATGAGTGTTCGCCACGCAATCCTTGCGCTGTTGAGCGAAGGCCCTAAATACGGCCTCCAATTGCAGAAGGATTTCGAGTCGAGCACCGGTGAAGTCTGGCCGCTCAACATCGGGCAGGTGTACACAACGCTGCAACGCCTCGAGCGGGATGGGCTCGTCGAGTCGGACGAATCCGACAACGAGGGTCCCCAGAAGGGCTTCCGTATCACCGACGCCGGATCGACGGAGCTCTCGTCGTGGCTGAACACGCCACCGGACATGACGTCGCCGCCTCGGGATGAGCTCGTGATCAAGGTGCTGTCGGCCATCCGCGTCCCCGGGGTCTCCGTGCACGACGTGATCCAGGTCCATCGCCGTTATCTCGTCGAACTCATGCAGCAGTGGACACGCCTCAAAGAAGACGAGGCGGAGTTCGACCTCACCTTCGCCCTCGTCGTCGACGCGGAGCTGTTCCGGTTGGACTCGGTCGTGCGATGGCTCGACGCAGCCGACGGGCGCCTGAAGCGTGCCGGTTCCGAGCCGCCAGCTCCTTCGACGACGCCACGCCTGGCCCGGCGACTGGTGGTCCGTCGGTGAGCTTCCTCGAACTGCGGAACGTCTCCAAGTCCTATGGAGAGGGCGCCGCCGAGGTGCAGGCCATCCGTCACGTCGATCTTGCTGTCGAGTGCGGGACACTCGTCGCCGTGATGGGCCCGAGCGGCTCTGGCAAATCAACCCTGCTGACCATCGCTGGGAGTCTCGAGGACCCCACTGGCGGTGAAGTGCTCATCGCACGGCGCGTCGCTCCAGATGATGTCGCGCAACGAGAAGGCGCGTCTCCGTCGACGCACGATCGGCTACGTCTTCCAAGAGTTCAACCTCCTCGCCGGTCTGACGGCGGTTGAGAACGTCGCTCTGCCTCTTGAGCTGGACGGCGTGGCCGGGAAGAAAGCGCAATTGGCCGGAATGGCGGCACTCGAGGAGCTGGGCATCATGGATCGAGCGATGCACTTTCCCGATGAGCTCTCCGGTGGTGAGCGCCAGCGGGTCGCAATCGCCCGCGCCGTCGTGGGGGAGCGTCGTCTCCTCCTCGCCGACGAGCCGTCAGGTGCGCTCGACTCGACAAACGGCGACGTCGTGATGCGCATGATCCTCGCTGCCTGCAAGCGGGGAGTCGCAGCGGTCGTCGTCACGCACGACGCCCAGCTCGCCTCGTGGGCAGATCGAGTCGTGTTTCTCCGTGACGGTCGGGTCGTGGATCAGACGGTGCCGCCTCCGACGCCCGAGGCGCTGCTCGAAGAGAGCAGTCGGTCCGGACCTCGGTCGTAACGTTTCCCGCCGGAAGCCGGCATTCTGAATATGCCCCCTTGACAAGTACTGCTCCATGGATATCATACTGAGTATAGTTATAGGTGTCCTACTAGGCGCCGAGGATACGGCGAAGGACGGTCTGCCCCGATGAGTCTGCTCGAACTCCACCAGATCTCGAAGTTCTACGGCGAGGGCGAGACCGCCGTGCGAGCCCTCTACGAAATCGATCTCTCAGTCGAGGAGGGCCATCTGGTCGCGGTGATGGGCCCGAGCGGCTCGGGGAAGTCGACGCTCCTCACCATCGCGGGGAGCCTCGAGGAGCCTACAAGCGGCGAGGTACGCATTGGTGGGGCGGCACTCTCTTCGATGTCCCGCAACGACAGGGCGCGCCTCAGGCGTCGCACGATCGGCTACGTCTTCCAGGATTTCAATCTCCTCCCCGGACTCACCGCCACCGAGAACGTCGCGCTTCCCCTTGAGCTCGACGGCGTCTCGGGGCGCAAAGCGCACCAGGCGGGACTCGCCGCGCTCGAGCAGCTCGGGCTGGCTGATCGCGCCAGGCACTATCCCGATCAGCTCTCCGGCGGCGAGCGCCAGCGCGTTGCCATCGCCCGGTCTGTCGTCGGCGAGCGCAAGGTGCTCCTCGCCGACGAGCCATCAGGTGCGCTTGACTCGGTGAACAGCGAGGTCGTGATGCGCATGATTCTCGACGCATGCAAAGGGGGTGTGGCGGCAGTCGTGGTCACCCACGACGCCCAACTCGCCTCGTGGGCCGATCGGACAATCCTCCTCCGTGACGGGCGAATGGTCCAGCACGTGCTCGACCGTCCTGCATCGTCCCTCGTGACGCCCCGCACGTAGCGCGTCGTGCACACGATCCAGAAGGAGTCATGATGAGCACCGCCGTACTCGCACCTCACGCCGCCTCCCGCCCGGCCGACGGCGGAACGCCGGCCCGCAGGGCTGTCGTCCGCTGGGCCTGGCGGCTCTTCCGACGGGAGTGGCGTCAGCAGTTCTTGATCCTCGCCCTCATTACCATCGCCGTCGCGGCGACGATAGTGGGTTCCGCCGTGGCGGCGAACAACCCACCACCCAAGAATGCCGGATTTGGCACGGCACAGGACTCCGTGTCGTTCACGTCCTCAGACGCACGCACAGCGAGTGTCATTACGAACCTGCAACACCGCTTCGGCGACGTCGAGGTGATCGAGAACGAGACTCTTTCGATCCCCGGATCGATCAACACCTATCAACTTCGGGCGCAAGATCCACACGGACCCTTCAGCGGTCCGATGCTCTCGCTCGTCTCCGGCCACTACCCGACGGGTGCCGATCAGGTCGCTGTCACGAATGGTGTCGCGTCGGCGTTCCACCTTGCGGTCGGCGACACCTGGCGAGTCGGCGGTGTCGAGCGCCAGGTGGTCGGCATCGTCGAAAATCCCCAAAGCCTCCTGGACGAGTTTGCGCTCGTCGCTCCCGGCCAGGTGACAAATCCTACGGGAGTCAACGCCCTCTTCGACGCACGGGGCCTGTCGCCCAGCTCGTTCGCCAAGGGCTATCAGGTGCAGACGCCCGCCTCGGTCGCCCAATCGAACCCTTTCAACCCAGAGACCATCTCTCTGGCCGCACTTGTCCTCGGCATGCTGCTGATCGCGCTCGTGTCGATCGGCGGCTTCACGGTGCTCGCGCAGCGGCGCCTTCGCTCGATCGGGATGCTCGAGTCGACGGGCGCCACTGACCGCCACGTCCGTCTTGTCATCAGCGCCAATGGCACTGTCGTCGGTCTTGTCGGTGCAGTCCTCGGTTTCGTCCTCGGCCTCGTCGTCTGGCTCGCCTATCGCCCAAGCCTCGAGCAGAGCTCGCACCATGTCATCGGGGTACTCGCGCTCTCGTGGACCGTGGTGATCGCCGCCATGGTGCTTGCAGTGGTCGCGGCCTATTTCGCGGCGTCCCGCCCGGCGAGGGCGATCACCAAGGTGCCGATCGTCCAGGCACTCTCTGGCCGACCGGCGCCTCCTCGTCAGATCCACCGCTCCGCACTCCCCGGCATCCTCTTTCTGGTGCTTGCGTTCTTGTTGCTCGGCTATTCCGGTGGGACGAATCATGGAAATGGGAGCGGCGGCGCACCCGAACTCGTGTTCGGCATCGCCCTCCTCATTCCGGGGCTGATCCTGCTCGCTCCATTCTTCCTGTCGCTGACCGCCCACGTGGGCCGCCGCGCCCCGATCGCGACCAGGATCGCGCTGCGAGATCTGGCCCGCTACCGGGCACGCTCGGGTTCAGCGCTGGCGGCGATCAGCCTCGGCGTGCTCGTCGCCGTGATCGTGATCCTGGCCGCATCAGCCAGGTACGGGAACGTCCTCGACTATGCGGGCCCGAACCTTGCGTCCAATGAGGTGGCCCTTCATATCAGCTTGCCGCCGCCCGGGCATACCATCGTGCGTCGCAATGCGAAGGGCCAGCTCGTTCCGGTCACGAACCACCCGGTTGAGACGGCGACTCCCGTTCAACTCGCCGCCGCCGCCGGCCAGATAGCGAGGGGACTCGATGCACGGCTCATCGCCCTGGAGACGCCAAATGCGGGACTGGACGGGTCGAGTCTGGGTCGGCAGTGGGATGGCGCGATCTACGTGGCCACCCCACAGCTACTCCGGGCGTTCGGGATCAAGGCATCGGAGATCAACCCGAACACGGACATATTGAGCTCACGTCCCGGCCTTTCAGGAGTTTCGAGCCTCGTCCTGAACTACGGGTCGAGCGGTAAGCAAGCGAGCAGTCCGTTTGCAATCGGCGGGGGTGCATCTCAGGCGAGCTGTACCGCCGCCTCGAGCTGTCTGGCGCACCCGGTGATCCAACAGATAGGGGCTCTCCCGGGCGGGACGTCCGCGCCCAATACGGTGATCACGGAACACGCGATGCGCAAATTCCATATCCAGACGAGCACGAGCGACTGGCTGATTCAGGGATCACAGCCTTTCACCGCAGCACAGATCAGCGGTGCCGAGCTCACCGCTTCGACGACACAGCTCTCGGTGGAGGCGAAGAACGATCAGCCCAGCTCGGACGCGGTCAGTGACCTGGGCGACGATCTTCGGGATCGTCATCGCCCTCGGCGTACTCGGGATGTCGGTCGGGCTCGTTCGAAGCGAGACCGCCAGCGATCTGCGCACGCTCGCGGCGACGGGTGCGTCCAGCTTTACGCGGCGCACGCTGACCGCCGTGACCGCCGGGACGCTCGGTTTCCTCGGTGCACTCCTCGGGGTCGTGGGCGGATACGTCGGCATGATCGGTTGGCTGCGGAGCAATTCGCTCAATGGTGGGATCGCCGCACTCGGAAATGTTCCCGTGGCGGACCTCCTGCTGATCCTCCTCGGTATGCCGGCATTCGCGGCGGCCGTCGGCTGGGTATTCGCCGGTCGCGAGCCTTCAACGATGGCGCACCAGGCGATCGAATGAACAGCCGGATTGCAGGCCGGAAGGCGGCTACCGAGCTCCCCGATGCGATCCCGCGCCGGCAAGGGAGCGCCGGATGATGCCTCGTGGCTGAACTGCCGGTTCATCCGAAGGAGGAGGCTTTGATCGAACGGCCGGCGAACCGTAAAACGGCATGGCGCGCTCGTCGCCGGTTCGTGGTCCACCTCGGGCTTCTCGGTATGGCCGCGGCCGCAGTGGCCACGCTCCAATTCCTGCATGTGCGGGTCGCCTATCACGCCGACGTCGGTCTCGCGTTCGTCGGACTCGTGCTGGTCCACCTGTTCCAGCGCCGCCATACCCTCGCTCGTATGGCAAAAGGGATCGGACGGACCTTGCGCCTCGCCGTATCTGACCTGCTCCTTCTCATCATCACCGTGAACGTCCTCGTTTCAGGGGTGGTGGACTGGAGTCGCGGCGCACCGACGCAATTGCCGCTTCCCAAGCCCTTCTACCGGTGGCATCTGGACTCCGGGCTCGTCCTCGTCATCTACCTCGTGGTGCACGTGTGGCGACGGAGGAAGCGCCTCCGCCGGTCGACGATCCGATAGTGGAGAGCGTCCCCTCTCTCGCTGCCTGCGGCGGACCTCAGCCCTTCAACGTGTCGGCCCCTGGATGCTGAGGAGTGGCCACATCTTCGAGCGTATGGTCCAGCTTCACGTGCGCATTGCTGAAGAAGCGGCCCACCGAAGTGCGAGGAGGGCGGGGCCGTTCGGATGCACTCCGGAATGCGTGGACGACATCCTCGGCGAGCTGCGCGCGCTCGTCGGGCCCGAGCCGCCGCACCAGCTTGGCGACTTCACGATCCTCGATGCCGAGCAGCACGCGTAGGTCGACGACGACGAGTTTAAGCGTGTCCTCGAACCCTTGACCATCTGCGGCGTGCACATTTCTGGGATCGATGCCCATCGTGCGCTGGTGAATCTCCTCCATGATTTCCCGCAGGCCATCGAGATCCTGACGAAGTTTCTCGAGCACATCATGAGATGATCCGTCCAATCGGGGGAGCAGGGCGCGCTCGAAGGTGTCTTCGTAGCGGGATGCGGATCGCACGAGTTCGCTCCCCAGGTCCGCTCGTTCGATCAGGTCGTCGGTCACATCGAGCCTGGCCGTAATACGGTCAATACGTGATCGCTCTTCGGCGAAGGGGCCGAAATCGATCGCCCCGCCTTCGTCCTTCACCTGTGACAACTCGTCTTCTGCCTATTCTCGCCGCACTCTCGGACCCCTTCGTTCTTCCAATTAGGTGCCCACTCAGCACTTGTGCGAAACGTGCCAGGCCGTCCATGGAGATGCACCTGCCCGCGCCTCCTCCCACGTCGTCAAGGTTTCCGTCACGCCGCGCCACGGGACTGTCCCTCTGCTCGCTTCTCTGCTGGGAATCGTCTGCAGATCGGTTCCACGGTCCTGAGTCGATCGAGGCCGTGGCCGGTGGCACGCCGGCACAGAACCGCGACTGGACTGCCGTCAGAGGGGCGTCGTTACGTTATAGTTCCGCGTCGTCCGCCGGTCCAACGGCGGTCTCGTGAAGCGGGGGAGGTACGGGCCCAGCCCCGGCCCGCGAGCGCCGGCATCAACGATGTTTGTCTACTGGAGCTAACGTCTCCAGAATTATCGCAAAGGGGAGGGCAATGCGCTCAGGTCAGGAAAATGATCGTAACGGCGGCCGTGCTGTTCGCCATGACAGTCACTCCGATCGACGATCAGCGCGAATCGAGCGCATCGGCGGCGTCGGCACCGATCAAGATCGCGCTCATCTCCTCCCTGACGGCCCGGCGGCGAGTGAGTTCTCAACGGCCGCCCAGGGCTTCAACGCCCGGATTGCCCTTCAGAACGCCGATGGGAGGGGTGAACGGTCACAAAATCGAGGGAATCGTGATCGATGATCAAACAAGCCCCACGGCGGACCCGACGGCGGTGAAGGACGCAATCTCAAAGGGCGTGACCGGAATCGTGTCGGTTTCGCCCGCTCTTTTTCGAAGGGGCGAAGTATGCACAGCAGGCTGGTATCCCGGTTACCGGGCGGCTTCTTCGACGGCCCGGAGTGGGGTACGAAGCCCTACACCAATATGTTCGCCTCGGATGCGGGGAGCGTCAACCCGAAGTATCCCGTGAGCTCGCTTTACGGGAACATTGTCAAGAAGTACGGCGGCACGGTGGTGGGCTCGTACGGATACGGTATTTCGCCCAGTGCGGTGCGCTCGGCGACCGGGTTTGCAGAGTCATCCCAACGCCAGGGTCTGAAGGTGGGCGTGCTCGACACCTCGGTGCCGTATGGCAGCGTTGATTTCGGCACCGAGGCCCTCGCGGCCAAGCAGAAGGGCATCAACGTCGTATGGCCCAGCATGGACGACAACTCGGACTTCGCTCTCGTCACTGCGATGAAGCAGGCCGGCGTCAAGCTCAAGACGATCATCCTGCCGACCGGCTACGAGCCCTCGGTGGTGAATTCCCCGGCATGGCCCGATCTGCAGGGCGCCTACTTCTTCTCCGGATTTCGACCCCTCAGCGTCCCCAACGCGGGGACGAAGCAGATGGCGTCGGCTCTTCAGAAATACGAACACCGTTCACCGGCTGAGTTTCCGACGTACGACATCTACGAGTCATGGGTCGGTGCCGATCTGATGATCAAGGGTCTCGAGTTGTCCGGGAAGAACCCGACCGGCGCCGATGTGATCAAGTCGTTGCGGGGTGTGACCTCTTACGACGCCAACGGGCTCCTCCCGGTGCCGATCGACTACGCGACTGTTTTCGGCCACGACGAGCCAAAGAGTTGCCAATGGATCCTGCAGGCCGGGAAGTCCGGTTTCGTGCTGACCAGTAAGCAGCCGGTATGCGGGAGTGACATCCCGGGCACTTCGACCGAATCAGCCTCGTAAACGGGATCGCAGCGTCTGAGCTCGCCGAATTGGGTGAGCATTGAGACTCGATTGTCGATGGGGTGTGGCGTGGAGCACACGCTTGAGACCACGTTCTCTATAGCGGTTGGTGGCTTTTCTTGTGGGTCACGGTCGCCATGGCGGCGTTGGACGACGAGAGAGTTGAGGAGCCAGTGCCACTCACCAAGGCGAAAGCGGACGAGCGTCTCACCGACAGGGTTCGGCGAGGACTTCGCCTTGCGAGCTTTGCATTGGTCACAGTGTTCGGTGCGTGCGTCATCATGCTGGCCGGCGCACTGATGGGTACGGCCACGGTCGCCGCGAGCACTCGCACCGATGTGGCCAAATACGGGATCTCCTTTGATTTGCCGAAGAATTGGACGCAAGTGTCACTCAGCCCCGGAGATGTGGGCGGATTGCTGGGTAACGCGTCGAAGGTGAACGCAAGCGTGAAGAGCTTCCTCACGACCCAGGCCGCGTCGATCGCCAAGAAGGGATTGAAGTTCTTCGCCGTCAATCCGGGTGGGGGTGCGAACGTCAACATTGGTATCTATAGCGGGACCGAATCTCTCGCCGGCCTCGACGCCACCGCCAAGCTCGGCATGAGTTCCCTTGGCGCCAAGCAGGTCCAGACCAAAGTGGTCCATTTCAAATTCGGAAGCGCAGTAGAGACTACTTACACGTTGTCCGTGGCCGGTGCAACGACTCCCGTCTCGGGGACGCAGTTCTACGCTTCCCACAAGGGAAAGACATACATCACGACGTTTTCGTCGCAAGATGCCGCAGACGAGAGAGCCGCGGCGTCTGCCATGATGCCGACCTGGCGCTTCTCCTCCTGACAAGCCAGCGCTCTAGGGTGAGCCCAACACCGTCCACTTCCCTTTGAGGTACAGGGATCCGAGCGGCGTTTGCCAGCGGAGGGCAACAATCCTTCCGGCCGGAACTCTGACCTCAATCTCCGAGTCGCCCATATGGCGCAAATGGATGTAAGGGACGAAGCAGCGCAACGTGTGGGTGCCGGGCGACGTAGGGATGAAGTTGTCGCCCCAGCGGCCTCTCTCCGGCGGATTGCCGTCAAGGCCGATCATCGGCTTGGAGAAATAGAGCAACGGATTGAGCGCCCGGAAATTTGTCAGCACGCTTATTCCCGTTGTCTCTGGACCCGGGCCGGGTGGAGTCGTCATGGGTAGACGTTAGATCGTCGGTCGCTTCCTCAGCGCGGGTGCAGTATGGATTGCACGCTGACCGCCTGAAGGGCCCCAGGTGGCCGGGGTGCGGGCAGTTTGCGAGGGGGACGTAACGGGTAGCGAACGGGAATGTGCCCGCGACGGGCAACCGATGAAGCCGCCCTCGACGAGACGGTCCAGTGGTACAGGCGGGCTCGGTCGGCGTGCGAGCCCTTCATGTTCGCAGAGGCCCGCTTCCGCACTCCTTGGGTGGATGACGAATTCGCAGCCACCATCGGCAGCACACGGCGATGGCTGAGTGATAACCCATGTCCGGACAAGAGGCTCGGTCAGCATTTCGTGGAGATGCTGGGGGCGTATTGGGAGATGACCAGCGCGACGGTTGCCCGGGTGACGGAGCTGCGCGTGTGCATCGAAGTGCATGTCAAGGCGCTCGACCGCTGGAAGGCGCAGAGTGTAGACGACAGGGCGCCTGTGCGGCGTGAGAGACGGGAGACGGTCCGGCTCCCGGTCGAGGATCGGATGATGTAGCCGGCGCAGGGCCCAGGCCGATGCACCGCGCGCCCTTCAATTCCAGGGAAGCCCCGCCCGTTTCTCCCAGTACGTAACGGAGTCCTCCCGGATTGCGTCGAGGCGTTCGAGCAGGGTTGGTTGGAGCTGGGTCGCAGATGCCGTCAAATTGCTGGAGAGCTCGGCCACGGTCGATGCACCGCTGAGGACGACGTCCACCCACGGTTGCGCGAGGACCGCGCCCAGGGCCATTGCGTCAGGAGTACACCGGGCCTGGCGTGCCACCTCCGTGAGCTCGGGAATCCGTCCACGAGTCGTCAGCCTTCCGTTCGCCAGCGCTTCCTTCACGATCACACCAAGTCCGGCGGCGTGTGCGGTCGCGAGCGCCGGACCTGCAGAAGGTTCGAGCAAGTTCCACGTCGCTTGCACGGTATCGAATCCGCCGACCTCGAGGGCTCGTTCAATGGTTCTCGCCTGGCCCGGCCCAGTCACGGAGAGTCCTACGGACATCCCGCCCGCCCGTACGCGGGCGAGCTCGTCGAGCACAGAACGATCGTCTAGCACGCCACTGTCGATGGTGGCGGAGTGGATTTGGTAGAGGCGCAGGTGTGGCTTCAGCAATTCCCGGCTCTCAGCCAGTTGGCGACGGAGGGTGGCGAGAGAGAGCTCCTTTACCTCGTGGACGGGGGCGTCCACCCGCCAGTCGGCGGTATAGGTGTACCCCCATTTCGAACCCACGGTGATATCGGACGACGTCAGCCCCCGGAGTCTGAGCCAATCGGACAGAAAGGCTTCCGCCCGACCGTACGAACGGGCAGCGTCGAAATAGCGGACGCCCGAGGCGTAGGCGGCGTCGAGCACAGCATGGGCCCCCCTCTCCATCGAGGCTACGTCGGTGCGCCCGGCCAGGTCGGACCCATGGCCGAGATTGATATAGCCGGGTCGACCGAGAGCAGCGAGGCCCAGACCCACTCGACTTGCCGCAAGCCGCTCGAGGATGTCCGTGCGCGGGCTGTTCACTCGGAGATCTCCTCGCATCGGCCGGAGGCACAGTCGTCCTGCTGGGTTCCGCCGCGGCTGACGGCCGGGGAGGGGATCTCGATCATCGCGCCTGGCTACGCTGGCCGGGCGGCATAGTGATGTCCTCTACTCGAGGAAGGGTTGTGGAGACGAACATGGCTGATGAAGTGAACATACGCGAAATCTGGGGCGTCCTCGACACGGCCGCCCTCGAACGGATCGTGGTTGTGTCTCCCCACTTCGATGATGCTGCGCTGGGAGCGGCCCATCTTCTCGCAACATATCCCGGCAGTACCGTCATCACGGTTCTCGGGGGGCAGCCGCCCGCATATCCGGAGCACGTCACACCGTGGGACGAGGCGGGTGGGTTCGTTACTGGCGACGATGTGGTTTCGGCACGACGCGAAGAAGACCGTCGGGCCATGGCGTTCGTCAAGGCCACGCCGGTCTGGCTGGAGTTTCCCGATCACCAATATTTGGCCGTGGACGAGCGGCCCACACCATCCGAGGTGGGGCCCGTACTGGAGAAGGCGATCGCTGACGCCAATCCGACAGCTGTCTTCTTGCCAATGGGTATTGCCAACCCGGATCATGTGTTGACGCATGAGGCAGGTCTGATGGCCCGGCGGGAGTTGCTCGAGAGCGGGAACAAGGCCGTGTGGTTCTGCTACGAAGATCACGGGTACAAGCATCTGCCGGGGAATCTCGCCTGGAGAATCTCCAAGCTGTTCCGTGCTGGGATCTGGCCCACGCCCTCGATCGTGCCGATTGACCTCGATATGAACCAGAAGCGGGCGTTGATCGCCATCTACAAGACGCAGGTCGCGCCGCTAGAGCAGGATCACATGTTGAAGGAGCGGCTCGACGCGAATGTCCCCGAGCAGTACTGGCGCCTTTCTGCGCCGGTTCCTGTGATCGAGTCGATGCTCCCCGGTGACGAATAGTCGCCCAGTGGCCCCTCGCCGGAGCTGTTCCTAGGAGAGGGAGGCCGGATCGACGCCGACCCCGCCGCTGGCACTGCTCTCGTACGCCGCAAGGGCGAATCGAAGGACGTCCACCGCCTCGTCAGCGCTCCAGAGGAGTGGTCCTTCGCCGGTGTGGAGCCAGCGGAGCCAGTGGCGACCCGAATCCCGGAAGCTGCTGGCCCAGTCGTCATCGAGAGCATGATACGAGCGCATCTCGCCTTCCGCGTAGACGTCGAGGCTCGGCTGTTGTATGCCCCGTCCGGTGCACCGGTTGACGCGGGCATAGCCCTGATGCCCGGTCACCTCCCACCGCTCGTCGTTGGTGTAATAATCAGAGCGCAGGTACATGGACGGTGCGAGCGTGATGTCCCAGACGCCCCGAATCCCGTTCGTGTGCTCCCAGAGGATGGTCGTAGGGGCGTCCACCTCAATGGTCGGTATGACCTCGGTTGTGCCGATCCAGGCCCGCACCTCTCTGATGGGTCCGAAGAGCCACAGGGCCGTCGCCAATTTGTGCCATCCGTCATCGAAGACGAGGACGCCCCGTCCGTTTCTCATCTGTTGGAACTGCCATTCGTAGCTACTGGCGGGAACGTCCCATCCGCCCCGGCCGCTTCCCACCATCTTCATGTGGTAGCCGCTGACCTCGCCCAGAACACCCGACTCGACCGTCTCTTTGAGTTTCCTTAGCGGCTCGTAGAAGATGTAGTTCTCCATCACCCGGAAGAGACGGTCGTTGGCGCGGGCCGCGCTCAGCATCTTCTCGGCGCTCGCGATGTCGTTGCACATCGGCTTTTGCAGGTTCACGTGCCAACCATTGTCCAGGAGTTCTATGACGCCGTCGACGTGCAGGGGGATCGGTAGCAGAGCTTCGACGGCGTCCACTTCGAGCCCGCTGGCGGCGAGCTCCGCTGTGGTTGCAAAGGTGTGCGCCCCGGGCCAGTCCGCCTGACGCTGTACACGACGCTCCTCGCTGGGGTCGACCAAGGCCACGACCTCCACGTCGGGATTGTCCTTGTAGGCCCGAACGTTCAAGTCATAGATCCGGCCGAGGCCGACAAACGCGGCCCGCACGGGGCGGTCGTATGGCTGAAATGTCATGAGGTGATCGCTTCCAGTTCGGGCGGGCCGGGCGAAGGCCCGATTGATCGGTGCGGACCCTATCCCGACTGCCGAGGACCTGTCCATGACCCTGGGGATCCCCGGGGCTGTCTCGTCGCGAGGGGCCGAACAGGTCGCCTCGGGTCTTCGACGTACCGGCACATCGCCCGCGGTCCCGATTGCTTCACCGTGTAGTTTTGGGGCCGGCCGGCCCGGTGAGGTGGTTGGTCCAGATGGAGGGAATGCAGTGAGCGAGGAGCGACCCGTCGTCGCGTTCGACCACCACTCGTCGGAATTCGCCGCTGATCCGGTCGGTGCCCTCGAAATCCTCCGGGAGACGTGTCCGGTCGCGTGGTCGGAGTCGTATGGCGGTTTCTGGGTCCTCACACGCTACGCGGATGTGAGCAATGTGCTGGGGGACGCAACGACGTTTTCCTCGCGTCACGATCTCGAACCGGGAAGCGCGTATCAGGGGGCGTCGATCCCACCGCCACCGATGCGCTTCGTCCCGCTCGAGCTCGACCCCCCAGATTTCCTGCCGTACCGGCGGCTCTTGAACCCCAGCTTTTCGCCGGCCGCCGTGGCCCGTCAACGACCGTTGGTTGAAAACGTTACGGACCTGTGTCTCGACCAGGTGAAGCGGACGGGCCGTCTTGACTTCGTGGATGACCTCACGAGTCCGGTGCCCGCCATGGTCACGCTCGATCTTTTGGGACTGCCGATTGAGGATTGGCCCCGGCATGCAGCGGCGTGGCACGGTTCGGTTGCGCATCCTCCCAACAGCCCGGCGCATGCGGAAGCCGTTACGGCGCAGATGTCCATCCGGGAGGACCTGGCCGTTGAGGTCGAGAGGCGGCGGGCGCAGCCCGAACGCGTGCGCTCCGGCCTCATCGATGTCTGCGTCGACGCCATGATCGACGGCGCTCCGATCGACCAGAAGACGTTGGTCGACATTTTCGTGCTCGTCCTCGCGGGTGGTGTTGACACGACCACCGGTGCCACCGCCGGTGCCCTGGCATATCTGAGCGAGCATCATGATGCGCGGCGGCGTCTCATTGCCGAGCCTGATCTGATCGGGCCGGCGTGCGAAGAATTTCTTCGTTGGATCACACCGTCGCCGGTGCTCGGTCGTACGGTCAACGTGGCGACGGAAATCGGAGGGCAGTGCATCGAGCCGGAGGATCGCGTGATGGCGAACCTCTTCGCAGCCAATCGCGATCCGGCGGCATTCGCGTGCCCCGAAGAGGTGGCGTTCGACCGCCCGAACAATCGCCATGCCGCGTTCGGGTTCGGCATCCACCGCTGTATCGGCGCGAATCTGGCGCGCATGGAGATCCAGGTGATGATCAGCCGGGTGCTGGCACGCATTCCCGACTACGAGGTCGAGGCCACCGGGGTCGAGCGGTACCATACGGCGGGGATCCAGAACGGGTACATCTCCGTACCGGCGACGTTTCCCCCGTTCGACTGCTGAGCCCTGGCTCCACCCTCTTACGCCCGGACTCGACGGGGTGGGAACGGGCGCTCCAGGTCCAGCTGTTCATGCCGTGTCCAACGGGTTGGCAGGTCGGTGGTTTTGGGTCGTGGCCTGCGTGCGTACGAGCGATCCTTCGGTTGGCCCGGGTGGCTTCTCAGGGATATTCGGGAGAGCGAGACCCCGACGGGCCAACTCCTTTTGCAATCTGTTCATCAGGTTGGCCTTGGTCTCGGGCTGAGGCGTCCAGAGCTGGGCCGGATCGGCCATGAGAGGCAGGTCGGGCAGCCTGCGTTCCACGGCGAAGTGGGCGCCGTCCGCCGTCGCACTCACCTGTCCGACGAAGGTTCCTCGCCCGGAGAAGCACAGGGATGCGGGACCCACTGGCGTCCACGGTGCTCCCTTTGGAACGTCGAGGGTGAACCCGTCGTCCACGAGAGCGGGATCCCGCACCCGGAAGGGGAGTGGAAAGCCTTCGGGATCGCACACGGTCAGATGCCCATTGAGACCTTGTTCGAGGACCTCGTGGGCCCGCGGCCGCCAATCGGTCGGTGTGGGCCAGGCGGAGGGCGGGGTCGGAGGGCCCGCAGGCGGGGCATCGGATTGTGGGAACGTCGACCCCGCCGGCGCACTCCAGCGCAACGGCTCGGCATCCAGATGGTCGACCCCGGGCCACCACGCAATGTGGGAAGGCGTGGTCTGCACAATGATGCGAGCCCAGTACCAGACGGCCTGGCGCACGATCGACCAGGAAATTCCGCCGGAGGTGACAGGCAGACGGGCGGCGGTCTCGGCGAGGTAGCGCTCGACATTGGCCTGAATGTCGGCGTCGCGGACCGCTCCGAAGCCGGCAACGGAGACAACCGGTTCGCCGGGGTTTCCGTTACCTTCGAGGAGGAGACCCACCTTGGGTTTGCGCCGCACCCGATCGGCCTTGGCCGGGTACGCGAGCCCGGTTGCCACGTCAATGGTTCCCCCGGCGGGTTCGACGAACGCGAACAGCGGCGTGTCGAGGGGGATCCCCTTGGTCGTCACGGATGCGAACTCCGTATAGAGCGATGTGGCTAGGACGTCGGCGACGTCCTCGGGGAGTTCCGGGAACGCCCGCCGAGCGAGTGACAGCGTCATGAGATCCCCCCGTCTCAGCGGAGGCCGTGGCCGCCGACAGGCCCCTGACCCGCAGGGAACGTGCGGAGTTCTGTTGCGTCTCGGTTGGGATGTTCGACCTTGAGAAGCCGGGAAAGGTACATGGATGCGATGCGCCACTCATCTTCCTTGCGGTACTCCTCGTGGTAGTGCCCGTATCCGGTAAAAGAAGAGAGAGGGTGGCCGACCGGGCGCTCCAGGAGATCGGTCATGGCCCAAACACCGGTTGCCGTTCGAGGATCGATGAGGGCGATCTCAGGGTTATGCCCGTGATGCACCGACGTCACGTCGCCCAGGATGACCTTTATCCCGCGCACGAAGTCCTCGACTGATGCATACCGTGAAATCTCGCCGGGGACCACGCCTTCGAAACCGAACGTGCAGTCTGTCGTGAACACACTCGGCAGGAGTTCCCATTGCTTCGTGTCGATGTAACGGAAATACCGTCCCTTGAGTTGCTTGATCTCCTCGATGGCGAGGAGTGTCTCGAGCCCACCAATTTCGGTCACGCCCCACCTCTCTCGTGCGATGCCTGCTGTGCATCACAGTATCCGTGGCGTCCGCTCTGGTCCCTGGGTCAATGACCGCACCGGTGGGGAAGGGCACCCGCCCATGTTCTCCCTGGCCATCGGGCAAATCTCGGCCGGCTCCCCGGCCCCGTGCCGGGGTCGTCGTCTGTATTCCGTGCTCAAATGGGCGGTGGGGCAAGGGAGCCTGGGACGTGGAGCCCGGCCAGAGGGGCCCCGGATCATGCTGGACACCATTGAGGCACAAGGTGGCGGGCAACGGCGGTGCACCTCATCGGGTTCACCGGGAGTTCACGCGCCCGTCACCATTTCGCTTTTTGCCGGCCGGCGTTTATACGCTATGTATCGAGAGTTCGATCGCGACGAATCGCGCCGGAGGAGGCCTGAGGACGTGGAGGTGAGCCCGGGGGAACGCTGTTGCTTGGGGCGCGGCGGGCGGCCATCGGCGCAGCGGGAAGCCGAGAAGATCGCGGATGTCTAGCCAGAACCCGGGTATCTCTGCCGCGGGAAGGGCCTTGGGGCGGACGGCACTCAATCCTGCCTCCGGCCCAGCGGCTATCGGGGGAATGCTCCAGGCAGGCGACTTTGAAGACGACTCCCCGGAGGATCACCCGTGGGAGGTCGATCCTTCGGACGTGCGATCGAGGCTCGCCAAGGCGATCTCGGACATCACGAAGCTCGCCGATGCCTTGGAGGCACTCGCCGTGCCGGCCACACCCGTGACGGAGGGATCCGACCGAGATGTACCTCTGCCGGCCATCGGCGGGTACCTCTCGGATCGAGTGGATCGTCAAGAGGCGAGCTGACTCCGGAGTTGGCCTCAGCGCGAGGTGCCGGTTGCCGGTTCCATCAAGGCTCGTCCTCCAGAATCACCGTCTTTGTCTCCAGGTAGTGGAGGAGTCCTTCGCTCCCGCCCTCACGCCCGATCCCCGATTGCTTGAAACCGCCGGAAGCGATGCCGAGATCGGTCCGGAATGCGTTTTGGCCGACCGTCCCCGAGCGAAGTTGGCGGGCCACTTCGTACGCCCCGGGGTGCGTCATTCGTGAACACCGAGTTGTTCAGTCCGTACACCGTGTCAGTGGCGATCTCAATGGCGTCGTCTTCGTTTTCGGCCGGAATCACACGTAGCACCGGCCCGAAGATCTCTTCCTGAGCGATGGTGGACCGGTTGTCGACGTTCCCGAAAACCGTGGGCTCAATGAACCAGCCCCGGCTGATTGTGCCCCCGGGTCGTCCCATGCCCGGAACGCCCGCCGGGCACCTCCGGTGATGATTTTGAGGATATCGTGCCGTTCGACGGAGGATCGACAATCGTTCATTCCAGCTCCATCTCAATCGCGACTCTGGACCGGGGGACTGACATAGGTTGCGAGCGTGGAAAAAAGGACGGGTGAGCACTGGGCGCGCGATCGGAGATCCGCCGTGCTGATGGTGGCATTCGCATGACGGGTCCGATCGCGGGTCTCCGGGTCGTGGATTGTTCGCGTGGCACGGCTGGACCCCGCCTCACCGGGATGCTGGCCGACTACGGCGCAGATGTCGTCTGGGTCGAACCGCCCGGAGGAGATCCCCTGCGAGGCATGATGCCTGCCGCAGCCGCCGTCTTCAATAGGGGAAAGCGCAGCATTACCTTCGATCTCAGGGAGACCTCCGAACGTGAGCAATTGCTGCAGCTCGTCGGCAGGGCCGATGTCTTCGTCGAGAGCTGGCGTCCCGGCGTCGCCCATCGCCTCGGGCTTGATGTTGCGACGTTGCGTGAGGTGAATTCCGGCCTGGTGTACTGCTCCATCTCGGGATTCGGCCAGCATGGGGCGCACGCTGACACTCCAGGCTTTGAAGCGTTGGTGCATGCCATCGCCGGTACCATGGCCGAGCAGGCCGGGTTGCGGGAGGGCCCGATCTACCAGGGACTGCCGTTCGCAGCGATCGGTGCCGCGTACCTCGGGACCATCGGCGTGCTCGCTGCTCTTTACCGGCGCGCCTCGGACGAGAAAGGCAGACACGTTGAGACATCCCTCTTCGACGGGGCATTGGCCTATCGTTCCGGGAGTCTTGGCGAAAATGATCGATCGGTCGCTGCCATGACGGCGAGTGGCATGGAACGTGCGCCGACAACGGAAGGGACGCGGATCGTGACCCGATCGTTCGTGTGCTCGGATGGCGAATACGTGGGCATCCACACCGCGGCAGTCGGGGCCTTCGGTCGGCTCATGAAGGTCCTCGGCCTAGAGGACCGGGTCCCGCCAAGTGCGTCCGGACTGGATCTCGGTGTCCCTCTCGAGCCGGATCAGGTGGATATCCTCACCGACGAGATTCCCCGTCTCATCGCCTCGCAACCGCGCCAGTACTGGGTCGAGCGGCTCATGGCGGCCGATGTGTGTGTCGTCGAACACCTTCATCCGACCGAGGCGTATGACACCCCGCAGGTCCAACACAACGCAATGGTCCTGCAGCTCCACGACCCGGTGCTCGGACCGGTTAGCCAGATTGCCCCAGCGGCAAAATTCAGTTCGAGTTCCCAGACCCCCGTCACGCCCGCTCCGTGCATCGGAGAGCACAACGAGGAGGTGCTTTCGCAGCATGCAGGGTGGCAGGAGCGCAGAGATCCCGTGTCGCAATCCCACCAGCCCCGGGCCTTGCTCGAGGGGGTCCGGATCCTCGACGTCGGAGCGTATTTCGCAGGCCCCTACTCATCACGACTGCTGGCCGACCTCGGGGCCGATGTGATCAAACTGGAGCCGGTGCTCGGTGATCCAATGAGAGGATTCGGCACCACGTTCAATGTGGCCCAAGCCGGCAAGCGCGCCATGGCCTGCGACCTGAAGGATCCCGCACTCACGCCCGCCCTGGCCCGGCTGATCGAATGGGCCGACGTGGTGCATCACAATCTGCGCCCGGGTGCGGCCGAAAGACTTGGGCTCGATTATGCGACGGTCGGCCGACTCAACCCCCGGGTGGTGTATCTCTATGCGCCGGGCTGGGGGGCACAGGGCCCGTTTGCCATGCGCCAGAGTTTCGCCCCCATGCTTTCAGGCTATGCGGGGGTGACCTACGAAGTCGCCGGGAAGTTCAATGTCCCCATGCCCCCCGTTGCCCACGAGGACCCGGGCAATGGCTTGCTGGGAGCGGTTGCCGTGCTCATGGCGCTCCTGCAACGGCAGAGGACGGGAGAGGGCTGCTACGTGGAGAATCCGCAATTGAACGCGACGCTCGCCCATACGGCCCACATCGTGCGGAGTGAGAGCGGCGAAGTGGTCGGCGCCGAGTGGCTGGACCCGTTGCAGCTCGGGATCGGCATCTTCGATCGCCTTTACGGGACTGCCGACGGATGGGTCTGCATCACCGTGCCCGATCTTCCTCTGCGGGTGGCACTCTGCGAGTTGCTCGAGGTGCCTATGACCGACAATGCGGACATGATGGCGAATGCGTTGACCAACGCATTCGCTTCTCGCGAGACATCGTTCCTCCTGCGTGAGCTCACTGCGGCCGGAGTGGCGGTGGTCGAGCCGGTCGGCCACTCCATTCATGCGCTTCTGAACGATCCGGAGCAACGACGCGCCGGTCGGGTCGTCGAGTACGAGAGTGCCGAGCTCGGCAAGGTGCGGGAGGTCGGCCGGCTCGTGCGGATCAGCGACGCTTTCGAGCCGGCCCATGCCCCAGCGCCGGAGCTCGGCCAGCACACGGACGAGATCCTGTCGTGGCTCGGTTACGGCGAAGCTGAGATTGCTGCGCTCCGGGCCAGGCGCGTCGTGCGATGACAGGGCGCAATTGGACGAGAATGACTAGAAGACAGGAAAGACCCCGTCGATGCTGCGTTCGCGACGGGCGAGCGCACGCAGTACCGCGAGATTCCCGTGACGCCGACGGGCGACGTCGGTGAGACAGGGGATGACCAGGTCGTATGCCTCGACGGGTAGTTCGGGCATCGGGACGGAGATGCTTGCGGCCAGGTCGTCGGCATGGGCGAGAAGTTCGACCAGACGGGTGATGAGAAACCCGTCCAAGGTCATATCGAACTTGCCGAGGACCAGCACTCTGCGGCCCTCGGCCTGTTCGGCGAGCAACACGGAGAGGCCGGCCACTGCCGAGGCCGCGTCGGCGGCCACGCCGGGGGCGCCCCGCAGCGAACTCGTGTGCGCCCTCTCGCGGACGTCCTCGTGGCCCTCATGGTCGAGGTCGAGCGTCTGCCCGGAGTAGTAGCGGGAGGGTTCGAGCGTCCGGGTGCCGGGTGGCTCCTCCTGCTCGAGGCACGAGACCAGCATCTCGATGCCCGAACCCACGAGATGGGCGGCGATGGCGCCGACGGTCATGCCGCGGGACTTCCCCGGATCATCCCACTCGAGTGCCACCTCGGGGAGCGCGACGAGCTCTGCCGCCACCGTTGCTGCGTCGAGATATGCCGTGCGGGTCTTGTTCATCCTTCAGCAGCCGCCTTTCGAGCAGCGCGACGCATCTGCCCGAGACGGAGTCCTTCGAGTTCGGGCAGTTCGGATCGGACACGTTTGAGTTCGTAGACGTTCGGATTCCTGATGATCCACGTGACGTGTTCCCACAGCTCGCGTGACCCGCTGTCGTTCGGCACCTGGGCGATGACGGGCCCGAAAATGGCCGGGCCGTCCTCGTCGTCGAGCACAATGGTGGGAACGCCGAAGCCGCGGTCGGAGATCGCTTTGTGTTCGGCCAGCAGGCGTGTCGCTGTGCCCTCGTCGGACAGGGCCCGGGCCGCGTAGGCCGGGTCCACTCCCGCATCAGTGAGCGCTCCTTCGATCGTTTCGAGGGAGCGCAGCTGCTCGTCCCGGTGGTGCATCCGGCCGGCGACCTCGGCATAGTAGCGACCGGCGGCGACCTCTCCGAGCTCCTCCCGCACGAGGATGGCCACGCGCATGGAGGGCACCGATCGAAGCTGCTGCGTGAGATCCACCTCACCGCCGGGTGCGTTCTGGATCTCGAGGGAGAAGAACCGCCAGGAGAGCTCCACGACGTCGAGTCCTTCGAGCCGGCGGGCCCAACGAGCCGTCTGAAAGCACCACGGACAGTAGGGGTCGACGTACAACCATGCACGATCTGTCACGGATGAAGGATAGCGAGGTCTGGTCGTCACCGGGGAGGAGAACCACCGCCGATCGAGAGTAGGACGGTCGTGGTGTGCCGTATCCGGGATGGAAATTGGATTCGGGTGATCGCGCATATCCTTGCTGCCACGGCGCCAGCATTTGTGGCCGCTCGCGGTGGCGCCAACGTGGGAGGAACCAGATGTCGTCTGAGGTCGGCAAGGCAGGGATCGAATACACCGATTTATTCATCGAAATGGCCGTCGATCCGGCTGCACCGTGGCCGCGGTACCAGAAGCTCATCGAGAAGGGCGTCGTCGATGCCGGCGACGGCAAGGTGCTCTTGGCGAGCCGAGAGGCGGTCGAGACCGCCTGCCGGAATCCGCGGGTCTTCGCCATCGATGAGGCCGGACTGTTCATGGGAAACGTGCGGTCGTTCAAACCTCAGGGTATCGACCCGCCATTGCAGACGAAATACCGGAAGATCCTCGACCCGCTCTTTTCCCCGAAGAGGATGGATCTTCTCGAAGCCGACGTCGCCGCCCGCGTGAACAGCTTCATCGACGGATTCATCGATCGGGGCGAGTGCAACTTCACGGAAGAGTTCGCCATCCCTTTCCCCTCCTCGGTCTTTCTCGGGCTGATGGGCCTGCCTTACGCTGACCTCGATCTCCTCCTGCGCTTCAAGGACGACATCATTCGTCCGGGCATCACACGGGGAAAGCTTCTCGAAGATGCGCAGCAACGCCTCCAGTTCCAGTTGAACACCGGGCAGGAGATCTACGCGTACTACGACGCCCTCCTGGACGAGCGCCAAAAGTCACCCCGGGGCGACATCCTCACGCACCTCCTCCACGCCGAGATCGATGGGGACCGGCTGACGCGGGAGGACATTCTCGACGTCTGCTTTCACTTCCTGCTGGCCGGCCTCGACACCGTGACTGACAACCTCACCTGCTTCTTTGCTTTTTTGGTCCAGCACCCGGCGTACCGGCGTCAATTGGTCGAAGATCCCTCGATCATCCCCTCTGCCGTGGAGGAGCTCCTGCGATGGGAGTCCGTCGTGCCAGCCGGGAGGCGGAGGGCCAAGGAGGACACCGAACTTCTCGGATGTCCCATTAAGGCCGGCACCGCCGTGAGTCTGGGCTGGGCTCCCTCCAACTTCGACCCCGCCCAGTTCCGGGATCCGCTCGAGGTGCAGTTCGACCGGCAGCCCAATCGACATTTTGCCTTTGGGGCCGGAGTGCACCGTTGCCTCGGTTCGCACCTTGCGCGGCGGGAGTTGCGGGTGACCCTCCGAGAATGGCACCGCCGCATACCCGAGTATTCGTTGAAGCCCGGCTCGAGATTGGAGTACCAATCCCTCATGCGTTCTGTCGAGAACCTGATGTTGGTATGGCCGACCACGTGACCCGTCCGGCGAGAAAGGGCTGAAGTGATCGGACTGCTGGAAGGGATCCGCGTCGTTGAGACCGGCGTCCTGCTCTCGGTGGACAATCTTGGCAGCCTGCTCGGTGACGCCGGCGCCGACGTCATCAAAGTCGAGGCACCCGGACTCGGCGACTACCTCCGGAATATCGGCCCCGTGTTGGCGCCTGATTGCTCGGTGGCTCACCTCGCGTCGAACAGGAACAAGCGGAGCATGACGTTGGACCTCCGTCGCGGCGTCGGGCAGGACGCCATGGCGCGCTTGATCGCAACGGCGGATGTCTTCATCACCGGGAATATCGGCCACACGAACCATAAACTGGGTCTCGATTACGAGACGTTGCGCGCGCGCAAACCGGAGATCGTCTACTGCCAAATCACCGGATTCGGTTCGAGCGGCCCTTACGCCGACATTCCGACGCATGGAAAGATGATGGATGCGTTGGGTGGCGGCACCCCCCCGATGGAACTGCGTGAGAACGGCTTGGTGGAACCGGTGCCCGGCAGCCCCGTACCGGGCGGCAGCGGCGTCACGATCGGGCCGCTGTACGCCGCCTTCGCCGTCGCCGCAGGGCTGTCCCGTCGGGACCGCACTGGCCACGGTTGCTCCATCGACGTCTCGTGTGCCGACAGCGTTCTGGCGGGCAAGCTGAATCCGGCGATAGAGGTCTTGAACGCTGACAAGGTCAACCACGAAAGGCCGATGGGGGACCTCACCCGCTCGGCCAAGTATCAGCACTATCAAACGGCGGACGGAAAGTACGTCCTGTTCTGCTGTATCGAAGCCAAGTTCTGGGACAACTTTTGCCATGCCAGCGGGCGCGAAGATCTCGTCGGAAGGCATGACCGGGGACAAGCGGTCGATTTCGGGTTCGGCGACGAGGAGTTACGGCGCGAGCTCCAGAATGTCTTTCAGACGAAGTCCCAGCTGGAGTGGGTGGCGATCGCCGCTCAGCGCGATATTCCGATGGGTCCGGCCCTGGGACTCCATGAAGTCGCCGGGGACCCGCATCTCCGGGCCAGGGGAATGGTCGTGCAGGAGCACCATCCGCTGCTGGGCGACCTCCTGACCCTGGGCACGCCGGTGTGTGTGCCCGGCGAGACCTTCGTCGTCAGGTCGGCGCCGGCCCTCGGCGAGCATACGGACGAAATTCTCGACTCTCTCGGGTATTCAAGAGACGACGTCGAGCAGCTGCGGACCGGGGGTGTCGTGTAGCGGTTCCTCGACCGCCACGGTCATGGCCCTGAGCGGGCGATCAGGCCACAGCCCCCTGGTCCGCTTCGCCGAGGTAGCGATCGAGGACTTCCTGTCCGGCTTCTGACGCGGGGCCTGACCATCCGACCCGACCTCGCGTGAGAATGACGCAGCTGTCCGCCAGTGCGAGGGCGCGATGCACGAACTGCTCGATGAGCACGATGGTGATACCGCCTTGCGCCGCCTCTTCCAGGCTGCGGAACACCGACTCCGCCACGATCGGCGCCAGGCCCAGCGACATTTCGTCGGCAATGATCAAGCGCGGGGGGACAGCGAGCGCCCGGGCCAGGGCAAGCATCTGCTGCTCTCCTCCGGAAAGACTCCCGGCCCTCTGGGTGCGTCGTTGACCGAGCACGGGGAAGAGGCCGATGGCGCGGTCGATGGCGTCGGACCTGTCGCCCCGCTTCTCCTGGGCGACGGCCATCCGCAGGTTGTCGAGCACGGACAGACCGGGAAAGATGCCTCGTCCCTCCGGGATGTACGTCAGGCCGAGCTTGCGGATGTGGTGGGTCGACTTCCCGGTGACGGTGACGCCATCGAAGCTCACGGAACCGTTGGCCGCGGGCACCAGTCCGGAGACGGTCCGGGCCAACGTGCTCTTCCCGGCTCCGTTGGCGCCGAGGACGGCGGTGACCGAACCGGCCACCACTCCGAGAGACACGTCGAAGAGCGCCTGGGAGGGCCCGTAGCGCACGTCAAGGTTCTTGACGACCAGTTGTGGCTCGGTCACGGTGCCTCCCCGGTGTCAGCGGACGCCGGGCTGTCCTCGTCGCCCAGGTAGGCGGACCGGACGGCGGCATTGCCCCGGATCTCCGAGGGCGTGCCCGATGCGATGAGCTCACCGAAATCGAGCACGAAAATCTTGCTCGAGAGCGAGAGGACCGTCGCCACGTCATGCTCGACCATCAAGAGCGACACCTTGCGTTCGTCGTTGTGCACCACCCGGCGAAAAACCGAAGCAAGATTCTCCGACTCGCGCATGTCAAGACCCGAGAGGGGCTCGTCGAGGAGGACCACATCGGGGCGCGTCGCCAGGGCCCGGGCTATCTCCACCAACCGACTCATGCCGAGGGGCAGTGCGCCGACTGCGGCCCGGGCCACATTGGTGAGGTCAAGGAGCTCGAGCAATTCGTCGACCCGTTCATTCTCCTCGCGGCCCGGCGGCATCAGGGAGCGGGGATCCACCATGTCGCGCCAGAGCCGTTGGCGGGAGTAACGGACTCGGTGGGCCAGGACGAGGTGCTCGCGCACCGTGAGCCCCATGAAGAGCTCGGGCTGTTGGAAGGTACGGGCCAGCCCCTCTCGAGCCCGCAACTGCGGGCTGGCGCCGGTGACGTCGTTGCCCCGGAGGTAGACGCGACCCGCGGCGGGACGCAGGAGGCCCGAGAGCACGGCGAACAACGTGGATTTGCCCGCGCCGTTCGGCCCCACGAGCCCGATGATCGACCCCGGAGGCACTTCGAGGCCAACTTCGGACAGGGCCGTCAGGCCACCGAAACGCACGGTGATGTCGGTCGCCGACAAGACAGGGACCGTCGGATCGGATTCGCCCGGGCCCGCGCCGCCCGAAGGCAGGGGGCCGGTCGTTGTCTCCATGCTCACGAGGGGACCTCCTCGACGACATGACCCGACGCCAACGCCTGTGCCGGCATGGGGTGCGCTGTCGCCAGGCCGCCTGTCGAACCAGGGAGGCCCGTCGACGAGGAACGGCGATCCGCCCGCTCAAAGACCCACTTGCGGAACATCTCGCCGCCTTGCTCGAGGCTGCCGTCGGGGAATTTGGCGACACCGATTGCTCCGAGCCCGAAGAGGATGGCCGGGATTTGGCCCGTCCATGCCGGAAGATAGGCCAGGGCGAGCGCCGGGAGCATCGTGAAGGTCAGGCCGGCGACAAGAGCAGCGGCGTTGGAACGAATCCCAATGGTGACCAGCGCGGCGAGCCAGATCACCCCGAGGAACGTGGCGAATTCGCCCGGCTGCGCTGAGGTTTGTGCGGTGACCAGGAAGCCTCCGCCGATCCCCGCGACCATCGCGCCCAGGCCGGCGACGATGATCTTCATCTGGACGACGCTGATGCCGAGGGTCCGGGCTCCTGGAGGGCTCCAGCGGACGGCGTTGAGGGCGAGTCCGGTCGTCGATCTTCGTAGGTTCATGACGAAGAGGCCGATGATCGAGAATGCGGCGAGGCAGACGTAGGCGAACGCCTTGTCGGTGACGGCGAATGAAGGTCGGGTCATGTTCACGCCCAGCCCACCATTCGTGAAGATGCCGAAGGTGAAGACGAGGTTTTCCATGAGCAGGCCGAAGGTCAGGGTGACCAGGGCGACGTAGAGATCCCCCAGCCGGATGGTCAGGAAGCCGATGATGAGCCCCATGGGCAGGGCGACGAGACCTCCGACCACGATGGCCGCCAGGACCGGCCATCCGTGATTGGTGGCCAATTGTGACGCGGTGAGTGCTCCCACACCGGCAAAGGTGATCTGACAGAGCCAGATCATGCCTCCCTCGCCCGTTACCAGGGTGAACGACAAGAAGATGATGCCGTAGGCGAACGCCTGTGCGACCAGGCCGACCCAGAATCCCTGGACGAGGAGCGGGAGAATCGCCGCGATCACCATGAGCAGCGCAGAACCACCGTACTTGCCGATCAAGCCCAATCGTTTGCTCTGGACGGTCATCGTGGCCGACCCGGCCAGGCGGTTGGCGCCTTGCGGGGTGATCGCCCGGTCCAGCGCACCGCCGACGCGGCCCGAGTCGGTGTCGAGATCGCGCCGTATGAGGCTGTAGAGCAGGAACACTGCGATGATCATGAAGGGAACCGCATCGACGACCTCGGTCGTCCAGTTGCTCGACGGCGGCAGATACCGCTGAATGAGCGACGTCACGACGCCCATGGCCAGGCCTACGGTCACGGCAATCGGCAGGCTGCGGAACCGTGCCGCGATGACCGCAGCGAAAGCGGCGGCGATCAGGAGCGTGAAGTTGCCGGAGTCCAGCCCGATAATGGGGGCGGCCAGGACACCGGCCAAGCCGGCGAAGAACGTGCTCACGGCCCAGACGCCGATGGAGACGGCATTGGGGCTGGTGCCCGAAAGGGCGGTCATGGCGGGAGAGTCGACCAGGGCCCGAACCTTCAGGCCGACGTCGGTGTAGCGCAGGATCACCGAGCCCAGGAGGACGGTGGCGAGGACGCTGATATAGACGATGACCTGGTCCAAGGTCACCGCGACGCCGATGAAGTTGAAGACCCGGACCGGCTGGGGCGCCAGGCCCGGAGCCGACGAAATGGCTTGGTTGCCGAAGATCAAGGTGGTGAGGGCCGGGATGGCGACGAGGAGTCCGAGCGTCGCCACGACCTTGACCAGCGGCGACGACAGCCGGAGGTGTTTGAAGAGAACGAAGTAGAGGAGAACGCCGAGCGCCGGTCCTGCCACCACGATCGACACCAGAGCCGAGTACGGGATGCCCCAGCCCTCCTGGGTGTGCAGGTAGTAGTAGAAGCGCGCCACGAAGAACGCCAGGGCGCCGAAGGCAAAGTTCAGGATGCCCGATGAGACGTAGGTAATGACCAGCCCGGCGGAGGCGATCGCATAGATCCCTCCGAGCACCAGCCCGGCTATTACGTATTGCAGCATTCAGCGCCTCCCCCCTGCATCGATGGCACTTTCCCGAACTGGATCGTTTTCCGACTCTGATCTGAATCGACGTATTGAGGAGCGGTGCTCCCCGTTGGTGAAGGCTCCTGTCCTCTCCGAGGATTGAGTGGATCGACCGTACATCATTGTTCCGGCCGTATCCAACGTGTGACCATAGTTCCTCGGCGGTGCTGGGTAACGTCTGAGTCTGGCGGCCTGCACATCAGATCGCGACGAGGAGAACGGCGCCGCAGGATGATCCGGCTGCCGTCGGAACCTTGACGGATGTCCGTCTGTCCGGCCCTGCCTCCGGAGAAAAGTCACCTGGTCACGGCGGCAGTCCGGCAAACGGGGAGCCGCCTCGGCCCCGGGTGACGGCGGGATTTTCGAACGGTGGTCACTGTCGGCCCACTCGAGGCCCCTCTGACGCATGGGTACACTCGCAGCACGCTGGCCGTAAGGCCGTGGACGGACGGGGGGGCGGCATGAAGACGACCGGGCGTTTCCACTCGGACGCCGGCGCTTCTCCGTCGGAGGGCGCCGGCGCATGAGTTCGGGACACGACGGATCAACGGCACGATTCGTGGACAAGGTGGCGATCGTCACCGGCGGGGGATCGGGTCTCGGCGAAGCAACAGCCGTCCGCCTGGGGGGCGAGGGGGCGCATGTGGCGGTGCTCGACATCCGTGCCGAGGCGGCCGAGGTGACCGTTCGCCGGATCACCGGTGCCGGAGGGCGAGCCCAGTTTCGCGAGGTGGATGTCAGCGATCAGGCGTCGGTGCGCGATGTGGTCACCGACGTCGCCGGTGCGCTCGGTCGTCCCGAACTCCTGGTCAACTGCGCCGGCGTGGGCCAGTTCGACCTGAGCGAGGACGTGGCGCTCGAGACCTGGAACCGCACCATCGCGGTGAACCTCACCGGCACGTTTCTCATGTGCCAGGCCACGCTTCCCCACTTGCTCGACGGGGGCGGCTCCATCGTCAACATCGCCTCCAACAGCGGCTTGCAGGGGATCCCGTACGCCGCGGCCTACGCCGCCTCGAAAGGAGGCGTCATTCTGCTCACGCGCTCGCTGGCCTCGGAATATTCAGGGCGGGGCGTACGCGTCAACGCCATCGCGCCCGGGGGAATTGTCACTCCGTTGTTGGCCAACTTCACGTTCCCCCCGGGAGCCGACAAGACCCGGATGCCACGGGGCTCACGTATCCCGCACGCACACCCCGACGAGATCGCCTCACTTGTGGCGTACGTCGCGTCGGACGAAGCGCGCTTCATGGTCGGCAGCGTGGTCTCGATGGACGGCGGCCTCACGGCGTGACTGGCGGGTCCGGGTCCCGGGTCGTGGGTCGTGGGTCGCTCGGCATGCCCCGTCAGGTGCCCGGACCTCGGTCCACCCGACCGTCAGAGAGGGCACGGCGGAGGGTGATCACCCAACGGCCGTCGCGCACGCCGTATTCGTCGATGTAGCGACCCCAGTGGTCGAGGCCGTGCGGCATGATCACGGAGAAGTAGCAACGGCCTCGGGCGTGGGTCTCGTCCACCAGGTCAATTTGATGGGTGCTCGTGAAGTGCCGGATGTGGTGGCGAGGAGGAGGTGCCCCGCCGCCCCCGCCGGGATCGGCCTCGGCTGCGCCCCTCGCGGTGGCCCCGGCATCCCAATTGGCCTTGGTCTCGGTGAAGATGGTGGCGACCTGGTCGAGGCCGTCGTAACGGCGAACGCTGCCGTCCGCCGCGACGAGCTCCATGGAGGCGTCGTCGGCAAAGACCGCCAGCATCTGCTCGAAGCGGCCGGAATCACCGTTGGCGTTGTAGCGGGCCACGAGGTCGCGGATGCTTTCACGGGCGACCAACTCCCAAAGTTCCATCGTCCCCCTTTCGATCATGGCGATGCGCACGCAAGCTACGGCCGCCGTCGGCCGGGCGTCAACCACGGACGACCGACCGCAGCGCGGCGTCCGGCATCAGGCGAACGCGGGCATCACCTGATCTGGCGAAGAGCTCGAGCGTGCGCGGTTCGGCCCGGTCGTACGTGAAGAAGACGAACGTCGTGATGCCCTTGTCGATCATCTCCCCGATGCGGTCGACCACCATAGGGGGCGTGCCCACGAAGCCTCCGGCGTCCAGGCCCCAGCCGTCACCGCCGAAGCGGCGTTCCGCCTTGGTACGCGCCGTCTCGAGCGAAGCCTCGTCGGGGGTGAGCACGAGAACGGCTTCGAGGGAGCGGCGAATGGTGCCGGGCTCCCTTCCGATCTTGGCGCATTCGGACTCGAGCGTGCGCTGGCTGTCTTCCCATTGGCCCAGGCCGTACGTCGGGACGTTCCAGACGTCGGCGTACCGGGCCACGATCGGGAGCGTGCGGCGGGGCCCGATGCCGCCGATGTGGATCGGCGGGCGGGGGCTCTGGGTCGGTGCGGGGAGGTTGGGCACATTGGCCACCTCGTAGTGGTTGCCCGAAAAGGTCGTCGGCTGCCCGGTGAACATCTGGGTGAGGATCTCGAGCGATTCGGCCAGCCGTTCCGAGCGCTCGGGGAACGAGCCCCAGGGGAGCCCGGTCTCGTGGTGCTCCTGCGCGACCGAGCCGCTGCCGATGCCGAGCTCGACGCGTCCGCCCGAGAGGACATCGAGCGACGTCACCATCTTTCCGAGCAGGACGGGGTGACGGAAGTTGTTGCACAGCACCAGGTGACCGACCCGCAATCGCGTGGTCTGCGCCAAAATGTACGAGGCCAGTGTCCACCCTTCGAACGACGGCAGGTCGGGGAGGCCCGGACTGTAGAGATGGTCGTAGAGCCACAGCGAGTCGAAGCCGAGGTCCTCGGTCACCCCGGCCCGGTCGATGATGTCAGTCGAACTGAACGAGACCTGCGGCAGATAGATGCCGAACTCGATCGATCGCTTTGCGTCCATTGCTTCCCCCTCTGCCTGCGTCGGGTGACGACGTGTCCTTGTGTGGCCCTCTGCCTTGTGGCGAGCTCAGCTCTCGCGTCGCACGCGGATGAGGATAAGTGCAGCGAGCCGATTGTCGTTGCCGCTGTCGCGCACTTCGACCCGTACGAGGTCGTCGCCGAGCAGAGAGGCGGTAGCCCGGCCCGGTCCCACCCGCACCGCGCTCAGGTAGCGGATGTCGAGGTCGAGGAGCGGCGCCCGCGTCAGGGACTCGGCCGCCACCTCGGCCAGCAGACCGAAGAGGCCTCCCTGGAGGGATTGCGACGCCTGCTGGACGAACTCGACCAAGTCGATCTCGGCGACGCCGGGAGCGACCGTCCGCAGGCCGACGAAGTCGGGGAAGGGGCTTGCCATGGAGCCCGTGGTGCGCATGCCGCGCAACATCTGGGGGGCGACGTCCTGGGGTCGGGGTGACGCCATCAAGGTCACGTAGCTGTGTGCGACGAGGTCCTTGGTTTCGGCGTCGGTGAAGCGAACTTCTCCGGCGACCGTCGAACGGCCCTTTTTCACGATTTCGCCGGCGATCTCGAGCCGGTCGCCGCAGCGCGTGGCCACGTTGTGCACGGCGATGTCGAGGGTCACCGCCAGTTTCGGCGCGGTCGCCATGCAGGCGGGGATACCGACCATGCAATCGGCGATCGTGGCCAGAACGGAGGCTCTGGGCAGGCCGGACCCGGGGTACCGCAGTGCGTCGGTCATGCCGGCATCGCCCACCATGTCGATCTCATTCTCCGCGACCTCGAAACCGAAGGGGATGTCATCGACGAACATCTTGACCGTCCCCGGAGCTCCGGGCTCCGGTGGCCCGGCATCCGCGGTCGCGGGGTCATCGACGGCGGTCATGGCCCAGGAACATTAGCGCCCACCGATTGACCGGCTGTGCAGCGGCGTCTTCGGGGAGCGGCAGCTCCTGGTTGTCGCTTTCGGGGTGATCTGGCAAGCTGAGACCCACCTTCTACCCGAGGAAACCACCCATGACATCAACAAACGACCTCATCATCCGAGGCGGCACGGTGATCGACGGGACGGGAAGCGCGCCCATCGATGTCGATGTGAGGGTCGTCGCCGGTCGTATCGTCGAGGTGGGCCACGCGCTGTCGCCTGAGGGTGAGAAGGAGCTCGATGCCACCGGATGCATCGTGGCACCCGGTTTCCTCGACATGCATACGCACTTCGACGCGCAGCTGTTCTGGGATCCGACGTGTGATCCGAACAGCCAGCATGGGGTCACCACGGCATTGGTCGGGAATTGCTCCCTTTCCTTGTTCCCGGTGAACGATGCCCAGCGCGGCCCGATCGCGGACATGTTCTCGTACGTCGAGGACATCCCGCTGGGCGCACTCACCAACAACGTGCCGTGGACGTGGACGGACTACGCAGGCTATCGGGATGCCATCGATGCCCAGGGGGCGGGACTGAATGTCGCTGCCCTCATGGGGCATTCTCCGCTCCGGCTCGTTGTCATGGGTGACGAGGCCTGGGAGCGGGCCGCAAGACCCGACGAGTGCACGGCCATGGCCAACATCCTCGACGAGGCCATGAGGGCTGGCGCCTGGGGACTGTCGACGTCGTTCTTCGATGAGGACCGCTCCGGACGCCCCGTACCCTCCCGTTTGGCTGATGATGCCGAGTTGGACGTACTCCTGGACGTGATCGCGGCCCACGGCCACGGGTTGGTGGAGTTCGTCCCCGACCTGACCGGACGCGACCCCGAAGCCGGGACGGACCGGTTGGCTCGCCGATGCGGTATCCGGGGTATTCCCCTGACCTGGACGGGATTCGGTGTCATCGAGTCCAATCCGGGCAGTGCCGATCGCTGGCTCAACGTGGCGGCTCGGTACCGTGACGAAGGCTTCGCGTTCTGGCCACAGCTCTCGCCCCGCCCGGTTGATTTCCGCCTCAACTGGGACAGTTCCATGATGTTCATGCAGTTGCCCGAGGGGTGGCACCGGGTGATCAAGGCTCGGGGTGACGCTGCCAAGCGGAACGTTCTCACCGATCCGCAATGGCGCGATGTGGCCCGGGCGGAGTGGGACCGTTGCGAGCGAGGTATGTTTCCGACCCGGCGCCCCGAGGCCGTGAGGATCGTCGAAGTGACGAACCCCGCTGACGAGCGTTGGCTCGCCCGTTCGCTGGCCGATCTCGTGGCCGAACGCGGTGGCCATCCCTCTGACGTGCTCGCCGATTTTGTGCTGGCCAATGGATGCCGACCCGGGATTGTGGCGGTCGGCGTCTCGAACTCCAACGTGGATGCCGTGGCTGATGTGCTGGCCGACGACCGGGTCTTGATCACCTCATCGGATGCCGGTGCGCACGTGCAGATGCTGTGCGCATCGGGAGATACGACTCTGCTCCTGACCCGTCACGTCCGAGAGCGACATGACTTCACTCTCGAAGGGGCGATACATCAGATAACGGGGCGTTTGGCCGATGCGTTCGGAGTCAAGGACCGCGGCGTCATCGAGCCTGGGCGAGCCGGCGACTTTGCGGTGTTCGCCCTTGACGAGCTGCACTGGGACGAGGACGTCTTCGTGGCGGATCTTCCTGACGGCGCGCTCCGTCTCCGCCGGCCCGAAGGTGGTTTCCGGGCCACGATCGTGAACGGGGTCGCGGTTCAGCGTGACGGTGAGCTCACCGGCGCATTGCCCGGTCGGGTGCTCGATGCCAATTACTGACCCACACCTGACCACTGCCTTCTCTCTGGGGCTCGGGGCAACCCCTTACATGGTTCCAGCCGCCTTCAGCTGGGCCAGCTCTTCGGGACCGAGGCCGACGAGGTCGCACCACACCTCCTGATTGTGCTGGCCGAGCGCCGGCGCAGGCGCCGGCGCCACAGGCGGCCGACCGTCGATGCGTGGGTAGGGCGCCTGCTGCAGCACGGGTCCGGCGATCGGGTCGTCGACGGTGACCAGGTCGCCGCGGGCCGCCATGTGGGCGTCCGCCAGAATGTCCGCCGCGTCGTAGATCGTTCCCACCGGCACGCCGTGTTCGATGCAGCGGGCTTCGACCTCCTCGGCCGAGAGGGACGCGGCCCACTTCGCCACGACGTCGTTGATCTCGTCGGATCCCTCGGCCCGCTTGGCCAGCGTCGACCACCGAGGATCGTCGAGGAGATCGGGGCGCTCCATGGCGGCGCAGAGCCTCGAGAAGTTGGCGTCGGAGCCCGCCACCACGCAGACGTAGCGCCCGTCTGCCGTCAGGTAGTTGTCCAGAGGCGCCGAATTGGGGAGGCGGTTCCCCTCTCGCTGACGGGTGAGTCCGATGCGATCCTGTGCGGCGATCGTCCACTCGAGGATGCGCAGGATGGAGCCGTACAGAGGGGCGTCGACGACGCCGCCGCGCCCGGTACCCCCGTCGGCCCGGTCCCGGCGGTAGAGCAAGGACGTCACCGCCTCCGCGGCGAAGACGCCGGTGAGGTAGTCCGACGTGGTGACCCCGGGTCGGACCGGCGGCCGGTCGGGATACCCGGTGAGGTTGAGCAGGCCACCGTAGGCGATGCCCATGCGGTCCAGTCCCGGCCGGCGCCGCGTTGGGGCCGTCCTGCCCGAACACACTGATGCGGGCCCAGACGAGTCGCGGGTCGCAGTCGTCCGGACCGATGTGCCAGGCCTCCATGGTTCCGGGCCGGAAGTTCTCGCACACCACGTCGGCATGGGCCGCCAAGCGCCGGAAGAGAGCCTGACCCTCGGGGCGGCGCAGGTTGAGCGTCACGCCTTTGCGGCCGCGTCCTTCGACCGCCCACCACAGGGAGTAGCCGCCGGGCTCGCCCTCAGCTTCGGCGGACGCCGCGGCGACGGCGTCGTCCGCCGAGCTCGATGCCATCGGTGACGAACGGGCCGATGGTGCGCATGAAGTCGCCGCCACGCGGATCCTCCACCTTGATGATCTCGGCCCCCATTTCGCCGAGGAGGCCGGCGCAGAACGGAGCGCCGATCCGCGTGCCGACATCGATCACCCGCAGGCCCGCCAAGCGGCAATGGCTCCTCAGCCATCGCGGTGCTCCGCGAACACGTCCTTCATGGAGGTCTTCGCCTTGCGCGCGTCGAGCGCATCGAGCGCGGTCTTCGTGTTGTGCATCCAGTGGTGGGCCATGAAGTGGTATTTCCATGACTCCTCCTTGCCCATGAGCGTCGCCGTGTTGTTGATGGTGTCCTTGGTCACCTGCAACGTCGTCGCGGGCACGAGTGCCACCCGTTCGGCCAGTTCCCGGGTGCGCTCGGCCAGCTCGGCCGTCGGGACGACCCGATTGACCAGGCCGAGTCGCCAGGCTTCCTGGGCGTCGATCTTCTCGCCCGTCCACAAGAACTCCTTGGCCTTGCGGATGCCCAGTTCCCATGGCTCGACGAGGAGCTCGACACCGGCTCCCGTCATGCGCAGGACCGGGTTGGAGAAGACGGCGTCCTCGGCGGCGACGATGAGGTCGCACATGCAGGCCAGCATGAGCCCGGCGGCGACCGCAGACCCCTGCACCCGGGCGATGGTCGGCTTGCGAAACGAGTAGATGCGCTTGCAGCGCTCGTAGTACATCACCTGTTCGTGGCGGAACTTGCCTTCGGGCGTCTCGCGGATCTGGGTCCAGGGATCCGGCTCACCTCCGACGAGAGCCTTGAGGTCGTGCCCGGCCGAGAAGTGCTTGCCGGAGCCGGCCAGGATCACCACCCGCACCTCGTCATCGTCGTCGGCCACGTCGAAGTAGTGGTCGATGCCATCGATGAGGGCTGTGCTCTGCGCGTTCGCCGCGTCCGGCCGGTTCATGGTGATGGTGGCCACATGGCCCACCACCTCATAGAGCACGTGTCGTCGTTCATGACTTCTCTTCTCCTCCTCCTCGGTCGTCGTGTGCCAGGCCCCTGGCTAGCGCCGGGCCGGCCGCGGGCAGCCCCAGGACACGCTCGCCGATCACATTGCGCTGGATCTCGTTGGTGCCCGCCCAGATCGACGACGCCTGGTAATACAGCCAGGAGCGTTGCCAGCGGCCATCGCCGGGGTTGTCCTCGGCGCCCTTCCACAACGGCGCGGCGTCACCCATGACGGCCATTGCGGTCTCGTGGAAGCGCTTGGACATCTCGCTCCAGTACAACTTGAGGGCGCTTCCTTCGGGACCGGGCTCCAGGCCCTGGGACAGGCGGCTCACGCTCCGGAGGTTGTGCAGCTGGAACAGCCGTATCTCCACATACGCCTGGGCCAGGGCGCCGCGGAGCCGTTGGTCGTCGAAAGACCCGTTCTGCTCGGCCAGACGGAGCAGCTCCTCGAGTAGCTGCATGTGGATGACGAGCTGGCGCGGATTGGTTCCCCTCTCGTGCGACAGCGTCGAATTGGCGACGCGCCATCCTTCGTGCTCGGGACCGATCAGCTGGTCCTCGGGGACGAAGACGTCGGTGAGGAAGACCTCGTTGAACTCCGCCTCTCCCGTGAGCTGCACCAGTGGCCGTACTTCGACCCCGGGGTGGTGCATGTCGATCACCAGGTACGAGATCCCCTTGTGCTTGGCGGCGCCAGGGTCACTGCGGGCCAGGCACACGCCCCAGTCGGCGAATTGGGCATAGGAGGTCCAGACTTTCTGCCCGTTCACCAACCAACCGCCCTCGACCCGATCGGCCCTGGTCTTCAAGCGAGGCGAGGTCGCTCCCGGCTCCCGGCTCGCTGAAGAGTTGGCACCAGAGATCCTCGGCGGTGCGTATGCCGCGACAGCCACCGGCCCTGCTGTTCTTCGGTGCCGCACGCCAGCAGGGTGGGCGCGGCGAGGTTGAGCCCGATCCGCCCCACCATCTCGGGGGCCCGGGCCCGGGCCAGCTCCTCCTGCACGATGAAGTGCTCGGCCGGACCGGCCCCCCGGCCACCGTAGGACTCGGGCCATGCCACCCCCACCCAACCGCCGCCGGCCAGCGACGCCTGCCAGGTGCGCAGGAACGCGACCTCCTCGCCGAGGTCCTCGAAGCGCGGCGGAAGGCCCTTGCCGTACTCCCACGGCAAGTTCTCCACGAGCCAGGCGCGCACTTCCTGCCTGAATGCTTCCTGTTCGGGTGTGGGGGTGAGGTCCACGATTTCAGCTTCGCACACCATGTCGCCCTACCATGACGTCAATGGACTTCGAACTGTCGCCCGACCAGGTTGCCCTCCAAGAAGCCGCACGTGACCTCCTCGATGACCGCGCCGGGCATGACCAGGTGCGGGCGCATCTCGCCTCGGGTCGTCCCTACGACGAGAGCCTGTGGAAGGCGCTCTCCGAGCAGGGCTGGCTGGGGATTGCGCTGGCCGAGGCCGATGGCGGAGTCGGCCTGGGCTGGGTGGAGGCGGCGATCCTGCTCGAACAGGTCGGTCGCCACACGGCGCCCGTCCCGTTTCTGCCCAGCTTGCTGGCGCTGACCGTTCTCGCCGCCGCCGAGCAGCCCTCGCCCGAGTGGGTGGCCGCGCTGGCCTCCGGCGAGCGCATCGGGTGCGTGGCCTGGAGCAAGCACGCCGATGCGGTGGTGGCCGAGCGGGTGGGCGACGAGTTGACCGTGTCGGGCCGCATCGGGCCGGTCGAAGGAGCCGCCGTGGCGGACATCGCCGTCGTCGTCACGTCGGCCGGTGTCCTGGCCGTCGAGTTGGAAGCGGTCGGGCGCCCGGCGGCCGAGCCGGCGATGGATGGCACCCGGGTGCTCTCGTGGCTGCATTTCGACAGGACACCCGCCACGTACCTCGGGGGCGCGGACCTGGCGAACGAGGTCGTTGACCGAGGTGCCATCGGCGCCGCCGCCGAAATGCTGGGTGGCTGTGATCGGGTTCTCGAGATGGCTGTGCAGTACGCCAAGGACCGCGTCCAGTTCGATCAGCCGATCGGCAGCTTCCAGGCGATCAAGCACCGGTGTGCCGACATCGTGGTCGACGTCGAGGGCATGCGTTCGGCCACCTGGTACGCGGCCTGGGCCATTTCGGCCGGAGATCCCGACGCGTCGGCTGCCGCGTCCACCACGAAGGTGTGGAGCTCGGATGCCGCCAAGCGGGTGATGGCGTCGGGGCTGCAGGTGCACGGGGGCATCGGCTTCACCTGGGAGCACGACCTCCACCTCTATATGAAGCGTTCGCAGTTCGATCGGCTCAACTTCGGCGACGCCGGCTTCCACCGCGAGCGATTGGCGGGGCTCCTGCGGGCCCGTCTTGTGAGCGGCAGCAGCGTCTTTTGACGCGTGCCTCCAACGGAGGCGTACGTAGGATGACGGGCTGATCGAGACGGGGGTGCAGCCAATGATGCCGGGAAGAGCCATGGGCCGCGTGCTCGACGACGTGGTCGCGGTGGACCCCGATCGCACCGCCCTCATTATCGGAGGCGCGGCCACGAGCTACGCCGCGCTCGAAGAGGCGATCGTCGACACCGCCGGCGGATTGGCCACCGCCGGCGTCGAGCGGGGGTGGCGCATCCCGCTGGTCGATGACGCCAGCGTGCTCGCGGTGGCCACGCTCATCGGCGCCACGCGGGTGGGGGCGTCGACGGCGCTGATGAACCCGCGTTTGACGGGCGGGGAGGTAGCGGTCCTCATGCAGGCGGCCGCCACGGCGTCGGCGGGTGTCGTCGGTGCCGGCTATTCGGCGGTCGCGGCAGAGGCGGGGATCGACCCGATCCTGGGGGCGGCTGAGCTCCTGAGCGGACGCCCTGGCGCGCCGTTGGCCCCGACCGAACCCGAACCTGGCGACGATGCGGTGGTGCTGTTCACCAGTGGGACCACCGGTACACCGAAGGCGGTGCCGCTCACCCACGGCGTGCTGGCGCCGCGGATCACGGCGTTCGCACCAGAGGTGGAGGCGGTCCCCGCTGTTTCGATCATGTCGGTTCCCCTCGTGCACATCGGCGGGATGCTGGGCCTGTTGGTGGCGCTGGCGAAAGGATCGACCACGGTGGTCCTGACGCGCTTCGATGCCGGTGAATGGCTGGGCCTCGGTGGAGCGCCACGGCGTCACCACGGCCTTCTTGGTGCCGACGATGTTGTACCGGATTCTGGAGCATCCCGATTTCGCGTCGACTGATCTCAGCTCGCTGGTGAGCCTCTCCTACGGGGCCGCCCCGGCGACGCCCGAGCTGATCCGGCGGACCATGGATGCGCTCCCCGGCGTGGGTCTGATGAATACGTTCGGCCAGACCGAGACCATGGGCTCCATCACTGCGCTCGGTCCGGGCGATCACCCGCCGGAGCGCCTGGCCTCGGTGGGCAAGCCGCTGCCCGGCGTCGTGGTCCGGATCGTCCACCCCACCACCGGTCAAGACGTGGAGACGGGGACGGTGGGGGAGCTCTGGGTACGTAGCGACGTGGCGGTCGTGCCGTCTTCGCCCTCCGACGACGGCACGACGCCGGCAGGCTGGTTCCGCACTGGCGACATGGTCTCGGCCGACGGGGAGGGCTACCTCTTCCCGGCGGGGCGCATGTCCGACACCATCAACCGGGGCGGGGAGAAGTTCGCACCCTCAGAGGTGGAGGAGGTGGTGCGGGCCCATCCCGCGGTGCGTGACGTGGCCGCCGTCGGGGTCACTGATCCCGAAATGGGTCACCGGGTCGGCGTGGCGGTCGTTGTCAGCGAGCCTGTCGACATCGAGGCGCTGCGTGCGTTCTCCAAAGGGCTCATTGCCAATTTCAAGCAGCCGGAGCTGCTCCTCATCGTGGACGAGCTCCCCCTCACCGACTTCGGGAAGATCGACCGTAAGGACCTGCGCGCCCGCTTTGCGGCCGAGGCCTCGTCGTAGGGACCGGGCCGCTCCGCTCGCTCCTGACATGCTAGACTTGTATTCTTCATACTGATAAACCTTAAAGAGTCTTGCCGAGGCGAGATGGGAGGCGGGGGACAGTGCCCACCGGTGTCGAGCCGGTGTGGGGCTCACGAAGATCAGGGGCGGAATCTGCGTTGTGGCTGCATTGTTCGCGATCAGTCGGCGGACGAGGGGGCGGCGGGACGGGGCCTTCGGCGATGCCGACCCACAACGAGAAAAGGGGTGCTCGTGAACCGGTTCGTGAAGCTGTTCACCGGGGTGGCGTCGGGCGTGATGCTCGTCGGAACCATCGTTGTCGGAGGAGTGGGCGGGACCGGAGCCGCATCGGCCAGCGGTTCTCTGGCGCCCATCAAGGTGGGAGAGGTGTGCAGCTGCACGGGGCCACTGGCCTCCAGCATCATCGTTGGTCCGCCGGCGTACGCCGCCTGGGCCAGCTACACGAACGCCCACGGCGGCATCGATGGGCACAAGGTCCAGGTCATCGAGGTCGATGACACCTACAACCCGACGACATCGCTGACCGAGGTAAAGAAGCTCATCGCCGAGGACCACGTGGTGGCCATCGTCGACTCCTCCGACGTCGATGCGGCGTGGAGCAAGTACGTCGACACGACGGGCGTGCCTGTGGTGGGAGGCGGGTCCTCCGGCATCCTCGAGACATCCGACCCGAACTGGTTCGCCGTCGGTCAGACCCTCGACGATTACTTCATCAACTTCATCGACGCCGCCAAGAAGGTGGGCGCCGGCACGATGGGCGAGTTCTACTGCGCCGAGGCCGCAACCTGCCAGGAGGGCGTCGCACCGTTCGAAGCCACAGCCAAGAAGGTGAACGAGAAGGTCGGGTATGTCACGCAGGTGTCGTTCTCCGCGCCCAACTACGACGCCCAGTGCCTGTCCGCCAAGCAGGCGGGTGTCCAGGCGCTGACCGTGGCCGATGCCGTGTCGGTGGTCGAGGCAGTTGCCGATGACTGCCAGAAGCAGGGTTACACACCGTGGCAGATCGCGCTCGACGGCGCCGTGGCGGAATCGTTCCAGACCGCCCCGGGACTTTCGGACCACTTCATCGGCTCGGAGCCGGACCTTCCGTTCTTCTCGAACAACACGCCCGGAGCCAAGCAGATGAACGCCATCCTGAAGAAGTACGCCGACAAGACGACTCTGGCGTCGCCGAACTACAACGAGCAGGCCACGCAGATGTACCTCTCGGGCCCGTTGCTGGCAACGGCGGTCGAGAAGAGTGGCCACGGCAGCGACAAGACGATCACCTCGGCGGACATCAAAGAGGGCCTCTACTCGTTCCACAACGAGACCCTGGACGGTATGGCTCCTCCCCTGAACTACAAGAAGGGCCAGCCCAACCCGATCGACTGCTGGTACTGGATCCGCATCCAGAACGGCAAGTTCACGACGCCGTACGGGGTGAAGCCGACATGCGTGAAGCCGCCTAAGATCTCCTGACAAGGAGGGGGTAGCCATGCTGAGGCCCGAGGCGCAACTCATCTCCGTGGACGATCATGTGGTCGAGCCTCCACATACCTTCCACGACCACATCGATCCCAAGTTCCGGGACGCCGCACCACGGGTACTGGCGCGTGGTCCCGGCATCGAGGGGTGGGAATGGGAAGGGCGTTTCTACCCGATTGCCGTCGAGGGCAATGCGAGGACCCGGCGATTCCGCGAGGGCGAGGCTGGCCATGGGGAAGATCTCTTCGCACGGTGCTTCGATCGGAACGCCATTGCCAACCGCCACCTCATAGGGCTGGACAAGCTCATGTGGGAGGCCGACTTTCCGCACAACGACTCCAACTTCCCCGACAGCAGGAAGGTGCTGGAGGAGGCCCTGGCCGATGTCCCAGACGTCGAGGCCCACCAAATCGCCGAGCTGAATGCCCGGAACTTCTACGACTTCCACTAGCGCTGCGCCACCGGAGGTCCGCACACCGCTCGAGGGTCTGCGCGTCGTCGACCTGTCGGAGGGCGTCGCCGGGGGATATTGCACGAAGGCGTTGGCCGACGGTGGTGCCGAGGTGATCAAGGTCGAACCGCCCGAGGGGGATGCGCTGCGCCACTGGGCCATCGGTGCCGACCTCGAACCTGGTATCGATGGCCCGTTGTTCGAATTCCTGGCCTGCTCAAAACGCAGTGTGGTGGCCGATCCCGGGGAGAGCGCAGACCGGGAGCTGGTGACGGCGCTGCTGAAGGGGGCCGACATCATTGTGTGGACACGTGGTTCCCGTTTGGCCCAGCTTCTCGAGTTCGCCCCCCGGGAGCTGCAGCGCCTGGCCCCACGGGCCATTGTCGTCGCCATCACGCCCTTCGGCCTCGAGGGACCGTGGGCAGAGGCACCGTCGAGCGATCTGACCCTGCAGGCATGGGCGGGGTCCGTCTTCAGCCGTGGCTCGCCCGATCGCCCACCGGTGCAGATCGGCGGAAGGCCGGCCGAATGGTTGGGCGGCCTCTTCGCCGCGGTCGGTGCGCTCACCTCGTGGCAACGCACCGTCCGCACGGGGGTGGGCGAGCTGCTCGACGTGTCGATTCTCGAGTCGATCGTGCTGACGGGACAGATGTACGGTTCGACCAAGCAGTCAACGGTCCCTCCCGGAGCCACGCGGGGCCCCGAACGCGAACCGGGCCGCTCGGTGATGATCCCCTCCGTCGAGCATGCCAGTGACGACTGGGTCGGCTTCATGGTGGCGACAGCCACCATGTGGGAGTCCTTCTGCGTCATGGTGGAGCATCCCGAATGGATCGAGGATCAGCGCCTTTACGCGTATGCCGGCCGTGCCCTCCGGCGGCCCGAGCTCGAGGCGGCGATCCGGGGATGGGTCGAGAAGCGCACGGCGGCCGAGGTCTTGGAGATGGCCGACCTCCTGCGTGTCCCCGCCGCTCCGATGGGCAACGGTGAGAGCATCACGGGGCTGGACCACTTCGTGGAACGACATTTCTACCTCCCGCACCCACGGAGCGGATTGCTGCAACCCGACGTGTCCTACACGCTCGGTGGCAGTGCCGAGCGCCGGTACCCCTCGGTGTCACCGGCACTCGGGGCCCACAACCTGGCGGAGGAGGCGCACCGGGGGCCGCGGCGCCCCGTCGGCCTCGCGCCGACGACACCGGAGCGGCTGCCCCTCGAAGGCGTGCGCGTGGCCGACTTCACGGCCTTCTGGGCGGGCCCTATCGTCGGGCACTTGCTCGCCATGATGGGAGCAGACGTGATCCACGTCGAGTCGGTGAAGCGACCTGACGGCATTCGCGGCCACACGGTGGTGACGACGTCGGACGATCTGTGGTGGGAATGGACGCCGCAGTTCCATGGGCCGAACACCAACAAGCGCGACATCACCCTCGACATGGCCACCGAGGACGGGCGGCGCCTGGCCCGCCGGCTCATCTCCGAGTGTGACGTCATGCTCGAGAACTACGCGCCCCGGGTCATGGATCAATGGGGCCTCGGTTGGGCGGAGGTTCGCCAGCTGCGGCCCGATCTGATCTTTGTCCGCATGCCGGCTTTCGGGCTGAGCGGTCCGTGGCGAAACCGCACGGGCTATGCACAGAACATGGAACAGGTCTCCGGTATGGCGTGGATGACCGGGTTCCCCGACGGGCCGCCCCATGTCCCGAACGGGATCTGCGATCCCCTGGCCGGTACCCATGCCACGTTGGGCCTCCTTCTCGCCCTCGAACACCGGCGCAAGACCGGCGAGGGCATGTTGGTAGAGGTCCCGATGGTGGGGGGCGCGGTCAACGTGGCGGCCGAGCAGGTACTCGAGTTTCAAGCCTTCGGCCACCTCATGCAACGTGACGGGAATCGGGGCCCCGGCGCGGCGCCGCAGAACGTCTATCGCTGCGCCGACGTGGTCGGCGACGGAAAGCCCGACGACTGGGTTGCCATCGCCGTCGAGACGGACGAGCAGTGGGTCGGTCTGTGCCGCGCCCTCGGAAGGGTCGACGTGCCTTCCGCATGGGACACCCGGGACGGTCGTCGTGCCGCGCAAGACGACATCGACGCGTGGATCGGTGCCTGGTGCCGTGACCTCCCCGCCGACGCCGTGGTGGAACGACTCTGGCCGGCTGGCGTCCCGGTGGCCCCGGTGCTGGCACCGGCGCAGGTGCAGCACGTCCCGCAGCTCAAGGCGCGCCAGTTTCTCGAGACGGTCACCCATCCTGTGGCCGGGGATCAGATCCACTACGGTTACCCCGTTCGTTTCGGATCGGGTCCGGAACGCTTCCATCGGCGCCCTCCTCCGACACTCGGCCAGCACAACCGCGAGGTGCTCGTCGATCTGCTCGGCGTTGAGCCCGACGAATACGAACGGCTGTTGGCTGCCGATGTGATCGGTACCAGGCTGCTCGGTGAGCACCGCACCCGATGATCGCACCAAGTCGGTCACGAGCCACGCATAAAGGGGACAATTGTTATGAGTTATCTCGACGACCGGGCTGATCTGAAGGGCCGTGTGGCCGTCATCGTGGGTGGCGGGGGAGGGCTCGGCCGGGCCTGCGCGATCGACCTCTCCGGGGCGGGGATGCGAGTCGCCATCTGTGATCGCGACAGTGCGGCACTCGGCGAGGCCTCGGCGCTCATCGCCGAGGCAGGCGGTGAGGTGATGACGGGCGAGCTGGACGCCCGCGACGCCGACGCGCTCACCGCCTTCTTCACCGACGTCGATGCCCACTACGGCGCAACGTGCGACGTGCTGGTCAACGTCGTCGGGGGCACGTTCCGCCAACCGTTCGAGGAGTCGAATCCCCGCGGCTGGGACGCGCTGATCAAGACGAACTTCACCTGGCTGCTCCATTCGACCCAGCTTGCGGTGGCGCGCATGCAGACGGCAGGGGGCAGCATCATCAACATCACCTCGATCGAAGCACACCGGGCGGCTCCGGGTTATGCGGTGTACGCCGCGATGAAGGCGGGCGTGACCAGCCTCACCCGTACGCTGGCCGTCGAACTGGCGCCCAAAGGAATTCGCGTCAACACGATCGCCCCCGATTACATCGTGACGCCCGGGTTGGCGTCCTTGACGGAGGGTGTGAGCGAGGACGTGGTCAGCCTCCAGCACCGCATCGGCACCCCGATGGGTCGGGTCGGCCAGTTGGAGGACGCCGGGGGCTGCGCGTTGTTCCTGGCGTCCAATCTGTCGTCGTTCGTGACGGGGACCACGCTGCACCCGGACGGAGGGGCGATCGCCTCGTCCGGGTGGTTCAACTGGCCGGACGTCGGGTATTCGAATCAACCGCCGCATCACATCGTCGAGTATCTGCTGGAACGCTGACGGGGGGGTCGTGGCACGAGAGATCAAGGGTCGAGAGTGGATCGAGATCGGTGCGTCCCGGGAAGAGGTCTATGCCCTCCGCCTCGATTGCTACAACCTGCCCCGGCTGAATCCGGCCGTACGCAACGTCGTCCGCGTCGACGGGGGCGCAGGTCCCCCGGCGGCGGGGAGTACCTTTCACTGTGAGGTCGATCTCGCATGGGGCCAATGCGTTGCCGCGGTGCATATCAGTGAAGCCGTGGTTCCCACGCTCATCGTGTTGGACATGGAGGCTGTGCTCCGTTCGAGGAGGGATGATCCTGCGTTCCGGGTGCGCTCCCGCGAAGTGGCGAGGTTCTCGGTCTTGCCGAACGGTTGCACCCGCGTCGACGTCGAACTGACGCTCTTCCCGGCCGATAGCGTTCCGGAGGGCGAGTTGGCGGTCATGGAGGCGAACGCCGGCGCCCCCATCAATCGCGAACTCACTGCAATGAAGCTGGCCCTTGAGAAGCGGCCGGAGAAAAGGGAGGAACGAAATGTCGAGGCTTGAGGGAAAGGTTGCTTTCGTCACGGGGGGCGCCCGCGGGCAGGGCCGCTCGCATGCCGTGAGGCTCGCCGCAGAGGGCGCGGACATCATTCTGGTCGACATCTGCACCAATATCCCCACCAATCGCTATGACCTCGCCACACCCGATGACCTCGCCGAAACCGTACGACTCGTCGAGGACCACGACCGCCGCGCCATCGCGGCGCAGGCGGACGTGCGTGACTATGCCCGGCTGAAGGAGGTGTTGGCCGGCGCGGTCGCCGAGCTCGGTCGCCTCGACATCGTGTTGGCGAATGCGGGCATCGCCCCGATGAGCGAGGACGAGGACGACGAGATCGCCGGGGCCGTGTTCCAATCGGTTATCGACGTGAATCTTGTCGGAGTCTGGAATACCTGCCGTGTCTCGATTCCCCACATCGTCGCCGGAGGTCGTGGAGGCGCCATGGTGCTCACCAGCTCGACCGCCGGCATCCGGGGGATCGCCAGTGGATCGAGTGGCTCCATCGGCTATTCGGCGGCCAAGCACGGCGTGGTGGGCATCATGCGGTCACTGGCCAACGCCTTCGCCCCCGAGAGCATCCGGGTCAACACGATTCATCCGACCGGGGTCAATACGCCGATGGTCGTCAATCCGGTCATGCAGGCCTGGCTCGAGAACAAGCCCGAGCGCGGCTCGGCCATGAGCAACCCGATGCCGATCGAGTTGCTCGAAGCCGAGGACATCAGCAACGCGGTTGCGTTCCTGGTGTCCGATGAAGCGAAGTACATCACCGGCGTCATGCTCCCCGTGGATGCGGGCTTCTGCAATCAGTAGCCCGCCAAAGGCTGGCGGGATCACTCTGGGAGCGAACACCGTATGCTCGGATCCTTTTGCATTCCTCCGGTGTGGGCGTAATCTTCTCCCGGATAGACGGGGACGAGGAAGGGGTGGGAACCGAGGGGGCTCTTTGGCCACGATCGTGGCGGCAGTGAGGTCGGGGTGAGCCGCGCGACTCACCTGCGCGTCAGCGGGGCGCCGCTGCGAGGCCTTCTATGGCGAGCAAAGAGCGTGGCGACAGTAGCAATCAGCCCTGACCCGGTAGGGCTGCGGGTTCGGGACACCGACAGAGAGGATCACCATGGCCAACCGCATCGAGGGAGCACAAACGGTTTTCAATCACGTAGGAATCTGCGTGACGGATCTGGAGCGATCCAGGAAATTCTACGAGGAGGTCCTGCAGTTCCGTTTCTGGTGGGAGCTCGAGGCCCCCGAAGAAGGGACGAGCCAACTGCTGCAGATCCCCGAGCCGGTCGGCCTGAAGGCCGTTTACCTGCTGCGGGACGGGTTGGTGCTGGAGCTTCTCTACTACAGCGGGGCCACCGCCAAGCCGTTCCGGACCCGCGTCATGAACGAGCCGGGGCTCACACATCTCTCACTCTCGGTGGGTGACATCCCGACCCTGCTCGAGAAGGTGGTTCCCCACGGTGGGCAGATCATCGAGGAGACCGATATGAAGGCGGCGATCATCATCCGCGACCCCGATGGGCAACTGATCGAACTGACGTCGGCGGACTGGCTGGACGCCCTGCCCCCACTGCCGGCGTGAGCGGATCGTGACGGTCATCCCCAGCGTGCTCCCCCGGTCCGGAGGGGCCAGAATGCTCTTCGTCGGGGCGGCCGATGTTCGATCGGCTGCCGCGCGTCGAAAGGGGGCTGCGTGAGGGGACGTGTCGAGGGGAAAGTTGCGTTCGTGACGGGTGCGGCGCGGGGGCAGGGACGCAGTCACGCGGTCAGATTGGCCGAAGAGGGCGCCGACATCGTGGCGGTGGACATCTGTGCCCAGGTCGACTCGGTCACCTCCTACGAGATGGCCACCGCGGACGACCTCAGGGAGACGGTCGCTCTGGTCGAAGCCCTCGATCGTCGCATCATTGCGGCCACGGCAGACGTGCGGGATTTTGCGCACCTTTCGCACGTCCTGGACGGGGCGGTGGCCGAGCTGGGGCATCTCGACATCGTCTGTGCCAACGCCGGCATCTACTCCACGGGTCGCATGGTGGACCTCTCCGAGCAGACGTGGCAGGACATGATCGACATCAACCTGACTGGCGTGTGGCATACCTGCAAGGCGGCGATCCCCCATCTCATCGCGGCCGGTGGCGGGTCGATGATTCTGACCAGCTCCGCCGTCGGCCTCAAGGCCTCTCAGAATGTCGGGCACTACGGCGCGGCGAAACATGCCGTCGTGGGACTCATGCGGACGCTGGCCCTGGAATTGGCCGGGGACATGATCCGGGTCAACAGTGTCCACCCGACGGGCGTGGACACGCCGATGATCATGAACGACTCGCTCTACCGACAGATGAGGCCGGACGCCGCCCATCCAACCCGGGAGGATGTGATCCCGGTCATGTCGTCGATGAACGCCCTGCCCGTTCCGTGGGTCGAGCCGATCGACATTTCAAATGCAGTGCTGTTCTTGGCCTCCGACGAAGCCCGCTACGTCACGGGCGTCACGTTCCCGGTGGATGCGGGACTGACCATCAAGTAGCACGGATGGGCGTGGCCGACCCCGGGGCCGGAACAGTCCCCGTCGACGAAAGGCGGGGGGAACATCGAGCGTGCAAGGACCGAAGAAAGGGAGCCGAGATGGCGGAGTCTGAACGGAAGTTGGGTGGCATCGCGACACGCGTCCTCTTGGAGAACGATCGAGTGAAGATCTGGGAGATGGATCTGGCGCCGGGCGAGGAGTCCGACATCCACGAGCACACGATGGACTACATCCTCGTCGTGCTCGAGGGCGACAAGATCGCCGGCGTCCCGCAAGAGGACTCGGCGGGCCTCTACAACGAGTACGTCGAAGTGGATGTCAGCCCGGGGGAGTACTTCTGGATCGAAAAGGGCGGGATCGAGACGGCCCGCAACATCGGGAAGAAGCGCTATCGGGAGATCGCCATCGAGTTGAAGGGCTAGCCCGTGCAGCGGCTGTTGGTCGGTGAAATTATCGATGCGGCCGCGGCGCGCACCCCGGGAGCCGTCGCCGTCGCCCACGACGGTCGGGAGCTGACCTATGCCCAGGTCGCCCGCGCCGCTGACCACCTGGCCGCGTTGCTCTCCGAGAGGGGGATCGGCCGGGGCGATCGGATCGTCTGGTGGGGATACAACACGGTTGACGCCGTGCCGCTGTTCTTTGCGACTGCCCACATCGGGGCGGTCCTCGTCCCCCTGAACCCGAGTTTCGGGCACGACGAGGCGCAGCCGCTGTTCGAGTTGGCCGATGCCGCGCTGGTCATCTCTGACGATCGGCATCCGGGGGACATCACCATCGCCGAACTGCTGGCGCAGCGTCCCCTGCGTCCCCAGCGTTCTTCCGGGCGAGGGGAGGTCGACGAGGAAGACGCACACATGATCTTCTTCACCAGCGGAACGACCGGACGCTCGAAGGGCGTCGTCCTGTCACACAGGACCGAGGTCATACGTTCCCTCCTGGGTGGTGTGTCGACATGGCCCAGGGGCGCCACCATCTGCATGTTCCCGCAGTTCCATATGGCCGGCTGGGCGTCGACCCTCGAAGCGTGGGTGTCGAGCGAGACTGTTGTCTACGTCGACGGAGGGAACACCGAGCAGATCCTGAGCGCGGTGGATCACTATCGGGGTCACCGCCTCTACTGCATCCCCGCCGTGTGGCGACGTGTCCTGGACATGGATCGCAGCGCGTGGGACCTGTCCTGCATCGGCCAGGCGGACACGGGGACGTCGGCCACGACGCCGGCCTTGCTCGCCGAGATCCGTGCGACGTTCCCGTGGACCACGACGACGATCACCTATGGGTCGACCGAGGCGGGCCTGGTCGCCCGCATGGGGCCCGAGGATGTCTTGCGCAAGCACGGTTCGGTCGGTCCCCCCGGTCCCACGGTGCGCGTCCGACTGGACGAGGGCGAGCTGGCTGTGCGGAGCGGCCACTTGGCGAGCGGCTACTTCCGCAATCCCGAAGCCACTGCTGAAGCCTTTCGCGGCGGCTGGTTCTACACCGGCGAGTTGGCCGAGCAGGACGACGAGGGCTTCTTGTACATCGTGGGGAGGACCAAGGAGATGATCCGTACCGGAGGGGAATGGGTCGCCCCGGTGGAGGTGGACGCTGTCCTGCAGGGTCATCCCTCCATTCTCGACGTCGCAGTGGCCGGTGTCCCCGACGAGCATTGGGGCGAAGTGGTGACGGCGTTCGTGGTCGTCCAACCGGGTCAGACCGTGGCGGTGGAGGACGTGCGCCAGTTCTGCGACGGAAAGCTCACCGCCTACAAGCATCCGCGACGGGTGATCCTGATCGACCGCGTGCCGCGTACGGGGACAACCGGTCAGATCCAGCGGCGGGCGCTGACCGCCATGGCGGTGGAGCAGGCGGAAACCGGTACGCCGGGGGCGGGAGACGAAGTGCGGGGGGCTCCCCGTGGGTGACGGGAAGGCGGTGGACCCCGTCCAGGTCGTGGTGGCCACGGCCCTGATCCCCGAACCGGTCGTGGAGCGCCTGCGGGGGGTGGTGGGGGACGGGGTGACCGTGTCGTACGTTCCGGTCCCCTGGAGCGATACGTTCGCGCCGAGTGCGATTGCCCCGGAGTGGGTGGAACCCCTGGCCCGGGCCCATGTGCTGGTCGGGTTTCCGCAACAGATCGGCGGACTCGTGGAGGCCGCCCCCGCCCTGCGTTGGGTCCAGTATTACGGCGCGGGCTACGAAGGAGCGCCGCTCGACGAGCTACGGGCCGCCGGCATCGGGTTGGTCTCGGCCGCCGGTGCCGGAGCCGACGGCGTCGCCGAGTTCGCGATCATGGCCATGTTGAGCTTGGCCAGGCGCGCCCCGGAACGCTTTGCCGCACAAGAGCAGCGGCAATGGGAGCGCTTTGTGAGCAGCGAGGTCTCGGGCCGCCGCCTCACCGTCATGGGGGCGGGGGAGATCGGAACCCGCCTGTGCCGGATTGCGGCTGCGCTCGGGCTCTATGTCACGTGCGTGCGCAGACGCCCCGAGCTGGGCTGTCCAACGGGCGCCGACCGTGTGGTGGGCGCCCGGGACATCCGGCGCGTGTTCGGCGACACGGACATCCTCATCCTCGCGGCGGCACTGAACGACGACACGAAGCCGCTGAGTACCGAGGAACTCGCAGCGCTCACGCCTGGGGCCCTCCTGGTCAATGTCGGACGGGGGGGCCTGATCGACCACGATGCCCTCCTCACCGCACTCGAAGCGGGAGCGCTCGGCGGGGTTTGGTTGGATGTGTTGCCGGTGGAACCCCTTCCGGGGTCCCACCCCCTCTGGGGCGCCCCGCGTACGGTCATCTCCTCACACGACGCCACGGCCACGCTCAGTTATCCGTGGAATGTGGCGAGAATGACGGCGCGGCATGTCGGGCAATGGCTCGAGGGAGGCAATCCCGCCCATACCGTTCTCCCTCTCGGCCCTCCACCCGGTGCGCCGAGCGCCGCGTCGTGAGGCTCGGTGGGCGACGGGAGCGTCAGCTCAGATCCGGCTCGGCCAGCAACGACGAGCGCAACTTGCCGCGCTGAATCTGTCCGGTTGCAGCGGTGCGCGGCAGGGCGGCGACGCAGGCCACGGCGCGCGGGTGTTTGAAGCTGGCCAGACGCGTGGCGACATGGGCCCGGAGACTCGCGACGCTGGGGGCCGGTATTCCGGGTTCGAGGACGAGGACGGCGCACACGATCTCACCCCATGTCGCATCGGGTAGTCCGACCACGCCCACCTCGCGCAGGCCGGGAAATCCCTCGAGCGCCCCTTCGACCTCACTCGGAGCGATCGTCTCGCCTCCGGAGCGAATGATCTCGCGGCGCCGCCCGGTGATGGTGAGATAACCCTCCTCGTCCATCACGGCCAGGTCGCCCGACTTGTACCAGCCGTCGTCGAGGACGGCCGCCGTCTCGTCGGGGAGGTCGAAGTAGCCCGACATCACGGTCTCACCGCGGAGGCACAGCTCGCCGTCGATGATGGCGGCGTCGAAGCCCGGATTCGGCCGCCCGATGCTGCCGGACTTGCGAAAGAGGTCGTGATCGCCGAGGGTCGTTGCGATGCCCATCTCCGTCGATCCGTAGCTGATGGTGGTCTCGGTACTCGGCAGCCGGTTCTTGATCTCGCGCAAGAGATCCTCGCTGACCGTCGAGGTTCCCGTGATCGCGTAGCGGAGGCTGGAAAGATCGTGCGACCGAGCCGTCATGCTGTCGAAGACCCGACGCCACAGCGCCGGTATGCAGTAGAGGGTCGACGGGCGCCACAACTCGGCCTGGACCAGCAGCCGCTCACCGGTGGGCTGGCTGACCAGATGGATAGGCCGGAGCAGTGCCCATGCACTGAGCACGGCATTCCAACCTGCCATGTGGAACAAGGGGAATGGGCAGAGGTCGCCGCCGCCGCCCGGGGCGACGAGTCGTGTGGCCCCACCCAGGGGAACAGCGCGCATCCAACTGGCGTAGTGCGAGAGCACGACGCCCTTGGGGCGGCCGGTGCTCCCACTGGTCAGGAAGATCACGTGCTCCCGGTCCGGTGTGGGTTCGGGCTGATCCAGAGCTCCCGCCGACGCACTCGTGATTTCGGCATCGAGATCCAGGCCCGGGGTGACCTTCCCCGCCGCTCCGGTGACAGCGAGCGGGAGGACCAGTTCCCGGGCGATCTCGGCCGCCTGGTCGAGGTGCCCGGCATCAGTCAGGAGGACCCGCGGGCGGAGATACGTCATCACGTCGCGGGCCTCGGCCAAAGAGAACGCCGGATTCAGCGGAACGAAGGCTGCGCCCAAACGGGCGGCGGCGAAGAACACATCGAGGGACCGCAGGGAAATGTCGGTCCACGAAGCCACACGGTCGCCGAGGAGGACTCCCTGGCCGGACAAGACGCGAGCCGACCTGTTTGCGCCGCCATCGACGTCAGCGAAAGTGACGGACTCCTGGTCCAGCGTCGCCGCGATGCAGCGGGGGGAGAGCGCAGCCGCGCGGCTGAGGATCCGGCCGACAAGGACGGTCACCGGCGCTCGCGGCAGAGACCGGCACCGAGGACTTCGATCTTCACGCATCCCCTCCCACGGCGGCGTCGCCGGCGTCACCAAAGGGACACATTGCGCCCTTCCGTGTGTCTATAACTATTATAAGCACGCGACTCTTTGCGGCCGGCGTGGGCGGCGAGGCGAAGGGGACGTGAAGAGGCTGAGCCGGCAGGGTCGAGGAGCACACGGGGAGGGCCGGGCGAAGCCCCTGATCGGGGCGTCGTGACCTCTTGCCCCACCCCTTAACGATGCTATCATTTAACTCATAACTTTCTGAAGAACGAGGCGTCGAGGCTCATTTCGGTAACGGTTCGGCGGGAAGCGACATTCGATTGAAGAAGAGGAAATCCCTTGGACTACGAGTTCGGCGAGGAAGGCAATCAGCTTCGATCCCTCCTGCGGGAACTGATTCACGAGCGGATCCCACCGGGGTTCCTGGGCGCGTTCACCGATGACCCCGAGGACCTGGCGATCACCCAGCGCTTCTGCAAGGAATTGGCCGCCAAAGGGCTGTTGACGTTGTCGTGGCCCGACGAGTTCGGCGGCCAGGACGGTTCGTTGTGGGACCAGACCGTTGTGCGTGAAGAGATGTGGGCCCATCACGAGCCCCGGGGCGCCCAGTACATGGGCCTCAACTGGGTCGGTCCATCGATCATGGAGTTCGGCACGGAGCATCAAAAGACGATCCACCTGCCTCCGATCGCCGCCGGCGAGCGCATCTGGTGCCAAGGCTTCAGCGAGCCCGATGCGGGATCCGACCTCTTCGCACTGTCGACCCGAGCCGTCAAGGACGGCGAGTCCTGGCGCATTTCGGGTCAAAAGATCTGGACCTCCTACGCGGAGATGGCGGAGTACTGCTTTTTGGCCACCCGGGTGCCCGACGTTGACGATGAGCCCGGCGGCATCACGATTTTCTTGATCCCGATGGACCGGGAGGGCATCGAGGTGCGTCCCATCGCGTCCATGCTCGGACCGCATCATCTGAACGAGTGCTTCTTCGACAACGTCTGGGCCTCTTCCGAGGAGATCCTGGGCGGTGTCGGCGGAGGGACCACGGTCATCCGTCGCACGCTGTCCTATGAGCGTGTGGGTATCGCTCGCTATGCCAGATGTGATCGGTTGCTGTCGCTGTTATCACGGGAGCTCGAGGGAACGTGGGCCACCCTTCCGCCCGCCCTCCGCTCGCGCTGGAACAAGGCGCTGATCAAGGTGCGCACGGCCCGGCTCCTGGCGTACCGCTGTGTGGCGGCCCAGGTTCGGGGGGACGCCAACTCCAATACGCTGGCCAGCGTGGCCAGGGTCGCCGTCACCCAGTGCGACCAGGAGATCGCCGAGACGCTGATGCAGGTGCTCGGTCATCGCACGCTCGAGGGGGTCGGTGCCGACGCGCCCTTCCATGGTGCCATGGAGGACCATTGGCGTTACGCCCAAGCGTCGACTGTGGCGGCGGGAGCAATCGAAGTCCAGCGTGAGACCGTCGCCCGTTCGGTGTTGGGAAGGGCCAGTGGATCTCGCGCTTCCTGAGGTCGCCGAGCAGTTCGCCGAGGCGGCCGAGCGGGCCTTCGCCGATGCCGGCGGAGTCGAACTGGCGCGTCGGGCCGAAGCCGACCCCTCCTTGCGTCTGCGCGAAGTGAAGGTCGTCCTCGACAGGCTCGGCGTGCCCGACCTGGACCCGCGCGCCGACCTGGACTCGTCCGTCATGGCAGCCGAATTGGTACGCGTGGCCGGACGGTCCATCATTCCGTTTCCCGTGGTGGCTTATGTCGCAGCCCGGCCCGAGGACGGGTTGCCCGTGGCTTTTGCCTCATCCCTCCCGCTCCGGGTCGATCACGGAGATCTCTTCGAAGCGTGGGTGCTCCATGACCTCGACGCCGCGGCCCGCACCGCAGCGCCCGCTGCGCCGCGTCTCGACAGTCGGCTCGCCCCCTTCGTCACGGACATGAGGCGCCAGGAAGACCTCGGGCCGAGCCCGGCGGGTGAGGTCGAATTGCTGTGCGTCCTGTGGGCCTCTTACCTGCTCGGGGTAAGTGAGTACGCGCTCGAGCAGGCTGTCGACCATGTGAAGGGCAGGGTGCAGTTCGGCCGGCCACTCTCGGACCTGCAATCCGTCCGTTTCCAGGTGGCTGACGCCACCGTGGCCGTCGACGGGCTGCGAGAGCTGATCCGCTTCAGCTTGTGGCGCTTGTCCACCGATCCCCGGCATGCGCGCGGCGACGCGTTGGCCGCCCGGCTGCAGGCCCAAGAGGTAGCCCAGCCCGTCCTCCGCGTGGCCCAGCAACTCCATGGCGCGGCCGGCATGTGTGACGAGTACGACATCTCATTCCTCGTGCGCCATGCCCAACCGGCCATGCGGCTCCCGATCGACTCCGATGGCCTGTCGGACATCTTGTTCGACAGCATCACATCCGACGGATTCGCCACCCTCTTCCCCTTGCGGGCAGCGGACTTGGACGGGCCGGACTGACCGCGCGGGAATGATGGAAGAACCGACGCCGGAATCGCTCGCTGTCCCACCGACGCGTCTCGATGGGCGCACGGCTCTGATCACCGGTGGGGGGCGAGGAATAGGGCGGGTGCTTGCGCTCGTCTTCGCGCGCGCCGGAGCAAATGTCGTCGTGGTCTCGCGCAGCGCGGACCAGGTGGGGGCCGTCCAAAAGGAGGTCGCGTCGCTGGGAGCCAATGGGCTGGGACTCGTGGCCGACGTGAGTGATCCACCGCAGGTGCGGTCGATGACGTCGACCGCACTGGACGAGTTCGGGCGTGTGGACATTCTCGTCAACAACGCCGGGAACCTCATCTACAAGCCTTTGGTCCCCCTTCCCGGCTCGACCATGCAGGGCAGGTGGACGAGTCAGGGTCCGGTGTCCGACGAGGAATGGTTCGGTACGCTCAACACGCATGTGAGTGCGAGCTTCTTCGCTCTGCGCGAACTGGTACCGGGAATGCTGGAGAATCGATGGGGCCGTGTCCTCAACATCACCAGCGCAGCGCGCTCGCGTGTCGTGCCGTTCTGCGCGCCCTACGAAATGGCCAAGGGCGCACTGGCCGCACTGACCCGGAGCCTGGCCCACGAATGGGCCGGGTATCAGGTCACGGTCAACTCGATCGCGCCAGGGCAATTCCACACGACGATGTCGGCTGACCTGCACGAGATCCCAAAATCGAGGGAATGGATGATGAAGCGGATCCCCATGCACCGTGACGGCGCGTTCTCCGAACTGGGTGCCCTGGCGCTCTACCTGGTGAGTGATGCGGCAGCCTTCGTTACCGGACAGGAGATTTTCATCGACGGGGGTGAGTCCCTGTAGCTGTCCGGCGGCAGGATGCCCGCCTCCTGTTGCAAAGATAAAGATAGTCAACCAAGATGGGGCGGGCGGTTGCGTTGGGGCCGGCTGTCGTGACGCTCGGCGCCGGCGCGCGTCGGGTGGAGCGCAGCACGTCTCGCCAAGGGGGATCAGATGAAGAGCTCGGGTACGACGCCCGTCGTGAATGCCAGCTTCCACGAGGACGGGTTCAACCAGGACCCGTACCCCACCCTCGAGGAGATCCGACGCGCCGGTCCGATCGTGTACAACGAGCTCTTGGACCGTTGGATGGTGACGGCGTACCCACTCGTCTCGCGCGTCCTGGGTGACAGCGGTCATTACGCACAGGGAGCGGGCGACGCCTTCGTCGACTTCTTCGGCGGCACGACGATGGAGACCATCGACGAACCCGAACGTCACAACGCCATGCGCGGCATTTGGGCGGCGGATTTCCAGCGCGGCAACCTAGAAGGGCGCCGGGAGCTGGTCGAGAGGGTTGTGGCCGATCAGCTAGATCCCTTCGTCGATCGCCTTCGTTCGGGCGAGACGGTCGAAGCTGTGGCCGAACTCACCCGCAGTATCCCGACCCTGGTCATCGCGAACATGCTCGGCATCGACACTGCGATGTTTGCGCAATTCAGCGCGTGGAGTGACGCCATGGGCACGACGACCGAGGGAGCGCTCGACCCGACCGAAAAGGGCATGGAGACCGTCATGGCAGGGCGCCAGGCCACCGCGGAGCTCAACGCCTACATCGCAGAGCAGGTGGACGAGCGTCGGAGGAATCCGAGCGACGATCTCATCGGGAAAATGGTGGCCGCGCCCTTTGCCAGGAGCGAAATGAGTGAGAAGGAGATCATCGCCAGCAACACGCAGCTGGTGTTCGCCGGCAACGAGACCACCGCCAAGTTGATGGCGCATACGCTCGTCTCCCTGGCAGCCCACCCCGACCAGCGCCGCCTGTTGGCTCAGGACCGGTCCCTCGTGCTTCCCGCCATCGAGGAGGTGCACCGCTGGCAGACGATCACTCAGTTCATCGACCGTGACGTGCGGGTCGAGGTCGAGCTGGCCGGCGCCCGGCTCACTCCCGGGGCGGTGGTCATGCCGATACAGGGAGCGGGCAACCGCGATCCGGAGCGCTGGGACAACGCGTCGGCCTTCGACATCATGCGGCCGCCCCGTCAGCATCTCGGCTTCGGCTTCGGCCTCCACAGCTGCATCGGCCTCAACCTGGCCAGGCTCGAGGTCCAGGTCTGGCTCGACCGCCTTCTCGATCTGCTGCCCGAGTACGAGGTGGTCGGGCAGGTGGACTACGGGCCGAACTATCAGTTGCGGGGCCCGGCGGCGGTATATCTCGCCGCTTGACCGGCTCCCTTGTGATTACTAACTTTGCACATTAACGTCAGGGGGGTCGGGTGGAAAATTTCAAGGTCATCGGTGACCGCCTCTCCAACTGGGGACGGTGGGGCGCGGAGGACCAGCGGGGGACGCTGAACTTCATCACGCCGCAGCGGATCGTCGAGGCGACGCGCTGCGTACGCACCGGGAAGGTCTTCGAGCTCAGCATCCCCATCGGGTCCGACGGCCCGCAGACCGGCCGGGGCGGCCGGATCAATCCGTTGCACTTCATGACCGTCATGCCGACGGACGATCTTCATCTCAGCGGCGGGATCAACATCTCTGACGACTTCATCTCCATGCCCCTGCAAGGCGCCACACAGTGGGACAGCCTGGCGCACGTCGGCTACGACGACGTCTTCTACAACAACGTGTCGGTGCATTCGGTCATGGCGATCGGAGGGGCATCGCGCAACGCGATCGACAACGCGTTGCCGGGCATCGTCGGTCGTGGGGTCCTGGTCGACGTGGCGCGGGCCCGCGGCGTCGAGTGGATGCAAGCCGGGGAGGGGATCGAACCCGCCGAGTTGGACGCCGTCCTGGCGGCGCAGAGCGTCGAGGTCTCGTCGGGCGACATCCTGGCGGTGCGCACCGGTTGGCGGCGCAAGGCGCTGGTCGATGGCTGGGGGAACTGGATGGCAGGCAATCCCGGGCTCGGGCTTGCCTGCGCCGAGTGGCTCCACGACAAGGAGATCGCCGCGGTCGTGTCGGACAATTGGTGTATCGAGGTCCAGCCCTCGGCCGAGGGCACCGGGGTGCTGCCCCTGCACTGCGTCCTCATTCGCGATCTCGGAATGATGCTGGGGGAGATCCTCGACCTCGAGGGGTTGGCAGAGGACTGCGCCTCGGACGGCGTCTGGGAGTTCTTCCTGGCGGCGCCTCCGTTGCGGGTTGTCGGGGGAGTGGGGTCTCCAGTGAGCCCGCTCGCAATGAAATGAGCGGGTCCGTCCTGACCGAAAGGGGCGGGCCTTGACGGTTTTCCAGTACAAGCTCACGTCCCGCGCCGGGCCGATCACCGTCGAGGACTACCGGCAGCTGGCCAAGCGCGCCGTGCCGGGCATGGTGTGGGCCTATGTGGACAGCGGCGCTGAAGACCTCGGCACCCTGAAGGCAAACCGCGAGGCCTTCGAGAGATGGTGTCTGCGCACGAAGGTCCTGACGGGGAAGGATGCGAAGGACCTCAGTGTCGAGGTGGCGGGGGTTCCGCTCTCGATGCCGATCCTGTTGGCTCCGACCGGCTTGACCGGGATCTCCCACTGGACGGGCGAGGTGGGTGCGGCTCAGGCGGCAGAGGAGGTCGGAACCCGGGCCATCCTGAGCACGGCCGCCACCTATTCGATCGAGGAGGTGGGGGCCGCCACGAGGGAGGACCACTTCTACCAGCTCTATCCGTGGGCGGACGAGACCACCGGCGCTCGGGCGCTGACGGAGTCATTCCTCGATCGGGCGAAGCGCTCGGGTTTCCGGGCGCTCTTCGTGACGGTGGATGTCCCGATCCACGGGAACCGGGAAAGCGAGCGCAAGCGGGGGATGGGGACACCGCCGGTCCTGACCCCGGCCCGTATCGCCAGTGCCGCCATACGGCCCAAATGGTGGTACGGATTCCTGCGCTACCAGAGGATGTCGTCCCGCAACCTGGTCGACCAGGGCGGCGCCCGTGCCGCCGTGCGCTCGGTCCAGGCGCAGTACAAGTGGATGCGGCCCGAACTCGTGTGGGATGACTTCGCCTGGATGCGTGAGCAGTGGGACGGCCCGGTGTACATCAAAGGGGTGCTCGACGCCGAGGATGCAGCGCGGGCCATCGACCTGGGCGCGACCGGGGTCGTGGTGTCGAACCACGGTGGTCGCCAGCTGGACGGAGCAGTCGCGACGCTCGATGCGCTCCCGGCCATCGCGCACCGTCTCGACGGTCAAGGCGAGATCCTGATCGACGGAGGTATCCGACGTGGAAGCGACATCGTCAAGGCGCTGTGTCTGGGTGCGAAGGCGGTCTGCATCGGTCGCCCGTATCTCTACGGCCTCGGCGCCCGCGGTCCGGCCGGTGTGGCGCACGTCCTCAATATCCTCAGAGAAGAAGTGGCCCGCACGATGACCCTCATGGGCGTGGAGCGGCTGGAGGACCTGGACGAGTCCTGGCTCGTCCCGGCGCAGCAGGTCGTACGCGATGAGTTCTACTCGGGACACATGACGGGCTTGGATGCCCGGACGGGGGGATAGGCGGATGCCGCATGCATCTCTGGCCGCGAAGTGGGGCGCGGGCGAGCCGGCGTTCGGTGGGTGGGTCACCACGGAATCGGAGGCGAACATTTCGCTCTTCGGACGCCTCGGTTATGACTATGTGGGCATCGACACCCAGCATTCGGCGGTCAGCGAGGCGCAGGCCGCCGTGCTCGTGCGACGCCTGGTCGCCGCGCCGTTCGGCGTGATCGTGCGCGTGTCGAAGAATGACCCGGCGCTCATCGGGCGCCTGCTCGATTCGGGCGCCGACGGGATCATCGTGCCCATGGTGAGCACGGCCGGGGAGGCCAGAGCAGCCGTCTCGGCCTGCCGGTACCCGCCCGACGGCGTGCGGAGCTTCGGGCCGTTCCGGGGAGACCTCGGGCTCGACCTGGCCGCCCTCCAACAGCGGGTGAGCCTGTTCGTGATGATCGAGACATCGCAGGGTCTGGACAACGTCCGCGAGATATGCGAGGTACCCGGGATCGAGGGCGTGTACATCGGGCCCGCCGACCTCTCGATCGGGCTCGGCCTCGACCCCATGTTGGCCTTTTCCACGGATCAACTGAAAGAGCCAGTCGAGCGGATCAGGGCGGCCTGCGCCGAATTCGGCCGGGTCATGGGTGGCCACTCGTTGAACGCCGCTGATGCTGTGCGGTGGGTCGGTCGTGGCAGTCGTCTCGTCTCACTCGGGGCCGACTCGGTCATGCTGGCCACGATCGCCGCCCAGGAACTCGAGACCGCCCGCCGGGGCGCAGGTGCGGCGGGCGCAGCCGGAGCGGTGGGCACTCCCTACGGGTGAACGCCGTGCCGGTCCACACCGTGGACGAAGAGGAGTGATGCAGATGCTGGTTGAGGTAAATGCTGACAAGTGCATCGGAAGCGGCGCATGCGTGATCGCCTGCCCCGAGGTGTTCTCCCAGGACGAGGGCGGCGTTGTCATCCTTTTGGACGGCGCGCCACGGCCTGACCTCCATGAGCAGGTGCGTGAGGCCGTGCGCGCCTGCCCGGCCGAAGTCATCACGTTGGAGGGGGAGTCATCATCATGAACGGCATTCGCGCCGCTCTGGCGGAGGGTCGCGCCTCGATCGGTGGATGGTCGACGATGGCGGACAGCGTCTCGGCCGAGCTGATGGGAGGAGCGGGCTTCGACTGGGTCATCGTCGACACCCAACATGGCAGCGTGACCAACGCGGACCTGGTGCGGGTCATACAGGCGCTGACCATCGGCAACACGTCGGCGGTGGTCCGCATCCCCTGGACGGATGCGGCGACGATCATGCGTGCACTCGACGTGGGCGCCGCCGGCGTCATCGTGCCGATGGTCAACACGCCCGAGGAGGCGTCGCTGGCCGCCGCCGCCTTACGGTACCCACCCCGGGGCATCCGCTCCATGGGCCCGACACGCGGTGGGTTCGTCTCTACAGCGGCCGCCAACGAAGATGTCGTGCTGCTCGTCATGATCGAGACGGCCGAGGCTTTGGACCGGGTCGACGAGATCGCCGCTGTGCCTGGTGTCGATGGCCTCTTCGTCGGTCCTGTCGATCTGGGCCTGAGCCTCGGATTGCCGCTCGACTGGACCGGCCGGCACCCCGATGTGCTCGCGGCCATGGACAGGATCGTGGTCGCAGCGGACAAAGCGGGTGTGTTCGTGGGAACGGTCAGCTCCGGTGCCGATCACGCCAGGGATCTGGTCCGGCGGGGGGTCACATTCGTCTCGCTCGGGGCTGATGTCGGGTACATACGAGCGGGTATCGCGACCGACGCCGCCATCCTCAAGGAACTCAAATCGACGTCGACCACGAAGAGCAAGGGTGCGTGACGGTGCGCAAGAAAGTCCTCATCCCCACCTTTTTGCTCCACCCCGACGCCGATGCGTTGCTGGAGAACGCAGATGACATCGAAGTGATCTACGGCCTCGACGATGCGGAGCGCGCCATCGGGCTCGGAGGCGCCGATCGTTTCGTGCAGCGGGACGTGGCCGTGAAGGCCGCGTTGGATCAGTATCTCGGCGACGTCCATGCTCTGCATGCCATGGGCCCCGGCGGGCACCTCCCGGTGACGGCGGAGATGCTGGATCGGGCGGCCCTGCTCGAAGTGGTCTTCATCAGCGCCGCCGGCACCGACAAGATCGACGTGGCCGCCGCCACCGAGCTCGGGATTCTGGTGATCAACGCGGCGGGAGCAAACGCACCGGCGGTGGCTGAACATGCGGTGGGATTGATGTTGGCGCTCTGCCGGAGGATCGCCGATACCGATCGCCTGGCCCACGAGACGAAGCAGGTCGACGCACGACGGGTGATGCAGACACCGCCGAGGCTTTCGCTTCTCAGTGGGAAGACGCTGACCATCGTCGGATTCGGGTTCATCGGGCGCACGATCGCCCAGATCTGTCGCCAGGGCTTCGGTATGCACGTGGTGGCCTTCGATCCCTTCTTCGATTCGATCGAGGCCGAGCGCCTGGGCGTCTCCATGGTCGATGACCTTCACGAGGCCCTGGCCGTGGGGGATTACGTCTCGATCAACACCCCCTTCACGACCGAGACGGCCGCCCTGATCGGGGCCAGGGAATTGGCGACCATGAAGGACACGGCCTTTCTCGTCAACACCGCCCGCGGCGGGGTGGTCGATCCCGATGCACTACTGGCCGCGCTGCGAGAGCGGACAATCGCCGGCGCGGCTCTGGACGTCACGGAACCCGAGCCACTTCCACCGGGGCACCCTTTCTTCGATCTCGACAATGTGATCTTGACGCCGCATCTCGGCGGGAACGCGTCGGAGGTCTTCCGCGCTTCGTCGGTCACGCCGGTGCGACTTCTCCTCGAGGCCCTTCGGGGCCGACGTCCACGGCACTTGATCAATCCGTCTGCCTGGTCTCGGCATGTCGAACGTTTCGGCGGCCTCCGGTGAACCGTGGCGCGGGCCAGCTCGGGGGGGACGATGAGGATTGAAGTGGACTTCGCACGCTGCGAGGGCAATGGCCAATGTGTGATTGACGCACCGGACGTCTTCGAGCTCGACAGTGACGACAACCTGATCGTTCTCAACGACGAGCCGCCCCCCGAGCATTTGGCCCAGGTGGAAGAGGCCGTGCGCTCCTGCCCGAAGCGGGCGTTGGCGATCGTCGATGGTGCGACATGACGCCGGTTTCGCTGGAGACCTTCCGCTACGACCCGTTTGCCCCTGAGGTGATGGCTGATCCTCTTCCGTTCTACAAGACCCTGCGCGACGAGTACCCGGCGTACTTCATTGAGGAATACGAGGCATGGGCCATTTCGCGCTTCGACGACGTGTGGACGATCCTCAACGACACGGAGGGTCACATCACCTCTACGGAAGGCACCATGATGTTCCGGGAGCAACTCGTGGTGTCGAACGGCGGCGTCGTGCCGGAGGCGAGTTACGACCCCCTCACGGTTCTCTCCTACACCGAGTCGCCGGTCCACGAGGAGCTCCGCCAGGCTGTGGGCCCACCGCTGCGGCGCAACGCCGCCCAGCGCCTCGAAGGACTCATCCGCTCCATGGCCCGCGCCAGGCTGGACGAGCTCATCCCGCGGGGCCGGTTCAACGTGACAAGTGAATACGGGGGCGTCGTGGCCGCCGCGACCATGTGCCACATGTTCGGCATTCCGTTGTCCGATGCCGAGATGGTGCGCGACGCGGTATTGGTCTGTGATCCGAGCGTCCAGGACGTGGCAGCCCAAGGAGTGGCTTACGGGCAGCTCACCGCTCTGGTGACCGACGTGGTCCGGCATCGGCGGGCCCTCGGAGCCGACGGGAGCTACCCCTTGGTGGACGGCATGTTGGCCTTTCGTCTGGACGGTCGGGCCCTGAGCGACGAGGAGATCAGCGGGTCGGTGCTGGGTACCATCCTCTTCGGTGGCGCAGAGACGTTGCCCAAGGTCGTGGCTCACGGCCTGATGGAACTGTGGCGCGATCCGGACCAACGGCGAGAGGTGGCGGCAGATCCGGCCAACTGCGCCACGGCCTTCGAGGAGATGTTGCGGTTCTGCGCGCCGGCGCAGTGGTTCACGAGGCAGGTCAAGCAACCCATTGTCATTGCGGGGAAGGAACTCAGTGTCGGCCATCGCATCTTTCCCCTCCTCATGGCCGGCAACCGCGATGAGCGCGAGTTCGAAGATCCCGACCGCTTCATATGGGACCGGCCGGTGAAGCGGCACCTGGCCTTCGGTCAGGGCCAGGGCTTCTGCATCGGCAACCATGTGGCGCGTCTGGAGGGTCGGATCCTGCTCGAAGAGCTTTTGGCGCGGGTCCCGGAGTACGAGATCGACATCGAGCACGCCATCCGCCCGCCCTCGAGCTTCCAGTGGGGTTGGCGGACGGTTCCGATGGTCGTCGGTTAGCCGGAGAGAGAGGGGAGAACGATGCCCAAGGTCGCCACAGTGCGGGGAGACGTCGAGACCGACACGCTCGGCCAGACGCTCATGCACGAGCACATCATCAACATTACGCCGGAGATCGAGAAGGAGTATCCGGATCTCAGTTGGATCGGTGGCAAGGATCAGGTGGTCGGCTCGGTCGTCGAGACGTTGCGTGAGGTGAAAGACCACGGTATCGACACAATCGTCGATTGCACGGCGCTCGGGCACGGCCGCGACATCGATGCGGTGCAACGGATCAATGAGCACGTCGATATCAACCTCATCGTGGCCACCGGCATCTACACCTATGACCATCTTCCGTTCTTCTTTCTCTACGGACATCCGGCGCGTGAGGTCGATGGCAAGGTCGAGGACATACTCACCGACATGTTCATCCGTGACATCACCGAGGGCATTGCCGGGAGCGGGGTGAAGGCGGGCGTCATCAAGACGGCGACGGATCGCGCCGGGGTGACGCCCAACGTGGAACGCATCCTCCGGGCGGTGGCCCGGGCCCATCGCGAGACCGGCGTACCGATCACCACCCACACCGTGGTTGAGACGCGGAACGGGCTGGAGCAGCAGCGTATCTTCGCCGAAGAGGGTGTTGACCTGAACCGCGTCATCATCGGCCACAGTGGCGACTCGACCGATCTGGACTACCTCCGTGCGCTGCTCGATGCCGGCTCGACCATTGGCGCCGACCGGTTCGGTCTCTACCTCCCCGACATGGGCCTTCCCGAGATGGACGTGCGGATCGCCACACTTGCCGCGCTCTGTGCCGAGGGATACAGCGACCGCATCGTGCTCTCGCACGACGTCACGTGCTACAGCGACTGGGAGCCTCAGGCCTTCGGAAACGAACTGAAGGAGTGGGTGCAGACGCATGTCACGGACGAGGTGGTGCCCGCCATGCTGGCCAAGGGGATCACCGAAGAGCAGGTGTCGCAGATGATGACCGGCAATCCGCGCCGGATCTTCGAGGCGCAGGGGTCCTATTAGCCCTTTTGGCTTAGACCTTTTCGCCGAATCCTGGCGTGCGCGACGCGAGGTGCCGGAAGTGTTCCTGTCCGATCAGGACGACGTGATGGTGACTTTCAGCATCCGGTGGGTGACGTCGGGGGGGACACCAGCGGCGCTTCCTTGCGAGTTGATCTTCTTGACAACGCTCATCCCGGAGGTGACGTGACCGAACAACGAGTACGTGTTCGGCAGCGATTCACCCTCGGGTCCGGCCACGATGAACCACTGGCTGCCCTCCGGTATGCGGCTGGCCGGTGTTGGCCATGGCAACGGATCCGAGGGGATATTGATGGGCCGGGTTCGACGTCTTGGTCGGGAGCTCGTCGGGGATCGAGTACCCAGGCCCGCCGCTGCCGGTCCCCGTAGGGTCACCCGTCTGATCGACGAATGTCGGGATGACCCGCAAGAAGATGACGCAGTCGAAGAAATGATTTTGGGCCAGGAAGACGAAATTGTTGACCGTTTGCGGGGCCTGCTTCGCATCGAGGGCAATGACGAATGTGCCCACGTCGGTCTTCACGGTGGCGGTATAGGTCTTGGCGGGATCGATGGTGTTCGGTGGGGCGCTCGTCCATGTTGATTTCGTCAGGGCCGTAGAGGGGTCTTTCGGGCACCCTGCCGCAACCGAAGTTGCGTTGGCGGTTGCCTGGGCCTTCGCATCGCCCGCCGTGCTGGAGGTGCCCGAAGTACCCGAAGTAACGGTGACGCTCTTGAATCGCGCGTTCTGTTGCGTTGCTGCGGCTGCCAGCACCTTCTTGTTCTGCGCACTGAGCGGCACCGGCGTACCCGTGGTGGTGGTCGTGCTGGAACTTGAAGACGTGCTCGTGGACAGTCCGGTCACTTCGACCGCCGAGCCGCGGCGCCACGCGACGAGGTACGTCGAATCCGCTTGCCACCCGCGCGATGGCTGACGATCCGAGAGATTTTGGAGGAGTCAGGCCGGTCTGCACCTGGTCGGAAGAGGCAAGTCCTTGCAGGAGTTCCGTCGCATCGGCCGCCGACTCGCAGTAGAGCACCTCGGAAATCAGGCTCAGTGTTCCGGATTTGCTCGCGAATTTCTCTTGGGTACCATCGGGGCATCCGGTGACGCTGGTGTCCGTCGAGACGAAGGGAGCATTGACGACCTTCGTGAACCCTGCCCCCTTGGCGGCGGATTCGGGTACGAGCACGCTGGTCGATGGCTTGGATGACGAAGACGCATCCGCCGGAAGAGGAGCCACGACAGTGGCAGCCAAGAGGCCGACAACGGCCGCCGGGCCGATGCCGGCGATGGCGAACTTCAGGGTCAGCTTTCTCACGAACACACGTCTTTCTCAAGGAGAGGAGCCTCCCAGGCCAGACCGGGCCAGAGGCACTTAATTCGGAGGCGGGTTGGCTCTCTCGGAGGAAGATAGCCGAACTCCGAGGTACTGGTGCCGCGCCTGGGGTGCTTTTCCGACGATCGGTAGGGGCTCCATGCGCGCCGTCCGGGGAACGGATCGAATGCGCTCAATGACATTCCAGCCGAATTGCTGGCCGCGACGGACAGCGTGGCCGGCTTGGTCGATGACGTCAGGAGATCCGGGCGTTGTGCGGGATCTACCAGGGTGTCCCACTGACGAAGCGAACTCGGTGCGCAGCATCAACCCATCTGCAATGCGTCTGGGAGCACGCAGGACGTGGAGCGCCAGGTTGGCAAGTCGGTCATGCACGGATCCCCTGCCGGCGCCGGCGGCCGCTGCGCTTCATCGCTCAGCTCGACGCGGTCTGCGGATGTCGGCGGGGAAGCTTCCAGCCCGGGCGGACGAAGTGGCAGGACTCGCCGTCGGGATGTTTCCGGAGATAATCCTGCTCGTCCTCTTCCGCCTCCCAGAATGGTCCAGCTGGGCTGACCTCGGTAACCACCTTTCCAGGCCACAGGCCCGAAGCGTCGACGTCGGCAATTGGTGTCGAGAGCCGCCACTCTCTGCTCCTCTGGGGCGTGGAAGATGGCGGAACGAACGCCGGTGCCCACTTCGCTGCCCTGGCGGTTGACGGTCGTCGGATCGTGGATCTGGAAGAAGAACTCCAGAGATCGCGGTACGAAGTGGTGTCGGCGTCAAAGACGATTTTCACCACCTCAGCGTGGTCGCCCAGGTCGTCTTCGGTGGGATTCGGAGTGTCCCCGCCCGAATACCCGACTCGGGTCGAGAGGACTCCGGGTTGATGATCGGTGCCTCCTCTGCAGCGGCATCGGACCAGCAGTGACCTGCAAGGATGCTAACGGTCCGCCCGACATTTTGTCGGAGTATCGAGGGCGGCCGAGTCCCGCTGGCTGCATCCTATTCAACCGCGGGGTTGCATAAACCTTTCAGGGGGGTGTAGTATTCAACCCAATGGTTGAGCAAATGAAGTCCGGTGTCTCGGTGGAGGATCGCAGATTGAGCGCTGTGTTCTCCGCTCTGTCCGATCCGACCCGACGTGCCATCGTGGCTCGGTTGGCGAGGGGAGAAGCCACGGTCGGTGAACTCGCGCAGCCGTTCGCCATGAGCTTTCAGGCCGTCTCGAAGCACTTGGGGGTGCTGGAGCGGGCCGGGATGGTCGACAGGAGCCGAAGGGCGCAGCAGCGGCCCTGCCGCCTGCGACCGGAGGCACTGGCGTCCGCGAGCGGTTGGCTGGGCGAATACCGCCAACTCTGGACGACGTCCTTCGACCGCCTCGACGAGCACCTCGCGAAGGAAGGATCTCTGCAATGACAGACGGAGCGCCGTATATCTCGATCACCCGTACGTTCAATGCATCACCGAAGTCCGTCTTCGAAGCATGGACGGATCCGACCGCGTTCGGCCGCTGGTTCGGCACAGAGGCCACCGCTGTGGAAGACGTCGCCATGGATCTGCGTGTCGGCGGTGCCTGGAGCGCACGGATGATCCTCGGGGACGGCACGGTGATCGGTTGGCACGGTTCGTATCTCGAAGTGGACGCGCCGCATCGACTCGTTCTGAGTCTGAGCGATCGTCCGGGCGATCAGTTCGAACGGGTGACTGTCGACCTGAAGGAGGTCGATGGTGGCACGGAGATGACGTTCACCCAGACCGGTGGGAACATGCCGCCGGAGAATTACGCGCAGGCTGAGGCTGGATGGCGGACTTTCTTTGACGACTTGTCAACCGGACTGTCCGGCTGACGGCTGACGTCAGGGCGTCACGATGGCGAAGCTACCGCGGACGGGGTCGAGCACGCCGAGCAGGCGGGCGAGCACGCCGGTGTCTCCTTGCGTGGTCAGTCCGGCCAACCCGCCTCCGCCGAGGAGCTTCAGCAGTCCGGGCTTGGTCAGCGTCAGCGCAAGGTCGGCGGTCCCGTGGGCCGGGTCGACGTCCTGAATCAGGACGCCGTTGATCAGTTCGGTCCGATAGGTGTGGCCCAGGTCGGTGAATACCCAGTCGATTGTGATGTGCTCGTCCCATGCTCGAGGTCCGTTTACTCGGATAGCCATCGAGTCGAAAAGCTGCTCGACGGAGAGCGCCCCGATCATGTCCGCAGCGCCCACCGAGTCGAGGGCGGCCGGCTGGACTCCGTTGCGCAGCTCGTAGGCGCCTTGGAGGTAGAAGTTCCGCCACGTGCCGTTCTCCGCACCGAACCCGAGGGTGTCGTAGACGTCGGCCAGAAGTCCTTTCGCGTCGACGTTGGTGTCGTCAGCGAACACGGCATGATTGAGCAGCTCGGCCGCGAACCGCAGGTCTCCTGAGGCCACGTACCCGCGCGCCTTGGCGACAACGATCTCCGCGCCGCCGAAGGCATCGACGTAGCGGGTGGCCTTGTCGACCGGCGGGTGCTGCCAGAGGTTGGCCGGGTTGCCGTCGAACCAACCCAGGTAGCGCTGGTAGATGGCCTTTACGTTGTGGCTGACGGAGCCGTAGTAGCCGTGGGTGTGCCACGACGCCTCCAGAGCGGGCGGCATCTTGACCAGTTCGGCGATTTCGGCGCCGTTATAGCCTTGGTTGAGCAACCGGAGCGTCTGGTCGTGCAGGTAAGCGTAGAGGTCGCGTTGGGCCGAGAGGTATGTCACGACCCGGTCCCGGTCCCACATGGGCCAATGGTGGGAGGCAAAGGCGACGTCCATATCGTCGGCGAAGAGATCGATGGCCTCACCGAGGTACCGCGACCAGATCCGAGCGTCTCGCACCACTGCGCCGCGCAGCGTCAGGAGATTGTGGAGATTGTGCGTGGCGTTCTCGGCCATGCACAACGCCCGGCGCTCTGGGAACAAGAAGTTCATCTCCACCGGGCACTCGGTACCCGGAGTCATTTGAAAGCGGATCAACACCCCGTCGAGGGTCTCCTCTTGTCCCGTATGGGTGATCTCCAAGGTGGGCGGGATGAGCCCGATCGAACCGAGTGAGGTCGTCTGACCGAGTCCGGCGCCAATCTGTCCCCGCGGGCCCTTGCCCAGTTGGGCGCCGTACATGTACTCGGCCCGGCGGTTCATGGCTGTCCCGGCGTAGACGTTCTCGGCCACCGCTGCCTCCATGAAGCCGTGGCCGGCCACGATGGGGACGCCCTCCTTGTAGATCCCGCGGACGCCGCCGAAGTGGTCGCCGTGCGCGTGGGTATAGATCACGGCCGTCACCTCACGGTCACCTCGATGCTCCCGGTAGAGCGCAAGGGCGGCGGCGGCCGTTTCCTTCGAGATCAGGGGGTCGATGACGATGACCCCGGTGTCGCCCTCGACCAGGGTCATGTTGGAGAGGTCGAGGCCACGTACCTGGTAGATGCCGTCGGTGACCTCGTAAAGACCCTGTTTCGCACACAGCTGACTCTGGCGCCACAGGCTTGGGTGCGCGGTATCGGGACAGTCGGCTTCAAGGAAGCGATATGCGTCGTTGTCCCAGATGACGCGACCGCTTTCGGTGGTCACGATGCACGGCTCCATGGCTCCGATGAAACCCCGGTCGGCATCAGCGAAATCCTGGACGTCGTCGAAGGGAAGGTCGTCGATCGATGACACACTCATGGGTACCCTGCTCTCATCTCTTCCTTCGTCGGCGGGTCGCCGACGAACCCACGGTCAAGATAGCGCGCCCCCTTCGGAACCCGGGGAGGTTACGAATACGGCGGCGGTTCGGAAACGATGGGTGGATGAGTCGCTAACCCTCTGCACCGCCGGGTGGCGCGTCGAGGTCCAATCTCTCGACCATCTCTTGCACCTGGCCCAAGACGACCTTGCCCATGGCATTGCGCGGCAAGACGCGGACGAGGAAAACCTCGGGGACCTTGTAGCGCGCCAGATGGTCGCGGCAATACACGCGGAGGGCATTCGCGTCGAGTTCCGCGTCACTTTGCACAGGACCTGCGAGCTCGACGACGGCGGCCACGCGGGCGCCGAGCCGGTCATCGGGGACACCCACGACACAGCACGCGGCGATGCCGGGGTACTCGTTGACGATGCGTTCGACTTCGGCCGGGTACACGTTGGCACCACCCCGCAGGATCAATGATTGTTGACGATCCTGCACGTGAAGGTAGCCGTCACGGTCGACGAACCCCATGTCGCCGGTGTGGAGCAGACCGTTGCGCAGAGTGCGGGAACTGGCCGCCTCGTTGTGCCAATACCCCAACATCAGGTGGTACAGAGTGGAGAGGTCGGGATCCGGCGAAGGACCGAGACAGATCTCTCCCGACGTCCCGATCGGGAGCTCTGCGTCGTTCTCGTCGACGACATGCAGCGCGAGGTGGGGCAGTGGGAGGCCGCTCGCCCCGGCGTCGATCTCTTGCCCGAGGGGCACGATCGTCACGAGTGTCGGGACCTCGGTCTGGCCGTAGGTCGAAGAGGCCAGGAGACCGAACTTCTTCGTGAAGCGGTCTTTGGTGGCCTGGGGGCAATGGCTCCCCCCACTCCAGACGTCGCGCAGCGTCTGGAGTGACTCCGGCGAAACGTCGTCGTTGGTGGCCAGGCCGTAGAGCATGGCGGGAGCGCCGTTCCATACCGTGGCGCGTTCCCGTACGATCCACTCGGCGATCCCGACCGGATCGACGCGGTCCATGACGATGGCTGTGCCGCCGCACTGCGGTACGAGCAGCGTCGAGAGGACCTGCATGTTCAGGATGGTGAGCGGGAAGCAGTCGGCCTTCCTGAGGTCGTGTCCGAAGCCGCGGGCGTGGATCACCATCATCCCCGGGACCATCAAGTTGTGCTGGGAATGCACAGCCCCCTTCGGGAACCCAGTCGTGCCACTGGTGTAGGCAATGGCGGCGGGCGCAAGGGGATCGGGGCGCGGGGGTGTCCATGACGGCTCTTCGGCCAGGAGTGCGGACCATTCCGTCCCCGGCGACCCGTCGACCGTGAGGCACCGCTTCGCCTCGTGCGCCTTCCCCGCCCCCCGTACTTCGGCGACCATGGCGTCGTCGCCGACAAAGAAGGCGGCCTGGCTGTCGGCGAGGAGATAGGCCTTTTCGGGCGGCGCCAAGGCCCGGTTCACGCCGACCCAGATGACGCCGAGGCGCATACCGGCATGGAAGAGCGCGACGAGGGGGAGGTCATTGACGAGTGAGACGCCCAGTCGATCACCGGGTCGCACCCCGGCCGCGATGAGCGCGCAAAGGTGTCGTTCAGCCAGTTCGTCGAGTTGACGGTAGGTCACGCGCCCACTGCGAGCCACGGTCGCATCGTGGTCGGGCCACCTCGACAATGCCTCGTCGAGCACGCCGACGGCACTGAACGGCGCCCGGTCTGTCACCCTGTCTCGCGTCCCATTCTGCTGCGCAACTGCGCGACCTTGGCCTGGTGCTCCTCGGTGTCGAATGACTGGAACTCGGCGGCCAGAGCGAAATCGAGCACGTCGAGAGCGGCCCGGCGAAGGTGCATGTTGACTGCCCGCTTTGTCGATTCGAGCGCCTGGCGCGGCAACGAGGCCAGGCGCTCGCCCATGGCCAGAGCCGAGGGGAGCAGTGTGTCGTCGGCAAAGGTCCGCGTCGCCAGGCCGAGGCGGGCCGCTTCGCTCGCCGGTATGCGATCTCCGGTGTAGAGGAATTCCTTCGCCTGCACCATGCTCGTCAGCACCGGCCACACGGCCGCCCCGCCATCGCCCGCCGTCAGGCCGATGGCGACATGGGGATCGGCGAGGTAGGCCGATTCAGCCATGTAGACGATGTCGGCCATGACGGCGATGCTGCAGCCCAAGCCGACAGCGGGTCCGTTCACCGCCGCGATGACGGGGACCGGGCAGTCGAGCAGGGACACGATGATGGCGCGGGCTTCGTCGATGTCCTGGCGGCGGAGCACGCGGTCCCGTTGGATGTCGACAATGTGATCGAGGTTTCCCCCTGCGCTGAAGGCGCGGCCACGTCCGGTGACCACGATCGACCGGACTGAGGGATCGTCGCCCAGGAAGTGCCAAACGCCACACAGAGCCTGGTGCATGGGTGTGTCGACTGCGTTCAACGAAGCGGGGCGATCGAGTGTGATCAGGTGCACGCCTCCCCGGACCTCAATGGTCAGTTCGGGCTTGAACGGGTGATCCACTTCACCTGGGACGGTGCTCATGGGCTATAATCATAATGATGAAGATTTTGATCGAAGGCCCATTTCATGGGGAATTTATCCCGTAGTGGAGCACGCCGTTCTCCTCACTGGAATCGGTGGTCAGGGCGTGCAACTCGCCGCGCGCACGCTCGCCGTCGCCGCCGTCAAATGCGATCTCGAAGTGATGGTCTTCGGGGACTACGGCGGTCTCATGCGCGGTGGGAACACCGACGCCACAATCGTCATCGGTGACGATCCACTCCGCTCACCGCCGACCGTGGCCTGGGCCTCCATGGCGCTCGTGATGCATCACGAGTACTGGCCCGGCGTACGTGACCGCCTCGTTCCGGGGTCCGTCGTCGTCATCGACCGATCGGTCTTCAAGGGAGAGATCGGCCTGAGCGATGTGATCGAGGTGGAAGCAACCGCCGTGGCGAGCGAAATGGGGAACAGCCGCGGTGGCTCCATGGTGGCCTTGGGAGCCCTCGCGGCCGCGACCGGCCTGGTCGATCTGGCGCATCTCTCCGAAGCGGCATTCGAGGTCTTGCCGCCCTATAGGGCGGAACACGCGCAAGCGAACGCGGATGCGTTGGCGGCCGGGTTCGGGCTCATCGAGCAGCCGGCCGCGAGCCTGTGGCCGACCACCGCACTCGCGCGGTGAAGGCCGAGGTAGTCGGGCGATGAGCGATGTGGATGAACCTGTTTCCTACGGCCGACGACTTTCCCAGATGGCCGCCGAACGTCCCGAGGACAGTGCCTTCATCTTCGTGGAGCAGAGTGGGGATGAGCACGACGTCAGCTGGCGCGAGCTCGACGAGGCTTCGAATCGGGTCACCCGGCTCCTCGAAGCATCACGGTGTGGGTCAAGGCTCGACGGTGGTCACCGCCTTGCCGAACTCAGTGGCCCATGTCGTTGCCATGTACGGCGCGTGGAAGGTGGGTGCCTGCGTGCTGCCATTGCGCTGGGACCTACCCGAATGGGAGCGGGAGCGGGTGCTGGAGGTCGCCCGGCCCGACCGTCGTGATCGGCGACTGGGAGGGTGTGACAAGCGCGCCGATTCTGCACAGTTCCGTGCTCGACGCCCCGGAGTACTCATCGGATCCCGTGCCCGATCGGGTACCCCGTCCCGCGAAGGCCATCGCTACTTCGGGATCGACCGGGACGCCGAAGATCATCGTTCTGCGCGGACCCGGTGAATCGGTTCCCGGAGAGAGCCAGGGCGCGGCAGGACAGTTCCTGGGGCACCACGACGGGCAGGTCCAGCTGGTGCCGGCACCGCTCTACCATGCCAACGGGTTCTACGTGTTGCAGTTCGGGCTGTTCGGGGCGCAGAAGATCATCCTCATGGAGCGGTTCGTCGCTGATCTCGCCCTCCGGCTCATCGAGCGGCATCGTGTCAACACGTTCTGCGGTGTGACGATCATGTTCCAACGCATGGCGCGTGAGCCTGAAGTCGAGAAGCGGGATCTCTCGTCGCTCGAGTCAGTGCTCCACGGGGGAGCGCCCTTGCCTGAATGGGTGGCGCGCAAGTGGATCGAACTGGTCGGGCCGTCGCACTTCTTCGTCTCCTACGGTTCGTCGGAGAACGCCGGTATTGCGATGGCCAACGGCGTGCAGTGGCTCGAGCACCCGGGGACGGTCGGCCATCCGTTCAACACGGAGGCGCTGGTCGTCGACGACGACGGGAAAGAGCTCCCGGCAGGTGAGGTCGGTGAGGTGTATCTTCGCTGGGTCGGGCAGACCGAGACGAGCTTCGAATACTCGGGGCAAGTTCAAGGCCAAGAGGAATGCGGAGGGCTTTTCGAGCCTCGGCGACCTTGGATGGCTCGATGACGACGGCTTCCTGTACCTGGCAGACCGGCGCACCGACATGATCATCACGGGCGGGGCCAATGTCTACCCGGCCGAGGTCGAGGCGGCGCTGTCCGAACATAGTGACGTCGTCGACTGCGCCGTCGTCGGCAGTGCCCGACCCCGAATGGGGTAGCCGGGTCCACGCAATCGTCCAGCGACGCAGTGGGGCGACGACGACGGCCGACGACCTGCGGGTGCACTGCCGCCAGCGGCTCGCGCCGTACAAGGTCCCGAAGACCTTCGAGTTCACTGAACTGCTCCCGCGGAGTGCGGCGGGCAAGTTGCGGCGCTCGGCGCTCGGGACCTCCCCCGCCTGAACTCTCGGTCGCTCCTCCCCGTCGGCGGGCCTCCGCACCCGGAGGTGCCGCCCGTTCCTCCGTGGCGACGGGCACGCGGTGAGCGCGCTTGACGTCGGTAGGGCGCGCTGCCAAGATCATGTCAATTATCGATCTCTTAGCGGCGTGCTTCGCCGTGGGGGCGCCGCGAAAGTAGGTCTCATGGGGCATCTCGAGCGATTGCAGGCCGGTATGCAACGCGGAGGTTTCGACGCTCTGTTGCTGGGGGGGAGTCGGCGGGCCAGTTCGCGGCCGGCCATTCCCGGATCGGCGTGCACATGCCCGGATGGCCCATCCCGGTGACGTTCGTGCCGGCATCGGGCCTGCCCCACATCGTCACCGCCGATCCCGACGGTGCGGTTGAGCTCAGCGGAGACCATGTGCACGGGATGATGTGGAATCCCGAGACGCTCGTCAGTGAGCTCTCCCGCTGGCTCGAAGGTGCTTCGGGGCTTCGCATCGGCACGGACTCGCTGTCGCCGGGGGGCTCGCCCTCATTGAGGCGGCGGCGCCGGGCAGCACGATCGTCGACGCCACCCGATTGTTGGCCGAAGTGATGCTCACGAAGACGCCGGACGAAATCGGGACGCTCGGCGAGCTCTGCTCATTCGTCACGTCCGCCGCCGAGGAAGGGTTTGCGCGGCGGGCGGGTCAGCGATGTTGCGTGCGCTGCACGGCGCGTTCCTCGTTTCCTATCCGCAGGTGTCGGACCGCATCAGTCAAGGTGGCGGTGCGCAAGGGTGGCTTCATCGGTGAGGCGCGGCTCGGGCCCGGCGATCCGGGACGAGGGGAACAGGCGGTCGCTTCCCTGCGCGTGGGGTCGCTGGCCTCCGATGTCGCAGCTTCGCTCCCTCCCGGGGTAGAGGTGGTCGGCATCGGGTGGGGCTACGAGGCGCCGCTGATGCGTGATGGCTGGGCTACTCCGGAGGACCTCGTTCTGCAGTCCCGGTGCGGTATTGGGCGTTCGGTGGGACAGCTGCGGGGTCACCGTGGCACTCGAAGACGAGGGTGCCCACTTCCTCGGACTCTCACCGAAGGAGGTGGCACGATGATCGAGCTCGACGAACCGGAACTGTTGGCGCCGCGTTTGAGCCGGGTGACCCAAGCCGCCGACATGCTGGGCGTCGACAGCTGGCTGCTCACGACATCCCACGCGGTACGGACCGTGACGGGCGCGTGGTCCGACGATGTGGATCTGTTCGGCGAGTGGTCATCACCGATCGTTGCCGTCGGCAGCACGGTCCTGAGCCCAGGGCGCCCTCCCAGCGACGCCCGGCTCATCGATCAGGTCATCGACCTCCTCCCGGCACGGGGCACGATCGCCGTCGATCGATTGGGGCCGCTCGCGTTGGAGCGCTTGGCCGAACTGCGTCCCCGACCTCGTCGTGCAGGACGCGGCGATGCTCCTCGGTGCGGCCAAGGTCCCGCGTGCCCAGATCGAGATCGACGTCCTGGTCGAGGCGCATCGACGTACCGAGGCGGTGCTGCTCTCCATGGTCGACCTCGTCGTCCCGGGAGTCTCCGAGCGCGACCTCACCTCGGAATTCACGGTGCGGGCGGCCGAGAGCGGCCTTGACCGGATGCATCTCGACACGGTCTTCAGCGTGCTGCCCAACGACGTTGCGCACGCCCCGTGGGCTCGGGGATCGTGGGAGGGTCGTTCGCCCTACCGGGAGCTGACGACGGATCGGGTCCTGGTCGAAGGCGACCATGTGGCGTTCGACGCAGGCGTCGGCTACCGGGGGTATACGGCCGATGTGGGGTGGACCCTCCTCGCCGAGCGCTGCCGGCCCGAGTCCGGCCGAAGTGGCCCTGGCCTCCACCTGGGACGACGTTGCACGCCGTGTCGTCAATGCCGCCAAGCCCGGCGTCACCGCATCCGAGCTACGCGCGGCCGCGCTCGATGGTTGGGACCCCAACCGGCCGTTCCCTTGGCCCTACCCGTTGTACGTGGCCCACGGGGTGGGCACCGAGCTCGCCGAGCCGCCCTTTGCGGGCGCTGACTTTGCGCCCGAGGCAGAGGCCGCGATGGTGCTCGTCGAAGGCAACGTGCTCATGATTGAGCCGTACATCTGGGAGGCGGGCGTCGGAGGATACCGCGCCGAATACTGCGCTGTTGTCGGAGCGACGGGGACCGAAATTGTGAGCTCCCTTCCCTATGGCCGGTGGCCGGAGCGCTAGGCGGGACGCTGAGGCGACCGTGGTCGCTTCACGCTTCAGTGTGATTCGGCTTCAGCCTGATCCGGCGGCAGCCCGTCCGGCCAGATACCCGACTGTCATGCCATGGGCCAGCGGTCCCCCCGGCCCGCCGTAGGCCGGTCCGAAGCAGCTGGCCGCGGCGTCGCCGGCTGCGTAGAGGTTCGGGATGGTCGAGCCGTCGACGTGGCGCACCCTTCCGTGGCCGTCTGCCAGGAGGCCGCCCGAACTGCCGATCGCCCCCGGGTACACGGTCAGGGCGTAGAACGGAGGGCGTTCGATGCGACCTAGGGTGGGGCTGGGCTCACGGCCGAAGTCCGCGTAGTAGTGATCGAAGAGGCTGTCCCCCCGCAAGAAGTCAGCGTCGTGGCCCTCGTCGACCATCTGATTGAAGCGCGACACGGTCGCGGTGAGGGCCTGCGGGTCGATAGCCAGAATGCGCGCGAGATCCTCGAGACTGTCGGCGCGGGCCAACCAGTCGGGGTCCTTGTCGTCCGGCATGAGGGAGAGCACCGAATAGGTCTCTCGAAAGTCGTGATCGAAGAGTGACCACGCCGGATAGTTCTCGTACGTCGACTCCACCGGGTCCCAGGTCATGAAGGCCCGCCCGACGTCGGTATAGGGATGTGCCTCGTTGACGAATCGCTTGCCTTTGTGGTTCACCATGATGGTCCCCGGCAGCGAACGTTCGCCTGCCACCATCCGGGACAAAGGTTTGCCGGCATATTCCTCGCCGGGAATGGCGGCTGTCGGGAACCGCCAGAGGTCCCACATGTTGGCCAGATCCGCTCCGATGGCCCGGCCCATCGTGAGGGTGTCTCCCTCGTTTGTCGGACAGCTGAGTGCGTGGCTCACCGGCCCGGCGACGAATTGCGTCACGAGATCCTGGTTCCATTCGAAACCACCCGCGGCCAGAATCGTGCCGCGGGTTGCCATGACTCTGAGCGTGGTCCCGCCGCGGCCCAGAGCTTCCACCCCCGTCACACGGCGGCCCTCGGTCAACAACGCCCGTGCGCGCGTCTCGAGATGGATGTCGACGCCTGCTTCCACACACGCCTTGAGGAGCCAACCCGCCAGGGCGCGCCCCATCCCCACGAAGCCCGCTCCGGCCCGCTCCTCCATCAAGGCGAGATCGAGCCGCTCGGGATGGAAGACACCATTCATCTCGTCCAGCTCGCGCCACGAGAGCGGAACGCCGAAGCCACTCGCGGGGCGGAGGCGCTCGAACCACTCTCCGAGAAGGGGGCCGGCAAGGGGGAGAGGCGCCAAGCATCGGCCGACGGCCTTGGCCCCGTCGAACTCGGGGTGATAGTCCGGCTTTTCCAAGGTCTCGAAACGGATGTCGCTCGACGTTTCCAAGAAGTCGATCATGACCGGTCCCGCTTCGATCACCGTGCGCACGTCTGTGTCGCTTCGGCGCCCCCCGGCGAGGCGCCGGACATAGCGAAATGCCTCGTCGAAGGAGTCGTCGTGGCCCTCGTCTCGCATGTGCCGGTTGTTCGGCACCCACACCAGGCCGCCGGACATGGCGGTGGTGCCGCCGATCAACTGGCTCTTCTCGAGAAGAACGACATCCGCTCCCTCCGTGCGGGCCGTCAACGCCGACGTCAGAGCCGCAGCACCGCTCCCGACGACGACCACATCGGTCGTGATGGTGGCGACCGCTGTCATGGCGCGGCCGTCACGCGGGCTGTCGTTCTCATCAAGTTTTTCGGCATGTTGTTACGATAAGCTTTATAAAAACAAACCTCAACGAGGTGACGGTCGTCGTCCCGTTCGTGGGGTACGGGTGTCGGGGCGCAGGAAGAAGATTCTCGACGTGAAGGAGGGGAACCACGATGGTCTCGACCTATGACCCGTTCCAGGTGGAGCAACCTGAAACGACCTTCAAGCGCCTGAAGGAGCTGCGAGCCGAGGGGCCCATCGTCCCGATAGGCGAAGGCATGTACTACGTCACGTCGTTCGAGGAAGCGCGCAAGGTTCTGCGCGACGTCGAGCACTTTTCGAGTGCCGAGGGCTTCCGGGCACCGGGCGTCATCGTTCCCGCCGAGGACCGGATGCTGGGAGAGCAGGACGCGCCCCAGCACCCTGGAGTCCGACGGATCGTCATGAGCGCGTTCAACCCGGCTGCGATCAGGTTGGAGGAGGGATTCGTCCGCGAGCGGGCGCATGCGCTCCTGGCGGCGCTCGATGTCCCCGGGGCCGTCGACATGGTCCCCGCATTCACCACGCAGCTGCCCAACGATGCCACCGTCCACCTCCTCGGATTTCCGATGGAGGATGCCCAGCGGATCGCTGCGTGGAGCAAGGAGGTCATGGAAAGCGAGTGGCCGGCGATGAACAGGACCGAACGGGGCGAGGGGATGGAGGGGGCATTCCCCGAATACACCGCCTACGTCGACGCGTTCGTGGCCTCGTTGCGGATAGCGGTGGTGGCCGGACAGGCCCCCGAGGGCCTTCTCACCCGTTTGCTCACGGCCGATGTCGGGGGAGAGCAACTTTCCGTGCGCCAGATGCGGGCGCTCGTCTTCAATCTCCTCCTGGGCGGGCTGACGACCACCGCGCAGCTCCTGGGCAACGTGATCTACCAGCTCCTCATCGGCGACTCGGTATCCGCACTGGTGGGCGCCACAGCGGCCGAGAGGTCGGCCTTCATCGAGGAGTGCCTGCGCGTCTATCCGCCGGTCATGCTCATCCCGCGGGGTTGCGTGCAGGAAACCACCGTGGCGGGAATCACGGTCAAACCGGGGGAGCGGGTCATCGTCGGATCCGCCTGCGTCAATCGCGACGAAGCGCTTTTCGGCTCGAGCGACCGGTTCGACGCAGGTCGCGAGAATGTGGATCGCCACCTGACGTTTGGCTTCGGTCCGCACATCTGCGCGGGCGCCGCCATGGCGCGTTCCGTCGCCCTGATCGGTCTGGACGAATTCCTGCGGTTCGCCGATGAGCACCACGCCGCCCTTCCGGTGGGGTTCGCCTACGAGAACGTCCCGACCTTCTTCGAGTACGGGCCCACGTCGATGCCCGTGGTCTTCGGCGGGTCCGCCTGAGCTGAGGTTCTGTTCAACCCGGGTACTCCGACGCACCCAGTCCGGGCGCGCTAGGGTTCTCTTCCATCATTTGAGTGATAGCAAACTTGAGGGTCGGGCGAGCAGGGGAGTAGCGGAGTCGAGGCGGCTCGGTCGGCCTGGCCGGCCGTTCTACAGCGCACAGGGGGCAATCGTCGGTCGTGTCTGAATTCTTGCCGTTCATCGTCATCGGGCTCACCACCGGGGCCGTCTATGGACTGGCCGGCACCGGCCTGGTGCTCACCTATAAGACCTCGGGCATCTTCAACTTCGCCTATGGGGCCATCTCGGCCATTGCGGTGTTCGTCTTCTACTTCTTGCACTCAGAGCACGGGGTGCCCTGGCCCTGGGCCGCCGTGTTGGTCCTGCTCGTGCTCAGCCCGATCGAGGGCCTCGGCCTCGAGTTGTTCGCCCGCATCCTCGAACCGGCGACCGCCACCCTCAAGGTGGTGGCGACCATCGGCCTGTTGCTCGTCGTGGTGGGGGTCGGCACCCTTTGGTACGGCAACGCCAATGTCAACTTCCCCCCCTTCTTAGACACCAACACCATCCGCTTCTTGGGCGTCAACGTCGGCTGGGACCAGATCACCGTCGTCATCATCTCTTTGGTCTCGACCGCCGTGCTGTACTACTTCTTCCGCTCCATGCGCCTCGGGGTGGCCATGCGCGGCGTGGTCGACAACCCTGACCTCGTGTCGATGACGGGCACCAACCCGGTGTCGGTGCGCCGGTGGGCCTGGATCATCGGGACCATCTTCGCCTCCATGGCCGGCTTGCTCCTCGCCCCCTCGCTCAGCCTCAACGCCGAGATCATCACCTTGTTGATCGTCCAGGCCTTCGGGGCGGCCGCCATTGGCTACTTCTCGAACCTGCCCCTGACCTTCGTCGGCGGCCTCTTCATCGGCGTGGCCGGGGCCTTGGCCACCAAGTACGCCGCCAGTGTGAGCTGGCTGACCGGCCTCAGTGCGGGCCTGCCCTTCGTGATCTTGTTCATCGTGCTCATCGTCACCCCGAGAGCCCGCCTGGCCGAGCGCCGGGTCGTCGCCGCCCAGGCGCTGCGGCGCAGTTGGTACGCCCCGACCAAGGTGCGCCTCGGGGCCGGCGCCCTCGCCCTCGTCTTCTTTTGCTTCGTGCCCTCCTTTGTGGGGGTGAACCTGTCCACCTGGTCGAGCGCGCTGGTCTACATCATGTTGTTCTTGTCCCTCGGCCTGTTGGTCAAGACCTCGGGGCAGATCTCTTTGTGCCACCTGGCCTTCGCCGCCGTGGGGGCGGCCGCGTTCGGGCACTTCACCACCAGCTTCCACCTGCCCTGGGCCGCTGGCACTGCTCTTGGCCGGACTGGTGGCCATCCCCGTCGGGGCCATCGTCGCCATCCCCGCCATCCGCCTCTCGGGCGTCTTTTTGGCGCTTGCCACCTATGGCTTCGGCATCTTGTTCGAGCAGATGTTCTATGACACCAACCTCATGTTCGGCCCGACCACCGGGGGCATTCCCGCCCCCCGGCCCGACGTCACCATCTTGGGCTGGCACCTCTACACCGACAAGGGCTTCTACTTCTTGCTCTTGGCCTTCGTGGTCTTGAACGTGGTCGTCGTCACGGCCATCTTGAAAGGCCGCATGGGCCGCCTCCTCAAAGGCCTCTCCGACAGCCCGGTCGCCCTCGAGACCCACGGGGCGACGGTCAACGTCATGAAGGTGCTGGTGTTTTGCATCACCGCCGGCCTGGCCGCCATCGCCGGGGCCCTGTTGGCCAGCCTCTTCAGCTACGGCCTCGGGACCAACTACAGCTCGTTCGCCTCGCTCACCATGGTGGCCATCTTGACCATCGTGGTGGTCGGCGACCCCTGGTATGCCATCTTGGCCGCCTTGGCCTATGGCATCGTCCCGGGCTACATCACCGTCGCCAACATCAACACCTACCTGACCATCATCTTCGGCCTCTCGGCCGCCACCTTCGCCCTCCAGGTCAACCGGGCCTTGCCGGTTCCTTTGGTCATCCGCAACTTCTTGGACCGCCTCGGGGGCCGGGCCCCCGAAGTGGTGCTCTCAGAAGGCGATGTCGACCAACTGGTGAGCCAGGCCGCCCAAAGCGAGCGCGAGAGCGCGGCGAGCGACCGGGCGAGAGCGGCCAAGACGGCGGTGCCCGCCTCGGCCAAAGCCGGGCTCAGCGTCGCCAACCTGGCCGTCCAATACGGCGGGGTGCGCGCCGTCGACGGGGTGAGCCTGCTCGCCCCCATGGGCCGGGTCACCGGACTGATCGGCCCCAACGGGGCCGGCAAGACCACCACCTTCAACGCCTGCTCGGGCCTGCTCAAGCCGACGACGGGGGTGATCACCCTGCACGAGCGCGAGGTGACGGGGATCGGCCCGGCCGGGCGCTCGCGCTATGGCCTCGGGCGCACCTTCCAAAAGGCCGAACTGTTCAACTCGCTCAGCGTGCGCGAGAACGTGGAGCTGGGCCGCGAGTCCTCCATGGCCGGGGCCAACCCGCTGACCCAGCTGATCGGGAGCCCCAAAGACCGCGCCGTCGTGCGCCGGGCCGTCGACGAGGCCATGGAGCTGACCGGCATCGGCCCCCTCTCGGACCTCCAAGCGGGCCTGCTCCCGGCCGGGCAGCGCCGCTTGGTCGAGCTGGCCCGGGTCTTGGCCGGTCCCTTCGACCTTTTGCTCTTGGACGAGCCCTCGGCGGGTCTCGACGCCGGCGAGACGGTGAGCTTCGGCAACGTGCTCACCGGGGTGGTGGCCGAACGCGGGGCGGGCATCTTGTTGGTCGAGCACGACATGGCGCTTGTCCGCCAGGTCTGTGCCCACATCTACGTGCTCGACTTCGGCCGCTTGGTCTTCGAAGGCAGCCCGAGCGAGATGCTCAACTCCGACATCGTGCGCGCCGCCTACCTCGGCTCCGAAGGGGTCGCCGAGGGCGAGGGTGGCGGTGGCGGTGGCGGCGACAATGGCAATGGCGGTGGCGGTGGCGGTGGACCCGACGGAGAGGGCGAGCCCCCCATCGTGGCCGCCCAGGGGGCGAGCGAGCTATGAGCACCGCGCCGCTGAGCACCGTGCCGCAGAGCACCGCGCCGCCCAACCCGCCGCGTTCGAGCGACAAGGAGACGCCGCCGTGCTAGAGCTGTTGAACATCACCGCCGGCTACGGCGACACCGTGGTGTTGCGCGATGTCAGCTTGTCGGTCCCTGATTCAAAGGTCGTGGCCCTGCTCGGCCCGAACGGGGCGGGCAAGACCACCTTGTTGCGCGTCGCCTCGGGCCTCATCAAGCCCATGAGCGGGCGGGTCATCTTGAACGGCGAGGACGTGACGGGCAAAAAGCCCTTCTACATGTGCCGCAAGGGCCTGTGCAACCTGCCCGAGGGCCGGGGCATCTTCCCCAGCCTGACTGTACGCGACAACCTGATCCTCCAGTCCAAAAAGGGCAAGGAGCAGGCCACCATCGACCTGGCCGCGGAGTCGTTCCCCGCCCTGGCCACCCGGCTCAAGCAGACGGCGGGGAGCCTGTCGGGGGGCGAGCAGCAGATGCTGGCCCTCGTGCGCACCTTTGCCTCCGAGCCGCGCATCGTGGTGGTCGACGAGGCCTCCTTGGGCCTCGCCCCCATCATTGTCGACCGCATCTTCGAGACGCTGGCCAACATCGTCTCGACCGGGGTCTCGGTGCTCTTGGTCGAGCAGTACGTGACCCGGGCCCTGGCCCTGGCCGACGAGGCCTGCCTGCTCAACCGGGGTCAGGTGGTCTTCTCGGGCCCCGCCGACGACCTCGAGGGCGACGAGATCTTCGAGCGCTACTTCGGGATAGAGATCAGCGCGTAGGCGACGCGCCCGACGAGGCGCGGTGCGGCGCGGGCGATCCGGGACATGGTCGGTCAAACAGGGAGTGGATCGTACGATGAGTGAAAAGGCCCGGCGTTACGAGGTGATCTCGTGTGACGGTCACTTGGAGATCCCGCCTGATGCGTGGGTGCGTCACATTCCGGCTGAGCACCTGAACCGCGCCCCGCGCCTCATCAAACTTCGCACCGGCGGTGAGGGATGGATCGTCGAGGGCAGCCCTCTCATCCACAACGGGCAGAATGTGGCAGCGGGCCGTCCCCTGAAGGTGAAAGGGGGGTCCTACTGGGAAGCCGATGGCACGCCCGTCCCCGGGACCGGTGATGCCCGGCAGCGTCTGGCCGAGCAGGACCGAGATGGCATCGATGCGGAGGTGCTGTATCCGCCGGTCTTCATCTCGCGCTTCATCGAGAACATCGAAGACGGCGAGGCGTATGTCGCCATGGTGCGGGCCTTCAACGATTTCCTGGCCGAGGACTACTGCGCCGTCGCCCCCGACCGCTTGATCGGTAACGCGGTGATGCCGGCCTCGGGCATCGAGGACGCAATCGCGGAACTGAAGCGGGCACGGGAGATCGGCCTGCGTTCGATCTGCCTCGGTTCCTTCCCCAACGGATCGGGGACACCGGCACCCGAGGACGATCTGTTCTGGCAGGCCGCGCTCGATCTCGGCGTGCCGATCACCGCCCACTCCGCCATGGGCGACCGTTCGAACCCTCTTCTGGTCCAGTCGGCCCGGGGGACGTTCGACCTCGAGATGTCGATGTTGTCGCGCACGATGCCCCCGCCGGTGGTCGGGATCGTGCGGATGATCCTCTCGGGCGTTCTCGACCGGTTCCCGGATCTGCGGATCTACTTCGCCGAGACCAATGCCAGTTGGATGCCGGGACTTCTCTACATGCTCGATGATTCGTACTCGATCTTCAAGCACTGGTACGGCGTCGAGTTGGCAATGCGCCCGAGCGAGTACGTCTGGCGCCACTTCTCTTTCGGCATCGTGCGTGATCCCTTGGCGCTGCGCATGCGCGACCTGTTGGACATCGATCACATCATGTGGGGTTCGGACTTCCCGCATTCGGTCTCGTCGTTCCCCGAGTCGGCTCGTTGGTTGGACGAGATCTTCGAGGGGTGCCCGGCCGCTATCCGTCGAAAGGTCCTTGTCGACACACCCTGCGCGTTTTTCGGCCTGGACCCTGCCGCAGAGCTGACGCCGACACCGGCCGGCTGATCATCGCATTCGCACGCTTGTCGGGTTTGTCAGGCCCCGACGAGTTCCTCGCCGATCACCCGGAGTTGGCGAAGTCGTTCGCGTTCCGTCTCGTCGACGCCGAGTTCGCGCAAAACCTCGTCGTTGTGTTGGCCCAGGACCGGCGCCGAGGTGCGGATCCAGGATTCGATCCCCGACAGGGAGAACGGGAGCCCCGGCAGTTGGTGACGTGCCGTGACCGGGTGGTCTTCGGTCTCGAAGAGGCCGCGGTGGCGGATTTGCGGGTTCTCGATCACGAGGGGTGGCGTGATCACCACCGAGGCCGGCACCCCGGCGACCACCAACCGCTCGGTCAGGTCGCCGGCGTCCCAGTGCCGTGTCGAATCCGCCAGCCATCCATCGAGCGCATCCTGGTTCGCCGCCCGTTCGGACCTGGTCCCGCAATGGGGGAGCGCGGTGTCGCTCCCGCTCGGTCCCGCGATGACGTCCCGGAGTGATCTCCACTGTCGGTCGTTCTGAACCTCTATGGCCACCCACTGGTCCGTTCCCGCGCACGCGTACACCCCCTGGGGGACGGAGCCCATCGCGCTGCGATTGCCCAGGCGTCCGTACCCCGTACCAGATAGTTGGTAGGCGATCGCCGACATCGCTGCTGCATTCAATGCGGCCTCGACCATGGTGGCTTCGACCAGATAGCCGCGTGCATGCTCCTCGCGGGCACAGAGTGCGACGAGTGAGGCAAAGGTGGCATGCAGCCCGGCAATGGGATCTCCCGCCCCTCCGACCAGGACCGGTGATCCTCCCGGCCAACCCGTCGCCGCCGCCATTCCCGTCAACGACTCCATCGTCTGCGCGAATCCCGGACGGTCGCGCCACGGTCCGTCGAGACCGAAGGCGGGCATCCGCACCATGTTGAGCTGAGGATTGAGGCGATGGAGGCGGTCCCAGTCCAGGTCGAACTGCTCCATGACCCGCGGCGTGAAGTTCTCGAACACCATGTCGGCCGTGGCACACAGCCGTAGCGCGAGATCGTGGCCCTCGGCTCGGGCCAGGTCGAGGGTGATCCCGCGCTTGTTGGTGTTGGCGGCATGGGCCAGTGGGCCCCACTCCCACCACTGCGGATCGCCCGGTGCCTTGGTGCCGGCGAAGCGCATCAGGTCCGGCCGGGTCACCGACTCGACTTTGATGACGTCCGCGCCGAGACAGGCCAGGACCTGTGTGGCGCACGGCCCCGCCCACCACGCGGTGAGGTCGACCACCCGTACGCCGGCGAGAGGTAGGGCGTCCGGCCCGGTGGCGGGCTCTTGCGGCGGCCGGGGGGTCCAGTCGACCGTGCCGTCATGTTCCCCCGGCGCCGGGACCGCGCCGAAAGGGCGTGGTGTCAGGCCGTGCAGGCGGAAGGGAATCCGGGGTTGGCGAAAGCGACCGGAGGGATGATCGACGAAGACCCCCCGGGCGACGAACTGCTCGAACTGCTCCACCGTGGCGCCATCGAGCACCGGCGCCACCGGGATGCGCAGGAGACCGGCCTCCTCGAGGACGGTGGCCGACGTCCGCGGTCGCGTGTAGGCCCTCGTCATCTCCCAGAACTCGTTGCGATGCTCGAAGCGTGGTGTGGCGCGGACGTAACGTTCGTCATCGCCTATCTCGGGGTGGCCGATAAGGACGGAGAAATCGGCGAATTGCTGTGCGCTGTTGGTGGTGAAGTTCACCCACCCGTCGGCTGTCGGCTCGACCGACGGGACTTCGATGCGCCGGGACGACGCGGTCATGGGCGGCCGGCCACAACTGGCGGCGAACGCCGCGAAGACCGACGGGAATGTGACCATGCCGATGGCCATGCAATCGAGGACGGACACGTCGACGTGGCCACCCACGCCGGTATGAGCGGCGCGCCACCACGCCGCCAAAGCCCCGACGGCGGCGTAGGTCCCCGTCAGCCATTCACCTACCCGGCCTCCCGCGGCGAGCGGCGTCGAGTCGGGGAAGCCGCGGCCACCAGTGGAACCGCATGCGGCCTGGAGCGTGAATTCCGTGGCGGCGCGACCCACCCAGGGTCCCGAGGTCCCGAACAGGCTGATGGTGACGATGACCTGGTTGGGATTGGCTCCGCCGCGCCGGCAGGACGGCGAAGTCCGCTCCGGCGACAATGATGTCCGCCGCCCGCATCAGTTGCTCCTCGTTGCCATGCGACACCGATCGCTTGGACGTGTGGAGGAAATCGAACAGGCCGGGGATGTCGGGCCAACGGCCTTGGGAGGCATCGGCGGGTTCGACCACTACGACGTCGGCGCCGGCATCCGCCAAGAGCTTCGTGCAATAGGCCCCGGCGAGACTGCCCGAAAGGTCGACGACGCGTAGGTCCCGAAGCGTCATGGGTGAGTCCGGCCCACTACGCCGGCGCCGGCATGGCGATGCCGTACAACCGGGCGGCGTTGCCGCCCATGATGCCCTCCCGGATCGACACGTCCTCGATATCTTCGAGAGCCTCAGCGGCATACTCCAGCCCATCAGGGTAGGTGCACGTGGGGTGGGGATAATCCGTCTCGAACATGAGATGCTCCCAGCCGATCGCCTCGATCGCGTCGCCGATACCCTGTCGCTCGAACCAGAAACACGAATAGAACTGGCGCCGGAAGTAGTCCGACGGCTTCATACTGAGGTGCTCTATCGCCTCGGGCGCCATGTCGTTTATCTGGTAGTCCAGGGCCCGCAGGATGAAGGGTATCCAACCGATGCCGCTTTCGACGGAGACGACCTGGAGCGTCGGAAACCGTTCGAGGACGCCCGAGTAGATCATGTTGCCGACAACGGTCGCGTTGTTGATGTAGAGCATGGCCGAGCCCAACCCGAGTTTGCACCCGTCATTGAGGGAGGGCCACGGAACGGTCCCGTACCACGAGATGGCCGATTCGCTGGAGCCGATGTGGAAGTTGATCGGCAGTTCGAGATCACTGGCCGCTTCCCATACCGGGTCCCAGTGGGCCGTGCCGAGGTCGGGGAGGCCGTGGTCATGGGGGGCCGATGTCGTGTTGATGCCATGGAGCCCGAGCTGGTGGATCCGGTCGATCTCGGTCACCGCCAACTCGATGTCCCAGAAGGGCAGGATCCCCATGGGCAGCAGGCGACCCCCGGATTCCTCCTGCATTTCCGCCATGGCGTCGTTGTAGATCTGCACGGCCAACCGGCGTAGCGCGGGATCGGCCACCTTCCGGAAATTCTGACCGCCGAACCCCACGGTGTTGGGGTAGACGATCTGGGCCCAGATGCCCTGTTCGTCCATCATCTCGAGCCGGTCCGGGATGGAGTAGGCGCCGGCATGGACGTCCTCGATGTCCCAGTTGAAGAACTCGAGGCCGGGCACCTTGACCCCGTCCCGCCCCACCACGCCCGATGCACCGGCCCGCGACAGGGTGACCCCATCGACGACCCACATCGGGGTGCCGTCAATGGTCTGCACCTGCGGCACCCGGTCGAGGAAGGCCGACGGTGCGCGCGAAGTCCACAAGTCGTGGGGTTCGGTGAGATGCGTGTCCGCATCGATGATGCACATTCCCTCGAATGGCTGTGCGGTCATGGGAGCCTCCTACCCTTGTTCATTTCGTCGCGGCCTGCCGGAGGGCGGGCAGCACATCTTCGACCAGGCACCGGTGGGCCCGGCGTTCCTCCTCCGGAGCTGACGCATCGCGCCCCTCGACGAGGAGCACCCGTTCGAGGCCCAGCGCGGCCAACTCGCCCAGCTTGTCCACGCAGTGCGCCGGTGTGCCGACCACGCCGAACCGGTCGAGGAAGCCGTCATCGAGATGCGTGACATGGAGCGCCTGCTGCTCGCCCCGTCTGACCGGCTCCGAGGGATGCCGGGTGCTGTGACCGCTCAGGCCGTAGTCGGCGGTCACCGCCTCGATCACGGCACGGTCCTCGTCGCTCAGCCCGGTCGAGGGACTCCCCGGCATGCCCGAGAAGTGGGCGTAGGGGGCGATGGATCCCCGCGCCAGCCGGCGGGCGACCCCGGCCTCGGGGTGGGCGGCGACGACCAGATACGCCCCCAGTGACAAGGGTGCCTGCTGCGTCACCGTCTTACGAACCTGCCGTGCGATGTCGATGGCCCACGCCACGCGATCGGTCAACGCGCCGACGTTCACGGTGAGCCGTTCAGCGCAGCGAGCGCCGAGCGCCAGCATGCGAGGGCCCGTGGCGGCAACATCGAGCGGCACCTTGGGCTGGCCCGACTGTGCGATCCAGGGGATCTCGCTCGGGTAGCCGTCGATCTCCACGACGTCGGAGCGCAGGTAGGCCTGCACCTCCTCGGCGAATCGCGCCGTGACATCCACGGAGGCCGGAACCCGTCCCACATGGCCGAGGGAGGAATCCCCCCGTCCGAGACCGAGCACCGCCCGACCCGCCGCCTCGACCTGGACGGTGGCAATGGCGGAGGCGACAACGGCGGGAAGGCGCGTCACAGGATTGGTGACGCCCACCATCAGGCCGAGTCGCTCGGTCCGGGTGGCCGCGAGGCAGAGGCCGGCGAACGGATCGGCGGCGATGTTCTGGGTGTCGCCGAAACTGATGCCGTCGAAGCCTTCCGCCTCTGCTCTCTGACCGACGGCGACGGCGGACCCCGCAACGTGGACTGACGCCAACCAGACCTCGAGCATCCCACCCCCTCTGTGCGACGACCACCGGCCGATCCGGCACCCTACGAGCGCCGAACGCCGTTCACAAGCCCCGGGTGCCGTCGTTGACGGACCTTAGGGCGACCCTTATGGTACAGAGATTGATAAGGCAGCAGGAACAGAGGGCGGCGATGGGCGCAGTTGAGGATTACGTCACCTACTACGGCTCGCACCAGTGGGAGAAGTTGCGGGGCGTTTTCGATGCCACCGACTTCAAGCGGACGGGTCCCTACCTCGATGTGTTCACCGATGTGGACGAGTACGTGGACTTCCTGGAAGGAGTCGTCCCCACCATGGGAGCCGAGTACGAGCTCCGGATCGAGCGCATCGTCTACACGCCGGGTGAAAGGGTGGCGTTCGGGCAGTTCATCGAGCACCTCGAACTCGACGGCGCCATGACCGACATTCCCGAAACGATCGTCTTCGATCTCAACGAGGCCGGGTTGATCCGGCGGATGAGCCTGTACCTGAAGCAGCCTGGTGGTCTGGCTCCCGTCGGCGGCACGGACGCCATGGGCGCCACCGAAGATGAAGTGAATGCTTGACCTCCTGATCAAGGGCGGGACCGTCGTCGACGGCACCGGGTCCGCCGGGCGCCGGGCGGACGTGGGGGTGCGGGCCGGGCGGGTTGTCGCTCTGGGCGAGGTCGATGAACGGGCGCGGCGCACGGTGGATGCGACAGATAGGGTGGTCGCCCCCGGCTTCATCGATCCGCACACCCACTACGACGCACAGATCCTGTGGGACGGCGGCGTGAGTCCCTCGCCGCTGCACGGGGTGACGACGATCGTCGGGGGCAACTGCGGGTTCACGATTGCTCCGGTCTCGTCGTCGACGACCGAGTACATCATGCGTATGTTGGCCCGGGTCGAAGGAATGCCTGTCGCCACCCTCGAGGCGGCACTGGACTTCAGCTGGTCGACGTTCGGGGACTGGCTCAACGTGCTCGAAGGGCGGATCGCGGTCAACGCCGGGTTCCTGGTCGGGCATTCCACGATGCGGCGGTTGGTGATGGGGGAGGCGGCCGTCGGGGGCGCGGCCACCGAGGAGCAGATCTCCGCCATGGCGCGCCTGGCGCACGAGAGCATGGACGCCGGCGCACTCGGCTTCTCGACCTCGAGGGCCGGGTCGCACCGTGACCACGCAGGAGAACCGGTGCCCTCACGTCATGCCAGTGTCGGGGAGATCCTGGCGCTGTCGTCAACGGTGGCTGACCATGCGGGCACCATCATGGAGATCGTCCCGACCGCGGAGTTCTACTTCACCGACGACGACATCTCGTTGATGACGGACATGTCGTTGACCGGCCGGCGCTCGGTCAACTGGAACCTGCTGGGAGTGCTGGGCGGCGAAGAGAAGTTGCGCAACAAGTTGGCGTCCGCCGACCACGCCCGTCAGCATGGGGCACGGGTGATCCCATTGACCCTGCCTGATCCGCAGGCCATGCGCCTCTCCTTCGAGACGGGCTTCGTCTATGACATGCTCCCGGGCTGGGGCGAGGTGATGACGATGTCGCACGACGCCCGCCTCCGTGCACTGCGCGACACCGCCGTCCGGCGCCGGCTCGAGGAAGGGAGCCGGGGGGCACCGTGGTGGGGCGTCTGGGAGGACACGACGCTCTCGGAGACGTTCAACCCGGAGAATGCCCGCTGGGAAGGCCGTACGGCAGGCGACGTCGCACGAGAACGAGGGGTCGGTGCCTTCGACGCCCTGTGTGATGTCGTGGTGGCCGATGACCTCCGGACCGGACTGGTCCCGTTGTCGATCGACGACACCGAGGAGAACTGGCGCTTGCGGAGCGAGCTCTGGCGCGATCCCCGGGTGGTGATCGGCGGATCCGATGCGGGCGCCCACCTCGACACCATCTGGACCTTCAATTGCATCTCCTCCCTGGTCGGACCTTCGGTGCGCGACCGGCGTCTGATCACCCTCGAAGAGGCGGTGCGCCTGGTCACCGACGTGCCGGCCCGGATGTACGGGCTCATCGATCGGGGCCGGCTCGAACCCGGCTGGCATGCCGACATCGTCGTCTTCGACCCCGCCACGCTCAACCCCGAGCCGGTCCGCGCCGTGAGTGACCTCCCCGCCGGCGGCTGGCGTCTGACCGGCGGCGCACGCGGGGTGGAGCACGTGTTCGTGAACGGAGTCGAAATCGTGTCCGGCGGCGCGTACACCGGGGAGCGACCTGGCACGGTTTTGCGGTCGGGACATTCGACCCGCACCGTGCCGATACCCGCTGACGCGTGAGGAGGCCTCTTTGACGTTGGAGACGGAACGTTCGGAACTGCCGAGGTTCATATCGGTTGACGATCACGTCGTGGAGCCCTCCCGGCTCTGGCAGGATCGTCTGCCCTCCAAGTATCTCGAGCAGGGCCCACGCACCGTGCGGCAGAAGGGCAAGATCGTCTTTGACGTCACCAAGAACCCGATTTTCATCCTGGGTGACGGGCCCGACGACCGTTGGTGCGACGTCTGGTATTACGAGGACACCTGCTCACCGCTGCGCGGCGATCTCACAGCGGTCGGTCCTCTCGCCGATGCCGTGCCCACGACGCCCGTGACGTACGAGGACATGTTGCCGGGGTGCTTCGACCAGGCGCACCGGCTGGCCGACTTGGAGCGCAACCACACCGACGCGAGCTTGTGTTTCCCGACCATCCCGCGCTTCTGTGGGCAGCTGTTCCTCAACCGGGCCGACGTGGACCTGTCCCTCTTGTGCGTGCAGGCCTACAACGATTGGATGATCGAGGAGTGGTGCGGCGGCGCCGGCGCGGGCCATCTGATCCCCTTGACCCTGATCCCACTGTGGGACGCGGAGCTTGCCGCGGCGGAGGTCCGTCGTTGCGCTGACCGGGGATCGCATGCCGTGGCCTTCTCCGAGAGCCCTTCGGAGCTCGGCCTGCCCAGTATCCACGGCGGTGCGTGGGATCCGTTCTTCGCCGCCTGCGCCGAGACCCAGACGGTGATCAACATGCATATCGGCTCATCCTCCAAAATGCCGCCGTCGTCGCCGGGTGCTCCGATGATCTCGCTGGTGACCCTCACGTCGGAGAATTCGGTCCACGCGCTGGTCGATTGGCTGCTCTGTGGGGCCTTGCCGCGGTACCCCTCCCTCAAGATCGCCCTCAGCGAGAGTCAAGTGGGTTGGATGCCGTTCATTCTCGAGCGCCTGGACAGTGCCTGGAGGAGGAGCAGGAACTACGACCCGGGCATCTACGACCTGATCCCCGAGCCTCCGAGCTCCTATGTGCCCGATCGCGTCTTCGCGTGCGTCTTCGACGACTCGGTGGGCTTGGCCCTGCGTGACCACGTCGGTATGAGCCAGATCATGTTCGAGACCGACTATCCCCACGCGGATTCCACTTTTCCGGACTCGAAGCAGGTGGCGGAGAAGATGATCGCCGAGTCGGGTCTCTCGCCTCACGAGGCGCGGCAGTTCCTGCGCTCGAACGCCATTGCGTGCTACGACCTGCAGCGCTTCGGTATCACGGCGTAGGACCCGTCCGGCGCGAGCATGTGGGAGCACGTCACGGGCGGAGCGGGGAGTCCCTCGATACCTCAGAATTCCTCTCTGACCTGGGCGATCATCACGACGTTGCGGGATGCGCAGGCGACCTCCACCCTTGATCCAGACTTTACAATGATATAGATTTCCGGCGTCGCGACCTCACCGGCAGACGAAGGGGGAAGCATGCTCGATGTGGTGATTCACGGTGGTTCCGTGGTGGACGGCACGGGAGCCGCCGCCTCACAGGGGGACGTGGGGATCCTCGACGGCCGCATCGTCGAAGTCGGCCGGGTGAGCGATCAGGCCAAGGTCAGCATCGATGCCGAAGGGCTCGTCGTCGCGCCGGGGTTCGTCGATCTCCACTCCCACTACGACGCCCAGCTCTTCTGGGATCCGACCCTGAGCCCGTCGCCCCTCCACGGCGTGACGACGGCGGTCAGCGGCAATTGCGGCCTCACCCTGGCACCGGCCGCGCCCGACGATCGCGATTTCTTGACAAGGCTCCTCGCCCGCGTGGAGGCGATACCGGTTGAGGCGCTCCTGGCCGGTGTCACCTACGAGTGGGAGTCCTTCTCCGAGCTCCTCGATGTCGTGGAGGCCAAACCGCTGGCGCTGAACATCGGGTTCATGGTCGGCCACTCGGCCCTCCGAAGAGCCGTCATGGGCCCGGCTGCATCGACCGACAAAGCCAATCCGGAACAGATCGCCGCCATGCGTGCGCTCCTGGGAGCTGCGCTCGCCGCCGGCGGGTTCGGGTTCTCGACGGCCAATGTGGCTACACAGGTCGACGGCGACGGACGGCCCACTCCGCCCAACCTCGCCGACCCCCACGAGTTCATCGAACTGGCTGCGGAGTGCGGCCTGCATCCGGGCACGTCCATCGAGTTCATCCCCGGCTCCTTTCTCGTCGGGTTCAGTGACGACGACATCGCGCTGATGGCCGACATGTCGGCGGCCGCCGACCGGCGTCTCAACTGGAACACACCCCTGATCAATCGCAACGCTCCCGGCCTCTATCAGCGACAGCTCGATGCGTCGGACTTCGCCAGGGCCCGCGGGGGCTGGATCGTCCCGATGTTCATGCCGCAGAACGGCCCTCTACGCCATGATTTCAAGGAGGCGTATGTCTTCCGGGCCGTTCCGGGCTGGGCCGACGTCTTCACCCTCGAGGGCGAGGCGCGGGTGCGTGCCCTCGCTGATCCGGCCGTCCGGGCACGCTTGAGGGCCTCTGTCGATGCAGAGACGCAGGGACTGGCCGTCGTCGTGCGCAACTGGGCCGGCTACGAGGTGAATGACGTGGCGGATCCGGACCTGTCCCATCTTCTCGGGCGCAACATCGGGGAACTCGCGGCCGAGCGCGGGGTGACCCCTTTCGACGCCATGCTCGACGTCGTGGTGGAGGCCAAGCTCGACGTCGGGTTCGTGCGCTACCAGTATCCCGACGATGAGTGGACGGCGAGCGCCCGTCTCGAGGTGCTCAAGGACCCTCGGGTGGTGCTCGGCGCTTCGGACGCGGGAGCGCACGGCGAAATGATGGTCGGCGCCGATTTCCCCACCCGCTGCATCGGCGAGCTGGTCCGGGAAAAGAAGATCTTCACCGTCGAGGAGATGGTGCACCAGTTCAGTGATGTCACCGCACGGCTCTACGGGTTGAAGGATCGCGGTCGGATCGAGGCAGGCACGTGGGCCGACCTCGTTCTGTTCGATCTGGACCGTATCGGCGCCGGACCCATGAAGAAGGTGAGCGATCTGCCCGCCGGAGCGTCGCGGCTCACCACCGAGTCGACCGGCGTCGAGCATGTGCTGAACCGCGGCACAGAGGTCGTCCAGCACGGCCAGTTCACCGGTGACCTTCCCGGACGGTTACTCCGTTCGGGCCGGGATACGGCGACGGTCACGGCTCGCTAGCCGATGTCCCCACGAGGTATTGCGGCCGTTGCCCGGGACGAGCCCGACCGCGAGGCAATTGTCTGTGGCGACCGCCGGGACACGTTCGCTGATCTCGACGCAGATGCAAACCGTTGGAGCCAGTTGTTCGCGGACGCCGGTGTCGGCCATGGGGACCGGGTCGCGGTCATGCTCGGCAACCGCCCTGAGGTCTTCTCGGCCTGGGTCGGTGCGGCCCGGATGGGTGCACTGGTCGTCCCGGTGAGTTACCGGTTCACCGTGGCCGAGGTCGCCTACATCCTGGAGGACTCACAGGCTGCGGCCTTCGTCTACGAGGACGAGGAGATCGGGGGTCAGGCGGTCAAGGGCATCGACACCCTGCGCACCTTTGCCAATGCCGACGATCCGGCATGGCGCCTGTTGCCGGCCCGGCCCGCCGTGCGGGATTTCCTCGGCAGCCCCGTCATCTTCATGAACTACACCTCGGGGACGACCGGGAAGCCGAAGGGGATCGCCCGTGCGCTTCCCATCCCGGCCGACGAGGACATGGCGCCTCAGCCCTTCACCGAGCTCTGGGGCTGGAAACCCGAGGATGTCCACCTCCTGTGCGGACCGGCGTACCACACCGCGCCGGGCAACTACGCGGTGGCCCATCTCCTCGAAGGGGCCTGCGTGGTCGTGATGCCACGCTTCGACGCGGCGACCTGCCTCGAACTCATTGCGACAGAAGGCGTCACGACCTCGCATATGGTGCCGGCGAACTTCGTCCGGATTCTCGAAGCGGACTGGACGGCGTACGACCGGTCCAGTGTGCGCAAGATCCTCCATGCCGCGGCGCCCTGCCCCGTCCCCGTCAAACGAAAGATCATGGAGGTGTTCCCGCCCGGCTCAGTGTGGGAGTACTTCGGCATGAGCGAGGGATTCGTCTCGTTGATCTCGCCGCAGGACTGGCTCGCCAAGCCCGGCAGCGTGGGTCGGCCGATAGCGGGCATCAGCGTGAAGATCCTCGACGAAGGCGGCAACGAGTTGGCCCCTGGAGAGGTCGGCTACATCTACGTGTCGGCCCTCAGTGGCTTCCGGTTCGAATACCACAACGCGGCCGACAAGACGGCGGCGACATGGCGGGGCGACTTCTACACGGTCGGTGACCTCGGCTCCTTGGACGAGGACGGGTTCCTGTACATCGCCGATCGGCGGGTCGACCTCGTCATCAGCGGTGGTGTGAATATCTACCCGGCGGAGATCGAAGGTGTCCTGGCGGACCATCCCGATGTCGTCGACTCCGCCGTCTTCGGGTTGCCGGACGAGAAGATGGGCCAGAAGGTGCACGCCCTGATCGAGTTGCGCCCCGACGCCACCGTCACCGAGGAGGCGTTGTTGACCTTCCTCGGTGAGCGGCTGGCCAAGTTCAAACTGCCGCGCAGCGTTGAGATCGTGGGGGAGCTTCCCCGGGAGCCGAGCGGCAAGGTGCTCAAGCGGCAGCTTCGCGACGAGCGACTCTCGGAGTCGGCACCGTGACCACCGGCGTTGCTAGGTTGAAGCAGACGAGCGGAAGAGTGGGAGGGCATTGATGGCCTACGACCTGGTGATCCGCGGGGGGACGGTGCTCGACGGCTCGGGTGCCCCACGCGTGCAGGCCGATGTCGGCATCTCGGCCGGCAAGGTGGCCGCGATCGGCATCGTGGCCGAACGGGGTGCGCAGGAGATCGACGCCGACGGACTTTTCGTCGCGCCCGGGTTCATCGACGGGCACGCCCATTTCGACGCACAGATCTTCTGGGACTCTCTCGGCAATTGCTCGTCGCTGCACGGAGTGACCACGACCATCATGGGCAACTGCGGATTCACTATCGCCCCGACGCCGGCCGCTTCGAAGGATCTCGCCATTCGGAGCATCGAGCGGGCCGAGGACATAGCCCGTGATGACATGCTGGTCGGCGTGCCGTGGACGTGGCGGACGTACGCCGACTATCTCGACGCCGTCGATCGGCTCCCCAAGGGAATCAACTTCGCAGGCTACGTGGGTCACTCCGCCTTGCGGTGTTTCGTCATGGGAGAGCGGGCGTACACGGACCAGGCGACCCCCGAGGAGATCGCCGCCATGCGGGCCGAAGTCGAGGCTGCCGTGCGGGCGGGTGCGATCGGGTTCTCGACTTCGAGGATCAGTCAGCATCGGACCGTCGACGACGGACCGGTGGCCAGCTACGTCGCCAGCTGGGCGGAGGTCGAGGCCCTGGCCGATGTCCTCGGTGAACTCGACACGGGTGTGTTCCAACTGGCCGGAGACATCACCAACGGCGATCTTCAGGAGGAGCTGACGAAGATCGCGCTGCGCATCAAGCGGCCCGTGCATCTGGCCTGCGTCTACGTGAAGGATCGACCCGAGGCCTTCCGTAGTGGTCTGGCCTTCCTGGACAATGTCGCCGCGTTGGGAGGTCGAGCCGTCGCTCAGGTGCACGTGCGTGAGCTCCAGAACGTCATCGGCTTCCGGGTCGGACTGCCCTACGACCGGTTGCCCCAATGGCAGAAGCTGCGTTCGCTTCCCTTGAGCGAGCAACGCACAGCGCTCCTCGATGCGGCATCGCGCGCGGCGTTGGTCGATGAGGCGTTGCACGGGCCTTACGTGACCACGACCGTTACGGCCGAGGTTCAGGCGCGGCTTCCCGACTACGACAATCTCCGGGCGCTGTTCTCCTCGACGGAGATCAACCCGTCGGTGGCCGAGTTGGCGCGCCAACGTCAGACGACGCCGCCCGAGATCGTGATCGATCTCTCGCTCGAAGCCGACTTCGACCAGTACTTCACGCAACCCTTCGCCAACCAGAACCACGATGCGATCGAGGAGATCCTTCGTCATCCGCACACGGTCATCGCCCAGTCGGACTCCGGTGCGCACGTGTCGCAGATCATGGACAGTTCGATCCCCACGTATTTCCTGGCCCACTGGGTGCGAGAGCAACAGCGCTTCACCTGGGAGGAGGCCATCTCCATGCTGACCTCGCGTCCCGCTGCCGAATTCGGTCTCGCCGACCGGGGCCTCTTGCGGGAGGGCTACGTGGCCGACGTGGTCGTGTTCGATCCTGCGACGATCGGGCCGAGGCTTCCCTCAGCGCGGGCGGACCTCCCGGCGGGAGGGACACGGCTGGTCCAAGAGGCGGACGGCATCCGCGCCTCGGTGGTATCGGGTCAGGTGCTCCTCGACAACGGCGCCTTCACCACGGCTCGGCCGGGTCAGCTGATACGGGGAAACCGACAACTCTCCAACTGACCGGGAGGGTCGGCAGGAGATCGTCGATCCGGTCTATTCCAGGACCGTGGGGTCCTTGCGGATCTGCATGCGGCACATGGCCTCGAAGAGGCCGGTGAAGTTCTTGTCGCGGAAGAAGCTGCCGTACGCTGCGGCCGCGTCAGGATGCATCAGCTTCCCGCCGCCGACCGCCTCAATGTGCCATGCCTGTCGACAACGCCATTCCAGGCACGTGGCGCGCAGGTAGGCCTGCTCGATGCAGTTGCCCATGACCAGGACCCCGTGGTTGGCCAGTAGGGCCACTCCCGCGTCGCCGACGGCGTCGACGGCGGCGCGTGCATTGGCCACGTCGTCGACGGCGCCCCAGTACTGGTCGTACACCGCGATCTCGCCGTCGTAGTAGGCACTCGACTGGTCGTAGATCCCGGGGACACGTCCGAGATCGGCCCAGATCGTGCCCCAACGGGTGTGATTGTGCAGCGAGACCGTCACGTCCTCGCGCGTCCTGTGCAGTTCGACGTGCAGCGCAATGGCAGGAGTGATCGTCCAGGGCCCGTCCAACTCGTTGCCTTCTGCGTCCATACGCATGATGTCGCTGGCTCGAACTTCGCCCCAGGTCAATCCGAAGGGGTTGACGAGAAAGGTGCCGTCGGGCTGCTTGAAGGTGATGTGGCCGGCCAGGTGATCGTTGTGGCCTTCGTCCCACAGGCATCGAGCGAGAAGCGCAATCTGCTGATGAGGGGTGAGGGCCGGCAGCGGTGGGGCGATGGGCTTGGTGACGACCATCGATTTCATCTGGGTCGGGCCGTTGGTTTGAGTCGCCGTCATGCGAGTCGGTCCTTTCGCAAAGTGTCGAGTCGCTCCGTGCGGCTCTTGACACGGCTGGCATTGCAGATAGGCTTACTTTATCGATCTTTAAGATGTTACGCAACCAAAAATGGCCAGCGTAGGGGGATGGAACAGGGCAGAATCGACGGACACCGACTGAGGGGATGTCCGCCGCGATGGGCTCCACGAGCGACTGGAAAAGCGCACAGTGACGACAATCGAAAGACCTCTGCTCATCTCCGTGGACGACCATGTGATCGAGCCGCCGAACCTCTGGGTCGACCGGGTTCCGCGGTCGGACCGCGCCCGGGTTCCCCATGTCGTCGAGGAGGACGGTGCGTCGATCTGGTTGTACGAGGACGTGCGCATCCCGATACCCGGGCTGTTCGTGCAAGCCGGACGCGACCAGTCGGAGATCGTCCCCGAATTGATGTCCTACGAGAAGATGCGTCCCGGCTATTTCGATCCGGGCGAGCGGGCGAAGGACATGGACATCGACGGCGTCATCGCTTCGCTCTGCTTCCCCACCATCCCCCGTTACTGCGGCCAGCAATTCCTCGAAGCCAAGGACCGCGAGATGGCACTCACCTGTCTCCGCATCTACAACGACTGGATGATCGAGGACTGGGCCGGCGGTGCCCCTGGTCGCTTCATACCCCTGATCGTGGTGCCCCTGTGGGATCCGAAGCTCGCCGGTGATGAAGTGCGCCGTTGCGCCCGCATGGGAGCCAAGGCAGTGTCCTTCTCGGAGAACCCGGCCAAGCTCGGGCTTCCATCCCTGCACGATGCGGCCAACTACTGGGATCCCTTCCTCGAGGCGGTCAACGCGACGGAACTTCCACTCTGCATCCATTTCGGCTCCTCCTCCATGGTGCCGACGACGTCCGACGACGCACCCGTGTACGTCTCCGCTCTCCTTTCGCCCCTCAACCTCACGTACGCGACCGCCGACTGGCTCTTCTCCAAGAAGCTCGAGAAGTTTCCCAACCTCAAGATCTGCCTCTCTGAAGGCGGTATCGGATGGATTCCCTACATCCTCGAGCGCGCCGCGTTCATCATTGAACACATGCCGTGGGCCCGTACCTACGGCTCGTTCGACTACACGCAGACGAAGCACGAGAACCTGGGACCGGAGTTGAGTCCGACGGAGCTCTTCCAGAAGCACATCTATGGATGCTTCATCGATGACGCTTTCGGGATCAAGAACCTTGCCGCCATCGGTGCGGACAACGTCATGATCGAGACCGACTATCCCCATGGGGATGGGACCTACCCGCATTCGGTCGACAACGCCGAGCGTCTGTTAGCCGGCCTGGACGAAGACACGCGGTACAAGATCATGCAGGGGAATGCCCGAAGGGTCTTCGACCTTCCTTCATGACGCGATGAGTGAAAGTGAAGGCTCCGAGAGCTGGCAGGGCGTGCTCGACGACCTGGAGATGCGCCGCGCCGTGTCGCGCACCATGGGCGGCGCGGAACGCCTGCGCAAGCACGGCGACGCCGGCAAGCTCAATGCGCGAGAGCGCATAGACCACCTGCTCGATCCCGGCTCGTTCGAGGAGATCGGCACGTTGGTCGGCGGAGCCGAGGCTCCGGCTGATGCGGTGATCATCGGCGCCGGGTCAATCGACAACCGGCCTGTCATGGTGGCGGCCGAGGACTTCACCGTGCTGGCGGGCACGATCAGCGCGGCGTCAAACACAAAGCGCTACCGGGTGGCGGAGATCGCGGTGACCGATCGCGTACCACTCGTGATGATGCTCGAAGGGGCGGGTTTCCGGGCTGACGGCAAACCCTACGGCCGCAGCCCCACCGATCTGCTCGCCCAGTCCCGTTGTTCGGGTCGCGTCCCGCTCGTGACCGCCGTCCTCGGGGCATCGGCAGGTCACGGAGCGCTCGTCGCACCGATGTCCGACTTCACGGTCATGACCGCGCAAGCCTCGGTCTTCACCGCCGGCCCCCCCGTCGTCCTCGAGTCGCTGGGTGAGAGGATCAGCAAGGACGAGCTCGGCGGTCCGAGCGTCGCCTTGGCCAGTGGCCTTATCCACAATGGGGCACCCGACGACGCGGCCGCTCTCGACATGGTGAAGGCCTACCTGCAGTATTTTCCGTCCTCGGCCTGGTCCTACCCATTGGATGTCGAGCAGGGAGACGACGGGTTCCGGTCCGTGCCCGAATTGCTGGACATCGTTCCTCGTAACGGCCGGCGGTTGTACGACATGCATGAGGTCGTCGACGTCGTCTTCGATGAAGGATCCTGTTTCGAGGTGCAACCGGACTTCGGCCGATCACTGCTCTGCTTCCTCGCCCGTCTGGGTGGCCATCCGGTCGCCGTGGTAGCAAACGAACCCCGGTTCCTCGCCGGATCCCTCGACGCCGACGGGGCGGACAAGGCGGCCCACTTCATCACGGTCGCCGACTCGTTCCACCTACCACTCGTCTTCCTGGCTGACAACCCGGGCGTCATGCCGGGCAGCCAGTCCGAACGCCAGGCGATCCTGCGCAGCGGCGCGCGGATGTTCGCGGCGCAGACGCAGGCCCGCGTGCCCAAACTCACGGTCACGTTGCGCAAGGCCTATGGCTTCGGTTCGATGGTCATGGGGATGATCCCCTTCGACGGGCAGTCGGCGACATTCATCTATCCCGGCGCCACCATGGGAGCGATGGGGGCGGCGTCCATGAGCCGAGCCCGGGGCTCCGATGTGGACGAGGCGGCGCTGCTTCGCCAGGCCGAGATCGATGCGTCCTACCGGTCGGCCCAGAACTTCGGCCAGGACGAGCTCATCAGTCCGGTCGAGACACGCGATCGCCTTCTCCGGGCGCTCGAGCGGGCGCTCTATCGGCGCCAAGGGACGCCGGAGCCGGCGGCCCGCATCGGCATCGTGCCCTGACGGCTCAAAAGGTGATCACCGTACGCACGACCTCGCCCGCCTCCATGGCATCGAACGCGCCGTTCACCTCATCGAGCGCGATGCGACGGCTGATCATACCCTCGAGGTCGAGCTGACCCGCCTTCCAGAGCCGAAGAAAACGGTGGAAGTCGGAGCGGACATCGGAGGAGCCGTAATAGCTCCCGACGAGCGTCTTCTCGTTGAAGAACACCTCGAATGCGCTGAAGACCAGCTTGTCCTCCTCGCGCCCCGCCCCGACGACGCAGGCCGTACCGCCCCGGTGGACGTTGTCCCACGCCATGCGCATGGTCGTGGCCAGGCCGATTGCCTCGATGGCAAAGTCGAAACCGTCGCCGGTGAGCTGCGTCCGTACGTCCTCGAGTTCATCGGGACTGCAGCTGCGGGTCGCCCCGAATTCCAGGGCCAGCGCCCGCTTGTGCTCCACCACGTCGACGGCGACGATGGTCGATGCGCCGGCCAGTCGTGCCCCCTGAATGGCGGCAATACCGACACCGCCGCAGCCGAAGACGACGACCGATGATCCGGGGGTGACCTTGGCGCAGTTGACGGCGGCACCGACGCCGGTCGTCACGCCGCAGCCGATGAGTGCCGCGATTTCGAAGGGGACATCGTCGTCGATGGCGATTGCCGCACGCTCTTGGATCGTGGCGTATTCGCTGAACGTGCCCGTCCCGGACATGCCATGGACCGGAGTGGCGCCCCGGCGAAAGCGAGGAGTGAGCGCACCTGTGGTGTACATCGTCGAGCACAGTTCGGGGCGCTTGCGGCCCGCACAATTGATGCAGGAGCCACACGGAGCGGTCCATGCGATGATGACATGGTCGCCCTCGGCGAGCCGCTGCACGCCTTCACCGACCGCGGTGACAATGCCGGCGCCTTCGTGCCCGAGGACGGCAGGGAGGGTTTGCGGCATGGTCTGATTGAGGATCGACAGGTCGGAATGGCACACACCTGACGCCATGATCTTGACGGTGACCTCGCCGAATCCGGGGTCGAGAATCGCGATGTCATCGACGACTTCGAGACGGTCGGTTGCGTTGCTGAATAAAACGGCTGCTTTCATGGGTCCTCCCCCTCGGTACACGGTGACGACGGTGGCTCGCGGGTCACCGTCGGTTGGACGAGATCGAGTGCGTCAAGTTTTGATGGCCGACTGCAGGTCGTCGAGGCGATCCCGGACCATCGGGGGTCCTTCCGGGCTGGGCAGCACAAGGAACCGGTTCTCGACGAGAGCCTCCAGGACCGCTGCCGCCACCTGGTCCGGCGAGGTCGTGCTCGACTCCACCGCGTCCCTGTAGCGCTGCGCCAGTTCGGGGTCGGCGTGCGATGCGCCGGGATACTCCGATGGCCGATTACGTTCGCTTTCCGCAATGCGTGTCTGCACCACTCCGGGGCACACCAGGGAAACGTCGACCCCCGTGCCCGTGAGCTCCGTCCGGAGCACTTCGGCCAGCCCGGTCAGGGCGTGCTTCACGGCCGAATAGGGGCCCAGCGAAGGGGTGGGAATGAGCCCGGCCAATGATCCGGTGATGACGACATGGCCATCGTTCCTTCGCACGAGGTCCGGGACGAATGCACGGAGGCCGTTCACGACCCCGAGCAAATTGACATCGATCAGCCAGCGCCAGGTCGCCATGGTGGTTTCGAGCACCGAGCCGGAAGGGGAGACGCCGGCGTTGAGGCAGACGATATCAACGGGGCCGAACTGGGCACGGGCCTGCTGCGACAGGGTCTCCATATCGTCTTCCGACCTGACGTCGCACTGGACCCCGATGGCCGAAGAGCCTTGGGCTCGCATCTCGTTCACCGCGTCGTCGAGCGCGACCTTCTCGATGTCAGCCAGAACGACGCTGCAGCCCGCGGCGTCCAGGGCCACACCGAGAGCACGACCGATTCCGCTGGCGCCGCCGGTGACGACCGCCACACGGCCGCCCAGGAGGTGCAGGTGATCTCGATGCTGTTGCGGCGAGAGGGCCCGCCTCAGTCCAGCACTCCGGGGTCCTTGCGGATGACACGGCGACACATCGCCTCGAAGAAACCGTCGAACGCATTCGGGACAGAGTCGATCAGCGTGCCGAAGTCCCGGGCCGTCCTGTCGCTCATCGGTACGCCACCCCCGAGGGCTTCGACATGCCAGGCCTGCCGACAGCGCCACTCGAGCACCATGGCGCGGATGTACGCCTGCGCAATGTCGTCGGCGATCACCAGGACGCCGTGGTTGGCCAACAACGCGGCATTGGCCGATCCCAGCGCACGGATGGCGCCGCTCGCATTGGACCTGTCGTTGACGGGCCCGTCGTATTCGTTGTAGACCGCAATGTCCCCCGAATACATGGCCCCCGTCTGGTCGTAGATCGGTGGCACCCGGTGCGCGTCGGCCCAGATGGTGCCCCAGCGGGGGTGGTTGTGCACCACCACGCCGGCATCGTGCCGGTGCTCGTGCAGCACGACGTGAAGGGTGATGGCGGGGGTGATCAGCCAACGGCCGGCCAGCTGGCGACCTTCCTTGTCCATGCGCGCGATGTCACTGGCGCAGAGCTCGTCCCAGGCCAGCCCCCACGGGTTCACGAGGAACGTCCCATCGGGCTGCTTGTACGTGATGTGCCCGCTCAGATGGTCGTCGTATCCTTCGTTGAAAAGGGTTCGGGCCAGAAGTGCGACTTCCTGCTCCGGGCTCAGATGCATCTCGGGAAATCGAAGAGGCGTCTCCACCGATTGCACAGCCATTGGCGTTCCTCGCTTCGCGATCGACAGGCTACGGCCGTGCGCCGAGTCGAAGCGTCCCCCGTATACCTAACGTGTAAACAATTGCAAAACCTAATCTAAGGAGGGGCGTCGGGAGTGTCAAGCAGCTACTCCGCCCCCCCTTCATCGAGGTATTGAGATCACTCTTTGTGTCGCTGCCACGAACCCTGAGGTCGCAGCCGTCACCTTGACGATTGGCGAGTCGTGGCAGGCCGGCCGGGTTCGGCGGCGATCCACTCCGCCCGAAACCGTAAGGAAACGGACCGAATCCAAGACCGGTTCTCCCGAGCGAAAGTGTCCGTGCTGAGCCGCAGATGCGGGCCGGTGGGGATATTAACGCGCTCTTGACCCCCCACTTCCGCATGAGTACAGTGCACTCTTCTAGTAGAGAGTGGGGGAAGCTAGGCATGCCTCGCGCATGTGCCGTCACCCCAGCCGATAATTGGAGGCTGACGTGCCGAAGACTCCCGTGCCGCACTCGAACCAGGGTCGCACCTCGTCCCTCTTCGCCACCCTGGGTGTTTTCTCGGTTATGACGGCGTCCGTCCTGATGGCGGGCGCTGCCGGCGCCAGCACCAGCTCGGCTCTCGGGAAGCCGGACCCCGCCAAGGGCAGTCCCGTCGTGGTGGGGATGATCAGTGACGGTGGGTCGGGCACCGTCGGCACGGCCCCGCTGGTGGAGCAGGGGGCCAAAATGGCGGTGGCATGGGCCAACGCCTACAAGGGCGGTCTCGGGGGTCACCCCATGCAACTCTTCATCTGCGAGAACCTTTCCACTCCCGCCGGGGGGCAGGACTGCGCCAACCAAATGGTCCAGAAGCACGTCGTGGCCGTCACTGAGCCGTTCACCGGCCAGGGACCGACCGAGGTGCCGACGATCGTCAAGGCCGGCATCCCGTACATGACGTTGTCCGGCAGTACGACCCAGGAGACGACGACCAAGGGGGCATACTCGTTGACCGGTGGGCTGCCGGGCGTCCTGGCGGCCGACGCAGCAGTGGCCAAGGCGAAGGGTTACAAGAAGTTCGCCATGCTGACCGTCAATGTGCCCGAAGCCATGCAGCCGGCCCAGACGCTCGGGGTCACCGCCTTCAAGAATGCGAAAGTGGGCTTCAAGGTCATACCGGTCAATCTGGGTACGGCCGACATCACGCCGCAGTTGGAAAGTGCGGTGCAATGGGGTGCTCAGGCCATCGGGCTGACCGGTGACCTCACCTTGTGCACCTCGTTCTTCCAGGCGTATTCAACGCTGGGTCTCACACTGCCACGCTACGTGCTCAGCACCTGCGTCGACCCCAGCATCATCAACTCATCCCTCGACAAGGTGATGGCGGGATCGATCATCTCGAGTCCCGGTGTCACGAGTTCCCCGGACTATGCCACCTACGCCGCCATCACCAAGAAGTACGCGCCGAGTGTCAACCCGAGCCCGAACGTCAGCACCAACCAATCCGATGGAGCATCGGCCATATGGGCTCTCCTCAATGTGATGCAGGGTTACTCGGGGGCGGTGACGGCGGCCGGCGTCAACGAGCAGATCCGCACCGCCAAGAACGTGGTCCTTCCGCTGTCCGACGGGGCGACGTTCACGTGCAATGGAAAGATCATCCCCTCCCTGCGCAGTGTCTGCTCGGTCGTGACCCAGATCGGGACGCTCAAGGCCAACGGGATCGCGACCGACATCAAGAACATCAACGCGTCGTCGCTCTTCTCCAAATAGCGCCGGTTTCGGGTTCGGGACCAGCGTGGAGTGCGCGGCGACGGGTCTCGCTTCTTCCCTCTCCAAAGAGTATCCTGAATAGATGGCGCCGACCAGGGAGGACGAGGGTCTGCACCCGGCGACCGACGACGTCGAATGGCAGGAAAGCGTGTACTTCGCCTGGCGCGACGCGGCAGCCGGCCTTGGTGGCAACCACCGGATCGGCAACGAGGTGAACCGGGGCGCGGCCAACCTCTGGTGCGGCGTCTATCACGAGGACGGCACCCGGTTCCGGCACAACGACGAAGGTCTCGCGCTGGAAGTAGTCGAAGGTCACGGCATCACCGCCGGGCCGCAGCGACTCTTTCACGATGGCGAGCGCCTCCGGTTCGTGCTCGAGACGGACGCCTGCCGCATGGACCTCGTGCTCGAGGACGAAGCCGACTCGTTCTCGGTTTCGGGTGCCAACACCTTCACCGGCTCGAATGGCGCGGCGGGAGCCATCTTTTCGAACAATTTCCACACCTCGTGCCGTGCCTCGGGTTCGGTCATCCTTGACGGCCGGACGGCGACGATCAGTGCGACGGCCTGGCGTGACCACTCCTGGGGCGTCCGTCATTGGGACAGCTTTGTGTCGAGCCGGAGTTTTGGGGGTTCCTTCGGCGATCTGCACTTCCGCTACGGGTCGATGGTCGGCGCCAATGGCAGTTTCTTCCGCCAAGGTTCGTTGACCGACCGCGGGGAGAAGCTCGACGTGGTCAGCGCGTCCATGCTGTTGCACGTTGACGACGACTCCCTGCGCTGCCCGTCGGCTGTGGTCCGGTACTGTCTGGCCGACGGGGGAACCGTCGACGTCCGGGTGCAGACCATCGGGGGCATGCTGGGCGTCACCCGTCGCCGGCACGGCTGGGAATCCGTCGGCGACGTGTGGGTCGATGGCAAGCCGGGAGGGTGGGGATTCCTGGAGGCCAACATCAATCCGCGCAACGGGGACGCCCCGCCCGCGTTTGCCCTCGGTGACGCGCTCGTCAACGGCGTGATCCGGCCGGCCGTGCCGGACGCCGCACCGGGGATCTGATGCGCCAGCCACCCGAGGACCGAGCCCTCTACTACCGCCAGGTGCGGCGCACGATTTCGTCTGTGCTGTTGCCCGAGCTCCGGAGCGCGCAGGCCATCGATGCCGCCGGACTGCTTGACCGGATCCTGGTCGAGTTCATCGTGGAGGAGGAGGCCGCGGCCGAGCTCAGCGCGGAATACGGGGCCGCCTTCGAGTCGTCGCTCCGGCCTGGTTCGAAGACGGACGGCTGTGTCGTGAGCCCAGCGCGATTCGACGAGCTCCGGGCTGAGGCTGCCTCGGTGGCTCGTTCGGGCGCCGATGCCGACGTCTCCGGCAATGCCGTCGGGGTCGAGCGACGTTTTCTCGAGCGCCTGGACGAGCTGCGCGCCGCCGTGCTGGCCGAGGGGTCCGTCGGCGACGATGCCCAACCGTCAGACCACGGATGTTCCATCAGCAAGGAACAGCTCACGGCGTACCTCCGGGCCCGGCTCCCGCATTCGCCCGACATTGCGGTCGAGGAAATGTCCGTTGTCCCCGGGGGGCGGTCGAAGGAGACAATCCTCGTCTCGCTGCGCGAGACCACTGACCTTCCTCATGAGGTGATCGTGCGCAAGGATCGCCCGGTGGGCCTGCTCGAGACACGCGCCGCGGATGAGTTTGCCGTCATCGAAGCTGTGTACGAATTTGGCGGCGTGCCGGTACCCCGGCCGTTCTTCGCCGAGCCCGAAGGTCACCCGCTCGGCGACGGTACCCTCCTCGTGATGGAGCGGGTGCCGGGACACAAAGCCGGTGAGTTCTTTCCCGACCTCGCGGCCCCGATCGAACACCGGCCCGAGCTGGGCCGTCAACTGGCCGCGGGCTTGGCTCGGCTCCACTCATTGCCGCTGGACCACCTCGGGCGTACGCACCTCGACATCGCTGGCACGACCGTGACCGTGGAGTCGACGGTGGCGATGGTCGAAGCGATCATGTCGCGGATCGACGGGCTGACGGGTCCGCCCAACGTTTCCGCGCAGATGGCCGGTCGGTGGCTTTTGGCGCACGTCGCCTTCGTGGTCCCCCCATCACGACTCTGCCTCCTCCAAGGTGATTTCGGATTCCACAACATGCTGATTGACGGCGCGCGCGTCACCGCGTTGGTCGACTGGGAGGCGGCCTCCATCGGCCCACCCGCACGGGAGCTGGCGGCGGCCTGGAACGTGGCCACATTCCTCACGGATTGGCCCTCCTTCGTGGCGGCGTATGTCGAGGCCGGAGGTCGTGTCGAGGACACGGATCCCCGCGCCATAACCTTTTACCGGGTCGTGATGGCCCTGGGTGGACTGATGACGAGCAAAATGGGAGGACACCTCTTCCGCACGGGCACCAAGCGCGACCTCCTGACGGCGCATTCAGGGCTCGACTCCTCATTCCGCTGCGCCCGCAATCTGGCCCGGGCCTACGCCGACGCGACTGCCCTGGAGGCGTGAGCGGTCAGGGATTGGCCCCTCCACTCAGGTAGGCCCGGGCGAGTGTCGCCTCCTCCCGGCGTACCTCGGCCGCGGATCCGGACGCGACGATGCCTCCGTGGACGAGGACGATGGCCACATCGGCCACCTCCAGAGCCAACTGGACGTGCTGCTCCACCAGGATCACCGCGGCATTGCTCTCGTCGGCGACCTGGCGAATGATGGGCAACAAAGATTCGACGATCACCGGGGCCAGCCCCATGCTCATCTCGTCGATGAGCAGAACCTTCGGCGCCTGGATCAGCGCACGGGCCACCGCCAGCATCTGTTGTTCGCCACCGGAAAGCTGCCCCACCCGTAGGCGCGCCCGTAGCCGCAGGGCAGGAAAGAGGTCGAGAACGTCATCGACCGACGAGCGGGAGCGTCGGGCGCCCAGCTTCAGGTTCTCTACCGGCGTCAACTCGGTGAAGAGAGCGCGCGAGTCGGGGACCAGGACGACGCCGGCGCGGTTCATCCGTCTGGCCGAGCCGGTCCGCAACGGCACACCGTCGAGGGAGATCGCCCCCTTGAGCGGCGCGAGAAAGCCGGCCATTGTGAGGAGCAGGGTTGTCTTGCCGGCACCGTTGGGGCCCAGCACGGTCATGACCTGGCCGTGCGCGACCGACAGGTTGATATCGCGCGCCACGGCGACCTTGTTGTAACCGGCGTGGATACCGGCGCACTCCAAAGCGAGTGTGCCGGTCACGGCACCGCTTCCTTCGCGGGTGTCGCACCCAGGTATGCGTCGATGACGGCGGGATCGATACGTACGTGGTCAGGTGGGCCCGAAGCGATCAAGGAACCGAAGTTGAGAACGTGGAGCTGGTCGCACAGTCCGAGCACGAGGCTCATGTCGTGATCGATCAGCAGGATGGTCACCCCGCCCTCGCGCACGGTGCGCAGGCGGTCGGCCAGCCAGGCACTCTCCGAGCTGTCGAGACCGGCTGCAGGCTCGTCCAAAAGGAGAACCTTGGGCTCGCCTGCGAGCGCCCGCGCAATCGAGACCAGCTGGCGTTGACCCTGGGACAGCTCGCCGACGTTTCTCTCCCGGAGCGCCGAAAGCTCCAGCGAGTCCAGGACTTCGGTCAGTCTGGCCGTGCCGGCACCGCGGGCGAGGTGCTGGCCCACTGTGATGTTCTCCTCCACCGAGAGATCCTCGTAGAGGTCGATGCTCTGGAACGTGCGTCCCAGACCCTGTGCGGCCCGCCGGTGCGGGGGGAGGCCATCGAGGGACCGGCCCTGCAACACCGTGTGGCCGCGGTAGGGGGTGAACCCACTGAGGGCGTCGATCAATGTCGTCTTTCCCGCGCCGTTCGGACCGATGAGACCCACGATGTCGCCCTCGGCCGCGGACAACGTGACATCGTCGACCGCGACGACCCCGCCGTAGTGCACGCTCAGCCCGTGTACCTCGAGCGCCAGCGCGGAGGGAGTCGGGCGGCTGATAGCAGTGGCGGGTTGCTTGGGTGCGGGCGCAGGTGTCGTGACCGGCGTCACCGGGCCGACGATCCGGGACGTCGGCCAGATGCGGCGCCGCACCCGCTCGGCCGACGCCTGCATCGGTCCGATGGCCCCTTCCGGGTTGAAGATCACCGTCTGCACCACGCCGATCCCCAGCAGGACCCCGTACCAATTGCCGAACGACACGACATGGTTGGTCGCCACGAACAAGATGCCGCCCGAGGCACCCAACCCCGCCAGGATCGCACCGCTCACCGACGTGATGCCTGCCACGAACACGGTGGAGAAGAAAAGGAGACCGACCAGGGCGTCGAACGTGTCGAAGGTGACATTCGTCTGCATGTAGGCCATGAGGCATCCGCTGATGCCTGCGATGAAGGCCCCGATCGCGAACCCGATGAGCTTGACGCGCACGACATTGACGCCTGCGGCGGCGGCGGATCGTTCATTGGCCCGGACGGCCAGCATGGCCGAACCGAGACGGCTGACGCGCAGCCGGGCCACGCCGACGGCGACGACGACGAGGACGAACAGGCAGAGCAACCCGAACGCGATGCGAGGGAAGCCCAGCCCCGAGCCAATCCCGAGATCGATACCGAAGAGTCGTGGATCGGGGATCGGCTCGCCTCCGGAACTCCCGTCCAAGCTGTTGTTCTGGAACCACACCGCCTCCACGGCCACGGCGAGCGCCAGCGTGACGATGGCCACGAACAGGCCGCGGATGCGGAGCGCCGGCAACCCGAACGCGACGCCGACGAGTGTCGCCGCGAGTGCGGCCAGCAGCGGGGCGATGGGGAACGGAATACCCCACGTATGCGCGAACGTGCTGAGGAGGAAGCCGGCGACGCCGGCCAGCGTGAGCTGGGCCAGCGAGATCTGCCCCACGTAGCCGGTGACCACGACGAGTGAGAGGCCCAGAATCGAGAGGATCAGGCTCAGGATGAAGGCGTCCCGGAAGCTCTGCCGGAGAACGACGAGGAGGAGGACCGCGACGGGGACCCCGATGACGATCGGCCACACCATATGGCGGGGCCGCGGGGCCTTGCCGAGTGTGGGCTGCAGGAGCTGTCCCCGTGTCGGGAGTGGGCGCCCCCGGTACAAGAGGACGGCCAGAACCATGGCTAGGGGGAGCACCTGCCCGGCTCCGCTCGGGAACGACGGGTAGCGCGAGTTGAGGTAGACGCCGACCGATTCGAGGGCCCCGAGCAGCAATCCGGCTATGACCGCCGGCGTCAGCGAGTACAGGCGCCCCACGACGGCCGCCGCCAGAGCAGGCACGATGAACAGGGTGTAGGAACCCGGGATCAGAGGCACCAGGGGCCCGATCAAGATGCCGGCCAGGCCGGCGACGGTGCCGCTGATGGCCCAGTTGCGCAGCGCGATGTTTTCGGGCGAGAGCCCGGTGACCAACGCCCCGATCTCGGATTCCGCCGATGCGCGCGTTGCGAGACCGAACGGGGTGAAGCGGTAGACGGCGCCGAGGAGGATCGCCACGCCCACGATGGTGACGGCAAACCAGAAGCGATCGGCCGGGATCCGGATGCTGCCGATCGTGTACGTGCTCTGCGGGTAGATCGGGGCGACCAACACCTGCTGGGAACCCACCTGGAGATTGACCAGGGCCGTGAGCAGGCCCATGACGCCGAGAGACGCCACCGCCTTGGCCACGGCGCGTTGGTGACGCAACGGGCGGAAGACCGCCACGTAGAGGAGGATACCGAGCAGGGCCTGGATGCACAGGGTGATGACCACGGCCGGGAGGAATGCCACGGGACCTCCCACCGAAATGGGTGACACGCCGGGAATCGGAACGAGCAGCCGCCCCGTGCGGAGCAGCCCATAGGTATAGGAGGCGTAGAGCGCCTGGGCCCCCGTGGCGAAGTTCAGGACGCCTGAGCTGCGGTAGGTGACCACCAGGGACATGGCTAACGCGGCGAAGACAGCTCCGTTGCCCAACCCCAGGATCAGGAAGTTGATGTAGTTGGCCATTCCCCCCCGGCTCGATGCGCTGGTGCTTGCTTCTCAAGGCGATCACGGCTCGGTTTCGATCCCGGGCGACTAATAAAGGATACTCTAGACAACCAGCACCCTCCCGGCACGTCCGGTCGCACCGGGCGCGTGACGTCGTGCGGAGCGCCGTTCGGCGGTACACGTCTCCGGCAAAGATGCAGGTCTATTGACCCTGTTCTCTTGGTTGGATCACCTGTGGCGGCTCCGCCGACGCGCCGCTGGACCAGGCGCCGGACCGACGCCAACCGTCGGCCGGACGGTCCGACGGGAGGCGGTTCGAGCGCCGTCCGTCCGCCTATTCAGGTTACTGTATCGGGGTCACTCGATGAAGGGGAGCCCATCAGATGACGGAAGGCGTTCTCGACGGGGTGCGGATCCTCGAGGTGGCGACGTGGACCTTTGTTCCTGCGGCCGGTGCCGTGCTGGCCGATTGGGGGGCGGACGTCATAAAGGTCGAGCACCCCGAGACAGGCGACCCCCAGCGGGGCCTGGTGACGGCGGGAATGTTCGGTGGTGGCCCTCGTTCGGTGAATTTCATGATCGAACAACCCAACCGGGGCAAGCGGAGTATCGGTATCGATCTGCGCTCCGCGGGCGGCCTCGAAGTTCTCTATCAGCTGGCCGAGACCGCGGATGTCTTCCTGACCAGCTTTCTGCCGGCCGCCCGCCAGCAGATGCGCATCGACGTCGAGCACATTCGCTCCCGCAATCCGGGCATCATCTACGTCCGCGGGAGCGGAATGGGCCAGCGCGGGCCCGAACGCGAGAAGGGTGGGTACGACGCGGCGGCGTACTTCGCCCGTGGCGGGCACGCCGAGGCGCTCACTCCCGATGACGTCGAGTATCCGGTGAACCCACGTGCCGCCTACGGCGACCTCCCCGGGGGTCAGACGCTGGCCGGGGGGATCGCGGCCGCCCTCTTTCGGCGAGAGCGACATGGAGTGCCCTCCGTCGTGGACGCGTCACTCCTGTCGTGTGCCATGTGGACCCTCTCGCCCGACATCGTCTCGAGCAAGCTCTTCGGTATCCCCAAACTTCCCCGCGGTGATCGCCGTCACGCCCCCAATCCCCTGGTAGGCACGTACAGGACCAAGGACGGGCGGTTCATCAACCTCACGATGCTCGAATCGGATCGCTATTGGCCCGATCTCTGCGCACGCATCGGCCGTCCCGAACTCACCGACGACCCGCGCTTCGCGACGGCGGCGCTGCGGCACACGCACGGGCCCGAATGTGTCGGGGTGCTCGACGACGCATTCGCCGGGAGGACGCTCGCCGAGTGGAAACCTGCCCTGGCGGATGCCCTGGGCGTCTGGGCCGTCTGCCAGGAGCCGCTCGAGCTCCACGACGATGAGCAGGCGCTCGAGAACGGTTACCTGGTCGACGTGTCCACCGACCAGGGCACATCGTTCACGCTCGTGGCGAATCCCGTCCAGTTCGACGAGACGCCTCCGGTGCTGACGCGGGCACCCGCCCACGGCGAGCACACCGAAGCGATCTTGCTCGAGCTCGGAATGGGGTGGGCCGACATCCTTTCGTTGAAGGAGACTGGCGCCGTCCTATGAGCGACCCTGGATTGGGACTTCCCGACGACCTCGTCACCTGGATGGAGGAGATCGGCGGAGGAAAGGTCACCCACGTCGACCGCAAGCCCGGAGGCGGCCGCAAGGAAGCCTGGTTCGTCGACCTCGATCGGGCGGGCGATGGTGTGGTGGCGCTGTTCCTGCACTATGACCGCTCCGACCACGAGGCCACCAAAGACCCCTGGACGCTGCGACGTGAAGCCTCGGTCTACCGCGCCCTGGCCGGCAGCGCCGTCCCCGTGCCCCGCCTGCTCGGGATCCACCCTTTGCAGCACGCCATGCTGTCGGAGCGACTGGTGGGGGAGAACTGGTTCTCACATATCTCGGATCCTGCCGAACGAGAGGCGACGGCGCAGGATTTCATGACGAAGCTGGCCGATCTCCACCGGTTGGACCCGGCGACACTCGATCTCCCCGACTTCCCGCGACCCGCGACCGTCCCCGAGGCCGTGTGCTGCGAGCTCGACGAGTGGGATGCATTACTGGCCGCACGCGGTGGTCCGGTCGATCCTGCGCTCTCCTTCACGCTGGATTGGCTCCGCCGCCACATCCCCTCCTACGAGGGCCCGATGGTCCTGGTCCAGGGGGACACCGGGCCGGGGAACTTCATGTACGCGGCGGGCCACGTCGTGGCGTTGGTCGACTGGGAGTTGGCGCATCTGGGCGACCCGATGGACGACATCGCCTGGCTGTCCCTCCGCGCCACCCAGGAGCCGTTCACCGACTTCCCGGCGCGCCTGCGGGAGTACGAACTGCTCTCGGGCCACCGCATCGACGAAGGCCGTGTGAAGTACTACCGCGTGATGGCAGAAGCCAAGTTGCAGGTCATGAGCCACCGCGGCCCGGGCGTGCCCCAAGGCGGCGGCGGCGACTTCGGACATGCCTTCATCTACGGACTGCTGCACCGGCGTCTTTGGCTGGAGGCCCTCGCCGTCGCGGCCGCCATCGACCTCTCGCCGGCCGAGACCCCTCCGCCCCGTACGCCGCGCGACCACGACTGGATGTACCGCGCACTGCTCGAACAACTGCGCGAGGTCATCGTGCCCCGGATCACCGATCCTTTGGCCAGCACGCGCAGCAAGGGACTGGCGCGAGCCGTCAAATACCTGGAGCAGGTCGACGCCTACGGCGGGTTCTTCGAGACCTGCGAGCGCGAGGACCTGACGGCGTTGTTGGGTCACGTCCCGGAGGGCCTCGCCGAAGGCCGGGACGAACTGGCCGCGGCGGTCCGGCTCCAGCGCGTGGGCGACGAGGAGTACCTCGGGTACCTGTGGCGGCGCGTGGCGCGCCAGACCGAGTTGGCGCGATCCGCCATGGGCGTGCTGGCGGATCGCCATTGGCCCCCGTTGACATGACCGACGGGGGGGAGGGGGACCTCAACTCGCTCAAGGCGGCACGCCAGTACCCGTCGTTCGGTCCCGAGGACGACGACTTCCATGACGAGGCACTCTCCGATCGCTGGTGGGAGACCGAGACCTGTTGGTTCTCCTGGAATGTGCCTGATCGGCAGATGGGTGGGTGGACCTACTGCCAGGCCAGGCCCAACGCGAACCTGTGCAACGGGGGCGCGTGGGTCTGGGATGGCACCGGGTCCTACTCGTGGGACCTGCCCTACCATGCTCACTACCAGGGCCTGGAGCTGCCGGTGCGGTCCGCACGGGACATGCGCGACTTCGAGTGGCCCAACGGCGTGCATGTGACTGCGCTGGAACCGCTCGAGACGTACCGGATCCGTTACGAGGACCCCGGCGCCCTCGAAGTGGACCTCCTCTTCGAAGCGATCATGGCGCCCAATCCCCACCCGCTGGGCGTGGCGCCGTTCTTCAAGGGGAGACACTTCGACCAACCGGGCCATGTCACCGGGGTGATGGTGCTCCACGGAGAGGAGATACCCGTCGATTGCTTTGCGACGCGGGACCGGTCATGGGGCCCGCGACCGGCCGGGCGACCCAAGCGGCGGGGCGATGGAACAGCGCCGCTGACGCGCTTCGGCGGAATCGGCTATTGCTTCGGTGCGGCGGGGACCTCCGACGCCTGGCTGGTGTATTCGGCGCCCGGCCTGGAGGGAGACCCGGTGTCTTGCGGATTCCTCCTGCGCGACGGTCGTTACGCGCACGTGTTGGCCGGAGAGCGCCATCTGCGGGTCGACCCCGTCACGGGATGGCCGACCTCCATGGACATCGAGGTGGTCGACGACCTCGACCGTCATCTCACCGTCCACGGGGAGGCGGTCAGCCGCCATTGGCGTGGGCTCGGAGGCGACACGTTGTTCTGTTGGGAATGGGACGGGCTCACCGGCTGGGGGGAGGACCAGAGCTACTTCAGCCGGCCGGTTCTGGACGCCATGACGTCGCGCCCGTAACGGCAGGCGAGTGATCACCGAGCGGCCGCGCGCTCGGCCTTCAATTCGAGATGGCGCGCGGTCAACGACGCGGCGACGGCGCTGAGATCGGCCGGAGGCTCCGGGAGCGAGAAGGTTCCCCGCCCGTTCCGGCTGGGCAGGGCCACGGTGGCCGAACCCGGGCAGGTCACGTCGTCGCGCTGGTTAGTGCCACGCATCTCGATGTCGACGAGGTGAAGCCCGTTTTCGAGGCGTTTTGCCGTCACCTCACCCGTGAGGATGTGGCTGTCACCGATGTAGTTGAACTTTCGGATCTCACTGTGCTGGCGCAGCAGCCATCCATCGTCGCCCATCCAGTCGGTGACGAGGTGGGTGAGCCAGCAGTCGCGCATGACGCCGTAGTCGTAGGCCATGGGATTGCCGATGGCTTGTGCCCACGCGGAATCCCAGTGCACCCGCTGGGCCACGTCGGGCACCCCGTGTTCGTTCTTGACGTAGAAGGGAGCGATCCGCCGGCGGTTGTCGAAGGCGAGCCGATTGGCACAGGGCGTATAGGGCGTGAAGCCGTAGCCACCGCTGTGGAAGACGATCATGTCGGTCGTGGTGAGAGGGCCCTTGGCCATCGGCCCGATGGCGTCGCCGACCGCGACGTCCTCCCACCAGCGGGGCTCCGCCCCTCGCACTTCTTCGGCCTCGTAGATCGCATCGAGCCGCGCGATGTCGTCGTCGCTGTAGGTGGCGGGTTCGATCGCGCTGTATTTGCCCTTCTCGCGTGCGGTCTTGCGCTCGGTGTGGATAGCCAGCATGCGCATCGAGGCCACCACCTCGCCCCGTTGATTCATCTTCGTGTTGAGGAACGTGATGAGGACGGACCGCTCGGCAAACTCGGAGTCCTTGATCTCGACCGACTCGGTTCCACCGAAGCTGTACAGGCGGTCGCCGGGCAGCACCGGTCGATACCAGTCCCAGGTGCTCCCCGAGACGAACACGTGGATTCCCCGGAAGGACGGTCGTTTCAAATGCTCGGTCGGGGGATCCGCCAAGAGGGGGGCGTTCAGACCGATGCCCACCATGGGTGGCGCAATCTGGCTGCCCCACCGGGTCGACGCGCCGTAGTCTTCCGAGCAGTACAGCGGGTTGTCGTCTCCGTAGCTGCGGGCGAAATTCCGGAACGTGTCATGCGAGCCCATGGTCAGGTGCTCGCGGGTCTTCGAAGCCGAGTAACGCCCGACGAGTGCCTTGGCACGCTCGATGTCGGATTCCCTGAGCTTGAAGTCGGTCGCCTTCTCGAATTCCGTTGATGTCGCCATGGCCCCCGCTCGTCGTCCGCGAAACTCTCGTCGGCGGGATATAGAGTATCCTGAATAGGGAAGCCGGGCAATCGGACCCGGTCCCCCGCGATGCGGCACCCGGGCGGCCCTCTCCGCCCGGTGGTCGTTCACCGTTGCGCGGTCTCCCGAAGGAGTGATGCATGCAGATCGAGACGGGAACCGAGACCGTCCTCGCTGAGGTGGCCGACGGTGTGGGCACCATCACGCTCAATCGACCAGAGCGCCGCAACGCCCTGCACTACGAGATTCTCGAGACGGTGCCCCGACTGCTCGAGCGCTTCGTCGAAGATCCGGCCGTCAGCTGCATCATGGTCACCGGAGCCGGCCGGTCCTTCTGCTCGGGCGGCGACGTCGGCGGGGGTACCTTCCGACGACCGACGCCCGACGCCCGCCCGCAGAAGGCGACAGCCAAGGAACAGGGCCAGATGCTGGCGGAAGACGCGCGCATGATCCGGATGCTCTTCGAATGTCCGAAGATCACGCTTGCCGCGCTGCCGGGTGCCGCCGTCGGTGCCGGCATGAGCCTGGCCCTGGCGGCCGACCTCCGCATCGCCGGGAGCTCGGCGACGCTGATCGGTGGTTGGGGGCGGCTGGGATTCAGTGGCGACTTCGGGGGCCCCTGGCTGCTGACCCGTATGGTCGGCCCTACGCGCGCCCTGGAATTCCTCATTGAGAACACGGTCATCGATGCCGATCGTGCGCATTCGCTGGGTTTGTTCAATGTCGTCGTTCCTGATGAGGAACTACGGTCGGCCGCTGCGGCGTGGGCGATCCGGATCGCCGATGGTCCCCGTGCCGCCTACCGGTACTTCAAGGAGAACGTCCGGGAGGCTGAACATCTTTCTCTGGCCGAAGCCCTCCCGTTGGAGGGTGAGCGCATGGCGCTGTCGGCCGGCACCGACGACCATCGCAGAGCCCTCAAGCGCTGGATGGAGGAAGCGGCGGCCAAGCGCTCCGCTCGTTCGTGACCCTGGACGGGAATCCTCTTCAGGCCAGGTGCACGGGAAGGCTCCGTAGTCCGCGGAGCGCCTGGATCGGCTTGTAGCGAAGCGTGTCACGGGCAACGGCCAACGTCATGTCCGGGAAGCGCTGCACGAGCGAACGTATGGCGATCTGCCCCTCCATGCGGGCGAGCTGATTGCCGAGGCAGAAGTGCTTACCGAACGCGAACGTGAGATGCCGGTTCGGATCACGTCCGAGGTCGAGCTCGTCGGGGCGTTCGAAGATCCGCTCGTCACGATTGGCGGAAATGATCATGCCCAGGACCTTGCTTCCTTTGGGTATGGTCGTGCGCTCGACCTCAATGTCCTCGAGGGCGCGCCGCGCCGCGCCGCATGGTACCGGGGAGGTGAAGCGCAAGAGCTCTTCCACCGCGGACGCGGTAATCGAGGGGTCCTCCCTCAGCCGCGCCGCTTGTTCGGGATGCTCGAGCAAGGCCAACGTCGCGCTGCCGATGAGATTGGACGTCGTGTCGTGACCGGCCAACATGAGGAGGAAGATCATCGCCGCCACCTCGTCCCGGCTCAATTTGTCGCCGTCGTCGCTCGCCGCCACCAGGGCCGAGATCATGCCCTGGTCGGGTATCTGTCGTCGCTCGTCTGCCATGCGCTCGATCATCGCAAGCAGCTTGCGCGCAGCAGGAATCGTCCTGATGAAGGCGGCCGGGCTCCCTCCGCCCACCCCTGCGACGAAACGCGCCGTCAGCGAATGGAACTGGTCCCGATCGGACGCCGACACCCCGAGCATGCGCGAGATGACGGAAAGGGGGAGCGGTACTGCGAAATCGGCGACCAGGTCCACCGTTTGGCGCCCGGACAGCCCGCGCAGCAGGTCTCCGACGATCCTCTCGATGTCCTGCGACATTTCCTGCACCATGCGAGGAGTGAATGCCTTGTTGACGAGGCGGCGCAGCCGGGCATGATCAGGATCGTCCTTGTAGACCATGCTGTCGGCCAGCAGACGGAACATGCGAGGGAGATGACGCATGAGCCATGAGTCGTTCTGTCCCATGGTGTCGCTCGAGAATCGAACGTCGCTGTGGAGCAGCATCACGCTGTCGTAGCGGGTGAGCATGTAACCCTCCGCACCGAGGAGCTGCTTCGAGCGGGCCCGGGCCACGGGAGCGGCATCGCGCAGGGCGGCGTAGCGGGGGAAGGGGTCCGTGAACATCACCTGGTCGGCGAGGTCGGTGACGGTGGTGCCCTCTGGCTGGTTGAGGATCGTCACGGCCTGGTCTGCCTGCACACGTTCCCTGCGGTCATGGCACCCCCCGAGGTCGTCGGACACAAAGAGATAGTTGAGGATACTCTAATGCGGATCGCTCTCAGCGGTAGGTGGGGCCATCCTTGCGCTCGGCCCGGGTGGACCAGCTGTCCCCGTATGTGTTGCCGATGTTTGTGTAGGCGATGCCGTTCTGCAGGGCAGCGGAGCGCGTCATGTCGAGCGACTCCCAGATGGCCCGCACCGTCCCCTGGATCGCCCGGGGGTTCCGTGCCGCGATGGACGCAGCGATCTGGTGGGCGCGGCGAGCGAAGTGCGGCCCTGGGCACGACTTCGGTGACCAGGCCGAGGCGCAGGGCCGTGGCGGCGGTGATCCTCTCCTCGCTCCCCATGAGGGCCCAGCGCAGGACGTCGCCCAGCGGCATCCCGCGATGCAGCATACCGATGGGCTCGAGGGAGGAGACGATTCCCGTGGTGGCATGGGGGTCGAAGAACTGGGCGTCGTCGGCGGCGATGATGATATCGGCCTCGTTCAGGAAGTACTGGGCGCCGCCCGCCGCGATCCCGTGCACGGCCGTCACCACCGGCTTCCAGCACCGGTGATGTGATTTCGGCGAAAGCGTGACTCCGGGATCGAAGGTGTTCCACACGTTCTTTCGGAAGAACCATGACGTAGCGCCCCTGACGTCGGCGCCCGCGCAGAACGCCCGCTCGCCGTTTGCCTGCACCACGGCGGCATGCACGGCGTCATCCTCCTTGATGGTCTCCCAGGCCCACGAGACCTCGGACGCCATCTGATCGTCCCACGCGTTCAACGCCTCCGGACGGTTGAGCGTGATGGTGGCGACGTGGTCGTCACCCACGTCGTACGCAATCGCTTCGAGGTCCATGTCCGCACAATAGAGTATCCCGAACAGGCGAACACCGAGGAGAACGCTCGGGTACCCTGAACCGATGACAGCACCTTCGAGGTTGGGGTCGCGCGGCAAGCCCGCCGCGTCCCCACGCCCCTCGGAGGAGACCGGGTCCAAACTGGCGACGACCGTGTCACGGCACATCGTCACGGACGTCATCGAGCGTGGATGGCCCGTCGGTGAGGTGTTGGGGTCGGAGTCCGAGCTCATAGAGCGCTACGGCGTGAGCCGGGCAGTGTTCCGCGAAGCCGTCCGGTTGGTGGAGAATCAGCAGCTGGCGCGTATGCGCCGGGGGCCCGGCGGTGGGCTCGTGGTCACCGAGCCGACCGTGGATGCCATCATCGACGCGGCCGTGCTCTACCTCCACCGGGTGGGTGCGACGCTTGACGAGGTCTTCGAGGCGCGCCTTGTCCTCGAGGAGATCGTGACGGAGCTCGCCACGGTTCGTCTCGACGAAGCGGGCGTCACGAAGCTCCGCGGGCTGGTGGAGGACGAGGCCAGTGGCGAGGTCAGGGACCACCGGGCCCTTCACGCGATGTTGGCCTCCATTTCGGGCAACCCGGCCCTGGAATTGTTCGTCGACATTCTCAACCGGGTTCCTCTGCTGTATTTCCGCGATCGCTCAGTCTTCGCCCCGACGACCCTGTCGGCGTCACGGCATGCCCACGAGCGCATTGCGGCTGCAGTCACGGCGGGGGATGGGGGATTGGCTCGGCACCGGATGCGCAAGCACCTCGAAGCCGAGGCCGACTACCTGCGAAGCCGTCGCTGGTCGCAGCAGCTGCTGCCCGACACGGTCAGCCTGGGCGGCGCGTCGACGAACAAACGGGCCGAAGATGTTGCTCGCTCCATCATCGGTGACGTGCTCGTGGGGGAGCTTCCGGTCGGGTATCTGCTGGGCTCCGAGGGTGACCTCATCGATCGCTATGGCGTCAGTCGGGCCGTGTTCCGTGAAGCGGTCCGGCTGCTCGAGCACCATCGGATCGCCGCCATGCGACGCGGACCGGGTGGAGGATTGTTCGTTACGGCGCCGAGTCCCGAAGCCGTGACCGACGTGGTCGCCGTCTTCCTGGCCCGCCGGGGGATGCAGGTGGCGGAGCTGGCCGACCTCCGCATGCGCCTCGAGCTGATCCTCATCGATCTCGCGGCGCGGCGGATAGCTCCCAAAGGTGCGGACCGGTTGGCGCAGGCCCTTGCCCGCGAGAAGCACCCGACGGATGCCGAATTCGTCGATGCGGCCAATGACCTTCACGGCGTTATCGCCGCGCTCAGCGGCAACCGCGCCCTCGAACTGGTCGCGTTGGTGCTGATTCGGCTGACGCGCTTGCATCAGATCGACCGGTTGTCCGATGCCACCCGGCACAAGGTGGCCGAAGAGGTCCCTCGGACACACGAAGGTATCGCCGCCGCCATTATCAGCGGTGACAGCGAACTCGCCCGGCACCGCTTACGGCGCCATTTGGAGGTGTTGGCCAAGTACCTCCGCTGACGGCCTGCGGCCCTATTGGGTATACTCATCTCCGTGAAGGGCGACGACAACCCCTGGCAGGAGCGGCTCGGCGTGTGGTGGATCGCAATGGATCACCCCGATCAGATTGCCGTCTTCGACGCCCCGGGCGGCGCCCGTCTGACCTTTGCCGAACTCGCGGGGCGGGCTCATCAGTTGGTCCGCGGCCTGCGTCGGATCGGCCTGGAGCGAGGTGATGTCATCGTGCTGGTCGTACCGAACGGGCTCGACATGGTGATCTGGCAGCTGGCGACCCAGGAGAGCGGGCTCCGCTACATCACGTTGACCCCGGCGCTCACCGGTCCCGAGCTGGGCGAGATCATCGCCCACGCCGATGCGCGCATGGTGGTCGTGCATCGGGACAGCAGCGAGCATCTCCGGGCCACGCTCTCGACGCTGCCGGTCGACCACAGGGTCGTGGTCGGAGGACCCGCCGTCGGGTTCGTGCCGCAGGAAGAGATCATTGAAGGTCACGCGACGACGCCACCCCCGGACCGCAGCCTCGGGGGTGTCATCTCCTATTCCTCTGGCACCACGGGGCGCCCGAAGGCGGTCCATCGCCAACTCCCCGACATCGACCCCTGGGATGCGGCCGACTCGCTGAAGCGGTTCGGGCAGGCGTTCCGCTTCCGGCCGTTCGTGGGGGCCCATCTGGTCTCGGCCGGGATGCACCATGGCGGCTGCCAAGGGTTTTATCAGGGCGCACTCAATGTCGGCCAGGGTCTGGTCATCATGGAGAAATTCGACGCCGAGCATGCTCTGGCGCTCATCGGAGAACATCGGGTGTCGACGGCCTACATGGTGCCGACGCAATTCGTGCGTATGTTGCGACTCCCGCAGGGCACGAAGGACCGCTACGACCACTCGAGTCTCGAAACCGTGGTGCATTCCGCTGCACCATGTCCCTTCGAGATCAAGCAGCGGATGTTGGAGTGGTGGGGTCCTGTCATTTGGGAGACCTATGGAGGGATCGAAGGCGCGGCGACGATCGCGAAGCCGCATCGATGGCTCGAGAAGCCCGGCACCGTGGGCCGCGCCATCCGGGGCGTCACGCTGCGCATCCTCGACGATGACGGTCAGGAACTTCCCGTGGGCGAGGTCGGTCATATCTACCTCGATTCCAAGGGGTCGACCTTCGAGTACAAGGGGGAGCCCGATCTGACCCGTTCGGTGCACCGCGGCACCGCATTCACCATCGGGGACATGGGGTATCTGGACGAAGACGGGTACCTGTTCGTGTGTGACCGAGCCAAGGATCTCATTATCAGCGGTGGGGTCAACATCTACCCGGCCGAGATCGAAGGTGTGCTGGCGGCACATCCCGGGGTGGGAGATGTGGCCGTCATCGGTGTGCCCGACGAGGAATGGGGCGAGCAGGTAAAGGCGGTCGTCGAGCTCAACGGTGACGTCAGGCCCACGCCCGAATTGGCGGACGAGCTCTTGGCCTGGTGCGCCGGGCGCCTCGCTTCCTACAAGCGCCCGCGATCGATCGACTTCAGGGATCAGCTGCCGCGGACCGACGGTGGGAAGCTTTCCAAGCGGGCGTTGCGCGACGAGTACCGGGTCGCCGCCGACCGAAGCGTGTAGGCGCTCCGTCCCTACGACGGGGAGTTGACCCGCTCGGTTCCCTCCGACGCCGGGATGTCGGGATTGCAGACGTAGTGCACGGCCCCGATATCGACGGTACAGGCCGCAAAGCTTGCCGAGATCGGCTCCGTGGGAACAAGCCGGTCATTTCCCCATGCCCCGGGGTGGAACGTCAGGAGCTCCGGGCGCCCCCGGTCGGCTCGGCGAAACTCGTATTCGGTATCGACCTGCACCAGTCGGGGCCGCACGTCGTCCACCTCCTCGACGCGCGCCAGGTGCATGCCGGGTGGATATTGGACATCGTGACCGGTGATCGGCTGGGGGTCGACCAGCGCCACCTCGAGGATCGGGCGACGGTCCACGACCACGCCGCACTCGACCCGATCGTGGAAGCGGCGAAGCTCTATGCGGCCGGGGTGGATCCGGTAGCCCCACGACGTGGAGAGCACTTCGGCCAGGGCCGGATTGTCGCAGAAGGCCGACACCAAGAAGGCACGCGGGCGCACACCGGCCCGGGCACTCAGACGGAGTTGGACCAGGGCGAACGGCCCGAACGCGCTTTCACGCGCCCGATAGGCCAAAAAGGTGATGACGGGCGGAATCGTCGGATTGAGGGCAGGGGGCAGAAGCGATTCGAGATCCGAGAACCCGATCTCGTAGAGGACCTGCAGAATGTCGACGTCGTCGACATGCAGTTCCCGATCGCCCATCGTCATGGTCGGGGCATCTTCCAAAAGGGAGCGAATGTCGAGTGATCCGGCGAGCGGCATCAGTGCACCCCCGCGGCGAGCGGCTCGCTCTTGGGCGCAACCTTGAACTGCGGCATGACTTCCTCGGCGAACAGGCGCATGCTGTCGAGGACGTACTGCTGGGGGACCACTTCCATGAACTGGTGGACGAAATTGATGCCGTCGAACCCGACGGCCTCCCACTGGCGGATAGCCGCCGCGACATCATCGGGCGTGCCCATCGTCACGCCTTTGAAGGACTTTGCCGCGTCGCCCGGACTTCCGGACTCCCGTCGCAACGCCGGCAGCAGTCCCGCTGACGGGTACGAGTGCGTGGGCAGCACTTCTTTGGCGGACAACAGCTGCGAGGCCATATAGCTGAACATGCTCGCCACCTTCAGCCCGCAACGACGCGCGTGATCGCCATCCTCGGCGCAGGAGAGGAAATTGACCGTGTGCACCTTGTCGTTGACGAAGGCGCCTACGGGATCGCAGTTCTGAATGCGCGAGCGATACGAATTCACCTTCTTCTCGGACTCGGAGAAGCCGCCCGGCTGGAGACCGAGGCAGCCGAGGCCGCGATCTGCTGCATCGATCTCCGTGCCGGGCGAGGTGACGGCCACCCACATCGGGGGGTGTGGCTTTTGGATCGGCTTGGGCAGAATGGCCCTCTCCGGCATGGAGAACGCCCGCCCTTCCCAGCTGAATCGCTCCTGCATCCACATTTTGGGGAGCACGCGGACGAATTCGTCCCACGTCTTCTTCGTCTCATCGGGATCCGCCCGAAATCCCCCGAGCTCGGTCCAGGTGGCGGACCGTCCCGTTCCCATTTCGAGCCGTCCGCCGGAGAGTATGTCGAGGACGGCGGCACGTTCGGCCACCCGGATGGGGCTCTGGTACTGGGGTACGCAGGGTACGACGCCGTGCCCGATCCGGATGCGCGACGTCTGCATGGCGCAGGCGGTCAGGAAGAGATCAGGCGCTGAGCAGTGCGAGTACTCCTCCAAAAAGTGGTGCTCGACCGCCCACACGTAGTCAAACCCCAGTTCGTCGGCCAATCGCACCTGCTCGAGCGCGTTGGCGTACACCTGTCTCTCCGATGCAGGTGTCCACGGACGAGGGACCGACAGTTCCATGAATATGCCGAATTCCACGCCAGCCCCCTTGTAGTTTTGTTAGTCAAGATTAAATATTATGCCTCGGATAAGCAAGGAATCAACGGGGAGCCGCCCCTAATCGTTACTGAGTGATAACTTTTTGGGAGTGACTGATGGGCCGGCGGCGTAGGGGAGGGGCTGACGATGGTCCAGCACGAGACTGCCCCGTTTGACGAGCTCGGCGGGAGCCCGGCGAAGACGAAGAAAGGTATGCGCCGACGGGCCGAGATCATGGCGGCGGCCGCAGACCTTTTCCGCCAGCGCGGTTTTCGCGCCACCAGCCTCGACGACATCGGCGCCGTGGCAGGCGTCAGCGGTCCCGCGATCTACCGCTACTTCAAGAACAAGCACGAGCTCTTGTCGGTGTTGGTCGAAGAGGCCGCCATCACCTGGCGTGCGACGGTCGACAAGGTCCTCAACCAGGAGACCCCGCCTCTCGTGACGCTGGAGTGTCTGATCGACGCGGCCGTGACGCTGGAACTGGCGAGCGGCAACCTACGTTCGGTCTACCAACAGGAGTTCCGCTTGCTCGACGAGGCCGATCGGAGGCGGGTGGCGCGCATCGACCGGGTGACGATGGCCGAATGGGTGAACTTGCTGTGCGAGGTTCGCCCCATGCTGACCGACGAGGAGGCCCGGGCCGCCGTCATGATGATCGACGGGTTGTTGCGTTCGGTGTCGTCGTGGCACACCAGTATCGAGCCCGAGCGCTTGGCCCGGGTGATGAAGGACATGGCGCTGGGTGGATTGTTGGCGTTGGGGCAGGCTGTCCCCGTCGCCATGGAGTCGGCGTGATTCCTCCGGACGGTGGGCCTGACTGATGGGATCGAGCTACGTCGCGGTCGAGGACGAGGACCGCTTCCGTCGCGAAGCTCTGGTGTTCCTCGAGGCCACGCTGCCCAAAAAGGGAGTGCAGAGGGACTCGACCTCGAACGGGGTGACGCGGGCGAAGCAATTTCAGGGACGTCTCGCCGAGGCCGGGTTCGCCGGTATCACCTGGCCCCGTCGCTATGGCGGGCGCGGGCTCCCCGCACGTTTCCAACGGATTTTCGACGGTGAGGCCCGTGCCTTTCAACTTCCGCCCCGCGCCCTCGAGATCGGCCTCGGCATGTGCGGTCCGACGATCCTCGCTCATGGCAACGAGGAACAGAAGCTCGCGTTTATCCCGCCGCTCCTGCGGGGCGATCACGTCTGGTGCGAACTCTTCAGCGAGCCCGGCGCCGGCTCGGACCTGGCCAGCGTGCAGACGCGCGCCTTGCGTGACGGCGACACATGGGTCCTCGACGGACAGAAGGTCTGGACGTCAGGCGCCCAGCACAGCGACTACGCCGCATGCCTGGCGCGCACGGACCCCGGCCGGCCCAAACGCGAGGGCATCACGATGCTCATTGTCGACATGCGGGCACCAGGTATATCTGTACGCCCGCTTCGGCAGATGACCGGTGATGCGCACTTCAACGAGGTCTTCTTGGATAGCGTCCGGGTGCCGGTGGAGAACGCGTTGGGGGAGACCCACGGCGGGTGGAGAGTGGCCCGCGCCATGCTTGCCTTCGAGCGTCAGGCGCTCAGCGGTATGGGATCAGGTGGCGGCGGAAAGGGTGGTTTCAACGCGCTCGTCGCATGCGCGCAGGCGCGTCAGGTCGCCGACCAACCCCTGGTGCGTCAACAGCTCGCTGCGTTGCGCATCCGCCAGATGGTCCTGCGCTATCTGGGCGAGTACGAGGTGTCCAAACGGAAGAAGGGCACCAGCATGGGCGGCGAGGCCTCCCTCCTCAAGCTGGCCATGGCGCGACTCGTGCAGGACACGGCTGATGTGGCGGTGAGCATCGCCGGCATGGGTGCCACAGCATGGAATGCGTCCGACGTCGTGGGAGGACGCTGGTGTACCCAGTTGCTGAGCGCCCAATCGGCCTCGATCGGCGGCGGGACCAATGAGATCGTGCGCAACGTCATCGCGGAACAAGTACTGGACCTGCCGCGCGAGGAGGAAGTGGACTTCTTCGATCCTTCCACCGCTGAGGAGAGGCGCCGCGGTGGCTGAGGCACCGCTTGGCGGTCTCCGTGTCATCGAAGTCGGTCACTATGTCGCGGCACCCTACGCCGCCACGCTCTTTGCCGATCAGGGGGCGGACGTCATCAAGATCGAGCGGCCGGGCGGCGATCCCTACCGCCGGGAGCCGGCGCGTTTCGCCGCATGGAACCGTGGCAAGAAGTGCATCGAACTGGACCTCACGTCGGCGGAGGGCCGGGCCGAGGCCCTGGCGGTCATCGACGGTGCCGATGTCGTGGTCGAGAACCTCCGCCCGGGTGCCATGGAGCGCCTCGGGCTCTCAGCCGACTCGCTACGGGCCCGCCAGCCAAACCTGGTGACCTGCTCGATATCCGCCTTCGGAGGGTCGGGTCCGTCGCGTGCCGATCCGGGCTGGGAGCCTCTCGTCCACGCCCGGGCCGGGGCACAGCAGGGCGTGTTCACCGGGGATGATCCGATCTGGCTGCCGTTCCCGATGGCCAGTGTGGCTGCTGCTCTGTTGGCCGTCATCGGTATCGGTGCCGCCCTCGTGAAACGGGAGACCACCGGGTACGGCCAGCACGTCGAGACCTCATTGCTCGAAGCGCTGCTCTACCTGAACGCCGGTCCGGTGTTCCATCGGCCGGGGCACCGCCCCCGGGTCTTCCGTCAAACCCGCTCACCGATACTGCATACGTATGCCACTCGTGATGGCCGCGGTATGCAGATCAATCTGAGCGGTACCGAACGCTGGCGTGAACTGGTTCGTCTGCTCGAGTTCGAAGATGATGACGGGGGCCTCGATTTTTCTGATCCGACGTCCCTGGCCAAGCTCAATGACCGGGACTGGTGCGACCGGATGCGGGGAGAACTGGGGCGGCGCTTTGCCGAGCGAACGGCCGATGAGTGGGAGGCTGCGCTCCTCCTCGCGCCGGCGGCCGTGGCCAAATGCAGCACCCTCGAGGAGTGGGTGACGCACGTGCAGGTGCAAGCCAACGACGTGCTCTTCCCGAGTGGCCTCGTCGGACCTCCGCTGCGTCTGCGCTCCGGAGCCCCCGTCAGGATCCGACCGCGCCATGGTGGGGAGACCGGGGCGCTGGCGGGTCACCGGGTGGTCGACTTGTCGAGTTTCTGGGCCGGTCCCCTGGCCGCCCGCTTCTTGGCGGAGCTCGGTGCCGATGTCGTCAAGGTCGAACCCCCCGGAGGCGAGGGCGCCTATCAGCTCATGCCCATGCTCCCCAACATCTACATGGATGCCAATCGGTCGAAGCGTGGCCTCACGCTTGATCTCCGCTGCGACGAGGATCGCCGGCGCCTGTTCGATCTGGTCGCAGCGGCAGATGTGGTCGTCGAAAACGCCGTGGCGGGCACGTGGGAGCATCTCGGACTCGACGAGGAGCACTTGCGCGCCGTCAACGCGAACCTGGTCTATGCCCGGGCGAAAGGGTTCGGTCTCCACGGCCCCATGGCATCGCGACCCTCGTTCGACTATGTCGTCCAAGCAGCGACCGGCATGGAGATGACCCAGGGCGGGGGGCATGCGCAGCCCGTCAATTTCACGGCGAACGACTACGGAACCGGCCTCCACATGGCCGCCGGCATCGTTCTCGCACTCCTGGTCCGGCTCCGGGGGACACTCGTCTCGACGGTTGAGGCCTCCCTCATGACGACGGCGACCGTCTTTCAATCCGAGCACATCGCCCAACTCGCCATGCATGGCGAGCGTCCGAACGATGTGGGCGACGATCTCAAGGGACCGACGCCCGCCCGCCACCTCTATCAGGTCACGGACGGTTGGATCGTCGTGTGCGCGGTCACCGAGGATCAACGGGTCGCACTGCGCGATGTGCTCGAGCTCACCGAGCTCACGGTGCCGGCTGTCTCGGCCGCGATCGGATGCCTGACGGTGGATGCCGCGTGCTCGCTGCTGCTCTCTCGGCAGGTCCCGGTCGCCGCCAGTGTCCACCCAAACGCGGTGCTCGATGACAAGGAGGTGCAGAGCCGGGAGGTGTTGATCACGGTGCGCCACCCGGCCGCCGGACCGTACGTGCAGGTCGGGATACCCCTCCAGCTCTCGGTCGACCGCTCGGCCGTCAAAGGCCCGGCCCCTTCTCCGCCGCGATCGGCGACAGGGGCACGCCGGTGAAGATCGACTCCGGAATCGGATCGAACCTCTCTTCCGTCCCGGCACGCGCGTCCTCGGTGGAAAAAGCCGGTCTCGATTGCCTCTGGGCCTCGGAGACGGTGAACGATCCATTTCTCACGCTCGCACTGGCGGCCGAGCACACGGCGGGCGTCGCACTCGGTACGTCGATCGCCATCGCCTTTGCGCGCAACCCGATGAGCATGGCGTACACGACGAACCAGCTGCAGGAATACTCCCGGGGCCGCTTGATCGTGGGTCTGGGTTCACAGGTGAGGGGGCATATCGAGCGCCGGTTCAGCTCGCCGTGGTCCCGCCCGGCGGCACGCATGCGCGAGTACGTGCTCGCGTTGCGGGCCATCTGGTCGTCTTTCAACGACGGCGTGCCTCTTGACTTTCGAGGAGAGTTCTATACACATACGTTGCTGACACCCCTGTTCGCCCCCCGACCGCATGACATGGGTGCACCACGCGTCTTCCTTGCCGCGGTGGGAGAACGCATGACCGAAGTTGCCGGCGAGGTGGCCGACGGCCTCATCACGCATGGATTCTCGAGCGCACGCTACGCGCGGGAGGTCACGCTCCCAGCCTTGCAGCGAGGCCTGGCCAAGGCGGGGCGTACCCGCGCCGACATAGAAATGACCTGTCCCGGATTCATCGCCGTGGCTGATTCCGACGAGAAGCTCGCGAGGGCTCGTGACGCCATGCGACGACAAGTGGCGTTCTACGGGTCGACGCCTGCGTACCTCCCGGTCCTCGAACTGCACGGGTGGGGCGATCTGCAGCCGGAGCTCTACGGGTGCTCCAAGAGGGGGGCCTGGGACGAAATGGCACGGCTCGTGGACGACGAGATTCTTGACACTTTCACGATCGTGACGACGCCAGCGCTGGTGGCGGGCGAAGTGGGCCGCCGCTATGGCGGGCTGGCGGATCGCATCAACGTCGCATGGTGGCGCAAGGACTGGTGGCCGCCCGTCGAGGTGGAGCTCCGCTCCCTGTGAACGACGTCGAGGGGTTCGTCAGTCCTGGATTTGAACGCGTCGCCGAGCTGTTGGCGCAGGGCACGAGCGTCGATCTCGGCGGGCGGGAGCGCCCGGCCGACCTCGGAGTGGGGGGAGGCGCCTTCGCCGCCTATGTCGGGGGTGAGCGGCTCGTCGACATCTGGGCGGGCTTCGCTCGGCCCCAGCAGCGATGGGCCCACGATACGCGGGCTGTGGTCATGTCGGCGACGAAGGGTCTGACCACACTCTGCGCCCACGTGCTCTACGACCGGGCGCAGCTCGACCTCGATCTCCCCGTCGTGGCCTACTGGCCCGAGTTCGGCGCCGCGGGAAAAGAGAGCACGACCGTCCGGCAATTGTTGAGCCATCAGTCCGGGGCGATCGGGTTGCCGGAACCTTCCCGCATCCTGTCCTGGGATGGCGCGGGGTGGGACGACACGGTGGCCATCGCCGCCGCCGTGGCGGCCGCCCCATCGGCCTGGGTCCCTGGCACCAAGCACGGCTACCACGGCGTGACGTTCGGATGGCTGATCGGCGAACTCGTACGCCGCGTCTCGGGGCAGAGTCTCGGGACCTTCTTCCGGGAAGAGGTCGCCGGGCCCTTGGACCTCGAATGCGACATCGGGACCCCGCTCGAGCGTCGGGGGACGGTAGCCCAGGTGATGGAATGGACCCACTCATCGTCACGCCGGAGCACCCTGACCGCAATCGACCCGGACTCATGGGCGGGCCGTTCGGTCCTTGCGGGGCCCGGGGGAAACCTGTTCGCCGACGAGCATGGTGCGCCGCGATTCGCGGATTTCATGAACATGCCCGTTGTGCAGCGCGCGGAGATAGGTGCCCTCGGCGCCACGGGGACGGCTCGTGGGTTGGCCCGCCTCTACGCCGCGCTGGCGCAGGGCGAGGACCTCGTCACGCGGGCCTCGGTCGACGACTTCAGGGAGCAGCAGGTGTGTGGTCGCGACGCGGTGATGGGGGTCCCGACCCGCTGGGCGGTCGGCTACACACGTGAGCCACCCGCACTCGTCCCCGGTGCACCCCGGCAACACGGTCCCAACGACGAGGCTTTCGGGCACATGGGTGCCGGTGGTCAAATTGGATTCGCCGATCCGGTCGCAGGCGTCGGGTGCGGGTTCGTGCGCAACCACCTCGAGCATCAGGGCATGCCGCTCATGGGCGCCGTCCTTGTCGACGCCCTCTATCGATGCCTGGGGACGCAATGAGAAAGGCCTGACGTCATGTACGCCGCGAGACACGCCGCACTCCATCCCGAGCAGCCCGCCATCATCATGGCGACGAGCGGCGAAGTGGTGACCTATGCCGCCTATGAGGCGAGGGCGAACCAGGTGGCCCATCTCCTCCGCGAGTCGGGCGTTCGTCGCCGCGACCACGTTGCGATCTTCATGGACAACGAACCGCACATGTTGGTCGCTGAAGGAGGAGCAGAGCGCTCGGGCGCCTTCTTCACGTGCATCAACTCCTACCTCTCGGCGGAAGAGGTGGCCTACATCATCAACGATTCGCAAGCGACGGTCGTGCTGACGGCAGCGTCCAAGGCCGACGTGGCGCAACGGCTTCCCGACCTCTGCCCGAACGTCGAGCGCTGGGTGATGGTGGGAGGTGCTCCGGGTGGCCCGTTCGAACAATGGCGGGAGGCGATCGACCGGCAACCCACTGACCCGATCGCCGACGAGGAACTCGGGGCGCCGATGCTGTACTCATCGGGTACCACGGGACGGCCCAAGGGGATCTTGCGTCCCCTGGCCCATGCCCACCCGGGCGACCCTCTGCCGGGAGGAAACGGCATCGCTGCACTCTGGGGATTTCGTGAGGGAATGGTGTACCTGTCGCCCGCGCCGCTGTATCACACGGCTCCCCAGGTCAGCGTGGCCCTGACCCTGAGGCAGGGTGCGACGGCGGTGGTGATGGAGCACTTCGACGCGGGCCAGTTTCTCGACCTCGTGGGGCAGTACCGTGTGACGCACTCCCAGGTCGTCCCGACCATGTTCTCCCGGTTACTGAAGCTTCCCGATGCCGTGCGGAAGGCGGCCGAGGTCTCCTCGCTCGAGAAGATCATCCACGCCGCAGCGCCATGCCCGGTCGCGGTCAAAGAGCAGATGATCGAGTGGTTCGGGCCCATCGTCGTGGAGTACTACGCCGCAACGGAAGGGAACGGCTGCACGTACTGTGACGCCGAGGACTGGTTGGCCCACAAGGGTACGGTCGGTCGGGCCGTGCTGGGCCAGGTCCTCATACTGGCTGACGATGGAACCCCCTGTCCCACGGGCACACCCGGAACGGTCTGGTTCCGGGGCGCCACCAGCTTCGAGTATTTCAACGACGAAGCCAAGACGGCGGCGTCACGCAACGCCGAAGGTGATACGAGCACCGTGGGCGATGTGGGCTACCTCGACGACAATGGGTACCTGTTCCTCACCGACCGCAAGACCCACATGATCATCTCGGGTGGCGTCAACATCTATCCGCAGGAGGCGGAGAACCTCCTGATCACCCACCCCAAGGTCATGGATGCCGCCGTCATCGGCGTGCCCGACGACGACCTGGGCGAGGCGGTCAAGGCCGTCGTGCAGCCAGTACCTGGGATCGACCCGGACGCGGGTCTCGAGCAGGAGCTCATCGCTTTTTGTCGGCAGCATCTGGCTCATTTCAAATGTCCGCGCTCAGTCGATTTCGAAGCCGAGCTGCCGCGGCTCCCGACGGGAAAGTTGTACAAGTTGCCGTTGCGCGATCGCTATTGGGCCGATCACGCAACGCGGATCGTCTGAGCGATGTCCTTCTTACTTCGAGAGGTCGATCCGGCGGTGGACAGCTGACCCCGACCGCAACTGCACCGCGGCGCCGCTCTCGGTAGGATCGCCGGCCCAGTGCGCGTGCGCGAATTATGAGGAGCGATCGATGAAGTTCGGGTTCGCCATTCCGGCGTACGGCCCATGGCTCGATCGTGACGCCATGGTGGCGCTGATCGAAGCGGGGGAGGAGCTCGGCTACGACTCGATCTGGCTTCCGGACCACATCGCGATTCCCGAGTACGGCAAGGACTACCTCCTGCAGCCCCCTTTCCTCGAGCCGCTGGCAGCTTGTGGATGGGGCATGGGCCTCACGCGTCGCATTCGTTTCGGCGTGGATGTCCTGGTGGCTCCGTATCGTCACCCCTTGCAGGTTGCGGCCATGGCGGGGACCTGGGCCCATCTCGAGCCCGGCCGCTTCGTCCTGGGCGTAGGTATCGGGTACCTGCGCGGCGAGTTCGAAGTGCTGAATACGGCGCCCTACGAGGATCGGGCGGCCGTGACAGAGGAGTTCCTGCGGGTGGTGCGCGACACGCCCGAAGGCTTCATTCTGATGCCGAGCGCCAGCGTCCCGCTGTGGGTGGGGGGAAACAGCACGAAGGCGCAGCGCCGCGCCGGTCTCTTCGGCGACGGATGGCACCCGCTGTGGATGCCGGCTGACGACTATGCCAGGGCGCGAGAGCTGATCCTCCGCACCCGGTCAGAAGCCGGGTTGCCGCCGAAGTTCACCTTCTCCTACAGCTGCGGCGCGACCTCGGTGCTCGAGAGCGACCCGGGAAACTGGCCGGCCCCACGAGCGAGAGCTCCGTTGGGAACCGAGTTCTCCTACGCTCCGGCCGAGATGGTGGATGGCGACAACCGTCCCCGCTTCGTGGGGACCCCGACGCAGCTCATCGAGGACTTCGGCCAGCTGGCCCGGGCGGGGGTCGATCATGTCACCCTCCGTTTCGGTTCGATGGACGTCGTCCAGTTGGAGCGCTTCGCCCGCGAGGTGCTCCCTGCATTCGAAGGTCAGGCGGCGGACCGGCCTCAGTAGAGGCTGCGGAACTGTGGGATGACGTCCGGCGTCATGCCCCACAACGAGCGGATGATCGATCCGCCGTCGACGATGAGGGTCTGCCCGGTCACCCGGGCCGCCAACGCGGACGACAAGAAGAGCACGCCATTGGCGATATCGCTTCCCCGCGGTGCGAGCAGGGGGTTCTTGTCATCGACGGCATACTGCCCTTCGGGCTGATCTTCGTTCCCCGTGCCGACGTTGCCCGGGGCCACGGCATTCACCCGGATCCCGTAGCGGCCTAGTTCTTCGGCGAACGTCTTGGCCAGGGAGACCAAGCCCGCTTTGGCCACTCCGTAGGCGGCGTGATAGCGGGAGCCGGTAAACCCGTCGACGGAGGCGATCGCGACGAGAGAGCCTCCCGTGCCCTGCGTGATCATGTGCCGGCTCACGATCTGCCAGAGGTCGAACACCTGCGTGATGTTCTGGGTGAGGTCCTGCTGCCACTCTTCGGGCGTGACGTCTTGGATCAGGCTCCATGTGGCCTTGCCGATGATGTCGACGCAGACGTCGATACCGCCGAGCCCGGCCGCGGCCTCGTCCACGGCACGCTGGACCTGTGCCCGGTCCGTCATATCCGCCACGACCGGGAAGGCCTTGCCCGCCGATCGACTCGATCTCGGCCACGATTCCGTGTGCCCGGCCCTCGTCTATGTCGATGCAGGCCACGGTGGCGCCGGCTTCGGCCAGCTTCAGCGAAGTTTGTCGGCCGTGACCGGCGCGCTCGGGAATGAAGCCCGCGCCCGACACGACGGCCCTCTTCCCCGTGAGACCCAGGTCGATCATGGATTGCCCCCTCCTCAATTTCACCATGTCACGCGTTGTGCCCGGTGGGTGATGCCGGGCCCATGATGCTGCAAAAGAGCGAATGCGTCATCTGTGCGGCATGCTTGGACCGGAAGAATCCTTGTCGTCAAGGGTAACTGGCCCCGGGGGGTGAACGTGGCGGACGTGCACATCGACGGATTGGAGGCGATCGGCCACGGCATCGAGCGGCCCGAGCAGGTTCTCGTCGCCCGGGATGGACAGGTCTATGCCTCCGACAAGGCATCGGCCGTCGCGCGCCTCCTTCCCCATGGCGGGTTGGAGCGCATCGGCCGTGCGGGGGGTGAGCCGAATGGCATCGCTCTTGACCGCGATGGGCATTTCCTCATCGCCAACTTCGGCTTGGGTGCGTTGCAGGATCTCGATCCTGCAACGGGAGACGTGTACCGCGTCGTCGACGACAAGGTCGGAGAGCTCCCGCTCCAATGGATCAATTACGTCTTGGCGGACTCTGCAGGGGCTCTCTGGGTGTCGGTCTGCGCCCAGAATCCCGACCTGCGGCAGGTCATCGCCCACGGGACACCCGAGGGGTACATTTTTCGACTTGGTCCCCCGGCCTTCCTTCCCGAAGTAGTCGCCGTCGGGGTGAACTTTCCGAACTGTATGGCCCTCGACCGCCATGAGGAGTATCTGTACGTCGTGCGAACCCTGCGGGCAGATGTGGTCCGCTTTGCCCGCCGTGGGACCCGACTCGGTCCCGAGGAGAAGTTCAGCCCCCCGCTGGGTGGGCGTCGCGCCGACGAATACGGGGAGCACGCGGCGGCGCTCATGGCGGATCGTGCGGTCACCCGGCGATGGGGGATGGCGGACGGGTGTGGCTTCGACGCGCAAGGAAGCCTGTGGGTCACGCTGGCCCGAGCGAATCGCATTGTCGCAGTGAGACCTGATCGCAGTGTCGTCACGGTCGCGGAGGATCCCGATGGCTCGCTCCTGAGCGGTCCCACCAGCGTTGCGTGGGGCGGCCCCGATATGTGTGATGTCTACATCGGCTCGCTCGAGGCGCCCTACGTGCTCAGGGGGAGGAGCTCTGTGCCCGGAATGCCGATGGTGCACCAGAGGTGAAGCGGGTACGCCGAGGTACCCCCGGCCGGTCGCAGCGCGACCAGGGCCCATATCCAAAGGAGGTGGCACGTGGTTGGGGATGCCGCAGCGATGCTGTCCCGTAACGACGTCTTCGGTGCGCTGGGCACGTCACGTGCCGTCCGGAGGTTCGCCCCCAACCCGGTGCCGATGGAAACAGTGGATGCGCTCATCTGGGCTGCCACCCGCGCCGCCAGCCCCGAGAACGATCAACCCTGGGAATTCGTCGTGGTGACCGATCCCGGCACCCGGGCCGAGGTCGGTCGACTGGTGGCGGCCGCGGCGGACATGCATGCCGCGACGCTTCCCCCGACTGAGGACCCGAGCGTGCGCCGGTCGCAGGAGTCGGCCAAATACCTGGTGCGGAACTTCGGTGAGACCCCGGTGATGATATTCGTCTGCCACCATGTGGTCGATTACCCCGAGGCGTACGTCAGCGCCGGAGTCGGCTTCAGCGGTGTCTTCATGGCCGCTGCCAACCTCCTGGCCGCCGCCCGCTCCCTCGGGCTGGGGGCCGCCTTCACGTTCACCCACATGTTGGCCGGACCCGACCTGCCTAAGCTTCTTGCGCTGCCCGATGATGTCGCCATCACGGTCACCATCCCCCTTGGTTGGCCGCTCGGGGAGGTCGGACCGGTCTCGAGGCGCCCCTATGACCAGGTGCTGCACTGGAACAGATTCGGGTCGAAGGCGCCGACCTGAGTGCCGGCCCGTCCCTTGTGGGTCTCCTGCTCCGTCGCTACTATGACCTTTTCGATCATTGTAAGCATTGCAGTAGGTAGAGTCAGGGTGAAAGGTCGAAGGGGGGGTGCCCACCGACCGTGAGGCGTCCGAGGAGGAGCCAATGTCACAGCGGATCACGCACAGCGAATGCATTTACGCACCCGGAGACGGCGACCTGGTCAAGGAGCTGTTCCTCGCTCTCGGCTTCGCCGTGAGGAAGGCCGACCCGTACATCATCGCCCACGTCGACCCTGGCGTGATGGACGTCATGAGCAACGTCCTCTACGCCTCGGAGTTGACCGAGATGCAGCAGCAGTTCGAGAAGACGCTCCAGGCGACCTTGGCTAGCTCGGCGGAATTCCGCGAGGCCACGGACAACTGGGAGAAGGACTTCCGCGATGACCCGCAGCGCTCGGTCCACTTCGGCTTCGAGTACGCGTCCCGTGACAGTTTCCAAGCCACGATCGACCGCCTGCGCGAGGCGAGCGGCCCGGGCAAGCCTCTCGAAGGTCGCCTCTTGGTGACCGGCGTGTACTTCCCGGGCGATGAAGGGTCGATCACCGAGACGATGGCGCAGGGATTCGTGTGGACCGACGTCATGGCCTCGGGGATTCTCACCTTCGGCCAGCACCTCGAATTGCAGTGGCACATTGAGCCGTCGGTCGTGCCGACGCCGGCATAGGGCGGGACTTCCAAACTGCTCAGCCGCCGCACGGCGCGCGGGAGGTCGGACATGGCGTATGTCGTCGACACGGTACAGATGGAGCCTGGCAATGCCCAGGAGTACCTGCGGCTCGTGGAGAACGAGGCAGTGCCGGTGATGACAGATGCGGGCGCAGGTTTCGTCGCATGCTGGGAGACCTCGGGCGAACTCGGAGAAGAGGTGAGCATCAAGACCGTCTGGTCCTTCACCGATCATGTCGAGTGGAACGTCATCCGCAAGAACATGGTCCTCGATCCCCGCTATTACGAGTACTCGCAGAAGATCGCGCAACTCCGCACGGGGGGCACCCGTCGTTTCTTCTACGCGGCGTCGTTCTCGCCGCTGCGCTAGCGAGCGTCGACCGTTCGATGACCGATCGCAACATTCGCCACAAGGCTTGGAGGAAGTACGGGTGCTGAGACGCTTCGAGATCTACACGATGGCCGAGGGCGTCCCGCCGGAAAAGGTGCACGAGCTCGAGGAAGCCTTCCGGCGCTGTGGGGAGTTCATTCCCGAGATGACCCACTCCGTGGTGGGGAACAACCTTTCCGACATCGACGTCCAGATGGTGTGGGAGCACGGGTACGAGTCGCCCGAGTCCTACCAGCGCTACATGGTGCATCCGTTCCACGCCAATATTCTGGATCGGTATCTTCTCAACGACTGCCCCGAGCGCATCGTCGGCAACAGCCCGTTAGGCGATGGCAGCCTCGTGGGGTACACGTGCGACGGCCCCGTATATCTGATGCACGAGGGCATGCGCAAAGTGGTCCTGTTCGGTCTGGAGGGTCCCGAGGACCAGCAGAAGTCCTTCATCGAGGATCTGCGCGCCCTGGCGGAGTCCGAGACCGGCGTGACCTTGTCCGTCGTGGAGCCGAACACGTTCGGAGTGGCCTGGTTCGATGGGGTCACGCCGATGCTTCCTCCCTCGCAGTGGACGCACGTGTGGGAACTGGGGTTCGAATCCGCCGGGGCCTATGACGCATATCAAAAGGGACAGTCCTCCCTGGCGCGCGCCGAACGCGACGCGTGGGCGGGTCTCGATGTGGTGCGTCAGGCCGTCGAGCTGCACTACGACGTGAACGTGTAAACGGGAGGGACAGATGGCGATCGAAGGAGAAGCGCAGAGTTTCGAGATACCGAGGTTCGTCTCGGTCGACGACCACGTGGTCGAGCCGCACGGCCTCTGGCAGGACCGTTTGCCCTCCAAGTACCTCGAGCAAGGCCCGCGCGTGCAGCGTCAGAAGGGTCGGGTCGTCTACAGCCCCACGGGGCAGCCGAGCTTCGCCATGGGCGAGGGGATCGAAGACCGGTGGTGCGACGTCTGGTACTACGAGGATACGGCGTGGCCGATGCACGCCGCCTTTGCCGCCGTCGGACCCACTGCGCTCCTGCCGGCGACGACCGCGCTCACCTACGACGATCTGTTACCGGGCTGCTTCGACCAGACCCACCGGTTGGCCGACATGGATGCCAACCACACCGAGGCCAGCCTCTGCTTCCCGACGGTGCCGCGTTTCTGTGGCCAGCTGTTCCTCAATCGCCACGACATGGAGCTGGCCCACCTCTGTGTGCGGGCGTACAACGACTTCATGATCGACGCGTGGTGCGGTGGACCGGGCGCAGGCCGGTTGATCCCGTTGACACTCGTCCCTCTGTGGGACCCCGCGCTCGCGGCCGCAGAAGTCCGTCGATGTGCTGATCTGGGCTCACATGCCGTGGCGTTCTCCGAGAGCCCCTCGGAGCTCGGCCTGCCGAGCATTCACACCGGGGAGTGGGAGCCGTTCTTCGCTGCATGCGCCGAGACGAACACGGTCATCAACATGCACATCGGCTCGTCGTCGAAACAGCCACAAACGTCGCCGGGTGCGCCCATGATCGCCATGGTCGCGCTCACGTCGGAGAACTCCGTCCATGCCCTGGTGGACTGGCTCCTCTGCGGCGCACTGGCACGGTACCCGAGCCTCAAGATTGCGTTGAGCGAGAGTCAGGTCGGGTGGATGCCGTTCATCCTCGAGCGACTCGACAGCGCCTGGCGCAGAAGCAAGAACTATGACCCGAGCATCTACGAACGGATTCCCGAACCTCCGAGCTCGTACGTTCCGAACCGCATCTTCGCCTGTGTCTTCGACGACTCGGTCGGCCTGGTACTGCGGGACCACGTCGGCATGAGCCAGATCATGTTCGAGACCGACTACCCGCACGCTGACTCGACGTTCCCCGAGTCCAAGCAGGTGGCGGAGAAGATGATCGTCGAATCCGGGCTCTCGATGTCCGAGGCATACCAATTCCTGCGCGCCAACGCGATCGCCTGCTACGACCTGCAGCAGTTCGGCATCGAACGCTGAAAGCCGGAACCTCCCGGTCCGCAAAGGTGGGCACCGTGCCGGTCCGGCAAGGGGGGCGGGGTGCGCACACTCGCCGGCGAGTTACTCGTCGAAGATCGCGTCCAATGCCGGGGCCACGTCCCGCTGGGTCCGGACAGCGAAGAAGCGTCCACGGCCCGCCTGCGCCAGTTCCCTTGCCAGCAAGGCGTCGTGCTCGCCGCTCACGTCGAGCAGGATGTCGAGGCGGGCCAACCCGGCGGCCAACGGGACGGGGTCGATGCCCGCGTTGTGGACACAGTCCGAAAGGAGGATGGCCCGCGTCTGCGTCGTGCGGGCACCCGCCAGTTCCTTCGCTGCGATCTCGAGGGGGAAGCCGACGTTCGTGAGACCACGGGCCGGGAGGCGGAGCAGCGTTTCCATCAACGTCGCCGGTTCGACCCGCTCCCCCAGCGGGAGCAGCAATGCGGCGTCGGACCAGAAGGCGACGACCGCGAGCTGATCGTCCTCCATTTCCCCGGCTAGCGCACCGACCGTCGCTGCGGCCGTCCGCACCCGCTCGCCTCGCATCGAACCCGACACGTCGACGAGGAGGGCGACGGCGCGTGGGTGGAGGAGGCGTGTGCGCACCACCACGTCCTCGGGTGCGATGTCGGGGGTCTCGAGGAGCGCGTCCATGGTCGCGTCGAGGTCGATCTCGTCGGAACCTCCGTCGAAGGGTGCGCTCTGGAGCACGCCGCGCCCGCCACTGCGGGGTCGTCGGTCGCGTCGGCGCACCAGGGCGAGGCGGGAGGCGATCTCGTGGGCGCGGCGAGCGACCTCGGTGTCGGCCGTGGACTCGTCCAACTGCTGCAGCTCCCCCTCGTCGTCGCTCTGGCTGGGCATCGTCCGGTCGTCCCTCCTTGCGGGAGGTGGGTGGGGGAGTGGCCCGGTACTGCGGAGGGCGACCCCTCCGTCCTGACCGTTGGGGGACGGGACGAACAGGGTCGGAGGCTCGTCGAGTGTCTTGGGCCTGCGCCGGAAGGGGGCCTTCGGATCGCCGGGCGTCTTGCGTTGAAGGGGAGAGTCCGCCACCACGGCGTTCTCGCCGCCGGAAGCCGCGGCGAGGCTCAGGAAATAGGACTCCCAGATGTCGTGCAGCACCTGTTCGGGCGTCATCACCGCCGTCGGGTCGAGCTGCATCCGTCCCGAGAGCGCCACGGTGATGGCATCGAGGACGAGCGCCCGATACGCCTCGCCCGGGCGTCGGACAGTCCCCGGAAGATCGACGATGACCTGCCGGGACCTACCCAGCTCGCGAGCCACCAGCACGGTGTCGATGGCGCCGCGCACGCTGCTGCCGTGGCGGACGTCGGGATGATCCCGTGTCGCCCGCACCAACGCCACGGCATCGCACACCAGGCGATCGTCGCGCTGGAGGCGGTCTTCGCCGGTGCTCGCCCGCTGCTCGACGATCTCCCGCTCGAGGAACTCGTCCTGATAGCCCACGGCCAGTCGGCAGAGACGATCGTAGATGCTCATGGAGATGCGCATCGTTCCCACGTTGTCGAACGGGTTCATCGATGCGATCAGCCTGAAGGTGGATTTGGCGGTGATGGTGCCGATCCGGGGGATGGTCAACCGGCGGTCACCGATGGCGGAGAGCAGTGTGTTCAGCGTGTCCTGCGGGCTCCGGTTGAGCTCTTCGATGTAGAGGAACCCGCCGAGGCGCATGGCCTCGACCAGTGGTCCGTCGACGAAATTTTCGGCCAGGTACCCCTCGCGCAGCACACGGTCCGGTGCATGGTGCCCGACGAGTTTTCCCGTCGTCAGATCGGCGTTGCCCTCGACGAACATGAGGGGGACCCCCCAGTCCGCTGTGATGGCGCGCAGCATGGTCGTCTTGCTGGTCCCGGGGGGACCCTCGAGGAGCACGTCGCGGCCAGCGGTGACGGCTGCCCGCAGGAGCTCGAGCTCGCGGGCGCGTCCCACCACCCCGGGTGTGGTCGCAGGACTGGACTCCAGGCTGTCGTTGACGGTCACGGGCGGCTATTTGATGATGTTGCCGGCATCGACCGGGAGTGCGACACCGGTGATGTAGCGCGCCTCGTCCGAGGCCAGAAAAAGGACGGCGTTCGAGATGTCACGGGATTCGACCCATGGGACCGGGAGCGCGTTCCTGGTTTGGAAGACCGCTCCGGCGAGTTCTCTCGTCGGATTCTCGAAACCGGGCAGTAGGAGCGAATACATGTCCGCATTATGGACCATGTCGGTGTCGACCCCTGTCGGGTGGACGCTGTTGACACGGATCATCTCGGGCGCCAACTCGAGCGCAAGCGTGCGCATCAGGCCCACCACACCGTGTTTCGCCGCCGCATAGTGCCCCAGGTTGGGGATCGCCCGGATACCTGCGGTCGAGCTGGTGAGGATCAGCGAACCGCCCCGGCCACCAGCCACGATGTGGGGGATGGCGGCCTTGCAGGTATGCCAGACGCCGGTGAGGTTCACGTCGATCACGTCCTGCCATGTCTGCTCGCTCATGGCGTCGAGTGTCCCGCGCGAGACAATGCCGGCATTGGCACAGACGATGTCCAGCCGTCCGAACGCGGACATGCCCTCAGCGAGCACCCGGTCGAGGGCAGCCTGATCCCGGACGTCGGCGCTCACCGCGACAATGCGCCGGTCGAGTGCCTCCACCAGCGCCACGGTCTCCTCGAGGTCTTCGGGCCGCGCCATGGGGAAAGGTACGGACTCGATCTGCGCGCAGAGGTCGACGGCGATGATGTCCGCCCCCTCCTCGGCCAGGCGCACGGCATGGCTCCTGCCCTGGCCGCGCGCCGCTCCCGTGATGAATGCTGTCTTGCCTTCAACGCGCCCCATTGCCCTCCCGTGCGCTCGACCGTCGGTCAGTTCTCATCGCCACGGTGGCCCGTCCCGCTGCCACGGTGGCCCGTCCCGCTGGTCACCGAGTCGATGCCGGCGCGCAGGACATGACCGGATCGCCGCCCGGTGAACCGCCCGGCATGGACAATTTCCTCGCCGGCCACGATCACCGACTCGATGCCGAGGCCTTCGCTGAGAAGGCGAGTGGCGCCTCCTGGAAGGTCCCGGGCAAGGTGCACCGGTGAGGAGGCGATCCGTGCGGGATCGAAGACCGTGATGTCGGCGTGGAAGCCTTCACGCAGACGCCCCCGATCGACCAGGCCGTAGAGGCGAGCCGGGACATCGGTGAATTCGTGGACCAGCTCCTCCACCGTGAAGACGGGCTCGGTGCGCACGAGCTCGTCGAACGAGGCCGTGCTGTACTCGACGTTCACCACGCCGCGCACATGGGCCCCGCCGTCGGAGGCTCCGAGGACCACTCTCGGGTCCCGGAGCACCCGTGCCCTCTTGGCTCGCTGTTCGGGTGTCGCGGTGGGGACGAGGTGGCGGACGAATCCGACGTCGAGCTCGCTGTCCACGGCCAGGTCGAGCATGACGTCGAGGACCGGTTGGCCCCGTTCCGCCGCCAGGTCCGCCACCGGGCGCCCCACCGCCGATTGCAGCGCAGGGGTGTTCGAGTCACTGACGATGTGCTCGCCGAGGCTGGCCGAGAACATGGCCGTCGCACCGATCGGCGCGTGCTCCAAACTTTCGTGGAGCCGGCGCCGCACAGCGGGATCGGCCAGCGCCGCCACACGGGCCGCGCGTGGGAGATCGAACAAGCTCTCGAATGCGGGGAGCGAGCGGAAGCCGACGTCGCTCTCCAGGAAATCGGTGCGCACCCGGAAATTGTGGGGGATCATCATGGGGACGACCACCGCGCCGGCCGCCGCCGCCACGTCCGCCGAGGCGAGCTGACGTTCGTGGATGTCCGGTATGGCGGGGTAGTCGAGGAGGACCGTATTCCAGTTGAGCGGCCGGCCGGCCGCGGCCGCCATGTCGGTCAAGAGGTCGTACTCCTCGGCGATGAACCCGTAGGCGGCGGAGGCGGGAATGAACTCCACGCTCGTTCCCGGGAAGTCGCGGCACACGCCCGCCAGAGCGATCAGTTCCTCGTGCGTGGCGAAGGTGGGAGGCGTGGGCACACCCGAGCCGTCGCGATGGGTGGCCGCGGTTGCGCTGGAGAAGCCCATGGCGCCGGCCGAGAGGGCGTCGGCCAGGCCGGCACGCATCTGCGCCAGTTCGCCGGCGCTGGCTGCACGCTCGGATGCGGCCGCACCCATGACCGCGCGGCGGAGGGCGGAGTGGCCGGCCAGGAACCCGATGTTCACGGCGGGGGCGCAGCGTTCGACGGCCGTCAAGTAGTCGGCGAAGGACTCCCACGAAAATTCGAGCCCCGCCTCGAGGGCCTCCAGGGGGATGGCCTCAACCCGCGAGAGCAGACCGACGAGAAATTCGGCCGTGGACCGGTCAACGGGGGCCAGTGAGATCCCGCAGTTCCCCGCGACCACGGTCGTGACACCGTGCAGTGGCGAGGGGGAGAGTGTCGGGTCCCACAGGACCTGCGCGTCGTAGTGGGTGTGGACATCGATGAAGCCCGGGCACACGACGAGGCCCGTGGCATCGATCGTCCGCCGGGCGGCGTCCGTCGTGGCACCGATCGACCGAATCCGCCCATCGCTGATCGCAACGTCAGCGGTGCACCCCGGTCGTCCGGCGCCGTCGACCACGGTCCCGCCCTTGACCAGCAGGTCGTACAGGTCAGGCCCCGATCCGGGCGTCGCGAGAGATCGGCATTACGCCGCGTCCGTCCAGCGGCGCGGATTGACCGCGAAGGATCGGGGACCATCGGCCAGCGCCACCTCGACGTGGAGGGCCCGTCCCGTGAGCGGGTCGAGGTAGGTGCGAAAGACGACATCGGGACCACCTTGCGGCCAACGGCGCTCCTCGAGAACGGGACAGCCGTCCGTCCAGTGGTGGGGCGACTCGGCCAGCACCTGACCGCTCTCCTCGGCATAGGCGAGGTTGCCGCGTTGGGCCACCCCGGGGTAGAGCGGAAAGGACGGCTCACCGGAGGCCGGGGCCTGGCGTTCCCCCTGGGGGCGCACGGCGGGCTTGGCCTGCGCCAGGCGCTCGCGTCGGCCGTCGTGGCGGCGCGCCGTCGTGGCGGCCACATCGACCTCTCCTTCGGCGGTGAGGATGGTGCCGTAAATGTTCGCGGCGTCGTCGGCCGAGAAGCGCCCGGCGGCCACGTCGACGGCCACGGACCCGGGATCGCGGTCCAGCGCGTCACCGAAGCCTCCGCCTGATGACAGGCGCATCTGGAACGAGTCGCCTTCGAACAGCGGCGTGCCGGCGCTATTGGGGTCGAGTTCGTCGACCGTGCCGTCGCGCCGGTGCACCAGGAATTCGTTGCAGGCGCCGGGTGACCCGCCGGCCATGCCCTGGAGCGGCAGCCAACGGCGCATGCCGAACATCGTCCCGTTGATCTGGTCGACCCCGTGCGGACGCAGGCTGAGCTGCGTGCCGCCGCCGGCCCGGTGTACCCCGGCGCCTCCGGCGCCCGGGCGGGCCCGGCGTTCGGTGAACAGCAGCGGGTACCACGACTCGAGGATCTCGATGTCAGCGATGGAGCCTTCGGCGCCGATGCCCACCGGGTTGCGCCCGAGGTCCATCCCGTCCCGCTCGCGGCCCGCTGAACCGCCGACCCAGTTGCCGTCGAAGGCGAGGAAGGCGTCGGTCGACCCGTCGGGCAGCTGCCAGGACCACAGGTTGTTGCCGAGTGCCGACTCGAAGCCGGCCCCCGCCAGGTATCTGCGGGCGGGTGACTCCGGTGACGCGCCCAGGGCAAGGTTGAACGCCTGCATGGCGACATCGGCTGCGTTCAGCCCGACATGCATGTGGGCGGCGGCGATCGGTGCGGGGGGATTGGCGTTGACGACCGTCCCCTCGGGGCATCGCAGTTCGACCGGGGCGAAGATGCCCTCGTTGAACGGGAGATCACGCGCAATCCGGTGGGCCAGCATCACGAGGAATTCGGCCGCGATGATGTAGGGCTTGGAGTTGAAGTAGTGGTCCGTCTGGGGCGAGGCGCCTTCGAAGTCCAGGATCATGTGGTCGCCTTCGACCGTCAAGGTGCAGGGAATCTCGTAGAACTCGTCGCCGTACTCCGTCCACGAGGTGGACTTGTAGACGCCGTCCTCCAGGGCGAGTATCCGCCGCCGCATCTCGGCCTCGGTCAGCTCGCGGATGGCGCGCAGGCTGTCGGTGAAGCGGTCGCGACCGATGCTGTCGATCAAGCCCACGACTTGCTCCTGGGCGGAGTGGCAGCCGGCGACGAGTCCCCGTAGGTCCATCTCCACGATGTCGGACATGCGGATGTTGTTGATGAGGATGTCCCAGACGTCGGTCATCTCCTCGCCCTGGCGGAACAAGCGGACAGCCGGGCACCGGATCCCCTCCTGGTAGCACTCGGTGGCCTGCGGCGCGAAGGAGCCGACGACCATCCCACCCATGTCCATCATGTGAGCCGACAGCCCGACCCAGCCGACCAGATCCCCCTCGTGGAAGATCGGCTGCTGGATCATGACATCCTGAGGGTGCAGCCCCCCGCCGTGGTGCGGGTCGTTGGCGAAGAAGACGTCGCCGGGGGCCACCGTGTCGCCGAAGCGGGCAATCGTCGCCTTCACCGAGTACGACGCCGCGCCGAAATGGAACAGCACCATTCCCGCGCCCACGATCAGGTCGCCCTGCGGATCCATGATGGTGACCGAGAAGTCCTTCGACTCGGTGATCGTCGGCGAGATCGCCGTGTGGTCGACCGCCAGTGCGGCCTGTTCCCCGATCGCCTCCAGCCGGCTGCGGACAACCTCCAGGTCGATCGGGTCGGTCGCCGGTCGCCCGTTGCTGGATGTCGTCGTGGTCGGCGTGGTCGGCGCGTCAGCCGTTGTGGTCATCGTGAGACCTCCGTGGTCGTGGTTCTCATCGTGCGACGTCCATTCGGAACGTGCCGTGCTCGTCGATCCTTGCGCTGCTGCCTTCGGGGACCCACACCGTGGTGTCCATCGAGTCGACCAGTGCGGCACCCTTGAGCTCGTGACCGGGGCAGAGGCTTGCGCCGTCGTAGACGTCGACCTCGACGATGCCGTCCGCTCCCCGGGCCAGGCGGACCTTGCGGGTGCCCACCGGGATGGCGAGCGTCCCGGTCTCGACCGCCTCGCGTGCCGCGGTGCCCACGCTGGCGCGGATGGTCCGGCCGATGCCGATCGCACGGAGGCCCACCAATTCGACCGGCGTGCGCAGCACGATCGAGCCCTTGCCGTAGCGCTTGGCGTACTCGTCCATGAACGATGCCAGCAGCGCGTCGGAGGATGCATCGGTGAAGGGCCCCGGGGTGATGGTCATCTGCAGTTCGTAGATCTGCTTGCTGAAACGCAGGTCGGCCTCGAACTCGACGGCCTGGTCCACGCCCGCGACACCGTCGGCGGTCATGTCGGCCCGCACCTCGGTCTCGAGCTCGGCCATCAGGCGCTGCATCAGCGCAGGATCGACGGGCATCGGGGAGGTGACCGAGCGCAGGCGCTCCCGTCGCACATCGGTGGTCGCCGCTCCGAAGGCGGAGAGCACGGAGGCCAACTCGGGGATCAGGACGCGCGGCGCGCCGATGGCCCGGGCGATCTCGGGCGTGAAGAGCGAACCGCCGCCTCCGTAGCTGAGGATGGCGTACTGACGAGGGTCGAGACCGAGCGAGGCCAGCCGGCCCCGCACCGCCTTGATCATTCCGGTCAGTGCGAGCTCGCGGATGCCCCACGCCGTCTCCTCGGCGTCGAGGTCGAGTTGCGCCCCGAGCCGCGCACATGCCGCATGTGCGGCATCGGGATCGAGCGCGAAGTCGCCTCCCAAAAAGCGCGTCGGATCGATGTAGCCGAGCACGACGAGTGCATCGGTGACGGTGGCCTGGTCACCCCCGCGTTGATAGCAGGCCGGACCGGGGACGGCTCCTGCGGAGCGGGGACCCACCCGGAGCATGCCGCGTGCATCGACCCAGCCCAACGACCCACCGCCGGCGCCGATCGACTCGACGTCCACCAGCGACAACGCGGTCCAGACGCCCATCATCTCGCCCCGGGTCCGTCGTGCCGGCTCTCCGTTGTCGATGACGGAGACGTCGAAGGAGGTACCGCCCATATCCGCGGTGACGATGTGCGGCGCCTGGGTCACGTGGCTCATGGCGACCGCAGCAGCGACGCCGGCAGCCGGGCCGGACATGGCCAGACCGAGGGGTCGCCGGCGTGCTTCTCCGACCGTGATCGAACCTCCCCCAGAGTGCACGAGGAGTAGCGGGCTTTGGAGGCCCCGCTGCTTGAGCTCCTCTTCGAGCTCTTCGATCCCTGCGAACGCGCCGGAGACGTAGGCGTTGAGAACGGCAAACGTCGTCCGCTCGTACTCACGGATAGCCGGGTGGAGGACCGCACCCGACACCACGGGCAGGTCGGGATAGATCTCGGCGATGGCGGCCACCGCCTGGTCTTCGTGGGCCCGGTTGGCAAAGGACCACACGAAGGAGACGGCGATGGCCTCGACGCCCTCCTCTTCGACGAGCCGCCGAACCGCTGTCCTGACCTGATCGAGGTCGATGGGCACGACGACCTCGCCGTTGCGGTCAATCCGCTCTTCGATGGCCGCAATGGTGCGATGTTCCAAGATGTTGGGTGTCGACAGCCACCCGTCTTCGTCGACGATCCGTGTGCCCTGTGCGATGGGGATCATCTCTTCGAACCCACTCGTGGCCAGTAGTCCGACGAGGCGGCCCGTGCGCGAGGCCAGCGTGTTGGTGACAGCCGTGGTGCCCAGTCCGAACCGGCTGATCTTGGGCAGGAGCTCGTCGAGGGTCGTCCCGCTCCGCCGGGCCGCCAACTCCGCCGCCGCCAGGACGCCCAAGCCGATCTCCCCGGTCGTCGTGGGTGCCTTGGCCCGCCAGGTGCTGGCGCCATCGGTGAGCACGCAGTCGGTGAAGGTTCCGCCGACATCGATACCGATGCAGGTGCGAACGGTGTCAGCCATGTGCCCTCCCTGTCAGCTGCTGAACCTCTCCAACATAACAAAGTATGAACTTAAGGAGCGGGGCGAGCAAGGTGGGCCGGGGGCCGTCCGGGCGGCGCTGCGGGGCGGCTTGCCTCGGCCGAGGGGGTCCGGAGCTGGGGCGGCACGTCGTCATAAGGGCAGCTCCAGGGTAGGAAAACGCAGCCTCGAGATCGATCCGGTCAGAGGGATCGGTCTTGATGATGTGTAAGATTGTCCGCGTGACTGCCGCCCTCAGCTATCGAGCTGACCAAAATGGCGACGGGGTGGGCCGTCGACAGCTGAGCCAGCCCCGGATCGCGGAAATGATCGCCGACTCCCTGCGCCGCCGGATCCTGGCCGGAGAGCTGAACGACGGCGATGTGCTGCCGAAGGTCGACGACCTTCTCCTCGAGTTCCCGGTGAGCAAGCCCTCTATCCGTGAGGCCATGCGCATCCTCGAGACGGAAGGGCTGCTCTCGGTCCGTCGGGGCAACGTCGGCGGTGCGGTGATCCACACGCCGAAGGCCAAAGTGGCCGCCTACATGCTGGGGATGGTCCTGCAGGCGCAGGACACACCATTGGAGGACCTGGCCGCGGCGCTGTCGGACTGCGAGCCTGCATGCGCGGCCAAGGCGGCCGAGCGCAGCCTGCACGACAAGAGCCTCGTGGCCACGCTGACCAAGCTCAACGAGGAGCTCGAAGCCGAACTCGCCGACGGTCCGGCCTTCACCCGGCTGGCCCGTCGCTTTCACGACGCCGTGGTTCAAGGATGTGGCAACGCCACGCTCGCGCTGGTCGCGGGATCACTCGAGACCTTGTGGTCGAATCACGAATCGAACTGGGCCGAGACGACGAACGCACATGGCGAGTATCCCAACCTGCCGGCGCGCAAGAGCGTCCTGCGCACCCACGTGAAGATCACCGAGGCGATCGAGGAGGGCGACGCGGCGAGGGCCCGTCACCTTGTGGCCCAGCATCTGAAGGAGTCACAGCGCTATGTCCTCTCCCAGGGTGGAAAGCAGCGGATCACCGTGGAGGGTTTGTCGAAGGCTCCCTGGTAGGTCTCGCTCAGAGTCCGATAAGGGACGACAGGTGCAGCGCATGGTCATCCGGTGTGCCGAGCAGCTGCCGATCCGTCGTCACCCGTCGTAGGTACAGGTGCAGGTCGTGCTCCCACGTCACCCCGATGCCGCCGTGCATCTGGATGCAATCCTGGATGATGTCGGGAGCCTTCCGCCCCACGTAGAGCTTGGCCGAACTGACCGCTTGCGCCGCTGACGGGGAGTTCTCGGACACTGCCGCCACGGCGCCGTCGACCGCCGCATGCGAGGCCTCGATCCAGAGCTTCATGTCGGCCAGCCGGTGTTTGAGGACCTGGTAGGAGGCGAGTGGCCGGCCGAACGAGGAACGTTCGGCGGTGTACTCGAGGGTCATCTCGAAGGCGCGCTCCGCCGCGCCGACCATCTCTGCGCACTGCACGATGTTGGCAATGTGCCCCTGGCGTTCCAGGACCGACCGGCCGCGTGCGGCACCGATGATCACCGCCGAGGCCGGGACGACGACACCGTCGAACCTGAGATCGGCGTGGCGGCGCACCAGATCGAGGCTCTGCGTGCGCTCTTTGTGCAGGCCGGCGATCTCGGGCGGTACGAGCACGTGGACCACGGCATCGCCCATGGCGGCGGCGACCACGAAGCTGTCGCTGTCCGCGCCGGACTCGATGGCGCGCGCTGTCCCCTCCAGCACGAGGGGGGAGGCGCCGGCCGCGTTGCCGAGGTATGCGGCCGCCACCGGCGGAGGAGCGGTCATCCACGACTGCTCCCTCTCGCCGACAACCCAGGTACACACGGTGGCGCCCGACAAGGCGCCCTCGAGCGTCGCTTCGTCGTCTGCTGTAGTGGTCCCGTCGGCGCCCTTGGTCCCGTCGGCGCCCTTGGTCCCGTCGGCCACCGCCAGCGTCCAGGCGGCCACGCTCAGCGGAAGCAGGGGTCCCGGCGACACCAGGCGTCCCCGCTCTTCGGCCACGATGGCCAGATCGGCCAGGCCACTCAGGCTCCTCAAGCCTGCCCCGTCTGCCGCATCCGCACTGACGCGGTCCGGGGCCGACCCACCCCGGCTCTCGGGCACGAGCAGAGATGTCCAACCAAGTTCAGCCGCCCGGCGCCACCAGTCCCGGTCGAAGCCAGCCGGGTTCTTGTCGCCCCAGAGGCGTACTGTCGTCAGCGGCGCAGTGTCTTCGAGAAAGCGGCGCGTGGTGGCCTGGAGTTGCTGCTGCTCTTCGGTTGCGTCGAATCTCACCGGCGTCTCACCGCCGGGTGCCCGCAACGTTATGGGGCACCGAATCGAAGGGCACGCCTACGTCGGTGGCCAGCTCACGGGGGAGGCCGAGGACCCTTTCCGAAATGATGTTGCGCTGCATCTCGATGCTCCCGCCGGCCAAGGCCGCCGCTTGGCGCATGAGAAATTGGCGGCCCACCCTGCCGGGCGCTGACGCCGGCCACACGGCGAGCTCGGCGCCGGCGATGTCGGCGCTGGTGTTCGAGCACTGCACCACTTTGGTGATCTCGAACAAGCGGAGCAGCGATCCGAACGTCGCATCCAGCGCGCCGACCTGCATGCCGGTGTTGATGCGTTCAACGAGGTTGTCCTGAATCGTGTCGAGCGCGTACGCCTCGGCCACGAGCGCCCGGACTCGGGGATCCTGCGCGTGGCCGCTGCGACGGGCCAGTTCGACCAGCTCGTCTGCGGTTGGCGCGACGGGTGTCGCCTCCGCCACGAATCCGTAGGTGAACGGCGAGGCCGCACCGGCCAGATTGCGCTCATGGGTGAGGAGGCGGCTGGCCACCTGCCATCCTGCGTTCTCCGCACCAAGGATGTCGGCGGCATCGATCGCGACGTCGGTGAGGAACTCCTGGCAGAACTCGGCGTCGCCGTTGGCCTGCATGATCGGCTCGATGTCGATCCCGGGCTGCGCCAGCTTGATGACACACATCGTCAGGCCGCGATGCTTGGGGAGGGTCCAGTTGGAACGGGCCAGGCAGAGGGCGTAGTCGGAGAAGTGGGCCCCCGTACTCCAGATCTTCGAACCGTTGAGGATCCATTGATCACCGTCCCGGGTCGCCCGCGTGATGCACCCGGCCAGATCGGATCCGCTGGCCGGCTCGCTCAATAGCTGCACCCAGAGCTCGTCGCCCCGCAGGATGGCCGGGATGTGCCGGAGCTTCTGTTCCTCCGTGCCGAAATCGAGGATCGTCGGGCCGAGGATGCCGAGCGTGACATTGAACAGTGTGGGTAACTCGTAGCCCGCTGCCTCCTCGTTGAACGCATCCTGGAATTCCGGCGTCAGGCCACGCCCGCCGTAGGCGACCGGGTAGGTCAGGCCGGCGAATCCTCCCTCGAAGAGGAGCTTTTGCAGGACCCGGTGCCGCCCGGGCTCGCGATCCGCCCCTGTGCGCGGCTGCCCGTCTTCCTTGGGAAAGTTGCCCGAGAGCCACCGGCCGAGCTCGGTACGGAACGACGCGATGTCCTGCTGCATTTCAGACCTCGGCTCGGTGACACTGGCGGGCAAGGTGGTAATCTTAGACAGCGATGGGTGCAGCAGCCTCAGGCGGCCGGCTCCAGTGAAAACGGCGATCATCACCGGGGTTGCCCTCCCCGCCGACGCCGGCGCCTGCTGCCAAGTAACCACTGGGATCACTGCTTGCTACGTTACAGAGAGCCATTGCGCACTGGGGGAGACGAGATGCCCGTAGCGAATCTGATTATCGACTCCGACAGTCATGTGACCGAGCCGGCCGATGTCTGGACGGCCCGGGTCCCGAAGAAGTACATCGAGGATGTGCCGCATGTCGAACGGATCGACGGCGCCGACATCTGGGTGTTGCAGAACAAGCGCATCGGGTCCGTTGGGACCTCGGCGCCCGCGGGATGGCCCACCTTCCCGGGCAACTATCCGCCGACGTACGCCGACTGCCACCCTGCCGCCTCGAATGCGACGGCGCGCCTGGCCTACATGGACGAAGCCGGCATCTGGGCCCAGGTGCTCTACCCCAATGTCGGAGGTTTCGGCAGCGAGAACTTCCTCGCCATGGACGACGATGAGCTCAAGCTCCTGAGCGTGCGGGCCTACAACGACTTTCTGATGGAGTGGTGTGGGGCGGATTCCCGCCGGCTCCTCGCCGTGCTCGCCACCCCGTTCTGGGATGTGGAGGCGACCGTGCGCGAGGTCTTGCGCTGCGCCGCTGCAGGGGCCCGGGGGATTCTGTTCACCGGCGAGCCGCAGCGCTATGGGCTCCCGGTTCTCGGGAGTCGCCACTGGGATCCCCTGTGGGCGGTCGCCATCGAGACGGGTCTGCCCATTCACTTCCACATCGGCAACGCGGGCGACCTGCCGAGCGTCATGACCCCGGAGCGCTACGAGACGCACGGCATCGCGGGAGCGCAAGCCTACGGAGCGGTCGACCTCTTCATGAAGAACGGCGTTCAATGCGCCGACCTGATCACGTGCGGCATGCTGCCGCGGTGGCCCGGCCTGAAGTTCGTGTCGGTCGAGAGCGGGATGGGCTGGTTGCCGTTCGTGCTCGAGGCCTCGGACTACAGCTGGCTCGGCGCGTTCCGCCCGGGCCGCGAAAGGACAGCCGAGGACGTTCTGCCTTCCGAGCTGTTCCGTGAGCACGTGTATGTGACGTACTGGTTCGAGCAGTTGGCCCCCCGCCACTTCCTCGACCTCATCCCGGTGGACAACGTCCTCTTCGAGACGGATTTCCCCCACACGACATGCCTTTTCGGGGACATCGACAAGACGATCGCGGCCAACCTCGGCCACGTCGCCGAGGACGTACGGCGCAAGATCCTCTGGGAGAATGCGGCCAAACTCTACGGTATCGAGGCTCCGCCCGAGAGTTGGCCCGGCTGAGCGACGAGGTCCCTAATCGACCAGTGCCGGCAGATGTGACGTGAATCCGCCGTCCACCGCGATGACTTCGCCGGTGATGAACGAGGCTTCGTCGGAGAAGAGAAAGGACACGACCTCGGCCGCGTCACTGGTCCGGCCGAGACGCGCCAGGGCGTTGTGCTCCTCGAGATACGCCAGCATCTCCGGCTTCACGTTGCGTTCAGCCGCTTCAGTCAGGATCATGCCGAGAGCGATGGCGTTGCAGCGAATGTTCTGCTTTCCGTAGGCGTTGGCCACGTGGCGTGTGAGTCCGTGCAGCGCGGCCTTCGAAACCCCGTAGGCCACCCGGATCCTTTCCGCCTTGAGCCCGGCGGCCGACGATGTGTTCACGATGCTGCCACCGCCCCGCTTCAACATCTCGGGGATCGCGTACTTGCACCCGAAGAAGGGCCCGCGCAAGTTGATCGCCATGGTCTCGTCCCATACCTCGGTGCTGACGTTGACGACGTCGTGATCCCGGTGCATCTTCGTGGCGGCCGCATTGTTGTGGAGCGCATCGAGACCACCGAATGCGGAAACGGCCGCATCAACCATGCTCTTGACCTGTTCCTCGTCGGCCACGTCGACCCCGACTGCGATGGCGATTCCCCCGTGTGCGTTGATGTCGGCAGCTACTTCTTCGGCTCCCGCCAGAGCATGGCCGGCGACCACGACCGACGCACCGTGGCGGGCCAACGTCTCGCAGGTCGTCTTGCCGATTCCCGAGGCAGCACCGGTGACGATGGCCACTTTTCCACTCAAATCCGGCATGCAGCCCCCCGTTGTGAGAACAGTGCGATTATAAACTTTAGAAGGTTTGCAGACCAGTGAGGGGAGCCGCGAGGGCATGCGGATACGGACGAATCGATCGCTTCTGACGGTGCGCGCCTTTCCCACGGTGCGTGTGCGGACGCGCTGATGGACCTGCGCGAGTCCGAGGACGTCGTCTTCTTCCGGGCAGAAGCGGCTGGCTGGCTGAAGACGCACGCGCCCGCAAAAGGGGGTCCGGGCGACTTCACGATCGGACGTGACCGGGCCTTTGTCGACGGATGCCGCCGCTGGCAGGCCACGCTCTTCGAAGGAGGATGGGCCGGTATCTCCTGGCCGGTCGAGTTCGGAGGTCAAGGGCGCACAGCCTTGTTCGACCTCGACTTCCGCCAGCTGCAGGCAACCTTCGGAGTCTCGGGCGCCGCATTCGATGTGGGCATCGGTATGGTCGGTCCCACGCTGATGGTGCACGGCACGCCTGCTCAGACGGCGCGTCACCTGCCCTCGTTGTTGCGCGGGCAGGAAGTGTGGTGCCAGATGTTCAGTGAGCCGGGGGCCGGTTCCGACCTCGCCGGGTTGTCGACCGCGGCCAGGCGCAGCTCGGGTGGGTGGACAATAAACGGCCAGAAAGTGTGGACCTCGTACGCTCGGTTCGCCGACTACGCCATTCTGCTCGCTCGTTCGGATCCCGAACGGCCGAAGCACCACGGGCTCACCTGCTTCGTGCTCGACATGCGCACCCCCGGCATCGAGATCAGCCCGATCCGCCAGATGAACGGAGCGGCCGAGTTCAATCAGGTGTTCTTCACCGACGTCGAGATCCCCGATGACGCGGTCATCGGGAAGGTCGACGGCGGGTGGACGGTGGCCGACACGATGCTGGGCAGCGAGCGGGGGCTCGCCGGCGACGAGTGGCCGGGCGTGCCCGAACTCATCGAGATGGCCCGGAACCGGGGCCTGGCGGGTGACCCGCTCGTGCGGCAGGACATCGCCGCCACCTTCGTAGTCCAGGAGATCCTGCGCTACCTCAACCTACGGGTGCAGAGCCGTCTCGGCCGGGGTGAGCCCGTCGGTGCGCTCGCCTCGATCGTCAACCTGTTCTTCGCCAACCACCTCCGTCGCACCGCCGGTGTCGGAGCTTCGCTCGCCGGCCCCGAGGTGCTGACCGCCGAGGCCCAGATCGGGTTGGCCGGTCGTTGGCAGTTCCACCTCCTGACCGCTCCGTCAGTGCGCATCGCCAGTGGAACCGACGAGATCCAGCGCAACATCCTGGGGGAGCGTGCCCTCGGCTTACCGAGAGAACCGCGCCCCGAGAACCGCGCTCCCGGCCCTATCCCGCAACCTTGACCTAATGTTGCAATCTAAGATAAGACTGTCGTATTCCACAGCGGCGGTGAACGGGGGATCGTATCGTGGCCGGCCTGGGCGAATCGTCACCGACATGTAGTTGCGGCACCTCCTCGGGGCCGCTCCGGCAGTCTGGAACCCCCACGTGATCACCCTGTCGTCTAGCGAATGGAGCCCGTTATGACCGTCACGAACGACGTGACCGAATCGGAAACGCCCCTGTCCGTCTCGACCTACCGCTATCCGACGGGCTGGTACATCGTGGCGAACTCATCCGATGTGTCGGCGGGAACGCTGAAGACACTTCACTACTTCGGTCGCGAGTTGATCTGCTTCCGGGGCGAGTCAGGCACGGTATCGGTTATGAACGCGTACTGCCAGCATCTCGGCGGCCACCTCGGCGTCGGCGGCAGCGTGGTAGGCGACGAGGTCAAGTGCCCTTGGCACGCCTGGCAATGGCGGGCGGACGGGACGAACTCGCTGATCCCGTACTCGAAGGAGGGTTGCAAGAAGTCGGTGCGGATCCGCACCTATCCGACAGTCGAGTGGTGCGGCATGGTGGTCATGTGGTTCGACCGCGATGGTGCCGATCCGACGTGGAGCCTGCCCGAGGTGCCCGAGCTCGAGACGGGGGACTACTACCCGCTGCACCCGCACTCCCGCATGATCAACCGGGTGAAGGTGCACCCCCAGATGATTGTGGAGAACGCGGCTGATCCGTACCACATTGCCCCGGTGCACCACGGAGACCGGCCGGCTGAGACGACGTCTTTCGAACTGCATGAATACCACCTGCACGCGACCGTGGACGTGAACTACGGCGGCGGACGTCCCACGACCTGGTTGACACCGAACGGGCCTGTCGACGGCGAGGTCGTCTATGACACCTTCGGGTTGGGGATCGGCTTCGTGCGCTTCCCCGAGAACGTCTTGGCCTCGGTGCAGATCACCGGCCACACCCCGGTCGACGAGGAGTACACGGACTACTGGTTCACAATGGCGTGCGTACGTGAAGAGGGCGACGGCGGTGACGTCCCGACGGGCCGGGCCGCGCGCTGGATCGAGTTGCAGCAGGAGATCATCAAGCAGGACTTCTTTACGTGGGAGAACATGCAGTACCTGGAGAAACCGTCATTCGCCGTCGAGGAGGCGAAGAACTACGCCTCGCTGCGGCGCTGGTGTCGTCGCTTCTACCCGGCCGACACGTTTGCGGAGACCGTCCCTTCGGCGAGCAAGTGACCGGAGGATCTCCCGGGTCGCAGTGGGAGCCGACCCAGGGGGACGGTCTGACATTTGCCGGCATCCTCGACGCCCAGGTGGCGGTCCGCCCCGAGCAGCCGCTCCTCATCATCGATGACATCCCTCTGACGTACAGATCGTTGCGGGAACGATCGCTCTCGGCGGCCAACGTGCTCGTCGGTCTCGGCATCGAGCCCGGCGACCGTGTGGCGCTCTTCATGGGCACTTCGCCCGAGTGGGTGGTTCTGTGGTTCGGATTGTGCCGTCTCGGCGCAGTGGCGGTGCCCATCAATACGGCCTACCGGGGTGACTTTCTGGCTAATCAGCTCCGGGACAGCAACAGCAAGATGATCGCCCTGGACCGTTCGCTCGCCGCACGCGTCTTCTCCATTGCCGCCGACGTCCCGAGCCTCCGCGCCGTGCTGCTGCGTGAGGATGGCAAGCCGGCGGCCGGTCCCGATCCCGCTGCCGGTCCCGAGGACGTCGGACCTCCATCGCACGTCAAGGTGCACAAGATCGAGCGGCTGCTCGAGGGGGGTCCCTCGGAGGTCGTCGCTAGCCGCACCCCCTCGCCGTTCCCGTTGGGCGCCATCTTCTCGACCTCGGGGACGACGGGTCGGTCCAAGGGCGTTCTCGCGACACAGCACTACCTGCTGGCCGCGGCCCAGGCCATGGTCGACCTGTGGCAGTTGCAGCCCGGAGAAGCTGTCTACGGCCCCTTGCCCCTCTTCCACCTGAGCGCCGTCGGCACGGTCCTGGGGCCGATGCTGGCGGGAGGCACCGGGATCTTGGACTCGACCTTCAGCGTCTCGGCGACCTGGGACCGGGTACGACGCTACGAGGCGTCAGGCATCGCGCTCGCCGGGGCCATGTTGACCATGCTGTGGAATCTTCCACCCGACGAGCAGGACAAGGACATCCCGCTGCGCTTCATTTCCGCCGCACCGGTGCCCCAAGAGAGCTTCGAGGCGATGGAGGAGCGCTGGCAGTGCCGCATCGTCACCTGTTACGGCATGAGTGAGGCCTTCCCGATGGTGGTGGCCGGCGTCGACGAGACCAATCGGGTCGGCTCGTCGGGCCGCGCCAATCCCAGTTTTGACGTGATGCTCTTTGACGCCGAGGACCGCCCGGTCCCGGTCGGCGAGGTCGGCGAGATCGTGTGCCGTCCCAAGCGCTCCCATGTGATGTTCGAAGGCTACGACGGCCGAGATCGCGAGACGGTGGAGCAGTTCCGCAATCTCTGGTTCCACACCGGGGACATGGGTCGCTTCGACGACGACGGCTATTTCTACTTCGCCGATCGCAAGAAGGATGCCATGCGGCGGCGGGGGGAGAACATTTCCTCGTTCGAGGTGGAGCAGGCTCTCCTGCGTCATCCGGACGTGGCTGAGGTCGCCGCAGTGGGGGTGCCGAGCGAGCTCGGAGAAGACGACGTCATGGTGTACGTCGTGCCGGCAACGGGTGAGCTGGTCGACATGGTGGCGTTCATGGACTTCTGTTCCGAGCACCTCCCGTACTTCGCGGTTCCACGCTACGTCGACGTGACGCCGGAGTTGCCGAAGAACGCGGTCGGGAGGATCCTCAAGCACGAGCTACGCGCCCGCGGCGTTCCGTCCTCGGCCTGGGACCGTGAAGCGGCGGGTTACACCGTGCGCCGATGAGCACCGACGTGACCGCTTCCGCAACTGGTCCAACCTCCACGCCTGGCCCAACCTCCACGCCTGGCCCAACCTCCTCCATGGCCGCCAGCCGCAGCATGGCTCACGGCGAACAGCTCAGCCGCATCGCCCGTAAGTATCCGGAGCGCACCGCGTACATCTGCCGTGGCGAGAGCCGCACGTTCGGGGATGTCGATGGGCGGGTCACGATGTTGGCCAACGCGCTGAGGGTACGGGGCTTGCAGCACGGCGACCGCCTGGCTGTGTTGATGACGAACAGCATCGAGATGATCGAGGCCATGTTCGCCGGATGGCGCTTGGGTGCCATTGTCGTCCCGGTCAACTTCCGTCTCGTCGCCGAGGAGGTGGCGTTCATTCTCGGGGATTGCGGGGCTTCGGTCATCGTGGTCGACGAAGGCCTTGCCTCTTTGGTCGGGGCGGTCCGGGGGACGCTCCCGGATGGAGCTGCGGTGATCGTCGTCGGGGACCCGGCGGGAGCCGGTCCAGGCGCTGAGCGCTTCGACGATCTGCTCGCCGGTGGCGGGGACATGCCGGTGACGATCGTCGTAGGCGAGCAGGATCCTGCGCTGATCATGTACACGTCAGGAACCACGGGGCGTCCGAAAGGCGCCGTCCTGACCCACTTCAACCTTCTCATGAGCACGCTCAACTCCATGGTGGCGCAGGGAATCGCGGGGGACGACGACGTCTGGTACGGCAATCTCCCGTTGTTTCACATCGGGGGCTTGACGGGGATTCTGCCGTACGTGATGAGTGGTGGCTGCGCCGTCATCGTCCCCAGCGGGAGTTTCGACAGTGCTCAGGCGGTCGAGGAGATCGCCCGCTATGGCGTCACCGCTTGTGTGTTCGTCGGCATGCAGTGGGACGACATCTGCGACCAGGTGATGGCATCGGGAGCGCAGCTCTCCCTTCGTCGCTCCTCGTGGGGTGCAGCGAACACGCCGGTGGAAGTCTTGACGAAGATGGCGCGGGTGTTGCCCGGCGTGCCGATCTTCAGCTTCTTCGGCCAGACGGAAATGAGCCCCGTGACGTGCGTCCTCCACGCGCGGGACTCCGAGCGCAAGCGTGGCTCGGTGGGCCGGCCCATCATGAACGTCGAAGCGCGCGTCGTCGATGAAGACGGCAACGACGTGGCGGTGGGGGAGGTCGGCGAGATCGTCTACCGCGGGCCGACCGTCATGCAAGGCTATTGGCGCATGCCCGAGGCCAACGAACTGGCATTCGCCGGCGGTTGGTTCCACTCGGGTGACCTGTGCCGCATGGATGAAGAAGGCTACGTCTACGTCGTCGACCGCAAGACCGACATGATCATCTCGGGCGGTGAGAACATCTACTGCCCCGAGGTTGAAGCGGTTCTGCGCGCCCACCCGGGCGTGCTCGATGCGGCGCTGATCGGAGTGCCCGATCCGAAATGGGGCGAGACACCGCGGGCGGTGATTGTCGCGGTGGATCCGGCCAATCCGCCAGAGGAGGCGGCGCTCATCGCGTGGTGCAGGGAGCGCCTGGCTTCCTACAAGAAACCGACATCGGTGGTGGTCGTCGATCAGTTCCCTTTGAACTCCGCCGGCAAAGTCTTGAAGCCGATCCTGCGCCGGCGTTTCGGACAACGGTAAGTGACAGTTTCATGCGAGAGAGTGCAGTACTGCAGAGAGGGAGGGGAACATGCCCGCAGTTGAGGACTTCGTGGCGCTCTACGCCGCGCGTGATTGGGACAGACTGGCGAAGTGCTTTTCGCCGTCAGGGTTCGAGCGCATCGGACCATACGGCGACGTCATCGACTCGAGCCAGGGGTACATCGACTTCCTGCGCCGCGTGGTGCCGACGCTCAAGCCCGGCTACGAGCTGCAGCCGGTGCACATTGCCTACGCCGGCGACACGGTCATCGCCGAGCTGATCGAACACATCGAGGTGGACGGGTTGATGAAGGATCTCCCCGAGGCGATCATCTTCCGTCTCGACGACGAGGGCCTCATCAAGGGCATGCACCTCTACCTGCAGCAGCCCGGGGGAGAGGCGCCAGTCGGTGGTCGCGACGCCATGGGGAAAATGCCCGACTGAGAACGTCGCGTGCGAGCATTAACAACGCGAATCACAGGGCTCAGAGCGCCCACAGCGCCCAGCGCCCACAGGGCCCAAGTCGCCTTCACGGACCAGACCGTTTCACCGATAGGAGCAAGTAACCGATGACGTTGTCGTATGAGGATGAGCGCACCCTGCAGTCGTTGGCAGGTCGAGCCGCCGTGCAGGACCTGACCATTCGCCAGCACCGCGCGCTGGAAGCGGGAGATGAGACAACGTGGCTGGGAACCTTCGTCGTCGAAGGTGTCCTCGAGCTTCCCGATCAGGAACCGATCGCAGGTCACCCGGCGTTGGCGCGGTGGTTCGCAACTGTGTCCAGCCCGGCCAGCGTGCTCCTGGCCGACTCGGTGGTCCGCATAGACGGCGTACACGGCACGCAGGAGTGCCGCACGTTGGTAGCTACCGCCGCCGGGGGTCCGGGCCAGGTCGTCACGGGACAGATCGTGCCGGTGGCCGACGAAGTCATCTACGAGCGCGGGCGATGGTACTTCGCCCGGCGCCGTGTGGGCCGCGCCGACGAATAACGCTGCGAATTTCTGAAACCGGTGCCGCCCGCTCGGCGTTGTACGCCGGTCGCCGCAACCATCAATCCCACCTCGTTTTCAGAGCCCCGCACTCCCGGCAACGGTCGCTCGTATTGGTGTTGTGTCACCAGTTTATTCTTTTTTTGTTAGCTCTGAGAAAGGGTCCAAATGTCACAACCGCCTGATTTACTTAGGGCATGGATGCAGTGAACGAGCTCGCAGAAGTTCTCGATCGTTTGGCGGAGGCGGACTCGTTCTCCTATGGCGACGCCGCTTCGGTGGTTGCCCTCGAGGTTGCCCTGGGCCGTCTGTCCTGTGTGGCGAGCCGGGCGGTGGCCAGTTTCGATTCCTCGGGCGAATGGGCCGCCGATGGGGCGCAGACCACGACGGCGTGGCTTTCGACACGATGCCATCTCCCGCCTGGAGAAGCCCGGTGCCAACTGCGCCGGGGCCGTGCGCTGCCCTCCGTACCCCTCGTGGCTGAGGCCTTCTCGTCCGGTGCGATCGGCGTGGCCCAGGTCGACCTGTTGGTCAAGGCGGCCCAGGGCGCAGCGAGAGTCAACCCAGAAGCTTTTCCCCGCGACGAGGCCGTGTTGGTGACCACGGCGAAGGAGCTCAAGTTCGGTCCCTTCAGTGCGGCAGTGGCCTATTGGACCCAGTTGGCCGACCCCGACGGGGCCGAAGAGTCCGAGATGGAGAAGAGGGCACGGCGCGACGTCTATGTGAGCCAGGGTCTGGGCGGGATGTGGCTCGGGAAAATGACATTTGACCCCATCGGCGGATCCATCTATGCAGCAGAGCTCATGCGGCTCGAAGCCGAGATGTTCGACGCCGACTGGGCGGAGGCCAGAGCACGGCTCGGCCGCGATCCCCACCTCGACGAGCTGGCCCGCACTGCGCCGCAGCGCCGTGCCGATGCGGCGGTGGAAATGGCGGTGCGCTCCAGGTCCATGCCCGAAAACGCCCGGCGTCCTGAGCCCCTCTTCACCGTCTTAATCGATTTCCCCACGTTGTATGGGCGAATTTGCGAGCTGGCCAATGGTGGGATCGTCTCGCCGGGCTCGTTGGTGCCCTGGCTCGACCAGGCCTGGTTCGAACGGATCGTGTTCGCACCGGGCAAGCGCGTCGAGTGCTCCGTAACTTCACGCTTTTTCACCGGGGCAACCCGACGGGCCGTCGAGGTTCGCGACCAACAGTGCACTCATCCTTACTGCGAAACCGCGGCCGAACGGTGTGAGATCGACCACATCATCCCCTACAGCCAAGGGGGAGAGACCACCCAGGAGAACGGACAGGTCCACTGTGGATTTCACAATCGACGCCGCAACGGGGTGCCCGATCCTGGGGACTAGGGAGCCAGAGACGGAGGGCTCAATGGCGGATCCTTTCTCAGCAGAGCCAAGACACCCGATGAGCAACCTCCCGCACATGGCCAGAGGCCGTCTCCGACAGCTGCGGCATCCCCCCGAAGACCAGCCCTTTCAAGCCGCAGGCGTTCGCGTCTGCGAACAGGCGCGTCCCGATTTCGTATCGAAAGCCGGCTCACTAATGCTTCTCCACTGAGCCATTCCAGCTCAGCTCAGCTCAGCTCAGCTCAGCTCAGCTCAGGGATAGTTCTCGCGCGTGCGTTTCTGGGGCCAGCCCTCCTGACAACGCAGCACCGGTCAGTCGCCCCGAAGCCCAGAGCCGAGGAGCCGAGGAGCTGAGGAGCTCAGGTGTTCAGGCTGTCGCGTGAGTGACCGCGTGCTCGCTGATCGTCGGAAGCACCTCGTCGGCGAAGCGCCGCATGCCCTCGATGGCATCCTTGCTGGAGCGAAAGGGCTTCACCAGCGCACGCCCGATACCGAGGTCGGCACGCCGGCGCAGATCGTCGAGCTCGGCCCCACCGCCCAGGGTGATCTCGACCGGTTCGCTGCGCCCGGCGTCGTGACGCAGCTGGGCGATCTTCTTGGCGTCAGCTGGGATCTCCTCGAGCGAATGGTTCATGGGAATCCAGCCGTCGCCGACGGTTGCGGCGCGACGGATCGCCGCCGGACCGTCGCCGCCGATGTGGAGTGAGGGCCACGGGGCGTGAGAGGGCTTGGGCTCGAACATGACCGGGCCGAAGTCGAAGAATTCGCCGTGATGTTCGACGACCTCTTCGCTCCACAGCCGTTGGCATACAGCGATCGTCTCGTCCACCCGCCGTCCGCGGGTGGTGAAGTCCAGGCCCATGGCTTCCCATTCCGCCTGCAGCCAACTGGCGCCGATGCCGAACTCCACCCGGCCTCCCGAGATGATGTCGAGGGTGGTCACGGCGCGTGCGACGACGAAGGGATGCCGAAGCCCGATGTTGTAGACCTGCGTGCCGAAGTGGATCTGCTCGGTCTGCCCGGCCAGGTAACCAAGATACGAGAACACGTCGTACACCGGGACGTTGGCCGGAATCGGCGGGTGCTCGGCGCCCTCATGGGGACTCCCGGCCATGGCCACCGGAATCACCAGGTGCTCCGGCATCCACACGGACTCGTAACCGAGCCGGTCGGCCTCGCGCGTTGCCTCGGCCCACAGGCTCGGGTTCAGCTGCCCCAGCGATATCCCGATTTTCATGACGCCCCCTCGTGTCTCTTGCTCTCCGACCAACCGTTCGACCTATTGCCGAGCGTTCCGGCCTTGCCCGACGACCTGCCGTCCCTGCCGACCCTGCCCGCCGTCCCTGCCGACCCTGCCGACCCTGCCCGCCGTCCCTGCCCGCCGTCCCTGCCGACCCTGCCGACCCTGCCGACCCTGCCCGCCGTCCCTGCCCGACCCAGCCGACTACTGCCCGAGCTTGGTCGTCGACGCCAACTCGGCCGCGGCACGCATGTTGTCGAGCACCACGTGCTCATAGGCTGCCATGCCGGGGTTGTCCGCGGTACCGGCCACGACCCGGGCGTAGCCAGCTTCGAGAACGATAGCCAGCTTGAAGCGGGCCAGAATGACGTAGTAGTCGATCTCGTCGACCGAGCGCCCGCTGACGGTGGCGTAGTGCTCGAGCATCTCGTCGCGGCTCGGGAGTCCGGTGGAATCCACGTAGCCGGACGTCCGATCCTCACCCGGGTCGGACCATCCGTTCATCACCCACCCGAGGTCGAGCAGAGGATCGCCGACCGTCGACATCTCCCAGTCGACCATGGCCGCCAGTCGGGCCGGCGCGCCGTGGTTGAACATGGCATTGGCGAATTGATAGTCCCCGTGGATGATGCCGGGCTCCCAATGGGTCGGCTTATGGCGCCGCAGCCAGTCCGCGGCCACGTCGAGGCCCGGTAGCTCGCGGAACTGGATGGCGTTGAGATGGGCCAGCCAACGGTCGACCTGACGATCGTGGAATCCCTCTGGCTTTCCGAATCCCTCCAGCCCTCGTGCTTTCCAGTCGACCCGGGCCAGGCGCGCCGGCCCGTCGATGAGCTGGATACCGAGCCCGTAGCGTGCTTCGAGATCGGTGTCGAACGGTGCGGGCCACCCGTCGGTGTTCATGGGCGACCAGCCGTCGACCACGCTCATCAGATAGAAGCTCGATCCCATCACGCTCTCGTCGTCGCATGCCGCGTACGCCTCGGGGTGGGGGACATCGGTGCCGTTGAGCGCCTCGAGGACGCGGTACTCGCGCAACATGGTCTCATTGCGGCCCTTGGGAACGACGCGCGGCGGGCGACGCAGGACCGACACGAAGTCGCCCCGCGTGATGCGGAAGATCTCGTTGGACGCTCCGCCGCTGATGAAGCTGACCGTGACGGGCTCTCCCTTCCCCGGCAGCCCGCGCTCGTCCATCCACGACCCCAGTCGCCCTTCGTCCACCAGGCCTGCCGTGCGCGCCTCGGCGGCCGCCTCTTCTTCAGGCGTCAGCTTCGCCATGTCGTAAGCTTCCTCTCGTTGCGTCGCTCGTTGCGTTGCCCGTTGCGTCGCTCGTTGCGTCGTCGTCCGGATATGGCTCTTCGAAGTAGTCGTCGCCCGTGATGGGGACGAGACCGTTGAACAGCTCGGTGGGTGGAGCCTCGGTGGCGGGAGAGGCGATCCGCGTCGGCATGATCCCCTCGCGATGGCGCAGGGCGAACATGCTCTCGCGGTGGCCCGAGTAGCTGAGGGGCTGGCGCACCATCCAGAGGATGCCCTCGGCCGCGACCTCGGAGGGCTCCCAGTTGGAATGGTCCGCGCCGGGCGTGTTGGCCACGAAGCCTTCGGAAGCCACCGCGATGTCGATACGGAAGCAGTTGACCGCGATGTTCGCCGGGGCCAATTGCTTCGCCGCGTCGACCGTCAGCCGCTCCAACCCGATCTTCGAGATGCCGTAGGCGAGGAGCGACGGATGCGGGAAGAGGGCGGCCACCGAAGACACGTTGATGACGACGCCGCCACCCTGGGCCTCCATGAGGGGCGCCGCTTCGCGTATGGCGATGAGCGGGGCGCGCAGATTCACCTGCATGATCAAGTCGTAGCGCTTGAGGGGGATGTCCAGATCGCCGATGAACGTGATCGCCGCATTGTTGATGAGAATGTCGAGGCGCCCGAAGTGGGCGTGGGTGGTCTCCACCATTGCCTCCACTTCTTCGTCGACGCCGAGGTTGGTGGGGACGGCGAGCCCACGCCGACCGGTCGCCTCGATGCGACGCACGGTCTCGTCGATGGTGCCCGACGTGCGTTGCGGATTGGCTTCGGTGGCTCTTGCGGCGCAGGCGACGTCGCAGCCGGCCTCGGCCAGGGCGACAGCAGCGGCTGCACCGACCCCACGGCTCGCCCCTGTGACGAGGGCTACCTTTCCTTGCAGATCGTCCACGGCAGGCTCCTTCTCTCGGCTGCTCCCGGCTGCTCCCGGCCGGGCGCCCGGCCCGAGACCCTTCCCCTCCAGCCACAGTTGCGGCGTCGTGCATCCTGCCATGAAGCGGGAGACGCAAACAGTATGTATGTTAGAAACATCATGTATCAAATGAGCTCCGCCGCCTACCGGCCCGGCTCGGACCGGGAGGGAACCCTGTGACGACGCGGACGAAGGCAGGGGGCCATCCGACCGAGGCGGCCAGCCGCCGTGACGCCCACGTGCAAGATACGAGACGCGCCCTCCTCGACACCGCCCGCCAGCTCTTCGCCGAGAACGGCTTCGCCGGAACCCGCACCGAGGACGTGGTCCAGCGGGCCGGCTTGACCCGGGGTGCTCTCTATCACCACTTCCGCGACAAGGAAGATCTCTTCCGGGCCGTGCACGAAGAGGTGGAGGACGAAGTCATCCGGTTGCTGTGGCGTCGCTCGGACGACCATGGTGCAGGCGCCTGGGAGTTGTTCCGGGCCAACAGCGAGGTGTATCTGGACGCGGCGTCGAGCAATCCGGCCTACCGTCAGATCTGCCTGGTGGACGGCCCGGCCGTGCTCGGATGGCAATCGTGGTCCGAGCGCCGCGATGGGCCGACACAACACATCGTCCGGTATCTCTCCGACGCCATCGCCGAGGGCTCCCTCGAGGCGCAGCCGGTCGAACCCCTCGCCCATCTGCTGGCCGCCCTCGGGGTGGGCTCCGCCATGTACGTCGCCCAACACGCCGACCCCGGACTGGCCCGGCGTGAAGTCAGCGCCTGCAACGAGCGATTCCTTTCGGGCCTCGGCGTGCGCGACCCGCACGATGCATCATGAACCCACCCGCTCTGCGTCACACGTAGTCACCACACCGACTGAGGAGAAGAAAACTGATGGCCTGGGATTTCTCGACTGAGCCCGAATTCCAAGAGAAGTTGGACTGGACACGCGAGTTCGTGACCGAACGGGTGGAGCCCCTCGACCTGCTCTACCCGCATCGCCAGTTCCACCCGCTCGATGACGAGCTGCGCCCGATCGTCGACCCGATGAAGCAGGAGGTGCGAGACCACGACCTGTGGGCGGCACACCTCGGACCGGACCTCGGCGGCAAGGGGTACGGGCAGCTCAAGCTCGCCCTCCTCAACGAGATCCTCGGCTTGTCGGGCTGGGCCCCCATCGTCTTCGGCACCCAGGCGCCCGACACCGGTAACGCCGAGATCATCGCCCACTACGGCACCGAGGAGCAGAAGGAGAAGTACCTGCAGCCACTCCTCAACGGGGAGGTGTTCTCGTGTTACTCCATGACCGAGCCTCAGGCCGGTTCGGACCCCAAACAGTTCACCTGCCGCGCCTGGCGTGACGGCGACGACTGGGTCATCGACGGCTGGAAGTTCTTCTCGTCCAACGCCCGCACCGCAGCGTTCCTCATCGTCATGGCCATCTCCGACCCCGACGTGCCGGTCTACCAGGGGGCCTCGATGTTCCTGGTGCCGACCGACACGCCGGGCGTCGACATGGTCCGCCATGTCGGCCTGTCCGGGGAGAAAGAGGACGAGGGTATGCACGCGCTCATCCACTACAACGAGGTCCGGGTACCGGCCGAGAGCCTGCTCGGCGGCGAGGGCCAGGCCTTCGCCATCGCCCAGACACGCCTGGGCGGGGGCCGGGTGCACCATGCCATGCGCACGGTGGCCACGTGCCAGAAGGCGCTCGACCTCTTCTGTGAGCGGGTGTTGAGCCGTGAGACCCAGGGCAGCCTTTTGGCCCGCAAGGAGTTCATGCAGGGTGACATCGCCGACTCCTATGCCGAGCTGGCCCAGTTCCGTCTGCTCGTGCTCTACACGGCATGGGAGATCGACAAATACGGCGATTACCAGAAGACCCGCAAGAACATCGCCGCCATCAAGATGCTCACGCCCAAGGTCGTCCACGACGCCGTCTGGCGTTCCATGCACGCGCACGGCGCCCTCGGGGTCTCCAACGAGATGCCGTTCGGCGGCATGTGGATGTCGGCGCCCATCATGAGCGTGGTCGACGGGCCGACCGAGGTGCACAAGATCACCGTGGCGCGCGAGGTCCTGAAGGACTACGAGGCCGCCCCGGGCCTGTGGCCGACGGCGCATCTCCCGGCGCAGAGGGAGTTGGCCCAGAAGCGGCTGGCGGCCTGGACCGAGCACCTGGTCGGCAACTCCTGAGCCGGACCGGAAAGTCAGCCCACCCGATCATGCGCGCGCTCCGCTGCAACGAATACGGCACCCCCGAGACCCTGGTGATGGAAGACCTTCCTGACCCCGTGCCGGGTGAGGGCCAGGTGGTCGTCGACATCGTGGCGGCCGCCGCCAACTTCCCCGACGTCCTGCTCATCGCCGACCAGTACCAGATCCATGTGCCGGTTCCGTTCACGCCGGGGAGCGAATTCGCCGGTCATGTGCGTCTGGTGGGGACCGGCGTGGAAGGGGTGGCCGTGGGCGATCGCGTCACCGGGGCCTCGATGATCGGTGCCTTCGCCGAGCAAATCGTCGTCCCGGCCCAATCGGTGCACGTGGTCGACGCCGCCATCGACTTGCGGTCGGCAGCCGCATTCGGTGTGGCCCACCGCACGGCCTACCTGGCCCTGCGCACAGTGGCCGACGTCGGTCCGGGGGATTGGGTCGTGGTGCTCGGGGCCGCCGGTGGCGTCGGGTCTGGCCGCGGTCGAGTTGGCCCACCTGCTGGGCGCACGCGTGCTCGCCGCGGCATCGACCGACGACAAGCTGGCGGTGTGCCGCGAGAAGGGGGCCGAGGTCGGGGTGAACTACGTGACCGAGAACCTCAAGGAGAGGATCAAGGAGATCACCGGCGGCGGGGCCGACGTGGTCATCGACCCGGTCGGTGGGCCCTGGGCCGAGCAGGCCCTGCGTTCCATGACGTGGTCCGGGCGGTTCGTGACGGTCGGCTTCGCCTCGGGGGAGATCCCGCGCATCCCCCTCAATCTCGTGCTGTTGAAGGGCCCTGTGATCACGGGGTTCACCATGCAGGGGATCACCGCCAACCGGTCCGAGGAGGTAGCGCGCCATGAAGCCGAGCTGTGGGACCTTCTGGCCACCGGGAAGGTGGTACCCCACGTCGGAGGGACGTTCCCGCTCGAGGATGGGGCGCAAGCGCTGATCGAGCTGGCCGAGCGCCGTGCCACGGGCAAGGTGCTGGTGGTGCCGTCGCCACCCGCCGGCTGATCCACAGCGGCCCGCCAACCAGCCCGCACTGCGGCCCGCCCCACCAACCCACCCAATCAGGGAGGGGTATTCTCGCCCTTCTCCACTTCGGAGCCCGCCGGCCCGGGAAAAGCTGCCATGGGGGTCACATCGTGAGATTGCCGATCATCGACTCGGATGGGCACGTCATGGAGCCGTTCGAGCTCTGGCAGGAGCGGCTGCCTGCGCAGTACAAGCACATGGCCTGGTGCCGTGTCACCGTCGACGGCCAGGAGAAAGTGCAGTTCTTCGGGAATCCCACCAACTTCGAGTGGACGATCGGCTCGCTGTGCACGCCCGGGGCACTCAGTGCAGCCGGCCGGCTCGATATCGACCTCGACACCGAAGTCGATCCGGGCGTCAACGACCCGACACGGCGGCTGGAGCTGATGAATGCCCAGGGGATCGCGGCCAGCGTGCTCTTTCCGACCATGACGCTCGGTCTCGACGATCTTCCCGACCCGGGTTTCGCCAATGCGTCCGCCCACGCCTACAACGGCTGGGTGCACGACTTCGCGTCCGCCGATCCCATCCGGTTCCGCTGGGCCGCCGTGTTGCCGTTGAACGACCTCGAGTGGGCCGCGGCCGAGCTGGAATGGTCCATCGCCGCCGGCGCGACGACCATCATGCTCTCGCCCATCCCCACCCCCGCCGGTCAATCACTCGGCAGCACGGCGCTCGATCCGCTCTGGGCGCGCCTGGTCGAGGCGGGCATGCCGGCCGTCGTGCATGCGGCCAACCCGACGAGCCCGACGTTGGGCATCGCCCATCATCTCGCCAACCGGGCCCAGTGGCAGATGGGTGTGCCATTCCAGCTGCAGCTGGCCGTGATGCATGTGATCGACGGGGGGACGCTCGACCGATTCCCCGAGCTCCGCGTGGGGTTCTTCGAGGGCGATGTCGGTTGGCTCCCGCACTGGCTCGGCCGCCTCGACGAGACGTACGACAAGATGGCCCTCATCGCGAACAAACACCGGCGGGGCGCCCTCGAGCAGTTCCGCCAGCAGTGCGTGATCTCAGGTGAGCCGGCCGACGCCGGGCTGGCTCTGACTGCCGCCACCGTCGGGTCCGCTCGGGTGCTGTGGGCTAGCGACTGGCCGCACCAGGACGGTGCCTGGCCGGACCCGATCGAGATCCTGCGTGACCGCACCGATCTGACGGAGGCCGACAAGCGCGCCATGTTCGTCGATGGTCCGGCCATGTTCTTCGGCATCGATATGGACGCGCTTTTGGCCCATCTGGGCGACGGGTGGGACCGGGAGACCCCGCTCGACGGCATCGGCGGGATGTTGGCGGCGACCGCGCGTGCGGTCGCAGTCTGAGGGGGAAGAAACCATGGCACCGGAAACCGCATCAAAAACCGATTATCAACTGATCTTCCGTAATGCGACCATCATCGACGGCATCGGGGGACCGGCGACCGAGGGTGACGTCGCGGTACGCGACGGGGTGCTGGCCCAGGTGGGCGGGCACGTCGGTGGTCGCGCCGCCGAGGAGGTGGACGGCCGTGATCTGGTCCTCGCCCCCGGCTTCATCGATCCGCACACGCACCTCGACGCCAACCTCTTCTGGGACCCGGACCTGACGCCGTCGTCGAGCTTCGGGGTCACCACGGTGGTCACCGCCAACTGCGGTTATGCGTTGGCCCCGGTGGAGAGCGAAGAAGCACGCCGGTACCTGGTGGCCGCCATGAGCACGGTCGAGCAGATCCCCGAGGTCTCCATCGAGACCGGCGTGCCTTTCGACTGGTCCGATCTGCCGTCGTACGCAGCCCGGCTCGATTCGCTCGACGTCCTGCTGAACCACGCTTTCCTGATCGGGCATGTCCCGATACGGGCTGCCGTGCTCGGCGTTCCCGGTGCCTACTCCCGCCAGGCGACCGCAGACGAAATCGTGGCGATGGGCTGCCTCCTGCGCCAGGGCACCGAGCTCGGCGCACTCGGTTTCTCGACCGATCAGGTCATCGGCAACCCCGGCCCGGGCGGGACAGCCCTCCCCGGGCAGGTCTGCGGCGAGGATGAGCTGCTGGCCCTGGCCGCCGTGCTGGGCGACGGTCCCGGACCGGGGCTGTTCACCATGGCCAACGCCGCCCTCCTCCAGGGTCGCGACGAGCGTGTGGCCGACCTGGCCTGGCACCAGCGCCTGGCGGCGGCTTCCGGGCGCCCGGTGGTGGTGGGCCCGATCTTCGATTCGACGGAGGATCCGGGTGGGGCCTTCGTGCTCATGGACATGGCGCTGGCCGGGCAACGGGCGGACAGGAACGTCGTGCCCCAGATCTCGACCCGTCCCTTCGAGCTCTGGACCCGGCTGGACAGTCCGGGCACGTTGGTGCGATCGCTGCCGTCATTGATGGCGGCGGTGCAGGAAGCCGGCGCGGCCGGCGTGCGTGCGCTGGCCGCCGACCCCGAGGCGCGGGCACAACTGCGCCGGGAGGGGGCGGTCATGGCGCCGAACCCGGTCTTCAACGGGCGCTGGGACCACGTCAGGTTGCGGTACTCACACCAACCCGGCGTGGAGGGGAAGGACCTGGCCGCCCTCAGCGCCGAGCGTGGGATCGATCCGACCGACCTTCTGCTGGACCTGGCCCTGGCCGACAACTTCGAGACCCAGGTGGCGACGGTCATGCGCAACGGGGACGACGACCAGGTGGCGCGGCTGGTGGCGCATCCCGCCGCCATGATCGGCGCTTCCGACGCCGGCGCCCATATCCTCGCCAACACGGACAGCTGCTATGCCGTGTGGACGCTGCAGCACTGGGTGCGCGAGCGCAAGGTGCTCTCGCTCGAGCGGGCCGTGGCCATGCTGACCGGCGACCAGGCCCGCCTGCTCGGTTTCGCCGACCGGGGGCTGCTGCTGCCGGGGCTGGCGGCCGACCTCGTGCTGTTCGATCCCGAGCGGATCGCCACGACACGGGTGCGCTTCGTCGACGATCAGCCGGCGGCCGGGCGTCGTCTGGTGACCGACGCCGTGGGTGTGGAGATGAGCGTCGTGAACGGCGTCGTGGCCACCCGCGAGGGCGTCTCCACGGGGGCCCGCCCGGGCCGACGACTGCGACCAGTCGCCTGATGGAGTTTCTCCCCGAGGCGGCCGGGCCCCACGATCCGGTCCTCGTCACCCCCGAGCGCCGCGCCGACTCCGTGCGCCGGACCACCAATATCGACACCACACGGCCCGACGGGCTGCGTGCCGATGCCCGGGTGGACGGCCGGGCGCGCGACGTGCGCACCCATCCCGACGGCACGACCGATGTCGTGGGCGAGGCCTGGTTGCGGGCGACGGTCAGCCCCCAACAGATGCTCCTGTCGATCACGACGTCACCCGATGTACCCGCGTTGCAGCAATTGCTGGGTGGTTCGGTGGGCTCGGGCTTTCGTTCCCGGGTCAGCGAGGTGCTGCGACAGGCCGGGACCCACGAGTGCGACGACGGCTCACTGCTCTACCTGCTTCTCGATGATCTGCCGGGCGCCACCCTGGTCTCGGGATACGTCCTCCTCAGGGCTGGCCTGATGGACGAGCCTCCGCCCGACGCGGCCCCGGCCCTCTCACCGCCCGTGCACGTGCCGCTCGAGCCGCCGGCGCCGCAAAAGCGCCCGGCGCCGGATCTTGGTCGTATGGGGGATCTGTGCGCCGGTTGGGCGCAGGACGCCACCATGATGGTGCACGTACGGAGCACCGGGTTGATCCCCGTGCCGGTCGGGCCGGCGGCACCGGTCATCGAGCGCCCGGGCGATCCGTTCTCGTGGCACGCCATGGCCGCACTGCCGCCGCTCACGGTCCGGCGCCGGCGCCGGCTCGATCTGCTCGCGCCCGTGGCCCCCGGCGACGAGCATCTGATCGATCTGCATTTCCGCGACAGCCACGTCGGCGGGGACGGGGTCGAGACCGTCCTCCACGAGTACACCGTGACCGGTGGCGCCGATGCCGGATCGGGCCGGATCGTGTCGGTGGTCGCGCGGGCCCAGGTGCTGCCCTGGTTGGAGTGCCCCGGGGCAGTGGCGAGCGCGGAGCGCCTCGCCGGCATGGAACTGTCGTCCCTCCGGCCGACCATCCGCCACGAATTCGTGGGCCGCAGCACCTGCACCCACCTCAACGACAGCCTGCGCTCGCTGGCCGACATCACCGCACTCGCCCGAGAACTGGAGCCCACGCCATCATGAGCAACGTGCCATCATGAGCAACGTCACGAGCCCCCTGCTGGCTGCGAAGTCGACTGACGAATTCTCCCCGCAGCCACCTTCGGCCGCTGTCCGCGAAGCTGCGGCACGGTTCGATGAGCGGGTGCGGGCCATCGCCCCCAGGCTCGGCCTGTCGGCGGCCGACCATGCCTTCGACCGCCGCGGCACCGCCACGGCGCTCCGCGCGCTCGACGCGGCGCACGGCGGGGGATTCTTCGCGCTCGACGAGGCGACCGAGACCGACGAGGACGCTGCCGCGGCCGCGTTCTCCGGGAAGGCGCCTGTCGTGGACGTGCAGACGCACTTCATCGACCCCGGCCGGTGGGACCGGCCCAGTGCCGCCGGGTTGAAGTGGTTCCTCACCATGGTGGACGAGCGCCGCTGGGGCGGTGGTGTGGACCCTCGGCTCATCGACGCGGCCGAATGGGCCACCCTCGTCTTCGGTACGAGTGAGACGGCGGTGGCGCTCCTCACGTCCACGCCCGGAGCGGCCGATGACAACGTGCTCACGAATCCGCAGATCGCGGCGGCGCGCGACATCGTCGCCAAGTACGGTCCCTCGGGCCGCGTGTTGACGCACACCATCGTGCATCCGAACCTCGGCCCGGCCGAGATCGAGCACATGGCCGACTGGAAGGCCGAGCTCTCGCCTTCAGGGTGGAAGGTGTACACGCTGTACGGTCCGCCCACGGCGGCTTCGCCCACCGGTGGGTGGTTCCTCGATGACCAAGAGATCGGGATGCCGTTCCTCGAGCAGGTTCGGGCGCTCGGCCCGAAGGTCGTGGCCTGTCACAAGGGGCTGGGCGGGCCCATTCCCGATGCGTCGGTGGCGGCGGCATCGCCGCGTGACATCGGACCGGCGGCGCTCGCCTATCCCGACATCAACTTCGTCGTCTACCACTCGGGCTACGAGCTGAACCCCGAAGGCGAAGAAGGCCCGTATGACGCGGCCGCGCCCAACGATGGCGTCGACCGTCTCGTCAAGACGGTGGAGACCGCCGGCATCGGTCCGGCTGGAAACGTCTACGCAGAGCTCGGCAGCACCTGGTACCTCATCCTGCGGCGACCGGCCGAAGCCGCCCACGTGTTGGGCAAGTTGCTCAAGTCCGTCGGTCCCGATCGGATCGTCTGGGGCACCGACTCCATCTGGTACGGCTCACCCCAACCGCTCATCGACGCCTTCCGCTCGTTCCAGATCCCCGAGTCGTTCCAGGAGAAGTACGGGTACCCCGCGCTCACGGCGGAGACGAAGGACAAGATCCTCAGCCACAACGCCCGCCGCGTCTACTCGGTGTCCGACGCCGCACTGGCTGACGCGGCCGCCTCACTCGGCGCCTCGGCTTCGTGGGTCGCAAGCGCGTCGACGGAGCTCCGCCGGGTGATGACGGCCTGAGCCAGCCTGCACATGAGCGGTCCTACGGCGCCCGGCGCAGCGGTCCTACGGCGCCGCCCGACGCATCGGCCGGAAGAATGCGCGCAGGTCCTCGACGATGAGATCGGGCTCCTCGGCTGCGGCGAAGTGACCACCCCGGGGCATCTCGGTCCAGCGGACCAGGTTGGTGTGCTGCTCGGCCAGCCGTCGGGGGACGAAGACCAGGTCCCGCGGAAAGACGGCGATGCCGGTGGGGGCTTCGATCGAGGGCGTCCGTTCGTGGGCCAAGCGGTTGGGTTCCTTGAAATTCTCCCAGTAGTAGCGCATCGTCGACCCGATGCACTCGGTGACCCAGTAGATCATCACGTTGGTGAGTAGGAAGTCCTTCGAGAGTGCGTCGAAGACGTCGCCTTCGTGGTCGCTCCAGAGCCTTCGTCGTTCGAGGATCCACGAAGCCAGTCCCACCGGCGAGTCGTTCAAGGCATACGCCAACGTCTGGGGGTCCTGGGACTGCACGGCCACGTGGCTGGCGGCGAAGGCCATCCGCTCCTGCATCTTCTCAAACCACCCCTCTTCGCCCGGGCCGTAGTCGGCCGGCGAGAGTCCCGAGTAGTACGACACCCGCATCAAGACGGGCAGGCTCAGGTGCACGCCGACCATGTGCTCGGGGAATTCATGACCGAGCTGCGCCGTCACGCTGGCCCCCCAATCGCCCCCGTGCGCGCCGAACTTCTCGTAGCCGAGGACCTCTTGCATCAGCCGCACCCAGAGCGCGGCGGTGCTCCGCACCGTCACGCCGGTGCGGAGCAGGGGGACCGAATAGCCGTAGCCCGGGAGTGACGGCACGACGACATCGAAAGCGTCCGCCGGGTCCCCGCCGTGACTCCCGGGGTCCGCCAGCGCGTCGATCGTCTCGGCGAAGTCCCAGAATGTCCAGGGCCACCCGTGTGTCAAGACGAGCGGCATCGGGTCGGGCCCGACGCCGCGGCGATGGATGAAATGGATGGGCACCTCGTCGAGCTCGACGCGGTAGTGCTCGAAGCGGTTCATCGCCGCTTCGTGGATCCTCCAGTCGTAACCGTTGCGCCAGTAGTCCACCAGCTCTTCGAGCCAGGCGCGGTTGGTCCCGTAGCGCCAGTCCTCATTGCCGGGATCGACGGGCCACCGGATCCGGGCCAGGCGCTCGTCGAGGTCCTCGAGAACGCTGTCCTCGACGGCGATGGTGAAGCGCTCGGGGGTGACCACCGATCAGGCGACGCCGACCGGCTGGCGGGAAGCAACCGCCACTCTGGTGCGTTCTGACAGCGGCGCCAGTGTCTTGGTGAGAATGCCGTAGAGGAGCGGTCCGAACGGCCACTGGGTCACGATGCGCCCGGTAGGGGCCTTGTAGTAGTTGTTCGAGACCACCCACGCCGTGCCGCGCATCTGGCGGTCGATCCAGCGGTTGTACGCGTCGTAGAACCTGGGACGGACCTCGATGGCCGTCGACCCGGTGCGCACCAGACGCTTGGCGCAATGGACCACGTGCTCGGCCTGACGCTCCAGGTGCGAGACGATCTCGCCGCCGTTGGTGTTCGGACCGTATTGGATGAAGAAATTGGGGAATCCCGGGACGGTCATGCCGAGCAGGGCCCGGGGCTCGTCGGCCCACGCTTCATGGATCGTGCGGCCGCCCACGCCCACAATCTCCAGGCTCGAGAGGTAGCTGGCGGGCTGGAAGCCGGTCGCCATGACCAGGACGTCGGCGAGATACTCGTTGCCGTCCTCGTCGATCACGCCCTTCTCGGTCACGGACGCGACGGCATGCGGAACGAGCTCCACGTTGTCCCGCAGTAGCGCCGGATAGAAGGTCGAGTTGAGGATCGGTCGTTTGCCCGGGTACGGGTACTTGGGCGTGACGGCCTCGGCCAGATCGGGTCGGTCCGCGAACACCCGCTCGATGAAGGACCGGCATTGCTGCTCGCGCAGAGCGTTGATCTTGGTGCCGGGCCGGTGGATCGCCCCGCCGATCTGGTTCTTCTCGAGTTGGTAGGCCGCCTTCCACCGCGTGATGCGCCGTTGCAGCTTGCTCTGATAGACGGCGCGCTCTTCGGGAGTGAAGTCGCGGTCGCCTTTGGGCACGACCCACCCGGGCTCTCGCTGGAACAGGTAGAGGTGATCGACCAGCGGGGCGATCTCGGGTACCACCTGGCTAGCCGTCGAACCCGTGCCGACCAGGGCCACCCGCTTTCCGGTCAGGTCGTGCTCGTGCTCCCAGCGGAAGGTGTGGAACTTGGGCCCCGCGAAGTCTTCGAGGCCGGGCCAGTCCGGATATTTTGGGTAGTTGAGCAGACCAAGTGCGCTCACGACGATGTTGGCCTCGACGCTCTGGCCATTCTCGAGGTTGACGGCGTAGGTGTGCGTGCGCTCGTCCCAGATCGCCTCGCGGACCGTGGTGCCGAAGCGGAAATGCTGGCGCAGGTCGAAGTCGTCCAGCACCTCTTCGAGGTAGGCCTGCAGTTCGGCCTGTTTGGCGTGCGTGCGCGTCCAGTCGTGGCTCTTGAACGAGTACGAATAGAGATGCGAAGCCACGTCGACCTCCGCCCCCGGGTAGCGGTTGTCCCACCAGGTGCCACCGGGCCCTTCGGATTTTTCGAAGACGGTGAAGGTCTGAATGCCTGCTCTCTTGAGCTTGACGGCCGTGGCGATGCCGGCAAATCCGGCTCCGACGATGGCGACCTGGGGCGTCCCGTCCGGTCCGAAGTGTTTACGTGCGGTGTCGGAGCTCATACGACCTCCCTTGCAGCGGCACTGCCTTGGCGCGGGGGAGCCCCGAGCGCACTTCGCAGGTGGTCGATCGCCTCGTTCATGGCCGCCGCCCCAGTGGGGATCATTGCCCCCATGGTGAGAAACCCGTGCATCTGCCCGTCGTAGCGGGCCACCGTGACGGGCACGCCCACCTCGCTGAGACGCTGGGCATAGGCTTGGCCCTCGTCGGCCAACGGGTCGTAGCCGGCGATGACCACGTGGGCCGGGCACACCTGGCGCAGGGCATCCTCGCCGGCGAAGATCGGGGAGATCCGGGGATCGGCCGGATCTCCGTCGGCCACGTAGAGCTCGACGAACCATCGCATGGCTGCCGCGGTCAGGATGTAGCCGGTCTCGACGCTCTTGTAGGAGCCGTGGCTCATGGTGGCGTCGATGACCGGATAGGCCAGGATTTGGTACGACAACCCGGGGACGAAGAGTGCGGCAACGGCTGCCAGGTTGCCGCCCGCAGAGTCGCCACCGACAGCGACCTTGGCCTCGGGGCCGCCCAACTCTCCGGCGAGTTCGACCACGGCCCGGGTGACGGCGACGGCATCCTCGAAGGCAGCGGGGAAGGGGTGCTCGGGGGCCAACCGGTACTCGGGGACGACGACCACGACGCCAGCCCCCCTTGCCAGCTCCTTGGCGCTGTGGAGTGACTGCTGCGCACTCCCGATCACCCAGCCGCCTCCGTGCAGCCAGACGAGCACGTCGAACGGACCGTCCCCCTCGGGTGTGACCACCAGGGAGGGCACGCCTCCCAGTTCCCGCTCGACCACGGAGGCGACCGGGATATCGGGCGGGGCCGACAATGCGGCCGCGGCAGCGGTCCGATCGCGTACCTCCTGGGGCGTGAGTGTTTCCATGGGTGCCAAGCCCTGCGCCTGCATGGCTGAGAGAACGGCTGCTGCATCCGGATCGAGTGCCACTGTGCATCCCCCTTCGACTGGCCGCCGACACTACTCAATCGCCACATTCGGTCCCACTCGAATGCGCCAAGGGCCGGCACCGGAAAACGACCCGGCGGGGACGGGGTCAGGTGCGCTGTGGCATGATCCCCGCCGGGAACTTCCCATTGGGGGGAAGGGGCTTGGCCCGCAGCAGGACGCGGCCAGGTCTGTGCGACCAGGGACAACGGAGGCCACGTGGCAGAACTATCGGAACTACTGGAGGTCCTCGACCTCGAACCGGTCGGCGAAGGCCGTTATCGCGCCCAGAACTTCTCCGAGGGCCCAGGTGGCGTCGTCTTCGGCGGTCAGCTGTTGGCCCAGGCGATCGTGGCGGGGGCGACCATCGACCCGACCAAGGAGGTCAAGTCGATCCACACCATTTTCGCCCGCGGGGGCGCCCTCGACAAGCCGCTCGACATAGAGGTCGAGGCCATGCACACGGGGCGGGCCCTGGCCAGTGCGACGGTGACCGTGCGCCAGGGCGAACGGCTGTGCACCCGGTCCCTGGTCCTGTTGAGCGCGGTCGAACCCGACCTCATCCGCCACAGCACGGACGCGCCGTCGGTGGGGACGCCTGACGACGCGCCGAAGGGTCCGAGCGAAGGTGGCTTCTGGGAGGTGCGGATCGTGGACGGGGTCGACCTCTCCGATCCTGCGGCAGTGGGGCCACCCGAGCTCTTTGTCTGGGTCCGCTTTCCTGAAGCGACGGCGAAGGGGGTCATCGGTCAGGCGTTGTTGGCCTATGCCACGGACGGGTTCCTCATCGCCACCGCGATGCGCCCGCACGAGGGTATTGGCCAGGCGATGTCCCATGTGTCGATCTCGACCAGCGTGCTCAGCCATACCCTGACCTTCCACGAGCCGATCGACGCGTCGCAGTGGCATCTCCTGGCGCAGGAGAGCCCGTATTCGGGACGGGGCCGCTCCTACGGTCGGGCCAATATCTTCGGGCCCGACGGCACGGTCGTGGCATCGTTCGTGCAGGACAACATGATCCGTGACTTTCCCGAAGGTCAGCGGCCGCAACACGGGGAGCGCTCTTCTTTCTGATGTGCCGGGCGCCGGTGTGCCCGGCCGGTGTGCCCGGCCGATGTGCCGAGCCCACCGACGCACCAGGTCGGCGGCGGCCCGGGTCACGGCGCTACGTGTGCAGTACGTTGATTGCGCACCAGAGGGATCGACCAGGGGAGGGGATGTTCCATGTCAGACCAAGCGGTCGTCGAGGAGTACCTCCGCACGTTTGCGGCCTTCGACTGGGAGGGTTTCGCCGCGATTCTGGCGGACGAGAACTTGCGCCGGGTCGGTCCTTTCATGGACGTGGTAGAGACGAAGGAGGACTACGTCGACTTCCTCAGCAAGTTGATGCCCACCTTGATCAACTACGAAGTCCGGGTCGATCGCGTGTCGGACTGTGGATCGAAACGCTTTCTGGTGGAGTTGAGTGAGATCTTCGACGTCGACGGGGTGCGGACGGAATACCCTCAAGCCGACCTCTTCGAAGTGAATGCCGCCGGGAAGATCAGTGGGGTGAGCATCTTCATGAAGGTGCCCGGTAGCCAACCCCCCGTGGCCGGAGCCAGCGCCGCCGCTCGGTAGTGGACCACCATTGCGCTGCGGGGGACGTACCACGGCATGAGTGAGCTCGGTTCGACGGGGTACGACATTGCCGTTGGGACCTACGAGGATGCGCTCTCCATGGTCGGCGACACCACGCCGGTCCGCTTCGGCGAGGTGCCGGTGAACGTCGGCATGGTGCGCTCTTTCGCATCCATGGTCCATGACGCCAATGCGGGGTTCTGGGACGAGGACTTCGCGGTGAGGGAATGGGGTGGCTGCATCTCGCCGCCGGCGATGCTGATGACATGGGTCATCCCCCTCGAGTGGAAGCCCGGGGGTGCCCTCCCCGTGCCGTTGCTCACGGCGCGGGTCCCCCTGCCGGGCCGCACGTTCGTCAACGCTTCGAACGAAACCGAATTCTTCCGCCCCATCCGGGTCGGCGACGTCCTCAACGTCACCGAGGAACTGGTGGCGGTCTCGGCGGAGAAACGGACCTCGATCGGATCGGGGCATTTCGTCACGACCTGCAGCACTTTCCGCCGGCAGGACGGAACAGTCGTGGCCCGCATGACCAACGTCCTGTTCCGGTTCGACCCTGACGCCGACCCGGATGCCGCATGATCGAAGGCGTCGACTACACCCAGCGTTTCTTCGAAGACGTCGAGCCGGGCGACGAGCTCCCTCGCATCGACGACGAGATCACCTACCGCCGCGTGATCATGAACCCGGCGACGACGTGGGACTACTTTCCGGGCCACCACGATCCCGAGTACGCCCGGGCCCAGGGCCAGCCCACGATCTATGTGAACACCATGCGCTTTCTGGGCTTCGCCGATCGTGTCATGAGTGAATGGGCGGGCCCGCGCTCGTTTCTCGTGCGTCGAAAGGTTTCCACCCTCATGTCGATCTATGCGGGCGACACCATGGTGGGCACCGGCCACGTGGTGGGCAAGCGCCGTGAGGAGCAGGACGGCGACGTCCGGTATCTGGTCGACGTCGAGCTCACGGTGGGAAACCAACACGGGAACCGGTGCGCATCCGTGACCGCGACGATTGCCATCCCGGCCCGCGAGGACGCCGGGAGGTCTCGACTGTGGTGGTGACACTCGAACCGAGTGGTCGTATCGCCGGGGCCTGCTGGAGCAACTGCTCGTGGAGGCCGGCGCAGACCTCGACGGTCTTCGCGCCTGTCAGCTGATCGGCGATCCTCCGTCGGGTCTCTGAACCGCCTCGTCCCACGGCCGGCCCCAGTGGTCGAGGTAGGCCACCTCAGCGACAGGTCGCCGGCGGGCCGGATGCAACTCGTCGCCCCGCAAGTGGGCGATCGGGATGAGTGCGGCCTGGGTGACGCCGTCGGGGATGCCCAGCAGCTCGGCGATCGCTTCATGGCGTTCGGTGTGCACGGTCGTCATGGCCGAGACCAGCCCGCGGCTGCGCAAGGCGAGCTGCAGGCTCCACACGGCCGGATAGATCGACGCATACAGGGCGGCGGCCTGGGCGGGGGTGCTGGTCGGTGTCAGGCTGCCTTTGATGCACGCCACCACGAGAACCGGTACCCGGTCGAGGTTCGTGGCCAGGTGCCAGGCGCCGTCGAGCATGCGGTCGCCCGACGCCACCACCTCTCGCGGCCTGCGGCCCCCCGATGCCTGCTCATGCGCATCGAGATAGAGATCGCGCACGCCTTTCTTAACGGTCGGGTCGGTCACCACGATCCAACGCCAGCCCTGGAAGTCCCCGCCGGTCGGTGCCTGCAGCGCCAATTCGAGACACCCCCTGACGACGTGCAGATCGACCGGGCGGTCGAGATCGAGGCGGCGCCTGACCGTGCGGGTCGTGCTGAGGACCCAGTCGATGGAACCGGGCTCGCTCACCCCGCAGCGCCTCGGGGCACCGGGGATGAGAATAGCATTCTGGTATTCTAGAGTCAGAGTAAAGCGGCCGTGTGGGCCCGGTGGGGAGAGTGAAGCCCGATGGTAATGACGCTCAGCCGCGAGGGGGACCTGGTTCCCTCCGCGCAGGCCAACATCATTCCCAAGGAGCGCTACGTCTCCCAGGAGTTCTTCGATCTCGAGATGGAACGGCTCTGGCCCCGGGTGTGGCAGATGGCGTGCCGGGAGGAAGAGGTACGCGCCGTGGGCGACTATCTCGAGTATCTCATTGGCGACCAGTCCATCCTGATCACCCGGAGCGACCCCGACACCATCAGAGCCTTCTACAACACCTGCCCGCACAAGGGCACCCGGCTGGCCGCCGGCGTGGGCAACTTCGCCACCGGGGAGATCCGCTGCCGCTTCCATGCCTGGCGCTTCGAGCTCGACGGGACCAACAAAGAGGTGGTCGACCGCTTCGACTTTCCCACCTCGATGACGGACGCCGAGGTCTGCTTGAACCAGATCAAGGTCGGGCGCTGGGGTGGCTTCGTCTTCATCAACATGGACCCGGATTCTGAGTCGCTCGAGTCATTCCTCGGCCCGCTCCCGGCCCTTCTCGCTCCCTACGGGTTCGAAAAGATGCGCTTTCGCTCTTATCGCAGCGTCATCCTCCCGGCCAACTGGAAGAGCGCACTCGACGCCTTCAACGAGGGCTATCACGTCCAAGGAACCCACCCCCAGCTCCTGCGCTGGACCGACGACACCAACCTCCAGTACGGGCCTCTCGGCAAGCACAACCACATGGGCGCCATGGGCCAGGTGAAACACGAGATCCGCCCGAGCCCGCGCCTCGGTCTGGGCCCGGGCGATTACGACGAGCGCGAGCTGCTCGCCGTCATGATCGACGAGCTCGGGGGCCTGTTCCTCAAAGAGGAGCGCCAAAAGGTGCTCGACCTCAAAGACAAGCCTTTGCCCGAGGGCACCACGGCCATGGACGCGTACAACGAACTGCGGGTACAGATGCTGCGCTCCAAAGGGATCGACCTGGGCCATCTCAGCGACGAGCAGCTCCTCATGACCGACGACGTCCACTTCTTCCCCAACGTGGTCGGTCCCATCTACCCGGGGTCGACCACGTTGTTCCGCACCCGCCCCAACGGCCTCGACCCCCACAGCGCCATCAAGGACCTGTGGACGCTCGAATGGGTCGCCCCGGACGAGGACCGGCCGATGTGCGAGCGCAAGTTCTACCCCGACTGGACGGCCAAGGACTGGGGGCTCGTCACCAACCAGGACTACGCCAACATGGCCCACGTCCAAGCCGGTATGCGCTCGCGGGGTTGCACAGGGTTGCGCCTCAACCCGCGCCAGGAGCACAACGTCATCCACATGCACGAGGTCATCGACGAATACCTCTGCTCGTAGAAGATCGATCCGGAACGAACGTGGTGACCGTGCACATCGAGCCGTCGGGGATCGATCTCGATGTGCCCGAAGGCAAGAGCGTGATGGCGGAAGCGGAACGCCAAGGGTTGTTCTGGCCGACCGTCTGTCACGGGTTGGCCGAGTGTCATACCTGCTTCTTCGAAGTCATCGAGGGCGAGGAGAATCTCGAACGGCCCAACGAGCTCGAGGCCACGGCGCTCGAGGATTTCGCCGGCCGCTCATGGTACGAGGGCAAAGTCATCCGCCTGGCCTGTCAGACGCGGGTGCGGGGCGACGTCACGGTGCGCAAGCCAGGCGTGCGGCCGGCTTCGTGACCGACCGTTCGCCGGGCTCAGGGCGCACTGGTGAAGGCCCCGCTCGCTTCGAAGCGGGTGATCTCGTCGTTGCCGAATCCCCAGTCCTCCAGGACACCATGCGCGTCGGCGCCGACCGCCGGTGGCGGGGTGGGGTCGGTCGGCGCCGTGCGCGAGAAACGCGGTGCGGGGGATGGCTGCAACGAGTCCCCCACCATGACGTAGCCGGCGCGCTCCCTATTGTGCGGATGGTCGGGTACTTCGAGCGGGGTGAGCACCGGCGTGATGCACGTATCCGTGCCGGCCGCGAGGTCGGCCCATTCGTCCCGGGTGCGCTGCGCGATGGCGCCGGCAATCCGGGCGCGCAACTCCGGCCATGTGTCCTGGTTCATCTGCTCGGGAAGGTCGGGTCCGCCGATGCCGAGCAGCTCCACGAAGGCCGCCCAGAACTGGCTTTCGACGGCACCGACGGCCACCCACTTCCCGTCGGAGGTCTCATACGAGTCGTAGTAGGGAGCACCGCCGTCAAGGGCGTTGGTCCCGCGGGCGCCGCTCCACATCCCGCGCGACATCATCTCGAAGAACATGGTGGCCAACAGGGCGCTCCCGTCGATCATTGCTCCATCGACCACTTGGCCGACTCCCGAGATGCGCGATTCGAGCATGGCGCAGACCATGCCGAAGGCCAGCATCATGCCGCCGCCGCCGAAGTCTCCCACGAGGTTCAGCGGGGGAACCGGCGCACCTCCCGGTCGACCCACCATGCTGAGCACGCCCGAGAGCGCGATGTAGTTGATGTCGTGCCCGGCCATCAACCGCCAGGGTCCCTCTTGTCCCCATCCGGTGGCACGGCCGTAGATCAGTTTCGGGTTCTTGACCCGGCAGGTCTCCGGTCCGAATCCGAGTCGTTCCGCCACGCCAGGTCGAAATGCCTCGACGAGTCCGTCGGCTCGCCCCACCAGATCGAGCAGCAGCGCGAGTCCGGCCTCGGACTTGAGGTCGATGGCGATCGACCGCCGGCTGCGCCCGAGCACGCCGCCGTACGGCGCCGGCGTGGGCCGGTCCACCCGGACGACATCGGCTCCCATGTCGGCGAGCATCATGGCGCAGAAGGGTCCCGCACCCAGTCCGGCCACCTCGACGATGCGGATGCCGGCCAATGGACCACCACGGCCCTCGCTCGACGACCCTTCGGCCTCGATGACCATACAATCTCCCCCTCCGTGCGTGACGAACGGTCACACGGTAGCGAATCGGCCCGGGCCGGGGCACACGGTGTTGTGTGTCATCAATGGAATCGAAGAAGGAGAGTGCATGGGATCGCGTGACCCCGTCATCGTTGGCATCGGCTGGAGTGATTATCCGGTCGTTCCGGAGCTCGACGCTATGGACCATCATGCGATGGCGCTGCGCAGAGCGCTGGCCGACTGCGGACTGGAGAAGTCGGATATCGACGGTTACATGTGTGCCGGCACCGGGTTCAGCTCCAATGTCGACGACGCGCCGAACATGGCCGAGTATCTCCGCATCAAGCACCGCTGGATCGACGGGACGTCGGTCGGTGGCTCCACATTCGAGTTCTATGTCCAGCACGCGGCGGCAGCCATCGAAACCGGATTGTGTGATGTCGTCCTCGTGACCTACGGGTCGGACATGCTGTCCCGGGTGGGTCGCATGCTCGGGACGAGCACATTCTCCAGTGGTGCCACGCGAGTCCAGGGACCATCGGCCTACGAGAGCTCCTGGGGCAACGTGCTCGCCGGTGGGTACGCCATGGCGGCCCGCCGGCACATGCACGAGTACGGGACGACGTCCGAGCAGCTGGCCGAGATCGCCGTTGGCGTCCGCGAGTTCGCAGGTCTCAATCCGTTCGCGCAGTATCGCGATCCGATCACCGTCGACGATGTCCTCAATTCGCGCATGATCGCCGATCCGTTGCACAAGCTCGACTGCTGCGTGATCTCCGATGGTGGGGGCGCCTTCATCATGACGACGAAGGAACGGGCACGAGATCTGGCCAAACCGCCGGTGTACGTGCTGGGTTCCGCGGCGGCGCAGAGCCATTGGACGATCAGCCAGATGCCCGATTTCACCACGACGGCGGCTGCGCAGTGCGGTCCGGAGGCTTTCGCCCTGGCCGGTGTGCGCCCTGAGGACATCGACACCATCCAGGTCTACGACAGCTTCACGATCACCGTGTTGATGCTCCTCGAGGACATGGGGTTCTGCCAGAAGGGGGAAGGTGGTGCGTTCGTCGATTCGGGCGTGCTCCGGCGCGGCGGGAAGCAGCCGATGAATACCGACGGGGGTGGGCTGTCGGCCTGCCACCCGGGGATGCGGGGGATCTTCCTGATCAACGAAGCCGTGCGCCAGTTGCGCGGTGAGGGTGGCGCGTCGCAGGTGCCCGACTGTGAGTTGGCGGTGGCATGCGGTTCGGGGGGATCACTGTCCTGTATCGGTACGGTCATTCTGGGCAAGGAGGGCAAGTCATGAGCATCGAAGACCTGCAGGAAACCATCGGGCTCCGGGCGCTTCCGGCTCCGGACAACGCGTCACGCCACTACTGGCAGAGTGCAGCGGATGGCCAGCTGGTGGTGCAGCGCTGCACGACATGTGGCATCTTCCAGTTCTATCCCCGGTCACTGTGCACGGCGTGCGCCGGCGAGACGGAGTGGGTCGACGCGTCGGGCCGGGGCACGCTCCACACCTACACGGTGATCCGGCAGAACCGTTCACCGGCGTTTGCCGCGCTCTCCCCCTACGTGGTGGGGATCGTCGAGCTGAGCGAGGGCGTCAGGATGATGAGCAACATCGTCGATTGTGAAATTGATCAACTCGAGGTCGGCATGGCGCTCGAAGTGCTGCTGCTGAAGGCGGCCGACGACGTGGGCCTGCCATTCTGGCGTCCGGCCACCGGCTAGCCAAACCGGCTGAGCGCACCCGGCTGAGCCCACCGACAGTCACGCCCATCGATCGACCGAGGAGGATCCCATGGACTTCGATGACACCGAGGAAGAGGCCGCATTCCGCGCCGAGGTCCACACCTGGATGAAAGCCAATGCCCGCGAGAGGGACCCTGGGCAACTTTCGACGTCGCACTCCTTCTACGACTTCGACGACATCTTCGTCAAAGAGGGCAAGCTGTGGCAACGCCTCATCTTCGAGGGTGGCTACGCCGGGATCACATGGCCGGTCGAGTTCGGGGGCAGGGGCGGCACCTTCGTCGAAGCCATGATCTTCCGACAGGAGGAGGCGAAGTTCGACGTGGCCTCGAGCCTGTTCGCTGTGGGGATCGGCATGGCCGGCCCCACGATCATCGGTCACGGCACCGACGAGCAACGGCGGCGGCACCTGCCGGCAATGCTGCGGGGCGAAGAGGTCTGGTGTCAGCTCTTCAGCGAGCCCGGTGCGGGCTCGGACCTGGCGAGCTTGTCGACCCGGGCCGAGCGCGACGGCGACGAATGGGTGGTCAACGGCCAGAAGGTGTGGAGTTCCGGCGCGCATCATTCGGACATGGGGATACTTCTGGCGCGCACAGACCCGGAGGCGCCGAAGCACCGGGGGATCACCTTTTTCCTTCTCGATATGCACAGCCCGGGCGTCGAGGTGCGACCCTTACGCCAGATGACCGGCGGTTCCACGTTCAACGAGGTCTTCTTCACCGATGTGAGGGTGCCGGCAGCCAATGTCGTCGGTGACGTGAACCGGGGCTGGCACGCCACCATGACCACGCTGGCCAACGAACGCAGCTCCGGTGGCGGAACCTCCAGCTTTCCGCAGATCCTCCAGTTGGCCCGCGAATGCGGGTCGACGACCGATCCGCTCATGCGGCAGCGACTAGCACGTTGTTTCATCAACACCGAGATCTCCCGGTACCTGGGCTTTCGCATGCAGACCGCTCTGAGCAAGGGCATGTCGTCCCCCGAAACCTCGGTGGCCAAGCTTCGTTTCGCCCTGAGTGCGAAGGAGACGGCGGAGCTGACCATCGCGTTGCAGGGTCCCACGGGGATGCTGACGAGCGACGCGGCGCCGGGGAACGGCTACTGGCAGCAGCAGTTCCTCACGGCACCGTCGTTCCGGATCGCCGCGGGCAGCGATGAGGTCCAGCGCAACATCATCGGCGAGCGGGTCCTTGGGCTGCCGGGCGACATCCGGGCCGACAAGGACGTGGCGTTCAAGGACCTCGTCCGCTGAGCCGTCGCCGCGTCGCTCGGTGCGGGAAATCGACGTGCGACGCCGAGGCGGGTCTACAGTTGCAGTCCTTGTGTCTACGATCCCCCCTCTGGGCGACGCGGAACGACCGCTCGTGGTCCGCTCGGTTGAAAGGACGCTCGCCAGTCGGTACTCGACGTACATCGACGAGGTCACCCGACTGATTCGAGCTGCCGTGACCGTCATGGACCGATTGCAGACGACGAACCCCAAGGTCAGTGACATCGTCCGCGAGGCCGGGTTGTCGAACCAGGCTTTTTACAAACATTTTCGGAGCAAGAGCGAGCTGTTCCTGGCCATACTCGATGACGGGCAGCGGGAGCTCGTCACCTACCTGCAGCACCAGACGGACAAGGCGGATACGGGTCTCGGCAAAATCCGCAACTGGGTGGTGGGGATCATGTCCCAAGCCACAGTGTCGGCCGACGCGTCAGCGACACGCGGTGTCATGATGAACAGCCACGAGCTCCAGGCCGAATACCCCGAGGAATGCGATCGACTCAATAAGCTCCTGACGGATCCCCTCGTCGCGGCGATCGAACTGGCCGAGGAGGAGGGCACCGTTCGTTCTACGGATCCACAGAAGACGGCCATGACGATCTTCCGGCTCGCCGGCTCCACCGCGGAGACCCATGTGTTGCGCCGCCGGGTGCCATCAGGGGAGGACATGGAGTTCCTCGTGGACTTCATCCTGAGCGGTCTGGGTGCCGAAGCCGCGAGCCTTCAGCGCGATGGGCACACCGCGTCGCGGCGAAGCAACGGGGCCGCGGGCACGAAGCAGGCGCGCCCAACGGTGTAGGGGTCCCGGCGGCGCCGGAGCGGCGTGTGGTTTACATTTGTGCGGCCTCGGAATAGTGTTCTGACTATTGGGAGTCAAGCTCCTGAGCGAAAAAGGGGGGCTGTGGCTGGATCTGCGCTGACCATCGATGCCGATGGACGTGTCGGGGCGGATCGGGCCCAACTCGTCAGAGCCGTCTCTGAACCTTCGCGTGCGACGAGCGGTGGCGCGGGGCCGAGGGAGTCCGGTCGAGGCCGCTCCATCGGATGCCCGCGCAAGACCACGGGTCGAGTGACGCAGCGATCAACTTCGTGGTTTCGACGAAAGGAGCAGTACCGATGAGCCTGGAAGGCCGTGTAGCGATCGTGACCGGTGGGGGGCGGGGTATTGGCCGTGCCATCTGCCTCGGGCTTGGCGCCGACGGTGCGCAGGTCGCCGTGAATTTCCGCAAGGACGAGGAGGCCGCACGGCAGACAGTGGCCGACATCGAGGCTCTCGGTGGGAAAGCTGTGGCGTACCAGGGGTCAGTGGCGTCCTTCGACGAATGTCGTGCCGTGGTCGATCAGGTGGTGACGGACTTCGGGCACGTTGACATACTCGTGAACAACGCCGGCGTCACCAACAGGGGAACGCCGGTCGCCATGACCCCGCCCGAGGAGCTCGAGCGAGTGATCGGCACCATGGCCTTCGGATCCCACTTCATGTCCCAGCTCGTGCTGCCCAGCATGCGGGAACGACCCCGGGGCGACATCGTCATGATCTCGAGCAATTCGGCCATCACGAATGACCCGTATGCCGCCAACTACAACATGGCGAAGGCGGCGCAGGAGTCCCTGGCGTTCACTTTGGCCAAGGAAGAGGCCCGGAACGGGATTCACGTGAACATCGTGGTTCCAGGGCTTTCGAACACAGAAATGGGTCGGCGGCTCGTGAAGGCCGCTATGAAGGTCGATGAGATCCATGATCTGAATGATCGCTTTCCACTGGGCCGGGTCTGCGAGCCCGAGGACACGGCAAATGCCGTGCGGTTCTTCGTCAGCGAGGCCGCCTCCAATGTCACAGGGCAGAGGATGGTCGTCGACGGCGGCGGCTTCAAGTAGGCGCGGGGAGAGCACCGGTGACGTGGAATCTGGAGGCAGTGGGGCAGGAAGCCACCCCGACCGAGGCGGCATGGACATCGAACGACGCCTTGATCTACGCGCTCGGTGTCGGCGCGGGGGTGGTCGATCCTCTCGGGTCGGAGCTTGCGTTCACGACGGAGAACAGCATCGGCCTGGAGCAGAAGGTCCTTCCCACTTTCGGCGTCGTCCTGGCCACGGGCGGGGCCGCATTCGGGCTGGCCGGGACGATCGACGCCACCATGGCCGTACACGGCGAGCAGGGGATCGAACTCGCCGGGCCGCTGCCCGCCGAGGGCCGGGTGGTCACGACGAGCCGTTTGGCCGGCATCTATGACAAGGGTGCGGGTGCTGTCGTTGCCGTGGAGAGCCGCTCGGTCGATGCGGTCACCGGTGCGTGGAGGTTCACGACGACCTCGTCGCTCTTTCTCCGTGGGGGCGGCGGTTTCGGAGGGGACCGCGGTCCCTCCGGCGCTGCGAATGTTCCTCCAGAGCGCGAGCCGGACTGTGTCATGCAGGCAGAAACCCGACGCGATCAGGCGCTGTTGTACCGCCTGTCGGGTGATCACAATCCCCTGCATTCCGACCCGGAGTTCGCCAAGCGAGCCGGGTTCGACCTGCCCATCCTGCACGGCCTGTGCACCTACGGGTTTACAGGGCGGCTCCTCCTCCACGCGCTCTGCGGGTCCGACCCGGCCCGTTTCATCTCGATACACGGACGTTTTTCGAAACCGGTCTGGCCCGGGGAAACCTTGACGGTCAAAGCCTGGATCGTGTCGGACGGCCTGGCTCTGTTCCGGACGGAAACGCAGTCCGGCGACGTCGTCATCGACCAGGGCCGGCTCGGATACCTCGAGACAGCACCGACCGGAGACTGAGGATCGAGGTCGGCGGCTTTCCGCCGTACCCGGGCCCGCCAGGAGATGCGATCCTTGTGGGGCGGCGAGACACAACAGGAGTGGGGGTGGACGTGACCGGCGACAACGCACTCGGGCTTCTCGAGGGGATGGCCACGACCCGCGCCATCAGGCGGTTCACGGCGGAGCCGGTTCCCGACGACGCGCTGGCCACCATGCTGTTCGCCGCCACCCGGGCGCCCAGCGGATCTAACCGCCAGCCGTTCCGCTTCTTGGTTCTGCGCGATGGGCCCCGGGCACAACAGGCGCGTCGGCTGATCGGCGAGGGGGCGCGACGGGCGTGGGGGGCCAAAAGGGAAGTGGATCGCTACGACACCGGGAGTGGAGCGGTCGCGGCATTCACCCAAAGCGCGACTGGCGAACACCATGACCCAGTTCGTCGAGGACTTCGAGCGCATACCGGTCGTCGTGTTGCCCTGCCTCGAGCGTTACCGCGACCCGACGCCCACCGAGGGGGCGTCCATCTATCCGGCCTGCCAGAACCTCCTGCTGGCAGCGCGGGCGTTGGGATATGGCGGTGTGCTGACCGGCTGGCACGCCATGGTGGAGCCGGAGTTGCGCACGTTGCTCGACATTCCCGAGCACGTCTTCATGGCGGCCACGATCGCCCTGGGTCGGCCCGCCGGAAAGCACGGGCCGGTCCGCCGCCGGCCCTTGCACGAATTGGTCTACGAGGATGGATGGGGCGAGTCACCAGCCTGGGCCGTCGATCCTCCGGGCACGGAGTTCACCCAAGCCGGGCCACCGCCCCGCAAAGGACCGCAAAGTGTGAGCGAGGAGAGGCAATGAGTGGAATATGTGACGGGAGGGTCGTCGTTATCACCGGTGCCGGCCGCGGCCTCGGGCGGAGCCATGCCCTCGAGTTCGCCCGCCAGGGCGCCAGGGTCGTGGTGAACGACCTCGGGGTGGGGATGGACGGCGAAGCCAGCTCGACTGACTCGATCGGCCCGGCGGGCCCTGCGGCCCCTGGTGGCCCGGCGGGCCAGGTGGTCGAGGAGATACGAGCCATGGGCGGCACTGCGGTGGCCAACGGCGATGACGCGTCGGACTGGGAGGGTGCCCGGCGTCTCATTGCTCATGCAGTGGAGGCGTTCGGGACGATCGACACCCTCGTCAACAACGCCGGGATCCTGCGCGACCGCATGCTCGTCAACATGACCGACGACGACTGGGATGCCGTGTCCCGGGTCCACCTGAAGGGCAACTTCGCCCCCACTCGCTGGGCTGCCGTGCACTGGCGCGAGCGGGCCAAGGCCGGGGAGACGAACGAAGGCCGTGTGGTGTGTACGAGCTCCTCCACCGGTCTCTACGGGAACGCCGGCCAAATCAACTACGGGGCGGCGAAGGCCGGGATCGCCGCCTTCGCGGTGATCGCCGCTCTGGAGCTCGCACGCTACGGCGTGACGGTGAACGCCATCGCACCCATGGCCCTCACCCGGATGAACGAGGACCTACCGTTCGGGCAGGAGGTGACGAGCCGGTTTGCCCAGGGATTCAACCCTCTGGCGTCGGAGAACGTGTCGCCACTGGTCGTCTGGTTGGGGAGCGCCGCTTCTCGGGACGTGACCGGTCGCATCTTCAACGTGCATGGGGGCTATATCAGCGTGGCCGAAGGGTGGCGGGCGGGGCCGAGTGTCGACAAGAGGGCGCGTTGGGACCCCAGGGAGCTCTCCGACGTCCTTCCGGACCTGGTGGCGAAGGCGGGGCCGACCACCGATATCACCGGTACTGTCCCCGAACTGTGAGGCTGCGCTCGTGACGACCGCCGGCAAGACTCCGGAATTGAACCCCGGACTCGAGACGTTTCTCGAATCGGCCGGACGCGGCTTCCTGGTCACCCGCCGCCAGGACGGGAGCCCGACCACGCACCCCTTGACCCCGCTGTGGGCCGACGGTGCCATCCACTTCAACACCTACCGGAAGAGCGCCAAGGTCCGCAATCTCCTTCGCCATCCGCGTGTCGCCTGCGTCGTCACCTCGGCCGACGACGACCTTCCTATCTTGCCCTGGAGTGTCGCGGCACCGCTGATGTCCTGGATCTGGCCGATATCCCCGATTCGATTCTCGGCGTCGACGACAACGGCGAGGTGATGGACGCGGCCGACATGGCGCGCGTCCGCGCGAACGTCGCCTCGGGCAAGCGCATCTATCTGCGCGTGGTCCCCGAGGAGTGGACGGTGTGCGAACCCCTGGCCCCGAGTGTCGCTGCCCCGCCGGGCGAGCTCGCACCCGACCCGGACGCGCTCGCCGGCGCCCTCGTCCCCTCGCACATCGCGATGACGGCGGAAGAGGCCCTGTCGTTCCTGCGCCAGAAGCAGGTTGCCGTTCTCGGCACGGTGGACGGAGAAGGGACCCCCAGGGGACGCCCGGTCCGTTACACCGTGGGGCGCGGCGTGCTGCACCTGACCGTGCCCCGGTTGTCGCCGTCCCTGGTCGACCTGGCTGAAGGCTTCGGCGCGGCAGCCACCGTCGAGGAATTCCCTTCGTACGACAAGATCCGCGGGGTGATGGCCCACGGCCCCACCCGGTTCTTCGTCGAACCGCCGACGGCCGAGGGAGTGGGGGAGTGGACCGAAGTCGGACTGCGTGTCGACCGGCTCGTGAGCTTCGATTTCAGCAAGATCGCTCGCGCCCATTGAGCGGAGGCTGGCGGAGGCCAGCTGCTTCAGAGGCCGGTGGGCCTCGTGCCGATGACGGCATCCGTCCGTAACGCATCGAGCTCTTCGGTCGTGACGCCGACGCTGGCGAGCACTTCATCGTTGTGCTCTCCGAGGAGGGGCGCGGGCAGGCGGAACCACGGGGACCGCCGAGCTCCGGCGACGATCGGCCAGGCGGGAAAACGCTTGGTGCCCACGATGGGGTGCGTGACGTCCTCCCAGAAGCCCCGGGCGTTCATCTGGTCGTCGAGGTCGACGTCATAGGAGTGGACCACCGGCTCGGCCGGCACGCCTGCCGTCCGCAACGTCGACAGCGCATCCTTCTGGCTCTGCCGCGCCGAACCATGCAGTGAGCTCGGCGGTGAGAAGTTCGACGGCGTCACTTCGTCCCTGCGCGGCTGTCGAGCGCAGGATCGAGCGACCACTCCGGCCTGCCCAGCGCCGTGCGGAGCGCCTGCCATTCCCGATCGGTGGAGCACCGCAGGGCAACCCATTGTTCGGGTTCGACGGTCGCGTACACGCCCTGATGCGCGGTGCCCGGCTGGCCGTTCCCGAGGCGCTGCATCAGGTGTCCGTAGGCGGAGTGTTCGAGCACCTGCTCGATGTTCAGATTGCCCGCCAGGTCGATCATGGCCTGTTCTATCTGCTGTCCCTCTCCGGTGCGGACCCGGTGTTCGAGCGCGGTGAGGATGGCGAACGCCGCGTGCATCCCCGCCAAGGGGTCGCAGACCCCGGGAATGGTGGGCAGGCTGTCGGTGTAGCCGGTGATCCAGGCCAGACCCGACACCTGCTCCATCGAGGCCGCGAAACCCGGACGATCGCGCCACGGGCCGTCCAGGCCGAATCCGGGCATCCGCATCATGATGATGGCGGGGTTGACCTCACGCAGCATCGTCGTAGGTCAGGCCGAACTGCTCCATGACGCGCGGCGTGAAGTTCTCGATCACCACGTCAGCGGTGGCGGCGAGCCGCAACGCGATGTCGCGGCCTCGAGGATCTGAGAGATTCAGGGTCACGCTGCGCTTGTTCAAGTTCGCCGATTGGTAGATGCTGCCCTGCTCGTACCACTGCTCGACCGATGCGTCGACAAGGACGCTGAAGCGCATGGGGTCGGGCCGTTGGAGGGACTCCACCTTGATGACGTCGGCTCCCAGACAGGCCAGGTACTGCGTGCACATCGGACCGGCCAGGAAGGCGGTGAAGTCGAGCACCCGCACGCCGACGAGCGGGAGACCGGGGGCCGCGTCGGATGCGGCCGATCCATGCGCCGAACCCGCTGCCGCGGACGGCATGAAGGGTCGCCCGGCAGCGTCGGCTACCGGCACCCCTGCCCCTGCCCCTGCCCCTGCCCCTGCCCCTGCCCCTGCCCCTGCGGTGGGCCCACGCTCGTCGATTCTCGGCGCCGACCCGGGGGACCGGCGGACCGTGGCACTGGAGCGGAAAGGAGGGCGGGGGTGCGGGAAGCCGCCGCGCGGATTGACGTCGTACAGCTCACGCTTCTCCACCTGCTCGAGATGGGGGAAGATCTTCCCGTTGCCGAGAGGAACCGTGGGGATCCGGTACATCGAGCCGATCTGCACGACCTCGTCGACAGTGCGCGCCCCGGTCCAATCGGTGATGGCTTTGAGGACGTCCGGCCGTCGACGATTCGGCAACGGCTGCAGCGAGTCATCGTCCGCCAGATCGGGACGTTCGATCATTTCGAGGAAGGTCTTCCATTGGGCCATCGTGATGGTTGCCATCCCGACGTAGCCGTCGCGACAGGGCTCGATGCTCGGGGTCATCGTGTAGGTCGAGCGCCTCCGTTCGCCGCCGGGCATGCTCGCGGCGACCGACGGGTAGCAGATGAACGTGATGGTGAGGCTCTCGAGGGCCGAAATGTCGACGAGGTCACCGAGGCCGGTGCGCCGCCGCGCCGTGAGCGCGCTGACCGCGCCCAGGGCCCCGTATGTTCCGACCGACCACTCGGCCAAAGCACCCCCCACGGCCAGCGGGAGGCCTTCGGCGCTGCCGTGGTTGTGCAGCGAGCCGGACAGGGCCTGAATGAGGAATTCCGACGAGTACTCCGAAGCGCGCGGGCCGGTGAGACCGAAGGCCGAGAGGCTGACGACGATCAGTTCGGGATGGGCAGCATGGAGGGCGAGTGGATCCACGGTGGACGCCGTGCGCGCGCCATGTCCGCCGAAAGTCGAGACGATGACCACATCCGCACGCGGCGGCCAGTGCGTCCACGGCCTCCGGCGTCCGGCGCGCCGAGGTCGAGGACCATGCTCTCGTGCGACGACGCCAGGAACCGGAAGAGAGCGCCGTCAGGGTCGCCGTCACGGCCCGACGTCGCCGTTCACGGACCAGTGGCGCAGGCTGTGGCCGTCCGGGTGTTCGACCCGTGTGACACTGGCCCCGGCGTCGCTCAGGAGCTTGGCGCAATAGGCGCCCGCGACGTCGTCGGAGAGGTCGAGGACACGCAAGCCCTCGAGGCCGGGCAGCGGGCCGCCGGTCACGGGGCGCTGGGTGGCGCAAGGAGCGCCGTCGCCGTGGCTCGCGCCCACTCGTAGTCCACCCGCCTGCCGTCGCGCTCGATCGCCTCGACGCCCAAGACGTCGTGTGGCACCTTGTATCCCGAGAGCCGGCCGATCAGGAACTGCCGCACATCCTCTGTGCTCGGCGCGGTCTGCCCGGGCTTCGGCGCCACCAGTGCCACGAGGACTTCGCCGCTTCTTCCGTCGGGCATGCCGACGACGGCTGCGGAATCGATAGCGGGGTGGTAGCAGAGCACGCCCTCCACCTCGTCGGGAAAGACGCTCTCCCCCCCGACACGGATTGGCTTCATGACCAGTTCCCCCTTGTCCGATCCGATGCCGCCCCGGTCGTCTCCCGACGATCTCACGACGGGGTGTCCGCCGGTGAAGGGTCGATGGAATGGCCGATCTCTGCGAGCAGGTCGAGCGAGTACTGCACCGTCCCGGTGAGGGTCCGCGCCGTCTGTCCGGCCAGGAAGACGGCGGCGGCGCCGATGGCTTCGGGCTGCTCGACCATGTCGGGCGGGACATCAATTCCCCCGGCGACGGCACCTTCGGTCATGACAACCTTGCGTGGGGCCAGGCAGTTGACCGCGACGTCGTACGGTGCCATTTCCGTGGCCAGTCCGGCGTAGTAACGCTCGATACCGGCTTTGGAGACCCAGTAGGCGTTGGAGCCCAGCTCGGTCTGGAAGACCCCCGTCGTGGTGATGGCGATGAGCGAGCCGCGCTTGTGCTCCATGACCGACGGCAGGACGGCCCTCGTGACAAGGAACGTTCCCGTGAGGTTCACGCGAAGGCAAAGCTCCCAGCGTTTGAGGGGGGTATCGAGGGTCGTTCCCATCCATAGCGCTCCGGCGTTGGCCACCAGGATATCGATCGGCCCCAGCTCGGAAGCGACCCGATCGACCGCGACCTGGACCGACGACTCGTCGGTGACGTCGCACACGACGGGGAGGGCGGTCCCGCCCTCGGCCGCGATGGCACCCGCGACGGAGAAGATGGTGCCGGCAAGCTTGCCGGGTGCCTCCGTGCGCGCCGCGACTGCGACCGATGCTCCGGCCCGCGCCAGGGCCATGGAGATGTCGCGTCCGATGCCGCGGCTCGCTCCGGCGACGAAGGCCACCCGGTTGTCCAACCTCGGCAGGTTCACCCCCCTCATCCTCCAGATCTCGTTTGCGCCGATGCAGCCCGGTTCCGCCACGCCACACCCCCTCGGGGCACCGGGGGCGAGAATAGCATTCTGGTATTCTAGAGTCAGAGTAAAGAGGCCGCGTGGGCCGGGGCATCGACGACTACCTCTGCTCGTGGAAGAACCATCCGGAGCGAACGTGGTAACCGGACGAGGGGGGACACATGGACTTCAACCTGGCCGATCTCTTCGAAGGCGTCGCGGCGCGGGTGCCCGAGCGTGAAGCCATTGTCTGGGGCAACACCAGGCTGACCTTCGGACAGCTGGACGACCGGGCGACGCGCCTGGCCCACGGTCTGGCTGCACTAGGTGTGGGTCCGACGGACCATGTCGGCGTCTTCATGTACAGCAGACCGGAGTACCTCGAGACGATGGTGGCGTCGTACAAGATCCGGGCGGTTCCCATCAATGTCAACTATCGCTACGTCGCCGACGAGTTGTGCTACCTCTTCGACAACGCCGATCTCGTGGCACTCGTCCTCGAAGCGTCGTTTGCGCCCGTGGTCGCCGCCATTTCGGATCGGCTTCCCCGCTTGCAGCACCTGATCGTGGTCGAGGACGGTTCCGACAACGGATCAGCATCACCCGAGGCCCTCGGCTCGTTGCCGGGCGCCGTCGCCTATGAGGACCTGCTGGCCGACAACTCCCCGGTCGCGGATTTCGGCCCCCGTTCGGGCGACGACGCCTATATCGCCTACACCGGTGGGACGACGGGGAATCCCAAGGGAGTCGTGTGGCGACAAGAGGACATCTTCTTGGCCACCATGACCCCGGGTGTCGAGGTGGTGGAGCCCGAAGAGGTCGCGGACAATGCGGTTGCGCCGATTCACCCACGACTGAGAGCGCTGGCCGACGCCGGAGTCGAGGTCCCTGACCTGTACGTCTCCTATGCGCTCGGTCCGTTGATGCACGTCAGTGGCCACTGGTCGGCGTGGGGAGCGATGCTGAGCGGGGGTCTCACCGTGTTGCACCCGAGCCGTCAGATGGAGGCGGAGACGGTGCTCGGGATAGTGGAACGCGAGGGTGTCACCATGTTGACCATCGTCGGCGACTCCATGGGCCTGCCGCTGGTCGAGGCGCTCGAATCCCACCCGGGACGCTTCGACACCTCGTCGGTACTCATGCTCGGCTCGGGCGGCAGCATCATGTCCGGTGACGTCAAGGACCGCCTCCTCCTCGGCTTTCCTGCGGCCGTGATGATCGTCGAGGCCATCGGTTCGTCCGAGTCACCCGCCCAGGCCATCTCCACGACTGTCCGGGGGCAGGGACCGGCCCAGACCTTGCGCTTCACCGCCGACGAGAGGACCACCGTGTTCGACGACGACCTGCGTCCGGTCACTCCGGGGTCGGGTGCCGTCGGGAGGTTGGCCACCAAGGGTCGGGTTCCCGTGGGCTACTACAACGACCCCGAGAAGACGGCACGGACGTTCGTCACCGTCGATGGCGTGCGCTGGGCGCTGCCCGGGGACATGGCGAGCATCGAGGCCGACCTGACCATCCGCTTGCTCGGGCGGGGCACGCTCTGCATCAACACGGGCGGCGAGAAGGTCTACCCCGAAGAGGTGGAGGCCGTGCTGAAGGGGTACGAGCGGATCGTCGACGCGGTGATCGTCGGCGTGCCCGATCCGCGCTTCGGCGAGCGGGTGGCGGCCGTCGTCGAGCCGGTGACCGCAGACCCCCTGCTCACGCTCGATGAAGTCCAACGCTACTGCCGAGATCATCTGGCCGGGCATAAGGTTCCCCGTCGGATGTTCCTGGTGGACAAGGTGCCTCGGTCGCCGTCGGGGAAGGCGGACTACACCTGGGCCAAGGAGATCGCACGTTCGGGGGAGAGTCTCGCATTGGAGGGGGCATGACCGACATCCGGTTCGACGGCAGGGTCGCAATCGTCACACATGCGGGGAGCACTCTCGGGCGACGCTACGCCCAACTGCTCGCGGTGCGCGGGGCGCTCGTGGTGGCCAACGACGCCGATGCGTCCGACGCCATTCAGGTGGCGAAGGAGCTCGAGGAGCGGGGCGGTGCTGCGATACCCAACAGTGATGTCGTGGACACGCCGCAAGGCGCGCAAGCGGTGATCGAGGCGGCGATCAACAGCTTCGGTGCCGTCGATATCCTGGTTCTCCAGTCGGATCGGACGTCCGATGCGAGCTCCTCGCAGGCTCTCCTCGGCGACAAGGATCCGGTCGAGCTTCTGGGCGGTCTCTTCGGCGGCTACTGGCTGACCCAGGCGGCCTGGATCCCAATGCGCGAGCGGCACTACGGGCGCATCGTGTTTTCAAGCGCGTTGGGCACCACGGTCGCCGAGGATGCGGCGGAGGGCAACGCCGTCGCCAACATGGGCCTCGTCGGCGTGATGAACATCTTGAAGCGCGAGGGCCCGGACCACGACATCATGGTGAACATGGTGGTGCCCGCGTCAACGGGCGACCCCGATGCTCTCGCTGACGTCGTGGGATATCTCGCCCACGAGTCCTGTACGACGAGCGGAGAGATCTTCAGCGTCCGGATGGATGGGCTGTCTCGACTGTTCATGGGGGTGAACGACGGGATCTTCGATCTCGGGCTGACTGCGGCGGAGGTCCGGGATCGGCTGGACGAGATCATGGATCCCCGTACGTTCCTCGTCCCCGATGAGGCGGGGCAGGAGATCCAGCAGCTGCTGTTGCCCAAACTCAAGTAAGGAGCCGGGACCGATGGGCGAGTACGAACGCGAGGAGATCGAGCAGGCCTTCCAGCATCTCTGGCGAGTCGGTCCGGTGGGCGAGGACTGGACAGCCCAGGTCGACCTGTACACCGACGACTGTGTGTACTTCGATCACCACTACGGCACCATGGACCCAAAGGAGTTCGGGACGTGGTGCAACCAGCTCATGAACGAGCAGTTCCCCGAGCTCTACACCGTCTACGAATGGCACAAGATCGACGGGGACGACGTCGTCGTCCTCATGCAGAACCGAAGGGATAACCCCGACCCGTCCGGGCCGCCCTATCTGGATTTCCCGAGCATCAGTGTGTACCGGTATGGCGGTAACGGGCGCTTCGCCGGCGAACGTGACTACTGGGACATGGGCCAGGCCGTTGCGGTGGGCCGGGCCTACCGAGAAGCCTGCCAACGTCACGATCCGCACCACCCGTCACGCCGCTCGCGGTTGCACTGGCCCGAGAGCCCCGCCTGGGCCCATCCGGAACCGCCGGGCTCCTGATGGCACCCGGAAGTGCCCGAGCCTCAGGCGGCGGTCGATGAGCATGTCGTGGCGGGCGCTCGAACACCGCACCATCACCGGGCTCCTTGACGCCCAGTGTGAGAAGCGTCCCGACCAGGCTTGCCTGGTTGTGCGCGACGAGCCGATCAGCTATTCCCAACTGCGGGAGCGGTCCATGGCCGCAGCAGCAACCCTCTACGACCTCGGTCTCCGTCGCGGGGAGACTGTTGCGATCTTCGCCAACACCCATCCGTCGTGGATCTACACGTTGTTGGGTGCGGCCCAGCTCGGCGCGCTCGCCGTCCCCCTGAACACCGCATACAGGGGGAGCTTTCTCTCGACACCGCTGCGCGCCAGTGGTTGCCGGCTGGCCCTTGTCGAGGACACCCTGCTCGACCGGGTGACGGCTGTCGCCGAGGATGTTCCCGATCTGGAGACCGTCATCGTGCAACACACCGGGAGCGATCATTTGCCGGATGTCCCCTGGTGCCTGGTGGACAGCACCGCCCTGACCGACGGCGGCGCGCCAGCGCCACCCGGCCTCCACGAGCCGCAGTGGAAGGACCCGCTGTGCGTGCTCTTCACGTCGGGAACGACCGGGCCCTCCAAGGGGGCGGTGATCTCGCACCACTACGTGGCGGCCTGCGCCGCCACGATGGTCGACTCCTGGCAGCTGGAGGAGGGCGAGGTGCTGTACGCGCCCCTTCCGCTGTTCCACATCAGTTCGGTGGCGTCGGTGGTCGGCCCGATCGCGGCGGGCGCCACCGGCTTGCTCGATCCGGTCTTCAGCGTGCACGAATGCTGGGACCGGGTGCGCCGCTACGACGCGAAGGGCATCCTGTTGGCCGGCGTCATGGTGAACATGCTCTGGAACCTGCCCGCGGATCCGCGTGATGCCGAGATCCCCCTGCGTTTTCTTTCGGCCGCACCCGTTCCGCGGGGCCTGCACCACCGCATCGAAGAGCGGTACAACCTGACCGTGCTGACCAGCTACGGGATGACCGAGGCCTTGCCCATGGTCCTTTATGCCATCGGCGACGAGGCGAGAGAAGGAGCGACCGGGCGGGCCCAGCCGAACTTCGAAGTCGTCGTCCTCGACGAGGACGACGAACCGGTGGAGCCGGGGGAGGTCGGGGAGATCTGTTGTCGTCCCCGGGCGCCCCACGTGATGTTCGACGGCTACTACGGGCGGAGCGAGACCACGGTCGAACGCTGGCGCAATCTGTGGTTCCACACCGGCGACATGGGGCGCATGGACGTTGACGGGCATCTGACCTTCGTCGACCGCAACAAGGATGCAATCCGACGGCGGGGCGAGAACATCTCATCGTTCGAGGTCGAGCAGACACTGCTGCGCCACCCCGCAGTCGCGGAGGCGGCGGCGGTCGCCGTGCCGAGTGAGCTGGGGGAAGACGATGTCAAGGTCGTTGTCTCCGTCCAGCCGGGCGCCGAGCTCGAGATCATCGACCTGATGGATTTCTGCGTGGCCCGCCTGCCCTATTTCGCCGTCCCGCGCTACGTCGACATCGTGGACAGCTTGCCGATGAACCCGACGGGGAAGGTGCTCAAGACCGAACTGCGGGAGAGCGGCGTCACCCAGACGACCTGGGATCGGGAGAAGGCCGGCTACATCGTCCGCCGTTGAGCGGGGTCTTTTCGGAAGGCCGCATCGATTACATTCGGATTGGCACACGGGGGAACGCACGAAGAGGGGGGCGTTGCAGTGGAGTTCGCAGGAGATGTCGTTCTCGTGACCGGGAGTGGGGCCGGGTTGGGCCGGGCGTATGCACACCTGCTCGCTGCATCGGGGGCGCGGGTGGTCGTCAACGATCTCAGTACCGCCCCCGACGGCCGCGATCTGATCGGCGGAAGCGCGCAACGGGTTGCGGACGAGATCACCGCGCTCGGCGGGGAGGCCGTTGCCGATGCGCACTCGGTGGCGGACCCCGACGGCGCACGCGCCGCTGTCGCGACGGCTCTGGACCATTACGGACGGATCGACGCCGTCATCAACAACGCCGGCATCGTCCGCTCAGGGGGCTACCACCGCTTGACGCCCGACGACATCCGGGCTGTCTTGGGTGTGCACCTCATCGGATCGATCCTGGTCACGCGGGCCGCCTGGAATGCCATGAGGGACCAGGGGTACGGCAGGGTCGTCTTCACCTCATCGAGCATCGGATTGTTGGGAACGCCGGCCAACGCCGCCTACGGCGGCGCTAAGGGGGCGCTGGCCGGGCTGACACGCGCACTGGCGGCTGAGGGAGTGGACCACGGGATTCTCGTGAACGCGGTGGCGCCGATGGCGGTGACCCGTCTCAACGAGGCGGTGATGTCGACCATTTTCGGGCCGGCGACCGCATTGCTGACCGTCAACATCGTGGCGCCCGTCGCCGCCTTCCTGGTCCACCGGGACTGCACGCTCACCGGCGAGGTGCTGAGCGCAGCCGGGGGCCGGGTGGCCCGCTTCGCAATGGGTTCGGGGCCGGCGGTCGCCGGGCTGCGCTCACCGGAGGACGTCCGTGACGCGTTCTCGCGTGTGCGTTCGACCGAGCCGGCTCGTTGGTGGGCGCCGCCGGCCCGGGAGACCCGCATCGCATGACGGCGCGATGACGGTGTGATGACTTTGCGATGTCCCGACCACCTCGTGCGCGGGGAGGCCGACGATGACGAGTGACCTGGTCCTCCGGGAGCGGCACGGCGCCGTCCTCGAGCTCCGTCTCAACAATCCGCCGTTCAACGGGTTGTCGGGACCGTTACTCGTCTCCTACATGGAGGCGCTCGAAGAGGCACGTGTGGATGACGGCGTGCGTGCCATCGTCACGACCGCCAACGGACCATCGTGGTGCGCGGGTGGTGACCTGACCCAGCTCAAGGACGGTGAGCCGGCGCAGAGCCTCTCGGACATGCTGCACGAGTCCACGGGAGAGACGGCGAGCCTCGGCATGATCGAACGCCACGCCGACCGCCTCGGCCCGGGCCGGCACGTGCTCACCATCGACGCCTTCGACAAGCCGATGATCGCCGCTGTCAGCGGGGCGGCCGCCGGAGGCGGCTTTGCGCTCGCGCTCCTCCACGACCTGCGCTTCGCCTCGGAGAGGGCATTGTTCACTGTGGCCTTCACCCGCGTGGGGCTCTCGATGGAGATGGGCATGAGCTATCTGCTGCCACGGGCGATCGGACCGCAGGCGGCGTTCGACCTCGCGGCCACCAGCCGGCGCGTGGCGGCGGACGAGGCGTTGGCATTGGGCCTCGTCTGGAAAGTCGTCCCACAGGACGATCTGGTGGCCACGGCCATCGAGTATGCGCAGGACCTCGCAGCGTTGCCCCCTCTCGGGGTGCAGATCGCCACGCGCCTGTTGCGCCGGACATGGGACAACACGCTCCGCCAACAGTTGGAGACCGAATGGCCCTGGCAGGTGGCGGCCTTCGCCAGCACCGATACGCGGGCGGCCATTGAAGCGTTTTTCCACCGATCCGGTCCGGAGGCTCCCCCGAAAGCCTGACTTCCCCCGAAAGCCTGACTTCCCCCGAAGCCCGACTCCCGGAGGCGGTCAGCGCAGCCGTGGTATGGATCGTCCCGGTGTCCGCCCGTTCGCCCTGTTGCAGCGGGCTGTTGCAGCGGGACGATCCTGCGCGAGAGTTGGGGTGTGGGCGCCCGACCAAGTGCTGCCCCACCGAGCACTGCCCCGCCGGGGGCTGCCCCACCCAAAGGCAAAGGAGACAAGGTGACGACTTCCGTTTCGAACCCCACGACGGGAGAGCCGTTGGAGTTCGATCCGTACAGCGCGACGTTCTTCTCGGATCCGACCGATGTCTATCGTCGTCTCCGTAACGAGAAACCCGTGTACTACAGCGAGAAGTACGGATTCTGGGCTCTCTCGCGCTGGGAGGATGTTGCGGCGGCGCACAAGGACGTGGGTGTGTTCTGCAGCGGATACGGAACCGATATGCACCTCTTGAGCAATCCGGAGAAGTTCGCCTTCAGCATGATCATCTTCATGGACCCGCCGGAGCATGAGCGGATGCGTGCGCTGGTGAGCCGCGTCTTCACCCCGCGTGCCATCAACCAGCTGGAGCCGATGGTGCGTCGGGTGATCACCGAGTTCGCAGACGAGATCGGCCCGGCGGAGACGTTCGACCTCGTGCAACAGTGGTCGGGGCCGTTCCCCGTCGAGGTCATCTCTGAAATGTTGGGGATCCCCAAGGGAGACCGCCAGCAGATCCGGCACTGGCTCGACGCCGTCCTGCACCGGGAGGTGGGCAGCGTCCATCCGTCCCCTGAAGCAGAGGCGGCGGGACTCGAGTCCGGTCTCTACTACTACGAGCTCGTGCAGGATCATCGGGCCCACCCGGCCGACGACATGATCAGCCGGCTGATCGAGGCGCAAGTCGATCGGGGTGACGGCGTGATGACACAGCTGCAGGACGACGAGATCGCGGGGTTCCTCTCCCTGCTCGCCGGAGCGGGCGCCGAAACGGTGACCAAGTTGGTGGGCAACGCGGCAGTGCTCTTCGCACGTAACCCCGAGCAGTGGCGTCTGGTGTGCGAGGAACCGGACCTGATTCCCGGCGCCGTGGAGGAGATTCTGCGTTACCTGCCACCGAGCCAGTACCAGGGCCGCTTCACTTTGGAAGAGAAAACGGTGCGCGGCGTGACGATTCCCGCCCACCAACCCGTCCTCCTCCTCACCGGCTCGGCCACGAGGGACGAGCGCGCCTACGAGGACCCCGACCGTTTTGACATCACCCGCCCCCCGAGCCTCGCCCTCGGGTTCGGCTACGGCATCCACAGCTGCCTCGGCGCCGCCCTGGCCCGGATGGAGAGCAGGATCGCCATTGCCGAGATGACCCGCCGCTGGCCCAACTTCACCGTCGACCAGGGAGGTCTCCGGCGGGTCACCATGGCCAACGTGGCCGGGTTTTCCCACGTGCCCGTGGTCGTCAACCCCTGAGCAAACGTCATCGATAGATGGCCGCCCAGTTTGTCCTATAGGTTGCAGGAGCCAACATCGAGGCAACAAGAGTCGGAGGGACGCAGATGGGCAAGCTCGAGGGGAAAGTCGCATTCATCACCGGTGCCGCACGCGGTCAGGGACGGAGCCATGCGGTGCGACTGGCCGAGGAGGGGGCGGACATCATCGCCGTCGATATCTGCGCGCCGATCGCCAGCATGAACTACCCCAACGCCTCGCCGGAGGACCTGGCGCAGACGGTGAAGGAGGTCGAGGCGTTGGACCGCAGGATCATCGCCCGCCAGGGCGACGTCCGCCTCCGGGAGCAGCTGCGCGAGGTGGTCGAAGAGGGTGTCGCCACATTCGGGCGCCTGGACATCGTCCTGGCCAACGCGGGTATCTGTCCCGGCCGGGACGACACTTTGTGCCAAGGGTTCATCGACGCCACCGACGTCGACCTGATCGGGGCCATGAACACGGTCGCCGCGTCGATCCCGCACTTGACGGCCGGCGCCTCCATCGTGGTCACCGGCTCCACCGCCGGCATGATGAAGGGCACGACCGAGGTCATGGGCTCCACCGGGGGCGTCGGGTACTCGTGGGCCAAGCAGACGGTGATCCGCTACGTCGAGGTCCTGGCTCTTCAGCTCGCCCCGCACATGATCCGCATGAACGGGGTGCACCCGACGAACTGTGACACCGACCTGCTGCACAACGTCGACGTCTACCGTGCCTTCCGGCCCGACCTGGAGAATCCCACGCGCGAAGACGTCATCGACTTCCTGCCGCTGATGCAGGCAATGCCGATTCCTTACGTCGACCCGCGCGACATCAGCAACCTGATGGCCTTCTTGGCTAGCGACGACTCCCGGTACATCACGGGGCTGAACATCCGCGTCGACGCCGGCGCCATGCTGAAGACCCCACCCACGGGCTGATCCGCCCACGCCTCGCCCGTGGCGGACGAGCCGAACTATTTGGGCGGGAAGCGAAGTGCCCCGTCGAGGCGGATGTTCTCCCCATTGAGGTAGGGGTTCCGCACGATGCTCTCGACGAGCAAGGCGAATTCGTCCGGCTCGCCCATGCGGTGCGGAAAGACGATGTTCTCCACCAACTTGTCCTTCAGCGTGTCCGGGGCGCTCATCATGAGCGGTGTCCCCATGGTGCCGGGGGCGATGGCGCAGACCCGGATACCGACCGGGGCCAGATCCCGCGCCAGGGGGAGGCTCATGCCGAGTATGGCGGCTTTGGCCGCGCCGTAGGCGATCTGGCCGGTCTGCCCTTCGTAGCCGGCGATGGAGGCAGTGTTCACGACGACACCACGCTGACCGTGCTCGTCGGGTTCGTTGGCGGACATGCGCGCCGCGCTGAGCCGGGTGACGTTGAACGTGCCGAAGGCGTTGAGCTCCATGACGCCACGGAAGATGTTCATGTCGAGCGGCGTGTTGTCGCGCGAAAGCGTGCGACCGCCGGCGCCGCCCCCGGCCACGTTGATCACCACGGCCAGGGGGGCCAGCGCCGATGCCGCCTCGATGGCTGCCGTCACGTCGGCGTCGTCGTTCACATCGCCCCCGACGGCCACCCCGCGGCCCAGGGAACTGACGAGTTCCTTGCCGGCATCGAGGGCGCGGTCGAAGACCACGACCTGCAGGCCCAGAGCGGTCAGGTTGCGGACAGTTGCGGCGCCGAGTCCCCCTGCGCCTCCGGTCACTATGGCCGATCGCTTATTCCATTCCATGCCGTCTCCATTTCGTACGCCGAGTGCAGCAACTGCAAGTCGAGCTCCGAGGCTCCGGCGTTGTCGCACCGCAGGCGGGTGACCACAGGCCGGAGGCTGCGGCGGCCACAGTAGGCCGTGCCCCCCTGGAAGGGGAATTCGGGCCTCCGCCGGGGAGGCCTTCGGACCCCGTCGGGGGGGAATTCGGCGACCGGTCGATGTCCCCGGTCGATATCCCCGGCCAGGGCGAAATCATGGCGCGGGGTAGAGTTGACACGGGTTCCACCATCTCCGGGGGGTTTGCAATGTACGACGTGATCATCCGTGGCGGAAAGATCGTCGACGGGACCGGTCGGGAACCCTTCGTTGGTGACGTGGTGATCAAAGACGGGCGGATCGCTGCCGTCGGGGGGGAGGTGGACGGCGACGCCATCCGGGTGATCGACGCCACCGACCGGCTGGTGACGCCCGGGTTCGTGGACATCCACACCCACTACGACGGCCAGGTGACATGGGACGACCAGATGAACCCGTCTTCGCACCATGGGGTCACGACGTTGGTCATGGGCAACTGCGGGGTGGGCTTCGCACCCGTGCGGCCCGGTCAGGAGGAGTGGCTGATCCAGTTGATGGAGGGAGTGGAGGACATTCCCGGCACGGCGTTGGCCGAAGGGATGACCTGGGGTTGGGAGACCTTCCCCGAATACCTCGACGTGCTCGCACGACGACGGCTCACCGTCGATGTGGGGGCACAGATCGCCCATGGAGCGGTGCGGGGGTATGTCATGGGGGACCGGGGGGCGCGCAACGAGCCGGCCACGCCCGAGGACATCGCGCAGATGCGTGCCATCGTGCGCGAGGCGATGGAAGCGGGCGCGCTCGGTGTCACGACGTCACGGGTCCTCGGTCACCGCGCCATGGATGGTGAGCCCGTTCCAGGCACGTTCGCCGCCCATGACGAGCTGTTCGCCCTGGGATATGCCCTGCGTGACGCCGGCACCGGGGTGTTCGAGTTGGCGCCCGCCGGCGCGGACGGGCAGGACGTGATCAAGGCACCGGTGGAGATGGCGTGGATGCGTAAGCTCTCGGCCGAGATCGGGCGGCCCGTCACCTTCGGCATGAACCAGGTGGAGGACGATCCCGAGCAGTGGCGGATGCTGCTGGCCGAATCGCTGGAAGCTTGTGGCGACGGATCCCAGTGCTACCCGCAAGTGGCGGCCCGGCCATTCGGGATGCTCATAGGCCTGCAGACCCATCATGCCTTCGCCAAGCGCCCGACGTTCATTGCGTTGGCGCAGTTGGAGTTGCCCTTGCCCGCGCTCGTGGCCCGTTTGCGCCAGCCGGATGTGCGGGCGGCGATCCTGGCCGAGGAGAACCTCCCCGCTGATCCCTCCCTGATGTGGGACATGATGCCCGCAGCCATGGAGCGGTTCGCCAACCGCCTCTATCCGATGGGACCCGGGCTCGACTACGAGCCGCTGCCCGAGCGTTCTCTGGCCAAGCTGGCGGCGGCCCAGGGTGTGCCGGCGCTCGAGTTGTTCTACGACCTCATGCTCGAGGACGAAGGCCGCGCCATGATGCTGCTGCCGATCTACAACTACGCGTGGGAGAGCCACGACGTCATTCGCCAGATGCTCCTGCACCCGCAGTCGGTCTCAGGCCTGTCCGACGGTGGGGCCCATTGCGGCATGATCTGCGACGCCTCGATCCCCACCTACATGCTCACCCACTGGGCCCGCGATCGCGTGCGGGGCGAACGGCTGCCGCTCGAGTTCGTCGTCAAGAAGCAGACGAAGGATACGGCCACCCTTTACGGGCTGGGCGACCGGGGCAGCCTCGAGGTGGGACTGCGGGCGGACATCAATGTCATCGATTTCGAGAACCTGCGCCTCGGCAGCCCCTGGATGGCGCATGACCTCCCGTCAGGCGGCCGCCGCCTCCTCCAAGATGCCGAGGGTTACGACTACACGTTCGTGGCCGGCGACATCACCCGGGACCACGGTCGGGATACAGGCGCACTTCCGGGTCGGCTCGTGCGCGGGGCCCGCTGAGCGGGCTCTCCCCAGCACGCCCCGCCCCGCTCCACCCCCTCAGCTCCGCCGCGCCTGACCGCTCGTGGTCATCCTCACGTGCTCATCCGCTCGTGCTCATCCGGGCATGTTGGCGCCGCAGTCGGCCACGATGGACTGGCCGGTGATGGCGCTCGACGCATCGGAGGCGAGGAAGAGCGCGACCTGGGCGATCTCCTCGGGCGTGGCGATGCGCCGCAGTGCGGTGGAGCGGGCTCCCTTGTTGCGGATCTCCTCCCATGTGACGCCCTGCTCGTCCGCCAACCGCCGCCAGTAGTTGCGCAGGAGGTCGGTCTGGATGCCGCCGGGCACGAGGCAGTTCACCCTGATGCCGAAGGGACCGACCTCCTTGGCCACCACCTTGGTCAACGTCCGCAGGCCGGCCTTGGCCGTGCTGTAGTGGCTCTTGCGATCGATCCCTTCGAGCCCGGCTGTGGACGAGAAGTTGACGATGGACCCGCTCTGGCGCTCCCGCATGCTCTGCTTGACGACCTCGCGGCTGCAGAGCATCGCTGCGGTCACGTCGACGGCGATGGTGGCGTTCCAGTTCTCGAGTGTCTGGTCCCAGATGTGGAGGTCTTTGCCGGGCTGTGCCGCGTTATTGCACATGACGTCGACCCGCCCGTACTCGGCCACCGTGTCGGCCACCATGTCGATGACCGCCGCTTCGTCCGTGACGTTGGTGGTGCGGGCGATCGCCCTTCCGCCCTTGGCCCGGATAGCGACAGCCACCTTTTCGAGGAGCTCGGTGCGGCGCCCGGCCAACGTCAGGTGCGCGCCCTCATCGGAGAACAGATGGGCCATGACCTCGCCCAGACCGTCGCCCGCTCCGGTGATGATGACGACCTTGTCCGCCAGTCTTTCCATGTTTCCCCCTCTGGGTTTCTTGCCGTGGTCGTGCGGCCCGACGGCGTCGGGCCGCACGATATCCCAGTGCCCATCCGACGTTCGCCGCTGGACACACGTGGCATGCTTTCACGGCGCGAGACGGCGCGCCGCAACTTCACACCGTCCTCCAAGGGGGAGCAATGCCGCTCATTAGCCAATGCCGCTCATAGCCAATGACGTGCTGGCCTGCGCCGCCGGGACCGCACCGGCGCGCTTGGCCGTGACGTTGGGCGACGAGCGGCTGACCTTCGGCGAGGTCGACGTCCTGGCCAATCGGTTCTCGAACACGTTGCACGCGCTGGGGGCGCGCCGCGGCGAGCGCGTGGCCTGGTGGTCGGAGACCACGCTCGAGGGCGTCGGGCTCTACTTCGCCCTGAGCCGGCTCGGCGTGGTCTTCGTGCCGCTGAACCCGGCCTATACGGATGACGAAGCCGCTGTGGTGTTGACCTACATCCGTCCCCAGATGTTGATCGTGGATCCGGCGCACGCCGAGCGGGCCGAACAGCTCGTGGCGGGGACGGACATCATGCTGGTCACGGTCGGCGGCGGGGGCCGCCACGGTGCACTGCCGGGCATCGGCCTGAGCCTGCAGGCCCAGGCCGCCTCCGCTGCGCCGCCGCCGGTGCCGCTCCCCGACGAGGACGCCATCTGCACCATCTTCCTCACGAGCGGGAGCACCGGGCAGCCCAAGGGGGTGATGGTCTCCCAACGCGCCACCTGGCTGCGGACCCATGCCGGCGCGGCGGCGTACTCGACGACGGGTGGCGCGGGCGAGGTGGTCATGTTCCCCCTCTTCCACATGGCCGGCTGGAACTTCGCCATGATGGCCTGGTCGGCCCGGCATGCCGCGCATCTCGTCAGCCGGGCCGACGCGGAACAGCTCCTGGGCGCCGTCGGGCGATGGTCGCCCTCGGTCATCTACTGCATCCCCGCCGTGTGGCGCCGCATCCTCGAGAGCGACCTCGCCGTCGACACCAGCAGCGTCGAGTGGGCCCTGACCGGCACGTCGCAGGTCACCCAGGAGTTGCTGGCCGGGATCAAGGAGCGCTTCCCGGCTGCGCGCACGACGGTCAACTACGGATCCACCGAGACGGCCCGGGCGGTGGGGTTGCGCGATCCCGATCTGTTCACCCATCCGGGCAGCGTCGGCCATCCCATCCCCGGCGTGCAGGCCAAGGTAGCCGGGGACGGGGAGCTCCTCTTGACGAGCGACCGCCTCATGACCGGGTACTTCGAGCTCCCGATCGAGACGGCCCAGGCCCTCCAGGACGGCTGGTACCACACGGGGGATCTGGCCGAGCAGGACGACGAGGGCTACCTGTACATCGTCGGCAGAAAGAAGGAAGTGATCCGCACCGGAGGTGAGACGGTGGCCCCGGTCGAGGTGGAGACGGCGCTGGCGGGCTATCCGGGGATCGCCGAAGTGGCCATCGTCGGCATCCCCGACCCCCAGTGGGGCGAGGTGGTCTGCGCGGTCGTCGTCCTGCAACCGGGGGCCGAGGTGCCGAGCGTGGAGGGTCTGCGGTCCCACATCGGGGAGCGTTTGGCGGCATACAAACACCCACGTAGGGTGGTCCAGGCCGATGTGTTGCCGCGCACCTCGGCCACGGGCCAGGTCCAGCGGGCCAAGCTGGTGCAGGAATTCGGTTCCTAGGAGGACTGGTGGAGAGAGAAGTGCTGTTCACAGGGGTCGGAGGGCAGGGCGTCCAGATCGCCTCGAAGACCCTCGCCACGGCGGCCATCGCCGAGGGGTGCCAGGTCATGCTGGTGCCCCGCTACGGCGGGGGCATGCGCGGGGGGATGACCAACGCCGAGGTCACCATCGGCGACCAGGCCCTGCGCGCCCTCCCGGTCGCCACCTCGGCCTGGTCGGCCTACGTGATGGACCCGACGTTCTTCGCCACCATTGCGCCCAACCTGGCCGACGGCGCCGTCGTGGTCGTGAACTCGTCACTCTTCACGGGCACCGTCGATGTCGCCGGGGCCAAGGTGTTCGAGGTCCCGGCCAGTGATGTCGCTGCCGAGCTCGGCAACCCGATGACCGCCGGCTTCGTGCTCCTCGGCGCCTACGTGGCGCTGACGGGCCTGGTCAGCCTCGACAGTGCGATCGTCGCCATGCGCGAGTTGGTGCCGGCGTATCGCACGCAGCATCTCGAAGCCAACGGCCGGGCCCTGCGGGCCGGGGCGGCGGCGGTTCCCGCTCTGGCCGCACCGGCATGGGCCAAGCATGCGGCGATCGCATCGTGAGCGCCACCCCGGCGACCCCGGCACCCGGTACCGGAACGGCGAGAACGCATGTGACCCGGGGCACCGTGGTGCTCGACGCCGAGCGCTGCAAGGGCTGCGGCCTGTGCGTGCCGGCCTGCCGTCCGGGCGTGCTCTCGCTCGGGGGCACGATGAACCATGCCGGGTTCAATCTCCCCGAACTGCGTGAAGGGTGCACAGGATGCATGGCCTGTGCCGAGATCTGCCCCGACTTCGCCCTCGAGGTCTGGAAGTTCGAAGTGCCCATTGCCATGGGGGCCACCGCCGCAATGGCCGCCAGCGCCCCGAGTACAGAGGCCGACAAGGAGGTCTGAGATGGCACCCCGTCTCATGCAGGGCAGCGACGCCGTGGCGGACGCGGCCATCTTGGCCGGCTGCAAATTCTTCACCGGGTACCCGATGCTCCCCTTCACCGAGCTGTTGGAGAACATGGCCAAGAAGCTCCCCGCCGCGGGCGGGGTGTGCATCAACGCCGAGAGCGAGATCGAGGGCATCAACATGGCGCTCGGCGCGGCGGCCACCGGAGCGCGCGCCGCCACCGGGTCGTGCGGCCAGGGGGTCAGCCTGATGCAGGAGGGCATCGCCGAGCTGGCCCTCAACGAACTGCCGCTGGTCGTCTTCACCATGGCCCGGGGCCAGCAGGACTACTTCCAGTGCACCCGAGGGGGTGGGTGGGGCGACTACCGCACCATCACCTTGGCCCCCAAGGACATTCCCGAAGCGGTCGCGCACACCCAGGAGCTCTTCTACCTGGCCGACCTCTACCGCACGCCGGTGATCCTCTACGGCGACTACGTCATTGCGCACACGTCGGTCGGCATCGAGATCGAGGCCATGGAGTTCGGACCGCTCCCGGCCAAGGACGAGTGGGCCCTCGACGGCACCATGAGCGGCACCGGACGGGCCCGCCAGATATGGACCTGGAACCGGGGCAAGCCCAACACGCCCGGCGTCGGTCCCGATGCTGCCTGGAACACCATCGCCGACAAGTACGCCCACATCGAAGCGACCGAGCAGCGCTTCGAGACCTATCGGGCCGAGGACGCCGACATCCTGGTCGTCTCCTTCGGGACCACGTCGGTCTTCGTCGACCGGGTGGTCGACGAGCTACGGGACGAAGGCATGTCGATCGGGTCGTTCCGGCCCATAACCCTGTGGCCGTTCCCCGCCGTGGGACTGGAGGAGGCGACCAAGGGCAAGCGCCACGTCCTGGTCTACGAGCTCAACGCCGGCCAGATGGTCGACGACGTCCGCATGTACGCCCACGATCGTTCCGTGATCCGGTCGATCGGTGGGGTGTCCCAGGACGAGTCGGGTATGCGCCAAGGGGATCTGTTGAACGCCGACGAGGTTCGTCAGCGCATACGCCGAGCCGTGGGCGAGCCCGTGGCCGCAGGGAATAGAAGGAGAGGAGCTCCATGACCATCGTCGACATCACGAGCGCACCGGACCGGGCCGCCCATCGGGTGGCGGACTTCAAGCCCAACCTCCTGCAGTCCTCCGAGCACGAGCTCTGCCCGGGCTGCGGCCACCCCGTCGCCTGGCGACTGGTGCTCGACGCCTTGGTCGAGTTGGAGCTGGCCAGCAACACCATCCTGATCGCCGGGCACGGTTGCTACACCCAGATGATGAAGATCAGCGATATCGATTCTTTGCAGTGCCTCCATGGGCGGGCGCCTGCAGTGGCCACGGGCGTCAAGCGCATGAAGCCCGGAGCTGCCGTCGTCACCCTGCAAGGGGACGGCGACATGGTGAGCGAGGGCCTGCACGAGGTCCTGCACGCCGCGGCCCGGGGCGAAAAGGTCACGGCACTGTTGTTCAACAACGGTGTCTTCGGTGACACCGGTGGCCACATGACGGCGACCACGGTCATCGGCCAGCGCACCAAGACCAGCCTCGAAGGGCGCGAGGCCGCCGAGCACGGCTACCCGATCGACATCGCGAAGCTGCTGACCAACATCGAGGGCGCGGCCTACGTGGCGCGCGGCGCGGTCAACACACCGGGCATGATCGCCCGCACCAAGCGGATGATCCGCCGTGCCCTCGAATTGCAGATGGCCGGCGCCGGGTTCACCTTCGTCGAAGTGCTCACCATGTGCCCGACCGGGTGGTTCGTCCCCACACTGGACGGCCCCGAGTACCTCGAGGACTCCATGATGGAGACCTTCGGGATCGGCGAGCTCAAAGCCCCCGATTGACAGACCAGGCGTCGCCACTGCCTGCCTGCGACCAGAGTGCGCCCATGCGCTCGCTCGCCCGTCGCGCCGCAGAGGTCGGAGAGAGCGCATGGAGCTCGTCAGAGAGGACCTCGGGACCGCACAGGGTGAGTCCGCCTGAGTCGGAGAGACTTTTTATGGCCCTCGTGAGATCAAAGACCCCGTCCCCCGGGAGGAGGCGGTGGTGCATCATCTCGTCGGACCAGTGGCCGACTCGCTCCGCCGCCCCGTCGCTGATCTGACACGAGAAGATGCGCTCACCGGGAATCGACTCGAGCGCCTGAAAGTCCGGGTTGCCCCGGAAGAAGTGCCAGCTGTCAAAAAGCACACCCCCGTTTTCGCAGCCGGCCAGGCGCACGATCTCCCACGCGCTCGCGATGTCCGGCAAGAAGGAATGTGGTTCGAATTCCAAGTGGATCTTGCAGCCGATATCGGAGGCCTGGCGGCAGAGGTCAGCGAAACGCTCTGCGATGAGCTCGGTCGAGAGGTCGTCGTCCCGTCACCTCATCGCAATCGCATTGATGAACTGGACCTCCATTTCGGAGGCCATGCGGAGACAGTCCTCAACGCTGGTGGGTTCGCTCCCGCCAAATGCATCCGAGGGTCGGAGCCAACTGAAGACGGCCTCGAGCACGAGCATCGGGACGCCCTCGCTCCTGGCGCGACCCGCCGCGTCAGCGAGCTTCACGCCCTTGTCACGGAGGAACGTCGCCTCCGCGGGTGACGTCGACACCGCCTCGAAGCCGGCGCTCAAGGCCGCATCCATGCGTTCGTCGAGTGAGCGGCCGAGGCCGACCGTCCGGGTCCAGAGAATCCGGGTGAGGCCGTCCGTCATTGTGCTGACCGCCCTGGAACGTGTGTCATCGCGCCGGGCCTTTTAGCGCGGCCACATGGCGGCGAGCTCTGACGATTTCGTGGCCAGTGTGCCCTGGTGCCTGCCTGACGACCGGATGCTCACATCATGGGAGGGTTCTTCGCCCGCAGCGCGCCGACGGTGCATTGGCTGCGCTCGAAATGGGCAAAGGGTTGTAGGAGAAGTGGGTCATGGCGTTTTCATGGGTGACCTTGTTGATCTCCTGATCGGTCAGGCCCTCGAGCTGTCGCCCCGCGATCTCGGGTGAGCGGGGCCACGTTGTATCCGAATGCGGGTCATCACATTCCCATGTGACGTTGCCCATGTTGAGGAGTGACGGACCGTACTCGGCGAGACGTTCTCCCGCCTGTTCACGACGTCCCGCCGACCAGGGCCGCCACGCCCTTGCGGTCGGGCTTGCCGAGACCGAGCAGTGGGAGGGCATCGACCATCACGACCCGCTCAGGTGTCTTGAAACGGGCGACGCCGCGGGCCGAGAACCAGTCCTGACATGCTTGGACGTCGAATGGCGCGCGGGCGATGACGCAGGCCGCCACACGTTGGCCGAGCCGTTCGTCGGGGTAGCCGACCACCACCGCCTGCACAATGGCCGGATGGGCTTCGAGCACCCGCTCGACCTCGGCGGGCACGATGTTCTCCCCGCCCCGGATGATGAGCTCCTTGAGGCGCCCGATGATCGTGAGCCAGCGGTCGCCGTCGACGGTGGCCAGGTCCCCCGTGCGGAACCAGCCCCGCCGCATGGCGGCTGCGGTCTGCGCCGCATCGCTGTACCCGCAGAACAGCTCGGGACCGCGCAGGAGAAGCTCGCCCGGCACGCCGTCGGCGAGTGGGCGCCCCGTCTCGGGGTCGGCCACACGCAGCTCGACCTGGCCCACCGCCCGCCCGTCGGTTTCCCGGGCTCGCTCCGGTGGGTCGTCCCAGGTCGAGGTGGTGACGTTCGGGGCCTCGGTGGACCCGTACGTGCGCTTGACCGAGGCGGCGAACGCCTCGGCGGTCGCTCTGACGAAGTCGGGGCTGACCGTCATCGACCCGCAGGAGAGCAGGCGCATGGACGCGACCGCTTCGGTCGAGAAGGTGGCGGCGTCGGCCATGGACGAGAAGAAGGTCGGTGGCCCGGCCATGAAGGTCACCCGCTCACGCCGCACGATGTCGACGGCCCGCTCGGGGTCCCAACGCTCCATCAAGCTCACCCGCATTCCGGCAGCAGCGGGAATGAGCACACCGCTCAAGAGCCCGGAGATGTGGGAGAGGGGAGCGGGGGTGAGCACCGCATCGGAGCCGCCCAGCCCGTGCGCCGCCATCAGGGTGATCGCTTTGTACGAGAGCGCCCGGTGCGTGTGGAGCACCACCTTGGGTTCGCCCGTCGAGCCCGAGGTGAACAGGCCGACCGCCAGATCCGAACCCCGGGCCGAGCTCGTCGGCACCGGCGCGGCACCGAGCAGCGCCTCCCAGTCGGCCTCCCCGAAGGCGCCGTTCCGGACCCCGGACCGCTCCGACAGCGGGAGCCCGGGGCGTGAGAGCGCGACTTTCGGGGCTACCACGCCGAGCATGCGCGCCACATCCGAAGCGCCCACGAGGTGGTGGATGGGCACGGCGACGGCGCCCAGGCGCCAGCAGGCGCCAAAGAGGATGGCCGCCTCCGTGCAGTTGGGGAGTTGCCAGGCCACGGTGTCGCCGCGCCGAATCCCGGCGGACCGCAGGCCCCCGGCAGCGGCGCCGATCAAGCGGGTGAGGGCGGCCCGGTCGAAGCGATGTCGCGGGTCGGCGACCTCCGGGATCCCCCCGTCGGTCCGGGCAACCAGCGCGTCGAGCGTCGGCACGTCCCAGGCGCCCCCCGGCTGCCGGTAGCGTGCGCTCCCGATCTGGCGGTGCGTGGCCCGCAGAAGCACCGGCCCGCCGGCGGTCAGGCGTTCGCCGGGGATTGGACGACCAGCATCAGGCCTCGGTCGTGACCAGCAGGCACCCGCAGGTGTTGCCACCCCCGGCCGCGACGGCCGCCACCTTTGGCGCTTTGGGAACCTGGCGCTCGCCCCCCTCGCCCCGTAGCTGCACGCACGCCTCGTGCAAGAAGCCGTACCCGTGCAGCCGCCCCGCCGAGAGCTGACCGCCGGCGGTGTTGAGGGGGAGCGCACCGTCGCGGGCGATGCGGGTCCCGCCTTCGACGAACGGCCCGCTCTCGCCGGTGCCGCAGAGCTGCAACGCCTCGAGCCAGAGCATGGTCAGGTAGCTGAACCCGTCGTAGATCTGCGCGATGTCGACATCGGCCGGGGTCAGGTCGGTGCGGCTCCACATCTGCGCCGCGGCATCGGTGCCGACCATGCGCGTCAGGTCCTTGAGCTGGTCCCAGCTCGGCCGGTCGTGGATTGCGGTGCCCATGGCCTCGATATAGACCGGCGGTTTGGCCAGGTCCTGTGCCAGTTCGCGGCGCGAGATGACGAAGGCGGTGGCACCGTCGCACGGCACGTCGCAGTCGAAGAGATGCAGCGGTGTGGTGATCATCCGGGAGTTGAAGTAGTCCTCGAGGGTCAACGGGTCCCGGTAGATCGCCTTGGGGTTCAGGCCGGCGTTGCGCCTCCCGTTGATGGCGATCTGGGCCAGCTGCTCGGACGTGGTGCCGTAGCGGTCCATGTGGGCCTGGGCAAAGAGGGCCACCCAGATGGGAGCGCCTGCGGAGCCGAACGGCAGCATCCACTGCTGGAAGTCGCCGGCATAGATGGTGCCGCCCCCCCCGCCCCCGCCGCCCCCCCGCCCCCGCCGCCCCCGCCGCCCCCGCCGCCCCCGCCGCCCCCGCCCCCGCCGCCCCCGCCGCCCGGGCCCAGGCTGGCCCGCCCGCCGGTGCCTTGCGCGCTGCCTTCCCAGACCGAACGAAAACACAGGACGTGGTCGGCCATACCGCCCCCGATGGCCAGGATGGCCTTCATGACCGAGCCGAGCTGGCCGGGGGTCTCGACGCCGCTGTCGAACCAGTCGACCTCGAGGCGCATGGCATCGATCACCTCGTAGGCCGATGCCCCGGTGAACCCCTTGGGCTGCGTCATATTGCCGGGATACGTGGAAAGCCCGTTGATGTCCGAGGGCTTCAGGCCGGCGTCCGCCACGGCGGCGTAACAGGCGTCGAGCGTGAGCTCGAGCGGATCGCGTCCGAGCCTGCGCCCGATGTCGGACTGGCCGATGCCCGACACCGCACACTGCTTCTCAGGACGGTCTGGGCGCGTGCTCACTTCTGGTCTCCTTGTGGTTCGAACAACGGCAACCAGACGTCGCCGTGCGGGTCCTCGATGTGGCGGAAGACGACCTCGACCGGCATGCCGATGCGGATGTCGTCGAGCGGGCAGTTGATCAGGTTGGTCGTCAGGCGAAGTGCGGGCTGCTCGAGGATCTCGACGAGCGCAACCACGTACGGCAGCTCGAACCCGGGTAGCCAGCCGTGATGGTTGACGGTGTAGCTGGCGAGGGTGGCCCGCCCGCTGACCGCCTCGGGGGCCAGGTTCTTCGATTGGTCGATCGGGCAGATCGGGATGGGGGGGTGGAGGTAGTACCCACAGTCCTGGCAGCGCATGAAGACCAACTGCCCTTTTTCGCCCCCCTGCCAGAAGTGGCGGTTCCGGTCGGTGAGCTCGGGCACGACCACGATCGCGCTCTGTTCGGTCATGAAGGGCTCCTTGTCGAAGTTGGTGCGTGGACGGCCACGGGCGACTGTACGGCGACGGACGCGGCCAGCAGGTCGGTGATCAGGTCCTCTTCGAGGCCGAGCTGGCGCAGGACCTCGACGGTGTGCTCACCCAACGCCGGGGGCGCCAGATCGAGGGTCACCTCGAGGTCGCCGAGGTCCCACAAGGCCCCTACCTGCTCGAGCTCACCCCACTCGGCGTGGGGGTAGCGGGCCACCAGGCCCAACTCCGCGTGCAACGGGTCGTCGAGGAACGCCTCGCCCTGATCGAGCGTCACCGGCTCGGACGGCACGCCGGCCTCGTGCAGGGCGGCCAGTGTGACCTCGCACGACGCGCCCGCCATCGTGGTCACGAGTTCGGTCGGGCTATCCGCGCCGACGACGGCGCAGGCTCGTTCGAGCTGGCCGTCCTCGAGCGCGCACAGGGCGATCCACCCGTCGGCCAGGGCGTAGAGCCGGTACCCGGCGGAGAGCCCCATCTGCTCACGGTCGAGAGGATCGGCCGAGGCGGCCAGGCCCCCGTTCTGGAGGAAGGTCTCGCTGTTTGTCAGCACGCCGCCGCCGAGCAGCGATCCGGTGACGAATTGGGGTTCGCCCGTCTGGTCCCGGTGGTAGACGGCGAGGAGGGTGGCGACCGTCGAGCCCATTGCGCACAAGTGGTCCATGAACCCGAAGCGGAACCACATCGGATCGTTCCCTTCGCCTCCGCCGAGCACTTCCCAACCGGCCGAAGCCTGGAAGAGCTGGTCATACCCGGGCCAGTCCGCGCGCTCGCCCTTGGGGCCGTAGGAGCTGGCGTGGCAGTAGATCACGTCGGGGTTGATCGCCCGCAGTGATTCCTCGTCCAGTCCCAGCTTGCGCGCCGCGGGCATCCGCAAGTTGTGGTGCACCACATCGGCCCACGCCACCAGGGCCTCGAGGGCGGGTCGGGCGGCCGCTGACTTGAGGTCCAGCGCCACGCCGCGCTTGCCCCGCTGGCAGGCGGCGAAGACCCGCTGCACGTTGCGCATCTTGTCGCCCGTCGTCGCCTCCACCTTGATCACGTTGGCCCCGAGGTCGGCCAGCAGCATGGGGCCGAGGGGGCCGGCGAGGAAGTTCCCCAGGTCGAGGACACGCAATCCTTGGAGCGGCGCACGCACGGCGGCGCCGGGCGTGATGCCGCCGGCGCCGACGGCCTTACCCGCTCCGGCCCTCGCCGCCGCCGCTTCGGCCAGCACCTCGTGGGTGTGCTGACCCAACGACGGCGCCGGCCCCGTCACGCGGGACGGGGGCTCGGTGGAGAATGGCGTGCCGGCCTGGATGATCTTTCCCCACACCGGATCGTCGACCTCGGTCACGTAGCCGTTCACCCTGGCCTGCTCGTCGGCGAGGATGGCGCCGTACTGGGCCGACGGCTGCGCCGGGATGTCGTTCGCCCAGAAGTCCTCGAGCCACTCCTGGGCCGGCCTCGTCAAGAAGGCCACCCGGTTGGCCCCGAAGTTGGGATACCCGGGCGTGGCCATGCCGGAGAAGGCGGCGTTCGCTGCGGCCACTCCCTCTTCGCCGAGCTCGGCGAACGCCTGGACCATGAGTGGTGAGTCGACGTCGGCGTTGCGCATCAGATGGATCCAGGTACCGTCGCCTGCCTCGAACATCGAGGGGATGAGGTCCTTGGGCAGACCCCAGGCGAACATCGGGCCGGGTGTCTCGGCACGGGCCCAGTGCATCATGGTCGGCACCAGGGCACCTTGGGCCAGGCTGGTATGCGCCGGCCCGCCGGCGGCCCCGCCCCGATCCCGTTGGATGAGCCGGGCCAGGATCCCGATGGCGCTCAGGTAGACGGCACACCAGCTCCCGAAGGGGAAGCGGAGGAAGACGGGCCCTTCGCGCCACCCCTGCTGCTCGTCGCAGAGACCGAGGCGGGCGCTCACCAGGAGGTCGTCGCTCGGACCATCGGCACTCGGGTGTCCGGCCGGCCAACCCAGGACTGCGCTGGTGATCAGGCGCGGGTGTCGGGCCGCCAGTTCGTCGTCGCCCAGGCCACGTCGCGCCGCGACCTGCGGTCCGAAGGTGTGGATGAGGACGTCGGCGCTTTCGAGGAGGTCGTGCAGCTGCGTCCGGCCGTGCTCGGTCTCCAGATCGATGACCACGCTCCGCTTCGAGCGATTCCAGGTGAGAAAGCCCAGCGACGTGCGGGTCGGGTCACCGCGCGGGCGTTCCACCTTGATGACGTCGGCCCCCGCCTCGGCCAACAGGAGTGCGGCGACCGCGCCGGCCATCGTCTCGGAGCAGTCGATGATCCGGCGGCCATCGAGGATCCTCGGCGCATTGCTTTCCCGATGATCGGGATCGTGCAGCGTCCGGCTCGATTCTGGTTTGGGCACGTGCGATTCCCCCCCCCTCCTGATGCGGGGTCAGTCTGGCACCCGCGCCGTTGAGCTTGCCATGTACGACAGCGCGGCGGGAACGGCGAAGTGCCTGCCGCGCTGTCCCTGCCGTCACGTGATCCGATGTTGGTAACTTCGGTGTGGACATCGAGGCCCGGGGAGAAATGCCATGGAAGATCGGACGACGCCAGTCCTCTATCTCGAGATGACGGACCGGTCGGCAGAGCGCTATGCAACCGAGCGCGTGCCCGAGGTACTGGGCCTCCCCGGCGTGCAGCGGGCCACATGGTGGGACAACTGCGTGCCGTTTCGCACCGACCTTCCCCGCACCCTGCCCGAGTTCTCCATCCTCGGGGTCTACGAGGCCGACCAAGAGTTCGTGGCTCCCGGTGCGGTCCCCGAGGACATCGTCGGATACTGCTTCGACCATTACCCACGACCGGGCCAGGGGACGATTTCGGACAAGCCGACGCTCGGTCTCGAGCTGGTGCTGATCAGTGCACCGACGCCTGCGCAGAGTCAGGCGCTCCGCGACTGGGGCGACTTCGTCCACATCCGCGACATCGCGGCAGCGGCGCCCGATCACTTCACGATGATCACGCCCTATGAGAACCGGGCGGAGGGCTCGCCCCGCTACATGCACTTCTACGAGCTGGACACCGATGACCCAGAGCCGGCGTTCCGCAAGATGGCACCGGCCACCATGGCCAGAGTGGGCGCCTACGGCACGCACCCGAAAGAGGAGTGGTGGGCCCACGAGGCGCTCGTCATCGACTATGTGAACACATTCCGGCGCCTGGGGGCCCAAGCCAGACCTGGCTGAACAGGCCCAGGCCGGAGGCTTTTTCGCCGGCGCAGACCGGGGTTGTCTGGCGCCGTCTCCATGCAGCTGCGAGAATCGAGGTCGGCGCCAGGTAATTGGCACTGCGACAAGGGGGTTCCTTATGGATGTAGATGACCTGATCCTCGTCAGCGTGGACGACCACCTGGTCGAGCCGCCCAACGTGTTCGAAGGCCGGCTCCCGGCCAAGTATGTCGACCTGGCTCCGCAGTTCGTCACCCGGGCCGACGGCACGAGCGCATGGCTCTACGAAGGAGCCGAGCTCGGCAACATCGCACTCAACGCTGTGGCCGGGCGACCGACGCGAGGAGTACGGCATGGAGCCCACCTCGTTCGACGAGATCCGGCCGGGTTGCTGGAACATCCACGAGCGGATCAACGACATGAACGCAAACGGCGTGCTCGGCTCGCTGTGCTTCCCCTCCTTCCCCCAGTTCTGCGGGCAGCTTTTCGCCCGTACCGAGGACAAGGACGTGGCGTTGGCCATGGTCCGGGCCTACAACGACTGGCACATCGACGAGTGGTGTGGCACCTACCCGGGCCGCTTCATCCCGTGCCCGATCCCGGCCATCTGGGACCCCGAGGTCCTGGCCGCCGAGGTCCGACGCTGCGCCGCCAAGGGAGCGCATGCGGTGACCTTCTCGGAGAACCCCTCCAAGCTCGGATGGCCGAGCGTCCACTCGGATCACTGGGATCCCTTCTGGAAGGCATGCAGCGACGAGAACGTCGTCGTCTGCATGCACATCGGTTCGTCGTCCGAAATGGTGATCACGTCGCCTGACGCACCGATCGACGTCCTCATCAGCCTCACCCCGATGAACATCGTGAAGGCGGCGGCCGACCTCATCTGGTCGCCGGTCCTCCGCAAGTTCCCCGACCTCAAGGTCGCCCTCTCCGAGGGGGGAATCGGCTGGATCCCGTACTTCTTGGAGCGCATCGACTACCAGTACGACAAGCACCACTACTGGACCGGCCAGGACTTCGGCCACCAGCTCCCGAGCGAGGTCTTCGACCAGCACATCATCACCTGTTTCATCGACGACGCCTTCGGCGTGGCCAGCCGTGACTTCCTCAACATGGACAACGTGACGTGGGAGTGCGACTACCCGCACTCGGACTCGACGTGGCCGACGGCGCCCGAGCAGCTGTGGAAGTACATCGGCGAGCTGAACGATCACGACATCAACCGGATCACGCACCTCAACGCCATGAAGCACTTCAGCTACGACCCCTTCGCGGTCATCCCCAAGGAAGAAGCCACCGTCAAGGCGCTGCGCGCCAAGGCGGCGGGTCATGACGTATCGGAGCGGGCCACCCGCTCGGGCCCGATGACGCACGCCACCTTGGCCGCCGACCTGGGCGCGTACCGGAAGGAGCCGTGACCACGGAGCAAGCCGCGGTCGACACCCCCGTCTTCGACCCCAACCTGTTCATCGCCCCCGAGACCGGGCGCAACCCGCAGGACTTCTACAAGGTGGCACGCTCGTTCGGCTCCGTCGTGCCGGGCATCTTCGGGCGCTACTCGATCATGGGGCGCAGTGAGGTGGAGTATGCCCTCCAGCACCCCGACGTCTTCTCCTCGGCCATGGAGGCGGTCGATCTCGGGCAATCAGTGCCGTTGATCCCACTGCAGGTGGATCCACCGGAGCACTCGAAGTACCGCAAGCTCCTCGACCCGATCTTCGCTCCGAAGCGGATGAATCTGATCGAGCCCGACATCGCGCGGCTGGTGAACGAGTTCATGGACGGCTTCATCGATGATGGATCCTGCGAGTTCACCACCGCCTTGGCCGAGCCGTTGCCGTCGTCGGTCTTCCTGCGGCTGCTCGGGCTCCCGGTGTCGGAACTGGCGATGTTCTTGAAGATGAAGGACGGGATCCTCCGTCCGGCCGGGAACGACATGGCGGAGGTGCAGGCCAATCAGCGCGTGAACGCCGGCGAGGTGGAGCGCTTCTTCGCCGAGACCCTGGCCGACCGGCGGAAGAATCCGCAGGACGATCTGCTCAGCATGTTCGCGGGCGCCGAAGTGGGCGGGGACAAGCTGACCGATGACGAGATCCTCGGTATCTGCTTCCTGTTCCTCTTGGCCGGTCTCGACACGGTCACCGACACTCTCGAGTGCTTCTTCGCGTATCTCGCCCAACACCCCGGACAACGGCGGCTGATCGTGGAGGATCCGTCGATCATCCCGACCGCGGTCGAGGAGTTGTTGCGGTGGGAGACGCCGGTGACCGGCGTGCCCCGTGTGGTGCAACAAGACGTCGAGCTGGGTGGGTGCCCCATGCACAAGGGTGACCATGTGGGCATCAGCATCGGCTCGGCCAATACCGACGAGGCCGACCTGGCCGACGCCTACGACGTGAACCTCACCCGCAACACGAAGCACCTGGCCTTCGGGGCGGGGGTGCACCGCTGCCTCGGCTCACACCTGGCCCGCCTGGAGCTGCGGACCACGTTGCGCGAATGGCACAGGCGTATTCCCGACTATGAGATCGCACCGGGGACCGAGCTCAACTTCATGTTCGGGCTCCGTCAGGTCGACACGCTCCCCCTCCTCTGGACGGCGTAACGGTCTGTTTCACGGTCGGGCTCACGGTGGGCGTGCCGCGTTCGCCGTGATGGGAGGTTGCCGGAGTCACCGCGATTGCCGGAGGGCGGCCGCGGTGGTGCCGGCGGAATGCCGTCGGTCGGGCAGCGCGAAAACGCGGCCGGAGGTGGGGCCCCGGCGGCGGCAGCAGGCGAGGCGGGATTTCGGGCGGCGGCGCAAGAGGCCCGGAGGCGAGAAAGGACGAGCGAGTGGACTCAGAGCTGACAGACGACCAAGAGCTCTTCAGGGAGACGACGGCGAAATTCATCGAGAACACGTGCCCGCTCTCCACGGTGCGGGAGTGGGCCGAGAAGGAACCGGCGGGCTACCCGGGCGATTGGTGGCGCCAGGGCGCAGAGCTCGGCTGGACCTCGTTGCTGGTGTCCGAACAGGACGGCGGTGGCAGCGTGTCGGGCCACGGCCTTCTCGATCTGACCCTCGTAGCCGAGGTCATGGGCCACTGGGTGTCCCCGGGACCACTTCTCCCGACGAACGTGGTGGCAGCGGCGCTGTCGGAGTTCGGCACGCCCGGCCAAAAGGAGCGCTACGTGCCCGGCCTTCTCTCGGGTGACACCACCGCCACCTGGTGCCTCGCCGAATCGCGGCAGTCCGGCCTCCCGGACGCCATCTCGCTCACGGCGACCCGGAGGGGCGGGGAATTCGTGCTCTCGGGGAAGAAGGCGCCGGCCGAGGCCGCCGGCGAAGCGGGGCTCTTCGTGGTGGCAGCCCTCGTGGATGGCGCCGTCACACAGTTCGTGGTGGACGCCGGCACCCCGGGCGTGAGTGTGGTCGCCGCCGAGAGCATCGACCTCGTCCGGCGTTTCGCCTCCGTGTCGTTCGACGATGTCGTGCTGGCACCCGACACGGTGCTCGGTGAAGTGGGCGGAGCGGCGCCACAGGTCGAGCGGCTCTTTGAGCTTGCCGTGGCGCTCCAGTGCGCCTCCATGGCAGGGGTCACCGACCACGTGCTCGCCTTCACGCTCGCATACTCCTTCGACCGGTATTCGTTCGGGAGGCCGCTTGCGTCGTATCAGGCGCTCAAGCATCGTTTTGCCGACATGAAGATGTGGACGGAGGCGTGCCTCGCGACCGCGGCCGCTGCCGCACGATCGGTTGACAGCGGGACCGAGAAGGCGTTCGAACTCGTCAGTGTGGCCAAGTCGTACATCGGGGACAAGTCCCCGGCGATCCTGCAGGATTGCGTGCAGCTCCACGGTGGCATCGGCGTCACGTGGGATCACGACTTGCACCTCTACATCCGGCGGGTCGTCCTGGATCGTTCTTTGTTCGGCACCCCCCACGATCATCGCGAACGCATCGCACAGGGGCTTGGATTGGAGGATGGCAATGGGCATTGAGGCGGCCGACGCAGGTACCGAAGATGTGGAGGCATTTCGGCTCCGGGCGCGGGCCTGGCTGGCCGAGAACATGCCGCGCCTGCCGCGAGGGCCAGAACAACAGCCAGCTCATGGCGATCGACGAGATGGGAACGCGTGCCCGGGAACTGCAGCGCACCCTCTTCGACGGTGGCTTCGCCGGACTGTGCTTTCCGAAGGAATACGGGGGACAGGGGCTCACCCGGGCGCATCAGCTCGTCTTCACGCAGGAGGCCGGTTCGTACGAGATGCCCGTCACGCTGAACATCCCGACGTTCTCCATCCTCGCCCCGACGCTCATGGACTTCGGGACCGAGGAGCAGAAGCGGGCCCACCTGCCCAAGATGATCTCGGGTGAGGAGATATGGGTGCAGTTCCTCTCGGAGCCTTCGGGAGGTTCGGACCTGGCCAGCCTGGTCACCCGGGCCACCCGCGACGGGGACGTGTTCATGCTGAACGGTTCGAAGATCTGGAGCTCGGGTGCCTTCCGCTGCGATTACGCCATGTGCCTGGCCCGGACCGACTGGCAGGCGCCCAAGCACCGCGGCCTGACCATGTTCATCATCAAGATCCACCAACCCGGTATCGACATCCAGCAGATCAAGATGTCGAATGGTTCGAACGAGTTCTGTCAGGAATTTTTCGATGACGTCGCCATACCGGTCGAGGACGTCCTCGGCGAGATCAACGACGGTTGGACGGTGGCTTCGCGTCTGTTGTTCCACGAGCGCGATGCCGTGGGTGGAGGATCGCCTTATCTCAGCGGGACGATGGGTGGCCGGGGCGATCATGGCGCCGGTCGGAGCGACCTGATCGACGTGGCGCGTGAGGCGGGGCGTACGTCCGATCCGCGGGTCGTCCAGCTGGTGGCCGAGGCACGTGCGAACGACGTGGTCGGGGCCCAACTCATCGCTCGCATCACCAAGGCCATCACCGGCGGCTCCATGCCCGGACCGGGGGGCTCGTTGTTCCGGTTGTACGCCGCGACCAATGCGGAGCGGCATGCGGACATCGCCCTGGAGATCGCGGGCGCCAGCGCCGCCGTCTGGGAGGAAGGTGATCCGCTCGGTCTCAAGGGGATCGACTATCTCCAACGCCAAGGTGGCAGCCTGGGTGGCGGCAGCAACGAGATGCAGCGCAACATCATCAGTGAGCGCGTGCTGGGCATGCCCCGTGAGTTCGCCGCCGACAAGGACCGACCTTTCGACGAGGTGCTGCACAACGCGTCCCCCTCGCGGCCCCGGTAACCGGCGACGGACGTCCCGGCCCTTCAGGTGAGGGGCCGCAGTCGCTCCGTTGTATGCGCCAGCCAGGCGTCGTAGTCCTCGGCCTTGCGCCGGAACGATCCGCCCACCTGGGGGTGGGGGAGCACCAGGAAACGACCTTCGCGCATGGCGGCCAGCGTCTGCTCGGCGCACTCCTCGGGCTCGACGACGTCGCCGAGGCCCTCGGGGAGGGCGTGCGCGACACCCGCCGTTTCATCGTCCTCGTTGCGGCCGATCATGCCCGTGTTGACGAGGTTGGGGCACAGGCAGGTGACCTTGATGCCCCGTTCGCCGTAGGTCACCTGCGCCCACTCGGCGAATCCGAGCGCCCCGTGTTTGGTGAACGTGTAACCCATCGGGGCCGGTCCGCTGATCAGGGCGGCCGATGACAATGTCTGTACCAGGTGGCCGCCGCCCTGCTCGAGCATGCCGGGTATGACGGCCTGGGCGGCCCAGACGTGGGCGAGCAGGTTGACCCTGGTGATCTCCTCTATCTCCTCGGGGGTGGACTCCAGGCCGAATGCGCCGGTGATGCCGGCGTTCGAGCAGAAGACCCGTACCGGGCCGAACGTCGTCGTCGCCCGCTCGACCAGTGCACCGATCGCCTCTGGGCTCGCCACATCGCCCGGTACCGCCAAACCGTCGATGCGCTGCGCCACCTTCTCCGCCCGTGGGCCGTGACGATCGGCTACGACGACGTGGGCACCCTCGGCGGCGAAGCGTTCGGCCAGGGCCCGGCCGATGCCGTGCCCGCCACCGGTGACGACGACGCACTGCCCTTGAAAGTCGGATACTGACGCGGATGTCATGGCCGCACGTTATGGCCCCGGTCGCAGGCTTGCCCGGGTCCTGCGCGAGTTCCTGCCCGAGTTCCTGCCCGAGTTCCTGCCCGAGCGGGGCGCTCGCGAGTACCTCTTTGGGGGAAACGGGAGTTTTCGTCGAGCCGGGAAGCGGGCCTCGTCAGCGTGGTCGCTCGGGCCGAGCCCGCCTGTGTTGCGCACTCGATGACGTTCTCGACCAGCTTGCTGCGAGCGGCGTTCGTGGGCGATCGAATGCTGCCCACGCGGAAAACCGCGACCATCATTTTCGATGTTAGATTTCCCTTGCCGGGTACTCCGACGCACCCAGTCCGGGCGCGCTAGGGTTCTCTTCCATCATTTGAGTGATAGCAAACTTGAGGGTCGGGCGAGCAGGGGAGTAGCGGAGTCGAGGCGGCTCGGTCGGCCTGGCCGGCCGTTCTACAGCGCACAGGGGGCAATCGTCGGTCGTGTCTGAATTCTTGCCGTTCATCGTCATCGGGCTCACCACCGGGGCCGTCTATGGACTGGCCGGCACCGGCCTGGTGCTCACCTATAAGACCTCGGGCATCTTCAACTTCGCCTATGGGGCCATCTCGGCCATTGCGGTGTTCGTCTTCTACTTCTTGCACTCAGAGCACGGGGTGCCCTGGCCCTGGGCCGCCGTGTTGGTCCTGCTCGTGCTCAGCCCGATCGAGGGCCTCGGCCTCGAGTTGTTCGCCCGTATCCTCGAACCGGCGACCGCCACCCTCAAGGTGGTGGCGACCATCGGCCTGTTGCTCGTCGTGGTGGGGATCGGCACCCTTTGGTACGGCAACGCCAATGTCAACTTCCCCCCCTTCTTAGACACCAACACCATCCGCTTCTTGGGCGTCAACGTCGGCTGGGACCAGATCACCGTCGTCATCATCTCTTTGGTCTCGACCGCCGTGCTGTACTACTTCTTCCGCTCCATGCGCCTCGGGGTGGCCATGCGCGGCGTGGTCGACAACCCTGACCTCGTGTCGATGACGGGCACCAACCCGGTGTCGGTGCGCCGGTGGGCCTGGATCATCGGGACCATCTTCGCCTCCATGGCCGGCTTGCTCCTCGCCCCCTCGCTCAGCCTCAACGCCGAGATCATCACCTTGTTGATCGTCCAGGCCTTCGGGGCGGCCGCCATTGGCTACTTCTCGAACCTGCCACTGACCTTCGTCGGCGGCCTCTTCATCGGCGTGGCCGGGGCCTTGGCCACCAAGTACGCCGCCAGTGTGAGCTGGCTGACCGGCCTCAGTGCGGGCCTGCCCTTCGTGATCTTGTTCATCGTGCTCATCGTCACCCCGAGAGCCCGCCTGGCCGAGCGCCGCGTCGTCGCCGCCCAGGCGCTGCGGCGCAGTTGGTACGCCCCGACCAAGGTGCGCCTCGGGGCCGGCGCCCTCGCCCTCGTCTTCTTTTGCTTCGTGCCCTCCTTTGTGGGGGTGAACCTGTCCACCTGGTCGAGCGCGCTGGTCTACATCATGTTGTTCTTGTCGCTCGGCCTGTTGATCAAGACCTCGGGGCAGATCTCTTTGTGCCACCTGGCCTTCGCCGCCGTGGGGGCGGCCGCGTTCGGGCACTTCACCACCAGCTTCCACCTGCCCTGGGCCGTGGCATTGCTCTTGGCCGGACTGGTGGCCATCCCCGTCGGGGCCATCGTCGCCATCCCCGCCATCCGCCTCTCGGGCGTCTTTTTGGCGCTTGCCACCTATGGCTTCGGCATCTTGTTAGAGCAGATGTTCTATGACACCAACCTCATGTTCGGCCCGACCACCGGGGGCATTCCCGCCCCCCGGCCCGACGTCACCATCTTGGGCTGGCACCTCTACACCGACAAGGGCTTCTACTTCTTGCTCTTGGCCTTCGTGGTCTTGAACGTGGTCGTCGTCACGGCCATCTTGAAAGGCCGCATGGGCCGCCTCCTCAAAGGCCTCTCCGACAGCCCGGTCGCCCTCGAGACCCACGGGGCGACGGTCAACGTCATGAAGGTGCTGGTGTTTTGCATCACCGCCGGCCTGGCTGCCATTGCCGGGGCCCTGTTGGCCAGCCTCTTCAGCTACGGCCTCGGGACCAACTACAGCTCGTTCGCCTCGCTCACCATGGTGGCCATCTTGACCATCGTGGTGGTCGGCGACCCCTGGTATGCCATCTTGGCCGCCTTGGCCTATGGCATCGTCCCGGGCTACATCACCGTCGCCAACATCAACACCTACCTGACCATCATCTTCGGCCTCTCGGCCGCCACCTTCGCCCTCCAGGTCAACCGGGCCTTGCCGGTTCCTTTGGTCATCCGCAACTTCTTGGACCGCCTCGGGGGCCGGGCCCCCGAAGTGGTGCTCTCAGAAGGCGATGTCGACCAACTGGTGAGCCAGGCCGCCCAAAGCGAGCGCGAGAGCGCGGCGAGCGACCGGGCGAGAGCGGCCAAGACGGCGGTGCCCGCCTCGGCCAAAGCCGGGCTCAGCGTCGCCAACCTGGCCGTCCAATACGGCGGGGTGCGCGCCGTCGACGGGGTGAGCCTGCTCGCCCCCATGGGCCGGGTCACCGGACTGATCGGCCCCAACGGGGCCGGCAAGACCACCACCTTCAACGCCTGCTCGGGCCTGCTCAAGCCGACGACGGGGGTGATCACCCTGCACGAGCGCGAGGTGACGGGGATCGGCCCGGCCGGGCGCTCGCGTTATGGCCTCGGGCGCACCTTCCAAAAGGCCGAACTGTTCAACTCGCTCAGCGTGCGCGAGAACGTGGAGCTGGGCCGCGAGTCCTCCATGGCCGGGGCCAACCCGCTGACCCAGCTGATCGGGAGCCCCAAAGACCGCGCCGTCGTGCGCCGGGCCGTCGACGAGGCCATGGAGCTGACCGGTATCGGCCCCCTCTCGGACCTCCAAGCGGGCCTGCTCCCGGCCGGGCAGCGCCGCTTGGTCGAGCTGGCCCGGGTCTTGGCCGGTCCCTTCGACCTTTTGCTCTTGGACGAGCCCTCGGCGGGTCTCGACGCCGGCGAGACGGTGAGCTTCGGCAACGTGCTCACCGGGGTGGTGGCCGAACGCGGGGCGGGCATCTTGTTGGTCGAGCACGACATGGCGCTTGTCCGCCAGGTCTGTGCCCACATCTACGTGCTCGACTTCGGCCGCTTGGTCTTCGAAGGCAGCCCGAGCGAGATGCTCAACTCCGACATCGTGCGCGCCGCCTACCTCGGCTCCGAAGGGGTCGCCGAGGGCGAGGGTGGCGGTGGCGGTGGCGGCGACAATGGCAATGGCGGTGGCGGTGGCGGTGGACCCGACGGAGAGGGCGAGCCCCCCATCGTGGCCGCCCAGGGGGCGAGCGAGCTATGAGCACCGCGCCGCTGAGCACCGCGCCGCAGAGCACCGCGCCGCCGAACCCGCCGCGTTCGAGCGACAAGGAGACGCCGCCGTGCTAGAGCTGTTGAACATCACCGCCGGCTACGGCGACACCGTGGTGTTGCGCGATGTCAGCTTGTCGGTCCCTGATTCAAAGGTCGTGGCCCTGCTCGGCCCGAACGGGGCGGGCAAGACCACCTTGTTGCGCGTCGCCTCGGGCCTCATCAAGCCCATGAGCGGGCGGGTCATCTTGAACGGCGAGGACGTGACGGGCAAAAAGCCCTTCTACATGTGCCGCAAGGGCCTGTGCAACCTGCCCGAGGGCCGGGGCATCTTCCCCAGCCTGACTGTACGCGACAACCTGATCCTCCAGTCCAAAAAGGGCAAGGAGCAGGCCACCATCGACCTGGCCGCGGAGTCGTTCCCCGCCCTGGCCACCCGGCTCAAGCAGACGGCGGGGAGCCTGTCGGGGGGCGAGCAGCAGATGCTGGCCCTCGTGCGCACCTTTGCCTCCGAGCCGCGCATCGTGGTGGTCGACGAGGCCTCCTTGGGCCTCGCCCCCATCATTGTCGACCGCATCTTCGAGACGCTGGCCAACATCGTCTCGACCGGGGTCTCGGTGCTCTTGGTCGAGCAGTACGTGACCCGGGCCCTGGCCCTGGCCGACGAGGCCTGCCTGCTCAACCGGGGTCAGGTGGTCTTCTCGGGCCCCGCCGACGACCTCGAGGGCGACGAGATCTTCGAGCGCTACTTCGGGATAGAGATCAGCGCGTAGGCGACGCGCCCGACGAGGGCGCGGTGCGCCGAGCACGCGAGACTTGGATGCGTTCTCCGCCATGGACTTTGCCTGGTCAGAGGAAGACGAGCGATTCCGTACGGAGATCGAGCGCTTCGTCGTCGAGCATCTGCCGCAGGATTGGGACCGTCCGCCCGGAAGTCTCGGAAGCTCCGTGTGGAGTCCCGCCACGGGAGCCTTTGCCGAAGCACTGGCGCAGCACGGACTGCTCGTTCCGAGCTGGCCCGAGGAATTCGGGGGTAATGCCGCCTCCTCTTGGCAACAACAAATTCTGGCTGAGGTGATGTGGGCCAACGGCGAGCCTCGTGGTCCGCAGTACATGAACGTGAACTGGATCGGTCCGGCCCTGATCGGATTCGGTAGCGAAGAACAGCAGGCGCGATTCCTCCCACCGATGGCGGCAGGTTCGGTCGTGTGGTGCCAGGGATTCTCTGAGCCTGACGCCGGCTCGGACCTGGCCTCGATCAGGACGCGGGCCGAACGCGACGGTACCTCGTACATTGTCAATGGCCGCAAGATCTGGACCTCGTACGCCGACACGGCGCAATTCTGCTTCTTGCTCGTGCGCACCGGGACGGAGGCCGAACGTCATCGCGGCCTCACCGTCCTGCTCGTCCCGATGGAGACTCCGGGAATCGAAGTACGCAAGATTCCGGCGATCGTCGGCGACCATGCGTTCCACGAACTGACGTTCACCGATGTGGTCGTGCCCGAATCGACGCGGCTCGGGGCGGAGAATGGAGGTTGGTCCGTCGTTCTGCGTGCCTTGGCGAACGAGAGGGTCGGCCTGCCCCGCTACATCCGCGGGGAACAGGTGCTCGACCTCGTCGCGGAATGGGCCGACACGGCAGGTCTGCTCGAGCAGGAGCGGGTGCTCGCTCTCCTGGGGGAAGCGTTCGCCGCCTGCGAGGCGGCGAGAATGCTTGTCTACCGTGTCGTGGACGAACGGGCCAAGGGACGCTCTCCGTCAGGATTGGCCAACGTGGCCCGCGTCGCCGCGGTGGAAGCCGAACGGTTGGTGGCCGACGCCACCGTCGAGTTGATGGGCGAGGGGGGCCTGGTCTCGGGGAGACTGGCTGATGTCCAACACCGGAATTCGTTGGCTGTCGGCCTGGCCGGAGGGACGTTCGAGGTGCAATTGAACCTCGTTGCCCAGTTGGTGCTCGACCTGCCGCGGAGCGAGACCGGCGTACGTCAGGCCGGGTCGGCGGGGGGAAGGACGCCGTGAACCTGGAACTGACGGACGAGCAGCGGATGATCAGCGAAGGCGTGCGCACCATCTTGGAACGGACGGCCGGACCGGAGCGTTGTCGACGCTTGTTGGCGAGCGCGCGCCTACGACGCCGCCCTCGAGAACGTGCTCCGGGAGCAGGGCTATCTCGCGATGTTCTCCGCGACAGGTGCCGGGCCCCTCGACGCCGTGCTGATGGTGGAGCAGGTTGCCCGGGCCCTGGGGACGGTGGCGACCGGTGCGCTGGCCGTCGTCGCTCCCGCCCTGGGTATCTCCGGACTGCGGGGCCCGGTCGCACTGGCGCTGGCCCCACCCGGCGACGACACGCCGATCCGATATGCCGCATTTCCGGGAACCATCATCATGGCCGAGCAGGGCGAGGCATTCCTGTGTGAGGTCGGCGACGCGGAGCCACTGCCGACGTCGTGGAGCTACCCCGCTTCTCGGGTGTGCATCGGTGCGCGGCGTTCCCTCGGGCCTGACAGTGCCGAAGGGATGCAGGCATGGTGGCGCGTCACGATTGCGGCAGAAATCGTCGGGAACGCCTCCGCTTGCCTCGATGTCCTTCTCGGCCACCTCAAAGAGCGCCAGCAGTTCGGCCGTAGCCTGGCGACACTGCAGGCTTTGCAGCATCGTCTGGCCCTCTTGTTCGTGCAGATCGAAGGAGCGCGTTGGCTGCTCTACCGGGCCGCCTGGTGCCAGGCGCCACCGGGAGAGGCCGCACTCGCCGCCACGCAGAGTGTCGCGGCGGGGAGGCGGGCCGTTCGTGAATGCCACCAGATCTGCGGCGCACTCGGCCTGACCACCGAATTCGATCTGCACATGTGGACAATGCGGATCCGCGCCCTCTGCGCCGAGGCGGGTGGGCTGTTCGCCACCCAGGTCGATGCGGGCCGCCGGCGCTGGCGCCACTCCGGTTCGTCGGCGGCCACATGAGCGGTAGGGACGCCGAAGAGCACCCGGCCTCTGCGCCCGAACTCCTGTACGAAAAGGACGGGCACATCGCCACTGTCGTGTTGAACCGGCCCCACTGCCATTGCCGGGGTCGCACGTGTACGGCAAGAAAGGGGGAGCGACATGGCCATCGTGCAAGGGCCGGTAGCTTTGTGCCGAGGACGCTGACGGATGGAGGATCGGGTGGAAGGTGAACCGCCGTCCTATGGACGCAGGCTGCGTCAGTTGGCCGAAGCGAAGTCTGACGATCTGGCTGTCCTCTTCGCCGCCGAGGACGGATCCCAACACGAGATCAGTTGGCGCGAACTGGACGAACGATCGACGCAGGTGGCACGCGCGCTGGCCGACGAGGGGCTCGGTACGGGTGACCGGTTGGCTATCGGACTGCGCAACTCCCCGGAGCACCTCTATGCCGCGTTCGGGGGTTGGAAACTCGGAGCCGTCGTTGTCCCCGTGCGCTGGGATCTGCCCGAATGGGAACTGACCCGTGTGCGCAATGTGCTCCGACCGACCGTGAGCCTCGAACGCGGCGACACCCGACTCTTCGAGAGAAGTTTGACGTGTCCGACCGAACCGCTGCCTGATGTCACGCCGCCCAAGGCGCGCGGCATCTGCAGTTCTGGATCCACCGGGACCCCGAAGATCATCATCGTCGAGCGACCCGGAGTGGTCGATCCGGCGACCATCTCGAACACGTCGGCCATGCTGGAGTCCTACGGCCCGATGCCGCATCCACAACTGGTGCTCGTGCCGGGACCGCTCTATCACACCGTCGGATTCTCGGCGACGAACCACCTCCTCGCCGGGGACTCGGTCGTCCTCTTGGAGAGATTCGATGCGAGCCGAGTCGTCCTCGTTGATCGAGACCAGGGAAGTCCAAGGGATGACGGGCGCCACGGCCATCCTGCAGCGGATAGCACGGCTCGACGGCATCGAGGCCCGGGACTTTTCGAGCCTGCTGTGGGTCCAACAGGGGGCGGCGTCCCTCCCACCCTGGTTGGCTCGACGCTGGATCGAGCTGGTGGGGCCGGAACGCTTTTTCATGAGCTACGGGATGAGTGAAGGTCTCGGGCTGTGTGTCATCCGCGGCGACGAATGGTTGGAGCACCCGGGAAGTGTGGGCCGCCCGTGGCGCTCGACGTCGTTGCGCATTGTGGGACCAGCCGGCGAACAGCTGCCGCCCGGGGAGGTGGGGGTGATCTACATGCGCTCTCCCGGAGGATCTGACTTCAGTTACCTGGGTGACGCAGCTCCACCCGCTCGGACCGAGGACGGGTTCGGCGACGGTGGGCGACCTGGGCTGGGTCGACGACGATGGATATCTCTCCATCGCAGACCGTCAGACCGACCTGATCATCACTGGTGGGGCAAACGTCTATCCCGCCGAGGTGGAGGCGGCTCTCGGGGAGCATCCGCTCGTGGGGGATGTGGTCGTGATCGGCCTGCACGATCCTGAATGGGGCCGGCGCGTCCATGCTCTGGTCGTGCCGGCGGGAAACGACCCCGGTGCTCTCACGGCCGAGGATATTGTCGCTTTCGCCAAGAGCCGTATTGCGGCGTACAAAGTGCCGAAGTCAGTGGAATTCGTTCAGGCGATCCCGCGCAGCGAGGCGACCAAAGTGAACCGTGGGGCACTCGTCGTCGCACGCGAAGGTCAAGAGGGACCACCGCATGCCGGCTCTCCTACCGGCTCGAGCTGACGAGGTCATCGGAGGAGCCGATCGATTCCGTCACGTTCGAGGCTCTGCCGCAGGTTTCGGGACGGGGGCGCCGAGCATCGTGACTGTCCGCTCCTCAATGACCCAATGGTTCCCGTCTCGGGAGAACCGGTCCCGGTACTGGCCGGCTCCGCTCAACATGATCGTCCCGTCGGATCGTCGACCGACGAGGACGTAGTCGGTGGACCCGCCCGCACCCGAGGCATCCGTCCACGTCCTCGTATTGCCGGTGAAATGAATGCAGGGTGGGGTGTGGGGCCATGTGCCCTCGAGCCAGTCGAGAACGGCCTCCCGTCCGCTGTAAGCCGTCCCGTCGAACCGACCACCTTGCATCGTGACCCGGCAGCCCTCGGCCAGCACCCCTGCGAGCCCCTCGTGGTCCCGGCTGTCGTAGGTCTGTGCGTAACCCACGACGCCGTCGCGCATGGCGAGCGAGTCCTCGAGGTTGCCCACGGCGTAAGCCCCTTCAGGGGGATGTTCTCTGGCTGGGTTGTGCCCCGGCACGGACTTACAGTTCTGCCGTCGTGAACCGATAGGGGACGTGAAATGTCGTAGCGGGGTCGGTGATGATCGTCTCGTCGTCCCTGTCGACGATGACGATGTGCTTTTCCTTGAGATGACGCTCGGCCGCGGCGAGGTCGCGGACCTTGAAGCAGACGGCGTGGATCGTGTCGCCGTTCTTCTCATGATCCCTGCCGGCGATGGATTCGGACCGCAGCGGGTGAGAGAGCTGGACGACCACCTGCGTTCCAATGGCGACGTAGAGATCGCGCGTCGCAGTGAGATCCGAATCTCCTTCTCCGAGTGGCGTTCCATCCAGAGCATCGACAAAGATCGCCTTGGCCCGTTGGAGATCGCCGCTGATGATCGTCACATACGCCAGCCGCTCGAGCGTGAGCCCATGGTTGTTGGCCCACCATGTCGGTGACCAACCGGGCAGGAACCTCGGGTCGACAGTGCCTTGCCGGTGGTAGTCGTCCGGCACGTGCGGCGCTTGCCTCTTCATGAATTGCAGCTGGGTGATGGTGTCCTTGGGATGGGTGAAGATCGGTACGTCGGCCGTCGGCCGTTGGTCCGTGACGCCGGCGCCTCCGCCCAGCAGTACTCGAATGTCGTGGCTCCGCAGGCGATCCCAGAGCACGCCGACGTCGTCGACGTACCAGGCCAGTGAGTGCCAGTGCGGGCCGAACTTGTTGTAGTAGCGGCCGATCGGCATGGCGTCCCACCCAGCGACGTCCTGGCTGGGCGCCAGTGCCTCGACGACACAGTCGCCGATCGTGAGAAGCGACGCGTAGCGTTGTTCATGGGACGAATAGTGGTTGTCCAGCATGCCCCGACGTGGGCTGAACACGTCGTCGTACCACGCATCCAACGGCGGGAGCGTGTCGTTCAGATGGATGACGTGATAGATCTCATTGATTCCGAGCGACATGTGAAATTGTCCGATCGATGACAACCCGGCGGCGGGGAGGAACGATGATGGCGGTCGGACCCAGCTTGCAGCACGACAACCATTGCAGCACCGACAACCATAGTTGCCCCCGATTCTCGACGCCCGTGCGTTCCACCCCTGTTGGCCTTATGCGAAGTGGTGGGCGCCGCCATCAACGGTGATGGCGGCGCCGGTGACGAACGCCGCTTCGGGCGAGACGAGCATCCGCACGACAGCGGCCACCTCTTCGGGCCGACCGAGCCTTCCGGCGGGGATCGGGTTCTTCTTGAGCATGGTCTCCATGATCTCGGCTGTCGAGCGGCCCGTGGCCTGAGCCGACTGCACCGCGTTGCGTGAGGTTGCCGATGTTTCGATGATCCCGGGAAGCACGCAGTTGACCCGCACGCCGGATGGTGCGTAGAAGTCCGACATCAACTTCGAATAGTTGATCAGTGCGGCCTTGGCGGCCGAATACGGCCCGACGAACTTCCCCGGTTCACGGCCGGAGATCGAGGCCATGTTCACGATGGATCCACGCCCGCGGGCCTGCATGGCGGGTCCCAGACGTGATGTCGTCCGCACGGCGCTGAGAAAATTGAGGTCGAGGGCATCCTGCCAGTCGCCGTCATCGAGCTGGGCTATTGGTTTGGGAGTCGATCCGCCGGCATTGTTCACCAGAATGTCCAGGTGGCCGAGTTCGGTCGCCGCGGCATCCGCTGCGGCGACCGCTCCGTCGAGAGTGGCCATGTCAGCCACTATCGGCACTGCGGATCCGCCGCCATCATGAATCTGCCGGCAGACCTCGTGCACCTCGGAAGCCGTGCGCGCACAAACGGCGACGTGCGCGCCGTCGGCGGCCAACACGATGGCCACCGCGCGGCCGATCCCGCGCCCCGCACCGGTGACCAGGGCCGTGGAGCCCGTCAGCGTCATTCTGCTCCTGTCACTCGGGGCGATCGTCCCGCCTCTCGTTCGCTATATCTGCCGTCGATCGCGCCAGGTGACCCAGCAGTTCCAGGACCTCACGCCGGACGACCTTATTCATGGTATTGCGCGGCAGGGCGGCAACGAAGAGGACCGATTCGGGTACCTCGTAACGGGCAAGTCGTTGTCGGCAATGGTCGACCACGTCTTCGGCCCGGAGTGCGGTGTTCTCCTCCGTCTCGATCGCCGCGGCGACGCGCTGACCCAGGCGAGGGTCCGGGAGACCGACCACGGCACAGTCCGCGACACCGTCGAGGGAGCGGATCGCCCGCTCCACCTGTGCGGGGTAGACGTTTGCCCCACCTCGGAGGATCACGTTGTCCCGCCTGTCCTTGGGGAAGAGGAGCCCGTCCTCGAGGTAGCCGAGGTCCCCGGTGTGAAGGACCCCGTCGACGAGGGTGTCGTCGGTGGCCGCCGGCCGCCGCCAGTACCCCAGCATGGGGCGGTAGAGCCCCGCCCATGGGCCATGGGTAGCGGCGCGGAGGCAGATCTCACCTGTCTCACCCGGGGGCAGCACGTTGCCTTCGGCGTCCACGATGTCGACCTCGAGGTAGGGGAGCACCTCTCCGCTCGAGCCGGCAACATGTCGAAGTCCACGCCGTTCGAGCGACACGATGGTCGGGGCCTCCGTGAGCCCGTACGTCGCCGCGATGCCGTGCCCGAACCGGTCGGCGAACGCTTGTCGCACTTCCTCGGGTAGCTCGGCACCGCCTGTCCGCGGGTGCTTCAGCGTGCGGAGCGAGCTTGGGGAGACCTCGCTCCGATGGGCCAGGTCGAACAGGGTCGGCGGTGGCATCGACATGCTGGTGATCTGGTGGCGTTGTACCCAGTCAGGGATGAGTGCGGGATCGGGTCCCGGGAGGATGACGCAAGGTCGCTGTGCGATGAGGGAGGGCAGGACCGAGACGGCAATGACGTTCAAGATGGTCAGAGCCAGGCAGACTCCCCCGATGGCGGAGGCATCGAAGTCAGGCGTGGTGGCCAGGAAGCGTCCGGGAAGTGTGATGTTGTGCTGGCTGTGGACGACCCCTTTGGGTGATCCGCTGGTCCCGCTCGTATAGGCGATGGCGGCAGGGGAGAATGGATCGACGACACTCACCTTGCGTGGAGCGGTAGAGGCCGTGGCCATCCGGGTGCGCCATTCGTCGCCATCGGTGGCCGACATGCGGATGACCTCGAGCCGCACCTTGGCGCCGGTGTTCGCCCCGGCATCGAAGGGGACGTCGGTGAGCATGACCTGCGCCCGTGCATGGGCCAGAAGGTTGCGTCGCTGCGACTCGCTGAGGGCCTTGTTCAGTCCCACCCATCGCGCTCCCAGGCGCATCACGGCGAGGAACGCGACGACGATGTCTGCGCTGTTGCCACTCGATGCCGCCACCGCGGATCCCCGGCGGATGCCTTCCCCGGCGAGCACGTGACAGGCCTTGAGGACTTCATGGTCCAGTTGGGCGAACGTGAGCGACCAGTCCTCCCCGAGGAGGGCCGGCTCGTCAGGGCAGCGAAGGACAGCCCTTTCGAGAAACTCCTGCACAGTCGCCGGCTTCACGTGTGCACCGCGTCAGCCGCGCTCATGTTCGGCCAGCAGCTGGGGCAGCACCGTCCGAAAGGAATCGTGGTCCCAGTGAGGACGTTCTGCGGTGGTGCGTCGTGCGCCCGGCCGGGAGAGGAGGGAGAGATGCGCCCCATCGAGTCGGATCACATGACCCGTGATCGCCGCCGCGTCGTCGCTGAGAAGAAACGTGACGAGGGGGGCAACGTGCGCAGGCGGAATGTCCGTGCCACTTTCACCGAGCGCCTTTCCGTAGTCCACCATGCCCGTCCGGGCGATGGGCGAGATCGCGTTGACCCGGATTCCCGACGCGGCGAGATCCATCGCCCACGAGTAGGTGAGCGAGGCGGTCGCCCCTTTGGTCGCCCCGTAGGTGCCCCGGTGGCGCATGCCTGCTTGCGCTCCGCTGGTGTCGTTCACGATGGCGCCGCCCCCATGTGCCGCCATGTGCCGGATCGCGTGCTGACCGCAGTGCATGGTGCCCAGGAGGTTCACCCGCACCATGTCCTCGACCGTCGCCGGGTCTTCTTCGCTCGGATCAGCGAGGTGGAAGACGCCGGCATTGTTCACGAGACCATCGAGCCGACCGAATGTCGTCAGGGCGGTTCGCACGATCGCACCCGAGGACTCCCATGACGTCACCGAATGGCCGTCGACGACGGCGGAGCCCCCTTGCTCGTTGATGGACGCCGCGACAGCCGACGCCGAGGCGACGTCGATGTCGTTGACGACAACGGCTGCGCCGGCGGCCGCCAGGTCCTTGGCATACGCGGCACCGAGTCCCTTGCCGGCACCGGTAACGACCGCACAACGGCCGGTCATGATCGACTCTGCCATTCGTCACCTCGAGGTGTAGTCGCGCCCGGAGACTAGCAGCGCGGCCGAGATGTGACCTCCGCCGTATGCGCCCGGTCAGCAAGACCACGGGCGGGCGCGGGGGTTATGGTAGCGGCGTGAGTGACAGCGTAGAGATTTCCAAGTCTCATATCTCGGCCGAGATGACCGCTGCGGTAGGCCGGGAATTCGGACGACGCCGGTCGTTTCCGATCTCGGAATCCGACATCCGCAAGTGGGCCATCGCCGTCTACTACCCCGAGGACCCTCCGCGATTGTTCTGGGACGCTGCATATGCGGCGACCACCATGCACGGTGGCATCGTGGCGCCGGAGGACTTCAATCCGTTCGCGTGGATGTCAGCGGATCCGCCCGGCATACGCCACGGCGGATACGTGGGTCTGGAAGCCACGTTGGGCGTGGATCCGCCCCAGACCAATTTCATGCTCAATGGCGGGCTCGAGGTGACGTACGGCGCGCGCATGCGGCCCGGCGACGTGATCACATCCGTGAGCACGCTCACCGGTTACCAGGAGCGGGAGGGGCGTCTCGGGCTGATGCTCTTCACGACCCAGTCGGATCAATGGACGAACCAGAAGGATGAACTGGTCAAGTCCGCGACCATGACGCTGATTCGCTACTGATGCGTGACGAAAGGCAGACCGATGACCAGCACTGAGATACCTGAGATCGGCGAGGAGATTCCTGCGATCATCCGGCAGACCGGTTTTCACAACTGGAATCGCTACGCGGCGGTCAACGACGAATTCGTGCCGATCCATATGGACGACGAGGCGGGGCAGGCGGCGGGCTACGCCACGGCATTCGGGATGGGCAACCTGCAGTGGTCGTACCTGCACAACGTCATTCGGGAGTGGATGGGCGAACAGGGGACGATCGAGCACCTGAGCTGCCAGTTCCGGGGGCCGAACCTCAAGGGGCAGACAGTGACGGGAAGAGGGCGGGTCACCGCGGTGCGTGCCGGACCGGAACGGACCGAGGTCGACCTCTTGGTGTGGACCGAGAATCAGGAGGGGAAACCGCTCGCACCGGGCAACGCCACGGTGTCGTTCCCGTCTTCTGCTTAGGGAAGCTCTTCAGGCCGGCTCACCGAGGAAGGTGATCGAGCGTTCGGCGATGACCCATCTCCCCTCGTGGCGGGTATAGCGGTCGAGATAGCGGCCGGCCGTCGAGATCTGGAATGAGCCGTCCTCCTTCTTGATGAGGAACAGAAAGTCGGCTGTACCCTCAGCACCCTTCCCGGCGGGGGAGATGCGGAGATTGCCGGTCAGGTGCAGGCACGGTCGAGCGCTGGGCCACCTGCCCGTGAGCCACGCCAGGACGTCCTCCCGCCCCACGGCCTCGTCGCCCCGGGAGGCCCCTCCGAGAATGTGCAGCGTGGCGTCGGGCGAGAAGACGCGTTCGAGTTCCTCCCGGTCATGGCTGTCGTACGCCTGGCAGTACGCGGCCACGACGTCGTAGATGCCCAACGGGTCTTCGATCTCGGAGCGACTCGATGCCATGGCATTTTCCTCCCGTTCAGCCCGGGCCTCGTGGGCGACCCGAGGGCGCGCAGAACCTTCGAACGTGGGTGGAGCATATCCGGCTGGATACGTGGGATCTCGGTGGTGAGCGGGCTGAGAACGCTTGTTCTCCAACGAAGTCGGTCGTGCTACGGTGACACCATTGACGGAGAGGACGTGAGGTGTGGACGACGTCCGGTGGAATCGCTGACAGGGGGCGGGAAGCGTGAACGGCCGCAGCAGATGAGGGGGGCGGATCGATGAACTCCAAAACACCGGCCGACCGGGTGCTGACCCGGGGCACGGTCGTCATCGATGTTGAAGCGTGCAAGGGGTGTGACCTCTGCATCGACGCCTGCAAGCCCGGCGTCCTCACCATGACCGATCTCCTGCGCAACGACCGGGGATTTCGCTTCCCCGAGTTGCAAGCCGGCTGCACGGCCTGCCGGGCCTGTGCACAGATCTGTCCGGACTTCGTCTTCCAGGTGTGGAAGTTCGATGAGCCAGTCGAGATGATCCGGGGACCGGTTGCTTCCGCCCGTTCGCAAGAGAGCGCGTCCACATGACACGCCGACTGGTCGAAGGCTCAGAGGCCATCGCCACTGCCATGGTCGCCGCAGGTTGCCGTTTCTTCTCCGGCTATCCCATGACCCCGTTCACCGAGGTGCTCGAGCACATGGCGCGGCTGCTGCCGGACGTGGGCGGGGTCTGCATGAATGCGGAGAGCGAGCTCGAAGCGGTCGGGATGGCGTGGGGCGCCGCCGCCACCGGGACGCGTGCAGCCACGGGCTCGGTCGGACAGGGGCTCTCGCTCATGCAGGAGTCCCTGTCGGAGATCTGCCACGCCCGACTCCCGTTGGTCGTGCTGAACATGGCCCGGGGGCAAGGGGATTACTTTCAGGCCACCCGTGGTGGCGGACACGGGGACTACCGCCACATCGTGCTCGCACCCGCCGACATTCCTGAGGCGGTGCGCTTGGCCCAATTGGCGTTCGACCTCGCCGATCGGTGGCGCAACCCGGTCATGTTCCTGGGTGACTACTACCTGGCCCATGTGCAGGAGGCGGTCGAGATCGTGCCGCTCGAGTTCCCCCCACTCCCGGCGAAGGACTGGGGTCTCGACGGCTCGAGTGGAGGCACGGGTCACGCAAAAATGATCTCGCCCATCAACCGGAACAAGCGGAGCGATGGTGATTTCGTCGAGCACGGGACCCATCTGGGCATGATCGCCGGATCCGTCCGGGCGATGGCCGAAGGGGTGGAGCCGCAGGCGGAGGTGATAGGGGCCGACGACGCGGAGTTCATCATCGTGGCCTACGGCACACCGGGGCGCTACGTGCGCTTCATCGTGGAGGAATTGCGCCGTGACGGAGTCCCGATCGGCATGGTGCGGCCGATCACCTTGTGGCCGTTCCCCACCGAGGTGATCGAATCCCTCGCCACCGGCGATCGGACGTTCGCCGTCTATGAACTGAACACCGGGCAGATGTACGACGATGTCCGGTTGGCTGTCCTCGGGCGATGCCCGGTGGAGTTCATCGGGGGGATGAGCTTCGACCACTCCGGTTTCGGTATCGCCCCCGACCTCGACGTCGAACTCCTGCGTGACCGCATCCGCGGCGCAATGGACAATGCTCGAAAGGAGCGCGTATGACCTCCGAACCGGTGACCCTGCGCGAGCGTCCGAGCGGTCGGATGGTCGACGACTTTCTGCCGTCGCTTATCGTGGCGGGCGGGCACGGGCTCTGTGCCGGATGCGGCGAGCCCATCGCGTTGCGCAGCGTGGTCGAGACGATCGAGGACCTCGGACTCGTGGAACGAGCCGTGTCGGTATTCGGGATCGGTTGTTACACCGCGTTCTCCGGCAACTTCGACGTCGAAGCGCTGCAGGCACTGCACGGGCGTGCCCCCTCGCTGGCCACAGGAGTGAAGCGGGCCAAGCCCGAGACGATCGTGTTCACGATCCAAGGTGACGGCGACATGGTCAACGAGGGCCTGCAGGAGGTCATTCACGCCGCAGCACGGGGAGAACGCATCACGTGTGTCCTCCTCAACAACGGGGTGTTCGGGGAGACGGGTGGCCACATGACCTCGACCACCGTGCTGGGGCAGCGTACGAAGAACACCCTCGACGGCCGGGACAAGGATCTGCACGGGTTCCCGATTCTCATCTCGAACCTGCTGGCCCAATTGGAGGGGGCGGTGTACGTCGCGCGCGGGGCAGTCAACTCGGCCGGCAACGTCGCCCGTACCCGGCGCATGTTGAAGCGGGCCTTCGAGCTGCAGGCGGCCGGCGCGGGATTCACGTTCGTCGAGATTCTGACCATGTGCCCCACCGGCTGGTTCATCGAGACCGGTGAGGCGCCGGACTACCTCGACGAGCACCTGGCCGCCGTGCACAGCGTCGGCGTCGTGAAGGACACAGCGGATCCGGGCTGAAAATCGGGGGAGGAGCCGGTCGGGACGGCTCGGCCGGCCCGTGAACGGCCCGGGAAGCGGAGGGGATCGAGCCGTGGCGTTGCATATCGGGGATCTGGTCCGGACGGCGGCCGAGAGCGTTCCGCAGAACGTGGCAGCCACGAAGACATCGCGGCAGCTCACGTTTGCCGAATTGGAAAGCTCGACCGCGCAGCTCGTCCGGGCTCTCGGGGCACGCCACGTTGCCTACGGCGATCGGGTCGTCTGGTGGGGCGACACCACCCTCGACGCCATCGCCTTGTGGTTTGCGCTGGCCCGCCTCGGGGCGGTCGTCGTGCCGATGAATCCGGGCTCGACGCCCGAGGAATCGAAAGCATTGTTGGACCGGGCCGACCCGGCGCTGATCGTCGGGGACGAGGCCCACGCCGGCGACGTGTCCCTCGCCGCGCTGCTCGCCGACCCGGCGCGGACCGGTGTCACCATGCCCGTCATCGACGAGAACGATCCGCACGTCATCTTCTTCACCAGCGGATCATCGGGAAGGCCCAAAGGGGTCGAACTGTCGCACCGTGCCTCGATGCTGCGTGTGATCGGGAGCAAGACCATGTGGCCCAGTGGCGGAGCGATGGTCTGCATGTTCCCGCAGTTCCACATGGCGGGCTGGTACGGCCCCATGACCGTGTGGAACTCGGGCGACGAGGTGGTCTATGTCGAGCGGGGCGACCCCGACGCCCTGCTGGGGGCCGTCCACGAGCGCCGTGCTGTCCGCTTGTACGCCATTCCGGCCGTATGGCGCCGGATCCTCGACGCCGACCGGAGCCGCTATGACCTGACGTCACTCCAAGCCTGCGACACGGGCACTTCGGCCACGACGCCGGAACTGCTGCGGGCCATCGGAGAGGCGTTCCCCGGTACGACGACCTCCATCACCTATGGGTCCACGGAAGCCGGCACCGTGTGCCGGCTCTGGTCCGAGGATCTGTTCCGGAAGCCCGGATCGGTCGGGCTGCCCGCCATGGGCTCTGAGGTCCGCCTGGCCGAGAACGGGGAGATCCTCGTACGCAACGACATGCTCATGAACGGGTACTTCCGGGACCCTGAGGCAACGGCGGCCGCACTCGAGGGTGGGTGGTTCCATACCGGTGACCTCGGCGTGCAGGACGACGAGGGTTATTTCTCCATCGTGGGGCGGGCCGGGGATGTCATCCGGACCGGCGGTGAGGCCGTGGCCCCGGTCGAGGTCGACCTCGTCCTGCAGTCCGCCCCCGGTGTGGCGGACGCCGCGGTGGCCGGTACTCCCGACGAGAGCTGGGGCGAGGTGATCTGTGCGTTCGTCGTCCCGCGCCCTGGGGCGACGGTCGACCTGGCCTCGCTCCGACGTCATTGTGAGGGCCGGCTGGCCACGTTCAAGCACCCGCGGCGGCTCATCGTCGTCGAGTCCCTGCCGCGGACGGGGGCGACGCGGCAGATACAGCGGCGCATTCTCGTCGAATGGGCCGCACGCCAAGCCGCACCGGGTGCAGACTCACCGGCGTGAAGCGCGGTCCGTGCCCTGTGCGTGTGGTGGTCGCCACCGCCGTCTTCTCGCCAGACGGTATCGCCGCCATGGCCGAAGTGCTCCCGCCATGTGCCTCGGTCGACTGGCTCCCGATCCCCTATGCGAACGGGGAACGGTTGCACGAGCTCCCGGACGACATGCGGTCGACGCTCGCCGGTGCGCATGTGCTGCTCGGCTTCGCCGAGCAGTTCCCCGATCTGCGCGCACTGGCACCGGATTTGTGCTGGTTCCATCAAGGCGGCGCGGGCTACGAGAAGGTGGAGTTGGACAGCCTGTCGCGTCATGGCATCGGGTTCGTATCGGCGGCGGGAGCGGGGGCGACCGGGATCGCCGAATTCGTCGCCCTCGCCATGTTGAGCCTCGCCCGCCGGGCGTCGGAGTACTACCGCGCGCAGCAGGACCGTCGGTGGGAGAGATTTCCGAGCGCCGAACTGGCGGGACGGCGGCTGACCGTGGTCGGGGCGGGCGAGATCGGTTCCCGCGTCTGCCGGCTCGGCGCAGCTTTGGGGCTGGAGGTCACCTGTGTGCGGCTCCACCCCGAACTGGGCCCACCGGAGGGGGCGGAGCCGGGTGATCGGGCCCGAGTCGTTTGCATCTGTTCTGCCCGTGTCCGACGTCATGGTTCTGGCTGCGCCCCTCACGGAGGCGACCAACCTGCTGCTGGGCGGAGCCGAAATGGCGTCGCTCCCCCCGGGGGCTCTCATCGTCAATGTGGCGCGGGCCGGGCTCATCGATCACGGGGCGCTCCGCGAAGCGCTGACGGCGGGACGGCTGGGCGGCGCCTGGCTCGATGTGCTTCCCCAGGAGCCGCTGCCACCGCACAGCGGCCTGTGGGACGCGCCGGGTCTGTCGATCAGCACGCACAATGCCGTGGCGATGGGTTCCTATCCGGTCAACCTGGCGCGGCAGTGTGCGCGGGCCGTGGCGGTCTGGCTCGAGGGCGGGCCGATCCCCCACACCGTGCTCGACGTGCCCCCGGTGCCTGCCGACCTGGCCGCGGCGATCGCCGCCCACGTGCCCTATCGGGCCGCCGCTCACTGACTCTAGAGAGAGCGCCCGCAGCGCCCTATCTCGTCACGTGTCCCATGGTGAGCGCGGCCACGTAGCCGCCGTCGACGTAGAGGGTGGAGCCCGTCACGAAGCTCGCCCGCGGACTGCCCAGGAAGGCAAAGCACCAGGCCTGTTCTTCGGGCGCGGCCATCCGTCCCATCGGCAGCGGGAGGCGGTTCATGTAGTCGGGCTCACTTTTGCGGAATTCCTCGGTCATCGGAGTCTCCGTCGGGCCGGGACTGATGCAGTTGATGCGGATGCCCTGGCGGGCGAGGGCGAAACTCCGCTCCGCCGTGTAGGCGCTGACCGCACCCTTGGCCAGGGCGTAGTTCTCCCCGTCGCGTGCCGATGTTGGCGCGACACCACGCCGCGGCGGCGGCGTAGGTCGGCTGGTCGAGCAGCAGGCGGATGCGCTCGAGCTGGGACGGCCAGGCGTACGCCGCGGTGGACGCGACGCAGGTGATCGAGCCACCGGCCATGAGCGAGGGGCGGAGGCGTTCGGTGAGCTCGCGCAGGCCCACGAAACCGGTCAGCAACACGTCGAGTCCCGGCGCCGTCTGCGGTTGTCCGGCGCAGTGGAAGAGCGCGTCGAGCGACGTGCCGACGGAGGTGGCGGCGCGCGCGATCGAGTCTTCGTCGCGGAGGTCGAACGGGATGAAGCGATGCAGGTGGACCTGTGGTGTGGCGATGTCGAGCCCGATGACGTCGGCGCCGAGCTCCCCGAGGAGTCGTGCCGTTGCCTCCCCGATGCCGGACGCAACGCCGGTGATCGCCACCGACATCCCGTCGTAGCCGAGTTCGTGGTCGTTTGTCTTCATCTGCGGCTCCACCTCTGCGCTGGTCCTGGTGGGCCGAGGTGCGGCAGACTCACCCAGGTGCCCTCCGCGGCCGTCATGTTAGGTTCGTAAGATAGAGAAGTAAGCCAGCCGGTGCCTGCTCGACCTCGGCAGTACGGTTGGCCTCGGCCAACGTGAAACGAAAAGGGAGGGGAGGGGCATGCCACCAGGTCCCGCAGGAGGAGTGAAGACCCGGGAGCTCACCGAGAGTGTGGCCCTCGACATTTACGAGACGGTCGCCACCATCGTGGCCGCAGAGAACCGGATCACGCGGGGCCTGAACGGTGGAGAATTCACCATGACCTTCTACCCGGTGCGGGGGCAGGAGATCATTCCGGCGACGGTGTCGTCACACCTCGGAAACGACGACTACATGGTGACCACGTATCGAGGGGTGCACGACTGCATCGCCAAGGGGATCCCGCTCACCGAGCTCATGGCCGAAATGCTGGGCAAGTCGACGGGAACGTCGAAGGGCAAGGGTGGCCCCATGCACCTCTCCGATCCCCACTCGGGCCTGATGGTGACCACGGGGATCGTCGGTGGGGGCCTGCCGATCGCCGCCGGCCTGGGCCTGGCCGCCAAATTGCGCGGCACCGACCAGGTGACGGTCGTCAACTTCGGCGACGGCGCAACCAGCATCGGCGCTGCGCACGAGGCGGCCAACATCGCCGCGTTGTGGGAGCTGCCCGTCATCTTCGTCTGCCAGAACAACGCCTACGGCGAGCACACCGCCTTTGCCGACTACACCCGCACCACCAGCCTGGCCGAGCGCTTCAGGCTGTACGGCATGGCGGCCACCACGGTCGACGGCAACAGTGTGCCCGACCTGTACGAAGCGGTCGGCGAAGCGGTCGGGCGTGCGCGCAGCGGCGGTGGCCCGACGTTCCTCGAGTGCATGACCTTCCGCCTCGAAGGGCACTCCTTCGGGGCGACCACCGAGTACGTCGACGCCGACCTGTTGGCCGAGGCCACGGCAAACGAGCCGGTGGGCCGGTTCCAGCGCTGGCTCGTCGAGAGCCTCGGGGTGAGCAACGACACGCTGGCGGCGATAGACGCCAAGGCTGTCGCGGCGATCGATGCGGCGATCGATGACGCCAAGGCGAGCCCGCCACCGGACCTGAGTGAACTCCAGACAGATATCTTCTCCAACCAAGAGGCGGTGCCCCAATGACCGTGACCACGAAAGAGCCGGGTCGGGCGGCGCAGGCCGACGACCCCAAGGACACCATGTCCGGGGCGATCAACCAGGCCATCGACCTCGCCATGGGCGAGGACCCCGAGGTCATCTACCTGGGAGAGGACGTCGAGGACCCCATCGGCGGCGTCATGAAGGGCACCAAGGGGATGTCCACCAAGTACGGGCGGGAACGTGTGCGCAACACGCCCATCTCCGAACAGGCCATCATCGGTACGGCCATCGGTGCCTCGCTCGTGGGCATGCGGCCGATCGCCGAGATCATGCTCATGGACTTCTTCGCCGTCTGCATGGACCAGGTCGCCAACCACGCCGCCAAACTCCGCTACATGTCGGGGGGGCGCACCAATGTGCCCATCACGATCCGCACCGCGGTCGGAGGTGGCGGCCAATTCGGCGCGCAACACTCGCAGTCCCTCGAGGCCTGGATGATGCACATCCCCGGCCTCAAGGTGATCATTCCGAGCACGCCACGCGACGCCAAGGGCCTGTTGTATTCAGCCATCTTCGACGACGACCCCTGTATCCACATGGAAGAGCGGGCCCTCCTGTTCACCCGCGGTCCCGTGCCGGCCGGGGACTTCGCCATCCCGCTCGGTGTGGCCGACGTGAAGCGCACCGGCTCCGACGTCACGATCATCAGCTGGGGCCGCCTCGTGCCGCAGGCCCTGGCCGCGGCCGAGACGCTGGCCGCCGAGGGGACCGACGTCGAGGTGGTCGATATGCGCACCCTCGTTCCCCTGGACAGAGCGGCCATCCTCGAGAGCGTGGCCAAAACGCGGCGGGTCGTCATCACCCATGCCGCCACGCAATTCGCCGGGCCGGGGGCCGAGATCGCCGCCCTGATCAGCCATGAGCTCTTCGGCGAGCTGGCCGCTCCGGTCGAGCGTCTGGCGCCGGTCTATGCACCGATCCCGTTCGCCTCCGAGCTCGAAAATGCGCTGTTCCCCGATGCAGCCCGCATGGTCGAGCTGATCCGTTCGATGGCATAGCGCCCCGTGACCGACGAATCCAACCAGATCGCGATCAAGATCCCCCAGGCCGGGGTGGCGGTGACCGAAGGAACCATTGCAGAGTGGTTCGTGGCCGATGGGGGCCAGATCGAGGCCGGGGAACCGCTCTACCGCATGGAGACGGAGAAGGTCGAAATGGACGTGGAGGCCCCGGCGAGCGGGGTGGTCCACATTCTCGGCCCGGCCGGGGAGACCTATCCCGTCGGTCACGACATCGGCTATATCGATCCTGCGTAATCGCTCACCCTCGTCATTCAGGAGGGCAGAGAATCGTGAAATTCGGACGCATGCAGACCGAGGACGGCGCCAAGTACTGCGAAATCGGTGATGACTATGTCGCCGTCGTCAGCGGTGACATCTTTTCGGAGCACCATGATGTCGGCCCGCACCGGCCGCGCAAGGGCGTGGAGTTGCTGACGCCCATCCAGCCGTCCAAGTTGCTCGTTGTGCTCGGGGCGTTCCCGGGCGCCCGGACGCTCGAGGAGGCCCGGTCCCAACCGCCGAAGTTCGCCGCGAAGCTGATCTCCTCGATGATCGCCAACCACGACACCGTGGTGATTCCCAGCTGGATCGACAAGGGGATCTTCGGCGAGCCGGAAATCGCGGTCGTCATCGGCACGACGGTCAAGGATGCGTCGCCGGAGGAGGCATCGGCCGCCATTTTCGGGTACACCGCGTTCAACGACGTGACCCTCCTCGAAGCCATCCTGAACGGCGGCGACTACCTCAAGGCAAAGTCGCTGGACACGTTCGGCGCCATCGGGTCCTGGGTGACGACGGACGTGACGGAGAAGCAGATCGAGGCTGGTCTTTCGCTGCAGGGCTTCGTCAACGACGAATTGGTGCACGAGGGGAACACCAAGCTCTTCACGCACACCGTCGCCGAGACGGTCAGCGCCGCCTCGCGCCTCTGCACGCTGTTCCCCGGGGATCTCATCTCACTCGGCACGCCCCCCAATCCGGCACCGATCGACCGGGGCGACACGGTCAGGATCGAAGTGGAATCGGTGGGCAGTGTCATCAATCCGGTGAAGTGAGCCTCCTGCCCGAACCCGAGCGGCAGCAGCGGTTTCGCCCGATCATCTCGGTGGACGATCACATCGTCGAGCCGCCGCACACCTTCGAAGGGCGCGTCCCGGCGCGCTTCGCCGAGCGGGCACCGCGCGTCGTGCAGACGCGGAGCGGTCTGGACACCTGGCTCTTCGACGGCGAGCTGCTGCCGAACATCGGGCTCAATGCGGTCGTGGGCCGGCCGCCGGCCGAGTACAGCCGGGAGCCGACGAGTTTTTCGGACATGCGCCGGGGCTCATGGGACATCGAGCAACGGGTGGCCGACATGGATCTCGACGGGGTGTTCGCCTCGGTGAACTTCCCCTCCTTCCTGCCGGGCTTCGGGGGAGGCCGGATCCAGACGGTGACCGACGACCGGGATCTCGCACTCGCCGTCGTGCGGGCATGGAACGACTGGCACCTCGAGGAGTGGGCCGGGGCCCATCCCGAGCGGATCATCCCGTGCCAGATCACCTGGCTGCACGATCCGGCGTTGGCGGCGAGCGAGATACGGGCCAATGCGGCACGGGGCTTTCGGGCGGTAAGCTTCCCGGAGTCCACGGAGAACCTCGGCCTCCCGAGTCTGCACGGTGGCTACTGGGACGACCTGTGGGCGGCCTGCCAGGAGACGGACACGGTCGTGTGCCTCCATACCGGCTCGGGTGGGATGTTGCCGACGACCTCGTCCGATGCGCCACGGGAAGCGACCGCGCTCCTGTTCGGGCTCGTGGCCATCTACCCGGCCACCGATTGGTTGTTCTCGCTCATCCCGGTCCGTTTCCCCCGGCTGAAGATCATGTTGGCCGAGAGCGGCATCGGGTGGGTGGCCGGAATGATCGACCGGCTGGATCACATCTCGACGTACCACGAGTGTTACGGGGACTGGAAGGGGACCGACCTCACACCGTCCGAAGTCCTGCGGCGTAATTTCTGGTTCTGCGCTCTCGACAACCCGTCGTCGATGAAGGACATCCCGTACATCGGAGCGGAGAACGTTCTGTGCGAGGTGGACTATCCACATGCCGACTCCTCGTGGCCGTACACGCAGCAGACTTTGCAACGGCAGGTGGCCGGATTGGACGCCGCCGTCATCGAGCGGATTGCATGGAAGAATGCCTCCGAGCTCTTCCGCCACCCGGTGCCGGCGGGAGTGGTGTCCGATCCGGAGAGTTTCTGACCGGGGCTTCGGCGTACGCAGGTGACGAGCCCGGCGTGGATCGAGATCGACGAGTTGAAGGTCGCGCCGTCGTTGCACGCGTTCGTGAACGGAGAGGCTCTTCCGGGCACGGGGATCACCGCGGAGCAGTTCTGGCAGGGATTGCGCGGGCTTCTCCGGTCCATGGTGCCGCGACGGGACGACCTGCTCGCGGTGCGCGCCGAACTCCAGTCCGCTCTTGACGACTGGCATCGCTCGCATCGTGGGCGTCCACACGATGCAGCTGCGTATGCGACCTTCCTGCGCGAGATCGGCTATCTGCTTCCGCGGGCGATGACTTCTGCATCGGGACCGAGCACGTGGACGAGGAGATCGCCTCGATCCCCGGGCCGCAGCTGGTCGTGCCGCTGAGCAACGCCCGGTACGCCCTCAACGCGGCCAACGCCCGCTGGGGCTCCCTCTACGACGCGCTCTACGGAACCGACGCGCTCGGAGGGCCGCCTCCTCCCGGCGGCTACTCGGCGGAACGTGGGCAGAGCGTGATCGCGTGGGCGCGGGCATTCCTCGACGATGTCGTGCCCCTTTCGACCGGCTCACATGCGGATGTGCGCGCCTATCGGGTGGTCGACGGGCACCTCGTGGCCGAACTCCCAGGCCCGACGGCGAAGACGCTCCGCACGCCAGCGCACTTCGCCGGGCACCGGGGTGGGGCGGATGCTCCGTCGGCGGTCCTGCTGCGCAACAACGGACTGGTGATCCAGTTGGTGATCGACCGCACCCACCCCATCGGGAGCGAGGATGCAGCGGGGGTGGCCGACGTCGTCCTGGAGGCTGCCGTCTCGGTCATCATGGACTGCGAAGACTCCGTTGCGGCCGTGAGCGCGGAGGAGAAAGTGGGCGTCTACCGCAACTGGCTCGGTCTCATGCGCGGGGGATCTGGCCGAATCGGTCACCAAGAATGGCAGGGCGTTCACCCGCACCCTGTCGGGCGACCAGATCTACATCGCCCCTGATGGTTCGGTCCAGACACTGCCCGGCCGCGCCCTCATGCTGGTTCGCAACGTCGGACTCCATCTCACCTCGTCGGCCGCCCTGTACGACGGTCGGGAGATTCCCGAGGGTCTGCTCGATGCCATGGTCACCGTGCTCATCGGACTCCACGACCTGCGCCCGGCCGGCGATCGTCGCAATTCTCGCGCCGGGTCGATCTACGTGGTCTTGCCGAAGATGCACGGGCCGGACGAAGTGGCGTACTGCGACGAGGTGTTCGACGCGGGTCGAAGAGGTCCTCGGCCTGCCGGCGGGACACGGTGAAGATCGGCGTCATGGACGAGGAGCGACGGACGACCCTCAACCTCAAAGGATGCATACGTGCCGCACGCACCCGCCTTGCGTTCATCAACACCGGCTTCCTGGACCGCACGGGGGATGAGATCCACACGTCCATGGAGGCCGGGCCCATGGTCCGCAAGGGTGACATGCGCCGCCAGCGTTGGATCCTGGCCTACGAAGACTGGAATGTGGACACGGGCCTGGCCTGCGGCCTGGCGGGAAGGGCGCAGATCGGTAAGGGGATGTGGGCGGCCCCCGACCAAATGGCCGACATGCTGGCGCAGAAGGTCAGCCAGCCGATGGCCGGGGCCAACTGCGCCTGGGTGCCGTCACCCACCGCGGCCGTCCTCCACGCCACCCACTACCACCGGGTCGACGTACCATGCCCGGCAAGCGGCGCTCCGGGGGTTGCCGCGGGCGTCGATGGACGACCTGTTGGCGATTCCGCTGGCCGATGCGGCAACCTGGACGGAAGAGGAGCGCCAAGCGGAGCTCGACAACAATGCCCAGGGCATATTGGGGTACGTCGTGCGGTGGGTCGATCAGGGGATCGGGTGTTCCAAGGTGCCCGATATCGGGAACGTGGCTCTCATGGAGGACCGCGCCACGTGCCGTATCTCGTCACAGCACATCGCCAACTGGCTCCATCACGACGTCGTGAGCGCCGATCGGGTGGACGACACGCTGCGGCGGATGGCTCGGGTCGTCGACGGGCAGAATGCGCGGCGATGGGTCCTATCGGCCCATGGCGCCGACCTTTGACGGCCCGGCCTACCTCGCCGCGCGGGCGTTGATTTTCACGGGAACTGATCTGCCGGGGGGGTACATCGAACCCGTCATCTATCCGTTCCGGCGCCAGGTGATCGAGGCCGAAGGGGTCTCGGGGCAGGAGTAGGGTCTGGGGTCGTCGGCCGGGGGTCGTCGGCCGGGGGTCGTCGGCGGGGGGTCTCGATGAGCGGTGCGCAGATGTCCTCCTCCAAGGAGGCCGGGGTCGGTTGGATGGTCTTCGACAATGCGACGCGCCACAACGCCATCGACCTCTCCATGTGGAGCGCAATTCCGGGCATCCTGGCCGATTTCGCGTCTGATCCCGAGGTCAGGGCTTGCGTGATGACGGGTGCAGGCGAGCGCGCCTTCATCTCGGGCGCGGACATCGCCCAGCTCCCCGACGGCATCCGGAAATCGGGCACGTCGGGGGACGGCGGGAGCATGGCTCTGCAGGCGCTCGAGGCCCTCGGAACATTCCCCAAGCCTCTGATCGCGATGGTGCGCGGTTGGTGTCTCGGCGGCGGTGTGGCAGTGGCGCTGAAAGCAGATTTCCGGATCGCGGCCAGCGACATCCGGGTCGGCATACCTGCGGCCCGACTCGGGATGGGCTATCCACTCGACGCCGTGAGGGATCTCGTGGCAGTGGTCGGCCCTTCCAGCGCCAAGCTGATCCTGTTCACCGCGGAACGCATGGGGGCGGAAACCGCACTCCGGGTCGGCTTCGTCGACGAGGTCGTCGCGCCCGACGCCCTCGAGGGACGGGTGCGCGAGCTGACCGCGGAGATCTGCCGGAACGCCCCGCTCAGCATCCTTGCCGCCAAAGCGGCCGTCGACCACGTTGTCGGCCGGTCGGATCCCGCCGACAGCGCCGAGCGACTAATCCGGGCCTGTCTGGCCAGCGCCGATCTGCAGGAAGGTCGGGCAGCCTTCTTGGAAAAGCGGCAGCCTGACTTCCGGGGCCGATGAGCACCGACGCGGGACAGGGCGCAGCAGCGACGCCGGGGCCGGAGTTGCCGCTGGCCCGCTTCCGCGTGCTCGACCTGACGCAGGCGCGGGCGGGGCCGACGGCCGTGCGCCACTTCGCCGACTGGGGCGCCGATGTGGTCATGATCGAGCACCAACAAGGTGAGGGCCTGACCGGTCTGCGGGACGGGTCCGATTTCCAGAACCTCCATCGGGGCAAGCGCAGCCTTTCACTCGATCTGAAGAGCCCGCGGGGGCTGGAGATCTTCTACCGGCTCGTGGAGACCGCCGACGTGCTCTTCGAGAACTTCCGACCTCGCGTCAAGGACCGGTTGCAGATCGATTTCGACCGGTTGCACGCCATCAATCCGCGCCTGGTCATGGTCAGTATCTCCGGCTTCGGCCAGGATGGGCCGTACGTCGAGCGCCCCGCGGTGGATCAGATCGTCCAGGGTATGAGCGGGTTGATGTCGGTGACCGGCCTACCCGGCCAGGGCCCGGTGCGGGCCGGCATCGCCGTTTCCGACAGTTCTTCGGGCATCTACGCCGCACTGGGGGCGGTTACCGCCCTGCTCCAACGGGAAGTGACCGGCGAGGGGACCTGGGTGCGCACCTCGCTCCTGCAGTCCTTGATCGCTCTGTCGGATTTCCAGACCGCGCGTTGGCTGTCGGACGGGGAGGTCCCCGAACAAGCGGGCAACTCCCATCCGACGCATCCGCAGATCGGGTTGTTCCCCACGGCGGACGGGAACATCAACATCTGTGCGACCGGTGCCGCGATGCTGGCCAGATTCTGCGACGCCGCAAACTCCCACTGGCTGCTGAGCGATCCCCGGTTCGAGAGCGATGCGCTGCGCAGCGCCAATGCCGGTGCGCTCACCGCGGAGATCGCGGCGATTACCCGGCTGCGGCCGAGTGGGGAGTGGGTCGAAGTCCTCAATGCCGCCGGTGTGCCGTGTGGTCCCGTCTACCGGATGGACGAGGTGTTCGCCGACCCGCAGGTCGCGCACCTGGACATCGCGCAGCCCGTCGATCATCCGCGTCTTGGTCGGCGTAATCTCGTGGGCCAGCCACTCGACATCGGCGACAGCAGGGCAGCCCCACGCTCCGCCGCTCCTGACTATGGCGCGGACAGCGACACCGTGCTGGGAGAACTCGGCCTTGCGCCCGGCGAGATCGCCGAGCTCCGGGCACTCCGGGTCATCTGACGACAAAGAGACCGCAGGAAAGACGAAAGAGAGAGGTGCAGTTGTGGGAGCTGACGGGGGCGGGTCGTACGAGTCCAAGCAGGTTCCCGACGTGGACGAGGTCCTGGGCTACCTCGAACAGGGGAGGAACTGGGGCCGCTGGGGTGAGGACGATCAGGTGGGCGCACCCAACCTCATCACGGAGGAGAAGGTGCGCCAGGCCACGGCGCTGGTTACCCAGGGACGGTCGATCTCGCTGAGTCGCCCGGTGACGATTCCCTCCGAGGGGGCCACGGATGCGAGGACGGAGTACGCCATGCACCGGATCGAGGGGCGTGCCGGCGGCGGCGGCTCCGACGACGTCCTCACGCTGGGGTGTCACGGCCTGACGGTCACGCACCTCGATGCGCTCGGCCATCTCTGGGATGCAGGTGGGATGTGGGGCGGACGCAAGGCCGCCGAGGTCGTCACCGACAGGGGCTTGACGTGGGGCGGGATCGAGCAGTGGCGGGACGGGCTCGTGACCAGAGGTGTCCTCCTTCACGTGCCGGCGTACCGCAACGTGCCCTTCGTCACAGTCGATGAGCCGGTGCACGGCTGGGAGCTCGATGCGATCTGTGCCGCACAGGGCGTCGACGTCGGTCCTGGCGACGCCGTCCTCGTCTACTGCGGGCGCGACCGGTGGGAGATGGCCGAGCCCGGTGGTGTGGAGCGTCCGGAGCGACCTGGTCTGCACGCGTCCTGTCTGAAGTTCCTCTCGGAGCGGGACACGCCCGTGCTGGTCTGGGACATGATCGACGCCGCCCCCCACGGGTATCCCATCCCATGGGCGGTGCACGGGGCGATCTCCAACTTCGGGATCGCACTGGTGGACAATGCGGATCTGGCCGAGCTGGCGCGGACCTGCGTGGCCGAGGGTCGATGCGAATGCATGCTCGTCGTTGCCCCCCTCGTCGTCGTCGGTGCGACAGGCACGCCGGTGAATCCACTCGTCATCTGGTAGCGACCCGTACCGTCGCGACCCGAACCGTCGCGACCTTCGTGCCAGTGAGCTGCGTCAGAGTTCGCCCAGGAACGCCAACGCGCGCTCCATGGCGGCAGCCGCGGCCTCGGGCCGGTGCCAGTCCTCGAAGTGACCGGCGAAGGTGTGTCCGGCATTCGGGTAGACGTCCGTCGTGAGGGGGATCGACCACGTGGCGAACCTTTCGGTGACCTCCCGCACGAGGTCCTCGGGCCAGACATCGTCCTGGTCGCCCACGATGAGAAGGGTCGGGCAACGCATCTGCCAGATCATGTCGATCGGATGCTGTGGCTGTTTGGCCGAGAGCTCGTGGAAGGTCGGCTGACTCGGATAGAACAGCACCGCGGCATCGACGTCCCGCCCGAGTTCGGCGGCCAACCAGGCCAGGGTGCCCCCGGTGCAGTAGCCCCACACGGCTACCGTCGAGCAATTCTCCTGCTCTCTGAGGTAGGTCACGCCGGCGAGAATGTCCTCGGCGCCCCGGCGGAAGTCCAGGGAGGAGATGGCGTCGAGCAGCGGCCCCATGTGGGCCACGTCGACCAGGATCTCGGGGTCCTCGGGTCCGGTGCCGTGGTAGTAGTCCGGGATGACCGACACGTAGCCGTGCTCGGCCAGCTCAACCCCCACGCCCTTGATGAAGTTGTTGACGCCCTGTGCCTCGGTGGCGATCGCCACCCCGACGCGCGGTGCCGGACCAGCAGGGCGACAGAGCACCGTCGGCACGTCCTCCCCATCAACCGGGAGGGTGATCGCCTCCACGCGCACCCCGGCCTCCGTCGCCCTCTGTTCCCACTCCGGCATCGCCGACCCCCCTCTTCCCTACGCCGCACCAGATCCGTCGCGTGCAGACCGAGCGTACCGATGTGCGCCGGGTGCCGCATCGCTACGGTGTGGCCCTGCCTGGCGTCGGTCGGGCTGCAATGACGGGAAACGATCGGAGGGGACATGGCGACGGAGGAGAGGCCTGAGTTCGTCGACGTCGGGGCGACAAACATCCTGACGCTCATGCGGATGCGCCGTGTCAACGATCCCGAGACGGGTTTCGCCCTCGAGATGGAGCTGCGGGACGAGGTCGTGAATCCCTTCCGTAGCCTGCACGGCGGCCTCCTGGCCACCCTGATCGAGTGTTCGGCTGCGGGGCGTGTGATGAGCGAAGGTGGTTCGGAGAGGATCCTCCCCTCGGACATGAACATCCGTTTTCTCGCGACGGTGAAAGTCGGCCCGGCACGGGCGATCACAAAGGTGTTGCGCCGGGGGCGTCGGGCTGTCGTCGTGCAATGCGACGTCATCGACGTCGGGAGCGACCGCAGCCTCGTGGCCTCGGCCACGCTCTCCTTCACGTTGCTCGACCCGCCTCCTCCCGACGCACCCGCCGGCTGACGCGGCCTCAGTGGTTCGTGTAGGTGGGCGGGCGCTTGTCGCGGAACGCAGCGAGCTGTTCCTTGGCGTCCTCGGTGCCCAGGGTGAGGATCTGGGTGCGCGCCTCGAGATCGATGGCCGCCGCCAGGCTCGAGTATTTCGAGATTCGACCACAGGGTCGCCTTGCCCATCCACGTCCCGAACGGCGTGTTCGAGATGATCTGGTCGGCGAGTGCCATGGCGGCATCGACGACCTTCCCGTCGGGCACGGTCTCGAGGACGAGTCCGATGCGGGCGGCCTCCTCGCCCGTGACCCGGCGTCCGGTCAAGACCAGCTCGGCGGCGCGGGTAGCGCCGACGATGCGCTGCAACAACCAGCTGAGACCCAGCTCTGCGCCGGAGGCGCCGATCTTCACGAAGGCGTCGACGAACAGGGCGGAGGTGGCGGCGTAGCGAAGGTCGGCCCCCAGGGCGAGCGCGTAGCCGGCGCCCGCTGTGGCGCCGTTGATGGCCGCGATGATCGGCTGCGGCACGGCGCGCATGCGGGGGACGATCTCGGCCACGTGCTTCTGCTGGTACATGTTGGATTGAAGCGGGCCTACGTCCGTGGGCACCCACGCCGGCGGGCGGTAGTCCTGCAGATCGTCGCCGGCACAGAAGCCTTTCCCGGCCCCGGTCAGCACGATCACCCGGCAGTGCGAGTCACGCCCGAGTTGCTCGAAGGAGTGGTAGATCTCGTCCAGCATGTCGGAGGTCAATGCGTTCAGGTGGTGCGGTCGGTTGAGCGTCATCAACGCAACGCCGTCATGTGAACGATCGATCAGCACGTCGCCCGTGCCCCCGTCGCCCGTGCCCCCGTCGCTCTCTGCCATGGTGCCTCCCCTTCCGCCGCCGACTCCCGGCGGATCACACGAGTCCTGCAATTCAACGTACCCCGAGTCCCGCCCCACACCCACGCCCCCGCCCCACACCCCCGGGTCCCGCCCCACACCCACGCTCTGCACGGGCGGCCCGCTATCTTGTGGGCCGAACGGGGGAAGTCATGAGTCACGATGCCACGAACGAGCACGATTTCACTTTTGCCATACGGGCCGAAGATCACGGGCGGATACGCACGTTGCGATTCGACCGGCCCGACAAGCTCAATGCTTTCACGGCCATCGGCTATGACGCGCTGACCGATCGACTCGACGAAGCGGCTGCAGACCCCGGTGTGGCCGTGTGCGTCCTCACCGGTGAGGGGCGGGCGTTCTCGGCCGGCGTCGATCTCCATGCCGTGAGCTCGCCCGAAGGCAGCGCCGAGCTCGGGGTCCATTTCAACCCCATGATCCGTGCTCTGGCCACATTTCCCAAGCCCCTCATTGCGGCGGTCAACGGGTTGGCCGTCGGCCTCGGCGCCACGCTGCTCCTGCACTGTGATCTGGTGGTCATCGATGAGAACGCCCTGGTGCGGATGCCCTTCGTGGCGCTGGGGACCTGTGCCGAAGCGTCGAGCAGCTGGCTCCTGCCCAAGCGGGTCGGTCCGCAGGAAGCAATGTGGATGGTCCTTTCGGGCCGCTTCTTCACGGCCGACGAAGTGGTGGCGAACGGCTTCGCGCTGGTCAAAGCGCCGGCCGGGGAGGCGCACGCCCGGGCGATGGAGATGGCCGAGCAGCTTGCGGTCCACGAGATCGCCGCGCTGGTCGCCAACAAGGCACTGCTGCGGGAGGGATGGGCCCAGCAGATCACCGAGGTCTGGGATCGGGAGCAGGAGGCGATGAAGGCCATCGCATTGGAGCTCGGGCCCATCGGCTGGTCCAGCAAAGAGTGAACTGGCAAGGAGTGAACTGGCAAAGAGTGAACTGGCAAAGAGTGAGCAGGCAGCGATGAACGGGCAGATCGGTTCGTATCCGCGGGGGATCGCCGGCACCGCGGCGGTTGATCCCGATCGCATCGCGCTGATCGACGGCAGTCGGCGGGTGACGTTCGGCGAGCTGAACGCGCTCGCGAACGGCTTGGCCAACCGCCTGGCCGAACGAGGCGTGGGAGCGGGCGATGCCGTCGGGATCCTGCTGCACAACCGGGCCGAGTGGTTCGTGATCACCCACGCCATCGCCCGTCTAGGTGCGATGTATGTGCCGATCTCGCCCCGGCTCACCCCTTCGGAGGCGGACTACATCGTCGCCGACTCGTCGATGAAGGCATGCTTCACCGAGGGTGGCGTCACCTTCGACGGCGTCGGGGTCACGACGATCGATGTCGACGCCCCGGGATTCGAAGTGACGAGTGCGCTGGCGCCGCGGACCGATTTTTTCAACACGATGCCCACGCTCATGGGATACACCTCGGGGACGACCGGGCGCCCCAAGGCGGTGGAGCGTCCGGCGCCGGTGCCGATGCCGGTGGCGACCACCTCGGCCGTCGCCGCCTTCTGGGGTTACGGTCCCGACACGATCCAGTTGATCAACGGTCCGCTGTACCACACCGCTCCGAGCGCCTACGCGGAGTACGCGCTGTGGGAAGGCGGCCGGGTGGTCGTCCAGGACCGCTTCACCGGCCAGGGATGCCTGTCGCTCATGGAGGAGCACGCGGTGACGCGGACGCAGATGGTGCCGGCGCACTTCGTCCGCATTCTCGAGACGGATTGGCAACGCTACGACACATCGAGCATCCGTCTGGTCCTTCACGCGGCGGCCATGTGCCCCGTGCATCTCAAGTGGCGCATCCTCGAGGTCTTTCCACGGGGCACGGTCTGGGAGCTCTACGGCGCCACCGAAGCCATGGGCACGGTGATCTCGCCCGGCGAATGGATCATGAAACCGGGAAGCGTCGGGCGGCCATTCCCCGGATTGTCGATACGCATCCTGAACGAGGAGGGGGAGTCTCTTCCCCCCGGCGAGGTCGGGACCATCTATGTGAGTCAGTTCACCGGAGCGAACTTCAGTTACCGGGGCGACACCGAGAAGACCCGAGCGGCCTACCAGGACGACTACGTGACGGTGGGTGATCTGGGTCATCTCGACGAGCAGGGCTACCTGTTCATCGCCGATCGCCGCACCGATCTGATCCTCAGCGGAGGCGTCAACATCTACCCGGCGGAGGTGGAGAACGCGCTGGCGGCCGATCCGGACGTGGTCGATGCCGCGGTCTTCGGACTCCCCGACGAGCGCATGGGCCATCTGGTGCACGCGGTGATCGAGCTGCGCCCCGGGGCGACCGCTGATGCCAATGTCATTCTCGAACGGCTGTCGGTGCATCTCGCCGACTTCAAGCGGCCTCGGACGATCGAATTCGTCGACGAGCTCCCGCGCGAGCCCAACGGCAAGGTGCTCAAGCGCAAACTCCAAGAGGAGCGCTCCGCCTGATCGTGATCCCCGCGGAGCGCTGATCCCGGCCCGACGGGTGGATGCCGCGAGCGCTAGTCCGAGGAGGGGAGCGGGGAGGCCTCTTTGGCCGGGAGGCCCTTGTCACCGATGGAGAGCGAGCCGCTGCCCGCCTTGGTGCACAGGACCTCCACTGCCGGCTCATCCGAGGCGTAACGCTTCCCGATGAGAGTGCCCGCATCGTGTGGAGCGACCGGCTCTCCGCTGCGGGCGGTCGCGTCGGCGAGCTCGACCATCGGTTGGCCGCCACAGCGCAGGTCCAGGTCTTCCTTGGGTGCCTTGATGACGATGACCTCGGTGTCGCAGACCGCACTGCTCAGTCGCAACCCAGCTTTGGTGATCACTTCGCAAAACCCTCCTGTGGTGTGACGGCCCCGGGAGCCTATCCGGCCCCCGGGGAGACGCTTCGAGTGGCGTCATTGTCACGGCCCCGGTGCTCAAGCTGCGCCGTCGCGGCGGCTTCGCATAGGGTGCGAGGTCGCAACACTGGGGGAGCGGGGGATCGGCAACGGAATTTCCCGCCCGAGATGGAGGATCAGGGCATGGAAAGCACCGAGATGGAGACCATCATCTATGAGAAGGATGGTCCGATCGCCCGCATCGTCCTCAACATGCCGAACAAGGCGAACATCCAGACCGCGCAACAGGTCTACGACTTCGAGCAGTGCCTGCGGTGGGCCGACCAGGACGAAGAGGTCAAGGTCCTCATCCTCAAGGCCAACGGCAACGGGTTCTGTGCCGGTCACGCCATCGTCGATCCCGAAGATATGCCCCAGGTCTATCCGACGACCGGTCCGACGATGGAACGGACCTGGAAGAAGCACAACTACGACCTCTTCCTCTGGCCCCCACTGAACCTGTGGGAATTCTCCAAAGCCACCATCGCCCAGGTCCACGGATATTGCGTCGGCGGAGGCACGGTCTACGGCTTCCTGTGCGACATCACGGTGGCGTCCGACGATGCCTACTTCCAGATGCCGCTGCCCCAGGGCTTCGGCCTGCCGGGGGCCCAGACGATCATGGAGCCCTGGGTCCTGATGAACTTCAAGCGCGCCTACGAGTACCTGTACCTCGGCAAGACGCTGTCGGCTGAAGACGCCAAGGAGTGGGGCTTCATCAACGAAGTCGTCAAGCGTGCCGACCTCGAGTCGACGGTGGAGGAGATGGCGGCGACCATCGCCCAGATGCCGCTGACCACCATCATGACGATCAAGCAGTCGGTCAAGCGGGCCTGGGAGGGCATGGGGATGCGGGTCAACATGCAGAACACCGCGGATTTCTGCACCATCGCGTCGAGTGCCTCCGATGTGCACGAGTTCATGGCCAAGCGGGCCGGCCGCCTGCCGCGCCAGGTGGCGGAGGACGGGGCCAAGGCCGCCAAGGGCGCAGGCTCCTAGGACCGCCGGTCGGCGAGCCGATGGCGGTCGACAGAGTGACGGTTGTAGCGTGCCCGGCGGATAAGCGGAAGGAAGAACACCATGACAACTGATTCCACGGCCCTTCACGGGGAGCACCGGATGTTGATCGACGGCAAGCTCGTCGAGGCCAAGTCGGGCAAGGTGTTCGACAACATCAATCCGGCGACCGAGGAGGTACTCGGCCAAGTCGCCGACGCCGGTCACGAGGACATGGACGATGCCATCGCGTCCGCTCGGCGCGCCTTCGACGAGACCGCCTGGTCCACCGACAAGGAACTGCGCAAGCGCTGCCTGTTCCAGCTGCAGGCCGCCCTCGAGGCCGAGCGTGAGCTGCTCCGGGCCGAGTTGGTGGCAGAGGTGGGGACCCCCGTCCTGTTGACGTACGGGCCGCAGCTCGACGCCCCGCTCGCCGACGGGCTGGTCTGGCCCGCCAATTTCATCGACGAGTTCGCCTGGGAGCGCGACCTTCCTGAAGGCACCGCGTTCGGCATGCGCAGCTGGCGCAAGGTGACCAAGGAGGCCGTCGGCGTCGTGGGCGCCATCGTCCCGTGGAACTACCCCTTCGAAGTCTCCATCCAGAAGCTGGGGCAGGCTCTGGCCACCGGCAACACCGCGATCTTGAAGGCGGCCCCCAACACGCCGTGGAACGCCACGCGCATCGGTCGCCTGGTGGCCGAGCAGACCGACTTCCCTCCGGGCGTCCTCCAGGTGGTCACGACATCGGACAATGCGGTGGCTGAGGATCTCGTCATCGATCCCCGGGTCGACCTGATCTCCTTCACCGGCTCGACCGCCGTCGGTCGCCGGATCATGGAGAAGGGTGCCCCGACGCTCAAACGACTCTTCCTCGAACTCGGCGGCAAGTCGGCGGACATCATCCTCGACGACACCGACTTCGAGGCCAAGCTGTCGATGGCCTGGACCGTCTGCTCGCACGGTGGTCAGGGCTGCGTGATGTACACCCGCATGCTGCTGCCGCGCTCGCGCTACGACGAGGGCATCGAGATCATTGCGGAGGGCTTCCGCAACGTCCCTTACGGCGACCCCACCGACCCGGGCAACATCCAGGGTCCGCAGATCAGCGCACTCCAGCGCGAGCGCGTCCTGGCACACATCGAGCGGGGTAAGGCCGAAGGAGCCCGCGTCGTCGTGGGCGGTGGCCGGCCGGCCCAGTTCGAGAAGGGCTACTTCGTGGAGCCGACCCTCTTCGCCGACGTCGAGAACTCCATGTCCATCGCCCAGCAGGAGATCTTCGGCCCGGTGCTGGTCGTCGTCCCCTTCGACGATGACGACGACGCCGTCCGGGTGGCGAACGACAGCGAGTACGGGCTCGGTGTGGGCGTCACCTCGGCGTCCGAGGAGCGGGCGATGGCTGTCGCCCGGCGCATCCGGGCCGGCACGGTGGGCGTCAACGGTGGTGTCTGGTACGGGCCTGATGCTCCCTTCGGTGGCTACAAGGCCAGTGGTGTGGGCCGCCAGAACGGCAGCGAGGGCTTCGAGCAGTACACCGAGACGAAGACCTACGCCGGCGGGTTGCCCCCGAAGGAGGACTGACCCCGGGCTACGCCCGATACACCGGGCCGGCGCCGGCCACCCGGGCCACGCTTGCTACTCCGGGCCACGCCGGCGAGCCCACGACTACCGGGATTCTGACCGCTAGACTTCTAGCTTTCAGAAATTACAGGAGTGGTGGACCGGGCGGGGGCCTCCGGGCGAACCCATCGGATGAGCAGCCCCCGTCACGATGGCGGGGGAGAGGAGGGGAACCGCCGTGACCACCAGCGAAACGCCGTCACTCCAGGGCGAGCTGCGGATGATGATCGACGGCAAGCTCGTGCGGGTGGCCAACGAGAATCAGTACGGCCTCGGGGTCGGCGTCACGTCGGCCTCGGAGGATCGAGCGATGGCGGTGGCGGCGCGGATCCGAGCCGGCTCGGTATCGGTCAACAACGGGGTCTGGTACGCACCCGATTCACCCTTCGGGGGCTACAAGGCGAGCGGTATCGGCCGCCAGAACGGCATCGAGGGCTTCGAGCAGTACACCGAGACCAAGACCTACGCCGGCAAGCTGCCCGCGGAGGACGGCTCGCAGGAGACCGACACCCGGCGGGTGGCCCCCAGCCGCTGACCTCTAGAGAATGGCCCCCTTGATCTTGAGCTCGAGGAGCTCGTCCATGTCGAGACCGAGCTCGCCCAGGACCTCGTCGGTGTGCTCGCCGTGGTCGGGACCACGAGTGAGGTCGGGCGGCGTCTCGTCGAACTGGATCGGCGAGGCGATCATTTTGAACATGGTGCCCGACTTCGCCTCGACCTCGCGGACGTAGCCGTTGGCGATGGCCTGGGGGTCGACGAGCAACTCGGCCGCGTTCTGCACCGGTGCCCAGACCCCCTTGGCGACCTCGAGGATCGCCTTCCATTCCTCGAACGTCTTCTTGGCGAAGAGGTCGTCGAGAAGGCCGACGCAGGCTGCTGCGTTCTCCCTGCGGGCGGCGGCGTCGATGAAACGGGGATCGTGCTCGAGCTCGGGCGCGCCGAGAAGGCCGACGAGATCGCCCCAGTAGCGGTCGGACTCCAGCATCACGAGGGAGAGGAAGCGCCCGTCCGAAGTCTTGTACATCCCCACGATGGGATTGGGGGTCTCGGTGCGGTCCCGCATGGGCATCCGGGTCATCCCGAAGAGCCCGGCCGCCATGGACGAGGCGGCGGTGGCCCACATGGCCGTCCCGAGCAGGGAGTTGTCGACGACGGACGGCTCGCCGGTGCGCTCGCGGTGGAACAGGGCGGCCGATATCCCACCGGCGATCGTGAGGCCGCCGATGACATCGCCGAACGCCGGCCCCGGCTGGGAGATCGGGTATCCGGCGTCGGGGTCCGAGATGATGTCCGCCGGACCACCGCGCCCCCAGAACGTGCACCCGTCATACCCGCCGCGCTCGGCATCGGGTCCGCGCTGGCCCTGGCCCGAGCCGCGCACGTAGATGATCTTGGGGTTGACGGCCCGGACGTCCTCGACGTCGATACCCAGCTTGCGGCGGGCCTGGGGCCGGAAGTTGGTGAGGAACACGTCGGCGGTGGCGCACAGCTTGAGCAGCAGCTCTCGACCTTCGGGCGTCCGCATGTCGATGCCGACGCTGCGCTTGCCCCGGTTGGGGAGCTCCATCATGTGCGCGATACCGCCCGGACCGGTCGGGACCAGGCCCATGGCGGCCAGGCCACGTTGGGGGTCGCCGCTCTCGGGGTGCTCGATCTTGATGACGTCGGCACCCCACTCGGCCAGGACCGCCCCGGCCACCGGGACATATGTCCACGAGGCCACTTCCACTACTCGGATGCCATCCATGATTCCCATATATCGTTCTTTCCCTCTGATTCGGTTCGTGACTCGGTTGGTGACTCGGTTGTCTAGTCGTTTGACGGTGCCCGGCGAGCCGCAGCCTGGGCCGACGCCCCGGCGAATATGGCCGGATCGATGTTGCCGGTCATGATGGCACCCATCGTGCCCCCGTCGGTGATCAGGTTCTCCCCGGTGATGTAGGACGCGGCACGGCTGTTGAGGAAGATCAGCGGGTATGCCTGCTCGGCGGGCGTGGCACGGCGACCGAGGGGCACGGGAAAGTTCTCCATGAACTCCTTGCCCATGTGCGCCTCGAAATCGGGCATCATCGGCGTCTGGGTCGGCCCGGGGCTGATCGAGTTGACCCGGATCCCCTTGTCGGCCCAGGCGTACGAGGCCCACAACGTCCACACGATGAGGGCCTCCTTCGAGGGTGCATAGCCGCCGGCGATCTCGTCGGGATGCTCGTCGACCCAGGTGCGCCCGGCCGCAAAGCCGGTAGTCGTCACGAGGGACATCCATTTCGCGATGTTGGCCATCCAGCCGATGCCGGCGGTCGACGAGATACTGGCAATCGCGCTGCCCGGTGGCATATGCGGCACCACGAGCTCGGCCAGGAGCCGGGCCGACAAGAAGTTCACCGTCATCACATCGTCGTCGGGGAAGATCGAACCGGCCCGCCCGGCGCAGTAGAACAACGCGTTGATCTTGCCGTCGATGGAGGCCACGGTCTGCGAGACGGCGTCCGGGTCGCGCAGGTCGGTGCCGTAGTACCCGGCCACGTCGATCGGGGGCTCCTTGAGGTCGATCACATGGACCTCCGCCCCCAGCGCCGACAACTCCGTGACGGCGGCGGCCCCCATTCCGGCCCCACCGCCCCCGGCGACGACAACTCGAGATCCTTCGTAGTCCCAGATCGATGCCACTGCCTTCCCCCTCGCTCCTCCAGCCCACGGGCCGGTGATGCTGCGTCGCCGCCCGGTGGCTACCGGGGCAGCCCCAGGCCGTGCTCGCCCAGGATGTTGCGGTTGATCTCCGTCGTGCCCCCGGCGATGGTGCTCTGACGCGAGGAGGCCAGATTCTTGCCCCAGCGTCCGCCGAGGGCTTCGAGGCCCAGCAGATCGACGGCCAGTTCGGCCAGGGCCTGCTCGATCGTCGACCACATCAGCTTGGCGATGGAGCCCATCATGGCCGACGGCTGGCGCCCGGCCCCTATGGCCTGGAGCTCCCGTGTGGTCGTCCATCCCATGGTGGCGATCCGGGCGTAGATCGCCATGAGGCGGTCCCGGATGACCGGGTCGCTCATGGCCGGAAGGCCCTTGGCGTCGTCCATCAGGCGGTTCAGTCGGTCGCGCAAGCTCAGATGCAGCCTCGCCACGCCGGCCCGCTCATAGCTGAGCGTGGTCATGGCCACCCTCCAGCCCTCATTGAGATTGCCGAGGAGGTTGGCCCTCGGGACGACGACGTCGGTGAAGAAGAGCTCGGAGAAGGTCAGGTCGCCGGCCATGGTGCGCAGCGGGCGGACCTCGACCCCGGCCGACTTCATGTCGACCAGGAGGGTGCTTATGCCCTTGTGCTTTGGCGCGTCGGGATCGGTGCGCACGTAGAGCTGGCACCAGTCGGCGTTCCGACCGAGGCTGTTCCAGGTCTTCTGGCCGTTCACCACGAAGGTGTCGCCGTCGATCCGGGCCGACGTGCGCAGCGACGCCAGGTCGGAGCCGGCGTCGGGCTCGGACATGCCCTGGCTCCAGATCTCGTCCCCGCGCAACATGGGTGCGAGATACGCGGGCCTTCTGCTCCTCGGTCCCCACCGCCATGATCGCGGGGGCGATGTTGGAAACGCCGATCACGTTGACGGCGCCCGGGGCCCCGGCGGCCGCCATCACCTCGAGCCAGGCCAACTGCTCGGCGATGGTGGCGGCCCGGCCGCCGTGTTCGACCGGCCAGGCCGGCGCCGCCCATCCGGCGTCGGCCATCGTGCGGTTCCAATCCCGCAGGATCTCGAAGGTGTCCGCGTCCTCGAGCCCCCCGCCCTCGGCGGCGGCCACGACGGCCGGGGTGAGGTTGTCCTCCAGCCAGGCCGAGAATTCGGCCCGGAACGCCGCCGCCTCGTCGTCCGAGCCGCCGCCCCCCGAGCCGCTCACTCGGTTTCCAGCAGGCTGATGCAGGTTTCGGGGCAGTTCTCCGCCGCCAGCCGCGCTTGGCCCTCGAGCCCGTCGGGAACCTCAGGGGTCAGGACGATGCTGTGGCCCTCGTCATCGCTGTCGAACAGCTCGGGGGCGAGCGAGTAGCACCGCCCGTGGCCGGTGCAACGCTGGGCATCCAAGACGATCTTCACGAAGCGGGAGTGTATATCCGGCCCGCCGATGGCACCCGAGGCCCCCGGCCACGTGGTCGACCCGGCTGTCACGGTGCGGGGGCAGTGGCCCCCCCGACCGCCGGCCCAGCTGTCGACCCGCCGATCGCCCCTGGTAATCTGCACATCGAGCGCCGAGGGCGCTGCACCAGAGAGGACCTGCCATGCCTGACGCTGTCATCGTTTCCGCCTGCCGGACCGCCATCGGAACTGCTCGTAAGGGAACCCTCACCGAGACGGACCCCAACGTGCTGGGCCGGGCCGTGGTGGACGAGTCGATGCAGCGCACCGGCATCGCTCCGAAGGACATCGACGGACTGAACCTGGCCGAGTCGATGTACGGAGGCGGCGTGCTGGCCCGCTACATCGCCCTCGAGGCCGGAATGACCAACGTGGCGGGCACCGCGCTGAATCGTCACTGCGCCGCAGGCCTGGCGGCCGTCGAAACGGCTGCGGCGTCGATCATGGCCGGGATGGACGAGGCCATCATCGCCGGTGGCGTGCAGTCGATGTCGAACACGCCGTTGACGAAGAAGCGCACCGTCGGCACGCAGGACTGGGTCGACTGGATGTCGCCCTCGCACCCGGATTCCCCCGAGGCGCCGTCGCGCGACATGTCGATCACCGTGGGCTGGAACACGGCCCAGATCGCCGGCATCAGCCGCGAGGAAATGGATGCCTGGGCGCTGCGTTCGCACGAGAACGCCATCGCCGCCATCGACGAGGGCCGTTTCGCCAAGGAGATCGTGCCGATCAAGGTGACGACGAGCGACGGCTCCAACGTCGTCTTCGAGGTCGACGAGCACCCACGTCGTGGCAGCACGCTGGAGAAGCTGGCCAGCCTCAAGGTCCTGCACCCCGAGATCCCGGACTTCTCGATCACCGCGGGCAACTCCTCGGGCATGAACGACGCTGCGGCGGCGCTGACCCTCACCTCGGACGGTTTCGCGGCCGCTCACGGCCTGACCCCTCTAGCGACCGTACGGTCCTGGGCCTCCATCGGTGTGACCCCGTACGAGAACGGCATCGCGCCGACGATCGCCATCCCCAAGGCCCTCGCCCGGGCCGGTGTCGATATCTCCGACGTGGCCCTGTGGGAGATCAACGAAGCCTTCGCCAGCGTGCCGATCGCGGCCTGCAAAATCCTGGGCATCGACCCCGATCTGGTCAACATCTCGGGGAGCGGCTGCAGCCTGGGCCACCCGATTGCGGCCAGCGGAGCCCGCATGGTCACGACCCTCATCTATGACCTCCAGCGTCGTGGTGGCGGCATCGGTGTCGCCACCATGTGCGCCGGTGGCGGCATGGGCGGCGCACTTGTGATCGAGGTACCTTCCGCCTGAGCCGCCGCGGGTGGCCGGGCGCAGGTACCCGAGGTCTCAGTCCCGGGGATCGCCCGGAACCCGCCAGGTGGTGAAGCGAAAGGGAGCCCCGAAAGAGTCGGCCGGATCAGCGATGATCGTGGTGTCGTCGCGGTCCAGGACGCCGACACCGGTGTCGGCCAAGTGTGAGGCGACGTCGTCCAGGTCCTCGACCGTGAAGGCCATGGCGTGGCACATGCCGCCGGGATACGCCGCCAACTCCTTCCCGGCCAGGCCATCTGCCCTGGTCGGCTGCGCGAGCTCGACCACGGTTTCGGGGCCCAGGCGCACATAGGCGGACCGCGTGCCGGTCAGCTCGGATGCCTCTTCGAAGATCCAGGAGGCGCCGATACCCTCGCAATACAGCTTGGTCGCTTGTTCCAGGTCGGGGACGACGATGCTCACGTAACAGAGGCGCTCGATGCCCAGTGGGTTGGGACTGGCTTGCCAACGCTCCGTCCAACCTGGCTTGAAACGCGGATCCTTGAAGGGCCCGGGACCCTTCGGGTCGCGGTAGACGGCTTGTGGTTGGAAGAATTCGAGCTGGGTGATCGTGTCTTTGGGGTGGGTGTAGATGTCGCCGTCTTCGGGCGGAGCGTCCGTGAGTCCTCCGGGCTGGAGGACCCGGATGCCGTACGCCTGCAGTCGGTCCCACTCTTGACGCACGTCGTCGCAGAACCAGGCGACGGAGTGCCAGTGCCGGCCGAAGCGGGCCTGGAAGCGACCGATGGGCATGGCGGCAGCCTCGGGCTCCGCGCTCGGCGACATCGCCTCTATGACGGCGTCGGCGATGACCAGGAGCGACCCCATACGTCGCTCCCGTTCGCCGTACTCGCCGTCCATCACCCCGCGTACCGGGGAGAAAACCCGGTCGTACCAGTCGTCGAGAGGTGCCAGATCCTCGGTGATGTGCGCTACATGGAACAGCTTGCCGACCGTCACAATCGATTTCCTCTCATCAGGTGTGTCCCACTCGGGCAACGGCGAGAGCGATGAGTCGGTCGTCCCGGCCCCCGTCCCGTACCTCGACCCGCACCAATCCCCGGCCCAGCTCGGTTGCCGTCGCCCGCCCCGGCCCAACCCGCACGGCGCTGAGGTACCGCACGTCCAGATCCATGACCGGGAGCCCGGTGAGTGACTCGACTGCCACCTCGCCGAGCAGCGCGACGGCTCCGCCCTGAATGGAGCCGGCCGCTTGGATCACAAAGGGTGTGCGCTCCATCTCGGCCACGCCCGGTTCCAGGATGCGGGCCCCGACATGCTCGGGGAACGGCTTCTCCATCGTCCCTACGGTGCGCATGCCGCGCGAGAAACCCGGAGGACGATCTTGGGGGCGGGGTGAACCCATGAAGGTGAGGTAGCTGTAGGCCACCGGCTTCATCGTGACGGCGTCGTAGAAGAACACCTCGCCGGCCACGGTTGAGCGTCCCTGCTTCACGATCTCGCCCCGCATCTCGAGCCTGTCTCCGCGCTCCTCTCCGGGGGCCGGAGCGATGAGCCGGACCACGATGTCCAAGGTCACCGACAGGCGGGGAGCGATGAGCAATCCGGACGGCACGCCGGCCACGCAATCGGCGATGGTGGCGAGCACCGAGGGCCGGGGGAGGACCGAGCCGGGGACCCGCAGGTGCTCGCCCATCGTGGCGTCCCCGAGCGCCGTCAGGTTGTCCTCCGATACGCCGAAGCTGAAGGGGATGGCGGACAGGAATGTGCCGCCCTCGGCGGATTCCTGCGGAGTGCGGGGTGTCGGCGGCGGTCCAGGCGGCGCCGGCAGTTTGGCGGGGTCCGGCGGACCCGTCGAACCCGTCGATCCGGGTGAAGTTTCCGGTCCCGGTCCCGGTCGCGGTCCCGGTCCCGAGCCCGGTCCCGGTCGCGGTGTACCCGTCTCGTCAAGGTCGGCCATGGCGCCGAGACGCTACCCGTGATGGCGCGGGGAGGCCCATTTCCGGCCTGCGCGGGCCCCGCACCGGCCCGCATCCGCCGCTCCGCCGACCAGCGGCCCGCCCCCATCGGTACCGGCGTGACTAGCGTGCTCGCTCATGAAGGAGCAAGGTGTGAGCGATCGTCAGGTGACCATCCCTGGTGTCGACGGCGACCTCGCGGGCGTGCTGTTCTCGCCGGCAGCGCGAAGGCGTGGGCCCGGCCATCCTGGTCCTGCCCGAGATCGACGGGTTCTGCGAAGGCACCGTGGCGGCGGCCCGACGTCTGGCCGCCGCGGGCTACGTGGCGCTGGCCCTCGACCCCTTCGCTCCCTACGGCTCGACACCGAAGTTGCGCGGGAGGGAGGACACTATGGCCTGGCTGGCCCGCCTCAACGACCGGCGTCAACTGTCGGACCTCTCGATGGCTCTCGCCTGGCTGAAGGGGCTTCCCGCCGTTGACGCCGACCGGGTGGGACTGGTGGGCTTCTCGGTGGGCGGGCGCTACGGCATGATGCTGACGACCGAGCCCCACGGCCTCCGGGCCGTCGCAGCTTTCTATTCGCGACCGTGGCCCGGGGGGGCGATCGCCGACGTGGCATTGGCACCGGGCGAACATGTCGAGAAGTTCAAGACGCCCGTCTGTGCCGTCTTCGGTGCCGAGGACGAATTGATCCCACCGGAAATGGTCGAAGAGTTCAGGTCGCTGCTTCTGCGTCATCCGTCATCGGGTCACGAGCTGCACGTCGTCCCCGGCCGGCACTTCTTCGCAAATGAGAGCCGCCCTCGCCGCTACATGCCCGAATCGGCCGAGTCGGCGTGGACCATCGTCCTCGGGTTCCTGGCGGCCAACACGGAGCGGGCGGCGGAGTAGCTCCGCTCGGCCCTCCAGCCATGGTCAATCGGCCGTGGTGATCCCCAACGCCCGATAGGTGAAGTCGACGAGTTGCTCGGTGTCCTTCTTGTCGGGCTCGGTCCGGCGAATCAAGTGATGGCGGATGGCGTCCATGGTGTAGCCGAAGATGATCCTCGCATCCCTTGCCGGATTCGGGCTCATGGCGGTGCCCCGCGCCACAGCTGCGGTGATCTCACGTTCGAGGGGAGCGATCACGAGCGCCTTGCTGTGATCGAACTGGTCGGGGTAGAGGTGGGCCAGCTGACCCACGCCGAGCGCCCACGGCAGGGTGCGGCGCGCCGCCGAAGGGACGATGGCCTGGCGCACGAAGCCCTCGAGCCAGACCCGGATGCGAGCCACCGGAGTGTCGAGCGGCGCCATTTTGGCCTCGATGTAGTCGGCGAGCTGCCAGGAGGCGGTCTCGAGGGCGACCAACAACAGGTCGTCCTTCGAGCGGAAATGGCGGTAGAAGGCCTTTGTCGAGACGCCGGCCTCTTGGAGGATCTCGCGCACTGACGGTTCGAAGCTCCCCGTGCGGGCGGCCACGGTCCAGGTTGCGGTGATGAGCAGGTTCACTTCGTCGGCGACTTCCACTTCGTCGTCACTCTGCGCCCCGGGGTCGATGGGCCCGGTCGCTCCGACGGGTCTGGCCGCTCCGACGGGTCTGGCCGCTCCGACGGGTCTGGCCGCTCCGACGGGACTCCCGGGACCGAGCGGGTCGAGTCCTGGAGGTGGGGCATCCAGCTGGAGCAACTCGGCGGCTGGACCCTTGTCACTCACGCTGGACCAGCTTAGATGGTGTTGATCCGCCCGGCCGACTCGAGGTGTGATGGCCGTCGCCCTCGGCCTATCCCGGGCGACTGCCGCCCACCGCCGCCCACCGCAGCAGACGGCCGCCCACCGGCATCCGACCGCCACACCCACCGGCTCCGACCGCCACACCCACCGGCGACCACCGGCGACCACCGGCGACCACAGCTAGCGTGCCGGGACATGACAGCGGACAAGCGGTTGGGGATCGTCAGCGTTGCGTTCGGAGCGGAGTGCGGGTACCCCGAAGCAGGCCGACGGGCCGCCGAGCTCGGTTTCGACCACATCGATATCGGCCTCGACCGTCTCGAGGGCGAAGAGCCTGAATTGGCACTCCCCATCGGGGACCGCATCGGCTCGGAGCCCCGCACGGGATGTACGGTGCGCCCACCGCGCAAGTGCACGTGGGACGAAGGAGTGGCGTTCCTCCGCCAACAGCCGAACATCCGGGTCGAGCCCGGCCCACGTTCCCTGCTCGATACGGCCGAGTCGATCCGTGCCATGTGCGACGCCGTACCGGGCCTCACACTCACTCTCGATACGGGATGGTCGGTCTTCTGCGGTTTCGACCCGTTGGAAGTGGCGGACCTGGTCGGTCATGTGCAGCTGCGTCAGGCGAAGCCCGGCCAGCCCCAGATGCACATCGACGAGGACGGCGACGTTGATTTCCCGGCGGTCTTCGCAGGCTTCGCGGCGATCGGCTACACAGGTCTGTTCAGTGTGGAGTACTTCAACTTGCCCGACCTCAAGCTGCCCCTCGACGATCCGGTCGGTTGGAGCGTCGACCTGATGCACCGGGTGCGCCCGATGCTCAATTCGTAAGGCCCACGGGCCCAACCCCACCTCACGGGCCGGGCGCCTCATGCACCGGGCGCCTCACGAACCGATGGCGATCCCGCAGACCTTGGTGTCCTGATACTCGGCCAGGCCCTCGTGGCCGCCTTCTCGCCCGAGGCCACTCTGCTTGACGCCTCCGAACGGCACCGCGGCCGAGGTGGGGTTGATGTCGTTGATTCCGATGATGCCGAAGTCGAGCGCTTCGGCCACCCGGAGTGCTCTGTCGAGATCACGCGTGTAGATATACGACGCCAGCCCGTACGTGGTGTCATTGGCCGCGGCGATGACCTCGTCCTCGTCGTCGAACACGATGACCGGAGCGATCGGCCCGAACGTCTCCTCGCGGTAGATCATCATGTCGGCGGTCACGTTGGACAGAACAGTGGGTGCGAAGTACTGACCGCTGTCGAAGTCATCCCCGCTCAAGCGGGCGCCGCCGGTGACGACGGTGGCGCCTTGGGCGAGTGCGTCGGCGACTTGTCGTTGCATTTTGTCCATTGCGGCGGCATCGATCAACGGACCGACGGTCACGCCGTCAGTGGCTCCGTTACCTGGGCGGAGCTTCCCTACTCGCGCCTCCAACTCGGCGAGGAAGGGCTCGGCGATCGACCGATGGACAAAGATCCGATTGGGGCAGATGCAGGCCTGCCCGGTGTTCAAGAACTTCACCAACGCTGCGCCCTTGGCGGCGTGGACAGGGTCGGCGTCGGCGAAGACAAGGAACGGTGCGTGGCCACCGAGCTCGAGTGACACGCGCTTCAACTGATCCGAGGCGCGCCGGGCGATCTCTTTCCCGACTTCGGTCGACCCGGTGAAACTGATCTTGCGCACCACGGGGTTGGTCAACAGCTCGTCGGCGACCGGTAGTGGGTCACTGGTGGTGACGAGATTGATCACGCCGGGAGGGAAGCCGGCTTCTTCCAGAATGCGGAACGTCTCGATCGCGCACAACGGTGTCTGTTCCGCTGGCTTGAGGACGATGGTGCAGCCGGCAGCGACCGCCGGCGCGATCTTGCGGGTCAGCATCGAGACCGGGTAGTTCCACGGCGTGATGGCTGCCGCGACCCCGATGGGCTGGCGCAGGACGATGAATCGTTGGTCCGCCCGCGACGACGGGATCGTCTCGCCGTAGGAACGCTTGGCCTCCTCGGCGAACCACAGTAGGAAGTCCGCGGCATAGTTCACTTCGTTGCGGGCCATGCGCAGCGGTTTGCCCTGTTCGGCGGTCATCAGTTGGGCGAGGTCCTCTCGGCGCGCCGTCATGAGTCGCCAGGCCTCGTACAGCAGGCCGGAGCGTTCGTACACCGTGGTCTTGGACCACGTGGGGAACGCGGCCGCAGCGGCGCCCACGGCGCGTTCGGCGTCGGCGCGCTCGGCATCGGCTGCCTCCCCGAGTATCTCGCCCGTCGCCGGGTTGAGGGAGGAGAAGGTCCGACCCGACTTGGATGCTTCCCATTTACCGTCGATGAATAGCAACGCAGTGCTCCTTTTGTGCCGACGAACTCTTCAGTCGAACTCTTCGATGCACGACCGGTCGCTCGCGCGATGGTCGTGGCAATCGTCTTTAGGTTAAACCGATAGTTCTGCCGGGACCCGCGACCCGATGACGAGGCATTCTGGGGCCTGCGACGTACCAAGGCGGAGCGTCGACGGGAGGAGTCCGATGAGTCCGACGGGAGAGCAGTGGGATCCTCGCCTCTGCGTGAACTCCCTTTCGAGCCAGCACTGGACGCTCTCGGAGGATCTCGACTGTTACGAGCGCCTCGGGATCGGTCGGATCTCGTTGTTCCTGCCCAAACTCCGCCACGCCGGCCTCGATCGTGCAGAAGCTGAGATCAAGGGCGGGGGGTTCCAAGTTGACGGGATCCTGCCGGGCAGTTCGTTCGACCTGCTCGATGAATCATCGTGGTCACGCACCCGGGACGCCCTGGTGCTGGGCATCGAAATGGCACGGAGACTCGGCGCCACCACCGTCCAGACGACCGGAGGGACTGCCGCGCGGGTGGCCGTACGAGGTGGCAGTCGGGCGGTTTGCCCGGGCTATCGCCCCGGTGGCGGCGGTTGCCGAGGCGGCCGGCATCCACTTGGCACTCGAGGCGACCCGGCCCCAGTTCGCCCACATTGGTTTCACGCACACCCAGCGGGACGCCCTCGCTGTCGCCGCGGATTTGGGGCTCTGGGTCGTTCCCGACACGGCGCACAGCTGGTGGGAGCCCCGTCTGGCGGAGGTCCTGGCGCAGGGTGCCCCTCGGATCGCGGTCTTGCAAGTGGCTGACCTGGCGTTTCGTGCCCCGGTCCTCGAGCGACTTGTCCCCGGTGACGGCTCCATTGCCTTGGGAGGGCTGCTGAGTGCCATCTTGGAGGCCGGGTTTCCCGGACCTTTCGAACTCGAGATCCTCGGGAGCGCCATCGAAAACGAAGGCTACGAAAAGGCCATCAGGCGTTCCTTCGAGTACCTGACCAGGCTCCTGGCAGGTCTGAACTGACCGCTGGTAAGGTGAGTGAGAACAACTGTTACCCGTTGGCCTGCACCGATGGCTCGTCAGAGGACGGCGCCGGGGTATGGGTCGATCAAGAAGGGGGCTACACCACATGCCGTCAAGAGCGCTCGACTTTCCGGTGTTTGATGCCGACAACCACATGTACGAGAAGCCCGAGGCATTTACCAAGTACCTGCCGAAGGAGTACGAGGGCTTCATCAAGTACGTGCAGGTGGATGGCCGTACCAAGATCGCCGTCAATAACAAGATCAGCGAGTACATCCCGAACCCGACCTTCGAGGTCGTGGCGGCCCCCGGTGCCCAGGAGCAGTACTTCAAGGAGGGCAACCCAGACGGTAAGTCACGCCGGGAGACCTTGGGCAAGGGCGTTCGGGCCCACCCTGGCTACGGTGACCCCGAGCCGCGCATCAAGCTGCTCGACGAGTTGGGCATCGATCGGGCCCTGATCTGGCCGACGCTCGCCAGCCTCTTGGAGGAGCGGGTGCACGACAACCCGCGCGCCGTCCACGCCGTCGTCCACGCGCTCAACCAATGGATGTCCGAGCACTGGACGTTCAACTACGACAATCGGATGTTCACCACACCCGTCATCCACCTCGGCATCGTCGATGAGGCGAGCCGTGAGCTCGACTGGGTGCTCGAGCGGGGGGCCAAAATCATCCTGGTCCGTCCGGCCCCGGTCTGGGGCTTCGAGGGTCCCCGTTCTCCGGCGCTGCCCGAATTCGACTCTTTCTGGGCGAAGGTCGCCGAAGCCGACATTTTGGTGGGCATGCACTCATCGGACAGTGGCTACCAGCGGTACACGAACGAGTGGGAGGGTGTCCGCGACGGCGAGATGACGCCATTCAAGGGCGGATCTGGCTTCGCCGCCATTACCGGTCATGCGGGTCGTCCGATCATCGACACCATCGCTTCGCTCATCGGCCACGGGCTCTGCACCCGCTTCCCGACCTTGCGCTTCACGCCGGTCGAGAACGGATCCAACTGGGTGCGGCCACTCCTCGGTGACATGGAGTACGCCTACCACCACAGCCCGAACGTCTTCGAGGAGAACCCGGTCGACGTCTTCAAGCGGAACATCTACGTGCACCCGTTCCACGAGGAGGACCCCAAGGGTCTCATCGAACTGCTCGGCGCCGATCGCGTGCTGTTCGGTTCTGACTACCCCCACCCCGAGGGCATGGTCGACCCGATCACTTTCGTTGATGATCTGCAGGGCTTGCCCCAGGAAGACATCGAAAAGGTCATGGGTGGCAACCTGAACCGTCTGATGGGGTTCGCGGCCTGATCTTCAGGTTCACCGCCTGATCTCAAGGTTCATCTGAACGGCGCTCCGCCGTTCTGCCGTTCGGTAGTCAGCTGTCCGCGTCGCCCGTGAAAGCGGGTACGGATGTGGGCGCGGTTCTCGTTACGTTCGTGGTCGCCCGTGGTGGGTCGTGCCTGCTCTGCCGCGGTCGTCTTCGCTGGCAGTCGTGCCACGCTCAGCGCCGTTTCAGAGCTCACGGGACTCAGTAGCCGGCTCCATGGGCGCGAGCCGCCAAGGTTGGGGCGTGAAACGTCAAGTTTGCTTTGGATCAAAGGTTCCGGCGCACGTCGTTGCGTCGCGTCGGTACCCGGGGTTTGTCCACCGCCAGTCGCGCCGCCTCAAACGATCACCAACAGCGCGACCGAGTGTGTTCGCTGCGTCCTAAAGAACAGACTGGTGGTCAGAACAGACTGGTGGTCAGAACAGACTGGTGGTCAGAACAGACTGGTGATCAGACCGGCTCAATGGCACTTTGCGTTACTCGGACAGATATGCAGCGATCGGACCGACGGCGTCATCGATCGTCACGACCGGAGTGACCGTGAAGGTCATGAATTCCGAGTACGACAGAGCGCTCGCGTACGCCGACGTTGAGTCGTCGTTGTCGCTGATAGTGAAGCCACCCGACCCATCCACCCGGACGTAGTGCGCTATCTCGCCGGGCCCTGGACCCCGTTTGCCGAAAACGTCCATCAGGCGGGTGACCTCAGGCTTGGACATGCCTGGCTTCAATCGATACTCGGTGATGAACAACATGGCGGTCTCTCCTTCTCTGGGATTGAGTACCGACCCCTTCCGACATCGAGTCGGCGCGCGGATCGTACCCCTGTTGCATTTCCAATGCTCGGTGGTCTCAGCCAGGTCCAAGGCTGAGCGTGGGGCAGCTCGTCGGGCAGCTGGTCGGGCTCTTCCGTTGAGTCCGTAGGGCTCCATGGGCTGGCTCGGCCGTTTCGCCCCGGAGCCCCGCCAATGGCCGCCGCGTCCTGATCTCGGGGCGCGCTTCAACTCCGAGTCGCGTGAAATGGCCCGGGATGTTCGCGGTCTGGCTGATGGCTTGGGGTGGAGCAGGACGAAAGTCCGGGGGCGCACGGGCGGTAGCCGAAGAGCCGCAGTCGCCCTTAGGAGGCGCCGTCGCCCTTAGGGACCGCCCTCGTCGCCGTCCTCGTCATCGTCGGACTCCCAGCCTGTGTCGTCGCCGCCGCCGGCGCCGTCATCACCGTCGTCATCCTCACCGCCGTCGTCCGCCACGGTCGTCGTCACCACGGTCCCCGTCACTGGTCCCGTCCCCCTCGCCCCCAAGGGATCCGTGGTTCTTCAGCCGATTGTGGAAGCCGCAGAGGACCTGCCCGTTCTCCTGGGTGGTCTCGCCGCCCTTGGCGAAGGGGATGATGTGGTCGATCTGGCAGCGCTCGGCGGGGGCCTCACAAAAAGGGTGGGTGCAGCACTGGTCCCGACTTCGATGGCCCGCCGGGTCGCCCCGGTGAAGAACCGGGCCTTCTTGGAGCACTCGATGCGGGTCCCCGGAGCAAAGACGATGCGTTCGAAGTCCGCCCCCTCCAGCCAGGGCAAAAGGGCCCCGGGGCTGACCACGGGGCCCCCTTCGATCTGGCTGATGCGGCCGAAGAGGGTTTCATAACCGACCAGGACACTGAAGAGGGGGGAGGGACGCCGGTCGGTCGCTTTGGCCCCCCGGGAGCGCACCGCCATCTCGACGAGGGCATCGGCCCGTCGTTGCGCCGGGGTGCGGGGCAGATCACCCAGCTTGGGGTCACGCCCGAGCGTCTCTTTGGCGCCGGCCCACTCGGCCTCGAAGAGCTCTTCTTCGATCCGGGCCAGCTCGCCGGCCACAATGGCGCCGCCGACCGGGTCGAGGCTCCCGCCCAAGAGGTACATCCCGTGCAGGCTCTGGCTCACATAGGCGTCACGTCGAGCCCGCCGGGCCATGTCGGCCTCTTGTGCCCCGTCGGGGTCGGCCATCTGGGTGAAGTAGGCCACGGCGTTGGCGAAGGGCACGAACGTGAGCTCTTTGGCCGCTTCGACCAGGGTCCCTTCACAGAGCCCGAAGGCCTCGGGGTCGGCGTGGTCCACCGCCTGGGCCGCCTTGACCAACACGTCGACATGGGCCGGGCCGATCGAACCCGCACCGAACGCCTGGGCCACCACGGGCATCGACGGCAGCGCCCGGCCCCGGCGCAACTGAGCCCGCACCTCGCTGAGAGGCAGGTGGCACGAGGCGGCGACCCAGGCCGGGGCACTTTGGGCCCCGTCGCTCGCCCATTCCCCACCCTCGGCGAAACTGGCCACCGCTTTTGACAGCGTGCACGACATGCTCGACAGACCACGCTCCAAGGCAAGAATCGAGTCACGATCGCCATAGGCGAACGGGTCCATCTGCGCCAAAGAAGCCAGCACCTCGCTGAGCGCAGCCACCACATCGACAACATCAACATCCATGCTGCAACTCAAGCACGGGGGTGTGACATTTCACCCCTGCTCAGAGCCCACAAAAGAAGAAAAGAAATACCGCACAAAACCCGCAAACGAGCGACCGTTAAACGAGCGACCGTTGCCGGAGCGGTGGGAGCGGTGGGAGCGACGGGAGCGGCGGGAGCGGCGACGGTGCGGTGCGGGGCGGTGCGGGGCGGTGCGGGGAAGCGACGGGGCGGGAGATGTTCCCGAGATCAGGGAGCGGTTCGGGCTGCTACTGCATCGAAGCCGGCACGAGTCCCGAAAGGTCGATGCCGCCCGTCATGGCGGCGCCCATCGTGCCACCATCGGCGATGACGTTCTCACCGGTCATGTAACTCGCAAGCCTCGAGTTCAAAAAGATGAGCGGCCAGGCCTGCTCGTCGGGGGTCGAATGCCGACCGAGGGGAACGGGGAAATTGTCCATGAACTCTTTGCCATAGGCGAACTCGAAGTCGGCCATCATTGGCGTGTCGGTCGGCCCCGGACTGATGCAGTTGACCCGTATGCCTTTCGCAGCCAAGACGTGTGACGCCCAGAATGTCCACACGATGATCGCCTCTTTCGATGGGCCGTATCCCCCCTCGATCTCCGCGGGGTGCGCCTCGCACCACGCTTTCCCGGCTTCAAAGCCCGGAGCGGTGACGAGGGGCATCCATTTACCGATGTTCATCTGATACCCAGCCCCCGCAGTTGACGAGATGCTGGCTATAGCCGCCCCAGGTTGCATGTGCTCGGCAACCAGGTCGGCCAGGTGACGCATGCCGACCAGATTGACCAGCATCACGTCCAGGTCTGGATGGATGGAGCCGGCGAGCCCCGCGCAATTGAAGAGGGCGTCAATTGGACCTCCGATGCGTTCAACCGCCTTCGCCGTGGCCTCCGGATCGCGTAGATCAACTGCCTCGTAGCTTGCGACGGAAACCGGCGGCTCTTTCAGATCGAGAACGTGGACCTCTGCGCCCAGATCAACGAGTTGGCGCACAACGGCCGCGCCCATGCCCCCGCCGCCCCCACCGCCCACGATGGTCCGACGACCCTCATACCCCCACACAGATGCCATCAGCTGCTCCTCTCCGTTTCGATTCGGTCTTGCTTGGTTCTCGATCCGGGCCTCCGCTGGGTACGTTCATGCTTCCCGCTACTTGTCCAAAGTCGGGAGAGACGAAGGCACACGTCTGCCTCGAATATCTCATCGGGGCAACCCAAGGCCATGTTCGCCCACGACGTTGCGATTGATATCGCTGGTCCCACCCGCGATGGATGTAGAGGGCGACAGTGCGAGGTTCCTCGACCACGGCCCCATGAGGGCCTCGAGACCCAGCATGCTCGTGGCGAGTTCGGCCAATTCTTTCGTCGCTCGAGCCCAAGACAGCTTGGCCAGTCCGCCCATGGTGGCCGAGGGCTGTCCGCCTTGCTCGATCTTCGCCAGCTCTCGCGCCGTGGAATATCGAATACAGGCGATGGCCCCATAGAGACCGGCCAAGCGGTCTCGGTGCAATGGATTCGTGATGGGACCGCGGCGATGGGCCGCGACGAGCAATTCGTCGAACTGGGCGCTCAACCCCAGATGGAGCCGTGCGACACCGGCCCGCTCATGGCTGAGCGTGGTCATAGCGACCCGCCATCCTTCGTTGAGTTCGCCCAGCAGGGCCGAACGAGGAACCTTCACCTCGTCCAAGAACAGTTCGGAGAACAGGTAATCTCCTGCCATCGTGCGCAGCGGTCGAACAGTGATACCGGGCGTCTTCATGTCGACCAAGAGGCAACTGATCCCCTTATGTTTGGGCGCGGCCGGATCAGTGCGGACGTAGAGCTGGCACCAGTCGGCGTAGTTGCCCATGCTGTTCCACGTCTTTTGCCCGTTGACGACCAAATTCTCCCCGTCGAGCTGCGCCGAGGTCCGCAACGAGGCGAGATCAGATCCAGCGTCGGGTTCAGACATGCCTTGCGACCAGATCTCGTCTCCGCGCAACATGGGTCGCAAGAACCGATCCTTTTGCTTTTCGCTACCCAGCATCATGATGGCGGGAGCGATGTTCGACACGCCGATCGTATTGATTGGGCCAGGCGCGCCCGCCCGGCTCATCTCCTCGTGGTAAACGAGTTGTTGGGGGAGATCAGCGTCACGTCCTCCGTACCGCTCGGGCCACGAGGGGGCCGCCCAGCCCGCTTCGGCCAGCTGGGCGTTCCAAGTCTTGAGCACGACGACTCGGTCTTCTCCGCCGGAGATCGCTCGCTCGGCCTCCAGGACTTCAGGCGTGAGGTTCGCACCCAACCACTCAACGAGAGCAGTGCGAAACTCAGTGACCGCCGGGTCTTCAGTCACGGACGGGAGTCACAAAAGGTAGCCACGGACTGCAGCCACGGACGGTGAGAGGAGAAGCGGCGTCGTGCGCGCGACGCCACTTGGCCTGGGTAGCGGTCAAGCATTTCGGGACGTCGCGCCGAAATGGGCCCTGTCATGTTGGCTCCGAACCCCGCTGCGCTCTGTTCCCTTGGGGCACGGCGCCCTCGTCGCCGAGATAGGCAGCCCGTACCGCTGTATTCGCCCGGATCTCGCTTGGCGTGCCCTGCGCAATGAGTTCGCCGAAGTCAAGGACGAAGATCTTGGATGACAGGGCGAGGACTGCCGCGACATCGTGTTCCACCATGAGGAGCGATAGCCCATCCTGGCTGCTTCTCACCACGCGTTCGAAGGCGGCAGTCAGCTTTTCGGTCGCTTTGTAGTCCAGGCCGGAGAGGGGCTCGTCCAGCAGCACCACGCTGGGGCAGGTGGCGAGGGCCCGGCCTACCTCCACCAATCGGGACAACCCAAGGGGAAGAACTGCGACGGGAGTGTTGGCAATGTTCGTCAGACCCAGGAGATCAAGAAGGTTGTCCACGGTTTCGGTCTCGAACTTCGTCGGTGGGAAAATGGCCCGGAAACTTACGAGGTCGCTCCAGAAGCGACGACGCTCATAGTGGACCCGGTGTCCAAGAACGAGGTGGTCCCGTACGGACAGTCCCATGAAGAGCTCGGGCTGCTGGAAGGTGCGCGCCAAACCGCGTCGGGCCCGGGTTTGCGAGTTGATGGTTGTGACGTCCTCGCCTCCGATGAAGACCCGGCCGCTCGCGGGCCGAAGGAGGCCCGAGAGGACAGCGAAGAGGGTGGACTTCCCGGCACCATTTGGGCCGACGAGCCCGGTGATGGACCCCGGAGGTACGTCGATAGACACGTCGGAGAGGGCCACGAGCCCGCCGAAACGGACAGTGACACCCGTTGCGGATAGCGAGGTCATCGCAGATGTTGAGGTCGGCTCCGTATCCATCAGGGTGGTCACGAGGCGGTCCTTCCGACACCGGTCTTCGCTTCTGCACCGACAAGGAGATTCGCTTCGTCGGGGTGGACGGCGAGCGAATCATCAAGCACTTCCGAAGTCCGGATAGGACTCGATCGATACCGCACCTTCTCCCAGACCCACAGGACTTGGCGTGCATTCTCTGTCATGACCCCGTTGGGGTACTTGGCGACCTGAATCGCTCCCAGGCCAAAGAGAATTGGCGTGACCTGCGTGAAGGCGCTGGGAAGATAAACCAGTGCGATCCCCGCCAAGATGGTCGCGGACAGGCCGGCCATCAGGGCGGCCATGTTTGAGCGGATTCCGAGCGATACCAGAATGGCAAGCCAAACGAGACCCCCCAGGGTCGAGTAGTTGGTCGGGAGGGCGCTACCCAACGAGAGCGCGAACATTGCTCCGCCCACCCCGGCGACGAACGCTGCGATACCCGCTACCAACACCTTCATCTGCAACACGCTGATACCCATCGTCTTGGACCCCGCAGTGCTCCACCGCGCGGCGTTAAGGGCGAGTCCGGTCGAAGACCGCCGCAAGTTGACGATAAGGAGCGACACGACCGCAAAAACGGCGAGAGCCAAGTAGGCGAACGCCTTCGGGCTGGACACAAACGAAGGAAGGTTGACGTTCACGCCGGTACCGAAGTTGACGAAGATCTGCTGGCTGAAGATCAGGTCGTCGAACAATAGGCCGACGGTCAACGTCACCAATGCGACGTAGAGGTTGCCGAGCCGGATCGTCAGGGCGCCGATGAGCACGCCGAAGGGCACGGCCACCAACCCTCCGACGACCACCGCAGCCATGACCGGCCAGCCATGTTTCGCCGCGAGTTGGGCTGTTGTCAAAGCTCCGATCCCGGCAAAGGTGGCTTGACAGAGCCAGATCATCCCGCCTTCACCGGTGACGAGCGTGAACGACAGGAAGATAATGGCGAGGCTGACGCCCTCACCGATCAGGCCGACCCAGAAAGCTGTGAGGATGAGTGGAAGCAGGCAGACGACTGCGAATCCCAGCAAGGAAATCTGCCAGCCGAAGATGGCCGGAGGGCGGTCGGAAGTGGCATCGACGGGCAGGTCCCCCTGGGGCAGAATTGCTCGGTCAAGGGCCCCGCCCACGCCTTCGGATTCGTCGACGCCAGTGCCGCGGACCATGTAATACAACAGGAAGATCGCCGTCACGATGAACGGTATCGCCGGTACGACGTCAGCGGACAACGTGGTGGAATTCGTGAAGAAGTACTGCACCAGTGAACCGGCTATACCCATGGAGAGCGCGACCGCGACCGCCACCGCCAGGTTGCGCAGCCGTGCCGCAATCACCGCGGCGAAGGCCGCCACCATCAACAACGTGAAAGGGCCCGGGTCTAAACCGATGGTCGGTGCCGCCAGTATCCCCGCCAGTCCCGCAAGCGACGTACTGACAGCCCACACGCCCATCGACACTGTCTCCGGATTCGTCCCCGAGAGGGACGTCATAGCCGGTGAGTCGACCATGGCCCTCACTCGGAGGCCGATGTCTGTGTAGTGCAGAATGAGAGCCCCGACCACGACGATGGTAGCCACGAAGCTATAGACGATGATCTGGTCCATTGTGACGGGGACCCCGAGGAACCTGAATACCCGCACTGGTTGGGGAGCGAGACCAGGTGCCGCAAGGATGGTCTTGTTGCCGAAGATGAGTATCGTCAATGGTGGGATCGCCACCGATACACCGATCGTTGCCACAATTTTTATGAGGGGCCGGGCCAGCCTGAGGCGCCGGAAGAGGGCGAAATACAGCCCGATGCCCATCGCCGGGCCGGCGACGAGGATCGACACCACGGCGGCGGGCAGAATCGCCCAATGTTCCTGGCTATTGAGGTAGTAGTAGAAGCGTGCCAACGAGTAGGCGATTGCGCCAAAGGCAAAGTTCAGTATTCCCGTCGACCGGAATGTCACGACCAGTCCGGACGCCGCGATCGCGTAGATTCCCCCGAGGACCAGGCCAGCGATCACATACTGCAGCACCGCACCCCCCGATTCCGTCGGCTCGCCCGCAACACCAATCGATAAGTGGTGTTCACTCTAGATTCAATTTTGTTAGGTTTGGGCGTATGCCCAGGCACCCTGTCGAAACGTTACAGTAGGAGAGGCGACTCGGTCCACCGCTTCGAATTTCGCCGAAGGATCAACCGGTCCACCAGGACAGACGCCAGAAGCCGACAGCCGCCGCCAGAACACCGACAGCTGACGACAGAATGGACTCGTCCGGCCCTGTGGTCCCGTCAGGTTGATTTCTCGTCAGGCACTCGACTCGCGCAAAGTGACCCCGAGAATGGTCCATCAATGCGAGTGTGGTCGCATTGAGTAGAGCCATGGCCACAAGGCCCGCTTCTTCGGTCAGGGGTGCACACCGAGCGCCGACGAACACCTCGAGATTATGTTTGGAGTGGCCAGCCGAACGGGCGCGCGGGCCAATCCGAGGTGGTCTGAAGCGAGATCGATGGAACTTGACCTTACGAACGACCAGGAGATGCTCCGGGCGACGACAGCGCGTTTCATCAGTGAGGCATGTCCCCTCTCGATGGTGCGACAGATTGCTGACGGTACCGGGGTCCGTCCCCCGGACTACCTCAGCAGGGCGGCTGACCTCGGGTGGTTCGCCCTGCTCGTTCCCGAGGAGCACGGTGGCGGAAGCGTGTCTGGCGATGGCCTGCGCGACCTGGCGCTCATCGCTGAAGAGTGTGGCAGGGTTCTGCAACCAGGCCCGCTCGTCTCGATGAATGTCGTCGCAGCGGCACTGGTCGGTGCGGGTTCAGCGGCCCAGCAATCCTCGGCACTCGGGCCGATATGCCGCGGCGAGGTCGTGGCCACCTGGGCTTTCGGTGCAAGCTGGGGCAGCGGTTCCGATGCGGTGATCACCGTGTCCGAGCGCGGGGGAGACTTCGAGCTTTCGGGCAGAGCAGCCGCGGTCCAAGCGGGCGTCGGCGCGGACTGGTTCCTCGTGACAGCGGACGGTCCGGAGGGGAGCAGTCAGTTTCTGGTGGCGGGCGACACGCCAGGTGTCTCGGCTCGACCCTTGGGGGGGCTCGACATCACGCAGGAACTCGCGTCGGTGGAGTTCGAGCACGTGGAAATTCCCTCCTCGTCTCTCGTCGGCGCGCAAGCGCGTGGGGACCGAGACGTTGAGCGCCAACTAGAGCTCGCCTGCGTGCTCACGGTGGTGGAGACGGTCGGCGCCCTCGACGTTCTGTTCGAGATGACCCGCCGCTATGCGATCGAAAGGATGGCCTTCGGGCGACCAATTGGTTCCTTTCAAGCGGTAAAGCATCAGTTGGCCGACATGAGCCTCTCCCTGGAGTGTGGCAAAGCTATTGCCTCGGACGCGGTTCGGGCCCTGCAGGCAGGCGATGCCGATGCCGGCGAGATCGTGAGCATGGCGAAGTGGTGGGTCGGCGACACCGGCATCGACATCGCACAAGGTTGCTTCCAGGTGTTCGGGGGGATCGGCTTCACTTGGGAGCATGACCTGCATTTGTTCCTCCGTCGCATCACGACGAACAGCGTCCTCTTCGGCCAGCCCGACTGGCACCGTGAGAGGATCTGTCGGCTTCACGGATTATGAGGGGAAGACGGTGAACGGCTCGACGACGGGGGACTCGGGTCACCGGGCCTTGGAGGAGTACAGGCTCACGGCTCGCGCTTGGTTGGCTGACAACCTCCGTCGGCGAGAGACTCCAGCACACGTTCATGGCGTCGACCACTACACACCGGACGTCGTTGCAGCCAACCGGGCACTGCAGCGCAAGCTCTTCGAAGGTGGCTACGCCGGTATTTCCTGGCCGGTTGAGTACGGCGGCCGCGGCCTTCCGCAGTCGTTCGAAACTGCCTTTCTCGACGAGGCGGCAGCATATGTCACGCCGGACTTTGGTGCGCTGACCGCCACGACCTTCTACATCTGCGTCCCGACAATGCTGACCCATGCCCCGCCCGAGTTCCTGCGTCGCTTCGTGCCGCTGGTGTTGGCGGGCGAAGCTCTCGTGTGTCAGTTCTTCTCCGAACCGTCTTCGGGCTCGGACCTCGCTGGCATTCGCACTCGGGCCACCAGGGACGGCGGGGTGTGGATTCTCAACGGCCAAAAGGTCTGGAGCACGCTGGCCCACCTGGCGGACTATGGCTTATGCCTTGCACGCACTGATTGGGAGGCCCCCAAACACAAGGGCCTGACCTGGTTTGTGGTGCCGTGCAGCTCCCCTGGCCTTACGATTCGGCCTATCAAACAGATAGGTGGGACCTCCGAATTTTGTGAGGAGTTCTTCGACAACGTCGTCGTACCCGACGCCGACGTTGTCGGCGGAGTCAACGAGGGCTGGACCGTTACTCAGACGATGCTGGTCTTTGAGCGCGGTGCTGGTCGCCCGAGCAATGCCACATCGCGGTCCGGTCCCGGTCCGTTGGCGCCCGATATGGTGCGGCTGGCCCGGACGACCGGCCGTATCCACGATCCCGTCGTCCGGCAAAAGCTCGCCCGGGCCCACACGATCGACCATGTCGGCCGGGCGCTTGCAGACCGTATCGCGGAGATGGGTCGGCGCGACCCGCTCGGACCCGGGGTCGCCGCCTACGGCAAGCTCTTCCGGGGCACATATCTGCCCATTCGGGCGCGCATGGGGATGGAGATCGGTGGGGACTGTGCCGCAACGTGGGACCCCACCGACCCCCAGGGAGAGGAGTCCTCAGCGGCGTACCTCAATGGACGGGCTGCGTCGATTGCCGGTGGCACCAATGAGATGCAGCGCAATGCCATCGCCGAGCGAGTCCTCAAGATGCCGCGTGAACCGAGTTTCGATACGAACAGGCCCTTCAGTCAAGTTCTTCGCGAGGCCGAGAATTGGAACGGGACGCTCGGAATGCCCTGAATGCTCTGGACGCTGGTGTGCCCTCCACCGGACCCTCGGTTCGAAAGGATTGACCTTGTGCGTTCAGCTTGACGGGATTGCGCCGAAGAGGTCCGCATTGGGAGCCGCCCTCTTCAAGAGATCCCCCACGATCGGACCGAGCTCCGCCGGATCCCATCGTTCGTCCTTTTCGGCCGACGGACCTGCATGCCAGCCCTCGGCCACGGTGATCTGTCCGCCCCGCACGGAGAACACTCTGCCGGTCACGTAGGCCGCTTCGGGGCAGGCCAACCACACGACGAGTGGGGCCACATTCTCGGGATCGGAAAAATCGAACTGGCCTGGGGGGACTGGTGTGTACGACCCGGGCTGTGCCTGCTCTGTCATGCGGGTGCGGGCACCCGGATTGATCGCGTTGACGGTCACTCCGTATCGCGCCAACTCAGTCGCCGCGATGATGGTGAACGCGGCGATGCCCGCTTTCGCCGCGCCATAGTTCGCTTGGCCCACGTTCCCGTAGATGCCGGCGGCGGACGTCGTGTTGATGATCCGGGCGTCGTTGCTCTCCCCCTTCTTTGCTCGCTCACGCCAGTACTCCGAGGCCCAGCGCACCATGGCGAACGTCCCACGAAGATGCACCTTGATCACGGCATCCCATTCTTCGATTGACATGTTCACCAGCATCCGATCACGCAAGATCCCGGCGTTGTTGACGAGGATGTCGAGGCCCCCGAACGTCTCGATGGCGAGATGCACCAATCTGCCCGCACCCGCCCATTCGGACACGTCCTCTCCGTTGGCCACCGCCTGGCCCCCCTCCGATCGGATGAGGTCGACCACCTCGCCCGCCGGGCCTTCTGACCTTCCCTCACCGTCGACTTCGACGCCCAAATCGTTCACGACCACCTTGGCCCCTTGGCGTGCCAACTCCAAGGCGTGACCCCGACCGATTCCCCGCCCTGCGCCGGTCACGATGGCGATGCGTCCCTCGTTGATGCCTGCCACTGGTCGCCTCCTCACTCCTGCGGCGATTGCCAGATCGCGCCGCCCGCTTCCAGACGCCCGAGGTCTGTTTTGTTGAGGTCCAACCACTCCACAAGCACCTCACGCGTGTGCTCGCCCATCCGTGAGCCTCGACGCACCACCCGCCCCGGCGTCTGGCTCAGTCGATCGGGAGCGCCCGGGTACTCGACCGATCCGATGTCGGGGTGCCATACGTCAACGTACGCACTGCGGCTCCGGTGCTGTGCGTCGCGCCAGAGATCCTCACTATCCTGAACGGGCGCGGCCGCGAGGCCGACCTTCTGTAATTTGTGGGTCACCTGAAAAGGGGTGAGAAAGCGGACCCAGGCTCCGATGGCGTCACGAAGAGTCTCGACGAGGGCGAAGTGTTCACGGTCGCCCAGCTCTAGATCGGGCCGGTCGAGCTGACCGCACATCGTCTCCCAGTCACCTGCGTCTTCGAGTTCAATCGCCACCCATGCGTCAGAACCTCCGCACGGGAAGACACCGGAGAGAAGGGCCCCCGGCACTTCGTTGGGCGCAGCGTTCCATTCCCGGCCGTTGGCAAGAAAGTCGAGATACAGGGGTGCCATGATCGCCGCACCCGACTCGGTCTGTGCCAGGTCGATGAAGACTCCGGGTGCACCCCGGTCGACCTCGGCCAATGCGGCGACGACGGCACTCGCTCCATGGATACCGGCGACGAAGTCGAAATGCGTCCCGTCGAGAGCCCAGGCCGACGTCAGGCCGACATAGTTGTTGATGTTCGAGGCATAGGCCCGAAAGTTCGATAGTGGGCCGGATCTCCCGTAGCCGGAGATCGAGATCATGACCAGCGTCGGATTGTGCGCCAAGAGCTCATCGAAGGAACAGCCCCACGCTTCCATCTTGCCCGGGCCCATGTTCTCGATGACCACGTTCGCCCGACCAGCCAATGATCGAAAGGTGTCACGGCCTTCCGGAGTCGCCATATCGACGCTGATACTTCGCATGCTGCGCGTCAGTCCGGCGAACAACGCCGTCGTCCGGATCCCCGATGGCTCGAACAGCTCCTCCTGGTTGGGGGCGTCGAAGGTGCGCAGCGCCTCCGGACGATCTCTCGACTCGATCTTGACCACGTCGGCGCCGAGCTCCGCCAGAACAAGAGGGCACACATTGCCTGCCACAACCGTGCCGAATGAAAGGACCCGGACCCCATGGAGCAGAGGAGCCCGTGTCGGGTTAAATGAGACCATCGGACCGCCAACGCTCCAGATCACGCATCGAGTGTCCCAATTCGCGCACGTACAGGTCCTCATTCGCTTCGCCGAGATGCGGCGCAGATCGGTGGTAGTCGATCAGCGGTGGCTGCGCCACAAAAGGAGGTCCGGGCATGACAAAGGATCCGGTTCCCTGGCGGGATGATCCGATGAAGTACCCCCGTGCCTGCGCTTGTTCTTCTTGCACGAATTGTGCTCCGCTCTGCGAGAGCGCGCACGGCAACCCGGCGGATTGTCCGGCCTCGACCAGCTCCCTCGCACTCAGTGTCGAAAGCAAACCTGCGATGACCTCCGTGAGGAGATCAAAGAGCTGAACCCGCATGTTCCGATCGCGATAAAGGGGATCCGACAGGACCTCCGGCCTGCCCAGGAGATCAACGAAGAGGTCCCAATGGTGGGTCGAATGCGCGCCGACGTCCAGGGATCCGTCGCGGCATTTCCAGATACCCCCGGGCGGCGGGCCGAAGTTCGTCTCCCGCGTCTTGATCCGTCCGTTGACGGCGTACTGCTCGCTACCCAGCTTATGGAAGAGACCGACTTCATGCACGGAGTGATCGATCACCTGCGACCGGCATGCGGGAGAGCTCCGCAGCACGGCCTGCACCAGAAAGGCAGCCCATACGCCCGCTTCGTCGTAGAGCTGCTGTCCCGGCATGGCGAGCGGAGGCCCCTCGGGGGGTCCGACCGGGTGCATCAATCCACTCATGGCGAACGACGTGAAGGGCGTGGCCCGCCAGTCGCGATAGGGACCGGTGAGGCCGAAGGGCGTGATGAAGCAGGTCAGCACGCCGTCCGGCACCCACGAGAGAGATGGTGGATCATCGATGAAGCCGGAGAGGTGCTGGCGTTCTCCTTTTGGCGACGCGATCACGGCGTCTGCCGTGGCAGCCAGCTCCTCGAGAAGGGCATGCGCATCGTCGCGTTGCCAATCAAGGGTGATCCCACGCTTGTTGTGGTGGTAATAGGCGAACAGCAGGCTCGACTCGGGTCCCTTCTCGCCGTCGCGAAACGGGGGCAGATGGCGCAACCTGTCGCCAGTCGGGCGTTCCACTTTCACAACGTCTGCGCCGAGATCGGCCAGGATCTTCCCGCAGTACGCTCCCGGGCGACCGCTGAGGTCAAGTACCCGCACCCCCGTGAGAGGCTGCGCGGACTCCGTCACTCGTCCTCCACCGGCTCGAAGCGATACAGCGCACTCCTCTCTCCCGTGTCATTGAACACCACGCGCACCGTCTGACCGATGTATACGTGGTCGGGATCGCAACCGATGATGTTGGTCACTACCCGTGGCCCCTCCTGCAGCTCCACGTACGCGACGACATACGGCACCACACTCTGGTAGCTACCCGCACTCCGCCGGACGACGCTGAAGCTGTAGATTGATCCCAGACCGGAGGCCTCGGTCCACGTGACGGAAGCGCAGCCGCAGTCCGGGCACAGTTGTCGTGGGTACCAGATGGCAACTCCGCAACTGTCACAGCGGGGAAGGAGCAGACGGCCCTCGGCAGTGGCGTGCCAGAATTCCTCTGTCTCGGGATTCTGTTCGGGCGCCGGCGCGGGTAGCAGCGATTCCGTCACGTGTCCTCCCTCCCGAGTATGAGCGTGGCGCTTGCCATCCGGGTGCCGATCGACCCACCCGTCCCGTGGGCGAGTGCGACCTCGCAGTCCGGTACCTGGACGGCGGCGTGCGCCTCTCCCCGTAGCTGTCGGACGGCTTCGATGATCTTTGTCATTCCACCTCGGTTCGACGGATGGTTGTTGCACAGGCCCCCGCCGTCGGTGTTGAAGGGAAGCCTTCCATGTGGCGCCACGAGGGTCCCGTCGAGCACGAAGCGTCCACCGGTCCCTTTCTCACAAAACCCCAGATCCTCGAGGGTCTCGACCACGGTGATGGTGAACGAGTCGTAGATGGAGGCGTAATCGATATCTCCGGGCGTGATGCCGGCCTCTTCGAAAGCCTGGGGACCGGTCGTGGCGGCTCCGGTATAGGTGAGGTCGATACGTCCGTTGTTCGTGTGCTTCACGGCTTCGGCCCGCCCCAGAATTGTCACAGTCCGTCGGTCGAGGTCCCGAGCGACCTCGGGGCGTACCACCAGGACTGCACCGCCTCCGTCCGTGATGACGCAGCAGTCGAGTCGGTGGAGAGGAGAACTTATGACGGGGGAGGCGAGGACTTCTTCCACCGTCACAGGATTTGGCAGGAAGGCGAGCGGGTTGTGCTGCGCGTGGAGGGAAGCCGCCACCTTGACCTCGGCCAGTTGGGCGCTTGTCGTGCCGAACTCGAACATGTGACGCTGCGCCGCGAGAGCGTACGCAGTGACGGGCAGCATGCCCCACAGCGTCTCGAACGCCGATTCCGGAGATCCTGTCTGCCGTGCTACGGGAGCCTCGCCGCGCGTCCGTGCGAGGCCGGCCATGGTCACGAGCGCAATATCGCACCGCCCCGCCTCGATGGCGGCCGCCGCGTGCGCGACGTGAACCAGGTACGAAGAGCCACCGGTTTCCGTGGAGTCGAGGTAACGGGGGTGAAGCCCCAGGTATTCGACCATCGAAGCGGGGCCGAAGCCGGCGGTCGAGTCGCAGAAGTACGCGTCCACGTCGGAAAGGCTCAGGCCCGCATCGGCGATCGCTCCGAGTGCCACTTCAGCGTGAATTTGCGGGACGCTGCGGTCGGGAATGACCCGCCGTGGGTGTTCGTAGGCTCCCGCGATCGAGACACGACCCTTGATCGTCACGTCGGCTCAGTTATCGCTATCGGCGATTGGGTCGTGGTGGCGAGGAACTGATCCCAATGGGTGAGCACCAACTCCTTGAGCAGATGTTTCTTCACTTTGGTGGAGTCCGTGCGCGGGATGTCCTCGTGGCACATGGCGAAGATGAAGTGCGGCACCTTGAAGCTCGACACCTGGTCGCGGAGGTGGCCGAGCAGGGCTTCACGGTCAATGCCGGCTCCGTTGCCGGGCACTATCACGGCGACGATCGCCTCCCCGCGGGCGGGGTCGGCGACCCCGAAGACAACTGCCTCACTGACTCCCGGGTGCCCTTCGAGGGCGTCCTCGACTTCCTGGGGAGAGACGTTGGCACCGTTGGTCTTGATCATGTCCCCGAGGCGCCCCTCAAAAGTGAGGAACCCTTCGTCGTCGATACGGCATCGATCGCCGGTCGGATAGAAGCCGTCGCGGTCGAACGTGTCCTCAGGGAGTCGCTTGTAGAAGCCGCGCATCAGAGCGAACCCCCGGACGTAGAGCTCACCCGGTTCTCCCGCCGCGCACTCCTCGCCCGTGGCCGGATCCAGAACCTTCCGTTCCATGCCGGGGAGGGAGCGACCGTATGCCCCCGCTTTTTCGGATGGGAGCCTGGTGCCCTCTGCCTCGAGACCATGTGGTCCGAAGGTCTCAGTCATCCCGAAGGGATTGGGGATCAGCTCCAGTGGGATGGGATCCCCCGCCTCGTCAAACTGGCGCAGGCGTGATCGCAAATGAGGGAGGTCGATGCCACGGGCTTCCGCTCGTTCCTGGAGGGCTCGCAGTTGGGGAGTCACGGCACTGATGGTGGTGACCTGCTCTCGGGCACAGGCGTCGAGCACATCGTCGACCGCGGGAGACGCGGTCATGATGACGCGGGCACCGGTGAACATCGCCGGGAGCACCGTCGAGTTGATCCCTCCGATCCAGAAGAAAGGCACGCTGGAATAGAGGCGATCGTCGGGGCGGATATTTTGCCAACCGGTGGCCAACAGGGCGTAGCAGAGGCGGACGACGCCGGCGTGGGTATGCACGACGGCCTTGGGCTGCGATGTGCTCCCCGAGGTGTGGATGATCGTCAGGTCGTCGGCCGGTGTGACCTGCTCTTCCACGGAGGCCAGGAACTGCCGATCCAGGTGGTGCCGTTCGCAGAGTTGGACCAGATCGTCGGGGCCCCTCATGGCCCACGCTCGCTCCTTCGTTCCCCACACGACGACGTGACGCAGGTAGGGGAGTTGGGGCACGAAGAGATGTGGCTGGTCCTGCGCTGCGAGCGCAGAAATCGTCTCGAGCCGCGCCAGGTAATCGTGATTGAGGTAGTGGTCCACCACGAGCAGCGTTTCGATGTCGGAGTGCTCGAGCACCCACCGCAATTCGGGCGCCTGGTAGAGGGTGCTGATCGGCACCGTCAGCGCTCCCACGCGGGCGGCGGCCAGCCAACACAGGATCCAGTCAGGCGAATTCGCCATCATGATGCCCACCCGGGTCCCTTTGCCCACCCCGAGGGCCAAGAGGCCAAGGGCCAGAATCCCCGATTCCTCGTCAGCCTGGCGGAACGTAAGGCGGCGCTCGCCGCACACGAGGAATTCCTCCGACCCGAAGCACTCCACCGCATGCCGCAACACATTGGGCAACGTGGGCGGAAAGGGAGGGAAGAGCGATTCGGCTGATCGGACGTGGTCAGCCATCAGGTGTACCCGCTCCCTTCTTGGAGGATCAGAAGCTCTTGCGCTTCCGCAAGACTTCATTGAAGGGAAGGTCTACATCGAAGGACGGTTCCCGGGGCAGGCCCATGAGTCTCTCTGCGACGATGTTCCGCTGTATCTCGTTGGTCCCGCCCGCGATGGAGAAGCCTCGCGATTTGAGGAACATCTCCCCGACATTTCCCGTCGTCTTTTTCTCTCCGTCCCAAATGACACCGTCAGCCGCCCAAGTCGCCAGGGCAGCCTTGGCGGCCCGGTTGGAGTTGACACCCAGATGGAGCTTCAGCAGGGAGGCCCACTGCCCCTTGAGCGCGCCGGATCGTAGGCCGGTCATCACGCGTTCCCCCGCACGCCGGCTCACCGTGGCCTCGATGTACGCCTCGACCACCCGCTGATTGAGCGCGGGGTCGGCGGACATGCCACGCCGCCGGATGCCCTCGGCGATCTCGTCGACCGTGACGCCGGGAGCATCCCCTGAAATTCCGAAGAGCCCGACTCCATGCTCGATGTTGTTGCCGGCATTGCGTTCGTGGAACAGAAGCCTTTGGGCCACGGTCCACCCCTCGTTTTCCTTCCCGATCAGGTTCTCAGCCGGGAGCGTGACCTCGTCGAAGAACTCGATGCAGAAATCTCCCGGGAGGCCGGTGACCGACCGGATGGCATCGATCTGGACGCCGGGCGTTCCCTGCAATGGCACGGCGATCATGGAAAGGCCGCGATGCTTGGGCGCCTCCCAATCCGTGCGGGCCAGGCACATCCCGAAGTCGGAGTACAGCGCTCCGGAGCTCCACATTTTGGAACCGTTGAGCACGTAGGTGTCCCCGTCGCGGCTCAATCGGGTGAGCGCGCCGGCCATGTCGGAGCCACCCGTCGGCTCCGAGAGAAGTTGGATCCACAATTCGTCGCCGCGCAGAATGCGCGGCAGGTGCAACGCCTTGAGAGCCTCGGGACCGAAGTCGAGGAGCGTGGGACCCAGCATGCCGATCGACACGCCAAAACCCATCGGAACTCGGTGCCCCTTCGCTTCGGCAAAGAAGGCCTTCTGGTGTTCGAACGTAAGCCCGGCCCCTCCGTACTGGACCGGATAGGCGATGCCCGCGAAGCCGGCATCGAAGATCAGGTTCTGCAGAGCCTTGTCGTCGATCCCGGCCGGGTCGACCGATCGGGGCAGGTTCTGCTCGATCCAGATACGAGCCCGCGACCGGAAACTCGAGAGACTCTCCACGTCGAGCGACGTCATGATCGGTTCTCCAATTCGAGGAGCGTGGCCAGGCGCACCTTGTGCTGCTCAGGGGTACCGAACAGCGCACGGTTGACCACGATACGCCGCGAGTAGAGATGGACGTGGTGCTCCCAGGTGACGCCGATTCCGCCGCTGATCTGCACGCACTCGTCCACAATGTCGAGACAGTGGTCAGCGACGTAGACCTTGGCCACGCTGGCCAGGCGGGGCGCCTCGTCACCCCGGGCGTCGATCTCGGCCGCCAGGGCTTCCGCTATCGCCTTGGAGAATTCCAGCCACTGGAACATGTCGGCGACGCGGTGCTTCAACGCCTGGAAGGAGATGATGGGTCGGCCGAAGGCAAACCGATCGCGGGCGTACTCGATCGTCGTCTCCAGGGCCCGCTCGGCCGCGCCGACGGTTTCGGCGCACTGCAGCGCAATCGCCAGTTGGAGCTGGCGCTCGAGCGACGCACCTGCGCCTCCCGGGCTCCCGAGCATGGAAGAAGACGACATCCGCACGCCGTCCAGGTGGAGACGACCGAAGCGCCGGCACATGTCGATGCTTCGACCCGGGATCACCTCCACGCCGCCTGCGTCGCGTGGAATCATCAACTGAGTGAATCCGTCGGCCGAGCGAGCCGTCACGAGAAAGTGATCGGCCTGCGCTGCGGCTTCCACGTAGCTCTTGTTTCCCGAGACCACGACATCCGAGCCGACTCTGTCGACCCTCGCATCGACGGCCGGAGCGCAACCCGCCCACGCCCCGCCCTCTTCGGCGACGGCCCAGGTGGCGATGAGATCTCCCGACAACAGCCCAGGGATCAGGGTGGATTGTAATTCCTGGCTCGCTTCCCCGGCTATTGCGCCCGCCACCACATTGACCGGAAGAAAAGGGCCGGGGGCCACAGCTCGTCCCATCTCTTCGGCCACGATCGCGAGGTCTTGCACCGGTCGGCCCGACACGCTGCCTCCGCCCTGGCCCTCGGGTACGAGGGGTGCCGTCCAACCGAGACTGGTGGCTTGATGCCAGTAGTCTCGCTCGAATCCATCGGCACCCTCCCACAGGGCACGGACCGTCGACAGCGGGCTCTCCGCCTCCAAGAACTTTCTCGTGGTCTCGTGGAAGATTTCCTGTTCCTCGGTCAGCGTCAGATGCACGGCTCGCCCATCATGACAAGGTTGAGCGGAACTGGCTCACTGTCGTCGGATGGACATGGATGGATACCCGTTCTCTCGGTGATGGGCGGCCGGTGACACCTGTTAGTCCAGCGCCCAAATTTGTGCCTGTCAAATACCTCAGCCGCGGTAAGCCGCTGATTCGAAGGTGATTCGCATTTGGGCATGTGCTTAGATGGTCGGGAGGGCACACCGTTGACGGACGAGCCAGACGGAGGGGCGACATGAGCTGGAACTTCGAACTGTACATCGACGGAATCTGGACCACGGGGGAGGCGGCAGGGTCGATCGACGTCATCGACCCGGCCACCGAGGACATCATTGGACGCGTCCCCGAGGCCACCACCAAGGACGCGGTGCGCGCCATCGAGGCGGCCCGCAAGGCCTTTGACGAAGGTCCCTGGCCCTTTACCAAGCCGGCCGAACGGGCTGCCGTCCTCGTCCGCATGGCCGAAATCCTTGAATCACGTGCGGCGGAACTTCGTGAGCTCATCGTGGCCGAGACCGGGACGACCGGTTTCTTGACCGACTATGTCCAGGCCGGTGGATCGATCGGAATGTTCCGTTCGAATGCCGCGCAGATCGAACACGTGGTCCAGTGGGTGGAGGCCGGCGCTCCCAGCGCAGGGCCGGGCGGCATGTCGGGGACGGCGCTTTTCCGGGAACCGGTTGGGGTCGTCGGTGCCATCACGCCGTTCAACTTCCCCTTCATGCTCAATGTGGTCAAGGTGGCCCCGGCGCTGGCCGCCGGCTGCACCGTCGTGCTCAAGCCACACCCGTGGACGCCCCTCGACGCCTTCATGATCGCCCAGGCGGCTGAAGAAGCCGGCATCCCGCCCGGGGTCTTCAACGTGATCACCGGTGGGGAGGATGTGGGGGAGGAGATGACCACGAACCCGATGGTGGACATGATCGCGTTCACCGGTTCGACGGCCACCGGCCGGCGGATCATGGCCAATGGGTCCGCCACCATGAAGCGGATGCAGCTCGAGCTCGGGGGGAAGAGCGCGCAAATCATTCTCGACGATGTGTCGGAGGAGCACGTGCGCACCATCGGCTTCGGAGGAGTGCTGACCCATTGTGGTCAGGGGTGCATCCTGGGCACACGGCTCCTGTTGCCCGAGCACCTCCTCGACGCCTACAAGGACGGCCTGGCTGCAGCCGTGCCCGCCGTCAAGATCGGCGACCCCCGGGATCCCTCCACCGTGCTCGGACCATTGATCAGAGAGCAGCAGCGCCAACGTGTCGAGGGGTACGTTGCTTCGGCTCACGAGCAGGGGGGCGAGCTCCTCACGGGAGGCAAACGGCCGGACGGATTCGATAAGGGGTTTTTCTACGAGCCCACCGTCTTCGTCGGGAACAACGGCATGCGGATCGCCCAGGAGGAGATCTTCGGCCCGGTCTTCACTGTCGTGCCCTACTCTGGCAAGGACGACGACGCCGTGCGGTTGGCCAATGAGTCGATCTATGGGCTCGGAGGAGGGGTCGAATCCGCATCAACGGCCCGCGCCTTCAACGTCGCCCGACGAATCAGGGCCGGAACGGTCATCGCCCAGGGAGTCGGCGGCACGGACATGACGGCGCCGAGCCCGGGCGACGGCCAAGGACCCGGCTGGGGCTACACCATGGCCGGTATCGGCCAGAACGGGGCCTTCGGCGGATTCAAGCAGAGTGGCATCGGCCGCGAGTGGGGACACCATGGGCTCGAAGAATTCACGGAGATCAAGTCGATCACCTGGATGTGAGGCAGTCCGAACGTCAGGGTTCGCTCCCTCTCACCCCCTTGCCGCCAAGCATTTGGTCGAGGATGTAGGCGAGGATGGACATCGGAGACATCGCGGAGGCAACGCCCAACAGAGTGGCAGTGGTGGGCACTTCGGGTGAAACCATCTCCTACGGCGAGCTGTCGCGGCGCGCGAACCAGGTGGCCCACCTGTTGCATCAGGCCGGTCTCCGCCGGGGCGACGGCATCGTCATCATGTTGCCGAATTGCATCGAGTTCTACGAGTTGACCTGGGGTGCCCAGCGCAGTGGTCTGTACTACACGCCGGTGAACACGCATCTGACCGCCGATGAGATCACCTACGTCATCGACGATTCCGGGGCGAAGGTTGTTTTCATCCATGCCTCAGCGGGCGAGCTCGCCTCCGAATTGTCTGCATCGGAGGAAGGTGCCGGGGTGCGCCGGCGCTTCGCGGTCGGTGGCGAGTTGGCCGGTTATGAAAATTTCGAGAATGCGATGAGCGCAGCCCCGACAAGCGATCTGCCGGAGCCTTCGCAGGGCACCGAGATGCTCTATTCCTCGGGCACCACGGGGCGACCGAAGGGGGTGCGGCGGCCGCTGCCCGGCGAAGAGGGTTCGTTCGCACAATCGGCGACAGAAGCAGGCCTCCGCTCGTTGTACCAAATGGACGCCGACAGCGTGTACCTGTCACCCGCGCCGCTCTATCACAGTGCGCCGCTTGCCTACACGATGGCCGTGCTCCGCATGGGAGCGACGGTCGTGCTCATGGAGCGCTTCGCGCCGGAGGCGACGCTACGGCTGATTGAGGAACACAAGGTGACGCACGCCCAGTTCGTGCCGACCATGTTCGTGCGCCTCCTCAAACTCGACCCGGGAGTGCGTGCGCACTACGACCTCTCCAGCCTGCGGTGCGTGATCCACGCCGCTGCACCGTGCCCGGTCGAGGTGAAGGCGCAGATGCTGGAGTGGTGGGGGCCCATCATCTACGAGTACTACGCCGGAACCGAAGGCATCGGTGGAACGATCATCGGACCCGAGGAGTGGATCGCGCACCCGGGGTCTGTCGGCAAACCTCTGTCTCCGGTTCACATCCTCGGGGAGGACGGTGTGGAGCTTCCGACCGGTCAGGCGGGGAGGATCTATTTCGACGGGGGACCGCCGTTCAGCTACCACAACGACCCGGTGAAGACGGCATCGATCCAGAACGAGCAGGGCTGGCGCACCCTGGGCGACGTGGGCTACCTCGATCGCGAGGGCTATCTCTTTCTGACCGACCGGGCGACGTTCATGATCGTCTCCGGTGGGGTGAACATCTACCCACAGGAGGCGGAGAACGTCTTGGTCATGCACCCGCAGGTCGCCGACGTCGCCGTCTTCGGCGTGCCGAACGAGGAATTCGGCGAGGAAGTCAAGGCAGTGGTCCAGCTTCTCACCTGGGCCGACGCCGATGACCACCTGGCCGACGAGCTCATCGGCTTCTGTCGCTCGCGCCTGGCCGCGTACAAGTGCCCGCGGACGCTTGACTTCGTTCGCGAACTCCCTCGCGACCCGAACGGCAAGCTCTACAAGCGCCGCTTGCGCGATACCTACTGGTCCGGTCACGCCACACGCGTACTCTGACCGCGCGCCGCCCTACCCGCCCGTCCGGAACTTCGGCGTGAGCTTCAGCTCGGCAATGCGGCAATCTGCGGTCCGTGGTTCTTCATGCCATAGCTCTTGAGGGAGATGTCGACGTCCGTCGCTTCGGCGCGGAGCGCGCCCACCGTGCACTGCGCACGGTCCCGGTACGCGAACGGGTCGAAGTTGTAGAACCGGCATGCGTTCTCCCACGTGATCTGGTGGATCTCGTCGTCGGGCACCCCGGCGGCCTGAAAGGACTTCCAGGCCGATTCGGGCGCATTGGGCCAGGTGCAGTCCGAATGCGGGTAGTCGCACTCCCAGGCGATATTCCCGATTCCGATGTCGTGACGCAGGCGCAGGCCGGTGTAGTCGTCGATGTAGCAGGTCAGCACGCGATCCTTGAACACTTGGCTGGGCATCTGATCGCCGAAGTCCTGACCCGTCCAGCGGTGGTGTCGCTCGTACGTGTAGTCGGCCCGTTCCAGCCAGTAGGGGATCCAACCGATGCCACCTTCGGCCAGAGCGAACTTCGTCTGGGGGAATTTGCGCAGCACCGGTGACCAGAGCAATTCGGCGGCGAACACTCCGGTGCTGAACGGCATGGTGTGGATCATGGTGTCGAACGGCGAACGGGGCATGTACTCGGGCGAACTGCCGAAATGGAACACCATGACCGTGTCGGTGTCCTGGCACGCCTGCCACGCGGGATCCCACTCGTCGCCGTGGTGGTCGGGCTGCCCGAAACGATGCGTGTCCGAATGGAACGAGGTGGCGTGACAGCCCTTGTCCGCCATGCGCCGGATCTCTGCGGCCATCCACTCAGGACCGAGGATGAATCCGGAGAGGGCGAGCGGGATGAGCCGTCCCGGATAGACTCCGCACCACTCCTCCATCTGCCAGTCGTTGTAGGCCCGGATCATGCAGCCCGCCAACTCCCGATCCCCACTCTGGAGGAAGTACTGGCCTCCGAGACCCGGCCACGACGAGAAGCACATCGCACCCAGGACGCCATTGACGTTCATGTCCCGAATCCGCTCGTGGACGTCCCACGTGCCCTTCCTGACTTCGTCGAAGGAGCCTGGATCGTTCCCCCACTCCTCGGGGACCCGCCCGGCAACGGCGTTGAGGCCGAAGCTCGAAACCTCGTTGCCCTCTATCTGCCAGGCGTCGGTCCCGTTGGCCCGGTGGATGACCCTGGGCACGCGGTCCCGGTACTTGGCCGGGAAATGGTCCAGGAAGTAGTCGCTCATGGAGGGCGGCTCAACCAGATGATCATCGACGCTCACCATGATCATGTCCTCTAGCTGCATACTCACCCTCCCGGTCCGAGCCTGCTCTCTACCCAATTGTTTAGCACTCGCCCAACTCTTGTCACAACCGGTCGTCGATCATCGACCGGTGGCTGGCGGAAGCGTCACGAGTCGTTCCTGGGGGTCGCTCGAAAGGGAGCGGGCCCCGGTCTTCCCGCAGCGAGACCCGTAAGACATGCTTTTGGATCTTCCCCGAGGAGGTGCGGGGGAAGTCGTCGACGAAGTGCAACTCTTCAGGCCACTTTTGACGGGCCAACCCGCCCGCCTCCAAGTGTGATCGGACGGACTCGAGACCGAAGGTCGGCACGCCGGACAGCAACCGGATGACGGCCGATGCGCGTTCTCCGTAGCGCGGCGTCGGGAGCAGCCACGACGGCAACTTCGGCCACTCCGGAGATCCCGGCCATCAGTTCCTCCACCTCAGCGGCCGAGATGTTCTCGCCACCCCGGATGATGATGTCCTTCTTGCGGTCGGTGAGGGTGAGGTATCCGTCCGGATCGAGGAATCCCATGTCCCCCGTGTCATACCAGCCGTCAGCGTCGATGGCCGCCGCCGTCAAGGCGGGATCGATGTAGCCCACAAAGAGTTCGGGTCCCCGGGAATGGATCTCCCCGGACTGGCCCTGTGGAACCGCTCGGCCCTCAGGGTCCAGTAACCGGATCTCAGATCCCGGCATGATCCGCCCATCGGTGAAGCTCTTCTTCTCGACCGGATCCGAGTGGACCGATCCCGTGGTGGATGGGTGCTCCGTCGACCCGTACGCGCGAACGATGGAGATGCCGAGGTCGATCGCCCGTCGAGCCACCTCCGCCGGGACAGGTGCTCCGCCCATGGTCAGACGGGCGATGTAGGGAAGGTGGACGTCGGGGTCGAAATCGGGGTGATCTAGCAGGCTGAGGAGGAAGAAGGGGGGACCTCCCTGCAACGCGACACCGTCATCGGCCATGGCGGCGAGCACTGTTCTGGGATCCCACGCGTCGATGAGATCGAGTGGGCTTCTGCCGAACAGAGGGCTCATCACCGACGAGAGACCGGTGATGTGCCCAACGGGTGATCCGGTGATGTTGGCGGTTGGCGTGACGAGCGGCCTCTCCGACGAATCCTCAGCCATGAACGACCCCCACGTTCGCCGATCTGCGAGGAACGAACGATGCGTATGGATGACCCCCTTGGGTTCAGCGGTGGTCCCCGACGTATAGCCGATGATCGCCGGGCTGTCGGGATCCACCCGTGTGGGTCGATCCGGTGGATCGCCCAACTCGAGCGCCTGTGACCACGAGAGGACAGTCGGACCCAATGATGGAATTGGGCCGTCTCCAGTCGGGACGATCACCACAAGCTCGAGGTCGGGCAGATCAGGGAGGGCAGCCTCGAGATTCGCGACGTAATCCTGGCGGGTGAAGCGATCCGCTGTGATGAGCACCCGCGCCCCGCTCTGGCGCAAGATGTGTCCCACCTCTTTGGATCCGTAGATGTGGACGATCGGAATGAGGACCACTCCGAGCGGAAGGAGTCCGTAGAAACAGGCGACCGCCTCGGCCCAATTCGGAAGTTGGAAGGCCACGACATCTCCGGAGACGATCCCCTTGTGCAGCAGGGCTCCGGCGAGGCGGCGACCCATGTCGCCCACGCTGCCGATGGTGCCCACGAAAGGGCGGATCCGGGAGCGGACTCGGCACGCGACTGCCGATGCATCCTTGACCCCGTAGGCGGCAATGTCGGCCAACGTATCGTCGGTCCACCAACCCGAGTCCCGATAGCGACGAGCGAGGTCGGGCGACGGGTACCGCGGCTGCCAGTGTGCGTTCACGCGCCGACGCCCGCCGTGGCGAGGAAGGTCATTGAGCCTTGAACTCTGGCCGGCGGCCCTCCGAGGCGGCCCGGACCCCCTCCGTCCAGTCCGAGGTCGACTGCAGCCACTCCTGCTCAATGGCCTCATGCTCGGCGGCCGCCCGAAATCGCTCGACTATGCCGGCTCGCATGGTCGAGCGGATCGATCGTAGGGCGAGTGGCGCGGCCGATGCGATTTCCGCTGCCAGCGCATGCGCCTCGGCACGCACGGTGTCTCGGGGAACCAGCCCATCGCTGAGCCCGATCACAAGCGCCTCTTCCCCCTTGACCCTTCTTCCGGTGAACAGCAGATTGAGGGCGTGCTGCTGGCCGACAATGGCGGGAAGCGTGACCGTCAGTCCCAGTATGTGGTGGAACCCGAACCGGGCGAAGTTGGCGGAGAACCTGGCTTCGGGACAGGCAATCCGGAAATCCGCCAGGCAGGCCAGACCGAAACCGGCGCCGATCGCCGCCCCTTGTATCGCGGCCACGACAGGGGTCTTGACAGCGAAGAGGCGGGCCGCTTCCCGGTACAACAGATCCGGCCCTACGGATCGGCCGTCGGTCGCGCTCCCGGAAAGATTGGCCCCGGCGCAGAAATGCTTGCCCTCCGAGCACAACAGAATGGCCCGGCACTCGACCAGTTCGTCGAGTACGGCGTAGGCGTCGCCCAACGACTCGATCACGTCCGTCTCGAAGAAATTGTTTGGTGGCCGGTGGATCTCGACGGTCGCGACGAAGGAGTCATCGACGGTCGCACGCACATCTCCGAAACGCTCGTCGAACATCTTCGCCCCCTGGACAGCCCAACCGCTATGGTTTTGGGCGAGTGCCCATGAACGCTAATTCGATTCTGCCACCTAATTCAAATAGGTCGTGTCGCATAACATCGTCACATGTTTCAACGTAATTCCGATCAGCAGCTCTTCGAGGAGACGACCAGGAAATTCCTCGATTCGTCGTGCCCGACGGCCAAGCTGAGGGGATTGGTTGCCGACGCGTCGGGTTACGACCCCGCATTCTGGCGACAGGGGGCCGAGTTGGGATGGACCTCCTTGGTTGTGCCCGATGACGCCGGTGGCGGAAGTATCAGCACGCAGGGCGTCAAGGACTTGTCGTTGGTTGCGTATCAGTTCGGTTTGCATGCTGCCCCCGGTCCGCTGATGGGGAGCAACGTCGTCGCGGCGGCACTGGGGCGGTGGGGGAGCAAGGAGCAGCAAGTGGGGCCCCTGGCCGAGTTGTTGAGCGGTGAAGCCGCCGGCGCATGGGCCCTGGCCGAAGTTCCGCCCCACGACCGACTCGGAGACGTCACGCTCGTCGCCACCGAGAGTGAGGGTGGTTTTCGCCTCGAAGGGACGAAGTCACCCGTGGAGGCCGGCTTGGATGCCGCGCACATCCTCGTGACAGCTCGCAGCAAAGCCGGGCTGCGTCAGTTCCTCGTACCGGCCGACTCCCCCCTTCTGACAAGGCGCCCACTGCGCGGCCTCGATACGACCCGGCGTTTTGCCCGACTCGATTTCGACGGCGTGCACGTCCCCAGCTCGTCCCTGGTCGGAGAGCCGGGGGAGACGGAGGGAGCCGTCGACTGGCTCACCGATCTGGCCGTCACCATCCAGCTGGCGGAGATGTGCGGCGCCATGCGCTGGGCCTTCGACACCACGGTGGAGTGGGCCTTCAACCGCTATTCGTTCGGCCGCCCGTTGGCCTCCTACCAGGAGATCAAGCACCGCTTCGCCGATATGAAGATGTGTCTCGAGGCAAGCTTCGCCATAACCGCACAAGCCGCTGATGCGGTCGATCGCGACACGCCCGACCGCCCGGAATTGGTCAGCGCTGGCAAATTCTACGTCGGGCGCAATGGGCCGGAGTTGCTGCAGGACTGCGTGCAATTGCACGGCGGCATCGGACTCACCTTCGACCACGACCTCCATCTTTTCCTACGCCGGGTGACCAGCGACGCGGCCCTTTTCGGAACGCCGAGTCAGCACGCCTCCCGCCTGACTGACATTCTCGCGGCCCGAGGAGTGACAACGTGACGCAGGACCATGCCATCGAAAGCGTCGAGAGTTTCACGGCGCGTGCTCGCATATGGCTGGCGGGCAACATGCCCCGCATCACGGACAGCGGTGGCCGTTCCCAGCCGGGAGGGCGTTCTGACGACGAGGAGCTGGCGCACATTTCCCGTAACCGGGACTTGCAGCGTCAGCTCTTCGACGGTGGCTTTGCTGGAATTTGCGTTCCAACTGCCTATGGAGGCCAGGGTCTGACCACCGCACACCAGGATGCATTCAACCGGGAGATTCGGGGCTACGAGTACCCGGCTGACACGCAGGTCCCCACCCTTACCCCGTGCATGTCCGTGATATTGGAATTCGGGACCCACGAGCAGAAGCAGCGGCACGTCCCTCCAATCCTCAAAGGAGAGACGCTCTGGATGCAGTTCCTGTCGGAGCCCAGCGGAGGCTCGGACGTGGCCGGTGCTCTGACGACGGCAGTGCGTGATGGTGAGGAATGGGTCCTCAACGGCTCGAAGATCTGGACCACGGGAGCCTGGTGGGCGGATTGGGGTCTGTGCCTGGTCCGGACCAACTGGGACGTTCCCAAGCACAGGGGACTCACCGTGTTCATGGTGGAGATCCACCAACCCGGCATAGAAATCCACCGCATCGAAATGCTCAACGGCTCCCGGGAGTTCTGTCAGGAGTTCATCACCGATGTCCATGTGCCCGATTCCCAGCGCATCGGCCAGGTTGACGAGGGCTGGGCCGTCGGAACACGGTGGATGTACCACGAGCGGACCATCTCCGGCGGTTCGCCGTACGTGACCTCCCCGGCGGGACGGCCGGCTGTGGCGCTCGACCCGACGGGAGGGGCGGTGGCGTTGATCCCCTTTGCCCGCAGTCAAGGCCTGCTGGAGGACTCCCGCGTCAAGGAACTGATCGGTGAAGCACATGCGCTCTCACTTGTCGGAAATGCCCTCACGCAGCACATCGCCGAGGAGATCCGTGCCGAATCGATGACGAACCAAGCTGCCGCGATCACGCGGCTGTGGTTCGGAGTCTCCGCGGTGCGCAACTCGACCATCTGTTTCGAGCTCGTCGGAGCCAACGCGGTGGCGTGGTCGGACGAAGACGGGGACCTCGGTCAACGAGGCGTTCGCTTCTTGATGCGACAGGCTTCATGCATCGCCGGCGGTACTACCGAGATGGCTCGCAACGCAATCAGCGAGCGGGTGCTCGGAATGCCCCGGGAACGCACTGTCGACAAGGACACGCCATTCCGCGACGTCCCTCGCAGTGCGCCTACCAGGTAGCGACTGCCTTCCGCCGAATCGCTATTGCGCGAAGCGATAGTCCGCGTCGGTCTCGTAAATGATGCCCCGCGCCGCCAGGTCGTCGATCTCCTCGGTGGAGTAGCCCAGTCGGAGCATGAGGGGGCGGGTGTGCTGCCCCATGAGAGGCGCCGGACCGTAGGGACCCGTGGGCGTCTCCGAGAAGTTGACCAGTGTCCCGAACTGTCGCATCTGACCCAGGGTCGGATGGGCATACTCGGCCACCAGGCCCAGGCGCTCGTTGTCGGCATCGTGCAGGACCAATTCGCCGTCGTTCGTGTCGATGGACACTTCGGCCGCCACCCCGGCATCGGAGAGGATCGCCTGCCAGGCATGGGCGGTCCGTCCACGGAAAGCTCTCTCGAGGACGGGTTCGATCTCGCCCCGCGCCGCCACGCGGTCCGCCACTGTCTCGTGGCTGTCCAGGTTGGGCTGACCGACGATACGGCACAGCGTCGACCACTGCCCCGGACCGAAGGCGGCCAGCTGGATCCAACCCTGCTGGGTCTCGTACAGACGGCAGCACGGGGACACCCCTGTCTGGTTGCGGTCGAGGCCGGGACGGACGGGGCCTGGAGCACCGTCGACCAGGAAGACATCCGAGCCGAACAACGCGGCGCCGTTGAGGAGCGACGTCCAGACGTCCTGGCCCTCGCCGGTGTGGCGCTGGTGGTAGAGGGCGGCCAACACGCCGACCACTGACACCATGGCGTTCGCCGTATCGGTCATCCCGAAGCGGAGATAGAGGGGGGCGTTGCCCTCGCCGACCGGGCCCGCCTCGTATTCGATCCCGCATGCGGCTTGGTAGAGCGGATCGAGTCCGCCGAAATCCGAGAGTGGTCCCTCGGCTCCATAGGCGTAGGTGTTGCAGTGGACGAGGTCACGGTGACGAGCCTTCAATGCTTCGTAGTCGATCCCCAGGCGGGCGGCGGTTCCTTTCGTCATGTTGTGATGGACCACGTCGGCGATCTCGGCCAGCCGCATCACCACTTCCAGACCGTCGGGATCCTTCACGTCGACCGCGATGTCCTGCTTGCCACGTTGACAGCCGAGGAAGGCCATGCCTGCCATCCGCATGCTGTCACCGCGCACCGGTTCCACCTTGATGACCTCGGCCCCGAGGTCGCCCAGGATCATTGCGCCATAGGGACCCGCCAGGTACTGACCAAGGTCGAGCACGACCACGCCGCTCAGAGGCCCCATCAGGAACCGACTCCCACGACGCCGCTCTCCACCAGATCTTCTATCTCCTCCTTGGAGTACCCGGCTTCGGACAACACATCCCGACTGTGCTCGCCCACTCCAGGCTGAGGACCTTGAATGGCGCCGGGGGTCTCGGTCAGGACTGCTGGAATCCCGACCTGGGTGGTGACGCCGAGCTCGGGGTCGACAACAGTGGCGGCCAGACCATTGGCCACGAACTGGGGGTGCGAGAAGACATCTTCCATGGGGACGACCGCCTCGGCCCCCAAGGCGGCTTGGTGGAATTCCTCGATGAGATCTCGCCGGGGCTGGCGGAGATAGGCCTGGCGGAGCCGGGACTCGTGCTGGTCCCGCAACGCCGGATCGCTGTAGAGGGCCACTGGATCCACCGGCTCCAGGCCGAGGATCTCTTCGACCGAGCGCGTGGGGGTTCGGCCATTCATGGTGGCGGCGTGGATCCACTCCCCGTCGGCGCACTCATAGAGGGAAGTCTGATGGACCCCGGGGGGATAGGTCTTCGCCATCATCGCCCGGAATGCTGCATCGGCTCGTTCGTGTTCCTGCCAGATCATGGTGGTGTACGCCATGACACCTTGATACAAGGAGGTCTCCACGTGCTGCCCTCGTCCACTTTGCTCCCGCTGGATGAGTGCGGAGAGAACGCCGGCGGCCAGCAGGAAGCAGGCGGCCATGCTCGGCGCCGGGAAGTGGAGGAACACGGGGCCCGGCCGCCAGCCGGGTTGCTCATTCTGCATTCCTGAACGGGCTTGGACGAGCGCGTCCCAACCGGGCCGATCGGCAAACCGGTGACCGGGGGGATAAGCCGGCACCGAGCAGTACACCAAGCGCGGGAAGCTTTCGGCGAGTTCCGGGTATGAAAGCCCCAGGCGACCCATGGTGCCCGGACTGAAGGTCTCCACGACGACATCAGTGCCACCACACAGCCGGAGAAATACCTCACGGCCATCGTGTGCCGTGAGATCGATCACCGCTGATCGACGACTGCGATTCCAGACGTGGTAACCCGGTTGCTGACGGAAGGGGTCACCTCCGGGCGGCTCGATCTTCACGACATCCGCTCCCAGATCGGCCAGGAGCATGACACCGACGGGGCCCGCGATGCCCCAACTGAGGTCGAGCACCCTGACTCCGGCCAAGGGTCCGGCGGCCGAGCTCACTGAGGAGTAGCCAGATGGTCCGAAGCGATCATGATTGTTTCCTCCATGACGGTGGGGAGTGCTACATTTGGGCGTAAGCCTAATCGCAACACTGAGATGCATTCCCAGAAACAATGAGGGATGTGACACCCCTCATTGTTGATATTTAGCGTAAGGTAACGTTACAGTTTAGTTACGGTTTGGGCGTATGCCTAGGATATAGGTTCATAGTGCCCTCAGATGGAGGGGGCGGCACATTGTGGCTGCGTGAAGTGCGGCCGCGTTTAGCAAAGGGGGGATCGTGCGCAAGCGGTTCATGCGAATGAGGGTCGCTGCTGGGGTAACGGTTATCGCTGCGTCAGCCATGATCGGGGGCTTTGCCACGGGCTCAGCCGGTGCGAGCACCCCGAAGCTCACGGCCAGTGCACCTGGTGTCACAAAGACGACGATCAAGATCGGGATCCTCAGCGACGAGACCGGTCCGGCTTCCTCGAGTTTCGGTACAGCGACGCAGGCCATGGAGGCACGCTTCAAGCAACTGAACGCAGAGGGCGGGATTGACGGGCGAAAAATCATCTGGGTCACCGCCGACGCCGCATCGAGCCCGACGGGAGCCGAGACGGCCGCCCAGAACCTGGTGGAAAACCAGGGCGTGTTCGCAATCACGGAACTGAGCAGTGCCTTCTTCGGTGCTGCTCCCTATCTGAACAAGGAGGGCGTTCCTGTCACCGGCACGGGATTGGACGGATCGGAGTGGGACGAGCAGCCCAATACCAATCTGTTTTCCATCACGGGAGATGGCAGCGTGAACGGGGATGCCTACGACGATGGAGGTTTCTACAAGTCCATCGGGGTCCACAAGTTCACCTATGTCGAGTCGAACGTTCCTTCGGCGATCTCCTTCGGGAACGGCGTCTACAAGACCGTGGAGAAGGACGGTCTGAAGGCATGTGACAAGACCATCGTGCCGTTGGGCTCGGTGGACTTCACTGCGTTCGCGTTGAGCTTCAAGGCCGACGGTTGCGACACCGCTGAATGTGCGTGTGTGCTGTCCTCCAGTCTGGCCATGGCAACGGCGCTCCACCAGGCGGGCCTCAACAAGGCAAAGATCCTTTTTGCCGCCGGGCCCACGCAGGACATCTTTCAGAGCAAGGCAGACGAGGCCGCCGCGAAGGGGGCGTACTTTCCGGGCATCTCGTCGTCACCGACCTATAGCAACGCCGCCAGTCTGGCTTTCCTGGCCGACCTGAAGAAGTACGACCCGGCCTACAAGGGCGGACTGCCCGGCAACAGCGAATCAGATGGTTGGCCGGCGGCCAATCTGATGGTCCAGGGTCTCGAGGTGGCAGGAACGAATCCGACCCGTCAATCGTTCATCGCCGGACTGCGCAAGGTGACGAACTGGACCGATAGCGGTCTGGCGACGGGGCCGATCAGCTTTGCGCACTTCGGGCAGAACCCGCCCACGCAGTGTTTCAGCTACGTACAGTTCAACGGGAAGCAGTATGTTCCCTACCCGAAGAGCGGCAAGGCATTCTGCGGGAAACAGATTCCCGGCTCGCAGTCCTGACGATCGCGGATCCCCTGGTCAGCGTCGGGAGAGGACCCCGCGCTCGAAGAGTTGGGCGATCTCGGTCGACGAGTACCCGGCTTCGGCCAGGACGGCCTCGTTGTCTTGGCCGACGGTCGGGGATGCCGAGCGCGCCGCCGTTGGCGTACCGGACATGGAAACGACCGGTCCCACCATGGTGATCGCACCGACTTCGTCGTGATCGAGATCGGCGGCCAGGTCGTTGGCGCGCACCTGCGGGTCGTCGACGAGGTCGTCGACGGCGCGGTACCGCCCTGCGGGGACGCCGGCTTGCTCGAAGGACGTGATCCATTCGTCGGTCGTCCTTTGGGCGATGGCCGTTCCGAGGTCAACGATGAACTGGGCCGTCATGGCCTCAGCCTCCGGGCTGTTGCGCGGGACGTCCTTGCGTCCGTGCAGCGGGTGGATGACTCCTACTGCCTCCTCGAAGCGGCGACGCATGCTCGGGGTCACCGCCGCCAACGCCACCATGCCGTCAGCTGTTCGGTACAGGCGGTAGTAGGGATATGTCAACCGGCTCCAGTCCGGGTCGGGTGGGGGACCGGTGACGCGAAGGAACTGCGTGCCCTGGAGGAGGAGCGCGGCGGCGAGCAGGGATGTCTCCAGTTTCTGTCCCACCCCGGTGCGCTCTCGGGTGAAGAGCGCCGCAGAGACCGCCCAGGCGATCACGATGCCGGTGGTCAGGTCGGTCACCGGAGGGTTGATGGGAAGTGGGATTTCCTGGTCGGAACGACCTCCGGCGGCCATGAGCCCCGAAATCGCCTGCACGATGACGTCGTAGCCCGAGACATGCGCCGATGGGCCCCTTCGCCCGACCGCCGTGATCTCGGCGTAGATGAGGCGGTTGTTGAGCGTCCGCAACGTCTCGTAGTCGATCCGGAGTGCCGTCGCCGTCTCGGGGCGGAAATTCACGAGGACGACGTCGACGGTCGGGACCAGCCGGTGGATGATGGCTTGGCCCTCCGGACTCTTGAGGTCGACCGACAGGTCGCGTTTGTTGCGGTTGAGCGCAAGAAAGCCCCGGCTATCGGCCGCCGACTGAACGACATGGCGGCCGGATTCACCTCCCGGCGGCTCCACCTTGATGATGTCGGCACCCATGTCACCGAGCAGCATCCCGGCCAGCGGCCCGGCAATGGCCTCGGAGAACTCGAGGACGCGCACTCCTTCTAGTGCACCTGGCATCGCCACATTCCCTTCTTCATGCGCCGGCCGCCTTCAAGTGCGCCGCACGCAGCTCGAACTTCCTGACCTTCCCACTCGGCTCTCGTGGCAGTTCGCTGACGAAGGCGAACGAGCGCGGCCACTTGTACTTCGCCAGAGAGCCCTCGACGCCCTGCAGAATCCCTTCAGCGCTTACGGACTCGCCGGACCGCACCTCGACGACGGCATGGACGATCTGGCCCATGGAGCCGTCGGGTATGCCGAAGACGGCGGCGTCGACGACGACGGGGAGTTCGATGAGAGCCGCCTCGACCTCGGCGGCGTAGATGTTGACGCCACCGCTGATGATGAGATCGGTGCGCCGATCCACGATGAAGAGATACCCGTCCTCATCGATCATCCCCATGTCCCCGGCGGTGAAGAACCCGTGATGCCACGCGTCCGCAGTCTTCTGCGGGTCCTTGAAGTAGTCGAAGGTCCAACCGGGCAGTCCCGTCGAATAGATCATCCCGACCTCACCGGAACGGAGTTCGTGGCCCTGATCGTCGAGGATCACGGTTCGGACCCCGGGGAGCGGCCGCCCGACGCTGCCCTGCTTCACTCGCCACTCGTTGGGCGAGATGATGGAGAAGGAGCCCTCGATCGCTCCGTAGTACTCCCAGAGGACCCCGGGACGGAAGACGTCGAACATCCGGCGCTTGACTGCCTCGGGGCATGCGGCGGCGGCATGGACGATCAGGCGCATCGAGGAAAGGTCGAAGGCGTCCCACTGCTCCTCGAGGATCCGGATGAAATGGGCCGGCACCATGAAGCCGGTGGTGACGTGTTCGCTCTCGATCAGCTGCAGGCACGTCCTGGCGTCGAAACGAGGCATGATCACGAGCGTGGCGCCCACCATGAGGTGGAGCTGTGCGTACGAGCCGGGACCGCCGTGGTAGGCCGGTCCCGTCAATATGTGCGTATCCGAGGCCCGGAAGTCCCAGTATTTGAGGAAGAACTCGCTGATCAGCAGGCCGCCGGGGGCAACCGTGGCGCGTTTGATCACACCCTTGGGCCACCCTGTCGTCCCCGACGTGTACGCCATGGTGGCGACCGTCGACTCGATATAGGGCGTCTCCAGCCACGGTTCCCCCGGGCTCTCCCAGAGCGCTTCGTCGGACACGTGCCACGAGATGAGGAGGTGGGTTAAGGAGGCAAGGACCGATTCGATGGCATCGGCGTCGGCGTAGATGAGGGCCCGTGCCTCACAATCAGTGATGATGTAGGCGGCCTCCGTTGCGGTCAACCGGTAGCTGATGGGCACCACGACCCCGCCTAGGCGAGCGACGCCGTTCCACACGGCGAACAGCTCGACGCTGTTGTGCATCTGGACCGCCACTTGATCGCCCGCCACGAGTCCCGCCGCGCGCAGGCTGCGGGCGACGGTGCTGACCATCGTCTCGAGCTCGGCAAAGGTCACCCGTGTGTCCCCGCAGACGATGGCCGTCCGAGTCGGCGCGGTCTTGGCCGTCATGTAGATACCCGGCGCCAGTTCACTCATTGCTCTTGCGTTGTCCTCCTTCCGATGGTGATCGTGTGCCCTCCACAGAGGCCTGTGCCATCGGACTCATGGATACCTGGTGTGGCGGCCGAAACTATGCCTTGCTGCGTGTGCGTGTGCGTGTGCGTGTGCGTGTGCGTGTGCGTGTGCGTGTCGGCCCGCTAGAGCGTCAGGCCGAAGAAGTCGACGGCGTTCTGGCGCACGATCCGGTCACGGACAAGCGGCTCGACGTCCCTGAAGGCATTGTCGACGAACTGTCGCGAGTTCGGCCACGAGCCCACGCAGTGTGGAAAATCAGAACCCCAGATGAGCCGCGTGTGGTCGAGGAGATCGAGCATCGGCACCACCAGCGGGTCGCGGACGATGCCGAAGTGGAAGTGGGACCAGACGTACTCGCTCGGCAACATCTTCAAGGTGTGCCCGAAGTACTCTTCGAAGAGCCCATAGGAGTCGTCCATCATGAAGAGGGCGTACGGCAGCCAGCTCGCGTTGGTTTCGGCGATGTAGAACTGCAGCTCGGGAATCCGCTCGAAGACACCCGAATTGATGATCTGGGCCAACGTGGTGGCCAGGCCCTTGGTCGCCCGCTGGGAGAGGGCTTCGTTGAAGTCGAACGTGGCAGTCGCCGATCGCATCACATTGCCCACTCCAACCCCGCCGATCCCCCCGTGTGGGGAAATGCGCATCTCCAATTCCAACGCGACCTCCCAGAATGCGTCGTCGCCCTCGATGGGCCCGCTCTCTCCGCTGGGGAATGCGGCAGGAGAGATACTGCGGAAACCCAACTGCCTGGCGTGGCGCAGCTCGGCGATGGCGTCTTCGAGTCCGGTGACCGGAATTGTGGCATTGCCGATAAGACGCTGGGGATCGACGGAACAGAACTCGGCGAGGAACTCGTTGTAGGCACGCACCAAGGCAAGGTAGACGTTCCGGTCGGAGATCCCCTCGATGCAGCGCCTGATGAAGACAGGCGGGTACAGCACCTCGGCGTCGATATCGTCGACATTCTGCTCCCGGATCCTCTGTTCGGCGGGCCCGGTGCCTGGAGCAGGGGTGCCGTCGGGCTCCCAATAGGACTCGCCGCGGAGCTTCACGGACGGACGCCCGGCGGCCAGGTTCATGCCGTTGTGGAACATGGGCATGCCCTCCACCACCCACCCCTCCCCACCCTCGGGGAGGTGGATGAGCCGCGGGGCCTGGTCCTTGTACTTCTCCGGAACGAACTTCATCCATGGCTCGATGGTGACCTCGAGGTGGCCGTCCCCCGAGACAAGGCCTGTTGCGACCATTCCCCGGTTCGGGTCCGCGTGCTCTTCAAGAAGGTCCGTCATATCCGTCTCTCCCTTCCCCGCAGCTCGTCACCTTGCCGTCGGAGACTGCTGGATCGCACGGATCCAGTCCGCTGGCGTCACGGTGTCCGAGTCGACCCCGGCCCGCAGGAGCTTGCCCGGCATCTCTCCGGTGGCGACGTTTTCGACGTAGACCTCAGTTCCGCCGACAATCACGCGGGCCACGCCAGCGGCGCCGGACATCAGCCGGGGTGAGCCGGCGGGTAGGTCCCACTCCACCTGCATGTGGCTGACGGCGAGGTGTGCTGGGTCCAGAATGACGAGGTCGGCGGCATATCCGACCTGCAACCGCCCCCTCCTTTTCAGCCCGTAGAGGCGCGAGGGGACATCGGTGAGGAGGTGCACCATGCGCTCGAGTGAGAAGCTCTTGCGCTGGTAGACCCACTCGATCAGGGTCCTGAGCGCCGAGCTCCCGCCGACGAGCATGTCCATGTGCGCGCCCCCGTCGGAAGCGCCGACAATGACCCGGGGATCAGAGAGGAACTCACGACGCGCCTCGGTCACCCACTCGTCCTCGCCCGGGTAGAACGCAATGGCGTAGCCGACATCGAACTGGGTTTCGACGAGCAGGTCCATCCACGTCGTGTAGGCGTCCGTCCCCCGAGCGTCCGCGATCTCGCTGATGGATTTCCCCTTCAGATCCTGCATCGACGGCGGGCCAATTTCGACGACCTGGTAGAAGCCCCACTTGCGCAAGCGCATGACGGTCGAACTGACGTTTGTCCCTTCGAGGCTCTCGCGAAGCTGGGTGCGCACGGCGGGATCGCTGAGCGCCGTGATGCGATCGGGGAGGTCCTTCTCGAAGAGCCACCCCCAACCGGGCAGCGTCCGGTGGACGTATCCTCGACGTAGGTCGTAGTACAGCGGGTTGTTCTGCGACATCATCATCGGTACGACGCACACTCCGGCTGTCGGCGTCTATTGCGCCACCTTCCAGTTGGCGTACATGGAGGGTCGGGTCCTCCTTGTTGATGACGGGCGTGTTCCAGTTGAGGACGCGGTTGGCGGCGGCGGACATATTCGCCATGAGCTCTTTGTCCGCGTCGTCGAACCCGGCCTGGCTCGAGCGGGCGATGAATTCCAGCGACGTGCCGGGGTACCGCCCGCATACCTCCGACAGGGCGATGAATTCCTGTGCGCTGGCGAAATTGGGCGGCGTGGGGTAGCCGTCCCCATCGCGATGGGTGGGTGCGGTGGCCGTCGAGAAGCCGAAGCCTCCCGACGAGAGGGCTTCGTCGAGGATCCGACACATCTCCTCGAGCTGTGCCGCGTCGGCTTCGTCCGAAGAAGCGGCAGGGCCCATCACGTTGCGGCGGATCGCCGAATGACCGACCATGAGGCCCAGGTTGATGCCGAGTGGCGTGTTGTCGAGTTGGGCCATCATTTCGGGGAAGGTCTCCCACGTGAAGTCGACGCCGGCCGCGATGGCCTCACTCGGGATCCCTTCGACATTGGCCAACAGGCGAACAGAGAAGTCCCGATCCTCCGGTTTCATCGGGGCCAACGTCAGTCCGCAGTTGCCGCTGATCACCGTCGTCACGCCATGGGCGGGAGAGGGTGAGAGCAGGGGATCCCAGTACACCTGAGCGTCGTAGTGAGTGTGCAGGTCCACGAATCCCGGGATCACGAGGAGTCCATCGACGTCGACCTCGCGGCGACCCTTGTCCTCGACTCGGCCGACATTGGCGATCTGGCCATCGGCGATACCGATGTCGGCCCGCATCCCAGGCCTTCCGGAGCCATCAACGACAAATCCGTTGCGTAGGACCAGATCAAGCATCGACGTCTTCTTTCATCGTCTGTCTCTTGGCAGTGTGGATACGCGGTGGCGAACCGCCGGGGAGCGAGGAGTGAGTGCCCCGATCACGCTGCGACCACCGTACGCGGCGTCGTATCTCGTCGGATGCCTCGATCCCCTGGGCGTGCGATCTCTGACTATTGAGGCATATGCCTAACATTGCACAAACGGGCTGTCAAGCAAGAGCGAACCCCCTCGGAATCGCACCGATCCCGGTCGAGGGATCGTTCAACGAACGGCGTCGTCGTCCGCCTCTTCGCCCCAGATGACCCGCGCTGCGTTTTTCACGGTGAACCACGGCATGACCTCTTCGCTGATCCCGCAGTCCGGGAGCTCGCGTCGCGTCCTCTCGAAAGGCATGAGCGGGTAGTCGCTGGCGAACAGCACCTTCTTGAAGCCTCTCTTGGAGTTGGCATAGGCCACCAACTCGGGTGGATAACGGCTCGGGGCATAGGCGGAAATCATGTGGTAGAGGTTCGGCCAGGTCTTGAGGAGCTGCACCAGCGTCGATGTCCATGGCGCACCACCGTGCGCGCTGACGATCACCAGCTCGGGAAAGAATGCGCACACCTTGTCGAGGTGCTTGGGGTCCTGCACGATCCCACGCCGCTGCACCAGCGGCATACCCGTCGTGATGGTGACGGGAATACCGAGTTCGATGCATTTTGCGTAGACGGGGAAGTATGAGCGATGGCTGGCCTTCTTCCCGTCCCGGTACGGCACGATGCGGAGGGCCTGCGCCCCATCATTGCGTACCATGCTCTCGAGGTGCCGCACCGCCTTCATGCCCTCCTCGGCATGCACGCGTACGCTGAGAGCGAAGCGGTCGGGGTACTTCTGCACCGCTTCGAGCGTCCAGCGATAGCCGAGCTCTTGATCGCCCATGGCCGACTCTGGTGGAGGGGCCAGCAGACCGCGATCTATGTGGTTGCGGTCCATGTCCTCGATGAGCTCTTCAATTGTTTGTGGCTTCGAGCGGTTGTGCCCGTACGTGTCTTGGGAGAGCGACCAGTCCAGATGCAAGTGGGGGGGATTGGCATTGATGTAGCAGTCCGTGATCCAGGGCAATTCGTTCTCCGTCACGCGCCCAACCTCCCAATGTTCCAGCAATACGATTCGGGCGGATGCCCAACATTTGTTGACAACGGAGAGTGTACCGGGCTCCACGAGGCGCACCGGTGGGAGAAGAAGTCCGGCTTGACACCGTGATTTACCCATGTTAGGCATATGCCCTAATAATTGATCAAGACAGATTGGGTTCCAGTCGGGAAATGTGATGGAAGGGAACCAGTTCAACTGTTTCAACGCTGCCGGATCGAAAACTGATGTGTGCCCGGCGTGCGAAGATCGGGCTTAACCGGCCGCTGGCGCCAATGGAGCACTGAAAGAGGTCGCAGATGGACGTGGACAGGACAGAATGGATCATTTCTGTCGATGACCACGTGCTCGAGCCGGGCCATGTGTGGCAAGACCGTGTGCCGGCGAAGTTCAAGGATGCTGCGCCTCGTTTGGTTCGCCGCGAGGACGGCGAAGCCTGGGTCTACGAAGGCAAGCGAATGGTCACGCCCGGGCTCGGAGCTGTGGCCGGCAAGACCCGCGAGGAGTTCAGTTTCGAGCCGATCACCTACGACGAGATGCGACCGGGATGCTACGACTCCGTCGCTCGGCTGGAAGATATGGATAGAGCGGGCGTGCTCGCGTCGATGTGCTTCCCCTCTTTCCCCCGCTTTTGCGGGCAGGTCTTCAACGAAGCCGAGGACCGCGAGTTGGCCTTGCTTTGCGTGCAGGCGTACAACGACTGGATGATCGAAGAATGGTGCGGTCGGGCGCCCGGCCGGTACATCCCGCTGACGCTTATCCCACTTTGGGACCCCACCCTGGCCGCGGCGGAAGTCAGACGGAATGCCGCGCGAGGTTCGACCGCCGTTGCGTTTTCTGAGAACCCGGCGATGCTCCGACTGCCGACGATCCAGGATCCTGGCGGCCACTGGGATCCACTGATGGCGGCGTGCGAAGAGACCGAGACGGTGTTGTGCATGCATATCGGCTCATCGAGCAAGCGGCTCACGATGTCGGACGAGTCGCCCATGCTCGTGACAATGTCATGGGGACCCGCCGCTCCTGATCGCCGGTGCGATGATCGAATGGATCTTCAGCCCCGTCGTGCGAAAGTTCCCGGGCATCAAAGTGGCACTGGCCGAGGGAGGAATCGGGTGGATGCCATTCTTTCTCGAGAAAGCCGAACAGGTGGTCGAGAAGCACCAGTACTGGATCGCCAACGGCGACGTCCGGCACGACTCGCTCAGTGGCCGAGATGGAGGTGGACGAGCGGGCGGCCATCGACCTGGAGGGCTTCTCGGTCATGGATACGTTCCGCCGGCACATCTACGGCTGCTTCATCGATGACGTCCATGGGGTGCGGAACCTCGATGCCATCGGATTCGACAACGTGATGATCGAGACCGACTATCCCCACAGCGATTCGACCTGGCCCAACTGCCTCGAGCATGCGCAGAAGCAATTGGCGGGGATCTCGCCCGAGAACCGCCACAAGATCATGCGTGGCAACGCCGAGCGTCTCTTCCGCTTCACGCCAGCCCCGGACCCTGCCTAGGCGGATTCCGAACCGAGCCTCGAGAACACCGATCCATTGTGCTCCCCTCTGTGCGGGGCGCGACTCCGAACCTGCCATGGCGATGCCGGGGCACGAAAGGGAGCGCCGGGATAGAGAAACGATCGCCCGAGATCCTCGTGGTGGACCTGGACCGGGAAGCCACGAGCGATGAAGTGTGCATCTTCCATCACGTCTTCGGGTGCGAAGAGTATGCCGACGGGAAGGTTTCGATGTTGCCCGTCGATGAAGAACTGCCGGGCCGGCATGTGCTCGACGAGATACCGCAGCGCATCGCTTCCGGCCTGGTAGATCGCTGCTACCAGGCCGTCGGTTTTCGACGTCCGCAACGACGACGCCGCCTCGCTCGACACCCAACTCCAGGAGGAAGACATCGTCGATCTGGTCGGCCAGACCCAGCTCGCGGATCCAATCGAGGAGGGCGCGGAACTCCGCGGCATACCGGGGGAGTGCGACAATGACCTGCCCCCCGTCGGAAGCCGTGAGGAGGCGTTCGGGGGTCTGCCGCACCGCGGCATGGCGGAACGTCTGGCGTTGCACCGTCGCCTGGGCGACCAGCCACTCGTACGTGGCGGCCTCGGTCGTCACGTTGGTGGCGGCATGCATGCTCGTATCGATGTGCTGTCCCAGGCCGAGGGTCTGGCTCGCGTAGAGCGCGGCCAACGTGGCCTCGACCGCCCAGAGGCAGGCGGTATGGTAGCCCTGGTTCCCACCGGGCCGCACGGGCGGCGACCGGTGATCGTCGTACCCGCAGCTCCACGCCGCCCCGGCACCCGCCTGGATCGTGAGGTCGGTGGCCGGCTCCGAGGCCCGGGCTCCGGTTCGCCCGAATGGCGTGATCGACGTCCAGACCAATGTGGTCTGGGTGGGGGAGAGATCCTCATAGTCGATCCCGAGGGAGCGGAGGCGGCCGGGTACCTCACCCTCGAGGACGGCATCGCTCGCTGCGACGAGTTCCGTGAGGCGTCTGCCTGTCGGTTGCGTCGTCGAGGTCGAGGGTCACGCCCAACTTGCCGGTGTTGTAATGCCACCACCAGAGACTGCGCTCGACGCCGGGGATGTCATCGAGGAAGGGTTCGAAGCGGCGGGTGGCGTGCCCGTCATGCGGCTCCACGAGAACGACCTCCGCCCCGAGGTCGGCCAGCATCTTTCCGGCGAACGCTCCGTGTTCGCTCGCCAGCTCGACGACGCGCAGCCCCGTCAGAGCACCGGCCGCCTGCCTACTCATACGACGCCATCTTCCCGGAAGCTCGCAAGTTCGTCCCCGCTGTGGCCGAGCAGATCGCCGAGAATGAGTTCGTTGTGCTCGCCGAGGCACGGTGCGCCCCGCTCGATCACCCAGTCGGTCTTCGAGAAGTGCACGGGAATGCCATCGACCCGGATGCGGCCCATCTCCCGGTGTGTGACTGTCGGCCAAAGTCCCCACTGTGCAGTGCCGGGGTCCGCCTCAATTCGTTCTTCGGGGCGCTGCACGACGGTTGCGGGCACTCCCGCCTCCCGCAATGTCGCGACGAGTTCGAACCGGTCCCGCGAGATCGTCCAGTCGGCGACCAATCGATCGAGTTCGTCCTCGTCGTGGAGCCGTCCGGCGAGTGTGGCCCAGCGCGCTTCTCCGGCCCACTCGAGTGTCATGGCGATCGCCAGTTTCTCCCAGTCAAGATCGTCGCGGCATGCGAGAGCGATCCAGTTGTCCTCGCCGAGCGAAGGATAGATCCCGTGCGGCGCCATCAGGGGGAACTGACTCCGGTTGCTGTTGGGCGAGCCGGGTCGTCGTAACGGCCGGCCATTTACCGTGTAGTCGAGGAGCGCCGGTCCGTTGAGCAGGGCGCCGGCATCCGTGCACGACATATCGATCCACTGGCCCTCTCCGGTGCGGCTGCGATGCAGCAGCCCGGCCAGGATGGCGATGGCCATGAAATTGCCGCCGTGATGATCCATGTACGAGTAGCCGATTCCTGCCGTGTCGCGATCCGCCAGACCAGTCGAGAAGGCGAGCCCACAGCACGCCTGTACGAGCGGTCCCCAGGTCTTGAAGGATCGATAGGGGCCCACATGCCCGAATCCGGTGTTGGACACGTACAAGATGTCGGGCCGTATCGCACGCAACTCCTCATACGTGAACCCGAGCCGGGCCAGGACGCCGGTGGCGAAATTCTCGGTCACGACATCGGAGACCGCGATCAGCTCGCGCAGGAGTTCCCGGCCGGCTTCCAGGCGAAGGTTCAACGTGACACCGAGCTTCTCCACGTTGTGGTTGTTGAAGGCGCCGCCGAACTCCCGGCCCCGGCGTTCGTCGACGAACGGCGCCGCGCCGCGCAGAACGTCCCAGGAGCCCTGCGTCACCGGGTCCTCGACGCGGATGACCTCGGCACCCATGGCGGCGAGGAAGCGGGTTGCCCCGGCCCCGGCCAACTGGCCGGAGAAGTCGCAGATGCGGATCCCACCCAGGGCACGCGGCGGTGTCGGGCCAAGGGTGCCACCATCGGCCTCGGAATTCTCGCCGGGGGAGACGCGAGCGCCGACCATCACGGGGTCAGGAGCAACCTGTCACCGCGCGATCCCGTCCTCGATCTGTTCCCAGACACGGTGGAGCATGGCGAGGAGCTCCTTATGTCCCGACGTGATGCCCACGAGACGGTCCAGGATGAGTTTCGAAGTTATCGCGTCCAGGAGCGTGACGATGCCTGAGGCCGGATATTCCTTCCTGTCGATTCCCAGCTCGTCCAGCATCTCGTTGACGTACTGCTCATGGAGCTTGCGGGTCATGGTGGCTGCCTTGGCGTACTGCTTGCCGATCTTCGGTCGATTCGCGGCGAGCGTCAGGTTCTCCAACCACACCTTCCCCCAGCCACGGTCGAAGTCCTCGGTGATCTTGACGTTCATCTCTTCGAACCAGCCATCGACGAACGAAACGTCGCTGCCGTAGATCTCCTGGGAACGCTCCTTCACGTGCACCCCGACACGCTCGAGTGCCGCGAGAAGGAGCTCTTCGATGGTGCCGAAGTGGTAGTGGACGAGGGCTTGGTTCACTCCGGCGCGGTCTGCGACCTTACGGGTCGTTATTCCTGCGACACCCTTGGTGATCAGGAGTTCCTCGGCCGCGTCCAGCAGCGCCAATCGCGTCGCGTCTCCCGCCTCGGACATGTAACGACTCCTTGCTCACGTGGATGTTGGAATGTCAGCCTATCGCCGGGCGCGGAGGTCCCCGGGGCCATTTGAGGGTCTTCCGTGGGCAGCCCGAGGGCGGGCGGGCTGTCCGCCTCCCGGCGAATTTCCCCGAACTGCGGTTGACCGTCACCCCCACGATGCGGAGCGAACGTGTGCCGGCACATGGCACCAAAAGTGCCATCCGACGCGACGTTTGCTATATTGGGCATCTGCCCAGCAGCGACTGATTCTCGGCGGTACCATGTGAAAGCGGGATAGAAACCGATCCCCATGTAAGGGAGGAACATGACTGACGACTACGTGTCAGATGCGTTTATCTACATGCGTGAGCGGCGCTTGCCCTATCCGGTCTTCGACGCTGACAACCACATGTACGAGAACCGGGACGCCTTGACGATGTTCCTCCCTCCCGCGTACGACGGCATCATCAAATACGTTGACGTCGGGAATCGCACCAAGGTCGCCATCAAGGACAAGATAAGCGACTTCATCCCCAACCCCACCTTCGCCCGGGTCGCTCCCCCCGGGGGTCAGGCTGCCGACCCCCAGCATCGGCGTGGCATTCCGGCGGTCGAAGCCTTCTTCGACCCCGAGCCCCGGTTGGCCCTCATGAAGGACATGGGCATCGACAAGTCCATGATCTGGCCGACACTCGCCACGGGTGTCGAGGAGCGGCTAGCGGAGGATCCGGACGCCATCCAGGTCGTGCTGCATGCGTTCAACCGCTGGATGCTCGAGCATTGGACGTTCAACTACGCCGACGCCATGTACCCGACCCCGATGATCAGCCTCTCGGTCCTTGAGGGTGCCCTCGAGGAGCTCCGCTTCGTGGTCGACAACGGGGCCAAGGCATTCCTGCTGCACACGGCGCCCGTACCCACATGGAAGGGTCGCCGTTCGTTCGCCCTGCCCGAGTTCGATCCGTTCTGGGAGGCGGTCCAGGAAGCGGACATCCTGGTCGGGATGCATCAGACCGACTCCGGCTATCAGCGCTACAGCAATGAATGGGAGGGGCTCGGCAATAGTGAGTTCAGGCCGTTCAAACCGGGTGGGATTCCGGGGCTGAACGGCTCAGCAGCCTTTCTCACGCTGGCCTCGGAGAAGTCCGCCATCATCGACGGGGTGGCTTCGATCATCGGTCACGGCCTGGCCACTCGTTTCCCGCGCCTGCGCTTCGCTCCGACCGAATTCGGGACCGAGTGGGTGCGCCCACTCATCGGCCGGATGAAAGCTGCGTATGAGCGCAGCCCGGAAATGTTCGAGGAGGATCCGGTGCAGGTCTTCAAGCGCAATATCTTCGTCCACGCATTCCAGGAGCCTGACCCTGCAGGCTTGGCCGCGTTGATCGGTGTCGACAACGTCATGTTCGGATCCGACTTCCCACACATGGAAGGGCTGGCCGACCCGCTCGCCTATTCCGAGGTGGTCGAGCAGACCATGTCCCCCGAGGACACGGCCAAGGTGATGGGAGGCAACATGGCCCGGATCATGAAGGTCTGAGGAGTCCTACACGACGACGGAGCGCCCGCCGATCCATTGGCGTAAGAGGATGAAGCCACCCTTGAGTGCAGCGCGGTCCCAGTGGCCGAAGCCCAAGGTGGTCCCAGGCTCGCCCAGCGTGGCGGGCAGGCACTTGATGCGCTCGAACGCGTCCTTCACCGACGCACGCGTCAGGATCTCCGCACCGGCCAACCCTTCGACCAAAAGTCGTCCCATGTCGTCACCGGCGGCCACGGTCATCGGAAACACCGTGGCGCCGTCGGGCCGAGAGGCCAGGAGAGACTGAAGGCGCTCGTTCTTCTCGGACCATGCGTCCACGTAGGTCCAGCCCTCCCAGTTCTCCACCCATTGGGGAAAGGCGTAGCCGAACATCAGCGCCGAATTGGCGAACACGGGAGGATGCCAATCGGCCTCCGCCATCGCTCGCCCGAGCGTGCCGGCCGAGAGCCCCAAGCCGAGATACACCAGAGCGTCTATCTCTCCTCCCCGCACGTCGCGCACGACGGATGACAGGTCACTCGAGACGGGCGAAATGAGCGTCTTGGATGTGATCTGCAGACCGAGACGCTCGGTCGCGATCTCGAAAAAGGCGCCGTATCGGTTCCCGATGGGGGAGCGGTCCTGCACCAACGCCACCCGCCTGTGACCGAGCGACGCCAGATGGCCCGCCATGAGATGCGGCTCCTCTTCCAGCGATCCGATCTGGTAGTGGAACATCCACTCGCTCCGCGTCCGATCGCTGCCGGTCCAGTTGCAGCAAGGAATGCGGAACTGGTCAGCCAGTTCCGTCGCGATCAACCCATTGTCGGTCACCGTTGGTCCCATGATCACAAGGGCGTCCTGCTCCACCAGGCGGTGGAAGCCGGCGGTGAGACTCGCCGCGGTGCCCTCGGGCAGGCCGTCGGTGATGTCCACGACGAATTCGACCGGCCGATCGATTCTCCCCGAAGCGACGGCAGCTTCGACCACCTCACGCATGACGCCGACCATCGCACTCTGTTCGCCCGGGCGGTCGCCGAGAACGCCGACCACAATTGGCTTTGCTCCACTCATGTTTCCCCACCTTCTCCGGTACTGACTGTGGTCCATCGCCCCTCGTCCGCGGCGGACTGGCGCACCGCGGCCAGCACGCGCATGCAGGCGAGTCCATCGAGGAACGTGGCCGCGTGCGGACCCGGTGCAGGCGGCGCTCCCTCAATGGCTCGCCGGAACGCCTGCGTCAAGCGGATATAGGGCGGGAGTTCCATCAAGGTCATGTCGGCCAGCTGTCCGCCGGCCAATGCGCTGACGTCGGGGAGGGCCAGAGTGGCGGGGGGATCGAGGACCCGACCGGCCGGTTCGTCGTCCGTGGCGAAGTGCACCGTGTCCCCTTCGACCCACAGCGTGCCATTGGTCCCGACGATGCGGGTCATGCCTGCTCCCGGTCCGGCCGCTGCGCCGCTCTGCACCAGCGATACGTCGACCCCATTGCGCATGACGGCCCGAATGTGAAATGTGTCATCGACACCCAACGGAGGATCACTCGTCGACGTGAGGCCGGCGCTCAGGGCTTCGAACTCCCCGAACCATTGCCGCATGGCGTCGATGCGGTGGGAGCCCGATGCGTTCAGCCAACCCCCGCCTTGTGCGGGATCGAACCACCATTCGGGCATGGGAAACGTGCGGAGCATGGAGATGAACGAGGCGCTGACGAACAACTTCGGGGTCCCGATGAGGCCTTCGGCGAGCGCCCACTCCATCGTCGACTGCGCGACCGACCACCTGAACTCATGGCCGACCAACGTCACCACACCGGCGGCCTCACCGGCACGCACCAATTCCTCGGCTTCGCTCACGTCCAGGGTGAATGGCTTTTCGCACAGGACGTGGCAGCCGGCGGCGATAGCTTCGGACGCCAAGGGGGCGTGCGTGGCCGGCGGCCCGGCGATGGACACGGCATCGAGGCCGAGAGCGAGCGCTTCACCGATGGAGGTGCAGGCGTGCGCGACCTCGAAGCGGTCGGCGCGGCGCGCCGTCTTGGCCGGGTCGGTACCGACGAGGGCGACCACGTCGAAGCCCGCCTGCCGCAGCGCCGGCACATGGATCCGCGCACCGAAGGAGGTCCCGACGACGCAGGTGCGCAGGCTCAACTGTCCGCCGCCACTTTGCCGGCCCTTCCGCCACCAGCGGCATAGCGACCGGCGGGTGTCCAACTGGGAACCAGGTTGCGCTCGGCGCAGAACTGCTGGCTCTCGACATTCGTGCCGTTGCGTGGCGGGTTGTCGGTCGGGTCATTGGCGAGCCAGGCCGTGACCGCGCCGCAGACCTCGGGCGGGGCGGCGTACGAGAGGTCGAGGCCCTCCAATTCGGCCGTGTGCAGGGCCATGCGTTCGGTGGCGATGAAGCCGGGGTGGACGTTGTAGGCGGTAATGCCCTTGTCGCCCAACTCGACAGCCAGGATCCCGGCCGCTTTGAACAGGCCGGCTTTGCCGACCGCGTAGCCGATGCCATAACTGCCCATGTCGAGCGGATCCGTGTAGGCCACACCGGAGGTGACGTTCAGAATGGTCCCCTTGCCCCTTTTGACCATGCCGGGAACGAGCAGCTTGATGAGGGTCAGCGGCGCCACGATGTCGATGTCGATCTCTTCCTGCAGATCGGCCAGATCGAGATCCAGCACCGAGGCTTGTGCGCCTTTACCGGTATAGATGGCGTTGTTGACAAGGACGTCAACATGGCCCCATTTGGCGAGCACTTCTCCCACGGCGAGGCCGATGGAGAGTGGGTCGGACAGGTCCATCCGGACCGGTAGTGCCTCCTGGCCCTGTTCGCGGACGGCGTCAGCCGTATTCTCGACACTGCCGGGCAGGCCGCGCACGGCTCCGTCATGGCCGATGTCGAACCCGCTGCCTTCCTGGACCGTGCGTGCGGTGACCGCGACGTCGAAACCGACCTTGGCCAGTTCGATGGCGATGGACCGCCCCACGCCACGGCTGGCGCCCGTCACCAGCGCCACTCTTCTTTCGTTCGCCATGCACTCCCCCAGACGTTGGTACCGGGCCCACGTGAGGGGGCCGGGATCATTACTGCCGTCGGGCACGCTAACGCGCTTGGACGGTGCGCACACCTCTCCATCTGTGCAACGGTGACGGGAAGGTGTCGTCGAGGCTCGCGGCCAGGCCCGGTGGCCAACGGGAGAATCCAGGGAGCAGAGCAGGAGAGAGAGAAAGAGGAAACTGTATGGCAAATGTTGAACAGGAGCTGTTGCGCATTTCAGAGACACTCCGCGTGCTCGAGGACGAGCGCGAGATCATCCGGCTGATCAGCGCGTACGGGCCCGCCGTCGACAGCGGGCAGAGCGAGGCCGTTGCCGCCCTCTGGACCGAGGATGGCGTCTACGACACGGATTCGGCGGTGTGGAGCGGGCGGGCCGAGATCGCCGGCATGGTCGAAGGCGACTTCCACCAGAAGCTCATTGCCGGGGGCGCGGCCCACGTGCTGGGTGTACCGCACATCCTCATAGAGGGGCATCGAGCGGTCGCCACGTGCTACTCCCGTGTGTTCCGGCACGGGGAGGGCGGCTTCGAAGTCTGGCGGGTGGCGGTGAACCGCTGGGAGCTGGTGCGCACACCCGAAGGTTGGCGTGCCAGCTATCGCACCAACCGCCTGCTCGATGGATCAGAGGCCGCCCGTGCATTGCTGGGGCGAGCCGGAGAATTCGCCTGAGAGTACCTTCGCACGATCAGGCCGGGAGATGGCGCTCCAGGAACGAGTTGATGGCTCCCAGGGTCGGACCCGGGTACTCGAGGAGCACGCCGTGGCCTCCTCGGGGCAACACCTCGAGGGTGGCATGGCGTATGCGGTGGGCGATCTCGATCGATTGGCGGGGCGGGGTCAGAACGTCCTCAGCCCCTACGAGCACGAGCGTCGGCGTGGTCACTGTCGCGAGTTCGGCGCGGCGATCGAACACCCGGATGGCGGCAGCCTGGGCCTCGAAGGCCTCATTGCTGGTTGCCTCCGGATCATCAGCTCGCCCACGCAATATCCGCATTGCCCGGTCGTGGTTGGAGAGAGTGGACGGAGTGAATATCCAGGGCGCCCCCGCTGTGGCGGCCAGTAAGGGGTCGATACCCATTCGACGCAGCGCCAGGACGCTGTCGAGCCAGCAATGTTGCAGTTCGGTGTAGCAGGGGAGCGTGCTGAGAAGGACGGCCGCCGTGAGCAACTGCGGGTGGTCGATCAGGAGCGATTGCGCGATGGTGCCGCCCAGGGACCATCCGAGCACGGCGACGGGACCCACGCCGAGATGCTCGATGAGCGTCGCCGCGTCAGCGGCCATCTGATCGATGCTGTAGGGACCCGGGGGTACGCCGCTGCGACCGGTACCCCGGTTGTCACACGTGATGACCCGGTAGCGCCGTGCCAGAGCGGGCACGACCGGGGCGAAGCCGAGCCGGCTCGCCCCGAGACCGGAGAGGAGCAGGAGCGGAGGACCCTCGCCGACGACCTCGTAGAAGAGCTCGAATGCATCGAGCGTGACGTGCGGCACTCGTGACCGGAACCCGAAACGCCGGCAGGTTCAGGCCGAGACCGGCGTCGGGAATCGGTCAGCAATTCGCTCTTGGCTCACACGCGGTGTCCAGCGATCCTCATACTCGGACCACAGGTTGCGTAGTTTCGGGATCACACGGGTGGCGAAGAGCTCATTGTTCTGTGCCGCTACCTCCTCGGGCAGATTTCCTATGTGCATGCACGTGATCAGTTGGCCAATTCGCATGTCCGAGACAAGCGCCCGGACGCGCTGCTCTACCCGCTCGGGCGTTCCGGCAATGATGTAGCCGAGCTCGTCGTATTCCCAAAAGTCGAGTTCTCCCAGATCAGCTTTCTTCCGTTCCTCCGAAGAGATCACCTGTTGGCGCAGGAGTTGTTGACGAAGCGACGCCGAGGACAGGTAGCCCGGTGGTGTGGCGAACTCGAGGGCGACCCGGTTCTGACGATAGAAGTAACGCACGGCATCCGCGTACTGCGCCTTGGCTTCTTTGTCGGAGTCAGCGCAGCAGATGATCTGCGTGAAGGCCATCCGGTTCGGGTTCATATTGGCCCCGTTGCGCTCCGTGTGCTCCCAGAATGCGTCAACGATCGGCTTGGCATTCTGCGTGCCATGGAAGGAGAGATATCCGTAGCAGTAGTCGAGTGCGTTCACCACATCCCACGTCTCCACGCTGCCGGACCCGGGAATCCAGATCGGGATGTCCTTCTGGAGAGGCCGAGGCCACGGGTTGACATAGCGGAGCTTGGTGAAGCGTCCGTTGAAGGCGAACGGTGCCTCCGCCGTCCACGCTCGATGGATCAGCTCACGCGCCTCGTGAAAACGGTCGCGGAGCTCAATCGGGGGTACGCCGTACACGAACGCCGTGTCCATGGGGGTGCCGAACACGATCCCGGCAATGATCCGACCGCCCGACAGGCAGTCGAGCATGGCGATCTCCTCGGCCACCCGCAGCGGAGGGTTGTAGAGAGCCAGCGAATTGCCGCAGAGGGCGATCGCCGAGTTTTCGGTGGTGACGGCGAGGATGGCGGCAATCAGGTTCGGTGAAGGCGTCATGGCCAGTGAGGTCTGGTGGTGTTCATTCAGGAGGAGCGAATCCCATCCCAGTCGATCGGCGTGTTGCATCAGGCGGAGGTACATCTGGTAGTCCTCGCCAACGTGCGTCGAATCTGTCACGGCAGTCGGCGCGGTGACCCACGAGCTGTGGATGGACTTCGAGTAGTCCTCGGGCAGCCCCGTGTAGTACTGCTGCGCAAACCAGTGGAACCTCACGGGCCCTCCTCTCGGTCTCGTCCCTGTCGGTGCCTCCCGCGGGCGCGTCCGCCCGTACCCCACGTCGTCGTGGAGGCCTCGCTCGTAGCAATGCGTTCTGTATAGCATCAATACCCGGTTATTGGGTGAGTGCTCAAATTCGTCGCCACAACCATCGCCAAGAGGAGGGGTATGACCCTGGGGAAGATCCATCGCCACGCGGCAGGTCCGTTCGAGGTCGACGTCTGGGAGGGAGGAGTGGGCTCGCCCCTGATGTTCCTGCACGGGTACGAGCGGCATCCGGGAGACGCCGCCTTCCTCGGCCGACTCGCGCAACGGCACCGAGTCTGGGCGCCGGAGCAACCCGGTTACGGGACCTCGATCGGCACCGAGGAGATCCACGATCTGCTCGACCTGGTGTTGTTCTACCGGGCCCTGATCCGGGATCTCGACGCCGGTCCGGTGGATCTCGTGGGCCATTCGCTCGGCGGAATGATCGCCGCCGACATCGCGGCGATCGCCCCCGAGGTCGTGCGACGGCTCGTGCTCGTGGATTCTTTCGGGCTCTGGCTCGACGAAGAACCCGCCATGGACCCGTTCGGCGCACGCGACCTTGCGTTGAAGGCGAAATGGCACAACCCCGACAACCGGCCACATCCCGAGCCGAGCAATTTCGTGCCCGATCCGGACGACCCGCAGGCCGCCTCTCTTTTCCAAGCGCGTAACTATGGAGCGGCGACCCGATTCATGTGGCCGATCGCCGAGCGGGGACTGCGTCGCCGGCTCCGCTATCTCACGGCGCCGACGCTGGTGCTGCAGGGCGGAGACGATGGTCTGCTGCCCGTGAGCTATGCCGAGGAGATGGTCCGACTCATTGCTGGGGCATCGCTTGTCGTTATCGACGGGGCGGGGCATTACCCCATGTTCGAGCAGGAGGACGCCTTCATCGATGCGGTGGAGGCCTTCTTGTCGGAGTAGCGCCCCCTCAGGGCAGCGTGTCGGGCGCGCGCCAGTCGACCGACACGAATCGGTGGGCGATCAGCCACTCCTCGCCGACGGGGACCATCCGGTCACGGTAGCGCCCCACGTGGTCGAGGCCCTTCCGGGTGACGACGAGAAAGTAGCTCGCCACCGTGATCTCCGTGGGCGACACGGCTTCGAAGCGGATGTTGGTGACGTTGTGGCGGAGGATGTAGCTCGCAGCGGCATTCGCGCCGGGATTCGCGCCGGCATCGGGTGAGGAAGGCGGCTTCGCCGGCTCCTCCAACTCCCCTGGGTCGACGATCGCAGCCTCCATCTGCGCCTGCAGGCCGCTCGTGTCACCACTGAATGTGGCGACGATGGCCGCCCGGCCCACGATCGGTTCGACGCCCCTGATCTCGAGCACACCGTCTTCGCAGAATGTCGACCCGAGCTCCGCAATGCGGTACCTGTCGCCCGCATGCGTATAGCGCGCCAGCGTGTCGCGGCAACATTCTCTGGCCACGAGCTCCCACGACTCCATGGAACATCACCCTAAACCTTTCCCATTGGAGTCGACGTGACAAAAGCGCGCCGTGAAGACGAGCCACGCCGCTCCGCTCAGTACGGCCGTTGCGCTCCAACCGGCTTGCCCGGCGTGAACGTCACGGGCATGGCCACCACGCCAGCGAGCTCGGGGTTGCCCTTGTAGAAGTCCGTCGCCCCGCGGTCCACCACGTAGTCGGGAATGCGCGCCAGCACCTCGCGCATCATGACCTCGAAGAGTGACCGGGCGATGTGCATCCCGATGCAGCGGTGGGGCCCGACCCCGAACGCCATGTGGGGGTTGGGTGCACGGTCGAGGATCACCTCGTCGGGCCGCTCGAAGACGTTGTCGTCGAAGTTGGCCGAGAGCCAGCTCAGCACCAGGAAGTCGCCCCGGCTCAACTTCTGGCCGCCCAGCTCCACGTCCTTGGTGACCGTGCGACTGAGTGTCTCGTTGACCGAGGTGAACCGGAGGAACTCTTCGGTGGCGGGAATCAACAGGTCCGGCTCATCGACAAGTCGTTGGCGCAGGTCGTGATGGGCGTCGAGGTGAAGAAGCGACAGCGAGGTCAACGACGTGGTGGTGTCGAGTCCTCCACCGATGAGGTTCCACAGGACGCCGACGAGCTCCTCGTCGTTCAAGGGACGGCCCCCGTCGACCTCCATGGCCACCAGCTTGGAGACGATGTCTCCCCTGGGATCGTGCCGGCGCACCTCGGCCAACTTGAGGAGCTCGACGATCATTTCGTCCATCATCACCAGGGAGCGGGCGTACTCCTCCGTATCGGTCGAGTACGCGTTGATGGCGTGGAACACTTCGGCGTAATAGGGCCAGCTCTCGCAGGGCAGCCCCACCATCTTCATGGTCAGGATGGCCGGCACCGGGTTTGTGAAGTCGGTGACCATGTCCATGTGGCCGTCGGCGATCTTCTGATCGAGGAGCCAGCTGGCGCACTGCTCGGCGAACGGCCGGTACTCGGCCACCGCAGAGGGCAGCATGAAGGGGTTGAGCAAGCGCCGGAGCGCGACGTGCGTGGCGCCTTCGGCTTCGGCGATTTTCGCTGACGGCACGCCGGGCATGCGGGGGACGCCCATGATCCCGATGTAGTCGATCCCATCGACCGGGTGTTCCTCGTAGAGCGACGAGAACGTTGCGCCGTCGCGGGAGACTGCAACCACCTCGTCGTAGCCGCTCACGGCCCAGAACCCGCCGTACTGTGTGTTGTAGGCCACTGGGCACCGGGCGCGCATCTTCGCCCATTCGGCGTGACGGTTCTGGGCGAACTCGTCGGAGTACTGGTCGAAATCGACCTCCGGCCGCCCGCTCCCGCCGGCGGTCCCGCCCGTGTCGCCGTCGCCGTCGCCGTCGCCGTCGCCGTCGCCGTCGAATCGGGCCCCGGCGTCGCCCCGGTCGGTGACGCTCACCGCCCGCTCCGCGGTCAGGAGCTCCGGGCCTGCTTCGCCGACGCGCAGCATCTCCCGCTCGAAGAAGCCTCCGGTCCCTTCCTCGCTGATCCAGGCCTGGACACTCAGGATGGCGCCCTCGTGCAGTGTGGTGCCGGCGCTCCGCCCGAAGCCGATCATCGGGGTCTCCGTACCGATGCCCATGCCGTAGGCGAGGGCGATCTCGGCCGGGCGCTCGCCGGTGGCCTCCCAGGCGCGGTAGAGGTCGGCGCCGGTGTTGGAGGGGCGGCACGCGGCAACCAAGGCGTCCGTGGCCCGGTGACACCGATCCGCCAGGGCCACGGCGCCCCGCGAAGGACGTGCCCCGGCGGTCCTGGTGCGAGCCACCCCGCCCTCGTAGGCCGCGTAGAGGGCACCGGGGGAGAGCACCACCAGTTCGCCCCGGGTGATGATGCGGTCGCTGGCCAGGTAACGGAAGTGGACCGGGCCCCGACGCGGGGTGGCGAAGACGACGCTCTCACTGGGCGGCGTGGGTGCACCGAGGGCAGCCACCGTCTCCACGTAGACCCCGAGGAGGTCCCGCTCGCTCACGCCGGGCCGGAGGGCCTCTTCCAGCGCGGCCAGTCCCGCTTCGGCCAGGGTCACGGCCACCTCGATACACCCCAACTCGTCCACCGTCTTCTCCGCCCGCAACCCGGTCAGGATCCCCGAGGCGTCGACCAGTTCGAACTTGGGGACGATGCCCGTCAGGACCTCGGCGAAGAACGGCGTAAGCGAGTCGGTGCCGACCCGGCGTGCCTCGGCGAGCCCCGGGATGGCCGCCAGGGCGGCGATCAGGTTCGCCGGATTCCAGAACATCCCGTAAAGGTCGTCGTGGCCGATCTCGGGTGGGATGCCGTCGTCCCAGGTCGAGAGGATGTGGATCCGGCCGGTGCTGGGGATGACCACGCACAGGGGGGCGAAGGGATTGGCCCCGGTCCGCCACAACTGGCGGGCTCCGGTGGCGTAGCGGACGTTGCCGGCACGACCGAGCACGAGCGCATCGAGGCCAGCGTTCTCCGCTGCCTCGAACACGCGCCGCCGGCGCTCCTGGCGGAGCCTCGTGAAATCGACGCGGGCGCCGTCCTCGAGGGCCATGGTCCCGGTCATGCCATCACCTCCACGTGGTCAGTCTCGAACGGGTCCGTCTCGAACGGGTCGTAGCGCAGCCCGCTCAGTTGCACCCATCCGGTGTCGGTGACCGCCACAATGTCCTCGGAGCGGTAGCCGGCGTATCCCTCATCCCAGATGACCGGCTCGAAGACGAGGACCATGCCAGGGGCCATGATGAGTGACCCGTCGAAGTCGTCGCCCAGATCGGTCCCGATGAGCGGCATCTCGGCGCTGTCGGTCCCGATGCCGTGGGCCAGGTAGAAGTGCTCCATCCACGGCTTCACGCCGTCGTTGGCGGCGATGGCGGCCCGGCCGAGCTCGAGGGCGGACACGCCCGGCTTGAGGATGTCACGGGCCGCGGCCACGACGGCGCGCCAGCGCTCGAAGTGCGAGGTCTGGCGATCGGTGAGGTCGGGATGGGCGCTCGTGATCCAGGTCCGGCCGAAGTCCGAGGCGTAGCCCTTGTGGCAGATGCCGGCGTCGACCCAGATGACATCGCCCTCGCGCAGGATCTGATCGGTCGTCGAGATCGGGTACGCGAGGTCGCCGTGGGTGGTCCACGGGCCCGCCGCCCTGGTCGGCGTCATGACCTGCCAGATCGGGTCGATGGCGTTCGCCGTCGCGCCCAACTCGAAGAGGCGGCGGAGGAAGATGCCGCTCAGCTCCGTCTGGCGCATGCCCGGCCGCAGAGCCTCGCGGGCGCTCTCCATCGCCTGCTCGGTGATCCGTTGGGCCTCGCGGATGGCCGAGACCTCATCCGGCGTCTTCAGGATTTTGGCTGCGCCCAGCACGCCACCGGCGTCGCTCCATTCGAAATGGCCGAGCGCACGCAGCATCGGGTGGGTCTGTTCGTCGACGCCGAGGCGGGCGCCGGCCGGGAAGTACCCGTTGAGCGCATCGACGAATTCATGGATGCCGTCGTCGAGGTCGGGGAACAGCGGCCCGTGCACGTGGTCCGCCGGGAACTCCGGCGGCACCCCGTCGAGGAACGGCGTGTAGAGGTGCGGTGCGCTTTCGCCCGCGATGACCACCGAGACGGCCCGGAACAGGCCGGCCTTCCCGGCGTCTTCTCCGGGAGCGTCCGCGCCGGTCGTGTGGGCGACACCGGCCGATCCGAGCACGACGAGGCCGTCGATGTTCTGCGCCTCGAGCTGGTCCTGAATTTTGGCGAACCGTTCGGCGCGCAGTCGTTCCATGTCGGGCAGCGCCGGAATCGGCCGCCCCCCGATCGTCGCTCCTGCTGACCAGTCTTCGATCATCGGTTTCCCCCTCCTGCTGACCGGGCCTCGCCGCGGGCCCCCTCGCCCGGCCCTGAGGACCCCACCGTACCGCCAACCCGTTCGGCCGCGACAGCCCTCCCGCCTCTCGGCCCGGGCCCTGCTGACGATCAGGAAACTCCCCGTTTGCCGCTTACGCCTCGGTGAAGCGCCACTGCTTCGACGGTCCACCCCCCGGCGGGTACTCGAGGGCGCAGACGTCGAACCAGATCGGCAGGAGATAACGGACGTAGAAGGCCCGCTGGGTGACGTTGGGCGTCACGATGTCGTCGAAGAGCTTGAGCTGGAGACGGTCGTCCTTCTCCTGGAAGCGCCGGCAGGCCTCGAGGATCTCATCGACCTCCTCGCGGGTGTCCAGCAAGAGGCCGAGGTGGTCGAAACTCGGCGAATGGATCGGCTCGTCGACCTCCATCAGCAGGATGAACTGCCCTTCGTCGGGCACCAGCAGATGTCCCGTCTGCCCGAACAGCTCATAGGGGCCGCACCGCCATTCGAGAACGTCGCCGTAGAAGTGGTCGATGTCGGCCCGGGTCCCCTCGTCCAGTGCGCCCCGCGCGAAGGTCAGTTCCATGTGGTTGAACCGCATCAGCGTTCTCCTGTCTTCCTGTGCCTGCATCTTCGGGAAGAGGCTACGGCAACGAGGGCAATTCCGCCCGGCCATCCCACACCGGGCAGGCCGCCCGAGCAGGCCACCCCATCAGGCGGCCTCCGCAGGCCGCCGCCCGAGCAGGCCGCCGCCGATGAGTTGCGCCGGCTCGTAACGTCTCCCTGGTATGCCATACGTCGATGTCAACGGGATCAACCTCTACTTCGAGCAACACGGGGACTTCCAGCAGCACGGGGACTTCGAGCAGCCGCCGCTTGTCCTGCTCCATGGCGGCCTGCTCACGATCGAGCTCAGCTTCGGCGTCGTCCTCCCGTTCCTGGCCGAGCACCACCGCGTCATCGCCATCGAGCTCCAGGGCCACGGCCGCACGGCCGACACTGACCGGCCCGTGACCTTCGAACACCTCGCAGCTGACGTGGTGGGACTTCTGGACCATCTCGGCATCGAACGGGCCGACGTGTTCGGATTCAGCCTCGGTGGGCTCACGACCTACGAGCTGCTCGTTCACCATCAGGATCGCATCCGGCGGGCGGTCGTGGCGTCGGCCGATCATCGCAACGACCGGGGAGGCGAAATCCACCCTGAGCGCATGCCGACGGAGGCCGACTTCGCCGCCATGCGTGACGCCTATGCAGCGGTCGCTCCGGACCCGTCGCACTTCGAGGCGTTCGCAACGAAGACGGCGGCGATGGTCCACGGATTCGGAGGTTGGACCGACGACCAATTGCGCGCCGTCGAGGTGCCGGTACTGGTGCTGATCGGCGACACCGACTTCATCCTCGTCCCGGATGCAGCTGACGCTGCTGAGCTGCTCCCGCACGGTCAGCTCGCCGTTCTCCCGGCGACCACCCACATGGACATGACCCGCAGCGAGTTGGTCGCCCCAGTGGTGGAGACGTTTCTCCGACGCGACGTCCGAACCAGGGCACGCGGCGGAGGTGCGCCGATGAAGATTCTCACCCGCATGTGCACGAACCTTGACGGCTATGTGACGAATCCCGACGGCTGGCCCGTGCAACTCGCCTTCGAGGGATGGGATGCAGGTGCGCGCTGGGCTTCTTCGGGCTCCAAGCTCGATGCGACGCCGTCCTCATGGGCCGCATCACGTTCGAGCCGGCCCTGGCCGCCCCGTTCTGGCCGTGGGGTGACCTCGCCGTTCACGTCCTCGCCTCGGATCGCCCGGCCGGAACCCCCGACGCCGTGACGGTCGACTCCGATCCATCGAAACCTTCCGGGCCCTCGATGCGGACTCGTACCTGACCCTGGTGCACACGCAGACCTGGCCCGGCGGGGTCGTCGAGCTCACGTACAGCGTCGATTCTGCCGCTAGCAGGGCTTCCCAGGCGATGACACCCAGTCCGTAGGGCACTCGACCCAGCCCTTGGGGCGGACGCGCTGGCCCGGGAGTGGCATGGTTGCGCCCGCTCGGCGTGGTCTAGTGTGACCGCCGACCAGGGAGGGTCCCGGACCTACGTTTTGGGGTCGGGGCTCGGAGGCTTGTAATTTCTGATCGCTAGAACTCAAGCAGTTAGAAATTACAAGTGTCCGCCGGCTTCGAACGAGAGAGTTCGCCGGCTTCGAACGAGAGAGACAGGGGATTCGCATGGAGATCAGCGGTGCGTCAGCGATCGTGACCGGCGGTGCCGGGGGACTGGGCGGCGCGACAGTGCGCAGGCTCGTGGAGGCCGGGGCGAAGGTGGTTATCGCCGACGTGGCGACCGAAAAGGGCGAGGCCATGGTCAAGGAGTTGGGCGACTCGGTCAGGTTCGTCAAGACCGACATCACCAGCGAGTCGAGCGTCCAAGAGGCGCTCGACCAGGCCGCCAGCATGGGTCCCGTCCGGATCTCGGTTGCCGTGCACGGCGGGTTCGGTGGGGGAGGGCGGACGCTGAAGGCGGACGGGACGCCGCATTCGCTGGAGGATTTCCGCAACGTGATCGACCCGTATCTCGTGGGGACTTTCAACGTGCTGCGCCTGGCGTCGGCGGCGATCGGCAAGTCCGAGCCGCTGGCCGACGGGGAGCGGGGCGTCATCATCAACACGGCGTCAATCGCCGGCTACGAGGGCACCATCGGCCAGGTGGCCTACGCAGCAGCCAAGGCCGGCGTGATCGGCTTGACCATCGCCGCTGCCCGTGATCTCGCGGTGGTCGGCATCCGGGTCATGACCATCGCTCCCGGAACGTTCATCACGCCCGCCTACGGCCAGGATCTCGACGCCGTGGAGGCCTACTGGGCCCCGGCCATCCCGTTCCCCAAGCGCATGGGGCAACCGGCCGAGTACGCCAAGCTGGTCCAGTCCATCGTCGAGAACTCGTACCTCAACGGCGAGGTCATCCGCATCGATGGCGCCATCCGCTTCGGGCCGAAGAGCCCCAAGTAAGGGTCACCCCGTGACCTTGTATGACCCGGCAGCCGGGGCCCGACCTCGGTGACGCCGGACGAGAAGCCGCCGACACAGACGACGGCGCGGGTGGAGCTGGCCGCCGGACATGCCTTCGAAGCCTTCAGCTGGAAGGACGTCGTCGTTGACGGCGCCGACTGGGCCATGGAGATGGAGGTCACGCCGCGGGTCGTCAACAGTTCGGGCGTTCTGCAGGGTGGGCTTCTGGCCACGCTCATCGACATGGTGGCCGGTGTTTCGCTACAGCGTGGCGAAAAGGCGTACCTGCGCAACGCCACCAGCGAAATGCAGGTCAGCTTCCTCGCCGGGGCCCGCGTCGGGCCCGTGCGTGCAGTCGCTCACATCCTTCGCCGTGGCAGGAGGAGCGCGGTGGTCCGTGTGGACGTGCACGATCTTGGGGCCGACGACCTCTATGTGGCCTCGGCGACGCTGACCTTCTCGGTCAAAATGCGGGACGACGCGCCTGCGAATTGAACCGTGGCGTTGAGCCCCGAGCGGCCTAATCTGGTGTGCCGCACGAGGGGAATGCACACGCAGGAGGGGATCAGTACGCAGGAGGAGCTCGGCCGATGCTTGTAACGGACCTCAGTCACGACGTGGCGGGCCGGTTCTGCACCAGGCTTCTGGCCCTGGGCGGAGCCGACGTCGTGTCGTATGTCGGCAGCGGTGGCGGGCAAGAGGTTGATTGGCTGAGCGCCTATCTCGATTCGCACAAGTGGACGGTCGCCGGCGCGCACTTTCCGCTGCTGGAGGAGATGGTGCGCGCTTCGGACGTCGTCGTCACGTCGTTCGACCGCGGTCGCTATCTCGGACCGCTCGATGCCGAGCGCGTGCGGGATCTGAACGCCGAAGTTGTGCACGTCACGACGAGTTCGTTCGGGACCACGGGTCCGACCGCGGCCTGGCGCGGCGGCTCGTTGGCGGAGTGGGCCGCCGGCGGCTATCTCTACATCACCGGAGACCCCTCGCGTGAGCCGTTGTGCGGGCCCGAGCACTTGTGCGGCTACATCGGCGGGTACACGGCGGCGATCGCGGTGCAGGCCGGATCGATTCTCCGCCAGAGGACGGGACAGGGAAGTCATATCGACGTCAGCGTGATGGCGGCGATGCTGAGCATGCATCAATCGACGTTTTCGCGCCTGGGCGTCGGCATTATCCGCATGCGCTCGGGTCGTTACACCGAGGTCTATCCGCTGACGGTCCTGCCCTGCCGTGACGGCTACGTGTCACTCGGCTCCGCGCTCGACGAGGAGTTCGATCGGCTCGCGCTTGCCGTTGGTATGCCCGAGATCCTCGGAGACCCCCGCTTCGCCAACCCGGCGGCTCGCGCCGCGCATCGTGACGATCTCGACGCACTGTTGGTGCCGTGGCTGGCTGAGCGCGATGCCGCCCAAGTGGTGGAGATCGTGCAAGCGGCGGGACTTCCTTGCTCCAAGGTGGCAACCCCCACCGAGGTTCTGGCCAATCCGCAACTGGAGGCGCGGGGCTATTGGGAGGAGGTCATTGTCGACGGCGGGCACGGGCGCATGCCGGGCAGTCCGGTGCGCACGGCACCAACGCAAACGCGGCCAACCCAGACGCGGCCAGCGCCATCGCCCGAAGATCTGCGCGCAATCATCGCCGCCCACGCGCACATCCCCGGGGACAGCCCCGCCCGGACCACTGCTCCCCGTCTGCCCCTGGACGGCGACCCCCCGATTCTGGTCCTGGACCTCACTGCATTCTGGGCCGGGCCCAGTGCCACTCGGAATCTCGCCGATCTGGGAGCGAGAGTGGTCCGGGTGGAGCGGCCGCGGTCGCGGGTTGACTTTGCCGACACTTCCGACGAAGGGGCTCTCATCGGCTACCTCTTCGACTACAAGATGAATCGCAGCAAGGAGAGCGTGGTCATCGACCTGCGCACTGAGGACGGCAAGCAGGTATTCCGGTCGTTGACGGCCCGGGCCGATGTCGTGGTCGAGAACTACCGGGCCGGTGTCATGGATCGCCTGGGCCTCGGCTACGAGTCGCTGTCGGCCGACCATCCCGAATTGGTCTACGTCTCGCTGAGCGGATTCGGAGCCACCGGGCCGTGGTCACCGTGGCGTTCCTACGGCCCGACCATCGAGGCGGCGTCGTCAATCGAGGCGCGCACCGGTTACGTGGACGGAGAGCCGCTTCGTCTGGGTCACACGCTGCCGGACGGGGTGGGCGGGCTCGTCGGGACACTCGCAGCGCTCGACGGCCTGCGGCGTCGTGACCGCACCGGCAAGGGCGGTCGCTATGACCTCTCCCAGCTCGAGGCGTATTGCGCGTTGAGCGGTGAAGAACTTCTGGCGTCATCGGTGCGGGGTCGGGATCAGCCACGTCGCGGCAACCGCGGGAACGGTGTCAGCCCCCACGGGGTCTACCCCTGCCGGGGGGACGACCAGTGGGTTGCACTTGCGGTGGCCAGCGACGACGAGTGGGCGCACTTCCTGACAGTGGTGACGGCCGAGGGTCTCGACGGCGATCGCTATCGCCTGGTCGCAGGGCGTCTCACACACCGTGACGAGCTCGATCGCTCGATCGCCCGCTGGACGAGCTCGGTCGACAAGGTCGCCCTGGCGGTCGCCCTGCAGGCGAAAGGCATCGAGGCATTTCCCGTGGCCACGGCGCCCGATCTCGTTGCCGACACCCAGTTGGAGGAACGCGGATACTTCGTCGAGGTCCCCTTGCACGGGGCGCGGGTCAAGCTCCCGGGGTCACCCCTTTCGGCGTCTCCAGCTCTGGTGCGCACCGACGGCCATCCGCCGGCGTTCGGCGAACACACGGCGAACGTTCTCCAGGAGCTGGCCGGCTGCACCGCGGAGGAAGTGGCGCGGCTCGCGCGCGACGGGGTGGTCGTGCTCGGTGGCGTCGCCGTTCCCCTTTGACGCCGCGCTGCTGACGGGTGCTCAGGTGATAGTGGGCCGGACGCGATTGTCCAGGAACGCCACGACAGCGTCAGAGAACGCATCGTTCTTGTCCCCCGCGATCATGTGCGCAGCCCCTGCGACACCCACCACCTCGGCCCCAGGGATGCGCGCCACGAGCTCGTCGGCACCCTCCTCCGTCACGACGTCGCTCAGCAGACCCCGTACGAGGAGCGTGGGCACGTGAATGTTGCTCATGGCCACATCGAGCAGGCCGGCCAAACGGTCCGGCACCACCTCGGTGCGGCCACGGCCGATGAACGCGGGGTCCCAATGCCAGTACCAACGACCGTCGCGCTCTCGGAGGACTTTCTTCAACCCCGCGGGATTGACACGCTTCTCCCGGTTTGGCGTGTAGGCGGCAATCGCCGCGGCCGCCTCCTCGAGGGTGCCGAATCCATCGAGGCCGGACTGCATGAAGCTGCGGATGCGCTCGATCCCTTCGGGATTGGCTTTCGGGGTGATGTCGACGAGCACCAGGCCCGAGGAGACCGGGCGGTCGCTCGTCCCCTCGGCCAGCATGGCCGACATGCCGCCGAGGGAGGCACCGACGAGGACAGGTGGCTTCCCGAGCTTGTCCGCCACGGCCAGGGTGTCGGCACAGAAGGACGTGAAGGAGTAGTCGCCGTTGGGGGCCCAATCGCTCTCCCCGTGCCCACGCAGGTCGAGAGCGACCGTGCGCCAACCCTCGCTGGCCACGATCTCGGCGGTGCGGCCCCAGGCGTAGCGGGTCTGGCCGCCTCCATGGAGGAAGAGCACCGGCCAGGCATCAGGGTCCCCGCGCACGTCAGCCACCAGGTGGACACCTTCAAAGCCCTCAAAAACGGTCCGTTCAGATTCCATGGCTTCTATCGTCACACCTTTTGCGGTTAGCGGCCTGTCCAGTTCGGCGCGCGCTTCTCGATGAAGGCCTGCGCCCCCTCCTTGGCATCCTCGCTCTGGAAGACCGAGGCGACCTCCTCAGGCGTCGCCCAGCCCCGCTTGGGATCGTCCAGGACCGCTCGGCGCACGAGCTCTTTGGTCGTTCGAATGGCGATGGGACCGTTCGCGGCGATCGTGGCGGCCAGGGCCAGGCTTGCCTCGAGCAGCTCCGCCGCCGGCACGACCCGGTTGACCAACCCCCACTGATGTGCCCGGGCGGCGTCGATGAGCTCGCCCGTCAAGGCCACCTCGAGTGCCAAGGACAGCGGGAGGCGGGTGCCCAGCAGGGTGCCCCCACCGGCGGCCAGCAGCCCCCGCTTCACCTCGGGCAGCCCGAAACGGGCGGTGTCGGCCGCGACGACGAGATCGCAGGAGAGCACGAGCTCGAAGCCGCCGCCCACAGCAGCGCCGTTGACAGCGGCGATCACCGGCTTGGGATTGAGATTGTTGAGCCCATATTTGGGAGCCGGGGCGGCCTCCGCCCGGCCCGAGCCCCCGTCACCATCCCCGGTGGATTGGTTCCGGTTCTCACTGAAGGCGCGCAGGTCCATTCCCGCACAGAAGATGCGTTCCCCGGCCCCGGTGAGGACAACGACCTGGGTGGCGTCGTCGGTTGCGATCTCGGTCAGGGCCTTGCCGAGCTCCCCGATGAGCTCGGGGTTCAGGGAGTTGGCGGCTTCGGGTCGGTTCAGGGTCAGGACCTGGACCAGGCCGTGTTGACTGCGTTCAAGAATCATGGTCACCCCACTTTGCGCTCTTGTGGAGCGACACGGTACCGGAAGGGCGCATGTCCCGGCGGGTGACCCGGCTGGGAGTCGGCTCGAGCGGGTATTTCGCTGATCACCGCACGTGGGTGCCCGGGGGTCGCTACATTTGCGCCATGCGAATTGTCGTCGATTTCGATCTGTGTGAATCCAACGCCCTGTGCATGGCGGCCGCCCCTGAGGTCTTCGAAGTACGGGACGACGATTTCCTCTACGTCCTGCAGGAGGAGCCACCGGAAGAGCTGCGGGACAAGGTGCAGGCCGCGGTCAGGGCCTGCCCGAAAGCGGCGATCACGGTCGTCGACTGAACGAGTCGCGGCGGCCTGCCACGAAGGTGCCGCCGGGCTCGCAATTCACCCGTGACCGCACCCGGCGGGTTTCGCAGATGCAGCACGAGGAAAGGACCACATGAAGGAACAGCGTCGTTCGCGACGAATTGCCATGTCACCCGAGGAGCGCGACGAGTTCCTCGCGTCGGAACGGACGTGCCGGGTGGCCACGGTGAAGAGCAACGGTGCACCGCATCTCAGTGCGTTGTGGTTCGTCTGGGACGGTGAGTCCCTTTGGCTCACCTCCATCGTCAAGAGTCAGCGGTGGACGGATATCGAGAAGGAGCCCCGGGTGAGCGTTCTCGTCGACGCCGGACACGGCTTCGGCGAATTGCGGGGCGTCGAGATCTCCGGTACAGCCCAGACCGTGGGCGAGGTGCCTCGGACTGGTGAGCCCAACGACGAGCTGGTCACGCCCGAGCAGCTGTTCGGCGACAAGTACGCCGGCGGCGCATTCGGCCACGATGGACGCCACGCCTGGCTGCGCATCGTGCCCGACAAGATTGTGAGCTGGGACTTTCGGAAGATGGGTCAGGGCTGACCGACCCGAGCTGGTCTACCGGGAGAGTTTCGCGTGGGCATTCCCGGTCCACGCCGGGTAGAGGCCGCGAGCGGCGGACAGCTCCTGGGCCTTGATGTCGATGCCGAGGGACAGCGCTTCTTCTGATGTCGCGAGCCACGTGAGGACGGCGCCGATCAGGGCTCCCTGACGGTCGAGAAGTGCTCCCGTTCTTCGCCCTCGACCTTGCTGCGGGCGGTGATGGCGCGTCGTAGCCAGCTTCGGCGAAGGCGATGGCCACCGCCTTGCCGATGCCCGGCTTGCCCCCGTCACGAAAATGCCACCGGCCCGTCAAGCAATCGCCGCCATTGCTGCCTCCCCGTCGTGTCCCGGCCGGGCTTCTCGGTGTGATCCCGGCGCGGGCATCCTGACACGGGGGAGCTCGGTCCTCATAGAGTGGCCGTCGTGCCACCACCCTTGCCGATGCTCGTTCCCGAATCCGAGTTCTTCTGGACCAGCGGTTCCGAAGGGGTGTTGCGCTTCCGCCGCTGCGCCGACTGCCGGTCGTTTCAACACCCCCCGGGACCGATCTGCCGGACGTGTGGCTCTTCGAATCTGGCGCCCGAGGACGTCTCGGGTCGGGGCGTGCTCGTGGGGTTCACCGTGAACGAACACATGTGGATTCCTTCGATGCCGCCGCCGTACGTCATCGGCATCGTGGCCATCGATGAGGACCCCCGGGTACGGCTGACCACCAACATCATCGATGTGCCGGTCGACGAGCTCGCAGTGGGCCGCCGGGTCGAGGTGCGCTTCCAACAGGCGGAGGACGTCTGGTTGCCGTTGTTCACCTATGCCGCCGACGATGAGTCCGAGGGTCCTGTGCCCGAGGACGAGCGCCCGGAACCGTGGGTGCGACCCATGGTGAGCCCGGACAAGTTCGAGGACAAGGTGGCGATTACCGGCATCGGCATGTCGCGCCTCGGTCGGCGGCTCGGTGTCGATCCGCTCAGCCTGACGATTGAGGCGGCCCGCAACGCCGTGGCCGACGCCGGCCTGACCATGGCCGACATCGACGGGCTGTCGACCTATCCCGGGGGTTTCGCCGCCGGAGGGCATTCCGAGGGCGGCGTGACAGCCCTGGAAGAGTCGCTGCGTATCCGCCCCACCTGGTTCAACGGAGGAGGAGAGACGCCGGGCCAGGGCGGTTCGGTCGTGGCCGCCATGCTGGCCGTCGCTGCCGGCCTCTGTCGCCACGTGTTGTGCTTCCGTACGGTGTGGGAGTCGACGTGGGCGGAACGACTGCGCAGCCGTCCCCCGTCGGGCGGCGGCTCACGGGTCGAGGGCGATTTCATGCAATGGCGAGCTCCGTTCGGCGCCATGAGCGCGGCGAATTGGATCGCCATGAACGCGTCCAACCACTTTTACCGCTACGGCACCACCCGGGCGGCGCTGGGTGCCATCGCCACCAATGCGCGCCGTAACGCCGGACTCAATCCGGTGGCGATCTATCGCGAGCCGATGACGATGGACGACTACTTCGCGGCCCGGATGATCACCAGCCCCTTCGGTCTCTTCGATTGCGACGTTCCGTGCGACGGATCGATCGCCCTCATCGTCTCGGCAGCCGACGTTGCGCCGGACCTGGCCCGGCCGCCGGTCTACGTCGAAGCGGTGGGCACGCAGATCATCGATCGTGTCAGTTGGGACCAGGGGACCCTCAGCCACGAGCCGCAGACCCAGGGTCCCGCCGCCCACCTGTGGAGTCGGACCTCGTTGCGCCCCGAGGACGTCGACTTCGCCCAGCTCTACGACGGCTTCAGCTTCAATTGCCTCAGCTGGCTGGAGGGTCTCGGGTTCTGTGGGGTCGGAGAGGCCGGTGATTTCCTGTCCGATCCCAGTCGCATCGCATTGGGCGGCCAGTTGCCCCTCAATACCTTCGGTGGGCAGCTCTCGGCCGGGCGCACGCACGGGTACGGGTTTCTCCACGAGGCGGTCGTCCAGCTGCGCGGTGATGGCGGAGAGCGTCAGGTCGCCGGCGCCGAGGTGGGCGTCGTCAGTACCGGTGGCGGAACTCCAGGAGGGTGCTTCCTCTTCAGAGCTGCACGTTGATTCGGGCGCAGCTCAGCTGTCGGCGGTGAAGACCCGCTGCGTGAACTTCCAGGTGCCGTTCTCCTTGACCAACGTGTCGTTGTACTTCCCCGACGTCGCCACGATCTGTTGCCCCGGCTCGCCGCTCAGGATGAACATCTGGATGTAGGCCTTGAGGGTGGCGTTGTCGCCGTCACCGTCGATGACGATGTTGTGCGCGATGTGCCGCGGTTCGCGGACCGACCCGGCGAACTTCTTGGCGAAGTCGCTCAGCGCATCGTGCCCCTTGACCTGGAGCTCGCCTGCACTCAACGCGCCATCCTCTGTAAAGACCGCGACGAAACCCTCGGAGTCCCCGCTGTCGATGGCGTGGTTGTAGCGGGCGGCCAGTCCCTGAATCGTGACGACATCCTCGGTGCTCAGGCCCATGATTCCCCCATCTCCTTCTGGTAGCTGTCAATGACGCGTCTGCGCCCCTTGGCGGCCGGCTCCTTGGCGGAGTCGGCCATTTCTCGCAATGGTATAACTACTCGAGGCCGCCAGTCGTAAGATCGGGTCCTCACCTGGTGCCGGCCCGGCCGGGGACCAAGGTGATCCCGACCGTGCGAGGGCCGATCGGAGCGGGGGAGGTGGGTCGGGCCATGGGAAACGTGACCGTGGGGTCGCGGAAAAAGGGGGGGCACGACCACCGACGCCGGGAGAGCGCGGCGGTCATTCACGCAGCGCCGAGATGAGGGAGGTTCATCGTGGCAGTAAATGGATGGTTGGCCGCCGATAGCGACATGCATGTGATGGAGCCGGCGGACTTGTGGCAGCGCTACATGGATCCGCGGTGGGGCCACGCCATCCCGGTCGGCCTGGAGGAACTCGAGCGGGATATGCGAGTCCGGGTGAAAAACGAGGTGATGCTGCGCATGGGTCGCATGCGCCCACAGGCCGAAGGCCGCGCGTGGAAGGCCGATCAGGATTCCTCCTTCGTGCACGCCGAAGAGCAGCGTTGGGACGCCGCTTCCCAAGTCATGGCCATGGAGATGGAACACCTCGATTCGACCGTGCTGTTTCCGAGCCGGGGTCTCTTCGTATTGTCCATGCAGAGCGCGGAGCACATCGGGCCGAACGGTCTCGAGCCCGAGCTTGCCACGGCCATTTCCCAGGGCTACAACGACTGGATGGCTGATTTCGTGGCCGAGTGCGACCGCCCCGGGCGCGTCTTCGGTGCCGCCATGCTCGCCCCGCACGACGTGGGGGAGGCCGTGGACGAGCTGGCGAGAAACGTCGAGCGTGGGTTCGTCGCCGCGTTCCTCACCCCCGGCCTGGTCGACAATCTGCCGTGGCACGACAAGAAGTACGACCCCTTGTGGGCCGAAGCGGAACGCCTCAATGTGCCCGTCTGCTTCCATGGCGGGGGCATCTGCTCGTTGAAGCCCGACTTCGCGTTCAGCGAACATCTCGACAAGCTCATGTTGTGGCATCCGTTCAACCAGCCGCTGGGCATCATGTTCGTCGCGACATGCTTCACGTCGGGCGGGATCCTCGAGCGCTTCCCGACCTTGCGGGTGGGTCTGCTCGAAGGCAACTGCTCGTGGGCGCCCTTCATGGCGTATCGGCTCGACGAGCACTGGGAGTGGACCGGTAGGTTCGAGGCCCCCGAGCTGCGCATGAAGCCTTCGGAGTATCTCGTGCGCAACTGCTACCTCTCGTGCGAGGCCGACGAGACGCCGGCAACGCACTACTTCGAAGACTTCGGGGATGACAACGTCGTCTTCTCCACCGACTATCCCCACGCCGATTCGAAATTTCCGCACGCCACCAAAGCCTTCATGGAGCTTCCGTTCGATGACAGCACGAAGAAGAAGCTGTTGTGGGACAACTACGCCAAGCTCTACAACCTGCCCGACATCACACCAATGACAGTGGAGGAACGCTGAAATGACTGACGAGACGGACTACGACGCTGCCGGGGCAGCGATTCAGGCGCAACTGTGGGGCGAGCGGGTCGGCGGGTCGACGCCCCCCGTCATGCCGGGGGCAAAGCTCGCGCCCGACTACTTCGCCCTGGTGCGCAAGTTCTGCTTCGGCATGTTCTGGAGCCGGCCGAACCTCGCATTGCGGGATCGCTCGCTGATCACGGTGGCGATGCTGGCCGTGCTCGGACGTCAAGAGGAGCTGGCGGGACACCTTCGCGGCGCGCTGAACGTCGGCTTGACCAAGGAAGAACTGGTCGAGGTTCTCATGCAGGCCGGCGTGTATGCCGGAGTACCCATGGGTGTGGCCGCGCTCAACACCGCAGGGCCGGTTCTCGGGACCGATTAGCTCCCTACTGCTCGGGTGGACCCAGCACCAACGGGACACCGGTGAGACTCTCCATCACTTCGACGAGGTCGCTGATGTCGTGTCCGCCCAGACCCTGGGCCTTGGCGTACACCAGCATCTGGTGGATGGCCGAGGCAACAGGGAGCGGCACCGAAGAGGCGCGTCCCAACTCGAGCATGAGCCCGGCGTCCTTTGCCGCCAATTCCATGGCGAACTCGGGCGGCCTGCCCCGGGTCCCGATTTCGTCCACGCGCTTCTCGAGGTAGGAGTTGGCTCCACCGGAGAACCGGACCATCTTGAGCAGGAGCTGGAGATCGATATCGTTTCCCGCCGCCAGGGCGAGGCCCTCGAGCGAGACCCACATGGTGGTGAAGGCCATCAGCGAGTTCACGAGCTTGCCCACGTTGCCCGTCCCGAGGGCGCCGAGGTGGAATTGGCCGCGGCCGAGCGCCTCGAAGTAAGGCGTCACGCGCGCGACCTGGTCGGGGTCACCTCCGATGATGAAGACGAGTTGCCGGTTACGCGAGCCGATGGCCCCGCCCGTCAAGGGCGCTTCGACGAGGTGGCATCCGCCTCCGGCGAGACGCCGGCCGACGGCGCGCACGGTGGCGGGGGAGTTGGTGGTGAGATCGACGAGGAGCGAGCCCGCCGCCGCCCCGCGCAGCCACTCCTCCGACACCGCGGCCATGACCTCAGGCGTCGGCAGGGAGAGGAAGGTGATGTCGGCGTTCGCCGCAACGTCCTCGGGCGACTTGCCGGCGTGCGCCCCCGCCTCGACCTGGGTGGCGAGCCGAGCCGGATCGGTATCGAATGCCGTCACCGAATGGCCGTCCGCCACGAGGTTGGCGCACATGCCGCTCCCGATGTTGCCGAGGCCGATGAAGCCGATGCGTGCATCTTTGTTGTCCGTGGTGTCCCCCATGAGCACAGCGTAGGACATCGCCCGCCGGATTTCTCGTGCCGCGATTGGGGTTGCCGGGTACCGGGTGCGGGGCGCGGGGTGCGGGTGCGGGGTGCGGGGTGCGGGTGCGGGGCAGGAGGTTGCGTAGGCCCGGCCCCTCAGCGCGGCAGGACGACCTCGGGCAGCGGATGGCGGTAGAGCTTGGCGGCATTCTCGCTACACATCATGCGCAACTCGTCGTCGGGGATATGACCCCAGAGTTTCTCGATCACGAGTTGGGTATCGGGCCAGGTGCCGTCCCCGTGGGGGAAGTCCGTCTCCATCATGATGTTCTCGACGCCGATACGGTGACGGGTGTCGATCGTCGATGGATCGTCGATGGTGCAGAACGAGAAGTTACGCTTGACGATGTCCCCCGGCCGCTCACTCCACCCGGCGCCGTATCCCGAGCGGTCGATCAGGTTGTCGAGCCGGTCGAGCAGCATCGCCACCCAGCCGATGCCACCTTCGCTCATGGCGATCTTGAGGGTCGGATTCTCGTAGGGGTATCCGGACCAGAGCCATTCCGCGCATGACGCCAGCGACAGCTGTCCGAAGAGCGTGGCGCCGAGTTGCAGGCCCGGTGCTCCCTCGGGGATGTTGATGCCGCCAGAGCTGCCGACGTGGAGCGAGACGACCGTGTCTGTTTCGACACAGGCGCGGAAGATGGGGTCCCAGTGCGCACGGTCCCACAGCGAAGGCAGTCCGATCAGGTGGGGGCGTTCGGGCATGCTGATGCCGGTAAAGCCGCGTGCAGCATTGCGGTGGATCTCCGCCACGGCCGTCTCGGGATCGCTCAGGAAGGCGATCCCGAGCGGGATGATGCGAGTCGGATGGGCCAGGTACCACTCCTCGTAGAGCCAGTCGTTCCACGCCCGGATACAGGCCTTCCCGAGCTCGGGGTCCTTGGCGTTGAAGAACACCCGACCGCAGAAGCCGGTGATCATGGAGGGGAAGTTGACGGCCGCCCAGACGCCGTTGATGTCCATGTCCCGCACGCGGGCGTCGACGTCATAACAGCTCGGGCGCATCTGATCGAAGCGGAAGGGCTCGAACCTCTGTGTGGGGCGCCGTCCGGCGATGGCGTTCATGCCGGCCTGGGTGAAGAGTTCATCTTCGAACTTCCAGATCTGCTGTCCCTGCGGAGTATCGATCACCGCCGGTGCGCGGTCCTGTAGGGCAGCGGGGAGGCGGCCCTCGAAGGTGTGCGGAGGTTCGACGACATGATCGTCGACCGAGATCACCGTGTATTTCACTTCCCGAGGCAAAGGCTCGGGAAGGAACAGTTCCTCTGACAACTCCGTCTCTTCCATGGCGTACCCCCAACGTTGGCCGTTCCCGATATCGCCGCCAAGCGAGAACCAGCAACCTCTGGCGATTGCTCGCGGCCCACCCGGGAAGGGCACAGTCTACTTCATGGGTTTCCCGCCCAGAGATCCCGCTCAGCTGCCGCTGGGAGCTCCCGAGGGCCGGAAGTACGGAAGCGTGATGGTGTCGCTAGCCGGATGGAACTCGACTTCGACCCGCATCCCTGCCGCGAGGTCCGTGTCCTCACAGCCGATCATCGCCGACATGAGGATCGCCCCCTCGTCGAGTTCGATGATCGCAGGGGCGTAGGGCACCACGAACGACTGGTTCTGCGGTCGCCAGACCACCGTCCAGCTGTACAGCGAGCCCTTCCCGGCGCTGCGCTCCCAGCTCAGCGCCCGACTGTGGCAGTGCGGGCAGATCGCGCTCGGCCGGGTGGGGATGGTCCCGCAGACATCGCACCGTTGAAACCGGATCTCGCCCGCGCTGCAGCCTTCCCAATACGGCTGGGAGAGGCGGCCGGGGTGCGGCGCCGGGGTCCCCGGCTGTTGTGTCCGGAGGAATGTCACGGGCGCTCGCTTCCGACGAGGAGCACATCGGTGAAGAGAGCCCCGGCTCCACCGTTCGAGGAAAGGCCAACCGCGGCGTCGGGGACCTGCATGGTCTCACACGATCCGCGTACCTGCTCGACGGACCGGATGACCCGTTGGAGAAGTTGGGCCGCATGTCCGGCATGTCCGAACGACATGAGGCCGCCGTCGGTGGTGATCGGGAGCGACCCCCCAGGCGCGATGTGACCCTCAGCGACGAATGGCCCGCCCTCACCGTCCCCGCAGAAGTCGAAGGCCTCCAGCTGGCGGATGATCTCGAAGGAGAAGGGATCGTAGAACTCGGCCACATCCACGTCGGATGGTCGGAGGCCGGCCATGGCGAAGGAACGGCGTGCGGCACGCCGGCCGACGAAGCCGTTGGGCAGGTCCGGGTCGTTGCTGCCGCGCATGTCCCAACGGGGGGCGATGTGGTACGACGGTCCCATCGCGTCCCCGGCCCCACCGAGGATCCACGCCGGGGTTGACGCCAGGTCGGGCACGCGGTCGGCACGGGCCAGGACCAGTCCGCAGGCCCCTTCGGAGGTCGTGGCGCAGTCGAGGAGGTGGTAGGGATCGGCCACCATGCGCGAGGAGAGGATGTCGTCGGTCGTATACGGACCGCGCCCGAAGTAGACCGCCTTGGGGTTGACACTTCCGTTGTTGCGGATGGTGGCGGCGACGATCGCCATCTGCTCGGAAGTGGTCCCGTAGGTGAGCATGTGCCGCCGGGCGATGAGCGCGAATTCCGCCGCGGTGAACAGCCCGTAGCCGACGACGAACTCGTGCGCCGGCCTCGTCCACGGCGCCGTCGCCGTCCGATCGGTGTACACCCCGGCTCCACCGGCTGCCATCAGGACGACGTCGGACTGGCCGGTCGCGATGAGCGCGGCAGCATCGAGGACCGATGTGATGCGGGGCAGCATGCCGCGCACGGTGGCCGGCCCGAGACCGAGGGCGAGGACGTCCTCCGTCGAGAATTGCGTGCAGACGGTGTCCACGTCCCCCGGCGTCATCCCGGCGTCGGCCAACGCGCCGAGCGCACCCTCGAGTTCGATCGAGGCCGAGTCGTGCCCGGGGAACTCGCGAGCCTGCACCGTGTTGTAGACGCCGACGATGGCGACGTCTCTGAAGGGGTGGGGCATGGAGGGGGATTCTGGCAGGGATTTTGGCGAGGCGCGGACTAGAGTGCGATGAGTAAGCCATTTCACCTGATGGCGGCCTGCTGCGTGCTGTCGTGTGCGAAGGGGACGGGGGGCGAACGACGTGGCGTCGAATGCACCACCAGGCGAAGAGATCCGGTCCCGCCTGGACCACCCGGTTCTCGATGCCGACGGCCACACCCTCGAGTTCGGGCCACTGCTGTCGGACTATCTGCGCGAGGACGGAGTGGCCGACGATCTGGCCGGCGTCTTCGAGGGGATGCCGATCTTCTCGACCCGCTGGCGCGATCTCTCGCCCGAAGAGCGCGTGCACACCCGCGCCTATCGATCCGTGTGGTGGTGGCACCCCACGCAGAACACCAGGGATCTGGCTACCGCGTATCTTCCCGAGCTCCTCTACGATCGATTGGACGAGCTCGGGATCGACCTCTCCGTCGTCTATCCGTCGATCGGCCTGATGTTTCCCCTGGTTGACCACGACGATCGCCGCCGAGGCTCGTGCCACAGCCTCAACCGCTACCACGCCGAGCTGTTCAAGCCGTATGCGGATCGCATGCTGCCCGTCGCGGTGATTCCCATGCATACGCCCGAAGAGGCGATCGCGGAGTTGGACCACGCCGTAGGTGAGCTGGGGTTTCGTGCGGTAACCCTGGCCGGCTACGTCAAACGGGACTGGGCCAACGGGAATGTACCGAAGGAGGGCGAGGGCCCGGCGTGGCTCGACCTCATCGGCATCGACAGCGTGCACGACTACGACCCCGTCTGGCGGCGATGCGCGGAGCTGGGGGTCGCCCCGACGTTTCACTCGGGATCGCAGACGTTGGGGTTCCGCCAGTCGAATTCGAATTACGTTTTCAATCATCTCGGCAATTTCGCCGCCGGGGCCGAGGCCATCTGCAAGGCGCTCTTCCTGGGCGGGGTGCCACGTCGATTTCCCGAGCTCTGCTTCGGCTTCATGGAGGGCGGAGTGGGTTGGGCCACGCAGCTCTATATCTCGTTGGTCAGCTATTGGGAGAAACGCAATGCGGACGCCATCCAGCGCTACAACCCGGCGGCCGTCGACATGGACCTGCTGACCAACCTGTTCGCACAGTTCGGCCAGAGATTCGTCCGGGGCGATGGCTTCGACCTTCGCAACGCGCTCGGGATCGGCATGACCGAGTCCGATGAATTCGTCGACGAATGGGCCGCCGCCGAGATCAAGACGGCGGAGGACATCGCGAGCTTGTTCGCCGAGCCCTTCTACTTCGGCTGTGAGGCGGATGATCCGATGGTGTCGCTCGCATTCGACACCGGCCTGGAGCCGTTCGGTTCGACCTTGAACGCCATGTTCAGTTCGGATGTGAGCCACTGGGACGTCATCGACATGCGCGAGATCCTCCCCGAGGCGTACGAGCTGGTGGAGCAGGGCCGGATCACGGCAGCGCAATTCGAGCGCTTCACCTATGGCAATGCGCACCGGTTCTACACGAAAGGAAACCCCTCGTTTTTCACGGGAACAGTGATGGAAGGGCTTCGACCGAGTTGAGGAATCCCGTAGACGCCACGGGCAGACGGTGATCGGGGATCTCTACCACCTCCTTCACGCCGGCGACGACCTGGGGCCGATGGACGAGTGGTACGACGAGGTGTTTTCGCCACGCCGGGGGATCCTCGATGACGATTATTTCGCGCCGCAGGTCCGGCAGGCTTCGATGGTCGCCATCGCGGACTGCATCGTCGAAGCGATGGCTCCCCGCAAGGACATCGACGGCTGGGCGTCGACCCCGATGGGGAAGTTCAACGCCCGCTTCGGCAGCCATTGGCACTCGGTCGCCTTCTATGCCGACGACGTCGGGACTCTGTGGGATCGCCTGATCGAGCACGGGATTCGAGTCGTCAAGGGCGGTTCGTCCGAGGATGGGGATGATGGGCGTCCGGGTCCGTTCACGCCGATCTACACGCATCCACGCGACACGGTGACACAGCTCGAATTCGCACAGCGCCGCCCGCGTGAGCACGCGCGCGACTTTGCCCAGCCGGGTGAGGTCGACCCCCGCTACCTGCCGGGATGGTCGAGCGCATGGTGGAGCACGAATCACCCGTTGGGGATCGAACGACTGAGTTACATCACCGTCGTGTCGGAAGACGAGGACAAAGCGCGTCGCGTCTTTCTCGAAGTGCTCGGGGGAACGCTGCTCGCCGAGAGCCATTCTCCGTTGACACAGACCCGCGATCTCTCCATTGCCGTAGGCACCCAGACGGTGATCCAGCTCTCCTTCCCGGACAGCGCGACGTCGCTCGCCGGCCGCGATCTGGCCACCGGCGGTGAATCCCTCCATGCGGTGGCGTTCACCGTTCGCGACCTACAGACGGCGGCGGACTTCCTGACGTCGAAGGGTCTCTCGATTGCCGGTCGGGACGACGAGACCATCCTCATCGATCCGTCAACCAGCTTGGGCGCCGCCTTCCGGTTTACGACCCTGCGCCTGCCGGGGGACCCGCGGGATACGCGCGCCGCCTCCTCCTCCTCCTCCTCCTCCTCCTCCTCCTCCTCTGCCTCGACGACTCCCGTCGGTTCACCCATGTAACGGGCCTGGATCGCTAGCCTGGTCCGGACAAGTCACCGGCGCCGGCCAGGGGGCCGGGGGAGGGACACGTGACGCAACGACAGTATCGAAGAGTGGTCAACGGGAAGACCGCAGAAGGGAAGTGGGGCGTCCTCGAAGACGGCGAGGCCGGCGCACGGGAAACCTATGACGTCGAGGACGGGCAATTCGACATCGTGCACTTCTGGAATGTGACGACGCTTTCGCTGGAGACGACGGACCGGTCAGAGGCATCCCGACTGGCGGACATTTTCACGTTGCCCCCGGGGTCGAGCAAGTTCTTTATCGAGTCGATGCCATCGACGGTGGAGCCGACGGGGTGGCACCGGACGAACACAATCGATTACGAGTACATCGTGTCGGGCCGGATCGATCTGCTCATGGAGGACGGTTCTTCCGTGACCCTCGACGCAGGCGATGTGAACGTGCAGCTCGGTGGCATGCACCAATGGTGGAACCACTACGGCGAGCCCTGCGTTCTCGCCATCGTGATGGTCGGCGTCCCGAGCGACGATCCTCCGGGCATGCCCGACCCGCCCGCCGCAGGGTGAAGGAGTTTCGGGCCCACCAGGCCCACCAGGCCCACCGGGCCCAGCGGCCGGGGATGTTCACCAGGCCTTTTGTCCGTGGGGCCCTGGCGAGGGGCCCCGGGCCCCGGGCAGGTCCGTTTCGAGAATACGGTGGACGAATTAAGGTGGTCGGGGGAACGTAACAGTCCCCGACTGGCCTGCAAAGACCGGTCAAGAGGTTGTGGCCGGCCTGCGGCGGCAGGCCCGAAATTGCCGGTCCGACCTGGAGTGTGGGAACGTCCGGCTGGAAAGGCCGGGGACGTTGTACCGGCTCGTACCGAGCGGATACAACCGTGCAGTGAGTTGGCGGATGACAACCAGCAGCGCAAGAACCGTGAAGGGGAGGATGAAATGACATCGGTCATGACGGAGGGCGTGCCTTTTGGCACCCAGATCCGCCGGATCGCAGAGGCGGATCCCGATGGGATCGGCGTGATCTTCGCGGCTGAGGACGGGACCGAGCGTGAGGTGACGTGGCGCGAGCTGGACGACCGCTCGACGCAACTGGCCCATGTGTTCGTGGAGCAGGGTCTGACCGTGGGTGACATCCTGGCCGTTTGTATCCGCAATTCGCCCGAGCACCTCATGGCTTGCTTCGCCGGTTGGAAAGCCGGTGCGGCGGTGGTGCCGATGCGTTGGGACCTCCCGGAGTGGGAGCGTGGTCGCGTCCTGGCCACCATGAAGCCCAAACTCATCCTCGATGCCGATCATCTCGGGTACATCGAAGAGAGTCTCTCGGCCTCCACGACGCCGCTGCCAGAAGTCGTGCCTCCACGCGGTTGGGGTGTATGCAGCTCGGGCTCGACCGGAACGCCCAAGGTCATCATGATGAACGGGGAGGGCGTGTTCTACGCCGCGACGGGCATGAACATGATCGTGGAATCGTTCGGCGCGCTACCGCAGCCGCAACGGGTCCTGGTTCCTGCGCCCCTCTATCACACCAATGGATTCACGGCGACGAGGAACCTCATGTCCGGCGAGGCGATCGTCCTCCTCGAGCGCTTCAGCGCTCCACGGATCCTCGAACTCGTGGAGAAGTACAAGATAACCGGGTTCATCGGCGCCACCCCGATGCTCCAGCGTCTGGCGCAGGTGCCCGACATCGGTGAACGCGATCTCTCGTCGCTCGACTGGGTGCAGCAGGGGGCCTCGCTGTTGCCGCAATGGCTCGGTCGCCGCTGGTGCGAGCTGGTCGGGCCCGAGCACTTCTTCCTGAGCTACGGCGCGTCGGAGGGACACGGTCTCGTGTGTTGCCGCGGCGACCAGTGGCTGGCTCATCCGGGCACTTTGGGTCTGCCCTTCGCGGGGACCGAGGTGAAGATCCTCGACACCGACGGGACGGAGCTCCCGACCGGAGAGGTCGGCGGGATCTACATGCGCACCCCCACGGGGCCCGCCGCGTCCTACGTGGGCGACAACGTCACGCAGTTGACGAAGACCGACGAGGGCTTCGTGACGGTGGGGGATATGGGCTGGCTGGACGAGGACGGCTACCTGTACATGGCTGACCGCCGGGTCGACATGATCGTCACCGGCGCGGCCAACGTCTATCCGGCCGAGGTGGAGGCCGCCCTGAGCGAACACCCGCAGATCGCCGACGTGGTCGTCATCGGGTTGCGCGACCCTGAGTGGGGTCGCCGGGTCCACGCGATCGTGCAGCCGGTCGACCCTGCGGATCCACCCGACGAGGCGGACATCATCGCCTTCGCCAAGGACCGTGTCGCCCCGTACAAGGTGCCCAAGACGGTTGAATTCGTGGAGTCCCTGCCGCGGAGTGATGCCATGAAATTGAGCCGGCAGGCGCTGGTGCTCGAACGCGACGGACCAGATCCACAGGAGAGCGCGGGGCAGGCCACGGCCTGAAGCAAACTGCACGAAAGGACGAGGGGACGAGGGGCTACGGTTCGCACATGGGCAAGGACGCACAACACCCGGACACCGGGTTCGATCTCGCCACTGTCGACAAGCTCCTGACCACGACGCGGGCTGTCCGCAAGCGGCTGGACTTCTCGCGGCCGGTCCCGCTCGACGTCGTGACGGAGTGTCTGCGTATCGCCCTGCAGGCGCCGACCGGCAGCAACGCCCAGAGATGGCGTTGGGTTGTGGTGACCGACCCCGAGATGCGGCACGCGCTGGCCGATCTCTATCGCCCGCCCGCTCAAGAGGAGCGTTTGGAGCCGGCGATGCCCAGTACGCCCCAGCAGGAGCGGATGATGGACTCGGCGCAGTTCCTCATGCGGCACATCCACGAGGTGCCGGTCATGGTCGTTCCCTGCATCGAGGAATCAGGGGGAGCAGCCGGATGGGCGCCGTCGATCTACCCTGCGGTTTGGAGCTTCATGCTCGCCCTACGCAGTCGAGGACTCGGTTCGGTGATCACGACCGTGACCTTGTACCACCGGGAGGAGGCGGCGGCGCTTCTCGGCATCCCCGAGGGATACGCCCAGTCCTGCATGCTCCCCGTGGCCTATTACACCGGGGACGACTTCAAGCCGGCGGTTCGTCGTCCCCTCGAAGAGGTGTGCTTCGTCAACCGGTGGGGTGGGTCCCTCACGGCCGACTGACGAGACCGGACCCCTGCGGCAGGGGAATGGTAGGCAGAGGGACCAACACGACTGCGAGAGGCGAGAGGTGGGAGGTGGGAGCGAAATGGCAGGACCCCTTGAGGGCACGCGGGTAATCGATCTGGGCACGTTCGTCGTCGGTCCTTCGGCGGCGGCCATCCTGGCCGACTGGGGCGCGGACGTGGTCAAGATCGAGCCACCCGATGGCGATCCCAACCGGGCCTGGACCACCGATCGCAACCCGACGTTCGAGCTCGATAACCGGGGCAAGCGCAGCATCACGCTCGACCTCAAGGTGCCCGAGGGCGTGGAGGTCCTGCATGATTTCCTCTCCGACGCCGACATCCTCGTGACCAACCTGCGCCCACGGGTCCTCGAGTCATTCCGCCTCGACTACGAGTCGGTGGCGGCCCGGTACCCGCGGCTGATCTATGCCGCCATCACGGGGTATGGGTCGAAGGGCCCCGACCGCGACCGGGCGGCCTACGACGGGGGAGCTTTCTGGGCCCGGGCCGGGGTGCTGGCGACGATGACGCTGCCCGGAGGCGAGCTGCCGTATGCGGCCGGGGGCTCGGGCGACCACATCACGGCCATCACCGCGGTAGCGGGCATCGGCGCCGCGCTGGCCAACCGGGCCAAGACAGGCCGGGGGCAGGAGGTGTCGACATCCCTCTTCCGGGCCGGCATCTTCACGATCGGAGCCGACGTGAACCGCGTCCTGCGCCTGGGCGACGCCTTCGGCACCCGGCACCGCACCGAGGTGCCCAACCCGCTCTACAACTCGTACCAGTGTGCGGACGGCAAGCACCTCTTCCTGCTCGGGCTCCAGCCGGATCGCCACTGGGAGTCGCTCGTGGCCGCGGTCGAGGCCCCCGAGCTGCTCACCGATCCCCGCTTCGGCACGGCCGGGGACAGGGCGGCGAACGCGCCGGCGCTCATCGCCATATTGAGCGACGCCTTCGCATCGGACACGTTCGCTCATTGGGCCGCCAGGCTCGATACGCATGGCATGTGGTGGGCCCCCGTCCAGGGTCCGATGGACATCCCCGAGGATCCGCAGGCCGTCGCGGCGGGTGCTTTCGTCGAGGCGCCGGTGACCGAAGGCACCGCCACCATGGTGGCCACGCCGTGCGACTTCTCGGCCACGCCGTGGTCGGTCTCCCGACGGGCCCCCGAGGTCGGCGAGCACACAGAGGAGCTCCTGCTCGAACGCGGCCTCACGTGGGAGCGGATCAGCGCGCTGCGCGACGCCGGGGCCCTGGGCTAGGGGGCACTCTCGTGGGTTAGCCTGCGGGTCAGGTTGCCCGTAGTGGTGCGCTGCAAGGGGGTGCTGGTCCGTGAACGAAACGGTGCTCGATCTGGAGCCGATGACGCCCGTCGTCGGCGCCATCGCCGGCGCCATCGATTTGCGGATTGCCCTGGACGCCGACACGGTGCGGACGATCCGCCGAGGCGTGCTCGAGCACGGCGTCGTCTTCTTCCGTGACCAGGATCTCACGCATGGGCAGATGTTGGCGTTCATGTCGAGCTTCGGCACGCCGTGCATCGACCCGTTCGCTGCCGTGGAGAATCCGGTGCCGCCCGAGTTCACGATTGTCGATATGCACACGTTGCCCTACAGGCGGGCCACCTCGTTGTGGCACTACGACTCGTCCCTCGCCGCGGAGCCGGCGAGTCTCATTTCATTGCGGGCGGTCGAAGTCCCGGCGGTCGGCGGCGATACCTGCTGGTCCAGTATGTACGCCGCCTACGACGCCTTGTCCGAACCCCTGCGGAACATGCTCGACGGGCTGCATGCGGCGCACTCAGGGGCCAAGACCTTGTCGCTCATGACAGGAGCGAACTACGGCAGCATGCAGGAGGACATGGTGAACGTCCATCCGGTGATCCGGGTCCATCCCGAAACCGGGCGGAAGGCACTGTTCGTCAACGAGCTGTGGACAGAAAGGATCGTCGATCTCGAGCCCAGGGAGAGCGATGTCCTGCTGGCCTTTCTCTACGAGCATGTGAAGTCGCCCGCCTTCATGATCAGATGGCATTGGAAGCCGAACGACGTGGCACTTTTCGACAACCGCGCCTTCCAGCACTATGCCGTGAACGACTACGACACACACCGCCTGATGCAGAAGTCCATCCTTGCGGGTGATCGGCCCTACGGCCCCCGCTGACTCCCCGGCCACGGACTTCAGGCCGCAGGCCCCCGGCCGCAGAATCAAGCCGCCTCAGCCGAAACCGCTGTCCACGACCTGATGGCGCTCGCTCCAGAGGAAGCGGATCTGGCGGTCGAGTATCCGCCAGGAGCCGGCTCGCCGCTGATAGGAGTCCACGTAGCGGATGATCACGACGAGTGACGTCGGGGTGTCCGCATCGTGGCTGAGGTGGCGGGCCGCACAGAGGAGCGACCCGGTGGCGCTCTCTCCGTTGACGTCGACGAGGTGGTTCGTCATCTGGTGCGCGGTGCGGCGGAACATCTTCTGCATCCGGCCGGGGACCGATGCGAGCTGCTCATGACCAACGGCGTCGGCGAAAGGCTCCTCAACCTCGGGATGGTAGGCGCGCAGACGGGCATCGGCGTGGAAGACGTCAAGGAACCCTTTGACGTCGAAGGCGTCGACCGCGGCGGCGTACCGGTAGGCCAAGCGGTTGAGCTCGAGGACATCCGCATCACCCACGACGGTAAGCCTCGCGCGACCGGGGCTCCTCGATCACGTGCCCTGGACATCCGCATTCGTGGCCGGTCGAGGCGACGGTATAGCGTACGACCCGTCGATCGGGGGCCCTCGACCTGGGACGCCCGTACATATGGTGATCGACCAGGTCCAAGAGGAGAGGGAGACAGCAATGCCTGACTACGAATTCGTACGGTACGAGGAGCTCGACGAGGGCAAGATCGTCCGGATCATGCTCGACCGTCCCGATAGCCGGAATGCCCAGAACCGGGGTCTTCTGGTCGAGCTCGACGACGCCTTCCGCACGGCGGAGAAGGACGACCAGGTGCGGGTCGTCATACTCGGGGGAGTGGGCCCGCTCTTCTCATCCGGCCACGACATGGGCTCGGCCAAGTCCATCGAAGAGCGGGCCAGCCATCCCACCAGCAAGACTGACGGTGGCACCAGGCTGGGCGCCGAACACCTGATGCTCCAGGAGTGGCACTACTACTTCCAGAACACACTGCGCTGGAGGAACCTGCGGAAGATCACCATCGCCCAGGTGCAGGGCACGGTGTTCGCCGCCGGTCTGATGCTCATGTGGGCGTGCGACCTGATTGTCGCCGCAGAGAATGCCTACTTCGCCGACGTGGTCGGTACCCGTCTCGGCATGTGCGGGGTTGAGTACTTCGGCCACCCCTGGGAGTTCGGCCCCCGGCGGGCCAAGGAGCTCATGCTCACGAGCGACGCCGTGGATGTCCAAGAGGCCCACCGCCTCGGCATGGTCTCGAAGATCTTCCCGACCGACGAGCTGTCCGAGAAGACCCTGGCCTACGCCCGCCGCATTGCCGAGCTGCCCACCATGACCGCTCTGCTGATTAAGGAGTCGGTGAACCAGACGGTCGACAACATGGGCTTCTACAACTCGCTGCAGGCCTGCTTTACCCTTCATGAGCTGAACCACGCGCACTGGGCCTGGGTGCACGAGAACAAGTTCCCGGCGGCCATGGCCGAGGATGGTGTGGTCGACTGGAGGAAGCCTCCGCCGGTGCTCGTCTCGGTGCCCGACGCGGTCGAGGGACCCCCGACGAAGCGATAGGGATGTACATCAGATCGTTCGCCGAGACGGTGCCTGACCGGGCGGCCGTCGTCATGGGTGGGTCCGGTCGGCGGATCACGTACAAGGAGCTCGACGAGGGCTCCATCCGCTTCGCCCGCGTCCTCCACGACCTCGGACTTCGCCGCGGGGACCACTACGCGGTCCTGCTCGAGAACCATCCGTCCTATTTCGAGATCGTCTGGGCCGGGATGCGGTCGGGCCTCTACATCACCGCGGTGAACGCGCACCTGACCGCGGCCGAAGCCGGCTACATCGTGGCGGACTGCGGGGCCAAGGTCCTGGTGACGAGCGCCACGCTGCGCGAGGTGGCCGACGCCCTCGTGGAAGACACGCCCGCGGTCGAACATCGCTTCATGGTGGATGGGACCACTGCGTTCTATGACTCCTACGAAGAGGCGGTCGCCGGGCAATCGACCGAGCCCCGTGAGGACCAGTCGCGCGGGATGGTGATGCTGTACAGCTCGGGCACGACGGGCCGTCCCAAGGGGATCAAGTTCCCTCTCCCCGCGGCGGACTCGCCCCTGGGTGAGTGGGAGATCGCCGAGAGCAGCCGGGTGAGCTACGGCTTCGGCGAGGGGATGGTCTTCCTGAGTCCGGCCCCGCTCTACCACTCCGCGCCCCTGCGGGTGGCGATGGCAGTGCAGAGCGTCGGCGGCACCGTGGTGGTGATGGAGCATTTCGACCCCGAGCAGGCTCTGGCCCTCATCGAACGGGAAAAGGTGACCCACAGCCAGTGGGTGCCCACCATGTTCGTCCGGATGCTCAAGCTCCCCGACGAGGTTCGGCATCGCTACGACCTCTCGAGCCAGCTCAGGGTCACCCATGCCGCAGCGCCCTGCCCGGTCCACGTCAAAGAGCAGATGATCGAATGGTGGGGCCCGATCATCGACGAGTACTACGCCGGCACCGAGAACATCGGCAGCACGTCCATCAACTCGGTCGACTGGTTGGCGCACAAGGGTTCCGTCGGGCGCGCCCACAACGCGGTCATCCACATCTGCGGTGAGGACGGCGGGGAGGTCCCCATCGGGGAGACCGGGGCCGTCTATTTCGAGACCAAGGAGGCGACGTTCGAGTATCACGGGGACACGACGAAGACGAATTCCGTCCAGCATCCGGCCCACCCGACCTGGCGTTCCCTGGGTGACATCGGCAGGATCGACGAGGACGGGTTCCTCTATCTCACCGACCGTCGCGCCTTCATGATCGTGGCGGGCGGCGTGAACATCTATCCCCAGGAGATCGAGGACGTGCTGCTGGCGCATCCGAAGGTCCTCGATGCCGCCGTCTTCGGAGTGCCCAATCCCGACATGGGCGAAGAGGTCAAGGCGGTGGTCCAGCCGATAGCCGGGGTCGAAGCCGGCGACGACCTCGCCGCCGAGCTGCTCACGTGGTGCGAGGGCCGGCTGGCCCGCTACAAATGGCCCCGGAGCATCGACTTCGACGCGCAGCTGCCACGTCTCGACAACGGGAAGCTGTACAAGACCGCACTGCGTGACCGCTACTGGGAGGGCCGAGCCACGCGGGTCCTCTGAGCGTCGCCGACCGGGCTGACGTCGCCGGCCGGGCTGACTCTCGCCGACCGGGCTGACTCTAGCGGGTGCGGTGGACGGGCACGTTGGAGTAGCCCGCCACATTCGACATCTTCACCCGGGCCAGACCGCCCTCGTCGACCTCGTAGCTCGGCCAACGGTTGGCCAGCTCCTCGACCGCGATCCGGCTCTCCATGCGGGCCAGAGCAGCGCCCAGGCAGCTGTGGATGCCATAGCCCAGGCCCAGGGCGAGAGTAGGGGTGCGGTTGATGTTGAAGACATCGGGCTCGTCGTAGAAACGCTCGTCCCGGGTGGCTGATCCGGTGATCAGGATGGTCGGGAAACCTGCGGGGACCGTCACGCCGCTCCATGTCGATTCGCGTACCGAGAAACGGCCCTGGTATTGGGAAGGCGGGTAGTAGCGCAGGATCTCCTCGACCGCCGGGGCCACCAACCCCGGGTCATCGAGCAGCTTCTTGTACTCCCCGGGGTTCTTGTGGAACAGATAGACCGCGTTGCCCACCAACTTGGTCACGGTCTCCGCTCCGGCACCCCCCAGGAGGCTGGCGAATCCGGCGATCTCCTGGTCGTCGAGCCGCGTCATCTCGCCGTCGCCGCGATCGACTTCCACCTGGGTGAGGCGGGTCATCATGTCGTCGGTGGGGTTCTTGCGCTTTTCCGCCACCAGTTCCATCCAGTAGATGCCGCTCTCCATCTGGGCCTGTATCCCCTCAGGCGTCGGATCCATCTGACCGGGCTCCCGGCTGAGGCCGACGTCGAGCCAGTGCCTGATCTGCTGGCGCTCGCTCTCGGGGACCCCGAGCATGCGCGAGATGACCTCGACCGGGAAGGGGGCGCTGAAGTCGGCGACGGCGTCGAAGGATTCGGCGTCGTCGAACTGGCCCAGGAAGGAGACGATGACCTCGCGCACCATCGGCTCGAGAGCGGTGACGGCCTTGGGGGTGAACACACGCGAGACGAGGGCACGGAAGCGGTCGTGTTCCGGCGGGTCCATCATGATGATGGAGCGGTACATCCGGATGACCGCCTCGTCGGTGTTGAGCGTCGACAGGTCGACGCCGTGGGCCGAGGAGAAGGTCTGCCAATCCTTGTGTGCGGCGCATACGTCGTCGTAGCGGAACAGCGCCCAGAATCCGTACTGCTCGTTGAAGTAGACCGGCACGTGGTCGCGCATCCGGCGGTAGAGGTCGTAGGGCCCGTTGAAGTACTCGTCGGAGAACGGATCGAATTCGAGAGGCGTCTCGCTCAGTGCGGTGTGAGTCATTGGGATCCCCCGTTGTGCGCTCGTGCTCGGGGCTCCTCGCCCTCCCACGATCGTATCGGCCCTCGGAGGCTGTGTCGGTGCTCCCGGGACAGCGGGGCCGGGCTCAGCCGACAGCGTCGGTCGGGTCGGGCATGACGTGGACCTCCTCCACCCGGGCGCCGCTGGCCAGCACACGGATGATCTGCTCGGCCATGTCCTCGGTGGCCATGGCGAGTCCTGCGGCATAGCCCTCGACGGACCAGCGCCCGAACATGGCGACGGCCAGTTCCTGATCCCACTCGTTGGCGAACTCGCTCACGGTGGGGCCCACGACGAAATTGGTCACGCGCAGCCACGGGTACTCATTGCGCAGGCCACGGGCATACTCGTGCAGGGCGGCCTTCGAGGTGGCGTAGGCCACCAGTCCCGGGTACGGCCGGCCCACCGAGGACGAGCCCAGGAAGAGCAGCCGCCCCGAGGAGGCTTCGAGGTGCGGCAGCGCGGCCCGGCTGACCATGGCCGCACCGATCACGTTGGTCTCCACCAGTTCACGCCAGACGGCTCCGTCTGCATCTTCCAACCTGAAGAGGGGGGACCGTCCGGTGGCGTAGACCACGGCATCGAGCCCGCCGAACCTGCGCACCGTCTCGGTGACCGCACCGGCGCACTGCTCGTCGACCCGCACATCGAGCGCAAAGGCGAACGACTTCCCGCCCGCCTCCTCGACGGCCTCATCGAGCCGGTCCACCCGCCGGGCAGCGAAGGCCACGGAGGCTCCCTCTCCGGCCGCCTGGATCCCCACGGCGCGCCCGATGCCCGAGGAGGCCCCGACGACCAGGATCCGAAAGCCCTCCAACACCCGATCTCCGTCGGCTACCCGATCTCCTCCTGACGCCGTCACGAGACCGCCTCCCTCACTTATCGGCCAACGTCGTGACCATGGCCTCGAGCTGCTCGATGTAGTGGACCCTCGAGTGGTGGACCAGGCGCAGCTGAATGGTGGTGGCGCCGGACTCCACCAGGCGGCGGATGATGTGGCGCGCCCCGTCGGGATCGACCATCGGGTCGGCCGGGCGATTGTTCGTCAACACGAAATCGAGCGGGTGGGTCCGTTCCTCCCAGGCGGGAGTTTGTCTCGCCTTGGCGATGAATGCCCCCATGTCGTCGGCCCCCAGTCCGAAAGGGAGCCACCCGTCGCCGAGCTCGACGGCCCGGCGCAGCGACCGCCTCGTGCGGCCCCCGATCCACAGGGGCACCCGTTCCTGGCGGGCACAGGGGTCGACCACCACATCGGAATACGAGTAGTAGGGGCCGTCGTACTCGGGTCGGAGCGTGGAGAGCGAGGTCCGCAGCGCCCGCAGGGCATCGTCGCCCCGTGCCCCGCGGTCCTCGAACGGGGCGCCGAGCAGATCGAACTCCTCCTTCAACGAGCCCACCCCGAGCCCGAGGGTCACCCGCCCGCCGGTCACCTGGTCCAGGGTGCCGTAGCGCTTGGCGATCTCGAGGGGGTGGTGGTAGCCGAGCACGAGGACGTTGGTGACGAACCGGATCCGGGTCGTCACCGCACCGAGATAGCCGAATGTCGCCAGGGGATCCCAGTAGCGGCTGCCCCGCACCGCGCCCACGTCGGTCGGAATGATCACGTGCTCGCTGCAGCTGACGTGGGAGTAACCGAACCGGTCGGCCGCCTTCGTCACCTCCGCCACGTCCTCGATCGTCCCGTTGGCCTCCCACCCGGCGTGGTTGTCGGGGAGCATCGTGAGGACCGGTGTCGTAATACCCAGCCGTAGCGGCCTGCCCTCGAACGAGACCGTCGCTTCCCCCGTCGTGCCGTCGTCCGCTGCTGCCACCATGCCCCCCGTCCCCAGGCCGAATGCCGAACCGGGCCGAAGTTAGCACCGCCCCTCGCCGGCCACTCCGGCCGCCACTCCGGCCGCCACTGCGGCTTCGACCCCCCGGGGGACCACCGGTAGTGTGTGCAACCCGATGAAGCTCCGTCCCACGTACCAGGCCCCGGACGCCAAGCGCTACCGCGCCCCCGGCGCATCTTGGGACGTCCCCGTGCTCGATTCGGTCATGACGCAGCGCTCACCACAGGCAGGTGCCGTGCTGGTCGACGGCGACCGTCGCTTCAGCGGTCCCGAGCTCGAGGAGATGGTGGCCGGTCTGGCGGGCGGTCTGCGTTCCCTGGGGATCAAGCGGGGCGACGTGGTGTCCTGGCAGATGCCGAATTGGTGGGAGGCGCTCGTCCTCTATCGGGCCTGCTGGCGCTGTGGCGCGCTGGCAGCACCGTTGCACCACCAGTTCGGCGCGGCCGAGGTCGAGTACATGGTGGAGCTCCTCGAGCCCAAGCTCACCTTCTCGTCGCCGACGTTGCCCCTGAGCGAGCACGAAGGCGCCATGGGATTGCGCACCGGGGACCTCAGGTTCGAAGAGCTCATGGGCGGCACGCCGGTGCGGAGCAGCCCCAACCGGCCCTCGGACCTGGCCGTGGTCATGTTCACGTCGGGATCGACGGGTCGGCCCAAAGCCGTGCTGCACACGCACCGGGGTTTGGCCTACAAGTCCCGCGTGATGATGGGCGTGCACGGGTTGTCGGAACCCGATGCCGTGCTGATGCCGGCGCCGATGGCCCACGTCTCGGGTCTGCTCAATGCCGTCCTCCTCCCGGGCGCGGCGGCCATGCGGACGGTGCTGATGGAGCGCTGGGACGTGCAGCGGGGCCTCAGTCTCATTGAGAAGGAGGGGGTCAGCTACATGATCGGTCCCCCGACGATCTTCACCGCCCTCATGGACGACCCCGGCTTCACTCCGTCCAAGGTGGCCAGCATGCGCGTGATCTCGAGCGGGATGATGGGGGTGACGCCCGAGTTCATCAAGGCGGCGCAGGTGGGATTCGGGGCCATCGTCAAGCGCAGCTACGGCTCGACCGAGGCCCCGACGGTGTCGACCTGCACCAACGCCGACTCCGCGGAACGATGCCGTGACACCGACGGTCGGGCGGTGGGCGACGCGGTCATCCGGATCGCCGACCCCACGACGGGGCGTTGGCGCCCGGCGGGGCACGAGGGCGAGGTATGGATCCGCGGCCCGGAGCTGTTCGCCGGCTACTCCGATCCGGAGGAGACGGTGGCGTCGATGCACCGCGGCTGGTTCCGCAGCGGCGACCTGGGCGTCATGGACGACGAGGGCTGGCTGGTCATCACCGGCCGTATCAAGGAGCTGATCATCCGCGGCGGGGAGAACATCTCGTCGTCGGAGGTGGAACGGGCGCTCGAGCTCCATCCGGGGATCCGGCAGGCCGTCGTGGTGGGGCGTCCAGATGATCGACTGGGCGAGCGCGTCGTCGCCTTCATCGTGGGCTCGGCCGAGATCGACGCCGCCGAGTGCAAGCGCTGGTTCAGTGAGCACGGCGTGGCCCGGTTCAAGACGCCTGAGGTGGTGGTGCGCATCGAGGAGATACCGCTCCTGGCGGCGGGGAAACCGGACCGGACGGCGCTGAAGGCCCGGGCTGCAGCGATGCGCGTGGCAATCTGATGCCGATGACTGCACGGCTGAAGCCTGGAAGGATGGTCCCGTGGATCTCGCGCTGACCCCCGAAGAGGAGGCCTTCCGCGACGAGGTGCGGCACTGGCTCGAAGACAACGTCGAGCTTCCTCCTACCTTCCGGACGCTCGAGGAGGAATTCGAGTGGGGTCGCAAATGGCAGGCGCGCCTGGCGGCGGATCGCTGGGTCGGCATCCATTGGCCCGAGGTCTACGGCGGCCGTGGAGCGACGCCGGTGCAGGTGGCCATCTTCAACATGGAATATGCCCGTTCCAGGGCCCCCCAGCCGGTGAACCGCAACGGGATCAACCACTGCGGGCCGACGATCCTGGCCCACGGCACCGACGAGCAGAAGGCCCGTTGGATCCCGCGCATCCTCGAGCGCGGAGGAGATCTGGTGCCAGCTTTTCAGCGAACCCGGGTCCGGATCTGATTTGGCCTCGCTCACGACCAGGGGCATTGCGACGGAGGGCGGCTGGGTGCTGGAGGGCCAGAAGGTCTGGACCAGCTATGCCCAGTTCTCCCGGTGGGGGATCGCGCTCGTGCGGACCGACCCCGACGCCCCGAAGCACAAGGGCATCTCGTATCTCGTCGTCGACATGACGTCACCGGGCATCGACATCCGCCCCTTGGTCACCATCACCGGAGAAGCCGAATTCAACGAGGTGTACTTCGACGAGGTCTTCGTCCCCTCGAACTGCCTCGTGGGGGGATTGAACCAGGGCTGGGCCGTGGCCAACACCACGCTGGCCCATGAGCGCGGGACGACCTTTCCTTTCAAGGAGCAGGTCGTCCACGAGGTCTATCTCAACGAGCTCTACACGCTGGCGGCGGAACTGGGCACCCTCGACGACATCGAGGTCTCTGATGCCTTGGCAGACGCGGCGGTCAAGCTGCGCGTGCTGCGCCAGCACAACTGGCGCACCTTGACGCGGCTGACCCACGGCGAGGAACCGGGGCCCGAATCGAGTGTGGTCAAGCTGACGTGGGCCGACATGACGCAGACGCTCTCGGAGGCCGCACTGCTCGTCCTCGATGCCAGCTCACCCCTCTGGGGCGACGCCGAAGGCAATCCCATGGCGGGGAAGTGGCAACGCCAATGGCTGTGGTCCAAGGCCGCCACCATCGCCGGCGGAACGTCAGAGATCCAGCGCACGATCATCGGCGACCGGATCCTGGGGCTGCCGCGCTGATCGCTGCCGCGCCGCGCTGATCGCTGCCGCGCCGCGCTGATCGCGGCCGCGCCGCCACAACCCTGCCCGCCTCCACAGCGGCGACCCGACAGCCGTCCATAAGGACGTGCAACAAATGGTTGCATATCTCTCCTAAACGTGCTACCGTTGGTTGCACATCGAGACCGGAGCCCGTCGGGGCCGCGGAAGCCTCCGGAGGTCGCCGAGGTCGCTGGCGCGGTAAGGGCCGTCGTGGCCGACGAGAACAGAGGAGAGGAACTCATGTACGACATAGGTCATCGAGTCGGGATGCATGCACCGCTCAGCGACGTATACGACGCGCTTGCCACCCGCGAGGGCGTCACCCGGTGGTGGACGCGAGACGTGGAGGGCGAGTCGAAGCCGGGCAGCAGGCTCGCCTTCGGGTTCGGCCAGCCCGAGCCGTGGGTGGCGATGGAAGTGGTCGAGCTCGTCCCCTTGACCCGCGTGCGGTGGCGGTGCGTCGAAGGGCCCGATGAGTGGAAAGGCACGACGATCACCTTCGAGCTCAAGGCGACGGGGGACGAAACCACCCTGTTGTTCACGCATGCCGGCTGGCGCGAACCTGTCGAGTTCATGCAGCACTGCAGCACAAAGTGGGCCTACTTCCTGCTAGGCCTCAAAGCCGGGTTCGAGGACGGCAAGGCCGACCCCTGGCCGAACGACATGCCTGTCAGCAGCTGGGGATGACGACGATGGCTGACTTCAGGATCGAGCGTGATGTCGTGATCGAGGCGCCGGTTGAGGTCGTCTGGCGCACCGTGACCGAGCCCGATCAGATCGCCCAGTGGTTCGCGAACCGGGTAGAGCTCAATGCCACTCCCGGTGGGGCAGGTGTTTTCGTGTTCGAGGACAAGGATGGCAACGCGGTCCACACCGCCCCACTCGTCGTGGAGACTGTCGAACCACCGCACCGTTTCTCGTTCCGCTGGTGTCACCCGGACGGCATGGTTCCCGTGTCCGGCAACTCGATGCTCGTGGAGTTCACGCTCGTCAGCGAAGGGAGCGAACGGACCCGCCTCCGGGTAGCCGAGAGCGGCCTCGACGTCATTGCCTGGCCCGACGAAGACAAGGTGCGTTACGCCGAGGAGCACCGCGACGGCTGGGCCAATTTCACGGATCGGCTGGCGGAGTTGCTTGCCGGCGGCCCGCAGAGCGGGTAACGACAACCAAGGTCGAGAGAGAACAGGGTCAGGGAAACAGGGCCAGGGAACGTACGAGATGGAGACAGCGGACGATGACGAGCTGTGGTCGGCCATCGCCGAACCCTCTCGTCGTCGCGTCCTCGACCTCCTTGTCCGCCACGGTGAGGTCACGGCGAGTTGGTTGTCCGGACAGGTCCCGTTCTCCCGCCAGGCGGTGTCCAAGCATCTCGCCGTCCTCGAACAGGCCGGCCTGACGAGCCATCGTAAACAAGGGCGGGAGGTCCTGTACCGGGTGGACACCCAGCGGCTCGACGACGCCGCCCGGGCGATGGCAGAGCTCGCCCGGCAATGGGATCGCCGACTCGATGCGGTCAAGCGACTCGCCGAGGCCGAGCATGCCCGCACCAAGGGCACGACCTCCTGAGTCCGTACACCGGGTGACGCGGACCGGGTGACCGGGTGACGCGGACCGGGTTAGGCGGACCGGATTAGGCGGACCGGATTAGGCGGACCGGGCCCCCTCGAGCACCGCCAGGATCTCGTCGCCCCAACGCTCGAGACGGATCTGTCCGATGCCGCGACACTTCGCCAGTTCGGCCAGCGTTGACGGATCGCGGGCGGCGATGCCCGTGAGCTCGGCGTCCTTCAGGATCACGTACGCCGGCACGGCGTCGTGACTGGCCATCTCCGATCTCCATTGGCGCAGCGCCTTTTCGGCCTCGTCACTGGCGGTGGGCCCCTGGCCGGGACCGACCAACGTGACACTTTGTCCGTCGATCCGGACGTCTGATCCGAACGAAACCCGGAGCCGGACCTCTCCCATGGAGACGATCGCCGCATCCTCGCTCAGCTCGACGACGGCGCCGATGCTGCCCCGGTCCTCCACGACGAGCCCGATCGCCGCTTCCACCCGTGGCAGCTGTACCTCGGCGAAGACCGCGGGGACCCGGTCCCGCCCTGCCCTGGGCCGCCTGTCGCTGCGGGCGCCACCACCACCACCACGTCCACCATGGGCGCCGCCAGCACGTGCCGTGTCGCCCGGACGCCCGCCGTCACCGGAGCGCCCCGCGGCACCCGGAGCCGGACGCACCCGGGAGCCGTCGAGCTCGGCCAGGAACATGGAGGGCGCCTCGGTATCGGCGAGGGCGACCACCTGGGTGCGGGCGCGGGTGAGTGCGACGTGGAAGACCCGTCGCTCACCCTCCTCGTCGTTGCCGAGCCGGTGCGGGAAGAGGCCTTTCGAGACGTCGAAAATCAGGACGTGGTCCCACTCGCGGCCCTTGATGCGATGGATGGTGGAGAGCAGAACCAGAGGACCTTCGACCGGCGTCCGGGTCAGCACCTCGCGCAGCCAGCGTTCGAAGGTGGCGACCTCGGCGTGCAGGGCGGCCACCGACTCCAGTGCGGCCAGGTCGTCGGTGTGGGTCGAGCGGTCCGCCTCGCTGCGGGAGGTATCGAGGACGTCCATGGTGTCGCCCAGCCCGACTTCGACCCGGATGGCCTCGAGGGCGGCGGCGGTGGAGGCGCGGCAGCCCCGCACCACCGTATCGAGGTCGCTGGCGTACGTCCCCAGCTTGGGCACGTCGCGGCCCGAGAGCCTTCCGGCCAGGCGCCGGATGTCCGTGATCGACGTGGTGGGCCGGCTGGTGAGCATGTCGACGACCTTGGGGGCGATGCCCCGGGACGGGCGACGGATCGTCTCGAGGATGTCCTCACGCCGGATGTTCTCGGGATCGCACCCGATGCGCAGGTAGGCGAACGCCGTGCGGATGCCGGTGCGTTGGAGCACGGCGGTGGAAAGGGGAGCGGTGCACGGCACGCCGGCCTCCATGCACGCCACCTGGACGGGCAGGAGCGCCGAGTTGACCCGGGCCAGGACAGCGATGTCACCCGGATCGACCCCGCCGTGGCGCCACGACGAGATGGTCTCGACGGCGAGGCCGGCCAGGGCGTCGGCCGGGGCGTCGAGCACGACCACCGGTCCGGCTCCGGCCAGGGGCCCGTCGAACGTCGTGGGCGCATCGATGCGGCCTTGTGGCGCATGGATCTCCTTGTCGATGCGACGGACGTTGTAGGAGAGCACATGTCGGGCCGCATCGACGACGGCGGGCGGGCAGCGGTAATTGACGGTCAACGGGTGGGTGGTCGCCCCGGGGAAGTAGCGGGAGAAGTTGATGAGGAACTCGGGTGTCGCCCCGGCGTAGCCGTAAATGACCTGATCGTCGTCCCCGACGCCGAAACAGTCGTACGCCGGGGCGGCCAGCAGACGGATGAGCAGGAGGTGGGCCGGGTTGAGATCCTGGAACTCGTCGACGAGGAGGTAGCGGCACTTGGCCTGCGCCGCCGCCCGCGCCTCGGGATCGGTCAGCAGGATCTCGAGGGCCCGATAGATCTGCTCGTCGAAGTCCACGGCACCGAGATCGGCCAGAGCGGCCCGGTACGAAGCGAATCCCTCGGCGATCCCGGCGGCGTCGGGGATGGCCTCCTCAACGGATTCCGGAGCGGTGAGACCGAGCCGGATGGCGGAGAGGGCCTCGATGTACGGGGCCACTGTGTCCGTATTGGCTTGGCGCCGTATCTCGATCTGGCGCTGCAAGAGGTCCCGGACTCCCGGTTCCTCGAGCACCCGTAGCCGCCCGGTCCGGCCGAACTCATTGCAGATCCATAGCCCGAGGCTGTTCAGTGTGCGGATGTTGAGGGCCTGCGCACCGTCGATATCGGCGCACCGTAGGCGGAGCTCGCCCGCCGCCTTGTTGTTGTACGCCAACGCCGTGACGGTGCCCGGATGGACGCCGCAATCGCTGACGAGGTGGCGCAGGCGCTCAGTGAGAACGCGGGTCTTGCCCGAACCGGCCGGTGCAATGACCCGGGCCGGGCCGGAGCGGTGGCCGACGGCGGCTAGCTGGTCGGGCGCGAGATCGGCGATGGACGGTGCGTGGCCAACCGCCCGCAGCGGGCCGGCTTCGGCGTTCCAGCGGTGCACGACCGCGATCCCTGCGACGAGTTGCGGTGGCTGCGGCGGTCCGCCGTCGATGAAGAGCGGCGTCCCGTCGGCCAGCCGGATGTCGCCGTGTCCCCCTTCTCCGTGGCCGCCTTCTGTGAGGCCGCCTTCTGTGACCCCATCGTCGGCGTAACGGCGAGCCGCTTTACGGCCGTGCCACCAGACGGGGTCGCCACCCCGGGCGTCGTAGTTGTTCGCCCAGACCAGGAACTGCAGGCGTTCGCGGCTGAACTCGAAGGCGGGCGCGTGCGTCGTAGACGGAGCGGGCGCTCGCCTCCGGTTCGCGAAGGGCAGCCGGGTCGGCGCCCAGTTCGACGACGACGGGCCGTCGGTTGACCCAGTAGCCGTGGAGTTCCTCCACCGCGGGGCCGAGATCGGACAGGGAGGCGTCTCCGATGACGACACGCGGGACAGTGCGACCACGCTCCCGGTGGCTCGACGCCTGGGAGAACCACCACGCCGCGGCCCAACTCGACCGGTGGCTGCAAAGTCATAGGCCATGGTAACGAGCGGGTGTGTCCCACCCGATCGGCTCGATCGGTTCAGGAGCGGACTTCGACCTCGCCGTCAGCCATCATCGGTTGCTTGAACCAACGGTCGGGCGTGTCCTCGATGAAGGCCAACATATTGGGCCTTCCCATGAAGCCGGTCTCGATACGCGAGACGATGACGACACTCCCCGCCTGTGTGCGCACGGCATCGCCGGGGCGTACTTCGTCGGCCTTTACTTTCTTCCAGGACTCCGACATGGTGACGGTGTTCTCCCTCGTTCGAATCGTGATGGGCATTCGTGATGAGCCGTGCCTTCTCGGGGCGTGCGAGCGTCAATGCTCCCCGTGAGGTGGCTCAGTTGGGCAGGACGGATTCGAGTGCTCCGACCAGCTCTTCCGCATCGGGCGTCACCGTCGGACGAAAACGTCCCACGACTTCGCCGGTGGGCGAGATCAGGAACTTCTCGAAGTTCCACTGGATGTCGCCGGCGTCGCCGCTGGCGTCGGGCTTGGCCGTGAGCTCGGTGAAGAGGGGGTGGCGCTGCTGGCCGTTGACGTCCACCTTCTCGGTGATGGGGAAGGTCACGCCGTAGGTCGACGAGCAGAAGGTCGAGATCTCCTCGGCCGACCCCGGCTCTTGGCCGCCGAACTGGTTGCAGGGCACACCGAGGACCGTGAAACCACGGTCGGCGTAGGTCTTCTGGAGTTCCTCGAGCCCCGTGTACTGCGGGGTCAGACCGCACTTGGAGGCCACATTGACGACGAGGACAGCTTTGCCCTTGAGCCCGTCCAGGTCGAACGGTTCTCCATCGAGCGAGGCAATTTGGTTTGAATAGATCGACATGGAGAAAACCCTAGCGTGGCGGTCAGGGTTTGCGCCGGGCCGGCGGCCAGCCGGCAGTGCGGCGGGCCGGCCAATCGCCGGGAACCGGGTCGGTCGCCCGCCGCTTCCCGTCGGGTCCGTTGTAACCTGCAATCCGAGCGAAGGAGGCGACATGGCCGCCGGTCCTGAAACATCTGGGTTCAATCACGTGGCGACGATGACAGCCGACCTCGATCGTTACGTGGCCTTTTATCACGACATCTTCGGCGCCGAGGTCATCTCTGTGATGGAGGCGCACGACGATCATCCCCGGATGGCGATCGTCAACATGGGCGGGTCGAGTGCACTGAATGTGTTCGAGGTCCCGGCAGAGGCGATCGTCGGAGACCGGGGAAAAATGGGCGCTCGAGGGCCGATTGATCACTATGCCCTCGCAGTCGATTCCGAGGAACGGCTCGCCGAGATCCGGGATCGGCTGGTCGCTGTCGGTGCGTCGCCCGGTGAGATCACCAAGTTCGGCCCCTCGCTGTCCTCGGTTTTCTTCAGAGACCCCGACGGGGCCGAACTCGAAGTCGCGTATCTCAAGCCCCTGTAGAGGGCTCGTTGGTGAAGAGCCGGCAGTGCATGGCCTGCCGCGGTGGGCGATCATCGGGAGTCAATCGCCAGAAAGGGCTCAACGGCGCAGAGAGGCCGGCCGATGACGGCCGACCAAGGTCATTGTGAGTGCGGTGGTGCCCGTCGCATCCAGGGCCACTGTGGGCCTTCGCTTCGCTTCGTCCTCGTTCGGCCTACGGCCGTCCCTGGACCCGACTGGCGTTCCCGGGTGATGCGTGCACCTTTGCATTCCGGCTCTGTGGGCTCGCGGACCGCGTTGTTGGCGGGTTTGTGGCGTGCGGATCCTCCCTGCGCTCCATCGGTCGGGTCGAACTACTGTCTCGTCCGCGGCGATGTGCAACGCACGCCGACGAGTGGAGGGTGAACGGTGGTCGATTACTCGGAACTTCACGTCACGCGCACAATGACGGTGGATGCGCCGCCGGACGTGGCGTACGACATCATCGCGGACGTGACTCGTATCGGTGAGTTGAGCCCCATCTGTAAGGCCGCTTGGTGGGACGAGGGAGCGGAGCCCGCGCCAGGGTCGGCGCCGCAAGAGGGTGCGTGGTTCACGGGTCGCAACGAGATGCAGGGGCGTGATCCATGGGAGCGCCGCTGCGAGATCGTTCTCGCCGAGCCGGGGCGGGCGATCGGTTGGATCGCGGGTGGACGTGACGAAGGTGTCGCCGAGTGGACCTATCGGTTTCGACCCGTTGCCGACGGCACCGAAGTCGAGGAAACGTGGTGCATCATCCGCGATGACGAGCGCATCACCGGCCTGCCTGACGAGCAATTGAAGGGACTGTTGTCGATGACCGAATCTGGTATCGAGACAACACTCGCCAATTTGAAGAAGGTCGCGGAGGCGTAACACTGAGCCTTCCCTGATGGGGGTGTGCGCCACCGCCCGGCGACCGCCGCCACCGCTGCCACTGCCCCGCCGGCACTCCGCCGCTTTCCGCGGCATTACGGTGACGCTCCTTCCGCCGCCACCGCAACGGTCGCTGGTTTTCACGGTTTGTACGGAATTTCTTTTCTTTTTTGGGGCGCTGAGCAGGGGGTAGATGTCACACCCCCCTGATCTACTTGGGACATGGATGTTGTCGAGAACCTCGCCGAGGCGCTGGATCGTTTGTCCGAGGCTGATCCGTACTCCTATAGCGATCGGGACTCGATCATTGCCCTAGAGCGTGGCTATGCCCGCCATAGCTGCTCGATGGCCAAGGCGGTGGCCAGTTTCGCCGAGGGGGGCGAATGGGCGGCCGACGGGGCCCAGAGTGCAGCGGCGTGGATCGCCACGTCCTGTCATCTCCCCCTCGCCGAGGTCAGGGGACACCTGCGCCGGGGGCGGGCGTTGGCGTCCATGCCGCGTGTGGCCGCAGCGTTCGCCGAGGGCTCGATCGGCCCGGCCCATGTCGACGTGTTGGTCAAGGCGGCCAAGGCGGTGGCCCACGCCAACGCACAGGCCTTCGGGCTCTGTGAAGAGGCCCTGGTGCAGGTGGCCCAAGAGCTCAAGTTCGTGCCCTTTGCCAACGCCGTGGCCTATTTCACCCAGATGGCCGACCCCGACGGGGCAGAAGAGGCCGACATGGCCCGCCTGGCCCGCCGCGACGCCTATGTGATCCAGACCATCAACGGGATGTACCACTTGGGGGGCAACCTCGACCCGGTCGGCGGGGCCATCGTCGCCGGGGAACTGGCCCGCATCGAACAGCAGCTCTTCGAAGTCGACTGGGCGAGGGCCAAAGAAGAGCTCGGGCGTGACCCCAAGGTGCACGAGTTGGCCCGCACTCCCGCCCAACGCCGGGCCGATGCCCTGGTCGAGATGGCGGTGCGCTCCAAGGGGGCCAAGGCGACCGACCGCCGTCCGGCCCCCCTCTTCAGCGTCCTGGTGGGCTACGAAGCCCTCAAGGGGCGCATCAGCCAGATCGAAGGTGGTCCCGTTATCAGCCCCGGGGCCCTGTTGCCCTGGTTGGACGGGGCGGACTTCGAACGCATCATCTTCGGCCCCAAGTGCCGCATCGAGTGCTCGAAGAAGGCCCGGTTCTTCACCGGCGCGACCCGCCGGGCCATTGAGGTGCGTGACCAGTGCTGCACCCACCCCTTTTGTGAGGCTCCCGCCCAGCGCTGCCAGATCGACCACATCACCCCCTTCTCCCAAGGCGGTGAGACCACCCAGGAGAACGGCCGGGTCCTGTGCAGTTTCCACAACAGGCTCCGCAACGGCGAACCGCCGGGGGGCGGGGGTGAAGGGACCAGGGACGGGGACCACCGCGACGCCAGTGGCTGGGACGACGACGCTGACGGCGATGATCATGACGGCGCCGGCTGGGAAGCCGACGATGACGAGGACGGCGACGAGGGCGGTCCCTAAGGTCGACGGCGGCTCTTCGGAGGTCGCGGCCCTACGCGAGATACAGGCCCAGTTCGGATGACAACCCCTCCGACTGTCCCCTCTGTGCGCACCATCCTCAGAATCGCGATGCCTGCCCCTGGAGGGGCCTATGGGCGCGTCCGTGGAGGGGGGGTCGGGCGCTCAAGTTCAAGAAAGCGGCGTCAAACCCCACCGTTCGGCGACCAGAGTGAGGGAGCGGACGCGCGCCTCGTAGGAGTGCATACGGGTCGAAATCATGATTTCGTCTGCCGACGTTCGGCTCTGCAATTCGACCAGACCTTCGAACACGGTTTCCGGCGTACCGATGAGATGGCTCGACATCGAGTCTTCCACGATGGCCAATTCGGTAGGAGTGAAGGGATAGGCCTCGGCGTCTTCGGGCGATGGGAGGAGACCCAGTCGGCCTGTACGAAGATGCAGGATGCTCAGCGCCGATGATCCGGAGAGCCATGTTGCCTCGGCTTCCGTTGGCGCACACAACACGGTGACCGCGACCATGGCGCGGGGTTCGTTATGGAGGATCGACGGGCGGAAGTGGGACCGGTAGGTCTCGAGCGCAGCATCGAGCAGCTTGGGAGCGAAGTGATAGGCGAAGGAGAACGGGAGGCCCGAGCATCCCCGCCAGCTGGGCGCTGAAGAGCGATGAGCCGAGCAGCCACACCTCGGGCAGGTACCCGTTGCCCGGTACGGCCGACGGTACGGCGGGCGGTCCCTCGTTGGGTAAGAGGTACCTGATGAGTTCGACGACATCGTCAGGGAAAGTGTCGGCGTTCATATCTTGGGCACGTCGGAGTGCGCGGGCCGTGACCTGATCCGTGCCCGGCGCTCGCCCCAATCCCAAGTCGATCCGGCCCGGATGCAGCGCTTCGAGCGTTCCGAACTGCTCGGCGATGACGAGAGGGGAGTGGTTGGGGAGCATGACGCCGCCCGAGCCAACCCGCAACGTGGACGTGGCATTGGCCAGATGAGCGATCAGCACGGCCGGGGCGGAACTGGCGACAGCTGGCATGCCGTGGTGTTCAGCCACCCAGAGGCGCTTGTACCCGAGCTGCTCCACGACGCTTGCCATCTTGATGGTGTCGGTCAATGCCAGCGCCGGAGTGGATCCCGAGGCCACAGTGGCGAGGTCAAGCACGGAAAGGGGGATCATGCCCTTCTCAACGCCGGAAGGGCCCTCTGACTTCCCGGGCCGGCAGCCCCTTGAGCCCTGTCGGCGTGTCAGAAGGCGCCCGGAGCGGGCTCCGCAGCGGAATCGGCCGGACGGGCACGGCCACCGGGGAACTTGCTAGGATATCTACGTGACTACGCAGATAGGCGAGATAGGGGAGATTCCCTCGGAGGACGAGTTCCGATCTGCCGTGGGCATGCTGAAACTGCTGGGGGATGAGACACGATTGCGCATCATCTGGGCCCTGCTCGACGGCGAGTACTCGGTCAATGAACTGGCGGAGCTGGTCGGGGCACAAGCCGCCGGGGTGTCCCAGCATCTCGCCAAGCTGCGGCTGGCCCGCCTCGTCCGCACCCGCCGTGACGGCACCCGGATCTTCTACGTGGCCGACGATGCCCACGTCCGCCGACTCGTCGAAGAGGTCCTGTCGCATGCCGACCACGTCACGCGGTCCGTTCCGCCAAATGTCCGCACCGACACGCCAAACACGCCCAACACGATCGGACGGTCACGTGTCGAGCAATCCTGAGCACGTGTACGGTCCGGATGACGTCTCGAGCAACGGTGCCGACGGTCATGGCCACGGGGCTGGCGCTGCGGCTGGGACTGCGGGCTGGCTGCCACGACACCCATGGAGCCGGTTCGGGCCACGGCAGCCAGAGCCACGGCCACGGCCACGGGCCACCACACGTCACGCCGTCACGGCGGAGTCCGACCATCGATATCTGACCATCACGCTCTCACTCCTCGCCGGCTTCATGGTGTTCGAGGTCGTGACTGCGTTCCTCTCGCATTCCCTGGCTCTGCTGGCCGACGCCGGGCACATGTTGGCTGACGTTGGTGCGATCGCCGGGTCCCTGATCGCGCTGCGCCTCGCCGCCCGACCCGAGACGGGCTCACACACCTTCGGCATGAAGCGGGCCGAGATCATCGCCGCGGTCGGCAACGGCCTGACGCTTGTCGTCGTCTCGGCGCTCGTCACGATCGAAGCGATCGAGCGTCTTGTGCACCCCGAGACGGTCCACGGGTGGGTGTTGATCATCGTGGCGGCGATCGGTGTCGCCGTCAATCTGGTCGCCACCATGACGATGTCGAGGGCAGACCGGCGATCGCTCAATGTGGAGGGCGCCTACCGCCACGTCCTCACGGACCTCTACGGATTCATCGGGACGGTCATCGCCGGCATCGTGATCGTCATCACCGGGTTCGACCGGGCCGACCCCATCGCGTCGCTCGTGGTCGTCGGCTTGATGCTCAAGGCCGCGATCGGGCTCCTCCGGCCGGGGCTTCGGATCCTCCTGGAGGCCACGCCCGAGGACATCGACCTGGAGGAGGTGCGACGACACCTCCTCGAACTCCACGAAGTGTCCTCCGTGCACGACCTGCACGTCTGGACGCTCACCTCCTCCCTGCCCATTCTCACGGCGCACATCGTGGTCACCGACGACTGCATCAACGGGGGTGAAGTCGGCCGGGTGCTCGACCATCTGCAGAGCTGTCTGGCCGGCCACTTCGATGTGGAGCATTCGACGCTGCAGCTGGAGGCCATCGGCCATATCGACCACGAGGTGGGCGGGCACGCGTAAGCGGCGACCGGGTCGGAACCGTCCGAAAGGTCAGGAGGGCGGTTCGAGCGCGGCCACCAGTTCCACGTGTTCGGTCATGGGGAAGATGTCGAAGGCCCGGAGCGACGTGAGCGTCCAGCCGTCGTCCAGCAGGACCCGGATGTCGCGACTGAACGATGAGGGGTCGCACGAGACGTAGACCACCCGTCGCAGCGTGGAGGCGTGGCCGTGCAGAGCCGCCATGACCGCCTTTCCGGCACCTTCCCGTGCCGGATCGAGTACCACGAGGTCGGGCCTTCCGATCCCCTTCTCAACCAGGTTGGTCGTGATGGAGGCCCTCTTGACGCGGAGCTGCGGAAGGCCCTGCCCGTTGTACTCAGCATCTGCGCAAGCTCGACGATCACGCTCGACGGCCAGCACCGAACCAGAACGTCCCACATCGTGGGCCATCAACACCGAGAAGAGGCCGGCGCCGGCGTAGAGGTCGACGACGGAGTCGCCGCGTCCGGCACCCAGCACGGTACGTACGGCGGCGGTGAGTGCCTCAGCGGCCCCGACGTGCACCTGCCAGAACACGCCGGCAGAGACGCGGAACGTCACGTTGGCCACCTTGGTATGGACCGCACCCGAGCGTTGCTGCGCGCGCCCGTTGACGACCAACCTCGCCGGGAGCTCCGGCAACTGCAGCGGGCGCCTGGCGCTGCGCTTGCCGGTGCCGGTGCCGGTGCCGGTGCCGGTGCCGGTGGCGGTGCCGGTGGAGTCGACCGCAATCAGCGATTCACCCGTGTCCGGCGCCACGATGACCTCGAGCTCGCTCGACCCCCGTCCAGTCGGCGTCGAACGTCCCCGTCCGCATGACCTCATCGCATGCGATCGGGCAGTGGTCGACCCGCTCGAGTTGGTGTGAGCGGTGACGCCGAAATCCCACGTGTCCGGACTCGTCGACTGCTAAGCGGACTCGGGTGCGCCAGGCCAGCCCACTTTCGTCGGGCCCCACGGCTTCGACAACGACATCATGCGCGATGCCGGCCACCCGGAGCAGTTGCTCGACGATGCGCGAGGCCTTGAGTGCTCGTTGCGCACCAAGCTCGACGTGCTGGAAGTCGCAGCCCCCACAGCGACCGGGACCGGCGAACGGGCACGGCGGTGGCACGCGATCAGGTGAAGGCGCGGACTATCTCGACGGCGTCCGCCCGCATGAACGACGACGTCGTCGAGGTCACGCGGGCGACGACCCGTTCCCCGGGCAGGGAATGCCGAACGAAGACGACCCGGCCATCGGGAGCGCGGCCGACGCATCCGCCACCGCCGGCGATGTCACCCACCTCCAGCTCGAGCAGCTCTCCGATGTCGCTGCCTGTCACCGCCCGCACACTAGGGGAGGCGAGGCGGCCTGAATTGTGGCATCCGCCGGGGCGGTTATCGTCGGGGCATCATGTACTCCGGCCTCTCCGAAAGCGTCACGATCGACTTTCGGATGACCCAGCTCTTCGCCCTGGTATCGGAGGCGCTGGCGGGGGCCACAGACGCCTTACTCGGCAACGATCGAGCCCGGGGATTGCGAGTGGTCGAGGGAGATCAGTCGGTCGACGAACTGACGGCCGAGGTCGAACTGATGGTGTGGAAGCAGATCGATGACGGGTCCACGCCGAGTGCGACCCTGCGTCACCTGGTGGGTGTCCTGCTGATCGTGCCTGAACTGGAGCGGTCCGGCGATCTGGCGGAGCACATCGCGCAACGTGCCGTTACCAACCTCGGATCGAAGATGAGCCCTCTGAGCCGCGGCATCATCCAACGGATGGCCGAGGTCGCTCTCGAGATGTGGCATGACGCCGCCGATGCCTACGGTGACCGCTCGGCCAGAGCGGACGAGCTCTCCGAAGCGGACGAGGAGATCGATATCCTGCACGAGCGGCTCACCAGGGAGATAGCGGCCGAGACGATGCCAACGGCCATCGGTGCACAAGTCACGCTCCTGGCCCGCTTCTACGAGCGGCTCGGCGATCATGCCGTCAACTTGGCCCGCCGGATCGAGATGCTGCACGGCCCGTTGGCCTGAGAGCACGGTTCATCCGACACCACGGTTCATCCGACACCACGGTTCATCCGACAGCACGGTTCATCCGACACCACGGTCCGGCCGCCGCCAAGGGCGCAGTGCCAGAATCGGAGACGTGAGCGAACGTCACCGGGTCTCCTCAGGGTCTCCCTTCGAGCCGACCATCGGCTTCAGCCGTGCGCTGCGGGTGGGCGACCGGGTCTGGGTTTCGGGCACCGGGCCGGTCTGGGCCGACGGAACGTGTCCCGACGATGCCCGAGTACAGGCGCGGCGTTGCTTCGACATCATCACGGCGGCGTTGGCCGACGCCGGGGCCACACTCGTGGACGTCGTGCGCACCCGCATGTACCTCATATCCGCCGACGACGCCGATGCGGTCTCCGGCGTGCATGGAGAGCTGTTCTCGCAGATCCTCCCGGCAGCCACCATGGTCGTCGTGGCAGGCCTGCTCGATCCGCGTTGGAAGATCGAATCGAAGTCGACGCGGTGCTCCCGCAGCAGCCCTGATCGCAGGATTTCGGCCGAAGCCCACTGGATCAGCCCACTGGATCAGCCCACTGGATCAGCCCACTGGATCAGCCCACTGGATCAGCCCACGGCCTTGAGCGCCTCGAGCCTGATGGTCTCGCCGCGAGTGTCTCCCTCGACACCTGACTCCATACGGTTCATGACGTAGGACACGGCCAGCTCGGCGTCTTGGTCGATCACGATGATCGAGCCGCCGTAGCCACCCCAGCGACAACCCCGGGGTCCGAGCGGGATCTCCTCGTTGCTCAGCCCGTAGCCCATGCCGAAGCGGTTGTACGTCCCCATCACGAGGTCGATGCCATTCGACTGCTCTTCGAAGATGGGGTCGGTACCGGCAGCCGAAAGCAGCCGCACGCCGCCCGACGTCCCCCGCCCCGCGATCACGGATTGGACGGCGGCGACCGAGCGGGCGTTGCCGTGCCCGTTCGCAGCGGGTATCTCGGCCCGGCGCCACCAGGGTTGGATGGCCATCTTGGCGTCGAGGGGCGGGTTCATGAAGGTCCTCGCCGCGATCTCGGGAACCTCGGCCCCCTCCATGTTGGGCGGCGGGGGAGGGATCACGTTCGGAGACCCGATCGTCCTCGCTCTCCGGCAGCCCGATGAAGAAGTCGGCTTCCAGCGGCTTGGCCACCTCCTCCGCGAAGAAAGCGCCGATCGACTTACCCGTGATGCGGCGGACGACCTCACCGATCAGGTAGCCCTGGGTCAGGGCGTGGTATCCGGATGCAGTGCCCGGCTCCCACCATGGCGTCTGTGCCGCCAGTGCCGATGTGCAGAACTCCCAGTCGGCCAGCCGTTCCGGTGGGATCGGCACGTCCCAGCCCGAGAGGCCCGCCGTGTGGCCCATGAGGTGCCGCACCTCGACGCGCTCTTTGCCGCCTGCGGCGAATTCGGGCCAGTACGTCGCCACTGGCGTATGGAAGTCGAGCTCACCGCGGTCGGCCAGCATGAGAGCACACAAGAACGTCATCGTCTTCGTGGTCGACCACACGTTGGTGATGGTGTCTCGCTCCCACGGGGCGCTTTTTGCCTCGTCGACAAAACCTCCCCAGAGGTCGACCACAGGCTCGCCATGCAGGTAGACGGCGACGGAGGCCCCGACATCTCCTCCCGAGTCGAGACTTGACGAAAGGGCCCTTCGAACCCCGTCGAATCGTGCATCGCAGGTCCCCTGCACATCAGCCATGTCGCTGCCCCCTCCGGTACTTGACGTTCGATCCCGTACTTCAACCTATGCACGTGTGGCGCTGTCCGCCACCGCGGGCACTCCGCCACGGTCGCCACGGTGCCTCCGCCACGGTCGCCACGGTGCCTGTCGCCACGGTCTCGGCCACGGTGCCTCCGCCACGGTGCCTCCGCCACGGTCGCCGCCACGGTCGCCGCCACGGTGGCATGGGACACCCTTCGGGTGGGGTGGTCCGAAACGGGGAAACAGAGGCCTAGACGACAGATTCCCGGATCTCCCCTGCAGGACCGAGCTCCAGCCGTCGCCCCAGTTCGACCGTTTCGAGCAGGCGGCGGTCGTGGGACACGAGGAGCAACGTCCCGTCGAAGTTCTCCAGAGCCGACTCCAGCTGCTCGATCGCGGGGAGGTCCAAATGGTTCGTGGGCTCGTCGAGGACCAGGAAGTTCACGCCAGTGGCCGCGAAGGCGGCGAGCTCGGCCCGGGTGCGTTCGCCCGGCGACAGCGACGAGGTCCGGCGGGTCGCTGCCTCGGCGCCCAGCCCGAACTTGGCCAGGAGCGACCGGGCCTCTGAGAGCGTGACGCCGGCCGTCCTCATGAGAGCGTCCACCACCGTCCTGGTCTGCCCGCTGCCGGCCGTGCTGCCGGCCGTGCTGCCGGCCGTGCTGCCGGCCGGGGCACCCAACAACCGCCGATCCTGCCCCAGCTCGCCGACGACGACGCTCGGACCGATCCAGCGGGTCCCACTCGCCAACGGCAGCCGGCCCAGGATGGTCTCCACCAACGTGGTCTTCCCGGAACCGTTGGGTCCCACCAGGGCAAGCCGGTCGGCCCAGCCGATCTCGAGGGTGAGTGGGCCCAACCTGAAGGCTCCCCGCTCCATGACCGCGTCCTCGAGCCGCATCACCACTGCGCCGGACCGGGGTGCCTGCTCGATGGAGAACCGGAGGTCCCACCCCTCCCAGGGCTTCTCCACGACATCGAGTGCCTCCATCGCCCTCTCGGTGCGACGGGCCCGGGAGGCCAGTTTCTCGGTCTTGTTGATGCGGAAGTCCCGCTGCGCCTTGTCGTTGTCCCTGGGGATGCGCTTCTCCCTCGAGACACCCGAGGTCGCCCACTGCCGCTCCCGCTGGGCCCGCGCCCGAAGGTCGCGGCGGTTCGCTTCGTAGGTGGCGTAGGCCTCGGTGGCATGCGAGAGGGCGGCTGCCCGCTCGGCCTGGTAGCCCGACCAGCCTCCTCCATAGAGCTGACCCGCGTGGTGGTGCTCGTCGAGCTCGAGCACGTCGGTCACCGCACCATCGAGAAAGGCCCGATCATGCGAGACGATCACCATGCCCCCGCGGCGGTGGGCCACGAAGGACTCGAGCCGGTGCAGGCCGTCGAAGTCCAGATCGTTCGTCGGCTCATCGAGCAGGGTGAGGTCGAAGCGCGACAGGACGACCACGGCCAGCGCCAGTCGCGCCTCCTGTCCGCCCGAGAGCGTGGCCACCTCGGCCTCCGCCAACGCGGCTCCGAGGCCCACCTCCTGCAGGGTGGTTGAGAGGCGGGCCTCGAGGTCTCCGGCCGCCAGCGATTCGTAACGGGCCAGGGCGACGGCGTAGCGGTCGTCGTCGGAGGGCCGACCTCCACTGAGGTGTGCCGCCGCGTCGGCCAGTTCCGTCTCGGCGGCGGCGACTCCTGTCCGCCGATTGACCGCCTGGCGGACGGTCTCTCCGGGCAGTGAGGACTGTTCCTGCGCCAGGTAACCGACGGTGGCCCCGGGCGGGTCGACTCGCATGGTGCCCGAGAGCGGAGAGAGGAGACCGGCCAGGATCTGCAGCAGCGTCGACTTTCCCACGCCATTGGGGCCGACCACGCCGAGGCAGGTCTCGGGTCCGAGGGTGACCGACACGCGATCGAGCACGGTGCGGCCGCGGCGTTCGAAGGTGATGTCGCGGGCGACGAGCGTCGCCGGAGAAGTGGGCGAAAAGGGGGATGGCATGAGTATCTCCGGAACCGAGGGTCAACGAACAGAGCAGAACGGACGCAGGGTGGCTCGGGGAATTAACTCACGGCGTCAGCGTAGCCAGGCATGGCCGGTGACGTCGAGGGTGAGATCGACGTTGCCGCGGACGCCGTCGTCGGCGCAGCTGCCCTCTGGCCCGACTTGGGCGTTTCGGCATATCCCCTCTAATCTCACGCCGGAGATATCCGGTTGACGGTCGGTCGGACAGAAGGGCTGTCACCGCAACGCCGTCAGCCGCATTACAACGCCGTCAGCAGCTCATCACCTCGAGGGGGGCATTCACCATGCCGATTGCCATTACCGACGACCACCAGGAGCTGGCCTCCACGGTGCGGAGTGTCCTCACTGCGCAGAAGGCGCTGCAGGCCGCTCGCTCCCTGCTCGAGTCCGAGGACGAGCCGCGCCCCTCCTACTGGCGGGAAATGGCGGAACTGGGGTGGCTCGGGATCCACCTGCCCGAGGAGTACGGGGGTTCGGGCGCCGGCCTCCTCGAACTGGTCGTGGTCCTCGATGAGCTCGGCCGCCAGGTTGCGCCGGGACCGTTCTTGCCCACGGTTCTGGCATCCGCCGTCATCGACCAGTGCGGTACGACTGCGCAGAGGCAGCGCCTGCTCCCCGGATTGGCGGAGGGCTCGCGGACAGCTGCGCTCGGGCTGGCGGGGCCCGGTCTCGCACTCGACCAACGGCATCCTCTCGGGTGGGGCCGGCGTCGTGCTCGGCGGGAGCGCGGCCGACCTGCTGCTGCTCCGGGTGGGTGACGATGTGGTGATCGTCCAGTCGGACGCGCCAGGGCTCACGTTGCATCGAGCCGGCAACCTCGACCCGACCCGACGTTGTGTGGCGGCTCACGCCGACAACGTGGCGGTGCGGGCGGAGGATGTGATCGTCGGTGCGGCCGGGCGGGCTCTGGCCCTGGCCCGCACGCTCGGGGCGGCCGAGGCCGTCGGCGGCGCGGCAGCCTGCGTCGACGACGCCGTCGACTATGCGAAGCAGCGGGTGCAGTTCGGTCGCACCATCGGCACCTTCCAGGCCGTCAAGCATCACTGCGCCAACATGTTGGTGGCGGCGGAACTGGCCACCGCGCTCGTGTGGGACGCCGCACGCGCGTCGGTCGACGGTGACGACGAGTTCTCCTTCATTGCCGCCATGGCCGCCACCTTGGCCTTCGAGCCGTTCGTCCAGAACGCGCAGATGAACATTCAGGTGCACGGGGGGATCGGGTTCACGTGGGAGCACGACGCCCATCTGTATCTGCGGCGGGCGCTGGTGCTCAACGCCGTGCTCGGCACACCGTCCGACGCCGAAGACGTGACTGCGTGGGCGCTCAAGGGGACCACACGCGAGGTCACCCTGGACCTGCCCCCGGAAGCCGAGGAGTTGCGGGCCGATCTACGCCTCGAGGCCGAACGGTTAGCCACCCTCAGCGGGGACGAGCAACGTCGGGCCTTCATCGGGTCGGGTCTCATGGTCCCGCACTGGCCCGCACCCTGGGGGAGGGACGCCGGGAGCGATCGAGCAGCTCATCATCGACGAGGAGCTCAAGGCCGTAGGCGTGCGGCCGCCCAACTTCGGGATCACGGGCTGGAACATCATGACGGTCAACCAGTACGCCACGCCCGAGCAGGTCGAGCGCTGGGTGGAGCGAACGCTGATGGGGGAGTTGGTGTGGTGCCAGCTGTTCAGTGAGCCCGACGCCGGATCGGACGCGGCCGCGGTCAAGACCAAGGGCGTCCGGGTCGACGGTGGATGGCTGGTCAACGGCCAGAAGGTCTGGACCTCTGGCGCCCAGTACTGCCACCTCGGCTTGGCCACGGTGCGCACCGACCCGGACGCGCCCAAGCATGCCGGCATCACCACCATGGTGATCGACATGCACGGCCCCGGGGTCGAAGTCCGCCCCTTGCGCCAGATCACCGGCAACGCCGACTTCAACGAAGTGTTCTTCAACGACGTCTTCGTCCCCGACGACGACGTGGTGGGCACACCCAACGACGGCTGGACGGTCGCCCGCTCCACACTGGGGAACGAGCGCGTCTCGATCGGTGGAAGTTCGGCCAGCATCTTCCCAGGTATGGACATCTTCGATTTGCTCCATCGACACGGCGACCGGGTTCCGGGGGCAACGGCGCGCGTCGGTGAAGTACTGACGAAAGATCACGCGCTCAAGGTGCTCAACCTGCGCCGGGCCCAGCGTGCCGTTGTCGGGGGCGGCCCGGGCCCCGAAGGCAACGTCACGAAGTTGGTGCTGGCCGAGCTCGGCGAGGCGACGCGGACTGCTGCAAGCCGACCTCGTTGGCCCCGACATGGCGCTCCTCACCGGCGACGGTGCGTTCGCCGGTCTGTCCCAGCTGGCTGCCCGGGGTATGTCGATCGCCGGTGGGACGTCGGAGATCACCCGCAACCAGATAGCCGAACGCATTCTCGGGCTGCCCCGGGATCCGCTCAACAAGTAGTCACTCTACGTCGACGTCTGCGACGTCTCGGTCCGCGCCCGGCCCGGCGGAACGCGATCGCAGCAGTCTGCGCATCGTGGGCGTGGGACTCAACCACACGTATCGCTGACGAGGTTCCCGCCTAGCGACCGACGCCCGGAGCGACAGCCGGGCCGGCCCACCGAGCAGCGGGCCTACTCGACGATCGAGAGCGTGACCTCGATGTTGCCCCGCGTGGCGTTGGAGTACGGGCACACCTGGTGGGCCGCTTCGACCAGGGACTGGGCGGTCGCCTTGTCGAGCTTGGGCGCGTAGATCACCAGCGCGGCGGTAAGCCCGAATCCTCCGTTGTCGAGCGCACCGATACCGATACTGGCAGAGACCTCGGTCCCGTCGACGTCGAGCTTCTGTTGCCCGGCGATCAGCTTCATGGCCGAGTGGAAGCACGCGGCGTAACCCGCCGCGAACAGCTCCTCTGGATTGGTGCCACCGCCGGGGCCACCCATCTCCTTAGGGATGCGCAGGTCCAGATCGATGAATCCGTCGTCGCTGCGGGCATGGCCGTTGCGGCCATCTCCGGTGGAATGGGCCGTGGCTGTATAGATCGGGTTCATGGTTTTGTGCAACCACGGCCAGTGTGCTGCTATTCCCCGACCTCGGTGCTATTCGACGAGCCCGACGACCGGCTCCACCAGAAGACCCTCGTCATCGTCGACGGCAGGGCCCGGCGTGGAATTCGGACCGTGTGACGGCAGGAACAGCGTCGGGATGAAGGCCAACATGATGAGAACCACTGCCCATGTGAATGTGTGGGCGAAGGCTTTCGCTACCTCTTCGGCGATCTGTGGCGGCAACTTGACGGCGTCGGACAAAAGCTTGCTGTCACTCGACGAATGGGCATGCGTGTTCTCGACAATGCCGCGTTGCAGGATCACGGCGAACGCGGCGGTGGCCACCGAGGCGCCGATCTGACGCACGATATTCAGGGTGGTGCTGGCCCGCGGTATGTCGGCGTGCGAGAGGTCGTAGTAGGCGGCCGACATGATGGGCATCATCGAGAGCCCCAACCCGAGACCCCTCACGAAGAGGGTTACGGCGAGGAGGACGACGCTCGTGGTGGCGGTGACGAAGGCGAAAGGGACGGTGGCCGCCGCCATGAGCAGAATGCCGAAGGGCACGACCTTCCGAGGACCGTTGCGGTCGGCGATCCTCCCGGACTTTCGCATCATCAGTGCGGCACCGATGCCCTGTGGCGCCATCATGAGACCGGCCTGCCAGGGGCTCAGCCCGCGGGCGATCTGGTAGTAGAGGGGCAGGATGAACATGGAGCCGTACAGGGTGGCGCCCATCACGAACATGCAGATGTTGGAGATCGTGAAGTTGCGGTTCTTGAACAGGCGCAGATCGAGCAGCGGATTGCGGACACGCAGGGCATGGACAATGAATGCGATCATGAGTCCGAGTCCGAGCACGAAGCTGATCACCACCGGTGCGCTCGTGAACTTGCCGGTGATCCCGACCTCCGACAGCGAATACACCAGTGCCGCCAACCCGGGCGAGAGAAGCGCGAAGCCCAAGCCGTCAAAACTGCTGCGGACCTTTTCTTCGCCACCGACGAGGAACTTGCTGGAGAGGGCAAGGGTGACGATGCCGATCGGCACGTTGATATAGAAGATCCAGCGCCAACTGAAGTTGGAGACGATCAGGCCGCCGAGCACGGGGCCGAGGATCGGGCCCAGGACGGTGGGCACCCCGACGATGCTCATCACGCGGCCGATGCGCTGCGGACCGGCGGCACGCGCCACCATGGACTGGCCGATGGGCAGGATCATGCCGCCACCCAGGCCTTGCAGGATGCGGAACACGATGAGGGAGTTGGCCGACCAGGCCACACCGCAGAGGCAGGATCCGATGACGAACAGCGAGACGGAGATCATCCACATCAACTTGGTCCCGAAGCGATCGACGGCCCAGCCGGTCACCGGAATGACCACGGCCAAGGCGAGCAGGTACCCCGTGGTCACCCACTGGATGGTCGAGACGGGACACATGGAAGTCGCGGGCCAGCGTGTCGAGCGCCACCGCCACGATCGTCGTGTCGAGGATGGCCATGATCGACCCGAGCACCATCACGGTCGAAACGCGGCGAATTTCGGGGGTCAGGACGGAATCCTGGGTGGTGCTGCGGGCCATGCAACTCCTCTCGGGGGATACTTCATAATACTCAAAGATCTAGATATGTCAAAGAGTATGTGCCAGACTTGCGGTCGTGGGACTCGCCGAGGATGCCTTCGACCGCCTTCGCCGTATCGTGCTGGAAGGCGAGCAAGCCGAGAAGATGGCAGCGCTCGGTGCGCAGACCAAGTTGTCGCCGGGGGTGCTCAAGACGCTGGTGCGCCTTTCCCGGACCGACGGCATCTCCATGGGTGAGATGGCCCGCGGCATCGGCTGCGACCCTTCGTACGCCACGGCACTGGTGGACGATCTTGCCGCAAACGGATTGGCGACGCGTGCACAGGATCCCGTCGATCGCCGGGTGAAGATCGTCGTCCTCACCGAGAAGGGTCGAGCGCTGGCCGCCGAGATCCATTCGGTGCTGTCGGTGCCGCCCGCCTCGTTCGGTACCCTTTCGCGCGCAGAGCTCCGTCAACTCCGGGATCTTCTCGAGAAGGTGATAGGAGCAGATCCGGCGCTCTCGGGCGAGGAGACGCCGCGGACACCGGTGCTCAAAGTATCCGGTTCGTGATTTCGTCGGGCCGCCCGACGAGGTTGTCACGGCAGTTGCACCCACGTTTGCATTGAGCGTCCGTTGTGAAAGCGGTGGGCCGGCGTTGTTGTGGATTCCGTACGGTTCCGGCGCGCGGTTCACTCACGCAGACGATTTGCGCACGTCCAAGGGGAGGGCAATATGGAAGAAGGACGTCGTACCGGTCGATCGCACGGCGGCGCCATCCCCCAGTCTCCTGGTTCTGCGTGCTTAGATTCCGCACGCCCAGAAGGGTGTGAAGCGTACCGAAGTCGGGAGGAAGCAACTGTGTCAAGCGCCGGGTGGCGGTCCAACGTGTCGAAGATCCCCCACGTTCTGAGGGGAAGGCCAGCGGGCCTCTTCGGCGCCGTCGCGGCGGTGACGTCCTCCCTCATTGTGGTCATGGGGCTCGTGTTGATTCCGTCTGCAGGTGCAGCGCCCTACCGGACGCATGCCGTCGGCGCCGCCGCCAGCGCGGCGAATTCCAGTTTGGTATCGCCGCACACGCCGGCCGACAGTGCGGCTCCACTCAACTCGGTTGTCAGTGAGGCTTACATCGGCGATGCGGATCCCATCGTCATCACGCAGACTCCATCTCAGCCCAACATCACCCTCTACCACAATGGCACTCTGTCGGCTTTCGGCGTCAGTTGGGCCGGTGGAAGCTTCTCGATGTCGACTATTGGCGGGCCCGGGATTGTCGCTGGTCAAACCTACGAAACCACGGGCACGAATGCGAATGTCGCAAACCTCCAATTGGGCGTGACACAGACCCCCAACAATTGCTTTACGACTCCCAATGGTGACTTCACGGTTACCATCGACCAACTCGTCGTGGCAGATAACAACGGTCAGGGGAGTATCCAGACCCTCGCACTGCAGTTTGATTGCGTGACTGGCGACGGCAACACCGAGCTCGTCGGCACCATCGCCTACAACGCCTCCCCGAGCACGCCCGGGCAGGGCTATTACCTCTATGGAGCAGCGGGCGAGCTCGGAGGGTTCGGCAACGACGAGTTCCTCAACTATCTCGGTGACCTGACCACGGTGAACCTCAACCAGCCCATCGTCGGCATGGCGACGACGCCATCGGACGGCGGCTACTGGATGGTCGCCACCGACGGGGGAGTCTTCTCCTACGGCGATGCCCAGTTCTACGGATCGACCGGTGCCATCCACCTGAACAAACCCATCGTCGGCATGGCGTCCACGCCCGATGGGAAGGGCTACTGGATGGTGGCCTCGGACGGGGGCATCTTCTCCTTCGGCGATGCCGCCTTCTATGGCTCGACCGGCGCCATTCACCTCAATAAGCCCATCGTGGGCATGGCGACGACGCCCGATGGAAAGGGCTACTGGTTGGTGGCATCCGACGGTGGCATCTTCACCTTCGGCGACGCCGCGTTCTATGGCTCGACCGGTGCCATCCGCCTGAACCAGCCCATCGTCGGCATGGCATCGACCCCGAGTGGCCAGGGCTATTGGCTAGTGGCCTCTGACGGTGGCATCTTCACCTTCGGCGATGCGCCGTTCTTCGGCTCCACGGGGAACATTCGGCTCAACAGTCCCATCGTGGGCATGACCCCCACGCCGGACGGCCGGGGATACTGGTTCACCGCATCCGACGGTGGCGTCTTCTCCTACGGCGACGCTCCGTTCTCCGGGAGCCTGGGAGGAACCGGGATCGACGATGTGGTGGGCATGGCCCGCTGAATGGGCCCGGCGACCTCAGCTTCCCGATCGCCCCGATCTTTGGTACGAGCGTCTTGCCGAGTCGGGATTGAGCATCCCAGGCTCCGGCATGGGGCGTGAGGCGAGGCAAGGGGCACACCGGCACTCGCCGTAACGGGGTTCGTCATCGCCGAGGAATGCGGCGATGAGTTCCGCATGAACGTGGGCGGTCGTCATTTTCGATGTCCTTTCGGCTGAGTGCAGCGAGGTGCCCATGATCGGGGTCTCAGTTCGCGGAGCATTCCCACCGTACGGATCGGCCGGCCGCAGCGCCAGAGGAATAGGTCCTGTGCCGGAGTGGGCACAAAGACCCAAAAGGGGAACCTTCTGACCGAGCACGTCGTCTAACTCATGTGGGTCAAGATGCTCGGCAGCGCCTCCGAGGGGCGGCATGATCGTGACGGCGGAGGTTGTGGGCGCCATGGACGACGAGCGCATCGCAGGGCTCTTCCGCCGGCAACGCGCCTCGCTGGTCGCCTTGGCCCGGATCATGACGGGCTCGACGCAGATCGCCGAGGAGATCGTCCAAGATGCGTTCGTCAAGCTGCAACAGCAGACCCGCCCTGTCACGTACCCGGAGGCCTATCTGCGCACCATGGTCGTGAATTTGTGTCGTTCGTACCACCGGCATCGAGATGTCGAACGACGCCACGCACCGGGGCAGCACCAGCGGCTCGTGCTCGAGGATCCCGAGCTCGATGAAACCTGGGCTCACGTCTGCGCCCTCCCCGTCCGCCAACGCGCCATTCTGGCGCTGCGCTTCTACCACGACCTATCCGAAGCCCAGATCGCCGAGACGCTCGGCTGCCGCGTCGGTACCGTCAAGTCCAATCTGCATCGTGGGCTGAAAGAACTCAGGCGGAGGTTGTCGTGAGCTCCCGTGATTCCGACGAGGCCCATGACCGCAGGAGTGAGCCGGAACTCGAGGCGAAACTGCGCCGTACCTTCCAAGCGGTCGGAAGCAAATCTCTCGAGGTCGGCAGGACAGACGTCAGTCCGCCCGTGCGCGCGAACCTCCGTCACCTGGCCAGGGGAAGGAGAAGGGTAGGTCTTGGCGCCGTGACCGCGGTTGTGGTGGTCGCCGCGCTCGTGGCCTTCCTGATCGCCTTTGGACCGAAGAATGGCAGCCTCACCCCCAAGACGACGCCAGCTACTCACTCACCGGCCCTGCCGACAACGACCGCGCCGACCGTGAACTCCTCGACGACGACGGTGACTCCGACGACTCCCGCGACGGGAGCACCCAATATCGTCACTGCGGCTCTGCCCGTCGTGAAGTGCCCGACAAACTTCGCTCTCGCCACTCCGCCACCGGCATCGGCCGTGCCGACCACCTGGGTCGTGCAGGTGTCTTCCGAGCTGCGATCGACGTTGGCCGTCTATACCGACACCAACGAACTGGAGGTGGTTCTCGCCCCCAAGGGCTGGAACTGCCAGGCCGGCTACGGCGCCGATGGCAGCGGGTCCATCAGTGTCTATCCGAGCGGGGAATCCACTCCCAACTCCTTCGACGAAGTCAGGATCCGGCCGAGCTCGTCGGATGAGGCGGTCACTCTCTCCGAGACAGGGGGCAGCCCGGTCATCGCGGCTGATACGGCATGTCCCTACTTCGCCAATGCGGCTCAGGAGGCGCAACAGTATGGAGTCGGCAACTGCGCACCTCCGGTCGACATGGCCGTCGATCCTCTCTCCGCGAATGCTGTGGGTCTCGCCATTGCCGCCGGTCAGAGCGCGACCGGCATCCCCTCCGGCGGCCTCTACGTGACCAATGCGGTGGTGCTCTATACCCCGACGACGCAACCGGGCACCTATGAGGGGTCATGCACGCTGCCCTCAGTCGAACATGCGGTGTGCACCGCGGTGCTCAACGACATGGTCTCTCGTTACGGCGGCAAATAGCCACGTTCGATGCTGCACCGAACGGAGCGACGCGCCGAGCTGCCGCGGCGAGTCCGTCGTTCCACCGCAGCCACCCCAGCGCTTAGTGGTCGTCACCAGCAACGATCTCACCGGCCGCGATCATCTCCCACAGTGGTTCGGCCGCACCCCACTGTTCCGCCGAGAGGTTGCGCTTGATCAGTTCCTTGGCTTCGACCAAAGACATATCGCCTCCAGTTCGCAGCGCCTTGATGGCTGAGATCGGGAGCAAATGGTGATCGTCGATCAGAGCTTGGGCAACTTGATCAGGCGTATGGCCAGCCTCGAGCGAGGAACGCACCACGGCAGAGAAATCCATTGGAAGATCATGCTCCAATGACCGACCGGGATTCCACGGGTCTGACGGCCGCGCACCCCGCCGCCGTGAAGCCACGTCTCCGGGACAGCTCGGAGTAGCCTGCGAGGGTAGTGGACCCACGTGTGCCTACTCATCTCACGGGTTGGTGCAACGACCCGTACGATCGCCATGAACACCGCTGGATGACGGCGGGCAAGCCATCCTCCCTCGTGGGTGACGATGGTGTCGAGAGCCAGGACCCGCCGCCCGAGGGCCCATTCGTCAACGAACCCGTGCTCGTGGAGCACGACTCGCCTGACGGTGTCGATCTACGGAGAGCAGGCGAGCAGATTCCGAGAAATGGCGGAGAGGTGGTGTGGGACGAGACAATCGGGCGACTGCCCCGGCCCTGATGGTCCGGATCTGCTTCGCCTCGGGCTGACGCTGATCTAGTCGGAATCAGCCGAACGACGCACAGGATTGGCTCCGTTCGCGTTGCTTTGGCTCTCGGCATCAACGCCGGGAGAGTCCGCGATAGCGCTCGTGTCGCCGATGGTCTTGCGCAAAGTGTCGTAGATCGTGAGTCCTTGCGCCACCACTCCGGTAAGAACCTCATTGACGCCATCAGATCCATTGAGGACCGTGAGCGTGGAACCCTTGATCCCCTCGGCCGCAGCAGCCACAAGGTCGGGCAGCATTTCTATCAATTTGTTGGCCGCAATGAGTGCCTGATTTCCTTCTGAGAGCGCGTCGGCTCGCATGTTGATGGCCTTCGCTTCGGCTTCGGCAACTGTCCGTTGCGCGTACGCATCGCCATCTGCTTCGTGCTTCTTGGCCGCGGCGTCGGCCTCGGCCTCAACCTTCTTCGCGTCGGCTCCGGCCTCGGCCAGTTTGCGCTGACGGTTCGCCTCAGCTTCGGTCTGGAAATTGACCGTGTCGCGGGAGGCTTCGGCGATTGTCCTCTGCCTGAACGCCTCTGCGTCGGTCTCGGCTTTTACCCGGTCACGATTGGCGTCGGCCGTCGTACGAGTCTTGTAGGCCTCAGCGTCCGCGGGCCGCCGGACTTCAGCTTCGAGCTGCTTCTCTTTCAGATCGGCCGCCCTCTCGGCGAGAATAGTCTGCTGGGCGATGACGTCCTGGGTCGCCTTTGCGGCGGCGAGAGGGCCGGCCTGTGAGGCTGCAGCGTTGGCCTGCTCGGTTTCGGCATTGAACCCGGCGGTTTTGATTGCCGTATCGCGCTCGTATTGCGCCTTCAGCGCTTGAGCCGCCTGTTCTTGCTGCGTCGCTTCCTGGTCTGCGTGCGCACTGGCGATGCGGGCCTGGCTGGCAACCGCGGCAGCGAAGGGCGCCGCGATGTTGTTGATGTAGCCCGTCGAGTCCTCGATCTCCTGGATCTGGAGGGAGTCGACGACGATCCCCAGCTTCTCCATCTCGCCGTGGCTACCTTCTTTGACCTCCTGGGAGAGACGGTCACGCTCGCGAATGATCTCTTCGACCGTCAGGCTACCGATGATCGATCGGAGGTGGCCTGCGAATATGCGGCCGACGAGTTCCTCCATGTTGTTCTGCTCGGAGAGGAACCTCCGGGCCGCGTTGGCGATCGAAGCGGGGTCGTCGCCGATCTTGAACGCGGCGATTGCTCGGATGTGTAAGCGGATTCCTTGGGTGGTGATACAGTCCTCGGCGATCTCGGCCTCTTGCAAGGAAAGAGACAGGAAGCGGGCCTTCTGCTTGATCGGGAGGACAAAGCAACCGTGTCCGGTCACAATGCGGAATTGGGTGTCTTGCTCTTTCCGGTGAGAACCCGAAATGAGCAGAGCTTCATTGGGCGCAGGAACGTGCCAGAACAACATTTTCTAGACCTCCTCGGTCAACAAGGGGTCACCGAAACGGTCCGCCCCGACAGGCACTCGATAACGACGACTCGGGCGTTCTTGGCAATCGGTTCGTCGCTCAGCGCGGCGAAGGTCTCGGTTCCTCCCCTGATCGCCACAATCACCTCGCCGGCATGATTGGGAGTTATCCCCAGCGTGACACGTCCTACCCTGCCGACCATTTCGTCGTCCAGTCGATCCTCCATGGTATGTCGCTCCTCGCATCGGGCGATATCAAATGTAGTGGTCGCGATCAGTCCTTGTGCCACGCTCCAACAAGACGAAGACGCGATCGCTCCCCGTGAGAAGCAGAGAATCGCCGGTGCGCCGGTTCCCTCGAGAATCATATCCAACTAGGTCCTCTCGAAGGAATGTCTCGAGCCAATGTTGGGGGAGCGTTGGGCGGGCGTTTGAGGATCGTCTCGGATGACGTGAGGACAGGAGTGACCCATCCTCGGCGCCGGCCGGAGTCATCTCGGCGCACGGCTGATCCCGAAGGGCGTGGGCCCTTTACCGCGCCATTACCGGAGTGCCCGAAACTGTTCTCATGGCTACGGACGAAGGGAATGGAAGAATGGAGACTCCACGACAGGTTTCTGGGTCACGGTTGGCGTCGACAGCAAGTCGTAGCCGAGTTCTGGCCCGTCGACGAGTGATGCACCCTCTCGCGAGGTTGTCATTGGTCCTTGTGGTCAGCGGCCTGCTGGCCGGACTGACCTGCCTCTCCACTGCAAATGCAGGAGCTGCGACCAGTGGGAACACGAACAAGGCGTATGCAAGGGCCCAGCTGTTCAAGCTGTCGAATCTGCCGCACGGCTGGACGGGATCGGGCGGGACATGGGTCGGCACCAGCGCGGATGGCGGCGCATACAGCATGCTGACGATGACCCAGTTTCCCGACTATTCGACCTGTTTGGGAAAGCCCCCCGAACTCAGCGTGGTAGCGGCAGAGGCCTCGAGCCCGGAGTTCGACAGCAAAGACCAGAACACGAGCGTTCTTGATGTCGCAGACGTGTATGGCGACGCGACCGAAGCGAAGAGCGACTTCCCACCGTTGAATAATCCCAAGTTCGCGAAGTGCTTCCTGCAGGTGCAGGGCTCATCCATCATGGCGAGTGAAGCGACTGAATGGCCGTCCGGCGCCACGTTCGGAACTCCGGTCGCCTCCATTTCTCACCAGCCCAGGTATGGGGATCAGTCGGGATTGATCGACGTCCAAGTGCCGGTAACCCTTCCGGGAGGTGAGGGGACGAGCAACGACTTTGTTCTTGTTCTGATCATTCGCCAGGGTCGCTCGACCGCTGAGCTGATGATCGACCAGGGGGATACCCCTCCCTCAGCGGCCCTCACCGAGTCACTGGCGAAGGCGGTTACGGCCAAGATGAAGGCGCCGTCGCCCGGCAACGCAGTGATCGCTGCTTAGGCTGTCGGACTCCTAGGGGTGACCTGTCTCGCGCCCAGTTCACGGAGCTGAAGGAATCGATCAGTCATGAGGACCTCTTCGGGAATCTGACGACTTCCTCGGCGGGGCAAACCTCTCAGGCCGGGCGTTGACGCCACCGCTTCTCTACCCGGTTGCGCGCTCCGGGTCGCCCCGATGGCCGTGGTCGCCTGAACTGCCTTCACCTTACGGGATGACCGCGTTACGCCGCGTCCCTGCGTGTCGCGCGCAAGCAGCGTTGCACCACCTTGTGCAGTGTGTGCACAAGGTGGCAATAGCATTGATCGCAGAGGTTCGGGGTATACCGTGCGTGCCGGGGCGAAGGGTTCGCCAAAAGCGGAGGGAGTCCGAGTGCCTGCAGTGAGCGTCACTCACTTGGCGAAGTCGTACGGCGACAAACAGGCTGTGCGCGACGTTTCGTTCGAGGTACAGAAGGGCGAGGTGTTCGCCCTACTCGGACCGAACGGTGCCGGGAAGACCACGACGATCGAAATACTCGAAGGCTTTCGCAATCGCACCGGCGGCGAGGTGTCCACGCTGGGCGTCGACCCGGCCGATCGATCCACGCAACGTTGGCTTCGCAGCCGCATCGGTGTCGTCCTCCAGGAATTGGCGGTCGAGCCCTTTTACACGGTCCGGCAGGTCCTGAGCCGCAATGCCGGCTACTACCCCTCGCCGCGCCCGGTCGACGAGGTGATAGAGGTCATCGGGTTGAAGGAGAAGGCAGACCAACGGGTCAAGAAGTTGTCCGGAGGTCAGCAGCGCCGGCTCGATGTCGGACTGGGCATCATCGGCCAGCCGGAGTTGCTCTTTCTCGATGAGCCGACCACCGGACTCGACCCCTTGGGCCGGCGTGACTCGTGGAATCTCATCCGCCAGTTGACGGCGGAGGGCACGACCGTGATGTTGACGACGCACTACATGGACGAGGTGGAGGCGCTGGCGGATCGCGTGGCCGTGCTCAACAATGCAGAGATCGTGGCCAGTGGTACGCCGACTTCCATCGGTGGCCGCGACTCGGGGACGGTGACCATTCGCTTTGCCTTGCCCGCAGGCAGTGCCGTATCCGATGTCCCCCTGGTGGTGCAATCGATAGATGACGAGCTGGTCACGGTACAGACCGACGACGAATTGCGCGCGCTCCACACCCTCACCGGGTGGGCACTGGAGAATGGCCTGGCCCTTGCCGGGCTCTCGGTCTCTCGGGTGTCCCTGGAGGACATCTACCTGGATCTGACCAGGAGCGCACAATGACGGCCACGGCACCGGGCGCAGGAGGCCCGAATGCAGCTGCGCCATCGATGACCAAGTCGTTCCAGGGTCTGAGCGACATCAAACTGGTCTTTCGCCAGCTCCGTTTTGAGCAGCTCTCGTTCTGGCTGAATCCCATCGGTGCGGTCTTCACGATCGGCTTCTCGACCATCTTCTTGGTCCTTCTCGGATCCACTGCCGGGAACTCCAAGATCGGGAACGGCCTCGACATTAAGTACGTGCAGTACTACGTACCCGGATTCGTCGCCTACGGCATTATGTCGGCCTGCTACAACGTTCTTGCCATCGGCATGGTCAACCGCCGGGAAATGGGGCTCCTCAAACGGGTGCGGCTCAGCCCAGTGCCCACGTGGATCCTGATGGCAGCCATCTTCTTGAGCTCCATGATCATCGCCCTCCTCCAGATGGTGATCCTCCTTGCGGTCGGGCGATTCGGATACTCCGTCCACGGGCCGGCCAACGTTGCGGCGTTCCTCCTCACCGTGCTGGTCGGCATGTTGGTGTTCACGGCGCTCGGAATGGCGATGAGTACCCTCATCCCGAACGTTGACGCCGCCGGTCCGGCCGTCAGCGTGGTCTTCTTCCTGCTCGTCTTCCTCTCTGGGCTCTATTACTACATTCCGCCGAATTCGGGGTTGGCCCAATTCTCGTCGTATTTTCCCGTGCGCCACCTGATATTGGCCCTCTTCGCATCCTTCCAAGGTGGGACGACCTCGCCGTGGGCATGGCACGATCTCGGGGTTATGGCCATTTGGGGCGTGATTGGAGTGGTCGTGACGCTTCGTCGCTGGCAGTGGGCGCCGCGTCGGGGCTGAGAGCGCGCTTTCGGGAGCAGAAGAGCGCCGCCAGCGACTAAAAGTAAGGTCGTGAGTACTGCCGAAGTCCCCGAAGCCGTCGTCTCCACCCACTCTCCCTCGACATACGCCGCCACGCATCCCGAGCGTCCGGCCATCATCACGTCATCGGGAAGGATGGTGACCTTCGGAGAGCTGGAGAGTTCCTCGTGCCAGCTGGCGCAGGCCCTCTTCGCATTCGGACTGAGGGTGGGGGACAAGGTGGCGGTGCTCTTGGTCAACGACCACCGGACCCTCGAAGTGGCATGGGGAATCCAACGCTCCGGCCTCTTTCTGACGTTTATCAACACCCATCTCACCGCGGATGAGGCGGCGTATATCGTCAATGACTGCGGCGCACGCGTGCTCATCATGTCGTCATCCCTGGCTCCATTGGGCGAGGAGCTCGTCGGGCTGACCCCGGGGGTCGAGCTCCGCTTGGCGCTTGGCGATGCGACACCGACCGGCCATGACGACTACGACGACTTCGTACGGAACCACCCCGCGACGCCGCTGGCCGACGAACAGGAGGGTTCGGCCATGCTGTACTCGTCGGGCACTACGGGTCGGCCCAAGGGCATTCGGCGCCCCCTGTCGGGCCTACCCTTTGGATCTGACGCCATCCTCGTCCCCTTGCTGGGTGACGTCATGGGATTCAAAGAGGGTGATGTGTATCTCAATCCGGCTCCGCTTTACCATTCGGCTCCGATGACGTGGTCCATGACGGCCCACCGCATGGGTGGCACGGTCGTCGTCATGGAGCGGTTCGATCCTGAGAGATGCCTCGACCTGATTCAAGAGTACGGGGTAACGCACGGCCAATTCGTCCCGACCATGTTCGTCCGGATGCTCAAGCTCGACGACCGGGTGCGCGGTTCACGTGATCTGTCCAGCTTGCAGTCAGTCGTCCACGCCGCGGCCCCCTGCGCACCCGCGGTGAAGCGTCGCATGATCGAGTGGTGGGGCCCCATCATCCACGAGTACTACTCGGGGACGGAAGGTGGTGGCTTGACGTGGATCACGTCCGAACAGTGGCTGGCCCATCCGGGTTCGGTCGGAGCGGCGGCATGGGGAGCGATCTACATCTGCGACGACGACGGCAAGGTTCTCCCGCCGGGTGAAGACGGCGTGGTCTGGTTCGGCGACCGTGAGAACACGTTCGTCTACAACAACGACCCGGAGAAGACGAAGCAGACGTTCAACGAGCGGGGGTGGAGCACACTGTGGGACGTCGGCCATCTGGACGAGGACGGCTATCTCTACCTGACCGATCGAAAGCTCTTCATGATCGTCTCGGGCGGTGTCAACATTTACCCCCAGGAGATCGAGGACATCCTGGTCCTGCATCCCGCCGTGACGGATGTCGCCGTCTTCGGCATCCCCGACGACGAAATGGGGGAGCAGGTCAAGGCCGTGATCCAACCGGCACCCGGCGAAACGCCCGGTCGTGAATTAGCCGAGGAGATCCTCGCCTATTGCCGGGCGAACCTCTCCCACTTCAAGTGCCCTCGATCCGTCGACTTCACCTATTCGATGCCAAGGGGCGAGAACGGGAAGCTCTACAAGAGACAACTGCGGGACGCCTATTGGGCCAGTCCAGCCTCGAACTCACCCGTCTGACCCGGCTTCTGCCCTATTGCCCTATTGCCCTATTGCCCTGCGGCCCTGCGGCCCTGCGGCCCTGCGGCCCTGCGGCCCTGGGGTGTGCGCTCTCTGAGGTCCGCGTACCACGCCAGCACCAAGGCAACCCCGGCGCCGAAGAGCAGCACCGACGTGATCCCCACTGCGTCGACGATGGGTCCGGCGATCAGATTGCCCACGCCGACGGTCCCGCCGAAGCCCATGATCCACAGGGCCATCACCCGGCCCCGGACAGCGTCTTCCAGGCGAGCCTGTAAGGCGGTGTTCAACGCAGTGATGAAGGCGAAGTAGAAGACGCCCAGCACTGCGACGACGAAGTACGCCGGGAGGGCATTGCGCAACAAGGCGAACGCGGCGAGGCTCACCGAGTAGCCGACCAGGCAGACCCGCACGATGATGGGCTTGGAACTGTTGGCGAAGACCGTGCCGATGGAGATGGCTCCCAGGAGGGCACCGAGGCCGAAGCAGGCGTAAAGGATGCCGTAGGTGGCCGACCTGGGGTTGATGCCCAAGTTGTGTGCCGCGACGACCGGCATCTGCCCGAGAAAACCTAGGGCCAGGAGCGAGAAGACGAAGATCGTGACGAGGGATTTGCCGACTATGCGATCGGCGCGGGCGGTGGTGATCCCCGCAGTGAGCTCGCGCCACCGGCTGGCGTGTTGCGTCACCTGCGGGACCAAGGGGAGTGTCACGACCATAAGGGAAGCGATGACGAACAGGTAGGTGACCGCGTTGCCGGCGAAGACCCATGCGGGGCCCGCAAGGTGGTAGGCCACGCTACCGATTACCGGACCGATCACGCGGGAGGCGTTCATCTGGGCCGAGTTCAACGAGATTGCTCCGGGGAGGTCTTCTCTGCCCACCAGGGCCGGGATGATGGCGGCGTAGGTGGGGCCGTACATGGCGTTGCCCACGCCGATGAGGATGACCATCACCACCAGGAGGACGTGGGAGGGAGAGGGCGTTCGCACGACCCAGGCCAGGCCCAACGAGAAGACCAGCTGCTCGATCGAGAGCAGGATCAGAAACCTCCTGCGGTCTACCTTGTCAGCGATGAGGCCACCCACTGCGGCCAGCAGGAGGGCTGGTCCGAGCTGGGCGAAAATGACGACGCCGACGAACGTGCTCGAATGCGAGATGTCATAGGCGTAGGCGCCGAGCACGACGTTTTGCATCCAGGTGCCGATATTGGACGCGAACGCACCGAAGTAGACGATGCGGAACGTGCGATGGCGAAACGCAGAACGGGCGGTCCCGGCAGAGATAGGGCTGTCCCCATCGACCACCGCATCCTCGATCTCCTCGAGGGAGATGGGGCGCCCACGATCTCCTCCGGCCGCTGACGCCACCCCGTCATCGTACGGGACCCCTGCTTCTGGGCCTACTGCCGGGCCTCCTAGCGAACGCCCGAAGGGCGAAACTGCACGCTCATGCGGGGTCCACGAGAGCGTGCGAGTTTGGGCACTGAGTGCTCCCACGTCCGTTGACAACTTCCACCCATCACGAGGAGATCTCCTCCCCCAAGTTCGAAGCAGCGCGACCGACCGCCGCCGCGAGGCCGCAGGAGAAATCGACGCGGTGTTCCCAGTGAGACGATGGCAACCATGGTGTCCTCGGTGCGGGCGCGGCCGATCGTGTCTCCGTGCCAGGCCACGCTGTCGGCGCCATCGCGGTAGAGGCAGAGTCCAACGGTGCGAAACGGCTCGCCCAGTTCGTCCTGGTAGTGCGTGCTCAGATCACTGCTCATCGATCCGAGTGCGGGATCCGGCAAGGGATCGCCTTCGGCGTAGAAGGCAACCAATCGCGGCACATCCACCATTCGGTCGTACATCCGTCGCCGTTCGGCTCTCCACGGAACGCCCTCCATGAGTCGTTCGAAGAGGAGGTCAGAGCCCGCTACCCAATTGCGGTGAAGTTCCACCCAGGCTCCGCGAGAAAGGGGGGTGCGCTCGACGGCGCCCATCAGCGGCGCGCATCGAACGTCAGATCCATTGTCCAAGAGGCTGGGCTGGAAGATCAGGGCCATCGCCCCCCAGAATAGCGGGAGACGAACGTACGTTCGTCAGAAGGCCTGATCAGTTGCTGTAGATCCTGGTCGGGTTTACAAGGACGGCGGTGCGGCCCTGCTCGGCCATGGCGCGGTCGTAGGCGTGCCAGTCGTCGTGCGTTCCCCCCGCGGCCGTGAAGATCTCGCGGAGGAGTCGCCGAAGCCGGTCGGCGCCCAGGTCGTGCATCGGATCGTTGGGGCCGATCAACTCGGCCCGACCTTCGGCCGTGGCCCACTCCCACCCGGAGCGAAACGTGACGGTCAGGTTCGGTCGCTGGCGGAGGTTCGCCAACTTGGCCGGTCCGTAGGTGACAAAACCGATCACCTCGGACCCTTCGATCGGGTGGGGGAGAACGCCCGCATTCACCACCGAGGACTGGATCGTCCCGTCTCTGCGGAGGGTCGATACCACGGCCAGATATTTGTCCCGGCGAGCAATCTCCATCGCGTCCTGAAGCGTTGTCATCGAAATGGCCCGTCCTCGCTCTGCGCTTCGCGCGGTTCTTCACCGGAACACTAAACCGAACCTCCGACGGCTGCGGCACGATGGAATACTGCAGGAGATGGCGGGCTACTCGGGTGCTGCTCTGTCAGTCAAGTTGGGGGTAAAGGAGGGCTCACGGCTGACGTTGCTGTCGGCCCCGAAGGACCTCGTACTCGATCTCCCTCCGCACGTGACGGTGGGACGACAGGCGCGGGGCAAGGCCGACGTGGTTGTGGCCTTCTTCAAGGAGCGGGCGAAGCTGGAGCAGCGAATGGTCCCACTGGGCTCGATCATCTTCCCCTCCGGCGGCCTATGGATCGCCTGGCCCAAGAAGGCATCCGGCTTGGTCACCAACCTGACGGACAAAGCCGTTCGAGAGGCCGTCTTGCCGCAGGGTCTCGTCGACAACAAGGTCTGCGCCATCGACGAGACCTGGTCGGCGCTGCGCTTCGTCTGGCGCCTGGAGAATCGAGGCCGCCGCGGACCCGGGCCGATGTCCTGAGGACGACCTGAAGGGGTCTGATTCGGCTGGGAGTCGGAAAACGTGGCACGATCACGTGGTGCGAGTCCATCGCAGCTTCGCTTTTGTCGACGTCTCGGGCTTCACTGCCCTGACTGAGCTCGAGGGCGACGAGCATGCAGTCGAAGTACTGACGGCCTTTCGGTCACTCCTGCGCGAGATCTGCTCGCGCCGGGGCGTGCGCATCGCGAAGTGGCTGGGGGACGGCGTTATGCTGGTGTGTGTCGAGACGCCGCCGTTGCTCGCCACCATTCTGGAGCTGCACTTCATCGTCGGCAACGTGGCCGGACCGGCGCAATCGTTGTCGATACGTTCGGGCGTCACCTCGGGCTACGTGATCCTCATGGAGGGCGACGACTACATCGGCCACTGTGTCAATGTCGCGGCCCGCCTGTGTGATCTCGCCAATGCAGGCGAGGCGCTCGCCTCCCCCTCCGTGATGGACTATCTGCCGCGGTGGGGGCTTACGCTGTCGTACCGCGATGTGACGCTGCGCGGCGTCGAGAAGCCGGTCGAAGCCGCGAGCATAGGGATGCCGGAGCTCGCCCTGGGCCAGCAGCGCGACCCTATCTGCGGATTGCCGTTGACCGAGGTCACGGCGGAAGAGACAGCGGATGGCCCCGACGGCCGGGTCCTGCTTTTCTGTTCACCCGGGTGCCTTGAGATCTGGGTGCAGCGACCAGCGAGCTCAGACGCGGCGGGAAGCTCTCGCGTCGGGCTTCACTGAGGCAACGCATGGCGGCGGGTCACCGCGGGATCAGGAAGGATCTCGTTCAACCTGGACTTTCTCGTGATAGACGCCGAGGTAGCCCTTGAGACCGGCAACCTCCGGAAAAGGCTCACGATAGGTCCAGAAGACGTCCTCAACCGGTGGTTGCGAGGCGGTGAGCGTCCAGTAGTCGGCCTGACCTTTGAACGGGCAGACCGAATGGTGGGGGTTTTCCTCGAGCAATTCGAACCGGACGTCCGTCTCAGGCAAATAGAGGCGTTCGACGTGGTCCGTCTCGAGGACCCGAAGTGCGTTGCTGCTCTCCGCCAAGAGCAGATCGCCGAGCCTGACCCGGGCCACCCCGGGGTGAGGCAGCAATTCCACGCGGTAGCCCGGATGCGATTCCCACGCCGACTCGATCACTTCAGCCATGCCGTTGCCTCCATTGCCTCGCTCTGTACTTCGGCCAATGTAGTTACCGGGAGCGAACCGTCAACCAGGTTGACCGGGACGTAGCCCTCGCTCCAGTTAAGGGCTATCGGGCAAGTGGGGAAGTAATCTCCCCACCATGTCTCTCCCGCGGATCATCAGTGTCGACGATCATGTCGTCGAGCCACCTCACGTATGGCAGGCGTGGCTTCCGGAGAAGTACCGGGAAAGAGGTCCGAGGGTGGAGCGTAAGAAGTGGGGCAGTTTCCGCATCCTCTCCGGGGCCAAGTACGACATGGCCGAGGACCAGGATGGGGAGTGGGGTGATGCCTGGTACTACGACGACGAGTTGATCTATGTGCAGAAGAAGTTCGTCGCCATTCCCCAGGCGGCGACAACGCTCGATGCGAACGGTGACATCTTGTTCGACCGGACGCTGATGACCATGACGGCGATCACGTACGACGACATGCGGAAGGGTTGCTGGGACCGCGAGGAGCGGGTCAAAGACCTGGCATTGAACCATACCGACGGCTCTCTGCCCTTTCCGACCTTCCCCCGTTTCTGTGGCCAGACGTTCTACGAGGCCAAGGACAAGGAGTTGGCCCTGGCCTGCGTCAAGGCAAACAACGACTGGATGGTGGAGGAGTGGTGCGCACCATCACACGGCATGAACATCCCACTTTGTATCATCCCATTGTGGGATGCCGAGCTCGCCGCAGCCGAGACCAGGCGCAACGCCGAGCGAGGTGTTCGCGCCATCGCCTTCAGCGAGCTCCCGACCCGACTCGGGTTGCCCAGCATCAACACTTCCTATTGGGATCCGCTCTGGGCCGTTTGCAACGACTATGGCGTGACCGTCTGCATGCACGTGGGCTCTTCGTCGAGCGATCCGATTGCGGCACGAGACTCGCACCCCGCAGTGGGGGCAACCCTCGGATTCAACAACGCCATGGCGTCGCTGGCCGACTGGCTCTTCTCGGGCAACCTTCTCAGGTTTCCCAAACTCAAGCTGGCCTACTCCGAAGGACAGATCGGCTGGATTCCGTACGTTCTCGAGCGCGCCGACACGGTGTGGGAGCTGCACAACGGGTGGCTGCACGCGAAGGAGCGGATCCCGGTGCCGCCGTCGACCCAGTACTTCGGGCGCATCTTCGGCTGTTTCACGGCCGACCGCCATGGCGTGGCCTCATTGGCCGAAGTCGGCGAGGACAATATCTGTTTCGAGACCGACTATCCACATACGGACACCACGTGGCCCTCATCGGAGGCCTATGTGGAGAAGCTCTGCGCCGGGCTGGACGAGGACGTCGCCTACAAAATCCTGCGAGGTAATGCCATCAGGATGTTGGAGCTTGATCGGGTCTGATTGTTGGCGCGGAATCGCGACGCGAACGCCTGGCGGCGCGCAAGGTGCTGGCAACCAGGAGAACGATTGTCGTCAATGGGAGGACGACGTATGCCACGTACCCGTGGTGGCGGAGGAGCAGCGCCAGGATCACCACCACCACGGTCGCCCCGAACAGTTCCGGCGCGTCACCGATCAGGAACTCCCACCAGAACTGGCCGAAAGAACGCAGTCCGCGTTTGATGAGGTTCATCCCGGGCCCTTCATGACGGGCTCGTCTCGGAGGCCAGGAGATCCACCGCTTGCGGTCGGGGGGGCACACGGGCCCGCAAGAACGTGACGAGGAGCAGGGTGACGGCGGCAAACAGCCCGACCAGGGCAAGGATGGCCAGATCACTTCCCGGCCAGTGCGCACCCGCACCTTCTCCCACCCAGAAGAGACCGAAGCTCGTCAACATGACGCCGACAGTGAGCTTGATCGCGTTCTCCGGCACTTGTGAGAGTTGCCGTGCCACCACGATGCCGACTCCCGCCACCAAGATGGCCGCTACCGCAGCGGCCGCAGCAGCGAGTCCGAGCCGGTGTTGGCTGGCCCCGAGTCCGACGACGATGAGAACGACCTCCGTCCCCTCGAGGAAGACGCCCTTGAAGGAGACGGCGAATCCGACCCTGTCTCGGCCGGTGGAAGAAGGCGCAGGGCCCGATGACTGCGCCTGCGACAGCTCATTGGTCGTTGCGGCGAAAATCGCATCCTCATCGTGGGGTGCTTTCAGGCCGCTCGCGCGGAGGATCGCCTTGCGGAGCCATGTCAGCCCAACGACCAGCAGGAGCGCTCCCACGACGACCCGCAATCCGTTGATCGGGACGTAGTGGACGAGCGGAACACCGACGGCGCCGACGATCACCGCCAACACCAGAACGGCGGCCGCGGCGCCTTCCAGCGCCGAACGCCAGCCACGAGTTACCCCTGCGGCGACGACGATCGTGAGCGCCTCGACCATTTCGACCGCACTGGCGCCGAAGACGGCGAGCAAGAGCACTGCAGTTGACGTCGGATTCATCGGCGCCTCTCAACGATCACGTCCCCGTGCACGAGGATAGAAGGTCTCGAGCGACTCCTCCGGCAGGAGGGCCAGCGGGGCCTCTTCGCCAGGGTGCGATCGCTTTCGGGTGGGGGTCTTGCTGAGAGCGGCGCGACGATGAGCGGACCATGTTCACCCTCATCAGGTCAGCCGGGCCAGAGCGGTTCGGGCACTGAGAATCCGACGTCGTGCCCCCACGTGTTGCGATAGGAGACTTGATCCACGGGATTGCGTGAAGCGACACCCCATCTGCCGGTCGGATAACCAAAGCTCACGGTTGCCGCCAGATTCCACCCCTCATCGGTGGGCACCCCGAGGATTTCGAAGGTCTCCGCCGGATTGAAGAACTGGAGCAGCGCAGTGAGACAGCTTCCTATTCCCTCGCCACGAGCCGCCAGCATGGCGTTCCATACAGCCGGGTAGATCGAACCACCGCTTGGATCGTGTTGTGCGAAGGGAAAGAGGAAGAGCGGAACTTGGGTGAAGTTGTCCGCCAGCCATTGCGCAGAGTGCTGGACGCGAAAGAGCTGTTGTGATTCCGGACTCTCCGGATTGGCGTGGGCGACGTCCAACTGTGGCTTGTAGATGGACTCCCAAAGCTGCCCCATGGCGTGCTGATAGAGAGGTGCCAGCGCAGCTTTTTTCACCGGATCATCAAGGAGCAAGAACCGCCAGTTCTGCTGGTTCCCACCACTCGGCGCCCGAACGGCCGCATCGAGGATCTTGGCTTGAATGTCCAGGGGGATTGGGTCGGGCAGTACCCGCCGCATCGCCCGTGTCGTGTAGAGCGCTTCTTGGAGTTCCATGACTGGGCAGACTACGCCGAGACCATTCGCTGCGGGGCGACGCTCGAGCGCGAACCGGTGGGTCTGCGGGAGGCCGGACCCTCAGGCCGCTGGCGACTGAGGGTCAGTGAGCTCCTGATCAGCGAACTGGGTGTGGTAGAGCTCGGCGTAGAGGCCCTGCTGGGCCAGCAGGCTGGCATGGGTTCCCCGCTCCACGACCCGACCATCGTCGATGACCAACAGCTGATCGGCTTCCCGGACCGTGGACAGCCGGTGGGCGATGACCAGTGATGTGCGACCGCTCAAGGTTTCCTTCAGTGCCCGCTGCACAGCGGCCTCCGACTCGGAGTCCAGGTGGGCGGTGGCCTCGTCGAGGACCACGACGCCAGGTGCCTTCAGGATCAGCCGGGCGAGTGCGACCCGCTGCTTTTCGCCCCCGGAGAGCCGGTAGCCCCGCTCGCCGACCAGGGTCTCGAGGCCCTCCGGCAGCTCGCCCACCAGCTGGCCGAGCTGGGCGTGGGCCAGGGCGGCGAGCACCTCCTCCTCGGAAGCTTCGGGGCGGGCATACATCAAATTCGCTCGTAGCGTGTCGTGAAAGAGGTAGGGATCCTGGGTTACGACCCCGACGACGTCACGAATGGACTGCATGGTGGCCTGGCGCACATCGACCCCGTTCAGCTTCAAGGAGCCGGCCGTCACGTCGTAGAGACGGGGAACCAGCGAGGAGATCGTCGTTTTGCCGGCGCCCGATGGACCGACGAGCGCCACCATCTGCCCTGGCTCGACCCGGAACGAGACGTCATGGAGCACCTCACTGTTCACGCCGGACTCGAGGACGGCCACGGATTCCAGCGATGCCAACGAGACGTCCTTGGCCCCGGGGTAGGTGAAACTGACGCCGTCGAATTCGATCGACACGGTTCCCCGCGGAATGTCTATGGCATCAGGGGCCTCTTCGATCATGGGAACGATGTCGAGCACCTCGAATATGCGCTCGAAGGAGATGAGTGCCGTGACGACATCGAGTTGGAGGTTGGAGAGTTGCGTGAGCGGCCCGTAGAGCTGTGTCAGGTACTGGGTCAACGCCACCACCGTGCCGATTTCGAGTGTGCCACGTACCGCCGCCACGCCCCCGAATCCGTACACGATGGCGGTCGCCATCGACGCCGTGAGCGTCAGGGCGACGAAATAGATCCGGGCATAGGTGGCTTGCAGGATCCCGATGTCCCGGACACGGCCCGCTTTGGCATCGAACGACTCGGCCTCCACTCGGGGCCGTCCGAGCAGCTTGACCAGCATGGCACCCCCCACGTTGAACCGCTCCTGCATGACCATGTTCATCTGGGAGTTGAGGTCGTAGCCCTCCTTCGTCAGTGAGCCCAGGTGCCGTCCTACGATGCGGGCCGGGATGAGGAAGATGGGAAGCAGGATCAGCGCGGCCAGAGTGATCTGCCAACTCAGGTAGAACATCGTGCCCAGCACGATGAACACGGTCACCAGATTGCCCACCGCATTGGACAACAGATCGGTGAAGGCCTGTTGTGCGCCGAGGACATCGTTGTTGAGCCTGCTGATCAGCGCCCCGGTCTGCGTCCGGGTGAAAAAGGCCAAGGGCATGCTCTGGATGTGGCGAAAGACCTTCGACCGCATGTCGAAGATCAACCCCTCGCCGATCACCGCCGAGATGCGACGTTCGGTCAGGGACAGGAGGGCCTGGACGAGCGCCAATCCGCCCGCCAAGCATGCCAGCGCAATGACGAGGTCGGCGTTGTGCTTCTGGATCCCATTGTCGATCAACGCACGCAGAATCAGAGGGCTAATGGCGCTGATCCCCGCACCCAGGACAACCACCGGGAGAAAGAGGGCGAGGATCCTTTTGTAGGGAACGGCAAAAGTCAGCATGCGCCGCGCCGTCCCCCTCTTCACGCGATGCTGCAGGACGGAGCGGTCCTGACGGAGAGAGCGCATGCTCGCCCACGCACCGCCACGCCCACCACCACCCATGGCGTGACCCGCCATACTCACGGGTAGATGCTCCCCGGCAGGGCACACTGATCGGGCGTCGTGGGAATTGTCACTACGTCAAACTATCCGCGACCACAGGGTGGCCAACCGCCCGACATCCTCTTCCCATGCCGAAGTTGGTCCCGCATCGGTAGGTCCCGTGCAACCGTGTGAATCTAACCGCCTGGAGTCGCCTTCGCCGCCGTCTGGCGGAGGTAGGCGGCGTTTCCCGGGTTGTCAATGTCGCTTTGGTAGATCAGGAGGTAGTTGCCATGCAAGTTCTCGAGTCCGTTGGAAATATCACCACACAGGCAATCGTGTGACGTCCGGGTCGCGTAGCGTTGTTCGAGAGCCACCGCCCGCCCAGTCCATTGGGAACTCAGCTTCTGCGAGGACGTCAATCCATCGTACTGAAGACCCCAGTTTGATATTGCCCTCAAGAACGACAGCAATGTGGCGTAGTCAGTGTCGTTTCCATCGAAGAAGGTCATGTCGACGAGAGGGAAGATCGCGCTCTTCTGGAAGGAGTTCTTGAAGAAGGAGGCGATCGTTTCGATCGTCGAGAGCCAGAGGGCGTTCGTATACCCATCGGCCTGCCATGCCCGTACGCCCGAGGCGGAAGGGTCCGTCTCGGCCAACGTCTCGCCCCCCATGCCAATACCGGGCTCGATGAAGGCGACGTGTGGATTCCCGTCGAACTGGAGCGCGAAACTGCGGACGAAGGATTGGTAGTCGGTCAGGTAGGAGGAATCCCAATACACCGGGAGCGTTTCGCCATTGTCAGCAATGCTGCGCGTTCCATCGGCAAAGACCCACGGCGGCGTGCCGCTGGCGGAGAATGGGGGGTCCCAGCTTGCGGCACCCGAGGTTGAGATCCGGAGTATGACTTTCTTTCCGGCGGCGATCCACGGGGCCATGTCGTCTGCAATGACGTTCCAGTCGAAGACACCCTTTTCCGGTTCGATCTGGCTCCAGTAGTAGATCAGGACGACGCCCGCCAGGCTCGGATTCCTGGCGTCAGCCGGCGAGTTGTTCCCGGCGAAGTCGTAAATGCCCTGGAACCCGGCCGCGGCATCTGCTGCATTTGAAGTGGGCGATTGTGTTTGCTCGGGTGGAGGGGGCGTCGAGCTCGAAATGGTGCCCGTGCCCAGCGTCGTCGTTGGGGCGTTCTGGCCGCCGGCGGCCCCGGGGTGGGTCGTCGAGGTCGCACCATGGCGACTATGGCTGCTGTGATGCGGCGATCGGGCCGCATCCTGCGAGCCGCCTCCACATCCTGCGGCGATCAGGGAGAGGCTGATGCCGATCCCCGCATACGCAGCCATCTTCGCGAACCGACGGGTCTGGCGTGTGCCTGTCACCATGGCAACCACGCAACATTCATCAACGTTCCTCAATTCCCTCTTCATCAGTTATGGACAGGTGCGGGCGGCGAACCGTTGGTGGCAAGAAGAACCGACACGGACTCGCCCTCCTCTTTGAGCGCGAAGCGGTGTTGGACGATGGTCCGAATTGCGGGCAGCAAGCCGCCGATGAGCGAGGTAGCGCCGACCAACCAGATACGAGGCGCGCCATCAATCGCGGTGAGGAAGGTCTGTGCGTTCAGGATCACAGGAATGCCGTACTGAGTGTCCACCGGACGATCATTTTTCTCGAACACGTATAACAGCGTTTCCGTTCGGTGGGGCGCGACCCAATAGTTGGGCGCATGTCCCAGGCTGTAACCGACCAAGTTGGGCGCACTGGAATCAGCGATCACTATGTCGCCTGGTTTCATGTGCGCTTTCACATAGGAAACCGCCGTCGGGTAGTCGAGCCATCGATGCGAGACATTGGCGTGAAAGGCCGATCCGGTCCATGTCCCATAGTCATTGATTCCGCCGATCAGGCTCAAGGTGATTGCCACCACCGAGAGGGCGGCCAGAAGCTCGGTGAAAACGCGGCGTAGCCTCGATTCATCGCCACGTTTTCCGCGCATGACGACCTTGCGCACCGCATCGATAATGTCCACCGTCCCACAGGCCGCGAGGGCAAACACGAAAGGCAGGCTCAAGAAGACGTACCGGGTGTCTTTTGTGAGCAGTACCAGAGAAACGACCGCTGTTGGAACCAGCCAGAAGGCGGCCATGAACAACCGAATTGCATCTTTGCGAAACAAACCGACCACCACGCCGACGACAGCGAGGCAACTCACGACCGTGATCGATGCGCCGTATGTTGGGTCTGCGAAAAAGAAGTTTGAGAAGTAGTAGAAGGGCTGAGGGGACCACTGAACGAGTGGGCCCCCGCTGGGATCGACGCCGAAGAATGGCGGGTGTGTGAACTTGGCCAGCGCCAGTTGCACGCAGATGATGGCCGCCGCGCCGGCGCCGAAAACCCACCAACGCCAATTCCGGATCCAACGCAGACCGGTAAAGCAGCACAGCGTCAACGGGATGACGGGAAGGACGCCGAATGATTCCTCGTGAGTGAAATACATGACCACGACAGCTATCGTCAACCAAGCGATCCGCTTCGTCGTCGGCTCCTCAATGGCTCGGAGTAGCAGAACGGCCACGATCAGGACCACGAACTGGAGCATCTGGTACATGCGGATGTCCTGGGCGTGGCCCATTTCGAAGGGCGCAGTGGCAAAGACAATGGTGGCGATGAGCTGATAGACCTTCCGTCCCTTGAGGACGAGCGGAGCCAGCAGCCAACCGAAGGCGACAATCGTGGCTCCGAACCAGACGAGACTGACGTCGCGTAAGACGCTGGGGTTGTCGTGCGCGATTCCACCGATAACGGCGATCAGCGCCGAGAAGATCTCTGATTTCCAGTACAGGAACCCCGATGGCCATTCCGGCACGAGGTGGGCACGAATGCCCTGGGCCGCGGCCAAGCTGGAGAGTTCGTCTTGCCACAGGGGGTTGAACATGATGTGAAAGCTCTGTACGAACGCCCACACGGTGGCGATGACGACGACGGAGACTTTGTACCAGGATGTGTGCAGCCATCCCTTCCGTCGATGTCGTGCCTGGCTGATGCCGCGCGACAATCGGTCCGCCGGTGTTGTCGAGGTCCGGTGCCGGCTTCCGATGGCTCCCGCCGTGGCCATAATCACGCCGAGCGCGCCGACGCCCAGGACCAGGGCCAACATGTTGGGGGTACTCGGGAACGGTTGCTGCACGAACACGATGTGACGCGTCTCCGTCAACAACAGGACCAGTCCAACGGCCGGCAGCACGCCACAGAGCACGGCAGTCACCGCGGCCGCCAGTGCGACACCAGACGCGACTGCGACCATGACCACGAGAAGGGCGATGAGAAGCAGCTCACCGAGCAGGACAAGATGGTCCATGAACAACGGGCCGCTGGGCACGGTGATCGACGCTGGCACCCGTTGGAACATCAGGCCGATGTCCGATTCGGGGGAGTTCGTGGTGCCCACTGCATCTGTTGCGGCTTGTTGTGTGCCAGTCGTACCGCTATGCCATGACGAACCGGTGGCGAAGGAGACCGTGTGTGAGCCCGACCGCAGATAGCCGTCCAGGTAAGCGACGGGGCGCTGGGAGGCACCCACGGATATGGTCAGGACGTGACGCCCGGCGCTGGCCACCGGACAAAGATCGAAAATAGAGAGTGGCAGTGAGGTGGGGTTTGTCCCGACGTTGCCATTGGCAACATTCCGCCCGTCAAGTGAGACGGTATAGGCTCCCGTCGCAGCGACCCGCATCCAGCCCTCGGTGCAGCCGGATGGGAAGTTGACGACGGTCGATGCGATGAGGCTTGTCGCTCCGAATGAGCCCGTCAGTGCGGGCGCATCAGCTGGCTGCGTGTAGGCGTCGGGCGGAAGAGTCGACGTGGCCGTACCAGGCTTGGGAGACGATGCGACCCCGGGGACCCAATTGCCGTCGTCAAACTTGATTCTGGAGAACACCCCGCTCGCTGGGAGCACCTGACCGGTCAGGGCTGCGTTTGTCGTGGACTCCCAGCTCGAAGGGGATATGCCGAAGTCTTGTTCCTGCGATCCGGTCCGCTCTTCGACCCGGGCCCGAAAGGCGGGCATCTGGCCGTCGAGGCTGGTCACCTCCAACCCGACGGCGTTGATGCCGGGAGCAAGGTTCGGACGAATGTCAACGGTTTGAACGGTCTTCGGAACGTCTGGTGCCGTATCCACCAGGACGTTCGGTACGGTCGCGGCCAACGCCACCTTGGTGCCGTCGACGAACGTCGTGACCTGCTGAAATCCCTCCACCCACAGAGTCACGCTCTGAGGGAGAGTGGTGGCGATCGGGAATTGAAGACGAAAAAATGCCCGAGCGCCAGCTTCGGGGGACTTCACCCATTGCTGCGACGCCGTCGGCACGACGAAGGGTGCGCGTGGTGACCGCGTCTGCACAGATACCCAGAATGAGGAGATGATCCAGGCGGCTAACACCATTAGGGCGACGGCGCCCCAGAGCTTGTGTCGTTTGCGTCGGGGTTGTTGTGAAGTGATCGTGTCGTGTCTCGGTACCGGGACCACGAAGTCGGTCGACTCCCAGGGGGCCAGAACCTCGGGTGCAGGAGGCTGCAGGAGTATCGTCATGGCGTGCCCGGGACGTACAAGCCGGCGGCGATCTCACGGGCGTAGACATTCTCATTCAGCGTGTCGTCGCGGACCGCAGCGACGATGTTCATACGGAAACGAGTCTCGTTGCCCAATCGCAACCAAGCCAGAGCGATGTAGGTGAGAGCCAGCGATCTGAATTCGGAGTTGCTTGTTAAATGGTACGTCTGCATGAGGCGGGTGATGGCGAGCGTATTGGCTCCGGCTTCGTAGTAGAAGTGGCCCATGGTGAAGGACACGGCAGGCGCCCCGAGATTGCCTCTGACTAATTCGAGTAGGTTCGGGTTCTTGCTCACGATGGTGGCACCCGCAAGAAAGCTTGCGAGGTCCGCCCGAACCACCACGCCCGCAGGCGTCGAGGCTGGCACTCCCGCGATTGCGCCGGCGAACAGGTTCGCTTTTTCAGGAAGCGTAAGATCCTTGCCGGCTGGTCTGACAGCTTCGGCGTAGTCAGCCAGCCCGGTCTGACGTCCCTGGTCGGCCTGGGCTGCACCGGTCGCTTGTTGCAAACCGGGGTCGTACGCAATGACGGGATTCAATCGGAGAGCGGACGATATGTCATCGAGGCCGACGGAGGCCCGACCCGTGGCGATTGCCTGGATGCCATCATCCAGATTGCTCTGGGCGGCCATTCCCAGTCCAAAGCCGGCGACGACAGTCAAGAGAGCGAGACCTGAAAGTGAGAATGCCACCCACTGGGGGCGGTTGGCAGGTCGGGGTAACCGACCTGCGAGGAAGATTCCAGCCACTGGCAACAGGAGCCAACCCAAGCGCAACGCATAGAGAAGTAGCAGCGTTTTGGCGTCGAAGCTCACTCCCAGGAACTGCGTGGTTGGAGGAGTGTTGTTATTGGTGAGGAACTGGCTGTTGATGATCTGGGCCTGATTGGCGTCGCTCTGCAGGCTGAACATGGTCGCCGTGTCGACCATGCGCGTCGTGAGCACGAAGATCAATGAGAGAGCGAGGTAGGCCCATCCAACAGCGCGGGTCACCAGGGTCCTCCGACCACCGGAACGAATGAATGAGACGAATGCGCAGACCGTGAGTGCGGCGATGACCACCCCGTAGCTGACATGACGCGCAAGGGGTACCGCAGCGAGGGCCAGTTTCAGATTCCATGCGGAGAGGTCCGAACTGAGAGTCAGGCCGAGCCACGGCAGGGCAAGGGAACCCAGCGCGAAGAAGAGACCGATCGAGGTACGCACGGCGACGGAGTAGCGAGTCGCTGCGAAGACGGCGATCGGTCGCGTGGCAGTGGTTTCCAGGCGCGAAGCCTCGCGTGCAGGAAGGTTGACCGCGGTGAAGCTCATGTGCCGCCCGGAGATTCCCTGACCTTGTCGCCGTCCGTGAGCAGTTGCATATTGGAGACGGCCACGGTTTGTCCGACCTTGAGGCCGGAAAGTATTTGCGTGCGGGTTCCGTCCGATGCACCTATCTCCACAGGCTGGAAATAGATTCGATTGTGACGGACGACGCCGACGACCGGCGCGATCTGGACGTTGAGCACCGCGAGCGTCGGCACCGAGACCGCTGCGTGTTGAGGTGCCGAAACGTTGACAATCGACTGCGTGCCGATCGGAACAGGATGGTCAGGGAGATTTGGCGCAGAAACCACGACGGTCCCTTCCAGCCCGTCTCCCGTGGCAGCGGCGCTAACGGCGACCACCGTACCGTGGAGGTGCACGTCAGGCAGCTGCGACGGCGTGATCGTCGCCCCGTCTCCGACCGCGATCGACTGGAGGTCACTGAGCTGCATACCGGCGTTCACTACCACTTCCGCGGGATTCACGATCTGGACCAGACTCGCTCCGGGATTCACGATCTGTCCCGGTGAGACGCGAACTGAGGAGACATAACCCGCGATCGGTGCGGTAATGGTGTTCGAGTTCCCCTCGGCAATTTGGAGAAGCTGTTCGTCGATGGCAACCTGTCCCTCCAGGGTGGGGACCTGGACGGCGAGATAGCCGCCGGCGGAGGCTGAGGTCGCATTGGCGGCTGCTTGTGCCGAGGCGAGCGCGGCCTGGTCCTGTTCCAGCGTGAGCCGAATCCCGCGCACGTTTTGTTCAAAGGGCGTCGGATTGAGTTGCACCAGAGGAGCTCCGGCGGCCACGAGTTGGCTGGCAAGCACATCCACTGACGTAATCTGGATGGGAGCGGTGACGCCCTGGACGTTGAGACTTACGGTTGCGATGTCCTGGGGTGCCGCCGATATCGAACCCACTCCACCCGGTTGACTGTCGATAGTCGCCGGGGCCGCCGTCGCGACGACAACACTCGCCGGACCCTTCAGAATGCCCCTCACGGTCGTCGCGGCGACAACGGCCAGCCCGAGGATCAGTGCGCAGACCAATGCCAGCACCACCACCAGACGTCGTTGACTAATGGTGCGCATACGTTTTGGCAGATGACGTCGAACGAGGCCGAGGCCGGGGCGAGATATGTCTGCCAGACCGGTTCCGATTTCTCGAACCCCATAGCGGAGGTGTCCCGTCCCGTTGGGAACGCGTTCTTCAGATTCCGGCGTTTCGACGATGGGCACGCCCTGCGTTCCGACGTGTTCGGCCAGGATGCTCTGAGCGGACCTGGTCCGCACGCCAATTCCGCGCCCGTTTCCCGTATTACCGTTCCCGGTGTGCACGTGCACGTGCCCATTGCCATTGCCATTGCCATTGCCATTGCCGTTGCCATTGCCGTTGCCATTCTCGACATACCCGTTCAAGGGCGGGACGGCGAAGCCGTTGGCCGCGAGATCATTGGCGGGTGGGGCGACCATACCGTTGCCAGCCGCAGCAGGGACCGCAGGCACAGGCGGGACCGCACCAGCGGACTGAGGTTGTGGTGTCACCAATGGTGCAGACCGAGGCAGGTCCTCGGCATCGATGGACCGATGCGTGGGCGGCGATGAACCGCTGCCCGCTCCGTAGGAATGATTGATTCTGTGTCGTCCGGACTTCACAATGAGCTCACTTCTTCACGACGTGAAAGTCGAAATCTGGTTTGATCACGCCGTAGATGACCGCCGCGCTTTCGAGCAGCGAATAGATGGGCAGGAGCACGACCTGTAAGAGGTGCCATGGGAGCCGTCGGTACCAAGGAAGCCCTCGCTGGTCGAGATTGAGTTCGAGCCCCAAGAGATACAGCGCCGAATATGCGGCCAAGGAGGCAGTTCCGATGAGAAGTACGGCCAACGGGATGCGGGCATTGACCACGACGGCGGCGATGCTGACGCTCCACCATCCCAGCCAGCCGACACCCCACAGGACGATGGAGCTCACAAGGGTGACCCGGTGCCACATTCTCGCCGGCGCCTGTAGGCACACGAGGCAGAGCCCGACGAACCAGCGTCGCCGTTGCTTCAGGAAATCCATCACCGATTGTGTCGATTGCTCGAGGCAATACCCGTCGATCCATCGGGAGCGGCGCCCTTGTGCCATCTCCACGAGCGACCACCACGCGTCCTCCGTGACCGATCCTGCGTGGCCGAGGTCGAACCCCACCTCCTTCTCGACGTCGTTGCGTACGAGGATGAAGGATCCGTGCATACCAAACGCGCTTTGGCCGAAGATGTGTTGAAGACGAAAGCGCCCTAGATCGTCCCCGGTACGCACCGAGTCAGCCAGGGTGAGGAAGGGGTGTTCGTCGAGGTCACGGTGATAGAGGACGACGCCTTGGCCGATCCGTAGTTCGCCCGAACGCTCCTCTTCGACGACGGCACTATGGATACCTCGAATCACCGACGGCGTGATGTGCGTCTCCTCATCGAGGTGGAAGAGCCAGGTGGAGTCAGAAACGGGAGAGACCTCCAGCGCATAGTGGAGCGCACGCGCCTTGAACCTGGCGCGGGTATCGGTCCTGTAGTGCTTCGGGACGAGAATCGACCTGACGCCGTCCACCTCGGGCAGCGCGTTGTCTGTCACGATTTCCACGCTGAACGGGAACAGGGGCGTGTGCGCCATTGCCGCCCGAACGGCCAGGGCTGATTTGAGAACTGCTTCGACGTTCGTTCCGCGGGTGACGATGCGAAAGCAGACCTCCGTGCCCGCCGGCATCGGGCCTTCTGGCTTCTTGTTGACGTTCCGAAATGTCAGGGCTCCGATGACGTTGAGGAGCACGGGGATGGCCAGGATGATCCAGACATAGGAGAAGCCATCCACCCATTTCGCCGCCGTTCCGTGGGCGGGGCTCGAGTGACGCCAGAACCACACCATGAGCGTGAAGATCGGGATGCTGATGATGACGAAAGAGAGCAAGAAGACGAGTCGGACCCTCCAGGCGGGCCACGGCTTCTGTTCGGCCGGGAGTCGACGCGCCCTCTTGCGGGATGCCACCTTGGGCGGCAGGACCTCGATCGTCGGTTCTTGGAGCGCGTTCATCGCGTCTTCGACGACCCAGCCGGGTTCCGCATCGAAGAGCCGAATGAGAATGGCCAAAAGCTCCGCCTCGAGCTCCTCCGCTGGCCGCGTGGCCGGTGCAGACGTCATGCAACCGGCACCGCCCGCACCAGTTGCACTGACTTGGACCATTCGACCTGTGCTGCGAGCCCTTCTCTCAGCGAGACCCGAGGTTCCCAGCCCAGGAGTTGGTGGGCCCGGTCGATCGCACCGCCGGTCTGTTGTACGTCTCCTGCTTCTTGCGGACGGCGTTGGCAGTCGACGGGAGTGCCCGCGAGCTCCCCGACCAGGTCGATCAAGTCCGTCATCACGGCGTGCGATCCGCCGGCGATGTTCACAACCGTTCCGGGTGGGACGTCCTCGAATCCGCCGGCCAGGTTAGCGGACACCACGTCGGAGACGAAGGTGAAGTCGCGGACTTGGCGACCGTCGCCGTAGAGCTGGAACGGAGCGCCGGTCACAGCGGCATCCGCCAATCGGCGGATCGCCATGTCAGGGCGTTGACGCGGTCCGTACACGGTGAAATAGCGCAGCGAGACCGTCGCCAGCCCCCAGTTGGTGGTGTAGAGGGCGCAGAGGTGTTCGGCCGCCAGCTTGGTGACGCCGTAAGGACTGTTCGGACCCGGAAGATCCGTCTCCCGAGTCGGGTAGGACGCCGCGTTGCCGTAGACCGATGAGCTCGATGCGTACACGAAGCGGGGCGTTGCGACGGCTTTCGCTGCTTCCAGGAGACGCTGGGTGGCCTTGATGTTGTGCTCGCAGTAGTCGGAGAAGCCGCTACCCCAGGACATCCGTACGCCAGGCTGGCCGGCCTGGTGGAAGATGACGGAGGCTCCTTCGAGGAGTGGCCGCAGGTCGGCTGTTCGCAGATCGATCTCCTCGAAGCGAAAGCCGGGGAGCAGTGCGAGCGCAAGGAGATTGCGCCTCTTTTCGGCCGGATCGTAATAGTCCGTGATGCAGTCGAGTCCGAGCACCTGATGACCTGACGCACACAGTGCTTCGCTCAGATGGCTGCCGATGAATCCGGCCGCCCCGGTGACCACGACGTTCACGATGCCTCCTTCTCGTTGTTTGCTGCCGCAGCAACATGAGGTGCTCTGGTTCCACGCCTCGTCGTCCCGGCCAGCGCTGTCACCGTTGCGCCCCCCGTCGGTTCGACCAGTTCGGCGAGAAATCGCCGGCTGTGCGGATCTGTCAGCTCTCGTGCCGCCGTGGCGCGGATACGATCGGCGGCGCAACTGATCGACGCGGTATCGGCCTGTCCTCCGCCCACATGGGTGTAGGCCTGTGCGACTTCGCCGACGTAGCGCTCGATGCCGTAGTGGGTCTGGAGGGCAAGAGCGCCCTCTGTGGCTTGGTAGCGGGCCGGACCTTCGTCGAGCAGCGAGCGGATGCCCAGCGCGAGGCCTTGGGCCGATGGAGGGACGAGGACGCTCGACCACTCGTCGAGCACCTGGGTGTGGCTCGCGATGTCCGTCGCCACGATGGGTCGGCCCGAGCGCAGGTACGAGAAGATCTTGAGCGGCGTGTTGCGTCCCCGCTCCCGAGGCGAGACGAGGACATCGGCCGCCAAGAGGCAGGCCGGGACCAAGGGGGACGGCACCGTACCGATCAGCCGGACGCTGTTCGTGCAGTCCCAGGGTGTCGACCTGCTGCTGCAGCTCTTTGACCTGGTCCTCACGACCACCCATCACGACCAGGACCGCATCGGGGTGGGTCTGCGCCACGTCCGCCATCGAGGCCAACAGCAGAGGGACGCCCTGATACGGCTCGAGCGTCCCCGAATACAGGATCACCTTCGTGCCGTCGGGGGCCCAGGTCTGCCGGATGGCGGATGCCACCGCCGGGTCGGGATCGGCCTCGAGTGAGATGTTGAAGATGGTGTGTACCGGTGTGGTGGAGGCCAAAGCCACCCGGTCGGCCACCAGTGGGAAATGGGCGATGATCGCGTCGGATTGCCGGATGACGGTGTTCTCCAGGGCGCCCGGCCACGCGGGTTATCGGATGTTGCGGCTTGCAGTCCGTAGTTGCAGAGCACGTCAGTCCAGTCGTTTCCCATGTCATAGACGTGCGGAACTCGCAGTATCCGGGCCAGCACCGGTCCGAAGAGACCTGCTTCCTCATGGGTGTGCACGACGTCGTAGCGTCCACGCCCGCGCAGCGACTCCTTCACCGATCGGCCCGTGACCGCAGCGTTGAGGAGGAGCTTGCGAAACGACGGTCCGACCGGTACCGAGTGGACTCCCGGTACGTTGGCTCGGACATAGCGGAGGCCTGCGACGTCACGGTCCTGCCCGACGGGGTACGTCACGAGATCGACCTCGTGCCCCAGTGCGCAGAGCGCCAGGGCTCGGTTGAAGACGCTGATCGGGGTGCCGCGAGGAGAATAGACCGGGTGGGGTGACACCATGAGAACGCGCATCAGGCGGCCTTCATGGCTGCATGGGCGGGCCGGACGCGGCGGGGGGCGGCGTGTCGTCCCCGGCGCACTCGAAGCGTCAGATAGAACGGGATACCGATGACGCCGAGCGCCAACGTCTGCACGGTGATGCACACTCCAACAGCGGCTCCTTGCGCCGCTGTTGCATGACCACCGGCAGCGAGGAAGGCGGCAAACGCCCCCTCCCGTAAGCCGTAGCCCCCCAGCGAGATAGGGAGCATGGTGACGGCGGTCGCCGTCGTGATGACCAGGGCGCTGTAGGTCAGCGGGACACGAATCCCCAGGGCCAGGATGAACATGGATTGACTGGCGACGACCACGGTCCAGAACAGCAGGCCCCGCCCGGTGGCACGGACCAGTGCGCTGCGCTGCCCCCTGAATTCGTGCAACGTATTGAGCAACTTGGCTACGGCGCGTCCCGGACCCCGTCGGAGCAGCCCCCATCGTCCGATGAGTCCCATGGCCGGGCTCAGAGCCACGACGACCAACGCCAGGCCTCCGGCCACGACGCCCAGCGAGAAAGGGCGGATCCGATCGGCATAGTGGAGCGAAATGGTGGCGGCGAGTCCGAGAGCCGTGATCACGACCATCCCCGGGAAGTTGCAGAGGCGACGCAAGACGACCGAGGCGGCTGCGGGCACCCGCTCCTCTGGCGACTCGGCCAACGAAGTGGCCCGTATGAAATCCCCACCGATCGAGCTCGGGAGCGCTGCGTCGAAGACGTCACCGCCGAGCTCGAGATGCAGGCACCGGCTGTAGGGCCGGGCGACACCGTTCGCCGTGGCCAAGCCGTTCCACTGCCACACCGTGAGGAGGATGGTGATGACCGCGATGGCATAACCCGAGGCCAGGTAGGCGGGGTTGGCATCGGCGAGGGCATGAACGACGGCCCCGAACCCGATCTTGCGGGCGATGAGTGCAAAGGCGCCGACGGTGACGGCAACACGCAGGACGGTCAAAGGTTGGATACGCCTGGGCCTTTTTCCGATCACGGCGGCAACCGGGATCGGGATCGGGATCACTTCTTGCATCACTCGGTGTTCCCCCGCCCCGAGCGTGTGCTCGCAACTTCGGTCTGCCCAGTGGAGTTCGGGAGGATCTGCATCAGGGAGGTCTCCTCGCCTGTCGCACTTCGGACCACGTAGGGTCGATGTGCGGCATCCTTGAAATACACCCGGGTGAGGAGCTCACCGATGAGGCCGAAGGACGCGAACTGAAGAGAGGCCAGTGCGAAAATGGTGGCCACCCCGCTCTGATGCGGCGCTCGTTTCACTATCCGAGACCCGGACCAAAGGGCTGAGACTCCGGCCGCAGCGACGCAGACGAACGCCACTCGGCCGAAGAATTGCATCGGCTTTTGCCGGTAGCCGATGAGAAACTTGACCGTGAGGAGGTCCAGCACGACACGGGGCATGCGCGAGATCCCGTACTTCGACGCCCCTCGCTCCCGGGCGCGGTGATTGACGGGGATCTCGATGACCTTCGCCCCCGAGATCAGGGCCAGGGCCGGAATGAACCGATGCAGCTCACCGAACAGCTCGAGGTGCTCGATCACTTCCTTGTCGTACGCCTTGAGCGTGCAGCCGTAGTCGTGGAGTTGGAGGCCGGTGACCCGCGAGATGAGGGAGTTCGCCACCTTCGAGGGCAGCCGGCGGGAGATGAACTTGTCCTTGCGATCGGCCCTCCATCCGGAAGCCACGTCGTAGCCGCGCTCGAGGGCGGACAGGAGAGTGGGAATGTCCGCAGGGTCGTTCTGTTGGTCGCCGTCCATCACGACCACGACACGTCCGGCGGCGTAGTCGAACCCGGCGCTGATGCCGGCGGTCTGGCCGAAGTTCCTGCGGAACTCGATGACCTTGACCCGAGCGTCGAGCCTCGTGCCAGGCCAACGCCTTGGCCCCGGTGGAGTCGGTGCTTCCGTCGTTCACCAGGATCAGCTCGAATTCGAGGGGGAGCCTGTGAAGGACATCGAGTACCTCCTGTACAGCTGAGTCGATGCTCTCCTCCTCGTTGTAGAGGGGGATGACGACACTGAGGTCCACGTTCGTCGGGGCGAACGCGTCGAGGGCCACGTCGGAGAGTTCGGTTTCGGTGCGGGTCAGTGCCATGAACGAGTCTCCTTGGTCGAGGGGGTAATCGATAACGGATGGTGAGAGTTCCGCCGGGTCGGAGGTCACCGCACACCGACTTCTTCGCTCGCAGTGCGCGGTGACTCCCGATGCGCGATGACCCGCGGGGGAGTAGTGGCGCCGCCACGTCCGATGCCGACGTAGCGGAAGCCGGCCTGCTCGACCAGGAACGGGATCGAAATTGTTCCGGCTGTCGAAGAAGAGGTCCCCCCGCATCGAACGGCGGAGTTCGGTCAGACGCACGCTGAGAAACTGCGGCCAATCGGTGGCCAGCACGATGGCATCCGCATTGGCCGCCGCCCGGATGGCGTCGGGCATCAGGCGGATGTCCGGCACGTCGGGAACCGCCGTGACCATGGGGTCGTAGGCCGCCACGAACGCCCCCTTGCCGATGAGCCGGGTCGCGACGTCGAGTGCGGGTGAATCACGCAAGATCGTCGGTGTGCGGCTTGAATGACGAGCCCGAGAATGCAGATCTTGGCTCCGCGGAGCGTCTTCAGGTGGCCGAGCAGCTGGTCGACCACGTGCTTACGCTGCGACTCGTTGACCGAGACTGCGCCCTCCAGAATCTTCGGCTGATAGCCGTATTCGTTGGCGGTGGTGATGAGAGCGGAGAGATCCTTCCCGAAACACGATCCGCCCCAGCCCAGGCCGGCATCGAGGAACTGGCCGCCGATGCGGGTATCGAGTCCCATACCGGCCGTCACCTCGGTGATATCGGCACCGACGAAGTCGCAGAGCCGGGCGATCTCGTTGGCGAAGCTGATCTTGGTGGCGAGGAAGGCGTTGGAGGCGTACTTGACCATCTCCGCCGTGGTCAGCTTGGTCTGCAGCAACGGCACGACATCCCGTTTCCCCACGTCCCCGGGGATCTGCTGCTCAAGAATGGGGCGGTAGACGTGGGCGGCAATCTCGCGTGCCTTGGGGTCGTCGCTTCCGAGCACGACCCGGTCGGGGTGCAAGAAATCCTGAACGGCGCTTCCTTCTCGCAAGAATTCCGGATTGGAGACGACGCCGAATCGATCCCGCCCGGCCGCCCCGAGGATGTCCTCGATGAGCGACCCGAGCCAGAATCCCGTGCCGATGGGGACCGTGCTTTTCGTGATGATGACGTGGTAGTGGCGCAGGTTCTGCGCGATAGCGACGGTCACACCGCGAATGGCGGTGGTGTCAGCTTCTCCGTCCGGTCCGGGAGGAGTTCCGACACAGACGAAGACGACATCGGAGGAATCCATCGCATCGCAAAAGTCGTCGGTGAATCGCAGATTGCCGCTGGCGAGCCCGCCCGCGATCAACGCGTCGAGTCCCGCCTCGTGGAACGGAGCGGTTCCGGCGCGCAACGTCGCGAGTCTTTCCGCATCCACCTCGACGCCGACGACGTCGTGGCCTACGTGCGCCAAGCACGCCGCGACAACCGACCCGACATAGCCGCTTCCGATAACAGCGACACGCTCGCCCATCTCTGATGTCTCCCTCTGTGTACTGGTGTATGAAGATGAATGAATTCAGGCCGCGCGCTAGCCCCCCGACGTCCCCGCTCGTCCCGGAAACGCCCGTGTGTGGGCTGCGTTGGTTTGGTCCCTGATCGAAGGACCGGGTGGTGCGAATTTCGTAGAGCGCCGTTGTCGACTAGGCGACGTGTCCTCTCACGAGAACCAGATCGCGACGGAAGAGGCGCAAAGAAGCGGGCGAGGGAACGCACCAATCTGGCCGAGTCCCACAACGGAGTCGGGGCCGCCTTAGATGGTCTGAATCCACGTAATTCTCCCTCTCCACCCTGAGCAACGGGGCCGATGGGAAAAGAGCTACGTGGAGGAAATGCTCCAACGCGCTTTTTCGGCGGCCCGGCTAACTCAGAGAGTCCCGCAGCTTTGCGTCCCTCCCTTGCGAGAGGTTTGCCCTTGTCGATTCCTTACGATGCGCACACTTGTTGACTTTCTCTTTCAAGTCAATGGCTTGCGGCAATTGTCCGGCCGTTCCACCAAGTTGCAACCGTCGTGCAACCAACGGCCACTCTTATGTGACGTGCAAGTTTCGTGCAGGTGAACGGATTGTTTGGCCTACCTGGGACTACTAGACCGTACGACGTGACCCACGCCGGATCCCTTTGCGGCGCTTGCTATCCCGCAACCGGATGGAGACCGTGTTGCCGCTCAGCGAGGTGTCGTCCGCAACCGGAGTTGGGCAAAGGGACGCCGCGGGTCATTCGACGACCCTCCGAGTCATTGAACGGCGTGGACGCCCCCATCGACATGGATGATCTCTCCGGTCGTCATGGGGAAGAGGTCACTGAAGAGCGCGATGCATCCCCGGGCGACGACATCGGCATTGTTGACGTCCCATCCGAGTGGCGCTCGTTCGGTCCACGTGTCCTCGAAGGCCGAGAAGCCGGGGATTGATTTGGCGGCCATGGTCCTGATGGGGCCCGCTGCCACCAGGTTGACCCGGATGCCATCGGGACCCAGCTCTTTGGCCAGATAGCGGGTCAGGGACTCGAGGGCAGCCTTGGCCACGCCCATCCAGTCGTAGAGAGGCCAGGCCACCGTGGCGTCAAAGTCGAGACCGACGACGGAGGCCCCTCCGTCCCGGCCTGCCGTGGTGAGGAGCGGTTTGAAGGCTTCTACCAGGGCCTTGAGTGAATACGCCGAAATATTGAGGGCAACGGAGACCTCGTTCCAATCGGCGGCGAACATGCCGCTACCCAGGCAGTTCGCCGGGGCGAAACCGATGGCGTGCAGGATGCCGTCCAGCCGGTCCCAGCGTTCGGCGAGCGCCGTACCGGCGGCGGACAGCTGCTCGGGCGAGGTGACATCGATTTCGAGTACGTCGGGCTCGGTGGGGAGCTTCCGCGCGGTCCGTTTGGTGAGCGAGAGGGCGCGCCCGGCGCCTGAGAGGACGATCTCGGCCCCCTCCTCCTGAGCGAACTTGGCGACGGCGAAGGCGAGGGAGGCGTCGGTGAGGACGCCGGTGATGAGGAGGCGCTTTCCGTCCAGGAGTCCCATAGGCAGAGCGAGGTTATGCGAAGGTGGGGGCATGCATGTGGGAATTCTTGGAGGGACCGGCCCGGCCGGCCGAGGGGTAGCGGTCAGGCTGGCCGCTGCCGGCACCGAGGTCACTTTGGGCTCACGGGATGCCGATCGGGCCGCAGGGGTGGCGGGGGAGATCGTTGCCAAGTGGCCCGACCTGCGCCTTGACATCCGTGGTGCGGACAATGAGGGGGCGGCGGGCGCCGACGTGGTGGTCCTCGCCACCCCTTGGGACAGCGCCGTCGCCACGCTGAAGCCCCTGCGGGAGATCTTGACCGGCAAGGTCGTCATCTCCATGGCCAACGCGCTGATCAGAGAGGGGCGCGAGATGCTCGCCCTCATCCCTCCCAGGGGCTCCGTGGCCGCAGCGGTCCAGGCCGCACTCCCTGATTCCCTGGTCGCGGCCGCATTTCACCACCTTCCGGCTTCGGAAATGGAAGACTTGCAGTCGGGGTTGGAAGCGGACGTGCTCGTCTGCTCGGACTTCCCGGAGGCCACTGTGGTGACGGAGTCGCTGGTTGATGTGATGCAGGGATTGCGGCCCTTGAACGCGGGGAGCTTGAATCAGGCGGCCGCAATTGAGGCGTTCACTGCGGTCTGCATCACGATGAACATGCGGCACAAGGCACACTCGACGTTGCGGATAGCGGGGATTTAGCAATGCAGCTGTACGACACCGCCAGAAAGGGGGTCGTGGCCTTCGAGCCGGGACCCTTGGTGACGATGTACTCCTGCGGCATCACCCCTTACGACTCTGCCCACCTCGGCCACGCCGCCGTTTACCTCTACTTCGACATGTTGCAGCGACGGCTCCGTGACCTCGGCCACGAGACCAAGTGCGTGCGCAACGTCACCGATGTGGACGATGACATTCTGCGAAAGTCACGCGAGCTCGGCGTCCACTACCTGGACCTTGCTGCTGAGGAGATGGCGCGCTTCGACGCTGAAATGGGGATGCTCAACCTCTTGCCGGTCTACTCCGAGCCCCGGGCCACCTCGGCCATCTCGGAGATCCTGTCCCTGATCGGGGCGGCGCTCGATGCCGGGCATGCCTATGAGTCCGGAGGCTCCGTCTACTTCGACGTGGCGACATTTCCCCCGTTCGGACGGATAAGCGGATTCGGAAGGACCGAGATGCTGCGCTTGGCTGCGGAAAACGGTGGCAATCCCGACGATCCCCACAAGAGGAACCCCCTGGACTTTGTCCTCTGGCAGCCCTCGCTACCCGACGAGCCCGCATGGCAGTCACGTTGGGGTGCCGGGAGGCCTGGGTGGCACATCGAATGCTCCGCCCTGGCCTTGCGGGAATTAGGGGAGACGGTGGACATTCACGGTGGGGGACGTGACCTGGTTTTTCCCCATCACGAATGCGAGGCGGCCCAGTCGGAGGCGGTGACGGGCCAGCAGTTCGTGCGGCTCTGGTTCCACGTGGGCCTCGTCGGCCTCAATGGGACGAAGATGTCGAAATCTTTGGGCAACCTCGTCTTTGTGGGGGAGCTTTGCCGTGAGTGGGAACCACCGGCCGTGCGGCTGGCGCTGTTGGCCCACCACTACCGCAAGGACTGGGACTGGGTCACGATGGACGACATGCCACATGCCGCTGCTCGGCTCGCCCTTTGGCGTTCCGCCGTCGAAGGCGACGGCGCCCCCGGCCTGGCCGAGGTCCGTGCGGCATTGGACAACGACATGGACACTCCGGGCGCACTCGAAGCACTCGACAGTGAGGCGAAGGCGGGGCGCTCCGTCCGGCCCGCCGCCGACCTGCTCGGCGTCCAGCTCTGACCTCCCCACGAGATCGTTCACGCTCAGGCGTCTCCTGAGCGCCCCAGCGGCCCCTGCGCCCGGGGCGCATGATCGGTGGTCCCGGCGGTGTCGCCGTCCCTTGGGCCCGGCTAGCCGGGGGGTCCGGTACCCTGGCACAACACGACATTCCAGGGGGGATCCCCTGGCTGAACAGGAAAGGCAGAACAATGGCAGGCGTCATCTCCGTACGGCTTCCCGATGGTTCGAAGCGGGAGATCGCCGAGGGGACGACGGCTGCTGCGTTTGCCGAATCGATCGGACCTCGCCTGGCCAAGGCCGCCATCGTGGCCACGGTGGACGGGCACGCCGTCGATCTCAGTTGCCCGTTGCCTGATGGGGCCGAGGTCGCCATCGTCACAGCCGACTCCGATGCCGGGCGTGAAGTCCTACGTCACTCGACCGCCCACGTGCTGGCCCAGGCCGTCCTCCGCCTCTGGCCGGGGGCCAAGTACGCCATCGGCCCCGTCATCGAGAATGGGTTCTACTACGACTTCGAGCTCCCTGGTGGTGCACGGTTCAGCGATGACGATCTGGCCCGCATCGAGACCGAGATGCGCGCCATCATGGCCGAGGACCAACCTTTCATCCGCCACGAGCATGCCCTGAAGGAGGGTCTGGCGTTGTTCGCCGATCAGCCCTTCAAGCGCGAGATCATCGAGGCCGTCGGTTCGGGGGCGGACGAAGTGGATGCCGGCGGATCCGTGGTGAGCACGTACTGGAACTCGGACACATTCACCGATCTCTGCCGGGGTCCCCACGTCCCCTCGACGAGTCGTCTGGGCCACTTCAAATTGATGCGGGTGGCCGGCGCCTATTGGCGCGGCGACGAGAAACGGCAGCAACTCCAGCGCATTTACGGGACCGCGTGGGAATCGGAGAAGGCGTTGGCCGCCCACCTCCATCAGCTGGAGGAAGCAGAGCGGCGCGACCACCGCAAACTCGGCGCCGAGCTCGACCTGTTCAGCTTCCCCGAAGAGGTCGGACCCGGGCTGGCCATTTTCCACCCGAAGGGCGGGACGATCCGGCGCCTCATGGAGGAGTACTCGCGGCAGCGACACGTCGAAGAGGGCTACGAGTTCGTCAATTCGCCGCACATCACCAAGAGCGATCTCTTCGAGATCTCGGGCCACCTCGACTGGTTCGCCGAGGCGATGTACCCGCCGATGGAAGCTCGATGGGGGAGCGCAGTACTACCTCAAACCCATGAACTGCCCCTTCCACATTCTCGTCTACCGCAGTAGGCAGCGTTCCTACCGGGAGCTGCCACTCAGGTTCTTCGAGTTCGGGGCCGTCTACCGCTACGAGAAGTCCGGCGTCGTGCACGGATTGACCCGCGTGCGGGGCATGACGCAGGACGACGCGCACATCTTCTGCACCCGGGAGGAGATGGGACCCGAGCTGGTCCGCACGTTCCACTTCGTGCTCAACCTCCTCCGGGACTTCGGCCTGCACGACTTCTACCTCGAGCTCTCGACCAAGCCGCCGGGCAAAGCAGTCGGCTCCGATCAGGACTGGGAGGAAGCGACGGAGACGCTGCGCGCCACCGCGGAGGAGATCGGCCTCGATCTCGTCATGGACGAGGGCGGAGGGGCCTTCTACGGGCCGAAGATCTCCGTGCAGGCAAGGGATGCCATCGGGCGGACATGGCAGATGTCGACCGTCCAGCTCGACTTCCAGCTCCCGGAGCGCTTCGAGCTCGAGTATGTGGGCGCCGACAATGGGCGCCATCGTCCGATCATGATCCACCGGGCCCTCTTCGGGTCGGTCGAGCGCTTCATGGCGGTGCTGCTCGAGCACTATGCCGGCGCCCTGCCCACCTGGTTGTCTCCCGAGCAGGTCCGGGTGCTTGCCCGTCAGCGAAGCCCATACGCCCTACGCCGAGTCTGTCGCGGCGGCATGCGCCGGCGCCGGGCTGCGGACGAGCGTCGACGACGCCGCGGAGAACATGGGTGCCCGCATCCGCAAGGCGAAGTTGACCAAGGTTCCCTACATCCTCGTCGTCGGTGCCGATGACGTGGCCGGACAGACGGTCGGGGTCAACCCGCGCTCGTCGAGCGACAAACCGCGACGTGGCGTTGATCTGACGAAGTTCGTCGACGACGTCGTCGCGGAAGTTGCGCGGCACGGTTCGCCCGAAGATCCGGCCTTCGAAGCCCCATCGAATGCACGCTGACTCGTGAGCCTGGAAAACCTCTGGGCCGGCTGGCGCCATGAGTACATCCAGGAGGCGACGGAACGGGAGCGGACCGGCCTCCTCTCGGGCGATGCGACGACGTGCGTCTTCTGCCGGTTAGCCGAGAGCGGTCCGCCGTCGCTGGACAATCTGGTGGTGTGGCGTGGTACGTGGTCCTTCGTCGTCCTCAATGCCTATCCGTATGCCAGCGGGCACGTCCTGGTGTTGCCGTTGCGCCACGTGGGAACGTTGAGCGACCTCACCGATCAGGAGTCGGCCGAGATGTGGGCGGCGACGCAGGGCTCGGTGGCAGCCATCGAGGGGGCCTATGACCCCGACGGGCTGAACATGGGGGCCAACTTGGGTCGAGCGGCCGGAGCGGGCATCCCCTCCCACGTCCACCTGCATGTGCTGCCGCGCTGGTCGGGCGACACGAACTTCATGACGACCATCGCCGGGACGCGGGTCATGCCCGAAACACTGCAGGTGGCGTGGCAGAAACTGACGGAAGCGTGGCCCCCGGCTTAAGCGCCGACCTGTGCGATCGAGGCCACGAGGTGCTCGGGGACCGACGTCGTAGTGGTCGTAGACGACGGTGAAGGACCCCCGGCCCCCGGTGAGCGCGCGGAGGTCGACGGCGTAGCGGGTCAGCTCGGAGGTCGGGGCGTAGGCGATGACGATCTGGTAGCCGTCCTCTCCCTGCTCGGTCCCGACGATCCGCGCCCGGCGCGAGTGGAGGTCTCCGAGCACGTCCCCTTGACTGTCCGCGGGAACGGTCACCTCGACCTTCGAGACCGGCTCGAGGAGGATCGGCCCGGCCTCGCTCATGGCCTGGCGGATGGCCAGCGCCGCCGCCATCTTGAAGCTCACCTCGTTGGAGTCGACGGAATGCGCCTTGCCGTCATCGACCGTGACGGCGATGTCGACCACGGGATACCCGAAGACGCCCCCACTGGACATGGTCTCGATGACCCCTTTTTCGACCGCAGGGATGTACTGGCGCGGAATCGCCCCGCCGACGACTTCGTCGTGGAACGCGAATCCTTCGCCACGCGGCAAAGGCTCGAGCCGCAGATGGCAGACGCCGAACTGGCCGTGGCCGCCGGATTGCTTCTTGTGCTTGCCTTCGGCGTGCGCCGCCATGGTGATCGTTTCGCGGTAGGGGATGCGCAGCTCCTCACGTTCGACGTGGACGTTGCACTTGCGCTCCAGGCGTTCGAGGGTGACGGCGAGATGCACCTCGCCGCTGACGCCCAGAATCGTCTGGTGGGTCTCGTCATCCCGCACCACGGTGAGTGCCGGGTCCTCGTCGCATACCCGCTGGAGGGCCGACATCAGTTTGTCATCGTCGGCCCTGGTGGCCGGCCTGACCGCCACCTGGAGGGCCGGGGCCGGCAGATGGGGCGGGGGTATCGTCACCGGTTGGCCCTTGGGGGCCAGGGTGTCGCCGGTGCGGGTCCCGTTCAAGCGGGGAATGGCGACGAAGTCGCCGGCGGCGACGGACGTGGTGGCCCGGGTGGCATGGCCCGAGAGGGCCTGCAGGGCGTGGAGGCGTTCCTCGCTCCGGGTACGGGTGTTGACGAGCACGGTGTCCGGCGTGAGCGTCCCCGAGATCACCTTGCACAACGAGACCTTCCCGGTATGGCTGTCGGTGAAGGTCTTGGTCACGGTGAGCAGCACATCAGCGTTGGCGTCGCAGGCGATCTCGGCCGTGGTCGTCCCGGCTATCACGGTGACAGGCGGGGCTGCGCTCGGGGCGGGGCAGAGTTCTTCGATCAGCCGGGCCAACCGGTCCACCCCGACACCGGTCAGCCCCGAACAACACAGGACGGGGAAGACGGCCCCGGCAGCGACCCCACCCGCCAGGCTCTTCTCGAGCTCGTTGTAGTCGATCGCTTCGCCGCCCAGGTAGCGCTCCATGAGGTCGTCGTCTCCCACCACGATCCCCTCGACCAATTGCTCGTGCACCGCATGCTCCAGGTCGACCAGCTCATCGGGGATCGGGCCCTCGCGGCCGGCCGGGGGAACGGTGCCGTCGACGGCGGCGTGCGGTGCCGGCGTGTCGTAGTGCGTAGCTGTGTCTCCCAGCAGGTCGATCACACCGTGGAAGTCGGCTTCAGCGCCGATCGGCAGCTCGACCGGCGCCACCCCCACACCGAAGGAGGCACGGATCTCGGCCAGCGTGCGATCGAAATCCGCCCGCTCACGATCCAGTTTGTTGATGACGATCACCCGGGGCAGACCGAGCTTGGTGGCGGCTCGCCAGGCGTCTTCGGTCTGGGCCTGCACGCCGTCCGTGGCACTGACCACCACGACGGCCAGATCGGCGCGGGCCAGGGCGGTCAGCATTTCGGAGGCGAAGTCGGCGTAGCCGGGCGTATCGAGAAGATTGACCTTTACCCCGTTGACGGTGAACGGTGCCAGGGCGGTAGAGATCGAGAGCTGGCGGGAGACCTCTTCGGGCTCGAAATCACAGGTCGTCGTGCCCTTTTCCACGGAGCCCCGGCGATCGATGGCGCCGGTCGCGGCGAGCAGCGCCTCGGCCAGCGTCGTCTTGCCGGCGCCGTGATGGCCGACAAGGGCGACATTCCGGATTGCGGTCGGGTCGAGTGGCACCTGGTACCTCCGTCCGTGTTGCGAGCCGTCACGAGGCCAGGCTGTTCCGAGGAGCTGTCTGCCTCACCGCTGAGTGTACGGCGGCTCCGCCCGCCTTGCTCGGGTGACGCTCTGGCCCTCGCTGCCTCATCTGGCTGCGGTGCTGAGACCCCCTGAATCGGGAAACAGGCACTCGAGCGGGAGAGTGCCTGTTTCACCGGTCATTGAGATGGAGCCAGGGGGGCCCGGGTCTGCGCCCCGGGCGTGCGCCCGGGGCGTGGCGTCAGTAACTGACGGCGCCGCCTCCGCTGGCAGTCATGGTCTTGGTGGTGTTCTTCGAGGCGGCGGTGGCCGTACCCGAGACCTTCAGGTTGACGTTCATCCCGAGCATCTTGTGGCCGGGCACGGGGCAGAACACGTCGTATTTGCCGCCACTCTTGAACACGACCTTGAGCTTGACGCTCTGGCCCGGGGAGATGTCCGCCGTGGACGCGTGGAGCCCGGAGCCTGTGATCTCGAGCGCATGCGTGGTCTTGCCCTTGTTGATGGCCACGAACGTGTAGGCGCCGGGGCCGAAGGTCTTCTTCGAGAGAGCGATGTGGAAGTCGGTCTCCACGGCCTTCACGGTGGTCGACGACCTGGCGCCCGCCGGGGGACCACTGCTGACCGCAAGCGCTCCCATCGCTGCGAGGGGAATGAGGGCGATCTTGGCGGAGGTGGAGCGGAGGCTCATTCGGGTGTCCTTCTTTGTCGGCAATGTGGCTTTTGTTGTCAATGTCCGCAGCGACCAGGTGTACGGACAGGGCGGTGCGAGGGATTGCCGGTCAGTGCGCCGTGGCCAGGTAGCCGTGGGTGGAGCTCACGGCGGCTTCGAGGCGAGTCAGGGCACCCGAGCTGGTCGTTTCTGGGCGGCCAGGTCGGTGGCGGCGCTCCGGTGCAACCCGGGTTTGACCCTCCCGGGTGGCGCTGGATGATAAACTTTTGTATCTGTTTCATGAGCGCCGCCCCCTCCGGCGGTGCGGGACGAGGAGTTCTATGTTCGACGGTCGCTGGCGCGACGCAGTCGACCGGTCCACCGGACCGGTCGGAGCTGCACTGCACCGACGAGGCATCACCGCTGACGTTCTCACCGCGACTGGTTTGATCTCGGCCACGGCCTGTGCCGTGCTCGTGGCCACCGGCCACCTCCATCTCGCGGTCATTCTTCTCATCATCACAGGCCTCCACGATCTGTTGGACGGCCCGGTCGCCAAGGCCGCCGGGACAGCCTCCGTACGAGGTGCCTTCTTCGATTCGGTGACAGACCGCGTGGCGGATGCCCTTTTGATGGGTGGGGTCTCGTGGTACCTGGTCAGTCAGCACGAAGGGCACCTCGCCGTGTTGCCGCTGGCCGTGCTGGGGGTGACCGCACTGGTCTCCTACGAGCGGGCCAAGGCGGAGTCCCTGGGGCTCTCGGCCAAGGGTGGCCTCATGGAGCGGGCCGAGCGGATGATCCTGCTGGGCATCGCCCTGCTCGACAGCGCGTTCGTCGTGCCGGTCCTGTGGGCGATGCTCGTGCTGATCTCGATCACCGCCGTCGCCCGCTTCGTCAAGGTCTGGAACGAAGCCTCCGGCAAGGACGTCGCCGTACGTCGTCGTGTGGTGGCGTGGCGTGAGGGAAGGGTCGAGTCGCGCTGGCGTACCTGGCGCGAGGGCGCCGCAGTCCCCGGTGGTGTCGTCAACCAGCGCACCGGCGTTCCCGTCGGACGCTGGCGGGCCCGCCGACAGGATGCGTTGAGCAGCCGCTCGGGCCGGACCCTCCGCGCCCGTCGACGTGCCGCACGCCCGCACCCCCACACTTCCGGGGGAAGCACGGGTGGCAGTACCGGGACGCGGAGCCGGGCAAATGGAGGTTCGACGGGCGGTCCCTCGGGTCGCACACGACCCTCGCGCGGGCCGCTTTCCTGAGTCTGTACCCGGCATAGGGGAGGTCGGCTGTGGGGGAGTCGGCGACAGCCGTGACCGGTTGGCGCGGCATGCTGAAATACCTGACCTATACGAGCTTGGCCAGCTCCATGGGACACGTGCCCGAACCCGTGGCCCGGGCCGTCGTCGGGGGTGTGACGCGGACCATGGCCTGGCGAGGCGGAAGTGTCCTGGCCATGAACGAACGGCATATGCGACGCATGCTGGCCTTCGAATGCGAGGACGGCGTCCTCCCCGATCGGGACCTGGTCCGACGCTGGAGTCGCCGGAGCTTTGTCGAATACGGGCGGTACTGGATCGACGGTGCGCGCCTGCCCTACACCGGTGAGTCCGAAATTCGGTCCCGATGGATGCTCGGCCCGGGGAGCGAAGAGAACCTGAGGGCGGCGCAGACATCGGGGCGCGGCATGGTGATGGCGCTGCCGCATGTCGGCAGCTGGGAGTGGGGCGGGGCCTGGTTGGCCCTCGAGGGCATGCCGATGACCGCGGTGGTGGAGCGCATTGAGCCCGCCCGCCTCTTCGAGTGGTTCGTCGGCCAGCGCCGTGAGATGGGTCTGACCGCCGTGCCCTTGGGTGACGGCTCGAGTGCGACGATTCTCAAGGCACTCAGGAGGAGGGAACTCGTCGGGCTGGTCAGCGACCGCGACCTGGTGGGCAACGGGGTCGAGGTCGACTTCTTCGGTGAGCGGACCACCCTGCCCGCCGGTGCGGCGACCCTGGCGCTGCGCACGGGAGCGGTGCTTCTTCCGGTAACGGTCTACTCGGGCCCGGGAAATTGGCACACTGGGGTTGTGCACCGGCCCCTCGACACGACGCGCCGGGCCTCCTTGCGCTCCGACATCCACCGACTGACCCAGGAGCTGGCGACCATCTTCGAACGGGACATCCTCGAGCATCCCGAGCAATGGCACCTCTACCAGCCCAATTGGCCGAGTGACCACAAGAACCCGAGCGAACGAGCGCGTCCGTGAAGATCGCCATGCTTTCGCCGTACTCCTTGTCGCGCCCGGGTGGCGTCCAGGGCCAGGTACTGGGGCTGGCCCGGGCCTTGCGTGACCTCGGTCATGACGTCACGGTGGTCGGTCCCGAGGATCCTGAAGAGAAGGAACGTGCCGTCGATCAGGAGCGGGATCCCAATCCGGACACGTTCGTGATGGGAAAACCCACCGGCTTGCGGTCCAACGGCTCTGTGGCACCGGTCACCATTTCGCCTCGGGCGGCCATGAAAGCCGAACGCTTCGTACGCAAGGGCGGGTTCGATGTGCTGCACGTCCACGAGCCCCTGGCGCCGGTGGCGGCGTACGGGTTCGTCGTGAGTGCACCCGCTTCCCATGGTGGGGACATATCACCGTTCGGGCGTGAGCAAATGGGTCCCGGTGCTCAAGCCGCTGGTCTATCTGGTCGGCTCGCGGCTGCAGGTCCGTGTGGCCGTCTCGGAGGCGGCCCGGGAAACGGCGCTGCGCTCGAGCAAGGGGGAATACGAGGTCCTCTTCAACGGGGTGGACATGGAGCGCTTCACCGATGCCGACCCGGAGCCATCGGAGAGGCCGACCGTCCTGTTCCTGGGCCGCCATGAGACCCGCAAGGGCCTGGGCGTCCTGCTCGACGCCTTCGACATGATCGAGCGTCCGGCCGTCTTGTGGGTGGCCGGTGACGGCCCGCAGGGCGAGGCGCAGCGGCGCCGGCACCCCGAATCGGACCGGGTCAAGTGGCTCGGGATTCTCGGCGATCGGGAAGTGGACGCCCGCCTGTTGGGCGCCGACATCCTGTGCGCCCCGTCGCTGCGGGGGGAGTCGTTCGGCATGGTCGTGCTCGAGGGCATGGCTGCTCGCTGCGCCGTGGTGGCATCGGACCTCCAGGGGTACCGCTCGGCCGCAGGTGGGCATGCCGTCCTCGTGCCGCCGGGTGACGTCACGGCGCTGTCCCGGGCTCTCGGCGTGGCCCTGGCCGACGCCGCCGAAGGGAGCGGCGGGTCCTCGGTGGATGCCCTCAAGGCCGCTCAGGCTCACGCGCAGGGTTGGTCGATGGAGAGCCTCGCCGAGCGGTACATCGATGTCTACGAGCGGGCCATCGCCGCCTACAAGCGGGGCGAGCACTCCTAAGGGCGCCACCTACACTCGGCGGTGTGCTGACCGTGATCGGGCCCTCGGGCGGAACGGGCACCGTCCATGACGGAGGCAACCATCCCGAGCGCCAAGCCCGGATCGATGCCGTGATGGCGGGCATCGCCGATCTGGCGCCCGAACTCGGGAGCGAACTGGAGGTGGTGTCGGCGCTCCCCGCCGACACGGCTTCTCTCGAGCGTGTGCATACGGCGGACTACCTGCAGCGCCTCGAGCAGTTCTGCTTGTCGGGAGGGGGCAATCTCGACCTGGACACGTTCGCCCGTCCTGACTCGTGGGAGGCCGCACTGCTCTCGGCTGGGGCGGGACTCCAGGCCATCGATGTGCTCCGCCGACGCGGCGACGGCGTGGCGTTCGTCGCCACCCGGCCTCCCGGCCATCATGCTCTGGGCGACCACTCCATGGGCTTCTGTCTGTTGAACAACGTGGCGGTGGCGGCGGCGGCGCTGGTGGCGACGGGGGAGCGCGTCCTGATCGTTGATTGGGACGTGCACCACGGAAACGGGACACAGGCGATGTTCTGGGACGACCCGGCCGTCCTCTACGTCTCCACGCACCAGTCGCCCTTCTACCCGGGCACGGGCGAGGCCGATGAGGTCGGAGGGGCCTCGGCGCGAGGACTGACGGTCAACGTGCCGCTTCCCGCCGGCGCCACCGGCGACGTGGTACGGCGGGCCTTGGACGTCGTGGCGGCACCGGCGATTGACGCGTTCGCCCCGACATGGGTGCTCGTGTCGGCGGGTTTCGATGCCCATCGGGGTGATCCTCTGGCCGACCTGGCCCTGTCCGGCGGTGATTTCGCCGCGCTGGCCCGGACGGTGTCTTCCTACGCGCCACGCCCGGGCCGGCTCGTCGTCTTCCTCGAGGGTGGGTATGACCTCGACGGGTTGCGGGCCTCGGTCGGGGCAACGTTGGGAGCGTTGGCCGGTGTCCCGCAGGCGGATGAGGGCGAATTGCCGACGTCGGGCGGGCCGGGCGTCGAGTTGGTCGAGAGAGCGGCCGCCGAGCGGGCCCGGGTGCTGGACGGCTATCGCCCCTGACCAGGGCGGCGCTGCGGAGAGCCCGGGTGCGGGGATTGCGCCCGGTAGGATGGGCGGTCCGATGGCCGATGAACGCGCAACTCCTGGTCCGCCGGCCGCCGGAAATGGATCGGGCGGCGGCTCGGGAGGGGGGAGTGGTTCCGGCGGAGGTGCGAATCGCAACCGGAACAGGAACCGCAACCGGAACAGGAACCGCGCGGGGCAGCCCAACGGATCCGGAGGCGGCAATGCATCCGGAGCGGGCGCGCGGGGCTCAGGCGGCTCAGCCGGTCCAGGCGGCGGATCCGGCAGCGCGGGCGCGAGAAATGGCGGTGGACAGTCGTCACGGAGCGGGGGCGGCCAGTCGAGATCCGGCGGGAACCATTCGCCGCGGAGCGGCGGTGGATCATCGAGCCGGAACCGGGGTGGGTCCCAGAGCGGATCGTCGCGGAGTGGCTCGCGGGCAGTGGCCCTGGCGCCCGAGCCGTTGGCCCCACGCATCATTGAGCCCGGGCTCGGGGCGACCGAGATCCTGCCCGGTGAGGTAACGGCAAACCGGCGGCACGCGGTCGTCCTGTGCGCGCTCGCCGCGGCGATCCCGGCCGTGGTGATCGGCATCGTGCTCGGGATCGCCGTTTCATTGGTGATCGGCGCTATCGCCCTCGTCGTCGTGGAGGTGGCTCTGGGCTACGCGCTGTGGCGTGTGGCGCCCGGGGTGGCCCTTCGTCAGGTCGGCGCCGTCCGGCTCTCCGAACGCGACAACCCCCGGCTCTTCAATGTGACCGAGGGGCTGTGCGCGACATTCGGCCTACGTATGCCCGACCTCTACGTGGTTTACGACAACGTGCCCAACGCCTGCGCGCTTGGGCGCGATGCCGCCACAGGGGCCCTCGTCGTCACGTCGGGCCTGCTCGAGACGATGGGACCGATCGAGCTCGAGGGCGTGATCGCCCACGAACTGGCACACATGAAACGGGACGACAACGGGGTTGCCGTCATCGGGCTGACCTTGGCCCGCTTCGCCGGTGCGGGATGGTTGCGCCGGTGTATCGGTGAGAGCAGGGAGTACCGGGCGGACATCGTCGGAGCCTCCGCCGTGCGCTTCCCCCGGGGACTCCTCGACGCCCTGCGCCTCATGGAGCAGGCCCCACCCCCCTCGGGTAACTCGATCTTCAGCCCGGGCCGCTTCCCGTCCACCCGCTACGTCTGGATCGACCCTTCCGTGGGTCAGCGGGACCAGGCGGCGGCGGAAGGGGACCTCGATGCCACCTCGGTCCGGGCCGCCGCACTGGCCGAGTGGTGAGAAGGGGCGGCCCACCCTCGTAGACTGGGGCCCATGAGCAGTTCTGATGCATCGAGTACCGAACGCACGGGCACATTTACGGTAAAGCGCGGGCTGGCCGACATGCTGCGCGGTGGCGTGATCATGGATGTGGTCAATGCCGAGCAGGCCAAGGTGGCCGAGGACGCCGGCGCGGTGGCTGTCATGGCCCTCGAACGGGTGCCGTCCGACATCAGGCGTGACGGTGGCGTGGCCAGGATGAGCGATCCCGAGTTGATCGAGGGCATTCAGGCGGCCGTCACCATCCCGGTCATGGCCAAGGCCCGCATTGGTCACTTCGCCGAAGCCCAGGTCCTCGAGAGTCTCGGGGTCGACTTCATCGACGAGTCCGAGGTGCTCACACCGGCTGACGAGGAGTACCACATCGACAAATGGGGCTTCGGGGTTCCCTTCGTGTGCGGTGCGACGGACCTCGGGGAGGCGCTCCGGCGTATCTCCGAAGGCGCCGCCATGATCCGCTCGAAGGGTGAGGCAGGCACCGGGAACATCGTCGAGGCCATGCGGCACCTGCGCTCGATTCTGCGCTCTATCCGCTCCATTGCGGCATGCCGGGACGGCGCCGAGCTCTACGGTTGGGCCAAGCACCTGTCCGCCCCCATCGGCCTGGTGCAGGAGATCGCCGAATCCGGGCGCCTGCCGGTTCCGTTGTTCTGCGCCGGTGGCATTGCCACGCCATCCGATGCGGCGCTGGTCATGCAACTCGGGGCTGAAGCCGTCTTTGTCGGGTCGGGCATCTTCAAGAGCTCGGACCCGGCCCGGATGGCGTCCGCCGTCGTCGAGGCCACGGCGCACTTCACCGACGCCGGCCACATCGCCAAGGTGTCGCGGGGACTCGGCGAAGCGATGCGCGGGCTCGAGCTGTCGGAAACGACCGAACGGCTGGCTGATCGCGGGTGGTAACCGCTCCCTCTCCGGGGGGCGCGAACGCAACAACGACCATCGGCGTGCTGAACCTGCAGGGCGACGTGCGCGAGCACGTGGCGGCTCTTTGTGAGGTGGGGGTGGAGAGCCGGCTCGTCAAGCGGCCCGATGACTTGGACGGGGTGTCGGGTTTGATCCTGCCGGGCGGCGAGTCCACCACGCTCTCGATGCTGCTCGCTTCGACCGGTTTGTTCGACTCGGTGGCTGCGCGGCTCGACGACGGGCTCCCCGTGCTCGGCACGTGCGCCGGGTTGGTGCTGCTGGCACGCGAGGTGCTGGACGGGCGACCGGATCAGCGTTCGTTCAGCGCCCTTGACGCGGTCGTTCGCCGCAACGGGTTCGGGCGTCAGGTGGCGTCGTTCGAGACCGAGCTCGAATTCGGCGAGGGACCGGCGCTGCCGGCTGTCTTCATCCGGGCGCCCTCTGTGGTGAGTGTCGGAGACGGCGTGGACGTGCTGGCCACGGTGCGCCATCGGGCCCAGGGCGCCGACGGGCCAGCGGTGCAGTCGCCGGCGCTGGTGCGTCAGGGGAATGTGCTCGCCTGTTGTTTTCACCCTGAGTTGACCCGCGACCGCCGGGTGCACCGGCTGTTCGCCGACATGTGCGCGCATGGCTGAAGAGCCGGGCATCGAGCCGGGGCAAAAGCCGGGGCCGAAGGCGGAGCCGGACAGCACGGCGGTGCGTGTCGCCCTGTGGCGGGCCATGCACGTCAAGGTCGACGCCACGCCCCATGTGCTCGACGACGAGGTCGGGTTGCAGCTCGTTGCGCCCGAGGACGGGTGGCGCGACCGACCGGACATGGACCCGGACTCCACCAGGGGGTTCCGGGCATCGATTGTGGCCCGCGCCAGATTTATCGAGGACTTGGTCGCCGCGGAAGCGGTTCGGGGTGTGGGTCAATATGTCCTCCTGGGCGCCGGGCTCGATACGTTCGCGCAGCGCCGACCGGAGATTGCCTCCCGCCTCGAGGTCTTCGAGGTGGACCGCCCCGGCCCACAAGCGTGGAAGCGCCAGCGCCTCATCGACCTCGGCTTCGGCGTGCCGGAATGGCTGCGGCTGGTGCCGGTCGACTTCGAGTCGACCTCCTGGTGGGACGAGCTCGGGGCGGCCGGCTTCGACGCCGGCGCACCAGCGGTCGTGGCTTCCACCGGTGTCAGCATGTACCTCACGGGGGAGGCGAACGCGGCCACCCTCGAGCGGATTGCATCGTTCGCCCCGGGCTCGACGCTGGCTATGACGTTCCTGCTGCCTCTGGCACTCCTCGACGAGTCGGACCGGCCCGGACTCCAGATGGCGGAGAAGGGGGCTCGGGCATCGGGCACCCCATTTCTCAGCTTCTACTCTCCGGCGGAGGTGCTCGCACTCGCCCAGGATGCCGGGTTCCGGGAGGCCCTCCACGTGTCGTTGTCCGAATTGGCCGATCGGTACTTTGCTGGCCGCACCGATGATTTCCGACCGTCGAGCGGCGAGGATCTCCTGGTGGCGACCACCTGAAGTCGCCCCGGCGGGTCCGGGCCGAGTCGCCGCCGGGGCCGGCACCCCGGGCCCCCATCTCGGAGTCGGACCTCAGGGCAGATCAGGTACCAGGAGCGTCTTGGCCAGCGTCTCCCGCGCCTCCATGGCCCGGTGGGCTTTCGACGCCTCGGCCAACCCCAGGACTTGTCCCACGAGTGGGGCGACCCGGCCGGCCGCAACCTCGGAGAGGATGGCGTTGAGGAGTCGGGCCCGGTCGCCGTCCCCGTAGTGCAGGTCGGCGAGGGTGGTCACCACCACGCCCCTCCGGTGTGACTCGGCGGGGTCGATGGCCGTGAACGTGCCGCTGGGCATGCCGTGGGCCGAGAAACGGCCTCCGTCCGCCATCAGTGCGAACGCCGCTGCGCCGAGTCGGCCCCCGACCCCATCGAGAACGAGGGTGGGGTGTCGTCCGCCGGTGGCCGCGACGACAGCGTCGGTCCACGCAGTCTCGCCGTCGTCGACGACGGCTCGGGCGCCGGCTTCGGTGACGACGTCTTGCTTCGCCCGTCCGCGGACGGCACCGACGACGTTTGCTCCCCTCTCGGCCAACAGCTGGACGAGGATGATCCCCATGCCGCCGGCGGCGCCGAGGACGAGCACCCATTCCCCCGGCTGCGGCGTCGTCTTCTCCACGATGCGCAGTGCGGTCGTGCCGTCGTGCAGGACCGCCGTCGCATCGAGGAGTTCGACCCTGTCGCCCACCGCGGCGCAGGCGCCAAGGTCGGCCGCCACCAACTCCGCGTAACCGCCCGTGCTGCCTGTGTGTGCCACGACCTCTCGCCCGAGCCACGTGGCGTCGACGCCGTCGCCGATCGCCGTGACCGTGCCACCAACGCCGTTCCCCGGGACGTAGGGCGGCCGGATTGGGAAGTAGTCCTTGCCCCGGCCCGAGCGGATCATCGTGTCGACAAAGAGCACGTCACAGGCCGAAGCGGCCACCACGACCTTCCCCGGCCCCGGGACGGGATCCGGCAGCTCCCGCTCGGTGAGGACCTCGGGCCCGCCGAATTGCGCCACCTCGACGGCACGCATGTCAGGCCACCTCGCCCGGGGGGTCGATAGGCCCCACATCTCTGCTTTCGAAGCCCGGATGCGCGGGATCGACGTTGAAGGAGATGATGCGCCGCGGGTGGATGCGGATGATTTCCGGGGCCAGATGCCCCTGTTGGTCGTGGGTCCCGACGGTGGTCTCGGCGATGCCGCGGATCTCGAGGAAGTGGGCCCCTTCCATCGATGCCTCTGTGACCTCGTCGACCACGAATGCCACGTTCGGGTTCGCCCGGACGTTGCGGTACTTGGCACTGGCCGCCATGTTGAACCCGGTGATGTCGATGGTGCCGAGGGACGGGTTGCAGGTGAAGCCCAGGGGCTTTACCTGGGGTATCCCGTGCGGCCCGACGGTGGCGAGATGCCCACGCGTCTGTCGGGTGAGGAACGTTTTCTCGGCGTTGGTGAAGGTCATACCTCGCACGCTAGGACCTCATGTAAGGTTGAGGTCAAGGAGATGTCCGGATCTATTTCTTCCTCGGGTGAGCTCACCGTCGGCCAGGTCGCAGCGCGGAGCGGCGTGACGGTGTCAGCCCTGCATTTCTACGAGGCCGAAGGCCTCATTGTCAGCGCTCGAACTGCCGGCAACCAGCGTCGCTTCCACCGGGAGGTGCTGCGCCGGGTGGCGTTCATCCGGGCGTCGCAAGCCGTCGGCATCCCGCTTCGGCGTATCAAGGACGCCCTCGATCGGCTGCCCGACGGGCGGACGCCGACCCGCCGCGATTGGGAGCGGCTGTCGGCCGGATGGCGGGATGACCTGGACCGGCGCATCACGGGCCTGCAGCACCTGCGGGACCGCCTCAGCGGCTGCATCGGGTGCGGGTGCCTCTCGCTCGGTCTGTGCAAGCTCGTGAACCCCGATGACCTCCTGGGACAGCAGGGTCCAGGTCCGCACAACCTCTGAACGTGGACGCGTCCGGGGGCGGGGTCCGCTGAAGTCGCCCGGTAGTCTCCGGTTGCGCGCACCAGAGACCCGCACCAGAGGGGAGACGACCATGACCGACGACCTCATCCGCCTCGACCAGACCACCCGGGCGGCGGTGGATTCCGGGCGGCTCGTCCATCTGGCGACCATCAACCCGGACGGCACCCCGCAGGTGACCTGTGTCTATGTGGGCTGGGACGGGGACGAGATTATCGCTGGCCATCTGGCCGACCACGTCAAACTGCGGAACATCCGGCGTGATCCGCGGGTGACGCTCTCGGTCGAGTCCGACGTCCCCTTCGAAGGTTTCAGTCCGTACCTCGTGATCAAGGGGATCGCCCGGGTCGAAGTGGGCGGGGCGGTAGCGGCGCTCCGCCGCATTACCAGGGGTGACTTTCCCCCAGCCGGGGACAATTGGCCCGAAGGATTCGTCACCCGTATCTCGCCCCGGCAGCTCTCGGGCACCGGGCCGTGGGGTCTGGCCGACTGACGCCGGCACGCCTGCCGGAGGCGGTCACGTCGCCGACGATCGGTTGTCCATGACGAGGCAGCTGCTGGTGGCTTGGGCCAGCAGCTTGCCAGCGGTGTCCGTGACCTCGACGGTGGCGTAGGCCACGCGGCGGCCCGGTTTGGTCGTGCGTGCCGTGGCGCGGATCAGTCCCGTGTCCTTGGTGACGGGTCGCAGGTACGTGACGTTGATGTCGATGGACGTGTAGGCCACGCCCGCCTCGAGTGTGCTCTGTACGGCGCACCCCGCCGCGCTGTCGGCCAGTGTGCAGACGAGGCCGCCATGGACCACGCCGATGGGGTTGTAGGCGGATTCGTCCGGTGTGCACTCGAAGACGGCCAGGCCGTAGTCGACCTCCACCAGGGAGAATCCCATGAGCCGGGCGATCGGGGGCGGGGGGAACCTGCCGTCGCGCATTGCACGGAGGAAGTCGAGACCGCCGAGTGCGATTGCGGAGCCGGCGGTGATCATGGGGTCGTGCCAGGTGATCGTCTTGGCACGTGCGGTACCCCATTGGGCAGGTGGCGTGCGCTCATCGGTAGCTCCGGCGTGGTCGGTCATCGGGCGACGTGGCCTTTCTCGGTGCGTGCGTGGTCGATACGCACGGGCGTTCCGGGTCGAATTTATGGGGCGACATCCCGACGGCGTACGCTGCAGCGCACTGTGCGCAAGTTCCTCCCCGGCTTTCCGCTGCTCGTGGTCGGAGGCCTGGCGACCGGCCTCGTGCTGATGCCGGGTGCCAGCTGTGCTGCAGCGGCAGGCAGCGCGCAGACGCGCGCCGAGCTGGCGCAGGCGAAGAAATCCCTGTTGGTCCTCTCCGACATGCCCAAGTCCTGGACCGCGTCGAAGTCGTCGAGCGACAGTTCGCCCACGCCGGATGCACCGGAGCTGGCGAGTTGCCTCGGCGTTCCCCGGAAGGAGGTCACCGACACGCCGCCGACGGTTTCCAGCAAGTCCTTCAACAGCAAGGAGGATCTGGAGACGGTCCAGGATTCGATCGAGGTCTTTCCGACGGCCAAGGCCGCCCAAGCCGATCTGGCGGTGGCGAGTAGCCCCAAGGCCCCCAAGTGTTTCACCGAAGCGTTCAACAGCACCGAGGCCAGGAGCCAACTGGCGTCGGCGTTCGGCGGCAATGCCGCCATCGGCAAACTGGACGTGACGCGGACACCGACCTCTGACTACGCCCCGCACACCGTCAATATCACGATCTATTTTCCGGTCACGACAAACGGCGTGGCCATCAATCTGGAATTCGCGGAAGTGGGCTTCGTCAAGGGCGACGAAGAGCAGCAGATCATCTTCACGAGCGTCCAGCAGCCGTTCTCGACATCACTTTCCCGGCGCTTGACGGCGTTGGCCGAGACCCGCCTCTGATGACGACGTGCGATCGTGCTTCCGCTGAGAGCGTGGCGATGAAGGGGTTAAACGATCAATGGGCTGCGGCTCGCAGCCGATGGATCACCTCGGAACAGGCCACTCCGTCAACGAAGGAAGGACGGATCTGCTCACTCTCGGCTACCGCCTCACGTACCTTGATGGACCAGGGGCGCATGGCCGGGAGATGGCCGTCGCCTTCGAAGGGGCCGATCCGCTCAACGCGTTGCTGTCCGTCCTTCAACACGGTGATGCGGGTATCTCGCACGAGCGGCGGGGTGTAGATCTCCACCGCTTCGACCACATCGATGATGCCGTCGGTGCCGACGATGTTCCAACGATCGGGCAATGTGCCCGGTACCGCCCACGCGGTGTCGATGACCACGGACGCGCCGCTGTCTGTCGTGAGCATGGCCGTGAATGCATCCTCCGCCGTCGAGGGGTGCAGCACTCCCTCCTTGTCCGGCCGCTCCGTGACATCGGTGCGACTGCGGCATTCCACCTCGACGATTTCACCGACCATCCACCGGATGGCGTCGATCATGTGTGTCCCGTTGATGCGGAGCCAGCCGCCGGACGGGTCCTCGAACTGCCAGCCGTGCTTTCTCAGCGGGGACCTCGAGAACGAGTTGTAGAAGTTCCAGTTCATGTGGACCACGCGACCAATTTCCCCCGAATCGATGATCTCCTTCACGCGCCGGCGCCCGGGGTCGTAGCGGAACTCGAAATTCAGGAGGTGGACGACCCCCACCTCGGTGGCTCTTTGCAGCATCTGCCGGGCTTCATCGGGGGAGACACCGAAAGGCTTGTCGCACAGAACGGCATGGTGGTGATCCAGAGCGAGGTTGACGTGCTCCGCGTGCAGAAATGGCGGTGAGTGGACCGAAACGAGATCGAACGGCTCGGCGCACGCGCTCCGTACCGCCTTCGCGTCCCGGGGTGACACGACCCGCACCTCCATCCCGGCCTCTTCGTAGCATCCGGCGACGACTCGGGAGCCGAAGCCGGTGCCGATGATCAAGGTACGAAACATCGTTCTCCCCCCTGGTGGTTAATCGAACTGCGACGGCTCAGTATTCCCCGACGGCTCAGTATTCCCCGACGACTCAGTATTCCCCGACGGCTCAGTATTCCCCGACGACGGTGCCGTCCACGAGCGCTCGGCACTGCTGCGCCCGTGCGCCACCGAGGAAGCGCTTTCTCGTCTTTTCGATCACGACATCGTGCACCTCGGCCTGGCCGACCGAGAACTCGAACGTTTTCGTGCGGGGGGAGCGGAACGCGAATGGCTTGTTCTTCTCGACCACCTGCAGGCCGTCGACGGTGATGCGGACCTGACCGAAGAGTTGACCCCAGTGGAAGGCCACCCGATGCTTTTCTTCCTCTCCTACATCGAAGGCGAAATCTTTGTCGAGACCCATCCTGCGATTCTGCCTTATGCGACACCGGAGCCCGGGGATCTCCTCAGTCGCGCACCGCACGCTCGATCTCGGTCGTCACCGCATCGGGGTCCTCCAACGGCAGCATGTGCCCGCGACCGGGCAAGGTGACGAGCCGGGCTCCCGGAATGGCCGCCACCATCTGCGCGGCGCGGGCGGGCGCGGTGAGCCGATCACGCGAGCCCACCATGACCGTCGTTGGGATGTCGATGGTGGCGATCCCCTCCAGCAGGTTCATGGCACCCATGGCGACCATGAAGCCCGAGCGCACCTGCGGTGCCGTGTCCGCGAAGAGGGTGCGGGTAAGGTCGATATGGGATCGCACCGGGTCGCTCCCGAAGACACCGCGCACGAACCGGTGGCCGGCCGCCGAGTGCAAAGCGAGGGAGACGGCGGACGACGAAATGAGCGCGGCGGAGAACCACTCCGCCGCGGCGGGGCCCGAGCCCATGTCCGCCGCCGCCGTGGAGACCAGGACCAGGGCCCGCGCCCGCGCCGCCAGGACATCGGGATGGTAGGTGGCCAGGGACATGATGGTCATGCCGCCCATGGAGTGACCGGCCAGCACGGCATCGGTGGCTTCGCAGGCGCGCAGGACGAGGGCGAGGTCGTCGGCCAGCATCTCGATGCTCAGCGGTGCCGTGCCCCTGCTGCTGGCCCCGTGGCCCCGTTGGTCGTAGAGCACCACGCGATGGCCGGACTCGACGAGGCGGCGCGCCACGGGAAGCCAGATTTCGTGGGTGCAGCCCCAACAGTGGGGGAGGACGACCGCCGGGCCGGTCCCCGCATCCCACACGGCCAATAATCCCCCGTCCGGGGTGGGGACGGTGCGTTGCGGCGGCGCTCCGAGATCTCCCCATCCGAGGGCGTGGCTCGGCGGCTCGCCGAGGGCGATGCCGGCGCCGCCTGCGTCCGCAGCGGCGTCGCCGGCGCGCTGTGTGTGGACCCGTCTGTAGGCGGCGGCCCCGCCGACGAAGGCTGCTGCCGCCCCGACGGCGAGGAGGCTGCGACGGCTCCGGGGTAGGTGGAGGGAGGGCACGCGTCTTTTCAGCGCCGTCCGCCCAGGCGGGCCAGGGTTTGCTGGAGAGCGATGGGCATCCATCGATGGGCATACCAGCCCACGACCGATTCGAATCCCACCGGGACCATGGCCCGGTTGGTGGCAATGGCGTGCACGATGGCCACGCCGACTTTCTCGGGCGGGTGGGCCCGGGAGAAGCCCTTTACCAGTCGCTCGCGCGCCTTGGGATCCTCGTGACCGCCAGTGAAGCGAGCCGTGCGTGGGATGGAGGTGTTGATGAAGCCGGGACAGATGGCGGTCACGCCGACGCCGCGGGCGGCCCAATCAGCCCGTAGGCACAGGGAGAGTTGCAGGACGGCGGCCTTGGTGGCCGCGTAGGCCGACTCTCCCGCCGTCGGAAGGAACGCGAGCCCTGACGACACATTGACGACATGTCCCCGGCCGGCGGAGAGCATCGGGGGCGTGAACGCCGAGCAGCCGTTGACGACGCCGTCGAGGTTGATCGAGCGGATGAAGGCCCACTCGTCTGCGGTCATGCGGGCGTACGGGCCCGTCATCCCGACGCCTGCATTGTTCACCAGGACGCTGAGAGCACCGTGTTCCTCGTCGATCCGTGCCGCAACCGCATCGACGTCCACCCGATCGGCCACGTCGAGCCGGTACGCCTGATGCGTTCCGCCCCATCGTCCCGTGCACTCGACGACGGTGTCCGCCGCGGCCGCTTCGTCGATGTCAGCGCACAGCACGGTGGATCCCCTGGCGGCGAGGGCGTGAGCGGCGGCACGGCCGATGCCGCTTCCCGCCCCGGTGACCAGCGCCGTCGCCCCTTCGAGGGTGACCGGGCGTCGCTTCACGCCGCCGGGCCGGGGCCGGTCAGTACATAGTCGTCGGCATCGAAGGTGCGGGTTCGGCGAACGAAGCGGAACGTGTAATCGGGCCAGAGCGTGGTATTGCGTCCGGCCTCATCGAGATACCAGCTCGAACAGCCGCCGGCGTTCCAGACCGTGGACGCCGCTTTACGTTGCATCTCCTCGGTCCAGCGTGTCAGTGTGCCCGGCCGCACCTCGACGACGCGCGCCCCTTGGGCGCGCAGGGCCCGGAAGGCGCCGGCCACGTGTGCCAGTTGGGCCTCGATCATCACGACGAGAGAAGTGTGGCCGATACCGGTGTTCGGACCGGCCAGCATGAAGTAGTTGGGGAACCCCGGGATCGCGGTACCGCAGTAGGCCTGCATCCCTGTGGCGGCCCAGTGCTCCCGGAGCGACCGGCCGTCGGCGCCGTGGATCTTTTCCGCCATCGGGTTGTTCGTGATGCGGAATCCGGTGCCGTAGATGATGGTGTCCACCTCGTGGAGCACGCCGTCGGCCGTCACGACACCGCCCGGCCGGATTTCGACGATCTTCTCCGTCGTTACGTTCACGTTGGGACGTTGCAGTGCCGGGTAGTACTCGTTCGACTGCAAGAGGCGCTTGCAGCCCGGCGTGTAGGTCGGCGTGAGCTTCGCCCGCAGGTCGGGATCGGCCACCTGGCGCGCAAGGAATTTCTTTCCGAGTCCTTCCAGCCGTCGCAATTTTGTGCTGTTGTGGATGAGAAGCGAGCCCAGGATCGCCTCACCGAGCCAGTACTCACGGGCCCGGGAAGCCCTCTGGATCCATGGCCACCGTGTGTACGCGGTGCGCTCCACCGCCCTCGTCGGCCGGCTTCGGTGCGGGAACACCCACGGTGGCGTGCGCTGGAAGAGCGTGATCTGACCGGCCGACTTCTGCACGATGGGGAGGAACTGGATGGTGGATGCCCCGGTGCCGATGATGGCCACCTTGCGGCCTGTGAGGTCATGCGCGTGATTCCACTGCGCCGAGTGGAACGCGGTGCCGGCGAACGAGGATGCGCCGGGGATTTCGGGCACGTGTGGTTCGGAGAGCCCGCCGCCCCCGCCGATGAGGACGTCAGCTGTCAACGAGCCCCGGGTCGTCGCAATCCGCCAGACCTGGTCGGCGGCATCCCACGACGCGCACTCCAGCGTGGTAGCGAAGGCCACTTTGTCGGTGATGCCGTAGCGCCGCGCGATCTCCTGCAGGTAGCGCTCGATGTCGGGTTGGCGCGAGAACGTCTCGGACCAATGGGGATTGGGAGCGAAGGAGAAGGAGTAGAGATTCGAGGGCACATCGCAGCGACATCCCGGATAGGAATTGTCGTACCACGTCCCGCCGACGTCCGGCCTTCGTTCCAAGAGGATCATCTCGTCGCCGTATCCCTCTTGGGTGAGCGTGATGGCCGCACCCAGTCCCGAGAATCCCGTGCCGACGATGGCGATGCGCACATGGGAGGGGAGATCCTGACCGGGGCGCACCGCAGGGCCCGTCGTCGACATGGTCGCATAGTAAAGGATTCCGGTCGCAGCACCGCGGAAGCGCCGCCGGCGCTCCGCACGACTCCTCAGGTGAAATCCGGTGAGGCCTCGTGGAGTGCGTCGGCGCGGCCCTTGGGCTCCTCCCAATCCTCCTGCCGACCCAGGGCGGTCTGGTCGAGAAAGCCGTAGGAGTCCGTGCAGAACTCGGTGCCCCGGGCGAAGGTGGAATTCGTATGGAAGATGGCATCACCATCGCGCAGAAAGAAGCTGAAGCCCGGAATCTCGAAGGGTTGTTCCCCGTCCAGCACCCAGTGCAATTTCATCGCCTCGGGCCCTGCGAGTTCCGCCCGGTCACGGAAGTTGATCTCCATGGGTTCACGCGATTCGTCGATCGTGACATGGAAGTCGTAGTTGAAGTCGCTCCCGAAGGAGGAGACGAAGGGGAAGGTCCAACCCCGTTTTTTCCTGTAGGCGGCGATCTTCGCGTACGGCGCCCGCGCCACGACGGCGAACGCGGTGGACCGCGCGGCGAGGTGCAGGAACAAGCCGTCCGAAAGCTCGTCACATCCGGCGGTACACGAGGAGCACCCGTCGTCCCACGAGGGGTCGAACATGAAGTGTTGGATGATCAATTGCCGCCCACCTCCGAAGAGATCTGCAAGACGCAGAGTACCCTCGGGCCCCTCGAAGGTGTAGTCCTTCTCGATCGCCACCATCAGCAAACGGCGCCGCTCGGCGTTGAGGGCGTCCTTTTGGCGAGTGAGGTCCTTTTCGTGTGCGAGCAGAGCTTTGCGGGCGCGCAACCACTCTTGTCGGGATGCGATTTCCGGCAGGCTCATCGGAATCTCCTTTCGGGGCAACCAGGCGATGCTGCCACCAATTGTCAGTGAAAGGTCGACGTCCCCGTGTGGCGAACTTCATCGGAGCCCTCGACCGGGCGGTGCCGGCGATGGTCCCACGTTGTCCGACCGATGACGCCGACCGATGACTCCTGGTGCTGTCTCTCGTCGGCAGTGATATGACAATCGAACTGCAGACGAAGAACCTGGCCGATCTCTATGACCTCGCCCCTCTCGAGTGGGCCGACGTGCGAGCGAGGCTCGGGGCGAACCTGACCCAGGAGCCCGGGACGGGTGGAGCCGACCATCACACCTTCTGGCTGTCGACGGCCGACGCAGACGGCCGGCCCCACATGACCGGCGTCGGTGCCTTCTGGGTCGACAGCAGGTACTACTTCTGCGGCGGTCCCGGTTCGCGCAAGATCCGCAACGTCGAGCGAGACCCCCGCTGCGCCTTCGGTATCGCCATCGACGGCTACGACGTGGCACTCGAAGGCCGGGCGGTCCGCGTCACCGATGACAGGCGGCTCGTGGACCTGACTGCGGTGTTCGCCCGGGGTGGCTGGGCACCCACGGTTGCCGAGGGTGGTTTCACCCACGAGTACAGCGCTCCCAGCGCCGGGCCACCCCCGTGGTACGTCTACGAGTTCACGCCCGAAGAGGTCTATGCCGTTGCGACCAGGGAGCCCGGCGGCGCCACCAGGTGGACATTCTGAGCGCGCCCTCCTCGTCGGGCTTCTGGGCCTCCCGATACAATGGATCCTCCAGCTCTCAGTCCGTACCCAGTCTTCGCTCCAAGGGAGGAATATGTCGGGTCACTCCAAGTGGGCGACAACCAAATATCGCAAGGGCGCACAGGACAAGGCACGCGCCAAAATCTTCGCCAAGCTGATCCGCCAGGTCGAGGTGGCGGCGCGCGAAGGCGGCGGCGACATGGATGCCAACGCCGCTCTGCGCACCGCCTACCAGAAGGCACGGAGCTCGTCGGTCCCGCTCGACACCATTGAGAAGGCGATCAAGCGGGGCACGGGCGAGCTCGAAGGCGTGCGGTACGAAGCGATCAACTATGAGGGCTACGGCCCGGCCGGTGTGGCGATCATGGTCGAGACGCTGAGTGACAATCGCAACCGCACCGGTTCGGAGATCCGCAACCTTTTCAACAAGAACGGCGGCAACATGGCCGAACCGGGGGCCGTGGGTTGGCAGTTCGAACGCAAAGGCATCGTGAGCGTTGCCCGTGACCAGGACGAGGACAAGGTCATGGAGATCGCCATGGAGGGCGGGGCCGAGAACCTCTCGGACAACGGCGAGTTCTGGATCGTCACGTGCGCCCCCGCCGACCTCGACTCCGTCCGCCGGGCCCTGGACGATGCCGGGATAGCGCCGGCATCCGTCGACCTCTCCCTCGAGCCGACCACCCTGGTGCCCGTGCAGGACGAGGGCGAGGCCAAGCGCGTCCTGCGGCTCCTCGAGGCGATCGACGACCACGACGACGTGCAGGCCGTCCACGCCAATGCCGACATTTCCGATGCGGTCCTGGCGGCCTTCGAGGGCTGAAGGGCGTCGGTCCACCCCCTCTGAGGGGTCTCGGGCTACGCTACGAACGCATGTTCGTATTGGGGATCGACCCGGGGCTTTCCCGCTGCGGCTACGGCCTGGTGGTCCGAGGTGAGGCTGACAGCGCTCTGAAGGCACGCGCCGCCGGGGTGATCGAGACCGATCCGGCCGCGGCGTTGCCGGACCGCTTGCTCATCCTCCACACTGAGCTCAGGTCCCTGGTGCGTGAGTACTCGCCCGATGTCGTGGCGGTGGAACGGGTCTTTTTCCAGGTCAACGTCAAGACGGCCATGTCGGTCGGGCAAGCCAGCGGGTTGGCCCTCCTCGTGGCGGCCGAGTCGGGCTGCGAGGTGGCGCAGTACACATCGAACGAGGTCAAGCAGGCGCTCGTGGGCTACGGCGCTGCCACCAAGGACCAGGTACAGCGGATGGTGGCCAACGTCCTGGGACTGGCGATCCCGCCGAGCCCGCCTGACGCTGCTGATGCCCTGGCCCTGGCCGTCTGTCATCTGACCACCGTTCCACTACGGCGCGCCATGGGTGCCGCGCTGGCCCGGCAGGCGGGCCCGTCATGAAGGAGGACCCTCAGTGATCGGACTCTTGCGGGGAAAAGTTGCGCTCCGTTCGGCGGAGGGAGAGGTGATCATCGACGTGGGCGGCGTCGGGTATCGAGTCGCAGTGACCCCGGCCACGGCCGTCGCCCTCATGGTGGGCGGGTCAGCGAACGAGGCCACGCTGTTCATCCATACCCACGTGCGCGAGGACGCCATCGTGCTCTACGGGTTCGTCCATGACGATGAGCGCCGGTGCTTCGAGGTGCTCCTCGGGTCGCACGGTGTGGGACCCTCGCTGGCCTTGGCCATCATGGCCGTCCTGTCGCCCGCGTCCCTTTCCACGGCCGTGCTCGAGGACGATCTCGACATGTTGTGCACCGTGCCCGGTGTAGGCCGCAAGACGGCGGCACGGCTGGTGATCGAGCTCAAGAGCCGACTCGACCTGCCCGATCTCTCGCTCGACGTCCCGGGGTCTTCGGGTGGCAGCGCGACCAGGACCTCGCGCTCGGAGGCCCGGGCGGCGCTGGCCGAGCTTGGCTACGCCCCCGACGAGATCCGTGGCGCGCTCGACGGGTTGCGCGACGATGTCGGTGTGGAAGAGATGCTGCGCCTGGCGTTGCGCGAGCTGGCCAGCCGGTGATCCATGCGAGGCGGTTCGCATGAGCCCGAAGGCACGCCGCGAGGTGCTGGCGACGGCTGACGAGACCGAAGGCGCCGGCGACCCCGACGCCAGACTGGTGGCACCGGTCGTGGCTGGCGGCGGCGAGGAGATCGAGGAGGCCGGCCTCCGGCCCCGGTCGCTGACCGAGTTCGTCGGGCAGGCCCAGCTGGTGGAGCACCTCGGGATTGTCATTCAGGCGGCCCGGCAGCGGCAGCAACCGGTGGACCACATTCTCTTCGCCGGACCGCCCGGTCTCGGGAAGACGTCGTTGGCGGGGATCGTCGCCACCGAAATGGGGGCCGGCCTGCGCATCACCTCGGGCCCCGTGCTGACGCGGGCCGGCGACCTGGCCGCCTTGCTGACCGACCTGCAGGACGGCGACGTCCTCTTCATCGACGAGATCCATCGGTTGCACCGCTCTGTCGAGGAGATGCTCTACTCCGCCATGGAGGACGCCAAGCTCGACATCCTGATCGGCAAGGGTCCGACGGCTCGTTCCATCCGTCTCGACCTGCCGCGGTTCACGCTGGTCGGCGCCACCACGCGCACGGGTCTGGTCTCGGGCCCCCTGCGCGATCGCTTCGGCTTCGTCGGCCGTCTTGATCTGTACGCCTCGTCCGACCTGCAGGCCATCGTGATGCGTTCGGCCCGGATCCTGCACGTCGACATCGACCAGGAGGGCGCCACACGGATTGCCGGGCGCTCGCGCGGCACGCCGCGTGTGGCCAACCGGCTCTTGCGCCGGGTACGTGATTTCGCCGAAGTGCGCGGGAACGGCTCGGTCAACGGCACGACAGCGGCGGAAGGCCTCGATCTGTTCGGGGTCGACGAGCTCGGTCTGGACAAGGTGGACCGGGCCATCCTCGAGACACTGTGCGGTCGATTCGGGGGTCAACCGATCGGGTTGACCACCTTGGCGCAGTGCGTCGGTGAAGAGACCGACACGATCGAGGATGCCTACGAGCCCTATCTCCTGCAGTGCGGCCTCATCCTGCGCACGGCACGGGGTCGGGTGCCGACACCCCGGGCCTGGGCGCACCTCGGTCAGACGCCGCCGGCCGGATCGATCGTGCCCGAGGTGCCGACACTGTTCGAGCCCTGAGCCACGGAGCTCAGGCCAGCGTGAGCGCCGCCGGCCCTTCGTGGCGCAGCGGGAGGAACACGCGAAACGTTGTTGCCCAGCCGGGGAGGTCGATGATGTCGATGAAGCCCTCATGGGCCTCTGCGACGGATTTGGCGATGGCTAGTCCGAGGCCCGTTCCGGGCACACCCATCTCCATGGCCGCCGCCAGTCGGTAGAACCGCTCGAAGAGCTGGGGGCGATCCGCTTCAGGGATACCGGGTCCTTGGTCCTGCACGAGTATCCGGGCGAAGTCGTCGACCATGTCGACCACCACGTTCACCGTGCCACCGGACTCCGAGAACTTGATGGCGTTGGAGAGCAGATTTCCGAGGAGCTGGTGCAGGCGGGTGGCGTCGCCGAACACCGGGACCTGGGAGCCCGGAGAGAGCGACACGGTGCACCCGGCCCGGGCCGCCGCCGTCTGTGCGCCGTGTACGGATTCGTCGGCCAGCTGGCGCAGGTCGAGCTCGGTGAAGGTCACCCGCAATCCGTGCCCGCCGCCGGGGTCGGCCAGGAGGTCCTCGGCCACCCGCTGCAGCTGCGCCGAGTTGCGGTCGATGGTGCGCAGCATCCGCATCTGGTCATCGGTCAATTCTGGCACTTCGTCGAGGAGGAGTTCGATGAAACCGCGGATGGAGGTGATGGGTGTGCGCAATTCGTGGGAGACGGTGGCCACGATGTCGTCCTTCATCTTGGTCAGCTCGCGGAGACGGTTGTTCTGCTCAATGAGCGACTGGGTCACCTCCCGTTGGACCGAGTAGAGCCGCTCGCGTTCGGCCGCCAATTGCTCGCGTTCGGTGACGTCGATCGCCACCACGACATAGCCGGCGCTGACGGTGCTGTCCGCCCCTTCGGTCCCCCCCTGGGACGGCAGCGTGCGGACCCGCACGACGCAGCGGCGTTGCTCGCCGTTCTTGCGGCGGGCGGTCCAGGGGACCTCGGCCACCGTTTCGGGGTAGACGGGGTCGAGCGCTTTGCGCATGGCGTCGATCGTGCGCCGCCGCTCGGTGATCTGCGCCGGGTCGATGAAGTCCGCGATGGAACGGATGCCGACGACCTCGGACGCGTTGTAGCCGAGCATCAGCTCGGCCCCGGCCGAGAAGAATGTCACCGTTCCGGTCGGATCGACACCCATGATGGCGCTCCCGGTGGCGGCCCGCAGCAGTGTCTCGAGGCGTTCGCGGGCATTGTGGGCGTCATCGGCATTCCGCTTGGCCAGGAGCGATTGCTGGGCGAGATCGCTGACATAGATCCGGTCGCGGTGGACCATGGTCGAGATCGTGGAGGCCACCATGGTGGTCACGATCACCAGCACGACCACCAGGCGCCACGTGGAGAGCGGGTAATTGGGAGGCCCGACGAGGAGGATCGGCACCATGAGGGCCAGGTCCATGCAGAACAGCCCGACGAGGAGGTGGAGCCGGCGGCCGTAGAGGGACATCCAGACGATCGGGAGCAGGTAGACGACCAGGAGCTCGGAATGGCTCGGTCCCTGGGCGTCACGGATGATGGCGATGACGGCGATGTAGCCGATGGGAATGACCAGCCAGGCCCAGTCCGGAAGCCGTTCCCAGGGAAGGACGAATGCGGCGATCAGGAGGAGGAAGAAAAGGAGAAGGGCGATGAGGATCTCGACCCGGGCCCCATGGGGGAACGGAATGATGCCGATGAGGACAGTACCGAGCGCAACCAGTGCGAAAAGGGGCAGCCGCACCCTGGAGGGACCCGAGAAACCGGGGATTTTGGACCCGATCGCCTCGGACTGCAGACCCCGCGTCCCAACGACGGCCTTCTCGCCCGTGGCTGGAAGCGGAGCAGCGCTCATGATCGAACTGCGTTCACCTTGCCCGCGCGCGATAACGGTATCCGAAACCTCGCACCGTTTCGATCGGACCGTCGTCCTGATCTCCCCAACCGAGCTTGCGCCTGAGGCGCAGGACGGCGTATTTCACACGCGAGGGTGCCAGTCCGCTCGGGTCGTCCCAGGCCAACTCGATCAGCTGATCCGACGAGAGCACCTGACCCTGATGGCGCACCAGCGTGGCCAAGAGCCGGTATTCCGTCGGTGTCAGCACGACGGGAACACCCGCCACCGTGACTTGGGACTCGGAGAAGTCCACCCGGATCGACTCGTCCTCGAAAGACACGATCGGCTCGTTCCGCTGTACCTGGCGCCGGCTGATGGCCTGGATACGGGCGAGGAGCTCCACCCGGCTGAAAGGCTTTGTCAGGTAGTCGTCGGCGCCCGCATTGAGCCCCCGCACCTTGTCGCGCTCGGTGGAGAGCGCGGTCAACATGAGGACGGGGACGTCGCTCATGTCCCGGATCCGCTCGAGGACCTGCCACCCGTCGAGGTCGGGCATACCCACGTCGAGGATGACCAGGTTGGGCTGCTTCTGGTGGAACAGGCGGACCCCGTCCCGGCCCAACATGGCTTCGGTGACCGTGAAACCCTCGCGTTCGAGCATCGTCCGCAGGAGTTGCCTGATGTCGGCCTCGTCCTCGATAACGAGGACTGAAATGTTCCCATTGCGCATGCAGCACTGAACTGTACTGGGAACACGGGGTGATTTCGCGTTTCTGGGCGCGGCAGCACCAGGGCTCGGCGAGCAACGGTGCGCCGGAGGGCCACCACCGGTTCCCACTCGGATGACTCCGACCGATGGTGGCCCCTCTTGACCCGGCGCACTGTTGCTGCCATTTCCCTCCCGATCCACCCCCCGGAAGAGGTCATCGATCGCCAAGGAATCGGGGTTCTCGACCTGGTCACCCCCCTCCGGGCGACCAGGTTCGGGAGTTCGTGACCTGCGTCTGTGCAGGTCCCATGCTGGAGGAGGCATGGTGCAGGTTCGGCGCATTCGGGTTGCCGTCCGGTTGCCCGGCCGGAAAATTCCTGCTTCCGCACCCCCGGTGGCCGCGGGGGAGTTCCGGCCGGGGTCCGTCGAGGGAGGGCACCCCGGGCCCAGGTCAATGACCAGACAGGGGGGATGACCGGTCGGAGACCGGCACGAAATGCCAAGATGCAGGAGATAGGGTGTCGCTTCGCATGCACCCCGGCTTGAAGGACCCCACATGACGCAATTTCCCGCCCTCGTCGAATTCTTCGCGGCGACCACCAAGAAGTCGACGAATCCCACGGCCCTGATCATCCTCGTCGTGGTGGCCTTCGCCGGGTACTTCCTCTTCCTCAAGCCCCAGCAGCGCAAGGCCAAGGCCGCCCGGGCCAATCAGGGCTCGGGGTACATGGTCGGCGACGAGGTCCAGACGATCGGCGGGGTGGTCGGGACGATTCTCGAGATTCACGGCGACCGCTACACGCTCCTCACCGGGAGTACCGGCAACGACGGCAATCTCGACGGGGCCCAACCGACGCGCATCGTGTTCGTGCGCCAGGCCATCGCGCGGAAACTCGACCCGGTCGTGATCCCGGACGCGGACATCGACGATGACGACCACGAGTTCCACCATGAGTCGGTGGAGATCGAAGACCACGACGGGGAGGATAAGGAGGCGTGAGCCCGGCGTCGTCTCGAGCCCAGACGCGGCAGAGGCGGAACCTTCTCGTCAGCGTGCTGGCCGTCGTGATCATCTCGGTGGGTTCTTTTGCCGCCGTCTTCGCTGCGAGCTGGACGCCACGGCTCGGACTCGATCTGGCGGGGGGACTTTCCGTCGTCTATCAGACCGCGAAGACCGTTTCTCCGGCTGAATTGCAGGAGACCGTGGCCATTCTCGACAACCGGGTGAACGGGCTCGGTGTGTCCGGGGCCGAAGTGAGCACGGCCGGCAACAACGAGATCTCCGTGTCGATCCCGGGCGTCAAGAACGCGGCCGCCCTGCTGGCCGAAATCGGGAACACGGCGCAGCTCTTCTTCCGGCCCGTGCTCTGCACCGCCTACCCCCTGTCACTGAGTCCGGCCACCAAAGCGACGAAGACGAGCCCGGCCAAACCGGCCGAGAAACCCATCTCAGGCGACAAGACGCTGCCCGCGTGCGGGGCCACCTACGCCACCACACTGGCCAACCTGGCTGTCACGCCCAACAGTTCGGTGCAGGGGTACTCGTCCAACAACCCGTCGCCCGACCCGGGATTCGCCCAGTACACGAGCACCAGCACCGATGTGAAGAACTACCCGAGCCGCACCGTCCTGCTCCCGAGCCTGCCGGCCGCCGGATCGTCGACCAAGGGCTCGCTCCGCTATGTGCTCGGTCCGGAGCAGATGACGGGTAACGCGATCGGTTCGGCTGTCGCGCAGCAGAGCCAGACCGGGCAATGGGAGGTCAACTACACCCTCAGGGGCGCCGCCGGCTCCGCCTTGTGGGACAAGGTAGCCGAGGAGAACTTCCACCTCCTCCTCGGGATCGAGCTCGACGGCGTGGTCCAGTCGGCCCCGCTCATCCAGCCCACGCAGGACAGCTTCACCTCGTTCGACGGACAGGGCACGATCAGCGGCGGCAATATGACCGAGGCCGACGCCAAGTCGCTCGCCCTGGCCATGGAATTCGGCTCCCTGCCCGTCCGCCTCAAGCAGCTCACCACCCAGACGGTGTCGCCCACCCTGGGCAAGTCCGCCCTGCACGCCGGGCTCGGGGCCGGTATCGCCGGTCTCGTCTTGGTCCTGCTCTATGTGGTGCTGTACTACCGGGCTCTCGGGCTCGTCGTGATCTCGGGGCTGGTGCTGACCGCCATGGCCCTGTGGGCCATCATCTCGGCGCTCGGGCATACCTCGTTCAGCCCGAGCTTCGACCTGGCGGGCATCACGGGCCTCATCGTGTCCATCGGGATCACCGTGGACTCCTACATCGTCTATTTCGAACGATTAAAAGACGAGACCCGCTCGGGTCGCTCCATCCGCACCTCGGTCGACCGGGGCTTCAAGAGTGCCTGGCGCACGGTGTGGGCGGCCGACTTCGTCTCCTTGCTGGCCGCCGTCGTCCTCTACGTGGTCGCCGTCGGCGACGTCAAGGGCTTCGCCTTCTTCCTCGGCCTGTCGACCATCATGGACATGCTCTTCACCTGGTTCTACACCCGGCCGCTGGTCATCCTCCTCGGCCGCAGCGACCACCTGCAGGGTGCGGGTCGGTTCGGCATCGCCCGGGGCCTGGCCATGACGGGCCGTGGGACCGGGAATGAGGACCAGCCCCACAACGGGGCCGGTGACGGGACCGGGACGGGGTCGGGCTCAGGACCCAGGGGCGGCCTCATCAAGCCCGGGCGGGTGCCCGCGTCGTGAGCGACGACAGACGCAACGGGGCGGGCGACGCCGATAGCGAATTCGACGACACAGACGTGGACGTGGACGGCGACTTCGACGGTGATCTCGATGACGTGGAGATGGGTGACGACGACCTGGACGACGACGGCGAGTTGTTGTCGGTCGACGACGCCGTCCGGTCCCTCATCCGACCAGCCCAGGGAGTCCAGCGCCTCCCGGGGTCCGATCCGCAGCGCGATCCAACGCCTGTACCGGGGCGAGACCAAATTCGACTTCGTCGGCCGTCGACGGGTGTGGTTCACGATCTCGACCGTGGTCATCGTGGCCGGCATCATCTCGCTCATCCTCCGCGGCGGGCTGAACCTGGGCATCGAGTTCAAGGGCGGCACCGAGTGGACCGTCAACGCGCCCCACGTGACCCAGGTCCAGGCGGTCGACGCCATGGAGTCGGCGGGGCTGGTCGATCCGATCGTCCAATTGCTGGGGCAGGGGTCGAACCAACAGCTCAACGTGCAGGCCGACCTCAACAAGCTCTCCGCAGACGAGCAGAAGGCCCAGACGGAGAAGGTCGAGGAGGCACTGGCCAAGCTCACCGACACCTCGCTGGAGAACGTGAAGAACGGCGTGCAGACGGTGGGCCCGACCTGGGGCTCGTCCATCACGAACAAGGCCATCGAGGCGCTCGTCATCTTCTTCATCGTGGTCGGCATCTACATCAGCATCCGTTTCGAACCGAAGATGGCCCTGTCCGCGTTTATCGCCATGGTGCACGACGTCGTCGTGGCGGTCGGTATTTATTCGCTGTTCAATTTCCAGGTCACGCCGGACACCGTCGTGGCCATCCTGACCATTCTCGGGTACTCCCTCTACGACACCGTCGTCGTCTTCGACCGCGTGCGCGACAACACGAAGAACATCGGCTCGCACGGGACGATGACCTACGGCCAGCTGATCAACCTGTCCATGAACCAGACGTTGGCCCGCTCCATCAACACCTCGGCCGTGGCCATCATCCCGGTGCTGTCGGTGCTGTTGATCGGCGCCGAGCTCCTGGGTGCGTCCACGCTGCAGGAATACGGGCTGGCGCTCTTCGTCGGGCTCCTGAGCGGGGCCTACTCCTCGATCTTCATCGCCTCGCCGATCCTCTACATGCTCAAGCGCAACGAGCCGCGCTGGGTGGCGATCGAGAAGCGTGTGGCATCACGGGGTGACCGCGCGAGTGCTCTCTCCGCCACCGATGCCGCCGCTCTCAACACCCAGTACAGCATCGCAGCGGGTGGGCAGCCCCACAGTGCCGGAGCGGCCAAGCGGACCGGACCGATCCGGCCCGGTTCGGGTACCGGCGGGGGTGGCACGGCAGGTGCGGGTACCGCGGTGATCGACCGTCCCCCGCAAAACGGCGGTGGCACGGGCCAAGCGCCCCGGCCCCGTAAGGGGAAGAAGAAGCGTAAGCGCTGAGTAACCGGCCTGCGTGTGCCCTTGACGCGCCGGGGCACGGCCCCCGAACGGGTAGCGTGGAGGGATGGTGACCCTGGCTCGGGTGACTCCCGTCACAGATGATGGGGAGCGCGCGTTCGAGGACATGATCGCCCCGCTGCTGGCGGAGTTCTCCAGTCACCGGCCTGACGACGACCTCACGACCATCAGGTCCGCCGCCCGCGCCGCCCTCTCCGCCCACGACGGACAGTTCCGGCGCTCCGGCGAGCCCTACATCACGCACCCGATCGCCGTGGCCACCATCGTGGCCGAGCTCGGCCTCGACGCGCAGACCGTCGCCGGCGCCCTCCTGCACGACGCGGTGGAGGACACCGGCCTCACCCTCGAGTCGATCACCGAGGCGTTCGGCCCCGGGGTGGCCAAGGTGGTGGACGGGGTCACCAAGCTCGACCGCCTCCAGTTCGACTCGAAGGAGGCGCAGCAGGCCGCCACCATCCGCAAGATGCTCGTGGCGATGGCCGACGACTGGCGTGTCCTGCTCATCAAACTGGCGGACCGCCTCCACAACATGCGCACTCTCGCCGTCATGCCCGAATGGAAGCAGCGGCGCACGGCGCAGGAGACGTTCGACGTCTACGCGCCGCTGGCGCACCGGCTCGGTGTGCAGCAGGTGCGCTGGCAGCTCGAGGACCTCGCCTTCGCCACCTTGCACCCCAAGCGCTACGCCGAGATCGAGCAGATGGTGGCCGCCCGGGCGCCGCAGCGCGAGGAGTATCTCGCCCGGGTCCTCGTCCACGTGCGCGAGCGTCTCGAGAACATGGGCGTCGAGGCCGACGTCACCGGGCGCCCGAAGCATCTGTGGAGCATCTACGAGAAGATGGTGGTCCGGGGCAAGGAGTTCGACGACATCAACGACCTGGTGGCCATCCGGGTCGTCGTGACGAGCGAGAAGGACTGCTGGGCCGCCCTGGGAGCGATCCACGCCATCTGGGCCCCCGTCCAGGGTCGCTTCAAGGACTACATCAACACGCCCAAGTTCAACATGTACCAGTCGTTGCACACGACGGTGATCGGGCTCGACGGCAACCCCGTCGAGGTCCAGATCCGCACGACGGCGATGCACCACCGGGCCGAGTACGGCATCGCGGCGCACTGGGGCTACAAGGAGAAGGAGGATGCGTCCTCCGACATGGCGTGGCTGCAGCGGATCGCCGATGTGGACCGCCAGACCGACGACCCGATCGAGTTCCTCGAGGCGCTCAAGCTCGACCTCGAACAGGACGAGGTCTACGTCTTCACGCCCAAGGGCAAGGTCATCGCGCTGCCGGCCCGGTCGACGCCGGTCGACTTCGCCTACGTCATCCACACCGAGGTCGGGCACCGTTGCATCGGGGCCCGGGTCAACGGCCGCCTGGTCCCGCTCGAGACGCAGCTCAACTCGGCGGACACGGTCGAGATCTTCACGTCGAAGTCGCCGACCGCGGGTCCGTCGCGGGACTGGCTGCAGATGGTGGCCTCGACCAGGGCCCGCCACAAGATCCGCCAGTGGTTCAGCCGGGAACGCCGCGAGGACGCCATCGAGAACGGGCGCGAGGAGCTGGCTCGGGCGCTGCGGCGCGACGGGCTGCCCCTGCACAAGCTGTTGGGCTCGTCGGCCATGCTCGAAGTGGCCGAGTCGATGCACCTGGCCGACCTCGATGCGCTGTATGCGGCCATCGGGGAGTCGCAGGTCTCCGCCCAGTCCATCGTCCAGCGACTGGCACGGGCGCTGCGGGGCGGGGAGAACGAGCAGCTCCCTACCACGGCCCTGCGCGGTGTGCGCGGCCCGCGCCAAGGGCGCCGGACGGCGGCCGGGGTCTACGTGGAGGGCCTCGACGACATCATGATCCACTTGGCCCGCTGCTGTACGCCGGTGCCGGGTGACCAGATCATCGGGTTCGTGACGCAGGGCCGCGGGGTCTCGGTGCACCGGGCCGACTGTGCCAACGCGGCCTCGCTGGCCGACCTGTCCAAGGAACGGCTCATCGAGGTCGAATGGGACCGGGGCAACGACGGCGTCTTCGTGGCGACGATCGAGGTGTTGGCGTTCGACCGGTCGCGGCTGCTGGCCGACGTCAGCCGGGTCGTGTCCGAGCACCATTTGAACATCGTGGCGGCCCGCACCGCGACCACACCGGACCGGGTCAGCCGGATGGCCTTCGACGTCGAACTGGCCGACCCCGCGCACCTGCATTCGCTCATCACGGCGCTCAAGCACCTCGACGGGGTCTTCGACGCCTATCGTCAGCTCCCCGGCAAGAAGGCCTGACCGTGAAGGGGAGCAGATGACCGCAGGCTCAGACGCGCCCTTCGACGCGCCCTTCGACGCGCCGCCGGCCCGCACGCCCAAGGGCATGCACGACATCCTGTGGCCCGAGTCGACGCGCTGGGAAGCGCTGGTGGCCCGGTTCGCCGCGCTCGTCGAGGGCGCCGGGTACGGGCTGGCCGTGACCCCGATCCTCGAGCACGTGGGCATCTTCCACCGCGGCATCGGGGAGGGCAGCGACGTGGTGGGCAAGGAGATGTACACCTTTGCCGACCGCGACGGGCAGATCATGGCTCTGCGACCCGAAGGGACGGCATCGATCGTGCGCGCCTTCGTGCAGCATCACCCCGTCCCTCCCTGGAAGGCCTGGTACGTCGCGCCCTCGTTCCGCCACGAGAATCCGCAGCACGGCCGCTACCGCCAGCACTTCCAGCTGGGTCTCGAGGCCCTCGGCCCCTCGGACGCCGACCTGGACGTCGAGGTCATCTCGCTGGCCTTCGAATTCCTGGCCGGCCTCGGCCTGCACCAGGTGACCCTGAAGCTGCACTCCATGGGAGACGGAACCTGCCGTCCCGGCTACACGGAGCTGCTGCGCGAGTTCCTGGCCGAGCGCCGGTCCCAGCTCTGCCTGCCCCACCAGGCCCGCTACGACCAGAATCCGCTGCGGGTCCTCGATTGCAAGACGCCCGAATGCGAGGACGCCACCGAGGGTGCGCCGCGCTTCGTGGACAACCTCTGTGAGCCCTGCACGACGCATTTCGCCCGCGTCCTGGCCGGCCTCGATGCGCTGGACATCCCCTACACGATCGACCACCGTCTCGTCCGCGGCTTCGACTACTACACGCGGACCACCTTCGAGTTCGCCTCGGGCGCCATCGACGCCGCCCAGAACGCGCTCGGGGGCGGTGGCCGCTACAACGGCCTGGTGGAGATGCTCGGCGGTGCCCCCACACCCGGCATCGGTTTCGGCCTGGGCGTGGAGCGCATCCTCATCGGCTGCGACGCCGAGGGCGTCTACTCCACACAGGCCCCGCCCCTGCACGCCTACGTGATCGACGTCACCGGGGGCGAATCGGCCGTGCTGCTGACGGCCGAGCTGCGGCGGGCCGGCCTGCGGGTCGACCGCGGTTTCGACAGCCGCTCCATGAAGTCACAATTCAAGTCCGCCGACCGGTCGGGCGCGCTGGTGGCCGTCGTCATCGGACCCAGGGAACTGGCGGAGGGCACGGTCCTCCTGCGCCCGCTCCGCAACGAGGATGGGCAGCGCACCGTGCCCCGGGCCGACGTCGTGGCCGAGCTGCGTGCCCTGGTGCTCTGAATTCGGGGCAACCGGCTTGCGCCGCGACACGGCGCTGCCCGCGCATGACAGGCTGCTTGACTGTTCGAACGATAAAGGACTTCGCTGCACTCCATGACTGACCACATCGTCCCCATCGGGCCCGTCGAGAACCGGCCCACCGCGTTGCGCACGCACCTCTGTGGGGTGCTGCGCCCAGGTGACGAGGGGGCCCGCGTCACCGTGTGCGGATGGGTCGGTCGCCGCCGTGAGCACGGCGAGCATCTCGCCTTCATCGACCTGCGTGACCACACCGGTGTGATCCAGTGCGTCATCGACACCAAGGTCGACGTGCGCGGCGAGTGGGTGATCGCCATCGAGGGGACGGTGCGCCGCCGGCCCGAGGGGACGATCAATCCCGGGCTGGCCACCGGGGAGATCGAGATCGGCGATTGCACGGTGGTGGTGCTCAACGAAGCCGAGTCGCCTCCCTTCTCCGTCGACGACCGGGACGAGTCCGACGAGCAGGTGCGGCTGCGCTACCGCTACGTCGACCTGCGCCGCCCGCGTCTGCAGCGCAACCTCCGCCTGCGGGCCCGGGTCAACGCCGCCATCCGGACCGCCATGGACCGGCAGGGCTTTTGCGAGGTCGAGACGCCGCTGCTGTGGGCCCCGACGCCGGAGGGCTCCCGTGAGTTCTCCGTGCCCAGCCGGCTCCATCACGGCTCGTTCTACGCGTTGCCGCAGAGCCCGCAGCTGGCCAAGCAACTGCTGATGGTGGGGGGCTTCGACCGCTACTACCAGATCGCCCGCTGCCTGCGGGACGAGGACCTGCGGGCCGATCGCCAGTTCGAGTTCTCCCAGCTCGACATGGAGCTCTCCTTCGGCACCCAGGACGACGTGATGGCGTCCGTGTCCGAGGCCGTGTTGGACGCGGCCGAGGCCGCCACGGGTGAGCGACCGCCCCCGATCGCCCGCATGACCTGGTCCGACGCCCTCGAACGTTACGGCACCGACAAGCCCGACCTGCGCTTCGGAATGGAGCTGGTCGACCTGGCGGTGGAGTTCGCCCACACCGAGGTGCGCGCCTTCTCGGGCTCCCACCTCAAGGCGATGTGCGTCCCCGACGGGGCCTCGCTCACCCGCTCACGGCTCGATGCGCTGGCCGAGCAGGCCAAGCGGGCGGGTGCGGCCGGCCTGGCCTGGTTCCGGGTCATCGCCGGCGAGGGGGGCGCCGGGCTCACCTTCGATTCGCCCCTCAACCGCTTCGTGTCGGAGATCGAGCGGGCGGCTCTCCTGGAGAAGACCGGTGCGCAGGAGGGGGACCTCATCCTGGCCGTCTCGGACACCCACCGGATCGCCTGCACGACGTTGGGCACGCTGCGCGTGGCACTGGGCTCACCGCCGGTCGGGCAGGGTCCGCACCGCTACGTCTGGGTCGTCGACTTCCCCATGTTCGACGGGGTCGACACCGCCGGGAACCCGCAGCCGGCCCACCACCCCTTCACCATGCCGTACGAGGAGGACCTGGCACTCCTCGACACCGTCCCTTTCGCCGTGCGCTCGCAGGCCTACGACCTGGTCCTCAACGGTTGGGAGTTGGGATCGGGGAGCGTCCGTATCCACCGCCGGGACATCCAGTCGAAGATCTTCGACACGCTCGGGATCAGCCCCGAGGAGGCCGAGAGCCGGTTCGGCTTCCTGCTCAACGCGTTCCGCTACGGCGCGCCACCGCATGCGGGCTTCGCCTTCGGCATCGACCGCCTGGTGGCGGTGCTGGCCGGGGAGGAGAACATCCGCGAGGTGATCGCCTACCCGAAGACGCAGTCGGGCGCCGACCTCCTCACCGGTGCCCCGAGCGCCCTGCCCTCGGGCGCCCTGGCCGAGCTCGGGATCCGCACCGTGGCCCCGCCCGCGACACCCGGCACCACGTCGATTTGAGCCTTTTCGCCGAGGCCGCCCAGCGCAACCTGGAGCGTCAGGCCCCTCTGGCCGCACGCTTGCGGCCGCGGACGCTGGACGAGATGGTGGGCCAGGAGCATCTCGTGGCGCCCGGGGCCCCGCTGCGCACGCTGGCCGAGAGCGATCGTGTCGGATCCGCCATCCTGTGGGGGCCGGCGGGCACGGGGAAAACGACCCTGGCCCGGCTTCTCGCCGCCACCACCGCCAAGCATCTGGTCACCCTGTCGGCGACCGCCGCCGGCGTGAAGGACGTGCGGGAGGCCCTCACCGAGGCCGAGCGCCGGCTGGGTGAGCACGGGCAGGGCACCATGCTCTTCGTCGACGAGGTCCACCGCTTCAACAAGTCCCAGCAGGACGTGCTGTTGCCGGCCGTCGAGGACGGGCTGGTGGTGCTCATCGGGGCCACCACGGAGAATCCGTTCTTCGAGGTGAACCCCCCGTTGTTGAGCCGGTCCTCGCTATGGCGCTTGCGCCCGCTGAGCCCCGAGAACCTGCGCACGCTCATTCTGCCGCGGGCTGGCGGCCGAGGACGCGGGGGCGAGCGACGACGCCGTCGATGCGGTCGTGGCGGCGTGCGAAGGGGACGCCCGGGCGGCGCTCACGACGATCGAGGTGGCGGTCGCTCTGGCCCGGGCGGCCCCCGATCGGGGAGCGGCACCGATCGTCCTGACCATGGAGGACATGGCCCGGGCCCGGGACGGCCGGCTCTTCCACCAGGGAGCGGACGAGCACTACGACCAGATCAGCGCGCTCATCAAGAGCGTGCGCGGCTCGGATCCCGACGCCGGCCTCTATTGGATGGCCCGGATGATCGAGGGTGGCGAGGACCCGCGCTTCCTGGCCCGGCGCCTGGTGATCCTGGCCAGCGAGGACGTCGGTCTCGCCGATCCGCAGGCGTTGTTGATCGCCGAGGCGGCGGCACGGGCGGTGGAGTACGTCGGCCTGCCGGAGGCGGCGCTGAACCTGGCCGAAGCGGTGATCTATCTCGCCCGGGCGCCCAAGTCGAACTCCGTGATCGTCGCCCTGGGGCGGGCGCAGGAGGACGTGCGGTCGGGGGCGTCCCAGGAGGTCCCGTCGCATCTCCGCGACAGTCATTACAAGGCGGCGGGGTCCTTGGGCCACGGCGAGGGCTACGTCTATCCGCACGATGACCCTTCGGGGGTCGTCGTGCAGCAGTATCGTCCTGAGGCGCTGGAAGGTCATGTGTACTACGAGCCGTCCCCCCACGGCGCCGAACGTCCGGGCGAGCCGGATCACGATCGAGAGGCAGGCGCTTGAAGAATCCATTCCGCTGTGCCGCCTCGTGCGCTGCGGCACTGTGTGTGGGTGTACTGGCTCCGGTGGCCATCTCGAGCACAGCTGCCGCTACTGCCGCACCGGCGGCGCGGTCCAAGGTGGCGTTGCGGGGCGAGCTGCCGGCGATCCCGTCCGGCGTGACCCGCCTCGGGCCGGTCCCGGGAAGCCAGATGCTCAAGCTCGACGTGGGATTGGCCGGACAGGACCCGACCGGACTGGCCGACGCGGTGCGCGCGGTCTCCACCCCGGGCTCACCGGACTACCACCATTATCTGACATCGGCGCAATTCGCCTCGGCCTTCGGTCCGAGCGCGGCCGAGGTGGCGCAGGTGAGCGGGTCCCTGCGCGGGCAGGGATTGACGGTGGGCACGCCCACTCCCGGGAGCGACCTGCTCCCGGTCAGCGGCACGGCACGCACGGTGTCCGCCGTCTTTGGCACCCCGCTCGAAGCCGTGCGCCTCCCCGGCGGCACCACGTCGCGGGTGAACACGGCTGCCCCGGAGGTCCCGGCGGATCTGGCCGACGACATCACGGGCGTAGTCGGATTGAGCAGCCTGGCCCGTCCCCACTCCCGGTTGCTGACCGGGTCGGGCGCACCGGCGACGAGCGGCGGGTCGGCGGTGGCAGACGCCACGCCGTCCGGTCATGCGGTGGGTTCGCCCCAAGCGTGCAGTGCGGCGACGAGGGCTGCCGGTTCGTCGAACTACACGTCGACGCAGTTGGCCGACAGCTACGGCCTGAGCCAGCTGCTGAATCAGGGGCGCACGGGTGTGGGGCAGACCATCGGGATCGTCGAGTTCGAGCAGTTCTCGAACTCGGATATCGCGGCCTTCGAGAGCTGTTACGGGCTGAGCACCCCGACGCGGGTCGTGACCGTCGACGCCACGCCGGGCGGTTCGGCGTCGGGTTCGGGTGAGGCGGCGCTCGATATCGAGCTGGCCGCCGTCACCGCCCCTTCGGCGTCCCTGGTCGTCTACGAGGCGCCGAACGATATCGATGTGGCAGCCCTCGATCTCTACAACCGGATCGCCGCCGACGATGTGGCCCAGGTCGTGAGCACCAGTTGGGGCTTCTGCGAGGCGGACAACGCCGGGGGTGCGGCCACGCAGGAGAACGCCATCTTCGAACGCATGGCCATGCAGGGTCAGACCATGGTCGCGGCGTCGGGCGACTCGGGCTCGGAGGATTGCTTCGAGTCCGACGGTGTGACCCAGACGGCGGTGGACGATCCGGGGAGCCAGCCCGATGTCGTGAGTGCCGGTGGAACGACACTGATCGGCGGGGCCACGGGGAGCCAGACGGTCTGGAACAACTGCCTCTCGCAGACCTTCGGATCCTGCCAGGAGCAGCCCGTGAACGGGGCCGGCGGGGGCGGGTTCTCGGTCGTGTGGCCCAGATCGTCGTGGCAACCTGCGCTGAGCAATCAGCCGAACGGGCGGGTCGTGCCGGACCTGTCCCTCGATGCGGACCCCCACCACGGCGTGGTCGTCTACTGGGGCGGCTGGCTCGACTTCGGGGGCACGAGCGCCGTCGCGCCCTCCCTCGCCGGCTTCCTGGCCGACACCAACCAAGGGTGCAATGCGACGGTCGGCCTGGTCAGCCCGGCGCTGTACGCGGCATCGAACGGGTCGAACTTCAACAGCGTCGCCTCGGGGAACAACGACTTCACCGACACGAACGGTGGCAATTACGCCGCCTCGAACGGCTTCAATCCGGCGACGGGCCTGGGCACGCCGCAAGAGCAGAATCTCGCAATCGCCCTGCAGGGCGGCGATGGCTGCCCGACGGTCGAGAGCCTCAGCGCCAACTCCGTCGCGGTCTCGGGCGGCCAGGCCATCACGATCAACGGGGCCGGTCTGGCCGATGCCAGCTCGGTCAGCTTCGGCGCGGCCGGCGCCGGGACCATCGAGTCGACGACCGGCACCTCCCTCGTGGTCGCCCCGCCCTCGCCGGGCCGGGATCTGTGCGTGAATATCACGGTCACCAACCCGCAAGGGACGTCAGTCGTCACGCCGGCCGCTTCCTTCGCGTTCGGCGGACCGGGATCGTGCGGGTACCGCTTCGTCGGTTCCGACGGTGGCATCTTCGACTTCGGCGCGGCGCAGTTCGAAGGGAGCACCGGGGCCCTGACGCTGCAGAAACCCATCGTGGGCATGGCCGCCACACCCAGCGGGAACGGCTACTGGCTGGTCGCCTCCGACGGTGGCGTCTTCGCCTTCGGTGACGCGCCCTTCCTCGGCTCGGAGGGCGCGACCCACCTGAACCAGCCCATCGTGGGCATGGCGGTGACGCCCGACGGCGGCGGCTACTGGTTGGTGGCGGCTGACGGGGGCATCTTCTCCTTCGGCGATGCGCAGTTCTACGGCTCCGCCGGCGCCATCCATCTCAACCAGCCGATCGTGGGCATGGCGGCCACGCCCAGCGGCGGCGGCTACTGGTTGGTGGCATCGGACGGGGGCATCTTCTCGTTCGGGAATGCGCAGTTCTACGGCTCCACCGGCGCCATCCATCTCAACCAGCCGATCGTGGGCATGGCGGCCACGCCCAGCGGCGGCTACTGGTTGGTGGCATCGGACGGGGGCATCTTCTCCTTCGGGAATGCGCAGTTCTACGGCTCCACCGGCGCCATCCATCTCAACCAGCCGATCGTGGGCATGGCGGCCACGCCCAGCGGCGGCGGGTACTGGCTTGTCGCGTCCGACGGCGGAGTGTTCGCCTTCGGCGACGCCCAGTTCTTCGGCTCCACCGGCGCCCTCCATCTCAACCGGCCGATCGTCGGCATCGCGGACGGCTGAGGCCCTGGCCCATCGGCCCAGGTGGCCGCCGGTAAGCTCTGCGCATGGACGCCAACGAACTGAGGGCGGCCTTCACGCGCTTCTTCGTCGATCGGGCGCATACCGCCGTCCCCTCTGCCAGCCTCATCCCGCACGACCCGTCGGTGCTGTTCACGATCGCCGGCATGGTCCCCTTCAAGCCCTATTTCATAGGGGATGACGTCGCGCCCTGGCCACGGGCCACCAGCGTGCAGAAGTGCTTCCGCACGCTCGATATCGAGATCGTCGGCACCGACACCTACCACTGCACCTTCTTCGAGATGCTGGGCAACTTCAGCTTCGGCGACTACTTCAAGGAAGGCGCCATCCCGATGGCCTGGGAGCTGTTGACCGAGGTCTTCGGGCTCGACGGGGACCGCCTGTGGGTCACCGTCCACGACGATGACGACGACGCCGAGCAGATCTGGATCGACATGGTGGGTTTCCCGGCCGAGCGGATCCAGCGTATGGGCGACGCCGACAACTTCTGGGCCATGGGCGATACCGGTCCGTGCGGCCCCGACTCTGAGATCTTCATCGACAAGGGCACTGCCTACGGCGCGGACGGCGGGCCCAAGCTCGGCGGCGAGCAGCGCTTCGTCGAACTGTGGAACCTGGTCTTCATGCAGTTCAACCGGGCGGCGGACGGTACCCGGTCCGATCTGCCCAGGAAGAACATCGACACCGGGGCGGGACTGGAGCGGATCCTGCCCATCCTGCAGGGGCGGGACTCCATCTTCGACACGGACCTGTTCGCGCCGATCATCGAGGCGGCGAGCTCCATCGTCGGCACGGCCTATGGCCGCGACGAGCGCACCGACGTCGCCCTGCGGGTGATGGCCGACCACAGCCGGGCCATGTCCATGCTGGTGGCGGACGGGGTGCTTCCGGCCAACGAAGGTCGTGGCTACGTGCTCCGGCGGGTCGTCCGTCGCGCCGTGCTGGCGGCGCGGCGGCTCGGGGTGGAGCGTCCGGTCACCCCGGCCCTGGTCGCCGCAGCGACCGAGGTCCTCGGGGTGGCCTACCCGGCCCTGGTCGAGAACAACGACGTCATCCTCTCCGTGCTCGAGCGCGAGGAGGCCGGATTCGACCGCACCTTGCGGGCGGGTCTCGGTCGGTTGGAGGAGGCGTTCGCCACCGGGGAGAAGGTGCTCGGAGGCGACGTGGCCTTCACCCTCCACGACACCCACGGATTCCCGGTCGAGCTCACCGAGGAGCTGGCACACGACGCCGGGGTGGAGGTCGACCGGGCCGGCTTCGACGCCGCCATGGCCGCCCAGCGCTCCCGGGCCCGTGCCGCGGCCCGCGCGGCCAAGGTGGGGGACGAGTCGGCCTACCGCACTCTCTTGGAGTCCGAGGGCACGACGCAGTTCGTCGGCCGCTCGGCGGCCCAGTACGAGGTGCCGGCGCGGATCGTCGGGGTCCTCGCCGGGTCGGGCTCAGCCGGTCGTCAGCCGGCTGCAGCCGGCGCTGACGGGGACGGGGACGCCGGCGGCGATGTGGTCGAGATCTTCTTGGACCAGACGCCCTTCTACGCCGAGGGCGGGGGTCAGGTGGGCGATACCGGCACCATCGTGACCGAGACCGGCCGGGCGGAGGTCTACGACACCGTGTACGCGCTCCCCGGGTTGATCGCCCACCGGGCCCGGGTCACCGGCGAGGTCGTGCCGGGACAGGACGCGCTCGCTGCCATCGACGTGACCCGTCGTGAGGCCGTCCGCCGGAACCACACCGCCACGCACCTTCTCCATGCCGCCCTGCGCACCGTGCTGGGCGAGCACGTCCGCCAACAGGGCTCGCTGGTGGCCCCGGACCGGCTGCGCTTCGACTTCTCGCATCATGGGGCCGTGACGAGCGACGAGCTCGACGCCGTGTTCGGTCTGGCCAACGACGCCGTCCTCACCGACGCCCCGGTGGAGACGACCGAGACATCGTTGCAAGAGGCCGAGAACATGGGCGCACTGCGCTTCTTCGACGACAAGTACGGCGAGACGGTGCGGGTCATCCAGGCCGGCGGTACCTCGCTCGAATTCTGCGGCGGCACCCACGTGGACTCCCTCGGGCAGATCGGGCCGATCTCGCTGGTCTCCGAAGAGAGCATCGGATCGAACAAGCGCCGGATTTTCGCGGTGACCGGTCGGGCCGCCCTCGACCGGGCCACCGCCCGTGAGCACCTCGTCCGGTCGGCCGCCGACCTGCTGCGGACGGAACCCGACGACCTCCTCCCCACCTTGGACCGCCTGCTGACGCGTCAAGCGCGAGGCCGAGAAGGAGCTTTCCAAGCTCCGCCAGCAGTCGAGTGAGTCCGTGGCGACGGAACTGGCCAAGGGCGCAGTCGAAGGTGTCGTGGTGGCCCGGCAGAACTCCCTCGAGCCCGACGCCCTGCGCACATTGGCCCAGGCCGTCCTCCGCCACGACGGCGTGCGGGCGGTCGCCCTCGGCGGATCGCCCGACGGGGCCAAAGTGGCCCTCGTGGTCGTGACGGACGGCGAGCCCAACGCCACAGCGGTGGTGCGTGCCCTGGGAGCGATCGTCGGTGGTGGAGGTGGCGGCTCGCCGCAGCTGGCCGTGGCCGGCGGCAAGGACGTGTCCCGGGTGGACGAAGCGCTCGCCGAGGCACGCCGGCTCCTCTCGGCGTGAGTGCAGGCGAGTCCGGGCGCGTGGTGGCCCTCGATCTCGGGTCACGTCGTATCGGCGTGGCCTACAGCGACAGCCGGCGGACGCTCGCGTCCCCGTGGGGGGTCGTGGAACGCACCGGAGATCTGACCCGTGACCATGCGGCGGTCCTGTCGGCGATCAGTGAGATCGGGGCCGGCACGGTCGTGGTCGGCCTGCCGTTGAGCCTCTCGGGGGCGAGCGGGCCGGCGGCGAAAGCGGCGCTGACCGAGGTGGCGGCCCTTCGGGGCCTGCTCGAGCCCCAGGGCGTCCGGGTGGAGACGGCCGACGAGCGCTTCACGACGGTCGAGGCGCAGCGTTCCCTGACGACGGCCGGGCGCAAGGGTCGGGCCGCTCGATCCGTCATCGACAGTGCGGCCGCCATGGTCCTCCTGCAAGCGTGGTTGGACAGATCGTCGACGGGTCGCGTGTGAGCGGGCCGCCCGAGGAGCCGACGGGCGACCCGACCGGAGAGGTCCCGGTGGTCGAACCGGAGACCGGGCCCAGGACCGAGGCGGCCACGGCCGTCCGCCGGAACCGGCAGGACCGCCGAGAGCACCGTCGCCGTCGGCGCCGGTTGCTGGCGGCCATCGGCGGGGCGGTGGTGCTCGTCATCGTGGCCTTCGGGCTCTGGTACGAGGTGGAATCGCACGGTTCGGGCACGGCCGGGGCCCGCGAGGTCATCTCCGTCCAAAGCGGTGACTCCACGGGCTCCGTGCTGTCGAAGCTCGCGGCGCATCATGTGATCGGCAGCACGCTCGCCTTCCGGCTCTACGACCTGGTCCACGGGTCGCCGACGATCGTCCCCGGTCACTACCTCCTGCACCAGAATCAGGGCTTCTCGCAGGTGCACGCCATCCTCGGTGGCGGGCCCAACATCGTGGCGGTCACCGTGGAACCCGGCTTTACGTTGCATGAAGTGGCGGAGCGGGTCGATGGTCTCCCCGGTCACACGAGCGGCCAGTTCGACAAGGTGGCCGCCAGTGGCGTGGTGCACTCCACGTTCTCGCCCCCCGGGTCGGACAATCTCGAAGGCCTGCTCGGCACCGGGACCTATCTGGTGGCCCCGGGGGAGAGCGACACCACCCTCCTGACCGCCATGGTGCACACGTTCGACACGCAGGCGACGAAGGCCGGGTTGACGACCGCCTCCGCCGCCGCGTTGCACCAGACGCCCTACCAGGTGATCATCGCGGCATCGATCGTGGAGAAGGAGGGCTACATCGTCAAGAACATGCCCCAGGTGGCCCGGGTCATCTACAACCGGTTGGCCGCAGGGACGCCCTTGCAGATGAATGCCACCGTTCTCTACTCGCTCGGACAGGACGGGGGCGCGGTGACATCGGCTGACCTGAAGCTGCAGACGCCCTACAACACCTACCTCCACGTCGGGCTGACGCCGACCCCCATCTGCATGCCGTCACCTGAGGCGCTCGCCGCGGCGGTGCACCCTCCCGCCGGTTCGTGGTTGTACTTCGTCGTGGTGCAGAAAGACGGCACTGAGGCCTTCTCCGATACGTTCGCCGAGCAACTGGCCAACGAGAAACTGGCGCAGCAACGCGGGGTGGGCTGATGGCGACGGACGCCCGCACCACGGTCGTGGGTGTGATGGGGGACCCGGTCGGCCACTCCCTTTCACCCCTGCTCCACAATGCGGCGTTCGCTGCGTTGGAGCTCAATTGGATCTCGGTCGGATTCGAGGTGGCCGCCGGGAATGCTGCGGCAGCGCTCGACGGTCTGCGTGCCCTCGGCCTGGCGGGGGTCTCGGTGACCATGCCGCACAAGGCTGACGTGGCGGCCCTGGTGGACGAACGCAGCGCGGTGGCTGCGAAGCTGGGAGCGGTCAACTGCGTGGTCAACCGGGATGGCACCCTGTACGGCGCCAATACCGACGGCGCCGGCTTCGTGGCATCCCTGGCGCGGGCGGCGGATTTCGACCCGAAGGGCACGCGCTGCCTGATCATCGGCGCCGGCGGGGCGGCCCGGGCGGTGACCCTCGCACTGGCCGACGCCGGGGCGGCATCGGTGACCGTGGTGAACCGGACGCCGGCGAAAGCGGCCGACGTGGCTGCACTGGCCGGATCCGTGGGCCACGTCGGTGAGCCGGCGGGGGGAGCTCTCGTCGGCGATGCCGAGTTGGTCGTCAACGCCACGCCGGTCGGCATGGAGGGATCCGGAGCGGTGGGAGCGGATTGGATCATCGCCCCCTCCCTCCTGCGAGCAGGACAGCTGGCGGCGGATCTCGTCTATGTCCCCCGCCCCACACCCTGGCTGGCTGGCGCCGCGGCTGCAGGCGCAACCACGGTGGACGGGCTGGGCATGCTGGTGCACCAGGCGGCAGAACAATTGGAGCTCTGGACCGGTCTGCCGGCTCCGGTCGACGTCATGTGGCAGGCGGCGATCGCCGTCGGGTGAACCGATTCGCCCGCCCGGCCGCTCTGGGCTCAGGGATCAGGGATCGAGGTTGGCGCGGCCGTCACCGTGGGTTCGGGGTCGGTCGGGGGTGCGGGCCACAGCTCGGCGCGGTTCAGGTCGACGATCGCTTCTTCGCGCAGGGAGCGCGAGAGGGCATCACGCTGGCTTGGGACCGTGTGCAGCGTCAGGCGGAGCGTGATCGTGCTTTCTGTCGAGGCGATCAGGGTGACCACTACCGGAGGCTCCTGGGTGTGACCGGCGAACCGGGGGGAGGTGGCGACGCGCCGGGCCGAACCCTCGATCACCTCACGGACGCGCGGCAGCTCAGCGGCCGACGACCCGGGGAGCGTGAGGTCCACGACGGCCTGCGCCCGGCCGCGTGAGGAGTTCGCAAGTTGGCGGATGTCGCCGTTGGCGATGGTGTAGACGGTTCCGTCCACGGCGCGCACGCTCGTGACGCGCAACGTGAGGTCCTCCACCACGCCGCTGACCGTGCCGACCGTGATGCTGTCGCCGATGCCGTATTGATCCTCGAGCGTGAGGAGGAATCCGGAGAAGTAGTCGCGCACGATGAGTTGGGCCCCGAAGCCCAAAGTGGCGCCGATGATCGTGGCGCTCGCCAGCAAAGGGGTGAGATTGATGCCGACGATGCCCAGACAGATGGCCACGGCGATGACGAAGACGAGGAAGCGCCACACGTTGGCGACCACGGCGGAGACCGTCGACATGCGGGCCCCGATGCGCGAGGAGCCCGAACGGGCTTCGGCCCGGTCCGCGAAACGCTGGATGATCCGCCGCAGAGCTCTGCTGCCGAGCCTTGCCGCCACGAGGGCGACCAGGATCACCAGGAGCACCCCCAACGGACGTACGACCAGGTCGGTGACCGTCTTTGCGGTATCGGGATCGACGCCGGCCTTGGTCAGCAGGTTGTACAGCCAGCCACTTCCCTGCTCGGTCGCTCCCACCAGGGGATGGAGGCTGCCTACGGATGGAAGGGTCATGCCCGGTATTCTGTCCCGCCAGACCGCCTATGACCATGATCTCTCGCACAGTCGGTACCAGGCGCAGCGGTCCTGTCTTCGACCTCATCCTCGTCCTGGCCACCGTTCTCGTCGCCGGGATCGGGCTGGTCATGGTGTACACGGCTACCCGTGGCACCTTGGTCGCGGCGGGGGACGACCCCCATTTCTACCTGAAGAAACAGGCATTGTTCGTCGTGTTGGGCTTCCTGATCATGGTGGTCTTCGCACTCTTCGACTACCGGCGGCTCGAACCCGTGGCGATACCGCTCTACGCGCTCTCCGTCCTCTCGCTGTTGGGCGTCATGGCAGCCGGAAGCCATGTCCAGGGCTCGCAACGTTGGTTCAGCATCGGTATCATTCAGATCCAGCCCTCCGAATTCGCCGTGATCGGCCTGATCGTGGCCGTCGCGGCCTATTGCGATCGACGGAGCGAGGAGGGCCTGGCCTGGAAGGATGTCTTCAAACTCCTGATCCTCTCGGGGATCCCGATCGGGCTGGTGCTGATTCAACCCGACCTCGGCACGGCGATCATCATGATGATCGTGTTGCTGGTGATGCTGGCCGTCGCCGGTCTGCCCGTACGGATCCTGGTGATGCTGGTCATCGGCGTGGCCTTCGTGGCGCTGGTGGCGGTCGAAACGGGGGTTCTCCACGCCTACCAGATCGCCCGTTTGACCACCTTCCTGAATCCGAACTCGACCAGCACCAATCCGCAGGTGGCCGAGGCCATCTACAACACGACCGAAGCCAAGAACGCCATTGGCGCAGGGGGGTTCCTCGGGACCGGTCTGCTGCACGGGGCCCAGACCAACCTCGGCTACGTGCCCGAGCAGTCGACCGATTTCATCTTCACCGCCGTGGGCGAGCAGTTGGGCTTCGTCGGGGCGGTCGGGCTGTTGTCGCTGCTCGGCGTCATCGCCTGGAGGGTCCTGCGTGCGGCGGGTCAATCACGCGATATTTTCGGTCGCCTGATCTGCACGGGGCTGTTCACGTTCGTGGCCTTCAGCGTGTTCCAGAATGCCGGCATGACGATGGGCATCATGCCCATTACCGGGATTCCGCTCCCGTTCGTCAGTTACGGAGGTACGGCCGTCATCTCCTTCTTCCTCGCTGTGGGGCTGGCCCTCAGTGTCGGAGCCCACAGGAGAATGCGATGACCGACGCCGACGCCGACGCCGACGGGACGGTCGCACCGCTGCCGCCGGCTTTCCGGGTGATGGATGTGGAGGACGTGGCGTTGGACCTTCCTTCGCAGTTCCCGCTGGTGACCCTCGTCGAATCCGAGCCCCCCCTGCGGACGCTGGTCTTTCCGGTCGGGCTCACCGAAGGGACGGCGCTGGCATTGGCGATGCGCAGGATGGAGTCGCTGCGTCCCATGACGCACGAACTGTTCGCGCTCGTGCTGCAACGGGTGCGCATCGACGTGATCGCCGTACGCCTCATCGGTCGGGATCAGGGTAACTACCTGGCGGAGCTCGACGTGATGGCGCCGAACGGCCGCGAGCGTATTGGGTGCCGGCCCTCTGACGGCCTGGTCCTGGCCCTGCGGATGCCGGTGCCGGCGCCGATCCTGGTGGACGAGCGTCTGCTGGAAGAGGACGGCGACGTCGTGCCGCAGCCGAGCTGATCCTCAGGCGGGAACCATGGGGCGTTCGCCCGGCTGGACGATGCCGGAGGCGATATCTTCCTGGATCTTCTGTGCACCTTCGTCGGAGATGCGCATGAGGAGCGCGATGAGGATGTAGTTGGCCAGGAGCGATGAGCCCCCGTAGGCGACGAACGGCAGCGTGATTCCCGTGAGGGGTAACAGCCTCACCACCCCGGCCATGATGAAGAAGGCCTGAAACCCGATGATGATCGTGAGCCCGGTGGCCATCAGGCGGGAGAAGTCCGAGCGGGCCGTTTGTGCGATGCGCATGCCGGCGCCGACCAGGAGCATGTAGGCGAAGGCCACCGCCGCCGCACCGATCATGCCCAGCTCGATGGCGATGCCGGCGAAGATCAGGTCGCTGGTGATCTCGGGAATGATGATCGGGGAGTGGAAGAGCCCCAGCCCGGTTCCCCCGATCCCGCCGTCGCCCAGTCCGAACTGCGTCACGCCGAGCTGTGTGGGCCCGGAGTTGGCCTTCGTCGGCCACCACGGGTTGAGCCACTGTTCGACCCTGACGTGCACCTGGCTGAAGTAGTGCGCGGCGAAGACGGCGCCGGCGATGAACAGCACGAAGCCGAACACGAGATACCCCACGCGGCCGGTGGTGATCCACAGCAGACCGATGAACAGCGCGAAGAGCAACGCGGCGAAACCGATGTCGTCCTCCAACCCGATGATCGCCATGGCGACCCCCCAGGCCACGAGGATCGGGATGAGCGGACGGGGGTCGAGGACGAGCCGGTTCCCGATCCGTGCGGTCGGGATCGAGAGCAGTTCTTTGTTCGAGGCGAAATAGGAGGCGAAGAAGATGCAGAGCAGGATTTTGGAGAACTCGACCGGCTGGAACTCGAAGCTCGAGAAATGTATCCACAGCCTCGCCCCGTTGATCGGGGTGAAGAACAGGGGGGCGACCAACAAGAGACCACCCAGCAAGAGCAAGAGGTAGCGGTACCGTTCCAGATCCCGTGAGAACCGCACGCCCAGCAGCGTGACGACGTAGAGGCCGACCCCGATGGCGGCCCAGCCGGCCTGTGATTTGGCGAACCCGGGGTCCCAACGGGCGATGACGACGTAGCCGATCCCGTTGAGCAACGCAGCCAAGGGAAGAATGACGGCATTGGCCTGCGGGACGAGCCAGCGGTTGGCCATGTGCGCCACCAGTGTGAGGCCGAGGACGATGCCGAGGAAGGGCCCGATGTGAGGGGGGATCTTCGATTTGTTGGCCGTCTCGGCAATGACGTACAGGGCGACCGTGATCACCGATGCGAACACGAGCAGGCCGAGTTCGGTACGGCGCTTGGGTTTGGGGCCGACCACGTAGCGCGGAATCCGTGGGTGACGGGTTCGTGGTGGCACTCGTCGCATCGTAGTGGTGCCAAGTAGCATGGTGGAGGACACCATGACTGCCGATCCTGACCTGATGACGCCGCCCTGGGGCGCCAATGAGCACCCGACGCCGCCGACGCTGCAGCAGATAGAGGCGTTCGGGTACCAGCGCTTCACGAACCGGGAGCAGTCGCGCCTGGACTTCGGGGCACGCCTCCTCGACCTGGCCGAGGACGACAGCATCCCCCTGCTGGAGCGGACGAAGTTCATGGCGATCTTCTCGGAGCTGCTCGATGAGTTCTATCAAGTCCGCGTGGCCGCGCTGGAGGATCAGGTGGCCGCCGGCGTGCGCACCCGGTCCGTCGACGGGCTGCGGCCGGGTGAGCAGTTGAAGATGATCCGGACGCGCGTCGAAGAGTTGGTGCACCGCCAGGACGCCATCTTCTTGGAGCAGATCGTCCCCGCGTTGGCGGACGCCGGCGTGCGCTTCTCGGACTGGTCGTCGCTCGATGACGACGATCGCGTGCATCTCGTCGACGTCTTCCAGCGCCAGATCTTTCCGGTCCTCACGCCGTTGGCGGTGGACCCGGGGCACCCGTTCCCCTACATCTCGAACCTGTCGCTCAATTTGGTGGTACAGGTCCAGGATCCTTCGACCGGTGAGCGTCGCATCGCGCGCGTCAAGGTGCCACCGGTCCTGCCGCGTTTCGTGGTCATGCCGGACGGGGAGCGGTTCGTACCCCTGGAGCAGGTGATCGCCGCCCATCTCGAGACGCTGTTTCCCGGGATGAGCGTGGGCGAGCACTACGCGTTCCGCGTCACGCGCAACGCAGACCTGGTCCTCGAGGAGGACGAGGCGGACGATCTGTTGGTGGCGATCGAGATGGAGCTGCGCCGCCGCCGCTTCGGCCGGGCCTTGCGGCTCGAGGTCGGCGCCGACATGAACGACGAGCTCGTCGAGCTGTTGTCCACCGAGCTCGAGGTGGGGGCCGACGGCGTCTTCCGCGTCGCGGCCCCGTTGGACCTGAGCGGGCTCTGGGGGGTCTACGGGCTGGACCGTCCCGACCTGCACATCGAAACGTGGACGCCGATGACACCGGCCCGCTTGGCCACGGCGGCACACGAGCCGACCGAGCTCTTCGCCCAATTGCGCGAGCGCGATGTGCTCGTGCACCACCCCTACGACTCGTTCGCCACCTCGGTCGAGGCGTTCATCGGTCAGGCGGCGGAGGACCCGGCCGTGTTGGGGATCAAGCAGACCCTCTACCGCACCGGGGGCGACAGCCCCATCGTGGCCTCCCTCATCCGGGCGGCCGAGAACGGCAAGCAGGTGGCGGCCATCGTCGAGCTGAAGGCGCGCTTCGACGAGGAGGCGAACATCGGCTGGGCCCGGGCACTCGAAGAAGCGGGCGTGCACGTGGTCTACGGGATCGTGGGCCTGAAGACGCACTCGAAGACGGCGCTGGTCCTGCGTCGCGAAGAGGAGGGTGTACGGCACTACTGCCACGTGGGGACGGGGAACTACAACTCGAAAACCGCACGGATCTACGAGGACATCGGGCTCCTCACGGCGGACGAGGAGATCGGCGGCGACGTGGGGGAGTTGTTCAACTACCTCACCGGCTTCTCACGGCACGCCGACTACCGCCAGATCCTGGTGTCGCCGGTCACGGTGCGCAAGCGGATCCTCGCCATGATCGAGGAGCAGACCGAGGCGGGTCCCGAAGGGAGGATCGTCCTCAAGCTGAACGGCTTGACCGACGCCGCCATGATCGATGCGCTCTACCGGGCCTCGGGGGCGGGTGTGCCGATCGACCTGTCCGTGCGGGGCCTGTGCCGTCTCCGGCCCGGGATCCCCGAACTGTCCGAGAACATCACGGTGCGCTCATTGGTCGGGAGTTTCCTCGAGCACTCCCGCATTTACCGCTTCGGTGGGGTACCGAAGAACCCCGACGCCGGGCCGGGCCTGCCGCTGAAGCTGTATATCGGTTCCGCCGACCTGATGGGCCGGAACCTGGATCGAAGGGTCGAGGTCCTGGTCCCGATTCGCGATCCCGAGTTGCAGGGACGGCTGTTCGAGGTCCTCGATCTGATCTTCGCCGACGAGACCAACACCTGGCAGCTCGGCTCCGATCGGCGCTGGCGACGGGTGGAGAACGTGCACGGGGTCAGCGCCCAGGGCCGCCTGAAGGAACTGGCGATGGATCGGGCCCGTCGCCGCGAGCTGTTCGTGGGTGAAGAAGACCGAGGGGACGGATAGCCCGTCCCGGTTCAGTGCAGCAGGCTCGAGACCACGTTGATCACGAGTGCCACGATCACCGCTCCGAACAGGTAGGAAAGGAGCGAGTGGCCCAGGGCGATGCGCCGCATCTCCTTGGTCGTCAGGTTCGTGTCGGACACCTGAAACGTCATGCCGATGGTGACGGCCAGGTAGGCGAAGTCGAGGTAGTTCGGCGGTTCGTCCTCGTTGAAGTCGACGCCACCCTCGGGTTGGCCGTAGTAGGCCCGGGCATAGCGCAGCGTGAAGGTGACGTGGACCAGAGCCCAGGAGAGGGCGACGCTCACCACACCGAGCGTGATCAGGTACGCCTTGGTCCCTCCGGTGGCCCCGCCCGCCCGGTACAGGAGCAGGCCGACCGCGGCCAGGATGGCCACGCCTGCAGTGAGCACGAGCAGTTCGGAAAGGTGCACGCTCGGGTCCTCCCGGAGGGCGTTCTGCTTGGTCTCGCTCGGGGTCGACGAGCGCAGGGCGAAGTAAATGGTCCCGATGAGGTACGCGACGGCGACGTCCCACCCCACGAGGATCGCCGATTCCCAGCCGGTGTAGCGGGAGCTGAACAGGGAGTAGAGGAGCCCCACCACCGCTCCCAAGGCAGCGCTCGTTGCGATGCGGACGGCGGCGGTGGTCTTCACGTGCGCATCGTAGGGCGAGCGTGCGACGTCGAAGAGGACCGAGGTGTACGACCGAGGTGTACGATGATTGCACCTTCGACAGAGAGGGTTTGAGAGGGTCGGCCTATCGGTTGCCCCCCACATCCTTGGAGGGACGACTGCGTGTCGATTACCTCACTGTCGGTTGCTGGGCGTCGCAACCCATCTCCACCGCGCACCTTCCCCCTCTGCCCCGGGGCAATTGTCGACCTGACCCTGACCCTGACCGTTCACGGAACGGGCGGGCGCCGGGCCGTGCCTCTCAGAATCCGCAGAAAGGAGTGAGACGTGTCCGGCGCTGATCGTTCGTTGTCCGACTTCTCGATCGGCGCCTCATTCGTCGACGGGCAGGTGGTCCTGGCCCTACGGGGCGAGGTGGACGCGCTCACCGCCCCCGAATTCGGCGCCTTCTTCGAGACGATGATCGATCGGGGCCACCACACCGTGCTGTTGGACCTGGTCGACCTGCGGTTCATGGATACGTCCGGCCTGGCCGTGATCGCCCATGGGGCCGATCGCCTGGAGGTCACGGGCGGCACGCTGACGATCCGCACGCCGGCCGCCCTGATCCGTCAGATGCTCGACATCACGGGCTTCGCCCGTCTCGTCACGCTGAGTGAGCACGAGTCGGCCTACGGGCAACGGCGGCCGGGTCCGGACCCGGTCCCGTCCCCGATGACGACGAGCGTCCGCCAGTTCACCGCCATCCACTCCGACGACGAACTGGTCGATGCCGCCCTGCGCCTGGCCGCCACGCTGACCCGGTCCCTCGTCGAAGGAGCCGAAGGCGTGAGCGTGTCGTTGCGCCGCCGCGGCAAGCTGTCGACCGTGGCGGCCACGGACCAGACCGTCTCCACCATGGACGCCACGCAATACGACACCGGCGAGGGACCGTGTGTCGATGCCTCGACGCGGGGCCGCTGGTTCTACGCGGAGGACCTCGACCACGAGACGCGCTGGCCCTCCTTCACCCCCCGCGCCCGGACGCTCGGGATCCAGGCCATACTGTCGTCACCGCTCCTCGTGGAGAGTCGGCCCGTCGGGGCGATCAACATCTACTCGCGTACTCCGGGAGCCTTCACCCCGGAAGCCCAGGCACTGGCGTCGACCTTCGCCAATGAGACTTCGAAGATTCTGAACGCGGCGGAAACGGACGAGACCGATGACTACCTCTCCACTCGCTTCCTCGGTGCCCTGCGGGCGCGTGAAGTGATCGCGCAGGCGCAAGGTGTGCTCATGGAGCGCGAGGGGCTGGCGGAGCATGACGCGTACAGCGTGCTCCGGCGCCTGTCGCTCGAGAAGGGACGGCCGCTGCAGGAACGGGCGGAGGATATCGTCGGGTCCACTCGTCGACCGCAACCACCCGGGCTCGACGGAGCGCATGCCTGACGTCCCGATCGACCAACTCGATACGTTCCGCCAGGAAGCAGCACTCTCGCATGGTGAGCTGTGGTTGCGCTACTTCGAACTGGGAGGCATGAGCACCGGCCTTCAGCTCGAGGCGTATTGCTACGGCGCTCTCGAGCCGAGCCGGCACGATCACGACGTGATCGCCCATGCCCTCAACGAGCGCTTCGTCGAACTGGGCGGGAACCACCCCGTCCCGTACATCGAGGACACCCGGGGCGAGCGCCGACGCAGCGGGGACGGGGACGGGGACTCGGACGATCCCGGCGACCCGGCGTCGGTGTCCGACCGCGAGTAGCTTCGTTCTCCCATGCCCGGCGCCGCGGTCCCCCGGTTCGATTCGGTGATGTTGGATTGCCCCGACCCGCTCGCCCTCGCTCGTTTCTACGCAGAGCTGCTGGAGTGGGCGGCGCCCGAGCTCGACGGGGACTTCGTGATCATCGACCCGCCCGAGGGCGGTCCGGCCATCACGTTCCAACGGGCCGACGACTTCGTCGCCCCCACGTGGCCCCACCCCGCCGTGCAGCAGCAGTTGCACATCGATCTGGCCGTGGACGACATGGAGGCCGCGCACGAGCGGGCGCTCGCCCTCGGCGCCCGGCACCTCGAAACGCAGGAGACCTTCCGGGTCTACGCCGATCCGGCGGGTCACCCGTTCTGTCTCTGCGCGTGACCCAGGCGTGACCTAGCCCTGGTTGGCCAAGCCGGGCGAGCCCGTCCCGAGGCGGAAGCGCCCGAAGCGCAACGACAGGTACGACACGCTCCCGAAAGGGATGGGGAGCCAGAAGTTGACGAGGCGCCAGGACAGGACGCCCGCGGTCGCCGCCCCGCCAGCCACACCGAAACCCGTGAGCACCGAGATGATGGTCAGTTCGACCACGCCCAGGCCGCCGGGCGTGATGGGGATGACGGCCAGGATGTTGGCCAGGCCGTAGGCCACCAGCAAGTCGATCGGCGAGACGTGAGCCCCGAAGGCGAAGAGGAACACCCACAGCGACGTCGCATCGAGCAGCCAATTGGCTGCGGCCCAGATGCCGGCCCTCGAGAGCAGGAGGGGGCTCTTCGTGAGCACCTTCGTGCGGTCGGCCACCTTGGTCACCAGCGACGTGACGACGTCCGCCTTGACGAACGGGAGGCGTGAGGCCACGCGGAAGACCAATTGCTCGGCCTGCTTCTCGCCCCGGGTCAGCAGGGCGATCAGCCCGGCGAAGATCGCGAGGAGCAGGACGCCGAGGATGGCGGCGAACCCGTAGAGCGGGTTGTAGCCGCGTAACGGGATCGACACCAGCAGGGACACCCAGAAGATCATGTTGAGCACCACCGCCGACCCGATGCCCTGCGTGGCCAGGCCGAACGCCGCCGTGCTGCCAGGCACGTCGGACTCGGTCAGCAGGCGGTAGCTGACGGCGGTCCCCGGAACGGTGCCTCCCGGGAGGACATGGCTGATGGCCAGGGCCCACATGTTGATCCGGAAGATCCGGAAGCGCTTCGGCGCGTCGGGTTGCAGAACCGTATAGGTGAGCTGGGCGTACGCGGCCAGGGAGGCCAGCTCGAGGGCAGCGCCGAGGATCAGCCAGAGGAAGTTGAGGTGGGTGAGCTGATGAGACTCCTTGCGGGCGCGGGCCAACTCGGGGAGGAGGATGTACTCGCCCACGAAGAAGAGCACGAGGAACATCAGGGTGATCTTCACGTTGCGGGGGAGCCACGTGCGCTTGACGACGGCAGGTGCGCCTTCCTCCGGTCCGGCGGCGTCCATCGCCTTTATGCTTTCACGTCCCGATGTTCGCAAAGCTGTAATGCTTCCCGCATGGCGGATGAACAACCCGACACGTGGCGGGCCCGGCTCGGCGAGAATGCGGGTCGCCGGGGGGTGCCGTTGGCCACCATCGTCGTGGCCACCGCGGTGGCCATCGCGTTCATCGATTTGAACGCAGCCCTCATCGTTGGGCTGTGGGTGCTGCGCAAGATCGTGCTCTACATCGTGATCGCATTCTTCCTCACCATGCTCCTCACGCCGGGGATGCGCTTCCTCAAACGAAGGGGGCTCTCCCACGGCGTTGCGGCCACGTTCGTCTTCCTCGGGGGGCTCCTCGTCATCGCCGGACTCGTCTATCTCTTCGCCGAGCCGCTGGTGACCAGCGCCGTGCACTTCGGGCATCAGATCCCCGATCTCATCAAGAACACCCGCAAGGGCCGGGGCCCGCTCGGCCGGCTGGTCTTCCGGCTCCACCTTCAGAAGTACCTGTCCGAGGGATCGGCCAAGATCACCAACCAGGTCACCAAGGTGCTGAAGCCCGCCACCGCCTTCTCCGTGGGCGCCGCCGCCCTCTCCACGCTCGTCACCGTCGGTTCGATCGCCGTTTTGACCTTCTTCAGCATGCTGGAATCCCCGCGTCTGTGGCACGGCTTTCTCGGCCTCTTCGGGCCGTCGACCGCGCTGCGCCTTGACCGGGTGATCAACGAGTCCGTACGTTCGGTGACCGGCTACATGCTGGGCAATTCCCTTACCTCGCTCATCGCCGGCGTGATCATGGGCATCAGCCTGGCCATCCTCGGGGTGCCCTTCGCACTCCTCCTCGGGGCTTTCGTGGCCCTCGTGGACCTGCTGCCCCTCGTCGGGGGCCTCCTCGCCGGGGTGCCGGTCGTCGTCATCGCAGCCATCCATTCGGTGCCGGCCGGCATCGCGATGCTGATCATCTTCCTCTCGTACCAGCAGCTCGAGAACCATGTCCTGAACCCGGTCATCATGAGCAAGACGGTCCGGCTCAATCCCTTCTGGGTCCTGCTGGCCGTGCTCGTCGGGGCCGCCCTAGGCGGCAGAGTGGGCTCTGACCTGGGCACCTTCGTCGGCGCCCTGATCGGGATCCCGCTCGGTGGAGCGATCCAGGTGGCCGTGCGGGAGTTCCGAAAGGGCCCCGGAGTGGTCACCACCGGCGGACCCCCCGAGGAGGTTTCGTACCCCTAGAATGACCTGGGTGCGGCCCCTGGTCATCATTCCGACATACAACGAGGCCGAGAACATCGAGCGGATCCTGCACCGCATCGCCGAATCGTTGCCCGAAGCCGGGGTGCTGGTGGTCGACGACGGGAGCCCCGACGGGACCGGCGACATCGTCAAGAGCGTGGCGGCCGAACTGCCCGATGTCCACCTCATCGCCCGCCCCGGCAAGGCGGGTCTGGGCAGCGCCTACCGCACCGGGTTCGTGTGGGGCATACAGAACGGCTACGACGTCCTCATCGAGATGGACGCCGACTTCTCCCACGATCCGGGCGCGCTGCCGGCTCTCGTGCAGCCCCTGCGCGAGGGCTACGACGTCGCCATCGGGTCGCGCTACGTGAAGGGCGGGCAGGTTCCCAACTGGGCCCGTCATCGCCACCTGCTCTCCGCCGGCGGTAACCGTTACGCCTCCATCGTCCTCGGTCTGCAGGTGTCCGACTCGACCGCCGGGTTCCGCGCCTATTCGGCGGACGTGTTGCGCAATCTCGACCTCGACCGGATCCGGGCCGAGGGTTACGGGTTCCAGATCGAGATGACCTACCGGGCCAAGCAGCACGGGGCCCGGATCAAAGAGGTGCCGATCACGTTCATCGAGAGGGTGGCCGGCGAGTCGAAAATGTCATCACGCATCGTCTTCGAGGCACTCGCCCTCGTGAGCTGGTGGGGGCTGGGCCGCGCCGTGCGCGTCTTCCGCCACCCGGACCCACCAGTTTCCACCCCGATCGGATCCGGCGAGCGAGTGCGGAGTACCTAGACCCATGGCCACCACCGAATTGCCCCTGCCGCGCATCCTCGTCGTCGACGACGAACCGAACATCGCTGAGCTGTTGTCGGTGGCGTTGCGCTTCGAGGGGTACGACGTGGCTTCGGCGGGGACAGGGACCGAGGCGCTGGACATGGCACGCACGTACCGTCCGCATCTCGTCATGCTCGATGTGATGTTGCCCGACCTCGACGGCAACGAGGTCGGACGGCGCTTGCGCCTCCAGGGCGACCAGGTGCCGATCGTCTTTCTGACGGCGCGCGACACCGTCCAGGACAAGGTCGAGGGACTCTCGCTCGGCGACGACTACGTCACCAAGCCGTTCAGCATCGAGGAGCTGATGGCCCGGGTCGCCGCCATCCTGCGCCGGGCCGGCGAGGTTGACGCGGCCGACGCGTCCATCCTGCGCTTCGCCGACCTGACGATGCACATCGACACGCACGAGGTCTGGCGCCAGGATCAGCCCATCGACCTCACCGCGACGGAGTTCAACCTCTTGCGGCACCTCCTCGAGAATCCCCGCCGCGTCATCTCCAAGTCCGAGCTCATCGACAACGTGTGGGGTTACGGATTCAGTGGCGACCCGAACATCGTCGAGACCTATATCAGCTATCTGCGCAAGAAGATCGACGCGGTAGAGCCCGCGCTCATCCACACCATCCGACGAGTGGGATACACCCTCCGGCTGCCTAAAGAGACGTGACGCTGCAGCGGCGGCTGGTCGCCGTCATGTCGATCCTGCTCGTCGTCGGGCTCCTGGTGGCCGACATCGTCACCTACGTCTCGGTGCGTTCGTTCCTCTACGGCCGGGCCGACGAGACGTTGACCTCGTCGGAGGGGCTGGCCTTCAACTATGTGGCCTACGCCACCTTGCACAAGACGCCCCTGTCCGCCTCGGACCTGTCCCGCCACGTCTCGCCCGACGTCTACGTGCTCATCATCAACGCCAAGGGCAAGGACATCGTGCGCCGCCCCTCGGGCTCACCGGCGCGGCCCAATCCCCAACCGCTGGTCTCGGGCGCCGTGCCGGTCCAGCTGGTGCCCGCGGTCACCTCGCATACCTTCGGCCGCTACGCCGGCACGTTCCGCCCCGATCCCAATGCGGTGATCGTCGGGAGCAGGGGGGATCCGGACGGGCAGTATCGAGTCGTCGCGGTCAACGTGCCCCAGGGCACCATGTTCGTGGCGCTCTCGCTCAACCCGACCAACGACACGCTGGCCTCGCTGCGCCGGGTGGAGATCGTGGCCAGTATCGCCGTGCTGCTCGTGATGGGCTTCCTCGTGCTGTGGCTCGTGCGGCGTGATCTCCGGCCCCTGCGCGAGATGGCCAAGACGGCGGATGCCATCGCCTCGGGCGATCTCGGCCGACGGGTGCCCCAGGAGACGCCGACGACGGAGGTCGGTCGCCTCGGCACGGCGCTGAACGAGATGCTGGCCCAGATCGAACGGGCCTTCGCCGAGAAATCGGCGTCCGAGGACCGCCTGCGCCAGTTCGTGGCCGACGCCTCGCACGAGCTCCGCACCCCGCTCACCTCCATCCGCGGGTACGCCGAGCTGCTCCGCCGGGGCGGTTTCTCCGACGAGGCGGGCACCCGTAAGGCACTCCAACGGGTCGAAGACGAGGCCAAGCGGATGGGGGGACTGGTCGAGGATCTCCTTTTGCTGGCGGAGCTCGATCGTGGCCGACCCCTCCTGGCCGAACCGGTCGGCCTCCACCGCATCTGCGCCGACGTGGTCGAGGACAGCAACGCGTTCGACCACGAGCACACGCTGACCATGGGGCCGGGCAACGAGGTCGTCGTGCTCGGTGACCCCGAGCGCCTGACCCAGGTCGCCCACAACCTGGTCCGCAACGCGCTGATCCACACGCCGGCCGGGTCCAGCGTGCGGGTCTCGGTACGGGCCGAGCGCGGCATGGGCGTCCTGCGGGTCAGCGACAACGGCCCGGGCATGGATGCACTCACCGCGTCAGCGCGTATTCGATCGCTTCTACCGGGAGGACCCGGGCCGCTCGGGGCCGGGCACCGGATTGGGCCTGGCCATCGTGCGGGCCATCGCGGTCGCGCTGGGCGGCACGGCGGAGGTGGAGCAGTCCCGGCCGGGCGAGGGCGCCACGGTGCTCGTGCGCATCCCCCTGGCGCCCTCGAGTGCGACCCCGCCCGCTCCGGGACCGGCTCGATCCCTACCGCAGGTGCGCTGACCCTCCGGGCACGAGGGACTCGAGGACCGAGGAGAACTTGACGTCGGTCTCCGCTGCTTCGGCCTCGGGATCGGAGTCGGCCACCACGCCGGCGCCGGCACGGAGCGTGAGCGTCCGCTCGTCGGTGTGGAGCAGCGCGCTCCGGATGCCGATCATCCATTCGCCGTCGCCGTGCGCATCGACCCATCCGACCGGCCCGGCCCAGTAGGCGCGCGGTGTCGGCTCCCCATCGGCGATGGTGGCCAGCGCGGCCTCCCGTGGCGTACCGCCCACCGCAGGGGTGGGATGCATGCGCTCGAGCAGTTCGAGGATCGTCGTATCCCCTTTCAGGCGGCCCTCGATGCGGGTGCCGAGATGGGCCACGGCCCGGAAGGCCACGAGGGACGGCTCGTCGGGCACCGTGAGCTCTGCACAGAACGGGCGCAGGGTGGCGGCGATGTCGTCGACGACGAACCGGTGCTCGGAATGGTCCTTGACCGACGCGGCCAACCGTCCCTGGGCGTCGGCGTCGGTACGGGCGGTCTCCCCGCGGGGGATCGTCCCGGCCAACGGATGACACCAGACCCGGCGTCCGTGGCGGGCGATCAACAGCTCGGGGGAGGCGCCGAAGAAGGTGCCGTCGGGCACGGGGAACAAGAAGATCGTGCAGGCGGGCTCGTGCGCGCGGAGGCGGCGCAGGACGGCCGACACGGGCAGCGGGCCGCTGAGCTCGGCCGTCACACTCCGGGAGAGCACGACCTTTTCGAGCGCCGTGCCGTCGTGGCCCATCTGCTCGACGACGCGCCCCACCAGCTTGCTGTAGTCGGCCCGGGAGAGCTGGGGGGTCAGCGACGTGATGTCCACGTCCTGTGCCGTCCCGGTGACCTCGCCGTACTGCCAGATGACCGAGTCGAACAATTCGTCGGTGGCGGGGAGGGGCTGGTCGGCCGGCCCGACGGCCGTGGCCCAGCGGTGGGTCGAGCCGTCGGGACCGAGGGCGATTCCCATTGTGAAGCGGGGCACAATCAGATGGCCCGAGAACGTCTGGAGAAAGGGCAGCGCGCCGAGCGCCACGACACCCGAGCCCGGCCGCCCCACCTGATCGTCACAGGGGATGGCCGCGAGCACCTCGGCGGCTTCGTGCGCTTCCACCAGCACGGCCGTGCCCCAGCCGACGAGGGTGAGCCCGGGCCGGTCGAAGAGCACGGTCGGGCGGCCGTCGAACTGCAGTGCGTCGGGCCCGTACTCGAGCGGCACGGTGCGGGCGTGCAACGGCTCGCGGCGCGAGATCATGGAACGGGGACACCGCCCTTTGTGGCGTACACGAGCTGACTGAGTCCTCCCGCGAGGGGTCGGATGCCGACACCGGAGTACCCGGCGTCGGACATCATGCGACGAAGGACCGGCGTGGCCGGCAGATAGGCCACCGACCGCGGCAGGTAGTCGTAGGCGTCGCGATCCGACAACGCGGCGCCGAGACGGGGGACGACCTTGTTGAACCAGACGTCGTAGCCGGCACGCAGGACGGTGGAGCGGGGTGCATCGACCTCGAGGATGGCAACACGCCCCCCGGGACGGAGCACCCGTGCCGTCTCCTTCAGCGCGCCGGCGAGGTCGGTGAAATTGCGCAGGGCGTACCCGCAGACGAGGCCGTCAAAGGTGCCGTCGGGAAAGGGGAGCCCGCTGCAGTCCGCCTGCAGCAGCGGCGCGCCGGTGCGGTTGGCCGCGAGCATGCCGCCGCTGAGGTCGGCGCCGATGACCCGGTAGTGGCGGCGCTGGGCGAGGCGCGTGAGATCGCCGGTGCCGCAGGCGACGTCGAGCAGGAGTGAGCCCTCGGGGAGGGCGAGGGCGGCGACCGTGTCGCGGCGCCACGTCTGATCGAGCCCGAACGTCATGAGCCGGTTGACGAGATCGTACCGGGGCGCGATGGCGTCGAACATGGAGCGGACGCGTGCTGTCTTCTCCTCGCCCTGGGGGAGCAGCTCCCTGGCCAGATCGGTGCCGGGGCTCACGCTCAGCGGAAGTAGCGGTAGACCACTTGCGCCACGCAGGCCGGCTTGGGCGCGTCCCGCACTTCGAACACCATGTCGTAGGTCACCTGCACGCCGCCCTCGACATCCTCGGCGTTGGCGATGGTCACACCCATGCGCAAATCGGAACCGACGGGCACCGGCGTCGGGAAGCGGATCTTGTTGGCTCCGTAGTTGACGCCGAACTTCATGTTGTCCACGCGGATGATCTTGCTGAGCAGATTGGGCGCCAGGGAGAGGGTCAGATAGCCGTGCGCGATGGCGCCGCCGAAGGGACTCTCCTTGGCGCGCTCGGGGTCGACGTGGATCCATTGGTGGTCATCGGTCGCCTCGGCGAAGAGATTGACCCGTTCCTGCGTGATCGTCTGCCACTCGGAGTAGCCGATCTGCTTGCCGACGAGGTCGTGGAATGCCTCGAGGCCGTCGACGATGGTGGTCATGGTGGTTCGCTCCTTCTCGGGTCCTGGTCGTGATCACCCTACCCATCGCCGGCGGGTGGCCCGGGATCACTACGCTTGTGGAAGTGCCTGATCCGCTCCAATTCCATCAGCATCGTGATGTCCGGGGCGGTGGGGCGAGAGCGGCTGTTTTCGGTCTGAGCGACGGCCTGGTCACCAATATCTCGCTCGTGCTCGGCGTCGCCGGCGCCAGTCCCGGCGGCCAGATCGTCCGGCTGGTCGGGGTGGCGGGTCTGGTCGCCGGCGCCTTCTCCATGGGGGCGGGGGAGTACCTCTCGATGGCGGCCCAGCGTGAGCTCCTCCAGCGCGAGCTCGACGTGGAACGAGAGTCCCTCTCGCAGAGCCCCGAAGGTGAGGCGCAGGAGCTCATCGGTATGTACGAGGAGCGTGGCATCGCCCCCGACGTCGCCCGAGACATGGTGCACGAGGTCATGGCGGATCCGGAGTTGGCCCTCGAGACGCACGCCCGGGAAGAGCTCGGCATCAGCCCGACAAATCTCGGCTCCCCCGTGCAGGCAGCCGTGTCCTCGTTCGTGTCGTTCGCACTCGGGGCGTTCATCCCTCTCGTCCCGTGGCTCATCACCAGTGGTACGGCGGCGATCGTGGCATCGATCATTCTCACCGCGGTGGCGTCCTTGGCGGTGGGCGTCGTGCTGGCGACGTTCACGCACCGTTCCCGCGTGCGCTCCGCGCTGCGCCAATTGGCCATTACGGCAGTGGCCGCCGGAGTGACCTATGGGATCGGGCGGGCGATCGGCACCGGGACGAGCACGGGCTGATCAGCTCTCCGGCACTCGCATATACGACCGGTCCACGTGGTCGATGGTGAAGCCGAGTGAGGTGTACAGCTTCACTGCGGTTGTGTTCGAGGAGGTCGTGTACAACATGCCGATGGTGATGCCCTTGTTTGCGATCCACTGCAAACCGGCGACCGTCAGCGCCCGCCCCCACCCCTGGCTGTGCCGTGCGGGATTGACCGAAATGACGTAGATCTCGCCCATGACGGGCGTGCTGTCGAGATGCAACTTGTCCCAGCACGAGCCGATCAATCCGGTGCCGTCCTCACTGTCGGCGATCAGGAACGCCTCGGGATCGAACCACGCCGCCGCCGTGCGCTCGTGGAGATCCTCGAGGGTCCAGGCACCCTGCTCGGGGTGGTCGGCAAAGGCCAGGTTGTTGATGGCGAGCCAGGCCTCGTCGTCCTTACCGGGTTCGAAGGCACGGGTGACCACGGGACGGCTCCCCGCCACGATTTCTGCGGGGAGGGGGAGTGGCACCCGCATCTGCAGGAGGTCCCGCTCGGGCCTGAACCCGAGCCGTGCGGCGCCGGCGTCGTCGCGGTCCGTGGCCTGCATGAGCCAGAGGCGCACCGGATGCCCGGAGTGCAGGTGGTCTGCCTGCTCGAGGGCGGTTCTGAGCAGCTCCGTCTTGATGTCGTCCTTCTCTTCCCGGTGGAGGGGATCGACGGCGACATGGAGGGCCGTTGCGCCATCGATGGCGGGAGTGATGAAGGCACAACCGACAAGTGCGTCGCCTTCGTAGCCGAGGACGGCCCGTGCCCCGTGCCCCCCGAGGTCCCGGCGAGCGGCGGCGGCCCCTTGAGGTTCGGCGAGCGCCGGATGACCGTCGAACGCTTCGCATCGAGCCAGGAGGGCGGAGAGATCCGCAAGGTGGGCGTCATCGAGTTCGCTCAGGGCGAGCACGTTCATGCGCGCACGTTAACCCGGTACCGTGACGGGGTGGGACGTCCCAGAACGCCGAAGGGTATGGCCCGGGTGGTGATGCAGCGCCTGGCGGAGGAGTATCCCGGGACGGCGAAGGAGCTGTGCGCCCTCACGCACGACTCTCCGTTCCAATTGCTGGCGGCGACGATTTTGTCGGCCCAGAGCACCGACGTCCGGGTCAATATGGTGACGCCCGCACTCTTCGCCGCCTACCCGGACCCGGCCTCATTGGCCCGCGCCAACCCCGAGGAGCTCGAGGAGATCATCCACTCGACCGGGTTCTTCCGCGCCAAGGCCCGCAGCCTCATCGGGATGGCGGCGGCACTCGAGGAGCGCTTCGGCGGAGAGGTGCCGACGGAGCTCGATGATCTCGTCACCGTGCCGGGGGTCGGGCGCAAGACCGGAAACGTGGTCCGCAGCTGTGCCTTCGGTCTGCCCGGTCTCCCGGTCGACACGCACGTCCTGCGGCTCAGCAAGCGCCTGGGTCTCACGAAACTCAGTGACCCCGTCAAGGTCGAGCACGAGCTGAATGCGCTGGTCCCCCCAGCCGAACGGGGAGCGTTCAGCCTCCGCCTGATCCTGCACGGACGGGCGGTCTGCCTCGCCCGTCGACCAGCGTGCATCCGCTGCATCCTGGCCGACATCTGCCCGAGCTCGACGATCTAGCCCGGCTCTACCTCGGCGCTGCCGGAACCTACGGGACCGGTCTCGTTCGCTGCCCGCCAGGCGGCTCCTCTGCGTCTGGCATATTCGTGACAAATCCCGGCTCGATGACGCCTCAAACTCGTATTCCTGGGATTACACTTAGATTCTGGAACCGGTTCCCGCCACCTGGTTCCGGTCAGGGCCGTCGATGGGATCCGCCTCCCGGACGGTCCGTCCGATGCCGGCCCCTCGGGGCCGGCATCGGTTTACTACGAGGTCGCTGCGGCCTTTTGCCTCCAGACCTTGGGTTGGCCCAAAGTGGTAGTACTGAAGGTGTTACCATTTTTCGATGGTGACCAAGCGCTCGGTTTCCTTGGCTGACGATGTGGCGACTGCCGTCGAAGAGGCAGCCAAGCAGGATGGCGTCTCCTTCAGCGCGTGGTTGTCCAATGCCGCAGAGAAACAGCTCCAGGTGCGTCAGGGGCTACGTGGTGTCGCAGCCTGGGAGGGCGAAACCGGCTCGCTCAGCGCCGAGGAATTGGCGGCGGGCGAAGCGCTCCTGGCTCGCCTCCGGTCCGGTGTCTCCGGGGTAGCTTCCCGGGTCCGGCGCCGTTGAATCCGTGAGCCCGGCCCGCCGGGAAGGATTGGTCTACGGGGTCGCGGCCCTCCACGCGGCGGCCAGAGGGGATCGCATGATGTGGGCGTTGCACCGGGCGGCCCTGTCGAACGGAATCGTGCCCGTCATCCCGGCGGTTGCGGTGGCCGAGGCGTACCGGACCGAAGCGCGGGGAGATCGCATCGCTGAGTTGTTGGACGGGACCGAGGTCGAACCGTTCAACAGTGAGGCCGCCCGCCGATCGGGAGAGCTGGCCGCTCGATGCGATACCACCGATCTCGCCGTGCATCGCCGTCATCGAGCTCGCTGATCGACGCAACTGCGCCGTGGTGGCTCAGCGCCAAGCCGTACTGCGGAGCGCAGCGACCCTCCTCGGGCATGAGCTGGTCCTCTACGCCGTCTGAGTGAACCGGCCCAGCCGTCGCAGCGCCCCCGCGAGGGAACGCTCGACGGCGAACAATTCGCGGGCCATGTCCTCGTCGCCCCCGGCCTGCGCCGATTCGGCCATGGTCGAGACGCGGTCGTAGAGCTCTTTAAGGGTTGACGACAAGGAAGAGAGTTCGGCCGCAGATGTCATCTCCTGATGATGGCCCAAGCGGATACCCCTGCCCGACCCCTCAGGTCCGCCGGAGCCGGTTGCGGTCCGTCGTCACCCCGGCGGCTGCCTTGGCCACCGCCAGCTTGCGGGCCCGTGAGATGGCCCCCGCGCTCTTCGGGTGCGCCGGGGCGACCCAGCGGAAGTTCCCCGGTGTCCCTTCGAGCCGCCACCCGCCGAAGGTCTTGAGGGCATGGTGCTCGGGGCACATGCGCACCAGATTGTCGAGCTCGGTGGGTCCGTCCTCGTTGTAGTCGATGAAGACGTGATCTCGTTCGAGCCCGAGGCGCTTGGCGCAGCCCGGCACACAACAGGTCCGGTCGCGCACAATCAAGGCGGCGTCGACCGCTTTGGCCACGCTGCGATCGGCCCGGGTCACCGTCTTTATGTCGAAGCCCTCTTTGACCAAGAAGCGCAGGGCGGCGTCGCCCAGCAGTTCGACCCCGGCGGCCACCGAGACCGGGCCGATGCCCTCGATCTCGCACAGCTCGTCGCCCTCTGTCGTCCCCCGGCGCAAGGCCTCGGCGTCGATGATGACCAGGGCCTCGACCCGGGTCCTCCTCTGCGAGCCCGAGCCGGGGCGAGAGCTCGAAGTCGGGCCGCCGCTCGAAGTCGGGCCGCCGCTCGAGGGGGAGCCGGAATGGTTCCGGGCGTCGGCACCGGCGCCGGCGATCAGGTCGAAGAAGGCATCGAGGCGGTGCGTCTCGAGGGAGGCCCCGTCTTTGGACCCGGCGGCCTTCCAGCGGGCCTTGGCCTCGGCTTCGAGGCGGGGGGCGACAGAGGCCCACTCGGCCTCGTCGCAGAAGAACTCGCCTCGTACCCCGCCTTCGGGGCACTGGCGCCAGCGCAAGTGGCGCCGCTCGTGCACCTTGGCCCGCCGGGTCGCTTCGCTCTCCTTGCTGCGTGCCGCGGCGCGCAGGCGAGAGGCGGTGTCGCTCAGCTCTTGATGGGTCGCCCCGGCCCCGGCCAGGTCCAAGAGGGCCTTGGCACTCCCCGGGGCGGCCGCTTCGGTGTCACCGATCACTTTGAGCTCGGCGGAGGAGAGCCCGCCTTGGTGCAGGGCCTTGGTCAGGCCCGCATCGGCCCGGGCCCGCTTGGCCGAGGCCAGACGGTCCTTGGCGACCGAGGGAGAGGCCCCGGCGAGTGCACCCAGCCAGTCCGCCGCGGTGCCGTGGCCGGTCTTGGCGTGGGCCCCGGTCTCGACCACTCTCGGGGTCAACAGGGCGAGGCCCGACGCACAGACACGTTCGCCCTGGGCGAACAGGTCCACCAGGTGGCGGGCCTCGTCCCCCGACAAAGATGCCGGAGCCGCCGTGCGCACCACGCCCTGGAGGCCAACCACGGCGGCGCGCACGGTGGCCAGCGCACGGTCGAAGCTGCATCCATCGGAGCCGGAACCGGAGCCGGAGCCGGAGCCGGAGCCGGATCCGGAGCCATCGGAACCGGGAAGGTCAGAAGCGGGAAGGGCCACACGAGAACCCTAAAGAGGGGGTGTGACAGACGGAGAGGGACAGAGGGAGGGTGGCCCCCGAAGCGCAGGCCGGTTGGCTGAAGGAGGGGTAGCCTTCGAGCGAACAACGAGTAACGAGCAGCGGTCAAACGAGAGAAGAGGGGGCGGGGAGAATATGAGCACGAAGACGAGGAAAAAGGGGATATCCCTCTTTCGGGCCAAGGATGCGGTCGACCTGATGGAGACCGATCTGATGTCGACGCCGGAGATGTCGGCCGAGACCCAGGCGTCGTTCGGCGCCAGTATCGCGGCCGGACTGGGCGCCGGAGCCCAGACCAAGGTGCTGCTCCGCCAGAACGAGGACGAAGGTGGGTTCAGCCTCGTGACCCTGTGGTTCAAGCCGGGCTATCCGCTGCCCCGGCACACGCACAATGTCGACTGTCTCTATTACGTCATCAGCGGCTCGGCCGTCATGGGCAATCAGACCTTGCGGGCGGGTGACGGTTTCTTCGTGCCCGAGGATGCCCCGTACCAGTACGACGCCGGTCCTGAGGGTGTCGAAATCCTGGAGATCCGGCACGGCGTGCAGAACTTCGACATGAAGATCCCCGATGCCCGCCCGGAAGTCACCAGCGCGGTGAACGAGCTCGTGGCGGAGCGCCGCAGCGAGTGGGAGCAGATGCAGGTCAGCCCGACCATGGCGGCCAACACGGCCTCGTAAGTTCTTCGGGGGCCGCCCCGGATGCCTTGGGCCGTACCGGCGGGCCACCGGCGGGCCACCGCCCGCCTGACGGCCACCGGCGCCGGTCGATCCGCCCTGCGTACGCCCAGAAGGGTCACGCATCGCCAGTAGCCTTGGCTCCTCATGTCCCTCCGCGTGCTCGATCTCCGTGGCGCCCAGCCACCCTTCGATCACCTCCTCCCGCGCCCGGCCGATCCGGGCGTCGACGTGCACGAGGCGGTCGCCGAGGTCCTGCGCCGCGTCCGTACCGACGGCGACGAGGCGGTCGTCGAGTTCACCCGGAGGTTCGACCGGGTCGACCTGACCACGATCCGCGTCCCGCCGCACGAGATCACCGCCGCCCTCGAGCGGATCGACCCCGCTCTGCGCAGCGCCCTCGAGCTGGCGTATGCCCGGATCGTGGCGTACCACTCCGAGGAGGGGACGCCCCCCGGCGTCTTCGAGTCGGGTGGCGTCAGCGTGGAGCACCTGACGCGCCCCGTGGGCCGCGCCGGCATCTACGCGCCGGGCGGGCGGGCTCGATACCCCTCGACCGTCCTCATGTGCGCCGCCCCCGCCCGGGTGGCCGGCGTGCCCGACATCGCGCTGTGCGTGCCCCCGGCGGCGGACGGCAGGGTCGACGATGCCACGTTGGCGGCGGCAGCCATCGCCGGCATCAGCGAGGTGTACCGGATCGGCGGTGCCCAGGCCGTCGGGGCCATGGCCTACGGCACGGCGACAATCCCCCGGGTCGACGTCATCGCCGGCCCCGGCAATGCCTATGTGGCCGAGGCGAAGCGCCAGGTCAGCGGGGTCGTCGGGGTGGCCTCGGCCTTCGCCGGGCCCTCGGAGATCGTCGTCGTCGCCGGCCCCGGTGCGCCGCCCGAGTTCGTCGCCATCGATCTGGTCGTCCAGGCCGAGCACGGTCCCGACGGCCTGGCCTGGCTGGTGACGTGGGACGAAGCCCTGTTGGCCGCGGTCAGCGCCGAGGTCGACCGCATCGTGGCGGCCTCACCCCGGCGGGCCGACCTCGAATCCACGCTCGCCACCGCGGGGATCGCCTGCCTCGTCGACGGCCCCGTGCGACGCCATGGTGGTCGCCAACACGGTCGCTCCCGAGCACCTCGAGATCATGGTGACCGGGGACCTGCTCGATGGACCCGGCGCTCTCCTGGACCTGGTGGAGAATGCCGGCGCGGTGTTCCTCGGCCCGTGGTCGCCCGCCAGCCTGGGCGATTACATCGCCGGGCCCAACCACGTGCTGCCCACCAACCGCACGGCCCGCTTCTCCTCGGCCCTGCGGGCGGACGACTTCCGCCGCCACATCCACGCCGTGACCGTGACCACCGGGGCGCTCACGCAACTCGGCCCCCCGGTCATCACCCTGGCCGAGACCGAGGGCCTGCCCGCGCACGCCGACTCGGTCCGCCTCCGCCTCGCCGCCCTGGCCGCGCTCGCCGGCCCGCCGGCCGGACCCGACCCGGGATCCCGGCGATGACCCAGCTCCCGCCCATCCGGCCGGACCTCTCCCTCGGCGAGGGCTACCACTCGCCCCAGGTCGAGGCCGAGGTACGCCTCAACACGAACGAATCGCCCTTCCCACCGCCCGAGAAGTGGAGCCGCGACCTCCTGCGGGCGCTGGGCGAGGTGTCGTTCCACCGCTATCCGGACCGCCCGGCCACGGAACTGCGTGCGGCCATCGCGGCGCTCCACGGCGTCGAGCCCGACAGAGGTCTTCTGCGCCAACGGCTCCAACGAGGTGCTCCAGTGCCTCCTGCTGGCCTATGGCGGTCCGGGGCGCAAGGCGGCCCTGTTCGAACCGACGTACGCCCTGCACTCGCACATCAGCCGGCTGACCGGCACCGACGGTCGTCGAGGGCGGGCGCACCGAGGACTTCCGCATCGACCTCGATGACGCCCGGGCCCTGCTCGACGCGCGAGCGACCCGAGATCACGTTCATCTGCTCGCCCAACAACCCGACCGGGCGGGCCGAGCCGAGGGAGACCGTCGCCGGCGATCCTCGAGTTCGCTCCGGGCCTCGTCGTCGTCGATGAGGCGTACGGTCAGTTCTCATCGTGGACCGCCCTCGACCTGCGGGGTGCCCCGAAGGTCCGGCGGTACCCGGGCCTGGTGGTCACCCGCACGTTCTCCAAGACGTGGGCCATGGCCGGGGCACGCCTGGGCTACCTGGTGGCCGATCCCGTGGTGGTGCAGGCCTGCGAGGCGGTCGTACTGCCGTACCACCTGTCGGCGCAGACCCAGCTGGCCGGCCTGCTGGCCCTGGAGTACACCGACGAGATGGAGGCCCGGGTGGCGCTGGTCGCCGAGGAGCGGGGCCGGGTGGCGGCCGCCCTGGGTGACCTCCCGGTTGAAAGCTGGCCGTCGGATGCCAATTTCATCCTCTTCCGCCCCCTCCACCACAATGCGGACAAGGTATGGAGCGGCCTCCTCGAGCGCTCCGTGCTCATTCGCAACTGCGCCAGCTGGGACGGCCTGCCCGGGTGCCTGCGGGTGACGATCGGGCGGCCCGACGAGAACGACCGATTCCTGAGTGCCTTGGAGGAGTGCCTGCAATGACGACCGAGACCACGACCGGGACTGAGACCGGGACACGAGACCGCCGGGCGGCCAGAGAGCGCAAGACCAAGGAGACGACGATCGAGGCATCGCTCGAGATCGACGGCACCGGCACCGTCGACGTCAGCACCGGGCTGCCGTTCTTCGACCACATGGTCGAGCAGCTGGGCCGGCACGCCTCGTTCGACCTGATGGTCCATGCGCAGGGCGACCTGCACGTCGACGCGCACCACACGGTGGAGGACGTCGGGATCGTCCTCGGGGCCTGCCTGGCCGAAGCCCTGGGCGACAAGCGGGGGATCCGCCGTTTTGCGTCGATGCTGTTGCCCCTCGATGAGGCTCTGATGGAGGTCGCCCTCGACCTCTCGGGTCGTCCCTTCCTGGCCTACGACGTCGAGTTCGCGCCCGACGCGGCCGGGCTCGGCTCGCCGCCGTTCGACCCCCAGCTGGCGGAGGAGTTCTGGCGCGCCTTCGCCACGGCGGGCAACCTCACGCTGCACATCCGGCGCCGGGAGGGCAAGAACACCCACCACATGCTCGAGGCGGGGTTCAAGGGCGTGGCGCGGTGCCTGCGGGACGCGGTGCGGATCGAGGGGGCGGCGATCCCGTCGACCAAGGGGAGCCTGTGAGCGGACCGTCCGGCGGCGGCCCCAAAATTGCGGTGCTCGACTACGGCATAGGGAACCTCCGGTCGGCCGAGAAGGCTCTGCAGCATGTCGGCGCGGCGGCCCGCCTCGTCACCGACCCGGCCGAGGTCGAAGCGGCCGACGCCGTCGTGCTGCCCGGCGTGGGCGCCTTCGGGGCCTGTGCCCGGGCGCTGGAGGACAGCGGCCTCGCCGCGGCGGCCCGGGGGGCGATCGGCGCCGGCGTCCCGTTCCTGGCCGTCTGCATCGGCTTCCAACTCCTCTACGAGGGCTCCGACGAGAGCCCCGGGGTGACGGGGCTGGGCGTGTTCGCCGGCCAGGTGGCGCTGCTGCCGGCGAGCGAGAAGCACCCGCAGATGCAGTGGAACCAGCTCGAGGTGGTCGGCGGCAGCGCCGGCGACGGGGGACCGACACCCCTGCACGGGTTGGAGGAGAAGCCGTGGGTCTACTTCGTGCACTCCTATGCCCCGCCGGTCGGGCCCGAGACCGTGGCCGTCTGTGACTACGGCGGCCCGGTGGCCGCGCTGGTGGCTCGCCGGAGCCTGTGGGGGGCGCAGTTCCACCCCGAGAAGTCGGGCCGCACCGGGCTGGCCCTCCTGTCGAACTTCGTCGCGCTCGCTGCATGAGGTGGCGGGCGTGATCCTGTATCCAGCCATCGATCTGCGCGACGGGGGAGCCGTGCGGTTGACCCAGGGCGACTTCGACCGGGAGCAGCGGTACGGTGACCCGTTGGAGCTGGCCGCCACCTACATCGAGGGCGGCGCGTCCTGGATCCACGTGGTGGACCTCGATGCGGCCCGCACCGGTGTGCCGCACGAGCGCAAGACCCTGGCCCGCATCGTCGAGCTGGCCTCCGGGGCGGGCGGGGCGGGCGGGGCGGGCGTGAAGGTGCAGACCGGCGGGGGGATCCGCCGTGAGGACGACGTGGCGGCCGTGCTCGATGTGGGCGTGGCCCGGGTCGTGATGGGTACGGCCGCCCTGGAGGATCCGGCGCTTGCCGCACGGTGCGCCCGGCGTTGGCCCCGGCAGGTCGCGGTCGGGCTGGACTACGTCGTGCGACCCGACGGTGTCGCCGAGGCCCGGGCGCACGGGTGGGAGGAGGGCTCGGGGCGGACCCTGCCCGAGCTCCTGGCGCTGTGGGCGGACGAGCCGCTCGGCGCCGTGGTGGCCACCGCGATCGCCCGCGACGGGATGCTCGGAGGCAGTGACCTCGTGGGCTTGGGCGCATTGCTGGACCAGGCCGCACCCGGCGCGCTTGCGGTCATCGCATCGGGCGGCGTGGGGACACTCGACGACCTGCGGGACCTGGCTGCACTCGTCGCCCCCGACGCGGCTGCGCGCAGGCTGGAGGGCGTCATCGTCGGCAAGGCTCTGGTCGAAGGGCGTTTCAGCGTGAAGGAGGCGATCGCCGCGTGCGCAGCGTCCGGCTGATCCCGTGCCTCGACGTGACGGATGGCCGGGTGGTCAAGGGTGTCCGGTTCGTCGACCTCACCGATGAGGGCGACCCGGTCGAATTGGCGGCCCGCTATGACGCCGAGGGGGCCGACGAGCTCACGTTCCTCGACATCACCGCCTCGTCCGACGGCCGCGACACGATGGTCTCGGTCGTGGCCCGCACGGCCGAGCAGGTGTTCATCCCCCTCACGGTCGGCGGCGGGGTGCGCGAGACCGAGGATGCGCGCCGGCTGCTCCGGGCGGGGGCGGACAAGGTGGCGGTGAACACCGCCGCGGTCGAACGGCCGGACCTGGTCCGCGACATCGCGGACGAGTTCGGCACGCAGTGCGCCGTGGTCGCCATCGACGCCCGGGCCCGCTCGGGCGCCGGGGGCGCCGGGGGCGGGTGGCAGGTCTACACCCACGGGGGCCGGCGCCCGACCGAGCTCGACGTCGTCGCCTGGGCCATCGAGTGCGCCGCCAACGGTGCCGGGGAAATTCTGCTCACCTCCATGGACCGTGACGGCACCAGAGATGGTTTCGACCTGGAGCTCGTGGCCACGGTGGTCGACGCCGTGGGGATCCCGGTGGTGGCGTCAGGGGGCGTGGGTACGCTGCAGCATCTCGTGGAAGGGGCCACGGTTGGCGGGGCTGATGCGGTGCTGGCGGCGTCCATCTTCCATCGCCGGGAGTTCACGCTCGGCCAGGCCAAGGCCTACATGGCCGAACACGGGGTGCTGGTCCGCCCCACCCCCTGACCTGCGTACGGGCGTGCGTGCGGTACCGTGCCTAGGTGGCAACGACGATAAAAAAGACGGCCGAACCGACCGTCATCGACGAGATGCAGCCGATTTCGGTCCTGTTCGACCGGGTCCTGGTGCAGATGGGGCAGAGCGACGGCGAGCGCCGTTCCCGGGCAGGGATCCTCATCCCGGCCACGGCCCAGATCTCGCGCCGCCTCAGTTGGGCCGAGGCGGTGGCCGTCGGGCCGCACGTGCGCACGGTCAAGGTGGGGGACACCGTCCTGTTCAACCCCGAGGACCGTTTCGAGGTCGAGGTGCACGGCGAGGAGTACGTGATCCTGCGTGAACGGGACATCCACGCCATCGCATCGAAGCGCAACGACAGCGGGACGGGGCTGTATCTGTGAGCGCGCCCGGTCCGAGCGCGGCGGAAGGGGTTGCCCTGAAGGTCGACGACGGGCTCGTCGGCGCCATCGATTTTTCGAAGGGTGACGGCCTCGTGCCGGCGATCGTCCAAGATGCGACGGACGGCACCGTGCTCACTCTCGCCTACATGGATGCCGAAGCTCTGCGGCGTACTCTCGAGAGCGGCCGTTCCTGGTTCTACAGCCGCAGCCGGCAGGAGTACTGGCAGAAGGGCGAGACGTCGGGGGACCGCCAGTACGTGCGCGAGGTGCGTCTCGACTGTGACGGCGACGCGCTCGTGGTCCTGGTGGACCAGCATGGCAGGGGGGCCTGCCACACCGGCGAGCGCACATGTTTCTTCCGCACGCTCGGCCAGGGGCCCGGAGTGCCCCGCCCCGAGCAGTCGTGAGTCGGGCGACGCAGGTGAGTCGGGCGCTGAAGGCGAGCCCGGCGTGCTGAGCTTCCGGCCGGACGTGGTCGAATTCGCTGCGCTGGCCAAGGAGCACGCCATCGTGCCGGTGTGGTGCGAGGTCGTGGCCGACACCCTTACGCCGGTGAGCGCCTTCGCCAACCTGGTCGGCGACGGGGAGGGCTTCCTCTTCGAGTCGGTCGAGGGCGGGGAGCGCTGGGGTCGCTATTCGTTCGTGGGCCGGCGCCCGCTGGCCACCCTCACCGCTCGCGGCAACGCGGTGCACGCCGCCGGGCGCCTGGGACTCGGGTCGTCGGACCAGGGCATCCTCCAGGCCGTCGAGACCCTCCTGGACCGCTTCCAATCCCCGACGCTCGACGGGCTGCCGCCGCTGCACGGAGGGCTGGTGGGGTATCTCGGCTACGACGTGGTGCGCGAGATCGAGCGCCTGCCGGACACCCCCGGGGACGACCTCGGCCACCCCGATGCGGCGCTCGTCGTCATCGGGCAGTTCGCCGCGTTCGACCACTGGCGCCAGCGCATCTCGCTCATCGACAACGTCGTCGTCCCCGAAGGCTCGGCCGGGAGCGAGGGACCCACGGGCGAGGGGCCCACCGCCGAGGAACTGACTGTCGCCTACGAGGCGGCGTGCGCCCGCCTCGAGGAGCTCGCCCGCGACTGCGCGCAGACACGGTCCGGCGAGCTGATGCCGGCGCCGCGCCAGGGCATCGCATCGGCCGAGGCCAGCCGCACCATGAGCTCGGAGGAGTACCGGGCGGCCATCGCCATCGCGAAGGACTACATCACCGCGGGCGACATCTTCCAGGTCGTGCTGTCCCAGCGTTTCGACCTCGAGCTCGATGCCGACCCCTTCGACGTCTACCGGGCCCTGCGACTGCTCAACCCCAGCCCGTACCTGTACTTCCTGCGTTTTCCCGAGGTCACCGTCGTCGGTGCCTCGCCCGAGCCGATGGTGCGCCTGCGGGACGGGATCGTGACCTCCCGGCCGATCGCCGGCTCCCGGCCCCGGGGTGAGAACGAGCAGCACGATCGCCTGCTCGAGGGGGAGCTGGCCGAGGACCCCAAGGAACTGGCGGAGCACATCATGCTGGTCGATCTGGCCCGCAACGACGTCGGCCGTGTCGTCCGCTTCGGGACCGAGAAGGTCGACGAGCTGATGACGATCGAGCGCTATAGCCACATCATGCACATCACGTCGCAGGTGTCGGGTGAGCTGGCCGAGGACAAGGGACCCATCGACGTGCTCCGGGCCACCCTGCCGGCCGGGACGCTGTCGGGGGCGCCCAAGGTGCGCGCCATGGAGATCATCGACGAGCTCGAGCTGACCAAGCGCGGGGTCTACGGCGGTGTCGTGGGTTATATCGATTTCTCGGGCAACATCGACACCGCCATCGCCATCCGCACCATGGTGGTCTCCCCGGACGGCCGGGCCCACGTGCAGGCCGGGGCCGGGATCGTGGCCGACAGCGACCCGCAGCGCGAGGACGAGGAGTGCGGGCAGAAGGTGCGTGCCCTGCTGGTCGCCGTGACGGCGGCGCGGGTGATGACGGCGGCCCGGTCCGGCGCGGTGGCGACCGGGGCGAACGGATGAGCGCGCCCCGCTCGACTTCGACCTCGAGGCCCAGGTCCAGGCCCTGCGGCACGGTGCCGGGGCCTTCCTGCTCGGCCGGGACGTCTTCTCGGTCCGCGGCGAGGACGCGGCGTCGTATCTTCAGGGGCAATTGAGCCAGGACGTACTGGCGCTCGGCATCGGCGCGACCGCCGACTCGCTCCTGCTGCAACCGGACGGGAAGTTGACCGCCCTCCTGCGGGTCACCCGGGTCGATGCGCAAGGGTTCGCGCTCGATACGGATGCCGGATTCGGCGACGCCATGGTGGCCCGGCTCAAGAAATTCCTCCTCCGCTCCAAGGTCGAGATCGAGCGCCTCCCGTGGCGCTGCCTGGCTCTGCGCGGCGACGGCGTGGGCGCTGCGGCGGCGGGCCTCCTGACCGTGCTCGAGGAAAACGGCGTGCTGCGCCTTCCCTACGAATGGAACGGCTGGAGCGGGATCGACCTGCTCGGTCCGAAAGATGTGATCCTCGACCCGGCCGCCGGGACCATGCCGGAGGGGATCATCTCCTGCGACCGGGACGCCGTCGAGGCCTGCCGGATCGTGTCGGGGATCCCCGCCATGGGGAGTGAGCTCACGGACAAGACGATCGCCGCCGAAGCCGGTCTCGTGGATCGCTCGGTGAGCTTCACCAAGGGGTGTTACACCGGACAGGAGCTCGTGGCCCGCCTCGACGCCCGGGGCAACAACGTGCCCCGCCGGCTCGTCGGAGTGATCGCCGGGGCCGGTGCCGGGGCCGGGGCCGCTGCCGCGGGCGAAAATGGACGGTTGGCCTTCGGGATGACGCTGCACGCCGGGGCCGCTCCGGCGACCGACGCCGGCGGGGCGATGGACGACAAAGTGGTCGGGACGGTCACGTCCGCCGCCTGGAGCCCCGAGCTCGATGCATGGGTGGCCCTGGCCTACCTGCACCGGACGGTGGAAGCTCCCGGTCCGATTCGGGTGCGCTCGGGCGACGGTCTCGGTGGCTCCCACCCGGCCCGGGTGACGCTCCTGCCGATCAAGGCGCCCGGATAGCTCTCGTGCGTTCCCCTCCCACCGTGTTGCTGATCGGAGGGGGCGCCGCTTACGCACTCGTCGCGGCATCAACGACGCCCTTCACGCTTCCGGCCGATGTGCTCACCGGGCTGGCCATCGTGGGCATGGCGGTACTGGTGATCGCGCGCTGGCCGCTCCATACCCGAGCTCCCCGAACTCCCGGGGTCTCCGCCGCCTCCGCCAGCCCGGCCGCAGACCCCGCCGGTACCGCCGACCCGGCCGGCAACTCTTCGACCCACCCCTACCTGCCGTGGGTCGTCATCCTCGCCGTCTTCACAGCCTGGGAGGTCTTCAACTATCTGGTCCACGGGAGCCGGTCCGATCATCCGACGTTCAGTTCCATTACCGACGCCAACGACCGCTTCTACGTGCTCAAGGCACTGCTGTTCTTCGGGTGGATGGCGGCGGCGCTGCTGATCGTGCGGCGAGGGTCGCGCCAGCGGCCGGCTCGCCACGGGGCGAGGGTTCCCTGATGAGCGTCAGCACGGCGTCCTACGTGGTGTGGGGTGTCATCGGCGCGCTGGCCCTGCTGCTCTGGTGGCTCTCGTACGCGCGGCCCTCCGCGGTGGCACACCCTTCGGACGTGGTCGGCAAAATCGCGACGCATCCCGTCGGCAGGGTGGTCCTCGTCGCGGGCTTCATGTGGCTGGGCTGGCATCTCTTCGCCCGTTGAGGGGTGCACGCACGACCTGAAGCGGATGTGTGTGTGGTGCGCCGCCTGGATGCGCCGCCTGGACATGCCGTGCCGACGTGGCGTGCGCGTGCCGACGTGGCGGGCGCGTCCCGACGTGGCGGGCGTCGGAGGGTCAGCTCTTGCGGGTGAGGGCGACCACGGGGATGACCCGGGTCGTATTGGTCTCGTAGTCGGCGAAGCCGGGCACGAGCGTCTTCTGGCGGTCGTAGATCTCGGTGCGCTTGGCGCCGGTCAGGACCGTGGCGTCGGCTGTGAACGTGTCGTCACCGAACTCGACCTGGACTTCGGGGTTGGCCACGATGTTGTGGTACCAGTCCGGATTGGTGGGCGCACCGCCCTTGGAGGCGAAGATGTAGAGGGTCCCGTCGTCCTCGACCAGGGCCGCCAACGGGTTCTCCCGGGGCTGGCCCGACTTGGCGCCCTTGGTGTGGATGATGACCATCGGCATGCCGGCGAATCCGCCCCCGACCTTGCCGCCGTTGGCCCGGAACTCGTCGATGATGGTCTGGTTGAAGTTGGTGGTATCGGTCATGGGATCGAGCGTAACCGCAGGTCCGGTTGCTCGATCCTGCCCCGCTACGCTGGGCTGTCATGCCCTCCTATCTGGCGGACATCCTCGCCACGCATCGAGCCGACGCTCGCGGCGATGGCCGTGACGTCGACGAGCTGGCGGCGCAGGCCGTCTCGTCGCGACAAATGCCGTCCCGTGACTTCGCCGCGGCGCTGCGGGGCGACGGGCTCTCGTGCATCGCCGAGATCAAGCGCCGGTCACCGTCCAAGGGTGACCTCAGTCCCGATCTGGCGCCGGACCTGGTGGCCAAGGACTACGCCGTCGGTGGCGCATCCTGCCTCTCGGTGCTGACCGATGTGCGTTACTTCGGCGGTTCGGTCGAGGACCTGCGCACCGCCCGGGCGGCCTGCGACCTCCCGGTCCTGCGCAAGGACTTCACCGTGTCCGAGCTCGACGTCGTCGATGCGGCGCTGATGGGGGCCGATGCCGTATTGCTGATCGCCGCCGCGCTGAGTGACGGGGAGCTGGGGCGGTTCCACCGGAGGGCGACCTCGCTGGGGCTGGCGGCGTTGGTGGAGGTGCACGACGAAGCAGAGCTGGAGCGGGCCCTCGAGGCCGGCGCGCGGCTGGTCGGGGTCAACCAGCGGGACCTGCGCACGTTCGCCGTCGACCAGGACCGCGCCGTGTCCCTCGCCGCCCGGATTCCGGCGGACGTGGTGGCGGTGGCGGAGTCGGGCATCCGGGACGGGGACGACGCCCGCCGGCTGGCCGCCGCGGGCTACGACGCCGTTCTCGTGGGCGAGACGCTGGTGCGGGCGCTGGATCGCGCCGCCACGCTGCGGTCCCTCGTGGGCCACCCGGTCGTGTCCCGATGAGCGTCGGCCCGAGCGCCGGTGCCGGTGCCGACGCCGGCCGCCAGCTCTTCGTCAAGATCTGCGGCGTCACGTCCGAGGCGGACGCGCTGTTGTGCGTGAGCCTGGGCGCTGACGCGGTCGGGTTCATCTTCGCCCCCTCGTCGCGGCAGATCTCGGCGCAGCTGGCCGGCGATATCGCCAAACGCCTGCCGCCGGAAATCCTGACCGTCGGGGTCTTCCGGGACGAGGCGCCGCAGCGCGTCGTGGAGAAGGTACAGCGGGCCGGCCTGGGTGCGGCGCAGCTCCACGGGCACGAGTCGGCGCAGGAGACGGCCTGGGTCCGGGCCCGGCTGCCCCTCGTCATCAAGGCGTTTCCCGCCGGTGACCGCACCATCAGCCGTTTCACCGAGTTCGGGGCCGATTATCTGCTGATCGACGGCGCCAGCCCCGGCTCGGGTGAGGTGTTCGACTGGCGCCTGGCCGAGGGCGTGGCCGATCCGACCCGGTTCATCGTCAGCGGTGGCCTGCGCCCGGAGAATGTCGCGCAGGCCGTGGCCCATCTGCATCCGTTCGGCGTCGACGTCTCGACCGGGGTGGAAGTGTCCCCGGGGCGCAAGGATCCGTTGAAGCTCCGTGATTTCATCGTCAACGCCCGCGCCGCAGCGCGCGACGTCGACGCCCGAGACCCTCTCGACGCCGCACCCGGTGACGGCGAGCCCTACGACTGGCGGGATGCGTGATGACGAGTCTGATGAGCGAACCCGGTTCGGACGGGCGATTCGGCGACTTCGGTGGACGCTTCGTTCCCGAGTCATTGATGCCGGCCTGCCTCGATCTCGAGCAGGCCTTCAAGGAGGCCTGGTCCGATCCCGCATTCCACCGGGAGCTCGATGACCTGCTGGCCCACTACGGCGGACGTCCCACGCCGGTCACCCAGTGCCCGCGGCTCTCGGAGAAGCTGGGCGTGCGGGTCCTCCTCAAGCGCGAGGACCTGGCCCACACCGGCTCGCACAAGATCAACAACGTCGTCGGTCAGGCGCTGCTCACACGGCGCATGGGCAAGACGCGCATCATCGCCGAGACCGGGGCCGGGCAGCACGGGGTGGCGTCGGCCACGGCAGCGGCACTGTTCGGTCTCGAATGCACGGTGTTCATGGGCGAGGTCGACATCAAGCGCCAGGAGCTCAACGTCTTCCGTATGGAGCTCTTGGGCGCCGAGGTGCGCCCGGTGACCTCGGGCAGCCGCACCCTGAAGGATGCGGTGAACGATGCCATGCGCGAGTGGGTGGCCTCGGTCGAGCACACGCATTACTGCCTGGGCTCGGTCATGGGCCCGCACCCCTTCCCGTACATGGTGCGCGAGTTCCAGCGCGTCGTCGGCGACGAGGCGCGTGGGCAGTGCCGGACGATTCTCGACGGCGCCGACCCCGACGTCGTGGTGGCCTGTGTCGGTGGGGGATCGAATGCCGCCGGGACGTTCGCCGGCTTCGTCGATACGGCGGCTCGCCTGGTGGGAATTGAGGCGGCCGGCGGCGCGGCGATCACGAACGGGATCCCGGGCGTCCTGCACGGCATGCACTCGAAGCTCCTGCAGGACGAGGCCGGTCAGATCCTCGAGGCGGAGTCGATCTCGGCCGGGCTCGATTACCCGGGACTGGGGCCCGAGCACGCCCATCTGGCCGCTATCGGCCGGGCCGAGTACAACACGGCCAACGACGCCGAGGTCCTCGAGGCGTTCAAGTTGCTCTCGCACACCGAGGGGATCATCCCGGCGCTCGAGTCGGCGCATGCGGTGGCCTGGGTGGCCCGGGCCGCCGGCACCCCCGCCCTGCCCGCCGGTTCGACCGTCCTGATCACCCTGTCGGGCCGGGGTGACAAGGACGTGGCCCAGGTGCGCGAAATCCTGGGACGCGCCCGTGCATGAGCTCGAGGCATCCCTGCGGACGAAGCGCCGGAGCGGCCGCAAGCTCCTGATCCCCTACCTCATGGGGGGTATGACGGAGGACTGGGAGCAGTCCCTGGCCGCCGTGGTGGCGGCCGGCGCCGATGCGGTCGAGGTCGGCATCCCCTTCTCGGACCCCATGATGGACGGGCCGGTGATCCAGGAGGCTGCGCTCAAGGCATTGGGGCGGGGGACCGTGCCCGATCAGGTGCTCGACGGCATCGCCCGGGCGGAGGCGCCTGTCCCTATCGCTGTCATGACGTACTACAACATCGTCTACCGGGCGGGCCACAAGCGCATGGCCAACTCCCTGATGACGGCGGGCGTGAGCGCGGCGATCATCCCCGACCTCTCGCTCGAGGAGATCGCCCCGTGGGCCGAGGAGGCCGATGCGGCCGGGATCGAGACGGTGCTCCTGGTGGCGCCGTCGAGTCCCGAGGACAGGGTGGCCCGCCTCTGTGCCCGGGCCCGGGGGTTCGTCTATGCGGTGGCCCGCATGGGTGTCACCGGCGAGCGGGCCGATCTGGGCGACGAGGCGCGACAGGTGGTCGAGCGGATCCGTCGCCACACCGATATGCCCGTCTGCGTGGGCGTCGGCATCTCGACACCCGAGCAGGCCGCCGAGGTCTGCGAGGTGGCCGACGGCGTCGTGGTCGGGTCGGCTCTGGTGCGCCGCCTCCTGGCCGACGGCGGGCCCGAGGCGGCGGCGGACTTCGTCGGCTCGCTCCGCCAAGCCATCGACTGAACGCCCGGTCACTCCCGGGGTCACGCCCGGGTCACGGCGCGGAGCGGATGGCCCCGTCCGTGCGCAGGTTGTCGATCTGCTCCGGTTCGAGCCCTACGGAGCGAAGGATGCTGTCGGTGTGGGCGCCGAGCTCGGGGGCCAGCCGATGGGGAGGGTCGGTGCACCCGCTGACCCGGACGAGCCGGGCCAGCTCCCGGATGTTCCCCTTGCCCGGGTGCCGACACTCCGCCACCCGGCCGGTGCGCCGATTCTCCGGATCGTTCAAGAAGGCGTGCGTGTTGCGCCCGACGGGCTCGACCGCGGGCACCCCGGCTGCGCCGAACTTGGCGAGCCAGGTGGCCGTGTCCCGCTGCTCGATGCGATCGGCGATCTCGGCGAGGTCGGCCGTCTCCGCCAGGTCGGCCGGCTCCAGGTCGAGCACCTCGCCCAGGGCGGCTCTTTCGCTCTCCTCGAGCGCGGAGAGGCAGACCCACCCGTCCGCCGTCCGGTACAGCCGTTCGAACGGGCCGAATCCGTACTGCAGCGTGTCGAGCCGCCCGGCACCCAACACCTCGCCACCGGTGCCGTCGTCGGGCATCCGACGCACGATGTGCGCCACATGGGACATCGTGGCGTTCAATTGGGGATTCTCGATGTACATCCCCTCTGCGGTCCGGCGCCGGTGCAGCAATCCCATGAGGATGCAGGCGGCGCCCAGCATCCCGTTGCCCGGGTCTTCGTTGCACGGCGTGGGGAGGGGTTCGTTGAACCGCCCGGCGGCTTCGAACGTGACGCCGACATAGCCGGACATCATCGGGGCGAAGCTCTGCCGGAGCATGTCGGGACCGCCGGAACCCCAGCCGGGGGCGTAGAGGTAGACCACCTCGGGGTGGCTCGCGCGTATGTCCTCGTAGGCCAGACCGAGGCGCTGGGCCGCGCCGGGTCGCAAATTGTGGTGCACGACGTCGGCCCACTCGAGCAGGCCCTCGATGGCGGGCCTCACGCCGGGAGCCTTGAGATCCATGGCGATGGAGCGCTTGCCGGCCTGGGCGGGGAAGAAGCATTGATCGATCCCCCGCAGCTGGTCGCCCTGCGTGGGTTCGAGCTTGATGACATCGGCACCGAGGTCGGCCAGGAGGCGCGACGAGTACGGCCCGGCGAAATACGCGCCGAGATCAAGGATCTTCACGCCCTCGAGGAGGGGCTGGCCGGACCGGGCCGGCGGATCGGAGCCACGCCCGACGAAGGGCTCCTCGCCCCACGCATGGGCGAGGACGGCTTCGGTGTGCTGCCCCGGCGTCGGGGCGGGCGTGAGGCTGACCGAGCCGAGCGCCGGGAACTTGGCCGCCGGCGCCACCTGCTGCACCGGCCCCAGGACCGGGTCGTCGATCTCGACCACCATCTGGTTGTGCTGCGCCTGCGGCTGATCGAAGACCTCGCAGGGGAGGAGGTGCTCGATGCCGCACACTTCGGCGTGGCGCAGCACATCGACCCAGTGCGCACGCGGCTTGGCGGCGATGCGACGGTGGAGCTCCGTCTCGAGCAGCGTCGCCTGCTCCGGCGTCAGGGGTGCCCCCATGTCCAGTCCGCTTTCGCTGGGCGGGATGCGATCATCCAGCTCGAGCACCTTCATCAGGCGTCCGAAAGCCCCGACGGCTCCCGTGTGGATACCGATGTACCGGCCGTCGCTGCAGACGAAGGAGCGGGTGACGAGACGGGTCCCCGCCGTCGAGTTCTGCCCGACGCCTTTGGCCGCCATGGCGGCCACCGATGCATCCGACTCACTCCAGAGCATGGAGTGGTAGGCCAGGGCACCGTCGAGCAGCGACGTGTCGACATGCCGGCCGACGCCGTCGGACGAGCGCCGGTAGAGCGCGGCCAGCGTCCCGAGGAAGGCCAGGTAGGCCGCGCCGAGGCCGGCCTGGGGCAAACCCTCGAAGATCGGGCCCTCGCGGTGACCGGCCTGCTCGGCCATGGTGCCGACGAGGGCGTGCACGAGGGCCTCGCGAGCGGCGGTGTCGCGCTGGGGACCGTCAGTGCCGAACGCCGTGATCGCACAGGTGACGAGCCCCGGATTGACCGGCTGCAGAGCGGTAGGGCCCAGGCCCAGGTCGTCCGCCGCGCCGGGAGCCCAGGTCTCCACGAAGACGTCGGCCCCCGCCAACAACTCGACGAGGTGGTCCCGCTGGGCCGGGTCGGCGGGTTCGAGGATGGCACTGCGCTTGTTCCGGTTGAACACGGACGCACCCACGGGTGATCGGCGGCGTAGGGGGCTCCCGCCCGGAGGCTCCACCCACACCACGTCGGCCCCGTACGCGGCCATCAGTCCGGTGGCCCGGAGCCCGGCCATGGTCACCGAGCAGTCGACGACACGCAGTCCCTCGAGTGGCCCGCCCGTCATGGCGCCCCGATCGCCGTGCTGCGAGCCCGTGTGCGGTGCCGTAGGGTATGGCCATGGTTGAGTCGACACAGTTCATGATCGGGGCCAAGGTCGATTGCCGCGACGGTGAGTGCGGCGAGGTGATCCGCCTCGTCGTCGATCCGCTCGTGGGGGAAGTGACGCACATCGTCGTGGAGCCCAAGCACCGGGAGGGCATCGGCCGTCTGGTGCCACTCGCTCTGGTGGCCAGTGGACCGACACGGTCGCACTCAGCTGCACGCTGGCCGAGTTCGAGGCGCTCGATTTCGCCGAGGAGACACACTTCCTGCCGGGCAGCGGTGAGGTGATGGCGCTCCCTTTCTACGGGCTCGGCCCGGGCAACGTCACGCCTCCGGTGACGATGGACACCTTGCCGCTGGGGGAGGTGGCGGTGCGCCGCGACGAGACCGTCGATGCCACGGACGGCCAGATCGGGCGGGTGCAGGGATTGGTGATCGAGCCCGTCAACCATCACGTGACCCACGTCCTTCTCCAAGAAGGTCATCTCTGGGGA